>CAVZBG010000009.1:0-334858 GCA_963773345.1 uncultured Alphaproteobacteria bacterium | reverse complement strand
TCCAGGTCGATCGCGCCATGGATATTCAGGCGGTCCCGCCCGCTGCTCTGTTCCACCGCGACCGGCACCTCTTTTGGCGCCCAGCAGCCAACCGGCCGCACCGCGTGGGTGGGATGCACCGCATCAACGAAGATCACCGCTTCATCAGCGGATAACTGGTTCATCAGGGCCTCGTAACCCTTGACGAACGCCGCCTGTTTCGCCGGGTCCAGCTTGCGCGAGATCGCTTTCGGCTTGCGGTGTTCCATGCCAAGGCGGTGCAGCAGAGCGATCAGCCCAGACCGGGTCTGGTATTCGATGTCGCATTCACGCGCGATCCACGCGCCAACTGCACGCGTCGAGCGTGGCAGGGT
Source organism: uncultured Alphaproteobacteria bacterium (assembly GCA_963773345.1). Lineage (GTDB taxonomy): Bacteria > Pseudomonadota > Alphaproteobacteria > Acetobacterales > Acetobacteraceae > Palsa-883. The sequence goes on along the minus strand of CAVZBG010000009.1, from coordinate 334,505 downwards.
TTCGCCAATCCAGGCTTTCAGTTTGTCTTGTTGCTCCACCGTCAACCGACAGGTACCCCCTTCATGGCCGAAGCTCGCCAGACCCTCGATCCCGTCCTCCCGATAGAGTAGGTACCAGGTTCGGACCGTGTCGCCGTCAAGCAACAGCACGTCGGCGACCGACTGACAGCTCATTCCTCGGTCCAGCAGCACCAGCGCGTTGGCCCGCCGCGACAAGCGGTGCGCGGCGGAACCGTCGCGGGCCAGCTCAATCAGGTCGTGGCGCGATTCGCTGTCCAGGAAGCCAGGGCGGATCATCGATGAAGCAGAATCGCCTCAAGCCCGGTTGGCAAGAGGTTTTTCCGGATTTCCGCAGAGTCGGGGTATAGGTAAATCCGTCAGCCACCGAAGCGGCTACGCCATCCCCGGCAGCGGCCCGGGTTGGCCGAACAGCCAGCCCTGGCCGAAAGTGCAGCCCAGTTCCTCCATCAGCCGGGCCAGTTCCGGCGTCTCGATCGCCTCGGCAATGGCCTCTGCCCCCACCGAGCGCGCCAACTCCAGCATCGAGGTGACCACCTTGCGCTCGCGCTTGCTGCGCAGGGCGCCCTGGACATAGGCGCCGTCGATCTTCAGGTAGTCCACCGGCAGATCGCGCAGGTAGCGGAACGCCGCGGCGCCGGCGCCGAAATCGTCCAGGCACAGGCCGATATTCAGCTCGTGCAGCCGCGCCAGCATGGCGGCGGCGGCGCCAATGTCGTCGATCTCCGCGGTTTCGGTCAGCTCGATCAGCAGCCGCCGGTACGACCCGCTGGGCAGCAGCCGCAGCAGGCGTGCGCGAAACGACTCGCTTTGCATCGACAGGCCGGAGACGTTCGCCGCGATCGCGCAGCGCCCGGCCCGCTCGAGCGCCGCCAGCACCTGTTCCATCACCGCCAGGTCCAGCTCCTCGGCGAGGCCCAGCGCCTCGGCGCAGGTGACGAACTCCTGCGTGGTCTGCCAGAACGCGTCGGCCGTGGCATGCGGGCGCAGCAACGCCTCGTAGTGGTGCACCGCCCGGCTCGTCAGCGCGACCACCGGCTGGAACACCATCTGAAACCGCCGGTTGGCGATGGCCTCGCGCAGCGCCGCGGTCTTGCCCTGGGCCTGCTCGATGAAGCCGGCCAGGCCAGCGGCGAATCCGCTCGCCTCCACGGCGGCGGCGCCGCTTGCGGCAAATTTTGCCAGGGCGAAGCGCAGCGCCCGGGCAGCCTGGGCCGGCCTCAGGCCCTGTGCCGACAGGCCGATGGTCTGGCTGTCGACGGACACCGTGCCCCCATCCGGTCGGGCCTGGATCAGCGCTTCCAGCCCCGAGGCGAGCCTGGCGACGTCGAGGTGCCGCTGGCTCAGCACGCCGAAGCGGCCGGCGGCGACCTCGCCGACCACGGCGCCGGGGCCGGCCACGCTGCCGAGCGCGTCTCCGACGGCCTCGCGCAACGCGCTGCGCTGCTGCTTGCCCGCGGCGTCCGCGGCCGTCGGCCAGCCCCTGATGTCCAGCAGCCCGAGCCTGGCCGCCGGCGTGTCGCGCAACCCGGCCTCGACCTTGCGGGCGAACAATGCCGCCGGCTGCAGGTCGTCGGATTTCGCCGGCGGGGCAACCGGCACCGGCCCGAGCGTCACGCACAGCCGCTGCTGGAAGCCCGGCAGGATCAGCGCCGACAGGGCGCAGGGCGTGCCGGCGGTGTCGTTCAGCCGCAGCATGACCGGCGGCATATGGCCGCGCAGCGCGGTGTTGATCAGCGTGCGACCGAGGGCGTCATGGTCGGCCGGCGCGATCAGGCTGCTCAGCTTGCGGCCCACGAAGCAGTCCGCCGGCTCGCCGAAGCGCGCCGGAAAGGCGCCGGCCGCCCAGGTGATGCTGGCGTCGTGCGCGATCTCCACCAGTAGTTCCGCGGCGGCGAAGGCGAAGGCCAGCAGCCGGTCGCGAGGGATGGGGGGATCGGGCGCAGCGAGGTCGGCCATGCGTGCTGTCCAGCGTGATGCCGCCAGAATCGCCGCGAACGGTTGACGCGGGATGAATCCCGATCGCGAAACCGCACGACGCCCGTCTGGCCGCCGGCGGCGATGCCCTGGGGTCGCGCGACCCGAGCAACGACATTGACGCATCGTACACCACTCGGCAGGTAGAGATAGGCCTCGATCGAAGGAGCCGGCGATGCGCCGATTCGCCTGCCTGTTGCTGCTGCTGGTTGCCGCCTGCACCGCCTCGGCTCCGTCGCCGCCGCACAAGGTCATCGTGTTCTTCAAGGAATGGTCGGCCGCGATCGACCCGGCCGCCGTCGGCGCCATCGGCACCGCCGCGCAATGGGCGAAGGACCATCCCAACGACCCGGTGAAAGTCGCGGGCTACGCCGATCCCACCGGCAGCGCGCAGGCCAACGACTACCTCTCGCGCACGCGCGCGCAGGTAGTGGCGGATCAACTCGTTGCGGACGGGGTGGATCAGGGCCGCATCAGTATCGCGGCGCATGGGTCCGTCGACTTCACGTCGACCAGTCAGGAGAGCCGTCGGGTGGAAATCGCCATCGGCGGTTCCTGAGCATGAACGACCTGGTGCCGTCCCATCTGCTGGCCGACCCCGATCAGGTGGTGCGCCGCGTCTTCGGCTTTCCCGGCTTCCGCGGCCTGCAGGCAGCAGGTGGTGCACCACGTCCTGGCCGGCGGCGACGCGCTGGTGCTGATGCCGACCGGCGGCGGCAAAAGCCTGTGCTACCAGGTGCCGGCGCTCTGCCTGCCGGGCACCGCGGTGGTCGTCTCGCCGCTGATCGCGCTGATGGACGACCAGGTCGCCGCGCTGCGCCAGCTTGGCATCGCCGCCGGGGCGCTGCATTCCGATCTCGATCCGGCCGAGGCGCGCGCGGTGACGCGCGAGCTGATCGAGGGCCAGCTCGACCTGCTCTATGTCTCGCCGGAGCGGCTGCTGGGCAACGGCACGCTGGAGCGGCTGTCGCGCCTGCGGCTGGCGCTGTTCGCGATCGACGAGGCGCACTGCGTCTCGCAATGGGGCCACGAGTTCCGCCCGGAATATCGCGCCCTGGCCTGCCTGCCCGAGCATTTCCCCGGCGTCCCCCGCATCGCGCTGACCGCCACCGCCGATCCGCGCACGCGCACCGACATCCTGCGCGGCGCTGGCGATGCCGGACGCGGAAGTGTTCGTCGCCAGCTTCCACCGCCCCAACCTGGCGCTCGCCGCGGCACCGAAGATCGGCGAGATCGCGCAACTGCTCGAGGTGCTGGCGCGCCATCCCGGCGAGTGCGGCATCGTCTACTGCGGCTCGCGCGCCAAGACCGAGCGGATCGCGCAGAAATTGCGTGACAGGAACATTCCGGCGGTGCCATTCCACGCCGGACTGGATCCGGCGCACAAGCGCGCCTCGCTGACCCGCTTCCGCTCCGGCGAGCCGGTGATTGTCGTGGCCACCATCGCGTTCGGCATGGGCATCGACCGGCCCGACGTGCGGTTCGTCGTGCATCTCGACATGCCGGACAGCCCGGAGGCCTGGTACCAGCAGATCGGCCGCGCCGGGCGCGACGGCGAGCCGGCCGAGGGGCTGCTGCTGTATGGCGGCCAGGACATCGCCCAGGCGCGGCACTGGCTGGCGCAGTCGGGGGCGCCGGATGCGCAGAAGCACGTCATGCGCGCCAAGCTCGAAGAGATCATCGCGCTGACCGAGACGGCGACCTGCCGCACCGCCGCGCTGCTCGCCTGTTTCGGCGAGACGCTGCCGGAGCCGTGCGGCCACTGCGACAACTGCGTGGCGCCGCCCAGCACGGTCGATGCCACCGAGGAAGCACGAAAACTGCTGTCGGCGGTGTATCGCACCGGCCAGATCTTTGGTGCCATCCATCTGGCCGCCGTGCTGCGCGGGGAAAAAACCGACGCGGTGCTGCGCCATGGCCATGACCGGCTGCCGGTGTTCGGGCTCGGCGCCGACCGGAGTGCCGCCTACTGGCGCGGGCTGATCCGCCAGCTCATCGGCCGCGGCGCGCTGGACATCGACACCGAGGGGCACGGCGGGCTGTTCCTGGTGGCGGACAAGGCGCGCCCGATCCTGCGCGGCGAGCAGGGCGTGACGCTGCGCGAGGCCGGCGTCGCCCGGCCGAAACGTGGGCGGGACGCGGCACCGCTGCCGGTGGCCGCGGTGCCGGAGGGCATCTTCGGCGCGCTGCGCGCCTGGCGCGCCGCCGAGGCGAAGGCGCAGGCGCTCCCGCCCTATGTCATCTTCCACGACACCGTGCTGCGCGACATCGCCGCGGTGCGTCCGCAGACGCTGGAGGAGCTGGGGCAGATCAAGGGGGTCGGCGCCTCCAAGCTGCACCGCTACGGGGCGCGCGTGCTGGGCGTGCTGCTGGAGGCTGGTGCGTAGATGTTCACCTCTCCCGCTCTTCGCGGGAGAGGTCGCGGAGCGCTTGCGACGCGGGTGAGGGTGGTCCACGCGGCACGACCCTCACCCTCGGCGCTACGCGCCTCGACCTCTCCCGCGAAGAGCGGGAGAGGTGTACGCAGTCAGCTCCCCCCCGCCGCGGCGGCCACCGCCATCGGCACCAGCCGCCCGACATGATCCGGCGCGCGATCGAACACCAGGTGCCGGTCGTGGAACGCCGCCACGCTCGGCCGGTGCGCGATCGACACGATCGTCGTCCCCGGCATCTGCCGCTTCAGCGTCTCATACAGATGCGCCTCGGCCTCGGGATCGAGGCTCGCCGTCGCCTCGTCCAGGAACAGCCAGTCCGGCTTCGCCAGCAGCGCCCGCGCCAGCCCCAGGCGCTGCTGCTCGCCGCCGGACAGCCGCTGCGCCCAGTTCTCATCATCGTCGAGGTGATCGGCAAGGTGCGGCAGCCCGGCATCGACCAGCGCCTGGCGGATCTCGTCCGGCGCATGCTCGCCGGGCGGGCTCGGATAGCAGACCACGTGGCGCAGCGATCCCAGCGGGATATACGGCCGCTGCGGCAGGAACAGCACGTGCTCGGCGGGCCGCTCCACCTGCCCGTGGCCGAACGGCCAGATCCCGGCGATCGTGCGGAACAGCGTCGACTTGCCGGACCCCGAGGGTCCCGACACCACCACCGAGGTCCCGCGATCCAGCCGCAGATTGGCGTCCTGCAGCAGCCTGGCGCCGTTCGGCAGCTCGATCGTCACGTCGCACAGCGCGATGGCATCCGCCGGGCCGGCGACCGTGGTCAGCCCCTCGCTGTGGGCGGCGCGCGCCAGCACGATCGCACGGTGGAAGGTGGTGAGACGTTCGACGATCGCGCGCCACTGCGCCAGCGTGGCATAGGAGTTGATGAACCACGACATCGCCCCCTGCACCTGGCCGAACGCGTCCGCGGTCTGCATCAGCCCGCCAAGCTGCAACGCACCGGAGAAGTAGCGCGGCGCCGCGACGACCAGGGGGAAGACGACGGCAACCTGGCTGTAGCCGACCACCAGCGAGTTCAGCAGCTTGGTCCGCCGCATGATCGCCCACCAGTTGCCGACCACGTTGGCGAAGCGATGGCCCAGCGTGGCCTTTTCCTCGAGCTCGCCGTTGTACAGCGCGACGCCTTCCATGTTCTCGCGCAGCCGCACCAGGGCGTAGCGGAAATCCGCCTCGACGCGCTGCTGGCGGAAGCGCAGCGGCACCAGCGCGCGGCCCACCAGATGCGTCAGCCATGTTCCGATAATGGAATAGACCAGCGCGACCCAGACCATGTAGCCGGGCACGCTGATCCCGAACACGGTCAGCGCGCCCGACAGGCTCCAGAGAATCCCGAGATAGCTGAACAGCGACACCACGTTCGACAGCAGATCGAGCCCGAGCGACAGCGTGTTGGCCACGTAGTCGCGCAGGTCCTCGGCGATGCGCTGGTCGGGGTTGTCGGTGCCGATCGCCGCGCGGTCGGTGGTCAGGCTGATGCGGTAGTACGCCCGATCCGCCAGCCATTCGTCGAGATAGCGGGTGGTCATCCAGTTTCGCCACCTGATCTCCAGCCACTGCGTCAGGTAGACGCGATAGACCCCGAACACCACGTAGATGGCGGCAAACTCGCAGAAGCCCGGCATGAAGCCGAACTCGGTGTGCCGGTACAGGAACAGCAGTTCGATGAACGCCTGCCAGTCCTTGGCCTGCAAGGTGTTGAACATCACGCGGTTCCAGAAGCTGAACACCACGCCCATGCCCACCATCACCAGGTTGAGCGCGATGACGACCGCCAGCAGGCCCCAGGCCGACCATTTCTGCTCGGAGACGTAATAGGGCCGGGCGAGGCGCCAGGCGTCCTTCAGGAACGGACCAATACCACGCATGCAGGGTTCATCTCTCTGTTGTCGACGTGAGCATCGTGTTCAGTGCGGCGAGCCAGGCACGCAGGCGGCGGCGGTTCAGGCCAAGGTCGGAACGACCATACACACTGCGCGAATAGAGCACGAGCGCGCTGGCGTCCGGCCCGTCCGCCAGGACCTGCGCGGTGACCAGGTCGGGGAAGTTGAACACCGCGCTGCGCACCACCCAGTGTGCCTGCAGCCGCTCGGGATAGGCAGCCGCCGGGAAGGTCCGCGGTTGCGCCGCCGCCACCGCGCGCACCGCAGCGAACAGCCGCGCGACGGGAACCGGGTAGACCGGCGTGACGATGTCCGGCGCCGAGGCCGTCGCCGCGTGCGGCCCGGGGACAGCCGGGGCGGCGAGCGCCGTGTTCGGGGTCCCCGGCCGCACCATCCCGGAGAAGTCCATCGGCGGCGGCACCGGCAGCCCCGCCGCGCCGGTGGCGCCGCAGGCCGGCAGCAGCAGGCCGATCAGCCAGGAAAACGGGAACATGGCGCGCCCGACATGGCCCGCCGCGCCCATCCTGGCAAGTTACCGCCCGGCAAGGCGCCCCGCCGCGCCAGGGAACCGCGTCGGATGCCGCACGACTGGCGCCCACCCCGGCATGACGGGATGGCCAATGCCTGCGCCACCATACGGTTCGGTCAATGCCCGGCACGCCCGTCCGACCCGGCAAGTCGCCCCGGTGCGCCCGCGATCTCCCGGCGGTTAGCGGTCTGTTTACCGGGTCGTGTTGCTGTGGAAACCGAACGCCCGCATCGGCCCCGTCATGCCCCGCTCCGCCTCGGATGATCAACCCGCCACCTGCGTCCTGGCCCATCGCGGCTTCTCCGCGCTGGGCACGCCGCTATTCCGCCGCGCCGAGACCGACAGCACCCCGGTGATGGTGGTGACCCTGGGCGAACGCCAGGTCGCGCTGCCGCTGCGCGCGCTGCAGCACGAGTTCGCCATCGCCGACGACGCGCCGGACGGCCGCATGCTCGCCCTGATCGCCGATTCCCTCGAGTTCGTCTCGGTGCTGCGCCTCGGTGACCCGCTGCCGCGCGAGGTCTGCACCGGCGAGGCAAGCTGGGAGCCGGACGCCATGCACCTGGCGCTGGCCAACATGCGGCTGCGCATGCAGCTTGTCGCCTGGCTGAATGCCGGCACGGCGGCCGATGCGCCGGAGATGAATGCCGACGCCCTGCTGCGGCTGGCCGACGATCCCGCGGTGCGCCGGCAGGTGCAGGATGCGCTGGACCACGCCGCCAAGGCGCTGGGACTGCCGAACCAGGCGGCGGTGGTGCAACTGCTCGAGGACCTGGCGCAGGAGCTGGCATTCATCGAGGCGCTGCGCGACCGGCTGCTGCACAAGGTCCGGGCGATTGTGCAGAAGATCGAGGTCATGGTGCGCGGGTTGCGCAGCGACGCCACGCAGGCGGACACGCTGACCCAGGTACGCCGCCTGTCGGGGCTGGCGCTGAAGGACCTCGCGCGGCGGTTCGACGAGCTCGACGCCAATACCGGCGAGGTGATGGCCGCGCTGCGCAACGCCGACAGCCAGCGCACCTTCATTCGCGCCAACCGGGACTGGCTGTATCGCAGCCTGCGGGCCTGGCAGCCGGTGCTCGACGAATGGGATGCCGCGGGCACCGAGTTCGACGACGACGCGCGGGCGCTGCTGACGCGGACCTACCGGTTTCTCGCGCCGCGCTACATGCCGGTGCAGGAGTGGCTGTCGCCCACGCGGCCGGAACGCGCCAAGAAGACGGTGCGGCAGATGAGGTGGTGAGGCGCGGCGATGCCAGCCGCGCTGGACAGGCGCTAACGCGCGGCTCGCTCCGCGCCGGCCCGCATCTCCGCGATGATCTTCCGTGCCCGCCCCGCGGCGTCCGCATGTCCGATCACCGGCCGACCGACCACCAGGTAATCCGCGCCCCGGGCGATGGCCGTGGCGGCGTCCGCGGTGCGCCGGTGGTCGTCCGCCGGGTCGTCCGGACCGCGAATCCCCGGCGTGCCGATCAGCAGCCGTTCGTCCCCGGCCAGCTTGCGCATGTTGTCCGGGTGGTCATGCGCCGAGGCGATCACGCCGTCGCAGCCGCAGGCAAGCGCATCGCGCACGCGCAGATGCACCAGCTCCTGCGCGGTCACGCCGTAGCCCATGGACCGCAGCGCGGCGTCATCCAGGCTGGTGAGCACGGTGATGGCGAAGATCTTAAGGTCGCGGCCGCGCTTGCCCTGCACCGCGGACTGCATGATCTGCCGGTCGCCGTGCACCGTCACGAAGCTGACGCCGCGGTCGGCGGCGCGGGCCACGCCCTCTTCGACCGTCTTGCCGATGTCGTACATCTTGGCGTCCAGGAACACCCGCTTCCCGCCGTCGATCAGCCGCTTGAGCAGCCCATCGACGCCTTCCGCGAACGCCAGCCACAGGCCGATCTTGAAGAACGCGACGACGCCATCCAGCGCGTCAACCAGCACCTCGGCCTGGCCGATCGAGGGCACGTCGAGGGCCACGATCAGCCGCTCGGCCATGTTCGACGGCAGGTTGCGCGGGTTGCCGACGTTGTGGGGCGGTGACTCATTCGGCATGTGCATCTCCCCGCCTTCCGAACGTGGCAGGCACAGGTGTTTCGCGGCTCACAGTACCAAGCCAATCGGGGTACCAGATGGGCTGCCCCGCTGCCTGGAGTTGCCGGCTCCGCCTGTCATTGCGAGCAGCGGAGCGACGATGCAATCCCCTGCCCCCGAGGCACCAGATTGCTTCCCCGGGTCAAGCCCGGGGACCGCCGCACGCCTCGCAATCACAGATCGCGTGTCGGGTCAGCGGACGAATACCCTAAAATCCCGCGCCCGGCTCGGCGAGATACGCGTGCTCTTCGGGCGTGGTTTCCCGCCCCAGCGCGGCGTTGCGATGCGGGAACCGGCCGAACCGGCGGATCACGTCGCGGTGGCGCACCGCGTAGTCGCCCGTCTCGCAGCCGGCCGCCTCCAGCGCGGCGGACAGCCGCACCGACAACTCCTGGTCGGCCAGATCCTCGGAATGCTCGAACGGCAGGTAGACAAACATGCGCTCGACCGGGGTCAGCGCCTGGTCGAAGCCGCGCGCCAGCATGGCGCGGGCGATCGCGCGCGCCTTGGCGTCGGCGGCAAACGCCTCCGCCGTGCCGCGATGCAGGTTGCGGGAAAGCTGGTCGAGCAGGATCAGCAGCGCCAGTCCGCCCTTCGGCGTCTCGGCCCAGGCGTCGAACGCGCCGGCCTTGGCAAGCTCCCGCGCCGCCGCCAGGTCGGCGCAGGCGGCATCGAACGCCGCGTCCTGCTCGAACCAGACTTTTCGGTGCGCGGATGGATCGCCGGCGAACCAGAACGTCAGGACGTCATCCTGTGTGGTCATACAACCGTCGCCGTTCGCCTTTCACCGCACCAGACCGCGCGGTGCCTGGCACGGGCATCGTGCCACGGACCATGTAAGCACCGTTGAACCCGAGTGACCACGTCAGTCGGATGTCAACTCGGCGGGAACCGCCTGCGGAATTCCCCTGACCGGCTCACCGCCTCGGCATCAACCGCGTGCCAGTCGGCGCACGGCAGATCCGCTCGGCCGCACGCGTGAACCGCCAAGGCGCCAAGCTGCCGATGGCCCGCCCAGGTCACCCGATGTCTCTCGTCATAGGTTCCGCGTGTCCTTGGCGCTTTGGCGGTTCACCCTCTAACCGCACGACAGCCGCAGCGACCCAACCCGCGCACCACCCAACCTCCCTCCCGCACCCCGTTAACGCCAAAGTAAGGCCGCCGCCCTACCAACACCGTCCCACGCATCCTGTGCAGCCGCCACCTGGCGCCCGGGCGCCAGGCCGTGTTGGCAGACCAGAGGCAGGTGCGACCCATGCGCATCCCCCGTAGTGGCATCCGCGCCCGGATATACGGCGGGACCGGCATCCTGGTGGCGCTGGGCCTGCTGCTCGCCGGCATCGCGGTGGCGGAACTGGCGACGATCAACCGGCAGGTCGCCGCAATGGCCGCGCGGTCCGAGAACAGCACGCGCATCCTGGAGGTGGAGCGGCTGCTGGAGGTCACCGGACGCTCGGCGCTCGGCTACTGGCTGTCGGGCGATGCCACGATCCTGAAGCAGGGCAGCGAGGCGGACGCCAGCGCCGAGACCCTGCTGAAGCAGGCGATCGCGGCCTCCCCGGAGGCGGCGGAGCGTAGCGCCTTCCAGTCCGTGGTCAAGGGCATCGCCGACTTCCGGCGGACCCGCAACGTCCTCGTCATCATGACGGACCAGGTGGCGGGGCTGCGGCACGATCTGGCCGACGGCGGCGATGCGATCGTCCGCCAGGACGCGCAGTTGACCGACGCGATCGCCGCCACCGGCAACCCGGCCCTGACCGCCGCCGCCTGGAGCGCCGCACGGTCGGTGATGCAGGCCGACAGCGACGTGTGGCGTTTCTTTGCGGCGCCCGATGCGCAGCGCCAGGCAGCCTTCAAGGCCAGCGCCGAACGGGCGCTCGACGCGCTCGGCCAGCTCCTGGCGGCGGGCCTGTCCGATGAACTGCAGTCGCGCGCCACCACCGTCATCAGCGGGCTGGCCGTGTATCTTTCCAATTTCGAGCAGCTTTCCGACCAGATCCTGAAGCAGCGCGAGCTGTTCGACCAGCAGATGCGGCCGCAGGTCGACCGCCTGCTCGCCTCGGTGCGCAGCGTCACCGAGGCGCAGCGGCGCAGCCTCGACGCCACGAAGCAGGCGACCCAGGGGTTGATCGCGCGGACCATCCTGCTGCAGAAGACGATCGCCGGCGCGGGGTTCCTGGCCGGCGTGCTGATCGCCCTGCTGGTCTGCCGTGGCATCATCCGCCCGCTGGCGGACATGACCGCGGCGATGGCCCGACTGGCGGCGGGCGACACCGCGAGCGGCATTCCCGCGCCGGCGGCGAACGACGAGATCGGCGCGATGGCCAAGGCGGTAGAAGTGTTCCGCCAGGGCGCCATTGCGCGCGCCGAGCTCGAGGCCGCGCAGCAGGTGCAGGAGCACCGCGCGGCGGCGGAAAAACGGCTGGCGCTGACGAACATGGCGGAGGCGATCGAGCAGCAAACGAACCAGGCGCTGGACCGGATCGGCCGCCAAACCGGCGTCATGGCGGCAACCGCCGATGCGATGGCCGCGTCGGCCGGCCGCACCGGCACGGCGGCGCAGACCGCGGCGGCGGGGGCGGCGCAGTCGCTCGCGTCCGCGCAGACAGTGGCGGGCGCCGCCGAACAGTTGGCGGCCTCGGTGCGCGAGATCGGTGGCCAGGCGAGCCAGTCCATCGCGGTCGTCGGGCGCGCCATCGGCGCGGGCCGCGCCACGCGCGAGACGATCGCCGCGCTGAATGAGCGGGTGGCGAACATCGGCGCAGTGGCCGGCATGATCGGCGAAATCGCTGCCAGGACCAATCTGCTGGCGCTGAACGCCACGATCGAGGCGGCGCGTGCCGGCGACGCCGGCAAGGGCTTCGCCGTCGTGGCGAGCGAGGTGAAACAACTCGCCACGCAAACCGCGCGGTCGACGGAGGAGATCGGCCGGCAGCTCGGCGAGGTGCGCGCGGCAACCGGCGCCTCGGTCACCGCCGTCGACCAGATCGAGCGAACCATCGGCGAGATCGAAACGATCGCCGGCTCGATCGCCGCCGCGGTAGAGCAGCAGGGTGCCGCGACCGCCGAAATTGCCCGCAATGTCGCCGAATCGGCGGCGACCGCGCAGGACATGGCGCAACGCGTCACCGAGGTCTCCGGCGAGGCGGAGCAGACCAGCCGGCGCGCCGCGGAACTGCACGCCGACGCGACCGGGCTGAAGACGGCCGTCGGCGAATTGAAGCGGTCGCTGGTCCAGATCGTCCGCACCTCGACCAACGAGGTGGATCGCCGGCAGCACCCGCGATATGCGGTCGACCTGGCGTGCCACGTGACCGCGCCCGGCCACGGCGCGCACGCCGCGCGGCTGGCCGACCTGTCGGAATCCGGTGCCAACGTGCGCGCCGGGCCGCCACTGCCGACAGGGGCCGGCGGCACGTTGCGGATCGACGGCCTTGCCGCCACGGTGCCGTTCGTCGTTCGGTCGACGGCCGAAGGCACGCTGCATCTGGCCTTCGACGTGAACGACGCGATGGCCGCGGCGCTGCGCGCGTTTCTGGACGGGTTGCCGCGCGCGCAGGCCGCGTAGGCGGTCGCCTGCGCCGGGCGCCGGGCGCGAGCACCCGCCGGGGCCGGATGCAGGGTGTCCGGCTCAATCGGATCCCTGCCCCGCTGACGCGGTCGATTTCGATCGGGCGGCTGCCGGTTCTTATGGATTTTTTATGTCGGTCTCGCGATGTATCGCACCTCGGGGGGCGGGCCCGCAGTCAGCCGATGCGGCCGCGCGCCCACGCATTTCGAGACACTCAGGTCAGGGGAGGTCAGCATGACCGATCTCGTCGATATTGCACTGCCCGCCGCCGCCCAGGCGGTCGCGGAGACGCTCGGGCTGCGGGTTCAGCGCAGCGTGACCAGCGGGGCGCGGGTGCGGCAAATCCCGCGCGACGAGGCCGAACTGGCGATCGAGTATCTGCGCGAGTGGGGGTTTTCCGCCCGCATCGTAGACGGTATACCCGGCGACGAGCCCAATGCCGCGCGGGCGGCCTAGCCGGGGAAAGGCGGGTCACGCCGATGAGCAAGAAGAAGGATCGCGCCTGGTTCGTCTGTCCGCAGTGGGCGGCCCTGGTGTCCAGCCATTACGCCAGCGATGCCGAGGCGGGTCGGGCGCTGAGGACGGATCCGAAGGTGCTGGCGAAGCTGCGGGCGCGCACGCCGGTGCCGAAGTCGACCGTGCTGCGGTGTCTGCACGTCCTGGCCAGCCGGCACGCTCTCGGCGCACCGGTCGCCGACCTTGTGGTCGACACGCGATCGCGCTGACCGCGTGGTCCGAGGCGCCAGTGCGCGCGCCGCAGGCTGCCAGGGCAATCAGGTGAACGTGGGCAGGTGAACGTGGGCAGGTGAACGTGGGCAGGTGAACGTGGGCAGGTGAACGTGGGCAGGTGAACGTGGGCAGGTGAACGTGGGCAGGTGAACGTGGGCAGGTGAACGTGGGCAGGTGAACGTGGGCAGGTGAACGCGGGCAGGTCAACGCAGGAAACGCCGCCGCGAGGCTTGCGGGCGATTTCTCCGCTGTCGCAAGCCCGGATCATTGGCTAGCCTGGCGTCGGGACGTTCAAATTGGCGTCAGGGGTCCAAATCGGCGGTTCATCCGGAGACTCCCGGCTTGACCTGAGCCAGCATGGTCACCGGCACCAAGATCACCTGGGACACGCGGAAATGTCGGATGCACAACTGAAGAAGCGGTTGCTTGCGGCAGCAGCGAAGCCCTGCAATTTCGTCCTGGCGATGAAGGGCGCCGATGTCGCGCTGATCCTGTCCGTGCGGACGATTACCGGGGCGCAGGTGAAGGAGGCGAAGGTCAGGACAAAGGGCGGCAAGATATACCGCGGGGTGGTCGAGGGTGGTTCGAGCGGCTACGCTTTCAGGGCGGAGGATCCGTTGCCGGCCACCGCCGGAGGGCCCTTGAGGAAGTACATCAAAACTGCAACCGGGCTGTCGCTCCGACTCTCGCTGGGGTCCTAGTATCATTGCGCGGACAGTCTGACCGGTTGCTCTCGGATCGGTTCAAGGGCTGGGTGCGCTTTGCGTATTTGCCGCGCAGCAGCAAGGCACCATTTCTGCGACCATCCGTTGGCGGCATCGCGAAGGAAGGTTTTGATGCAGATATCAAGACGATGCACGCAGATCTGGCGGACTGTCCCCCGTGTCATGGCCGGGCTTGGACCGGCCACCCACGTCTTTTCCTGTTGCCCGCGGCAAAGTCATGGGTGGCCGGGCCAAGCCCGGCCATGAGACGGGGGGCGACCTCACGACCGACCGCAGCGCTTGTTTCGCAACGAGCCGAACGGCGCGGCCACGCGCCCGCGACGCCGTCGACAGCGCCCGGCATCAGTCGGCCAGCGCGCGCTCCAGCACGCGCACCGAATGCACCGCCTCGCGCCCCGCCAGGTCGCGAATCTGCTGCCGGCACGAGGTGCCGTCCGCGACGATGATGTCCTCGGCCGCGGCGGCGCGCACCGCCGGCAGCAGCGCGGCCTCGGCCATCGCGCGCGAGATGTCCTGCGTCTCCACCTGGTAGCCGAAGCTGCCCGCCATGCCGCAGCACGACGAGGCGATCGGCTTCACCGTCAGCCCCGGCACCTGCCGCAGCGCGGCAAGCGTGTCCGGGAACGCACCGAACGACTTCTGATGGCAATGACCGTGCACGTGGGCGGTCGCGGTCAGCGGCTGCAGCTTCAGGTCGATCTTCTCGCGGGCCAAAAACTCCGACAGCAGCATCGCCCGTTCCGCCAGCGCATCGGCACTCGCGCCCTGGTGGCAGCGCACGGTATTCGTCACGCAGGGTGAACAGGCAGGACGGCTCCAGCCCGATCACCGGCAACGTGCCCGCCAGCCGGCGCAGCGTGCGCCAGGCCTCGCCGCGCGCCTGGTCGACCAGTCCCGCGGCGAGGAACGTGCGGCCGCAGCACAATGGCCGCCCGCGCGTGGGCGGCAGCCTGGCGCGATAGCCGGCCGCCGCCAGCACGCGCAGCGCCGCGCGCAACATTCTCCGGCTCGAAATAGCGATTGAACGTGTCCGCCAGCAGCACCACCTCGCCGCGCGGATTGGCCGGCGCCAGCGCATCGGCCTCGGCGTCGCGAAAGAAGTCGCGCCGCCAGCGCGGCAACGACCGCGCCGCGGCAAAGCCAAGCCAGCGCTCGCCCATCCGGCGCAGCAGCGGCACCGCATTGCGCAGATTGACCAGCGGCGCCAGGCGCGCGGCGAACGGCGCGTAGCGCGGCAGTTCGGCGACCAGCCCCTCCCGCAGCGCCTACGCCGTGCCGCTCGGCGCGCGCCGCCAGCACCTCGATCTTCATCTTCGCCATGTCGACGCCGGTCGGGCATTCGCGCCGGCACGCCTTGCACGAGACGCACAGCGCCATCGCCTCGGCCAGCGCGTCCGAGGCCATCGCGTCGGCGCCAAGCTGCCCGGTCAGCGCCAGCCGCAGCGTGTTGGCACGCCCGCGCGTCAGGTGTTTTTCGTCGCGCGTGACGCGCCAGGACGGGCACATCACGTTGGCATCGAACGCCCGGCAGGTGCCGTTGTTGTTGCACATCTCGACCGCGCCCAGCATGCCGCCGAGCGGGCCGGGGTGCTCCGACCAGTCGAGTTTCGGCGTGAAGTCGCGCACCGCCGCATAGCCGGGGCCGTAGCGAAACAGCGTGCGGTCGTCCATCCGCGGCGGCCGCACGACGCGCCCGGGATTGAGCAGCCCGCGCGGATCGAACGCGTCCTTCACCGTTTCGAAAGCGCGTGCGATGCGGGCGCCGAACATCACCGCGTTGAACTCGCTGCGCGCGATGCCGTCGCCGTGCTCGCCGGAATGCGATCCCTTGTACTCGCGCACGAGGGCGAAACATTCCTCGGCGACCGCGCGCATCGTTGCGACGTCGGCCGGGTCCTTCATGCTCAGCACCGGGCGCACGTGCAGGCAGCCGACCGAGGCATGCGCGTACCAGGTTCCCTTGGTGCCGTGCCGGGCGAACACGTCGTTCAGCCGCTCGGTGTAGTCGGCCAGGTCGGGCAGATCGACCGCGCAGTCCTCGATGAAGGAGACCGGTTTCCCGTCGCCCTTCATCGACATCATGATGTTCAGCCCGGCCTCGCGCACCGCGGCGATGTCGGCCTGGAACCCCGGCTCCAGCGCGCGCACCACGGCGTTCGGGTGACCCAGGTCGCCCATCAGCGTATCGAGCTCGGCCAGCTTGCCGAGCAGTGGCGCGTCCGCGTCGCCATGGAACTCGACGATCAGCAGGCTGTCCGGCTCGCCGATCAGCATCGCATCGATCGTGGCGCGAAAGATCGGGATGCCGCGGCCAAGATCGATCATGGTGCGGTCGACCAGCTCCACCGCCTCGGGGTCCAGCCTGACGATGTGCTGCGCCGCCTCCATGGCGCGGCGGAAGTTTTCGAACTGGCAGATGCCCAGCACTTTTCGCGGCTTGATCGGGTGCAGCTTCAGCTCGATCGCGGCGGAGAACGCCAGCGTGCCCTCCGATCCCACCAGCAGCCGCGCCAGGTTCTCCCGCCCCGCGGCGCGGGCGGCGGGCGTCAGCACGTCGATGTTGTAGCCGCCGACGCGGCGCAACTGGCGCGGGAAGCGCGCGGCGATTTCCTCCGCCTCGGTCGCGCCGAGCGTGCGCAGCCGCTGCACCAGGTCGGCGATGCTGCGCCGGCACCTCGGCGCCGAGATTGTCGGGCATGGCGCCGAAACGATGCCGCGTGCCGTCGGCCAGCAGCGCGTCGATCGCATGCACGTTGTCCGCCATCAGGCCGTAGCGGATCGACTTCGAGCCGCACGAGTTGTTGCCCGCCATGCCGCCGAGCGTGCAGCGCGCATGGGTGGACGGATCGACGGGGAAAAACAGCCCGTGCGGGCGCAGTGCCGCGTTCAGATGCGCCAGCACCAAGCCGGGCTCGACCAGCGCGGTGCGCGCCGCCGGATCGATCCGCAGCACGCGGTTGAGATGCTTCGTGCAGTCGATCACCAGCGCGCGGTTCACCGTCTGGCCGCACTGGCTGGTGCCGGCGCCGCGCGGCAGCACCGGCACGCCGTGCTCGCGCGCGATCGCCAGCGTGGCAACGACGTCGTCGATGGTTTTCGGCACGATCACGCCGATCGGTTCGATCTGGTAGATCGAGGCGTCGGTGGCATAGCGCCCGCGATCGGCGCGGGCGAACAGCACCTCGCCGGCGATCGCCTCGGTCAGTTGCGCGGCGAGGTGGGGATTGCCGGGTGCCGGTCCTGGCGCAACCCGGGCAGCGGCGCGTCCGGACATTGCGCGCGTGCCTGCGGTCGCCGCGCCGCTCATGCGGCAGGCAGCAGAGCAGCGCCGCCGTCGGTTCGGGTGAGCATCGTGCCCGGGTGGATGGCAACGCCAGGCCGCGTGACGGGCACGAGCATGCCGGCGGCGTGTCCCCCCAGACTCGGTGCGTCGGCGGTGTGGCGGTCCGGCTGCGGCATCATCGTGTCCATCAAAACGAGATCGTAGAGCAAGGGCCGGATGGGTTCCATGGCCTCTTTTCCGGTCCGGCGACCCGCTATTTGGCCGCGTGAGGCCGCCTGATCGATGGCCGGCTTTTGTCGCGTCACCGGCCAGTTGAGACTTTGCATCGCCCGCGAGAAAGCAAGGGTCCACGCGGAGACCGCCGAGAACCGCGGAGGGCCGCAGAGAAGGCAAGCCATGGCGCTGCGCGCGGCGCCATTCCGCGCTGCTCCGCGGCTCTCCGCGCCATCTCCGCGCATCTCCGCGTGGAACCTTGCCCGGCCGACAACCGCACCAGCCGGGCCGGAATGAGTGTTGCTGCTTCCGCCCTCTCCTGCCCTGGCCGCCATGGTCCGCGCCGCACATGCGCTATGCTGTGCACCCGCCTCTCCACCCCCCCGCGGAGCACCCATGGCCATCGTCCTGACCGAGAATTTCCGCGCCCTGTTCTACGCGCCGTTCTATGCCGCGCACGCGATCGGCGCCTACGCCGTGGAGGGCGTCGAGGTCACCCTGCACAGCTCGCCCGATCCGGCCAGCACCGCCGCCGCCCTGCGCGTCGGCGCGGCCGACGTGATGTGGGGCGGGCCGCTGCGCGTGCTGCTGACCCACGCCGGCGATCCGGCGTCCGACCTGGTGTGCTTCTGCGACGTGGTGCAGCGCGATCCGTTCTTCATCGTCGGCCGCTGCCCCAACCCGGATTTCCAGTTTGCGGACTTGCTCGGACTGCGTTTCGGGTCGGTGGCCGAGGTGCCGACTCCATGGCTTTGCCTACAGGATGATTTGCGCCGCGCCGGGGTCGATCCCGCCGCGCTGACCCGCGTGTCAGGCCCCAGCATGGCGGACAACGCCGCCGCCCTGCGCGCCGGCACGCTCGACGCGGTGCAGCTCTTCCAGCCGCATGCCGAGGACCTGCTCGCCTCCGGGGCCGGGCATCTGTGGTACGCCGCGGCGTCGCGTGGCCTGACCGCCTACACCACGCTGGTCACCCGCCGCCCGGTGATCGCGGCGCGACGCGACGAACTGCTGGCGATGGTGCGCGCCATGCGGCGCACGCTGCGCTGGATCGCCATGACCGGCGCCGCGGACATCGCCGTCGCGGTGCGCGCGTTCTTTCCGGACATTCCGCGCCTCCTCTGCGCGGCCGCCATCGCGCGCTACCTGACGCTCGATCTCTATGCCGCCGATCCGCTCATGCAACGGGCGGGCTTCGAGCGGCTGAAAGCGGCCATGCTGTCCGGCGGCGCCCTGTCGCGGGACATCGCGTTCGAGGCGTGCGTGGACATGTCTTTGGCGCAGCAGTGCGTTGCGTCTTCGTGATGATACCGGGTAGTCAATACGAGTCTATGGTAACGGCATAGGGTGCGAACTTCACGTATGGATCTAGGTCGATCGCTAGCTCAGAACTCTCTGCTGCGAAATTCCTTTGGGATCTCTACGAGCCTGTACATCTATATCGTAGAAACCGGGCCTGAGGTTGATTGCTATAATCATCCTCCGATAGGAGCCTCCTCTTGTTTTGCCGAGTGATCGTTGAACGTAGTAATTCTTCGTAACAACGGCGCCGTCATATACCAGCTTCTTCGGCCCAGCGCCATTAACCGAACTGAAGATTTCAAGATGAATTGGTATGGGAATGCCAGGATATCGCTTGGATCCATTGCCCAGCAAATTCAGTAGCCGCCAGAGATCATTCTCATCGACATAGTCAAATTGGATGGACAGGATATAGGTGCGGTAATCAACTACTCTAAATTGGCAATGGGCATCTTCCTGCTGCGCTATATTGAACGGAAACGTAGTTGGTGGGGTCGGCCAATCCGCAGGCGACGCAACAGAAGCCCAGAGGGTCAGCGACACAAAAACACTAAGTGCGCGGACCCATGACAGTACGGTACGGTGCCTGCTCATTTGGCGATCCTGAACGAATGGCTCATCTCTCCCTGATCCCCTCATGCGCATACAGCTGCAACGGCGAGAGCAGATAGCTAATCACACTCCGCCGCCCGGTCTTGATCTCTGCGGTCACCACCATGCCTGCCTCCAGCTTCGCCGGGCCGTTCTCCGTTGTCAGTTCAGTTTGCCCAAGCACGACGTTCGCGATGTATTCGGGCGACCGCTCGGCCCGATCACAGCATCTGACCGCCGTCCACCACGATGGTCTGCCCGGTCACCCAGTTCGCCAGCGGCGAGGCAAGGAACAGCACGACGTTGGCGACTTCCTCCGGGGTGCCGAGCCGGCCGAACGGGATCGACTTCAGCACGGCATTGTACAGGTTCGGGGCGTCGGACTTGCGCCGGTCCCACACGCCGCCGGGAAATTCGATCGACCCCGGCGCGATGCCGTTCACCCGGATGCCGTCCCGCGCGTACATCGCCGCCTGTGTGTTGGTGTAATGGATTACCGCCGCCTTGATCGCGCCGTACGGCGGCTGCCGCGCCGCAGAATGCAGCGCGGCGATCGAGGAGGTGTTGACCACCGACCCGCGCGAGTCCTTCAGATAGGGCAGTGCCGCGTGCGTCGCGTGCACGATCGCCATCAGATCGACGGCGAAACTGACGCCCCAGCCCTGCGCGTCGTCCGCCGAGCCGAACCCGGAGGCGTTGTTCACCAGCACGTCGCAGCCGCCGAGCGCGGCGGCGGCCTCGGTGATGTAGCGGCCGATGGCCCCCGCATCCGCCAGGTCGCACACGCCGGCATGGGCGAAATTGCCGAACTTATCGAGCTCCTCGCGGGTCCGCTCCAGTGCCTCGGCGCCGCGCGCGCAGATCGACACCCCCGCCCCGGCGCGCGCGAAGCCGAGCGCGATCGCCCGCCCGATGCCCCGGCTGCCGCCGCAGACAATGGCCCGCTTGCCGCTGAAGTCGAACGTCATGGAAACTGCCTCCTTCCGCTGGTGGCCTGGCGGGAGGAGGCGCAGCCCGCTCCCGCCGCCCCCGCTCCCGTCACCCAGGCGCGGCGATGATACGCTGCCGCGAACGGCGCGTCTGCCCGCACTCCCGTGTCATGGCCGGGCTTGGCCCGGCCACCCACGACATTGCCGCGCGGACCGCACCCAGAAGTCGTGGGTGGCCGGGCCAAGCCCGGCCATGACACGGGGGGCCGCAGAGCAATCCGGCCAGGCAGGCTGCCAATTGGCACGCGCCCCACCGCCACGCAGCTCCTCCGCGCGTCACGGCACGTCGCGAAACAACTTCGGCCGCGCGCGCACCGGGTCCAGCAGCGACCAGTCGCCCTGTTCCAGTTCGAAGCCTTTGGGGAACGGCGGCCGGACCTCCATGTCCAGCGAGCGCATGACGCGGTCGTCCCGATAGTAGCACTGCAGGACGATCCGGGTCAGATACATCAGCGCGTCCCCGCCGGCCTCGCGCAGCCGCGCCGCGATGGCCTCCTGCCGCGACGGCTCCAGATCGGCAAACACGCCACCGGAGAGCGTGTCCAGCGTTTGCAGCACGGCCACGACATGGCGCGCATCCCGCCCGAGGCTGCGCAGGATATCGGCGAAGATCGCTGCGTCGCTCGGCGCTCGGCACGCCGTATTCCGCGCTGGCCGGGATGATCATCTCGGCAAGATATCGCAACGACCGGCGCTGCTCCGCCGACAATGCGTCACCGCCGGAGGCGGAAGGATGTTCCTGCATCATCATCTCAATCGAACAGGGTGGCCAGGCGCTGCTTGATGCTGTCCGCGACATACAGCGCCAGCGCCTGGATGGTTCGCGTCGGGTTCACGCCGGCCGAGGTGACGAAGATGCTGCCATCGACGATGAACAGGTTCTTCACGTCGTGGCTGCGGCCCCATTCGTTCACCACCGACCGCGCCGGATCGGTGCCCATGCGCGCGGTGCCCATCAGGTGCCAGCCGCCGTCGGTGAGCGGCGCCTCGTACCAGACGTCGTGTGCGCCCGCGGCCCGCAGGATCTCGCTCGCCCGCGCCACCGCGTGATCCAGCATGCGGCGGCTGTTGTCGCTCAGCGTATAGTTGATCTTCGGCGCCGGAATGCCGTTGGAATCCTTCAGCACCGGATCGAGCGTGACGGTGTTGTGCTCCTCCGGCAGGTCCTCGCAGATCGCCACCATGCCGGTGCGATGACAGAACAACTTTCGATAGGCGCGGTGGTGCTCCTCGCCCCACGGCAGGCGGCCGATCTGCATGCCGTGCACCGCGGCCATCACCGGTCCCTGGCCGCGCGAGAACTCGAACGTATAGCCGCGCACGAACCCGCGCGACCGGTCCGTCTCGTAGAACTCCTGGCTCCAGATGCAGTTGCCCGGACCGCGATAGCCATCCAGCGCCTCGTCGAAATAGCCGGCGATCCGCGCATAGGGATGGAACATCAGGTTCTTGCCGACCAGGCCGCTGGAATTGGCGATGCCGTTCGGAAACCGCGCCGACACCGAGTTCAGCAGGATGCGCGGCGTGCCGACGCCGTTGCAGGCGAGGATGACGACCTCGGCGGGCTGGAACTGCTCGACCCCGTCGGCGTCGTAATAGACCACGCCGGAGGCCATGCCGTGCTCGTTGGTGGTGATCTCGCGCACCCGGCAGCGGGTCCGCAGCTCGACGCCGGCGCGGATGGCGGCGGGCCAGTAGGTGATGTCGGTGCTCGCCTTCGCGCCCTGCGCGCAGCCCGAGGTGCAATGGCCGAGATTGATGCATCGCGCCCGCCCCTCGTAATCCACCGAGGCGATCGCGCTGTCGGACGGCCACCAGTGCCAGCCCAGCCGGTTCAGCCCGCGCGCCAGCGTCGCGCCGGACTTGCCCAGCGGCAGCGGCGGCATCATCGGCTCGTGCGGCGGATAGGCGGGATCGCCGGCCAGGCCGGACACGCCCATCATGCGGTCGTTCTCGGCGTAGAACGGCTCCAGCGTCGCGTAGTCGATCGGCCAGTCGTCGGCGACGCCGTCCAGCGTGCGCACCCGGAAGTCCGACGGATGGAAGCGCGGGAAGTGGCCCGCGTACAGCACCGTGCCGCCGCCGACGCCATTGAAGTTGGCGATCTTGATCGGCGAGTTGTCGTCGTTGATCGGATAGTCGGTCGCGCGCGCGCGCCGGTTCGGGCTGTAGTGGAAGTCGCTGAGCTGGCGCGCCTCCCAGTCGCGGCCGGCGCTGGGATACTCGGACGGCTTCATCCAGTCGCCCTGCTCGAGGCAGAGGATGTGCATCTTCGTCTCGGCGAGGCTCCAGGCCACGGCGGCGCCGGAGGCGCCGGCGCCGATGATCAGAACGTCAACTGGTGTGGTCATGTCGAAGGGCCCGTCCGGCGTGCGCTCGGGCCAGTCGATGGGGTCCGGGGGAGATTGTCAACGGAACCGGCCATGCGGGTCAGGGCAATCGGGCGACGCAGGAACGGCGGCCGATCAACCGCCTCACTGTCATTGCGAGCGTAGCGAAGCAATCCCCATCCAGGAGCACACCTGGATGGGGATTGCTTCGCTACGCTCGCAATGACAGCACGACCCGGGCGGGCTCGCTGCCTCACCCGATGGCCCGCCGACCCGGTGCGGCGTCACCGCCTCAGCGCGGTGCGAAGGGCCAGAGGCTGTAGCCGTTAAGCTCCGAATCGTAAATCAGGCGCTGGCCCGTGATCAGGTGGATCTCGATCTGCATGCGGCCGTCATTGAAGGCCTGCGTCGGGAGTCCGTTTACCAGCGTGTGGCGGCGCAATACCGTCTCCCACACGGTCGGAAAGTTGGCGCCGCCATTCCGCGCTGCAATGCATCTCTCAACCAGGTCCGCGGGCATGGCGATAACCTGCCGGACAAACCGTTTCGTTGCAATTCGGGAATATACGTACGGATGTTGGCCCGGCCCGGCTGCGGCGTGGCCGCGGCCGACAGCAAGGCAATCGGGTGGACGCCGGCAACGCGGCCGATCAGCCGCCGCACTGTCATTGCGAGCGCAGCGAAGCAATCCCCATCCAGATGCACTCCGCGCCGGGGATTGCTTCGCTGCGCTCGCAATGACAGTCGGGTCCGGGCGGGCCGGTTGCTTCACCCGATCGTCCTGCCGGCCCATTGCGCATGGCTTGCCGGCGCCGCCGCACGGTTGCTAGGCTCCGTCCTCTGCCAATTTGCATGGGCCCGTGGGGGGCGAATGCCCGAGCGCTGCGCAGCCGTGCCTTTCGCGAGGCGGCAACCCACGATCGGGTTCGCCGCGTCGCTGCTGGCCGTCTGCTGCCAGATCCTGATGCTCGCCACGATCTCGCTGGCGCCGCTGGTCATCGGGGTCGATCCACTCGGCAATGTGCCGATCTGCCACCTTGAGAGCGGGACCCAGCCGGCGCAGCAGACGCCGGGCCAGCCCACGCACAACTGCGCCCTGTGCGCGATCTGCCTGGCACAGGCGCTGCCGCCGGCCATCCTGCCGCCGACCCCGGCGCTGCCCGATCGGCAGGCCATCGCCATCGTGCGGCTCGACGCGGCGCAGCCGCGCGCTCCGCCGTTTCGCCGGCTCGCCGCCGCCCAGCCGCGCGGACCACCTTCCCTGATCTGAGTCTGGCCATCCACTGCCGTCGCCTGCCTGGGCGCCGGCATCGCCACATCAGATCACAGGAGGTCCCACGTGCCCCGCCCGAAGCTTGTTGCCGCGCTTGCCAGCGCCGCGCTGCTGCCGCTCCAGCCTGCCTTCGCCCACGCCGTCGCCGGCGCCCGCATCTTCGTCAACACCGACGTGATCGACGATCCCGGCGTCGGTGACGAAGCGAATCTGCCGCTGATCTCGCTGCAAAGCCCTGACGGGCAAAGCTGGGTGACCGACTCCAACTTTGAATACGACAAGACCATCACCCCGGATCTCGGCTTCGGGGTCGGCACCGATTACAACTGGATCACCAACGACCCGAACGATTTCAACAAGTCGCACGGCGGGTTCGACGATCCCTATGTGCAGTTGAAATACCGCTGGATCCTGCTGCCGCAGCACGAGTTCATGAGCTCGGTGCAGGTGTCGGAAAGCTTCGGCCGCGCCGGCACCACCGGGATCGACTCCGGCTACGACACCACCACCGTCTCCGGCTTCTTCGGCAAGGGGTTCGGCGACATTCCGTTCGACCCGATCCGTCCCTTCGCCGTCACCGGGGAGCTGGACTACAACATTCCGAACACCGGCCCCTCGGCTGGCGGCAGCATCACGACCTGGTCGGGCGGGCTGTCGCTGCAGGTACTCGATCCCCTACCTGCAGTCGCAGATCAAGGATTACGGCCTGCCGAACGTCCTTGCCAATTTGACGCCGGTGGCCGAACTCGCCTTCACCTCGGCCGCCGGGGCGACTGCCATCCGGCCCAGCGACAACCCGACGACGTTCCTGCTCGGCACCGGCGCGGTCTGGACCGGACGGTACTACTCGATCTCCGCCGAGGTGCTTTGGCCGCTCAACGGGGCCAGCGGACACGGCATTGGCGTGATCGGGCAATTCCATCTCTATTTTGACGACATGTTCCCGACCACCCTCGGAAAACCGATCTCGGAGTGGTTCAAATGATGCGCGCGCTGTCTTGCGTCGCGGTCGCGCTGTCGTGCATGGCCTCGCCCGCCTTCGCCCATGCGTTCCTGCAGCGCGCCGACCCGCCGGTGGGCAGCACGGTGGCCGCCTCGCCGCCCGAGCTGTCGATCGTGTTCACCGAGGGCGTGGAACCGCTGTTCAGCAAGATCGAAGTGGACGGCCCGACCGGCGCGGCGGTCGCCACCGGCAAACCGCACCTCGCGCCCGACGACAACCGCCGCCTGGTCATCGACCTGCCGAAGCTGCCGCCCGGCACCTATACGGTGATCTGGCACGCCACCTCGGTGGACACCCACAAGACCGAGGGGACCTACAAGTTCAGCGTGACGCATTGACCAGGTCGATCCTTCGCCATAACGATGTGTTGACGGCCCGCTAGCGCATGAGCACCGTCGAGGTCATCGTCGCCGCGCTGCGCGGGGTGCACGTCGCGGCGCTGGTGTCGCTGTTCGGCACGCTGGTGGTCCTGACGCTGACCGCGCGCGCCGCGATGGCGGAGGCACCGGACGCGGCCCCGCGGCTGCGCCGGCGGCTGCTGCGGCTGGCGGCCGGCAGCGCGGTCTGCGCCCTGGTGGCCGGCGCGGTCTGGCTGGTGGTCGAGACCGTGGTCATCGCCGGCACCGACGATGTCGCCTCGACCCTGCAGGCGCTGCCGGTGGTCGCCTGGCAGACGCAGTTCGGCCAGTGGCTGCTGCTGCGCGGCGCGCTGCTGCTCGCGGTGCTGCCGCTGCTGCGGCCGCGGCGCGGCGCGACCGTCGCCGTCGTGTTGGCCGCGGCCGCGCTGGTGGTGCAGCCGATGCTGGGGCACGCCGGCGCGATCGGCGGCGGCGTCGGCGAGGCGCTGATCACCTCGGAAGTGATGCACCTGCTGGCCGCCGGCGCCTGGCTGGGCGCACTGCTGCCGCTGTTCATCACCATCGGCACGCTGCCGCATAACGCGGCGGCCACCGCCTGCCGCAGCTTCACCCCGATCGGGCTGTCGGCGGTGGTGGTGCTGGCGGGAACCGCGATCGTGCAAATCACCGAGCTGATGGGCGGCATGCCGGGGCTGTTCGGCACCGGCTACGGCCATGTCGCGCTGATCAAGCTCGGGCTGTTCGTCGTGCTGCTGTCGCTGGCGGCGCTCAACCGCCTGGCGCTGACCAACCGGCTCGCCGGTCCCACGCCGGACGCCGCGCGGCGGCACATGCGCGCCTCGATCGCCACCGAGGCGGTGCTGGGCGCGGCGGTGGTGATCACGGCGGGGTTCCTCGCGACGCACGAACCGGGCACGCACGAGGAGCCGGTGTGGCCCTTCCCACGGCGACCGGACTTTTCCGCGTTCGCGGACCCCGCCCTGCGCGGCGAGGTGATCGGCGCGGCGGTGGCGCTCGGCGTTGCCGTCGGCCTCGTGGTGGTGGGGGTGCTCTGGCGCCGGGTGCGTTGGCCCGCGCTGGTGCTGGCCGCGATCATCGGCGGCGGGGCGATCCCGCATCTCGGCCCGCTGCTGGTCGATGCCTACCCGACCACCTTCTTCGCCTCGCCCACCGAGTTCGCCGCCACGGCGATCGTGCACGGAGCGCAGTTGTATGCAGCGAACTGCGTGGCCTGCCACGGCGCCGAGGGGCACGGCGACGGCCCCGCCGCGGCCTCGCTGCCGATCCACCCCGCCGATCTGACCGCGCCACATCTGTGGGCCCACACCGACGGAGATCTCTACTGGTATCTCACGCACGGCTTCGACGCGCCGGACGGCGGCCTGGCGATGCCCGGCTTCGCCGCCACGCTGTCGAGCGAGTCGCGCTGGGACTTGATCGACTACCTGCACGCGCACAACGCGGGCGAAAGCATGCGGACCAGCGGCGTCTGGCAGCATCCGGTGCCGTTGCCGCAGTTCGATGCCGCCTGCGCGGATGGCCGGACCGTCGACCTGGATGACCTGCGCGGGCGGCTGCTGCGCATCGTCGCGGTGTCGAGCGATCAGCCGCCACCGCCGCCGGTGGTTGAGGTGACGACGCTGCTGCTCTCCCGGCGGCACAGGGCGCCCACCAAGCCGGCGGAGTGCGTGGCCAACGAGCCGCAGACCTGGACCGCCTTCGCGATCCTGTCCGGGGTGCCGGAGGACGCGCTGGCGGACGAGCAGATCCTGGTCGACCGGAATTTCTGGCTGCGCGCCCGCTGGCGGCCGGGCGAGCCGGGGGACTGGACGAACCCGCAGGCGCTGGCGGCCGTGGTCGCCGACGTTGCGGCGCACCCGATCGCGATCACCGCCGGCGGCGGGCACGTGCACCGGCACTGAGCGTGGTACACCTCTCCCGCTCTTCGCGGGAGAGGTGTACAGGCGCCGCGCCGGTCGCGTAGGTGCCGGCCAGGCCCCCCTACGGTGTGTCGCTCAACACGACGCCGGATGCAGTCGACATCGGCACGTGGACCGGCATGTTGAAATTCCACGGCGTCGTAATGGTATCATCAGGTGTCGTGGCGTCGAGGACCGCCGTGCTGTTGGTGAAGGCGGCTGTGACGCCGGTGGCGGCGCCAAGGTCTGCGGCGATGTTCCATCCGGCCGGCGGCGTGACCAAGGACAAATTATCGGTGACCGCATTGCCGCGGCCCATCGTCGCAGTGCCATACGGATAGAACAGCCGGCAGGATGCGCTGGCGTTCACCAATGCGTGCGCCAGGGTGATCTGCACCTGCGTTGCGTTGAGCCGCACGCAGGCGGTCGCGGTGACGATCGTGCCGGGCGAGGCCACCGAACCGCCGTCCATCACCGCCCAGCCGGCGCCGGAAGCGGCCTGCGTTGCCGGGACGATCAGGTCGGTACCGCAGTCGTGCCGCACCGTGACGATCAGCGTGGTGTTGGTCTGACGGTAGACCTTGCTGACCACCGGCCCGCCCGCGGCGGCAACCCCCGCGGGGATGGCGGTGACGGTGTCGCCCCCCTCGGATGCCAGGATCGCGCGCGCCACCAGGGGTGCCGCCAGCATGCCGAAGCGCTGATTGTCCGGGATGTCGCGGTGCAGCGAATCGCCGCCGCTCCAAATCCCGGTGGCTGCATTATAGGCCAGCGGCGCGTTCCCCCCGATCCCGCGCGGAAAACTGTCCGAGGTCTGCGGCAGCACCACGGTCACGTTCTGCGTCGGATCGGCGGCCATGTCGGCCACCACCTCCCGCTGCATTTGCGTGCCCGGATCGTTGTTGTTGTACTCGAATGGGATCGCCGACCACCAGACATGCGGCAGGCTCGCCGCGGAGCGGGACAGCATGCCACGCTCGAGCGACAGGAACCGACGTGCCGCGGCTTCGTAGGTCGCCTTCTCGCTGTACTGGCGGGCGCAGTCACTCTCTGACCAGGGCCAGATGATCACTGCGATGTCGGCGGCATCCTCGGCCGCGGTGCGCGACTGAATCCAGGTCTGCACGGCGTTGCCGTCACTGCCCAGACTCCAGGTGGAGGGATCGCTGCCGTCGCCCGGATTGTTCAGGAACGAGCCGCTGAACCCCAGGGCGGGGACGGGATATATGCCCTCGCCGTGGATGCAGGTGGCGGCCGGCGGGCTGGCATAGCTGCCGACCACGCCATACGCCAAGGCGCCGAGATGCCAGGCGACGCCCTGGGCGAGCAGGTGCCAGGCGCCGTCGTTCAGGCCGAAGCCGGCATTGGACTGGCCGGTGACCAGCACCTGGATGGCCTTGCGCGGGCCCAGGATCCACCGCGCCTCGTAAGCAACAACGCTCGAGATGCCGCCGGCGTTCAGGGCGGCGTTCCACACCGCCGCTTCGTGGAACCAGCATTCCGCCCCGCCTTGCCCGGCGCCGTTGTGCAGGAACAGCAGCGGGGCGCCGAGCGACGACGTCAGCGGATTGGGCGCCGCCGTGGCAACCCGTGCGGCATCGAGCCACACATCGACGCCGGCGCCGGGGGTGTTGCGAAGGATCACGGCATGCGTGTGCCGGCGCGTCAGTGTCGTGGTCAGTACGGTCTGCCCGGCTCCGGGAAACAGCACCAGCCGGGTGCCGCCATTGTTGTCGGCGGCGAGGACCTGGGTCCCCCCAATGCTCAACAACGTGCTCGCGGCGGTGGAACTTTGCCGCCAGTTGGGCCGCGACCAGACCAGGAACAGCGTCCAGGCGGTGGCGGCGCCCAGGGCCATCGCGGCGCTCATCAGGCCTTGATCCGGATGCATCACGGGAAGCTGCTGGCCGGACGGCGGCAAGTTGGGCGGGATGACCGTGTTCAGGCCGACGCCACCCAGCAAGCCGTTCAGGCGCGGCGTGGCCACGGGCGAGGCGGTGCCGCTGGTGGCTGCGTGCCAGACCGTGACTGGCGTGGCGACTCCGGATTTATCCGCCACACCCCCCGCCAAGCCACCGAACGCGCTCAGCGGTGTGCCGGCCGGGCTGAGGATACCGGTTGCGACCCCGGCATCCCACCAGCCGGCAAGCCCGGCGATCGTGGACAGGCTTGTGACGACAGGGGGGGGGACGACAGGAGGTGGGACGACGGGGGGCGGGACGACCGGGGACAGCGGCTGCAGCAGCATCGGCCGTCCCGGCGCGGCCATCGGGATCCGGTTGTTGTTGCCGCTGAGGATCAGCGTCATGGCGCGATCCCCGGCAAGGCGGCGGCAGGACGGGGGGGACGGCGGTGGACGAGCATGCGGCGGCTCCCTGGTGAGACGGCTGCCGCCGCCTTGGGTGTTCGCCGCGCCCTCTAACGGATACTAACAGAAAACGCAAGAGATAATAACATATCGTGCCGTCTCGTTGGCTTCGCGCGAGTTGCCTGCAACTGAAACGCGTACGGTGCCGCGTTGCTCAATCAGGAGATCACCCGGCAATCGCAAATCGTCGCCCGCAGCAACGACGCCCGCATGATGGGGTTCATCGTCGCGCCGCGATTGCTGACCGTGCTGATGTGCCGCACCGAGGCCGCCACGCGCCGGAGCGGCGGTTCGCCAACATTCTCCCCCTCCCCTGCCCCTCCCTCAATGGACAGGCCCCCCGATCGCTGCCAATACGCCGCGCATGACCGAGCAGCGCATCGTTCCGGTGATTCTCTCCGGCGGCTCCGGCACCCGGCTGTGGCCGGTGTCGCGCGAAAGCTTCCCCAAGCAGCTCTGGCCGCTGCTGTCCGACCGCTCGCTGATCCAGGAGACCGCGCTGCGCGCCCGCGGCCCCGGCTTCGCCCCGCCCATCGTGGTGTGCAACGAGGAGCACCGTTTCCTGATCGCCGAGCAGATGCGCGCCGCCGGCGTCCCCTGCACCGGCAAATCCGGCGGGCGCATCGTGCTGGAGCCGGTGGGCCGCAACTCCGCCCCGGCGATCGCCGCCGCCGCCTGCCTGGTCGCCGAGCAGGACCCCGACGCCGTGCTGTGGATGATGGCGGCGGACGCCGCGATCGCCGATGCGCCTGCGCTGCACCGGGCACTCGAGATCGCGGTCGGCGCGGCGCGCGCCGGCCAGGTGGTGACCTTCGGCATGCGCCCGACCTCACCGGAGACCGGCTACGGCTACATCGAGCGCGGCGAGTCCCTGCCCGACGCCCCCGGCGCCTACCGCGTCGCCCGTTTCATCGAGAAGCCCGACGCCGCCGACGCCGCCGCGATGCTCGCCACCGGGCGACATCTGTGGAACTCCGGCATGTTCGTGTTCACCGCCCGCACGCTGCTGGACGAGCTGGAGCGGTATGAACCTGCGGTGCTGGAAGCGGTGCGCCGGGCGGTGGCGGGCCGCAGCGTCGATCTCGACTTCGTCCGTCTCGACGCCGAGGCGTTTGCCACCAGCCCGGCGATCAGCCTCGACTACGCGGTGGCCGAGCGCAGCGCGCGCGCCGCCGTGGTACCGGCCGATCTTGGCTGGTCCGATGTCGGCTCCTGGGGCGCGCTATGGGAGCTGGGCGTCAAGGACGCGGCCGGCAACGTCGCGGTCGGCGACGTGCAACTGGAGGGTGCGACGAACTGCTACGTGCGCAGCGACGGCGTGCTGACCGGGGTGATCGGGCTGACGGACGCCGTGGTGGTGGTGACCGAGGACGCCGCGCTGGCGATGCACCGCGACGCGGCGCAGGACGTGAAGAAGCTGGTGGACCGGCTGAAGGCGGCCGGGCGGCACGAGGCGGTGGCGCACAACCGTGTCTACCGCCCCTGGGGCTTCTACGAGAGCCTGATCCACGGCGACCGCTTCCAGGTCAAGCGCATCGTCGTCACGCCGGGGCAAAAACTGTCGCTGCAGAAGCACATGCACCGCGCCGAGCACTGGGTGGTGGTCACCGGCACGGCGCTGGTCACCCGCGACGCCGAGACGGCCCTGCTGCACGAGAACGAGAGCATCTACGTGCCGTTGGGCGCGGTGCACCGGCTGGAGAACCCCGGGAAGATTCCGCTGACGCTGATCGAGGTGCAATCCGGCGCGTATCTGGGCGAGGACGACATCGTGCGGCTGGAAGACACCTACGGGCGGGTTTGATTTTTCATACCGATACAGTTTCAAAAGACGAGGGCATTCACTATAGCTGCATTACACAAACAAAACAGTGATCAGGCAAGAAAGCAATCGGACACAGAGTTACACAAAGTGCACACAGAGTTTCACAGAGTGATTTTTCGAGTCGCGTCGGCGATGGATGCACCGGTCGAATCACCTTGCGCGCAGGGCCAATTGCCTTCTCCGTGAAACTCTGTGTGCACTTTGTGAAACTCTGTGTCCGCTGGCTTACTTTCCTGCTTTCTCACTTACTTACCTGCTGACTTACGCACTCGCTCTGCCGCGGTCCGTACCGGTCCGTCGACCTGCCCCCTCACCCGACGATCCCACCTGTCATCGACAAAACGACAACCCGACCGCCATCGCGCGGATGCTCGTCTCCGCGTTCAGGTGCTGCCCGTGCATCAGCAGCGCCACCCCGACGATGGCGGCGAACAGCCACCGCAATCGCAGCACCGGAGGCCTGCCGGCCAGCCGGGCGAACCCAAGCACGCCCAGCACGCCCAGCGCGCCGCCCAGCACCACCTCGACCGGCGTGTGCAGCCCGAGCACCACGCGCGTGGCCCCGATGACCACCGCGGCCAGGCCGGCGATGGCCGCGACCTGCTGCCGGCCCTGCCGCAGCACAACCGCGATGCCGCCGGCGATCACGGCGGCGGCCGCCGCGTGCCCGCTCGGGCTACGCAAACCGGTCAGGCCAAGCGCCGGGCCGCAGGTGGCAAACACCAGCTTCAGCGCCAGCACCGCCGCGAAGCTGACGCCGATCGCGACCAGCCAGGCCAGCGCCCCGCGCCGCCAGCCGAGCACGCCCAGCACCAGCGCGACCACGGCGATCAACGGCAGCACCACGGCCTGATCGGCGAAGTCGGTCAGATAGTGCATGGTGTCCGGGGCAGCACGGCGGTGAGTATGTGCCGAAAATGGTTTACCGATGGTGCAGCCGCACGCGCGGTCGTCCCGGGTGCCCGCACCGTCCCGCGCTCAACCGTGCCGGCCCCCGCCCCATGCTCAACCGTGCGGTGCCTCCTGCACCGCCCCGTGCTCAACAGTGCAGTGCCTCCTGCACGGCGTCTGCCAGCTCGGTCTGCCGATACGGCTTGCCGAGCAGGCGCACCGGCGCCCCGCGCGCCGCCAGCCGATCGGCCGCCGTCACCCCGGGGAACCCGGAGGTCAGCAGCAGCTTGAGCGACGGAAAGCGCCGGCGCGCCTCGTCGGCCAGCGCTAGACCGTCCATCGGTCCCGGCATCACGACATCGCTGAACAGCAGGTCGACCGGCTCCTGGGCCAGCAGCGTCAGCGCCTCCACGGGTCCGTCGGCCTCGATGGCGCGATAGCCCAGATCGCGGAACTGGCGCACCGCCGCGCGGCGCAGCGCGTCGTTGTCCTCGACGATCAGCACGGTCTCGCCGTGTCCGGGGGACGGCACAGCGTCAGCGGCCCGGGGCAGCGTCGCGGCATCGGTCGCGCGGGGAAGATACAGCCGGATCGTGGTGCCGCGGCCAGGCTCGCTGTAGAGGCCGATGTGGCCGTTCGACTGCTTGACGAAGCCGAACACCATGCTCAGGCCCAGGCCGCTGCCCTCGCCGGACGGCTTGGTCGAGAAGAAGGGCTCGAAGATGCGCGATTGCACCTCGGCCAGCATGCCGGTGCCCTCGTCGCTCACCTCGATCATCGCATAATCGCCCGGCCTCACCTCGGGATGCGCCGCGGCATAGTCGGCGTCGAGCTGGCGGTTGGCGGTGGCGATCGACAGCCGGCCGCCCTGCGGCATGGCGTCACGCGCATTGGTCGCAAGGTTGGTCAGGCTCGCCTCGAGCTGCGCGGGATCGACCACCGTGGCCCACAGGTCGGGCGCCAGGTCGAGCGTGATCCGGATGGTCTCGCCCAGGGTGCGGCCGAGCAGCCGAACCATGCCGGTGACAAGGTCGTTCGGCGCGACGCGCACCGGCTGCAAAGGCTGCCGCCGCGCAAACGCCAGCAGCCGCTGGGTCAACTCCGCGCCACGCAACGCCGCGTCGAGCGCGTCGTCCACCAGTTCGGCCGCCTCCGTCTCGTCCGCCAGCCGGACGCGCGCCAGGTCGAGGTTGGCGATGACCACGCCCAGCAGGTTGTTGAAGTCGTGCGCCAGGCCGCCGGTCAGCGTGCCGATCGCCTCCATCTTCTGCGCCTGGTGGAGTTGGCGTTCCATGCCGACGCGTTCGGTGACGTCGGCCACGAAACCGTCCCAGCGGATGCTGCCATCAGGTTCGCGCCGCGGCACCGAATTGCCCTCGAGCCACCGCTCGCCCTTCAGCCGGTGGCGAAACCGGAACTCGGCGTGCCACGGGGTCAGCCGTCGCGCCGAGTGCAGCACGCTGCGCCGCAGCCTCGCTGCGTCGTCGGGATGCACGCACGCCAGCAGCTTGGCGGCGTCCTCGGTCACCGCTTCGGGGGCGAAGCCCGATACCTCGACGAAGGCGGGACTGGCCACTGGGATGCAAATCGTGCGATCGGGCCACATGCGGAATGAGTAGATCGCCCCGGGCACGCTCATCGCGATCTTGGCCAGGCGGTCCTGCAGCTCGATGCGATGTTGCAGCGCCTGCTCCGCCAACCGCCCTTCGGTGTTGTCGCGGAACACCAGGACCCCGCCGACCAGGGTGCCGTCGGGCAGGCGGATCGGTGCGCAGCCATCCTCGACGGGGATGCGGCGACCGTCGCGCGCCACGAGCAGCGCGTGATCGGCCTGCTCGGTCGCCGCGCCTGCCGACAAGACCGCCGCCACCGGGTTCGCGCGGGCCACCTGGGTGTCCTCGTCGACAACGTGGAAGACATTCGTCAGTGGCCGGCCCTCGGCCTCGGCGCGCGACCATCCGGTCAACATGACCGCCTTGGGGTTGAGGAAGCGCACGCGGCCTTGCAGGTCGGTGACGATCACTGCGTCGCCGATGCTGGCCAGGATCACCGCCTGCAACACGCGCACGGCGTCCAGCCGGCGGCGGACGCGCCGGCGCGCCTCGCCGAGCACGCTCGCCAGCACGCCGACGAGCAGGAGCGAAGCGAGCGACGCGGCGTCGATCATGTCATCGGCCAGGAAGCTCGCGTGCGGCGGGATGAGGAAATCGGCGGCCAGCAGCGCCGACAGCGCGGTCGCGAGCAGGCCCGGGATGAGGCCGCCGAGATGCACGGCGAACAGGATCGGCACGGCGAACAGGATCAGCGCCGGCCGATCGAGCTCGGCGACGCCAAGGGCGTGGCGCAGCCAGATGATCGCGACGGGCCCCAGCACGGCGACCCCGCAGCCGACCAGCAGCTCGCGGGACAGCTTGCCGCGCTGGCCACGCCGGGCCGCGGCGACCCAGGCATCGCCCAGGCCGTCGTCCAGCGCGCCACGGCCCGCGGCCGCTGCCCGCCGCTCCCGCCAGATGCGCAGCCGACCAACTCCCGGTGTGAGGTGCAAGATGCCGTGCATTTGTATGCGGGTTGCGTGTCAAGGTTGCATTGATCCACGTCAAGCCGGACGGGCGTGCGCCAGTGGGTCGCACCTCCTGTGGCTCATGGCGACCGGCAGCCAGGCAAGGTTCCACGCGGACGCTGCGAGCTCCCGGACGATCAATGGCACGCAGTCCCACCCGCAGGCCGGACCTCGATCCGGTCGCGTCGCTGCCAAAACGCGGACCGCTCGCACCGCAGGTCGCGCTGCTAAATAAACATTAATCGTTCGCAGAATACTTGACGGGATCGCTCACGCCGACCGCTGATGCTGTGCCTGCACTCGGAGGCAACGCCAAATGGCAACGTTGACGGTCGGTGTCGGATCGGGATCGACTACAGCACCCTCTCGGCCGCCGTCGCCGCATCCCAGGACGGCGACGCGATCCAGGTGCAGGGCGGCACCTACACCGACGACTTCGCCACCATCACCACCAACATCACCATCGAGGGTGTCGGCGGTATGGTGAACCTCGTTGCCGACGAGCCGCCGCCAAACGAGAAGGGGATCCTGACCATCGGCACCGGCAGTGCCAGTCCCGATGTCGCTCTACAACATTTCGT
The DNA here is from genome assembly GCA_963773345.1 of uncultured Alphaproteobacteria bacterium. Taxonomy (GTDB): domain Bacteria; phylum Pseudomonadota; class Alphaproteobacteria; order Acetobacterales; family Acetobacteraceae; genus Palsa-883. Next base: position 299,066 of record CAVZBG010000009.1, on the reverse strand, counting down.
TCTCCGGTGCCGCGATCTCCGACGATGACGGCGGCGACGCGGCCGGCATCCGTTACCAGGCCGGCAACCTAACCCTGAACAACTGCGACTTCACCGACAACCAGGATGGGTTGCTGGCCACGCCGGAGTGGCCGGAACCGGCACCATCACGATCAACAACACGGAATTCGCCGACAACGGCAACGCCAATCCGCCCTCCTCCGGGATCGAGCACAACCTTTTCGTCGGCGACATCCAGCAACTGCCGATCGACAACAGCTATTTCGTGGACCCCATCGTCGGCCACGACATCAAGAGCCGGGCAGAAAACACCACGATCGAGAATTCCCGCATCGACGACCCGAACGGCACCGGCAGCTACGAGATCGACCTGCCGAATGGCGGCAACGCCGTGATCGAGGACAACGTCATCGAGAAGGGAGCCAATGCGCAGAACCCGAACTTCATCGCGTTCGGCGAGGAGGGCAGCCTCCACGCGAACTCCACCCTGACGGTGACCGGCAACGCGGTCGAGAACGACTACGGTGCCGGCGCGAACTTCGTCTGGAACGACACCAGCATGACGGCCAGCGCGACCGGCAACACGACCTACGGGCTGACGGCAGGCCAGCTCGTCAACGGCCCGGTCGGTACGCCCGAAACCAACAGCCTGAACCCGCAGTCCAGCGAACCCGCACTCGACACCTCGCCGCCCTATCTGCCGGTGGTGCCCTTCACCTTCGCCTGCTTCGCCGCGGGCACGCGCATTCTGACCGAGGCCGGCGAGGTGCCGGTCGAAACGCCGCAGCCGGGCCGGCAGGTAATCGTGGTCCACGCCGGCGCGCCGGCCGCGCGGCCGGTCAAATGGGTCGGCCGGCGCAGCCTGGACCTGGCCGCGTTACCCGCGCCGGAGGCTGGCCACCCCCGTGCGCATCCGCCGCGACGCCTTCGCCGACGGCGTGCCATCGCGCGACCTCGTCCTGTCGCCCGACCATGCCATCCTGGTGGACGGCGTGCTGATCGCGGCGCGCCTGCCGGTGAACGGCGCCACGATCGCGCAGGACCGGCACCGGCGGCGCATCCGCTACCACCATGTCGAGCTGGACGCGCACGGCGTGATCCTCGCCAAAGGCCTGCCGGTCGAGAGCCATCTCGGTACCGGCAACCGCGGCATGTTCGAAAACGCCGACGCGCCATGGATCCTGCATCCGGATTTCGCTGCCGGACAGCCGGAACGGATCGTCGGATCGTGCCGGCCGTTCGTCGACGATGCGGCACGCGTCGAGCCGATCTGGCGTGGTCTGGCGGCGCGCGCCGAGCGGCTAGGCTACCGGTTTCCGCCGGCGGCCGCGACCACCGACGACCCGGGGCTGCATGTCGTGCTCGGGACGTCCGCGGGCGGGAGCGTGACCGGGCGCGCCATCCGGCCGGTCCGCGCCGCCGCCGGGCGCTACACCTTCGTGCTGCCGCGGCCTGACGCCCCAGCGCGGCTGGCGTCACGTGCCGTCAGGCCCTGCGAACGACAGCCGTGGCTGGAGGATCGCCGTCGCCTGGGTGTCATGGTGTCGCGGCTGACGCTGTGGCGCGGCGCCGAACCCGCGCCGATCCCGCTGGACCATCCGAGCCTGTCGGACGGCTGGTGGAGCGTCGAGCGCGATCGCGCCGCACTCTGGCACTGGACCGACGGCAACGCGGTGCTCGGTCTGTCGGGCGAGGGCCCGGCGGTGCTCGAGGTGGTGACGGCGGGCGGCCTGGACTATCCGATCGGCCACGGGTTCGACGCCGAACCCGCGCGAGCCGCCCCTGCCCGGATGCATTCGGCGGCTGCCTGACCGGGCGTCTCCCCTGACCGGGCGTATCCCTGGCCGGGCGTACCCCGGACCGGGCGTACCCCTGGCCGGGCGGGTGCCGGCCGGCCGTTACGGCGTGGCGACGGGCGCCGGCAACAGACCGGCCTCGACCAGACGCTCGAGGATGTCCGGCAATGGCGCCTTGGTCAGGTCCTTCACCAGGGTCTCGCGCACCCGTGCCCGGGTGGCGTCGTCCAGCCCGTCGCGCAGCGTGGCGCTCAGGCCGGGCGGCACGATCAGGATCAGCTCGTCGAACTGCCGCGCGCGGTTGTCCTCGATCAGCATGAGCGCAAGCTGGCTGATGAAACGCTGCCGCGCCTCCTCGTGCGCGTCGTGCCGCGGCGCGATCGCGTGACGGGTCGCCGAGGCGCTCTCGAAGCTGCGGCCTGGCCGATCGGACACCAGGTCGAGCGTCCGGCGATGCGCCTCCACCGAGGCCATTTCGCGCAGCACGACCAGCCCGCGCCGATCGCCGGCCATGCCGAGGACCCGCGCCTGACCACCATCGGCCACGACGATCCACACCCGGTCCCACGGCCGCCGACGGGTGCGCCCGGCCCGAGGTCCTTGCGCCATCAACCGCACTCCTTTCGCGCTGCCAGCGACGCCGCATCACTGCGTCGGACACGGCCAGTGGACCATGCCGCGCGGGAGTGCGCCTTGACCTGGGTCAAGCGCGGGTCGGGCCGCGTCGAGCAGGGATATGCCCGGGGAATGCGGCACGTGGACCGCCGCGCGCGGCAACCCGATCGAGCGGGTTGCCGCAATCGGTGTAGGGCGGAAAAGCCAACGCCCCGGGCGCTTGACCCGGGGGCAGCGCATGCCGCCACCTTTGTACGCCGCGCCGGAAACCTCCGTCGCGACGCAGGCCGCGGAAGGCGCTGCCCCCGGGTCAAGCGCCCGGGGGCGTTGGCTTTTCCGCCCTGCGCAGCTACGTTGCGCCACGTACGGCGCGCCCTACCGCGTCATGCGCGCGATGGTCGCGATCAGCTCCTCGACCTTGTGGCGCTGCTCGACCACGTCGCCCGAGGCGAAGGCCCCCGCCACACAATGCGCCACGTGATCGCGCAGCACCTGTTCCTCGACCTTGTGCAGCGCGGCGCGGACGGCATCGATCTGGGTCAGCAGATCGACGCAATAGCGGTCCTCGGCGACCATGCGCTGCAGGCCGCCGACCTGGCCCTCGATGCGCTTCAGGCGGGTCATCACGGCGGTCTTGGTGGTGTCATGCATCCTCGCTCCTTCTGTGCCGGCGCGCGCCCTTGATACGGTACCCCGGAGGGGTATATAGCGGCGATCGGCCGCCACGTCACCCCTTCGGCGCGATCGGCTGCTGCCGGCAGGGAGTGCGACGATGGACGAGACCGGAGCGCTGCCGCATCGTCCTGCGGCGCATGACGCAGCGCCCGAGCTGGCAACCGATCCGGTGTGCGGCATGCGGGTCGACCCGGCGACCGCAAAGCACCGCTTCGAGCACGCCGGTCAGACATTCCATTTCTGCTCTGCGGACTGCCGCGCCAAATTCGCTGCCGATCCTGCCGCCTATCTGCGCCCGGAGCCAGTTCTGCGCCCCGAGCTTGTTCTGGGCCCGCAATCGGCGGTGCACCCACGACCGGCAGGGACCCCGCCAGCGCCCACCGGCACGCTTTACACCTGCCCGATGCACCCCGAGGTCCGTCAGCCCGCGCCGGGCAGTTGCCCGCTCTGCGGCATGGCGCTGGAACCGCTGGTGGCGACGGCGGACGACGCGCCAAACCACGAGCTGATCGACATGACGCGCCGGCTGTGGCTCGGCGCCGCGCTGGCCGCCCCGGTGGTGCTGTTGGCGATGGGCGGCCATCTGCCGGGGCTGGCGACGCTGGTCGCGTCGCGCCTCTCCAGCTGGCTGCAGCTCGGCTTCGCCACGCCGGTGGTGTTGTGGGCCGGGCTGCCGTTCTTCCAGCGCGGCTGGGCCTCGGTGGTGCACCGCAGCCTCAACATGTTCAGCCTGATCGCGCTGGGCACCGGCGCGGCCTACCTCTACAGCCTGGTCGCAACGCTGGCGCCGGATGCGTTCCCGAGCACGTTCCGTGGCCCGGGGGGTGCCGTCGCGGTGTATTTCGAGGCCGCCGCTGTGATCACCGTCCTGGTGCTGGCCGGCCAGGTGCTGGAGTTGCGCGCCCGCGCGCGCACCGGCAGTGCGATCCGCGCGCTGCTGGACCTGGCACCGAAGGTCGCGCACCGGCTGACCGCGTCCGGCACCGACGAACCGGTCGCGCTCGACCAGGTGCGCGCGGGAGACCGGCTGCGCGTGCGCCCGGGCGAGGCCGTGCCGGTCGATGGCATGGTGCTGGAGGGCCGCAGCGCCCTCGACGAGTCGATGCTCACCGGCGAGGCGATGCCGGTGGCCAAGGCGGCGGGCGACCGGCTGATCGGCGGCACGGTCAACGGCACCGGCGCGCTGGTGATGCAGGCCGAGCGGGTGGGCGCCGCGACGCTGCTGGCGCGCATCGTCGCCATGGTCGCCGCGGCGCAGCGCTCGCGCGCGCCGATCCAGCGCCTGGCGGACACGGTCGCCGGCTGGTTCGTGCCCGCGGTGATCGCCGTCGCCACCGTGGCGTTCGTTGCCTGGGCGGTGTGGGGCCCGCCCCTGCCCTGTCCTACGCGCTGATCGCCGCCGTCTCCGTGCTGATCATCGCCTGCCCCTGTGCGCTCGGCCTGGCGACGCCGATGTCGATCATGGTCGGCGTCGGCCGCGGGGCGATGGAGGGCGTGCTGATCCGCTCAGCCGAGGCGCTGGAGCGGCTGGAGCGGGTCGACACGCTGGTGGTGGACAAGACCGGCACGCTGACCTCGGGCAAGCCGCGGGTCATCGCGGTACAGCCGGCGCCGGGGCGGACCGAGGCGGAAATCGTTGCGCTGGCGGCGAGCCTGGAGCAGGCGAGCGAGCACCCGCTGGCCGCCGCCATCGTCGCCGCCGCGCGCGAACGTTCGTTGGTATTACGCAACGCAACCGGCGCCGCTGCGGTGGCCGGGCAAGGTGTGCGCGGAACGGTCGACGGGCACGACGTCGCGCTGGGCAACGCGGCACTGATGCAGGCGCTGGGCGTCGCGCTGGGCGACCTGGCGGCCACCGCCGAGGTGCTGCGCCACGACGGCGCGACGGCGCTGTTCCTGGCGCTGGACGGCGCGCCGGGCGGGGTGATCGCCATCGCCGATCCGATCAAGCCAGACGCCGCCGCGGCGCTGCACCAGTTGCGGGCGCAAAACGTCCGCATCGTCATGCTGACCGGCGACAACCGTACCACCGCGGCCGCCGTCGCCGGCCGGCTCGGCATCACCGAAGTCGAGGCTGAGGTGCTGCCGGAGGAAAAACATCGCATCGTCGAGCGGCTGCGTGCCGAGGGCCGCGTTGTCGCCATGGCTGGCGACGGCGTCAACGACGCCCCTGCGCTGGCCGCGGCGGATGTCGGCATCGCCATGGGCACCGGCACCGACGTGGCGATCCAGAGCGCCGGCATCACCCTGGTGAAAGGCGACCTGGCCGGCATCGTCCGCGCCCGCGCGCTGAGCCGGGCGACGATGCGCAACATCCGGCAGAACCTGGTGCTGGCGTTCGTCTACAACGCGGTCGGTATCCCGATCGCCGCCGGGGTGCTGTATCCGTGGTTCGGGCTGTTGCTCAGCCCGATCGTTGCGGCCCTGGCGATGTCGCTGAGCTCGGTCTCGGTGATCGGCAACGCGCTGCGGCTGCGCCGGGTGGGACTGGCACGCCCGTACCACATTCAGTAGAGGGGGCGCCGCACCAATCGTGGCTGGCGCTCACGATGTATCACGCGGAATCACACAATGCTTGAGTTAGGGGAGCAAGCGGACGAAGTAGACCAACATGTTGTCAGGGCTGGCATGGCGCGGCCGGACAATTTGATCGCCGGTACCACCGCGCATCGCTTACTCCCTGGATTGACTGGCTTCTCGGTCCAATCTGCACCCGGAGTGTCGATCGATGAGTTGGCCCGGGGAGGCCAGTTCCGCAACCTACAGATCAGCGTGACGACGGTCAGTACGCTCCAGCGGCACGGATTCGAGGTGGTATTCCCAACACCCGGGCGAGGCGCGTATCATGCGACGGTCCGAGCGCCTGACCCATTGCTGCCGGCGACCGCATTGCTGTTGAGTGGGTTGTTTGTGCAGTGCCCTAACCCACATCCGGTTCCGTGAGGAGGTTACGACCGATGGACCGCATCTACTTCGATGAAAACGCGGGCGACGAGCGCGGACGCTACGATCTTGGCATTCCAGGTTCCCGTCGGGACCTTGAGCGACTCGCGGGTAAACTTGGCAACGGTGTCCATATCCTACTCTATGACGGGCAGGAGATTGAGGTGGAAGCCGTTCTCGAGTTCGACCAAGCGTCGAACCGCTGGATGGCGCTGCCGTTGTGGAACACGCTTCGGCGGTCGGATGGGCAGCTCAAATTGCCCGGAGCTGCCGAGTGACAGGCGCCTGGCTTGCAACGATAAGCAGAGCGGAGGATTCCATTTCTAATGCGATGTATTATGGCGATCGGCAGATTGTTGCTGGCCGCCGCGTCGGGTTCAATCGTAAGCTGAAGATGCGGCGGCCCTTGTCCCACCCAGAATGAAGGAGCCACCCGAGGTTATCAGCGATCTCCGCGGAGAACCTTGCTTTCGCGCGGACCAGCCCACGTAGAGTTGGTGACGTGATACGCCGCGCACGCCGCCGACTCCGCTCACACCGAAGCGTGCGCCACACCCTCGCGCACCATCAGCGCCTCGCGCGCCGCGACCTGGAACGGCTGGTCCGCCAGCAGCACCACCGCGGCCGAGCGCACGCGGTGCGTCGCCGGGTCCACCCCCGGCGGCGCCTCGCCCTTTTCCGCCAGCGCCTGCGCGGCGCGCAGCAGCCGGTTGCGCGCCATGATGATGCCGTTGTCGGTCGAGGTGAGGCGCTCGCGCGACCGATCGGCGATCGGCCCCATGCTCTCCTGCAACGAGGCGTCCTGCATGGCGATGCCCGCCACACCGCTATACGTCAGCCCCGCCTTCTGCGCCGCGCGGTCCATCAGGTAGTCGTTGTCGCGGTTGGCGCGCGGAACAAACGTGCCCGGAACGTACTGCACGTGGATGCCCTTGCCGTCGCGCATCGCCTGCCGCTCGGCCGCGGTCAGCGCACGCGTCGGATGATAGTCGAAGCTCCAGGCCCAGCAGTTTTCGTCGTCGATCGGGATCCAGAAATGCCCGTGCACCGGATGATCGCCGCGCGGCGGGATCATGGTGAACGAGGGCATGCACCAGGGCGTGATGCGCCAGTAATGGGCGCCCTTCTCGGCGTTACGCCGGGCGCCGATGAACAGGCCGGCGGGGTGGTCCACCACCTCGAACACCGGCATCGCGTCGCCCATGTTGTATTGGTTGCCGCGCGAGCCTTGCATCAGCGGATCGCTGCGCAGCGCGTCGCGGTGCAGCCAGGAGACGTGGCTGGAATCGATGCCGCCCTCCATCGCCTGCAGCCAGTTGCAGTACTGCAACCGTTTCGAGGTGAAGCTGTGCGCCGCCGGCACCATGGCGAACTCGAACTCCGGCAGCGGCGGCTGGTGTTCGGGCGGGCCCATATACGTCCACAGCACGTCGCCGCGCGCCACCAGCGGATACGCGGCCAGCTTGATCCGCTGGCAGAACCCATTCGACGCCGGTTCGGACGGCACGTCCAGGCACTGCCCGGTCACGTCGTATTTCCAGCCATGATACGGGCAGCGCAGCCCGTGCTCCTCGTTGCGGCCGAACCACAGCGAGACGCCGCGATGGGCGCAGAACTCGTCGACCAGCCCCAGGCGGCCGGCGGTGTCGCGGAACGCGATCAGCCGTTCCGACAGCAGCTTGACACGCACCGGCGGCCCGTCGTTCTCGGCCAGCTCCTCGGCGAGCAGCGCGGGGATCCAGTAGCGGCGAAACAGCGCGCCCATCGGCGTGCCCGGTCCGGTGCGCGTCAGCTTCTCGTTCTGCTCGTGCCGCAACATCGTTTCACTCCCGATCGATGCAGACGCGTCCGTCGATCACCCGCGCCGGCCAGACGCGCAACGGTTCGGTGCAGGGCGGCGCGGTCGGCTGGCCCGTCGGAATGTGGAAGCGCCCCTGGTGGAACGGGCACTCGACCTCCTCGCCGTCGACAAATCCTTCCGCGAGCGAGCCGGGGCCATGCGTGCAGGCGTCCTGCGTCACGTAGTGGCGGGCGCCGATCAGGAACACCGCATAGACGGCGCCGTCGCGCGCGACGCACGCCGGGACCTCCGGCGTGACCACGGCGGCGTCACACAGCACGATGGGCGGGGCGGCTTCCTCCATGACAGTCCCCGATCAACCGCAGGGATAAACACGCAGCGTTGGCATCGGCACGGCGCGTGTCAAGAAAGGTCAGGGCTCCGCCCTGAAACCCGCCAGGGGGCTTTGCCCCATAGGCGTTAAATTAGCACCTGATCGGGTACCGGATGTGAGGCTTTCGCGTGCGCGGTGGATTTGCGAGGCGTCGATGGATTGCCGGCCCGGCGCGGGCGAGGAGGCCGAGGCAGAGGTGCCCACGGACGCTGGCGAGCAGCATCATGGCGGCGATCTTGTAGACCCGCCACAGCGACGGCAGGTAGTCGGCGTCGAGCAGGTCCTCAGGGGGAAGATTCCAGGAACTCCTGGCTAAGATCGTCACACAGCAGGGCCAAGATGAGATGCGCGTAGAGCCAACTTCGCGACGCCTGGGGGGTTCGGGTTGGCAGCCGATCGATGTGCAGCAGCGACTTGAGCCGCTTGAAGGCCAGCTCGATTTGCCAGCGCAGCCGGTAGGCGGCGAGCACCTCCTCGGCCGGGTATCCCTCCGCCGGCAACGAGGTTGCCAGGATGATGAACTCGGCGGCGATCAGGCTGCGCGGATCGAGCGTCTTCTGCTTGCGGCTGGCCGAACGACGCAGCGTCTTGCAGGCGGCTGCGGCCGCTTCGGGTGGTTTGCGCCGGATGATCAGACGCAGCGGCAGGGTCGGCTGGAAGCGGGCCACGACGGCCTGCACGCTCACTTCGTGGGGCTGCGTGTCGTTCGGCAGTGTGGCGAGATGCTTGATCAGGTCGAATGGTTTGCCATCGGGTTTGAGCAGGCGCAACCCGTTCCAACGCAGCCGGGTGATGAAGTCGGCCTGTCCGTTGCTCTGCTCGCGAAAGCGTCGCAGACCCTTCGCTCCGGCGTAGTTGCGGTCGCCGATCCGCACCTCACCAGGCAGCGGTGCGCCACGGTCCACTGCCTCGGCACCGTGCTTGTCGGTCACTTCCAGATGGCTGAAACCGCCGCGACCCAGGTCGAACACCCCATGCACCCGCCAATCCGTCCCGCTGCTGGCGCGCTGGCTGATCGAGCTGCCATCGGCGGCGCGCAGGACGCGGCCCGGCCAGCGCACACTGGCCCCGGCGGACAGCACCGCCAATTGCGCCGACACCACCGCCTCGAGGAACTCGACCGCCTTGTCCAAGCGGAACTTGATCGCCGGATCACTCATCTCGGCCAGCCCGATCATCGACGCCCAGGCCGCCGTCTCACTGAGTGACAGCCCGCCAGGGCCGCGTGCCAGCGCCAGCCGTAGCAGGCTGGCGCCTTCCGCGATCTTGCGCTGTCGCTCGATCGCCCGGGTCCGCAACGCAAGCGCGTCGAGGTCCAGATCAGCCGGCAAGCGGCGCAACACCTCGTCGAAGTGGTCCGCCGGGAGAGATGCTGTGTGATGCATCTGCCCCGAGAATCGTACCGATTCGCGCCGTGTCAATGGCTAATTAAACGCCTATGGGGCAAGGCCCCCTGGCCCCCACCAGAGGCGGAGCCTTTGGAATCCATTCATTTTGGTTGGGGTGAGGGCGGGGGACGGGCTTTGGCCTGCGTCTCCGCCATCGCGCCGGCGACTGCCGACGCGATGGCGGAGACGCAGGCCAAAGCCCGTCCCCCGCCCTCACCCCAACCAACGGACGGGTTCCAAGGGCCGCTGCCCTTGGCGGGAGTCCAGAGGGCAGCGCCCTCTGGTGGGGTCCAGGGGCAAAGCCCCTGGCCTTCCTTGCTTACGTGGCGTCCATGGCGGCGAAGTGGCGGCGCATGCGTTCCGCGTTCGGTGCGAGGTTGGTGAACAGCCGGAACGCCTCGACCGCCTGGAATACCGCCATGCCGCCGCCGTCCAGCGTGCGGCAGCCGAGTGCCCGCGCGGTGCTCAGCAGTTCGGTTTCGAGTGGGAAGTAGACGATCTCGGCGACCCACAGCGTCGGGCGCAGCAGCGCGGCCGGCAGCGGCAGGCCGGGGTATTTCGCCATGCCCATCGGCGTGGCGTTGATCACGCCGTCGGCCGCGGCGACCGCGGCGGCGGGGTCGGTCCCCGCCACGGCCCGTCCGGCGCCGAAACGGGCGTTGAGGCCGTCCGCGACGGTCGCGGCGCGGGCGCGATCGAGGTCGATGATAGTCAGGTGCCGCACGCCCACAGTCAGCGCGGCATGGGCCACCGCGGATCCCGCCCCGCCGGCGCCAAGCTGCACGACGCGCTCGCGTGCCACGTCGGGCAGGCCACGGCGGAAACTCTCGGCGAAGCCGAACCAGTCGGTGTTGTGGCCGGTCCGTCTGCCATTACGCAGCACCACCGTGTTGACGGCGCCGAGCGCGCGCGCGTCGGCCGAGAGGTCGTGCAGCAGCGGCAGCACCGACTGCTTGCAGGGGTACGTGATGTTCAGCCCATCGAAGCCCATGCGCTCGGCCGCGGTCAGCAGTTCCGGCAGCGCGTCCGCGCCGAGGCCGAGCACCTCCAGGTCGATCAGCTTGTAGAGATAGCGCACGCCGTGCGCTTCTGCCTCGGCCTCATGCAGGGCGGGGGCGCGCGAGGCCTGGATGCGGGCGCCGATCAGGCCAATGAGGAAGGCAGGTTGGGTGGGTGGCGGCATGCGGCGACGTTCCTCTCCCCGTCTTGCGGCCAATGGGCGGCGCGGCCAACAACAGCGGGTCTGCCATCACCGTGTCGAACCCGATCGCCGCCGGCGCAGCGGCGCCAGGCCGGGCTCACTGCCTCCCAGGCGGGCAAGCCGGCGCGCGGTTTCCCGTTCGACCAACGCCTTGAGCGCCACACGCACCAACGCAGACCTTTCCTGCACGCCGGTCAAGGCTTGCGCCTTGGTCAGCAGATCGTCGTCCAGCGTGATCGTTGCGCGCATGGCTATCGTCGCCCATGTTTCGGTGCAGTTCAATATCCCTATCCGGTCGGCTGGGGGTAGAATAATCGTGGGTTGTCAGCTCGTCTTGGATTCGAGGGCCCGAAGCGCCCTGGAACGTAACTCATCATTGGTTGTCTTCGCGTGCCGTTCATGAATGCGGATCGACTGTCTCGCCACGTGGCTCAGGCCACCTTGGCCATCGAGATGAGCGAAGTTCTCCCGACGCCTGATCAACGACTATTCCGACATACCGAGCACTATAGCGATCTCCGCGTCCTTCAGCGGGAGAGCAAGGGCGCCATGCCGGCGCGTCCGACAAAGATGGAGGGCCACCAGATCATCGTTTTCATCCCACCTATGCTTCCGACTTCCGCTCGGCAGGTTCGCTCTCCCGCATGTTGGTGTGGTAAGCCAATGCCATTCATCCGTCACCCCGTCATGCAGGTGGCAGCGCGATGAACGGATCGAGCACGGCCACGCCAAGCGGCTCGAAATGCCGGATATTGCGCGTCAGGACTGTCAGCCCGTGGTGCCGAGCCGTTGCCGCCATGATGATGTCGGCGAACCCAGGTGCCCAGCCCTGCCCGCGCGCCGCGTCGGACAGGGTGCCGGCAACCCACGCGACCGCGACATCGAAGACAAGGATACGCTCGCGGTACAGATGCAGCAGCGTGTCCAGCCAGTCCGCCAGCGCCGCCGCCTTGCGCGCCGCGCCCTCGCCCCGCGCCTTGGCGATGCCGTCGGCGACCTCCGCGACCGTCGCCGCCGACAGGAACAGCGCCATCGAATGCCGATCCATCCAGTCGACCAGCGCGGACGACGCCGGCGCCCGCCGCGGCGCGCCGGCCGAGATCACGTTGGTGTCGACCAGATACATCGGCCTCACAGATCGGCGGAGCGGATCGGCGCGGCGTCCCGCGCCGGGAGGTAGTCCGCCTCCAGCGGCGCCGCCATCAACAGCCGGCCGAACGACGGCACGCGCGACAGCCGCTCCCACTCGGCAAAGCTGACGATGACCGCCTGCTTCCTGCCGTGCCGGGTGATGACCGCCGGTTCACCCCGCACCGCGGCGTCCACCACCGCCGACAGGTGGGCCTTGGCGTCGCGTAGTTGAATCTCCTGCATCGCGCACCTCACCATCGGTGACTACAGTGGTTACAATGGTGACGACGCAGCCCGGTCACAAGGCCAGCAACCCACCAGGCTCGGCCCGGCCCCGCGTTTGCCGTCGGCTCACGCGCAACCAGTTGATCCCTCATCCAATAGCCTACCTGTCCATGACGCGTGCAGCCGCCTAAAACCCCCCAGCGCCCGATCGGAGGACTCGCCATGAGCACCGTCAACGCCAACATCGCCGCCCCCCGCATGCTGCTGGTCGCCGGCGGCGCGGTGAAGCAGATCGCCGAGGTACTGCAACAATTCGACCTGTCCCGCCCGCTCGTGGTCAGCGATCCGTTCATGGTCTCCTCCGGCCTGATCCGCCGCTGCCTGGAGCCGCTGGAGGACGCCGGCATGACCGCCACCGTGTTCAGCGACACGGTCCCCGAACCGGTCGACACTGTCATCGAAACCGGCGCGCAGCTCCTGAAATCCGGCGATTACGACTGCCTGATCGGCTTCGGCGGCGGCTCGCCGATCGACACCGCGAAGGCGATGGCCATCCTGGCCACCGGCGGCGGGCGCATGCGCGACTACAAGGTGCCGATCGCCGCCGATCGCGCCAACTGGCCGGTGATCGCCATCCCCACGACAGCCGGCACCGGCAGCGAGTGCACCCGCTTCACCGTAATCACCGACACGGAACGTGATGAGAAGATGCTGATCGCCGGCCTCGGCGCCCTGCCGCTGGCGGCCATCGTCGATTACGAGCTGACCTTCAGCGTCCCCAAGCGCACCACCGCCGACACCGGCGTCGACAGCCTGACGCATGCGCTGGAGGCCTATGTCTCGCGCCGCGCCAACCCGTTCTCGGACGCGTTTGCCGTCTCCGCCATGGCGCTGATCGGCGCCCATTTGCGCACCGCCTACCACGAGCCGGCCAACGCCGCCGCGCGCGAGGGCATGATGCTCGGCGCGACCCAGGCGGGGCTGGCGTTCACCAATGCCTCGGTGGCGCTGGTGCACGGCATGTCGCGGCCGATCGGCGCGCATTTCCACGTGCCGCACGGCCTGTCCAACGCCATGCTGCTGCCCGCGGTCACGCGCTTCTCGGTCGAGGCCGCGCCGGCGCGCTACGCCGAGTCCGCGCGGCGCATCGGCCTCGCCGCGCCGACCGACCCCGACGGCGCCGCGTGCGCCCGCCTGGTGACGGGGCTGGAAGCGCTGAACAAGGACCTGTCGGTACCCAGCCCGCCCGAGTACGGCATCGACGAAGGCGTTTGGACATCCAAGCTGGAGCTGATGGCCGAGCAGGCGCTGGCCTCCGGCAGCCCCAACAACAACCCGCGGATCCCCGGCAAGGCCGAGATCATCGCGCTGTACCACGAGGTCTGGCGCGGCGCGGCGCGCAACGCGTGAGCGAAACCACGCGCCCCACGCTGCGCGCCTGCCACGACTGCGGTCTGGTGCAGCTTGTCCCTTCGCTGGCCCCAGGCGCCAGCGCGCACTGTTTGCGCTGCGACGCCACGCTGCGGCGCAACCACCGCGACCCGATGACCGGCACGCTGGCACTCTGCTGCAGCGCGCTGGTGCTGTTCGCAATCGCTGCCTCGGCGCCGCTGCTGGAGGTGTCCAACCGCGGGCAGAGCCACGTCGCCAACCTGTTCTCCGGCCCGATCGGGCTGGAGCAGGATGGCATGTGGGAACTCGCCGCGGTCGTGCTGCTCGCCACCGTCGGCGCGCCGTTCGCCAAGCTCGGCTGCACGCTCTACGTGCTGCTGGCGCTGCACACGCCGCACCCGCCGCGGCACATCCGCGCGGTGTTCGCCTGGGCGATGCGTTTGTCGCGCTGGTCGATGATCGAGATCTACCTGCTCGGCGTGTTCGTTGCCTACGTGAAGCTGGGCGCACTGGTGCGCATCGAGGTGGGGACGGCGCTTTATGCCCTCGGCGGGCTGCTGCTGGCGATGGTGGCGGCCGATGCGATGCTCGACCGCCAGGCGGTGTGGGAAGCAATGGAACGGCGCGGCGTGCCGCCGGTGCCGATCGACCATGCCGCGACGATCGCTGCAGCCGGCGCCGGCGCCGCGCCCGCCGGCAATGGGGCCTGGACCGCCGGACCGGCAACCGCCGAACGGGCAACCGCCGGGCCGGCAACCGCCGAACGGGCAACCGGCGGACCCACCACCGCCGTCGCCGGCGCACACCTCATCGGCTGCCACACCTGCGGCCTAGTCAGCATCGTGGCCGACGCGGCGCACGCACACTGCCCGCGCTGCGGCAGCGCGCTGCATCTGCGCCGGCGCGAGAGCATCGCCGGCGCCTGGGCGTTGTCGCTCGCGGGCCTGGTGCTGTACCTGCCGGCCAACATCTACCCGGTGCTCACCGTGATCCAGCTCGGCGCCGGCGAGCCCAGCACCATCCTGGGCGGCGTGCGCGAGCTGATCAGCGACGGCCTGTGGCCGCTGGCGCTGCTGGTGTTCTTCGCCTCGATCGCCGTGCCGGTGCTGAAGCTGATCAGCCTCGGCATGCTGCTGATCAGCACCCAGCGGCGCAGCCGCTGGCGGTTGCACGACCGCACCATCCTGTATCGCGTGGTCGACGGCATCGGGCGCTGGTCGATGATCGACGTGTTCATGATCTCGATCCTGGTGGCACTGGTGCATTTCGGCGCACTGGTGACGGTCAATCCCGGGCCGGGCGCGATCGCCTTCGCCGCCGTGGTGATCCTGACCATGTTCGCCGCCGAGCGTTTCGATCCGCGCCTGATGTGGGATGCCGCCGCATGAGCGACCCGCCGGGCGGCGATCCCACGCCGCGCGATCCCCCGCACGGCGATCCGCCACACCGCAATCCACCATCGGGCAACCCCGCGGCCGGCGATCCCCCCGCGGAGCCGCCGTCGCCGCACCCGGTCGCGGCGGTGCACACGCACCGGCGGCACATCTCCTGGATCTGGGCGATCCCCGTGGTCACGCTGCTGGTCGGCGTCTGGCTCGCCTGGGACACGCTGTCGCGGCGCGGTCCGCTGATCACCATCACGTTCGAGAATGCCGAGGCGCTGCAGGCCGGCCAGTCGCACGTGCGGCACAAGGACGTCGACATGGGGCTGGTGCAGAAGGTGGCACTCAGCCGGGATCGGCAACGAGTGGTCGTGACGGTCCGCATGAACCGCGAGGCGGAGCCGCTGCTGACCGACACGGCGCGGTTCTGGGTCGTGAAGCCACGTTTCTTCGCCGGATCTATCTCCGGGCTGGAGACGTTCTTCTCCGGCCCCTACATCGAGTTGCTGCCCGGCGCGCCGAACGGGGCGCCGGAGCGCCAGTTCATCGGCCTGGAGAACCCGCCGGTGCTGCAATCGGACGTCCCCGGCACCACCTTCCTGCTGCACGCGGTGCGCATCGGTTCGATCAGCCTCGGCTCGCCGGTGTTCTACCGCGACTTCGACGTGGGCCAGGTGCTGGGCTGGGACATCGCCGACATGGCCGACAGCGTCACGATCCATGCGTTCGTGCGCGCGCCGTTCGATCACTATGTGCACGACGGGTCGCATTTCTGGAACGCCTCGGGTGCCGCGTTGCAGCTTGGCCCGAAGGGGGTGCAACTCCAGCTTGAATCGCTGCGCGCCCTGCTGCTGGGCGGCGTCGCCTTCGATACGCCGCCGGAGGCGCGCGACACGCCGGTCAGCGGCTCGAACCATGCCTTCGAGCTGTACGCCGACCGCGACGCCGCGGAGCATGCCAGCTTCACCGAACGCATCCAGCTCCTTTCCTACTTCACCGGCTCCGCCGCCGGCCTGGCGCCGGGCGCGCCGGTGACATTGCGCGGCCTGCCGATCGGCCAGGTCAACAGCGTGGACCTGTGGTACGACAAGCCGACGGACCGCGTCGTGGTGGCGGTGCGGTTCGACGTGGAGCCGCAGCGCATCCGCCAGTTGCAGATCCCGGGCGGCACCGATCTGGTGGGCACGCTGCGCGTCCTGGTGCACCGCGGCCTGCGGGCCAGCCTTGGCACCAGCAGCCTGCTGACCGGGCAGAAGGAGGTCGCGCTGGCCCGGCTGCCCGATGCGCCGCCGGCCGAACTGGGCACGGAAGGCGGCGTGCTGGTGCTGCCCACGGTCGACACCGGCGGGCTGGACGACCTGGCGCAATCCGCCGGCGCGATCATGGCCAAGCTCAACCGCGTCCCGTTCGAGGAGATCGGCAAGAACCTGGACGAGACGCTGGATGGGGCCAACAAGCTGGTCAATGACCGGCAGTTGCACGACGCGATCGCCACCCTGCAAAGCACGCTGGCCGAGGTGCAGGCGCTGGTGCACCGGACCGATGCCGGCATCCAGCCGATGCTGCAGAAGCTGCCGGCGCTGTCGCAGGGGCTGGACGAGGCGGTGCGGCGGACCGACAAACTGCTCAGCTCGGTGGACAGCGGCTATGGTGGGGATTCGAAGTTCAACCGCGACACCGATCGGCTGATGCTGCAACTGACCGACACCGCGCGGTCGCTGCGCGTGCTGGCCGACCTGCTGGCCCGCCACCCCGAGGCGTTGATCCGCGGCCGTACCGACCAGGGACCGGAGTAGCGGCCATGCTGCGTCGCCACCTGCTGCTGCTGCTTGTGGCCGTCCCGTCGGGTTGCGCCTCGCCCAATCCGACGCTGTATGTGCTGGCGCCGCTGCCGGGCGCGTCGCAGCCGGGGACGCCGCGCATGGTGGAGCTGCGCGAGATCGGCCTGGCACGCTATCTGGAACGCTCGCAGATCGTTCGCTCGTCGGAGGGTTATCGGCTCGACGTGCTGAGCAACGAATGGTGGGGCGAGCCGCTCGGCGCCATGCTGAGCCGCGTGCTGGTGCAGGAACTGACGCAGCGGCTGCCGGGCAGCACGGTGTTCGCCGAGAGCGGCGCGATCACGGCGACTGCGGCCGCGACGGTGGCGGTCAACATCCAGCGGCTGGACGCCGGCGCCACCGGCGCCGCGGTGCTGATCGCGCAGGTCGAGGTCAGCGGCAAATCGACCGCCACGCGCGATGTTTCTCTGACGGTGGCGCCGGCCGGACCCGGAACGGCCGGGCTGATCGAGGCGATGAGCCGGGCGATTGCGCAGCTTGCCGATACGATCGCTGGCATGCTGCGCGGTTAATACACACACCTCTCCCGCTCTTCGCGGGAGAGGTCGCGGAGCCCTTGCGACGCGGGTGAGGGTGGTGCACGCGGCGCGACCCTCACCCGGAGCGCTCCGCGCTCCGACCTCTCCCGCGAAGCGCGGGAGAGGTTTGCAATTTGCCTATCGCGCAACGATCGTGGCCGATCACCCGAGCCGCAACAACCTGGCCAGCGTACTGCCCAGCACCGCGCTCTCCTGCGCCGGCGGCAGGTGCAGCCCACGGACCGTATCGATCGCGGTCTCGGTCCCCATGTCGAACGGATAGTCGCTGCCCAGCACGACGTGATCCGCACCGATCCGTTCCAACAGGTACCGCAGCGCCGCATCGTTGTGCACCAGGGTGTCGCAATAGATATTGCCGAGATAGGCACTGGGGGGTTTCGGCAACCGCTCCCGCAATGCGGCGCGCACACGATACCCGTGATCGAGGCGGCCAAGCTGGTACGGCAGGAACCCCCCGCCATGCGCCAGCACCACGGCCAGGCGGGGGAACCGCTCGAACACGCCGGCCAGTATCAGCCGCGCCGCCGCCGTCGCGGTTTCCATGGGAAACCCGATCAGGTTCCAAAGGTGATAGTCCTTCAGGCGCGTGACATCGCCGGCATTCTGTGGATGCAGAAACAGCGGCACGCCGAGCCGCTCGGCCACGGCGAACACCGGTGCGAAGCGCGGATCGTCGAGATCGACCCCGTTGACATGCGTGCAGATGCAGGCGCCGCGCAGGCCAATCTGCGTGACGGCACGGTCCAGTTCCGTCGCCGCCTGCGCTACATCCTGCATCGGCAAGGTCGCGAGCGGCAGAAGACGGTCCGGGTGGGCGCGGGCCAGCTCGGCCATGCCGTCGTTCATGACGCGGGCGATGCGGTCACCCAGCTCGGGCGGCGTCCAGGTACAGCAACAGTTCCGGCGGCGGGCTGATCGCCGCGGCGTCCAGCCTGCGCCGGTCCATCGCCGCGAGAATCAGCCGCGCATCGAACACCGGCGGACGCAGGGTCGTGTCAGGTTCCACGGCGACCCCGGGCGGGGCGTGAAACACCAGCCGGTCGACGCCGGTGGCGCTGTCGATCTCCACCGCCTCGGCCAGCTCCCGCCGGCGCACCGCGTCGACGAATCGCGGCGGCGCGACATGGAAATGGATGTCGATCGTTTCCAATGCGGCTGCGTCAGGCCGCCAGCTCCAGCGCCCCCGCCTCGCCGATCCCCGCCGCACGCAATGCGGCCCGCAGCCGTTCCCGCTCGGCGTCCGTGATCCGCACCAGCGGCGGGCGCACCACCGCGCGCTCCATCCGGCCCAGCAGCACCAGGCACTCCTTCATGCGGTTGTGCATGTCCAGCGCGGGCGCCGCGTAGAACGCCTGGGCCAGCGGATAGATGCGGTCGTTGATCGCCCGCGCCCGTGCCAGGTCATTCGCCTGCACCGCCTGCCACAAAGCCGCTTGCAGGTCCGGAATGATACTCCCAGAACCCGACAGCAGCCCGTTGCAGCCCAGCACCAGCGAACTCATCAGCCAGGCGCTGTGCGTGGTCAGCACGTTCACCGGCCGCGGCAGCGACTGCAGCGTGCGGATCTGCCGCTCGTGCAGCATCGCATCGTTGCTCCAGTCCTTGATCGCGCGGATCGTCGGCACCGCCTCGGCCATGCGCACCAGCGTGTCCAGCGGATAGCTCAGCGTGGACCGTTCCGCGTAGGCAAACACGATCAGCGGCAGGTCGGTCGCGTCGGCGATGGTGGCGAAATGCGCGATCGCCATCTCCGGGCGCAACTGCCCGCCCATGCTGAACACCTGCGAGGGGAACACCAGCAGCGCCGAGGCGCCGTGCGTCGCCGCCATGCGCGCGATCCGCGCCGCGTTGGCGCTGCCGTCGGCCCAGACGCCGCTGATCACCGGCAGCTTGTCGCCGATTTCTTCCAGAGTCAGGTCGAGGATGCGCTGCTGCTCCTCGAACGTGCAGGCATGCACCTCGGAGGCGTGGCCGTTGACGGTGATCGCCGAGAGGCCGCGCGTGGCGGCGACCTCGCGCAGGTGGCGACGGGTGCCGGGCGCGTCGATGCTGAAGTCGTCGTGCAGGGCGAGCAGCGTCGCCGGGATCACGCCGTGCGGCACGTAGTCGTTGAAGCGGGGCATGGTCGCCTCCGATCTGGTGTTCGACGGATGATAATTGGATCTGGCCCTGCAAGCCATATCCGCGGATGCCACCCGATCGCGGCCGAACTGCCGCGGTTCGGTATCAGTCTCCCACCCATCCGAATCAGTCGCCCACCCATCCGACCACGAACGCGGCCGTGCCGGGAACTTCGCCTTGCTTCGCCGCAACCGTGACAAGCCGCCAGGTTCGGCCGGCGCCATCGGCGACCGTCAGCAGTTGCTCGACGACCGTGCCGGCAGTTCGCGCCGGCGGCTGGTAGGGATCGTCCTGCTCGAACGTCGCGTTCGGCGCGGGCAGCAGCTTGACGTCACGCCGTAACGTAAGATCGCTGCGCGCCGGTCGGGCCCGATGCGGGATCACCAGCGCGCCGGGCACCGCGGTGCAGCTCTCGTGCGGGATCGGTTCATACAGGCAATAATAGTTCCACGGATCGCCGCAGCAGCCGCCCGCCACGCCGACCGCCTTGGGCTGCGGCCCGGCCTGTATCCGCTGCACTTCGGAATCGAGAATGATGACGCTGGCCTGCGCGGTCGAATTCAGTCCGTGCCGCCAGATGATCGTCCAGTCGCCTTCGGCGCACGGTTTTTGCCCCGCGTAGACCAGGTCGTCATCACCGGGTCCGAACACATTGGCCGAACGGAACCGATGGCGCGTGTCGCGGCCAAGGAACATCCTGAGCATGGGCGAGCAGCGGTCCGCACCGGTCTGCAAGCGGTCGAAATAGCCCAGTGTCTCGACATGGATCGGATCGCCGAACAACTGCGGCGGCGGATGCGGGAACGTGCGCAACAGCGTCCAACCCGTCGCCTGCGGATACAACAGGTCCAGGATGTTCTTCGTTGTCGTGCCGGCCGCCTGTGCACCGCCCGTTCGCAGCACCAGCGCCAGCGCGATGAGAAGGCCCACGAGCAGCCCTCGGCCCATCTTGAACGCCGTCCACCGCCGGCGGCCGACGCGGCCGAGGTGACGAATGCAGCCCTCCAGCCGTTCCGCCGCGTGGGACCACAGCGCGGCGCAGACGGGGGCGGGTGTCAGGCGGCTGCAAGCGGTCATGGCCGTGTAGCGTAGCACACGCGACGCGTGTCGGCGGCAAGGCAACGATCGCGCGTGTCCCGGGGTCCGTCCTCTGCCACCCTTGCGCGCCGCCGTGGTATACAATATCCATAATACATGGAAGCTCCCATCGCCTACCAGGATCCGGCCGCGGGCACCAGCCCGGTCACGCAGCCCCGCCTGCGGATCGAGCCACTGGAGGTCAGCATCGGCCTGCGCCGGCGGGCCTGCGAGGCCATCAAGCGTGCCATCACCGACATGGACATCTACGGCCACCCCGGCGAAATCCGCCTGGACGAGCGCCAGCTCTCGCAGGAGCTGGGGGTCAGCCGCACGCCGATCCGCGAGGCCCTGTCGGTGCTCGAACAGGAGGGTTTTGTGCGTTCCGTGCCGCGCCGCGGCATCCAGGTGGTGCGCAAATCCAAGCGCGAGGTGATCGAGATGATCACCGTCTGGGCGGCGATCGAGAGCATGGCCGCCCGCCTCGCCGGCCCGCGCGTGACCGAGGCGGACCTTGCCGGGCTGCGCGCGCTGGTCGACGCGTTCAAGGACGATCCGTCGGCGCAACTGACGGAATATTCGCGCGCCAACATGGCGTTCCACACGGCGATCATCCGGCTCGGCGGCCTCGCGCTGATGACCAGCCTGACCGAAACGCTGTTCATCCACATGCGCGCCGTGCGCGCGGTGACGATGACGCAGGACAACCGGGCGCAGCGCTCGATCGCCGACCACCGGGCGATCATCGCGGCGCTGGCGGCCCACGACGCCGACCGGGCCGCGCGCCTGGTGCTTGAACACACCATGGGCCTCGCCGCGCATGTCGAGAAATACGGCGATTTCCTCGACGCGCAACTACAACCGATGGTAGAAGAACGTCGCCGGCGCACCGCCTGAGCCGCGCCGACAAGGGAAAGAACGGAGGGTTTAATGTCCGCAGCACTTGAGCAGAGCGTCGCCGAAGCGGAACTGACGGACGGGTTCCACCTGGTCGTCGACGCACTGAAGCTGAACGGCATCAAGACGATCTACAACGTGCCCGGCATCCCGATCACCGACCTGGGCCGCCTGGCGCAGGCCGAAGGGATGCGGGTGATCTCGTTCCGCCACGAGCAGAACGCCGGCAATGCGGCGGCGATCGCGGGGTTCCTGACCAAGTCGCCGGGCGTGTGCCTGACCGTCTCGGCGCCGGGTTTTTTGAACGGCCTGGTCGCGCTCGCCAATGCGACCACGAACTGCTTTCCGATGATCCTGATCAGCGGCTCGTCCGAGCGCGAGGTCGTCGACCTGCAGCAGGGCGACTACGAGGAAATGGACCAACTCGCGATTGCCAAGCCGCTGTGCAAGGCGGCGTACCGCGTGCTGCATGCGGCCGACATCGGCATCGGCGTCGCGCGCGCGATCCGTGCCGCGGTGTCGGGCCGACCGGGCGGCGTGTATCTCGATCTGCCCGCAAAACTGTTCGGCCAGATGATGGATGCCGAGGCCGGCCGCCGCTCGCTGGTCAAGGTGATCGATCCGGCACCGGCGCAGATCCCGGCGCCCTCCGCGGTCGAGCGCGCGCTCGACGTGCTGCGCGGCGCCCTCCGACCGTTGATCATCCTGGGCAAGGGCGCCGCCTATGCGCAGGCCGACAACGATATCCGCGCCCTGGTCGAGAAGAGCGGCATCCCGTTCATTCCGATGAGCATGGCCAAGGGCCTGCTGCCCGATACGCATCGGCAATCGGCCGCTGCCGCGCGCTCGACCGTGCTGGCCGACAGCGACGTCGTGCTGATGATCGGCGCGCGGCTGAACTGGCTGCTCAGTCACGGCAAGGGCAGGCAGTGGGGGCCGCCGGGCTCGAAGAAGTTCATCCAGATCGACATCGAGCCGCGCGAAATGGACAGCAACGTCGAGATCGCCGCGCCCGTCGTGGGCGATATCGGCTCCTGCGTGGCGGCGCTGCTGCGCGGCATGGGCGACGACTGGAAGCAGCCGCCCGCGGAGTGGACGGACGCGATCACGGACAAAGAAGGAATCCAACATCGCCCGGATGGCGACCAGGCTTGGAAAAAACTCGATCCCGATGGACTACCACTCCGCGCTGCGCGTGCTGCGAGACGTGATCAAGGAACGGCCGGACGCGATCCTGGTGAACGAGGGGGCGAACACGCTCGACCAGGCGCGCGGCGTGATCGACATGTATCAACCGCGAAAACGCCTGGATGTCGGCACCTGGGGCGTGATGGGCATCGGCATGGGCTTTGCCATCGCCGCGGCGATCGAGACCGGCAAGCCGGTGCTCGCCGTCGAGGGCGACAGCGCGTTCGGCTTCTCCGGCATGGAGGTGGAGACGATCTGCCGCTACCACCTGCCGGTTTGCGTCGTGGTGTTCAACAACGACGGCATCTATCGCGGCGATCGGTGTCAACCCGAGCGGCGGACCTGACCCCGCCACGACGGCTTTCGTCAAAGGCGCGCGCTACGACAAAATGATCGAGGGGTTCGGCGGGGTCGGCGTCAATGCGACCACGCCGGACGAGTTGAAGCGCGCGGTCGACGCCGCCATGGACTCCGGCAGGCCCACGCTGATCAACGCGGTGATCGACCCGGCGGCGGGCAGCGAGAGCGGCAACATCGGCAATCTCAACCCGAAAAGCACCCTGTCGAAGAGCGCGGGGACGAAGCAGGCAGGAGCATAAGATGTCCAAAGCACTCGACGGCGTCCGCATCCTCGATTTTACCCATGTGCAGTCGGGCCCGACCTGCACGCAGTTGCTGGCGTGGTTCGGCGCCGACGTGATCAAGGTGGAACGACCCGGCGTGGGCGACATCACGCGCGGGCAGTTGCAGGACATCCCCAATGTGGACAGCCTGTATTTCACCATGCTGAACCACAACAAGCGCTCGATCACCGTCGACAGCAAGAACCCCAGGGGCAAGGAGGTGATCGAGGCGCTGATCCAGACCTGCGACGTGCTGGTGGAAAACTTTGCGCCCGGCGCGCTCGACCGCATGGGCTTCACCTGGGAGCGCGTCCACGCGCTCAATCCGCGGATGGTCATGGCCTCGGTCAAGGGGTTCGGCCCCGGGCCGTACGAGGACTGCAAGGTCTATGAGAACGTCGCGCAGTGCGCCGGCGGGTCGGCCTCCACCACTGGCTTCGATGATGGCCCGCCGCTGGTGACCGGCGCGCAGATCGGCGATTCCGGCACCGGCGTGCACCTGGCGCTCGGCATCGTCTGCGCGCTGTACCAGCGCAACGCCACCGGGGTCGGACAGAAAGTTTCGGTCGCCATGCAGGACGGCGTGCTGAACCTGTGCCGGGTCAAGCTGCGCGACCAGCAACGCCTGGCGCACGGGCCGCTGACCGAATATCCGCAGTATCCGCATGGCACGTTCGGCGAGGCCGTGCCGCGCGCGGGCAACGCCTCGGGCGGCGGGCAGCCGGGCTGGATCCTGAAATGCAAGGGCTGGGAGACCGATCCCAACGCCTACGTCTATTTCATCGTGCAGGCGCCGGTGTGGGAGCCGATCTGCGACATCATCGGCAAGCCGGAGTGGAAGACCGATCCCGACTACGCCAAGCCGCCGGCGCGGCTGCCGCGGCTGAAGCACATCTTCGATACGATCGAGCACTGGACCATGACCAAGACCAAGTTCGAGGCCATGGACCTCCTGAACAAGTACGACATCCCCTGCGGCCCAATCCTGTCGATGAAGGAGATCGCCGAGGAAGAGTCGCTGCGTGCCACCGGCACGGTGGTCGAGGTCGATCACCCGACGCGCGGCAAGTATCTCAGCGTCGGCAACCCGATCAAGATGTCGGCCAGCATCTCGGAGGTGAAACGGTCCCCGCTGCTGGGCGAGCATACCACGGAGATTCTTCGGGATGTGCTGCGCTTCGACCCGGCCCGCATCGCCGAAATCGAGGCGTCCGGCGCCATCGGCACGCCCGCGCGGGCCGCCGCGGAGTAGCCGGCCGCAAAGCTGTCGGCGAGACTGACCGGAGCTGCCCGAGCTGCCGCCCGCTATCGGCGTCTGCTGTCGCGCCCCCCCTGTCATTGCGAGGAGCGCAGCGGTCCCCTGGCTTGACCCGGGGAAGCAATCTCCCTCCCCTGGGGCATGGGATTGCTTCCCCGGGTCAAGCCAGGGGACCGCTGCGCTCCTCGCAATGACAGGAATATCGACAACGATACGGAGGGACGAACATGCCGCTACCCGGCGATCTGCTCACCACCGCGCTATCCGGCCTCGCCTTCGTCGGCTGCGCCATGACCACCGCGGCCGCGGCGCCCGGCCCGCATGCCCATCCGCGCCGCCGCGAGGTCGTGGTCAACGGCAAGCGCGTCAAGACCGTCGACGTGCACGCGCACTGCATCGTCCCGGCGGCCGCGGCGCTGATCAACCATCCGCTCGAAGCGCCGGGCCTGCTGATGGCCGACACCGGCACGCGCATCGCTGCGATGGACGCGCAGGGCATCGACGTCGAGGCGCTCAGCATCAACCCCTACTGGTACCGCGCCGAGCGCGACGTCGCCGCCGAGCTGATCAAAGTCCAGAACGAGACGCTGGTGGAATTCTGCGCCGCCAGCCCCGACCGATTCACCGCCTTCGCCACCGCGTCCCTGCAGCATCCCGATCTCGCCGCGGAACAGGTCGAATACGCCGTGAAGAAGCTCGGCTTCCGCGGCGTCGGCGTCGGCGGCAGCGTCGCCGGCGAGGAGCTGGCCAATCCGCGATTCCATCCGTTCTGGGCCAAGTGCGAGGAACTCGGCGTTCTCGTCTTCATGCACCCGCTGGGGACGCGCGAGCTGGAGCCGAGCGGCCGGCTGGCCGGCAGCGGGCTGCTGACCAACACGATCGGCAACCCGCTGGAGACCACCATTGCGCTGTCGCACCTGATCTTCGAGGGCACGCTCGACCGGTTCCCCGGGCTGAAGATCTGCGCCGCGCACGGCGGTGGTTTTCTGCCGTCCTACGCCAACCGCTCCGACGCGGTGATCCGCTGCTTCCCCGACCGGGTCGGTCCGCTGCCGAAGAAGCACCCGACCGCGTATCTGCGCGACGGTCAGCTCTATTTCGACACGATCGTGTTCACGCCCGAGGCGCTGCGCCACCTGATCGCGGAGACCGGTGCCGACAAGATCATGATCGGCACCGACTACCCGTTCCCGTGGACCAGCACCGAGGTCGATCTCGTGCTCAACACGCCGGGATTGAGCGACGACGAGCGGGTCGCCATCCTCGGCGGCACCGCGGCACGGCTGCTTGGCATCGCACACTGACTGCGCGTAGCGGCCCGACGGCGCCGCCAGCCCCACGATCGACCCCTGAAAAACTGCGGCGCGCCGAATGGGCGCTTGAAAAGTTAGTCCAAGCGACGTACATCGCGGCCTGGAGGTCAGCATGCCCACAACAGCAACGCGCGACCGGCGGCTGCGGGAAGAGCGTCTGGGATTTCGTGTCGACGAGCCAACCAAGGCTCTGATCGAACGGGCGGCGCGGCTCGAACACCGCAAGCTGACGGATTTCTGCACGACGGCGCTCACCGACGCCGCACGGCGGACGATCGCGGAGCATGAGACGCTCGTCCTGTCCGACCGGGATCGAGCGGCGTTTTTCGACGCCCTGGTTCATCCCCCGGCGCCGAACGAGCGACTGCAGCGCGCGTTTGCGGAGCGTAGGCGCCGGGTCGTGCCGTGAATGGCGAAGCGGCCATCCGGCGATCTTCGGATCGTGCTGCTCGATGACGGGCATGACCGGAGCAGGTTTAGCTGCGGTGTGGACAGCCTGGATCGCTACCTGAAAACGCAGGCTGGCCAGGACGTCCGCCGCAAGGCCAATGCCGTGTTCATACTGACCGAGCCTGACGCGCCGGCCCGTATCCTGGGCTACTACACGCTTTGCGCGATGGCCATCTCCCAGGGAGACGTACCGGAGGCGGCCCGCAAGCACGTCCCGCGCTACCCACTGGTGAGTGCCACCTTGATCGGCCGGCTGGCCGTCGCGAGGGACCGGCAGGGGCAACGTCTGGGCGCGGTTCTTCTTGCGGATGCACTGCAACGGGCGTTTGAGAGCGCCAGTACGGTTGGATCGTCGATGGTTATCGTCGATGCTCTGGATGAACCGGCCGCCGGTTTCTACGCGGCGCATGGGTTCGTGCGACTGCCCGACTCGCTCCGGCTGGTGCTGCCGATGCGTCTTGCAGGCGGCACGACCGAACGATGACCCGCCTGTCCGCCCCGCGAACGGCGCCGAAAACGGGATGGCCATCCTCGGCGGAACCGCGGTGCGGCTGCTGGGAATTGGGAGCTGAGGGGATGTCGCAGCCGTTACGCTTCAAGCTGCTGGGCGATGATCATCGTCACCAAGGTGCGGCCAAGAGGATCGGCCTATGACTGAGCGGAGCTGGCGATGGGCGTACAGACAATCGTTTCGCCAAGCGGCGACGAACTCGTGGTCTTGAGCCGCCAGGATTACCAGGATCTGCTCGACGCGCGCGATCACGCCGCGGCGATGCGTGAGGTCGCGGCTTGGGCAGATACCCTGACCGACGCCGAGCTCGGCGAATACCTCGCCACGCCGACGCCACTCGCCTACTGGCGAAAGCGCCGCGGCATGACGCAGGCACAGCTTGCGACCGAACTCGCCATCTCACAGCCCTACCTGGCTCAGCTCGAGACGGGCAAGCGGACCGGCGACGTCACGCTCTATGCGCGGCTGGCCGAGGCATTGCGGCTGCGGATCGAGGACCTGGTGCCCGAGCCCGCGCGGTAGCGCCGAGCGGCCTCGCGCCTGTCGTGTTGCGATGGCTTCGCTTGTACGTAGTCCGGCCCGGACGGCCCTCCCCCTACAATCCCAATCCCCCATCCAGCAGAATCGTCTGCCCGGTCATGTAGTCCGACGCCCCCGACGCCAGGTACAGCGCCAGCAGCCCGACCTCCCGCAGCTTGCCCGCCCGCCCCAGCGGCACCGTCTGTTCCGCCCGCTGCGTCAGCGTCCGGAACCGGTCTTCCCCCGCGGTCACCACGTCGGGAAACAGCCCGGGCGCGATGGCGTTGACCTGCACGCCATACGGCGCCCATTCCAGCGCCTGCGCCCGGGTGAACCCGGCCAGCGCGGTCTTCGCCGTCGTGTAGATCACCATCTCCCGCCCACCGGACTGCGTGGTCCACGACGCGATGTTGATTACCTTTCCGGAACGACGCGCCAGCATGTGCGGCCCGACCGCGCGGGTGCACAGCAGCGCCTCGGTCAGGTTGACGTCCATGATGAACCGCAGTTCGTCGTCCGACACGCCCGCGGGGCTGTCCGCCTGATCGGGCAGCGTGACCAGCGGCTTGCGGATCGAATCCCCCAGCGCGTTCACCAGCACGTCGATGCGCCCGAACGTGGCAAGCACCTCGTCCACCGCGCGCCGCACCGAGTCCGGTTGCGTGACGTCGGCGACGATGGGCACCACGCGCCGTCCGGACGCCGCCGCGATCTCCGCCGCCGTCGCTGTGACATACTTCGGCGTCAGCGCGTTGAGTGCGATGTCGGCTCCGGCCTCGGCCAGCACCTGGGCAATCCCCCTGCCGATGCCGCGTCCGGCCCCGGTGATGAAGACGACCTTCCCCGTGACATCGAATTCGACCGGCATCATGGCGTGTTCCCCCCCTGGCGTGACGCCGGGTTATACTCGGCCCGCACCACGGCTGTCATTGCGAGGAGCGCACCGACGCGGCAATCCCCATCCAGGTACCCCCTCGCGGGGGATTGCTTCGCTGCGCTCGCAATGACACAAAATCGCAATGACATGGAATCGCAATGGCAGGCGTCCCAACCACCCGCGCGTCACCCCCCCGCCAGCGCCCTCAGTTCGCCTGCTCCGCCGCCCGCGCGTTCGGGATCGCCGCCTCGATCAGCGCCATGCAGTGCGGCCGGTCGCCCGCTGCCAGTGCCTGCAAGGCCTGCGATATCTGCGACACCACCGGGTTGGCGCTCGGCGTGTTGGTCTGGAACAGCGGCGTCGAGCGGTCGAGCAGCCGCGTCTCCGCCATCTCCAGCGACTGCTGCGCTTCCCCGGTCTTGCCGGCGGCCAGCGCGTTGCGCGCGGCGATCAGGTAGGCCTGTGCCGGCGAGCCATCGGGAACGTCCGGCGACGGCAGGTTGGTCGCAATCGGCGAGTTGGTGTCGGACGAGTTGATGTTGCTGGCGGCATTGCCCATCGGCATCGACTGGCCGGTGCCGATGTCATTGCCAGGGCGCGCGCCGGTCGCCGGGTTGGCGCCGGGCGGCACGCCCTGCGGCGTCAGCGGCACGCCGGTCTGCGCCGACGCGGTGCCGGCGGCCAGGGCAAACAGCAGCGCGCACGGCAGGGTGATGTTCCGCATCTTCTTGTCTCCTCTCGACGGTGCCGGTCTCACAAATCCGGCTATTGTGGCCGGAAGATGTTATTTCCGTGCGGCCAGTTCCGCGCACAGATTCTGCTCAGCGCCAGCGCCGGTGGAACCACAGCCATTGCTCCGGATGCTCGCGGATCCAGCCCTCGACGATGCTGTTGATCATCTGCGTCGCCGCCGGCACGTCGATCACGCCGCGTTCGTCGCGCGGCAGGGTGATCGGGCCGGTAGCCTCGATGCGGAAGCGGTGATCGGGCAGGCGGATCACCCGGACGCCGACCACCGGGCAGTCGACTTGCCGCGCCAGCCGCGCCAGCGTCGGGTTCGCCTTGCAGCGCCGGCCGAAGAAGGTGATATCGACGCCGCGCGACCAGCGCTGATCCACCAGCATGCCGAGATGTTCGCCGCGGCCCAGTGCCGCCGCCATCTCCAACGCCGCTTCGGCGCGGCTGCGGATCAGCCGCCCCATCAGCGGCGCACGGATCGCCGCGATCTGCTTCGCCACCGCCTTGTTGTTGGGCATCCGGTAGACCACCGCGGACGGCAGCCCATGCGCGTGCGCGGCCAGCGCCGGCAGCTCCCAGTTGCCGAGATGCGCGGCGAAGCACAGCGCCGGCTTGCCGTCGTTCAGCAACTCCATGAACAGCGGAACGCCGTCGCCCAGGATGCGCCCGGTGTCGGGATGCTCGGGATCGAAGTCCCACAGCCGGTCGAGATGCACGTATTCGCCGGCAACCCGGCCGAGGTTCTCCCAGGCGCCGCGCAGCGTCGCCTCGATCCAGGCGGCGTCCTTGTCGGGATAGGCGGCGCGCAGGTTGGCGCGGCCGATGCGATGCGCCGGCAGCAACGGCCCAAGCCGCCGCGCCATGGCGCCGCAGAAATCCGACGCCCGGTCCGGATCGGCGCGGCGCAGCAGCGCGACCAGATAGCGCACCAACCGCCCGAGGATGCGGTCGCCGTACTGCCCCAGCCGCCGGCGCATCGCGCTAGAGAACGTTCATCGTGATTGGGATCGCCGCGCCACCCGTACACCTCTCCCGCCCTTCGCGGGAGAGGTCGAGGCGCGGAGCGCCGAGGGTGAGGGTGGTGCCGCGGGCACGACCCTCACCCGGCTCGCTTCGCTTGCCGACCTCTCCCGCGAAGGGCGGGAGAGGTGTACGCGGTTCCGGGCAAGCTGAACATCCGCTACAGATCGACCAGCAGCTTGCCGAACACGTCGCGGTGCTCCAGCCGGTCCAGCCCGGCGCGAAAACCATCCAGCGGAAACACCGTGTCGATCACCGGCGTCACGCCGGCGGCGATGCGCGTCAGCGCGCGCGCGGTGGCCGACAGCGGCGCGCCGAAGCTGCCGATGATGCGATATTGCTGCTGGAACAACTGCATCAGGTTGATGTTCCCCCCCGGCCCGGAGGTCGCCCCGCACGTGACCAGCCGGCCGCCCCGGCGCAGCGACAGCAGCGAGCCCTGCCACGTGTCGGCACCGACATGTTCGAACACCACATCGACGCCGCGCTTGCCGGTCAGCTTGCGCACCACGCCCTCGAAACGATCCTCGCGGTAGTTGATCACGTGGTCGGCGCCGAGTGCCTTCGCCTTCGCCGCCTTGTCGGCGCTGCCGACCGTGGTGATCACCGTGCAGCCGATCGATTTCGCCACCTTGATCGCGATCGAGCCGATGCCCGAGCCGCCGGCATGCACCAGCACCCACTCGCCCGGTTCAAGCTGCGCGTTGTCGAACAGCATGTGCTCGACCGTTGCGTAGGCGACGGCGACGCAGGCCGCGTCGTGCAGCGCGACCGCGGCGGGGATCTTCACCACCAGCCGCGCCGGATGGTTGGTGATCTCCTGGGCGAAGCCGTCGATGTGGAAGCCGCGGATGCCGGCGACGTTGGCGCACAGATTGTCCTGCCCGCGCGCGCAGAACCGGCAGGTGCCGCAGGTCAGCGCGGCGAACGGCACGACGCGGTCGCCCGGCGCGACTGTTTCGACGCCGTCGCCGACCGCGATGACCTCGCAGGCCGCCTCGGCGCCGACGGTCAGCGGCAGTTGCCGCTTGGCGAACGCCATGCCGCGAAAACCCCACACGTCGATGTGGTTCAGCCCGACGCTCCGCACACGCAATCGTACTTCACCGGGACCGGCGGGAGGCGGTTCGTCGCGTTCCACCACCGCGACCTGGCGGTCGGCAAGCAACTGCAGGGCGCGCATCATGGCCACGGTCTCGTCCGCCTTTTGTTAACGATCATGGCCGGAAAATAGGGACGCCGGCCGGGAAATCCCCCGACCGGCGTCCGAGGAGGATACGATGCACGACCATCGCACCCTCTGGCCACGGATAGTGGTGATACTGCGCATCAGCGTCAAGGTCACCATAACCCGTCGGTAGGAGGCGGGCCAGCCCATTCTTGGGCTGGCCCACGCCTCCCGGGCCGTCCGGCTCAACCCGGCGCGCCGAGCACCAGGCAGACATTCTGCCCACCAAAGCCGAACGAGTTGGAAATCGCGTGCGTCACCGTCGCATCGCGCGCCACGTTCGGCACGCAATCGACCGGCAGGGCCGGATCGGGCGTCTCGTAGTTGATCGTCGGCGGCAGCCGCCCGTGCCGGATCGACAGCAGCGTGAAGATCGCCTCCACCGTCCCCGCCGCGGTCAGCGTATGGCCGATCATCGACTTGTTCGACGAGATCGGCACGCTGCCGGCACGCTCGCCGAACACCGCCGACACGCCCAGCCACTCCATCTTGTCGTTCTCCGGCGTGCCGGTGCCGTGCGCGTTGATGTAGTCGACCTGCTCCGGCGCGATGCCGGCATCCTCCAGCGCGTGCTGCATGCAGGCGATGATCGGCTTGCCGTCGGGCGAAGAGCGCGTGCGATGGAACCCGTCCGCCTTCTCGCCACAACCCTCCACCACGCCCAGCACCCTGGCCCCGCGCGCCCGCGCATGCGCCAAACTTTCCAGCACCAGCGCGCCGCCGCCCTCGGCCATCACGAACCCGTCACGATCCTTGCTGAACGGGCGCGCCGCGGCCGCCGGCGGATCGTTGCGGGTGGACAACGCCGACAGCAGGGAAAAGCGGATCAGGCTCTCCGGGTTGATCGAGGCATCGGTGCCGACGCACAGCGCCGCCTCGCACTCGCCGCGGCGGATCGCCTCGACGCCAAGCTGGATCGCCGTGCCGCCCGAGGCGCACGCGGTGTTGGTGCCGATCGGCGAGCCCTTCGTGCCGAACCGCTCGGCCAGGTGCTCCGCGATCGAGCCGAACAGGAAACGTTCATACCAACGCGCAAACTTGCCGGTACCCGCGGCGCGCAGCAGGTCGTCGTAGCCGACGGTCGCATTTGCGCCGGCCGCCGCGGCCAGGGCGGTCCGCTGCGCCCACTCCATCTCCACCGGCGGGAACGCGAGGAACAGCGGGCCGGGGAAATCGGCGCCGGACGATCCGCCGTTGGCATGACCGGGCGTGCCGATCGCCGCCTCGGCCAGCGCCTCCTCGATCACCAGCTCGGCGATCCGCTCGGACAGCGCCGGCGCCGACATTTCTTCCACCGGGACGAAATCGACGGTGCCGGCGATGGTGGTCTTCAGCCCGCCGATCGGAAACCGGCTGATCCGGCGGATGCCCGACACGCCCGCGGTCAATGCGCGAAAATTGTCCGCCTGCCCCTGGCCGAGCGAGGTGAGCACGCCCATGCCGGTGACCACCACCACCGGCCGGCCGCGACTGTCCCGATCACCCATGCGCCGTCTCCCTCAGGTACGCCGTCCAGGGCCTGCCCCACCTGTCATTGCGAGGAGCGCAGCGACGAAGCAATCCCCATCCGGGGACCCGTTCGCTGGGGATTGCTTCGTCGCTGCGCTCCTCGCAATGACACGGGGGACTTCCGGTCAAGGCAATAGCCAAATCGCCTCCTGCGCCCGCGTGCGCAGTCGTCATGCCGGGGTCACCAGGGCCAGCGCCTCGCCGCGCCAGTGGCCCCAGCCGGTCACCAGCGCCTGGCGCAACGGCCCGGCCATCGGCGCCT
Source organism: uncultured Alphaproteobacteria bacterium (assembly GCA_963773345.1). Classification (GTDB taxonomy): domain Bacteria; phylum Pseudomonadota; class Alphaproteobacteria; order Acetobacterales; family Acetobacteraceae; genus Palsa-883. The sequence continues at coordinate 266,173 of CAVZBG010000009.1, read as the reverse complement.
CCTCCGGCTCCAGCGGCGCGAACAGGCGCCCCCTGCTCACCGCCAGCGCCGCCAACGCCAGCCCGGCCGGAAACGCCGGCTCCATCGAGTGACCGAGCGCCGTCGCCAGCGCCCGCACCGGCAGGCCCAGCCCACGCAGCCAGGCCTGCTCCTCCGTGGTCGGTCCCGGCGCCCCCGAGGCCCCCGACAGCACCGCGGCCGCACCAGGCTCCAGCGCCGCGAACCCCGCAAGCTGGCGCGCGGCGTTCGCGGTCGCCTGTCCCGGCTGGCGCCGGCACCGGTCCGTCGCCACCCCGGCGATGCGCGCCACCGGCGACACCCCGCGCGACGCGGCGTGCGCGCGGCTCTCGATGACCAGGAAGCAGCCGACCGACCCCAGCACCAACCCGCCGCCGGAGCCCTGCCGCTGCCAGACCCCGGCGTACGGCGCCTTGCGGTTCAGCGCGCCCATCTCGAAGTGCAGCAGCACGTCCGGCCGCTCGGCGTTGTACGAGCCGCCGACCAGCACCAGGTCGCCCTGCCCCGCCGCGATCCGCGCGCAGGCCACGCGCACCGCGTCGGCGCCGCAGGCCTCCTCGCCCATCAGCGTCCGCGACGACCCGACCACGCCGTGCACCAGCGAGATGTTGCCCGCCAGCAGGTTGGACAACTGCGCCAGGAACAGCGTCGGGCGCAGATCGCTCATCAGCCGCTCGTTCAGCAGCGTGCCGGGGTCGGCCGCCGCCGGCAGCGCCGACAGGATCGCCGCGTCCGCCGCATAGTCCCGCTCGCCGCCGCCGGCGGCGACGATCATGTCCATCGCCCCGAGCAGCGCGGCGTTGCCCTTCACCCCGGCCGCGTCCAGCGCCAGCCCGGCGGCGTAGACGCCGATCCGCTGCCAGGGCTCCATCTGCCGCTGGTCACCGCGCTTCGGGATCTGCCCTTCCAGCTCCAGCGGCGCCATCGGATGCACCATCCACGGGGCGAACCGCGCCATATCCACCACCGGAGCAAACCCATCCGGCGCGTTCAGTGCCGCCCAGTGCGCGTCGCCGCCCTCGCCCAGGCAGGACACCAGCCCGATCCCGGTGATCAACGCGTCCCGCGGACCGCGGACGAGGGCATCCCGCGCGGGTGTCATCGGCACCCCCCGCGCGGAGTCACTGACGCATCCCGCTGGCCGGCGATCAGTGCGCTCCGCTCAGGCGGCATCGAGAAATTCCTCCGGCACCGCGATGCGCCGCGCGGTCTTCAGCATCTCGCCGCGCAGCGTCTCGTTGGGAAACGGCACCACGCGGTAGGTGATCTCGGCTCCGGCAACGTTCTTGCCGTCGGACCGGAGGCGCCCTTCCACCACGGCAAACCCGGACCCATCATGCAGCAGGGTCGCCTCCGCCTCCAGCACCTGGCCCGGCACCACGAAGGCACGCAGCTTCGCCTCCTTCACCTGGACCAGAAACGGCATGCGGGCGAACCGCAGTGTCGCCAGCACCAGCCAGCCGCCGATCTGCGCCATCGTCTCGATCAGCAGCACGCCAGGGACCAGCGGATGGCCGGGGAAATGGCCCTCGAACACCGGGCTTTCGTCGGGCACGCGGCACTCCGCGCGGGCAATCCGCCCCGCCGGATCGAGCAGGCTGATCCGGTCGACCATCTGGAAATATTCGAGGCGCATCCGGCGCGGTCAGGCGGTCTTCGCCGCCACCAACGCATCGATGTTGGCGCACAGGCCCTGCATCACGAAGTAGGCGTCCGACGAGACTTTTCCCTCGTTGACATCCTGCGTCCATTGCTCAAGCGGCATCTTGATGCCGAACGCCTTGTCGATGGCGAAGGCGACGTCGAGGAAATCCAGGCTGTCGATGCCCAGGTCGTTGATCGCATGGCTTTCCGGCGTGATCTTCTCACGCGGGATGTCGCAGGTTTCGGAAATGATCCCGGCAACCGTTTCAAACGTCGACGCCATCGGCCAAAGCCCCACCGCACAAGCGGCCGGCCACTAACACCTGCGCCCCCGCCTCGCAAGGGCCGGACCCCGGGGGAGGCCAGGGGCGGAGTGCCCGTGGCGTTTGGGAAAGGAGGCGCCCCGCAAGAATGTCCCCCTCCCCCAACCTTGGTCCGCTTCGCGGCCCAAGCCCTCAAGGGGAGGGGGAGAATATCATTCGCCCTAGCTGGTGTGGTCCTTGTCGCACGCCGCGGCGCTGTGCGCGGTCAGGCCCGCCGTGGCGAGCGTGGCGCCGGCGAGTCCAAGGATCACCGCGAAAGCCAGGCAGATGCGTTTGGTCATGGTCGCCCTCCTTCGGTGCAGGCGACGAGCCTAGCACGCCGCGCCGAGGCCGGGCAATTGACCCGCTCGTCCGCCTCCCACAAGGTTGATCGGCCGCGATGCGCGATCGGCCGACCGCGCCGGCCGGATGGGAAGGAACCGCAATGGTGGAGGTGCATCGCCTCGGTCCGCAGATCGGCGCCGAGATCCGCGGCGTCGATGTCCGCGCGCTCGATGACGCGACCTTCGGCGTGATCTACCGCGCCTGGCTGGACTACAACGTTGTCGTGGTGCCGGGCCAGACGTTGACGATCGAGCAGTTCCTGGCCTACAGCCGCCGCTTCGGCCACATCGCGCCGCACCCGTCGAAGTCCACGCGGCACCCGGAAATCCCCGAGATCACGCTGCTGGGCGTCAACAAGTTCGACGCCGACGGCAAGCTGAACACGGCGATCTACCGGCGCGGCGCCGAGGGCTGGCACACCGACGGCGCCTACGACGAGGTTCCATTCAAGGCGACGCAGCTTTACGCACTGGCGATTCCCAGCACCGGCGGCGACACGCTATTTGCCAACATGTATGCCGCCTATGACGCATTGCCGGAACGGTTGCAGCGGCGGCTGCAGGCGGTGAACGGCGCCTTCACCTACGGCGGGCGGCGCAAGTCGCAGGCGCTGCTGAACCAGGAGGACCGCGACCGCGCGCCGGTGTTCCACCCGATCATCCGCACCCACAACGAGACCGGGCGCAAGGCGCTGTATTTCGATCCCGGGAAGATCCTGTTCATCGAGGACGCCGACGCCGCCGAAAGCGACGCGCTGATCGACGAACTCACCGGCTATATGATCCAGCCGGACGCCGAGTACCGGCACAAATGGCGGATCGGCGACATCGTGATCTGGGACAACCGCTGCTCGGTGCACAAGGCCGCCGGCGACTATCCGCCCGAAGAGGACCGCATCCACTGGCGGGTGTCGATCAAGGACTTCGTTGGCGAAAACAGTGCGGGCAAGGACCGCGCCGCCGAGGCACGCGCGGCGGCGGAATAGCGTCGCGGGATTGACTCGCCTCCGACCGCACCCGCGGCGTAGGCTGCGCGCCACGGCGGGCCGCGCGGCCCCCAGGTTACGCGACGGGTCACGCGACCCCCGAACCACACGTGCTTCGGGAGGAGTGAACATGACCATTCAAAGTCCCCCGGGATGGGGATGGGATCAGCTCACGCACGCCGTGCAGTCGATCGGATCGGCAACGCCCGAGGACTACTGGCATCGCACGGGCGACCGCGCGGCGGCGCCCATTGTGCGCCGCCTCGGCCTGGGCGACCTGACTGGCGCGCTCGCCAGCGGGCTGGAGGATTTCAAGGCGAACCGCACCGACGTCATCTTCGTCTGCGTGATCTACCCCATCGTCGGACTGCTGCTGGCGCGGGTGGCGTCCGGTTACGGGCTGCTGCCGCTGCTGTTCCCGCTGGCGTCCGGCTTCGCGCTGGTGGGGCCGCTGGCCGCGGTCGGGCTGAACGAGATGAGCCGGCGGCGCGAACAGGGCGAGGCGGTCCGCTGGGTGGATGCGTTCGGCGTGCTGCGCGCCCCCTCGATCGGCTCCATCGCGCTGCTGGGGGTGCTGCTGGTGGGGATTTTCCTGCTGTGGCTGGTGGCGGCGCAGGTGATCTACCTGCTGACGCTGGGACCCGCGGCGCCCGCCTCGGCGGCAGTGTTCGCGCACGAGGTGCTGGACACCTCGGCGGGGTGGGCGCTGATCGTCATCGGCGTCGGCGTCGGGTTCCTGTTCGCCGTGGCGGTGCTGGCGATCAGCGTGGTGTCGTTCCCGCTGCTGCTGGACCGCAATGTCGGGATCGACACGGCGGTATCGACCTCGGTGCGGGTGGTGGCGGCGAACCCGGGCGTGATCGCGGTCTGGGGGGCGATCGTCGTGGCCTTGCTGGTGATCGGCTCGTTGCCGGCGCTGGTCGGGCTGACGGTGGTGCTGCCGGTGCTGGGGCACGCGACGTGGCACCTCTACCGGCGCGCCGTGGCGTGGTGACGCGGCGGTAGCACGGCCTTTCAGACATCACCTCTCCCGCTCTTCGCGGGAGAGGTCGCGGAGCCCTTGCGACGCGGGTGAGGGCCGTGCCGCGTGCACCACCCTCACCCGTCTCGCTACGCTCGCCGACCTCTCCCGCCAAGCGCCGGAGAGGTGTACCATCGGCAATCATTTGTTTACCGGTCTTGCGCAAGCTGCGGCGATGGCGAACGCGAACGCGCGCGCATTGCGGCAGGATATGACGGATGCCGAGCGCCGCCTGTGGTTCCTGATGCGCGGCAGGCGCCTGGAAGCGAACAAGTTCCGCCGGCAGCACCCAATCGGATCGTTCGTCGTTGATTTTGCCTGCGTGCGGCATCGGCTGGTCGTTGAGCTGGACGGCGGGCAGCATGCCGAGGTGCGAGCCGCATATGACTCGCGGCGGACCGCGTGGCTGGAGGCGCATGGCTGGCGTGTGGTGCGGTTTTGGAATGATGCCCTCTACATCATGCCGGACGAGGTCGTGGACGCGATCCGGCAGGCGTTGCGTGGCGGGGAGTGACCCCGTACACCTCTCCCGCTCTTCGCGGGAGAGGTCGCGGAGCGGAGCGACGCGGGTGAGGGCCGTGCACGCGCGCAACACCCTCACCCGGGTCGCTGCGCGACCCGACCTCTCCCGCGCAGCGGGAGAGGTGGATATTCTCCGGTAACCGTGCATCAACACTTCGGGCGTAGGCACGCAGCCTCACAGGTGGGGCCGGCGGATCCATGCGCCCAGTGTTCAACGAGGTGCTGCTGCTCTGCCCGGAGGTAAAAACCGGCGGGCCGGAGGCGCTGCACCAGCTCGGCCACCAGATCGCCCGCCACGGCGGCGCAACGCGGATGGTCTACTACGCCCCGTTCTCGCGCATCGAGACGGACGGCAGCATCCTGCGCTGCCATGCCGAGGCCTCGCCGATGCCGGCGCATTTCGCCCAGTACCACCCGCAGGTGCTGCGCGAGACCCAGCTCGGCCCGGACACGCTGATGGTTTTCCCCGAGCCGCTGTCGAAGCTGGCGGCGGAGACGGACAAGGTTTACCAGCGCGCGCTGTGGTGGCTGTCGCTCGACAACGCGCTGCCGCAGAACCAGGACCTGCTCGATGCCGACGCGCGGCGGACCCTGTTCGCCGATGCCAACCTGATCCACTTCTACCAGTCCGACTACGCGCGGCGGTTCCTGGCGGCGAGCGGGGCGGCGCAGTACTTCCCGCTGTCCGACTACACCGATCCGCAGTTCGTCCATCGCAGCCAGGTGACCTCCGAGGTCGTGCCGATCGAGGCGCGGCGCGACGTGGTCTGCTTCTTCCCCAACAAGGGGGCGGACCGCGCGGCGCGCTTCCTGGCGGGCGAGGCGGCGTTGCGGCATCGGATCGACTTCGTGCCGATCCGCGACATGACCAAGGCCGAGGTGCGCGAGACGCTGTTCGGCGCGCGCATCTACATCGACTTCGGCCACCATCCCGGCAAGGACCGGGTGCCGCGCGAGGCCGCCATCGCCGGCGCGGTGGTGCTGCTGCACGCGGTCGGCGCCGCCACCTGCTTTGCCGACCACCCGCTGCCGGCGGTGTACCGGTTCACCGAGGACGACATTGCCTCGGGAGCGCTGCATGCGCGGATCGACGCGATCCTGGACGATCCCGCGGCGCATTTCGCCGCGCAGCGCCTGTACCGCCAGGCGATCCTGCTGGAGCGCGAGCGCTTCGACCTGGAGGTGCGCAGCTTCTTCTTCACCGGCGTGTGAGCGATGCTGCCAACCGGGCGAAACGATGACGCTTGCACGCTCTCGGCCGGTTGGCATCGCGCGTCGGGTTGGCGGGCGGCGAGGCGCGAAACCAGGACTCGGACCAACGGTCATTCTGCATGACCGGTGGCTTGACGGGTCGCCAACGCATCCTGGTGGTCGGCGCGGGCTTCGCCGGCGCGGTGCATGCGCGCGAGCTCGCCGAAGCCGGGTTCGAGGTCGATGTGCTCGACCAGCGCCGCCATGTCGGCGGCAACGCCTATGACGAGGTGTGCGCGACCGGGCAGCGCGTGCACCGCTACGGGCCGCATCTGTTCCACACCAACAATGCGCGCGTGGTGCGCTGGCTGCAGCGCTTCGGCGCGTTCGTGCCGTATCAGCACCGCGTGCAGGCGCGGCTGGGCGACGGAAGGCGCGTGCCGCTGCCGGTGAACCGCACGACGATCAATGCGGTGTTCGGCGTGCGGCTGGCCGACGAGGCGGCGGTGCGCGCGTTCCTGCGCGGCCAGGCGGGGGAAAATCCGGCGCCGGCCAACGCGGCGGAGTTCCTGAACGCCGCGATCGGCCGGGTGCTGACCGACCTGTTCTTCCGGCCGTACACCCGAAAAATGTGGGCGCTCGAGCTGGAGGAGCTGGACGCCTCCGTGGTGCAGCGGATTCCGATCCGCTTCGACGACGAGGACCGCTACTTCCCCGACCAGCGGTTCCAGATGCTGCCGCGCGACGGCTACGCGCGCCTGTTCGAGGCGATGCTGGATCATCCGCGCATCGCCGTGACGCTGCACCAGGCGTTCGACGCGACGCTGCTGGCCGGCTACGCGCACTGCTTCAACAGCATGCCGATCGACGTGTTCTTCGACTGCCGGTTCGGCCTGCTGCCGTACCGCTCGATCCGGTTCCATCACGTGGTGCGCGGCGGCGCGCCCGACGCCGGCGATGCGGCGACGCTGAACTTCACCGACGACGGTCCGCTGACGCGGGAGACCGACTGGTCGCTGCTGCCGGGCCACGCGGCGCAAGGCGGGGCCTCCCGCACGCTGACCCAGGAAGAACCGTGCGACTACCTGGCCAACGGGCAGGAGCGCTACTACCCGGTGAAGACCAGCGACGGCCGCTACCAGGCGGTCTATGCGCGCTACAAGGCACTGGCCGACGCGACCGAGGGGATCTCGTTCATCGGCCGCTGCGGGACGTATCAATATCTGGACATGCACCAGGTGGTGAACCAGTCGCTGGCGCAGGTACGGGCGTGGCTCGGCCGGGCCTCGTTGGCCGCATAATTTCCCCTTCCCTGACTGTCACCGGCGTGTCATGCTGCGGCGCAATATAGCCGCGCGATGCGGCGACGGGTCGGGGGACGGCAGACGAATACGGACGCAATCGAGCCACGGGTTCGGGAGCCGGCGCGGGTCTATCCGGCGCCGGACACGGACGGCGGTTGGCTGGTGGAGGCCCCCGCGGCGGCGTGCGCCCCGCCGCCGCTGCTGTTCAGCGGCCCGAACGCGCAGAAACTGGCGCTGCGCTATGCGTACGAGGCGTTCGGCTCGGCGCGGTTCTTCCCGTTCTAGGGCGGCGTCGGCGGGCCGGGGCCAACCATGGCAACGGCTCGACTGGGCGCGGCGCTGCGCTGGCTGCTGCGTGCTCCGGTTCATCTGTACCGGTGGAACTGCGGCTCGCTGCTTGGCCGCCGGTTCCTGCTGCTGACTCATGTCGGGCGCCGCACCGGCCGGCGCCATCAGACCGTCCTGGAAATCCTGGATTATCGCGACGCTGGCCCCGAGGTCGTGGTCATGACCGGCTTCGGTCGCGGCGCCGACTGGTCCCGCAACATCCAGGCGGTCCCGGCAGCCGAGGTCGTGGTCGGCACGCAGCGCTTCGCCGCGGCCCACCGTATTCTGGACGTGCCGGAGGCCGAGCGCGTGTTCGCGCAGTACCAGCAGCGCAACCGCTGGGTCGCGCCCATCATGCGCATGGTGCTGAGCCGGCTGCTCGGCTGGCGCTACGACGGGTCCGACGGCGCGCGCCGCCGTGCCGTCGCGCAACTGCCGCTGGTGGCGTTCCGGCCGCGCTCGGATGATCCTACGGGTCTTGCCGACGCAGCGCTGGCTGGGGGATGGCATATCCATCGTTTCCCACCCAAACGGAACGGGGCTGGTCATGATACGGCTCCGCGGCATGCTGGTGTTTCTGGCGTTGGCCGGGTCAGCACTGCCGTCGGTGGCGGACTCAATCGAACGACTTTCCATGTTCCATGTTTCGTAACAGCACGGGTCCGCAGCTGCGGCCACATCCCGACGACGATACGGAGGGACAAACGGCCGAGCGGCGCAGATATAGTAGGTTAGCGGCGAATCCGGCATAGATTTTGTTTGACAAGGAGCTGGATTGTCGATTCCAAGGAGTTGGTGGATCGCACCGCGCTCAGCCAGCTCTCGAAAGACGACCTCATCGCGCTGTTGCTGGCGCAAGAGGCACGTATTGCCGAATTGGAGCGCCGGCTTGGGTTGAACAGCAGCAACAGCGGCAAGCCGCCGTCCAGCGACGGGCTGAAGAAGCCGCCGCGGGTCAGCAGTCTGCGGGAACCGTCGGGCAAGAAGACCGGAGGGCAGAAGGGCCATCCGGGCCAGACGTTGCGGCGGACGGAAACACCCGATGCCACCATCGAGCATTATCCAACGACCTGCACGGCGTGCGGCGCGGCGTTGACCGCGGCAATGGCGACGGACCATGTCGCCCGGCAGGTGTTCGATATCCCCGAACCGCGACCTCTGATCGTCACCGAACACCGCGCGTATGGCTGCTGTTGCGCGGCCTGCGGCACGCAGACCCGGGCGGCCTTTCCCGAAGGCATCGCCGCGCCGGTGCAGTACGGCAAGCGGATCGGCGCCTTCGTGCTCTATCTCCTGCACTATCAGTTGCTGCCCGAGAAGCGTCTCGCCGAGGCGATGGCCGATCTGTTCGGCGTACATCTCGTTACCGCGACCATCGCCCGGATCAGCCAGGACTGCGCCCAGCGCTTCCAGTCCTTCGCTGATGCCGTGCGTGACCACGTGGCGGCAGCGCCGGTCAAACATATGGATGAAACCGGCTTTCGGATTGGCGGCAAGACGCAGTGGCTGCACATTGCCTCGACCGTCCTGCTCACATTCTACCGCGTCTCGCCGCGGCGCGGCAGCCTGCTGGGGCATGTCACCGGCATTGTCGTGCACGACCACTGGAAGCCGTACTACACCCTGAAAGGCGTGCTGCATGCGCTGTGCAACGCGCACCATCTGCGGGAACTGAAGGCGCTGGTCGAGATCGAGAAGGAAGACTGGGCGCGCAAGATGCAAGGCCTGTTGCGCCGTGCCTGCCACGCGACGAACCTCGCGCGCGAGCGGGGCGTCGCGCTGAAGCCGGGTCTGATCGCGCTGTTCGAGCGTAGTTACGACGCCATTCTCACCGACGGCTTCGCGTTCCATGAGGCACAGCCCACGCTGATCTCTGCCGAAGTGAAGGCCAGGCGCCGCGGCCGTCCGCCGCGACGGGTTGGCCACAACCTGCTGCTGCGTCTCAGCACCCGTAAGCAGGACGTGCTCCGCTTTCTCGTCGATCCGCTGGTGCCCTTTACCAACAACCTGGCGGAACGGGATGGGCGGATGATGAAGCTGCGGCAGAAGATTTCGGGCGGCTTCCGCTCCGAAGACGGAGCGAAGGAGTTTGGCGTGATCCGCTCGCTCCTTTCGACAGCCAGGAAGCAGGGCTGGGATGTCCTCCAAACTCTGAACACCGACCCCATGCGCCTGATCGCGGATCTCAGGCTGGTTTGACCGGTCCAGCTACCTGGGCAGTAACCATGTTTCTTGACTTTCGAAGCTGTTGCGGCGCTTGAGCGGCGCGCTGCTCCCCCGCCTTGGAGGACGGAACCTGCATGTCGAGCCGACTGGACCCGTCATGGGTTGTGATGGAGAGCATCGAGAACCCCCAGCACGACCGCTGCGTGGACGTGTTCACGCGCCCGGACGGGAGCTTCGGATTTGAGGAGTTCCGCCGCGACGCAGAGGATGCTGGAGCGTGGACGCCGGTCAACTACTTCTCCGGCCTGCGCCATGCCTCGAAAGGCGAAGCCTTGGCCGAGGCGGCGCGGCGGGTCGCGTGGCTCGCGCTGCGTAAGTCTTGAATTCCGCGCCACGGTGGCACACGGCATAGTTGGCGTCAGCGGCGCCGACGAGGAACCTTTTCGACGTTGCGGGCGCCTGCGGCTTGCCGCCGGCAGATCGCCGATGGAAGACGCAAGCACCGCCGTGGCACGGGTCCTTTGATGTAAATCAATGGAGCCGGGCCAGGCCGGTGCTACAGGCACGAAGGACAAAGGAGCGATCGCGGAGCCTGAGCATGGTTCCGGCGGACGCCTGAAGTGCGAGCTTGCGATGGCGGCAAAGATCCTGGTGGTCAGTGCGCACGCGGCCGACTTCTGCACGCGCGCAGGCGGCACGATCATCCGTTACGCCGAGCAGGGCAGCGAGGTTTCGGTCTTTGTCCTGACGTTCGGCGAGCGCGGCGAATCCGGCGGCTATTGGCAGGCCAACCCCAGGGGCACTCTCGAGGCGTGCAAGACGATCCGCCGGCAGGAGGCCAGTGCCGCGGCGGAATGCATGGGCGTCGCGATCGAATTCTTCAATTATGATGACTATCCGCTGGACCTGGGCGTTGATCGCATCCGTGATCTGACCAGGCGGATCCTCGAAGATTCGGCCGCAGATCGTGCTCACGCACTGGCTGGAGGATCCGCTCAACGAGGACCACGCCATCACCGGCCGGGCGGTGATCCGCGCGATCAGCGGTGCCGGCATGCTGGGGGCGTTGCCCGCCACGCCGGCACATTTCCTGCCCGATATGTTCCTGTTCGAGAGCACGGTGCCCAACTCGGAGTTCAACAACTTCCGGGCGGACACCTATATCGACATCACCCCGGTGATGGACCGTAAGCTTGCGGCGATCGGGAAATTCGCATGCCAGCCGCAATTGCTGGAGTACTACACCAGGTTCGGCCTGCACCGCGGCTTCCAGGCCAGTGACTGGGCGAGAAGGCCGATCAAATACGCCGAGGGGTTCAGGCGCTACAACCCATTCGTCGGAACAACATTTTCATTGACGGAACGATAACGCAGCGAAGGAGGCTGACGCAGCCTGTTGCCGGGGGCGCAGGCTCAAGGGAGAGGAGAAGGCCATGTCGGTCGCTACGTCACATCTGGGACCGGATACCACGAGGGTCGCGGCGTCGCATCACCACCGACGCTGGATCATCGGCATCATGCTGCTGTTGATGATCACGATCGGCTATGTCGACCGGATGACCTTGTCGGTGGCCGGTCCGGCCGTCGCCAAGGAATTCAGCCTGGCACCCTTCACGCTCGGGCTGCTGTTTTCGGCATTCTTCTGGGGCTACGCCGCGATGATGGTGCCGGGCGGCTGGTTCATCGACAAGTTCGGCAAGAACGTCCTGCTCCCGGTCGCCATATTCGGCTGGACGGTGGTCTCGGTTTCCACTGCGTTCATGTCCTCGATCGGCGGGCTGTTCGGCGTCCGCATCCTGCTCGGCGTCGGTGAGGCGCCCGCCTACCCGACCGGCAACCTGGTGATCCGCGAGTGGGTGCCGCTGCAGGAGCGCGGCGTGTTCACCTCGCTAATGCAGACCGGCACGCTGCTGGGGCCAGGGATCGCCACCGCGCCGGCCGCGTGGATCGTCGCCAGCTACGGATGGCGTGCGGCCTTCATCATCCTGAGTTCGTTCGGCTTCGTCTGGCTGATCGGCTGGCTGCTGCTCTACCGCAGCCCGGAAAAGAGCCGCTGGCTGACCGAGGACGAGCGCGACTTCATCGTCGCGACGCGGGAGCAGCCGGTCCCCGCGGCGACATCCAGCACGGTGAAGATGTCCATCCCCACGCTGCTGCGGCATCGGTCGATGCTCGGCATCATGGCGGCCAACGGCGCGCAGACCTATGCGGCGTACTTCCTGCTGACCTGGCTGCCGTCGTTCCTGATCACCGCCCGCCACTTCGACCTGGCGCACAGCGGCAATCTGACCTCGGCGATGTATCTGTTCGCGACCGTGGCGACGATCCTGCTTGGCCGCGCGGCCGACCGCTGGCTGTCGCTGTCGGACGAACGGGCGCGGCGGGGCGAGCGGCGACTGGTGGTGGCGGTGCTGATGATCGCCAGCCTGGTCGCGTTGGCCATCGCGCCGTGGGTGGCCAACCAGTACCTGCTGGTGCTGACCATCGGCGTCGCGCTGACGGTGATCATGGTGTCGATCGCGCTCACCTTCGCCACGCTCAATGACCTGATCGTGGACGAAACCTCGGCCGGCCGGACCTTCTCGCTGATGTCGTTCAGCGGTCAGGTGATTGGCCTGCTGGCGCCCATCGTCACCGGCTGGATCGTCGGCCTGGGCGCCGGTTTCACCGTGGTGTTCATCGTCACCGCGGGCCTGCTGGCGTTGGGCACGGTCGCCGCCTGGGTGCTGCCGACCCGGCAGTTGCAGCCTGAGTTGAGCGCGCGCTGATACGGCGCAAGACGGATGCTGCGGGAGCGGCACGAAGCGCCGCTCCGGCGGTCATTTTCGGAGGACTGACGCATGCTGTACAAGCGGCTTGGCAATACCGACGTTTTCATTTCGCTGATCTCGATGGGCGGCCACGAATACCTGCCGAGTGGCCTGTCGCGCGGGTTCAACGAGGACATGCAGCTTGCCATCAAGCCCGGCTACATCTTCGAGGGGTTCGGGCAAGAGGCACGACGGCAGGTGCTGCGCACCGCCTTCGAGCACGGCATCAATTTCTTCGACGTGACCCAGGATTTGGAAAAGGAAGCGCTGGGCAGGAATCTCCGGGAGGTGAAGCCGCCGTACGAGATCTATGTGCAGACCCGACCGGAATTGTTCGGCTATACTTATGACAGGAACAACGTGAAACTGGCCAACTACGAGCTTCTGCGGGCGGAGGTTCAGCGCATTCTGAAGCTGATCCAGCGGGAACGCGTGGATTTCCTGAACATGCCGTTCATGCAGGCGGCGCTGGATAATGATCCCGACTACATGGACAAGATCAACCACAACATCCGGGAACTGAAGCGCGAGGGCCTGATCCGGTTCGCCGTGGCGGACACTTTTTCCGGTGAATCGACGTACCTCACTCAGATCGAACGTGGCACGTTCGATGCGATCTACATCAACTTCAATTTCGCCGATTACTGCCCGGCAGAGAAGGTTCTCCCGCTGGCTGCCGCGAAGGGCCTGGGAGTCTTCGCGCGTGAAGCCTTCATGAAGGGCGAGTTGTTCCACATGGCCGAGGAGATCGTCCTGGGCGATACCACCGCGCTGGTCGCGGCGGCGCTCCGCTGGGTGCTGGCGCACGAGGCGGTCACGACACTGACCTACGGAACCGGCAAGCCCCGCAATCTGCTGAGCGCGCTTCGCGTGCTGCGGAACACGACGGTGCTGGCCGCGGATGCCCCGCTGCTCGCGAAGATCAAGGGATCGGAGCGATTCAAGGCCTACGAGTCACGCAAGACGCGCGAGTTCCTCGGCTGAAGGTGCGGGGAAGGAGCTGACCATGGACGTGCGGGTCAACCGCTTCAAGCGGGCGATCAGGTCGGGGCAGTCACAGATCGGCATCTGAAGCAGCCTGCCGGACAACATCTCGGCGGCGGTCGGGCCTGCAGGGGCTGGACCCGGCATCGGCGGGAAAGTGCCCCACCCCCCGGCTCGATGCTCTGCAACGCCAGCCACCGGGTGCTTGTCCCGGTCGTGATAACGGCCTTCGCACCGCCCTCCGCCCGGCCTTGCCTTTCCCGCGGCTCTCCGTCATATCCCCGCCTGCCGGCGACCCGCGATCCCCATCGCGGCAAGCCGGTAATTCACACGCGGGGCGCCTTTCCCGGGGATCCGGGTCCGGTGCCGCATGGTGCGAGCCCCGCGGAGGACCAACCGGACGACAGGAAAGGACACGCCGATGGCGATGCCTGAATTCACCCTGCGCCAGCTTCTGGAAGCCGGCGTCCATTTCGGCCACCACACCCGCCGCTGGAACCCCAAGATGGGGCCCTACCTCTACGGCGTGCGCAACCAGGTCCACATCATCGACCTGCAGCAGACGGTGCCGATGCTCGACCGTGCGCTTCGCGCCGTGCGCGACGTGACCGCGGCCGGCGGGCGCGTGCTGTTCGTCGGCACCAAGCGCGCCGCCGCCGAGTATGTCGCCGAGGCCGCCAAGCGCTGCGGCCAGTACTACATCAACCACCGCTGGCTGGGCGGCACGCTGACCAACTGGAAGACCATCACCGGCTCGATCAAGCGGCTGCGCCAGATCGAGGACCTGGTCTCCGGCGACACCCAGGGCCTGACCAAGAAAGAGGTGCTGGAGATCACCCGCGACCGCGACAAGCTGGAGCGCGCGCTGGGCGGCATCAAGGAGATGGGCGGCCTGCCCGACATCCTGTTCATCATCGACACCAACAAGGAGAAGCTGGCGGTCGAGGAAGCCACCAAGCTCGGCATCCCGGTGGTCGCGGTGCTCGACAGCAACTCCGATCCGGCCGGCGTGACCTACCCGATCCCCGGCAACGACGACGCGATCCGCGCCATCACCCTGTATTGCGACCTGGTCGCCGGCGCGGTGCTGGATGGGATCAGCGCGGAGATGGCGGCCTCCGGCCAGGATATCGGTGCCGCCGAGAGCCTGCCGCCGAGCGCGATGGCCGAGGTCGAGGCGGCCGGCGAAGCGGCGCACGTCTGAGCGCGCGCCCGGCTGCGTGTATGCCGGCCTGGCAACGAAACCGCCTGGGAATGAGACCGCCCGGCAACGAGACCGCCCGGGAATGACGATGTGGAGACGGTGTGATGGCTGAGATCACGGCGGCGCTGGTCAAGCAGTTGCGCGACAAGACCGGCGCCGGGATGTTGGACTGCAAGCGCGCGCTGACCGAGACCGACGGCGTGCTGGAAGACGCGGTCGACTGGCTGCGCAAGAAGGGCCTCGCCGCGGCGGCGAAGAAGTCCGGCCGGGTGACCGCCGAGGGGCTGGTCGGCATCGCCTCGGCCCCGGCCAAGGCCGCGATGGTCGAGGTGAACTCCGAGACCGACTTCGTCGCGCGCAACGAGACGTTCCAGGCCTTCGTCACCGGCGTCGCCAAGGTGGCGCTGGGGGTCGGCGAGGATCTGGCGGCCATCGCCGCCGCGCCGTTCCCCGCCACCGGGCGGACGGTGGCCGAGGAACTTACCCACCTGATCGCCACGATCGGCGAGAACATGACGCTGCGCCGCGCCCGCGTGCTCAGCGTGCCGCACGGCGCGGTGGCGAGCTACATGCACTCCGCGGTCGCGCCGGGCCTCGGCAAGATCGGCGTGCTGGTGGCGATCGAGGGCAGCAACGAACTGGCGGTGCTGGAGACGCTCGGCCGCCAGGTCGGCATGCACGTGGCGGCCTCGCGGCCCGAGGCGCTGGACATCGACGCGGTCGATCCCGCCGCGCTGGAGCGCGAGAAGGCGGTGCTTCGCGAGCAGGCCGCTGGCTCCGGCAAACCCGAGGCGATCATCGAGCGCATGGTCGAGGGCCGTATCAAGAAATACTACGAAGAGACTGTTTTGCTTGAACAAGTCTGGGTGCACGACGGCGAAAGCCGGGTCGCGGCGGTGCTGGCCAAGGCCGGCGCCAGGCTGCTCGGCTTCGCCCGCTTCCAGCTTGGCGAGGGCATCGAGAAGAAGGCCGACGACTTCGCCGCCGAGGTCGCCGCCGCGTCCGGGGTCAAACCCCCGGATCCGCCGCAGGATTGACCGAATTCTGCTCCCCGGAGCACCCACCGCATGCCGACCCTCTTCGAGCCGGTCACCTTCCGCTCGATCACCGCGCGCAACCGCATCGCCGTCTCGCCGATGTGCCAATACAGCGCGATCGACGGCCTCGGCGACGACTGGCACGTCCAGCACCTCGGCTCCAAGGCGGCCGGCGGCGCCGGCATCGTCTTCACCGAGGCCACCCACGTCGCCGCCGTCGGCCGCATCACCGAGCATTGCCTCGGCCTGTGGAACACCCGCCACCAGGCGCTGCTCGCTCGCCTCGCCGGCATCATCACGCGCTGCGGCGCGGTCCCCGGCATCCAGCTTGCCCATGCCGGCCGCAAGGCCAGCGTCCGCCGCCCCTGGGACGGCGGCAAGCCGGTGCCGCCGGCCGAGGGCGGCTGGGTCCCGCTGGCGCCAAGCCCGATCCCGTTCGTCGCCGGCGCCACCGATCCGACCATGCTGACCCCGACCGGCATCGACGAGATCGCCGCGCAGTTCGCCGCCGCCGCGCGGATGGCGCGCGAGGCCGGCTTCCGCATCGCCGAGCTGCATGCCGCGCACGGCTACCTGCTGCACTCGTTCCTCTCGCCGATCGCCAACCACCGCAACGACGCCTACGGCGGCGACCTGGATGGCCGCTCCCGCTGCCTGATGGAAACAATCGACGCCGTGCGCACCGAGTGGCCGGTCGAGCTGCCGCTGTTCGTCCGCCTGTCCTGCTCGGGTTATATCGCCGGCGGCCTGACCATCGCCGACACCGTCGCGCTGTGCGGCAAACTGGCCGCGCGCGGCGATGTGGACCTGATCGACTGTTCCTCCGGCGGCATCACGCCCGAGGTGCGCATCCCGTCGCTGCACCCCGGTTACCAGGTGCCGTTCGCCGACGCCGTGAAGCACGGCGCCGGCATCGCCACCGGCGCGGTGGGGTTGATCACCGAGCCGACCCACGCCGCGGAGATCATCGCCAACGGCCGCGCCGATATCGTGCTGCTGGCGCGCGCGCTGCTGGCCGATCCCGCCTGGCCGCTGCGCGCCGCCAGGGCGCTGGGGGTGAAGCCGCCGCTGCCGGAGCAGTACGGGCGGGCAACGCTGACGTAGCGCCGACGCCCATTCCCCCCGTCATGGCCGGCCCGAGTCCGGCCAGAGGCCGGCCCGAGGACAGGCGGAGCCTGCCCCAGGCGAAGGCCGGGGGCCGGCCATGACGGGGCAGAAGCCGTCGGTGTCCGGTCAGTCAATCATTCGGACGCCTGGTTTCAGGCGCCGACATGCCTGCGCCGACGTGGCACCGGCCCATGGTCCCGGACCGATCCGGATGTCGGTTCAGGGGCACATCGTCCGACCTGGCCGCGCGATCAGTCCATTTCGGTGGCGCGCAGATTCAGCAACGGCTCAACCGGTGGCATTGGCGACGGCTGCTCCGGGTTCGCGCCGAACATAAAGGCGCTGCTGCTCGCGTCGGCCGGTACCTCGGTATGGGTGTGGAAGTGGTGGGGCGCAGGCGCCGCGGTGCGATCCTCCTTGAGGCCGAGGACGGCGTCCTCCAGTGCGCGGGTCGACCCAAGGCTTGCTCGGTCCGCCGGATCGAACGTGCCGAACATGAACACGGGATTGGCAGGGCCGGGTTGAACGGGCGACGCTTCACCCGGTGGCATCCCGACCAGATGCAAGGCGCGCATGACGATCCTATCCTCTCGCAAATTGGCAATGTCGGAGTGTAAGGCGCGAGGGTGAAAAGGAGGTTAAGCGCGTGTCGCGCCGGGCAACCACCGGACGGTGCGGAAGCCGGCTGCACAGTTCGCGCGCCTGCGCCGTGCGACCCGGCCGCGCGGAGCACCGGCGCAGCGCGTTTCCGGCCGGTTGCCGGCTGCGCCTCACCTACCGTCGGCGCAGGCGCCGGCGCTCGGCCCGCAGGTTTTGATCCAGGTCAAAGCCAACGCGACCGATCGCGCCCAAACTTCCATGCTTGCAGGCTGCGTTTTCGCACGCCCAGGAGGTTGCAGTGCCCGATACCGGAGCCGAAGCTCACCACGGCCTCATCGGCCAGGTCGCCCATTGGATCGCCGAGCGGGCACGCGCCAACGCGGACATGGCCCGGCTCTTTCGCGGCGACATCACCGGCATGGCGACCGACCTTGGCGTCACCGAGGCCGACCTGCGCGAGGTGCTGCCCCACGGCGCCGACAACACGCGGCTGATGGACGCGATGTTGCGCGCCCGTGGCCTCGATCCGGCCAAGGTCGCGCATCAGTCCGCCGCGGTGATGCGCGACCTTGAGCTCACCTGCACCCGCTGCGGCGCGGTCACGCGCTGCCGCCGCGAGCTCGCCGCCGACAGCGCCGTCGAGCACTGCCACGAATTCTGCGGCAATGCGGACACACTCGACGCCTTGCTGGAAGCGCGCGCCAGGGGCTGAGCCGGCAGGCGCCGCCGCCCTGTCGGCGCGAGGCCGGCGGCGCCCGGCAGACCGGCTTGCACCGGACTGAACGTCCCCGATGTGCGGGTCGCCATCGGCCGTTGATTCGGATACTGTCCGACATGGCCAATTGACCGGCGCGAGCACAGCCCCGCGCGCCCGCGAGGCGGGCCGCGTTTTTTTCAGTCATGTTGCATTTGGTCCGGTATGCGCCGTCGCGCCGCTCCCGTAACGCCCTTCGGATCGGCTCTGGCCACGCCGCCGCGTTCCGGCCATGCTCGCCCAGCGCCCATTCCGTTCGGTAACCGAATGGGCACCAACAGGGACGGAGGACCACATGCGGCGACGGACGCTTTTGGGCTCGGCACTGGCGGCGGCTGCGATGCCGGCCGCGACCATCTCGGCAGGACGCGCGCGGGCCGACGCAGCGTCGCAACTGACCGTCGTCTCCTGGGGCGGCTCCTATCAGGACGGCCAGAGCAAGGCCATGTTCCAGCCCGCCGCGAAGGCGCTCGGGATCACCATCAAGGAAGAGACCTACACCGGCCTGGCCGAGCTGCGGATGCACGAAAAATCCGGCGCCGTCACCTGGGACGTCGTGTGCACGGGATCGGGCACCGGGGCGCGCGCCGGCGTCGAGGGCCTGCTGGAACCGCTCGACTACAAGGTGATCGACGTCGCCAACTTCATCCCCGGCTCCTGGGCGCCGTATTACGTCGGCGGTGACGCGTTCTCGACGGTGATTGCCTGGAACACCAAGACCTACGGCCAGGCCGGACCGCAAAGCTGGGCGGACTTCTGGGATGTGAAGAAGTTCCCGGGCACGCGCTCCTACCGCAACACCGTCACGCTGGAGCCGGCGTTGATTGCCGACGGCGTGCCGCTCGACCAGATCTACCAGGTGCTGTCCGCGCCCGGCGGGATCGAGCGCGCGATCAAGAAACTGGAGGAGCTCAAGCCGCACATCGCGGTATGGTGGTCGTCCGGCGCGCAATCGGCGCAGTTGATGATGGACGGCGCGGTGGACATGATCATGGGCTGGAACGGTCGTTTCGATGTCGCCAAGACCTCCGGCGCCAAGGTCGTCTACACCTTCAACCAGGGGATGCTGGACTACGACTGCTACGTGATCCCCAAGGGCGCGCCGCACAAGGACATGGCGATGAAGTTCATCGCTGAGATCAGCAAGCCGCAATATCAGGCGGCACTGACCAAGTTCATCACCTACGGCCCGACCAACAGGAAGGCCTACGATCTCGGCACCATCCCGGCGGACTATGCCGCGACGCTGCCGTCGTCGCCCGCCAACGTCGCCAAGCAGTTCACCATCGATGATGACTGGTACATGAAGTTCGACCAGAAGGCATCGCAGGCCTACCAGAACATGATGACCGGGTGAGCAGCGCCGCGCTGCCCGGGGCCTGATGCATGGCCTCGGAACGATCGCTGCCGATCACCGTGCGCCAGGTCACCAAGGCCTATGGCGCGGTCCGCGCCCTCGACGAGGTCGATCTCGAGGTCCGCAGCGGCGAGTTTTTGACCCTGCTCGGACCGTCGGGCTCGGGCAAGACGACGCTGCTGATGGTGCTCGCCGGCTTCGTGCGGCCGGACCACGGCAGCATTCGTTTCGGCGATGCCGAGGTCGTGCGCGCCCCGCCGCACAAGCGCGATGTCGGCATGGTGTTCCAGAACTATGCGCTGTTCCCGCACATGGACGTGGCAGGGAACATCGGCTTTCCGCTGCGCATGCGCCACGTCGGCAAGGCCGAGATCGCCCGCAAAGTCGCGCAGGCGCTGGAGACGGTGCAGCTCAGCGGGTTCGGCACGCGCCGCGTCAGCGAGCTGTCGGGCGGCCAGCGGCAGCGCGTGGCGCTGGCGCGGGCCATCGTGTTCGAGCCGCGCATCCTGCTGATGGACGAGCCGCTGTCGGCGCTCGACAAGCAGTTGCGCGATCGGATGCAGATCGAGCTGCGCTTCCTGCACGACCGGCTGGGGATGACGACGGTCTGCGTGACGCACGACCAGCGCGAGGCGCTGACCATGTCCGATCGGGTCGCGGTGATCGATCACGGGCGGATCCGCCAGCTCGACGCGCCGCGGACGATCTACGAACGGCCGGCCAACCGGTTCGTTGCCGAATTCGTCGGCGAGTTCGGCATTCTTGCCCGTCGAGCAGGCGGGCGAAACATTTCGGTTCGCCGGCCAGGTGCTGAAACTGTCGGAGCACCCCGGATCGGGTGGGCCCTGGCTGCTGATGGTGCGACCGGAACGGCTGCGGATCGTCACCGATGTGGCAACGGACGGAAGCAATCTGCTGCGCGGCCGCATCCTTGCGCTGGTCTACCAGGGCGAGAGCGTGCTGCTGCAGGTCGAGCTTGCCGATGGCACGCGCGTTCCGGTGCGCGGCAGCTCGGCGCGTGGGGCGATGGCGTCGGTGCCTGGGCCGGGGGAAGCCATCACGCTCGGCCTTGCCCCGGAGGATACGTTCCTTATACCAAACGAACATTCGGCGGATGGGATGTCGACAGACGAGGCTTCGGCAGGTGGGGCAACGACCAACAAGACGTTGGCGAATACCGCGCTGGCCGACAAGGGCGCGGCAATCGGTTGAAGCAATGGACAAGCTGGCTCCCCCTGTCATTGCGAGCGTAGCGAAGCAATCCCCATGGCAGTGCGCACCTGGATGGGGATTGCTTCGTCGCTCCGCTCCTCGCAATGACAGTGACACTTTTCGCGATGACAGCGACGCGGCGCGCGATGACAGCGACGCGGCTCGCAAGGACAGGGCGGCGGTTGCTCGGCCGCTGTTCCCGCGTTCGCCCGATCGCCCTGCCATCAAGGGCGGGACATCATGATGCAAGCCACCGACGCCGCCCCGAATGCCGTCGGACTGCGCCACGATGCGGCCCGCGAACGGCTGGCGTTGTTCGGCCTCAGCGTCCCCGCGCTGGCGCTCGTCGGCGTCACGATGGTGCTGCCGGTCGGCTGGCTGTTCTGGCTGTCGCTGTTCGATGACGATGGCCAGTTCGGGCTGGCGAACTACCGCAGGCTGATCGAGCAGCCGTCCTATGGGCGTATCCTGCTCGCCACCTTCGAGATCAGCGCGCTGACCACGGCGATCTGCGTGGTGTTCGGCTATCTGCTCGCCTACCTGCTGGCGCAACTGTCGCCGCGGCGCGCGGGGCTGCTGATGATCGGCGTGCTGATGCCGTTCTGGACCTCGATCCTGGTGCGCACCTATGCCTGGCTGGTGCTGCTGCAGCGCGACGGGCTGATCAACGCCTGGGGCATGCAGCTTGGGCTATGGCGGCAACCTCTGGCGCTGGCGTACAACTGGACTGGCACGGTGCTCGGCCTGGTGCATATCCTGCTGCCGTTCCTCGTGCTGCCGCTGTACGGCTCGATGCGCGCGATCGACCGCGACTGCCTGAAGGCGGCGGCGAGCCTGGGTGCGAACCCGGTGGCAGTTTTCTGGCGCGTGTATTTTCCGCTGTCCCAGCCTGGCCTGTTCGCCGGCGCGGTGATCGTCTTCATCCTGTGCCTGGGCGCCTACGTGACCCCCGCCGTGCTGGGCGGGGGAAAAGTGATCATGGCGGCGAACGCGGTCGCCAGCGATGTCGAGCTGTTTTTCAACTGGGGCGCCGCCAGCGCGCTGGGCGTCGTGCTGCTGGTGCTGACCTCGGCCCTGCTTTTTGTTGCTTCGCGCGCGGTCCGGCTCGACCGGGTGTTCGGCGGCCACGGCTCATGAGCTGGCTCGATCGTCCCGCCGGCGAAACGCAGATCACCCACCGAGCGCGGCTGTGGCTGTACGCGATCGGCGCGGCGGTGCTGGTGTTCCTGGTGCTGCCGACGCTGATCGTGATCCCGATGTCGTTCTCCGCCTCGCAGTTCCTGGAATTCCCGCCGCACCACTTGTCGCTGCGCTGGTATGAGAGCTACGTCGCGTCCCCCGCCTGGATGCAGGCGACCGCCACCTCGCTGAAGGTCGCGGCGCTGACCGCGGTGGTCGCGACCGCGCTCGGCACCGCCGCGGCGTATGGGCTGTTCGTTTCGGGACTGCGCTGGGCCAGGCCGGTGCTGATGCTGCTGCTGACGCCGATCATGGTGCCGGTGATCCTGGTCGCGATCGGGGTGTTCTACGTCTACGTCAAGCTGCATCTGCTCAACACGCTGGCGGGGCTGGTGCTGGCCGACAGCATGCTGGCGATTCCGCTGGTGCTGCTGGTGGTCACCTCGGCGCTGCGCAGCTACGACATGAGCCAGGAGATGGTCGCCCGCAGCCTGGGTGCCTCGCGGCCGAAGGCGTTTCTGCTGGTGACCCTGCCGCAGATCCGTTTCGCCGTGATGACGGCCGCGATCCTGTCGTTCCTCACCGGGTTCGATGAGGTGGTAATCGCGCTGTTCGTCTCCGGCGGGACCAACGCGACGCTGACGCGCAACATGTTCAACGCGCTGCGCGATCAGATCGATCCGACCATCGCCGCGATCTCGACGGTGATGATCGCGGTGTCGTCGATCCTGCTGTTCGGCCTGCAACTGCTGGGTGGCGCGCGGCGGTAACCCGATTGCGCGGAAATGGTGGCGGAAATCGTAGGGCGGAACAGCGCAGCGCATTCCGCCACCACGCCCGTGATGGCGGAATGCGCTGCGCTGTTCCGCCCTACGCGGAGTCCGGCAGGCGACGCGGCCTGCGCCGCTATGCCACCCGGCGCTGCGCCAGCGCGGCGGGAAGCTGCGCGATCGCCTGATCCACCAGGCGCCCATCCGCCTCGGCCGACAGGCCCTCGGCGATCACCTGGCGCGCCGCGACGGTGGCGACCTCGGCGGCGGTGGTGCGCACCTCGTCGACCGCTGCCTTCTCGGCCGCGGCAATGCGGTCCAGCGCCATCTGCTCACGCCGGCGGGCCGACGCTTCCGCCTCGGCGGCGGCGGCCTGCGCCAGCCGCGCCGCCTCGGCCTTGGCGCCTTCCAGCAACTGCTTCGCCTCGGACGTGGCGGCATCGCGACGCGCCTGCGCGTCCTTCAGCATGGCCTCGGCCTCGCTGCGCAGCTTGGCCGCCTCCTCCAGCTCGGCACGGATCTTCGCCGCGCGGTCGTCGAGCATCTCGGCGATCGCGCTCCACAGCTTGCGGCCGAACAGCACGAAGAAGACGATGAACGCCAACGCCACCCAGTTGCGCGGCTCGGCGAAGAAGCCCGGTTCTGCCATGCGCCCGCCCTCCGCTCAGCCGCGGCCGCGCGCGGCCAGCGCGGCGGTCACCGCGGCATCGACGCGGCGCGCGTCCGGCGCCGCCCCGGTCAGCCGCGCGATCACCGTGCTCGCGGTGTCGGTCGCCACCTGGCGCAGCGCGCCCGTTGCGGCGACGCGTGCCGCATCGATCGTCGCCTCGGCCGCCTTGAGCTGCGCCTCGAGCCGCCGGCTCAGCGCGATGGCCTGCTCCGCCGCCGCCGCCTTGGCCTGATCCACCGCCTGGTTCACCTCGGCCTGCGCCGCGGCGCGCGAGCGCTGCATCGTCGCCATCAGCTCGGCCACCGCCGCGTCCGCCTGCGCCTTCTGCACCTTCGCAGCGTCAAGGTCGGCGGCGATGTGCACCGCGCGCTGCTCGATCACCGCGCCGACCTTCGGCAGGCCGAGGCGCGACAGCAGCAGGTAGAGCACGACGAAGATGCCGGCGCCCCAGTAGACCTGGGTGAGCGTCAGCGGCGTGGAGAAGTCGAGCTGCGGCATGCCAGCGGCATGCGCCGCCTCCGGCATTGCCAGGAGGGGCATTGCCAGAAGGGCCAGCGCCAGCAGGACCGGCACGGCGCGGCGCGGCAGGCGCGGCGCTGTCGCCCTGTCAGGCAGCGGCTTCGCGACCATTGGGCGCGTCCGCCGGGATCAGACGAACAGGATGATGAACGCGATCACCAGCGCGTAGAGCGCCACCGCCTCGGTCAGCGCGAAGCCCAGGATCGCCAGGCCGAACACCCGGTCGCGCGCCGCCGGATTGCGCGCCACGCTGTTGACCAGCGCGGCGAAGATGTTGCCGATACCGGCGCCGACGCCGGCCAGCGCGATGACGGCGAGACCCGCACCGAGTTCCTTGGCGGAGGCGAGATCCATCTGGGCAGTCCTTTCGTTGTGGTCGATCTGGCCTTGGTGCGGCGCGGGACAACCGCGAGGCCGTTGCGGGTACGGGTTGGCTAGTGCAGGTGAACGGCGTCGTGCAGGTAGATGCAGGTCAGGATGGCGAACACGTAGGCCTGCAGGCACGCGACCAGCAGCTCGAAGCCGATCAGCGCGACGTTGATGGAGAACGACAGCGCCGCCGGCACGATGCCGAGCAGCCCGGCCCCACCCAGCATGATCACGAAGGCGGCGAACACCTCCAGCATCACGTGGCCGGCCATCATGTTGGCGAACAGGCGGACCGACAGCGAGATGATGCGCGACAGATACGACAGGACCTCGATGATGATCAGCAACGGCGCCAGCGCGATCGGCAGCCCGGCGGGCAGGAAGTAGCTGAAGAAGTGCCAGCCGTGCAGGCGCAGCGCCACCGCGGTCACCAGCACGAACACCAGCAGCGACAACGCCAGTGTCACCGCGATATGGCTGGTGAAGGTAAAGTCATAGGTCCACACGCCCAGCAGGTTGCCGAACAGGATGAAGAAGAACAGCGTGAAGACGAAGGGGAAGAAGGCGCGGCCCTCGGGGCCGATGGTGTCGACGCACATCGACATCACGGTCTCGTAGGCCATTTCGGCGGCCGACTGAAGCCGCCCCGGCACCATCGCGCGCGGCCGCGCGCCCAGCCATAGCAGCGCCAGCGTCAACAGGCCGGCGATGACCATCATCAGATTCGACTGGGTGAAATCGAGGTAGTGGCCAAGCGGGCCAAGCGCCGGTTCGAGCCGGAACTGGCCCAATGCATCAATGCCACCTGATCCGGCCGCCACGCTATCGTCCCCTGTCCTTGTCGCCCACGCCGTTGCCGTCCACGTCCTGGTCGCCCACGTCCTCGTCGCCCACGTCCTGGTCGCCCACGTCCCGGTCGCGCCGCGTATTGACGCGGCGGCCGATGAAGCGTCCGCCGTCGACGCTTCCACCCCGGCCGGGGGCCGCATCGCGTTGCGGCCCATACAGCCGCCACACGTTCAGCACCCCTGCCGCGCCCCCCAGCAGAACGAACACCGCGAGCAGGATCGGCTTGGTGCCTAGCAGGCGGTCCAGTCCCCAGCCGATGGCCACCGCCACGACCAGGGCGGAGACCAGCTCCACCCCAACGCGCAGGCCCATCGCCAGGGCATTGCCGTCCAGCCCGTCGGGCGTCTTGCCCGGACCGGGTCGAGCAGCGTCGAGACCCTGCTTGTCGCGGGCCATCGCGAGGCGCTCCTCGAACGAGGTCTCGTGATCACCCGGCTTCTCGCCCATGTCCGCTCCTGGCAAGTCGCCCCGCCGGAAAGCGGGGGTTTGCTACAGGGGGGGTCTGATCGTGTCAAGAACGGCTGGCCGGCGGTCTGACGACGCGTGAATGACTCGCGACCGGCGCCGGCGCGCGTGCCGGCCACAGGGCGGATCGGCGCGGCAATCCGCCGCTGCCCGCCACGCCGATCACGCGGCGGGCGGGTCGCTGCCTGCCGGGCGTGGCGTGCGGCGAGCCGGTCAGGCGTCGCGGCGCGTCACGACCAGTGGCCAGGCAGCCAGTACGGGCCGCGATAGTGCGGCGCAATCCACACCCGCCGCGGCGGCCCGTAATATGCCGGCGGGCCATAGTAGGCTGGCAGCGGTGCGTAGACCGGCCCCACCACCACCGGTGGCGCCCACGCGCCGACCCGCACGCCGCAGCACCAGCCGGCGTGCCAGCCGGGATGCCAGCCACCGTGCCCGCCACCGCGCCACCAGGCTTCGGCCTTGCCGGGCATCGCGGTGACACCCAGCGCCACCAGGCCGAGCACGGCCGCCACAGCACCAAACCGCTTCATTGCGAACATCGGATCACCTCCGTTGCGTCCATGGCGCCAGACTGGGAGGGCTTTGTAACGGGCCTATTGCCGGTTTGTTTCGCGATCGTCACCGGCCACGGGTTCGCCGACTTGTGATCGCCCCCTGGTGATCGCCCCTGGTGACCCCCGGGCGATCGCCGCCTGGTGATCGCCCTTTGGTGATGGACCCTTGTCATCGCCGCTGGTGCGACGGCGGTGCGCCGGTCGGTCGCAGGCGCCTTGCGGCGCTTTGCCCAGCGCGCCGCCGCCGTCTCGCCCGCCTCTCGCGGGCAGCGGACAGGCCAGCGGGAGAACCGCCTGGCCTGCACTCGGCCTAGCCGACCGACGGTGAACTGGTGCTAGGTCCAGTGGCCAGGCACCCAGTAGCCGTTTTCGTAGTGGCCGGGAATCCACTGCTGCTGCGGCGGGTAATACGCCGGTGGGGGCGAGTAGTAGACCGGCGGCGGGTAGTAGGCCGGCGCCGGGGCCACCACCACCGGCGGGATCGCGATCCCGATCCCCACCCCGCAGCACCAGCCACCGCGCCAGTAGGCATCCGCCTTGCCTGGCAACGCGGTGACACCGAAGGCCACCAGGCCGATCACCGCCGCCAGGGCTCCAAACCGTTTCATGGCATGCATCGGATATCCTCCGTTGCTTTTGCACGTCCGATGAAGGTGGGGCCCGATTGTAGCTGGCACGTTGCCGAATTGTGGCGAGACCGCGGCCTGGCCCCATCTCGCCCATTCGTGAACGCCCTGCCGCTCGGCGACGGTCCGCGCCCGCGGCACCACCGTCCGGTGCCGCGGCGCGCTTGTCATGTCACCCGCGGTGGCCCGGCTACGGGCCGGGGGCAGCCAACGGCAGCGCCATTTGCAGGTGCTGCTGCGTCATCGGCAGGTACTGCTGCGCGAAGCTCCGCACCTGCGGATTCTTCCCGCTGTCGGCGGCGCCCTGGAAGGCCTGGATCACCATCGTCAGGTCCTGCAACTGGCCATTCATGTAGGAACGGTCGAAGGCACGTCCGTCCAGGGATTGAAGCTGGCCATACAGCATCTGGTCGCGTGCATCCATGTCGGTCGGCAGGAACGTCCCGATGTTCTGGGCCAGGTCATTGAGCTGTTGATTGACCGGGGCGTAATCGGCAACGAGCTTGTCCGCGAAGCTACGCACCGCCGGATCGGTCGCCTTCGTCTGTGCGAGCTGGGCGAACTTGACTTCCGCAATGCCCGACGCGCCCGCCGTATTCAGGAAGGTCGCATCCGCCTTCGCCAGCTCGCCGGATTGGGAGGTTGTGCCTTCCTGCCCGGACGACTGACACGCGGCAAGCGTGAGCAGGGCGGTGCCCAGTATCAGCGCAGCGAGGAAACCCTTGGTCATAGTCCCGGCTCCATAATTCCTCAAACGAAACTACCCTGCTGGGTGCACGCTCGGCCAGTTGCAGCATCCGCCTGACATCCGTCTGCGTCACCGTCACCGACCGCGCGCCCGGCCAAGCTTGGCAGACTGCGTGTAGACGGGGATCGACCCGCAGGCAATGTGGTCGGCCGAAGGGCGGCCGCGAGCCGATCGCCGGCCCGCTTCTTTGTCCTGCGCCGCGGACGGAAGACAAGGGATCGGGGGTCATGGCGATTGGTCCGGTATGGTCGCAGAGGCCGCACCCGATGACGTCAGGAGCAGAGGAATACCGTCAAGGACTGTAGGAATTTTCACCGAGCACTGAGGCGCGGGATCACTGGGATCGGGCGCGGCTGGCGCCTGCCGCGCCGCTTGGGCGAACCAGTGGCGGTATTGTGGGGACCGATGGTGGTCTTGGGTGTGATGAAGGCAGGGGGCCGCGCGATCGCCGCCGATCATCTGGATGCGCAACGAGGCCGGTAGGCAAATCCGGCGGGTCACTGCGTTTCCTTGATCGGATGTTAACCAACTGGTGGTCTACATGGTCTTCTATTGGCAGGGCCGGACGTAACTGAAACACCGCAAGAATTTTTTGCCACAGATGGACGCAGATGGACGCAGATGCCCTCGGGATCAACGAAATTTCGGAGCGCGTCATCGGGTGCGCATTCCGGGTTCTGAACGCGCTCGGGCCTGGATTTCTGGAAAAGGTCTATGAGAACGCAATGGTCCATGAATTGCGCAAGGCCGGTCTTGTGGTCGCGCAACAACAGGGCGTCACCGTGGTCTACGACGGCATCGTTGTCGGCGAGTACGCGGTCGATCTGCTGGTCGAGGACAGAATCATCGTCGAGCTGAAAGCCATCAAGGCGCTGGGCAGCGCTCACGCCGCGCAATGCATCAACTACCTGAAGGCAACCGGGCTGCAGTTGTGCCTGTTGCTCAACTTCGGCACGGCCCGTCTGGAGATCCGGCGGTTTGCCCTCGGTCTTTGCAAGCGTCCGGTGAGTCCACCTTGCTGACGTAAGCTGCGTTGTGACCTTAAGGCGATGCTTAAGGTCGAGGCTACGTTCGATGTCATCCGGCGCGATAGAGATCATCATGGGCAGGGAGCGGCGTCGCCGCTGGTCCACCGAGGAGAAGCTACGGATTGTCGCTGAGACGGAGGCAGGCGGCGTTCGCATTGGCGAAGTCGCAGTCCGGCATGACGTCTATCCGAGTCTGCTGTCCACGTGGCGCCGCCAGGTTCGCGAGGGCCGGCTCGGCACGGACCGTCCGGGCGGTTTTATGCCGGTCCGGCTGGTGGCGGCATCACAACAGGCGACGGCCTCGCCAGGTTGCGACACGGCATCGGGCGCAAGCGGCGCACCCGGCATTGAAATCATCCTGGCGGATGGCACGCGCCTTTACATAAGACACACAGCGCAAGTGCCGCTGTTGCGCCCGGTCATTGCGGCGTTGCGCGGATGATCGGGCCGCAAAGCGGACCGATGCTGCAACAAGCGGTCAGCGCGCTCGCCCCGCCGCCCAACGTGCGTGTCTGGCTGGCGTGCGGTCACACCGATATGCGCAAGGGCTTTGACGGCCTGGCCTCGCTGACCCAGCAGCGGCTCGGCCAGGACCCGTTCAACGGACAGTTGTTCGTGTTCCGCGGCAAGCGCGGCGATTTGATCAAGGTGCTGTGCTGGGACGGGCAAGGTTTGTGCCTGTTTGCCAAGCGTCTTGAGAAGGGCCGCTTCGTGTGGCCACAGGCGAGGGATGGCGCTGTGTCGCTGACCTCGGCACAACTGTCGATGTTGCTGGAAGGGATTGACTGGCGCATGCCTGCGCGCAGTTGGCGTCCGCAGATGGTCGGCTGAAAAACTGTGCTGGCAGCGGGAAATTACTTGCAGCGACGCGGACCGGTGTTGGACAATTCGCGCATGCTGATGCCGCTCGACCCTGCAACACTGCCGCGCAACGTGACCGCGTTGCGGGGTCTGCTGTTGCAACGCGAGGCCGAGCATGCGGCCGTGCTGGAACAGCAGGCAGCCGAATTGGAGCGGCAGGCTGGCGAACTGCAAGCGGCGCGCAACGGCGTGCAAGATCTGACGCTGCGCCACGAGCAGCTGAAGCTGCGCCTGGCGAGGCTGTTGCGCGAGCGGTTCGGCGCCTCATCGGAGAAGCTGCGCAGCGCGATGGAGCAACTGGAGTTGCTGCTCGGCGACCTCGAAGAGCAGATCGCCGAGACGCAACCGGCCGAGCCGGAGCCACCAGCGGCGGCAGCATCGGCCGAGACGACACGGCGCAAGCCGGCGCGCCGGCCATTGCCGCAGAGCCTGCCGCGCGAGGTGGTGGAGCACGCAGCACCATGTGCCTGCCCGAAGTGTGGTGGAGCCCTGCGCGCCCTCGGCGAGGATATGACCGAAGTACTGGACTATGTGCCGGGGTCATTCCGCGTCATCAGGCATGTGCGGCCGAAGCTGTCGTGCCGGAGCTGCGAGAGCATCGCCCAGGCACCGGTGCCCAGCCTGCCCATCGAGCGCGGCCTGGCCGCGCCCGGTCTGCTGTCGCATGTGCTGGTGGCGAAGTACTGCGACCATCTGCCGCTGTATCGCCAGGCGGAAATCTATGCCCGCGCCGGGGTCGAGCTGGATCGTTCCACACTCGCCGATTGGGTCGGCCAGACGGCGCGGCTGGTGCGTCCGCTGGTCGAGGCGGTTGGTACGCACGTGATGGCAGCAGAGCGGGTACATGCGGACGACACCACGGTGCCGGTGCTCGACCCCGGTCGCGGCAAGACCAAAACCGGGCGGCTGTGGTGCTACGTGCGCGACGACCGCCCGTTCGCCGGCGAGGCGGCACCGGCGGTACTGTATTGTTACAGCTCCGATCGCAAGGGCGAACACCCGCGGACCCACCTCGCGCCGTTCCGCGGCATCCTGCAGGCGGACGGTTATGCCGGCTATGCCGGCCTCTATGACCGCGGCGTGACCGAGGCCGCCTGCTGGGCACATGCGCGACGCAAGTTCTTCGACGTGCACGCGGCCACCAAGTCGCCGTTGGCGCTCGAAGCCCTGCAACGCATCGCCGCGCTGTATGCGACCGAGGCGACGATCCGCGGCCAGTCGCCCGATGCCCGCCTGGCCGTCCGACAGGGGCAAAGCGCTCCGTTGTTCGCCGAGCTGCGGATCTGGCTGGAGAAGACCCAGGCGCGCATCCCGGGCAAGAGCGAACTGGCCGGAGCGATCCGCTACACGCTGACGCGCTGGCAGGCACTGACGCTGGTGCTGCGCGACGGTCGCGCCTGCCTCGACAACAACGCCGCCGAACGCGCCATGCGACCGATGACGTTGGGGCGCAAGAACTGGCTGTTCGCTGGCGCCGATGCTGGTGGCGAACGCGCCGCGGCGATCTACTCGCTCACCGAGACGGCGAAGCTGAACGGCCTCGATCCCGAGGATTATCTGCGCCAGGTCCTGGAGCGTATCGCCGAACATCCGGTCAAGCGGGTCCATGAATTGCTGCCGTGGAACCTCACCGGCGTCCGCGTGAGGCTGGATCAGCGCGACGCTGCCTGAGCAGAACCATAGCAACCCGTTAGCCCGCCGCGGTAGGCGGGGCTGACCGGACGGTTACCGGTCTTTGAACAGGCACGGAACATCTGCGTCCATCCGCGTACATCTGCGGCAAAAATTCTTGCTTTCTTGATTGCGGGGCAGCAAATCACTGCTTCTGCGAGGGAGGGGGGGCCCACGACCGACATCGGTTTGACCGACTGTCAACGAAAACAGATGGTTCTGGATACGGTCAACGCGACCGTAGAAACCACGGTGGCAGAATTGGGACACTGCCCGGTAGTGGGTATAGGCGCATTTTAATCAAGGGCGGTTCGGCGGGAGGGTATTCATGGTTTCGAGATTCCTGAGTGTGGTCTGGATCACCACGGCGGCGATCGTCATCGTGATGCTTCCAGCATCACGATTGATGCAAGGGACGGCCCGACTGTGGGGGCAGGCGGCGGTTTTCGCTGCCGGGTTCCTCGCGTTTCTCATAACTTTTATTCTCAACCGGGCGACGCAAGGGTTGTGGCTTCCCGGTAAGGACGGTCAAGGCACATCGCCGTCCGTGGCGTGCGGCGTCCTACTGTTCTGGATGCTCTTGGGTTACCTCACCCTGCAAGCGCTTCACGTCCTGCCGTGGTGACAAGAATGGACAATGAAGAAGGCAGCCAGATGACGCAGCTCCCCGCCGAGCAGTTTGACAGCCTGGGCGCCAAGATCGCGCTCACTTGGTGTCGGACGAGTCGACGGAAACGGGGTGCCGACGTTTCTTCCAGCTGGGGAGATAGAGCGCAAACAGAAGCCCAGCGAAGAACAGGATCAGCAGGCAATTAACAACGATGCCGATATTTGGCCACTTAGCTTGTGCGATAAACACGGCGATGACGGCGCCCCCACATATCCATCTTTGCCTTCGGCTAATCTCCAACCGGACCATATGACGATACTCCAACGTTGGCCGCTGATTGTACCGCCGAATTGGTTGCAGCAAGGTTCGCTCCGATGGTAGCAGTGTAGGGTGATCAGGCAACGTCGAGATCGCGTTGACCGTCGCCGCGTGCAGATGACCAACCTGACCGTTGGCATGGTCATGGTGGTCGCCCATGCACTCCCGACAGAGACCATCTCCCCCCGTTCACAAATCCACCCTCGCCAACCGTCGCTGGGAACTGGCCTGCCACCGTGGTTTCCACGGTCGCGCCGACCGTATTCAGAACCATCCGTTTTCGCTGACAGCCAACAGAAACATGGGCGTCGCTGACTGACGCCCTTCGCCTACTCCGCCGCCATCCGCGGGGGTTCCACCATCCCCGCCGCCGCCTGCAGATCGACCGACAGCAGCCGCGAGACGCCGCGCTCCTGCATCGTCACGCCATACAGCCGGTCCATCCGCGCCATCGTCAGCGGATGGTGCGTCACCACCAGGAACCGGGTGCCGGTCTCGCGCACCATCTCGTCGAGCAGGTTGCAGAACCGCTCGACATTGGCGTCGTCCAGCGGCGCGTCGACCTCGTCCAGCACGCAGATCGGCGCCGGGTTGCAGCGGAACACGGCGAAGATCAGCGACAGCGCGGTCAGCGCCTGCTCGCCGCCCGACAGCAGCGACAGCGTCGCCAGCTTCTTGCCCGGCGGCTGGGCGTAGATCTCCAGCCCGGCCTCCAGCGGATCGTCGGAGCCGACCAGCGCCAGGTGCGCCCGCCCGCCGCCGAACATCCGGGTGAACAGCGCCTGGAAATGCTGGTCGATCTGCTGGAACACCGCGCTCAGCCGCTCGCGGCCCTCGCGGTTGAGGTGGCCGATCGAGCCGCGCAGCTTGGCGATCGCCGTGGTCAGCTCGTCGCGCTCGGCGTCGAGGGTGGCGATCTGCTTTTCGACCTCGTCGGCCTCGACCTCGGCGCGCAGGTTCACCGGGCCCATCTCCTCGCGCTCCCGCAGCAGCCGGTCCAGGCGCTTGCGGGCTTTTTCCTCGCTCTCCGGCGTCAGCTCGGCGGGCGGGTCGGGCATGGCGGGGTTGGCGCCGAGCCGCTCCAGGATGCGCTCGGCCACCGTGCCCCAGGCGTGGTCGGCCTGGGTGGCGGCGCCCTCGGCGCGCACCGCGTCCTCGCGCGCGGCGGCCAGTGCCTGCTCGGCGGCGCGGGCGGCGCGGTCCGCCTCGGCGGCCGCCGTCACCGCCGCGGTCAGCCGGTCGGCCCGACGCGCGGTGCGCCGCCTCGGCGGCCTCCAGCGCGTCCAGCGCGGCGGCGCGGCGGGCGGCGATCTGCGCCGGCGCGTCGGCCAGCGCGGCGTGCTCGGCCTCGGCCTCGGCGCGACGGGCGGCGAGCTCGGTAACCCGTGCGGCAGCGTCGGCGGCGCGGGCGGCCCAGTCGGTGCGCTCGCCCGCGATCACGCCGCGGCGCGAGGCGCGGGCGGCCTGCTCGCGGAGCAGCGCGTCGAGCGCACGCCGCGCGCCGCGGCTTCCGCCGCCCGCGCAGCCGGCGAGCGCGGCGCGGGCCTGCTCCACCGCCGTCCGCAGCGCCGGCAGGTCCGCCAGCTCATCCCGCGCGTCGCGCGCCCGCGCTTCGGCCGCGGCGGCCTCGGCGTGCTCGTCGCGCTGGGCCATGATCTGCTCGCCCAGCGCGTTCAGCCGCGCGCCGACCGTGGTGGCCTGCGCCTGCAGCCGCTGCGCCGCGAGCCGCGCCCGCTCGGCGTCCTGCTCGGCCGTGCGGCGGGCGGCGCGGGCACGCTGCTCGGCCACGGTGGCGTCCTGCTCCGCGGCATAGGCGGCGACATACGCCTCGCGCGTCGCGGTGGCCCTGGCGTTGGCGTCGACAAGGTTGCCGCGCAGCATCGACAGCCGGTTGCGCTGCTGCAGCCGCACGGCGGCGGCGGTCGGCGTGCCGGCGCGGATCGTGTAGCCGTCCCAGCGCCAGACCGCGCCCTCCTCGGAGACCAGCATCTGGCCGGGCGCCAGCGCGGCCTGCAGCGCCTCGCCGGTGGCCTCGTCGTCGATCAGGCCGATCTGGCTGAGCGCCCGGGTCAGCGCCGGCGGCCCCTGCACCAGCGCGGCGAGCGGCGACGGCGCCGGCCGGGCAGCGCCGGCAGCGGATCGAGCGGCGGCAGTTCGCGCCAATGCCGCGCGGCCGTCAGGTCGGCAGCGGAAGAGAGTTCCTCGCCGAGCGCGGCGCCGAGCGCCGTTTCCAGCCCGGCCGGCACCGACAGCGCGTCGACCATCGGCGGCCAGTGCTCGCCGTCGTTCACCGCCAGCACTTCGGCCAGCGCCTGCGCCTCGGCGGCGAGGCGGGCGCGCGTCGACTCGGTCGCCGCCTGGCGCTCGCGCGAGACGGTCAGCGCGGTCTGCGCGGCGGCACGGGCCTGCTCGGCCTGCTCCAGCGCGGCACTGGCCGTCGTCAGCGTGGCCTCGGTGGCGGCCTGCGCGGCGTCCGCTGCGGCCAGGGCGTCCGGCGCGACCGCCTCGGCCGCCAGGCGGTCGTGCTCCGCCGCACAGCCGGCCCAGCTCGGCGGTGACGCGGCGGGTGCGCTGCTCGGCCTGGGCCAGCATCTGCGCGAGCGACTGGGCGCGCGCCGCAGCGTCGGCGGCCGCCTCGGTGGCGCGGTTGGCCTCCGCTTCCGCCAACCGCACGGCTTCGGCGGCAGCCTCGGCTGCCTGCGCGGCGGCCTCGGCCTTGGCGTCGTGCCCGGCCTCGGCCGCCGCCAGCGCCGCGTCCTCGGTCGCCAGCCGCGCCTCCGCCGCCTCGGCGTCGCCGCGAAGCTGCGTGGCGTGGCCAAGGTCCTGGCCAAGCTGCGCCAGCCGACGGGTCGCCTCGGCCAGCGCATCGCGGGCGCGGGTTTCTTCCCCGGCAAGCTGCTCCTGCGCGACGCGGTGCCGCTCCAGCGCGGTGCGCGCCTCGGCCTCGGCTTCGCGCAGCGCGGGCAGCGCCGCCTGCGCCTCGGCGGCACGCGCCTGCGCCTCGGTGGCGGCGGTGGTGGCCGCGGCGACCGCGAGCCCCGGCCGCGTGCAGCGCCGCCTGGGCCGCGGCGCGGGTACGCTCCGCCTCGGCGCGCTGGATCGCCAGCAGCTCGGCTTCGGCGGCGCGGATCGCGCCGGAGATGTTGCGGTAGCGGCTGGCCTGGCGCGCCTGGCGCTTCAGCGCGGCAAGCTGGGCTTCGAGCTGGCCGCGCAGATCCTCGGCGCGCGTCAGGTTGGCCTCGGCGGCGCGCAGCTTCAGCTCCGCCTCGTGGCGGCGGGCGTGCAGGCCGGTGATGCCGGCGGCCTCCTCCAGCAGAATCCGCCGTTCGTCGGGCTTGGCGGTGACCAGGGCGGCCGACGCGGCCCTGGCTGACCATCGCCGAGGCGTGCGCGCCGGACGCGAGGTCGGCGAACAGCGTCTGCACGTCGCGCGCCCGGGTCTCGTGTGCCGTTGACGCGGTACGAGCTGCCGATGCCGCGCTCGATGCGGCGGATGATCTCCAGCTCCGGCTGCTCGTGGAACGGCGGCGGCGCGACGCCGGCGGTGTCGTCCAGCGTCAGCGTCACCTCGGCGATGTTGCGCGACGGCCGCGCCTGCGGTGCCGGCGAAGATCACGTCGTCCATCTCGCCGCCGCGCAGGCTGCGCGCCGAGTTCTCGCCCATCGCCCAGCGCAGCGCCTCCACCACGTTGGACTTGCCGCAGCCGTTCGGGCCGACGATGCCGGTCAGGCCCGGCCGGATCTCGACATGCGCCGGCTCGGCGAAGCTCTTGAACCCGGCGATGCGCAGGCGGGAGAAGCTGACGGGCAACGGGTCACTCCGAGGGAAGCGCGGGCGGGCGGTCAGGTGTTGGGGATGAGCTTGCGAAGGCGTCGTAGTCCATCTCGCCGGGGTGCATCTGGCCGTTGATCACGAAGGTCGGAGTCGAGTCGATGCTCCAGCGGGCGGCGTCGGCCTTCTGCGCCGCCAGGATGGCGTCGCGGAACGCGCTGTCGGCCACCGTCGCGTCGAAGGTGGCGCGGCTCATGCCGGCGAGCGCCGCCATCTTCCACAGCTCGTCGGTGGTGTTGGCGCCCCGGGCGAAGGCCCAGCGGTCCTGGCTGGCGAACAGCGCCTGGACGAACGGCTCGTAGCGCTCCGCCGGCAGCGCACGGGCCACCATCGCGGCGGTCAGCGCCACCTGGTCGAGCGGGAAGTCGTGGAAGACGTAGCGCACCTTGCCGGTGTCGATCAGCTTGGCCTTCACGTCCGGAAAAGTCTCCTGCGAGAAGGCGGCGCAGTGGGTGCAGGTGAGCGAGAAGCACTCGATCACCGGGTCTTGGCGTCGGGCTTGCCGATCGCGCGTTGGGCCATGCGCGGGTCCTCGGCACGCGCGAGGGCCGGCGCCAGGGCAGGCGAGAAGCCGGCCGGGACAACAAGCGATTGGGCAACAAGCGATAGTAGGGTTCGGCGCCGCATGGGGTGATTACCTCTAGATGTGGTGGTTCTAACGTCTGGCCGCCCGGGGAGTCGAGGCGGAGTCGAGGGCCGGGCCTCGGACGCGCCGAAAACCGCGCGGCCGAGCGTCGCCAGGGCGTCGCGCAGCTCCCCGGACGGCAGCGACTCGACGGCCGACTCGGCGCGCGCGCGGCTTTGCGGCGACGGCGGGCGCGGTGGCGATGGGCAGGGGCGACTCGGGGATGGTCTGCACGAATCGCAGCGCGGTCACCACGGCGGCGCCGAGCGCGGTGTTGATGCGGGCGATCAGCTCGCCGGACAGATGCTGCAATTCCATGGCGATGGGGCCGGAGCAGGCGATGGTCAGCGTGCCCGGGAAAGCCGGCGCGGCAGGGTGACCGCGGCGAGCGCCGGGCCGACGATGTTGCCCCAGTCGGCCAGCACCTGGGCGGTGGCGGGCGAGCGGCGGCGGAAGGCGGCGCGGGTGAGGCCGGGCAGCAGCGCGGCGACCGGGCGCGGGCCGTAGACGTGCCGCCGCTCCATCGTGATACCGTGTGCCGTGTCCTTTTCCGCCATTGATCCTGCCTCTTCGCTTCAGGAGCCGCTGCCGGGCCGGCCTTTGCCGGCTGGGTCTTTGGCGGCCGGGCCGTTGCTCGCCCCACCGTTGCCCGCCCGGGCGCTGCTGACCCCGCCCTTGTTGGCCCAGCCCGTGTTGGCCCAGCCCGTGTTGGCCCAGCCCCTGTTGGTCCAGCCCCTGTTGGCCCAGCCCTTGTTGACTTGGTACGACCGCCACCGCCGCGACCTGCCCTGGCGCGCCGGCCCGGGCAAGGTCGCCGATCCTTACCGTGTCTGGCTCAGCGAGATCATGCTGCAACAGACCACGGTCGCTGCGGCGATACCCTACTATGAAAGCTTCGTAACGCGCTTCCCCACGATCGAGGCGCTGGCGGCGGCGCCGCTGGAGGCGGTGCTCGCCGCCTGGGCGGGGCTTGGCTACTACGCCCGCGCCCGCAACCTGCACGCCTGCGCGCAGGCAGTGGCGGCGGCGGGCGGGTTCCCGCGCGATATCGCCGGGCTGCGCGCGCTGCCGGGGATCGGCCCCTACACCGCGGCGGCGATCGGCGCGATCGCCTTCGGGCTGCCGGCGGTGCCGGTGGACGGCAATGTGGAGCGCGTCGTGGCGCGGCTGTTCGCCATCGAGGCGCCGCTGCCCGCCGCCAAGCCGGCGATCCAGCAGGCCGCCGCCGCGCTGGGCGCCGATCCGGGAGGCGATGGCGCGGCCGTCCGACTTCGCCCAGGCGCTGTTCGACCTGGGCGCCACGATCTGCACGCCCGCCAACCCGGCCTGCGCGCTGTGCCCGTGGCGGGACCCCTGCGCCGGCCGCCGCGCCGGCATTGCCGCGGAGCTGCCGCGGCGGCCGCCGAAGAAGCTGCGCCCGCTGCGCCATGGCGCGCATTTCTGGCTGACCGATGCCGGCGGAAATGTGCTGCTGCGCCGCCGCCCGCCACACGGGCTGCTGGGCGGCATGACCGAGCTGCCCGGCACCGCCTGGCGCGACGTCGTCTGGCCGGAACAGGAGGCGCTGCGCGATGCGCCGATGCGGGCCGACTGGCGCCGGGTTGGCGAGGTGCGGCACGGATTCACTCATTTCGAACTGCGACTGGAATTGTTCGCGGCGCGGGTGGAACGGATCGATGCCGAGGGGTTCTGGTGCGCGATCGCGGCGCTGGGCGAGGCGGCGTTGCCCTCGGTGATGCGCAAATGCGTGCGGATGGCGGGCGCGTGGGACGGTGGCGCTGGGGTGGCGGGCGGGTAGCAACCGGCGGGCGCGGTGCATCGTGGCACCCGGCGGCGGTTTGCGAGTTCCACCATGCCCGTCAGCGAGCACCGAACGACCGAGGCAGCGAGGCGGGCGCAACCCGCGGGCCGCGCTCGCGTCCCAAATGGCCGGTTGCCGTCCGACCCGCGCCGCAGGTTTCGCGCGGCGATGGCCGGAGTCCCACCACCAGAGAACAAGCTCATCAGACGAGCGGCCCGCAAGGCGCCGGGCATCCCGCAACCAACTATTGGGAACGGAATTGATCATTGCAGTCTCGTTTGGGGGCTGGTTATGATGGTGCGCAAATAAACCCGACTGGAATAAAATTTCCGACGTGACGGGAAGCTGAACTCTCTGGGGGGCGCACCATGGCTGGCAACACCTACACCTGGACCGGGGCCGTGTCCGACGCGGGTTCGCTCGCCGGCAACTGGACGCCGACCAGCGGCCCTCCCGGGCCCGGCGACACCACGATTGAAAATTTCGGCACCGTCGACATCACCGACTATCAGTTCAGCGCGAACACGGGCCACCTCAATGCCGGGACGCTGCAGGTCTTCAACAACACCACCATACTCGCAACAAGCAGTGCCTCCGCCACGACGACCCTGCTCGCCGGCGCGACCGGGGCGGCGGAAATCGACGTCTTCGGGGGCTTCGTCAACGCCGGCCTGATCGAGGCGGTCGGCACCAACGTCACGCTGGATGTTTTCGCGACCGCAGTCGGCACCGCGGTCGCGCCGGGCTATTTCATCAACGACGGCACGATTCTGGTCACCGCCGGCCACACGCTGACCATCAATGTCGGTGCCTCCGCCGAGCTGTTCAACGCCGGGTCCATCATCGCCGATGGCGGCAAGGTCCTGATCACCGCGGCCCCGTCCGCCATTTCCGGCGGTGTGGCGGCGGTGAACGCGTTTTACGTCATCGAAGGCGGCGGCACGCTGGAAACCCAGGCCTGCTATCCGCTGATCAACGGCAACCTGCCTGGCGGCACCACGCCACGCTACGAATTCGCCGACACGACGCCCGGCAACACGCTGAAAATCGACAACCTCGGCAGCTTCGGCGGTGCGGTTGTCGGGTTCCAGGCCGGCGATACGGTCGATCTTGGCACGTCGCTCGCGGTCGGCGCCCTGGCCTACAACGTCAACACCGGTGTGCTGGAACTGGAGAACGCCACCGGCACGATCCTCGACTCGCTATTCCTGTCGGCCAACGGGATGACGACGTCCGGCACCTTCGCGGTGACCGGCGGAACAGCCGACGGGATCATCGTCGAAACCGGCGCCGACGGCGACACGTTGCTGACCACCAACCGGACGTACCCGGAGGCAAGTGGCGCTTCGGGAACCTGGCAGAGCACCGCGAGCTGGAACGGCGGCATCATTGCCGGCGTGACGGACACCGCCCTCATCGGCCTGGGCGACTCCGCGAATTTCACCCTGACCACCGGCACCACGGCGGTATCCGTCAACAGCATTTCGATCTTCGATCCGCAGGCGTCGGTGCGGATCACCAGCGACACCACGGTGCTGCCCGGGATCGCCAGCGTCTACACCGGCACGCTGGAGGTGACCGGCGGCAACACGCTGACCACCTCGACGTTGCGGACCTTCGAGTCCGGGTCGTCGATCCTGGTGGATGCCCTGGGCACGGTGGACGTGACCGGTCGCCCGGGCACCACCCTGGCGGCGGTTGGGGGCACGCTCGCGATCGAGGCGGGTAACTCAAGCGCGGTGCAGATCTCCGGCGGCACGCTGGTGGTGGACGGGGCGCTGCTCGCCGGGCCCGCGGCTGCCGGGGGCGGGGGTGGCAGTCTCAATATCGCCTACGACAGCACCAGCCAGCCCGCCAGCGTGATCGTCAACAGCGGCGGAACGGTGACCGACACCCATTCCCTGTTGGGTTCCGACCCGACGTCCTTCGGCGAGCTGATCCTGAACGGCCTGGGCGCGAGCTGGACCGACACGATCGACGTGTCCGACACGGCCCACTCCACCGGCTACATGGATGTCGGCTACAACGATCTCTCGTCGAACACGCCCGCCGGCCTGACCGCGCCGGGGCCGGTCGCGGCGGCGCAACTGCTGATCGAGAACGGCGCGACGCTGACGGACCAGGAGAACGCTAATATCGGCGACTCCGCCGACAGTGCCGGCAACGTGACGGTCACGACCGGCGGATTTTGGAACCTGGCATCCAATGGCGTCGGCGGCCTCGGCGTCGGGGTGTTGGGCAGTGGCACCCTGTCGGTGCTGAACGGCGGCAGTGTCGCGGTCGGCGCCCTGGGCACGTTCTACAACAACGGCACGACCTTCAACAGCGGCGGCATCGGGGTCGGACAGTCGGCCGGCGCCAACGGCACGGTCATCGTCAGCGGCGCGGGCTCGCAGCTCTCGACGCTGAACGGGATGGCGGTTGGGAAGGGCGGCCAGGGCCTGTTGGATATTCTGAACGGCGGCACCGTGCTGGTGGAAGCCAACGGGATCGGTGTTGGACAGACCGCCGACGCGGCGTCGTCGGGCACGGTCATCGTGGGTGGCTCGGGAGCCCCCGCGGCGCTGGATTTCGCGGCCACGGCGGGCGGCCTGGCCGTCGGCAGTGCCTCGCAGGGCACGCTGATCGTAGCAGACAACGGCACCGTCAACCTGGACGGCACCGGCTACCTGACGATCGGCTCGGCCGCCGGGTCGACCGGCAGCGTCGTGGTCGGCGGCACCGCGGCCAGCGCGGTCATCAATATCGGCACCGAAGGCCTCACCGTCGGCAACACCGGGACCGGCTACCTGACGGTGAACAGCCTCGGGACCGTCGCCCTGACCGGCACCGGCCCCATCCTCCTCGGCCAGAATGCCGGTGCGGTCGGCACGATGACGGTGAACGGGACGAGCGCCGTTGTTACGC
This sequence comes from uncultured Alphaproteobacteria bacterium, assembly GCA_963773345.1. GTDB lineage: Bacteria > Pseudomonadota > Alphaproteobacteria > Acetobacterales > Acetobacteraceae > Palsa-883. Next base: position 224,878 of record CAVZBG010000009.1, on the reverse strand, counting down.
TTGGTGTCACCACCAACGGTCTCGGCGTGGGCGACGCCGGGCAGGGCGTCGTGCAGGTCCTGAACGGTGGCAGCGTTTCCCTGTCGCACAATGGCATTGGGATCGGCGAGGTCACCGGCGGATCGGGCACCGTGCTCGTGTCGGGGACGGCGTCGGTGATCACGTTGGGGACCTCGACCACGGGGATCGGCGTCGGCCAGGGCGGACACGGACTGTTGGAGGTCGAGAACGGCGGCACGGTTTCGGTCTCCTCCCCCTCGAACAGTCTCGGAATAGGCGAAAACGGCGGCTCCTCCGGCACCGTCGTCGTATCCGGCGCCGGCGCGCTGCTGGCGCTTGCCGCCGGCAACCCCGGCATAAACGTCGGCGTCTCCGGTCAAGGCCTCCTGGAGGTCCTGAACGATGGCACGGTATCGGCGCTGGCCCCCAGCAGCGGCGTTGATGCAGGTGACAACAGCGGCTCATCCGGCACGATCGTCGTCTCCGGCGCCGGCGCGCTCCTTGCGATGGGCGCCGGAACCGGCGGCACGCACATCGGTGTCCGTGGACTAGGCCTGCTCGAAGTGCAGAGCGGCGGCAGCGTGGACATCGTCGAGAACAACCTCGACCTGGGCGGCGCGGCTGGCGCGAGCGGAGGCCCGGCGCCTCTCGGCGGGGACGGCACGGTTGCGGTAACGACCGGCAGCAAGATCGACGTCGGCGCCAATCTATACGTCTTTGCCGGCTCCACCGTGTCGGTGGACGGCACCTCCGGCATCGATGTCGGCGCATCCGACGCCTTCATCACCGGCAAGATCAACCTGGAGAGCGGTCACTCGATCATCGGCAACGGCCTGATCGCCGCCCCGGTCGTGAACAACGGGGTGATCGAGGCTTCGAATGCCACCGCGCCGAATCAGGTACTCCCCGGGCACACTGGAAATCCAGGGCAGCATCACCGGCACCGGCGTGCTGCAGACCGGCAACGGCATCCTGCGGCTTGATGTGGCGCCACCCTCGGGTCAGACGATCCAGTTCGGCACCGGTTCCGAGCTGATCCTCAACGCGCCCGGCACCGCGCTGGCCAACCCGATCACCGGCCTGTCCGACGGCGACAAGATCGAGTTCGGCAACGGCATGACGATCACCAGCGCCTCGCTGGTCAACGGCGACACGATCGCGGTGAGCTTCCACGGTTCCGGCGGCCTGCCCGGCATCTACGACCTGACCAATGTCAGTTTCGCGGCCGGCTCCGGTACATCGTTCTACTGGGGCACCGATCCGTCGAACGGCCTCGACGACATCCAGGTGGCGACGCCGAATGCCAACTGGATCGGCGGCGCCATCGACACGCTGTACAGCGATGCCGGCAACTGGCAGGGCGATCAGGTTCCGAACGCCACCGACAATGTGAATTTCGTCAGCAACCCGGGGACCGTCACGGGCACCGGCAGCGCGCTCGAGCTGAATATCGGTCCCTATAATCAGGCCAATTCGGGAACCTGGTTCTTCAACGGCGCGACTCTGACAGTCGCGGGATCGCCCAGCGCGCCGTATCCGCCATTTGCGGCCGGGTTCTATGCGAATACCGTGCTGAATGGCGGCACCCTGAATGCCGCTGCCGGCGAAACGAACATCGGCAACGTGGACGGCGTCACGGTGACCGCGCAGGGCGGTGCGCAGGTCACGACACTCGGCGACAGCATCGGCACGAACACCGGGCAATCGGGCGCGCTGGTGCTGACCGGCAATGGCACCAAATGGACCGAGCAGGCCGGGCCGGCGATCAACGGCTATAGCGTGGGCTACCTGACGCTCGGCGGTTACGGCGGGCCATCCAACGACCAGGCCGGTTCCGCGGGTTACCTCACCGTGACGGACGATGCCGCGTTGAACACCGGCGAGGGTGCCACTCTTGCGGGCGGCAGCGGCAATTTCGGCGGCGCGACGATTTCCGCCGGCGGCGCCTGGACCGTGGGCAGCGGCCTGACGGTCGGCCAGGGCGGTACCGGCACGCTGGCCGTCAACGACGGCCTCGTGAATGTCACCGGTTACGTCGGCATCGGCCAGAACACCGGTGCCGACGGCGCCGTTTCGGTCACGAACTCCGGTATATTCAACGCCGGCACCGCGCTGACCGTCGGCTACCAGGGCGCCGGCACGCTGGCGGTCGGCACGGGAACGGTCTCGACGACGGGGAACCTCTCGGTTGGCGGCGGCACCGGCGGATCCGGCGTCGTCTCGCTGACCAACGGCACCATCACGGCCACCACCGGCGTGCAGGTCGGCGGCTCCGGTGCGGGTTCCATGACCATCAACGGGGGCGGCACGGTCCTCGCGGGCGGCACGTCCAGCGGAGTCGGCACCGGCGCTGGCGGCGCAGGCAATCTGATCATCAATGCCGGCGGCGTGTGGGATGCCACGACCCTGCAGCAGAGCAACAGCTACGTCTTCGGCATCGGCCAGGCCGCGGGCTTCGGCACGCTCGCCGCCGCCACCGGCAATGTGCTGGTCACCGGCCCCGGCGCGCTGCTCAACACCAACGGCAATCCGCTGTCGGTGGGCCAGAACGGCGGCGGCACGCTGGTGGTGGCAAGCGGCGGCACGGTCGAAACCGGCAGCGCCAACTCGAACACCGGGGACAACTCGTTCACGGTCGGCCGCAACGGAACGGGCGTGGTCGTCGTTACCGGCAGCGGCGCGGACGGTGCATCCGAGATCATCGCCAGCGGTTTCGCCGTGATGGGGCGCGCCGGGTCGGCGAACGTGACGATCGAGAATGGCGGCAGCATGCTGATCGGTGTCGATCCGACCGACAGCGGCGGCCTGTCGATCGGCGTCGGCAGCAGCGGCGCGAACAACGGCCAGGGCGGCAACGGTGAGGTCACCGTCACCACCGACGGCGTGCTGACCAGCGACCAGAGCATCGGCATCGGCGGCAACGGCGTCAACGGCGAGGTGTACGTCAACACCGGCGGCACCGTTCAGGTCGGCACCTCGCTGAGCGTCGGCACTGCAACAAATATCTCCGGGACGATCTACGGCGGCAGCGGCGCCCTGTCGATCGGTGCCGGCGGCACGGTAGAGCTGACCGGGGCGCCGAGCACCACGAGTTTTGAAGTTTTCATCGGCAACGCCAACAGCAGCATTGGCGGACCGACCGACCTTGCAACCGGCGAGGTGACGGTCAGCGGCGTCGGGGCATTGCTGAACACCAACGACAACGGAATGGCCGTCGGCTTTCTCAGCAACGGGGTGCTCACCATCGGGCAGGGCGCCACCGTCGAGACCGGCACGACCAATTCAAACGACATATCGGCGCTGTCCATCGGTCGCCAGGGCGATGGCAGCGTCTTGGTCGACGGCGGCACCCTGCTTGCGAACGGCGACGTCTATGTTGGACGTGCCGGGGCCGGCGATCTCGTCGTTGAGAACCATGGCAGCGTGAACGTGGGCCTCGACGGCTCCGGCGGCACCAGCGACGAGTACTTGCAGATCGGAGGGGAGAGCTACAACACGGGCGGCACGGTGCTCTATGTCGGTGGCCTCGGCAGCATGGAGGTCGGCACCGATGGCACGGTCACGAGCCAGCTCGCCATCCAGGTCGGCGACGATGGCACGAATGGCAATCTGTCGATCAACAGCGGCGGCCTCGTCGAGACCGACCAGCAAATCGTCATCGGCCTGTCCACGACGATCGTCGCCGGTGACACGCTCATCTCCCCGGCCGGCACCACCGTCGTGACGGGTGCGACGCTCGAGGCAGGCGACGGTTCGGTGGATGTCGGCCCGGGCGGCACACTGGAGACGACCGGCACGCTCAGTCAGAGCTTTGCGAGCGTTTATATCGGCGTGGACACAGGCGCGACCGGCGACGTAATGGTGCACGGTGCCGGGGCCTTGTTATCGACCGGCGGCAACGGGCTGGATGTCGGCGCCCAAGGCGACGGCAGCCTGACGGTCAGCCAGGGCGGCAGCGTCATGGCGGGCACCGGCTTTGCGTCCCAGGCAGCGGCGGTCATCGGCGGCGACGCGACCGGTGCCGTAACAGTCACGGACGCCGGTTCCAATTTCACCGCAGATGGCGGGGTCGCCGTGGGTGGCTTCAGCACCGGCAGCCTGCTGATCGAGAACCAGGCGAGCGTGTTCACTGGCGGCAACACGATCGCCCCGACGCAAGGGCTCGATGTCGGCGCCGACGCGGGCGGCGCTGGATCGGTGACGGTGACTGGCGACGGATCACTCCTCGACAATACCGGGGGACTTATCGTCGGCGACGCCGGCCTTGGCAGCATGTCGATCGAGTCCGGCGGCACGGTGATCACGACGCCTGGTACGGTCGTCGGCGTCGACGGCGCCGTCATCGCCAACACCGCCACTGCCTCGGGCTCCTCGGTGAATGTCGATGGCACCGGTTCCGACTGGCAGGTCACCGGCACCCTGATCGTCGGCGACGCCGCCCAAGGCGGGCTCGACATCGCCTCCGGCGCCACCGTCACCGCCACGTCCCTTGTCGCCGCGGCGCAGAGCGGCGGCGACGGGGTGATCACCGTCGCGGGCACCGGCTCCGAGATCGCCGTGACCGGCAGCCTCGCGCTCGGCGCCCAAGGCGCGGGCGAGCTCTCCATCCTTTCCGGCGCCACAGTCAGCGCGCTCGACCTGACGATCGGCGGCACTTCCGCGCTGTCCTCCGGCAACGTCGACGTGGAGGGCGCCGGCAGCGAGCTGTCGATCGCCACCGGCGGGGCGCTCAACATCGGCGTCGCCTCCGGCGGCGGCGGCGTGCTGACCATCGGCAGCGACGCGGTGCTCAACTTCGCCGGCATCCCGACGGAGAACGGCCACGCCTCGTTCAACAACTACGGCACGGTCGATCCCGACGGCTTCGAGTACACCACCGCCAGCAACGGCAACGCCGGGCTGAACCTGTACGACCTCTACATCGGCAACATCGGCGCGGTGCAGGTCTCCGCCGGCACCTCGACCTGGTTCACGCCGATGGTGCTGACCGGCACCTCGGTGGCGGACGCGGCGAACAACATCGGCAACAACGGCGATGTCGGCGAGTGGCAGCTCAGCAACGACGGCACGCTGGTGTTCAACGCGAATACCGTCGATGCCGGCCAGGCGATCGTGTTCGAGGATGCCACCGACACGCTGGTGATCGGCCAGGTGGTGAACGGCGGGGGACCGGGGATCAGCGGCGTGACGCCGACGGTGGCGGCGGGGGCGATGAACCTGCTCCAGGCGGGCGGGTTTGCCGCGGAGATCTGGGGCTATCAGGCGGGCGATCAGATCCTGCTCGACAACCTGGTGGTGAACTCGGACAGCATCGTCGGCGGCAACACGCTGGAGCTGTTCGGCGCCGGGGGCACGCTGCTGGGCGAGCTGACGTTCTACAACAAGGCCGGCACGCGGCCGCTGGGGACCAGCGGGATGGACGCCGCGGCGGCGCAGATCCTGGCGTCCAGCGCGCCGTGCTTCGCGGCGGGGACGCGGATCGCAAGCGCGCGCGGCGAGGTCGCGGTGGAGGCGATCGCGGTCGGCGAGCGGGTGCGGGTGCTGCTGGGCGATGCGGGCGATGGGCTGGGGGGCGACGGGCTCGGGGGCGACGGGCTGGCGGAAGTGATCTGGGTCGGGCGGCGCGAGGTCGATTGCGTGCGACATCCGCAGCCGAAGAAGGTGTGGCCGGTGCGGGTCGCGGCGGGGGCGTTCGGGGAAGGCCGGCCGCACACCGATCTGTGGCTGTCGCCGGACCACGCGGTGTATGTCGCGGAGGTGCTGATCCCGGTGAAGTACCTGATCAACGGCACGACGATCGCGCAGGTGCCGGTCGACAGCATCACTTATCACCACATCGAACTGGCGCAGCACGACGTGCTGCTGGCCGAGGGGCTGCCGGTGGAGAGTTATCTCGATATCAAGGATGGGCGGAACTATCCGGACCGGGCGGGTCCGGTGCGGCTGTATCCGGATTACACCGCGCGGATGTGGGAGGCGTTCGGCTGCGCCCGGCTGGTCGTCACGGGGCCGGAATTGCAAGCGGCGCGGGCGCTGGTGGCGGGGGTTGCGGGGCAGCAGGAGGCCGCGTGAGGGTGGGGAGCGGCGGAATGCGCTGCCCCCGGAACAAGTCCGGGGGGCAGCGCATTCCGCCAGGGCGGCGACGCTCACCGCCAGCATCTGTCGGCCTCAACGAATGGCGACGCGAAACACCAGCACCAGATTCAGCGCGACGACAATCAGGCAGCTCAGGATCGTCACCAGCCAGCCCTGCCAGGTGATCGGCGTCCAGCCGAGGCCGTTGCGCCGCGTGCGGAACCACGGTCCCTGGGCCATCGAGTTCCGCTCTCCCGGTGCCGGCCGACGACCGGGCGACTTGCCGCCGCCCGGCAGACGCGGCCGCGGCTCCAGAATGCCGCAAGGTGCGACACGAAATCGACTGCCCACAACAATATGGGGTTGCACGCCCCGGGCACCCACCATATGTTGCGTCCCCCGCGATGCGACCGGCCCCCAACCGACCACCTCCCGTGCTATCCTGCCTCTCCTTCCAGACCCGGACGGCATGCCAATGGACGCCACCACCCGCTCCGCCGACGAACACCCGGTCCGCTTCGACCTGCTGACCGAGAACCCGGTCTACAAGCCGTTCCGCTACCCCTGGGCGTACGACGCCTGGCTCACCCAGCAGCGCGTGCACTGGCTGCCGGAGGAGGTGCCACTGGCCGACGACGTGAAGGACTGGCACCGCAACCTGACGGACGCCGAGCGCAACCTGCTGACGCAGATCTTCCGCTTCTTCACCCAGGCCGATGTCGAGGTGAACAACTGCTACATGAAGCACTACAGCCAGGTGTTCAAACCGACCGAAGTGCTGATGATGCTGTCGGCGTTCTCGAACATCGAAACGATCCACATCGCCGCCTACAGCCACCTGCTCGACACCATCGGCATGCCGGAGATCGAGTACCAGGCCTTCCTCAAATACAAGGAGATGAAGGACAAGTTCGACTACATGCAGGGTTTCACGGTCAGCTCGAAATACGAGATCGCCAAGACGCTGGCGGCGTTCGGCGCCTTCACCGAGGGGCTGCAGTTGTTCGCCTCATTCGCGATCCTGCTGAACTTTCCGCGGTTCGGCAAGATGAAGGGCATGGGCCAGATCATCACCTGGTCGGTGCGCGACGAATCGCTGCACTGCGAATCGATCATCAAGCTGTTCCGCACCTTCGTGCAGGAGAACCCCGAGATCTGGACCGAGGACCTGAAGCGCGACATCTATATCACTTGCGCAACCATCGTCGACCACGAGGACGCCTTCATCGACCTGGCCTTCGAGGGCGGCGCGGTCCACGGCCTGACCGCGCGCGGCGTGAAAGAATACATCCGCTACATCGCCGACCGCCGGCTGGTCCAGCTTGGGCTGAATGGGCTGTATCACGTCGCGCGCAACCCGCTGCCGTGGCTCGACGAGATGCTGAACGCGGTCGAGCACACCAATTTCTTCGAGAACCGCGCCACGGAGTACAGCAAGGCCTCGACCACCGGCACCTGGGAGGACGCGTTTGCCAGTGTCCCCTCTGCGCCGATGGGGGCCGAGGCGTTGGCGGCCGAGGCGATGGCGGCGGATGCGATGGCGGCTGGGGCGCCTGCCGCCGGGTAGGCCGCTCCGGGCCGGCCGGACGTTGATGCCACCCGGCGACGGGCCGGCGCAGCCTCAGTGCTTGACCGTACGCTCGCAGGCTGGTATGAATCGCCGCACTGTGAGACTGTTTGTGGAAATTCAGACGTGCCTGCCGTGATGACCAGACAGCGCGACCCGGCGCAAAAAGTCGCCTCGCGATGTATTCATGCAAGATGAGTTGCGCTATCGGTCGTACGATTGTGTAAGCTGGGTGAAGCTAGGCCGCACCGCACCGCGGTTTGGAACGAAGCGGTTTGGAACGACTGCGGCGGAACGCGCGTCCGGGATCGCGAATCGCGACCTGAATCGGGAATAATACGCCCTGCGCCAGTAGGGCACCCGCGGCGGATTGAGAGAGGATGGGCACCACGACCGACCCCATGGTGAACCGGCCGGAAGCCGAGGCGCCGAACGAAGCCACGGCGCCTGCCACGCCACGCTATAGCCGGCGGCTGTCCGACAAGATTCTGATCGCGTTCCACCACGCCTGCGATCAGGGCGACTTCGAGGTGGCCGAGCAGCTTCTGCACGTGTTGGAGATGATGCTGACGCGCCGGCCGCTGACGCCGGACGGCACGCGCCGGCGCAACATGGAAAGCCTGGTCGCCGCGCATGAACGGCTCTGGCACCTGCGCCACGCGGACACGACGGAGCGCTGAGAGACCCGCGAGGTTGCGTCCGCTGCACGGCGCGTGGCGGAATGCGCTGCGCTTTTCCGCCCTACGATTTCGGGCGGTCGTAGGGCGGAAAAGCGCAGCGCATTCCGCCACTTGGGACCGTTCACATCGCCAATGTCCCGCCGTGGCGCAGCACCGCCTCGGCCGCCGCCGTGAACCCGCCCGCCGTCTCGTGCAGCACCACGCCGGGCAACACGCGCATCCCGCCCCGCCCGCCCTTCACCCCGCGCAACAGCACCAGCTTGGCCGCCTGACCGACGCGCGGCCACAGTGGCAGCAGCGCCGACGGCGCGCATCCCGCCGCGCTCAACGCCGCGATGCTGGCGGGCAGCACCGCGGCGGCCACGATCCAGGTCAGCGTGCCGCGCGGCCGCAGCCGCCGGCCCATCGCCGCGGCCCAGGTGGCGAACAGCTCGGGCGGTGCCCGCCGCGCCGAGTCGCGCCCGGCATCGGGTGAGGCGGTGCCGCCCGCCGCATGATATGGCGGATTGGCGAAGGCGTGGTCGAACCGGCCGAGCTCCGGCGCGGCGGCGATGTCGGCACCCAGGAAGGCCAGCCCCGGCCAGCCATTCTCCGCCGCATTGTGCGCCGCGATCGCAACCAGAGCCGGATCGCGCTCCACCCCGACGCCGCTGATCCCCGCTACCCGCGCGGCCAGGCAGAGCAGCGCCGCCCCGGCGCCGCTACCCGCCTCCAGCACGCGCTCGCCCGGCCGCGCCGGCACCGCGGCGGCCAGCAGCACCGGCTCGATGCCACTGCGAAAACCGTCGCGCGGCTGCGCATAGCGCACGCGCCCGCCCAGCAGATGCCCCTCGGTCAAACTCATGCGCGCATGCGTATCCGGTTTTCGCCCATGATCCCTATAGATGGCGGGCTTGGTCTGCACGCGGTCCGTAACATCATTTGACGTATGCGGGGCCAATCCCCATGTTCGTGTCGCCCGCTGAGGTGAGAACGGCTGCCTCACGCACTTGGCTGAAAGGCGAGGTAACTAACCGGTCTGGATCGATGCGCGCACACCAGGGCCGGCCAAGAGATCGGGGATTGCATCCCGCTCGGGCGATCAATGGCTCGGTTTACGCCGGGCCTTTGGTCTATCTGGGGGGCGGAGGTTTCAACCTCCCGCCCCGACGGCGTTGATCCACCCTCTCTGCGGATACCAGGTAGCAGCTTCGGACGCGGTAGTCGCCAGCGGCGTCCATCTCCAAGCCGACGGCCACCAGCAGCGGCTTTCCATCCGGATGATTGATCCGGCGCAGCATCTCGAAATTGCCTGTCCGGCGTGGTGCCTGTCCGATGAAGGATGGCGTCGCAATGGCCGCCGCGAGTACGGGAAAGCACACGCCGTAGTCGTCAGGATGGTCCTCCGCGATATGCCGGTGCGCTTGCTCACTCAAACGGACATGGCCCGGTTCCAGCTCGGTTCCGAGGACAGCATTGATCTCCTGGACTGGCAGGGACCGAGATCAACGGCGGGGTAGGGTTTCGGACGGCGCGGCACAGTGGGGTTGGCTGGAGGACGGGCCAAACGGGCAGCTCCGGCGCGATGCGCGCCTGGTCACAATGGAGGTGCCCGGCAAAACCGACGCCGGTGTGGTCAACTCCGCGGTGGAAACTGGACACGCACGCATGCGCCGTCAGGTCTCACCGGCCTCGGCCAGCACGCGCTGGGCGCGCGCCGCGTCCGAGTCGGCGACGACCAGCCGCCGCGGAATCGCGCCGATGCTGCCCTCCACGGCGCTGGTGTGCGCATCCAGCACCGTTGCGGCCACCCCGGCGTCCGCCAGCAGGGCGCGCAGGAAGCTCAGCCGGACCATGTCGTTGGTTGTCGCCACCACCCGCACCGCGCGCTGCCCCCGCTTTCGCTTGACCGCCTTCGCTTGACCCTGTTTCCGACCCGCCGATATGGTGCCGCCCCGCTCACGCCGCGCACACCGGGAGACAGATTTGGGCGCCGCCAGCCTGCCCCCGCTTCGCGCCAAGCCTCCCGCCGAGCTTGATCCGGGGCTTGACCCGGGGGTCGCCGAGGCGGCCCCGCCGGATCCTGCATCGCGGCGCGACGAGGACGCTCTGCACCGTCTCGACGCGCTCGTCGAGCACGATCTGGCGGCCTGCAACCGCACCATCGTGGCGCGCATGGACAGCCCCGTCGCGCTGATCCCGCAGCTTGCGGCACACATCGTCGCCGCCGGCGGCAAGCGGCTGCGCCCGCTGCTGACGCTCGCCGCCGCCCGGCTGTGCGGCTACACCGGCACGCGCCACATCAGCCTGGCCGCCTGCGTCGAGTTCATCCACACCGCGACGCTGCTGCACGACGACGTGGTGGACGAAAGCCAGCTCCGCCGCGGCCTGGCCTCGGCCAACGCGGTGTTCGGCAACAAGGCCTCGGTGCTGGTCGGCGATTTCCTGTTCGCCCGCGCCTTCCAATTGATGGTGGAGGACGGCTCGCTCAAGGTGCTGGCGGTGCTGTCGCGCGCGGCGGCGACCATCGCCGAGGGCGAGGTCTTGCAACTGGCGACGCAGAACGACCTGTCCACCACCGAGGACCGCTACCTGGAGGTGATCCAGGGCAAGACCGCGGCGCTGTTCGCCGCCGCCTGCCAGGTCGGTGCCATCGTCGCCGACCGGCCGGAGACCGAGGAGGCGGCGCTCGCTGGCTTCGGCAGCAATCTCGGCATCGCCTTCCAGTTGGTCGACGACGCGCTGGACTACGCTGCGGACCAGGCGACACTGGGCAAGACGGTCGGCGACGATTTCCGCGAGGGCAAGGTCACCCTGCCGGTGCTGGCCGCCTACCAGGCCGGCGGGGCGGCCGACCGGGCGTTCTGGCAGCGCACCATCGAGCACAGCGAGCAGCACCCGGCCGATCTCGACCATGCCATGGCGCTGATGGCGCGGCACGGCGCGATCGCCACCACGCTGGCGCGTGCCGCCCGCTTCTCCGGCGCGGCAAAGGCGGCGCTGGCGGTGTTCCCGGACCGCCCGATCCGCCGGGCGCTGCTCGACGTGGCCGACTACACCGTGAGCCGGGCGCGGTAGCGCGAGGCCGGCGCGCACGCCATGGCCGCGCCGCTCGACTGGCATCCGCATTTCGGGCGGATTGGCGGGCTGGATGTGCGGGCCTGGCTCGCGGCGTATCCGCCAGGGGCGCCGCCGGTGAAATCCATCATGCTGGCCAGCGAGGAGCGCACCGGCAGCGAATTCCTCTGCCAGCTTATGGGCGCCACCGGCCGGTTGGGGCGGCCGTCCGAGTATCTCAACACCTACTGGATGCGCCGCTTCATCGCCGACTACCCCGACGAGGTCGGTGCCCAGATGGCGATCGCGCACCGCGTCGGGACGACCGCGAACGGCTGCTTCGCGATGAAGACGCACCCGGTGCATATCGATCGGCTGCTGGCCGGCGGTTCGGTTGCGGCGGCGTTTCCCGCTCCGGTCGTTGTCCGGCTGCATCGGCGCGATCTGGTGGCGCAGGCAGTGTCGCTGTACCGCGCGCGGGCCTCCAATCGGTATCACGCGTATGTTGTCGCCGAGCGGGACATCGAATTCGACGGCGAGGCGATCCGCCAGGCGCTGATCGAGCTGGCGCGCGCGCGGGCGCGCTGGGAGGTCTATGTCGCGCGCAACGCCCTCGACCCGCTGATGATCGCCTACGAGGACCTGGCCGCGGATCCGTGTCGCGCCGTCAGCGAGATCGCCTGCCGCGCCGGTGAGTGGGTCGAACCGCGGGATCTGGATCTGGCGGCACCGTTACGGGTGCAGACCGACGGCGTCTCCGTGGCGTGGAAGCAACGTTTCCTCGACGAATACCGCAATCTCGATGCACTGGAGACGATCTAGCCCCTGCGGTGACGGGATGGTTCTTTGCCCCGCGGCGCGCGCCCTGGCCGCGCCGCTACAGCGACCTCGGCACTTTGAGCGGATCGGCGGAAGGGATTTGCGGGGCCGGCGCGCGGGCTTGCCACCGGCTGCGCGGCGCGGATTTGCACGACCGACGCCGTAAGCCTTATGATCTCACGGAATTGGGGGGTATCGGGATGAGGTGTCTGCCGTTCGCGCTGGTCCGCGGACCGTTGCTCGGGGGAATCATCCGCGAGGCGCGTCAGGATACGCAGCGCAACCGCCACTGCAGCGTTTGCGGCGAGCAGATGCCGATTCAGCGTGACCGGCCGGACCAGACGGTGCGTTGCCCCGCCTGCGCGCGCTGGCAGCGCATAACGGTGACGGAGGAGCCCCCTTGGCGGCTGACCGCAGCCTCGGCCGAGGCGATCCGGGGCACCCGCCGATGGCTGAGGCGCCTTTAGCTCCCGGCAGACGCTAGCTGGAACGTCTCCCGCCGTTCTGGGGCGGCCGGTTCTTCATACCGGGCCCGGGACGATGGCCCCCGGCGTCCCATCGTCCACAGCCGGTCATGTCAGCGGCGACAGCGCGTAGGCGTCGTGCACCAGCCGCATCGCCTCGGCCATGTCGTCAAGGTCGGCGATCGGTTTTTCGCCGTGCTCCAGCCGCCGCAGCGTGTCGGCGACGAAGATGGGATACAGCGGCGCGTTGATCAGGGTCATCTGCTGCGTGTGGCGGGCACGGGAGTCGTCGCTGATCTCCAGCGTGGTGGCGTCGCGCGCGGCGAAGTAGTGGTGCGCGGTGCGGATGCTGTAGTGCATGTCGAACACCGAATGCGGCGCCGGGTAGAGGTAGCCGGTTTCGATCGTGCAGCTTACGCCGCCGCCGCGCAGCAGGACCACCGCGTGATCCTCGATCGACAGGCCGGCCTGGGCGTTCGACAGCATTGCGGCAACGACCTCGAAGTGCGCGCCGGGCAGCAGCACGCGGCACAGGTCGAGGAAGTGCACGCCCAGGTTGATCAGCGGCCCGCCGCCGGCGGTAGCGCGATCCAGCATCCAGTCGCAGCGCGCCTGGCGGTAGCGCTCCACCAGGCCGCCGACGAATTTGAAGGTCACGTACTGGATCGCTTCGCCGGCGGCTGCCTCGCGCAGCGCGCCGACCAAGTCGCAATAACGGAACACGAAGGGGATCGCAACGAAGGCGTTGGCGGCGCGCGCCAGCGCGGCGAGCGTGCGCACCTCGGCCAGCGAGGTGCCGCAGGGCTTTTCCATCGCGAACGGGATGCGCGCCTCGATCAGGAAGCGGCCGAGCGCGGGCATGTCGCAGTGCCGGCCGAGCGCGAAGGCGAAGTCGGGCCGCAGTTTGGCGCACATCTCGCGGTAGTCGGCGAAGGCCGGGCAGCCGGCGCGCACGGCGATCGGTTCCGCACGCGAAAGGTCGGCGTCGCTGACGCCGACCACGGCGACGCCGGGCAGTTCCAGGCACGGATCGAGATAGAACGGCACGTGCCAGTGCGAGACGCCGATCAGAACGATGCGCATATGGCGATTCTCCGCCTCCCTCAAGGGGAGGGGGAGGATGCGCTCACCCCGGACCGGGCGCTGCACCTCAGACATCCAGCCGGTACACCCGCGCCGCTGTGTCGTGGTACAGCGTGGCCTTCTCGGCGCCGGAACAACCCTGTGTGATCCGCTTCATTGCGTTCCACAGCACGGCATAGCCGCAGGACTGCTTGTCCACCGGGAAGTTGCTTTCCATCATGCAACGGGTCGCGCCGAACGCCGCGATGCACGTCTCGATATACGGCTGCCAGGCGGTCGCCAGCTCCGCCGACCCCGGCGCGATGTCGCGCAGGTGAAAATCCCAGCCGCAATACAGCATCCCCAGTCCGCCGAGCTTCACGCTCACGTTCGGAAACTGCGCCACCTCGCGGATGTTGCGGCGCCAGATTTCGAACACCGCCTGCCGGTCGTGATCGTGCGGCGGAATCCCCAGCAGCCCGCCGACATGGTTGAGGATCACGTTGGTCCGCGGAAACGCCTTCAGCAGATCCACCAGGTCGGGCAGTTGCGGATGGAACTGCCAGGACTCGAACGACAACCCCAACGGCTCCAAATTCGCAAAACCCTGGCGGAACACCGGATCGAGCACCTGGTGCTGCGGCACCTGCCGCCGGCCGAACTTCGCGGCATTGCCGGTGTCCCAGGTCACACCGTGGCGGATGCCGCGGAAGCGGCCGTTGCCGGCGGCGATCAGCGCCTCCAGCACCGGCCGCGCACCGTCGCCCAGCGTCAGGTCGGCATGGCCGACGATGCCGGCGCAAAGCTGGGCCGGCCCGTACCGGCCGCTGGCGCTCATCGCGGCGATGCCGTTGACGAACTCGACCTCGCCGACCGGCTGCATCGCCTTCGGCCCCTTGGCGCGATACATCGAGCCGGCCTCGATGAACACGGTCGCGACGATGTTGTGGCCGGTGTTCACGTCGGCCGCCAGTTCGTGCACAAGGTAGCGGCCGCGCGCGTCGTCCCAGACATGGTGGTGCGGGTCGATGATCGGCAGCGCGGGCTCCAGGATCGGCTCCTGCCGCGCCGCGGTCCAGGGTTCCAGCTCGGCCAGAGAGCGATAGGCGTTGCCGCGGAATTCGATGGGCTGCGTGGCCATGGTTTTCTCCCGCTCCGGCGTTGCCCGGCAGGATAGCGGCCGGCGGCGGTTCGTCTACAGTGCCGGCCACGGTCGAGCCTGGGGAGGACAACGACATGGACAGCATGGAACGCGACGCGCCGGTGATCGGAACGGGTGCGCATCGCTATCGGTTCGTGCGGAATTGGGCGCGGCTGCCGCGCGGCTGGCTGTTCCGCGACCCCGATCCGCAGGCGCGGCCGCCGCGCATCCCCTCCAAGGGCGCGGTGGCGGCCAACGGCGAGGTGTTCGTGCTGTCGCGCAGCGCGCACCCGCTGGTGGTGTTCGACCCGGACGGCGACTTCATCACCTCGTGGGGCGAGGGCCAGTTCTCCGAGTTCGTGCACGGCCTCAGCATCGCGCCGGACGGGCATGTGTGGATCGCCGATTCCGGCTGGCACATCGTCACCGAGCACGCACCGACCGGCGAGGTGCTGCGCACGCTGGGAAAGCGGAACTTCCCGGCGCCGACCTTCTACGGCCAGCCGTTCAACATGCCCACTGCGGTGGCGTTCGCCTCCAACGGGGACGCGTATGTCAGCGACGGCTACGGCAATCGCCGCGTGCACCGGTTTTCCCCCGGCGGCGAGTTGTTGCACTCCTGGGGCGCGCCGGGGGATGGGCCGGGCCAATTCGCCATCGTGCATTTCATCGCGATCGACGAGCAGGACCGGGTGTGGATCGCCGATCGCGACAATCACCGCATCCAGGTGTTCGACGCCGGCGGGACGTTCCTGGCGGAGTGGAAGGAATTCCGCATGCCGAGCGATCTCGTGTTCGGCAAGGACCGCATCTATGTCGGCGGGGCCGACGGGCTGTCGATCTGGACGCGGGAGCGCGAGTTGGTGGTGCGGTGGGACCGCGACGACCCGTACCAGGGCGCCTTCCACATCCACGGCATCTGGCTGGACGCGGCGGAGAACATCTACCTCGCGCAGTTCGACCACATGGTGAGCAAGCTAACGCGACTCGTCTGATTGGCACCTCTCCCGCTCTTCGCGGGAGAGGTCGAGGCGCGAAGCGCCGAGGGTGAGGGTCGCGCACGCGGCACCACCCGCGTCGCAAGTGCTCCGCGACCTCTCCCGCGAAGAGCGGGAGAGGTGAATTTGCACGCCGCGACGTTTGACCTGGATCAATGCCGCACCGGCGTAAAAGTTGCAGTCTGCCCCCGCTCAATCGTCACCGACATTCGCGCAGGAGGCGACCATGGCAACCACCCCAGTTGAAGTGAAGCGGACGGCGCCGACCCCGGCGCCCGCTCCAACCCCCGCCGTGCCTGATGTGTGGCGTTCCTTCCGCACCGAGATGGACCGGCTGTTCGACCGGTTCGGGATGGGCTTCAGCATGCCGTCCTTCGGCCGCATGCTCGACGTCATGCCCACGTTGCGCACGGAGTTCACCATGCCGACGCCGGCGGTGGACATCACCGAGGATGACACCGGCTACGAGCTGACGGCCGAACTCCCTGGCATGGAGGAGAAGAACGTCGAGGTCACGCTGAGCGACGACGTGCTGACCATCAAGGGCGAGAAGACCGCCGAAACCGAGAAGAAGGAGAAGAACACCTATCTGTCGGAGCGCTGCTACGGCGCGTTCCAGCGTTCGTTCGTGCTGCCCGAAGGGGTGGAGAGCGACAAGATCGCGGCCGACTTCGCCAAGGGCGTGCTGACGGTCACGCTGCGCAAGGCGGCGCCGGCGGTGAAGAAGACCATCGAGGTGAAGAAGGCCGCATAGCCGCTCTTCATCGAATATTCCTGCCCGTCCAGCCCTCCGGACGCGGCAGGTAGCGGGGTGTGTCGCGTGTTGGCCTGTCCCCTCCGGCCGACCGCGGCCGCCCCGCACGTTTTTCCGTCCCCGCCCAACCGTCTCGACGCCGGCATGACGACGCCGAGCCCGACGTAGGGCGGAAAAGCGCAGCGTATTCCGCCGCTTGCGAACCCCCCGGCAAGCACCGGTAACGCACCGCAAGTAGCGGAATGCGCTGCGCTGTTCCGCCCTACGTTCCGTTGCGTGCCAAAGCCTCAGCCCGCGGCGGGCACCGACCGCGCGGCCGGCAGCGTTCCCGTCCCGTCCGCGGCATAGCGGCGGGCCAGCGCGGCGCACACCATCAGTTGCAACTGGTGGAACAGCATCAGCGGCAGCACGATCAGCCCGACCGAGCCGCCCGCGAACAGCACGCTCGCCATCGGCAGCCCGCTCGCCAGGCTCTTCTTGGAGCCGCAGAACACGATCGTGATCTCATCGGCCCGGCTGCACCCCAGCCGGCGGCTGATCAGCGTCGTCGCCGCCAGCACCGCGGCCAGCAGCGTGGCGTCGATGACGAACAGTTGGACCAGCGTCGCCACATCCAGCGAATGCCAGATGCCGGCCACCATGCCCTCGCTGAACGCGGCGTAGACCACCATCAGGATGGAGCCGCGATCGACCACGCCCAGTACCCGGCGGTTGCGCTCGACCCAGGCGCCGATCCACGGCCGCAACGCCTGCCCGGCGGCGAACGGCAGCAGAAGCTGCAGCACGATGTCGCCGACCGCATGGGCCGAGATGCCACCGCCATGACCAGTTGACAGCAGAACGCCGGCCAGCACCGGGGTCAGCAGGATGCCGACCAGGTTCGACAGCGTGGCGGCGCAGAGCGCGGCCGGCACGTTGCCGCGCGCGATCGAGGTGAAGGCGATCGAGGACTGCACGGTGGATGGCAGCACGCACAGCAGGATCACGCCGGTCCGCAACTCGGGCGTTAGCAGATGCGGGAACAGCGCCCGCGCGGCGAGCCCCAGGGCGGGGAACAGCGCAAAGGTGCTGAGGAACACCATCAGGTGCAGCTTGGCATTCCGTGCGCCCGCCAGCGCCGCCTGCGGGGACAGCCGCGCGCCGTACAGGAAGAACAGCAGCCCAATCGCCACGGTGACGCCGTGCCCGGCCAGCACCGCGCCCAGGCCGCGCGCCGGCAGCACCGAGGCCAGCGCCACCATGGCCAGCAGCAGCGCGATGAACGTGTCGATCGGCAAGCGGGAGAGCAGCTTGCGCATGGCCCGGGACCTCCGGTGGCGTGATGGCGGCGGATATCGCAGCCGCGGCAGTCATTGTGAAGTCCGCTGTCCGATGTTATAGTCATCACAGATCGTGATGACAGGCCATGCTCGACCCGACCCTGATGCAAAGCTTCCTCGCCGTGGCGCAGACCCGGAACTTCACCGAGGCCGGCCGCCGGCTCGGCCTGCAGCAGTCCACCGTCAGCCAGCACGTGCGGAAGCTGGAAGCCGCGTCCGGCCGAAAACTGTTCCTGCGCGACACCCACCGCGTGGTCCCGACCGCCGACGGCGAAGCGATGGTCGGCTTCGCCCGCTCGATCCTGGAAGCCGAGGAACGGGCGCGGCAGTATTTCTCCGGTGCACGGCTGCGCGGGCGGGTGCGGTTCGGCACCTCGGAGGATTTCGTATCCTCCCGCCTGCCGGAAATCCTGCGCGACTTCACCCGCCGCCACCCGGGCGTGGACCTGGAGCTGACCGTCGATCTCAGCGCCACGCTGAACGCGCAGTTCGACCAGGGGGAGCTAGACCTTATGCTGGCCAAGCGCCGCACCGGGGAGGCGCGGGGGAAATTGGTCTGGCGCGACCGGCTGGTGTGGATCGCCGGGCCGGGCCTGGAGATCGACCCGCAGGCACCGCTGCCGCTGATCCTCTACGCGCCGCCCAGCGTCACCCGCAGCGCCGCGCTGGAGGCGCTGGAGCGCGCCGGACGAGCCTGGCGGGTGGTATGCACCAGCGGCAGCCTGAGCGGCCTGCGCGCCGCGGCGCTGGCGGGCCTCGGCATCACGCTGCACGCGCGCAGCCTGATCCCGGAAGGGCTGGTCGAGGCACCGGCGGCCCTGCGCCTGCCGGACGCCGGTGAGGTGGAGTTCGTCGTGACAACGCGACCCGGCGCTGCGCGCGGCCCGGCGGCGGCGCTGGCGGACGCCATCCTGGCGAACGGCGACCAGTTGCAGGCGGCGCGTTGACGGATGGACAAACAATCGCGTCAAAACGACAATTGCCGCTTTGCCATTGGTTTCCTTTGACCCCCTCTCTCCGCCGATGATAGCCTGCCGCCCACGGGGGAGACCGCCGGTCACATAAAACCTCACCAAGGGAGACTGCGGATGATCGAGACCAGCAATCGCTTGAGCCGGCGTACTGCCCTGACCCTGGGCGGTGCCGCCGTCGCAACTGCCGCGTGGCGTTCCGCCGCGGCGGACGAGAAAGTCGTGCACGTCCCGGTGAATATGCCGTTCACCGGCGGGGAGGCCATGGGTGCGACCCTGGTGAAGAACGGCGCCTCCATGGCGATCGACGAAATCAACGCCAAGGGCGGCGTGGCGGGCTACATGCTGCAACTGATCCTGATGAATGACGGCACCGCCAGCGCCGGCGGCTACGATCCCGGCCAGGCGGCAATCAATGCGCGGCGGATGGTCAACGACCCGCTCGCGATGGCGGCGCTTGGACCGTACAACAGCGGATCGGGCAAGGCGATGTCGCCGATCCTGAGCGCCGGCGGCCTGGCGATCATCACCCCCGCCTCGACCAATCCGGATATCACCGATCCGAAGTTTGCCCAGGTCTATCACCCGTCGAGTCCGGCGATCTATTTCCGCACCGTCACCACCGATGCGTTCCAGGGTCCCAATATGGCGAACTACTACGCCAAGGTCCTGAAGGTCGAGAACGTCTATGTGCTGGATGACAGCGGCGCCTACGGCGTGGGGATCGCCGATACGTTCCAGGCGCAGGCGACCAAGATCGGAATCAAGGTGATGGGGCGCGACCGGCTTGATCCCAAGGCGGCCGACTATTCGCCGAGCCTGACCAAGATGAAGTCGATGGGGGTGAAGGCGCTCTATTTCGGCGGCGACGCGCCCACCGGGGTCAAGCTGGTCAAGCAGTCCTATGAGATCCTGCCGTCCATCGTGAAGGGCGGCGGCGACGGCATGTACGAGTCGGAAATCCTGACCGGTGGCGGCTTTCCCGCGGCTGAGGGCTGGTACGCCACGATCGCGGCGCCGCATCTGCTGGATGACGCCAAGGCGCAGGCATGGGTGAAGAAGTATGCCTCGCTCTACGGCGCCCAGCCGAGCGACTACTGCATCACGGCCTATGACGCGGCGCTGGTGATCGCCGATGCGCTGAAGCGGGTTGTGGCGTCGGGCAAGCCGCTCTCGCGGGCGGCGATGCGCGATGCGATCCAGGCGACCAAGCTCGCGACGATGCAGGGGGAGATCTCGTTCGACAACAATGGCGACCTGACCTCGCGCACCATCAGCGTGTTCCAGGTCAAGCACGCCCCCGGATTTCCACAGGACGACATGGTGCACCAGTACCAAGTATGTCGGCGTCGCACCTCAGGACGCTGGGGCGTAGCGTCTAGCCGGCGCTGAACTCCGCACGGATCGCCGCCGAGTGCTCGCCGACGGCGGGCACCGGCCCCAGCTTGCGCGGCCCGTCGCTGGTCAGCACTGGCGGCGCGGCGATCGACACCTCGCCGTTCGGGGTGGCGACGGTGGCGCGGCGCAACGCCGGATGGCGGGCAAATTCCGCGACCGTGTTGACGAAGCCATAGGCGGTGTTGCCGGCGCGCAGTTTTTGCGCCGCCTCCGCGCGCGTCAGCCGGGCGAAGGCGCCGCCGATGTGCGCATCCACCGTCGCGCGGTTGCCGACGCGGATCACGTTCGTTTCGAAGCCGGCGCGCTGCGGCAGGTCGGGTTCGTCCAGGAACCGGGCGCAGAACGCCGCCCATTCGCGCTCGTTCTGGATCGAGATCAACACCAGCGCGCCGTCGGCGGTGGCGAAGGCGCCGTACGGGCAGATCGACGGATGCGCCAGGCCCAGGCGCTCCGGCGCGCGGCCGGTGCCCTCGTAGAACAGCAGCGGCACGTTCATCCAGTCGGCCATGCCGTCGAACAGGCTGACCTTCAGCCCGGTGCCCCGGCCGGTGCTGGCGCGCGCGATCAGTGCTTCCAGGATGCCGGCGTGCGCTGCCATGCCGCAGGCGATGTCGCAGGCCGAGACGCCGACACGGCCGGGGCCGGCGGGATGTCCGGTGATCATTGCGAGGCCCGATTCCGCCTGCACCAGCAGGTCGTAGGCCTTCATCGTTGCGTAGTCGCCGGCCTCGCCGTAACCCGAGATGTCGACGGTGATCAGCCGTGGATGGCGTTCGCGCAATGCGTCGGCGCCGAAGCCGGCGCGCGCGGCGGCACCGGGCGCAAGGTTCTGGATGAACACGTCGGCGCGGGCCAGAATGCGGTGCAGCAGTGCCGCGTCGTCGGGGTGCTTGATGTCGGCGACCAGGCTCTGCTTGCCGCGGTTGAGCCACACGAAGTAGCTGGACAGGCCCTTGGCCGCCGTATCATAGCCGCGCGCAAAATCGCCTTCCGGGCGCTCGATCTTGATGACGCGGGCGCCGGCGTCGGCCAGGCGCGCGCTGCAATACGGCGCGGCGACCGCCTGTTCGAGGGAGACGACGAGCAGGCTGGACAGCGGCAGCGGATTTGGCATGAACCGCTCAGTGGCACGCCGGCCCTGGCAACTCAAGCGGACGGCTTCACGCCTGCCGGGCAGTCGGGTGAACGCAGGGAAGGCGACCGATCAGCCGGTTCACTGTCATTGCGAGTTCCCACCGGCCGGCGGCGGCCGACCCGCCCTGAATGAAACTGGCGGGGCGCCGAAGAGAAGGACGCTCCCCCCTCCCCTTGAGGGAGGGGGTTGGGGGGAGGGGTCGATCGGTGCGAATCTCCGACCGCCCCCTCCCCCCAACCCCCTCCCTCAAGGGGAGGGGGAGTCTTGTTTCTTGTTAGGAGCGAAGCGACGAAGCAATCTCCATCCAGGTGCGCTGATCGCGGGGGATTGCTTCGCTACTCTCGCAATGACAGCAGGGTCCCGGCGGCTCGCTGCTTCACCCAATTGCCCTGGTCAGGCTTGGATCAGGTGCGCCGGCGAATGCGCATCGGCGATGCGCTTAGCCTTTCGATTGCGCCCTCAACTGAAAAACCGATGCGTGGCCCCACGCGCGCCCTTGCGATCGAGCGCCGTAAGCGCCGCGGCAAGGTCATCGGCGGGCAGGGCAAGCCCGAACGTTTCGGCCAGCACGGCAGCAAATTCAGCGTCGTCGTCCAGCATCCGCCGCTCCACCTCGCCATCCGGCCGTCGTACGCTCAGCCGCCCATTGAGGAACGTGTTCCGCACGCCCCCGGGCCCTGCGCGTGCGACAATAAAATTGCCCGGGAACGGGCTGTTGGGATGCGTGGCGGTGAACCAGTTCCCCACTTCGTAGTCCACGTCGAGCGCCGGACGCAGCGACACACGCCACATGTTCTCCCACGCGTCGCCGCGCTTTGCCTGCAACGTCAGCTCTTCGCCCACCGGGACCAGCCGCATGCGTTCATGCAGCGTTTCCTGTTCGAGGTCAGGCTGCAGT
The DNA here is from genome assembly GCA_963773345.1 of uncultured Alphaproteobacteria bacterium. GTDB lineage: Bacteria > Pseudomonadota > Alphaproteobacteria > Acetobacterales > Acetobacteraceae > Palsa-883. Next base: position 202,561 of record CAVZBG010000009.1, on the reverse strand, counting down.
GCGAGCGGCGCGGTCGGGGTCAGGTGGCCGAAGCCGACATCGGCGAGGAACGGTCCTTCCGGGAGATCGACCCGCAACACGATATGCGTCGCCGGACGTGGGGCGTCGGCCTCCATGCTGATTATCACCCGGGCGATCAGCCCGGTGACGGTGAAGCCCAGGGTCCGCAGACCGGCGCGCAGCAGCAGGTTCTGTTCGAAGCAGTAGCCGCCGCGCCCACCCGCGACCATCTTTCGCTGCAACGAGTCGAGGTCGAGTTTTGGCGGCCGGCCCAGCAGCACGTCGACGTTCTCGAAGGGAATCGTTGCGCTGTGCGCGGCGATAACCGCACGCAGGGTCGGCAGCGTCGGCGCGCGCGGCCCGGCGTAGCCGATGCGGCGCAGCCAGGCGTCAAGGTCGAACGTCGTATCGGACATGACACCTTCTTCCCCGTGCCCTGATCAACCGGATCGCTCTCGGTCGCCGCCGTCAGCCGGTCGGCGTCTCGTCTGGTGTGGGCGAGAATGTCACGCCCTCATACAGCTCCGTCAGCGGCAATGTCATTTCGACCTCGGGCAGCGCCAGGTCGGTTTCACCCGGGACGAGATGCCCGACCCAATCATCGCCGGCACGGGAAAAAACCGTCGCCGCCGGGCGGGACTGCTCCAGGATCACATAGCGTTTGATCGACGGGGTGTCGCGATATTCCCAGTTCTTCTCGATGCGATCCTTGTATGACGTGCCGGGGCTGAGAATCTCGAATACCACGACAGGATCGTGGATCACCGTGGTCCCGGGCGGAACCGATGAGCAGACGATGAAGGCGTCGGGGTAGCGAATGCGACCCGCCACCTGGATCTTCAGATCGCTGCCGTGGGCCTGGCAGCGGTGGCCGCGCAACCGGCTGAACAGCAATCCCAGCAAATTGAATTGGATGGTGGAGTGCGCGGCTGTGACCCCGGTCATCGCGACCGGCTGGAAGCCGTCGAACTCGTATTTGAACTCCTGCCGGCTTTCCCAGTCGAGGAACGCCTCCAGGGTCATGTGATCTCTCCGGGCTGCGCCCATAGCGTCAGCCTAGCACAGGCGGGATGATCGGGACTATTGATTTCCTGACCTCGCCCCCAAGCCATCCTCAATAACTCCGCGGCAGCCCCAGCACGTGCTCCGCGAGATACGACAAAATCAGGTTGGTGCTGATCGGCGCCACCTGGTACAGCCGCGTCTCGCGGAATTTTCTCTCCACATCGTATTCTTCCGCAAAGCCGAAACCGCCATGCGTCTGGATGCACGCCTCGGCCGCGGCCCAGGATGCATCGGCGCCGAGCAGCTTGGCGGTGTTGGCTTCCTCGCCCGGCGTCAGGCCCGCCTCGAATTTCTGGCAGCCCTCGCGCACCATCAGCTCGGCGGCGCGCATCTGCGCATAGGCGCGCGCGATCGGGAAGGCGATGCCCTGGTTCTGCCCGATCGGCCGGCCGAACACGATGCGCTCCTTGGCGTAGTCGGTGGCCTTGCGGATGAACCATTTCGCGTCGCCAATGCTTTCGGCGGCGATCAGCAGCCGCTCGGCGTTCATGCCGTCCAGGATGTAGCGGAACCCGCTGCCCTCCTCGCCCACCAGGTTCGCCGCCGGCACCTCCATGTTGTCGAAGAACAGCTCGCACGAGTTGTGGTTCATCATGGTGCGGATCGGCCGGATGGTCAGGCCGTGGCCGAGCGCGGCGCGCATGTCGACGATGAAGGTCGACAGGCCCGCGGTGCGCGTCTTCGCCTGCTCGCGCGGCGTGGTGCGCGCCAGCAACAGCATCAGGTCGGAATGTTCCGCGCGGCTGGTCCACACTTTCTGCCCGTTGACGATGTATCTGTCGCCCTCCTTGCGCGCGAACGTCCGCAGGCTGGTCGTATCGGTGCCGCTGGTCGGTTCGGTGACGCCGAACGCCTGCAGCCGCAGCTCGCCGGTGGCGATCTTCGGCAGATAGGCGGTCTTCTGCGCGGCCGAGCCGTGCCGCAGGATGGTGCCCATGATGTACATCTGCGCGTGGCAGGCCGCACCGTTGCAGCCCTCGGCGTGGATGGTTTCCAGGATCGCCGCGGCGGCCGACAGCGGCAGGCCGGCGCCGCCGTATTCCTCCGGGATCAGCGCGGCGAGGTAGCCCGCCTCGGTCAGCGCGCGCACGAACTCGGTGGGGTAGCCGCGGACCTGGTCGAGCTTGCGCCAGTATTCGCCGGGAAAGCGGGCGCAGAGTTTGGCGACCTCGACGCGGATTTCGCTGTGCGGGTCGGCGGGCAGGGGATGGTCCATGCGCGGGGCTCCCAAGGCTACCGCTGGTTGCTTAGGCGCCGGCTTGCGGGTGCGCAAGCAGCGGGTCCCGACGATCCGCCCTGCGTGTCTGCCGTCCAATCACGGCGGACACGCGCACCACGCTGCGTGACGACCGCCTCACCCCCCTCCCCTTGAGCCGACGCGCCACCCCCCGCACACTCGCCCCACCCCGGACGAGGCGCCCATGACCAACGCCATCACGCTCGCCATCACCGACCGCCGCCCCTTCGCCGACGGCATCGCATTCGGCACCGCCGGCGCCTACGAGCGCCTCACCGGCCGCGCGCATTTCGCGGTCGATCCAGGCGCGCCCGCCAACGCCTGGGTGGTCGACCTGGACAAGGCGCCGCGCGACGCCCAGGGGAACGTGCGCTTCGCCGCCGACATCATGATCCTCGCCCCCGCCGACCAGGCGCGCGGCAACCGCCGGGTGTTCTACGACTACGGCAACCGCGGCCATAAGCGGATGCTGCAGTTCTTCAACGATGCCGCGCACAGCAACGATCCGCTCACGCCCGCGCACGCCGGCAACGGCTTCCTGATGCGCCGCGGCTATACGGTCGCGTGGTGCGCGTGGGAGGGCGACCTGCTGCCGGGCGACGGCCGCGCCATCCTGGACGTGCCGGTCGCCACCGACGGCGGCCACGCCGATCACCGGCAAAGTGCGCGTCGAATACATCGTCGATCAGCCCGGCATCACCACGCTGCCGCTCAGCGGCAAGGCCGCGGCGCATTCCTACCCAACGCGTCTCGCGCGACACGCGCCAGGCCAGCCTGACCCGCCGGCGCTATCCCGTACGACGCGCGCATCCCCGTCCCGCCCGACGCCTGGTGCTTCGCCCGCATCGAGGGCGGCCGCGGCGGCGAAACCGGGTGACCCCGAACGCGCGCTGATCCCGTCCGACACCCACATCCACATCCCGGCCGGTTTCGAAACGGGCTGGATCTACGAGCTCGTCTACACGGGCAAGGACCCGCTGGTGCACGGCCTCGGCCACGTCGTGGTGCGCGACTTCGTCAGCTTCCTGAAATATGGCGTGGAGGACGCGGGGGGAAAACCGAACCCGGTGCGCGGCATCGAAAAAGCCTATGCCTGGGGCCGCTCGCAGACCGGGCGCTGCCTGCGTGACTTCGTCTATCGCGGCTGCAATGCAGACGCGGGCGGACGGCGCGTGTTCGACGGCATCCTGCCGCACGTCGCCGGCGCCGGGCGCAAATGGCTGAATCACCGCTTCGCCAGCCCGATCGTCTCCGGCGGGCAGTACTACGAGGACCATTTCAACCCGGCCGACACCTTCCCGTTCTCCTATGCCTGGTCCACCGACCACCTGACTGGCCGGCGAGATGCCATCCTGAAGCGGGCCGAAACCGATCCGCTGGTGATCCATACCCAGACCGGCACGGAATACTGGGCGCGCCGCGGGTCATTGGTGCACACCGACACGCAGGGCAACGACCTGAAGCAGCCCGACACGGTGCGCGTCTACTGCTGGTCCAGCTCGCAGCACTTCGCCGATCCGCAGCACAAGCCGGCGTCGCGCGGGCCGTGCCAGCAGAATTTCTCCAACATCGTGTCCACCTCGATGTTGTTTCGTGCCATGATCGACGCGATGGACCGCTGGGCGACCGACGGCACGCCGCCGCCCGCCAGCCGCATCCCCACCCGCGCCGACGGCACGCTGGTCAGCTACGCCGAGTGGGTGCGCCAGTTCCCCGCCATTCCCGGCACGATGACTCCGCACGGCACCACCGAGCTGCCGCTGCTGGATTTCGGCCCGCGCTTCGAGCAGGGCATTCTGGACAAGGAGCCGCCCGACCTTGTGCCCGGCAAAAGCTACGTCGTCGGCGTGCCCGCGGTCGATGCCGACGGCAACGACATCCCCGGCGTGCGCGCGCCGATGGTCGCCGCCCCGCTCGGCACCTACACCGGCTGGAACCCGCGCGCCCGCGGCTTCGGCCACGGCGCGCAGTATCGTTTCGAGGGCAGCTACATCCCGTTCCCTGAGACGCCGGAGGAACGCGCCGAAATCCGCGATCCCCGCAAATCCTTGCTGGACCGCTATCCCGACAAGGCCGCCTACGTCGCCGCCATCGTCGCCGCCGCGCGCGAACTGGTGGCGCAGCGGCTGATGCTGGAGGAAGATGTCGACCGCTGCGCCGCCGCCGCCGCCGACTGGGGCCGGCCGCGTCACGTGATCTCGCTGCCGTAACAGCAGGAGCCGCCGATGCCCGACACCGAGCGCCTGTTCACCCCGTCCCGCCCACGGCGGCCCAACGTGATGGCGCGCTGGCATGTGGTGGTGTCCGGGCATTACTGGGCCTCGCAGGCCGGCTTCCAGATTCTCGAGGCCGGCGGCAACGCGATCGACGCCGGCGTCGCCACCGGCCTGGCGATCGACGTGCTGGAAAGCCAGTTCGTCGGCTTCGGCGGCGTCGCGCCGATCATGATCTACCTCGCCGAGCGCAACGAGGTGGTCACCATCAACGGCGTCGGCCCCTGGCCGCGCGCCGCCAGCGCCGCCTATTTCCGCGACCGTTACGACGGCCGCATCCCCGACGGGCTGCTGCACACCGTGGTGCCGGCGGCGCCGGCCAACTGGATCGCCGCGCTGGCGCGCTACGGCACCATGTCGTTCGCCGAGGTCGCAGGCCCCGCCATCCGTTTTGCCCGCGACGGCTTCCCGACCTATCCGTTCTTCACCGAAATCATCGCGGCGAAGCAGCACGCGATCCGCGCCTGGCCGACCACGGCCGCAATCTTCCTGCCGGGTGGCCGGCCGCCGCGCGTCGGCGAGACCTTCGTGCAGGCCGACCTGGCGCGCAGCCTGCAATACATGGCGGACCAGGAGCGCGCGCACGCCGCCGGCGGTCGGCTGGAGGGGCTGCACGCCGCGCACGACGCGTTCTACCGCGGCGACATCGCCGCGGCGATCGTGCGCCACCAGCGGGAGAATGGCGGGCTGCTGGCCGCGGGCGATCTCGCGTCCTTCCAGGCCAGCATCGAACCGCCGTGCCGCACGCGCTTCGGCGAGTTCGACGTCTACGGCTGCGGCGCCTGGTCGCAGGGCCCGATGGTGCTGGAGGCGCTGAACATCCTGGAACGGCTGGACCTGAAGGCGATGGGGCACAACGCACCCGCCTATATCCACGCGGTGACCGAGGCGCTGAAGCTCGCCGCGGCGGACCGCGAGGCGTATTTCGGCGATCCGGCCTACGTTGACGTGCCGCTGGATGTGCTGCTGTCGAAATCATATGCGGTGGAGCGGCGCGTGCTGTTCGATCCCGCGCGCGCCTGGCCCGGCATGCCGCCGGCCGGCCGCGCCACCGACACGCCGCCCGCGCCCTGGCAGCCCGATCCATCCGCCTCGGCCGGACACACCGCCGAGGTGGTGGAGACCGCCACGTCGTTCCTGTGCGTCGCCGATGCCGCCGGCAACATCTTCGCCGCCACGCCGAGCGACGGCACGATCAGCGGGCCGGTGGTGCCGGGCACCGGCATCATGGCCTCGATGTGGGGTTCTCGAGGTTACACGGGGGAAAATCATCCGGGGCAGGTCGGCCCCGGCCGGCGGCCGCGCATGTCGGCCAATCCGGCGATCGCGATCAGGCCGGGCGCCTGCGTGCTGCCGTTCGGCTCGCCGGGCAGTGAAGTGCTGGGCCAGGCGATGCTGCAGGCGTTCCTCAACATCGCAGTGTTCGACATGGACCCGCAATCGGCGGTGGAAGCGCCGCGTTTTGCGAGTTATTCCTGGCCGGAATCGATTGTGCCGCATGCGTACCGGCCGGGACAGCTCAACCTGGAGGCGGATCTAGGTGAGGCAACCGGTGATGCGCTGGCGGCGCTGGGCCACCAGATCGAATGGTGGCCGGAACGGAAATACGCCGCCGGGTCGGTGTGCGCGATCCTGTCCGATCTGGAAACGGGGGTGAAATGGGCAGGCGCCGATCCGCGGCGCACGGCGTATGCCGTAGGGTGGTAATTTCCTCCCCCTCCCCTTGAGGGAGGGGGGCGGGGGGAGGGGTTGTTCCGGCACTGACCGTGCCGCGTGAACCCCTCCCCCCATCCCCCTCCCTCAAGGGGAGGGGACGAAGTTGGCTCAACCTGTCGCCGCCACCTCCACCACATGCTCGGCGATCGCCAGCGCAGCGGTCAGCCCGGGCGATTCGATGCCGAACAGGTTGACCAGTCCCGGCACGCCGTGCGTCTGCGTCCCCTGCACCACGAAATCCTGTGCCGGCGCGCCCTTCGGCACGATCTTCGGCCGGATCCCCGCATAGCCCGGCTGCAACGCCCCATCCTTCAGCGCCGGCCAGTACTTCCGCACCGCCGCATAGAACCCATCCGCCCGATGCGGATCGACCGTGTAGTCGATCGCGTCGATCCATTCCACGTCAGGTCCAAACCGCGCCTGCCCGCCCAGATCGATCGTCAGGTGCACGCCCAACCCGCCCGGCACCGGCACCGGATAGATCAGCCGCGAGAACGGCGACCGCCCGGCCAGGGTGAAATAATTGCCCTTGGCGTAATACGCCCCCGGCACGCGGTCGCCCGGCATCCCCTCGATCCGCCGCGCCAGCCCCGGCGCATGCAGCCCGGCCGAGTTCACCAACAGCCGGCAGCGCAACGACATCGGTTCCGCCCCGCCGACATCGAGCTCGATCCCGCCGCCAACCCGCCGCCCCCGCTCCACCGGGCTGCGGAACACCGGCACCGCGCCGGCGTTCTCCGCATCGCCCTGCAACGCCAGCATGAATGCGTGGCTGTCGATGATGCCGGTGGAGGCCGACAGCAGCGCGCTGGTGCAATACAGATTGGGCTCCAGCGCGGTCGCCTCGGCTGCGGTCAGCACTTGCATGCCCTCGACGCCATTGACCTCGGCGCGGCGCTTGATGCCGGCGAGCATGGCGTCTTCCTGCGCGTTGGTCGCCGCGATCAGCTTGCCGCAGTTGCGGTGCGGCACGCCCTTCTCGGCGCAATACGCATACAGCATGCGCCGCCCGGCCACGCAGAACCGCGCCATCAGGCTGTTGGCAGGGTAATAGATGCCGGCGTGGATCACCTCGGAGTTGCGCGAGGACGTTGCGGTGCCGATGCCCTCCGCCGCTTCCAGGATCAGCACCTCGCGCCCGGCCAGCGCCAGCGCCCGCGCCACCGCGAGCCCCACCACCCCGGCCCCCACCACCACGCAATCGACCGTCTCCACGCGAAATCTCCGACCGCCCCCGCGGTCGATTTACCCTCCGCCGCCGGACGCGGAAAGCCGCTGCAAGGTTGGGGCCAACGCGAGCGATCCGACCGGTCGCGCGGTCAGAGGCGGTCGCGCGACTGGCCGGGGCCATAGACCGGCAGCACGATCACGTCGCCGGCGGTCGCGTCGCGCCCGGTGTCGGGGATGACCTCGTACAGCGCCCGGTAGCCGCCCTCGCACGGCAGCTCACGCACGCCGGCATGCTGGAACCGGCCAGAAACAAGGATGCTCGCACAGGCGTTCAATGCTGTCCCGGATCGCGGCCAGCCGGCGCCAAGCCCTCGGTCCTGATTCCGGTTGGTTCAGCCAGTGGGTAGCTGCCGCAAGATCGGCGAGCGCCTCGGGCGTGTATATCAACTCACGGGGCACCCGGAATGCCGGGTCAGGTCAGCGCGGCCGCGGATGGCGCGGATAGGGCACCGGCAACGGCGTGTCGGTGCCGAGGCTGTCGATCCATGTCTTCACTTCGGCCGAGGTCGCGTAGTAGCCGGCAGCGATCGACGCCCGCGCGCGGGCGATGCCTTCGGCTTCCCGGGCGAGGCGGCACTGCCGCTCAGCCTCGGTTTCCGAGGTGAGAATGTCGGCACGATCGTCTGGGCGTGGAGCGGTGTCCATGCCGGCAATATAGGCGTGCTTGCGCGTAACTGCCAGCGCGCACGAACGCACGGGGCAATTTCGCGCCCTCGCCTCGGGCCAACGGGGAGGGCATCCAATGGCCGCCACTGAACGGGTCGTCGTCCTGATGTCCCAGGCGGAGAAGGCGGCCCTGGAGGCCAAGGCAGCGAGCGCCGGGGCGATCTCGGCGGGCGAGCTCATCCGGCGTGCGGTCGACGCCTACGATGAACAGGCCCAGGCGGAAGCGGAGGAGCTCAAGGGATTGCTCGCCGTGCTTGCCGCCACCCACGCGGAGACGCTGCGGCAATTGGATGTGGCCGAGCGGAAGCTGGACGACACGCTGACCTATCTGGCACGCGCGCCGGGATGAGGCCGTTAAGCTGTCACGTCGTCACGCCTGGCGAGTACGGGCCGGTTGAGAAACTGCCCCACTCCGGCGCCGCCAGCGCAACAGGGCGAGAATGGCCAAAGCAGACCCCAGGGGCGCAAGGCTTGTGGGCTCCGGCACGCCCGATGGCGGCGGATCGCCCGCCCCGCCGACAAGGGACGTGGCTGAGCAGAGGGCGAAGCAGTCGACGTCCAGCGGGGACGACAAATACGCGCTCGACAGCTCATCGACCGTCCCCGGGCCGGTGTTCAAGGCATCCGAAAAATTGAGGAAGAGGATGCCGCCGGCCGGGCCCTGCGCGTTGATATTATTCTCGACGCCGACGGTAACAGCCGTGCCCTGCGTGTAGGTGCCGGAGAGTGCCTCCGCGTAACCGTCGAGCACCACCGAGGCATTGGACGTGAATGTGAACATCACGGCCGAGGCGCCGCCGACAAGGGACGTGGCTGAGCAGAGGGCGAAGCAGTCGACGTCCAGCGGGGACGACAAATACGCGCTCGACAACTCATCGACCGTCCGCGGGCCGGTGTTCAAGGCATCCGAAAAATTGAGGAAGAGGATACCGCCGGCCGGACCCTGTGCGTTGACGTTATTGTCGACGCCGACGGTAACCGCCGTGCCCTGCGTGTAGGTGCCGGAGAAAGGCGCCAATCCGGTCAGGTCGATCGAGACGCCGCTCTCCTCGTCGTCTGTCGTATCAAAGGTGAACGAGCCCGAGAGCGCCTCCGTATAGCCATCCAGCACCACCGAGGCGTTGGACGTAAGTACATACGGGAGGGGCGACGCGCGGACCCCCGGCGCGATTGCCAAGTATACCGCGGCTATCGCCGCCAGGGCGATCCGGAGGACGCGGGGGGGGGAACGAGATCGTTGGCTGCACTCCAAACCCTCCGTGAACAACGCCAGGTATCGGTTAATCCGTCACGGCGCCGGCGCGTGTGCTGCACACGTCGCGGTCTTTGTTCGCGGTGTCATCTCGTCACGGCGCCGTGAGCATTGCAAGGCCGGTTATGTAACGCGGTCGCAGCAAGATGAGGATTGTTCTCTCCATGTGAGATTCGTCCCACTGCACGTCAGTGCTGCGGTGCATCCGCTGCCCCTCGCCCTGCATCCGCCAGCTTCCCTGCCGCAGGCCGCACTGGCCGGGCGTCTCCCCCAGGTCACGCAGCAGCAGGTGTCGGGGGTGCCGGCTCCGGCCCTCCCTGTGGTGCGGCGGTGCGGCCGGCCGGGTCGGGGCGGCCGCGTCTCGCGGCTGATTCTTGGTCGATTGCCCGGCGCCGTCGGACCGGGAAAGCCGCTACACTGCGAGGGTGAACGGCTGGGAGACACCGACCGATGCTCGCACTGCAAGCCGGCGAGGCCTCGCTGGTGCTGGCGCCTGAGCTGGGGGGCAGCATCCTCGGCTGGGTGCGTGGCGGCGTCGCGCTGCTGCGGCATGCCTCGCCGCGCGCGCTGGTCCCGGGCGATGCGCACGAGATGGCGGCGTTCCCGCTGGTGCCGTACTCCAACCGCATCGCGCAGGGCCGCTTCCGCTTCGCTGCTGCCGAGTACCGGCTGGCGCTGAATTTCGGCGATCACCCGCATAGCATCCATGGCGTCGGCTGGCAGCGCGCCTGGCGTGTCAGCAACGTCGCCGGCGATGCGGCGACGCTGACGCTGCCGCACACGCCGGACGCAAGTTGGCCGTTCGCCTTCAGCGCCGAGCAGCGCATTCGTCTGACCGCGACCGCGCTGCATATGGCCCTGGCGATCACCAACGGCCACACGTCGCCGGCGCCGGCCGGCCTTGGCCTGCACCCGTATTTCCCACGCACCGCTACGTCAGTCCCGCGTGCCGGCACGACGTTGCAATTTCGTGCCGACGCGGTGTGGCGCAATGGCGCCGACCACCTGCCGAGCGAACGCGCCAACGTCCCGCCCGAATGGGATCACCACGCCGGCCGCACGGTCGGCGAGCTTGCGCTGGACAACTGCTTCGAGGGCTGGGACGGCACCGCCGTGCTCACGTGGCCGGACCACCGGATGACGATCGAGGCCACCGACATCTTCCGCCACCTGGTCGTCTACACCCCGCCACGCGAACGCTTCTTCTGCGTCGAGCCGGTCAGCCACATGAACGACGCGATCAACCGCGGCGGAATGCGCATGCTGGAACCTGGGGAGACGATGCGCGGCGAGGTCACCTTCCGCCTGGATTGACGCGGCGGAGACGCTGCCGAAGTGTCGGGGTCCGCAGCTTCAATCCCCGTAGAGCAGCTTGTGGCGCTGCTCTCGGCTCATCTGGCCCAGGCTGTTGGTTGCGAACGTCTGACCGTCGGCGATCGCTGCTTTCCGGTCGAGGCGGGCTTCGATGGTTTCCGCCGACGCCGACGGCCCGCGTTTGGCAACGGCCTTCGCGCCCGGGGCACCTGCAAAGAGCGTCCTGCCTGCCGGTAATGCGTGGCCGGATTTGCTGCCGCCCCGATTGGTCCCGGCGGTGGTCGGCCGTTCGCTCTCGTGCTGCGCCATAATGGTCTCCGTCACGCGGGGAGTGAAAGCGCTCGTGGCGAAGAACTCACCGCGACGAGGGGAAAACGCCGCAGCTCCAGGAAGGATGGTGCACTGTGCTACTAACCCGGCAAATCATCGCACCCCGCGACGATTCTCGGTTGGGAGGATGATAGCACACTGATTTAGTTGGTGCTTCCCGCTCACTGGCGAGGCCGGAGTCGTGCGCGGCAAAGATTATTCAGCCGCGGATGAACGCAGATAAGGACGGTCCCTTGCAGGTCCAGGACGATGCGTTGGATCCCCAGGCGGGGTCGGCACGGCTTCAGCCGGGTAGGCGAGGATGTTGCCACCCTCGCCCCCCACAGACCCGGACCTGCCGATTTCCAGCATCCGGTTCCTCACGCGAGAGGTTCGCTCATGGTGGCGTACCACGCCAACCATGACCCACTGGTCGGGAGATGTCGGTCCGGCCAGTTCGGCTATCCACTGCCGTTTCGTTCCAAGGCTTCCGGGGTACAAAGTCCCCTCCCGTTTCCCGCCAATGGTTCTCTCAACGCGGCGTCCCCCTTCCCTCCACCGGGTCCCGGCGAGCCCGGTTCCCCGACTTCCGCGGTACTATGAGGGCGCTACGACTTCCCGCAGCCGCATTCCCGGTCGCTTATGTTGTTCGCTTCCAGGCTCCATGCCGCCCCTCGTCGCTTCGTGTCCCGCCGCAGCACTCCTGACGGACCCGAGGGCGTCCGCCAGGCCGGGGAGATTGTTCAACCGGCCTCCCGATCTCCGGTGCCTTCGCCAGCATGGGCGAATACGGGATCTCATAGGTTCCCAGGCGATCCGTTCCGTACCCTTGCCACGGCTCCTAACCCCGGCCGGACCAGTGCGACCTCGCCATGGCGGTCGCCCCGGTGCTGCCCCCGCTCACAGAGCGACGAAGGCTCCAGCGTTTGATGATATCGTGGCCAACTTACCGCGGCTCCAGTACCCGCTGCCTACGCTTCACGAGTGTCGTTGTCTAACCCATGCAAGGCTCGCTTCCGGCTGGCTGGCTCGCCGTTGCCGGGATGGAGTTCAACCCTCTGGATCGCTGCCAAAGGTTTCCGTCTTGCTACATCGACTTCCCCCTTTCCTGAGCTTCCTATCGCGGTCTGCTGAAATCTGCGCGGCTGGCGCCGCGTGAGGCGCATCATCTGCAGGCACTGCTGCGGTATTCCTCGGGCCTGGAGGGCACGCCGCCCGGCGACATGCACGTGGCGATCGCCTCGCGCGGCGGGTGGCATGCGGTGGGACGGCGCATCGGTGCGCTCGGCTTCTGGGTGAACAAGTCGTATTCCACCGAGCGCGTGCGGCTGTCCGCGTCACGCGACAAACGATCCGACATCGATTTCCGCATGCTGTCGGATCCGCGCGACATGGGGCGGCTGAAGGCGGGCTTCCGCATGGGCGTGCGCGCCATGCTGGCGGCGAAGCAGCAAGGTGCCGTGCTGGATATTTTCCCCAGCGGATTTTCGCCACGCATCCGCGAGCTGACGCGGCCGATCCGGTGCAACGCGGTGATGACGGCGATCGCCGCGCCGCTGATGGATCGCAGCGCCGGAATCCGGCAGCGGGTCATGACGTATGCCGTCGACACGCAGCATCCCGCCGAGGTGCTGGCCGCCGACGACACGCTGCTGGAGACGCATCTGCGCCGCCGAGTTGGTGGCATCTGGCATCCCTGCGGCTCCTGCCGGATGGGCGACGTGACGGACCCGATGGCGGTGACGGATGCCAACGCGCGGGTCATCGGTGTGGCGGGGCTGCGCGTGTGCGACGCCTCGCTGGTGCCGACGGTGCCGTGCGCGAACCTGAACATTCCGGTGCTGATGATCGCCGAGAAGACCGCGGCGACGATCCGCGCCGGTGGGTAGCCCGGTCGCGTGCGGCCCCCCCCTTGTCATTGCGAGTTCCCACCGGCCAGCGGCCGACCCGCCCTGAATGAAACAGTCGGGTCGCCGAAGAGAAGGACACTCCCCCTCCCCTTGAGGGAGGGGGTTGGGGGGAGGGGTCGATCGGTGCGAATCCCAGACCGCCCCCTCCCCCAACCCCCTCCCTCAAGGGGAGGGGGAGCTTGTTTCTTGTTAGGAGCGTAGCGACGAAGCAATCTGGTGCGCCCGAGGCGGGGGATTGCTTCGTCGCTGCGCTCCTCGCAATGACAGAGGGGGAATGACAATCGGGCAATGACAGTGGGAAGGAAATTCGCATGCCGTCGAAGGTGCTGCTGGTCAATACGCTTGCCGAAACAATTCACGACGCGCAGGAGATGACCCCGCCCGGCTTCGAGCTGCTCGTCGCCGCGCCGGGCAGCGCGGGCTACGCCGCGGCGCTGGCCGAGGCCGACTACCTGCTGGGCAATGTCCGCGGCATGGACGATGCGTTCTATCGTGCCGCGCCGCGGCTGAAGCTGGTGCAGCTCTTCAGCGCCGGCTACGACCATGTCGACCTGGACGCGGCGCGCCGCGCCGGTGTGCCGGTGGCCAACAATGGCGGCGCTAACTCGCGGGCCGTCGCGGAACACTCGATCCTGCTGATGCTCGCGCGTCTACCGGCGCCTGGTGCACCAGCACGAGATGACCGCCGGCGGGCGCTGGCGCGGCAACGAGCCGATGCCGACGTTCTATGAGATGCACGGCAAGACGCTCGGCATCATCGGCTACGGCACCATCGGCAAGCGCGTCGCGCGCATCGCCGCGGGCGGCTTCGACATGCGCATCCAGTACAACGACATCGTGCGGCTGACCGAGGATGCCGAGGACGCGCTGGATGTCCGCTTCCGGCTGCTGGGGGAGCTGCTGCGGACCTCGGACATTGTTACGCTGCACGTGCCGCTGACCGCGCTGACGCGCGGCATGATCAACGCCGCGGCGCTGGCGCAGATGCAGCCGCACGCGGTGCTGATCAATTGCAGCCGCGGCCCGGTGGTCGATTTTGCGGCACTGCACGAGGCGCTGGTCGGCGGGCGCATCGCCGGCGCGGGGCTGGATGTGTTCCCGGCGGAACCGCCGTCGCCGTCGGAGCCGGTGCTGTCGCTCGACAATGTGGTGCTGACGCCGCACTTGGCGGGTGCCAGCCGCGAGACGCGGGGGAAGCAGACGCGCAATGCGTTCGACAACGTGCTGCGCGTGGCCCGCGGCGAGCGGCCGCTGTGGATCGTGCCGGAGCTGCGCGACATGGAGGTGCGGCAGTAATCGTGCGGTGACGGAACGATCGGGGGCGGCATCGTCGCGTCGTGCGTACACCTCTCCCGCTTCGCGGGGTTGGGCCACGAAGCGGACCGACGCGCGGAGCGGAGCGACGCGGGTGAGGGTCGTGCCGCGCGCGCGACCCTCACCCGTCTCGCTTCGCTCGCCGACCTCTCCCGCGAAGAGCGGGAGAGGTGTACCCCTACGCGCCCTACCTCGACGCGGGCAGGTCGCTGGGCATGTGCGTCTGGCGGGCGGCGCGCTCCTCCGGCGTCAGCGGCGTCAGTTCGGGCGCCGGCTCGGGCTGCGCCGGCCCTGGCTGCGACGGACCGGGCAGCGGCGTCAGCGGCAGCGGCGCGTAGGTGGGCGCCGCCAGCAGGTCCGTCAGCTCCACCCGGTACGGCACGCCCAGATACATATCGACCGCATAGAACGTCAGCCGTCCGGCCGTGAAACTGGGGGCGTGCACCTGCGTGAAGTCGGGCACCCCATAGTCGCGCAGGCGCACCACCCCCTCGTGCCACGGGGCGTTGGGGTCCTCGCCGGCAAGCCGCGTGCGGTAGGCGTGCTCGAACGCCTGGGGATCGGTGATCACCCGGTACTCGCCGCTGTGCGCCAGATGGTTGACCGCGAGCGCCAGGTCGGCGGCGTGCGCGGGCGAGGCCAGGCCAGGGGCGAGGCGGAGCAGCGTCGCCATGTCGGTTGCCTGCTCGCCGCGGGTGCCCAGCAGGACGACGGGCTTGCCCTCGCCCGTCAGGCCCAGATCGAGACGGGGAACATCGTCAGCCATGGCTGAGCTCCTTGCTGGGGCGGCGGATCACCGGATGGCCGCCCATTCCTTGTCCACCCACTCGCGGCCCGCGGGTTGCAGCGTGCCGGGCGGCTCGGTCCGCTCCCACAACAGCGGCTCGCCGGTGGTGGGGTCGGGCGCGACGACGAAGAAGGTGTGGTTGAGCGGTCCGCCCCAGTTCGAATTGGCGATGACGAACTCCGGCGCGCCCATGTCCTTCATCAGCGCATTCTTCGCGGCGACCTGCGCGCGGTCGTTCATCCCCTTCTTGAGATCGGCCTTCTTCTTCGTCAGCGCGGGACCGGCGACCGTGTGGCCGGCCGTCTCCTCCTTCGATTTCCAGGAAGCGGACTTGTTGTCGGCGACCTTGTCGTGGTAGGCATCCAGCGTCTGCTCGATCGCCGTTGTCAACGCCGCCGGCTTCATCGCCGCCTTGGGCCGCCGCTTGTCCGCCTCGGTCTCGATCAACGCCTTCAGCGCCGGGTCCTTCTCGGCATCGGCCTCCTTGCGGATCGCCGCGTCGAACAGCCAGGCCGCCCGCTCCGCCGTCAGGTCGGTGTTCTTCAGCGCGTGGCCCTTGTCGACCAGGTTGGCCTGCATCTTCTGCGCGGTCTCGGCATCGTCCTTGCCCTTCAGGGCCGCCAGCGACGGATCGTTGGGCAGCGCGTTGAACCCGTGCATCCCCACCGTCCGGATCGTCGCCATCTGGCTGGGGTCGCCCTGGAAGGTCTTCAGGAACGAGGACAGCACCTGCTTCGTCCGGTCGCCCTCGCTCGGCTTCGGATCCGTCACGGCCGGCAGCATGTCCTTCTGCGCCAGCGTGTCGCCGAACAGCGTCTTGGTCGCCGCCGTGGTCTGCCCGCCGCTGCCCAGCGCCCACGGCTTGTAGTCGCCCGGACAGACGGCGGCGATGAACGCCGGCGACTTCACCAGGGCCGCCACCTCCTTCGCGTCGGCCGATGCCTTGTCGAGGCCGAGCGAGGCGAGCGCGACCTCGGTCATCGCCTCCTCGAAATCCGCCTGGCTGCGCAGCTCCTTGTTGCCCGGCACCCGCGTGACGATGTAGCGGCCCTGCGACGATTTGCCGTCGGTCGCCGAGGTGATCTGCGACATCGGATCGTAGGTGAAGGTGAACGCGTCGGCGACGTCCTTGGTCAGCTTCTGCTTCTTCGTCGTCCAGGCGCCGTCCTTGTCCTCGGCCTTCTCGTGCTTGACGGCGACGCCTTTCAGCATGTCGGTGCCGGCGGCGACGTTCTTCGCCAGCGTGGTCCGCTCCTCGCTGTTAGCGTTGCGCGCCGTCGAGGTCGCGGTGGTGTACTCCCAACTGCGCATGATCGGGTCTTCGCCGGGCGGCAGGTTGGTGACCACCGGCACCTCCGGCCCGAACGCCGGCTTGTAGGTGCCCTTCGACGCGATGTCGGCGTACGCCTTCATCGCGTCCATCGGCTGGGTCTCGCGCATCCGCCGTGTCGGCGCGGTGGCGAAGCAGGATCCGACCGGCCCCTGGTCGAGCGGCTTGAGCATGGCGGCCAGGACCGAGGTGCGCGCGCCCGTGTCGTCGAGCGCGTCGGTCGGCCCCTTGCCCAGCGAGGTGCGCACCAGCTTCTGCGCCGCCGGGTTGGTCGGCGCCGCGACCCCCTTGAGCACGTTGCTGGCCTGCGGCCCGGTGGTCGGGTCCGACAGGAAGTTGACGGTCTTCAGCATGTTCGCCGCCAGCGCCGGCGTCTGGTTGCGCATCGCATCGGGGTGGAAGAGCTGATCGCCGATCGCGGTCTTCGCGTCGCCGCTGGTCACGTCGATCGTGCCGTCCGGCTTGATCAGCTTGCCGGCGAGCGTGGTGCTGCGCTTCTGCGCCAGCTCGGGCCAGGTGCCCGCGCCGTCGCCGCCCGTCGCGTTGTCGGCGAACTGATGGCCCGAGGCGACGTAGTCCGGCAGGCGGGCGAAGTAGTCCGGCCCGACATTGCCGCCCATCTTCAGCAGGTCCTGGCCGTATTTCTCCGCCGTGTCGCGGTTGCTGAACGCCTCGCCGTTGCCGGCGGCGAACCCGCCCTGCGCGCGGGTGATCATCGGGCCGACGTTGTCGGCGATCGCTTCGGGATACTTGGACGTCGCCGCCGCGTTGACCGCGGAGTTGGCCATGCGGGCGTCCTGGCTGTAGGCGGCGATCAGCTTCTGCGCGGTCTGCGGGTCCTTGAACGGCGCGCCGGTCTCGGCCGACAGCGGGCCGTGGCTGATCGCCTGGGTCAGCGAGGCGCGGCCCACCATGGCGTTCTCGCGCTCGGCGACCTGGTCGGCGGCGGCCTTGGCGGCGTTGTAGAGCTCCTCCGCTTTCTTGATGGCGGCCGGCTTCAGCTTGTGGTCCTCCGGCAGCTTCCTGGCGTTCTTCAGCACCGTCAGGGCGGAGGCGAGCTCCTTCTCCTTCGCGGCGCGGTCGTCGCCGGTCTGCTTGACCAGCGACGGCGTGACCTCGGTATCGCCCAGCAGGCGGTCGAAATTGTCGAACGCCGCGCGCGCCTGCTTGGCCGCTTCCGGGTTCTTGGCGTCCAGCGCGGTCAGGGTCTTCTGCCGCTTCGACAGCTCGATCAGTTGCTCGAGCTTGGCGATTGCCTTTGCCGCGACCTCGAGGTCGGGCGCCGGCGGCGCGTCCGGAGCCAGCGCCTTGGCGATCGTGTCCCGCTCCTGCTTGAAGCCGGCATTTTCCTCCGTGGTGGCGTCGGCGGGGTCGACCAGCTTGGCCAGCCTGGCCACCAGGGCCTTTTTCGAGTCCTTGCGCGGATCGTCCCCCGTGACCACGGCGCTTACGTCGGCCACGAGGTCCTTCATCTTGTCGAAGAACCCGATTTGGTCGCCGTCGGCGGGTGCCGTGCCGTTCCCGTCCCCGTTCGGCTTGGGCCCAGCCTCGGCGTCGCTGGCACCGAACTCGATGCCAACGACGCGGCTGACCCACTCGCGCTGTTCGGTGCTTGGTTGCATGCGATCTCCTGCACCCGACGCTGCGTCGGGCAGGCACCCGTTCGCCACCGCCGTGCCGCGTCGATCCGATAACATACCGACACTAGGGCACCGCGGCTGTCACCGCCAAGTCACATTTCCCGGCGCGTGGCCGGCGTGGCCGGTTCCCCATCATTGGCGACATGCCGGTGGCGCGCATCGGCACGGATGACGTGTTGCGGGCGCTTCGGCCGATTTGGGAACGGGTGCCCGAGACGGCATCGCGTGTGCGCCAGCGCATCGAAGCAGTGTTGGACGCGGCTGGGGTGAAGGGATGGCGCACCGGCGTCCCCTGATGAATGCCTGGGCCGGGCATTGCGGGCGGTTGCCAGGCGAAGTGGTGGCGCTTGTGGACCGGGCGGAACGGGTAGGGAGCCGATAACCCGATCCGGGGGCGCGCTGCCTCGGCATTCCAGCGAATCCATCGTCGCGCGTAGACTGCCGGCTGGCGGGGCTAGGGCAGCGCCCTAGAATAAGCGAATCAGCCGTAGTTGCGCAGTTTACCGCTGCCGATGAGCGGCTCGGCGCATCTGGTCCATATCACGGCTTGCCTTCGCCTTATGCAAGCAATCAAGTAAGTAGCCATCGGACCTAGCGCAGCCGTATGGCCGCAACCAAACGCGGTACGGCGTTCCCAGGTCTGACGGGATAAGCTGGTTTCGGACCAACGACACCAGATCATCCGCAGAGGAGGAACGCCGTGGAGGCATTTCTATCGAAGCATGCGAATGCTGTCATCGGGGTGCTGTCGGGGTTTGACCGGCTGGTATTCCGCGGCACGTTGCGGATGCTGGCTCACCGCTCGGGGATGGCCGCCTATCTCTGGGCCGCGCGGGAGCTTCTGAAGGACTTTGGCAGCCATGCCGAAGGGTTGACTCGGCAACTCAGGGACGCGTCGGAGGAGCATGCGTTGCGGACCAACCGGCCGATCCACTACCTGCCTTCGAGCGCCAGCCGCAAAGAAGACATCGCCCGTGAGATCGCCCGCACGGATGGCATAACCGAAGGATTGATCTGCATCCTCAGCGCTGTCGAACCCTGCCTGTCGTATGAAATTGTGCGTGACCGCGACCGCAAACGCCTGGAGTTGGCGCCGCGCCATCGCAAATGTCTGCACCTGTATCATTACCATATGCACCCGACGCTCGGCTTCATGCATGCGCGCATCCAGACCTGGTTCCCATTCTCTATCCAGATCTGCCTCAACGGCCGGGAATGGCTGGCACGCTCCATGGATGCGGCCGGTATCGGCTACCGCCAGCGTGAGAATTGCTTCACCTGGCTGGAAGATCCCAAACAGGCACAACGCCTGATGGACCAACAGGTGCAGGCGGCGTGGCCCGAGCTGCTCAGCACCCTCGCACGCGGTCTGAACCCGCGGCACGAGGCGATGTTCCACGCCCATCCGATGGAGTACTACTGGTCGACCTATCAGAGCGAATGGGCCACCGACATCATGTTCCGTGACAGGGCGCGGTGTCCGTCTATGTCCTGGTCGCCATCGTCCGGAAGCGGCTGAAGCTGGACGTCTCCCTCTACACATTGATGCAGGTATTTTCGGTGACAGTATTTGAAAGGAGCTCGATAGAATCTGTCATCTTCCAAACAGCCGACGGTTCCGAACATGTCATGGACGGTAACCAATTGAATTTATTCAGCTATTGACCGGACAGTAGTGACGCCAAGCGTTATCTGAATGGCCGGCACAACGTCGGGCTGTGCAGCGTCAGAAATACGAAGCTGAACAAGATGCCCGGCGGCACCCGGCGTTACGATGGTTTCGCGGATTTCTACGGCTGGCATGGCTTCGCTCCCTGGTTGGTGTGGCAACCCCAGGGTAGCGAACGGCCGGACCGGGCGGGAGTCCGGTCCCGGGCCAGGGCAATCGCACTTCAAAACAGGGCCAGCAAGTGGGCTAGGTAACGGTCATCCCAACCGGCCTGCATGAACTTGCCGCGGAGCGATCCCTTGGAGGTGTCCTTCTGCATGACATTCAGCGCCATGTGTCGCAGCACTGCGAGGTTTTGCGGACCGTTGCCCAGGCGGGTGCGGTCCTGATCCTCGTTCATGACGACGTCCAGGCGCCAATGCAGCCGGTTCTCAACCCCCCAATGCTCACGCGCGACTTCGTTGAAGCGTTCGCCTGACAACGCCGTGCTGAGCAGGTAATAGGCCGTCTCAGTCGTCGTCTTGCTGGCGGTTTCACGGACCCGGGCGACTTTGCCGATCGCCGCCAGACCCGGCCACTTGTGGTCCTCCTGCAGCCAGGCGATGTCGGTGGAGACCGTGGCTGTGCGTGTCTCGATGCGGCCATGATCGGCGTCCACCACCGGTGCGGCGGTGATCGCCTCGCAAGCCGGATCGTCGAGAAACTGGCTCACGTCATCATGCAGTGTGCCCTGGTTCCCCTTCAGGGCCAGGGCATAGTCACCGCCCCGATCAATGATCTGCTGAGCGATGGCGCGCTGACAGTTGAGCGCGTCAACCGTGACGATGGTGTCCTTCAACGAGAGCATTGCCAGTAGCTTTGGCACCGCGGTGATCTCGTTTGACTTGGCGTCCGTGGCGATCTGTCCCAGCACCAGCCTCGCATCGCTGCCCCAAGCGCTGACCATGTGCAGCGCCGACTTGCCGCTGGCCTTATCGAACGAGCGGCGCAGCACCTTGCCATCAACCGCGACAACACCTTGGCAGGCATCGGCAAACCGGCCCATGAAGCGCTGGAAGCAGGCGCGGAACTGCTCGGGATCGAGCCGGCGAAACAGACGGCTGAACGTATCGTGGCTCGGCAGGCCGTGTTCCAGCTTGAGGAAGCTGCGCAGGAACGGCTCCTTTGCCACCGCGAACGCCGCCATATGTGTCGCGCCTTGACCGCCACTGAGCACGGTGCATAGGGCGATCACCATCATTTCGTGGAACTCGTGCAAACCGGCATTGCCAGTGCGCGGACCTCCAACCCGTCCCAGCAGGCGACAAATTGATCCACGGCGCTCTCCCAAGCTGCGTTTTGCACGCCGATTGGTAGAGTCGATCATGCCCGAATCGGGCAAGCGGCGATTCGCCTGTCAAGCAATTTCGAAGTGCGATTCCCCTGGCTCCAGACCACTCCTCCCTTGCAGCCGCCTGAATCGGTTGCTAGCGTTCATCCGTCGGCGCCGATCTCGGTGCCTATCTGGGGAGTGCCGATTGCAAAGTCCGTCGTGTCGTTCGTCCCCACCGTGCATTTGTTCGCACCGTAGGCTGTCGATCGGATTACCTATCGAATCCGATACACCCGCGTCGCGGCAATGGGTTTTTCGGCAGCCGGCCGCGGGAATCCCGGTTTGAACCTCGCGCTCTTTCTGTTGTTCTTCTGCTCGGGGTTCTGCAGTCTGGTCTACCAGGTTGTGTGGCTGCGCCTGGCATTCGCCCATTTCGGCGTCGTGACCCCGGTGTTGTCGGTGGTGCTGTCGGTGTTCATGCTGGGCCTGGGCGCGGGCTCGCTGTTGGCAGGACGCTGGGGGAGCGCAGCGTCGCACCGGCTGGGCGTGTCGCCGGTGGTGCTGTACGGGATGGCCGAGCTGCTGATCGGGCTGGGTGGGCTGACCGTGCCGACACTGTTCGGTTACGGCGAGACCCTGTTGCTGCGGGTGGGTGCGGCGAGCTCCGCCCTCTATCTCGTGCTGTCGGCGCTGGTGATCACGACGACAATCCTGCCATGGTGCGTCATGATGGGCGCCACCTTCCCGCTGATGATGGCGTTCGTGCGCGCGCGGAACCCGACGCAGGCGCAGAGTTTCAGCTTCCTTTATCTTGCCAACGTCATCGGCGCGATGACGGGGACCGTGGCGAGCGCCATGGTGATGATCGAGCTGTTGGGGTTCACCCGCACCGGCCTGGTTGCGGCAGCGCTGAACGTGGGGATCGCTACGGCCAGCTTCCTTCTCTCACGTGTCGAACGGACGTGGCCTGCCACGGTGGTAACGGGGGGGCACGCGGCGCCCGGCGCAAGCCCGACACGGTGGCGCGAGGTGATGCTGTTCACCACCGGTTTCTGCTCACTGGCGATGGAGGTGGTGTGGACGCGCGGCTTCACAATCATCCTGCAGACCACGATCTACGCCTTTGCGGCCATTCTCGCGACCTATCTGCTGGCCACCTGGATCGGCTCGGCGGCGTACCGGCTGACGCTGCGGCATGGGCGGGCGCTGACGGATGAGACGCTGCTGGCGCTGGCCGGCACTTTCGCGTTGCTGCCGGTCGTGCTCGATGATCCAAGGCTGCAGCACAACGCCTTCATCGTGCTTGCCAGCATTGCGCCGCTATGTGCCGCGCTGGGTTTTCTGACGCCGAAACTGGTGGACGATTATGCCGGCGGCGATCCGCATCTGGCCGGACGCTGCTACGCCGTTAACATCTTGGGCGGCATCCTGGGTCCGCTGTTCGCCGGATACGTCCTGGTGGTCATGGTGTCAGTGCGGTTCGCGCTGGTGATCCTGGCGGTGCCGCTGTGCCTGCTGGCGGTGGTTGCGGTGTGGCGGACGCCGGTACGGGCGATGCAAGGTGCCGCACGTCTGATGCCGATGGTTGTGCTGCTGCTCTACGGTGTCGTAATGAGCCGCAGCTATGAGGACTGGGCAGGTGGTCGCGGCCCGCGCGAGGTGCACCGAGACCATGTTGCGACCGCCATCGCCTATGGGACTGGTCGGGCGCGGGGACTGCTGGTGAACGGCATCGGCATCACTTCGCTGACCCCGATCACCAAAGTGATGGCGCACCTGCCGTTGGCGTTGCAGGGCCATCCGAAGGACGGGCTGGTGATCTGCTTCGGTATGGGAACGACATTCCGTTCGATGGCGAGCTGGGGCATCGAGACGACAGTAGTGGACCTGACGCGGTCGGTGGTGGACTCGTTCGGCTTCTTTCACGCGGATGCCGACGCCATCATGGCAAAGCCGAATGTCCACATCGTCGTCGATGACGGGCGCCGGTTTCTGCTGCGCACCGACAGGATGTTCGACGTCATCGTGATCGATCCGCCGCCGCCGGTGGAGGCCGCGGGTTCCAGCCTGCTGTATTCGACGGGCTTCTACGACGCGGCCAAGCGGCACCTGCGCCCCGACGGGATCCTGCAGCAATGGGTGCCGGGAGCCGAACCCCGGGTCGAGGAGGCGATGATCCGTTCGCTGCTGGCCACGTTCCCTCATTTGGTAGTGCTGCGCTCGATCGAAGGCTGGGGGATGCACTTCCTGGCCTCGATGCAGACGATTCCCGAACTGAGCGCGTCGGAATTCGTGGCGCACATGCCGATGGCGGCGCAGCGCGATCTCATGGAATGGGGCCCTGCGCAAACGCCGGAGGAGATGGCGGCGATGATCCTGGCGCCGCGCGTGTCGCTCAGCGCGATTGTTCCGGATGTCGCGAGGGCCCCGCCGATCACCGATGACCGGCCATTCAATGAGTACTTCCTGCTGCGCCGCTTGTTCGGGTGGTGACGCGGGTTTCCCGTGAGGTATCGGCGGGCACAGCATCGTGGCGGCCTGCCACACCCTGGTCTGACGGCGTCCACTCAGCCGGGTTCGAGGCGCGCTCTGCAATCAAAATCGGGTTCGACGGCGTCGCGGTGCGGCTGCACGGCGTAGTACTCGCCGCGGCCCCAGGCCGAACCGCCGCATTCGTTAAGGGTTATCGGACGCCCCGGACGCCTGCCGGCACGGACCGAGCGAGAGGCTCGGACGGCAGGCGTCCGGGGCGTCCGATAAGGCTGGAAGGAGGAAACCGCTCGCGCCCCACCCGTCTGGTAGATCTGATCGAGGAGGGGTGCCCTAGGCTGCAACTACCGCGAGCATGGCACGAAACTTGATTATGTGGGCATTGAATGTTTTGGATTGCCTGTTGAATCAAACGGTTGCGGGCAACGTTGCAAACGCACCACTACTTTTGGTTGAGTTCGCTTCAGACCGTGCGCCCACCGAAACGATGGCGGGATGGCTGCGGCTTCGCGCCCCGCATCAGCGCTAATCGCTGCCGACCGAGTGAGAATTTGTTGGCGCCCAACTGCTGACATTCTCACTACTGTATCCGCGGAGCGGTCTCCGAACTAGCCCGCCACTCGGTTACCGCGACAGCGGTTTAGTCCTTCCACCCAAAGCGGTTGTAAAGGGCGCGTCCATAGCCAATCGCCGCGGATGACCGACCGCGTTGAAACGGTCCTGATCAGGCGGCTTCCTGCTCCGCCGCGAAGCTTGCGACCAAGGCCCGCGCCGCCGCGGTGGAGGTGGCAGCCGAGCCCGCGCGGGGGCTTTGCCCGCGGCCGTGGCCGGCGCTGGTCGATCGCTTCACCGTCCGGCGATACGGATCGGTGGCGATCTGGCTGCGGCCGGAGGGTGCCGTGGTTTTGAGCGACCGGTCGTTCCGTGGCACGCGGCCATGAGTCGTGCCGCTGCCGGAGCGCAAGGACGCCGTTCGGTCGGTCAAGCCTCCCGCACCCAGCAAGCTCCCGATGGCGCCGGTCGATCTGGGCGGGGCAGACTGACCGCGGGGACGATCGAGGCGCGTGGATCGACCGTGGCGGTTCGCGATTGTCGCATATCGAACGACACTCTTTCGTCGCAAGTTCTGCGGTATGAGAGGGGCGGAGCGTTGGCGGGCAGCGAGGGCAAGTTGTTCAGGATTCCCGGCATTGTGGCGGCGGTGCACGGTTTGCTTGGCAGAGACCGGGCATCGTCCCGACGTGCCGGCGACGGTTGCGCCGCCATCGTGTTTGCTCCCGATCCTTCGTGTCTGCAGGTCGCTGGCCCTGCCAATCGCCTGATCCGCCCACCTGGCAGGATAGACCGAGCGCGCCGGATGGACGTGCCATGACTCAGGCGGCGCGTCATCGCGTGGCCGGGTTGGGGCTGTTCGCGCTGTGGTTCGGCTTTGTCTGCCTCGCCGCCTGGAATCATGCCTTCTGGCGTGATGAGGTGCGGGCGCTGTCGCTGGCCCTGCAGGGCGACAATGTCTTTGCCATGCTCAGGGCCATTCATGGCGAGGGGCATCCGGCGGTGTGGTACCTTCTCCTGCGCGGCGCCCATACGCTGGTCGGCCGGCCGGAGGTTCTGCAGGTCGTCTCCCTCATTGTGGCGTCTGCGGCGTTCCTCTTGCTGGTCCTGCGGTCGCCATTCGACCTGCCGATGATCGCGTTGCTGCTGGTCAATCCATTCGCAGTCTTCGAGTTTTCGGTCGAGGCACGCAACTACGGGATCAGCATGCTGGTACTGTTCGTGATTGCCGCGTGCTACGACCGATATCGCAATCGCGGTGTCCTGCTGGGTGTCCTGCTCTTTCTGCTGGCCAACTGCAATGCGCATTCTGTGCTTCTTGTCATGGCATTTCTGCTGTTCTGGCTGGTGGATATCGTCGACAATGGCGGTGTGCAGCGGTGGCAGGCGTTGCGGACGTTCGTGCTCAACGCGGTAGTGGCGGCTCTCGGCGTCGCGGTCTGCGCATTGACGATACTCCCCACGTTCAACGACGCGGCGATGCTGGACCTGCCTGGCGGTATTACACTTAACCTGCTGCTCAAGGCGGTCTTTTTGCCGGCGGAGAGCTTCACATTCCTGATGCCTTACCTGCCAGAACCGGTGACGGACCGGCTGGCGCTCCTTGGTATCCCGTACGTGGGCATCAGCAATATCCTGATGTCAGTGATCATGTTCGGGAGCACGTTGGGCCTGGTTCGACGGCGAGGCGCTTTTCTGGCCGCGGTGACTGCGCTGATCTGCTTTTCGCTGTTCTTCACTGTTATCTATCCGGGATACTATCGTCACGAGGCTCTATGGCTGGTCTTTCTGGTTTGCTTGTACTGGATCACCGGCGCAAGGAGCGCACCGCGGAAGCCTGGTCCGGCGCCGCTTCCGGTGCCGCTCGTTCAAAACGTATCAACGATCGGCTCGGCACTGTTCCTGTTGCTTGTGGCGCTGCAAGCGCCGACCGCCATGCTTTGGGTTGCAGAGGAAACGGGCCTTGGTCCGCCCCTCAGCCGCAGCCGTGACCTGGCTGCGTTTATCACGCAACGGCCTGACCTTCACGATGCGGTTATCATCGCAGATCCCGACTATCTAGTGGAGCCGTTGCCCTATTATATCGCCAATCAGACCTACCTCATGCGTGAACAGAGGTTTGGCAATGTCGTCAAATTCACCCGACATGCGCGACTGCGACTTAGCCTTAACGATATTCTCGCAGACGCGCGGCACCTCCATCAGGATACCGGCAAACCGATCCTCATCGTTTTGCAACAGAGCCTTGACCCTTCCCAGCCATCCCAGGTCCATCGGGAAGGGTTTGACTGGGAGTTGGTCACGACACCCGAGCAAGTACGCACCTTCCAGGCATCAACCCGGCGCATCGCAAGTTTCGGACCAGCGTGGTCCGACGAGAGCTTCGAGGTGTACCTGTTCGATCAATCCTGAGTGGCCATCCGAGGCCGCGCACTGCGCTGATTCCGTGACCCGCGATCGAGGCCAGGCAGCACGCCGGCCGCAGCCACCATCCGTCCGATCCGAAGTATCATGATCCCTGTCGCCACGACACCAACGGCCAACAGCACCCAATGCAGCGGTGTCGCGCTCTCTAGCGTTGCCGCCAAACCCTCGTTCGCCAGCGCCCCGAGCATCACATATCCAAGCAGCGCCGGCAATGACGCCAAGGTGCCCAGTAGGTATGCGCGCAGTCGGATCTGAGTTCAGGCCAAGCGCGTAGCTCGTAACGGCAAACGGCATGATCGGTGAGATCCGCATAAGGCAGACGAATTTCCAGCCATCGCGGGCGATCGCGTCATCGAGCCTCGCGGCCCCCATGCGTTTCACAAGGAACCGGGAAATCCAAGGCCGCAGCAACGAACGGCTGAGCTGGAACGCCATCAATCCACCTAGCAGCGTTCCCGTTGCCGAGAGCAGGAAGCCGAACCACACACCGGTGGCAAGTCCCGCACCGATGCCCAGCGGGGAGGCCGGCACGATGCCCAGTGCCGCGATCACCGCTTGCATCGACGCAAAGGAAAGCCAGCCCAGGGGACCCATTGCTCGCACGGCGGCGATGACTTTCGCCACTTGCGAGACGTCCACGTGGTAGTCATGGGAGATGAACAGTCCTGCAACGAGGACTGCTGCAAGAACCGCGCCTGTCGCGGTTCGCGGACCGACGTTCACGCCAGGATTCCGGTATTGCCTTGAAGTGCAGGTGAGCCTTCAAGCCTCTCGCTTGTGCCGTCGTCGAACAGCGGGGAGTGAATCAGGCCCATGCGTTGCATCCGGTAACTGACCGAGGTGCGCAGCACCCCAAGACCGTACTCTACACTACGGTGAAAATTGATGCTCGACGCCTCGGGAAAATACTTGGTCGGGCAGGATATCTCGCCGATGCGGAATCCGAACCATGCGGCCTGTGCGAGCATTTGGTTTTCGCCGCCACAGTGCTGCCCGCCCTGGGCCACGCCGTCACCGCCGCCCTCGCGTGAAGGAAGCAAGGCCGGGGCTTGGGCCGCGAAGCGGACCAAGGGGGGCAAAGCCCCCTGGCGGGTTTCGGGGCGGAGCCCTGACCTTGCTTCCTTCGCGCGAGTGGCATGCTGACGCCGGCGGCGTTGGTTGCTAACCCTGTGGGGGTGGCGGCGCTTGGCGCCGCTGGCGGGGGAACGTTTTGATGCCATCACCGACCGCGCGGCTTGGGCTCAACTGGCTCAACTTTTTTCACGCGGCGGCGCAGACCGGGTTCGGCCCGTTCATTGCCGTCTATCTGACCCAGCACGGCTGGGGCCAGACGGACATCGGCGTTGCTCTCAGCATCGGCACCGCGGCCAGTCTGGTCAGCCAGTTGCCGGGCGGCATGCTGGTCGATCTGGTGCATCGCAAGCGCGGCATCACCGCGGCGGCGCTGGCGGTGCTGGGGTTGTCCGCTCTGTTGCTGATCGCTTGGCCGACCAAGGAGCTGGTGTGGGCGTCGCAGATCCTGCATGCCGTCGCCAGCGGCGTTCTGGTGCCCGCCATCGCGGCGCTGACGTTGGCGCTGTATGGGCACGAGAAGTTCAGCGCCCGGCTGGGCGTCAATGCGCGGTATGGGTCGCTCGGCAACGCGGTCGGCGCGGGCCTGCTTGGCGTCGTCGCCAGCACACTGGCGAACGGCGCGGTGTTCGCGCTCACCGCGGCGCTGGTGGTTCCGGCGATGCTGGCGTTGCTGGCGATCCGGTCGGAGCACTACGTCGATCCCACCGCCGACCATCCTTCGATGCAGCACCCGCGCGACATGCGCCGGCGCCCGGAGCGGCCGTGGCACATCTACACGATCCCTGCCCTGCACGTGTTCGCCGCGGCGACGGTGCTGTTCCACATGAGCAACGCCGCGATGTTGCCGCTGGCGTTGAACGACCTGGCGAAGCGCGGCGGCAACACCGGGCTGGTGATAGCGGCGGCGATCATCGTGCCGCAGATGGTGGCGGCGTTGATCGCGCCGTGGATCGGTGAGGTCGCGCAACGTCGTGGTCGGCGGCCGGTGTTGCTGGCGGGCTTTGCGGTGCTGCCGCTGCGTGGCCTGCTGCTGGCCGCGCAGCCCGGCGCCGTGGCGCTGGCGGCGATGCAGACGCTGGACGGCGTGAGTGCCGCGGTGCTCGGCATCATGGTGCCGCTGATCGCCGCCGACGTGACGCGCCGCACCGGCTATCTCAACCTGGCGATCAACTCGATCGGCCTGGCGGCGAGCCTCGGCGCGACGATCAGCACGACGCTGGGCGGGCTGGTGGCCGATCGCTTCGGCATCCCCACGGCGCTGCTCGGTCTGGCGATGGTCGGGTTCGCGGCCACGGCGCTGATCTGGGTTGCACTGCCGGAAACCCGCCCGGTCCGCAAGTCGAAAGCGCAGCCGTCGCCGGCACCGGCGTAACGACGGGCGGGGGCAATCGCACATCGTTGCGCGGGTGAGAGTGTGGGCGTTCGGTCGGTGCGTTTCCGGGATGGGACGCGGGCGTTCGATCGTCTGCAAGGAAGATCCACCGCGGAGCGCGCGGAGCACGCGGAGAAGGCAGACAACACAGCGCTTCGCGCGAAGCGCGTTCATTCTTCTCCGCGCGCTCCGCGTGCTCCGCGGTGGATCTTCTTACCTTGCGGACCGTGCGACGCCCCAGACAGTTGCGCCAACCCCGGACCGACTGCTGCCGGTGCGCCACCCTCGACCGCCGCCGCCGACCATCGGCACGTGAGGCCGGCGCCTCCCGTCGCCTCTTGCCGTCCCGCCCCGCGTTGGGCCTGATGGCGCCATCAGATCGGGAGGGACACGCGATGCCGGAGGCACCACACCTGCAGGACCCCAGCGGCGACTACCAGACGCTGCAGGAGTTCATCCCCGAGGCGCGCAAGAAGCTCAACAGCAACACCTGGGGCTACCTGGTCGGCGCGGCGGAGACCGAGACCACCATGCGGCGCAATCGCATGGCGCTCGATTCCATCGCCTTCCGCCCACGCGTGTGCCGCGATGTCTCCAAGGTGGATGCCTCGACGGCCTTCCTCAGCATGGCGCTGCGCATTCCGGTGATGCTGGCGCCGGTCGGCTCGCTGGAATCGTTCCACCCCGGTGGCGCGGCGACGGCGGGGCGTGCTGCCTCGGCGTTCGGCGTGCCGATCATCGTCAGCTCGGTGACCAAGCCGGGGCTGGAGGAGATCGCCAAGGCGACGCCAGGCCCAAAAATCTTCCAGCTCTATGTGCGCGGCGACGACGACTGGGTGGACGCGGTGGTGGCGCGCGCGATCGACGCCGGCTACGACGCGTTCTGCATCACCGTCGACACGGCATCCTACTCGCGGCGCGAACGCGATATCGTCGCACGCTTCGTCAAGCCGTGGCGCACCGCGGCGACGGGGCACGAGTTCCAGGCCAGCTTCAACTGGGACAACGTGCGCCGCTTCAAGGACAAGCACGCAATTCCGCTGATCCTGAAGGGCATTGCCACCGCCGAGGACGCCGCGACCGCGGTGGCCTGCGGCGTCGATGTCGTTTACGTATCGAATCATGGCGGCCGCCAACTCGATCACGGCCGCGGCGCGATGGATGTGCTGCCCGAGGTGCTGGAGGCGGTCGGCGGCCATGCACGCGTGGTGATTGACGGCAGTTTTTCGCGCGGCACCGACGCGGTGAAGGCGATCGCGCTGGGCGCCGACGCGGTGGCGATCGGGCGGCTGTATTGCTACGGCCTGGCCGCCGAGGGCGATTCCGGCGTGTATCGCGTGCTGGAGATTCTTGAGCAGGAGATCGCGGTGGCGCTGGCGCTGCTGGGCGCGACCTCGGTGGGCGAGCTGGACCGGTCGTATCTGCACGTTGGTGCGCCTGTCGTGACGCAGCCACACGTGCACAGCGGCTTTCCGCTGCTGTTCCCGCCGCCGGAGGCGCCGCGCGAGTAGCGGCCGCGCTGGTCCGCGAGTACGTCGCTATGGACGCATAGGGTTCGAGCGGAAGAAGCCGGCGTAGGTGAGATAGGCGCCCGCTGCCACCGGGATCACCGTGTAGACGCCGGAATGCGACGGGTAGTGCAACGCACTCAGCATCGCCGTCCAACCCGCGGCTGGCACCAGCAGCAGCGCGGCGCCTTTGATGGTCATCAGCCAGCCGAGCAAGGTGACAATCGCGGCGGCGGCGCCGTTCCAGACGTTGTGCCCAATGACGATCGCCAGGCCGGGGGCGAGGGTCAGCAGGGCGCTCACGAACAGCAGGGCGGGCTGGTCGAGCATCCCGGGCGCGATTGTGGTCAGCAGCGCCGGCTGGGTCAGTTCCGCCGCGGCGGTTATCAGCAGAAAAACGCCAAGCAGACGGGAGAGGTAGCGGGTTAGCGGGGACATGGCGGCCTCCAGATGATTGCATAGACGTAGCAGCTACAAGCCGGTCGTCATGTTGCGGCAAAGTGGCCGGCATGACCCGGTAAACAGCGGTGCGGAATGATCGCCGGGACACGCAAGGCGCCGCAATAGAGTTTTCAGGCAGGTGTCGGCTAAGGGAAGCCGCTTCCAAAGCATTTTCACCCTGACTGGAAACGACCTGTCATTGCGAGGAGCGCAGCGATCCCCGGGCTTGACCCGGGGAAGCAATCTCCCCGGCCCGAGGCAGGAGATTGCTTCGTCGCTGCGCTTCTCGCAATGACAATGGGATCGGCGATTCCGGTCAGGGTGAAACCGCTCTATGGCATGTCGCCGAGCAGCTCGCCGACCCCGGCACGGCGCGCCCAGTATTCCCAGGCGCGCCAGCCCGCGGCCAAGCGCGGGTTGAAGGCAACGCGGTTCGCGATCTCCCCCGACGCCAGCGGTTTGAATGGGCCGAAACGCATCGCCGTGGTCAGCACGCGGGCATTCACCGGCAGATAGACCGAGACCCGCACCACATCCATGATCGTGGCGCCGACCGCGGCGAAGCCATGCCCGCGCATCAGCGCGACCTGGTTCTGGCCCAGGCACTGCGCCAGGTCGCGGCCCTGATCGACGCTGGTGACCAGAAGGTTCGTCGCATCGCCGAATCGTTCCGCAATGTCCCACACCGGGATGGTCGGCCCGATCACGCTGGCGACGTGGATGACGGGCTGCAGCGCCACGGCGGTGATGCCGAACGGCAGCGTCTCCTCGGCATGGCTGTGCACCACGGCATTCACGTCCGGCCGAGATTCATAGATGGCGCCGTGGATGAAGCGCTCCAGGTACGGCGGGCGCGGATCGTCGCCCACCACCGTGCCGTCGAGCGTGAACTCCATGATGTCGTCCGCCACCACCAGCTCCGGCGCGCGCGAACGCGACAGCAGGAAATGCTCGGGGTTGGTGGGGTGGCGGGCGCTGATATGGCCATAGGCGTCGACCACGTTCTGATGCGCCAGGATACGGTTGCCGATCACCAGGTTGCGCAAGGCTTCATCGCGCTCGCTCATGCCATTCTCCCCCGTTGCCGTCACGCCGGTGCGCAGTATAGCGCGCGCCACCGCCTGGCATATTCCCCGAATCGCGCCCGCTGGCGGCCGACGGATCAGGCGCTGCGCCGTTCGCATGGTTGCCGGCGCCGATTGCCAAACCAACCGACACCGGCCCACATTGCCTGCCCGGCTGCGACGGACAAGTGGAGGAAACAATGCGTGGCGTGGTGTTCACCGGCGGACGCGAACTCGAGCTGATGGAATTCCCCGACCCCACCCCCGGCCCGGGCGAGGTGGTGGTGGAGATGAAAGCCTCGGGCATGTGCGGCAGCGACCTGCACCAGTACCGCCGGCCGAAGGGCGGCCAGCGCGCCGCCACCGGGTTTCCCGACAACCCCAACCCGGTGATCGCCGGGCACGAGCCGTGCGGCGTGGTCGCCGCCGTCGGCCCCGGCGTGACCGAGAAGGAGGCCCGCATCGGCGAGCGCGTCATGGTGCACCACTACCAGGGCTGCACGCAGTGCAACCATTGCCGCTCCGGCTGGCAGCAGCTCTGCCAGGAGGTGCCGGTCAAGGTCTATGGCGCGAATTCGCATGGCGGACACGCGAAGTACCTGAAGGTGCCGGCCAACACGCTGGTGCCGCTGGCCGACGAGCTGTCGTTCTCGGCCGGGGCGGCGATCTCCTGCGGGTCCGGCACGGCGTACAGCGCGCTGCGGCGGATGAACCTCTCCGGGAACGATACGATCGCGATCTTCGGCCAGGGGCCGGTCGGGCTGGCCGGCACGCAATACGCCAAGGCGATGGGCGCGCGGGTGATCGCGCTCGACATCAGCCCGTCAGCGGCTGGACGCGCGCCAGGGAGTTCGGCGCCGATGAGGTGGTCGAACCCGGGGTCGAACGACCCGGTCGCGGCGATCAAGGACCTGACGCACGGACGCTACGCCGACCTGACGCTGGACACCTCCAGCAATCCCGAGGCGCGGCTGAACGCCATCCGCAGCACCAAGGTCTGGGGCACCATGTGCTTCGTCGGCGAGGGCGGCGACGTGAAGATCGATGTCAGCCCGCACCTGTTGCGCCGGCAGATGACGCTGGTGGCGTCGTGGACGTTCTCCAACGTCATCCAGGCCGAGTGCGCGCGCTTCTCGGTGGAGCGGAAGATCGACGTGGACAAACTGTTCACCCACACCTGGAAGCTGGAGCAGGCCGAGGAGGCATACAAGCTGTTCGACAAGCAAGCCGACGGCAAGGGCGTGTTCCTGATGTGAGGAACGACACACTCCCCCTCCCCTTGAGGGAGGGGGTTGGGGGGAGGGGTCGGTGCCACGGTCGCGCCGAAGCCTCCCGCCGTACCAACCCCTCCCCCCAACCCCCTCCCTCAAGGGGAGGGGGAGTATTGTGACGCTACAGCAACGCCAGGTCGCCAAGGTCTATCGCGCCCTGGGCCGCACCGGCATGAACGCCGGCAGCTCGGGCAATGTCAGCGTGCGCACGCGGCACGGCATGGTGATCACCCCGTCCGGCTGCTCGGCCGACAGCATCACCGATACCGATCCCGTCACGACGACCCTGGACGGCAAGACCCGCGGCAAACGCCCCCCGTCCAGCGAGTGGTTCATGCACGCCGCGATCTACCGTGCCTACGCCGATGCCGCCGCCATCGTGCACACCCACTCGGACGCCTGCACGGCGCTGGCCTGCCTCAACGAACCCCTGCCCGCCTTCCACTACCTGGTGGTTCGTTTCGGCGGCGACGACGTGCGCTGCGCGCCCTATGTCACCTTCGGCACCCCCGCCCTGGCCGAGGTCGCGGTCGCGGCGCTGGCCGGCCGCACCGCCTGCCTGCTGGCCAACCACGGCATGATCGTCACCGGCGCGAACGCCGACGCCGCGCTGACCGCCGCCCTCACGCTGGAGGCGCTGGCGCGGCAGTACCTGCTGGCGCGTGCGGCCGGCAAGGTGCGGCTGCTGACCAAGGCGGAAATGCAGGCGGCGCGCGAAAGGTTCAAGACGTACGGGGCGGCCGGCAAGGCAGCGGTCACCTTGTAGGGTCGCGCCGCCGGGTTCAGCCCGGATTTTCCGGATGAACGACAATCGGCCTCGCCGCAGACGCGCGCCCGGCGCCCCGGTCGTTGCATACCGCTTCAAAGGGCGGCTAACGTGCCGCGGGGCTGGTCAGATGGCCTGGCTGTCCGGGGAATGTCGGGACAGGCCGCTCCGCCGAGCAGCGGCACTGGACCGAGGCGGGGATCGTCATAACGATGGCCAACGAGCAGCAGGATGCGTGGGTTCAGCGTGTGCTCGGTGTCAGCATACCGCGGCAGCAGCAATCCGATCAGATGGCGAAGCTCCAGGCTGCGCACGACAGGCTCAAGCCGGCACTCGAACGGGTCGCGCTGACGTCGCCGGTTCTCGCCGACGCGATCGCCGCCCAGCAGGCGGCTTTCGCGGCCGGCGTTTCCGCCGGCGACGAGGCGGCCGTGCGCGCCGCGGTTTTCGAGCTGGCCAGCCTCAGCCGGCGTGACGACGCCGCCCAGGCGGCACAGGTGATCCCGACCGGCATCGTCGCGCGGACCAAGGAGATTCTGCAGGCGTCGCAGAAGCGATGGGACGACGCGCTGGTGCAGGCGCGTTCCGGTGCGAGTGCCTTGCAGGCGGAGCTTGAGGCCTTCTTCCCCGAACAGGCCGGCAAATTCGCCGACGCGCTTGGCAGCCACTGGGCGGCGCTCGCCGAAGTGCTGAAGGCGGCGCAGGCCAACAATGCGCCGGACGGCATCGACACGACGCGGCAGACGGCGGCGTCGGTCCGCGCCGCGATCATGCAGGACGCGTTGTTCTCGCTGCTCGACAGCAACGGCGTCGCGGTTCGCCCGGCCTTCATCGCGGCGCTCGACGATGTCGGCGGGATGCTGGCGGGCCAGACGGCGACCGGCACGGCCTGAGGCATCGAACACAGATCTCACGGGGGGACAAAGAGAAATGCCGGCCTACTACCTGCATGCTGGCTGCTCCAACAAGACCGGCAAAGACAGCAAAGGATATTGGTCGAACCGCGAGATTCCGACCTGCTCGGGATGCGGACAGAAATTCCGGGCAACGGGAAAGCCGGGAAATTTCTCATTTGACCCGAATGTCACGCCGCCGCAGTCCCAATCCGGCGCCGTGCCGAAAGTGGCCGACCCGAGCGTCGCCACCGCCGGGCCGTCGGAACTCGCCAGGCAAGTCGCAATGCTGCTGGGACATGTCGGCGAGGTCACGGCGACGACGCCGGTCACGGCGACCGTGGTCGGCGCGTCGCCGCAGGCCGCAACTTCCATGCCGCTTCCGATGATGCAGTCGCAGTCGGGCCCCGTGACCGAGTTGAACGATCAGCCGGGGAGCGACCGGTCCGACGACGACAAAAAGATCGACGAATTGCGAACCAAGATCGAGGGAGACCTCGAGAAAATCTCGGCTTCCATCAAAACGATCGAATCCGTCAGGGCCGATGCCTCGAAGGCCATCGCTGATCGGGATGCGGTGAGGCAGGAGCTGGACAGAATTCAGCAGGGGCCAATCAGTGACGCTGTCCTGGCCCTTAATCCACTCTGGACCAGGGCCCTGAAGGCCGGGATCGCCGCGTCCAACGCTGCGCGAGACGCCGTTGCTGCGGCCGTTAAGGAGGTGAGTGCCCCCGCCGAGGCCGCGGTCGAGCGGTTCGAGACGGAGGTTGGAGGCGCCTTCAATTTCAAGCTCGATGTCGCTTTTCTCAAACACCGTGCTGAAGAACTCTATGCAACATGCGCTGCCGCGAGACATTCCGACAGTGTAATGCCACCCGAAACGCGCATCGAAACGCTGAAAACCGTCCGCCAGCAGGCGGAGCAAGGACTGGCTGACTATCGGCGCCTTACGCAACCCGCCGGGACGGCCGTGGATGCGCTCAAGGAGCTGAAGGTTCTGATCGATGCCATCCACCAGGACCGTCGCGGCCCGGCTGCGGCGGAGCCGGTCGCCGTCTATTCCGACCTGCTCGCGCGCCAGACGGTGGCGGGGAAGCTGACCGACATCGACAAGTACGTGGAGGTCCTGGAGGGTATCGCGCGCGACGCGCTCGATGCGCTCAGCAAGGGGCGCGCCGCGTTCGACAAGGAGCCGGTGGCGGCGGCGATTCGCAAACTGGTTGACGACCCGTTCAAGAAGGTCAGGCAGGACATCGCCGCCCTGGCGAAAATCGGCGTGCGGACGGACGACATCGAGAGCCAGGTGAGGGGGATCCAGACCAGCCTCGCCGACGCGCAAAAGCTGGAAAGCGTGGACCAGGCGGTCGCAGCCGCCAAGGAAATCGCCAGGAGACTGGCCGACGTCCAGAGGGAATTGGATGCCGAGGCGGCCGATCCGGACTTGGGAGAGGAACTGGAAGAAGCCATCAAGGCCGTGGTGCGGCGCATCAATACGGCGCTCGATACGGCGGAGGATGCCGTCCTCGACACCGCCGCCTTGCGGACCATTTCGGAGAAGATCGGCGCGCGTTTAAGTGAGGCGAGGGACATCGAGGATGCGAAGCAGCGCTTTGACGCGCTCAATCGGATCAAACGGGACGCGGACGAGACACTGGAACGCGCGGAGGCGTTGGCGGATGCGGCCGACGATGTGACGCACGGCACAACCGGTGATCTCACGACCGCCGACGAAGCCAAAATCTACCAGGCGGCACTGGAGACCCTTTATGGCCTGAAGATCGAAATCCCACCCGGATTCAAGACCGCCAACCTGGACATGGTGTTCGATATGTTCGCGATGGTTCCAAAGGAGTTCGTCGTGCAGCCGATGCTGAAGAAGCTGAAATATGATGAAACCAAGTCAGGCGGTGGAGCATACGACTATCTCTACGCGGCAATCACCATGGAGAAATTCGGCGATCGCGACGAGGAAAACCCATACGTGGTCGACGGCATCGAGACCCCGCTCAATGCCTTCAAAGTGACGACGCTGCATGAGATCGGCCATTCCGTCGATGAACTGCACGCAATCATGGACGCGGAAATGGGTGGCGGCGACGCCGGCTGGGAGAAGCATTCCACGGATGAGGTCGTGGCCGTCTTCGCGGCGGAGCTGCGAAAGGTCGTCAAGGTCGGCAAGGAGGTCGACAACTCCGTCCTGATGCAAGCCGTCGGGCCCGCCCTGAAATCGGGCGACGTCAAGCAGCCGGAGGGGCTCAGCGCGGCCTATTGGTCGAAGGCCAAGGGATTCCTGGACGATAGATGTCTGCCATTACGTGCAGGAGAGGAGCCGTGGTACGAAGGGGGCGAGAATCTCGCGGTCGATGGGCGCGTCTATCAGGAAGCCAAAAGCGGCGAATGGTACAGCTATCTTGCCGCCTCGCGAGGTGCGACGCGTGTCTCCGACTATCAATGGAGATCGCCCGGCGAATGGTTCTCCGAGCTGTTCGCCGTGAGCTGGTTCACCAGGAAGCCGCCGCCATCGGGCGTCAGCGCCGGCGTCGCGAAATACATGTGGCGGCCTGATGTCGCGGCGTAGAACAGCGGCGGACGCGGGAGCGCCCTGTCGCGGTCATCCTGGATTGCGGGGTTTGCACGGATGAGGAGTGCGCTTTGTGTCGATCTTTCACCCGGCCACCATGAGTTGTCCAAGTTGCGGCACCGATACGACGGTGCAGCGCACCGCCAGCGTGAACGCCGACCGGCGGCCGGACCTGCGCGCGGCGATCCTGGATGGGAGTTTCCAGGCTGAGCCGTGCAGCAAGTGCGGCGCCACGTTGCGGCTGCCGCCGCATCTGACGCTGCTGCATGTCCGCGGCGCGCAATGGATCATGGCTGAACCAGTCAGCCTGCTTGCGCAATGGACACAGGTCGAGGACGAGGCGCGCGCGACCTACGCCGAAACGTTCGGCGACGCCGCGCCGCCGTTGGCGCGGGACATTGGCAAGGATCTTCAGGTACGGCTGGTGTTCGGCTGGACCGCGTTGCGAGAAAAACTGATCGCGCGCGACCTGGGTCTGGACGATGTCACGCTGGAGTTGCTGAAGATTGCGGTCATGCGCTCGGTGGACGGCGCGCCGCTCTCCGATGAGACCGAGCTGCGCCTGACCGGGGGCGATGAGATCAGTCTTGACCTGGTCTGGGTCGTGGCGGCGACGGAACGCGTCCTGACGGGCGTGACCGTGCCGCGCATCCTGTACGACGGAATTGCCGCGGACGCGGACGCGTGGGCCGCGCTGAGGGATCAATTCGCCGGCAAATTGCTGGTCGACCTGCGGCGGCTGACCGTCCCCGCGCACTGACAGGCGCCGGGCGCCCGTCGGCCGTGTCGTCTCCGCGTTGGACCGAGGCGGTCCGGACGTCCTGACCGAAGACGAGCTGATTTCCCGGTTGATACGACGGGTTGCGGGCAGTGTCGCAGGGAGGATTCCCTGGGGGAACGAACCATGCGCCTTGCCGGGCAAGTTCCGATTCGGCGGCCACGCGCGGGCCTGGGGGTCCATCCCGAAGTTTCGGAGTTCAGAAGTTCGTGCAGCCGCGCCGCAGGATAAGTCCGACCAATTGCTGATGAAACTGCGTCCGATACGCCGCCATGACCGCCTCAAGCGACCGACGCGTCTGCTCGGTATCCGGCGCCGCAACAATCACCAGCTTCGTCTGCTCATGACCGATCAGCCCGGTCGCTGGGTTCCGCCACTGGCCCTCGGCATCCATCGTGGTCAGTCCGTCCGGAAACGCCGGCGTCAGCACGTCCTGCTCGAACGCGGCCCATTCCGCGTCCGTCACTGTCGCGCCGAATTCACCCTGATGCGCCTTCGCAATCGAGCGGCCGAAGAACAGCTCGGCGTCCAGCATCGCGTGGCCCGCCGGCGCCGTGCAGACCGGCGACTGCGCCGCACAGCCGGCCAGCACGGCAGAAAGCGCAAACCCCGCGGCAGCCCCCCGACGGCATGCGAGCGCCGCACGCCCTGCGGCTCGCCCGGCTTGCGGCCGGCCAACCCCTACGCCGCGGCCAGCAACGTCTCCGCCGCCACGTAGTCGAACCCCAGGTCGCGCGCCACCGCCGCGTAACTCACCTGGCCCGCGTGCACGTTCAGCCCGTCGCGCAGATGCGGATCGGCGCGCAGTGCACCGCGCCAACCATTCCCGGCGAGCGCGATCACGAACGGCAACGTCGCGTTGGTCAGCGCGAACGTCGACGTGCGTGCCACCGCGCCCGGCATGTTGGTGACGCAATAATGCACGACGCCCTCCTCGACATAGGTCGGCGCCGAGTGCGTGGTCGGCCGGCTCGTCTCGAAACAACCGCCCTGGTCGATCGCGATGTCCACCAGCACCGACCCGGGCCGCATCCGCTTCAGCAGCGCGCGCGAAACGAGTTTCGGCGCCGCGGCCCCCGGCACCAGCACGGCGCCGATCACCAGGTCGGCGCCCAGCACCGCACGCTCGATCGCCTCGGCGGTGGCGAATTCCGTGGTGGCGCGCGGGCCGAACTGCAGGTCCAGCTCCTTCAGCCGCGGCAGCGAGCGATCGAGGATGATCACCGACGCCTCCAGCCCCACCGCCATGCGTGCGGCGTTGGTGCCGGCGACGCCGCCGCCGATCACCACGACGCGCGCCGGCGGCACGCCGGGGACGCCGCCAAGCAAGATGCCGGCACCACCCTGCTCGCGTTCCAGGCAGTGCGCGCCGACCTGCACCGACATCCGCCCGGCGACCTCGCTCATCGGCGCCAGCAGCGGCAGGCCGCCGTTGCGGTCGGTGACCGTTTCGTAGGCGATGCAGGTGGCGCCGGAACGGATCAGGCCCTCGGTCTGCGCCCTGTCGGCCGCGAGGTGCAGGTAGGTGAACAGCACCTGGCCGGCGCGCAGGCGGGCGATCTCCCCGGGTTGCGGCTCCTTCACCTTCACGATCAGCTCGGCCTCGGCGAACACCGCGGCGG
Organism: uncultured Alphaproteobacteria bacterium; assembly: GCA_963773345.1. Taxonomy (GTDB): domain Bacteria; phylum Pseudomonadota; class Alphaproteobacteria; order Acetobacterales; family Acetobacteraceae; genus Palsa-883. Next base: position 162,698 of record CAVZBG010000009.1, on the reverse strand, counting down.
CGTCGGGCGCGATCGCGGCGCCGGCCGCGCGATAGGCGTCGTCGCCGAAGCCGATGCCCGCGGCGGCACCCTGCTGCACCAGGACCTGGTGGCCGTGGGTCACCAGCTCTCGCGCCCCCGCCGGGGTCAGGCCGACGCGGTACTCGTGGGTCTTGATCTCCTTCGGAACGCCGATCCGCACCTGAGTCTCCTGCGATAGGGTGAATGCCGCCTAACCTACCGGCAGCGGGAAGCGGTGCAAATACGGCAGGTAGTCGTCCTCCACGTCGATTTGCAGCGTCGCCAGCAGGCGGACCACGGCGTTGTAATGGGCGATGGCGACGGCCAGGTCGATCACGCCCTCGGTGCCCAGCGCCGCCCGCAGCCCGGCAAAACTGGCATCGGACATCGCACCGTCGATGGTCATCTCGCGCGCCGCGTGCAGCACCTGCCGCGTCAGCGCGTCGAGCCCGGTCGGCCTGCCCGCGGTGTCGTCGATCAGCGCGTTGATGTCGGCCTCGGTGACGCCGAAATCGAGGCCGAGCTTGACGTGGTGCGACCACTCGTAGGGCGAGCGCGCCAGCCAGCCGACCTGCAGGATCGCCAGCTCGCGCAGCCGCGGGTCCAGTTTTGTGCCGTAGCGGATGTGGTGGCCAAACCCGAGCATGGCGCGCGCCGCGCCGGGGGCGTTGGCCAGCGCCTTGGCCAGCGCGATCGGCCGTTTCAGCAGGTCCTGGTCGGTCGGCGCCAGGTCCGACGGCTCGAGGTAGGGCACGCGTGCCATGGGGTGGTCCTCCAGGTCGTTGCGGCAGGGAGAGTAGAGGTTGAGGGCGGGGTCGGCCACACCGGAGGCGAGTTTGGTGGTGACACTATTGCTCCGCTATCCGTCATGGCCGGGCGCTGTCCCGGCCATCTGCGCTTCAGCCGTGGCGCGCGGATGGCCGCGACAGGGCCCGGCCATGACGCAGAGGCAAGGAATGCGATCGACGTTCCCACGGCGCGAGGCATCGGGGTGGCGGCAGTCGTGACCCGGCCCCTCGCCCAAGCACCCCGCCGCGCGCCGTCCGACCGTGACCGCCGCATCGCGGCCCCCAAGCCATCGCCCGAGCGGCCCGCATGAAGGCGGCGATCGTCGGCATCGCCGGTGCGGACCTTGCGCCGACCGAAGCAGATATGTTCCGCGCTCACCCTCCCGCCGGGGTGATCCTGTTCGCGCGCAACATCGTGGATCCACCCCAGCTTGCCTCGCTGGTCGCGACGCTGCGGCGCGTGCTGCCGCCCGAGGCGGTGCTGATGGTCGACCAGGAGGGCGGCCGCGTCGCCCGCCTGCGCCCGCCGCACTGGCACGCGCACCCGCCCGCCGCGGCGCTCGGTGCGCTGTTCGCCCGCTCGCCGGCGCACGGGCTGCGCGCGGCCTGGCTGACCGGGGCGCTGATCGGGCTCGACTGCGCCGCCGCCGGGTTCGACGTGGCCGCGGCGCCGGTGCTCGACCTGGGACTGCCGGGGGCGCACGCGGTGATCGGCGACCGTGCCTATGCCGAGGCCCCGGCCGCCGTCGCCCGCCTCGGCCGTGCGGTGGCCGCCGGGCTGCTCGCGGCCGGCATCCAGCCGGTCGGCAAGCACGCGCCGGGGCACGGCCGCGCCCACCTCGACAGCCACCTGGCGCTGCCCACCGTCGTGGCGAACGATCTCGCCGCCGATCTGCTGCCCTTCGCCTTGAATGCCGACCTGCCTTGGGCCATGACGGCGCACATCTTATATCCGGCCTGGGATCCGGCCCTGCCGGCGACGCTGGCGCCGGCGATCATCGAGCGGGTCATCCGCGGCCGGATCGGCTTCGAAGGAGTTCTGGTGACCGACGACCTGGCGATGCGCGCCCTGTCTGGGTTTGCCCGGGCCGGGTTTGTCCGGGCCGGGTTTGTCCGGGCCGGGTTGGCCCCGGCCGGTGCGCCGGCCGAGCTGGCCCTGCAGGCGCTGGCGGCCGGCTGCGACCTGGCGCTGTACTGCGCCGGCGAGGCCGCGCCCACGGCGGCGCTGCTGGCTGCCTGCCCGCCACTCACCCCGGCCGCGGCGGCGCGCCTGAGCCACGCCCGCGCGCTGGCCCGACGCCGGCGCCTGACCCTCGACGCCGCCGCCCTGGCCGCCGAGCGCGATCGGCTGCTCGCGTGACCAACCTGATCGTCCAGATCGCGCTGGCGGTGGTTCCCATCGTGCTCGCGATCACGCTCCATGAGGCGGCGCACGGCTACGCGGCGCTGGCGATGGGCGACGACACCGCCAAGTGCGCCGGGCGGCTGTCACTCAATCCGCTGCGCCACGTGGACCGCGTCGGCACCATCCTGCTGCCGGGCTTCCTGCTGATCTTCCAGTTGCTGACCATCCACCGCGTCGCCTTCATGTTCGGCTGGGCCAAGCCGGTGCCCGTCGCCGCCTGGCGCTTCCGCCACCCGCGGCGGGGCATGATGGTGGTGGCCGCCGCCGGCCCGGCGATGAACTTCTTCCTGGCCTGGGTGGGGGCACTGCTGGTCTACGGCCTGGTCTACCTGCCCGACAGCCTGAACCAGTTGGCCGCGACCTTCCTGCTGTATTTCATGCTGGTGAACCTGGTGCTGGGGCTGTTCAACCTGCTGCCGATCCCGCCGCTGGACGGCGGACGCATCGCGGTCGGGCTGCTGCCGCCGCGCCTGGCGCAGGCCTGGGCGCGGCTGGAGCGCTTCGGCATCGTGCTGGTGCTGCTGGTCATCTTCCTGCTGCCGCGCATGCTGGCCGACTTCGGCATCGCCTTCGACCCGTTCGGCTACCTGCTGAACACCATCCTGCCCTGGGCGTTCCGGGTGATCATGCTGCTGGCCGGCCACCACGTCGGACCGGGCGATGCCGACGTCTTCTGAGGCGCCGCTGCCCGCGCCGACACCTGCCGGCCCGCCCGCCGGACTGCCCGCCAGTCCGTCTGCCGGTCCGTCTGCCCTGGGGCCCCCGGCCCGGACGCACCCGCCGACAGCCTGCGCGTCCGCCTGGAGGGCTTCGACGGCCCGCTCGACCTGCTGCTGGAGCTGGCGCGGACGCAAAAAGTTGATCTGGCGAAAATCTCCATCCTGGCGCTGGTCGAGCAGTACCTCGCGGTGATCGAGGGCGCCCGCCGCATCCGCCTGGAGCTGGCCGCCGACTGGCTGGTGATGGCCGCCTGGCTCGCCTGGCTGAAATCCAAGCTGCTGCTCCCCGCCGGCGCCGAGGCCGAGGAAGCCGAAACCGCCGTCGACGTGCTCGCCGCCCGGCTGCGCGACCTGCAGGCGATGCGCGCCGCCGCGCTGTGGCTGGGCGCCCGCCCGCGCCTGGGCGTCGACGTGTTCGCCCGCGGCGCGCCGGAGGATTTTACCGCGATCGACCGCTCGCGCCTGGCGCTGGACCTGACCTCGCTGGTGCGCGCCTATGTGCAGATGGCGCGGCGGGTGGCGGACACGCGCCGCGCCTACCGCCCGCGCCCGGTCACGCTGTGGAGCGTGCAGGACGCGCTGGGGCGGCTGGCACGGCTGCTCCGCTCGCTGCCGGACTGGACCAGCCTGGACGAGTTCCTGCCCGAGGCGCTGGGCGGGCCTCTGCAACGCCGCGCGGCGCTCGCCAGCACGCTGCTGGCCGGGCTGGAGCTGGCGCGCGGCGGCACCCTGCGGCTGCGCCAGGAAGCACCGTTCGGCCCGATCCTGCTGCGCCGCGCCGAGGCGGGCGGCCCGGATGCGGCCGGCGTGGAGGACGGCGCATGAGCGAGGACTCCGGCATGAGCGAGGACTCCGGCATGAGCGAGGACTCCGGCATGAGCGAGAACGGGGCACCGCAGCCGGCCGAAGGGCCTGCGCCCGACGACTCGGTGCCGGATGAGGACGCGCTGCGGCTGGCCGAGGCGCTGGTGTTTTCCTCCGCCGGCTCGGTGACCGCGCGGGCGCTGTCGCAGCTTCTGCCCGAGACGGCCGACGCCGACGCGGTGCTGGCCGCGTTGCGCGCGCGCTATGCCGGGCGCGGGGTGGAGCTGGTGGAGGCCGGCGGCGGCGTGATGTTCCGCACCGCCGAGGACCTTGCCCCGCGGCTGCGCAAGGTGGTGCAGGTGCCCAGGCGCCTGCCGCGGGTGGCGATGGAGACGCTGGCGATCATCGCCTATCACCAGCCGGTGACGCGGGCCGAGATCGAGGAAATCCGCGGCACCGCGTTGGCCCAGCAGACGCTGGAGGCGCTGCTGGAGGCCGAGCTGATCGTGCTGAAGGGCCGCCGCGAGACCCCCGGCCGCCCGGCGATGTGGGGCACCACGCCGCATTTCCTGGCGCAGTTCGGGCTGAAGGAGCTGCGGGATCTGCCGCGGCGGGAGGATTTGCTGCTGGAGCTGCCGGTGCCGCGGGCTGCGGCGATGGGGGAGGCGGACACGGGTGCGGGACCGGCGGCAGCCCAAGGCGCGGACGACGCACCAGGCGAAGCCGCGGCAGGCGCGCCCGAGGAGCGCGACCGCTAGGCAGCGGTGCTTCCGGATTAAGGTGATCTCCGATCATTCAAAGGACGGACGATTGGAATTCAATTTAACAGGCAACGAGTTAGCCGGGCGTTGGAGTCACGAACACGCTCGGGCCCGATGCAGCAGCCGTTGCTGGTGTGGTATTTCATCGGGCACGCCGCACGCCATCACGTTTCGGTCAACGTCGCGTTGCGCGTCGGCATGACGAGGTCCGCAATGTATATTGAACGCCGCACCCATCACTTCGGCACGATGCACGGGCAGACCATGCAACGTCTCGGCCTATTCCTGATGATCATGATGCTGACCTGCATCACGACGGCAGCACGCGCCGCGCTGATCCTCAGCGCGGATGGGCAGACGGTCTACGACAACAGCACCGGCCTCACCTGGCTGGCCAACTTCAACCTGCCGGCGAGCCAGACGTACGGCCTGGGCTGCAACCAGATCGCCGGGCCGAACTGCATCAACAGCGACGGCTCGATGAACTACGTGGCCGCGACGGATTGGGTTCAGCAGTTGAACGCCCATGACTTCGAGGGCCACAACAACTGGCAGTTGCCGACGACCTGGACCGGGGGGGCAACGGGCTGCAGCGGCATCGGCAGCGCCGGGAACCCCTTCGGCTTCGGCTGCGTCAACACCGCGCTGGGCGCGCTGTACAGCAACAGCCTCGGCCTCACGGCGCCGAACTCGGCGGTGCCGGTGGCACAGAACACGGTCTGCCTCGGCGGCAGCACGTCGGTTTGCTTGCACAACCTCCAGCCGAATTTCTACTGGTCCGCCGGCCATAACACGAACGCCGATCCGCTCAACCACCTGGCGTTCTCCTTCGCCACCGGCCTGCCGGATGGCATCGTCAGCGAGAACCAGCCGCAAATGAACCATCCGGGCCAGGTCAATGTCGTCGGCACATTCCTTGACGTCCTGCCAATGATCCCGGGCACAGAAACCGGCAACGGTCCGCCGACGCTGACCGACAATAATCAGGCGATCTATGACCCGACCACTGGCACGACCTTGCCGGTCGACGCCAACCCGGCCGCGACGCTCGTCGCCACATACACGCCCGCGCAATTGCAGACGATGCTGGGGATGACGGTCTGTAACGGCGTCGGCACGCCGAGCCACGCACCGAATTGCATCAATCCGGACGGTTCGATGAACTGGTCGTCGGCGCAGCAATTCGTCTGGGCCCTCAACCACATAAAGTATCTCGGCCTGATCGGCTGGACCCTGCCGCCGTTCAACAATATCGGCTGCGTCGGCCAGGCCTGTGCGGACCCCACCGACAACCCGCTCGCCTATTTGTACTACGGCCTGAACGAGCTGGGGTGGACGACCGGGAACCCTGCCCTGGTCACGCCGCAGCCGACCGCGGCCAACAATCCATTCAATGATATCCAGATGACGTATTACTGGTCATGCGCAGCCACGGACGACCAGCTCATGGCAGCGTCACCCTGCGACTACGCCACAACGACCGTGCCGGCGCCGGGATTTGCCTGGGATTATTCGCTGCGCAACGGCTATCAGAGCACCGATCATTCCGGCCTGAATTCCCCCGGCATCGATTATGTCGGCGAGGACTTTTTCGTCACCGCCTATTACGCAGTACCGGAGCCGCCAGGCTGGATGGTGCTGCTGACCGGCGTGGCCGCGTTCGCCGCCGGCAGACGATGGCTGGGCAACGATGGAACTGTCATGGTTCAGCGAGGGCGCCGGCCCGGATCGGCAAATCGTCAGTATCGCCGGATGTCCGGCTAAGCTTTCCGCGCCACCAGGCGGCCGTTCCCCAACCCCCGCCGCCTTGCCGCCGCGCCGCCGCATCGTCGAGCGCACAGCACGGGGCCGTGCCGACGCCAAGGCCAATGACGTCGAGTTTGGTCGCAAAGCCCTCGCTCACGCCACATCAACAGCAAGAGGGGCGCAAGCGAATCGACGCCGGAGAGACACAACGCAGCGTTGCCCGCAGCTTCAACGTCAGTCAGGCGACGATTTCGAGGTTGTCAGCATGAGTGTGACTTGGCTTACTATCTCCGTCATCACTGGCGGGACACCGTAAGGCCGACGATCTTCCAATCATCGCCGGTCTTTTCGAGAACAAACATCTCGTTGCCGTGAACTTGCGACGCCAAGGGGTTGTTGCGGTACGACCCTGTATAGGACGCAACACACAGCATACCCTGCCCGCCAAATACGCTCTGCACGTCCTCGACCTTCGTCGTGACCGTCAGCCCCATGCTATGGACGTTGCGACGCGAGTCTTGGATTGCCTCCCGCGTTGTGTGCCTTCCATAGACATCAATGAGAATCGCATCGTTTGTGAATAACTCGCCGAGCGCCTGGGTGTCGCCCTTATTGGTGACCTCCGTGAGCCGAGCGACGATCACGGCGGCCTCTTTCTGAATTTGTGGATCGGTTGTGGTGGTCTGCTGAGCGGCCGCCGGTACCGCCAAGCCAATCGCCAATGCCGCCAGCATTCCCATTGATGAACGCACCGCTTCCTCCTTCGCTGAGTGACCGAAGCCGGAAGCTAGCCCTATCTCCGTGGTGCGAGAAGGGATCACAGAATGCCGCAAGCGATGGCTCGGATCGCCGCGATCGCGCACCGCAATGATCGAGGTTGGGGGATGGTCCGTGGCTAGGATAGCCATGCGCGGCGCTGTCCTCAGGGTCTGGTGCGAATGTCCGCTACCCACCCACTGCAGTCATTGGGTCCAACTCAGGCAAACAGCACGTGCTGACCCCTAGTAACCATTCCGTCGCCGCGGCCGGAATGTTGCCTCCACGTGCCATCACGCCGTGGCTGGCCTGCCTTGCGACCCCTATTGAGGACAATAGTCCCAGTAACCCTGGGTCTGGGCGGGGCTGGACCAGTACCAACACAATTGAGGCGCCGGCGCGGGAGGCACGGCTGTGGCTGCGATAACGGTCCCAATCGTGACGCCGGCGACGACGGCTCCGTAATAGGGCAGCGGTGCCCACGGCCGGACGCCGCCAACATAGGCTGCGCCGCCATAAGGACCCCGAACCGCAGCGCCACCATAGGGACCTCGAACCGCAGTTGCGCCATTTGGCCCGCGGACGGCCCCAGCACCGGCCGGCCCACGGACGGCCGCCCCACCGTTCGGTCCACGGACGGCCGCCCCACCCGCAGGGCCGCGGTACGCAGCGCCACCATTCGGGCCACTCACAGCTCCCCAGCCAAACGCATGCGAGGTTGCCGCGAATCCCATTGAAACCGCGAGACAGAACGTTGTCAGCCGGATCATTGCGGCGCTCCTGCATGTAATGCGCCAGTGACTGCACCAAAGTCCACCTGCTTTGCCCCTTCGGGCGGCTTGAATGTGAACCCTTCATCTGACGGATGGACTGTGAAGTCCCAGTTGGACATTTCCGCAACGAAATTCGGTTTGCCGGGAAGCGAGCTATAGGTCACGATCAACCGCCGCGGCACCGCACGGTCATTCTTCTCCAACCAAAGCTCCAGCTCGATGCCTGGTGGCTGTGAAAAAACCAGATGGCGGCATGGAACGCCATCGATCGTCACGGTGTTCACCTCGCGGCCGGCTGTTACACCTGTCAAGAAAGCCTTGTCAGGTGCATCGGTCAGGAAGTCCGCCAGCGGAAAGTCAACGCCGAAACGACCTATGACCACCTGCATCCTCAAGACTCCCCTCATTTGTCAGACCGGGCCGAAAACGTCTGCGAAGAGCGGCTGGTCCTGCAGCATTTGAGAGAAGCGCTGCATCAGCGGACGCAGCCTGGTTTCCGGCATCGTGGGGATCAGATCGTAAAGCATGCAGCCCTGACGGAACAACGAGTGGACACGCCGCTTGGCGGTGTTGGTCTTGAGCATCCGGTCGTAACCCAGCGCCTCGCCGGCGGCACCGAGCAACGTCAACAACACGACCGCGAAAGCGTTGATCAGCCACAACCGATCACGCCGCTCCGGTGATTTGACATGCATCGTGCCCATCCCCATGCCGAAGCGCAGGTCCTTGGTATCGCGCAGCCCGCACTCGATTCCCCAGCGACGGCCATAGTATCCAATCAGATGCTTGGCGGTGGCGTCGGTGGTGCTGGCGGCCAGGCACCAGGCCTGCTTCATGTCGGGGTGCTGAACGCAGACCACGGTTCCCACTGGATAGCGATCGGCGGTGACCTCAGCGCCGCGCAGTACACGGGCGCGTCCGCCGGGTCGCACCCAGGCGGCAGCGGTGCGGGTTTCTCCGGTCGTGGCGGTGACAGCGATGTTGCCGCGGAAGCGGATGACGTAGTCAAAGCACAATTCCTCGGTCAGCACCTTGTAAAGCTTCTGGTCGCCGAAGCCGCGGTCGGCGACCACGCAGACCTTGACGTCGGCCGGCAGCAGTTCTGCCAGCCGCACCAGCACGCGATGCTCGTAGAGGCTGCGGTTGTCCTTGAGCGTGCGCTTGTCGACCGTCAGCCACAGCAGGGGCGTGGCACGGCCGTGATCGGTAATCAGGGACAACATGATGGTGGCTTGCTTGTCTGCATCGAAGTCGGTCCAGTCCAATGCCACCACTATGGAACTGCGCGCGCCAACGACGAAGGGAACCCAGCGGGAGAGGATGTCGTCGACCTTGATCTCTGGGTTGGAGAGCAGGCGATCGACCTGTTTGGTCGCGTGCTTGGGGTTCAGACTGCGGGCGGCGGCAAGTCCCCGGCCGATGGCGCAGACCGCGAGCGAGGCGCCGCGCAGCACGCCAAGGGTGGCGTCGCTGAGCGAGGCGACGCGCTTGGCGTGCAGGTCGTGGCCCAGCACGTCGCCAAGGACCTGCCTGACCTGATTGATGGAGAACCGCTGCTTCCGAATGACCATCGCATCTCTCGACCGGCTGTTGCGGGGCGGGAAATGTGTTGGGTCGTGCGGAGTTGGAAGTCGTCGTGGCGAATTCGCAAGGATATGCCGCCAACGGCGCTCGTGCGATTCTTTCCGGAATCGCCCCTATGGCCGCCCGATTCTTTTATGTCCCAAAGAAAATGAGGGGATGAGTGAGACCTGCATCATTCGCTCGATTGCATTTGGAACGGGAAGGCTTGCGTACGTTTTCCCGTCGTCCAGCGCGAGCACAACAGTTTTACCATCGTAAATCAGCTTTCGCGGCCCGTCATCACCCGTCGCGTCAACCAGCAGGCGGTCCGGCCGGCGGACGGTAACTTTGAATTCATGCTCGATATGGAGCAGCACATCGTTCTTGTTCGAATACACCCGGATCGTCCGGGCACGGAACGAGAATTCCTTTGCGAGCAGCGTCGTCCCCATCTGCGCCAGAACGGAACGCACGTCCTCGCTGATCGCCGGTTTCGCCACGGTACCGGCAACGACGGACGAGCCGCCAAGCGGCGCCAGACCCACGAGGGCAACGGCGTAGAGACTTGCGAGAAGGGCCACCGTCCTGCGCTTCATGAAATCTTCTCCCGTAGTTCCTCAATCTAATCAGTTTGACGATAGATTGTCTATGCAAAAAAAAGATGGCAAGCTACCACGTGATCGCTCCGGTCGATCCTGCGTGGCCAAGCCTGGTGCCACGCAGGGCGATCAACCAACACCGATCGAATATTAAAGGCAGGACCTGGGCGGAGGACTTTCGATGTTCGAAGTCATGGCCGAGCCGCCGACCACGACCTAAGAGTTTGTAAAGTCTGTCCCGAAAGAAATTGGGCGATTTCAAGCATTTATCGTGACCATCGCCGCGAAATTGGCCCGATTTCGTCTTGAAATCAGCAAGGATCCGACCGGGCATCATCTGCAAGCCGTTGAAACTGCTTGGCTCCTTTCCGGACAGACTCTAACGGTGCGCTCCGCCGCCGCATGGATTCGGTCCGATCTGCCGATGGTACTGTCTTCGCCATGCGTGGAAATGCGCATCGCCTCCGATTGTCCGCGTCTGGCGCATAACCGGCACAGAATTAAGTAACGCTCGCCCGACTAAACGGGAACGACAGCTAGCCACCAATTTCGGGCATTGGGACTGGCGCACGACTGCCAGCGTCGCACAGAGGCGCACGAAGGATTTGTTGAGTTAGCGACGGCGTCGCACGGCCGGGTCTTTGGTCGATCCCAATCATGTCCAGGAACCCGCGACAGAGCAGCCGCCTCCGTCTGCTCCCCCACCGCCTTGCCGCCGCGCCGCGGGAGCCTATGCTCCCCCCGGAGGGAAACGCCGCCACACCCAAGGACCCGCCCCATGCGCAAGAACCGCTTCCGCGAACTTCTCGCCGCCGGCCAACCCACCCTCGGCACCCACCTCCTCTCCTCCTGGCCGACGCTGATCGAACTCGTCGGCCACACCGGCCAGTACGACTACATCGAATTCTCCGCCGAATACGCCCCCTTCTCCCTGCACGATCTCGACAACCTCGGCCGCGCGCTCGAACTCGCCAACCTCGCCGGCATGATCAAGATCGAGCAGACCCAGTACATCCACCAGGCGATGCGCGCGATCGGCTCCGGCTTCCAAAGCATCCTGTTCGCCGATGTGCGCACCGTCGCCGACGCCACCACCGCCGTCCGCGCGGTGCGCGCCGAATTGCCAAAAACCGGCGGCCTGCTCGGCGTCGGCATGCGCCGCGACGTGGGCGGCGTCGGCGAGGTCGGCACGCCCGCCTACGTCCAGGCCCTCGAAGACGTGGTCATCACCCTGATGGTGGAAAAACGCGAATGCGTCGACGATCTCGACGCGATCCTCTCCGTCAAGGGCATCGACATGGTGCAGTTCGGCCCCGCCGACTATTCCATGAGCATCGGCGTCCCCGGCCAGTGGACGCACCCCGACGTGCGCAAGGCCGAGCGCCTCACCATCGAGACGGCGTTCAGGAAGGGCATCCACCCACGGGTAGAAATCGGCCACCCCGCCGAGGCCGCGCCCTATCTCGAAATGGGCGTGAAACATTTCTGCATGGCCTGGGACGTCGGCATCCTGCACGAGTGGTGGCGCGCGAACGGCGAGCAGCTTCGCAAGGACCTTGAGGCCGGTCCGCGATAGCGGCGCCGCGGGTCGCGCGAAGCAAGGCAGCAAGATCAACACGGATTACACGGATTAAGGCACTACTGTCCGGTCAATAGCTGAATAAATTCAATTGGTTACCGTCCATGACATATTCGGAACCGTCGGCTGTTTGGAAGATGACAGATTCTATCGAGCTCCTTTCAAATACTGTCACCGAAAATACCTGCATCAATGTGTAGAGGGAGACGTCCAGCTTCAGCCGCTTCCGGACGATGGCGACCAGGACATAGACGGACACCGCGATCCAAATTTGCGTCTTCACCGCGTTTTCGGAAGTTCCATAGAACTTCTTGATCCGGAGGTGCTGCTTGATCCACTTGAAGAAAAGTTCCACCTGCCAGCGGCTCTTATACAGATCGCAGATCGTCAAAGCCGGCAACGCTGTCTGGTTGGTCAGGAACACAAGTGTTTTTCCGGTCTTGGCGTCCCGAAAGCGCACCCGCCGGAGGTGCCCGGGTACTCTTGCTTCGTGTAATGCCCATCCAGCCTGATCGTCTGATCGGCAATTACGCCGGTCGTCCGATCCGTCCGGGCGGAATACACGCGATGCGCATTGAGATTGGATTTGGCGCGGGTTACAAAAAAAGGCACCAGCCTGGTGCAACACATACAGGCGGGCGAAATCGACATACCCGCGATCCATCACATATATCGCGCCCGCTTCCGGCACGATCAGATCAAGAGCATTCACATCATGCAGCTTACCGTCGGAAATGTGGATGAAGCTCGGGATGTTACCGCGTAGGTCCAGCAAAGTATGCATTTTCACGGCAGATTTGGTTGAGCGAAAATGCGCCGAGGGGAACAAGGACAGACACAAATCCATGGTGGTCGAGTCCAACGCGTAAACCGTGCTGTCCAGGTCCCCCAGCAGGCTCTCTTCTGCATATAGGCGTCTCGCCTGCGCGATTAGCCGCTGGGCGAACTCCGCATAAATGCGCCAATCTCGGACTTCATTCGCATCGGCCAGCGTCGATCGTCGGACCAGTCCGCGAAAGCCCATATGCAAAAGCTTCGCGGGTTGAGCCGACAGGCATGCCTCAATATCACGCAAGCTTTCGCGGTAGGTCAGTTGCGCGAATGCCATGGCCCGGAATTGCTCGGTGCAAGGGAAAGTTTGCACCGAGTGGTCGCCATGATACCGCGCGACGATCCGCGCGAACGTGCTCCACGATAGGCAATCCATCAACTGCGAGAACAGTGTTTTTCCGGCGTTCATCGGTGGGTCCTCCACCGAAAAGGGTCGGGCAAACCGCCAACAACTTCAAACCGACACCATCCAAAATCGGCGGAAAAACGTTATGAATGAACTATTTAGGCGAAGTTCGTTCGGAAAACTCCGGACAGTAGTGGGATTAAGGCACGGATTACACGGAAAAGATCACATGGCGCTTCGCGCAAGATACTTGCCTTGCGCGCAGCGCCATCACTTTCTTTCCGTGTAATCCGTGCCTTAATCCGTGTAATCCGTGTTGATCTTGCTGCCTTGCTTGGTTGCGAGCACTCCACGACAGGCATCAGTGGCACCACAGCCGAGCCAGCCTGCCAAACCCAAACGCCCTGCCGTCCCGCCACAACGGCAGCGCGACGCAGGTTGGCCATGATCGCTCCACGCCCTATGGCAAACGGCGCAGACCCGGCCCTCCCCGAGTTAGCCCGACTCCTGCGTAACATGCAGCTCCACCCCAGCCTGCCTTTGCGGGTACCCAATGATGCCGAACAGGTTCCGCGCCCGCGGATCGCCGCGCGGACCCAGCGTGCGGATCAGGCTCTTGGCTGACATGCCGGTCGCCTCGCCCAGCTTCTCGAACCCGACCGTCGCCTTGACATAGTCGCGCAGGATCGCCCGCCCGGTGTCCAGGTCGCCGACCAGCATGGCGTCGATCCCCTCGCGCAGCAGCACGTGACCGTATGCGCGGTCGCTCGCGACCTGCTGCTGCACCAAATCGTTGAACCGCCGCGTCAGTGCCATTGGTCCGCCTCCCCGCATCGCGCCCGCTTCCGCCGCCGCCGAGCCAATCGCGCAGCCCGATCCCGCCCAAAGGTAACGTCACAGCGACCGTCAATCGACGTCCTGCCCGCTCCGCCGCCCGCACCTCGGCATCGATGTTAGTTGGCATTGCGCCATCAGATAGTATATCTATCAGCCCAGGTCAACCACCGGCAGCCGGAGCCGCCTCGCATGTCCCTCCCCTCCAACGCCATCCCCGCCGAGGCCCCCCGCGCCGTCCAGCCCCCGCCCGCCGCCGCCAAGCGCGCGGCGTAGCAGGCGCGGAGGGTCGAGCGCATCACGCAAGCGGCCGGCCCCGCCGCCGCCGCGCCGGCCAAAAGTGAAATTTCGCAAATCGACCCTGTACAGCCTCACCAACGCACCGCCCCGCCGCCGACCGGCAATGCCACCCGCCCATCGCCTCCCCCGCCGCAATCCGCCTCGCCGCCGACCGCCGCCCCCGGCAAAACCGACATTTCGCGAATCAACCCTTTACAGCCTCGCCAGCGCGCCACCCCGCCGCCCACCGGCAACGCCACCCACCCATCGCCTCTCCCGCCCCGGCCCGCGTCGCAGCCCACCGCCGCCACCGGCAAAACCGACATTTCGCAAATCAACCCTGTACACCCTCAACCGCGCGCCACCCCGCCGCTGACCGGCACGACCACCCACCCATCGCCCCGCGCGCACCGCACCGCGTCGCCGCCCGCCGCCACCCCCGGCAAAACCGACATTTCGCAAATCAACCCTATACACCTTCGACCACGCGCCGGCCCGCCGCTCACCCGGCTGACCCCCACCAAGGCCATCGCCCTGCGCAGCTCGACCCTGGCCGAGCCATGGCAGCCCAGCCTGGCGTCCCAGCTTGCCCCACGGTTCGGCCCCCCGGCCCCGCCGCCCGGCTGGCGGATCCCAGAGGCGATGCCGTCGTCCGACCCCGTCGCCCGCGCCGTCCGCAGCTTCCTCGCGGCGACGCCACCACGCTGACCTGCCCGCCACCCCGGCACCCATCCCGGCGCCCAGACCCCCCCCGCACCCCCACCCCCATCCGGAGGCACCCCCTCCCGCCACACCGGCCCGACTGGCATCCCCTCCGGCCACTAGCCACCACTCCCCCATGCCTGCTAGCTGGCGCCATGTTTGATTTCGCCTGGTCCGAGATGGCCGTCATCGCCGCGGTGGCCCTGGTGCTGATCGGCCCCAAGGACATGCCGGTCGCCATCCGCACCATCACCGGCATGATCAAGAAGGCCCGCCGCATGGCCGGCGAGTTCCAGACCCATGTCGACGAGATGCTGCGCGAGGCCAACCTCGACGAGGTCAAGAACTCGATCAACGAGATCCGCAACTTCGACCTGAAAGGCGAGATGGAGCGCACGGTCGACCCCGACGGCGCGCTGCGCGACACGTTTGCCGGCAACCCGCTGGAGCCCACCCCGGCCGACACCACCGCACCCGCCGAACCCGCCCTCCCGGAAGACGCCGCCGCCGAACCGGACGCAACCGAACCCGCCCTCGCCGCGCCCGCCTGCACCTCGTCCGCCGGCAAACCGCCCGCCCCGCTGCCCCCGGCCTTCATGCCCCCGAACGCGGTCCCCCCCGCCCTGCCGACCCCGGCGCCGGACGACGCACCGGAACCGCCCGCCTTCATCCCGCCCGAGGTGGTCAGCGCCGCCCGCGCCGCCCACGCCCGCCTCGGGCCAGTCTGACCCCGCCATGAGCGACACCCCGACCGACGATCCGATCAACGACAAGCCGATGCCGCTGCTCGACCACCTGCTGGAGCTGCGGCGGCGGCTGATGTGGTCGATCGTGGCGTTCTTCGTCGCCTTCGTGGTGTGCTACTACTTCTCGGCGCACATCTACTCGTTCCTCGCCCGCCCGCTTGCCCAGGTGCTGAAAGCCCAGGGCGGCACGGATGCGCCGCACCTGATCTACACGCAGCTCTACGAAGCGTTCTTCACCCAGATCAAGCTGGCGATGTTCGGCGGGCTGTTCGTTGCCTTCCCGGTGATCGCCGGGCAGCTCTGGCTGTTCGTCGCCCCCGGCCTGTATCGCAGCGAGAAGCACGCGCTGCTGCCGTTCCTGGCGGCCACGCCGGTGCTGTTCCTGATGGGGGCGGCGCTCGCCTATTACTTCGTCTTCCCGTTCGCCTGGAAGTTCTTCGCCAGCTTCCAGACGCCGACCGGCGCCGGCGGCATCGGCATCGAGCTGCTGCCGCGCGTCGGCGAATACCTGGACCTGGTGATGCGGCTGATCATCGCCTTCGGCATCACCTTCCAGTTGCCGGTGCTGCTGACCTTGCTGGCCAAGGTGGGGATCGTCACCTCGAAGGGGCTGAAACGGTTCCGCCGCTACGCCTATGTCGGCATGTTCGTGATCGCCGCGGTGCTCGCGCCGCCCGACGTGATCACCCAGTGCGGCCTCGCGCTGCCGCTGCTGGCGCTGTACGAGGTCTCGGTCATTGCCGCCAAGATGGTCGAACCGAAGCCGGTTGAGGTCTGATCCGATGCACGACATCCGCGTGGTCCGCGCCGATCCCGCCGCCTTCGATGCCGCAATGGCGCGGCGCGGGCTGCCACCGGTATCGGCGGATATCCTTGCTAAGGACACTAGACGACGGGCAATTGAGACCGAAATACAAACGGCGCGAGCGGCGGCTAATACCGTCTCAAGACAAATCGGCACTGCCATGCGTGCCGGCCGCACGGACGAGGCAGAGGCGCTACGGGCCCAAATCAGCACAGCTTACGATGATACGCTCAAGCGCGAGCTCGATGAGCTTGAAGCGGCGATCAAGGGAACACTGGAAACCCTGCCCAACATCCTCGACCCCGGCGTCCCCGACGGCGCCGACGAAACCGCCAACATCGTGCTGGCGCAGCACGGTTCGCCGCGCGACCTGGGGTTCGAGCCGAAGCAGCATTTCGAGCTCGGCGAGGCGCTCGGGCTGATGGACTTCGCCGCCGCCTCGAAGATCGCCGGCGCCCGCTTCGTCGTGCTGCGCGGCGCGCTGGCGCGGCTGGAGCGTGCGCTCGGGCAGTTCATGCTCGACCTGCACACCCGCGAGCACGGCTATACCGAGATGGTGGTCCCGTCGCTGGTCAACGACGCCACCGCCTACGGCACCGACAAACTCCCAAAATTCGCCGACACGATGTTCCAGACCACCGACGGCCGCTGGCTGATCCCCACCGCCGAGGTGCCGATGACCGCCATGGTGATGGGCGATGTGCTCGCCGAGGCGGCGCTGCCGCTGCGCATGACCGCGCTGACCGACTGTTTTCGAAGCGAGGCCGGCGCGGCCGGGCGCGACACCCGCGGCATGCTGCGCCAGCACCAGTTCCGAAAGGTCGAGATGGTTTCGATCACGCACCCGGACAAAAGCGACGAAGAGCACGAGCGCATGACGCGCTGCGCCGAGGAGGTGCTGCGCCGCCTGGAAGTCCCCTTCCGCCGCGTCGTGCTGAGCAGCGGCGACACCGGCTTCGGCGCCGCCAAGACCTACGACCTGGAGACCTGGCTGCCCGGCCAGCAGGCCTGGCGCGAGATCAGCTCGTGCTCCAACTGCCGCGGCTTCCAGGCGCGGCGGATGAACGCCCGCTTCCGCCCCGCCGACGGCAAGGGCGTGGCGCACGTGCACACGCTGAACGGCTCGGGCGTCGCGGTCGGGCGGGCGCTGATCGCGGTGATGGAGAACCACCAGCAGGGCGACGGCTCGATCCGCGTCCCCGAGGTGCTATGGCCGTACATGGGCGGCAACGCCGGGAACGTAGAGGTGATCAGCGGTTAGCACGGGCTTCGTCGGCAACGCCGGTTCGTGGCACGAGCGCCGGCCCGGGATGACATTCATGCTGAGCCTGTTTCAATGCGGGCCGACCTCGCCTATATTGCGCTGCTGATTCGAACCACCCGGAGGGACGGGGCATGGCGGGCGAGACGCTGGTCAACGTGAAAGCCGATACGATCGAGGACTTTCTGAAGAACGCCCAAGCCGCGATCCGGGAGGGCAATGGCGAGATCGGCGTGACCAACTATGCCATCACGCAGAAAGTCGATTACGACAATAAAAAGGTGAAGAAGATCAGCTTCAGCGTGAAGATCGACATCAAGCGTGCCCATTGGTCCGGCGGCAAGGCCGACGCGCGCCACAAAAAGGCGATCGAGACCGCCGAGGACCTGAACGCAGCGCACGAGGAAAAGCACCGCAAGCTCGCGCAGGACATCTGCGACAAGATGTTCAAGGCCGCCGAGAAGGATCTGATCGGCAAGTCCAGCAAGGAGGTCGACGCCGCGATCGCCGACATCAAGAAGGCGATAGACAAGGCCTATGCCGATCTCGACAAGAAGGAAGGTGCGGTCGAATTCGACGACGACGAATCCAAGGACACGATCGACGTCGAGCTGACCGGCGCCTGACCCGTCATGCCTCGCCTGCCCAACCTACTCCCTCTCCCCTTGCGGGGGGCGAGGGGCTCGCAGCATGTTGCCGCGATGTGACGACCCGCTCTCCCCTTGGGGGGCGGGTTGCGGTACGGAGGCAACGAACGTCATCGACGCGGGGGAAAAAATGGCGATCTGCGAAGCGGACCCGTGGCGGTTGCAGTATTTCGAAGGAATTCCCTGTCCCGACAACGTTGACATCCCAACCGAGGATGCCGACGCCTGGACCTGGTACCCGGCGCATCGCTGGGTCTATGACAAGCTGCGGGTCGCCCAGTCTCAGGGGATCGCCGCCGCCCCGCATGGCGTCATGCCGCCGGCTTTCCCGGTCTTCTCCAAGCCGCTCACCAATCTGCGCGGAATGGGGATAGGCAGCCGGGTGATCGCCTCGGCGAAGGCGTATCAGGCGACGCTGACCCCAGGTCATTTCTGGATGGAACTGCTGGAGGGCGAACACCTCTCCAGCGATGCCGCGGTGGAGAACGGCCGCGCGGTGTGGTGGTGCCACGCGACCGGGATCCCGCGGCCAGGCGGCACCTTCGACCGCTGGGTGGTGCACGCCGAGCCGAGGCCGGAGCTGGAGGCCGCCTGCGACGCCTGGATTCGCGTCAATCTCGCCGATTACACCGGAATGCTGAACCTGGAGACGATCGGCGGTAAGATCATCGAGGTGCATCTGCGCTTCGCCGACCAATGGCCGGATCTCTACGGTGCGGGCTGGGTTGCAGCCCTGATCCGGCTTTATGCCGAACGGCACTGGTCGTTCACCGAGGGCGTGCGCCGGACAGGTTACAGTGTCGTGCTGTTCGCCCCGTCGGGGCCGCGTTATCGACATCCGCCGGCATCGGTGGTCGCCGAACTGACCCGGCGGCCAGGCATATCGAGCATCCAGATCACCTTCCATGAGGACTGGGAGCCGGACCGGCATGCCATGCCACCCGGCGGCTTCCGGCTGGCGATCGTCAACTGTCACGACCTTGCCGCCGGCCGCGCTGTCCGGACGAGGCTGCGCCAGGCCTTGCTGCGGCCACGCTAATGCCCTGACTCGGTCATGATGCCGAAGTTCTGACCTCGCTGGCGGTTCCGGCAGTCTTGCAGCCCGCGCGGCGGTATGCAGGTATGCGGCGTCGGAGAGCGGGGATAATCGGGCCGTGCCCTTGCGCGGTCTGTCCCGAAGGGGGGCGCATGAACGATTCCGCAACGTTTCCGGGTGAGTCCTTGGCCGCGGTCGATATCCCGCGCTACGCCGAAGTCCGCGCGCACACCGAGCGGCTCGCCGCCAACCTGTCGCCCGAGGACCAGTGCGTCCAGTCGATGCCAGACGCGAGCCCGGTCAAATGGCACCGCGCCCATACGACCTGGTTCTTCGAGCAGTTTGTGCTTGGTCCGTTCGCGCCCGGCTATCAGGTGTTCGACCAGGATTTCCGCTACCTGTTCAATTCGTACTATGAGGCGGTCGGGGCCAGGCACCCACGACCGATACGAGGCCTGTTGACGCGCCCCGCGGCCGCGGTGATCGACGCCTACCGCGCCCATGTGGACACCGCCATGTCACGCTTGCTGGCGGCGGCGCCGGACGGCGTCGCGGGGATTGCAGAGCTTGGCCTGCAGCACGAGCAACAGCACCAGGAACTCCTGATCACCGACATGCTGCACGCCTTTGCCCAAAATCCGCTCGCCCCGGCCATGTTGCCCGGCTGGCGGGCGCCCGATCATGCGCCGGGTCCTACCCGGTTCGTCACACATCCCGGCGGCCTTGTCTGGATCGGCCATGCCGGCGACGGGTTCTGCTTCGACAATGAGATGCCGCGCCATCGCGTTTTCCTGGAGCCCTACCGGCTGGCATCTCGCCTGGTACGCAACGCAGAATGGCTGGATTTCATCGCCGATGGCGGCTACCGCAATCCGGCCCTGTGGATGTCGGATGGCTGGGCGCGGGTGCAGACGGATGCGTGGCTGGCGCCGCTGCACTGGCGATTCGTTGACGGGGCGTGGTGGCAGATGGGACCCGCCGGATTGGCACCGCTCGATCCCGACGCGCCGGTGCGCCACATCAGTTGGTACGAGGCGGATGCCTTCGCGCGTTGGGCGGGAGGGCGGCTGCCGACCGAAGCCGAATGGGAGGCGGCCAGCGCCGACGGCGAGATGCGGGAGATGACTGGCCACGTCTGGCAGTGGACCGGCAGCGCCTACAGCCCCTATCCAGGGTTCCAGCCGCCGCCGGGTGCGGTCGGCGAATACAACGGCAAGTTCATGATCAACCAGATGGTATTGCGCGGCAGCTCGGCCGCCACGCCTCCGGGGCACACGCGACCGACCTATCGGAATTTTTTTCACCCCGATCGGCGTTGGCAGTTTTCCGGCCTCCGGCTGGCACGCGACAATTAGGCGAGGCGCGCAACATGTCCAATGATGGCGCCTTCACCTGTTGCATACGCCAGGATGTGGTCGCCGCCGCTTTGGCCGGCCTGCTGAACCCACGCAAGACGCTGCCGCCGAAACTCTTCTACGACGAGGAGGGCAGCAGACTGTTCCGTTGCATTACCGAATTGCCGGAATACTACCTTACCCGCACGGAAATTGGACTGCTGCAATCGCTGATCCCCGAAGTCACCGCCGCGATGCCGGCAGGCGCCGTGCTGGTCGAATACGGCGCCTGCGATGAAAGCAAGGCCGAGTTTCTGCTCCGCGCGCGCGAAGGTTCGGGTGCTCCGATCTGTGCTGCGTATGTCCCGATCGACGTGGCGGTGCAGGGATTGCAACGGGCCCAGGCACGCTTGGCCAAATCGCATCCGCATCTGCGTGTGCACGTTCTGCCGACGGATTTTATGGATCCGGTCAGACTGCCGGACGAGTTTGCCGACATGCCCCGATTGGGATTCCTGCCGGGATCGACGATCGGGAATTTCGAGCCTGGCGAGGCCCAACGCTTCCTGGCGCAAGTCCGCGAGACCCTGGGGTCACGGGCACGGCTGCTGATCGGGGTCGATTTGCGCAAGGACCCTGCGACGCTGGTTCCGGCCTATAATGATAAGGCCGGCGTGACGGCGGCGTTCAATCTCAACCTGCTTGTTCGGTTGAACCGCGAGGCTGATGCCGATTTCGATCTGGACGGATTCAGTCACCGGGCGATCTGGAATCCAACGGATAGCCGCATCGAAATGCACCTGATCAGCCGTCGCGAACAGGTCGTCCACGTCGCTGGCAGGACCGTCAGATTCGCAGCGAACGAAACCATCCATACCGAGAACAGCTACAAGTACACGCTAAAGAACTTCGTAGCGCTGGCCAATGCGGCCGCATGGCGCGCCGGTACGGTGTGGATGGACGATGGAGGTCTGTTCTCGGTCCATTTGCTGGAAGCGGAATAGGCGGGCACCCGGATGGCCGACCTGATCGTCAAGCAAAGCCCAAGCAGGGGACGCGGCGTATTTGCCGCGCGCCGGTTCCGGGTGGGCGAAGTCATCGAGGTTTGCCCGGTTATCGCCTTGTCATCGGACGACGCGACCAAGCTCGATGACACCCACCTTTACAACTATTATTTCGGTTGGGGCGCCGAAAACAAGGGAGCTGCCATCGCTTTGGGATTCGGTTCTCTCTATAACCATTCCTACGCTCCCAATGCCGCCTATCAGAAGAACGAAGCCGACGGCACGATATCGATCATCGCGGTGAAACCCATTGCGCCCGAAGACGAGATATTGATCAAATACAATTATGGCAACGCCGAGGACGACGGCCCGCTCTGGTTTGAGGTCAAGTGAATCCACACCCCGAAGGGTGCAGGGATTACCATGCCGTGCCGCATGGCGTGCCGTGGACCGTCCATCGCCCGGTCGGCGGAAGACGCTGCGCGTTTCCGCCGCCGTCGAATTGCTGCCCTACAGCCCCTCGAACAGCGCCGTGGTAATATACCGCTCCGCGAACGACGGGATGATCGTGACGATCAGCTTGCCTGCCATCTCCGGCTGCTTCGCCACCTTCAGCGTCGCCGCCAGCGCGGCACCCGAGGAAATGCCGCCGGGAATACCCTCCACCCGCGCCAGCCGGCGCGCCAGCACGAAACTTTCCTCGTTCGTCACCTGAACGATCTCGTCGATCGCCTTGGTGTCCAGCACGTCCGGCACGAAGCCGGCGCCGATGCCCTGGATCGGGTGTGGGCCGGGCGCGCCGCCCGACAGCACCGGGCTTGCTGCCGGCTCGATCGCAATCATCTTCAGCCCGGGCCGGCGCGGCTTCAGCGCCTGGGCGCAGCCTGTCAGCGTGCCGCCGGTGCCGATGCCAGAGACGATGGCGTCCACCTTGCCCTCGGTATCGTACCAGATCTCCTCGGCCGTGGTGCGCACATGGATCGCCGGATTGGCCGGGTTGGCGAACTGGTTCGGCATCACCGCGTCCGGCGTCGCCGCCAGCAGTTCGTTCGCTTTCGCGACCGCGCCGTTCATGCCCTTCTCGCGCGGCGTCAGCACCAACTCGGCGCCGAAATAGGCCAGCATCTTGCGCCGTTCGATCGACACGCTCTCCGGCATCGTCAGCACCAGCTTGTAGCCGCGCGCGGCGCACACGAACGCCAGCCCGATGCCGGTGTTGCCCGAGGTCGGTTCGATCAGCGTCGCACCCGGCGCCAGCTTGCCCGCCGCCTCCAGCGCCAGGATCATGCTCACGCCGATCCGGTCCTTCACGCTGGCGATCGGGTTGAAGAACTCCAGCTTGAGGCAGATGTCGGCAGTGATGCCCTCCTCGGCTGCGATCTTCGGAATACGGACCAGCGGCGTGTTGCCGATGGTCTCGGCGATGCTGTCGTAGATCCGCCCTCGCAACGGACGGTCGAAAACGAGCGGCTTCGGTGTGGCCATGGATGCGTCCCTCCGGGTGATCGGATGGCCCGCAACACCACGCCGCATGGGCGAGGTCAATCGTCAGAAGGATTTGGCCCGTGCCCTTGGTGCGGCCATCGGTTCGTGCTGCGAGGCGGCGGTGTGGCGGAATGCGCTGCGCTGTTCCGCCCTACGCCGCGTGCCCTACGCCGCGTGCACCGGCTCGGTCGGGAACGCCAGCTCGTGGCGCGAGCGCCAGTCGGGTGTGACGTAGTTGATGATCAGCGAGCGCCGCACGCCGCGGATTCGCCGCGCGCCGAAGCCGTGCCAGGTGTCCTCCCCCGGCAGGAAGATCAGCCCGGCGTTCAGTGCGCCGGACGCGCGCTCCACCAGGTTGTGCCGCGCGTCGAAGATGTCGGTGCCCCACTGCTCGGCGTCCGGATGGTCGGACAGATACACCAGCATGGTGAACAGCTTGGCGCCGATGTCGGTGTGCGGCTGCAACCAGAATCCGTCGGTGTCCTGGCAATATTCGATGCGCAGCGAGCTGCCGTCGAGGCATCGGCCGCACACGTCTTCCAGCAGCGCCACCGTGGCCTCGTCCTGGAACGCCTCGGCCACCGCCTCGCACGCCAGGTACTGCGCCCGGTTCGCCTCCGAGATGAAGACGCGGGTCGAGTTGTTGGTGTCGCGCCTGCCCAGCGTGTCGTCGATCGCCGGCGGGGCGAACGGCAGCGCGATGACCGCGCGGCACAGCGCGGCGGGCAGCACGTCGCGCAGCGTCCAGTGCGAATACGGAACATCGCTGCGGTGCGCTGCGCAGACCGCGTGCCGCACATGGGCGCCGGCGGCGAACACCGTGCTGACCAGGGGCGCCAGACCATCCATGGGACAATCTCCTATGCCGCGAACAGGCCCTTCACGCCGGCCGAGACCGTATGGCGCAGCATCTCGCGCCGTGCCGCCACGGCATCGACCATCCAGTTCAGCATGATCGCCTTGCGTGGGCCGTCGAAAGGCTTGTGGCCGTGCCAGGAGGCGTCGGTGCGGCGAAAGCTGATCAGCGTGCCGGCCAGCGGCGGCACCTCGGCCGCCATATCCTCAATATCGTCCGGGCCGCGCAGCACGCGCAGCCGGCCGCCCTCGCCCGGCCAGTCTTCGTTCAGGTAGATCAGCGCGGTGACCACTTTTGTCCCGCTGTCGGTGTGGATGCGCCCGTCCTGCGGCCTTGTGCGCGCGCGCAGCGTGATCATCAGCGTCTCGGGCGACAGCGGCAGATGATACTTGTCGGCGAACAGCCGCGTGAGGCGCGGCGCGCGCAGCTCGGTCAGCAGCCGCCCGCAGGCGTCGTCGCGCGGGTGGCTGGGCGCCGGCAGCACGCCCGGCAGGTCGGGCGCGGGAAAACTGGCCGCCGCCGCCACCGCCGCCTCGCGCGGCACGAAGCCGGGAACGACAAGGTGGTCGTACGGCGTGGGCGCCAGCGGCGTATCGGCGAAAGCCTCGTGATCGATCACGGTCATACCGCGGCCGAGTGGCGGCCGACGCCGCTGCGCAGATAGGTATCGAACGCCGCCGCGACGCCGCGCACGAACGGGCGGCCGGTGTCGGTGAGGTGCAGCTCGTAGCCACTCCACTGCACCAGCCCGTCGCGCGCCATCGCCTGCAGCGCCGGGGCGGCATCCATCAGCGCGGCGGGGTCGGCACCGTGCCGCGCCGCCACGGCCGCCAGATCGACGGCGAACTCGCACATGATCCGCTCGATCACCGCGCGGCGCAGCCGGTCCTCCGCGCTCAGCGCGATGCCGCGCGCGATCGGCAGGCGGCTGGCCTGAATCGCCTCCCGCCAGCCGGGCACGCCGGGGGCGTTCTGCACGTAGCCCTGCGGCAGCGCGCCGATCGAGGAGGCGCCCAGGCCCAGCAGCACCGGCGCGTCATCCGTGGTGTAGCCCTGGAAGTTGCGCCGCAGCCGCCCGGTCCGCGCGGCGACCGCCAGCGCGTCGTGCGGGCGCGCGAAGTGATCGAGGCCGATCTTGGCAAAGCCCGCGCCCGTGAGCACCTGCTCGACCATCTGGCACTGGGCATAGCGCTCGGCGGAGCCGGGCAGCGCATCCTGCGGCAGCAGCGTCTGCTGCTTCTTCATCCAGGGCACATGGGCGTAGCCGAATACCGCGACGCGGTCGGGCGCGATCGTCAGCGCGCTGCGGACGGTCTCCGCCACGCCGTCCATGGTCTGGTACGGCAGGCCGTAGATCAGGTCGAGGTTGATCGAGCTGACGCCGATGCCGCGCAGCCGTGCCGCGCAGGCCGCGGTAGTCGCGTAGGACTGGATGCGCCCGATGGCGCGCTGCACCTTGGGGTCGAAATCCTGCACGCCGAGGCTGGCGCGGGTGGTGCCGATGCAGGCCAGGCCCTCGAGCGAGGCGTCGTCCAGCGTGCGCGGATCGATCTCCACCGCGATCTCGGTATCCGGTTGCAGCTCAAACCGCTCGCGCAGGCGCGCAATCACCGCTTGCATGCAGTCCGCCGGCAGCGCGTGCGGCGTGCCGCCGCCCCAATGGATATGGCGCACCGGCAGCCGCCGGCCGATGGCCTCGGCGAGCAGGTCGATTTCGGCCAGCAGGGTGCGGGCATAGGCGATCACCGGCTCCGGCCGGTGCACCGCCGCGGTGTGGCAGCCGCAGAACAGGCAGAGCTGCGCGCAGAACGGCACGTGCAGGTAGAGCGACAGCGCGGTGCCCGCCGGCAGCGTGCGCAGCCACCCGGCGTAGGTCGCGCTGTCGACCGCGGTGGAGAAGTGCGGCGCCGTCGGGTAGCTGGTATAGCGTGGCACGCGCTGGTCGTAGGCGGCGATCAGGTCGGTGAGCTGCATGACGGGAGGCTGACCTGGACTCGGCGACCCCGCTTTGATCTGGATCAAGTCGCGGATTTGATTGGCTGTCGCGGGTTTTGATCCAAGTCAAAGGGATGGTGCTGGTATGCGCGGTCAGCATGAACTGGCGCAGCGAAGCCCGAAGCGATCGCATGCCGGTCTCCTGATCATGGAGCGATTGCAACGGTGGGCCTGCGGTTGCGGCACGGCATTGACGTAGCGCAAGGTCGCGGCGGTGCAGCTTGTGGCCTTGCGGAGTGGATGACCGGACCGGCGGCGTTCGCGCCTCGGTCGAGACAGATCCCCGGCGCCCCGTGCGGGCGCGAGCTCAGACCGGGTCGATCTCGCGGTCCTTCTTCGGGATCAGGTCGTAGGGCAGTGCGAAGCCCGGCATGGCCGCGAGGCGGTGCGACCAGGCGACGACATTGGGCCAGCGCTCGATCTCCAGCCCGCCCTCGGCCATGAACACCATGCGGCCCCAGCAGCCGATGTCCGCGATGGTCGGGGCCTCGCCCACCAACCAGTCGCGGCCGGCCAGCGCCGTGTCGACGAAGCCGATCGCCGCCTCCGCCAGCGGGCGGTAGTACGCCATCACCGCCGGATCGACGGTCCGGAACCGGCTGTAGTGGCGGACCTTGGCGACGTTGGTGATGTTGTCCGCCTCCCACGACAGCCACTCGCGCGCGGTCCACCGGTCCTGCTCAGTGGCCCCGGCGAAGTGCCCGGTGGTGCGCGCGAGGTAGTCCAGGATGACGTTGGACTGCACGATCGTCATTCCGCGATGGCGCAGCGCCGGCACCTGGCCGTAGCGGTTGACCGCGAGGTACTCAGGCTGCTTCTGCGCGCCGTATTTCAGGTTCACCGTGCGGAAGCTGAACGGCAGGCGGGCGAGCGCCAGGTACAGCATCGGCTTGTAGCTGGAGCTGGAGGTGAAGCTGCCGAACAGCGTCAGGCGGTCGTCTTGCGGCATGGCGGCACCGGGATGGGGTGATGTTGCGTTTTATGCGGGAGGTTGCCCCGCGCGGCAATGGTGGTGGGGTGGGGGCGGTGCCGCTGCGCTCCACCTGAGCAACAACGTCGTGCGGCGGGAATGAGCGGGCGGCAGACGGCCCGGAACGCCGGCAGTCTGTCATTGGTTAACGAACGTCATCCGGCATGGGATCGGCCGAGCCTGCGAAGGCACGGCAGACCTCGGCGCCCACTGAGAGATACACCGCGCGTCGCGTGACCTGCCATTAACCACGCCGCCGTGCTCGCCCGGCCGTCCTCAGGGGGTACCCGCGCATGTCGTCCACCCTGGCCGTCTGTCAGGCATCGCGGCCGGGTATCGTTACGCGGCCGGTCACGTGCACGGTTTCGGTGTTCCGGCGACCGCGGCCCCATCGGTACGCCGCGTGGACCAGCCCGACGATGTCGCCACTGTTCGGGATTGGATTGTCGCTGGTATCGTACGGCTGGTACGGCGCCGGCAGGAAGGAATTCACCACCACGACCACCGGCACGGTGCATTTGAAGATGCCGGCGTAGGTCCAGACGGCGATGGGACCGTTGGGAAGGTCGCCATTCTTGCAGACGTAGGGCGTCGGGCAGTCCGACCGGACCGAGCAGTCCCAGCCGAGGCAGTCGGCAAACATCTGCGCCTTCTCGGCATTCGTCAGCAGCACGTTGCCGGTCGCCAGGTCGTTGACCACCCGGAAAAGATCGGCCGGCGTCAGCACCCATCCGCCGCCGCCGCAGGAGAGCGTCCAGTTGCCCCAGTCGGTGCCGTGCGCCGTCCCGGCCGGGTTGGGGTAGGACCAGATGTCGGGAGTTCCCGCCGGCGGCGGCATGCACTGCGCGGTGCCGCCGCCGATCGAGGGAATGCCGAGCGGCTGGAACACGCCCTCGTTCATGTAGGTGATGTACAGCGCGGCGCTCTGCGGCGCGCGCAGCGCATCGGGCAGCGGGGTGAGATTGACCCCTTCCATCCGCGGCAACAGCTCGCGGAAGATCGCGAAGTTGCAGTTGTTGTAGGAACCGACAGCCATGTTCGCCGTGGTCACCCCGGTGGCGATCTGTGCCTTCAGCACGGCATAGGTGGTGTTGGCGCCACCGCAGCCTGCCCGAAAACCCGACCGGTGGGTCAGCAGGTCCTTGAACGTGATCAGGTTGATGTTCGGGCCCTGCACCCAGTCGGAGTAGAGGAACGGCGCGATCTTGTCGTTGATCGTCAGCCCGTGCTTGGCGAGCGACTGCAGCACGCGGACGGTGGTCAGCGTCTTGCTGACGCTGGCGAGGTTCGTCTGCAGGTCAGGCAGCATGGCCATGGCGGGCGGGTCGGCGGCAGTGCGCGCCTGCCCGCCGAAGGCGGACGGCATGCCGCCGACGATGGCCACGAAGCCGACGACCTTGCCGTTCAGCGTGCTGGCGATGTTCGCGGAGAGCTTCGCCTCCGAGATGCAACCCTGCGTGTCGCAGGCGATGATGTCGGTCGGGCCGCAGCCGGCGACGAGCACGGTCAGCACGAGCGTGCCGACGATCGACGCGAGTCGGTGCATGGCGCTTCCTTCCCCTGAGGACGCAAAACGAGTTGTTATCCAGCCCGGTGACCGGACGCGTCCCATCCGGTCGAGCGGTATGCTGACCTGATAGCACACCGGAACCATACGGCTGTGAACCAAGTCACATCGTGGCGTCAAACCTGCGCCAGGCGACCGCACAGCCCGGTCATGACACCGAGGTGCAAGCGGATTATGGACTTGGGCAATTCTTGTTATGGCGGCCACAACCAGACGTTAGCCCGCATGGCCGGCCATCCGCACTTCGACCGCGGCGCGTGGATCAACGGGACAAGCCGTGCCATGACGGTAGGCCATGCGAGAGGCCATCAGCAGAATTGCCGGTTCCGCGGACAACGCCTTGCCGGTCCCGCGGATCGGGGGCAACGTCGCCGGCGCAGCGACATTCCAGCCACCCGTCTGGGGGGATCGCGGATGACGTTCCAGAGTGGTGCGATGATCACCCGGCCGGAGAAGCCCGCCGCGGTGGCCGACCAGGGCCGATTTGCCGTGCTGAAGACGGATGACCAGAAACATGGGCTGGGTCGCAGCAACTTGCGTCACCGCGACGTCGGCAAGCCGGACCTGAGCGTGCGCAGCCCTGCGCGCGCGTGAGCGAGCGCGACAGCCGACCGACGGGCGGGTTGCAGGTCGTCAGGCGCAAGTGCCGCCCGTACCCGGCGTCCTCTCGCGCCGCCGAAGGAGACATGGTCATGCCCGACGTTACCCTGCAGGTGAATGGCCACAGCCAGGCAGTGGCGCTGGACGATCCCGACACGCCGTTGCTTTACGTGCTGCGCGACGATCTCGCGCTGCGCGGGCCGAAATTCGGCTGTGGCCTGGGTCAGTGCGGCGCCTGCTCGGTCCTGGTCGACGGCGAGGCCAGGCGCTCCTGCATCGTGCGCGCCACGGACATGATGGGAAAAACCATCACGACACTGGAAGGTCTCGGCAGTCCCGAGCAGCCGAGCCGCGTGCAGGCCGCGTTCATCGTCGAGCAGGCGGCGCAATGCGGCTATTGCACGAACGGCATGATCATGACCGCGACCGCGCTGCTGGCGCGCCAGCCGCACCCCACCGAGACCGAGGTGCGCCAGGCGCTGGCGCAGACACTCTGCCGCTGCGGCAGCCACGTGCGGGTGCTGGCGGCGGTGCTGCGCGCCGCGGCGGAGGGCTGAACCATGTCGCACCTCGCCCGACGTTCGCTGCTGCGTGGCGCCGCCGGCCTGATCGTTGCCTTCTCGCTGCCGTGCGCGGCCGAGGCGAGCGAGACAACCGTTGCCGCCGACCGCGTCGATGCCTACCTGGCGATCGCGCCGGACGGCGGCGTGACGGTGTTTGCCGGAAAGGTCGATCTCGGCACCGGCGCCCGCGCCGCGATCCGCCAGATCGTTGCAGAAGAACTTGGTCTTTCGCCCGGACGCATCGCGCTGATCGAAGGCGACACGGCACTGACCCCGGACCAGGGATCGACCGGCGGCAGCACGGGAATTATGGTCGGCGGCATGCAGATCCGCCAGGCGGCGGCGACGGCGCGAGCACGGCTGATCGCGCTGGCCGCCACGCGGCTGCAACGTCCCGCGAGCGAGCTCGACACGCGGGACGGCGCGGTGATCGCGCGGGTCGGCAGTGCAACGATCGGCTTCGGCACGCTGGTCAGCGACACGGCGCTGGACCTGCCGATCGACAAGGCGGCGCCGCTGCGCAATCCGGACGGCTACACGATTGTCGGCACCTCCTATCCGCGGCCCGATCTTCCCACCAAGCTCACCGGGCGCCACGTCTTCGTCCAGGACCAGCGCGTCGGCGGCATGGTGCACGCCCGCATCGTCCGGCCGCCCGCGATCGGGGCACACCTGCGCGAGGTCGACGCGGTGTCGATCGCACACATTCCGCAGGCGCAAATCGTCCGGATCCGCGATTTCCTGGCCGTCGTCGCGCCGCGCGAGTGGGACGCGGTGCGCGCGCTCCGCGCGGTGAAGGCGACGTGGAGCGATGCCGCGCCGCTGGCCGGGTCCGACACCGTGTTCGACGTCGTGCGCGCAACGCCGGTTGCCCGCACGGAGACGCTGCGCAGTGCCGGTGACGCGGACGGTGCCCTGGCGGCGGCGCCGCACCTCATCCGCGCCACCTACGCCTGGCCGATCCAGTCGCACGCCTCGATGGGACCGTCCTGCGCGGTCGCGGATATTCGTGACGGCGGCGGCACGGTGTGGACCGCCTCGCAGGGCACCCACCGGCTGCGCAAGACGATCGCGACGCTGCTCGCGCTCGATGTCGCGAAAGTGCGGCTGATCTACCTGGACGGCTCGGGCAGCTTCGGCACGAACGGCAACGACGACGTCGCCTTCGAGGCCGCGCTGCTGTCGCGCGAATTGCGCCGTCCCGTGCGCGTGCAGTGGATGCGTGAGGACGAGCTCGGCTGGGATCCGAAGGGGCCGCCGCAACTGCTCGACCTGCGCGGCACGCTCGGCGCGGACGGCAACATCGCCGCCTGGGAGACGGTCGCGATGGTGCCGGCCAACACGCCGAACCTGCCGAGCATCCCGTTGCTGTCCGCCGTCGCGGCGGGGCTGGACGACGGGGCCGGGCAGTCGGCCGGGCTGACCTCGCAGAACACCGACCCGCCGTACGCCGTGCCGAACATGCGCGCGGACATCAAGTGGCTGGCAACGACGCCGTTGCGGCCTTCGAACCTGCGCGCACCCGGCAAGATCGGCAACGTCTTCGCGGTCGAAAGCTTCGTCGACGAGCTGGCGGCGGCGGCCGGTGTCGATCCGCTCGCGTTCCGGCTGCGCCAGCTTCGCGACCTGCGCGGGCGCGAGGTGGTGGAGCGGGTCGGGGCGATGATGGCGTGGACGCCGCGCGCCACCCCGGCACCCGGCAGCGGCGCCGTGCAGCACGGCCGCGGCATCGCCTATGTCCACTACAAGCAGGCCGAGAACTACGTCGCGATGGGCATGGAGGTCGCGGTCGATCGCGCCACCGGCGCCGTGCGCGTGCTGCGCGTGGCCTGCGCGCATGATTGCGGGCTGATGATCAATCCGGATGCGGTGCATGCGCAGGTCGAAGGCTGCATCCTGCAGACGCTCAGCCGCACGCTGTGCGAGGAAGTGACGTTCGACCGCGCACGCGTAACGAGCACGGATTGGGCGAGCTATCCGATCCTCAGGTTCCCGGACGTGCCGGTTCTGGAGATCGCGCTGATCGATCGGCGGCACGAGCGGCCGTTGGGTGCGGGCGAGGCCGCAACGTCGGCGATCGCAGCGGCGGTCGGTAATGCCGTGTTCGATGCGACCGGCGTGCGGCTGCGCCGGGCGCCGTTCACCCCGGCGCGCGTGAAGGCCGCGCTTGAGGGGCGGGCGACGTGAGGGCAAGAGAGACAAGAGTGGCGGGTTGTAAACCCGCCCTACGGTCGGGGTGGGATCAGCCGTCCTGCGCCGCGGCGATCGCCGCGTTCAGGGCACGCACGCCCGCCGCCGGGCCGTCCGGATGCCCCCAGATGCAGCCGATCACCGCAAGGAAGTCCGCCCCCGCCCGCACCAGGGGCGCGCAATTCTCCGCCGTGATGCCGCCGATGGCGCAGCACGGCAGCTCCATCAGCTCCGACCACCAGGTCAGGATCTCCGGGTCCACCCGGTTGGTCACCTGCTTGCTGCCGGAGGGGAAAAACGCGCCGAACGCCACGTAGTCGGCACCGTCCTCGCCGGCCTGCATCGCCAGATCGCGGCTGCCCTTGCAGGTCACCCCCAGCGTCAGATCCGGCCCCAGCAGGCGGCGAGCCTCGCGCGCCGGCATGTCCTCCTGCCCGACATGGGCGCCGTCGCAGCCGGTAGCCCTGGCCAGGTCGGCGCGGTCGTTCAGCAGGAACGCCACGCCGCGCGACTGCGCCACCGGGCGCAGCGCGTCGATCGCCCGGCGCCAGGCATCGTCGTCGATGTTCTTCAATCGCAACTGCACCGCCGCCACCCCCGGATCAAGTCCGGGGGCAGGCCGTCGCCGGCGTCCAGCGCGGCGGCAAGCTGATCGGCGAACGGCACTGGGTCGAGCCGTTCTGGCGTGATCAGGTAGACGCGGCAGCCCGCCGGGCCGCCGCTCATCGTGAGCGGCGCGGGCGGTGCCGCCAAGGCTCAGGCCCCCGCAGCTCAGGCCTTGCCCAGGTAGATGTCGATGATCTTGCTCAGCATATCCAGCGCGGCTTCCTTCGGCCGCTGGAACGTGTTGCGCCCGATGATGGAACCGTTGGCGCCGCCGTCGCGCACGCCGCGCACCTCCTCGAACACGCCGTCGAGGTCCTTCGCCTCGCCGCCCGAGAACACGACGATGCGCTTGCCGGCGAAGGCGCACTGCATGACGTGCTCGACCCGCTTGGCCAATGTCGAACCGTCGATGTTCGCATAGCTCTTCTTCGCCGCGTCCAGGCTGACCACCGCGGTCGGCGGCTTCACCTTGATGATGTTGGCGCCCATCAGCGCGGCCATCTGCGCCGCATAGCCGCAGATATCCAGCGCGGTCTCGGCCGCCTTGTCGAGGTTCGGGCCGCGCGGGTAGCTCCAGACCACCACCGCGAGCCCGGACGCCTTGGCCTCCGCGGTCAGCTCGCGCAGCTCCTCCAGTTGCGGGAAGGCGAATTCGCTGCCCGGGTAGATGGTGAAGCCGACCGCGGCGCAGCCCAGGCGCAACGCATCCTTCACGCCGGCGGTGACCGCCTGGTCCTTGTTGGTGGCCAGGCTGTTGGAGCTGTTGCATTTCAGGATGGTGGGGATCTGCCCGGCAAACGTGTCGGCACCCTGCGCGATCATGCCCAGGGGAGCGGCATAGGCGTTCAGCCCGGCCTCGATCGCAAGCTGGTAGTGGTAGTGCGGGTCGTAGGCCGGCGGGTTGGGCGCGAAGCTGCGCGCGGGGCCGTGCTCGAAGCCCTGGTCGACCGGCAGGATCACCACTTTGCCGGTGCCGGCCAGCTTGCCGGTGCACAGGATGCGGGCAAGGTTGGCCTTCACCCCCGGAGGGTCGCCCTTGTACCAGTCGATGATCTTCTTCACTTTTTGGGTGATGCGCATGCTGGGGTCCTCTTCGCGTCCGGTTCGGGTGGCCCGGAATTGAACTTCGAAACTGCTTAATGCCGTACTACCGCGCTGGCGCGCCACTGTCATCGCGACCGCTTCGCGCCTGCACCCACTCCGCAAGGTGGCGGCGGTTGGCCGGCTCGGCAAGGTCCAGCGCGGCCGGGCGTTTGGACAGAAGTGCGCCGCCCTGGTCGGCAACGATCGCCGCGACTCGCGCCCGTCCCGGGGCGTCCGGCGTCAGGATCAGGTGCCGCAGGCCGATGCGCAGCGCCGCCAGCGCCTGGCCGGAAGCGTCGGCGCAGTCCAGCAGGTCCGCCATCGGCACCAGCGGAAATTCGGCGCGCGCCGCGGCGACCAGCGCGCGCCACCAGCCGCAGCCGGCATACAGCGCCGCGCCTTCGCCCGACAGCAGCGTAACTGGCCGGCCGAGCGCCAGCACAACCCGCGCATCCGCCAGACTGTGCACCACCACCACCGCCGGATGCTGACCACTGACCACTGACCACTGACCACTGACCGCTGACCACTGAACCGATATCTGCTTGACGTTCAAACGATTGGCGGCTTTCAGTGCAAGCCGGATCGTAACACGGGGAACGGCCGGACCATGGCGGGCGACAGCAACGAGCCGGACAACGCGGCGGCACGCCTGGAAGCGGCGCTGGAGCGGATCGCCGCCGCCGTCGCGCGTCGCGCCAGCGAACCGGCCACCGAGTCCGCCGTCCAGGCCGCTGGGACGCATGCGGTCGAGACGGCGGCTGCCGAGCCCGGCTCGGCCGACAGGACGGCGCCGGTCGCACAGGAAGTGGCGGCGCGGTTGGATGAACTGATCGATCGGCTGCGCGGCGCGCTCGCCGTCCGCCCCGGTTGAGCCCGGTCGCAGGAGCAGCGCATGGCGCAGGTCACCCTTCGCATCAACGGCTATGCCTACACGCTCGGCTGCCAGGACGGCGAGGAGGCGCATCTCCAGGCCATGGCCGCCGAGGTCGATCGGCGAATCGAGGGCGTCAAGGCCTCGGCGGGGCCAAGCGGCGAGGCCCGCATGCTGGTCATCGCGGCGCTGCTGATGGCCGACGACCTGTACGAGGTGCATCAGAAGCTGGCGGCGACGGGTTCGGGCGCCGGGAAGCAGGACGCGGCAACGAGTGCCCCGGCGGACGGACGGCTCGGCCGGCGGCTGGGAAAGTTGGCAAAGCGCGCCGAGGACATTGCCGCGGACCTGGAGCATCCCTAGATTGCATAGGCGGAGCTGCCCGGTGCGACAGGCAATTCATCCCCGGGGCCACTAAGCATCCTCCAGGGAGCTGGCTCTGCCGAGATCGTGGTCTCGGTATCTGGCGCCCACCTGCACAGCAGGCCTTGGGAGGATGATACGCCAACGGCCATGGCGGCTCCGCACACTTTCCCCGATCTCGCGGCGGCGAAGCGGGCGGCCCGCACACTGGCGGCACTGCGCGCGCCTCGGGCGGCCCGATTCGGCCTGGGTTGCACCTTCGCCGCGCAGGAGGTGGACGCGGTGCGGGTGCGGCCGAATGATGGGGCGCTCGACACCGTCGCCACTGTGTGGCGCTCGACGCCGTCGCCACTGTGTGGCGCTCGACGCCGTCGCCACTGTGTGGCGCTCGACGCCGTCGCCACTGTGTGGCGTTTGACGCCGCCGCCACCGAGAGTGGCATCATCCGCGGGAGAAAAAGCTGCATGCGCATCCTGTTCCTGGGCGACGTGGTCGGCCGCACTGGCCGCGAGACGGTGGCGGCCGCATTGCCCGGGCTGCGCGCGGCGCTGCGCGTCGACCTGGCGATCGTCAACGCCGAGAATGCCTCGCACGGCTTCGGCCTGGGACCCGACATGGCGGACGCGCTGTTCGCGGCGGGCGCGGACGTGCTGACACTCGGCAACCATGCCTGGGACCGCAAGGAGATCATCCCGTACATCGCGGCCAAGCCGCGGCTGATCCGGGCGATCAATTTCCCGCCGGGGACGCCGGGCGCCGGCAGCGTGATCGTGACGCTGGCCGACGGGCGCAAGGCGCTGGTGCTGCAGGCGATGGGGCGGCTCTACATGGACCCGCTGGATTGCCCGTTCCGCGCCACGCAGCAGGAGTTGGGGCGCGGGCGGCTGGGCGTGACGGTGCAGGCGGTGGTGGTCGACTTCCACGCCGAGGCATCGAGCGAGAAGATGGCGTTCGCCCACTCGTTCGACGGCCAGGCGTCGCTGATCGTCGGTACCCACACGCACTGCCCCTCGGCCGATCACCAGGTGCTGCCGGGGGGCACGGCGTTCCAGTCCGACCTGGGGATGTGCGGCGACTACGACAGCGTGATCGGCATGGCGAAGGAGCCGGCGACGATCCGCTTCTGGCGCAAGATGCCCGGCGAGCGGCTGGCCCCGGCCGAGGGCGTGGCGACGCTGTGCGGGGTGTTCGTGGAAACCGACGACGCGACCGGGCTGGCGCGGCGGATCGCGCCGCTGCGGATGGGTGGGCGGCTGGCGCCGACTATGCCGGAGGCGTAGGGCGGTTCCGTGACACCAACGCTTCAGGGGCCGGGTGGCGGAATGCGCTGCGCATTTCCGCCCTACGCAGTGATGCGGCCGTAGGGCAGAAAAGCCAACGCCCCCTGGCACTTGACCCGGGGGGCAGCGCATTCCGCCTCTCGCGAGCCACGGCGCCGCGCGGAAGTCGAGCAATCATGGCTGCGGCCGGCCTGACCGCGATCGCACCGTTGCAGAAGGTCCGGATTGCCGGATAGCCTGCAAGCCGGATGGACGGACAAGGAGTCCATCCGGGGAATAACTGACCACTATCCGGCCGGGTGCCGTGGTGCTGGCTGGCCTGTCGGTCAGCACTCATCAATCCCCCGGTGGTCTATGAGGAAGCGAAACGGCAGCGTCTGAAACAGGACTGTTCGACAGGGGGGCGTGCGCCGTGTCCATCAACAAGAACATGACCGTTTCGCGGTATCGGGCGCGGAGTTGTCGCGACCATGGCTGACGCGCCGCTCGTCATCCGACCCGATCAGACGGCAAGACGCTCGGTCCAGCATTATATCGACGAACGCCCAATGTGGGCCGACGGCACGATCGCGCCATCGGTGCCGATGACCGCGATGCAGTGGCGCATCTGGTGGCTCGCCGCGTCCGGCAAGTTCTTCGTGGGCTTTGTCGTGTTCGTGACCGGCGTGGCGTTGCCGCTGATCTCGCGCGAATTCGACGTCGACGCGGCGGTCAACGGCCTGATCAGCGCGGCCAGCCTGCTCGGCATCCTGGTCGGCGCCTTTGGCCTCGGCGGGCTGTCGGACCACTTTGGCCGCAAAACGATGTTCATCGCCGAGATGATCATCTTCGTGGCATTCCTGGCGCTGTTGGTCACCTGCACCAATTTCGTGGCCGTGATCATCTGTCTGTTCGGCCTCGGCGTCGCACTCGGCTGCGACTATCCCACGGCGCACGCGATCATTTCGGAAAGCATCTCCAGCATGAGCCGCGGCAGGCTGGTGCTGGGCGCGTACACCTTCCAGGCGGTGGGTGCCATCAGCGGCACCGCCGTGGGCTATGTCGTATTGTCCCTCGATCCGTCCCTGGACGCCTGGCGCTGGATGTATGCCGCCGCCATCGTCCCCGCCATTGCCGTGACTTTCGGCCGTTTCTACATCACTGAAAGCGCCAACTGGCTGCACATCCGCGGCGACCACGAACGGGCAGAGGCGGCGACACAGCGCCTGCTGCTGCGCCATCCGCCCTACCCGCGCAGTGTCACCCTCGTGCGGGACGCCGCTGCCGGGACCCGCGCCAGCAAGGCCGGCTTCGGCACCCTGTTCAGCGCCCGCACGCGCCGCGCCACGGTTCTGGCGTCGGTGCCCTGGTTCCTGCAGGATCTCGGCAGCTACGGCATCGGCATATTCACCCCTTCCATCCTGGCGACCGCCTTCGGCAACCAGGTCGATTACATCCGCAGTGACAGCGACCTGATCCTGAACGACATGTTTGCCGCCGAGGGCGCGGCCATGATCACCACGCTGCTGATCATCGGCATCCTCGCCGCGACGCTGCTGACCGACCGCGTGGGGCGCATCCGGCTCCAGGTGGCCGGCTTCATCGGCTGCGCCGTCGGGCTGTTCATCGCCGCGATGGCCGGCCATTTCGCCGGCAGGGGCCATATTGCGATGATCTTCGCCGGCTTCATGATGTTCAACTTCATGACCAATCTTGGTCCGAGCGCGCAGTCGTATCTGATCGCCGGCGAGGTGTTCCCCACCGCCATCCGCGGCACCGGTGCCGGCTTTGCCGCCGCCGTCGGCAAGATCGGCGCGGTGGCCAGCGCCTTCCTGTTCCCCATCCTGCTCGACCACATCGGTACCGCCCGCCTGCTCGTTATCCTGGTCGGTACGTCGGTTCTGGGTGCCGCGGTCACCTGGGCCTTCCGGATCGAGACCGCCGGCGTGAGCCTTGAGGATATCGGCGGCCCGGCGCCCGAATTGCCACCGGACACCAGCCGGCACGAGCCGCACGCGCATCCCGGCGAAACGACGCCGGCATGAGCCGGCATATCCGCCGCTCGCGCCTGCTGCGCGCATGGCCGCTGATCATCGGTCTCGGCCTGACTGTTTCGGCGCCTGACGCTGTCCACGCCGCGGACGTCACCCTCACCGAGACCGGGTCGACCTTGCTTTTCCCACTCTTCACCATCTGGGTCGCCGAGTACACAAAGACCCATGCGGGCGTGGCAATCACGATCAGCGGCACCGGCTCCGAGGCTGGCATCGAGCGGGCGTTCTCCGGCGCCGTGGAGATCGGCGCTTCGGACGTCTACATGTCGGACGCCCAGATCCGCCAGGCGCCGGAAATCATCAATGTCCCGATGGCGATCGCCGCCCAGACGGTCAATTACAATCTACCCGGCCTTGCCGCGCCCAACCTCAAGCTCGACGGCCCCACCATT
Source organism: uncultured Alphaproteobacteria bacterium (assembly GCA_963773345.1). GTDB lineage: Bacteria > Pseudomonadota > Alphaproteobacteria > Acetobacterales > Acetobacteraceae > Palsa-883. Next base: position 124,523 of record CAVZBG010000009.1, on the reverse strand, counting down.
GCCGGCATCTACACCGGCGCAATCCGCGACTGGGACGCGCCGCAGATCGCGGCATTGAACCCGGGCGTGAGCCTGCCGCATCACGCGATCATCCCGGTCCATCGTGCCGACGGCTCCGGCGACACCTTCGCGCTGACCCAGTTCCTGACCTTCTCGGCGCCATCCTGGGGGAACAAGGGGGGCTACGGCACCACGATCACGTGGCCCGACGTGCCAGGTGGCATAACGGCGACCGGCAACGCCGGCATGGTCGAGGCCATTCAGGCCACCCCCTACGCCATCGGCTATGCCGGGATAAGTTTCGCCGACGCCATCGCCGCCGCCCAACTTGGGACCGCCGCGCTGAAGAACAGCGACGGCCGGTTCGTGTTGCCGACGAAGGAGAGTGTCACCGCCGCCGCCGCCGCGCTCGGCCCACGGACGCCGCCGGATGAGCGACTGACGCTGGCCTTTGCACCGGGTGCGACGTCCTATCCGCTGGTCACCTACGAATATGCCATCGTCTCGAAGCAGCAGCGCGACCCGGCGACCGCGGCGGCGGTGCGGCGGTTCCTGCTGTGGTGCATCGAGCCTTCGGAGGACAAGGCGGCCATTCTGGACCGCGTCCATTTCATACCGCTGCCGCCGCACATATGGGAACTCAGCCAGGCGCAGATCCACTTGATCGATAGCCGCGCGGGGTCATCGCAAACCCGGCCGTCGGATTGAACCGCGCGGCGATTTGTCGCCATCCGACAGGCCGGATAAAAGCCCCTCGTTGCATCTTCCGCGCGACGCAGCAGGAGCTGGCGCGCCAGCGGCTGGGCGTGACGGTGCAGGCGATGGTGGTCGACTTCCACGCCGAGGCGTCGAGCGAAAAGATGGCCTTCGCCCACTCGTTCGAGGGCCAGGCGTCGCTGATCGTCGGCACCCACACGCATTGCCCGTCGGCCGACGACCAGCTTCTGCCTGGCGGCACGGCGTTCCAGTCCGACCTCGGCATGTGCGGCGACTACGACAGCGTGATCGGCATGCTGAAGGAGCCGGCGACGATCCGCTTCTGGCGCAAGATGCCCGGCGAGCGGCTGGCCCCGGCCGAGGGCGCGGCGAGTTCGTCGAGACCGATGACGCGACCGGGCTGGCGAGGCGGATCGCACCGCTGCGCCAGGGCGGGCGGCTGGCGCCGGCGATGCCGGAGGCGTGACCGCCGGGAGCGGGTCAGTCCGGATGTCCGCACACGGTGGCGGCCGACCTTCCGTCTCCTCCGCGACCTCGTTTTGGGCGAGTTGCGAGGGTGCGGCGGTCGGATCGGAATTCGAGAACCCCGCACCAGAAGCATGGCGCCTGAAAGATCGGGCGCTTCGGTCGCAGAAAATCCGTTGCGGAATGAGGTTCGCGATCTACCTGGACCAACCTGCCGGGATGGCAAGAGCGCGGCATCCAGCGGGTCTAATCGTCGATCAGGGTATTGCTGATCTTGCCGTCCGGCCCTGGCGTACGGCGCAGCCGCCCGAGTATTTCGAGGTAGCGGCATATGTGGTTCAGCAGTCTGGGTTCGATGCCCGCATGGCGTGCAAGCTCGTCGTCATGCAACCCCGGCGAGCGTCGCAGGGCTTCAATCACACGGTCGGTGTCCGTCGTCATCCGGGAACCCCCTGAGCGGCGCGCCAGGGCAGAAAACCGGACGAAAGAGTCCTTGGAGCGGGAGCCGAATGAGTCCACGAACGGCAGGATCCGGTGGACCGGCAGACCGGCGTCGGGGTGACGTGCCGCAATGGCCGCGCGCGGCATGCCGGGCATCGCGGCGCCCGGTGGACGCGGAACGAGAGTTGTGCCGCCATGCTCCTTGGCCGCCCAAAGTCCAGTGGCACAGTCACTGCCCCCCCACTCACCGAGCAATGCCGAAAGCCCGCTGTCCACAGGCTTCGGCGGCGGAGACGACGCGCGGTTCAGCGTCGCACCAATGCTGATTGTGACCTCGTCGAGGGGCATTGTCGGTAATCTACATTACCGACTTGAGGGGAGACAGCTTCTTTAGCCGTATGTTTTGGGCAGGTGAAAGGCAATGCGCGCGCGCACCAACTGATAGCATTCGCAAGATGCCCGCACGAGGCCCGGCCGATCGAGTATCGTGACTTTCCGTCGGCCGCGCGCAATCAACCCGGCGTGTTCCAATTCCCGGGCAGCATTCGTGATGCTCGGCCGCTGCACCCCCAGCATTTCGCCGAGCAGGCTCTGGGTGATCTGCAGTGCGTCACTGTCGTCGCGGTCACGCATCATGAGCAGCCAACGCGCCAGTCGTTGCTTAAGGCTGTGCGCACCGTTGCACGCGACTGACACCATGACCTGCTCGAGAAAGGCCTGGACGTAAGCGTACATGAGACGCCGGAAGGCCGGCATCGACTCCATCGCCCGCGTGAACGCCGCCCGCGGCATCTTGGCTGCGTCCCCCGGGATCTGGACGAGAAACCGGGCGGAGGAATTCCTGGCACCGAACACGGCTTGCACAGCCGTGCAACCCTCCCGACCGATTGTTGCCATCTCGATGATGCTGCCGTCGGCATAAACCGCCACCGTCGAAACGACGCCGCTGTCGGGGAAGAATACATGGTCGAGCGCGCTGTCGGCGTCCATCAGGACCTGCGCGCGTTGGCAGCGGATGTGCTCGAGCTCCGGCAGAAGCTGCTTGAGATTGGAGGATGGCAGGGCGAGCAAAAGCCGATTGCGGGGCCAATTCGATGGGACATTCATATGCTGAGGATGGCGGGTGCCACGGGACGGGTATCCCAACCTACGGCGCGAGCATCCGGGGAATCCTCGCCAGAGCGACGCGAGGCGTGCCGTCGTAAAGCTGATCCTGCGTGATTGCGGGCGGGGCGAGCGCAACACTGCCAGGGACCGTGCATACCCCGACCGATCGCGGATGAACCGGCGACCAGCGCAGCCTCCAACTCGAGACCACCATCTCCGCCAGCGTGATTGCCCCAACAGACACGAGAAGCATGGGCAGCAGCCACATCAGCTCCATGTGCCAGAGCATTACCCAGCCGCGCAACGTTCCCGCAGAGCCGATCATGTCATTCACGTCAGTCTCCTCGCGATGGGCGAATGAGCCCAGCCTCGCACTGCCTCATAGCCAGGTCGGCACCAGCCTCGGGGCCGCGCCAGCCGGCAGCACCGCAAAACGAATGTCCAAGCACCGGTCTGCATTGTTGCCGCACCTGAAAGGCAACGGAGGCGTCTTTTCATGCATGTGGGTCCAGCATCATTCCTGGTCGATCGCAGTGCATTGCCGACGATCCCATGAAATGATGATTAGGTGGAAGCGGCGCGGCGATTCCAAACTCGGAATCTACCTAGCCCCGACTTTTCCAACGGGCTGCGATTTCCGAAGGATACGGCCGGGACGACAGCCAATGGTGCGGGAAATGCACCTTTTGGACACCCCGATCCTCCGTTGTCCGTCAACCGGTCGCGGTTTGCCGAAGCTGTGACCGGAACAGACCCCCATTCCGGCGCCGTGATGGTGGCCCGAGCACCCAGCGGGAGGCACTTCGAGGGAAGGACTGTTTTGGGTCGGAATCGGGCTGTGCAGGCCAGGCGATCCGGCTATTGCTGCCGCGGGTCTGACGGCGACAGCCAAGCCGACCCCTGCCAACCGCCGCGGCGATTTGTCGCCATCCGACAGGGCGGATAAAAGCCGTTCTTCCATCCAACCCAGCGCATACCAGGACCATGGCCGGACATTCGCAGTTCAAGAACATCATGCACCGCAAGGGCGCGCAGGACGCCCGCCGCGGCCGGCTGTTTGCGCGGCTGATCCGCGAGATCACCGTCGCCGCCGGCCAGGGCCTGCCCGACCCGGCCGCCAACCCGCGGCTGCGCGCCGCGGTGGCGGCGGCGCGCGAGGCCAACATGCCGAAGGACACGGTGGAGCGCGCGATCAAGAAGGCGTCCGGGGGCGCCGGCGGCCCGGACTACGCAGAAGTGCGCTACGAGGGCTACGGTCCGTCCGGCGTCGCGGTGATGGTCGAGGCGCTGACCGACAACCGCAACCGCACCGCGTCGGATATCCGGTCTGCGTTCGCCAAGCACGGCGGGGCGCTGGGCGAGACGAACTCGGTCAGCTTCCTGTTCAACCGGCTGGGGGTGGTGCGGTATCCGGCGGGGGCGGCGTCCGCCGACGACATGCTGGAGGCGGCGATCGAGGCCGGCGCGGACAATGTCGAGAGCGACGCGGACGGGCACGAGGTGACCTGCGCCGCGGACGATTTTTTCCCAGTGCGTGACGCGCTGGAGGCAAGGTTCGGGCCGCCGGAGAGCGCGCGCGTGGAGTGGCGGCCGAGCACCAGCGTGACGCTGGACGAGGAGCGCGCGGCGGCGGTGCTGAAGCTGTTGGAGGCGCTGGAGGACAGCGACGACGTGCAGAACGTGTATGCGAATTTCGACATTCCCGATGCGGTGATGGCGCGGTTGTCGGCGTAACCGGCTCTTACGCGGGTTTCAGGCCTTGAACCCCCGGTAAAATGTCCACTATGTCCAAATTCGATGGAGATCGACATGGCCCAGTGGCAGACTGCCGAAGCGAAGCAGCGGTTCAGCGAGTTGGTGGAAGCTGCTTCCGGCCAAGGGCCGCAAGTGGTGATGCGCCACAAGGAGGCGGTGGCCGTGGTGCTGTCGCCGGAGGATTATAGGCGCCCGGACGTAGCGGGATCCTGGAGCCTGAACGTCTGCCCGGCGCAACGATCCCGGTTGCTGCGCTGCTCGGGTAGAGCGCTTTCACCCTGACTGGAATCGCCGGCCTCACCTGTCATTGCGAGGAGCGTAGCGACGAAGCAATCTGGAGCCCCGAGTGCAGGGGATTGCTTCGTCGCTACGCTCCTCGCAATGACAGGTCGCGTTTCCGGTCAGGGTAACTCCGCTCTAGACCGGATTTCATACCAATTCAAAACGGCTCTCTAACCACTTGATGCGATCGTCGGCGCCCGGGTTGGTTTAGTCTCTCCGCATGACCACAGCGGAAGCGTGCCAGACTGCCATACCCCTACCCGACGGCACTGCCGTTTCCGGCCTGCTGCTGGTGCCCGCCGCGGCCCGCGCGGGGTGCGTGCTGGCCCATGGCGCGGGCGCCGGCATGACGTATCCGTTCATGACCGCCGTTGCCGAACAGCTTGCCGACCGCGGCATCGCCACGCTGCGCTACCAGTTCCCCTACATGGAACGTGGCGCGCGCCGGCCGGATCCGCCTGCAATCGCCCACACCACGGTTCGCGCGGCCGTCGCCGAGGCCGCCAGGTGACTTCCCGATCTCCCCCTCTTCGCCGGCGGAAGATCATTCGGCGGCCGCATGACCTCGCAAGCCCAGGCGGAAGCGCCGCTGCCCGGGATCAGGGGGCTGGTCTTCCTCGGCTTCCCGCTGCATCCCGCGAAGCGGCCCTCGCCCGATCGCGCGCACCACCTCGCGAACGTCCGCATCCCGATGCTCTTCCTGCAAGGCGCCCGCGATGCTCTCGCCAAGCACGCTCTGATCACCCGCGTCGTCGCGGCGCTCGGCACCCGAGCGACGCTGACGACGGTCCCCGATGCCGATCACGCGTTCCACGTCCCGGCGCGAACCGGCCGCACCGACGCACAGGTGCTGGCCGCGGTGTGCGATGCCGTCGCGGCGTGGGTGGGCGCGCATTGAACCCGCCTGCCCGCGCCCGAAGCTCGCCATGGCCCCGCCGGCTCGCCGCTGGTTGCGCAACCCGATGCCGGTGCCAGGATGGATCCCCGGACGCGTCAGTCCCCCGGAGGCGACTCACATGGCCCTGCACCACGTCCGTGTCGATGGCGTTGCGCCGTTCGACTACGACTTCGGCGGCAACATCCGCGCGCAGATGACCGACGTCGGGCGCGCCATCGGGTCGCAGGCGATCGGCCTGACCATCCAAACGGTGGCGCCAGGCTGTCGGTCGTCGCGGCGGCACCGGCATGTGTTCCAGGAGGAAATCCTGATCGTCATGGCCGGCACCGGAACGTTGCTGCACGGCGACGAGCGCATCCCGGTCCAGCCGGGCGACTGCTTCTGCTACACGCCCGCCGACACCGAACTTCACAGCTTCGAAAATAGCGGCACGGCGGACCTTGTCATCTGGGCGTTCGGCAACCGGTTTCGCCACGAAGTGTGCCTCTATCCCGATGAGGGCGTGGCCTTCGTCGAGGGACTGGGCGCCGAGGTTCCGCTCGCCGCGGCCGTGGAAAGCGCGTGGACCGAGGAGCGACGCAAGCGGTAGCATCCGCAGGGCGAGTGGCGCGGCGGAATTTCACCGCCGCGCTCTCACAGAACCGGACGTGAACCTCTCAGCTCATCCGGCTCCCAGTATCCGGCCGCGTCGCATGCAGAAGCTGCCAGTGCGCGAAGAGCGCTGGGTTGGTCCTGATGATCCGGGCGAACCACTCGCGTGCGCCTTTCGGCTTGTGCCGGAAGCGCTTGTATTTGCGGCGTGCCCATTTCCTCAGGTGGAAGTCAATGCGGCGCAGGCTGTCATACAGCGCCGACTTGTAGAAGTGGCCGTAGTAGTTGATCCAGCCCCGGATGTGCGGATTGAACATTCGGGCCAGATCATCGAGGGCCTTGTCGGTTCGGGTCTGGAGGCTCCAGCGCCGGACCTCCTCGCGCATCCTCTTGAGCGCCGTGTCGGCTGCCGCCGGCAGGAACGAGACGCCGTATTTGCCGCCGCGCCATGCCGCCAGCCTCGGCCGGAACGAGTAGCCGAGAAAGTCGAATGTCACGGCAGGATACATCCCCTTCCGGTTGGTGTCCTTGCAGTAGACAATCTTCGTCTTCTGCGGATGGAGCACCAGCCGGCAGGCCGCAAAGCGCTCTTGCAGCGCGACCTGCAAGGCTTCGGCCTCGTCACGTGTCCGGCAATGACAGATGGCATCGTCGGCATACCGTTCGAACGGAACGGCGGGCCACGTCCGGGCCATCCACATGTCGAACGCGTAATGCAGGAACAGGTTGGCAAGGATCGGACTGATCACGCCGCCCTGAGGCGTCCCTGCATCGCGAGGCTCGATCACGCCATCTTCCCTCTGCATCGGCGCCTTCAGCCAGCGCTCCACATAGAGCAGCACCCACGGGCAGCCGGTATGTCGCCGGACCGCACGCAAGAGCAGCGCATGATCGATGCTGTCGAAGAACGCCTTGATGTCGATGTCGAGCACCCAGTCGGACCGCCAGCACCGCTGGCGCGCCTGGCGCACGGCATCGATCGCCGAGCGGCCGGGCCGGTAGCCGTACGAGTTGGCGTGGAACACGGGTTCCAGGCACGGCTCCAGATACCGGCGGACAACCTCTTGCGCGACACGATCGGCCACCGTTGGGATGCCCAACGGACGCGTGCCGCCGCTCGCCTTGGGGATATCCACCCGTCGCACCGGTGGAGGGAAGTAGCTCCCCGAGGACAGCCGGTTCCAGAGCTTGTAGAGGTTACCGGCGAGGCCGGCCTCGAACTCCGCAATCGTCTGTCCATCTACGCCAGCCGCCCCCTGGTTGGCCTTCACCTTCTTGAAGGCTTCCCAGACCTCCCGCTTCGGGATGTCGAACGGCTTTGCCTCGGTCATGCGGCTCCTCCCGTCACCGGTTGGCCGCCTGCCGCAGCAGGATACCGCAGCCCCTTCGGTCCAGCCCCATTACAGGACCTTCACCCCTACTACGGGCTGCCCCGTCCCTGTGCCCCGCATCGGGTACCTCTGGCTCTTGCGGGGGCCTCCCGCTTGAGCTTCTCCCTTGACATCGGGACGACAGGTTCCCGCGTTCCGCAACAGAGCCTGATCCGGGTTCACGCCGCCTCCAAGCCGGGTGCCGCTCGGGCCGGGCTTCAGGGCTCCGCCCGAACTCATCCCGGAGGCCACTACCATCCCCCCGGTTTCGACACCGTCCTGTGAATTTCGGCACGTCATCAGCGGTTTGCTTTCGCTCGTCTCTCCGGATCTCACCTGACGGGATCAGGTCCCGCCTTTTCTGCGACGCTCACCACCAGCGCTTTTGACGCCAGCAGCTCGCAGCGGTTTGGAGCCAGCTCCTGATCGCCGGCTCCGAGGGGCCTGCCCTCATCTCTCTTGCAGCTCCACACCTCCCTCGCAGTTGGTGTGTTCGCGGCACACGTAGTGCGTCAGTTTGAAATTTACGGAGGAGCCTTCGGTCCGATGAGTTTCTCGGATTTCGGGGGAGGCGCCGGTTCCTGCGGGGATGCGGGGGCTGCCGGCGCTGGTGCAGGGACGATGACCACCTGCGGCTGAAACTGCCTAGCGGCTGTGATCGAGTTCGCGATAGCCGACGTTTGAGCCGATGTTTCAGCCCGCATCGCCCGGAATTCTTCGCTCAGTTGCTTGGGGATGGCGTCAACCCGCGCACCCACGTCGCGTATCTGTGCGTTCATGCTGTTAAGGGCAAAGATCCCAATTGTCAGCACAATCGCAAGCGTGCCCAGAACGACGCTAAGCATCGTTATGGCGATCTGCGGGACGACCCGGAAGCCGTCAATGAAGCCCTCTAGCCTTGAGATACGGTCGTCATTCATCGGCGGATCATGGGGTGCCTCAGGGGTCGCGGCAAGGGGCGCCAGATCGGCGCTCTCATTGGGTTCCCGAGCCTCCTCGTCAGGGCCAGGATAGAGCCGATGGACCGTGCCGCTCATGTTGTGTCCCTGACTTTTCCTTCGACGATGGCGCTTACATGCTCCTGGATCAGACCGCAATTTTGACAGGCCACGGTGTAAACGCTCAGTAGGTGGACACCCACTTGGCGCTGGGTCGTGCGAACCTGCTCACCGCCCATGTTCCACCAAGTTGGATTGCTGCACCGGGGACATTCCGAGGGCACCTTCAAGTCAGCGAGAAGGTTCTGAAGGCTCTTGGGGGCAGTGGGGGTAGCTTCGTCCCCTTCTTCCCCGCTAGCCTTTCCGCTCATTTGCGCCCCCTGGATTTTCGCTGCGACAGCGGTCGCTATCACATGCTTACCGCCGAGCGATCACGGTGTCGAGGGCGTCCGAAACGAAAGAGGCCCCGCTTTCGCAGGGCCTCCCATTCCGTAACATGCCAAATCCACGCAGACCTTGGACTACCATGCCTAGCCTCACCTAGCGCGCGGATGGTGCTGGACGACGCCCCCCGCAGTCAAGGCGCTTCCTGTCCGCTTGCGCCAGGGCAGTGGCCGCTCACGCGCGGGCCAGTCAGGATCATTGCTCTGCCCCGACCTTGCTTGCCGCCCGCCGGTTCAGCCACCGCGCCGGACGGCATCGCGCAGCCGGCGCCGGCCGAGCGGCCGGATTTCCACGTGCGGCGGCGCCATCGCCTTGATGTCGGCCTGCATCGCCGCGCGCTGCTCGTGGATCGAGGCGATCACCGGGCCCATCGGGATGCCGACATCGACCAGCACGGCCTCGGCAAGCTGCAGGCTCGCCTCGATCGTCTCCGGCACCGCGTCGGTGGCGCCGGCGTGATACAGCCGCGCGGCGTGCTCCGCATCGCGGGCGCGGGCGACGATGACCAGCGCGGCGCGGGCCGCACGGGCGGCGGCCACCAGCGCCTCGGCGACGGCGGCGTCGTCCAGCGTGACGACCAGGGCACGGGCGGTGTCCAGCCCGAGGCGGTGCAGCATCCCGGTGCGCGTCATGTCGCCGTAGTAGATCGGCCGGCCGCGCCTGCGCTGCTGCGCCACGCGATCGGGATCGCTGTCGATCGCCACGTAGCCAATGCGGTGCGCCTCGAGCAACGTCGCCACGGTCTGGCCGACCCGGCCGAAGCCGACCACGATCACCCGCGGCGCGGTGTCGGGCGTGGCGGGCAGCAGCAAAGTCGGATCGATCGGCCGCAGGCCGGCGCGCGGGGCCAGCCGGACGCCGAGCTTCGACAGCAACGGGGTGCCGATCATGGTCAGCGCCGCGACGAGCAGCACCGGGCCGGCCGCGGCGTCGTCCAGCAGCCCATGCGCCAGCGCGACGGTGACTATGACGAAGCTGAACTCGCCGCCCGGCCCCAGCAGCAGAGCGGTCTGCACGCCGCCGCGCCATGGCAGGCCGAAGCCGCGGGCAAGCACCGCGACGATCGCCGCCTTCAGCACCACCAGGCCAAGCGCCGCGCCCAGCACGATCGCCGGGTGCGCGAGCAGGCCGTGCAGGTCGAGGCTCATGCCGATCGACATCAGGAACAGGCCGACCAGCAGGCCCTTGAACGGCTCGATCGTCACCTCGACCTGGCGGCGGTATTCGGTGCCGGCCAGCAGCAGCCCGCCGATCAGCGCGCCGAGCGCCATCGACAGCCCGGCCGCGGCGGTCGCCACCGCGGTGGCGATGACCACCAGCAGGCAGGCGGCGACGAACAGTTCCTCGCTTTTTGTGCGCGCGACGCTGCGGAACAGCGGGCGCAGCACCAGCCGGCCCAGCGCCGCGATCCCGGCCACCGCGAGCAGCGCATGGCCGATGGCGCGGCCGAAACCGGCCACGCTGCCGGCGCCGCTCTCCGGGTCCAGCGCGGCGAGGGCGAACAGCACCGGCACCACCGCCAGGTCCTGGAACAGCAGGATGGCGAAGCAGGCGCGCCCGGCCGGCGTGCCGAGCCGTTTTTCCTCCGCCAGCACCTGCAGCACGATGGCGGTCGAGGACATCGCCAGCGCGAGGCCGATCACCGCGGCGCGGAGGGGCGGTGCGCCGAGCAGCACGCCGGCGCCGGTCAGCGCGGCGGCGCAGGCGGCAAGCTGCAGCGTGCCCAGGCCGAACACCAGCCGGCGCATCAGCCACAGCCGCTCGAGCGACAGCTCCAGCCCGATCATGAACAGCAGCAGGACGACGCCGAGCTCGGCGATTCTGCTGGATCGAGGCGGACTCGCCGATGGTCATCAGGCGCAGCCAGGGGTGCGCGCCGGCCAGCGCGCCGAGACCGAACGGGCCGACGACGAGGCCCACCAGCATGAAGCCGAGCACCGGGCTGAGCTTCAGCCGGTGGAACAGCGGGATGATCACCCCGGCGGCGGCCAGGACGATCAGTGCGGCCTTGTAGCTGGCGAAGTCGAGTGGGGCCTCCATGCGGCGTGTGTAGAGGTTTTCCGCTGGCCCGCCACCGCCCGGCGCGGCATCACCGATCAGTGCGGCGCAAGCACCTGGGCGATGAACTGGATCCCCAGTGCGGTCGTATTGTTGGCGACGTGGACCACCAGCGAGGCCCGCACGCTGCCGCCATATTGCCGCGCCAGGCAGAGCAGGATCGCTGTCGGCAGCAGAAGGACGGCACGGATCGGCGCGTCGAGCGTATGGACGGCGAGCCACAGGCCAGCGGTGCACAGCGCGGTCGGCCAGACGCCCCATGACCGGCGCAGCGCGGTCCACAGCCAGCCGCGAAAGAACAGCTCCTCGGCGACCGGCGCGAGGGCGACCAGCAGCAGCAGGTGCGTCACCAGCACGACCGGCCCGGCGCCCTCCGGCATCGTCAGGGCGATCGGCAGCTTGGAGACCAGGTGGGCCGCCAATGCCGGGAAGTGGGCGAGGCCTGCCACCAGCGCGAGGTCCCAGACGATCAGCAGGCCGGCGAACGCGGCGATCAGCCAGGGACGGCGCAACGGCGCGGCGCCGAGTCCGGCCGCCAGATCGCCGCCGCCGAGCGAGCGGCCCTGCTTCAGGCCGGCCAGCAGCAGGGTCGCCTGCAGTGCCAGCGTGCCGATCAGCGCATAGTCGAACAGGCTCGGGTGCCAGCCGGCGGCGCCGTGCGCGCGCGCGATGCCCTGTGTCATTCCGGCGATGATCCCGGCCACCGCGAAGCCGGCGACCGATGCGAAGGCGGCGGCGAGCAGCCAGAGCAGCGCGCGCAACAGGTGGCGCCATGGCCGCTCGGCGGGGGCGCCGGTCGGCGCGGCCGCGGTGGTGGGGGTGGCATCCGGCGGAGGGAGCACGCGACCCGGTCCTTGTTGCGCTCGCAGGCGTTGGCAGGCGGCAGCCTTGGCGGTGACCCCGCCGCGATCCGATGTTGGCGATCCGATGTTGGCGATCCGACTGGCCGCGGTAAGCCGGGGTGGGCAACCGAGCGTAGATCGCGGGCGCGAGTCGAGTCGGGGCAATCGAGTCGGGATGATCGAGTCGGGGCAAGTGACGTGGCGGGCTGCCGGCGCGTTTCGTCATGGCGCGACGGCCCTCCCGGCAAATCGTCTGCCCGACCGGCCGCCGCGCGCGTATACCGGCAGCAGGCCGGAACAGGAGCCGATTCGCACGATGGTCAGGCTGCTCGGCGTCGATCCCGGCCTGCGTTTCACCGGCTGGGGGGTGATCGAGGTGGACGGCAATCGCCTGCGGCACATCGCCGACGGGGTGATCGCGACGGATTCCGCCACCTCGGTGCCGGAGCGGCTGAAGGTGCTGCACGATGCGCTGGCCGATCTGCTGGCCACCCATCGCCCGCACGAGGCGGCGGTCGAGGAGACCTACGTCAACCGCAACGGTACGGCGACGCTGAAGCTGGGCTACGCGCGCGGCGTGGCGCTGCTGGCGCCGGCGCTGGCGGGCATTCCGGTCACCGAGTACGGCGCCAAGTCGGTGAAGCTGGCGGTGGTCGGCACTGGCGGGGCGGAGAAGCAGCAGGTGCAGATGATGGTGCGGCGGTTGCTGCCGGGGGCGGCGATCCGTCGCGCCGACGCCGCCGACGCGCTGGCGGTGGCGATCTGCCATGCCCATCACCGCGCCAGCCGGCTCGCCTGGGCGGTGGGTGCGGCGTCGCGCGGGCCGCTTGTGGCGTGAGCGTTCACACCGGATATGCGAACGTCTGACGCGTCGCGGGATCAGCGGGCGGCCGGAATTGTTGCTGGCTTGGCGCGTCTGCGCGCTGCTTCGCGGCGGTTTCCTCGAAGCAATCCGCGCGACGCCTCTCGACGCGATGGCGCGGCAGCATACGAAGCAGACGATCAGGTTGTCGCCGACGCGCGCGAGTCCCGGCGGCGCGCTGACATGGGCGCTGAATCGGTCGCGGACAAGCCCGGTTTGGCGGATTGCGCCAATTGGGTCAGGCTAGGCCAGCAACACGCGTTGGATCGGATCCACGGGGGAAAAACATGGCACGGCTGGCGGGCAAGGTGGCGTTCATCACCGGGGCGGGCGCCGGGATCGGCCGCGCAACGGCGCTGCTGTTCGCGCGGGAGGGCGCACAGGTCGTCGTGGCGGACATCAACGCGGTCACCGGCGAGGAGACTGCACACCTGGCCGGCAACCACGCCATCGCCATCCATACCGACGTAACCGACGAGGCCAGCATCCAGGCGGCGATCCGGACGACCGTGGCACGGTTCGGCGCCTTGCACGTGCTGCACAACAACGCCGGCGGATCGACGCTGGAGGACGGGACCGCGGTGGACGCGCCGATCGCGGAGTTCTGGCGCGTCATCAAGCTCGATCTGTTCGGCATGTTCCTGGGCTGCCGGTTCGGCATTCCGGAGATCATCCGCGCCGGCGGCGGGTCGGTGATCAACATGTCGTCGAACGTCGCGCTGATGGGCATCCCGGGACGCGACTGCTACACCGCGGCGAAGGGCGGCGTGGCGGCGATGACGCGGTCCCTGGCGGTGGAGTTTGCGGCGCAGAAGGTGCGGGTGAACGCGATCGCGCCGGCGGTGACGCTGACCGAACGGGTGCGCAAGCTGATGGCGGGCAACGCGGCGATCGACAAGCTGGCGAAGTCGCATCTGCTGGGGTTGATCGAGCCGACGGATATCGCGGACATGGCGCTGTTCCTGGCATCGGATGCATCGCGCATGGTCACCGGGCAGGTCTATCCGGTGGACAGCGGCGTGACGGTTTCCTGAAGGAGGACGGGCATGAAGATCAAGCGCGTGGAGCACATCGCGATCGCGGTGGACAGTCTGAAGCAGTCGATGGATCTGTTGCAGAACACGTTCGGCATCAAGGTCGAGTATGAGGAGCAGATCGGCCAGACCCGGCTGGCGATGCTGCCGATCGGCGAGACGTATCTGGAGCTGCTGGAGGGCCAGGGGCCGGAGTCCGGCGTCACCACCTGGATCAGCGAGAAGGGCACCGGGCTGTATCACATCTGCTTCGAGGTGGAGGACATCGACGGTGCATTGACCGAGCTGAAGGCGAAGGGCGTGAAGCTGCGCGACGAGACGCCGCGGATCGGGCATGGCGGGGCGCGGATTGCGTTTCTCGATCCGGCGTCGACCGGGAATGTGCTGATCGAGTTGGCGGAGTTGGCGCCGGGGCATTGATAAGGCGCTGAGTAACTCCCCCTCCCCTTGAGGGAGGGGGTTGGGGGGAGGGGTTGCATGGGCACCGGCGGTGCCTCGGGAACCCCTCCCCCCGCCCCCCTCCCTCAAGGGGAGGGGGTGAAGTCTGACCTTTGGGGGACCTTGACCATGATCACATCCGGCTTCGTCCATCCGGAGTACCTGGTGCAAACCGACTGGCTGGCGGATCACCTGACCGATCCGAACGTGCTGGTGTTCGACTGCACGACGCACCTGATCCCCGACCCCAACGCCACCTACCAGGTCGTTCCGGGTCGCGAGGACTTCGAGAAAGGCCACATCCCCGGCGCGCAGTTCGTCGACATGCTGCGCGACGTGTCCGACACCTCGCAGCGCTTCCGATTCATGCGGCAGGCGCCGGATGACTTCGCCGCCGCGATGCGGCGCTTCGGGGTCAACTCGACGACGCGCGTCATCGCCTACAGCACCGCCAACGCCTGGTGGGCGACGCGGCTGTGGTGGCTGCTGCGGGTGTTCGGCCACGACAACGCCGCGGTGCTGAACGGCGGCTGGCAGAAATGGTCGCGCGAGGGGCGGCCGAGTGAAGCGGGGGCGGCGACGCAGCGCGCGCCCGGCGACTTCACAGTGCGCGAGGTGCGCGACCTGATGGTGGACAAAGCACAGGTGCTGGCGGCGATCGGCGATGGCGGTGTGTGCACGCTTAATGCGCTGCTGGCGCAGCAGCACGCCGGCACCGGCGGAAACACGTATGGCCGGCCGGGGCGCATCGCCGGCAGCGTCAACCTGCCCGCGGCGCATCTGCTCGATCCGGCGACGAACACGTTCCTGCCGGCCGACGAACTGCGCGCGCGGTTTGCCGCCGTGGGGGCGCTGGACAGGCCGGTGATCACCTATTGCGGCGGCGGCATTGCCGCGAGTGCCGACGCGCTGGCGCTGGTCATGCTCGGGCACAGCGACGTGAAGCTGTACGACGCTTCGTTGTCGGAATGGGCGATCGACCCGGCGCTGCCGATGGAAACGGGGCCGATGGAAACGGGGCCGATGGAAACGGGGCCGATGGAAACGGGGCCGATGGAAACGGGGCCGGCTGCGGGTTGAGCGCGCGTGCTGCCGGTCTCCATCGTTACCGGCTTCCTGGGCAGCGGCAAGACGACGCTGATCGCGCGCCTGCTGCGCAACCCCGCGTTCGCGCGCACCGCGGTGATCGTCAACGAGTTCGGCGAGATCGGCCTGGACCACGCGCTGATCGCGACCAGCGACGAGCAGTTGCTGACGCTGTCCACCGGCTGCCTGTGCTGCGCGGTACGGGCCGATCTGCTGGCGACTCTGTTGGATCTGCAGCGGCGGCGCGACGCGGGGAAGATCGGCTATGACCGGGTGCTGATCGAGACCTCGGGGTTGGCCGATCCGGCGCCGATCCTGCAGGCGCTGATGACCGACCGCGATGTGGCGCAGCACCACGCGATCGATACGCTGCTGACACTGGTGGACGCGCAGCATGGCGCGATCACGCTCGATCGCCATCCGGAGGCACGGCGGCAGGCGGCGCTGGCGGATCGGCTGCTGCTGACCAAGACCGACGTGACCGGGGAGCCTGACGCCCTGCGCGCGCGCCTGGCTGCGCTGAACCCGGGCGCGCCACTGCTGCGCGCCGTCGCCGGCGACATCGCCCCGGAGACGCTGTTCAGCGGCACCGATGCCGCGGCGCGCGTCGTGCGCCTCGCGATGCTGGCCGACTTGCCGGCAGGGCAGCGCATCGCGGCGCCGCACGACCGGGAGCCGCCCTTCCCGGCCGGGCTCGTTCCTACGCCGTCCCCGACCGTGCCCGTCCCGGTGGCGTTGCCGGCCGGGCCCGTTCCGGTGGCGTCGTCGGGCGTGCCCTACCCGACGGCATCCCCGGCCGCGGCCTTGCCGGCGCCGTCCGCGGCCTCGACCGCCGCGCGGTCGTCGGGCCAACCCGGGCGGTTCCTGGCCGCCGCGCACAGCGACGGCATCGCAACATTCAGCCTGGTGCGCGAGGCCCCGCTGCCGGCGCTGGCGCTGACGCTGTGGCTCGAAGCGCTGGTGGAACATTGCGGCGAGCGGCTGCTGCGCCTGAAAGGGCTGGTGGATATCGCCGAAATGCCCGGCCAGCCGGCGCTGATCCACGGCGTGCGGCACGTGTTCTCGGCGCCCGAGTGGCTCGACCGCTGGCCGTCGGACGACCGGCGCACCCGCGTGGTGTTCATCGGCGAAGGTGTGCCGCCGTATTTCCCGGCCCGCCTGCTCAACGCCATCGAGGCCGAGGTCGTCGACGAAACCAGGAGACAGACATGGAACTGATCGATCTGAGTCGCGAGCTGTTTCACCGCACGCAGACCCATCCCAACCATCCGCCTGTCATCATGACGGTGTGGAGCGACCACTCGGAGAAGAAGCACCGCCGGCAACACGGTGTTCAGCTCGAAGGCGATGTCGCTGGCGATGTCCGATCACGCCGGCACGCATGTCGATGCGCCGGTGCATTTCGATCCGCGGCCGGGGGCGGCCTCGATCGACGAGGTGCCGTTGGAGAAGTTTTACACCTCCGCGATCTGCCTGGACCTGTCGCACGTGCCGTTGAAGCACGCGATCGGCGTGGGGGAGATGCAGGCGGCGCTGGATGCCTCGGGCCAGGAGATCCGCCCCGGCGACACCGTGCTGCTGCACATGGCGATGAACGAGCGGCTGCTGGGCAAGCCGGGCTATCTGCACGATTTCCCGGGTCTCGCGCTGGAGTCCGTGCACTGGCTGGCGGATCGGGGGATCGGCATGTTCGGCGTCGAGGCGATCAGCCCGGCGCCCGAGGGCGAGCCGAATTTTCTGGCGCACATGGCCTGCGCCGAGCGCGGCATCACGCACATGGAGTGCCTGGCCAACCTGGACAAGCTGATCGGCCGCGGGCGGTTCCGGTTCATCGGGTTTCCGCTGAAGATCCGCGGCGGGACGGCGAGCCCGATCCGGGCGGTGGCGCTGTTCGAGTGAGGGGGATGGGAACGCGGCTTGTGGCTTTGCCGCGCCTCGTGGGGTCGGACCGCGCGGCGAAGCAGGGGCGGGCAGCCGGCGGGACGCGCGGGGGCTAGGCGGGCTTGCGGCGGCGAAGGGCCGCGAGGCCGGCAAGACCGCTGGCCAGCACGGCCAGCGATGCGGGCTCCGGGATGGCCGCGGCCGACTGGCCCTGGACGGAGGTCGTGGCCAGATAGATCAGCGACTGGTTGTTGGCGCCGGAGGGCTGCAACTGCTCGACCGTGGCGTTGGCGTTGGCCAGCCAGGTGCCGTTGGTGATGTTGGCGAGATACTGATCGGCATCGGCCTCGACCGCCGCGACGTCGTCGCCGCCGTAGGAGCCGATGGAGAAATCGCCCGACGTGACGTTGTAATTGGCGTCGCCGGTTTCGTAGATCACCTCCCAGATCGCGACTTGCAGCGCCGCCGAGGCGGCCGCGGTGAGCGGGCCGATCTGGCCCGTGGCCAGGGCAGTCAGCAGGGCGTTGACCTGGTTCACTTTCGTGGTGCCGACCGTGCCGGCGGCCAGCGCGGGGTAGCCGGGCTGGCCGATGTCGCGGCTGAGGATGTCGAGCGCGTAGGTGCCGGGCGTGGCCAGGTAGTCCGAGATGTCCGAGCACCACACCGTGGTGGTGCTGGTGACGCCGGTTGTGGAGTTGGTGAGCGAGATCGCGATCCCGCCTGCCTCGCCGCCTTCATTGGCGATGCCGAGGCCGGGATCGCTGATCGTGACGTTGGTGCCGTTTGGCACGGAGTACGAGTTGGTTTGATACGCGTTCGCGAACGCCGGGCGGGCGGCCGCGGCGATCGCGAGCGCCGCCAGTGCGGCCGCCACGGCAAATGACCTTGACACATCCGGCTCCTGCTCGAAACGAGACCGGTGTGACACAAAGAGATTAACAGGTGTCTAAGGGCGGGATCGGTCCAGAATTTATCGCGTCCGGCCGGCAGTCGGGCGCCCGCGACAATTGATCGTCGCGAGACCCGGCGATCGTCGCGAAGCTTGGCGATCGTCGCCAGGCCCGGCCATCGTCGCGAGACCCGGCGATCGTCGCGAGGCCCGGCGGCAGATCGGCGACGCTCAGGGCGCGGCGGTCCTCACGGTGCATGGGGTGATCCCGCGCGTTTTCGCGATCCGCGGCGGCGGGGCGGCGGCGGGCAGGGGCAGGCGGTGCGGGGCGATCGGCTCCGTCGGGTGCGCGCCGGCGCGGGCCAGCACGAGCAGGACACGCCCCGCGGCGAGGACGGCGGCAGCGCGCTCGGCGGCGCGCAGGGCGCGGGCCGCGGCCTTAAGGGCGGCGGCGCGGCGGCGGGCGGCCCTGGCCTCCTTGCTGTAGTAGCCGTGCCTGGTGACGGCGGCGATGATCCTGGCGAGGCCCTCCGCCGTGCGCGGGCCGGTGGCTTTGCCACCGTGCATGCGGCAGCGGCCGTTCTTCATGGCGGGGGCGCGGCAGGGAGCGCCGCCCTGCGTGCGCGCCTTGGCGCCACAGCGGGGGGCGATGTTGGGGTTGCCTCGGGGGTTGCCGTTGCGCAGCGGGCCGGCGCGCGGGGGCGCGGCGCCGGCGTCCTGGGTGTCACTGGACATGGGGGGGTTGCCTTCCACTCATTGCGGCGAGGGCCGCGGGAGACGTCTCGGCGCGGGCGGCGATGTCGGCGAGGAGGCGCTCGAATTCGGCATTGATGCGATCGGCTTTGGCCGCGGAGGTCGGACGGGGCGCGGCGGCGGGGCGTTGCGCGGCGGGGGCGGCGGCAGGGCTGGGCGCGGGCGTGGGTTGCGGCGCGGGCGGGTTCGGGGCGGCGGCGGCCGGCTGGGCGCTGGGGGCGGCGGCGGGAACCGGCTGGGCGGCCTCGGTGGGGGCTTCGGCCGGCTGGGCGGCCGGGCGGAACAGGCGCAGCGCCTGCTGGCGCAGCAGGTCGCGGTGCAGGGACGACGCCAGCCGGGACAGGGTCACGGCCTTGCCCTGGTAGCGCAGGTGCAGGGTGGGCGGGAGCTTGGCCCGCATGACGTGGTGGTAGGCGTCGATGGCGGCGTAGTGGGCGCAGGCGTAGCGGGCGACCAGCGTGGCCTCGATCGGGTCGCACGGGTCGAGCCGGGCGATGAATGCGACGGCGGCGTCGTGCTGGGCGTCGAGGTCCTTCTGGGTCGCGTCCGGGATGATGGGCAGGGCGCCGAAGACGCTGCGCCGGAGGGTGGTGAAGGTGGCTTCGTCGAGTGTTGGGGAGGGGGTTGCGGCGGGGGGAGTGGTCATTTTGGCGTGCTCCGCGGGGTAAAGATGGCGGAACATAGCATGAACACGGGGAGCGGGTAAAGGAAATATTTCCTGGTTACGAGAGGTCGGATTGAGTGTATGCGAGGGGTTGTTCTGGGGCGGGGGGAGCCGCGGTGGGGAAGGTGTGGCCCGCCCTAGCGGGCAGGACCTTTGACTGGCGCTAGGTCAGAAATCCGCGCCGGCGACCTCGGGACGCATTTCGTCGGCGGCTTCGTACAGCCGGTCCATCTCGGCGGCGAATTGCCTGCGCAGAGCGATCGCTTCCTGGCGCGGCAGCCATTTGGACATCGAGTAGAAGCGCATCTCGACCATGTAGGTCTGGGTCAGATCCGGCCAGGGAAACGTCTCCGCACCACGTGCAAGCGCCAACGTCGCGCACAGGTCATTCCGGATGCCCTGAATGAATTCTTCCCCCGGATGCTCGTCGAGCTGGTCCACAAGGCTCCCGGTGGGCGAGCTCGTGGGGCTGTCGAACAGGCCCGGTTGGTCGGCGAATTGGCGCATGGCCGGATGCTACAAGGCCGGCATCGCGCCGCAAAGGCTTGTGCCGGCGCGTTACGCAGGGGCATCGTGCCCGTCATGGACGCACCCTGGCGCAGCAAGGATCTGCCTGAGATAGGCCGCGCACTCGCCCAGCGGCCGGGGCATGAGGGCGTGCGCACCCTGCTGGCCGAAATCCTGCGCCACGCCTTCGGAGCCGCCTACCTCGACCTCGATCACGAAGTGCGATTGCCAGAGGTGCATGGGCGCGTTGATACGCTGTTCGGCGCAACAGTGTTCGAGTTCAAGCGCGACCTGCGGCGCGAGATGCAGGATGTCGAGGCGCGGTTGCCGGATTACCTCCGGGAACGCGAACGGCAAACCGGACGCCGCTACCTCGGCATCGCGACCGATGGCGCGACCTTCGTCGCGTTCGAGTTGCGCGATGGCGCCATGGTGCAGCTCGACAGATATGAGACGAAGCCGGACCAGCCGGAAGCACTGCTCGCCTGGCTCGAGCCGGCGCTGTCAAGCCGCGACGACCTGTCGCCTGAACCCCTGATCATCCAACGCGAGCTTGGCCGGGCCAGCCTGACATTCGCTCGCGCCCGTGGCGTGCTGGGGTCCTTGTGGCGGAGGTTGTCCGCGCGCCCCGAGGTGATGCTGAAACGGCAGCTCTGGGATCGGTTGCTGCGCGTGGTCTACGGCACGACGGTTGGCGATGACTCGCTGTTCCTGCAACACACGTACTTGACCATCGTGGCCAAGACCGTTGCCGCACGGGTTCTCGACCTGCCAGCCGTTGACGCGATCTCCGTCCTTTCGGGCCAATCGCTGGCGGACGCAGGCATTCATGGCGCCGTCGAGAGCGATTTCTTCGACTGGGTGCTGCAGCATGACGAGGGCCGGGCACTGGTCCTGCGAGTCGCGCACCAAGCGGCGCGCTTCCGTCTGCACGATGTTCAGGTCGATGTTCTGAAAGCACTATACGAAAGCCTGATCGATCCGGCGCAGCGCCACGACCTTGGCGAATACTACACGCCGGACTGGCTCGCGGCGAAGGTCGCGCGGCGTGCCATCAGCGATCCGTTGCGACAACGCGTCCTGGACCCAGCCTGCGGTTCGGGTACCTTCCTGTTCCACGCGATCCGCCGCCTGCTCGACGCGGCGAGACATGCGGGATGGTCACCGGCACACATGCTCGAAGCCTGCACGGCAAACGTGCGAGGACTGGATGTGCATCCGGTGGCGGTGATCATTGCCCGAGTGACATGGCTGCTGGCGCTCGGGGAAACCATTCATCAGCGGGCCGGTGATCTGCACGTGCCCGTCTACCTCGGCGATTCGCTGCAATGGAACGTTCGCCCGTTGGCGGATCAGACGTACGTGGAGGTGTCGGTCCCCGATGAGCGGCCGCTTCGCGTGCCTGCCGGTTTCGCCGAGGACCAGGCGAAATACGAACCCGGTCTCAGGGCACTGACCGATGGTCTGAATGACGACGCTTCGCCCACCAACATCAGACAGGCACTGCTGCGCATTCATGGTGTGACGTCACAGGACGCCGATGCGATGGTCGAGACGTTTGAGCGCCTGACGACGCTGTACAAAGCAGGCAAAAACCACATCTGGCCATATGTCTTGCGGAATCTGGTGCGGCCGCTTTGGTTGTCGCGCCCGGATCAGCGCGCCGACGTGGTGCTCGGCAACCCCCCGTGGATCGCCTATCGCTACCTCAGCGCCGAGATGAAGACGAATCTGCGCGAAGCCTGTGTACCGCTGAACCTTTGGGTGGGCGGCATGCTGGCGACGCAGCAGGACATCTCCGCCTTGTTCTGGGCGCGTTGCGCCGAGCGTTATTTGAAGGCGGACGGCATGATCGCCTTCGTGTTGCCGTATGCCGCATTGAATTGGCCGGCCTTTGGCGGGCTGCGGCGTGGCGAGTTCCGTACATTGCATGTGCATATAGAAGAAGCGTGGAGTTTCGATGAGACCGTGCAGCCGCTCTTTCCGGTGCCGGCGTCGGTGCTGATCGGCAAACGCGGGGCCGGGGCAGGTCTGCCTGGAACGGTGGAACGCTACACGGGATCGTTGCGTCGACGCGATGCCTCGGAAGCGGAAGCCGATCATGATCTGCGACACGCCTCTGCTCCGTGGCCGCCAATTCCGACTCTCGAAGGCGCTTCGCCATATCGGGCGCGGTTCCAGGACGGCGCCACGATCTATCCACGGCGGTTCTTTGTGGTCGAGCGCGAGGTCGCCGGTAGGCTCGGTCAGAATCCCGCTGCGCCGCGCGTCCATGGCAAGACCGGGCCGCTCGACAAGCGACCCTGGAGCACAGTGGAGCCGCCAAACGGACCGGTCGAGTCCGAGTTCCTGCGACCGGTGCTGCTGGGCGAGAGCATTGCACCGTTTCGCGTCCTGACGGCCGCCACCTGCGTCGTGCCTGTGCGCGGGCGGGAGGTTCTGGACAGCCGCTCGGCCGCCGATGCCGGATTTCGCCATCTCGCTGCATGGTTACGCGACGCAGAAGCGAAGTGGGCAGCCGGTGCGTCAAAACGTGTCGATGGAACCCCCCGCATGACGCTGCGACAGCAGCTGGACTACATGCGAAAGCTATCCGCGCAGCTACCAACCCCAGCGACGCGCGTTGTTTATGCAAAGGCGGGCACTTTATTCGCGGCAACAGTGCTAACTGACGTGCAGACATTGGTTGATCATATGGCGGTACTGGGCACCCGCGCGAAGTATGGCAGAGGCGCACTATCTCTCTGCTCTGCTGAACAGCGAAACGGCGCGACTGCTGATTGCGCCAATGCAGCCAAAGGGGCAGGGCGGCGCCCGACATTTCGACAACCTGATCTGGGAGCTGCCGATCCCGGAATATGACCGGCGCATCGAGCTGCACCGAGACCTTGCCGCTGCGGCTGCCACCGCCGAACGCGTGGCCGCTGCCGTAGCCTTGCCACAAGGCGCCTATTTCACCCGGCAGCGCCGTTCGATCCGCGACGCGCTCGTGGCAAACGGCATCGCGCGCACAATCGAAGCGCTGGTCGCGCGACTGCTCGACCGTTGAGGCGAGCGGTACTTAGCCCGGCGATCTCCACTCTTACGGACAAGCCTTACGAGGTGACCCACGATCGTTGCAATCGCACGGAACATCTGTGTGAATCTCCGTGCATCTGTGGTTGCAATTTCTTGCTTGCTTACTGGTGCGCAGCGAGCCGACAGTTGCCGCGGGGCGCGCCATTGGGCGAACGATCGAACTCTTCGACGTTGCTCACATCACCCTATGAGTGAAGCAGACGCCGGCGGGGTCGGCATCCGCGGCTTTGCTTGTGGCACGAAGGCAAGTCGTGGGTGGCCGGGCCGATCCCCGGGTCAAGCCCGGGGACGGTCATGACACGGGGGGACGGCCATGACGCGGGGGGGCGGCGGTGGGTCAGTCATCTGATCGATGGGTATCAGGGCGGCGCGCAAAGCGCCGTCGCGGGCTTGTTGCCCTGCGGATGGGGATTGCTTCGTCGCTTCGCTTCTCGCAATGACAGGTGGGGGCGGCGAAACGACGCGCCCGGTTCGATCGAGCACGCCGCACTGGCTGACGCGGACTGCGACGTCCGCGCCAGCCAATGCAGACCTGACTACAGATCCAGACTTGCCAGCAGCCGGCGGCTGACCATTTCGGAGACCGCGTCCAACCCGGCGACGGCCTCACGCGCCGCCGGGTCATTCGTCGCGGCCTGCATCGCCTTGCCGAACGACTCCCAGTTGCTGCACATGATGCGTATCACCCAGTTGCCGGGATCGGGCCCGGCCATGACCTGGCTGAGCACGACACTCTCGGCCCCGTGTTTCTCCATCACCGCCTTCAGCTTCTGCGTGGCGGCCATCATGACGTCTCTCGCCCCGCCCTTGCGAGCGGTCACCACAGAAATCGACATGCCTCGTCCTCCTTGTGTTCTTGTGCGGAATTATTTCCCGGGTCGCGCAGCGACGGCCGGGCAATGGCCTAGTGACCGGGTGTCCGGTAAGACCCGTGGATCGCCTTCGCCTTTTGCCGGATGGCGACCACTTCGTCCTGCGAGAACAGACGCATCATCCTGACGCTGTGAACACCATCGGATGACGCCGCGATCGCGGTGATTGCCGGCGCCGCCACCGGATCGGCGTCGAAGATCACCAGCGCACCGGGGCCGTCGGCGATGGTGGCGTAGAAGGCGACCAGCTTGCCGCCGGCGGCGTTGATCAGTTGCTCGACCGCGTCGCGGCGGTTGGTGTTCGGGTTTTCGCGCATCGCGTTCAGCGCATGCGACGTGTAGCTGGCGGTGAGACAGAACAGCATGGAACTCCTCCCTGATTTTTGTGCAGCAGCGACACGTTACCACACCATACCGGGATTACCATGCCCCGGCGTTGCGGTTGGTTAACCTATGGTGACGGCTCACGGTGCAAGCGGCTCGCTGTTCGGCGCGGGAGGTTGAACGGGGCGATGGCCGAGTTCTTCAAGCTTGTGCGTTCGTCGAACGCCGGCAACCCAGGTCATGTCCCTTGACGCCTGCGCATGCCGCTGACAGGAAACGCCGACCGGATGCCGGCGCGGGCGGTCCGGTGGCGGGCCGGCACAGATCATGCTAGCGTCACGTCATGGACACAGCGGCTCGCGACACCCGGTTGCTCGACGCCGACGCATTCCTGCGAACCGACCAGTCCGCGTTCGGCAACGCCTGGCGCTACGAGCTGGTGCGCGGCAGGATCGTTGCGCACGCGGCGCCCAGCCCCGAACATGGCGCCATTCTCGGCAACCTGGCGCGCGAGATCGGCGTTCGCCTGCGCAACCATCCCGAGTGCCGCTCGGAAGTCGGCAGCGGTGCCGCATCGCAGTACGAACGGCGCGACACCGCACGCATTCCCGATGCCACGATCCGGTGCGGGAAACTGCCGCGCGTGCTGTTCGAGGTGATCTCGCCGTCGGAGCTGCGGCACAAGCGCGACTGGGACGAGAAGCGATCGGACCTGCAGGCGGTGGAGGGTGTGCAGGAGATCATCGAGATCTTCCAGGACGAGATGCTGGCGCACGCCTACCGGCGGCAGGTCGCGGTCTGGACATTCGAGTCGATGGCGGGCGCGGAGGCAGAGGTGCCGCTGCCCAGCGTCGGCATCGCGGTGCCGCTGGCGGCGCTGTATGAGCGGGTTGCGTTCGAGGGGGAGTGAAGCGGCGGGGCGCGGCGCGCGAGGGTGCGCACGGTCGGGGGGATTGCTTCGCTGCGCTCGCAATGACAGTGGGGCCCGAGCGTGCGGCGCGGCCCTCACCCTCGGCGCTGCGCGCCTCGCCTTGGTCCGCTCTTCGCGGCCCAAGCCCGCGAAGCGGGAGAGGTTAGTTTATTCCGTTGTTGTTTTTACCTCGGTGATCGCCGGACGCGGCGCGGTCACGCCCTGCGTCGGGTGCGGCAGCTTCATCATCGCGCCGGTCATCGGGATGAAGAACACCCCCATGTCGCGCCGCGAGTGGATCTTGCCCTCGTCGTCCTTGGTGTAGACGTACAGCACCTGCCCGCGCTTGAACGGCTGGCCGATGGGAATGACCATCCGCCCGCCCGGCTTCATCTGCTTGAACAGGTCGGGCGGCGCATACTGCGCGGCGCAGGTGACGATGATGATGTCGAACCCGCCGGCCACCTCGGGCCAGCCGTAATAGCCGTCGCCCACCTTGGTGTGCACGTTGTCGTAGCCGAGCGGGGCGAAGATCTTCGCCACCGCCTCGCCCAGCGGCTCGATGATCTCGATCGTGTAGGCCTGCGCTGACGATGCGCGACAGCAGCGCGCTCTGGAAGCCGCTGCCGGTGCCGATCTCCAGCGTCACGTCGCCCGGCTTCGGCTCGCAGATCTGCGTCATGTAGGCCTGGCCGAGATAGTCCGACAGCGCCGAGCCGTAGCCGAGGCCCCAGGGCTTCGGCGTCGTCCTCGTAGGCGTCGCCGGGGGTCGCGGCGTGCTCGGAGTAGATGTAGTGGAAATAGTCGCGCGGCACCGCCTCGAACGCCGCCATCACGCGCGGGGTCGGCGCGTGCCCAGGTGCTGCTTCAGGTAGGCCTCGATGCGCTTCATCGCCGCGGGCTTGCGCGCCTGGATGGCGTCGAACTGCGCCTCGGTCTGGTTGACCGGCCGGCCGGAGGCGCGCATCGCCGTCGACATAGGCCGCGTGCGTCCAGGGCCCGGTGCCGCGACAGCCTGCGCGGCGACGGCGGGGCGGGCGGCGGCCAGGGCGGCGGCGCCGGCGATCAGTCCTCGGCGTGAGAGTGCGCCGCCATATCCGGCCACGGAACGGGCTTCCTTGCGGTGGGAAAGCTGAGCAGCGCCGTTACATACAGCATTGCGGCGCACAATAGAACCCGGTCGAAGCCGGCCTCGCGCGCGATCAGGTTGGCGAGCGGCGTCGCGACCACCGAGAAGGCGCCGTTCAGCGCCCCAGGCCCAGGGCAGCATGCCCCCGCCGCCCAGGCGCGACAGGCCGAGCGGGAACGGCAGCCCGAGCGCCAGCGAGACCGGCGCGGCGACGCGCCAGCACCAGCGCGGCGCGGGCGGTCCAGGACAGCGACAGCGTCGCCAGCATCAGCGGCCGCAGCCCCAGGCAGCACGGCGACCAGCCACGCCAGCGCCACCAGCACCGCCGCGGCCACCGCCCGGCGCAGGCGGCGCGGTACAGGCGGTCGGCCACCAGGCTGCCGAGGCCGGAGAACACCAGCATGCCGGTCAGCACCAGGGCGAAGCCGCTGGTGCGGTCGTTCAGCCACAGGCTGGCCTGGCTCGATCAGATAAGATTTCGATGAACAGGAACCCGAGGCCGAGCGCCGGGAAGTAGACGATCGGGCGCAGCACGCCCACCGTGCGGTCGCGGATGCGTCGTGGCGCCAGGGCGGGGACCAGCAGCACCAGCACGGCGATCACCGCCGCCTGGGCCAGCACCGCCAGGTTCACCAGCCGGCCGATCTCGGCCTGCGGCAGGATCTCCAGCCGGCGCAGCAGCGTGCCGAGCTGGTCCAGCCGCAGCGACGGCGTAGAAGAACGGGCGGTCGAGCGTGATCGGGGCGCAGGTCGAAGGCCTGGCGCGACGGGGCTGGGCTGGCCCGCCAGCACCGCGGCGGCCTCGTCGGCGATCGAATCGTCGGGGCTGGTCGCCTCGGTGGTGCCCTCGGCGAAGGAGACCGCCGGCAGGTCGTTGTAGAGCTTGGCGCGCGCGGCCGGGACGTCGATGCCGGGATACCAGGAGACGTCGAACGAGCGGTCGTCGCAGAAGCGGCGCACGGCGGCGATGCGCGCAGCGTCCCAGGGCGCGCGCGACAGCAGGATGCGCACGTTCCAGGCCGAGCGGTAGACGACGACGTGGGCGGCCGGGTCGGCGACGCCGGCGGCCAGCAGCGCGGCGCGGGCGGTGGCCAGCATGCGGATCGCGTAGGTCGGGAAATCGCGGATCGACACCGGGATCGAGACCAGCCCGCCGGGCGTCAGCGCGGCGCAGGTCGCGCGGCCATGCCTCGACGCTGAAGGCGGTGGCATTGGCTTCGGCGGCGTCGAGGAAGTCGCCGGCAATGTCGATCAGGTCGTAGCGCCGGCCCTGCCGCACCGCCGCCAGTGGGGCGGCGTTGGAGACGCGGATGCGCGGGTCGGGCGCCAGCGGCGGCGAGGGGCCGAGGCCGTGCCGCAGGGCCTGCCGCAACGCCGGCTCCAGCTCCACCACGGTACCTGGGCGGCGCCGAGCGCCAGCGCCTCGGCGATGCGGAACCCGCCGCCGGCGCCGACCAGCAGCACGCGTGCGTGGGGGATCAGCGCGGTACGGCAGCGCATCGAGCGCGGCGCCGGCATAGCCGACATCGATGGGGCCGGGGCGCGGCAGCGAGGCGATGCGGTTGCCGTCGCGATACAGGCCGAAGCTGCGCGGCGGGCCGGGCAGGCCCAGCATGCCGGCGTCGTTGGAGACGTCGGTGTCGACGCGCTCGGTGAAGTCGTCCAGCAGCATGTAGTCGCCGCGCGGGGAGAGCGCGCTCGGCCAGCACGCGCGCGTCGGGCGTGTGCAGCGGGGCGTAGATCGCCTTGAAGTCGTTGAACTGCGCCTGGTTGTCGAGCAGCAGCAGCGGCCTCGGCGGCGAGCAGGGCGGCGATGGTCGCAGCGACGATGGGCCAGCGCCGGCCGGGCACGAACAGCGCGGCCAGCGCCAGCGGCGGGCAGCAGCGCCGGCGACCAGGTCGAAGGGGTGCACGACGAACATCAGCGCCAGCACCAGGGCGGCACCGGCGCCCGCGCCGGTCAGGTCGAAGGCGTAGACCAGGCCGATGCGGCTGGGATGCAGCACGAAGCTCAGGCTGACGAACAGGCCGGCGAGGAAGAAGAACGGCAGCAGGCTGGCGTAGTACAGCCGCGATGTTGCCAAGCTGCGGCTGCCAGGTGGCCGGGTTCTGCAATTGCAGCGGGTTGAATGGGTTGATTGTGGTGAGCGTGGTAGCCCAGCGCGCCGGTCAGGATCAGCAGCAGCGGCAGCACGGCCAGCAGGCGGTTGCCGTGGCGGGCCAGGGTGTCGCGCCAGAGCGCCAGCACCACGCCGGACAGCGCGAACCCCACCATGACGATGGAGATCACCCAGTAGCCATACTCCGACCATTTCGCGACGGCGAAGTAGCGGGTCAGCGCGATCTCGTAGCCCAGTGCCGCCAGCGACACCAGGAACAGCGGCACCAGCGCCGTCATGCCGGGGGCCGAAATGGGTGGCACGCCGGCGCCCGTGCGGGCCGCCGGGACCCGCCAATCTCCCTGTCATTGCGAGGAGCGAAGCGACGAAGCAATCCCCATCCCGGTGCGCACCTGGACGGGGATTGCTTCGTCGCTTCGCTCCTCGCAATGACAGTCGTCGTCGGGTGTGCGTTGATCCCTACGCCCGTTGGTCTCACGGCCAGACGTGCCGATGGATGAAATCCTGCATCAGCGCGTTGAACCGGGCGGCGTCGTCGACGAACAGCGCGTGGCCGGCGTCGCGGAACACCGCGGTCTCGGTGTCCGGGCGGTTGCGCTGCAGGTTCGCCGCCTGCGCGGCGAAGCCGGGGCGCACGACATACAGCACCGGCACGCGCGCGGCGTACACCGCCTCGCGCCAATAGGTGCGCGGCACCGGATAGGACAGCAGGGCGCGCGCAGCCGCCTCCGGCGTGCGCAGCGCCGCCTCGGTCAGCCGGTCGAGGTAGGCCGGGCTCTGCGGCGTGCGGAACATGCCGCGCACGAAGCTGCGCATGAACACGTCGTGCGGCAGCGGACGGGCGTGGCTGGGCTTGCCGGCCACCGGCGGCGGCTCCTCGCCGACCGAGTTGTCCACCAGCACCAGGCCGGCGAGATGCGCGTCGCCCTCGACGTGCACGTCGGCCAGGGTGTCCAGCACGCCGAGCGACCAGCCGACCACCAGGGCCGGCGTGGGGCCGAGATGGGCCAGCAGCTCGTCGATGTCGCGGCCGCGCCGCACCGGGTCGTAGCCGTCGGGGGCGATCTCGGACTCGCCCTGGCCGCGCGGGTCGAAGGCGACGACGTGGTAGGCGTGCTGGAAAGCGACGATCTGCGGCCGCCAGATCCAGGCCGGCATGGTCCAGCCGGGGACAAACACGATGGTGTGCGCGGCGCGCGGCCCGGCCTCCAGGTAGTGCAGCCGCACGCCGTCGCTGGTGGTGAAGTAGTGGCTCTGGGTCCCGGGGATTGGTCCCCCGGCAACCGTTTGCGCCAGGGCCACCCGGCACGGCGCCAGTACCAGCAGAAGCACGAGCGTGCACCATCGCGCATAGCGTCGCATGGCGGGACCAGACGGGAGGATGGTGGTGCGTGTCAATCGGGGCATGGCAACCGGACCTTGTTCACTTGTTGTCAACACTTCCCTGGAACCTTGGGGGCAGCGCGGGCGACGGCCCGGCGAGCGGATCAGGGGGGACATCGGAATGACGGACGGCGGCAGGCGGCTCCTGGTGGTGGACGACGAACGCATCCAGCGCCTGATAGTGACCCGCGCCGTCGAGTTGGTGGGATTCACCGTTGACGGCGCCGCCGACCTCGACGAAGCGGCGGAGTTTCTGTCGCGGCGGACCTATGACGCCATCGTGCTCGACCTGTCGCTGGGCGCGCGCGAGGGGGTGAGCCTGCTGCACGGGCTGCGCCGCGGCGGGGCGGATCCGCTGGTCGTGCTGATCTCGGGGATGGACGCGCGCGTGCGCACCGCCAGTTGCCGGCTGGCCGAGGCGCTCGGCCTGCGCGTGGCCGGGGCGATCGAAAAGCCGATCGTGCCCGCTGCGTTGCGCGCCCTGCTGCGCGACATCGCGCGGCCGGGGACGACGGACCGGGTCGCCCCGACCGAGGTGCCAAACGCCGCCGAGCTGGCGGCCGCGCTCGAGGGCGGGGACATCACGGTGGCATTTCAGCCCAAGGTTGCGCTCGCCAGCCGGCTGGTGATCGGGCTGGAGGCCCTGGCGCGCTGGCAGCCGGCGGGGTCCGAGCCGGTGCCGCCGGACCTGTTCGTGCCGATCGCCGAGCGGCACGGGCTGATCGCCACGCTGACCCGCCAGGTGCTGCGCCAGGCGCTGGTCGCCTGCCGGCGGTGGCGCGAGCACCACCCGGACTGCGGCGTGGCGGTCAACATCTCCCCGCTGCTGCTGGCCAACCCGGACTTGCCCGAGGAGGTCGATGCCGCACTGGCCCAGGCCGGCGTGGCGCCCGGGGCACTGGTCGTGGAAATCACCGAGGGTGTGGTCATCACCGATCCGCTGCTGGCCATCGAGGTGCTGACCCGGCTGCGCATCAAGGGCGTGCGGCTGTCGATCGACGATTTCGGCACCGGGCATTCATCGCTGCTGTCGCTGATGCGGCTGCCGTTCACCGAGCTGAAGATCGACCGCTCCTTCGTCGCCTGCTGCGAAACCGACCCGGAGGCGTGGAAGATCATCCGCGCAACGATCTCGCTGGCGCACGAGCTGGGCCTGGATGTCGTGGCGGAGGGGGTGGAGAGCGCCTCGATCGAGGAGCGGCTGATCGGCGCCGGGTGCGATATCGGCCAGGGCTGGCGGTTCGGCCGGCCGATGCCGGCCGCGGCGGTCGAGGCCTGGTTCGATGCACATGCTGTCACGATGGCGTAATACCAACCGGCGGATCGCGGAGCACGCCGCTGAATAGCTGCGGCTGGAACCCGACGAACGTGCTGCGAATGACGTTCCACCCCGCCGAGTTCGGTCGCAGCGTCACTTACCGTGTGGTATTTCAACGACAGCAGGCTGCCAAGCTTGTCGCGGTCCAGTTCGTCTTCTCCCTGTGCGACGTATTGTGTCAGCACGAAATCGACGAACGCCGCCAGCTTGGCGTCGTATCGCGCCAGAATATGCGCCCGGCGCGCCTGGACTCGTTGCTCCCGCGTGATCGGCGCCAACGCGAAGGCGATATAGGCCAGCACGTCGAACACGTCGCTTTTCTCGGCGTTGATCATCGCCTTGATCTCCGCCAGCTCCCCCGGGCCGTAACCCTTCTCCGCCGGCGATATTATACTTTCCATTGCCGTCTGGATGGCGATCGCGACGTCTGAGCGTTTGCACATCTCCGCCGGCTGCTCGGGCGTGTCGCACAAGGCGTCCCAGACGCTCGCGAAGCTCTGCGCGGGTTCATCGTCCATTTACCAGGCGCCTCCAGAATGGCTGATCGTTGGCCGCCCCGCATCAGGGGACTTGATCATGAGTAGCACTTATGTTACCCGCGGAGCCGCTGATATTGGAGTACCACGTCAGCGCGGATGGCGACAGCCCTTTCGAGCGCTGGTACGAAGATCTCGACCGAGCTGCCGCGGCCAAAGTGAGGCAGGCGCTTTCGCGGCTATCGAGGGGCAACCTCTCCAACGTCAAGGCAGTTGGCGAAGGCGTTCTGGGGTATCGGATCAACTGGGGACCAGGCTATCGGATGTATTTCGGGCTGATTGGGATGAGGCTGGTGGTCCTGCTGGTAGGGGGCACAAAACAGCGGCAGCAGCGTGATATCGCGGCGGCCAAGGAATTTTGGGCCAACCACAAGCGGGGCCGGGAAGCAGGCGGGGTACGGCGGCTATGGCATTGACGCGAAGCTTTGCGGAGCTGGTGCAGCGGCGAGTTGCCAAAGATCCGGAATTTGGCAGGGAGCTGCTGCGCGCCGGTATCGAGTTGATGCTGAACGGCGAACTCGATGTCGGGAAAGACCTTTTGCGCGACTGCATCAAGGGTACGGTTGGGTTCGAGAGACTGGGGACGGAAATTGGGACACAGCCAAAGAGCCTGATCCGCATGTTCGGCCCCCGCGGCAATCCGCAGGCGCGCAATTTGTTCACCGTCATTGAGTATCTCTTGAAGCATTCCGGTATCGAGCTGGAGGTGGTGAGCCGGGCGAGACGCTCGGGCTCGGGAAAGCGGCGCCGGCCTATATCCGGCAGGCGGGAGAAGCCGTCTCCAGCCAAGCTGCCGTTGCGCCAGGCGGTGTGACGGCGGGCCCGCCCTGGTTGCCGCGTCTCGCGACCTCGGTCTGATCCAGCATTTCGCCTGCGGCGCGCTGCGCGCTATAATCCGGTCGCCACCGCAACACGTATCGGCACGGCAAGGCGGAGATGGAATGGCTCAGGGTCTTTTTGCTGATCGCGCCGCATTGGCGGCGCTCTGCCGCAAGCACCATATAACCAGGCTGTCGCTGTTCGGCTCGGTGCTGAAAGGGACCGCCGGGCGGGACAGCGATATCGATCTGCTGGTGGAATTCGAGGCCGGGTGGAAGCCGGGGCTGCTGGGGTTGGCGGGGATCGAGATCGAACTCTCGTCGCTGCTCGGCGGGCGGCGCATCTATCTGTGCACGGCGCAAGACCTTAGTCCGCACTTCCGCGGCGAGGTGGTCCGTAGCGCCGAAATCCAATATGTGGCCTGACGATCGGGGTCCGTGTGCTGCACATGATCGAAGCCGCGGAGACGGTCGGGGCGTTTGTCGCGGCCCGTCGCCGCGCCGATCTTTTGCCACCCAACTCGTGACACGATACTTCTCTGGCGAAGGGACCTTTTATGGACCAAACAGACCGCCTCACCGATGCCGAAGTCGCCGCGATACGCCGCCGGCGTCCTGGCGTCCGCGCCTCGCTTGCGTGTGAGGGTATGCGCCTCACGGCGGAGGAAGAAGCCCTGTTTGAGCAGTTCGATCGTGAACGGCTCACCCCGGATCAACGGCGTGATCGCTTGCTGGAGTTCACCCGCGCGCGGCGCCGCACGAAAGCGCACGCCGCCGAATAATGACCGACCCCTATGTCTATTCGGGCACCGAGGTCCTGATCAACAAGGAGGGTATCCGGGACCAGGGGGAACTGGAGGCGTTCGAACGCGTCATGACGGCGGCGAGGCTGGAAATGCTGCACGCGATGGTGCCATTGACGGAGGACGGCTACAGGCAGCTCCACCGCCATATTTTCCAGGACGTCTACGATTGGGCTGGCGAATACCGAACCGTGAACATCGCCAAGGGCGGTCACATGTTCTGCCTGGTTCCATACATTGCCGACCAGTTGAGACAGCGGTTCGCCACGATCCAAGCCGAGAGCGGTCTCGCTTTGTCCTCCCGTAAGGAGTTTGTCGGCCGAGCAGCCGAGCACATCAGTGAACTCAATGCGATTCACCCATTCCGTGAGGGCAACGGGCGCACGGTGCGCGCGTTCCTCGAATGCCTCGCCAACCATGCCGGGCATAACGTGATGCTTCAGCATATCGATCCTGACGCGTGGGCCGACGCATCCATCCGAGGGTTCCGCGATGCCGACTATGAACCAATGCGTCGGGTTATCGACAGCGCGCTCATCACGTCGTCCCGTGGTTAGGTGAGTTCTCCGGCGAAGGCCTTTTGCAGGATAGATTGTTGCAGTTCGTCGGTTATTCCGCCTCAAGCCCTAACCGGCCGCGCCAGCAGCGCGGCGCCGACGCCCTCGCTGCGTGACCGCACGTCACGCCGGCCAGCCTGACAGTTTGTTCCCGCTCGGCATCCACCCGGCCAAGCCTCCGTTCAGTGATGCAGGATGCGCGAGAGGAACTGCGCCGCGCGGTCGCTGCGCGGATGGGCGAAGAATTCGCTCCGCTCGGTATCTTCGATGATCACGCCGCCGTCCATGAACACCACCCGGTCGGCGACGCGGCTGGCGAAGCCCATCTCATGCGTCACCACGACCATGGTCATGCCGGCGCGCGCCAGGCCGGCCATCACGTCCAGCACCTCGTTGATCATTTCGGGATCGAGCGCAGAGGTGGGCTCGTCGAACAGCATGGCGATCGGGTCCATTGCAAGTGCCCGTGCAATCGCCACCCGCTGCTGCTGGCCGCCGGACAGGCTGGACGGATAGCGGTCGGCGAAATCGCGCAACCCGACCTGGTCCAGCAGAGCAGCGGCCCGCGCCGCCGCCGCCGCGCGCGATCGCTTCAACGCCTTCATCGGCGCGAGCGTGATGTTCTGGGTCACCGTCAAATGCGGATACAGCTCGAAATGCTGGAACACCATGCCGATGCGGGCACGCAGCCTGGCCAGGTTGGTGTCCGGCGCGCCGACCGAAACGCCGTCCACCAGGATGCGGCCGCGGTCGAAGCGCTCCAGGCCGTTGATGCACTTGATCAGCGTGCTCTTGCCGGACCCGGACGGGCCGCACACGACGACGATCTCGCCGCGCGCGACAGTGGCGGAGCAGTCGGTCAGGACGCGGTGCGCGCCGTACCACTTGCTGACCCCGTCGACGACGATCACGGCGGCAGATCAGATGACCTGATTGAACAGCGTGGCCTCGCCGCGCCATAGCCGGTCAAGGTTCTCGCGCAGGATGGCGATGACATTGCCCTCGTATTTGCGCGTCTCGCCACCGGTGTGCGGGGTTATGAAGACATGGGGCATGCCCCAAAGCGGCGATTCAGCCGCCAGCGGCTCCTCGGCGGTACAATCCAACGCGGCTCCGGCGATTCGCTCCTGCGCCAGCGCCTCGATCAGCGCCTGTTGCACGACGCAGCCGCCGCGGCCGACATTGACCAGATAGGACGACCGCGGCATCGCCGCGAGCGCCTTTGCATCGATGACATCGCGCGTTTCCGGCGTCAGCGGGCAGGTCAGCGCGACGAAATCGGCGTTCGGCAGGAAGCGGTGCAGCTCGGCCAGCGTGTGCACCGAGTCCGCCGCGCCCCGGCCGGCGGCGGGATCACGCCGGAAGCCGACCACGTTCATGTCGAACGCCTTGGCAAGTTGCGCCAGCCTGCCGCCGATGCGGCCAAGGCCGATGATCAGCAGCGTCTTGCCGGTGAGCTCATCCTCGCGCTGCGCCAGATCGCTGATCATGCCGCGCCAGAACCGACGCGCCTGATTGTCGCGCCCTTCCGGCAGGCGGCGGGCCAGGGCCAGGATCAGCGACATCGCGTGCTCCGAGACCGCCCGCGCGTTCACCCCGGCCGCGCTGGCCAGGCGAATTCCGCGCGCCGCAAGCTGCGCCTTGTCGAACTGGTCGGTGCCCGAACCGATCGACTGGATGAAGCTGACTTTGCTCGCCAGCGGGATCAGGCCGTTGTGCCACATGCCGGAGACCACGATGACATCGGCCTCCCCCGCGCGGCGGTCGAACTCCTCGCGGCTGCGCACCTCGAAGCTGTGGATGCCGGTGTCCAAGGCGTCGAAGGTCGTCTTCATCTGGTAGGCGACGTGCGCGAAGCAGATCGTCAGTGCGTTCTTGGGCGGAAACATGGGCGACACCTTGCTCGTGGGAGGGGTTGCAGCAACAATAGGGGCGGAAGTCCGGGGCAGGAAGAGCATGGGTCAGCCGAAGACGGTGGCGGTGATCGGCGCCGGCATGGTTGGCGTCGCCGCCGCGCGGTGGCTGCAACGCGACGGCCACCACGTCACGCTGATCGACCCGGAGCCGCCGGGTCAGGGCGCCTCGTTCGGCAATGCCGGCTGCTTCAACCCGTCCTCGGTGGTGCCGATCGCCATGCCGGGCACGCTGAAGAAGGTGCCCGGCTACCTGATGGATCCGCTCGGGCCGCTGCGCATCCGGTGGAGCTACCTGCCGTGGCTGGCGCCCTGGCTGATCCGCTACATCCGTGCCGGCACGCCGGAGCGGATCGAGCAGCAGGCGGTGGCGCTGAAGTCGCTGCTGTTCCCCTGCCTGGAGACGCTGATGGACCTGGCGCGCGATGCCGGGGCCGAGCGCTACATCGCGCGCAACGGCATCCTGATGGTCTACCGCACGGAGGCGGGCTGGAACGCCGATTCCTATGCCTTCGACATCCGCCGGCGCCACGGCATCGAGTGGCACGAGTTGAATGCCGATGAACTGCGCCAGTTCGATCCGCAGCTTTCGCGCGACTACATCCGTGGCCGGCACCTGTTCAACAATGGCCACTGCCTCGATCCGGGCGGGCTGGTGGCGGCGTTGGCCGATGCGGTGCAACGCGACGGCGGCCGGCTGCTGCGCGCGCGCGCCACCGGGTTTTCGCTCGACGGCGGCACGTTGCGCGCGGTCGAAACCGACGCCGGTGCGGTGCCGGCGGATGCGGCGGTGCTGGCGACCGGCGCGCACTCGAAACGACTTGCCGCCATGCTTGGCGATCCGGTGCCGCTGGAGACCGAGCGCGGCTATCACCTGATGCTGCGCGACCCGGAGGTGATGCCGCGGGTGCCGACCTCGGACGCCGAGGCGAAATTCGTTGCCACGCCGATGGATGGCGGCATCCGCTTTGCGGGCACGGTGGAACTGGCCGGATTGCAGGCGCCGCCGGACTGGCGGCGGGCCGAGCGGCTGCTGGAGCTTGGCCGCAAGCTGTATCCCGGCCTGCCAGCGGCGCATCCGCAGGACCGCATCAAGCTGTGGATGGGCCATCGGCCCGGCATACCGGACTCGCTGCCGGTGCTGGGCCGTTCGCGCCGCTCGCCGGACGTGTTCTACGCGTTTGGTCACGGCCATGTCGGGATGACCGGCGGGCCGTACACCGGCAAGGTGATCGCCGACCTGGTGGCCGCCCGCCCCGCGCCCATCGACCTGACGCCGTTCCGACCGGATCGTTTCTGACCCGCACCGCTGCCGAAGGAGAGCCCGATGGACCAGCCTGTCGCGCCCCGCCGCCGCCTGTTCGCGCTTTCGGCCGGTCTCGCCGCCGGCGCGCTCGCCGCACCCGCCATCGCGCGGGCGGATAACTGCGCGGAAGACACGCTCGATCGCATCAAACGCACTGGGAAGTTCAACCTCGGCGTGCGCGACGCCACGCTGCCCTACGGCTGGAAGGATGCCAACGGCAACTACGTCGGCTTTGCGACCGATATCGCGCGCGCCATCCACACGGCGGTCAGCAAGGAGCTCGGCACGAAGATCGAGCTGACCATGACCCCGGTCACCAGCCAGACGCGGCTGCCGCTGCTGCAGAACGGCACCATCGACATGGAGGCCGGCGCCACGGTGATCACCAAGAGCCGCGCCAAGATCGTCGACTTCGCGGTGCCGGTCTTCCTGACCTCGACCGAGATCCTGGTGCCCGCGGACAGCACGATCAAGACGACCAAGGATCTGGCCGGAAAGCGGGTCGGCGTGCCGCAGGGCGGCGGCGGCGAGAACATCTTCGCCACGCTGGCGCAGAATGGTCGCGTTCGGCCGGCGGCGAAGGTGATCGGCTTCCCCGATCACCCGCAGGGCTTCACAGCGTTGCAGACCGGATCGATCGATGCCTATTGCACCGATGGCCCGATCCTCTATTCCATGAAGGTCAAGGCGCCGGACCCGTCGCACTGGCGCGTGTTCGATCTGGAAGCCGACGTCGAGCTGCAGGCGTTCCCGATCCGCCCGGAGAGCTCACGGTTCAAGAGCGTGGCCGACCTGACCATCGTCGACCTGTTCAGCAGCGGCGAATGGGAGACGATCTATGACAAGTATTTCGGGCCGCACGGCGTGGCGCCGTTCGAACGGACCGCGGCATTGAGCACGATGGCGCGGATGAACGCCTGGGCCGACCACTGAGGCGGTGGCGCGTCCGGGATAACGGCAACAGTTTCGAGGCCAGGGAGCGTGCCAGCGAACATGCCAGCGAACATCCCAGCGAATACGATCGACTACCGCAGCGACAATACCGGGCGGGCGGCGCCGGAGATCCTGGAGGCGCTGGTGCGCGCCAACGAAGGAACCGCGCTGGGCTACGGCGGCGATGACTGGACGCGCGAATTGCAGCATCGCTTCGGCGAGCTGTTCGAGACCTCGGTGCGGGTGTTTCCGGTGGCGACCGGCACCGCCGCCAATGCGCTGTCGCTGGCCGCGCTCAGCCCGCCATGGGGCCTCGTCTATTGCAGCGAGCTTGCCCACATCAACGTCTCCGAGGTCAATGCCGCCGGGTTCTTCGGCGGCGGCCTCAAGCTCGTTCCGGTGGCGGGCAGCCACGGCCGCATCCGCGCCGACGCCTTCGCCGAGACGCTCGCGGCGATCATGCCGGGCCAGTCGCACCGCGGCCAACCGGCGGCGGTGAACCTGACCCAGGCGAGCGATCTGGGCGCGGTCTACCGGCTGGACGAGGTGCGGGCGATCACCGAACTGGCCAAGGGGCGCGGCCTCAAGGTGCACATGGACGGCGCGCGCTTTGCCAACGCGGTGGCGCGGCTGGGGTGCAGCCCGGCGGACCTTACCTGGCGGTCGGGCGTCGACATCCTGTCGTTCGGCGCGACCAAGAACGGCGGCGCGCTGTGCGACGCGATCGTGGTGTTCACGCCGGAGCTGGCGGACAGCCTCGCCATCCAGCTTCGCCGGGCCGGGCAGGTCTGGTCGAAGATGCGCTTTGCCTCCGCGCAGTTGCTGGCGACCATCGCCGACGGGCTGTGGCTGCGGCTGGCGGAGGCGTCGAACGCGATCGCCGCGCGCATCGCCACGGGCATCGCCGGCATTCCTGGCGTGCGGTTGCTGGCGCCGGTCGATGCCAACCTGCTGTTTGTCGAGACGGCGGCGGCAACGCTCGACGCGCTGGAGCGGGACGGCTTCCTGTTCTATCGGCGAAGCAAGACGGTGGGGCGCTTCGTCTGCCGCTTCGATGCGACGCCGGCGGAAGCCGACGCGCTGGTCGCCGCGCTGCGCCGGCATGCCGCCGCGGTGCCGCGCGCTGCCGAGTAGCCAGGCCGCGATGTGGTTCCCGATGTGATCCCTGGGACTGCTGACTGCCATGCCGGTGTGCCTGTCCCGTCGGTTGCCGGACGCCGTTCCACCGAACCGGCTCCGTACCGAAGCAACGTCGTTTGCAAGCAGCGCCTGAAGGAGACTCCGATGACCCCGCCCGTCGCGCCCCGCCGCCGTCTGTTCGCGCTTTCGGCCGGCTTCGCCGCCGGCGCATTGGCTGCGCCCGCCATCGCGCGGGCCGAAGACTGCATCGAAGACACGCTCGACCGGATCAAGCGCACGAAGAAGTTCAACCTTGGAGTGCGCGACGCGACGCCGCCCTACGGCTGGAAGGGTGCCGACGGCACCTATCTCGGGTTCGCCACCGATATCGCGCGGGCGATCCATGCAGCGGTCAGCAAAGAGCTTGGCACGACGATCGATCTGACGATGACGCCGGTCACCGGCCAGACCCGCTTGCCGCTGCTGCAAAACGGCACGATCGACATGGAGGCAGGCGCGACGGTGGTGACGCAGGCGCGCACGAAGATCGTCGATTTCGCCACCGCGCATTTCCTGACCTCGACCGAGGTGATGGTGATGGCGGACAGCGACATCAAGACCCTGGCGGACCTGGCGGGCAAGCGCATCGGCGTGCCGCAGGGCGGGTTGGAGGAGCCGGCGTATCGGGAGCTGAATGCGAACAAGACACTGAACCCGCCGGTGCGGACCATTGGCTTTCCGGATCATCCGCAGGGGTTCACCGCGCTGCAGACCGGTTCGATCGACGGCTACAGCACCGACGGCCCGATCCTATATGGGCTGGCGGCCAGAAGCCCAAAATACCGGATCATCGACATCAACATCAACACCTTCCTGCAGGCGTTTCCGATCCGGCCGGAAAGTTCGAAGTTCAAGCGGATCGCCGACGTGACGATCGCGCGGCTGTCGGCCAGCGGCGAATGGGCGGCGCTGTATGACAAATATTTCGGTCCCAACAGCCAGGCGCCATTCCCGATGACCGACACGCTCAGCGCCATGGTGAAGATGAACTCCTGGCCGGTGCAGTAGGGGTCCGTGTTCGCCGGCCTCGACTGGTCGATCCTGCTCAGGCCGCCATTCAGCGACCAACTGGCCGATGCGATCCTGCTCACGATCGAGATCGCGGCATACGCCTGGGTGGCGGCGATGCTGCTTGGGCTGGTGGTGGGGATCGCGCGCGACGCGCCCTCGGCCATGGTACGCGGCCTGGCCACCGCGCATGTCGAAATATTCCGTAACATTCCGGTGCTGGTGCAGCTTTTCTTCGTCTACTACGTGCTGCCGCGGCTTTTGCCGATCGAGCTGCGGCGCGCACTGTTCCAGCTCGGCTGGGAGGAGATCAGCGCGGTGGTGACGCTGGCGCTGTACAGCTCGGCGAAGATCGCCGAGCACGTGCGCGCCGGGCTTAACGCCGTCGGCACCCACATCAGGCAAAGCGCGCTGGCCACCGGCCTGACCTGGTTCCAGGCGCAACGATTCGTCATCGCGCCGCTGCTGCTGCGCGTCATCGCGCCGAGCCTGACGTCGGAGTTCGTCACCATCTTCAAGGGCTCGTCGCTGGCGATGATGGTTGGCGTGGCGGAGACCGCCTATGTCACCCAGCAGCTCGGCACGGAGACGTTCCACTGGGTGGAAGCGAATACGTTTGGCACCTTGGTGTATCTGCTGTGCGCCTGGATCATCGCCGGACTGATGAGCCTGGTCGAGCGGTGGACACGCGTGCCGGGTCTGCTGCGGCGCGAGGGATCATGAGCGGTTATCTCTCGACGCTGGGCACGCTGCTCGCGACGCTGGTGCTCTACAACGTGCGCATGACGGTGATCGCGATCCTCCTGGCGCTGCCGGTCGCCTGTTTGTTCGCCGCCGCGCGGCTGTCGCGCCACCGCCTGATCCATGCCCCGGCCACGGCCTACGTCAACGTGCTGCGCAGCTCGCCGTTGGTGATGATCATGTTCTGGGTCTACACGGTCGGGCCGATGGTCACCGGGGCGCCAACGTCAGCTTACCTCTCCGCGCAGTTCGCGTTGGCCGCATTCGAGGTGGCGTATTTCACCGAGATCATCCGCGCGGGACTGCAATCGGTCATGATCGGGCAACGCAACGCCGGTCTGGCCACCGGCCTGACGCGAGGCCAGGTCATGCGACTGGTCATCCTGCCGCAGGCGCTGCGCCGCATGACACCGTCGCTGCTGACGCAGGGACTGATCGCCTTCCAGGACTCGACCATCGCCAGCGTGATCAGCGTACCCGAGGTGATGCAGACCACCACGGTGATCAACGCGCGCGAGCAGGATCCGATCACGCTGTATGCGTCGCTGGCGGTGATGTTCTTTGTGATCTGCTACGCGCTGAGCCGGACGATCAACCGTATGGAGCGCCGCGTCCGCCGTCGCATGGGACTGGCGGCGGGGTAGCGTCTTGCCGCTCAGCGACGGGCGTCATCGCGGCTATTCCACGGTCTCCTGCTCGCGATCCGCCCCGCCGTCGCCGTCCCCGCCCGGCTTGGGCAGCGCCGGCAATGCGGCCTCAACCATTTCGAAGTCGATCTTGCCGTCCTTCAGCGTCACATTGACCACGCCGCCGCGCATCGGCTTGCCGAACAGCAACGCCTCCGCCAGCGGCTACCCGATGTGCTCCTGGATGACCCTCACGCAGCCTCCCGCCGCCCCGCAACCCGCGACACCAGCGCCCGCGCCGCCGCCAGTTCCGGTCCCGTGACGACCAGCCGGGCGCAGCCGAACGCCTCCCACATCCGCGCGGTGTAATCCGGATACAGCCGCACCGCCGCGGCGCGATCCGGGTAGTTCCGCCCGTCCCTGATATCGAGATAGCTCTCCACCGGCAGCCCCTCGGCCAGCAGCACGTCGTGCTGCGCCAACTCGATGTGGTGATAGGTGATGCTGTCCACCGGCACCTGCGTAATCGTCGTGCCGTTGATCAGGTACTTCACCGGAATGAGCACCTCCGCGACGTATACCGCGTGATCCGGCGACAACCACAGATCGCTGTGCGGCAGCCCCGGCCCGAACGCCCCGGCCGCCACCCGCACCGGCCACACCTTGCGCGGCTGCGCATGCCCCATGCAGTCCACCTCGC
Organism: uncultured Alphaproteobacteria bacterium; assembly: GCA_963773345.1. Classification (GTDB taxonomy): domain Bacteria; phylum Pseudomonadota; class Alphaproteobacteria; order Acetobacterales; family Acetobacteraceae; genus Palsa-883. The sequence goes on along the minus strand of CAVZBG010000009.1, from coordinate 82,247 downwards.
GCCGCCCGACCCAGATCACCTCCGCCAGCCCATCACCCGCCGCCCCGTCACGCTCCGAGCCATCGCCCGCCAGCCCATCGCCCGCATCCCCGAGCAGCACCCGCACCCGCTCGCCCACCGCGATCGCCTCCACCGCGAGCCTCGCCGCGCGCGGTCAGCAGCCGCGTCCCGGCGGCAAAGCACTCCATCTGCGCCGCCGCGGCATCCATCCCGCTGGTTCCCAGCGGCCGCGTGCCGGCCTTGTTGAAGAACGTCAGCTCGCCGAGCAGCGTGCCCCCGGCGCCGAACAGCTCCAGCGTGTTGCCGCCGACGATGCTGTCGGCGTTCACCACCAAGTTGTCGAACAGGATCTGATCGCCCGCCTGGTATCCCCAGATCTCCGCGGCGAACCCGCCCGCCCCCAGCAGGTTCGTCGCCCCCGCCGCCACCGTCGGCGTCACCCCGCTGATCCCCGGCCCCCCGCCGTTCACCACCTGGCCGATCACCAGCGTGTCGGTGGCGTCCTCGAACACGATCGCCTGGCCGGCATCGACGGTATTGGCGTTGAACACCAGCGTGCCGTCGCTGCTGAGCTGCCACTCGCCGACATCGCCGTTGTTGCCGATGTTGTTCGCCGCGTCCGCCACCGAGGTGCCGGTCAGCACCATCGGCGTGAACCAGGTCGAGGTGCCGGCGGAGACCTGCACCGCGCCGATGTTGCCGATGTAGAGGTCGTACAGGTTCAGCCCGGCGTTGCCGTTGCTGGCGGTGGTGTACTCGAAGCCGTCGGGATCGACCGTGCCGTAGTTGTTGAACGAGGCGTGGCCGTTCTCCGTCGGGATGCCGGCGAAGTTGAGCACCGCGTCGCTGCCGATCGTCAGCACGCCGCCGCCGCCGGAGGCGACGCCGATGTTGAGCGCCCCGCCGGTGGCGATGGAGAGCTCGCTGCCGGCGCCTTCGACGTCGACGTTGCCCGAAGAGAGCGCGGGGCTGCCGCCGATCGTCAGGTCGAGCGCGCTGGCCGTGGCGCCGGACAGGATGGAGAGTTCGCCCGCTCCAACGCTGCCGAGCGTCAGACTGCCGGTCAGTTGCAGCAGCGAGTTGGTGCCGGCGACGGTGATCACGCCGTCGCCGCCGCTCTGCGCCGCGGCGACCAGGGACGTGGCAGTCACGGTGGCGCCGGCGGCGATGTCCAGCGCCCCCTCGCCGGCGTTGCCGACCACCACCGTGCCATTCGCCTGAAAATCCGAGCCCGCGCCCACTACGTTGACCGCAGAGCCCGAGGCACCCGCACTGTCGGCGATGCTGACGCTGGGGACTCCCGCGTCCGTACCTGGCGTCGTGATCACGCTACCACCGGCCTCGATCGACAGGCTTCCCAGCCCGCTGTCGCCGACGATGAACTCCCCGGTGTTGAGCAGCAGCGAATGGCTGCCCGTCACCGTCACGATACCGGAGGCAGCCGCGACGCCCGGCGACGTGCTGATGTACGTGCCCAGATCGAAACCGACCACGATCGTATCGGTGCCGGTGAACACGCTCGCCTGGTTCTCGATCAGCAGGCTGCCGGCCCCGTATTGTCCGACATCCACCTGGCCGAGTGCGGTAAGTTCGGCGCCGTCCACCGTCACCGCGCCGAGACTGCCGCCGCGGGTGAAAAACCCGGCGACGGCGAACGAGCCGCTCTCGGTCACCGACCCGCCGCTGACGACCGTCATCACCGTCGACCCTTCGTCGGTTTGGCCCAGATCGATGCCGTCGGGGGCGGCAAGGCTGCCGTAGACGATGATGCTGCCGTCGATCGTCCCGCCGGCGGACAGCCGCGCGAAGCCGCCGCTGTCCACGGTGGTGCTGATGGCGGTCCCGACCGCCACCAGCACGGTGCCGCCGTTGTCCACCGTGGTGTCGCTGGTGGCGCCGCCCGAGACGACCTCGTAACCACCGCTTTCCACCGTGGTGCGGATGGCGGTGCCGCTGGCGTCGCTGAGCGCGCCGCCGTAGGTCACTTCCTGGGTGCCGCCGTTGTCCACGATGGTGTCGGTGGTCGAGCCGCCGTCGAACACGTCCTCGCTGCCGCCGCTGCTCACCACCGTGAAGCTGGCCGTGCCGCCGTTGTAGACGTCGTCGGTGCCACCACTGTTCACCGTGGTGCTGACGGTCGTGCCGTACACCTGCTCGTTGCCGCCGCGGCTCACCGTCGTGAAGCTGGCGGTGCCGCCCGACGACACGAATTCCTTGCCGGTAACCAGGAAGGGATCGGCTGGGTCGAAGCCGCCATACAGCGTGGTGCTGACCGTCGCGCCGCCGGAATAAGCCGCTTCAACGCCGCCGCTGCTTACGGTGGAGAAGCTGGTCGTGCCGCCCGGCAGCACATATTCCGACGCGCCGCTGCCGACGGCGATGCCGCTGGCGACCGGGCCGTAGACGGAGGTCCCCGACTCGGGCTGATAGACCACAACGCCGGTCGAAACGATCTCGCCGCCCGCCAGCACTGTCGTGGAAGTCTGTGTCCCACCCGGCAACACGACGAGAAAACCGCCGCTGCTCACCGTCGTGAAACTGGCCGTGCCGCCGAAGGACACCACCTCGGCGCCGCCGCTGCCGATCATGGCGCTGATCGCCGAGCCGCCGGAATAGACGAACTCGGTGCCACCGCCACTCACCGCGGCGAAGCTGGTTGCGCCACCGAAATACACGAACTCGGTGCCGGCGCGGTCGATCGTGGTGCTGATCGCCGAGCCGCCGGAATAGACGAACGCGTTGCCGCCGCTCACCGTGGTCAGGTTGGCCGCGCCGCCGGCGGATACGTTGGCGATGCCGAAGCTGTCCACCGTGGTGCTGCGGGCCATCCCGCCTGAGGCCACCACCTCGATGCCGCCGTCGCTCACCACGGTGCGGATGGCGGTGCCGCCCGAGGACACCACCGCGAACCCGCCGCTGCTCACCGTGGTGAAGCTGGCCGCGCCGCCGGTGTAGACGATCTCCGCGCGGCCGCTGCGCACCGTGGTGCTGGTGGTCGTGCCGCCCGGAAGGACGTATTCGGTGCCGCCGCTGCCGACGACCGCGCCGGTGGTGCTTGCGTCGACGGCGATCCCTGAACCGGGCTGATCAAGCAGCACCCCGGTCGAAACGATCGCCCCCGAGGTGCCGCTCTGCACCCCGCCGGGCAGGACGACGAGGTATCCGCCGCTGTGCGCCGTCGCAAAGCTGGCCGTGCCACCGGCGAACACGAAGGCGACGCCGCCGCTGTCCACCATGGTGAAGCTGACAGCACCGCCGGCGTTGACGATCGCGGTGCCCCCGCTGTCCACCGCCGTGCTGATGGTCACCCCGCCGGACGACACACCCTCGGTGCCGCCGGCCGCCACCGTGGTGAAGCTGGTGACCCCGCCGGCGAACGCGTCCTCGGTGCCGCCGCGATTCACCGTGGTGCTGGTGGCGGAGCCGTCGTGCGACACGGCCTCGTCACCGCCGCTGGCCACCGTGGTATCGCGGGTGATGCCGCCGAAGATCGCGTCCTCGGTACTGTGCTCGCCCACGGTCGTGCCGATGGCCGTGCCGCCGAGCACCACCTGGAAGCCGTCTTCGGCCATCGTGGTGAAGCTGGCCGTGCCGCCAGGCTCGACGACCTCGATGCCGCCGCTGTTCAGCGTGGTGCTGACCGCCGTGCCGCCGGCGTAGACGTCTTGGCCGCCGCCGCTGTTCACCGCCGTGAAGCTGGCCCTGCCGCCCGAGGACACGGACTGGTCGCCGTCAAGTGCCACCGTGGTACTGACGGCGCTGCCGCCGGCGAACACCTGCTCCGCGCCGCCGCTGCTGACGGTGGTGAATCTGGCCGCGCCGCCGGAGAGGTCCTCGAAGCCGCCGTTGCGCACCGTGGTGCTGGTTGCGGTGCCGCCCGCCAGCACCCGCGCGGTGCCGCCGCTGCTGACCGTGGTGAACCTGGCCGCCCCGCCCGAGGAGACGGTGAGGACGTCGCCGCCACCCAGGGTGAGGCCGCTGCTGGTCACACCCGACGACACGCTGTAGTCGGCCATGGCGTCCACTTTCTCGCGCGTATAGCCAGGACCATCCTGGTCATACACGCTATAGTTGTATCACACATCACCGCCTGTGGCTCCGGTGCCGCCGATTTTTTCGCGCAGGCGGCCGATGCCGCCGTCGCGTTGGCCGGCGCCCCGGGGTCGGCGCCCCAGGGTCGATGCCCTAGGGTCGATGCCCTAGGGTCGATGCCCCAGGATTGGCGCCACCGCGCGGCGCCAAAGCCGGTGCGCCAACGGCAAACAATCGCCTATGAAAGCCAGCTCACCGCGCAGCGAAAACGGGGGAGACCATGACGCGCGATCTGAACCGACGCGGCTTCGTGGCGGGGCTTGGTGCCACCGCCGCGGCCGCCACCCTGCTTCAGGCGGGTGCAACGCCCGCCGAATTCGCCTGCCACGCCCGCCTACCGCACGGCGACCGAGCTGCTGCAGGCCCTGGCCGCGCGAAAAGTGTCCGCCCGCGAGCTGCTCGACGCCGCGATCGCCCGCATCGAGGCGCTCAATCCCAAGATCAACGCGGTCGTCGTGCTCGACTTCGACCGGGCACGCGCCGCCGCCGCCGACGCGGATGCCGCCCTGGCCCGCGGCGAGCGCCGCCCGCTGGTCGGCCTGCCCATGACAGTCAAGGAACAATTCAACGTCGCCGGCTTGCCGACGACCTGGGGGTTCGAGAAATTCCGCGACTGGCGCCCCGATTTCGACGCCCTCGTGGTGCAGCGGCTGAAGGCGGCCGGCGCGGTCATCCTCGGCAAGACCAACGTGCCCGAGGGGCTGGACGACTGGCAGAGCTACAATCCGGTCTACGGCACGACCAACAATCCATGGGATCTCGGCCGTTCCCCCGGCGGATCGTCGGGCGGCGCGGCGGCGGCGCTGGCGGCGGGGTTCGTGCCGCTGGAACTCGGCTCGGACATCGGCGGCTCGCTGCGGTGCCCAGCGCATTTCTGCGGCGTGTTCTCCCACAAGCCGAGCCTCGAGCTGATCCCGCAGCGCGGCTCCGGCCCTCCCGAGACGCCGCCCATCCCGGTCGTCGGCGACATGGCGGTGATCGGCCCGATGGCCCGCAGCGCCGCCGACCTGGCGCTGGAGTTGCAGGTGCTGGCCGGTCCCGACGAATTGTGGGACGGCATCGGCTACAAGCTGGCGCTGCCGCCGCCGCGCCATGACAACCTCGAAAATTTTCGCGTGCTGATGCTCGATACGCACCCGTTGTGTCCCATCGCGCACAGCGTCCATGCGGCGCTCGACGGCCTGGCGCAACGGCTGGCGACGCAGGGCTGCGCGGTCGCCCGCACGCACCCGGACATGCCGAACCTGGCGCGCACCACGCGCAACTACTGCGAGCTGCTGGCAGCATTTTTCGCCAACGACCAGACGCCGGAGGAGCGTGTGCGGCGCGAGGCCGCCGCCTCTGCATTGTCACCCGACGACCTGAGCATCACTGCCGCCTGGCTGCGCGGCGTGACGATGACCCACACCGCCTGGCTCCGCACCAGCTGGATCCGCGCGGGGCTGCGCGCCCGCTGGCAGGCGCTGTTCCGCGAGGTCGACGTCATCCTCTGCCCGCCGATGCCGACGCCGGCCTTCCCGCACGATCATTCGCCGCACCGGACGCGCCAGCTCGATATCGACGGCAAAAAGGTCGCGTACGACGATCAGGTCGTGTGGGCCGCCGTTGCGACCTCGGTTGGCCTGCCGGCCACGGTCGCCCCGATCGGGCACAGCGAAAGCGGCCTGCCGGTCGGCGTGCAGATCATCGGCGGCTACCTGGACGACCTGACGACGATCGCGTTTGCCGGGCTGATCGAACGCGCGTTCGGCGGGTTTACGGCGCCGCCGAACCTGTGAATGACACCGGCGAGGGAATGATTCGCACCCCGGCGCCCGCCCCACGTCGCGCCGGCGCAGGCCAGCATCCACGACTTTCTTTGCAGGCACAGAGGCACGCTACGCTGGAACAAAGGCAAGCCGTCGGTGCCGGCATGCGCCGGCATGACGTTGGGGGCGGCCGTCGTCCCCCTCCACCCCGACCTTGGCGCCTGTCGGCCTTACGCCCCCTTCAGCGTGCAGCCGAACATGCCCGGCGGGGGAAACGCCTCCTTGCCGTCAAGCGTCGCCACCGGCTGGTAGAAATCAAATTTGTACTTGGACTCGGCCGGCGTCTTCACCTGCCAGATATACGTCTTGTGGCGCACGCAGCCGTTCGGATCGATGTGCACGTCGGTGTTGTAGAAATCGTTCACCGGCGTCGCGTGCATCTTCGCCGCGACCGCCTCGGTCTCGACGGTCCCCGCCGCCTTGACCGCCTTCAGGTAGTGCAGCACGGCGGCATAGCAGCCGGCCTGCTGCATGGTCGCCGGATGGTCGATCTTCTCCATGAACCGCTTGGTCCAGGCGCGCGTCTGCTCGGTCAGATCCCAGTAGAACGAGTTGGTCAGCACCAGCCCCTGGCAGACGTCGACGCCGAGCGCGTTCACGTCGGTGAGCACCATCAGCAGCGTCGCCATGCGCAGGCCGCCCTGCATCAAGCTGGAACTCGGCCGCCTGCTTCAGGCAGTTCTGCAGGTCGGTGCCGGCGTTGGCGAAGCCGATCACCTTGGCACCGGACGCCTTGGCCTGCAGCAGGTAGGTGGAGAAGTCCGAGGTGCCGAGCGGGGCGCGCACGCTGCCCAGCACCTTGCCGCCGGCCTCTTTGATGAAGGCCTCGGTGTTGCTCTGCAACGAGTAGCCGAACGCATAGTCGGCGGTGATGAAGAACCAGGTGTCGCCGCCCGCCTTGGTCAGCGCGCCGCCGATGCCTTTGGCCAGTATGTAAGTGTCGTAGGACGAACTGGAAGCTCCACGGCGAGCACTGCTTGCCGATGAAGTCGGTCGCCGCGGGATCGTTGATCAGGTAGATCTTCTTCTTCTCGCGCGCGATCTGCTGCACCGCCAGGCCCGAGGAGGTGGCGGAGCCGTCGCCCAGGGCATCGACGCCGGTGTCGTCGATCCACTGGCGCGCGATCGCCGAGGCGACGTCCGGCTTGTTCTGCTCGTCGGCCTGCAGGATCTCGATCGGGCGGCCGAGCACCGAGCCGCCGAACATCCTGCACCGCCAGCTCCGCCGCGTGCTTGTTGCCCGGGCCGCCATTGGCGCGATACGGGCCGTTCATGTCGCTGAGCAGGCCGATCTTGACCGACGCCGAGGCGGATTGCGCGCGCAGGATCGCGGGCTTGGCCAGCGGGAGCGTGGCGAGGGCGCCAAGCGCGGCGCGACGCGTGAGGCTGTTCATCTGGGTCGTCTCCCCATGGGTGGTATCGTTCTTCCTCCTCCCACGGCGCAGTCTGCGCGCTCCGGCCGCGCGAATAAACCCGCGCGGCCGCACCGGAGGGCCCGGCGCGGGGCAGACATGCGGAGCGGGCAGCGCGGGACGGCGCGCCGGCTCAGGCGATCGCTTCCGCCTCGATCTCGAAATGGAACGCCGGATCGGCGAGGCCGGCGACGAACAGCAGGGTGGAGGCCGGCGGCTCGGTGGGGAAGAACGCGCTGCGCGCGGTGCGGTAGGCCGGCAGCCAGTCGCGGTCGGTCAGGAAGGAGGTGACCTTGACGACGTTGGCCGGCGTCATGTCGTGCGCGGCGAGCACGGCGCGCAGATTGGCGAAGGCCTGGGTGATCTGCGCCGCGGGGTCGGCCGGGATGGTGCCGTCGGGCGCCAGGCCGACCTGGCCGGACATCACCAGGCGGCGCGCGGGTGCGGTCACCAGGACGCCGTGGGTATAGCCGGTGGGGGCACGGACGGTGGGTGGGTTGGTGCGGGTGACGGTCATGTGGGGGCTCCGTTGGCTGGGCGGGGATGTGGGCGGCCGCAGCATAGCCGGCGGGCGCCGCGGACGCATCTGCGCCGGAGCGGCGGGCGGGGCCCGGGTTTTGCGGGTGGGGCGCGGGCGGCGCGGCCGTATGATCGTTGCCGGGCCGCGTCGGGTCGGCATGGCGTCGCGGTGCGGCGGTGCGGCGTCGCGGTACGGCATTGCTGGAGCTTGCGCGGGCGATCAGACTGCGCCGGTGCAATGGAGAATAGGCGGCGAACCATGTTGATCGATCATCGCACCTACACGGTGAAGCCCGGGACGATGGCCCGACACCTGAAGGTCTACGAGGAATACGGGTTCGAGGTGCAGAAACGCTATCTCGGCGAGCCGCTGGCCTACCTGGTCACGGAATCAGGCGAGCTGGATACCTTCGTCCATCTGTGGGTGTTCCAGGACGCGGCGGACCGCGCGGCCAGGCGCGCCGCGCTGGCGGCCGATCCGGCGTGGCACACCTATCTGGCGAAGAAGGCCGAGGCAGGCTGCGTCATCAAGCAGCGCAACAAGCTGATGACACCGGCGCCGTTCGCACCGATCAAACGGTGAGGATGGCGCAGAGGGAAAGTGGGCGACGCGCCTTTCCGGCAGCGCCTTTCGGTCATGCCGGCAAGGCTTTCGCTCGCGCATCGGTCCGGCATGACTCGCCCGTCAAAGCACGCAGCGCCGGATGCCGTCGGTCAACGAGACAGTATTGAAGTTGATCAGCAGGCCAATGCGGCACGGGCTGAGGCGGAGATAGGTCAGAAGCTGCGCCTTGTGCAGCGGCAGCACGCGTTCCGCCGCCTTCAGTTCAAGGATGACCCGACCGTCCACGATGACGTCGGCGACGTAACCGCAATCCAGCGGCATGTCGTCATAAAGTACCGGGAGCGATACCTGGCGCTGGAACGGTAACCCGGCCTTGTCGAGTTCGTGGCAGAGGCACCTTTCGTAGACCGATTCAAGCAGGCCGGGACCAAGCCGCCGATGCACGCGCATCGCCAGTCCGATGATCCTGCGGGTAAGGTCACTGCTGTTGCTGGGGTCTCGATCCATGGAGCGGAGCCTGGAGTGAACCGGCTTGATGAAGTGTTAACCGGGATCGGGGCGGCCAGAAAGAAAGCAAGCCATAATAACACAGATTACACAGATTAAGGCGCAGATTACACGGAGAAGAAAGCTAATGCGCCGCGCGCGCCACGCAACTCTTACCTTGCGCGAAGCGCCAAAATTCTTCTCCGTGTAATCTGTGCCTTAATCTCTGTAATCTGTGTTATTATGGCTTACTTGCTTTACCGCACCCGCACCCGATGCGCGTCGCATATAACCGGGGAGTGCGCCCGCCAGGACGTTGGTGGTAAGCTCGACCGCAGCACCCCACTTCAACATCCTCCTCGGCACGGCGAATCAATGGAACAAGTGCTCAGTCTACGTCCCTTCGTCCCGGCACGGGATTTCGCGCTGTCCAAGCGCTTCTACCAGGCGCTCGGCTTCGAGCTGACGCTGGAAGACCAGCAAATTGCCATTCTGAAGCTCGGCAGCTTCAGTTTCATCCTGCAGAACTTCTATGTGAAGGAGTTCGCCGAAAACTGCATGGTCCAGTTGCTGGTGCGCGACGCCAATGCGTGGTGGCAACGGGTCGATGGCCCGAAGCTGGTGGAAGAGTTCTCGGTGAAGCAGCCGCGCCCGCCGGCCATGCAAAGCTGGGGTTTGAAGGTGGGCTTCCTGTTCGATCCGTCCGGCGTGCTGTGGCATGTGGCGGAGGCGCCCTTCTAGCCGCGCCCGTCAGCGCTTCCGTCGGTTGGTGGTCTTTCGTTTCGGCTTCGGAGGCGGCCGCGCGACTTTCGCCCGCTTCTTGCGGGGCTGGTCGTCATCGTCTTCGCTGTATTCGTCGTCCGAGTTGTCGCGCCCGACCTGTCCGGAGTCAGTAATCATCTTGATGACAGCCTCGCTCAGCGCATCGCGATCGCCATCCTCCATCTTGGCGTAGGCCAAGGGATACGCCTGCGCGGCAAAGAACAGGAACTCGTCGGCGACGCTGGCGATGCAGGCGTCGAAGACGGCTTCGTCGCCGCCGGTCTCCTTGGTGTACTCCCACATCATCTCGGCATTGTTGTAGGCGGCAACGCAGTCCAGCAGCCCGATCGCGGCCTTCAGCACATCCTCCCCGTCGCCGACATAGCTGTCATCCGCAATGGCGTCCTCGATGCCCTTCAACGTGGCAAGCACCTGCCCCTCGCCGTGGCCCGCCGCGGGGGCGCCGTAGTTCACCGCCGTCGGCCGGTCGTCGACCAGTTGCATGTAAAGCTCGGCGGCCTCGATGGTGTCGTCAGCGCTGGCCGGGTCGCCGCCGTCCAGTTCCCCGAGCCGGTCCAGCAGCTTGTCCAGCACCTCGAGGTGCTGCTTCAGCATGTCGTAACGGACCTTGCACATATGGGCCGGATAGGACGGATCGACGTCCTGGTTGAACGCCTCATAGGAGTCCAACTGGAACTGGTTGCCGATCGTTTGCAGACCGCCGATCAGTTCGCCGTTCGTCGTGGCTGTGCCCGATGGCCGCAACAGGCTGGTTGCCGCGTTCTTCATTAATTGTTCCGAGCACGTATGGTCCCCCATGGTGCCCGCGTCCTTCACGGCATCGGATCTGCCCCTGAAGGCGATCGCGTCGCCCTGAACGCCGGCGACGAAATTCTTCGGCTGCGGCCGTTCGCCCAGCGTGTTGTTGCCGGCCAGCCGCCGACACGCCGCGAGCATGCCCGCCTCATCGCCCGGTTTCAGCTTGTCCAGCTTCGTCACCAGCTCGCTGCCGACGCTCAGGAAGGTCTGCGGAAACGCCTGCGCGATCGTCATCAGGAACGTAAGTTGCTGCGCCCGCGCGTCGGACAGGTCCATGCTCGCACTGGTCTCCGCCGACTTGTCGTACAGATCGATCATGCATCGCACCGCGGTCGCGACATCATGGTCGTCCAGGTCGAGCGTCGCGTGCGCCAGCGCATGTTCCTCGGTGTCGCGCAACTCGGCCAGTGACGTGCCTTCGCCCTTGCCGGCCGTGTTCTTCAGGCTGGCCTTCGATGTCCTCCCGGTTGCCCCGGTATCCAACGAGGACCCCGGCAGGGAATCGCGGATCTCCAGATACAGCGTGGACAGCCCGCTGATCGAGTACGACATCGACAGGGCCGAAGCGGGATCCGCGAGCGAGGTCAGCAATGTCGTCAGGTCGGGATCGATCGGCGGCTGCGACGGGTCGGTGAAGGCCGGGTAGGTCGCCAGAATCTGGAACAGGTAGGCGAGATCGGCGCGTGCCTGGTCTTCGTCGCGCCCGATCGTCGCCGACAGCAGGACCTCGCGATTGGCGCCGAAGGCCGTGGTGTGCTGTCCCTGCTTCCCGCCATGCTTGCCTTCCGGCCGTCCGGCGATCGCCAGCTCCGTGATGATCCCGTCGCCGTTCATCTTTGCCCGCGATCCGACCAGAGAAGCCTCCGGCTTCGCCGCCTTGTGCCAGGCGTACCCGGAGTCCACGCGGTTCCGGTCGTTCGTCTTGGTCTTTTTGCTGCCGCCGCTGCTGGTTTTTCCGAGCTTCGTCAGCACCCGCTCGGCCCAGGCCTGATCGATCACCAGAGTGCTCATGACTGTGCCCTCCGATTGCCGGCCAGTGCGGTTCGCAGACCACTCAGGCCCTGCTCCAGTGTCGCGCGGAAGCTGACGGCAACCCCCAACGGGTTGGCGTCGTAATCATCCAGCACGCTGCCGGGTGCGAGCATCTCGCTGTACGCGTCCACCGCCTTGATCACCCGCGCGTCCGCCGCCTCGTTCGGGGCCCGGTCGTATTCCAGCAGCGCTGCCATCAGCGCGGTGTTGCGCCCCCCGGTCAGGCCGTTGAACCCGAATTCGGCGATCGCATCGTAGTCCTCGTCGCGATAATCCCGCAGCGCCCGCTGCATCGCCGAGACCTGCTGATCGAGTGCCTCCCGCGCGCGCTGCCAGATCGGCATCAGCGGCGTTGGCGTCGCCCCCGATGTGGCGTGGTTCATCTGAACCCCCAGGACGCGCGCGACCCATCCGGTCTGTGCCGTGGTGGCGCCTGTCGCCTCGTCAGCCATCCGGTGTCTCCTCGACCTTGCCGCACAAAAAATTGGCCCCACTGTCTTGCCAACGAGTTGGCAATGAAAAGCCCGGTTGATGTCTCCGGCTGCGACGGCGAACGCGCCGGTCCTCTCTGGCAGAGACGGATCCGGGTGGCCAACTCGCCGCTCTCTCCTTCCCGGTGTCATATTCGCATGTCATGTTGGCATTGTCATGATCGGTGATCCGGCCGACAATCAAATCAGTCGGTCCACCACGACAAGTTCCGATCGTGACCGGCGCGTCACATTTGCGTGAGACACCGCATACCGGAGGGACCATGTCGGCGCCAACCCACCAGCCACCGGCGACGGTGAACCCGGACGATCGCGCGCTGATATTCAGCCCGCTGCGGTTTCGCAATCTGACGGTGAAGAATCGGTTGTTTCGTTCCAGCATCTCCGGGCGGATCGACAATTACAACGGCATGGGCACCCTGGCGCGCATCAATTTCGAGGAACGTTTCGCACGTGGCGGTGTCGGTGCCATCATCTCCTCGCACGTGCCGATCGATGTCCGCGGACGGGTGCTGCCGAATTACGCGACGATCGACCACGACGACCGGATCGCCTTCTGGCGGGCGGTCGGCGAGCGCGTCCATCGTCACGACTGCAAGTTCATCCTCCAGTTGTCCTACTCCGGCCGCCAGCAGGACATCGCGGGCATTGAAAATCTCCAGCGACTGCCGCTCGGGGTGACCGCGACGCCCGACCAGTTCGATGGATTGCGCTCAACCTCCATGTCCACCGACGAAGTCCGCGCCATGGTGCGGCAGTTCGCCACGGCCGCGCGCCGGGTGCGGGACGCAGGCCTCGACGGCATCGAACTGCACTCAAGCAACGGCTACCTGTTCACCCAGTTTCTCAGCTCGGCGATCAATACGCGCACGGACGAGTACGGCGGATCGTTGGAAAGTCGCGCCAGGTTCTTTATCGAAGTCATCCAGGCGGTGCGCCGGGAAGTCGGTCCCGACTTCTTCCTGATGGCCAAACTCGGTCCGGTCGACCACCACAACGCCGTGACCTTCTGGGAGCCGCGCGGCAATACGCTCGCGGAAGGGGTGCAGGTGGCGAAATGGCTCGAAGCGGCCGGGGCCAACGCCATCCACGTCTCGACCGGCAGCATGTTTCCCCACCCGCGCAATCCGGCCGGCCCGCTGCCGCTCGACGTGCTGGCGAGAACCTATCAGAGCATGATCCACAGCGGCATTCATTGCTTTCGCAACTATCTGCTGTTCCGCTACCGGGTGTTGCGGCCGGTGATCGGCTACCTGTGGGCGCGCACCCAGGATTTCCTGCGACCGGACGGATCGGGCGATCCCGACCGGATCGAGGGGCTGAACCTGCCCGATGCCAAGGCAGTCAAGCAGGCCGTCTCCATCCCAGTGCTTTGCACCGGCGGGTTTCAGCGGGCGCATCGGATCGCCGCCGCGTTGCGCGACGGCGCGTGCGACGCGGTTTCCATCGCCCGCTCGCTGCTGGCCAACCCCGAACTGCCGCATGACCTGCAAAGCTGGGACGGCCCGCGGGATCCCCCTTGCAGCTACTGCAATCGTTGCCTGGCGAACGTGCTGGAGCATCCGTTGGGCTGCTACGACGCAGACCGGTTCGTCGACTGCGGCGGCTTCGACGCCATGATCGCCGAGGTCATGAGCATCTTCGAGAACGAGACCGCGCCGAGCTGACCGTCATCGCGCAGTCCGTGCCATATTCGGCGAACGCGCCCGGAGCGTGTTGCGACCGCCACGGCGCCGGGGCAAGGGCCGGCATACCGGGCTGTGTGTCGTCCAGGGGCCGCCACCGGCCGCCATGCGGCAGCCGGCATTCGCACCTTGCCGGCGTTCGCACCTTGGCTGACCGGTCGAAGGCAAGAATATGCCGGCGGCAGGCGCGGTCGGTCAGCGGATCGGGTTCGCGGAGGCCGGCGTGCCCCCATGCGCATCAGGATAAAACCGGGACGTGGCAACATTCTCCCCCTCCCCTTAGAGGGAGGGGGTTGGGGGGAGGGGTTCCGGGGCAAAAGAAGCTTCGGTCCGACCCCGGCACCAACCCCTCCCCCCGACCCCCTCCCTCAAGGGGAGGGGGAGAATTTTCCCTGGTCATGCGCTTATCCTGATGTCAATGCGGCGTGCCCCGGCCAGACGCGGCGACCGACCGTGCGCCCCAGACAACGCCTGCCACCGGCCTCTTGTCCCGATGGTGCGAACGGCACACTTTCGACAATTCCGGGTCAGCGGACGGCGGCGGCACGCGCGTCGCCCTGTCGTGGATATCGCCGGCGGAATGAGGCCCCATCCCCGGCCCGACCTGCTATAGGGCATGCCATGCAGCTACCACCCCCACGCTCACCCCACCCGCCCCGAACCCGTCGCCGGTAGCCCGCATGCACATCGAACAGGCCATCGCCGCGCTCCGCTTCGACCCGCTGCTGCCGGTCTGGCTGCTGATCGCCCTCGGCGTGCTCGCCGTGCTCGCCCTCGCCCCCGCCCTCTGGCGCCGCGCCCGCGGCGTGCTGTGGCGCCTCGCCGGCTTCGCCGTCATCCTGCTGTGGCTCAGCGGCCCGCGCCTGGTGCAGGAAACCCGCGAAACCCTGCCCGATGTCGGCCTGCTCGTGGTCGACCAGACCGCGCCAATGCAGATCGGCGACCGCACCCGCCTGGCGCAGGCCGCCGCCGCGTCGATCGAGCAGCAGGCGGCGAAGATGCCCGACCTTGAGCTGCGCACCATCACGGTGCCGGAGCAGGGCGACGCCGGCGACCGGCTGTTCGGCGCGGTCGACCAGGCGCTGGCCGACATCCCGCGCTCGCGCTTCGCCGGCACCATCGCGATCACCGACGGGCAGATCGCACGACATCCCCCAAACCCCGCCCGACGGCGCGCCGCTGAACGTGCTCATCCCGGCCAAGGGCGAGGAAACCGACCGCCGCCTGCGCGTGATCGAGGCGCCCGGCTACGGCCTGGTCGGCCACAGCGTCACCCTGCGCGTGGTCGTCGAGGACCTTGGCGTCACCCGCACGTTGCTGGAAGGCGCCGGGCTCGGCGGCCCCGGCTCGGCGCGGCTGACCATCCGCCGCGACGGCGAGCCGGTGCGCGTGGAAAGCGTGCCGATCGGCCGCGAGCAGCAGATCGAGGTGCCGGTCACCCGCGCCGGACCGACCGTGGTCGAGATGTCGGCCGAGCCGCTGCCGGGCGCGGTGTCCACCCTCAACAACCGCGCCGTGGTCGAGATCAACGGCGTGCGCGACCGGCTGCGCGTGCTGCTGATCTCGGGCGAGCCGCACCCCGGGGAGCGCACCTGGCGGCGGCTGCTGAAGGCCGACCCATCGGTCGACCTGGTGCATTTCACCATCCTGCGCCCGCCGGAGAAGGACGATCTGACCCCGCTCAACGAGCTGGCGCTGATCGCCTTTCCGGTGCGCGAGCTGTTCGTCGACAAGCTGAACGAGTTCGACCTGATCATCCTCGACCGGTTCCAGAACCGCGGCCTGCTGCCGCTGCCCTACATCGCCAACATCGCGCGCTACGTCCGCGACGGCGGCGCGCTGCTGCTGAGCGCCGGGCCGGAGTTCTCCGGCACCACCAGCCTGGCGGCGACACCGCTCGGCAGCGTGCTGCCGGCCGCGCCGGCCGAGCGCGACGCCGTGGTGGACGGCGCCTTCCGCCCGGAGATCACCGCGCTCGGCGCCCGCGATCCGGTGACCGAGGACCTGAAGGGCGCCAATGTCCCGGCCCGGCCCGCCAGCGTGCCGACCTGGGGGTCCTGGTACCAGCGCATCGACCCGACCGACGTGCACGGCGAGGTGCTGATGCAGGCCCCGGACGGCGCGCCGCTGCTGATCCTCGACCGGGTCGGCAAGGGCCGCTCGGCGCTGCTGCTGTCCGACCAGATCTGGCTGTGGTCGCGCGGCCACCAGGGCGGCGGGCCGCAGGCCGAGCTGCTGCGCCGCATCGCGCACTGGCTGATGCAGGAACCGGAGCTGGAGGAGAACGCGGTGACCGCCAAGGTCGCGGCAGGCAAGCTGACGATCGAGCGCCGCTCGATCGAGCCGTCGCCACCGACCGACGCCGTGGTCACCGATCCCGACGGCACCACCAGGACGGTGAAGCTGACCGAGAAGGCCCCGGGCCGGGCGGACGCGACCCTGCCGGCGACCACGCCGGGCGTCTGGCAGGTCACCAGCGAGGGCATGACCGCCTACGCCGCGGCCGGTGCGGCCAACCCGCTGGAGCTGTCTGACCTGCGCGCCACCGCGACGCTGGTCGGCAAGCTGGTCCGCGCCTCGGGCGGAGGCATCCACTGGCTGGACACCGGCAAGCCGGGTGCGGCGCCTGATGTGCCGGAGCTGCGCCGCACCGAGCCGGACAGCGCCGCCTCGGGCGGCTCCTGGATCGGGTTGGAGCGGCGGCATGATCACATCGTCACCGGGATCACCGCGCTGGCGCTGATGCCGGCCTGGGTGGCCCTGCCGCTGATGCTCGGGCTGCTGGTGCTTGGCTGGCGGCGTGAAGGGAGCTGAGCCGGCTGGCCGGTCTCGGCCACCGGCCCGAGCCACGACCGACGGCCCCAATCGCCGGCGACGACCGAAGGCTACGTCGACCGACAACGACCACGGGCAACGAAGGAGGGCGTGCTTTCCTGGACACGGATCGAGGCGGCGATGCGGATCGAGGCGGTCACGGCGGGACACCGCGCGTGTCGTCGCCGCACGCGGTGGCGCTGGCGCTGGTCGGCTTCGTCGGCCTGTGCCTGCTGGTCGGCCTGGCCGGCGCCGCGTTCGTGCGCGATGGCGCGTGGGCCTGGTACCTGTCCCTCAAGCCGCCGCCAGGCACGCCGCCCGCCTGGCTGTTCGCCCCGGCCTGGACCGCGCTGTACGTGGCGGTCGGCACGGCCGCATGGATGGTCTGGCGCAAGGTCGGTGCCGGCGCTGCGCTGCGCCTCTGGGGCTGGCAGATCGCCGCCAATGCATTCTGGACACCGGCGTTCTTCGGCCTGCACCAGATCGCGCTGGCGCTGGGGGTGAACCTGGTGCTGCTGGTCCTGGTGGCACTGACCACCCGCGCCTTCGCTCGTCTGCTGCCCGCGTCCGGGTGGTTGATGCTGCCATGTCTGGGCTGGACGGCTTATGCGGTCTATCTCAACGCCGGGTTGTGGTGGCTGAACCGCGTTTGACCTAGAATGCCGCCATGCAACGCTTCATCACTCCTTCCCGGCTCGTCACGCTGCTGGCGCTGACCGCCGGGCTCCTGCTCTCCGCCGGGGTTGGCCCGGCCCGGGCGCAGATCGGCACCTCCGGGATGACATCACTGCCGCAGGCGAACAATCCGCAAAGCCTGGGCGGCGCGCCGGTGACAGTCGGCCCCGCGCCACAGGTCAAGCAGCCGCAGGCCCCGCCGGCCGCGCTGCCCGGCGCCGGCGCCCGCGCCGATCGGGTCGCGCCGTCGAAGGGCCCGGTGATCACCGACCCGAACGAGGCGCTGTTCGACGCGATCAACCGCGGCGACATCGCCTCGGCGCGCGACGCGCTCGACCGCGGCGCCAGTCTCGACGCGCACAATATCCTGGGCATGACGCCGATCGATCTGTCGGTCGACCTGGCGCGCAACGACATCACGTTCCTGCTGCTGTCGCTGCGCAACGGCGACCTGACGCTCAACCGCCACGGGCCGGTGCAGGCGGCGCAGGCCACCGCCGGCACCAAGCCCGGCACCAAGCCGACACCAGCGGGCACCAAGGTGGCGGCGCGCGCGCCGGCGAAGCAGGCCGCACGGATCGATCCGGCCGTCCCGGCCGCACCGCGGCTGTTCGCCGGCGACGGCGGGACGCCGAATCCGGGCGCCGGCTTCCTCGGCTTCGACAACCGGCACTAGTGCCTCTGCATGAAGGTTTTGACTGGTTGCATGGCAAGCCACCCCGGATTGCCCGTCCGCCGGCGCGGCTCGGCGCGGGAGTGCTGGTTCCGACCAGAGCGGACATACGCACCGGAATTGTGCACCACGTAAGCCGTTGAACAGCCTGGGCCTGCTGCGCGGCGCGAAATTCTTGATTTCCGCATAAAACGCCGACGGGCTTCCGGCTAGACTTGACAGGGCAACAGCGCACTAATCCAGGCTAGCTAGTTCGCTGTCGGCGAGGAACGACTTTGCAGCCCGTTCCGAGTGAGGGACAAACTTTGCTATCAAGGCTTGAGGAGATGGAGAGGAGTTCGGCTGTCTGATTCAGCATCGCAGGGTGACGTGCACGATCTGATTCTTGTCCGGCACGGCGAGAGTATGCACCACCAGCAGAGGTTAGCCGGTGGCTGGACGGACGCGACATTGACCGACCTTGGCCGACAGCAAGCGCAGATGACCGCGGACTTCCTCAAGGCCAAGGCACCATTCCCCCCGGCGGCGCTGCTAAGCAGCGATCTGCGCCGAGCGGTGGAGACTGCCTCCGTTATCGCTGCAGAACTCGGGCTAGTGGTGGAAACCACGCCAGCCCTGCGGGAGTTGAGCAATGGAGTTGCTGCCGGTCGCCCAATCGAGGAGATAACGCGGCTACAGCGTCCTCGCTCCGAGCCAATACTGGACTGGGTCCCGTTTCCCGAAGGCGAAAGCTGGCGGATGATGCATCAGCGCGTTGCATCATACCTATCGGCGATAGCGGCCGGCGGTCGTGACTCGCTGATCATCGTGAGCCACGCCAACTCGATTGTTTGCATTATCAATTGGTTCTTGAGGCTTGAGACCGACGACGCCTTGCGCGATTTGATGTATGAAATCAGCCCATGCAGCATCACACAGTTGCGCCGTGACGACGATGAAATGCGGGTTGTCGTCAGACTGAACGATACGGAGCATCTGGCAAGGTGGTAATAGCCGGATGGACAGAATGATCGTCGTCGTGGAAGGTATCAGCGCGAGCGGAAAAACGGCCTGGTGCCGCGAGCATGCGGCCGGTTTCACCGTCGCAGAGACAGGTCCTCGCGACGACGCGCCGGATGCCACGTTGAATGCTACCGCCGCCGCGCGGTTTTGGGTGGAGCAAGGTGAGCGCCGTTGGCAGGCCGCGTGCGCGATCGAACGATCGCAGGGTGTCGCCGTCTGTGATACCGACCCAATCAAGCTGCATTACATCTGGTCACTTTGGCAAATCGGCGTTGCAGCGGAACGGGTATGGCAAGCGGAGCTCGTCGCCACCCGCGACGCGATCGCCGACTGCCGGATCGGCTTTGCCGATGCCTATCTGGTGAAACCGATCGATCCGAGGCGTGCCCGGCAACAGCGGGATGCAGATCCGACCCGGTCAAGGCGAAATTTCGAACTTCACGTCAAGCTGCTCGAACCGTTGATGACCTGGTATCGGGCACTGGAAGCAGTTCTGCCCGGTGCGGTCACTTGGGATTTGCCGGAAAACGGTCTCGCCCACCTGTCACATCGGAGTGATCGGCAGATTGCAAACTCTGTTCTGCTCTTCGATCAGATGATTCATCTGCTCCCGTCCCAAGACCGATGAGCTCCTGCAATGGAAATTATGTTGCCACGCGGAATCGCCGTCGCCCCCCGGCCTCGCCGTTTATCGGATGCTTAGAATTTTTCGTGCCGCATAAATCTTGAAATTTGCAGCAGCCGAGCGGCGGGAGCTGGCTTGTCACGAATCGGCGCGGTGCCATGCCCAAACGATCAACCGGATCAGCCCCTCGGTACAGGACGCCAACCGCGGGCCGCGCAAGTATCCCCTCCGTGATCCCCGTGGTCCTCCGCCCTTCCTCCGTGCGAATCAAAAATGCAACGGTCCGCACGATCGCACGACATGTGCCGACCCAGCAGCACGCCGCGCCCCGTGGCCTCCCACCCACGGCCGGTGCGTTAACGATCTATTTTTGATTCGCACGGAGGAAGGGCGGAGGACCACGGGGAACACGGAGTCCCGCATGCTTCTGGCAGAGTCATTGACCGAACAGGTCATCGGACTGGCAATCGAGGTGCACCGAAACACCGGCCCGGGCTTGCTCGAAGCCGTCTATGAACAGTGCCTGTGTGTCGAGCTGCGGCGCGCAGGCGTCGCGTTCGCGCGACAGGTGCCCATTCCGATACTCTACAAGGGCGAGCAGGTCGGTGACGGTTTCAGGGCGGATGTTGTTGTGGCCGAACAGCTCATATTGGAAATCAAGTCGGTTGCGACGATCCTGGCGGTGCACGAGATGCAACTGCGCACCTGTCTCCGCATGAGCGGCATCCGCGTCGGGTTGCTGCTGAATTTCAACGCGCCCCGACTGATGGATGGCCTCCACCGCTTCGTTGTGTAGTGGCGTGCTTACTGGCTCTGAGCCGTTGGCGGAGAGGGGGCCGGCCAAGGCCAGCTTGCCACGAGCTCGTGCCATGTCCGTCGATAGAACGATCGGTCAGAGTCTCTGTGCAGCGGCACTAGGCTTCGTCCGCCGCCACAAGACGCCACACCGCCAGCAGGCTCTTGCCGAAGCGGAAGCCGCACCAGCGGTCCAGCCGGCGTGACAGCGGCACCAGCACGCGGTCCCACACGCCAATCTGTCCGGCGCTCAGCCGCGCCTGGCGCAGCACCAGGCGGTTGGCGAGCGAGCCGAGGCAGCCGGCGGCATCGATCTGCCGCAGCACCTCGAGGCGACAGTCCACCGGCGTGAGCGCGCGCAGGCCGGCGGCGCTGTGGCGCCGGCAATGGCCGACCGCGGCGTCCATCGGGCTGGTGAGCCAGGCGTGTGCCGGCGTCAGGACGGTAAGCCGCCCCCCGGGGCCAGATGCGCCGCGGCGGACCGCAGCTCCCCGGCGTCGTCGGGGATGTGCTCCAGCACGTCGAGATAGAGGATGGCGTCGAACCGCTCTGCGGCACCGATTGCCGCGAGCGTGCCGACGACCACCCGCACACCGGGGTCGCGGATCTGCGCCGCCTGCACGGCATCGGGCTCCACCGCGGTCCAGTCCTGCACCGGCGGGCGCCGCAGATACGGAATGTTGCTGCCGATGCCGGCGCCGACCTTGAGCACGGACGGACCAAGATGCGAGCGCACCAGCTCGGCGATGTAGGACTTCCAGTGCACCGCGGCTGCCATCAGCGGCAGCTCGTCGCCGGCGTAGCGGAAGCCGCCAGTGTCGCCGTCGTTCACGGCCGGCCCCGACGGGATGGATTCCCGGATGGTTGATCCCCGGATGATCGATCCCCGGCTTGTTGATCCCCGGCTGGTCGATCCCCGGATGGTCGGCCCCCGGATGGTCGGCCCGGTGGATCGCCGTGGAAGGCCGCGATGCACCCCAGGTCCGGCAGCATCGCCAGCAGCAGGGCCAGCAGCAGCGCGATGATCCACCACCAGGCGAGCTCGCGCACCAGCCACAGCAGCAGCGCGGCGCCGCCCGCGGTGCCACTCGCCGCCCCACCCGTCACGACCTTGCCGGCGAGGTGGTTCAGCGGCGCGCTGGCAACATCGCCCCAAAGCTGCAGCAGGATGATCCAGACGGCGCCCGTGGCGAGACGGCGTGCCGGGCCGGGCGTCGCGGCCAGGGCGGTAAGCGCCGGCAGCACGAACAGCAGGTGCACCGCGCGATACTCGCCGCTCTGGCCCATGAAGAAGCAGCCGAGGATCAGCACCGCCCCGATCAGCAGACCGGTCGCTTCCACCTGCGTAAGCGTGCCGACCGCGGGGCGCAGCACCGCCAACCGCCGGACGGCAAAGAGAACGATGGCGGCCAGCAGCGCCGCCTGCACGACGAGCAGCGCCGCGGGGGGCCAGCCGAACTCGATCCCCAGGCCGACCAGGATGTTGTGGGCGCCAAAGCTGTAGAGGAACGGCGTGCCGCCGGGCACCACCGCCAGCATCTCGCGCAGCCCCGCCGCGTCGATGGCCGCGTAGCCGAGCAGGGCCGCGACGGACAGCGCGGCGGTCGCCAGGCACAGCGCCGGCCGTTCCCGCAGCGCCAGCACCAGCAGCGTCGCCGGATAGACTTTCAGCGCCGCGGCCAGCACCACGATGGGAAAGGCCAGCAGCCGCGTCGGCAGCCGGCGCAGCGCGAGCGCAGCGGCCAGCGCGGCGAACACGAACATCAGCAGGTCGGCGTTGCCGCGCTCCAGCGCGAAGCCGACGGCGGGCGACAGCGTCGCGGCGCAGATCAGGCCGACGGCGCGGCCATCGCGCCCGGGCGGCAGCAGCAGCAGGCTGGCGGCGAACACCAGCGCCAGGGCGAAGCCGAGGACCGGGGTCCAGCTTGTGTCGATCGGCAGGACGGCGAAGCGGAACCACAGCGGCGTGTAGACGTGCACCCGCCCCAGCACGTCGCACGGGTTGCTGAGGTAGACATCCAGGCCGCGCCGTTGGCAGTCGATGATCGCCAGTTCAGCGTGCGTGTCGAGGAACGGAAAGCGGAAGGCCGGCACGCCGAGCTCGTGGAACGCGGCGAAATACGCGTCGTGCGCCCCGCCGGTCCACAGTGCGGCAAAGCCCAGCAGGCAGGCGAGCAGCAGCAGGCTCGGCAGCACCCGGCGCACGATCGCGCCGCGCCCGGTGGTCATCTCATACCACGCGGCGAAAAGATTGACACATCGCGGAACGGCTCGCCCCCCGTGTCATGGCCGGCCCCCGGGTCCGGCCATGACACGGGGGCACGCTGCGAGTGCCGATGAGGCAATGTTTAGGCCGGTTGGCATCAGGACCGCCGCGGCGGTCATGTCAGGACAGGCCGCGACGGGCACGGCAGCGCAGCCCCGGCAGGCATGTCAGCGCAGCGTGGCGGCGGTGGGCAGGGCGTCGATCGCGTGGGCGAAGGCGCCGTAGATTTGGGTGTCGGGCAAGAAGTCCCGGTAGCGGTCGGTGCGTGGCGTGAAGTCGGCGTAGCGGGCCACCCAGGGGTTGCTGGGCAGCCGATCCCAGTGGGCGAGCACAAGCCGCCGGTATCCTGCGCCGAGCGCCGGGGTTTCCGAGTGGTAGGCGGCGATCGTCGCCAGCCAGTCGCGGTGCGCCGCATACAGCACGTTGAGGAAGCGGGCGGCAAACCGTGCGTTGGCGCCCGGATCGAACGCCTGCTCGAGCGTGGAAAAAGCGTCCGGGTGGAACATCAGGTTGATCTGCATGCAGCCGACGTCGATCGAACGCACGCCGCGGGCCTGCAGCGCGCGCACCGCCTCGACCGCCTGCTGCTTGCTGGCAAAGAAGAAGCCCTGGCCCTCGGCATTGATGGTCCATGGCCAGGGGCGCAGCGCGCCGGTGGCGGCGTCGGGCCGGCCGGTCTCGACCACGGCGATCGCATCCATCATGCCGGCCGGCAGGTTCGCGTCGCGCCCGGCGGCGACGATGGCGCCCTCGCAAAGCTGCGCCGGCGAGGCCAGCGGCGCCGCCGCCCAGGCGGGCCCCGTCAAACCGGACAACATCAAACCGGACAACGCCAGGCCGGACAACGCCAGGCCGGACAACGCCAGACCAGACAGCGCCAGGCCGGACAGCGCCAGGGCGGGCGACGCCAGCAGCGCCAGCAGGAGACGCACGGCCGGATGACGGGGCGACAGGCGGGGCAGGACGCGCATGCGGGTCTTTACTCATGATTTTTGCGACAAGTCGAGTGAATTTGTCCGGATTTCCGCCTTATCATGCCAGATCAAGAGTTTCCGCTTTGCGTCGCAGCGAACCGGTCGCGCCAGGACGGCTGCGCGTCGGGCACCGGCAGGGCGGTTGCCGCATGCACCGCGCGGGCGATCGCGCGGGCCATCACCAGGGTCGCGGCGAAGCCGAGGGCGGTCAGCTCCGGAATGGCCTCGCCGAGCGGGCGATGCCCGGTCGTGGCGGCGAAGATGGTGTCGCCGTCGAGCGGCGCATGGGCCGGCAGCACGGCGCGCGCCAGCCCGTCATGCGCCATGATCGCCAGCCGGTGCGCCTGCGCCTTGCTCAGCACGGCATCGGTGGCGACCAGCCCGATGGTCGTGCTGGTGGCGGCCGAACCGGGTTTCGTCATGCCGGTCGCCGCCATGCCGGCCGCCGCCATACCGGTGCCTGGGCCGCCCTTCAGCCGCAGTGTCAAATCGATCCTGGCCGGCCAGCCGAGGCCGCCGAACTCGGCACCCTGCTCGTAGGGCGCGGCCCAGAACCACGGCCCGGTGCCGATCAGCGGCGAGCCGACCGCATTGACGATCGCGATGGCGCCGACGGTGTGGCCGGCCTCGGTCCGCGCGCTGGCAGAACCGAGACCGCCCTTCACGGTCGCGGTGGTCGCGCCGGTGCCGCCGCCGACGCTGCCGAGGGCAAAGTCACCAGCAAGAACGACCGCGTTGCGTACGGTGTCGCCGCTGGACCTCTGCGTGGCATCCACCTGGGCCGCAGCCGTCTGCGCGGCGTCCACCTGGGCCGCGGCCGCCTGCGCGGCGTCCGCCTGGGCCAGGGCCGCCCGGGCGGCGCTATAGCCAAGCTCGCGATAGGGCGAAAACCGGCCCCAGTCCTTGTTGCCACCGTTCAGCAGGTCGAAGACGATCGCCTGCGGAACGATCGGGATGCGGACGTCGCGAATGGTATAGCCGCGGCCCAGCTCGCGCAGCGCCGCCTGGACGCCGCCCGCCGCGTCCAGGCCGAACGCGGAGCCGCCGGACAGCACGATCGCGTCCACCGCGTCGACCGTCATCTCCGGCGCGAGCAGGCCGGTGTCGCGCCCGCCCGGCGCGCCGCCCAGCACGCACACGGCGGCGGAGGCGGGACGGTCGAACAGGATGGCGGTGACGCCGGAGCCGAGCGCAAGGTCGGTCGCGTGGCCGACCGCGATGCCGGCCACGTCGGTCAGCAGGTTGCGCACGCCTCAGTAGTAGAGCACGTGCAGGACGACCGCGAGCACGGCCACCACCGCGACGGCGAACAGCCAGGCGAGCAGGCGTGGCGCGGTGCTCTGGCGCGAGCTGCTCCAGCCGCCCGGATGGTTGCGCAGGTCGGGGTGGTCCTTGGCGCGGAGTAGCATGGCTGCACCGCCTGTCCGTTGCGGACGGTTAAGGTCGTTCCTCCGGCGGGTGCCCGAGGGCACCGTCAGGGCCGAAGCATGGACGCAGGAGCCGGACAAATGCAAGTGAGACCGCGGGTGCGTGATCGTGCGCGCCGGTCCGTTTGGTCGTGGCGATCAACGGCTGCGCCCGGTAGCTGGTCAGTTTGAATGGCCCTGGATTTCTGTCCTGCCGATCCAAGTTGAATGCCAGCCCGACCGTGCCATACTCAGGACATGGCAACCAAGCGCCTCCCCCCGCCCGAGAGACGCCGTCGCCCTCGCGAAGCTGAAGACGCTTCGCTGCACGCCGGCGATGGCGGCTGGCGTGACCACGAAGCTTTGGCAACTGTCCGACATGTTGAAAGTGCTGGAAGATTGGGAAGAAGTTCCTAAGTCGATATGACAGAAGAAGAGCATTACGCCAGCGCATGGCGCGACAGGTCGCGGCGAAACATATTGAGTCTTGTTGTTGTATTCGGGGGCGGCCTCGGATTTTTTCTGCTATTGATAGCTGACTTGTATTTTCGGGGGAGAAAAACATCTCAGTCTTCCTTATTGGCTTGGGCGTGTGGATGGCGGCCGCACTCGCCGCAGGAATTCACTTTCATCGCTTTAGGTGTCCTCGCTGCGGCGCGCTCTTTTCCTCCAAGCGCAAGACCAAATATGTTCCGCCTTACTGCACCCATTGCGGACTACCGGCAAACTCCCCGCCCACAACGCAAAGCATGCCGGGCTTTCCGCGCTGGACGGCGTCCGCATGACCCCGAGCCTGTGCACGGTCTTTAGAAATATTGTCCAAGTTGGACTCTCATTGCTGATACTGGCCCACTATCCTGCCCCTCTACGGTTGCCACCGATCCGCCAATAGCGACAGGGTGAAAACATCATGCTGAAGCTGGTCTGGACCCCCGGCGCCGCCGCCGCGCCGGACCAGGACGCCTACCGGCAGGCCGTCGATACGCTTGCCGCCAGCGACGACAGCGGCGCCGCGGCGACCGCCCGGCTGCCGCGCGATCCGGCGCACCCGCCGACCGGGCTCGATGCCGTGGCGGAGGTGATCCGCGCCTGGCTGCCGACCCGGGCGGTGCCGGGCGCCGCGGTCAAGCTGATGCTGCACGGCTACGACTACGATCCGCGCCACGCGGGCGACAGCAGCTATGATCCGTTCACCCTGATCTATGGCGTCCCGGGCGACGGGGGGCCGAACGCGCGCCTGAGCTGGCTGCCCCTGGTCGAGGAGTGCGATCCGAACGGCAAGCGGCCGCAGCAGACCGCGATCGCCTTCGCCTGGGTGTCAACCGGGTCGCTGGCGGAATATGCCACCGCCGGATGGGCGGAGCCGTATCAATACGCCTGCGTCGATCTCGCCCGCCTCGCCGCGGCCGCGCTTGCTGAGGTGCTGGGGATTCTCGGCGCCAGCGGCGCCTCGGTCGACGTGCTTGCCCACAGCCTGGGCACGCGGCTGTTCACCCAGGCGGTCCGCCTTGCCGGTGCGCAGGATGGGATGCTGAGCAATGTCATCCTGCTCGACGGCGCCGAGTTCTCGGTTGACGCCGCCGCGACCTTCGCGGGGCGCCGGTGCAACGTCATCAACATCACCAACGAGGTTGATGCGGTGCTGGCAATGGGCGGCGAGCAGCTCGGCGATCCGTCGCGCACGCCCGGTTCGGTCGCCTCCTGCAACATCGGCCGCTTCGGCCTGGGCACGCCGGCAAGCTGGAACGGCATCGCGCAGTACCCGGCGAACTGGGTGGACCTCGCGCTCGACCGGCGGGACGTGCAGGCGTGGTTCCGCGCCAACGGCGGCTACACGCTGACCGCCACGGCGAGCGACAGCGTGCACCCGGGGGGCAACCTCAACCACTCGGCCTGCTACACGGAGCCGGGCAACCGCATATGGCTCACCGACCTGCTGTGGCGGCCGGGCATGAACGGCAGCACCATGGCCGCGACCGCCGGCCTGCCGAAGGGCGTGCTGGGCGATCCGCAGCCGGTGTTCGCCGGCGTGGGCGTGCCGACCACCACGCCGATGACGCTGGCGGCGCGCCTCGCCTATCAGCGGCCGGCGGGTCAGGGCAGTGGCTGACGGAGGTCACGCTTGCCGCCGGCTGGTGTCATGCCGGGGACGAAAATATTGACCGATCGGACCGTCCCCGTGTCATGGCCGGCCTTCGCCGGTCATGACACGAAAGGGGCACGCCGCCGGCCAATCCTTTCGTCGTCTGGCATCACACATCCAGCGTGGTATCGCGTTCCCACTGCGTCAGGTGGCGCGCATAGGCGTCCCAGTCCTGCTGCCGCAGTTTCAAATACGCATCGGTGAACGCGTCACCCAACGCCGCCCGCAGCACCGTTGAACCCGCGAACGCGCGCAGCGCATCCAGCAGGTTCAGCGGCAGGCGTCGCGCCCCGGTCACCGTGTGCCCGTCGGTGTACATGTTCAGGTCGAGCCGCTGGCCCTGGATCACGTTGTTGCGCGATGCCATCGAGCCCGGCCGCCAGCAGCCCGGCCTGCAGCAGGTAAGGATTGGTCGCCCCGTCGGCGAGGCGCAGCTCGAACCGCCCGGCATCGGGGATGCGGATCATGTGGGTGCGGTTGTTGCCGCCATAGGTGACCGCGTTCGGCGACCAGGTGGCGCCCGACGACGTCACCGGCGCGTTGATGCGCTTGTAGGAATTCACCGTCGGATTGGTCAGCGCGCAGAGCGCCTCGGCGTGCGCCATCACCCCACCGATGAAATGATACCCGAGCGAAGAGAGACCGAGCGCGCCCGCTGCATCATCGAACAGATTCTGCTCGCCCTGCCACAGCGAGACATGCACATGACACCCCGATCCGGTGAGGTCGAGGAACGGTTTCGGCATGAACGTCGCGCGCAACCCGTGCAGCTCGGCGATCGCCTTGACCATGTATTTGAAGAAGGCGTGGCGGTCGGCGGTGACCAGCGCCGGCGCGTAGTGCCAGTTCATCTCGAACTGGCCATTGGCGTCCTCGTGGTCGCTCTGGTACGGGCCCCAGCCGAGCGCCAGCATGGCGTCGCTGATCGCCGCGATCACCTCGTAGCGGCGCATCAGCGCGGACTGGTCGTAGCACGGTTTGGCCTGCCGGTCGGCGGCGTCGGCGATCGCCGTTCCGTCAGGCGCGATCAGGAAGAATTCGCATTCCACGCCGGTCTGCATGGTGTAGCCGTGCACCGCCGCCTCACCTACCAGGCGCTGCAGCACCAGCCGCGGCGCCTGCGCGACCGGCTGGCCCGACATCCAGGGATCGCCGGCCAGCCAGCCGATCTCGGGCTTCCACGGCAACTGGATCAGGCTGGCGGGATCGGCCATCACCAGCATGTCCGGATCGGCCGGCGTCATGTCGAGCCAGGTCGCGAAGCCGGCGAACCCGGCGCCGTCGCGCACCATCTGCGTGATCGCCGCCGCCGGCACCAGCTTGGCGCGCATGGTGCCGAACAGGTCCAGGAACGAAATGAGGAAATACTTGATGCCGCGAGCTTTCGCCTCGACCGCCAGATCGATCGCCATCATCGCCTCCTCTAGGCCACGTCGCGCCCTGGCCCGGGGATCCAGTCGGTGCCTGCCAATTTCACGCCAGCCATCGCCGCCGCCTCGATGGTCAGCGCGACAAGATCCTCCGGCTCCAGCGTGTGCAGGTGGCTCTTGCCGCAAGCGCGCGCGATGCGTCTGCGCCTCCAGCGTCATCACCGCGAGATAGTTGGCCAGCCGCCGCCCGCCCAGCACCGGATCGAGCCGCGCCGCCAGCGCCGGGTCCTGCGTGGTGATGCCGGCCGGATCGCGCCCTTCATGCCAGTCGTCATAGGCGCCGGCCGTCGTGCCGAGCTTCTGGTACTCCGCCTCGTGCACCGGATCGTTGTCGCCCAGCGCGACCAGCGCGGCGGTGCCGATCGAGACCGCATCGGCCCCCAGCGCCAGCGCCTTCGCCACGTCCGCGCCGCTGCGCACGCCGCCCGAAATGATCAATTGCACTTTCCGGTACATGCCGAGTTCTTCCAGCGCGCGCACCGCCGGACGGATCGCCGCCAGCGTGGGGATGCCGACGTTCTCGATGAACACATCCTGCGTCGCCGCGGTGCCGCCCTGCATGCCGTCGATCACCACCACGTCGGCGCCGGCCTTCACCGCCAGTGCGGTATCGTAATAGGGCCGCGACGCGCCCACCTTGACGTAGACCGGCTTCTGCCAGTCGGTGATTTCTCGCAGTTCCTCGATCTTGATCTGCAGATCGTCCGGCCCGTCCAATCCGGATGCCGGCTGGCCGAGCGTTGATCGATCAGCGGCGGCAACGTTCGCATCCCCGCCACGCGCTCCGACACTTTCTGCCCCAGCAGCATGCCGCCGCCGCCGGGTTTTGCCCCCTGCCCGACCACCACCTCGATCGCATCGGCGCGGCGCAGGTCGTCGGGGTTCATGCCGTAGCGCGACGGCAGCACCTGATACACCAGCGTCCGGCTGTGTTCGCGCTCCTCATTGGTCATGCCGCCGTCGCCGGTGGTGGTGGAGGTGCCGGCGATGGTGGCGCCGCGGCCCAGCGCCTCCTTCGCCTGCGCCGACAGCGAGCCGAAACTCATGCCGGCGATGGTGATGGGGATTTTCAGCGCGATCGGCCGTTTCGCGAAGCGCGTGCCGAGCAGAACGTCGGTGCCGCACCGTTCGCGATAGCCCTCGAGCGGATAGCGGCTGATCGAGGCGCCCAGGAACAGCAGATCGTCGAAATGCGGCAGCTTGCGCTTCGCGCCGGCGCCGCGGATGTCATAGATGCCGGTGGCGGCGGCGCGGCGGATCTCCGCCAGCACGTGCGGATCGAAGGTCGCGGAAAAGCGCGGCGGCGTGCGTGGGCCCGTTTCCATCAAAAGACCTTCTCCCCCTCCCCTTGCGGGAGGGGGATGGGGGGAGGGGTTCGAGCGCATCGAACTGCGGCACGACGCTGGCACCAACCCCTCCCCCCAACCCCCTCCCTCAAGGGGAGGGGGAGAAAAACCGTGTCCATCAGTAGGCGTCCGCGTGATCGACATGGAAATGATAGAGCTGCCGGGCCGATCCGTAGCGCCGGAACGACGCGACATCGACCTGCCCGGCCAACCCGGCCTGCTGCAGCTTGGCATGCAATTCCGCGCGGTGACGGTCGGCGAACGGCTTCTCGATGCAATCGGCGCCCAGCCCGGCCACCGTGCCGCGGACGTAGAGATGCGCCTCGTAGATCGAATCACCGAGGCTGTCGCCGGCATCGCCCAGCACCACCAGCGTGCCGGCCTGCGCCATGAACGCCGACATGTGGCCGACCGAGCCTTTCACCACGATGTCCCCGCCCTTCAGCGAGATGCCGCAGCGCGCCGCGGCGTTGCCGTCGATCACCAGCATGCCGCCGCGCGCGGTGGCGCCCGCCGCCTGGCTGGCGTCGCCGCGCACGTGCACGAGGCCGGACATCATGTTCTCGGCGACGCCGACGCCGACATTGCCGTGCACGATCAGGGTGGCGCGCTTGTTCATGCCGGCACAGTAATAGCCGGCGTGGCCGTCGATCTCGATGGTGATGTCCGCGTCCACGCCCACCGCTAGCGCGTGCCGCCCGCGCGGGTGCAGCACCTGCCAGGAGGTCGCGTTGCTGTCCGGCCCGAGATCATGCAGCGCCTGGTTCAGCTCCCGCACGCTGACCTGCTCCAGGTCGATCACGCGCGCGAAGGCGCGCTGCGTCACGCGCGCAGGTCCCGCCGGCGATCCCACTGGTAGACGGTCGCCGGCTCGGGTTCCCAGACGCGCGCCTGCTCGATGCCGGGCAGGTCGGCCAGCGCGCGGTATTCCGTGCCGAACGCAACGAACCGATCGGTCTCCGCCATCACCGCCGGCTTGCAGGCGATCGGGTCGCGCAGCACGGCAAAGCCGGTCTCGGTGCCGACGACAAACGTGTAGAACCCGTCAAGGTCGTGCAGCGACCCGTGCAGCGCGGCTTCCAGCGACAGCCCGTCGTGCAGCCTTGCGGTCAGATACACCGCCGCCACCTCGGTATCGTTCTCGGTGGCAAACCCGTAGCCCAGACGCCGCAGCTCCCGCCGCAGCGCGTTGTGATTAGACAACGAGCCGTTGTGCACCAGGCACTGGTCCGGGCCGGTCGAGTAGGGATGCGCGCCGTCGGTGGTCACCGCGGATTCGGTCGCCATGCGCGTGTGGCCGATGCCGTGCGATCCCCGCATGCCGGCGAGATCGAACTGCCGCGCCACCTCGGCGGGGGCACCGACCTCCTTGTACAGCTCCATGCGGTGGCCGGCGCCGACCACCACCAGCTCCGGCGCGAGCGTGGCCAGCGCGGCGCGCGCGGCGGCCTCCTCGGCACTCGGCACCGCCAGCACCGCGTGGGTGCCGCGCGGTTGGATGCCGATCGTCCCCGCCAGGCGCCCGCGCAACGCCGCCGCCAAGGCGGCGAAATCGTAGCCGGCAGGCCCGCGCAGCGTCAGCTTGACGGCATCGCCGATCGGCGGCGCATAGACTGCGAAGCCGGCGCTGTCCGGCCCGCGATCGCCCAGGCTGGCGAGCATCGTCGCCAGATGCGCACCGAGCTCGGCTTCCAGCGCCGCGTCCTTGGCAAACAGGCCCACAATTCCGCACATCGCCATCTCATCCTTGCCGTTGCCACATCGTGCCTGTGCCGGGTTTCGTGTCAATGTGGCACCGCCATTGCGGACTATTAAGGTGGAACCATGCCGGCCGAGGTGAAGCTCACCGCCTATGACAAGCACACCGAGCTGCTCACCGCGGAGTTCGCGGTGCCGCGACAGTGGATCGCCTCCGCACGGGGCGTGGCTGGCGTGCCGGATACCGATCCGCGTCTGCTTGGCGTTTATCCGCTGACCCCGGAGCAGGTGGTGCAGATCGCGCAGAAAGCCTCGCTCTCCTTGGATCCAGCCGAGTATGACTTCTGCCTGGAGTTGTTTGCCCCGGCACGAAAATCACGCGCCAGCGCGGCCTGAAGGCCGCGA
Organism: uncultured Alphaproteobacteria bacterium; assembly: GCA_963773345.1. Classification (GTDB taxonomy): domain Bacteria; phylum Pseudomonadota; class Alphaproteobacteria; order Acetobacterales; family Acetobacteraceae; genus Palsa-883. Next base: position 50,324 of record CAVZBG010000009.1, on the reverse strand, counting down.
TCGGCCGTCGCCGGATTTCTTCGGCAGCGCGGTCCCGGTCAGCGAAGGAGGCAACATGAGCGCCGTGAAGACGCGGCCGTTCGACCCGGCAAAATACCTGGATAGCGATGCGGCGATCGCGGCCTACGTGACCGAGGCGCTGGAAACCGGCGATCCCAGCTTCGTCGTCGACGCACTTGGCGTGGTGGCCCGCGCGCGGGGCACGACCGAAGCCGCACACGACACTGGGGTTTCCCGCAAGAGCCTGCAGCGGTTGTTGCGCGCAGAAGGGAACGCGGGGTCCGCCACGGTCGTGCCCGTCGTTCGGGTGCTGGGTCTGCGGCTCTCCATGCTGCTCGCGTGGTCCGCCCGAAACAAACGCCGATCAGGCCGCCCTGATCACGATCATCGCCCGCGGATGCCGGCCGAACAGCCGGCTTGACAGATTGAGAATCTGCTTCCAGGGCCAGTACTTGCGGTCGAGCAGCCGCATGCCAGCCACGAATTCCGCGCCGCCGACAATCGCGGCCCGCGCCGCGATCCACTCCCCGGTCACTCGTCCGCGTGCGTCGCACGGGGCAATTTTGACCACACTCGCCCGTCTGATGCGCTTCACCTTACCGGACTCCGCGGTCGAATAGACATACAGTCGAGGTCCACCGGAATCCTCCGGCGCGGCCGCGAACCAGACCGGCGTCCGCACAGCTTTGCCGCTCCTGCGGTAGGTTTCCAGGTTGAGATATCGCTTCCCCGCAAGGGTTTCGTCCCCGATGCGCCACGACGACCCGGCCTCACCAAAGGCGACCACAGTATCCTCCGCGATCACCCGCCCCCCGCCTTCTCCGGCAACGCAATCCCGGTCAGCGCCTGCCACACCCGAATAACGAACACGTCGTCCTTCGCCCCCTCGCCGTGCGCCGCGGCGGCCAGGAACAACTGGTGCGCCGCCGCCGCGAGCGGCAACGGAAACGTCAGCGCCCGAGCCTGGTCCAGCACGATCCCCAGATCCTTGACGAAGATGTTCACCGCCGACCACGGCGTGTCGTCGCCCGCCAGCACGTGCGGCACGCGGTTCTGCCACATCCACGAGCTGCCGGCCGAGGCCGAAATGACCTCGAACAGCGTCTTCGGATCGGCTCCAGCACGAATGCCCAGCGCCAGCGCCTCCGCCGCGGTGGCGATGTGCACCCCCGCCAGCAACTGGTTCACCATCTTCACCGTGCTGCCGACGCCCGGCTCGGTGCCGAGCTGCCACACCTTGGTCGATATCGCGTCCAGCACCGGCCGCGCCCTGGCGAAGGCTTCATCCGACCCGGCGCCCATCACCGTCATCGTTCCGGCCTCGGCGCCCGCCTTGCCGCCGGAGACCGGCGCATCCAGCATCAGAAACCCCGCCGCGGTGATGCGCGCACCCAGCGCCTTCGCCGCGTCCGGCGCGATGGTGGCGCAGCACAGGATCGCCGCACCCTGGTTCAGCCGCGCCAGACAGCCGTGCTCGCCGAACAGCACCTGCTCGGTCTGCGCGGCGTTGACGACGAACACCACCACCGCGTCGAGGTCCGTCGGCAGTTCCTCCGGCGAGGCAACCGCCGCGGCGCCGGCGGCGATGAATGCGCCGCGCCCCGCCTCGCGCACCTCGCAGCCGGTCACCTGGTGCCCCTTGCGGTGCAGGTTCAGCGCGGCGCCCATGCCCATGGTGCCGAGGCCGATGACGCCCACTTTCATTGCCGTTTCCTTTCGTTGGCCGCGCGGCGCTCAACGCCCGTGGCGATAGCGTTCCACCGCCGCGACCAGCGCGCGCCGGATGCCCGGTTCCAGCGCGGAATGGCCCGCATCCGGCACGATGGTCAGCCGCGCCGCCGGCCACGCCGCGGCCAGCTCGAACGCGGTGCAGGCCGGGCAGATCATGTCGTAGCGCCCCTGCACGATCTCCGCCTGAATTTGCCCGATGCGATGCATGCCGCCCAGCAGCCCGCCCGGCGGCAGGAACAGGCCGTGGGCGAAATAATACGCCTCGATGCGCGCCAGCCCCAGCGCGGTGCGGTCCTGCGCGAAGGAGCTGACGGTGTCGGGGCTGGGCAGCATCGTCGAGCACGACCCCTCGTAGATCGACCAGGCGCGCGCCGCCGGCATGTGCACCGCGGGATCCGGATCGGTCAGCCGGCGACAGATAGCCCTTGAGCAGGTCGCCGCGCTCGGCCTCCGGCAGAAAGCTGGCGAACTGCGCGTGCGCATCAGGAAAAATTGCGCGCAGGCCGTGCAGGAACCAGTCGACCTCGGTCGGGCGGCCGAGGAACACGCCGCGCAGCACGCAGCCGGCGACGCGCTCGGGGTAGGCCTGCGCGTAGGCCAGCGCCAGCGTCGAGCCCCAGGAGCCGCCGAACAACAGCCAGCGGTCGACACCGACGTGCCGGCGCAGCCGCTCGATGTCCGACACCAGGTCGGGGGTGGTGTTGTCGGCCAGGCTGCCGAGCGGCCGCGAGCGGCCGGCGCCACGCTGGTCGAAGATGATCACCCGCCAGAAGTCGGGGTCGAAGAAGCGCCGGTGCACCGCGCCGGCGCCGGCACCGGGGCCGCCGTGCAGGAACAGCACCGGCCGGCCGCGCGGGGTGCCGACCTGCTCCCAGTACATGACGTGGCCGGCCGAGAGCGGAAGGTATCCGGTCTCGAACGGTCCGATCTCGGGAAACAGGTCGCCGCGCGGCATGGGCGGCAATGGTATAGGCAGCCGGCACGCGGGGAAACAGGCTTGCGCGGTCCCGGGTTGCGATGCGGGAGTGCCAACAGTGCAGCGGACATGGATTGGCCTGGGCGCGCTGGCTGGGTTCGGCGCGGTGATGATGGCGGCGGTGACGGCGCATGCCCTGCCCGCGGATGCCGATCCGCGCGCCCTGACGATGCTGCACAGCGCGCTGCAGATGCAAGGGTGGCACGCGCTGGCCCTGCTGGCCTGCGGGTTGTGGGCGCCGCGCGGTGGGCGGCTGGCCGATCTGGCGGGTGCCGCCTTCGTGGCGGGGCTGGTGCTGTTCTGCGGCGCCGTCGACGCACTGGCGCTCGGGGGGGTGCGGCTGCCGCTGGTCGCACCGATCGGCGGGATGCTGCTGATGCTGGGCTGGGCGCTGCTGGCCGCCTCGGCGCTGCGGGCGCGCGGGTGCGGTGGCGGAATGCGCTGCGATTTGCCGCGCTGATGGGGGCGTTGGCGGAATGCGCTACGCGGTTCCGCCCTACGGTGTGGCGGTGCGGCGGATTGTTGGCAAGCGGTCCCCGGTCGTGCCACGATTGCGTATCCGGTTCAGGGGGAGGCTAGGGGGATGAACATCAAGTTGGCTGGGCTCGCGGCGCTGGCGTGCTGCGTGGCCGGTGTGGCGATCGCGCGCGCCGAGATCGACGTGATCGCGGTCCGCCAGGCCGGCATGAGCCTGCAGGGCGCGGCGCTCGGCGCGGTCAAGGCGGCCGTCGGCGCCGGCGTCGACGTGAAATCCTTCGCTGGCGCGGGGACCGCCATGTCGCTCTGGGCCAAGCAGATCCCCAGCGTGTTCCCCGCCGGCACCGACAAGGGCGAGAACACCAAGGCATTGCCGACGATCTGGTCGGACAGTGCCGGTTTCGCCAAGGCCGCGGACGCGCTCGGCACCGCCGCGGACAAGCTGACCGCGGCCGCCAAGGCCAACGACAAGGCGGCCTTTGCCGCGGCATTCAAGGAAGTCGGCGACGCCTGCGGCGACTGTCACAAGACGTATCGCGCGAAGTAGGGCCTCGCGCCGCAAGCCGTTGCCCGGCGTAGCGGATCTCGGAGATCGGCAGGCCGGCGAAGATACTGCGCGCACGCGGCGTGCACGTCGCGGGCCGGTCCGGCGATGCCGTCGGACACGGCGTCGGCGCTGCGGCAGAACCCGCTGGTCGGCGACGCGCGTCCGGGCGCGACACAGGCCACGGTCCGGCAACCGCGGTTTTTCGTAGCTTTTCCGCATCGGTTCGGCTAATCTGGCAACGATCAAGAACCGAGGGGAGGGTGCGATGGACCACGCGCAAGACGCCCATGGCTGATTGGGTGCCGCCCGACGGTTACAAGCTGTGTGGGACCGGGACCTGCGGGGAACCCAAAGCGACCGGGACCAAAACGGCGGATCCGATCACCTGGGAATGCCAGCCCAGCGACAAGTGCCAGGCGGACGGCGAGCACGCCTGCAAGTGCTACCTGATGCGCGTGCATCCACGCAGCCGATATGTTGCGTTCCTGAACCCGGATGGGGCGAGCACCACGTCGCCCTGGCAGCATTTGCCGCCCGGCTGGAAGGTCATCTGCCTTTGCATGTATCCGGACCCTGCCGCCAAGGCACCGCCACCGACGGCGCTCGCACTCACCCCGCCGGACGGATACACCATCAGCACCAGATGCGAAGGTGAGTGCGGTTTCCCGGTCTACAATACCGCGAAGGAGACGTGGACCTGCCCGGCCTCGAACATGAACACGCAGGCGGATCCGAACTGCTACCTGGTTCAGCTCCCCCGGCAGGGCGCCAACAAGGACAAGATCGAAATCGTCGGCAAGCCGGGAGAAGAGGTGCATCGGAGCCACTTGAACGACGACGACGACGTTTTCTGCATCTGCCTGCACAAGCAATGAGCCGCTCCCCGGCATTCGGCCGCGCGCTGTCGAGAGCGGCGGCAGGATGCCCGGGGTGAGCCCATCGTCGATGCGACGACCGACGCGGCGATCGTGCGGAGCATGCGGGGCGTCGGTCGTTTTGCGGGTTGCTTGATACGAGCCGCTCGAATGAGCGACGCGGCGACGCCGGCATGACGTGGCGCCGACGCCGGTGGGCCGCACCGTACGGCTGCTGGTATCATTGGCAACGACCGGCGCCGCGCGAGGCACCGGCGCGACAACATAACGCTATAGATACGGCTCGTGCCGCCCTTGCGCCGAATGCCGGGGCTGCATAGGGTGCCGGGGGTGCTGGCCGGCTGGCAAGTCGCAACCGGATGCGGGCACCCGCACACAGCACATGACAGTCCGACAGGCCCAAGACCCTGCGGCGAGGAGACGCACAATGAGACTTACCAGGCGGGCGGCGATGATGGCGCTGGGCGCAAGCTCCTTGGGCGTCCCGGCCGCGCTGGCCGCGGATGACGAGCAGGCGCTCTATGCCGCGGCGAAGCAGGAAGGCCGCCTGACCTGGTATTCCGGCACCTTCAATCAGCCGATCGTCGATTCGGTCGGCCAGGCCTTCACGGCGAAATACCCCGGCATCCGCGTGGACGGCACCAAGACCACCTCCGAGGTCGCCTTCCAGCGGGTGATGCAGGACATCAACGGCGGCGCGGTGCAGTCCGACATCTTCACCACCACCGATGCCAGCCACATGACGTATCTGATCGGCAAGGATCGGCTGGTGCAATACACGCCGCCGAACGCGGCCGGGCTGGTCCCGGCGCTGCGCGACTTCAACGGCGGCGACTATTACCACGTAAGCTGGGTCGGCCTCGTTGCGATCATGTACAACACGAAGCACGTGACCCAGGCGGACTCGCCGAAGGACTGGCCCGACCTGACCGATCCGAAATGGAAGAGCAAGATCGCGTTCGGCAGTCCGAACTACAGCGGCCTGGTCGGCGTGTGGACCGTCGCGATGACCGAGAAATACGGCTGGGACTTCTTCGAGAAGCTGAACAAGCTCGATCCGCTGATCGGCCGTTCGATCGACGATGCGGTGGCGATGCTGAACTCCGGCGAGCGCGTCGTCGCGATCTGCAGCGCCGCCTCGGCGTTCCGCAGCGCCGCCACCGGCAACCCGCTGGCGGTCAACTACGCCACGTCGTTCTCGCTGGGCGATTTCTCGCCGTCGGCGATCCTCAAGGGCTCGCGCAGCCCGAACGCCGCGAAGCTGTTCATGGATTTCCTGACCGGACCGGAATTTTCCCAGATCCTGGCGAAGAATTTCGAGCAGCCGCTGCGCCCCGACGTGCCGCCGCCGCAGGGGGCGAAGTCGCTGGCCGAGCTGACCCTGTTCCAGCCGACGCTGGCGCATATCGAAGCGGAACTGCCGGGCCTGCGCACCAAGTGGCGCGACACCTTCGGCACCTGAGCGGCGCCAGGGTCGCGCGAACCGGCCGCTCGGACGCCGTCATGAGCCTCGCCCAGGCACCGCCGCTGCGGGACGCCGTCGCGCCGCACCGGACCAAGCTGCTCGTCCGCCTGCGCCGCTTCCAGCCGGTGAGCCTGCTGTGGTTCGCCGCGGTGATCGCCCTCGCCTTCCTGGTGGTGGCCCCGGTCGGCCGGCTGCTGGTGTCGAGCTTCCAGTCGACCGACACCGGCGCCTTCACCTTGGCCAACTACGCCATCGCCTGGGGCCGTCCGCGCGAGCTGATCGCGCTGGGCAACTCGCTGCGTTACGCCGTCGAGACCACGCTGCTGTCGGCGGTGTTCGCGGTGCCGATCGCCTGGAGCGTCTCGCGCACCGACGTGCCGGGGAAGGGGCTGATCCGGGCGCTGATCCTGGGCGCGTTCATCACGCCGCCGTATCTTGGCGCGATCGGCTGGATCCTGCTGGCGGGGCCGAATGCCGGCTGGCTGAACCGCGTGTGGATGGCGGCAACCGGCAGCGCCAGCGGCTTCGTCAGCATCTACAGCTTCGGCGGCCTGGTGTGGGTGACGGCGCTCTATGCGTTCCCGTACATCTTCGTCTTCACCTCGGCCGCGCTCGACCTGGTGTCGTCGGAGATGGAGGAGGCGGCGAACATCCTCGGCGCCGGCGGGCTTCGCACGATCTTCCGCATCACCCTGCCGCTGGTGCTGCCGGCGATCCTGGGCGGCGGCATCATCGTCTTCCTCGACACGGTGGCGCTGTTCGGCACGCCGGCGATCATCGCGCTGCCCGCGCGCATCCCGACGATGACGCTGGTGCTGTGGCAGTTCTTCGAGTTCCCGGTGCGCGCCGAGGCGGCGGCGGCCTACGCGATCCCGCTGATCGCTGATCACGCTGGCGCTGTTCGCGATGCAACGGCTGTTGCTGGGCCGCAAAGGCTACGTCGCGCTGACCGGCAAGGGCGGCGGACGGCGGTTGGCGCAGCTTGGCCCGTGTCGCTGGCTGGTGCTCGGCTATGCGCTGTTCGTGGTGGCGATGGCAGTGCTCCTGCCTTATGCGGCGCTGGCGCAGGCGGCGTTCGCCAAGGCATGGGGCCTGGGCTTCGCCTGGGCCAACCTGACGCTCGACAATTTCCGCGCCGTGCTGTTCGTGGCCGAACTCGCGCGCGACGATCATCCATACCTTCACCTACTCGGCGGCGGCCGCTTGCATCGCGGTCGCGCTGGCGCTGGTCATCGCCTATATCGTCAGCCGCCGCCTGACGCGCGGCGGGGGTTTGCTGACGCTGCTGTGCATGGCGCCGCTGGTCATTCCGGGCATCGTGCTGGGCGTCGGCGTTCTACGCCGCCTACGCGCCGCCGCCGATCGCGCTGTACGGCACCGCGGCGATCCTGGTGATCGGCTTCACCACGCGCTTCCTGCCGATCGCCTATGTCAACTGCATGGCCGGCATGCGCTCGCTGAACCCGGAGATGGAGGAGGCGGTCCGCATCCTGGGCGGCGGGCGGCTGCGCGCGATCGCGCAGGTGGTGGTGCCGCTGCTGAAAACGCAATCTGGTCGGCTCCTGGCTGCTGGTGTTCATTCCGGCGACGCGCGAGCTGAGCACGGCGCTGTTCCTGGTTGCCGCGCGGACACGGGTGATCTCGGTGATGATGCTCGATCTGAGCGAGAACGGCAGCTTCGAGACCCTCGCGGCGCTCGGTTTCTTCCTGCTGGGCGTGACGATCCTGATCGTGCTGATCGGCTACCGACTGGTGGGGCGCGACTTCATGCTGCGGCGTTCATGAGCCAGTCGGACACTCCGGTGCACTCGCGCCTGTCGCTGCAACAGAATCACCTGCGCGTTCGGGACGGTGGTGGCGGTCGACCACCTGGACCTTGAGATCGCACCGGGGGAATTCGTTTCGCTGCTCGGGCCGTCGGGGTGCGGCAAGACGACCACGCTGCGCATGATCGCCGGCTTCATCCGCCCGACCGGCGGCACGATCACGATGGACGGGCAGGTGATGTCCTCGCCCGACTCGTCGCTGCCGCCGGAGCGGCGGCAGATGTCGATGATCTTCCAGAGCTACGCCATCTGGCCGAACATGACGGTGGCCGAGAACGTCGCCTTCGGCCTCAAGCTGCGCCATTTCCATCGCGCGACGGTGCACGCCAAGGTGATGGAGATGCTGGACACCGTGCAGTTGCGCGCGCTGGCCGATCGCTATCCGGCGGAACTCTCGGGCGGCCAGCAGCAGCGCGTGGCGCTGGCCCGCGCGATGGTGATCCAGCCGCGGGTGCTGCTGCTGGATGAGCCGCTGTCCAACCTCGATGCCAACCTGCGCGAGGAGATGCGCTTCGAGATCCGCCGCCTGCACGACACGTTCCACTTCACCACCGTCTATGTCACCCACGACCAGGGCGAGGCGATGGTGACCTCCGACCGGATCGCGGTGATGAACGCCGGGCGGATCGAGCAGATCGACTCGCCGTACGTGGTGTATACCAGGCCGAAGACCCGTTTCGTTGCCGGCTTCATCGGCCGCACCAACCTGGTGGCCGGGCGGTGCGACGGCGCGGCCGTGGCGTTCGACGGCTTTCAGTTGCCGCGCGGGATGTTCGAGGAGGGCGGCCGGGCGCTGGCCGGTGAGATGCTGTTCTCGATCCGCCCGCAAAGCATCGCGCTGCACCGCGCGGCGGCGGATGCACACGACGCGGCCTGCGTGGTGGCGGGGCGGCTGTTGCAGCGGACTTTTCTCGGCGAAAGCTGGGACTACGTCGTTGCGCCGGCGGACAGCGCCTTGCGCCTGAAGGTCGCGGCGCTGCCGTTCCAGGTGTTCGAAGTGGGGCAAACGGTGTGGCTGGAATTCGACCCGCTGCAGATGGCGCCGATCGCGGCGTGACAGTGGTGCCGCCACGCGCACCGGAAGCCTGCGGGGCAAATGGCGTCTGGAGCATGTTCACCCTGACTGGAATTGCCGCATCGCCCGTACACCTCTCCCGCCCTTCGCTGGAGAGGTCGGCGAGCGAAGCGAGACGGGTGAGGGTGGTGCACGCGGCATCACCCTCACCCGGGTCGCTGCGCAACCCGACCTCTCCCGCGAAGGGCGGGAGAGGTGTAGGGGCGATGCGGCGGTGACGCCCTCGGCGCCGCGCGGCGAAGCCTCCCGCACGGTGCTCGTGTGGGACCTGCCGACGCGGCTGTTCCATTTGCTCACCGTCGTGCTGGTGTTGGCAGCCTACGTCACCGAGCGCCTCAACTGGATGGACTGGCACGTGCGCGCCGGAACGGCGCTGCTTGCGCTGCTGCTGTTCCGCCTGATCTGGGGGGTCCTAGGCAGCGACACCGCGCGCTTTGCCGGCTTCCTCACCGCCCCGCGCGCCGCCGTGCGGCATCTCGCGCACGTCTTCCACCGCGAGCCGGACACGCAGATCGGCCACAACCCGGCCGGCGGCTGGATGGTTCTGCTGCTGCTGGCACTGCTGCTCAGCGAGGTGCTGACCGGCATCATCTCCAACAACGACGTCGCGGACGAGGGCCCGCTGACCGGACTGATGCCGCCCTGGCTCGCCAACGGGATCGACGACCTGCATGCCCTGCTGTGGGATGCGCTGCTTGCCGCGATTGCGCTGCACCTGGCGGCGATCGCGCTCTACGCCGTGGCGAAGGGGCACCACCTGCTGCGGCCGATGCTCACCGGCCGCAAGCAGCTCCCGGCGCGGGCGACACCCCCGCGCATCGCCTCGCCCGTGCTGGCGCTGGGCGCACTCGCCGGCAGCGCCATCGTGGCGGCGCTGCTGGCGACTTACCTCTGACCGCGGCTCAGCTCTTCGGCGGCATCACCTGGCCGCGGATCTCGCCGCCCGGATGGTCCTTGGTGTGCACGTTGACGTACCAGTCGCCGGCGGTGAACTGCGCCGCCTGGGCCTCCGTCAGCGTCGCCTTGCCGGTGATCGGGCTGGGCGCCGCCATGCCATGCATGGAGAGCCAGATCACCACCGGCCCGTTCTTGCCCTCGGCCCCGTTATGGAAATGCGCCATGGTGACGTCGCTGGAAAGCCCGCTGTAGGTGATTGACCAGGTCACCTCCCGCGTGCTCGGGTCGTAGGTAAGCGCTGCCGTGCCGCTGCCGGAGGTCTGCACGGGTGGCACCTGCTGGGCGCCGGCCAACGGCACGCTGAACGACATCGGTGCCGCCCGCGCGACGGACGTGAGCCCCACGAAGGCAAGCGGCGCGAGGGCCAGCATGGCCCGACGAGAAACGGCTGTGTGCATTGTTCTCTCCTCCCGCGTTGAAGCCGCAAGACAATAGACGGTTCGGACGGCGCAGGTGAACGGGTTTTCGCCCGGACCGCAAGAGCGCTGGTCCCTGGTGGTGGCCGGATCGCGGCATGTTCATCACGGACGGAGCGGTGCGGCCGATGGTGGAGCCAGCAAGGGCGCACATCACGCGGCGGCGTCCTGCGCGACCCGCCGCACCCGCACCCGCCGGATGCGCCGCGCGTCGGCGTCCAGCACGCGGAACTCGATCCCACCGGGGTGGCTGACGACCTCGCCCTTGGCGGGCACGTGGCCGGCCAGCGTGAACACCAGGCCGCCGACCGTGTCGATGTCGGCGTCGCGCTCGTCCTCGCTCAGCACCGGACCGACGCGCGCTTCGAAATCCTCCACCGCCAGGCGGGCATCCACGTCCAGCGCGCCGTCGGGGCGCTCGGTCACCAGCGGCCGCTCGGCCTCGTCGTGCTCGTCGGAGATGTCGCCGGTGATCGTTTCGATCAGGTCCTCGATCGTCACCAGACCGTCGATGCCGCCGTACTCGTCCACCACCAGCGCCAGGTGCACGTGCGCCTGGCGCATCTGCGCCAGCAGGTCGAGCACCGGGACCTGCGGCGCCACCATCAGCGGCCGGCGCAGGATCGCCTCGATCGAGAACGCCTCCGGCCGGCCGACGAAGGCGAACAGATCCTTCACGTGAATCATGCCGACGATGTCGTCGAGTTGCTCGCGATACACCGGCAGGCGCGAGTGGCCCTCGGTGCGGATCTGCTCGATCGCCTGCGTCAGCGTGACGTCGGCCCGGATGGCGATGATGTCGGCGCGCGGGATCATCACGTCGTCGGCGCAGGTCTCGCGCAGGCGCAGGATGTTGTTGATCAGCACCCGCTCGTGCCGGTCCAGCTCGGGCGGCTCGCCGGGGGTCTGCGGCGCGGCGGCGGCTTCCTGCACCAGCTCGGCGATCAATTCGCGGACGCTGGGTTCCGGCGTGCGGCCCGGGAACAGCGCGCGCAGCCGCGCCAGCAGGCCGGCCCGGCCGCTCATGCGCGCTTCCACGGGTTGGGCACGCCCAGGCGCTGCAGGATGCGCGCCTCTGCCAGCTCCATGCGGCGGGCTTCGCCGGCGTGGTGGTGGTCGTGGCCGGCCAGGTGCAGCGCGCCATGCACCACCAGGTGCGCCAGGTGGTGCGCCGGGCGGCGCGAGGCCGCGGCCGCCTCGCGGCGGATCTGGCCCAGCGCCAGGATGATCTCGCCGGGCAGGCCCGGCACGGCGGGCGGGTAGGTCAGCACGTTGGTCGGCCTGTCGCGACCGCGGTCGCGTGCGTTCAGGCGGCGCACGGCGCGGTCGGTGGTCAGCACCACGATGGCACCGGGGGAGGTGGGATTGATGCCGCAGGGTGGTTGGCCACGGCTGTCATTGCGAGCGGAGCGAAGCAATCCCCCGATGGGTGCGCACCTGGATGGGGATTGCTTCCCCGGGTCAAGCCCGGGGACCGCTGCGCTCCTCGCAATGACAGGGGGGGCAGGGACAGCACGGAGGGCCCGTGCGGCCAGCACGGCCACGCCCGGGATGGCGCGGCGCCAGGCCGGCTCGGCAACAATGACCGTCGAGTTTGCTCGGATCCCCGCCAATGCGGGGCTGGGACTAGGGGAAGGGTCCATCGCCTATTTGCCCGGGCTGCCCCCCGCGCTGCTGCCTGGGCCGCTCGCCGGACCATTCCCCTGGGCCGGCTCCGCGCCGCGGGCACGGCGGGCCTCGCGCCGCTGCTCCCCGGCGGCGGCCTCGCGCTGCTCGTAGGCATCGACGATGCGTGCCACCAGCGGGTGGCGCACCACGTCGCGCTTGTCCAGCCGCACCACGCCGATGCCCGGCACCCCCTCCAGCGTCTCCAGCGCGTCGCGCAGGCCGGAGCGCACACCCGCCGGCAGATCGACCTGGGTCAGGTCGCCGGTGATCACCATCCGCGTGCCCTCGCCCATCCGCGTCAGCACCATCTTCATCTGCACCGCCGAGGTGTTCTGCGCCTCGTCCAGGATGACATAGGCGTGCGCCAGCGTGCGGCCGCGCATGAAGGCCAGCGGCGCCACCTCGATCTCGCCGTTGGTCATCCGCCGCAGCACCTGGTCGGCCGGCATCATGTCATGCAGCGCGTCATAGAGCGGGCGCAGATAGGGATCGACTTTCTCCTTCATGTCGCCGGGCAGGAAGCCGAGTCGCTCGCCCGCCTCCACCGCCGGGCGGCAGAGCACGATGCGATCGACTTTTCCCCCCTGCAGCATCGCCACCGCCTGGGCCACCGCGAGGTAGGTTTTTCCCGTGCCGGCGGGGCCGATGCCGAACACCATCTCGTGCCGTGCCAGAGCTTCCATGTACGCCGCTTGGCCGCCGCTGCGCGGGCCGACCGCGCCGCGGCGGGTGTGGATCGCCGGCAGGTCCGACAGCGGCAGGCGGGGATCGGTCTCGGCCTCGGACATGCGGATCGCCGCCTCCACGTCGCTGCGCCCGACGCTCTCGCCGCGCTCCAGCCGCCGCCACAGTCCTTCCAGCGCCGCCTGCGCCGCATCGACGCGGCCCGGCTCGCCGGCGATCGCCACCCGATTGCCGCGACACGACATGCGGACCCCGAGCGCCTGCTCGATTCGCACCATGTGCCGATCATGATCGCCCAGCAGCAGGGGCAGCAACGTGTTGTCGGAGAATTGCAGGGTGACGGCCTTGCCGCCGGCCTGGGATCCAGGGGACGCAAGTGTTGGGGCGATGAACTGGCTCAAGCGGAGGCTCTCTCCTCGATCGGGGTTGCGGCCAGGGAAACAGGGATGGGGGTGGGCAGGGACGCGGGCAGGGGGGCGGCCAGAGGGGTAGGCAGGGACCCGGACAATGAATTGGTGTGGGCGGCGGCGATATGCACCTGGGTCTCGGTGCCGATCAGGCTTGCCGGGCCGGTCAGGTGCACCGGTTGCAGGAATGGCGAGCGTCCGACGACCTGGCCGGGATGCCGCCCGCGGCCGGTGAACAGCACGGGCAGGGTCAGGCCGACGCAGCCGGCGTTGAAGCGCGCCTGCTGCGCGCGCAGCAGCGCCTGCAGCTCGTACAGGCGCGCGTCCTTCTCCGAGCTCCGGCACCTGGTCGGGCGCGCCGGCCGCCGGCGTGCCGGGCCGCGGCGAATACTTGAAGCTGAATGCCTGCGCGAAGCCGACCGCGCGCACCAGTGTCAGCGTCGCGGCGAAATCCGCCGCGGTCTCGCCGGGATGGCCGACGATGAAGTCCGAGGACAGCGCCAGGTCGGGCCGTGCCGCGCGCAGCCGCTCGACCAGCCGCAGGTAGTCGGCCGCGGTATGCCGGCGGTGCATCGCCGCCAGGATGCGGTCCGACCCCGACTGCACCGGCAGGTGCAGGAACGGCATCAGCAACGGCAGGTCGCGGTGCGCCGCGATCAGGTCGTCGTCCATGTCGCCCGGGTGCGAGGTGGTGTAGCGCAGCCGCACCACGCCCGGGATCGCCGCCATCGCGCGCAGCAGCCGCCCCAGCCCCCAGGTGCCGCCGTCGGGCGCCGCGCCGTGCCAGGCATTGACGTTCTGGCCCAGCAGCACGATCTCGCGCGCCCCCTGCGCCACCAGCTTGCGCGCCTCGGCCAGCACCGCGTCGGCCGGGCGGCTCATCTCCGCCCCGCGCGTGTACGGCACCACACAGAAGCTGCAGAACTTGTCGCAGCCCTCCTGGATGGTGAGGAACGCGCTCAGCCCCTGCGGCGCGGATGCTTCGGGCAGGAAGTCGAATTTCGGCTCCGGCGGGAACTCCGTGTCGATGATTGCTCCTGGGACCGCCCCCGGCACCGCGCCGCCGTTGCCGTCCTCAGCCGCCTGCGTGGCTTTCGCCACCATCTCGGGCAGCCGGTGATAGGTCTGCGGCCCCAGCACGATGTCGACGAACGGGGCGCGGGAGAGAATTTCCGCGCCCTCGGCCTGCGCCACGCAGCCGGCGACCGCCAGGATCATCCGCCCGCCCGCCGCGGCGCGCGCGTCCTTGATCCGCCGCAGCCGGCCGAGCTCGGAGAACACCTTTTCCGCCGCCCGGTCGCGGATATGGCAGGTGTTGAGGATCACCATGTCGGCGGCCTCGGGCGTCGCCGCCGGCGCATACCCCAGCGGGGCCAGCACGTCGGCCATCCGCGCGCTGTCGTACACGTTCATCTGGCAACCCCAGGTGATGACGTGCAGACGCTTGGGGTTCACCCGTTCCGATCCACTCATCGACGACGCTCCGCCCAGCCACGCGGGGACTGCCCGGCGCGAGGAGCGGGAGACATCGGCGGCATGCAGGGTCGGGTCAAGCGCAAGAGCGCGGGGCAACCTCCATCGGCGTGGCGCCATCTGGCAGGAAGCACCCGTGTCATGTCAACCGCTCACTGCCGGCCCGGCCGGGGAATCGCACTTGGAATTTCCTTGCCGGTTTCACCGCGTCAGCATCCGGCAGGCGCCCGCCGATCATCGGCAAATCGGGGTTTGCCGCCGAATGAACCGCCAAGACGCGAAGGCGCCAAGGTTCTGCTGGCGCGAGCGCGCCCGCCGGTGCTGCCCCGTCCCCGCTTGTCTTGGCTCCTTGTTGGTGTGGACGGCCCCCTACGGCATCGAATGTGCCAGATTGAGGTCGTTGAAGACCCTCAAACAAAGGAGCCGTCCGTGAGCAAGATTATCCGCATCGGCATGGACACGTCCAAGAGTGTTTTTCAGGTGCATGGGGTAGACGAGAACGAGCTGCCTGTGCTGCGGCGGAAGCTACGCCGGCATCAGGTGCTTGGGTTCTTTGCCAAGCTTGAGCCGACGGTGATTGGCATGGAAGCGTGCGGCGCGTCGCATTACTGGGCACGCCAGCTTGCGGCGCTGGGCCACAAGGTGGTGCTCATCCCGCCGCAATACGTCAAGCCCTACGTCGACCGCGGCAAGAACGATGCGGCCGATGCCGAGGCGATCTGCGAGGCGATGAGCCGGCCGAAGGTGAAGAAGCGGTTCGTTGCGGCCAAGACGGCGGAGCAACAGGCCGCCCAGATGCTGATCGGGGTGCGCGAGGCTTTGCTGCGCCGGCGCACCCAGGTGAGCAACGCGATCAGAGGGCATGCTGCAGAGTTCGGGCTGGTGGCGCCCAAGGGTCTTGTGCAGGTCGAGCGGCTGGCCGAGCAGATCGCGCAGGATCTCACGATCCCGCCGCTCGCCAGGGAGATGTTCCTGGTCCTTGTCGGGCAGTACCGGCACGCCAATGCCCAGTGCACCGAGATCGACGCCAGGCTGATGGCCTTCCATCGCAGCAATGAGCAGAGCCAAAGGCTGGCCGAAGTGCCGGCGATCGGACCGGTGACCGCCGCGGCCCTCGCCGCCAAAGTCAACTATCCCGAGGCGTTCCGCTGCGCACGCGACTTCGCGGCCTGGATTGGACTGACGCCGAAGGATCACTCCACCGCCGGCAAGCTCAAGCTGGGCGTGATCACCCGCGCTGGCGACGAGACGTTGCGCACGCTTCTGGTCTGCGGCGCCACCGCCGTCATCCAGCAGGCCAGGTCTCGCGCACCCTCGCCCTGGCTGGCTGAGCTTCTCAAGCGCAAGCCGCCCAAACTGGCCGCGGTGGCACTTGCCAACAAGACCGCCCGCATCGCCTGGAAGCTGATGGTCAGCGGCCAACGCTACAATCCGCGCCACGCTCACCCGCAACCTGATCCGGCGAGCCACGAAATGCTCAAGCAGGCGGCATGAGCCCGATCGGCCCGACCGCACCAGCCTCGCGCCGTGCTCGCCGCCGTCAAGGACGCCTGCGGCGCCGCTGCGCGGTCGCTCCGCTGCGCGGAGCGCTCCTTGACCGCGGCTGCGCGCGGCGCACTGCCAGCAATACGGTCGGGACGGAGAAACTGCTCTCGGTCGAACCAAGAAACTGAACGTGCGGTTTGGCGGGCGGTGACCACCACCACACGCCAAAGCCGGAACTTGCCAGAGAAGGAAGAGATGGTGTGATCGGTCGATCCCAGACGCGCAACACTCCGAAAGACGCCACGGCAGTCAATGTCGCCGCCTTGTTTGGAATGCACGTCGCGGAAACCAGCTCGGCAGCGTCCGATCAGGGCGCCGAAACCGGACATATGAGCGCAAGCGATCCGACCCACCACCTGAACTCTCTTGCAAGCCGGGGGCCGTCCACATATGGCGTCTTGGCGGTTCACTGGCCGGCCGCGCCGCGAACCGCGGATGACGCCAATTCCAAATGCCATTGCCCTGATCGGGCCGCCGGGAGACCGGTCGGAGTACGTTCCAGGGTACCAGCATGGCAGCGCCCGGGCGCTCGCGTTTGACCGGGGACGGACCGGGCGAACGCGTCGGACCATCCGGAGCGCTGTCGGTTGCGCCGGATGGATCTGTCAGGGCGCACGGAGCGCCGGGGCTCGAGTGCCGGTTCGTCGGGGCGGCGTGGGCGCCTCAGCCTGATACCTCTGCACAGTGGGTTTTGGCAGGTTCGCTGACCGGCTGCCGCGGACCTCCTGTCCCTCGTTTGGGCCTCTGCGCAAGTCTGCTTTCGACCCACAGCGGCCTTTCGAAGGGATGCCAATCGATACGAGCGCAGTGGTGCCGAACGGGAAATCGCGGACCGATCCCATCGCGGCAGCGGACCGTTATGGCACGCTGCTTCCGCTGTTCGTCGAGGCTAGCCGAATGGCCGTCGTCGGCACCAGTTTCAGGCGAACCCTGTTACGAGTCCCAGGCCTGCACCACGGTCTGGCGCGCGATCTTGCCGTCCCTGAGCTCCAGCATCGCCGCGCAGAACACTTTCGCTCCGTCCGGGTACGTGCACGTCTGGGTGAAAGAAAGTGCTTCGCCGTTGGTAACGGCAGAGTCGACGTGGTGCGACATCGCTCGGCCGCACAGATCGTCGTAATACGCGGCGATCGCCTGCCTGCCTTCGAGGACGCGCGGCCTGCTCGGTGGATTGTCGTGGTCGATGCTTTGCAGCAGCGCATCGTCGGCATAGAGCGCGGTCAGAGCCTTCGCATCGCGACACTCGATGGCGCGCTTCAGTTCAGCGACGAAAATCGTTTGGCTGGGTGTTGTCACGGCGTTTCTCCTCCTGGTGCCCGTCGGCGCTCATGTATGCCGCGAGCGGTGAGATCGTTCGTTGCCGATCCCGATCCGGGATCTCTCAACGTTAGGTCGGGTGGCGTGGCCGCTGACTTACTAGGCGCGTCTGGAGTATCTAATACGCAGCTTCGCGTACGGCTCTCCGCCGGCGGGGCCGCCCCTCACGTCATCCCCCCGGTCAAATCGCGGCGTGATCGTCGACCGCAGCGAGAGCGCGGACCGCGGCGGTCGTGCGGGTCTCGACACAACGCCAGCCGGGTTCGAATATCACGCGGCCGATCGTAGCGCCCCCGACCTTGATCAGTTCCAGACGGCCTTCGGGAAACTCGCGTGCCTCGTCGGGTGATTCGAATCTCTTGAGCTCGGCTTCTCCGGTCATCGCAGCTGCTAACTTGGACACGGGTTGCTCCTTGGAGTGGGTCTCCGGTGGTGGCTACGTCACGAGGCTAAGCGACGAGGCGGGTTCCTACGAATACGCAACTTGGCGTAGTCACGGTACGACGACGGTTTTGGGCATCGAGACCCCCTCCCCGCCGCTCGTAGGCAGCATGGTCTGTGGCGACCACTCAACGCAGCAACTGCTGGAACCGCGGGAACCGCCGCTATCCACCCAAACCGGCGATAGGGGGCCGGCAGCAGCTCCAGCCGGAATCCACCCTAAGGCGACGCCCAACAATTGCCGCTTCGAAGCGCGCCCTGGACAGGAAGCGGGAGCATGCGATGCCGGGTGGGATAACCCGGCGGCAAGCAAGCCCGAAGATGAACCCGATGTTCCAGCCTGCTCGGTAGGCCCACCAACCTCCGACACCGAGCCGTCAATTCGTTCATTGTTGGGCGTCGCCTAAGGCAACGCCCAAGAATTAACGAATCGGCGGCGGTTGCGAAGTTGGGCGCTCCCGCTGAGCGAGTCGGCGCAGGCCGACCGCAAGCAAGCAAGCCGAAAGAAAGCCAGAATAACACGGAGCTCACGGAGAAAGATAAAGTCACGGAGTGCACGGACAAGAATTTATGCGCTTCGCGCAAGCAAGAACGCTGCTACACGGTGGACTACCTCTGATCTGTTGCTTGCGCGAAGCGCCAAAATCCTTGCTTCTCCGTGCACTCCGTGACTTTATCTTTCTCCGTGAGCTCCGTGTTATTCTGGCTTTCTTGCTGCCAATCGAGCCAGGCGGTTACGGACGGGCAGCCGGCATAGGGACCCTCACGCCTGGCCCCTCCGTCGGTCCATGGCGCACCGTGAAGCGGCAATTTATGGGCGTCGCCTAAGCGGCGGTAAGCGCGGCGCCCGGGCGCGATGCCGTCGCGTCCCGCGGCCAGTTCCCGATCCGCGCGCTGGGCGATACGCTCCCCGTCCATGGCCACTCCGCCTCCCCCGATCCGCGCCAACCGCACTCTGGTCCTGACGTTATGGGCAACCGTGGTCACCGAACGGCGCGAGTATCCGTTGCGCGCACACGTGTCATGAGGATCGGCTTCACCTACGACACGGTGGGGGACTGGTCCGCGGAGAATTTGTCGCCCGAGCAGCTCGCTGAGTTCGACAGTGTGGCCACGATCGACGCAATAGCGGGCTTTCTGGAGCGGCGTGGGCATATCGTCGACCGCATCGGGCGGGCGCGCCGGCTGATCGCGCGTCTCCACGGCGGTGATCGATGGGACATTGTGTTCAATATTTGCGAAGGACAGTACGGCATGGGGCGTGAGGCGCTGGTGCCGGCGCTGCTGGAAGCCGAGCAGATTCCGCACACGTTCAGCGATTCCGTCGCGCTCGCGCTGACCCTGCACAAGGCGTACGCCAAGCGGATCGTTCGCGACGCCGGTCTGCCGACCGCGCCCTTCGCGGTGCTGGACCAGCCCGAGACTACAGCGTTCACCTTCCCGGTCTTCGCCAAGCCCGTCGCGGAGGGCACGGGAAAAGGCATCGGGTCGGGGAGTTGCTGTACCTGCCAGGCCGATCTCGACAGACTCGTCACTGATCTCCGGACGCGGTTCGCTCAGCCGGTTCTGGTCGAGACCTATTTACCGGGACGCGAGTTCACGGTGGGGATTGTCGGTGACGGCGAGGTAATTGGGGTCATGGAGATCGAGAGTCCCGATGTCTATGGATTTGATGTCAAGAAGCACTATGAGAATGTCCGGTATCGGCTCGCCGACGATGCCGAGGCGCATAAGGCGCGGAAGGTCGCGCTGGATGCGTGGCACTTGCTCGGGTGCCGCGATGCCGGGCGCGTGGACGTGCGCAGCGACGCAAGGGGGACGCCGATGATCCTGGAGGTCAATGCGTTGCCGGGGCTGCACCCGGTTGATTCTGACCTCGTGATCCTGGCCAGGAAGGCGGGACACGATCACGATTGGCTGCTCGACCGAATCATGCGTTCCGCCTGCACGCGCGCGGGTCTCAGTTGGTGAAGCGCTGCATCGTTCTGCACCAGGCCGTGGACCCCGGCGCTCCGCCAGATGAGCAGGAGGTCCTGTCCACCGTGACTTTGGTGGCGCGGGCACTGCGGGTACAGGGGTGGCAGGCCGAGACACTGGTATTGACGGCGGATCTCGCCGCCGCCGCTGCGGCGCTCTCGCGCGATCCGCCCGATCTGGTCTTCAATCTGGTGGATAGTTTAGCTGGAGCCGACGCGCTTGCTGTCGCGGCGCCCGCACTGCTGCAGCATCTTGGGTTGCGCTTTACCGGGGCGCGCCTCGCCGCCTACGCACTCACCGCCGACAAGGTTGCAACGCGCGCCGTGCTCCGCGCCACCGGGATTGCCGTGCCGCCTGCCCCAGGCGAGGGCTGGCGGGGGCGCTACATTCGTCAAAAATTCAACCGCCCATTCGTCGGCCGGGATCAGCCCGCATTCCGTCGTGGCGCACGCCGATGGCGTGCCGAAGGGGCATTTCGCCGAAGCCTTCATCGATGGCCGCGAAATCAACGTTTCGCTCCTGCATGGACAGGTGCTGCCGATCGCGGAACTGGCGTTCGAGGACTGGCCGGACGACCTGCCGCGGGTGAACGATTACGAGGCAAAATGGGACACGGCAAGTCTGGCCTATGCGCGTATCAATCGCCGCTTCGGACTCGATGAGGCATTGTCCGCACGGCTTGGCACAATCGCACGGGAGTGCTGGCGTGCTCTCGGCCTGTGCGGCTATGCACGGGTCGATTTCCGGCTCGACGCCGACGGCGTGGCTTACGTCATCGACGTGAACACCAACCCGTGTCTCGACGAGGACGCGGGCTTTGCCGCCGCGGCGGCACAGGCGGGGCTGACGTATGAGGCGATGATTCTGCGGATCGCGGAGGGTGAGGAGCGCGTCACGATACCGTCTGCCCGGTGTTATGCGCGCGCAGCCGTCGCGATCCGCGAGGAGTTGCGACCGGGCGACGACATCGGTGCACTCTGCCGCGCGACTGGGTTCTTCATCGACGCAGAGGTGGCGATCGCCGAGGAACTGGCGGCGGATAAGCGGGAGCGCGGCGCGGCGAGCGAGTATCGCTTCGTTCTCGCGGACGGCGCTCGCGGACTGTGCGGATACGCTTGCTATGGCGCGATCCCTGGCACGCGGTCCGGCTGGGATCTCTACTGGATCGTCGTTCACCCCGAGACGCAGGGCATGACGTCGGCCGGCAGTTGCTGGACGCGGTCATGTCGCGAGTCTCCGCCGCCGGCGGTGTTCGTCTCTATGCCGAGACGTCCGGGAAGCCCCTCTATGCGCCAACACGTGCCTTTTACGAGGGGACGGGATTCACGCTTCAGGCCACTCTGCCCGATTTCTATGCGCCGGGGGACGCGAAACTGATTTGGGCTCGATCGCTTGATGCGCCGGCACCGCCGCATCCGGGCACGAACGTCAAACCGGCATCGTCGTCGCCGGCAACCGATCGCAAACCGCGGGCGGTCGTCCGACTTCGGGACAGTACGTGAGGTCCGTCATGGGCATCAAGGTTGCTGAAATTCCGGGCAAGGGCCGTGGTGTCATCGCCACCAAACCGTTCGAGATCGGCGATATCCTGGAGCGTGCGCCGGTGATCGTGCTGGGCACGCCGGACACCGAAAAAATTATTGACACTATATTGCTGTTCTATCATTACTGCTGGGGTGCTGAATCGACGGCGATCGCCTGCGGCTATGGTTCGCTGTACAATCACAGCATCGAGCCGAATGCGTCCTATCAGAAAGACTTGGAAGCCAATGAATTGATTTTTGTCGCCATCAGGCGAATTGCCGCCGGTGACGAGATTACGGTCAATTATAACGGCGACCCGGAGGACAAGACGCCAATCATCTTTGACGGCAATGGCTGGTATAAGTCTTGATGAGCCCCGATCGACTTCTCTCGTTTTCGGACAGGTGGCCGCGGGCGGATGAACCAAAATCAGCGCATGATCATTGCGCAACCGACGTGACCGCAGGCGGACACGCCGTGAGCCTCATGGATTGGCGCAGGGAGTGTGAGCCGATCCTGAAATTGGAATCGGCATGCATCTGAACGACGCGAAGGGCGCGATCGGGGAGCTGGCAGCGGCTACAGGCGCTCACCACCCGAAGCCGCCGCTCCAAGGCGCCTACCCGGCGGCCAGACCGGGATGGGCCGGAGCTGTGCGACCCACAGAATCGCCGCGGCAACCGGTCTGGACCTCTGTGCAGAGCTGCGAGCTGTCATAGCGCCGGGCCCGGTCTCCGCGGCGGCGCGACGCCGGCGCCGTGCGCGATTGGGTTTGTGCTATTAACTAACAGATGCTACCTTTGCCGCTGCTGTCCTTGATCAGGAGCGTGTACCATGTTTCCCCTCTCCGCCGCTGCCGCCACCGCCACCAGTGCTCCCGCCGCCGCCCCGCCCGACCCGCCGGCCGATCGCATCCCCACAACGCCCGTCCCCAAACGTCGCGGCAACCCCACCCTCCACCTCGCCGCTGCGCAGCCTGCCCGCGGTAGGCTTTGCCCCCGGGCGCTTGTCCCGGGGGTTGACCCGCGGGGCGCCCGCACCCGCGCCGGCTGCCTCTGCCAGGCCCCCGCGCTCCACGGCAGGCTGCGCTGCCGCCTGGACGGCGGCCGCTCCACCGGCCCGCACACCCCCGAGGGCCTCGCCAACATCCGCGCCGCGCGCACCATCCACCGCAAATACGGCGCCAAGGAGCACGCCCTGCACCGCTACCGCATCACCTTGCTGCGCCGTACCCGGGTCACTGTCGCCGCCAAGCGCTACGTGGCCTTCCTGCCCACCGCCTTGGTCGCCCGCCTGCACGGAAACCCGCCCGAGCTGATCGCGCCGCACTTCCCCACCGCCGGCATCACCGCCGGCATCACCGCCGCCCAGGACCAAATGCGCCGCCGTGCCGTCGCCGCGGCCCTCGCCCCCTGGCGGCGCGCGATCGCCGACGCCAGCGCAGCGGCACGCGCCGCCCGCAAGCAGGCCGCCGCCGCCCGCGCCGCCGACCCGAACGCCCGCCTCGGTCGGCGGCGCCCCAGGCCACGCCGCCCGACGTCGCAGGCCGTGCTCGCCGCCCTTCTGGCAGAACTCCTTGCACCAGAGCGCGCTCCCGCCGCGCCCGGCACCGGCGCGCCAGAACCCTGTGTACCATTTCCGCCCGACGCCGGCCTGACAGAACCGTGTGTACCATTTTCGCCTACCGGCCCTGCTGCCCCGGCGCCAACGCCCGCCCCGGCGCCAACGCCCGCCCGGGACCCGCACGCCGGCGCACCCGCCGTCCCGGCCCGATGCGCGCACAAAACCGCGCCGCCAGAACCCTATGTACCAGAACGCGCCCCCACTGCGCCCGACGCCGGCGCGCCAGAACCCGCTGTACCATTTCCGCCCGCCCGCCCTGCTGCCCGGGCGACCACGCCAGCCCTGGACCCGCACCCCACCGCACACGCCGCACCGGCCCAACGCGCACACACAAACGGCCAGCCAAAACCCCTTGTACCCGAGGGCGCACCCGGCCCGCGCCAAACCGCCGCGCCAGAACCCCTTGTACCAGTCCCCGCCGCCGACGAGCCCGTCCTCCCGCCCGGGCTGCCCAACCGCGCCGCGCGGCGGCGATGGATGCGCCAGCAGCGCCGCCTGCACCGTGCCCCGCCTGCCGCCACCCGCCCGTGACCGCGCGCCTGGCCATTGCGCCCGTCAAAGGCAGCGCCGTCAAATGCAATTGCCCTGGCCGGTCCGGCCGAGTGCGCGGTCAGGCAAAGGCGGCGGTGGCCTCGTCGATCGTCGGCGCACCCTGCGCCGGGACGGAGAGCGGCTGCGCCGGACGGTTCTGCCGCAGCGTCGCCGCCCCGTCGGCGACCGCGCCCCAGACGGCGTGCGACAGCGCCTTGCGGTTGGGGAACTGCGCCGGATCGAGCGGCGCATGCAGCAGCACGGTGGCGCGCAGCCCGCAATGCTGCGCCAGCCGCCAATAGTGCGAGGCCAGGCCCATGTCGCCGTACCAGGCAAACAGCGGCCGGCTGGCGCGCCCGGTCGGCAGCCCGGCCAGCCGGTCGTAGACCACCGAGACCGGCTGGATCAGCGGCGGCTGCGCACCCTCGGCGACGGCGAAGAAGGTCGAGCGGAACGGCATCACGCGCGAGCCGTCCGAGGTGGTGCCCTCGGGGAACAGGATCAGGCTGTCGCCGGCGGCGATCCGGCCGCGCATCGTGTCGCGCTCGTCGCGCGTGTCGCGGCGCCGGCGGCTGACGAACGCGGTGCGCCCCATGCGGGCGATGGTGCCGACCACGGGCCAGCGACCGACCTCGGACTTGGCAACGAAGCAGGCGTCGAGTTTTCCCCCGAGCACCGGCACGTCGAGCCACGACGAGTGGTTGGAAACGAACACCACCGGTCGGCCGCCGCTGGCGGGCTGGCCGATCACCCGCACCGTCATGCCGAGCAGGCGGGCGACGGTGGCCCAATAGAGCCGTGCCAACACCACCTTGCCGCGTCCGGGCAGCAGCAGCAGGACGGACTGCACCGGCAACAACGGCAGCGTCCACAGCAGCACCAGCAGCGCGCGGCGGATGGCGCGGATGCGGCGCATCAGGTGGTGCGGATGATCGTCGGCACCGAACGGCCACACCTGCTGGTCCGCGGGCAGCGGCGCGCCGTCCTGGCGCAGCAGCATCGGACCGGGGGCCAGGCGACGCAGACGACGCGGCGAGTCACGCATGGTGGCCGGGATAGCTCGCGACAGATGGCGGAACAATGGCAGGCGCGTGACCCTTGCGCGAAAGCGACACGATCGGCCCGGGGCGGCATTTGGTCTGCCGGGTCGGCGGCGCGATCGGTCCGTGGCGGGGCTGGGACGCGGCGGCGGGTTGGCCTAGAAGGCGGGCATGGACCTGTTGCACATCCCGGGCTCGCGCATCTTCGAGATCGCCAAGCTCGCCTTCGCCACGCCCGACATCGACTTCCTGTGTTTCGGCGAGTCCGACCAGCCGAGCCCGCAGGTGGCGCACGCAGCCGCGGCGGCGGCGCTGGATGGCGGGGAGACGAAATACATCGACGTGCGCGGGCTGCCGACGCTGCGCGCGGCGCTGGCCGACTACCTGACCGCGCTGCACCGCAAGCCGGTGACCGAAGGGCGCGTGCAGATCACCGCGTCAGGCATGGCCGCGGTGTCGGTGGCGCTCGCCGCGATCGTGCGCGCCGGGCAGCGCGTGGTGCTGCACAGCCCGGCCTGGCCGAATGTCGGCAACGCCGCGCGGGTGCGCCAGGCCGAGGTGGTCGAGCTGGACCTGACCGCGCTGCCCGACGGGCGGTTCGCCATGGATTTCGACCGGCTGGATGCGCTGCTGGCGGGCGCGCGCGCCTTCATCCTGAACTCGCCGAACAACCCGACCGGCTGGACCGCGACGCACGAGGAGCTGGCGACGATCCTGGCGCTGTGCCGCAAGCACGGCACCTGGCTGATCTCCGACGAGGTGTATTCGCGCCTGGTCTACGACGGCAGCGCGGCGGCGCCATCGGTGCTGGATATAGCCGAGCCGCACGACCGGGTGATGGTGGCGAACAGTTTTTCCAAGACCTGGGTGATGACGGGCTGGCGGCTGGGCTGGCTGGTGGTGCCGGAGGGCGCGCGCGACGCGGTGACCGAGATCGTCGAGGTGACGCATTCCTGCGTCGCCCCGTTCGTGCAGCAGGCCGGGCTGGCGGCAGTGGCCGACACCGCGACGGTGGCGGGGTTCCGCGCCCACTGCGCGCGGGGGCGCGCGCTGGCCGGCGAGGCGCTGGCCGGGCTGAACGGGGTGCGCTACGCCGCGCCGCCCGGGGCGTTCTATGCGTTCGTCGGCGTGGACGGGCTGGGCGACAGCCTGGACCTGGCGAAGAAGCTGGTCACGCGGCACGGGGTCGGCGTGGCGCCGGGGATTGCGTTCGGCGACGCCGGCGAGGGGTTCCTGCGGTTGTGCTTCGCGCAATCGGCCGAGCGGATGGAGCGGGCGATGGGGCGTCTGCGCGAGGGGTTGCGGGCCGAGTTGACGGGGTGAGGGCAGCGGCGGAAGAGGTCCGCTGCACGCCGTGGCGCTCTTTGCTGACCTCTGCGAACGCGTTCGCCAGGAAGGCGGCACCGCCGCCGACGCTAACCGAAGGGAATGTCAATTTCGGCATAGCTGCCCGGTCTGATGGTGTTCACCGCGGCGGCTATCGGCTCGAAATGCAAACGTATCCGTGCCCATTTGGTGGTGCCCGCGAGGACAATGATCGCGATCTTCCGTCCGGCAAGGTTCTGCTGGTACCTGATTCTTCGGTCTGTCGTGATCAGCAGGTCAAATCCTGCCTCCTCCGCGGCGGTCAGCAAGGCGCCGTTGGTCAGCCGGTCCCATCCCCTGGCCTGGGCCGTGGTCACGGTGTGGCGCGACAGGGCTCTGGCGAGACCGACCGGCGTCCCGTGATCAAACGGAATGAGCATCGACGGGCGCGGAATCCCTCAAGCTCTGGGCTACGAATTCCAGCACCGCCGCAATCTGCTGCCGCGTGACGTCGAATTGCTGCATCACTTCCTCGACGCTGAGATCTTCGAGATTCTCGAGCACGGTCGCAACCGGCAAACGCGTGCCGCGAAACACCCACGCACCACTGACCTTGCCGGGAACGCTCTCCACCGCCGGGCATTGCGACCAATCAAGGCTCGCCGTGGTCTTGGTCTCCTTATTGCGCGGCTCGGATGCCACGCATCCGACGGCCTCCCACACAGAATAGCACAAGATGCCGCCGCTGCCTCAGCCATCTCACAGCCAGGCTACGACCGCGCTCGGGTGCGCACGCGCCGCGCAAGATCTTGCGCAAACCGTGTACCTGGTCCTGCGCTCTGCAATCACAATCCGTGTCCCGGCCGGTCATCCCTCGATCTCTTCGCGCTGCATCTCCAGCGTCAGCCACTGCTCTTCGGCGGCCGCCAATGCCTCCTGCGCGGTCGCAAGCGCGTTGGTCGTTTCGGCAAAGCGCTCCGGGTCGCGGGCATAAAAATCCGGATCGGCGAGCGTGGCGCTCAGCCGCGCCGTCTCGGCCTGCAGCGCGGCGATGCGGGCGGGCAGCGTCTCCAGCGCATGCCGGTCCTTGAAACGTCATCCGGCGCGGCGGCGCGGCGGGTTGCGGTCGCGCCGCCGGGGTTGATCGGCGGCCGCGCAGCCGCCGCCGCCGGGCTCGGCGCGACCCCAGGTCCGCGCTGCGCCAGCATGTCGGAATAGCCGCCGGCATACTCGGTCCACCGCCCGTCGCCCTCGGCGGCGATCACCGAGGTCACGACGCGGTCGAGGAAATCGCGGTCGTGGCTGACCAGCAGCACGGTGCCGGAATAATCGGCCAGCCGCTCCTGCAGCAGGTCCAGCGTCTCCAGGTCCAGGTCGTTGGTCGGCTCGTCCAGCACCAGCAGGTTGGACGGGCGGGCGAAGGCGCGCGCCAGGGTCAGCCGGCCGCGCTCGCCGCCGGACAGCACGCCGACCGGCGTGTTGGCCTGTTCGGGACCGAACAGAAAATCCTTCATGTAGCTGACCACGTGCCGGGTCTGGCCGCCGACCGTCACGGTGTCGCCGTGCCCGCCGGTCAGCGCCTGGCTGAGGGTCTGCGCCGGGTCGAGGGTCTCCCGCCGCTGGTCCAGCGTCACCTGCGCGAGGTTGGTGCCGAGCCGCACCTCGCCGGCGTCCGGCGGCACCGCGCCGGTCAGCAGGTTGAGCAGCGTGGTCTTGCCGGCGCCGTTCGCGCCGACGATGCCGACCCGGTCGCCGCGCAGGATGCGGGTGGAGAAATCCCGCACGATGGTGCGGTCGCCGAACGATTTCGTCACGCCGTCGGCGACCATCACCAGCCGGCCGGACAGCTCGGCCTGGGCCGCCTCCAGCCGCACCTTGCCCACCGCGGCGCGCTGCTCCTTGCGGCGCTTGCGCAGCGCGTGCAGCTCGGCGAGCCGCTTCTGGTTGCGCTTGCGCCGCGCGGTGACGCCGTAGCGCAGCCAGTCCTCCTCCATCACGATCTTGCGGCCGAGCTTGTGGCGCTCGGTTTCCTCCTGCTCCAGCACCGTGTCGCGCCAGGGTTCGAAGCCGGCAAAACCCTGGTCCAGCGTGCGGGTGATGCCGCGGTCGAGCCAGACCGTGGTGCGCGACAGCCGCTCCAGCAGGCGGCGGTCGTGGCTGATCAGCACGATCGCCGGCGCGCATGCCGGCCAGCTCGCGCTCCAGCCACTCGATGCCGGGCAGATCCAGATGATTGGTCGGCTCGTCGAGCAGCAGGATGTCCGGCGCCGGCGCCAGCGTGCGGGCGAGCGCGGCGCGCCGTGCCTCGCCGCCGGAGAGCGTCGCGGGCGGTTCTTCGCCCGGTCAGGCCAAGCTGTTCCAGCAGGTAGCGCGCGCGATGGCGGTCGACGTCGGCCTCGGTGATCAGGCCGGCCTCGACATAGGCGAGCGTGGTGGCGAAGCCGGAAAAATCCGGTTCCTGCGGCAGGTAGCGGATGGTGGCGCCGGGCTGGACGAAGCGGCGCCCGGCGTCGGGCTGGGCCAGGCCGGCGGCGATGCGCAGCAGGGTGGATTTGCCGGAGCCGTTGCGCCCGACCAGGCAGACGCGGTCGCCGGCGGCCACCGCCAGCCCGGCGCCGGCGAGGATCGGCGCGGTGCCGAAGGTCAGGTGGATGTCCTGCAGCAGGAGTGCGGGCGGCGGCATGGACGCGGGCATACCATGCCGGCGACGATGGCGAGACACACGGCGCGTGGGCGGCGCCGCTGCGCCATCAACGCGTCACGCAACCATCACGAGACAGACGCATCAGGGTCCGGCAACCCTTGCGCATGGACCTCGACCTTGCCCCTCGGCCGGCAGCGCCTGTTGCCCCAGCCGATGCCTGCCGCCAGCCGGGCCTCGCCACGCGGGCGGGCTTGTCGCCGGACGCGCTGTCGCTGCCGGAGATCCGCGCCGCGCTGCGGGCGCGCCTGCCGGGGATCGGGTTGCCCGCCGACCTGGCGCTGGCGCCGATCGACCACCTGTTCGACCACGCCGGGTCCGCGCTGCGGTTTGTCGCCGCGCCGGCCTGCTACTACGCCAACCACCAGACCAGCTACGAATCGTTCCTGATCGCGTTCCTGCACCTGGCGATCACCGGCGTGAAGCTGCTGGCGGTCACGCATCCCGGGCTGTTCGACAACGACTATGGCGAGCACTGCATGCTGCTGGCCGAGCAGCTACGCCGGCTGGGCCATCCGGCGGCCGATGCGATCCACGTCGTTGCCGTGCCGCACGAGCTGAAGCCGGCGCGCGACTTCCTGCTGAGCCTGCCGGAGCGGCTGGAGGGACGCTCGCTGCTGGTGCATGTCGGCGCCTGGCGCGAGCTGTACGAGGGCCAGCCGGTCAACACGATGGCCAAGGACCTGATGGAGGTCACGCTGCGGCTGGGCCGGCCGGTGGTGCCGATCCGGATCAGCGGCGGGCTGCCGGCGCAGTCGCTGGGCTACAAGTTCCACCTGCCGTACCGGATGGGGCGGCTGCGGATTGCCATGGCACCGGCGATCGAGCCCGGGGCGTTTGCCGGGATCGACCCGCTCGGCCAGCGGCGGATGGTGCTGGCGGCGATCAACGGGATGGCGCCGCCGGCCGGGAGTTCTGCCGGGCAGCCGAACCATGGGCTGCTGAAGCGGTGTCTGCGGCGGCACGTGCAGACCGGGTCCTCGGCGCTGAAGTGTTTTCTGCTGGAGGCGGTCGAGACGATGGCGGACCCGTCGCGCGAGACCGAACTGCTGCGCGAGTTCATCCGCCACGGCGTGCTGCCGGGCGAGGGCGTGGCGGATCCGGAATGGTTCGCCCGCCAGGCGATGTGGATCAGCGACGGGCGCGGGTTGAAGACGGTGTAGCCCCATAGTCACCTCTCCCGCTTCGCGGGAGAGGTCGGAGCGCAAAGCGCTCCGGGTGAGGGTGCCGGTATCGCCTGGCAGTTGAGCTTACGTCTCAGAGATGTCGGCAGTGTGCGCACGCCCGTAAGAGTAGAAAGTAAGTGCTTAACGCAGATATAGGCGGATGCACGCGGATGCACGCCGATGGCTTCGTCGCGGTTTGGCTTTCCGCGGTCCCATTGCGGCTTCGGCAACGATCTGCCTGTATCTGCGCAAATCTACCGATATCTGCGTTAAGATTCTTTCTTCGTACCTTCACGCGCCTGCTTGGCTGCGGCCTCGGCCTCAAGCCGGGCGACGCTATCACGCAGCATCTGCCGCACGACTTCACCCGGGATAATACGGCCTGCCGCAATGTCGGCGTCGCTTTCGGCAAGGACCTCAAGCCACTCGGCGGGGGCGATGGCGGGGGTTGGGGTGTCGTCCATCGGGGGAGAATAGGCGCTCCGGCGAGGATGTTCCATCCCGACTTGTGCCGGCGCGGGGCACCGCATCCATCACCTCGTGGCGACGTCCCCCACCCAAATCATCCGCTGTCGCAACGTCGCGTCGTCCGACAGGCGTTGGATCAGCCGCTGGTCCGCGGTGACCAGCTTAAGGTCGCGTTGCTCGGCGAGGGCCACGTAGAGCGAGTTGTAGATCGTCACCGTGTGCGCCACCGAGATCGCGAACGCGCGCGGCAGCAGGGACGCGATCGGCGTGTCGACGATCGGGGCACGCAGCAGCACGGTCATCATGCGCGCCTCGGCGTCGGCCGCGGCCAGGTCGCCGCGGAAGACTTTTTCCCGTAGCACGTTGATCGCTTCCGGTAGCTGTGCGCTTCGATCAAGACCCTCGTGGCATGCACCAAGCCCCGCCTGGCCCACCCCGCGCGCCCGCGATCCCCCGCCGACTGATCTGGATCAATGATCGGCGTCGTCACCCGCCCCTACCCTGCCCCTCTCCGAGCACGAAAGGACACGCGAATGACCAGCAAAATGTTGCGCCTGGGAATCCTCGCCGGTCTCGCCGGCGGCGCCGCGGAGGTCGCCTGGGTGGCGGTCTACGGCGCGGTCACCGGCACGCCAGTCGCCGCGGTCGCAAGCGGTGTGACCGCCGCCCTGCTGCCGGGACTGGCCGCTCTCCCCGCCGGCCCCGCAATCGGCATCGCGCTGCACATGGTGCTGGCGGTCGGCCTGGGCGTCGCCATCGCCGCCGCCCTCAGCACGAAGCTGTTGCGGCGCGTCCGCGCATGGCCGCAGAGCCTGCTCGTCGTGCTGGCGCTCGGCGCCGTGTGGGGCTGCAATTTCATGGTCGTGCTGCCGCGCCTCGACCCCGATTTCCTGGTGCTGCTGCCGATGGCCGTGACGCTTGCCTCCAAGCTGCTGTTCGGCGTCAGCGCGGCGGCGGTGCTGCGCACGCAGCGCGCCGGCGTGTTCCGCAGGGCCTGATATCCGGGCGGCAATCGCCACACCCGCCTGGTCCTCGACGCCGACATCCGCTGCGTCAAATCCTTGCTGCGTCGCCGAACTTAACCAAGGCGACGCAAGGGATGGTCGCACCTCCGCGTGCTCCGCGGCCTCCGCGGGGGATCTTTCTTTCCGAAGACCGGGCATCCGGGTTCCCTCACCCGAGCGCCCCGCCCCCCAACTCAACCGGCTGAAACGCCGCCTCATGCGGCGGCCCGGCGGCAAACAGCCAGCTCACCCCGCCATCCCCCCGCAGCGCCACCAGCGACGAGCACACCGTCCCAAACCCGCCGCGCGGCACCACGTTCATCTGCTCCCCCGCCACCCCCGACCGGTCCGCCAGGATCGCCCGCCACGCCGCCCATCCATCCACCTCCGGCGCCGTCGCCGCGCGCAGCCGCGGCAGGTGCCGCTGCACGCGCGGGCTGTGGTGATCATTCGGATCGCGCGAGGTGACCATGTGCAGCGCCGGCGGCAGCGCCTCCGCCACCGGGTGCCCGTGCCCCAGCCCACGGACAAAGATCGCCCCGCCGCGATCCGCCAGCACCATGTTGAAGCTGCGCCACGCCCCGGCATCCAGCCGCGCGATCGCCTGCGCCGCCGCAGCCGCGCTCGGCTCCCGCAGCGCCAGCAGCGGCAGCGCGCCGCGGCTGCGCTTGCCGGGCGCCGGCCCCAGGCTGCCCTGCCGGTTCAGCACCGCGGCGATCACGCCGGCGCGGTTGATCCCCATCCACGTCCCGCCGCCGGAACGGTCGCGCCCGGCGACCACGTCGGGCTGCTCGGGCCAATACGTCCCCGGCGGGTCCCATTCGCGGAGAATCATCTCGTCGCGGTTGGCGGCAAGCAGCAGCGGCGTGGCGTGCCCGGGGCGAAACAGGGTGACGACAGTACACATGCCGGACGATGCTGGCGTCAGCCGGCGCCGAGCGCCATGTGCCGCCTACGCTCCGGCCGCAGCGCAGCCATGCGCGCGGCCATCGGCACGCGCCCGCACATCACCCCACGCCGTCGCACGATCATCGGCCCGCGCCCGCGCGCACCCACTGCCACGCAGCGCGGCGGTCAGCGACTCGCGATCTGCCCCGGCTCCGGCCGCAGCACCACACAGCTTGCGCGGCTGTGCGCCAGCGACACGCAGGCCCGTTGCGCCCGCGCCGCCGTCAGCCCGACCACCTGGGCGCGCCACAGCGGCACCCCGCGCACGCTGACATGCTCGATCCGCACCTCGCCGGTGTCGGCCGCGCGGTGCGCCGAGGCGGCGA
Organism: uncultured Alphaproteobacteria bacterium; assembly: GCA_963773345.1. Taxonomy (GTDB): domain Bacteria; phylum Pseudomonadota; class Alphaproteobacteria; order Acetobacterales; family Acetobacteraceae; genus Palsa-883. The sequence continues at coordinate 17,831 of CAVZBG010000009.1, read as the reverse complement.
CCTCCTGCGCGGCGCGCTCAGACGCGTAGGTGCCGACCTGGATGCCCCAGGCTGCCGCCGGCGGCGCCGGCCTGGCGGGCGCGGCGCGCACCTCGGCCAGCGTCGCGGCGTGCGCACTGCTGACCAGGCTCGGCCCGTGGCTCGCCACCTGCGTCGCCGGCGCGCCGGTCGGCACGCCCATCTCGCCAAACCCCTGGTTCAGCAGCGCCACCATGTGCTCGTTCGCGCGCGGCGTTGGAGCCGGCGCCCAGCACCACGCCGATCAGCCGCACGCCGCTGCGCACCGCGCTGGTGACCAGGTTGTGCCCGGCCGCCTCGGTATAGCCGGTCTTCATGCCGTCGGCGCCCGGATAGGTCCTTCAGCATGGTGTCGTGGTTGTAGATGACGCGCCGGTGGAAGGTGAAGCTGGGCGTGGTGAAGTAGCGGTAGTCGTCGGGGAAGTCGGTCACCAGGTCGGCGCGCCAGCACCGCCAGGTCGCGCGCCGTGGTCACCTGCCGGATCGTCCGGCAGGCCGGAGGCGTTGGCGAAGGTGGTGTGCGCCATGCCCAGCGCGCGGGCGCGCAGCGTCATCATCTGGGCGAACCGGTCCTCGGTGCCGCCCAGCAGCTCGCCGAGCGCCGCACGCGGCGTCGTTGGCGGACTTGGTCACCAGGCCGAGGATCGCCTGCTCCACGGTGATGCGCGTGCCCGGCACCAGGCCGAGCTTCGACGGCTCCATCGACGCGGCATGGGCGGAGACCGGCACCAGCTCGTCGAGCGTGATGCGCCGGTCGCGCAGCGCCTCGAACGCCATGTAGAGCGTCATCAGCTTGGCGAGGCTGGCCGGATAGCGCGGCGCGTCGGGGTTGGCCTGCTCCAGCACCTTGCCGCTGGCCGCGTCGACGACGATCGAGCTGTAGCGGTCGGAGCCGATCTGCGCCCAGGCGCGCGATGAGGCGAACGACGGGGCGATCACCAGCAGCGCCAGCGCGGCCATCGCCCGCCACACCCAGCGCGATCCCGGCGTAAGTTGGCCCTGCGCAGTGCTCATGCCCGGCATCTCCCCGTCGACTGGCCAAAGTGTAGGGACCGACGCGCCGTGCTGTCCAGCCGAAATCGTGACGAATTCATGAAAAAACTGAACGGGTTACCCGCCGATCCTTCGACGCGCCAAGGCGCCGCGCCGAGGCTGGCCAAAATTTTTTGTGCACTGCACAAAATTTCTCTTGATCGACGATTCCGACAGCCCTATATCCGGGTCGTGCTGCGGTGCAGCATAACGAATTCGACCCTATCGGATGACCGGGTGCCGCCGCCAACCGGATGCGGGCGGCGCCGGGTCGCCAGCCCCAGGAGAACCCAGATGAGCACCAAGACCAAAATGGCAGAGACCGTCGCGGCGGTGAACGAGACCGCAGCGGCCGTGGCCCAGCAGGGCTTCGAGCAGACGGTTTCCAGCCTGAAGGACGGCATGGCCCAGGCGGCCGCCGGTTTCGAGAAGACGCAGGCGAAAGTGAAGGAAGGCATGGAGAAAGCAATGAAGACCGCAGAAGAATTCGTGGCGTTCGGCCAGGGCAACCTGGAAGCGTTCGTGAAGTCCGGCCAGATCTGGGCCGCCGGCGTGCAGGACCTGCAGAAGCAGATCGCCGCCACCGCGCAGGCGTCAGTTCGAGGAGACGTGGCGACCTTCAAGGCGATGACCGGCGCGAAGTCGCTGAAGGACGCGTTCGACCTGCAGGCCAGCCTGGCCCGCGGCGCGATGGAGAAGACGCTCGCCGAGTCCGGCAAGCTGACCGACGCCTCGCTCAAGCTGACCGAGCAGACCCTGGCGCCGATCACCGCGCGCGTGACCCTGGCGGTGGAGAAGTTCGCCAAGGCCGCCTGATCGGCCCGATCCGAACGACGGGTCTGCACAACAGGCCTGCCTGATCTCGACGGTTGCACGGCGCCGTCGCACCGCCCCCTCCCCCGGTTGGCGGTGCCGTGACGAAGAGGCCCGGGCCACAAGCCCGGGCCTTTTCACGTTTCGGCGCGCACCCTTCCTGGTCCGGGTGCCCGTTCCGGGGCGCCCAGTCCGGGTCACCCAGTCCGGGTCACACCTGGGTTGTGCAACAGTCCTCAAGGTAGCCCCTTCCTTCCGGGGCCGACCTTCCGATATGGTTCGCATCTTGCGGCCGGCAGGCTGCGGCCGCCGGGCACACCGGCGGCGGGTGGATGCGGAAGGCAGATGAGCGATAACGACAGGCGCGGAGGCAGACGGACCGAACACCGGCGTGGTGGTCAAGGCGCGGCCGAAGACGCGCAAGCCCGCGATGTACAAGGTCCTGATGCTGAACGACGACTACACGCCGATGGAGTTCGTCGTTCACGTGCTGGAACGCTTCTTCCAGAAATCCCGCGAGGAAGCCACCCGCATCATGCTGCATGTGCACCGCCGCGGCGTCGGCGTCTGCGGCGTCTATACCTACGAGGTCGCCGAGACCAAGGTGACGCAGGTCATGGACCTGGCGCGGCAGAACCAGCATCCTCTGCAATGCACGATCGAGAAGGAATGATGGCCGCCTTGCGGCAGTCGACCAATGAGCCGAATCGCCTTGAAGCTGCCGGCGGCCATCCGGAGACGCACCGGATCCGTGTTCCGGGCCACCGCGCGCAGGAGCGTCGGATATCATGCTGTCACGCAATCTCGAGCAGACGCTGCACCGCGCGCTCTCGCTCGCCAGCGAGCGCCGGCACGAATACGCCACGCTGGAGCACCTGCTGCTCGGCCTGTCCGACGACACCGACGCCGCGACCGTGCTGCGCGCCTGCGGGGTCGATCTCGACAAGCTGCGCACCGACCTGTCGGAGTTCCTCGACAAGGACCTTGCCGGCCTCGCCACCGACCGGCCGGCGACCCCAAGCCGACCGCCGGCTTCCAGCGCGTGGTGCAGCGCGCCGCGATCCACGTGCAGTCCTCCGGCCGCGACGAGGTGACCGGCGCCAACGTGCTGGTGGCGCTGTTCTCCGAGCGCGAGAGCCACGCGGTCTATTTCCTGCAACTGCAGGACATGACGCGGCTCGACGCGGTGAACTTCATCAGCCACGGCATCGCCAAGGCGCCCGGCCGGTCCACCCAGCGCCCGGTGCAGGGCATCCGGGCCGCAAGCCGAGCACCATCCAGGAGCAGGAGCGCGAGGAAAAGCCCAACCGGCGCAACCAGGACGCGCTGTCGAACTACTGCGTGAACCTCAACAAGAAGGCGATGGCCGGCAAGATCGACCCGCTGATCGGCCGCGAGCCGGAGATCGAGCGCACCATCCAGATCCTGTGCCGCCGCACCAAGAACAACCCGCTGTATGTCGGCGATCCCGGCGTCGGCAAGACCGCCATCGCCGAGGGCCTGGCCAAGCGCATCGTCGAGGGCGACGTGCCGGAGGTGCTGGCCAAGTCCACCATCTTCGCGCTCGACATGGGCGCGCTGCTCGCCGGCACGCGCTATCGCGGCGACTTCGAGGAGCGGCTGAAGGCGGTGGTCACCGAGCTGGAGAGCCAGGCAGGGCGCCATCCTGTTCATCGACGAGATCCACACCGTGATCGGCGCCGGCGCCACCAGCGGCGGCGCGATGGACGCGTCCAACCTGCTGAAGCCGGCGCTGGCCTCGGGCAACCTGCGCTGCATCGGCTCGCACCACCTACAAGGAATTCCGCAACTACTTCGAGAAGGACCGCGCGCTGGTCCGCCGCTTCCAGAAGATCGACGTGAACGAGCCGACGATCGAGGACACGGTCAAGATCCTGCGCGGCCTGAAGGCCAACTACGAGAAGCACCACAAGGTGCGCTACACCGACGAGGCGATCCGCGCCGCGGTCGAGCTGTCGGCGCAAGTACATCAACGACCGCAAGCTGCCGGACAAGGCGATCGACGTGATCGACGAGGTCGGCGCCAGCCGCATGCTGCTGCCGGAGAACAAGCGGCGGAAGACGGTCACCCTGCGCGACGTCGAGGAGATCGTCGCCAAGATCGCCCGCATCCCGCCGAAGAGCGTCTCCGCCGACGACAAGGAGACGCTGCGCAACCTGGAGCGCGACCTGAAGTCGATGGTGTTCGGCCAGGACAAGGCGATCGAGGCGCTGGCCGCGGCGATCAAGCTGGCCCGCGCCGGCCTGCGCGAGCCGGAGAAGCCGATCGGCAACTACCTGTTCTGCGGCCCGACCGGCGTCGGCAAGACCGAGGTCGCGCGGCAGCTGGCCGCCACGCATGGGCATCGAGCTGATCCGCTTCGACATGTCCGAATACATGGAGCGGCACAGCGTCTCGCCGCCTGATCGGCGCGCCGCCGGGCTATGTCGGCTTCGACCAGGGCGGCCTGCTGACCGACGCGATCGACCAGCATCCGCACGCCGTGCTGCTGCTCGACGAGATCGAGAAGGCGCACCCCGACCTGTTCAACATCCTGCTGCAGGTGATGGACCACGGCAAGCTGACCGACCACAACGGCAAGACGGTCGATTTCCGCAACGTCATCCTGATCATGACGACCAACGCCGGCGCGTCCGACCTGGCGAAGGAGGCGATCGGCTTCGGCCGCGAGACGCCGCGAGGGCGAGGACGAGGACGCGATCAAGCGGCTGTTCACGCCGGAGTTCCGCAACCGGCTGGACGCCACCATCGCGTTCGCCGGCGCTGACGCCGGAGATCGTCGCGCCGCGTGGTCGAGAAGTTCGTCATGCAGCTCGAGGCGCAGCTGGCCGACCGCAACGTGACGATCGAGCTGTCCTCGGCGGCGAAGGAGTGGCTGGCCGAGCGCGGCTACGACAAGCTGTACGGCGCGCGGCCGCTGGCGCGGGTGATCCAGGAGCACATCAAGAAGCCGCTGGCCGAGGAGCTGCTGTTCGGCAAGCTGGTGCAAGGGCGGCGCGGTGAAGGTGACGCTGAAGGACGGCAAGCTCGACTTCGAGATCATCGAGGCCGCGTTGCCGGCGCTGCCGAAGCCGGACGGGGACGGCGACGGCGGGGCGGATGTCGAGCAGGAGACTGTGGAGTAGGGGGCGGGCGCCCACCAGTCGTGGCCGGCGCACGCATGCCGCCCAGGCTGAAGCGGCCGCGTCGCGCCGGCAACCAAGCCGGATCCGCCGCGGCGGCACCTCGCACCACCCTACCGGGGCACGGTCACTGGACCTGCACCATGATCAAAAGCGGGGCGATGCGGACCGACACTTCCTGCCGGCGTCCCCCGTCGGCGAAATCGCTGACATAGCGGACCGTGCCGGGGATCGGCATGCCGGGCGGCAGCGCGTGCGGGTCGAACCCATCGAGCTGCGCCCCGCACACAAAGCGGAACGCGAGATAGCCGCCGGCAATGGTGTGGATGTGCTCCAGGCGCGTCGTGTCCGGCAGCTTAAAATGGCCGGTCAGGCTGTCCTGCACCAGCGCGAGGGTGTGCGGATCGGTGCAGTCGGGCGGGGTGACAGTGCGGTGGTAGTACACCGCGCCGCGCGCGAGCAGCAACGACACCACGCAGAGGATGGCGAGAGGCCAGCGCCAGCCGATGCGCCGCCGCCGATCCGACGGCAGGCCGCTGGTACCCAGCGCGGGCGCTCCTGACCTATCGATGGCCCACCTCGTCATGGCCGGCAACGGCCGGCATCCACGACTCATATGGGGCGGTCCCGTCAAGTGGAAACGGGTTCACTCGGTGTTCATCCCTTGCCTGATCGGTGGCAGCCCGCCGATCGCACGGGCGAAGCGAACTTCACGCCTTCCAGCCGAGCCAGTCCGCAAGGCCCTGCCCCATCACCAGCTCCAGGTCGTGCCCGGTCAGCCAGGGCAGCTCCTCGGTGAACATCGTCACGCACTGGCGGTAGCTGCACGGCATGCGGGTGATGTCGGTGCCCCAGAAGAAGCGCTGCGGGCCGTACGCGTCGTAGATGCGCCGCAACCCGTCGTGGATGTTGCGATAGGGGTATGGCTGGCTGGAACATGACGGCGCGCCGGTCGCCTTGATCGCGACGTTGGGCAGTTTTGCCAGCGCGATCAGGTCGGGCAGCGTGGCGAAGGCGGCGTCGTCCTTGGTGCGGCGCACCAGCCCCAGATGGTCGATGATCAGCTTCAGCCCCGGGTGCCGCTCGGCGATGCCGCGGAAGGTCGGCAGGAAGCGGGCAGCGAGCAGCGCCACCGGCAGCCCGGCCCGCTCCGCCGCCGGCCACAGCCAGTCCATCGTGCCGTCCTCGTGCCAGGTCTGCTGCTCCGGCCGCACCAGGGCGTAGCGCAGGCCGAGCATGCCGGGCTGCGCCTTCCAGGTGTCGACCAGCGCGCGGCTTTCCGGCCGGTCCAGCGGGAAGTGGCCGAGGATGGCGAATTTTTCCGGGTGCTGCCGCGCGGCGTCGATGGCGACGGCGTTGGAGTTGGGGTCCCAGCTTGGCGGATGGATCACCGCGGCGTGCGACGCCGGCCGCCGCCATCTCGGCCAGCAGCTCGTCCCTGGTGAAGACCGAGACCGGGCGGTGCGGCTCGATCGGCGTGCCGCTGGACCAGATGTGCACCTGGGCGTCGATGATCCGCATGGGCGTTCTCTCCCAAAGTCCTTGGTTCCGAGAAGTGTAGTATGGATCGGCGAAGCCGGTTCACTGTCATTGCCCCCTGGCATTGCGAGGAGCGAAGCGACGCGGCAATCCCCGCCTCGGAGGAGGGGGATTGCTTCGCTACGCTCGCAATGACAGCGGGATCCGGGCTGGCCCCGCGTGCTTGCCTGCTCGCGGGCGGGACCACATAACTGCGCCGGCAACCGCCGCAGGTGCTGGGCTGGCGGTGCAAAGGACGGTGCAGCGCATGACAAAGCGGATGATGAAGCTCGGGATGTCGATCCGCGGCATCGGCTACCACCCGGCGGCCTGGCTGCATCCGGACGTGCCGGCCGACGGCACGCTGCGCTTCGAGCACTACCTGCACAACGCGCAGACCGCCGAGCGCGGCAAGTGCGACATGATCTTCTTCGCCGACGGCATCGGCATCCGCGAGCGCGACGCCCCGCGCGGCTCGCTGGCGCGCTCGGGCTACGAGATCGTCGAGATGGAGCCGATGACGCTGCTGCCGGCGCTCGCCGCGCGCACCGAGCGCATTGGTCTGGTGACCACCGCGTCCACCACCTACAACGAACCGTTCCACATCGCGCGCAAATTCGCCACGCTGGACCTGATCAGCCAGGGCCGCGCCGGGTGGAATGTCGTCACCTCGTGGTCCGAGGCGGAGGCGAAGAACTTCAACCGCGAGGAACACCTGGACTACGACACCCGCTACGAGCGGGCGCAGGAGTTCGTCGAGGTCGTCACCGGGCTGTGGGACAGTTGGGAGGACGACGCGTTCGTCTACGACCGCGCGCGAAAAATCTTCTTCGACGAAAGCAGGATGCATCCGCTGAACCATCGGGGAAAACATTTCCAGGTGCGCGGGCCGCTGAACGTCGCCGGCAATCCGCAGGGCCGGACGGTGCTGGTGCAGGCCGGTGCCTCGGACCAGGGGCGGGAGATCGCCGCGGCGACGGCGGACGTTTTGTACGCGATCCAGTCTGACATCCCGACGATGCGCGCCTACTACGTCGACGTGAAGCAGCGCATGGCGAAGTACGGGCGCGACTGGGACGACCTCAAAATACTGCCCGGCCTGCGTCCGATCGTCGGCGCCACCCAGGCCGAGGCGCAGGGCAAATTCGATCTGCTGCAGGAGCTGCTCGATCCGCTGGTCGGCCTGCAGCGGCTGCACGGCGCGTTCGGCGATCTCTCGGGCTATCCGCTGGACGGCCCGGTGCCGCTCGACGTGCTGGGGCCGAACGAGATGCGCAGCGGCACCGAACTGCTGCGCGAGCGCATCCAACGCGAAAACATGACGATCCGCGAGCTTTACAAGTCGGTGGCCGGCGGGGGCGGCTTCCACCTGATCGGCACGGCGGCGCAAATCGCCGACGTGATGGAGGCATGGCTCGACGCCGAGGCGTGCGACGGGTTCAACATCACGCCAACTCACCTACCCGGCGGCTGCGAGGATTTTGTCAATTTCATCACCCCGGAGCTGCAGCGCCGCGGCCGGTTCCGCACGGAGTACGAGGGCCGGACGCTGCGCGAGAACCTGGGCCTGAAGCCGCATGTCAACCGCTACACGCGGGCGCGGCAGTTGAAGGCGGCGGAGTAGGGCGGCGCATTCCGCCGCCGTACACCTCTCCCGCTCTTCGCGGGAGAGGTCGGCGAGCGAAGCGAGACGGGTGAGGGTGCACACGCGGCACCACCCTCACCCGCGTCGCTGCGCGCCGCGACCTCTCCCGCAAGCGGGAGAGGTGTACGCCGTTCCGGTCCGACCCGCACGCTTGACCCGCGGCGTCGGCGTCCACATAGTCCGCGCCATGGCCTCGGTGTATAGGCAGGCGCGAATTATCGGCCCGGCGGCTCGCTGAGCCCCGGGACCCTTCAACGCGCCCTGACACCCTGACGCGGCCTCTGCCGCACGGATTCCGCCATGAACGACGCCCCCACCGACCAACCACGGGCCGACGCGCCGCGCGACTATCGCGACACCGTCTTCCTGCCGCAGACCGGCTTCCCGATGCGCGGCGACCTGCCGAAGAAGGAGCCGCAGATCCTGGCGCGCTGGGACGCGCATGGACCTGTGGGGCAAGCTGCGCGCCGCCTCGGCCGGGCCGGCCGATGTTCATCCTGCATGACGGCCCGCCCTACGCGAACGGCCACCTGCATATCGGCACCGCGCTGAACAAGATCCTCAAGGACGTGATCAACCGCACCCGCCAGATGGCCGGCTACGACGCCAACTACATCCCCGGCTGGGACTGCCACGGCCTGCCGATCGAGTGGCAGATCGAGGAGCGCTACCGCAAGGCCGGCAAGGACAAGGACGCCGTGCCGGTGCTGCGATTTCCGCGCCGAGTGCCGCGCCTAGGCCGAGCACTGGATGGGCGTGCAGGCGGACGGAATTCCGCCGCCTCGGCGTCGAGGGCGCCTGGCGCGAGCGCTACGCCACGATGGACCGCCCGTCGGAGGCGGCGATCGCGGCCGAGATCGGCAAGTTCCTGCTGAACGGCGCGCTGTATCCGCGGCCTGCGCCCGGTGATGTGGTCGCCGGTGGAAAAGACCGCGCTGGCCGAGGCCGAGGTCGAGTACCACGACCACACCAGCACGACGATCTGGGTGCGCTTCCCGATCCTGCGCGCGCCGGTCGCGGACGCTGCGTCGGCGCGTCCGCGGTGATCTGGACCACCACGCCCTGGACCATGCCGGGCAACCGCGCCATCGCCGCCGGGGCCGGACTTCGACTACGCGCTGCTCCATGTCGACGGCGTCGCGGACGGCTCGCGCGCGCCGCGTCGGCGAGCGCCTGCTGGTGGCGCTCGAACTGCTGCCGCAGGTGCTGCAAGGACGCTCGGCATCGCGACGCACCACGTCGTCACGTCTTCAAGGGCGCGGACCTGGCCGGCACGGTCTGCGCGCATCCGCTGCGCGGGCCGCGGCTACGATCACGACACGCCGCTGCTGCTGGGCGATTTCGTCACCACCGAGGCCGGCACCGGCTTCGTGCACATCGCGCCCGGCCACGGCGAGGACGATTTCGTCCTCGGCCGCGCGCACGGCCTGGAGGTCCCCGAAACGGTCGGGCGATGACGGCACCTTCAACGCCTGGGTGCCGCTGTTCGCCGGCGTGCACGTCTACAAGGCCGCCGATCCGGTCTGCGCCGCGCTGGACGAAGCCGGCGGGCTGCTGGCGCGCGGCAAGCTGGTGCACTCCTACCCGCATTCCTGGCGGTCCAAGGCGCCGCTGATCTTCCGCGCCACGCCGCAATGGTTCATCCGCATGGACGGGCCGGAGCACATCCGCGAGAAGGCGCTGGCGGCGATCGACGCGACGCATGTTCGTGCCCGACCAGGGGCGCAACCGCATCGGCTCGCATGGTCGCCGCGCGGCCCGGACTGGTGCATCAGCCGCCAGCGCGCCTGGGGCGTGCCGATCGCGGTGTTCGTCGACAAGCGCACCGGCGAGCCGCTGCGCGACCCGGCGGTGGTGCAGCGCATCGTCGACCGCCTTCGCAACGGAGGGCGCCGACGCCTGGTATTCGTCGCCGCCGTCGCGCTTCCTCGGCAACGACCGCGATCCGGACGACTACGAGCAGGTGATGGACATCGTCGATGTCTGGTTCGAGTCCGGCTCGACCCACGCCTTCGTGCTGGAGGCGCGCGACCTGCCCTGGCCGGCCGACCTCTATCTGGAAGGCTCCGACCAGCATCGCGGCTGGTTCCATTCGCTCGCTGCTGGAATCGGTCGGCACGCGCGGCGTGGCGCCGTTCAAGGCGGTGCTGACGCATGGCTTCGTGATGGACGAGCAGGGCCGCAAGATGTCGAAGTCGCTCGGCAACGTCGTCGCGCCGCGAGGAAGTCGCCGATAAATACGGCGTCGACATCCTGCGGCTGTGGGTGATGATGTCGGACACCACCGAGGACCTGCGCATCGGCCCGGAAATCCTCAAGCAGCAGGCCGAGCTGTATCGCCGCCTGCGCAACACGCTGCGCTGGCTGCTGGGCAGCCTGGCCGGCTTCACCGACGACGGAGCGCGTGCCCGAGGCGGACATGCCGGAGCTGGAACGGTGGGTGCTGCACCGGCTGACCGAGCTGGACGCGCGCATCCGCGCCGCGGTGCGAAAGCTACGACTGGACCGGCGTCTATCCGGAGCTGCACAACTTCTGCGCCGCCGATCTGTCGGCGTTCTATTTCGACATCCGCAAGGACGCGATCTACTGCGACCGCCCCGACAGCCTGCGCCGCCGCGCCGCGCGGACCGTGCTGGACCACCTGCACCGCTGCCTGACCACCTGGCTGGCGCCGGTCCTGTGCTTCACCGCCGAGGAAGCCTGGGGCGCCCGCTTCGGCGAAGCCGACAGCGTGCATCTGCAACTGTTTCCCGACGCTGCCGCGCGGCCTGGCGCGACGATGCACTCGGGTTGAGGTGGCGGGAAATTCGCCTCAGGCGGCAGGCCGTAACGGTCAACCTTGAGGAGGCCCGTCGATCAGGCTTGATCGGATCCTCGCTGCAGGCCTGGGTCACGCTGGTCTTTCCGCTTGGCGAACTGTCCCCGCTTTCAGCCGAAGGCTGGGAGGAGGTGCTGATCGTATCGAAGGTATCAATCGCCGATCCAAGTGATCCTCTTGCCGTCCCGGTGCCGACGCCGGCGGGCACCCCAGGGATCGGCATGAAAGTCGACGCCGCCCCGGGCAGCAAATGCGTCCGCTGCTGGCGCGTGCTGGAGGAGGTCGGCCACCAGCCGAAACACCCGGCGCTGTGCGCACGCTGCGCCGACGCGGTGGAGTCCGGGCTGGTCTGCCGGGCGGCCGCATGAGTGAAGCGCGCGTTGCCCAGGGCGGCCAGGAGGGCGGCGCGGGCGCGGGTCGCGTGACCCGGGATCGCTACCTGCGCACCGGGCTGGTCACCGCCGTGCTGGTGCTGCTCGCCGACCAGGCCAGCAAATGGGCGATCCTGTCGCTGCTCGACCTGCCACAGCGCGGGCAGCTCGTGCTGGCGCCGGTGCTCAATCTGTCCATGGTATGGAATCGCGGCGTCACCTTCGGCCTGCTGAACGGGTTCGGCGAGTGGGGCCACCTGCTGCTGGCCGGCCTGGCGATCTGCGTGGTGGCCGCGCTGGGGCTCTGGCTGCGACGCGCCGAAAGCCGGCTGGCGGCGATCGCGCTCGGCGCCATTGCCGGCGGGGCGATCGGCAACGTGATCGACCGGCTGCGCTACGGTGCGGTGGTCGACTTCATCGACGCGCATCTCGGGGGGTGGCACTGGTACGTGTTCAACGTCGCCGATGCGGCGATCGTCTGCGGCGTCGCCGCGCTGGTGATCGACAGCCAGTGGCCGCGTCGCGCGCCGGCGGACAAGATCGCGCAATAGGTGACCGTCGCGCGGCTGTCTTGCACGGCTTGTCGCGGGCGGTCCCGGGTGGCGGCGCGCCCGCTCAGCGACCGCCGAATTGCCGTTGTTTGCACCAGCCGGGCGCCTTGCCGTCGCCCCGCCACAAGGCTAAGAAATTCGCCATGCCCGACCAAGCGCTGAACCTGCCCGCGCCGCGCCGCGCCGCTCTGTTCGTACCAGCTCGGGCCGTGCCCGCTCTGGCCACGCTCGCGCTGGCCGCGCTGGTGCTGGCCGGCTGCAGCGGCACCGACCTGTCGCGCAACTTCGGTTTTTCGCGCGACGCGCCCGACGAATACACGGTCACCACCCAGGTGCCGCTGTCGATGCCGCCCGATTTCAGTGTCCGGCCGCCCGAGCCCGGCGCGCCGCGCCCGCAGCAGGTGTCGGAGCAGCAGCAGGCGGAGGAGGTGCTGGCGCCGCAGACCGCGCTGACCGGCACGCCGACCGGCCAGGTCAGCCCCGGGCAGGAGGCGCTGGTGCAGGCGGCCGGACCGACGCCGCCGGCGAATATCCGCGCCCAGGTCAACCACGAGGCCGTGATCTCGGCGCAGCAGAGCGAGAGCTTCGTCGACAAGGTGATGTTCTGGCGCACGCCGCCGCCCCCCGGGATCGTTGTCGACCCGCAGAAGGAGGCGCAGCGGATCAAGCAGAACGCGGCACTCGGGCGCAGCCAGGAGCAGGGCGATACGCCGATCATCCAGCCGCGGCAGAAGGGCTGGCTGGAGAGCCTGTTCTGACCTCCGGCGGAGATCCGACGCCGCATTTCCTGCAGGTCGGCGACTTCCCGGTCTTCGTGGGCGATGGCGCGGATGATCTGGTCTGCCGCTGCGCCGGGTCGATCCTGGTGCGAGGCCACCACCCCGGGACGCTGCTGGCGATCGGCATCGAATGCGCTGCCTGCGGCAAGGTCACCGACACGCCGGGGCTGCCGACGGGGCAGGTGCTGCCGATCGGGGTCCGCGTGGCCGAACGCACCCGGATGGCGGTGGCGGAGCCGCTGGCGCTGGCGCCGGGCATGGTGCTGGCGGATCGCGACGAGCTGGCGCGCGTCGAGCTGCTGACCACGCCGCGCAACGTGCCGGCCGCGCCGTTCGAGATGTCGGCCGCAACGCTCGCGACGGCCGCGGCCGACTATGACCGGCTGAGCGGCGGAGAATTTTTCGCGCATCGCCGTGCCGTGGCGGCAGCCTCGCTGGATGCGGCGTCCGCCCTCGGGCACCTGCCGCTGGCCTGGGCGTTGCCGCAGCTTGAGGCGGGCGTCGACACGCCCGGCTGGTGGTGCCTGGCCAAGGAGCCCGATGCGGTCGCCGCGGTGCAGCTTGGCGCGTTCCGCGAATTTCCGCTGGTGTGGTCGCAGCATCCGCTGTTCCCGGCGATGGCGGCCAGCGCGGCGGCTGGGGGCTTCTCCACGCATGCGCTGGCGGTGTTCGCCGCGGCGCGGTGCATGGGCGCGGCCGGTACCCGGGTTGGTTTTGCGGCGCCGGACCGCGACGATGGGCGGATCGAGGGATTCCTTGTCGAGACAGCGCCGACGCAGCGCCTGCCGGTGCTGGTGCGCCGGTTCGACCGGTTCGACTGGCCGCGCGGCAGGGGCCTTGAGGTCGCCGCCGTGCGCGCCGCCGCGATCGACGCGCTGATCGCCAGCCAGAGCCGGATCAACGTGCGGCAGCCTGGGATACTTGTGCTGTCGGTCGGCTCGGTCCTGCGGCAGCACGATCCGATCATCATCGAAGGCGTCAGCCGCACCCTCCTCGAGCGCGGGCGCCGACACCGCGGGCTGGCCGCGGTGGCGCTGGTGCTGCCGAAGATCTATCCGGCCGGACGGTCCGACCAGGTGGTGTTCGGCTGGACGTTTCTCCCGTTCGCCAACCCGCAGCACGGCGGCAGCTTGCTGCGGCTGGGCGCGCTGCCCGGGGCCGCCACTCAGGGAACCCGGACCGGCTGAGTTGCGGCCTCCGGTCAGGGCCGGCCGCGCCGTGTTCGTCAACGGTATGTACGGTGCAATCAGGCCTCGATGATGCTGGCGACGCGCGCCAGCACCTGCTCCAAAAGATCGGGTGGCGCCTTGCCAAGAAACCGCGCGTGGCGGGCCGCGAAATCGACGCTTCGCGTCTGGTCTGCCAACACCGCGCCGGAAACTCGCAGACCCGGACCGACAACCACCTCGAATGGCCAATCCCGAACCGTCCACGTAATGGGTGCCACCAGCGCATAGCGCGTGGCCACGCTGAAATCCCGGGTGCTCAGGACAAGCACCGGACGTTCTCCGCCCTGTTGCCGGCCCGTGTACGGATCGAGTCCCACGCGGGCGAAATCTCCACGGTCGGGAATATAGGCGTCAGTCACGAATGATTTCGCTCCCAACGTCCGGCCCCCAATCGATCGAATCCGGCCGGTTCTCGGGCTTGCACTGTGCCAACAGGTCCGCGAGCCGCAACCGCTTGCGCCGGATCACCAGATGGTCACCTTCGACAAGCACGTCGACCTGCTTGCCTTCCTTCAGGCCGATTTGGTCTAACATCGGCTTGGGCAGCCGGACGCCGACGCTGTTGCCCGATTTTTGCAACGTAACTGCCATGCCGACCTCCTGTCGCTGCGATGAATATACATAGTATATACCCCGACTCTGCGGAAATCCGGAAAAACCTCTTGCCAACCGGGCTTGAGGCGATTCTGCTTCATCGATGATCCGCCCTGGCTTCCTGGACAGCGAATCGCGCCGCGACCTGATTGAGCTGGCCCGCGACGGTTCCGCCGCGCACCGCTTGTCGCGGCGGGCCAACGCGCTGGTGCTGCTGGACCGAGGAATGAGCTGTCAGTCGGTCGCCGACGTGCTGTTGCTTGACGGCGACACGGTCCGAACCTGGTACCTACTCTATCGGGAGGACGGGATCGAGGGTCTGGCGAGCTTCGGCCATGAAGGGGGTACCTGTCGGTTGACGGTGGAGCAACAAGACAAACTGAAAGCCTGGATTGGCGAAACCCTGCCACGCTCGACGCGTGCAGTTGGCGCGTGGATCGCGCGTGAATGCGACATCGAATACCAGACCCGGTCTGGGCTGATCGCTCTGCTGCACCGCCTTGGCATGGAACACCGCAAGCCGAAAGCGATCTCGCGCAAGCTGGACCCGGCGAAACAGGCGGCGTTCGTCAAGGGTTACGAGGCCCTGATGAACCAGTTATCCGCTGATGAAGCGGTGATCTTCGTTGATGCGGTGCATCCCACCCACGCGGTGCGGCCGGTTGGCTGCTGGGCGCCAAAAGAGGTGCCGGTCGCGGTGGAACAGAGCAGCGGGCGGGACCGCCTGAATATCCATGGCGCGATCGACCTCGATCACGCGACATGGTGCCTACCTCCATATGTTATTGCAGAATCAGAGCTTCCTGGCGAGGGTCGGTTGGGAGCGGGCGCCGCACACCGTGAACCGCCGCACGCACCGCCGGCAAATCGAGGTCGGCGCGTGCAATGACCCATGGTGCTCCGGGGCAGGCTTGGCGCGCTGGCAGCAGCTTGGCCTGGATCAACCGGATCGCGGTCATCTTGCTGACGCCCAAATCCTCAATGACCTCGTTGAGGATCAGTTCACCACGTTCGGCCCGCTCGCCTTCGCGATAGCACACGATGTGGTGTTGGTTGCGGAATGCGCAGATGCGCGTTTTTGTCCAGGTATGCCCCTTCGCCGTACGCCGGCCCGCTCGGTTCAGAAAGGCTGCGATGGTACCATCGGGCAACACCCTGGCGAGTTCGGTGATGATCCGCTCGGTCTCCACATCGGTTTGCCAGCGATGCTCGCCCGACTTCTGCTTACGGGTCTCGATCATGGTGTGGTCGCCGCCTTGCCAGTGCAGCAGGAACCGCAGCTTACCGCCGGTGATCGTGACGACGATTTCTCGCAGCACCGTGCGCAAGATGCGCTTTCTGATCGCGGCCGAGGCGGCCGGGTGGTGCCAGAGTGCGGATACGTCGTGGCCCAGCGTGAGCAGCTGCTCGCGCTCCTCTTCTATTGTCGTTTCCTGCCTCAGATCTCCCGCGGCGGCGAGTTCCGCCTCGCGCTGGCCGACGATCGCGAGGTTGTCGTTCCAACGCCGCTCCAATTCGGCCGCAACCAGCCGGTTATCGGGATCCACCGCATCGTATTGCCGCCGCGCGAGCCCGACCTCGTAGCGTGCCTGCTGCAGCGCAAACTCGCACTGCTGCTGCTTCTCTGAGGCAACCTGCTCGCGCAGTGTGATCGCGTCCAACGCGGCGACCAGAGCGAATGGCTGTAGCAGACGGAGAATCTCTTCCGACACCGCCCGGTCGACCCGAATGCTGCCGAACGAGGTGCGGCAGCTGGACGCCCCATGATTCACATTTGCGCCGGCGCAGTGATAGCGGGCCGTCATTCCCTGACCGGGGTATGCCACATGGAGTTTGCGACCGCAGTGCCCGCACCTCAGCAAGCCGGCAAGCAGTGCAGCACCATCACGCACAGCGCCGCGTGCCATCGCGCCCTTCATGTTGGCGTTGTCGGCGATGGTGCGCTGGTTCGCCTCGAACTCGTCCCAGCTGATATAGCCCTCATGGTGATCGCGTAGCAGCACGGCCCACTCATCGCGGGCCACCCGTACGCCCTGGACGACGCGCTTGCGACCGTTTTCCAGCCGCACGCGCGATGTGGTGCGTCCATAAGTATAAGTACCGGCATAGACCGGGTTGGTCAGGATATGATGGATGGTCTGGTACACCGGCAAGCGCCAGCCGACACCGCGAACCCCCTCAGCATGCCGGGCACACGGCAGTTCGATTTGCTCCTGGCGCAACCATAGCAGCACCTGGCGGATGCTGCCGAGCTCGTTGAACTTACGGAACACCAATTCAATGGCGGCTTGGACCCGCCGGTCGGGGTTCTTCTCCAGACGGCGCCCAGGCCCAAGCTGATAACCGACCACGACTCTTTGGAACAGTTCGCCCCGGCTTGCTTTCTGACGAATCGCCTCGAGCGAGCGCTGGCGGAATGTCGACAGCTCCATCTCGCTCAATGTTCCCTTCATGCCGAGCAGCAGCCTGTCGTCGGGAAGCCGCGGGTCGAAGATACCGTTCTCATCGACGATCAGCGTGCCGACCAGGGCGCAGAATTCGAGCAGAGTGTGCCAGTCTCGCCCGTTGCGTGCCAAGCGCGACGCTTCGATCGACACCACCGCACCGACGGAGCCCTGGCAAATCGCGGCCAACAGGCGCTCAAACCCGGGACGTGTCACACCTGATCCAGAACGGCCCAGGTCCTCATCCAGCACGACCACGTCCAGCCAGCCGAGCGCGCGAGCCCGATCGGCCAGGGCATATTGCCGTCGTTTGCTCTCCAGGTTGTGGCGGACCTGCTCAGGTGTTGACTGGCGGATGTACACGTAGGCCGCACGCGCAAGGTGGTCGGCGGTGATCTTACTCATCGGCCAACTCCGCGTGCTGATTTTCCACGACGAGGACCAACATCAATTCGCGCAGCAGCATCGTGAGCGGCGCTTCCAGCGTCGGAGGAATCAGTCCCGGTGCAGACGCCGACATCTGGAAGAGATCGAACTGGGGTATCGGAAGGTCGGCCATCCGCGACTCCTCGCTTGGTTGGGGGCGAGAGAGAGGGTAGGACCTCCCCACTCAAGCGGCGCAGATCACGGAGCACGCGCAACGGCAGGCGTGGGAGGTTCACCAGTGGCCAATCCGCTGCATCGGGGTCAAGCATCCAGGCAGGAAGTTGCATCAGCGTGCCGTCGGGCTGCTCGATCACGACATGCAAGCCGTCTCGATGTTGCCAGCGCTTGGCGACTGTCACCCGCGTTCCGCAGCGCGGATGATACTTATAGTGAATCAGCGCGGTCTCCCCGGGCTGATACCGGGCAATATGTTGCTGGGTTGTCGGAG
>CAVZBG010000008.1:0-47164 GCA_963773345.1 uncultured Alphaproteobacteria bacterium | reverse complement strand
CTGAGGTTCCGCGCCCTGGCCGCCCCGCCGAGCTTCCCGAGCTGCGCCGCCGCACTCACCGGGCTGGACGTCTCGGGCGCGTCTTCGGCTTCCTCGCCGGTGGCGATCCGCATCACCTTCACGGCGCTGCCGATCACGTCGGAGGGCCGGCGCTGGCCTTGGAGGCCCTTGGGCATGCTATGCCTCATTCCTGGAATTGTGGATGATACGATCGTCGCCTGAACCGCTTACCGCTCGCACCTGGAACCACGCGAGTTTTCGGTCAGAGCAATGAGCCTTAGCCTCCAGGACTGCTTCGGAATCGCTGAAGCTTTCTGAGGGGAAAGCGCTCGCTTGGCAGAATATCGTCGGCCACTGCGTAGCAGTCTACCATATGGTGTGTCATGTCATCCTCCATGCTTACCGCCAAGCACAGCAGAGACGGCCCCGGGTAGAAAGCCCATGTTCGCTCTCCACTCCGTGATTGCTTGGCGGTAAGCATAGGCCAGTGCGAAAGGAACCGCTATGGCTCGATTGCTCGTTCTCGCAATTGCGTTGGCGCTGACGTGGATCGCGAGTGCGGGCGCACAACCCGTTGCTGGATGGTCACCCATCCTCATGTCCCGATACAGCAGTGTCAGGGCCTAGGGGGCGTCCAGCAGTATGACAAGCGCCAAGGCGGCATGTGCGTTATCACCGCCGCAGACTGCATCAGCAAAGGCGGCCACCCCGTCCACAGAATGTCGGCGATGAACTTGGGAATAGTCGCGGTGTGCCGCGGGTATCCGAAGGCCACTCCTTAAATTCAAAATGACGCACTACCCGCCGGCGCGCGGGGGATTGCTTCGGTCCGCTCGCAATGACAGCGGGAGCTCGCAACGACCGGGGATCCGGGTGGGCGCGGCGATCCGGGCGAAGCCTGCTATGAAGCGGCCATGCAACACCGGCCACCCGCGCCGCCGGCCGCCGATGAGCCAGCGCAAGCACGCGATCGAGGCGTTGTTCCGGCGCGCCGTCGGCCTGCAACGCGCCGGGCAGGGCGGCGAGGCCGAGCGGATGTACCGGGAAATCCTGGCCGCCGACCCGGCGCACGCCGACAGCCTGCACATGCTGGGCGTGCTGGCCTTGCAGGCCGGCCAGCCGCAGCCCGCGCTGGCCCTCATCGAGCAGGCGATCGCCGGCAACCCGCGCGCAGCCGCCTACCACCTCAACCGCGCCGGCGCGCTGCACCGGCTCGGCCGGGCCGACGAGGCGATCGCCGCCTGCCAGGCGGCGCTGCGGCTCGACCGCGGCAGCGCCGAGGCGCAGCAGGTGCTCGGCCACGTGCTGAGCGACCAGGGCCGCGCCGAGGAGGCGCTCGCCGCCTACCGCGAGGCGGCACGGCGCAAGCCCGGCCTGTTCGACATCCACAACAACCTGGGCGTGGCGCTGCGCCACGCCGGCCGGCTGGAGGAGGCCGAGCGGTCGCTGCGCGAGGCGCTGCGCCGCGAGCCGGGGGAGCCCGGCATCACCGCCAACCTCTCCAGCGTGCTGAAGGAGCTCGGCCGGGTGGCGGAGGCCGAGGCCTGCCTGCGCGACGCCCTGCGGGCGCGCCCGGACGATACGGTGCTGCGCTACAACCTCGGCCTGCTGCTGCTGCTGCGGGAAATTCGCCGAGGGCTGGGCCTGCTACGAGGTGCGCTTTGGTACGCTGGCGGTGCCGGCGCGGCCATTCCGGCAACCCGTCTGGCGCGGCGAGGCGTTGGAGGGCCGCACCCTGCTGGTGCACGCCGAGCAGGGCCTGGGCGACACCATCCAGTTCTGCCGCTACATCCCGGAATTGGCCCGGCGGCTGGCCGGCGACGGCCGGCTGGTGTTCGAGGTGCAGCGCCCGCTGGCGCGACTGATGGCGGGGCTGCCCGAGCCGCCGCCGATCGTGCGCGCCGGCGATCCGATGCCGCCGTTCGACCTGGTCTGCCCGCTGCTGAGCCTGCCCGAACGGTTCGCCACCACGGCGGCGACCGCACCGCGCCGCGTGCCGTACCTGGCCGGCGAACCCGATCGGATCGCGCACTGGCGCGCGCGGCTGGGGCCGCACGGGGTCCGGATCGGCATCGCCTGGCGGGGCAATCCGAAAAGCCAGGCGGAGCTTGGCCGCTCGATCCCGCTGGCGCACTTTCTGCCGCTGGGCCGCCTGCCCGGGGTGCGCCTGATCAGCCTGCAGCGGGATCATGGACTGGACGAAATTGCCGCTCTGCCGTCTGGATCGCGGGTGGAAACTCCCGGCGAGGGATTCGATGCCGGACCCGACGCCTTTCTCGACACCGCCGC
Organism: uncultured Alphaproteobacteria bacterium; assembly: GCA_963773345.1. GTDB lineage: Bacteria > Pseudomonadota > Alphaproteobacteria > Acetobacterales > Acetobacteraceae > Palsa-883. The sequence goes on along the minus strand of CAVZBG010000008.1, from coordinate 44,875 downwards.
GATCATGCCAAGCCTGGATCTGATCATCACCTCGGACACCAACATCGCACACCTGGCGGGTGCCCTGGCACGGCCGGTGTGGGTCGCCTTGCAGCACGTGCCCGACTGGCGCTGGATGTTTTTCCCCCCGGACGGCGCCGCGTCCGACTCGGCCGGGAGCGCCGAAGCCAGCCCGCAAGGATTCGCCCACTTGAGCCCGTGGTATCCGACGATGCGCCTGTTCCGTCAGGTCCGGCGCGGCGACTGGGCCGGCGTCTTTGCCGAGATCGCGACGGCGCTCGCGGAGCGCATCGCAGCCGGTCCCGCGTCGGAGGGGGCGCCCACATGACGGGCATCGACCCATTGCCGCGCGTGCCGGTGTCCTGGGGCGAACTGGTCGACAAGAAGACCATCCTCGAGATCAAGGTGGAGCGGCTGCGCGACCCGGACGCCCTGGCCAACGCCCGGCGCGAACTGGCGCCGCTGGAGGCCACGCTCGCCACGCTGTCCCCGACGCCGCCCGAACTGGACCGCTGGAGGCGGAGCTGCGTGAGGTGAACCGCCGGCTGTGGGATATCGAGGACGCCATCCGCCAGAAGGAGGCCGAGCTGAGCTTCGACGCCGGCTTCATCGAGCTGGCGAGCGGGGTCTACCACACCAACGACGAGCGAACCCGGATCAAGCAAGAGATCAACCTGCTGTTGCGCTCCGGTATCGTCGAGGTAAAGCAGTACGCCCGATATTAAGGCGCCTTCACCCGCACCCTGGGATCGCCGGTGCGCCATGCCTCCGCCGCCGAGGCAGGTCCACCGCACTTGGTTCCATGACGGTCCCCGCGTCAGCTCCAGCAGGTGCCCTCCGACCATCGGCCAGTCGGGTTTGCCGCCGAAGCCGCCTGCACAAGCCGCCGGGCCGGCTGAACCCGCCGTCCGCTCCTCGCAATGACAGGGTGCGTCTTCCGGTCAGGGTGCACATGCCGACAGCGCCGCGGCGACGGGCGCGCGCACTCCGGGCCCCGGGGCTGGGCATGCACCATGACCTGCGTTGATCTGGATCAATTCGGCCCGGCAGCATCGTGTGCCTGGGTGACGCATCATGGCCAGTGTCGATCATCCGCCCGGAGAGCCGGCGCCCAAGTCGGCCGTCTATCGTCTGCGCAACGTCCTGGGCGGCGAGGAGCCGACACAGGCCGCGGTCCAGCGGGGCGACAAGCTGCCGGGTGCACCGCTCGGCTTCACCTGGCGGCCGTCCGGGAGATCCATCCCGGCGACCTTAGATAACCCGCGGACGGCACCACCGCCGGCCCGACCGAAGCGCTATCCTCATGCCGCGGCCGTGCGTGCTGCCCGGGACTGCATCCGTGGCACCGAGGTATCGGCGTGGCAGCGCACCATGCCAGGTCGGCCGCCGGGGCACGCGCCGGCCGCCTTGCAGGCATCGGAGCGGGCGGGCGCGTGCACGGGCGAGGCTTTGTCGGCGCCACCGGACGTGGGTCCCGCGCCCGCCGGCGCCGCGCCATCGACCGGCGGGCGGCTGCGGCATCGCCGGGTGCGGCGCGGCGCGTGCGCGGCCGGGGATGACCACCGCGCGTGCCGGCGCCGGGGAGACACCGCCATGACCGACCTTGTGACACCACCCGCCACTGCCGCGCTCACCACCGCCGCGCCCACCACTGCCGGGAGGGGCCAAGGCCATGGAAGCCTCGCCACGCCGCGACCGCAGGCGATCATCGACAACCTGACCCGCGTGCGCGACCGCATCGCCGCCGCCGCCGCCGCCGCCGGGCGGCAGCCGGGCGACATCACCCTGGTCGCCGTGTCCAAGACCAAGCCCGCCGAGGCGGTCCGCGCCGCGCTCGCCGCCGGCCACCGCGTGTTCGGCGAGAACCGCGTGCAGGAGGCCGGGGAAAAATTCCCTGGCCTGCGCGCCGACTACCCGGACCTGAAGCTGCACCTCATCGGCGGGCTGCAGACCAACAAGGCGCGCGACGCGGTGCGCCTGGCCGAGGTGATCGAAACCCTCGACCGGCCGCGCCTGGCCGACGCCATCGCCGCGGCGATCGCCAAGGAAGGCCGGACCCCGACGCTGCTGATCGAGGTGAACGTCGGCAACGAGGGCCAGAAATCCGGCATCGCCCGCGCCGACGCCGACGGCTTCATCGCCGACTGCAAAGCCCGCTTCGGCGCCGCGCTGGCCGGGCTGATGTGCGTCCCGCCGCTGGAAGAGGACCCGCGCCCGCACTTCACCTGGCTCGCCGACCGCGCCGCCCGGCACGGGCTGAGGGTCGTCTCCATGGGCATGTCCGCCGACTTCGAAATCGCCATCGCCTGCGGCGCCACCTGGGTGCGTGTCGGCAGCGCCATCTTCGGCCACCGGGGATGACCGCGTTGCACGCCCGTCATCGCCGGAGCGACGATCGCATTGTCGCAGCGCCCCGAACACGATATCAGCGTGCGGCGATAACGTCAGGAGTGCCCGATGGCGGTCAACAAGATCTATCCCGACGCGACGGCGGCGCTGGCCGGGCTGCTGCGCGACGGCATGACGATCATGTCCGGCGGCTTCGGGCTGTGCGGCATCCCCGGCGCGCTGATCGAGGCGATCCGCGAAAGCGGGGTGAAGGACCTGACCATCATCTCCAACAACGCCGGCATCGACGACGTCGGGCTGGGCGTGCTGCTGCAGACGCGGCAGGTCCGCAAGATGATCAGCTCCTATGTCGGCGAGAACGCGACCTTCGCGCAGCAATACCTCGCCGGCGAACTGGAGATCGAATTCAACCCGCAAGGCACGCTGGCCGAGCGCATCCGCGCCGGCGGGGCCGGCATCCCGGCGTTCTTCACCGCGACCGGCGCCGGCACGCAGATCGCCGAGGGCAAGGAGACCAAGGAGTTCGACGGCCGCACCTATGTGATGGAGCGCGGCCTGCGCGCCGACCTGGCGATCGTCCACGCCTGGAAGGCCGACCACGAGGGCAACCTGATCTACCGGAAGACCGCGCGGAACTTCAATCCGATCATGGCAACCGCGGCCGAGGTGACGGTCGCGGAGGTCGAGGACATGGTGCCCAACGGCCAGATCGATCCCGACCACATCATCACGCCGGGATTTTCGTCAACCGCATCGTGCTGCTGGAGACGGTGGACAAGCGGATCGAGCAGCGCACCGTGCGCAAGCGCTACTGAGGAGGGCGCGACGATGGCCTGGACCCGCGATCAGATGGCCGCCCGCGCGGCGCGCGAGCTGCACGACGGGTTCTATGTCAATCTCGGCATCGGCATTCCGACGCTGGTGGCGAACCACATCCCGGACGGCATGTCGATCCAGTTGCACTCCGAGAACGGCATGCTGGGCATGGGCCCGTTCCCGTTCGAGGGCGAGGAAGACGCCGACCTGATCAACGCCGGCAAGCAGACGGTGACCGAGCTGCCGACCACCAGCTTCTTCGACAGCGCCGCCAGCTTCGCGATGGTGCGCGGCGGGCACATCGACATCTCGATCCTCGGCGCGTTGCAGGTGGCGGAGAACGGCGACCTGGCGAACTGGATGATCCCCGGCAAGATGGTCAAGGGGATGGGCGGCGCGATGGACCTGGTCGCCGGCGTGCAGCCGCGTCGTGGTGCTGATGGAGCACACCGCCGGCGGCAAGCCCAAGCTGCTGAAGCGCTGCACGCTGCCGCTGACCGGCGCCGGCGTGGTCGATCTGGTGATCACCGACCTGGGCGTGTTCGAGGTCGGCGCGGACGGGCTGACCCTGGTGGATATCGCGCCGGAGGTGACGGTGGAGGAGCTCCGCTCGAAGACCGAGGCGCACTTCACCGTGTCCCCGGAGCTGAAACTCGCCGCCTGATCACCGCCTGCGCTTGCGGGAGAGGTCGGGCGCGAAGCGACGAGGGTGAGGGTCGTCCCAACCAGCCCCGCTCTCCCGCCGTCCGGCAGTCCTACCGGCCCCTTGCTCCGCCGCAACCGCCGGGACTATAAGCCGCCCTCCGCACGGCGGGGCCATAGCTCAGTTGGGAGAGCGCCTGAATGGCATTCAGGAGGTCAGGGGTTCGACTCCCCTTGGCTCCACCATGATTTCATTAGCTTTTTCGGACTGACGCGCCACCTCACGGATCACGCTGATCGACGCGGACCAACGGCGGCCCAACCGCGGTGCAATCGAGGCCGCCGGCGATCAGCCGCAGCACCCCAGCTCGGCCAGGGCGACGCCCGCGCTCGGTCATGCCGGCGATCAGCCGCAGCACCCCAGCTCGGCCAGGGCGACGCCCGCGCTCGGTCATGCCGGCGATCAGCCGCAGCACTCCAGCTCGGCCAGGGCGAGGCCGGCGACGCGCGGCACCGGCAGAAGCGCCACCAGCCGGGCCAGGGCGAGGCCGGCGGCGCGCGGCGCTGTTAGTGCCGACGATCGGCGCCACAGCGCTGTTAGCGTCGGCGATCGGCGCCGGCGAGTTCACAATTCGCGGTGTTCACACAGTCGAAGCAAGCCGGAACGCGAAATGCCCGCTCTTGAAAAAGTCCCAGGAAGGACCCGCTGCCACCTATACGCTGGGCGACCCGACGCGCCTCCCAGCAGCACGGCCCAGGTGACGCGCGGCAGCTCGCCGACGGGGTCCTACGGCCGGCGAGCTGGCCAGGTGACGCTCGACGTGGTGCGCCGGCCAGAAGCTCGACCATGTGGCGCTCGATCCGCTGGCCAGCAGCTCGACCAAGTGGCGCTCGACGTGGTGCGCCGGCCGGAAACTCGACCAGGCGGAGCGGTCGCAGGCCCCCCCTAACCACCCCCAACACTTAGCGACGCGCCCAGCATCGGCCGCAGGCCGCAGGCCCCATCGCTTCGCTCTATCATCGCGCCGACGGTGTTCCGGTGTTCTGGTGTTCCACTCGCGAGTAAGCTACTGATATCATTATGTTAATGGAGGAACACCAGCAGCGCCGGGACGGAACACGACACCACGCCGGTGTTCCGCACGGCGGCGGTACGGCGCTCAGTCGGCAGCATCTTCCGCGCCGAGGATCGCAACGCGTACGACGTAGACGCGGGCTTTGGGATGGCCGGGGGGCTGGCGGTCTGGGATGATTTCCCGCCGCTGCCCGCGAGCAGCAACTTGCGCTCCGCGAGCACGCGCAACGCCGCCCTAAAATCGAGGCCCTTCAACGCTTCGTGCATCGCCTGAGGCAGCACATAGTAGACCCAGGCAGGGCGCTCGGCGCCGTCGGCGAGCCAACGTTTCCAGCCGGCCCGGTGCACGGTCCGAAACCGCTCATGAGGCGGCGTCGATGCCGGGTCGCCCTGCGCTGCCCCGGTCGCCGGCGTCGATTCCCCCTGGCCCGCAGCCTCGCCCGCCGTCGGCGGATCGCGCCAATCTTCAAAGCGCGAAGATCCATGCGCCCCGATAAAATCGCGGATATGTGCCACCGCCTGCGCGTCCTCACGCGCGCCGGCTGTGCCACGCAGTGCCAACCACTCATCGAAACACGCCTCAGCCGCACCCGTGGCCTCGGTTTCGTCCCACCCTGTGACGCCAGCCTTCGTCGCCAATTCACCGGCGATAGCCAGCAGCGCAAAGCGGCGCGCCACGCTGCGAACCTGGCCGCCGGCGTCGACGTGCGCGTTAAGCCACTCGCGCACCAAGTCATCCTGCCATCGCCGCAGATCGCTCGGCAGCTCCAGCTCGGCATGCAGTCGACCGACCAGATAGCGTAGGAAGGCTGGCGCCGCTGTGCCGTAGCAGCGTGCCGTGGCATCAGCCAGCTCTCGCGTGAAGACCGCTGGCGAGGCCGCGCCGTGCAGTTCGCCCAGCAGCCCCATTCCGGCCCCTGCGTCGGCCGCCAGGTCAACCAAGCGCACCTCTTGCCCAGCCTTCACGCTGGCGCCGGGCACTTCCATGATCTTGTCGGCCAACCCGATCTCGCCGGTTGACAGGAACAACGTCCGAAACCGCAACGGCGTGCGTAAGCCACCCGCGCGGTCTGCACGGGATTTTCCTTGCCCGTTCGCGAGCATATAGGCGGTGGCACCAATATCGCGCGCCTCCGCCTGGCTCATTTCATCCAGTGCCAGCAGCGTGTCGCTGTGTGCGGTAGCGATACCCTCAACAGCGTTCGACGTTGCCCGCCACTGGCGAATATAGGCCGCTGCCCCGCTGCCGGCCTCGCCACCCCAGACACTTGCCGCGACGCGCAGCGCGGTGGTCTTGCCGATTTGCGCGTTACCGCGCAAATGCAGGCCGCCCCCATCTTCCGCCAGCAGCCCCAGCAGCGGCGCGGCAAATGCTGCACTCGCCGCCAGCACCAGGCGCGTATTGCCAACGCACCTTGCCGAAACCGCCTCGCGCCATTCGTCCAACGTGCCGCCGGCGTTGAACAACGACGGTTCGCGCGCGACCCGCTGATAGATCACCTCGACCGGCGGCTTGCCGAATACCTCATCCGGCAGGACGAAGACGCGCTCGCCGTCGATCCGGTGCCAACCCGTGCGCGCCACCACGCGCGCCCGCTTGGACGTGCCAACGTTGGCCAAATATTCGCACAGCGCCGCGCCAGCACCGCGCGAAGGGTTCACGAAAAGGCCGCGCCTTGACAGCAAGTTTCGCAGTTCGGCGCCTTCGCCAGCGAACAGGTCGCGCGTCACGATTTCCCGCTGCGCCGCGCCGTCCCTGTCTCGGAAGCGGATCAACAGCCCCCAGATTGGCGCGTCGTCCTCGGTGCGCGTCTCGGTATAAACGTCGAAATGACCGCAGACCCGAATTGGGCCGTCGGCCGTTCTGCGCAGCAAGCCGTCGGGCTGCATCTCAAATTTGCCGTTCATGACAGTGTTGTTTGACGGCGTGCCCTGTGGCGCATCCAGGATCGCGTCTCGACCCGCGCCACGTTTTTTCGTTGTCATTCCGATGCCGCCGCCAAAAGGTCCGCGAAATCCTTGCCCACCGGGCTGCGCGCCACCCGCACCACCCGGCCGTCCTTGGCGAAACGATCGACGGCGCATTGCAGGGCACGTGCCGCGGCTTCGTTGGCGCCGTCATTGTCGGCTGCGAGGATCACGGTGGCGATCGCCGGCGGCAGCTCGACGCGCGCCAGGTTCGCCAGGCTCACAGCGGACAGGACGCGCAGTTCGGGACACAGCAGCGCGCAGGCCAGACCGTCCTCGATCCCCTCTGCGATCACGGCCGTCTCGCCGGCGGGCGCGCTCGCCAAACGTTTGCCAGACGCGCCGCGCCAAATGCGGATCGATCCGCCTGCCACTGGCCCCAGCGACATTTTCGGACTGCGCAGGCGAGCCTTGATCCAGTTGCCGTCTTCGTCCTGCTGCAGCCAGGTCCGATGCGTCGCGACGATGATGCCGGCCCCGTTCGTAACAGCCGCAACCATCGCCGGCCACGCGCGATCACTCTCCCGGTTCATCAGCGCCGGATGGAAGCGAAGGCTGCGCGGCTGACGTCCCAGCTCGGCCAGGTCAAGGCCGCGATGCGCGAGGTACGCCGCTGCCGGCGTGCCGGCGAGCGCGACTTGCGCGCCGAGAAATATCCGCTGCGCCGCGCGCCGGCGAGCCGCGGTTTCAGCATCGACTGCGGCATACTCGGTCAGTTCCGCCGGCGCCGGCGCGCGCCGCGGCGCCGACGGCGCGGCACCGTCGCCCAAACCCAGCCACGACCGCGCCCAGCCGATCGCCGCGCTCTTGTCCGCGTCGCCGTGGAAGCACACCAGCTTGACCAGATCGAGGGCATCGCCGGCTTCCCCGCTGCTGAAATCGCCCCATACGCCGGCCTTCGCGCCGAACAGCCGCACCGACAGACTGCGCTTTGACGTGCCGGAGAGACTCGGATGGACCCATTCGGATCCCTCGCGGTGACCGGCCGGCAGCAGCTCCCGCACCAGGCTGGCCACGTTACCGGCCAGCAGGCGTGCCAGTTCGCCGGCGTCAGGCTGCGTCATGGCGCGTGCCGCGTCGTCGACGAACCAAACAGCGGCAACAGCGTGATCCCGCCGCTCTTGGCCCGCGCAGCGTCAAAGCGCCGCCACACAAGGTCGAGCTTGGCGGCGCTCGGCTTGGCCCTGCCGTTGGCGTAGCGGCCACCGATGGCGGCGTGCAGCTCATTCACCAGATCGCCAGCCGCTACCAGGGTTTTCAAGAGAATGCTGGTCTTCTCGCGATCGCCCAGATGGTCGCGCGCCTCCACCATCTCGGGACGCAAGTGGCGCCGAAGCGCTTCCAGCCCCCAGGCCACGGGCACGTCCAGGCCACATATGTCGCGCACCATCCGGGCGCTGATCTCCGGCATCGGCCACCACTCGCCGCATGCGTGCACGGCCGCGGCAACCGACTCGATCTCCGCCCATCCCAGTCGCGCCCCCGATGTGAAATGATCGAGCAGCACAAGCCGCAGCCGGCGCACCCTTTGCAGCGCTTCCCGATCAAGGTCCTGGTGAACGGCGCGCGGCAGATTGGACAGCCCGACCCAGGCCCATGCCGAATAGCGCGTGTCCCAGTGGCCCAGGATCCGCACCACGAGAAAGCGGCTGGCAGGCTGATCCTGCGCGTTGCCGTCGTCCTCGCCGGTCATACCGATCGAGCGCTCGCCGTCGCCTTGGCGACGGAAACCGCTGCGGTGGACGTGACCAGCCGCGCGCGCATCCACGCGTCGAGCTCGGCGAGGGGGTAAATCGGGATCCTGCCCAGCATGACGAACGGCGGCCCCGATCCGACCAGCGCCCAACGCTCGACCGTGCGGACAGATATCCGCAGCCTGTCCGCGACTTGCGAGCGACGTAGATACTGGCCACCGCCTGCGGCTGGCGGTGGGGCTGCCTTTCCTTGCGTGTCCATTGTCTTTCCTGTCATCACGCGACGGCGTGTGACAGGGAGACTGGGGCACGGCCCGCGCTGATGTCCCCTGATTTCTGGTGGATCTACCGACAACCGCAGGGGCGGCGCGTCGATCCACCTCAGCGGTACCGGCGACGGCAGCTCGCGCCGGCGCGTTGCCCGTGCTGCTGGGCAATCGCACCGCGCGCCGCGGCCTGGACGTGGCAGCGCTCGACTGTCGCCGGCTTTGCGCATGACGCGCTCCTACGGCTCGAATTACCGGGGCGACGCGGTTTCAGGGCCGCGACACTCCGGGGGCTGAAAACCCGGCCGTAGACGGGCGCTCGCGCTTTTAGACTTGCGTCCTGGACATATGCGCGAGCCCCCCGGAGCGATGTCGGATAGCCGCCGTTCGGGGCGGTGGTCGCCACGGCTTACGGAGTTTTCAGGCTCCGCCGCGGACCATGCGCGGGCGGCGCGATTTGGGTCAAGCAGCCCGCCGATCGGTCACCGCGGCGGGCAGGATCGAGGCCCTGGCCGCGCTGGCGACGATCGGCGTCGCGCACCGGCCGCCAGCACCGCCTGGTGGCCCCCAGCAGCTCGCCCTCGATCGACGCCGCACGCCGGCCGCCAGCACCGCCTGGTGGCCCTCAGCAGCTCGCCGGCGATCAGCGCCGCACGCCGGCCGCCAGCACCGCCTGGTGGCCCTCAGCAGCTCGCCGGCGATCAGCGCCGCACGCCGGCCGCCAGCACCGCCTGGTGGCCCTCAGCAGCTCGCCGGCGATCAGCGCCGCACGCCGGCCGCCAGCACCGCCTGGGGGGCGGCCCTCAGCAGCTCGCCGGCGATCGACGCCGCGCACCGGGCGCCAGCACCGCCTGGGCGCCCGCACCAGCTCGCCGGCGATCGACGCCGCGCACCGGGCGCCAGCACCGCCTGGGCGCCCGCACCAGCTCGCCGGCGATCGACGCCGCGCACCGGCCGCCGGCGCCACCTGGTGGCCCGCACCAGCTCGCCGGCGATCGACGCCGTGCACCCGCCGCAGCACGGCCTGGTGGCCCGCACCGGCCGCCAGCAGCGCCTGGTGGCCCTCAGCAGCTCGCCGACGGCGCGCCTTCGTCAGGCAGCAGGCCCACCAATGAACAGAGCGGTGCACGCGGCAGGCTGCTGTAGCCGACGGCGAAGGCAGCCGTTACCTGCCGCAGCAGCACGTTGCCCATGCCAAGCTGTACGCCTGCGAAAGCGAGCACCAGCCGGTTGGGCCGCAGCGTGCCCGCAAGCGGCGACAGCCGCTCCAATGCCCTGGACAACGGCACCCCCACCGCGACGGCCGCCACGATCGCCAGCGCCGGCGAACGTGAGATCCCCGCACGGCAATGCACGAGCAGTCGGCCCTGTCGCTGCCCGTCGACGAAACGAAGGAATGCGTCGATCTGGGCAGCGTTCACCGGCCAGCGGCCACGGATCGGCCGTTCAACATCGTGAAACGCGAGCCTCAGATGCGGCCGATCTTCGAGCGCTGCAACCGGCCGACGTGGCGAGAATGCCGATACGACGCAATCCGGGCGCCAATTCTCCAAAGCCGCGCCCACCAACTCAAAAGAGCAAAACGCTAATCCCCGAAGCGAGGCCATAGGCCACCCGCCCGCGCGGTCAGTTTTGAACGTCACCAATCTTGGTCAGGGTTAATTCCAGCAGCGCAAGGTCCGCGGCCAGCGCCGTCCGCTTGTCAGACGGCGGCATCTCCTGTTCCAGTCGCTGGGCGCAAGCTTTTATTTCCCGCGCCTTCGCGAGCGCCTCCCCTCGAAGGCTCTGAGCTTGCTTGGTGACGGCGTCAATGCGGCCGGCCATCCTCACGGACCAACGACCGAATTCGGCGACAACTTTTTCTACAGGTCTGCTCACACAATATCTCCCTTGCTACGGGAAGCTCCCCAGAACGCATGCGCCGGTACGCTGCCGGCGAAACCGATCATCGAAATGCCGTCGCCAGCGCGCGCTCCATGCCAGCGCGGAGCGCAGGCAGAAAGTTCGCGTGCACCGACGCGGCAATATGCTTTCGGAAACCGAACTTCGGACGATAGAGAGCGCGCTTGCGGAATACCGCAATCAACCGCAGGCCGCCGTGATGCGTGAAGATGCCGCCGCGCGGCCCGATGCTGCCGGCGGGCTTGCCCGGCCGGTCGAGCCTCTCCCACAGCCCGTAGACGCCACGCACCGTCCCGATGAAATACAGCGGCGCGGCCTCCGCAGCGCGGCGGATCGTTCCGGGCGGGATGTTGCCGTAGACGTTCAGCTTAGCGTCGACCGGCGTCAGGATCGGCGCGCCTGGCCTGGGCGTGACGCCGCCGCCGGTTTCCTCGATCTCAAGATACTGGGCTTGCATGCGCTTGACGAAGACGGCCGCTTGAAGCTTCTTTGTCGTGGCCGGCGAGTAGCCGATCGCGCGCCGGGTAAACGGCGTGATCTGCCCCTTCTTGTGGAAGATCTCCGGCAGCTCGCGCGTCAGGCTCGCCGCCGCGCCCCGCGCCACGGCGTTGATCGCCAACGCCGTCGCGAACGGTAGCTGCGCCCGCTGAAACTTGTCGAGGCCCGCGGAGAAGCGCGCGAGGTCGGATCGGACGGTTTGAACGTTGACGATCATTGCGGCGCGCTCATCAGGGCGGGAACGCCCAGCCGACATTGACATCTGGCGGCGTCGCGTTGCCGCGGCTTTCGGTTGAAATCGCGGTGCCCCTTGGCACATCCTTGAAGTTAAGCGTTACGTCGGTCCGGCCCGATGCGCCGGCAGCTCCGGAGGCGCCAGTAACGGCGGCGGCTGCGCCGGGCATCGCCGACAGCGGCGGCCTGTTGACCAGGGACGCGGCGTCGCCGGTCGGAACAAACGAGCCGATATTGGGATCAAAGTAACCGCTCACACCCGACGGCGCGATGTCCCTGCTCGCGGTTCCGAGCGTGTTCTTGATGCGCTCGAAAAGGTGCATCACATCTTCCCAGTGCTTGTAGATCTCGTAGCCGGCAACAGCCAACGCGGTGGCAACCACCACAACGGCGCCGATCGGGTTGGCGTCCATTGCGAGGTTCAACGCGACCATCGCGGTGGTCGTACCGCGGATCGCCGGCGTTAGCCGGACAAAATCAAAGAGGAGCGCCCCGACCGGGAACAGCGCCATCTTCCAAGCAGCGGCGCCAATGGCGACGCCAAGCCGGCCGAATTCCATGATTGTCGGCGCGAAGCTGATCGTTCCGACAATCGCCGCCGCCGGGCCGATGCCGCCGACCGCGTGCACAATCCCTTTCGCCGCGTGCCAGATCTCTTTTAGGTCCGCCTTAACGTTGTCCCAATTGACGCCGTGTAACTTGTCCGAGAGATATTGCACGGCGTCGCCGATTTCCCTTGCGATCTTCACCCGGTGTTCATCCAGCCAGTCCCGAAATCCATCGATAACCGGCTTAAGGACCGGGTAAAGATCGTTACCGATGGCGACCTTCAGGCCCTCGACCGAGGCCGACATGCCTTTGATGCTCTCCATAAAGCCGGCACCCGCCGCGGCCTGCGAGGCCGTAAGTGAGATCCCCGATTCCTTTGCGACGGCCAGGGCTTTACTGATCCCCTCCGGGCCTTGCGCGAACAGGGGCTCCAGGTCCCGACCCGCCCGACCGAATAGTTTTTCCATGATTTCATCGGCAACCTGCACTTGCCCACTGTCGGCCAGGTGCTTCACTTCCGCGGACACCGCGCGCAGCGCATCCGCCGTGCCGACCAGATGCCCCACGGTGTTCTGCAACCCCATGTGCCCGAGGATCTGCTGCACCTCTTTGGCTTTGCCGCCGGCCGCTTCCGCAATGTTGCGGTTCAACATCGTGAAGCCCCGGTCAAGCAGAGCAGCGTCGACGTTGACCAGGCCCGCGGCATAGTGCCAACCCGCAAGCTGCTCGGTGGCGATGCCCGTCTTCGCCGAGCCGATGGCAAGCTGCTCGGCGAATTCGGCGGTCGATTTCACGATCTCAAACATGCCCGCGACGCTGGCCGCGGCGCCCAGCCCGGTTAACGCGCCCCCCAACTGCAGCAGCCCCGCGCCCATGCCACGGATGTGCCCGAGCGCGTTCTTCGCTTGCTCGCCGATGCGCGAAATTCCGGTCTGCTCGGCCAGTTCGCCAATGCGTGACGAGATCTCGCGCACCGGCGACGACATCGCGAAGAACCGCGCATTGATCTGGCGGAGCGGCCCCGAGGTTTTGTCGAGGACGGTAATGATCGTGCGGAGGGTTGCGTCGGTCGCCATGTCTCAGTCCTCCTGTGTGTGCGTGCTCTTTTGCTCAGTGGCCGACATCAGCCGGGTGCGCCATGAAGCGGAGCTTGGCGCTGAGCTGGCCCATCACGATGCCGCGGCGCCGCCCAGCAGGCCCTGCGCCAGCGCCAGGCAGTCATTCGCGCGCCGTTCCCACCCGCGCTTGTCGGTCGGAATCCTCGAGGCTCCGGTCGTAAGCCACGCGCGCCGCGTTCAGCCGCAGCAGCAGCGCGCCGGTCCGCTCGGTATCACCGCACGCCGCACCGATCGCGGCGATCGTCTTCGGCCCCACGGCGCCGTCCGGGTCCGCGCCGACAACCGCCTGCAGCGTGCGGTTCGCGCCGCCGGACATGAAATGGAAATCCGCCCAGATCAGCGCGACCGCCGGCGGCATGCTGTCGGCCATGATCGCCTGCCACTGGAAGATCCGGGCAAGCGCACCGATCTGCGCCGGCGTCGCAGCGCTGAACGCGGCGTAGCTCGGATCCGAGCCGATGCGCGCCGCGTCGGCAGCATAGCTGCGGAACGTGTAGCCCCAGGCGGTCGCGCCGCCCGGATCGCCGGGGTATCGTGCAGCGGCTGGCCGTCGTTCTCCGGCCGCTGGCAGAAGCCCCACCAGGTCGGGAACGCGCTGTCGATCACCCGGCCAGCTCCGTAAGGTCCGCCTCCAGCGCTTCCCAATCCAGCCCGGACGGCGCCAGCCCGGTCGCCGCCATCCACTCGCGCGACAGCGTGGCGTCGACCGCGACGACGTAGGCCGCCCAGAACGCCGGATGGATCGCGACGTCCTGGCCCCAGGTGCGGCAGACCCGCACGGCACCGTCGAACTTCGCCACCACGACGCGGTGATAGCCCCACGACGCCGGCTTCCAGAATGCGCCAGTGCCCGGCGCGGCCGACCAGGTGCTGATGTCCTGCGCCGCCTCGGGCAGCGCCAGCGACACTTGCACCGGCCCGGTGTGGCCGATGGCGATCGCCAGGTGCGCGTCGTCGGCCGGATTCACCGTCGCCCAGCAGACCACGTCAGTGTTCTGGCTATCGAGGCCGATGCCGTCCACGCTCCAGGCCGTCATCGCCTTCGCCGTGTCGGTGCCGTTGTCCGGCAGCCCCGTGGTCACGTCGAACCCGGTCAGCGCCGCGTAGAGCCCGAGCGCCGCGCCGAGGCCGGGCTTCCAGGTGTCGCCCCTGGCGTTCGCCCGCCGCACCTGGATCGCCCGCAGCTCGGCGCAGGGGACGCAATCACCGTAGCTGATCGTTGCCCAGCGGATCGCCGTCGGCCGGACAGCCCGCGAGCCAGTCCGCGCTCGCCGGCGGCGTCATCAGGTGCAGCGAGGCGCGCGACGCCAGCGGCCGGATTGCCGCCGGCGCCGGGGTGTGGATGCAGCCGAGCTTCATCATCGTCGCTCTCCTTCATCGATGCGCCCGGCGAGCAGCACCGCGGCCGTGGCGAGGCCGCCCAGCAGGACGGCCCCGCACGCCGCGAGCACCGCGATCGCCATGGCAGCCGGCACTACGGCGTCTTCCCCCCGACCGCACAGGCCGCTGGCTTCTTCAGCGCCAGCCAGTCCGTCAGGCCGGTCATCCCAAGCTGTTCCGTCGTGCCGAGCGTGCCCGCCACCGCCCCGATCGTGGTGATGACGGGCACAACCGACGCGCCGCAGCCGGACGACAGCAGCGCCAGCGCGAGCGCGGCAGCCCTCACGGCGCCTTTGGCGCGCGCACCGCCGCCACGCTCGATGCCGCCGCCGGCTTGACCGGCGCTCCGGTGTTCAGCGCCGAGGCGATCAGCGTCAGGGTGTTGGAGTCGACCGCCGCGCAGTCCGGGCTTGTGGCGAGCACGTCGGCCGCGGTGAGCGCCTTGGTCACATTCGATCCAGTGGTGACCGAAGCGGCGACGGCCTGATAGCAGGGCATCGCGCTGGCCAGGATGGCGATGGCGGCTGCCTGCTCGGGTGCGGTGCAGGCCGATATACTGCCGGCCAGTCCGAGGACCAGGATTGCGGCAGCGAAGCCGCGGCGGCCGATCGTCGCGCCGATCCGGTGCGGCTGAATGAACATGGTGTTTCTCCTGTGATGTCGGTTTTTCCGCCCTTCTTGGAGGCGGCAAAAATCGACATGGGTGCGCGGGGTTCGCCGCGCGCGATCGTCAGGCTGGCGGCTTGAGGGGCGAGACGAATGAAGCGAAACGACGATTCTGCGCCAAAAACTCAAGTCAGGCCGTCGCCGGGGCCGTTGCGAGGACCGGCGCGACCGGCGCCGGCGGCTGGCGGCGGTAGAACCTCGCCGCGGTGGAGTTCGGTGCCGTCCCGCTGCAGCCGCGTGAACCGCTTGACCTTCTCGACGTCGACCGGATAACCGGCGCGGGCCCATTGGTTTCGCTGCCAGCTTGTCATCTGGCGAATGAGCGGCCGGCGGCGGCAGTTTGGCAGGCCCACCGGGGACGGCGGCCTGCTGGGGCTAACAAGGTGTCGTGTCCGAACGCTACAGCCACACTCAGCCATTGGCGCCGGTTCCCACGTCCAGATCGGCCGCACGACGCGACCCGCATGCTCCTCCGTGGTCAAGGGGCGGCTGCACCCGGCTTCCAGTACCGCCATTGTCAGGATTTTTGAGGACCAAGGTAGTCACCCCCGGGGACAAAAGCTCGTCGGTTACGCCGCATCCTTCGTGTCCGACACGCTGCCCGACCGGCGACCGGCGCCGGCGGCTGGCGGCGGCAGAACCTCGCCGCGGTGGAGTTCGGCGCCGTCCCGCCAGCCGCGTGAACCGCTTGACCTTCTCGACGTCGACCGGATAACCGGCGCGGGCCCATTGGTTTCGCTGCCAGTTTGTCATCTGGCGAATGAGCGGCGGCCAGCTCCGCCGGGATGCGGGACGCCATCAGGTGGCGGCCGGGGACGCCGCGGGCGCGGGCTGCGACAGGCTGGCCGCCAGTTCCTTCGCCAGCGCCAGCACCGCCTCGCCGGCGTTCGCGAGCAGCGTCAGCGGCACGCCGTGCGCGTTCGCCGAAGCGATGCCAGCGTCGATGGCCACCCTGACCAGCGGCGAGGTGGCCTCCAGCTCGTCCAGCGCCGTCGAGGCCATCGTGATGTCGCCGACCAGGCGGCAGGCGGCGTGCTCGAGATCGGTCAGCGTCTCGTGGCCGAACTGTTCGAGCTTTTCGATGATGGTCAGGCGAGGCGCATCGGTGGCGGTGCTCATCTTGATTTCCTTTTCAGTCAGCGCGCGACCGCCGGCACGCGCCGGCGGATGCGGATCGTTTTGGCGGGATGGAAAAAAGGCGATCAGGGCGCCGGCGCGCGATCCTTCACCACAGCCAACGGCGACCGGCCAGTTTGACCAGCACGACCAGCAGGCACGCCGTCACGATCAGGAAATGCAGCACGAGCTCGGCGCCGAGCGGGCCGGGCGCCAGGTGCACCGCGAGAGTAACGTCCCAGCAGGCGAGCCACGCGAGGACGCCGTACCAAACCGGGACGGCCAGGGCGTCGGGCACCGCTCAATACCGCGCGTGGCCGAAGTAGCCGATGCCGCCGCCGCCGAGCAGCCACACCAGGAACAGGATGACCAACAACAGCGGGATGATGCCGCCGATGTTGCCATAACGGTTGTAACCATAGTAACCGCCGCCGCCACCAAAACAAACGACCAGGATGACAACAAGCAGGATCAGGCCCATCGGACACTCCCATCGTCACTGTAGATCACACGTCAGAGCCTACCGATCCGCCGGCGTCCACGGCTCGCCGTTGATCGTGATCTCGCGCCAGCCCACGCCCCACCAGTCCGCGGCGATGATCTCGGCCTGCGCGTGGCTCGCGATGTTCTTCAGTTCGCGATGCCTGCCGGCGCGCGCGGCGCGGAGCGTGAAGGTCACCACCGCGCGTCCGCTCGCCTACAGCCCCACCAAAAGCCCAGCGGCAGCCAGAGAACGCCGCCCAACAGGACGCCGATCGCGATGCCAGCCCATGTCATGCCTTCGTCAGCCGATGATCTTCCGCATCCACCAGCGGCTCCGGCGCGCCAACCACAGCCACGATCGTCATCAGCCTCAGGTTGGCCGACACGCCGGCCTCGGCAAAGGCTTTCTGTTCCGCGACCGCCATCGGCATGAGCAGCGGCAGGATTTTCGCCGCGCTCCGTTCCTCGGTCCCGACCGACGGGTCCACATCCCACGATCGGTCGTGCAGCAGCACCAACAGCCGCGCCCGTTCCTGGTCCGTCAGGATGTCGGGCGGCCCGATCTTCACCAGCAGCGCATCCAGCTCGGGCCGGTGTGCGTGGGTCAACTGCTTCACGAGGATGGCCTGCATCGCGGTGACTATAGGCGAGGTCATCTGTTCCGTGAGCTTCAGTTGCGTCTCGACCACGGACAGACGCGCCAGCACCGCTTCGTGCGCTTCCGACAGCGTTTTGGCTTTCAATAGGGCCTCGGTTTTACCGCGCCAAAACCAGGTCGTCAGGAAGACCAGGAAAGCGCCGAACGTGGCCAGCAGGAACTGGTTGAGCGTGGTCGCAGATATCAGGTCCGTCCCCATCGCCTCCTTCTCCCCTCGCACCGCGCCGGCGGTCACAAGTGCGGCGGCAGCCACCACAGCAGGCCGCCGCGCAGCACCCAGGCCAGGGCCAGAAACAGGGCGACCGACCCGCAGACGCACTGGATCACGCGGCACCGGGTGAGATGCTCGCCGTGCCAGGCGAGGTAGCGGCCTGTTATGGCCAATGCCGTATCCAATAGCGCGCGAGCCATCCTACGCACGCCAACACCGCGTTGGATGCCACGGTGGCCGACACGGCGAGCACGAAACTGACGCGCCAGACCCGGCAGTCCCGCTCCCGCTGGATGTGTTCATCGATCCAGACCCACCAAAAAGCGCCCTGCGCGCGACCTAAGAGGGGAGCGCCCCCCAGCCCTCACCGCTTCTCGGCGATCCACACGAAGCCACCGCCGCCTTTGCCGCCGGCGCCAGCGGTCTGCCCGTTCAGCGCGGAGCCTCCGCCGCCGCCGCCCGCACACGGGCCGCCGGCGCCGCCGGCGCCGCCGTTCTGGCCAGTGCCCCCCCCGCCGCCGCCGGTGCCGCTGCTGCCGGGGGCATACAGCCCGAGCAGCGCCTCGCCGCCATTCGAGCCCGGGTTACCCGCGGTGCCCCCGCCCAAGGCCTGGATGCCGCTGTCGAGCGACCTGTTGCCAACCCCCCCGGTCGCACCGGCAGCACCGGAACTGACACCGCCGCCAGCACCGCCGCCCGGGCAGCCCCAATGACCGAATTGCGGCGCCTCCGGTGCCTGCCGCCCCCGCCGTCGAGCCAGACGCGCCCCCGGGAGCACCAGCACCTGGGGTAGTGGCTGCGGTGCCCGTCACGCCGCCGGTGCTCCCGGCAACGCCGGTCGTGCCGCCCTGCGCGCCGACCCCCGCCGTCGAACCCGAGCCGTCCGGCATGCGCTGATGCCAGCAAGGTTCTCGCCGCCCACGCCGCCGCCCCCGCTTGCGGACGCCGCGGCGAGCTGACCGCCCGACCCGGCGCAGCCGTGAAATGCGGCTGCATAGCCCACGGTCACCGAGGTGCCGACATACGTGTCAGTGCCATCATTGCCGGCCGTGCCGGGGGAGTTGTTGGCGGTCGGCGCAGTCGGCGCGGTGCCACCTGCGCCGATCGTGACAGAGAGTGTCGCTGGCAGCAGATTGGCGGAGTAGGTAATCGGCGGCTCGCAGCCAGCGCCGGAGCCGCCAGCGCCCCCCGATATGACGCTGCCCGAGGTTTGCAGGCCCCCAGACGCGCCGGAGCTGCCGCCGCCGCATGCGAAAAAGGTCACCTCGCGCGGCAAGGTGTTGCCAGCGCCCTTGGTGTAGGTGTCCGAGGCGTCGACGAAGTATTGCCCCCAAGGCAGAATGTAGTTGGCAGCGATTTGCGAGGACGGGTTCGTCTTCGCCCGAGCGACGTAGCGGTAATAGCTGTATCCGCTCGGGAGGGTGGGCGTCGGCACTCCCGCCGGCGTGGTCGCCGTGCCGATGCAGGCGGTGCCGGCGGTCCCTGAAATCTGAAAGAACGCGTACCAGGTGCTTGCAGCGATCGAGCCGGTATCCAGGCCGTTCACGCCGGCGGTCGATAGATCGACCGCACAGGCCGCCGCGTCCGCCATCAGGACGGTGGTGGTGGAGTCTACTGACGCGCCGGCCGCGAGCAGCACTGAGGTGTTGTTTCCGCCCGTGGCGGGAGTGAGCCCCACGATGTAGCCCGTCATCGAGGCGGGGGTGAGCGGCGACAGGCCGAACGCGGCGGCCCAGCCGACACCCGAATAGGCGCAGAGCTTCGCGTCGGTGCCCGGCCCCTGGTCGAGCGGGATGCAGCCGGCTGCCGGGATCGACGCCGCGGTCGGCAGATTGCCCGGCGTGCTGTCGGCGAACGCCTCGCCGCACCACAGCAGCAGGAACGCGGTAGCGAGCTTCAGCAGCGGTTGCATAGGAGCTTCCCCCCATTCAGCATGATGTGACCGTTGGTGTTCCAGGTCCAAAACGTCGGCTGCACCCGGCTCGGTGTGATTCCAGGCATGGCGGCAGTGAAATCGGCATTTTGCATCCCGCGGCTGAAAATCCGCAGGCGTTGGATGTAGCCATAGTAATTGGCAGAGTTTGCGCCGAGGGCCACGGTTTCTGTCGCCGCGCCGGTGATCGTGCGCGTCCAGAACACGAACAGGCCAGGTGGGTGGGATGGGTAGATGCTTGCCCCAATCGATGTAGCGGAGATGCTTGAGGCGGCCAGGGTGCCGTTGGACGTGATAGCCGCCGCCAGTGCTGCGGCGATCGTCGTGGGGGTATCCGTAGAGAGAACCGTGTAGCTCGGCGAGGCGGTCTGCGCGCTGGTCTGCGGGTTTTCCCAGGAGGCGTTCAGCGCCACAACATCCCCGACGGTCGGGGTGCCACCGATCACCATCAACTCATTCGGTGCGCCGCCGAGCACCAGGCGGCGGAATATCCCGGCGG
Source organism: uncultured Alphaproteobacteria bacterium (assembly GCA_963773345.1). GTDB lineage: Bacteria > Pseudomonadota > Alphaproteobacteria > Acetobacterales > Acetobacteraceae > Palsa-883. The sequence goes on along the minus strand of CAVZBG010000008.1, from coordinate 24,818 downwards.
GATAAGGCGGCGTGACCAGGCTGGTGAGAACCGGCATGACGCCCGGCGGAATGTAGTTTCCGTTGCTGAGCGTCTGCCCCCGCCCCCCGGTGTCAACGGTGATGGCATCAACGCCGTTGTCGCGATTGTAGCTGATACCAACGGCCGAGAACTGACCCGGGCCAGGCGGCGCGAGCCATTCGAGACCGTTCAGCGTTGGCGAGTAGGTCGCGCGGACTTTGCCCGCGGCGGCGCCGACGCCGCTCTGGTTGGGTATCAGCGCCCAGTCGGGGCAGTGGAACAGGTACGGCAAAACCCCATTGCACAGGGTGTCGCTGATGGGGTCCTGTTGGTTGACGAGGTAAAAGCCGTCCAACCCCATGCCATCGTCGACCTCCAAAATGGTGCGTGCCCCGGCAGCTGTTGCGCTAGGCGGGTTCACATAGTCGGGCATCATCGTCTCGATGATGATCGTCCAGTGGTCAGCATCCCATCCCGGCACTTTCGTCAAATCAATCCAGGCGTTGTCTTGGTTCGTGTTGAGCGGCCCATTGGTCGAGAGCAGAGGGCCGACCGGGAAGTCATAGGTGAGGTGCGTATCGTCCTGCACGTTGATGTAGTCGACCGCGACCTGGTCGCCCGACGCCACCAGGCGGATGCACATCCCGTCCCGAGGAGGAGATCGCGTTCATCCCCCCCGCCGGCACCCGCGTATAGCCGTTGCCGGTCAGCGAGCGGGTGACGGACGTCCAGTTGATGCCGTCCGGGCTGATGTCGACTTCACCGATGCCGCTCACGCGCTTGATGTAGGCGCTGAAATTACGCTGCCCCCCGGGGTTGGACGGCAGGTAGCAGACGTTCCCATTCGCGCCGGTCGCGGTCAGCAACGAGGCCGAATTCGCGGCGCCGTCGATGCCGGTCTGGGTCAACGCCGCCGTGGATTTGACTTTCACCCACTGGCTCTTGGTCAGGTCACGCGGATAGAGATTGTCCACCGTCACGTTGCCGGCGATCGACAGGCCAAGCAGGGCGCCGGTTTCGTGCGAGATCGTCGGAACCGCAGGCGTGTCGGGCGGGTAGCTGGCCAGCAGCCCATTAGGTGCAAAGGCGTATTTGGTCGACGCGCGGTTGAACAGGATCGGCGGGCATTTCGGCCCGACGGTCAGCGTGTTCGTCGCCGCGTTGTAGGCCGCGCCGGCGGTGAACACGCAATCGGCGACCAGCGGCGCGCCCCCGCCATCGAACGGGTTCGCGAACTGCGCGCGCGCCGCGACCGGCAGCAGCACCGCCAGCAGCAGCGCGAGAGCGCGAAGCATCAGTGCAGCCCCTCGAGCGTCAGGATGAAGTCCGAGGTCGAGCCAGGCGTGAACGCCGCGCCGGCCACCATCGCGTAATAGATCGTCTTGACCCCGCTGCCCGAGTTGCCGCCGGCGGTCATCACCAACGGCGGCGAAAACGTCTGGCGCTGCCCGACCGTGGTGCCTCCGTTCGGCTGCGCCAGCGTCAGCACGACCGGCACGCCGCGCTCTTTCGCGCCGTCAGCCTGTGCCTGGGCGAACGTCCCGCGATCGGTGCACGTGCTCGCTCCGCTCGGCGCGCTGTCGAACAGATAAAGCGTCACGCTGACCGCGGCCGCGCCGCTGAGCGACTTCAGGGTCACCGCGCTCAGGTCGACCGGGCCACCGTTCGACGTGGCCAACGTGACGGAAGTGAACCCGCCCACGCACTCGCCGTTGGCGTACGCGACGGCCGAGATGGCCGGCGTGCTGTCGACAGTGAACGACTGGCTGGCGATGGTGGCGCCGCCGCCCCCGCTGCTGCTGCCCCCGCCGCCGCCTGATGTCGAGGCGTTGTAGGCCACCGTGACGGCGCCGCTGCCGGTGCCGCTGACCTCAAGCTGCACCCCGGTGTAGCCGGACACCGCGAAGACGTACAGCCCGTCGGCGATGATCGTCGTGGTGTAGGACCCGGTCGCGACGGCCAGCGCGCCGACCGACGGCGTCGTCCAGTGCGTCGGCGGCGTGGCCGTGTCGCCGGTCGCCTGCAGGGTCAGCGTCGCGCCCGAGGCGGTCAGGCCGGTGATCTGCCACGCGATCATGCCGCGGCCGCCGTCGAGCGCCACCGCCGCGGCCGCGCCGGACGTTCCCGCGGCGATCGAGGCGCCCCCGCGCAGGTCCGGGCGCACGACGCATCCGTTGCCGGTCCCGTCCTGCGCCTGGTAGTTCGATGCCGCCACGCCGCCAACCAGCAGCGGCGCATTCGGACAGGCCGCGCGGGCCTCGGCCGCGAACGCGAGCGCGAAGGCGGCGACCAGACAGCCGAAACGCAGCATCATACCGCCTCCGGCAAAGCGTCGTGGCGCGGACATCAGGCGATCTCCACCGGCTGCGCCGGCAGCGTGCCGCTGTCGGATCCGACGATCGCGTTCAGCGCATACAAGAAATTCATCATCGCCTTGGCGAAGGCCGAGAAGCTCGCCGCGGTGAACGCGTGCGGCGTGCCGCTGGCATCCGGCCAGTTGAACGTCGCGCCGCCGCCCGGCAGCCCGAGGCCCGCGCCGATCGCCGCCACGATCCCCGCCACCTGCTGGAACGTCGCCGCGTCGCACGGATAGGTCGCGTTCAGCGCCGGCGTGCCAGTGGATGCAAGCTGCATCCCCGCAGCCAGCGCCGCCTGCGCCTGCTGCGACAGCGTCGGCGCGGGCGGGGCGGCCGGCGCCACCAGCGCGCCGCTCACGCATTTCCAGCCAGTGCATGGGAACGGCAGCCCGGCCAGGGTCGCCTCGGTCACCGAAACCGCGCCCGCGGGTGCATTGGCCGCCGGGCCGTCATAGGTGGAAAGGACGTTGTCGCTGCCATCGAGCGTCAGATAGCGCATCAGGCGTCCTCCACCGCGACGAATGACTGGCGGCCTGCATCACCATCCCGTTGCTGGGATCATGCCCGCCGCCGGCGGTGCCGACCGTCAATGTGAGCGTGATCGTTGCGCCGGGCGCGTCGAGCGTCGGGAATAGTCGAAGCCGCTCTCCAGCGCGACGATCTCGGTCGCGAGCCCGGTTCCAGATCAGTCCATTGCGCCGCCGGACTGCGTTCCGTGCGTGCCGTCCGAGATCGCCAGCGTGAATCCTCGGTGCGAAGCTGCCCCGACTTGAGCGTTGCCCCTGAAGGTAGCCGCGCCGCCATCCACTTAGCCGCCGACGCCGACCGGTGCCGGCTCGTGCTGCACGGGAACGTCACCGCCTGCGACCGTAGCGCGTAGTTGGCGCTATCCCTCCCGTCGACGCCGCTGGGCGAGGATGTCGATGACCGTTGAAGTGAACGGATTGCTCGCCGTTGCCGGCGCCGGCGCCGCCGATGGCGGCCCACTTGCTGACGCCGTCGTTGCGGATCCGCGCATAGGCGCCGACCGCAAGCGCCCCCGGCAAGCTGCCGGCCGGGCACCGCGGTGTCGGTGCTGCCGGCGCCCGACCCCGGCACCGCCCATGACACGGTGTGCGCCGAAGTGTCGGTGCGCACGAAGATGAACTCGAACGACTGGCCGCCGGCCGAGGCCGCCGCCGGCAGCGTGATCGCCACGTTGTTCGCCGCCGCGTTCACCAGCACCAGCCCCGCGTTCTGCGCGGTCAGCACCGGCGTCGCCGCCGAAACGGTCGTGCAGTAGCCGCCGGCGATCTCCATCACCGCTTGCAGCACCTGGCCGACGTTCGTCTTGCTGGCGGTCTGGCCGGTCTGCGTCAGCAGGCCGAGCAGCTCGGCCGTCACTGCCGCGCACCAGTCCGGGTCCATCACCGTCGGGTCCGTGGTCTGCGTCAAATCGTTGTTCGGCCAGCCAGGCGCGATCGTCGGATTCGGCGTCATGCGCGAGACGACCTGGCCGCCGCGATCAAAAAGCTGCATCTGCGGTTTCCCTATCGTGCGCCGTATGCGGTCAGAACAGCGTGAACTTGACTTGCGTGTGCGCCGGCGCCAGGCGCTGGATTTCGCACTGGACCGGACCGTTGGCGATCGTCCAGAACGGTTCCCAGCAGCCCGAGCTGCCGATCTCGAAATCGAACGCCGCCTGGCCTTCCAGCGTTACCAGCCAGACATAGGCCCAGGCCGGGCACCGCATCGGCGACCAGCAGGTATCGACGCCGATCCGATATGGCGCGTATTCCGTTACCGAAATCGTCGCGCCGAGCGTGGCCGCCAGCGCGATGAAGTACGGCACCGACTGGCCGCCAGTCGCCGCCAGCTTCGCCGCGACAGCCGCCTGGCGCGCCGCGATGACCGGATTGACGCCCAGGCACGGGTCCGGCAGCCCGAGCACACGCTCCCAATCCGGCAGCAGTTCCACCGAGGTCGGCGGGAATGCCTCCAGCTCGGTCAGTTGCGCCTCGCGCGCGTGAAACGCCGCCAGCGCGTCGGCGATCGCGCGCCAGAACCCCTGGAACACACTGCCGACTTGGCGCGTCCAGGCCAGCCCGCGCGGCGGCAGTTTTCGCGCGACGGCATCTTCGAAATCCGCCGCGCCCAGCCCGGCGTAGTTTCCGCTCATCGCCCGCGGCTCAGACGAACGTGCAGGCGCCGAGCGTCGGCAGTTGCCCCACCGAGGTGGCGATGTTGTCGGTCGGGACCAGCACCAGCGCGCCGGAGCACTGCGGCACCGACCGCACCGCCGCCTGGATGTCGCCCAGCGACACGGTGCCCCCGGTCACCGCGCCGGTCGTGCTATCGATCGCCACCGCGGCGCCCTCGGCCAGCAGCAGCGCGGCGATCGCCGCCCGCACCGCCGACTGTTGCGCGCTCGGCACGTATTTCAGGGTGAACGCCTGCGCCACCAGCGCCGGGGCGATGACGTAGACCAGTGCCGTCGCCGGCCGGCACGCGCCCTTCGCCGCATAGCGGCCGATGTAGATGTAATTCGCCACCGTAAGCTGGTCGCCGGTCGCCGGCGCCGCCCGCGTCTCGCCTGACGCCACCCCGTTCGTGCCCTGCGGCACGCCGCCGTGCGCCGCCTCGGCCACGTCGAACATCGGAAACACCGCGACGGTGCCGGGCCCCATCCACAGCGGCGCGCACCAGGCGCGGGTGACGCCGGGCACCTCCAGCGCCCACTCGATGTAGTCGAACGGGTCGCCGCCCTGCGGCGGCTGGCGGTAAAGCTGCAGGTAGCGCGCGACGAACGCCGCGTTCGTTTCGGGCGCGGCGCCGTTCGCGATGGCGGCGCCAACCGCGACCTGGCTGCCGTCGATGCCGTCGATCGCCGCCACCAGCGTAAGCTGCGCGCCGGCGTTGCAGTTCCACAGCGTGCCGTCGCTGTCGGTCGCCGGCAGCACGGCCGCCATCGGCACGCCGCTGACCGCACCCGACCCGCCGGTGTTGGCGTCCGCGGTCGTTGCGAACACGACGCCGGGCTGAAGCTGCAGCAGCGTGCCCGCGGGAATGTCGATGTTCGGCAGGTCGTTGGCGAAGCTCGCGGTGCCCGTCGCCGGCGTCGGCCCCTTCGGCGTCGCCCCCTTCAGCGCGCCCCAGCGGGTGGAATACGGCGCGATCGCCGTGTCCGGCATCAGCGCGTTGTTGATCGTCCAGTCCTGGTAGCCGTATTCGCCGTCCAGCGCGGCGCCGACCTGGATCGCCGTCACGCCCAGGTTGGACCGTCGCAGCGCCAGGTCGGCGCCGGGCAGCATCGCCTGAAAGCCCGCGGTTACCTGCGCGATAAGCTGCGCGATCGTTGGCCGCCAGAACGGCATGTCAGATCCCGCCGATCACGACGCCGGACATCGACACGGTGCCCCGCGTCATGTCCCACAGCGAGGTGTAGCGCCGGTTGACCGCCGCCCCCGCCGCGGTCTGCTGCGCGATGTCGTTGATGATCTGCATCGCCCCCATCCGCGGAAACGTCGGCAGCGGCACCGTTACGCTGGCGGCGACGCCGTCATCCAGCAGCCATTGCAGCGCCTCGCGGCAGTAAGCCTCCGCGCGCTGCACCGTCTCCAGGATCTGCAGCGCGCGCGACAGCAGCCACAGCCGCGAGCCGATATGGTCAGGCGCGCCGCTCGCCAGCAGCGGCAGGTAGGCATCGCCCCACCAGCCGCGGCGGTCGCCTGCCCCGTCCGGGATCACGTCGTCCGCGTTGGCCAGCCGGTCGGTCCACAGCGAGATCGCGACCGCGGTGTCCAGCCAGTCATCGGCCGCCAGGTCGCCCGCGGCGATCGCCCAGTCGAACGTCAGGCCGGGCGACAGGATCGTTGCGAAATCCATGTTGCCCCGCCTCAGCCGAGTATGTTGCCGTTAGCCGTGATCTTCCCCGCGGGCGCACTCAGCGTGAGCGTGCCGGTCGCCGACAGCGCGACGTTGCCGACCGCGCTGATGCTGATGTTGCCCGCACTGACAGCGAGGCTGAACCCACCGGCACTCGCCAGCTCGATCGCCCCTTCGCCCGCGACGATGTTGATGTTGCCGGCTTCGGCCTTGATGTTGATCGGGTCGAGCGGCGCGGTGATCTCGATCTGGTCGCCGCGGAACACCACCTGGCTGCCGCGGCTGTTGCGAAAACCAAACTCCCCCGTCCACAAATCGGGGATCCGCAGCGCCGGATCGTCGGGACCGAGCGCGACCTTATGGTCGCGCACCGCGTTGACCTGCAGCACCAGGTAGTCGGCGGTGCGGCCCGCCGGCAGTGCTGACATACCGTATGGCAGCAACAGCTCGATCTGCTGGTGCACCTCGCCCTCCAGGCCGATGCCGTTCAGCATGGTCCGCGTGCCGCCCTTGCTGTAGAGCGACAGCGTCAGCTTGCCGCGCACGACCTGGTTGCTCATCGCCGACCAGAGCTGGCGGGCCGCCTCGCCCCAGCTCACGACGCGCCGCCCGTCCCGCCCGGCGCGTGCACCACGTCGATGATCGCCGCGTAGGGGTCGGGACCGCCGCCCTTGCTTGTCTTGCCCTTCCCCTTGCCCTTGGTCAGCGCCGCCGGGTCCGGCGTGAACGCCGCCGGCGGCTGCACGGTCAGCTCGGTGTAGCGACCTTCGCGCGCGTCCTCGGCGAACGTCAGCTCACCGATCAGCAGGTCATCGTCCAGCCCGAGCCGCGGCACGTCGCACGCCACGAGCTGGTTGCACTGCCACAGCACCCCGTTCGCCCGCCAGTCCGGCACCGACAGCACCGCCTTGATCGCCTCGCCGGCGCGGTGCGCGGCTTCCCAGGTGGCGCGAAGCTGCGCCATGTCGGTCAGCGACGCCGATTCCGCGATCCCCGCCCACGGCCGGTAGCGCGGCACGCTGTTGTCGTAGGCCACCGCCGAGACGGCGTTCTGCACGTGGCTGCCGGTCTGCTTGATGCCGGCCTGGCTGCGCACGCTGTATTTCGAGTAACGGCCCTTGCAGTCCAGGCAGCCGCGGGCGCGGAACACGTTGCCGCCCGGGCCGCTGACTAGCGGCGCCGGCGCGCGCGCGGTGCCCAGCGTCGCCAGCACCAGGTTGCCGTTTTCGTCATCCGTCGGCAGGATCCCCCGCTGCCGCGCCAGCCGCGCGATGAAGGCGTGGCCCTTCTCGGCCCGCTCGAACGTGGCATCCGGGAATGGCGCGCCCACCGCGGCGCCGGGCCCGAGCACCATCCCGATGCCGAACGCGCCGCACACCGTGCGGGCGATGGCGTCGATCGCGTAGCCGTTGAACTGGTTGGTGGCGAATTCGGGCATGCAGTCCACCAGGTCCATCACCAGCGATCGGCCGCACACCGTGGTGCGGCTGTCCTTCGCGCTGACCTCGGTCTCCACCTTGTCGATATAGCCGGTCAGCACCAGTTCGCCGTCGTCCGCGACGGTGCACGGCATGAACGGCAGGATCGCCGGGATGTATTCGCCCGGCGCCTCGAACTCGAAATCGGCGCAGCCGCGCTTCAGGCCGCGCGTGATCCGCACCCGCATCCAGGTGCTGTAGACCTCGCCGGCGACGGTCAGCGTGACGGTCATCCTACGCCGCCGCCAGCCACTCGACCGCCAGCGGCATGAACAGCGGGTGCGGCGCGGCGTTGCGCTGCACCAGCACGCTAGCCTGGCTGCCATCCTGATACAGCATCTGCGCCAGCACCAGCGCCGGCAGCGGCGCGGCCGTGATGAACGTCTGAACGTTAGGCGCCTGTTTCGCCGTCGCGGTCAGGTGATCGACGATCGCCGCCAGCGCCGCGCGCCAGGTCTGCACCAGAGCGTCGTTGCCCGCCGCCGCCTCGATCTGCGCCACGATCAGCGCGTGCACCTGGGTGCGCGCCGCGTCGGCGTCCGCCGCCGCGGCGAACGCGGTCTGAGCATACAGCATCAGCAGCGCGGCCACGGCGCTGCCCTGCGCCACCTGCATCAGCGCGGCCCAGTTGGCCGCCACCTGGCCCACCGCGGCCGCCGGCACCAGGCTGGCGCCCACCCCGGCGAGCGCCGCCAGGCCGTAGCTGGGGTCGCCCGGCATCGGCGGCAGGCGGGAAAAATCCTGGTAGCCCGGCGGCGCCGAGGCGTCCGGCGCCGCCGCCGCGTTGGCATCGCCGGCGATCGCCGCGACGTAGTCCTGCAACAAGCTCGCCAGCGCCGCGGCATAGCCCGCGGTATCGTCCGGCGCCACCGCCGCCAGCAGCGGCAGATCCTGTGCCAGCACCAGCGGCGCGCTGCCGGAGGCCGTGAGCAGGTTCGCGATCGCCCCCTGCACCTGCGCCAGCATCCCCACCGTGGCGGCCTGCACGAAGGCCGCCTGGCCGTCATACAGATACATTGGCGCCCGCGCTGAAACTGATGCTCAGTTGCCCGAAGCTCGCCTGCGCCGCGACGAACACCGTCGCCTGGGTGTCCGGCGCCGGCGTCGGCACCACGGCGCCGGTGCCGCCCTCGACGAAGTTGCAAGCGAAGAACGCGGCGCGGCCCTTCTCGGACAGCTCCTTCAGCTCGCACGGGTGCTCGGCGTAGGCCTGCAACGAGCCCTTGTAGGGGTGCACCAGCGTGCCGACGCCGTCCTGGTCCAGCGCCGCTTCCAGCGTGTCGCGCTGCACCATGTAATCGTCGCCGCAGACGTAGACCTCCAGCTTGTAGGTCTTGATGCCGCGGCCGAGGTCCTGCACCGCGACGTCGTCGGAGTCGGGGAATTCGAACTTGGCCAGCCGCCGGCCGGCCGGGTTGCTGGTATCGCGGCACAAAAACGGCACGCCGCGCCACGATCCGGGCATCAGCCCGGCGCGCCAGTTGCCGCCCAGGCCGATGCTGGCGCTGCCGCCGATGCCGATGCTGGCGCTGCCGCTGACGCCGATGCTGGCACTCCCGCCCAGGCCGATGCTGGCGCTGCCGCCGAGGAACGCGCTCATGGCGGGAACGCCCAGCCGACGTTCACGTCGGGCGGCGTCGCGTTGCCGCGGCTTTCAGTCGAGACGGTGCTGCCTTTCGGCAGGTTGCGCAAATCGACGATGATCTGCGTCAGGCCGCCGCCCGGCGTTCCGCCACCAGCCGCCGCGGCCGCGCCGGGCTGCGCCGACAGCGGTGTCCGCGCGGCGATGGCCGGCAGGCCGCCGTCGACCGGGATGTCGCCGCCGCCGCCGTGCAGGCCGACCCAGGATGCCGCCTCTTTCAGCGCGTCGACGATCGGCTTGACGTGCGCCCAGCCACGCTCGAACACGCCGCTGATGTCGTCCCACATTTCCCTGAAGAACGCGGCGATCGGCTTCCAGTGCTCATAAACCTCGTAGGCGGCAACGCCGAGCGCCGTCGCCGCGAGGATGATCACGCCGATCGGGTTGGCATCCATCGCAACATCCAGTGCGGCGAACATGTCGGCCGCCCCACCGATCGCCGGTATCAGCGAGATGAAATCGGCGACCAGCGCACCAACCGGGAACAGCAGGAACTTGCCGGCCGCGGCGGCGACGGCGCCCCCCAGGCTGGCAAATGCGGCAATCGTCGGGGCCATGCTGATGCCGGCGACGATCAGCATTGCCGGGCCGATGCCCCCGACCTCGTGCACCAGCCATTTCGCGTCCTTCGCAAGGCCGCGGATGTCGGCCCCAACGGCCGCCCAGTCGATGCTTCTGATTCCGTCCGCGAGGTAATGCACGGCGTCGCCGAGATTCGTTGCGATCCATTCCCGGTTCGCGTTGAGCCACTGCCGCATGCTCTCGATCATCGGGGTAAGCAGGGGGAAAAGGTCGTTGCCGATGGCGAGCTTTACCCCCTCCACCGAAGCCTGCATCCCCTTGAAACTTTCCATGAACTCATGGCCGGCGGCGGTCTGCGCCGCGGTCAGCGAGATCCCCGCTTCCTGCGCGCCGGCGAGGATCTCCTTGATCTTCTCCGGCCCCTGCTCGAACAGCGGCAGAAGCTGCGCACCGGACCGGGCGCCGAACAACTGCGCCATGACGTTCGTCGCCATCGCCGTCTGGCCCGTGTCCACCAGGTGCTTCACCTCGGCCGCCACCGTGCTCAGCGCGGCCGCGGTGCTGGTCAGGTGGCCGGGCGTGTTGGTCAGGCCCATGTGCGTCAGGATCTGCTGCACCTCCTTCGCCTTGCCCATCGCCGCCTGCGCGATGTTGCGGTTCAGAAAGGTGAACCCGCGGTCGAGCCGCGTCACGTCGACGTTCACCAGCCCCGCGGCATAGTGCCAGCCGGCGAGCTGGTCGGTGGCGATGCCGGTCATCGCCGCGCCGATGTCCAGCTTCTCCGCGAACTCCGCGGTCGACTTGGCGATCTCCACCAGCCCCGCAACGCTTCCCGCCGCGCCCAACGCCGCCAGCGGCCCCGCCAGCGACAGCAGCCCCTGGCCAAGCCCGCGCACGTGCTCGAGCGCGTTCTTCGCCTGCGTGCCGATGTTCGCCAGCCCGGTCAGTTCCCCCAGCTCGCCGATGCGCGAGCCGATCTGGCGGATCGGCGAGGACATCGAGGCAAACCGCGCATTGATCTGCCGCAGCGGCTCGGACGTCCGGTCCAGCACCGTGATGATCGCACGCAGCGTCTGATCGGAGGCCATCGGTCAGTCCCGTTTCATGTTCGCCACGATGCGCTCGGCCTGGTCCGCCAGCAGCTCGATGTCGTCCATCGGCAGCGCCATCACCTCGAACGGATTGAGGCGCCAGAACCACGCCACCTCGCAGGCGCGCTCGATCAGCTCGCCGAGCCCGACACTGACGCGGTTTCCGCGATTGCTGCGCGCTTGGTAAAACCCACCAGCATCATGCTCGCGTTGTCGAAATCGGCGGCGTCCATGTCGTCCACCGAGGACGGCGGGATGGCGCAGATCGCCGAGATCAGCTTGGCGCAGGCGTCATAGTCGGCCTGCAGCGCGAAGCCGCCGCCGCTCGCGTCGCTCAGCCGATACGGCTGGCCGCAGGTGCGCATCTCTTTCACCGTCGGCCGCCGCAGCACAAGCTGGGTCAGCGTCTCGCCGTGCGCCGCGATCGGCTTCGCCAGCGGGATCGTCCTGGTATCGTCAGCCAAGCGCCTCTCCTTTTCGTTGCGCCGCGCGAGCCGTCACGCCGCCAGCTTCTCGAAGCACGCCACCCCGCCGAACTTCGCGGTGATCTCGCCCTTCACCGTGTCCAGCTTGAATTCGCCCCACGGCGCGGCACCCTGAAGGGTGTAAACCTTGCCGTTCACCAGTTCGGCCGTCATCGTCACGCCGTTGATCCCTTGCAGCGCCTGCACCGACAGGCCGCCGCTGTCGCTGAATTTCCCCGAAATGAACGGCGTCACCGCCTTCTGGGTGTAGACCTGCGACAGGTCCTGGTTCGCCAGCCACTCGTTTTCCAGCATGTTCGGCTGCACCTCCAGCTCGCCGCGAAGCTGGTACTGCAGGCCGTTGAACTTCAGGAACAGCGTGCCGCCGACCGGGCCGAATGCCATGGTGACCTTCCTTCTCCCTCTCCCCTTGAGGGAGAGGGCCGGGGTGAGGGGTGAGAGGGCCGGGGTGAGGGGTGAGAGGGCCGGGGTGAGGGGTGAGAGGGTCGGGGTGAGGGGAACTACAGAGGAAACCGCGCCCGCTTACGCCGCCAGCGCCACCGGCGGATCGACCAGGCGGAACTGGTTGACCACGGCGATCATGCGCAGGCCGCCGACCAGGATCGGATCGTCCAAAATATCCATCCGGTTCGGGTTCGTGCCGTTGATCTGGCACTCCGGCGCATAGTTCGCCGCGTCCTGCACGATGGTCGGCAGGTCCCCGCCCGGGCACATCCGGCTGTACTCGGCGACCAGCTCCGCCTGCATCACATTCGGTGTCACCACCGACGGCGTGCTGCTGCCCAGGTTGCCCATCTGGCCGAAATTCGTGCCGTCCTGCGCCAGGATCGCGCGCGGGAACTTCTGCGTCAGGTTCGCCTTCTGGTCGCGCACGTAATACATGATCTGGAACATCGTCGTGGCGAGCAGATACGACCGGTCTTCCTGCGCCCAGGCGTTGGTCTGGTAGGTGGTGACCGACATCATGATCATCATGCCGCCGCCGGCGATCGGCGCCATCAGCGCGATGCCGGTGCCCAGCAGCGCCGTCTGGGTGGCAAAGCTGAACCGTGCGCCCGCTGGCGCGGCGATGATGTCCGGCACCACCAGCGTCTGTTCCGGCGAGCTGGGCGAGGCCTTCGATGCCGCGGCGAATGCCGCCATGTAGCCGGCAGCGACCTCGAACGGCGCGTTCGGCACGCCGCTTTCGTAGCCCACCACGGTCATGTGCGGATCGTTGCGCGTCGCGCCGAACGTCAGCAAATCCGTGCCGGCGCCGGCGTCGACCGACTGGAATGCATTCCAGACGTGGCCGAAAAGCTGCTGCGCATAGCCCCAGCGGCCGCCGTTGAAGCTCATCATGGTCTGCACTTCGTTGAGCTGCGTCGACTCGGTGTAGCCCGCCAGCGCGATGAAATCGTACGCCGTGGTGCCCAGCGCCGCCGCCAGGCCGGCCAGGTCGGGATCGGTCGCGCCGGCCGCCATCGCGGTGACGGTGGCGCCGACGCCGGCGGGCAGCGCCTCACCGCCGGCCGAGCCGTAGAAATTCAGCCCCAGGAACAGGCTGTTGCCGACCGCGCCCTTGTTCCGCGCGGTGAACGTCACGGTGCCGGTGCTCGCCACGGCGGTGACCGGCAACGCCATGCCGAACGTCGGACCGAAATAGGCATTGCACGCGGCCGCCACCGCGGCGGCGATCGCCGTCGCGTTCATCGTCGCGGTCACGCCGACCTGCACCTCGCGCCCCGCGACCATCAAGTAGATCGTTCCGGCGGCCGTCGCCGGGCCGGTGAAGGCGATGCTGCCCGCCGCGGCGGCCGAGCCGACCGCATCGGCCAGCGGATACGCCCAAAGCTGCGCGTCGGGGTCCGCCAGGTAGACCTTCGCCGCCATCAGCGCGAGCTGCGAGCCGGCGCCGAAATAGTTCGCCGCCCATTGCGGCGAGGGAACATAGGTCGGCACCGCGGCGACGGTGTTGATGGTCTGCCCCACGATCAGCGAAAGCTGCGGCTGATTGCCGGCGACGCCCGCATTCGAGTTCTGGAACTCGACGTAATACAGCGGCGGGGACGGCGAGGTCTGCGGGATCTGCTGGAAGTTGATCGCCATGGTTGGCTGCACTCCTATGCGGAGAGATCAAGCTGCGTTGCGCTCGCCATTGCGACGCCGATGGTGAAGCCGTCGCCGCCGGCGAACGGAACGGTGCCCTGCTGGACGGTGAACATCAGGCCGCCCAAGGCGACCGGCAGTCCGATGACGCGGCTCCCGAGATACAGGCCATTCGGGTCGGTCAACGAGGCGGATGTCCCGCTGTGCAAGACCGCCACGCTGTAGGCGCCGACCAGAGCCCCCAGTCCGACGGTCAGCCCCGAGATCGTTCCGTTGCCGACGTTGCCGGCGACCGCCCTGGCCTCGACGGTCGCATCGGTCAGGATCGTCAGGTCGGTCAGCGCGTTCGCCAGCAGCGGCTCGAACACTTCGCCGTATTGCAGCTCGACCGCCACCGCCCCGTTCGCCGCGATGCGCTGGCCCTCCAGCGCGTATTTCGCCGTCGTCTTGACGTTCTTGATCCCGGCGATCACCGGCGCGCCGCCATTCAGCGCCGTCGCGGCGACCTGGATGCCGCAGCAGATTGCCTTCTTCACCGCGAACGTCAGCGCATCGAGCGCCCCGTCGACCGCCGCCAGCACCGCGGTGGCGGACGGTGCCCCCGGCAGCGCCGCCGCCGCCGCCGGCGCCGTGGTTTCGAACCGCGCCTCGATCACCAGCGTCATCAGCGTTTCGAACTGCGGCGCCGTGGTCTTTTCCGCGACCGTCTCCGAATCGTCGTCCCAGCAGTAGATCAGCAACTGGTTCGGCAGCAGCGGCTGTCCCGGCGGCGGCGACTGCGACGGCCAGGTCTGGCCGAGGAACACCTGCGCGCCGATCAGCGCCTGATAGTCGGGATCCGCCGGCGACAGGGCCGCCGCCGCCGCCAGCGCGTTCAGCGCGGCGGTGCGGATCAGCGTGCGCGGGGTCATCAGCCCGGCGGCGCTTCGGACAGCAGCAGCGTGATCAGCCCCTCGCCGTCCGGCCGCACGTCGGCGACCGCATACGCGACGCCGCGCACGCTGAACGTGTCGCCCTGCACGATCGTCACCCCCAGCAGGGCCACCTGGCTGGCGCGCACGTCCAGCTCCGGCTTGCGCGTTGTCAGCCCGGGCGAGTCGCCCATGTTCAGCACGGTCAGCGCCGGGATGCGGTAGATGCCGTCGATCGGCACGCTCGCCCCGCCGCCCTGCGGGGCGTAGGACGGCACCCGGAAGCCGCGGTTGCCCTCGCTCCACACCGCGAAGCTCGGCGCCAGCACCAGCTCGTCGAGGTCGATCATCAGGCCGCGGCCGGTTTGCCGTCGGCGGCCGCGGCGGGTTTGCCGTCGGACGCGGCTTCCGCCGCCGTGGCCGCTTTCCCCGCCGCCGCCTTTTCCCCCTCGGCCGCTTCCAGGTCCCGCCGGGCCTTGCGCTGTGCGACGGTCTCGACGCCGCCGGCCATCAGCAGCGCGGCGGCGTGCTCGTTGCGCACCGCCAGGCCGGTCTCGCTGTCCTTGAAGCCGCCCACGCCGCCCGGCAGGAAAACCGTGACGCCCGGCTTCGGAAAGATCACCGTCGTGTCCATGTTTCGCTCCCGTCACGCCGCCAATCAGTCGGCCGCCGCGTCTGCGGTCGCGGACATCAGCACTTCCGGCCGGGTGCAGATGTGCAGCGGATAGGCGTCCATCTCCACCCGCACCCATTCGTTACGGTCACGATCGGGGATGATCCGCACGTACTCCGGCTTGCCCAACGTATTGATCCAATCGAAACTGTCGCCCGGCGCCATGATCTTCTCGAAGATGCCAGGCGCGAAACGCGGCGCGAAGAACGCCTTGTTCGACGGGATCGAGATCGCGCCGCCGCCGGTATAGGCATTGCCGGCGCCGATGTTGTAGACCGCGCCCCCAGTCAGGTTGGCCACCACGCTGTTCGCCAGCGTGACGGTGCCAGCGCCGACCGCGCCGATCGTCGCGCCGGCCGGAATGCCCGGGCCGCTGATCTGCAACCCCACCGTGCTGACCGACTTGCCCAAAATCGTATAGCCCGTTTGGATCCCGGGGATGGCCACGCTGCCGGAGGTCGCCGTCGTGCTGCCGACAAGACCGACCGTGTCGTCCGAGCCGCGGTAGTTGACCCAGTCGATGCCGCCCCAGTTGAAGACCTCGAATGCCAGGTTTTGCCGCAACTCGGCCGCCTGCACCCAGTTCAAGTAGGTGCTGCGCACTTCGGGACTGGAGATCACCGCGTCGTAGAACGCATCGCCGCACAGCGCCACCACGCGGGTGCGGCCCTCGATCCAGGCGCCCTGCGCCGCCCGCTTCATGGCGCGCACGACCTGGTTGCACAACGCCCGCAGCGCGGCGACGCCCCCGGTGGTGGAGACGTACTGTGCCGCCAGGGCCAGGAAGCTGAATGTCAGTTCGGTCGGCTTCGTGATTTCGAACTCGTTGAACCAGTTGAACAGAACCGACCCGTTGCTGTCGAGCAACAGCCCCTGGAACGCCGCCAGCTTGTGGTATTCCTCGGTGTAGCGGATGTTCGACCGCAGCCCCGTCGGTCCCACCAGCCGCCGCCCGAGCTCCTTCTGCACCTGCATCAGCTCGGTTTCGCTGCCCATCTCGCGGATCGTTGCGATTTCGGTGGCGTAGATCGTGTCCGCCATGCCGATGTGCGGCACCGAGAAATGCCGCGCCGAGCGCAGCTCGGTGGTGCGCTCGGTGCGCGGCGCGCCGCGGTCGGTGAACGGCAGCACGATAAGCTGCCCCTGCCGCTGCTCGACCATCGCCACCTTGGTGCGGATCGGCTTCGGATCGAACAGGTCGAGCGACTCCAGCCCCTGCGGCAGGTAGGGCACGCGCTCGACCGCCGAGGTGAGCTGGATCGTCGTGAACGGATCCTGGTTGAAGATGTCGAGCGACGCCATGGAATTGCTCCTTCCCCCTCCCCCCTTGAGGGGGAGGGCCGGGGTGAGGGGATGGTAAGAGGGCCGGGGTGAGGGGACCTGACCTAACGAACGATGATGCCGGCCGCGGCGAGCAGGGCGTTGAGCGCCGCGATGTTCGCCGCCGTCGCCGCGGCGGGATAGATCAGCTCGGAGCCGTTCACCTGCGCCGCGCGGCTGATCACCGTGGCCTTGGTGTTTCCCTTGCTGGCGTCAATTTCGTTGAACAAAATCGCCGCCGCGTTCTGCGTCCCGTCCGAGGCGTTGAGGTTCAGCGGCGCATACAGCCCGGCATTCGCGTTCACCGCCAGCGCGATCGTCGCGCTGTCGCCGGCGACCGCGGCGACGGTGCCCGCGGTGACGGTGAAGCTCAGGCCGCCGCCGGAAACCGCGGTGCCGGTGTGCCCCTCGAATTCCAGGCCGCTCGGGCTTTGCAGGTTGAACACCGTGGGCGCGACAAACTCGATCGGATAGGTGCCCTCGACCGCGCCCTGCCCGACCGTGATCGAGCCGCAGGTGAAATTCCCGGTGTTGCCGGCCGTCGCGGCATAGGTCGCGGATTGGCCGATCGTCGTTGCGCCCAGCACCAGGCCCGCCGGCAGGATCGCATTCGGATTGATCGTCGGCGGGGTGGCGCCCGCGACCAGGCCCGTGGTCGGCTGCGTCCAGCCGGCGCCGATCGCGATCGGCGCCGCATTCTGCAGCGTCTCGGTCCCGCTCGCCGTCGAAACGTAGACGTTGTAGCCCGTCGCGTCGCCCGACGCGGCCGGACTGGTCAGGGTCAACAGATTGTTGGTGCTGATCGCCTGGCTGGTCTCGCCCGACGGCTCGGTTTCGCCGAACCCGCCGACATACGTCACCTTGGCATAATACGTCGCGCCGGTGATCGTGCCGCCCGACGTGGTCCCCAGCGTCGGCGCCGCCGGACTCGCCGGCGGAAGCTGCGCCAGCAGCGTGACCTGGTCGCGCGAGCGGCCGGCCTCTTCCTCGCTCACCAGGAACCCGCCGGAATGCCGGCGCTCATAGAGGACGGGCGAAACCATGCCAATGATCCTTCAGCAAGGGTGCAGCAAACTCCACCTCTCCCGCCCTTGCGGGAGAGGTCGCGGAACGCAGTGACGCGGGTGAGGGCGCTACGCGGCGCGGCGCGGCGGCCCGAAATCCTTCAGCGCATTGTCCCAGCTTGCCGCGAGCGCCTGCGGGCCGCTGGGCGCGCCGGGCGCGCTGGCCGGGATGCGGACGGCCCCCGCGCCGCTCTCCGCCATGCGCTGATGCAGGCCGCCCGCGCGCGCCGGCGCCGGGGTCTTCTCCAGCACCGCGATCGCCGACCCCGCCGTCATCGTCGTTTCGAACGCGAGCGACATCGCCAGCACCGGGTTCGCCGCGGCGGCCGGGCTTTCGAAGATCGCGGCGCAGCGCCGCCGCTGGGCGCGCGCGCCGGTGCGGAACGCGGCGTCGAGAGCGAACGCATGGCCCGCCGCGGCGGCCCGCTTCATTTCCTCTTCGTCTTCCGCGTCCTCGTCATCGTCGGCGGCATCGTCGTCGTCGGCGTCGTCGCCCTTGTCGCCTTTGTCGCCCTGGTCGCCCTTGTCGCCCTTGTCGCCCTTGTCGCCCCTCGCCCGGCGCGCCCGGCGGCTGCGCTTCGCCCGGCGCGCATCTTCCTCGGCCTTGCGCTTCGCCTCTTCGTCTTCCTCCGCCTTCTTGGCCGCGGCGGCGCGCTTGGCTTCATCGTCGCCACCCTCAGCGGCAGCGGCCGCCGGCGCCGTCGCTGCCAACGGGGCCAGCGTGGCGAAATGGCCGAACCGCGAGCGCAGGATCGAGCTCAGGCTCATGGTGCTCTCCTTCTTTTTCTCTTCTTCGTCCATCGCGGTCATCAGCCGGCCCGCGGCGTCGAAAACCGTGGTGTCACTTTCCTGGCTGGCGCGCGAGCGGATCGCCGCCAGTGCCCGGCGGTAGACCTTGCCGCCCTTGCCGTACGGGTACTTCCAGTGCGCCTTGGTCTCCCGCGGCTCCGAGGCGTCCTCGCCCAGGTGCCAGCGGCCGAACTTGTCCCAGTCGTCCCCGCCCGGCCCGAGCAGCGCGTTGCCGTCCTCCGCGGAAAAGCTCCACGGCGAGGCCATGTCGTAGTGGCCGGCACGGATCAGGGCGTGCGCCGAGCTTTCACCCTCGGTGTTCAGCGTGGTCTTCGCCATGGCGGTGCGCCTTCACCCAGGCTTGGGGTTCTTGCCCCGCCCCCCCCGCCCACACAGAGTATCCCACCTGCGCCCCCTTCCCCCGAGAGCCACACACCCCCCTCGCCCGACCCTCTCCCCTTCTCAGTCCGCACGATCCGCTCGCACTCTGCGGCCTGTAGCCGGCAACCGGCAATCCGTCGTGCATGGCCATAGGCGCTCTCCTTGGGATTAACGGCAGGCCGCGCCATGGCGCCCCGCCCTCAATTCAGCGACCTGGCCAGCGCGCCGAACGCCTCCGCCGGGCTTTGCCACCAGCGTCGACCAGCCCGGCCTCGCGCGCGTTGGCGCCCATGAAAACGCCGGCTTCCTGCGCCCGCACCTTGGCGGCCGAGATCCCGCGGTAGCGCGCGACGGAGCCGACGAACAGCTCGCCGACCGCATCGACGTCGGCCTGCACGCGCTCGCGCGCCGCGTCCGATAGCGGCAGCACCGGCTGGCAGTCCGCCTTGCGCGCGCCGAACTGCACCACGGTGACCGTGACGCCTTCCTTCTCCAGCATCTTGGTCACGTCGACGTGCAGGTAGATCACCCCGATGCGAGCCGGCGTAGCCGGTGCGCGGGATCGTCACCCGTTGCGCCGCCGCCGCGATCGCGTAGGCCGCGCTGGCGGCGGTTTCGTCCAGGATCGCCCACACAGGCTTTATCCCGCGCGCCGCGAACAGCGCGTCGGTCAGGTCGAACAGGCCGGCGCTGTCGCCGCCCGGGCTGTCGATGTCGAGCACGATCGCCCGCACCGCGGGATCCTCCAGCGCGGTGAAGAAATTCGTGTGGATCGCGTTGTAGCCCGTCATGCCGCTGACCGGCCGCAGCCCGTATTGCCGCTGCACCAGCGTCCCGTGCACCTCGATCACCGCGACGCCGGCGATCACCTCGTAGCCATCGCCGCAGTCCGCGCGTCCGCGTCGCTTCCCAAGATGATCTCGCCGCCGTCGAAGGCGCGGATGCGCCCGTCCGGCAGCCGCAGCCTGGCGATGCCCAGCCGGTCGGCCAGCGCCGCCATGATGACCTCGGCTTTTTCCGGCCGGATCGCCAATGGGCGGTTGAAGATCTGCTGCGCCAGCAGCGGGAAGCCGCTCACTGCGGCCGCTCTTCCTTGTAGGCCGGAAGCGGCTTGCCGCCGCTGTCGGGATCGGTCGCCGTCTCGGCGTCAATGCCGGAAATCCACAACGGGAACGGAATGTCCAGCTCCCTCATCCGGGCACGCTCGCGCGACCGTTGATCCAGCAGCTCTTCCCAATCGTGCCCTTGCTCTGCGGCCTCCTGCTGCAACGTCGAGACGCCGGCGTCCATCCGCAGCACCGCGCCCTGCGCTTCCTTCACCGGATCGACCCAGCCGCGCGGCGCGCCGATCCACTTGCAGCGCGTCAGCGCGCCGCGCGCCTCAGCGAAATCCGGCGCGCTGTTCGGCAGCGGCAGGCCCGCGATCTCATAGGCTTCCTCATGCCACGCGAGATAGGTGCCCTTCGCAAACCCGCGGTCGAACCGCGCGCGCCGGCGCGCCACCGTGCGCCAGGCCGACAGGAACCCCGCCCGCGCCGAGCTGTAATTCGTGCGCGACCAGTCGCGCGTGATCTCCTCCGTCGTGGTCCCGAGCGTCGCCGCGATCCGCTGGAACATCGCGGCGGTCAACGGCCCGTATTCCGGCCCCGGCTGCGTTGCCCCCAGCGCCTTGAGCTGCTCGCCGGGAAATACCGGCAGCACCGTCGCGTTGTTCAGCTTGATCGGCCGGTCGCGATGATACAGCGCGCGCATCGCCGAGTAGTTGTTCAGTTCGTCGAACTGGCCGCCGCCCAGCATCTCCTTCAGCCCCTCGGGATCGTACGGGCTTTCGACCACCAGGCTGTACACCGCCTGCAGCACAGCCGCCTGCACCGTAACCGCATCGAACCGGTTCAGCATCTTGAACGCGTTCAACACCGGCACGAAGGCGCTCAACCCACGGTGCTGGGTGACGCGGTCGCGGTCGTAGTAGTGCAGCACGACCGGCCGGCCCCACGCGGTTTCACGTGGAACGAAATCCCAGATCATGCTGTCGACGGCCTGATACCAGTCGAACGCATGGCCGCGCCGGATGTGGTAGCCGGTCGGCACGCCGTCGTCGTCGATCTCCACCCCGCCGCGGCGGTGCCGCGTGTCGATCATCTCGTAGGGGTTCGACAGCCGGTCAGGGTCGATCAGCCGCACCGTCGTGGCATAGCGCGCGCGGCCGTAGCCGACCCGTTCCGGGTGCCACTCGACGGCGCCCAGCGTGTCGCCGTCCACCAGTTGGTGGCGCAGCGCCAGCCACATCTGGTCGGCGATGTTGAGCTGCCGCTCGGCATCGTTGTGATACAGCGGGTCTTCCGACCAGTCGCGCCACTCGCTTTCCACCGCCTGGCGGTATTCCTCGGCCCACTTCGCGTCGAACCCCGCGCCGAAATGCCGCTGCATCCAGCGCCAGTCGGGGATCGCGATCAGCCGGTAGCTGCCACCAATCACCTGGTCGAGCGTCGTCAGGATCGCCCCGGTCGCCGCCCCGTCGTTGCGCGTGAGGTCCCGCACGCGCCCGACCATGCGGTCGCGGTAGACGTTGATCTCGTGGTCCGGCGAGTAGGTGATCGGGAACCACGAGTCGGTTTCCGGCTGATACCAGCTCGAGGCGTCATACGGGAACGCCCAGGCATTCTCCCCCGACAGCGCGGCCCGCTTTTCCGCCGGCGCCGGCGGCGGCGGCGGCCGCACCAGCGGCATCCCGTGCGGATCGACCAGGCCGGGCATCAGAAGCTGAACCGGATGCCGCGCCGCGCGCGGTCCGCCAGGCCCAGGCAGGCCTTCAATTCGCCGATCAATGCCACCAGCGCCCCCGAATTCGTCGCGCGGAACTGCACGTGCTTGGTGCCGTTGCCCTCGCCGTAGCTCACCGTCACCACCTGCTGGCCGGTCTGCAGCCCGATCAGTGCGGCCTGCGCGCTGGCCAGCGCCGCCTGCAGCACCGGCTGCGTCATGCCGGCGAACACCGAAGCGGATTGCTCGAAGGCCATCGTCAGAAGCGCACCGACGGCCAGTCATCGGCGTTTTCTACGCCGAGGTCAGCCAGGGCCTCGATCGCCGCGGCGCTCCTCGCGTGCAACTCCGATCGCAAGGTCGTTTTGACCAGTCTCGTTAGAATCTTGTCGAAATCTTCGTGAGAAGCGATGACGGAGGACAGGTCGGCCAAGCACTCGGCCTTTTCCAGGCTCGATAGCTGCGCGCGGTTCCACAAGACTTTAGCAATCAGCGTGCTTGCCTGGGCCACGCGGCCAGGCGTCCACGGTGCTTGTTGCAAAGCCATCGTCAGATCCGCCGCAACAGGGCCATCTCGCCCCAGATCGTCAGGCCAAGCGACAGCGGGTGGCCGGCCCCCGCTCACGGCAGCATCCCCCCCAGCGAGCGTCCCGCCGGCCGCGCCGGCGCCGGCAACACCGCGGCCGGCGCCATCACCTCAGCCATCGGCGCGCTGCGCCCGTAGCCCACCCGCCCGTCCGGCTCCCGCGCCGCCGGCACCGCCGGCTCGGCGAACATGTCGCGCTGATTCGACGCCGGCCGCGCCGCGGCGATCTCGCGCTCGGCCTCCAGCGCCGCCCATTGCGCCGGTGTCCGCGTGCGCCAGCCCAGCTTGCCCGCCAGCGCCTCGCCGTAGACCATGCAGTCGAGCTGCTCGTTGCGCAGCGCCCGCGGCTTGATCCACTGGTAGACCGTAAAGCCGCGCCGGTTGACCATCGGCGTGCGCTTCTCCGCCGTCGCCTGCTCGAAATAGTCGTCCTCGAGCCCGGCCGGGAAGCTGACATAGCCGCGCGCATCGGGATCGATGACGCGCAGGAATTTGTAGAACGCGCTTTTCAGCGCATCGACGCCGACATTGAAGAACCGCCCGAGGTACTTCACCAGCTTGCCGTCGCGCCGGCGCTCCTTGCGCACCAGCGCCAGGCTCGGTGCCGCATCGCCGCCGACGCCACGCACCATCACCACGCGGCTTTTCGGGAACCCCTTCGCCCAGTCGAACACGTCATCGGTCCAGGCGCCGGCGTCGATGCCGGTCAGATCGACCCGCCGGCGCGATCCCGCCGCGGTCGGCCATGCGCGGTCGACCAGTTCGTTCAGCTCGGCCCGCGCCTCCGGCGTCGAGATGTGCCCCTCGACCCGCACCCGCTCGACCACCCAGCGCCGCAGCTCGCGCCCCCAGCCAACGACTACGCCGTCGACGTAGTCGTCCTGGCAATCCAGCGTCAGGGTCAGCAGCAGCGCGCCGATCGGCACCACCCCGCGCGGCCGCTTGCTGGCCTCGGCGCGGGTCTTCAGCTCTTCCCAGGCCGGCGCCTCGCCCGGCTGCTCGTACGGCTCGCCGCCCGTCGTGTTGGTGACGCGCTTTTCGTCCGCCGGGTCGCCCTTCGCCGCGTGCCAGGCCCGCGCCAGCGTCGCCCAGCTCTCCAGCCCGACATAGGCGGCCCATAGGTGGAAGCTGACCCAGCCCGGCTCCGGGTTGGGGTTGTGCGGCACCCATTCGGCGTCCGCGACCATCGCCGCGCGGTGCTTTTCCTCGATCACGCCGTCGCACTCCGGGCAGGCGAAGAAGGCGTTGGCCGGGTCCTGCTCGACCCGCGCGCGGAACTGATCCCAGTCGAGCGGATGGCGGTGCCCGCAATGCGGGCACGGCACGTGCGGGTACTCCTGCGTGCCGCGCACGAACGCCTCGCTGATCCGGCAGTTGTGCGCCAGGTTCGGCGTGCTCACCTTGAACATCTTGGCCCAGACGAACGCCTTCGACCGGTCGTCGGCCAGGCCCTCGGGATCGCCCTCCGGCAGGTTTTCCCACAGCGACAGGTCGTCCTGCACCTGGCGGCGCGCGGTGATCATCGACAAACTGGCCGCCGAGTTCGCCCCCGACACGATCAGCATGCCCCGCCCGTCCCGCCGTTCCTGCAGCATCAGGCTGGTGCCGCCCTCTTTCGAGGACCGCCCTTCGAAGATCCGCGTCAGCGCCGGCGTCGCCCGCACCCGTGGCCACCACTTGGTGCGCACCCAGCGATGCGCGTTCGACTCGGTCGGGTGCACGTAGAGGAACGGGCACGGGTCGAGGTCCTGGGTGCCCCCCAGGAAGATCTCGCCCAGCACGGTCCCCCCCACCTGGCTGCTCTTCCGCAGCACCACCACGCGCGCCGGATGGTCCGGCGACAGCACGTCGAGGATCCGCCGGAACAGCGGAAACCGGTCCGGGTCGTACGGCCCCGGAAACGGGCTCTCGCTACCGAAACGCACGTTGCGCGCCGCCCACGCGGTCAGGTCGACCGGCGGCGGCGGCTTCAGCCCGCGCGCCAGCAGGCCGGCGACGATGGGCCCGGGATCAGCCAATCCTTCAAGCTGCACGCGCCACGTCGGCTTGCCGCGCCGCCTCCGACTGCTCGGCGCGCCGGCGGCGGAATTCGCGCCACTCGCGGCGAGCCGTGTCGACGCCCTCGCGCCCCTGGCCAAGTTTCACCGGCAGCTCCAGCACGAACAGCTCCACGGCGGCGAGCAGGTCCTCCAGCTCGGCCGCCCACAGCCGCGTCATGTCATCGACCCGGGCAAGCTCGCCGCGGTCCAGCGCCGCCTTGCGCTCCTGTTCCTCCAGCGCCAGCGTCTCGCGCCGCAGCCGCAGGTTCGCCAGCGTCGCCTGCGCATCCGCCGCCTCGGCCGCCAGCAGCGGCCCGGCAGGCGCCACGGCAGCCACCGCGACCGGCCCGACCGGCGCAACCGGCGACGCGGCGGCCGCCACGCTCGATGCCGCAGCGCCCGCCACGCTCGAAGCCGCAGCGGCCGCCGCAGCCGAGCCGGCCGGGGTATCCCCCGCAACCGCCGCCGGCACGGTCATCGGCCCCGCTGCCGCCGCACCGACGCCATCGCCGGCCCACCCCAGCCGCGGGGCACCGCGGCCCGGGTCGATGCTCTGGGCGAGCTGCCGTTCGGCTTCCTCGACGGCGATCTGACCGTCGGCAGTCAGCGCCGTGCCGGACAGCTTACCGCGCGAGATCCAGTTGCTGACTGCACTTGTCGCGACGCCACACCGCGCGGCGAATGCGCTCTTGCTCATGACGAGGGGCATGTGAATTCACAATCCAGGCCGATCTCACACTGGTGACAAATCGCAACGCGAAATGC
>CAVZBG010000007.1:0-356484 GCA_963773345.1 uncultured Alphaproteobacteria bacterium | reverse complement strand
CTGGCGGGTCAGTTTGAACGGCTGCAATGGGTGGAATCCGGACTCTCAGCGTGTCGGTCGGACGCGATCGGGATGCGGCCGATCTGGCGGCCAGCCTGTCATCCCCGATCGCAACGGCGCTGTTCAAGACGCCGGTGTGGCGTGGTGACACACTCTCCGCAACGTTCCCGGAGCTGCGGAAGTGCTGTCGGTGAGCTATCCGGACCCGATGGCTCTGTCTGAGCGGCCCCGCATGTCGCCGACCTGCTGCGGCAGACGCTGCTGGCGCCAGGCAGTGTCAAGGCGATCTTGGGTGGACGGAAGCTGGACGGACTCGGGCTACCCGCGTTGCTGAAGCCATTTCCGGTCGTGTGGGATCGGCCCCGAGGCGCCCTGGGTGTACGCCTCCCGGATCGCCGCGGTCAGCGCCGTCTCGGCCATGCGCCGCGGATCCAGGAGTGTGGCGGCAAGCATCACTCCCCAGGCTCAGAGGTCAGCGGCGCCACGCGCGGGGCCGGCAGGCGTCCGGCCAGTCGCGGATAGAGCGGACGCAGCTTGATCAGGAAATCCCACGCCATCAGCACTGCCGCCACGCCAAACAGCACGTCACCCGGCAGCCGCATCCATTGCCAGAACAGCGTGGTATCATAGAAGGCCATGCTGCGCGAATAGGCGTACCCGTGCTCGAACACCGCGTTGAGCTGTTGCCAGCCGATCGGGAAGAAGTTCAGCAAAATCCATAGCACCAAGCCGCCGTTGTACAGCCAGAAGGCCCACATCCCCAGCGTCTCGCCGAACGGCACCCGATCGGCCGCCACATAGCGCAGGCAGAAGTAGATCAGGCCGATCGCGAGCAGCCCGAACGCTCCGAACAACGCCGTATGGGCATGGTTCAGCGTCAGGAAGGTGCCGTGTTCGTAGTAGTTGATCAGCGGCGCATTCAGCGTACCACCGCCGAACACCCCGGCGCCGACGAAGTTCCAGAACGCCGCGCCGATGAGGTAGGTGTAGGCGAGCGTGTAGTTGAACGCCTGATGCGCGCGGATCAGCCGGTACTGCTGGATCGCCTCGATGACCAGCAGCACCAGCGGCAGCACCTCGATGAACGAGAACATGCTGCCCAGCGGTACCCACATGCTCGGGCCCGCCGGCCCAGTAGAGATGATGCCCGGTGCCGAGCACGCCGCCGAGGAAGATCAGGATCAGCTCGAAGTAGACCGCCCGCTCTGCCAACTTACGCGACACCAGCCCGATTGCCATCAGCAGGTAGGCGCTCATGCTGGCGGCGAAGAACTCGAACGATTGCTCGACCCACAGGTGCACCACCCACCAACGCCAGAAGTCGGCGATGGTGAAGGACTTCTCGATGCCGGTCAGCGGGATCATGCCGAACACGTAGAGGATCGCGATGTTGAGCGTGGCGGCCCAGATCAGGTTCTCGATCCGGATGCGCCCCGACCAGAACTGGCGGGTCGCCTGCCACACTGCATCGCCGGTCGGCCACAGCGCGCGGAAGACCAGGGCGCTCCAGATCAGCAGACCGAGGAAGAAGCCGATCTGCCAGAACCGCCCGAGTTGGATGTAAGACAGTCCCTGGTTGCCGAACCAGAACCAACCGTTGGCGATATAGCCCATGATGCCCAGCCAATTGCCGATCAGCGCGCCGGCGACGATGGCCAGCGTCACCCAGAACAGCAGGTCGACGAGGATCCCCTGGCCGCGTGCCTCCCGTCCGCCGGCGATCGCCGGGGCGAGGAACAGGCCGGCGCCGATCCAGCCAACGCCGATCCAGATGATCGGTGCCTGGATGTGCACGTCCCGTAGGAAGTTGAACGGCAGGAATTCGTGCAGGTTCAGCCCGTAGAAGCTGCGCCGGTCGTAGTAAGCGTGCGCCATGATCGTGCCGGCGACGATCTGCAGCAGCAACACGGCAGCGACCACCAGGAAGTATTTGCCGACCTTGCGCTGACTCTCGGTCAACGGCCCGAACCGCGCCAGCACCGGGTCCATCGGCGCGTCGTCCGGGTGGTTGAGCCAGAACTCGTAGATGAACAGCACCAGGCCGAAGCACAGGAAGGTGAAGCAGAAGCTGGCCCAGGTCCACATGAAGGTATTGGTTGTGGGCGTATTGCCGACCTCCGGCTCATACGGCCAATTCTCCGTCCACGACCAGCTCACACCGGGCCGGCGGGCGACGGTGGTGAGGGCGGAGTAGATCAGGAAGTCGGCGGTATGCAGCGCCTCGGCCTGATCCAGGCTATAGGCGGGCGTCCAGCCGGTGACGAGGTCCACCTTGCCGAGATTGGCCGCCATGTCGGTCCGCAGCGCAGTGATGGCGCCAGCCAGAGCATCGGGGACGACGACCTCCTGCCGCGTGAGGTCGACCCGTTGGAGCTGCTCGCGCATGGTGCCGCGCACGGCGGCCTGCTGCTCCGGCGACAGGGCGTCGAACGCCTTGCCGGAGCGGGTCTGGGAAAGCGCGTTCTCCGTGAGGCTGGCCAGGCGCATCAGTGCGAAGGCGGTGTAGTCCTGACCAAAATAGGACCCCATCCCATAAAGGCTGCCGTAGTCCATGAGATCGGCTTTCTGAAAGCCTCCTTTGCCCGCGACGATGTCGTCCCCAGTCATCAGCGTCGCGCCCCCGGAGGTCACGAAGCGCTCCGGTTGCGGCGGCGCCCTTTCGTAAGTGAGCACCGTCGCCCAGGCGAACAACCCGAAGCTGCCGACCGCCACGATTAGCAATATCCACTTGAGGACGTTGCTGACAGGGTCTTCCGCCTGAGGCATGGCGGGCGTGCCGCTTGTAGCCATGATCGTCTCCGGTCAACGTTCGCCCCGATTTGACTACAACAGGCGGCATCCCGCTGCTCGCCATTCGGCGTACCGACTATACTTACTTGCGTGCTATACTTACTTGCGTGGTCTTCTCGCGTCCGCAGGGTACCGGCCGGCGTTTCCCGAGGCGCGGTGCGTCTGCCAGCCCGCCGGGCTGCTTCAGGGGGGCGGCGCCGCCGGATGCGAGAACCCCGTCTGCAGATAATCATGAACTCAAGGGGCGCACAAGGTCGGGGTTGGCACTGTCGCGGTTGACGGAGCCGTTCCCGGGCGAGTTGGCTGAGCAGCGTGTGACCCTAATCGATGGCGTGCCGTCAAAGGCTGAGCAAGCTACGATCGTCGATGAGAGTCCGATGTCGGCAATGGCGGCTTGGGGTGGGGCGGACATGCAGTTCCGAGCGCGGGTTGCAAAATTCAAGAATACCAGTTTTCCGTAAGGTGTGATCGAAAGGTCCATTTCGATAATGGCAGACCTTGCGCCGACACACAACGCCGTGTGAGGCACCTTCCGCCACCGGGCAAAGGAACCTCTCGCCCCGCTTCGCCGACCGCATGAGCGTTCGATCATACCGCGCTCGACGCGGCGAGGTAAACCAGCGTGCCATCATGCTGCCGGACGGCAGCCGGGTTCAGGGTGGCCGGTTCGACCTTGCCCGCTCCCATGATGTGGCAAACCCGCTCTCCGTCGGAGATAAGATAGTCGGTGATGATTCGCCGATGGCAGCGCCACCACACCGACTCGGCGCACATGACGGCGCAGACGTGGGTGCGACCCAGATCATGTAACTCGCCCAGCCCGGCGCGGAACGCCGCGGTGGCGGTGTAATCGGCGTAGTTCCGGAAGCTCAGGTTCTCCCAATAGGTGTTCGCGGATGGGCCTTGCCCCTTCCGGCGCCCGCGCAGGCCGCCGAGGTCTCGCAGATGCCGATAACCGATCTGCCAAGCGGTCAGGCTCTGGGGCAGCGTGTCGGCGTTAAACTGGGGGTTGGTGCGCGAGCGCGGGACGGCACGCACGTCGATGACGAGGTCGGCTCCGACTTGCTGGAGCAAGCCGGCAAGCTCGGCCACCGACCGGGTGGAATGACCGATGGTAAAGAACATGGAGGCCGTGGGCAGCATTTGGGGTCGCGATCGCTGGACGTCTGATCTCCGGCCGCACCGCGTGGAGCGAGACGGACAGGGGTAACTGCATCCGTCCCGCTGGCCAATGGAATACATCCGCCGAGAGGCTCTCAGGCGTGCTGCTTTTTTAGTGCTGAACCTTTGTGCATCGCGATATGACCCGTCTTGCTGCTCTTGATTTCGTATTGTGGGTCCGCCGCGCTCGCGTGATGCGTGTATCCTTTGTAGTCAACATCTTGCTGATGTACCTTTATGATTTTGCCACTGACATGTCCAGCCTCCGAGTTCCAGGAAACGTAATCTCCGACTTTGAAGTCCCCTGCCATGGTGGTGCGCCTCCGGTCACAGTCTCTTTCACAACGCTAAAGCACCTTATTAGGTGACGCCTCGTATCAGATACAAGGCCGCCAGCTATGGGAATGGCGCCACCGTCAGTATCCCACATTTTCGCATCTTCGTCACGATGACCTTGAAGCTCTGCCTGCGCGCCCACTTCGTGACGCTCGCTGCCGGACAAATGTTGACTGACCGGGGACGGCCAAAAGGCGGCCTTGCGCGTTGTGAAAAAAAGCCTTTCGTGAACCCCAGCAGCCAGCTTTTTCTAGTACTTGCGGTCTCCGAAACATACGATCGAAAAGACAGCCAATTGTGCAGGAATTACGGCTGTTGGACGCTCCGCCCACACATTCTTGCTCGACGGGTCGCGGTTTCCGGAAGATAGGACCGGAACAGACACCAAAACCCGAGCCGAGATGGGGGGCCAAGCAGCCGCCGATAGGCGCATCAACGGAATGTCTGCAATGGGTCGAGTCCGGCGGTTCGGGCCGGGCGCCTCGGCTACCGCTGCTTCGAGATGTGACGCGAAATTCGAACTGACGCACCATGACAGGGGGCCGGGGGACAGGGCCCGGCCATGGCAAAAAGAGAACAGCGGCTACGCCGGAATCCGCACCGGCATCGATTTGAACCCGTGGATGAAGTTGGAATACGTGCGCTTCGCCTCGCCCACCACCTCGATCATCGGGAAACGCTGCAGAATCTCCTCCCACAAGATGCGAAGCTGCAGCTCGGCCAGCCGGTTCCCCACGCAGCGATGGATGCCGAATCCGAACGACAGATGCTGGCGCGGCCGCTTGCGGTCGATGATCAGGCGGTTCGGCTCCGCCACCGCGTCCGGATCGCGGTTGCCGGAGACATACCACATCACGATCTTCGCCCCCGCCGGGATCGGCTGACCGGCGATCTCCGTCGCCTGCGTCGTGGTGCGCCGCATGTGGATCACCGGGGTCACGTAGCGGATGATCTCCGGCACCAGGCTCTCGATCAGCCCCGGATCGGCGAGCAGCTTGCGGTACTCGTCCGGAAACCGGTTCAGCGCCAGCAGCCCGCCGGTCATCGAGTTGCGCGTCGTATCATTCCCCCCGACGATCAGCAGGGCCAGATTGCCCATGAACTCGCGCAACGGCATCTCGCGCGTCGCCGCGCCGTGCGCCAGCATCGACAGCAGATCGAACCGCGGCGGCTGCCCACGCCGTTCCTCGAACAGGCGGGACATGTACTCCGCCATCTTCTTCAGCTCCTCGAACCGTTCGGCCTCGGAGTGCACTGGCGCGTCGGGTGCGTTCACGTTGGCGATCGCCACGTCCGACCAGTAGGTCAGTTTTTCGCGCTCCTCGAACGGGAAGTCGAACAGCGTCGCCAGCATCATGGTGGTCAGCTTGATCGAGACCTCCTCGACCCAGTCGAACACCTCCCCGCGCGGCAGCGCGTCCAGCACGGTTTGGGTACGCTCGCGGATCAACGGCTCCATGTTGGCCAGATTGGCCGGTGCCACGATCGGGCTGACCACCTTGCGCTGCTCGTCATGCTTCGGTGGGTCCATGCGGATGAAACTCGGCCGCTGCATGTCGCGCGGCTGGTCCTCCACCTGGATGCCGCCGATCTCGTTGGAGAACACCGCGTGGTTCACCTCGCACTGCATGATGTCATTGTAGCGCGACACCGACCAGAACGGGCCGTAGCGGCTGTCGGCGCAGTAGTGCACCGGTGCCTCCCGCCGCAGCCGCTCGAAATACGGCTGCCAGGCCTCGTCCTGGTAAAGCCGCGGATCGCTGACATCGATCCTGTTCAACGGAACCGACCAGGCATCGACTTCGGCGGCAACCGGTGCGTCCATGATCATCCTCCCCCAATCGGTCGTTCTAGTGTTGGCCTTCCGGCATCCGGACGACCAACCCGTCCAGCGCCTC
Source organism: uncultured Alphaproteobacteria bacterium (assembly GCA_963773345.1). GTDB lineage: Bacteria > Pseudomonadota > Alphaproteobacteria > Acetobacterales > Acetobacteraceae > Palsa-883. Next base: position 350,299 of record CAVZBG010000007.1, on the reverse strand, counting down.
GGTCATCTTGATCTGGCAGGACAGCCGCGAGTTCGGCTGCGCCACCGCGGCGAAGCTGAGCATGCTGGCCTCTTGCGAGCCGGGCTTCGGGGTTCCCAGCAGCTCCAGCCACGGCGGGTCGAGATAGACGTGGCAGGTCGCGCAGGCGCACGCACCCCCGCAATCGGCGTCGATGCCCGGGACCTCGTTGTCCACCGCCCCGCGCATGACCGACTCGCCCACCAGCAGCTCGATGGTGTGCGCGGTGCCATCGTGTTCGATGTAGGTGACTTTTGGCATCGTTCTCCGTTCGGCCTCGCACATGATGCAGTCGCGAGGTGCGACGCGAGGATACTAGCCTGACCCCGTCCCCCTGTCATTGCGAGGAGCGAAGCGACGCGGCAATCCCCATCCAGGTGCGCACCTCTTTGGGGGATTGCTTCCCGCCACGCTTCGCTCCCGGTCGCAATGACAGTGAAAAAGGCCGCGCACACGGCTTCGCCCGATCGCCAGGCGTCACCCACTGGAAACCAACCGCCCGCGGCGGCACAATGCTACCCCGAGGACCCCGCCATGCACATCGAAACCGAGCCCACCCAGCACCTCCAACGCGCCGCCGCCGCCGCGCGCGCCGCTTCGCACGTGCTGGCGCGCAGCCCGGCCGCCCAGCGCAACGCGGCCTTGCGCGCCATGGCCGCCGCGCTGCGCGCCGCCGCGCCGGCGATCCTGGCCGCCAACGCCACCGACCTGGCCGGCTTCAGCGGCACCGCCGCCTTCCGCGACCGCCTGGTGCTGACCGACGCCGCGCATCGAGGCCATGGCCAAGGGCCTGGACGACATCGCCGCGCTGCCCGATCCGCTCGGCCGCGTGCTGGCCGACTGGACGCGGCCGAACGGCCTGCGCATCCAGCGCGTCGCCACGCCGATCGGCGTGATCGGCATGATCTACGAAAGTCGCGCCCGAACGTCGGCGCCGACGCCGCCGGGCTGTGCCTGAAGTCCGGCAACGCGGTGATCCTGCGCGGCGGCTCGGAAAGCCTGCACAGCGCCCGCGCGATCAACGCGGCGCTCACGGACGGGCTGCGCGCGGCCGGCCTGCCCGAAGCCTGCGTGCAGATCGCGCCCAACAGCGACCGCGCCTATGTCGCCGCCATGCTGGCGGCCGCCGGCCTGCTCGACCTGATCATTCCGCGCGGCGGAAAATCCCTGGTCGAGCGCGTGCAGCGCGAGGCGCGCGTGCCGGTGCTCGCCCACGCCGAGGGGCTTTGCCACACCTACGTCCACGCGGCGGCCGACCCCGCGATGGCGCGCGCCGTCGTCGCCAACGGCAAGATGCGCCGCACCGGCGTCTGCGGCGCCACCGAAACCCTGCTGATCGACCGCGCGATCGCGCCCGCCCTGCTGCCCGCCATCGTCGCCGACCTGCGCGCGCTGGGCTGCGACTTCCGCGCCGATGCGGCCGCGCGCGACATCGTCCCCGACCTGCCCGCGGCGACCGAAGCCGATTTCGACACCGAATGGCTCGACGCCATCCTGTCGGTCGCGGTGGTCGACGGCGTCGACGCGGCGCTTGCCCACATCGCCCGGCACGGCAGCGAGCACACCGACGCCATCGTCACCGAGGACGCCGCGGCGGCGGAACGCTTCCTCGCCGGCCTCGACAGCGCGGTGGCGCTGTGGAACGCCTCCACCCAGTTCTGCGACGGCGGCGAATTCGGCTTCGGCGCCGAGATCGGCATCGCCACCGGGCGCATCCATGCGCGCGGCCCGGTCGGGCTGGAGCAGTTGACCACCTACCGCTACCTCGTGCGCGGCACCGGCCAGGTGCGTCCCTGAACGCGCGCCGGATCTGACTGCACCCGCGGCCCTCGATCCGGTGCCACGCTTCGGCGACCGGCGGCGCAGGCGCGTCGGCCTGCTCGGCGGGTCGTTCAACCCGGCGCACGCAGGCCATCGCCACGTCGCCGCGCTGGCGCGCCGGCGGCTGCGGCTCGACCAGGTCTGGCTGCTGGTCTCGCCCGGCAACCCGCTGAAGCCGCAGCGCGGCATGGCGCCGTTGCCGCTGCGGCTCGCGTCGGCGCGCGGCGTCGCCGACGGGCGGCGCGTGGTGGCCACCGCCATCGAGGCGCAGCTCGGCACCCGCTTCACCGTCGACACGCTGCGCCTGCTGCAGCGCCGATTCCCGCGGGTCGAATTCGTCTGGCTCGCTGGGTGCCGACATCTTCGTCCAGTTGCCGCGCTGGCGAAGCTGGCGGGAGATCGCGCGCCGCGTGCCGTTCGCGGTCCTGCCGCGCCCGGGCTACAATCACCGCGCCCTGGCCGGGCTGCGCCGCGTCGGTGCTGCGACACGCCCGCCGGCCGGAACGCGCCGGCGCGATCCTTGCCGGGTGCGCGCCGCCGGCATGGGTGTTCCTGACGGCGCCGCAGCACGCCGCCTCGGCCAGCGCGATCCGCGCCCGGCTGCCCGGCGTGACGCGCGCCAAGTCGTTCAGCGCCCACCGCGCCACGTTGCCCGGTGTGCGTCGCTTCCCGTTACCCGCCGCCGCCGCGATCCCGTTGCCCAGCGCGGCCGGCGCGCCGTTACCCAGAGCGCTTCGCGCGCCGTTCCCCAGCGCGCCTGGCGCGCCGTTGCAAGGAGCCGAGCCATAACCCGTCCGCCCAGCCCGCCCACGCGCAAGCGTGCCAGCCCACGCAAGCCGGCCAAGCCGAAGCTGCCGGCCGCCGACAAGACCCCCGGGACCCCACGCAAGAAGGCCGCCGTTGCCGGCCCGCGTGCCGGCGCCCGCCGCGCCCCGCCCGCCGAGCCGTCCGCGTTGGAGCGACTGCAGCGCGCGATCGTCGCCAGCCTGGAGGACGACAAGGCCGAGGCGGTGGTCACCCTCGACCTGGCCGGCAAGGCCAGCTTCTGCGACCGCATGGTGATCGCAACCGGCCTGGCGGACCGGCAGATCGCCGCGATGGCGGAGCATCTGTCCGAGAAGCTGGCGCAGCAGGGCGTGAAGCGCGTTCAGGTGGAAGGCGCGGCAGGCGCCGACTGGGTGCTGATCGATGCCGGCGACATCGTCGTGCACCTGTTCAAGCCGGAGGCACGGGCGATGTATGCGCTGGAGAAGATGTGGGGTGCCGATCTGGACGAGGTGACGTCGCCGGCGTGAGCGTGGTGGGCCGCGACGTGGTGGGCCCGCCCGTGGCGGGCTTGAGCGTAATGGCGCGGGTGATCAGCCGTTCGGCGGCGGCGAGGGCGCGCTCTACCGGCAGGTCCGCCATGTCTCGGCCCATCGCGATCACCACGGCGCTGTGCGGGCCGGTTGGCGCGTATTCGTCGGCTGGGGTGGGATCGAACAGGCCCAGGGTTGGTGCGCCGGCGGCGGCGGCCAGGTGCATCAGGCCGGAATCGTGGCCGACAAACAGCGCGGTGCGCGCCAGGCAGGCGGCGACCTCGGGGAGTGACAGGCGACCGACCAGGTCGATCGTCTCGGGCAGGGCGGCGAGCACCGGGGCGGCCATTGCGCGCTCCGCCTCGCCCGGCCCGGCGAACACCAGCGGCATCGCACCAGGCAGCGGTCCGGCCGCCAAGGCCCGGAACAGCGCGACGAAGCGGTCCGCCGGCCAGACGTTCGCGGCCGAGTTGGCGGTCGGGGCGAGTGCCACCAGTGGTGGAGTTGCGGGGACCAGAGCGGGCAGTCCGTCGGGCAGCCCATTGGGTGGTCCGCTGGGGCGACCGTTGGACGCCGCAGCGGGCAGCAACGCGGCGACGCGCGCGGCGTCCTCGGGCGTGAACCAGGCGACCGGCAGCGGCGGCGGGTCCAGCCCGAGCACGGCGGCAAGCTGGCCGAGCTTGTGCCCCGGCCGCGGGCGCATCACCGCCCGGCGGCTGGCCCGCACCATCCAGGCCAGGCCGGAGCCGCGGATATCCACCACCTTGTCCCACCGCCGCCGCGCCGCGACAGCCCGGAGCAGCGGCCAGTGCAGCGACCATGGGCGCTTGTCGAGCACGATGACCCGCTCGCAGTTCGGCACGCGTGCGAACAGGTCCGCCACCACCGGCCGCAGACCGCGGTGATGCGACAGTCGGTATAGGTGCGGAGCAGGTGATCCAGCAGCCCGATCGACAGGATGGCGTCGCCGAGCCGGTTGGAGGTCACGAACAGGATGCGCATCGCGCGCGCCCTTGCCACTCCCCCTCCCCTTGCGGGAGGGGGCCGGGGGGAGGGGTCGGTGCCAAGTTCGCACCGAGGCCGCCGACCCCGGCGCGCATGCCCCAAGGGAAGAGCGAACTTCTGGTCTCCCCCTGGTCGTTTCCGAACTACAGCGGCTTCAGCGGCGGCTCCACCCCGGCCGGCAGCGGCACGCGACCAACGTTCAGCACCATCGAGACCATGCTGTAGTAGCCAATGGCGCCGACCAGATCCATCACGCCCCGCTCACCGAACCGGTCCTTCACGCCGGCGAAAGCGGTATCGGACACCTGCCCGGCGCCGAGCAGGTCGCTGGCGAAGTCGTAGACGCTCGCTTCGTCGTCCGACAGTTTCGCGGGCCGGACCCCGGCGGCGATGGCGTCCACGATCGCCGCGTCCAACCCGGCCTCCAGCGCCAGGCGGCGATGCGCGTAGAACTCGTACTGCGCGGTCCACTTGCGCCCGGCCATGCAGATTGCCATCTCGTTCAGCGGCGCGGGCAGCACGCTCTTGAAGCGCACATAGGCGCCGACGCGCTGCACCAGATCGCACAACTCCGGGCTGCGCAGCAGCACGTTGAACGGCCCGCGCAGACCGGCGCCCCGCGGGCCCGACTGGATCGCCTCGGCCACCGCGCGCTGCTCCGGCGTCATCGTCTCCGGCGTCAGCGTCGTGAAGCGTTGCTCGCTCATGCGTCTTGTCCCCCCATTGGATCACAGCCTGGATCACGGCGCCGACGCGGTCAGGCCGCCGTCGACGATGATTTCGGTCCCGGTGATGTAGCCCGCCTCGTCCGACGCCAGGAACAGCACCGCGTGTGCCACGTCCCAGGCATCGCCCATGCGGCCCATCGGCACCACGGCGTTGCGCGCGGCGATCAGCGCCGCCACGTCGTTGCCGCCGACGGTCTTCGCCAGCCGCGTCTCGACCAGCGGCGTGTGCATCAGGCCGGGCACCACGGTGTTCACCCGGACGCCCTTCTTGGCATAGGCGCCGGCGGTGGAGCGCGAGAGCTGGATGACCCCGGCCTTGCTGGCCGAGTAGCCCACGTGCACCCGCCCGGACGAGAAATCGTTGCGTAACCCGGCAACGGACGAAATATTGACGATCGCGCCCTTGCCCTGCGCGACCATGATCGGCAGCGCGTATTTGCAGCCGAGGAACGCGGTTTTGAGGTTGAAGTCGATCTGCCGGTCCCAGACCTCCTCGGTCATCGACACGGGATCGCCGGGTGCGGAGCCGCCGACGTTGTTCACCAGCACGTCGAGGCGCTTGAAGCGGTCGATACAGGCCTGCACCATTTCGGCGACCTCGACGGCCACCATCATGTCGGCGCGATGCACCGCGCAGGTGCCGCCCTCGCCCTCGATGATGCCACGCGTCTCGCCGGCGGCGTCCGGGTTGATGTCGACCAGGAACACGCTGGCGCCCTGCCGCGCGAGCAGCGTCGCGGTGGCCTTGCCGTTGCCCCAGCCGGGCCCGACCGAGCCGGCCCCGGTCACGATCGCCACCTTGCCTGCCATGCTGAGCATGGGCGTTTCCTCTCGTGTCACGTGCCGCGGAGCTTAGAGCAGGTTCCGGCCGACTGGAACGGTGGCGTACACCTCTCCCGCTCTTCGCGGGAGAGGTCGCGGAGCGCTTGCGACGCGGGTGAGGGTGGTTCACGCGGCACCACCCTCACCCTCGTCGCTTCGCGCCTCGACCTTGATCCGCTTCGCGGCTCAAGCCCGCAAGTGCGGGAGAGGTAAACGCGCAACCTTCAATCCGCCGCGGCCTCACCGAACTGCCCCGCCAGCCGCGGCAGCCGACGCCGCGACGGCGAGAGCCAGTGCTGCAACCGATCCAGATACAGATAGATCACCGGCGTCGTGTAAAGCGTGAGCACCTGACTCAGCAGCAGCCCGCCGACCATCGCGTAGCCCAGCGGCTTACGCAGCTCCGACCCGGCGCCGCTCTCCAGCATCAGCGGCAGGCCGCTGAGCATCGCCGCCATCGTGGTCATCAGGATCGGCCGGAAGCGCAGCAGGCAGGCCTGGCGGATCGCGTCCAGCGGCGGCAAGCCGTCGCGCCGCTCGGCGTTGATCGCGAAGTCCACCATCATGATGCCGTTCTTCTTGACGATGCCGATCAGCAGGATGATGCCGATCATTGCGATGACGGTCAGCTCGGTCCGGGCGGCCATCAGCATCAGCAGCGCGCCGACCCCCGCCGAAGGCAGCGTGGACAGAATGGTCAGCGGCAGGATGTAGCTCTCGTACAGAATGCCCAGGATGATGTAGACGGCAACGATGGCTGCCGCGATCAGATAGGGCTCGCTGCTCAGCGAGGACTGGAATGCCTGCGCGGTGCCCTCGAAGGAGCCTTGCAACGCGAGCGGCAGGCCCAGCTTGCCGCGGACCTGCTCGATCGCGTCCACCGCCTGGCCGAGCGCGGCACCTGGCGCCAGGTTGAACGAGATGGTCACCGCCGGGAACTGACTCTGGTGGTTGACCGCCAGGGGTGCGACCGGTACCGTATCGGTCTTCACCAGCTCCGACAACGGAACGGCCGCGCCGCTCGCGGACTTCACGTAAAGCTTGCTTAGCGTGTCCGGATTGCCCTCCAGCCCAGGCGGTACCTCCAGGATCACGTAATACGAGTTAAGCTGCGTGAAATACTGCGTCACCTCGCGCTGACCGAACGCGTCATACAGCGTGTCGTCGATCTGCTGCGGCTGAATGCCGAAGCGCTGGGCCGCGCCGCGATCGATCGTCAGCGTCGCCGTCGTGCCGGCAATCTGCTGGTCGGTGGCGACATCGCGCAGCATCGGCAGCGCCTTGATCGCGTCCAGCACCTTCGGCGCCCAGCGGTTCAGCTCCGCGGCGTTGGCGTCCTGCAGCGTGTATTGGTACATCGTGCGCGCCAGGCGGCCGCCGACGTTGATGTCCTGCGCCGGCTGCATGTAGAGGTTCACCCCTTGCACCGCCTTGGCCTTCTCGGCCAGGCGCGCGATGACCTTCATCACGCCGTCGTTCGGACGCTGGTCCCACGGCTTCAGGTTGATCCACATGTGGCCGTCATTGCCCTGCGCGCCCGCGGTGCCCGCGCCGACCTGCGAGGCGAAGGAGGCAACGGCCGGATCGTTGCCGATGATCGTGTTGAGCTGGGTCTGCAACCGCTCCATCTGCTGGAACGATGCGTTCTGCGCGCCTTCGGTGGTGGCGACGATGAAACCGATATCCTCGACCGGAAAGAATCCTTTCGGGAGCTGGATGTAAAGCACCACGGTCAGGGTCACCGTGCCGAGGAAGGTCAGCAGCGTGATGAACCGGTGCCGCAATGCCACGTCCAGCGTGCGCCCGTAGAAGCCGATGATGGCGTCGAACCCCGCCTCGATGATCCGGTACAGCCGGCCGTGCGCGCGATGCCGGTTGCTCAGGAAGCTGGCGCACATCATCGGCGTCAGGGTCAGCGACACGAAGGCGGAGACGAGCACCGCGACCGAGACGGTCATGGCGAACTCGCGGAACAGCCGCCCGACGATGCCGCCCATCAGCAGCAGCGGGATGAAGACGGCGATCAGCGACAGGCTGATCGACACGATGGTGAAACCGATCTCGCCGGCGCCCTTGATCGCCGCCTCGAACGGCGGCATGCCGTCCTCCACGTGGCGATAGATGTTCTCCAGCATCACGATCGCGTCGTCGACGACGAAGCCGACCGAGATGGTCAGCGCCATGAGTGACAGGTTGTCCAGGCTGAACCCCAGCAGATACATCGCGCCGAAAGTGCCGATCAGCGCGACCGGCACGGTGATGCTGGGAATGATCGTCGCCCACGCATTGCGCAGGAACAGGAAGATCACCATCACGACCAGGCTGATCGACAGCAGCAGCGTGAACTCCACGTCGTTCACCGAGGCGCGGATCATCTGCGTGCGATCGACGATCGTGCTGACATGGATGGCGGGCGGGATGCTGGCCTCCAGCGGCGGCAGCGCCTGCTTGACGTGTTCCACTGTCGATATGACGTTGGCGCCGGGCTGTTTGAATATCAGCAGCAGCACGCCACGCCTGCCATTCTGCCACGCGGCGAGCTCGCGGTTCTGCGGCCCGCGCACCGCCTGGCCGATGTCACGGATGCGGATCGGCGCACCGTTGCGGTAGGCGACGACGATGTCGTTGTACGGCGCGGTGGTGATAAGCTGGTCGTCGGCCATGACGGTATAGGCGGTGTCGGGGCCGTCGATGCTGCCCTTCGGCTCGTTGACCGTCGCATTGGTCAGGACGTTGCGGACGTCCTCCAGCGTCAGGCCCATGGACGCGAGCTTGGCCGGGTCGATCTGCACGCGAATGGCGGGCTTCTGCTGGCCACCCACCAGCACCTGCGACACCCCGGTGAGCTGCGACAGCCGCTGCGCCAGGATGTTCTCCGCGTTGTCATCGACCTCGGTCAGCGGCAGCAGTGTGGACTGCACCGCCAGGATCATGATCGGCGCGTCAGCCGGATTGACCTTGCGGATCGTCGGCTGGCTGGGCATCGCCTTCGGCAACTGTCCCTGCGCCGCATTGATCGCCGCCAGCACGTCGCCCTGCGCGGCGTCGATGTTGCGATCGAGGTCGAACTGCAGCGTGATCGGTACTGGTGCCGAGCACATTTGTGGAGGTCATCTGCGCCAGGCCGGGGATCTGGGCGAACTGGGTTTCCAGCGGCTCGGCGACGCTTTCCGCCATGGTCTCCGGACTGGCGCCGGCAAACTGGCCGGTCACGGTGAGCGTGGGAAAATCCACCTGCGGCAGCGGCGCGATCGGCAGCAGCGGGAACGCCGCCAAGCCGACCAGCACGATGGCCGCCATGACGAGCGAGGTGCCGATGCGGCGCTTGATGAAGGGGGTCGAAATACTCATTGCGCTGGCATCTCGTCGTTGTCCCGATACGCCCTCATGTGCCGGCCGTGCCGGTCCGGACGGTGATCTCGGTGCCGTCCTGCAGCCGCGACTGGCCGGCGACCACGACCTGCTCGCCCCCGTTGAGACCCTTGGTGACCACTGCCAGCGCCTGATCCTGATAGCCGACGCTGACGGGCCGGCTGGCGACCTGCGAATTCGGTCCGACGACAAAGACGTAGAGACCATCCGGCCCATGCTGGATCGCTGGCACCGGAACAGTGACCGCGTCGTGCTCGACCGCGAGTTGCAGATGGGCGTTCACGAACTGGCCCGGCCAAAGATGCCGGCTGGCATTGGGGAATGTCGCCTTCAACTGGATCGTTCCGGTGCTGGCGCTGATGCTGTTGCTCGCCGCCACCAGCGTGCCGTTGTCGAGCCTGGTGTGGTCGTCCTGCCCATAGGCGACCACCAGGGGCTTGCCGGCCGCCAGCGCGGTCTGGATGCGGGGCAGATCGTCCTGCGGCAGGGTGAAGACGACGGAGATCGGCTGGATCTGCGTGATCGTGACGATGCCTTGCCCGGCCCCCGCCTGGATCAGGTTGCCGACATCGACCAGCCGCAGCCCCACGACGCCCTCGATCGGCGCGGCGATCCGGCAAAAGCTGAGATTGAGCGCGGCCGTCTGGATCGCGGCGTCATCGCCCTGGATCGACGCCTGCATCACGCGCACGGCGGCCGCATCGTTGTCGACCTGCTGCTGAGTCTGGAAGCTGCGTTGCGCCAGCGTCGCGTCGCGCTTCAGGTTGACCTGATCGTTGGCAAGGGTTGCCTGGTCCGACGCAAGCTTGGCCTGGGCCTGGGCCAGAGCGGCGGCATAGGGCCGCGGATCGATCTCCGCCAGCAGGTTGCCGGGTTTGACGTCCTGCCCTTCGTTGAAGGCGATACGGTCGAGCCAGCCGGTGACGCGCGCCTGGATCAGCACCGACTGGAACGCCTGCACCGTGCCGACGCCCTCGGCGAACACCGGCACGTCCTGGCGGGTGGCGCGGGCGACGGTCACCGGGACCGCGGGCGACGCCGCCTGCGGCGGCGACGTCGGCGAGGTCTGCGCGATCGAGCGGCCGAGGAATCCGATCCCGACCGCAAGCCCGGCGCACAGGCAAGCGCCGCCCAGCCGCAAGGCCATCCGTCTGTATCGCCGATCCATACAAGGCTCCCTGTCATCCATCATCGGCCGCTCGCCGCTCCGCGGTCCGTCGGGAACCGGGTTGCGTTGTCCTGTCGGCTTCTGCTGTCCCGCGCTATTGATGGGGAGGGACCGGCTTCTCGCCCTCTAAATTCGGATTTAGTCGGCTAACAGTACGTTCATCCGACTTGGCATCCCGCCTGGCATCCGGCCTGGCATCCCGCCTGGCGTCCCGGTTTGTAGCGACGGAGGCCGGCACGCGGTGGCCCCCGGGCATGCGGTGTGACGCGACGATCCCGCGTGATGTGCAACCCCAGGTCGGCGCGCTGTTCCCAGGCAGCTATTCGGCCTACAAGAGACCATCTGGGCGAGCAGCGCGAAGCTGATCTATCGTCCAATTGTTGGGGCGACGCCGGACCCGATCAATGCGGGACCGGCACAGACGAGGGCAATGTCAATGCAGAACACCGAGGCAATCTGGCGCCTGGTCGACGCCAAGAAGGACGATTTCGAGGCGCTGTCCGACCGCGTCTGGGGCATGCCGGAGATCGCCTATACCGAACATCGCTCCTGCGCCGAACACACCGCGATGCTGGAACAGCAGGGTTTTCGCGTGACGCGCAACGTCGCCGGCATCCCGACTGCCGTGGTGGGCGAGTCCGGCGAGGACGGCCCGGTGATCGCCATCCTGGGCGAGTACGACGCGCTGCCGGGGCTCTCCAACGAGGCCGGCGTCGCCGAACACCGCCCGCTGCCCGGCGCCGGCCACGGCCATGGCTGCGGGCACAATCTGCTCGGCTCGGCGTCGCTGCTCGCCGCGACCGCGGTGAAGGACTACCTGGCGGCGCACGGGGTCAAAGGCCGCGTGCGCTACTACGGCTGCCCGGCCGAGGAGGGCGGTGCCGCCAAGGGGTTCATGGTGCGCGACGGCGCGTTCGACGACGTGGACATCGCCATCACCTGGCACCCGGCGGCGTTCTGTCGTGTCGATGACGCCATGTCGCTGGCCAACACGCGGATCGATTTCAGCTTCACCGGCCGCGCCAGCCACGCCGCCGCGGCGCCGCACCTGGGCCGCAGCGCGCTGGACGCCGTCGAGCTGATGAATGTCGGCGTCAACTACATGCGCGAGCACATGCCGTCCGACGCGCGCGTCCACTACGCGCTGCTGGATGCCGGCGGCATCGCACCGAACGTCGTGCAGGCGCACGCCAAGGTGCGCTACCTCATCCGTGCCCGCGACCTGCCGGAGCTGAACCGGTTGATCCTTCGGGTGAGGAAGATCGCCGACGGGGCCGCGCTGATGACCGAGACCTCGGTCAGCGCCAAGGTGGTCAGCGCGGTGTCCAACCTGATGGGCAACACGCCACTTGAGAAGGCGATGTATGCCAACATGGAACGGCTCGGCCCGCCGCCGTTCGACGACGCGGATCGCGCCTTCGCGGCGAAGATCCAGGGCACGCTGAGCGAGGAGGATATCGAAACGTCCTGGCGCCGCGTCGGCCTGCCGCCGCGTGGCGATGCCACGCTGTGTGACGTGATCGTGCCGTTCGACGCCAAGGGCGCGCCGATGATGGGCTCGACCGACGTGGGCGACGTAAGCTGGGCGGTGCCGACCGTGCAGGCGCGTGGCGCGACCTATGCGATCGGCACGCCGGGCCACTCCTGGCAGTTGACCGCGCAGGGCATGACGCCGGCGGCGCACAAGGGGATGGTGCACGTCGCCAAGGTGATGGCCGGCACCGCGCTGGACGCGATCCGCGACGAAACGTTGTTGGCCCGGGCGAAGGCCGACCACCAGGCGCGACTGGCACGCACGCCGTATGTATGCCCGATCCCCGACGACGTGCAGCCGCCGATCGGCATGTCCGAGGCGGCGGATTGAGTTGAATGAACCTCCCCCTCCCCTTGAGGGAGGGGGCTGGGGGGAGGGGGCTGGCGGCTGGCGGCATCAATTACTTTGCCTCGTAACCCCTCCCCCAACCCCCTCCCTCAAGGGGAGGGGGAGAATTCACCGTTCACCCCGCCGCAGTTGCCGGGTCGGCCTCCGGCTCCGACACCACATGGTGCTCCGCGGCGATCAGCAGGTACACCGCGGGAACGACGAACAGCGTAAACAACGTGCCGATCGCGATCCCGGTCGCAATCACCAGCCCCATGTCGAAGCGCGACACCGCCCCGGCGCCGGAGGCGGTGATCAGCGGCACCACGCCCAGCACCATCGCCGCCGTCGTCATCAGGATCGGGCGCAGCCGGATGCCGGCGGCTTCCTCGATCGCCTGGCGCTTGCTGCGACCCTCAAGTTGCAGCTTGTTGGCGAACTCGACGATCAGGATGCCGTGCTTGCTGATCAGGCCCATCAAGGTGACCAGTCCGACCTCGGTATAAATGTTGAGGCTGGCGCCGTGCACGCCCAGCGCGACGAAGAACAGTGCGCCGGCGATCGACATCGGCACCGATACCAGAATGATGAACGGATCGCGGAAGCTTTCGAACAGCGCGGCCAGCGCCAGGAAGATGATGATCAGCGCGAAGCCGAAAGTGACCAGGAAGCCGCCGGATTCCTGCTTCAACTGGCGGAACTGCCCGCCGTAGTCGACCGTGTAGCCCGGCGGCAGCGTGCGCGCGGCGAGACTGTCGAGGTAGTCCATCGCGGTGCCCATGGTCACGCCCGGTGCCACCACGCCCTGGATCATGGCGGCATTGAGCTGCTGGAAGTGGTTGAGCGACTCCGGCTGCGTCTGCGTCAGCACGTGGGCGATGGTGGACAGCGGCACGGAGGCGCCGCCGGCGGTGCGGATGTGGTAGTCCAGGATCTGCGACGGGTTCAGCCGGTAGCGCTGCTGCACCTGCGGAATGACCTTGTAGGACCTGCCATCGAGGCCGAAATAATTGACGTAGCCGCCGCCGAGCATCCACGCCAGCGCACCGCCGACATCGCTCATGTTCAAGCCCATCAGCGCCGCCTTGCTGCGATCGATCTGCACCGTCACCTGCGGATTGTCGATGCGCAGATCGGTGTTGAGGAAGATGAACAGCCCGCTGGCGCGCGCCTGCTGCAGAAAGCTCTGCGTCACGTCGTTCAGTTGCGCGAATGGCTCGGTGGTGCCGATCACGAACTGCACCGGCAGGCCGATCCCACCCGGCAGCGGCGGCGGCTGGAATGCCACGATCTGCTGCCCGGCGATGCCGTTCATCGCCTGCTGCACGAGCGGCTGCAGCACCGCGGTGGTGCGGCTGCGCTGATCCCACGGTTTCAGCACCATGCCGGAGATGTCCTGCCCCGGCACGTCGAGCTGGAACACATGCGCGGTTTCCGGATAGCCGGCGAAATCCTGGTAGACCTGCCGGTCGTACAGCAGGCGCTGCGCCAGCGTCGAATTCGGCGCCGAGGTGGCCGCGGTGATGACCACGCCCTGATCCTCCTCCGGCGCCAGCTCGGTCTTCGAGCCGGTGTAGAAGAAATAGATGCTGCCCAGAATGATCAGCGCAAAGGTTGCGGTGACCGGAAGGTAGTCGAGGCTGCCGGCGAGCCAGCGCTGGTAGCGCCGGTGGATTGCGCTGAAGCCGCGGTCGATGAAGGCCACCAGCCGCGATTCCCAATCGCGCGCGCCCGGTGCGTGCGGGCGCAGCAGCCGCGAGGTCATCATCGGCGACAGCGTCAGCGCGATGATGGCGGACACCGTTACGGCACCGACCAGGGTGAAGGCGAACTCGGTGAACAGCGCACCGGTCAGGCCGCCCTGGAAGCCGATCGGCACGTAGACGGCGATCAGCACGACGGTCATCGCGATGATCGGCCCGGCCAGCTCGTGCGCCGCCTGCATCGCCGCCGGGACGGGACGCATGCCGTCCTCCAGATGGCGATTGACGTTTTCCACCACGATGATCGCGTCATCCACCACCAGCCCGATCGCCAGCACCAGTGCCAGCAGCGTCAGCAGGTTGATGGTGAAGCCGAACACCAGCATCATCGTGAAGGTGCCGATCAGCGACAACGGAATGGCAATGATCGGAATCAGCACCGACCGCGGCGAACCGAGGAAAACGAACACCACCAGAGTGACGATCAGTACCGCCTCGATCAGCGTGCGCACCACCTCGTTGATCGAGCTGGAAACGAAGTCGGTCGAGTCGTAGACGATAACGCCGTTCAGGCCTTGCGGCAGTTGCTGCTGGATACCCGGGAAGACCGTGCGCACGCCCTTGATGACGTCCAGCAGATTGGCGCCCGGCGCCACCTGGATGCCGATATAGACCGCGCTCTGGCCGTCGAAGCCGACCTCCGTTTCATACTCGTCGTTGCCGAGGGTGACGTTCGCCACGTCCTTCAGCCGCACGATCGACGGCCCCGTTTGCTTCACGATCAGTTCGCGGAACGCATCGAGCGTGTGCAGGTCGGTCGACGCGGTCAGGTTGACCTGGACCATCTGGCCCTTGGTGGTGCCGACGCCGGAGATGTAGTTGTTGGCGGCCAGCGCCTGCGACACGTCGGTCGCGGTTAGGCCGTGCGCGGCGAGCTTCTCCGGGTCCAGCCAGGCACGCAACGCGAAATACTTGCCGCCCAGCAGCTCGGCGGTCTGCACCCCGGGCACCGCCTGCAGTTTCGGCTGCACGACGCGCACCAGGTAGTCGGTGATCTGGTTGGCGCCGAGCACCTTGGAGCTGAAGCCGATATACATCGCATCGATGGTCTGCCCGACCTTCACCGTCAGCACCGGCTGTTGCGTGCCGGCGGGCAACTGGTTCAGCACCGAAGCGATCTTGGTGTTGATCTCGGTCAGCGCCTTGTCGGGGTCGTAGTTCAGCCGCAGATAGACGGTGATCGTGCTGACGCCGGACTGGCTGCTGGACTGCATGTAGTCGATGCCGTTCGCCTGGGCGATCGCGTTCTCCAGCGGCGTGGTGACGAAGCCGGCGATGACGTTCGGGTCCGCCCCATAATACGTGGTCATGATGGTCACCACGGCGTTCTCGGTCTTCGGGTATTGCAGCACCTGCAACGTGCCCATGGCACGCAGGCCGAGCACCAGGATCAGCAGGCTGACGACGCTGGCCAGTACCGGACGGCGGATGAAGATGTCGGTAAACCGCATGGCGCGTCTCCTGCCCGCTCAGCGATCGACCGGAGCGGGGTTTGGATTGTCGGCGGTCCGCACCGTGTTGTTGACGATGACCGGCACGCCATTGTGCAGCTTGATCTGCCCGGCGGAGACGACCACGTCGCCCGGCTTGACGCCGGTCAGCACCGCAACCTGATCGCCGCGCGTCGCACCCGTGGTGACGAAGCTCTGCCTGGCGACAAGCTGGGGTTGGCCGGCCGCGGTCTCGCCCTTCTTCTCCACCAGGTAGACCGTGCTACCATACGGGTTGTAGGTGATCGCGGTTGCCGGCAACGTGATGTGCTGCTCGGGGGCGCCGGCCGCGATATCGATCGAGGCAAACATCCCGGGCAGCAGCCGATGATCCGGGTTCGGCAGACTGGCGCGCATCTGCACGTTGCGCGAGTTGGTATCGACCGTCGGGTTGATGGCGATGATCTTGCCGCGGAACGTCTGATCGGGGAACGTATCGACCTTGGCGACCACCGCCTGGCCCACCACCACCCGGCTGAGCGCCTGCTGCGGCACGGTGAAATCGACGAACAACGGATCGAGCGCCTGCAGCGTGACAACCGTGGTCCCGGGCGTGAGATACTGGCCAAGATCGACGGCACGAATGCCAAGATGGCCGGCGAATGGCGCACGCAAGGTCTTCTCGGCCAGAATTGCCCGCTGCTGCTCGACCAGTGCCAGCGCGTTCTTCAGATTGTAGTTGTCCGCGTCGACCACCGCCTGGCTGACCGCCTGGGCGCGGAACTGCCGCTGGTCACGGTCGTAGTTGACCTGCGCGAGCGCCGCGCTCGCCTGCAGCGCCGCCAGCTTCGCGGTGTCGTCATCGAGGCGCAGTCGCAGCAGCTCCTGGCCTGCCTGCACGTCGTCGCCCGATTTGAAGTCGATCCGGTCGACCACACCGCCGACCTCCAGCGACAGCGTGGCACCGTTCTCTGCGCGCAGGCTGCCCACCGCCTGCACTTCCGGCTGCCAGGTCTGCGTCGTTGCGGTGACAGTGGAGACCGTCTGCGGCGGATTGGCCATCGAGGCCAGAAACCCGTGGATCATCTTCGCCTTGAACTGCTGGAAGTAGAAGTAGCCGCCCAGCACGGCGCCGATCAGCACCAGCATCACGATCATTCGCCGGATCATCGTTGCGCCTCCGTCAATGCTGCAATGCCGCGGCGAGTGGCGGCGTCAGGTGGTCGGGGCCGTTCGCGCCGGCGACGACGTCGGTGCGGTGCCACCAGCCGCCACCCAGGGCCTGAAACAGTGCGGCGGTGTCGGCGAAGCGCGCGGCTTCGGCCTGCACCAGCGACAACCGCGCCTGCTGCCAGGTGCGATCGGCATTCAACAGGGTCAGGTAGCTGATCGCGCCGGCCTGATACTGCACGCGG
This sequence comes from uncultured Alphaproteobacteria bacterium, assembly GCA_963773345.1. Classification (GTDB taxonomy): domain Bacteria; phylum Pseudomonadota; class Alphaproteobacteria; order Acetobacterales; family Acetobacteraceae; genus Palsa-883. The sequence goes on along the minus strand of CAVZBG010000007.1, from coordinate 333,598 downwards.
GCCAGCGCCAGGCTGTCGGAGGCGGCTTTCTCCGCCGCCGCCTGTTCGTGCAGCGTGTCCGCGTCGAACTGCAGCGCGCGCAAGGCGTCGGCGACGTTCTGGAACGCCTTGATCACGGTACTGCGGTATTGCGCCGCCGCCTCGTCCAACGCGGCCGCCGCGGCGCGCTTCTTGTGCAAGAGCGTGCCGGCGTCAAACAGCGTCTGCGTGACGCCGCCCAGGATACTCCACACGCCGGTCGCCGGCGTGAACAGGTTGGTGAAGCCCAGGGCCGCGGTGCCGAGCGTGGCGCCGATGTTGAACTGCGGCAGTTGATTTGCAATCGCAACGCCGAGGCTGGCGCTCGCGGCGTGGAACTGTGCCTCCGCCGCGCGCACGTCGGGGCGCTGTTCGACAAGCTGTGAGGGCAGGCTGACGGGTAGATCGGTCGGCAGCGTGATGTCGGCAAGATCGAAGCTGGCGTCGAGCTCCTGGCTGGGGAAGCCGCCGACCAGCGCGGTAAGCTGGTCGCGCTGCTGGGCAAGCTGCTTGCGCAACGGCGGCAGGGTCGCGCGGGATTGCGCCAGCGTGGCCTGCTGCGACAGCAGATCGGCGCGCGATGCCCCGCCGGCGGCAAGCTGTTGGCGCACCACGTCAAGCTGGTCGGCCTCGGCCTTGATGATCTGCTGGGTCGCCTCGATCTGCCCGCGCAGCGAAGCCTCGTTGATCGCCGCGACCACGATGTTGGAGGTCAGCGTCAGATAGGTCGCTTCCAGCTCGAAGCGCTGGTATTCGGCCTGCGAGCGTAATCGCTCGATCTGCCGGCGCGTGCCCCCGAACACATCGGGCGCATAGGACACGCTGAGCTGCGCGGTGACCAGACTGAAGGTGGGGCTTACGTTCGGTTGGCCGAACTCCGCGCCGCCGAGCCGCTCACGCTCCGGCTGAAAGCTGGCGCTCGCGGTGGGGAACAGCGCGCCCTCCCCGGCATAGGCGTTCTCCCGCGCCTGGCGCAGTGCGGCCTGGGCGGCATCGATGTCGGGATTGGCCTTGAGCGCGCGCTGCACCAGCCGATCGAGCGGCTCGGAATGGAACAGGGCCCACCAGTCGCCCTGGATGTCCTGACCGATATCGAAGCGCTGCGCGGCACCCCCCTTGGTGTCGGCGGTTGCCTCTGGGTTCGCCGGCTTGCCCGGTGTGTAGCCGGCACCCAGCGGCGCGGTGGGACGGTGGAAGTCGGGGCCGACCGCGCAGCCCGCGAACAGCAGCACCGCAGTAAGCCAAGCGTGACGGCGCGGGATCATGCCGCACTCTTGAGCGAACGGCAGATCGCGCGCGTGTGCTGGTGCACGAGGGCCTTCACCTCATCGACGCGGCCTTCGCCGGCCGTATCCCAGCCGAGCGCGCGGACCACCGAGCGGCTGCAGAAGATCTTGGCCTGGCCGAGGATCATCAGGGTGCGCAGCACGACCTGTTCATCCTCGGCCGGACGGTCCACAAGCCGGCCGACCAGCGCGCTGCTCGGTGCCAGCACGTGCTGGCGCCAGATCTCGCTCAGTGGATCGAGCGCCGCGGTGTGCTCGATCTCGACGCGGGAGACGAACAGGCTGCGGCTTTCGCGCTCCGGCAGGCTGTCATCGAGGAACAGCGTGACCAGCGCATCGACCATCTCGCAGAGCAGGTTGATAAGCTGGGCGCGGCCTGGCGTGCCGGTATCGAGCACCGTGCGCACCCGTACGGCGATCGGGGTGATCGCTTGCGCGGCCTGCTCGCCGATATGGGCGATGGCGGCGCGGTAGAGCCCCACCTTGCTGCCGAAATAGTATTGGATGGCCGGCAGGTTGACGCCGGCCTGCTCGGCGATCGCGCGTGTGCTGGCACTGTCGAAGCCGACGGCCGCGAACAGGGAGAGCGCGGCTTCCAGGATGCGACGGCGCGTATCCTCGCCGCGCTGGCGGGCGCCGGGGCGGTAGCGGTTGGCAGGGAGCGGCATGGCGTCCTCGTGTGGCGGCGGCGATCTATGTCGTTCGACAGACATTGTCAATCAGTTGACATATTTGTGTTCGGGCTTGCGCGTTGCCGGGCGCCACAACTTTGCTGCCAGGCCCCTGCTGCGCGCCTCGGCTAGGCAGCAATCCGGGGTAGTGGGTCAATTCGGATGTCCGTAATGGGTGGTAAGCGGCGGTTCGGACACTGCGGACGGGATACATAACGGCAGCGAGCATCCAGATTCACCTGCAATGCTGGCCGACGACGCCACCCCCCAGGAGCATGGTCGCGCGATCCTTCGCGAACGGTGCGGAAGGCTGTTACCCCCGGTTGAGGCCGGCGCGCGGTGGCCAACGTGCATCCGCTGGCCAAGGACCCAGACAAGGCCCTTGCGAAAAGGCAGCGAAAGGGCCAAACTCATCCACGGAATGTCGGCGATATCGGGATTGCTGGCTCCTTCCGCCCCAACGAGCGATGCCGTTCCGCTATCTGTATTTCGTTGTCAACAGTACGAATCGATGGAGGAGCAAGCAATGGCGTATCATCTCGAAGGCCGCCTTCTGGAAGTCTGCGATTGCCGTGTGCTGTGCCCATGCTGGATCGGCGAGGATCCCGACAATGGCACGTGCGATTCGATGCAGGCGTGGCACATCGACAAAGGCAGTATCGACGGCGCGGACATGAGTGGGCGCACCGTCGCCATGGTCTGTGAAATTCCAGGCAACGTGCTGAAGGGTGGATTCCGCGTCAAGGTCTACATCGATGATGGTGCCTCCGACCCGCAACAGGAGGCGTTGTTGGAAGTGTATTCCGGCAAGCGAGGCGGGCCGATCGCGGAACTCGCCAAACTGGTCGGCGAGGTGGTCTCGGTGGAGAGGGTGCCGATCACGTTCACTGTGGACCAGGGTCGCGGAACGCTCAAAATCGCCGACGTTGGCCTTGCCGAACTGGAGCCCTATCGCGGACCGAACGGAGCGATCACCACGCTCACCGACACGATCTTTTCCACCGTGCCCGGCGCACCGGTCTTCGTTGGCAAGGCGACGCGCTACGTCAGCAAAAATCCCGATCTGGGCCACGATCTCGACATTTCTGGGTTCAACGCCCTGCAAAGCACGTTCGTGTTCGACGGCTAGCGCAGATGGCGAGCCGACTGGCGCGGACGGCACCGGCTTTTCCGCCTCTCGCCACGGGGCTCGTCGTTCTGTCCTGGATCACGTTGCTGGTGTGGGACGCGAGCCCTTATGCGCGCTATCTGCACCATGGCGACTGGTCCGCGATTGGCCTCGGCGCGGTGGTCTGTGCCTCGGTGCCGGGTGGTACCTGGCTGGTGCCCATCCTGCTCTATAGCAGTGGGTGGTTGCTGATGTCAGCGGCGATGATGTTGCCGACCTCCCTGCCGCTGATCCGCCAGTTCGATCGCATGATCTCTGGGCGTTCCGATCGGGCGGTGCTGCACGGGTTGCTGATCGCGGGCTATCTTTTGGCCTGGGCAGGGTTCGGCGTGGCCGCGCATCTGCTGGACCGCGTGTTGCACGCTGGGCTCGGTGGCTGGGTCTGGCTTGCCGCGCACCCTTGGACACCCGGCGCTGTTGTCCTCGGCCTGGCGGGGGCATTTCAGTTCTCGAGGCTGAAATATCATTGCCTGGATAAGTGCCGCACCCCGCTCGGCTTCATCATGAGCCATTGGCACGGCCCACACCCATGGCATGACGCGTTCGGCCTGGGCCTGGCGCACGGCGCTTGGTGCGTCGGCTGTTGCTGGGCAATCATGCTGCTCATGTTCGTCGTGGGTGTCGGCAATGTCGGCTGCATGCTCGCGCTTGGATCATTGATGGCAATTGAGAAGAATGCAGTGTGGGGCCGACGAATGAGCCAACCGCTCGGTTTCGCGCTTCTCGCGTGGGCGGGGACGATCGCGACGGTCAACGTTTTGACGTGAGTAAGCGAGACGCCCGCCCAACGCCGTCACGACATCGACTCCCACTCCTCCACGATTCTCACGATTGACAACGTCCTGTCCGCGGTCGATCGACTCCCCCAAGACTGACCGCCCGCATTGGGTGGAAACCGGTGGGAACCGCCACGGTCACCCTATCGCCGCTTTGGGTCGATTCCGGCGGTTCAAGCCAAGCGACCTAGCGACCCCTCCTTTGAGTCGGTAGGCGGCATTCAAACTGACCCACCACCCAATCCGGGCACACCAATCCGGACGCACGTTGCCACGCCACGGTCCCGGTTCTACGCTCCCGGCCACACGATGGTCCGGCGAACGGAGGGAACACCATGAAGGTCGGCGAAGCGGTTGCGGAGATCATGCGGCGCGAGGGGATCGAGATCCTCTGCGGCTATCCGGTCAACCACCTGCTTGAGTACGCGGCGGCGGCGGACATACGGCCGATCATCGTGCGCCAGGAGCGCATCGGCCTGCACATGGCGGACGCCATTTCGCGGCTTACCTCGGGGCACAAGATCGGCGCCTTCTGCATGCAGCACGGACCCGGCAGCGAGAACGCGTATGGCGGCGTCGCCCAGGCCTACGCCGAATCCGTGCCGCTGCTGGTGATCCCGCAGGGCTATCCGCGGCGCATCGCCGGCATCGACCCGAACTTCAGCGCCTCACGCGAGATGCGCGGCGTGGCGAAGATCGCCGAGTACGTGCTCGTTCCGTCGGAAATCTCCAGCGTCATGCGCCGCGCCTTCAACAATCTGCGCAATGGGCGCGGCGGGCCGGCGATCGTGGAAATCCCGACCGATATCTGGGGCGACGAGATCGGCGAGCTCGACTACACGCCGGTCGGCCGCGTGCGTTATGCGCCCGATCCGGCGGATGTGCGCAAGGCGGCCGCGGCGATCCTGGCGGCGAAGCGTCCGGTGATCTATGCCGGCACCGGGGTGCACTGGGCGGAAGCCTGGCCGCAACTGCGGAAATTTGCCGAGCTGCTGGGCGCGCCGGTCACCACCAGCCTGGGCGGCAAGAGCTCGTTCCCGGAGAACCACCCGCTGTCGCTCGGCTCCGGCGGCAACGCGGTGCCGAAGACGGTGCATCATTTCGTGCAGCATGCCGACCTGATCATCGGCATCGGCTGTTCGTTCACCGAGACGAACTTCGGGATCAAATTCCCCAAGGGCAAGAAGTTTATCCACGCCACGCTGGATCCGAATCATCTCAACAAGGACGTGGTCAGCGCGATCGGCCTGCTGGGCGATGCCGGCCTGACGCTGGATGCGCTGATCGGCGAGCTGTCGCAGTCCATCAAGTCGAACCGCGACCCCAGTGCAGTGGTGAAGGAGATCACCGAGGTCCGCGCCGAGTGGATGGCGCAGTGGCAGCCGCTGCTCAACTCCAACGATGCGCCGATCAGCCCGTATCGCGTGATTTGGGAGCTGATGGCGGCCACCGATCCGAAGAACACCATCATTACGCATGATGCCGGCAGCCCGCGCGACCAGATCTCGCCGTTCTGGGTGTCCACCGAGCCGATGTCCTATATCGGCTGGGGCAAGACGACGCAGCTTGGCATGGGCCTCGGCCTGGCGATGGGCGCCAAGCTGGTGCACCCGCAGAAGACCTGCATCAATTTCTGGGGCGACGCGGCGATCGGCTTCACCGGCATGGACTTCGAAACCGCGGTGCGCGAGCGCATCCCCATCCTGTCGTGCCTAATGAACAACTTCTCGATGGCGATCGAACTCAAGGTGATGCCGATCTCGACCGAGAAGTACCGCTCGACCGACATCTCCGGCAACTATGCCGACATGGCGAAGGCGTTCGGCGGCTACGGCGAGCGCGTGACGGATCCGAACCAGATCAAGGCGGCGATCCAGCGCGGCATCGAGCAGACCAAGGCCGGCAAGCCGGCGCTGCTTGAGTTCATCACCGCGAAGGAGACGCGGGTTTCGAAGTTCTGACACATCGTGTCATGGCCGGGCTTGACCCGGCCACCCACGACTTCCTTTCGTGAACCACGCGAAGACGTGGGTGGCCGGGCCAAGCCCGGCCGTGACACCAAAGAGGGAACGTCCAACAACAATGGCCAACGTGTCCATCCGCGACGTCCGCAAGCGCTTCGGCATCACCGAGGTGCTGCACGGCGTGAGCGTCGAAATCGATGACGCGGAGTTCGTGATCCTCGTCGGTCCGTCCGGCTGCGGCAAATCGACGCTGCTGCGCATGATCGCCGGGCTGGAGAACATCAGCGCCGGCGAGATCGCGATCGCCGGGCGGGTGGTCAACAATGTCGCGCCGAAGGAGCGCGACATCGCCATGGTGTTCCAGAATTACGCGCTCTATCCGCACATGACGGTGCGCGACAACATGGCCTTCGCGTTGAGTCTGGCGAAGATGCCGAAGAGTGTGATCGAGCAACATGTGGCGCGCGCGGCGCAGATCCTGGGACTGACACCGTATCTCAACCGCTATCCGCGCCAACTCTCCGGCGGGCAGCGCCAGCGCGTGGCGATGGGCCGTGCCATCGTGCGCGACCCGCAGGTGTTCCTGTTCGACGAGCCGCTGTCCAACCTGGATGCCAAGCTGCGCGTGCAGATGCGCGCCGAGATCAAGGAGCTGCACCAGCGTTTGGCCACGACGACGATCTACGTCACGCACGACCAGATCGAGGCGATGACGATGGCCGACAAGATCGTGGTGATGAACGCCGGCCACGTGGAGCAGATCGGCGCGCCTTTGGAACTGTACGACCACCCGGACAACCTGTTCGTCGCCGGCTTCATCGGCTCACCAGCTATGAACTTCCTGAAGGGCCGCATCGAGGGCGGCTCGTTCCGCGCGGACGGTGGCGCGGCGTTGCCGCTGCCCGGCAAGGCGAACGGGTCGGAGGGCAAGCCGGTTGTCTATGGCGTGCGCCCCGAGCATTTCCAGCTCAGGCCCGAGGGCCTGCCGGCGACGGTGCATGTGGTGGAGCCGACCGGGTCGGAGACCCAGGTGATGGCGGATTTCGCCGGCACACCGATCATCTGCGCGTTCCGCGAACGCGTCGCCGCCAAGCCCGGCGAGATCATCCGCATCGCCGCCGATCCGGCGCTGGTGCATCTGTTCGACGCCGACAGCGGTCAACGGGTGGGGGCGTAGCGCCGCGGCATGACCACCGGCGGCTTTACGCGGTTGAACAGGCGGCGGAATATGCGCGCAAATGCCCGGGTCACGCAACGTGCCCGGTGACGATCGAACGATGACGAACCTGGGAGGGTACGAGCTATGACCAACTTCACTCGGCGCGACTCACTGATACTCGGGGCCACCGCGCTCGGCGCGGCGACGCTTGGGTCGGGCCACGCATCCGCCGAGGTCGACGATGTGCCGACCGCCGACGTCAAGCCGCTTGACTACAAGGTGGAGAAAGGGGCGACGCTGCGCGTGCTGCGTCCGGCGAAGTTCGTCGACCCGGACCAGACCTACTGGGACATCAACACCAAGAAATACACCCAAGCGACAGGGATCGAGATCAAGACCGACTACCTGAGTTGGGAAGAGATGCGCCCGCAGGAAGCGGTCACCGCGAATACCGGTGCGGGGCCGGACATCATCATCGGATTCAGTTCCGATCCGCAGATCTATGCCTCGAAGATCCACGACATGACCGATCTCGCCGACTATCTCGGCGCGAAATACGGCGGCTGGTTCAAGCTGGCCGAGCTGTACGGCACGAAATGGGGCACCAAGCGCTGGATCTCCATCCCGGTCGGCGGCGGCGCGGGACCAACGGTATACCGCATCTCCTGGATCAAGCAGGCAGGCTTCGACGACGTGCCCGACGATCTGGACGGCTTCCTGAAGCTCTGCCAGGCGCTGCAGAAGAGCGGCCATCCGTGCGGGTTCTCGCTGGGTCACGCGCTGGGTGATGCCAACGGCTATGCCTCGTGGCTGCTGTGGACGCACGGTGCCTACCTGGTGGACGACAAGGGCAAGATCGCCATCGATTCCAAGGAGACGATCGCCGCGCTGAAATACGCCACCGAGCTGCAGAAGACGATGATCCCCGGCACGCTGTCCTGGAACGATGTCGGCAACAACAAGGCGTACGCGGCGGGGCAGATCAGCCTGACCTTCAACGGCGTGTCGATCTACTTCGCCTGCAAAAATTCGCCCGATCCCGCGGTGCAGGCGATCGCGGCGGATACCGGCCACAAGCTGCAGCCGCGCGGCGTATCGAAGACTAACGTGCAGTCCGCGACGCCGCTCAATGCCATGGTGTTCAAGCACAGCAAGTATCCGAACGCCGCGAAGGACTACGTCCGCTTCATGATGGAGAAGGAACAGTATGGCCCGTGGCTGTCGAACTGTATCGGCTACTGGTCGGAACCGCTGAAGGCCTATGCCAAGATGAAGTTCTGGACCGAGGATCCGAAGCTGGCCCCGTATGCGGGAGCGATGGACTCGCAGTACTACGACGGCTACAAGGGGCCGATCACACCGGCTTCCAGCGCGGTGGCAGCAAACTATACCGTGGTCGACATGTTCGCTTCGGTCGTCACCGGCAATGCCACGCCGGCGGCGGCGGCCAAGCTGGCGGCGAAACAAGCCGAGCGGTACTACAAGAACGCCTGAGGGTGACGCGATGGGTTGGCGTCACGGATTGACGAATGCACGCCGCCGGTAGAGGCAGGGTTGCCGGCGGCGTCCGACCTGTTCGGGTCGCGGTGGATACCACCGTATTGGACGCCGACCTGGGCAGGACTGAAAAGGATGCAACGCCATGCACGATCTAACCCGACGCCAGTCCCTGACCGTTGGCGCCGCGGCCGTGGGTGCCGCGACACTCGGTGCCACCGCGCTACCGTTGGACGGCGCACGCGCCGCCGACAACGACGTGCCGACCGCCGACGTGAAACCGCCTGCGCTCAAGATCGAGAGCGGTGCGGCGCTGCGTGTGTTGCGGCCCGCCAAGTTCGTCGACCCGGATGAGACCTTCTTCCGCGCCAACACCAAGAAGTTCACCGAGGCCACCGGCGTCGACGTCCGCGTCGATTTCGTAAGCTGGGAGGATCTGCGGCCGCAAATCGCGGTCACCGCCAACACCGGCGCCGGCCCCGACATCATCATCGGCTTCAGCGCCGATCCGCAGATCTACGCCAGCAAGCTGGTGAGCATGAGCGATCTCGCGGGGTATCTCGGCGCGAAATACGGCGGCTGGTTCCAGTTGGCGCAGCTCTACGGCACCAAATGGGGCGCCAGGGACTGGCTGTCGATCCCGATGGGCGGCAGCACCGGCCCGACCGTGTATCGCGTGTCCTGGCTGAAAGAGGTCGGCTACGACAAGGTGCCCGACGATCTGAACGAGTTCCTGACGATGTGCCAGAAGCTTCAGAAGTCCGGGCATCCCTGCGGCTTCTCACTCGGCCATGCATTGGGTGACGCGAACGGCTACGCGTCATGGTTGCTGTGGACGCACGGCGCGTATCTGGTCGACGAGGACGGCAAGGTCGCGCTCGACTCGAAAGAGACGATCGCGGCGCTGAAATACGCCACCGAGCTGCAGAAGACGATGATCCCCGGCACGCTGTCATGGAACGATGCCGGCAACAACAAGGCCTATGTCGCCGGCGACATCAGCATCACGTTCAATGGTGTGTCGATCTACTTCGCATGCAAGAACTCGCCGGACCCGAAGCTGCAGGCGATCGCGGCGGATACCAACCACCAGCTGTCGCCGCACGGCCTGTCGAAGCAAACCCCGGACTCGGCCCTGGTGGTCAACGCCATGCTGTTCAGGCACAGCAAGTATCCGAACGCGGCGAAGGAATACCTGCGCTTCATGATGGAGAAGGAGCAATACGGCCCCTGGCTGGCCGCCTGCCTCGGCTACTGGTCCAACTCGCTGACGGCCTACTCGAAGATGGGCTTCTGGGACGCAGATCCGAAGTTGAAGCCGTATGCCTCGGGCATGGATACGCCATACTACGACGGCTACAAGGGGCCGGTCTCCGCCTCGTCGTCGGCGGTGTCGGCCAACTACACAGTGGTGGACATGTTCGCCTCGGTGGTCAGCGGCAGCGCGACGCCGGAGGCCGCGGTGAAGCTGGCGGCGCGCCAGGCGGCGCGCTACCTGAAGGGCTGACGAGCTATAGTGGCGGGGGCGGCGCTGCCGGCCCCCGCACAGCATGCGGGACCTGGTCCCGAGGGAGAGGTCGATGGACGCGACCGCTGCAACGACAGTTCGGTTCATGCCGCGCCGGTCGGACGGCTGGCTGACCAAGCTGTTCGACAACAAGGCGTTCCTGACCGCATTGTGCATGCTGCCCACCGCCGGGCTGCTGATCGTGTTCCTCACCTATCCGCTCGGCCTCGGCCTGTGGCTGTCGCTGACCGACACGACGATCGGCCAACCCGGCGACTTCATCGGGCTGGATAATTTCGTCTCGCTCGCCCAGGACCCGGTGTTCTGGATGTCGGTGACCAATACGATCATGTACACGGTCGTCGCGACGGTAGGTAAATTTCTGCTCGGCCTCTGGCTGGCACTGCTGCTGAACCACCACATCCCGTTCAAGGCGTTCATCCGCGCCATCGTGCTGTTGCCGTGGATAGTGCCCACCGTGCTGTCGGCGATCGCATGGTGGTGGATCTACGATCCGCAGTTCTCGATCATCTCCTACCTGCTGGTGAACGTGCTGCATCTGCGCACCACCTACATCGACTTCCTCGGGCTCGCCGTGGAACGCGCGCGGCTCGCTGGTCGTCGCCAATATCTGGCGTGGCATACCGTTCGTCGCCATCACGCTGCTGGCCGGGCTGCAGACCATCTCGCCGTCGCTGTACGAGGCGGCGCTGCTCGACGGCGCCAGTGCCTGGCAAAAATTCCATCGCATCACCGTTCCGCTGCTGATGCCGATCCTGTCGGTGGCGCTGACGCTGTCGGTGCTGTTCACCTTCTCCGACTTCCAGTTGGTGTACGCGATCACCCGCGGCGGGCCGTTCAACACCACGCATCTGATGGCCACGTTGGCGTTCCAGCGTGCCATCCCCGGCTCTCAGCTTGGCGAGGGTGCGGCGATCGCCGTGTCGATGATCCCATTCCTGGTGGGTGCCACGCTGCTGTGCTTCTTCGGTGTCGGGCGACGCAAGTGGCAACAGGGCGAGGCCAATGACTGAGCAGCTCGCACCCAGTTCGCCGGCCGAGGTGGAGGCGATCGCCGGCGCCACCAGGGACGAGCCGGAGCGGCTGTCCTGGGATTCGCGCGCCCGGCGGATGGTGACGATCTACCTGCCGCTGGCGCTGTTTGTAATCGTGCTGCTGTTCCCGTTCTACTGGATGGCGATCACCGCGATCAAACCCGACTACGAGATGTACGACTACGCCAAGTACAGCCCGTTCTGGGTGCACTCGCCGACGCTGGCGAACATCGACAAGCTGCTGTTCCAGACTGAATATCCGCAGTGGCTGATGATCACCATGGGCGTCGCCACGGGCGCGACCTTCCTGTCGATCTTCGCCAGCGTGCTGGCGGCCTACGCGATCGAGCGACTGCGCTTCAAGGGCGCGCAGCATGTGGGCCTGGCGATCTACCTGGCCTACCTGGTGCCGCCGACCATCCTGTTCATTCCTCTGGCGACAATGGTCTTCCAGTTCGGCCTGTTCGACAGTCCGATCGCGCTGGTGCTGACCTACCCGACCTTCCTGGTGCCGTTCTGCACCTGGCTGCTGATCGGCTACTTCAAATCGATCCCGTACGAGCTGGAGGAGTGCGCGCTGATCGACGGCGCCTCGCGGCTGCAGATCCTGCGGCGGATCACCCTGCCGCTTGCGGTGCCGGGCCTGATCTCGGCCGGCATCTTCGCCTTCACCCTGTCGTGGAACGAGTTCATCTACGCGCTGGCCTTCATCCAGTCGACCGAGAAGAAGACCGTGCCGGTGGCGATCCTGACCGAGTTGGTGACCGGCGACGTCTACCAGTGGGGCTCGCTGATGGCGGGTTCGCTGCTCGGCTCGGTGCCGGTGGCGTTGATCTATTCCTTCTTCGTGGAATACTACGTCTCCTCGATGACCGGCGCGGTCAAGGAGTAGGACGAAGGGATAGCGCGTGGCGGCACGCACTGGCGCCGAGTTCCTGCGCGGGCTGAAGGATTCCCGGGAACTCTGGCTCGGCAACGAGCGGATCGATGATCCGGCGACGCATCCGGCGTTGTCCGGTGCGGCGCATGCCATCGCCGCGGTGTTCGACCTGCAGCACGCGACCGCCGATGTCTGCCTGATGCCGGACCCGGAAACCGGCGAGCCGATCAACGTCAGCCACATGATCCCAAGCTCGCGCGCCGACCTGGAGCGGCGGCATGCGTGCCTGGAGCGCACCGCGGAATTCTCCATGGGCCTGATGGGCCGAACGCCCGACTACATGAATGTCACCTACGCCGGCTTCGCCGGGCGCCGGGATGAATGGGCGGCCAACGGCAACGAGGAAGGCGCGGAAAATCTGGTGCGCTTCCAAAAGCATCTGGCGCGCGCCGACCTGTCGCTGACCCATGCGATCGTGCATTCGACGGTGGACCGCACCCGCGGGCCGCCTCCGGTCGGCTTCGATCCGGTGCAGTTGCACAAAGTGGAAAACACCGCGCACGGCATCCTGGTGTGCGGCTCGCGCGTGCTGGCGACGCTGGCCCCGTTTGCCGACGAGATCGCGGTCTACCCCGCCGGCCCGATGCCGGACGCCGACCCGCGCCATGCGTTGTGCTTCTGCATCCCGATGGCGACGCCAGGGCTGAAATTCCTCTGTCGCGACAGCGTCTCCCTGCCAGGCAACCGGATCGACCACCCGTTCTCCAGCCGGTTCGACGAGCAGGACGCCTTCGTCATCTTCGACGACGTGGAGGTGCCGCGCGAGCGGGTGTTCATCGACGGCGACGTGCAGCTCCACAACGCCGTGATCCGCCACTCCTGGTGGCCCAACATCATGCAGCACGCCATGGTGCGGGCCGAGGTGAAGCTGCATTTCGCCTGGGCGCTGGCGACGCTGATGACCGAATTGATCGGCGGGGCATCGCCGGAAGCCCAACGCATGCTGGGCGAGATCTGGACGTTTGCCGAACTCGCCCGTGCCGGCATCCGCGCTGCCGAGGCCGACGCGCGCGACTGGGGCAATGGGGTGTGGGCCTGCGACGTGCGCCCTCTGATCGCCCTGCGCACCAGCCTGCCGCGCTGGTTCCCCCGCGTAAACGACATCATCCGCGAGCTTGGCGCCCACAACCACCTGACGACGCCCACCACCGACCAACTTGCCAACCCTGCCCTGCGTCCGCTGCTCGACCGCTACCTTCACGGCGCCTCCGGCATCGACGCCGCGCGGCGCGCCCGTGTCTTCCGCCTGGCCTGGGACTTCGCCGGCACCGCGCTGGCCAGCCGGAACGAACAATACGAGCGGTTCTACATGGGATCGGCGGCACGCAACCTGCTGCACGCCCAGCAGCGCGCCGACCGCGCGCGGGCCTCGCGCCTGCTGGACCGCTTCCTCGGCGAAGACCCGTGAAGCTTGTCGCGGCCGGTTCGCCGTGCTTGGAATCCCCCGCCAAGGTCGCTTGAACAAAGGTCGCTTGAACAAGGTCGTTTGAACACCGGGCGGAGGAACGAATGAAGATCGCACGGGTCGAGACGCTGCAGGCGGATGCCGGCTGGCGGATGTTCTCTTTCCTCAAGGTTAGCACCGACGACGGCATCGTCGGCTGGTCCGAGTTCAACGAGAGCTTCGGCTCTACCGGCCTGTCCGACGTGATCCGCGGGCTGTCGCCGGTGCTGATTGGCAAGGACCCGCGCCGCTACGAGCAGGTGACGCAGCACCTGCATGTGCTGACCCGGCAGTCGCGCGGCGGCATCAACCAGCAGGCGATCGCGGCGATCGAGAACGCACTGCTCGACATCACCGGCAAGGCGTACGGCGTGCCGGTCTGCGCGCTGTTCGGCGGCCCGATCCGCGAGCGCATCCCGGTCTACTGGTCGCACTTCGGCACTTACCGGGTGCGCAGCGCGGCGCTGATGGGCGTGCCCGAGCTGCGCAGCTACGACGATGTGGCGCGGCATGCGCAGGAGGTGAAGGCGCGCGGCTTTCGTGCGCTGAAGACCAACATTCTGCCGGTCGTGGACGGCAAGCTGGCGTCGTTCACGCCGGGGTTCGGCCGCACGCCGGGCTGGCCGGAACTGAACTGGGACAACCGGCTGGTCCGCGGCGTGACCGAGCAGTTGATGGCGATCCGCGCTGCGGTTGGGCCCGACATGGGCATCCATCTCGACATCAACTTCCACTTCAAGACCGAGGGCTTCAAGCGCATCGCCGAAGCCGTGGCGCCGGCCAACCTGACCTGGCTGGAGATCGACACGCACGACGCCCCCGCACTGGCCGAGATCAAGCGCGGCGCGCCGTGTCCGATCGCGTCGTGCGAGACGTTGCACGGCCGGCGGGAGTTCAAGCCGTTCTTCGACCATTACGCGACGGACGTGGCGATCATCGACGTGATCTGGAACGGGCTGAACGAGTCGCTGAAGATCGCGGCAATGGCCGACGTGTACGAGGTGAACTGCGCGCCGCACAATTTCTACGGCCATCTGTGCAGTGCGATCAGCGCGACGTTCAGCGCGGTGGCGCCGAATTTCCGCGTCATGGAGATCGACATCGACAGCGCGCCCTGGCGCGACGAGTTCTACGAGACGGTGCCGGTCATCGAGAACGGCGAGTTCGTGTTGCCGAAGGGGCCGGGCTGGGGGATCGATGTGAATGAGAAGGCGGTGCGCGCCAGGCCGCCGAAAAGCTGACCGCACTACCCCCCTCCCCTTGCCGGAGGGGGTTGGGGGGAGGGGTCAACCGCCTGGCCGGTGCCGACGAACCCCTCCCCCCAGCCCCCTCCCGCAAGGGGAGGGGGAGTAATAGCTCCCGCCACCCGCCAACCACCTGTCGCAGCGTTCCAACCCAGGAGACTGAACTTGGCCAAATTCAAGATCGCAACACCCGCCGGGGCGAGCTTCACCGTTGCGGGCGGAGGTTACGACTACGAGATGGAAGACCTTGCCGGTCTCGACGCCGAAATCGTCGAGGGCCCCACCGATGAAGACGGCTTCATCAAGTTCGCCCAGGACGCCGACGCGATCTATGCCAAGGGCATGCGCTTCACCAAGAAGGTGGTGGACGGGCTGCCCGCGAAGTGCCGCGCCATCGTGCTGGGCAGCGTCGGCGTCGACAGCGTCGATGTGCTGGCCGCCACGGCGCGCGGCATCCCGGTGACCAACTGCCCCGACACCTTCATCGACGAGGTCGCCGACCACGCGATGATGCTGCTGCTCGCCAGCTTCCGCCGCACGCTCGAGCAGGACCGCATGGTGCGCGAGGGCCGCTGGCGCGAGGGCCGCCCGGCGCTGCTGCAGATCCCCCGCCTGCTCGGCCAGACCCTCGGCCTGATCGCTTTCGGCCACGTGGCGCGCGCGGTGGCCAAGCGCGCCAAGCCGTTCGGCCTGCGCGTGATGGCCTACGATCCGTTCATCGAGGAACTGATCATCATCGAGCACGGCGTGCAGCCCGCCACGCTCGAGGAGGTGCTGACCCAGTCCGACTTCGTGTCGATGCACGCCCCGGCGACGCCGGAGGCCGAGGGCATGCTGATGGAGAAGCACTTCCGAATGATGAAGAAGACCGCCATCTTCATCAACACCGGCCGCGGTCCGACGGTTCAGGAGGCCGGGCTGATCAAGGCGCTGGAGGAAGGCTGGATCGCCCATGCCGGCCTCGACGTGCTGGAGATCGAGCCGCCGGGCAACAACAACCCGATCCTGAAGATGTCGAACGTCACGCTCAGCGCACACACCGCATCGGCCTCCGCCCGGTTCGATCCGGCGCGGAAACGTCATGTCGGACGCGAGCTGGCGCTGGTGCTGCGCGGCAAGTGGCCGATGAGCTGCGTCAACCCCGCGGTGCTGATGAAGTCGGACCTGCGCCGCTGGCAGCCGGTCTCGATGGAGCGGGGGCCGAACAGCTAGCGTTACTGTACACCTCTCCCGCTCTGCGCGGGGTTGGGCCGCGAAGCGGACCGACGCGCGAAGCCCTTGCGAAGCGGGTGAGGGTCGTGCCGCACGCACCACCCTCACCCGCGTTGCTTCGCTCCCCGACCTCTCCCGCCAAGTGCGGGAGAGGTGTACCGCCGCCGCCTATCACGGCTGCGGTGCGGTAAAGAACATCTGGTGCGAAGCGGCGGACAGCCAGATCCGCCGCCCGTGCAGGAAATCCCCGCCGATCAGCGCGTCCTCCTGGCCTCCGGGCAGTGGGGCCACCGGCAGGCGCACGTCGTGCGCGGTCTGCGTGCCGATGCGCAGGGTATCGAAACTATGCAGCTGGGACGGCACCATCTCGCGTGAGGCGCCGCGCAGCCGGCCGCCGGGATCGGCAGCCAGCATCGCCGGCGTTACGCCGGCGCGCGCGGCGAACTCGGGCCGTATCACGCTGCGTTGCGCGCCGGTGTCCAGCACGGCCTGCCCTTGGACCCCGTTGACCGCGAGCGGCACCACCAGGCGGTCCCGCCACATCGTCATCCCGTCGACCGAGGAGTACGGCACGGTCCAGGGCGGCCGGGCGTCGGCGCAGGGACGGGCGCGATAGATCGTCAGGCGGCGCGCCGCCAGGTCGATGTCAAGGTCGAACGCCAGCAGAATGTCGGCACCCAGCAACCCGTCCGGCTGGACGCCGCCGATCTCGGGCAATGGGAACGTGCCGACCTTGACCTGCTCGACCGGCAGTCGGAACACGCCGATCGCGAAATCGTTTGGCAGTGCCGCGTAGCTGGCGCTGGGACCGCCGACTCCGACGGTGTTGGTCAGGTTGTGCAGGTCGCGGCGCAGGCGCAGCCGCGTCACCGCGGCCTCGGTCAGGGTGGTGCGCTCGGCGCCGGTGTCCATCAGCAGGGTCGCCGGCTGGTCGTTGAACATCGTGGGGACGAAGATGAGGTTGTCGCGCGGCTCGATCGGCAGATCGGCGCGCCAGACCAGCTTGCAGGCGCCCTCCGGCGACTGCGCGCAGCCGGCCAGCAGCAGCGCCGCGAACAACAGGCAGCGGCCCAGCAGGTGCCGCATGGACCGGGACGGAGCGATGTGGCGACCGCCGCCGAATGCGCCGGCTGCCGGTCCGAGGCCACCTTTCCCGGTCTTCCCAGCAACACCGGCAAAGACGTCAAGCGGGAGCGGATGGGTCAGCACGCCGGCGATGATACGGGCAACCGGCGGCGGCCGGAAGGGCGTGGCGGGACCGTCGCGGGATGCAACGCTGGGGTAAGCCGATCTGCGGCCCGCAGGGCAACATCGCGGAGCGCGTGGTGGCCTGGCACACGTTGCATGACATCGAGCCCGGGATTTGCCGTAGGGGCCGCTCGACGCTCCGCACTCCGGAGATGGCCTGATAACGGAACGTTCCTGCATAGATCAGATTCTCGCAATGGTCCGTGCTCTGATAGAACCCATGATCCCTACAACGGCGGCGCCGAGACCTGCACGGTTCAGCGCGATACGATGATGCACCCCGTACGTCCCTAAGCGGCGTCAGTTGACTCTGTTCAAACTGTCTTTCACCATCCGCGATGCAATATTCAACTTCGGACTGCACGCACCATGAGACCGTCGGACGCTGCGTGGCAACAATTGATCTCCGCATTGCACGCGTCCGGCCGCAAGGCTGCACTCGCGATCACCGGGGGCGGCAGTGGGGCGATCGGCGAGTTGCTGCGTGTTCCCGGGGGATCTCGGCTGCTGATCGAGGCACAGGTTCCCTACGACGCGCTGGCGCTTGCGACGTTTCTCGGCTTCGCACCGGAACAGGCATGCAGTGCCGATACCGCAATCGCGATGGCACGCAGCGTTCGGGCACGCGCAGCCAGGCTGGTGCCGGCGGACACCGATCTGGTCGGCCTCGGCGCGACGGCGGCATTGGTCAGCGATCGCCCGCGCAAGGGCGAGCATCGGTTTCACATCGCATTCGCCAACGCCGCCGGCATCGCGCACTGCACCGGCGTGATGGCCAAGGGCAGACGTGATCGCGCCGCCGAAGAAGACCTTGTTTCGCACGCGATCGTCCTGTGGCTGGCCCACGCATGCGGGATTGCCGCGCCGTCGCCGCGCAGCCTGCTCGATGCGGATGAACATTTTGAGCAGACGGTCGTCGCGACCGTGGATACGATCGATCAGCTCCTGGCCGGCGAGCTCGATCGCGTCACCGCCCAGCCCGATGGCCAAATGATGCTGTCAGCGCCGCAGCCCGTTGTGTTGTTGCCAGGTTCTTTCAACCCGCTGCACGCCGGGCATGTGTTGCTGGCGCGGGTCGCCGAAGAGCTCAGGCAGCAGCCCGTGGCGTTCGAAATCTCCGTCACCAACGTCGACAAGCCGCCGCTGGCGGGCAAGACGGTGAGACACCGGCTCGCGCAATTCGCCTGGAAGTCGCCGGTCGAACTGACCAGAGCGCCCACCTTCGTCGAGAAGTCGCGCCTGTTTCCG
Organism: uncultured Alphaproteobacteria bacterium; assembly: GCA_963773345.1. Taxonomy (GTDB): domain Bacteria; phylum Pseudomonadota; class Alphaproteobacteria; order Acetobacterales; family Acetobacteraceae; genus Palsa-883. Next base: position 315,161 of record CAVZBG010000007.1, on the reverse strand, counting down.
AAGACGACGTTTGTGATCGGGGCGGATACGGCGGAGCGGCTGGTTGCGCCGAAATATTACGGCGATGATGAGGTTCAAATGCACGTTGCGCTCGAGGAAATCGCCAATTCCGGGGGCAGCTTTCTGGTGGCCGTGCGCGTCGACGCCGCGGCGCGCGTACGCGCACTGCGCGACATCCCCGTGCCGCGTCGCTATGTCGATCTCTTCAGCGAAATCCCGGAGCACCGCTTCCGCCATGACACCTCGTCATCCGAGATTCGTGCGCGGGCCGTGTAGTTGATCATTCATGGCGAGCCCCAAAGCTTGTGCAATATGCTTGCCGCATAAACCTGCTTGCGTGGGGCAAATCCGGGCTGCGCGCGCCATGGATAAACGGCGGCCGCAAAATGTGCCACGGGACCGGTGACGATCCCGCCCTGGAAGACGGCGCCACAGTGTATCGCGGGAACCGGGCCATCCGCACTGCTTTCAGATGATTGCAACGCCCAGGAGTAAAAGGACCGGGAAATTTGCACCGGAGCCCTTTCGGCCGCTTCGCGCCTCGCGCCGGTCCGCTTCGCGGCCCAACCCCGCAAGCGGGAGAGGTGCACTATGTGCGCGTCACCGACCAGACCAAGCCGCGATCCTGCTACGCCTTCGCCTTCAGCAGGTCGCGGATCTCCGCCAGCAGCTCGTCGGTCTTCGGCCCCGCCGCCGACCTCCTGGTGCAGCCGCATCTTCATCAGTGCCTTGACGGTCCAGAAGATCGCGAAGCCGACGATCAGGAACTGGATGATGGCGTTGATGAACAGGCCGAAATTCAGCGTCGGCGCGCCGGCGGCCTTGGCGGCGTCCAGCGTGGCGTAGTGCGCCCCGTTCAGCGCCACGAACATGTTGCTGAAGTCGATGCCGCCGATCAGCAGGCCCAGCAGCGGGTTAAAAATGTCCTTCACCAGGCTGTTGACCACGCCGGTGAAGGCGACGCCGATGATGATGCCGACCGCGAGATCGACGACACTGCCGCGCATGATGAAGGCGCGGAACTCGCCGAGCCAGGACGGCGCCTTCGGCAGCGGAAATGTGGATGGCATTTGGTTCCTCCGTCTTGTTGGTGAACAGGAATCCATCGCCGCGACCGGGTCAGCGCGCAAGCGCGATCGTGCCGGCCTCCTTGCCGGTGCGCGGATCGACCAGCACGATCCGATCGGGCCCGGCGCCTTGCAGCAGCACGGCCAGCCCGTTCGACACGGCGGCAATGCCGCCGATCCGCGTTCCCGCCGGCTCGTCCAGCACCACCGCCGCGCCGACATCGCTCGACTCGGCGCCGGTGCGCTTGATGATGGTGACCACCACCACGGTGCTGCCGATGATGATCAGCACCCCCATCAGCACCGCGAGCACCTTGACCACGCCCATGATCCCTGTCCTTCCCTGTCACATCCCACCGGCAATTCCCCCCGGCCAACGTCGCCGGCAGCTCCCACGGCGCGCCGATCCGCGCTATCCCTGGTAGCATGATCGCCGAATCGCCATCGACCGCGGCGCCAGGCGGACCGCTGCGGATCGTTGCCGGCCCCGACGCGCGCGGCCAACGAGTTGATCGTTTCCTCGCCGACGCCATCGGCACGCTCTCGCGCTCCCGCGTCAAGTCGCTGATCGCGGCCGGGCAGGCGCGGCGCGACGGGACCGTCCTGGCCGAGCCGGCGGAGCCGGTGCGCCCGGGGGCGGTGTATACCCTGACGGTGCCGGCGCCGGTGCCGGCGCGGCCGGCGGCGCAGGCGATCCCGTTCACCATCCTGTATGAGGACGCCGACCTGATCGTGCTCGACAAGCCGGCCGGGCTGGTGGTGCACCCGGCGCCGGGCAACGAGGACGGCACGCTGGTCAACGCGCTGCTGGCGCATTGCGGCGCGACGCTGCCCGGCATCGGCGGGGAGCGGCGGCCCGGCATCGTGCACCGGCTCGACAAGGACACCTCGGGCGTGATGGTGGTGGCCAAGACCCAGGCCGCCATGGTGGCGCTGACCGCCACCTTCGCCGCGCGCGACCTGGACCGCGCCTATCTGGCGCTGGCGTGGGGCGTGCCCGCTCCGCCGGCCGGCGAGATCGAGGGGGCGATCGGCCGCGATCCGCGCGAGCGCAAGCGGATGGCGGTGCGCGCGCATGGCGGCAAGACGGCGCTGACGCGCTACGCGACGATGCGCGTCTGGCATGGCGGGGTTTCGCTGCTGGAATGTCGGCTGGCCACCGGGCGGACGCATCAGATCCGCGTTCACCTCGCCGCGAGCGGCCATCCGGTGGTCGGCGACCCGCTGTATCTGCGCCGCGTGCCCGGCCGCCGCCCGGCCTGGTGCCGGAGCCGGCGCGGTCACGTCTGCTCGATTTCCCGCGCCAGGCGCTGCACGCCGCGCGGCTGGGCTTCCGCCATCCGCGGACCGGGGAGACTTTGGCCTTTGAGACGCCGATTCCAGCCGATTTTGCGGCCCTGGTGGCGATGCTGGAGCAGCCCGATCCAGCCCCCGCAAGACGTCCCTGAGCACGCGCTGGCGCGGCTTCGGCTGGCCCTCCCAGGGGCCGTGATCGTCACGATCAGGTCAGCAATCTTGACAGGACTAATTCGGTCCGGTATAAGCCTCGCGCCGAGCGAGGAAAGGTAGGAACCTCACCGGCAGGCGTCTGGGGGGCATGCTGCCGAACGCGGGGCAGCCAATCAGGACGTAACATTCCTACCGTTTCATGGACTGGAATTCAGTCCCCTGTTCCAGCGTCCTATGCCAGGGTCGGATAGGACCCAGGGTCGGGCCGTCAGCCGAACAGGCGAAAGGAGCCATCGTGGTCTCTGCCGTCATCAACGTTGCCCCCGAGGGCAATCTCTCCCGCTATCTGCAGGAGATCCGCAAATTCCCGATGCTCTCCCCGGAGGAGGAGCTGGAGCTGTCGCGCCGCTGGCGCGATCACGAGGATCTGGAGGCCGCGCACAAGCTGGTCACCTCGCATCTGCGCCTGGTCGCCAAGATCGCCATGGGCTATCGCGGCTACGGCCTGCCGGTCGGCGAGCTGATCAGCGAGGGCAACGTCGGCATGATGCAGGCGGTGAAGCGCTTCGATCCGGAGCGCGGCTTCCGCCTGGCGACCTACGCGATGTGGTGGATCCGCGCGGCGATCCAGGAATACATCCTGCATAGCTGGTCGCTGGTGAAGATGGGCACCACGGCGGCGCAGAAGAAGCTGTTCTTCAACCTGCGCCGGCTGAAGGGCCAGATGCAGGCGATCGACGACGGCGACCTGCAGCCCGAGCAGGTCAGCAAGATCGCCACCATGCTGGCCGTGCCGGAGCAGGACGTGGTCAGCATGAACCGCCGCCTGGCGGCGCCCGACCACAGCCTGAACGCGCCGGTGCGCGCGGACAGCGAGGGCGAGTGGCAGGACTGGCTGGTCGACGAGTCGCGAAAGCCAGGAGACCTCGATCGGCGAGCGCGAGGAGCTGACCGGCCGCAAGGCCCTGCTGGCCACCGCGCTGAAGACGCTGAACGCGCGCGAGCGGCACATCCTGGACGAGCGCCGGCTGAAGGACAATCCGACGACGCTCGAGGATCTGTCGCAGCAATACAACATCTCGCGCGAGCGGGTGCGGCAGATCGAGGTGCGCGCGTTCGAGAAGCTGCAGAAGGCGATGAAGGCGCAGATCGCCGAGCGCCGCCTGAAGGCCCCGCGGGAGGCGGCGGAGCTGCGCACTAGTAGGCACCGAGGCCTGACCTTCCGTTCCCGCGGGAGCCCCTTCTCGGCTGTCCATCGTCAATCGATCGGCAGGCCGGCGGAGAAGTGCGACACCAGCTCCGGGATCCGTGGATTTGCGCCGACAGCAGGCTCCGTCGTGGGCCTCGCGGCGGCGAGGCCGCAGGGAAAAACCGACGCGGCACGCGCTCGTTGCCCGCCAACCGCGAATTAACGACGATTTTTCAGCGACTTGTCACACAAACGTGAAACGCCGCGCGCGGTCGAGTCGCTGGGTGCCAGCCCATGCGCTCTAGGGGGGACGCAAGAGGTGCTGGTGTTGGGCGTGGTTGTTTGGCTGGTGTGCGCCCTGCCGGTAGCCGTGTTGATCGGCTATTGCGCGCTGGGCGAAGAGCGAGTGCGTGCCGAGAGGGATGAAGCGCCGGAGCGCGCGGCCCACGGCGACGTGGCGTAACGCTTTAGCGCTCCCTGTCGCCGGAGGACAGGCACGCCGCACTGCGTCGACAACCTCGAGCGCTGTCACCGGAATTGGCAGGAACTCCCCCATGCCCTCGGCGAGCGGGGCAAGGTCGGGCCTGTCGGCGAACAGCACCCGGATGTCGGGACGCCTTACCCACGCCATACGCGTCAGGGCGACGCCATTCGGCGTCCCACCTTGAAGGCGTATGGATGTGACCAGGAACCTGGATCCGCTGGGCCGATCTCAGTGTGTCCAAGGCACCCGTGAACTCGACGAAGGCAGCCGTATGAAACCCTGCCGCTCGGAGCGCGGCGACGGCAGCGCTGAGAAAATCCGGGTCGGCATGCACCACGACAACGCGAGCGGACATACCCTCGACCCCTGGCATTGCGGTGTTGATCCCGTTACACCGCCATCATTATACCGCCACCCCAATCCCAGAGTCACAACACTAAAGAGTGAAGCCGCACCAGACTGTGGCGGGTGAGCATCGAGGCAGGACAATGTACGACGCCCACACGCGGTGTCCAGTTGGGGCAGGAACCGGACCGGCACAGCGTGGCGCCAGCCGGGTTGCCGTCATGGCCCGCGCAGGCGGGCCATCCACGACTTGCTTGCTGCTGGCAGCAGCGTGGCGGCCAAAAAAACCGACGCCGGTCTCCAGCGCGGTGAGCCCGACGTGCCGCCACACGGCAGGCGCCGCCAGCAGGTGCAGCAGCGCCGCCAGCACGGCGCCGGGCGACGGCAGGATGAAGGCGGACACGCCGGACAGCGAGACGGTGCCCTGCCAGGCCAGCAGCAGGCAGCCAAGCAAGGCCGGCGCGGCCAGAAATTCCAGTCTGGGTCGTTGCGGGGTTGGCGAGTTCGAACGGACTGACATGACTCGGTCATAAAGCATGCGGGTGGGGTGATGCCAGCCCTCCGGGCGGCTGACACAATGACCTGCGAAAACCGGTTGAGGCAATGCGGTCTGGGTCGTTGACGATGCGACCCCACTGCTGTCGTAGAACTGGACGCCGATTGCCCTTGGCGCAGAAGATCTGAGGGACGAGTGCCGAGGCTGCTAGCGGCTAGTTTTGCCTGGGCCCCCCTTGACCATCTCTGGCGCCCCCCCTGCCCGTCCGACAGGCCACGCCCAGGCAAGCAGGAGGCCGTCGCCCAGGCGGCGTGGGCACGATGTTCTAAATGTGATAATGCAGAGCGTTTTTCGCTTGGCGGCGCGGGGCGCGAACCTTCCTGCGGGGGTACCGAAGGTGGGGGCCGCGCCGGTTAGCGAAAAACGCTCTACATTATCACACTCTTATGGAATCCCCGATGCGCGAGCTGCCCAAGGCGATCCCGGACGTCGACGCCCTGCTTAACCTCCAACCGGAAGAGCTGGGGGCGAAGCTGATATTTCTCATGCGGGAGCGGCTGGCGCAGCAACCCCGGTGGTTATTTCATCTGCTTAATTCGCAACTGGAGATGTTCGGAAACCGTAATGATGACTGGCCTAAGTATCCGGTCGAACGAAACGGCGAGATCCAACTCGCCATGGCCGAGGCGTGGGCATGGCTCGAAGCGCAAGGCCTGCTGGTCAATGCTCCAGGGCAAACGGGCGGCGACTTCCGGGCTTTAAGTCGGCGCGCTCGCCAATTCGAGAATGAGGCCGAGTTCGCCAACTATGCCGTCAGTCGCATGCTTCAAAAGGACGCCCTCCACCCGAAAATCGCCCAGACGGTTTGGATGGCCTTCATGCGAAACGAATACGACGTGGCTGTGTTTCAGGCGATGAAGGCCGTCGAGGTGGCGGTGAGGGAGGCCTCGGGACTTCCCGGCAGATTGATAGGGACGGGTCTCATGCGACAGGCCTTCCACCCCCAAACCGGACCACTAACTGATATGGAAGCCGAGGAAGGTGAACGAGACGCCCTGTCGGCACTCTTCGCTGGCGCGATTGGCACCTACAAGAACCCGCACTCGCATCGCGACGTGCAACTCGCCGATCCGCGAGCGGCCGTCGAGATCATCATGCTGGCCAACCATCTCCTTCGCATCGTGGACAGCCGGAGGCCGGGATGAATTGATCATCATTGCACCCTCCCCCGGCCTGCTGCCCGCCAAGCTGTTCGCGCCGACGCCCAAGGCGGCTCGGCACGTGCTGGAATTTTTCACCGCGCAGGTGAACAACGACCACCCCCGCAAAGCCTAGGCACCAGGTGAACGCGGACAGGAATTCGAGGTTAGCGGCATGACTGGCATTTTCTTTGGTGTTGTGTCCTCAGTCGCTAGCGCAGTGGGGGCGCTGCTGCCGGTTCATCAATCACCTATCTTTTGTCGCGGCGGCAGCGAAGGGTTGAGCGAACTCCGACCCTGGCTCTTTGAGTTTGCGGACCTTCCTGAGCATGATAATCTTGGAGCCGTCGGGTTCAGGAACATCGAGAACAAACTTGAGCTTCTGATTTCTGGCACGGTCCGCAACGTTGGGCCCGCCTTGGCGAGAGACGTAAGGCTAGACATTTACCATTTCCAGAGAAGCAAAGCGCAGCCAACACACGAGATCTCCGGTATCCACGTCGCGGACGCTCTGTCACCGGGTGAGGCTTTGACATGGAGCAAGTCGATTTGCTTGGCCGACCTCACGGTGGACGGGTCGGATTATCAGTCCGGCAGCACCGGCATCTTTCGCGACGACATGAACAGCAGATCATCACCACCACGTCGTTTTCTCGTGCAAGAATGCACAGGGAAGAAGTGCGCCTCGTCAATCTATTGCACAGAAAAGACCATTGAGAACAACGTGTTCAAGGGCAACAAGATGGTGTTTGTCCGCCAGGTGGGAACATATAGACCAAAGACGCAATTTCCGATCGAATGGCGGCGCGAGATTGAAACCCGAGAGCGGTCGCTGAAGCGTTTGATGGCTGTATAGGCTCACAAAGGCGGCGACCGCAGCCTATTGATATCCCGCGTCGGGTTTAAAATCCCGAGTGGCCTGATGATTGCAGCTTGAGCAAATCATTTCGTGGACTTTGAGCCCGACAACGCCGAACACAGGATGTGGCTTCTCGGCCACGACCCTCATTTCGGAGCCGCACATCGGACAAGCCTTCGCAGGATCGATCGTCCGCGCGTGCGGTAGCGATGGCTTGGCAGCTTCAAGAGCCGCGATCCGGGTCTCTAAAGCGGTCAGCCTTCTTGGTAGCGAGGCCAAGTTTTTCCAGACTGGTATCTGATCGAGTATTTTCAGAAGGTCGGAAACTGAAACCGGTATCATTTGATAGGCTTAATGCGTGGCTCAGCAGGAGGGTTACGGTCCTGCCGCTGTTGTATGCCCTCGAGACAGTAAGCCACCAGCAGACAAAGTCCGTTCTTCTCCACCCCGAACTTGCGCCGCGCGTCGACCGCGTTGAGCAAGTCCTGCCACTCCGCGACAAGGGCGGCCCGTTTGGTTTCGTCAAAGATACTCAGGTCGATATCTCCGATGAGGCGTTTTGCGAGGAAATGCAAATATCGTTCCGGCCTCGATAGACCGAGCAACTTCGTCGTATGTGATATCGGCATACTTGCCGGTATCGAGCGCGCCGTTGAGATAGAACGCCAAGAAGGTCAGATTGGTAATACGCATCCGAAGTCCCCCTAAAGGTAGAAAGAGCCGGATAGGTTCCCGCGCCGGCCCCATTTCCTTGACGGTCATCGCCTTCCCAGGCTGCATCGTGAGTGCAATGTAGCATGGCCCGCCGAGTTCGCCACCCGCCGATAGTCGCGTTGCTCAAATATCGCGCCGAGGGTGAAGGATGCCGACCCCGGCGCGCCATCGTGGCCCGCCGCGGACCGAGGGTTACTTCTGCGGGGGCTTCGCGGCGCTTGACCCACCGCTCGGCGGCTGTGGCGGCGCTTGCTGGGCATTCGTGCTTGTCGAGGTTGGGGTGTAGCCCTTTTGGAGGGGTTCAAGGACACGGCCCGGTTGGTAGCCTTCTGTGAGGGGCTTGTAACCGTCCTGGGCCATCTGTCTGTCGGACTTTGCCATCGGTGGATCATCCTCTGAATTCGATGTACGCAATCTGGGAGCCATCAACGTGCATGCCAAGGGATCGCTCCGACTTCCTTCCAAGGCCCGTCGTCCTCAGGCACTGTGTACACCCGTTCGATGTATATGTCCTTGCGCTCTGGCTCGGACGAAGCCATCGATCGCAGCCCAAAATAGCCTGCGATCTCAGTCCCATCGGTCAGCGTGATCAGAACGTAACACGGCTCGGTTGTGCTGAAAATCCAATCCCAACCCGTGGGAATCGGGCTAATAGAGCGCAGGCCCAGCAGTTTATAGAGCCACCCTAACCCGTCACGCTGAACGATCCTCGCGCGTGCCATGGCTAAGATGACCGGGGCCACGAAGATGATTAGGAACCAACAGCAAGCCTGCCCTATTGGATGCAATGGGAATATGATGCCAAAGACCAGAAGATATATTAGAGGAGAGCATATTGCGTAGTTGAAGGCGGTCGCTGTAAGATAGCGAAGTAAAATGACTTCTTTTTCCTTGTGTGCCCGTGTCGGGACAAAGCCCGACATTACACCATTATAGATGAACCCTGGGACAAGGATCGACACAACGAAATACAGGTTCGAAATTCCTCTAATTTCATTGGCCTGTGGTCTTCTGGTGCTGGGTGTCAGGAGGGTGTCCATCGCGAAGTTGGCTAGCTGAACTATGCACACAATCCGTGTCGGGCTGGAAGGCCCATTGACGTGTCGGTAAGCCGCGACCTCTAGGTCGTACCTGGTCACCATCGGCGTTGCCGCGTTCGTCACCACCCCGCACACAGGAAATCTTTCCTTGACCGCTCCCGCATGTTCATGCTACGTTCCAAAAATCCAACCCACGGAGCGCTCAAAATGAACCCGCCCCCCACCGAAACCCCGTCCCTCTCGCTCGACCCCGCGACCCTCGCCGCCATGCAGCGCGCGACCCTCGACGCCCTCCCTCCGCGCCCGGGCGCCTCCGACGCGGAAAAAGCCGACCAGCGCGACGGCGCCTTGGAATTCCTCGCCGCGCTGTTCCCGCGCGACCCGGTGCAGGCGATGCTCGCCGCCCACATCGTCGGCGCGCACTACATGGCCATGGAGTATTTCCGCCGCGCCGCGCGCACGACCTGCCGCTCGACCTGCACCAGCGCACAGTCGCCAAGGCGGTCGCGCTGTGCCGGATCATCGACCGGACGATGCGCGATCTCGCCCGCCGCCAGGGCATCCCCATGTTGCGCCCGGCGGCACGCCCGGCCTCGGTACCCGCCGCCCGCCCGCTTCCGGCGCCCGAGGCCGCCCAACCCAACCCGCCGCCCCAGCCGCCGGTGCCGGAAGGCCGCCACGAACGCCGCCGCCGAGAGCGCGCCGAGCGGCACCTCGCCGCCGCCCAGCGCCGGCTCGGCCGCGACACAACCGCCGCGGACAATGCCATGCACCAGCGCCTGCAAGCCGAGGTCGCTGCCCTCGCGGCGGCCACCGCCAGCGCGGTCGCGGCGTAATCGGGGGAAAACACCCTATGCACCGTGAGACAACGCCACCCAGCACGGCAAGCCACCAGCATCGGAGTAGCTGAAAACCCAGCCCAGCCCCCACCCGCCGACCCTATCCGGCACCCATCGCCAGCAGCCGGCGCAACCTCGCGGCGATCGCCTGAAACGCGGCGCCCCCCTGCACGTCCGGCGCGCGCGGACGCGGCAGTTTCCACCCCGATCAGCGCCTCGATGCAGGCCGGCCGCGCCGAAAACACCGCGATCCGATCGGCCAAAAAAATCGCCGCGTTGATCGCGTGCGTCACCAGCACCGCGGTGCAGCCGGTCTGCATCCAGATGCGCCACGGCTCCAGGTTCAGCACGTCCCGACATTGGCATGCCGCCACCCTCACAGCGGCCAGCCACGCAACCCGATCACCCTGGCGGCGGCGGCTGGTCGCCGCCGTCGAGCCCCCATTCCTCGGCCAAGGCGGCGCGCGCGGCGCGCAGCCTTGCCGCCCGCCGCAGGCTCATCGCCTCCAGCACCACGCGCACCGCGACCGGCGCCAGTTCGGCGAGCAGCCAGCCCGCCGCCGCGGCGGCCCAGGTGGTGCCGACGATATCGGCGTCGGTGGCCAACGCCATGCTCGCGGCAATGCTGTGCCCGGCGGCCCACAGCATGCGCACGGGTTTCACGCTGGCGGCGAGCGTGCACAGCAGCACGCTGCGCGCGATCGGCTTGCCGGGCTGCGTGTCGAGGAACAGCGCAAGCAGTGCCGGACCGATCAGCACGCCGAGCAGCAGCGCCGTCGGCGGCAGCAAGGCGACCAGGCCGCCGCACAGCAGACCCTGAATCCACATCAACGCGTTCGATCGTGCGGGCGGGGCGCCGGAGCCTGAAGCGGCGGGCGTCGGGGGGCGAACGGGGCGCGCTTTCGCCATGCCAGTTCAGCCCAGCGCCGCGATCAGCAGCAGCATCGCCAGCGCGCTGAGGCCGATGCCGGCGGCAACTTCCTGGCCGAGCCGTCGCGCCCGTTCGGCGCGCACCGGCCCGCCATTGACGATGCCCACCAGCGCCGCGTCGATCCGCGCCAGATCCCGGGCCGCCTGCTGCACTTCGCGTTCGTCGTTCCGGCGGGCCTGAGCATCCTCCAGCAGGGCCAGCAGCGACGCGAGCTGTCCGGTCGAGGCCAGCGCGTGCAGGCTGGCCCGCACCGTGGCGCGGCGCGGCCGGCTCTGCCACACCGCAAGCAGCGCGTCGATCCGTTCGGCGATCCATCCACCCAGGGCCGGCAGCGGCCGCGGATGGTAGCGGGTCTGGAGCTGTCCCAGCAGGCGAAGCTGCGCCAGCGGGTCGTCGCCGCCCGCGGTATCGCCGAGCCGCGCCACCAGGGTCTCGAGCGCCCGATCGCCGCGGGCGGCGATAAAGGCCGCCACGGCACCACCGAGCGGCAGCGCCTGCGCCCGATCCCGTTGCGCGGCAGCCTCAAGCGCCGGCAACAGGTCGTTCAGCCGGGCAACCCAGCGCCCGCCGAGCGCCGGGGCGACACAAGGCAGCAGCGGGTTGAGCTGGTAGGCCAGACGGTTCAGGCTGCCGGCCGCACCGGGCAGGTGCAACGGCGCACCCAGCCGCCGCGCGTCCGCACGCACCATCTGGGTGTCCGCCCGGTCCGGACGCATGGCGACCCAGGCCACCTGCGCTTCCGCGGCGATCAGCCTGGCGATGCGCCCGGCCTGGTCCATGTTGGCTGGCGCGGCCGGGTCTTGCAGGGCGGCGGCCAGCGCCGTGCCGATCGCGCCGGGCCACAGGATCAGGCCGTCCCAGCACATCGGGGCCAGCGGATCCAGGACCGTCACCGCGCGCATCAGCGATATGGCATCGGTGTCACTCGATTCGCCGTCCGTGGCGCCGCCGCGCAAGCCCAGTTGCTCGTCCAGACGGACCGCGAGGGCACCGTCGCCAAGGCCGCGCCGCAGCCATTGGCCGATCGCGCCTGTCTTCAGCGCCTGCAGGCCCGGCTCGGGCTGGGTGGCCAGCGCGTAGGCCAGCATGCGCGGGTGCCAGCAGACCAGATTGCCGACGTCGATCGGCCGCGGGGCGCGGTGCGGCGGACGCGCGGCGATCCGGCGGGAGCGGGCGGCAGCGGCATCGAGCAGCAGCGTTGGCGGCGGCCGATGCTCGGGATCCTCGGCCAGCATCCCCCGCAGCAGGTCCGCCACGAAGTTGCCCAGGCGATGTTCGCCGATCAGAACCGAGTGGCTGCCCTGGTCGAGCTTGCGCAGCGTGACCTCTGCCTCGCTGATCCCGGCGAGAGGCACCTGGCCCAGCGCCAGCGTGAGCATCAGCACGCCAAGGGCGTAGACATCATCCGCGATGGTACCGTCGCCGCGGCTGCCCGGCGGACAGACGGAGACGTAGGGAGGTTCGGCAACGGCCGGCTGCAGCGCGGCGGGCGGCGTCGCCCAGGCGCAGCCGAGCACGACCGGGTGGCCGGGCCCGGCGCGAAACACGTTGTCCACCCGGATGCCGCGATGGGTCAGGCCGCGCTGGGCGAGTTGATCGAGCACGCGCGCGGCGGGCCGCAGCACCAGGCTGAGCAGCTCGGGCTCCGCCCAGGGGCGTAGCGCGGCGGACAGCGCGGGCCCCGGGGGCGCACGGCAGATCACGAAGCCGGCTTCCTCCCCACCCGACGCGGGGGCGGCGCCGTAGGCGAATGGCGTCATCAGGCCTTCGATGAGGACGTCGCCGAGGCTCTGCAGCGCCTGCGGGCGCGCGGGCAGGTGACGGCGGACCTGCACGGCCATCAGCCCGGTCTGGCCGTCCCGCCGATCGATGACCGCGAAGGCAGGCAGGCCGCCGCCGGCGCCCGGCAGCGGATGCGCGATATCGACCCAGAACTGGCCCCCGACCAGGGGTTCGGTGGGCGGGGCGGCGGCCGGGGCTTTGGTGGGGGGAAGCGGCATGCGCGCCGAATATCCGGCGAAGTGGTTGACAAGTGGTGAGCGCGGCGGCCCGCGAGCCATGTCGGCGTTCGGTCAGCCGACGGCGGGTGGCGCCGGGTTCGATTGGCCCGGGCCCCGCGGCGGCATGCCCCGTGGCGGCATGCCCCGTGGCGGCATGCCCCGTGGCGGCATGCCCCGCGGCGTCTCGGGCACCGCCTGCTGCCCACCCGCTGACCGCGCAGGCATTGCCGAGGAGCGGCGAACACACCCCGCACACCGACAGAGGCAGCAGCACGCCGCCCGCACTCTTGGCGCGGCCGACATGCGGCGGTGGTCATGGTGCATGCTCGCCACCGGAATCGATCCGCGCGCTCGTCTTGCCGCCAAAACCGAAACGGCGCATACGATTTGATCAACGACTCGTTACCTGGAAAAGGGTCGGTCAAGGGAGTGTTGAGCTATGGCCAATTCGGGCGTGTCCAGCGGGCTCTCTCATGCCGAACACGGCGTACAACTCCGCAAGGCGGTCGTCGCTGCCACGATCGGCACGACCATCGAGTGGTACGATTTCTTCCTCTACGGCACCGCCGCCGGGTTGGTCTTTCCGAAGCTCTTCTTTCCCAACGCGAACCCGCTGACCGGGACGCTGCTGGCATTCAGCACCTACTTCATCGGCTTCGTCGGTCGGCCGATCGGTGCGGCGATCTTCGGCCATTACGGCGACCGGATCGGGCGCAAGGCGACGCTGATCGCGACGCTGCTGGTGATGGGGATCGCCACGTTCCTCATCGCCTTCGTGCCGAGCTACGACTCGATCGGCATCTGGGGCGCGATCATCCTGACCGTATTGCGGGCGCTGCAAGGCATCGGCGTCGGTGGCGAATGGGGCGGGTCCGTGCTGATCTCGATGGAATGGTCGCGCAGCCACGGCAGCCGCGGGCTGGTCGCCGCATGGCCGCAATTCGGCGTGCCGTCGGGTCTGTTCCTGTCGACCATCGCGATCCTCGCCTTCAGCGCCTGGTCGGGCGCCGATTTCGTGACCTGGGGCTGGCGCATTCCGTTCCTGCTCAGTATCGTCCTGATCGGCATCGGCCTGTGGATCCGGCTTGGGATCCTCGAAACGCCGGTGTTCCGTCAGCTCCTCGATACGGGAAAGATCGAACGGACCCCGATCGTCGAGGTGTTCAAGAAGCAGCCGCTCGAGATCCTGCTGTCCGCCCTGGTCCGCATGGCCGAGCAGGCACCGTTCTACATCTTCACCGCCTTCGTCTTCGCCTACGGCACCATCACGTTGCACATGTCGCGCAACCTGATCCTGACCGCGGTGCTGGTGGCGTCCTGCCTGTCGTTCGTTACCATTCCGCTGTCCGGTCATATCTCCGATAAGATCGGCCGACGGAAGATGTACCTGATCGGCGCGGCGACGACCGGGCTGTTCGGCTTCCTGTATTTCGGCATGCTGGACACCGCGATCGAGTCGGCGGTGTTCATCGCGATCGTGCTGTCGCTGATCCCGCACGACATGATGTACGGTCCGCAGGCCGCGCTGATCGCCGAGGCGTTCACGCCGCGGCTGCGCTACAGCGGTGCGTCGCTCGGCTATCAGCTCGCCTCGATCATCGCCGGCGGTCCGGCGCCGATCATCGCCACCGCGCTGTTCGCCGCGTATCACACCGGCTACGCGATCGCGATCTACATCGCCGGCTGCGCGGTGATCAGCCTGGTCTCGGCAAGCCTGATGCCGGACTACACCGGCCAGGATATTTCCGCGGAATACGACGAGGGCACCTGAACGACGCAAGGGCAGGACGCTGGAAAAATCTCCCCGTCCCCTTGAGGGCTTGGGCCGCGAAGCGGACCAAGGATGGGGGGGGTTGGTGCCGGGGCCACTCGGAGGCCCTGTGACCGGGAACCCCTCCCCCATCCTTGGTCCGCTTCGCGGCCCAAGCCCTCAAGGGGAGGGAGCGAAGTGATGCCCAAAGCCCGAGCTTGTCCTTGCCTATCGGGCTCGCCTCTCGCTCAGGCGCCCATCGCCTGGCGCATGAACATGCGCTTCAGCGGTGCCGTGCGGTGCACGGCGGCGATGCCAAGGTCGCGTGCCAGGCGCACCACGCTTCGGTCGTTGCTGAACAGCCGGTCCAGCGCGTCGGTGGCCGCCAGCATCGCCAGGTTGTCCGGCCGGCGCTGCCGCTGGTAGCGCGCCAGCAGCGCGGGCGCGCCGGGGTCGGTGCCGGCGACGACGGCCTCGATCACCAGCCCGGCCAGCACCTCAACGTCGCGAAAACCCAGGTTCAGCCCCTGGCCGGCAATCGGGTGGATGCCGTGCGCGGCGTCGCCCACCAGAGCAAGCCGGGTGTCGACGTAGCGGTGCGCGAGCATCGCGGCGAGCGGATAGCTCCAGCGCCGCCCGATCGGCCGCACCGCGCCCAGGTGATCGCCGAGCCGCCGGGCGATCTCGCGCGCGAAGCGGGCGTCGTCCAGCCCCAGCATGATCCGCGCCAGGTGATCGCGCTCGGTCCAGACGATGGCAGATACGTGGAGCGCCGAGAGCTGCGGGCCATCGGTGGCGGCGCACATCGGCAACTGCGCGAACGGCCCGGAGGGCAGAAAATGCTCCAGCGCCACGTTGTGGTGCGGCCGCTCATGCGCGACGGCGCAGACGATGCCGGTCTGGCCGTAGGGCAGGCGCGTCACCGGGATGCCGGCCGCCTCGCGCAGCGGCGGAGCGTCGCCCCTCCGCGGCGATCACCAGCCGGCAGGCGAGGTCCGGGCCGCCGGCCACATGGACCATGGCACCGTCGGGCCGGCGTTCCACCCGCGCCTCGGCCGGGGCGAAAACGCTGAAGCGCGGGCAGCGCCGCCATGTGCGCGTTCATCGCCACCCGCAGGCTGCGTGCCTCCACCATCCAGCCGAACGGCCCGGCCCCCTCGCCCAGTTCGCGCGTGTCGAAATGCAGATGCAGCCGCGAGGCGGGGCGCCCGAGGCGCCCGTCGGTCACCCTGATGTCGAGGATCGGGCCGGTCGGCTGCGGCAGCTTGGCCCATAGCCCGGCGGCCTCCAGCAGGCGGCGCGGGCCGGCGGCGATGGCGTAGGCGCGGCCGTCGAAAGCCGGATGCTCCATCGGCGGCAGCGGGGCGCGATCGACGATCGCCGTGGCGATGCCGGCCGACGCCAGGCGACAGGCCAGCGTGCCGCCAACCGGGCCGGCACCGACGATGCAGACCTCGACGGGCGCGGTTCGCTCATGGCGGGTGGCTACGCCCGGCCTGGCAGCGGTTCAAGGGCTTGCAGCGCAATCGAGGGCGGCAGCGTGCCTGACCGGATCCTGCTGTCATTGCGACCCCGGCGAAGGCCGGGGGAAGCAATCCCCCGCGAGGTGCGTACCTGGATGCGGATTGCTTCCCCGGCCTTCGCCGGGTCGCAATGACAGGGGGGCGGCTGATCAGCGGCGGTTTCTGTGTTCACCCGATCGCGCTAAAGGGCTTGCATTCGGTGCTTCATTTATCAGCGGGTTCGCACGTATAGTTGCGGCAGCAGACGAAGAATCGGACCAGGAAGGGTTCATCACGCATGGCGACCGCCGCCCGAATGCGCTCGCCCGATCCCGCTCCCCAGGGTGGCGGGCGGTTCGCCTCGCCGGCGGTGTTGGCGCTGATGCGCCAGCGCACGGCGCGGCTGGGCGGGCTGGTGCTGGGCCTGCTGGGCCTGACCCTGCTGGTGGCGCTGCTCACCTACGATCCGCGCGACCCGTCGTTCGACACCGCGACCACGCGGCACGCGGCCAATCTTGCCGGACCGGTCGGCGCGTTCCTGGCCGACCTGCTGCTGCAGGGGTTTGGGCTTGGCCGGTGCGCTGCCCGGCGTCGCGCTGCTGGCCTGGGCCTGGCGGCTGGCCTCGCATCGCGGCCTCGGCAGCGTGACGGTGCGGCTGGCCGCGCTGGTGGCGGCGCTGCCGACCCTGGCGGCGGCGCTCGCCGCCGTGCCGCTGCCGCAGGGGGTGGCCTGGCCGACGGTGGCCGGGCTTGGCGGCGCGATCGGGGCGCAGCTTGGCCGCGTGGCGATGGCGGCCGGGCGCGACGGCCTAGGGCCGGCGGGCGCGCTGCTGGTCTGGGTGCTTGGCCTGACGCTGGCGCTGACGCTGACCCTGCTGGCGCTCGGTCTGACCGCGGGGGAGTGGCGCGCGGCGGGGCGGGGTGCAATGGGAGCGGCGCGCGTGTCGGTATCGGGCGGCCGGCGCGCTTCCGGCGGGCTGGCGCGGCTGCTGGCGCGGCTCGGCGGGCTGCGCCGGCTGTTTCGCCGCCGCGCCGATCGCCGCGCGCGCATGACGCGGACCGCCATGTTTCGACACCGGAACACGACTTCGTGTGCGCGACCGGGCCGGTCGCAGCGCCGTTCGCCGATGCCGCGCGACCAGCTGCCGCGCCGGGGCCTGCCGCGCCTCGGCCGGCACGCGGGCACCGCGGTCGCGCGGACGCCAGACGCGCGCGGTGCAGGAGGTGCTGCCGCTGGACGAGCCGCGCTGGCGCTTCCCCTCGCTGAGCCTGCTGAAGCCGGCCCCGCCGCGCGCCACGACCGGGCCGAGCGTGGAGGCGCGCGCGGCCAACGCGCAACTGCTGGTCGGCGTGCTGTCCGACTACGGGGTGCAGGGCACCATCGACAACAACCACCCCGGGCCGGTGGTGACGCTGTACGAGCTGGTGCCGGCGGCGGGCATCCGCAGCGCCCGGGTGATCGGCCTGGCCGACGACGTGGCGCGCAGCCTGTCGGTGACCGCGGTGCGCATCGCCACCGTGCCGGGCCGCAACGTGATCGGCATCGAGGTGCCGAACGCGCAGGCGCGAGACCGTGTATCTGTCGGAGATCTTCGCCAGCGAGGCGTGGCACACCTACCAGGGGCGGCTGCCGCTGGCGCTCGGCAAGGACATCGGCGGCGAGCCGGTGGTCACCGATCTGTCGCGCATGCCGCATCTGATGATCGCCGGCACCACCGGGTCGGGCAAGTCGGTCGGCATCAACGCGATGATCCTGTCGCTGCTGTACCGCATGCCGCCGGAGCAGTGCCGGCTGATCCTGATCGACCCGAAGATGCTGGAGCTGTCGGTCTACGAGGGCATCCCGCATCTGATGGCGCCGGTGGTGACCGAGCCGGCCAAGGCCGTCACGGCGCTGAAATGGACCGTGCGCGAGATGGAGCGGCGCTACCGCTCGATGAGCCAGCTCGGCGTGCGCAACATCGGCGGCTACAACGAGCGGGTGGCCGATGCGCGCGCGCAAGGGCGAGATCATCTCGCGCCGGGTGCAGACCGGGTTCGATCCGGACACGGGACGGCCGACCTTCGAGGAGCAGCCGCTGGCGCTGGAGCCGTTGCCGTTCATCGTCGTGGTGGTGGACGAGATGGCCGACCTGATGATGGTCGCCGGCAAGGAGATCGAGGCCGCGGTGCAGCGCCTGGCGCAGATGGCGCGCGCGGCGGGGATCCACGTGATCATGGCGACGCAGCGGCCGTCGGTGGACGTGATCACCGGCACGATCAAGGCGAATTTCCCGACGCGCATCAGCTTCCAGGTGATCAGCAAGTTCGACAGCCGCACCATCCTGGGCGAGCAGGGCGCCGAGCAGTTGCTGGGCCAGGGCGACATGCTGTTCATGCAGGGCGGCGGGCGCATCAGGCGCGTGCACGGCCCGTTCGTCTCCGACGACGAGGTCGAGGAGGTGGTGAAATACCTGCGCGACCCAGGGCGAGCCGGCCTATGTCGACGAGGTGACCGAACCCGACGATGACGACGCCAGCGGCAGCACGCCGGCGCTGTCGGCCTCGCTGGGCGCGCGAGGGCGAGCGGGGACTGTACGAGCAGGCGGTCGCGGTGGTGGGGCGCGAGGGCAAGGCCAGCACCAGCTTCATCCAGCGGCATCTGAACATCGGCTACAACCGCGCCGCCAAGCTGATCGAGCAGATGGAGAAGGACGGGATCGTCGGCCCGGCGAACCATGTCGGCCGGCGCGACGTGCTGATCCGCCACAGCGCGGACGAGGATTGAGCGGCGGCAAAAATCTTCTCCCTCCCCCATTGAGGGGGAGGGCTGGGGTGGGGGGTCGGCACGCAGGAAGCTGCGACACACCCCTGGCACCCCCCGAAGTGGCCGGGAGGGAAGAGCGACAATGAGCCTCGACCACACGCCGGGTGGCGAACGCTTCGACACCGTCTACCTGGTGCTCAGCGGCACCACGACCGCAGCCCGCGGTCCCGAGCTGCTGCGCGGGCTGGTCGGGCTCGGCTTTGCGACCGTCATTGCGTTGCCGACGCCAAACGCCGCGCGCGTGATTGCACCGCGCGAGCTGGCGGACGTCGAGGGGGCGCAGGTCGGTCGAGTTGTACTTCGACCTGGCCATCCGTCCGAGGCCGCCGCGCGGGGTGGTGCTGTTCGCGCCGTGCAGCTTCAACTCGCTGAACAAGCTGGCGCACGGCATCGCCGACAGCCTGGCGCTGTCCGTCGTCGCCGAGGCGATCGGCCGGGGCACGCCGGTGATCGTGGCGCCATCGCTGAACCAGCCGCTGCTGGACCATCCGCAGGCGCAGGCCTCGCTGCGGTCGTTGCCCACCTGGGGCGTGACGATCGTGCCGCCGGTCGACGCGGGCGAGGGACCGCGGCTCGCACCGTCCGCGCAGTTGCTGGACGCTGTTCGGCCATATGTGCGCCGGGGTTAGGTCGGGTGCCGGACGCGACGGAATGATGCACATCGGATCTCGCGCAGGGTTGTAAACCCCGCCCGTTTGGTTTACTTTGAATGCTGTGGCGAAGCTTCTCAACTCAAAGACCGGCGCGCGTGTGGTCATTGCCAGCGACGATCACTGCCCGCCACACGTTCATGCGCGTCACAAAGCGGAGGGTTGGGTAGTCCGGATCTGGTTTTCGTTCGAATCAGAAGCGGTGGGCGTGATGGACATTGCGCCAACCGAACATGCGGTCAGGCAGCGACAGCTCAACCAGATGCTCGATGAGCTCGCGGCGAATCTGCGCGCCGCCCGAAATGTGTGGTGGGAAGGCAAGCGGACGACTTGCCTTGAGAACAAATGGATGGCGCGGATCGCGCCGGGAAGCTGGGGCGCTCTGAACGAACGACGTTCGGGCGCGAAGCAGGTGCGATCCGCGAGCTACGAGGTAATGACAGGGAAGACGACCGTAACATTCGCGGATGGAACCGAAGCTGGCATTGAGAGCGGAGACGCGGCATGACCAGGCACAACATAACCGACACGGAGTACGCGACGGCCCTGGAGGCCGGACGACGGGCTGCCGAAAGTGAGTTCCGGGCGCAGGCTGTCGCCTATCTCCCTGATCGCGACGCCATTGAGGTCATTACCGTCAGGAATGGCGGGTTCGTGATCCCCCGCCATCTGATCGGAGCCCTGCAGGACGTCGGCCCGGACGATCTCGCCAAGATCGAGTTGTGGCCGGATGGTTCCTTGATCGAGATCGACGACCTCGACATCCATATCTCGGTCGATGCCATGGTCAAGGCCGCGTTGCCCGTCTTGGTTCCGGGCCGGATCATGGCGGGTTTGTTCGCCGCGCTCGGCGGGGCGGCGAGGTCGCAAGCCAAGGCGAAAAGCTCGCGGCAGAATGGCAAGAAGGGGGGTCGACCCAGGAAGACGGCCGCGGCCGCTTGACGAAAGGCGCGCGGTGGCCAATGGGGTTGAAAAGACGCGACATGATGCCGCCACTTCACAACATGCATCCACGATTGGCGGCGCACATTTGCAACAAAGCATGCTATTATGCTTCTATAGCTGGAGGCTTGATGCAGACCAGGGACCTCAGTGAAATCGTGTCGCGGGATGCCGCCGACCGCCTGTTCGCGTTTCGGCGCGCCGTGAGCGCGGCCCTGCCAGGCGTGGTCCATGATGTGGTACTGTTCGGCAGCCGGGCGCGCGGCGATGCGCGACCGGATTCGGATTACGACGTGGCGGTTCTTCTGGCGGACGACCTGGCGGAAGACCGCGGCGTACGGGCCCGGTTGGCCGATGCGGCATGGGAGCATGTGGTCGACGGCACGATCATCCAGGCAATCGCCCTCCCGGTCGGCGCCTTCGCGGTGGCTGGTGCTGCCGAGGACGAGTTGTCCGCGCGAATCGCCGCGGAGGGCGTATCGGTGCAGTGAGTGAGCCCGGACCGGACCTGGCAGCCCAAAGCTGGACCAGCGCAGTGGAGTTTTTGCAGGAGGCAGAGCGGGCGTCGCCTGATTTGATGCCGCGCATGGCGATCCATGCCGCCTACTACGCGATGTTCCACGCAGCTCGGGCGGTTATTATCCAAGTGGATGGTCTCGCGGCACCTACGCGACATGGCTCGGTTATCGGCCGGTTCGGACAACTTGCAAAACAAGCAGATGACCTCGCGATGATGGCAGCCGGCCGTCTGCTTAACGAGGTTCAGGCCGAGCGGTTGTTGTCGGACTATCGGGCGGGACGGCGACCGCCGCCAGCCGAGGCTGCGGCGGCGATTGCGGAAGCCCGGACCTTCCTGGAGACCTGTGCCCGTTGCCGGGGCTTTTTGATGCCCGGATCGGATTGTTGAACATCGCGACGTAATCCGTCGTCGCCGATCCCGCTTCGCTGAAATTGCGTGCCGATCCGCGACGGTGCGGGTGAGGATTGATCGACGTCGCCCGCTCCGCCACACCAACCCCATGAAACCGTCCGCCTGGCTCCCCGCTCTGCTCGGCTTCCTCATCGCCGTCGGGCCGGGCGCCACCGACATGTACCTGCCCGCCTTCCCGGCGGTGGAGGCCTCGCTTCCACAGCGCGCCCGGCACGGCGCAGCTTACCCTCGCCTCCTGGTTCGCCGGCCTGGCGGTCGGGCAGATCACCCAGGGCACCGTCTCCGACCGGTTCGGCCGCCGCCTCCCGCTGATGATCGGCACCGCCGGCTTCACCCTCGCCTGCGTCGGCTGCGCGCTCGCCCCCTCGATCGCCTGGCTCGCCGGCTTCCGCGCGGTCTCCGCCTTCGCCGCCTCGGCCAGCATGGTGATCCCGCGCGCCGTGGTGCGCGACCTGGCCGACGGGCACGCCGCCGCCATCCTGATGTCGCGGCTGATGCTGGTGATGGGGGCGGCGCCGATCCTGGCGCCCTCGATCGGCGGCCTCGTTTTGCTGTTCGCCCACTGGCGCTTCATCTTCGTGATCCTCGCGGTCTACGGCGCGATCGCCTGCGTGCTGGTCTGGCGCTTCCTGCCGGAGACGCTGGGGCCAGACCATCGCCTGCACCTCAAGTTCGCGCGACCAGTTCCGCCGCTACGCCGCCATCCTGCGCGAGCGCGGCTTCCTCACCCACGCCGCGATGGGCGGCTTCGCCAGCTTCGGCATGTTCGCCTATCTCGGCGGGTCGTCGCCGGTGTTCATCCAGGGGTTCCATCTGTCGCCCTCGGTGTTCGCGCTGATCTTCGGCCTCAACTCGATCGGGCTGATCGCCGCCTCGCAGCTCAACGCGCGGCTGCTGCGCCGCTACACGCCGTCGGAGCTTCTGGCGATGGCGCAGCGCGTGTCGCTGGCCGCCGGCGTGGTGCTGTGCGTCGTGGCGTTCGGCGGGTTCCATCACCTGCCGCTGGTCATGGCGCCGGTGTTCGTCGCGATCAGTTGCATGGGCTTCACCAACCCCAACGCCATCGTCGGGGCACTGGGACGCCACGCGGCGCATGCCGGCAGCGCCGCGGCGCTGATGGGGGTGATCCAGTACAGCCTGGGCGCCGCCTCCGGCCTGCTGGTCGGGCTGCTGACCGACGGCACCCCGCGCGGCATGGCATTGCTGATGTGCGCCGGCTCGCTCGCCTCGGTGATTGCGGAGCGGTTCCGCCCGCGCCAATAGTTGCGGCTTCAACGGCAGAAGGCTTC
This sequence comes from uncultured Alphaproteobacteria bacterium, assembly GCA_963773345.1. Taxonomy (GTDB): domain Bacteria; phylum Pseudomonadota; class Alphaproteobacteria; order Acetobacterales; family Acetobacteraceae; genus Palsa-883. The sequence continues at coordinate 292,679 of CAVZBG010000007.1, read as the reverse complement.
GACGCGATGGACGTGCCCGGATGGACATAATCGTCGGCATCCCCGCCTGCGCCATTGAGGTGAACGGCCACCCGCGCCACGACACCCCGGCGCGCTATGCCGAGGCGGTGCTCGGCGGCGCCGGCGCGGTGCCGATCATGATCCCGCCGCTGGGCGAGGCGGAGCTGGCGGTGCTCGATCGCATCGACGGCCTGCTGATCCCCGGCAGCCCGAGCAACGTCCATCCCGAGCCACTATGCCGGCGGCGACAGCAAGACGCCCGAGCTGCACGACCGGGCGCGCGACGCCACCACGCTGCCGCTGATCCGCGCCGCGATCGCGCGCGGCATGCCGGTCCTGGCGATCTGCCGCGGCATCCAGGAGCTGAACGTCGCCCTCGGCGGCACGCTGCACCAGCAGGTGCACGAACTCGGCGGCCGGCTGGACCATCGCGGCGGTCCGGGCACGCTCGAGCAACGCTACGGGCCAAAACATCCCGTCACGCTGAGCGGCGAGTTGGCCCGCATCGTCGGCGCCGACGCCATCATGGTGAACTCGCTGCACGGCCAGGCGATCGAGCGCTCGGCCCCCGGCCTGGTGGTCGAGGCGCTGGCCGAGGACGGCACCATCGAGGCGGTCCGCGTCGCCACCGCGCGCGGCTTCGCCTGCGGCGTGCAGTGGCACCCGGAGTGGGGTTTTCGCGACAACCCGGCGAGCCTGGCGATTTTTGGCGCGTTCGGCGCGGCATGCCAGGCGTATCGGGCGAGAAACAACCGGAAGGCGGCGTGAGATGGACCTGAAACTGGCGGGCAAGCGGGCGCTGATCACCGGCGGCTCGAAGGGCATCGGCCGCGCCGCGGCCGAGGTGTTCGCCGACGAGGGCTGCGACGTGATCCTGGTCGCGCGCGACGCCGCGGTGCTGGACACGGCGGCGGCGGCCATCCGGGCGCGGCGGCAGGTGAACGTGCGGGTGATTTCCGCCGACCTGTCGACCGATGCCGCGGTGCGCAAGGTGGCGGCCGAGGCGGGCGAGATCGACATCCTGGTGAACAACGCCGGCGCCATCCCGCCGGGCGACCTGCTGACGGTGGACGACGCCACCTGGCGCAAGGCGTGGGACCTGAAAGTGTTCGGGTTCATCTCGCTGTGCCGCGCGGTGTATCCGCGGATGAAGGCGCGCGGGGCGGGCGTGATCGTCAACGTGATCGGCGCCGCGGGCGAGTCGTTCCCGTCCGCCTACATCGCCGGTGCGGCGGGCAACGCCTCGCTGATGGCGTTTACCCGCGCCCTGGGCAAGCAGGCGCCGGCCGACGGGCTGCGCGTGGTGGCGATCAATCCGGGTCCGGTGGAGACCGAGCGGCTGGTGATGCTGCAGCGGGACAACGCGGCGAAGACGCTGGGCGATCCGGAGCGCTGGCGCGAGCTGACCAAGGGGATGCCGTTCGGCCGGCCGGCGAAGCCGGAGGAGATCGGCTACGCGGTGGCGTTCCTGGCCAGCGAGCGGTCGGGCTACACGTCGGGCACGGTGCTGACGATCAACGGCGGGGGCTGACGGTCGCCGGCGAATGCCGAACGTGCTTGCGCACAACGGGTCACCTGACTAGACCGCTGACCTGATCGCGGAGGCACCTCATGCGTATCTGGCCGGTTCAGGACGCGAAGGCGCGGTTCAGCGAGTTGCAAGACACCTGCCTGAAGGACGGGCCGCAGGTGGTCTCGCGTCGCGGCGCCGAGGCGGCCGTGCTGGTGCCGATCGAAGACTGGCGACGGCTGCAGCAGGCCGCCCGGCCGACGCTGAAGCAGCTGCTGCTGGCGAACGCGCCGCGTGAGGACATCGCGGTCCCGCCGCGCGGCCGGTCGCGTCGCCGCTCGCCGCCCAGCTTCGACTGACCGCTGCGGTGTATTTGCTCGACACCAACGTCGTTTCCGAGTTGCGCCATGCCCGCCCGCATCGCGCCGTGCTGGCCTGGCTGCGGGCAGTCGACGACGCCAGCCTGCATTTGTCAACCGTAACGATCGGCGAACTTCAGGCAGCCGTCGAAACGACCCGGGCACAGGACGGCGCCAAGGCGGCGGAGATCGAGGCATGGGTCGATCAGGTCGCCGCCAGCTACAACGTGCTGCCAATGGATGCGCGGACACTCCGCTGCTGGGCGCGTCTGATGCGCGGGAGGTCTGACCAGTTGATCGAGGACGCCATGATCGCGGCCACGGCGGTCGTGCACAACATGGTCGTTGTCACCCGCAACCCGCGCGATTTTGCCCCGTTCGGCGTACGCACGCTCGATCCGTTCGTTTCGCATTGATCACGCTCGCTGAGCCGGTGGCGCATCGTTGTGCTGCCCCATCACGCAGCTTTCCCAAACCGCCCGACGCTCATGGTCGGAGCCAACAGCCACTCTGCAACTCAGGCGACATCGACTTCATTCCAGAAGCCGAACCGGCCGCCGACATGTTGCAGCGAGGGGCGCGGCGCTTCATAGGACCAAGCGGCACGCTCATATCTGACGCCGTCGATGACCACGTCGTAGAACTGGACGCTGTGTGGACATGCGTGGTCTGCCTCGGTCTTCGGCGCCTTCTCCAGAAGGTCCAGACGCGTGGCGGAGGCGGGGAAATACTGATAGCCGGCACCGATCTCGATGTCGTCGCTCTCGGCGATGACTTGGCCGTTCAGGGTTGCGCGCATGGTCTGTCTCCTTCCATGAACCGGAGGTGGTGGTTTATGCTCGTCGGCGCAGTCGCTTCAAGCCGTTCGTGCCGGCCAGCAGCGGCGCCAGGAAACGCCCGGTATGACTGTCCGGATTGGCCGCGATCATTTCGGGCGTGCCTTCCGCAACGATCCGTCCGCCGCCGTCGCCGCCCTCCGGTCCGAGATCAAGAATCCAGTCGGCGGTCTTGATCACTTCCAGATTGTGCTCGATCACCACGACGGTGTTGCCCTGCTCCACCAGCGCGTGCAGCACTTCCAGCAGCTTGCGCACGTCCTCGAAATGCAGCCCGGTGGTCGGCTCGTCGAGGATATACAGCGTCCGCCCGGTCGCCCGGCGCGCCAGTTCCTTCGACAGTTTTATGCGTTGCGCCTCGCCGCCGGACAGCGTGGTGGCCTGCTGGCCGAGCGCGATGTAGCCCAGCCCGACCTGCTGGAGGATGCGCAGACGGTCGCGGATGCGGCTCTGGGCGCTGAAATACGGCACCGCCTCATCGACCGTCATCGCCAGCACCTCGGCAATCGACTTGTCGCGGAACTTTATTTCGAGCGTTTCACGATTGTACCGCTTGCCCTTGCAGGTGTCGCAGGTGACGTAGACGTCGGGCAGGAAGTGCATCTCGATCTTCAGCACGCCGTCGCCCTGGCACGCCTCGCAGCGCCCGCCCTTGACGTTGAAACTGAAGCGCCCCGGCTTGTAGCCGCGGGCGCGGCTGTCCGGCAGCTCCGCGAACCAGTCGCGGATCGGCGCGAACAGGTCGGTGTAGGTGGCGGGGTTGGAGCGCGGCGTGCGCCCGATCGGAGACTGGTCGATGTCGATGATCTTGTCGAGTTCTCCTAATCCCTCGATGCGGTCGTGCGGCGAGGGCACCTCGCCCGAGCCCATCAGGCGCCGCGCCGCCGCCTTGTAGAGCGTGTCCACCACGAGGGTGGATTTTCCCCCGCCGGACACGCCGGTCACGCAGGTGAGCGTGCCGAGCGGAAACCTCGCCGTGATCGATTTCAGGTTGTTGCCGCGCGCGCCGACCACCGTGACGCAATGATCCTTCTGCATCGGGCGGCGCAGCAACGGCACTTCGATCCGCCGCCGGCCCGACAGATAGTCTCCGGTCAGCGATTTCGGGTTGGCCGCGACCTCGGCGGGTTTTCCTTCGGCGACGACGTGGCCGCCGTCGATGCCCGCCGCCGGCCCCATGTCCACCAGGTGATCGGCGGCGCGGATCGCTTCCTCATCGTGCTCGACCACCAGCACGGTGTTGCCGAGGTCGCGCAGCCGGCGCAGCGTAACCAGCAGCCGCGCGTTGTCGCGCTGGTGCAGGCCGATCGAGGGTTCGTCCAGCACGTAGAGCACGCCGGTCAGTCCGGAGCCGATCTGGCTGGCCAGGCGGATGCGCTGGCTCTCGCCGCCCGACAGCGTGGCGGAGCCGCGCGCCAGGGTCAGATAGTCCAGCCCGACATCGACCAGGAACTGCAGCCGCTCGCCGATCTCGCGCAGGATGCGCCTGGCGATCTCGGCGCGCTGCGGCGTCAGCGTCGGCAGCACCTGGGCGAACCAGGCGAGGGCGGCGCGGATCGACAGTTCAGACGCCTCGGCGATGTGCTTTCCCGCCACCTTCACCGCCAGCGCCTCGGGTTTCAGGCGGGCACCGTTGCAGGTCGCACAGGGCTTTTCGGCCTGGTAGCGCGACAGCTCCTCCCGCACCCAGACGCTGTCGGTTTCGCGCCAGCGGCGGTCGAGGTTGCGCAGCACGCCCTCGAACGGTTTCGTGACGGTGTACGAGCGCACGCCATCCTTGTAGGTGAATGCGACCGGGGTATCGCCGGTGCCGTCCAGGATGGCGTCGCGCACCGCCTGCGGCAGGCGCTGCCAGGGGGTGTCGGGCGACAATTTGAAGTGCCGCGCCAGGCTTTGCAGCGTCTGGTCGTAGTAGGGGCTTTGCGCCCCGGTCCACGGGGCGATCGCGCCGCCCGCCAGAGTCAGCCGCTCATCCGGCACCACCAGCGCGGGGTCGAAGAAACTCTCGGTGCCCAGCCCGTCGCACGCCGGGCACGCGCCGTGCGGCGAGTTGAAGCTGAACAGCCGCGGCTCGATCTCCTCGATGCTGAAGCCCGACACCGGGCAGGCGAAGCGCGAGGAAAACAGGATGCGTTCGCCACCCTCCGCCCCCTTGGCCCCGTCCGGCCCCTTCGAGTCAGCCGGCTCGGCGTAGACCACGCCGTCGGACAGCGCGAGCGCAGTTTCAAAACTGTCGGCCAGCCGCGGGCCGATGCCGGGGCGCACCACGATGCGGTCCACCACCGCCTCGATCTCGTGCTTGATCTTGCGGTTGAGCGACGGGACCTCGCCGATCTCGTACAGCGTGCCATCCACCTTGGCACGGGTAAAGCCCTTGCGCTGCAGCTCGGCCAGCTCCTTGCGGTATTCGCCCTTGCGGTCGCGCACCACCGGGGCGAGCAGCAGCAGCCGCGTGCCCTCGGGCATTGCCAGCACGCGATCGACCATCTGGCTGACCGTCTGCGCCTCGATCGGCAGGCCGGTCGCCGGCGAGTAGGGCACGCCGACGCGCGCCCACAGCAGGCGCATGTAGTCGTGGATCTCGGTCACGGTGCCGACGGTGGAGCGCGGGTTGCGGCTGGTGGTCTTCTGCTCGATCGAGATCGCCGGCGACAGCCCGTCGATCGCATCGACGTCCGGCTTGCCCATCAGCTCCAGGAACTGCCGGGCGTAGGCCGACAGCGACTCGACGTAGCGGCGCTGGCCCTCGGCGTAGATGGTGTCGAACGCCAGCGACGACTTGCCGGACCCCGACAGGCCGGTGATCACCGTCAGCGAGTCGCGCGGGATGACCACATCCACGTTCTTGAGGTTGTGCTCGCGCGCGCCGCGCACATGGATGGAGCCGGCCATTTGAGGGTCCCGCTTGTTCTTAGAATGTTCTTGGTCTATATGGCAAGTTTCGCGGGGCCTGGGAAGCCGCGTTAACCTCCCTTTGGCCCCTCGCGGTATATGATGGCCCTTCGCGGCGGCAGGGGCTAGCGTGGCGATCTGGAAATAAGGGTGCGTGCAATGGCTGGAAGCGTCAACAAGGTGATCCTGGTCGGCAACCTGGGCAAGGACCCGGAGGTGCGCACCACGCAGGCGGGGTCGAAGCTCGTCAGTTTTTCCGTCGCCACCAGTGACTCCTGGACCGACAAGGCCTCGGGCGAGCGCAGGGAGAGGACCGAGTGGCACCGGGTGGTGATCTTCAACGAGCGGTTGGCCGACGTGGCGGAGAGGTTCCTCCGCAAGGGCCGCAAGGTCTATTTGGAGGGTGCGCTCGAGACGCGAAAATATACCGACCAATCCGGACAGGAGAAATACACCACCGAAGTCGTGCTGAAGAATTTTCGCGGCGAGCTGGTCCTGCTGGACAGCGCGCGTGGCGACGAGGCCGGCGACGGCTCGGGTGGTAGTGGCGGCGGCTACCGCGAACGCGCGCCGGCGGCGGCGCGGCCGGCCGCGAGCGCCGCGGCACGCGCGGGCGGCACACCGTCCTGGGACGCCCCGAAGGGCGGCGATATCGACGACGAGATTCCATTCTAGCCTTGCTTCGGTGCGGCAGGGCGGTGCGAAACAATCACGGAGTCTTTAGGGCCGCCCCCCGCCGCGCCTGACATAGAGTGCAGCGCGCGTCCGTCACCATGCGGCGCCACCCGGGGCCAGTTGGGATAACGTCCATGCGTTCAAGCCTGCTTCTCCGCGCCCGCGTGCCGGGCGTCCTCGCGCCGATCATGCTGTTGGCGGCCTGCGCCCAGACGCCGATGGGGCCGACCATCCAGGTCATGCCGGGACCGAACAAGCCGTTCGACGCGTTCCAGTACGACCAGTCGGTGTGCAAGCAATTTGCCCAGCAGCAGGTCGCCGGGCAGGCAGAGAACGCCAACAACCAGGCGGTCGGCGCCGGCGTCTTGACCACGGTGCTCGGGGCCGGGCTTGGCGCGGCGATCGGCGGCGGCCGGGGTGCCGCCATCGGCGCGGCGAGCGGCGCCGGACTCGGCGCGGGGATCGGCGCCCAGTCGAGTTCGAACGCGCAGTATTCGATCCAGCAGCAGTACGACAACGCCTATGCGCAGTGCATGTACGCCAAGGGCAACCAGGTACCGGGCTACGGGCCGCCGCCTGGCGGGCCGCCGCCGTATGGCGCCCCACCGCCGTATGGCGGCCCGCCACCTTATGGCGCGCCGCCTGGCGGGCCGCCGCCGTATGGCGCGCCGCCCCCGCCTGGCGCCCCGCCGCAGGACTGACCAGTCCGGTCGCAGCGAAACTCGGACCCGCCCGGGCGGACGGAGAGCCGCGCATCCGGCTTTCCATTCCCTGCACCATGGCGCGGCGTGAAAAGGGGCACGGCCGGTCTACACCTCGCCGTCAGCGCGCAGTCGCTGTAGCGCCCGTGCGGCGTCTGTCTTCAGGCGCGGCAGCCGCTCGGTGACCACGTGCCAGACAATTGTGAGATCGATCTGATCGTAGGCGTGCCGCGGCCGGTTGCCCATGCCGCGAATATCCTCCCAGGCGTGGCCACGCATCTGCGACGCTGCCCTGTCACCGAGACGATGGGCGGCTTCGCAGATACGTTCGAGGCACCGCTCGACGGCATCGCGACGAAGACTGTCCTGCTCCAACGCGTTCCGATCGAGATCGGCAGTATACCCCTCGATGCGCGCGATGTTGTCGAGGATGTCTTCGAGGCAGTCCGCAATGCGGTGCTGCCTAGAACGCTCGGACACGGTCCCGTGCCACGTTGGCCCGCAGGCGGGGCTTTTGCACCGGCTCCGGCAATATCTGCACGTCGCGGCCGAGCAGCACGGCAAGTTCGCGTTCCAGGCCGGCCAGTCGGATCAGGTCCATCCGCGCCGCCGGGTCGAACTCCGCCACCAGGTCGATGTCACTGTCCGGACCGGCCTCACCGCGCGCGACCGAGCCGAACAGCGACAGTGTGCGGATGCCGGCCGCGCGCAGCTCCGCCTCGTGCGCCCGTAGCGTCGCGATGACCCGCTCGGCAGTGATCGCCTCGACCGTGTCCATGACCGCCAACCTCCGTCGCCTTGTAGCACATCGCGCGCGGATTGGGCGTGGCCGCGTCGTTCCGGGCCCCTCACCCCGCTTGATCCGCTTCGCGGCTCAAGCCCCCACAAGGGGGGAGGGAGAAGTGTGGGCCGATATGCCGCCCTCCCCCCTCGCCAGAACCACCGAATCCGCCTATCTAAGCGCCGTGCCGCAGCGCAGCGCAGCCCGCCCGGGAAGCCCATAGGGCAGCCCTCGGCAGCCAGCCGCCGGAACGGCCAGCAACCGAGCCCCGAGCCCCATTTGAGCGATACCCAAGACGACCCCCCGCCGCGCCCGCCGGAGGACACCCAGCCGGTGACGCTGGAGGCCGAGATGCGCCGGTCCTACCTCGATTACGCCATGAGCGTGATCGTCGCCCGGGCGCTGCCCGACGCGCGCGACGGCCTCAAGCCGGTGCACCGGCGCATCCTGTACGGCATGCACGAGGCCGGCTACACGCCGGACAAGCCGTACCGCAAATCCGCCCGCGTGGTCGGCGACGTGATGGGCAAGTACCACCCGCACGGCGACGCCTCGATCTACGATGCCATGGTGCGGATGGCGCAGCCGTTCTCGATGCGGCTGCCGCTGATCGACGGGCAGGGCAATTTCGGCTCGGTCGACGGCGATAACCCGGCGGCGATGCGCTACACCGAGGTGCGCCTGGCCAAGGCCTCGGCGCTGCTGCTGGCGGACATCGACAAGGACACGGTCGACTTCCAGCCGAACTACGACGAGACCGAATCCGAACCGCTGGTCCTGCCGGCGCAGTTTCCCAACCTGCTGATCAATGGCGGCAACGGCATCGCCGTCGGCATGGCGACCAACATCCCGCCGCACAACCCCGGCGAGATCATCGACGCCACGCTGGCGCTGATCGCCGATCCCGACATCACCCTGGACGCGCTGATGCGCATCGTGCCCGGCCCGGATTTTCCCACCGGCGGCACCATCGTCGGCCGCGCCGGCATCCGCGCCGCATTCGACACCGGGCGCGAATCGATCACCATCCGCTGCCGCTCCGAGGTCGAGGAGATGGCGCGCGACCGCCAGGCGATCATCATCACCGAGATCCCCTACCAGGTGAACAAGAAGATCCTGCTGGAGCGCATCGGCGAGCTGGTGCGCGAGAAGCAGGTCGAGGGCATCACCGCCGTGCGCGACGAGAGCGACCGCGACGGCATGCGCATCGTCATCGAGCTGCGGCGCGACGCCACGCCGGACGTGGTGCTGAACCAGCTCTACCGCTTCACCCAGTTGCAGATCACCTTCGGCATCAACATGCTGGCGCTGGACGGCGGCCAGCCGCGCCAGCTTGGGCTGAAGGACGCGCTGCTCTGCTTCGTGCGGTTCCGCGAGGACGTGATCCTGCGCCGCGCCAGATTCGAGCTGACCAAAGCACGCGACCGCGCGCACCAGCTTGTCGGCCTCGCCATCGCGGTGGCGGACATCGACGAGGTGATCCGGCTGATCCGCGCCAGCCCCGATGCCGCCGCCGCCCGCGCCGCGTTGCTGACGCGCGACTGGCCCGCCGCCGATGTCGCCCCGCTGCTGGCGCTGATCGACGAGCCGGGCAACGTGATCAGCCCGGAGGGCACCGTGCGGCTGACCGAGGAGCAGGCGCGCGGCATCCTGGACATCCGACTGCAGCGTCTGACCGGGCTGGAACGCGAGAAAATCCACGCCGACCTGACCGAGATCGGCAAGCAGATTCAGGAGCTGCTGGAGCTGCTCGCCTCGCATGTCCGGCGGATGGAGGTGATGCGCGACGGAACTGGTCGCGGCGCGCGCCGAGATCGCGCGCGCCGCGGATGACCGACATCATCGACGCGCTGGCCGACCAGGACGACGAGAGCCTGATCGAGCCGGGCCAGATGGTGGTCACCATCACCCGCGACGGCTTCATCAAGCGCACCACGCTGGAGACGTTCCGCGCGCAGAACCGCGGCGGGCGCGGACGCAGCGGCGCCTCGACGCGCGGCGACGACATCGTGACCCGCAGCTTCAATGCGCACACGCATCAATTGGTGCTGTTCTTCTCCTCCGGGGGAAAAGCGTTCCGCGAGAAGGTGTGGCGCCTGCCGGAAGGCGGGCCGACCGGCAAGGGGCGGGCGCTGGTCAACCTGCTGCCGGAACTGGGCGGCGACACCATCACCACCGTGCTGCCGCTGCCGCAGGACGAGGCGCTGTGGGACAGCCTGCACCTGGTGTTCGCCACCGCCTCGGGCAACGTGCGGCGCAACCTGCTGTCGGATTTCCGCAACGTGCGCGCCGCCGGGCTGATCGCGATGAAGCTGGAAGACGGCGACCGGCTGATCGGCGTCGCCACCTGCCGCGAGGGCCAGGACGCGTTCCTCGCCACCCGCAAGGGCCGCTGCATCCGCTTCGAGCTTTCCGACGACGTGGTGCGCGTGTTCGCCGGCCGCGACAGCTCCGGCGTGCGCGGCATCCGGCTGGCGGCGGGCGACGAAGTGATCAGCCTGTCGGTGCTCGACCATGTCGAGGTGTCGAACGAAGAGCGCGGCGGCGTATCTGCGGCAGGCCAATGCCAGGCGGCGCGGCAACGGCAATGGTGATGAAGAGGCTGAGGCGGCGGTCGACGGCGAGGACCCGGTCGCCGAGGTGGCACTTGACGACGCTCGCTTCGATGCGCTGGCCGAGAAGGAGGAGTTCCTGCTGACGGTCACCGACGCGGGCTTCGGCAAGCGGTCCTCGGCCTATGAGTATCGCGTCACCGGGCGCGGCGGGCAGGGGATTGCCAACATCACGTTGGCGCCGCGTAATGGCACCGCCGTGGCCGCCAGCTTCCCGGTGCGGCAGGGCGACGACGTGATGCTGGTGACCGACGCCGGCCGGCTGATCCGCGTGCCGGCCGACCAGGTGCGGATCACCGGGCGGCAGGCGATGGGCGTCACGCTGTTCCGCGTCGACGCCGGCGAGCACGTGACCAGCGTCTTCCCGGTGGTCGAGGACGACACCGGAGAAGGCGGAGGACCCCAGGCGGGAGAACGGGGTGGAGGACGAGTTGGATGGCTGACACCAAGCGCCGCCTGCGGGTCGGCCTCTATCCCGGCACCTTCGATCCGGTGACCAACGGGCACGTCGACGTGATCGCCCGCGCCGCGCGGCTGCTGGACAAGCTGGTGATCGGCGTCTCCGTCAGCTCCGGCAAGGGACCGCTGTTCTCGCTGGAGGAGCGGGTGGAACTGGTGACGGCGGAAATCGCAGGCGATCGGCGCGCGCAACGGCACCGTGATCGAGGTGCGGCCGTTCCAGGGCCTGCTGATCGACTTCGCCCGCCAGGTCGGCGCGGCGATGATCGTGCGCGGGCTGCGCGCCGTGTCCGATTTCGACTACGAGTTCCAGATGGCCGGCATGAACTATCGCATGGCGCCCGACATCGAGACGGTATTCCTGATGGCGAGCGAGCGGCACCAGTTCATCGCCTCGCGCCTGGTCAAGGAGGTCGCGGCGCTGGGCGGCGACATCTCCTCGTTCGTGCCGCCGCTCACGCTGGCGCGGACCCTGGCGCGCCTCAAGCGAGCGTGACCGGGGTGCGCTTGACCGGGCACGCGTGACCGGGACGCGTGACCGGGACGCTTGACCCCGGGCCGCCAAGCGGGCATCGAGGCGCCCCCTGTCGCTGCCCGGGAAGACCCGCATGAACCGCCGTAGCCTGGTCGCACGCCTTGTGCTCGCCCCGCTCTTGCTGGACGCCCTCCTGCGCAAGCGTGCCACGGCGCAGCCCAAGCTCGATCCGGAGAACACGATCTATCTCGACCTGACCAACGGGCGGGTTGTGATCGAGCTGTTCCCCGACATTGCGCCGAAGACGGTGGCGCAGATCAAGACGCTGGCGCGCCAGGGCTTCTACGACGGCACGCCGTTCCACCGGGTGATCGAGGGTTTCATGGCGCAGGGCGGCGACCCGACCGGCACCGGCACCGGCGGCTCGAAGCTGCCCGACCTGCCGGCCGAGTTCACCACGCTGCGCCACTTCCTGCGCGGCACCTGCGGCATGGCGCGCACCGCGGATCCGAACAGCGGCAACAGCCAGTTCTTCATCATGTTCGCCCCGGCGCCAAATCTCGACGGCAAGTACACGATCTGGGGACAGGTGGTGCAGGGCATGCAGTTCGTCGACCAGATCAAGCGCGGCACCGGACCGAACGGCGAGGTGGAGGGAACACCCGACCGGATCGTTCACATGCGCGTGGCGGCGGACGTGAAGTAGCGCGGCGCCCGTCTTGCTGACCTGCCGGCGTGCTGATCCGGCAGTGCCCCGCAACCGTTGCGTAGGAGTGATATCATGAGCGGCACCACTGACACCGGCCTCGATCCCGAGAACACGCTGTGCCTGGACCTTAAGCCGGGCCGGGTGGTGATCCGGCTGCTGCCGGACATCGCGCCGATGCATGTCGAGCAGATCAAGACCCTGGTGCGCCGCGGCTTCTACGACGGTACGCCGTTTCACCGGGTGATCGAGGGCTTCATGGCGCAGGGCGGCGATCCGACCGGCACCGGCACCGGCGGCAGCGACCTGGACAACATCCGCGCCGAATTCACTGACCAGGTGAAGTTCGTGCGCGGCGCCTGCGGCATGGCCCGCTCGCAAAGCCCGCACAGCGCCAACAGCCAGTTCTTCATCATGTTCGATGCGGCACCGCATCTGAACGGCCAGTACACGATCTGGGGCCAGGTGGTCGAGGGCATGGAGTTCGTCGACCAGATCAAGCGCGGCAGCGGCGGTGGCGGTACCGTGTCGAACCCGGACAAGATCGAGAAACTCAGCGTCGCCGCGGACCACGCGTAGGCGATGCATGTCCGCGCCCGCGGCGCTTGACCAGCGGCGTGGGCTGGCGTTCAAGGCGTCCCGCCGAACGCCGCGACCAGGCGAGCCCGTAGCTCAGGTGGTAGAGCACGAGACTTTTAATCTTGGGGCCGTGGGTTCGAGTCCCACCGGGCTCACCAATACTTTCAACGTGTTATGAGACAAACCGGCAGAACGGCCACGCCGCGATCGACAATGCGGACCCACCGCGGACCCACGCGGTGCAAATTCACCGGCGCGTTGGCCGGAATGCTAACCGGATGGAACGCAAAGCGCCGTGCTTGGTAAAATGAGGAACCGCACCCTCCGCGGCGGCCGGGCGACTGCGCCGGTCACGAAGGCCGACACCGACACCCGGTGTGCAGGCTGGCAATGGGCGCCCGACGCCACGCGGCAGCCGGCAGCGCAGGCCCGTCGCCTGCGACCGCGGAACGGTGCGCGCTGCGGCACCGCGATCCCAAGTCGCCCGCCATTGATGCAGGATCAGCCGCGCAGCCTTGGCAGAAAAGCATGCTTTCCGCGGCCAGACCTACCCCCTACCCCCGCCGGCACCGGTCCCCATCGACATGCAGATGGACCGCGCACAAGTGGCCGGGAGTTTTCCGTGCGTTAGGCCATTCCCTGCGGTGTTTTGCGTTCACCCAACAGGGCGTCACCGTCAATTGCACGTCGTAACCGTGCCGAACGTAGTGCAGGTGACAGGCATTGTTGAAAGGATGGCCGCGGTTGCAGCCGCCCGGCCATTTTGCCGGCGCTGCTGCTCGGATATCCCGGCAGACCGCGCCGAGGCGATCTCCGCCCGTGCCTCGGTGGCAGTGATGGCACCACTGTCCCAGCGCGCCGCGATGGCCTCTCGCTTCGCCCAGTACCTCTTCATAAAGGTCAAGATCGGGAACCCGAGCGCTGGCGAACATGCGTCGAAGCTGCGGATTTGCGCACTGCTCGGCCACAAGATGCGGATTGGGCTGCGCCGGGGGTACAGCTTCACAGGCTTGAGGTATCGTTGCAACTTGCTGCCCTAGCGCGTGATAATCGGGGCCGACGCTGCATCCTGTCAGCACCGCCAAAGGCCCAGACAATGCGGTTAAGCTTGCGGATCATCTTGCAACTCCCTTGCTCGCCGGTCCCGTTCCGACGCCCTCTTCAATCGCGCCCGGTGCTCCATGGGCACAAATAGCGCCAAAGCGAAAATAAGAACCGGTGCCACACCCTCAAACTCTCTGTTGCCAAAAGCCAACGCAAGGATGCCCAGTGCCGAAAGTGCGCCGTTAACCCGATAGATTTTATTGCTGCGGCGTTCCCGTTCGATTTGTCGTAGCTCGCGGTCTGTACTCTCCCTCCGGGTCGAGCTCCGGCCTGCTTACCGACAGACCGATCGCTGGTCGCATGTCAGTTACCCTTCTCCGTTCGATCGGGTGTTGCTTTTACCGGTTTGCGCAGTCGTGCAATGCCGAGCCGAACCAACCGGACCACGGCCACAGCCGCCACAGAGGCGGGTATGCGCGTCACAATCGACACCGGCTGGAAATGGTTCCTGCAACTCGTGCGCCGTCATCGCGGCCGTCAGCACGCCCAGCACGACACCCCAGACAAAGGCCGCGGTCAACGCGCTCCGCCAACTCGGCCACACACAGCCGATGAAGATAGCGGGAAGCATCAGCAAGGGATCGAGAGCGTTTTGCAGAACCACAGCCAAAATATCAGCCATCCTCGCGTCCTCGCTGTCCCAACCCTCTGGGCGTGCTGCCCGCTTTGTTCACTATATCGGGGTGCGCATCCTGAGCAAATGGGTTCGCCTCTCGCATGGACCTGCGAGAGGTGTTCGCCGGCAATCTGCGTCGGCTGCGGCATGCCAAGGGGCTGTCGCAGGATCAGCTTGCCTATGAGGCAGAGGTAAGCCGGAGCTACCTTAGTACCCCAATTCGTAAATACGGTGACGTATTTTTGGCCGTTGTCCCGGTTACGAGTTCTTGTGTGACCGGAGTTTGGCAAGAAGCACATGAAGGTCGCCGCGTGCGAAAGTCCATTTGAACGGCTTCGCGGCTCGCTGATAGCGGCTTTGGAAAGCCATCAAGGCCCGCCCGAGCGCGGCGAGGTCTGCAAAGTCGCTCGGCGTAAGCGGCTTGCGCTCAACGATTGAGAAGTAGACTTCGATTTGGTTGAGCCAACTGGCGTGGATCGGCGTATGAACCAAAACGGCATTGCGCCATTTGGCTCTGAGGCGGCCGGCGGCCCGGGGACCGCGGTGGGAGGAGCCATTGTCGGCGACCAAGAACACGCGGTGCGCGGACCGATACGGCTCCTGGCCCATGACCTGCGCGACGAGGCGTTCGAACGGAACTATGCCAGTTTTACGCTCGCATCGCCCAAACAGCCTGGCACGATGCACATCCCAGGCGGCGAGATAAGCCAACGCGCCGGTCCGCGTGTATTCGTGCTCGACGCGGACCGGGCGCCCGGACGCGGGAGGCAGTGAGTGATGTTTGCGCCGTCTGGCCTGAATGCTGGTCTTCTCGTCGGCGCAGAGCACGTAATCACGCGGCCCCAATGCTGTGCCACGCCAGCGGCGTTGGTAGAGATCGAGAACACGGCCGGCCTTGCGGGCGAAATCCGGATCGCGTGGGAAGATCCATGTGCGATGCCGGCAGGGGCGCAACGCGTCCTGGCTTAGCCAGCGCCAGAGTGTGGTGCCGCTGATCTTCGCGACGATGCCGCTCGCCATTGCTTCATGACGCAATTCCGAGACTGACCAGCGGGCCAGCGGCAGGCCCCGGCGTGCCGGCAACTCACAAGCCAGCGCCTTGATCGCGACGACAATCCTGGGGGGAACAGCGGGCAGGTCGCCCGCGCCGCGGCAGTTCGTCGAGGCCAGGCAGTCGCAGCGCATGGAAGCGCTGACGCCACTTGCTGACGATCTGACGTGGTGTGTCGAGATGCTCCGCGATCCTGTCGTTGCCAAGCCCCTGGCTCGCCAGTAGCACGATCTTCGCCCGCACTACGTCACGATACGGCGACGTATACGCCCGGGACCGCGCCATCAATTCGGCTCGCTCCCTGTTGGTAAGTCGGATTACGTATGGGCTTTTCTTTGGCATGATGCATCCCCTTGGTCGAGGATGAGCCTGTCATGCCGCCACGAGTTGCCCCTCGAGGATACGTCACCGTATTTGTGAAATGGAGTACTTAGGCAAATTGAGAAGGGCGCCTATCACGTCAGCCTCAAAATCATCGGCAAGCTGGCGACGGCGCTGGACGTGGAGCCTGCCGAATTTCTCAAATTGCCGAAGGGGCGGCGGTAGCCGCGAGCATCGGCTGGGGCCGTTGGCGCGTCTTGGGTCCTGGTATCTTGCGAAAAATACACCCATCAGAAGCGACCACTTGCCGCCTCCATGACTGGCGAGGCTGGGCAAGCCTTCCCTTACATCAAATGCACAATTTCCTAGATGCAGGATACCTCTAAGTACGTTGGTCGGATTGAGTGGCGCGGGCAACCGGCACCGGCAATTTGCAGAGTTAGTCCTCATCCTCCCCCCTCACGCCTTGCGCATTAGCGGACACCCCGGCATGTCCCGCGGAATGCAACATGGCCAACACCGGTGGGCTGGGCGTTGCTCGCCCGTCAATTCATCAGATCGTCCAAGGTGACCGGCGCGTCGGACCTTTCAACCTCACCAGGGGCATAGGGGGCATAGGGGCGACGGGCGGCATTGGATCGGGTGGCCTATGCCCCCTATGCCCTATGGGGTCGGTGCCGTCCGCCCCCGTGCTTCGCACGGCATACGTGGTTTTACCCCACTTTCCGGCAGGGGGCTGCGCGGTCAGAACCCAACCGCCTACCCGCGTGTCAATCAATTTGTCCAACTTGGAAACTACGTATTGCCGACCTCGGCCTTGAGGATCGATGATAGCCCGCGCGGCCGGGCAAAGACCGGCGGCGGTCACCGGCGCATCGCCGTGTTCGGAATACCATGTCGTGAACAACGCGGCGATGTGCTTTCGATATTGATCATTTGCCTTGACCTCGCTGATCCGCTCCGCAGGGTCAGCACAGCCAAGACTGAGCAACGGATCGCGAACCCACTCTGCCCATGTCTCATAAGTGCCAATCGGGTGCCCGCGCCGTAGCACGCTGGCGTTTTGCCTCCCCCAACGCCAGATCATCAGACATGCAGTTAGCAGCTCGGCCCGGTGCTGGCTAACCTGTGCGAGTATATCGCCCCTGAATTTCCGGCGGTCCGGGTTCTCCATCCGCGCATTCAGCTCAACCACGACGAACCTCCGCGCCAGGTCTTCGGATACTGACAATCCGTTGCCCGTCACCACGACGGACGCGGTCGCGCTCAACGAAACCATTGATGATTTGCCCAAAATTCTCGTCTTGGAAGGCCGCTCGGTTAAAACGCTCGCAAGCAGGTCCGATTTCAGTGCTAACCCGTTCACGTTATCGAGGAACATGGCCGACGCCGCATCGATCAGTGCAGATACAATCCGCTTCTCTAATTCCACCCTGTCAGCCCCGACGGTAAATGCGGCCGGCTCACGCCCGAACGCGACAATGCATATACTCCGCGCCAGCTTCCCCTTGCCGGTGCCTGAACCCGACACGGCTGGCGCATGCAACAGAAGCCCCGGCGCTAAGTGCAGGCTCGCCCGGCACACCGCCGTCAACAGACCGGCCAAGAAGCCGCTCTCGTCCATCGACGGCGGTTTGGACAAATCGCCGATGTGGGCCTCAATGGACGCATCCCAAACGCGCTCCGCATCCGCGAAGGGAAATGTGCAAAACATCTCGCGTAGGGTGCGCAGAGCCCCTAATGCCTCCACATGGGTTGGTCGATCGGGAACCATGCCGCTGACATCCGGCACGCCGTGGCACCATTGGCCGCTAACGGGATCGTAACCGTCGTGTGCATGGATGCCACCGTCAGCCGTGGGCAACGGAGCGCTGGTGATGCCGTGCAAGACGGGGAGGCCCCATTCACAGTGTTTGTCGAGATACAGTTGCGCCACCCGATCGGGCAGGGTGATATCCTTCTCGATCGTCTGGTCTTTGACCTTGCTGTACGTCCAAGGCTGGACCAAACGATGAACCTCATTCACAACGCCGGCAGCGGTCACCGGTTTTGCGACCAGCCCGCCATGCTGCGGATCGTCCGCCAGCTTGACAAGCCCGTTCCGTTCAAAGAACCGGCCGCCATTCGCCAGTAAGTCTCGCACTCGATCTGCCGTAGCCGGTAAGTTGGCAAAGTCCACAGGAAGACGGCCGCGTACGAATTGCGTTGCCTCCTCAGCACCAGCCAAAGACGATACGGAGCGCGGACGGACTGGCGCAACACCCGCAAACATGCTGGCGACGGCTGCGGACGACCTTTGCCACGCGCGATCTTCCTGCCTTGCCAGATCAAAGAGACTGCCTGCGCCGATGCCGGTTGGTGGCGAACTAAAGTAGTGCCGCCACCGATCGTGGCACGCCTCTTCGTCATGGCACTCATTCTTCGCTGACCACGCGCACCACGCCTCAAACCCGGCAGCATCGCCCGCGGTGGCAGCAAACACTGCCATGCCGATACGGTTCCAGAAATCCCATCGGCGGACCGGCGTTCGGCAGCACCCCGAGTGCCGCGCGGACATCCTGAATATCCGCCTGCATTCCTCGCGTCGAAGGTGCTGCACTCGGCGGCACCACGGCTTCCGACGGGGGCACCTGTACCTCGCCAATCACACCAACGAACATGATCTGCCGTTCTGACAGATGTTCCGCCGCGCCATCAACGAAAACGGGCGCCGCGGTGTAAATGATCTGCGCTGCGCCGAAGACGGCGGTATCGATAAGCGGGCATCCGTGCAGCCATGCCTTCAATTCGGCGCCGCTTGCTGCGCGGGATAGCCAAAACCAGAGGCGTAGCCGGATACCCGGTTTAATGCCGTGTGACGACGTGGCTTGCACGACGCAGCGCACGTCGTGAAACGGCGCCGGAAGCGCACGGATTGCCTCCGCGGCACACGCTGCCAGGTCCCCCGCTGCGATGTGATCGGGCCGATCCTGGCCGTCAATATCGAGCGCTACCCACGTGTCAGCGGCGGTGAGGAACCGCGCGTAAACGGCGGCGAGCATCGCCCGGCGGCATAGCTGCGGGCATGACGGCGCGGTGTTGAGGGCGGGTCGGATGCGGCGGAGCGGTGGCTGATCGAGCGGGTGGTGCTCGTGCGGGCGTAGACGGCGGGCCCCGGAGGACGGCGCGGCAAGAGCCTGGCAAAGTTTGGGGGCAAGCACGGCGCCGCGCGCAACCTGCAAGTTCTGCATCGGCGCCGTGCCCCACACCGTGCCGGGCACGCATGCAGGGCGACTATCCTGCCAGCGATGGCGTTCGTCCACGCCGTGTCTGCGACACAGGGCGGGCCGACCCGCTATCGGGCCGTCTGTTCCTGTGTGCCGGCTGCCGCCACCAGGCGATCGTTTGCAGTTGCTGCGACCGCGGTCAGGTCTACTGCGCCGGCGGCTGTGCCGGAGAGGCCCGGCGCCGAACGATCCGACAGGCCGGGCGGCGCTACCAGGCGAGCCATCGTGGCCGTCGGATGCATGCCGCCCGGATGGGCCGCTGGCGGGCGCGGCAACAGAAAGTGACGCATCACGGTTCACCCGCGCCGCTCGCCGGTGATCTGCTGGCGCCGGCCGCGATGACGACCACACGCGACGCTGCGGCCCCGGCCGACCAGCCCCGGCTGCCCGGTCCGCACTGCCACTGGTGCGGCCGCTCCTGCCTGCCGCTGCTCCGCCAGGGGTTCCTGCGCCGCCGCCGGCGTCATCGCGGCCGCCCTGGACATCACCCGACGGGGCCAGCGCGCCATGGTGACGCCGCCTGATATCGAAGCGCAGATCCTGCGCTACTACCACGCCGAGAAGTGGACTGCCGGCACCATCGCCCGGCAGTTGCAGGTGCACCACAGCGTGGTGCGCCGGGTGCTGGCGCAGGCCGGGCTGCCCAGGATCGGCGTCACATCGCGGCCGTCACAGATCGACGCCTACCTGCCGTTGATCCGCGAGACGCTGGAGAAGTTTCCGACCCTGACCGCCAGCCGCCTGTTCGCGATGGCGCACGAGCGCGGCTATCGCGGCAGCCCCGATCACTTCCGCCACCTCATTGCCCTGCACCGGCCGCGTCGCCCGGCCGAGGCGTATCTACGGCTACGCAGCCTACCTGGCGAGCAGGCGCAGGTGGACTGGGGTCATTTCGGTCATCTCCAGATCGGCCGGGCGCGTCGTCCGCTGATGGCGTTCGTCATGGTGCTGAGCCACTCGCGGCAGATCTTCCTGCGCTTCTTCCTGGACGCCAGGATGGAGAGCTTCCTGCGCGGCCATGTTGGTGCCTTCACCGCCTGGGGTGGCGTCCCACGTGTTGCTGCTCTACGACAATCTCAAGAGTGCGGTGCTGGAACGGCGCGGCGATGCGATCCGCTTCCATCCTTCCTTGCTCGCCTTCGCCGGGCAGTATCGCTTCGAGCCGCGGCCCGTCGCGGTGGCCCGCGGCAACGAGAAGGGCCGGGTCGAACGCGCCATCGGCTACGTGCGCAGGCGCCTTCTTCGCCGCGCGCCGCTTCACCGATCTCGACGATCTCAACGCCCAGGCCGACGACTGGTGCGGCGGGCTGGCCGCCGACCGGCGATGTCCGGGCGAACCGGACCGCACAGTGCGCGCGGTGTTCGCCGACGAGGCACAGCGCCTGTTGCCGCTGCCCGACAACCCCGCGCCACTGCTCGAACGCGTCGCGGTCAAGGTCGGCAAGACCCCCTACGTCCGCTTCGACCTGAACGATTATTCGGTGCCGCACACGCATGTGCGCCGGATGCTGACGGTGCTCGCCGACACGCATGAAGTCCGCGTCGTCGACGGCGTGCATGTGCTGGCCTGCCATCTCCGCAGCTACGACAAGGGCGCGCAGATCGAGCAGGCCGAGCACCTCGAGGCCCTGGTCGCACACAAGCGCGCTGCGCGGCAGCATCGTGCCACTGACCGCCTTGCTCAGGTCGCCCCGGCCAGCCAGGACTTGCTGCTGCGCGCGGCCGAGCGCGGCGCCAACCTCGGCGCCATCACCACAGGCCTGATGCGGTTGCTCGAGCGTTACGGTGCAGGCGAGCTGCAAGCAGCCATCCGCGAAGCGCTCGACCGCGGCGTGCCGCATCCGAATGCCGTCCGCCTCGCCCTCGAGCGCCACCGCGAGCAACGCGGCGAACCGCCGCCGATTGCCGTCGAACTGCCCGCCGCGGTGCAGGCGCGTGATGCGCCAGTCCAGCCGCATGCGCTCGATAGCTATGACCAGCTCAGGGATGTTGCCGATGAGTGATCTCAACGCCCTGCGCGCCCGCGCCGCGGCGCTGCATCTGCACGGGCTGCTGGCACATTGGCCGGAAGTCATTGCCGCCGACTGGGTCGCGTCACTGCTGGCCTGGGAAGAGCAGGAACGCCACCGGCGCAGCCTGGAGCGGCGCCTGAAGGACGCCCGGATCGGCCGCTTCAAGCCGCTCTGCGACTTCGACTGGACCTGGCCCAAACGCTGCGACCGCGCCGCGGTCGAGGCACTGATGGCACTGGACTTCCTCAAGGAAGCCGCCAACGTCGTCCTCGTCGGCCCCAACGGCGTCGGCAAGTCCACCCTGGCGCAGAACATCGCCCACCAGGCGCTGATCGAAGGCCACACCGTATTGTTCACCAGCGCCGGCCAGTTGCTCGGCGATCTTTGCGCACTCGACAGCGATTCCGCGCTACGCCGCCGCTTGCGCCACTATGCCCGCCCGGAACTCCTGGTGATCGATGAGGTCGGCTATCTCTCCTACTCCAACCGTCATGCCGACCTGATGTTCGAACTTATCTCCCGCCGCTACCAGTTCCGCAGCACGTTGATCACCACCAACCGCCCGTTCGCCGAGTGGCGCGAGGTCTTCCCCAATGCCGCCTGCGTCGTCTCGCTGATCGACCGCTTGGTACACAACGCCGAGATCATCGCCATCGAGGGCGAATCCTACCGCCTCAAGGAGGCGCGCGAACGTAACGAACAGCGCGCCCGCCAGCGCCGCTGCGGCAAATCATGAGCACGCTCCCGACGCCGCCACCGTCCGCGGTTGTTATCCCGACCTCGTGGACCCCCGAGCAGGCGCTCGCCGTGTTCGAGTTGCTCGATGACCTGCGCGACAGGCTGTGGGCCATCCACGGTTGTCACATCCAGGACCTGTTGCAACAAGAACGGGGGTTCGCCGCAACAGGCTTGCAACCCTACGAACCGAACAGCGACGATCCCTCGTTCTGATCCGCGTCGTCGCCGCCGGCGTCCACAGACCCGACAAAGCCATCCGCAAATCCTCCGGCGAACCGCGACACCCCAGGCTCCGGAACCGCGGCCATCGTCCCTCAACACCGGCCGTCATGCCCGCAGCTATGCCGCCGAGCGACGCCCCGCCGCCGTTTACGCGCGGTTCCTCACCGCCGCTGACAGCGGCGTGCTCCACTCCGAACCGTGACGTCACGAAATGCGGCTGACAGGGGCTTGATCAGCTGCGGTTCTTGAAGCGCCAGCTGGTATTGCCGGTCTCGATGATGTCGCAGTGATGTGTCAGCCGATCGAGCATGGCGGTGGTCATCTTGGCGTCGCCGAAGATCTGCGGCCAATCGGCGAAGGCCAGGTTGGTGGTGATCAGCAGCGACGTGTTCTCGTAGAGTTTGCTGATCAGGTGGAACAGCAACTGGCCGCCGGGCTGGCTGAACGGCAGGTAGCCGAGTTCATCGATGACGATGAGATCGTAGCGCAGCAGCTTCTCGGCGAGACGACCACTGCGGCCGGCGGCCTTCTCCTGCTCGAGCTGGTTGACGAGGGCGACCAGATTGAAGAAGCGCCCCCTGGCACGGGCGCGGATGACAGCCGAGGCGACGCCGATGGCGAGATGGGTCTTGCCGGTGCCGGTGCCGCCGATGAAGATCGCGTTGCGCTTGGCGTCAAGGAAGGCACCGGTGGCGAGCTCGCGAACCAGGCCCTCGTCCACCGGCGTGTCGGCGAACACGAACTTGTCGAGGTCTTTGAGGACCGGGAATCTGGCGCCGCCGATGCGATAGCTGATCGATCGGGCCTGCCGGTGAGTGTGCGCTCCGCTGGCGCGCATGCCGTAGAGCTTGAGCCCGCTCATAGCCTCGAGGATCTGATGGCGTTCCATCAGGCAACCTTCCTTATGCTGTCGTAGCGACCACAATCGGCCATCGGTTCGATCCTCAGACGAAGTGCGTCGGGGGTGGTGATGCTGGGCGGCGTTGGCGGCTGTCGCTGACGCGCCAGCACGGTCAGAATCACATCGCCACTGGCGATGCCCGCCTCCAACGCTTCAGCGCAGGCTGCCTCAACCGCGCCCAGCCCATAATCGAGCACCGCGCCCAGCACTTTGACGAACTGACGATCGCCATCGGCGTGGCTCTTCAGCTTCGCGCGCACTCCGGTCAAGGCAGGTGGCAGATCCCAGTCCTTGAACGGTGCACCATTGCGCAAAGCGCCAGGCTTCCTCACCAGCACCGGCAGATAGTGCCAGGGATCGTAGATCACCTGGTCGCGCCGGAACTGGCGCGGATGGTCGGCCACCACCTCGTCGTTGCAAAGCACCACGATGCGTTCGGCGTGCGAACGCACCAACACCATCCGCCCGGCGGCCCGTGCGTCGACGCTGTAGCGGTTGTGATCGGCCATGATCAGGCAGGTGGTCGTGGCGCGCACCGCCTTCTCGACAAAGCCGTCGAACGGACCTCGCAGTTCCATCAGACTGGCCCGTTCGTCCTGGAACACCTCCCAGATCGTCCGGTCCTTGAACTCCGGGTGCTGGGTGCGGCGGGCGTACGCGATGCACTGATCCGCCAGCCAGGCGTTCAGCTCCGCCAGGCTCTTCACCCGCGGCTTGGGGCGGAACAATTGGTCGCGCAGATTGCCGACCTGGTTCTCGAGCTGCCCCTTCTCCCAGCCAGAAGCGGGTGTACAGGCCACCGGCTCGATGAGATGGTGCGAGCACATCTGCAGGAAGCGGCGATTGTATTGGCGCGCCTTGCCGACGAAGATCGCCTCCACAGCCGTCTTCATATTATGGTAGATGCCACGCCGGCAGACGCCACCATAGAAGACGAACGCCTTGTCGTGGGCGTCGAACACCAACTCCTGGGTCTCGCGGAAGTAGCCACGCACGAACGGCATCCGGCTGTGCGACAGCTTCATGTGCGCCGCCTTGATCGTCAGCGGCAGACCCCGCAACGTGATCGTCTCGTGGCTCCAGTCGAACTGGTACGCCTCGCCGGGAGCAAAGCTCATCGGCACAAACGCCTGCGCCGGAACCCGGGCTCGTTCGGCCCGCCATGCCTTGACGAAACGGTGCACGCTGTCGTGGACATCGCCATATCCGCGCCCACGCAACTCCTCGAAGAGCCGTTGCGTCGACCGACGTTCACGCCGTGGCAGCTTGGCTTCTCTCTCCAGCATCTCGGTCAGAACCGTGACCCATTCACCGAGCTTCGGCGCCGGCTGCACGCCTCGCTGGTACTTGAATTCCGTCTTCTGGCTGCGGATGACACGACGCACCGTGGCGCGCGACACCGCAAGCGTCCGAACGATCTCTTTGATCGGCCACCGCTGCTCGAAATACGCGCGACGTATCCCGCCGATCAGGTCCACACCGATCATCCCCAAACGTCCTTCGCCCTCGCCATAGGCCAAAGGGAACGGACACTGACATAACGCCAGGGGGGTCAGGTTTGGACGCGAAACTGCCCCCTCAGGGGGTCACTATTGCAAGCGAATTTACACATAGGCCGGCCCCGGCTTATGATAGCCTGAGCACACCGGTTTCGAGCCGCGGCGGGGCCGCACGCTGATCTCGATGGTCTGGCTTTCGGCGCAATGGTGCGCTTTCTCGTAAACGAAACCGGGAAAGTGCTGGTAGAGGTTCAGCAGGGAGATCAGCCGCATGGCAGCACGACCCAAAGCAGTTGCGCGCAGGGGTCCCAGCCTGCCAGCGCAACAGGCTGGCGCCGACACCTTGCAGACCTACTGCCCGGACCTCGATCAGTGGCCACGCAGTTGGGCGTATGAGGCATGCGATATTCCGCCCGGTCTGCGATTGGTGGAATGCTTCAAGCCGTTCCTGTGCAACCTGCTGGCCCTGCATCTGCCGCGCCGGACTTTGCGCCGACACCGCGACAACCTCTGGGCTCTGGGCGGCGAGGTCATTCGCGTATTGCAGATGGACAATGCCCTGCGCAGGCGGCCAATCGAGCAGGTCGTTCGCAACCTCATCGGCGAGGACGGCGGCCCGCTGCTCTCCCATGGTCGGTCCCAGGCCGAGCAAGGCTCCTTCGACGCGGCCTGCCGCAAGTTGTCACGGTTCCAGGCAGACCCGGAGATCAGCCGCGGCCAGGCGCGAAACACTCAACCAGCGACAAACC
Organism: uncultured Alphaproteobacteria bacterium; assembly: GCA_963773345.1. GTDB lineage: Bacteria > Pseudomonadota > Alphaproteobacteria > Acetobacterales > Acetobacteraceae > Palsa-883. Next base: position 267,615 of record CAVZBG010000007.1, on the reverse strand, counting down.
GAGCGAGCCATTGACGGCACCAATGCAGACCGCCCGGCTATGCGGCTCGCGGTCAAGCCCCGTAGCCGCGCAGCGGTGCGCCGCAAGGCGCAGGGCTTGACGGCGAGCCGCGTAGCCGGGGCACAATTGGGCGTGCCGCCAGGCGCGGAGATCACAATCAACCCCCTACCCCGGCGCACGACACCACCGAAATTAAGGCGACATAATAGGCCCCCTAATTCACCCACAGATTCAGCCGGGGAACCAGAAGTATAAGCGCTGCTGCGGCCAAAGCTGAACCTCCTACCAGCGTCACAAATTCAAGTGAGGCGCGCCCGCATCGGTTACAAAGGAACGCCTTGGTCCAGCTATAGCACCAGGCAAACCAGTGGTCGCGTACCAGATGTTCGTGGAAATGTCGGGCGGTGAAACCCTGATAGTGCGTTCGATACAAGCGCTCGACCTCGTCGCACCGGTCCACCGGCACCCGCCGGCCCGACGCCTTGCCGATCCGAGGATCCAGCAGGCCGGCCTCGCCTTCTTCCTCGTAGCGCCGACTTCAACGGCGGAAGGTCCCTTCGCCAACGCCCAGCAACTCCGCCGCCTCCACCTGGTTCAGCTCCACCGCATCCCAGCGGCCAAATAGGTCCATGAACTTCAGCATACGAACAGCCCGGCGGACTTCCGTCCGGCGCATCCTCCCAACCTCCCGGCTGGTAGCCGTTACCGGACATATCGTGTGCTACCGACACTCGCTACACAGCATAAGAAAAACCTTGCCCAGACGCCCCGCTTTGGCCTATATAGACTGGCATGATGGCGAAGCAGATGTGGCGCGGTGGCCACTTTGTGGTGGCGTGTTCCAGCTAGCTCGGATTGTCAGACGTAGGCGGCGTCGCGATTCTCAGCGCCTAACGGCAAATTCTTCCCGGAATTGCAGCTTCTCATAATGCCGAGCGCGCCACGCGACGTTCTCGGAGTGGCAAGCGAGACACCGCTGCGGGGTACGATACGCGACAGCCTCGCTGAATGGACTAAGTGCGCTCTATGTGTGCTGGATCAAGAACCAGTGGCACATCACCAGATACTTATACGCGAACTGGAAGAGATTAGCACCGGCGCAAACACCCGGCTTATAGTGTTGATGCCACCCGGATCGGCCAAGTCAACCTACGCGTATGTCAATACCAATCTGTGGGGAGCCTATGTCAGCACCCCTGCCACGGCCGGAACGTGGTACGCCTGGGTAGAAGGGATCGACGGCAGCTTACCAACGGTGTGCCCGGCTCCATTTACGGTGACATAGCACTGCTGTCCGGTCGAAACGTGAACAATTCCAATTGGTTGCTGTCTATGACATCCTCGAACCGGTTGGGCGTTGCCAAAATCGCAGCCTGAATCGGCATCTTCTCGAAAACTGTGACCGAAAAGACCTGCAGCAATGTGTAGAGCGACACCTCCAGCCGGAGTCGCTTCTTGACGATGGCGATCAGCACGTAGACTGACACCGCGATCCAGATCTGGGTCTTCACCGCGTTTTCCGAAATGCCGTAGAACTGCTTGATGCGCAGATGCTGCTTGATCCACTTGAAGAACAGCTTCACCTGCCAGCGACTCTTGTAGAGGGCACAGATCGTCAAAGCCGGCAGCGTCGTGTGATTGGTGAGGAAGACTAGCGTCTTGCCGGTCTCGGGGTCCTTGAAGCGAATGCGCCGCAGGTGCGTGGGATAATTTTGCTGTGTGAGGTTTCCGTCCATCGCGATGGTCTGATCGCATATCACGCCTGCGCTTCGGTCTGCCGGCGCCGAATAAACCCGGTGGGCATCAACGTTCGACTTTGCCCGGGTCACGAAGAAGGCGCCGGCCTGATGCAGCACATGCAGGCGGGCGAAATCCACGTAGCCCCGATCCATGACGTAGATGGCACCAGGTTCGGGAAGCAGCATGTCGAGCGCATGGACATCGTGCAGTTTGCCGTCGGATATGTGGATGAAGCTTGGAATGTTGCCGCGCAGGTCGAGGAGCGTGTGCATCTTCACCGCCGCCTTGGTCGACCGGAAATGTGCCCATGGGAACACCGACAGACACAGATCGATGGTCGTCGAGTTCGAGCGCATAGACGGTGCTCGGCAGATCCACATCCAGATCGTCGCCGGCATACAGCCGCTTGGCCTGCGCGATCAGCCGTTGGGCAAACTCGGCGTAGATCCGCCAATCGCGGGTTTCGTTGGCGTCGGCCAACGTGGAACGGCGAATCGGCCCCTGCAAACCCATGTGATAGAGCTTGGCCGATTGCGCTGACAGACACGCCTCGATGTCGCGCAGGCTCTCCCTATAGGTGATCTGGGCAAATGCCATCACCTGATACTGTGCGGCGCAGGGCAGCGTCCGCACGGCGCGGTTGCCATTATAGCGCGCGACAATCCGATCGAATGTGCTCCACGGCAGAAAATCCATCAGCTGCGCGAATAGCGTCTTGCCGGTGTTCATGGTCTGGCCCCCCCGCCACATTGTCGGGGAGAGCCATCAGGAGATCAAATCCACCCCAGCAACGAACTATCAAAATCCCTTATGTGGCCGCGATGTTTGGAAAATCCCGGCTCAGCGAACCGGACAGCAGTGGTGACATAGATAAATCGCGCTTTCGTCGAGCCAAATTCGCCTATCGGAATTGGCGGCGACCGGGTGGCGCTCTGGACCGCGCTAGCCTGGATTTCTCGAACGTAAGGGCCTGTTGATTAATAACATAATCGGTGTGCGCGCGTTTGCTGATCTGGGATTCCCCGGTCGGCCCGGAGCTTATACCCAACTTCACTACTGTCCGGTCAATAGCTGAATAAATTCAATTGGTTACCGTCCATGACATGTTCGGAACCGTCGGCTGTTTGGAAGATGACAGATTCTATCGAGCTCCTTTCAAATACTGTCACCGAAAATACCTGCATCAATGTGTAGAGGGAGACGTCCAGCTTCAGCCGCTTCCGGACGATGGCGACCAGGACATAGACGGACACCGCGATCCAAATTTGCGTCTTCACCGCGGTTTCGGGAGTTCCATAGAACTTCTTGATCCGGAGGTGCTGCTTGATCCACTTGAAGAAAAGTTCCACCTGCCAGCGGCTCTTATACAGATCGCAGATCGTCAAAGCCGGCAACGCTGTCTGGTTGGTCAGGAACACAAGTGTTTTTCCGGTCTTGGCGTCCCGAAAGCGCACCCGCCGGAGGTGTCCGGGTACTCTTGCTTCGTGTAATGCCCATCCAGCCTGATCGTCTGATCGGCAATTACGCCGGTCGTCCGATCCGTCCGGGCGGAATACACGCGATGCGCATTGAGATTGGATTTGGCGCGGGTTACGAAAAAGGCACCAGCCTGGTGCAACACATACAGGCGGGCGAAATCGACATACCCGCGATCCATCACATATATCGCGCCCGCTTCCGGCACGATCAGATCAAGAGCATTCACATCATGCAGCTTACCGTCGGAAATGTGGATGAAGCTCGGGATGTTACCGCGTAGGTCCAGCAAAGTATGCATTTTCACGGCAGATTTGGTTGAGCGAAAATGCGCCGAGGGGAACAAGGACAGACACAAATCCATGGTGGTCGAGTCCAACGCGTAAACCGTGCTGTCCAGGTCCCCCAGCAGGCTCTCTTCTGCATATAGGCGTCTCGCCTGCGCGATTAGCCGCTGGGCGAACTCCGCATAAATGCGCCAATCTCGGACTTCATTCGCATCGGCCAGCGTCGATCGTCGGACCAGTCCGCGAAAGCCCATATGCAAAAGCTTCGCGGGTTGAGCCGACAGGCATGCCTCAATATCACGCAAGCTTTCGCGGTAGGTCAGTTGCGCGAATGCCATGGCCCGGAATTGCTCGGTGCAAGGGAAAGTTTGCACCGAGTGGTCGCCATGATACCGCGCGACGATCCGCGCGAACGTGCTCCACGATAGGCAATCCATCAACTGCGAGAACAGTGTTTTTCCGGCGTTCATCGGTGGGTCCTCCACCGAAAAGGGTCGGGCAAACCGCCAACAACTTCAAACCGACACCATCCAAAATCGGCGGAAAAACGTTATGAATGAACTATTTAGGCGAAGTTCGTTCGGAAAACTCCGGACAGTAGTGACCCAACTTCGACACTTGGCAGCGTGTCCCGACCAAAGACCCGCGGAATTCAGCGATATTCGCAGCACCCGCCACCGAGTGTGGTGCCAAATGATAGTAATCTTTTGCTGGAAAATGCTGATGCAAACTTGACATTGCCGGATTCGGCATGGTGTCTCTGTTGCAGCCAAGACAGCAGCCATGTTCGTCCGTGTCAAAAGAATCGGCCGCTACGAGTATCTCTACCTGGTCGAGAACGCCCGCGAGGGCGGCCGGCATGTCCAGCGCATCGTCAAGTCGCTCGGCCGGCGCGACGCGGTCGAGAACTCCGACCTGCTGGACGGCTTGATCGCCTCCGCCGCGCAGCATTCCCGCCGTTCGGTCGTGCTGTCCAGCTTCTATCGCGGCGAACCGGCCGAACTTCGCCGTCGCAGCATCGGTCCCGATCTGGCGTTCGGCCATCTCTGGCGCGAGGTCGGCTGCCAAGAGGTGCTGCGCCGGCACCTGGCGTCCCGCCGCTTCGGCTTCGATGTCGAGCGCGCCATCTAACTGACCGTGCTGCATCGTCTGATGGTCTCCGGCCCCGACCGCCATGCCAGCACGTGGCGACAGGCGATCGAGAGCCCCGGCGTTGAAGCTCTGACGCTCGACCACGCCTACAAGGCGATGGCCTGGCTGGGCGAGATGATCGGCGGCGCAGACAGCGGCCAGCCGCGCCATCGCACCGATGCCATCGAGGAGGCCCTCTACCAGCACCGCAAGTCGTTGTTCGGCACTATCTCGGTCGCCTTCTTCGACACGACCTCGCTGTATTTCGAAGGCCATGGCGGTGCCACGCTTGGCCGGCGCGGTCATTCCAAGGACTTTCGGCCGCAACTGCCGCAGGTGGTCCTCGGTATCGTGCTGGATGAACAGGATCGGCCGATCGCCTCGTTCCTGTGGCCTGGCAACACCGCCGACGTCACCACCCTGCTGCCGGTGGTCGAACGGCTGCGCCGCCGCTTCGGGGTCGGCCAGGCCTGCGTCGTCGCCGACCGCGGCATGATCAGTGCCGCCACCATCGCCGCGGTGGAAGCGCAGAAGATCGACTACATCCTCGGGGCGCGCGAGCGTTCCAGCAAAGAAGTGCGCGAAAGGGTACTGCACGACGATGGCATGGCGGTGCCGCTGGTCATTCCGCGCCAGACGGGCGAGACCGAGCTTGCCGTGAAGGAAATCAAGCTCGGCGACCGGCGCTATATTATATGTCGCAATGAGGAAGAGGCGCGCAAGGACGCCGAAACCCGCGCCAAGCTGATCGCCGGCCTGCAAACCAAGCTGGCGCAAGGCGACAAGAGCCTGGTGACCACTAGGCCCTGTGGACAAACCTCGCCCAGATACGGATGCATCCGAGCAAGACGAATCCCACGAAGCTGGTGGCGAGCTTGTCATATCGGGTGGCGACGCGCCGCTGCTCCTTGAGATGGCCAATGAAGCACTCAATCCGTGACCGCAGCGCATAGAGCGGTTTGTCGACCGAGTACTGCACCTTGCGATTGCTCTTGGTCGGGATCTCGGGTGTCGCACCGCCATCCCGCAAGTCATGGCGGATCGCATCGCTGTCGTAGCCTTTGTCCGCCAACATGGCGCCGGGATCGCTGTCGCGTTGCTCCATCAACTCTTCATAAGCCGTCACGTCATGGGCCTCGCCCTCGCTGAGTACGACCCCGATGGGGAGACCTGCGGCGTTGCAACGCACATGTATCTTGGTGCTGAACCCACCGCGCGAGCGGCCGAGCGCTTGATTCTGCTGCTCGGTCTTTTCGCCGGCGGCGCAGCGATGCGCTCGGACGATGGTGCTGTCGATCATCTGCAACATGTCCAATGCGCCGCCGCTGTCTGAGCTGGACCCCGGAAACTGGACAGGTAGCTAAGAGAGAGTCTCCCCTTGGAACGGCTGGGTGGCCGGAGGTGAGACATGACCAATACACGGAAGAAGCACAGCGCTGAGTTCAAGGCGAAAGTTGCACTGGCGGCGGTGCGTGAGGAAGGCACTGTTGCGGAGCTGTCGAGCCGGTTCAGTGTGCACGCGAGCCAGATCCATGCGTGGAAGAAGACGCTGCTGGATGGAACGGCCTCTCTGTTCACGCGCAGCCACGCCAATGGGCAGGACGGCGCGGCGGCGTCGGAGGCCCAGCTTGCCCCGTTGTATGAGAAGATCGGGCAACTGACGGTGGAGCGGGATTTTTTTCGCAAACGGTCTGGGCCATGAGCCCGGCCGCGCGGCTTGCGCTGGTCGACCCGGCCGAGCCGGCCCTGTCGATCGTCGCGCAATGCCGGCTGCTGAAGGTGGCCCGCTCGACGCTGTATTACCGCGCTGTGCCGGTCAGCGCGGAGGATCTGAGGCTGATGCGGCGGATGGATGAGCTGCATCTGGCATATCCGTTCTACGGATCACGCCGCCTGGCGGCGGTGTTGCGGCGGGACGGCTGGTCGGTGACTCGCAAGCGGGTCAAGCGGCTGATGCAGGTGATGGCGATGGAGACGATCTACCAGAAGCCGAGCACCAGTCAGCCGCATCCCGATCATAAGGTGTACCCTTATCTGTTGCGCGGCCTTGCGATCGAGCGGGTGAACCAGGTCTGGTGTGCGGACATCACCTACATTCCGATGGCCAAGGGGTTTGTGTATCTGGTGGCTGTTATGGACTGGTTCAGTCGTCGGGTCCTGGCGTGGCGGGTGTCGATCAGCATGGACACGAGCTTCTGCGTCGAAGCGTTGCAGGAAGCGCTGGAACGGTACGGCCAGCCGGACATCTTCAACACCGACCAAGGGGCGCAGTTCACCAGCACGGAGTTTCTGGCTGAACTGGAGGCTCGCGGGGTTCGGGTCAGCATGGATGGCAAGGGGCGGTATCTGGACAACATCTTCATCGAGCGGCTGTGGCGGAGCCTGAAATACGAGGAGGTGTTCATCAAGGCGTATGGTTCGGTGGCGGAGGCGCGCCGGAGCATCGGCGGGTGGCTGGCGTTCTACAATGACGAGCGGGTGCATCAGGCGCTGAGCTATCGCACGCCGCGCGAGGTGTTCGAAGCGGCTGCCTGTGTATATGTGGACAACGCTTCCGCTACGCTACGCTGCGCTCACGCGTTGCCCACATATACACAGGCACAACATCAGCAAGAAAGGGTATTGACTGAAGTATAAGAAGGTCTATACTTACAGGCGCACACACCCCTCGGATCGGGAGGGGCCATGGAAACCGGAGAGACTCTCTCTTAAGTCGCGCCGATTCCTGTCCAACCGATGGGGTCCACCTCACTCAGCCAGCGCCTGAAGCAGCAGGTCCCAGATGCCAAACTCGCACCAGCGACGGAATTGCTTCCACACGGAGTTCCATTTGCCGAACGCCGCCGGCAAGTCGCGCCACGGCGCTCCGGTCCGGCAGATCCAAAGTATGCCGTCCAGCCTGTGCCGATGGTTCTTGGGTGGACGCCCGCCACGCGAGGAGGGTGTGGTCAGGAAGGGCGCGAAGATCGCCCACTCTTCGTCCGTCATCAGTCCGCGGATCATGGTCGGCCTCGAGCTTACCAAGAGGCCGGTCAAGATTGACCGCAAGCCGGTCAATCAAATCCCCTGACGCAAGAAAGAAACGAAACGAATCCCGGGACAGGAGCTACGATTCTTTTTGGAATCTGCCGCAGCGCCCTTTGATTCTTTGCTTTCCGGTCGGGTCAGCCGATCAGCTCGTCACCCCAGGGGCCACGCGGCTGTCGCGCCGCCCAAGCCGTTCCGGCCGCGCCAGCGCCAGGGCCGGTTTGTCCACAGGGCCTAGTCGCCTAAGTCGTTCATAACGTTGGGTATAGCCTCTTCAGTTTAATGCGGGCGTCGGCGGTAGTGAACTGCCAGTCGGCTTTGGCGTGGTTCTTGTTGCGATCGTCCTCCCAGGCGGCGACTTCCTCGATCAGGGTCTGCTTGTCGGGGATGCGCCGATCGAGGCACTGAGACGACACGACGCCAAGTTCGGACTCGGCCATGTCCAGCCAGCTTCCGTGCTTGGGCGTGTAGTGCCACTCGAACCGCTCGACGAGCCGGCGTGCCTCGGCGGCGGGGAAAGCTTCATAGAGTGACGCCGGCTTGTGGGTGTTGAGATTGTCCTGCACGAGTACCGATCTGCGAGGCGTTGGGGAAGTGCTTGTCCGACAGGTCTTTGAGAATCTGCGCATAATCGACGGCGGTGTGGCGATCTGTCACCTCGACATGGCGCCAGCCGTCCAGCGGCGCGAACATCATGAACAGGTTGGCTGTCCCATTGCGCTCGTACTCATAATCATCGCGTTTCGGGCGCCCTGGCTTGGCTCGGATCGGCACACGCGTCTCAGAGATCAGTTGCTTCGAGGTCTCGTCCAGGCAGACCACGGGACGATCCGGATCACGCGGATACTCTTTGTCAATGACGTGGCCGAGTATATATCGCAGGCGAATGCTGGCAAGCAGGGCGATGTTAGCAATCGGGGCAGTGTTCGCCCCTCCATGGTATCCGTATTTGGTCAGTAGTACGTATCCAATCCCCTTTACGCAGTCATCCGGGTATTGCCGACGGTCACAATCGCGGGGGAACGTGTAGACGATAGTGCGAGTCCGTCGCCACCTTGGCAAGATTCGGAAAGGCTGACCGAAGCCCCACCCATAGCTGATTGCATCGAATTGATGATCGCCACGTGCGGCGGTCAACCGGCCGCGATGTCGGAATTGTCAGATCGATGGGCAGCAGATAGAGCAGCGGCGACGGCAGAGACCACGGGCGTCCATTCACCGGGTTGCGGTTGCCGATACAGTCGTGCGGTCGGATACCACGGTGTATTCTCTCGATCGATAAGCCACCGCCAATCGTTGGCCTTGGATAGGAGAATCCATACCGGCTTGCCGATGGCACCCGCCAAGTGGCCCATGGAGGTGTCGACGGTGATAATCAGATCCAGGTTGGCGATGATCGCCGCGGTTTCATCGAAATCAATCAAGGCCGAAGACATATCGGCCAGACCGGGGAACTGGTGAACAGCATCGGCATCGGCTGGCGGAAAGGGCTTCTGCAGCGATACAAAGACATAGCCGTCGACCGCCCCTAGTGAAGCCAATTGATTGAGGCGCAAGGAGCGCCGGCGGTCATTCGGGTGCGTAGGGCGGCCAGTCCAGGCCAGGCCTATGCGTCGCACGCCCTCGGGAAGTTGCGAGGAGAGGCGCTCAGCCCAAGCAGCGACCCGCGCGGGATCCGGGGTAAGATAGGGGATGCTGACCGGTATCGTGTCCAGTGTGGTGTGGAATAGGCCGGGCAAACTCGACAAGCGGCAGTACGCGGCATGACCCGGAATTTCGTTCCAGCGATGGTGGGCGTGGACGACTCCAGGTATCCGTTTAAGGAGCGACAGCATCTCCACGCTACAGCCGAGGACAACCTCGTGACAGCGTTCCGCAACCATCGGAATGTAGCGACAAAACTGAATGGTGTCGCCGTAACCTTGGTCGCCGACCAACAAGATTCGGCCAGAAGGGATGCGCATCCCGTTCCAAGGGGCCGACGTGATCTTGGGTAGCTGACCACGTCCTGCCTCTGTCAAGTTGCGCCACTCGTATTCGAGCCATCCTGGCTCGAATTCACCTTGAGCCAGCAGGTTTTGCGCCAACGCCAGATGTGCGTCGGCATGCTCGGCATTGACGCCGATGGCTCGGAGCAAGCAAGCGATCGCCCGGTCACGTTCGTCCAGATCGGTAAAAACCAGGGACAAATTGACGAAGAAATCCGAGTTGTTCGGCGCCAAGCGTACCGCCTGCGTGCCTGCGTTCAGTGCATCCTGAAGTCGATATACCAACCGATACAGCGTGCAGAGGTTGCCATGCCAAGCTGCGACACCAGCTTGGCGACTTACCGCCCGCTCCAACAGCTCGATCGCGCGCTCTATGTCCCCCGTATGGGCGGCCACCATGCCGGATAGCGCAAGGGCCGGAGCCAGATCCGGTTGGGTCGCGAGCAAGTCGCTGCAGATGCCGCTCGCTTCGCCGAAGCGCTTCGCCTGTGCCGCGGCTTGCGCACGGGCCAATGCCTGCTCGACGGGATTGGCCGACGTTGCATTGATAGTCGATCCACTCATCCGGCGATCACCATGTCCCGGCGGGCGCCCGGATGTTGTCCATGCCACGGGCGCCCGACCTGGCTAACCGCCATCTCAGCATAACCGCTTGCGGGCAATCTCGGTTGTCCACCGGCGACAATGGTAGCTTCGTTCTCGAACACGGTAAGACTCTCTTGCTAGACTCGTCGCTGTGTCAACAGGTCGCGAATTCCCATAGGCCTCTTGATTGGGGCGCTGCGAGGTGTTGGCGCCGCCGGCGGCGAGGTTAGTCTACTTCTCCGATGCGCGGATTTGGCGATCCGGCGATATCGTTGGTGGGTTTTAATCCGCAAACCAAGCTCGCAACCGGCCTCAGAGACCCCAGCACGGCGTCGTTGTCGAGACCGACGCGCACTCATGATCGGTCACCGTTCGGCGGCGAATATCGGTTCGTTGCGGTGCACCGCAATTTCGGTGACGAGCTTGCGGGTCATGGCCTCTCCGAATGCATGAAAATCATGGATCTCCTGCACGAAGCTGCCTGGTCCGCCGGTTACGTTCTCGCGATAGTATTTGGCCAAGCCGCCCGGTGGTTGGACGTGGGCGAAGGTCCAGGAGACCGGATGGTCATTGATGATCGCCAAGCCGTTGATGACGATGCCCGCCTTGACCGCATCGTCACGCGCATCGGTAATCTCGCGTCCGGCGTTGTTCGTCCCGTCGCCGCACACGTCGATCACACGTCTCGGTGCCTCGTAGCCGCTTTCGGCGATCAACTGCACGGCCCGATCCACGCCTGCGCTGATCGCGGTGCGCCCCCAGAACGACCGCGGAGCGGCAGCCAGCTGCGTTGCGAAACCCTGCGCCGACGCGTCGTCGCGTATCACACTCCAATCCAGGACCGTGCGAACCTCGTAGCTGCTCGCGAATTCGACATACGCGACCGCGATGGAGCCTGCCATGCCGCCCTTGATTGCGGCAAGGACCTTGGGATCGGTCAAGGCAGCCGCATAGCCCTGCTTTTCCAGCCGGAACTCACTGTCGTCGATGCTGCGCGACACGTCGGTGACCAACACAAGGGCAACATCCACGCTCTCCCCGGCGTGTGCCGAGGACGGCAGACAGAGGATTGCCGGCAACAGCCATCTCACCAGACGCACACTGGTGCCCTCCCCAGATCCCTGCGAAAGACTGCACCATTGGGCCGCACAGCACATAATCAGTCAAAGGAAATCGGCGGCGTTCGCCCCCGGGGCTGCGGAGACCGCTACTGGCTTGCCCATACGATGCGATGCATCCAGGCCATCTCCGACAAATCGAAGCCGTAATCTGGATGCGCCGGGTTCAGGCTTTTCAGTTCCACCCGGCGAGCCGAACGGCGCGCGAGTTGCTTGGCCATGACCTCACCACTCATGGTCCGCACCACCACGCGATCGCCTCGTCGGATCGGTGCGGCCGGAGACACCACCACGATGTCACCGTCTCGAAACACCGGCTCCATTGACTCGCCGCTTATCTCAAGTGCGTAGGCGTTGGGATCGGCGATCTCCGGCAGGCTGACCTCGTCCCATCCGCCGCCCACCGGATAGCCTCCGTCGTCGAAGAACCCGTCTCCGCCGGCTTGCGCCAAACCAATGAGGGGGATCCGCCGCGCAACGCTGCGGGGAAGCGCTGTCGCGCTCAGCGCTCGGGCGCCGGTGACGAGGGTTGTGAATGCCTCGAGACTGGCGCCGGTCGCGTTCAGCACCTTGGCCAGGCTCTCGGTGCTCGGCCAGCGGGCGCGGCCGTCGGGCATCCGCCGCTTGGACGGATTGAACGTCGTCGGGTCGAGCCCGGAGCGTTTCGCGAGTCCGGACGCCGACAGGCCGTTCTCGGCCGCCAGCGTGTCGAGGGCGCGCCAAATATCCTCGTGCTTCATGAGCAGCTACTCCGGTCGCATGACAACGTCAGTCGCGGTGGCCCGAAGGGGAGATCGATATCGGTCGACCAACGGGCGATTCGCGTGATCCCAAGTCTTATAGGATTCGGGGCGGAAGGGAATAGGAAAAATAGCTGGGAGACCCCTTGCGGGAGATTGCAACCTATGGTTTTATGTTCATCATTCGTTCTCCAGTGGCGTGCCGCCAAAAAGGAGTGTTCGCGATGCCGGCCCTCGCACACATGCGTATGACAAACCGAGCCCCCATCGTCCCGCAGCGCCGGACTGAACCGTTCCGCAGCGCCGAGGAGGCCTGGTTCTGGACCATGGCGGCCCTCGTCGCACGCCGCGAGGGCGCACGGTATGCGGCGAACAAAGGTCTGACGGCCCGTCCGTGCGAGCCGGATGATGTGATCAAATGTCTGGACACGCTTTACCGGCGGCGACGCATCGATCTGGTCCATGCCCGCATCTTGCGAATTTGGGGTGAGCGCCAAACGGCGCCGAACGCCTCATATGCTGGGGAACGCTGCGATTGGCGACTCTGGCGGGAGGCGTTGGACAGATTGGAGTGGCCTCTCCGGGTCAAGGGCATCGTCGCGTAGCAAGGCGCTTGCGAAGAGGAAACCCACCATTGCGCCGAGTGGGAACGGCATATCGTGGAGACACATGTGAACACCCAGATGCGGGTACTCACACCGGATGCCTATCGAAAATCAGCGCAAAAACAATCTGATACCGGCAACAGGAGATAGATTATGTGTTTCAGTCTGCAATGGCTTGAAGCTTTCCTGGTTTGGCTAATCGTGATCTGCGCCGTCGTGGCGCTCCTTCGGCTGTTGATTGGTTTCGTCATCCCGAAACTCGGCTTGGGCGGCGAGGTGGTCGGATTCGTCGTGAACGCGATCACCATCGTCATCTGGGCGATTGTGTGCATCGCGCTGGTGTATTTTATCTTCAGCCTTGTCATGTGTCTTGGCCCGTCGCTGCCGCGGCTGCCCGGCCGGTAACATGCGCGATCTCGGCGGCGCACCGCCTTGCGGCACCAACGGGACTAGGGACAAGAAGGGGCGCTCTCGCTCGTAGGCAACGTGGTCGACAGGTGTTGCCCACTGACTTAGCCCCGACCCATGAGTGGCTTGGGCCTTTGTCGTGTCAGAGCCTGCGCCGCCCGGACGCAAAATCTTGCCTGCGTCGTTAATCGAACAATAAGGAAAATAATCCTTGACTGCGAAATCCACCTAACCTAGACATCGCTGATCAACGGGCGATCTGCGTCCGTTGACCTCCTCCTCCCCCAACCTCGAGGGCCGCTGCTCATCGCAGCGGCCCTCTTTTTTTGTTTAAGGAGCCTGTCCACCATGGCGTTCTCTGTCCGCAACCTGTCGGTTCTCGCATACGCCAACGGCTTCACGCTGTGGCACTACAAGGCTGGGTCTGACGTATTGGAGCAGGTCAGTGGCCGCGGCTTCTTCGCCGCGGCATCGGACATGCTCACGGCCGGCGACATCATGATGGTCTCGGCGAGCGACGGCGCCCAATTGTTGTGCGTCACGCCTGCTTCGGGGACCGAGATCGAAACGCTGCGGTTGGCCTGATCGGTCAACGGGCTTGGCGGCGCCGCATCACCTGATTGTGCCACTCGACGCCCGCCGAGGTCAGTTCGTAGCGCACATCGCCCCGTGGCGCCGCCAAGCCCAGCCCAGCCAGTCGCGCCAGGCACGGGCCGTCCTTGCACCCTGAGGGACGGCCTGCCTTGCCACTGAGCCTCAAGCGGTGCAGGGCCGATCGACAACAGGTTTCAAGGTAAGGCTCATTCCAAACTCCGTCCGCCTTCGCCTCGCTTGACCGTCGCGACAAGTGGCCCCCTTCCAGGACTCCGCGACCCTGGGCATAACCGACCGCGATGATACCAGGGATCGCCGACGCCGTGTTGCCTCTGCTGCGCCGGATCGATCCCGAGGCCGCGCACAACCTCGCGTTGTGGGCGCTCCGATTGGGTTTGGCCGGCGGTGACCGGCGGCCTGATGATCCGGTACTTGCCACACGCGCGCTCGGCCACGACTTTACCAATCCAATCGGCCTGGCGGCCGGCTTCGACAAGGACGCGGTGGCGATCGCCCCCTTGATGCGATTGGGTTTCGGCTTCATCGAAGCGGGAACCGTCACTCCGCGGCCGCAGAGCGGCAACCCGCGCCCTCGGCTGTTCCGGCTGGTGCCGGACCGGGCCGTCATCAACCGCCTCGGCTTCAACAACCGGGGCCTGCCCGCCTACCTGACCCGGGTGGCGGCACGGAAGCCGACCTCCGTGCTGTTCGGTTGCAACGTCGGTATTAATAAAGAGGGCGCCGATCCAGACCGGGATTATCCGCTGCTGATCGAGGCCGTGGCACCGCATGCCGACTACGTCGTCATCAACGTCTCCTCACCCAACACACCCGGGTTGCGCGACCTCCAGGGCGAGGCTCGCTTGCGCGCCATCCTGCAGGCCGTCGCCGAGCGTGTCCCGCGACCGCCGCCGCTCCTGGTGAAGATCTCTCCCGACCTGTCGATCGATGATCTGGGCGGCCTGGTGGAGATCTGCGTAGCCGCCCGCGTCCAGGGCTTGATCGTATCCAACACCACCGTATCCCGCCCTCCCGGATTGCGGTCGCCGGCAGCGCGGGAGGTCGGCGGCCTGTCCGGGGCACCGCTGTTTCCGCTGGCGACTGCGGTGCTGGCGCGTGCTTTCCTGCTCGCGCGCGGCAGATTGACGCTGATCGGCGTCGGGGGTGTGCTATCCGGCATTGACGCCTTGACGAAGATTCGCGCTGGCGCCTCATTGGTGCAGCTCTACACCGGGTTTGCCTTGGAAGGTCCCTCCCTCATCCTGCGCATCAAAATGGACCTTGCCGCGGCTCTGCGCGGCACAGGCTTCGCCAGTGTGCAACAGGCCGTCGGTACCGACGCCGAGCAACTGGCGCGGAGCGCCTGATGCAGCACCTCACTGGTTTTGCCCCGCTGGCCGATCGCTTCGACGGCTTCATCCTCGACCTTTGGGGGGTGATCCATGATGGCGTGAAGGCCTTCCCGAGCGCGGTGGACTGTCTCCATCGACTGCGCGCCGCCGGGAAGCCGACGCTGCTGCTGTCGAACGTGCCGCGTCCGAACCGCGACGCGCAGGAACTCATGCAGCGGATGGGCATCGCGGACGACCTCTACACGGATATCCTGACCAGCGGGGAAGCGGTGCGGCGCGCTCTGCGCGACCCGCCAGACCTCTGGTGGGCCGAACTTGGCCAGCGCGTGTTCCATCTCGGGCCGGAGCGTGACCGGGGCGTGCTGGACGGTCTGCCGCTGATTTCCATGCCCGATCCGGGAGAGGCCAATTTCGTCCTCAACACCGGCCCGGACGATCACCGAAACCCGTCCGACATGGCCGAATTCGAGCCGGTGTTGCAGGCGTGTGCGCGGCATCGCCTGCCGATGATTTGTGCCAATCCCGACCTTGCGGTGATCCGCGGCGGGGTGCGCGTGCTGTGCGCCGGAGCGCTTGCCGAACGCTACCGCGAGATGGGTGGCGATGTGCGCTCACTCGGCAAGCCCGACCCGGCGATCTACCAGCCGGTCCTGGAGCAGCTGGGCCTGCCGCCCGACCGCATTCTCGCGGTCGGCGACGCCTTGCACACGGACATCGCCGGCGCCGAAGGCGTGGGCATCGCCGCCTGCTGGGTACTGGGCGGCATCCACGGCGCCAAGCTGCGCAATGCAGGTGGCCAATTCGATACGATCCGGGCCGAGGCGGAGGCGCGGGATGCTGGCCTGTCACCGATTGCGACGTTGCCGGGCTTCGCCTGGTAGCGACTACCCGGTCTCGCTTTCCACCTCACCGCGGCCCTCATCCTGTCCGCCCCCGGGCCGTCCAGCTCGGCGGGCTCGCAACCTCCCCCACTACTGACTCCCGCCGGCTGCGCGCCGCGCGGCAATTTGCGCGGCAAGATCCAGCGCGGCGATCAGGCTGGACGGATCGGCAATGCCTCGGCCGGCAATGTCGTACGCCGTGCCGTGGTCGGGCGACGTACGTACGATGGGCAGGCCCAGCGTCACGTTCACCCCGTGCGTCATGTCCAGCGTCTTCAGCGGGATCAACGCCTGGTCGTGATACATACAGATGGCCACGTCGTACCGCGCCCGGGCGGCTTCCGTGAACATCGTGTCGGGCGGCCAGGGGCCGGATATGTCCAGCCCCGCACCGCGAAGTTCGTCGATCGCCGGCCCGATGATGGTGGTCTCCTCGTCACCCAGCGCGCCCTGCTCCCCGGCATGTGGGTTCAGCCCGGCGATCGCCAGGCGCGGTCGTGCGATCCCGAACTCCCGCCGCAGCGCCGCCTCGGTGGTGCGCACGGCTGCGACGATGCGCTCCGTCGTGATCATCTCGATCGACCGCCGCAATGACGCATGCACGGTCACCGGCACCACGCGCAGCACCGGGCTGGCCAACATCATGATCTGCTTGCCGACGGCGCCGGTCAGCGCGGCGAGGAATTCGGTGTGCCCGGGGTAGGCAAAGCCGGCGTCGTAGAGTGCCGCCTTGTTGATCGGATTGGTGACCACGGCGCCGGCGAGGCCGCGCGCCGCGAGATCGGTGGCACGCTCGATCGAAGCCACCACGGCGACGGCATTTCGCGCATCCGGCTGGCCGGGCTGGGCGGGAACGGCAAGCCGCACCGGCAGCACCGGCAGCGCGTCGCGAAATGCCGCTGGCACCGCGTCGATCGTAGAGACCGTCGCCACCGGCACCTCGAGCCGCATGTCGCGGGCAAGCCCGCGCAACCGCTCCGGATCGTCCAGCGCTACGAAGCAGCCATCGCCGTGCCGCCACGCCTGCCAAGCCCGCAGCGTCAGCTCCCCGCCGATGCCGGCGGGATCGCCCATGGTGAGTGCGAGGGGGCGCATCCGCTAGATATGCAACGCCCGTCCGCCGACCGCCAGCGCGGCTTCCTTCACCGCCTCGTTCAGACTGGGATGGGCATGCGAAGTGCGAGCAACATCCTCCGCCGACGCCCCGAACTCGATCGCCAGCGACAGCTCGGCGATCAGCGTTCCGCCATCCGGACCGATGATATGCGCGCCGAGCAGCCGGTCGGTGGTCTTGTCCGCCAGCAGCTTCACGAATCCGTCGGTCTCGCCCATGGCACGGGCCCGCCCATTGGCGGTAAACGGAAATTTCCCCACGGCGTAGGCGATCCCGGCGGCTTTCAGCTCCTCCTCCGTGCGACCGACGGCGGCGACCTCGGGCGAGGTGTAGACCACGCTCGGGATCGCGTCGTAGTTCACGTGCCCGGCCTGGCCGGCAATTCGCTCGGCCACGGCCACGCCCTCATCCTCCGCCTTGTGCGCCAGCATCGGGCCGGCGATCACGTCGCCGATCGCCCAGATCCCCGGGACATTGGTCGCGAAATGCGCGTCGGTGACCACGCGCCCGCGCGCATCGGTGGCCACCCCGGCGTCGGCAAGGCCGAGGCCCTCGGTATAGGCGCGCCGGCCGATCGACAGCAGCACGATATCGGCGTTCAGCGTCTCCGCCGCGCCGCCCTTGGCCGGCTCGACCGTCAGGGTCACGCCGGCGTTGCCCTTCACCGCGCCCGTCACCTTGCTGCCGAGCCGGAACTTCAGCCCCTGCCTGGTCAGGATGCGCTGGAACGCGGTGGCAATTTCGGCATCCATCGTCGGGATGATGCGATCGAGGAACTCGATCACCGTCACCTCGGCGCCCAGCCGCCGCCAGACGCTGCCCAGCTCCAGGCCAATCACGCCGCCGCCGATCACCACCAGATGGCCGGGCACCTTGTCGAGCTCCAGCCCGCCGGTGGAGGTGACGATCTGCTTCTCGTCCACCTCAACGCCGGCCAGCAGCATGCTCTCGCTGCCGGTGGCGATGACAATGTGCTTCGTCGCGTACTCGGTGCTGCCGACATCGACCTTGCCCGGCGCCACGATACGGCCGGTGCCTTTCAGCCAGGAGACCTTGTTCTTGCGGAACAGGAACTCAACGCCCTTGACGTTGGCGGTAACCACTTCGCCCTTGCGCGCCTGCATCCGGGCCAGGTCCAGTTCCACGGAGGCGACCCTGATCCCCTGATCGGCGAACGCGTGCGTCACCTTGTAGAATTCCTCGGACGAATGCAGCAGCGCCTTCGACGGGATGCAGCCGACATTCAGGCAGGTGCCCCCGAGCGTGGCGCGGCTCTCGACGCACGCGACCTTCATGCCGAGCTGGGCCGCGCGGATGGCGCAGACATAGCCGCCGGGGCCGGCCCCGATGACGATCACGTCGAAAGTGTCGCTCATGCGGGTGGCCTTTCAGGCGGTCGCGACACGCCGGTGCGGCAGGCGCACAGTCGGGGCGCGGCTCATGCGCTCTCGGCGGCGTGGCAGACGGCCTCGATATTGTGGCCGTCCGGATCGAGCACGAACGCGCCGTAGTAATTGGCATGATAGTGCGGCCGCAGGCCCGGCACGCCGTTGTCCCGGCCGCCGGCGGCCATCGCGGCCTCGTAGAACGCATCGACCTCGGCGCGGGTTGCCGCGGCGAAGGCGATGTGCACGCCGCTCGGCGGTGCGCCCTCCCCACCCAGCCAGAACTGCGGCTTACCGGGCTTGCCGAATCCCACCCAGCCCGGGAACTCCATCGCGACACCGATGCCGAGCGGCGCCAGTGCCGCGGTATAGAAGGCGCGGCTTTTCACCGCGTCGCGCACCGCGAAGCCGACATGATCGAACATCGCCCCGTCTCCTTCCTGATCGAACGCCGGCTCAGAGGTCCAGCAGCAGCCGGCGCGGATCCTCCACGCCTTCCTTCACCCGCACCAGGAAGCTCACCGCCTCCCGTCCGTCGACGAGGCGGTGATCGTAGCTGACCGCCAGATACATCATCGGCCTGATTTCGATCTTGCCGCCGACCACCACCGGGCGTTCCTGGATCTTGTGCATGCCGAGGATCGCCGACTGCGGCGGGTTGAGGATCGGCGTGGACATCAGGCTGCCGTAGATGCCGCCATTGGTGATGCTGAAGGTGCCCCCGGTCAGCTCCTCCAGTTTCAGCGTACCGTCGCGCGCACGGCGGCCGTAATCGGCGATTGCCTTCTCGATGTCGGCGAAGCTCATGCGGTCGGCATCGCGCACCACCGGCACCACCAGCCCGCCCGCGCCGCCCACCGCGATGCCCATGTGGACGAAATGCTTGTAGACGATCTCGTCGCCGTCGATCTCGGCGTTGACCGCCGGAAATTCCTGCAACGCGGTCACACACGCCTTGACGAAGAGGCTCATGAAGCCGAGGCGGACGCCCCCGTGCTTCTTTTCGAACGCGTCGCGGTACTCGCTGCGCAGCGCCATCACCGCCGACATGTCCACCTCGTTGAAGGTGGTCAGCATGGCGGCGGTGTTCTGCGCTTCCTTCAGCCGCGCGGCGATGGTGCGGCGCAGGCGCGTCATGCGCACCCGCTCCTCGCGCGCGTCGGGCACGCGCGGCATGGCCGGGGTGGCTGGGGCAGGCGGCGGCGGCGGCCGGTTGAGGAACTCCAGCACATCGCCCTTGGTGATGCGGCCGTCCTTGCCGGTGCCGGCGCCGATCGCCTCGGCGGGAAGGTGCCGTTCCTCCATGATCTTGGCGGCGGCCGGCAGTGGCGCGTGCGCGACCGCGGCCGGCGCAGCGGCGGGTGCCGGCGCAGGGGGCGCGGACGGCGGAGGCGGTGGTGGCGGCGCAGCCGGACGCGATACCGGGCCAAGCGGGCGCGGCGGCGGACGCACGCCGGCAGGTGGGTTGGCGGCGGGTCCGGCAACCGTCTGGGCGGCAGCGGGGTCGACCACGCCGAGCACGGCGCCCACCTCAACCTCCGTGCCCTCGGGCACGTTGATCGCGGTCAGCACGCCCGCGATCGGGGCATTGACCTCCACCGTCACCTTGTCGGTTTCCAGCTCGACCAGCGGCTCGTCGGCGACCACCGCCTCACCGGGCTGCTTGATCCAGCGCGCCACTGTCGCGGAGGTGACGCTTTCGCCCAATGAGGGCACCTTGATTTCGGTCGCCACGTGCTTCGTCTCCCGCTCAGCGGTCGTCCACCACTCCCGTTCTGTCGCCCTCTGTCTTTGCGAGGAGCGCAGCGACGAAGCAATCCCCTGCCTCGGAGGCACCAGATTGCTTCGTCGCTGCGCTCCTCGCAATGACAGGTGGGCTGACGTGACGGAAGCGCGATGACGACCGGCGCGGCATGCGCCTAGCTCGATCCCAGCGCGGCCTTCACCAGCGCCGCCTGCTGCTCATTGTGGGCCCGCGCCAGGCCAGTGGCCGGGCTTGCGGCCGCCTCGCGACCGACATAAACCGGGCGTTTCGCCTTGTGATCGATCTCCCCAAGCATCGTTTCGATCCGCCGATCGACGAAGTTCCAGGCGCCCATGTTCTCGGGTTCCTCCTGGCACCAGATCACATCGGCGTTGCGGTACGGTGCCAGCGCAGCAGGCAGCGAACGGATCGGCCACGGATAAAGCTGCTCCAGCCGCACGATCGCCACATCGTTGATGCCCTGCTCGCGCCGCGCCGCCAGCAGATCGTAATAGACTTTTCCAGTGCAGATCACGACGCGGCGAACCTGCCCGGGCGGCGCGATCGCATCGATCTCCGGAATCACCGTGAGGAAACCGCTGCCGCTGCTCATGTCGCTCAGCGGCGAGACCGCCAGCTTGTGGCGCAGCAGCGATTTCGGCGTGAACACGATCAGCGGCTTGCGGAAGTTGCGTTTCAACTGCCGGCGCAGAGCATGGAAGTAGTTGGCCGGCGTGGTCAGGTTGCACACCGACATGTTGCGCTCGGCACATAGTTGCAGATAGCGCTCCGGCCGCGCCGAGGAATGCTCCGGCCCCTGGCCCTCATAGCCATGCGGCAGCAGCAGGGTCAGCCCCGACATGCGCAGCCACTTCGTTTCGCCTGACGCCAGGAACTGATCGATGATCACCTGCGCGCCGTTGGCGAAGTCGCCGAACTGCGCCTCCCACAGGACCAGCGTCTGAGGGTCGGCCAGCGAGTAGCCGTATTCGAATCCCAGTACCCCCGCTTCCGACAGCAGCGAGTTGTAGATCTCGATCTTCGCCTGGCCGGGATCGATGTTGTTCAGCGGTACGTATTCGTTCTGGTTCTCCTGGTCGATCAGCACCGCGTGGCGCTGGCTGAACGTGCCGCGCTGGCAGTCCTCGCCCGACAGGCGCACGTGGTGGCCTTCCAGCAGCAGGGTGCCGAAGGCCAGCGCCTCACCGGTGGCCCAGTCGATCCCCTGGCCGGTGTCGATCATCGCCTGCTTGGCATCGAGCTGACGGACAATCTTCGGATTGACCGCGAAGCCCCCCGGCACACGCGCCAGCGCGCCGCCGACCTGCCGCAGCACGGCATCGTCCACCGCGGTGACGTCCTCGTAACGGTCGATCTCCTGATCCGCCTGCTTCAGCCCCGTCCAGTGCCCCTCCAGCCAGTCGGCCTTGTTGACCTTGTAGCCCTGCGCCGCTTGGTTGGCCGCTTCCAGCGTGGCGTTGAACCCTTCCACCATCTTCCGCGCATCCGCGGGAGCCACCATCTGCTCCTGCGCCAGCCGTTCCGCGTACAGCGCGCGCGTCGTGCGCAGGTTGGCGATGGCGCGGTACATGATCGGCTGGGTGAACGCCGGCTCGTCCGTCTCGTTGTGGCCGTGCCGCCGGTAGCATACGATGTCGAGCACGATGTCGGTGGCGAAACGCATGCGGAACTCGGCCGCCATGCGGGCGCAGAACACCACCGCCTCCGGGTCGTCGCCGTTCACGTGCAGGATCGGCGCCTGGATCGATTTCGCCACGTCGGTGCAATAGAGGCCCGAGTAGGCGTGCGCCGGCACGGTCGTGAAGCCGATCTGATTGTTGACGACGAGGTGGATCGTGCCGCCGGTGCGGTAGCCGATCAACTGGCTCATCGCCAGCGTCTCGTACACCAGCCCCTGGCCGGCGAACGCCGCATCGCCGTGCATCAGGATCGCCATCACCGAGGATCGGGTCTGGATATCGCCCGCCTGGTCCTGTCGCGCGCGCACCTTGCCGACCACCACCGGATCGACCGCTTCCAGGTGCGACGGGTTCGGCTGCAGCGACAGATGCACCGCCCGCCCGGCGATTTCCTGGTCCGTCGAGGTGCCGAGGTGGTATTTCACGTCGCCCGACCCCTGCACGTCCTCGGGCTTGTAGCTCTCGCCGCCGAACTCGCTGAACACGGCAATGAGCGGCTTCTTCACCACGTTGACCAGCGTGTTGAGCCGTCCGCGATGCGGCATGCCGATGGCGATCTCATTCACCCCCGCCGCGACGCACGTCGCAATGATCGCGTGGATCGCCGGGATGGTGACCTCGCCGCCCTCCAGGCCGAAGCGCTTCGTGGTGACGTAGCGCTTCTGGCAGAACATCTCGAAGCCCTCGGCTTCGGTCAGCTCATGCAGGATCTTGCGCTTGGCGGTGCGGTCGAACGCGGTGCGCCACGGCGCGCCTTCCACCCGGCGCTGGATCCAGGCCTTCTGGTCGGGGTCCTGGATGTGCATGAACTCCACCCCTATCGAGCCGCAATACGTCTCGCGCAGGATGGTGAGGATTTCGCGCAGCGTGGCGCTTTCGCGGCCCAGCACGTTGTCGATGAAGATGCCGTGGTCCCAGTCAGCGACGGTGAACCCATAGCTGGTCGGGTCGAGCTCGGCGTGCCGCTTCGGCACCTGCAGGCCGAGCGGATCGAGCTTCGCCTCCAGGTGGCCGCGCACGCGATAGGAGCGGATCAGCATCAGCGCGCGCAGCGACGCGATGGTCTCGGCGCGGATGTCCGGACGCGCGAAGGCGGCGGGCAGCACCGATTGATCCGTCAGGGCCGGCGGCTCGGCCTCGGCCGAGGCGAGCGGATGCGGCGTCCACGAGGCGCCGGTCGCGTCCTCCAGCACCGAGCGGGCTTCGTCGTTCAGCGCCCCGAACAGCTCCCCGAAGCTGGGATCGACCGAGCTGGGATTGATTGCCCAGCGGGCATACTGCTCGCCGAGGAAGGCCGCGTTCGCGCCGGAGAAGGCGGAAGCGAGAATGTCAACGCCAGCCATTCGTTGCGATCCTTCCCCTGTGGTCAGGCCGCAGCCGCGGCCGTCATCCCCCGCTCGGCTCCGGCGTCAGGCGCCGGGGCCCGCCTGATTGTTCGTCCCGGCGCCATGCGCGCCACGCCGGCAACCGAGGCTGCCGGCGTGCGGGCGATTGGCGCGATGGGGCGAGAGCAGGCGGCAAATAACTGAACCGAGCACATGCACCGGCCGCGCGACCTTTTCAAGCGCGCATCCCGACGGGGCACCCCAAGCCCCCCATGTGTCATGGCCGGGCCTGTCCCGGCCACCCACGACTTCCTGGTGTGCTCCACACGGAAAAGTCGCGGGTTACCGGCCGTCGCCGCCACGAGCCCGCAAACGCGATCGCGCTGCCGGCCCGAAGGCCGGCACGCAATCGGCGCAGGTCGTTTCGCGCGGTCAGCCGGCGGGCTGCACCGAGGGGTCCGGCGGAACCGGCGGCTGCCGGCGCTCGGTCATGAACTGGTCGAACTCGGACTTGTCCTTGGCAAACCGCAGCCGTTCCAGGAAGGCGGCAAACTCTTTCTGCTCCTCCTCCAGCCGGCGGAGGGTGTCGGCGCGGTATTCATCGAACGCCCGATTGCCCGAGGTCGGCCCGGAACGCTCGCCGCCGCACCAACTCTTCCAGGTGCTCCAGGGCGCGCCACCCTGCCAGGGGCCGCCCGTGTTGTTGCCATAGCGGCGGAATGATCTGCAGCCCATGCGTCCACTCCCAATCATATAGAACAGGATGGCCAGCCCCACCGGCCACCAGAGGATGAAGCCCAGCACCATCAGCGCGATGCCGAGCGGGCGAGGCAGGTTGTGTGGTGCCCACGGCGATTGCCAGTAGGGGTGTTGGTGCCACCCGGGGCCTGGGCCCCAGGGGGAGCCGCCGCCTTGGGAGCCGTAGGGCTGGGAGTTCGCAGCGCTGGTCATGGCCGCCTCATGTGAATGTAAGACACATTTACATTAGGTGGGCGGTTGGCTGCCGTCAAGGGGGTCAAAGACGGGATACCGGGTTAGTTTGTAGCAACGGGCATCAGACGGCCAATAGCAGCGATCCGTCGGAGCCTTGCCGCTCTCTATCGACGCAGTCGCGCCACCATCTGGCGCGGTGTCGGGGATGGGGAGCAACGCACTGGACAGCGACATTAGCTTTAGTCGGCGGTCTCGCTGCTGTTGCAATGAACGAAGCTGCGCAGACCATCGGCTGCTATTGGGCCGTTTCGCCAGAAGCAAAATCTGGTGGTGTGGTGGATAGAGAATTGGTCGGCGTATTCTATACAGCCCATTATGTAAAACGCTCCTGGGTCGTGCGATTGAGCTTCCGATAGCTTTGCGCCCTGGCTTCCGACAGTGGCCGAAGAATTGTTTTCATCGCCGGGAGCGATTATCATCCCGTCTGGTCGATAGCTTCCTGGAGTCGAAGCCTCGCCCGTGACAACTGCCGTCCTGTAAGCATTAAGTTGCGCGCAGGGCTTGCGCCAGTCTCCGTTTCTGCCGGGCTGGATAGTAGGCCAAACCCAAGTGTTCATCGCGAGCGAATTGCCAACGTTTTTCACCGAAACAACGAGATCAACACTAAACTCGTCGCCAGCAGCCACAAACGGGCCCCTCAATTCCGTATGGGTAGCGACGAGCCATGGCCGCTGACTTTGGTGCAATGCGTCTCTGGCGTCATTCAGCGCGATTATTGTCACGCCGGCGAGCACCCAGGTAGCGATCGCGATGGAATGATCGGCAGTTGGCACAAGGCGTTTGAGCGCGCGGCGCGCATCTTTGACCTTCTGGTGGATTCGATCGTAGCCATTTGCGGCGCGGGCTTTCTCTGTCCGCGCTTGGAAAGCACCGGCATTTTCCCTGGCGGTGGGTTGTGGTGGCCCTGCTTCTGGATTCTCTACCATGCACTCACCCTGCTTTAGAGGAGACTTGCGCGCAACCCCGCTCGCTGGGCTTGACGTCATGGCGCTGGTGTGGCGGGAGTCCGAGGTATGGACCAGTCAACGCCGAAATTGGAACCTGCCAGCCTCGAAGCTTATGCGGGCATCGGGATTGGCATCATGCTCTGGGCGCTTCCGATTACGTGGTGGCTTAAGGGCATTGGCATTCTGATCGTGACGGGTTTGCTGACGGATGTTGCGTTTCGTTCGCCCTGGACGCATCAATGGTCCCGGCGCGGGAAAGCTATTGCCGCGATCATAGGGATATGCATTATCGGGTCCGTTGGCTGCCGTCCGATCCTTGACCAGTACCGCGAAGATCATAAGCCCGTCAAGGCAGCGTTTCGTTTGCTGATCACGAGTTTTGCAAGTTGTAGCTTTCTACCTCCATATCCTGCGAACTCCGAGCTCATCACCATATGGGTTAAGATTGACAACGCGGGCGCTCCTAGTGTCGCGAAGGACTGGTCATTACGGATCTCGCCACCCGGAAGGGTGCCGCTCAAGGCAACGTTCTTCGGGCTTGGTGAGGTTCATGGCCTCATCTGTGGCCATCAATCTGACCCCTCGGACGCCTTAGAGGTCAAAACAGAAGGCAGGGACATAATCGGCATCACACGCGGACGGTTAGGGTTCGCTGAGACTGGAATTACTCCGCAAGAACTGGCTAATGAGAATACCATTCTCACACTCTCGGTTCTCGACAAAGACGGTAACGAATATCAGACGACGCAACGCATCGGTGATTTAGGTCCTCAACTCCTAAGTCCTGCAGCCGGCCCCCCTCCATTGACAACACTGCCAAACGCGCCAGCAAAAAACTGACGGCTAAGATCCCGCGCGCCAGCTTTCCAGTGATTGACGTTTCGGTTTCTTCGACGTCGTGATTGTTTAGCCACCCGGCTAGCTCCGTGTAGCCAATGCCGGCCTGCCGCAGTCATCGCTTCAGGAAGCGGCTGGCGTTCATGCCCATTCCTTGTCCTGGTCTGTAAGCCTGTGTCTGCGCTCCACCCCTGATTGACTAATTTGCGCTTGCCGATGCAGGTCGCTTAAGTATTGCGATCCCGTCGCCCGGTCCGCCACTTCAATGCCCCCACTCCATCGCATCCCCTTTGGACTCGACCGCCTGCCGCAGTCCATCGGCCTCGACGATCCGCGCCTCCCGGCCGCGCCCGCCGGCGCCCACCCGCTGCGGCTCAACACGGAACCCCTGCCCCCGACGGCGATGCCAGACACAACAGGCGACCACACCGCGCACGTCGCCGCCGCAATCAACTGGCTGACCTCCCTGTGCGGCGACTACGCCCCCCAACGCCGGCGCTTCATCACCACCTACTTCGCCTTTCTCGCCGCGCAGCTCGACACCCACCGCGCCACCCTCGCCGCGGATCTTGCCCGCTACGACGGTCTCTACACGCCGGACGATTTTCTGTGGTCCGCCCTGCGCCCGCTGCCCCGCGCCTGGCTCCCCGGCCCAACTGGCCCGGTCCCGGCAGAAATCGCGTTCTGGGACGGCACCCATCCCCTCGCCATCGAGCTGTCCGCCCGCGACACCCCGCGCCAGGCGGCCCTGCGCGCGGCCGGCCTGCCCGTGCTGCGCATCACCCCGGACACTCTGGCCGATCCGCAAGCGCTCGGCGCCCTGCTCCCCCCGCCGTTCCACGGCTTCTGGCGGGGGAAAACCCTGCCCGCCAGCCCGTTCCGCCGAAAAATCCCGCGCGGCGTGCTCGGCCCCGCTACAGCGTGAGCTCCAGCACGTACAACCCTCCGGCGAAACGATCCACCGCATAGACCACGCGGTTCTCGTCCACATACACGTCGTTGATCATCGCCGCCTTCATCGGCGAGCCCTCCGGCGCCGGCGGGATGTAGGACGCCACCTCCTTCGGCTGCAGCGGATCGGTGATGTCGTGCACCCGCAGCCCGCCGCCGAAATACGTCCCGAACACCAGCGTGTCGGAATAAAACGACGGCCCCGGCCGGTTCTCGTGCAAATTGTGCGCGCCGTAGCGGCCGCCGATCGCGTAGTCCTCCATCGGCGGCAGCGGCAGCGTGGCGACCGAGACCAAATTGTCCTCCCGCCGCGCGTCCAACAGCCAGACCAGCTTGGGCCAGTCCGCGCCCTCGGTCCGCACGCACTCGTCGCTCACCACCAGCAGGTCGCGGGCGAACAGCGGCATCACGGTATGCGTGAAGCCGGGGAATGGGGGGTGCGGGTTCCAGTGCCCCACCAGCTTCGGCTTCCCGATGTCGGAGATGTCCAGCACGCAGGCGCCGCCGTCGATGTAGCCGACATAGGCACGATCCGGCCGTTCCGGATACACATTGGTGTTGTGCGCTCGCCAGCCGGTGTCGAATTTCGGATGCCGCAGCACCGGCGGCGCGGCGTCGAGCTCCTCTGTCCCCGGATACCACCAACGCCCCAGCTCGCGCGGCGTCACCGGATCGCTGACGTCGATCGCAGTGTAGCACTGGTCGTCCTTCAGGTTGCGCGGCAGGAAATCCGCCGCGCCGCTGGAGCAATGGATTGTCTTGCCGTCGACGAACCAAAGCTGGTGCACCCCGCGCGACCGCGGCCCGGAACGATCGATGAAGCTGATCCGGCGCGGCTGTTCCGGGTGGGAAATATCGAACAGTTCGATCCCCGCCGGCGTCGCGCCATGCGTGCCGGTCTGATACGCCACCGCCATGATGTCGCCGCACACCTCCAGCGAGTTCGACCGCACATTGCGATGCGGCAGCTCGGTCTGCAGGATCATGCGCGGCTTCGTCGGGTCGGTGACGTCGACACCGGTAAAATTCTTCGGCGCGCACTCGTGCGCCATCCACAGGATGCGCCGCCCGTCGGGCCGCACCTGCAGGCTCACGCCCTCGCCGACATTGCCGGCACTGCCCAGCGTGTCGTGCGCCAGCAGGCGGAAATTGTGCGCTTCCGGTTGCGCCATCGCCGGTCCTCCCTGAATGTGCGCGCGTGCCACCAAGGGGGGACGGATGCCGTCGGACCACGCGGCGAACACGGTGCCGGTGACGATCATCACCGGCTTCCTGGGCAGCGGCAAGACCACGCTGCTGAACCGGCTGCTGAAGGCGCCGTCGCTCGCCGATACCGTGGTGATCGTCAACGAGTTCGGCGCGGTCGGCCTCGACCATCTGCTGATCGAGCAGGCGATCGAGGATGCCGTGCTGCTGAAGAACGGCTGCATCTGCTGCACCGTCAGCGGCGACATCGCCGACACGCTGGAGATGCTGTGGCGCCGGCGCGAAGACGGCGTGCTGCCGCCATTCCGCCGCATCGCGATCGAGACCACCGGTCTGGCCGACCCTGCCCCGGTGGCGCACGCGCTGCTGGCCGGGCCTGACGCCCATTATGCCTGCCGGCTGGACGGCATCGTCACGACGGTGGACGCGCTGCACGGGCCGGCCCAGCTCGACCGGCAGGAAGAAGCCCGCCGCCAGGTGGCGATGGCCGATCGCATTCTGCTGACCAAGACCGACCTGGCGAGTGCGCCGCAGATCGCCGCGGTCACGCAACGGATCGACGCGCTGAACCCGACCGCGCCGCTGCGCCAGGTCGTTGCCGGCGCGGCCGATCCCACCGAGGTCTTCGATCTCGGCCCCGACCCCGCCGCAACCGAGGCGCGCCTGGCCCAGTGGCTGGGTCCGCTCGCGCGCGATCCGCATCACGGCCACCGCCACCGCCCGTTCCGCCATGGCGACGAGATCGCCTCGGTCGTGCTGCGCCACAGCCGCCCGATCGCCTGGCCGGCCCTGGAAATTTTTCTGGATTCCGTGCTGTCGCTGCGCGGCGATCGCGTGCTGCGGCTGAAGGGGCTGGTGCGCGTGACGGGCTACGACCGGCCGATCGTGCTGCAAGGCGTCCACCACGTGCTGCACCCGCCGGTGTTCCTGGAGCGCGACGCCGCGCCCGACGGCTCGCACCTCGTCCTGATCACCCGGGGCCTGTCCGCCTCCGGCCTGCGCGCCAGCTTCGCCGCCGCCATGGCCTGACCGGCTGATCGGTAGGGCGGAACAGCGCAGCGCATTCCGCCGTCCTTGCCGCCAGCCAACGGCAGACCCCGCCGAGACCCTGCAAGTGGCGGAATGCGCTGCGCTTTTCCGCCCCTACGTCCTTCGGTCCGCAATCACATAGGCCCCCCGGCCAACCCGAGGCTCTGCAGATACAGCAGCACCCCTGCCTCCAGCAGGTCCTCCGGCGACATCGGCAGCTTCCGCCGCGACGGGTCGCCGCGCACGAACAGCGACGCAATCCCGTGCGCCATCGCCCAGATGTGCAGCGCCACCATCAGCGATGGCGGCCGCCGACCCGGCGGCAGCGCGGCAGCCAGCCGCTCCGCCGCCTCGCGCAGCACGCCGAACGCCCGATCCGCCGCCGTCGACAGCCCAGGATGGGCGGCAAAATCGATCCGCGCCTCGAACATCGCCGCGTAATAGGCCGGCTTTTCGCGCGCGAAGGCGAGATAGGCACGGCCGATCGCCTCGAAGGCGCGCACCGGCAGCGGTCTGCCGCCATCCCATGCCGCGGCCAGCGCGGCGGTGAACTGCTCGAAGCCGCGCAATGCCACCTCGGCGAGCAACCCCTCGGCATCGCGGAAGTGCCGGTATGGCGCCGCCGGGCTGACCCCGGCCAGACGGGCCGCCTCGGCAATGGTGAAGCCCGCCGGCCCCTTTTCCGCAATCAGCGTGAGCGCGGCCACCACCAGTGCCTCGCGCAGATTGCCGTGGTGGTAGCCGCGGCGCTCGAATCCGCCTTGGGACGACCAGCTCATGTGACGATGTTTTACATCGCGCCGCCGCCAGCGCCAGGGTCGCAGTTTGAATACCGAAAACGCCAGGCGCCGGCCGTGTCTGGGCGAGACCGCGGTTCACGCTTGGCAGGCGGGCGCGCGAGGCAGCCCTCTCGCGGCAGGGCGCTCCAGTGGCCCACGCAAACCATGCTCCCAAGGCCACGGCGGCGACGAGCGCGCCAATGCTCCGACGCGCAGCGCGATCGATGAGAGACCGCAGCGCGTTAACCTTCCGGTAACCGGACGTTCCTATATTGTCGCAGGTGCCGGGTCGGTCCTTGCCGCGCCGGCACCTGCCAGACAGGGACAAACTGCGGGCCCGACTTCGCGCCATATGCGAAGCGATCGGAGCACCGCGAACCATTCGGCGAAAACTCCCGGACCGCCTCCAGAACGCTCATGGGATTTCGCCAATGGATATCGCCGTATCGGGACGGCCGGCAACCGCCGCCGCCGATGTCGTTTTACACCAGTCACTCGCCCCGACAGCACCCGAATTTGACGGCTGCCGCGCATCCGCGGCGCGGGTGGGGGGCTAGGCGCCATGTCGATCACACCCAAAATCGGCTCGGTCGTCGCAACTGCCGATGAGCAGATCGGCCTGTCAACGCTGTTCTCGGTCACGCCGGCGGCGAGCGACCCGACCTACCTGGTCCTCAGCGGCCTGGATCGCGACGAGTACACCGCCGGATACAACACGGCGAACATGGGATCGCTCTCGGGCGGCGGCGCCACCCAGAAGTTCACCAACGTCGAGAGCGATGCCTGGTCGGTCGGCATCGTCTTCACCTATCAGGCCTCGACGGGTCGTTACTACAACTCGACGTACGGCTATTTCGACCAACTGACCTACACCGCCTCGTCGAACACCAACGACAACACCAGCCTGTCGGTCTTCACCACCAGCAATCTCAGCCTCGCGACCGAAAATGCGGCGAACCCGTACAACCTCGAGCAGGACCCGGGCGCCTTCAATTATATCGGCAGCGTCAGTGTCGTCACGCAGCCGTCCTTTGCCGGCCCCGCACCGTCCCAGGCCACCCCGGATTCCGTCTGCGCCGCCGCCGAGTCGTTCGTCGGCAAGGCCTGGAACATGGACGGCTGCTGGGTCCTGACCTCCAACATCTCGGCCGAGGCAGGCGCCTCGCTGTCGGCATCCAGCACCCTGGTCGGCGTCCCCGGCGTGGCCAATGGCGAATGGATCGTCGCCTATGACGGGCCGGTCAGCGCCAATGCCAACTGGGAGCAGAACGTCACCGCCGGCGAGATGGTCGGGTTCGTGACCACCTCGGGCGGCGGCCATATCACAACAGTGGTGTCCGGGTCCGGCACCTCGGCGATGCTGATCGACAACATCACCTATATCAACGGCAACGGCAGCATCGAGAACGCCGCCAACGACGGGTCCCCCAACGACATCATCGTGGCGGCCCCGCACCCGGCGACGCAGGAATTCAACGGCGTCAATCCGTCCGACGTGGTGGTCTACGAACTCGACACGCCGACGGTCCGCGACCTGGTGAACTCGGTGACCCTGGCCAAGCAGGGCAGCGAGTCCCTGGCGTCGATGTTCACCGCCAGCAATCCGCTGGCGTCGCAGTCGATCACTGAGTGGCAGATCTACGAGACCAACACCGCCGACTCGATCACGGTCGGTGGGGTCGCCCAATCCGGCGACAATTCGGCCGCCGACGCCGTAACGGTCACCTCGCTGTCGACCGCCGACCTGCTGGCCGGCTCGGTCGGCGGCACCGACACGATCGAGGTCCGTGCCTATAACGGATCCTATTGGGGCGACTGGCAAAGCTTGATAGCGACGGTGACCGGTGCCGCCGCGTCGAACCCCCCGACCGTCACCGACCCGACCGCCAACCAGACCTGGGCCCAGGGGCAAACCGTCAGCCTGACGCTGCCGGCGAACACCTTCACCGATCCGCAGGGCCAGACGCTGAGCTACGCCGCCAGCCAGTCCAATGGCCAGGCGCTCCCATCCTGGCTCAGTTTCAACGGCGTGACCGATACGTTTGCCGGCACCGTGCCGAGCGGCATGGAAAGCCTGACCCTGAAGGTCACCGCGACCGACGCCAGTGGCCTCTCCGCCAGCGAGACGTTCGGCGTCACCGTGCCGGTGGCGGGGCCGACCGTCACCAACCAGACGGCCAACCAGACCTGGACGCAGGGACAGAAAATCAGTCTGACACTGCCGGCAAACACCTTCGCCGACCCGCAGGGCGAGACGCTCACCTACACCGTCAGTCAGTCCAACGGTCAGGCGCTGCCCTCCTGGCTCAGCTTCAATGCCACCACGCACACCTTGTCCGGCACCGTGCCCGCCAGCGTGGAGAACCTGACCCTCAAAGTCACCGCCACCGACACCAGCAAACTGTCCGTCAGCGAGACGTTCGGCGTCACCGCGGCGGCGGAAGCGCCGACCGTCACCGCGCAGACCGCCAACCAGACCTGGCTGCAGGGACAGAAAGTCAGCCTGGCGCTGCCCGCGAAAACCTTCACCGACCCGCAGAGCGAGGCGCTGACTTATACCGTCAGCCAGTCCAACGGTCAGGCAGTGCCCTCCTGGCTCAGCTTCAACGCCACGACGAAGACTTTTTCCGGCAGCGTGCCCACCACCGGCGCAGAGAGCCTGACCCTCAAGGTGACCGCCACCGACACCAGCGGCCTCGCCGCCAGCGAGACGTTCGGTGTGACCGTCCCGGCGGCGGGTGCCCCGACCATCACCGACCAGACCGCCAATCAGACCTGGATCCAGGACGCGAAGGTCAGCCTGACGCTGCCCGCGAACACGTTTACCGACCCGCAGGGCGAGACGCTGACCTATACCGCCAGCCAAGCCAACGGCCAGGCACTCCCGTCCTGGCTCAGCTTCAATGCCGCGACCCGCACGTTCTCCGGTACTGCGCCCCTCGCCGCAGAGAGCCCGACCCTCAAGGTCACTGTCAGCGACGCCAGCGGCATGTCCACCTCCGAGACCTTCGGCACCACCGTCCCGGCGGCAGTTGCCCCGACCGTCACCGCCCAGACCGCCAACCAGACTTGGCTCCAGGGCCAAAAGGTGAGCCTGGTGCTGCCGGCAAAAACCTTCACCGACCCACAGAACGAAACACTGACCTATACGGCCGCGCAGTCCAACGGCCAGGCGCTGCCTTCCTGGCTCAGCTTCAATGCAGCCACGAAGACCTTCTCGGGCACCGTGCCCACCACCGGCCACGAGAGCCTAAGCCTCATGGTCACCGCCACCGACGCCAGCGGCGCGTCCAGCGCTGAGACGTTCGGCGTCACTATCCCAACGGCAGGTGCGCCGGCCATCACCGACCAGACTGGCAACCAGACCTGGGACCAGGGACACACGATCAGCCTGGTGCTGCCGGCAAAAACCTTCACCGATCCGCAGAGCGAAACGCTGACCTATACCGCCAGCCAATCCAACGGCCAGGGACTGCCCTCCTGGCTTGGCTTCAACGCCGCGTCCTGCACATTCTCCGGCACCGTACCCACCAGCGGCGCGGAGAACCTGACCCTCATGGTCACCGCCACCGACGCCAGCGGCGCGTCCAGCGCCGAGACGTTTGGCGTCACCATCCCGGCGGCAGTTGCCCCAACCATCACTGACCAGACCGCCGCCCAGACCTGGCACCAGGCACAGAAGATCAGCCTGGCGCTGCCGGTGAATACTTTTGCCGACCCGCAGAACGAAACGCTGACCTACACCGCCACCCAGTCCAACGGTCAGACACTCCCGTCCTGGCTCAGCTTCAATGCCGTGACGCGCACGTTCTCTGGCACCGTGCCAGCCGGGATGGAGAGCCTGACCCTCAAGGTCACCGCCACCGACACCAGCCTTCTGTCCGCCAGCGAGACCTTTGGCGTGACCGTGCCGGCGTCCGGCACCAGCCGCGTTGCGGGCGCGCTCGCCGCCGGCGGGACGTCATCGCCCAGCGACACGATCACAATCGCCGCGTCCAACAGCGTGATCGACCCCGAGGCGGGCAGCTACCAGATGCAGTTTCTCCCTGGCACCGGCGGCGATACGATCATGCTGCAGGCCGGCATGCTGCAGGCCGGCGGGACCGACCAAATCTCCGGCTTCAACATGAGCAGGGGCGACGCATTGGACCTGCGAACCCTGATCGCCGAGAACAATCTCGACCTGGCGACGGTCTCCGCCCATATCGGCGATTACGTAACGGTGGCAGACCAAGGGAGCAACGCCGACCTGCTGTTCGATCCGTCCGGACACGGCGGGGGCAGCGTGGTGGCGATCCTCGACAACCTCGGGAGTGCCATCACCAGCCTGGCGGATATGACCCACCACGGCGCACTGACGTTTACCTGACGACCCGTCCTCACGGCCTGGCTCAACCGCGCAGGGCCTTCACGCCCGCGTCAGCCGCGCAGCACCTTCACCATCGTGCTGCCGAGCGCGGCTGGGCTTTCGGCGACATGGACGCCCGCGGCACGCAGCGCCTCCATCTTCGCCGCCGCGGTGTCGCGCCCGCCGCTGATCACCGCGCCGGCGTGGCCCATGCGGCGTCCAGCCGGGGCCGTGGCGCCAGCGATGAAACCCACGGTGGGCTTTTTCACCGGATTGCGCGCCAGGAATTCCGCGGCATCGATCTCGCTCTGGCCGCCGATCTCGCCGATCATGACGATCTGCTTGGTCTCGGGATCGGCGAGGAACATCTCCAGGACCTCGATGAAGTCGGTCCCCTTGACCGGGTCGCCGCCGATGCCGACGCAGGTGCTCTGCCCCAGCCCGGCTGCCGTGGTCTGCGCCACGGCTTCATAAGTCAGCGTGCCGGAGCGCGAGACGATCCCCACGCTGCCCCGCCGGTGGATATGCCCCGGCATGATGCCGATCTTGCAGGCGTCCGGGGTGATCACGCCCGGGCAGTTCGGCCCGATCAGGCGCGACTTCGATCCGGTCAGCGCCCGCTTCACTCGCACCATGTCGAGCACTGGGATGCCTTCGGTGATGCAGATGACCAGCGGGAATCTCGGCGTCGATCGCCTCCAGAATCGCGTCCGCGGCAAACGGCGGCGGCACATAGATCGCGGTGGCAACGGCGCCGGTTTTTTCGCGCGCCTCGATCACGGTGTCGAACACCGGCAGGCCGAGATGCGTCGATCCGCCCTTGCCCGGCGTCACGCCGCCCATGACCTTGGTGCCGTAGGCGATCGCCTGCTCGGAATGGAACGTCCCCTGGGCGCCGGTAAAGCCCTGGGTGATGACCCGCGTGTCGGCGTCGACCAGGATGGCCATGTCAGGCGGCCTCCCGCACCGCGGTGACGATCTTTTCCGCCGCGTCCGCCAGGTTGTCGGCGGCGATGATCGGCAGATTGGAACGCGCCAGAATCTCCTTGCCGAGCGCCACGTTGGTGCCCTCCAGCCGCACCACCAGCGGCACCGAGAGCTGCACCTCGCGCGC
Organism: uncultured Alphaproteobacteria bacterium; assembly: GCA_963773345.1. Classification (GTDB taxonomy): domain Bacteria; phylum Pseudomonadota; class Alphaproteobacteria; order Acetobacterales; family Acetobacteraceae; genus Palsa-883. Next base: position 232,211 of record CAVZBG010000007.1, on the reverse strand, counting down.
CGCGGAGACCACACCCTCGGCGATTACGTCACAGCGCATGATGCCGCCGAAAATGTTGACCAGGATGCCCTCGACGTTGGGATCCGACAGGATGATCTTGAACGCCGCGGTCACGCGTTCCTTCGTTGCGCCGCCGCCGACGTCCAGGAAATTGGCCGGCGCCGCGCCATACAACTTGATGATGTCCATCGTCGCCATCGCCAGCCCGGCGCCGTTCACCATGCAGCCGATCGTGCCGTCCAGCGCGATGTAGTTCAGCTCGTACTTGGCGGCTTCGAGCTCCTTCGGGTCCTCCTCCGCCTCGTCGACCAGCTTGGCCAGCTCGGGATGCCGGAACAGGGCGTTGTCGTCGAAGCTGACCTTGGCATCCAGCGCGATGACCTCGCCGGCGCCGGTAACGACGAGCGGATTGATCTCGATGATGGTGCAGTCGAGCCCGGTGAACGCGGCATACAGCGCCGGGATGAACCGCCCGAACGCGGCAATCTGCTTGCCGCTTAGCCCCAGGCCATACGCCAGTCGCCGTGCATGAAACCCAGACACCCCGGAGGCGGGATCAACGCTGACCCGGAGAATCTTCTCCGGATGGGTCGCCGCCAGCTTCTCGATCTCCATGCCGCCCTCGGCCGAGGCAACCAGCGTGACCCGACCCGACACCCGATCGACCAGCAGCGAGAGATACAGCTCGCGGGCGATGTCGCAGCCCGCCTCCACGTAGACCCGCCGCACCACCCGCCCGTGCGGCCCGGTCTGCTTGGTCACCAGCGTGTGGCCGATCATCGCCGCGGCGGCAGCCTTCACCTCATCGGCCGAGCGTGCCAGTCGCACGCCACCCTTGCCGATGGGATCATCGGCAAAATGGCCGGCCCCTCGCCCGCCGGCATGGATCTGCGCTTTCACCACGTAGACCGGGCCGGGCAGTTTTCCGGCCGCGGCGGCGGCCTCGTCCGGGGTCCAGGCGATGTGGCCGTCCAGCACGGCGACTCCAAAACCCTTCAGCAGTTCTTTGGCCTGGTATTCGTGGATGTTCATCGCTGCCCCCTCCTGTCGGGCGTGGGGGCAGTCAGCCGATCAGCTTCTTCGAGGCCTCGATCAGCTCCCGCACCGCGGCGCAGGACTTGTCGAACGCCGCTTTTTCCCCTGCGTCCAGCGCGATCTCGACGATCCGTTCCACCCCGCCGGCGCCGATCACCACCGGCACGCCGACATACAGGTCCGTGATCCCGTATTGCCCGGTCAGATACGCGGCGCAGGGCAGCACGCGCTTCTTGTCCTTCAGAAAACTCTCCGCCATGGCGATTGCCGAGGCCGCCGGCGCATAGAACGCGCTGCCGCGCTCCAGCAGCTTGACGATTTCTCCCCCACCATTGGCCGTCCGGGTCACAATGGCGTCGATCTTGGCTTGCGTCGTCCAGCCCATCTTCACCAGGTCGGGCACCGGAATGCCCGCAACCGCGGAGTAGCGGGTCAGCGGCACCATGCTGTCGCCATGGCCGCCCAGCACGAAGGCGGTGACGTCCTCCACCGAGACCCCGAACTCCTGCGCCAGGAACAGGCGGAACCGAGAACTATCCAGCACGCCGGCCATGCCCACCACGCGGTTGGCCGGCAGGCCCGACTTCTCCTTCATCACCCACACCATCGCGTCCAGCGGGTTGGTGATGCAGATGACAAAGGCGTCGGGACAATTGGCGCGGATCCCCGCGGCCACCTCGGCGATGACCCCCGCGTTCTTGCCGATCAGGTCGTCGCGCGACATCCCGGGCGTGCGCGGGAACCCGGCGGTGACGATCACCACGTCGGCACCCTTGATCGCGGCATAGTCGGACCCGCCCGTCATCACTGCGTCGAACCCGTCGACCGGACCGGACTGCATGATGTCTAGCGCCTTGCCGGCGGCCACCCCACCGAACACGTCGAACAGCACCACGTCGCCCAGCTCCTTCAGGCCGATCAGGTGAGCGAGCGTGCCGCCGATGTTGCCGGCGCCGATCAGGGCGATCTTGTTGCGGGCCATGAAGGGTTCCTTACCGAGGCCGTCGGGCGGCCACCTGCCAAGCGAAACCGTGCGCCCCGCGGCGGAGAGGGGCCTGCCCGCGGGGCGCCCGTCACTAGCCCATCGGCCATGCTGCGACAAGACGGTGCAGCGCAGCACGCCCCGGTGTGCGGGCCGGGCGACAATGCCAAAAAACGTCGGCCTGAAACGCGTTGGCAACCCGCGGCGTGCTGCGTTACGGCGGAATTACAAGGGACCGGACGTTGACGCCACGACTGCCCTGCGGCGCGACACCCGGTGTCGGCGCACCTCGAGGTTGGAAGCCGCGGATCGCGCGGCGGATGGTCCTTTGGCACGCGCGCCGCGCCGTGGTCTCGTTGGAGTATGCCGTCATCGCCGGTGTGATGGTATTCGTGGTCTTTACCGTGAGCGGCCCGTTCGGAACCGCCGTGGGCATCATGTTCACCAACGTGGCCAATCAGCTTTAGCCAGTGAGCTGCCCCACCGCGGTGGAGACGATCCGTACACTGACCCTCGGATCCCGGACCTGCTGGCTGGGGCGTGGCGCATTAGCGTCCGCACGGCGGCGGACCCGGGTGGCGAGCGCCGCCGCCAGGCGATCGGGACCGACGCAGGCTAGGCGGCGACCTGCCGCGGACGATAGATCGCGGTGTGCCCGATCTGCGCCACCACGGTGGCGCTGTTGGCCAGCACCAGCACCTCCACCTCGACGAAGCGGTGGCCCTTGTGGTCGTAGTTCGCGGTGACGCGCCCGCGCGCGGTGATCTCGTCGCGCACCCGGGCGGGCGCAAAATGCCGCACCGTGCTGCCGACATGCATCCACGGCCCGAGCACGACGTTGTGGCTGAGCACCCAGTTGCCGGTGCGCAGGATGGTCGCCGGATGCACCAGCCCCTCGCGCCGGTAGAGCGGGTCGGTTTCGCGGACATCGCGCAGGTAGTCGGCGGCGAAGTCGGGCGTGACCAGCAGCGGGCGGATCCCCAGCAGGGTGCCGACGGCCAGCGACGCCTCGTCGGCGGGCGGCCGGTCCGCGGGCGGCGCCGGCGGGACCGGGAAACTGTCCACCGCCGGGACCGGTCGGGCGGTGTCGGGCAGCGAGGCCGTGCCGGTCGCGCACAGCATGCCGCGGCTGGCCACCTGGAGGGCGAGGCCGTCCGCAGTTTCCTCCGCCGTGACCGTGGCCGTCTCGCCGTCATAGACCGGCTTCAGCAGGCGGCACTCGCCCACCCCGCGTTCCAGCCAGGCGCGGCCCCAGCGCGCCACCGGCTGGTGCGCCATGTAGCCATAGACATCCACCCCCGGCACCAGCCCGCCGGAGAAGCCGAAGCGGCGCGCCACCGCGTCATCGTGGATCTTGTTCTCCGAGGCTTTCGAGGTGTTGAAGGCCTCGACCTGGTAGGGGGCAGGCGTGACGACGTTCATGGTGGGGCGTCCTCCGGCGCGCCGAGGCGGCGGCGCGGTCGGCGGCGAGAGTGCAACGGAACCCCCGGTCCTGCCCAGTCCGCTAAGACTCCCCCTCCCCTTGAGGGAGGGGGCTAGGGGGAGGGGTTATAGCGGCACAAGGCTTCGATCCGAGCCCCGCGACGTCCTCCAACCCCTCCCTAGACCCAGAGGGGACATTCGCCACGGTGGTCGGGAACGGGCTGCCCACCGGAAACGTGTCGATACGTCGCCAGAAGTGACTATATAGCGGCTATAGGGGCAAGCCCGTGGCGTTGGCAATGACTTCTCTGACCCGAGTGGAACGTGCGACGCTTAGAAAGAATAATCAACATCCGGAGGTCGTTGACCGTGGCTGACTTTCTGACGGCCCACCTCAAAGCCAAAGGTGGAGAGCACTCCTCCCTCGCCACGCTGGTTAACCAGTGGGGTTTTGACGTGCAGCTCATACCCAAGGCGCTGCAGACCGTCGGCAATATGTTCCCGCATTACAGCCGGCACGACGAGTCTCACAGCAAGCAGATACTCGTGAACATCGAGCGCCTGCTGGGCGACAACATCCATCTTCTCACCGCCACCGACACCTGGCTGATCCTGGAGGCCGCCTACTGGCACGACATCGGCATGGTGGTACCGCAGGAAGATGTTGTCGACGCCTGCAAGGAGGAAGCTTTCCAGATATATCTGGAGCGGATCAGGGTCGCACCTAGCCATGAGCTACACAGGTTCGCCACCTCATTTGATTACGGAAACCTATCGGGCTGCTTCGCAGGCGCAGACTCCCCCTTCGACGCGGTGGACAAGTTCCGCCAACTTATGGCGGAATGGTTCCGACAACGGCACGCAGCCCGATCCGAGCTGATGGTCGAATCCCCGTGGGCCAGTGCCGGTATAAGTTCCCCGAGGACGGAGCTCATCCCAAACCGGCTTTTCCGCATCCTCGGCCGCATCTGCCACATGCACGGCCTCCCGTTCTCAGAGGTAATGTCCGATGCCGGCCTTCCGTTCAAGGAGGCGGGACTCGCTCGGGAAGACTGCCACCCGCGCTTCGTCGCGTGCCTGCTGCGGATGGGCGACTTGCTGGACCTGGACGACAATCGGTTCTGTCCTGTGATGCAGAGGATTGCAGGGGAGGACCGCCCGAACTCCAGCAAGGCGCACGAGGATAAGCATGCCGGGCTACGACACCTGCGCGTAGACCAGGAGCGCATCGAAATCAGCGCAGAATGCACAACGATCGACGGATACCTCGAGACTTTTCGGTGGTTCAACTGGATCCAAAAGGAACTCCAGGACCAGATGGCCAGATGGCAGGATATCGTCCCAGATCGATCGCTGGGGCTGCTTCCTACTCTAGGACGCTTGTCGGTAAGCCTTAGCGGTCAGGTCCAAATATTGGCTCCCGGTATGCGTCCGCAGTTCAGCTTGGACAACGAGCGGGCTATCGCCCTCCTGCAGGGCCCGAACCTGTATTCTTCGAAATTCGCGTGCATCCGGGAACTGCTTCAGAACGCGGTGGACGCAACGCTGATGCGCCTCTGGATCTCGAGAGGCGGCAATCCGGCCAGCGAAGAATGGAACAGCCCATTCTCGGCACAAGCCGAAGCACACCTGCAATCTTTGCCCGTCACAGTTCAGATCAGGGAGCTACCCGCAGACCCAACCGCCGACGATAAATCCAGGTGGAGAATTGTCATTTCCGACCAAGGAACTGGTTTCAGCAGGGACGACCTCACGTACATGCTTCGCATCGGCGGGTCCCAGGGAAACCTCAAACGGCAGTCTGTCATCCGGACTATGCCGGAATGGATGAAGCCATCCGGTGCCTTCGGCATCGGCCTCCAAAGCGTCTTCATGATTTCGACAGAAGTCACCCTGACCACCAAGAGCATCTACACGAATGAGATCCTCCGAGTGACGATGTTCAGTCCCACAGGGTCTAAGGAGGGCCTCGTGCTGGTTGAGATCATGGCAGACGATGTCGCGCGCTCCCCGGGGACAGTTGTTGAGCTGTCTTTCGAGACAGCAGCGTACGCGCATTACTGGACCTCAGGCTTGGGTGAGCAGGAGACTATCTCAAGGGCGTTTGCCAAGTTGGTTGACCCCGTTCTGGATGACAAATTCCCCTATGAGGCGGCCCAACTCGCCGATCAGGTTGGCAAATTTTCGGAGAGAAGCCTAATTCCGATCGACGACGAAATGATCGCCGCCGATTCCAACTTTGCGATCGGGTCTGCCTTGCCAACAAGCAAACGAGAACACTCAGGTAGTAGATGGCATTTCCTCACCGTTGGGGCGGACGTGCTTTTGATGCGTTTCATTCCTACACAGCAGATGTTCGCCCCTCGCAGCTTCGAGGTGTTCTACCGTGGACAACCATTCGAATACCTGAATTACCTCCTCTACGCGCAAATCGGCATCGACCTGATGTCCGGAAAGGCGGGGGCGTGGCTTTCAGCAAGCCGGGACAAGCTGGCCAGCCACGCTGCATCATCGCTGAACGAACTAGTTCTCCGTGCCCTCCAACAGCTGATTGAAAGAGAGTTAGGGGATGACGGCGCTGCATTGGCGCCGGAGCTGCGCCCGCGCTACTCCCGATTTTTGGAGATCATGGCCATGCAGTACGGTGGCAGGTGGGCTGAACTGGCGCGGTGTCTGCGCCAGGCTTGGCTCGATCTGACCTTCGTGCAACCTCCGGTGACGTTTAGGGATTTTTTTGCGGCGGGAGGCGGTGTCGTGTCAGAACGATTGCCGACCGCCGTGCCGGACACGAGCGAAGACTATCTGACTGGTACGTCGGACCTCATGATCCCACTCATTCTCAAAAGCTGGGTGAGCGACAAGAAGGGAACCGTCTGCGTGATTGAGCCGACGCCGCTTGCCGAGGGCACCGAAGCCACCCGCTTAGGCGAAGAACCTAAACATCCCTTAGCAGATTTTAACCTCAACGCCATGCGATTCAGAACGCGGTATAGCCTCAAAAGAACCGCCCAGCCACCTTACACGCCGGCAGCACTTGCGACTTGCCTTGCCTCGCAGCTCAGCATCGCGGGTATTAGCCAGCGCTTTCTCCTTAATGTTGACGACAGCTGGAGCGCCCTGTGGCTCAAGCCGCCGCTGCCACAGCGTGCGTCGTACCTTTTCTCCGTAGTCGACGCCGGAGAAACATTCGTTATACTTCCATTTCTCTTTCTCGGACACGGTGGGACGGTTGAAACCAGCCCTGCACAACTCGACAAGCTCTGCCGTTCGTCGTCGTCCCACCTCGATCGCCCGTCCCCCATTTCGAATGTTCGGAGCCACTATGAGCGCCTGATCAAGTTTATCGACGACGACGTGATGGGACCGTCCCCTTTCGCCGACCTCTGGCGTAAAGCTCAATTAGCCGGGTGATACGGCCGATCCCGTGCGTTTCGCCGCGGCCGTCGCACCGCCTCCCCGCTATCCTGGCTCAAGTGGTGTGTGCCGCGACGTCCGCGTCGGCCCCGGGGCGAACGAGCGAGCCGGCGGCAGCCCGCATGCTGGCGGGCGGAAGGGCTGAGGACCGGTTGCCACTGTCCATCGGGGTTTGGGTAGCGCCGGCGAGCATCCTAGCGTAAGGTGGGATAACGGCCGTCTAACGCACAGGACTGCATATGCATCCGCTCACTGCCACCTCTCCCGCCACCGTCCCAGACGCCATTGACACAGTTCCCGACCTCAATCCTACCAAACGTCTTCCGCTGAGGTACTTGCCCCACCGCCCGCGGTGCACCTTCGTGCCAACTCGGCCACCGGGTTGCAGGTGCAGCCCTGCTCCGCGGGGTTTCGGTCGTCCCCGCTTGCGCACCCCTCGACCGCCTTGACCGTCCACTCTCCCCCAACCGCCACCCGGGCCGCAGCGCCGCGGCTTCCACGGTCGGTTTGTCCCACCTACTCCGCCCTCGCTGGGCGGACACCGGGTCGAGCGCGCCCACGTCCGCGCCGAGGCTGCGCTGCTCGCCCCGTGGAAACTGGCGATCGCCCAGGCACGCATCGCCAGGCGGCGGCCCCTACGCCAGGCCCAATCCTCCAAAAGCGAAATTCCCGGCAGGACCCTATACACCAGCGGCAGCCGTGTACCCGTCTCGGCGATGCGCGGGCGCGAGCCGCCTTGCCGCCCGTCCGCGGCCGTCCGAGCGTTGTGCCCCACGGGCTGGGCGCGCAATGCGAACATCCAGGACGCAATGCTTTGCACCGTGAAACAGCGCTGCCTCCGATCGGACCCACCGAGCCAGCCGCCGCGCATTCCGGCAAACCCCCTTTACAACGCATGCCACCGGGCACTCGCCCCGGTGGTGGCACGGTGCGACCGGACGCCGCGGCGCAGGGCGGATCGCTTCCAGCCCCAGCCTTCGCCGCGACGTGCCTCCCGCGCCGGGCGCGCAAAGTGAAAATTCAGGACGCAATGCTTTACACCGTGAGACAGCGCTGCCGCCGGTCGGACCGGCAGACGCGGCCCCCGGACGTTCCGGCAGGGACCCTTTATAAGGTGGCACGGTGCGACCGGACACGGTGGCGCAAGCCGGACTACTTCCGTCCCCGAGCCATCGCCACGCCGCGCCACCTCCGGCCGGGCGCGCAATGCAAAAATCCCGGACGCAATGCTTTACACCGTGAGACAGCGCTGCTGCCGCCCGGATCGGCACGGAACACCGCCCCACGTTCCGGCATACACCTTCTACAACGTGGCACGGTCCGACCGGACGCGACGGTGCAAGCCGGATCGCCTCCGCCCCCTGACCTTCGCCGCGACGTGCCTCGCAAGTCGGACGCTCAATGCGAAAGCCCAGGACCCAATGCCGTACGCCGTGATGCGCACCAGAGAGCGCGCCGGGTGCGCACGACACCTGCGCGCCAAAACCCTGTGCACCATTTCCGCCCGGCACCTGCGCGCCAAAACCCGATGCACCATTTCCGGCCGCCGGCCCCGGCACCCCGACGCCCGTGCCCGCCCCGGACCCGCACGGCAGCGCCCACGCCGTCCCCGTCCGGTGCGCGCACGCAACCTCACCGCCAGAACCCTATGTACCAGAGCGCGCCCCGGTTGCGCACGACGCCCGCGCGCCAAAACCCTTTGCACCATTTCCGGTGGCCGGCCCCGCTTCCCCAGCGCTCGCGTCCGCCGAGGTGCCGCCCGTGCATCCTCCTTGCCCCGCCCGCGGCCGGCGCCGTTCGCCTGGCCCGCCTTCCGGACAATGCGTGGTGGCCCCTCGCCGCGGGCTCCGCGTGCTCCGCGGTGAATCTTCCCTTCGGATTCCGCCACACCCCCGCTCCCACCCCCAGGGGAATCGCTCGAAAAAATCAAGCTACACCTCGCAGGATGGCGTGAAGGTAGTCGGGGTCCCATCCGGCGACCTTACGTCGGACCTTGAGGCTCTTTCCTGGTTTGGCGGAGCGCAGCAGGTTCATCGCCATGTGCCGGAGGGTGCCCATGTTGTGTGGTCCATGACCGGTGCGCAAACGCGAGAGATCCTCGTGGAACGTAACATCGAGCACCCAATGCAGGCGGTTCTCGATGTGCCAGTGGGACCGGACGGCGTTGGCGAACAGCACGACCAGCAGGAGCAGGGAGCAGATATAGTAGCGACGTTCGCATGAGGTTTCGCCGTTGCGTTCGACCGTGTTCTCGACCATGGCGATGGATTTGATGCCGGGGAAGCGACTGTCCTCGGCAAGCCAATTGACGTTGTGGCTGACGACATGGCGGCGGACTTCGATGCGGCCGTGGTCGGCGTCGGTGGTCTGGTAGGTTTGCAGTTCCTCGGCCGGCGCATCGTCGAAATAGCGCTTGATGTTATCGTGCAGAGCGGGCTGGTTGTCCTTGACGGCGAGCAGGTAATCGGCGCCGCGATCGAGGATGGCGGCGGCGATCTTGGTCTGGCAGCCCATCGCGTCGATGGTGACCAGCGCGCCTTTCAGTTCGAGGCGCTGGAGCAGCAATGGGATGGCGGTGATCTCGTTGGATTTAACGTCGGTGGCTTCCTGACCGAGCACGAGGCGCTGGCGTGACGCCCAGGCGGAGACCAGGTGCAGCGGCTGGCGTCCCTTGGACTTGGCATGGGTGCGCCGGGAGGTCTTGCCATTGATCGCGACGATGTCCGGGTCACTGTCGCGCAGGCCGTTGACCCAGGTGATGAAGCACTCGGCGAACAGCCCGGGATTGAGCGCGTTCATCAGATCGTTCAGCGCATCGTGGCTGGGGATGCCGTGTTTGTAGGGCAGGAACCGGCGTAGGAAGTCGAGATGGAGTTCGCCCCAGTGTTGGACCTCGACGAAGTCATCGGCTCCGACGATGGTGGCGCACAAGACCAGCAGCAGGATTTCGGGGAGCGGGTAAAGCACCTTGACGAGCTGTCTCGGGTCCTGCAGCGCTGCGAAGCGGTCGAGCAGGGACGTGGTCTCGGGCGGGCGAGCCATGGCGGCCTCCGAATCGGAACTGGCCGCCCAGGAATCACGTTTCGTTCCTGCTGAGAATCCCCCCTGTTGCGCCGACCCTCAACCCGTTGTGCCAAACGGGCTTTTCAAGCGATTGCCCTGCTCCCACCCCCGTGTTGCATTTCCGGGACTCCACCATCCCAACGATCCCGCCTAGGATCGCCATCCCCCAAGGGCGCCGCGCCGCAGCAGGCGCCCACCAACCGCAGGAGGCGCCCCCCATGTCAGGAACCGCAAACGGCAGAAGTCCCCGCTCGGTGGCGCTGGTCGGACCCTACGGCGGCGGCAAGTCGGCGCTGTTCGACGCGCTGATGGAGGCCGCCGGCAGCCCGGTGAAGCGCCCGGCCGACCCGCGCAACCGCCCCAGCACCACCGAGCTGCGCCTCGGCCATTGCCAGTACCTCGGCGACACCTGGTCGGTCCTCGACTGTCCCGGCTCGATCGAATTCGCCCATGAGGTCGCCGCCGCGCTGACCGTGGTGGACCTTGCCGTCGTGGTGTGCGAGCCGACGCCGGCCCGCGCGCTCGCCGTCTCCCCGCTGCTGAAGCAGCTCGCGCGATCTTGGCGTGCCGCACCTGGTGTTCATCAACAAGATCGACACGCTGGAAGGCAGCGTCGCCGACACGCTGGCCGCCCTGCAGGCGTATGCGCAGTCGCCGCTGGTGCTGCGCCAGGTGCCGATCCGCCACAACGAGACCATCTCCGGCTACGTCGACGTGGTCAGCGAGCGCGCCTATCGCTACCGCAAGGGCCAGCCGTCCGAGCTGATCCAGACCCCCTCGGAAATGACCGAGGCCGAGCAGGAAGCCCTGAACAAGCTGGTCGAGGTGCTGGCCGATCACGACGACGCCCTGCTGGAAAAGGTGCTGGAGGACATCAAGCCGACCTCGGCGGAGATCTATGCCGACCTGCGCAAGGACCTTGCCGCCGGCGCGGTGATCGAGGTGCTGCTGGGCGGCGCGGACAACGCGCACGGCGTGCGTCGGCTATGGAAAGCGCTGCGGCACGACACCCCGTTCACCGCCGAGACCCTCGAGCGGCACAAGCATCGCCGCCGACGGGCCGCCGCTCGCCCAGGTCTTCAAGACGGTGCATGCCGGCCATACCGGCAAACTGTCGTATGCCCGGATCTGGCGCGGCGCGATCAAGGACGGGGTCACGCTGGGCGGCAACCGGCTCGGCGGCATCTACCACATCGCCGGCGGCGATCTGGCGAAGTGCCCAGAGGCCGCGGCCGGCGAGTTGGTGGCGCTGGGCCGGCTGGAAAGCGTGGCGACCGGCGCGACGGTCTCGCCAAACGCGACGCCCGAACAACTGCCGTTCCCGCCGCCGCCGCCGCCGGTCTATTCGATGGCGATCCATACCACCGACCGCAAGGACGACGTCAAGCTCTCCGGCGCGCTGCAGAAGCTGCTGGAGGAAGACCAGACCCTGACGATTGAGCATCAGCCCGACACCGCCGAGACCATCCTGCACGGCCAGGGCGAGATGCACCTCAACGCCACGCTGGAGCGGCTGGCGCGCAACTACGGGCTGAAGAGTCGCCACGCAGCGCCCGCAGGTCGCCTACAAGGAAACCATCCGCCAGGCGGTGCACGAGCACGGGCGGCTGAAGCGCCAGACCGGCGGCCACGGCCAGTTCGCCGACGTGAAGATCGACATCGCCCCGCGCCCGCGTGGCGCCGGCTTCGAGTTCATCGACAAGGTGGTCGGCGGGGCGGTGCCGCGCAACTTCATCCCCGCGGTCGGCGAGGCCGCGGAGGAGGCCGCGAAGAAAGGCCCGTTCGGCTTCCCGGTGGTGGACATCTCGGTAACGCTCACCGACGGGCAGTTCCACGCGGTCGACAGCTCCGACATGGCGTTCAAGACGGCGACGCGCATGGCGATGCAGGATGGCCTGGCCAAGGCCGATCCGGTGCTGCTGGAGCCGATCGATCGTGTAACGATCAGCGTGCCCAACGAGTTTACTGCAAGAGCGCAACGACTTCTCACCGGCCGGCGCGGGCAGATCCTGGGCTATGCGGAGCGGCCGGCCTGGCCGGGATGGGACGACGTCGAGGCACTGGTGCCGGAAGCGGAACTGCACGATCTGATCATCGAGCTGCGCTCGCAGACCCTCGGGCTGGGCACCTACCGGCGCAAGTTCGACCACCTGGCGGAATCGCGCCTGGAAGCGAAACGAGGCGCGGCGTAGCCCGTCTCACCCCATAACACCTCTCCCGCGCCTGGCGGGAGAGGTCGGGTCGCGCAGACCCGGGTGAGGGTAGCACACGCGACCCGCCCCGCGTCACCGCGCCAGCGTCCGGTGTCACCCCCCGGATTGCCGCGTCGCCACCCGCTGGGCGCGCATGGCAAGCCGCCGCTCGTGGTACCGGACGAACAGCACACCGGCGACCACCGCGGCCGCGACCAGCACGCCAAGCCCGATGGCGATCGGCCCGGCGACGCGCTTCAGCGTCTCCCCCAACGCCTCGGCCCCGTAACCATACCCCGCCGACCACAGCACGCTGCCCACGACGTTCGCCGCGAGGAACCGAGGCCACGGCATGCGCGTCGCCCCTGCCAGCAGCCCTGCCAACTGGCGCAGCACCGCAACGAACCGGGAGGCCACCACAACCTTGACGCCATGGCGGCGGAACAGGACGCGCCCCAGCATTAGCCGCGCGGGCGTCAGACCGATCCGCGCACCGTGCTTGCGCAGCAGCCGGTAGCCCAGCGTGTAGCCGATCGCATAGCCGCCCACCTGGCCAGCGATCGCACCGAGGCTGGCCGCCAGCACAACAAGGTTGACGTCGACCTGGTGCGTGCGCACCGCGAACAGCGCGGCGCCGATCAGCAGCGTCTCGCCAGGCAGCGGCAGGCCGAGGCATTCGAGCGCGATCAGGGTCGCCAGCGCCGGATAGCCGTAGGCGTGCAGGAGGCCGACCAGGAAGTGGTGCGGGATCGGTGACACGGGATCTGGAGTCTCGGACGGCGATGACGGGCGCTTGACGAGAGGTCGGGAGGCCGTTCCGACTCTGCCTTTGGTTTTGCGGCAGGTTCCTATATGACCCGCGAACGGTTGAACACAAAGCATGTCGGGCCATATGACGCAACGCTGGGATGTGGTGGTGGTGGGAGGCGGCCATGCCGGGTGCGAGGCTGCGGCCGCAGCCGCTCGGATGGGCGCGCGCACGCTGCTGCTGACGCATCGACTCGACACCATTGGCACGATGTCGTGCAACCCGTCGATCGGTGGCATCGGCAAGGGCCATCTGGTACGCGAAATTGATGCGCTGGATGGGCTGATGGGCCGGGCGGCCGATATGGCCGGAATACATTTCAAGCTGCTGAACCGCAGCAAGGGCCCGGCGGTGCGCGGACCGCGCGCCCAGGCTGATCGCGCGCTTTATCGCCAGGCGATCCGCACCCTGCTCGCCGCCACTCCGAACCTCGAGATCCTCGCCGACCCGGTCGAGGACCTGGAGATCGGCCCGGATGGGCACCTCGCCGCACTCGTGTGCGCCAGCGGCGCCCGCATCGCCTGCGCGGCCGCCGTGTTGACCACCGGCACCTTCCTGCGCGGGGTCATTCATATCGGGGATCGTCAGACTCCCGCCGGCCGCGTTGGTGAGGCGCCGGCGATCCGCTTGGCGCACGCTCTGGCGCGGTTGGAGCTGCCGCTCGGACGCCTGAAGACCGGCACCCCTCCCCGGCTCGACCGGCGGACGATCGACTGGGAGGGATTGGCGCCCGATCCGGGCGACACGGAGCTGGAGCCGTTCAGCACCCTCACCGACAGGATCACCAATCCGCAGATCGCCTGCCGTGTGACCGCCACCACCCCGGCGACGCACGCCATCATCCGCGCCAACCTGGACCGCTCCGCCGTTTACAGCGGTCACATTTCCGGACCCGGACCGCGCTACTGCCCCTCGATCGAGGACAAGATCGTGCGGTTCGCCACCCGCGAGCGCCACAACATCTTCCTCGAACCGGAGGGGCTGGACGACGAAACGGTCTACCCGAACGGCATCTCCACCAGCCTGCCGGAGGACGTCCAGCTTGCCCTGCTTGCCACCATCCCCGGCCTTGAGCGGGCGCGCATGCTGCGTCCGGGCTACGCGGTGGAGTACGATTACGTCGACCCGCGGGCGCTGGACCCTTCCCTCGAAGTCCGCGCGCTTCCCGGGCTGTTCCTGGCCGGGCAGATCAACGGCACGACCGGCTATGAGGAGGCCGCCGCGCAGGGCCTGCTCGCCGGATGCAATGCGGCGCGCTGCGCTGGGGGTGCAGACTCAGCTCGCCCTCAGCCGTGCGGACGCATATCTTGGGGTCCTGGTGGATGATCTCACCACCCATGGTGTCAGCGAGCCGTATCGGATGTTCACGTCGCGTGCCGAGTACCGGCTCAATCTGCGCGCCGACAACGCCGATTTGCGGCTGACCGACAAGGGCATTGCGTGGGGTTGCGTCGGTCCTTGGCGGGCCGCGGCCTTTGCGGCGCATCGCGACGCCGTCGCCGCAACGCTGGTGCGCGCTCGGGAGACCGGCGCAACACCATCCAGTTTGGCGGAGATGGGGATCGACGTGCGGGCCGACGGACGCTGGCGATCAGTCCAGGAGCTGCTCGGCCAGGGCGGGCTGGCCGCTGAACGACTTGCGGCCGTTTTCCCGTGGCTCCGCGAGGTCCCGTCGCGCGCTCTGGCGCAGGTTGCAACCGAGGCCCGCTACGCTGGATACCTGCGGCGCCAGGAGGCCGACATCCGGGCGTTTCGGCGCGAGGAAACGGTTCCGTTGTTAGACGTGGCATTTGACCAGGTCGGCGGCCTGTCCGCCGAGGTCCGCGACAAGCTGACGCGGCATCGTCCCGCCTCACTGGGCGCCGCGGCCCGAATCCAGGGCATGACCCCGGCGGCGCTGGCCGCAATTGCCGCGCACCTTCGCAAGCGAGACGTTGCGCCCAGCCGATCGTTCGCGGCGGCGGAGTGAGCAGCTTCGACAGCGTTCCACGTGAAACAAAGGCGAGGCTGGAGACCTTCGCCGCCCTGCTGCTGCGCTGGAACCACACGGTCAACCTGATCGCCCGCCGCGATGAACCCGAGTTATGGTCGCGCCATATCGCCGATTTATTGCAGCTCCTTCCATTGATCGCACCCGACACATCACGCGGTATCGACCTCGGAACCGGCGGAGGATTTCCGGGTCTGGTGCTGGCGATTGCCACTGATATCCCGTTCGACCTGATCGAGTCGGACCAGCGCAAGGCAGCGTTCCTGCGGGTGGCCGGGCGCGCGACTCAGGCACCAATCCGCGTGCACGCGGCCCGCGCCGAGGCCGTAAGAGTTGATCCGGCCCCGCTGATCACGTGCCGTGCCCTCGCGCCCCTACCCCACCTGCTTACTCTGGCAGCGCCACTGCTTGCCGCGGGCGGCGTCTGTCTCTTTCTGAAGGGGGCTGCCGTGGAGTTCGAATTGACGGCGGCCGCGACAAAGTGGCACATGCGACTGGAGCGCATCCCCAGCCAGACGGCGCAAGACGCGTGCATTCTCCGGATCAGCGACATAACCCGTGTCAACGACAACGCCCGATCCTGAGGCCGCCCTGTCCGAACCCCTCGTCATGACCGCGCGACAGCCGCGCGTCCTGGCGATCGCCAACCAGAAGGGCGGTGTCGGCAAAACCACCACCGCCATCAACTTGGCAACCGCGCTCGCCGCCACCGGCGAGCACGTGTTGCTGATCGATCTCGACGCGCAGGGCAACGCATCCACCGGCCTCGGCGTCGACCGATCCGATCGAGCCGTCGGCACCTACCGCCTGTTGCTCGATGAGGTCTCCCCGGCGGGGGCTGCCCGCCAGACCTACATCCCGAACCTGTCCCTGGTGCCCGCCGATGGTGACCTCGCAGGTGCCGAGATCGAGTTGGTCAATCTCGCGCGCCGCGAATTCCGGCTGCGCGACGCGCTGGCGTCGCTCCGCACCGGCGCCAGTCCGTACAGCTTCGTGCTGATCGACTGCCCGCCCAGCCTCGGGCTGCTGACCCTGAACGGCCTGGTTGCCGCCGACGCCGTGCTGGTGCCGCTGCAGTGCGAGTTCTACGCTCTGGAGGGCATATCCGGCTTGGTGCGCACCATAGAAATGGTGCGCCGCGCGTTGAATCCAACGCTCGAACTCCAGGGTATCGTGCTGACCATGTTCGACCGACGCAACAACCTGTCCGAACTCGTCGCCGCGGATGCCCGCGGGTTCTTCGGCAGCAAGGTTTATAACACTGTGATCCCGCGCAATATCCGCATCTCCGAAGCGCCGAGCCACGGTAAGCCCGTGCTGCTCTACGATTTCCGCTCGCCTGGCGCCCAGGCTTATATCCATCTCGCGGGTGAGTTGCTGCGCCGCGAACGCGCCGCGAAAGACGCTGTGTCATGAGCGCCAAGGCGGTCGCCCCTCGTCTCGGTCGCGGTCTCGCTGCCCTGCTGGGTGAGGCTGCCCTCCACGCCGATCTGCACGAACCAGGCGTGGGCGGTGTCCCGACCGAGCTGCTCGACCCCAACCCCTATCAGCCGCGTGCCACCATCCGGGCGGAACCGCTCGACGAGTTGATCCGGTCGATCCGCACGCACGGGGTCCTGCAACCGTTGTTGCTGCGCCCGCACCCGGTAACCGCCGGGCGCTATCAGATCGTCGCCGGCGAACGGCGATGGCGCGCCGCCCAGTCTGCCGGGCTGCTGGAAGTCCCCGCGCAAATCCGCGCCTTGTCGGACACCGACACCGCTGCGGTAGCCCTGGTGGAGAACCTGCTGCGTGAGGGGTTGGACCCTATCGAGGAGGCGGAAGGATTCGCCAGGCTCATTCGGGAGTTCAAACATACGCAGGAGGCGCTGTCGGACATCGTCGGCAAGTCTCGCAGCCATATCGCCAACACGTTGCGACTGCTGAATTTGCCTGACGGCGTCCAAGCACTTGTGCGCACCGGCCAACTGACGGCGGGCCACGCGCGCGCATTGGTCGGGCACCCCGAGGCGGACGTGCTGGCGAACCGCGTGGTGACCGACGGCTTGTCGGTTCGACAGACCGAAGCGCTGGCGGCGCGGATCGATAAGGCGTCGCCCTCGACCCACGCGGAACCGGCGGTCAGAAACCCGGATGTGGCGGCATTGGAACGCAGTCTGACCGAACAGCTCGGGCTGCGCGTCGAGATCAGTTTCAGTGGCAAGGGCGGCACGGTGCGCATCCACTATCGAGACCTTGACCAACTCGATGGACTGCTGGTCCGCCTGCAAGGAGATTAAGGGACAGCTCCGGTGTTTCACGTGAAACACATGCATCGCCCCGAAGCCGCGATTCCCCGGCGCGCCATTATCTCCGTTCTCGCATGGGCCGGACCGGCGTTCTTCAGTTCGCCGGCGTTCGCCACCCCGGAGATCGCGCCGCAAGGCATCTCCCTGGCCGGACAGCTTCTCATCGCCTCCCGACAATGGACGATCCCCACTTTGCCCACACCGTGATGCTCATGGCGCAGCACGGCAAGGCAGGTGCTATGGGGATCGCCATCGACCGGCCCATCGGGATGGTTCCGCTGGCCAGTCTCATACGGTCGATCGGCGGGGATCCGTCTCAAGTCGACGGCGAGATCCGCATTTTCGCCGGCGGCCCGGTCGAACCGCAGGCCTGCCTGATCCTGCACAATGCAACGTATCACCAAACCGGCACGATCGACATCGACGGCCGCGTGGCGATGACATCCAACCCAGCCGCGTTGCGGGACATTGGTCATCACGTCGGACCACGCCAGTACCTGGTTGCACTCGGCTATGCCGGTTGGGGACCCGGCCAGCTTGAGGACGAGTTGGCGCGTGATGCCTGGGTCACCGCACCAGACGACCCAACGCTGGTGTTCGACGCCGACAGGGCAAAGGTCTGGGACCTCGCTGTGACGCGCGCTGGGCGCGGCCCCTGATCCCAAGAGAGTCGCGCGCACCATTGCGGCTATTCCGCCGCCGCGACACGCGGTCGCGCGGCTTCCGGGTGCAGCGCACGCAACCGCGGCGCGACCTCCTGGCCGAGCAGCCGGATGTTCTCCCTGGTGTCCGCGTGGTCCAGAAAGCCGCCCTGGCCAAACGCCAGCAGATGCCCGACCCCGCCCATCCGCGCGTCGAAGTCGGTGATCTGCGCCACGACGTCGTCCGGTGTGCCGGCGAACACCGTGTCGGTCTCCATGAACTGCTGGACGGTCGCGGTGCGATGATCGATCGGATTGCCCTGCCGGTCGGTCACCAGCCGATGCGCCCGCGGCCCCGCCTTCAACATCGCCACATTGGCACCAATCGAGTTGTAGCCGGGCGGGTTGGTGAACGGCTCGGCCACCACCGGCGAGGTGCGGACGTAGTCGGCGATCAGGTGGGCGCGACGCAACCCTTCCTCGCGTGTCACGCCGATGCCAACGCAGGCAGCGAAGGCCAGCCGATCCGGCCCGGCTTCCCAGCCCAGCTCGCGTGCCCGGGCGCGATAGGCGTCGTACATCGGCTTGGCGAGGCCGCCGGACAGCAGCGTGCCCACCACGTGCCCGCGCTCGGCGGCGAGCTTGCCGGTATCGACGCTCATCCCGGTCATCCAGACCGGCGGGGTGGGTTGTTGGATCGGCCGCGGCCAGATGTTGACGTTTCGATAGTGGAAATATTCGCCTTCCCAGTTGAACGGCCCGTCGGTGGTGGACAGCGCCTTCAGGATCAGGTCGTGCGCCTCCCAATAGCGCCGCATCAGCCGCGCGGGGTTGGCGTTGGCTGGCGCGATCTCGTACGGCGCGCCCTTCACCAGCCCCATCTCCAACCGGCCGCCCGACAGCACGTCGAGCCAGGCCATCTCCTCGGCCACGCGCACCGGATCGGGTCGGTTGGCGATCGGATTGCCCAGCGTCAGCAGCCGCGCGCGTTTCGTTTCGCGTGCAATTACCGCCAATGCCATCGGTACCGAAACAGTCATGCAGGTCGCGGTGCTGTGGTGCTCGTTCACCATGATGTCCAACCCGACCTCGTCGCACAGCGCGAACTCGTCGAGATAGCGATTCAGCAGCCCGTGTGCCTGCAGCGGGTCGAGGTTGGCGCTGGGGAACACCACTCGCAGCGAGCCGGCCTTGAGGCCCTCCGCCCAGGACGGATGATAGGCCATCTCGGAAAAATACCAGACGCGCATTGCCGGTTTCTCCTCGTTAGGTAGACGCACGAAGTGGCATGGCACGCATCACGGCGCGGCGAACGCGGTAACGTGACGCACGAACGCCTCGGGCTGCTCCCAGTGCGGATAATGCCCCGCATCCGGAATGGTCTCCATCGTCGCCCCGGGCAGGAACTCCCGCCAGCGCTGGCCGTAGGATGGCGTGACGATGCCGTCCTGCTCGCCCCACAGCAGCAGGGTCGGCAGATCGATGCGGTGCAGCCAGTGCTTCAGCCGCGGATTGTGCATGTAGGGCTTCCAGCCGAACACCAGCAGCGATTCCCGCCCGCGCGCGATGGCGGCCAGTTCCGTCTCCGGCAGCTTCGTGGTGTCCACCGCGCCGCGCGCCGGGTCCGCCCAGGCGCGGCGCATGAAGTCCGCCCGCGTCATCGCGTGCATGTCGGCAATATCGCGGTCGGTGACGCCACCCACCTTGATGCCGACGGGATCGACCAGCACCAGCCGGGCAAACCGGCGCGTGTCGCGCACCGCCATCTCGGCGGCGATCCAGCCGCCGAAGCAGGAACCGACCAGCACCGCGTCGCGCAGCTCCAGCGCCGCTGCCAGATCGAGATAAAGATACGCGAGATCGTCGACCGACCCGACCCAATCGGGCAGCGCCGAGCGGCCGAACCCGGGATGCGATGGCGCAATGACCCGGAACCTGGCCACCAGCAGATCGAGCCACGGCCGCTCCGGCGCCAGCCCCTCCCCGGCATGCAGGAACAGCAGCGGACGGCCTTCGCCGCGGTCGACGATCTCCAGACTGACCCCGGCAATCGTCAGCGTTCGCGTCATGCTGTTCCCTCCGGCTGGCGAGGCTAGCGCAGAACTTCGCGATGCCCCAGTCCCGGAACGGTCGCCCGCCGGGCCATCGCCCGGGTCGTGCTCGCATCGCTGCTGGTCGCGCGCCCGCGCCTGCTCCTTGCGCCGGCGCAGATTGGCGCGCAGCGCCGCGGCCTCGCGCGCCCGCCGCGCGGCCAGATCCGCCGCGGCCTGCGCAGTCACGCTCGGCCCGGCGCTCGGCTTGCTGTGGCTCTCCTGGTCCATGCCACACAGAAATGGCCTGTCCCGTCCGCGTCAAGCCGGCCGCCTTGCACGCCGCGCCGGCCGGGCGGTATACCCCGCCGCCCCGCCTTGCCGATCCGACGCTGCCGTAGCTCAGTGGTAGAGCACCCCCTTGGTAAGGGGGAGGTCGAGAGTTCAATCCCCTCCGGCAGCACCAGCTTCCTGGCCCCCGCTTCCCCGCCACTTGACAGCGGCCCTGCCCGGGGCTGGCATCCGTGCCGCGCCCAGGAGACTGACCGACTTGCCCCAACTGTCGCTGCACACGTCCATCGGCGATCTGACTATCGCGGAGGAAGACGGCGTCATCGTTTCCGTGGATTGGGGCTGGGGCCGCGACCAGACCGTCACCCCTCTGCTGGCCCGCGCACGCGACCAGCTTTTCGCCTATCTCGATGGGCGCCTCACGCATTTCGATCTGCCGCTGAACCCGGCCGGCACGCCGTATCGCCGCCGCGTCTGGGCCGCCCTGTGCGACATCCCCTACGGCGCTACGCGCAGCTACGCCGACATCGCGCGCCAGGTCGGTGGCAGCCCCCGTTCGGTCGGCCAGGCCAACGGCGCAAACCCGATCCCGATCATCATCCCCTGCCACCGCGTGCTCGCCACCACCGGCATCGGTGGCTACTCGGGCGGCGAGGGGCTGCCGACCAAGCGCGCGCTGCTGGCACTGGAAGCGCGCGCCACCTCCCTCTTCCCATCCGCCCTCTTTCCATTTGCGGCCGCCTGAGCGGCCCCTGCGACGGAGACGACCATGACCAAGGCCATCCGCATCCACGCCACCGGCGGCCCCGAGGTGATGAAATGGGAGGATGTCCCGACGCCCGAGCCCGGACCAGGCGAGGTCCTGCTGAAGCAGGCGGCGGTCGGGCTGAACTACATCGACGTCTATTTCCGCAACGGTCTCTACAAGGCACCGACCATGCCGTTGATCATCGGCCAGGAGGGCGCGGGCACGGTGGCGGCGCTCGGCGCCGGGGTGGTCAGCCTCGCGGTCGGCGATCGGGTCGCCTATGCCGGCGCCATCGGCGGCTATGCGACGGAACGGGTGATCGCCGCCGATCGCCTGGTCAAGGTGCCCGACAGCATCCGCCTGGAAACCGCGGCGACGACGATGCTGCAGGGCATGACGGCGCAGTACCTGCTGCGCCGCACCTACAAGGTGAAGGCGGGCGACACCATCCTGGTGCACGCCGCGGCCGGCGGCGTCGGCCTGATCATGTGCCAATGGGCCAAATACCTCGGCGCGACCGTCATCGGCGTGGTCTCCACCGAGGCCAAGGCGGCGCTCGCCCGCGCGCACGGTGCCGCCCACACCGTCATCGGCCACGAAACCCTCGTGGCCGAGGTCAAGCGCTTCACCGGCGGCGCCGGGGTGCCCGTGGTCTATGACAGCGTTGGCAAGGACACGTTTGCCGCCAGCCTCGACTGCCTCGCCCCGCTCGGGCTGATGGTGAGCTTCGGCAACGCCTCCGGCCCGGTGCCGCCGTTCGAGACCGGCATCCTGGGCGCCAAGGGCAGCCTGTACCTGACCCGCCCCACCCTGGTGACCTACACCGCCAAGCGCGCCGATCTCGAGGCGACCGCCGCCGACCTGTTCGACGTGATGCAGAAGGGTGCGGTGAAGATCGAGGTGAACCAGACCTTCAAGCTGAGCGACGCCGCGGCCGCGCACATCGCGCTGGAGTCGCGCAAGACCACCGGCAGCACGGTGCTGCTGCCGTAGACCCACCTGCCGTAGACCCACCCGCCGTAGACCCACTGGGGTGCCCGCCGGAGACCAGCACAGCGCCGCCACGCGCGGCACCGATGCCACCGAACCTCCCGTCCGGGTCAGCCGCGGCACCAGCGGCCAGACGCGGCTGACCGCCGTGATCGTGGCCTGTGCGCTGTTCATGCAGAACCTGGACTCCACGGTGATCGCCACGGCGCTACCCACCATGGCGCGCGCGTTCGGCGCCGATCCGGTGCACATGAACGTGGCACTGACCTCCTACCTGCTCAGCCTGGCGGTGTTCATCCCCGCCAGCGGCTGGATGGCCGACCGGTTCGGCACCCGCACCGTGTTCCGCGCCGCCATCGTGGTGTTCACCCTCGGCTCGATCGCCTGCGGCCAGGCGAACTCGCTCGGGGTGCTGGTGCTGGCGCGTATCCTGCAGGGCATCGGAGGGGCCATGATGGTCCCGGTCGGGCGGCTGGTGCTGCTGCGCACCGTGCCGAAGCACGAGCTGGTGGCGGCGATGGCGTGGCTGACCATGCCGGCGCTGATCGGCCCCGTGGTCGGCCCGCCGGTCGGCGGCTTCATCGTCACCTACTTCTCCTGGCGCTGGATCTTCTACATCAACGTGCCGATCGGCCTGCTCGGCGTCCTGCTGGTCTCGCTGTTCGTCGAGGACGTGCGCGAGCCGCCGCGCGGTGGCTTCGATGCGCTTGGGCTGCTGCTGTCGGGGCTGGCGCTGTCGGGGCTGATGTTCGGGCTGGAGACCGCCGGACGCGGCGTCGTGGCCGCCTCCGCTACCGAGGCGATGATCGGCGTCGGCCTGGTCGGCGCGCTGGGCTACTGGCTGCACGCGCGCCACCATCCGGCCCCGCTGCTCGACCTGTCGCTGGTGCGGCTGCCCTGCTTCCGCGTGGCGATCTCGGCGATGATCCTGTTCCGCGCCGGCATCGGGGCGATCCCGTTCCTGCTGCCGCTGATGCTGCAGGTAGGGTTTGGCGACTCGGCGGCGCAGAGCGGGATGATCACCTTTGCCAGCTCGGCCGGGGCGCTGGTGATGAAGCCGGCGGCGCAGCACGCGCTGCGGCAGTTCGGGTTTCGCGACACGCTGCTGTGGAACGGCGTGATCTCGGGCGTGATGATCGCCGCCTGCGCGCTGTTCCGCCCGACCTGGCCGGCCGCGTGCGATCTACCTGATCCTGCTGACCGGCGGCTTCTTCCGGTCGCTGCAGTTCACCGCCTACAACACGCTGGCGTACGGCGACGTGCCGCGCGCGCGCATGAGCGCCGCGACCAGCCTGTATACGGCGGCGCAGCAGCTTGCGACCACGGTCGGCATCTCGGTCGGGGCGCTGTCGCTGCACGTGTCGATGCTGCTGTCGCGTCACGCCGCGCCGGAGCCGAGGGACTTCTCGCTGGCCTTCGTCGTGGTGGCGGTGCTGACCACGATCGCCGCGCCGATCGCGCTGGGGATGCCGCGCGATGCCGGCGACGAGTTGACCGGGCGCCGCTCGACCTGACCGGGCGAGGTGTCGGGTTCAACCCGCCGCCTTTCCTGCTGCTGCGCCGGCACCGCCGAAGATCCCGGCGCAACCAAGGCCGGCCGCGGCGCGCACCGCGCCGGCAGCGGCGTGTCTCACCACCCGGACAAGCGCCCCACCGGGTCAACCCCCGGGACAGGAGCCCGCGGGCAAGGCCGACCGGTGGCAGGCTCTGGGGTGGCGGGCGTTGCAGGGCGTTGCTGCGCGGCGATGAGGCTGCGCGCCACCGCTGCGGCGGGGCCGGTCGGCGGCATCGCCTGCGGAATGCACCAGCCCGGCTCGGGCGCGGGGGTGCCGAAGCGCGCGGCGAGCGCGGGCCGCATGCCCGAGTCCCACGCCGTGGACAGGGAGGTGCCGCGCAGGGCGGCGGCCTTGGTCGGGGTCAGGCGGGCGAGCGGCGGCGCGGGCGGCGGCTCACTGTGCACGGCATCGGGTCCTGGCGATGCGGATTTTTCCCCCGGCGCCGACGCTGCGTCCGCGGGAGGCGGTGCGCACCTGCCGGCCCGCAGCCCGGCCGCCCGTGCGGCGAGTTCGCGTTCCAGGAGGCTGAGCTCGGCCCAGTTGGAGAGCGGCGCGGGTGCGGGGCCGGCCCCGGCACCGGGCAATCCGGGCGCGCGCGCGGCGTTCCGACCACCGGGAGAGGCGCCCGGCTCACCACCGGGACAGGTGCCCGGCTCACTGCGCACGGCATTGCGACGGGCGGATTGCGTTTTGCGCCGGGCGGCGCGGGCCTGGCGGGCAGCGGCGCGGGCCTGGCGGGCGGCGCGGCGGGCGGCTCGGGCGAAGGCGATGGCTTGGCGCCAGGGGGCCAGGGCGGCAAGTTCGGCGCGGGCCGCCAGGCGTTCCGCGGCGCGGCCGGCCGGGGCCGGCGGGCCGGGCTGGCGGCGCCGGGGGGAGCGCGGGGCGCCGGCTGTCGGGCTGGTTCTCACTGTGCAAGGCATGGCGTCCTGGGAGGCGAGAAAGGGCAGGTTCGAGGGGTGGATCGGAGCGGCGAGCTCCCGCGGGCCCGCGGCCAGGCGCGCGGCCATCTCGGGCGGCAGGTAGGGCCGTAACCGCCGCGCGGCGGCGAGCACGTAGGTGCGCACGATGAGGGTGCGGATGTAACGCTGGTCGGCCCGCTTCGGCGCGGCGAACCTGCCGTGCTTCGTGTTGGCCTTGATGATGCGCGCGCGGCCCTCGGGCGAACTGGGGCCGCGGCAGTTGCCGCCGTGCATGCGGCAGCGGCCGTTGGCCATCGCCGGGGCGCGGCAGGGACAGCCGGTGGTCCTCGCCTTGGCGCCGCAGCGGGGGGCGAGGTGCGGGTTGCCGCGCGGGTTGCCGTTGCGCAGGGGGCCGGGCGCGCGCTGCGTCCCGGGCATGTCCGCGGGATTTGCCGAGTGACAGCCGGGTGGGGGGATCGGCACGGGGACGGTGCCGGCCAGCGGGCCTGCCCCGACGGAGGCCGGGATCACGGTGGCCGGGATCATGGTGCGGCCCCGGGCGCCGGGTCGGCGGCGGTGCGGGGGCGCAGGACCTCGCGCGACCAGCCGGGGCCTTGGTCGAGCTGCTCGATCACCCAGTCCGGGGATGAGCCGGCGGGCCGCACGGCGCGGACCGCCGGGTCGGGAGCGCGCTGCGCCGGGGCCTCGGGCGCCGCGGCGGGGGGAGGGGGCGGCGCTGACGGCGCGGGGGCGGCGGGGGGCGGGATGATGTCGGGCTGGTTGGGCGGCGGCGCGGCGAAGCGCTGCACCGGCTTGGACGCGGCGTCGGGCGGCGGCGCGGCATCAGGGCGTGGTTTGTCGGCAGGTGTCGGCTTGGGCTCCGCCCCGGCGGAGGCCAGGGAGCCTGCCGCGTCGGAGTGCGGGGAGCCTGCCCCGGCGAAGGCCGGGGTCCTGACCCACAGCGCATCGAGCGCGGGGATATCGACCTCGTCCTGCACCACGGTGCCGTAGAATGGGACGGGCGTCTGCTGGTGGCGGGCCAGGGTGCGCTCCAACGCGGTCGCCGCGCGAACCAGCTCGGTCGTGGTGCGGGCGATGCGGCAGATCTGGTCGATGGGAAGGTCAGGGGCCTGGGCGCGGGCGGCAATGGTGTCGGTCAGCCCGCGGACGATGAGGACGTGGCTGGCGATGCGGGCCTGCGCCGCGTCGGCCGGTTTGAGCGTGGCGATTTCCGTGAGCAGGCGGGTGATGCGGGCGTGGCGCCAGGCCGGGGTGGCGTCCGGCGGTGGCGCGGGGAGGGCGGCGAAGGTGGCGGCCATCAGGTCCTCGTTGAGGCGGTAGGGGGGCATGATGTCGCGAATGACCTCGGGGGTGATTCCGTTGGAGGGGAGCGGCATGCGGGAAAACTCCAGGTGAAAGCCGATTGAAGGAGGATGATAGATATGATAACAGACGGCGGTTGCCAAGGGCCAGCCCTCTTGCGGTGTGGCGGCGGTGGAAGGAAGCCAGCGGACACAGAGTTACACCGAGTGCACACAGAGTTTCACCGAGAGGATGCGAAGGGCGCTTCGCGCCGATGGTCGGCGTATCGGGCGAGGTGAGTTGTGCTGACGCCGTTGGTTGGTTTGGGCGTCGCCTGCCGCGCCACACCGGTGGCAGCCGGGTCGCTTGGCCTGAACAGCCGGAATCGACCCAAAGCGGTCCTTCAGGAGTTATCAGGTGACTCCGATCATAACGGTGCCGGTGGTTCGAGTGACGGACCCGCGTGAGCGGAAGCCGTATCAGGCGGCGGCCTGATCCATCGCGAAGCGCGCCACCAGCGCCCGCGCGGCGGCCAGTTCCGGCCCCGTGACGATCAGCCGGGCGCACCCGAACGCCTCCCACATGCGGGCGGTGAAATCCGGATACAGCCGCACCGGACCCGAACGGTTCGCGTAGTTGGCCCCGTCCTTGATGTCGAGGAAGGTTTCCGCCGGCAGTCCTTCGGCCAGCACCACGTCGTGCTCCGCCAGCTCGATGTGGTGATACGTCACCCGCTCCACCTGCACCTGAGCGATGCTACTCCCATTGATCAGGTGCTTCACCGGGATCAGCACCTCATTGACGTAGAGCGCATGGTTCGGCGAGAGCCACAGATCCCGCCGCGGCCGCCCTTCCCCGAACGCCCCCGCCGCCACCCTGACCGGCCACACCTTCCGCGGCTTTGCATGCCGCACGCAGCCCACCTCGCGCCGGCCAACCCAGATCACCTCCGCGAACCCCTCGCCCAGCACCGTCCGCACCCGCTCGCCCACCGCGATCGCCTCCACCGCGACCTCGCCGCGATCGGTGAGGATCAGCGTGCCGCGGAGGAAGCAGGGGAAGGTCGGCGTGATGTCCACGAAGCCGTTTCCGCCGTTGGTGGAGGCGTACTGTGTGACGTTGGTCGCGAGCGGGTTGACGTAAGAGCCGCCGCCGCCGCCGCCGGAAGTGCCGGTGTAGGCGCCGCCACCGCCGCCGCCGCCGTAACCGCCGCCGCCGCCACCGCCGCCGTAGCCGCCGCCACCGCCGCCGCCGAACCCGCCGCTGGAGCCGCCGCTGCCGCCGCCGCCCCCGCCTGCGAAGTCGCTGCCACCGGCGATGCCACTGCCTCCGGCGCTACTCCTGGCACCGCCCATGCCGCCCTCGAAGCCGCCGCCACCACCACCGCCGGTGGCACCGCCCGCGCCCGCGGCGCCGTTGACGCCGCCCGCACCGGGCAAAGAGCCGCCGCCGCTCCCGCCGCTCCCGCCGGTCGGGGCGGTGAGGCCGCTTCCGCCAGCACCAGCCACTCCGGCGCCGCCACCCCCGCCGGCGATGACCTCGTTGATGTCAACCGCGGAGGACCCGTCGTTGATCTCGATCACAAAGCTGCCGCCGCCGCCGCCCGCACCAAAACGGGCCGTCTCGTTGCCGCCCGCGCCGCCGACGACGATTTCCAGCACCGCACCGGCTTGCAGGAAGATGTCGCCGCCGGACGAGGCGGCAAGACCTCCAGCTTGGGCGTATACGGGGCTGTAGCCGCCCTGCGCGCCGGCTGCGACGATATCGTAGGTGCCTGATGTGGTGATGGTGTCGTACTGGATCACCGCTCCGTCGTAGGTAAATGCCTTGGTGTTGGGGTTGACCGGGGTGCTGATGTTGGCCGGATTGATGCTCACCTGGCCGTTTCCGCTGTGGACACCGGCCGCCTGTGTGACCTCGGTCGCGAGCGGGTCGACGTAGGAGCCGCCGCCGCCACCACCGGTGCCTAACCCGCTGCCGCCGCCGCCGCCGCCGCCGCCGTAACCGCCGCCGCCACCACCGCCGGCGTAGCCGCCGCCACCGCCTCCGCCAAACCCGCCGCCGCCGCGATTATCACCGACACCGCCTGCGAAGTCGCTGCCACCGGCGATGCCACCGCTTCCGGTGCCACTGGCGGCGCCGTTGCCTCCCTGGAAGCCGCCGCCACCACCACCGCCGGTGGCACCGCCCGCGCCCGCGGCACCGTTGACGCCGCCCTCACCGCCGCCGCTCCCGCCGTTCCCGCCGGTCGGGGCGGTAAGGCCGCTGCCGCCGGCGGCAAGATATCCGGCGCCGCCACCGCCGCCGGCGATGACCTCGTTGATGTCAACCGCGGTGGAACCGTTGTTGATCTCGATGACAAAGCTGCCGCCGCCGCCACCCGCACCATTATAGGCCGCATTGCTGCCCGCGCCGCCGACGACGATCTCCAGCACGGCACCCGCTTGCAGCAAGATGTCGCCGCCGGACGAAGCGGCAAGACCACCTCCAGCCCCGATGTATGGGATGTCGTTGCCGCCCTGCGCGCCGGCTGCGAGGATATCGTAGGTGCCGGTCGCGGTGATTGTGTCGTACTGGATCACCGATCCGTCGTACAAAAATGTCGTCATGTGCTGGGCCTCGCGGAACATATCCTTAGAGAGCGACGCGCCGCATCCGAAAATCCTGCAAGCGCGCTCTGCCTGTCCGATCGGTCTCGGATGACAGCACCCACGCGGGCGTGTCGACCCGCCTTGCGGCGCAGCGTGCCTTCGGGACCTCTGTCTGGTGTTGGCCGGGAACCGAAGTTTCTTATAAACGACAGGAAGGCACCTGACCAGGATATCGAGAGCCGCGGAATGTCGTCGGAAAATCGATTGGACCCGCTCGTTCCTTTCGACACGGGCAACGTCAACCCGCCGGTTGCCCCGGATTCCTACATTAGCCACCTTCAGGCCTTCACCGCCCATCTGCGCGACGGCAACCCGCAAGCCGCCCTGACCGCGGCCAGCGAGGCCTGCCACGCCGCGCCGAACCGCCCCGAACCGCATTACGCCCATGGCCAGGCGTGGGTGGCGCTGGGGGAACCCGCCCGAGCGGAACAGGCATTCGCGGCGGCGATCCGGATCGCGCCCGCCTGGGCCGATGCCTGGATCAATCTCGGTCTGTGCCGTTACCGCCAGGGCGCCATCGAGGACGCCAAGACCGCGATGCGGAACGCATTGCGCCACGCGCCGAACAACCTGGCGGCGGCGGCCAATCTGGGTGCGCTCATGCGCATTTCGGGCGAACCCGAAGCGGCGGAAATACTGTTGCGTCGAAGTATCGATGCCGAACCGGACAATGCCGCCGCGCGCCTGAACCTCGCGGCCGATCTGTTGCAGGAAGAACGCGCCGCCGACGCGCTGGCGCTGCTGGACGCGGCCCCCGCCCTGCCCGAAGACAAGCGGGCGCGGCGCCATTGGTTGCTGCAAAAATCCCTCGCCCTGTTGCAGCTCAATCGCCCCGCCGAGGCGCGGTCGGTGCTGGAGGCGCTGGCGGCGCTGGGTCCGATGCCGCCCGAGATCGCGCCGCTGTGGCTGTGGCGGCACGTGCTGCTGGCGATCGGCGAAGGCGACCCGCAACGCGCGATGGCGGCGGCGGAGGCGATGCAGCAAGCGCTGGACCTGATGGGGCCGGACGCGGTGGGGGAACACCGGATCATGGCGCATTACGATCTGGCAAAATTCTGGTCGGGGCAAAACCGGCATGCCACCGCGTTCGTGCACTGGACGCAGGGCCACGCACTGCTGAAGCAGATGCAACCGTTCTCCCGCGCCGAACATCTCGCCACGATCGATGCCACCATCGCGGCGTTTCCGAAGACCAGGTTCGATCCACGAACGATCGCCCACAACAACGACCCCGCGCCGGTGTTCATCGTCGGGATGCCACGCTCCGGCACCACCCTGTGCGAGCAAATCCTGGCCGCGCACGCGCAGGTGCATGGCGCGGGGGAGCGTCCGGCGCTGGGACGACTGGCCGCTCGGCTGGGCGATCCGGCGACGATCGCGGCGCTGGAGAGCGACACGCTGGAGGCGGCGGCGCAGGACTATCTGGCCGAGCTGCACGCGCTGGCGCCGGACAAGACGCGGATCGCGGACAAGATGGGGGGGAATTACTTGCATCTTGGGCTGGTGGGACTGCTGCTGCCACAGGCGAAGATCATCCACTGCGTGCGCGATCCGCGGGATATCGGGCTTTCCATCTACACCTTCCGGTTCCATGGCTACCACGGCTACGCGCACGACCTGGCCGATCTGGGCTGGACTATTGTGCAACAACAACGGATCATGGCGCACTGGCGGGATGTGCTGCCGAACCCGGTGCTGACGGTGAAGCTGTCGGACTGGGTGGAGGATTTCAATCGCACTCTACAGCTTGTGCTGGCCCTGGTGGAGCTGCCGCACGACGCGAACTGCGCGCGGTTCTACGAGACCGAGAGCCGCGTGCGGACCGTCAGCCGGTCCCAGGTGAAACAACCGGTGAATGCGCGCGGGCTCGGGCGGTGGCGGACCTACGAGGCCGAACTACGGCCGCTGATCGCGGAACTGCAGCAGGCGGGCGCGCTGGCGGGTTGGGACGGCTGACCCTCGGGTTGGCCAGCCCCTGGTAAGCTGCCGCGGCATCCCTGCGATGCGAGGCCGGTGGCTTTCGTCCAACGGTTTGGTTATTCCGTTGCAAAGACGGACCCGTTTCGGTTGGTGGTAGCACCGCCGTGAGTTCGCGCACCGATGCCAATGAGCAGGAAAGCGCCGTCTTAATGCCTGGGGTTGTCTCGATCCACGCCTGAAACGCGATGCGCCCGGCGTGCAAGCTTCAATGGTCGGAACATGTGAGATTGCCTTGGTTCCGCCCCCTCGAAGACCCGAGGTATCGCCCTTTCAATGTCCGGAATCCACCCAAAGCGGCGATGGTAGTATGCACTGGCGTCAACCGCATCCGCCCCGTCCCACCCGCTCAAACCGGCCCACGACCGAGAAAACACTGATTTGCCAAAGCCGGGCTTTCCGCCGAGCATGACCTTCCCGCTACCGCCCCAGGGAGGTGCCTCGATGCCCGGCCAAGACCGTCCCTGGTCGCCCCGCACCCTCGCCGCGCAGGCGCTCGGCCACGTCGACGCCGCGACCCAGGGCGTGGTGCCGCCGATCCACGTCACCACCACCTTCTTGCGCGACCCCGACAACCAGTACCGCACCGGCAACATCTACGGCCGGCCCGACAACGCCACGATCCGCGAGGCCGAGGCGATCATCGCCGCGCTGGAGCAGGCGCCGGCCGCGCTGCTGCTGGGCTCCGGCATGTCGGCGGCGACCGCCGTGTTCCTGGCGCTGCGGCCGGGCGATCACGTCGTGGCGCCCACCGTGATGTACTGGGCGCTGCGCAACTGGCTGGTCACCGACGCGGTCGAGTGGGGCCTGCATGTCGAGCTGGTGGATACCAGCGATCTTGGTGCGCTGCGGGCGGCGCTGCGGCCGGGGGCGACGAAACTCGTCTGGCTGGAAACGCCCGCCAACCCGCTGTGGACGATCACCGACATCCGCGCCGCCGCCGCCCTGGCGCACGAAGCCGGCGCCCGGCTGGCGGTCGATTTCGACCTCGGCCACGCCGCTGCTGACGCGACCGCTCGGGCTCGGCGCCGATATCGTCATGCACAGCGCGACGAAATACCTCAACGGCCACTCCGACGTGATCGCCGGCGCGCTGGCGACCGCGCGGGAGGACGATTTCTGGGCGCGG
Source organism: uncultured Alphaproteobacteria bacterium (assembly GCA_963773345.1). Classification (GTDB taxonomy): domain Bacteria; phylum Pseudomonadota; class Alphaproteobacteria; order Acetobacterales; family Acetobacteraceae; genus Palsa-883. The sequence goes on along the minus strand of CAVZBG010000007.1, from coordinate 200,803 downwards.
ATCACGCGCGGGCGCAGCATGCGCGGGCAGATCCTCGGTCCGCTGGAGGCGTTTCTGCTGATCCGCGGCATGCGCACGCTGGCGCTGCGGGTGCCGGCTGCGTGCACCACCGCGCAGGAGCTGGCGCTGCGGCTGTCCAACCATGCCGCCGTCGCCCAGGTGCTGTATCCCGGGCTGCCCGGGCATCCCGGCCACGCGATCGCCGCCCGGCAGATGCAGGGCGGCTTCGGCGGCATGCTGTCCATCCGCCTGCGGGGCGGCGAGGCCGCCGCGATCGCCACCGCGGCACGGACGATGCTGTGGAAACGCGCGACGTCGTTGGGTGGGGTGGAGAGCCTGATCGAGCATCGCGGGTCCATCGAGGGGCCTGGGTCGCCGTGTCCGCTTGATCTGCTGCGGCTGTCGGCGGGGATCGAGGACGTCGAGGATCTTTACGCCGATCTCGACCACGCGCTGCGGGGGGCTTGAGGCGCACTCTTCTCCCCCTCCCCTTGAGGGAGGGGTTGGCGTGGCACCCTGTTGGAAGTCATGTGCCGCGGGAACCCCTCCCCCCTACCTTGGTCCGCTTCGCGGCCCAAGCCCTCAAGGGGAGGGGGAGAAGAGCGCGCCCCGCCCTTCCTCTGGCCATCCCTTCGCTGCCACGCAATAATTGCGACACCGGGCGGAGGAAAACGTCATGCGGACTTTGCTCGCGGCACTCGGCCTCGCGCTGCTGTGCGGCCTGGGTGCCGGGCAAGCCAAGGCCGCCGACGCCGAGGTGCGCTACGTCATCACCAATGGCGGCGTCGATGTCGGGGCCAAAGGCCAGATCCACTACGACACGGCCGGGCGGCATGACGATTCCATTGCCGGAGCCGCCTCCGGCGACCCCGTGCGTCTGCCGGCGGGCACCTACAACGTCCAGGTGACGTTCAACGACGGCGATGCCCACAAGGAAATCTGGCTCGACAACCAGACTTTCTCCGGCAAGGTCGACAGGACCGTGGAACTCGCCTTCCCCGTCGCCGAGGTGCGCTACGTCATCACCAATGGCGGCGTCGATACCGGGGACAAAGGCCAGGTCCACTACGACACGGCCGGCCGGCACGACGATTCCATTGCCGGAGCCGCCTCGGGCAACCCGGTGCGCCTGCCGGCGGGCACCTACAACGTCCAGGTGACGTTCAACGACGGCGATGTGCACCGGGAGAAGTGGCTCGACAATCAGACCTTCGCCGGCAAGGTGGACCGGACCGTGGAGATCGGCGTGTCGCTCACCGATGTGCAGTACGTCATCACCAATGGCGGCGTTGATGTCGGGCAGAAGGGCCAGATCCATTACTTCCCCGCCGGCCGGCACGACAGCACGATCGACGGGACCGCGTCGGGCGGCTCCGTGCGGCTGCCGGAGGGCACCTACGACATCCAGGTGACTTTCGCGGACGGCCTCGCGCGCAAGGAGATGTAGCTCGACAACCAGGCGTTTGCCGGCAAGGTCGACAAGACCGTCGAGCTGGGGATGACGTTCGCGCAACCGACGGTGACGGTCACCGAGAATGGCGTCGATCTCGGCGCGCGGGCCAGCGTCGGCTATCAGGACCAGTCGGACACACATGATTTCGGCACCGTTCAAGGCGGGCAGGCGGCGGTGGTCGAGGCGGGGACCTACGACATTCACGCCTGGCTCGGCGGCACCGACGCCTGGCTGCGCAAGGTGGCGATCAGCGGCAGTCCGCATCTGACGATCGAGTTAACGCCGGCGAAGGCCGACGTGATGCTCACCGCAATGCGCGGCGGCAATCCGCTGCCGGACGCCACGTGCAGCATCTATGCCCCGGGCAGCGATGCCGCGCCGCTGCACAGCGCGCCGAGCGGGGCGTGGCAGGAGGGGCCGCCCGGCGCCTACGATTTCGGCTGCACGGTCGTCGAGGCCGGCGTCACTCAGAACGGCTGGCTGAAGAACCAGACGGTTAGACCGGGCAAGACCGAGCTCACCATCGACTTTCCCGCGCCGCCGACCGGCCCCGCGCTTGTTGCGCCGGGAAGCACGCCGGAACCGATCACGCCGGACCGCGGCGACTTTCCCTATCTGCCGCCGGTGCCTGGGTCCAGGTGGAACGGCGGCAGCGCGAGCAGCGCGCCCGTCTATGTGCAGTTGCCCGATGCGCACCAGCCTGAACTGGTCGCCAACGGCTCGATCACCAAGTGTTACCAGGCGCCCGGCGGCGTAACGGTCGCAGTTGCGTTCGGGCTATATCGCGACGCGGTGCCCAGGGCCGGGTGGACCACACTGGGAGAATTCCAGCGCGCCGACGCGGGATTCACCGCGCACTATGGCGGGAACAGCCGCAACATCTGGGCGTATCTGCACTTCGCCAACGACGGCTACTGCATCAGCGTGGCGGACGCGACCATCAGCGCGGGCAAGCTGGCCGCCGACCTGGGCAGCCAGTGCCACCTGGCGCTGACCGGCGTGCTGTTCGACTTCGACAAATCGACGCTGAAGCCGGAGTCCGACGCGGTGCTGCGGGAGGTGAGCGCCATGCTGGCGGGCAACCCGACGCTCCGGCTGGAAGTGCAGGGGCACACCGACGCGATCGGCAGCGACGCTTACAACCAGCCGCTGTCCGAGGCACGCGCGGGATCGGTGGTGGTCTGGCTGACGCAGCACGGGGTGGTGGCGACGCGGCTGACGGCCCGCGGCTACGGCAAGACCAGGCCGATTGCCTCCAACGCGACGGAGGAGGGACGCGCCCGGAACCGCCGTGTGGAGATCGCCAGCCTGGGGTGCGTGGCGAAGCGGTAGGGGGGGCTGCTAGGCGCCCTTGGATGCCGCGATCGCGGCATCCAAGGGCGCGATCACCCGGAGGGGAATCGGCACGCCAACCCTATACCTCTCCCGCGCGCCGGCGAGGTCGAGGCGCGTAGCGCCGAGGGTGAGGGTCGTGCCGCGTGGCACGAACCCTCACCCGCGTCGCAAGGGCTCCGCGACCTCTCCCGCGAAGAGCGGGAGAGGTGTACGTGGTTGCAGTCAGCGCGTGCGGAGGGGCCGAGTGACCGATCTCATTCTGACGCCCGGGCAGACCACGCTGGCGGACTGGCGGGCCATCTGGCGCGGTGCGGTCCCGAGGCTGGATCACGCCTGCCGGCCCGCGGTGGCCGCCGGGGCGCAGGCGGTTACCGCCATCCTGGCGCGCGGTGAACCCGTGTACGGCATCAACACGGGCTTCGGCAAACTGGCGAGCATCCGCATCGGCGCCGACGCGCTGGAGGTGCTGCAACGGAATATCGTGCTCTCGCACGCGGCGGGCGTCGGTCCCGCAGTGCCGGTCGCAGTCACCCGGCTGATGATGGCGCTGAAACTCGCCAGTCTGGGACAGGGTATTTCCGGGGTGCGTCCGCCGACGCTGGCGTTCCTGGAGACGATGCTGCACCGCGACCTGGTCCCGGTCGTGCCGGCGCAGGGCTCGGTCGGGGCGTCGGGCGATCTCGCCCCACTGGCGCACATGACGGCGGCGATGCTGGGCGTCGGCGAGATCGTCTGTGGCGGCGTTACCGGCCCGGCGGCGGAGGCGCTTGCGGCGCACGGGCTGGCGCCGATCGCGCTGGGTCCGAAGGAGGGGCTGGCGTTGCTGAACGGCACGCAGTTCTCCACCGCCTACGCGCTCGCCGGGCTGTTCGAGGCCGAAACATTGCTGCGGGCCGGCCTGGTGACCGGCGCGCTGTCGACCGACGGGGCGCGTGGCTCGGACACGCCGTTCGATCCGCGCATTCACGCGGCGCGCGGCCATCCCGGGCAGATTGAGGTGGCGGTGACGCTGCGCGCGCTGATGGCCGGCAGCGCCATCCGCGCCTCGCACCTGACGGGCGATGAGCGGGTGCAGGACCCGTACTGCCTGCGCTGCCAGCCGCAGGTGATGGGCGCCGTGCTGGACGTGCTGCGCCAGGCGGCGGTGACGCTGGCGACCGAGGCCGGCGGCGTGACCGACAACCCGCTGATCTTCGTCGGCGCCGACGGCGCGGGCGAGGCGCTCTCGGGCGGCAATTTCCACGCCGAGCCGGTGGCGTTCGCCGCCGACACGATCGCGCTGGCGCTGTGCGAGATCGGTTCGCTGGCCGAGCGCCGCGTCGCCATGCTGATCGACCCGGCGCTGTCTGGCCTGCCGGCGTTTCTGACGCCGCAGCCGGGGTTGAACTCGGGCTTCATGCTGCCGCAGGTGACGGCCGCGGCGCTGGTGGCGGAGAACAAGCAGCGGGCGGCACCGGCCAGCATCGATTCCATTCCGACCTCGGCCAACCAGGAGGATCACGTTTCGATGGCGGCGCACGGCGCGCGGCGCCTGCTGGAGATGACGGCGAACACGGCGTGCGTACTGGGCATCGAGTTGTTGGCCGCCGCCCAGGCGTGTGATTTCCATGCGCCGCTAAGGTCGTCGGCGGCGCTGGAGGCGGTGCGTGCCGCGATCCGCGCCCGCGTGCCGCATCTGGACGCGGACCGTTTCCTCGCGCCGGATATTCACGCCGCGACCGGGCTGGTGCAGCGTGGCACACTGGCCGACGCGGTCGCGCCGGTTGCGCTGCCTGTCGTTGGCTGAGCGGAACCAAAGCGTCTTCACCCTGGCCGCAAACGTGACCTGAAGGAGCCTGATCGGTGGCACGGATCGACAATATGCGGGTTATTCATGCCGCGCGCGGTACGGAATTATCGGCGAAGAGCTGGCTGACCGAGGCGCCGCTGCGGATGCTGATGAACAACCTGGACCCCGAGGTGGCGGAACGTCCGGGCGAGCTGGTGGTGTATGGCGGCATCGGGCGCGCCGCGCGCGACTGGGACAGTTTTGATCGTATCGTGGCCGCGCTGCGCCGGCTGGAGGCGGACGAGACTCTGTTGGTGCAGTCCGGCAAGCCGGTCGGCGTGTTCCGCACCCATGAAGATGCCCCTCGGGTGCTGATCGCCAACTCCAACCTGGTGCCACATTGGGCGACCTGGGACCATTTCCACGAGCTCGATCGCAAGGGGCTGATGATGTACGGCCAGATGACGGCCGGGTCGTGGATCTACATCGGCGCGCAGGGCATCGTTCAGGGCACCTACGAAACGTTCGCCGAGGCCGGGCGGCAGCACTACAATGGCGACCTGGCAGGGCGCTGGATCCTGACCGCCGGGCTGGGCGGCATGGGCGGCGCGCAGCCGCTGGCGGCTGTCATGGCGGGGGCCTCGTGCCTGGCCGTCGAATGCCAGCCGAGCCGGATCGAGATGCGGCTGCGCACCGGGTATCTGGATCGCACCACGGCCGATCTGGACGAGGCGCTGGCGATCATCGAGGCGTCCTGCCGCGACCGCCAGCCGGTCTCGGTGGGGCTGCTGGGCAACGCGGCGGATGTGCTGCCAGAGCTGCTGGCGCGCGGCGTGCGGCCGGACATCCTGACCGACCAGACCTCGGCGCACGATCCGGTCAACGGCTATCTTCCGAAGGGCTGGACCGTTGCGGAGTGGGAAGCAAAGCGCGAGCGCGATCCCAAGGCGGTCGAGCAGGCGGCGACGCGGTCGATGGCCGGGCACGTCGAGGCGATGCTGCGGTTCCATCGCATGGGCGTGCCGACGGTCGATTACGGCAACAATATCCGCCAGCGCGCGAAAGATGCGGGTGTGGCCGACGCCTTCGACTTCCCCGGCTTCGTCCCGGCCTATATCCGCCCGCTGTTCTGCCGCGGCGTGGGGCCGTTCCGCTGGGTGGCGCTGTCGGGCGACCCGGAGGACATTTTTCGCACCGACCAGATGGTGAAGGAGCTGCTGCCGGATGACCGGCACCTGCACACCTGGCTCGACATGGCGCGCCGGCGCATCCACTTCCAGGGCCTGCCGGCGCGCATCTGCTGGGTGGGGCTGGGCGACCGGCACCGGCTGGGGCTGGCGTTCAACGAGATGGTGGCTCGCGGGGAAGTGAAGGCGCCGATTGTCATCGGGCGGGATCATCTCGATTCCGGGTCGGTGGCGTCGCCGAACCGGGAGACCGAGGCGATGGCCGATGGCTCCGATGCCGTCTCCGACTGGCCGCTGCTGAATGCGCTGCTGAACTGTGCGTCCGGCGCGACCTGGGTGTCGCTGCACCATGGCGGCGGGGTGGGGATGGGTTTTTCGCAGCACGCCGGGATGGTGATTGTCTGCGACGGAACCGAGGCGACGGCGAAGCGCATCGCGCGGGTGCTGTGGAACGATCCGGCGACCGGGGTGATGCGCCACGCCGATGCGGGGTATGCGGCGGCGATCGAGTGCGCGCGGGAACATGGACTGGATTTGCCCGGGCTGCGGTAGCGCATTTTCACCCGGCCCCGAAACGATCTGTCATTGCGAGGAGCGCAGCGGTCCCCGGGCTTGACCCGGGGGCCGCTACGCTCCTAACAAGAAACAAACTCCCCCTCCCCGTGAGGGAGGGGGAGTGGCCTTCTCTTCGGCGACCCGACTGTTTCATTCAGGGCGGGTCGGCCGCCGGCCGGTGGGAACTCGCAATGACAGATTGGGGCGGCCACTCCAGTCAGACTAAAAATGCGCTCGAGCAGGTCTGGGGTTGCAGGGGATCGCGTCCGGGAACCGTCGACCCCGGGCCGGGCGGTCGAGCCGCTGGTCCGCGCGAGGATGGCCTCGGCGTCGAGGCTTCCCGGCCGAGGAGGCCGGGGTCGGGTTCCCGATGGTCAACACCGCCCGCCGGGCTGCCGCGCCCAAGCCGGCAGCGTGCGCGTCGGCGACATTCCCCACGCATCCGGCGCGGGATCCGCGGCGTCCGGCAGTGGGCCGGGCGTCGGACGCGCGACCCGGCTGGCGCACCAGACTGCGTCCAGCGCCGCCAGATCGAACCCGTCCGTTGGCGGCGTGACGTTTGCCGGCACCGGCCGCGGCGGGCGTCGGTTCAGCCGGCGCTCCGCCTGCGCGGCGGTCCGCAGCAGGTCGGCCGCGCTGCTGCGCAGCCGGTGCGCCAACCGATCCGGCACTTCGTGGGCGAGCGAGCGACGCTCCAGGTCGGCCGCCAGGTGGCGGAACAGGACGACATGGCTGGCGAACATCGCCTCGACCCAGTCAAAGGGGGCGAAGGCGGCAATCTCGTTGATGATGCGCCGGAGGCGGGCGTGCCGCCAGGCGACGGGCGCGCCGGGCCAGGGCGGCGGCAGGCCGGCCAGCAGGGGGTCGAGCAGGTCGCGGCCGAGGCGATACTCCGGCCGCGCGGGCGGGGTGATGCGGCGGGTGCGTGGGGCTTTGGACGGCGACATGAGGATGCTCCCGGGAGGGAATGGGCCGGCTGGTGATGCAATTTACACTAACTACACCCTCGCCATCAACTAACAATTTTGGCCCGCGCCTGCGGTGCGGCGAGGTGCCTGCCCCGGAAGACTGCCAGCGCCGTGGCAGCCTTGCCCTGGGTTCCATATACCCCCAATACGGGGGGCATGCGGAAACGGCGGCAGCCGCATTACCCGCGGAGCGCGATCAGAGCGGCCTTCGCCGACACCAGCCGGTTGAACCGTACGATGACGGCGGCGGAAGGTGCCGACGATCTGGGCATGGACGAGCAGGCGGTCGTCGATGTCATCGCCGGGCTGACCGCCGCCGACTTCGAGAAGTCGATGCCGTCCGAGGTCAACCCGGCCGTGCGGTAGGACGTCTACAAGCCAGTCGCTGGGGGCCGGGATCTGTAGGTGAAATTCACCCGCGATGCGCGAGGGGCGCTGCCGTTGATCAGCTTCAGGGGCAACTGGCCATGACCAATCCACGCGACTATCCCGATACGATCCAGAGCGCCGAGAGCGGCCGGCCCCTGCGCCGCGGCGTGAAGCGGCTGACCATTTCGGTTGACGGCCATGACTTTAGCTACGGTCAGCCGGGGTGGTGGGCGGCGGTCGACGATGCCTCGGACACCGAGGGCCAACTGACCGACGAAGACAATGTCATTCGTGCCGCGGCGCGGCGGGAAGCCCGGGCCAAGGCGCGGCACGCAATGCTCTCGCCGCTGGTGATCCGGGCCATCCGCGAGGTGTGCGGACTGTCGCAGCAGGAGGCGGCGCAGGGGTTCGGTGGCGGCCCCAAGGCGTTCGAGAAATACGAGAGCGGCGAAGTGGCGCCCAGCTCGGCCATGACGCGGCTGCTGGTGCTGGCGGCGAAGCGTCCCGAGCTGTTCAAGAAGGGGAGCGGGGGGCCGATGATGTCCGCGGGCGATGCGGAGCTGATCCGCGATACCGTGCGCAAGAGTTCGGTCGAAGGAATCTACGGGCGGATCTACAGCTTGTATTAGGCCTCCGAATGATCGACTCATCGGCGGTACCCGTTACGTCATGCCGGCCCCGGCCTGCGCCGGTGCAGGCTCCTGCCGGCACGACGAGATGGGTGCCGCCGACGAGTCGAATCATTCCGACACCTGGTATAATTGCCACAGCCCGCGGGGGGCCCACCGCACCAGGAATTCCTGGCCGGCGATCTTGAGATCGATCCCCTCCACCGCCTGAACATCGCCGTCGCAGGTCATGACGGCTTGGCGAACGAAGCCCGCAACATCGGCTCGGTGTTCGTCCGTTGCTTCGCGGTCGGCGGCGTTCAGCCCTTGGTGGCGCCGGCGGTCAGGCCGGCCACGTAGTAGTCCATCAGGAACGCATAGATCACGATCGGCGGCAGTGACGCCAGAACGTTGGCCGCCATGATCTTGCCCCACTCGAACACGTCGCCGCGGATCAGGTCACTGACCACGCCGACGGTCAGCACCATCTGGTTGGATGTATAGAGATAAGCGAGCGGATACAGGAAGCTGCCCCAGCTTACGGTGAAGGCGAAGATCGTCGCCGCGATCAGCCCCGGCATCGCCACCGGAATGAAGATCCTGAACAGCATCTGCAGGTAGCTGGCGCCGTCGATCAGCGCGGCCTCGTCCAGCTCCTTCGGGATCGAGCTGAAATAGCCGATCATGATCCATGTGCAGAACGGCACCGCCAGCGTCGGATACAACAGCACCAGGCACCAGAAGCTGTTGATCAGCCTGATCCAGCCGATGATCTGGAACAGCGGCAGGAACAGCAGCGACGGCGGGATCAGGTAGGTCAGGAACACGCCGGTCGACAGCGTCTGGCTGCCCTTGAAGCCCATGCGCGCCAGGCCGAACGCGGCGAACACCGAGATCGCCATGCTGACCGCCACCGTCAACACGGTAACGATGACCGAGTTCAGGTAGTAGATCTGGAAGTTCCGATAGGTGATCAGGTACCAGAAATTCTGCAGCGTCGGGTGGTGCGCGTACCAGGGGCTGCCGTGCTCCGCGCTGATCTCCCCCGAGGTCTTCAGGCTGGTCATCAGCGTGTAGAACGGCGGCACCAGGAAGATCACCACGAACACGGTCAGCGCGATGTAGCTGCCCCACAGCGCCCATCGCCGCTGTCGGTGCAGGCTGTTGCGGCGCGCGAGACCTGCCGCCGCCGCGTCCATGGTGGTGCTGCTCATGCCGCGATCTCCTTGGCGCGCCGCGTCACGCCGCGCAGCACGAAGAACGCGGCGAAGGCCAGGATCGGGAACATGAACAGGCTGTCCGCCGCGCCCAGCGGGATGTCACCCGACTGGATGCCGACCTGGAACGCATAGGTGGCGAACACGTGCGTCATGTCCTGCGGCCCGCCGGCGGTCAGGATGCGCACGATGTCGAAGTCGGCGAAGGTCACGATCAGGCTGAACAGCACGGTGATGGCGATGATGTTGCGCATCATCGGCAGAGTGACGAAGAACAGTTTTTGCAGCGTGCTGGCGCCGTCGATCGCCGCCGCCTCATAAAGCTGTTCGGGCACCGATTTCAGCGCCGCCAGATACATGATCATGAAGAACGGCGTGCCGAACCAGACATTCACCGTGATGGTGCAGAACCGCGCGATCCAACCGACGCCGAGCCAGGGCACCGAGGCGAATGCCCAACTGGTTCAGCACCCAGTTGAACGCCGAGTACGAGGGGTCGAACATCCACCACCAGGTCAGCGTGGACAGCGCCAGCGGGATCACCCAGGGCACCAGCAGCAGGCCGCGCCAGATCCGCTGGTTGCGGCCCGGGATGTTGTGCATCAGGTGCGCGATGATGAAGCCCAGCAGCGCCTTGAACACCACCGCGGTGATGGCGAACAGGCAGCTCTGGAAGATGACGAGCTGGAACGTGTTGCGCCGCAGCAGGAACGCGAAGTTCGACAGCCCGACGAAGGCGGTCATCTTCTTGTTCAGCATGCTGAGGTAGATCGCGTAGAAGCGCCGGATAGATCACCAGGCCGACGACCAGCAGCATCAGCGGCAGGCACATGCAGGAAGCCGATGGTCGAGCGCCGCCGCGCCAGCCGCTGCAACCTGCCCGAGCGACGCCGCGCCGGTGTGCCGCCGACGACGACGCCGGCGGGAAGGCTCGTGCCGTCAGCCATTGCATCCTCCCTGCGACAACCGAGGAGCCCGATCGGGCGGGGCGCCGGTCGCAGGCGAGGATCGGCGTCCGCTACGCCGCCGACCCTCGCCCAACCGGTCAGCGCGTAAATCCTTCCAACTCGTCCGTCGCCCAGGCGATCACCTGATCGATGGTCTGGCCGCTTTGCAGCTTCGCCAGCATCGTCGGCATCGTTCCGCGGTTGTAGATCTGCACCGCGATGTCGGGCGGCGCTGGCAAGGCGGCGATGTGCGGCTTGGCGTTGTGGAACGGTCGGATCGGATAATTGTAGACGGTGCCCTTCGGCGGCTCCACGTCCTCCCACACCTTGAAGTCCAGCATCGAATCGAAAGGCGGAACGTCGTAGCCGGCTACCTGGTTGCAGCGTGCCTCGACGTTTTCGCGCTGCATCAGATACTCGATCAGTTCCTTTGCCGCCGGCTTGTTCTTGCTGAACGACCAGACGCCCCAGAAATACGGCAGGTAGGGCGTGAAGCGGCCCGCCGGACCGGCGCAGCCCGGGAAGGTCCAGCAATCCGCCGCGACTTTTGGCGCGTCGCGCTTGGCCACCGCCCAGGCGGACGGCGGGTTCCAGATCAGCGCGCTCTGTCCGGAGATCAGCGCCCGATTGTTCGAGGCGTCGTCGTAGCTGACGGCGTCCTTCGGCAGCACCTTGACCAGCTTCTGGCCGTATTCCAGCACCTGGCGGACCTTGTCCGACTTGATGGTGACGTTGCCGTCCTTGTCCACCAGTTCGGCACCGAACGCGGCGAACAGCGAGCCGGCGGTGTCGACCGAGTCCGACGTCTGCCCGAGGCCGATGCCGAACGGCAGTTCGGCCTTCGCGCAGGCCTCGGCGGCCTTCAGGTGGGCGTCCCAGGTCCAGTTGTCGGACTCCGCGGTGTGGCCCGGCTTGGCGGGATACATCGCGACCACATCGAGGCCGGCCTTCTCCTTCAGCACGCTGATGCGGCCGCACGGGCCTTTATACTGCGTGCCGGAACTGGTCGGCACGGCCAGCCAGTGTCCCTTGATCTTCGCCAGATAGTCGCACACCGGGTTGACCTGGCCATACTGACCCATCAGCCGTTGCATCACGTCATCGATCGGCTCGAGCAGCGTCGGAATTGTTGTGGACTTCCCAGGTCGGGAACGCCTCGATGTCGTGGCCGGTCTTGGCCTGCGCCTCGGCCGCGATCGTCAGCAGGTTCTTTTGGCCGACCGCGGTGATGAAGTCGGCCTGCACCTCGACCTGGTTCTTGGCGGCAAAGGCGCTGACCTGCTGCTTCATCACGTCGTTGCCGGCGGGCACCCAGTGGTCCCAGAAGCCGACGGAGACTTTTCCGGCGGCGTGCCCGGTGCGGATATGCACCAGCGGCAATGCCGCAGCGGCGGCGGCGAGTTTGAGCGCGCGACGGCGCGAGACGTACCCGGTCTTGGACATCTGCTTGACACTCCCGAACGCGGCCGGATTGGTCCGGCCCTTGAGCGGCGCCCGGATCTGTCAGGCGCCAGTTGAACGTGCCCGCGGCCAGATCCACGCGGCGCTTGGCCGGTTGGCCCGGTATCGGAACGACAGAGCGCGATGGCAACGCCCGGTTAGGCGACGAAACGCTGCCCGGTCACGGCGATGAACGACGTCAGCTTGAGGCTGGTTCCACTCCCTGGCGATTTGCCAACACAGTCGGAACGGCCGCCGGGCGATCACCCGCACATGGACGGCTTCGGCATCGTCCGTACGGTCGTTCGTCCGGCAACCAATCCCATTGGAAGCGAAGCAGGTTTCAGCCGGCAGGTCTTTGATCCATGTCAATGTCGCAGCCATTCGAACGCGCCGCGGTAATGAACGTCAGCTCTGGGTCGTGGCTGTGTGAAAATACGATTGCTGACGGTGACCACCCAGTGGTCTGTCGAAGACGACCGTCACGGCACGAGGAAAAGTCCGCGTCGCCGCGCGCGGTCGAGCCGAGCAGGTACAGATGCTCGACGCCGAGCTGCTTCAACTCGGCTTCGTGCGCCTTGAGCCTGGCTATGGCGGCGTCGCGTTCCATTGACGCGCCATAGCACAGATCTGGTGTGTCGGGCGCGAGCGGCGAATGCTGGCCCTGTGCGCTGGAACCCCTGGTCAATCCGCCGCCGACAGCGCCTCCGGCTTGCCGGCAAACGCCGGCATCACCTCGCGGGCGAAGCGGCGCAAATCGTCCCGCGCGGCACCGCCGCCGGTCAGCAGCAGGTAGCGCACACCCAGCTTCTCCAGCGCCGCGATTTTTTGGCAGATCTCGTCGGGGTGCGGTACGCGCTGTCCTCGTTCGCCCCGGTGGTGTCGGCGAACGACATGATGCGGGCCTTGAACCCCAGGGGACTTTTGCGGTCACCAAGCTCGGATCGCCCGGAAGCCAGCCAAAGCGGCTGTCCGACCGCAGCGGTTCAGGCGGGCGGCGCGGCGATCAGCGCTGCGACCTCGGCACGGAATGAGTCGATGCGCTGGAGCCACGCCATCACCTCGCTCGGCTCCGGCAGAGGTTCGGCCTGCAACGGGTCGTCGGCCGGATAGCGGAACGCAATCGACCAATCGGCGATTGCGTCGAACGCCTCGGCCGCCTGCCGCAGTCGGTGGCCAGATGGGATTTGCGCAGCCGCCAGCCCCAGGTCATGGCCCGACCGGCCGCGCGGGTAGGCAATTCGCAGCGCGACCAGCACCGCCTTGATGAGCTTTTCCGCGGCCTGCTGGCAGTGATAGGCGGCCGCGGTCACGTTCGGTGGGTTGGCGAGGCGGCGTCGGACGGTGTCCAGATCGGTGTCCGCGCTGGCGATCCACCCCGCGGCGTCGCTCATGCCGGCCGCCGGTAGAGTACGACACCGTCACGCGCAACGTCGTGGCTGAGGCTGTTTGGGTCGCTCCGCTTTGCCTCGAACACGCCACGGCGGCAAGCCACCGCGTGGATCGGCAGCCGGGCCGCGGCCGCCGCGCGACGCAGTGCCGACGGCCGCGCGATGCCCGGCGGCGCATCGTCCGGCAGGACCACGAACAGGTCCCAGTCGCTGGCATCATCGCTGTCGTCACGTGCCCGGCTGCCGAACAGCAGCACCGCTTCCGGGTGCACCAGCGCGACGATGCCCTCTACTGCCGATTGGAGCCGCGGGTCCACGCGCGTCATGACCGTACCGATCGATGGTTTCGGTGGAATAGGTGCATCCTCGGGCGCCAAGCCGCAAGAATGGCGTCGGCCACCGCCGCTCAATCCGCCGCCGACAGCGCCCCCGACCCGCCGGCGAACGCCGGCATCACCTCGCGGGCGAAGCGGCGCAGGTTGTCGCGCGCGGCGCCGCCGCCGGTCAGCAGCAGGTAGCGCACGCCCAGCTTCTCCAGCGCCGCGATTTTTTGGCAGATCTCGTCGGGCGTGCCGTACAGCGCGCTGTCCTCGTTCGCGCCTGTCGTGTCGGCGAACGACATGATGCTGGCCTTGTTGTCACCGCCCGGCGTCTGCGCCAGCGCGTGTTGCCGCCGCTGCGCTGCCAGCCGCCGCTCCAGTGCCGCCTGCTTGTCCGCCGCGTCCTTCGCCACGTAGAACGCGCGCGCCACGCCGACCTCCATCGGGTCGAACGCCCGGCCGCGCGCCTCCACCTCCTGGCGGAACCAGGCCAGCCGCTCGCCGGTCGCGGCAAACGGCGCGAACTGGTCCAGCAGCAGGTTGTAGCCGCGCTCCGCCACCTTGCCGATCGAGGCCTTGCTGCCCGCGCCCACCCAGAACGGCGGGTGCGGTTTTTGCGCCGTCGGCGGCTCCACGATCACCTCGTCGAACTGCCAGTATTTGCCGTGGTGGGTGAACGGGGTGTCCGAGGTCCAGGCCCTGGTGATCACCGCCAGGGCTTCCTCGTAGCGGGCGTCCGCTTCCTCCATCGGGATGCGGAAGCCGGAAAATTCGTTGTGGCGGTAGCCGCGGCCGACGCCGAAATCCAGCCGGCCGCCGGACAGCAGGTCGAGCGTCGCCGCCTGCTCGGCCAACAGCACGGGGTTGTGCCACGGCAGCACGATCACCGCGGTGCCCAGGCGCAGCGTGCGGGTCCGCGCGCCGAGCCAGGTCAGCAGGTTCAGGCTGGCGGAGACCTGGCCGAAGCCGGTGAAATGGTGCTCGACCAGGAAGGTGCTGTGGAAGCCCAGCGCCTCGGCTTCCACGTTGTAGTCGATGAAGTCGCGAAACCCCTGGCCGCTGTCCACGTCGGGACCGCCGCGCTTCGCTTGGGCACTGCCGAACAGTCCGAACCGCATCGCGATCTCCTGCACCCTGCCCCCGAGGGACGCCGTCGGGTGACGCCCCCGGGTTGAAGCCACCAGGTCGGCGCTTGCGGAACCGGCGCCTCCCGGATTGACGCCATTCCGCGCGGCGCCGACAAGCGCCCGCCCATGACGGAGCCCCGCGCCTGGATTTTGAGCGACGCCTATGCCGGGTTGCAAGCCCAGGCGATGGGCCTGACCGAGGCCGCCGGTCTGCGCCACGAGTTGCGTACCCTGGCGCCTCGCGCGCCCTGGCGCTGGATCGCCGCTCGGCTGTGGCCGGCGCCGCTGTCGGCAGTGCCGGACGCGGTGCGTGGAACGCTGCCGAACGTGGTGGTCGGCGCCGGGGGAAAAGCCGCGCCGGTGCTCGCCGCGCTGCGCCGGCGCGGGGTGCAGGTGGTCCAGGTGCAGCACCCGCGCATGGACCCGCGCCGCTTCGACCTGGTGGTGGTCAACCGGCACGACGGGCTGACCGGACCGAATGTCGTGGTCACCCGCACGGCGCTGCATCGGGTGACGCCGCAGCGCCTGGCCGGGGCCGCGGAAGTGTGGCGCGGCCATGTCGCCGGGTTGCCACGGCCGCTGGTTGCGGTGCTGGTGGGCGGCTCCAACGGCCGCCACCGGCTGGGCCGGGCGGCAGGCGCCGCCCTGGCGGAGCAGCTTGCCCACATGATGCGGCACGACCATGTCGGGCTGATGCTGACGCCCTCGCGCCGCACCGACCCGGCGGTGCTCCACGCCTTGCAGCGGCGGCTCGTTCCGCTGGGCGCCTGGGTCTGGGACGGGCAGGGCGAGAACCCGTATTTCGGCATGCTGGCGCTGGCCGACGCTGATCGTCGCCACCGAGGACAGCGTGTCGATGGTGTCCGAGGCGGTGGCGACCCACGGCGCCGGTGCTGCTCGCCGGACTGCCGGGGACGTCGCGCCGGATCGACGCGTTCCACCGGGCACTGCTGGACGAGGGCCGCATCCGCCGCTTCGCGGGCCGCTGCCGAGGTCTGGCCGACCGCGCCGCTGGACGATACACCGCTCGCCGCGGCCGAGCTGCGCCGGCGGCTTGGCCTGTAGACCCGGTTCGACGGTAAATGGGCCGCAGGGCGGACGAACCGGGCGAACCTTGGACACCAGGACCAACGCATGCTGCAGATCCAGACCTTCGACCAGCGCGCCGGCGGCAACGTGCTCTACAAGGCGCTGGCCCACCCGCTGGCGGCCGAAAAAATCGCCCGGCTGTATGCCCTGCTGCACGCGGCGGCGCCCGTCGCCCTGTATGATCCCGACGGCATCGCCGAGGCGCTGCTGGCGCTGTATCCCGACCTGCCCGGCGGGGCCGAGCTCTACGTGCACGACGTCCAGCAGGTCGGCCGGGTGCGCGCCGGCCACACCGCACGGCCGCTGACCGCGCTGCCCGAGTCCGGCGCGGCCACGGTGCTGGTCGCCGCGTTCGACGCCGGCCGCATCGCCGCGCGCATCAAGCCGCTGCTGCCGCCCGGCGCGACCGCCCTGACGCTGGACGAGGTCCGCCTGCCGCCGGAGCTGCTGACCAACCACAGCCGCTATCTGGACCGGCTGAACTTCGCCACCAACTTCGCGTTCTTCCGCGACGAGGACGGGCTGTCCACGCGGCTGGTCTCCGCCAACTACTGGGCCGGGCTATGGCGCGGGGCCGATGCGGCTGTGGCTGCGCCTGTACGCCGCCGACGGCACCGCGCTGGCGACCTGGGAGCAGAAGCTGCCCGCCGGCGCGGGCGGGTTCGCCATCGACAGCCGCGAGGTGCGCGCGCGCTTCGACCTGCCGCCGTTCACCGGCCAGCTTCTGGTGCACGCGATCGGCGCCGCCGGCCACGACGTGGTGAAATACGCGCTGGACACCTATGCGCCGACGCTTCGGACAACGGCGCCAGCCTGTCCTGCACGCACGACGCCAACGCCTGGCCGTCCGACCGCTATGCCGGCCTGCCCGCCCCGCGCGACGACGAGCGCGTGGTGCTGTGGCTGCAGAACAGCCACGCGACGCCGATCCCGCCGGGCGCGGTCGCGCTGGACCGCATGGGCGCCGAGCGCCCGGTGGCGCTGTCCGCGCCGGTCGGCCCGTTCGCGACGGTCGCCCTGGATGTCGCGGACGCTGCTGCCCGACCTGCGCTGGCCGGCGCAGATCGAGCTGCGCGCCGGCCGCCACGTCGTCCGCCCGCGCTACGAGGTGACCCGCGCCGGGCGCACCCGCATCGCCCATGTGAACGTGGAGCGCGCCGACCTGCAGCCCGACCCGGGCATTCCGGCGCTGCCCGCCGAGCTGGGCCGCGGCTATCTGCTGCCCTTCCCGGTGCTGCCGCGCGCGCGGTTCCGCACCATCGTCCAGCCGACGCCGATGGCCGAAAGCCAGGCCGACCTGCCGATCCGGCTGGACGTCTTCGCCGAGGACGGGCGAAAGGTCGCCGAACGCTTCCTCGGCCGGCTGCCGCGCGACCACGGCCTGGCGGTGGATGTGGGCGACGTGACCGACGTTGCCGCCGGCCACGCCGAGCTGGTCTACGATTTCCGCGACGGCGGCGGCGCCGACGGCTGGCTGCACGCGCTGTTCCGTTACGAGGACCGCGCCTCCGGGCATGCGGCGGAGTCGAGTTTCGGCGCGCACGTGTTCAACACGCTGATGACCTATCGGGACGAGCCGCAATCCTACAACGGCCCGCCGCCCGGCCTGACCACGCGGCTGTTCCTGAAGCTGGGCGACGGCGCGCGGCGCAGCTTCGCCGTGCTGATCTACCCGGCGTCGGCGCCGTTCTGGCCCGCCTCGGCCACCGCGCTGCTGCTGCACGACGGCGCGGGGGCGCAGATCGCCGAGGCGCGGGTCGCGATCGCCTGTTCCGGATCAGCAATGGTCTGGCCGGATCAGGTATTCGGGCCGGATGCACTGGCGCAGGCGGGGCCGCACGGCTACGTGCTGGTGCGCGATCCGACCTGCCGGCTGTTCGGCTACCACGGGCTGATGGACGACCGCGGCGGGTTCTCGCTGGACCACATGTTCGGGTTCTGATTGCCCGTCCGGCGCGCGTGGCACGCGTAGGGCGGAAAAGCCGACGCCCCCAGGCGCTTGACCCGGGGGGCAGCGCAGTCCGCCACCTTTGAGCGCCCGCGCGCAAACCGTCGCTATGCGCAAACGGCGGAATGCGCTGCGCTTTTCCACCCGACGGCGTTATGGCGGCGCCGCTCCGACAAGGTCGGACAACCGGCGCTCCAATTCCTCCGCCGCGGGCGCTGTTTCCGGCAACTCCCTATGCAGCAGCGCCGCCACGCGCGTTGCATTCGCGATACCGGCCTGCAACGCGACCCGCAACCAATCCCGATCCTTCTCCCGCCAGGCGCATAGCTTCGCCACGGCTATGTCGTCGGCGCTGGGACAGATCGCGACGGCGCCGCCGTCGCGAACCACATGCTCGGTCGCTCGCGTCCGCCAGTCGGCCGGCATGATCGACGTGCCAGGGCTGACGCCATCGCCGTAGTAGTGGAACGTCCGGTGAAACATCGATCCGTGGCCGATCGTGGCATCGATCAGGTCCGAAATCGGCTCCGGATCACCCACCCCGTCGGCGTACAGGTCGATTTCTGCCGTCAGCATCATCGCGACAGGGATGTGCCGCGCGGTGAGGATCACCGCGCCGGTTCCGACCACCACGAACCGCGTGTGGTTGGCGATCACGGCGGCGGCACGCAGGATGTGATCGATGTCAGGGCGCCGCAGCATCGGCGGCTTCCAGCAATGCAACGACCTCCTGCGAGGACAGGCCCTTGCCGAACACCGGCCGGGTTTCGCGCAGCGCCTGGCCGCGGGCGGTGTCCTCGACCAGCGCCGCGGCAATCTCGGCGGGTGGAAGCTGCAATACCGCACGCCACGCCAGCGCGTAGGCGCGCTGATGCGGGTCCGTCAGCATCCAAGTCTCGACGTAGTCACGCGCCTCGACAATCAGCGACGGGTCGCGCACGATGCGCCGCGCGACTTCGCAGGCCTTGAGGTAGTCGATACGGTCGTGCCGGTCATGGAAGCGGGTTTTCATCGTCATGCCTCGGCGGGCGTGATGCACCGATCAAGCGCAGCGCAGGGCCGGCGTCAAGCGATTGCGGGCAGCCCGGCGACGCGACGCCTCCCGGCGCCGGCCGCTTAGCGCACGCCCAGCCGCCGGCACGCCAGCAGGCTGATCAGGCTCACCACGACCACGGCGCTCAGGTAGATGCCCGGGCTGGTCGGATCGCCCGTCGCCGCCACGATCCAGCCCACCACCAGCGGCGTCACGCCGCCGAACAGGAACTGCCCGAGCACGTAGGCGATCGAAATGCCCGTGGTCCGCCGCCTGGTGTGGAACAGGTCCGACAGCAGCGCCGGTACCGTCGCGTAGTAGCCGCAGTACATCACCAGCGCGAGCAGCGCCTGGCACGCCACCAGCGTCCACACGCTGGGTGCGGCGACCATCCAGACGAACATCGGGTAGATCATCAGCAGCCCGAGCACGCCGAACGTTCCCATGATGGGCAGCCGGCCGAACCGGTCCGACAGATGGCCGAACCACATCGGCAACGTCGAGTTGATCAGGCCCGCAACGATCGTCCCCACCACGGCGGCCGAGGCGCCCAGCCCCAGCTTGGTGATCGCGAAGGTCGGCATGTAGGCATTGGTGAAACTGCCCGCCGCGCCGGCCGCCACCGCGCCGGCCCCGGCCAGGATCCGCCAGGTGTCGTGCGTCAGTGCTTCGCGCAGCGGCGTCATGCTGTGCTCGGTCGTGGCGAACTCGGGCGACTCGTCCATCGCGCGGCGGATGTACCAGCCGACCGGCCCGATCAGCAGGCCGAACACGAACGGGATGCGCCAGCCCCAGGTGGCCACCTGCACGGGGGAAAGCGTCTGGTTGATCACGTAGGCGAACATCGAGGCCAGGAACACCGCGAACCCCGAAGCGCCCCATTGCAGGCTGGCGAGCAGGCCTCGGCGGCGCGGGTCCTGCTCGGCCATCAATGCGGTGGCGCTGCCGAATTCGCCGCCCGCCGAGAACCCCTGGATCAGCCGCGCCAGCACCAGCAGCACCGGCGCCGCCAGGCCGATCGTGGCGTAGTTCGGCAGCACCGTCGTGATCAGCGTGCCCAGCATCATCAGCCCGACCGACAGCACCAGGGCCGGCTTGCGCCCGGCCCGGTCGGCATAGGTGCCGATCACGACCGCGCCGATCGGGCGCACCAGCCAGGCGACGGCGAAGGTGCCCAGGCTGAGCAGCACCGCGCTGTTCGCATCGCCCGGGGGGAAGAACTGCTTCGACAGCGTGACGGCGAACAGGGCGTAGAGCAGCAGGTCGTACCACTCGAACACCGCGCCGATATTGGCCGCGATCGCGTTCTTCAGCACCGAGTTGCGCTGCGCGCCAACGCCTGCCCCGGTCAGCCCGGTTGCTCCGCTCATCGTGGTCTCCCAGTTGCCCCGCGGCAGCATCGCCCGGTCCGTTGCCGTGCCGCAAGGTGCGCGGGTGCTGGGGGGCGATCGGATGACGCAGCGTGCCTGCCCGGATCCCGCTGTCATTGCGAGCGTAGCGAAGCAATCCCCATCCAGGAGCGCACCTGGATGGGGATTGCTTCGCTACGCTCGCAATGACAGCGGAAGCGGCCGATCGGCCACCTTTCCTGCGCTGCGGAACGCCGTGGGCCATGAACCGCCCCAGCGTCTTGCGGTAACGTGACTTGCCCGGCCTGGGGTGGGACGGTACCCTGCGCCACTTCGTGGGTTTAGGGGGAGCCGCACCATATCCGACGATGACAGCCAGCGCGCATGGGTCAGCCGTGTGCTTGGTGTTTCGTCCACGTCGACGGCGCCGCGCGGCGCGGTCGACTATGCCAAGCTGCTGTTGCGCTGGCGCGAGGCGCAGCAGCAGACGGCCGCCAACCTGGCCACGCTCGGCACCTCGCTGCTGGCGCTGGACGAGGTGAAACTGGACCCCCGTCTGCCCCAGGTGCAGCGCGCTGCGGCAATGCTGTCGACGCTGGTGCCGCAGTTCGGCGAGGCCCTGGCCGATCAGCTCGACACCGCGATGACCAAGGGCGCCGCGCCAGAGGGCAAGGCGGCGGTGCAGGCGGCACTGAAGACCATCGAGAGCTATCGCAGCCTGCTCGGCGGCGTGCCGGCGCTGCTGACACTGGAAGGCTTCGCCAAGCGCGCGGTGGGCAGCGACCTGAAATTCCACGGGTTGCTGGACGCCACGCTCACCGAGTTGCAGGGCGAACTGGCCGTGCGCGCGGTGTAGCGTCGGCAGCAACGGAAAGGGGGAGACCATGTCGCACGCCACCCTGCAACCGGCACAGAACCCGGCGCAGCGGCTGTCCGCCGTCGTGACGGAAATCCTGCAGATCCTGAACCTTCCGGACCTGCCGCCGCCGGTGAACCGCCAGGACATGCTGCCCACCGACAAGGACTATGCTCCGGAGTCGAACGCCCAGCGGGCCAAGCGGGCGTTGGTCGCCAACTGGGAGGCGAGCTTCGGCACCGACCCGCCCGGCGCGGAGCCCGAGCAGGCCAAGGAACTCGCCGGGGCACGCCAGGACGTGCGCAACCTAATCGGGCACACCGCGCCCGACAGCGCGCCGCAGATGGAGGAGCTGACCAAGACGCTGAAGGTGCTCGCCGACAAGCACGGCGAAGTCACGCGTGCCGTCGAGGCGCGCGAGGATCTGCGCCGCGACATGCAGGACAAGCTGCTGGCGCTGGTGCCGGCGGCGGGCGAGGCGGTGCCGGGCGCGAAGGTTGACGAGCTGGGCGGGCTGGTGAGCACCCGCACCGATCTGGCCGGGCAGGTGACGGGAGCCGCCTCGATGCTGGCCTTGCAGGCGCTGCAAAAGCCGATCGACGATCTCGCCGAGACCAAGCGCCTGCTGGTCGAGGCGGTGCAGCAGCGACGCGAACGGAAGCAGGCGATCCTGCGCGCCGCCACACAGGTGCCGCAGCCCGACGGTGCCGCCGTCGATGCCCTGAAGGCCGAGCGCGGCAAGGTCAACGCATTTGCCACCATCCCGCTGGGCACCACCGACCTGGAGGCCGCGGCGAGGGCACTGAAGGAACTGCAGGACGCGCAGGTGGTGCTGGAGAATACGCTCGCGCCGCTGCGTCAGCGCCGCGGCCTGCTGCAGACACAGCTTACCGAGGTCAGCAACTCGTTCGAATCCGCCACGGGCAAGCTGGCCGCCAAGGCCAAAACCGCCCCGCTCAAGGCGATCGGTGATTGCGAAAAGCTGCTCGCCAACCCGCTTGAAGCGGGCAAGCTCGACAAATTCGCCAGCGCGCTGTGGGCGCTGCGCCAGTCGATCGCCGATTGCGTCAAGGCGAACTACAGCAACAACAACGCGCGCAGCGACCTGTTCGGCTATGTCGAGAACGAACGCAGCAAGCTCGCCAAGGACGCTGCGGCCGTTCCCGACCTTAACGACAGTGTGAAAGATCTGAAGAAGGCGGCCGGCACCCAGTCCTTGGCTGTCTCCAAGCTCTACGGCAACAAGGGGGGCAACGACCTTGCCAGGTCGACCAGCGCGCTGGAGACGCTGCGCGGTATCGTTGACGACCTGCGGACCACGGCGGGCGCCGAGGCCTTTGCGCTGACGCAGGAAAAAAGCCGCATCGAGACCGAGATCGCAAAAGGCGATCCGCCCGGGGTCGACCCCGGGTTCGCCAAAAAGCTGAAAGACGCGCGGGACGGCGTGCAGGCCACGCTGACGGGCGGCCTCTCGCGCGGCGTGATCGACACCGCCGCGACGCAGGTCACGGCATTCCAGGCACTGCTGGCGGCTGCCACAGCCGACGCCGAGGCCGCGGCGCGCGTGACGGCGGCGCAGAAGCGGCTGGCGACCAGTTTCGGCCCCGCGGCCACGGCGGCGCGGCCCGCCGCCAAGAAGGAGCTCGAGCGTGCGCTCGCGGCGGCCGATGCGCGGGCGTCGCTGTCGGGCGACAAGCGCGACATGGTCGGGGCCGACAAGCTCTACGCGGCACTGGAAGCGCGCCTGAAGGAAGTCATTGCGGAACCGAAGGATGCGGGGACGACGTTCGCCGGCGTCACGGTCGGCACGACCCCGGTCGACAAGACGCTCGGCGACAAGGTGTTTGCCCTGTGCGGACCGAAAGTGCTGGCGACGCTCGACGCGGCGGGCAAGAAGGCGATGTGCGAGGCGGTGCAGGCGCAGGGTCCGGCGATGGAAGCGCTGGTCGTGACCGGCCTCGGCGGCGATCCGGCCATCCTTGCCGCCATCGTGAGCAAATCCGGCGCCGACGGGCTGAAGGACCTGGCGGTCGCGTTCTCCGGCGCCGATGCCGACGAGGCGCGCACCGCGCTGGCGGGGCTGGTCGAGTCCGGCGGCCTCGCCGCACACCCGGAGGCGCTGGCCGAGATGCTGCGGCACGGTGTCGATGATGCCGACCCGCAGGACAAGGCGGCGAAGCGCAGCGCCAACGCCACGGCGCTGAAGAACATGGCGAAGCAGTTCGGCGACAAGGACGGGCCGGCGGCGATGGAGGGACTGTTGGACGGCGCCGGCCTCGGCAGCAGCCCCGCGCCGCCGGCGCCGCCTGTCATTGCCTCGCTGCTGCACACCGGCTGCGACGGCGACGCGGCCAAGATGCGCGACTTCGCCAACGCCTATGCGGGCGACGGCGCCCAGGCCAAGGCCGACCGGGCCGGCCTGAAGGGACTCGTGCAGGCGGGCGGCATCGGCGCGCACCCCGAGACGTTCGGCCCGCTGGTCAAGGCCGGCGGCTCCGCGGCGACGAAGTCGCTCGGTGCCGCGTTCGACGATCCCGCCGACCTGGCGCGCCTCGGCACGCTGCTGAACACCGGAGGCCTGGCCGGCAACACCGGCGGGCCACTGCCCAAGGACAAGCACCCCGACACGCTGGCGAAGGTGTGCGTCGACGGCTTCGGCGGCGATGGCGCCAAGATGAAGCAGTACGCGCAGGCGTTCGACGGCCATGCGGCCCAGTCGAAGATGATGCTGGACTCGTGGAACGAGTATCCCGATGCCGCGGCGGCGAACCGCCAGCCCGGCCAGGCGATCGCCAAGCTGCTCGGCAAGGACAAGCTGAACGGCGATGTCGGCGCGTTGCAGTCCAAGTTCGCCACCGAGATCGACCAGGTGGGCGACGCGACGCGGAAAAAGCAGGCGGTGCGCTTCGCGCCGCATTTCGACAAGAAGCCGTCCGACGACGCGTGGATGGCGCAGAGCCCGGCGATGACGAACGCCGGCATTGACAAGGTCACCGGCTCGATCCTGCGGCGGCACACGCCGGAGCAGTTCAACAAGAACAAGATGGGCGACGCGACGCTGCACTCGCAGTTCCCACCCGGGATCGACCTGGCCGCGCTGATCAACGATGCGCTGACGCAGCTCGCACCGAACCCCGATACCAGCCGCAAGCATAAGCTGAATGTCGGCGGCCCGCCGGCGCTACTGATCGAGATCGGCTTTCTCGATGCGCAGACGGTCAACCACTTCACGCCGTGGAGCGGCAACGTTCCAAATGGCAAGGTGGCCTCGCCGGCGCCGCCGCACCCGATGGAGGCGCCGCCGTTCGAAACCGACGACATCAATCGCATCCTGAAAGCGATTTCCTGAAGTACGGCAACGAGGACGCGATCATGCGGGCAGAGTTCACCACCGCCGATTTCGGCGACGAAGCCGCCTCGGTCGCGGCCGCCGAGGCGGCGCGCCCACTGGGGGAGGAGTATCACCTGTTCGGCACGGTGGTGCTGGAGCATCCCGGCCAGCCGCGGCTGGCGATCTATGACGATCTGCCGTTCCTGGTGCCCGATCTGTGCGCAGAGGCGCCGTCGGCGCTGGAGCGGACCGGCGAGGCGGAGGTGTCACTCATCGACTGGCCGAACACTTTTCGCCTGCAGGCGGTGGGCAAGGAGGTGCACCTCACCGGGGAACGCGGCGAGGATGCGCGCTATCCGCGGGCCGAACTGATCGCGGCCCTGCGCGGCTGCGCCACGCGCTTTGCCGACTTCCTCGAGGTTGTCGCCGCGTTCCACCCGCAATTTGCGACCAAGGCACGCGAGCTGCGCGCCGCCCTGGGCGGCTGAGGCGACGGCGTCCATTCCATCGGTCGATCAAAACGGCGCCGCCTTGGTACACGTTCCGGTCTCGGAAGGACGCAGGTGGAGGGGCGGGCGAACCTGCCCTCGTCGGGAACGCCGACGATCGGCAGACAGTCAGTCTCATACCAGGTGTCCGAATGATTAACTCGTCGGCGGCACGCACCTCGTCATGCCGGCGAATATCGGCATTCGCCGGCATGACGAGGTGGCAGCGTCGATGGGTCAATCGCCCTCCGCCCCGATCCGTGCCACGCTCCGCCGCATGACCCGCGACTTGATCGGCTACGGCCCCACCCCGCCCGATCCGCGCTGGCCCGGCGGCGCGCGCGTCGCCGTCAACTTCGTGCTGAACCACGAGGAAGGTTCTGAGCCCTCCTATCCCGACGGCGACAACGTCTCCGAATGGGGCCTCACCGAGGTCGCGCCGGTGAACCCGGGCGTGACCGGCCGCGATCTCGCCGCCGAAAGCATGTTCGCCTACGGCAGCCGCGTCGGCGTCTGGCGTATCCTGCGGCTGTTCGCCGAGCGCGCCCTGCCGCTCACCATGTTCGGCTGTGCCCTGGCGCTGGAGCGCAACCCGCAGGTCGCCGCCGCCATCCGCGCCGCCGGCCACGACGTGTGCTGCCACGGCTGGCGTTGGGTGAAGCATTACGAGCTGACCGAGGCGGAGGAGCGCGCGCAGATCGCCAAGGCCGTTGCTTCGATCGCCGCGACGGTGGGGGAACGCCCGCTGGGCTGGTATTGTCGTTACGGGCCCAGCCTCAACACGCGGCGCCTGCTGATCGAGGAAGGCGGCTTCCTTTACGATTCGGACGCCTACGACGACGAGCTGCCGTACTGGACGCCGGCGCACGGGCGGCCACATCTGGTGGTGCCGTATACCCTCTCGACCAATGACGTGAAGTTCGGCCGCGGCAGTTTTGCGACCGCCGACGATTTCTTCACCTACTGCCGCGATGCGTTCGACCTGCTGTACGACGAAGGCCGCACACAGCCGAAGATGCTGTCGATCGGCCTGCACAACCGCATCATCGGCCACCCGGGCCGCGCGGTGGGGCTGCAACGGCTGCTCGATCATGTGTCGCGCCAGCCCGGCGTCTGGATCACCCGGCGTATCGACATCGCGCGGCATTGGGCGAGCGTTCACCCGGCGACGTCTGCCTGATCCACCTGACTGCATTCCGGTGCGTGCGTGCGCCGCAGCAAAGCAAGTAATCGAGCGGACACAGAGTTACACAGAGAATCCACAGAGTTTCACAGAGAGTAAGGAAATGGCGCTGCGCGCAATCCGCTTTCGCCAGTGTGACCTTAGGCAGCGCGAAGCGCCTATGAATCTACCTCTGTGAAACTCTGTGGATTCTCTGTGTAACTCTGTGTCCGCTTGACTACTTGCTTTTTTGGCTCGGCGAGTCTATTCGGTTCGGTACTAGCATTGAGTTGCACTCGCGGTTGAGCGGTGCAACGGTCACGAACCAGATTCGATCCGCGCATTAACGGACGCCATTCTACCCACCACCCCGGCGGGTCCGGCAGCGCCCACCGCTTGCACCCGGCCTCGCGGAGGGATCAAATCCCACCAGCCGCAACGGAACGCCGACAGCGGGAGGACGCGATGGCCAGTACCGCCGTGGACCGGCATGCCGAAGCCATCCCGTCCGGCTGGGCGCCGGGCCTGACCCGCGTGCCATACTGGGTCTACCAGGACCCGGCCATCCAGCGCGCCGAGCAGCAGCGGATCTTCGAAGGTCCCGTCTGGCAGTATCTCTGCCTGGAAGCCGACATCCCCAACCACGGCGACTACCGCGTCAGTTGCCTGGGCGAAATGCCGGTGATTGCCGTGCGCGGCGAGGGTGGCGCGATCCACGCGTTCGAGAACCGCTGCGCGCACCGCGGCGCGCTGATCGCCTTCGAGGACGCCGGCACGGTCAAGGATTTCACCTGCGCCTACCACGCCTGGCGTTACGATCTGCGCGGCAATCTGTGCTCGGTCGCCTTCCAGCGCGGGGTCGGCGGCAAGGGCGGCATGGCGGAGTTGTTCCGCCTGCAAGACCATGGCCCGCGCATGCTGCGCACCGCCACCATCGGCGGGCTGGTGTTCGCGACGCTGGCCGCCGACGCGCCCGACCTGGCCGACTATCTCGGCCCGGACATCGCCGCGCGGATCCGCCGCGTGCTGCACAAGCCGGTCGAGGTGATCGGCCGCTTCATCCAGCCGCTGCCGAACAACTGGAAGCTCTACGCCGAGAACGTGAAGGACACCTATCACGCCAGCCTGCTGCACCTGTTCTTCACCACGTTCAACATCACCCGCTTCAGCCAGGCCGGCGGCGTCACCGTCAGCCGCGGCGGCGCGCACCACGCCAGCACCACCATCGGCCGGCTGGAATCGCAGGACACCGGCTACAAGGACGAAGGGATTCGGTCCGACAGCGGGTTCCGGCTGCACGATCCGTCGCTGCTGGATGCGGTGGACGAGTTCGGCGACAACATCCAGTTGCAGATTCTCACCGTGTTTCCGTCGATGGTGCTGCAGCAGATCCACAACTGCCTGGCGGTGCGCCAGATCGTGCCGCGCGGCGTCGATGCGATGGACCTGCACTGGACCTATATCGGGTTCGCCGACGATACGAAGGAAATGCGCCGCCGCCGGCTGAAGCAGGCCAACCTGGTCGGGCCTGCGGGGTATGTCTCGATGGAGGACGGCTGCATCGGCGGCTTCGTCCAGCGCGGCATCGCCGCGGCGGGTGAGGCGCTGTCGGTGGTCGAGATGGGCGGTGCCACCGCGGAATCGCAGTCCACGCGCGCGACCGAGACCGCGGTGCGCGGCTTCTGGCAGACTTATCGCGGCTATATGGGGCTGTAGGCGCGATGGACGCGCCCGCGCTGCTGTTCCGGCTGACCCTGCTGAACAGCGACTATGCCGCCTGCATCGACGCCGACCGGCTGGAGGATTGGCCGGATTTTTTCACCGACGACTGCCTCTACAAGATCACCACCGCCGAGAACTATCGGCGCGGTTACGCGGCCGGAGTGATCTACGCCGATTCGCGGGCGATGCTGCGCGATCGCGTGGCGGCGTTGCGCGAGGCCAACATCTACGAACGCCATGCCTATCGCCACATCGTCGGCATGCCGCGCCTTGCGGGCGAGGACGGGGGCGCCGTCAGCGCCGAGACGCCGTTCCTGGTGATCCGCACGGTGCGCGATGGGCGCATGGATATTTTTGCCGCGGGCCGGTATCTGGATCGGGTGGTCGACCGCGACGGCGCGCTGCGCTTCGCCGAGCGCATCGTGGTCTGCGACAGCCCGCGCTTCGACACGCTGCTGGCGATCCCGCTGTAACGTGGTGCCCAGAGCCAAGCGGGAATCATCAAGATCACGCGCTCAATCGGCATGACGACGGCGTCACCACCGACTGCAAAGACGTTGCATATCGGCCAGCGGTATGGGGCGGCGGCGGACGACGCAGTCACCCAGTGGCCGACTGCCCCTTACAGTGCATCAGGCCAGCGCTGCCGTCCGTGCATCACCCGCAGGATTTCGATGACGTCGCGACGCAGACGATAAGCCACGACATATGGCGTTCGGTTGACGACCAGCTCGCGCGTCCCCGCCCGCCGGCCGGGCCGCCCGATTTCGGGGAACTGCAGCAATCCGGCGACCGCCGCGAGAACGCGTTCGACCTGCTTGTCGGCAGCCGGCGGATTGTCGCGCGCGATATAGGCCCGCGCCGAGGCCAGATCGAGCACGGCGGGTTCGGTCCAGGCTATCCGCATTCGGGCATGGGCAGTTCGTCGGGTTGTCCCCACGACCGAACCCAGGCAACCACGTCCTCATGGCGGACAACGCGGCCCCCGTCGGCCGCACGGATCCCTTCGTCGATCGCCGCAAGCTGCCATTGCTGCATGGCCACGAAGTCGCGCACCGCCTGCTCGATGACCCATGACCTTGGGCGGTCCAGGGCGGCGGCGATCGAGGTGACCTGATCGTTGAGCGCGGCTTCCAGCCGGACGCTCACGGGCGCGGTTTTGCTCACTGATGGCTCGGCTCTCGCATGTGAACTACGCTACACTACATCGTAGTCGCCGACAACGCGTCCAGATATAGCTGATCTTCGCGATTCCGACCGACCCGGCCCCCCCTCGGTTGCTCCGCCTGGCATCCGCTGATATGCGCGGGCATGAGCCGCATCCTGGTGCTGAAACTTGGCGCGCTGGGCAACGTCATTCTGTCGCTCGGGCCGTTCGCCGCGATTCGCCACCACCATCGCGCCGATCATGTCACCCTGCTGACCACGCGGCCGTGGGCGGACTGGCTCGCGCGGTCGCCGTATTTCGACGAGGTGCTGATCGATGAGCGGCCCGTGTGGTGGGACCTTGGCGGCTGGCTGCGGCTGCGCCGGGTTCTCATCGCCGGCCGGTTCGACCGGGTCTACGACCTGCAGACCTCGACGCGTTCCTCGCGTTATTTGCACCTGTTCCCGCATCACGCGCGGCCGGAATGGTCGGGCATCGCGTACGGCTGCTCGCACCCCGACCGCAATCCGGCGCGCAATCGGCTGCATGACATCGATCGTCAGTTCGACCAGCTTCACGCCGCGGGTGTGATGGAAACCGTGCCGGCCGATCTGTCCTGGACGGGCGCCGATCTCGCGCCTTTCGCCCTGCCGGACCGCTTTGCGCTGCTGGTCCCCGGCAGCTCGGGGCATCGCCCGGCCAAGCGCTTGCCGGCGCGGCGCTACGCCGAACTGGGCGGCGCGCTGCTGACACGAGGCATCACGCCGGTCATTCTGGGGACGGGGGCAGAAGTCGCCCTGGCCCGGGAGATCCGCGACGCCGTGCAGGATGCGATCGATCTGACCAACCGCACCGGGCTGCCGGAGCTGGCGAGCCTCGCCCGCGCGGCGTGTCTTGCGGTCGGCAACGACACCGGGCCGATGCATCTGATCGCCGCGGCCGGCTGTCCGTCGGTGGTGCTGTTTTCGCGCGAGTCCGACCCGGCGCTGACCGCACCGCGCGGCCGGTCGGTCAGCGTGCTGCGCCGGCCCGACCTGGCCGAGCTGGACATGGCGACAGTGCTTGCCGAACTGACGACGCTGGGGGCGGTGGCCACGCACGCGACCCCACCCACGCCGCCCGTGCCGTCGAGCGCCGCCGGGGCACCCGCGTCCGTCGCGGTGCCAACCGCCCTCACGGCGCCGACCTCCGCCGTGCCGACAACGCCAGCCGCGCCGTCGGGCGGCTGATGTCGGGCGCCGCGATCCCGCAGCCGGAGCCGTCGGACGGTCTGCCTATTCCGCAACGCTATTGGGGCATCCTGACGATCGCGCTGGGGCTGACGATGGCGGTGCTGGACGGCGCGATCGCCAACGTGGCGCTGCCGACCATCGCCACCGACCTGAACACCAGCCCGGCCAACTCGATCTGGGTGGTGAATGCGTACCAGCTTGCGGTGACCATCTCGCTGCTGCCGCTGGCCTCGCTCGGCGACATCTTCGGCTACCGCCGGGTCTACCAGTGGGGGCTGGTGGTATTCACCCTGGCCTCGCTGGCCTGCGCGTTGTCCTATTCGCTGCCGACGCTGGCGCTGGCGCGGGTGTTCCAGGGGTTCGGCGCCGCCGGCATCATGAGCGTGAACAGCGCGCTGGTGCGGTTCATCTATCCGCGCCGCTGGATCGGCCGCGGGTTGGGCATCAACGCGACGATCGGCTCGATCGCCTCGGCCGCCGGCCCTACCGCCGCCGCCGCGATCCTGTCGGTGGCGAACTGGCCGTGGCTGTTCGCGATCAACGTGCCGCTCGGTGCCGTCGCGGTGGCGATCGCGTTCCGCGCGCTGCCGGCGACCCCGCGCTCCGGCATGAAATTCGACGTGCTGGCCGCGGTGATGAGCGCGATCAGCCTGGGGGTGCTGATCACCGCGATCGACGGGGTCGGGCATGGCGAACGCACCGCGTGGGTGATCCTTCAGGCAGTGGCGGCGCTCGGCGTGGGGGCGCTGCTGGTGGCGCGCGAGCTCAGCCGCGCCGCGCCGCTGCTGCCGGTGGACCTGATGCGCATCCCGCTGTTCGCGCTGTCGGTGACCACCTCGATCTGCGCGTTTACCGCACAATCGATGGCGCTGGTTTCGCTGCCGTTCCTGTTCGAGAACACGCTGGGGCTCGGCCAGGTGCGGACCGGACTGCTGATGACGCCGTGGCCGCTGGTGGTGGCGGTGATCGCGCCGTTCACCGGGCGGCTGGCGGATCGCTATCCGGTCGGCATCCTGAGTGGGGTGGGGCTGACCGTGCTGGCGGTGGGGCTGGGGCTGGTCGGGCTGCTGCCGGCGCACCCGAGATCGGCCGACATCGTCTGGCGCATGGTGATCTGCGGGCTGGGATTTGGCTTCTTCAACACGCCGAACAATCGGGCGATCATCACCTCGGCGCCGCGCCAGCGCACCGGCGGCGCGTCGGGCATGCAGGCGGCGGGGCGGCTGTTCGGGCAGACCACCGGTGCGGCGCTGGTGGCGCTGGTGTTCGGGCTGGCGCCGCTGAACGGCACGACGGTGACGCTGGTCTGCGCCGCGGCGATCGCGCTGGCGGCGGCGGGGGTCAGCCTGCTGCGGATGATGGAGCGGTAGACAAAGGCCGTCGGACGGCATAAATTCGTGTCCAGAGGACATGAATTTATGCCAGGATTGGCCTACACCCCACAGGAAGTTGCGGCGATGTCGGGCGCGCCGCTTTCGGTGGTGCAGAAGGCCATCACCGCAGGCAGGATTCCGGTGCGCGTGGATCGGCGCACGCGTCGGCGACGCCTGGACGGCGCGGCGCTGCTGGCATTCGCGCTGGTCCAGGCTTTGCCGCAGGAATTGCGGGTTTCCCCGGCCGACGCTTATCGGCTGCTGAACCAGTTTAACCCGGCCTCCGCCGGTGTGACCGGTGAGCTCAGGATCGGCGATGTGGTGCGCATCGATGCGGGGAAGGCACTCGCGCCGGCGCGCCGGCGAATGCGGCTGTATGAACGTACGCGCGACCTGATCGTCAGCGATCCGGACATCATGGGCGGCTCACCAACCATCCGTGGCACCCGGATCACGGCGCAGGCGATCCTCGGCCGCCTTGACGACGGTGACACGATCGCGACCGTCCTCGACGACTATCCCTACCTGGATGAGGAAACAGTGGAGGCAGCCGCACTGTTTGCCAAGGCCAACCCGCCACGTGGCCGGCCGGCGGGAAAGCTATGGAACCACGCTTCTGATCGACGAAAACCTGTCGCCGCAGCTTGCCCGGCATCTCCGCTTCACCCTCGGTTTGGACGCCGTCCACGTGAGTGAGGTCGGCTTGGCGGGCGCGTCGGACACCGCCGTTCTGGCCCACGCGATGACCGAGCATCGCATCATCATCACGAGCAACGGCCAGGACTTCCGCAAGCTGGGACAACGGCACCCGGGGCATCCCGGGTTGGCGGTGGTGCTCAGTGCCGTGGGCCGGGCGCGGCAGATCGCGCTCGGCGAAATCCTCGCAACCGCGATCCATGCCGAAATAGACCGCGGCGTCCCGTCGGTTGGAAGGTTGTTCGAGATTGATGCGGCGGGGATCGTCCGCGACTATGCCTTGCCGTAGGTCGCGCTACCGCGTTAGCCAGTCGCGCACCGCGTCCTTCACGAACCGCGCGTCGGCCGGGTTCACCACCGGGTTGCCGGCGCGGTGGCCCCAGATGCTGGGAATCGGCCGCAGCTCGGCCTGCGCCAGATGCGGCAGCTCGGCGGCGTTGTCGGCGACGCGGAAATAGAGGTCGGTCTCGCCCGGCAGCAGCAGCACGCGGGCGCGGATGGCGCGCAGGGCCGCCGGCAGGTCGCCGCCATAGAGCGCATTGGCACTGATGTCCGCCGCGTCCCAGGTGCGAAGCTGCGCGTAGAGGTTCGCGGCCGGGCGGGCGGCGAAACGGTCCTCCCAGTCGGTGCGCAGGAACGTCTCCAGATCAGGCGCGCCCAGGTTGGGCGGCGGCGCGGCGGCCAGGTGCAGGCCGGCACGGTAAAAATCCTGGCTGAGCGCCCAGCCGGCGTAGATGCGTCCGAAGGCGCGCTTGGCGGCGGCCGGCTCCGCGGCGAAGCGGCCGTCGCCGCGGTGTTCCGGCGCTGCCTCCAGCACCGCCATCAGTCCGCGCAAAAACACCTGGTTGTGCACGGCGGTGCGCGCCACCCCGCAGTTGATCACCGCGCGGGCGACCGCGTCGGGGAACAGCGCCGCCCAGTGATAGGCCTGCAGCGCTCCCATCGACCAGCCGTAGACGCAGGCCAGATGCTCGACGCCGAACTGTTCGCGCAGGAAGCGTCGTTGCGCTTGCACGTTGTCGAAGACGGTGACCAGCGGGGGATAATCTGCCGTATCAGACGGCGAGGACGACAGCCCGTTGCCGAACATGTCGGCGATGACGATGAAGTACCGCGTCGGATCGAGCACGCCGTCCGGCCCGATCAGCCATTCCAGGTCGGGATGCTGCGCGCCGTAGCTGGTGGGATACAGGATGACGTTGTCGCGCGCCGCCGACAGCGTGCCGTGCGTCTTCCACGACAGGCAGGCGTCCGGCAGCGTCGCGCCGGATTGCAGCGCCAGGTCGCCGAGCGGGAAGACGCCCTGATGCGTCGGCCACGTCATGCGCGGCGACTATTCCGCCGCCAGCGCCGGGTCGTAGTCGATCGGTTCGTTGCACCAGCCGTCCTTGCGGAAGCGCCAATAGGCCTCGCCCAGCCGCGCGGTCACCGGACCGGGGCGGTCGTTCGACAGGATGCGGTCGTCCAGCCGCGTCACGCCGATCACGCCGCCGGCGGTGGAGGAAATAAAAATCTCGTCGGCGTTGCGCAGTTCGTCGAGCGGCACGGTGCGCACCTCGCAGGGCAGGCCCAGCTTGTCGCACAGCTCGATGACGGCGCCGCGGGTGATGCCTTCCAGCACGCCGCGGTCCGGCGTCGCGACCTTGCCGTCGGTCACCGCGAAGACGTTGAAGCCCGGGCCCTCGGTGACGTTGCCGTCGAAGTCGAGCAGCACGGGGTTGTGCGCGCCCTTGTCCTCGGCCTCGAACATCGCGCGCGTCATGTCGGCCCAGTGGAAGTTCTTGGCGCGCGGGTTGACGCATTGTTCCGGGATGCGCGGGTTGGAGGCGACGATCAGGTGCATGCCCTGCTCGCGGATCTCCTGCGGCACCAGCCAGACATAGGGCACGCAGTAGGCCAGCAGGTAGGGCCGCGCGTTCACCGGGTGGCGGCGCAGGTTGGTCGGCGCCGAGCCGCGCAGGCAGTCCATCGCGACATAGGCCTCCCGCAGCCCGGTGCGGCGCACCAGCTCGTGCAGCATGGCGCGGATGTCGGCGTCGCTCTCGCGCGGGATCAGGCGGAAGTATTCCATCGAGGCGCGGAACCGCGTCAGGTGCTGATCGAGCCGGAAGAACGCGCCGTCCCAGACGCTGACCACGTCATAGGTCACGTCGGAGCGCCGGTAGCCCCATTCGGTGACCGGGATCGTTGCCTCGCCCACCGGCATGAAGCGCCCGTTGATATACGCCGCGCCTGCTGGCCATAGTGCTTCCATCGCCCGACCTCCATGGTTCGTTCGGGCGAGCATATCAGCAATCGCCCGGCAGGGAGTGACGCAGCGCGGGGGAAATTTCGGCCCGGGCCGCCGATCCGCGTCGATCGCCGCCCAGGGCAGCACACCCGGCGCCCCCGGCCGCGTTGACGGCACCAGCCGCCCGCCGCACGTTGCGGCCGCGCCCGGCGCCGCCGGCCGGCAACCGCAGGGAGAACGTACCGATGGAGCTTTGGCACCGGGCCTTGCCGCTCGCCGCCGCGATGGCACTGGCAACCGCCGCCCTTCCAGCCGCGGCCGACAGCGTGAAGATCGGCGCCCCGCTGGTGCTGTCGGGGTCCACCGCGATGATCGGCCAGACCGCGCTGCAGGGGTTGCAGATGGCGGTGGACGACCTGAACAAGACGGGCGGGCTGCTTGGCCGGCAGGTCGAGATCGTCAAGGCCGATGACGCCGGCTCGCCGGCCACCGCCAACACCGTCACCCGCAACATGGTGCTGACCGACAAGGTGGCGGCGATCTTCGGTGCCTCCAACAGCGGAACCGGCGCCGCCGAGGAGACGATCGCCGGCCAATACAAGATCCCGGCGCTGTTCTACGGCGGCAACGACATCTCACTGACCACCACCAACTTCAACCACTACGCGTTCCAGCTTTCGCCCAGCACCTACATGGAGCCGCGCGCGGTCGCGCAGTACGTGGCCGAGAACCACATCGCGCGCGTGTTCACCATCACGCCGGACTACAATTTCGGCCGCTCCTACGTCACCAACTTCATCGAGGGGCTGAGGGAGAGCGGCATGACGCCGGAGGTGGTCGGCCAGCAGTACACGCCGCTCGGCACCACGGATTTCTCCAGCTTCATCTCGGCCGCGCTGGCGGCGAAGCCGGACTTCCTGTTCATGGGCATGTTCTCCGGTGACCTGATCACCTTCATCCGCCAGGCCAAGGGCTATGAGGTGTTCGGCAAGCTGCGGGTGGGCGGCCCGACGGCGACCGACATCATCGAGACGCTGAAGGGCGACACGCCCGCCGGCATGATCCTGTGGGGCCGCGCGCCGTTCTTCGCGATGGACCCGAAGCTGGTCGGTCCGTTCGTCGCCCGCTACCACGACGCATACCAGGCGTGGCCGTCGGAATGGCCGATCCTGGCCTATGCGTCGGTACAGATCTGGGCGGCGGGGGTGAAGCAGGCCGGCGGCTTCGACGGCACCAAGGTCGCCGACGCGCTGTCCGGTGCCACGGTCGACACGATTCGCGGTCCGATCACGCTGCGTGCCTGCGACCACCAGGCGGATGCGCCGGCCTATATCGGCACGGTCTCGGACAAGATCGATCCACGCTACGGGTTTCCGCTGCTGGAGCATTCCAGCATCATCCCGCCGGAGAAGACGATGATGCCGTGTGACAAGGCGGTGGCGTTGCAGCGCAAGTAGCGCGGCACCGGGAAGACGCAGCGAGGCGAACGAGGCATCCGATGCGGAGCACGGCTGCCCACTCCCGTCATGCCGGCGCGTGCCGGCATCGACGACTTTCTCTGTGGCATGAAGGCAAGGCGTGGATGCCGGCATGCGCCGGCATGACGATGGGGGCAGCAGTACCGGCGGGCGCAGCGACCGCGCCGCATCCGGCCCGCCGGTCCTTCGCCGTTGCCTGATCGCAAGGACCGCCGGCGATGACGGGCGGGGACGTGCTCGTGCAACTGCTGAGCGGGCTGGCCTCGGCCGCCATCCTGTTCCTGGTCTCGGCCGGCATCACGCTGATCTTCGGCGCCATGCGGATCATCAACGTCGCGCACGGCAGCTTCTACATGTATGGCGCCTTCGCCATGGCCAGCCTGCTGGCCAGGCTGTCCGGCGCCGAGGCGGCGTTCTGGCTGTGCCTGATCGCGGTGCCGTTGCTGGTCGGCCTGCTCGGCGCGGTGGTGGAGATGCTGGTGCTGCGCCGCATCTACGCCCGCGAGCATCTCGCGCAACTGCTTGCGACCTTCGCGCTGTTCTACATCTTCGCCGACCTGGCGCAGCAGATCTGGGGCAACCAGTACCGCACCGTCGCCGTCCCGGCCTCGCTCGCCGGCGCCGTCATGCTGCGCGGGCACGCCTTCCCGCTCTACAGCCTGTTCGTCATCGCGGTGGCGGTCCTGGTCGGGCTGGCGCTGTTCGCTCTGCTGCGCCTGACGCGATTCGGCTGGCGTGTGCGCGCCGCGGTGGAGGACCCGGAGTTGCTCGCCGCCACCGGCGCCAATGTGCGGCTGCTGTCCACGCTGCTGTTCAGCCTCGGGGCGGTGCTCGCCGGCGTTGCCGGGGCCGTGGTGGCGCCGCTGCAGGCGGTCACGTCGGGCATGGATGCCTCCATCCTGATCGCCGGCTTCATCGTCTCGATCATCGGCGGGCTGGGCTCGATCGCCGGCGCGGCGCTGGGCGCGGTGATCATCGGCGTGTTCCAGGCCTTCGGGGTCATCCTGCTGCCGCAATGGTCATCCACCTTCATCTACCTCGCGATGATCCTGCTGCTGGCATTCCGCCCGGCCGGCCTGCTGGGCCAGGCGGAATGAGGCGCGGCGGCATCGTCTGGCTGGGGGGCGCGCTGCTGTTCGCCGCGGCCCTGGCCGGCGCGCTGACGCTGGCCCCGGCGCAGCTTGTGGTGCTCAACAACGTCGTGGTGCTGGCGTTGTTTGCCACCGCCACCAATCTGCTGCTCGGCACCGCCGGCCTGGTTTCCTTCGGCCAGGCCTGCTTCTACGGCCTCGGCGCCTATGTCGTGGCGATGTGCTGGCAGAACCGCTGGGCCGGGTTCTGGCCGGCGGCGGTTGCCGCGCCGTTCCTGGGCGCGCTCGCCGCCTGGCTGGTCGGCGCGCTGGCGCTGCGCTCGCGCCGCTGGTTCTTCGCGCTGCTCACCATGGCGTTCTCGCAGCTCTTTTTCACCATCGCCGAGAAGGCGTACGACTTCACGCAGGGCGACACCGGCATTTTCGGCGCGATGGTGCCGGATGCGCTGGCCGACCCGCGCGGCGGCAGCCTGTTCATCCTGACCGTCGCCACGCTGGCCATGCTGGCGCTGGGTGGGATCGACCGTTCGCCGCTCGGCCTGATGCTGCGCGCCATCCGCGACAAGGAGCGGCGCGTGATGGGCCTCGGCGTCGATGTCTACCGCACGCAGCTTCTGGCCTTCACCCTGTCGGGCTGGTTCTGCGCGCTGGCCGGCGTGCTGGCCGCGGTGAACCAGCAGGCGGCGTATCCCGGGCTGCTCGACTGGATGCAGTCGGGCGATGCCGTGCTGGTCTGCGTGGTCGGCGGCATGTACAGCTTTCTCGGCCCAGCGCTCGGCGCCATCGTCTACCAGCTTGGCCACGACGTGATCGTGCGGATCACCACGCGCTGGCAGCTTGCGCTCGGCCTGGTGCTGCTGACCGTCGTGCTGGTGTTCCCGGACGGGCTGTCCGGGCTGTTCGAGGGCGCCGGCTGGCGCGCTGGATGGCGCGCCTTGGGCCGCCGGCCGGCCGTGCGATGACCGCGCTTCTACAGGCCGAGGGCCTGGTCAAGAGTTTTGGCGGATTCAATGCCGTCGACGGCGCCGATCTCAGCGTCGAGCAGGGCGCCATCCACGCGCTGATCGGGCCGAACGGCGCGGGAAAAACCACGCTGTTCTATCTGCTCGCCGGCTTCGTCCGGCCGACCGCGGGACGCATCCGCTTCGCCGGCACCGACATTACCGGGCTGCCGCCGCACCGGATTGCCCGCGCCGGCATCGTCTGCGCCTTCCAGATCACGCACGTCTTTCCGCGCCTGAGCGTGCTGGACTGCGTGATCTGCGCCGGCATCGCCCGGGCGCGTCGCGCCGGCCGCTTCTGGTCGGGCATCGGCCGCGCCGCGCGGCAGCAGGCGATGGACCTGCTGGGGTCGGTCGGCCTCGCGGAGCTCGCCGGCCAGCGCGCCGGCACGCTGTCGCACGGCGACCAGCGCGTGCTGGAGGTGGCGCTGGCCCTGGCCACGGAGCCGCGCCTGCTGCTGCTCGACGAGCCCACCGCGGGGATGTCGCCGCTGGAGACCGAGCGCACCGTCGCGCTGGTCCGCCGCCTGGCGCGCGAGCGGGCACTGACCGTGCTGCTGGTCGAGCACGACATGAACGTGGTGTTCGCCATCAGCGACACCGTGACGGTGCTGCACCAGGGCCGGGTGCTCACCGAAGGCCCGCCCGAGCGCGTGCGCGGCGATCCCGAGGTGATCGCGGTCTATCTCGGCGTGCCGGTGTGATGCTGCAGGTGCAGGACATCCACGCCTATTACGGCGAGAGCCACGTGCTGCAGGGCGTCAGCCTGACGGTCGGCGACGGACGCGTGACGGCGCTGCTCGGGCGCAATGGGGCCGGCAAGACCACCACGCTGCGCGCGGTGATGGGGCTGACGCCGGCGCGACGCGGCAGCATCCGCTTCGACGGGCGCGACCTTACCCGGCTGCCGGCGTTCCAGGTGGCGCGCGCGGGCATCGGCTTCATCCCTGCCGGCCGCCGGCTGTTCGGCGACCTGACGGTGCGGCAGAACCTGCTGCTGGGGATGCGCGGCGGCGCCAGCGACTGGACCATCGAGCGGGTGCATGGCCTGTTTCCCAAGCTCGCGGAGTTGGCGCAGCGGCCGGCGCGCGTGCTGTCCGGCGGCGAGCAGCAGATGTTGAAATTCGGCCGTGCGCTGCTCGGCGCGCCGCGGCTGCTGCTGCTGGACGAGCCGACCGAGGGGCTGGCGCCGAACATCGTGCGCGCGCTGATCGAGACGCTGCAGACGCTGCGCCGGGCCGGGCTGGCGATGCTGCTGTGCGAGCAGAATGCCCGCTTCGCGTTGGGGCTGGCGGATGATGCGTATCTGCTGGAAAAAGGCATGATCCGCTATGGTGGCAGCGCAGCGGACCTGGCGGGGCGGCCGGAGCTGAAGGAACATCTTGGAGTCTGATATCGATTGCCGAGAGGAACGACCCGTTGACGGTCCCCCCGTCATGCCGGCATGACGAGGTGGACACAGCGGCGGTCGGTCAATCCTTTCGGCGGCTCGGTTGATTTGCCCGCGTGCCTGGAGAGGAGAACGTCGATGTCCGACTTCACCAATGGCCCCGTCGTCGTGCTCGGCCCCGAGGACGGCGAGTCGTTCTGGCAGCCGCTGCCCTCGGTTGGCTACATCGTCAACAAGCTGACGCCGTACAACACGCCGTACGACACTTTCTCCATGGGGTTGCAGGTGCTGGAACCCGGCGCGCATATCCGCCGCCACGCGCATGAGCGGCAGCACGAGGTGCTGTTCTGCTACCAGGGCAGCGGTTTCGCCGAGGTCGGCGAACAGCGTTACGATGTAGCACCGGAGACCATGATCCTGGTCGGCCGCGGCGTGCAGCACAAGGTGACCAACACCGGCGCCGGGCAGATGCGCCTGCTGTGGATGATCGCGCCGGCGGGGCTGGAGGACTGGTTCCGCGCCATCGGGCGGCCACGCCGGGCGGGCGAGCCGACGCCGGCGCCGTTCGAGCGGCCGGGGGATATCGCGGAGATCCAGGCGCGCCAGCGGTTCGTGCGATCGGAGGAAGGCTGACGGCACCAGTAGGGGAACCGGCGGTCACACGTCATGGCCCGCGGAGGCGGGCCATCCACGACTTCTTGCGGTGCTGAATTCGATCAATCCCTGGATGGCCCAGGCGAGCCGACGCCATGATGTCAGAAGGGCAGGCCGAGGCCTGCCCTTCGATCTTGTGCCCTGAAGGCTTGTTAACGGCTGCTAGGCCCGGAGGCCATCGCTGACGGCGCGCGATCTCCTATCGGCTAAATATTTGATTCGGACGCAAGCATGACTTAGGCCAATTACGGTACAATCGCAATAGGAGATAGCCGATAGGAGATCGCGCGCCAGCCGCAACACTGTGACCTTCGCCTCAGCAGCCCCACTGTAGCCGGCCGCGGCGGGATGTCACAGTGGGAAGGGCGTGGCTGGGGTGTCACAGTGGGAGGATTGACTCTCCGGACCTGATCCATCAGCCTCCCCTCGCGGCCCCGAATTGTGGGGACGCTGGCGCGAGTGACACGGGCGGCGGCCTCGTCAAGAGGCCGCCGCGAATTGGGGGAACGCCGCATGAACCAACCGTATCGCCTTGGTCTCGATGTTGGCACCAACTCCATCGGTTGGGCGGCACTGACGCTCGACGGGGACGGGCGGCCAAATGGCATCCTCGCCCTTGGTGCCCGCATCTACAGCGACGGGCGCAATCCGAAGGACGGCACGTCGCTCGCCGTCGCGCGACGCATGCCGCGCGGGATGCGCCGGCGGCGCGATCGCTACCTCCGCCGACGCGACGATTTGATGCAATCGTTGATCGCGCTGGACCTCATGCCGGCGGACGAGGCGGAGCGTCAGGCATTGGTGGCGCTCGATCCATACGAACTTCGGGCGAAAGCGGTGCATGGACCATTGCCGCCGCACGAACTGGGCCGCGCGCTGTTCCACCTCGATCAGCGCCGCGGCTTCAGGTCCAACCGCAAGACCGACACGAGCGACGACAACAAGCTTACCGACAAGATCGAGGCGCTCGATCGAAGCATCAAGGCAAGTGGCGCCGCGACGCTGGGCGAGTACCTCCATCGGCGCCGGCTTAAGGGGAAGATGGTGCGTGCCCGGCCGGAAGCCGGATTCTATCCACATCGCGCACTGTACGAGAGCGAATTCGACGAAATCCAGAAAACCCAGGCACCGGAGCACACGCTGCGCCCAGAGCAATGGGCGCACTTACGGGACATCATGTTCTTCCAGCGCCCACTGCGGCCGGTCGATCCGGGCTGGTGCCTGCTTGAAGAAGGCGAACGGCGCGCGCACCGCGCCCTGCCCTCCGCACAGGAATTCCGCATGGTGCAGGAGGCGAACAACCTGCGCATCCTCGTTCCCGGCGAAGCAAGCAAGCCGCTGAGCCGTGACCAGCGCGATCGGGTGTTGAAGGAACTGCGGACCAAGAAGGAACTGAAGCTCGACGGCCTGTTGAAATTGCTCAAGCTGCCGTCAGGTGCGCGGGTCAACCTGTTCGACGAGAACCGCAAAACGCTGAAAGGCGACGAAACGGCCGCACGTCTCTCGCACAAAGACTCGTTCGGTCGGCTCTGGAACGCTTTGTCGTTCGTGCGGCGGACTGAGATCGTCCGCAAGCTGACCGAGACCGAAAGTGCTGATGAGATCGAACGCGTCGCGCGCGCGGAATGGAAGCTGGATACGGCCGCCGCCAAAAAACTGGCCGCGACGCCTTTGCCGGAAGGCTATGCGCGGCTCAGCGAAAGGGCGATCGGCAAGCTGCTTCCGGTGATGGAAGAGCAGGGCCTCAACTTTGCCGAGGCAGTCGCGGAAATCCCGGAATACCGACATCACTCCGACTTTCGCCCGAACTCGGCGTTGGATGAGCTACCGTATTACGGCGTCATTCTGACGCGTCAGGTGGTAGGGACCGACCCCACCAAGCCGAAGGAAGACGAAGTCGGTCATTACGGTCGGATTGCCAACCCAACCGTGCATATCGGCTCGGGCAACTCCGGCGACTCGTCAATCAGGTGATCAAGACCTACGGCAAACCAAAGGAAATCGTCGTCGAGCTGGCTCGCGAGCTGAAGATGAACAAAGAGGAAAAAGAAGCAGAGCGAAAGCGGAACCGGGAGAACGAGCAGGCGAATCGGACCCGGGAAGAGCAAATCAAGTCCGCCCGTCGGGTGTCTTCGCCGCATCTGCTGCGCAAGCTGCGGTTGTGGGAAGAACAAAATTATGGCTCCTGCAAAGTCTGCCCATTCACCGGCCAGACGATCTCGTTCGAAATGGCAACGGACCATCGGACCGAGATCGAGCACATTTTGCCGTTTTCAAGAACTCTTGACGATTCCATGGCGAACAAGGTGCTGGCGTTGAAGGCGGCGAACGACGCAAAGGCGGATCGCTCGCCCTACGAGGCGTTTCATACCAGTCCCAGGATCGGGGCGATTGACTACGACTATCCCAACATACTTCGTTACGCCGAAGCACTGCCGCCGAATAAGCGCTGGCGGTTTCACCCGGATGCGATGGAGCGATTCGATAACGAGACGGCATTTTTGGACCGCCAACTTAACGAAACCAAATACCTGTCGCGTGCCACCCGGTTGTATCTGGCGCATCTTTACAACGAACGAGCGGAGGCGAGCCTGCGCGTGCGCGCCATTCCGGGCAAGCTTACCGCCATGCTGCGCGGCAAGTGGGGCCTGAGCGCGCTGCTGCGCGATCACAACCGCGCGGGCGGTGACGACGACGAGGGGCCGAAGCGGAAGAACCGCGATGATCACCGACATCACGCGATCGATGCCTTCGTGATTGCCATGACGGATCAGGCGCTTCTGAAGCGCATTTCCGATCTGAACTCGGATCCCGAGCGAACGCGGCTGATTGAGAAGATGGACCCGCCATGGCCCGATTTCTCGTACGAGCAATTCCGCGAGCGGCTCGACCGCATGGTGGTGTCGCACAAGCCCGATCACGCCGAACGCAAACAGAAGCGCGCGACGTCTGAGGCGTCAAGCAAAGTTCCAAGCGAGCAAGGCAAGACTACCGGCTCGCTGCACAACGACACCGCATACGGCTTCGTCAGAGATCGTGACGGCCGCGCGACGCCCGGCAAGAACGGCACATGGAAGGTCGTCTCGCGTGCGGCGTTGTCCAGCTTCCTGACGCCTAAGGACATGGACGGAGCGCTTGCCGCGGTGCGCGACCACGCCTTGAAAGCGGCGCTGATCGCAGAGTGGGAGAGGACCAAAGAAGCAAAACCGGCCGGGGAAGACGCCAACTCCGGCGACGGTGAGAAACGTAAGAAGAACCCCGCCGCACTGTTCGCCGAGCACCTCGCGACCGCGGGTATTCAGCTCAACGGGCGCACGGTGAAAGTCCGCCGCGTGCGGATGGTCGAGGAACTGGCCGTGGTGCCGATCAACGATCGCCGTACCGGCAAGCCTTACAAGGCCTACAAGCCCGACGGCAACGCGTTCGCCGACCTCTACCGGTTACCCACCGGACGGTGCACCGCTATTGTCATCCGGCGCTTCGACGCCAACCAACCGGACTTCGATCCGGCAAAATTCCGACCGCACCCCGCCGCGAAGAAACTCTTGCGCCTGCATATCGACGACATGGTTGCGCTGGAGGACGCCGGGCGCCGCCGTATCCTGCGCGTGGTGAAAATGAGCGGTCAGACCGTCACCCTGGCGGACCACCAGGAAGGTGGCGCGCTGAAGAAGCGCAACGACGACAAGGACGACCCGTTCAAGTACCTGGAAAAATCGGCGAACACGCTGATCGGCATGGGGCTGCGCAAGATCGGCGTGGACGAAATCGGCCGCCTCACCGATCCGGGGCCGCGCGTCGCAAGGAACGCGTGATGATCGGCCGGGTGGTGGAGATTGCCAGCGACCGGCGCCATCTGGCGTTGTCGCGCGGCTTCATGACCGTCTCAACCGACGGTGCCGAGGTCGGCCGCGTGCCGCTGGACGATATCGGCGTGCTGCTGTGCCACGCGCACGGTCTGACCTATTCCAACAACCTGCTGGTCGAGTTGTCGCGCCGTGGCGCGGCCGTCGTGCTGTGTGGCCCGGATCACATGCCGCTCGCCTGGGTGTGGCCGCTGAACGGGCACCATGTGCAGTCGCTGCGCATGCGCCATCAACTCGACGCTGACGAACCGTTGAAAAAGCGCCTGTGGCAGGCCCTGGTACGCGCCAAGATCCGGCAACAGGGGGCGGTGCTGCAACGCATGGGCAAGGCGCATGGCGCCTTCGACCTGCTGGCACGCCAGGTGCGTTCCGGCGACCCGGAGAACGTCGAGGCTCAGGCCGCGCGGCGGTATTGGACGTTGCT
Source organism: uncultured Alphaproteobacteria bacterium (assembly GCA_963773345.1). Taxonomy (GTDB): domain Bacteria; phylum Pseudomonadota; class Alphaproteobacteria; order Acetobacterales; family Acetobacteraceae; genus Palsa-883. The sequence continues at coordinate 156,558 of CAVZBG010000007.1, read as the reverse complement.
CATGGGTGAGGACTTCCGGCGGGACCGCCAGGCCGTAGGCACCAATGCCATGCTGAATTACGGCTATACAGTTCTTCGATCGGGTGTGGCGCGGGCGGTCGTGTCGACGGGATTGCACCCTTCGCTCGGCCTGCACCATTCCAATCGTGGCAACCCCATGTGCCTGGTGGACGATCTGATGGAGCCGTTCCGACCGTTGGTCGACTTCCTGGTGGCGCGCCTCGTGGAAAGTGGCGAAGCTTCGGTCACGGCCCCGATCAAGGCCGAGCTGGCGACGATCCTCAGCATCGACGTGACGACGACGCGGGGGACGACCCCGGTCTCGACTTGTCTGGAACGCTTGGCGCTATCGCTGGCTGGTGCGTTCGAGGCGGGGAAGGGGGAGCTGGAACTGCCCGAGCCGCTACTGCCGTTGGAATTTCCGGATGAGCGGCAAGAAGCGGCTCCCTGAAACCGCACCGGTAGCGCTGACGGGGTATCGGCTGATGTGGCTGATGGTGATCTTCGACCTCCCGGTCGGCACGAAGCCCGAGCGGCGGGCCGCCACGCGGTTCCGACAGTTTTTGCTGGATCAAGGGTTCACCATGAGCCAGTTCTCGGTCTATATGCGCTTCTGTGGCGGCAAGGATCAGGCCGAGGCCTACACGAGGCGGATCGAGCGGGCTTTGCCCAAGACGGGCCTGGTACAAATTCTTGGGCTTCACCGACAGACAATATGAGAACATCACCTCGTTTGACGGTCGGACGCGCAAGGCTCGGAATCAAAATCCGCAGCAATACGTCATGTTTTGAGCAAGTTCGGCGGCGAACATCGCGTGAACGACGTGCGGATAAACCCTTTCAAATCAAGGGCTTATCAGCACATCCAGTTTAGCCGATAGGAGATCGCGCGCCAGCCGCAACCACCCGCGAGCAATGCGTCGCATGGCGGAGTTTAGCCGATAGGAGATCGCGCGCCAGCCGCAACGGAGGCGCACCGACGCAGCATCGACGGCGACGAGTTTAGCCGATAGGAGATCGCGCGCCAGCCGCAACCTGCTGGCGGCGGTGGCGCCGGACGATACCAGTTTAGCCGATAGGAGATCGCGCGCCAGCCGCAACAGAGCAGATCGACTGTTCCGCCGGACCCGCCAGTTTAGCCGATAGGAGATCGCGCGCCAGCCGCAACGCGTATGACAACCTCATTCGCCTCTTCACGAGTTTAGCCGATAGGAGATCGCGCGCCAGCCGCAACTCTGGAAGACCGCTGGAAAGACGCCGCGTAAGTTTAGCCGATAGGAGATCGCGCGCCAGCCGCAACGCATGGGGAAACGCCACCACGACGCCCGGGAGTTTAGCCGATAGGAGATCGCGCGCCAGCCGCAACTTGGCCGCGCTCCTGGTAGGAGCGTAGCGCGAGTTTAGCCGATAGGAGATCGCGCGCCAGCCGCAACGAAGCGTGGCGCCGCAAGAAGAATGGCAAGAGTTTAGCCGATAGGAGATCGCGCGCCAGCCGCAACGCGGCGGGTGCGCCATGTGAAACCGCGCCAAGTTTAGCCGATAGGAGATCGCGCGCCAGCCGCAACTTAGCTAAGCCGGGCTGACCGGCCGCCGGGAGTTTAGCCGATAGGAGATCGCGCGCCAGCCGCAACTTCACGGTCGTCGATAGCATAGAGCTTGAGAGTTTAGCCGATAGGAGATCGCGCGCCAGCCGCAACTCACTGGTGCTTGCCTATCAACTCTATGGCAGTTTAGCCGATAGGAGATCGCGCGCCAGCCGCAACAGGAATGGATCGCAGACAACAGCCGGCTCGAGTTTAGCCGATAGGAGATCGCGCGCCAGCCGCAACTGTTACCGGCGCTTAGCCATCATCATGTAGAGTTTAGCCGATAGGAGATCGCGCGCCAGCCGCAACACCGGCCGCGCGTGGCCGCGCGATCCCGAGAGTTTAGCCGATAGGAGATCGCGCGCCAGCCGCAACTCCAGGGTCGCGTTGATCGTGCCCAGCGATAGTTTAGCCGATAGGAGATCGCGCGCCAGCCGCAACTGGTCGCGAAGGCGGTCGAGCTGAAGCGGCAGTTTAGCCGATAGGAGATCGCGCGCCAGCCGCAACTGCACCGAACGACGGCCGTTGAGCTTCTGCAGTTTAGCCGATAGGAGATCGCGCGCCAGCCGCAACCGGTCGAGCATGCGGAAGGGACGCACCATGAGTTTAGCCGATAGGAGATCGCGCGCCAGCCGCAACGGCGGCGGCTTCGCGTGCACCATCGCCAGCAGTTTAGCCGATAGGAGATCGCGCGCCAGCCGCAACAAGAAATCCTGGCCGAGATCGTGCGCGTCGAGTTTAGCCGATAGGAGATCGCGCGCCAGCCGCAACTCCGCCCGGTCCGATCTACGTGGCGAGGGCGCTACAGGCGGTCTGCATCAACTCGGTACTGCCGCCGCCCTCGCCACGTAGATCGGACCGGGCGAAGCAGCAAGTGCTCTTGAAGGCTGTCATCGCGACCCAATTTCCGCCGACCGGTTTTGGAAACCCGATATCGTGCGAAGCCCGACCTCACCTCAGTCAGATCGTCACGAACGCGTTCAGTTTGGCTCTGACGAGCTGCGCGACCTCCGGACCCACCGCCACGCCAGCATAACGGATCGGCCGGGCCTGCGTGTCGATACTGCGAATGTGGCTGGTCAGAATCTCGCCGCTGACGGGTAATCCGGCGGGCAGCACCACACTGGTCGGGAACGGCCGCACGCGCGAGGTGATCGGGCAGACCACCGCAAGACCGGTATGCTCGGTGAACGCCGCCGGCGAAACGACAAGCGCTGGCCGCCGCCCGGCCTGTTCGCGGCCCCGCGTCGGATCGAAGTCGGTCCAGATCAGATCACCTGCGTCCGGCACATAGCCGGGCGAGGTCATTCCTCGACCACCTCGCGTCCGACGTCATCGCCCCAGTCGAACGCACCGGCATAAGCAGCGCGCCATGCCTTCGGGCTGCGCCCGCGGAACAGGTCTTCCAAGGTGAAATGCGGCTTCGCGCGACGAATGACGATCGCGCCATCCTGCGTTTCGATCTCGACCCGCTCGCCTTCGTGCAAGCCGAGTTCGCGCGCGACATCGCCCGGAAAACGGACCGCGAGGTTCTTGCCCCATTTGCCAACGGTGATGTGCGACATGCTTGCCTCCACTCCAGCGGGATATCCCTGGCATATCCCGGCGGGGATGTAAAGCACTATCCGTCCCGGGTCTACGCCGCCAAGGCCTGCATTTTCGCATACAAATCCGATTTCGCCTCGAAGCCGATGCCCGGCAGGTCCGGCAGCGTCACGACAGAATTCTCCACCCGCGTGCCGTCCGGGAACCCGCCGTAGGGCTGGAACACGTCCGGGTAGCTCTCGTTGCCGCCCAGCCCCAGGCCGGCGGCGATCGCCAGCGACATCTGGTGCCCGCCGTGCGGGATGCAGCGCTTCCAGCTCCAGCCGGCATCCTTCAGCATCGCCAGCGTGCGCTGATACTCGCACAGCCCGTACGACAGCGCGCAGTCGAACTGCAGCCAGTCGCGATCGGGTCGCATGCCGCCGTAACGGATCAGGTTGCGCGCGTCCTGATGGCTGAACAGGTTTTCGCCCGTGGCCATCGGGCCGGGGTAGAATTCTGCCAGTGCCGCCTGAAGCTGATAATCCAGCGGATCGCCGGCTTCCTCGTACCAGAACAGCGGATACTGCCGCAGCATCCTGGCATAAGCGATCGCCGTTGCCAGATCGAACCGGCCGTTGGCGTCCACCGCCAGCCGCGCACTGCCGATTTCCCGCAGCACCGCCTCGATCCGGCGCTGGTCGTCGGCCAGGCTCTCGCCGCCGATCTTCATCTTCACCACGGTGTAGCCGCGATCGAGATACGACCGCATCTCGGCGCACAGCGCCGTGTCGCCCTTGCCCGGATAGTAGTAGCCGCCGGCGGCGTAGACGAACACGCGCGGATCGGCGGCGATGCCGTGCCGCTCGGCCAGCAGCCGGAACAGCGGTTTTTCGGCGATCTTCGCCGTCGCGTCCCATACCGCCATGTCGATGGTGCCCACGGCGACCGAGCGGTCGCCGTGGCCGCCGGGCTTCTCGTTGGTCATCATGCAGGCCCAGACGCGGTCGGGGTCCAGGTTTTCTCCCGTCGCGTCCAGCAAGGTGTCCGGCTTCGCCTCCAGGATGCGCGGGGCGAACCGCTCGCGGATCAATCCGCCCTGGCCATAGCGGCCGTTCGAGTTGAACCCGTAGCCGACCACCCGGCGGCCGTCGCGCACCGCGTCGGTCACCACCGCGACCAGGCTCGCGGTCATTTTCGAGAAGTCGATGTAGGCGTTGCGGATCGGCGAGCTGATCGGCTGCGTGATCTCGCGCACGTCGAGGATGCGAACGGACATGGCCAATCTCCTGACAGAGGTCTGCTGCCGACGGCGCGCGGTCTGGCGGATTTCCCCAGGCGACGCAACGTGCCCGTTCGGGTCTTGCTGTCATTGCGACCCCGGCGAAGGCCGGGGAAGCAATCCCCCGCCAGGAGCGTACCTGGATGGGGATTGCTTCCCCCGGCCTTCGCCGGAGTTGCAATGACAGCAAACCGGCTGATCGGCCGCCGTTCCTGCTTTCACCCGATCGGCCACCCGACGGGTTGCCTTCCCGCCCGTCCGGCCGCATGACACGGCTCCTTCCGGCGTTCCCGTCTGTCGAGGCCCATGCGAAGCATCTTTCTGGCGGCCACCCTGTGCGCCGCGGTGGCCGCCTGCGCGCCATCGCCACCCCCGCCCCCACCGCCGCCCCCCGCGCCGCCGCCCGTGCCGGAGGACGGCACCTATCGCGGCACCTCCACCCGGTTCCAGGCCGACAGCCGCACCTGCCCGCATCCAGGCCTGGTGCTGCTGACGGTGTACAAACATCAGTTCCAGTACCACTGGAGCTACGGCGTCTATATCGACGCCACGATCGCCCCCGACGGCACCATTCAAGGCAGTGCGCCGGAGTTCACCCTGGTCGGCAAGCGCAACGGCACGCACATGGAGGGCGACGTGACCAACGGCGCCTGCGGGCTGCATTTTACCGTGGTGAAGACCGATCAGTGATCAGTGATTAGTGACCAGTGATCAGTATGCGGTGATGGGCGGCGCCTTGCGCGCCCGACTCGCGGGCTGTGGCGTTCGCCCGTAGTCTGCCGCCCATGCACTACGTTTCCACCCGCGGCCAGGCGCCGGTCCGCGACTTCGCCGGCGTGCTGCTGGCCGGCCTGGCCGAGGACGGCGGGCTGTATGTCCCCGAGACCTGGCCGCGCCTCGCGCCGCAGGATTGGCGCGCATTGCGCGGGCTGCCGTACCCGGCACTGGCCGCGCGGGTGATGCAGCCGTTCGTCGGTGAGGCGCTGCCGTTCGCCACGCTGGAGGCGCTGTGCCACGACGCCTATGCCGGTTTCGGCCATCCCGCCGTGGTGCCGCTGGTGCAACTTGAGACCAGCCTGTTTGTTCAGGAACTGTTCCACGGCCCGACGCTGGCGTTCAAGGACATGGCGCTGCAGCTTCTCGGCCGGCTGTTCGACCATGTGCTGACCGCGCGCGACCAGCGGGTGACCATCGTCGGCGCCACCTCGGGCGACACCGGCTCGGCGGCGATCGAGGCCTGTGCCGGGCGGGCGCGCGTCGACATCGCGATCCTGCACCCCGAAGGCCGCACCAGCGAGGTGCAGCGGCGGCAGATGACCACCGTGCTGGCGGACAACGTCAGCAACATCGCGATCCGGGGGACGTTCGACGACTGCCAGGACCTGGTGAAGGCGATGTTCGCCGACGCGCCGTTCCGCGCCGAGATGATCCTGTCCGCGGTGAACTCGATCAACTGGGCGCGCATCGCGGCGCAGATCCCGTATTACGTCGCCGCCGCGCTGGCACTGGGCGCGCCGGACCGCGAGGTGGCGTTCGCCGTGCCCACCGGCAACTTCGGCAACATCCTCGCCGCCTGGGCGGCGCGGCGCCTGGGGCTGCCGGTGGCGCGGCTGGTGGCCGGGTCCAACCGCAACGACATCCTGGCGCGCTTCCTGGACACGAACGACATGTCGGCGCGCCCGGTGGAGCCGAGCCTGTCGCCCAGCATGGACATCCAGGTCAGCTCCAACTTCGAGCGCCTGCTGTTCGAGTTGCTGGACCGCGACGGCGCCGCCACCGGCGCGGCGATGCGCCGGTTCCGCGAGGCCGGGCACATGGGCGTGCCGGAGGCGGCGTGGCACCGCGCGCGCTCGGTGTTCCACGGCTTTCGCCTGGACGACCCCGGGACCGAGGCGGAGATCGCCCGGCTGTACGCGGCCTCCGGCTACCTGGCCGACCCGCACACCGCGGTCGGCATCGCCGCGGCGCGCGCGCATCCGGTGGCACAGGGCGTGCCGATGGTGGCGATGGCCACCGCCCACCCGGCCAAATTCCCCGAGGCGATCGCGCGCGCCACCGGGGTGCATCCGGCTTTGCCGTCGGCGCTGGCGGACCTGCTCGACCGGCCGGAGCGCTATGTGACCCTGCCGAACGACCTTGCCGCGGTCGAGGCCCAGGTGCGGGCGTTGGCGCGGCGCAACCGGCCGTGAGGGAAGCGGCGGACCGCTTGCCGGCGTGGCCTTGGGTGCTGCGCGTGTGGCGCCGGCGTGGGGCCAGCCGCGGCGCGGGGGGACGGGTCGGCTACCCGACCCTTGCACTCGTCGCTCGAAGCTCCAAGTTGCCGGCGATGAACGACACCCGTGCCCGAAAAACCGACGTGCAAACCTCTGGCTTCAGCGACGAAGAGGTGCAACCCACGATGACCGTCGCGCCCGAGCCCAAGGGGCGCAGGGGCGTCACCGTGATTCGCGAACCCGATGAAACCGACAGCGATTACGAGGCGCGCTGCGCGTTCATGGCCCGGGTGATTGACGCCGTCGAGATGGATTGACCTGTGCTGTCGGCACCGATCAGTCAGTGTGAATCCCGATGCTCACCGGCAGGCCGAGGGCCGGTCCGGCCCTGAGCAGCACCTTGTCGAAACTATAGATCGCCTCGGCCCGGTTGTTCTGCGCGATGGCGAGATGCAAGGCGTCGCCGGTTCGCAGTCCTCCGTCAAGCTGCCCGAGATACTGCTTGGCCAAAGCGTAATCCCTGACGCTGGGCAGCAGGACAACGAAGGACTCCGCGACGATCGCCTCGAACTCCGCGTCCACCTCGCGTGCGGTCGAGTGGTCCAGCCCGCCCATACGGACCTCACGGGCGAGCAGCGACGCGAACTCGACGCGGGTCCAGTGGCTGATCGCCAGCGTCCCCACCGGCAACCCGGCGATGAAGCGCTCGACGGCGTCACTGGTGGCATCTTCGAGCAGCAGCGGCGCGAGGAAGCTGGTGTCGAAATAGACCATCAAAGGCCCTCGTCGCGGGCTTCGCGCAACAGCGCCGCGCTGATGCCGCGCCAGCGCGGCCGCCCTGCCCGGAAAGAGGCCAACGGTCGCACCGGTCGCTTCGGTGGTGCGACGGCGGACAGGTGCGCCACCGGTCGGCCATGGCGGGTGATCACGACGTCCCCGCCGCCTTCCACGTTGTCCAGCAGTTCGCTCAGATGCGCTTTTGCCTGGGCTAGATTGACGGTGACCATAGTCCACTCGCTTATGACCAGAAAACTGGTCATATCATGGCTGGACGAAATGTCCAAGGGTCTAGGCAGAGTCCGCGCGCATCGTCATGGGCGTGGATCGGTAATGTCCCAGCATCAAGAATTCCAGGACTTTCATCCTATATTCCAGAATCCAGCGGCATCAGCCAAGATCGGGGTATGTCCACTGAGTATCTCGTCCCGGCTGACCTGCGCGAACTCTACCACGTCCGTGAATGGCGCAACGCGGCCGGCGTTCTGTCGACCGCGTGTCCCGATGAATGGAACGACATCATAGATATCCTCCGCGCCTTCCGACTGCTGCGATCGGACATCTTGCTAGCGGGCGGCGGTCTGTCGCCAATCTCGCAGCAAATTAACAGGGCATTCAAGGCGCGTAGTTGGCGGGAGAGGAAGTTTACCACGCTCATCAAGGTCGACAGTGATGAGTACGCCAGTCCCACACATGCTGTCGATTGCTTCAAAGGGCGGGTGGCTCTCGAGTTGGAGTGGAATAACAAAGACCCATTTTTCGACCGAGACTTGAACAACTTCCGACTCTTGTTCGAGTTGCGCGCAATAGATGTCGGCGTGATCCTGACACGCGCCGCGGAATTGCAATTGATCTTCGATCAACTCGGCAAGGGTACGAGTTACGGTAACAGCACAACGCATCATGGGAAGCTGTGGCCTCGCCTCGAAGGTGGCGGCGGTGGGGGTTGCCCAGTCCTGACCTTTGCTATTACCCCGAAGCTCTACGTTGACGACGGCCCAGAGGCATACGAGACTGCCCGCCAATCGAAGACGCTTCGAGACAACTCGAAAAGGAAGAAAGGGATAGCGGCGCCCGATGCGGCCACATGAGACGAGAGCGCCGGCGATATCGGTCTTTGACAAGTCGCCGCTAATCGGCAGCCACGAGATTCAAACGCCGTTGTGCCCCTGAATTGTGAGCATAAGTTTTCCAGGTCGGTTCGTACCAACTCGGCCGCTTCATTCCCCCAGACCATCCAGCCAGGCCGCGTGCCGCGTGCGAACAGTTCGAGCCGGGGGCCGGGGCTGCACCCCTCTATGATTGGGTAGATTTCGTCGGGCTTGCGGCTGTGCTCGCGTTTCTTGGTCGCCAGTAGGTTGACCTGACTTCGCCCCGGCGCCAGCGTGCGTGCGTTCTTGCCGCGCACTCCGAAGAGCAGGATTTCGGTCACGTTGCGGAAATAGAAGCCCACTCCGCGCCCGTCCGACCCGCCATCCTTGCTGTACCTTGTGCCAGATAATGTTCGATTTGTACTCGAAACCCCACGACTGCATTGTGGACAAACCGTACGGCAGCAGCGCATTCGGCACCCAAAGATACAGATGAGCCGGGTAGGCGGCGATGCTGCTCACAGGCAACGCCGCGATGTCGTCAAATGACATAGTTTCATAGCGCGCCAAGCGACGGTGCTCTGGCGCCATCTTGCCGGTGCGGTTCGCGAACCGCCATGGCGGATCGGCCAGGATGCAGCCGAATTTCCTCCCGCCAACTGCCGCGCGAAGCTCGTCCCCAGGGTCCAGCTTGCGTGTCGCCGTCATCGTCCCGTCTCCTGTTGTCGCATGACGGCGGTCGCGCTGTCCGGCGACGTGACGACAGACTGCGTTGAACCCGCATGAAATGAGGGCAGGAACGCCAGAGTATCCCGGCGCTCAACGACAACGTCGGGGTCCCAGGACAGCCTGCAGGCTTTGGCTTCTTGTCTCATGGCCCGACATTACCATACTCGCGCTAGGAATCTAGATCGTGTGGCAAAAGCTGCACCAAAGATCAACATACGGTGGTGTGTGGAGGTAATGGGCCCACGGTCGCTCGCGCTACATCCCGCGGCGAGAGTCCGTTACCCCGGGGCCCGTCTCGGAAATCCACCCCCGCGACTTTCACCGTTTGGTCATCGCCGCGGCCCACCTTATATCGCAGGTCCACCCGCTTCCCACCGCGCCCCAGCCAGGAGCCCCCCTGTGACCGATCCCATCCGCCTGACCCGGCTCCCCTCCGGCCTCACCGTCGTCACCGAACGGATGGAGCGCGTCGAAACCGTCTCGCTCGGCGCCTATGTCGGCTCCGGCTCCCGCCACGAACTGGCCGAGGAAAACGGCGTCTCCCACTTCCTCGAGCACATGGCGTTCAAGGGCACCGAACGGCGCACCGCCGCGGAGATCGCCGAGGAGATCGAGGCGGTCGGCGGTCACCTCAACGCCTACACCGCGCGCGAGCAGACCGCCTACTACGTCAAGGTGCTGAAGGAGGACACCGCGCTGGCCGCCGACATCATCGGCGACATCCTGACCCACTCGACCTTCGACCCGGAGGAACTGGAACGCGAGCGCGGCGTCATCCTGCAGGAGATCGGCCAGGCCAACGACACCCCGGACGACATCATCTTCGACCATTTCCAGGAAGCCGCGTTCCCGGACCAGCCGATCGGCCGCCCGGTGCTGGGCCTGGAGGACGGCATCCGCGCGATGCCGCGCGGCACGCTGACCGGCTACATGCGCCGGCACTATCCGGCCTCCAACGTGGTGGTGGCGGCGGCCGGCGCGCTGGACCACGACCACATCCTGGAGCTGGTCAACCGGCATTTTGCCGACCTGCCGGGCGATCCGTCGCCGGCGGCGGAGGCGGCGCGCTACGGCGGGGGAGAGTTCCGCGAGCCGCGCGAGCTGGACCAGGTGCACATCGTGCTCGGCTTCCCGTGCGCCGGGTATGGCGATGCGGATTATTACCCGACCCTGCTGCTGTCGACGCTGCTGGGCGGCGGAATGTCCTCGCGGCTGTTCCAGGAGGTGCGGGAGAAGCGCGGGCTGGTCTACTCGATCTACTCGTTCAGCTCGCCGTTCATGGACGGTGGGGTGTTCGGCATCTACGCCGGCACCGGCGAGAGCGAGGCGGCCGAGCTGATGCCGGTCACGCTGGAGGAGCTGCACAAGGTGCAGCACGCGGTGACCGAGGTGGAACTGGCGCGGGCGCGGGCGCAGGTGAAGGCCAGCCTGCTGATGTCGCTGGAGAGCACCGGCAGCCGCTGCGAGCAGCTCGCCCGGCAGTTGCAGGTGTTCGGCCGGGTGATCCCGACCGCGGAGACGGTGGCCAAGATCAACGCGGTGACCACGGCGGACGTGTGCGCCGCCGCCGCCCGCATCTTCCGCGCCACGCCGACGCTGGCGACTCTGGGGCCGGTCGAGCACGTCCCCGGCCTGGCCGAGGTGGCGGAGCGGCTGGCAGCGTAGGGTGGCCAGGGGTGCGGCTGGGTGTTGTGATGTCGGACCCAAGGAAGCCTGTGCCGCGGCTCGCTGACCTGGAGGTCGTCGCGTTGCTGATCGACCGGCCGACCGAGGGCCTGGCGCGCGGACAGGTTGGAACCGTGGTCGACACGCTCGGCGAGGCGGACGTCCTGGTGGAGCTCAGCGACGAAGACGGCCGTGCGTGCGCGATTGTTCCCTGCGCGTGCGCTGATCTGTTGCCGCTGCATTATCTCCCTCACGCCGCATGAGCGGCGACCCGGCGCGCGCCGCCGAGGTGGCGGAGCGGCTGGCGGCGTAGGGCGTGACCTTGCAATCCGATCGGACTAAGCTTAGCTAAAGCGGCGTCTGGAGTCTAAGGCATGAGCGTCATCAACATCCACGCCGCCAAGACCCAGCTCTCCAAGCTGCTCGACGCGGCCGCGGCCGGCGAAGAGGTGATCATCGCCAAGGCGGGCAAGCCGGTGGCGAAGCTCGTGCCCATCGACAGGGCGCTGGAACCCCGCCGCCTCGGAATCCTTGATGGGAAGATTCACGTGCCAGACGACTTCGACGACCTGCTGCCCGATGAAATCATCGCCGAGTTCGAAGGGCGTTGATGCGCCTTTTGCTGGACACACACCTCCTCCTTTGGGCGGTAGGCGCGTCCGGTCGACTCCCGGACGACGTTCGCGCTGCACTTCAGGACGCGCGCAACGTGGTGCATTTCAGTGCGGCCAGCATCTGGGAGATCGCCATCAAGCAGAGCCGTGGGCGGAAGGACTTCGACTTCCGACCCGAGCAAGTCGCCGCCGCCGCGCTCGCCAGCCGATTCGTCGAGTTGCCGGTCCGTTGGGAAGCCGCGTCAGCGGTTGCGCAGCTTCCGAACCATCATCGCGATCCGTTCGATCGCATCTTGGTGGCTCAGGCGATCACCGAGCCTTTGATGCTTTACACCGCGGACCGGCGGCTCGGGCTTTACTCGGCTCTGGTGCACCTCATCTGACATAAGACGCCGCTTCGGAAAGGCCCATACACCCACCATGGACGCCCTCGACCTCCTCGCCGACCTGATCGCCCGCGCGCGCACCGCCGGGGCGGACGCGGCAGATGCCGTGCTGATCGCCGGCACCTCGCTCGGCGTGCAGCGCCGGCTGGGCCAGACCGAGCACGTCGAGCGCGCCGAGGGCCGCGACCTTGGCCTGCGCGTGTTCCTCGGCAAGCAGGCCGCGATCGTCTCCTCCACCACGCTCGACCCGTCCGGCTTCGCCGCGTTGGCCGAACGGGCAGTGGCGATGGCCAAGGTGGTGCCCGAGGACCCCTATACCGGCCTCGCCGACACCGCCGCGCCGCCTGAGTCCGTGGCGCTCGACCTGGACGATCCCAGCGAGCCGGACACCGCGGCGCTGCTGGCCAGCGCCGGCCTTGCCGAGGACGCCGCGCTGGCGGTGCCTGGCGTCAACAATTCGGAGGGCGCCTCGGCCGGCTACGGCCGCACCGAGGCCCTGCTGGTCACCTCGGCCGGATTCGCCGGACGGATGGTGCGCACCAGCCATTCGGTGTCGGCGACCGCGCTGGCGGGGTCCGGCACCGGGATGCAACGCGATTACGACTACCATTCGACGGTGCATCTGGCCGATCTCGACGACCCCGCCGCCATCGGCCGCAGCGCCGGAGAGCGGACGATCGCCCGGCTCAACCCGGTCCGGCCGGCGACCGCGAAACTGCCGGTGGTCTATGACCCGCGCGTCTCCGGTGGGTTGGTCGGGCATTTTTCCAGCGCGATCAACGGCGCCTCGATCGCGCGCGGCACGTCGTTCCTGAAGGACAAGATGGGCGCGCGGGTGTTTTCCCCCGGGATCGCCATCCACGACGATCCGCGCCGGGTGCGCGGCCTGCGCTCCCGCCCGTTCGACGGCGAGGGCACGCCCACCGCTGCCCGCGCGCTGATCGAGGACGGCGTGCTGACCACCTGGCTGCTGGATTCGCGGTCCGCGCGGCAGCTTGGCCTGACCTCGACGGGCCATGCGTCGCGCGGGACCGGCGGGCCGCCGTCGCCATCGGCGTCGAACCTCTATCTGGCGGCCGGGACGCTGTCGCCGGCCGAGCTGATGGCCGACATCCGCCTTGGCCTCTACGTCACCGAGCTGATCGGCATGGGGATCAATGGCGTCACCGGCGACTACAGCCGCGGCGCCGCCGGGTTCATGATCCGCGATGGGCAGCTTGCCGAGCCGGTGGCCGAGATCACCATCGCCGGCAACCTGATTGATATGTTCACCCACCTGACGCCGGCCAACGACCTGTGCTTCCGCCGCGGCACCGATGCGCCGACGGTGCGGGTCGAGGGGATGACCCTGGCAGGCGCCTGACCCGTTGCCTATATTGCGGCGGTTCTTTCGCGAGCGTGACAGACCATGCGCACCCGGCTTCGCCTGCTTGTCCTGATCGCCGCCCTGGCGTTTGCGCTGCCGGTCGCCCTGGCGCCGGGGCACGCCGACGCGCGCGCCGGGTTCGGGTCCTCGTTCGGCAGCCGCGGCAGCCAGACCTGGTCGGCGCCGCCCGCCACGAACACCGCGCCCTATACGTCGTCGATGCAGCGCAGCCTGACGCCGGGCAGCTCATCCTATGGCTACGGTTACAACCGCGGCTATTACGGCGGCGGGTTCGGGTCGGGCCTGCTGGGCGGCCTACTGGGGTTCGGGCTGGCCGGGCTGCTGCTGGGGCACGGCTTCATGGGGTTTGGCATGTTCGGATTGTTCGGCCTGCTGATCCGCATCGCCATCATCGTGTTCATCGTGCGCTGGGTGATGCGGATGTTCCGCGGCCCGTCGCCGTTCTACGCCGGCGGCGGCCCGGCGATGTTCGCGCCCAATGGGACGATGGGCGGCGGGGTGGGCGGACCGGTGGGCGGCGGGGTGGGCGGACCGGTGGGCGGCGGCCCGATGATGGGCGGCGGCCGGCGCGGCGTCGTGCCGATCGCCATCGCGCCCGCCGACTACCAGGCGTTCGAGCAGGTGCTGCTGGCCGTCCAGGCCGCCTGGAGCGCGCATGACCTGAACCGGCTGTCCACGCTGCTGACCCCGGAGATGCTGAGCTATCTCGGCGAACAGCTTGCCGAACAGACCAGCCGCGGCGTGCGCAACACGGTCACCGAAGTGCTGCTGCTGCAGGGCGACCTGGCCGAGGCCTGGTCCGAGGGCGGGCGCGATTACGCCACCGTGGCGATGCGCTTCCAGATGGTCGACGCGACCTATGACCAGGCGGGACGGGTGGTCGACGGCAGCCCGACCGAGCACGTGACCGCGACCGAGGTATGGACGTTCGTGCGCGCGCCGGGCGGGCACTGGATCCTGTCGGCGATCCAGCAGGCGCGGTAGACCATCGTCGGCGCGGGATCACCGCAGGCCCGCAACGCCGGCCACGTCGGTGCGAAGGCCTTGGCGCGCTCCTGGCGCCGCCAACCTCGAGGAGCTGCCGATGCCCAACGACGTCGCAACCATCGCCTGGACCGAGCTGCCGGTCGCGTTCGCGGCGGAACCCGCGGTGTGCGTGGGCCTGATCGCGCTGGCCAATGACGGCACGATCGAGGCCGACGTGCACGACTACCTGCGCGCGCCCGACATCCGCATCTGCACGACGCGGGTCCGGACGCCGCTGCGCAACACGCTGGCTTCGCTTGTCGAGCTGGGCGAGACGCTGGAGGGCGCCGCGGCCGTTCTGGTCCCCGAGGGGCGACTGGACGTGGTGGCCTTCGGCTGCACCTCGGGCGCCATGGCGCTGGGTCCCGAGACGGTGCGCGCGACGCTGACCCGTGGCCGTCCGTCGCTGCGCGTCACCGATCCTGTCTCCGCGGCACTGCGCGGCCTGACCCGGCTCGGCTGCCGGCGCATCGCCCTGCTGACGCCCTACCTGCCCGAGGTGAATGCCATGGTCGAGCGGTTCCTGACCGGACAGGGCCTGGAGCTGCGCGCCACGGGCTTCTTCCCGCTCAGCGACGACAATGCCCGGGCGCGGGTGACGGAGGCCTCGTTCCTGGACGCTGCCAAGCGACTGACGGCCGACCCCGCCGTCGAAGCCCTGTTCATCTCCTGCACGGCACTGCGCTCGGCCGGCCTGCTCGCGCGCCTCGAGGACAGCATCGGCCGCCCCGTGGTCGCCAGCAATCAGGCGCTCTGCTGGGACAGTTTGCGTCTGGCCGGCGACACGCGGGTCGTGGCGGGCGCCGGACGGCTGTTTCAGTCGGCCTGACCGACCGAGGTCGCTTTGTCCTCGCGGCGATGGGCGCACTGCGCGCCGGTAGTG
This sequence comes from uncultured Alphaproteobacteria bacterium, assembly GCA_963773345.1. Classification (GTDB taxonomy): domain Bacteria; phylum Pseudomonadota; class Alphaproteobacteria; order Acetobacterales; family Acetobacteraceae; genus Palsa-883. Next base: position 141,395 of record CAVZBG010000007.1, on the reverse strand, counting down.
CCGCAGTTTGAAAATATCAAGAATGAGACCAAACGAGAGCCTATCGTTTAAGCCTTTCTTCGGCTTTCATCTGTTCCCATGCGGAGCCGCTCGGACTGTCTCCCCAGTGGCCAGTCCGAATGCGCCCCGGGACCAGTCGTAGGATTTGATAGGCGCAGAAAGCTATGCACAGCCAGGACCACCATGGGATATGAGGCGCAATCAGACCGTAAAGAGCGCCGAAGACGGAGGGATAAAAAATCGCAGCGCCGATGAGCCATCGGATGGCTCGACGGAATACCGCTCCATCGCGACGAGGTTGGTCACTCATAATCCGTCCCTACCCCCAAGGGTTTCCGTTCACGTCAAACATCCTTTATGCTTACCGCCAAGCAATTCGGGAGTCGACGGTTGATGACAGAGCGAACGATCTGGGTGAATTTCATCAAAGCCCTGCGCCCTGAGCAGGATGGTCTACGAACTTACCTAGCCTCATTCGAGGCGGGCGCAACTGTCAGTCGCAGCCACGTCGATTGGACATCCAATGAAATGGCGATTGTGAAGCGAGAGATCGATAGTTTGCAAGCGACGATCGATCGCGTCATGGCTGAGCGGGGATTCACTGATGTCTAAGGGACCCCAAGGCCAGCGCCGCCCCATCGAGATCGCTTTGTCCTCGTGGCGATGGGCGCACTGCGCGGCACTTGATATCTCGACGTCCCACAAGCACATGACGCTTGGAACGCTTGGCAACGCAGGTGAACCGCCGTGGTCAACGTCACTTCAGCCGACGTGCAACACAACTTCGGTATCTATCGCGAGATGGCCGAGGGCGCCCGCGGCGCGCCCGAGCCAGTGAACGTCCTGCATGGCGACAGGCCATCCGTGGTTATTCTCTCGGCCGCCGAGTTCGAACGGCTGAAGCAGCGCGACAAGCGGGCGATGGCGACCGAGGAATTGCCGGAATGGCTGCTGGATCAGATCGCCACGTCCGAGGTGGATCCGCGGTTCGCGTACCTAGACGAGGCGGAATAGGTGCCGCTGCCCGAGCTGACGCTCGGCCTGGTTGTTCGCTACGAATACCTTTGGTACCGGCGGTCGCGAAACGTTCCATTACCGCCACCTTTCGCCACGCAGGTTCAAGCTGATCAGGGATCGGTTTGTGGAACGGTATCGTGCCAGACAGATCAGTCTGATAAACTGCGGCCGGCTGTGAATTCACTCACCCGGTCACCACCTCGATCGGCCCCGGCGCGTCGGCCACGGTCAACGGCGCGAACCCCGCCGCGTCGCCGTCTGCCTGCGCCGGGATCGGCGCGTTGCCCACCACCTCGATACGTTGCGCCCGCACGTGCCGCACCCCGGGGCGCCGACCCAGCAGCCCCACCGGCAGCGCCGCGCCATACATCAGCGCCGCGGCCGGCCCGCCGCAGCCGAACAGGATCACCGAGAAGCCGGGGGAAGCTGGTCGCGACTCCGGGGCCAGCAGGAACTTCCCCCGTACAGCCGGCCCTTGCTGATCACCGCGCTCGCCGCCTCGGTCTCCAGCCCGTCGATCCGCAGCCGGAGCGGTGGGAACTTATAGCGAAACGTCTCCTGCAGGCTCTGCACGACGTAGGCGCCCTTCCCAAGCACGCGCTTCAGCGGCAGCGACAGCCGGTGCACCACCTGGGCGTCGAACCCGATCCCCAGCATCTGCACGAACAGCCGGGAGCTGTCGGCGCCGTGCGCCATGCCGGGCCACAGCGTGCGCGTGCGCCCGAAGGCCAGCGCGGCCGCCACCGCCCGCGGCGCGAACGGCAGCGCCAGCTCGTGCGCCAGCACGTTGGCGGTGCCGAGGGGGATCACCCCCAGCCGCGCGCCCGATCCCATCAGCCCGTTGGCGACCTCGGCGATGGTCCCGTCGCCGCCGGCGGCGACCACCATCGAGGCGCCGCCGCGTGCCGCCTCGCGCGCCAGGGCCTCGGCGTGGCCGGCGCGGTGCGTCTCGGCCAGGTCGAGCCGGATGCCGTTGGCCGCCAGCACATCCAGCACCCGCCAGAGCAGCGCCGCGCGGCGGCGCCCCGCGACCGGGTTGAAGATGATCACCATGCGGTGCAGGCCGGGGCGGTGCAGGGCGGGGCGTTGCGGCCCGATGCGATGGGAGTGGGCACGCGAATCGGCCTCTTTATCCACGGCAAGCCTCCCTTGTGACAGCACGCCATGACGCATTGATGACACTATCATGTCTCAGGCATGACCTTCATAATTCTGGCCAATATTTTGATTTGTCACCCAGTCTTCACTTTATCCACATGCCATATCCCGGTCATCATTGGCCTTGAGATGAACGTCCCGTTGTCCCCTGGCGCGCGATGCGACTACCGCAGCGTCTTCATTTCGGACACCCATCTGGGCACGCGCGGCTGCCGTAGCGACTTCCTGGCGGACTTCCTGCGCCGCACCTCATGCCAGCACCTTTTCTTGGTCGGCGACATCATCGACGGCTGGCGCCTGCGCAAGTCCTGGTACTGGGACGACAACCACGACGATGTGCTGCGCCAGATCTTGCGCCAGGCCCGCGCCGGCACCGAGGTGACCTACATCCCCGGCAACCACGACGAGATGTTTCGCGCGTGGCTGCCGCTGGGCCTGGAAATCGGTGGCATTCGCCTGCGCCGCGAGGCCACCCATACCACCGCCGCCGGAAAACGGCTGCTGGTGCTGCACGGCGACGAGTTCGACAGCGTGGTGCGCTATGCCAGGTTCCTCGCGCTGCTGGGCGACTGGGCTTATACCGTGGCGTTGACGTTCAATCGTTACTTCAATGCGGTCCGGCGCCGCCTGGGCTACCCGTACTGGTCACTGTCCGCCTGGCTGAAGCACCAGGTCAAGGAAGCGGTGAAAGCGATCGACCGTTTCGAAACCGCACTCGCCGGCGAGGCGCGCCGCCGCGGCTTCGACGGCGTGGTCTGCGGCCACATCCACCACGCCGAGATGCGCGAGGTGAACGGGGTGCTGTATCTCAACGACGGCGACTGGGTGGAAAGCTGCACCGCGCTGGTTGAGCACCATGACGGCCGGCTGGAGTTGGTCGATTGGGCGGCGCTGAACCGGCTGTCCTTCTTTGCGCCGCGCCAGACTGGGTTGCCGCAGCCTGCCTGACACTCTGCCCCGCAGCGACGCGCCCGAGGGTGGGGCCGACACACTGGCGCATGCCGGCGTGCACCACGCTCCGCCACCGCATCGAATCCTGATCGTCACCGACGCCTGGGCGCCACAGGTGAATGGCGTGGTCCGCACGCTGAGCACCGTGTCCAAGGAACTGCGGCGCATGGGCCATGAGGTGGCGGTGATCGGCCCCGACCGGTTCCGCACAATGCCCTGCCCGACCTACCCCGAGGTCAGGTTGTCGCTGCTGCCGCGCCGGCGGCTGATCGGCATGATCGAGGCGTTCCAGCCCGACGCGCTGCACATCGCCACCGAAGGCCCGCTGGGGATGGCGGCGCGAAGCTGGGCGATGCGCGCCGGGGCGGCGTTTACCACCTCATTCCACACCCGGTTTGCCGAGTATATCCACGCACGCACCTTCCTGCCGGTGCAGCCGATCTATGCCTGGATGCGCCATTTCCACGGCGCCGCCCGCGGCACCATGGTTGCGACACCGTCGTTGCGCGACGAGCTGGCGGCGCGCGGATTCCGCAACATCCGCGCCTGGTCGCGCGGCGTCGATCTGGCACTGTTCAAGCCGTTTCCGCGCGAGGAATGGGACCTGCCCGGGCCGATCTTCCTGCATGTCGGGCGGGTGGCGGTGGAAAAGAATATCGGCGCCTTCCTCGACCTTGAGCTGCCGGGCTCCAAGGTGGTGGTCGGCGGCGGCCCGCAGCTTGCGTCGCTGCAGCGGGCGTATCCCAGGGTGCTGTTCACCGGCCCGCGCCATGGCGAGGCGTTGGCCCGCGCCTATGCCGGCGGCGACGCGTTCGTGTTCCCCAGCCTGACCGACACGTTCGGCCTGGTGATCCTGGAGGCGCTGGCCTGCGGCACGCCGGTGGCGGCGTTCCCGGTGACCGGGCCGAAGGACGTGCTGGCGGGCGCGGCGGGACGAATCGGCGCGGTGAATGAAGATCTGCGGGCGGCGGCGCTGGAGGCGCTGGGCGCCGACCGCGCGGCGTGCCGGGCGCACGCGGAGCGGTACTCGTGGCGGGCGTGTGCCGAGTTGTTCGTCAGCAATTTGGTGCCGATGACGGGAGCGGCGTAGGGGGCGCGTCGCACTGCACCTCTCCCGGTCTTCGCGGGAGAGGTCGGCGAGCGAAGCGATGCCGGGTGAGGGTGGTGCTCGCGGCACGACCCTCACCCGCCACGCTTCGCGTGTCGACCTCTCCCGCGAAGCGGGAGAGGTGAACGTCGGCGCTACCGGCTTGCCACGTCGATTTGGGCGATCTCTTCCGGCGTCAGCTTGATCTCCGGTGCCTCCACCATCTCCGCCAACTGATCCAGGTTCGTTGCGCTGACGATCGGCGCCGTCACGCTCGGCCGCGCGATCAGCCAGGCGAGCGCGATCTGCCCCGGCTTGGCGTTGTGCGCCCGCGCCACCGCGTCCAGCGCGGCGAGCGTGCGGAAGCCCGTCTCGTTCAGGTATTTCGCCGCCCCGGCGCCGCGGGGGCGGCCTGCCGTATCGGCGGCGGAGCGATACTTGCCGGTCAGGAATCCGTTCGCCAGCGAGTAGTAACCGATGACTCCCACCTGCTCCTTCAGGCAGAGTGCCTCCAGCTCGCCCTCGAACACGCCGCGTTCCACCAGGTTGTAGAGTGGTTGCAGGGTTTCGTAGCGCGGCAGCCCCAGCCGCGCGCTGGTCTCCAGCGAGGCCGCCAGCCGGGCGGGCGAAAAATTCGACGCGCCGATCACCCGCACCTTGCCTTCGCTGATCAGCGTCTGGTACGCCGCCAGCGTCTCCTCGATCGGGGTGTCCGGGTCGTCGCGGTGCGATTGGTACAGGTCGATGTAATCGATCTGCAGGCGGTGCAACGACTCCTCCACGGCTCGCATCATGTAGGCGCGCGAGAGACCCTTCCCGCCCGGCCCCATATCGGCGCCGAGCTTCGTGGCAATCACCACCTTGTCGCGGGCGCCACGGGATTTCAGCCAATTGCCGATGATGGTTTCCGACTCGCCGCCCGTGTTGCCGGCAACCCAACGCGCATAGACGTTCGCGGTGTCGATGAAATTGAATCCCGCGGCGACGAAGCCATCGAGCAGCCGGAACGACATGGCGGCGTCGGCAGTCCAGCCGAACACGTTGCCGCCGAACGTCAGCGGCGCGACCTCGATCGACGATTTTCCCAGCTTGCGCTTTTCCATGTGTTTTCTCCCGCGAATGGTCTGGCGGCAGACAAGCCGGTGCCGGGCTGCACGTCCAGAGGGAGGCGCTTGGCGCCGGGGCCGCGCGCGCGGTAGGATTCTGCCCGGAAACCCGGCGAGAGCAGCATGATCATCGATTGCCACGGCCACTACACCACCGCGCCGAAGCCGCTGGACGCATTCCGCGCGCAGCAGGTGGCGGCGCTGGGCGATGCGGCGCGCACCGCGGCACTGGCCTTGCCCGACATCAGCGATGATGCCATCCGTGCCAGCATCGAGGGCGCGCAACTGCGCATCCAGCGCGAGCGCGGCACCGACGTGACGATTTTCTCGCCGCGCGCCTCGGGCATGGCACACCACATCGGTGATGCCGCCACCAGCGAGGTCTGGTCGCGGCTGTGCAACGACATGATCCACCGCGTCTGCACGCTGTTTCCGCGCAACTTCATCGGCGTGTGCCAGTTGCCGCAGTCCCCGGGCGTCGCCCCGGCCAACTGCATCGCCGAACTGGAGCGCTGCGTGACGCAGTTGGGGTTTGTCGGCTGCAACCTGAACCCCGACCCGTCCGGCGGCTACTGGTCCGACCCGCCGCTGATCGATCGCTGGTGGTATCCGCTGTACGAAAAGATGGTCGAGCTGGACGTGCCGGCGATGATCCATGTCAGCGCCTCGTGCAACCCGAATTTCCATACCACCGGCGGCCACTACATCTGCGGCGACACCACGGCGTTCATGCAGTTGATCACTGCCGACCTGTTCAAGGACTTTCCGACGCTGAAGTTCATCATTCCGCATGGCGGCGGGGCGGTGCCGTATCACTGGGGCCGCTATCGCGGGCTGGCGCAGGACATGAAGCGGCCGCCGTTGCCGGAGCTGCTGCTGCGCAACGTGTTCTTCGATACCTGCGTGTATCACCAGCCCGGGACGGACCTGCTGGCGAAGGTGATCCCGGTGGAAAATATCCTGTTCGCCTCGGAAATGGTCGGCGCGGTGCGCGGGATCGATCCGGAGACCGGGCATTATTTCGACGATACCAAGCGCTACATCGAGGCGGCGGCCGACCTGACCGCGGCGGATCGGCAGAAGATCTATGAGGGGAATGCACGGCACGTGTATGGGCGGTTGAGCGCGCAGATGGCGAAGCAAGGTATCGGATAGGCACCGGGGCAGGCACGTGCGCGGCCGCGTGGGGCGATTGGAGCGCACCAGGTTGAAGCGCGTGATGCCCTTCGGTGCGAGGCCGCTGCACGCGCCTGTGCCACGGAGGCGCCGTTTTGCGCCCGGCCCGTGAACGGTTCAAGGGTTTCGCGGACCGCTATGCAGGTTCTCGCCCGGATTATCCCGAGCGGCTGCTGAGGACCCTGGTCCAGGCCATCGTCGAGCAGCCTCCGCCCGCGGGCGGACTGGTGGTCGACATCGGCAGCGGCACCGGGATATTCACCCGCCAGTTGCGGGCGTTGCTGCCGGTCAGCATCTCGATTGTCGGCATCGAGCCGGCTTCCGACATGCGACGCAACGCTGCGGACATATCGGACGTTTCGGCGGGCGTCACGTATTGCGACGGCACGGCAGAGAAGCTTCCGATCAGCGCCGCAAGCGCCCGCGCCGTCGTGGCCGCGACCGCGGCGCATTGGTTCGACCGGCCGGCGTTCTACAGCGAGGCGCATCGCGTTTTGCTGCCGTCTGGAACGCTGGCGATCGTCGAGTATGTGCGGGACGACGAAAACTCCCCGGCCGCGGCCGCGGTGGTGGAGTTTCTTGCCCGCTATGGGGGTCCGCGAGCTTATGCACGGCCGGACTACGCTACGGAGTTGCGGCGAGCGGGATTTGGTGGGTTTGCCCACGTCATCGAACCCGTGACCTTGCGGCTTACACCCGAGGCGTTTCTCGGGCTGGCGTTGTCGTCGTCGCACGCCCGCGCCGCGCTCGATGCCCTCGGCGAGCGAGCGGCGGAGGAGATGCTGCTTGAGCGCGTGGCGCCGTTGATCTCGAGCGACGGCCGCGTCCCCTATGGGTATATTTTTCAGATGTTCACCGTTCGAAGGTATTAGGTCGGCCGGTTTCCCCCAATCGGTCAGCCGTGAGAGCTTGAGGGGCATGATCGCCATCCGTTGCCGCGGGCACCCGGGGAAGGCCGCAGGGAACCAGCCGATCGAACGCGGGTTGAGGCCTCGGATCGGGAAAGGAGCCGGCATTGCGTGGGTCATGGGACGGCGCGAAGGCCAGGGTGCGCAACCACGTGTTCAGGTTCTGGACCGCGTGCGCGATCCTCGCCGCATACGTCTACGCCTGGCTGTATGTGCCGGAGCTGCTCACATGGTGGAAGCGCACGACGACAGGGGTCATCGAAGCCGGATGCGGTCTTCTGCCGTACCCCTGGAATGACCGGGTCGAGGCGACGGCCGGAAACTTTGGGCTGTGGGTGCAGATAACGCTCGCGATCGTTGTGTTCCGTATCCTGGTGTGGCTTTTCATGTCGGGAGCAAAATATGCGTGGTCCGCGCGCCGGCGCGGCTCCCAGAGTTAAGGGCTCGTTGCGAAACTAGCGGTGCGGTTGGTCGCGACCCCGCCCCCCGTGTCATGGCCGTCCCCGGGCTTGACCCGGGGATCGACCCGGCCACCCACGTCTTTTCCTGTTGCCCGCACCAAAGTCATGGGTGGCCGGGCCAAGCCCCATAGGCATCAGATAAGCCCGGGGCTGGGCAACATTCTCCCCCTCCCCTCGAGGGAGGGGGTTGGGGGGAGGGGTTCCGGGGCGCAAGAAGCTTCGGTGCGGCCCCGGCACCGACCCCTCCCCCCGACCTTGGTCCGCTTCGCGGCCCAAGCCCTCAAGGGGAGGGGGAGGGTTTTCCCGGGCCATGCGCTTATCCTGATGCCTATGGGGCCAAGCCCGGCCATGACACGAAGGGGGGGTGGCGTCGCGCGTCAATCATCCGAACGCCTGGTATTACTCCGCCGGCACCATCTCGGCGGCCATTTCCGGGGGATCGTACGCCCGGATCGGCGGCAGGTTGCCGTCGAAGCGTGCCACTTCGACGGTCGCGATCTGTCCGGTGCATCCCTGTGCCAGCCGCGACGTGCCGACATCGCGCGTCAGCACGTTCGGATTGCCATGCACGCACGGCGAGGCATCCTCCGACGGATCGGCCGGATCGTACCAGGCGCCGGTCGGCAGGTGCACGACGCCCGGGCGAATATTGTCGCTCAGCGACACCGCTGCCAGGCAGGCGCCGCGATCGTTGAACAAGCGGATGATGTCGCCGTCCGCGAGGCCACGCGTCGCCGCGTCGTGTGGGTGCATCCGCGCCACCTCCCGGCCGCGATGTTTTCGGCCCTGGCTGTGGCCGCCGAAGTCGAGCTGGCTGTGCAGACGCGTCGCCGGCTGGTTGGCGATGAGGCGCAACGTATGGCGTGCGTCCGGCACGTCGGCCGGCGCCAGCCACGCGGGGTGGCCGGGGCAGTCGTCGTAGCCGAAGCCGGCGATGGTCTCCGAGGCGATCTCGATCAGCCCGCTGGGCGTGGGCAACGGATATGCCTTCGGGTCGGCACGAAACGCCGCCATGAGGCCGCCGTCATCCGGCGCCATCGGCAGTTCCAGTTCGCCACGCTGCCAGAATGTATCGAAGTCGGGCGCTTCCACCCCCCGCTCGGCCAGCGCTGCCTGGGTGCGGGCATACAGATGCCGCAGCCAGCCGGCGGCATCGCGACCCTCGGTGAACGCCGCCGCACGGCCCAGCCGGTCGGCCAGGGCGGTGAAGATCGCGTAGTCGTCGCGCGCATCGCCGAATGGTGGGGCGACTCGTTGCATCGCCACCATCAGCGAATCTGCGCTGCTGGCGCCAATGTCGTCGCGCTCCAGCGTCATCGTGCAGGGCAGCACGATGTCGGCGTGTTTGGCTGTCGCGGTCCAGGCGCTGTCGTGCACCACCAGCGTGTCCACCCGGCCGAACGCGTGGCGCAGCCGGTTCAGGTCCTGGTGATGGTGGAATGGATTGCCGCCGGCCCAATAGACCAGGCGGATGTCGGGATAGGCAAGGCGACGTCCGTCGTAGTCGTACGCGGCACCCGGGTTCAGCAGCATGTCCGAGATGCGCGCCACCGGGATGAACTCAGCGACGCCGTTGCGGCCCTGCGACAATGTCGGGATCGGCACCGCGACCTCGCGCCGTCCGTAATGCGACATGGTGCCAAGTGCATAGGCGTACCCGCCGCCCGGCAGGCCGATCTGCCCCAGCATCGCCGCCAGCACTGCCGCCATCCACACCGGTTGCTCGCCATGCTCGGCGCGCTGCAGCGCGTGCGCGACGACGATGAGCGTGCGCCGACCGACCAGGGAGCGGGCCAACGCCATGATCTCGTCGGCCGGAATGCCGCAGATCCCCGCCGCCCAGGCGGCATCCTTCGGCTGACCGTCTGCGCGGCCGAGCAGATAGTTTTCGAACACCGGATAGCCCGCGCAGAACCGGTCGACGAAGGCACGATCGTGCAGCCCCTCATTCACCAGGGTGTGTGTCAGGCCGAGCATCAGCGCGGTATCGGTGTTGGGAATCACCGGCACCCATTGCGCCGCCGCCTCGTCCGGCAGGTCGTCGCGCAGCGGGCTGACCAGCACGAATTTGGCGCCGCGTTCGTGCGCCGCCCGCATCGCGCCGCGCTCGATGTGCTGGCTCGACCCGCCGGCGGCCACCGCGCTGTTCTTCAGCGCCATGCCGCCGAACGCCACCACCACGTCGGTGTGCGCGGCTATCTGCTCCCACGTGACGCCGCGCCGGCTGAGCACGTCGGCCGGCGCCATGATATGCGGCAGGATCACCCGCGAGGCGCCGGAACTGTAGGAGTTGACCGAGCGCACGTAGCCGCCGAGCACGGTATTCAGGAACCGATGCAACTGGCTTTGCGCATGGTGGAACCGCCCGGCGCTCGACCAGCCATAGGATCCGCCATAGATCGCGCCCAGCCCATGGGTGTCCCGGACGCGGGCGAGTTCGCCGGCGACGAGATCCACCACGCGGTGCCAGGGCAGCGGCACGTACTCGTCGCGGCCGCGGCGCGCGTCGGGGCCGGGGCCACGGTCGAGCCAGCCGCGCCGCACATGGGGCTGGCCGATGCGGGCCGAGTGGCGCAAGGCGGCGGGAAAATTCTGCAGGATGAGGTTGGGATCCGGATCGCCCGGGTGCGGCCGCACGGCCAGGCGACCGTCCTGCCAGGACGCCGAGAACACGCCCCAATGCGCGCTGTGCGTGTGCCATTCGCCTGGTTCGAGGGTCGCCGTCATGCTGTCTTCCATTGCTGTTCAGTTCCGCAAGCCGGTGGGAATGCCCACTTCTCCCCCACTATGGCCCCCAGCGCCAGCGCGGCGCTTCACCAGTCGCACACGGACATGCGCGATAACGCAACAATAGTCGTGGCCGTCAAGACGCTTGTCGAAATACCACGTGGCCCGCTTCCATGAGACAGATCGTACCGGGGATATCCTTAGGCTGTTGTGGGGCCTGCGGCGCGAGCCTGACCCAGGCCATTGGCATCGGCACCCCGGTCCACATGAGCTGAAATAATGACCTGAAAAACCCGCTGAATGCCTCGCCATTTCGGTTGTTGGTAATGACCAGATTGACTGGTGGGTTGTTGCCCCTATTGATCGCCTTCCGGAATTCGGGATTTCCGAGCATTTCGGATCGGATCTCCGAGGCGATGACAGCCACACTGGCGCCGCTCTTCCCGATCAGGTCACGAAACGACCATCCCTGTCCGATGATCTTGCCCGATGGCTCGGTGTCGCAGTAAAGGAAAAGAATATCGCAAGTTGGAACCGTCGTGGTTCCGACCTGGACCGCGCCCTGAAACAGGCTGCCGATTTCAGCGCTGTCCTTTGCAACAATGGCGTCACAGCTTGTGCCGGAGAGGTTCAGGAAGGCGATCTTCGGCTGATCGATGACAGGTGCCTTCGCGGATATCCGCGAAGGTTTTGCGGGCATTGCGCTGCGGACCTCGGCCAGGATCGCTTGCTGGCCCTCTGGGCGAAACGCCCGCATGCTCCATTCGGTTAGCCGCGGGGTAGGGACGCCGGACGGCTCGACCGTCGCTGGATTGACCTTCGACATAGGAACGGCTGCTTCGAGGAGAATCCGGAGCGCAACCGGTGGTGCAAGCAATCCACGGTTCGAGGTGACGATATTGTAGGCGACCGCACCTAGTAACGTGGGCCACTCCGCGGCACGGCGATCGCGCAAAATATGTGCCGTCTTGCCCCACATCTTCGTCAACGCGATCCGCGGAAGCTCGGGCAGGTCAACGGACGGCGGGACGCGCGGCCGTCCAAAAGCTTCCGAGCCCAGGGTTTGGGAGGGGTGGCGCGCCAGATCAGCGATGTCCGGCAGTTCCGACGCATTCGACAACGTGGCCGCCGCCAACGTCAGAAACGACATGCGGTCGGGAAATGATGAGAACAGAAACAGGTTGATAGCTTCGCCCATGAAGAAAATTTCGTTCGATTTCGTTGTCACAAAGACCAGAAAATCACCCGGATTTCGTCGGGTTGGGAGGATCAGCTCGCGCCACACGGCCACCTGTGCGGCGAATCCAGCGCACGCCCCCAGCGCATTCAGCAAAGACGGAAGCTGCGTGGTGGGGCCGCGCGGGAGTGACCGCTGTGTGGCTTCGACCGCATACAGATCGCAGAGCAGATTCACGGGCTCGCTGCTCAGAACGTCGGGCTCGATGCTCATCTGCTACTTCTCGATTGCGACCCGTGGTGAGTAACACGCCCCAGATGCCCGATCAAAGCAGGATTCCCCGGACACCGAGCCAGCGAGCCAGCACCTACTCCGCCGCGCCGGCGACCGGCCGTTTGCGGCACTCCATCAGCCGGGTCACCTCGGCCAGGTCGGGCAGCGAATCCAGCTTTTCGAGCAGCGCGAACAGCGGCGCGACCTGGGCGCGCGGCAGCGCGAGGCCGGCACAGTCTTCGAACTTCGCCCACAGCTCCTCGCGCCGCATCGGGTCGCCGCCCGGGCCACGCCGCGGGTAGTCGTCGATGCGGGAGGAAAACCGCTCGCCGCTGGTCAGCGTCACCACCACCTCGGCGCCCCACTGATAGGGCGAGTCGTCCGCCATCTCCGGATGCGGCCGCACCGTCACGCGCGGCAGCACGCGCCGCACCTGCGGATCGAGTTGGGCGGTGCCCTCGAAATGGTCCAGCCGGACCACGCCGTCGACCAATGCGCGGGCCACCGCGTATTGCATGGAGAATTTCGCCGCGAGCGGCGTGCGCGGATCGGGGTTGTCGGTGTGCGGCAGGCGGCGGGCATGCGCCAGCACCTCGACCGCGGCGATCGCGTCCGGCGCGGGGTGGTGGCGCCGCACGATGTCCAGCGCGCGATCGATCGCGCCGTGCGTGGAGCCGCAGCACGGATAGGGCTTCAGCCCCGGTTCGCCGATTTCGATCATGAACGGGGCGCCCCAGTTCTCCAGCATGCGCTCGACGCTGTAGGTGCCGGGGCCGTTGAATACCTGGAGAAAACCCTGCTTGTGCTCCAGCGCGCCTGGATTGGCGGTGAAGCCCTCGCGCACCAGCAGCGCCGCGAGCAGCCCGTTGCGGGCGCAGTGACCGACGTGCAGCGGTTTCGTCATCGTGCCGAAATTCGCCTTGAGGCCGGAGGCGAAGGACGCCGCCAGGCCGATCGCGGTCGCGGTCTGCTCCGGCGTGAACCGCAGCAACCGCGCCGCGCCGGCGACGGTGCCGAAGATGCCCAGCGTGGCCGTCGGATGCCAGCCCTTGTCGTAATGATGGAAATGCACGCCGCGGGCGATCCGGCACTCGGTCTCGAACCCCACTGCGTAGGCAAGGGCGACATCGCGGCCCGAGGTGCCGAACTGCTCGGCCAATGCGATCAGCGGCGCGACCAGCGGGACGGACGGGTGGCCGCCCATCCCGCCCGACACGTCGTCGTAGTCCAGCGCGTGCGAGGCGACGCCGTTGACGAAGGCGGCATCCAGCGCGCTGGTGCGCCTGTCGGTGCCGAAGATCAGGCACGGGCCGGGTGCCGCGGCGATGCCGGCAACGCGCAGCGGGATCTGTGCCGTGTCGGTGGTGATCCCGGCCAGCGTCACGGCAATCGTGTCGACAAACGCCGCGCGCGTCCATTCCAGGACCGTCAGTGTCAGATCGTCGTAACGAATGCGATGGATGCGTTCGGCGAGTTCGTGGGCCAGTGCCATGGCATGTTTCCCCTGGAGCTTATCGACGCGGGCCGAGTTTGCCGGCCCCACCTGTCATTGCGAGGAGCGTAGCGGTCCCCGGGCGCGACCCGGGGAAGCAAACCCCTGCGGCGGGAGATTGCTTCGTCGCTTCGCTCCTCGCAATGACAGGGGGGCAGTACGACAGGTGGCGGTACGGCAGATGACGATCTTGTAGGTGGCGTCTCTGGTCACGACGACAGCAACCTACGCGCCGCCGGCAAGGCGTAGCAGTTCGCGCACGCCGTCGCGGTCCAGCGCGTCGGCCTCGCGGGCCAGCGCGATCAATTGTTCCGCCTTCGCCTCGGGCAGCACGCGGCTCAGGCAGTCACGCACCTTCACCAGGTGCTCGGCCTCGGTGATCGGCGGCGTACCCCAGATGCCGGGCGGCCCGTCGCAGCGCGTGTGCACCGTGCGCCCGTCGGCCAGCTCGGCGGTCGCCTCGACATGCATGCGGTCGAAGCGCGCCGGGATGGTCGGGTCCATCCGCAGCGTGACCTTGCGCAGCAGATCGAGGATCGCGGGTTCGCGCACCTTGGCATCGGTGAACGTGTCGATGCCGACGCGGCCGTCGAGCAGGGCGCGCGCCAGGGTGTATTGCAGGCTGAATTTTCCCGAGAGACCGGTCTCCGGGAGCGGCCGGTTGACGTACTGCATCGCCGGGGCGACCAGCGTTACCGACCGGATCGAAGCCGCGTCGGGCACCTGCGCGTGCAGCGCCAGCCCGGCGGTGATGGCGAAATGCGTGCCGTACTGGCTGGGGAACATTTTTACCGCGCAGCCGGGCTGCACGATGCGGAACGGCGGACCGAAGTTCAGCAGGTCGTCGGGCTGGAAGGTGTCGCCGAAGAACGTCGCGCCATAACCTTGGTGCGTTTCGAACACGTTGGCGTTGCCGGTGAAGCCGCGCGCGGCGAGCATCGCCGCCTCCAGCCCGAGCATTGCCGCGTGGCCGCAATGCGTCGATTTGGTCATCGTTCCGATATTGGCCGCCAGCCCGCCGCAGCGCGACGCGGCAATCCCGAGTGCGTTGGCCTGCGCCGTCGCATCCAGCCCCAGCACATGCCCGGCGGCGACCGCAGCGCCGAGCGGCCCGACCAGCCCGGGCGGATGGAAGCGCGCGCCGCCGGTTTCGTAGACATGGCCGGAGTGGCGCACCCAGCCCTGGATCTCGATCCCTTTCACCAGTGCCGTGACCAGGTCGCGCCCGGTGACGCGATGCGTCTCGGCCAGCGCCAGGATCGCCGGCAGCGTGGTGGACAGCGCGTGGTTCGACGGCGTCCACATCGGCTCGAAATCGAGCACGTGCATTGCGGCGCCGTTCAGCGCAGCGGCACACGGGATGGCGGTGCGGAAGCCGAGGCCGATCGCGGTGGCATCGCCGCGCGCGCCGAAGCTGCGATAGTGCTCGGCGAGGATATGGATCGCGGTCTCCTGCGCGCCGGCCAGCGCGATGGCGAGGCCGTCCAGCACCAGGCGCCGCGCCGCGGCGATCGCCTCGGGCGTCAGGGTTTCGTAGCGCGTGGCGACGATTTTCTCGCTCAGTTCGGTAGTGGTTCCCATGCGGTGCTCTCGCTCGGTCGTTGGTTGGTTGGCGCTACCCCGCCCTCTCGTCATGGCCGTCCCCCGTGTCGTGGCCGTCCCCGGGCTTGACCCGGGGCTTGGCCCGGATCGCGGTAGGGACGCCCATTACTGGGCGCCCCCCGCACAGAACCGTACGTGCGGCTTTCCCGCATACGGTTCCCACCTCGGGTATGTGACGGTAATGCACGCGGTATCCTACGGCCTTGCCGTACACGCTCCAGCGCCTGTGATACACGACCCCGGTTCTGTGCACGGTGCGTGCTTTGCTGGTTCGCGTTCCCCTCGGCCCCTGCCCTTCGCTCCACCCGCTCCATCCCCGGTTTCCCGGTTCCGTTCGCCGGCTTCAACGCTACTACGACAGGGCCTGACTTCTCATGCCCGTGCATCGTCGGCTTCGGCTCCTCGCCTTCCCGACGCGGGCCGAACGGACGAACGTCCGCCCGGTCAGACACGAGATCTCCCAGGTTCCGGCGGGTTCCCTTTGTGCGTGATGAGGTCTTCGACCACGACCGAGCGACGGCATCTCGCATCACGGTGCCGCACATGTTGCCTTCGGCTGGATGGACGGCCTCGGCCTCGGTGGCATTGTCTCTTTCGCGGCTCAATCGCTCACCCCGCACAATCGCTGTTTACGCTTCGTGGCCGCCGTCGCCGACGGAACCTCACGCAACACTCGCTACCAGGCGGGCGCTACCCCTTACCTGGGCCGGACTTCCACCGGCTGGAACCCGCCAGCTTCCTGGCGCACCCAGCCATGACTTTGCCGCGCGCAGGAAGGCAAAGTCGTGGATGGCCGTGAGAGGCACGGCCATGACACGGGGGGGCGGCCATGACACGGGGGGCGGAAAAACTACGACGCATGGCCGATCAGGGCCATCAGCTCGCGCACGCCATCCGCAGGCTGGAGATCCAGCGTTCCGGCCAATGCGATGCAGCGCTCGACCGCATCCGGCGTCAACCGCACCGACAGGCAGTCGCGCACCTTGATGAGATGCTCCGCTTGCGGGATCGGCGGCTTGCCCCAGACGCCGCGCGGACCGTCGCAGCGCACCGTCAGCGTGCGCCCGTCGGCCAGCTCGACGGTGGCCTCGACATGCATGGTCTCGAAGCGCGCCGGGATGTCCTTGTCCATCCGGAACACAATCCGCGACAGCAGCGCCTGGAGGTCCGGCCGGTGCAGCGTGGCGTCGGTGAACGTGCCGATGCCGACCTTGCCGTCCAGCAGCGCCGCCGCCAGCACGTACTGGAAGCTGAATTTTCCCGACAGCCCGGTCTCCGGCGCCGGCCGGTTCACATACGGCATCACCGGCCCGACCAGCGTCACGTTGCGGATGGCGCGCGGATCCTCGATCTGGCGGTGCAACTCCAGCCCGGCGGTAATGACGAAATGCGTGCCGACCTGGCTGGGGAACATTTTGATCGCGTAGCCCGGGGTCACCACGCGCCAGGGCGGACCGAATTTTTCCACTTCCTCCGGCCGGAACGTGCCCTTGTGGAACGTCCCGGCAAAACCCTGCGGCGAGTTCGAATGTTTCGGCATCGCCGGTGAAGCCGCGCGCGGCCAGCATTGCCGCCTCCAGCCCGAGCGAGGCCGCCTGGCCACAATGCGTCGACTTGGTCATCGTGCCGGCGTTGCTGAACACCGAGCCGGCGCGCGACGCGGCGATGCCCAGCGCATGCTGCAGCCGGGGCGCGTCCAGCTCCAGCAAATGGGCGGCGGCGACCGCGGCGCCCATCGGCCCGACCAGGCCGGGCGGATGGAACTGCAACTGCTCCGGGATGAATTGGCCGGAGGCCTCCCGCAGGCGCCCCTGGATCTCGATGCCCTTCACCAGCGCGGCCAAAACCTCGCGGCCGGGCAGGCCATGGGCCTCGCCCAACGCCAGGGCGACCGGCAAGGTGGTGGACAGCGCGTGCGTGGCGGGGCTCCACATCGGCTCGAAATCCAGCACGTGCATCGCCGCGCCGTTCAGCGCCGCGGCGCGCACGGGGTCGGTGCGAAAACCGAAGCCGATGGCGGTTGCCTCCGATGTGCCACCGAGCGCGCGTTGGTGCGCGGCGAGGATGCGGATGGCGTCCTCGTGCGTGCCGGCGACGGCGACCGCGATCCCGTCCAGCACGAGGCGACGCGCCGCGGCGATAGCGGCCGCGCCAAGGTCGTCATAGCGCGTCGCTGCGATCCGCGCGGCCAGCGTCGCGGTGAGGTTCATGGTGGCGTTTCCCCCGGGTATCGACAGGCATTGTGATCGTGTGGCGGATCGCGGCAACCCCTGCGGGAGGAGGTCGATGCTGGGGAACTGGGGGAGAAAGTGGGGCTGGTAGAGTTGTGGACTTCGTTGTGGAAGGATCGCCACCGGTGATCGAGCCACACCCGCTTGCCCTGGAACCCCGCCCACCAGCCCCTCCCCCCAGCCTTGGTCCGCTTCGCGGCCCAAGCCCACAAGGGGAGGGGGAGTGTTGTGTATCGCGCCGGCGGGGGTCAGTGGTCCGCAGCCAGCCCCAGGGCGGCATATAACCGTACGCTCGGCGGCCAGACCTCCATGATCGTTGTTCGCTCGGCATAGGCGCCCCATACCGCCAGCAGGATAACGGCCACGCTCGCCACCCAGGCGAGAAGCAACGCCACATCCGGGCGGGACGGCACGGGGCGCGGCACCGGAGGCCGGCGCGCGGGGCGGATGACGTCGCGGGGCAATTCCGGCGTTGATGCCACGGCGGGCGCGGGTTCCGGCTGGGCAACCATCGGCGGCTGCGGCGCGGTGGGCGAAGGCACCCATTCGCCGGCGCAGCGCGCGCACCGCACCGCCTGCCCCGGCTTGAGCAGCGTCATCGGCACCTCGTAGGTGGCCGCACAGGCAGGGCAGACGATTTGCATGGGGCAGGAGCGTTCGGGCAGGAGGGATCGCCGGCCGATGGTGCGCAAGCATCGGCCACATGGCAAGAAGGCCGCGCAGCAAGGCCGCGGAGTCGCGATGGTTCGGTTGGAGTCGGTGGGTCTGCGCTATGACCGCCCAGGGAATCGCGCTGGGGATCGCGCCATGTCGGGCGCCGAGGTGCTGCACGGCTTGAGCTTCGAGCTGCCGGGCGGCGCGTTCCGCTGGCTGCTCGGCCCCTCCGGCGCCGGCAAGACCAGCCTGCTGCGGCTGCTCTACCTCGCGATCCGCCCGACCAGCGGACGGCTGTCGATCCTCGACACCGAGGTGACCACCGCGCGCCGGCGCGCCCTGCCGCTGCTGCGCCGGCGCATTGGCGTGGTGTTCCAGGATTTCCGCCTGCTGCCGCACCTGTCGGCGTTCGACAACGTGGCCCTGCCGCTGCGTATCGCCGGCCGGCCGGAGGGGCAGCTCCGTGCCGACGTGTCGGAAATGCTGCGCTGGGTGGGCCTGGCCGGCCGCCTCGAGTCCCCGCCGGCGTCGCTGTCCGGCGGCGAGCAGCAGCGCGTCGCGATCGCCCGGGCGGTGATCGCGCGACCCAGCCTGCTGCTGGCCGACGAACCGACCGGCAACCTCGACGACTCCCAGGCCGAGCGACTGATGCACCTGTTCAAGGAACTGAACCGCCTCGGCACCACCGTGGTCGTCGCCACCCACAACGAACCACTGGTTGCCCGCCATCCGGCGCCAGTGCTGCGCCTGGACCAGGGCCGCCTGGTGAAGGCCGACCTGGCATGGTGACCAGCCGCAGGAAGGCCGGGGCTTCGCCCCGGACCCCACCAAGGGGCGCTGCCCCTTGGAACCCCGCCAAGGGCAGCGGCCCTTGGAACCCGTCCTTTGGTTGGGTTGAGGGAGGGGTGCCGACAGGGCCAGTGTCCGACCGGCGATTACCGGTCGGACACTGGCCCTGTCGGCACCCCTCCCTCAACCCAACCAAAAAATGGAGTCCAGAGGCCGCTGCCTCTGGTGGGGGTCCAGGGGGCAAAGCCCCCTGGTGGGTTTCAGGGCAAAGCCCTGACCTTCCTTCGGTCGTGCGCGGGCTGCCGTGATCCGCATGCGGGGCACAAGTCTGCTGCGTCCGGCGGGGATTCGACGAGCTTGGGCTTCGTCGGGCGATTTCCGACCGCATGCTGCCGTTCCTGGTGGCGGCGATGGCGTTTCTCGCCGCGCTGGCGCTCAGCGGCTGGGTCGGTGCGGCGGCATTGGCCAACTCGTGGCAGGCAGGCGCCGCGTCCACTCTGACGGTGCAGGTGCCGCAGCCGGACGATCCGGCGGCGCAGGGTGGCGGAACCCGTCTCGTGCGGGTGCTGGCGACGCTGCGCGCGGCGCCCGGTATCGCCGAGGCACGCGCGCTGAGCCAGGACGAGCTAGCGAAACTGCTGCGGCCGTGGCTCGGTACGGGCGCGGACCGCCTGGCGATACCGCTGCCGGCGGTGATCGCCGTGCGGCTGGCCGACAGCGGCGACGGTGTCGATGCTCTCGCCCGGCAGCTCGACGCGCTGGCGCCCGGCACGCTGACCGAGCGGCATGCCGGCTGGATGCGCCGGCTGTCGGTGCTGGCGCGCAGCCTGCAGGCCTGCGCCGGGGTGACGCTGCTGCTGGTCGCCGCCGTCGCGGTGACGGTGGTCGCGGTGGCGACGCGGGCCGGCCTGGCGGCGCGGCGCGAGGCGATCGAGATCGTGCACGGGCTTGGCGCCACGGACTTCTATATCGCCGGCCGCTTCGCCGTGCGCGCCACGATGCTCGCCGGGGTGGGCGGCGCGGTCGGCGCTTTGGCCGCCCTGCCGGTGCTGCTGGCGCTGGCCAATCTCGCCGCGCCGCTGGCCGGGGCGACCCCGCGCCCGGGTCTGTCAAGTGGCCTCACCCCCGACCTGCTGACGGCGCTGCCGGTGCGGCTGTGGCTGGCGCTGCCGGGGCTGCCACTGATCGCCGCCGCGATCGGCTGCATCACGGCACAGATCACGGTGCGGCGCTGGCTGCGACGGCTGCCGTGAGGCGGCGCCGGCACCGCCCCGGCCTGCTGCGGTGGGGCGCGCTGGCGCTGCTGCTCGCGTGGGCGGCCGGCCTGGCCTGGTTCATTCGGATCGCCGATCGGCCGGAGCCGCCGCCGCCGCGCGCCGACGGGATCGTGGCGCTGACCGGCGGTGCCGATCGGGTTGAGACCGCGCTGCACCTGCTGGCCGCCGGCCGTGCCGCGTGGCTGCTGGTGTCCGGCATCGGCCCCGGCACCGACCTGACGAGTCTGGCAAAACGCACTGGCGTGGATGCCGGCCCGCTCGCCGCGCGGATCGAGCTCGGCCGGCAGGCCACGTCCACCCGTGGCAACGCCGTCGAGACCGCCGCCTGGGTGCAGGCGAAGCACATCCGCTCGCTGATCGTGGTCACCGCCTGGTACCACATGCCTCGCGCCTTGACCGAACTGGCCCGCGCGCTGCCGGGCGTCGCGCTGTATGCCGCGCCGGTCGACCCGGAGGGCTCGCACCAGCCGGGCCTGGCGATGGCTCGCCTGCTGGTAGAGGAATACAGCAAGTACCTCGCCGCACGGCTGGACCTGACCGCGCTGCTGCCGGAGCGTCCGCCGATCGCGGCGCGGAGCGGGCATCCCGCATGAGCGTGCTTCGCTCCGCGCTGTTCAACCTGTGGTTCTTCGGCGTCACCTTCGTGCTGACCCTGGCCGGCACGCCGATCGCGGTGTTTGCGCCAGGGCGCGTGCTGGGGGTCGCGATGCTGTGGGGGCGCATGGTGGTCGGCGGCGCGCGCGTGATCTGCGGCATCCGCCTGGAGGTGTCCGGCCGCGAGTGGCTGCCGACCGGCGGCCCGGCGCTGATCGCCTCGCGCCATCAGTCGGCGTATGACACGGTGGTCTGGCTGACACTGCTGCCGCGCTGCTGCTACGTGCTGAAGCAGGAGCTGGCGCGCATCCCGCTGTTCGGGTTGCTCAGCCGCACGTCCGGCATGATCGCGGTGGATCGCGCGGCCGGCGCGCAGGCGATACGCCATCTGCTGCGCGAAGCCGACCGGGCGGTGCGCGAGGCGCGGCAGATCGTGATCTTTCCCGAGGGCACGCGTGGTGCGCCGGACCAGCCCCTGACGCTGCAACCCGGCATTGCCGCACTGGCGGCGCGCACCGGCCTGCCGGTCATCCCGGTGCTCACGGATTCCGGCTTGCGCTGGGGGCGTCGCGCCTTCCACAAGCATCCGGGCGTCATCCACATCCGGATCTGTCCGCCGATCGAAGCCGGGACGCCGCGCGAGGCTCTGATGCGCAATCTGGGATCGATCTTCCGATCCGAGATCGACGCGGTGCCGGAGCATGTGGAAAAGTTTGTGGGCTGATCGGTTTGCGATCCGTGAAGGAGCCACGATTTTCCGGCGCAACTACTTGATTGAACTACGATTAGACGTTGCGTCATTGAATCGGGTCCTCCGCGACGACGTTGGGGACTATTTGGCCATCGGGGATCGCCTAGAGGTTGCAAGCGACGACGACGTTTCGGTCGCAGCCTCCGGTGTTCGTGGTTTGCCACGACCTGGGGTTGCGGGTAATCCGATGGCCGGTTGGAAGGGGCTGACGATGCGCCGCAGGCTGACGATCGGTACTTCCATGCCTGCTGCTGGCCGTGTTGATCGCCGGCCACACCGTTGCCTGGCTCGTCGCCAGCCGCGCTCTCGACGCCGGCTTCGCGCACTGGGTGGCGCAGCGCCGGGGCGACGGCTGGCAGGTCGATGCCGGCCCCCCGGTCCGCGGTGGCTGGCCGCTCGCCGCCGCCCTCAGCATCCCTGACCTGACCGTTGCCGCCGGCCCGCCGGGGGCGCCCGGCCGGCTGACCTGGCACGCCCAGTTTGTGGTGCTGAGCCTGACCGCGACCAACCCTGACCACCTGGGGATCGATCTGATCGGCGCGCAGTCGGCGCGGATTGCCCCTGGCCCCGACCGGCCGTTCAGCGCCGACCGCCTGCATGCCGACGTGCCGCTGGCCCGCACGACGCACATCCGCGCCGCCAGCCTGGAGGTCCGCAACTTGCACGCCGCGGATGCGTCGATCGGCTTGCTGACCGGCCAGGTCGTCGGGGCAGCCGCCCCCACGGTGACGCTTGCCGCCGAGGCGATCGACCTGCCGCCGCATGTGACCTGGGCGTTCGGGCCGCACATCTCCTCGCTGGCCGTCGATGCGACGATCCGGGGCGGACTGCCGCCGCCCGGACCGCTGCCCGCCATGGCCCAGGCGTGGCGTGACGACGGCGGTGCGCTCGACATCACCCATTTCGCGCTCGGCTGGGGGCCGCTGGGACTGGCCGCGACCGCGCAGGCGAGACTTGATGACCATCTGCAGCCGGCAGGCACCGCCGAACTGCACGTGATCGGCTACGCCAAGGCACTGGAGGCGTTGGCGGCGCAGCACCTGATCTCGCGCGACGCGGCGCGGGCGGGGACGGCAGTGATGACGCTGCTGTCCCAGGTGCCGCCGGACGGCGGAGCACCCGAGGTCACGGTGCCGCTGACGCTGCGCGACCGCACCGTGGAGATGGGCAATACGCCGCTGCTGCGCGTGCCGGAGGTGATCTGGCCGCAGCCGTGAGGGGTGGGGCGGCGCCGCAGGAGAGGTGTCACGCACCGCCGTCATGTAGGGCGGAACAGCGCAGCGCATTCCGCCACCTCTGCCCCGCCATGCCGACGGGCTTGCGGTCGCGCGCGTAAGTGGCGGAATGCGCTGCGCTTTTCCGCCCTACGTCGGTGGAATGCCGAGCGCTCGGTCCGGATGCCAGGCGACACTTCGCACGCATCAGATCGCGTAGCGGCGCAGGCGGTCCTCATCGACCTCGATGCCGAGGCCGGGGGCGGTCGGCACCTGCACCTTGCCGTTGCGGACGGCAAACGGCTGCGCCAGCAGGTCCTCGGTGAGGTAATACAGCGGCTGGTAGAACTCGCAGCCGAGCGAGATGTTCGCCGTGGCGGCGATCAGGTGCGCGCCGGCGGTGCTGGCGATGCCGGTCTCGCACATGTCGCCGCCATAGCAGGCCAGGCCGCCGGCGGCGGCGATCGCGGCAATCTCGCGCGCCCGCAGCATGCCGCCGGCCTTCTGCGCCTTGATGGCGATCAGGTCGGCCATATGGTGGCTGGTGACCAGCAGCGCGTCGGCGGGGGAAAACACGCTTTCGTCAGCCATCACCGGGGTGTCCAGCGCAGCGGTGATGGCAGCGAGGGCGACGCGCTGGTCGGCGGGCACCGGCTGCTCGATGAAGGTGGGGCGGAAGTGCTCGATATCGCGCAGGCGGCGGATCGCTTCCCAGGGCTGCATGCCCTGGTTGTAGTCGATGCGGATTTCGGCATCCTCGGGCAGCAGGTCGCGCAGCCGGGCCAGACGACGGAGGTCCTCGGCATGCTCGGCGAAGCCGGTCTTCACCTTGAACAGGCGGATGCCGTCGGCGAGGAGCCGGCGGATCAGGTCGGCGTCCTGGGCGAAATCCGGGTTGGCGACGGAGAAGCTGAGCGGGATCTCGTCGCGCACGCGGCCGCCCAGCAGGTTGCACACCGGCGTGCCGAGCGCTTTGCCGACGATGTCGAACAGCGCCATTTCCATTGCCGCCTTGGCCTCGGTGCAGTGCACCACGGCGCGGTCGGCGGCGGCCAGCAGGGCCTGGATGCGGAACGGATCGGCGCCCAGCAGCAGGGGGCGGAGATAGATGTCGAGCGCGGCGGTGGAGGCCTCCGGCGAGCCGGTGAAGATGGCCCACGGCGCGGCCTCGCCCCAGCCGGTGATGCCGGCGTCGGTGTCGAGCCGCAGGATGACGTTGGTGCTGGCGGCGATGTCGCCGATGCCGTGGGAATGCACCGCGCGGACCGGGATGCGCACCGGGCAGACCGAGACGGCGGAGATGCGGATCTGCGAGGGGGACATGAGCATTCGCCTCATGGTTGGGGCTTCGGTGACGGGACTTGCCGCGCAGACACGGCGCGCGGCGATTGCGCGCACGGGCCAACCTAATAGCGGGCCGCACCGCGTCAACCGCCGCAGATCGCCAGCTTGACACTCGATCCAGGCGGCTTCTAGCGTCGCCGCGGCATCATGCCGCGATAGTCCGGCGGTTACGGGAGGCGGTTGCGCGTTGCACCCGGCATGACGAACGCCGTGCGCGGCGCGCGCGTCTCCGCAACCTATCGATGCCGGCAAGCGGGAATCCGCACCTGGGAGACGTAATAAATGAGCAATGAATCAGCCGGCCGGCCGCCCCTGATGGCCAATCGCCGCGGGATCGCCGCCACACTGGTGGCCGCTGCCGCGGTTCCCGGCCTTGTCGCATCCGGCGAAGCGCGGGCGCAGGGCAAGGCCGAATCCACCTGGGACCAGATCAAGCGCACCGGCAAGGTGCGCATGGGCGTATTCGATTTCCCGCCCTACTACGTCCGCGACCACGCGAGCGGGGAATGGACCGGCGCGCTGGTTGCCATGGGGCGGGACATCGCCAAGAACGCGAACGCGACGTTCGAACCGGTGGTGATCGGCGGCTGGGACGAGGTGGTGCTGTCGCTGCAGTCGAACAAGATCGACCTGCATCTGGGCCTGCAGGCTACGCCGCTGCGCGCCACGGCGATCTATTTCTCCGGGCCGATCTACTGGATCCAGTGGGTGACGGTGAACAACACGAAATTCGACGGCAAGACCTGGGCCGACTACAACAATCCCGACGTGAACGTCGCGGTCATGACCGGATCGGCCGACGAGGTCGTCCTGCAGTTGATGGCACCGAAGGCGACGCGGCTGCAGATGAAGTCGCTGGCGGAAATCATCCTCGCGGTGTCGTCGGGACGGGCGAATGCGTTCGCCACCACCGTGCTCGCCAGCATGGTGGCCAAGGAGAAAAATGCGCAGCTCGGCACGTTCGTTGCCACCACGCCGCGGGTGGCGCTGCCCGGCTATGCCGGAATCCGCATGGAAGACGACGTGCGCTGGCAGCAGTATATCGACCGTTGGGCGGAATGGAACGATCTGCTGGGCTACAACGAAAAGCGCATGCGCGATTCGCTCCAGACCGTAGGGATCAACGAGATTCCGCCCGGCGTAACGTTCGAGAAATGAGGCGCTGACCAGGCCCGCGCTGCTGCGCGGGCCTGGGCCGGCGGCATTACCGGCGCCACGCTGCGCGGATGCCGCGGCACGCGCCGCCCCCTTCGCCATGCACAGGCCTTGCGATGCGCGGCCGGCGCAGCGCCGCGGCGCGCCGTGCCGCCACCGCAACAAACGACAACGGAACAGGAGGCTACCGATGGTCTATCACTGGGACTTCGGCGTGGTATGGAATTACTCGGACTACTGGTACAAGGCGGCCGGCGTCACGCTCGCCTATTCGTTCGGCACGGTCGCGGGCGGCCTGCTCATCGGCGTGGTTTGCGGCATGGCCTCGCTCTACCGCAGGTTCTGGACTGAGCTGCCGATCCACATCTACGTCGAGGTGTTCCGCTGCACGCCGCTGCTGGTGCAGATCGTCTGGTTCTATTTCGCGCTGCCCATCGTCCTGAATGTCGCGCTGCCGGCCTGGCTCGCCGCCGGCCTGGGGCTCACGCTGTACATGGGATCGTTCTCGACCGAGATCGTGCGCGGCGGGATCATCTCGATCGACCGCGGCCAGTGGCAGGCGGCGCGCGCGCTCGGCATGACCTACGGCGAGCTGATGCGCCACATCATCCTGCCGCAGGCGACCCGGCGGATGGTGCCGCCGTTCGTCAACCAAGCGGTGACCCAGCTCAAGAACACCTCGCTGCTCTATGTCGTCGCGGTGCCAGACCTGATGTATACCGGATCGATCGTCGTTGCCGACACGTTCCGTCCGCTCGAGGTGTATACCTCGGTCGCGGCGATGTATTTCATCATGCTGTATCCGTTGACCCGCTGGGCCAAGCGGCTGGAGGCCCGAATTGACCAGTAGCGACCAGGCGCCGCCCGCGGATGTCAGGGTCCGGCTGGACGGCATCCACAAGAGCTACGGCAAGGTGCATGCGGTGCGCGGCGTGTCGATGGAGGTGCATCGCGGTGAGGTCGTCGTCATCATCGGCCCGTCGGGCTGCGGCAAGTCGACACTGCTGCGCTGCATCAACCTGCTGGAGGAGCCGGCCGCCGGCACGCTGCGGCTGGGCGACCGGACGATCCGCTTCGGCGGGGGCGAAAAACTGCCGACCGGGCGCGAGCTGGCACGGCTGCGGGCGCGCACCGGCATGGTGTTCCAGCAATTCGACCTGTTCCCGCACATGACGGCCTTGCGCAACGTGATGGCGGGACCGGTCATCGTGAAAAAGCTGCCGGAGGCCGAGGCGCTGGGCATCGCCAGCGCGCTGCTGGCCAAGGTGGGGCTGGCCGACCACCACGCCCGCTTTCCGCGCGCCCTGTCGGGCGGCCAGCAGCAGCGCGTGGCGATCGCACGTGCGCTGGCGATGGCGCCGGAGGTCATGCTGTTCGACGAGGTGACCTCGGCGCTCGATCCCGAACTGGTCGGCGAGGTGCTGGAGGTGCTGCGGCAACTGGCCGTCGAGGGCACGACGATGATCGTGGTGACGCACGAAATGGCGTTCGCGCGCGAGGTGGCGGACCGCGTGGTGTTCATGGACGAAGGCCAGATCGTCGAGCAGGGCAGCGCGGACGAGGTGCTGGTGCGGCCGCGCAATCAGCGTACGCGCGCGTTCCTGGCGCGGTTCCACAGCACCATCGGCGGCCAGGGCGGGTGAGCCGGCCGTGCGGCGTTGGAGGCGATGTCGGAGACGATGGCCACCGCGCCCCGCCCAGGGCAATCGCACTTCAAAACAGGGCCAGCAAGTGGGCTAGGTAACGGTCATCCCAACCGGCCCGCATGAACTTGCCGCGGAGCGATCCCTTGGAGGTGTCCTTCTGCATGACATTCAGCGCCATGTGTCGCAGCACTGCGAGGTTTTGCGGACCGTTGCCCAGGCGGGTGCGGTCCTGATCCTCGTTCATGACGACGTCCAGGCGCCAATGCAGCCGGTTCTCAACCCCCCAATGCTCACGCGCGACTTCGTTGAAGCGTTCGCCTGACAACGCCGTGCTGAGCAGGTAATAGGCCGTCTCAGTCGTCGTCTTGCTGGCGGTTTCACGGACCCGGGCGACTTTGCCGATCGCCGCCAGACCCGGCCACTTGTGGTCCTCCTGCAGCCAGGCGATGTCGGTGGAGACCGTGGCTGTGCGTGTCTCGATGCGGCCATGATCGGCGTCCACCACCGGTGCGGCGGTGATCGCCTCGCAAGCCGGATCGTCGAGAAACTGGCTCACGTCATCATGCAGTGTGCCCTGGTTCCCCTTCAGGGCCAGGGCATAGTCACCGCCCTGATCAATGATCTGCTGAGCGATGGCGCGCTGACAGTTGAGCGCGTCAACCGTGACGATGGTGTCCTTCAACGAGAGCATTGCCAGTAGCTTTGGCACCGCGGTGATCTCGTTTGACTTGGCGTCCGTGGCGATCTGTCCCAGCACCAGCCTCGCATCGCTGCCCCAGGCGCTGACCATGTGCAGCGCCGACTTGCCGCTGGCCTTATCGAACGAGCGGCGCAGCACCTTGCCATCAACCGCGACAACACCTTGGCAGGCATCGGCAAACCGGCCCATGAAGCGCTGGAAGCAGGCGCGGAACTGCTCGGGATCGAGCCGGCGAAACAGACGGCTGAACGTATCGTGGCTCGGCAGGCCGTGTTCCAGCTTGAGGAAGCTGCGCAGGAACGGCTCCTTTGCCACCGCGAACGCCGCCATATGTGTCGCGCCTTGACCGCCACTGAGCACGGTGCATAGGGCGATCACCATCATTTCGTGGAACTCGTGCAAACCGGCATTGCCAGTGCGCGGACCTCCAACCCGTCCCAGCAGGCGACAAATTGATCCACGGCGCTCTCCCAAGCTGCGTTTTGCACGCCGATTGGTAGAGTTGATCATGCCCGAATCGGGCAAGCGGCGATTCGCCTGTCAAGAGGTTTCGAATCTGCCATTCCCCTGGCGCCCCGCCACAATCCCCTGGCCTAATCCCTCCACCTGTGATATACACCTCGCATGTCGCTCCGGACCCTCGACACGCGAATTAGCCGCCCGGCTGCCTGAGCAGCCGGGGTTACCCGCGCCCAATTCGCTGTCCCGCCGAGTCCGGAGCCTTTTCATGTCCCCCGACCACCCAGAATCCGTCGCCGTCCGCTTCATGCTGGACGCCGACCCGTTTCCCGGCCTGCTGTCCCGCCTGTTGGAACCCTTCGCCAAGCGCGACCTGATCCCCGACCGGATGTGGTCGCACCGCGGCGCCGACGTGATGCACGTCGAGATCGCCATGCAGGCCATGCCGGCCGAGGTGGTGCATCTGGTGGAGGGGAATCTGCGGCAGGTGGTGGGGCTGCGGTCGCTGGCGCGGATCGAGGCGGAGGCGCTGCGCCAGGCGGCGTGATCCGGGCGGCAGGCTGCGCAACCGGGATCACGGCCCGCCTGTCGCGGGAACGTGCCGCGTGGCAATGTCCCGCCTCAAGGGCTCCCGCCGGCAGCCACAGGGCTTGAGAAATCGGAACGAGCATGGTCCGCGAGAACGAGATCCGCCCGGGCGAGGTTGCCGTCATTCCGCCACCGGCGACCGATGCCGGCCTGGTGTTCATCGGCCGCATCCACACGCCGTGGCGGTCGCGCCTGGAGACGCCACGCCAGGGCCGCCTGGACGGCCCGGTGTGTCGCATCGAGGTTTTCGCGCTCTGGATGCAGGCCCTGGACGGGCTGGCGCGGTACGCGCGCCTCGAGGTGATCTACTGGCTGCACTTGTCGCGCCGCGATCTGGTGCGCCAAAGCCCGGCCAATGACGGGACCGCCGTTGGCACGTTCGCGTTGCGCTCCCCGGTGCGGCCGAACCCGATCGGCACGTCGATCGTTCAGTTGGTTGGCGTCGAGGATGCGACAGTGCTGGTGCGCGGGCTGGACTGCCTGGACGGGACGCCTCTGCTGGACCTGAAGCCGGACCGCACGTTGTTTCGGCCGGTCGCACCGCCGCAGGCAGGAGATTTTCAGGTCGGGGAACCTTGACGCGCCATGATCCGGCGCAACAACGGGTCGAGCCAGGAACGCTTCGACGCGGTCGAGGAGGAAGGTCTTCGCCGGTCCGGGCCCGCCTCGGGCGTCATGGATCGCGGCCGTCGTGCCGCAGTTCGGACATCCGCCCGGTGCGGTACCGGCTGATATGCTGTTCTTGTTTTGTGCTTGGGCCAGACAGGCTGCTACACTGCCGGCATGACCGGCTATGCCGAGCTGCACGTCACCAGCAACTACTCCTTCCTGCGCGGCGCCTCGCACATCGAGGAGCTGTTCGCCCAGGCGTCCCTGCTCGGCCTGGCGGCGCTCGGCATCACCGACCGCAACTCGCTGGCCGGCATCGTCCGCGCCCACCAGCGCGCCGCCGACACCGGCGTCCGGCTGGTCGTCGGCTGCCGGCTGGACCTGACCGATGCTTCCCCCGTCCTGGTCTACCCCACCGACCGCGCCGCCTACGCGCGGCTGTGCCGTCTGCTGACCATCGGCAAGCGCCGCGCCGGCAAGGGCGCGTTGCAGCCTCGCCTGGGCGGATCTCGCCGCCCACGCCGAGGGGCTGATCGCCGTCCTGCTGGCCGACGCCCCGGATGAAACGGCCCAAGCGGCACTCACCCGCCTGCGCGCGGATTTTTCTGACCGCGGCTACCTCGCGCTGACGCTGCACCGCCGGCCGAACGACGCGGTCCGGCTGCAACAGCTTGCCGACCTGGCCGCGGCCGGAAAAATCCCCACCGTCGCCACCGGCGACGTGCTGTACCACGCGCCGCAGCGCCGCATCCTGCAGGACGTGCTCACCTGCATCCGCGAGGGCTGCACGATCGACGACGCCGGCTTCCGCCGCGAACGCTTCGCCGACCGCCACCTGAAATCCGCCGGACGAGATCGGCGCGCCTGTTCGCCCGCCACCCGGACGCCGTCGCCCGCTCGCTGGACATCGCCGAGCGCTGCCGCTTCTCGCTCGACGACGCTGCGCTACCAGTACCCCACCGAGGTCCGCGTCCCCGGCCAGACCCCGCAGCAGGCGCTGGAAACCCTGACCTGGGACGGCGCCGCCCGCGCGCTACCCCGACGGCGTGCCCGACGCCGTTGTCCCGCCAGCTTCAGCACGAACTCGCCCTGATCGCGCAGCTCGACTACGCGCCGTACTTCCTCACGGTGCACAGCATCGTCCGCTTCGCCAAGTCGAAGGGGATCCTGTGCCAGGGCCGCGGTTCGGCCGCCAACTCGGCGGTCTGCTTCGTGCTCGGCATCACCGCGATCGACCCGACCCGCTCCGGCCTGCTGTTCGAGCGCTTCGTCAGCGCCGAGCGCCGCGAACCGCCCGACATCGACGTCGATTTCGAGCACGAGCGGCGCGAGGAGGTCATCCAGTGGGTCTACAACACCTACGGCCGCGACCGCGCCGCGCTGTGCGCCACCGTCATCCGCTACCGCGCCCGCGGCGCCGTGCGCGAGGTCGGCAAGGCGCTCGGCCTGTCGGAGGACGTCACCGGCGCGCTGGCCGGGCAGATCTGGGGCTGGTCCGAGGAAGGCGTCGCCGAAGCGGAAGCCGCCGAGCTGAACCTGAACCTGGAAGACCGCCGGCTGCGGCTGACGCTGGAGCTGTCGCGCGCGCTGATCGGCTTCCCGCGCCACCTGTCGCAGCACCCCGGCGGCTTCGTGCTGACCGAGGACCGGCTGGACGAACTGGTGCCGATCGAGCCGGCGGCGATGGACGACCGCCAGGTGATCGAGTGGGACAAGGACGACATCGACGCGCTGCGCTTCATGAAGGTGGATGTGCTCGGCCTGGGCATGCTCGGCTGCATGCGCCGGGCGTTCGATCTGCTGGCGCAGCACCGCGGCCTACGGCTGACAATGGACACCGTGCCGGCGGAGGACCCCGCCACCTACGCGATGATCCGCCACGCCGACACGCTGGGGACGTTCCAGATCGAGAGCCGCGCGCAGATGTCGATGCTGCCGCGGCTGAAGCCACGCACGTTCTACGACCTGGTGATCCAGGTGGCGATCGTGCGCCCCGGGCCGATCCAGGGCGACATGGTGCATCCCTACCTGCGCCGCCGCGAGGGCAAGGAACCGATCGACTACCCGACGCCCGAGCTGCGCGCGGTGCTGGAAAAGACCCTGGGCGTGCCGCTGTTCCAGGAGCAGGCGATGCGCGTCGCCATCGTCTGCGCCGGTTTTTCCCCCGGCGAGGCCGACCAGCTTGCGCCGCGCCATGGCGACGTTCAAGGCGAGCGGGACGGTCTCGACATTTCGGGAAAAACTGATCGCGGGGATGGTGGCGCGCGGCTACCAGCGCGACTTCGCCGAACGCACCTTTTCGCAGATCGAGGGATTTGGCAGCTACGGTTTCCCCGAAAGCCACGCCGCGTCGTTCGCGCTGATCGCCTACGCCTCGTCGTGGATGAAGTGCCACCACCCGGACGTGTTCTGCTGCGCGCTGCTGAACGCCCAGCCGATGGGCTTCTACGCGCCGGCGCAGATCGTGCGCGACGCGCGCCAGCACGGCGTCGAGGTCCGCCCGGTCTGCGTCAATGCCTCGCGCTGGGACTGCACGTTGGAACCGGCGATGGGGGAGCCGGCGGCGGGCCGGTTTCTCGCCGTGCGGCTGGGGCTGTGCATGGTGAAGGGCTGGCAACGCCCATGCCGCGGACCTGATCGGGGCGCGCGGGCCAGAACCGTATCGCGGCGTCACGGACCTCCGGCGGCGCGCCGGCGTGCCGGTGGCGGCGCTGGAGCGCATCGCCGAGGCCGACGGATTCCACGCGCTGGGCCTCGATCGGCGCCAGGCGCTGTGGGAGATCCGCGGCCTGGCGGACTCCAGGCTGCCGCTGTTCGCCGCGGCCGATGAGGCGGCGGAACCGTCGGTGCCGCTGCCGAAGATGCCGCAGGGCGGCGAGGTAGTGGAGGATTATCGCAGCGTCGGCCTGTCGCTGCGCCGCCACCCGGTCAGCTTCCTGCGCGACGAGCTCACCCGCGAGCGCATCCTGCCCTGCGCCGCGCTGGCGGAGCTGCGCGACGGCGCACGCGCCACGTTGGCCGGGGTCATCCTGGTGCGGCAGCGGCCCGGCAGCGCCAGCGGCGTGCTGTTCATCACCATCGAGGATGAAACCGGCCACGCCAACCTGATCGTCTGGCCCTCGGTGTTCGAGCGCCAGCGCCGGCTGGTGATGTCGGCCAGCATGCTGGGCTGCCGCGGCAAGGTGCAGAAGGAGGGCGAGGTGATCCACGTCATCGCCGACCACCTGACCGATTTTTCCGACTTGCTGGCCAGCGTCGGGGGGCGCGGGGGAGAATTTCCGCTGGCGCACGGGCGAGGCGACGCGGTCACCCACCCGAACGGCGATGACCCGCGCGAGCAGGGGCCGCGCGAGCGAGGAATCAAGGTCGCGACGCGCGACTTCCGCTAGCGCGTCGCGGTTGCCGGCGGGGCGTGGCGACTCTACCATTGCCGCTTTCCTCACCCACCAATGGCGCACCCCATGGCCCTCGGCGACGCTCTGTCCGGCTTGATGAAATGGTTGGAACGGCCCGAATGGAGCGGCGAATTTCGCGAGGTGTTCCAGGAGCACATCGGTGAGGCCTGCGAGGCGGCCGGCGTCGGCGTGGACGAACTGGGCGAGCTGCTGGGCGATCATCACGCCATGATCCTGTTCGGCTGCGCGTTCGAGGACTTCCTGACGCGCACCGACTGGGGGGCACCCGCAACATCGTCGACGACTACCTGAAGCGCCGCGGCTGGAAGGAACCCGTCACCAACAAGCGCTACATGCAGGCGCTGCGCGACTCCGAGATGAGCCTGTACCAGGTCAGCGAGGTCGTGCCCGGCCAATCCTTCCTCGCGCGCGACATCGTGCGCCACGGCGAGCCGGTGCGCGTTTCCGAGCAGTCCGCGACCAGGACACTCAGGCAATGGGACCGCCTGGCCACGCGGATCGTCGCGTTGAACGGCCGGCACGTCATGTCGGGCGGCACGCTGGTATTCGACCATGACCTGTCGGAGGAGGTGTTGCGGGAATTGCACACCTTCAGGCGCGGGATGCGCCGCAGGTTCAAGGGGGCGGCGCGCGAACTCGATGTGGCGCTCGACGCGGCGACGCAGCGCGAGGTTGCGGACGATCTGGCCCTGGGTTGGTCGGCGCCGTTGTTCTCGGCCATGTGGCTGGAGGACGCGCTGGCCCGGGTCCGAGGCGACAAGCGGCCACACCTGGTGAACAGCGACGGCGACGATATCGAGTTCTGCCGGGTGCGCTTTCCCCTGCAGCCCGGGACCACGGGTGAGCAGGTGCGGGTGCGCCTCGATACGGTCGCCGGGCTGAGGACCGACGGCGACGACGCATGGGGTTGGGTCGAGGCGGCGGACCGCCGCGCCGCCGCGCCGCGCCGCGAGCGGCAAGGCCCGGGGCGTACGATTACGCTGGCCACGACCGCGGTCGGCGAGGACGGCGTCTCGCTGGGCAATGTCGAGCTGACGGAAACGGCCGTCGTGCTCGAAACCAACTCGCGCGCCCGCGCGACACGCGGGCAGGCGCTGCTGGCACAAGCGCTCGACGGGCTGGTCGGCGTGCCGCTGACGGAAATCCAGACGGTAGAGCAGGTGCTTGCCGCGCGTCCGGCGGACGCGGCGCCACCCGAGAGCACGATCCCGCCCGAAGTGCAGGCCGGGATCGTGCACGAGATGATGGACAGGCATTACCGGGCGCAGCTCGATCAACCAGTCCCGGCGCTGGGCAATGTCTCACCGCGCGAGGCGGCGCGCACCGCGCCCGGGCGCCAGAAGCTGGTGGCGTGGCTGAAATACCTGGAGAACGGCACCGCCAGCCAGAGGGCCGCCGACGATCCGCTTGGCGATTATGATTTCGGCTGGATGTGGGCCGAGCTGGGGGTGGAGGCGCTGCGGAAGTAGCCCCGCGCGTGGTGGGGTGGCGCGAGCCGGCGGCCATCGGCGCGGTTGTTCACGAAATAGCCCTTAAGGGTTTGGCAACCAAACGGCGTGATGATGACTGGCTGCCTGATTGGCGGCGACCCTGCTGGCTGCCCTCGGGAGACCGCCATTTGCCGCCCGCCCCGTTGCCGAAGAACGAATCGGAGCGCTACATCGCCCTCATGGCGTACCGCCACCGTGGGCTGGTGGCCGACGTCCGTGCCGTCGAGCTGGTGAAGCAGGCCAGGGCGTTCTTCGCAATCGACCAGGCGGCCATTGCCCTGGTCGGCAGGACGCAGGTGTATTTCCTCGCCGAGGCGGGCGCCGGCTTCGACAGGCTGCCGCGCGAGCACTCGTTCTGCGCCTACGCCATCCATAACCATACGCCCCTGGTCATCGAGGACACGCGCGAGGACGCACGGTCCGCCGACAACCCCTATGTCCTAGGCCCGCCGTATTTGCGCTTCTATGCCGGCGCGCCGCTGGTCGACCGGCATGGGTATTGCCTTGGCACATTCTGCATCGTCGGCCTGCAGCCGCGTTCCCTGACCCCGGCGGCGGTCGGCCGGCTGGTGGAGTTCTCCCGCCAGGCGATGCAACTGATCGAGCTGCAGCAGACCCTCGCGGTGCTTTACCAAACGTATGCCGTCGAACCGGTGCCGCCTTCGCCGGCGGCGACAACCGTGGGTCCCCTGGTGCGGATCGCTGCCCGATCGTGATGCGTGCGGCTGCCAGCCGCCGCTGACCCGCACCGATCATACCAGCGGCCCTCATTCCTGACCGTTCATCCGGCGTTGGGCCGCTGGTATGAGTTTTTGTTTGGCGCGCGGCCGCAAACCGTCTCCCCTGGGCAACCCTGCGCGCGATGCCAGGCGCCGCGTCCTTGTCGCGCCGACCGGGGACGTTGGGATGGCCTCGCACCGCGCGGGAACCTGACCGGGCAGGGGACATTGCGACGTGGGGACCGCGGCCGCGATCCGTCACACCGCGGCGGTCACGACGATTTCCACCAGATCATCGCCCTCAAGGTCGACGCCCAGGCAGGCCCGCATCGGCAGGTTGGCGCGGTCGACCCACTCGTCCCAGGCGCGGTTCAGCTCCGGCTTGTCGCGCATGTCGGTGATGTAGACCATCGCCGTGAGGATGCGCGACTTGTCGGTGCCGGCCTCGACCAGGTTGCGATCGATGGCGGCCAGCGCGTCGCGCGCCTGCGCATAGAGCGACGGGTCCTTGGTGCCGGAGGTCGCGACGGTGGTGACCACGCCGTTGTGAATCACCGAACGGCCGCGGGTCGGCGACAGGCGCGAGGGACCGATACGGCGGATCATCGCATTGGCTTCCTTGGGGCTTCCTTTCAATCCTCGAACCCGGCGAAGGTCATGAAGTCCCGCGCCGGCGCGCGCGTCGTCCGCAAGGTGTTCTCCACCGCGTCCGGGTCGGCGTGGCCGATCGCCATGCCGCAGACCACCACGTCCTGGAACGGCAGGTCGAGCGCCGCGCGGACGATATTGGGCAGGCCCGCGAAGGCCGCCTGCGGACAGGTGTCCAGACCGATGCCGCGTGCCGCCACCATGACGTTCTGCAGGAACATGCCGTAGTCGAGCCAACTGCCGATCTCCAGCCGCCGGTCGATGGTGAAGATCACGCCCACCGGCGCGCCGAAGAAGCGGAAGTTGCGGGCGTGCTGGGCGCGCATTTTTTGGCCCTCGCCGCGGGCGATGCCGAGCAGGGAGTAGAGGCCCCAGCCGACCTCGCGGCGGCGGGACAGGTAGGGCTCGAAGAAGGTTTCGGGGTAGTAGCGGTAGTCCCGCTGGTCGGTGACGCCGGCCAGGAACGCGGCCTCGACCGTATCGCAGAACCGGCGCAGACGCTCGCCGGCCATCACGTGGCCCCGCCAGGGCTGCATGTTGGTGCCGCTGGGGGCGCGGGCGGCCACATCCAGCAGGTGCTCCACGATCGCCCGCGGCACCGGCGTCGGCAGGAACGCCCGCAGCGAATGCCGCGAGGTGATCGCTGCGTCAACCACCAAACCCGACCCTGACCCATCATACGACACGGCGTGCAGCCCTCGCCCTGAACGGCATCACAGCGACTTGCTCGGCGGGCGGGCCGGGGTCAACCCCCAAAGCCCGCGAAGCGGGTCGCGCGTCTTCGCGCGAGGGGTTGAGGCCGGCCCGCCCGCCAAGCAAACTCGGGGCGCCGTGGCCACCACCTTGTCCTCATCCACCACCCGGTCCGCCCCCACCCCGCGCGTCGCCCTGATCAGCGGCGGCGCCCGCGGCATCGGCGCCGGCATCGCCGCGCGACTGGTCGCCGACGGCTGGCGCGTGGTGATCGCCGATCGCGATCCTGCCGGCGCCCCCGCCGGTGTTCGCGCGGTCGCCTGCGACGTCGCCGAGGAAACCGCGGTCGCCGCGCTGATCGCCGGCCTGACCGCGCAAGAAGGCCGCCTCGACGGGCTGGTCTGCAACGCCGGCATCAACGTCCGCAAGCCGCTCGCCAGCCTTACTCTGGCCGAGTGGTCGCGCGTCCTGGCGGTCAACCTGACCAGCACGTTCCTGCTGGTCCGCGCCGCCGAGGCCTTGCTGCGGGCGGCGCGGGGTGCGGTGGTCACCATTGCCTCCACCCGTGCGCACATGTCGGAGCCGAACACCGAGGCCTATGCGGCGTCGAAGGGCGGGCTGGTGGCGCTGACGCATGCGCTGGCGATCAGTCTGGGGCCGGAGGTGCGCGTTAACTGCATCAGCCCCGGCTGGATCTTCACCAAGGGCGACGCCCCGCGGGCGGAGGATCATGCGTTCCACCCGGCCGGCCGCGTCGGGGAGGCGGCCGACATCGCCGGCCTCGCCGCCTGGCTGCTGGGACCGGAGAGCCGCTTCGTCACCGGCGCCGAGTTCGTCATCGACGGCGGGGTGACGCGGAAGATGATCTATTTGGAGAGTGAGTGCTGACGAAGTGCCCAATATGCCCGGTTTCCGAGCCTTTCGACGCAGTTTGGCCTCTAACGCCGCCGCCGGCTACTTCTCTTATTCCCCACGATTCTCGGTGAAGCCCGTCGATGCCCACGTGGGATATTGGGGGGCGGTCTGTCGTTCATGGGCAGATCCCGCTGGTGCACGACACGAGCGCACGGCACGACGCGCTTCGATTGGCCACGGCGTGTCCGACATGGTCTTCCCGGTCGAGGCCGGGAAGATGCCCGGGAACCCCCGCCGCACTCTCATCGCCCTGCCACGCGCGCCCCCTGCCGCTTTCGCTTCGATGTCTGAGGTTTGCCCTGACGTCGTATCCACGGACCGCCTGGAATTGTTTTTACGCACCACACAACAGAGACCTGATGGCTATCGTACCAATAAGAATAATCATCGGAATCGATGGCCCGCTTAAGGAAGGCGGCAGCCTCCTTCCCCGCTTCTGGATGGCTGTTCCTGATTGCTTCAATCGCAGCATTCACGCTCTTTCGGACGTTGGCCCGGACGTTCTTTCCGTCTGCCTCGGGTTCTATCAGGTCCATCTTTGTCGGAGGCCCAAAGTACGGTGACCAAGTGGCTACCAAGACAACGCCGGGCCGTACATGTTCCGGTGCCCATTCCGATGCCAATTCCAATGCCACAATAGACCCACCGAGCTTTTGATGGGCATCGCGAAGGCCCATCAATTCATCGAAGATGCCGAAACACAGTAAGCCTCATCGCCGCGGGCTGCCACAGGCGCGATCAGGCGCCATTGCCGGTCTCCTTGGCAAACATCTCCTTGGCGGCCTCGCCGTGCCACATTCGGCGCGGCGCATCGCGCGCCCGCGACAGGCGCGACATCACCGTGTCCACTGGCGTGCCGGTGATGCCGGGGATGTCGCGATAGGACAGTTCCGCCACCTCGCGCAGCAGCAGGATCTCGCAATAGGCCGACGGAAAATGCTGCATCGGCAGTCCCACCGTCGCGTGGCCGATCTCGCGCGGCAGCCGCGTCTCGGGGTCAGCCCGCGGGGCACCCCACAGGATGCGCTCGTCCTCGGTGCTGTCCGGCTCCGGCATTTCGGCGACGAAGCCCAGGCGCGGCGAGCGATTTTCCTTCACCCAGGTGTGGAAGGCATTGCGCACGATGGTCAGCAGCCAGACGCGGAACAGGCTGCGGTCGCTGGAGCGCAAATTGAGGGCTGTTGGCATCCCCCATTTGCACTGCCGACGGTCAAGTCTTCTGCGAGGCTACTGCTTGCAAGGGAGGGACCCAGCATTCCGCGACAACGGGACGCGGCCGTCCTCGGGTGCCTTCTGCGGCACCGGGCCGCTGCTACTCTCGGCCTCCTTCTGCGGCAACAGGCGGCTACCGCCCTCGGCCGCCTTCTGCGGCAACAGGCTGCTACCGCCCTCGGCCGCCTTCTGCGGCACCGGACCGCTTCCACCTTCGGCCGCAATCTGCGGCAATGGGCCGCTGCAGCCGGCGCCCGCGACCAGACCGGTAAATCTGGCCAACTGGTCCATCTCCACATCGGAGACCGCGGCGTATTCGATACCGTCCCGCCGCCAGAAGATCAGGTTGTAACCCTGACGGGTCTCACGCCGGAACTTCGCGTCCGGTGCACCGGGTGCCCCCCAGGCGAACAGGTCGATCACATGCTGGCCGCGCCGATACACCACCGCTGCCCGCCGGCGGCCGCCGAAGTAGGAGACTTGCCCGCCGATCAGCTCAAACCCCTCGGTGCCGAGGTCGAGCACCGGCGGCGAGACATCCAGCCGCGCCGACAGCCAGGGCTTCACTGTGTGCTGGTCCGAGGTCAGCACATCGGTCAAATGATCGGTGACCAGCGATTGGATGTGGCCGTCCAGCACCGCCTCGGTCAGGTCCGGATTGCCCTGACGCACCGGGCCCCCAACCACCAGCAGGGTCAGCGCCGCGCCCGCCAGCGCGCCGGCGAGGGCGGTGCCGGCGAGCGGCGCAAGGCCCCACCGCGGCCGCGCCGTCGGCATCACATCCTCGCGCGGCAGCATGTTGCCGATGCGCTGCGCCAAGCCGGGCGGCGCGCGATATGTGGTGCGGATCGCCACCTGCATGGTCTGCAGCCCCTCCAGCTTGGCCGCACAGGACGGGCAGGCCTTGAGATGCCGCGCCATGCGCCAGCGGCGGAACCAGCCGAGTTCGCCATCGAGTGCCGCGGACAACAGCGGCGCGTAGCGGTCAGGCGCCATTGCCGCTCTCCTTGGCAAACATCTCCTTGGCAGCCTCGTCATTCCACAGGGCCCGCAGCGCGTCCCGCGCCCGCGACAGGCGCGCCGCCACCGTGCCGATCTTCAAGCCGGTGATGCTGGCGATCTCGTGGTACGACAGCTCCTCCACCTCGCGCATTAGCAGGATCTTGCGATGGGCCGACGGCAGGCGCTGCATCAGCTGTCTCACCGTCGCGTGGTCGATGTCGCGCAGCAGCAGCGTCTCGGGGTCGGCCTGCGGCGCACCCCAAAGGATGCGCTCGTCCTCGGCGCTGTCCGCCTCTGGCATTTCGGCGACGAAGCCGAGACGCGGCGAGCGGTTCTCCTTCGCCCAGGTGTGGAAGTAATTGCGCACGATGGTCAGCAGCCAACCGCGGATGTTGTCGCCGCGGAACCCATCGAAGAAACGATACGCCCGCAGATAGGCCTCCTGCACCACATCCTCGGCGTCCTCCGCGTTCCCGGTCAGCCAGCGGGCGAGATTGTACGCGGCATCGAGATGCGGCAGGGCCAGCAGCTCGAAGCGGCGTCGTGGGTCGTCCTTCGGCAATGCCGGCTCCTGGCTGTCGGCTTGCGCACATGTAGACCGCGGCAGGGGCGACTCTATTACATTCGGCGACCGCGAATAGATCGCACCGAGGTCGGGACTGTCTACCCGAGCGGGTCCAATGGGCGGTCTGCAGGGAGGCAAAGGTAACCGACATGCAACACGACGACAACGGATTGGGGCGAGGGCGGATCGGGTCAACTCCGGCCGACGCCGCTGGTCAGGGTGGGCAGCTGAAGACGACACGGTTGCCCCGCCGCGCCGGCTGCTACGTGCTGTTCGCTGCCGCCGCACCTGCTTGATCACCAATGGGTGGGGCGTGTCGGCCGACCGGCCGGCACCTTCGCCTTCTTTTTTGCCGAGCGGGGTGTGTTTCCACGCGGTGCGGTCGGCCCGGCTGCACCCGGGTCCGAGATGGCCAGCGGGAGGGACGTTTTACCGGGGATCGTGGGGATAGCGTGGGACGGCCCGGAACCCGATCCGGCCGGCCGCGGCCCCGGCGGCCGAAACGTCTTGCTAATCAACGCCATAGAAGGTGCGCACCGCAAGTGTGGATCGGATACCCCTCAGATGATCTATCCGGAGTGAGGGCTGACGATCGCCCGATCTCTTCTGCTTCCACATTATTCGAAGCGTCCTGGCCTGCACCGGCACCGACGGCTACTTCCCACATTCCCTGCGATCCTCGGTGCTGCTGATCGATATCCGCGGGTATGGGTCGAACGGCGGGGCTAGCAGCCTGTCGGACTTAAGCACAAAGTAAGAACGAAATGGGTTTTCATTTCGTCATTCGCCCCCCATGGGAAATATGATTACCATTTTCTACCCCAACGCAACTCATTCTTCCGCAAGCTTGCTCAGTCCGACAGGCTGCTAGGCGTAAATGCCATCGCGGCGCGGCAGAGGACTCTGCCGCGCCGCGATGGCGATCTCCGGAAGCCGACGCCTCGGGCGGGGCGTCTCGTGGTGTGTCAGAAATGGAACTCCTTGCTGTCGGCCGCGCCGGGAAACACGCGGACGATGTGATTGGCAGCGGACAGGGGATTCTGCGCGGGCACGGTCACGGCTTCACTGGCCCACACCGTCGGCGACGCCGGATGTGGATTGGCTGCCTGACGCACGGCGTCGCCCGACCGTGTGGCGAGCCACAAACGACCGAGCCGAGTCGCGACGGAGACGCGCTTCGCCTGGTCGCGATCGACCTCAAACGTCACCGTGCGTGCCAGCTTCTGCGCGCTTGTGGGCGACGCCTCCTGCACGAGACGATCATCGATGGCGATCACGCGCACCTTGGACAACACCGTCGCGGCCGCAATGCGATGATCCTGGGAAGCTGCCGCGCCTTGCAGATCCTGCGTCAGGATCAGGTCGACCAGATCGCCGGGCCAGATGATACCCGTGGCGCCAGTGACACCATCGACGCCGATGGTGAGGGCCCGCTTCCCGGGCGAGACACCCGCGGCAAGCAACCCGCGATCGGCTGGCGGCGTCGCGTCCGCAGTGGCGCTCGCGACGACCTGCGGCTGGGCGACGACCGTGGCAGCGGCAGCCTGGGTCGGCGGTGCGGATGGCGCCGGTGCGGGCGAGGCGGCCGTGTCGATCGCGCGCCTGGATGTCGGCACGGTGCCCGAGGCTGAGGCTGAGGTAGCGGCCGGGTGGGCAGAACGCTCCGTAACGGATGCCGCGCCGTCGGATGGCGACGGAGTGGATGGCGCCGCCAGGGGCGTAACCGGCGGTCCGGCGCTCGCCGTGGCTATCGGCCGCAACACCGAAGGATGCACCCGGGCCTCCAGAATTCCGGCATCGAGCGGGATATCGCGCCGCACGGCACCCGAGGCTCCCAGCGACGGGATCGCCACCCCGTCAACCAGGATGTCGGTGCCGCCGGCATTGCCGGTGGTCAGTACCAGGTTCGGTCGCGCCGGCACCGGCCAGGCATCGCCGGGGTGCAGGATGCGGCTCAGCAGCACCCGTCCGGACCTGTCGCGCACCTGCATCCAGGCGTCCGCGGTGGCGCTCAGTTCGACCCGCGTCCGTGTCGCGGCCAGGGCGGCCGGAGCCGTCGCGGCGGCAGGAGCCGGCAGCGTGACTGCGGCTGGTTCCGGCGAGGCAGCAGCATCGGTCACGCGCCTGGGGGCCGGCGAGGCGTCCGAGGCCGCCGCAGCCGTCGCGGCCGGAGGGACAGGTCGTGCGACGGCGGATGTCGCACCACCGGGGAGCGACAGGGGGGTTGGTGCGGCCAGGCGTGCGAGCGGCGAGCCCGCGCTCGCCGCCGGCGGCTGCAGATCCTGGGCGAGGGCGGGCGGCCCCACGCTTCGGTTGTCCCCGATAGCGTGCGCGGCGGCTTGGTCTAGCCGCGGCTGGAGCAGCGCGGCGTCACCGGGGCGGTCGGCCAGCGCGTACGACAAGGCGAGATTGACCTCCGCGCTGCGCATCGACGCATCGAGACCGATCGCCTCGCGATACGCCGCCTGCGCATCGCGGTGCCGCCCGAGCAGATCGCGGGCGATGCCGAGATCGTTCCACGCTGTGGCATTGTGCGGATCCAACTGAGACGCGTCGCGGAAAATAGACTCCGCCGCGCTCGGGTCATTGGCAAGGCGGAGCCGCCCCAGGCCGATCCTCGCCGAAACCGAGTGGGGATCGGCCAACAGCGCATAGGTATACGACTCCGCAGCGGCAATCGGCTGCTGCAAGGCGGTCTGCGCGTCGCCGCGGTTGAGCAGCGCGGCGAGATTGTGCGGATCCTTGACCAGGATCGCATTGTCGATTTGCACGGCGATCTGCGGCGAACCGTCGCGCAGTGCGGTCACGGCGGCGGCGCTGGGCGGGGCATTGGCCTGGCCGAGACCCCCGACGTTGGCGCAAGCGCCGAGCAGCAGCAGTGCAGTCAAGGGCAGTGCGCGCATCGTGTCACCTTTGCCTGAGAGGGATGGAGGCCTGGACGATTCCCGGCCCGTCTGCGTCGCGGGAGGTTTGCATCAGGAAAGCTGACAGCGAGGTTGCAGGTGCTGTTTTTGAGAGACTTATCCACAGATTTTGGATGGCTAGGTCGTACGACTTATGGTGAGGCCCCCCGGCGGCGCGCTCTTCCCGGGCTGCGCCAGGACCTGTTCGGGTTGGTGCGGTAGGTAGCCCCGCGCCGACCCGGCCGGCGCCAGACTGAATGGCCGAAGCATCCTGCCCGGCGGCGCCGAAATGCAGCCGCGCGGCAGTATTGGCACGAACGAGTTCTTATAATACTACTACGTGTCCGGAGTAGGATCGCCCGATGATCCGCCTGTCCGTCCTCGATCAGTCCACCGTCGTCTCCGGCCGCATGCCGGACTCCTCGATCCGCGAGAGCCTGGAACTTGCCCGGCACTGCGAGGCGCTGGGCTACGCCCGCTACTGGGTGGCGGAGCACCACAACTCGGACAGCCAGGCCGGCACCGCGCCGGAGATCCTGATCAGCGCCATCGCCGCCACCACACAGCGCATCCGAGTCGGCAGCGCCGGGGTGATGCTGCCGCACTACTCCAGCCTGAAGGTGGCCGAGCAGTTCCGCGTGCTGGAGGCGATCGCGCCCGGCCGGATCGACCTGGGGCTCGGCCGCGCGCCGGGGTCGGACGGGCTGACCGCCTTCGCCCTGAACCCGGCGGCCAACACCGCGGCCGACCATTTCCCGGCCCAGGTGCGCGACGTGATCGCCTGGTCGTCCGGCCAGCCGCTGGTCGAGGGCCACCCGTTCCGCAGCGTGCGCGCCCAGCCGCAGGGGCCGACGGTGCCGGAGGTGTGGATCCTCGGCAGCTCGGACTACGGCGCGCAGGTCGCGGCGCATTTCGGCCTGCCCTACTGCTTCGCCGCCTTCATCACCGACGGCCAGGGCGCGGCCGAGGCGCTGTCGCTGTATCGCGACAGTTATAAGCCGAGCTTCCGCCATCCGCGGCCGCACGGCGCGGTTTGCGTCTGGGCGGTGGCCGGCGAGACCGAGGCGGACGCCGAATGCCTGTTCTCCTCACGGGCGATGTGGCGGCTGGGGCGGGATCAGGGGCTGTTCGTGCCGCTGCCCTCGCCGGAGGAGGCGGCGCGCCACCGTTTCACCGACAGCGAGCGCGCGCATGTCGAGCGGCTGAAGGAGCGGGCGATCTGGGGCACCGCGGCGCGCGTGGGGGCGCGGTTGCGGGCGATGGCGGCGGAGCTGGAGGTCGAGGAAATCGCCATCCTGACCACCGTGCACGACCCGGAGGCGCGGCGGCGGTCCTACACGCTGCTGGCGGCGGAATTCGGTCTAGCGGCGGACCCGCGGGCTGCGGCCGCCGACTGATCCGGCGGCCCGCCAGAGCTGGAAGCGGAACGCCAGATAGGCGACGATCGCCGCGCCGATGGCCAGCGGGATGAGCGCCAGGGCGAACCACAGCGCCAGCGCCGCGACGACGACGCTGCCGGCGATGGTGGCGACCAGGACGGCCCAGAAGAAGATGCGCGCGGCCAGCGGCGGCTTCGCGGGCTCGCGGAAGCTGCCATCGGGGCGCATGTCGATTTCGAGGCGGTAGCGATCGGGCATG
Source organism: uncultured Alphaproteobacteria bacterium (assembly GCA_963773345.1). Taxonomy (GTDB): domain Bacteria; phylum Pseudomonadota; class Alphaproteobacteria; order Acetobacterales; family Acetobacteraceae; genus Palsa-883. The sequence goes on along the minus strand of CAVZBG010000007.1, from coordinate 97,048 downwards.
ACGTGCCCCAGGTGGCGTGCCGGTGGGCCGGGGTCAAGACCGGGGGGTGGGGTTGGTCCTATGCGGATCAGTATTCAGCATAAGGCGGCGGCACGCCGTGACTTCACCTCTCCCGCTCTCCGCGGGAGAGGTCGCCGCGAAGCGGCGGGTGAGGGTGGGGCGGCACGCAGAAGGCATTTCACCCGCTGCACTACCCTCACCCTCGACGCTTCGGTTGGTTCGCTTCGCGACCCAACCGCGTCGGTCCGCTTCGCGGCCCAACCCCGCGAAGAGCGGGAGAGGTAAGGTTGTAGCCGGCCAAAACGAGACCTGCCGGCCTTGCCCGACGCAATCGCCAGCACCCCGCGCCGATGGTAGCGTTCTGGTTGATGGCGCGGGAGGCAAGCATGAAAGTCGGGCTGTTCCTCAATACCCAGTTCCCGGCGGGGGACAACGTCGTGGCGCGGATCCCCGAGCTGATCGAGCAGGTCCGCCTGGCACGCGACTGCGGCTTCGCCTCGCTGTGGTTCCCGCACCATTTCCTTACCGCGCCGTTGCAGATGCTGCAGATCCACACCGCGATGGCCTACCTGCTGCCGGAGGCCAAGGGCATGCTGGTCGGGCCGAACATCCTGATCCTGCCGCTGCTCAACCCGGTGCACGTGGCGGAGGAGTCGGCGACGCTCGATGTGCTGAGCGGCGGCAACTACGTGTTGGGGGTCGGCCTGGGGTATCGCGAGGTCGAGTTCGAGGCGTTCAATATTCCGCTGACCGAACGCGCGCCGCGGCTGGAGGAGAGCATCGCGCTGATGCGGCGGCTGTGGACGGGGGAGAAAGTCACCCACAAGGGTCGATTCTATACCGTGACCGACGCCGGCCTCAGCCTGAAGCCGGCGCGGCCGGGCGGCGTGCCGATCTGGATGGCGGCCCAGGTGGACGTGGCGATCCGGCGGGTCGCGCGGATCGGCGATGCCTGGATGATCGTGCCGGTGACGCCGCTGGGCAAGGTGGCCGAGCAGATGCGGACCTATCGCGCCGCCCTGGCGAAGACCGGGAGGACCGCGGACGCTTTCCCGATCATCCGCGAGTGCTACGTCGGCGCGAACCACCGGACCGCGCACGCGGAATGCCAGGGTCCGCTGCAATACAAATACGATGCCTACGCGTCGTGGGGCATGGGGGCGAAGGAAAAGCCGCCGTTCGAGACGTATGCGCGCGACCGGTTCATCATCGGCGATGCGGCGTTCGTGAAGGAGGAGGTGGCGCGGTATCGCGAGGCACTCGGCGTCGATCATTTCATGATGCGCTGCCACTGGCCCGGGCTGGAGCAGGAGAAGGTGCTGGCCTCGATCCGGCGGTTGGGGGAGATTTTTGGGTAGGTGCGATGGTCAGGTTGGTCGGTGGGCGGGTACACCTCTCCCGCCCTTGGCGGGAGAGGTCGGCGCGCGAAGCGCGACGGGTGAGGGTGACGCACGCGGCACCGACCCTCACCCGCGGCGATGCGCGCCGCGACCTCTCCCGCGAAAAGCGGGAGAGGTGTACGAGGGGGGCCTGGACACACCCCGTCAGTAGCCCCGCGCAGATTCGACACAATTCAGCAACGCGTCGCCCCTGGCCAGGCGCAGCGCGTTGGCGAACACCAGGTCGAACGTCGCCGGAAGGTAGACATCCAGGTCGTCCGACGTGACGTGCGGCATCACCACCAGGTTGTCGACGTCCCACAGTGGCGAGTTGGCCGGCAGTGGCTCCGCGTCGAACACATCCAGGATCGCGCCGCCGATCGCGCCGGACGCCAGACTTTCCGCCAACGCCACATGATCGATCAGCCCGCCGCGGCCGACGTTATAGAGGCCGGCACCCGGCTTCATCAGGCCGAGGCGGCGGCGGTCGAGCAGGTGGCGCGAGTCCGGCGTCAGCGGTACCGCCAGCGCGACCAGATCGGCGTGCGGCAGCAGCGCGTCCAGCGCATCGGATGTCGCCATGTGCGCAACCTCCGGGTGCGGCGCGCCGCCTCGGCGCACGCCGGTGACGTGCAGGCCGAGGGCGCGGCCGGCGGCGGCTACGGCACCGCCCATATCGCCCACCCCGACGACCAGCAGGCGGCGGCCGGCGATGCGCGGGGTGAAGATCGGTTGCCAAAGATGGCGTCGTTGCTGCGTCACCAGCGCCGGCAGGCGGCCGTGCAGCATCAGCAGTGCCATCAATGCCAATTCGCGCGCCTTCTCGACGTGCACGCCGCTGTTGTTGGTCAGCACCGCGCCCGCCGGCAGCCAGTCGAGCGGCAGCAGCGGCTCGATGCCGGCACCGATGATGTGGATCCAGCGCAGGCGCGGCGCGCGGGTCGCGAGATCGGTCAACGGAAAGTCCGGCTCCAGCAGGATGTCGTTCGAGGTCACCAGGCCGGTGGCCTGTGGCAGCCAGGTCCGGTCGCGCGGGTCCTCGCCCAGGCTGATCGAGACCGCGGACGCGGCGTTGCGTGCTCGGGCGGCGAGGATCGGCGGCTCGGTCATGCGGAATACGGCCGGCTTGTTCGGCCGCGTTTCGAAATGCACGTGCACCGGCTGGGGGTGCATTCTACGCCAGCACCTTGTCGAGCACCCAGTTGTCGATCTGGTGCACCAATGGTTCGCGATGGGAGAAGCGTCCCGGCCGCACGAACGGGCCCGCCATGCCAAGCTGCTGGCGATCCGAGGCGACGATGTCCTCCTCGATCGTGATGTCCCATCGCTTGTAGTAGTTGGCTGCCTTGGCGGCGAAATCGTCGCGCGCCAGGCGATCCTTGGGAAACAGCGCGCCGTGGACCAGGCGGGTGCGATGCGGGCCGAGCGGGTGCAGCTCGAGATACCAGGCGCAGTCGATGGTGCAGGCGAGGTAGGTGCTGGGATAGATCAGCGGCGCGCTGGTGCCGCCGGCCTCGCGCCGCCCGGCCAGGCGTTCGTTGGCGGGAAAGCCCGGGTCGCCCAGCAGCAGCGCCATGCTGCCGTCGTGCTGCGCGAAGGTGCAGACGTATTCGCCGGTGGTTTCCTCGACCCAGTAGCCGGAGCTGCGCGCCGAGGCGTATTTATTGATGGTATTCCGGTGCACAGTCGCGATGTGGTACGATTCTTTCGCGTTCTCGACGAACAGCTTCCAGTTGCACTCGATCATGAATTCCTTGCGGCGGGCACAGGCCATGTCCTCCAGCTCGTAGGCGGCGACGCGCTCGGGCAGGTCGCCGAGATAGTGCGTGAGGCCGGGGGATTCGGCGTCGAAGCACAGGAAGAGGAAGCCGCCCCAGGTGTCAAGGCGCAGCGGGACCAGGCCGGCGTCCGACGTGTCGAAGCCGATGGTTTGCTGCATCTCCGGCGCGGCGCGCAGCGTGCCATCGAGTGCGTAGGTCCAACTGTGATAGGGGCAGACGATGACCCGGCAATTGCCGCTGCCTTCCAGCAACGCCGAGCCGCGATGGCGACAGGTATTGGCGAAGGCGCGCAGGGTGCCGGACAGGTCGCGCAGGATGATGACGGGAATGCCGGCGAAGGTCAGCGCGAAATAGTCGCCCGGGTTGGCCACCTGCGAGACGTGGCCGACGAAGTTCCACACTTTTCGGAAGATGCGTTCGACCTCGCGGCGGTAGAACGCCTCCGAGGTGTAGCACCAGGGCGGCAGCGTCTCGGCTTCGAGCAGGGGGCGGCGGGTGGCCGCGTAATGCGCCGGGTCGAACAGGTCCGTTGGCGGCTGCATGGGGGCTCCTGCGCTTGGTCAGGCGACAGGATTAGCCGGAATTCTTTGGCCCTGCGAGTGGAACGGGTCGGGCCCACGGCGACGGCCGATCCGACGCCCCCTGTCATTGCGAGCGTAGCGAAGCAATCCCCATCCGGGTACGCTCCTGGCGCGGATTGCTTCCCCCGGCATTCGCCGGGGTCGCAATGACAGGGGGGGGACCCGGGGGCGCTGGCTTTTCCGCCCTACGATAAGATCGGGATCCGCAGCAGCCTGGCCATGGTGCCGCCGAGAATCGCGTCCTTCTCCGTGGCGGTCAGGAAGGTGCAGTGGCGGCGGACGTAATCGACGCACTGCGTGTAGGTGCAGAAGCGCTCGACGTTCGGCATGTCGGAGCCCCAGACCAGCCGGTCGGCACCGAACAGGTCGCGCATCTGGCGGATCAGCGACTGCGCCTCGGGATAGGGATACTCCCAGACGCCGCCCCAGGTGATCGGGAACATGATCTCGATCAGCAGGTTTTGGTGGCGGTAGGCAGACAGCACCTCGGGCGGAAAATCCCACTGGCCGGCGGCCGCGAAAAAGCCGACCGGCGGTCCCATCACCAGCACCCAGCGTATGTTGCGCCAGCGGTCCATCAGCCCTTTCAGCTTGAGCACATTGGCGACGGCGCTGGCGCGGTCGTAGTCGGGGATGGCGGAAATCTCGAAGAACACCGGCAGCGCGGCCGCGTCGACCTTCGACCAGAACGCGTCCATCCGCGGATCGTCGAACACGATGTCGAACTCGGTGCGGGCGAACGGTTCGAGTGCGAAATACACGCCCTTCAGGCCGAGCGCGCCGACCGCGCGGTCGAATTCGCGCAGCGCCGCGTCGGTGCAGGCGCGCGGCTCGTCCACGTTCAGCAGCGCGGTGAATTTCTCCGGGTACTGGTGCTGGGCAAAGGCGTTGTAGTCGTTCATCGCGCCGTAGCCGCCGCCGGCCTGCAACACGCAGTGATCGACCCCGGCATACTGCATCTGCGCCAGCATCAGCTCGGGTGGCGCAACGATCTGCTGCATGCCGACCGGCATGTACTGGCGTGTGGTAATCCTCCCCGTCGATGGTGAAATCCAGCCGCCCGTAGTTGCCGACGCGGAAACCCACGTCCTTCAGGCCCGACCAGCCGTTGCGCCCCGGCTCGAACAGCAGCGCGCCGGAGACCACCTTGCCGTCGCGCGCGCGGAACACCCGCGCGACGGTGCGGGTCTGCACCTTCTGGATGTAGCGCCGGTGGATCTCGCTGGACGGGTGGCCGCAGGCGTCTGCCCAATGCTGGAAGACGTGCGCGTGGCAGTCGATGATCATCGGCGCCGGGCCTTGGCCGTGCCGGAAGCGGCGCGCGCCGGAAGGCCCGTCGCCGGGGCTGGCACCATCCGCATCATTCCGCAGCGCATCGTGTGCATGGCGCAACTCTAGGGTCGCCCCCGGGCACAGGTCCAGCGCCGAACGGAGGATGGTTCGCCGGAGGGCGCAGCGGTTCGAACTCGATTTTGACCCAAATCAAGGCATCCGCGCGCCTTTCCAGGCAATTGGCTTGGCAAAATACCTGCTGAAAGGTCGTGCCATGTCGGTCTCCAGCACCGTCGCCCAGCCGACCCAGGTCCCGGGCAAGCTGCGGAGCCGGAACCTACTGGTCGCTCGCACTGGCGGTCGCCGTCCTGGTCGCCATCGTCAGCCTGCCAGCCCAAACCGGCCTGCCCGTGGCCGGGCAACGGATGCTGGCGGTGTTCGGCTTCGCCATCGTCGTCTGGGTCACCGAGGCGCTGGACTATGCGGTCAGCGCCATCGTCATCAGCGCGCTGATGGCGATGCTGCTCGGCATGTCGCCGGATCCCGCCAAGCCGCAGGCGCTGCTGGGCACCGTGCAAGGCCTCACGATGGCGGTGGCCGGGTTCGGCAACACCGCGCTGATCCTGGTGGCCGCGGCCCTGTTCCTGGCGGCGGCGATGACCATCACCGGCCTCGACCGGCGGATCGCGCTGCGCATCCTGTCGCTGGTCGGCACGCGCACCAGCAGCGTGGTGCTCGGCAACATCCTGGTGGCGTTCGTGCTGAGTTTCCTGATCCCGAGCGCCACCGCGCGGGCCGCCGCCATGGTGCCGATCATGCTGGGCATCGTCGCGGCGTTCGGCGCCGATCGGCGCAGCCGCTTCGCGTCGCTGCTGATGATCACCACGGCGCAGGGCATCAGCGTCTGGAACGTCGGGGTGAAGACTGCCGCGGCGCAGAACATGATCGCGATCGGCTTCATCCAGAAGATGCTCGGCCACGACATCACCTGGCTGAACTGGCTGGTCGCGGCGGCGCCGTTTTCCATTGCGCTGTCGATCGGACTCTACGCGGTGATGATGGTGATGCTGCCGCCGGAGGCGGACACCGTGCCGGGCGGCGAGGCGACGATCCGCCAGGCGCTGGCCGAACTTGGGCCGATGAGCGGGGCGGAAAAGCGGCTGCTGACGATCTCGCTGATCCTGCTGGGGTTCTGGGCGACCGAGCAGATTCTGCACCCGTTCGACAGCTCCACCACTACGACCGTGGCCGTGGCCATCCTGTTCCTGCCGGGCATCGGCGTGATGGAGTGGAAGCAAGCGCAATCGCGCATTCCCTGGGGCACCATCGTGCTGTTCGGCGTCGGCATCAGCCTGGGCACCGCGCTGCTGCTGACCAAGGCCGCCGCCTGGGTGGCCAATCTGGTCGTGACCGGGTTCGCGCTGGACCAGCTTGGTGGGCTGGCGATCCTGGCAGTGCTGGCGGCGTTCCTGATCGTCATCCATCTCGGGTTCGCCAGCGCCACCGCGCTCGCCGCGGCGATGATCCCGATCGTCATCGCGGTGCTGGAGAAAGTGCAGACGCCGGGCATCAGCGTGATCGGCATGACGATGGTGCTGCAATTCGTGATCAGCTTTGGATTCGTTCTGCCGGTGAACTCGCCGCAGGGCATGGTGGCCTATGGCACGGAAACCTTTGCCGCACGCGACTTCGTGCGCACCGGGCTGATAATGACCGTGCTGGCGTATGGGCTGACGCTGCTGTTTGGCGCCACGTACTGGCGCTGGCTGGGCTACGTCTGACCCCGGGTCTTGCGATCGCGTCCGGCCGCCGCAGCGCCTGATCGTTCGAACGACGGGCGCGCGGCGACCCTACGGGTGGGGCGGCAGGTAGCGCATTGCCGCAAGCAGTATGCCCACAGCGACGATGATCATTCCACCCAGCCTGATCGTCATGTCCCGTTGCAGCAGTTCCATGGCGGTCACCACCTCGGTTCGCAGGGTGGCGCTGTCACCTTTCAGTGCCGCTCGCAGTGCCGCGCTATCGTTCTTCAGTTCCGCGCGTAGCGCCGCGCTATCGTTCTTCAGTTCCGCGCGTAGCGCCGCGCTATCGTTCTTCAGTTCCGCGCGTAGTGCCGCGCTATCGTTCTTCAATGCCGCTCGCAGTGCCGCGCTATCATTCATCAGTTCGGCGCGTAGTACCCGCGTTGTCACTCTTCATTTCCGCGCGTATCGCCGCGTTGTCACTCTTCAGTTCCGCACACAGCGCGGCGTTGTCACCGTTCAGCTCTGCGCGCAGCGTCGCGTTGTCACCCTTCAGCTCTGTGCGCAATGCTGCGATCTCGCTCTTCACGCCGGCGATATCGCCCTTGGTCGCCAGATCGGCACCTGTCAGGGCTTCGGCCAGCGCCTCCGACGCCCCGGCGGCCTGGGACGCCGCGAAACCCGCCGCTTCCAGTCGCTGCGCCATCTTCAACGTATCGAACGGAACCGCGTTCATGCCAGGACCCTACCGCCGCGCCTGCGCGCCAGTCCAGCAGATAGCGGTTAACAGCCGGTTGCCGGCCATCGGCCGCCTGAGGTTCCGGACGTCAACCGCAGCGCCAGGCGGCGACCGCGGCCCCCGTTCTACCCCTTCTCCTGCACCGCGCGGATCTGCTCCGCCGGCACCGCCAGCGGCGCGATCCCGGCGCGCTCCTGCTGGAGCAGCATGAAGCTGCGGCTGTCGCGCGCGGCCCAGCCGCGGTTCATCGCCTCGGTCATCTCCTGCAGCGCGAGGTTGCACAACCGCATCGGCACGCTGACCTCGCGGCCAAGCTGCAACGCGAGCGAGACGTCCTTGTGCAGCAGCCGCAGCGCGAAGTCGGGCGGTTCGTAACGGCCTTGCAGGAACTGGCCGCCCAACCGGTCGAAGGTGCGCTGGCGGCCGGTGGCACCCTGGCGGATCGCCTCCCACAGCGCCAGCGGCTCGACGCCGGCCTTCACGCCCATGGTGAACACCTCGGCCAGCACGGTGTTGATCGCGGCGCCGGCGCAATTGTGCGTCAGCTTGGCGATCGTTCCGGCCCCGATCGGTCCGATATACGCCGCCTGGTCGCCCATCGCGTCGAGCACCGCCTTGTACTTGTCGAACACCGCCTTGTCGCCGCCGACCCAGATCGCCAGCTTGCCGCTGCTGGCGCCGCGCGGGCCGCCGCTGACCGGGGCGTCGAGGAAATCCACCCCCTGCGCCGCCAGCGTCGCGTGCAGCCGGCGCACCACGTCGACCGCGTTGGTGGACAGGTCGAACCATGCGGCGCCCTTGCGGAAGCCGGAGGCCAGGCCGTGCTCGCCCAGCCCCACCGCGTCGACGTCGGCCGGTGTCGGCAGCGAGGTGAAGACGACATCGCAGGCTTCCGCCACGGCGCGCGGGCTCTCCGCCCAGGTGGCGCCATTGGCCAGGTGCTGCGAGGCCGCCTGCCGCGTCAAATCGTGCACCACCAGCTCATGGCCGCCCTTCTGCAGGTTGGCGGCCATGCCGTTGCCCATCATGCCGAGCCCGATGAAACCGATCCGCATCGTTAATCTCCCCTCGCTGCTCCCTGTTTCATTCCGCCGCCACGACGCTGACGTGGCCGCGGCTGATCCACACCACGGCCACGGCGGCGACCGCAGCCAGCGCCATGATCGGCAGCAGCGACAGCGCATAGCTGCCGGTCGCGTCCTTGATCGCGCCGATCAGGTAGTTGGCCGCGAACCCCGACAGATTGCCCAGCGCGTTGATCTGCGCAATGCCGGCGGCCGCCACCGGAGCGCCGAGGAATTCGGTCGACAGCGCCCAGAATGGGCCGTTGCTGGCCCTTGTGCCCACCACGACCAGCGTCAGCACCACCACCATCGGCCAGAGCGAGGAGATGACGCACGTCGCCAGCAGGCCCGCCGCAATCACGGCGATCGGCGCGGCGGTGTGCCACACCCGCTCCCTGGTGCGGTCGGAGTGATGACCCCACACGATCATCAGCACGGCCGCGATCAAGTAGGGCACGGCGGTAACGAAGCCAGTCTGCAGATTGGTCAGGCCGTACGACTTGATGATCTGCGGCATCCAGATCGCCAGGCCGGAACTGGCGGCGGCCGGGCCGGCATACACCAGCGCCATGACCAGCACGTGCTTGTTGCGGACCACCCGCCAGACCGACATATGCGGCACGCGCGAGGCACGCGTGCGCTCGGCGGCCAGCCGCGCGGCTAGCCAGTCCCGCTGCTCGGCCGGCAGCCATTTCGCATGCTCCGGACGGTCGGTCAGCCACACCAGCGAGGCCACGCCCATCAGCACGGCGGGGATCGCCTCCAGGATGAAGACCCATTGCCAGCCGCGCACGCCGAGCCAGCCGTCCAGGCCAAGGATCGCGCCGGATACCGGCGAGCCGATGAAGCCGGCCGCTGCGATCGCCACCATGAAAATGCCGACGATGCGGGCGCGATGCGCCGCGGGGAACCAGTAGGTGAGATACAGGATCACGCCGGGGAAGAAGCCGGCCTCTGCCGCGCCCAGCAGGAAGCGCAGCGTCAGGAACGAGGTCGTGCCCGCGGTGAATGCCATCGCCCCCGAAATGATCCCCCAGGAGACCATGATGCGCGCGATCCAACGGCTGGCGCCGACGCGCTCCAGCGCCAGGTTGCTCGGCACTTCCAGCAGGAAGTAGCCGATGAAGAAGATGCCACCGCCGAGGCCGAAGATGGTCTGGCTCAGGCCAAGGTCCTTGTTCATCTGCAGGCCGGCGAAGCCGACGTTGACGCGATCGATGTAGCAGATCAGGTAGGCCAGTACCAGGAACGGCAGCATACGCATGAAGACGCGCCGCATCGTGGCCGCTTCCAGGGCGGCATCCCGGGTCAGGACGGATGACATTGGTTTCCTCCGGTTCTTGTTGCCGGAACCGTAAGGCTATCGACTCCGCTCGGCAAATCGCGAGCAAGTTGCGTTTGCAACCACCGCCCGAGGGCACACGACACACGTGATACGCCTCAGACCACCGGCGTTGCCGGCGGGCCGCCCTTCTCCCACACGTTGAACGTGGCGTCCCACAGCGCGATGCGGCCGTCGCGCACCACCCAGAACTCGGTGCCGCGGCCCTGCATGGCCTTGCCGGTCCGGGCGTCTTCCCAGCTTGCATCCCAGGTGTTGCCGATCACGTCGCCCATCAGGCAGCGCAACGTCTTCTTCAACCGGTAGCCCTTGGTGCGGGCGAAGCGCGCGGTCAGGAAACGCATGATCGCCGCGCGGCCGTGCATCTCCGGGAAGTCGGCGAAGCGCGCGACGGCGTCCTCGGTGAAGCCGGCACCGATGGCCTCGAGGTCGGCGGCGCCGAACGCCTCCTCGACCGCCTGCACCAGACGCGCGGCGGCGATCCAGGTGAGCGGGCGCGCCTCGACCGCGGCGAGAACTCATGACGATCCTCCAAGTGTTTGCCGCCGGCGCGACCAGGCAGACGACGCCGTCGCGTGCCCCGCACCAACGATGCGGCTAGTCTGCGGCGCATCGTCGGTGCGGCTCAAGCCGGGGACGCCAGACTGCCCATGGGGATCGGCCATGATCGGAGCGATCAGCCTGATGCGCCGCCGGGACGATATCGATCCGGCCCGATTCCGCCAACACTGGCTGGACATCCACGAATCGCTGGTCTGCCGCCTGCCCGGCCTGCGCAGCTATGCCCAGAGCCATGTGGTCGCCGCCCTGACCCCGACGGCAGGCGCAATGGCGATCGACGGTTTTGCCGAACTGGCGTTCGACAGCGTCGCGGCGCGGGCGGCGGCCTATGGGTCCGCGGAGCTGGCGGCATGCGACCGCGATTCGCCCGGGTTCATCGGCGCTGGCTCGCGGTTGGTCACCGACGCCACCGTCGTGATTCCGCGACCCGACACACTGGGTCTTGCCAAGCTCGTCGTTCTGTTTCCACCCGGCACGCCGGCCGACCGCCCCGCACTCGAGCGATCGGGGCCGTGCGGCCTGATCTGGCACGCGGTGCTGGAACGGGGCCGCGCGCCGAACAGCGCGGTGCCCGAATTGCGCTGCCCCGTCGCCGCGTTGGCGGAAATATGGGTCAACGTCCAGGTCGCACCGGACGCCATCGGCCCCGATCAGGCCGGCATGTTTTCCGTGGTCGAGCATCGGTTCCGTTGATCCATCCGGCCCGCGGGAACGCAAATGATCGTGACGACGGCGCTGCTCATGAGCGGCCTCCTCGGTCGGGCGGCCGTCTAACCACCCCGCCATTGCAGGATATACAAGCCGGCATCGTAATCGGTCAGATAGATCAGCCCATCGGTCGACACGAACAGATCCGCGCTGTGCCGCATCTTGGCCCGCCCGCGCAACGGCTCCATCCACACCGCCGGCTGCGGCGGGACGAAATGGCCGACCTCCCGCGGTCGGAACGGATCGGCAATATCGAACACCCGCACCCCGGCGCTCTGCCAGGTAGCAAAAATCGTTGTCGAGGACTCGAACGAGCCCGGCCGGTTCTCGTGCAAATTGTGCGGGCCGAACTGGCCACCCATCCGGACGTAGTCCTGCTCCGATGGCGTCGGCATGGTGGCGATGCTGACCGGATTGCTCTTCTCGCGGATGTCGAACACCCAGGTGTATTTCATCGGCTGCTGGTCGATGTTCAGCGTCGCCTCGTCGGCCACCACCAGCAGGTTGCGATCGTGCAGTGGCACCGCGTTGTGCGTGCCGCCGCCGAACGGCGGACACCAGGTGCGGTGCGCGATCAGTTTCGGCGCCGACTTGTCCTTCACGTCCAGGATGGTCAGCCCGCCGTCGCGCCAGGCGCCGTAGGCGAAATCGTCGCGCACGATCGCGTGGTGCAGCGCGTAGCGGTTGCTCCAGCTCGGCGTCTCGCCCGCGGCGGCGTTCATCCCGGGAATCCACCAGCGCCCGACCTCATGCGGCTGCGTCGGATCCGCCATGTCGATGACGATCAGGATGTGGTCGATGAAGCCGTCGAGCAGGGCCGAGGCATAGGCGTAGCGTCCGCCGATCCACCAGATGCGGTGGATGCCGAGGCCTTCCACCTCCAGGAAGCCGATCCGGCGCGGATTGGCCGGGTCCTTGATGTCATACACGGTCATACCGGCGGCGTAGTCCTGGCCGCGCACGCCGAAGCGGCGGCTGTCCACCCGGCCGGAGCCGCCGTAGTACTCCTGGGCCGACAGCAGCGCCCGCTGGTCGGCCTCCTGGATGTGCAGCAGCAGGTCCTCGGCGGCCTGCAGATGCATGGAGACCGAGTTCGGATGCGTCGACACGAAGTTCACCGGCTTGGGGTGGCGCGGGTCGCGCACGTCGGTGACGTTGATGCCGCGGCTGACGCGGGTGCCGACATAGGCGTGGCCGCGCGCCACCATCACCTGGATGCCGTCGCCGCGCCCGCCCTGGTCGGAGTGGCCGACCAGCCCAATATTGTGGGCGCTCTCGGGCAGAATATCGGCGTTCTGCATGGTGGCTCTCCCCGGTTCCGTCATCGCGCAGGATGATCGCAAGGAGGCCGCTTGTCATGCCACCACGGCGAGGTGACGCAAGGGGGCCATGGGTTCGCCCTCGGCGGCTCCCCCTCGGCGGCTTATTGGAGGCCTTTTCGGCCGAACGGGCGTGGGGTGGCGACATACCGCCGAGGCGGCGCAGCGACGCGCGCGCGCGCCGCATCGAGGTGCCGGTTCATCAGCGCCGCCAGGCTTTCGGCGGAGATCCCGAGATGGGCAGGCAGATAGCCATTGTAGCCGGAGACGGCCTGGGTGAGATTGCGCCTGCCGGGCGCGGTGTTGAACACGACGCATTTCGTGCTTCTGAGCTTCCATACGGCAAATCGGCCGACAATGTCGGACCATGCGTACTGCTTCAGGCGAAGAAGTCTCGATGCCGCGAAACCGTCCTCGGTGAGGATCAGTCGGTCCCGGAAACGTGGAACAAGTTGTATGGCGCTGAGCAGACCGAATGCGCCGAAGACGACCATGGACAGCCATCCTGCCAGCAGGAGCTTCAGACCGAAGACACCGTGACTCGTGGGTCGCGTGATCAGAAAGTACCCAAGCGCCACGAAGCCGGCACATCCGACGAACCCCAGGAGCCGGGTCCACGCGGGTGCCACGAGCGTGACATCCAGTGCGCGGTTGGTTGACATGGAGGTCCCTCGGGCGATGATGTTCGCGGCCTTCTGCGCACCACGTCCGAGCGGCACGACATGACAATTCGTCGGTCGGTCAGAGGGACGGGCCAAAAAGTGCCCGTCCCGGCGGTTTGGGCAGCCCACGGTCGCGTGTGCCGCAGGCAGGCGCCGTCCGTCAGGCTTTCGAACCGCCCAGATGGAGACCGAAGCCGCCGGCGGCGCTGGCCAAGCCCAGCAGGTCGGTCTTGGATACCAGCAGATCAGCCGAGTTGCCGCAGTCCGTCGCACCGTTGCTGGTGTGCGCCCCGGCCCAGTGGATCAAGTAGGATGCGTCGCCCGCCGGCTGCCGGGCAACGATCACGAAGCTGCCGCCGCTGCGCGCCATCACGTCCGACGCCAGCACGCAGGTGTGGCCAGCCTCGGTGGCGGTCACGGTGACGGGCAGCACATCCCCGTTCACCTGGTGCGACGAGAAATCGGCGACGTCTCCGACCGCCGGCTCAAGCTGCTGCGCGAGACGCAGGCACATGCCGATCACGGTCGCCATGCAGACCAGCATCATCGCGAGGAAGGTCAGCACGGTTCCCGCGGTGGGAGTGGTTTCCGAGGAGCCCGGAGTCATACTACGCCCTCGCGCGATCGTAGTGCTGGCGGCGGACCGCCTCCTCCTTCGCGTCGGGGCCCCTCGTCGGGGCCTTGTTGCACCAGGCGCCACGCTCGGCGCGCTGATCGCCACAGTATGCTGCAATGCAATATAGACTACGCCGCGCCGCTTACTATTGGGTAAAATACGCATAGGTGATCGACGAGCCATGCCCAACCAGCTTGCATGGCTGCCATCGCAAGCGCGCCTGAATGGCCGGGCGCGCCGCTGCCGGCTCAGAGCCTGAAAATGTATCGGTCAAGCACGGCAGGTGGCACAATATGTATGGGATGAAGCGGCGTTGCCGCCACCATATCTTGTGGTGTTGAGGCCCAAATTCGATACATTTTCACGCTCTCAGGCTTCGCGCCGCGTGGCCAGCTCCGCCACGACCTCCGCCACCACGTCGTGCCATGCGCCCGGGACCGGCTGGCGGAATAGCCGGACCGAGGCGTACCAGCCACTGTCCTGGCACCCCAGCCGCCAGCGCCAGTCCGGCGCGAACGGCAGCAGCACCCAGCACGGGACGCCGAGCGCGCCGGCGAGATGCGCGACCGACGTATCCACCGTCACCACCAGGTCGAGATTGGCGATCAGCGCCGCGGTCTCCGCGTAGTCGGTCAGCCGCGCCGACAGGTCGGGCAGCTCCGCGTCACTGGCGCATGGCCCGGGCTGGAGGGAGACGAACCTGGTATCCGGCGCGGCCAGCAACACCGCGAGCGCGTCCCGCGGCAAGGATCGGCGGCGATCGTTGGAGTGCGCGGGGTTGCCGGCCCAGGCCACGCCGACTTTTTTCCCCGCGGGCAGTGTCGTCCACCACGCGGCGACGCGGACCGGATCCGGCGCAATGTAGCCGCCGGCCGACGGGATCGTGGTCGGGCCGGTCGCGAGCACGCGCGGCAGGCTCATCTGGTCGATCCAGGCGTCATAGGGCGGCAGCCCGGCATTGACCGGGACCGCCGTGACGCCGGGCAGGGTGTCGAGCAACGGCACCAGCCGTGCATCGCAGGCGAGCACCACGCGTGCGTCGCGCGCCGCGATCAGCGGCAGGTAGCGGGCAAACTGGATGGTGTCGCCGAATCCCTGCTCGGCATGCACCAGGATGGTGCGGCCAGTCGGATCGTCCCCGGTCCAGACCGGGCCGGGCAGGTCGATGAAATCGTGCCGGAAGCGGTCGTGCCGCTTGCGCCATTCATATTCGGCGAACCCGCGCGCGAAGTCGCCGGCCAGCAACGCGGCCACCGCGAGGTTCCAGTGCGCCTGGGCCAGGCCGGGCTGCAACGCGATGGCGGCCTCGCAGGCGGCGACCGCCGCCGTCAGCCGGCCGCGGGAGGTCAGGATGAAGCCGAGGCTGACATGCGCCTCGACCAATGCCGGGTCGAGCGCGATCGCCTGGCGGACAGCGGCCTCGGCAGCTTCCAGCCTGTCCAGGTCGGCCAGCGCGTTGCCCAGGTTGAGCTGGGCGGCGGCGTTGGCGGGATCGGCGGCGATCGCCTGACGCAGCGCCGCGACAGCGTCCGCGGGTCGGCCGAGCGCGCTGAACGCGGTGCCGCGCAGGAACAGCGCCTCGGCACTTGCCGGCTCCTGCGCCAGCACCGCGTCCGCGGCAGCCAGGGCCTCGCCGGACTGCCCCTCGGCCAGCAGCGCGCGCCCCCACCCGAGGCGCGCGGCGAGGTGCGAGGGACGCAGCAAGGTCGCGCGACCCAGGCTGTCGACCGCTGCCGCGGTTCGCCCGGTGCCGAGCTGCAGCAATCCATACAGATAGATGGCGTGTGGATGGTCCGGATCGTCGGCGAGCACCGCGCGATACAGCGTCTCGGCCTCCGCAAGGCGGGCCGCTTGCTGATGTCGGATCGCGGTCAGGAGCGTCGCAGGAACGTCCAACATGCGCCCACAATTGTGTGCAACAGATTAATCTGGAGTGAATGGCTTAGCGGGATTGGGCTTGGGATCTTGGGCAGTGGCAAGAACCGAGCCAGCGCCCGCGAGGGTGTGAAGAAGTCCGGGTCAGGTGCCGGGCGAGCGCGCAGCAGTGACACCTAGCAGCCTGTCGGACTGAGCAAGCTTGCGGAAGAATGAGTCGCGTTGGGGTAGAAAATGGTAATCATATTTCCCATGGGGGGCGAATGACGAAATGAAAACCCATTTCGTTCTTACTTTGTGCTTAAGTCCGACAGGCTGCTAGCACGCGCCGCCGGATATGGGTCAACACACGTCGCCGCATACTCCTTCGCCCCTTGCTCAGATCGTACCCGCCCCCGCCCGGCTCCGGCGCGCGATCCCGCGGCGGCAGTAGCGACGCGCTGGACACCGGCGGTGGTTCCAATCCAAGGACCAGTGCCTTCAGCCGACATTGGCAAGCCACGCTATCAGGGGGTCGGCTAAGCGGTCCCGGACTTGTTGCCCGAATCATGCTGCTGTTGCAGAGATTGGGGCTTCATGCCCGATGCGGTGGCGGAAGTTGTCCGCTGGCCGATGCAAATCAGCAACATGGGGGCTTTATCGTTTGGGAGCGTTCTAACGCTAAAATCCTCGACCGGTCGCCGCGGACGGTCGTCCCGGAATCGGATGTATAGTAGCCCTACTCGGCAGAACCGCGTATCAGCGGAATAGTTAAATGGCTGGGCCAACCGGTCTCTGACGATTGCGGCAAATGGCCTGGCCTCCGCCTTCAGCTCTAGCGCCACTTGTAGACGGCGGCTGAGCATACGTAACGCAAAGTCAGCCCTTCCCGCGGAGTTGTCTGACTCTCGCTCAGGATCCAGATCTTTCGATGCGTGAATCCGAAGAAACTCTTCGACATCGCTCCGGAATTTGTCCTCGTCGAGGGACAGATTGTGTCTTCCAACAGCGTGAGCTGACTTGTTGCTATGCTCGAGAAGCCACCTAACCGCGGTCAATGCAGCGTCTAGGTCGTCTATGCTTTGCTTCGTCAGACCGGAACCTGACAGCGCCTCCGCCAAGATCGCCGCAGCCTGGGTATTTTCCTCTTCATCTCCAAGTGTAAGCATCGGAGTGAGCATTCTGATTGGCAGTCGCAATGTATCCCCGCGAACGCGTCTTAATTCATCAACCGCGAGCGCTGCCTCAGGATTAACATTTGCTAATGCGTCAAGCGCTGTGGAGAAATCTCCTGTATCGACTTTTGCAGCGATCAACCCTTCGTCATTCGGAACAATACCAAGCTTAGTCATGAAAGTGACGGCCGACGCAGCCGCGACGCGCGCAACGTTGGGGTGGTCAGAAAATACCCAGATAGTTTTCTTTACGTTTTCATAGGCCGCCGAGAACTGAGCCGCATCAAAGTGCCTGCCAATCTCCTCGATCTTATCCTGTGTCCTTCTAACGTATATCTCAGGGTCTTCCTTCAATGCCGATTTACGCGGCATATTGATAACGACCGTGGCTTGGCCTCCCACAAGTTCTCCGATTGCGGCCTCCAACACCTCAACATTGGCGGGGATGTCAGCTAAGGCCTTTTCCCATACGCGCCGAAGCATTCCGGACCAGTCGCGCCGTCGTTCTGCATAACCGACTGCATAGCGTGGGGAGAGCGCCAGTACTCGTCTGGGAAGCCGCCTTTCAGCAAAGGCCGCCGCGGCCGGAATCTCCGAGATTTTGTCAACAAGAACACCTACGCAATAATCGTCTCCGCCCGCATGATAGATGAGCCTAATCAACTGGTGGACGTCCGTTATCTTGCAAAGCGTTCTTTCGAGTAGGGACTCCGCAGCTCGAACCTTCGGGTGCTGGTATATACGGTCGAATAGATACGCGCGTGTCAATATGAACATTTCGACGGCCGCGACTCCGGTCGACTGCACAGCTAAGACGAGAGGCTTGGTCGCTCCCGGCTCGGATCGGGAGCCTTCGTCCCGAATGCATTCGAGTTGATTTATCAGACGGTGTACGTCGGCTGCAATTGGGATACCGGCAAAAAACGCGTCTCTCGCGACATAATCCAGCTTGTCAGCATCTATGTCACCAGAGATGAGTGATTTTGCAAAATCGAGGTTAACCAACTGGCCGCCGACGGGTGCCCGCAGGTCGTGTGACCTACCCAAGATCAAAGCTGCTATCCGCAGTTGGTCGCTGGCATCTAGTTCACATGCCTGCCGCAGAAGGAAATCCGTCATTTCACTAGTCAGGACGAAGAGAGCTGACAACAGTTCCGCCACGGGAACGAATGGAGTCGCATCTGGCTCTACCGAGAGGATGGCACGAGGGCTGTGGGACGGCTTTAGCACTTCATCCAAAACCACCTTCGCCGCTTTGAACTGAGCCCCGATTGCACAGTTGTTTAGAATGCGCTCGCTAACATGACTGAAGGCGCCATGCCCACAGTCGTGAACCAGCGCGGCCAAGCGGATGGATTTCCGAATCCTCTCCACCCTTTCGCCGGATAGATTGGCCCTTCGGATCAAAGCGTCGAATACCTCCGTTGCCGCAGCCAGCGCCCCCAACGAATGTTCGAAGCGGGTGTGCTGGGCGGACGGATAGACAACATGCGCCAAACCCAACTGACGCACGCGGCGAAGTCGCTGCATCAGCGGAAGATCGAGGGCAGCCACTTCCCAGCGCTGGAGATTGATAGACTTCCAGATTGGATCGTTAATAATCTTTGGCTGGGTTGGGCTGGTAGCGCCCGAAAACGCCTTCGGCACCAACTCGTCGTAGAAGATGGCGCTCAGATCCGGAGCCTGCTTCCTCAAATCTTCGCGAACTTGCGCTAGGGCGTCCATTTACTGCGTGTGGTCCCACCTGCGCCGGGTCACCGCTGCGAGAGCTTCTCGATGCGGTTGTCAAGCCAATTGATGAGGTCACCATACGTCCGGCGATACTCGGCCAAGCGGTCGCGTGCCTCAATCTGTCCCACCTCCACATGACAGCGCACATAGGCGGGATTATACCGCCTTATCAAACCAGCATCCTGGGCCGCGGCCATGTACTCGCTGTATTCCGCGATGGCCTCGCCGCCGATGGCCCTTACCTCGGGATGGAGCACCTCCAGTCCTTCGGGGGGAAGCTCATGTCTGTGTTGTAGGAATTCCGCAGCCAGCGCGTCACGATCCGGCAGATCCGAACGCCCGTTGCGTGCCGCCCATGCAAAGACGATGAGCGCCCCGAATGTCTCCGGGCTGAGGCGAGCGGATTTGGTCAACGGTGCAAAGAGCGATGTCGCGTTTCCGCCAGCCGAGTAAGCCGCCGCCAGCCGAGATGCCTGCTCGTTCATGATCCATCCCTCATCTTCGATCCGCCCACACCTTAGCGGGAATGCCCCCCACCGGCGAGTCGGCAGGGGTGCCCCGATGCCGCCCCTTCCCTAATTTTGAGTTCTGTAGCATAACTCAAACTATGGGTAAAGAGCCTTCCACACCTGCGCTCCCGGTATCACAGGCCGCTAAACTGAGCGGCCTGTCGGAGCACATGCTCACGTACCTTGGGAGGTATGATGTTCTCACCCCAAGCGGGAGCAGCGGGCGCGGAAAACGTCGCCTCTACACTTTCAACGACATTGTCTTTCTGAAATTGGTGGCGGATCTGCTCGGTCGGGGCATTCAGATCAAGGGTCTCAAGAAGGGATTGGACAAAGCGCGTCAAGAAGCCGGTACGTGGGGAGACATACGAAAGGCTCCGCACCGGTATCTCGTGACAGATGGGACAGAACTGTTCGTCAGGCGGCCCGGGGAACTCGAATCTAAGACAATGAACGGGCAGCTCGCGTTTGCCTTCGTGCTGGATATCCGGCCGATCTCCAAGGCTGTGGCACTAGGTTGGCCGAAAGAGCCGGCGCCTGGTCGCCAGCCGCAGCGCGCCCTCAAAGGGGTACGATGATACGTCTTCGCAATCCGCAAGGCGTGAAAAGGTCCCCATTGGAACCTTGGGGAACCTTGAAGCGCGGCAAGGTCCGAGCCTGCGCACGCGAAGGTTTGAGAAGTCCGGGCTAGGACCGCGGCGACGGCCAATTCGGCTTTCGTGCGTGCCCGCGATTCGGATACATCCTGGCGTAAAGGCGGGCTGCCTCGATCATCGGCTGAGTCAGCCGCGGGTAGTCCTGAAACAACTCCGCCTCGTCCGCGCCTTGCGCGATCGACTGCGCGACCTGCTGGACCAGGATGCGGGTTCCCTTGAAGGTCGCCGCTCCGCCTTGAATGTCTGGGTCCTCCACGACCAATGCCATTGCGGCGCTGATCTCGGCGGGGGACAGGCGCTGTTTCGTCAGCATGCCGACCTCTCTGTGCGACTGTTATCGCGTCCACAAGAAGTGGCCCGATGCGGCGCCCCGCGCAAGCAAAACCGGCTGCCGCGCCGCCGTTGCGCGCCGTCTTATCGCGCCTGGGCGCTCGCCTCGCTGCGCGTGGCCCCGGCCCGCGCCGCCAGCGCCGCCGCCATGAACGCGTCCAGATCGCCGTCCAGCACGGCGTCCGGGTTGCCCTTCTCGACGTTGGTCCGCAGGTCCTTCACCAACTGATACGGCGCCAGCACGTAGCTGCGGATCTGGTGGCCCCAGCCGATGTCGGTCTTGGCGGCCTCCGGTCGCCGCCGACGCCGCCTCGCGCCGCTGCAGCTCCGCCTCGTACAGCCGCGCCTTCAGCATCTGCCATCGCGATTGCGCGGTTGCGGTGCTGGCTGCGGTCGGTCTGGCAGGCCACGATGATGCCCGATCGGCAGGTGGGTGATGCGGATCGCGCTCTCGGTCTTGTTGACGTGCTGCCCGCCGGCACCGGAGGCGCGGTAGGTGTCCACCTTCAGGTCGGCGTCGTTGATCTCGATCTCGATCGTGTCGTCGACCACCGGATAGACCCAGACGCTGGCAAAGCTGGTCTGCCGCCGCGCGTTGGAGTCGAACGGGCTGATCCGCACCAGCCGGTGCACGCCGGCCTCGGTCTTCAGCCAGCCATAGGCGTTCGGCCCGCTGATCTGCAGCGTCGCCGACTTGATGCCGGCCTGCTCGCCCTCGGCTCTCCTCCAGCAACTGCACCTTGTAGCCGTGCTGCTCGGCCCAGCGCGTGTACATGCGCACCAGCATCTCGGCCCAGTCCTGCGCCTCGGTGCCGCCGGCGCCGGCGTTGATCTCGACGTAGCAGTCGTTGGCGTCGGCCTCGCCGGACAGCAGGCTTTCGATCTCGCGCCGCTTCGCCTCCTCGGCCAGGGTGCGCAGCGCCGCCAGTCGCCTCGGCCGCCATCGCCGCGTCGCCATCGGCCTCGGCCATGCGCGATCAGCTCCAGCGTGTCGGCGACTTCGGCTTCCAGCTTGCGCACCGCCGTCGATCTGCGCCGGCGAGCCGGTTGCGCTCGCGCATCAGCTTCTGCGCGGCCGCGGCATCGTTCCAGAGGTTCGGGATCCTCGGCGCGGTGGTTCAGTTCGTCCAGCCGGGCGAGCGCGGCATCCCAGTCAAAGATGCCTCCTCAGCAGCGCGACGGACTGCTTGATCTGCTCGTTGCAGGGCGTCGGATTCGGCGGACATCGTGCGGGGACCTGCTCGACTTGCGGTTGGGGTCAATACAGCCCGCCCATCGAGCTGTCGATCCCGCCGCTGACCGGGTGCGACGCGGCGGCGGCTGTCGTCGCCGGGCTGGCGGAGGCCGCGTCCGAGTGGCGGCGGCGCTCACCGAGTGCATGATATCAGCGCCCGCGATCACCGGATCGGAGGCACCGGGCACCTGGCCCGGCTTGAACGCGTCGGTCACCATGCCCGATCCGCTGTCCCACTGCCCCATGGTCACGCCGGGTGGCTCGGGGAACCGCAGCGCCGGCCGGTCCTTCAGCGCGACCGCCATGAAGTCGTGCCAGATCGGCGCGGCGACGGCGGCGCCGGTCTCGTTGTTGCCGAGGCTCGCCGGGTTGTCGAAGCCGACCCAGACCACGGTGACCAGGTCGGCGGTGAAGCCGGAGAACCAGGCGTCGGCGAAGTCCTGGGTGGTGCCGGTCTTGCCGGCGATCGGATGGTTCAGCCCGGCGCCCGCCGGCACGCCGGTGCCGCGCTGCACCACGCCCTCCATCATGTTGACGAGCTGGAAGACGCTGGCCGGATCGGCGATCTGCTTGCGGTCATCGACCAGTTGCGGTGGCGTGGCGGCGTCGTCGCAGCCCCCGCAGGCGACGCCCGGTCGGCCGCCAGACGATCGTGCCCGTCGCGGTCCTGCACGCTGTCGATCAGGCGTCGGCACCACCTCCTCGCCCGCCGGCGTCGATCGAGGCATAGGCCGCCGGCCTCGCGCATCGGTGTGGTGTCGACCGCGCCGATCGCGGCCGGCAGCACGCGCGGCATGTTGTCCACCACGTGGAACGCGATCGCCGTCTTGGCGACGGCGTCCATGCCGAGATAGGCGCGCGACCCGCAGGGTGACCAGGTTGATGCGACTGCTCCAGCGCCACCCGCAGCGGCGTCGGGCCCCGGAAATCCTCCTCGTAGTTGTTCGGCCGCCAGTTGCCAAGCGCCGGTCCCTGATCGACCACCACCGGAGCATCCAGGAACTGCTGGCTGGGCGAGATGCCGTGCTCCAGCGCGGTCAGGTAGACGAACGGCTTGAAGCTCGATCCCGGCTGCCGCTTCGCCTGGGTCGCGCGGTTGAACTGGCTGGCTCGAAGCTCCAGCCGCCGACCATGGCCAGCACCCGGCCGGTGGTCGGATCGAGCGAGACCAGCGCGCCCTGCACCAGGGGAATCTGCCGCAGCACCAGGTGATCGACAGCCGGGCGATCGGCAACCAGGCGGGCGGTGACCTGCGATGCGCCGGCTGCGGCCTTCGTGGCGACGGGCGCGGCCGGCTCGACCATCACCACGTCGCCCGGCTGCACCACGTCGGTCATCCGCCGCGGCGCCGGCCCGAGCTTGCCGTTCGTCGCCGGCCGCGCCCAGCCGAGGTCGGACAGCAGCAGCGTGCCGGTATGCGACGTTCCGGCGGCCACCTGGCCGGGCACGGTCGCCCCGGGCACGGCGGCGGCGTGTCCAGCCAGCCAAGCCGCGCCTCGGTGTCGCTGACCGACTCAGCACCACGCCGAGCCGCCAGTCCGGCAGCATGCCCGGCGGCCGGGCGATTGCCGCGAGTGCTGCCGGCCAGCCATCCGCCAGGTCCTGGCCGGTCAGGTCGAGATGCGCCACCGGCCCGCGCCAGCCGCCATGGCTGTGGTCGTAGCGCCATCAGCCCGTCACGCACCGCCCTCTCCGCGGCCGCCTGCAGCGCCGGGTCCAGGCTGGTGCGCACCATCAGGCCGCCTTGCGTCGTGGCATCGGCCCCGAAGCGCGCGATCAACTCGCGCCGCACCTCCTCGGCGAACCAGTCGGCACCCGGGATCGGCGCCGGACGGTGGAATTGCGCCGGCACGATCGGCTGGGCCTTCGCCGCCGCCGCCTGCGCTGGCGGTGATGGCGTGGTCGTCGACCATGCGGTCCAGCACCCAGTCGCGCCGCGCGCGTGCGGCATCGGGATAGCGGAACGGGTTGTAGTTGTTCGGCGCCTTCGGCAGCGCCGCCAGGAACGCCGCCTCGGCCAGGGTGAGCTGATCGAGCGGCTTGTTGAAATACGCCTGCGCCGCGGCGGCGACGCCATAGGCCTGCAGGCCGAGGTAGATCTCGTTCAGGTAGAGTCTCGAGCACACGCTGCTTGGTCAGCGCATGGTCGATCCGCATCGCCAGAATGGCTTCCTTGACCTTGCGCGCCAGCGTGATCTCGGTTGTCCAGCAGCATGTTCTTGGCCACCTGCTGGGTGATGGTGGAGGCGCCGATCGGCCGGCGGCCCTCGCCCATATGTGCATCAGGTCGAACACGCCGGCGCGGACGATCGCCACCGGATCGACCCCGGGGTCGGTCCAGAAATTCTGGTCCTCGGCGGAGACGAAGGCCTGCTTCACCATGATCCGGGATGCGCCGAATACGGCACGAAGATGCGCCGCTCCGTGGCGAAGTCGGCAATCAGGCGGCCGTCCGAGGCGAACACGCGGCTCATCAGCGGCGGCTCGTAATTGCGCAGCCCGTCGACATCCGGCAGGTCGGCGCTGTAGTGGCGATAGGCCATGTAACCGCCCGCGGCGCCGACGACCGCCACGAGGACCCCCAGCGCGAGCAGCGCGCCAGCCAGCCGGCCGACGAACCGGGTCAGCCAGGCCAGCCTGTCACGCGGCGGCTTGTTCGGGCCGGATGGCGGGGTTCCCCGCGGTCCGCGGCGCCGCGGTTCGTCGGCGCGGGGCGCCACCAGGCGTTCGTGCGCTGTCAGAGACTCGGTCATGCGGCGGGATATGGGACGTTATTGCCATGCACGCCAGCAACCCTCTCGCGCAATTCAGCCGATCATCACGCCGTGGTGACGCAGAAAACACAGCAACGGCAGCAGCGGCAGCCCCAGAATCGCCGCATGATCGCCATCGACCTGGTCGAACAGGTGGATCCCGCGCCCTTCCAGCCGATAGGCGCCGACTGTCGTGGTCACCGAGTCGCCCTCGGCAGCGAGATAGGCGGCCAGAAACGCGTCGGAGAAGTCCCGCATCGTTAGACGCGGCTCGGCGAGGTGGTGCCAGAGCCGCGTGCTGCCATGATGGCACACGACCCCGGTTGCCAGCGTGTGCGTCCGGCCGCGCAAGATGCTCAGTTGCGCCCGTGCCGCGGCCGGATCGGCTGGCTTGTCGAACCACGCACCGTCGCACACCAGGATCTGGTCGGCACCGATCACCAGCGCCGCCGGGTTGCGGGCCGCCACTGCGGCGGCCTTCAGCTCGGCCAGCGCCAGTGCCGTGTCCGCCGCGCTCGCGCCATCGGTCCGGGCGGCCCGCTTGGCCGCGTCCTCATCCACCTGCGCCGGCACAACCGAGAAGCGCAGCCCGGCCGCGGCCAGCAGGCTTCGGCGGGAAGACGACGCACTGGCCAGGATCAGGCGCGGTTCCGGAAGTTGCAGCATCATGCCTGAGGCGCGGGTGGCATCATACCTGCAGCGCGGGCAGCATCACGCCGACGGTGCGGGTGGAGCGGCCCCGCTTCGCCGCGCATGCCAGGCATCCATGAGCTGCAGCACGGTTGCCGCCGTCTCCTCGATCGAGCGCCGCGTCACGTCGATCACCGGCCAGCCATGACTGACACACAGCCGCCGCGCCCACTGCAGCTCGGCCTTCACCGCGTCGTCATCCACGTATTCGGTACCGTTCTGCCGCACCATCGCGATGTTGTCGCTGGTGCCGATCAGCTTGAGCCGGTGCCGGCGGATGTCGATCAGCGCCTTGGCATCCAGCGTCAGTCCGATCACCGGGCAATGCGGGTTGGCCAGCTCGGGCGGTTGCGGCAGGCTGGGAACCAGCGGCACGTTCGCCGCCTTGACCCCGCGATTAGCCAGGTAGAAGCAGGTCGGCGTCTTCGAACTGCGCGAGACCCCGACCAGGATCACATCCGCCTCGGCCAGCCCCGGCTGGGCCTGACCGTCATCATGCGCCAGCACATAGTGCATCGCGTCGATGCGGCGGAAGTAGTCGGCATTGAGGACATACTGCTTGCCCGGCCGGGCGGCGCCCTGCTGGCCGATGAAATCCTGCAGCAGCGTCATGACCGGCTGCAGCACATTGATCACCGGCACCGCGAGCCGCTGGCAGGCCGCCTCCAGCTCCGCGTTCAGCGCGCGATCGACCAGGGTGGACAGCACCGGCCCGGGCTCCGCCTCGATGCCGCCGATGACCCGATGCAGTTGCAGCCGGCTGCGGATCAGGCTCCAGCGATGATACAAGATATCGACGTGGTCGAACTGCACCGTGGTCGCCCGGGCGATCGCGTTGATGGTCTCGCCGGTGGCGTCCGAGATCAGGTGCAGGTTCATGCGATCGACGGGCATGCTGTGGACCATAGCCTGGATTATGGGGACAGGCACGCTGTGCCGCGCCGGAACCGTGAATCCCGGGGACAGCCGGACAGCGGTCGCCACAGCGGATGACTCCGCCGCCGGCGTTGTGGACTCCGCGGGTGGCGCGGGCGATACTTATATCATCAGGCGGTTGCGGTCCCCTGCTGCTGTGGACAAGCCATCTGGCATCGCTGCATTGCCGGGTACCCTTCGATTCACAGGCCTATCTACCCCTGCCATCACTTTCTTTATTCTCTCTTACTGATATGCGAGGGGGATGGATCGCATGACCAAGCCCATGCTGCGCGCCTTGGCCGGGGAAGCCGTATGGCCCCCACCGATCTGGCTGATGCGCCAGGCGGGCCGCTATCTGCCCGAATACCGCGCGACCCGTACGCAGGCCGCCGACTTCATCGCCCTCTGCACCAACCCGACGCTGGCCTGCGAGGTCACGCTGCAGCCGATCCGGCGATTCGGCTTCGATGCCGCGATCCTGTTCAGCGACATTCTCATCCTGCCTTGGGCACTCGGACAAGGCCTTGCCTACAAGGAGGGCGAGGGGCCGGTGCTGCCGCCTCTGCGCGATGCAGCCGGGGTTGCCGGGTTGGACCCGGCTCGGGTCGCCGCGGCGGTAGCCCCCGTCATGGAGACCGTCCGGCGGGTCCGCGCCGGGCTTCAGGCTGAAGGCTTTGCCGCGACCACGCTGATCGGCTTTGCCGGGGCACCGTTCACCGTAGCCTGCTACATGGTCGAGGGGCATGGGTCGCGCGACTTCGCCGCGGTGCGAGGCCTGGCCTACAGTGACCCCGCGCTGTTCGCCCGGTTGATCGACACCTTGTCGGCGGCGACTATCGAGTATCTCGCGATGCAGGCGGACGCCGGCGCGGAGGTGCTCATGTTGTTCGACACCTGGGCGGGAATCTTGCCGCCATCGCAGTTCCGCGCACATGTGATCGAGCCGGTCGGCCGCATTGTGCGTGCCCTGCGGGTGCGGTGTCCGGGCGTGCCGATCATCGGGTTTCCGCGCCTGGCGGGGTTGATGCTTGGCGAGTTCGTCCGCGCGACCAGGGTGGACGCGGTTGGCGTGGATGCGTCAATGGACATGGCGATGGCGGCGGAGATCGTTCCGCCACCGGTTGTCCTGCAAGGCAATCTCGATCCGCTGGCACTGGTCGCGGGTGGGCAGGCATTGGAGAACGGGGTGCAGGCGATCCTGCCGGTGATGCGAGCCCGGCCGTTCGTGTTCAACCTCGGCCACGGCATCGTGCCGCAGACCCCGATCGAGCACGTGACGCGGATGATGGAGCTGGTGCGTGCCGGATAGTGTTCTTCCCCGCGTCGCGATCGTCCTGTTCAACCTTGGCGGTCCCGATCGGCCGGAGGCGATCCGTCCGTTCCTGCTCAATCTGTTCCGTGATCCCGCGATCCTGCGGGTGCCGTTCTTCGTGCGTCCGCTGCTCGCGTGGTGGATCGCGCGGGCGCGCGTGGCACCGGCGACCGCCAACTACGCGTTGCTTGGCGGCCGGTCGCCGCTGCTGGATGAGACCCGGCAGCAGGCCGCGGCGCTCGAGCAGGCGCTTGCGGCGACGCCCGCGGCGATCGTTGTCAAATGCTTCATCGCCATGCGCTACTGGCATCCGTTCAGCGACGAAGCCGCGCGTGAGGTGCAGGCGTGGCGGCCGGACCAGGTCATGCTGCTGCCGCTTTATCCGCAGTATTCCACCACCACGACGGGGAGTTCCCTGACCGCCTGGCGGGAAGCGGCGGCAACTGCCGGCCTCGCCGCGTCGACGTCCGTGTTGTGCTGCTATTTCGCTGATGGCGGTTACGCCAGCTCGATTGCCACGCGCCTAGGCAACGAATATGCGGCGGTGCGCGCGAAGCTGCCGGCGGACGTGAAATTGCGGGTCCTGTTTTCGGCCCACGGCCTGCCCGAGACCATCGTCCGCCGCGGCGATCCATACCAGTTCCAGATCGAACGCTCGGTCGAAGCCGTGATGCGGGCCTGGGGTGCGGCGGACATCGACTGGACGATATGCTACCAGTCGCGGGCCACGCCGCAGAAATGGCTGGACCCAAGCACCGAGGCCGAGATCGAGCGGGCCGCGCACGACCGGGTCGCCGTGCTGGTCGTGCCGATCGCGTTCGTCTCGGAGCATTCCGAGACATTGGTGGAGCTCGACGTCGAATATCGCGACCTGGCGGTGCGCTTGGGCGTGCCCGGCTACTTTCGCCTGCCGACGCCGAACGCCGATGCGAATTTCATCGCCTCCCTGGCGCAGCTTGTGCAGGCCGCTCTGGCGCATGGCCAGGGATCGTGCAGCTATGCCGGCGGCCGCGCCTGCCCTGATCGATTTGGCGCCTGCCCTTTGCCCCGCGCGCAGACCGCATGACCGAGCTTGCCCGCCAGGCTCTGCGCACCCGCCGCACACCACTTCGCCTGGTGATCTTCGACTGCGACGGGGTGCTGGTCGACAGCGAGCCTGTCGTCAACCGCGTGGTTGCCGCGGAGCTGACCAGGCTCGGCTGGCCGATGACCGCCGAGGAGTGTCTTGAGCGGTTCCTCGGGCTGAACTTCACGACGATCGCGCTGCTGGCCGAGGCCGAGTTGGGCCGCAAGCTGCCACCGCGATGGGAGCCGGACCTGGAGGCGCGCGTGGCCGCGGTCATGGCCGAGGAGGTGGACCTGATGCCCGGCGCAGCGGCAGCGCTGGCTGAGATCACGCGGATGGGTCTGCCCTGGCGCGTCGCGTCGAATTCCTCGCACGCCGAGTTGCACGCGAAATTCGGGCGAAATGGGTTGCTCGATGCGGTCAAGGGACGGCTGCACAGCCATCACGACGTGCCGCTCGGCAAGCCGGCCCCCGACCTGTATCTGGCCGCGGCGGCAGCCGAAGGCGTTGCGCCGGACAACTGCGTGGTGGTCGAGGATTCCGTGCCGGGGGTTCGCGCCGCGATAGCCGCCGGGATGACCTGCCTCGGGTTCTGTCCGGACGACGACGGCGGGCACCTGCTGGCTGAAGGCGCGGCACCGTTTCATTCATTGCGCGACTTGCCGATGCTGCTGCGCGCCGCGCTGGAGGGGACCGAATGATCGTGTTGATTGCACTGTATCCGTGGCTCAAGGCATTTCACGTCATTGCGGTGATCGCCTGGATGGCCGGTCTGCTGTATCTGCCGCGCCTCTACGTGTATCATTGCGACACCAAGCCGGGATCGCTGGAAAGCGAACGTTTCAAGGTGATGGAGCGCCGCCTGCTGCGGCAGATCATGCTGCCGGCGATGATCGCGGCCTGGTGCTTTGGCCTGCTGCTGGCGTTCACCCCCGGCGTGATCAACTGGCACGCCGGCTGGTGGCACGTGAAGCTGGCCATGGTGCTGCTGATGTCGGGCTTTCATGGTGCGTTGTCGGGCTGGCGCCGCGCTTTCCTCGAGGACCGCAACACGCGGTCGCAGCGGTTCTATCGTATCGCGAACGAAATCCCGGCGGTGCTGATGGTGGTGATCGTCATCATGGTGATCGTGCGGCCGTTCTGACAGGGCAATCGGGCGAATGCAGGAGGGGAGGCTGACCGGCTGCTTCAGTGTCATTGCGAGTTCCCACCGGACGGCGGCCGACCCGCCCTGAATGAAACAGCCGGGTCGCCGAAGAGAAGGACTCTCCCCCTCCCCTTGAGGGAGGGGGTGGGGGGAGGGGTAGGTCGGAGATTCGCGGCGCTCGACCCCTCCCCCCAACCCCCTCCCTCAAGGGGAGGGGGAGTTTGTTTCGCTACGCTCGCAATGACAGTGGAATCCGGGCGGCCGATACCTTCACCCGATCACCCTGACAGTTCTGGCCGCTGCAGTGGCGTGATTTAGCGACGACGTGATAAGAACACCCGGTCGGCGGCCGGTCTGGACAGGCGGGAGAGCGCGATGGACGCGATATTGGACGTGCGCGGGGCAACACCGTTGCGGCGGGCCGCCTACACCGATGCGGCCGTGTTTCGGGCCGAGCAGCAGAGGGTCTTTGGCGGCGGTTGGACCGCGTTGCTGTTCGAGCACCAGATGCCCGATCCGGGAGACCAGATCCCGGTCGAGGCTGCCGGCCTGCCCCTGGTCGCGGTGCGCGACCGCCACGGTACCGTGCGAGTTTTCCATAACGTCTGCCGGCATCGCGCGTCCCTCGTGGTGCCGGCGCCGGTGCGCGGCCAGCCGACGTTGCGCTGCCCGTATCACGGGTGGGCCTATGGTCTCGACGGCGCGCTGCGCGCCACGCCGCTGTGGGACGGCCAGCGCGTGCCCGATCCGGCGGCGTTGGATCGCACGCGACTCGGGTTGCGCGAGGTTCGTTGCGGGGTCTGGAGCGACGTGGTCTGGATCGATCTGTCCGGCACCGCACCGTCGCTGGAACACCACGTGGCGCCGCTGACCGCGCTCTGGCGGGGTTATGACATGGCCACGCTGCGGCTGGCGCATTACGAGACCGGCCAGATCGACGCCAACTGGAAGCTGGCGATCGAGGCGTCGATCGAGAACTACCACGAGCCGTTCGTGCACGAAAAACTGCCGGCGCGGCTGGACGCGACGCAGCCGACGTTCAAGGAAGTCGCGCAGGGGGCGATGTTCGGCTTCGTGACCGAGGCGGATGCCGCGTTGCGCAGCGATACGCCGATGGTGCCGTTGCGCGACCCGGCGGCAACGCGGATGGACAATCTTTGCTATCTGTTTCCGAACGGCCAGCAGAATCTGTTCGGCGGGCTGGCGGTCCGCACCATCTGGCTGCCGCTGGGGGTGGATCGCTGCGAATGGCGGACCAGTTGGTATCTGGTCGGCGATGCCGCAGACGGTGCGGCGCATCGGCCGGCGCGTGACGCCATGGTGGCGTTCTGGCGGCAGTTGCGCATCGAGGATAAGCGCGCGATCGAATGGATGCAGCGCGGGCGTGCTTCGCCGGTCGCGGACGATCTGCTGCTGTCGCCGTTCTGGGAGCGTTCTATTGGTGCGTTCCACGCGCTGTGGCGGGCGCGGATGGGCGATGCGACGGAGGCGTGACGCGTGTGTGCATCGACAAACAAGGAAGAATTTCGCCGCAGATGAACGCAGATGAACGCGGATGGAGTGCTCGACACGCTGGCGGGTTAATCCTGCTCCAAGGGCGGTTCAGCCGCGATCTGCGTTCATCTGCGTTCATCTCTGGCGAAATTCTTTCTTTCTTACAACGGTTATAGATCGCCCATAGGGATCAGTCGAAGATGCGACGTGAACAGCCCCAAACCTTGCGGATCGGCGTCCGATGACTCCGCCACCCGGGACCCGCGTGGCCGTGACCGGCAGCAGCGGGCGACTTGGCCGGTATATCGTCCGCGCGCTGCAAGCGGCGGGCTACGATGTCGTCGGATTGGATCGTACGCCCGGCGTGGACGATGTGCGGTTCATCCAAGGGTCCATCCTCGACGCGGACTGTCTGGCTGCGGCGTTTGCCGGCGTGGACGCCGTGGTGCACACCGCGGCGTTGCTCAGTCGTGGCAATACGCAGGCCGACATCTTCGAGGTCAACACGCGCGGCACCTGGATGGTGTTCGATGCCGCCACGCGCGCCGGCGTCGGCAGAGTGGTGTCGTTCTCCAGCGAATGTGCGGTGGGGCAGTGTTTCCAGCGCGTCGCGCGTCCGCCCCACTACCTGCCGATCGACGAGGACCACCCGCTCGAACCGCAGGATGCCTACAGCTTGAGCAAGCAGCTCGGCGAATCCATTGCGGCGGGCTTTCGGCGGGCGGGAGGACCCAGCGTTGTCATCCTGCGACCGACATGGGTGATGTTTCCGATCACCGAGGCGGAGCTTGCTGCGAGGCGCGCGCTCGATCACGGCGACATGTGGTGCTACGTCGCGCCCGCCGACGTCGCCGCCGCGACCGTTGCCGCGGTGACGCTCGACACGGATTTCGACATTTTCTTTCTCGGGGCGCCAAACACGCTGTGCGACGAGCCGACGCTGGAGCGGCTACGCGCACGATGGGGGTATCTGCCGGAACTGCGGCGCCCGGACCTCTATGCGAACGATCCGACCGCGGGGTTGTACGACAGCGGCAAGGCCGTCGAAAAGCTGGGGTTTGCCCCGACGCGAAATTGGCGCTCGCTGCTGGCGGAGAATTGACCGGGCGGCCTGCCGGCGTGTGGGCGTCGCGCTATCGTTGTGGCTGACTCTCCCGTGTCATGGCCGTCCCCGCGCTTGACCCGGGGATTGGCCCGGCCACCCACGGCTTCGCTTAATGGCACCAAAGACCGCCGTGGGTGGCCGTCCAGCGCCGGCCATGACACGGTATCAGCCGTGGCACGGGATCAGCCATAAACCGTTCGCGACCTGATCTTATACCACCGGCCCGGCGAGGTGCTCCTTGTACGCCGGTCGTTCCAGTAGCCGATCGTACCAGGCACGCAGATGCGGCACCTCGGGCCGGTCGAATTCCATGTTGAACCAGCGGTGTACGAACGGACCCCACGGGAAGTCGGCCAGGGTCAGCTCGTCGCCGGCCAGATACGGATGGTGCGCAAGCTGCGCCGACACCATGTGCCAGACCCGCGCGGTGTCCTTGATCGCCTGCGCGATCGCGGCGTTGTCGCGTTTCTCGGGCGGGGTGCGGACCAGGCCCAGGAACAGGGTGGTCATGGGCCGGTTCAGCACGGTCTGCTGCGCGTCCATCCAGTGGTCGACATTGGCGCGCGCATGGAGCTGCTGCGGCCACAGCGGGCCGTCCGGGGCGTACGTGGCGCAGAGATAGCGCAGGATCGCGTTGCTCTCCCACAGCGTGAAGGTGTCCTCCTGCAAGGTCGGTACCAAGCCGGTCGGATTCATCGCGCGGTATTCCGGCGTATCGGTCTTGCCGAACGCGCCGCCGACATCGATCCGGTCATACGGCAGGTTCAGCTCTTCCAGCAGCCAGATTACCTTCATGACGTTGCTGGAGGTGGCCCGCCCCCACAGAATGCGCTGCATTGTTGTCTCCCTCTCGCCCCGCCGCCCCGACATGGATCGTAATCGTGTCATGACTTTCCGGCAACCGCGCAGGCACGCCAGAAGCAGGCGCAACGCAACGGTATCGGCGCTGTCACGCGGCGGCCGCGCGCGGCGGGGGACGCGCCCTTCCCCCCGTCGTCCAGTGTGCTAAAGGCGGCGCCCCATGCGCCACTTCCTGGACTTCGAAAAGCCGATCGCCGAGCTGGAGGGCAAGATCGAGGAACTCCGGCGCATGTCGGACCCCGGGGGCATCAATATCGCCGACGAAGTGGCCCGGCTGACCGACAAGGCCGACCGCCAGTTGCGCGCGACCTACGCCAAGCTGACCGCCTGGCAGAAGACCCAGGTGGCGCGGCATCCCGACCGGCCGAAGGCGATGGCCTACATCACCGCGCTGATCACCGAGTTCACGCCGCTGGCCGGCGACCGCGCGTTCGCCGACGATGCCGCGGTGATCGGCGGAATGGGGCGGTTCCGCGGCCGCTCGGTGGTCGTGCTGGGCACCGAGAAGGGCGCCGACACCGACGCGCGGGTAAAGCACAATTTCGGCATGGCGCGGCCCGAGGGCTATCGCAAGGCCCGCCGCCTGATCGAGTTGGCTGGCCGCTTCGGCCTGCCGTTGCTGACCTTCATCGACACCGCCGGCGCCTATCCGGGGATCGACGCCGAGGCGCGCGGTCAGGCCGAGGCGATCGCCCGCTCCATCGAGGCCTGCCTGGAAGCCCCGGTGCCGGTGATCGCCACCATCATCGGCGAGGGCGGCTCCGGCGGGGCCATCGCGCTGGCCGCCGGGGACCGGGTGCTGATGCTGGAGCACGCGATCTATACGGTGATCTCGCCCGAGGGGTGCGCGTCGATTCTGTGGCGCGAGGCGGCGGAAGCCGCGACGGCCGCCGAAGCGCTGCGGTTGACGGCCGACGACCTGAGGCGGCTGCGGCTGATCGATGCGGTGATCCCGGAGCCGTTGGGCGGGGCACAGCGTGATCCGGCCGCCACGATCGCGGCGGTCGGCGACGCGCTGGGTGCGGCGCTGGCACCGCTGGTCGGGGTGGACGGGGCGGTGCTGCGCGCGCGCCGGCGGGAGAAGTTTCTGGAGATGGGGCACGAGGGGTTGGGGTAAGAGTCGAGGAGAGTCTCCCCCTCCCCTTGAGGGAGGGGGCTGGGGGAGGGGTTGCACAGGCTCCGAGCATCGGTACCTGCTTGACCCCTCCCCCCGACCCCCTCCCTCAGGGGGAGGGGGAGTTTACGTGGGCAGCGCCCCGTCACGCGGGCCAGCCCGGAGGTACGCACGCGATGAATGACAGTCCCACCGACGCACGCCAGCAGTTCTACGATCAGCTTGGCCCGCACAGCCTCGCCCCGCTGTGGGAGCGGCTGCACTCCCTGGTGACCCGCGCGCCCACCACGCCGGCCGTGCCGGTGCTGTGGGACTACGACAACGTCGTCCGCCCCTACCTGATGCAGGCCGGCCGCCTGATCACCGCGAAGGAGGCCGAGCGCCGGGTGCTGATCCTGGAGAACCCCGGGCTACGCGGCCATACCTCGGTGACCCACGCGCTATTCGCCGGCCTGCAGCTCATCCTGCCCGGGGAGGTCGCGCCGGCGCACCGTCACGCCCAGTCGGCGCTGCGCTTCGTCATCGAGGGCAGCGGCGCCTACACGGCGGTGGAAGGCGAACGGGCGCTGATGGCGCCGGGCGACTTCATCATCACGCCAAGCTGGACCTGGCACGACCACGGCAACGACGGGGACGCCCCGGTGGTGTGGCTGGACGGGCTGGACATTCCGATCATCCGGCTGCTCGACGTGAGCTTCGCCGAGCCGGCCAATGCCGAGAGCCAGACCGAGGCGCGTCCGCCCGGCGACAGCCTGGCCCGCTACGGCGCCAACATGCTGCCGGTCGACTGGACGCCGACCGCGAAGAGCTCGCCGGTGTTCGCCTACCCCTACGCCCGCACCCGCGAGGCGCTGGCGACGCTGGCGCGCAACGGCGATCCCGACCCGTGCCACGGGCACAAGTTGCGCTACGTCAACCCGGCGACCGGGGATCACGCCATGCCGACCATCGGTGCCTGCATGCAGGTGTTCCCCGCCGGGTTCGATACCGCGCCGTATCGCTGCACCGACGGCACGGTGTTCGTCGCGGTGGAGGGCACCGGCGAAACGATCGTCGGCGACACCGTGTTCCGCTGGAAGCCGCGCGATGTCTTCGTTGTGCCAAGCTGGCACATCCACCGCCATCGCGCGGCCGGCGAGGCGGTGCTGTTCAGCTTCTCCGACCGGCCGGTGCAGGAGAAGCTTGGACTGTGGCGCGAGGAAAGGGGACACGCCTGATGCTGGAACTGCGCCCGAGCTGCGAGTGCTGCGACCGCGACCTGCCGCCGGAGAGCGTCGAGGCGCGCATCTGCTCGTTCGAGTGCACGTTCTGCGCGAGCTGCGCCGACTTGGTGCTGGGCGGGCGGTGCCCGAACTGCGGCGGCGAGCTGGTGCGCCGGCCGGTGCGTCCGGCCGAGAAGCTGGCGCGCTTCCCGGCGTCGGTGGCGCGCAAGGTCAAGCCACAAGGGTGCGTGGGCGTCGCGGTCGGCTGACGTACACCTCTCCCGCTCTTTGCGGGAGAGGTCGAGGCGCGAAGCGCCGAGGGTGAGGGTGGCGCATGCGGCACGCCCCTCACCCGCGTCGCAAGGGCTCCGCGACCTCTCCCGCGAAGAGCGGGAGAGGTGAACGATGGGGCTACAAATCCTTGACCAGCCGCAGAGCGTCGTAGATTGCGGCGTGAATGTTGCGGCTGGCCACCGCGTCGCCGATGCGGAACAACTGGAACCATCCGGCCGGATTGCGCACGACCTGCTGCGGCCGGCCGGCCAGCAGCGCGGCGTGGTCGACCTCGCCGAGGTTGCGAGAGAGGGGACGCAGGGCGTCATACAGCTCGGTGGGCGGCAGGGTGCCGTGCTCGACCACCACCTGATCGACGATGCGCTCGAAGCGCTCCGGACCGTGATCGGAACCGATTTCCGCATGCAACGCATTGCCTTCGCGCCGCACCGACAGCAGGCGGGCGTTGATGGTGATGCGCACGTTGTGGCGGTGGAACGCGGCGGCGTAGAGCGTGTGGTTCATCCCGCCCATTTCGGGGGCAAAATACCGCTCGGGAGAGACGATCTCGACCGCGCTGCCGGCCTCGGCAAGCAGTTCGGCGGTTTGCATCGCCGGATGGCCGCCGTTGTCGTCGAACACCAGCACGCGCGCGGCCGGCGCCGCCGAGCCGGACAGGATGTCCCAGGTGGAAACGACCAGATCGTTGCCCGCCGTCAGCACAGCGGTGTTCGGCACGCCGCCGGTGGCCAGGATGACCACGTCCGGCGACTCGGCCAGCACGTCGGCCTCGCCGGCGTAGCTGGAAAAACGCGGGTGAACGCCGGCGGCCTCCAGGCGCTGCATGCGCCAGTCGACGATGCCGATCAGCTCTTTTCGACGTGCCAAGCGGCAGGCGAGCAGGATCTGGCCGCCGGGGTGCGCCGCCGCCTCGAACAGGGTGACGGCGTGACCGCGTGAGGCGGCGACGCGCGCCGCTTCCAGGCCGCCCGGACCGGCGCCGACCACGACGATTTTCTTCCGGGGGCCGTCGGTGGGCGCGATCACGTGGGGCATCGTGGCCTCGCGGCCGGTGGCGGCGTTGTGCACGCAGACCGCGTCGTTGCCCTCGTAGATCCGGTCGAGGCAGTAGGTAGCGCCGACGCAGGGGCGGATTTCTGCCTCGCGGCCCTCGGCCAGCAGGCGCGCGATGTGTGGCTCGGCGATGTGGGCGCGGGTCATGCCGACCATGTCGAGTTTTCCCGCGGCGATCGCGTGCCGCGCGGTGGCCACGTCCTGGATGCGCGCGGCGTGGAACACCGGGAAGCGCGTCGCGGCGCGGATTTCGCCGGCGAAATCCAGGTGCGGCGCGGCGCGCATGCCCATGATCGGGATTACCCGGGTCAGCGCCGCGTCGGTGTCCATGTGGCCGCGGATCACGTTGAGGAAGTCCACTTTTCCCCCCGCCACCAGGCGGCGGGCGATCTCGATGCCTTCGGCGCGCGTCAGGCCGATCTCCCAGTCCTCGTCCGCGACCAGGCGGACGCCGACGATGAAGCGCGGGTCGGTGGCGGCGCGGATGGCGCTTAAGACGCTGCGGATGAAGCGCAGCCGGTTGTCGAGGCTGCCGCCATAGTCGTCGTCGCGCTGGTTGGTGGCGGGCGACCAGAACTGGTCGGGCAGGTGGCCGTAGGCGTCGAGTTCGATGCCATCGAGGCCGGCGGCTTCCATGCGCGCGGCGGCCGTGGCGTAGTCGGCGACGATGCGCGCGATGTCCCAGTCTTCCAGGGTTTTCGGGAAGGCGCGGTGGGCGGCCTCGCGGACCGGGGAGGGGGCGAGCACGGGCAGCCAGTCGGCCTTGTTCCAGACCGTACGGCGGCCGAGATGGGTGATCTGGATCATCACCGCGGCGCCGTGCGCGTGGCAGTCGTCGGCCAGGCGGCGCATCCAGGGCACGATCTCGTCCTTGTAGGCGAGAAGGTTGCCGAACACCGGCGGGGAGTCCGGGGAGACGACGGCCGAGCCGGCGGTCATGGTCAGGGCGATGCCGCCCTTGGCCTTTTCCACGTGGTAGAGGCGGTAGCGGTCTTTTGGCATGCCGTCCTCGCCGTAGTTCGGCTCGTGCGAGGTGCTCATCAGCCGGTTGCGCAGCGTCAGGTGGCGGAGCTGGAACGGCTGCAACAACGGGTCGGTGGGGGGCGCGGCGGTCATCCGACGACTATAGCGCCACTGTTTGATGCATAGACCATCACGGCGTCTCGCTACCCACAGGTTTGCCATCGAGCGTAAGATCGTGCCGGTGCTTCGCCGGGTCGAAGCGCGCCAGCAGTTCGGCCATTCCGACGCGTGGTCGCTGGCGGCGGATGACGATCTTGTCCTCACTGGCGATGATCTGCACCGCGTCATCGACGTGCAGGCCCGCCCGCTCCAGCGCCTCCCTCCCGATCCTGACGGCAGCCCGGTTGCCCCATTGCGTGATTTTGCCTGGCTGGATCAGAACGTCGGGCATGGCCGGCTCTCTCGTGCGTGAGCAGGGAGATACCGTCAATCCCTACCCCTGAAGCGCCTTGTGGGCGGGGGTATTCGAACGCCCTGCGGCACCGAGGTGACGCATTCCGCGTGGTCTACGGCGTGCAGATTGGCGCGGATATCTGGGTGGTCCACGCGTTCCAGAAGAAGTCGAAGTCCGGGGTCGCCGCCCCCAGACAGGAAATCGACCCGGTTCGCGAT
Organism: uncultured Alphaproteobacteria bacterium; assembly: GCA_963773345.1. GTDB lineage: Bacteria > Pseudomonadota > Alphaproteobacteria > Acetobacterales > Acetobacteraceae > Palsa-883. Next base: position 59,149 of record CAVZBG010000007.1, on the reverse strand, counting down.
CGGCTCAAGCGGCTCAAGGAGATGTTGCGATGACGGATGACATGAAACTCGTGCACGGCAGTGGGAACGTGTTTCGCGACTTTGGCCATCCCGACGCCGACCGGGAGCAACTGCGATCGATCCTGGCCGCGCGGATCATCGGCGTGCTCGACGACCGGCATCTGACCGTGCGCGAGGCGGCGGCACTGACGGGCATTGCCGCGGCCGACTTCTCCCGTATTCGCAGGGCAAATCTGGGGCGGTTCACCATCGACCGGCTCATGACGATCCTTGCGCGCCTTGGCCAACAGGTGAAGGTTTCCGTCACGGTGCAGCCGCGTGCCGATCCGGAAGCCGTGTCGGAACTGCGCGCATAGCGCAAGCAACAGTCGAGAGATCGCCAGCAAGTCGGTCCATTGATTGGCGCGGCACGCATCCGCCCTGGTCCCGCCGCTTTGGCAAGGTACATGATGGACCCGCCGGTGCACGCGAGACCAGACGCAAGGGGCCCACCGATGCTGACCGCCGCCGAGATCACCCGCTACGCCGCCGACGGCTACCTGCCGGGCCGGCTGCTGCTCACGTCCGAGGAAACCGCATTCTACCGCGCCGGCTGCGAGCGCGGCTGCGGGCCGATCAGGCGGGACGGGACGCGCAAGCAATCCACCACCCGGGTGAAGCCCTACCTGCTGTTCCCCTGGGCCGCCGCCCTGGTGCGCCACCCTCGCATCTTGGACTGCGTGCAGGACCTGATCGGCCCGGACCTTATGGTGTTCCACACCACCGTCTGGCTGAAGGAGCCGCACAGCGACACTTTTGTGCCCTGGCACCAGGACGCCACCTATTTCGGCCTGGCGCCGTTCGAGCACGTCACCGCCTGGGTGGCGCTGACCAACTCCACGCCTGAAAACGGCTGCGTGCAGATCATCCCGCACTCGCACACCACCGGCCAGCGCCCGCATTTCGATCAGCCGGACCCGAAGGCCATGCTGTCGCGCGGCCAGACGCTGGCCGATGCGATCGACGAAAGCCGCGCCGTGGCACTGGTGCTCGGCGCCGGCGAGGTGTCGTTCCACCACACGCTGGCCTTCCACCGCTCCGGGGTGAACCGCACCGCCAAGCGCCGCATCGGCATCGGCATCAGCTACATCCCGACCCGCGTGCGCCATGTCGGCACCACGCGGCTCTCCGCCACACTGGTGCGCGGCACGGATGTCTACGGGCATTTCGACCACGAGCCGGCACCGCTGGCGGATGAGGACGATGCGGCCCTGCGCGCCCACGCCGAACTCGGTGGGGCGGTTCTGGAAGGCCTCGGAGAGCATCCCGGCGATGGCGATGGCGCACTGACTTGCGACGGGCTGCCCAGGCAGACGGCACGCTGCCCAGCAAAGCGGCGGGGTGCGGCGCACCTTTCTCCCCCTCCCCTTGAGGGAGGGGGATGGGGGGAGGGGTTGGCACGGGTACGAGGCTTCCGTGCGTCCCTGGCATCGACCCCTCCCCCCGACCCCCTCCCTCAAGGGGAGGGGGAGAAGAAGGCAGGGCTACCCCCGGCATATCGATTGCATCTAAAACGGCCACCCGGGAAAGCGTCCGCACACGCGCAAGCAACAGGAGCGGGCCGATGGCCGCCAAACCCTTCCACCTTGGCTGGTTCCTGCAAGGCTCGAGCGTGCAGGCCTGGGGCGAGCCCTGGACCGGCCATATCGGCCGCACCTGGATGGTGCCCGAACTGTTCACCGACATGGCCCGCTGCCTGGAACGCGCCTGCTTCGACTACATCCTGATCGAGGATTCTTCCTATGTCGGCGAAAGCTTTGGCGGCTCCACCGAGATCTACCTGAAGAACGGCATCGCCGTGCCGCGGCAGGACCCCTCGGTGGTCGCCTCGCTGATGACCGCGGTCACCTCGCGCATCGGCATCGTTCCCACCTTCGGCACCTACGCCTACCCGCCCTACCTGCTGGCGCGCCTGGTCGCCACGCTCGACCAGGTGTCCTCCGGGCGGATCGGCTGGAACGCGGTCACCGGCAGCTCGGACTTCGCGGCGATGAATTTCGGCCTGCCGGGGATGCCGGAGCACGACCTGCGCTACGACATGGCCGACGAATACATGCACGCGGTGAACGCGCTGTGGGATTCCTGGGAGCCGGGCGCGATCATCGCCGACCGGCACAGCGGCATCCTGGTCGATCCCGCCAAGGTGCACGCGGCGAACCACGAGGGCCGCTTCTTCAAGACCCGCGGCCCGCTGAACTCCGGCCCGGCGCCGCAGGGCCGGCCGGTGATCGCCCAGGCCGGCGGCTCGCCGCGCGGGCGGCAATTCGCCGCGCGGCACGCCGACACCATCGTCGCCCACACCAAGGGCATCGCCGCGATGAAAGCCTACCGCGATGACGTGCGCCGGCGCATGGCCGCCTGCGGCCGCGACCCCGACCGCTGCAAGGTGCTGTTCCTGGTCGCCCCGATCATCGGCGAGACCGAGGAGGAGGCGCAGGAGAAAAAGCGCGCCCGCGCCGCCCGTGCCGCGGCGACGCTGGCGCAACGACTCGCGCATCTCGGCAAGGTGACGAACATCGACTTCGGCAAGTTCGACCTGGACAAGCCGCTGCCCGCCGACCTTACCACCAACGGCCACCAGCAGACACTGGAAGAGTTCCGCGCCAAGGCTGCCGGCCGGACGATCCGCGAGACGATGGCCGACTACAACGCGACCGAGCCTCTCGGTCGAGCTGGTCGGCACGCCCGACTCCGTCGCCGCGCGGATGGGCGAGGTGATGGAGGAAGCCGGCGGCGACGGCTTCCTGTTCTCCATGCCCAACGTCAACCGCCGCACGCTGGCCGAGATCGAGGACGGGCTGATCCCCGCGCTGCAGGACCGCGGGCTGACCCGCAGCCGCCTATACGCACGCGCAGTTCCGCGACAATCTGTTGGAATACTGAACCAACCATCTCCGGAGCACCGCCATGCCCCACCACCCCGTTCTGACCGAGCTCGATCGCCGTGCCTTCCTGGCGCTGGGAACCGCCGCCGGCCTGGCCGGGATATCAGGCGCGCACGCCCAGAGCGCCGCGCCGGCCGCGCCGACGCTGCCCGAATACCCCCCGATCCCCGACAAGCTGAAAGGCACCGGCGAGGTGCGCGTCGCCAACTATGGCGGCACCATGCAGGACGCGCAGCGCAAGGCCTATTACGAGCCGTTCGGCCGACTGTCCGGCATCACCGCCACCGGCATCGCCGGCGCCGACATCAACAAGGTGAAGGCGATGGTGGACACCGGCAATTACGAATGGGACGTCGTCCAGCTCAGCCGCGGCACCGTGCACAACCTGATGAAGCACGGCGACTACTTCGAGAAGATCGACTACGACCTGGTGGACACGGCGAACATCGAGCCGGTGTATCGCGACCCGTACGCGCTGGACATGCTGGTCTGGGCCGAGGTGATGGCCTACCGCACCGACGCGTTCAAGGGCGCGGTGCCGGCGGGCTGGGCGGATTTCTGGAACGCCGCGAAATTCCCCGGCGACCGCACGATGATCGGCGCCGGCCCGCTGTCCCCGGAGCTGGAATTCGCCCTGATGGCTGCCGGCGTGCCGGGCGAGAAGATCTATCCGATCGACATCGACAAGGCGTTCGCCAGCTACGACAAGATCAAGTCCCAGCGTGGTGAAATGGTGGGAGACCGGTGCGGTACCGACGCAGATGCTGACCGACAAGGAGGTGGTGCTGGCCACGGTGTGGAACGGGCGCATGGCCGCGCTCCAGGCCGCCGGCGTGCCCGCCGCGATAAGCTGGCCGCAGGGCTTGCTGAAGCGCGACTGCTGGGCGGTGCCGAAGGGCACGCCCAACAAGGTGAATGCGATGAAGTTCATCGCCTTCGGCACCATGCGCGATCGCGCAGGCGCGGCTGTCGATGCTGATCCCGTATGGCTCGGTCAACAGCCAGTCCAACCAGTATATTCCGCCGGCGCAGCTTGCGGTGCTGCCCAGCGCGCCGGCGATCAAGTCGCAGCTTGTGCCCTACGACTACGGCTGGTGGACCGAGAATCGCGACACGGTGATCGCCAAATGGAACAAGTGGGTGCTGGGCTAGCCGAAGGTGCGTTAGACGATGGACGGGACGGGCCTGGTGACCGCGGGCCAGGGCGCCGCGGTCGTCCTGGCCGGGCTGGAGAAGCGCTTCGACAGCGTCGGCGCGGTGCGCGGCGTGTCGCTGGACATCCGTTCCGGCGAGTTCCTGACGCTGCTCGGCCCCAGCGGTTCCGGCAAGACCACCACGCTGATGATGATCGCCGGCTTCGAGGTGCCGACCGCGGGCGACATCGCGATCGACGGGCGCTCGATCGTTGCGCTGCCGCCGCACAAGCGCAACATCGGCATGGTGTTCCAGAACTACGCGCTGTTCCCGCATCTGACGGTGGCGGAGAACATCGGCTTCCCGCTGAAGCAGCGCGGCGTCGATCGCGCCACGCGGGCGCGGCTGGTGGACGAAAGCCTGGAGCTGGTGCGGCTGCCCGGCTACCAGGCGCGCTATCCACGGCAACTCTCGGGCGGGCAGCAGCAGCGCGTGGCGCTGGCCCGCGCCATCGTGTTCCGCCCGCGCCTGCTGCTGATGGACGAGCCGCTGGGTGCGCTGGACAAGCAGCTTCGCGAAAGCCTGCAACTGGAGATGCGCCGGCTGCACGCCGATCTCGGCATCACCTTCATCTACGTCACGCACGACCAGGAGGAAGCGCTGACGATGTCCGACCGCATCGCGGTGATGAACGAAGGGCTGATCGCCCAGGTCGGCTCGCCGGAGGAGATCTACGACCGGCCGTGCGACCGGTTCGTTGCGGCCTTCATCGGCGAATCGAATTTCCTGCCCGGTATCGTGCGCGGGGTCGAGGACGGCCTGGTGATCAGCCGAGTGCGCCGGCGGGATGCTGCGTGGCTACGCGGCCGCCAAGCTGCCGGTGGGCGCCAAGGTCACGCTGTCGACGCGGCCGGAGCGCATGCGCTTCGCCGACACGCCGGTGCCTGACGCGCCGGGGCAAGGCGGGCGGCACAATCGCCTGCGCGCCACGGTGACCGAGGCGGTGTTCGTCGGCGAACGCTGCCGCTATCTCTGCCACGGCGAAGGCGGCCTGCCGATCGTGCTGAAGGAACCGTCCGGCGCGGCGAACGCGTCGGCGCGCCGTGGGCGAAACGGTCGAGATCGCCTGGTCGGTCGCCGATACGGTGGTGGTGTGAGAGTGAGGCGGCATTCTCCCCCTCCCCTTGAGGGCTTGGGCCGTGAAGCGGACCAAGGGCGGGGGGAGGGGGCGGTGCGGAAAAGCCGTCGGTGTCACCCTGGCACCAACCCCTCCCCCCAACCCTCTCCCCGCAAGGGGAGGGGGAGAACGTGTACATCTCCACCCCGATGAGCTCAGCCGTTTCACTGGCAACGATCCCCCTGACCACCGCCCGGGCGCGCGCGCGTCGCGACCTCGTCCCCATCCTGCTGACCGCGCCGCTGGTCCTTTACATGCTCGTCTTCTACGCGCTGCCGGTCGCCGCGATGCTGCTGCGCAGCGTCGACTCGCCGCACTGGTCGCTCGACAACTACCGCCGGCTTGCACACGACACAGTCTTCTTCGAGGTGTTCTGGATCACGCTGCGGACCGCGCTGATCGTGACCGTCGGCACCCTGCTGCTCGGCTACCCGGTTGCCCTGGCGCTCGCCCGCCTGCGCCGCGGTCCGGCCGCCCTGGTGCTGGTTCTCGTGCTGCTGCCGTTCTGGACCAGCGTGCTGGTGCGCAGCTACGCCTGGATGGTGCTGCTGGGGCGCCACGGGCTGGTCAACGAGGCGCTGACCGCCGCCGGACTGATCGATGCGCCGCTGCGGCTGCTGAACACCTCGCTCGCGGTGTATATCGCGATGATCCACATCCTGCTGCCCTACATGATCCTGCCGATCGCCAGCGCGCTGCGGCAGATCGATCCGGCCCTGCCGCGCGCCGCCGCCGGGCTGGGGGCGACGCCGTGGGGCGCCTTCCGCCAGGTGCTGCTGCCGTTGTCGATGCCCGGTGTCGCCGCCGGCGTGCTACTGGTGTTCGTGCTGTCGCTTGGCTTCTACATCACGCCGGCGCTGGTCGGCGGGCCGCACGACATGCTGCTGTCGATGCTGATCGCGCAGCAGGTGGACCTGATCAACTGGCCCTATGCCGCCTGCCTGTCGGCCACGCTGCTGGCGGCGACGCTGGCCATGCTCGCCGCCTTCCAGCGCCTGCCAGGAGTGCGCAACGTGCTGCGCGCCGCAACCAGGTGAGGCGCCTGATGGGCCCAAAGCAATCGGGTGAACGTCGCGGCAGCCGCCGATCAGCCGGTCCACTGTCATTGCGAGGAGCGAAGCGACCCTCGGGTCAAGTGCCCGAGGGCAGGCGCGGCAATCCTCTTCCAGGTGCGCTCCTGGATGGAGATTGCTTCGCTACGCTCGCAATGACAGCGAGGCTCGGGCGATGAGGATCGGGCGAATTGCCCGCTTCGCGGTCGTCGCCGCAGTGCTGCTGTTCATGGCGCTGCCGATCCTGGTCATCGTGGTGCTGTCGTTCTCCTCGGCGAACTACCTCAGCTTCCCGCCGCCGGCGTTCGGCGTGCGCTGGTACCGCGCGTACCTCGGCAGCGCCGAATGGCTGGGAGCGACCTGGCTCAGCCTGTGGGTGGCGGCATGCGTCGTGGTGTTGGCCACCGTGCTCGGCACGCTCGCCGCGCTCGGCTTGGCGCGCCTGCCGCCGATCCTGCGCAACCTCGCCGCGGCGCTCATCCTGTCGCCGCTGATCGTGCCGGTGATCGTGGTGGCGATCGGCGTCTACTACGCGTTCTCGCGCTACGGCTTGGTCGGCACCCCGGCCGGCCTGGTGCTGGCGCACACCTGTCTCGCGGTGCCGTTCGTGGTCACCAGCGTCGGCGCCAGCCTGGCCGGCTTCGACCGGCGGCTGGAACAGGCCGCGCTGTCGCTCGGCGCCACGCCCTGGGGCACGTTCCGCCAGGTGACGCTGCCGCTGATCCGCCCCGGCGTGCTGGTCGGCGCGCTGTTCGCCTTCATCACCTCGTTCGACGAGGTGATCGTCGCGCTGTTCCTGTCAGGCTCCGGCGCGGTGACGCTGCCGCGGCGCATGTGGGACGATTTGCGTTTCGAGATCGATCCGACCATCGCCGCCGTCTCCACCTTGACCATCATGCTCACGGCGTCGCTGCTGCTTGTGGTGCACCTTGCCCGCCAACGCGGCCAGCGGATGGGCGCGCCATGAGGTGGGCAGTTCTCATCGTGGCCGGTCATATCATGGCCGGCGCGCGTACCGCCTCTCCGTCATGGCCGGCCCCTCGTCCCCGGGCGCTTGTCCCAGGGATCAGCCGGTCATCTACGCTTCGGCCGTGGTGCGCGGATGGCCGGCACAAGACCGGCCATGACGGTTGGCGGTGTCATCGCGTCACAATAGGAATTGCCGTCGCGAGATCGATTTTGCTGCCGCTCGCGCGGCGATTTGCTATAATGGGCGAAGCGCCAGGCCATGGTGCGGCATCGCAAACCGGGGGCTGACATGAAACGACTGATGATCCTGATCGGGGCGCTCGTGCTTTCTCTCGCCGTGGCATCCACGCCGCCGCCGGCGTCGGCACAGGAATCCCAGCTCGACGTCGTTCTGAAGCGCGATAAGCTGATCGTCGGCACCTACAGTACCTCACCGCCGCTGGCCTATGTCGACGACAACGGCAATCTGGTCGGGTTCGAGATCGACCTGGCGCATGCAATCGCCAAGGATCTGCTGGGCGATGCCAACAAAGTGGAGTTCGTCGTGCTGCAGTCCGACGGGCGTTTTCCGGCGGCGCTGTCCGGCAAGATCGATTTCGGCCTTTGCTCGACCACTATCTTTCCGGATCGGGCGATCCGCATCGCCTTCACCTACCCCTACGTTGACTCCAGCCCAGTAACGCTGGCCCGCCGGGATACGAATATTACCAAGGTCACACAGTTGAACGATCCGAAATATTCCTATGCGATTCTGAACGTCCCGCCGGCCATCGAGCGGACGAAACGGGTGCTGCCGAACGTGACCCAGCTTCTGCTGGACAGCCCTTCCGCGCTGTTTCTGGCCGTGAAGACCGGCCGCGCCACCGCGTTCACGATCGACAAGCCAATTGCTGATTTCTATGCCGGCGAGAACAAGGATCTGGTGGAACTTGATGCCACCGGCACCGAATTCGCCATCGTCTCCAACGATTCGATCTACTTGAAGCCGGGCGATTTCAAATGGTGGTTGTACCTTGATACCTATGTGCGCGAGCTGCGTTTCGGCTCGCGCTACCCGCTCTACATCACCTTGTACCAGAAATGGCTGCATAAGGATCCGCCTCCGCAACGCTCGTATGACGTGAACCAGCATTAGCCGGTGTGGGACGTGTCGGCCGATCTGCATTTCCTGGCGCGCGTGATCCCGGCGCTGCTCAGCGGCGCCGTGATCACCGTGGAGCTTTCGGTCCTTACGGTCTTGATCTGCCTGGTCTGGGGCCTGCCGGTGGCGCTGGCACGGACCAACCACGGACCGCTCGGCTGGATCGCCGGCGCCTACATCCAGGCCGTGCGCAACACCCCGCTGCTGATCCAACTCTACATCATCTATTTCGGCTTCGCGATGGGCGGCTTCCCCCTCTCCGGCTTCCTGTCCGGACTGCTGGCGTTGTGCATCCAGAACGGTGCCTACGTCGCCGAAATCTACCGCGGCGGACTGCAATCGGTCAGTCACCGCCAATACGAGGCCGGGCGCGCGCTGGGGATGCGCGGCTGGACGCTGTACTCTACCGTGATCATGCCGCAGGTGGTGGTGCGCGTGATCCCGCCGATGACCAACCAGGCGATTTCCATCATCAAGGACACCTCCCAGGTCGCCGCCATCGCGGTGATGGAGATGATGAAGGTCGCCGAGGTCTGGGTGGAATCCTCGGCCAACACCTATGACGTGTTCGCCGGCGTGGCTGTCATCTATCTGGTGTTGACCTCGGTCGCCGGCCTCATCGGCAAGCTCGCCGAACGGCGGCTGGCATTCGCGCAATGAAGATGCTCGCGCCCCTGCTGCACAGCTACTGGTACCTGTTCCGCGGTGCCGGGATGACGCTGCTGATGGCCGGCGCTGCGGTGCCGCCGGCAACCGCGCTGGGCATCGTGCTGGCCCTGGTGCACGTGTTCGGCCGGCCGATCGCGCGCTCGGCGTTGCAGGTCTACCTGTTCCTCGTGCGCGGCATCCCGCTGTTGGTGTTGCTGACCTTCACCTACTACCTGCTGCCGCTGACCGGCATCGACCTGCCGCCGTTCTGGGGCGTCGTCGTGGTGATGTCGCTCTACTACGCCGCCTTCATGAGCGAGGTGTTCCGCGCTGGCATCGAATCCCTGCCCCAGGCGCAATGGGACGCCGCGCGCAGCCTGGGCATGACGCGCCACCTGATGCTGCGCATCGTCATCTTCCCCCAGGCGCTGCGCCTGGCGGCACCGCCGTTCGTCAGCCTGTGCGTCAGCCTGGTGAAGGCCACCTCGCTGGTTTCCATCGTCGGGTTGTGGGAGCTGACGATGGCCAGCCGCGAGGTGGTGGAGCGCACGCTGGCACCGTTCCAGATCTTCATCGGCGCCGCGCTGATCTATTTCTGCATCTGCTACACCCTGGCCCTGTATGGACGCTACCTTGAGCGACGCTCCCTCGTTGGTCACTGACCCCCCGCCGATCGACGCTCCACAAGCCGCGGCGCGGCCGATGCTGGCGATGACCGACGTCGTGAAGAGCTTTGGCGCCAACCAGGTGCTGCGCGGCGTCTCGCTGTCGGTCGCGGCGGGTGAGGTGGTGGTGGTGATCGGCCCCAGCGGCTCCGGCAAGACCACGCTGCTGCGCTGCATAAATCTGCTGGAGGACTATCAGCAGGGCACCGTCACGGTGGATGGCGCGCCGATCGGCTATCGCATCGATCCCCGCTCCGGCCTGCGGCTGCGCATGTCCGAGCGCGAGATCGCCGCGTCGCGCGAGATGATCGGCATCGTGTTCCAGAGCTACAACCTGTTTCCACACATGACCGTGCTGCAGAACATCGTTGCGGCACCGGTGCGCGTGAAGGGGATCCCGCGCGCGAAGGCCGAAGCACGGGCACGCGACCTGCTGGCGCTGGTCGGGCTGTCCGACAAGGCGCAGGAATATCCGGTGCGGCTGTCCGGCGGCCAGCAGCAACGCGTGGCGATCGCGCGGGCGCTGGCGATGGACCCCAAGCTGATGATGTTCGACGAGGTGACCTCGGCGCTGGACCCCGAGCTGGTGGGCGAGGTGCTGGCGGCGATGCAGCAGCTTGCCCGCGACGGGATGACGATGGTGGTGGTGACGCACGAGATGAGTTTTGCGCGGGACGTGGCGGACCGAATCGTGTTCATGGAGGGCGGCGTGATCATCGAGGAAGGCAAGCCCGAGCAGATGTTCGCCGCCCCGCGCACCGAACGGGTGCGGCAGTTCCTGAAGCGGTACAATGACCGATATCGGATCTGATGGAGGCAGAGAGAGGAGTCTCCCCCTCCCCTTGAGGGAGGGGGTAGGGGGAGGGGTCCCGCTGGCACGACGCTTCGGTGCGATACTGGCACCAACCCCTCCCCCTCCCCCTCCCCCTCCCCCCTCCCTCAAGGGGAGGGGGGGGTATTCCCAGGTACAGCCAGCGCCGCCAACCACTGCTATAGTCGTTGAAACCGCCCCGGGGGACCCCGATCGATGTCGACCACCACGCTGCCGAACGCCACCATCCTTGCCTCCTACGAAGCGATGACGCCCGGGTCCGCCCGGCTTGCGGAGAAGGCGCGCGCCGTGCTGCCCAGCGGCCTGGCGCACGACAGCCGGAACTTCGACCCGTATCCGCTCTACGTCGCCCACGCCGCGGGCCCGCTGAAATGGGACGTCGACGGCAACCGCTACGTCGACTACTTCGGCGGTCACGGCGCCCTGCTGCTCGGCCACAACCACCCGAAAGTGCTGGCGGCGGTGCACGCGGCGCTGGATCGCGGCACGCATTTCGGCGCCTGCCACGAGCTCGAGGTGCGCTGGGCCGAGCTGGTCTGCCAGATGGTGCCGTCGGCCGAGTGCGTGCGCTTCACCTCCTCGGGCACCGAGGCGACGCTGATGGCGCTGCGCCTCGCCCGCGCCTACACCGGGCGGACCAAGCTGCTGCGCTTCCGCGGCCATTTCCACGGCTGGCACGACCACATGACCAGCGGGCATCACGACCATTTCGACGGCTCGGCCTCCACCGGGGTGCTGGGCGGGGTTGCCGACAACGTGCTGCTGTGCGACCCGAACGACACCGCGGGGCTGATCAAGCTGTTCGAGCAGCACCGCGACATCGCCGCGGCGATGCTGGAGCCGACCGGGGCGCATTTCGGCCGCATGCCGATCCTGCCCGAGTTCCTGCAGACCCTGCGCACGCTGAGCCGGGACGCCGGCACCATCCTGATCTTCGATGAGGTGGTGACCGGCTTCCGCTGCTCGCCGGGCGGGGCGCAGCAGGCGCTGGGCATCACGCCGGACATGACCACGCTGGCGAAGATTCTTGCGGGTGGCATGCCGGGCGGCGCGGTCTGCGGCCGGCGCGACATCATGGACCTGCTGGACTTCAAGCGCACCAAGGCGAAGGGGATCGAGAAGATCGCGCATCCAGGCACGTTCAACGCCAACCCCGTGTCGGCCGCGGCGGGCATCGCCACGTTGGAGATCATTTCCAGCACTGACGCTTGTGCCAAGGCCAACGCGTTCGGCGAAACGTTGCGCCAGCGGATGAACGAGGTGCTGGAGGAGGAGGGGCTGAAATGGGCCGTGCACGGCTCCTATTCCGGCTTCAGCGTGTTCACCAATCCTGACAAAGCCGACATCACGCCCAGCACCTTCGACGCCGTCAAATTCATTCCGACGATGATCGGCGACAAGCGCGGCGCGGATATCGCCGCGGCGCTGCGCCGGGGCATGCTGGTGAACGGTGTCGACGTGAACTCCGGCCCGTCGGGCACCATCTCGGCCACGCACGGCGATGACGAGATGAACGTGACGGTCGATGCCTTCCGCAGCACGATCCGTGCGCTGCGGCGCGAGGGGGCTCTGAACTGAGGCAAGGGAGGGAGCACCGCAATGAACGATATCGGTCCGGGGACCCGCAACACCAATCCCTACCTGGCGCTCGGCGTGCGGCCGTTCATCAACTGCGCCAGCGTGCGCACCCTGCACAGCGGCAGCCTGATGCTGCCGGAGGTGCGCGCGGCGGTCGCGCAGGCGTCGCGCCAGTTTGTCAACATGGAAGAGCTGATGGAGGGCGCCGGCCGCCGCATCGCCGAACTGACCGGCGCGGAATGGGGCCTCGTCACCTGCGGCAGTGCCGCCGCGCTGACGCTGGCCACCGCCGCCTGCGTCGCCGGCAACGATCCGGTGAAGATACTGCGCCTGCCCGTCACCGACGGCTGGGCGAACCGCGTGATCATGTTGAAGAACCAGCGCTTCTCCTACGATCAGGCGATCCGCATGGTGGGCACACATATAGTCGAGATCGAGACGATGGCCGACCTGGACGCAGCGCTGACCGAACCGGTGGCGATGATCGCCGTGCTTGGCACACAGGAGGCCGAGTCCAAGGTCCGGCTGGAGGAGCTCGTCGCACGGGCCAGGCCGCGTGGCATCCCGGTGATGGTCGATGCGGCATCCGAACATATTGAGAAGCCGAGCCCGTACCTGGTGCGCGGCGCCGACATGGTCATCTACAGCGGGGGAAAATTCCTGCGCGGACCGCAGACCAGCGGCCTGTTGCTCGGCCGCAAGGACCTGATCCAGGCGGCATGGCGCAATGCCTCGCCGCACCAGGGGGCCGCGCGCGGCATGAAGGTGTCGAAGGAGGACGTGATCGGCGTGCTGGCCGCGCTCGAGGTGTGGTTCGAGCACCGCGACCCGGCCGCGGAGCTGGCCCGCTGGAACGCTGACGTTGCCACCATTGCCGGGCGGCTCGACCTGCCCGGCGTCGGCACCGAGGTCATTCCGCCCCAGGGCGTGGTGCGCGTGCCGCGGCTGATCGTGCGCTGGGACGCGGCCAAATACCACCTGGACGGCGAGGCGGTGCGCCTCAGGCTACTGGATGGCGAACCGCGGGTGATGCTGGACGACATGGCGACCACGGCGAACTCGGTCGAGGTCGATCCGTTCGGCCTGCAGCCCGGCGAGGCAGACCAGGTCGGCCGCGCCATCGCCATCGCGCTGTCGGCCCCGGCGGCCGCGAAGGCTGCTGCCGCGGTGCCGAAGTTCGATGTCTCCGGCGCATGGGACGTCCAGGTGTCCTTCATGCACGGCGAGCGCTCGCATCGGCTGACGTTGCGCCAGCAGGATGGCACGATCACCGGGACCCAGAGGTCACCGCAGTTCGAGGGCCCGGTGAGCGGCAGCCTCGACACCGACCATATTCGGTTGATATTCCAGACCCGGTATGAAGGCGCGACGATCTTCTACCAGTTGGATGGCGCCGTCACTGACGGGCGCATGCAGGGTCGTGTCACGCTGGGCAGTGCCAGCGACCACCACAAGGGGCCCCTCAACATGTCCCAGTTCGGCGCCGGGCAGTTCGAGGGGATGCGCGCGGGAGGGGCGTGATGGACGGGTTCGTCGCGATCGGCGCCAGCCGCGGCCGCGCCGAACGGCTGCGCATGCGCCAGGGCCTGTTCACCGGTCCCACCTCGGGCTTGGCGCCGGGCAACGTGCAGGCGAATCTCGTGATCCTGCCGCAGGAGTTGGCGAATGACTTCCTGCGTTTCGCGCAGGCCAATCCGCGCCCGTGTCCGGTGCTTGGCGTGACGGATGTGGGCAGCCCGTATATCCCGTCGCTGGGCGAGGACCTTGACCTGCGCACCGACCTGCCGCGCTACCGCGTCTGGCGACACGGCGAGCTGGTCGAGGAGCCGACCGACATCAGCCATCTCTGGCGCGACGACCTGGTGGGCTTCGCGATCGGCTGCTCGTTCTCGTTCGAGGAGGCGCTGATCGAGGACGGCATCGAGGTGCGCCACATCGCCTGCGGCTGCAACGTGCCGATGTACCGCACCAACGTGGACTGCGTGCCGGCAGGCGTGTTCCACGGCAAGCTGGTCGTTTCGATGCGGCCGATGAAGCCGGCGGATGCGATCCGCGCGGTGCAGATCACCTCGCGGTTTCCCTCGGTGCACGGCGCGCCGGTGCATATCGGGCTGCCCGGGCTGATCGGCATCAAGGACATCGGCAAGCCCGATTATGGCGACGCGGTGCCGGTGGGCGAAGGCGAGCTGCCGGTGTTCTGGGCCTGCGGCGTGACGCCGCAATCGGTGATTGCCTCGGTGAAGCCGGCGTTCTGCATCACCCACGCGCCGGGCAGCATGCTGATCACCGACCTGCGCAACACGAAGCTCGCCGCGCTGTAGGGCGCGTCCGCGTGACCGGGACCATCGCGCTTGCAGTATACCTCTCCCGCTCTTCGCGGAGCTGGGCCGCGAAGCGGACCGACGCGCGGAGCACTTGCGACGCGGGTGAGGGTGGTGCACGCGGAACGACCCTCACCCGTCGCGCTTCGCGCGCCGACCTCTCCCGCATGGCGGGAGAGGTTTACGCAGTCCCGGTCTGCGTGAAGCCGCTCTAGAGGCCGGGGCGCACGTCGTATCACGATGGGAGACCACCCGGCGCTGATCGATGCGATCGAGGCGGTCATCCAGCAGGATGTCGGGCGCAACATCGCGCCGCTGTTTGCCGCCGCGCGTGGCGGCCTGCGCGGCGCGGTGGACGCGCTGGCTCGCGCAAGCGGAACGATCGGGCTGATCACCGGGTTCTTCGTGCCGGGCGGCACCCCGCCGGCAGCGGAGACCGACGGGCCGGTCGCGGTGGCGCTGCTGGTGCACGCGCTGCGCCGCATCGGGGTGTCGTGCCGTGTGTGCACCGACGAACTTTGCGCGCCGGCGTGCCGCGCGGCGCTGACGGGCGTTGCCGGGGTTCCGCTCGACGTGGTGAAGCTGGGCGGATCGGTCGACGAGGTCATTGCGGCCTGGCGCGCGGCGGGCGTGCGGGTGGCGGTGGCGATCGAGCGCTGCGGCCGCACCGCCGACGGCATCGCGCGCAACATGCGCGGCGATGACATCGGGGCCTATACCACCTTGCTGGACGATCTGTTCCTGGCAGGGCCGTGGAACACCATCGCGGTCGGCGACGGCGGCAACGAGATCGGCATGGGCGCGCTGCCGCGCGCGTTGATCGTCGCGCACGTCGCGCACGGCGATGCGATCGCCTGCGTCACGCCGGCGGCGCACCTGATCGTCGCGGGCGTGTCGCACTGGGGCGCCTACGCGCTGCTCGGGGGCCTGGCGGTGACGCACGTCGACTGGCGGCCGGCGCTGCTGGAGTGCCTGGATGCCGCGCTGGATCGGCACATTCTGGAGACAACGGTGCGTGATGGCCCGGCGGTGGACGGCGTCACGCGCCGGCAGACGCTGACGATCGACACCCTGGACTGCGCGGCGCACCAGCGCGTGCTGGAGGCGATTCGCGCGCTGGTGCGCGAGAGCGAGGGCGTTGGAAGAATCTCCCCCTCCCCTTGAGGGAGGGGGGTGGGGGGGAGGGGTCTCCGCGCGGGTCCAATCGACGCCTCTTGCCCCGTAACCCCTCCCCCCATCCCCCTCCCTCAAGGGGAGGGGGAGAACGAGCCCGGCCATGACGGTGAGGATGCGGATGACGGACGACACACCATCGGCGCCGCGATCCGGCATCGGGGACGCGCCGAAGCGCCGCGAGGATGCGCGCTTCGTCACCGGTTGCGGCACGTATCTCGACGACATGGCGTTCGACGGCATGGTGCACGCGGCGGTGCTGCGCTCGCCGCACGCCCATGCCCGCATCAGCCATCTCGATGCCAGCGCGGCACGATCCGCTCCCGGCGTGCTCGCCGTGCTGACCGCCGACGATGCGCTCGCCGACGGGTTGCAGCCGATGCAGCCCGTGGCGCAGGCCAACACCCGGACCGGCGAGCCGTTCGCCTTCGCGCCGCAGCCGCTGCTCGCCCCTGACACTGTGCGCCATGTCGGCGAGCCGGTGGCGCTGATCATCGCGCAGACCCGCGCCCAGGCGCTCGACGCGGCCGAACTTGTTGTGGTCGCGTACGATCCTCTGCCCGCCGTCGTCACCGCCGCTGCCGCGCGCGCCCCCGGCGCGCCGCTGCTGTCGCCGGAGGTCCCGGACAACCTGTGCATGGACTGGCAGCTCGGCGATGCCGCGGCGGTCGAGGCAGCCTTCGCCACCGCGGCACATCGGGTGACGTTGCAGCTCGACAACCATCGCATCGTTACCAACCCGATGGAGCCGCGCGGCGGGATCGGCAGCTACGACGCGGCGCGCGACCGCTACACGCTGCACGTCTCCAGCCAGAACATCCATGGCAATCGCGATCTCGCGGCGCGCGCGCTGGGCGTCTCGCCGGATCGGGTGCGGTTCATCGCCCCCGATGTCGGCGGCGGCTTCGGCGCCAAGAACTTTGCCTACGCCGAGCACGCGCTGATCCTGTGGGCGGCGAAGCGCGTCGGGCGGCCGGTCAAGTGGATCGCCAGCCGCAGCGAGGTCTTCCTGTCCGACCACCAGGCCCGCGACCACCAGGCCGAGGCCGCGCTGGCGCTCGACGCCGACGGAACGTTTCTTGCGCTGCGCATCGTCAGCACGGCGAATATCGGCGCCTACATGGTCGGCAGCAGCGGCGGCGTGCAGACCAACCAGTATGTGCATCTGGCCGGCACGGTCTACGCCATCCCGGCGATCGCGCTGCGCGTGACGACGGTGCTGACCAACACCACGCCGATCGGCGTCACCCGCGGTCCCGGCTTCGCCGAGATGGGCAACATCATGGAGCGGCTGGTCGATGCGGCGGCGCGCCAATGCGGCTTCGACCGTGCCGCGCTGCGCCGGCGCAACTTTGCCCGAACCGATGCCGATGACCAACGCCGTCGGCAGCGTCGTGGACAGCGGCGATTTTGCCGCCACCTTCGATCGCGCGCTGGCGCAGGCCGATGTCGCGGGATTCGCCGCCCGTCGCCGCGACAGCGAGGCGCGCGGCAAATTGCGCGGCCTGGGCTTCGCCTATCACATCAAGGCCACCGGCGGCTCGCCGCACGAGAACGTCGATATCCGTTTCGCCGATGACGGCAGCGTGGCGCTGATCACCGGCACGCAGACGATCGGCCAGGGCCACGAGACGACGTTTCCGCAGATCCTCGCCGACCGCCTCGGCGTGCCGAACGCGCGGATCCGGCTGTGCCAGGGCGATACGGACCTGATCCCGACCGGCGGCGGGCACGGCAGCTCGCGCGCCACCTATATGGGCGGCACGGCGATCTGGCGCGCGTCGCGAGGCGATCATCGCCAAGGGGCGCCGCGTCGCGGCCGACATGCTGGACGCCGCCGAGGCGGATATTCGTTTCGAGGACGGCTACTTCCGCGGTCGCCGGCACCAACCGCTCCATGGCGCTGCTGGAGGTCGCGGCCCGCGCCCGCGCGCTGGACACGCCGCTCGACACCTACCACGCCTGGACGCGCGAGCACATGACCTATCCCAACGGCACGCATGTCGTGGAGGTGGAGATCGATCGCGACACCGGCCGCGTCAGCCTGGCGCGGCTGACCGCGGTGGACGATTACGGCGTGCTGGTGAATCCGATGATCGCCGCCGGCCAGGCGCACGGCGCGATCGCCCAGGGCGCCGGGCAGGCGCTGCTGGAGCACGCGGTGTACGACGCGGCATCGGGCCAGCCGGTCGCTGCATCGTTCATGGACTACGCGATGCCGCGCGCCGACGATTTTTGCCCCTTCGACCTGGGCTTCAACGCCACGCGCTGCACCACCAATCCGCTGGGCGTGAAGGGCTGCGGCGAGGCCGGCGCGATCGCGCTAGTTCCCGGCGATCGCCAACGCGGTGCTGGACGCGCTGGCCCCGCTCGGGGTGACCGCGCTTCGACGGCCCGGCGACGCCGTTCCACATCTGGCGGGCGATGCGGGGCCGCTGAGGGAGAAAATCCCACCTCTTGATCGCGCCCGCCGGACAACGCCCGTCTCCCGCGGCGCGTCGGCGGAGCAGCGACATCTTTTCGTCTCCGGTCCCATTGCGCCGGGCCGGAAAACACCAACCTTACGGCCCCTGTCCCGCCTGGATGCAGGAGCCGCGCCGATGAACCAGATCCACGTGCTGCACGAAAACCCCGCCTGGCTGCCGCCGCTGGCGCAGGCGTTCGAGCAGCGCCGGTTGCCCTGGACCGAGTGGTTCCTGCACGAGGCCAGCTTCGATCTCGCCGCCCCGCCGCCCGAGGGCGTGTTCTACAACCGCATGAGCGCTTCGTCGCACACGCGCGATCATCGTTTCTCTGCCGAGCTGACCGCCTGCGTGCTGGCCTGGCTGGCGCGCTGGGGGCGGCGCGTGGTCAACGGGTCGGGCGCGCTCGATCTGGAGATCAGCAAGGTGCGGCAATACGCGGCGCTGGAGCGGCACGGCATCGCCACGCCGCGCAGCGTGCTGGTGGCCGGACGCGGGCTGATCGTGTCCGCCGCGGAACGGCATTTCGCCGGCCGTCCGGTCATCCTGAAGCCCAACCGCGGCGGCAAGGGGCTGGGCGTGCGGCTGTTCCACAGCGCCGCCAGCCTCGCCGCCTATGTCGACAGCGACGCAGTACGAGGCGCCGGTCGACGGCGTGCAGCTTCTGCAGGAATACGTGCGGGCGCCGGCGCCGTTCATCACCCGGGCGGAATTTGTCGGCGGGCGGTTCCTCTACGCGGTCGAGGTGGACACCAGCGACGGCTTCGAGCTTTGCCCGGCGGATGCCTGCGCGGTCGGCGACGCGAATTGCCCGGTCGGCGCGGCGCCGCGGCAAAAATTCCAGATCGTCGACGGCATCCCGGAGGCGCTGCGGGCGCGGCTGGAACGGTTCTTGGCCGCGGCGGCGATCGATGTCGCCGGGATCGAGTTCATCACCGATGCCGACGGCCGGACGCTGGTCTACGACGTGAACACCAACACCAACTACAATCCGGACGCCGAAGCGCGCGACGGCCGCGCGGGCACCGACCGGTCCGGGCCTGGGGCGATCGCTGTCTATCTGGGGGCGGAGTTGGCGCGACTGCGCGCCGCGGCGTGACGAAGGGATAGCGGCGGGCCTGACACGACCGTCAGCCCGTCATGGCCGGCGGGCGACTACTCCACCATGTCGAGGCGCCGCTCGATCCTCGCGAGCCTGCCCGCCAGGCGGTCCATCTGCGCCTGAACGTGCGCCACATGCTCGGCATCGTTCGCCTGGTCCCGACGCGACGCCACGGTCGCACGCTCCAACGAGACCAGGCGCTCCTTCACGTCGATCATGTCATCCCGCAGGCCGGCCTGCCCGTCCAACACGCGCTGGACCATCGCTTGCAGCAGTTCGAGGCTCGCTTCTGCCATCGCCGCGTCTCCACCGATCATCATCGCCCGATTCAGCCGCCGACGGCCACGATTGGGCCGTCATCGTCCGAAGGCCGCGCCTTGTGTGTCGGCCATGCCGCTTCGCGCCAGTTGGTCGCGGTGCTTAACCCGGCACGAAGATTGGCGGACCCGACACGATTCGAACGTGCGACCTTCGCCTTCGGAGGGCGACGCTCTATCCAACTGAGCTACGGGTCCGGCGCGATCCTCATACAGGGAAACGCCCCGCCGCGAAAGGCCGCCGCAAAATCCTAGGGCTGGCGCGCCAGCCAGGCCGACGCCGCCGCCTCGGCGCCCGATGGCAGTGGTGCCGCCGGATCGAACAGCCAGGCGATGATATCGTCGATCGGCGCCGCCCGCTCCAGATCGCGCAGCAGCAGGTGGTACCCGTTGGGATAGAACGCGCGCACCGGTCCCGGCGGCAGGGCTCGCCAGACCTCGGCCATGGCGTCCGGCGGGATCAGCTCGTCCTTGCCGCCATACAGAAACAGCGACGGCGCGGTGAAGCGCGGCGCCGCGGCCGCGGCCGCGTCCATCAGGTCGACCAGTCCGTCGATCGTGTCGAACCGCGTGTCGTGGATGGTCAGCGGATCGCGCGACAGCCGGATCAGCGCCTGGCGGTTGTCGCTGGCCAGCACGTGTGCCGACCTGGCCGGTCACGGTGAACCCCGGCAGCAGGTGCGCCATCAGCCACAGCCCGCCGCGCTCGAACGGGTTCATCTCCGCGCGGCTCCAGACGGCCGGCGAGACCAGCACATAGGTTGCGTTCGGCGGGGGATGAGGCTCGGTCGCCAGGCACATCAGCTCCGCGGCGCCCATGCTCTCGCCCAGCAGGATCAGGCGGGCGTGCGGGTAGCGCGCTGTGCAGCAGCGCGGCCATGTCCCTGGCGTCGTCCACCAGCGCCTGTGTGCCGGGCCAGTAGCCGCGCGTCGCGGTGTTGCCGAAGCCGCGCTGGTCGGGGGAAAACACCGCGATGCCGGCGGCCGCGAAGTCGGGCGCCGGGATTTCCCAGGCGTCGCGGCTGTCGTTCATCCCGTGCAGCGCCAGCATCACCGCCCACGGTTTCTCGTCCGGCAGCCAGACGCGATACGGCAGGCGCATCCCGTCCGGCATGACGAAGGCGTCCGGGGTCTCGCTGGCGGCCTCGACCGGCGGGCCGGGCGGCGCCAGGTGCGCGGCACATCCCGCCAGCACGAGCGTCAGCAGCAGGGCGAGGCGGGGCAAGCGGGGCATCGGCGTGGGGCGTGACAGGGCACGGCGCGGGTGCGCCGGTCAAGCGGCGCCGCGTTGACGGCGCATTGCTTCGCGTCCAGCGTGCGCGCAACGCGCCGGCGCACGGACGAAGGGGGAACGCACATGCCGCTGCCAGCCGATACCGATGTCACCACGCCCAAATACCTGCGCGACAAATACGCCATCGTCGGCGTGGGGGAGACGACCTACGTGCGCGGCTCCGGCAAAACGACGCGCGCGCTGGGCACCTGGGCGCTGCGCAACGCCATCGCCGATGCCGGGCCTGAAACCGGCCGACATCGACGGCATGCTGTCCTATTCCAACAACGATTCCACCTCCGCCACGTTCATGGCTGGCGATATCGGCACGCGGCTGAACTTCTACATGGACTGCGTCGGCGGCGGGTCCTCGACCGAGGCGCTGATCGGCATCGCCATCGGCGTGATGGAGGCCGGGCTGTGCCAGTGCGTGGCGATCTTCCGCGCGATGAACGGGTATTCGCAGGTGCGCATCGGCGGCACCGGCGCGCGGTCGGCGGCGCCGATCAACGGCGACGCGCTGCACAGCCGCGCCTATGGCTGGCAGAGCGCCGGGCAGATGTTCAGCCCCACCTTCATGCGCCACATGTACGACTACGGCACGCGGCCGGACCAGGTGGCGATGGTGAAGGTGATCCATTCCGAGCACGCGTCGAACAACCCGAAGGCGCTGTACAAGAAGCGCTACACGGTGGACGACGTGCTGGGCAGCCGCATCATCTGCAAGCCGCTGCACCTGCTGGATTGCTGCGTGGAGACCGACAACGCCACCGCGATCATCGTGACGCGGGCGGATCGGGCGCGCGACCTGCGCCACACGCCGGCGCTGATCCGCGGCATCGTCGGGCGCTGCAGCAAGCCGCGCATGGACATGCATTACCAGGCCGGTCCGATCTCGCGCGTCGCGGGCTATTACGCCAAGGACATCCTGTGGCCGAATGCCGGGGTGGGGCCCGAGGACGTGGATGCCACCGGGTCGTACGACGCCTTCACCTTCACCGCGATGCTGCAGCTTGAGGATTATGGGTTCTGCAAGAAGGGCGAGGGCGGCGACTATGTCTCCAGCGGCATCATGCGGCTCGGCGGGAAGCGGCCGAACAACACCTCGGGCGGGCATCTGTGCGAGGGGTACACGCACGGCATGAACATGGTGATCGAGAACGTGCGCCAGTTGCGCCACGACGTGGACGATTCGTGTCCGATCGGGCCGGACGGGAAACGGCAGCATACCTACGACTATCGCGAGGGCGGCTGCCGGCAGGTGCACGACATCGAGGTGACCGCCAACCTGGGCTGGGCCAATCCGATGACCGGCTCCGCCATGATCATGCGGCGTGGGTAGTGTCCTGCCCCCGGAGTTCGCTGCCACTTGCAGCGCACGCAGGGGATAAGCAGGCCACTGAAAACAAGGACGGAGGGCAAGAGATGGCGATCCGCGCTGACTATCTGGGCATGCCGCTCAGCATCGACGACCTTGACCACGAGAACCTGGCGTATTTCGCCCACTGCGCCGAGCATGCGTTCCATCTGCAGCAGTGCGACGACTGCAAGCTGTTGCGCTATCCGCCCACCACCGGCTGCCCCTGGTGCGCCAGCCCGAAAGCCACCTGGGTGCCGGTGGAGGGCAAGGGCGACGTGCACTCCTACGAGGAAGTGCATCACGCCATCCAGCCGGCGTTCCGCGACTTTACGCCCTACATGGTGTTGCTGGTCGATCTGGATACGCAACGGGGAAAACCGTCGGAGCACGAGGCACTGCGGGTGGTGGGAAACCTGACCACGCCGGACGGGAAGCTGGCGCCTCCGGACATGGTGGCGCGGGTGGGGATTGGCTCGCGCGTGCGGATGGTGTTTTCCGACGTGGCGCCGGGGCTGTCGTTGCCGCAATGGACGCTGGATGAGGCGGCGGCGCCGCCGGCGAAGCCGTGGCGGTATCCGCAGGAGTAGGGTGGCGGGCCTGAATGCCCCTTTGAGTTGTATGCAGGACGACCTCTCTGTCTTGAAAATTGTAGCCGATATTGCTACTGTTGGTTCGGCTATAGCGACAGGGACACAGCGATGTCGGCGACGAAGCGATCCGCGGATCGTTCGATCTCTTCTGAATCCGGCCGTGCCCTTCCGGCTGTCCGCCGGCGCAGGTCCGAGTCGTCCGAGATCAAGGCAGAAATCGAGGCTTTGATGCGGAAAATCGAGCGCGAATTGATCGCGCTGAATGCTCGCGCGGATCGGTTGCTGGCAGAGACCAAGGTACCGCCGGTTCGTTAACCGGCGATCAATCAGTGCCATGGTAGAATCGCGTCCTCCGCGTATGTCGGCGGCTGGGGACGACGATGAGTTGGTTCAGTGGTGTGCGCAACCTGATCCGGGCGATCGATGGCCTGATGCAGGTCGAAGACAAGCACGGAGCCCTCATCGAAAGCCTGAAGAACCGCATCCTCCTTCTGGAGGCCAGGGAAGCCGCGCTGGTGGCCGAAGCCAAGGGCGCCGCTTCCGCTGCTGCCTCTGCGGTCTCGGCGCAGCACATCAGCGATCTCGCCCGCCGGGTTGGGGTCCTGGAAGAGCAGGTGCGGCAGATGGGCGGTTCCCGGCGCCGCCTGACCAAAGATTGATTCTCGCCGGGCCGCGCCACCTCGCGGCAATCGTCCCGCGGCCGGACGTAGACAGCGGCGCGGGCACGGTTGGAAACCCCGGCGCGCGCGGCTATCATCCGGCGCGCACATACCCAAGCTGATCGCCAAGGACCTCCAAGCATGCCGGACGGCGCCGCCACGGCCACCGAGATCATCCATGTCGACGACCGCACCGTCGCCTGCGACGGCGGCGACGGCGCGCTCGGCCACCCGCGCGTGTTCCTGCGCATCGAGGGCGAGTAGGTCATGTGCCCGTACTGCTCGCGCCTCTACGTGCTGAACGAAGGGGCCGGCCACGCCAGCGGACATTGATACGGCGGTCCGCCCGGCCGCGCAGGCCGGCACGGCGCCGCACCTGGTCCTGATCGACGGATCGGGCTTCATCTTCCGCGCCTTCCATGCGCTGCCGCCGATGACGCGCCCGGACGGCACGCCGGTGAACGCCGTGTTCGGCTTCACCAACATGCTGGCCAAGCTGCTGCGCGATCACGTCGGCACGCACCTGGCGGTGATCTTCGACGCCGGGCGGCAAGACCTTCCGCAACCGCATCTACGACCAGTACAAGGCGCACCGCCCGCCGCCGCCCGAGGAGCTGATCCCGCAATTCGCCCTGGTGCGCGAGGCCACCGAGGCGTTCGGCGTCCCGGCGATCGAGCTGGACGACTGGGAGGCCGACGACCTGATCGCCGCCTATGCGCGCGCCGCGGTGGAGGCCGGGCGGCACGCGCCACCATCGTGTCCTCCGACAAGGACCTGATGCAGCTTATCCGGCCGGGCGTGGGGATGCTGGATCCGATCAAGCAGAAGCCGATCGGCGTCGCCGAGGTGATGGAGAAGTTCGGCGTCGGGCCGGAGAAGCTGATCGATGCGCAGGCGCTGATCGGCGACTCCGTGGACAACGTGCCGGGCGTGCCGGGCATCGGCCCGAAGACCGCGGCGCAACTGCTGACCGAGTTCGGCGACCTGGAAGGCGTGCTGGCCGCCGCGCCGGCGATGAAGCCGTCGAAGCGGCGCGACCTGCTGATCGAGCACGCCGACAAGGCGCGCATGTCGCGCGTGCTGGTGACGCTGCGCGACGATGCGCCGCTGCCGCTGCCGCTGGAGGCGCTGCACCCGCGGCCAGCCGGATCCGGCGAAGCTGACCGCCTGGCTGACCGCGCAGGGTTTTCGCAGTATCATCAGCCGGCTGGGGCTGGAGGATGCGCCGGCGCCGGCGGGCGCGCCCGCGTCCGCCGGTGGATCGGCGTCGCCTGGCCCCTCTGCGCCCGCGATCCACGGGGCCAAGCAGGCGCAGCTCGATCTGGGCGGTGCGCCGGCGCTGCGCCACCGACCGTCAGCGGCGATTTCGGTCCGTACGAGACCGTCACCACTGCCGCGGCCTTGCGCGCCTGGGTCGACGAAGCCACCGCGCGCGGCGTGGTCGGGCTGGATACCGAGACCGACGGGCTGGATGCGATGCGCGCGAAGCTGGTCGGCTTCTCGCTGGCGATCGCGCCCGGCCGCGCCTGCTACGTGCCGCTGCGACACAGCGCGCTGGCGGAACAGGTTTCGCTGCCGGACGCGATCGAGGTGCTGTCGCCGCTGCTGACCGATCCCTGCGTGCTGAAGGTGCTGCAAAACGCCAAGTTCGACATGCTGGTGCTGCGGCGCGAGGGTTTTTCGCCCGTCGCGCCGCTCGACGACACGATGCTGATTTCCTTCGCGCAGGAGGCCGGGCTGCACGGCCACGGCATGGACGAACTCTCCCGCCTGCACCTGGGCCATACGCCGATCACCTACGACGAGGTCACCGGCACCGGGCGCAACCGCATCAGCTTCGCCGAGGTGCCGATCGAGCGCGCCACCGCCTATGCGGCCGAGGACGCCGACGTGACGCTGCGGCTGTGGCAGGTGCTGCACCCGCGGCTGCGCGCCGCCAAGGCGCTGGCGCTGTACGAGCAGATGGAGCGCCGGCTGATCCCGATCCTGCTGGACATGGAACGGGCAGGGATAAAAGTCGACGCCGACGACCTGCGCCGCATGTCGGTCGATTTCGAGCAGCGCATGGTGGTGATGGAGCGCGATTGCCATCGCCTGGCCGGGCACGAATTCAACGTCGGCAGCCCGAAGCAGCTCGGCGAAGTGCTGTTCGACGAGATGAGCCTGCCGGGCGGCAAGCGGATGAAGACCGGCGCCTGGGGGACCGATTCCTCGGTGCTGCAGACGCTGGCCGATCAGGGGCACGAGCTGCCGGCGCGCATCCTGGAATGGCGGCAGCTGCAGAAGCTGAAGTCCACCTATGCCGATGCGCTGGTGGAGCAGATCAATCCGGAAACGGGCCGGGTGCACACCAGCTTCGCGATGGCGATCGCCGCGACCGGGCGGCTGTCGTCGACCGATCCCAACCTGCAGAACATCCCGATCCGCACCGAGGAAGGCAGCCGCATCCGCCACGCCTTCATCGCCGAGCAGGGCAACCTGCTGGTCAGCGCCGACTACTCGCAGATCGAGCTGCGGCTGCTGGCGCATGTCGCCGACATCCCGGCGCTGCGCGAAAGTTTCGAGCGCGGCGAGGACATCCATGCCCGCACCGCCAGCGAGGTGTTCGGCATCCCGATGCAGGGCATGGACCCGATGACGCGCCGGCGCGCCAAGGCGATCAATTTCGGCATCATCTACGGCATCTCCGGCTTCGGCCTGGCGCGGCAGCTTGGCACCACGCCGGGCGAGGCGCGCGGCTACATCGATGCGTATTTCGCGCGGTATCCGGGCATCCGCACGTACATGGAACGCACGAAGGAGGAAGCGCGGATCAACGGCTTCGTGACCAGCCTGTTCGGCCGCCGCTGCTGGATTGCCGGGATCGGCGACAAGAACCCGGCGCGGCGCGCCTATGCCGAGCGGCAGGCGATCAACGCGCCGTTGCAGGGCGGCGCGGCGGACATCATCAAGCGCGCGATGGTGCGGCTGCCCGCGGCGCTGCGCGAGGCCGGCCTGACCGCGCGGCTGCTGTTGCAGGTGCATGACGAGCTGCTGTTCGAGGCGCCCGAGGCCGAGGTGCCGGCGCTGTCCGCGGTCGCCAAGCGGGTGATGGAGAGCGCGGCCACGCTGTGCGTGCCGCTGGTGGTGGAGACCGGCGCCGGCCGCACCTGGGCCGACGCGCATTAGCGCCGGTACACCTCTCCCGCTCTTCGCGGGAGAGGTCGAGGCGCGATGCGCCGAGGGTGAGGGTCGTGCCGCGTGCACCATCCTCACCCGTCTCGCTTCGCTCGCCGACCTCTCCCGCGAAGAGCGGGAGAGGTGTACTGTGCGCCCTACAAGACCTTCGACAGAAAATCCTGCGTGCGCTTTTCCTTCGGTGCCGCCAGCACCATGCGTGGATCGCCTCGCTCGACGATCACGCCGCCGTCCATGAACGTGAGCTGATCGCCGACCTCGCGCGCGAAGCCGAGCTCGTGCGTCACCACCACCATCGTCATGCCGGACCGCGCCAGGTCCTGCATCACCGCCAGGACCTCGCCCACCAGCTCGGGGTCCAGCGCCGAGGTCGGCTCGTCGAACAGCATCAGCTTCGGGTCCATCGCCAAGGCCCGGGCGATGGCGACCCGCTGCTGCTCCCCGCCCGAGAGCTGCGCCGGATACTGCGCATGCTTGCCGGCCAGCCCGACGCGATTCAGCAGCCTGGCGGCGCGGTGCCGGGCCTGTTTGGCAGGCACGCGCTTCACCCGGATCGGTGCCTCGATGACGTTCTGCAGCGCGGTCATGTGCGGAAACAGGTTGAACTGCTGGAACACCATGCCGACGTTGCGCCGCATGCGCGCCACCTCGCGCTCCGGCAGCTCATACAATTTGCCGCGATGCTCGCGATAGCCGACCAACTCGCCGGCCACCCAGACCCGGCCGCGGTCGATGGGTTCCAGGTGATTGATGCAGGACAGCAACGTGCTCTTGCCCGATCCGGACGGGCCGATGATGCACATCACGCTGCCGGTCGGCACGTCCATGTCGATGTCACGCAGCACCTGGCGCGATCCGTAGCTCTTCGACAGTCCACGGATCTTCAGCATGTCCGCCGCGGGCGGTGCGGCGGCGCTCATCGGTGGCGGAATTTCCGTTCGAGGAAATGCTGGCCGAGCGACAGCACCGAAACGATGATCAGGTACCACAATGAGGCAACGATCAGCAGCGGGATCGTCTGATAGGTGCGGGAGTAGATAAGCTGCGTGGTATACAGCAGCTCCGCCAGGGCGATGACGCTGACCAGCGAGGTGTTCTTGACCATCGAGATCACCTCGTTGCCGACCGGCGGGATGATCACGCGCATGGCCTGCGGCAGAACGATGCGGCGATAGATCGTCAGCCGGCGCATCCCCAGCGCCAGGGCCGCCCTGGTCTGCCCGGGGGGCACCGAAACGATGCCGGCGCGGATCACCTCGGCGGTGTAGGCCGACTGGCTCAGCCCGAGCCCGGCGAGCGCGGCGAACAGCGGCGTGATCAGCGTATTCGTGTTGGCGGTGAACAGCGTCGGGCCGAACGGCACGCCGAGCGAAATCGACGCGTACAGCGCACCGAAATTGTACCAGAAGATAAGCTGCACCAGCACCGGCACGCTGCGGAAGAACCAGATATAGGCCCAGCTCAGCGTGGACAGCAGCCGGTTCCGCGACAGTCGCATCAGCGCGAGGATGGTGCCCAGCACCAGGCCTATCACCATCGCCGCCAGGGTCAGCTCGAGCGTGCGCTGCAGTCCGGCCAGCACCTCGCCGTCGAGCATGTATTGCGCCACGACCGGCCACTCGAAGGCGGGGTTGGTTGCGACGCTGGCGGTCACCAGCGCAACGATCAGCGCGACGATGGCCGACGCCACCCAGGTGCCGGGATGGCGCAGCTTGACGACTGGCTGCGCGGCCTCGCCCTCGGCTACCCCTGGCATCCGACGCACCAGGGCATGGGATCAGCGCGCCATCCCGGTCGGGTTCAAGCGGCGCCTGCTTGATCGCACCGTCCTCAAGTCCCCATTTCTGCACGATCTTCTGATACGTGCCGTCGTCGATCAGGTGCTGCACCGCGGCCTGCAGCGCGGTGGCCATGTCGGAGCCTTTCGGCATGGCGATGCCGATATAGGCGAGGTCGGTGTAGTGGCCGACCACCTTGGTCTTACCGTGCGACTGGTTGACGAAATAGCTGACCGCGGTCGAACCGACCCAGAAAAGCTGCGACCGCTTGCTGATCATCGAGTCGGCGGCACTGGCGCCGTCGTTGAATGCCAGGATGTCGATCGGCGGCTTGCCCAGGGCCTTGCACGCGGCGTCGTGGCTTTTGGCGAACTCGACCTCGCGCGAGCCGCGCGTGGTGGCGACGGTCACGCCGCACAGGTCGTCCAGCGAGTTGACCGTGATGTTGGTGTCCGCCAGCGCTGCAAACAGCTCGTTGCCCTTGAGCGTGCCGAGCATGTCCACGACCTTCTCGCGGATTTCGGTGACCCCCATCTGGCCGACCGCCGCATCGAACCGTTTCGCCTGCAATCCGGGGATCAGGGAGTCGAAGGTGGTCGGACGCAGGTCGAGCGTCAGGTTCAGGCTCTGGGCGGCGGCGCGCAGGATGTCGGGCTCCCAGCCGACGATCTCGCCCTTGTCGCTGCGGAAGTCGTCCGGCGGCGAGCCGAGGGCGACGGCCACGGTCAGCGTCTTCGAGGCCGCGACGCGCGGCGGCAGCAGCTTGACGAGGTCCGGCTGCACGGTTTCTGCGAAGGATGTCGCAGTGGCGTCGGGCGTCGCGGCGGCTGCCGGGCGCGTGGTGCAGTGCAGGGCGGCCAGCGCCGCTCCGGCGGCGAACAGGCAGGCGAGCACGAACCGGGGCGGGGTGCGGCACGTGCGGGGAAGGCTCATCGACGGGTCCTCGATGGTTGGGGAGCGCGGACGGAGCTTACGGTCGCCGTGTTGCGCCCGTCAAAGCGGCATTGTCCGCGATTCGGTTGGTTCGGGTGTGTGATGCGCTCGGAGTTTGCCGCGGTTGTGTGGGATGGCGTTGGCGGTTGGTGTGGTGGGGATGGAAGATGGCGGAATGCGCTGCGCTTTTCCGCCCTACAGCGCAGATCGTAGGGCGGAACAGCGCAGCGCATTCCGCCGCCACCGCCGGATGTTGCCTTGACGGTCAACCCTTCTACGATCGCGCCGACAACCAGGGAAACGGACGCAACGAATGTCGGCGACCAACCCGGCCGCCCCGGCGGTGTTGCCGCGCATGGACTGGCTTGCGCGCGCCGACCGGCTGCTCACGCGCGGGCTCGAGCACCTCACCGCCCTGCTGGTCGTCGCCGAGATCGTCATCCTGTTCGTCGGCATCGTTGCCCGCTACGCGTTCCACGATCCGCTGATCTGGTCGGACGAGCTCGCCTCGCTGCTGTTCCTCTGGCTGGCGATGCTCGGCGCCGCGCTGGCGCTGCGCCGCAACGAGCACATGCGGATGACCGCGCTGGTGAACCGTGCGGGCGCCCGCGCGCGCAGCTTCGCCGGGCTGCTCGCACTGGCCGCGACTCTGGGGTTCCTGCTGGCGATCCTGCGCCCGGCGCTCGACTACCTCGACAACGAGGCGATCGTCTCGATCATGTCGCTCGGCATCTCTATGAGCTGGCGCGCCGCGGCGATGCCGGTCGGCATCGGGCTGCTGATCGTCACCGCGCTGCTGCGGCTCGACCGCCAGGCGCTGCAGCCCGCGCTGCTCGCCCTCATCGTGGTCGGACTGACGTTCGCCGCGTTCTGGCTGCTGCATCCGGCGCTGCTGCAGCTTGGCCGGCTCAATCTGCTGGTGTTCTTCTTCGGCGTGGTGTCGGTCGCGGTGTTCCTGGGCATCCCGATCGCCGTCGCCTTCGGTCTCGCCACGCTCGGCTATCTGGCGCTGGCCACGCACATCCCGGTCTCCGTGCTGGTGGCGCGCATGGACACCGGCATGTCGCATCCGGTGCTGCTGTCGGTGCCGCTGTTCGTCTTCCTCGGCCTGCTGATCGAGATGACCGGCATGGCGCGGGTGATGGTGCGCTTCCTGGCCAACCTGCTGGGCCACATGCGCGGCGGGCTGTCGTTCGTGCTGATCGGCGCGATGTATCTGGTGTCCGGCATCTCCGGCTCGAAGGCGGCCGACATGGCGGCGGTGGCGCCGGTGCTGTTTCCGGAGATGGAATCGCGCGGCGCCAGCCGCGGCGAGCTGGTCGCGCTGCTTGCGGCGACCGGCGCGCAGACCGAAACGATCCCGCCGAGCCTGATCCTGATCACCATCGGCTCGGTCACCGGCATTTCGATCGCCGCGCTGTTCACCGGCGGGCTGCTGCCCGGCCTGGTGGTGGGGCTGATCCTGTGCGCGATGACTTATTGGCGCGCCCGCGACGTCGAGCGCGCGCCGCGGGCCGGTGCGGCGCGAATCGCGCGCAGCTTCGTCGTTGCCATTCCGGCGCTGGTGCTGCCGTTCCTGATCCGCGGTGCCGTGGTCGGCGGCATCGCCACCGCAACGGAAGTCTCCACCATCGGCATCGTCTACTGCGCGCTGGCCGGGCTGTTCGTCTACCGCCAGTTCGACTGGGCGCGGCTGCTGCCGATGCTGGTGCAGACCGCGGTTCTGTCCGGCGCGATCCTGCTGATCATCGGCGCCGCGACCGGCATGGCCTGGGCGATCACCTCGTCGGGCTTTTCCGGCATCGTCGCGGGCTGGATCGCAGGCATGCCCGGTGGCGCCATTTCGTTCATGGCCATCTCGATCGTGCTTTTCGCCGTGCTGGGCAGCATCCTGGAGGGCATCCCGGCGATCGTGCTGTTCGGCCCGCTGCTGTTCCCGATCGCGCACCAGGTCGGCATCCACGAGGTGCACTACGCGATGGTGGCCATCCTGGCGATGGGCCTGGGGCTGTTCGCGCCACCGTTCGGGGTCGGATATTATGTCGCCTGCGCGATCGGCGGGGCCAATCCGGACGACGGCATGCGCCACATCTGGCGCTACCTGGCGGCGCTGCTGGTCGGACTGATCATCGTCGCGGCGGTGCCGTGGATCTCCATCGGCTTCCTGTGACACAACGAAAACAACCCGAGGAAACACCCATGCGGACAACCAGGCGTTTGATGATC
Organism: uncultured Alphaproteobacteria bacterium; assembly: GCA_963773345.1. Classification (GTDB taxonomy): domain Bacteria; phylum Pseudomonadota; class Alphaproteobacteria; order Acetobacterales; family Acetobacteraceae; genus Palsa-883. Next base: position 27,657 of record CAVZBG010000007.1, on the reverse strand, counting down.
GGCGGCGGCATCGCGGCGCTCGCCGTGCCGGCGCTGCCGCGGTTTGCCCGGGCGGCCGAGTATACCTGGAAGTTCGGCCATTCGGCGCCCACCAGCTTTCCATTGCACACCCGGCTGGTCGAGGCGGCGGCGAAGATCGCCAAGGATTCCAACGGCCGCATGGACCTGCAGGTCTTCCCGGACTCGCAGCTCGGCGGCGACAACGACCTGCTGTCGCAGGCGCGCAGCGGCGCCATCGAGTTCTGCCAGCCGACCGGGCAGATCTTCTCCTCGATCCTGCCGGTGACCGCGATCAGCGCGCTGGGCTTCGCCTGGATCGACTATTCGAAAGTATGGCCGGCGATGGACGGGGAGCTGGGCGCGTACATCCGCGCGCAGATCACCGCCAAGGCCGGGCTGGTGCCGATGGAGCGGATGTGGGACCTCGGCTACCGCCAGGTGACCACCAGCACCAAGCCGATCATGACCGCCGACGATCTCGCCGGCCTGAAGATCCGCGTGCCAGTCGCCCCCAGCCTGGTGACGCTGTTCCAGACCTTGAAGGCCGCGCCTCTGGCATTGCAATTCCCGGAAGTCTACTCGGCGCTGCAAACCCATATCGCCGACGCCCAGGAAAACCCGCTGACCCTGATCAAGGCGGCGAAGTTCTACGAGGTGCAGAAATACTGCTCGATGACCAACCATGTGTGGGACGGCCACTGGTTCTGCGCCAACGCCGCCGCCTGGGCCGGGCTGCCGGATGATCTGAAGGGCATCGTGGCGGACAACCTGAACGCGGCGGCGCTGCTGGAGCGTGTCGATATCGCGACCGGCGACAAGGCGAACCAGGCGGAGCTGGAGGCCAAGGGCCTGGTGTTCAACAACGTCGACACGCAGAGTTTTCGCGATGGGCTGAAGGACGGCGGTTTCTACAAGAGCTGGCGCGCCAAGCTGGGCGATGCGCCGTGGGAGATCCTGGAGAAATACGCCGGCAAGCTGGGCTGAGGTACACCTCTCCCGCGCACGGGAGAGGTCGCGGAGCGCAGCGACGCGGGTGAGGGCGGTGCACGCGGTACGAACCCTCACCCTCGGCGCTCTGCGCCTCGACCTCTCCCGCGAAGGGCGGGAGAGGTGTACCGCGCCCTGCGCCTTCAGTCGCGCGGCGGGGCGGTGATGGCGTCGATGTAGCGGCGCACCGAATAGGCCAGCACCGCGTTGCCGTCCGCCGGCAGGACCCGGTCCCACCAGGCGCCGTAGATCGGCTCGAACGGCCACGGCGCCAGCACCGCGGCGATGTGCTCGACCGTCGTGCGGTCGAGCGGGATCAGGTCCGGATAGCTGCGCATGAAGCTGACCTTGCGGTCCCAGCCGACCTGGACGATATCGCCGGACAGCAGCGCGCCCTTGCCGCCGGCACCGTCCGCCCAGTGCAGCACCTGTGCGCCGGCGAAATGTCCGGGGCAGTGCAGCAGGGTCACGCTGGGCAGCAGCTCCTGGCTCGGGCCGTCCCAGAACCGCACGACCGGGTCGGGCCGCATCACCCATGGACGGTCGCGCGCGTGCAGGTGGATCGGCGCGCCGCCGAACGCGTGGCTCCATTCGATCATCGAGGCGTAGTAGTGGGGATGGGAGATCGCGATGCCGGCGATGCCGCCCATGGCGCGGACGATTTCGATCGTCGCGTCGTCGATGAAGCTGATGCAGTCCCATAGGATGTTGCCGTGCGGCGTGCGGACCAGCAGGGCGCGCTGGGCGATCGCGAAGGCCGGCATGGTGCCGATGCCGACCAGGTTCGGCTCGTGCTGGCGGAAGGCGGCGAAGTGGGTGCGCCGCATCGCCTCCAGCGTGGTCCAGGACTGGCCGAGCACGTTCACGTATTGCCGCTCGTCCTGGCAGATCGGGCAGGCGGGCGGGGGCGCCTCGCTCGGGGGATACTGCGTGCCGCAGGTGGTGCAGATGAACGCTGGCATGGGGGTCATCCTCGCGCGGCCGGACACAGGTCGGCCGACCATCCTTGAGCCAAACACGCGTCAGCCGAAGACACTTTAACCAAACACACTTTAGCCAAACACCGGCCGCGCCCGCACCTGCTGCTGGCGCAGCACCAGCGCGCCGATCATTGCCACATTGACCAGGTTGCACACGAAGGCGATCTCGAACGCCTGCGTGTAGTGGCCGAAATGATCGAACATCGCGCCGGCCAGCCAGCTTCCCACCGCCATTCCGGTCATGCCGGACAGCAGCATGATTGGCACCCGCCAGCTTGCCTCGCGCGAGGGATACAGGTCGCGGATGGCCAGCACATAGGCCGGGATGATGCCGGCAAAGCCCAGACCGTAGATGGCAGAGGCGGCGAACAGCCCGGCCTCGCTCTGCACCAGCGCGTAGACCAGGATGGCGGCCGCCTGCGCGGCCGAGCTCAGCAGCACGGTCCATAGCCCACCCAGGTTGTCGGCGACCCAGCCCCAGAACTGGCGGCTGAAGAACGCCAGGCCCAGCATCATCGACAGCATCAGCGCGCCCTGCTCGGGCGCGATCCCGTCGTCGGTGCACAGCGCGACCAGGTGCGCGGTCGGCATCGCCATTGGGATGCAGCAGAAGAACGGCGCCAGGGCCAGCAGCAGCATTGCCCTGTTCGGCCGCAGCCCGAGCACCGGCGTGCCGGAGGGCGGCCCGGCGGCGGCCGCGGCGGCGGCACCGGTGCTGGGCGGGGCGAGGCGCAGGAACCACAGCGCGACCGGGGCCACGACGACGACGACGATCACGGCGAATCCCACCATGGTGCGCTGCCAGCCGAACCGGTCGATGCCGATCTGGAACAGCGACGGCCACGCCACGCCGGCGATGTACTGGCCGGAGGAGATCAGCGCCAGCGCGGTGCCGCGCCGCTTGTCGAACCAGCGGCTGACATAGACCAGCAGCGGCGGGTAGAGGCCGGCGCTGCCCAGCAGGCCGATGAACAGCCCGTGGCCGACCAGCAGCGACCAGGTGCTGCCGAGGCCGGACAGCACCAGCCCGGCGCCGATCATCAGCGTGCCGCCCAGCACCGTCCAGCGCACGCCGATGCGGTCGGCGAACAACCCCATGGCGATGCCGCCCGATCCGGTGCCGAACCAGACCAGCGCCGCGGCGAGCGAGGGGATGGCGCGCGGCACGTCCAGCGTGGCGGCGATCGGCTTGAGCGCCACCACCACGATCAACGGCGCGCCATAGGCGAAGGACAGCAGCAACAGCACCGCGGTCGCGATCACCCAGGACGTGCGCGTCTCGATGCTGGCCGAGTTCGGGCTGCCCGCGGTTGCGGTGCGGCTGCTCATGCGGTGCGTTTCCCCCGGCGGCGGTCCACGCTGGGCCGCCCGGCGGGCAGCGTAAGGCAGGTTCGGGGGGAGTGGAACCGCGCACGGGCCTGGCGCCGCGGGGGTGGGCGCGGGCGAGCGTGCCATCTCGCGTTTCGGGCCATGGACCAACCCAGGGGGCGGGCTTGGTTCCCGGACTCCGCCCCCCGGGGGACGGAGGTTGGGCGCATTGCAGGTTGCCGGGGCGCGCAAATGATGCTGCGGTGACGCTTGGCGCGGCGGTCCAGGCCGCCCATCGCGTGGGCCTCGGCTGCAACGTCATCCGGCCTCGCACGGAGACGCCGACATGGCACAGTTCTTCGACCACATCCCCGCCAAGCTGCAGGACTTCATCGACCGCCAGCACGTGTTCTTCACGGCCAGCGCGACGGCGGACTCGCGGATCAACCTGTCGCCCAAGGGGTCGGACTGCCTGCGGGTGATGGGCCAGCACCAGGTCGTCTACCTCGATCAGACCGGCAGCGGGAACGAGACCGCGGCGCATGTCCGCACGGACGGCCGCCTGACCATCATGTTCTGCGCGTTTTGAGGGCGCGCCGATGATCCTTCGCCTCTACGGGCACGGGCGGGTGCTGGCACGTGGGTCCGAGGCGTACGCGGCGGCGCTGGCAGTCCGCCTTCGGCGGCGAGGAACCGCCGGGGGCGCGGCAGATGATCGCGCTGGATGTGGAGAGCGTGCAGACCTCGTGCGGGTTCTCGGTGCCGCTCATGGCGTTCCAGGAGGATCGCGAGACGCTGAAGACCTGGGCGCGGAAGAAGGGCGAGGATGGGCTTCGTGCGTATTGGCTGGAGAAGAATGTGCGGACGATCGACGGGATTCCGACCGGGATGGCCGAGGTACTGGAGGCAGCGGAGTAGACGCGCATACACCTCTCCCGCTCTTCGCGGGAGAGGTCGCGGAGCACTTGCGACGCGGGTGAGGGTTGTGCACGCGGCACGGCCCTCACCCGGCATCGCTCCGCTCGCCGACCTCTCCCACGAAGAGTGGGAGAGGTGCACGTCGCTAGGCGAACATCGCTTCGATGTCCGACGGCGCAACATCCTCGATCCGCGCCGGCTGCCAGCGCGGGGTGCGGTCCTTGTCCACCACCATGGCGCGCACGCCCTCGATGAAGTCGTTGTGGCGCATCGTGGTGTGGGTCAGGGCGAATTCGGCGTCCAGGCACTGCTCCAGCGTGCGGTGCGCGCCGTCGCGCAGGATGCGCAGCGTCCAGGCCAGCGCCGAGGGCGACACGCCGCGCAGTGCCTCGATCGTCTTGCGCGCCCAGTCGGTGTTGTCGGCGTCCAGGCGATGCAGGATCTCCGGGACGCTGTCGGCGGCGAAGATCGTATCGATCGCGGCGCGCTGGGCGTGCATGGTGAAGTCCGGCAGCGGCGCGGCATGGCGGGCGAGCGCGGCGATGCCGTCCTGGGCCAGGGCGGCGGCAAGCTGGCGCAGCTCGGCGCGCGGGGTGAACTGCGTGGCGAAGCCGGCGTGCACCGCGTCGGCGCCGTGGATGCGCGCGCCGGTCAGGCCGAGATAGGTGCCGAGCCGGCCGGGCAGCCGCGGGAGAAAAAACGTCGCGCCGATGTCGGGGAAGAAGCCGATCGCGGTCTCCGGCATGGCGAACATCGCGTGCTCGCTGGCGACGCGGTAGTCGCCGTAGATCGACACGCCGATGCCGCCGCCCATGCAGATGCCGTCGATCAGCGCGATGTAGGGCTTCGGGTACGACGCGATCATGCGGTTCAGCGCGTATTCCTCGGTGAAGAAGGCGTCGACCGGGGCGCGGTTGCCGTCAAGCTGGTGCTGGCGCAGCGCGCGGATGTCGCCGCCGGCGCAGAAGGCGCGGTCGCCGGCGGCCTCGATCACCACGGCGTGGATGTGCGGGTCGTCGCGCCACGCCCACAGCGCGGCGGTGATGGCGCGGATCATCGGCAGGTCGAGCGCGTTGAGCGCCTTGGGACGGTTCAGCTTGATCCGCCCCACCCGCCCGTCGTGGCGGGTGAGGACGCTCGGCTCGGCGTGCATGCGGGGACGGTCTCCGGCGGGCGAGTGGTTGCGCCTGTGAGTTACGCCCTTCGGCGCGGACGCCGCGGGCGATCACAGGCTAGTGCGGGCGCTGGTCGTTGTTGGGGCGGTGGTCGCCGGCGAGCCAGCGGGCGAGCTCGCTGTGCGCGTCGGCGCGGCGCATCGCGGCGATGGCCGTGATGTCGGGGGCGTCGACGGTGAATTCCAGCGGCAGGCCGTCCGGGGTCTTCACATACATCGACACGCAGTAGCCGTGGTCGGTGCGGCGGTACTGGATGTCGGCGGCGCGCAGGCGGGATTCGAGTTCTTCGAATGTGGCCTGCGAGACCTTGAAGGCGACGTGCCAGGAGCCGCCCTTTTCGCCGAAATGGGCGCGGTTCATCTCGTAGGCCTCGGGGTCGGCGAACTGGAAGAAGGCGAGCGCGCCGCCGTCGGCCATTTCGAAGAAGGTGTGGCAGTAGTCGACGTGGCGGCCGAGCGCGGCGTTGAAGCTGCGCTCGCACCAGGTGGCGGTGAGCGGGATGCCGAGGATGTCCTCGATGAAGGCGCGGTTGACCTCCTGGTCCTTCACCGCGAAGGCGTGGTGGTGCAGACGTTGGGGCGGCTCGGCGAGCAGCGATGGGCGCGGGGCGGTGACTTGGTCTTGCGGCATGTGCTCCTCCGGGGTTGGGGGTGAGAGCGCCCGCGGGGCAGTGTGCACGATTGGTGCCCGGTCGGCGACCCCGTCACGGCGAGTGGTCGTGTCTCGGATCGAGTGCAGCCGGACGACCAGGAACCGAGTTTGGTGAGGCAGTTGCGATGTGCGGACACTGTCCGGATACCCTGCGAAGGCCTCGAGAGCGGCCTAGCGGAGCCTTCGTTTGCGGTGCGATCGAAGGACGACGGACGGGGCGTGGGGCGCATTGCGCCCACCCAATGGGACCCGAAAATTTCGTGAAATCAGGGAGCTACGTTATGCGTGATAAAGCACGTATCCTATGTGTATCATAGCAGTCTCGACATTCGGTATCCGTAGGAGGATCTGGCCTTTACCAACGGCGGCCATTACGGCAAACTCATCACGATCATGCGGAGGTAACGTTCTTGAGAAAAGCAGTACCGTCAACACTTCAATCTCCGGCAACATCAAGCACCGCCGCTCAAGCCGCTGTCATTCACGGCACGGCGGCTCTTCGCCGACGGATGTCGTGTGGGGGCTCGGAGCGGCCGATGCGGTTGGTGGTGCAAGTACCACTACCCGATGCCTGCACGGGTGAGTCTGGGGCGGTTCTAAACGGGAGGCGCACGAGTCAGAGATGAGTTAATGTGTAGCGCGTCCCATGCCCGCCGACTTGTCGACCCAACGGGTCATTCGCGGTTACGCACGCTGCACATGCTTCTGCTCACGTGCTGCGTCAGCGCATGCGGCGCGAATGTCCCTTCTATTGAGCCCTTGGCGCGGTCCCAACAAGAAGTTTCTGTCATGGTGAATAAAATCGCAAACCAGGTGAAATGTGAGCTTCGCGATGCTGTGCGGGATGTAATTGCAGAATATGACAACCCAGATATCAAGTGGTTGTCGGACTGGTCCGCTAAAGTCACCCTAAAAATCGTAGTGGATGAAAAGAGCAGTCTAAATCCTGGTCTGAGCTTCAACACGCTTTTTCCCAGTGCGGTCAATAAATTTGGCAATGGCACGACAGTAACCACGCCACAGTCGTTCTCGTTTGGAATAGGCGGCCAGTTTTCATCGGATGCAACACGAACCGAGACTATAGGGTTCTTCTTTGTCTTTAAAGAGCTTCTAACGAAGACCGGCCTCTGCCCGATCGGACAAGGTCCATTGATCGAGAGCGATCTGAAGCTCCACGACTGGCTGGAGGCCGCCGCGCTTACCGCCGAGACGCCCGGCACCATATCCGATCCTTTTGTATCAGGCGCACCTTTCGACGTGATCTCTCACGAGGTCTCGTTCGTAATAGTTGCCGGCGGTAACGTGACGCCGACATGGAAACTCGTCTACCTGTCCGCGAACCCGACTGCGCCGTTTTTGGGCGTGACGAGAACCCGGACGGACGACGTGCTTATAACGATGGGACCTATCGGGGAGCTCAAAAATGGACGGCCCGTCGGGCCCTCGTTGGCCGTAGAAAATGCGCATCTTGCTGCGCAGATTGGCCAGTCGGTGGCCGCTGCGATCCAAAGCCAGCAACACTGAGTTTTTTGGCAACCAGCTAGAAGGAGGAAACCAATGTCGGATCATGCGGACGTGCCTCAGACCGAGGCAGAGGCGATTCGCCGAGGCTATAAGAGAGTGGAAAGGATCGCTCCGGACTTTTATGCCCAGGCCTTTTCAATCCAGAGGCCGTGCGGCCCGCTTCAGAGCGGACAACTTTGCCTTCAAACCAACTGCAGACCGGACAATACGATGACGGTTTGCTACTGCAATGGGATCTCATGCAGCAACTGCTACATAATGCCCTGCGTATAGCGGATCGCACCGCCCGACCCGGGGATATCCGTCATCTACGGGCCGGGGCGGCCGGAAAGCTTGGCGAAATCTGTTATCGAGAATAAGAAGGAGCGAGCAGCGCGGCGGCCTCGATCAAGGCAGGTGGATGGGTTCAACCGTCGTTCGTGAACAATCCACAACGCCTTGAATTTGCAGGGCGTTGCGGATTGCTCACGGACGACTAAGTACCCCGATTCGTAAATACGGTGACGTATTTTTGGCCGTTGTCCCGGTTACGAGTTCTTGTGTGACCGGAGTTTGGCAAGAAGCACATGAAGGTCGCCGCGTGCGAAAGTCCATTTGAACGGCTTCGCGGCTCGCTGATAGCGGCTTTGGAAAGCCATCAAGGCCCGCCCGAGCGCGGCGAGGTCTGCAAAGTCGCTCGGCGTAAGCAGCTTGCGCTCAACGATTGAGAAGTAGACTTCGATTTGGTTGAGCCAACTGGCGCGGATCGGCGTATGAACCAAAACGGCATTGCGCCATTTGGCTCTGAGGCGGCCGGCGGCCCGGGGACCGCGGTGGGAGGAGCCATTGTCGGCGACCAAGAACACGCGGTGCGCGGACCGATACGGCTCCTGGCCCATGACCTGCGCGACGAGGCGTTCGAACGGAACTATGCCAGTTTTACGCTCGCATCGCCCAAACAGCCTGGCACGATGCACATCCCAGGCGGCGAGATAAGCCAACGCGCCGGTCCGCGTGTATTCGTGCTCGACGCGGACCGGGCGCCCGGACGCGGGAGGCAGTGAGTGATGTTTGCGCCGTCTGGCCTGAATGCTGGTCTTCTCGTCGGCGCAGAGCACGTAATCACGCGGCCCCAATGCTGTGCCACGCCAGCGGCGTTGGTAGAGATCGAGAACACGGCCGGCCTTGCGGGCGAAATCCGGATCGCGTGGGAAGATCCATGTGCGATGCCGGCAGGGGCGCAACGCGTCCTGGCTGAGCCAGCGCCAGAGTGTGGTGCCGCTGATCTTCGCGACGATGCCGCTCGCCATTGCTTCATGACGCAATTCCGAGACTGACCAGCGGGCCAGCGGCAGGCCCCGGCGTGCCGGCAACTCACAAGCCAGCGCCTTGATCGCGACGACAATCCTGGGGGGAACAGCGGGCAGGTCGCCCGCGCCGCGGCAGTTCGTCGAGGCCAGGCAGTCGCAGCGCATGGAAGCGCTGACGCCACTTGCTGACGATCTGACGTGGTGTGTCGAGATGCTCCGCGATCCTGTCGTTGCCAAGCCCCTGGCTCGCCAGTAGCACGATCTTCGCCCGCACTACGTCACGATACGGCGACGTATACGCCCGGGACCGCGCCATCAATTCGGCTCGCTCCCTGTTGGTAAGTCGGATTACGTATGGGCTTTTCTTTGGCATGATGCATCCCCTTGGTCGAGGATGAGCCTGTCATGCCGCCACGAGTCGCCCCTCGAGGATACGTCACCGTATTTGTGAAATGGAGTACTGAGTACCCCCTGCACCGTGACTCACGACGGTCGCTCCGGCGGGCTACCTATCTACAGTTCCTACACCACTACCCGGGACGCGACCGCGCGTCATCTTGGCGCCTTGAGCGCCGCGCGGATGAAGGCCCGCCCGCGCTCGCGCGCCTCCCGGTTCGGGCCATCCATCGGCGCGATCGGGGGACGCAATCCGAGCGCGCCAAGTGCGCCGAGCAGGTGGGCGTAATTATCGAAGCCCTGCTCGCGCAGTGCCGACTAGGTGATGTCGCCGGCGGCGTATTGGCGGACCAGCCGCTCACGTTCGTCTCCGGTCATGTCTCGATCTGCCTGATGCGTGGCGTAGGAGCAACGCGCAACATGGGATGTGAGCTATCGCTATCGAACTGTAGCCCAAGCTGCCACGGCATTCACGCCCCCTTGCGCTTGCACTGGCAACCTGGCGCTTGCATCCAGCGGGGCACTCTTATATCAATCCTTGATACAGGAGGCAAGATGGGAACCAACGTCCACCTGACCCCGGAGCTTGAGCGCTTCGCGCAGAGTTGTGTTGCCAGCGGCAGGTTCAACAATGTCAGTGAGGTCGTGCGCTCCGGCCTGCGCCTGCTGCAGGATACCGAGGAGCGGCGGGCCGCCTTCGTGGCATCGCTCGAAGCCGCGGTCGCGGAAGGCGAACGCGACGGCTTCCTCACGGCTGATGAGGTCGAGACAGAAGTCCAAGCCGCGATCGACGCGGCGCGCGCCCGGTCGGCATGACGCCCCATTTGTTCGCGCCGCGGGCGCGGCGCGAACTGCGTGAGGCTGCCGCGTGGATCGCGGGGGAAAACCCGGCGGCGGCGGAAGCGCTGTTGCGGGCGACGTTGCGGGCAGCGGAACTGGTCGCCGCCAAGCCGGGCCTCGCGCGAGTCCGGCTGGATCTGGCGCCGGCGCGGTTCCGGTTCTGGTCGCTGCGGGGATATCCCTATCTGCTGGTGTTCGACGTCGATCGGACCCCGCCCGTTGTTGCTCGTTTCGTGCATCAGGCGCGCGACCTTCCGGTGCTGCTCAGCGATCTCGGCCCCTGACGCGCCGCTATTGGCCCTGCTGGAGTTTCCCCTGGACATCGCCCGGCATATCCGCCTTGGATACCGCCGGAAGCGGGCGGACCCCGCCAACCGGTCCGCCGGGAGGATGCGCGGATGCTCAGCGCGGAAGACAACGATCTGCTGTGTCGCGTGGAAGGCGACGCGCCGATGGGGCAGATCATGCGCCGGCACTGGCTGCCGGCCTGCCTGTCCGAAGAGGTCGCGGAGCGCGACGGCGCCCCCGTCCGCGTGCGCCTGCTCGGCGAGGACCTGGTCGCATTTCGCGACAGCAACGGCCGGCTCGGCGTGGTCGGCGCGCTGTGCCCGCACCGCCGCGCCTCCCTCGCCCTGGGCCGCAACGAAGAGTGCGGCCTGCGCTGCCTGTATCACGGCTGGAAGGTGGACGTCGCCGGCACCATCCTGGAGATGCCGTCCGAACCGGCCGACTCCCGCTTCAGGGAGAAGCTGAAGCACCTGGCCTACCCGGTGCACGAGGCGGCCGGCCTGGTCTGGGTGTTCATGGGCCCGGCGGCCGAGATGCCGGCGTTCGATCCGCCGGTGTTCCAACCCACGCCGGGCACAAAAATTTCCATTGCCCGGATCATCGTCGACTGCAACTGGGCGCAGGTGCTGGAAGGCGCGATCGATTCCGCGCATTCGTCCACCCTGCACGCCTCCGACATGGTTCCGGCGCAGGTCGCAGCCTCGACGGCAACCGGAGAAACCTGGCTGCGGCCGTCCACCGACAAGGCGCCGTCGCTGCACGTCCAGCGCACGCCGTTCGGCTTCCGCTACGCCGCGATCCGCCGCCCGATCGTCAACGAAACGACCCACATGTATGTCCGCACGACGCTGTTCATCGCGCCGTTCACCGTGCACATCCCGGGGAACAATCTGCATCAGATGGCGATCCAGCAGGTGCCGATGGACGACACGCACACGGCATTCCACTTCATCGCGTTCGGGGGCGAGACGACGCCGGACACGGACACCTGGCGGAAGTACCTCGGTGCCGAGGTCGGCGTCGATGTCGATCGGCGCTGGCGCAAGACCCGCACGCGCGACAACGACTTCCTGCAGGACCGCGCCGCGATGCGGGACGGCAACTTCACCGGCATTCGCGGCATCCCGAACCAGGACATCGCGATGTGGGAAACCATGGGGCCCATCGCCGACCGCTCGCAGGAGCGGCTGGGCGCCAGCGATACCGCGATCCTGCAGTTCCGCCGTATCATGGTCGAGGCGGCGCGCAGCTTCCAGGCCGGCGGTCCGGCGATCGGCCGCGGCGAGCCGTACATTCCGCATGCGACCCTGCGCTCGTTCGAGGGCGTGGTGCGCAAGACCGAGGACTGGCGCACGCTCGGCGTGGCACCGGAAGAACGCGCCCTGTGTCCGATCGGCCAGGCGGCGGAATGACCATGCGCAAGCTCTCGTTGTCCATTGCCATCGGCGATTACGACCGGGTGCGCCCACTGGTGGACGGCGCGGTGCAGATCGATGGCGTCGATCCGGTGTTCATGCTGCTGGAGCCGGAGGAGATCTTCTTCCGCGCCTTCCGCCACGCCGACTTCGATATCTGCGAGCTGTCGATGAGCAGTTTCGCGGTGAAGACGGCGGCCGGCGACTGCCCGTATGTCGGCGTGCCGGTGTTTCCGTCGCGCGCCTTCCGGCACAACTCGATCTATATCCGCACCGATCGCGGCATCGCGCGGCCGGAGGACCTGAAGGGCCGCCGCATCGGCGTGCCGGAATATCAGGTCACCGCCAACGTCTGGACCCGCGCCGTGCTGGAAGACGAGCACGGGGTAAAGCCGTCGGACGTTACCTGGGTGCGCGGCGGCTATGAGCAGGCGGGGCGGATCGAGAAGATCGCCGTGACCCTGCCGCCGGACGTGCGGGTAGAGGACGCGCCGGCGGGCGCCACGATCTCCGGCATGCTGGCGGGTGGAGAAATCGATGCGGTGATCGGCCCGCGCGCGCCGTCGTGCTTTGTCAGCGGGCATCCGCATGTCGGCTGGCTGTTTCCCGATCCGGCCGCGGCGGCGGCGGCATGGTTCCGCAAGTCGCGGATCTTCCCGATCATGCATATCCTCGGCATCCGCCGCACGCCTGGCCGAGCAGCATCCGTGGTTGCCGGTCGCGGCGCTGAAGGCGTTCGAGCAGGCGAAGGCGCGCGCCTTGGCGAAGCTGGGGGACGTGGCGGCGTCGAAGGTGACGCTGCCGTTCATCGACGAGCAGTTGCACGCCACGCGGCGGCTGATGGGCGAGGATTTCTGGTCGTATGGTCTGGCGGCGAACCGGCACGTGCTGGAGGTGTTCCTGCGGCGCCACCACGCCGAGGGGCTGTCCGCGCGGCTGCTGTCGCCGGAGGAACTGTTCCATCCGTCGACGCACGAGACGCATCGGATCTGAATGGTACACCTCTCCCGCGCTTGCGGGAGAGGTCGGCGAGCGAAGCGAGACGGGTGAGGGCCGTGCCGCGTGCACCACCCTCACCCGCGTCGCAAGTGCTCCGCGACCTCTCCCGCGAAGAGCGGGAGAGGTGTACGCAGGCCCCACCCCGCGTGAACGCGCCTTACCGCCCCGCCGGCTGGCCACCGAGCTGTTGCAGCAGCGGTCGCAGCGCGTCCAATTCGGCACCGAAACCGCTCCAGTCTCCGGCCTTCAGGTGCTCGATCGCCTTGTCATAATGCGCAAGCGCCTCGCGCGCCCGCGCGTCCGCGGGGCCCGCGGGCGGAGCCCCGGCTTGTATCGTCAACGGACCAACCGGGGCGGATTCCTTGAACAGCGCCGCCAGCGCCTCGGGGAGCGTGTCCTCCATCACCACGCGGTCGCCGTATGCCGCGATTACCCGCTTGAGTTCCGGCAACTGCCCCAACTCCGCGCGCAGATACAGCGGCGACACATACAGGATCGAGTTCTCGATCGGCACGACCAGAAGGTTCCCGCGAATCACCCGCGAGCCCATCTGGTTCCACAACGAGATCTGCTGCGAGATTTCGGTGTTCTGGTTGATCCGCGCCTCGATCTGGAACGGCCCGTAGACGAGCTTGTCCTTGGGGAACTCGTAGACAATCAGCTTGCCGTACTCCGGCAGATCGCAGCGCGCCGCCAGCCAGGCGATCATGTTCTCCCGCTGGCTCGGCGCCATGGGCAGCATGAGGAAGAACTCGGTTTGCGCCTCGCCGGGCAGGCGCATCATCATGTAGTATGGCGCCATTCGCGGTCCGCCGCTGACGTTGCCGCCATCGGGCGAGGTCGGCTCGCGCGGAAACTGCCAGAGATCCTCGCGATTGTAGAACACCTCCGGCGCGTTCATGTGGTACGCGCGGTATTGCAGCGCCTGGATTTCGAACAGATCCTCCGGATAGCGGATGTGGTGCTGCAAATCCGGCGGCATGGCATCCAGCGGCTTGAACAGCGCGGGGAAAATGCGCCGGTAGGTCGCGATGATCGGGTCGGTGGCGTCCGCCACGTAGAACGTGGTCGTCCCGTTATAGGCGTCGACGACCACCTTGACCGAATTGCGGATGTAGTTGAGGTCCGCGTCGGATTGCGGCTGGGCATAGGGGAACCAGTCGCTCGTGGTGTAGGCGTCCTGTATCCAATACAGCCGACCGTTGCTGACCACGATATAGGGATCGTGATCGAGGCGCAGGAATGGCGCGATCGTCCGGATGCGCTCCTGGATATTCCGATGGAGCATGATCCGGCTCTCGCCGGTGATGTAGCGGCTGAGCAGGATGTTCGCGTCATCGAAATACCAGGCGAACAGCGTCCGCCAGGCGCGCCCGCCGATCGGAATGCCGTCCGCGCCATCGTAATTGGCGTAGACGTTGTCCGCGCCCTTGGGGTAGTCGAACTCCGGCGTGCTGGTCTTGACGATCACGTAGTTGCTGGCGCTCTGGCCGAAATAGATGCGCGGCTCGGTCACGGCCGGCGCGCCGGCGGAGGCAGCCGGCGGGATGTCCTTCAGGTAGAAGTTCGGCAGCCCTTCGGTGGTCTTCTGGGTCACCGGCGACATGACCACGCCGTTGCCGTGGGTGAACAGCAGATGCAGGTTGACCCAGGTCTGGGCATTCGCCGCCAGCAGCGAGGGCGCAAGCTCGCGGCGCCGCGATCGTCACCTGCTGATAAGAACCGTCGATCCGGTAGCGATCCACCGCGACGTTGAGGAACTTGTAGTAGGTGCGGATCTCCTGCAGTTGCGCGTAGGTGTCCATCAGCGGCTGCCAGTCCCACAGCCGGATGTTGTTCGACGGTGCCGCGGTCGTCCGCCAGCGACTGGAAGGTCAGCCCCTGTTCCGCGGGGAATGGCTTCACCTCGATGTGCTGCAGACCGTAGGCTTCCCGGGTAAGGGCGATGTTCCGCTGGATGTACGGCCGTTCCAACTGCAGTTCGCTCGGCTTGACGTAGAAGCGCTCGAACACGTCGGGGACCAGCACCGCGAACACGAACGAGCACGCCGAACACCAGCGCCGCGGCGGCGATCGGCAGCCGGTATGTGCGCAGCCGCATGTTGGCCCAGGCAACGATGGCGGCGCCGCCGGCCAGGCCCATGAGCAGCCAGAGAACCGGCAGCTCGACATGGATATCGGTGTAGCCGGCCCCGACCACGATGCCGTTGTCGTTGTACAGCAGCAGAAAGCGGTCCAACGCATAGGACAGCGCCTTCACCGCGAAATAGACGCCCAGCAAAGCCGAGCCGTGCGCAATGGTGGCGGGCGCTATGCGCCACGGCCGACGGTCCAGATCGATCGCGCCGTGCACCACCGAGACCCCGCCGGCCATGGCGGTGCCCAGTAGCAGGATCCAGAGCATCCAGTCCTTCAGTGCGACATAGACCGGCAACGAGAACAGGTAGAAGCCGATGTCCTTGCCGAACTGCGGATCGTTCTGGCCGTAGGGACCTGGTAGATGAACCGCAGGATCAGCTCCCACTGGCCCATTTCGCCCATCGCGATCAGCAGTCCGAGGCCGACGGCGACAGCCAGGATCACCCAGCGCCACGGTATCCGCCGCGACAAAAGCTCGAACAATTCGGCCGGCGTTTCGGGCGGTCCCCGGGGCGTCGTCAAGCCCGGGTCGAGCGACGGGGGAAGGCGCAGTCGTCGCGGCGCGGCAAACCGTAACGCCAGCGCTCCATTCGCCCAGAGCAGCAACGCCGAGACCGCAAACACGCTGACAAAGAGCACGACCTTCGCGGTGACCACCGTCCAGAACACGCTGATGTAGCCGATCGAGGCGAACCATGCCCAATCGACCACCACACCGCTGACCCGCCCCAGCACAATGAGGACGGCCACGATGGCGGCGATGGTTATGCCAATGCGTTTCACGGCGCTGATTCCTCCGCCGTCGCGCGTGTCAGGCAAAGCGCCGGCGACCCACCATAGGCTGGACACGCAGGCTTGTCGCCGAGATCGGCGACCGGCTATCCCTCCATCCGCACGCCGGGATGGAAATGCGCGTAGACGCGCCGCGCGGTTTCCCGGCTGATCCCCGGTGCCGCCTCCAGGTCCGCCAATCCCGCCATCTTCACCCCGCGGGCGGAGCCGAAATGATTCAGCAACGACCGCTTGCGCGCGGCGCCGATGCCGGCGATCTCGTCCAGCTCGCTGCGCACCAGCGATTTCGACCGCCCGGCGCGGTGGGTGGTGATGGCGAAGCGGTGCGCCTCGTCGCGCAGGCGCTGCAGGAAATACAGCACCGGATCGCGCGGCGGCAGTTGGAACGGCGGCGCATCGGCGGTGTGGAACCACTCGCGGCCCGCATCGCGGTCGACGCCCTTGGCGATCGCCACCAGCGGCACGTCGTTCACGCCAAGATCGTCCAGCACCCCGCGCGCCGCCGAGAGCTGGCCCGCCCCGCCGTCGATCAGCACAAGGTCGGGCCAGTCGGGGCCGTGACCGTCGGCTTCCTCGCGCAGGGCGCGGCCGAAGCGGCGCTGCAGCACCTCGCGCATCATGGCGAAGTCGTCGCCCGGGGTGATCGGGCCGCGGATGCCGAATTTCCGGTACGCCGCCTTGGTGAAGCCCTTCCGGTCCCGCGACGATCATCACGCCGTAGGCGTTGGTGCCCATGATGTGGCTGTTGTCGTAGACCTCGATTCGGTCGGGCGGCGCTGGCAGGTGGAACAGGGTGGCGACGCCGTCCAGCAGCTTGGCCTGGCCGGCGGATTCCGCCAGCTTGCGCTCCAGCGCCTCGCGCGCGTTCAGCTCGGCGTGCGCCACCACGGCGTGTTTTTCCCCGCGTTGCGGCACCAGGATCTCGACTTTTCGCCCGGCTTTCAGGGTCCCCGCTTTCAGGCTGAGCGCCTCGGCGATCAGCGCCTGCTCGGGCAGCGGGTGGTTGACCAGCACCTGGGGCGGCGGCGGCTTGTCGTCGTAGAACTGGGCGATGAAGGCGCCGAGCACCTCGGGCGTTTCCTCGTTGCGCGCGTTGGTGGGGAAGAAAGCGCGGTTGCCGTTGTTGCGGCCGCCGCGCACGAAGAACACCTGCACGCAGGTCTGCCCGGCGGCACTCCAGGCGGCGATCACGTCGGCGTCGGCCAGGCTGGCCGGGTTGATGACGTCGCTGCCCTGCACGAAGGTCAGCGCGCGGATGCGGTCGCGCACCGCGGCGGCGCGCTCGAACGCCAGCGCTTCGGCGGCCTGCTCCATCTCGGCCGCCAGCTCCTGCTGCACGGTGCCGGATTTTCCCGCCAGGAAGGCTTTCGCCTGGGCGACCAGCTTGCCGTAGTCGTCCTGGCTGATGCGCCCGACGCAGGGGGCCGAGCAGCGCTTGATCTGGAACAGCAGGCACGGGCGGGTGCGCGCGGCGAACACCGTGTCGGCGCAGGAGCGCAGCAGGAACACGCGCTGCATCGCGGTGACCGTCTGGTTCACCGCCCAGGCGGAGGCGAACGGGCCCCAGTAGCTGCCTTTTCGAAGCTGCGCGCCGCGGTGCTTGGCGATCTGCGGGAAGGGGTGGTCCTCGGTCAGCATCAGCCAGGGGTAGGATTTGTCGTCGCGCAGGACGATGTTGTAGTGCGGCTTGAGGCGCTTGATCAGGTTGGCCTCGAGCAGCAGCGCCTCGGCCTCGGTGTGGGTGGTGATGACCTCCATCGACGCGGTCTGCGAGACCATCCGCCGCAGGCGTTCCGGCAGGCGCGCGGGCTGGGTGTAGGCGGTGACGCGCTTCTTCAGGCTGCGCGCCTTGCCGACGTAGAGCGCCTCGCCCTTGGCATCGAGCATGCGGTAGACGCCGGGGCTGGTCGGCATGGTGACCAGCGCCGCCTCGATGGCGGCGGCTCCTGCGGCGGGCGGTGCCGCGGATGGCTCCGGGGGCGTTGGGGCGTCCGGCAATTGGTCCGTTTCGCTCATGGTATCAGATGGGCTGGCGTCGGCGCAGGATGCCGTATGCGGGCGCCGCCCGCCATGGCGGCTTGCGTAGCCGGAGTGATATCGGGTGGGTCAGGCTCGCTGCAAGGCCGCCGCCCCAGGGCGGGGGAGCTCGGGACACAAAGCTGCAGCAGGTTCGACACCCTGCGCGGGCGGGCACCGTCCTGTCCTCTGCCCCAGCGGCATCGCGACTTGACCGGTCCATTCTGATTGCGTTGATCGGGCTCGACTCAACATTCGCCACCCCACTTCCACTCGTCGAGGGAAGTCTTCTTGGTGATGACGATTGCGGCAAACGTATCGTCCAGATCCGCGGGCTGCAAGCATTCAACGAGAACTGTCACGCCGCCGACTTTGACGATCTTTCTGGCCCTTTTTTGGGCGGCTGCGTAGAGAGCACCCGTCAGCCACTCAGGCGAATTTTTCCACGCGGGAAGAAGGTAGGCGACGATGCGCAAAACCGTGTCCCGGCTTAGCTTTTCCTCGCCAGGTCGAGGCTGAGGATGGCCAGCGACGAGAGCATTCATTTCGACGGTCTCGACCGTTTGATCTCGCGGGTCACGAAACAAACTCACCAGTCCATTCATCTGCATCACCGGACAGTCTGCGGCCGCCTTGGTACCTTGCCACTGGCAGCCGAGCAAGCTTCCAAGACCGGCTTGAATCTCGGCCATCGGGCGAGCCATGTCGGATGTCGATGCAGCGAAGGTGGGCACTGCCAAAAGCCAAATCGCGATAGCGATGGCAATCAGCAAACCGTTACGGAACCCAAAATATACCGGATTTTTTGCGCTCACGGCGGCTTCCCCCTAACTATGGCGACAGATTGAGTTCGAACGTCGACCGGACCTTGTCGTGCGACCTATAGCGTTGATGCGGATAGCGATTCGACGAGTTGGGACCCTTCGGCAGTGACGCCCACTCGACCGAAGCCCCGCTCAATGCGGCATCGAGATTGCCGGAGAGCAACGGTCCCATGGCGCAGCGCTCGACGAGGAGTTGAGCCGCCATGAGGTCTTGCGTGTGCGGTGAGAGGTCCGTCAGGCCCAGCTTGGCACTCAACCTGCGGTATGTATCGGCGGTAATTTGGTACCGTCCGGATGGCGTGTGGGCATCATGGTATGTCGGGAAATGTGAATTGTCGCTGAAGGTCCCTCCGCCATACCGCGTATTGTAGGTCGCGCCCTCCGCCTGGGCTACGGTGCTCAGGAACGCTTGCACACTCGGATTCCGCAGATCGGCTTCCAGTTTTGACACGATCTCGCTGTGTGTCGGGTCGCTGCTGGCCACGCGGGTCTTCGCGGCGGGCACGGCTGGAACCACCGCCTGAGCAGGGAGGTCCTCGTTCGCCTCGGCCGGCGTGATTATGGCGTGCAAATTGCGCTCCCCACCCGCTCAAGCAGCGAGCTCGACGGCGTTGTGCGATCCGCTGGCGCATTGCCCACATCCGCGGACGGGTCAGGCGCGGCGCCGCGGCCGGACATGTAGCTGCTTGCGGCCGTCGCGAACGCCTTGCTCGCCTGGAGATAGGCCGCGATCGGATTGTCCAGGGTCGATGCGCGGTCGGGGGCCTCGTTGGTCGCAGCTTGCTTGGGCATGGTGTTCCCGGTGGGTGGCCGTGGCGCGGCCGGATCGGGCGGTGCCCCCAGTCCGTCGATCGTCCGGCGCTGGTCGGGCGGCGGACCGGCAGACGAGCGGTCGGCTCGGCCATCGCCCTGTGCACGCGGCACAAATGTCGCCGGAAGCTTGATATAGTCCGGATGATCTCGCAGCCAATCGGTCGGTTCCGGCTCACCGTGCGGGACGAAAATGAACGGCAGCTTAAGTTCGTCGAAGACATGCGGGTCGGAGGGCATGGCGGAATTGCTTTGCTGAAATTTGTCAGTTTGATTAACAGTTTCCCGGCGGGGCGCGCAAGCCCGTTTGTCGCCTCTGCGCACTGCCGGCGGTGGCGCCGCGGTCAATGCCGCCGGGACTGTGATCTCCACCAAGAGGGGTAGGTTCAAGATACGTGTAAAAAGTGGTCACAAGGCCGGCTCGAAAGGGAGAGGCTGGGGTTCCAGCGGTCCCGGCAGATCGCTCATATCCAGCACGTACTGCCCGAACCGGCGGATGTGCTCGCGGGTGTAGGGACTGAGGCAGGCCGCCAGGCCGGGAGTAACAGGCAGCTCATCCTTGGCCATCGCCGCCAGCACGCCGGTCATATCGGCCACGTTGGACAGCATGATCGTGTTGGCGACCAAGCTGGCGTATTTGAGCTGCTTTTCCTGCTCGACGGGATCGCCGCTCTTTACGACCGGGCCACCGAAGGAGACCCAATCAAGGAATTCGTTGAACGACTCGATTTTGGTAGTTTCGGCACGGATAGTGCGCCGGATCTCGACACTGGACACGAAGCGCAGCAGGAACAACGTGCGCTCAACGCGTCCGAGTTCACGGAAGGCCCGGTAGAGCAGATTCCGCCGGCTGTAGGTACCGAGCTTCCGCAGCAGCATCGACGGCGTGACCAGCCCCGCCTGAATCGACAGCGCCACCTGGAACATGTCTCGGGCGTGCGTGGCGATCAGGTCCCAATCAATTTCCCCGCCGAACAACACATTGATATGCCGGTAGCGGATTGCCTTGTCGGGCCGGTAGAACATTGCGTCACTCAAGCCGCGCATGCGCGGCATCAGCCCGATGCCGAGCAGTCGGCACAATCCAAAGACCGGCTCACTTTGGCCCTGCGTGTCGGCGTGAAGCGTATCGGGCTGAATCTCCGAGCGGTTCTTCAGCAGTGCATCCAAGATGTGCACCGCCTCCCACACGCCGCAGGTGATGAAGCTCGTGAACAGGGCAATGTAGGTGTCAGCGATGTGATGATAAGCGATGCCGCCATACCCACCGTAGCGGATGTGGCGCGAGCCGAGTAGGTTGTTCTCGCGCAGCTTTACGTGTGTGCCGTCGGCGATCGCGGTGCGGCCGCTGCCCCAATGCCGCGGCAGCTGGAACCGGACATATTCGCCGATCACGTCAACCATCGCAGCTTCCAGCTTTTCGGCGTTGATATGCTGCGCGTTGATTCGGCGCAGCGCCTGCGCCGTGGCGATCTCGGGCGCATGGCGCGCGGTCTGGTTCGGCCCAAGATTGCAGCCGTAGCCGAACACGGTGAATAAATATCGCTGGACAGCCTGTGCGAGCTTCGGGTCAGAGCCAGAGGGCGGACCGAAGTGGCGCGTGAAGCGAGCCCAGTGCTCGGCGTTCTTCAGGATGTCGAGAAGATGGTGCTCCGGCATCCTGGCACGGACTTCCTGCTCGAATTCCGCCAGCCCGTCGGGTCGTTCCTTCGTTACCAACTGCTTCAGATGCGGCGTGCCGTCCGGATCGATGCTCAGCTCGTCGTTGTCCGCAAAGCCATCGTCGACCAATTGTGCCGCCGCGATCAGTTCGCGCTTCAGCGCCGCGGCGAAATCCTCGCCACTCTCAGGCATGCCGAGAGCCGCGCAAAAGGCGGCGAGTTGCGGTTCGCATTCCACCCACGGCAGCAGTTGGGCGCGGTAGTCGGCAAAGTTCTCAGACCCGACCACATAGAGATCGCCGGCCTGCAGAGCGTCGGCCAAATGGACAAACACGCAGACTTCGAGCGCGCGCCGATCAAGGACGACGGGTTCGGACCGGGGCTTGATCACAAAGCGCTGCCAGCGCTCCGCAGCAAAACCGATATCGAGTGCGTCCAGAACCTCGTCACGACGTGCGTGGCGAAGACTGCGCACGAGCGACAACGCATCCAGCAGGCTGGCGTCCTGTGTTGCTGATCGGATGTCAAGCAGATCGATCAGCTGGAACAGCAGGCTTCGGTGCTTGGCGTGAATCGGCCAAAGCAGCGGCAGATCATTCTTGTGGTGCCAAGCGGACACAGTTTCGTATTGCCCCACCAAGGCTTCGACGCCACCTTGTTCCGCGAGCAACTGCTTGACCTTGTGGCCAAAAGCAGCGTCGGCTTCTTGTGCTTGCGCGGTTTCGAGCACTTGGCCAAAGATACCGATCAACGCTTCCTCGATTTCCCGGTGCTGATCGTGCAGCTCTTCCAGCCGCTCTTTGGCCGCAGCCTGTGTCCGGCGAATCCGACGCAGCATCATCTCGATCAGTTCGTCACGGCAGCGCATGCGAGCCTGTCGCAGCGCGCTGAGCAACATCGTGTGCCGCCTTCCCGGCCGGGAGATATCAAGAAGCTCATTCACCTCCAGTGCCGTGGCCTCCGAGGCGAACTGACGGAGCTTGGTGTGGGTGACACCTTCCAGAAGCGGCTCCGGGTCGACCAGGCCAGTCAGCCATTCCAGCCGCTCGATCCAAAGCCTGATCGTCTTCGGGGTTGCCGGCCCCGGCGTCTGCTTGAGGCGATTGAAGCTGGTCGTGACGCTGTTCGGCGGTTTCGCAAGCAAACCATCCAGCACCACCTTGTCATCCGCCGTCAACCGCACCGAAACCTGCTTATAGATTCGTGCATGAACTTCAATGCGCACGCTGTTAACCAGCCGATCGAGCGTGCTGAACGCCGGCAAATTGATCGCCGCGGCCTGCAATGCTTCGACCGCGCGGTTGATAAGGTCGGCGGGATCGCTCATCGTTTCCGCGGATTTCCGCGTGGCGTTCGACACCAGGCCTTCAGCCGATTCGTCGTATGGCCGAACGGAGAGGTGCGCGCGAACCGCCGCTTGATAGCGATACAGCGATTTCGTTCGGCGCGCCTCGTCGGGCCAGCCGGGCGGACCTCGCAATCCAAGCTGCGAGGCAAGATGTGCGACCGTGGCGGAATGCGCTTCTTCGGGCATCGTGAAGCATCCGAGGTCCTGGCGCGTCTTCAGCAGTGTCGCCAACATCAAGCGGCCCGCATCGCCGCGGGCGTTCGCTCGAATGAAGGCGACTTCCAATTCGGCCAGGTCGTAGCGGGCACTCAGTTCATCGCGGGTCAACAGCGCCCCTGGGCGCGGGTACACCGTGCGGTCGATGGCCGTCATGTGATGTCCGGAAAAGGGTCCGCCGTGAGAGTCGGACGGAGCCTGTGATTTGAAGGGGATAGCCAGTAGCGGATCGGTGTCCGCAAAGGAATACCTTTCCGGACGCCGCCGCCGCGCCCCGCCGCCGGCGACGGGCGCCCGCACGGCCCTTTACCTACGGGTCTCGACCCCAGACCAAAAGCCGGACCTCCAATATGACGGACTCCGGGGATACGCGGCACGTGCCGGGCTTGAGGTGGTCCGGGATTACTGCGACGTCGCCGTCTCTGGGCGACGTGAGGGCCGACCGCAACTGAACGCGCTAATGACGGCGGTGCGGAACCGCGAGATCGACTGCGTCTTGGTGTGGAAATTCGACCGCTTCGCCCGCAGTACCCGCCACCTGCTGGTGGCGCTGGAGGAATTCGACCATCTCGGCGTCCGGTTCATCAGCGTACAGGATCAGATCGACACCGACAGCCCAATGGGACGCGCCATGTTCACGATCATCGGTGCCATGGCGGAGCTGGAATTGTCGCTGATCAGCGAGCGGGTCACCGCCGGCATGAAGGCGGCCGAGGTCCGGGGGCGGCATCTCGGTCGGCCATCCGTCCCTGCGCGCATTGTCAGCGAAATCGAGGCTCTCGCCGCCTCATCCAAGCTCAGCGTCCGCCAAATTCAGAGGGAAATTGCCGGCAAGGTCAGCCGCGGCGTGGTCGGGGAGATCACCAAGCGCATCCGCGCCGGACTGGCGCCGGCCTTGTGACCACTTTTTACACGTATCTTGAACCTACCCCCAAGAGGCTGCACCGCGTGTTCTCGAAGGATTGCGTGCCGGCGGCGAGTTATTTGGTCGCGCGTCGCGGCGCGGTTCGCAAGTGGCCGGCAGTGGATAGTGAGGCTCACATCGTGGCGGTGGCGCGCATCGCCTTGTCGTCACCTCACGCGCGCCGATGAGGTGCCGGAACGTCCCCGCGCAACAGGTCCGGCGACCGCCCCCGGCACGCTTTCCCCCGAAAGGTCCGGGCGGTAGGCTGCGGGCAGCCCGGACAGAGAGGTCGTGATGCTGGCGAACACGCGCGTTGCCTGGTTCAACGGAGCGATCGTGCCGGAGGGCCAGGTCCTCATCCCCTACCGCGACCGGAGCTGGAAATCCGGCGACGGCGCCTTCGACATGACCCGCACCTTCAACGGCGCGATCTTCCGCCTGCAGGAGCACATCGAGCGGTTCTACAAGTCGCTGCGCTACGTGCGCATCGATCCCGGCCTCTCGCCCAGGGAGATGATCGCGGCGACCGAAGACGTCGTCGCCCGCAACGAGCACCTGCGCGCGCCGTTCGGCGACTGGTGGGTGGGCCAGCGAGTCAGCCGCGGCGTCGACGCGGTCGGCGACGAGGGCTGGGAGCACACCGGCCCCAACCTGGTGATCGACGTGACGCCGCTGCCGCTGGCCTCCCGCGCCGCGATGTACCGCGACGGGGCCGAGGTGATGACCACCACGATGCGCCGCACCGCGCCCAGCATGCTCAGCCCGCGCGCCAAGATGAACAACTACCTGAACATGGTCGTCGCCGGGGCACCGATCAAAGCCGCGCGGCCCGACGCCTGGCCGCTGCTGCTGGACGAGAATGGCAACCTGGCGGAGGGCTCCGGCAGCAACATCTTCATCGTCCAGGACGGTCGGCTGCGCACGCCGCGCGCCCGCTACGTGCTGCCGGGCGTCAGCCGGCAGATGACGATGGATCTGGCGGCGAAGCTCGGCATTCCGTGCGAGGAGGCCGACATCGACCTGTACGACGCGGCCAACGCCGATGAGATGTTCCTGACCGCGACCAGCCTCTGCATCCTGCCGGTCAGCCGGTTCAACGGCGAGTCGGTCGGCGCCGGCCTGGATGGCCGCCGGGCCGGTCACCCAGCGTCTGATCGATGCCTATGTCGCGGAGGTGGGCTGCGACTTCGTGCGGCAATATCTGGACCGCCTGCCTGCCTGACGCAGCGCGCCGGCCATCGCCCGCGGCCGGCAATCACGGAACCGGCGCAGCGCCCGCGTAAAGCGAAGCACAGCACGAGCCAGATTACCACAGATTACACGGATTAAGAAGAGGATTACACGGAAAGGAAGTTATGGCGCTGCGCGCAAAGCAATACCATGCACCTGCGCCAGCACGATAACCTCCTTTCCGTGTACGGCGCGGCCGATCTGCTTCTCCGGGTCATCCGTGTCAATCTGGCTTTCTTGATGCTCGTCTCGGCCGCCCCCTGACCCAGCCCGAGCACGCTGCTGGTGAACACCGGGAAGAACGCCATCACCGTGACGACCAGCAGTTTCGGCTCCGGCCCGTAGCCGAACCACACGACGAACAGCGGGATCAGCGCGACTTTTGGCACAAGCTGGCTGGCGACGATGAACGGACAGCTTCCAGTCATGGCCCGCCCGGCCGCCATCCCGACGCCGCTCGCAGCAGCGTGGCGGCCAAAAAACCGACGCCGGTCTCCAGCGCGGTGAGCCCGACGTGGCGCCACACCGCAGGCGCCGCCAGCAGCCGCAGCAGCGCCGCCAGCACGGCGCCGGGCGGCGGCAGGATGAAGGCGGACACGCCGGATAGCGAGACGTAGCCCTGCCAGGCCAGCAGCAGGCAGCCAAGCAAGGCCGGCGCGGCCAGAATTTCCAGCCTGGGTCGTTGCGGGGTTGGCGATTCCGAACGGACTGACATGACGACGGTCATAAAGCATGCGGGTGGGTGTGATGCCAGCCCGCCGGGAGGCTGACACGATGACCTGCGAAAACCGGTCGAGGCGATGCGGTCTGGGTCGTTGACGATGCAACCCCACTGCTGTCGCAGAATTTGTCATTGCGAGGAGCGAAGCGACGAAGCAATCTCCCGCCCAATAAGGCACGAGATTGCCTTGTCGTCGCGCTCCCGGCCACACCAAGTGAGACCGCTCTATTTCGGAGTGCCCGATGGGTTCGTCGAGAAGATGCGGGTGAGCGCGGCATCCAGCATGCCGAAGAAGAACTCCGAACCGTAGCCGGCCAGGAAGGAAAGGCTCGCCGCCGAGAGGACGACGCCGGCCGTCACGCCGGGCGATCCGGCGTTGGGCGGGATGATCAGTCCGACCGTGAGGCCCGCCACGGCGCCGAGCGGTAGCAATGACCAAGAAAGACGGTAATCGCGCGGGCTGAGCGTGTTGTCGCGGACCTTGGCATAGATCGAGCGCATGACGCCCGCGAGCGTCCCCAGCAGACCGAACATCATCGGCAGGATGTTGTTAGAGAACACGTTCACGACCGTCGCGGCGAAGTCTATTGCGGCGGCCTCGGCGTAGGCCTTGTCCCCCTGCGCCGCTTTGACGGCGGGTCCGGCCGGATTGACGGCGGGTCCGGCCGGGTTGACGGCGGGTCCGGCCGGGTTGACGGGGGGGCCGGCCGGGTTGACGGGGGGGCCGGCCGGATTGACGGCGGGTCCGGCCGGATTGACGGGGGGGCCGGCCGGATTGACGGCGGGTCCGGCCGGATTGACGGGGGGGCGGGCCGGATTGACGGGGGGGCCGGGCGGACCGAAGTGCCGCACGACAAAACCGACCGGATGCCACCCCGATGTCTGGCCACCCGCGAACAGGGCGGCGCCAGCCGACTGCGCCAGATAGGTTGTCTGCTCCTGCTTGCGCAGCGCCTCACAGTCAGCCGGCTTATCCGTGGGCGGCTTCGGGCTGTCCGCCACCATGCCGCCGTCCACTTTGAGGTTGCAACTTTCGTCGTTGACGGTCGCGCTGGGGAGGTTTCCCGTGGGCGGCGTTATCTTTTGCAGAACCCCCGAACTCGTCGCGACGTCCCAGGCAACCAGCCCAGTCAACACCAGCCAAACCGCGGTCCACATAGGCAACCGCTTGTAGAACCTGCGGAAGCGACGGGCCTGGTCGGACAGATGCGGATATGCCTCCCATGCGAACCCGGTCAGCTGCGTCGCGGGCGCCGGCTTGCCGCCGGGCCGGGGTGGCCTCGCACGGTGCCGCAACGTTGCGAGATAGCCCCTCGGAAGGAATCTCCGCGCCTTGGGGTGGCGTTCGAGCCAATCCAGCCACGCCTTGTCGCGCAGGCGAGCGGGCTGAAGCCACGGCGTCCGCGTCTTCGCCACCTTCTTCCGGGCTGGTGATCGCCGCAAACATCGAGGTGAACGCAATGGTGAGACCACGCGCCGGATAAGCGAGCGCGTTTAGCCGGTCCTTCGCCAACAGCAGCAACTCCGCCTGGGTGGCCCGCTCCTCCGGTGTGCCCTCCGGCGGAAAGCGGATGAGGCAGACCCGTCGCACCGCTTCCTGCGGGGTCAGGTTGACCGTGCTGCCGCTGTCGGGATTTGGCACGTCCTTCAGGTCGGTGAGCGATTTGTCGGCGCGGCCGGAGATGAAATCCATCAGCAGATGCACTTCGTTCAGGTCGCGCCAGAGCATCTCCTCCTGCAGTTCGCGGTCCCGCGTCTTGTTGCGCCCGCCACCTGCGACCGCGGCAGATTCGGGCTTGCGCGGCGCCATGCTGACCGCGACGGCGGCGGAGGCGATGCCGTTCGCCACCACCTCCAGCGTGTATGAGCCGGGTGCCAGGCCGACGGGTACGACGACTGGTGTTGTGCTCGGCGGCGCTGGACGGCACTCCCATGCTCGAATGGCCGAAGCTGCGGCAATAGGTGACCGCTGTGCGGTTGACGTTGATCAGGCGGACCAGCGGGTAATTGGTCGCCATGCTGGCGTCGTCGCCATAGGCGCAGGCCTGCGACAGGCCGTTGAACTGCTGGCCGCGCAGCACATAGCTCTGCCCCGGCACGATTTGTTGCGGCGACAGGGTGATGATGGGGCGCGCTGCGGTCAGCGGCAGCCCGCTCGGCGTGAAGAATTGAAAACTCGGCGAGTTGTTGCTGAACAGCACCTGCCCGCTCGGCAACAGCAGAAGC
>CAVZBG010000006.1:0-378938 GCA_963773345.1 uncultured Alphaproteobacteria bacterium | reverse complement strand
AATATTATTGAACGAGCTGTAGTTGTTTATGAGACGGGAAAACTCTCCGTGAAGAAGAGTTGGTTCTCTCACGAATACTTTCTCTGCCGAACCGATATCGGAGCCGGCGTTCAGGAGGTCTGTGCTGCAGGATCGAGAAATGATTAGCGCTGCTTTGGCTAAAACAAGAGGGCCGAGTATCGGGACGGTCGGGTGCGGCAGCCAGGCTCGGGATTCCGTCGTCCACTTTGGAATCGAAAATCAGAGCCGATGCATATCAATAAGTATAGCTTCAAGGCCTCGGCCTGAAGTCGCTCTCCGGAAGAATCCAACGCGGGTTTTCACGAACTTCGCGCATTCGCGAAAAGATCGGGAGTTTATGAGGTTCTCCTTGAAGCATTTTAAAGGGCTTACGAATTGGCGTTTACATTGCGTTAAGAACTCAGGAAAGGAGGCCCAAATGGAGAGGAGCGAAGTCATCATAGACAGAATGCTGGTAGTGGTTTTTGACACTGAAAGCAAAGCGTACGAAGGTAGGAGGGCTCTTCTTCGATTAGAGAACGATGGCAGCGTTGGAGTCTACGCCTCTGCGGTCGTTGCCAAGAATGCAGATGGCACCGTAACGGTGAAGCAAACCGATGACATGGGACCGGTCGGGCCTCTGGTCGGAACCTTTCTAGGAAGTATCATCGGTCTTCTGGCCGGCCCGGCCGTGGTTGCATTGGCGCAGTCGTGGGATTAGCCGGCGGCAGCGCAGCGGAGCTGAACAACGCCAGGATTGGTGACGACTTTATTGATGATGTGTCCCTGGAACTGCGACTAAACAAGTTCGCAATTGTCGCGGAGATTCGAGAAGGCTGGACGACTCCGGTCGACACTCTCATGGAAGCGATCGGCGGGACCGTTTTTCGGCGGGAACTATCAGACGTGGCGGACACGGTCGACGAGGAGGAAATTGCGGCGATGAAAGCCGACATCGCTCAAATGAAAACAGAGCACAGAAAGGTTCGTGCCGACCGGAAAGCCAAGCTTCAGGAAAAGATCAATCAACTCGAGTCCAGAATTCAAGCGCGACTGGAGAAAGCCAAAGAGCGACGCCAGGCTGCGAAGCAACGGGCAAAGGCCAAGGTTGAGATCCTTAAGACCAAGGCGGCCGCTCTACGAGCCAAGGTGGCGGAGGCCGGCGACGTTGTCGAAGATCGCGCCTCATCATTGGTTTTTTCCTAGCTTCGGTAAGTGACGGGGCAAGATGACTAAGTTATACGAAGTGGGAACTCGGAATGTGTCAGGTTCAATGATTTTTGTTTGTAAACTGAAATGGGCGTGGGCCAATGCCCCTAGGGGGGAGGGACTGGTCTTCTACCTTCGAAAGTGTTCTCAGACGTACGGTCGAAGATGAAGTCGACTGTTGCTTGGTACTAAGAATTGCGTGAGGAATGAGCGTGCCTCCGTTCCGCACGTCTCCACCCGCTCGACATTCTTGAAATGGGGACCTCGATGAACCTCGCTAACCCACTCAGCGACTTCGGGGAATTACTTCTGGTCATTGGCATCGCACTTGTAGCGGTCGGCGCGCTACTGCTTTTCGGCGTGAAGCTGCCATTTCGGTTCGGGCGATTGCCGGGTGACATCGCCTACCAGGGGCGTCACGGAAGCTTCTATTTCCCGGTCACCACTGCATCGTTCTGATCTTCGCCCTTACGCTTCGATGTGGATTATCAATTTCTTACGGCGCTGAAGGACTGGAAGCCTGAACGTGACTTCCCGCAACGGCCGCTAGCTGGAGATGTGATAAAAGCTCGCTAGTCTAAGTATTGACTTATATTCCGTGATCCCATCCCGTGTGGCTGAAGAAACGCCGCGAATTGCTTAGCCTCCTCCTGGAAGCCGTGCCCCTCAAGAATCTGTGCGAATTTTTCACGAACTTCGTGAATTCGCGATGAGATTTCAACTCCGGCATCCGCGAGTCCGAGTGATTTGAAGGGCTTACCAATTGGCGCTTTCATTGCATTGATCAAGCCGAAGTACGAAAACAAAAAAGGAGCAAAACCATCATGGACAGAATGTTGGTAGTTGTATTTGACACGGAAGCAAAAGCGTACGAAGGAAACAGGGCTCTCTCTTCAATGGAAAACGAGGGCAGCATCTCTGTCTACGCCTCCGCAGTCATCGCCAAGAATGCAGATGGCACCGCAACCGTAAGGACGACCGATGATGCAATGCCCGTCGGGACTCTCGTTGGAACCCCACTCGGAAGCCTCATCGGTCTTCTCGGCGGGCCAACCGGACTCGCGATTGGCGCCGCCCTGGGCTTGCTTGCCGGCGGCACGGCGGACCTGCACAACGCCAGGATTGGCGATGACTTCATCGATGATGTGAAAAAAGATCTGCTACCCAACAGTTCGCAGTAGTCGCGGAGATTCAAGAAGAATGGACGACTCCGGTGGACACCCGCATGGAAGGGATCGGCGGAACCGTGTTCCGGCGGGCGTTGTCGGACGTGAAACACACCATTGACGAAGAAAACATCGCGGCCATGAAAGCCGACCTCGCGCAAATGAAGGCAGAGCATGCCAAGCTCACGCCGACCGCAAGGCAAAGCTGCAGGAAAAGATCAACCAGCTCGACTCCAAGATACAAGCCCATCTGGAGAAGACGAAGGAGCGGCGCAAGGCAGCGGAACAACAAGCAAAAGCCAAAGCCGAAGTTCTTAAAACCAAGGCAGCCGCTTTGAAG
Organism: uncultured Alphaproteobacteria bacterium; assembly: GCA_963773345.1. GTDB lineage: Bacteria > Pseudomonadota > Alphaproteobacteria > Acetobacterales > Acetobacteraceae > Palsa-883. Next base: position 376,223 of record CAVZBG010000006.1, on the reverse strand, counting down.
GCCAAGGCCGCAGACGATTCACAACTAGCACACGATGTACGAATGATTCCGTCCTTCGGCTAAGGCGATCGACATAGATCGCCTTACTCAAATCGGCGCGTGTCAACGAGTTTGAGACCACTGGTCATGGAATTTAATCGCCATGCCGACGATCGCCAGCACCAGCTCCGGCAGCGCGAGGGTCCAGTTCATCGGTATCATTCTCCCCCTCCCCTTGAGGGCTTGGGCCGCAAAGCGGACCAAGGACGGGGGGAGGGGTACGTGGGCGAGAGGCCTAGCGCTGGTAGTTGTCGCGACCCCTCCCCCCCGCCCCCTCCCTCAAGGGGAGGGGGAGTAGTTTCGGATTCTCGGTCCATGCGGACGGCCTGGGCCAGTTTTACCCCGTCGGCCACGCGGGCGACATGAGTGGTGGACGCGGCCATCGCCTGCGTGTGGTGCTGCACCATCGCCGCCACCGAGGCATCGAAGAAGCTGGTGAAGCTGGACGGATAGATGCCCATCCACAGCGTGAGCACCACCAGCGGCGCGAACACCGCGATTTCGCGCGGTGACAGGTCCAGGATGCCGCGCAGATCGGCCTTGGTGAGCCGGCCGAAGATCACGCGGCGGTACAGGTACAGCATGTAGGCCGCGCCCAGGATCATCCCCATGCCCGCCCAGCAGCGCCAGCCAGAAATTCACCTGCATCGCACCGACGATCACCAGGAACTCGCCGACGAAGCCCGAGGTGCCGGGCAGGCCGTTGGCGGCCATCATGAACACCATGAACACCAGCGCGTAGACCGGCATGCGATCGGCCAGCCCGCCGTAGCGCGCGATCTCGCGCGTGTGGATGCGGTCGTAGACCACGCCGACGATAAGGAACAGCGCGCCCGAAACGATGCCGTGCGACAGCATCTGGAACAGCGCGCCCTGGATGCCCTGGATGTTGAAGGTGAAGATGCCGATCGTGACCACGCCCATGTGGGCGACCGAGGAATAGGCGATCAGCTTCTTCATGTCCTCCTGCGCCAGCGCCACGAAGGAGGTGTAGATCACCGCGACGACCGACAGCGTGTAGATGAACGGCGCGAACGCGGCCGAGGCCTGCGGCAGCATCGGCACCGAGAAGCGCAGGAACCCGTAGGCGCCCATCTTCAGCAGCACGCCGGCCAGGATGACCGAGCCGGCGGTCGGCGCCTCGACGTGCGCGTCGGGCAGCCAGGTGTGCACCGGCCACATCGGCACCTTGACCGCGAAGGAGGCGAAGAAGGCGAGGAACAGCCAGGTCTGCATCGCCGGCGGGAATTGCGTCGTCAGCAGCACGGTGATGTCCGATGGTGCCGGCCTGGAACCACATCGCCAGCAGCGCCAGCAGCATCAGCACCGAGCCGGTCAGCGTGAACAGGAAGAACTTGAACGCGGAATAGACCCGCCGCGGGCCGCCCCACACCCCGATGATCAGGAACATCGGGATCAGCACGCCCTCGAAGAAGATGTAGAACACCACGAAGTCGAGCGCGCAGAACATGCCCACCATCATCGTTTCGAGGATGAGGAAGGTCAGCATGTACTCGCGCACCGAGCGGGTGATCACGTCCCAGCTCGACAGGATGCAGATCGGCGTCAGCAGCGTGGACAGCAGCACGAACAGCACCGAGATGCCGTCGACGCCCATCTTGTAGCCGACGCCGTATGTCCGGCAGCCACGGCACCTCCTCGACGAACTGGAAGCCGGGCTCGGTCGGGTCGAACTTCACCCACAGGATCAGCGACAGGGCGAGCACGATCAGGCTGGTCCACAGCGCGGTCCAGCGCGCGTTGGAGGCGACGGTCGCCTCGTCGCCGCGCACCGACATGATCACCACGCCGCCGACCAGCGGCAGCCAGGTGATCAGCGAGAGGATCGGGAAGCCCGCGGCATTCATGTGCGCGTCGATCCTCTTGGGTCACCGGAACAACAGGAAGATGCTGACCAGCGCCACCACGCCGATCAGCATCGAGAAAGCATAGGCGGCGACGTTGCCGGTCTGCAGCTTGACCACCTGGCGCGAGCCATCGGTGGCCAGCTCGGCCAGTCCGTTCGGCACGCCGTCGATCAGCGTGGCGTCGCCGACCTTCCACAGCATGTCGGCCAGGCGGAACGTCGGCTGCACGAAGATGCGGTCGTACAGCTCGTCGAAATACCACTTGTTGAGCAGGAACTGATAGACGCCCGGGAAGGCGGTCGGCGAGCCGGTGCGGCAGCAGCGGGATTGACGATGTACATCACGTAGGCCAGCGCGATGCCGGCCACGCCCATGACCAGCGGTGCGTAGTCCGACCCAGGCCGGCACCTGCTCGATCGCGGCCAGCACGTGGTTGTTCGCGGCGACGAAGATGCTGCCGTTCCAGAATGCCTGCCAGCCCTCGCCGATGAAGGCGCTGTCCAGCGCCTTGCCGGCGACGACCGCGCCGATCGCCAGCAGCACCAGCGGCACCAGCATCACGGCCGGGCTTTCGTGCACGTGCTCCATCACGTGATGGTCGGCGCGCGGCTTGCCGTGGAAGGTCATGAACAGCAGCCGCCAGGAGTAGAACGCGGTCAGGAACGCGGCCAGAACGGTGCAGACGAAGCCGTACATGCCGACCCCGGTGCCGGCGGCGTAGGCGGCGGAGACGATCGCGTCCTTCGAGTAGTAGCCGGCGAACGGCGGGATGCCGGCCAGCGCCAGGCTGCCGATCCACATCACCGCGCAGGTCCACGGGATCAGTCTTCCAGAGCCCGCCCATCTTGCGCATGTCCTGCTCGTCCGACATGGCGTGGATCACCGAGCCGGCGGCCAGGAACAGCAGCGCCTTGAAGAAGGCGTGGGTGATCAGGTGGAAGATCGAGGCCTGATACGCGCCGACGCCGGCGGCGACGAACATGTAGCCAAGCTGCGAACAGGTGGAATAGGCGATCACCCGCTTGATGTCGTTCTGCGCGCAGCCGATCGTCGCGGCGAACAGCGCGGTGGAGGCGCCGATGATCGTCACCATCCCCAGCGCGAACGGCGCGTATTCCATCAGCGGCGACATGCGCGCCATCAGGAACACGCCGGCGGTCACCATCGTCGCGGCATGGATCAGCGCGGAGACCGGGGTCGGGCCCTCCATCGCGTCGGGCAGCCAGACGTGCAGGAAGATCTGCGCCGACTTGCCCATCGCGCCGATGAACAGCAGCACGCCGATCACCTCGAGGGCGGGGAAATTGGTGCCGAACAGCCGGTAGGTGTCGGCCTGGTGCGCGGCGACGGCCGGGAAGATGGTCGGAGAACTCGATCGAGCCGAACTTCAGGAAGATCAGCGCGATGCCGACCGCGAACGGCAGGTCGGCGATGCGGTTGACGATGAACGCCTTGATCGCCGCGGCGCAGGCGGACGGGCGATCGTACCAGTAGCCGATCAGCAGGTAGGAGCAGAGGCCGACGCCTTCCCAGCCGAAGAACAACTGCACCAGGTTGTCGGCCGTCACCAGCATCAGCATGGAGAAGCTGAACAGCGAGAGGTAGGCGAAGAAGCGGTAGCGCGGGTAGGCGTCGTGCGCCATGTAGCCGATCGAATAGACGTGGATCAGCATGGCAACGAACGACACCATCGCCACCATGACGGCCGACAGCGTGTCGTAGCGCAGCGCCCAGGCGACGTGGAAATGGCCGACATCGATCCAGGTGGCGACCGGGACGACGCCCGGGTCAGCGGCCGCCGGCGGCAAGCTGGAAGCAGGCCAGCGGCCCGCAGATCGCGGCGACGATCATGCCGGTGACGGAGGCGCCCATGGCCGCGCGATCGCCGATGGCACGGCCCAGCAGCCCGGCGATCATGGCGCCGACCAGCGGCGCGAAGACGGCGACGGCGTAGATCATGCGGTATTACTCCCCCTCCCCTTGAGGGCTTGGGCCGCGAAGCGGACCAAGGTCGGGGGAGGGGTCCCGCAGGAAGGTGCTTCGGGCTCACCCCCAAGCGAACCCCTCCCCCCGGCCCCCTCCCTCAAGGGGAGGGGGTGACTCGCCGCCCCGACCACTGACCACTGACCGCTCACCACTGACCACAGCCCTAGCCCTTCATCAGCGTCACGTCCTCGACCTGGATCGAGCCGCGGTTGCGGAAATAGATCAGCACGATCGCCAGGCCGATCGCGGCCTCGGCGGCGGCGACGGTCAGCACGAACATCGCCATCACCTGCCCGGCGAGATCGCCCAGCGCGGCGGAGAACGCCACCAGGTTGAGGGTGACCGAGAGCAGGATCAGCTCGATCGACATCATGATGATGATGACGTTCTTGCGGTTCAGGAAGATGCCGAACACGCCGAGCACCAGCAGGATCGCGCTGACTACGAGAAAGTGCCCGAGACCGACTGCCGATACGCCCATCAGTCCACCTCCGGTGCGTGTTGCGCGGCGTTACCTTGATGCCCTGGGCCTTGATGGCCGGCGCCGTGATCACCGGCCTCGGCGTGCACGGGTTCGGGCGCGGGCTCCGGCGGTTTCGGGCGGTAGATGCCGAGTTCCTTGACGCCGACGCCGATCCCGACCTCGACCATGACCAGCGTCTCGGCGGCGGTGCGCGCGGTCTGCACGGCGATGTTCTGGTGGCGTGACGTCTTGCGGTCGCGCAGGGTCAGCACGATGGCGCCGATCATCGCCACCAGCAGCACCAGGCCGGCGACCTGGAACAGGAAGATGTAGTCGGTATAGAGCACATTGCCGAGCGCCTGGGTGTTGCTGATCGGCGGTGTCGGCGACAGGCGCAGGGCGGCCGCCCCCGGGGCGATCTGCCAGCCGCCATAGAGCATCGCCAGTTCGATGAACAGAATCGCGCCGACCGCCGCGCCGACCGGCAGGTAGCGCTGGAATCCGCTGCGCAGCTCGGCGAAGTTCACGTCCAGCATCATGACCACGAACAGGAAGAACAGGGCGACCGCGCCGACGTAGACGATCACCAGCACCATCGCGAGGAACTCGGCGCCGGCGATCAGGAACAGCGCGGCGGCGTTGAAGAACGCCAGGATCAGGAACAGCACCGAGTGCACCGGGTTGCGCGCGCTGACCACCGTCGCGGCGGCGGCGACCAGGATCACGGCGAAGATGTAGAAGAAGATTGTTGCGATATGTCGGACGATCATCGGTAGGGCGCGTCCAGTTCCAGCCGCCTGGCGAGCTCGGCTTCCCATCGGTCGCCGTTCGCCAGCAGCTTGTCCTTGTTGTACATCAACTCCTCGCGCGTCTCGGTGGCGAATTCGAAGTTCGGCCCCTCGACGATGGCGTCCACCGGGCAGGCTTCCTCGCACAGTCCGCAATAGATGCACTTGGTCATGTCGATGTCGTAGCGGGTGGTGCGGCGCGAGCCGTCGTCGCGTGGCTCGGCCTCGATGGTGATCGCCTGGGCCGGACAGATCGCCTCGCACAGCTTGCAGGCGATGCAGCGTTCTTCGCCGTTCGGGTAGCGGCGCAGCGCGTGCTCGCCCTTGAAGCGCGGGCTGATCGGGCCCTTTTCGTACGGGTAGTTGATCGTCGCCTTGGGCTTGAAGAGGTAGCTGAAGGTCAGCGCCATGCCGGCCAGCAGCTCCGACAGCAGCAGGCTGCGCGCGGTGCGGTCAATGAACGCCATTGGTCAGGCCTCCCGCTCTTTCTTCGCGTCATGACCAGCCCTCGTGTCACGACCAGCGGAGGCCGGCCACCCACGACTTGCGTGCGTGCGATCGGCGAAGTCGTGGGTGGCCGGGCCAAGCCCGGCCATGACACGGGGACCGGTCATGACACCGGGGTCGGCCATGACACGGGGGCCGGTCACGACGCGGGGGCCGGTCATGACACGGGGGTCGACCATGACACGGGGATCGGTCACGACAAGGGCATCGATCTCACGTGCCATGGCCGAACACCCCCGCGTGGATCATCGTCATCACGCCCGCCGTCAGCACCACCCAGAACAGCGAGAACGGGAGAAACACCTTCCAGCCGAGCCGCATGAGCTGGTCGTAGCGGTAGCGCGGGAACGGCGCGCGCGCCCAGATGAAGCAGAACAGCACGAAGCAGATCTTCAGGATGAACCAGATCGGCCCGGGCAGCCAGGTGAACGGTGCGATGTCGAACGGCGGCAGCCAGCCGCCGAGGAACAAGATGGTGGTCAACGCGCTCATCAGGATCATGTTGGCGTATTCGCCGAGGAAGAACAGCGCGAAGCTCATCGAGGAGTATTCGACGAAGAAGCCGGCGACGATCTCGCTTTCGCCCTCCGGCAGGTCGAATGGCGCGCGATTGGTCTCGGCCAGCGTCGAGATGAAGAACATGATGAACATCGGAAACAGCGGGATGCAGAACCAGACGGTCCGCTGCGCCAGGACGATGTCCGTCAGGTTCAGGCTGCCGGCGACACAGCAGCACGCAGACGATGATGAAGCCCATCGAGACTTCGTAACTGACCATCTGCGCCGCGCTGCGCAGCGCCCCGAGGAAGGCGTATTTCGAATTCGACGCCCAGCCGGCGATGATCACGCCATAGACGCCGAGCGAGGAGATCGCGAACAGGTAGAGCACGCCGACGTTGATGTCGGCGATCGCCCAGCCGTTGTTCACCGGGATCACCGCCCAGGCCACCATCGCCAGCCCGAAGGTCAGCATCGGCGCCATCAGGAACAGCAGGGGGTTGCTGCCGGACGGGATGACCGTCTCCTTCATCAGCATCTTCAGCGCGTCGGCGAACGGCTGACCCAGGCCGAACGGGCCGACGACGTTCGGGCCTTTGCGCAACTGCATCCCCGCCAGGATCTTGCGCTCGGCGTAGGTCAGGTAGGCGACGCCGATCAGCAGTGGCACCAGCAGGGCGAGCGCTTCGATCACCACCAGCACGACGTGGCCGACCGGCGTTTGCAGCAGGGCGATGATTTCGGCGAGGATGGCGTCCATGGGGCGCTACTCCGCCGCCAGGCGCGGCGCGGCGAACAGCGCGGTGCACTCGGCCATGGTCGGGCTGGCGCGGCTGATCGGATCGGTCTGGTAGTAATTTGCCACGGCCGCGACGAACGGCGTGGCGCTGACGGCGGCGGGGTCGCCGGCGGGCGCGGTGTGGTCGGTGCAGCCGAAATGGGGGAGAAAACCGATGCGGCCGAACACCGGGTTGACCTGCTCCAGGTGGCGGCGCAGCGCATCCAGATCGTCATACGGCAGCGGATGGCCGATCACCTGGCTGAAGGCGCGGAGAATCTTCCAGTCCTCGCGCGCCTCGCCCGGCGGATAGACGGCGAGGAAACCACGCTGCACGCGGCCTTCGGTGTTGACGTAGGTGCCGGGCTTCTCGGTATAGGCCGCGCCGGGCAGGATCACGTCGGCGCGCGCGGCGCCGGCGTCGCCGTGATGGCCCTGGTAGACGACGAAGGTGTTGGCGCCGATGCGTGAGATGGGCGAACTCGTCGGCGCCCAGCAGCCACAGCAGATCGACGCCGTCGGCCAGCATCTGCGCCAGCGGTTTGCCGCCCGGCCCCGGAACGAACCCGAGATCGAGCGCGCCGACCCGCGCGGCCGCGGTGTGCAGCACGTTGAAGCCGTGCCACTCCGGCGTCAGCGCGCCGATATCGCCGGCGAGCTTCCATGCAGCCGCCAGCACCGCGGCGCCGTCGGGGCGCGCCAGAGCGCCCTGCCCCACGATCAGCATCGGCTTCTTGGCGTCCGGCAGCGTGTGTGCGAAGTCGCCGTCCGGCGCATCCGCCACGCCGAGCCCCGCCAACTTGTCCGGACCGGCGCCGAGCATCGTGACGTCGTAGGTCAGATCGGCCGCCTCGCCGAGCAACCCGATCGGGCAGCCGCCGGCCGCCCAGCGCTTGCGGATGCGCGCATTCAGCACCGGGGCTTCCTTGCGCGGATTGGTGCCGATCAGCAGGATCGCGTCGGCTTCCTCGATCCCGGCGATCGAGGAGTTGAAGGTGTAAAAATCGCGCCGCGTGGCATCCAGCGCGGCACCGTCCTGCCGGCAGTCCAGATTGGCCGACCCCAGCGCGGTCATCAGGTCCTTCAGCGCCAGCATGCTTTCGGCATCGCACAGATCGCCGGCGATGGCGCCGATACGACTGCCGGCAAGGCCGTTTGTTTTCGCGGCGATCGCGGCGAAGGCCTCATGCCAGCTTGCGGGCCGCAGCTTGCCGTCGTGCCGCACCCAAGGGTGATCGAGCCGGCGGCGTTTCAACCCGTCCATCGCGAAGCGCGACTTGTCGGCCAGCCACTCCTCGTTCACGTCCTCGTTGGTGCGCGGCAGGATGCGCAGCACTTCCGGCCCGCGCGCATCGACGCGGATATTGGTGCCGACCGCGTCCAGCACGTCGATGCTGTCGGTCTTGTTCAGCTCCCATGAGCGCGCAACGAAGGCGTACGGCTTCGAGGTCAGCGCGCCGACCGGGCACAGATCGATGATGTTGCCCGAGAGCTCCGAGGACAGCGCCTTCTCGACGTAGGTGCCGACCTCCATGCTCTCGCCGCGCGCGGTGGCGCCGAGCTCGGGCACGCCGGCCACCTCGGTGATGAAGCGGATGCAGCGCGTGCAGTGGATGCAGCGCGTCATGACAGTCTTCACCAGCGGGCCAAGGTCCTTGTCCTTCACGGCGCGCTTGTTCTCGTGATAGCGCGAGTGGTCGGAGCCGTAGCCCATCGCCTGGTCCTGCAGGTCGCACTCGCCGCCCTGGTCGCAGATCGGGCAGTCCAGCGGATGGTTGATCAGCAGGAATTCCATCACGCCGCGGCGCGCGTTGCGCACCATGGGGGTGTCGGTGTGCACCACCATGCCGTCGGCAACCGGCCAGGAGCAGGAGGAGATCGGTTTCGGTGGTGCCTTCTCGATCTCCACCAGGCACATGCGGCAATTGCCGGCGACCGAGAGGCGGTCGTGGTAGCAGAAGCGCGGGATTTCCTTCCCGGCGGCCTCGCAGGCCTGCAGCACGTTGGAGCCGTTGGGGACTTCGACCACGATGCCGTCGACGGTGACTTTGGCCATTATCGATGCTTCCGCGAACAGACTGTCATTGCGAGCCGAAGGCGAAGCAATCCCCATCCGAGTAGGCACCCGGCGCGTGCGCACCTGGATGGGGATTGCTTCGTCGCTGCGCTCCTCGCAATGACAGACATGACATTCGCCATGACAAACATTCCGTCACTCCGCCGCCTGCGGCATCGGCTTGACCGACCGCGCCTTGTACGCCGCGATTCGTTCTTCCATCACCGGGCGGAAATGCCGGATCAGCCCCTGGATCGGCCAGGCCGCGGCGTCGCCGAGGGCGCAGATCGTGTGGCCCTCCACCTGGCGCGTGACCTGCTCCAGCGTGTCGATCTCGGCCACATCGGCGCGGCCCTCGACCATGCGGTTCATCACCCGCATCATCCAGCCGGTGCCCTCGCGGCACGGCGTGCACTGGCCGCAGCTTTCATGCTTGTAGAACCGGCTAAGGCGCGCAATGGCGCGGATCACGTCGGTGGACTTGTCCATCACGATCACCGCCGCGGTGCCGAGGCCGCTTTTCACGTCGCGCAGCGAATCGAAATCCATCAGCACGGTGTCGCAGATGCTCTTGGGTATCAGCGGCACCGATGCGCCACCCGGAATGACCGCCTGAAGATTGTCCCAGCCACCGCGCACGCCACCGGCGTATGTGTCGATCAGCTCGCGCAACGGAATGCCGAGCTCCTCCTCGACATTGCATGGCTTGTTCACGTGCCCGGAGATGCAGAACAGTTTTGAGCCCGTGTTCTGCGGCCGGCCCAGCGAAGTGAACCAGGCGGCGCCGCGACGCATGATGATCGGCGCCACCGCGATGCTTTCGACGTTGTTCACCGTGGACGGGCAGCCGTACAGGCCCACCGCCGCAGGGAACGGCGGCTTCAGCCGCGGCATGCCCTTCTTGCCTTCCAGGCTTTCCAGCAGCCCGGTTTCCTCCCCGCAAATATAGGCGCCGGCGCCACGGTGCAGATAGAGATCGAAATCCCAGCCGCTGCCGCAGGCGTTCTTGCCGATCAGCCCGGCCGCGTAGGCCTCGTCGATCGCCGCCTGGAGGTTCAGCGCCTCGTTGTAGAACTCGCCGCGGATGTAGATGTAGCTGGCGTGCGCGCCCATCGCGAAGCTGGCGACCAGCGCGCCCTCGATCAGCTTGTGCGGATCGTGGCGCAGGATGTCGCGGTCCTTGCAGGTGCCGGGCTCGCTCTCGTCGGCGTTGATGATCAGATAGGCCGGCCGCCCGTCCGACTGCTTCGGCATGAACGACCATTTCAGCCCGGTCGGGAATCCCGCGCCGCCGCGCCCGCGCAGCCCCGATGCCTTTATTTCGTTGACGATCGCGTCGCGCCCGAGATCCAGGATCGCCTTGGTGTTGTCCCAGTCGCCGCGGGCCCGCGCGCCGGGCAGGCGCCAGTCGTGCTGGCCGTAGAGATTGGTAAAGATGCGATCCTTGTCCGCCAGCATCGCCTCAGTCCCCCGTCGCCGCGCCAGTGGCGGGAAATTCCAGCGTGGTGAGCGTGGTCGGCCCGCCCTCGGGCGCCGAGGTCTGCCGCCCGGTCATCGAGCCCGGCGCCGGCCGCTCGCCACGGCGCAACGCCTCGATCAGCGCCCTGGTTCGTTCCGCGTCAAGGTCCTCGTAGAAATCGTCATCGACCTGCAAGATCGGCGCGTTGACGCAGGCGCCGAGGCATTCGACCTCGGTCATGGTGAACTGGCCGTCGGCGCTGGTCTCGCCGAAATGCTTTATCCCGGTGGCATCGCGGCAGGCCTTCACCACGTCGTCGGAGCCGCGCAGCCAGCACGGCGTCGTGGTGCAGACCTGCAGGTGGAATTTGCCAACCGGGCGCGTATTGAACATGAAGTAGAAGGTGGCGATCTCGTAGACGCGGATCGGCGGCATCGCCAGGCGTTTCGCCACCGCATCCATCGCCACGCGCGGCACCCAGGCGCTGCCGGTCTGCCGCTTCATCTGCCGCTGGGCGATATCCAGCAGCGGAATGACCGCGCTGGCCTGGCGGCCCGGCGGGTATTTCGCGATGGCGACCGCGATCGCCGCATCGCTGGTTGCGTCGAACGCGAACTCGGTCGGCTGGACGACCTCCGCCGTGTTGCTCTCGGCCATGGCTACCTGTCGATCTCGCCGAACACGACATCCAGCGATCCGATGATCGCGCAGATATCGGCCAGCATGTGGCCCCGCGCCATCACCTGGACCGCCTGCAGATGCGCGAACCCGGTCGAGCGGATCTTGCAGCGGTAGGGCCGGTTCGAGCCGTCGGCGACGAGATAGACGCCGAACTCGCCCTTCGGGCTTTCCACCGCGGTGTAGGTGGCGCCGGCCGGCACGTGATAGCCCTCGGTGAACAGCTTGAAGTGGTGGATCAGCGCCTCCATCGAGCGCTTCATTTCGGCGCGCGAGGGCGGCGAGAACTTGTGGTCCTGCACCTTGACCGGGCCGGGCTTCATCTTCGCCACGCACTGCTGGATGATTTTGACGCTCTCGCGCAGCTCATTGATGCGGACGAGGTAGCGATCGTAGCAGTCGCCGTTGCGCCCAACGGGGATCTTGAAGTCCACCTCGGCGTATTTGTCGTACGGCTCGGCCTTGCGCAGGTCGCGCGGAATGCCGGAGCCGCGGATGCACGGGCCGGAAAAACCCCAGGCGAGCGCTTGCTCCGGGCTTGCCACGCCGATCCCGACGGTGCGCTGCTTCCAGATCCGGTTCCCCGTCAGCAGCCCTTCCAGATCGTCGATAAACTTCGGGAACGTTTCGGCCCATGCGGCGATCTTGTCGGTCAACCCGGCCGGCAGGTCCTTCGGCACCCCGCCCGGGCGGAAATAGTTCGCATGCAGCCGCGCACCACAGGCGGCCTCGTGGAACTCCATCAGTTTTTCCCGTTCCTCGAATCCCCACAGGCTCGGCGTGATGGCCCCGACATCGAGCGCATAGGTCGTGACCGCCAGCAGGTGGTTGAGCACGCGGGTGATCTCGGCGAACAGGGTGCGGATCCATTGGCCGCGATCGGGCACCGTGATACCCAGCAGTTTTTCGGTGGCGAGCGCGAAGACGTGTTCCTCGGCCATCGGCGAGGTGTAATCGAGCCGGTCGAAATACGGCACCGCCTGCATGTAGCTCTTGTATTCGATGAGCTTCTCGGTGCCGCGATGCAGCAGGCCGATATGCGGATCGGCGCGCTGCACGACCTCGCCATCGAGCTCCAGGATCAGCCGCAGCACACCGTGCGCGGCGGGATGCTGCGGGCCGAAATTGATCGCGTGGCTGTCGATCTCGACGGTGGTCAGGTCCTTCTCGGGAACGACGGTCTCGCTCATGCCACGCGCTCTTGTGTCGAGTTGCCGGGCCAGAAATCATCGTCCATCACCTGCTCGAAGGACCAGGTGCAGACCGGCGCAAACGTCGTACGGTCAAGGCCGGTTTCCCGAGCCGCCGCGAGGACAGCACTGGCATAGGCCGACGCCACCGCTTCGGGCAGCCTGGCTCGCAGGCTGGGGTTGTCGGCCAAGTGATTCGCAACCTCGCGGCGCTGCTCCTCGATCGAGAGGCGCCAACTGTTCCCCCGCAACGTGGGCTGGAAGTGCCATTTGAGCAGGTGGGTCAGCAGAACTTTCAACCGGCTGAGGAGTTCGCGCTTCTCACTGCGCCCCATGCTCTCGATCTCTTCCGCGATGTTTTCAACGTCGGCCTCGGCGAGACGGCCGGCGCGCAGCAGGGACGCCTGCTCGTTGGCCCAGGCGTAGAAATCGCTCTCGTAGAGTGAGTTGCTCATGCGCCTAGCCCTTGGCCCCGCCGGCACATGCGGCGTGTGCCTTCTCGTCGCCCGGCAGCGTGACCATCGCTTCCCACAGCGATGCAAAATCGAAACTGCGGTAATCCCGTGCCAGCTTCACGCCGTGCGCCACAGGGTGCTGCGAGCCAAAATTCAGCGCGAGGTTGTCGACCTCGACGGTGGTCAGGTTCTTTTCGGGGACGATGGTTTCTCTCATGCCATCGCCTGCCCTTCGGTCTCGTCGGGCCAGAACATCTCGTTCATAGCCTGCTCGTAGGTCCACGGGCAGACTGACGGGAAGACCGAGCGGTCCAATCCGGTCTCGTCCTCGGCATCCCGGATCGCTTTCCGGTAGGCCGATGCGACCTCTGACGGCAGCCGTTCCTTAAGGCTCGGATTATCTGCCAAGTGTTCGACGATCGCCTCGCGCTGTCGCTCGATTGTGTTGCGCCAGCTCTTGCCGCGCAGGTGCGTCTGATACCGCCATTTCAGCAGATGCGTCAGCAGCACCTCTAATCGGCTGTTCAGCTCGCGCTTCTCACTGCGCCCCATGCTCTCGATCTCTTCCGCGATGTTCCCGAGATCGGCCTCATTCAGCCGGCCCGCGCGCAGCAGGGCGGCTTGCTCATTGGCCCAGGCGTAGAAATCGCTCTCGTAGAGTGAGTTGCGCATGCGCCTAGCCCTTGGCCCCGCCGGCCGGGCTGTCGGGATGCCCGGCGTGCGCCTTCTCGTCGCCCGGCAGGGTGATCATCGCTTCCCACGGCGAAACGAAATCGAAATTGCGGAAATCCTGCACCAGCTTCACCGGCTCATAGACGATCGACTTGCGGTCTTCGTCGTAGCGCACCTCGACATAGCCGGTGAGCGGGAAGTCCTTTCGCAGCGGATGCCCCTCGAACCCGTAATCGGTCAGGATACGCCGCAGGTCGGGCTGGCCGGAAAACATGATGCCGAACAGATCCCAGGCCTCGCGCTCCCACCAGGTCGCGACCGGCCAGACTTCGTGTACCGAGGGCACCGGCGTCGTTTCGTCGGTCGTGACGATCACCCGCAGCCGCTGGTTCAGCGATACCGACAGCAGGTTGTAGACCACGTCGAACCGCTCCGCGCGGTCGGGCCAGTCGACGCCGCAGACGTCCATCGCCTGCTCGAACGCAAAGCGCGGATCGTCGCGCAGCGTGGTCATCAGCGAGGCCAGGCCGTCGCGCCCCGCCTCGGCGACCACCTCGCCCAGCAGGACGCGCGCGCCGGTCACGCCAGGCAACGTCGCGACCGCGGCGGCCAGCAGTTCGGTCCGCGTGGGCGGAGCGGCCACGGGCGACGAAGGTGGAGCGGTTGCCTCAGCCACGCAGGATGGTCCCCGTCCGCCTGATCTTCTTCTGCAACTGCATGATGCCGTAGACCAGCGCCTCGGCGGTCGGCGGGCAGCCGGGCACGTAGATGTCCACCGGCACCACGCGGTCGCAGCCGCGCACGACCGCATAGGAGTAGTGGTAGTAGCCGCCGCCATTGGCGCAGCTACCCATGCTGATCACCCAGCGCGGCTCCGGCATCTGGTCGTAGACCTTGCGCATCGCGGGCGCCATCTTGTTGGTCAGCGTGCCGGCGACGATCATCACGTCGCTCTGCCGCGGTGAGGCGCGCGGAATGATCCCCATGCGGTCCAGATCGTAGCGCGGCATATAGGCGTGGATCATCTCGATCGCGCAGCACGCCAGGCCGAAGGTCATCGGCCACAGGCTGCCGGTGCGCGCCCAGTTCACCACCTTGTCGAGATTGGCGACGATGAAGCCCTTGTCGGCGATCTCGCCGGTGATGCCCTTGACCACCGCGTCCTGTTCCGGCCCCGGCGGCAACGCCTCGCGATTCCACGCGATCCCGTGGACGACCCCGTCGGCAATCCCTGGGGCAACGGCATTGGCTTCGCTCATGGCCTTACTCCCACTCCAGCGCGCCCTTGCACCACTCGTAGACGAAGCCGACGGTCAGCACGCCAAGGAAGCCGACCATGGAGAGGAATCCGAAGACGCCGATCCCCTTCAGGCTGACCGCCCAGGGGAACAGGAACGCCACTTCCAGGTCGAAGATGATGAACAGGATGGCGACCAGGTAGTAGCGCACATCGAAGCGCCGGCGCGCGTCGTCAAACGCATCGAACCCGCACTCGTAGGCGGTCAGCTTGTCGGGATATGGCTTCTGGCGCGCCAGGATCAACGCGCCGCCGGTCATCGCCGCGGCGATCACGCCGGCGATGACGATGAACACCAGGACCGGCAGGTATCCTGCGAGTATGGGCTGCATGACTTGTTCCCGTCGTACCGCCGTGCGGCGTCACGCGGCAGGACTGCCGCGCTGCAACACGGGCCGGACCTTAGCCCCATGCGCCGCACACCGCCATAGGGCGAAACCGCCCGACATCGAGGTTTGGTAGGGAAAACGCGCATGGAAGGCGGTTGTATGCCGAAGCCTCTGGCGCGAGTGACGGGGCTCGAACCCGCGACCTTCGGCGTGACAGGCCGACGCTCTAACCAACTGAGCTACACCCGCGTTGCAGACAGGGCGCAGGGATTAGGCTGGGCGGTGGGGACCGTCAAGAGCGGCCCAGGCCGATGGTTTCCTGCCCATGTCGTCGTTATATGTGTCGTGCCGAAGGGAGTGCCCAGAGGATGATCGTCCACGCCAAGCAGCGGAGTATCCCGGCCACCGTGGTCAGCAATCCCGCCGTCATGGGGGGCATGCCGGTGGTGCGCGGGACACGCGTTCCGGCTGAGACGATCGTCGCTTATTTGCGCTCCGGCTACAGCCGTCAGGACATTTACGACGATTACCCAAGCCTGCCGCTCGACGGCATCGACGCTGTCATCACCTGGGCGGAGACCACGCTCGGCCCCGATTGGCGCGAAAAGCCGCCGGGCCGGTGATCGACCCGATCCTGATCGACGAGTGCCTGTCACCCAGGCTGGTCGGTGTGGCGAAACGGCGCAACGACCGCTCGTTCGTCGGTCCACGGTTGTCCGCTGGTGGGCGGTGACGGGTTCGAACCGCCGACCCTCTCGGTGTAAGCGAGACGCTCTACCGCTGAGCTAACCGCCCGACAGTGGCCAGTGGTCAGGAGCGAGACCACGTAACGCCCCTACCGACCAGTGCCCTACCGACGACCGCCATTCTCCTGACCACTAACCGCTGACCACTGACTACTGAACAGCGTCCTTCAACCCCTTGCCGGCCTTGAACTTCACCGAGATGGACGCGGGGATCTGCATTTCCTCGCCGGTGCGCGGATTGCGCCCGGTGGTCGCCGCGCGATGAGATGTCGCGAACGTGCCGAAGCCGACCAGGCGCACCTCTTCCTTCTTCTTCAGCGCGCCTTCGATCGCGCCGAACAGGGCATCGACCACCTCGGTCGCCTTGGTGCGCGGGAGGTCGGTGGTGTCGGCGACGGCCTCGATCAGCTCCATCTTGTTCACTGGCTGCTTCCTTCTGCAATGCGTTGGGGTGACTGGTTTGCGGTGATTGGGTTTGCGGGATGCCGACATACCCCTCCGGGCGGCGATCGCCCGGAAACTAGGGGGGTGGCTTCGGTGGCGTCAACCTGGGCGGCCCGGCTGCATTGGGCTGTCGGGGGAATGAGGGCGTCGAGGCTGGGACCGGGGCACCTTGCTGCGGGACCCTCCCCCCATCCCCCTCCCTCAAGGGGAGGGGGAGACTTCTTCGGGAGCGGACTCAGTGCGCCAGCGGCAGCGACGTCGTTGCCTCAATCGGGATCTTCGACACCACCGGCTCCGGCTCCGGCGGCTCCTCCCACTCGATCGGCATCGGGCCGGCGCGCCAGCGCCTGGGCGATCACCTCGTCCACGTCGGCGACGGGGATCAGCTTCAGGTGCTTCTTCACGTTGTCCGGGATCTCGGCGAGGTCCTTCTCGTTCTCCTTCGGGATGAACACCGTGGTGATGCCGGCCCGCAGCGCGGCCAGCAGCTTCTCCTTCAACCCGCCGATCGGCAGCACGCGGCCGCGCAGCGTGATCTCCCCGGTCATCGCGATGTCGCGGCGGATCGGAATGCCGGTCAGCACCGAGACGATCGAGGTCGCCATCGCGACGCCGGCGGACGGCCCGTCCTTCGGCGTGGCACCCTCCGGCACGTGCACGTGGATGTCGCGCTTCTCGAACAGCGTCGGCTTGATGCCGAAGCGGGTGGAGCGGCTGCGCACGTAGCTCAGCGCCGCCGACACGCTTTCCTGCATCACGTCGCCCAGCTTGCCGGTCGTGCTTGACGTTGCCCTTGCCGGGCAGCAGCACGCTCTCGATCGTCAGGATCTCGCCGCCCACCTCGGTCCAGGCCAGGCCGGTGACCACGCCGACCATGTCCTCGGCCTCGGTCTCGCCGAAGCGGAATTCTTCGGACGCCGGCGAACTTCTCCAGGTTCTTCCGGGTGATCGCGACCTTCTTCGACCTTCTTGGTGACGATCTCCTTCACCGCCTTGCGGGCCAGGTTGGCGATCTCGCGCTCCAGGTTCCGCACGCCGGCTTCGCGCGTGTAGTAGCGGATCAGGTCGCGCAGCGCGTCGTCGGAGACGTGCCACTCCTCCGCCTTCAGGCCGTGCGCCTCGGACTGCTTGGCGATCAGGTGGCGCTTGGCGATCTCCACCTTCTCATCCTCGGTGTAGCCGGGGATGCGGATGATCTCCATGCGGTCCATCAGCGGCTGCGGCATGCGCAGGCTGTTGGCGGTGGTGACGAACATCACGTCCGACAGGTCGTAGTCCACCTCCAGGTAGTGGTCGTTGAAGGTGGAGTTCTGCTCGGGGTCCAGCACCTCGAGCAGCGCGGACGACGGATCGCCGCGCCAGTCGGCGCCCAGCTTGTCGACCTCGTCCAGCAGGAACAGCGGGTTGGAGGTCTTCGCCTTCTTCATGCCCTGGATCACCTTGCCGGGCATCGAGCCGATATAGGTGCGCCGGTGGCCGCGGATCTCCGCCTCGTCCCGCACGCCGCCGAGCGACATGCGCACGAAGTTGCGGCCCGTGGCCCGCGCGATCGACTTGCCGAGCGAGGTCTTGCCGACGCCGGGCGGGCCCGACCAGGCACAGGATCGGCCCGCGCACCTTGGGCTGAGCGCGCCTGCACCGCCAGGTACTCGATGATCCGCTCCTTGACCTTCTCCAGGCCGTAGTGGTCGGCTTCCAGCACCTTCTCGGCGGCCGACGACGTCGTTGCGGATCTTGCTGCGCTTCTTCCACGGGATCGACAGCATCCAGTCGAGGTAGTTGCGCACCACCGTGGCCTCGGCGCTCATCGGGCTCATGGTCTTGAGCTTCTTCAGCTCCGCCATCGCCTTGTCGCGCGCCTCCTTCGACAGCCTGGTCTTCTTGATCTTGGCTTCCAGCTCGGCGGTCTCGTCCTTGCCGTCCTCGCCCTCGCCCAGCTCCTTCTGGATCGCCTTGAGCTGCTCGTTCAGGTAGTACTCGCGCTGCGTCTTCTCCATCTGCCGCTTGACGCGGTTGCGGATGCGCTTTTCCACCTGCAGCACGCCGATCTCGGATTCCATGTGGCCGAACACGCGCTCCAGCCGCTCGCTGATCTTGGCGATCTCCAGCAGCTCCTGCTTCTCGGCGATCTTCAGGTTGAGGTGGCTGGCGACGGTGTCGGCGAGCTTGCTGCGGCTCCTCGATCTGGTTCAGCGAAACCAGCACCTCGGGCGCGATCTTCTTGTTGAGCTTGATGTACTGCTCGAACTGGGAGACCACCGTGCGGCCGAGCGCCTCCAGCTCCTTGGCCTCCGCTGCCCTGGTCGGGCATCGGCTCGACGAAGGCCTCGAAATAGCGTCTCGGTCTCCTTGAAGGCGACGATGCCGCGCGCGCCGGCCGCCTTCGACCAGCACCTTCACGGTGCCGTCCGGCAGCTTCAGCAGCTGCAGGATCGTGGAGACGGTGCCGACCCGGTAGATGTCGTCGGCCGAGGGGTCGTCCTGGGTGGCGTTCTTCTGCGCGACCAGCAGGATCTGCTTGTCGTCCTTCATCACCGCTTCGAGCGCGCGGACGGATTTCTCGCGCCCGACGAACAGCGGCACGATCATGTGCGGGAAGACGACGATATCGCGCAGCGGCAGCACGGGCAGCAGTTCGCCGCGCGGCGAGCCTGCCTCCGCCCCGACCGGTTTGTCTGCGACCGGCTTCTCCGCGCCGGGTTTGTCGCCCGGGGGCCGATTGGCTTCACTCATGGTTGACCTCCTGATGGACAGTCGCCGCGCGATCCGCCCGCCTCCGGCACGTGCCGCGCGTCGTCCGAACTGGTTGCTCGGGTTTCCGGCGAACGATATCGGCAGCTAGGACGACTGGCGCAAGCCCTTGAAATTTTGCTTGCCGGGTTTTCGCCAGACTCTGGTCAGCCCCTGCGGCCTGCTCATCCCCTCCGGCCGCCGCAAGCAGGCGGCGGACTCGGGGGCAGGACGCTCAGGCGCTGGTTTCCGCCCGCTCCTTCCCATAGAGGTAGAGCGGGTTGGCGCGCGACTCGGCGACTTCGCGGTTGATCACCACCTCCTCCACCCCATCCAGTCCGGGCAGTTCGAACATCGTGCCGAGCAGGATCTGCTCCATGATCGAGCGCAGGCCGCGCGCGCCGGTCTTGCGGGCGATCGCCCGGGTCGCCACCGAGTTCAGCGCGTCTTCGGTGAAGGAAAGCTTCACCCCCTCCATCTCGAACAGCCGGCCGTACTGCTTGATCAGGGCGTTCTTCGGCTTGGTCAGGATCTCCATCAGCGCCGCCTTCGTCCAGGTCCTCCAGCGTGGCGACCACCGGCAGGCGGCCGATGAACTCGGGGATCAGGCCGAATTTCAGCAGGTCCTCGGGCTCGACCTCGCGCAGGATGGCGCCGATCCGCCGCTCGTCGGCGCTGCGCACCTCGGCGCCGAAGCCGATGCCGGAGCCCTTGCCGCGGCGCCGAGATGATCCGCTCCAGCCCGGAGAAGGCGCCGCCGCAGATGAACAGGATGTTGGTGGTGTCGACCTGGAGGAATTCCTGCTGCGGGTGCTTGCGCCCGCCCTGCGGCGGCACCGAGGCGACGGTGCCCTCCATGATCTTCAGCAGCGCCTGCTGCACGCCCTCGCCGCTCACGTCGCGGGTGATCGAGGGGTTGTCCGACTTGCGGCTGATCTTGTCGACCTCGTCGATATAGACGATGCCGCGCTGCGCCCGCTCGACGTTGTAGTCGGCCGATTGCAGCAGCTTGAGGATGATGTTCTCGACATCCTCGCCGACGTAGCCGGCCTCGGTCAGCGTGGTGGCGTCGGCCATGGTGAACGGCACGTCCAGGATGCGCGCGAGCGTCTGCGCCAGCAGCGTCTTGCCGGAGCCGGTGGGGCCGAGCAGCAGAATGTTGGACTTGGCGATCTCGACGTCGTTGTTCTTCTGGCCGTGCGCCAGGCGCTTGTAGTGGTTGTGCACGGCGACCGAGAGCACCCGCTTGGCGTGGTCCTGGCCGATCACGTAGTCGTCCAGCACCTTGCAGATCTCGCGCGGCGTCGGCACGCCGTCGCGTGACTTGACGAGATGCGTCTTGTGCTCCTCACGGATGATGTCCATGCAGAGCTCGACGCACTCGTCGCAGATGAACACGGTCGGCCCGGCGATGAGCTTGCGCACCTCGTGCTGGGACTTGCCGCAGAACGAGCAGTACAGGGTGTTCTTCGAATCGCCGGATTTGCTCATGCGCTCTCCTGCCCGGAGCTCGGGGCGCCGGGACTGGACATGATACCCCTCCGGGACCGGGTGGGACAACCCCGACGATGGCAGCCGAAACGAGCGGCGTCCACGCCGGCCGCGCCGCTCGATCCGCGCCAGGATAAGGCGGCAGTCCTTAAGAAATCACGCCCCTCCCCTTGAGGGCATGGGCCGCGAAGCGGCCAGATCGGGGAGGGGTTCGTGCCAGGGTCGCACGGAATCTCGTGCCACGACACCCCTCCCCCGAACCCCCTCCCTCAAGGGGAGGGGGAGCATCAGCCGCGCGCTCCTACTTGTCGGCGTCGACCGGCGACGGGCGATTCGCCACCACCTCGTCGACCAGGCCGAATTCCCGCGCCTCCTCGGCCGACATGTAGCTGTCGCGCTCCAGCCGGCGCTCGATCGCCTCGAGCGGCTGGCCGGTGTGGTGGACGTAGATCTCGTTCAGCCGCTTGCGCAGCGTCAGGATCTCGCGGGCCTGGATCTCGATGTCGGTGGCCTGGCCCTGCGCGCCGCCGGACGGCTGGTGCACCATGATGCGCGCGTTCGGCAGGGCGTAGCGCTTGCCCTTGGCGCCGGCGCTCAGCAGCAGGCTGCCCATCGAGGCCGCCTGCCGATGCACACCGTGCTGACCGGGCTGCGGATGTATTGCATGGTGTCGTAGATCGCCAGGCCGGACGACACCACGCCGCCCGGGCTGTTGATATAGAAGGAGATGTCCTTGCTGGGATTCTCCGACTCCAGGAACAGCAACTGGGCGCAGATCAGCGAGCTGACCTGGTCGTAGACCGCACCGGTCAGGAAGATGATCCGCTCCTTCAGCAGCCGCGAGTAGATGTCGTAGGCCCGCTCGCCCCGGGCGGTCTGCTCGACCACCATCGGCACCAGGTTGTTGTCGTAGATTTCGACCGGGTCGCGGTCCCGTATCATGGTGTCACCCTGGTGTGGCGGAAGCTCCATACATAAGACGATGCGGCGCCGGTTCCAGCCTCCGTGTCATGGCCGGGCTTGGCCCGGCCATGACACGGCAAATGCGATCGCCCTACCCCTACGACACCTCACGCGACGGCGGGGTCCTTCGCCAGTTCCTCGGCGGTGACCACCTCCTCCGTCGTCTTGGCCAGTTCGAGCACGAAGTCGATCACCTTGTCCTCGAAGATCGGCCCGCGCAGCGTGTCGGCCGCCCGCGGGTTCTTGCGGAAGAACTCGATCACCTGCGGCCTCCTGGCCGGGATAGCGCGCCGCCTCGGCCCGCATCGCCCGCATCATCTCGTCCGGGCTGACGGTGATGTTGTTGACCCGGCCGATCTCGGCGAGCAGCAGACCCAGCCGCACCCGCCGCTCGGCGATGGCGCGGTATTCGGCCTTCAGCGTCTCGTCGTCCTTGCCCTTGTCGTCCTCGTCCTGCCGCCCTTCCTTGCGGTCGGCCTCCAGCCGCTGCCAGATCTGGCTCGAATTCCGTGTCGACCATGGCCTGCGGGACGGCGAAGCTGACCCGATCCGCCAGCTGGTCGAGCAACTGGCGCTTCAGCCGCAGGCGGGCAAGCTGGTCGTATTCGCCCTGGATGCGCCGCGTGATGTTGCGCCGCAGTTCGTCCAGCGACGCGATGCCCAGCTTTTGCGCCAGCGCATCGTCGACCGTCGTCGGCACGATGCGCTGGATCTTCTTGGCGGCGATTTCGAACTGCGCCGGCTTGCCGGCCAGGTCGGGGGACGTGTACGGATCCGGGAAGGTCACGTCGATGGTGCGGGTCTCGCCCGGCCGCATGCCCTCAAGCTGATCGGTGAAGCCGGGGATGAACCCGTCCCCGCCCACCTCGACCTCGACGTCGTTGGCGGTGCCGCCTTGGAATGCCTCGCCGTTGATCCGGCCGATATAGTCGACGACCAGCACCTCGCCCTTGGCGGCACCGCGGTCGCCCAATTCGTCTGTCGGGATGTCCTCATGGCCGCGGTTGCGCTGGGCGAAGTCGGCCAGCGCCTTGTCCACCGTCTCCTCGGCGACCTCGGCCTTCAGTCGGGTCAGCGCGATGGCGGCGAAATCGGGCAGCTCGATCTCCGGCAGCAGCTCCAGCTCGATGCTTGAACTCCAGGTCGGCGGTCATGCCATGACCGGGGTCCTTGCTGACCAGGTCCACCTTCGGCTGCATCGCCGGCCGCAGGCCGCGTTCGCTGAGCACCTGCTGGGTGGCGCGGTTGACCGACTCCTCCAGCACCTCGGCGGTGACCGCCGTGCCGTAGCGCTGGCGCACCACGGGCAGCGGCACCTTGCCGGGGCGGAAGCCCGGCAGTCGCAGGGTGCGGCCGAGGTCGGTCAGCCGCGCGGCGCGGCGCTGCTCGATGTCGGCCGCCGGGACGACGATGGTGAAGCCGCGCTTCAGCCCCTCGGACAGGGTCTCGGTAACCTGCATTTGCGTGGAAGTCCTTGGTCCTCAAAGATAGTTCGCCGCCGCGATGGTGGTGCGGGCGGAGGGACTTGAACCCCCACGGCTTGCGCCACCAGAACCTAAATCTGGCGTGTCTGCCAATTCCACCACGCCCGCACGGCCAAGCCCCGACCGGGCGTGCGCCCCATCCGGGTTCGGCCCCGCGAGCCTGAACCGGTGGATTTACCGCAGCGCTCGCGGCGGGACAAGCGGCCTTCCCGGATGCCATCCATGTCCGTCAACCACGAGGATGTGCGCTCCAACCCTTTGACCCGCCCGCGGCGGAGTGCAATCTTGGGTAACAAGAGCCTACCGGCTGGTAGCCCGCACGCTTTACCAGGGCGCGCGGCAGCGGTGGGCCATCCGATCGCCGGGAGATGTTCGATGGGCAGTCTGAGCAAGTCAGTCCGCAAATCCGCCATCCGGTCGAAGACCAAACCCCCCGCCAAGGCGTCGCGTTCCAACGGCGAGTCCGCCAAGCCGGCGCGTCCGCCGCGCGACTACAGCATCGCCGCGGTGGCCCGCACCCTCGATCTGCTGGAGGCACTGGCCGTTGTCGGGCCGGCGCCGCTGGCCGCCGTGGCCGACGCCGCGCGTTGCACGCGCACTGCCGGATTCCGCCTGCTGCGCACGCTGCAGTCGCGCGGCTTCGCGATCCAGGACGAGGCACGCGGCGTGTGGCGGCTTGGCGCGCGCTGGACGGCGCTGGGTCACGCCGCGGAGAACCAGGGCGCGCTGGCGGCAACCGCCATGCCCTACATGAACGAACTCGCCAAGGTGTGCGGCGAGAATGTCTATCTGCACGTGCGCGACGGCCAGATGGGCGAGACCGTGGCGATCATGCAGGCTGATCCCGGGCTGCGCGTCTACGGCGAGGTTGGCAAACGCCAGCCGCTGCATGCCGGGCCGTTCCGGCTGTTGCTGGCGCATGCGCCGGAGGCGGTGCAGACCCAGGTGCTGGCGCAGAAGCTGCCGCGCTTCACGCCGGCCACGCGCACCGACCCGGTCTGGATCGCCGCCGATCTGCAGCGCATCCGCGCCCGCGGGTATCTGGTGACGGCCGACGAAATCTCGCCGGGTGCCGTGTCGGTGACGGTGCCGGTGCGCGACGCCGGCGGCAATGTGGTGGCGGCGCTGTGCATCTCCGCCGCGTCGCTGCGGATGCGCCCGCCGCGGCCGCGCGCGCTGGTGCCGGTGGCGGCCGAGGCGGCGGCGCGGCTGTCGCGCGGGCTGGGGCGGCGGGACGATCCGGCCGACGCGATCACGGTTCCGCACACCACCACCCTGCCGGCCAGCATGGACCTTCAGGTACGCCCGTCGCGGCCCAACGGTCATTCGAACGGTCATGGCACGGCCGCCCCGCACACGGGGGTCCACCTAGCGCTGACCTGAGTGTGCGGGATCTGAGTTGCCTGTCCCGGACCGGAGCGTCCAAGACCTGATTGCCGGAACACGCGTGCCCGGGACCTGAGCGTTTGCCGGGGCGGCATTCCCCGCCCCAGTCCCGCCGGTCTCGGCATCGTCGCGCCCCCCAAAAAGAGAACGGCCCCTCCGGAGAGGGGCCGTTCAGCCAGTCGACAGTGAAGGTGGGCCGAGGGGGGGCGCTCAGCGAAAACGTACCACCTCCACGTAGCCGACGGCATCTCGGAAGAACGCATAGGTCTCGGCGTCTTGGACCTTGTCGCTGACCAGCAGGTCGGCGCTGTCGGCATTGGCGCCATCGTCTTCGGTGTAGACCTCCAGCACGGCCTCGCGCGCGCCATTCGCGCAGCGGTAGGCCTGACTGCCGTGCGCGGCGATCGACAACGTCTCAAGGCCGGCATTGCGGCATTGCAGATTGAACACGACCGGTTGCGCGGTATCGTTGCGGAAGGTGAACTCCGCATGCGCGGCCTGGCTGACGCCGGCCACCACGCACAGTCCAATTGTCCCCGCCAGAATGTTCGCACGCATCCGACTGCTCCCTGTCGTCAAGCTGGAGAACCGTCTGCCACGCCCGACTGGAACCCCGTGGCGCCACTCGACGACCGCAAGCTAGCGCCATCCCGATTATTGCGGAACGGGAAGTACTATGCCGGTTTGTTCTGGATTATGCTGGGGGGTTGCCCAAGAATTCTCCCGGTCACCATTCGTGCACCATGGCCGGGTGAAGTTCGCCAATGAAGGCGGGGATTTTTCCGGATATTCCTGATTCGTTCAGCCAGCGCCGCGTCGGCGGTTGATGGTCGCCTCAGGATCCAAGGGGGGGTCCAGGACGCCGGTCAAGCCGGGGCGGCAGGTCAACGTATATGGCCCGATCCGCAACTCGCCACCAAGCGGCAGCACCGTCGGCGTGGTCACGCGCTGTCCGGCCAGGAATGTGCCGTTGGTGGACTGCAGATCGAAGACGGTCAGTCCCGCCTCGCCGGGCAGCAGCCGGCAATGCATGCGCGAAACCTCGTCGGCCGGCAGCACGACGTCGCTGGTGGCCGCCCGTCCGACCAGCAGCGGCTCGGTCCCGATCGGCACCTCGCGCATCGGTTCCCCGGGGCGGCTGACGACCAGCACCAGCGGCACCGGTGCGGCGGGCAGCGACGCCATCTGCCGTATCGTCAACGTCGCCTCGGCGTCCTCGACGCTGTCGAAGGCGCCGACCAGCGCCGGCAGCGACGCCGCCAGCTTGGCCAGCTCGGCCTCGAATGCCGCGACGACCGGGTCGGCAAGGCTGACCCGCAGCGCGCGCCCGGCACGGCGCTCCAGCAGGCCAAGCTGCATCAGGTAGCCGATATGGTCGCGCGTGGTCTGGAAGTTCTGCCGTGCCAATCGCAGCAGCAGCGCTGCCATATGGTCGGCCAGCAGCCCCTCGCCCTCGTCGGCGTGGACGGAAATACCGAAGGCGTGCTCGAGGCCCATCAGCAGCAGCATGCGGTGCGACACCGACAGCAGGTGCCGCCGCGCGTCCAGCCGGCGCGCCGGCGACAGGTTGAGCTGGTCGAACACCGCCTCGAGCGCGGCGAGCCACGCCTGGTCGCAACGCTCGACCGCGCCGAGGATCGCCTGGCGGGTCGTCGGGGTCAGGACCACTTTGGCGCGCGGACGGACGGAAGGGTCGACCGCCATCGCCGCCTCCCGCAGGCGCGCGGCCAGGGCCAGCAGGTGCTCGTCGAAGCGGGCCAGCAGCGTCTCGGTCGGCACGACGATGCTGCGCGCGGACAAGGTGCGGTCGGGCGGGTCGATCTCGCACAGGCCGAGCGCCTGAATCTCCTGCACGCGCTCCCGCACGGTCGCATCGTCCAGTAAAAACAATGACTTGACGACGCCGGCCAGCTCGGCGACGGGGGTGCCGGCACGACCGCCGCGCAGGCAGAGATGGCAGGTCAGGTGCCACTGGCCGCGCCGGTAGAGGTCGGGGAACTGGGCGTGCCAGATCTCCTGATAATCGGACAGGAAGCGAATCAGCTCGCGTCGTGCCTGCACCGCGCGCCCTCGACCGCATTCATCGCGTAGGCGATTCAAGCACGGACCGTGCCATCGCTTCAATCCTTACCAACAAGGGAACGGCGTAGGGCGGAAAAGCCAACGCCCCCGGGCGCTTGACCCGGGGGGCGGCGCATTCCGCCGGATGGCGGCGGAAGGCGCTGCGCTTTTCCGCCCTACGCACCGGGTACCGCGATCCCAGGTTAGTTTCCGAACGCGGAGATTCCCGTCTGCGCGCGGCCCAGGATCAGCGCGTGCACGTCGTGCGTGCCCTCGTAGGTGTTGACCGTTTCCAGGTTCATCACGTGGCGGATCACGTGGTACTCGTCGACGATGCCGTTGCCGCCGTGCATGTCGCGCGCGACGCGCGCGATATCCAGCGCCTTGCCGCAGTTGTTGCGCTTCAGCAGGCTGATCATCTCCGGCGCCGCGTCGTGCTCGTCCATCAGCCGGCCGAGCCGCAGCACCGCCTGCAGGCCGAGCGTGATCTCGGTCTGCATGTCGGCGAGCTTCTTCTGGATCAAGCTGCGTCGCCGCCAGCGGGCGGCCGAACATCATGCGCTTCAGCGTGTAGTCGCGCGCCGCGTGCCAGCAGAATTCCGCCGCCCCCAGCGCGCCCCAGGCAATGCCGTAGCGCGCGTTGTTCAGGCAGGAGAACGGCCCGCGCAGCCCCTTCACGTTCGGCAGCATCGTGCTCCGCCGGCACGAACACGTCCTGCAGCATGATCATGCCGGTGACGCCGAGCGCGCAGCGCTGAATTTTCCCTCGATCTTCGGCGTGGTCAGGCCGGCCATGCCGCGCTCCAGCAGGAAGCCGCGGATGTCGCCGGCATCGTCCTTCGCCCAGACCAGCAGCACGTCGGCGATCGGCGAGTTGGTGATCCAGGTCTTCGAGCCGTTCAGCACGAAGCCGCCGTCGACCGCCTTCGCGCGCGTGCGCATCGAGGCCGGGTCGGAGCCGGCATCGGGCTCGGTCAGGCCGAAGCAGCCGACGAACTCGCCGGTGCGCAGCTGCGGCAGGTATTTCTCCCGTCTGCGCCTCCGAGCCGAACGCGTGGATCGGGTACATCACCAGCGACGACTGCACCGAGAACGCGCTGCGGTAGCCGGAATCGACCCGCTCCACCTCGCGCGAGATCAGCCCGTAGCTGACGTAGTTGACGCCGGCGCAGCCGTAGCCCTCCAGCGTGGCGCCGAGGAAGCCCATCTCGCCCATCTCGTTCATGATGGCGCGGTCGAAGTGTTCGTGCCGGTTCGCCTCCAGCACGCGCGGGAACAGCTTGTCCTGGCAGTAGTCGTGCGCGGCGTCGCGGATCGCGCGCTCGTCCTCGGTCAGCTGGCTGTCGAGGCGCAGCGCGTCGTCCCACTGGAACGGCGTGAAGTGGCTCTTGCTGCTGCCGGCCTCGGCGGTCGCGCTCATGCCTCGCTGTCTCCTTCGCCGCGCGCGGCGGGCGTGACGCGCGGGCGCAGCCGCATGAAGGCGGGCACGTCGCTGCCGAAGCCGCGCACCGCGGCCCGCCGGGATCCCCGCTGGCCGCCTCGCCGTCGCGCTCGCGCCTGCCGTGGCGATCCGCTCGTGTCGATCGCGGCGGTGGCGATCCGCGTGCCGGTCGGCATGACGGTCGGCATGACCATCGGGCGCGCGTTCCGATGGGTGCTCCGCGTGGCGCGGCGGCTCTGCGCGCGGTTGCGGCGGCGGTGCCGACGCCGCGCGCGGCTTGGCCCGCGACCTGGGTTCCGCCCGCCCGCGCGGGGGCGCTTGTGCGACGCCAGCGGGTTCAGCCGACTTCGGGACCTCGCCGCGCGCCGCTGCCCGTTTCGCCCTCGGGGCGTGGCGCCGGCTTCGCGCCTCGGCGCCGCCCCGCCCCGCACGCCTTGGCGGGCGCACGGCCGCGGCGCTTGCGGCCGTCCTCCTCGGCCCAGTCGACCGGATCGAGGCCCTCGACGACGATCGGCGGGATCGGGTGGCCGGTCAGCTTCTCGATCGCCTCGACCGCGAGCCGGTCCTCGGGCGCGGCGATGGTGAAGGCGTGCCCTTCAGCCCGGCGCGGCCGGTGCGGCCGATGCGGTGGACGTAGTCCTCGGCATGGTGCGGCACGTCGAAATTGAACACGTGCGACAGCCCGCCGATGTCGAGGCCGCGCGCCGCGACGTCGCTGCACACCAGCAGCCGCAGCTCGTCGGCCTTGAATTTCTCCAGCGTGGCGAAGCGCACGGTCTGCGCCATGTCGCCGTGCAGCGCGCCGACGTCGAACTTATGCCGCGTCAGCGACTTGTGCAGGATGTCGACCTCGCGTCTTGCGGTTGCAGAAGATCAGCGCGTTCTGCACGTGCTGCGTCCGGATCAGCCGGCGCAGCGCCTCGCGCTTGTCGTGCTCGGCGACCAGCGCCAGGCCCTCGATGATCGTGGTCGCCACCGAGGCCGGGCGCGAGACCGCGATCTCCTTCGGGTTGCTGCAGGAAGGCGTCGGCCGAGCCGGCGGATCTCCGGCGCCATGGTGGCGGAGAAGAACAGCGTCTGCCGGGTCGCGCGGCAGCATGCGCGACGATGCGCTCGACATCGGGGATGAAGCCCATGTCGAGCATGCGGTCGGCCTCGTCGATCACCAGCAGCTTGGCGTCGGTCAGCAGGATCGTGCCGCGCTCGAACATGTCGATCAGCCGGCCGGGCGTGGCGATCAGCACGTCGACGCCGCGCATCAGCACGTCCTTCTGGTCGGACATGCTCTCGCCGCCGATGATCAGCGCGTGGGTCAGCTTCAGGTACTTGCCGTACTGCGACGAAGTTCTCGGCGACCTGCAGCGCCAGTTCGCGCGTCGGCTCCAGGATCAGGCTGCGCGGCATGCGGGCGCGGGCGCGCGAGCCGGACAGGATGTCGAGCATCGGCAGGGTGAAGCCGGCGGTCTTGCCGGTGCCGGTCTGCGCCGCGCCCATGCACGTCGCGGCCCATCAGCACGAACGGAATCGCCTGCTCCTGGATCGGCGTCGGATGGCGATAGCCCATGTCGGCGATGGCGCGCAGCACCGCCTCGGACAGGCCGAGATCGGCAAAGGTGGGACGCGTGTCTTCCGGCGGCTCCGCGTCGATCACCGGGGCGTCGATCATCGGGGCGTGGTCGGTCGGTTCCGCCGCAGCGGTCGTGGTCTCGGTCAAAACGTGGTCCGATCCGGATCTGGCGCAGTTGGATCTAGTGCGGTGGGGCCCGCGGCGCGATGGCGGGTGCGCCCTGGTGCGCGCTGACGGCGGCATATCCGGGGGAAACCGCGGAAAGTCAAGCTGGCGGCATGGCACGGTTGCCGCGGTGGCGGGCATCGCAACATTATCTTACTTCGCCGTGCGTGCGGTGCGCGTATAATGCGCACACGTAAATTCGGCATGGAGTGTCGCCCATGACGCACCTCAGGTTGCCCTCGGTTCTCTCCCGGCTGGCGCGCCCGGTCGCGCTTGCCGCCGTCGCGTGCGCCGCGCTGGCGGGCACGGCAGTCACCACGCCGGCCGCTGCCTGGTGTTGCGGCGGGTATGGCGGGTGGCATGGCGGCGGGTTCTTCTTCGGCTTCCCGCCGATCGTCATCGGGCCGCCGGCATACTATCCGCCACCGGCCTACTACCCGCCGCCGCCGCCGGCCTATTACACGCCGCCGCCGGCCTACGGAGCCGCGCCGCCGCCGGCGAGCTACGCGCCGCCCCAGCAGTCGGCCGGGCAGTCGTGCAACGCCGGGCCATATGTGTGCCCGATGGACCATCCGGTCGCGTCGGGCAGCCCGTGCTACTGCCTGGGCAACAACCGCACGCAGGTCTGGGGCCGCGCGAGCTAGCCACGGCGCCTCGGCCGGTCGGGTCGGCGACGCAGGGCGGAAAATCCGCGCATTCCGCCGCTGGTGTCGCAGTGACGGCATCCGGCGGCCGACGGCGGAGGCAGCGGAATGCACCGCACCTGTTCGCCGTGCCGCATAAATCGCCGCCGACGACGGGACAGGCGATTCAGCTTGGCGGGATGAACAGTTGCTCGACGGCCTTGAACGGCGCGAGCGCTTCGCAGCGCGCCGCATGCGCCGCCAGTGCCGGCCATTGCGAAAGATCGAACAGCGCCGGGTGTGCCTCGGTGGCGAAACGCAGGGCACAGGCCACGGCGATGTCGGCGTGACCGATGGCGCTGCCGAACCAGTACGCCGTCGATCGATCGGCACGATCCGCCTGCAGAGCGCCGAGCACACCCGAGATCTGTGCCACGCAGCGATCGATCCACTGCTGCGACGTCTGCGGATGCAGCAGGCGCTCGTAGACCAGGCTCACCGCCTTGTCGGCCAGGCCGGTCGAGAGGGCGCAGACTTTCAGTGCGTGCCGGCGGGCAGGACCGCTGCGCGCGATCAGGGTCTTAGACGGATCCGCGACCTCGTCGAGATGATCGAGGATCGCGGCGCTGTCGATCAGCACCTCGCCGTCGTCGAGGACGAGCGTCGGGACGCGCCGCAGCGGATTGAACGCCGCGATGCGATCGGCGTCGCCGAAGGTGGACCATGGCCGATGTTGATAGGCGATGCCGTAGAGGTGCAGGGCGATCGCCACCCGGCGCACGAAGGGCGAGTCATACTGACCGATGAGGATCATGCGTGGGGTCCTTCCGGTATTGGCGGCCGATCGCGCCGCGGGGCATTATCGTGCGTTTTCACTCAGCGGCAATGCCACGCACATCACCGTCGCAGGGTCATTGGGTGAACGCAGGAAGCGCGGCCCACTGTCATTGCGAGCGCAGCGAAGCAATCCCCCGCGAGGGGAGGGAGATTGCTTCCCCGGGTCAAGCCCGGGGACCGCTACGCTGCTCGCAACGACAGTCAGATCCGCCATATTGGACGCACCGGCCGCTTCTGGGATACTGGCGCGGCCGCCGTTTCGGCGCCGCGAGGGGGAAACCAGTGCCGGACGGCAGACCGACCCGCCTGATCATCGGCATTTCAGGCGCTTCCGGCGGCATCTACGGCATCCGCCTGCTGCAGGTGCTGCGCAACACGCCGGTCGAAACGCACCTGGTGATCTCGCGTGCCGCGGAGATCGCGCTGGCGCACGAAACCAGCCGCAAGATCGCCGAGGTGAAGGCGATGGCCGACGTCGCCTATGCCCCCGGCGACATCGGCGCCGCGCTCTCCAGCGGCTCCTACCGCACCGACGGCATGATCGTGGCGCCGTGCTCGATCCGCTCGATGTCGGAGATCGCCACCGGCGTCACCTCCACGCTGCTCACCCGCGCCGCCGACGTCGTGCTGAAGGAACGCCGCCGGCTGGTGCTGATGGTGCGCGAGACGCCGCTGCACACCGGGCATCTGCGGACGATGCTGGCGCTGTCCGAGATGGGCGCGATCATCGCCCCGCCGGTGCCGGCGTTCTACGCCGGTGCGCAGAGCCTGGACGAGATGGTGGATCAGACCATCGGCCGCGTGCTGGACCTGTTCGGGATCGACACGGGCCTGGTGCGGCGCTGGCGGGAGAAGGCGTGATGGACCGCGCCACGCCGCCGGCGCGGGGCCGCGTCCCGGTGCGGGACCGCGAAGCCAAGGAACGGCTGTGAAAATTATCATTCCGGATGACTACCAGGACATCGTCGATCGGCTGTCCTGCTTTGCCCTGCTGGCAGGCCACGAGGTGGTGCGATATCGCGAACCCGCGGCAGACCTGGACCAGCTTGTCGAACGCCTACATCCCGCGGACGTGATCGTCGCGATCCGCGAGCGAGTCAGCTTTTCACGTGCGCTGATCGAGCGGTTGCCGAACCTGCGCCTGATCGCGCTGGTGGGCCGCGCGGCGACGACGATCGACTATGCGGCGTGCCGGGATCACAACGTCCTGGTATCGGTCGGTGCCAGCAACTCCCCGACCGTGCCGGCGGAACTTACCGTCGCGCTGATCGTCGCCGCCCGGCGCAACATCGCGCTGGAGGCGGAACGGATGCGCCACGGCGAATGGCCCTGCACGCTCTCCCACCGCGTGGCCGGCAGCACGCTGGGCATATTCGGCCTGGGCGCGATCGGATCGATCGTCGCGCGGTCCGGGGCGGGGATGGGCATGCACGTCCTGGCCTGGGGACAGCAGGCATCGGCCGCCAAGGCCAAGGCCGCCGGCTATGATTTCGCCGCCAGCCAGGGCGATCTGTTCGAGCGGTCCGACGTGCTGTCGTTGCACGTCCGGCTGCGTCCGGACACAACAGGCATCGTCGGCCCGGACGATATGGCGCGCATGAAACCGACGGCGCTGCTGGTCAACACGTCCCGGGCAGAACTGATCCAACCAGGCGCGCTGCTGGCGGCGTTGCGCGCTGGGCGTCCCGGTTTCGCGGCGGTCGACGTCTACGAGGAAGAGCCGGTCACCAACGGCAACCATCCGTTCCTGTCGATGCCGAATGTGCTCTGCACGCCGCATCTCGGCTGGGCCGAGTGGGACAATTTCGAACTCTATTTCCGCGAATGTTTCGAGCAAATCGTGGCCTATGTGCAGGGGACGCCGATGCGTCTGGGCGGTCTGCGATGATGGTCGCCGAAACGATCGAGCGGACCGCGTTCCGCAAAATCATCTGGCGGCTGATGCCGCTGCTGACCATCGCCTA
This sequence comes from uncultured Alphaproteobacteria bacterium, assembly GCA_963773345.1. GTDB lineage: Bacteria > Pseudomonadota > Alphaproteobacteria > Acetobacterales > Acetobacteraceae > Palsa-883. Next base: position 343,258 of record CAVZBG010000006.1, on the reverse strand, counting down.
TATTCTCAACTATCTCGATCGCAGCAACATCGGCTTCGCCGCGCTGCAGATGAACCATCAGCTTGGCCTGACCGCGGCGCAGTTCGGCGTCGGCGCAGGCATTCTCTCGCTCGGCTACTGCGTATTTGAAATTCCCAGCAACCTGGCCCTGTACCGGTTTGGCGGCAGGATCTGGATCGCCCGCATCATGATCACCTGGGGTCTCGTCGCCGCCGGCTGCGCCCTGATCCGCGGCCCGACGAGCCTCTATTCGATCCGCTTCCTGCTCGGCCTGACCGAAGCGGGCTTCTTTCCCGGCGTCGCCTTCCTGCTGTCGGCGTGGTTCCCCGCCGAATATCGCGCCCGCATGCTGGCGATCCTGTTGCTTGGGGTGCCGGTGTCCTCGGTCGTCGGCGGTCCGGTCTCGGGCGCGTTGCTCGGGCTTGACCAGATCGGCGGACTCGCAGGCTGGCAATGGATGTTCGTCATCGAGGGCCTGCCCTGCGTCGTGCTGGGGTTCCTGGCGCTGCGGCTGCTCGCGGACCGCCCGGCCGCCGCTGCGTGGCTGACGCCGACGGAACAGGCAGCGGTGGCCGCCCAGATCGCCGCCGAACCGCGGCACAAGGAGGTGACGCATTTCTGGACCGCGCTGAAGGACCCCAGGGTGCTGATGCTGGCGCTGATCCAGTTCGGGTTCACCACGGGATCGTACGGCGTCGGCATCTGGTTGCCGCAGATCATCAAGCTGCATTTCCGGTCCAACCTGACGGTCGGCTTCGTCTCCGCCGGCCCGTATGTGATCGCGTCCATTGCCATGCTGCTGTGGGCCGGTGTGGTCGATCGCAGCGGCAAGCGGATCGGCAACCTGGTGCTGACCTGCGGCCTGGCGACAGTGGGACTTCTGCTGTCCGTCGCGTTCGGGGCCTTCTGGGTTTCGTTCTTCTGGCTGACCGTGGCGTTGGTCGGCATCACCGCGGCCCGCGCCATCTTCTGGACCGTGCCGGCGCGGTTCCTGACCGGCGTCGCCGCGGCCGGCGGGCTCGCGTTCATCAACTCCATAGGGACGCTTGGGGGATTTGTCGGGCCGGCCGTGGTCGGGTGGTTGAAGGAGCTGACCGGGTCGTTCTCCGCCGGGTTGATCGGCATGGGGGCATTTTTGGCCCTGTCCACCATCCTGGCGTGGGCGCTGCGCCTGATCGTGCCCCGTGAATAGAAATCCGCTGGGAGAGGTTGAGGTTGCCGACCAAAACGATGTCCAGCCCGCGAGCTTGAGCGGCGACACTCCGTCGCGCAGACTGGCGCCGGCCCAGTGCGCCGCCGGCGGGGGAAAAAATTGATGCGCCGCTACCTCGATACGTTGCTCGCCCAGAACCGCGTCCGGGTGGTGGACCGCGAGGTGTCGGGAAAATTCGAACTCGCCGCCGTCACGCAGCGCTCGCAACGGGAGAGCGACGCGCCGCTGCTGTTCCGCCGCGTCGCGGGATCGCGCTATCCGGTCATGACCAACATCTTCGGGAGTCGCCCACGGCTGACCGAACTGCTCGGCGGTACCGCGAGTTTCTGCAAGCGCTGGACTGAGCTGATGGCAACGCCGGTGATCCCGCCGGTGGACGTTGCCGAACCGGACGGGTTGCAGGAAATCCGCCTGTCCGATCTGCCGCCGATCACCTACTTCGAGCTGGATGCCGGCCCCTATCTGACCGCCGGCGTCTACCTGGCCAACGAGCCGGACACCGGCGTGCCGAACCTGTCGTTCCATCGGGCGCAGATCATCAGCGACACCGAGCTGCGCATCCGCCTTGGCGGCCCGCACCACCTCACCCGCTATGCCGCGAAGGCGGAGGCGCGCGGCGAGGCGCTGGACTGCGCCATCATGCTTGGTCCGCCGCCTGAACTGGTGCTCGCCGCCGCGGCGCCGATCCCATACGACGAGAGCGAGCTGGAGGTCGCCGGCCGGCTCGCCGCGCGGCCGCTGCCGATGCGCCGGTGCCGCACGATCGGGCTGTCGGTTCCGGCCGAGACCGAGATCGTCATCGAGGGCCGCATCCTGCCGAACGTGCGCCGGCCGGAAGGCCCGTTCGGCGAGTTCCTCGGCACCTACGTGCCGGTGGGCGACAATCACGTGTTCGAAATCACCGCGGTGATCGCGCGGCGCGACGCGCTTTACCATGCGCTGGTCTGCGGCTCGCCCGAGGACCTGCGGCTGATCGAGCTGTCGGTGGCGACCCAGGTCTACAAGGCGCTGCTGGCGGCCAACCAGCGCGGCATCATCGACGTCGCCTGCGTGCCCAGCGTGCTCAGCACGGTGGTGCAGATCGAGCAGCTCTACGAGGGCCACGCCAAGCAGGTGATCCTCACCGCGATGGGCGCCGGCCACGACTACAACAAGAGCGTGCTGGTGGTCGATGACGACGTGGACATCAACGACTTCAACGATGTCTGGTGGGCCTATCTGACGCGCGGCCGCGCCGATCAGCGCGCGTTGGTGATCCCGGACGTGCCGGGGTTCTATCGCGATCCGCACAAGGATTTCTGGGGCCGGCTGGGCATCGACGCCACCGTCCCGTTCGGTCGCAAGGCGGAGTTCTTGCGCAAGCGCATCCCCGGCGCCGACACGCTTAATCTCGCCGATTACCTGACGCGCTGAGGCACGGCGCCCACGTTCGTTATGCGACCCGATCGTCCCGGGCGATCCGCGCCTCCGTGCGCAGCAGCGTGGGGTCGGGCGCAAACAGCGCATCGAGATAGGCCACCTGCAGCGAGCCGGGACCACGCGCGACCCGTGCCGCCATCTCGCCGGCGATGCCGGTGACCGCCAGCGCGTGCGCCACCCCCTCCAGCGCGTCGCCGCCGAGCGCCAGACAAGCGCCGACGATCGCCGTCGCGGCGCATCCCATGCCGGTGACGCCAGTCATCATCGTATGCCCGTTGCGCAGCGCGACCACGCGCGCGCCGTCGGTGGCGTAGTCCACGGCTCCGGTCACGCCGACCACCGCGCCGCTCGCGGCCGCGAGGCGCTGCGCGGCCGCGACGGCCGCGTCCGAGCTGGCGCCGGTATCGACGCCGCGCCCACCGCGTTGCTCGCCGGCGAGGCCCAGGATTTCCGAGGCGTTGCCCCTGATCGCCGTCGGGCGCAGCCGACAAAGTTCCTGCGCGAACGCAGTGCGCGCGGCGATCGCACCGGCACCCACCGGGTCGAGTGCCCACGGTTTGCCCGCAGTCCTGGCAGCCGCCACCGCCAGGCGCATCACCGCGGCCCGGGCGGGGGTCAGCGTGCCGAGGTTGACCACCAGCGCATCGGCCGACGCGGCGAACGCGGCGACCTCCTCGGGACTTTCCACCATCGCCGGCGCAGCGCCCAACGCCAGCAGCGCGTTGGCGGTGAAATTGGCCACCACGGCGCTGGTCAGGTTGTGCACCAGCGGCCGCCGTTGGCGCAGGGAGGCGAGAGTGGCTGCCAGAGAGTCGGCGGTGATCATGCGACGTGCTCTTGGACTGTCGATCGGCGGGCTGGCAGTACACCTCTCCCGCCCTTCGCGGGAGAGGTCGAGGCGCGCAGCGCCGAGGGTGAGGGTTGCGCCGCTTGCGCCACCCTCACCCGTCGCGCTCCGCGCGCCGACCTCTCCCGCGAAGGGCGGGCGAGGTGTACGTGGATCCGACCGGTGTGCACTCGCGCGAAGCATAGGCCATAGGAGGATTGACATGCCCCACGCTCCGTACGTCCCCGAGCGCGCCCTCGATCGACCCAGCGCGCGCCGCGGGCGGACGACACCGTGATGCACCTCGCGGCGTTTGTCTGCGCCGGCCCGACCTCGGGCAGCCATGCCGGCTGGCGGCATCCGGCGGCGGATCGCGACATCACCTCGCTGGCCTACTACACCCGCCTCGGCCGCATCCTGGAGGACGGCTGCTTCGACTTCGTTTTCCTCGCCGACATCCTTGCGGTCCCGGACCGTCTCGGCGACAGCATGGACAGCCAGCTCCGCTACGGCGCGCTGGGCGCGCTGCGGCTCGATCCGCTGATCGTGCTCGCCGCCATGTGCGGCGCGACGCGCCATGTCGGCCTCGCCTGCACGGTCTCCACCACCTATTTCGAGCCGTTTGCCGTGGCCCGCGCGCTGGCCTCGCTGGATCATCTCAGCGGCGGCCGTGCCGCGTGGAACATCGTCACCTCCTTCCAACAGGCGGAGGCGCGCAATTTCGGCCGCGAGGACCAGCTTTTCCGCAACGAGCGCTACGACCGCGCCGACGAGTTCATGGAAGTCGCCTGTGCGCTGTGGGATTCCTGGAGCGACGACGCACTGGTGCGCGATCCCGCCGCCCCGCTGTTCGCCGATCCCGCCAAGGTACGGCGCATCGACCACGAGGGGCGCTGGTTTAAGGTGCGCGGCCCGCTCAACGTCAGCCGCTCGCCGCAGGGAAGGCCGGTGTTTCTGCAGGCCGGCGCGTCCGATCGCGGGCGCGATTTCGCGGCGCGCTGGGCGGAGGTGGTGTTCGTGACGCATGCGGCGCCCGAGGCGGCGCGCGAATTCCGCGACGACCTGCGGGCGCGCGCCGAGCGGTTCGGCCGGCGGCCCGACGATATCAAGGTGCTGCCCGGCGTCGTGCCGATCGTCGCCGAGACCCGGACGATGGCCGAGGAGCGCCGCGCGCTGCTGGACAGCCTGGCGGACCCGCAGGCAGGGCTGTCCACGCTGTCATATCACCTGGACATCGATCTGTCGCAGTTCCCGCAGGACGAGATGCTGCCCGACCTGGACGTGCCCGGCGTGCAGGGCCACTACCGCGAGGTCGCCGACCTGACGCGACGCAGCGGTGTGCCGCTGCGCGAGCTCGGGCGGCGCTATGGCGCCGGGCGCACCGCCGCCGGCTTCACCGGCTCGGCGCGCGATGTGGTCGACCACATGGAGAGCTGGCTCGCCGCCCGCGCCTGCGACGGGTTCATGGTGCAGGTGCCGTACATGCCCGGCGGTCTCGAGGATTTTGCCCGGCTTGCGGTGCCCGAGTTGCAGCGGCGCGGCCTGTTCCGCACCGGCTATGACGGAACCACGCTGCGCGCGCATCTCGGCCTGGCACGCCCGGAATGTGGAGTGTAGGGCGGAAAAGCGCAGCGCATTCCGCCGCTTGCGCCGCATCGCCGGTTGCCGTTGGGGCGTTCGAAAGTGGCGGAATGCGCTGCGCTTTTCCGCCCTACTTTGCTGTTCCGCACCGTCCGGGGGGAGCAGCCCGGCAACCCGGAAAAGCCTGGCATGCCGGCGGGCCGGCTTGTGCGGCGCACGCCGATATGCAAAGGACCCATGCTTCAGACATCAAAACGGGGAGACGTCCGGGGGTGAACGACACCATCCTGGAGACTGCGGGGCTGACCCGGGAGTTCGGCGGCTTCGTCGCGGTGGATGACGTCGCACTCAAGGTGCGCACGGGCACGATCCACGCCCTGATCGGACCGAACGGCGCCGGCAAGACGACCTGCTTCAACATGCTCACCAAGTTCCTGCGCGCCGACGCGCGGCACGATCCATTTCAAGGGCCGCGACATCACCGGCCTGCGGCCGGCCCAGGTGGCGCGGCTCGGCCTGGTGCGCAGCTTCCAGATTTCGGCGGTGTTTCCGCACCTGACGGCGCTGGAGAATGTGCGCGTGGCGCTGCAGCGCGCGCGCGGCGCCAGCTTCGATTTCTGGCGGTCGGAGCGGGTGCTGAACGTCTACAACGACCGCGCGCACGAGCTGCTGTTCGATGTCGGGCTGTCGGAATACGTCAATACCGTGGTCTCCGAGCTGCCCTATGGCCGCAAGCGGGCGCTGGAGATCGCCACCACGCTGGCGCTCGATCCCGAGATGCTGCTGCTTGACGAACCCACCGCCGGCATGGCGCATGACGACGTGGACCGCATCGTCGAACTGATCGGACGCGTGCGCGAGGGCCGCACCATCCTGATGGTGGAGCACAACCTGTCGGTGGTCGAAGGACTGTGCGACACCATCACCGTGCTGACCCGCGGGCGCGTGCTGGCCGAGGGCGACTACGCCGCCGTCTCGAAGAACCCCGAGGTGATCACCGCCTATCTGGGATCCGCCGATGCCTGAAGTGCCCCATGCTTGAAGTCAACGCGCTGAACGCCTGGTACGGCGAGAGCCACATCCTGCACGGCGTCGATTTCGAGGTGCGCGAGGGCGAGGTGGTGACGCTGCTCGGCCGCAACGGCGCCGGCAAGACCACGACGATGAAGTCGATCATGGGCCTGGTGCCGCGCCGCGAAGGCAGCATCCGCTTCCGCGGCGCCGAGACCGATCGGGCTGATGCCCAACCACATCGCCCGCGCCGGCATCGCCTTCTGCCCGGAGGAGCGCGGCATCTTCGGCTCGCTCAACGTGACGGAGAACCTGCTGCTGCCGCCGGTGGTGGCGCCTGGCGGGCTCGACATCGACGACGATCTACACGTTGTTTCCCAACCTGAAGGAACGCGCCGGCACCGTCGCACGGCACGCGGCTGTCCGGCGGCGAGCAGCAGATGCTGGCGATCGCGCGCATCCTGCGCACCGGCGCCAAGCTGCTGCTGCTGGACGAGCCGACCGAGGGGCTGGCGCCGGTGATCGTGCAGCAGATCGGCCGCACCATCCGCGAAATCAAGAACCGCGGCTTCACCGTGCTGCTGGTGGAACAGAATTTCCGGTTCGCCGCCACCGTGGCGGACCGGCACTACGTGATGGAGCACGGCAAGGTGATCGACATGATCCCGAACCATGCGCTGGAAGCCAACATGGACAAGCTGCACGAGTATCTCGGCGTCTGATATTTCGCTGTCTCGGGGGATGGACCAATACCTGAACGCTGTCGGCATACCGACGGCTCGCACTGCATAACAATGAGGCTACCCACATGACCATCTCCCGCCGCACCCTGCTCACCACGGCCGCCGCCACGGCGCTGCCGCTGGTGCGCGCCCGGGCGCAAACGCCGGTGCTCAAGATCGGCGTGCTGAACGACCAGTCCGGCCCCTACATGAACACCGGCGGCCCCACCTCGGTGATCTGCTGCAAGCAGGCGGTCGAGGAGCTGGCCACCTCCCAGGGGTTGAACGTCGAGGTGATCTCCGCCGATCACCAGAACAAGCCCGACCTTGCGGTCTCGATCTCGCGCCAGTGGATCGACCGCGACGGCGTCGACGTGATCCTCGACGTGCCCACCTCGTCGGTGGCGCTCGCGGTGCAGGGCGTGGTGCGCGAGAAGAACAAGGTCTTCCTGGCCGTCGGCCCGGCATCGACGGCGCTGACCGGCACGCAGTGCTCGCCCAACTTCATCACCTGGGTCTACGACACCTACATGCTGGCGAAATCGACCGGCGGGGCGATGGTGAAGGCCGGCGGCGATAGCTGGTACTTCATCACCGCCGACTATGCCTTCGGCCACCAGTTGCAGACCGACACCACCAACATGGTGAAGGCGGCGGGCGGCAAGGTGCTGGGTTCTCAGGCCTATCCGTTCCCCGGCACCACCGACTTCTCGTCGTTCCTGGTGCAGGCGCAGTCGAGCGGGGCCAAGGTGCTCGGGCTTGGCCAACGCCGGCGGCGACACGGTGAACTCGATCAAGCAGGCGAACGAGTTCGGCCTGAACAAGTCGATGCAGCTTGCCGCGCTGCTGATGTTCATCACCGACGTGCACGCGCTCGGGCCTGGAGACCGCGCAAGGGGCTGCACCTGACCGAGAGCTTCTACTGGGACCTGAACGACGGCACGCGCGCCTTCACCAACCGGGTGAAGCCGAAGACGCCGAACAACTGGCCGAACATGATCCATGCCGGCTGCTATTCGGCGACGCTGCACTACCTGAAGACCGCGCACGACATGGGCGCGGCCGAGGCGAAGAAGGACGGCGTCGCCACGGTCAGCCGGATGAAGAAGATGCCGGTCGAGGACGACTGCTTCGGCAAGACGACGATCCGCGAGGACGGCCGCAACCTGGTTCCGGCCTACCTGTTCGAGGTCAAGACAGCCGTCCGAGAGCAAGGGGCCGTGGGACTACTTCAAGCTGGTCGTGACCACGCCGCCCGACGAGGCGGCGCTGCCGCTGGCCGACGGGCATTGCTCGTTCGTCCGGGCATGATGGCGCAGGCGAACGCAGGACTGCGGCTGAACGTCTCCCCCTCCCCTTGCGGGAGGGGGATTGGGGGATGGGTGCGTGCAACCCAGGGCTTGGGGGGACTTGACCCCTCCCCCCGCCCCCCTCCCTCAAGGGGAGGGGGAGTAGTCTTGTCATGATCATGATCTTCGGCATTCCCGGTCCGCTGCTGTTCGGCCAGCTTCTGCTCGGCCTGATCAACGGCGCATTCTACGCGATGCTGTCGCTTGGCCTCGCGGTGATCTTCGGCATGCTGAACATCATCAACTTCGCGCACGGCGCGCTGTTCATGATGGGCGCCTTCGCCGCCTGGATGCTGCTGAACTATCTCGGCATCGGCTATTTCCCCGCGCTGATCCTGGCGCCGCTGATCGTCGGCGCGTTCGGCATCGTGCTGGAGCGGACGTGATCAGCCGGCTGTACAAGCTGGACCACCTGTACGGCCTGCTGCTGACCTTCGGCCTGGCGCTGGTGATCGAGGGCCTGTTCCGCAACTATTACGGCAGCTCCGGCCTGCCGTACCGCATCCCCGACGTGCTGCAGGGCGCCACCAATCTCGGCTTCATGTACCTGCCGAACTACCGCGGCTGGGTGGTGGCGGCGGCGCTGGTGGTGTGCTTCAGCACCTGGGCGCTGATCGAGAAGACCCCGCTCGGCGCCACGGCTGCGCGCGGCGACCGAGAACGCGCCGCTGGTGCAGGCGTTCGGCGTCGACGTGCCGCGGCTGATCACGCTGACCTATGGCGGCGGCGTCGCGCTGGCCGCCTTCGCCGGCGTGCTGGCGGCGCCGATCTACTCGGTGAACCCGAACATGGGCGACAACTTCATCAACACGGTGTTCGCGGTGGTGGTGATCGGCGGCATGGGCTCGATCCTCGGCTCGATCATCACCGGCTTCGGCGCTCGGCGTGATCGAGGGACTGACCAAGGTGTTCTATCCGGAGGCCTCGGCGACGGTGGTGTTCCTGGTGATGGTGATCGTGCTGCTGACGCTGCCGCATGGCCTGTTCGGAAAGCGAGCCTGAAATGTTCGGATTTTCCCGCCCGCAATGGATCGGCTTCCTGGCCATGCTCGCGCTGATCGTGGTCTGTCCGTACGTGCTGTATCCGGTGTTCCTGATGAAGGTGCTGTGCTGCGGCGCTGTTCGCCTGCGCGTTCAACCTGATGATCGGCTATGTCGGGCTGCTGTCGTTCGGCCAGGCGGCCTACTTCGGCATGGGCAGCTACGTCGCCGCCTGGACGATGAAGTTCTGGCATGTCGATGCGGTGATCGCGATCGCCGCTGGGCGGCGCGGCCGGGGCGGTGCTGGGGCTGTGCCTCGGCTATCTGGCGATCCGCCGCTCGGGCATCTACTTCGCGATGATCACGCTGGCGCTGGCGCAGATGGTCTATTTCTTCTGCCTGGAGGCGCCGTTCACCGGCGGCGAGGACGGCATCCAGCAGGTGCCGCGCGGGCACCTGTTCGGGGTGCTGAACCTGAACAACGACATGGCGATGTACTGGGTGGTCGCGGCGGTGTTCATCGCCGGGTTCCTGCTGATCCACCGCATCATCCACTCGCCGTTCGGCCAGGTGCTGAAGGCGATCCGCGAGAACGAGCCGCGCGCCACGTCGTTGGGCTACCGGACCGACGACTACAAGCTGATCGCCTTCGTCCTGTCCTGCATGCTGTCCGGCGTGGCGGGCGGCACCAAGGCGATCGTGTTCGGCATCGCGACGCTGACCGACGTGCACTACTCGACCTCGGGCGAGGTGGTGCTGACGACGCTGCTGGGCGGGTTGGGCACGGTGTTCGGGCCGGTGATGGGCGCGGTGGTGGTGACCTCGATGGAGAATTATCTGGCGCAGTTCGGCGTCGTGGGTGACGGTGACGCAGGGGGCGATCTTTGTGCTCTGCGTGCTGGCGTTCCGGCGCGGGATCGTCGGCGAGTTCGGGGCCTGGCAGCGGCTGGCGCTGTAGGCGGAATTGTCGTGGCGACGTCAACGCGATCCAGTACCCGACGGCTTTCTGGCCTGATTCCTTGTCAGGAAGCCGTGCACGCCCCCTGTCTGTCCGAAAAGGCTGGGCCGCGTTTGCAGCCGCTTCGCCTATAAAGTCGGAAAAGACTCGGATATCGTCTCCATCCGCTGGGCGATATCCGGGATAAGGAACCGCTCGTTCCAAATTCCACCGTGAGCAATATCGTTTCTGCCGTCATAGTATGCCTTGACCACTGCATAATGGTGAAATGACTTGTCCAGAAGAACTTCGATTTTTGACATGAACGGTACATTTCCAATGTCGGATCTGGACCATGCCTGCCATATTCGACGGTCTGTCCACGTCGCTCCGGATACGCGGTTATCAATGATCACGGTGACAGCTCCGTTAACCGCATCCTCGAAGCGGGTAAAGATAAACAGGAAATATGCCTGGTCATTCCTCTGTCTCTGCTCACTCGCAGCATCAAAGGCCGCATCGTCATTCGCCGCAAAGGCCGCTTGCTCCAACGCGCTGAAGGCATCGTCGGCGATCTTCCACTGATCGGATATATCGGTGAATATGCTCACAAAACCAGGTCAGAACATTATTTCATAATCTCATTAAAGTGAACCTTATCGAGTGGAGTGGATTGCCACTTGTTGGTAGAAGTATAGAATTGCCAATCAGGAGCCCCAGACAGCGGCTCGGACCGGTCGACCAGGATGTATGACGCCTTTGCGGTCGTAAGATCGACACGTCCGTTCGCTCCGATGATCCACAGTCCCTTCGGCTGCACCCGCATGATCCGGGCTTCTCCCCTATGCACTTCGAAGGTCGGCATTTGGGCCGGCGGAACGTTGAAGCCCTTCATAAGCTCTTCGTTCATTTTGGTTGGGGGACGATCGACAATAGACATGTCGCCGGGCAACCAGCTTGCCATGGTTGCTTTCAAATTCGTAAGACGATCAATCCAGTCCTGAACGCTACGGGTAACAATTTCATGCCACCGATTGCCGTAGTCGCCGTTCCACGCCGCCTCGGCCGCACGGATGTTTCCGTGCCGCTCATGATCGAATATCAGGAAATCAATGCCCTCTCTCGGCCGATCGACCTCACCCACTTCCAAGCCGCCTCCCGTATAACCCTTCGCACGAACGGCCGCGTCGAACTCACCAAGGTTCCTCCGAACCAAGGGCAAACTGGGGAGCTTGTGCTCTTCATCGGCGAAGACGCCGATCCTGCGCAGTCGGTCGGCGGCTGTTTCCCAGACCGCTTGTGGGACGTCCAACAATTCGGCGAGCATCGACGGTGCTTCTCCGATGGCGTGGCGAGTCATAAGCTAGGCGCCGGGACATCACCGTTCAAGCGCGTCGCCAACCACGCAATTGGCGGTCTCTACCGGGTGGATCGTAGCCACGCCCCGGCCTTGTCCACCGCATCCCGCGCCTTGCCCACAGTGGCCATCGCCCGCAGGAAGCCGTGCACCACACCAGAAAAAATCTCCAGCTCCGCCTTCACACCTGCGGCTCGCAGCTTCGCCGCCAGCGCCTCGCCCTCCGAGCGCAGCACATCCAGCTCCGCCAACTGCACCAGCACCGGCGGCAGGCCGGCCAGCTTGGCGCGCAGCGGCGCGGCCAGCGGATGGTGCCGATCCGCGGCGTGCGGCACGTAGACGTCCCAATAGAAGCTCATCCGCTCGTGCGTCAGGCCCCAGCCGGTGCCGAACTCGCGGTAGCTCGCGGTGTCCAGCGCGCTGTCGCACACCGGGTAGGCCGCCAGGATGCCGCGCAGCGCCGGCCCGCCGGTGTCGCGCAGCAGCAGCGCGGTCGCCAGCGCCAGGTTGCCGCCGGCGGAGTCGCCGCCGACGAACAGCACCGACGGATCGAGCCCCCAGTCGGCGCCGTGCGCGGCGACGTGGCGGGTGACCGCGGCGCACTCCTCCAGCGCCAGCGGGAATTTGGCTTCGGGCGACAGCGCGTAGTCCACGCTCACCACGGCGACCTCGCCGGCGGCGGCGTACTCGCGCGCCAGCCGGTCGTGCGTGTCGACCGAGCACCACACCCAGCCGCCGCCGTGGAAATACATCAGCACCGGCAGCGGGCGATCGGTGCGCGGGCGATGGACGCGGCAGAAGATGCGCCGGCCGCGGGCGGCGACCCAGCGGTCGGTGGTTTCCGCCATGACCGGCCCGCCGGTGGAAGTGCGCAGCGCCAGGATGTCGTTCACGGCCCGGTGCGGGTCGAGTGGGATCGCCACCTGCACGGGCGGGAATTTCTTCGCGTACGCCTCTGCTTCACGCTGGAATTGCAGCATTTCCGGGTCCAAACGCGACGTGTCGACCATCTCTGCCCCCATCCTCGCCCCGCCGGCCGCCCGGCGTCAGCGCCGCGCCGAGTCCTGTGCGCGGTTCGTATCCCCGGTTCCTATGCAACGACGGGTTTGACAAATTGGCAATGCATCTACGCCTATGCCAAGCGCGCGCAATGCGCGTATGCTGCGGTGCACCATGAACCTGTTCCGCCCCAGACCGACCGGCCGCTTCGCCCCCGCCGCGCTGTTCCACCCCGAGTTGGTGGCGGTGATCGGCGCCAGCACACCACTCGGTGCCGCGGTGATGCGCAACCTGCGCGAGGGGGGGTTCAAGGGCGCGGTGCTGCCGGTCGATCCGGCGCTGCGGGCCGTGGCGGGGGTGCTGGCCTATCCGACGGTGGCCGACCTGCCCGTCGCGCCCGACCTCGCGGTGATCGCCAACGCTGCTGACGTCGCCGCGACGCTGCCGGCGCTCGCCGAACGGGGCTGCTTCGCGGCGGTGGTCCTGGCCGAGGCCACCGGCCTGACCGAGCTGGCGCGGCGCACCGGCGTGCGCGTGCTGGGACCGGATTCGTTCGGCCTCGCTGTCCCCGGCCTGGGACTTAACGCCTCGCGCGCGCACCTGACCCCGGCACTGGGGCGCCTGGCGCTGGTCTCGCAGTCGACCTCGCTGTGCCGCGCGGTGGTGGACTGGGCCGGACCGAACGGCGTCGGCTTCAGTCACATCATCGGCATCGGCGACAATGCCGATCTCGGCTTCGGGGCGGCGCTGGACTGGCTGGCCCGCGATCCGGGCACCGGCGCCATCCTGCTGGACGTGCGCCGGATCAAGAACCGCCGCGCCTTCCTCTCCGCCGCTCGCGCGGCGGCTCGGTTGCGCCCGATGGCGGCGATCCGCCCCGGCAGCCGCGCGGTGGACCCCTCCGGCACCGCGGAACTGGCGTTCGAGGCGGCGCTGCGCCGCGCCGGCGTGCTCTGCGTGTCGCGGCTCGAGGACCTGCTGGCGGTCGCGGAAACCCTCTCGCGTGCCCGCCCGGCGCGCGGCGAGGCGCTGGCCATCGTCACCAACTCGATCAGCGCCGGGCGGATGGCGGCGGATGCGGTGCTGCGCGATGGGTTGCGGCTCGCCGCGCCGTCGGCGGAGACGATGGCGGTGCTGCGCATGCGCCTGCCGACCGCCGAGGCCTCCAGCACACACAACGGGACGCTGCCCGAGCAGGTCGGGACCGAAGCGGCGGGACGCAATGCAGCGGGGCGTCCAGGCATCGCCGACGGCGTGATCTTTGTCGGCGCCGACGCCCCGCTGCTGCTGGCCGAGATCGCGGCGCTGCTGGCTGCCGCGCCCGAGGTGGGCGGCATCCTGGTCGCCCACGCCCCGGCCGGCGAGCAGGACGACGCGGCGATCGCGGCGCTGGCCGCGTGCAGCGGCACGGTCAAGCTGCCGCTGCTGGTCGCCGCGATGGGCGAGACGACCGGCGCCGCGCACCGCCACCGGCTGGTCGCGGCCGGGGTGGCCGCCTTCGCCACGCCGGAGCAGGCGGTGCGCGGCTTCCTGCATCTGGTGCAGGACCGCCGCAACCGTGCCGCGGCGCGCGAGCTGCCGCACAGCCGGGTGGTCGCGGTCGCCTCGGACCAGGACGACGTGCGCCACCTGTTCCGCCGCCTGCGGACGGCCGGCCGGACCGACATGGCACAGGACGAGGCGATGGCGGTGCTGGCCGCCTATGGCGTACCGACCGTGCCGTGCCGCGCGGTGAGCACGGAAGCGGATGCCGTCACCGCCGCGGCGCTGCTCGGCTACCCGGTGGTGGTCAAGCTGCGCGATACGGAACCGCCCGGCGAGCGCGCGCGCGGCGGCCTGGCGCTCGATCTGCAGGATCTGGCCGAAGTGCGCCTCGCGGCGCGAACGCTGATGCTGCGTCAGGCACGCCGCGCGGGGGCGGCAATGACGATGCCTGATGCGCGCCGCGCCGATGGCGCGGCGATGTCATCTGATGCGCGCCGCGCCGATGGCGCGGCGACGACACTGCTGGTGCAGCGCCAGGCGGCGCGGGCCCGCGAACTTCTGATCCGTGTCGCCGACGACCCGGTGTTCGGCCCGACCATCGCCTTCGGCCTGGGCGGCACCACAGCCGAGGTGCACCACGACATCGCCATGGACCTGCCGCCGCTGAACCTGACCCTGGCCCAGGCGCTGATCGCGCGCACCCGCGCCGCCGGCACGCTGGCCGCCTTCCGCGACATGCCGGCGGCGCGGATCGATACCGTGGCCGAGACGCTGGTGCGGATCAGCCAGTTGGTCGTCGACTTCCCGGAGATCGCCGCGCTGGAGGTCAACCCGCTGTTCGTCGACTCCCAGGGCGTGCTGGCCGCCGACGCATGGCTGCGGCTGCGCCCACCGGGCGAGCGCGGCGTGCTGGCGATCCCGCCCTACCCCGAGGCGCTGATCGAGCACTACGAGGCACGCGGCGAGCGGCTGATCATCCGCCCGATCCGCCCGGAGGACGCCGACCAGCACGGCGCGTTCTTCGCCCGCCTGTCGCCCGAGGACATCCGCTACCGCTTCTTCACCGCGATGCGCGAGCTGTCGCCGGAGATGATGGCGCGGCTGACGCAGATCGACTACGACCGCGAAATGGCGTTCGTCGCGATCCGCGAGATCACCGGCGAAACGGTTGGCGTCGCGAGGTTGATCGCCGAGTTGGACGGCGTGGCCGGGGAGTTCGCGGTGATCGTGCAGCCGGACCTTAAGGGCAAGGGATTGGCCAGCCGGCTGATGCAGCGGCTGATCGACTGGGCGCGGGCGCGCGGGATGGCCGCGGTGGTGGGCCAGGTGCTGGCCGACAACGCGCCGATGCTGGCCTTCGTCCGCCATCTCGGGTTCAGCGTGCGCCGCCTGCCGGAGGAACCGGACGTCATGGAGGCACGGCTGGCGCTGGCCTGAGCGGTGCTCGTACGCCTCGCCCGCCCTTTGCGGGGTTGGGCCGCGAAGCGGACCGACGCGGCGAGCGGCGCGAGACTACGCTCGCCGCGTCGGTCCGCTTCGCGGCCCAACCTCGCGAAGAGCGGGCGAGGTGTACGCGGTTCCAGTCGGCCAGAACATGCTCTAGGAATACCGGGCGGCACCCGAAGCCTGACACTTGATTGTCCCGCCCCCGCACCGACCCCGGTTCTGGCCCGTCCCCGCGCCAGGCCAAGCGGTACCACGCCTGTCCACGTTTCTGCCAAAGGCCCCCCAGGTGAGCCAGTCTGCCAGCGAAACCACCCCGCCGCACACGCACCGCACCGGGCTGACCGCGATGAGCCTCGCCGCGCTCGGCGTGGTGTTCGGAGACATCGGCACCAGCCCGCTCTACACGCTGAAGACGGTGCTCGACACCACTGGCCCGCACCCGACTGCGCAGGCCGCACTCGGCTCGCTCTCGCTGATCGTCTGGACGCTGATCATCATCACGTCCGTGAAATACGTTTCGCTGGCGATGCGCGTGGACAACGACGGCGAGGGTGGCATCCTGGCGCTGATGTCGCTGCTCGGCATCCGACGGGCGCAGCGGCCGATCATCGTCGCGGTGGGGCTGTTCGGCGCGGCCCTGATTTATGGCGACGGCGCGATCACGCCGGCGATTTCCGTGCTGTCGGCGCTGGAGGGGCTGGACATCGCCACGCCCGCCTTCCATCCGTACATCCTGCCGGCCGCCGTGGTGATCCTGATCGCGCTGTTCGCCGTGCAGCATCTCGGCACCGCGCGCATCGGCGTCGCCTTCGGACCGCTGATGGCGGTCTGGTTCGCCGTCATCGCGTTGCTGGGCATCGGCGGGATCGCCCACCACCCCGCGGTGCTGGTGGCGATCAACCCATACTACGGCCTCAGCTTCCTGGCCTCCAGCGGCATGACCGGGTTCCTGGTGCTGGGCGGCGTGTTCCTGTGCGTCACCGGGGCCGAGGCGCTGTATGCCGACATGGGCCATTTCGGCCCGAAACCGATCCGGCTGGCATGGTCGGCGGTGGTGCTGCCGGCGCTGGTACTGAACTATGCCGGGCAGGCCGCGCTGGTGGTGGCGGGCGCGCCGACCGAGGGCAACATCTTCTACCGGTTGGCACCCGATGCGCTGCTGGTGCCGCTGGTGCTGCTGGCGACGGTGGCCACCATCATCGCCAGCCAGTCGATCATCACCGGCGCGTTCTCGATGACGCGGCAGGCGATCCAGCTTGGCTGGCTGCCGCGGCTGCCGATCACCCAGACCTCGGCCGAGGGGTATGGGCAGATCTACGTGGGGCCGGTGAACTGGATGCTGATGCTGGTGACGATCGGCCTGACCGTTGGCTTCGGCAAGTCGGATAACCTTGCCGCGGCCTACGGCATCGCGGTCTCGATGACGATGCTGATGACCACGGTGCTGCTGTTCATCGCGATGCGCGAGGTTTGGCAGTGGAGCCTGCTGGCGCGCCGGCGCGGTGGCCGGCACGCTGGCGGTGGTCGACGTCGCGTTCGTCTCGGCGAACATGCTGAAGTTCGCCGACGGCGGCTACGTCCCC
The DNA here is from genome assembly GCA_963773345.1 of uncultured Alphaproteobacteria bacterium. Classification (GTDB taxonomy): domain Bacteria; phylum Pseudomonadota; class Alphaproteobacteria; order Acetobacterales; family Acetobacteraceae; genus Palsa-883. The sequence goes on along the minus strand of CAVZBG010000006.1, from coordinate 326,349 downwards.
GTGCTGCTGGCCGTGGCGGTCTACGGCCTGATGGTGGTGTGGCACCTGGGTGCCGCGGCGGTGGCCAGCCGGATGCGCGACGCGGTGGTGCCGGTCGGCGACTTCCTGGCGCAGATCGCGGCGCGCGGGGTGGCGCGCGTGCCGGGGACCGCGGTGTTCCTGACGCGCACGACGAGCGACGTGCCGCCGGTGATGGTCTGGCACGTCCGGCACAATCGCTCGTTGCATGAGCGGGTGTTCATCCTGAACGTGGCGACCCAGATGGTGCCCTATGTGCCGGCGGCGCAGCGTCTGAGCTTCGAGCAGATCGCGCCCAACGTCTGGCGTGGCGCCGCGCGCTTCGGCTTCATGGAGCGCCCGGATATTCCGGCGCTGCTCGCGGCGGCGCACCAGAAGGGCTGCGGCATCGACCTTGGCGACCTGACCTATTTCGTCGGCCACGAGACGGTGGTGGCGCGCGAGGACGGCCAGGGCCTGCCGCACGGGGTCGAGGCGATGTTCGCCTTCATGCAACGGAACTCGATGCATGTGACGGACTATTTCCGGCTGCCCGCGGAGACGGTAGTGGAGCTGGGGCGGGAGGTGGCTATCTGAGTTGGGGGGTGTCGAGGGTTTGTCGGGCCCTGGGCGGGCGAGCGCGAGCCGACCTGTACGCCGACCTCAGCCCACCTACGAAACGTCCCTGCCGTCGTGTCGTCCATTGAGAAGAAGCTCTCGATGCGCAGCTCCTGCAGCGTGATGTCCTGCGGCGTGCCGAGCGTCGCGATCGTCGTGAACAGGCGGAGCGTGGTTGTACCCTTCTGGAAGTGCATCGGCAGCACCGGGCCTTCAACGGCGGGCGACGGGGCCTGCAGCGTCACGGATCGCACGCCTTCATAACCCAGTAGCCGTTTCAGCAGGTCGGCCGTCGCGACGGTGCCATCCGCAGCCGCGTCCGCCGCCACGCTGCGCAGGAAATATCGGACGATTTCCGCCCAGTTCGAAAGGTGCGGCCGCAACACGTCAGGGGCCACCAAGGCATCGGCGAGGTTGAGTGCGACACCGGGCATCACCGGCCCGACGAGGAACTCGACCAGAGCGATCGCGCCCTTGTTGGCCTGCAACACGTTCCAGCGGCGGTCCACGACGACGGCGGGGAACGGCTCCTGTTGCGTCAGGATGTAGTCGAGGGCATGGCGGGTCGGCGCAAGCACCTGTGCGCCGAGGCTCGGTTTCGGCCCACACCGGGGCATAACCGGCGGCCAGCAGCAGCTCATTCGCATGTCGCAATGGCACCTCGAGCGCGGTCGCGAGGCGCAGCACCATCTCGCGGCTCGGGTTGGTGCGACCGAGCTCCAGGAAGCTGATGTGGCGCTGCGAGCAGGCTGCCGTCATCGCAAGCTGAAGCTGCGAGAGGCCACGCCGCTTTCGCCACCAAACCAGACGCGAGGGAAAGGCCGCCGGGGCTGTCATGACTACCTGGCATGTAGTTGATCGATGGATTCAATGCCGGATAATGCAGAGGCGGAGCAATGGCTGCAACGCCGTGACTCGATGGGGTCCGCCTGTTGCTGGAGCGGGGTTGGATGATGAAGGTCGCATTTGCCGGACCATTCGCCGTGCGGCTCGCCGAGGCCGTGCGAGCCCGACTGTCGCTGTGTGATGATGACCCCGCACGTGTCCGGCCGGACGGACGGCGTGCTCAAGGCGCGGGCCAGTCTGATCGCGGACGACATCGGGCGGACAGCCAGGGGAGACGTCCCGCGCAACGCCATCGATCCGGTGCCCTGAGGCGTATCGGATGAACGCCGTGCCGCATCACTGGGCGTCGCGATTGCCGTTCTACTATGGCTGGCTGATCGTCGGGATCGCTTTCGTGACGATGGCGATCGCCGTCACCGCGCGCACGGCATTCTCGCTGCTGTTGCCGCCGCTCATCGGTGAGTTCGGCTGGGATCGCGGTCTTGTCGCCGGCGCCTTTTCCTTCGGCTTCCTCGTCTCCGCGGTCCTGGCCCCGGTCTTTGGTCGGGTCATGGACCGACATGGCCCGAGAGTCGTCATCGGCAGTGGCGTGTGCCTGATGGGCATTGGGCTTCTCCTGGCACCAGCGATCGAGCAGCCATGGCAACTCTATGCCACCCTCGGTGCGCTGGTCTCTGCCGGCGCGAACCTCACGACCTACACGGCACACTCGCTCTTCCTGCCGAACTGGTTCCTGCGCCGCCGGGGCCTGGCCATCAGCATCGCGTTCTCCGGGGCCGGCGTCGGCGCGATCGTGCTGCTGCCCTGGCTGGAAACGATCATCGGTCGTGATGGTTGGCGCGCATCGTGCACGACCATGGGCCTCCTCGTACTTCTGGTCATAGGCCCTTTGACCCTGCTTGTGCGGCGAAGACCGGAGGACATCGGACTGCTGCCGGACGGCGTATCGCGCACGCCCGGAGCGCACTCGAGGCGCCGGGCGTCGAACGTGGTTGATCCCGCCTGGGCCACCATCAACTGGACGCTCGCGCGGGCGATCCGCACCAGCCGCTTCTGGTGGATCGTGGCAGGATACTTCTGCGCTCTCTTCGCCTGGTATGCTGTCCAGGTCCACCAGACGAAGTACCTTATCGAGGTCGGCTTCACACCGCTGGTGGCGGCCTGGTCGCTGGGGATCGTGAGCGTCGTCGCGGTACCCGGACAGATTGGTCTCGGAGCATTGTCCGACCGAGTCGGACGGGAATGGGTGTGGACCGCGGCGTGCTGCGGTTTTGCGGTCTGCTATGCTGCCCTGATCGCCCTCGAGCGGGGTCCGTCCTACCCACTGCTGTTCCTGATGGTGGTCTCGCAAGGCTTTCTGGGCTACGCGTTGACCTCGGTTATGGGCCCCATCGTCATGGAGATTTTCGAGGGGCCGCATTACGGTTCCATCTTCGGCACGATTACGGTGGCATTGATTGGCGGTGGTGCTGCCGGACCATGGGTGGCAGGGGTCGTTCACGATGCGACCGGGAGCTACCAGCTCGCCTGGGCGCTGGCCATTGCGTGTTGCGTCGTTTCCGCGGCCGCGATCTGGATTGCGGCGCCGCGCAAGGTGCGCCTGGTGCCCGGTCGAATGCCCAGCTCGCGATCGGACAGCATCGCGACCTAGAGCATTTTCACCCTGACCTGAAACACAACCTGTCATTGCGAGGAGCGCAGCGGTCCTAACAAGAAACAAACTCCCCCTCCCCTTGAGGGAGGGGGTTGGGGGAGGGGTCGGTCGAGGATTCGCACCGATCGACCCCTCCCCCATCCCCCTCCCTCAAGGGGAGGGAGAGTATCCTTCTCTTCGGCGACCCGACTGTTTCATTCAGGGCGGGTCGGCCGCCGGCCGGTGGGAACTCGCAATGACAGTGGATTGGCTGATCGGCCGCCGGTCGCGCGTTCACCCGGTTGCCCTGCCTTCGGCGCCCCCAGCCGTTGACCCACCGCCGCCGCGTGCCAAGCTGCGCGCCCACCCACCGCACGGAGCCGCCATGTCAGCCCCCTCCCCTGCCCCCTCCCCTGGCACCGTCGAGACCGTGCTGCACCACATCGACGCCGGCCTGGACGCCTCGCGCGCCCGGCTGTTCGACCTGCTGCGCATCCCCTCGATCAGCGCGCAGCCCGCGCACGCCGCCGATTGCCAGCGCGCCGCGGAGTGGGTGCGCGCGCAACTTACCGGCCTCGGCTTCACCGCCGAGGTGCACCCGACGCCGGGCCATCCGGTGGTGGTGGCGCGGCACCCGGGACCCGCCGGTTACACCGGCCCGCACGTGCTGTTCTACGGCCACTACGACGTGCAGCCGGTCGATCCGCTGGAGCTGTGGCACAGCCCGCCGTTCGAGCCGCAGCTTGTCGACGGCCCGCACGGCAAACGCTTCGTCGCGCGCGGCGCGGTGGACGACAAGGGCCAGTCGATGATGTTCATCGAAGCGCTGCGCGCCTGGCACGACGCCGGCGGCGGCATCCCGGCGCGGCTGACCCTGGTGATCGAGGGCGAGGAGGAAACCGGCAGCGTCAACCTCGAACCGTTCCTGGTGGCGAACAAGGCCGCGCTGGCCTCCGACATCGCGCTGATCAGCGACACCGGCATGTGGGACATCGACACGCCAGCGGTGACCACGCGGCTGCGCGGCATGGCGTATTTCGAGGTGACGCTGAAGGCCGCCGACCGCGACCTGCATTCCGGACTGTTCGGCGGCTCGGCGCTGAACCCGATCAACGCGCTGACCCGCATCCTGGGCGAGCTGCACGACGCCGACGGCCGCATTCAGCTTCCCGGCTTCTACGACCGGGTGAAGCCGATCAGCAACGCGCAGCGCGCGCAGTGGGATGCGCTGGGTTTCGACGAGGCCGCCTTCCTCGGCGGCATCGGGCTGTCGAAGCCGGTGGGCGAGCGTGGCTACTCGGCGCTGGAGCGGCTGTGGGCGCGGCCGACCGCCGACATCAACGGCATCTGGGGCGGCTACACCGGACCCGGCAGCAAGACGGTGATCGCGTCCGAGGCCAGCGCCAAGGTGTCGTTCCGGCTGGTGGCCGACCAGGACCCGGCAGAAGTGTTCGCGCAGTTCCAGCGCTTCGTCACCGAGCGGCTGCCGGAGGGCGCCAAGGTCGACCTTCCAGACGCACTCGTCCTCGCGCGGGATCGAAGTCAACACCGAGCAGCCCTGGGTGCGCGCCGTGCAGGACGTTCTTGCAGCGGAATATGGCCGCCCGGCGGTGCTGATGGGCTGCGGCGGGTCGGTTCCGGTGGTGAACTCGCTGCATCGGGTGCTGGGCATCGACACGCTGCTGATGGGTTTTGGCCTCGACGACGACCAGATCCACAGCCCGAACGAGAAGTTCGAGCAGCGCTGCTTCCACAAGGGGATGCGCTCGCACGCACGATTGCTGGCGAAGTTCGCGGGGGGATGATCCAACTTTACTCCCCCTCCCCTTGAGGGAGGGGGTTGGGGGGAGGGGTACGAAACGGCACCCGAGTTTCCAACAGTGTACCGCGCCGCCCCCTCCCCCCAACCCCCTCCCTCAAGGGGAGGGGAGAACACCACCCTCCGCCCGGCGGCTGACCGACCATCGTCAGCGCTTGCACCCGGATCGACTGACCGGCAAGCATCGGCGATAACGGCCCACGGACCAGGGCAGAACCACCGGGGATAGCACCCATGAACGCCGCCGACGTGATGACCCGCCATGTGATCTCGGTCGCGCCCGATGCGACGATCGAGGACGCTGTGAAGCTGATGCTGGACCGCGGCATCTCCGGCCTGCTCGTGGTCGACGCCAACGGCCACCTCGCCGGCGTGGTGACCGAGGGCGACCTGCTCCGCCGTTCCGAGCTCGGCACCGGCGTCCAGCGCTCCTGGTGGCTCAAGCTGCTGGTCTCGCCCGGCCGCCAGGCGGACGATTTCACCCGCGCGCACGGCCGAAAAGTGTCGGACGTGATGACCGAACAGGTGGTGTCGGTCGATGCCGACGCCTCGCTCACCGACATCGTCGAGCTGATGGAGAAGCACCGGATCAAGCGCGTGCCGGTGGTGCAGAACGAGCGCGTGGTCGGCGTGGTCAGCCGCGCCGACCTGCTGCGCGCGCTGGCGGTGACCTCGCGCCAGGCGCAGCCGACGCCGGGCGACGACCGCGCGATCCGCAACAAGCTGCTGGACTCGCTGGAGAAAGAGGCCTGGACCCCGCTCGCCACGCTGAACGTGACCGTTTCCAACGGCGTGGTCGACGTGTGGGGCACCATTTCCGACGAGCAGGAACGGCGCGCCATCATCGTGGTCGCCGAGAACACCCCGGGGGTGAAGAAGGTCAATGACCACCTGGTGTATGTCGAGCCGTATTCCGGCACGGTGATCGATCCGAACAATCCGTAGCCGGACCGGTCGTGGGACGACCGATATTCTGCCCCTCCCCCTGAGGGCTTGGGCCGCGAAGCGGACCAAGGTCGGGGGGAGGGGTTCGTGCCAGGGTCGCACCGAAATTTTGTGCCGCGACGACCCCTCCCCCCAACCCCCTCCCTCAACGGGAGGGGGAGAATAGTGTGCCCGGTCTCGACTCTATCCTAACGTCCGAGGGACAGCCTCATGTTCGATCTCGCCGTGATCGGCGGCGGCGTCAACGGTGCCGGGATTGCCCGCGATGCGGCGGGCCGCGGGCTGAAAGTGCTGCTGGTCGAGCAGGGCGACCTGGCCGGCGCGACCTCGTCCGCCTCGACCAAGCTGATCCATGGCGGGCTGCGCTACCTGGAGTACTACGAATTCCGCCTGGTGCACGAGGCGCTGGCCGAACGCGAGGTGCTGCTGCGCGCCGCGCCGCACATCGTCTGGCCGGTGCGCTTCGTGCTGCCGCACCACGCCGGGCTGCGGCCGTCGTGGCTGATCCGGCTGGGGCTGTTCCTCTACGACCATCTGGGCGGGCGAAAAATCCTGCCGCCGTCGCACGGCATCGACCTGCGCACCGATCCGGCCGGCGCGCCGCTGCGGGCCGAGTACACGCGCGGGTTCGAATATTCCGACTGCGGCGTGGATGATGCGCGGCTGGTGGTGCTGCTGGCGCGCGATGCCGCCAACCACGGCGCCGAGATCCGCACCCGCACGCGCTGCCTGGGTGCGCGCGTCGTCGATGGCGCCTGGCATCTGACGCTCGGCGACGGCGCGGCCGGTGGCACGACGGTGTGTGCCGCCCGCGCGCTGGTCAACGCCGCCGGCCCGTGGGTCTCGCAGGTGCTGACCGATGTCCTCGGCCACGCCGCACCGACGCGCGTGCGGCTGGTCAAGGGCAGCCACATCGTGGTGCGGCGGCTGTTCGCGCACGACCGCTGCTACATCCTCCAGAACCGCGACGGACGCGTCGATTTCGCGATCCCGTACGAGCAGGATTTCACCCTGGTCGGCACCACCGACGACGATTACGCCGGCGATCCCGCCAAGGTCGCAGTGACCGAGGCTGAGGAAACCTATCTGCGCGAGGCGGTCAGCGCCTATCTGCGTCGCCCGATCGAGCCGGCCGACATCGTCTGGCGTTACGCCGGCGTGCGCCCGCTGCGCGATGACGGCGCCACCAAGGCGCAGGAGGCGACGCGCGATTACGTGCTGGAGCTGGAGGGCACGCCGCCTGTCCTGTCGGTGTTCGGGGGAAAAATCACCACGCACCGCCGGCTGGCCGAGGCGGCGATGGCCAAGCTGGCGCCGTTCTTCCCCGGGCTGCGCGGCGACTGGACCGCTGCCGCATCGTTGCCCGGCGGGGATTTCCCGTGGAACGGCGTGGCAGCGCTACGCCAGGCGATGCAGCGCCGCTATTCGTTCCTGCCCGAGGCCACGCTGCACCGCCTGGTCCGCAGTTACGGCACGCTGGTGCCGGCGGTGCTGGGCGATGCCGGGCGCATGGAGGATCTTGGCGTCTGTTTCGGTGCAGACCTGACCGAGCGCGAGGTGGCATGGCTGCGCGAGACCGAATGGGCCCGCACGGCCGAGGATGTGCTGTGGCGCCGCAGCAAGCTGGGGCTGCGATTTTCCGCCGAGGAGGCGGCGGCGCTGGGACGCTGGATGGGATAGCCCGGCCTTCCTGCATCGGCGCAACGATACCGGTTGTCGTTCTCGTACAATAATGGATGTAGGGCGGAAAAGCGTAGCGCATTCCGCCATCTTCGGTGCCACCCGCACAACTGTCCGCCCATGCGCCGCAGACGGCGGAATGCGCTACGCTTTTCCGCCCTACGCCGTTTCGCCGCCGGCCTCTCCGCCGAACCCTCGCCCTATGCCCGCTGCACGTTCCAGAACATCGGCAGTCCCGTCAGCACGCCGCTCAGGTCCTTGCGGAACGCCATCAGGGTGAAATACTGCCCAAGCGGAACGTACGGCACGTCGATGAACACCTGCTGCTGGATCTCCGCGCAGATCTTCTGCTGCGCCGCCAGATCGGGCGCATCGAACCAGGCGTCGCGCAGCGCCTCGATCTTCGGCGCGGTCGGCCAGCCGAACCAGGCGCTCGCGCCGTTGCCTCGCAGCGACAGGTGCCCGGCCGGATTGAACATGTCGGTGCCGCTCCAGCCGGTGAAGAACACGTTCCAGCCGCCTTTGTCCGGCGGATCCTTCTTGGCGCGGCGCGCGACCACCGAACCCCAGTCCATCACCTGCTCATCCAGATTGAACCCCATCCGGCGGAACATGTCGGCGCCGACCTGGGATTCCGCGGTCAGCACCGGCAGGTCGCTGGTCGACAGCATCACCACCTTCTCGCCCTTGTAGCCGGCGGCGATCAGGTCCTGCTTGATCTTCGCGTAGTCCTGCTTGTCGCTGAACACGCCCGGCGGCACCGGGGAGGCGAGCGGCGTGCCGGGCGCGAACACACCGACGTCGGTGCGCCACATCGTGTGGTCGGTGCCGGCGACGGCGGTCATGTAGTCCGCCTGGTTCACCGCCTCGAGCACCACGCGCCGGATCGCCGGGTTGTCGAACGGGGGAAAAAGCTGGTTCATCCGCAGGATGGCGACTGCGCCGGTCGGATCGATCAGCTTGAGCACGACATTCGGGTCCTTGCCAAGCAAGCCGCGATAGTCGTTCGGCGGCGTCTCCCACCAGTCGATCTCGCCGCTTTGCAGGGCGGCGGCGGCGGTGGCCGAGTCCGGAATGATCTTCCACAGAACGCGGTCGAAATGGACGATCTTCGGCCCGGCGGTCCAGCTTGGCGTGCCGCCTTCTCGCGGCTGGTAGCCGGCGAACTTCTCGTAGACCACCTGGTTGCCGAGCATGCGTTCGCCGGCAACGAAGCGGAACGGCCCGCTGCCGACCACCTCGGTCACCTGGGTGAACGCATCGGTCTTCGCCAGCCGCTCCGGCATGATCACCGGGACGACGGCGGTGAACTTCGAGAGCGCGTCGGGCAGCAGCGCGAAGGGCTTCTTCAAGCGGAAGCGGATCGAACTGTCGTCGGGCGCGCTGATCTCGTCGGTCGCCGCCATCAGCGCCTGGCCGAACGCGTCGCGCTTGCCCCAGCGTTGCAGGCTGGCCACGCAGTCCCGCCCGAGCACCGGTGTGTTGTCGTGGAACATCAGCCCGGGCCGCAGCTTGATCGTCCAGGTCTTGCCATCGGCTTCGGCGCTGGCGCCGGCGGCCATCTGCGGCGACGGCTTGAACGCGGCGTCCTGGCCGAACAGCGTGTCGAACACCAGGAACGCGTGGTTGCGGGTGACCGTGGCGGTGGTCCAGATCGGATCGACGATGGCCAGGTCAGCCTGCGGGACGAAGGTCAGCGTGGTCTGGCCCGCGGCGCGGGCGAGGCGAGGCGCGGCGAGCGGGGCAGCGGCGAGGCCGCCGGCGACGCCGCGCATCAGGTCACGTCGTTTCAGCGTCATGGGGAACCTTCCTGTTGCCGTCGGACGCCCGGTTTGCCGGGACTGACGACCCTTAGCATCCGCGCTGCCGGGGCACGGGGCAACCGATTTTCCCGCCGGGAGGCTCGCAATCGAACAATCCATGTGTCCGGTCCGGTCAGGCAGAAAAACCAGCGCATGCTTCAGCGCGGGTCCAAGGCACGGCGGGGTCGTTCCGGCTGGCGCGCGCCGCACCTTCAGCCGTGCCGGGCGCGGCTGTCGGCGGGGGCCTGCTCACGCTGGGCCATGCCGTAGTCGCGGATGACGCCGGCGATGCGCAGGCGGTAATCGCGAAACACGCCGGCCCGGCCGCGCGCCTGCGCGGCGCGGTGTTCCTCGGTGTTGCGCCAGGCCTGCACCGCTTCCTCGTCGCGGAACACCGACAGCGACAGGATTTTGCCGGGTTCCGACAGGCTCTCGAAGCGTTCGATCGAGATGAAGCCGTCGATGCGTTCGAGCAACGGGCGCAGCGACGCCGCCAGGTCGAGATACTCCTGCTTGCGGCCGTCGCCCGGCCAGACCTCGAAGATCACCGCGATCATCCGTTTTTCTCCCGGTTGTGCCGCCACGGCGCGGCGGCGCCGGGACGCATCGTGCGAAACATCATTCCACCTGGCGCAGGAACGTGCGCTCCTCGGCCAGGATCAGGCTCTGCTCCTCGGCGGCGGCAAAATTTGCCTGCGCCTCGGTGTCGGCGCGCAGGCGCGCCCGATACGCCTCGTACTCCGCCAGGCTGGGGAAGGAAACCAGCCCGTAGGCGATGTTGTTGGTGCCCTCGTGCGGCAGCCAGTAGCCCACCAGGTCGCCTCCGCATTTCGGGATGAGCTCCAGCCAGCGGCGCGCGTAGGCCTCGAACGCGTCGCGCTTGAACGGGTCGATCTGGTAGCGGATGAACACGGTGAGCGTCACGGCGGCCTCCTGCGGTTGCGCTGCCGCCACCCTGCCCGATCGCCCGGCGCGCATGCTTCGCCGGCTGTCGAAATGGCGCTGCGCGGCGTACTATGGCGCACGATCCACGCGGGGCCGCGCAACGCTCGTGCCCCCGGACAGGAGCGCGCCATGCCGACACCGCACACGATCCCGGTCATCCTCGACTGCGATCCCGGCACCGACGATGCCTTCGCCCTGCTGCTGGCGCTGGCCTCGCCGGAGATCGACCTGCTGGCGGTGACGGTCGCCGGCGGCAATGTCGGGCTGGACCGCACGCTGCCGAACGCCCTGGCGCTGGTGGCACTTGCCGGCGCGCCGCAGCGTCCGCCGGTGCCGGTGTTCGCCGGCGCCGACCGGCCGCTGCTGGGCGCCTTCACCAGCGAGACACGGGTGCACGGCGTTGACGGCCTCGGCGGCGTGGCGCTGCCGCCGGGCGGGACGGCGGAACCGGAGCCGGCGGCCGATGCGATCCGGCGCATCCTGCGCACCGCGGCGCAGCCCGTCACCCTGGTCGGCGTCGCGCCGGCGACCAACCTCGCCTTAGCGCTGATCACCGAGCCGGCCCTCGCGGCCAAGGTGGACTGCATCGTGCTGATGAGCGGCGCCTGGGGCGAGGGCAACGCCACGCCGGCGGCCGAATTCAACGCGCTGAACGATCCCGAGGCGCTGGCCATCGTGCTCGCCTGCGACCGCCCCGTGGTGCTGGTGACGCTGGAGCTGACCGCGCAGGCGCTGTGCACGCCGGCGCGGCTGGACGCGCTGCGGGCGGCCGGCCCCGGCCGGTGCCTGCGCGCGGCGTGCGACATCCAGGCGACCGTGCCGCTGTCACGCCGCTTCGGCGGAAGCGGCGCGGCGCTGCACGACCCCTGCGCCGTCGCCTGGCTGCTGCGGCCGGATCTGTTCACCGCGCGCGACTGCGCCGTCGAGGTCGATCTCGGCGCCGGGCCGGGGCGCGGGCGGACGCTGATCGACCGCTGGGGGCGCACCGGGCGGCCGACCCGCGTGACGCTGCCGGAGACGCTCGACGCCGACGGGTTTTTCACCCTGCTCGGCGCGGCGCTGGCGCGGTTGCCGTAGCGGCGCCACTCCGGTTTGCTATGCGCCGCAAGAACCAGGAGACCCCAATGGACCCGCGCGCGCTGCCGTTCGACGCCGATGCCATGCTGGACGGGCTGCGCGCCTGGGTCGAGTGCGAAAGCCCGACCTACGATCTCGCCGCGGTCAACCGCATGATGGACCTTGCCGCGCGCGAGCTGGCGATCGCCGGCGCCCGGGTGGAGCGGATCGCCGGGCGCATGGGGTTCGGCGACTGCGTGCGCGCCAGTTTTCCGCATGCCACGCCGCATGTCCCGGGCATCCTGGTGATGGGCCACCTGGACACCGTGCACCCGATCGGCACGCTGGCAAAACTGCCGTTCCGCCGCGAGGGCGGCCGCGCCTGGGGCCCCGGCATCCAGGACATGAAGGGCGGCAATTTTCTCGCGCTGGAGGCGATCCGCCAGCTCGGCCGCGCCGGGATCGCCACCAACCTCCCGCTCACCGTGCTGTTCACCAGCGACGAGGAGATCGGCAGCCCCTCGACGCGCGACCTGATCGAGGCCGAGGCGGCGCGGCATCGCTATGTGCTGATCCCGGAGCCGGCCCGCCCCGACGGCGGCGTGGTGACCGGGCGCTACGCCATCGCGCGCTTCAACCTGGAGGCCACCGGCCGGCCCAGCCACGCCGGCGCGCGGCTGGCCGAGGGCCGCTCGGCGATCCGCGAGATGGCGCGCAAGCTGATCGAGATCGAGGACATGACCACGCCCGACTGCACGTTCAGCGTCGGCGTGATCCAGGGTGGGCAATGGGTGAACTGCGTGTCCACCACCTGCACCGGCCAGGCGCTGTCGATGGCCAAGCGGCAGGAGGACCTGGACCGCGGCGTCGCGCGCATGCTGGCGCTGGGCGCCTCGTCGAACGAGGTGCAGTTCAAGGTGACGCGTGGGGTGACACGGCCGGTGTGGGAGGCGGACGCGAAGACGATGGCGCTGTACCAGGTGGCGCGCGGCGTGGCGCAGGGGCTGGGGTTCGACATCCCGCCGCAGAGCGCCGGCGGCGGCTCGGACGGCAATTTTACCGGCGCGATGGGGATCGCCACGCTGGACGGGCTGGGCGTGCAGGGCGCCAACGCGCACACCCTCGACGAGCACATCGTGATCGACAGCCTGGCCGTGCGCGGGCGGCTGTTCGCCGGGTTACTGGCGGGGTTGGCATGAGTGGCGGCATGCACGGGGACACGAGCAGGGGCACGCGCCGGCGGGGCGGCGTGCTCGGCACCGCGTGGCGCATCATCACAGCTCGGCGTCGGCTGTTCATCGGCCTGCTCTGCGGGCTGGCCGCGGCGCCGCTGTTGCCTGGCGGCACCGTCCCCACGACCCGCTCCGTCCTCGCCTGGGACATCGGCGTCAGCGTGTTCCTGGTGCTGGTCATGGTGCTGTTCCTCACCGAGAAAAACCGCAACATGGCAGCGGACGCTGCGGCGCAGGAGGAGGGCGAGTGGACCATCTTCGCCCTGGTGGTCGCGGCGGTGGCGATCAGCATGGTGGCAATCGCCCAGGAGTTCGGTGCCGCCACGCAACTGAAGGGCACCAGCAAGCTGCTGCATGTCGGACTGGTGGCGGTGACCCTGTTGCTGACCTGGCTGATGATGCAGGCCACCTTTGCGTTACGTTATGCACATGAATACTATGCGGTGTCGGGCGACGGGCCGGCGGTGGACGGCGGGTTGAACTTTCCGGGCGAAGAACATCCCGACTACATGGACTTCCTGTATTTTTCGCTGGTGCTGGGCATGACGTTCCAGGTCTCCGACGTGGAAATCACCTCGCGCAAGCTGCGGCGGCTGGCGTCGCTGCACGGCTTCCTGGGGTTCGTGTTCAACACCGTGATCCTGGCGCTGACGGTGAACATCGCCGCGGGGCTGCTGTAGCGGGGTGATCGCGGACACGCGGAAGGCGATCCGGGCGTTCGATCTTCGGCAGGCAAGACCCACCGCGGACTGCGCGCAGGCGTGGCTCACCTGGGTTGGGGGTCAGTTCGTCCTATAACGCAGCCACACGAAGGTGCCGAGAATTGGTCCGTAGAGCCAGCGAGCGAGCAGGCCGCCCGAGTGTTCAATGCCGACGATCTCCATGATCCGTTCGAGATGCCGACACATGCGCTCGCGATCCTCAGTGTCGTAGCCTGGGAACTGGGTCGGGCTCTTGGCGAATTGCGACAGGGCAAATCGCTTGGCGGGGAGATCCCCGGGACCATACATCAGACGCTCGATGAGGTCGTTGAGCCGAGCTTGAGTCAACTGGCGCATCTCTTCCGGGCGCATCCCGTTGTAGATGGTGCCGGGTTCGTCGACGAACTTAGGCTGCGCTTTCAGCGCCGCCAGATTCGCCTGCATTGCGGCGTCCACCACGTCCTCCGATGCGTCTAACCGATCATACAGTATCTAGCCGTGTCGGTCGTGGGGTGACCACCGAGGTCGTTATGCCTTCGATCAGGTGCGCTCCCGTTCGGCCAGATCGGCGAAATTTTTGATCTTGACGGTATGGTCCGCGAAGCGCGCGACGATTTCCAGTTCGCCTCCCATCGCCTCGATAAAGCGGCGCAAGATGCTGACATACATGTCCGTGCGCTTCTCGATCTTGGCGACCGAACCTTGTCCGATATGAAGCGTCTGCGCGATCTCGTCCTGGGAGAGTTTCAGGGCCCGCCGCACCTCGGCAAGGTCCATCTCCTCGCCGAGCCGCAGCGCCTCGGCCTCGGCCTGCGCCTCGGGCGCCATGCGGGCGCGCAGTTCCGCGAATGAATGCCTACCGGCCACTGTCCTTCTCCTTCGCCAACTCGGCCAGATGTTCGTCGTAGAGAGCGTCGGCCCGCAGGATCATGCGATCAAATCCGAAGCTCAAATTAACCGCCACCATGCTTGCGGTCGGGCTGGTTTCGTTCACCGCCGGCACGATGGCGCAAGGCCGCTATCCTAAGATAAATCAGGCGATAGGCTCGCTCCAAACGGCGCTCGGCCAGATGGGCGCTGCTCGCGACGTATTCGGTGGCCACAAGGTGGCGGCTCAGAATTTGGTCCAGCAGGCGATTGGCGAGTTGCAGGCCGGCAAAGCTTTCGCAGCCTCGCACGGCAATTAGGCGTTGATAGCTTTCAAAGGTTGAATCGGTTCGACGGCGCGGGCCTTTCGCGGCCGCGCCGGTTTCTTGGCGGTCGATTTTCATGACGGCGCCGCCATTCATGCCGTGGCGCGCGCCCCCGTGTTCGCCGCCGGGTGGCGCAACGATGGCACCGCCGAGCCCGCATTGACCGGAGACCGGGCTTCTGCCAACCCCCAGCCCACCAGCAGGCAAAACCAGCCGGCATTCGGTACCGTGAACAGGGATGTGGCCGAGGCAACCGGCCACAACATGACGAACACAACCACCAGAAGCGCCAACCGCCGGCCACTGTTCAGATAGGCCGTTCCGCCCGCGATCCGCCGCAGCCGCAGGACCGCCAACGCGGCGAACAATGCCTGCGCCGGCAGTCCGCCGATCGTCGCCACCTGCAACCAGTCATTATGCGGATGGATATTGCAGCCGTCGGGGCTCGCCGGGTTGGCGATCGGCAACCACGATACGCCGTGAAGATAGGCCGGCTGCATGCAGTCATCGCGGAAGCCGTTCCATCCCAGGCCCAGCCAGGGATGTGCCTGGATCATCGTCGCCGCCCGACCAAACAGCGCGCCATAAGGGGTCTGCCAGAACGTTTCCATCTGGTGGGTGAAATGCACCACGAGCTTGGCGTAGGCCAACGGCGAAGTCACCGGCAGCAACACCAGCAGCGCGGCGCCGGCGCCGCTGCAGCGTGCGACTAGAACTGAAGGCGGACCGGCTGCGCGTGCCTATTGCGCCAGATGCCCGCCGTCACCGTCTCTTGCCCATGGACCGAGGCAAGCGCGGCCTTGATGTCGTCGATCGTCGCGACCGGTGCATCGGCGACCGTCAGCAGCACGTCGCCCGGACGGACCCCGGCAGCGGCGGCCACGCCGCCCGGCATCACATTGACCACGAACAACCCGTTCGGAGCGTCCATGTGGAGCCATCCGGTCATATCATCTGACACTGTCAGAAGCCGGACGCCCAACGGGTGGCGAGCCATGGCGGGCGCGTTCACCAGGCTCGCCGCCAGCGGTTGCGCGGAGACGCCAACCCGGCCGTCAAACGTGTCCTGGTTGAACATCGGCGCTGCTGCCGGCGGCGCGTGGTCGGCGACGAGCCACCCATTAGCCTCCATGCAGTCATTGTAATTTTCGTTGGTCCTGATCGCCGAGGCAATGCCGTAGCCAATGGCCGCGCCCACCGACGACGCGGCAACGAACCTGGGTGACCCGCTTGCCTCGAAGTTGAAGCCGGGGTTGGCGCCGCGGGCGAACAGGCGGCACTTTGCCGAGTCGGGTTCGTAATTGGACGCGGACTTTCCCGGGCCGGGTGCAAATATGTGGTTCGCGCAGGCGCCAAGCAGGCACAGCATGGCGAACAATGCGGTGGAACGTACGCGTCGATACATGGCTGCCGGCTTTCGCCAAGGGGTGCGGTGGCTCACCGCGGGACGTGGTCTACGACTCAGCGGCGATCCGGCGGCCGGCACCCGATGGCGCAGTGCGCCGCAGACCGGTCGCCCGTAAGCAGACGGACACGCCGCATCCAGTGAGCCGCCCGACGGGACGCTGCCGTGCTGCACGATATCTGTACTTCCGCGTCATTTGCCCTTCCGGCGGGATGATCGTCGTCAACAGTCTACGGCAATCACATTTCAGGGGCGTTTCATCCGTGCGGCGGGCGTTGTCGGTGCTGCACGGCAACGCGGTGGCGCTTGCTGTTGGCGGCTCCTGCGCGGCGGATCGCCGGCGCCGCGGTGCGGGGGCGTGCAAAGTGGCGGAAGGCGCTGACCCCCGGAACAAGCATGCCCTCGGGCACTTGACCCGGGGGTCCGCGGGCGTTGGCTTTTCCGCGCTACCCCCGCTCCTACGCCAGCATCGGCCAGGTGTCCGACAGCCGGTAGCCGCGCGGCCAGGGATCGGTCGGATCGACCATGTGCTGGTGCGTCCCGGTGATCCACGCCTGGCCCTCGATCGAGGGCACGATCGCGGGACGGTCGCCCAGCCGAACCTCCGCTTCGATGCGGCAGTCGAACCGCGAGCCGACGATGGAGCGGCCGATCATCGCCTCCCCGACCGGCAGCACGCCGCGCGCGTGCAGCACTGCCAGCCGTGCCGAGCAGCCGGTGCCGCAGGGCGAGCGGTCGATCTTGCCCGGCCGCAACGCCACCGCATTGCGACTGACCGCGACCCCGTCCTCGCGCGCCAGCGGGGCGGCGATCAGGCAGGACGCGATGTGGTGCCAGTCCGGGTTCTCGGGATGGTGGAAGCCAAGCTGCTCGTTCGCCGCCGCGGTGATCCGGATGCCCGTCACCGCCAAGTCGCGCGCCTCGTCCGGCGTCAGCGCAAACCCGAGCACCTGCGCGTCGGCGATGACAAAACTGTCGCCGCCATAGGCGGTATCCACCGTCAGCGTGCCGATCCCGCCGACCTCCAGCTTCGCGTCCAGCCGGTCGGCAAAGCAGGCAACGTTGCGGATCCGCACGCGCTCGACTTTGCCCCCGCGGCAGGTCGCGTGCGCCTCCACCAGGCCACCCGGCGCTTCCAGCACAAGGTGCGTCACCGGCTCGGTCATCGGCAGGATGCCGGTCTCCAGCAGCACCGTCGCCACGCACATCGCATTCGAGCCGGACATCGGCGGCGTGTCGGCCGGCTCCATGATGATCCAGCCCATGAGCGCTCGCCCGTCACGCGCCGGCACCAGCAGGTTGACATGGCGGAACACCCCGCCGCGCGGCTCGTTCAGCATCAGGTCGCGCAACCCGCCGTCCTGCGCGATCCAGCGCGACTGCTGCCAGAGGGTTTCGCCCGGCGGCGGGGCCACGCCGCCGACGATCACGTCGCCGACCTCGCCGGCGGCGTGGCAGCTTACGACATGGATGACGGTGCGGGCGTGCATCGTTCCGTTCGCCCGCGGCCGCCCCGCCCCCGCCTCAGCCCTTTGGCGGCGATGCGGCCGGTGGTGGCGACGGCGCTGCGCCGGTAGCCGGAGTGCTCGGCTCGCCGCCGGGCACCACGGGTGGCTGGCCGCGGGTATTGGCGATGAAGCGCGCGATGCGGGAGTCGAACCCGACCGTTTCCATGAACGCGATCCGGTCGACCGGGATCGCCATCGCGTCGGACTGGGTCCATTCGCTGTCCTTGCGGCGCAGGATGACCGGCGCGCGCGGCTCACCCTCCTGCTCCTGACCGCGCGGAAGCTGCGGCGGCAGTTGCGCAAAGAAGACGTCGCGCAGCGAGATCGTTGTCCGCGTGACGTTGTCGAGCGTGCCGAAGAAGGTCTGGCCGTTGAGCAGGGTTGCGCTGACCAGGGCGCCGAGACGCCCCGGCGGCTCGTAGCCGCTCGCCAGGCGGATCATCTCCCAGCCCTGGCCGAGCTCGGACAGGGCCAGCACCCAGATGCCGGCCGACAGGATCAGCATCGGCAGCCACAGCGCGCGGCCGGAGCCGGTGCTTGAACGGGAACGCACCCGCAGGATCGGTTCGTCGCTCATGGGCACTCCGTGCGCAAGGGTTGGGTCGAGGTGGGCTGGGTCGGGTCGGGTCGGGTCGCGGTGGGTCGGGTCGAGTCGGGCTCTGTCAGGTCCGGGCCGGTATACAGAAGCGTCGGGCGGGCGGGAACCACGCCGCCGTGGGTCCCCAGGGCAATCGGGTGAAGGTGCGGACCTGGCCGGATGTCGCCGCCGCGCAGGTGACGCGGCGCGGTCCGGGCGGGCGCGGGGTCGGACGGTCGATGCACGAAGACGCAATTGGCACGGGTGGCACCGCCGGCTCGGGGTTCAAGGGGTCGATTCGGGAAAACGGGGAATTGGGGTTTTGCGCGGGCGGCACCGCCGGCTCGGGGTTCACGGGGTTGATTCGGGACAATGCGGATTTGGGGTTTTGCGCGGGCGGCGGCGCCGGCTCGGGGTTCAAGGGGTTGATTCGGGAAAACGCGGATTTGGGGTTTTGCGGGGGTGCCGTGGTCGGCTCGGGGTTCAAGGGGTTGATTCGGGGAAACGGGGATTTGGGGTTTGGCGCGGGTGCCGCGGCCGGCTCGGGGTTCAAGGGGTTGATTCGGGGAAACGTGGATTTGGGGGTTTGCACAGATGCCGCCGCCTGCGCGTCCGCCTGGTTGGCGCACGCGCGCGACCCCACCTTTTGCGCGGCGACAGCGGTCTGCGACGGGCTGGCAGCGAGGCGGTGCGGCGGCGTCGCTCCGCGCATTGCGCCTGGGGCGATGCTGTTGGAAGAGAAGGACATGCGGGCAGGCTCCGGCTGGAAATGAGTGTGAGGATGCGTTATATGGGTTGACATTCTGCCTCGCCAAACTAACGTCTGCCCCGGTGCGGATGGCGGGCCGCATCGGGACGAAGCCGACTGTCGGCCACCGGCGTCGTGAAGGCCGGCAACGCCGAGTCCGCCGCCTGCTTGGGGGCCGAACGGCTCTTCGCCAAGCTGGGCGCGAAAGCCGGCGGCCGGCAAATCCCTGGTCAGGGCTTTTGCCAGCGGCAGCCCGCTGCTTCGATGGCGATCGACCTGGACTGACGGGATGGCCTCCACGCCGCTGTGCATCACGCGCCTCCGTCGTGCTGGCGGCCGGTCCGGATGGTGCGCTGCACGACGACCTGTCCGTGACGCCAGGGCGAAGCCCCGCGGTCGACGCAGGCGTGGGACCGCCCCCACAACACGATCGGCGGCCGTTGCCGTGCACCGGCAAGGTCGGTGCCGGAAGTTGCCAGTGGATTAAATCCGGCCGTTGGTGCCCGCGCTGCAGGTCGGTTGGGGGTGGAAAGCGTCGGTGGACGCCACCAACCCCCTGCCGCCGGTTTGGGTGGCGAGCAGACACGCGTGGCGAATGCGGTCCGGGCCCGCTTTGCGCCCTTTCTAGACGTCCCGTCCCCTCGGCCCGCGCCTCCGAAGCGGACGTACCCGGACCCGCCGGTTCGGTGAGGATGGGTGGCAAACGGATCTACCTGCGAGATCCGGGCAGTGGACTCCGTGCGCCCGCGTGGTATGGAGGGCCGTGACTCTCCCCAACTCGAACACACCGCGATACGGTCCCCCTGAGCGTCCGACGCGCAGGCGCGCGATGAGTTCTGCCGATGGGTAGCCTCGGGCGTGAGCTCCTGGACCGCGTATACGATAAGCTCTCCTCCGAGCACGAGGCCCTGCTTGACGCAGTGCCAGATGTAAGAGCCTTTTCCGAGCGTGGTGGAGACGTCAAGACATGGACAGACTGTGGCGACTGGCTTGACCTAGCGAACCGCCTTGGGGCGGAGAAGGTTCTGTTTCTCCGTGATCAGCCGGTCGCAGTCTTCGGCGAAGCCGCAACCCCCGACGAAATGGAGGTGGCCCGTCTTTATCGGCGCGCATGGTGCATGTCCGAGCCTCGGTGCCTCTTCCTCGCCATGCCAGACGAGCTTCGAATTTACCTGCTCGATCGCCCGCCGGGCGTCTCCGGGACCCGAGAGCCACCATGGCGCGCGCTCCGCGACGTTGGTGCGGTAGCCGAGCTATTGCGGCGTGAGGATCCGTTCGATCTTGGTCGCGCCGAGCCGCCTAAGTCCGGTGGAGTGCCTCCAACCCGCGCGGATCAGCGCCTTATCCACGATCTCCGACTGATTCGTGACCGGCTCCTCAAGGACGCGCGTATGTCCATCGCCGGAGCGCACACTTTGATTGGCCGGTCAATCCTGGTGCGATACCTTGAGGACCGTCGGATTCTCACCCGCGCCTATTTCGAGGAAGTTGCCAAAAAGAAGCCTGTGTGGCGGCGGCTTCTATCGAACTCCGACCCAAAGGCCAGGGATCGCTACGGCTTCAGCGCGGGAAAGATGGTACCGATCGCGTACTGCTCGATGCCGGTTTTACTGACGCACTCTTTCACCGACTCGCCGATGACTTCAACGGCGACCTCTTTGCGCTCGGAGACGTGGAAGATGTACCCATTGCTCCAGAGGCGTTGCTCCTGCTCCGGAACTTCCTGCTTGGCGCAATCGAGGACCAGCAACCGCGGCTATTCTTCTGGGCCTATGATTTTGAGGTCGTGCCTCTGTCGCTGATTAGTAGCCTGTATGAGCAGTTCTACCACGATGAAAGGGAGAGGGAGGCGCGAGTTGGACAATGGCGGCGGTTGGGCGATCAAGCCACAGGCGACGAAGACGCCAGTCCTGAAGATGACGTAGATACCTGGGACGCCATGCCTGGGATCGTAGCTGGACCTCGGCCGGAGCGTGAGCCTCGTGGCCAAGTTGGCACGCACTACACGCCGGCGAACCTTGTGCACGACATCCTTCGGCGTGTGCTAACCTCCGAACTACTGCGCACGTCACCGCGTGTGCTTGATCCCGCCTGTGGTTCAGGCATATTCCTCGTTGAAACCTTTCGCCGGATCGTGCGCTACGAGTTCGCATGTTCGGGGCCGGAAGCTGGATGCGTCAGAGCTGAGGTTCATCCTCCGTCACCGGCTCGTCGGGGTCGAGGTAAATCCGCAGGCCGCTCGCGTTGCAGCGTTTAGCCTTTATATTGCCATGCTGGACCAACAGGACCCTTCAGACGTCCTGGCCGGACCAAAGCTTCCACACCTCGTCTACGCCGACGGTCGCGATGACATGCACTACGGCACGATCTTTGCCGCTGATGTCTTCTTCCTGACCGAGAGCGAGCGTACCACGTTGCGCGCACGGGTTGCCGAGCGTCCCCGCTATGCTGGTCGCCAGCGTGACCTTCGCCTTCTGTCAACATCCCGTTCCCTCGACC
This sequence comes from uncultured Alphaproteobacteria bacterium, assembly GCA_963773345.1. Lineage (GTDB taxonomy): Bacteria > Pseudomonadota > Alphaproteobacteria > Acetobacterales > Acetobacteraceae > Palsa-883. The sequence continues at coordinate 305,145 of CAVZBG010000006.1, read as the reverse complement.
TGACCAACAATGAGTTCGATCTCGTAGTCGGGAATCCGCCCTGGGAAGAAGCCGGCGAGAAGTCGGCGAATGCAGCTACGTGGGCAACAGTCTTCGGGTTGGCCGTCGGCGATGGGTCATTGTCTCAGCTATTCATTCATCGCTCACTGGCGTTTACCCGACCTGGTGGCATTGTCGCGCTTTTGGTGGGCGCAAAGGTTCTATGGAACGATCGTGCTACCAGTTGCGCCTTCCGGCGCCACATGCTCATGCGGACTACCGTACGACAGGTGGTCAACATGGCGCACGTGCGCCGCGAATTCTTCGTCGGCGCTGTAGCCCCGTTCGTGCTTATGGTATTGGAGAATTGTCAGCCGCGTCCAAGCGACCGCGTCGTGTTCTGGAATGCTCGTCGCACGCGGGCACGGGACAGGCATCAGTCGGTCATGGTGACTCAGCTCGATCGGCGAGTTGTCACACAGCGTGACCTCCTCGAAACCGACTACCTTTGGAAGACCTATTGGTGGGGTAGTCACCGGGATGCGGCCCTAATCAGCCGATTGGCTGCGGAGCGCACTCTCGGCGACGTGGTGAGAGGCGTCGTCCCAGAGCCCGCCTACGGATGGCAGCGCGGTACCGTGCGCCCGACCGGGGTGCTGGCGCGGCTCCCCGAGTTAAGCGTTCGTGCGGTGCGACAGTTCGGCCCCCTCCTGCAGCAGTGGTTCCTACCGCCACCGACCGGCGTAAAGCGAGATCCAGATCATCGACTTTATGTTGGGCCAAGGCTGATAATCACACACGGCATAAAGGATGGTACCGGGCCCATCGCTCGAACTCGAGCATGTCGAATTCACCTTTAGGCACAGCTTTTATTGCATACCGCTTCCCCACCTCAGCGACCGACACAGGAAGCTCCTGCTCGGTATTCTCTGGTCATCGCTTGCACGTTATCGCTTGTTTATGACATCAGGGAGCTGGGCAGGGTGGCACGAAAAGGTAACAGCAGACGACCTCCTTTCGACGCCTGTGCGCCTTGAGCCGTCCTGGGGCATGGCCGAGAAGGATCACGAGCGCGCTGCCGAACGTATCGTGGCCGCTGTCGACGATCTTCGCTCGCTTAAGGCTGCTAGAGTACACGACTTAGCAGTTTTCGGTATTGTGGCCAGAATGCCTCCATTCGTGCGCGAACAGGGACTGCTCGCCGTATTGAATGAGGCGGTCTTCGACCTCTTCGAACTGTCGGAGGCCGAACGAGACTTAGTCGAAGACTTTTGGGCTCAGTCGCACGATCTGCTATCGAATGGGCCAGAGGCGCAGGCCCTGCAGCCTCCGACACTGCCGCCGAGTTTGGTAGGAACGGCGGCAGACGTCGCTGGCCGCCAGCCCCAAGGCGATCTGCGCCGTTACCTCTCAGCTTTCCTTGATGCTTGGAACCCGCAACTGGAGCCGGACCAAGAGTTGGCATGGCAGGTCGCGGCGCCACGCGGAAGCTGCCCCCTGGCAGTGGGGTTTGTCCCTATCAAACAGGGAAGTGCGCCTCCGCGGTCGCCTCAGAGGACGATCGATCGGCTCGTGGCTCAAGCAGGCGAAGCACTGAGCGTGCCTCACTCAGCCGGATTTCGCGTTGGGCAGGCGATCCGCGCGGCATCGGACGACGGCTTTGTCTTCGTCAAAGAGAGCGCACGAAGGCTGTGGACGGCAAGTGCCGCGCGAGAGGACGCTGAGGCGGTGTTCCTACAGCTCTCGCACCCTGAACGTCGAGCGCCAAAATGGGCGGGTTAGTTGCGACGTCGCAGCGGCTGTGGTCGTCGTTCAGTCAGCAGGTGCTTTCGTTAGTCGCAGAAGGCCTTGAAGAGCTCGCTAGCGACAGCGAGAGACATGCACTTGCGACGATGCGCGAAGTCGATCTGAATAGGCATTTGTTGCAACGAATGAACCGGATTGTTTACCACCGTAAGAAGGGAATGCTCAGTATATCTCCACCGCCATTGCTATCGCGCGAGCACACCTGGGACCTGCGGCCGATCCCAGAGGCGCAGAATCAGCCGAGTCCAGACGACCCGGAACGTACACCCCGAGAGGATAAGCGCCCCGACTTTCAATGGGGCTTCCACGACGATCTCGACCCCGATCCTGACCGTGCAATCCGGACCTTCGTGGTTGAGTGCAAGAGACTTCGCCACCCCGCGGGTCGTTGGGCGTTCAACAGCAACTACGTCGACCACGGCGTTCGCCGCTTCATCGCCGTGGATTACCTTTATGGCATGGATGACGAGTCTGGCGGGATGGTCGGCTACATTCAAGCCATGAGCGTCAAGGCGGTTTGGGCAGAAGTCGCCCTGCGCCTTGAGGCTACGGGTCTCCCCGCGCTGCCCGAGCCTGCTCCGAAGGCCGGGTCTGCATCTCTCTACGCCACGGTCCACGACCTCCCGCGCAATCGAGGCCACTCGCCGTTCCGGCTCTTTCATGTGTGGGTCGACCTCCGGAGTTCAGGTGGTGCAGAGCGGCCGGAGGTCGAAGCAGCCCCTCTGCCCGAGCAGCAACCGTCTTAGGCCGTGGACGCAGGCGGGATACAATGCAGCCGCAGTAAACCAGAAGTCGCTACTTACCAAACCAAGGTGGCACCACCAAAGTCCGCTTTTGGACCTATCTGCCATCGACAACCTCATCAATGAGCGTCTGCTCGTCACTGTCGGACGATCCAAGGCAGCCATTCCACTCTCGGCCAGGTCGAGACGCAAGCCTGCGAGGGGCGAATGTCCGGAATGGGTTGAACGTCGCTGTAGTCGCCGCGATCACCCTGCCGCCGCTTTGGGTTCGCGCGCGGTACGGCCCGGCGGGCACCAAGCCCCAGATTTCATCCGCTGCGCGTGCAGCGATGCATGCTTCGTCGCCCGGTCCACATCCTACCCCCCCACCTTCTCGTCCGAATGCACGCCAAGCTGCTTCAGCTTGCGATGCAGCGCGCTGCGCTCCATGCCGACGAACTGCGCGGTCCGGCTGATATTCCCGCCGAACCGCAGCAACTGCGCCTGCAGGTACTGCGTCTCGAACAGGTCGCGCGCCTCGCGCAGCGGCAGCGACATGATGTCGGCGGCGGGATCGATCGCCAGCACCGCCGGGGCGCGGGCGCCGATCTCGGGCGGCAGCATGTCCGCGCGGATCGGGTCGCCCGGCCCGCCCGGCGCCATGATCAGCAGCCAGTCCATCAGGTTGCGCAACTGGCGCACGTTGCCGGGCCATTCATAGGCCTGCAGCGCCGTCACGGCGTCGGCCGACAGCTCGCGCGCCGGCATGCCGGAGGCCTCGGCCGAGCGGGCGAGGAACTGCGACGCCAGCTCGGGCACATCCTCCCGCCGGTCCTTCAGCGCTGGCACCTTCAGCGGCACCACGGCCAGGCGGTAGTACAGGTCCTCGCGAAACCGCCCGGCGACGATCTCGGCCTGCAGGTCCTTGTTGGTGGTCGCGATCACGCGCACCTCCACCTTGACCCGGGCCGAGCCGCCCAGCCGCTCGAACGCCTGGTCCTGCAGCGCCCGCACGATCTTGCCCTGGGTCTCCAGCGGCATGTCGGAGACCTCGTCGAGCAGCAGCGTGCCGCCATGGGCGCGCTCCAGCACGCCGGCGCGGCGCGGCTGGGCCATCGGGTCTGCGCCGGCCTCGATGCCGAACAGCTCCTCCTCGAAGCGGTGCGGCGCGAGGGTGGCGCAGTTGAGCGCCACGAATGGGCCGTCGGCGCGGCGGGAGCTGGCGTGGATCATGCGCGCCACGACTTCCTTGCCCGACCCGGCCGGGCCCGGCGATCAGCACGCGCGAGCCGGTGGGCGCCACGCGCTGCACGCCGGTGCGCAGCAGGCTGACGGCCTGGCTGCTGCCGGTCAGGCTGGTCTCCGGCCCGGCGCGCAGGCGCAGCTCGGCGTTCTCGCGGGCCAGCGCGGCGGCCTCCAGCGCGCGGCGCACCACCAGCAGCAGGCGATCCGACTGGAACGGCTTCTCGATGAAGTCGTAGGCGCCCTGCTGGATCGCGGCGACCGCGGTCTCGATCGTGCCGTGGCCGGAGATCATCACGACCGGCACCTGCGGCTCCTCGCTGTGCAGCGTCTCGAGGATGCCGATGCCGTCGATGCGCGAGCCTTGCAGCCAGACATCCAGGATCACCAGCGACGGCCGGCGCAGCTTGAACGCCGCCAGGGCCGCGTCGGCATTGCCGGCCGAGCGGGTGTCGTAGCCCTCGTCGCGCAGCACCCCGTCGATCAGCAGCCAGATGTCGGGCTCGTCATCGACGATCAGGATGTCATGCGCCATCCGGCACCTCTTCGACAGTGGCGGGCTCGGCAAGGATCGACCCGGCTGATATCGGCCGGCTTCGCAATTGGCCCACCGACAGTGCGCCCGCGTCATGCCGGCCCCCGGTTCGGCCCAAAGGGCCGCCCGAGGACAGCCTGCCCCCAGCGAAGGCAGGGGGGCCGGCATCCACGACTTGCCTTGTCGCACGAAGGCAAGCCGTGGATGCCGGCAGCAGCCTGCCCTCGGGCGGCCCTTTGGGCCGACCCGGGGGCCGGCATGACGCGGTAGATATCGGCGCCGAGACCATCATTCGGGCGCCTGGTGTGAGACGGGCTCAGCGGAGACCAGGACGGCATCGGCCGGCTCGCCGGAGGCCGCGCCCTCCAGGGGGCCGCTCAGCGGCAGCACCAGCGTGGCGACCGCGCCGGGTCCGTCGGTCCGGTCGTCCAGCAGCAGCCGGCCGCCATGGTCCTCCATGATCTTCTTGACGATCGCCAGCCCGAGGCCGGTGCCTTTCGGCTTGTGCGTGACGTACGGCTCGGTCAGTCGCACGCGATCCTGTGCCGGCAGGCCGACGCCGTTGTCGGCGACGCTGATCAGCACGTCGCGACCGACCTGGCGCACCGTCAGGGCGATGGCGCCGCCCTCCACCCCCTCGGGACGCATCTGGATGGCGTCGGCGGCGTTCTGCAGCAGGTTGGTCAGCGCCTGGCGCAGCATGCGGCGATCGCAGCGGGCCATCGGGCCGCGCTCGGGGATCTCGGTGGTCCAGGCGATCTTCGGCCGCGCGGTCTTCTGCAGCACCAGCGCCTCGCGCGCGATGCGCCCGACATCCTCCCGGCTGATCTGCGGCTGCGGCATGCGCGCGAAGGCGGAGAACTCGTCCACCATGCGGCCGATATCGCCGACATGGCGGATGATGGTGTCGGCGCACTGCGCGAACGTCTCCGGATCGGAGCTGATCTCGCGGGCGAACCGGCGCTTCAGCCGTTCGGCGGAAAGCTGGATCGGCGTCAGCGGGTTCTTGATCTCGTGCGCGATGCGCCGCGCCACGTCGGCCCAGGCGGCCTTGCGCTGGGCCGATTGCAGCTCGGTGATGTCGTCGAAGGTGACCACGAACCCGTCGGTCCGGCCGCCGCCGCGCTCGGCGCCGATGCGCACCAGCAGAGTGCGGCGACGATTGGGCGGGCCGACGACGATCTCGCCCACCGCGGCGCGTTCGGGCTGGGTCGAGGCCTGGCGCAGCAGCGGCGCGAATTCGGGCACCACCGCCGCCAGCTCGTGGCCGACCTCGGCGATCAGGTCCATGCCCAGCAGTTCGTCGGCGGCGCGGTTGGGCAGTTCGATGCGGCCGTTGGCGTCGAGGCCGATCACGCCCGCCGACACGCCGGCGAGCACGGTTTCGGTGAAGCGGCGGCGCTCGTCGATCTGGCTGTAGGCGTCCATCAGCTCGGCGCGCTGCGCGGCAAGCTGGCCGGTCATGCGGTTGAACGCGCGCGACAGCCCGGCGATCTCGTCCTGGGTCGGCGATTCGGGCACCCGCACGCCCTGCTCGCCGCCGCGCACCCGCTCGGCGGCGTTGATCAGCCGGCCGATCGGCCGGGCGATCTGGTTGGCGATGACCAGTCCGATCAGCACCGCCGCCGACAGCACCAGCAGCGCCACCAGCGCGAAGATCCAGGCGAAGGCGATCTGCAGCCAGGAGCGGCTCTCGTCCAGCCGATGGTATTCCGCCGCCGCCTGCTCGGTGCGGCTCATGTAGGTCGAGGATCTGCGGATCGACCGGGCGGCCGATCATCAGCACCAGCGGCGGCTGCGAATTGAGCTCGATCAGCGCGCGCACGCGGGTGGCATCGCCGGTGTTGAGCACCACCACATCGCCGGTGCGCGCCTGCTCCATCGCCCAGGCCGGCGGCGGTTCCACGCCGAGGCCGGCGAACAGGCCGGCCGAGGCCATCACCTGGCCGGAGGTGGCATCGTAGATCACCGCCTCGGTCAGGCCGCGCAGCGCGGTCTGGGCGCCCAGCACCTCGGCGAAGGCGCGCGGATCGGCCGGCATCAACTGGCTGGCCCGCATCAGGTCGTTGGCCATTTCCAGCGCCACGGCGCGGATGTTGTTGCGGTGCTCGTCGAGATAGCCGCGCGCGACCTGCAGCGATCCGTTCAGGGCAGCGCGGACGGGTTCGTTGAACCAGGCCTGGATGCCGAAATGGAAGAAGGCGGTGGCGAAGCAGGCGACCAGGATGGTCGGCGCCACGGCGATGCCGCTGAACAGCAGCACCAGGCGGACATGCAGCCGCGCGCCGGCGGAGCCGCGGCGGCGTTCGACCCAGACCAGGGTCAGCCGGCCGGCCAAGGCGGCGCCGAGCAGCAGCAGCGAAATGAGGTTGGCGAGCACCAGCGCGACCCCGATATCCGGCCGCACGTTGCCGGGCGAGCGGGCGAGCAGCCCGAAGGTGGCGATGCCGACCGCGAGCGCTAGCGCCGCCAGCACCATCGTCGCGGCCTTGCCGAGCAGCAGATCGACCAGCCGGCCGAGGCGAGATCGCGGCGGTGCCTCGGCGGCGCCGAAGTCAGGCTCAAGGGCGCTCCCGAGGCCAGTCCCTGGGGCCGTCGGCGCGGCGGCCGGCAGCGGGATCAGCTCGTCACGCGGCGGCTGAACAATCATCAGCGGGGCTCATGGTTGGCGAGACTGGGTGCATTTGGGCAGCCGCCCGGTTCGGGTCACGGTACCCGGCCGGCGAAACTTCGCCCCAAGGTCCGGGGCGTCGCATGGTCCGCAAGGCAGCAAGGTTCACCACAGAGCGCGCAGAGCACGCAGAGGACTTGGTCGATGGCGCTTCGCGCGAAGCGCATCCACCTGACTTCTCTGCGTGCTCTGCGCGCTCTGTGGTGGATCCTGCCTGCGGCCGGCCGCGCCCCCGCAGCCCGCCGTGAGGTGCACCTGATCCGGACGCGTACCGTAACGGCTGAACCACACTCATGCGATGCCTCGCACCACCGGGATCTCCAGGTCGCGGATCTTCTTGCGCAGCGTGTTGCGATTGAGGCCGAGCATCGCGGCGGCCTTGATCTGGTTGCCGCGGGTCGCCGCCAGCGTCATGCGGATCAGCGGCCGCTCGACCTCGGCGATCACCCGGTCATAGACGTCCGACGGCGTCAGCCCGTCCTCGTGCGCGGCGAGGAATTGGCGGATATGGCGCTCGACGGCGCGGCCCAGCGTCTCCGGCGCGGCCTGCGCCGGCGCCTCGGCGGGCAGCGCGGCTTCGGTCAGCTCGGCATCGATCACCGCGGCGGTGATCACCTCCTGCGGGCACAGCGCGGCGAGCCGGCGCATCAGGTTCTCCAGCTCGCGCACGTTGCCGGGCCAGCCGTACTGGCGCAGCCGGTCCAGCGCGCCGGGATCCAGCGACTTGGCCGGCAGCCCGTCCTCGCGCGCGCGGTCGAGGAAGTGGCGCGCCAGCGGGGCAATGTCCTCGGGGCGCTCGCGCAGCGGCGGCAGGCGGATCGGCACCACGTTGAGCCGGTAGTAACAGGTCCTCGCGGAACAGCCCCTGGCGGATCGAGTTGCGCAGGTCGCGGTGGGTCGCGGCGATGATGCGCACGTTCGCCTTGATCGGCTGCCGCCCGCCGACCGAGGTGAATTCGCCTTCCTGCAGCACGCGCAGCAGCCGCGTCTGCGCCTCCGGCGGCATGTCGCCGATCTCGTCGAGGAACAGCGTGCCGCCGTTGGCCTGCTCGAAGCGGCCCTGGCTGCGGTTGGTGGCGCCGGTGAACGCGCCGCGCTCGTGGCCGAACAGCTCGCTCTCGATCAGCTCGCGCGGGATCGCCGCCATGTTGATGGCGACGAACGGCCCGGCGCGGCGCTTGCCGTAGTCGTGCAGCGCGCGGGCCACCAGCTCCTTGCCGGTGCCGGATTCGCCGTTGATCATCACCGTCAGGTCGGCGGTCGTCAGCCGGGCGATGGTGCGGTAGATCTCCTGCATCGCCGGGCTGCGGCCGATCAGCGGCAGCCGCTCGTCGGCGTCGCGCGGCTCCGGCGCGGTAGCGCCGTGGGCTCGCGGCGGGACGGCCAGCGCGCGGCCGACCACCGCCAGCAGTTCCTGCAAATCGAAGGGCTTGGGCAGATATTCGAAGGCGCCGCGCTGGGCCGCCTTCACCGCAGTCATCAGCGTGGACTGCGCGCTCATCACCACCACGCGCAGGTCGGGGCGGACGCGGCTGGATGCGCGGGATCAGGTCCAGCCCGTTCTCGTCCGGCATCACCACGTCGGTGATCACCAGGTCGCCCTCGCCTTCCTCCACCCAGCGCCACAGCGTGGCGGCGTTGCCGGTGCGTGCGCACCTGGTAGCCGGAGCGGCCCAGCGCCTGCGTCAGCACCGTGCGGATCGAGCGGTCGTCGTCGGCGACAAGCACGGTGGGGGGCGTCATTGGGGTTCCTTCAAAGTTGTTCGGCAATATCGATCCGGCGAAATTGCTCCGATGCGGGATCGATCGGCACGGCGGTCTACTCGGCGAACTCCGCGTCGCGCTCGGTCAGCACCGGCAGGTGCAGGCGGAATTCGGTGCGGCCCGGGCGGCTGTCCACCTCGATCAGCCCGCCATGGTCGCCGATCGATCTTGGCGACCAGCGCAAGTCCGAGCCCGCTGCCGGACGCCTTGCGAGGTGACGAATGGCTCGAACAGATGCGGGCGGATATCCTCGGGGATGCCCGGGCCGTTGTCGCGCACCGCGACGATCAGCGGCAGCTCGACCCGCTCGGTGGAGCCGGGCACGGCCAGCCGCATGCCGTGCTGGTAGGCGGTGGACAGCACGATCTCCGGGTTCGGCTGGTCGGCGTGGGTGGCGGCCTCGGCGGCGTTCTTCACCAGGTTCAGCACGACCTGCACCAGCTGGTCGCGGTTGCCCCAGACCGGCGGCAGCGACGGGATCGTAGACCTCCTGGAAGCGGATATGCGCGGCGAAGCCGGACTGCGCCAGCCTGCGCACATGCTCCAGCACGCGGTGGATGTTGACCGCGCTGCGCGCGATCGGCTTCTCGCCGAAAATCTCCATGCGGTCGACCAGCGCCGCGGATGCGGTCGGCCTCGTCGCGGATCAGCACGGCGAGCTCGCGGTCGGCCGGTCCGACGCTGGTCTCCAGCAACTGGGCGGCGCCGCGGATGCCCGAGAGCGGGTTCTTCACCTCGTGCGCCAGGATGGCGGCCATGCCGCTGACGCTGCGGGCGGCGCTGCGGAAAGCTGAGCTGGCGGTCGAGCGCGCGCGCGGCCGAGGCATCCTGCAGCACCAGCAGCACGGCGCCCGGCTCCTCCGGCAGCGGCGAGCCCTGCACGGTGATGCCCGGCTTGTGCAGCCGCGGGCTGTCCAGCGTCAGGTCGTGATCGGACACCGTGGCCTCGCCGCTGCCGCACCTGATCGATCAGCAGGAACAACGGGTTGTCCGCCGGCACGAGGTCGGTCAGCCGGAGCTGACGCAAGTTGCGCGGCGGAGATGCCGAGAAACTGCTCGGCGGCGTGGTTGACGTAGCGGAAGCGGTTCTCGGCATCGAGCAGCACCACCGGGACCGGCAGCGCGCTGAGGATCAGGCTGGCGTCCGGCAACGCGGTCGATGGCTCAGGACTCGCGCGCCGGGCTGGCGTTCGCTGGCGCGGCCGATGACGGCGCGCGCGGCACGGGCGACCGGGTTGATCATGCGGCCTCGGCGGCCAGCTCGGCCACGGGATCGGCACGCCCCGGCAGCATGCGCGCCGCGCCGCGGCCGATCTGGCGGTCGTAGAACGTGTCGATCAGTCGCATCACCGCTGCGGCGTCGAGGCAGTCGCATCACGTCGGCGCGGAACTCGGCCGAGCCGGGCAGGCCGCGCGAGTACCAGGCCGACGTGCTTGCGCGCCAGACGCAGCCCCGCGTCATGCCCGAAATGGCTGAGCATCATCGTGATAGTGCTCTAACAAGATGGCTTTTTGCCGCGACAGCGGCGGCTCCGGCAGACGCCGGCCGGTGCGCAGGAAATGCGCCACCTGGGCCGGGAACCACGGCCGGCCGTAGCAGCCGCGGCCGATCATCACGCCGTCGGCGCCGGAGCGGCGCAGCGCCTCGGCCGCGTCGTCCTCGGTCAGGATGTCGCCGTTGACGATGACGGGAATGCCGACCGCCTGCTTCACCTGACGGATAAAATCCCAGTCGGCGGTGCCGGTGTAGAATTGCTGGCGGGTGCGGCCATGCACGGTGACCATGCGGATGCCCGCCTGCTCGGCGATGCGCGCCATGTCGAGGCGCGTTCAGGCTGGCATGGTCCCAGCCCATGCGCATCTTCAGCGTCACCGGGCACCGGCACGGCGCGCACCGTGGCCGCCAGGATGCGCGGCGGCGGCCGCCTCGTCGCGCATCAGCGCGGAGCCGGCAAGCTGGCCGACCGCCACTTTCTTCACCGGGCAGCCGAAATTGATGTCGATCAGGTCGGCGCCGCGATCGACGGCGAGGCGCGCCGCCTCGGCCATCGCCGCCGGCTCGCAGCCGGCAAGCTGCAGCGCGGAGATGCCGCCGCAGCCGTCCACCTCGGCCATGCGCAGCGTGTTGCGGTTCTCGCGGATCATCGCCCAGGAGGCGATCATCTCGGACACCACCATGCCGGCCCCAAGCTGCTTGGCGAGGCGGCGGAACGGCAGGTCGGTGACGCCGGACATCGGCGCCAGGATGACCGGCGTCTCGATCCGGACCCCGCGCCCGAGGTCGATGGACGGCAACGCTGCCGCCGCGGCGCTGCAATGCATGGCGGCAGCATCCGTTGTGGCATAGTGACAGTTGCTCATGATTTGGGCAGATTACCGACACACCCCCGCCAAGGCAATCGCGGATTTTGATGTCTTGATGCCGCTTTGCGCTTGCGCATGTGCACCTTCGGCGGCACACAGGGAGCCGCGTCGATGCCACGCAGGACTGCCACATCGATTGAACGACCGGTCGCCTCCAGGCCGACGAAGCGCGTCCCAGCATTCTTCTTCCGGACCAAGCTGCCGGGCCGAATAGCCAGGGTTCTGTTCTATGTCGATGCGGACCAGCGGATGGTGCTGCTGCCCGGCTTCATCAAGAAAAGCCAAAAAACCCCGGACGCGGTTTTGACGATCGCTCGTGCCAGAAAGGCCGAGCATGAGAAGGACATGGACAATGCGCAGAGATAACTCCAGCACCGGTGCCAGCTTCGACTCTTTCCTTGAAGAGGAGGGCATCCTCGATGAAGTGGAAGCAGTTGCGGTCAAGCGGGTGATTGCGTGGCAGCTCAAACAGGAAATGACCGCGCAGCACATCACCAAGAAGGCGATGGCCGCACGGCTGAAAACAAGCCGCACGCAGATCGATCGTCTCCTCGATCCGGAGAATGCCGCGGTACATCTGACGACGCTCACCCGGGCGGCACGTCAGGTCGGGCTGCGCCTGAAGGTCGAGCTGGCGCGCGGCCCGGAATCCGTGGCTGCCTGATGGCAATGGCCCACTGCAAGCCGATCCCGGCTTTGGGCTTATGAATCGTATTCCTGATCAGATCATGTGCCTGACATCGGAAACCGATCTCGATCGCAAGCTAACCTACTGCCCGCACATATCGTGCACTCCCCCGATTGACGTCGGCACGGTGCTTCGCGAGGCTGCCGCATGACCATCGCCGCCGTCCTGGTCGCCGCCGGCTCCGGCAGCCGGTTCGGCGCGGAAACCCCGAAGCAGTTCCTGCCGCTCGCCGGCCGCGCGGTGATCCGCCACGCCGCCGAGGCGCTGGCCCGCGAGGTCGATCTGGTGCAGCCGGTCGGCGAGGCCGCGCCGATCCTGGCGGCGCTGCGCGGCACCGCGTGCCTGCCCCCGGTGCCGGGCGGCGCGACCCGCCAGGCCAGCGTGCGGGCCGGGCTGGAGGCGCTGGTGCCCTACGCCCCCGACATCGTGCTGGTGCACGACGCCGCCCGGCCGCTGATTCCCCCCGGCACCATCCCTGCCCTGCTGGCGGCGCTGGAGCGGGCACCGGGCGCGATCCCGGCCGTCCCGGTCGCCGACACGCTGAAGCGCGGCAGCGACGGGCGGATCGTCGAGACGGTGCCCCGCGCCGGGCTGTTCCGCGCGCAGACCCCGCAGGCGTTCCGGTTCGCGGCGCTGCTCGCCGCGCACCGGGCGCGGGCGAGCGGCAGCACCACCGACGACGCCTCGCTGCTGGAGGCCGCTCGGCCAGACCGTGCTGCTGGTTCCCGGCGCCGAGGACAACATCAAGCTGACCTATCCCGAGGACCTGCAACGGCTGGAGCGTGCGATGAGCGGATCCATCCTGGCGCCCGCGGACCGGCACGGGCTTCGACGTCCACGCCTTCGGCGACGAGCGGCCCCTGATGCTGTGCGGCGTCACCGTGCCGCATCCGCGCGGCCTGGCCGGACACTCCGACGCCGATGTCGGCATCCACGCGCTGTGCGACGCGATCTACGGCGCGCTGGCCGAGGGCGATATCGGCCGGCACTTCCCGCCCAGCGTGGCCGCCTGGAAGAATGCCGACAGCGCGCAGTTCCTGGCGCACGCGGCCGCCCGCATCGCCGCGCGCGGCGGCCGGCTGGCGAACGTCGACGTGACGCTGATCTGTGAACGGCCGAAGATCGCCCCATATGCGGCGGCAATGACCATGCGACTCGCCGCACTGCTGGAGATCGATCCGTCCCGGGTCTCGGTGAAGGCCACCACCACCGAGAAGCTGGGCTTTACCGGGCGCGGCGAGGGCATCGCCGCGCAGGCGGTGGCGACGGTGCTGCTGCCGGACAGTCTCTAGACCGGGCGCACGGGGTATAAACCGGGCGCACGGGGTATAAACCGGCGCGCGGGATATAAACCGGCGTACGGGGTATAGACCGGGTGCGCGGGCGCGGCGCTGCGGCAGACGGCGCACAGGCAGAAGGACGGGCATCCTGATGATCGGACGCTGGACCGCAAGCTGGCTGCTTGGAGCGACCTGCCTGGCGCTGGCGAGCTGCGTGCCGCTGCCCCCCGGTGGGCCACCGCCGCCGCCACCACCACCGCCGTACCCCGACGTGATGGGCAAGCCGCCGGTGACCACGACGCCGCTGCTGTGGCAGCCCGGCCACTGGGACTGGACCGGCGGCGGCTACGCCTGGACGCCAGGCGAGTTTGTGCCGCAAGACGGCCACGGCAACATGTACATGCCGGGGCACTGGGCGCAAACGCCGGACGGAAGCTGGGCATGGCAGCCGCCGCACTGGATGTAGCGCGGACGCAGCCGACAACGCGACGGGGATTGCTGCGCTACGCTCGCAATGACAGCGGGATGCAGGCGAGCTCGCTGCTGCACCGGATTGCCCTGGGGGAGCTTGCCGCGCGCACGTGACCCTCGCACTATTCCGCGGCCGCCTCCGCCCCCTGCGGTCGCCGGGCCGTGACCCGCCGGAGCGTCGCACATTCGCCTGAAGTCCTTTGCTGGCCCGCTCGGTTCGTGGTGCACTGATTGGCCGGGCGCCCTTGCGATGCTGTTCGTGGTGCTGGCCTTGCCGCTCGGCGTGTTCCTTGCGGTCAGCGTGCCGCTCGGCCATGTGGCCGACGAACCTGGCCACCTGCTGCGCGCCGACGGGCTGCTCTACGGCGGGATCATCGGCCACCGGGAGCCGATCACGCTGCCGGACGGCAAGCAGGTCATCAAACCCGGGATGCGTGCCGACCTGGCACTGCTCTCGGTCGTCAAGCTGCCGATCCGGCCGATGGATCCGGCACCGCCTGTGGTCACGGCCGAGATGGACCGGCAGACGCGCGCGGTGACCTGGGATGCCAGGCCGGCCTTCATCGATCTGGGCATCATCGCCGGCTACATGCCGCTGTTTTACGTCCCCGCCGCGCTTGCCCTCGGCGGCGCGAAGCTGGTCGGCCTCGCCCCATACCAGGCGTTCATCGCCGCACGCGTGGCGAATCTGCTCTGCTTCACCGCGATGGGGGTGGTCAGCCTGCTGGCGGCCCGGCGCGGCCGCGCGCTGATGTTGCTGACGCTGACCGTGCCGATGACACTGAACCTCGCTGCCTCCGCCAGCCAGGACGGATTGCTGATCGCCTGCGCCGTCCTCGCGGCGGCGCTGGTGACGCGTGCGGCGGCGACCGGCGCGTCACGCCCGGTTTCGCGCGCGCCGTGCTACTGGGCGGCGGCCGCCTGCATCGCCGCCGTCGCGACCGCCAAGCCGCCCTACCTGCCAATGGCCGCGATGCTGCTGCTGCCGCTGCCGGCAGCCGGCCAATGGCGGGCCGAGCGGGCGGAACTCTGGCGCCGACTGGCGGTCGTCGTCCTGGTGGCGCTGCCGGCGTTCGGCTGGGCCTGGCTCAATGTCCACTACGCGTCGGTTGCCGAGCTGCGCGCCCCGTATGAGGCCGGCCCGCTATGGAGCGGACCGCGCCCGGCCATCTTCGACCGCACCGACATGGCGGCCCAGCTCGGCATCCTGCTGGAGGTGCCTACGCGCTTCGTCACCCTGCCCGTCATGACCATCCTGCACGACGCATCGATCCCGCCAAGGTTCATCGGCGTGCTGGGGTGGTTGAACTTCCCGCTGCCCGGCGCGCTGTACCGGCTGTGGGCGGCCGCGCTGGCGGCGGCGGTCATCGCCGACTGCATCGGAACGAAGGGCACCGCCGAACCCGGCGCCAGGTGGCTGGAACCGCCGTTCCTCGCCGGCGCGGCATTCCTGGCAGTGCTCACCATCTACATCTCGCAATACCTCGTCTGGACCGACGTCGGTCTGGATCGTGTCGTCGGACCGCAAGGCCGCTACTTCCTGCCGCTCGTGCCGTTGCTGGCGCTCGCCCTGCCGCGGCTGGGTGTGCGCGGTGGCGCGAGTCTGCGCCACGCCCTGTTGCTGCTACCGCTCGCCGCGGCGGCGGCCGACGTGCTCGTCTTGCCCCGGCTGATCGTGCGGGCTTACTACCTCGGGTAGGCGCGGTCAGCGCCGACCCGTCCGGCCGCGACCGTCACGGTTTGCCAACGGCCTGCCTCACCCCGCATCCGGCGCGATCGCCCGAGCGTCCGCCGTCGTCTCGCACCACCCGCGGCCAGGCGCGATGCCGGGCAGGAACAGGCTTGCCAGTAACCCCAGCGCCCCCGCAACACCCGCCGCGTAGGCCCAGCCGATATGCGGCGGCGCGTAGGCAAACCGCACGTCCTGCCGCCCGGGGGCAAGTTCGACCGCCTGGAATAACTGATCGAGCTGCGAAATGGGGACATCGACGCCGTTCACCGCGGCGCGCCAGCCCGGGAAGAACAGCTCGCGTCGGATCAGCGTCGCGGCTGCCTGGCAGTCGGCGCGGACCTGCCGCCGTCCCACCGAGGCCAGCTCGCAGGGGCCGCCGCGGACCTCGAAATACGCCGCCGGCGCGCGCAGCTCAAAGATGTTCATTACGTCGTCGTGATAGACAATCTGCGGCGATGGCTGTGCCGGCGGATAGGCCAGCACGAGGGCCGGCGCATAGCCGGGCTCCAGGCCGCCCGGTGTTTCGGTCGGCGGAAGGCTGCCGGCCGCCCCGACCGGCTGCGGCCACAGCCAGACGGCAACCACATGGCTGCCCGTCGCATGCGTGAACCGGTAGCGGACGTCATCGCCGGGCTGCACGGTCAGCGGCGTGGCGAACGGGATGGTCACGAAGACG
This sequence comes from uncultured Alphaproteobacteria bacterium, assembly GCA_963773345.1. Lineage (GTDB taxonomy): Bacteria > Pseudomonadota > Alphaproteobacteria > Acetobacterales > Acetobacteraceae > Palsa-883. Next base: position 289,215 of record CAVZBG010000006.1, on the reverse strand, counting down.
TTGTCGCCCACCGTGGCCAGCGGCACCGATCCGTCCACGCAGTCACGTTTGGTGCACAGCCGCACGGTCAACACTCCGTCGGACGTGCGCCCGTAGGTGCCGACGACGAACGCCAGGCTGTCAACGTTGCCGGCCCGAAGATGGTCCGCGGGGACCACGCCGGACAGGGACTGCCCGGCGTTCAGCGGCTGGATGATGGCCCCCGACGCCGTCGGCGCAATGCCGGCGGTCGCAATGAACGGGTTGAGGCCGGGCGGGGTCAGAACGAACTTCACCCCAACGGCTGCATACGAAGCTGCGCGGCGCCGGAATGCCTCGACGCGGGTCTCCCCGCCGGGTGGCGCCGAGGGGAACGCACCGGTGAAGCTGACCTCATCGGCACCGGGATCGAGATGGGCGTGGATGTAATCCACCCACAACCGCGGGATCGGCAGGTAGTTGTGGTTGATCGATGCGGTACCGAACAACGCGCCGTAGTTGGGCGAGAACGGCCCGAGGGTATAGAACCGGGACAGCCCGAGATTGGTCCGCAGGAAGTCGATGGCGGCGCTGTCGTATGCCGGCGTGCGCGTCCCCGCGAGCAGGGGGAAGCTGAACAGCGCGATCGCCTGACCCGCCAGCAGGAAGCAGGCGAGCAGGCTGCGTCCCGGCGTACAACGTGCCGCCACCACCGCGGCGATCGCGATCGCCATCACCGCGGTCGAAAGCAGGCTGCCGGACAGCAGGTCGCCATAGGCCGGCCGATCATGCAGCAGGTCGAGGATCGCCGGCCGCGCGGGGACCAGCGCCGCCACGGTGAGGACGCTCCAGATGGCCCAGATCAGCATGGTCCGGCCGAAGCCGAACCACGCCCCGCGCTGCCAGTCGTCCAGCGCAAACGCCGCCAGCAGGACAGCCGCCATCTCCCAGGACGGCACCGCGTAACGGGAGAACCAGATGTCCCGGAAGGCCGGGATCACGTCCAGCACGTCCGACAGGATCGGCACGTTCGCCGACACGGCGATTGCCACGACGATCCAGCCGGCCAGCATGATGCGCAAGGCAAGCTCGCGGCTGTGCCGCCGCAGGGCCAGGGTCGCCAGACAACCCAGCGGCACCGTGAGGTAGCCCCCGGCAGACCCCCACATGAACCAGTGGTTGTCGTAGTTGATCGGGCCAAACAGGTACGGCACCAGGAACATGGCGTAATTGCCGGGATCGAGCGGGATCGTGATCGCCCCGTGCGTGCCGAGGTAGGAGTTGGGCAGAAATTCCAGGAACGGCAGGGCGACGGGCGCGGCAATCAGCAAAGCCAGCACGCCTGCAACGACCACTTTTCCGGCGAACCGCCACCGGGCGGCGTCGGTCGCCACGACGAAGCGGCAGATGACCCAGGTCGCGGCCAGCAGCCCATCGATGTAGGCGGTTTCGGGAAAGCCGGCATACAGCGAATAGGCCAGCGCCACGGTGATCCACGCCCAGCCGCCGCTGCGTCTTTCGCCGGCATGGGCGCCGGCATGAGCGCCGGCATGAGCGCCGGCATGGGCGCCGGCATGGGCGCCGGCATGGGCGCCGGCATGGGCGAACGCACGCTCGATGCCCAACAGCAGCAGCGGCAGGAACGGCACCGGATTGATCGGCGCGTTCGCCATCCACGCGAACGTGCCGTTGAGCTCATAAAGAATGCCACCGAGCAGCGCGACGCGGCGGGCCATGCCAAGTTGGCGCAGCAATGCATAGGTCGCGAAACCCGCCAGCACCTGCAGGCTGAGCTTCAGGTAGAGCACGCCCTCGGCGGTATTCAGCAGCAGCACGAACGGCAGGAACAGCGCCGAGGTCTGCGGTTCGGCCGCCAGCGGCAGACCCACACCCGAATATGGGTTCCACCAGGGAACCCGGCCATGCAGCAGCAGCCTTGCCGCGAGCCCGCCAAGCGCCTGCGTGACGGTCCCGGAACACGGATCATTCCAGCCGGGCTGGCCCTGCAGCACACCGATCGGCACGGTGGCGGTCAGGCCCGAGGCGAAGTAGAGCGAGCTGGATGACAGCGAAAAACCGAGCTCCGGTGCGTGCGCGAGGACCGCAACCACCAGCAGAATCAGCCATGGCCCCCACGATTCCGGCCGTCGGCGCAAATCCATCAGCCAATCGATCATCGGCATGGCGGCTCGGCGGACGTGGATGACTCCGCGGACGGTGCGACGCCTGGGCGCACGATCGCGACGCAATGGGAACCAACCTCGCGTGGGATCCTGCGCAACATCGCGCGTTCGGCCGCTAGCTCAGCGTGACCGTCCAGGCGGCTCGACATGGTCCTCGTCCTGGGGGTGGGGAAGGCCGGTCCAGGATACCACGCGCCCGGACCATGGTCATCGCCCGGGGTGATCCAGCCGGGGTCAACTACCCGGCATCGCGCGCGATCGCCCCGACATCCGGCGCGGTCTCGATCGCCCGGCAGGCCGCGATCAGCTTGCGGCCCCGCTCCACGCCAATGCTGATCTCCGCCAGATCGAGGAATTTTTCCTCGAGCTGCTCATCGGTCATCGGCTGCGACTCGCTGCCGACGCAATGCGCGATCCGACACGTGTGCTTCTGCCCGTCGCGCAGCGTCACCACGACCTCGGCGGCATCCGGCGTGACCGCATCGTCGCGCACCGCGGTGATGCGGTCCTGGAACCCGACGATCACCGGGTCCAGCGCCACCTCGGTCAGCATGTCCGTGGTGCGCGCCGTGCCGCGGATGAAGGCGACCGCCACCCAGTGATACAGGCTGACATGCGTCTGGAACTCATCGGTGGCGTTGCGCCGGTCGGCGAGCGCCATCGCCGAGGGCGAGGCCTTGATCGCGACGCGGTCGATGTCCCGATAATCCAGCGTGTGCTTGCGCCGAAGCTGCAGGCAGGCATCCAGGATCGGGTGGATCACGATGCCGCACGGATACGGCTTGTAGGTGTTGCGCAGCAGCTCGAACCGCTCGCCGAAATCGTCCAGCAGGTAAGGCAGGTGCGGCGCCTCGGCGAACACGCTGAGATAGCCGTGGCGCCCCTCCAGCCCGATCAGCGACGCGGTCAACCCTTGCGCTGCCAGCAGCGCGGCGGCCAGCCCGGTCTGCGCCGCCTGCGCCGGCATCAGCGCGGTGGTCATCGTGCCGTGCATCACCCGCATGCCGGCGGCCTGCGAGGCGGCGATGCCGATCGCGCGGCGCATGCCGTCCTCGTCCAGTCCCAGCAGTTTGCCTGCCGCAACGGCCGCGCCCAGCCCGCCGGCAGATCCCGGTCTGCGACCAGGCGATGGTGCTGCGCGCCGGGGCCACCGACAGCGCCATGCTGAGGCGGCACACCGTTCCGATTCCAAGCGCGAACGCGGTCAGGAAATTCGCCCCACTGATCGGCCACAGCTCCGCCACCGCCAGCGCGGCGGCGGCGACCGGCCCGCTCGGGTGCACGATCGCCAGCGCATGCGTGTCGTCGAACGAGTGCACGCTGGAGGCCAGGCAGTTGATCAGCGCCGCATGCAGCGGGTCGGCTTTGGTTCCGCGCCCGATCAGCGTCGCCTTCGGTGGGCCGCTGAACGGTCCCAGCGCCGCGTCGGCGGCATCCACCGTCGCATGCCGCGCACCGCCCAGCATGCAGCCCAGGATGTTCAGGAAGGCGCGCCGAGCTTCGACGCGTACCTCGGGCGGCTGATCCTTTGGCTTCGTGCTCAGGATATGGCGCGCCAGTCGTCCGGTGGCATCGGAGGTCGTGAGATCGGTTGCCATTTCATTTCCTTCTCGTTATGTCACCGGCTTATGACATCTCGATCGCTAGAGCGCGCGGTTTTCGCCGCCGTCGATATCGATCAGCGCCCCCTGCACGAAGGACGCCTTGTCCGAGGCCAGAAAAGCCACCGCGGAGGCGATCTCGTCCGGCCGGCCAAACCGGGCGGTGCCGCACGCCGCGAGCAGCCCGGCGCGCGCGGCGTCCGGCGTGACGCCGCGCAGATGCGCCAGGCGGGCGACGTTGCGCGTCAGCCGCTCGGTCTCGATGTGGCCGGGGTTGATGGCGTTCACCCGCACGCCCTCGCGCATGCCGAGATGCGCCATCGCCTTGGTGAAATTCAGGATCGCGGCGTTGACCGAGCCGCCGATGGTGAACTCGTCGTTGCCGGCGCGGGCGCCGATGCCGACGATGTTGATCACCGTGCCGCCGGCGGATTTCAGGTGCGGCCAGGCGGCGCGGGTGGCGCGCACGTAGCCGTGGAATTTGAGCGCGTAGCCGTCCTGCCAGTCGTCCTCGGTCAGGGCGAAGAAGTCGCCGCGCCTGGTGGCGCCGGCGTTGTTGACCAGGATGTCGAGCCGGCCGAACGCGGCGACGGCGTGCGCGACCGCCGCCTGCATCGTTTCGGCCTGGCGCAGATCGCCGGCGAAGATGACGCAGCGCGCCTGCGCGCGGGCGGCGATGGTGGCGGCGACCTCGGCGAGTTTTGCCGCGTCGCGCGCGGCGAGGCAGACCTGCACGCCTTCGTTGGCCAGCTCCAGCGCGATTGCCTCGCCCAAGCCGCGGCTGGCACCGGTGACCAGCGCCGCCTTGCCCCGTAGACCCAGCTCCATGCCGCTTCCCCTGTTCGGCGTTGCGGGTCAGTCTGCCCGGATTGTGGGGTGATGGCCATCGGGTGATGGTGCAGTGCACAATGCCGCGGTGTGATGTGAGTGATACTCCCCCTCCCCTTGAGGGAGGGGGTGGGGGGGAGGGGTTCCACGGTGTAAGCGGCTGCGATACTACCCTGGCACCGACCCCTCCCCCAACCCCCTCCCTCAAGGGGAGGGGGAGTATTTGCACGCGTCACCGTCCCTTGAACGCCCGCGGCTTGCGCTTCTCCGCGAACGCGCGCGCCGCCTCCTGGAAATCCTCCGTCAGGTACAGCTTCTCTCCCGCGGTCATGTTGATCACCTCGCGCGTGTGCTGCGCCATCTGCCAGCGCCGCACGCGCACCGTGGAGCGCACGCTCAACGGCGGATTGGCCGCCACCGCGCGGGCCAGCTCCATCGCGACCGGCAGATGCATCCCCTCGGGCGCCACGCGGTTGATCAGGTTGTGCGCCGCCGCCTCTTCCGCGGTGAAGAACCGCCCGGTCAACGCCACGTCGTTGGCGAACGCGCCGCCGCCACGCTGCGCCAGCGTAGCCCAGTATTTCGCCCCGCCCAGCCCCCTGCCCGTCTCGGTGATCTGGAATTTTGTGCCCATCTCGGCCACGATCAGATCGCAGTCGAACACGATGCCGACCGCGAGGCCCAGCACGTAGCCGTGCGCCGCGGCGATCACCGGCTTCCAGTTCACCGCCCCGGTCAGCAGGTCGAACGAGTTGGTGCCCCAGCCCTGTGGCCCGCCCAGCGCCTCGAACTCTTCCCGTTTGCGCAACTGCCGCTGATGCACGTCGGCGCCGGAGGAAAACGCCCGCCCGCGGCCGCGAATGATCGCCACCTGCGCATCAGAATCGACATCGAAACGGCGCAGCGCGTCGGCCAGCGCGCCCACCAGCTCGTCGCTGAACGCGTTCAGCTTGTCCGGCCGGTTCAGCGTCAGCGTCACGATGCCGTCGGTGCGTTCGTACTCTACCAACGGCCCGGCCGGCGTATCAGGCATGGTTCATTCCCCTCGGTCAGACCTGGATGTTCAGGCCCATCTCGCCCTTGATGTGATGCACCAGTTCGCGGCGGCGGAAGTGCCAGCCGCCGGGCTTGCGCGCCAGCACGTCGAGGTAGATGCCGCAGATCGAGGGCACCAGCCCGCCGCCGCTCTGCAGCACCACGAGATAGTTCGACTCCGCCTCGGCCCGGTCGCCATCCAGCGAGATGACGCTGTTCATGGTGAAGTGCATGCGGCCCGGCGTCACCGGCACATTGCGCGCCATCAGCGCGGCGATCTCCGCCGGCCCGGTGGCGCGCGCATAGGGTGCGATCCACTCCCCGTCGGGCGCGAACAGCTCGCCCAGATCGGCGAACTGGTGCCGGTCCATGGTGAAGCAGTAACGATGCAGCACCTCGCGGATCGCGTCCTTGTCCTCGAAGGCCGTTGGCATGGCGTTGTCTCCCGATCGTGCGCGGCTGCAACTGCGGATTGGCACGTCCTTACCGTAACGGCTAAGAAACGTCGTCGCGCCGTGTCGAAAGTTGCCGCGGTCACAACGCGGCGTAGACCGCGCGCTCGAAATCGGCGAACACGCGCAGCACCGTCGGGTCGGCGAATGGCAGCACCTGGGTCATGAACACGCCGCCCACCCGCCGGACCGGATCGATCCAGAAATAGGTGTTGCGCAGCCCGCCCCAGGCCAGACTGCCGGCGCTGCGCCGCCCCGGCACGTCCTGCGTGTTGATCAGGAAGGTCAGGCCCCATTTCACTGCCATGCCGGGGAACAGGTCGACGTCGCACGACGCCTCCTTGTTCTGGCTGAGCATCGGTTGCACGTTCAGCGCGCCGATATGGTTCTGCCCCATCAGCGCCACCGTCTCGGGCTTCAGGATCCCGGCCCCGCCGTTCAGGATGGCGCGCACGAAGGTCAGGTAGTCGCTGGCGGTGGCATACAGCCCGCCGCCGCCGTTGAAGAACTCCGGCACGCGCGGCGGATCGAGCGGCTGCGGCGTCAGGCCGCCATCGGCGCCGCGGGCGTGCGTCGGCACGCGGCGCGCGTGCTGGTCGGGACGCAGCCGGAAGCCGGAATCGCGCATGCCGAGCGGCTCGAACACCCGCGCGCGCAGGTAGTCGTGCAGGTTCTGCCCGCTGAGCGTCTCGACGATGCGCCCGACCCAGTCGATGTTGATGCCGTATTCCCAGCGCGTGCCGGGATCGGAGGCGAGCGGTGCCTTCAGCGCCTCCAGCTTGCCGGTGCGCGCCGCCGGCAGGCCTGTCGCCTGGTAGAAGCGGGCCAGCTCGGGATTCCACACGTCGTAGGCATAGCCGGCAGTGTGCGTCATGAGTTTCCGTAACGTAATGGTGCCGCGGGCTGGGCGCAGTCTGGGCGCACCGGCGGCATCGAAGCCGTCCAGCACCTGCGGTTCGCCAAGCTCGTCGATGATCTCGCCGGCCGGCTGGTCCAATCCGACACGGCCCTGCTCGACCAACTGCATCGCCGCGGCGCCGGTGATCGCCTTGGTCATCGAGGCGATGTGGAACACCGTGTCCAGCGTGACCGGCGCGTCGCCGGCCAGGCTCGCGTTGCCGAACGCGCCCTGGTAGATCGTTCCGTCAGCGGTCGTTGCCATCGCCACCACGCCGGGGATGGCGCGCGAGGCGGTGGCCTCGGTGAGCAGCCGATCGGCGTCCTGTACCAGTGTCATCCGTGGTTTCCTTCCGCACGCATTGCGGGCGCCGCCAGGACCGGCCAGCGCGCAAACTCGCGGCGCTCCCCTCACGCCCTCCTTCAAGCGGAGCGGGAGTGCTGGTCTTTCACACCGCGTAGTTCAGCATCAGCCCCGGTTCATCCCACTCCATCACACCAAGCTGCCCCTGGTCCGACAGCGTGATGTACGCCGTGCGCATGTCGTCGCCGCCGAAGCAGATGTTGGTCGGATACACATCCGGCACCTTCACCTGCTTCAGCACGTTTCCATTCGGCGTGATCACCGTGATGCACCCCGTGGTCAGCGTCGCGACGCACACATTGCCCGACTCCGTCACCGCGATGCTGTCGAACCGCTGGAACCCCGGCAGCCCGGCGATCAGCCGCCCGCCGTGCGGCGAAGGAAAATCGTGCTTCTTGAACACGCCGGGCGCCTCGATATCGAACGCCCAGAGCCGCGCCGGCTCGGTATCGGCGACGTACAGCACCGTCCCGTCCGGCGACAGCGCGCAGCCGTTCGGGCTCAGCACCGGATAGGCGATCTCGGACACCTTCGAGCCGTCCGGCAGCGCGTAATACACCCCGCCATGGTCGCGATGCCGCGCGTAGCGCTTGCCCAGGTCGGTGAAATAGAACCCCCCCCGCTTGTCGAACACCAGGTCGTTCGGCGCCGACAGCCGGTGGCCGTCGCAGTGCGTGTAGAGCAGCGCCGCCTCGCCGGTGTAGCGGTCGATCCGCTTCACCGAGCCGCCGTGATAGTCAAGCGCCGGGCCGATCCCCATCGAGTGATTCGGCAGATAGACGCTGCCGCCGTTGTCACATAGATACAACGCGCCGTCCGGCCCCAGCGCCAGCCCGTTCGGCCCGCCGCCGGTGTCGGAGAACGTCGCCACGGTGCCGTCTGCGGTGACGCGGTTCACTCGTCGGTTGCGGATATCGGTCAGGATGACCGAGCCGTCGGGGAACGCGATGGGGCCTTCCGGAAAGCCGAGACCCGTCGCCAGAATCTGCACGTCCGTCATGGTATCCTCCCGTCTGGTTTGCCGGGAGCAGGGTCCTGCCGCGGATGGTCCAGGTCAAGGCGCGTCCGGTTGCGCGGTCGGTGCCGGTCGGCATCGTTGCCGGATTGTGACCATGGGCCTATGCGATTGAGCGATTGTCAGCAAGATGCACCACAGAGCGCGCAGAGCACGCAGAGATGATCAATGCGCTTCGCGCGAAGCGTCACGCCCGACCTTCTCTGCGTGCTCTGCGCGCTCTGTGGTGCATCTTGCTGGCTGGTAATCGCTCCAACACCGCAATCGCCAGGAACGATGAAACCACCCAGCGAACAGCACCGACTTACCCAGCCCGCAGACGACGCCGCTCCCGCAGCAGCAGCGCAAACACCGCCGGGTCCTCCACCAGGTAGCGCCAGGCCAGCCGGCGCGGATCGGACGCCAGCCGGTGCAGCCACTCCAGCCCCGACCGCTGCATCCACGCCGGCGCCCGGGGAATCGCGCCGCTCAGAAAATCCAGGCCGGCGCCGATGCACAGACCAACGCCGCGCGCCCGGCCGGTGGCGGCGATCGCTGCCGCCAGCCTCTCCTGGCGTGGCGAGCCGACCGCCAGGAACGTGAAGCGCGCCGGATGCGCCAGGACGAACGCGATCGCCGCCTGAAACGCCTGCGGATCGTTCTCGAACCCCATTGGCGGATCGTGATGCGCCACCGCCTCCAGGCGGTAGCGCCGGACCAGCGCCGACAGCCGCGCCGGCCGCAGCCCGACGATCGTCACCCGCTCGCCCGGCTTGAGGTGCGCCGCCAGCAGCATCGCCGTCACGTCGCTGCCCGGCACGACGGGCGGCACCGCCAGCCCCAGCCGCCGCGCCGCGCGCGCCACCACCCGCGAATCAAGCAGCCGCAGCCACGCCCCCGCATACGTCGCCGCCAGCTCCGGCTGCCGCGCCAGGCGCACCAGGTGGTCGGCGTTCGGCGTCACCACATAGCGGAACGGCGCGTCGGCCGATTGTTGCGCGATCAGCGCGGCCGCCGCCGCAACATCGAGATCGGCGAAGTCCAGCCCCAGCAGCCGCACGCTCACCAGCCGTACCGCACGGTCAGCAGGCCCAGGCTGCGGTTCGACGCCCCCGCCGTGCCGACGCCGCCACCCCCCTGGCCATTGAAGTTGTAGGTCGCCGACACGCGCAGCCGCCGATCCACCAGCCAGGTCACGCCAAGCCCGAGCAGCAACGCCGTCTGGTGGCCGCCGCCTTGCAGGTAATCCGCCTGCTGCGCCCCGCCGGTGGCCTGCAACAGGATGTCGCGAGCATACTCGTGATCGACCGTCAGGCTGGCGGCGGTGTAGGTGTAGCCGACGACGCCCTCCTGCGCCGCGTCCTCGATGCTGCGCGTCAGCGCCCCGGTCACCGTGGTCATGCCGCTCGGCGCCCAGATCAGCTCGGCCTCGGCCACCGGCGCGCCGTGCGCGCGGTAAGTGCTGGCGGCGAATTCGCGCTGCTCCCAGCCCAGCAGCAGGCGATAGCGCCAAAGCCCGTCGCGGTCGTCGGACAGCCCGGCAAGCAGCAGCGCGCCGGTGGAGTTGCGCGAGGGTTGGCCGGCCTGCGGCGCGAGGTAGTTCGTTGCGGTGCCGCGCAGCACCAGCAGCGCGTTCTGCAGCGGCATCAGCTCGTAACGCGCGGTCACGCCGGCGGCGAGAACGTTGCGGTCGCGGTAGCTTTGGCTCGCCGGCGCACCCAGGATCGTGGTGTTGCCGTACTGGTAGTTGGAAAGCTCGGCATTCGGTGTCAGCGACAGCCGGTCCAGCGTGTGCGTGTAGTCGAGCCGCGCATCGAACAGCCGGAACGCCACCGGCGTGTCCGACGGCAGCGCGTCGATCGCGCTGCGGTCCTCGTGGCCGGCCAGATACGCCGCCCCCATGGTCAGCGCATCGCGCCCGATCGCCAGCGTGCCGCCGAATGCCGCGGTGGCGTCGGTTCGGCTCTGCCGCGGCGTGTCGAGATAGCGCGTGTCGTCCACGCCGAGCACCGCCGAGACCGCGTCGCGCGACCAGTCGGAGCTCACCTGCATCGACGGATGCGTGCCCACCGTCCAGCTTCCCGGCGAACCTGTGCCGCCCAACACGTTGCTGTCGTAGCCGAGGCCTTCCTCGAACGACGGGTGAAACAGGAAGTTGTCGACGCGGATGCCTTCCGGCGCATAGTCGGGCCGCGCACGCGACAGTACGGTGACCCCGGGCATGGTGTCGTAGCCCGGCACGCCCGACGCGATGTAGGCGGACAGCGGCTGCGCTCGCGCCGCGCCGGCGATGCCGACCAGCAGCAGCCCGCCGGCGATGCCGGCCAACAACAGCCCGCCGGCGTTGCAGGCCAACCATAGCCCGCCGGCGTTGCCGGCCAACCATAGACTACCGGCCAGAACGCCGACGCGGCGGATGCAGTGCCAGATCGCGTCCATGCCCTTCTGGTTCGGTCGCGCGCGCTTTTTCGGGCGTGCGAGGGCGAGTATTCCGGTATGTGGTTAACGAAAGATGGACGCCGGGCAGCTTTCACGAGACTGTACGCATCACCCCACGGCTGCACGGATGGCACGCGTCTTCTATACTCGCGCGGCGACCATCCCCGTCGCATCGGAGGTGATACGATGAGCACTCAGCCCTTCGACCTGACTGGCCAGGTGGCCCTGGTGACCGGCGGCAACAGCGGCATCGGCCTCGGCATGGCCTCGGCGCTGGCGGCGGCGGGTGCCGACGTGGCGATCTGGGGCACCAACGCGGCGAAGAACGACGCGGCGGCGGAACGGCTGCGCGGCCACGGGCGGCGCGCCCTCGCGCTGCGCTGCGACGTGGGCGACGAGGCGGCGGTCGAAGCCGCCTTCACCGCGACGCTGGACGCGCTGGGCCGGGTCGACGGCTGCTTCGCCAACGCCGGCGTCAGCGGGCGCGGCGTGGCGTCGTTCCTGGACATGACGACCGAGGAATGGAACCGCGTGCTGCGCGTCAACCTGCACGGCGCGTTCTACACCTTTCGCGCGGCGGCACGGCACATGGTGGGGCGTGGCGGCGGCGGCGTGCTGGTGGGGACGGCGTCACTTGCCGCGATCGAGGCGGCACCGCGGTCGGAGCACTACGCCGCGACCAAGGGCGGCATGATCTCGATGGTGCGCGCGATGGCGGTGGAATTCGCCCGTCACGGCGTGCGGGCACACGCGATCCTGCCGGGATGGATCGAGACCGACATGACCGCGAACGCGGTCGCCACCGAGGGGTTCCGCACCAAGGTGCTGCCGCGCGTGCCGATGCGCCGCTGGGGCACCGGCGACGATTTCGGCGGCATCGCGGTGTATCTGATGAGCGCGGCGTCGCGCTATCACACCGGCGACACCTTCGTGATCGACGGCGGGTATTCGCTGTTCTGAGGGTGTGTGTACACCTCTCCCGCGCTTGCGGGAGAGGTCGCGGAGCGCAGCGACGCGGGTGAGGGTGGTGCGTGCGGCACGACCCTCACCCTCGGCGCTTTGCGCCTCGACCTCTCCCGCGAAGAGCGGGAGAGGTGTACCAACTGTCAGCGGAAATGCGGCATCACCGCCTCGGACACCCACTGGAACTGGTCCAGCATCATCGCCTGCGGCGTGGTGATCGGCGTGCTGAGGTTGACGTGCTCCAGCCCCGGATAGCGCGCCTCCAGCTCCTTCAGGTACGCCACGAGTTCCTCCGGCGTGCCGGCGAACCAGGCGCCCATCTTCATGTAGTGCTCGACCGTCGGCACGCCCGCCTCGGCCCAGCCGCCGCGCCGCGCGATCGCCGCGATCTGCTCCGGCGTCACGCCCGGCATGAACCCGAGCGGCGCGAACATCTTTGCGTGCTCCTCGTAGAGCGGCGTGATCGCCTTCAGCGCCTTCTGCCGCGAATCGGCGAGATGGAAGAAGATGCCGATCATCAAATTCTCGCCGAGCTTCAGGTCCATCCCGGCGCGCGCGGCGGCATCGCGATACGCGGTGATCGGCCCCTGCTGCATCGTCGCGGCGCCGCCGCCGACCGCGCCCTTGATGCCGTGCTTCACCATGAAATCCAGCCCGCGCGCGCTGGCGCTGACCACCGGCTGCCAGGTCTCCACCGGCAGGTGGATCGGCCGCGGCACCAGCGTCAGGTCCTTCAGCGTGTAGCCGCGATACGGCACCTCCGGCGGCAGCGTGTAGTGCTTGCCCCGATGCGAGAAGCGCTCGTTGTCGAACGCCTTGAAGATGATCTCGACCTGCTCCTCGAACAGCTCGCGATTGGCGTCCTGGTCGATGATCGGCGCGCCGAACGTTTCCACCTCGCGCGTGTGGTAGCCGCGGCCGACGCCGAACACGGTGCGGCCCTTGGTCATGATGTCGGCGCAGGCAAAATCCTCGGCCAGCCGCAGCGGATGCCACATCGGCGTGATGTTGAAGCCGCAGCCGATCTTCAGGCGCTGCGTGAGGTGGCACAGGTGCACCGCCGCCATCAGCAGGTTCGGCATCACCTCGTAGCCCTCGAGCTGGAAGTGGTGCTCGGCGAGCCACAGCGTGTCCCAGCCGGTTCGGTCCATCAGTTGGGCGATCGCCTCGGATCTTGTCGAACACGCTGGCGAGGTGCTCGTTGGAGATAGCGCCGCTCGTTCGCCGGCGTGGCGTCCTGGCCGCGGTCGGGCAGATCGATGTGGCCGGGATAGACGGTGGTGAATTTGCGGATCATGCGGACCTCGTTTGGGCGGGGGGCGGGTTCGATACCGGGACGCCAGTCTGGCGTGGTTTGCACGGCCGGGAAAGATGTGCCTCCGCGTTGGCCACCCCATCGCGCCGGATCGCCCACTGGCCTACTCTGCAAGCTGCCCTGGACTGACGATGCGGCAACATCGGGAGGCAACCCATGACCACCTACGTGCTGATTCACGGCGCCTATCAGGGCGGCTGGATCTGGCGGGACGTGGCCGCGGCGCTGCGTGCCGCCGGCCATCATGTGCTGGCGCCGAGCCTGGATGGCTGCGCCGAACGCCGCCACCAGCTTCGTCCCGGCATCACCACCGAGACGCAGGCCGAGGAAATCGCCGCCCTGCTGTTCTACGCAGGACCTGCGTGACGCCGTGCTGGTCGGCACCAGCAGCGGCGGCATGGTGCTGTGCCGCGCCGCCGAGCTGGCGCGCGAGCGGATCGGCCGCCTGGTGTTCGCCGACGCGCTCGCCCTGTTCGATGGCGAAGCGATCGGCGACATCGTCACCCGCCGCACCACCACGGTCAGCACCGCGCTGTCGACCGGTCCCTCGCCCGAGGACGCCGCCGGGCGGCTGTTCGCCGGCCTCGATCCCGCCACCCGCGACTGGGCGCTGGCGCGCTACACGCTGCACCCGATCGCCTGCATGCAGTCCCCGGTGCATCTCGACCGCTTCTGGAACGAAACCTGGACCGCGCGCGTGATCTGGTGCCGCCAGAGCGCCAACCCGCCGGTGGCGCACCAGCGGCGCACCGCGGACCGGCTGCACGCGGAGTGGTTCGAGCTGGACACCGGCCACTACCCGATGCTGAGCACGCCCGCGGAGCTGACCCGGCTGATCACCGTCTGATGTCCCCCTGATGTCCCAGGTCTACAAGCCGAGCTACAAGGCAGGATACCCCCCGGCGGTCATCCCGGGCACCGACAACGCGCTGCGCGGCATCATGCTGTCGCTGCTGGCGTCGGTGGTGTTCTGCGCCTCCGACGCGATGGCGAAATTCCTTACCGAGAGCCTGCCGGTGATCGAGATCGCCTGGATCCGCTACGGGATCTTCGTGCTGTTCGCCGCCTGGCTGGCGCGCTCGGCGGGGCCGCACGCGCTGTGGCCGCGCAGCCCCACCTTGCAGGTGGTGCGCGGACTGTGCGTGGTCGGCTCCGCGGTGTTCTTCGTCGTCGGCATCCGCAGCATGCAGCTCGCCCAGGCGAGCACGATCAGCTTCATCTCGCCGCTGCTGATCACGGTGCTGTCGATCCCGCTGCTGGGCGAGGTGGTCGGCCTGCGCCGCTGGGCGGCGACGGCGGCGGGCATGCTCGGCGTGGTGATCGTCGCGCGCCCGGGCACCGGCGGGTTCCAGCCGGCGGCGCTGTTCGGCGTCGCGTCCTCGGCGTGCTGGGCGCTGGCGATCGTGATCACCCGCAAGATGGCGACCACCGAGCGGACCGCAACGACCCTGGCCTGGACGGCGGTCGTCGGCGGCGTGGTGCTGACCGCGCTGCTGCCCGTCGTGTTCGTGCGTCCGAGCGTGCCGCACCTGCTGCTCGCGCTGGTGGTGGGCGTGCTGTCCACCGCCGGGCAATGGCTCACTGTCCTCTCGCTCCGCATAGCCCCCGCCTCGGTGCTGGCGCCGTTCTCCTATTCGCAGTTGATCTGGGCGACGCTGGCCGGCTGGCTGGTGTTCGGCAACCTGCCCGACGAATGGACCCTGGTGGGCGCGGCGATCATCATTGCCAGCGGGCTGTACACCGCGCATCGCGAGCGGCTGCGCGCACGTGGCGCCGGCCTGAGCCTGCAGGTCGTCCCGGTGGCCGCCACTGTGCGGATACCGGATGCGTGAGCGCATGCCGCCGCAATCATGCGCGTCGCCGTTCCGGCTGCCCACGGACTGGTTCCGGCTTTGACATGCCCCCGGGAGAGGGTATCGTCGCCGGGATAACTCGATTGTCACCAGGGTTGCAACGGTTTCGCCCGCGCGAACATGGACGGCGTCTCCCCCATCGAGGATTTCTTGACCGGCCGCCTACGCGAGGACGAGCTCTTCTCGGCGGTCGACCGCGTCCTGGCTGACGGCACCGAGGTCGACCGCACCGTCCTGGTGCAGGACTGGATATCGAAGTCGGGACGCATCCGACGGCCGGAAACCCGCCGCCGGCTGAACGAGAAGGTCCGTCCCCTGGCATGGGCGACCGGCATCGGCCAGCCGCGCGAGGCCGGCGACTGGCCGGATGACGCCGCGGTGTCCGTGCGGGTCGGCGATGTGCTGGCCAATCGGTTCGTGATCGAGGCGGCACTCGGAACGGGCGGCATGGGGACCGTGTTCCGTGCCCTCGACCTGCGGCGGCAAGAGGCGCAGGACCGGAACTCCGTACGTCGCGGTGAAGACCCTGAGTCCGGACGTGCTGCGGCGCGAGGACTCGGTGCAGATCCTGCAGCGCGAGGCGCGCAAGGCCCAGGGCCTGTCGCATCCCAACATCGTGCGGATCTACGACTTCGACCGGGACGGCGCGGTGCTGTTTTTGACGATGGAGCTGCTCGAGGGCGTCTCGCTGGAGCGGACGATCCGCGACAACGGCCCCACGGGGACGTCGCTGGAGCGGATATTACCGGTGATCGAGCAGATCGTCTCGGCCTTGCAATTCGCCCACGATGAGGGAATCGTCCACTCCGACCTGAAGCCCGCCAACATCATCGTGCTGCCCAGCGGACGGGTGAAGGTCATCGACTTCGGCATCGCCCGGGCGGTGCCGAACCCCAATGCGCTGACCGCGGATCGAACCACGTTCGACATCAATGCGCTAGGGGCGATGACCCCGGCCTATGCCAGCCCCGAAATGATCGACGGCAGCGATCCCGACCCGCGGGATGACGTATTCGCGTTGGCATGCATCGTCTTCGAATGCCTGACGGGACGGCATCCGTTCGGGCGGTCGCCGGCCGCCATGGCGCAGACGGCGAATTTCACCCTCGCCAGGCCTGCGGGCATGCCGGTTCAGCAGTGGACCGCGCTGGCACACGGACTGGCCTTCAATCGATCTCGCCGCACGGCCAGCCCGGCACAATTCCTGTCCGAGCTGACCGGCAAGGGGCGCCAGCGGCCGGGTGGGAATCGACGCCTGATCTATGCCGGCGCTCTGGGCATCGGTGCGGTTTGTGTGGCCGCCGTTGCGTTCTTCTATTTTCACGATACCGCAGCGGTGATCAGGGAACGCCTGGGTCTCGGAAGCGGCGCCATGCAGCTCGCCGGACCCTCAGGGGGCGCGGCAAATAAGCCGGCATCGGCGGGCGCCGCCGGAGCCACGGAAGCGGCGGGGCGACAGGCCCAGCAAAAGGCTGCGGAGGAGGCCGCAGCGCAGCAGGCACGGCAGAAGGCGGCCGAGGAAGCGGCGGCAAAGCAGGCGCAACAGAAAGCCGCCGAAGAAGCCGCAGCAAAGCAGACGCAACAGCAGGCGGCCGAGGAAGCCGCGGCAAAGCAGGCCCAGCAGCAGGCCGCCGAAGAAGCCGCGGCAAAGCAGGCGCAGCAGAAGGCCGCCGAGGAAGCCGCAGCAAAGCAGGCGCAGCAGAAGGCCGCCGAAGCAGTGGCAGCTCCTCCTACCCCGCCGGACGCAAACCAGATCCCGGTCGGACCGCCGCAGATCGCCGAGGCGCAACGATTATTGACCGCCATGGGGCTGGATACCGGTGGCGCCGACGGTAAGGCCGGCCCGCGCACGCTAGAGATGGTGCGCGCATTTCAGTCCGCACAGCGCGAACCGCCGACTGGCGAGATCACCCCCGCGCTGTTGATAGCGCTGCAGCACCCGCCCCCGGCGACAGCCAGGGCAACAAGTCTGTTCACGTTGGCGGCCGAGGCTCGCCGCGACGGGCGCATCGCCGACGCGGTCCGGCTGTATCAGAGCGCCCTGAAGTTGTCGCCCAAAGATGCAGGCGGGTTGTTGGCACTTGGCGATCTGCAACGCGACCAGGCCGACTACGATGCCGCGCGGCGGGCCTACGAGGCGATGCAGCGCAATGGCGGGCCGCAAGCCGATGTCGCCCGCCAGCGCCTCGCCGCGTTGCCCGCGCCGCAGCAGACCTCGGACGTTGCGCCCGGGAAGGCCGCTGCTCCCGACGGGCAAGCCACGCCTGGCGCAACCGGCCGGCATGGCATGGATGCCGGCAGTGCGAGTCACGGTGCTCCAGCCGTCGGCAGTTCGCAGCCCGCCCTCGCCGCCAACGCCGTGGGCCGATTCGATGGCGTTTACCAAGGAGCCAGTCATGTGGTCGGATTCAGCAGTCCATACTGCCGCGACTATAATGCCGGAATGATCATTTCTGCCGGAACGTTGTCGTACCGGTTCGGGCAGAACACGATGACGTCATCCGTGACTGATGATGGCTCGTTCAGTACGTCTTTTACAATTCCTAAAAGTCTGCCAACGATCGTTCTGTCGCTAAGCGGCAGGATTGTCGGAGACACCGTTGATGCAGAGATCCAGAACATCTACTGCAAATATCACATGTCGCTGAAAAAGAACCCCTGATTTCGGATTACGTGGCGGACGTCGTTGTTTGCAGCCTCTTTGGCGTCGGTCCAAGGTGCAACCAAGCAGCATCTGATATATCATGGGCAGTCCTTGATCTCGAAGATGGTGCGAGATAGTGCCATCCGGCGGAACGCTCTTGACACTGCGCCAGATCACCGACGACTGGTATCGCGTTTGCGTCGAGCATTCCCATTCGCTGAGCGCCCATTGCAATCCCGCGACCACCTTCGTCGCCCGCCGACACACGGGATTTCGCTGCGGGGCAGGTGGTGGAATGCGCTGCCCCCCGGGTCAAGCGCCCGCGGGCATGGCTTTTCTGCCCGTGCGTTACTTCGCGGCAACCGACTGCTGGTCGGGGAAATCGTTCTCCCAGCCGCCACCCAGCGCCTTGTAGATCGCCACCAGGTCCGTATCGACCGCCGTCGTGCTGATGGCCAGTTCCTGCTGCGTGGCGAACAGGCTGCGCTGCGCGTCCAGCACCTGGAGGAAATCTGCCACCCCCTGCTGGTAGCGGCTTTGCGCCAGCGACACCGCGCGCTCGTTCTGCACCACCGCCTCGGTAAGCTGGTCGCGCCGGCGCTGCTCGGCCTGGTAAGCGGACAGGCTGTTGTCGATCTCGTGCCAAGCGTTCAGCGCCGTGCGCTGATACACCACCGCGGCTTCCTTCTGCTGATCCTGCCGCAGCGCCAGCGTCGCCTTCAGCCGCCCGCCCTCGAAGATCGGAATGTTGACCGATGGGCCCAGCGCGTAGAGCAGCGAGTTGAGCGTGAACAGATTCCACGGCTGCAATCCCTGAATGCCGACGCTGCCGGTCAGCGTGAACGAGGGATAAAAATTCGCCTCCGCCACCCCGATCGTCGCCGTCGCTTCGTGCAGTTGCGCCTCGGCCTGGCGGATGTCGGGACGCCGGCGCGCCAGCTCCGACGGCAGGCCCACCGGAATCTGCGGCGGCACCGGCGGCACTGGCCGCGCCGTTGCCAGTTCGGACACCAGCGCCTGCGGCGGCTGGCCCAGCAGCAGGCTGAGCGCATTGATGTACTCGCGTTCCTGCTGCTCCAGCGGCGGGACCTGCGCGGCGAACGTCGCCACCTGCGCCGAAGCGTTGGCGACGTCGAGGTCGGTCGTCACGCCGCCCTCGGCGCGCTCGCGCGTCAGCTCCTGACTCTGCTGCGCGGTCTTCAGGTTGTCGCGTGCGATCTGCAGCCGCGCCTGGGTGCCGCGCAGTTGCAGATAGTCGCGCGCGACCTCGGCCAGCGAGGTCAGCAGCGTGTCGCGCCGCTCTTCCGCGGTCGCGGTCACGTTGGCATTGGCCGCCTCGACCGAGCGGCGCACCTTGCCCCACAGGTCGAGCTCCCATGTCGAGTCGAACCCGTACTGATAGATGTTGATGGCGCCCAGCTTGCCGCCCTGCACACCGCCGGCGGTCTGCCCCGCGGCGCCGTTCGCGCCGGTGCCGGCAGCGATCGCGGACAGGCCCGCGAAGGCGCCGTTGTTGGATGCCTTCTGTACGTTGATAGGAGGCGTTGGCCTCGAAATTCGGATAGGCATCCGCCGAGACGATGCCAAGCTGCGCGCGCAACTCGGCCAGCCTGATCGTGGCCACCTGCACGTCGAGATTTTCCGTGGCGACGTGTTCCTCGAGCGTGGTCAGCTCGGTGTCGTGGAACAGGTTCCACCAGTCGGGGTCGATCGGCGCCACCACCGGCACGCTCGCAGGCGGCTTGGCGGACGCACGGAACCAAGTGTCCGGCGCGGTCCAGCCCGGCGGCGTGAAGTCGGGGCCCATGGTGCAGCCGCACAGCAGCAGCACGGCGGCAAGGACAGGTGTGCGCATCTCTCGGTTCCGTGGGCGGCGCGACGGCGCACCCCCGATCGCTTCTAGCGGAGGTTGCCGCCGGGTGGCCAGACGCCCAACACCGGACGTGGGCGGGACGCTGCATTGCGGACGCCGCCCGACCCGGCTGGAATGGCCGCCGGACAGGAGGCCGCGATGACCGACGAACTGACCCGACTGAGTGCCACCGAGGCCGTCGCCTGGCTGCAACGGGGGAAAATCTCGCCGCTCGAGCTGGTCGAGGCCGCCGCGGCGCGCATCGCCGCGGTGGAACCCGCGGTGAACGCCCTGCCGACGCTGTGCCTCGACCGGGCGCGGGCGCACGCGCGCCGGCTGATGGCGGGCGACGGGCAGCAGGCGGCCAACGAACCGGGCTGGCTCGCCGGCCTGCCGGTGGCGATCAAGGACCTGACCGATGTCGCCGGCGTGCGCACCACCTATGGCTCGCCGATCTTCCGCGATCACGTGCCGGAAAAGTCCCATCCGGTGGTGGAACGGATCGAGCGCAAGGGCGGCATCGTCATCGCCAAGTCCAACACGCCGGAGTTCGGCGCCGGCGGCTCCACCTTCAACGAGGTGTTCGGCAAGACGCGCAACCCGTGGAACACGGCGCTGACCTGCGGCGGGTCCACCGGCGGCGGCGCGGTGGCGCTGGCGACCGGGGAGGTGTGGCTGGCGCAGGGCACCGACCACGGCGGGTCGTTGCGCCGGCCGGGGACGTATTGTTCCGTGGCCGGCCTGCGCCCCTCGCCCGGGCGCGTGACGCGCGGCACGCCGAACAACCTGTTTTCCCCGCTGTCGGTGCAGGGACCGATGGCGCGCAATATCCCCGACCTGGCGCTGTTCCTCGACACCATGGCGGGGCTGTGTCCGCACGATCCGCTGACCTTCGATGCGCCGGCGGTCCCATTCGCCCGCGCGGTGGCCGAGGCGCGGCCGCCGCGGCGGATCGCCTACACCTCGGACTACGGGGGAAATCTGCGGGTCGATCGCGAAACGCGCGCGATCTGCGAGGCCGCGGTGCGCCGGTTCGAGACGCTGGGCTGCGTGGTCGAGGAGGTCGCGCCCGATCTCGGCGCCATCGAGGAGGCGTTCATGGTGCTGCGCGCGCAGCACTTCGTGGTGGACCGCGAGCAACAGTTGCAGATCCCATCGCGCGCTGCTGAAATCCGACATCATCTGGAACACCGAGACCGGCCTGGCGCAGACGCCGAGCCGACTCGCCTGGGCGGAGCGTGAACGCGCCGCGTTCTATCGCAGCATGGTCGAGCTGTTCGCCCGCTTCGACATCTTCGTCACCCCCAGCGCGGCAACGCCGGCGTTCGACGTCGATCTGCGGCATCCGGAATACGTGGATGGCGAGAAGCTGACCAACTACATGGGCGCCTCGACGCTGAATGCCGCGATCACGCTGACCAGTTGCCCGGCGATCGCCGTGCCCTGCGGGTTCGATCGTTTCGGCCGTCCGGTGGGGTTGCAGATCGTCGCGCCGATCCGCGGCGAGGCGATTGCGTTGGGCGCCGCCGCACTGTTCGAGCAACTGACCGGCCTGGACCGGCTGCTGCCGATCGATCCGCGCCCGGGGACGGTGCCCGATCCGCTGGCGACGTAACAAGGTTAGGACGTAACAATGTGAGTCGGTTGCGGCCGCCAGGCAATCGAGCGAAGCAATGGGCCGCCCGGATCCCGCTGTCATTGCGACCCCGGCGAAGGCCGGGGGAAGCAATCCCCGTCGTCGTGCGCACCTGGATGACGGTTGCCGCGCCTGCCCTCGGGCCCTTGACCCGAGGGTCGCTGCGCTCCTCGCAATGACAGTGAAACCTCAGATCAGCCACTCTTGCGACGTTCACCCGATCTTACTGGCTGCGGCAGCATGAGGATGTCGCCGGCTCGTGCACACGTGATGCCCGCGCAGGTGACGTCCGTCGATATGCCATCCCGCCGCCCAGTCCGGTACACCGCATGGCGTCCGGCGGACGCCTCGCGCTCGCGGCTTCTCTGTTCGTCCCCTGCGCCCTGGTGAGCCTGCTGGTCTGCGACCGGCCGGATGCGTTGATCTCGTCCGACACGCTGTTTCCCGTGGAGCTCGTCTGGGACGTGCTGCATCGCGCCGGCGCGTGGTCCAGCTTCCAGCAGCCGCGCGTGCCGAGCCTGGTTCCCGACCTGCTGATCTTTGGCGCGACGCAGGTGGCAACGGGAAGCTGGCGCGTCGCGATGGGCCTGTGGGTCCTGGGGTCGGTCTGCGGCTTGGCGGCCGTCGCCGCCTGGATCACTACGCGTATCGCGCGCGCCACCGCCGAGACGGCGACGCTGGCCGCCGTGCTGCTGGTCGTGCTGGTGCTGGCCGCGGCGGCGCTGGGCGTGTTCCGGTTCGCGCCCGTGCGGGGCAGCGACGCCTATGCCTCGCCGTGTCTTTTCGTTCTGCTGCCGTTCACCGATGGCGGCCCGTTCCTGCTCACGCTGGTGGCCGCCGCGATCGCGCAACGGGCCACGCGGCAGCCCGGGCCGGGCAAGACGCTGGGCCTCGCGCTGCTGTGCAGTGCCGCCTGTGCGGCCGACCTGCTGTCTTTCGTCAGCCTGCTGCTGCCGCCCGCGGCGGCACTGCTGGCCGGCCTGTGGGTCGGCACGGTGGCCCGAGGAACCGCGATCCGGCTGCTGGCCGCGGCCTTGGGCGGCGGCGCGGTCGGCTGGCTCGGCGTGCAATTGCTGCACCGCGAGCCACGGCCGCGGGCGACGCTGCATGGCATCGCGCAGGCCGTCCGGCAGATCCCGGGCGAGCTGATCCACCAGCACAGCATGATGTTCGTGATGCTGATCGTCGGCGCCGGCCTCGTTCTGCTGGCGCGACATGCCAGCGTGCGGCGCGGCATGCGGTTCTGGCTCGCCAGCTTCTGGCCGGTGTTCGCCGCGACCGGCGTGCTGGGCTCGCTCGCGGTGATGCTGCTGCTGTATTCGAACCTCTGGTCCTACCGCTACGCGCTGTCGTTCCTGTGGTGGCCGGTCATTGTTGCGGCCGTGGCGCTGGCCGAGTTTTTTGCCCGGCACCGCCTGTCGTTGCGCCTGCCGATGGCCGCCGCCACCGTCGTGCTGGCGGTGATCTGCCTGGTGAGCGTATGGCACAAACCGCGGCTATTAGATTGGACCTCGCCGTTGGCGTCATGCCTGCAGGCCGCCGGGCTGCAGACCGGGCTCGCGGGCTACTGGTACGCGCGCCGAACCAGCGCGGCGAGCGACTGGCAGCTTCAGGTCGAGCCGCTCGACTGGCAGGGCGCGGCCTATGCCTGGGGCAATGACCCGCTCTGGTTCACCCACGACCTGCACGACGGTTCGCGTCGCCCGGACTACCGGTTCGTCATCCCCGATGAGCTGCCGCCCGAGCGGATCGCCGCCATCTATGGCGCGCCGGACCGGGTGCTGCTGTGCGGCGCGACGCCGGTGTGGGTCTACAACGGGCGTGGCCGCCCGTACCGCGAGCTTGCGCGCGCCTCGCCGGCCCTGGCGGACATTTTTGCTGTGGCGCCGGCGCATTAGCCGCCGGGTGGTGAAGGTGCGCATGGCGCTTCGACATTACAGGTGGATCGAAAAACCAGAAGATCGGCCAAGGCCGTTCTGTCGGACCGATGTTGCTTGCCCGTGCTCCCCGCGCACGCCACTCGGGAGCTGCGGCGAAGCAAGTAAGAAAGCCAGCGGACACAGAGTTTCACAAAGTGCACACAGAGTTTCACCGAGTAGGTTTTTTGGCGCTTCGCGCTGGTGACTGGTAAGCCAGCCGAAACACCTTGCGCGCAGCGCCATTTGCTTTCTCTCGGTGAAACTCTGTGTGCACTTTGTGAAACTCTGTGTCCGCTGGCTTTCTTACTTGATTTCCTTTCTTACTTCCCGCATCGCCGCACACTCAGGCTAAACCGCCAGGTCCAATGCCGTCGCCCCGGCGACCGCCGCCCCCCCTCACCACAGCGCGGCAATCACCACCGTCGCCACTCCCAGGGCCAGATTGGCGAACAGCATTGGGCGGATCATCCCCATCGCGCGACCCTGCCCGGCGCGAAGCTGCTGATACGGTCCGAACCAGATGGCAACGAACACCGCCGCCATGGCCAGCCCAAGCATGTGCATCAGGTGCACGTTCCACCCTGCCTCGGCAAATCCGCCATATTCCCCGAACAGCATCAGGTAGCCGGTCAGCAGCATCGCCGGCATGACCAGCCAGAGCAGCCAGAAGTAGCGATGGAACGCCGCGCGGTAGACATCGACCCGGCGCGCCGCATCCAGGTCCTCCAGCGCGGGGCGCATGATCATCACCGAAAAGAACGTTCCGCCCACCCACACCACCGCGCCGAGCACGTGCAGGGCGCGCACCAGTGGCCAGGGATCCAACGGATCCGTCATCCCTGCATCCCCTGCAGCTCGGCCAGCAGCGCCCGCATCTCGTCGGCCGCCGCGGACCGCGGCTCGGCCTCGATCACGCCCAGCCCCGCGGCGAAGGCGAGCGCGAAGCCGGTGCGGTTGCCCAGCTCGCTGCGCAACGCCGGCAGCCCGCGCGCGGCGACATCGGCGCGCACCGCATCGCGCAGCCGCGAGCTGGCCGGCACCCGGCTGAGCACCAGCCGCGCGACCCGCCCCTCGTCGGCGGCGAGTTTTAACGTGGCCTCCGCCGCCCAGACATCGGGCGGACTTGGCTGCACCGGGACCAGAACGATGTCGGCGCCGCGCACCGCCAGCTTGGCGTCGGTATCGACCTGCGGCGGGCTGTCGATCACCACCACGTCGTGGCTGCGCCGCAGCCGGTCGAGCTCCGCGGCCAGCCGCCAGCCCGCGACGTCGGAAAAGCCGATCGCCGGCGCCGGCGTCGGGCGCGCCGTGCGCAGCGCGTGCCATCGCGTCAGCGTTCGTTGCGGATCGATGTCGAGCAGCGCCACGCGCTGTCCGGGCGCGAGGGCGGCGGCGATATTCGCCGCCAGGGTCGTCTTGCCGGTGCCGCCCTTCTGTTGCGCCACCGTTATCACCAGCGCCATCCCAGGCGACTCCAGCTCACGGGTTCGCGAACAGACCAGATCAGCCGCCGCGTTGCTAGGCCAAGGCATACCGCAGGCACCAGATAATGTGTAACAGTCTCATCGGTCGTCATCCCGCCGTGACGATGGCGGCGCGGCCGGCGGAATGGCACTCTCTCGCCATGAGCTTCGATCCCGACCTGCCGCGCCGGCTCGCCGGACGCCCCGAGTTGCTCGACCCGGCCGAGATGGGGCGTGCCGACGCGGCATCGCCCGGCCTCGGCGTGCCCGGCCCGACGCTGATGGCGAGCGCCGGGCGCGCGGTGGCACGGGCGGTGCGGGCGCGCTTCCGTCCGTGCCCGACGCTGGTGCTGGCGGGCCCGGGCAACAACGGCGGCGACGGGTATGTCGCGGCGCGGCTGCTGGCGCAGCAGGGCTGGCCGGTGGCGGTCGCCGCGCTGGCGCCGCCGCGCGCGGTCTCCGATGCCGCCGGGGCGGCGCGGCAATGGCGCGGACCGATGGCGCCGTTCACGCCGGAGGCGGCCGCGCGGGCCGGGTTGGTGATCGACGCCGTGTTCGGTGCCGGCCTGGCACGCGAGGTCGACGGCGTGGTGGCCGAGACCCTGCGCGCGGCCCGCCGCGTGGTCGCCATCGATGTGCCGAGCGGCGTCGATGGCGCGACCGGCGCGGTCCGCGGCGACGCCCCGCAGGCGGCGCTGACCGTGACGTTCTTCCGCCTGAAGCCCGGGCACCTGCTGCTGCCCGGCCGCGGGCTGTGCGGGGAGCTGGTGCTGGCGGATATCGGCCTGCCCGCGGCGGTGCTGGCCCAGGTCCGGCCCTGCTGCTTCGCCAACCTGCCCGAGCTTTGGCCCCTGCCCCGCCCGCGCGCCGACGGCCACAAGTACAGCCGCGGCCATGTCACGGTGCTCGGCGGCGCGGAAATGACCGGCGCCGCGCGGCTGACCGCCGAGGCCGCGCGGCGCGCCGGCGCCGGCCTCGTCACCATCGCCGCAACCGAGCGGGCCGACATCTACCGCGCCGGCCCCCCCGGCCTGCTGGTCAGCGAGGCACCGCTCGACACGCTGCTGGAAGATGCGCGCCGGCAGGTCTGGGTGTGCGGCCCAGGCCTGGGGCAGGACGCCGCGCGCGCCGCCCTGCCGCGCCTGCTGCAAGCCGGGCGCCGCGTGCTGGCCGACGCCGACGCGCTGACCGCCTTCGCCGGCACCCCCGACGCGTTGCGCGGCGCCGCGGTACTGACGCCGCACGGGGGAGAATTCGCCCGCGTGTTCGGCGACCCGGGCGTCGACCGCGTTGCCGCGGCGCGCGAAGCGGCCGCACGCACCGGGGCGGTGGTGCTGCTGAAGGGGCCGGACACGATCGTTGCGGCGCCGGACGGCCGCGTCGCGATCAATGCCTCGGCGCCGCCCTGGCTCGCCACCGCCGGGGCCGGCGACGTGCTGGCCGGGCTGATCGCCGGGCTGCTGGCGCAAGGGATGGCGGACTGGCAGGCCGCCTGCGCCGGCGCGTTCCTGCACGGCCACGCCGCACTGCGCGCCGGACCGGCGATGGTGGTCGAAGACCTGCTGGCCGCCCTTGCCGAAGTCCTGGCCGATACCGATTTCGGCGGACAGGTCATGCTCCGTCGGAGACCAGAATGAACGATGCGCCGGTTGCCGTCCCTGCCCTGCCCGCCCGCCCCCCATCGCCCAGCCTGTTCGACCGCGCGCTGCGCCGCATCGGCCGGGTCTGGCGCGAGATGGCATCCGGCGTCGTCGGCGAGACCGACGACAGCATCGAGGCGCAGATCCGCGCGTGCCTGAACGGGCACGGCGGCGAGGTCAGCGCACGCAGCCGTGCCGCCCGGCTGGCGGAGACTTTTGAATCGCTCGACGACTCGGGCAAGCAGGACTTCCTGCGCACGCTGGCAAGTTTCGACTCCGATCCCGATGTCGTCGACGCCGCCTATGCCGCGGTGCGCGCGGCCGAGGACCCGGCGGCACGCGCCATCGCAACCGCCGAGCTGCGCCGCGCGCTGGAGCCGCCGCGGCTGCGCCTGCTGACCCAGTTCACCACCATCCCGGACGGGCGAAAGTTCCTGGTCGATCTGCGGGCGCTGCTGCTGCGCTCACGCCGCGACGACAAGCGGTTGGCGGCGCTGGAACTGGACCTGCGCGGCCTGCTCGCCGCCTGGTTCGACATCGGCTTCCTGGAGCTGCGGCGGATCGACTGGTCCAGCCCGGCGGCGCTGCTGGAGAAGCTGGTCGACTACGAGGCGGTGCACGCCATAAAAAGCTGGCGCGACCTGAAGAACCGGCTGGATTCCGACCGCCGCTGCTACGCCTTCTTCCATCCTCGCATGCCCGGCGAGCCGCTGATCTTCGTCGAGGTGGCACTGGTGCAGGGCCTCGCCGGCTCGGTGCAGCGGCTGCTGGACGAAAAGGCCCCGGTGCAAGACCCGCGCAGCGCCGACACCGCGATCTTCTACTCGATCAGCAACTGCCAGCGCGGCCTGGCCGGCATCAGCTTCGGCAATTTCCTGATCAAGCAGGTGGTCGAGCTGCTGTCGGCGGAACTGCGTGGGCTGCGCCACTTCGCCACACTGTCGCCGCTGCCGGGGTTTCGCGGCTGGCTCGACCCGCTGCTGGATGCGGCCGGGGACGCGCCCGACCTGCTGAGCGCCGAGGAGTTGGCCAGCCTGGTCTCCGCGATGCCGGCCGAGGGCGGCCGGCAGGCGCTGGCCGCGATCATGGCCAAACGCGGCTGGTGGCGCGAGCCGGGGCTGAGCAAGACCGCCGGTCCGGTGCTGGAACGACTCTGCGCCCGCTATCTGTTGCAGGAGGGCAACGGCAAGCGCGCGCGCGACCCGGTGGCGCATTTCCACCTGTCGAACGGGGCACGCATCGAGCGGATCAACCTGCACGGCGACACCTCGGAGAAAGGCGCGAAGGAAAGCGCCACGCTGATGGTGAACTACCTCTACGACCCGATGCGGATCGACGAGTATCACGAGGCCTACGCCGGCGAGGGCAAGCGGAATGCGTCGACGGCGGTGCGTCGGCTGGCGCGTGGGGCGGGGTGAGGCGGGTTAGGGCCTGAGGCGGAACAAGTGCTTCAATCGGACGCGCGGCAAACTTCTGTGTCATGGCCGTCCCAGTCGATTCGGTTATTCCGCGTCAGACCCTGAGGCGGGTCACGACCGCGATCGCTTGCCAGATCCTCGAACCCTGGTGCCGTGCGATCTGTGCCTGAAAATCCGGGGAGGCAGCGGCCCCGCCGGATCCCACTGTCATCGCGAGCGTAGCGAAGCGATCCCCATGGCCGTGCGCACCCGGACGGGGATTGCCGCGCTTGCCCTCGGGCATATGACCCGAGGGGCGCTACGCTCCTCGCAATGACTGCGTAATAACAGTCTGCTGACTGTTTCGCCGCTGTTGCTACGTGCGCCGGGCAGTCCTGGCTCCGGACGATACCGCCGTTCCCCGCTTCGGACGATACCGCCGTTGCAGACCCCCGGAGCGGGCGCTAGCCTCCTTCGCGACAGCCGGATTGGCCGTTCATTCCGGGTTTCTCGGTTGAGTGGGCTCGATTCCGGGCGGACCACATGTGGGATACGAGTGAAGTGGTCTGACGAACAGGGGGAACGACCATGCTGAACGCGAAGGAACCGATCGACGTTGCCGCTCTCTTCCCACAGGTGGAGGACATTGCCAACCCGAAGCTGCGGCAGGCGGTCGTGGCCACCTGGCAGGACCTTTGGGACATGAGCCCCTGGAGCCGGATCGAGGACGTTCCGACCTCGACCGAGATTCCGTACCCGACACTGCCGCACAACAGGTGCGTGCTGGAGATGGCGCTCGCGGTCGCCGATGCGTTCGAGCGTCACCATGGCGTCAAGGTCAACCGCGACCACCTGATCGCCGCCGCCATTCTGCAGGATGCCAGCAAGGTCGTGGAGTTCGAACGCGGTCCGGACGGCAAGGTTACCGCCACCGCGCTAGGCCGGGACTATCCGCATGCGTTCTGGGCGGCGCACGTGGCGCTGCGCCATGGGATCGCCGACGAGATCGTGCACGTGCTGCTGACCCACTCGCCGCAGGCGCCGAAATTCCCCGCCACGCTCGAGGGCAAGATCCTCTACTACGTCGACCAGATCGACGTCATCGGCATCCACAAGGATCGTTGGCGGAAGGAACTGTTCATTACGAAGTGAGTGATGCCGCGCCGGCGCGGCTCGCGTACATTGCCGGCTTATGACAAGCTGGGAGAGCGGATGAGATGAGCAAATGCACAACGCTGCGGGACCTGATCGGCGCGCCCGAAATCCTGGTGATGCCCGGCGTCTTCGACGGGTTCAGCGCCCGGCTGATGGAGCCATCCGGATTTGCCGCCGGCTTCATCTCGGGCGCCGGCATCAGCGAGGCCAGCCTCGGCTGGGCGGACCAGGGCATCATGGGGCTCGAGGAAAATCTGCGCGCCGTCCGCTCGCTTGCCGCCTGCTGCGACCTGCCGCTGATCGCGGACGCCGATACCGGCTACGGCAACGCGGTCAACGTGCATTTCACCGTGCGCGGGTTCGAGCGCGCCGGTCTCGCCGGAGTCATGATCGAAGACCAGGTGTGGCCGAAACGATGCGGCCACATGAAGGGCAAGGAAGTGATCCCCGCCGAGGAAGCGACCGAGAAAGTTCGCGCCGGCGCCGAGGCGCGGATCGATCCGGACATGGTGATCATGTCCCGCACGGATGCGTTGGTCACGCACGGGCTGAACGAGGTGATCCGGCGCCTCAACATGTACGCCGAGGCGGGGGCCGACCTGCTGTTCGCCGACGCCGTGCTGTCGGCCGAACACATATCCACGATCGTGCGCAACGTCTCGCGGCCGCTCTGCGTGAACATGGGGTTCGGCATCCGGCAACGCTCGACGACACCGCTGCTGTCGGCCCGGCAGTTGCAGGACCTGGGAGTCGCCGTCGTCATTTATCCCCGGCTGCTGACCGCGGCGTCCATCCAAGGCATGAAGAACGCCATCGCGGCGCTGCGGGAGTCACTGCGGACCGGCGAGGTGGTGGACCGGCCGGACCTGCTGGTTCCCTTCGAGGAACTGAACGATCTGGTCGGAATCAAGGAACTTGAACGCCTGGAGCAGCGCTACCTCACGGCCGAACAGCTCCGGCGGAAATACAGCAGTGGCACCGAAAAGGGGGCGCCATGACGGCCCGTCGGCAGGCGGTCAGCCCCAGACGGTCCTGCAAGGTCACCCATCAGCCCCGGCGCGGCACGGACGGAGAAAAGTGCAATGAACAATCCGAAGATCCAACAGATGCGTTCGCTGCTGTCGTCGGGGCAGATCGTCGTCTCGCCCGGCGTCTTTGACGGTTACAGCGCCCGGTTGGTGGAGCGCCTCGGGTTCAAGGCGGCGTCGATGACCGGCGCCGGCCTGGCCAATTCCCGCTTGAGCCAGCCGGACATCGGCATCCTGTCGATGACCGAGAATATCGACGCCTGCAAGTGGATCGCGCGCTCCATCGCCATCCCGATGATGGCCGACGCCGATACCGGCTACGGCAACCCCGTCACCGTCCATCACGTCGTACAGTTGTTCGAGGAAGCCGGCGTGGTCGGCATCAACATCGAGGACCAGGTCAGCCCAAAGCGATGCGGCCACATGCGCGGCAAGGAACTGATCGGCGCGCCGGAGGCCGCCAGGAAGATCGAGGCGGCGGTGAAGGCCAAGCGCGATCCCGGGTTCATCATCAACGCCCGCACCGACGCGATCGCGGTCGAGGGCCTCGATGGCGCCATCAAGCGGGCGAAGATGTACGTCGCCGCCGGGGCAGACATGGTCTACCCGGATGCCATTGCGTCGGAGGACCAGATCAAGCGCTTTGTCGATGCGGTCAAGGCACCGGTCAGCCTCAACATGGGCTTCGGCATCCGTTCGCGCCCGACCACGCCGCTGGTGTCCGTCCGCCGCCTGCAGGAAATCGGCGTGGCGCGGGTCAGCTACGCCCGCATGCTGACGGCCGCCGCGATCATGGGCATGACGCGCGCGCTCGAGCTGTTCCGCGACAGTATCGAGACCGGCGTCGTGCACGACCGGCCCGACATGCTTGTCGGGATCCAGGATATCACCGATCTCATGGGCTATCCGTTCATCGATGCGCTCGAGGCGGAATTCCTGCTGCCCGAAGAGCTGGAACGGAAATACGGCACGGGGGAGCGAAGCTTCGTCGTCCGCGCGTGACCATGCAAACCGACGGACGGCGTGCCGCTGGCGTTCGCACGGCGGGGCACCGGGGGCGCGTCTGCCCAGTCGCGTAAGCGCAAGCGAAAGATACGGGGGGAAACAACACATGGCGCACTGAGTCAACTCCTCGCGTTCCGATCGCGGCCCGGATCGAGCGGCTGCCGGGATCGCGCTACATGGCGGGCCTTGTCGTCCTGATCGCGCTGGGGACCTTCTTCAATTCCTACATGCTGTTCTCGATCGGGCCGATATCGGCGCACTTCTTCGGCTACCTCGGCCAGACGAATTATGCCACGAAGCTGCCCCTGGTCTTGTTCCTCGGCACGTTCGTCGGCGCGGTGACGTTGAGCACCGTCGCCGACAAGATCGGCAGGCGGAACGCGTTTGCCCTGGATCTGCTGATCCTGGCGCTCGGCGATCTTGGCGCTGTCCTGTCGCACAGCGGCAGCGTCCTTCTGGCGTCGCTCTTCATTGCGGGCGTCGGCACGGGCGCCGAACTGCCGCTTTCGTCCGTTTACGTCCAGGAGCTGAGTCCGGCCGGCAAGCGCGGCAAGATGACCAGCCTGCAACTGACGATCGGATTCCTGGGCGGAACGGTCGGCGGATTCGTCGCCCTGCTGCTGGTGCCGCTCACCGACCTGCCCATTCCCGGGTTCAAGCTGGCACTGCTGCTGGCGTCGGTGGGCGGCTTTTCCTCGTTGATCATCCGGATGAAGCTGCCGGAATCGCCGCGGTGGCTGGAGCGCGTCGGCAGGCTGGACGAGGCCGACCGGGTGATGACCATGATCGAATCCAGGATCATGGCCGAGAAGGGCCTGACCAGTCTGGAACCGCCTGTGCCGATCGCCTACGACATCGTGAGCCACATGCCGGTGACCATACTGGTTTCGCGGCAGTACATCCGGCGAACCCTGAGCGCCTGGATCATCGAGCTGATGCAGGGTTTCGGCGCCTACGGATTCACCACATTCGTGCCGCTGATCCTGTATGCCCGCGGCTACACGATCGTGCATGCGCTGACCTATACGGCGATCATCCAGATCGCCTATCCCGTCGGAACGCTGATCTCCGTGTTCATTACGGACCGGCTGCAGAGAAAATGGGGAATGGCGCTGCTCTACGCGCTGAACGTGGCCGCGGGCATCGGCTTTCTGCTGGCAACCAGCGTGCCGTTCATTTTGCTGTTTGGTTTCCTGACCGAGATGCTGATCTTCCTGGACGGGCCGCTGCTGCACACTTACGAGGCCGAAATCTACCCGACCGCAGTGCGCGGCCGCGGTGCCGGGATCAGCTTCTCGCTGAGCCGGCTTGGCGGATTTCTCGCACCTCTTGCCGCGGCGCTGATCCTCAAGGCAAACCCGGGCGGTGCATGGCTGATCGGGGCGGCGGCGGCGGCCTGGCTGATCTGCTCGCTGGTTGCGGCGATCGTGGCCGTGGACACCACCAATATTGCGCTGGAGGGCCTCGAAGTCCATGAGTGAGAGCCGCGCGGTGCAGAACCATCGGCGAGCAGGCGAGCAGGGTGATGGCGGCCGACCAGCCGCTTCACTGTCATCGCGAGGAGCGCAGCGGTCCCCGGGCTTGACCCGGGGAAGCAATCCCCATCCGCGTGCGCACCCGGATGGGGATAGCTTCGCTACGCTCGCGATGACAGCGGGATCCAAGCAGGCTCGTGGCTTCATCCGATTGCCCGGGAGATTTACACCACGATGGACCAGCAGTTCGCGGTGATCGCCGACATCCACGGCAACCTGCTCGCGCTGGAGGCGGTGCTGACCGACCTTGCCGCGCGCGGGATCACGCGGGTGATCGACCTGGGCGACTGCGTTTCCGGCCCGCTCTGGCCGGCCGAGACCTGCGATCGGCTGATGGCGCTGGGATGTCCGACGGTGCGCGGCAACCACGATCGCTGGGTGACGGACTGGCCGGCGGACAGGCTGGGCGCCACCGACCGGTTCACCCGCGCGGCGCTGACGGATACGCACATGGGCTGGCTGCGCGCGTTGCCACCGGTGCAGGCGCTGCCGGGGCTTCTGGCGGTGCACGGCATCCCGGGCGATGACACAAGGTATCTGCTGGAGCGCGTCGCGGCATTCCGGCTGGTGCCGGACGCGCCGGCGGCAATCGCGGCGCGGCTGGGCGCGGGTCCCCCGGGTGTGTCGGCGACGCTGGTGCTGTGCGGGCACAGTCATCAGCCACGGCTGCTGCGGCTTCCGGACGGGCCGACAGTGCTCAATCCCGGCAGTGTCGGCTGCCCGGCGTATCAGGATCCCGGCGACGAGCCACATGTTTCCGAAGTCGGATCGCCGCACGCGCGCTATGCGGTGGTGCACGTGTCCGAGGGCACGATTTCCGCCGACCTGCTCGCCGTGGACTACAACCATCGCGCCGCCGCCGCCCGTGCCGAGGCGTGCGGCCGATCGGACTGGGCGCATGCCCTCGCGACAGGGTATGCTCTGCCGTTGCCAGGCATGACCTGACCGCTCTCGAAGGGGCACCGACCGCAATGAACGCGCCGAGCAGTGTCGTCGCCGCCAAGCCGCAAGCCGACCGCTCACCGGCCAGCGGGTTGCCCATCAGTGGCCACCGCACCCACCTGCTGCACCAGCTTGAGCGCAAGCTGCTGTGGCTGTCGGCCTGGATGGTGCACAACGCCAACCATATCCGACCCAACCGCGACGGGCTGAAGGTGGGCGGGCATCAGGCCTCGTGCGCCTCGGTGATTTCCATCATGGCGGCGCTGTATTTCGAGATCGCGCGCCCGCAGGACCGCATCGCGGTGAAGCCGCATGCCGGACCGGTGTTCCACGCGGTGAACTACCTGTTCGGCCGGCAAACGATCGAGAAGATGGCAGGGCTGCGCCAGATGGGCGGCGTGCAGCCCTATCCCAGCCGGGTGAAGGACGGCGCCAGAAGTCGATTTCTCCACCGGATCGGTCGGGCTGGGCGTGGCGATGACCACGTTCTCCGCATTGATGGCGGACTACGTGCGGCTGCACGGCCTGGCGCGCGAGGGGCTGCCGGCGGGGCGGCACATCGCCATCGCCGGCGACGCCGAGCTGGACGAGGGCAACATCTACGAGGCGCTGCTGGAAGGCTGGAAGCACGACGTTCGCGACGTGTGGTGGGTCGTCGACTACAACCGCCAGAGCCTGGACTCGGTGGTGCCCGACCGGCTGTTCGGCCGCATCGAGGGCCTGTTCCGCGACATGGGCTGGAACGTCGTCACCATCAAGTACGGCCGCAAGCTGGAGGCGGCGTTTGCCCGCGACGGCGGCGAGGCGTTGCGGAGCTGGATCGATGATTGCCCGAACTCGCTCTATTCGGCGCTGACCTTCCAGGGCGGCGCGGCGTGGCGGCAGGCGGTGCTGGCGGATCTGGGGCGATCCAAGGCGTTGCGCGCGATCATCGATCCGCTGTCGGACGACGAGCTGGCGGCGCTGATGACCAACCTCGGCGGCCACGACATCGAGACGTTGATCGAAACGTTCCGCGCCGCCGCCGCCGACGGCGACCAGCCGACGTGTTTCATTGCCTACACGATCAAGGGCATGGGACTGCCGTTTGCCGGCCACAAGGACAATCACGCCGGCTTGATGTCGAAGGAGCAGATGGAGGCGTTCCGCGCAGCGATGCAGATCCGCCCCGGCCATGAGTGGGACAAGTTCGAGGGCCTGGACTGCAACGCCGGACGAGCTCGAGGCGCTGGTGGCGGCGTGCCCGTTCGCCGAAAAGCTGACCCCGGAGGGGCGCACGGCTGAGCGCGCCGATCGTTCCGGTGCCGCCGGCGCTGCCGTCGCCGCGGCGGGCGGGGCAAAAGACCTCCACCCAAGCAGGCGTTCGGCGACATGCTGGCC
This sequence comes from uncultured Alphaproteobacteria bacterium, assembly GCA_963773345.1. GTDB lineage: Bacteria > Pseudomonadota > Alphaproteobacteria > Acetobacterales > Acetobacteraceae > Palsa-883. Next base: position 254,737 of record CAVZBG010000006.1, on the reverse strand, counting down.
GAGATCGGCCGCGGCCAGGGCGAGCTGAAGGCGCTGGCCGAGCACATCCTGACCACCAGCCCGGACGTCGCGGTGTCGACCAGCCTGGGGCCGTGGGTGAACCGGCGCGGCGTGTTCGACCGGCACACCCGCAACGACGTGTTCCGCGACGCCAAGCTGGCGAGCGCGCAGCGCTGGGGCATGTCGCCGAAGGGCCAGCACGTCGAGCTGGGCATCGCCGAGCAGAACCTTTTTCTCCTGCTGGGTGCTGCGGGGTTGGCGCCGGCGATGACCGGGGCGCGGCTGCTGCCGGTGGGCACGGTGTATGACCCGTTCGTCAACCGCGGGCTGGATGCGCTGATCTACGCCTGTTACCAGGACGCGCGGTTCCTGCTGGTCTCCACGCCGTCCGGGCTGACGCTGGCGCCGGAGGGCGGGCAGCACCAGTCGATCAACACGCCGCTGATCGGCATGGCGGCGGACCGGCTGGCGAGTTTCGAGCCCGCCTATGTCGACGAACTGGCGATCCTGCTGCGCCATGCGTTCGTGCACATGCAGGCGACGGATGGCTCGGCGGTGTGGCTGCGGCTGTCGACGCGGCAGTTGCCGCAGCCGGATCGCGCGGATCGATCCGGCGGCGGTGATTGCGGGGGCGCATTGGGTGGTGCCGCCCGCGGTGGGCGCGCGGATCGCGATTGCCTATCAGGGGCCGGTGGCGATCGAGGCCGAGGCGGCGTTCGCCGAGCTGGCGGCGGAGGAGCCGGGCGCCGGGCTGCTGGCGATCACCAGCCCGGACCGGCTGCACGCGGGATGGACGACGGCGCTGCGCGCGCGGCGGGCGGGGCAGCGTGGGGCGCGGGCGCATATCGAGGATGTGCTGGCGCCGCTGGCACCGGGCGCCGCGCTGGTGACGGTGCTCGACGGGCACCCGGCGACGCATGCCTGGCTGGGCGTCGGTGCGCGGCCAGCGCGTGGTGCCGCTGGGGCCGGATCATTTCGGCCAGGGCGGCGATATTCCGGATTTGTACCGGGAATACGGGATGGATACCGACGCGATCCTGGATGCCTGCGCGCAGGCATTGGTGGGGTAGCGCCGGCGTCGTACACCTCGCCCGCTCGCGGGAAAGGTCGGAGCGCGCAGCGCTCCGGGTGAGGGTCGTGCCGCGTGCACCACCCTCACCCGCGTCGCTGCGCTGCGCGACCTCTCCGGCGAAGAGCGGGAGAGGTGAATGCGGTTCCCTCAGCCCGAATGCACCCTACACCTTCGCCAGCACCCGCTCCCGGAACCGCCGCATCTCCGCCAGCGACGCCTCCACGTCATCCATCTCGAAGTCGAAATCCAGCGCCACCACGCCCAGATCCCGCAGCGCGCGCAGATCGGCGATGATGTCGGCGTCGGTGCCGGAGAACAGTCGCCGCGCGCCGTCCGTCGCCACCGCCCCGACCGCGGCACCGTAACGCTTCACCCGATACGTCACCGCCACCGCGTCCTCCGGCCGCCCGGCCTCGACCGTCAGCTTGCGCAGCCGCGCGATCCCCGCGGCAAAGCGCGGCAGCGTATCGTACAGCGCGTGCTGATTGCTGCCGATCGGATACCACGCGTCGCCCAGCCGAGCAGCGCGACGCAGCGAAGGACCGCTCTCGCCGCCGACCCAGATCGGGATCGGCTGCTGCACCGGCTTCGGCTCCAGCAGCATCGTCCCATCCACCTTCACGTACTTGCCGTCGATCACCGGCTTGTGCTCGGTCCACAGCGCGCGAAACGCTCGCACGTATTCGTCGGTCACCGCGCCGCGCTCCTTGAACGGGGTCAGCACGACGGCGTTCGATTCCGCCTCCAGCCAGCCGGCGCCGATGCCCACGGTCAGCCGCCCGCCGGAGAGATAATCGATCGTCGCCAGCGTCTTCGCCGCAACCACCGCCGGGCGGTGCGGCACCACCAGCACCGCCAGAACGATCCGCACCCGAGAGGTCTTTGCCGCAATGAACGCCGCGGCGGCAAGCTGCTCGTGCCGCTGCGTCGGGCGGGAGGACATGAACTCCCCTGATTCCGTGTAGGGATACCCGGGCGCCGCCATGTCGGGCAACAGCACGTGATCGGTCAGCGTCAGATAGTCGTAGCCGATCGCCTCGCCGGTCTGCGCCAGGCGGGTGATGTGCGCGGGCGACAGCACCGGACCGCTGATGGGCAGGTTGAAGCCGAATTGCATGATGGGTCCTTGGGGTCGTTGCTAGGTAAAAGCCTTGCGGATGCGGCCCCAATCCTCGATCGCGTCCTCGGTCCCCGGCGTGATCGGGATGACGAACTGCGCGTAGCCGGCATCGCGCAGCGCCTCGATGCGCTGCTTGATTTCTGCCTCGGTCGCGGTGAACGTGGTGCGGCGGATCAGCTCGGCGGTGATGAACGGGCGCTCCTCGTCCTTGACGAAGACGAAATGGCCGCGGTGGTTCATCAGGTAGCGCGCGTCGGCCGGCTCGAATCGCTGCGCCACGTCGATATAGCCGGCGACCTGCGCCGCGACCGCCTCCGGCACGTCCGAGGTGTTCTGCCAGCCCGCTCATCGCCACGTCAGCCGCGCGATGCAGCAGCACCGCGGCGCGCGGGCCGGCCTGCGCCATGGCGCGCGGGCTGTCGGCCGGCTCGCCCGGCGCCAACACGCAGCCGGGCGCCCAGGCGGTGGCATACAGCGCGTCCGCCACGTGGCCGGCCGCGGCCCAGCTTGCCCGCATCTCCTCGCAGCCAGGCGCAGCCCCGATCGACCGTGTCGACGAAGCACATCCACGCCGCGCCGTGCCGCGCGGTCAGCGCGCGCGCCTTCGGTCCATAGGCGGAGACATGCAGGCGGATCGGATCCTTCGTGTTGATCAGCGCCTTCTCCGGATTGAGGAACCGGATTTTTCGCGGCTTGCCCTCGATTTCGGTCTCGACGGTCTCTTCGTGCAGCAACCCGTAGACCACCCGGATATATTCATCCATGTCGGCGAGCTTCATCGCGCCCAGTCCCATCGCACGGCGTGCGGAAAAACCCGTGCCGACGCCGAAATCGATCCGCCCCGGCGCCAACTTGTTCAGCGTGGCGAAGCGCGTTCGCCGTTACCGCGGCGATGCGGTTCGACGGCACCAGCACGCCGGTGCCCAGCCGAATGCGCGAGGCCTTCATCGCCGCCGCTCCCATGGCGACGAAACAATCCGCCGTCAGCATCTGCGTGTCGTAGAACCAAGCATGGGTGAAGCCGAGTTCCTCGGCCCGCTGCGCGAGCTTCCAGGAATTGCCCGAGGTGGCGATACCGATGCCGAAGTCCATGCGTTCCTCCCGTTGGTTCCTATTGGAATCTTTGCCCGCGTCGCGCTAGTTCATTACTGCGACCGAAGACGAAGCGCGGCAAATCAGCGGCGGCAATTCGTGATAGGCCAAGAAAATCGCCAAAATCAACATGAAAAAGTAGATGAAGACCTTGGCTTTGATGGGCAGCGGAGTCGGAGGGTTCTTCCAAGAACCCCCGCGGCCGGGCCGCAATTTGATGTCGTCCAGTTGGCTATCAAGTCCACGGAGGAACCTGACGCCCGATATGACATCGTACAACATCGGAGTCAGGAGCACTGCGCCAAAGAACAACCCTCCGATGATTTGTCCCTCCTCTGGGAGGTTCACGCGCAGCAGCTCTTGTGGTGCCACGATAATCCCCGGACAATTAAGCTCTGCGACCTCATACGCGCTCGCGGAATAGCAAACACAGGATATGACGAAGCTGCAAAGAAGCCTGGTGGTGCTTCCGCGTTCCGGGTTTGGGACCGACTGTGACATTCTGCCTTCCTCGCGGCCCTAGGCACTCGCGTAGCGATCGATCGCGTCGCGCCAGGACAGCACGTCGTCCGGACCACGGATCACGCCGCGCAGCCCGGCGACGCCGGTCGCCGGCACCAGCACACGGGCGACACCCAGCGTTGCGAGGCGTGGAATCTCGGCAAGATCGTCCGGCGCAGAAACGGTGATCTCCACCTCCGCCGGATCGCGGCCGTGCCCGATCGCGGTCTGCCGCACCAGCTCGATCAGATCGAGCGGCACGCCGCGCCCTGGGTAGAACCCCTGCGCCAGCCGCCCAGCCCGCCGCGCGGCGGGCGGGGTCTGGCCACCGATGATGATCGGCACCGACCCGCGCACCGGCTTGGGACGCATAAAGGCGTCGGTGAAATTCACGAACTCGCCGTGATAGCTTGGCACGTCCTGCGACCACAGCGCGCGCATCGCGGCGATGTACTCGTCGGTGCGGCGACCACGATCCTCGAACGGCACGCCGAGCGCATCGAACTCCTCCTTCAGCCAGCCGACGCCGATGCCCAGCAGCACGCGCCCGCCCGACATCGCATCCAACGTGGCGACCTGCTTGGCGCAGATCACCGGATTGCGCTGAGGCAGGATCAGGATTCCGGTGGCCAGGTTGATGCGTATCGTTGCCGCCGCGACATAGGCCATCCAGATCAACGGATCGGGCAGCACGAAATCGCCCTCCCCGCCCGGCAGCTTGCCGTCAGTCGGTGTACGGATAGGCGGATTGATACCCGCGCGGAATAACGGTGTGCTCCACCGTCCAGGCGCTCTCGAAGCCGGCCGCCTCGCCGGCCTGCACCAGCTCGACCGCGCGCGCTGGATCGGTGAAGCGGCCGGTGTTGCAGTAGCGCAGCCCGAACTTCACGGCGCCCCCTTCACGGCGCTGCCCGCGGCCGGGCGCGGTTCGGCAGGTCCAGCCCGATCCCGCGCAGGTGGCCGAACAGGGCCACAAGCCGCGCACGGTCCGCCTCCGGCAGCGGCGGCGCCAGGATCGAGGCGACATTGGTGCGCAAGTGATCCTGATCGCCGGTGCCGAACAGCACGACATCGACGCCCGGCTCGTGCCGCACGTAACGATACGCCGCGTCGGTGACCGAGCTGGCGCCGCCCGGGTGCACCAGGAAGCCGAGCGGATCGTCGCTCGCGGCCAGTTCCGCCGGCACCTGCCCGGCGGCCGCCAGCTCCTTCATCGTTGCGGCCAGGTGCGCCGGGCGGGCGAAGATGCTGCGCACCGCGAACATCATCAGCGTGCCGACGCCGTTGGCGCGCGTGGCGGGGAACACGCGCTCGCGCGCCACCTGGTGCATCATGTGAAACGCAAGCATCGCCGTTTCCCACTGCGGATCGCGCGCGGCGCGATACAGCATGTCCTGATTGGGGTCGTTCGGCGCCGTTTCGGTGATGCCGAGATGGCTGAATTTTCCTTTTTTCCCCTCCTTCAGCAGCACCGGAACGATCACGTCGCGCGCGTGGTCGTAGGCCGCGGGCGGCACCGCGTGAAGCTGGAACACGTCGACGTACTCCAGCCCGAGCGTGCGCAGCGAATTGTCCAAGCTTTGCACCACCCATTCGGGCGAAAACTGCTTCTCGCCCGCCTGGCGCGAGACTTTTGTGCAGACCACGACTGTATCGCGCGGCACGCCGCGCAGCGCCTGGCCGACGACGCCCTCGGTGCCGTAGGCCGCCGCGGTGTCGATCACGTTGACCCCGAGATCGATCGCCGCACGGATCAGCGCGACCGCATCCGCCTCGGTCTTGCCGGTGGACAGGCCCAGCCGACTGTTGCCGCCGCAGCCAAGCCCCGCGACGCTGACCTTCAGCCCCGTTCGCCCCAGCGTGGTGTACTCCATCGATGGCGCCCCTGCCCGCTTTCCGACGCCGATTATGGGCCGAGGCCGGCAAACCCCCAAACCCCTGCGCCGCGCCCCCGTTGCGTCGCGCCGCATCGCCGGCCGATGATCCGGCCATGCACACGGGAGGGGACAGATGACGCTGCACGGTAAGACCGCGCTGATTACCGGATCATTCGGCGGCCTCGGCTATGCCACCGCGGGCAAGCTCGCCGCCGCAGGCTGCACCGTGGTGCTGCATGGGATCGAGAAGATCCACGACGGCATCGAAGTGGCAAAGCGGCTGGCCGAGGCGCACAACGGCCGCGCTATCTATCTGCGCGCCGACCTGACCGTGGTGGAGGAAATCGAATTCCTCATGAGCGAGATCGCCGCGCGCTTCGGCGGCGTCGATGTGCTGGTCAACAACGCGGTGGTGCGATCGTTCGCGCCGGTGGAGCGCTTCGCGGTGGCGGACTGGGACCGCGCGCTGGCGGTCAATCTCTCGGCGGCGTTCCACACGATCCGGCTGGCGGTTTCCGGTATGCGCGCGCGCGGGTTCGGGCGCATCGTCAACATGTCGTCGGTGTATGGCGATTTCGCCATCGCCGACCGGGTCGATTACGTGACGACCAAGACGGCGCTGCTGGGCCTGACGCGGACGGTGGCGCTGGAGACGCTGGCCGACAACATTACCTGCAACGCGATCTGTCCGGGCGCGGTGCACACGCCGGCGTCGGAACGGCGGATCCAGGAGATGATGGCAGCGGAAAGGCTGGAGCGCGAGGCGGCAATCAAGCAGTTCGTCGCGGCGCGCCAGCCGACCGGACGTTTCATCGAGCCGGAGAACGTTGCCGAGCTGATTTCGTTTCTGTGCGGCCCGGCAGGGCGCGACATCACCGGCGCGGCGCTGCCGATCGATGGCGGCTGGATGGCGAGTTAGAGTTCGATACGGAACGATCGCCCACGTTGGCGCGCCATTGCGGGTTGTGAGTGGCGGAATACGCTGGGCTTTTCCGCCCTACGGTCAACGGCTCGCCACGTAGGGTGGAACAGCGCAGCGCATTCCGCCATCCCGCCGCGGCACTATGCCGCCCGGGCCTGGGCATCGAGGCCGACCACGGCAAGCCGGACGGTCTTCGGCAGCAGGTGCGTGCCCGCCTCGTAATATCGCCACATGCGCGGGCTGACGCCCAGGGCCCGCGCTGCCTCCTGTTGCGTCATGCCGTGCGCGGCCCGCCAGGCGCGCAGCCAGGCGGCCCCTTGCTCCAGCGCGAGCCGCCACAGCGTGTCGGCGGCGATCTCCATCTCATCGGTCCAATGCACGCTCCAACCCCAGTCGCCGACGGTGACGGTGCGGAACAGAGCCTGCCCGCGCGATTTGCCTCGGCCGTTGGGGCGGAGCGGGGCGAAGATCGCATAGTGGGCAACATGCGGCGCGACATCGACCACGCTCTCGGCGCCGCCCTTCCAGGTGACGACCAGGCGGCGGCCTGTATCGGCGCGGACTGCGCGTATTTTGGGCTGGTCGGTTTGCATAATCAGGCCTGACGGTTCAGGCGATGCCATTCGCGGCGCAGCAGGTCGAGGTTCTCTCTGGCCCATGCGAGGACTTCCGGCACATGCCGCACGCTACCCGCGCGCACCGGCAGCGTGTCGATCTCGACGACGGCACGAAAGCCGCGGCCTTCGATATGAAAGTGGGGTGGCATGTGGTCGTCCGCACAAATGGCAATCTTGCAGGTGGCGAAGCGGCGGATCGTGGGCATCAAGGCATCCTGAGATCATAGGCAATGGTTGCCTCTCGCGCAAGCGGCGCGAGGCGCATACGCGGCCCGCCATGCTGCCGCCATCGAATTAACGGGAAGACAACGGAGCACCACTATGGGGGCGGTCGGTCCGCAGGATCGCGGGGGTGCCGGAGGGCGGCCAATCACGCCAACCGACGAAGATCACGGCCGGGTCAAATCGCTATGCCGATCTTTCGAGGCCGGCTCGTGCTCTTCAAGCCCAAACGAAGTCGCGCGCCGTCTCGATCAGACCGGGCCCGTCGCTCAATACCCCAGCGCCCAATCGATCACGTTGCGCAACGGCGCCCCGTCCAGATACGCCCGCAAATTCTCGCAAAACACCTCGATCGCCCCGTGCCGGTTCTGGTCGCTTGCCCCCGAGACATGCGGCGTGATCAGCACCCGAGGATCCCGCCACAGCACCTCCGGCGGCGGATGCAGGAACTCGCCGTTGTAGACGTCCAGCACCACCCCGCGCAGATGCCCGCGCCCGAGCGCATCGGCCAGCGCCGCCTCGTCGACGATCTCGCCGCGGGCGACGTTGACCAGCACGCTCCCGGGCCGCATCGCCGCCAGCCGCGCCGCATCGATCAGCCCGGTCGTCTCCGGCGTCCATTGGCAGCAGATCGCCACGAAATCGCTCTCGGCGAGGAACCGGTCCAGCTCGCCGGCGCCGCCGATCTGCGTGAAGCCCGGCGGCAGCCCCCCGCGCTCCGGATGCCGCCGCGTGCCGATCAGGCGCATCCCCAGCGCGGCCGCCAGCCGCCCGACCTCGCGGCCAATCCCGCCGGCGCCCACCACGCAGACGGTCTTGCCCTCCAGCAGCAGCGGCCGGTAGGCGCGAAGCTCGAACCGCCCGGCCGCGCGATCCAGCACCGCCTGGTCCAGCCCCTTGGCGAAGAACAGGATGCCGGCGATCGCATATTCCGCCATCGCCAGCGTGTTGCCCGCCCCGCGCGAGGTCGTCACGACAACGTTGCTGCCCCACAAATCGCCCAGGCGCAGGTTGCTGGCCCCCGCCGGCCGCTGGTGGAACCATTTCAGCCGCGTCGCCCGCGCCCGCAGATCGAGCGGAAACGGCCAGCCCCCCAGGATCACCTCCGCTTCTGCCAGCACCCGGTCGCGCTCGGCGCGCGTGCCGGTCCCGCTCGCGCCCGGCGCCAGGTAGCGGGCCGCGGCATATTCCGGCCAGGTTTCGCGAATCTCGCCGTCGAACCAACCACCCGCATCGACCAGCCGCACCGCCGGATCGACCGCCGCGATCCTGGCGAGATCCTCGGCGCTGATCCGCTGGATGCACAGCACATCGACCCGACGCATGGCCGCCCCCCCTGATACCGACGACACTACGACCGACGAGACCCCGCGCAGTCTGCCACGAATTCGTCCCGGGGCGACTCGTGTCTTTGATCTGGATCATGGCCGCCGGGAGTCCGGGTGGGCCAATCACGCGGGCCGACCCTGCAAAGGCCCGCCCCCATGCGATTCGCGCCGTCCCCCGCCCCGCCCGCCGCTGCCCTGCCGTGGCGCAGCGTCGTCCGGCGGGACGGCAGCACCGCACCGTTCGACGCGGCGCGCATCCGCTCCGCCATCGCGCGCGCCGGCGCGGCCAGCGGCGAATTTTCTGGCCCGGTCGCCGCGGCGATCACCCAGGATGTGCTCGAAGCCCTGCGGGCGCGGTTCCCGGATCGGCCGCCGCCGATCGAGGACATCCAGGACGCGGTAGAACTCGCCCTGATGCGGGCCGGCCACCTGCGCACAGCCCGCGCCTACATCATCTACCGCGCACAGCACACCAGGCTGCGGCACGACCGGGGCGCCGTCGTCGATGCCGTGGCCTCGATCAACGAGTATCTGGAACGGCAGGACTGGCGCGTGCAGGCCAACGCCAACCAGGGATTTTCGCTTGGCGGGCTGATTCTCAACAGCGCGGGAAAACTGGTTGCCAACTACTGGCTGAACAGCGTCTACCCGGAAGAAATCGGCGCCGCGCATCGCGACGGCGACCTGCACATCCACGATCTCGACATGCTGTCCGGCTATTGCGCCGGCTGGTCGCTGCGCACGCTGCTGATGGAGGGTTTTAATGGCGTGACCGGCAAGGTGGACGCGGCACCGCCGCAGCATTTGTCGAGCGCGATCGGCCAGATGGTGAACTTCCTCGGCACGCTGCAGAACGAGTGGGCCGGGGCGCAGGCGTTCAGCTCGTTCGATACGTACCTGGCACCGTATGTGCGCAAGGACCGGCTGTCGTATGCCGAGGTGCGGCAGAACATCCAGGAATTCATCTTCAACCTGAACGTACCGTCGCGCTGGGGCAGCCAGCCGCCGTTCACCAACGTGACGTTCGACTGGATCTGCCCCGACGACCTGCGCGAGCAGGTGCCGATGATCGGCGGGCGAGAAATGCCGTTCTGCTATGGCGAGCTGCAGCCCGAGATGGACGCGATCAACCGCGCCTATATCGAGGTAATGGGCGAAGGCGACGCCAAGGGCCGCATCTTCACGTTTCCGATCCCGACCTACAACATCACCGCGGACTTTCCGTGGCATTCCGAGAATGCCGAGCTTCTGTTCGCGATGACGGCGAAATTCGGCCTGCCGTATTTTCAGAATTTCATCAGCTCAGACCTTGAGCCGAACATGGTGCGCTCGATGTGCTGCCGGTTGCAGCTTGACCTGCGCGAGTTGCTGAAGCGCGGCAACGGGCTGTTCGGCTCGGCCGAGCAGACCGGTTCGCTCGGCGTGGTGACGATCAACTGCGCCCGGCTGGGCTATCGGTTCAAGGGCGATGCGGCCGGGCTGTACGCGAGGCTCGACGCGCTGCTGGAGCTGGCGCGCAACAGCCTGGAGATCAAGCGCAAGGTGATCCAGCGCCACATGGACGACGGGCTGTTCCCGTTCACCAAGCGGTATCTCGGCACGCTGCGCAACCATTTTTCCACCGTCGGCGTGAACGGGATCAACGAGATGATCCGTAATTTTTCCGACGACCGGCAGGACATCACCGACGCGTCCGGGCATCGTTTCGCCTGCGAATTTCTCGACCACGTGCGCGGGCGCATCGTGGCGTTCCAGGAGCAGACCGGGCACCTCTACAATCTGGAGGCGACACCGGCCGAGGGTGCGACGTATCGCTTCGCCAAGGAGGACCGCAAGCGCTTCGCAGACATCCTGCAGGCGGGGACGGCGGAAAAACCCTATTATACGAATTCGTCACAGCTTCCGGTGGGGTTTACCGACGACCCGTTCGCCGCGCTGGAGCACCAGGAGGCGCTGCAGGCCAAGTACACCGGCGGCACGGTGCTGCATCTCTATCTCGGCGAGCGGCTGCCCTCGGCCGGCGCCTGCCGCGACCTGGTGCGACGCGCGCTGTCGCGGTTTCGCCTGCCCTACGTGACGGTCACGCCGACGTTCTCGGTCTGCCCGGTGCACGGCTACCTCGCCGGCGAGCACCGCTTCTGCCCGCGGTGCGACGAAGAACGCATCGCCGCGAAGCGGCAGCGGATCTGCCCATGACCACCAGGCCCACCACCCCCGTGCCATGGCCGGCCCCCGGGTCGGCCCCAAGGGCCGCCCGAGGACAGGCTGCGACCGGCCACCCACCCCCGTGTCATGGCCGGCGAAGGCCGGCCACCCACGGCTTGCCTTCGTGCAGCAAGCTAAAGTCGTCGACACCGGCCTTCACCACGATAACGGGCAAACACCCAAAACAACCCCGAACATCCCACAGGAGGAACAACATGCCGCCCACCACCGAATCACTCCCCGCCGACGCGGACCTCGCGCTCACCGACGACGAACGCCAGCCGTGCGAGGTGTGGACGCGGGTGATGGGCTATCACCGCCCGGTCGCCTCCTTCAACATCGGCAAGCAGGGCGAGCACGAGGAACGGCGGACCTTCGCCGTCGCGGCCGCCGCCGACGCCTGAGCAGCGATCGTGGCAAGCGGCCATGCCCTGACGCTCGGCGGCCTGGCCCCGTTCAGCACGGTGGACTTTCCCGGCCGGCTGGCCGCGGTGTTGTTCACCCAGGGCTGCCCGTTGCGCTGCCGTTACTGCCATAACCCGCACCTGCGCCGCCGCACGGCGGCCCCGGCCCGCGACTGGCCGACGACGCTCGCCTGGCTCAAGCGCCGGACCGGCCTGCTCGACGCGGTGGTGTTCAGCGGCGGCGAGCCGACCGTCCAGCCAGGTCTGGCGGACGCCCTCGCCGAGGTGCGGGCGCTGGGCTTCGCCACCGGCCTACACAGCGCGGGAACCCACCCGCGCCGGCTGGGGCAGGTGCTCAAGCTGCTCGACTGGGTGGGGCTGGACGTGAAGGCGCCATTCGACCGTTACGCCGCCGTCACCGGCAGCCCACGCAGCGGCGCGCAGGTGCGGCGGGCGCTGGACGCCGTGCTGGCGAGCGGCATCAGCTACGAACTCCGCACCACCGTGCACGCCGCGCTGCTGGACGCCGCCGATCTGGTCGCGATCGCCGAGGACCTGCAGGCGCGCTGGGTCCGCCGCTGGGTGCTGCAGGTGTTCCGCCCAACCGGCTGTGTCGATACGGCCCTGCTCGCGCCGACCGCGCCGGGCTGGCTGGACGCGGTTCTGCCGTCGTTGCGATCGCTGGTACCCAATATCGTCGTGCGGTAAGCCGAACGACCGATATCAACGGCGCCAGCCACCCTCGTCCGTTGGAATTGCCTTGCCATCCATAACGCATAACGTTATACAGCGTAGGTGATCGTCAGCTTTCGATCGTCGGAGACCGAACGTATCTGGCACGGCCGGTTCAGCCGCGCCTTGCCGCACGATTTCCAACAGACCGCGCTCCGGAAGCTTCGGATGCTGAACAACGCCAAGCTGCCGGGGGACCTCGCCGTGCCGCCGAACAACCGTCTTGAAGCCCTCAAGGGCCGCCGCGCCGGCCAGCACAGCATTCGGATCAACCAGCAATGGCGGATCTGTTTCGTGTGGACACAGGGAGGTCCGGACCATGTCGAGATCGTCGATTACCACTGACCAAATCCCCAACCCAACCCCCGGGGAGATCCTGCTGCTCGACTTCATCGAGCCCATGGGCCTGACCCAGAGCGGACTTGCCCGCGCGATTGGCGTGCCGCCGCGGCGGATCAACGAGATCGTCCTCGGCAAGCGCGCGGTGACCGCGGACACGGACTTGCGGCTGGCCCGGTATTTTGGGTTGTCCGACGGGTTCTGGCTTGGTCTGCAGTCGGACCACGACCTGTTACGCCAGCGTCGAAAGATTGCCGCGGAGCTTGCCCACATTGAACCGCGCGCCCGTGCCGCCTGAGTAATCCCGCGATCGCCGCTCACCCCTGCCAGCCGGCTTTGCGCAAGCCGTCGAGCATGTCTCCATGCGCCTTGGGGCGCATCCAGGGCACGCGGTTGCGACGGCTCGTGGTCATTCGGGCATGCCGGCAAGGCGGAGGCCTTCGACAACTCGCTCGATGTCCTCGGGTCGGCGAAGCGGCGGCATCCAATCCTTTGCGTTGGACAGGCGCAACTGCGGGCGCTCCCGAACGACGGCCGCCAACGTGCGCCGTGCTTCATCCAAACGACCGGACATCGCATATGCGTAGGCGAGGATGCGCCGTGAGGGGAAAAAGTTGGGTTGTTCGCTGACCGATCGTTCGGCACATGCCACGGCATCGTCGTATTTGCCCTGCAGGAAATATGCGAGAGCCATTCCCATACGGGTATGGTAAAGTTCCGGATCGACCGGGCTGAGCCTTCTAGCACGCTAGAAGTTCGCAATCGCTGTCGCGTGATCCCCGAGCCATAACTTAACAAATCCCGCGCGAGCCCACGCTGCCGCAGAATTCGGATTGAGCTCGCAGGCCCGTTCGATCAGCAACGCACCGGCATCGAGGTCCCTGCCAAGAAAGGCCAACGACTGGCCTGCCAGCGCCAGCGCCGTGGGATCATCGCGGCCGTTCGCCGCCGCCAGACGCGCCAGCGCAACGCCTTCCGCAATCTCCGGAGCGGACGCGGTCAGCAGGTAGACCGATTTCCGGAAGTTGATGCAGAACGCGGCCATGCCGTAGGCCGCGCCATACCCGGCATCGAGCGCGAACGCCTGCGCGAACAGCGCCTGCGCCTCCAGCATGCGCTCGGCGTCGCTCAGATGGAAGATCGCCATGCCACGAAGGAAATAGTCGTAGGCCCCAAGGTCCTGTGTCGGCTTGCGCTGGGCGCGTTCGATCTCGGCGTGCTGCAGTTGCGGCTCGATCGCGCCGGCGACGCTCGCCGTCACCTGGTCCCGCAGGTCGAGCACATCATCGAGCGCGCCATCGAAATGGTCCGCCCACAGATGCGCGCCCGTCCCGGCGTCGACCAACTGGCCGGTGATGCGCAGTCGCGTGCCCGTCTTGCGCACGCTGCCCTCCAGCACGTAACGCACGCCCAGGTCACGGCCGACCTGCCGGACATCCACCGCGCGCCCCTTGTAGGTGAATGCCGAATTGCGCGCGATCACGAACAGCGCGCGGATGCGCGACAACGCCGTGGTGATGTCCTCCACCAGGCCGTCGACAAAGTATTCCTGCTCGGGATCGCCACTCATGTTCTCGAACGGCAGCACGACCAGCGAGGGTTTGTCCGGCAGCTCCAGCGCCGCGGATGCGTGAACGGACGCCGCGTGCGGCACCGGAACGGCAGCCTCGACCCTCGCGGGTGCACGGCGCCCGTGGTGGCGCCACAAATTGTCGCCCACGATGACCGACAAGCCGACGATCACCGCCACCAGCCGATAGTCCACATGCTCCAGCCGGGGCGGCAGCCGCAGCGCGTGCGCGAGATTCGCGAACCAGTGCTCGGGTGCCGCGCCGGTGACCGCCAGAATCGCCCCGGCGACGGACCAATGGGTCAGATACTCCCGGGCCGTGTGCCGAACCGATGATGGCGCGTTTCCATGACGGTAGCGTATCCGCCGGTCGCGGATTGCACCACCGGCGCTACGCCGGCAGCGCAGACCGGGCATGTTCCGCCGTTGAAGGTCCGACGATTGCCAACGTCGGAGTTCCGCCATACGGTACGGCGTTACAGAAATACGGCACTGATTCCGTAATGCGAAACGGCGGCGACAACCCCCGCAACCCCTACCGGCTCGGCTCCCTGCACAAGGGGCTGGAAGTCATCGACTGCTTCACCCGGCAGAAGACCTGGGGCCTGGCCGAACTCGCCGCCGAACTCGGCCAGACCAAGCCCACGGTATTCCGCATCCTGCACACCATCGAGGCCTTCGGGTACCTGCAGAAAGACCCCGAAACCGGCCGCTATTCCCTCGCCATGCGCTTCCACACGCTGGGCTCGGCCGCGGTGCGGCACGAGCAGCTTCGCTGGCAGGCGCTGCCCCCGTTGCAGGACCTCGCGCGCGAAACCGGCGAGACCGTCCACGTCGGCATCCTCTATGACAACGAGGCGATCTGCGTGCAGGCCGTGGACGGCACGCGGCTGGTGCGCATGCACGCCTTCGTCGGCAAGCGCACGCCGGCGCACGCGTCCGCACTGGGAAAAGTGCTGCTGGCGCATCTGCCGGACGCCGAGCTGGATGCCTTCGTTGCCGGTGGGCTGAAGCGTTTCACCCCCAATACCATCACCACACCCGCGAAACTGCGCCACGCGCTGCACCTGGCGCGCGCACAGGGCTGGGCGCTGGACGACGAAGAGATGGAGATCGGCCTGCGCTGCCTCGGCGCACCGATCACCGATCACGCCGGGCGGCCGTGCGCCTGCGTCGCGGTTTCGGCCCCCGCGGCGCGGATGGACCCGGAACGGATCGCCGCGCTGACGCCGCAGGTCAAGGCCACCGCGGCGCGGATTTCGCGCATGCTGGGCAGCCCGTCGATGCACGGTGCGGACGGGCGGCCCGCATGACGTTGCCTTGTTCTCCCCCTCCCCTTGAGGGAGGGGGGGGGGGGAGGGGTTGGTGCGGCACGAACCCCTCCCCCCACCCCCCTCCCTCAAGGGGAGGGGGAGAAGAGTACGCCCCGGCCCTGACGGTTCGGACCGCTTACGCAACAACAAACCACGGAGGACGTCCATGCACCACAGCGAACGCGCCCTGATGAACGGGGCGGACATCATCGTGGATTTCCTGATCCGCCAGAAAGTCCCCTACCTGTTCGGCCTGTGCGGCCACGGCAACGTCGGCTTCCTCGACGCCGCCTTTAAGGCGCAGAACCGCATCCGCACCATCTCGACGCACCACGAGCAGACCGCCGGCCACATGGCCGACGCCTACTTCAAGGTCCGCCATGAACCGGTCGCCACCTTCACCTCCTGCGGTCCCGGCTCGGCCAACCTGGTGATGGCGCTGGCGGCGGCCATGATGGACAGCTCGGCGTTCTTCGCCATCACCGGCAACGTGCCGACCAGCCAGTTCAACCGCCAGCCGTTCCAGGAAACCGGGCGCTACTACCAGGGCGATTTTCCCAGCGTGGTCCGCCCCTACGTCAAGCGCAGCTACCAGCCGACGCGGGTCGACATGCTGCCGCTCGCCGTCCGCCAGGGCTGGGAGCTGATGCTGTCCGGCCGCCCCGGCCCGGTGAACCTCGACGTCCCGCTCAACGTGTTCGTCGAGGAAGCCGAAGTCGCCCCGCCGCAAACCGTGACCCGCGCGATCAACGGCGCCCCCGGCAACCCGCAGGCGCTGACCGCGGCGCTGGAGATGCTGCTGGAAGCGGAACGACCGGTGATCATCGCCGGCCAGGGCGTGCTGCTCGCCGAGGCCACCGCGGAGTTGCAGACGTTCGCCGAGCGCACCGGCATTCCCGTCGTCACCAGCCCGAACGGCAAGGGCGCGATCAGCGACCGGCATGCGCTGTCGTTCGGCTCGATCGGGCGCAACGGCTCGTATGCGGCGAACGATGCGACGAAGCATGCCGACGTCATCCTGGCGCTGGGCTTCACCTTCGACGATCGCGCGACCAGCGCCTGGCTGGACGGCTACACGCTGTCGATCCCGCCGTCGCGGCTGATCCAGATCGATATCGATCCGGCCGAGCTGGGCCGCAACTATCCCGCCGAGCTGCCGATCCTCGGCTGCGCCCGCGCCAGCCTGGCGTTCCTGAACGACATGTTGCACGAGGTGACCGATGACACGGCGCCCTCCGGCCGCGAGGACTGGCTGAACCGCCTGCGCCATGGCCGCGAGGTCTGGCAAGAGTACCAGACCAGCCTGGCATCCTCCGACCAGGTGCCGCTGCGCCCGGAACGGCTGATGCGGGCGCTGTCGCGCGCCCTGCCGGACAACGCGATCATCGCCAGCGACGTCGGCGTGCACCACAACTGGATTATCCAGTTGTTCGAGGCGCTGCGCCCGCGCCACCTGATCCACTCGTGGGGCTTTGCCGCGATGGGGTTCGCGACCTCGGGGATACTTGGGGCCAAGCTGGCGGCGCCGGACCGGCCCTGCGTCGCAGTGGTCGGCGACGGCTCGTTCCTGATGACGCCGCACGCGCTGGCGACGGCGGTGGAATACGACATCCCCGCAGTCTGGGTGGTGTGGAACAACCAGGGTTTTTGCTCGATCCGCGACATCCAGCACGGCATGTTCGCCGGCCGCGAGCTGGCGACCAGCTTCCAGAACGACGGCAGCCGCGCGCCGTACAGCCCCGACTTCGCCGCGCTCGCCAAATCGTTCGGCGTGGCCTCCCACACCGTCACCCATGCCGGCGAGGTGGAGGACGCCATCGCCACCGCGATCCGGGCCAATCGCCCGTACCTGGTCGAGGTGCCGGTGGCACGCGAGATCCGCCCGATCGGCACCGGAAGCTGGGATCTGCCGCCGCTGCCGCCGCCGGAGCCGAATTTTCTCAAGGCGCTCGCTGCCGCCGGGCTGTCGTTGTAACCCCCTGTCATTGCGCACCGCCCCCACCTGTCATTGCGAGGAGCGCAGCGACGAAGCAATCCCCATCCCGGTACCCCCTCGCGGGAGATTGCTTCGCTGCGCTCGCAATGACACGGGCGCCCACAAAACCAACGATCCATGGAGGAAACGATGCACCGCAGAACCCTTCTTGCCGGCGCCGCCGCCCTGCCGGTGGCCAGCCTGCTCCGCCCGCGCCGCGCGACCGCCGCCGCCGCGGTCTCCGATGGCGTGGTGAAGATCGGCGTGCTGGACGACATGTCCGGCGTGTTCGCCGACCAGCAGGGCATGGGCGACTACATCGCCGCCCGCATGGCGGCCGAGGATTTCGGCGGCCACGTGCTGGGCGCGCCGATCGAGGTCGTGCAGGCCGACTTGCAGAACAAGGTCGATGTCGGCCTGGGGATCGCCCGCGCCTGGATCGACGGGGGAAAAGTCGATGCGATCTTCGGCCTCGGCAACTCGGCGGTCGCGCTCGCGGTGCAGGACCTGTGCCAGCAGCGCCAGCGGATCGACGTGCCGATCGCCGCCGGCACCACCGACCTGACCGGCAAGCAGTGCTCGCCGTATGGCGTCCACTGGACCTACGACAATTATTCCGCCGCCAAGGGGCCGGCGACCACGCTGGTGAAGCAGGGCCAGAAGAAGTGGTACTTCATCACCTCGGACTACGCCTTCGGCCATTCGCTGGAGGATAACGCGACCGCGATCCTGAAGGGCCTGGGCGCGACGGTGGTCGGCCACACCCTGGTGCCGCTGGGGGAGACCGACTACTCCTCGGCGCTGCTGTCGGCGGCATCGTCCGGCGCGCAGGTCGTCGGCATCGCCGCGGGCGGCGCCGATTTCATCAACATCGCGAAACAGATGGGCGAGTTCGGCCTGACCAGGCGCGGCATCGTGCCGGCGGCGCTGAACTGCTCGCTGACCAACATCCACTCGCTGGGCCTGCCGGCGGCGCAGGGGATGATCTTCAGCCAGCCGTACTACTGGGACCATGACGACCCCTCGCGCGCGTTCGCCGCGCGGTTCGCCAAGCAGTGGAAGAACCGGCCGCCGACCGCGTTCCAGGCCAGCACGTGGTGCGCGGTGACGCACTACCTGAAGGCGATCCAGGCCGCCGGCACCGATGCCGCCGGGCCGGTCATGGAGAAGATGCGGGCGATCCCGATCAACGACTTCATGACCAAGGACGGCAAGCTGCGCATCGACGGCACGGTGGAGCGCCAGATGTTCCTGCTGCGTGCCAAGCCGCCGGCGCAGTCGCATGGCGAGTGGGACCTGCTGGAGGTGGCCGAGGTGATCCCCGGCACGGACGCGTTCCGTCCGATGAGCGAGGGCGGCTGTCCGCTGGTGAAGGCCTGAGCCGCCTCAGCAAATTGCTCCCCCTCCCCTTGAGGGCTTGGGCCGCGAAGCGGACCGAGGTGGGGGGAGGGGTTCCGGGGCAGGGTCGCACCGAAACACCCTGCCTCGGAACCCCTCCCCCCAACCCCCTCCCTCAAGGGGAGGGGGAGAAAACTATCTGCCGCCCCCCTGCCGTGCCACCCGCACCGCCAGCCATTGCGCGCGCGGCGACTTCCTGCTGAACCTGCCCCGGAAAGGGGTGCGCGCGGCATGACGGCGATGATCGAGGTCCACGACCTGGTAAAACAGTTCGGCACCTTCACCGCGGTCGATGGCATCTCGTTCAGCGTCGGCGAGGGCACGATCCGCGCGTTCCTCGGCCCGAACGGCGCCGGCAAGACCACGACGATCAAGATCCTGACCACCATCCTGGTGCCGACCTCGGGGCGCACCCGCGTCGCCGGCCACGATCCGGTGCGCGAGCGCGCCGCGGTCCGCCGCGCCTTCGGCATCGTCTTCCAGGACCCCAGCGTGGACGACGAGCTCACCGCCTACGAGAACATGGAGCTGCACGGCGTGCTCTACGGCGTACCGCGCAAAGCTGTTGCGCGAACGGATGGAGCTGCTGCTCGGCTTCGTCGGGCTGTGGGACCGCCGCAACGACTACGTCAAGCAGTTCTCCGGCGGAATGAAGCGCCGGCTGGAGATCGCCCGCGCCTTCCTGCACCAGCCGCGCCTGCTGTTCCTCGACGAGCCCACGCTCGGGCTGGATCCGCAGACGCGCAGCCACATCTGGGAATTCGTCCGCGGCCTGTCGCGCGAACACCAGGTCACCGTGTTCTTCACCACGCACGCGATGGAGGAAGCCGAGCGCGTGGCCGATGAGATCACCGTCATCGATCACGGCCGGATCGTCGCCGAGGGCACCGCCGCCTCGCTCAAGCAGCGCACCGGCAGCGCCACGCTGGAGGACGCGTTCATCGCGCTCACCGGGCGGGACATCCGCGAGGACGAAGCGAGCCCGGCCGACCGGATGCGCATGATGCGCCGCGCCTGGCGCGGCCGCTGATGCGCCCCATGCTGATGCGCCCCATGCTGATGCGCCCCATGCTGACGCGCCCCATGCTGTGATGCGCGCGGTGTGGATCCTCTGGCTGCGCCAGCTTAAGCGCTATTCGCGGGCGCGATCGCGGCTGGTCGGCGCGCTCGGCCAGCCCATCCTGTTCCTGTTCGCGCTCGGCTATGGCTTCGGCCCGATCTTCGCCCGCGCCGGCCATGGCGATTACCTGGAGTTCGTCGCCCCTGGCATCGTCGCAATGGGGATCATCTTCAACGCGGTGTTCGGCGGCATAGAAATCATCTGGGACCGCCAGTTCGGCTTCCTCAAGGAAACGCTGGTGGCGCCGGTGCCGCGGCTTGCCATCGTGCTCGGGCGCACGCTGGGGGGCGCGACGACGGCGCTGCTGCAGGGCACTATCGTGCTGGTGATCTGCCTGATCGCGGGCTTCCGCGTGCACGATGTGCTGCTGGCGCCGCTCGCGCTGGTCTTCATGTTCCTGATCGCGCTGGTGTTCAGCGCCATTGGCACCGCGTTCGGCTCGGTGCTGAAGGACATGCAGGGGTTTCAGCTCATCATGAATTTCGTGGTGATGCCGCTGTACTTCTTTTCCAACGCGCTGTTCCCGGTGGCCGGCCTGCCGACGCCGCTGCGGATCGCCGTCCGGCTGAACCCGTTGAGCTACGGCGTGGCGGGCATGCGCGACGCGCTCACCGGCCACGCCTCGCTGGACATGGTGACCGACCTGGCGGTGCTCGGTGCACTGGCGATCGTGCTGCTTGGCGTGAGCAGCTTCCTGTTCTCCCGCATCGAAGTCTGATGCGGCGTGGGGCAGGGGCACGGCAGGATTTTTGCGAGCGGCCCGCGCAGCCCCCTGTCGCCCCGCGACCCCAGCCCCCCTGTCGCCCCGCGACCCCAGCCCGCCCCTGTCGACCCGTCACCCAAGGTGCCGAACTGCGACCCACCGCCGCCGCCGTGCGACGATGCGGGCTGCCCAGTCGGTCCTGCCCACCCGCCGATTCCGTTAACCGCGCCCCAGCGGGCACCGGGAACTGCCCCGAATCGTCCCATTCGACCCGCCCGTCCCGCCCAGTCGGGACGTGCCACACAAAATTTTGTTGTGCAATTATAGGTTGTAACGTGTGACGCTCGCTCGACATGGATGCCCCAGCGGATCGCACATACGACTGTAGGTTTCGCCGAGGCATCCCGAAGCACGATGGCTGGGAAGCCGCCAGCGCATGACACGACTACAACCTTAGGTTGGATTCAGGTAAATCAGGCCGCCGGAACGGTACGCTGGTAAGAACTTGTTAAGGTTCTGGCGACACGCTGGCGTATGTCGGCCGCGCAACACGCGCGGCGTTACTGGGAGACTCCGTAATGTCGGTGGATGCTTTTCCGATCCGTTTGGCCGATGCGGTCGCGCTGTCGGTGCTATGCCAGAACAGCCTGACCGACGCCGAGGTCAGGCAGGCACGGGCCGCGCTGCACGACCTGGATGCCGCGTGGTCGCTGGAGTGCTGCGAGAGCTGCGAGTCGGACTGGTTCCTGGACCTGTCCGCGGCGTGCCCGGCCGGGCGGTTCGACCGGTTCGTCATCCACGCCCAGGACGGGGCCATTCGCGTGTTTGCCATGGCGGGGGATGACCCCACGCCGCTCGGCGGCTTCGCGGACATGGCGCAGGCCGCGCGTGCCGTCGTCGCGGCGATCGAGGCGGACCGGAGATAATAACGCCGGGCGTGATGGCGGTGCGGGCAATGACGATCGGCGCCAAATGGTTGGCAACCGTCCCGATCGCACGGCGCGTCAGCCGCGCCGGGTTAACCGCCGGGTAACGATCGTCGCCTAGCCTCGACCGCGACCTTGACTGGGCACAGGCGGCACATGGCGAAATCGACCACCCCGGCCTGGCATACCCCGCGCTTTGGACGCGCATGCCCCGAGGTCAGCCTGTCCGGGCGCTTGGCGCGGATGGCGGGCGAGGCGGACGCCCGCGGCTTTCCGTGCACCGCCGAGCAGCTTCGCCACCTGGCCGGCTACATCCTCGATGAGGCCGCAACGAAGTATTGCGGCGGGCAGCCGGATCTTGGCGACGGTGAGCCCGGCGTGGCGTAACGGTTCGGCGTGATGTAGCCGCATCAAGCAGCGCCCCTCGCCGACCGCCCCTGTCACCAGCCGCCCCTGTCACAGGCCCTCCATGTCACCGCCCCCCCTGTCACCGTCCCCCCCTGTCATTGCGAGGAGCGCAGCGACGAAGCAATCCCCATCCAGGGACCTCCGGATGGGGATTGCTTCGTCGCTGCGCTCCTCGCAATGACAGGGGCCGATACGCCAGATAGCGTCCCGGCCAGCATGCAAACCCCGCGGACGCAACCGGATCATTCCGCCATCGGGTGGGTCATGTCCTCGGGGCGGACCCAGGCGTCGAACTGTTGCGGGGTCACATAGCCAAGCTTCAACGCCGCCTCACGCAACGTCAGGCTCTCGCGGTGCGCGGTAAGCGAGATGCGCGCCGCCTTCTCGTAGCCGATGTGCGGATTGAGCGCGGTCACCAGCATCAGCGAGTTGCGCAGGTTGGCGTCGATGCGCGCTGTGTCGGGTTCGATGCCGCGCGCGCAGTGCTCGTCGAAGCTGCGGCACGCGTCGGCCAGCAGCGCGGTGGATTCCAGCAGATTGTGCAGCATCACCGGCTTGTAGACGTTAAGTTGAAAATTGCCCTGCGAGCCGGCGAACGCCACCGCCGCGTCGTTGCCGAACACCTGGACGCAGACCATGGTCAGCGCCTCGCACTGCGTCGGGTTGATCTTTCCGGGCATGATCGACGACCCCGGCTCGTTCTCCGGAATGCGTAGTTCGCCGATCCCAGCGCGCGGGCCGGAGGCGTACCAGCGCACGTCGTTGGCCAGCTTCATCAGCGCACCGGCCAGCGTGCGCAGCGCGGCCGAGGCATTGACCATCGCCTCGTGCCCGGCCAACGCGGCGAACTTGTTCGGCGCCGAGACGAACGGCTTGCCGGTCAGCGCGGCGACCTCGCGCGCCGCCGCGTCGCCGAAGCGCGGATGCGCATTCAGCCCGGTGCCGACGGCGGTGCCCCCGATCGCCAGCTCCAGCAGTGCCGGCAGCGACGCGGTAACGAAGCCCAAAGCCTGGTCGAGCTGGGCGACCCAGCCGGAGATCATCTGTCCGACGGTCAGCGGCGTGGCGTCCTGCAGGTGGGTGCGGCCGATCATGACGATATCGGCATAGGCGCGCGCCTTGGCGTCCAGCGTGTCGCGCAACGCGCGGACGGCGGGCAGCAGGCGGTCGGCGATTTCCTCGGCCGCGGCGATGTGCATCGCGGTCGGGAACGTGTCGTTCGACGACTGGCTGTGGTTCACGTCGTCGTTCGGGTGGATCAGGCGCTTGCCGCCTAACGTTCCGCCCGCGAGAACGGTGGCGCGGTTGGCGATCACCTCGTTGGCGTTCATGTTGGTCTGCGTGCCGGAGCCGGTCTGGAACACCACCAGCGGAAACTCGGCGTCCAACTTGCCGTCGATCACCTCCTGTGCCGCGGCTTCGATCAGCGCCGCCTTCTCGGCGGAAAGTTGGCGAAGCTGGCGGTTGGCACGGGCGGCGGCCTGCTTCAGGATCCCCAGCGCGCGGATCACCGGGCGGGTGAAGCGGAAGCGGTCGACGCCGATCGCGAAATTTTCGCGCGATCGCTCGGTCTGCGCGCCCCATAGGCGGTCGGCCGGGACATGGACCTCGCCGAGGGCGTCTTCCTCGATGCGGGTGGCGGAAACGGGGGCGGTCATGGCGGCGCTCCTGCTGGTTTGCGCAGAAGATGGGGTGGCGGCGCCGCTATGCCACCACCCAGATCGCGGTCTGTAAATCCGTTGGCGCACGCCTACGTTGGTTCGAATCCAACCCTCTTCATTTCGCCAAAATCTCGCCGTTTGTCAGGCACTCACCGGCACATCGGTGCTGGCTGTGCCGGCAAATACCGTCCCGACTGTGCCGGTTATTGTGCCGACCTTGGCGCCAAAATCGGCCATTGCCTGATGCAGGTGGCCGGTGACCATGTGGGCGTAGCGCATCGTCATGGCGATGGTCTTGTGGCCAAGGATTGCTTGAAGGGCTGGGATGTTGCCCGTGGCCTGGAGGAACCGGCTGGCGAAGGCGAAGGCGTGGCGGAGGTCGTGGCACCGGAACGGCACGCCGGCTCGGCGGGCGACCAGCGCAAAGCTGTTGGCGAAGCACGCGTATCGGCGGCCATCATCGTGCCAGAACACGTAGGGTGAGGTGATGTGCCGAGGTGCGCCGATCAATGTGGCAGTGGCGGCGTCGCTCAGTGGCACCACCCGTGGGCTGGAAGTCTTTGTTTTGGTCAGCCTGACCTCTCGCCGCTGGATCGACACCTGCGACCAATCCAGCCCACAGACTTCCTCCTGGCGCATCCCGGCTTCCTCCTGGCGCATCCCGGTCTCGGCCAAGAAACGGATGATCCGTGCCGCCATCGAAGGAGCATGGGCGACCAGTCGATCAACCTGCTCGGCAGTCGGTTAGGTCGTCCGTGGTGGTGACTCTCGGATGTGCCGCTTGCTGAATTGCCGCACCAGGTTGGTCTCGATGCAGTCCCATGCGACGGCACACGAGCAGAGCCAACTCAGGGTCGCCAGATCACGGCGCACCGTCGCACCTTTGGTGCCGGACTTCATCCGGGCGCTGGCATAGTCCGCCAACCGGCCACGGGTGATCTCATCCAGATGGAGGTTCCCGAAGGCGAAATTCAATTGGCGGAAGCTGGTGCGGTACCGCTCCCGCATCCTTGGCTTCAACGTCGGCAGGTAGTCGTGGATGAACCGTTCCAGAGCTTCTTGGTAGGTTCGACGGGGACGGCCGCCACGGTCGAGGCGATGATGCTCATCGACAAGGTGGGCGAGGAACTGCTGGGCGATGGCCTTGGAGGTGGTGTGGGCGGATCGCCTGACCTCCTGCCCGTGGTGCTGGAAACCCACCCAATAGGTCGAATTGCGCTTGTAGATGGTCGCCACGTGCCGGTGCTTGCCTTCCGTCGAACCCCCAACAGACTCGCACGAAATCGGATTTTTGCAAGCAAAATGAACTGATTACGGTCAGCCCGACCGTCGTTTCCACGGTGCCAAGCCAGTTTTCAGCAATGGTCAGCGAGTGGGATTTCCGAACGAATTTTTGCCTGAGTCATAGCTGGCGCTGCATCGGAGAAACGGTCGTTCAAGCCAAATCGTTCAAATCAAATCTAGCGTTGCCCAGCCAGACCGGCTAGGCTGCCGGTCCAACGATGCCACGTATGGGGGCGTCGCCCTGTCCGAATCGAGTGAGCCAATGACCTTTCTGGTTATGTCACCCCCTGAAAAAAATCGGTTCGCTTATCTGGATGGGCTGCGAGGATGGGCTGCGCTGCTGGTTGTCTTTCATCACGGAATAATCGCTCAGGATTTCGGCCTCTTCACGGGACAGCAAATTGATTCCCGGGGAACTTGGGATATGTGGATTGCCGGCACTCCCTTCTCTCCGTTCGCTACCGGAGGCAGCCTCACGGTCTGCATTTTTTTCGCCTTGAGCGGGTTTGTGCTAGCGCACGCCTATTCGCGCTCACGCCAGAGTTGGCTGGCGCTTGCCGGCCGCCGGTACGCCCGACTCGGACTACCCATGCTCGCAGGCTGCTTGCTTGCGTGGATGCTACTGAGTCTAGGGCTGATGCGGTCTCAGCCAGCGGCCCTAATCACTCATTCATCATGGCTTGGCGGACAATTCGATCAGCAGCCTGACTTACTGGCGGCAATCACCGAACCAATACAGCTCTTTGTTGGCTCCTTCCCATCTTCCTCAAGGGAATATGACTCGGCACTTTGGACTATGCCAATCGAAGCCGACGGCTCGCTCGTTCTCATGACGATATTCGTTTTTCTGCGTCGCACGGGGAGGCACTTAGACCGGCTTGCCGGTTACGCATTTTGCCTATTTGCGGTACTGGGTGCTGGTTCTTTTCTCAGCTTATTTGCATTTGGGGCGGCGCTGCGGCTTCTCCAACCCACAAAAATGTCAGCTGCTTTGGGAGGCAGTCGATGGGCTTTGGTTGCGCTATTGCTGTTGGGACTGTTCTTTGGCACTGTCCCGTTTGGCATACACCGCTGGGCCATTTACGAGTGGCTAACGGCTCTCGCAACGCACGTCATTTGGCATGCACGGTTTTGGCTACATTCTCCGGTGTCTTTTTGGCATGGCATCGGTGCTGCGCTGATTTTGCTGGCTGTATGTTCCTGCCCCTCAATGCAGTCCGCTCTGTCCAGACCTTTTGGTCGCTTTCTGGGACGCATCTCGTTTCCACTCTACATCCTGCATGTGCCGCTGCTAATGGTGATCGAATGCGATGCCATCCTTCTGTGCCAGCATATCGGGATGCCGCCGCTCGCCGGCGGTGTGTTGAGTTTGGCTGTATTCGTGGTCGTTGCCGTTGCGGTCGCCGCGACGCTCACGCCGCTCATCGAAGGCGGTGCAATCAACCTGTCTTTTAGGCTTGGTGCTGCCATTGACGCGCATGCGCATCGCGTCGAAGCTCAGGTCACAAGCATGTTGGGGAGGCGCCCCCCGGTCAAGCGGTAAGCTCAAAGCCCACGTCTAACCCAAGATGGGCGGTTTGTCGTTCACTGAGCGCCAGCTATGACTCAGGCAAAAATTCGTTCGGAAATCCCACTCGCTGACCATTGCTGAAAACTGGCTTGGCACCGTGGAAAAGACGGTCGGGCTGACCGTAATCGGTTCATTTTGCCTGCAAAAATCCGATTTCGTGCGAGTTTGTTGGGGGTTCGACGGAAGGCAAGCACCGGCACGTGGCGACCATCTACAAGCGCAATTCGACCTATTGGGCGGGTTTCCAGCACCACGGGCAGGAGGTCAGGCGATCCGCCCACACCACCTCCAAGGCCATCGCCCAGCAGTTCCTCGCCCGCCTTGTCGATGAGCATCATCGCCTCGACCGTGGTGGCCGTCCCCGTCGAACCTACCAAAACGCTCTGGAACGGTTCACCCACGACTACCTGCCGACGTTGAAGCCAAGGATGCAGGAGCGGTACCGCACCAGCTTCCGCCAATTGAATTTCGCCTTCGGGAACCTCCATCTGGATGAGATCACCCGTGGCCGGTTGGCGGACTATGCCAGCGCCCGGATGAAGTCCGGCACCAAAGGTGCGACGGTGCGCCGTGATCTGGCGACCCTGAGTTGGCTCTGCTCGTGTGCCGTCGCATGGGACTGCATCGAGACCAACCTGGTGCGGCAATTCAGCAAGCGGCACATCCGAGAGTCACCACCACGGACGACCTAACCGACTGCCGAGCAGGTTGATCGACTGGTCGCCCATGCTCCTTCGATGGCGGCACGGATCATCCGTTTCTTGGCCGAGACCGGGATGCGCCAGGAGGAAGCCGGGATGCGCCAGGAGGAAGTCTGTGGGCTGGATTGGTCGCAGGTGTCGATCCAGCGGCGAGAGGTCAGGCTGACCAAAACAAAGACTTCCAGCCCACGGGTGGTGCCACTGAGCGACGCCGCCACTGCCACATTGATCGGCGCACCTCGGCACATCACCTCACCCTACGGGTTCTGGCACGATGATGGCCGCCGATACGCGTGGTTCGCCAACAGCTTTGCGCTGGTCGCCCGCCGAGCCGGCGTGCCGTTCCGGTGCCACGACCTCCGCCACGCCTTCGCCAGCCGGTTCCTCCAGGCCACGGGCAACATCCCAGCCCTTCAAGCAATCCTTGGCCACAAGACCATCGCCATGACGATGCGCTACGCCCACATGGTTACCGGCCACCTGCATCAGGCAATGGCCGATTTTGGCGCCAAGGTCGGCACAATAACCGGCACAGTCGGGACGGTATTTGCCGGCACAGCCAGCACCGATGTGCCGGTGAGTGCCTGACAAACGGCGAGATTTTGGCGAAATGAAGAGGGTTGGATTCGAACCAACGTAGGCGTGCGCCAACGGATTTACAGGTTGGCGCTTAACTCGGAGCGATGCAGCGCGGGACTGCCCACCAGCAGCCCGTCCACCGCGGTCGGAGATGAACCGCAGATCACCGGGTTCACGTCGATCTCCCCCAGAGCCGGCCCGAGCGCGTGCACCATCACGGAGAACCGCGCGACCAGCTCCGCCAGCGCCGCCAGATCGGTCGCCTCCCCCCCACGAAAACCGTCCAGCAGCCGGCGCAGGCGCAGGCGGTCGAGCAGCCGGCGCGCGGTGGCGGGGCCAAACGGCGGCAACGCTGCGACGCGGTCGGGCAGCAGCTCCACCAGCGTGCCGCCGGCCCCCAGCAGCACCACCGGCCCGAACTGCGGGTCCTGCACCGCGCCCAGCGCCAGTTCCGGTCCGGGCGGCAGCATGCGGGCCAGCAGCACGCGCGGGCCGAGCCGCGCCGCCACCCGCGCATAGGCATCGCGCACCGCCTCCCGATCGCGCAGATCGAGCGCGACGCCACCGCGTTCGGTCTTGTGGCCGATCCCGGGCATGGCCGTCTTCAGCACCACGGGAAAGCCGAGCCGCGCCGCGGCGGCAACCGCCTCCGCCTCGGTGGCAGCCAGCGCACGCGGCGCGGTCGCGATGCCGCACGCCGCCAACAGATCGAGCGCCTCGGCCTCGGCGAAGTCCGCGCCATCGGCCAGGCGCCCGCGCCACGGGCCCAGGTCCGGCGCCGGCGGCGGCGGGTCCTCGGCGCGCGCCAGAAAATCGCGCCAGGCCAGCGGCCCGCGCGCCGCCGCGAGGCCGTTCACGCTGCCGTCGAGCACCGGCACCCCCGCCTCGGTCAGCGCCAGCGCGATGCGGTCGTGCCGCACCTGGGTGTAGCTGGTGACGACGGCGACCGGCTTGTCGGTCGAGGCGGCGGCGGTGCGCGCCGCCTCGGCAAAACCCGCGTGCAGGTAGTAGTCGTCGCGCAGATCGACGCAGAACAACCCGAGCGCCGCCTGCGGATCGGCCAGCAGGTCGGTGAAGCAGTCGGCGAACAGCGTGACAAAATTCACGCCGGTGCCCCAGGCATCCAGCGGGTTTTCCGCCGCAAGCCCGGGCTCGAGCCGCGCGGCCAGCCGCCGCCGCGTCTCCGGAGCGATGGCGGCGAACTTCACGCCGGCACGCTCGGCAAGGTCGATGGTCATTTCGCGCTCGCCGCCGGAATCGTGGATCGCGACGATGCCGCCCGGCGCGGCCAGGCGACCGGTTTGCAGGAGGAGAAGAGTCGCAGCCATCTCGTCCAGCGTCTCGACCCGGATCACGCCGTAGCGGTCGAACAGCGCGGCATACGCGGCGTCGCTGCCGGCCACCGCGCCGGTATGCGTCAGCGCCGCGGCGGCGGCGGCCTCGGTGCGGCCGACTTTCAGTGCGACCACTGGCACGCGGCGGTGCGCGGCCTTCGCCAGCGCGGCGCGCAGGCCGGCGGGATCGCGGGCGGTCTCCAGGAACAGCCCGACGGCGCGCACCTCGTCGCGCTCGACCACGTAGTCCAGGTAGTCGGCGATGGTCGCGGTCATCTCCTGGCCGGGTGAGATGGCAAAGGCGAAGCGCAGCCGCGGATCGTTGTGCGCCAGCGCGCCGAACACGCTGCCGGAATGCGCCAGCAGCGCGATGCCGCCCGGGCGGCGCGTGCGCTGGCTGGGGAAGCCGCAGACCCAGACGCCATCCAGGTCGTTGTAGAACCCCATGCAGTTGCCGCCGCAAACCGCGATGTTCGCGGCGCGGGCGATGGCGGCGAGGCGCGCGTGCAGCGGCGGATCGGCATCGTCCGGCAGGATGCAGGAGGCGAAGATGACGGCGGCGCGAATGCCGGAGGTGGCGGCCTCGCGCATAGCGGCCTCGAGCCGGTCGTTGCGCACCGCGAGCACCGCAAGGTCGGGCGGCCCCGGCAGGGCGGCGAGGCTGGGATAGCAGGGGATGCCGTCGATCTCGGCGTAGTTCGGATTGATGGCGTAGACGGCGCCCGGGAACCCGCCGCGGCGGATAGTACGCAGCATGTCGTGGCCGACGGTGTCGGGCCGCGCGCTGGCGCCGACGAAGGCAATTCGTTTTGGCGATAGTAAAGGTTGCAGGGGGTGGGTCATGGCTTTGATGCTAGGATGCTAGCTTCTTCCCCTCCCCTTGAGGGAGGGGGCGGGGGGAGGGGTTGGCGCCAGTGTCGTATCGAAACCTTGAGCCTCTGAACCCCTCCCCCTACCCCCTCCCTCAAGGGGAGGGGGAGAATGTGCCGTGCGCTCATCGGCCCCTATCCCGCAATATTTCCCGCGCCGCGTTGTGGCCGGGCACGCCGCCGACGCCGCCGCCGGGATGCGCCGAGGCACCGCACTGGTACAGCCCCTTGATCGGCGTGCGGTAATCCGCCCAGTGCGGCGCGGGCCGGGCGAAGAACAACTGGTCGGCGGTCAGTTCGCCGTGGAAGATGTGCCCGTGCGGACTGCCGATCTTCGCCTCGATGTCGGGCGGCACCAGCACCTGCAGGTCGATGATGCCGTCGGAGAACCCCGGAGCCGCACGATCGAGCACGCCGAGCACGGTCTTGACGAAATCCGGCTTGCGGCTGTCCCAGTCGCCCTGCGCCAGCGTGTACGGCGCGTGGCCGCCGAACAGGTGCACCACGTGCTTGCCCAGCGGCGCGACGGTGTCGTCGACGAAGCTGGGCGCGACCGGCGTGATGAACGGCTCGCGCGACCACTCGCCCCATTTCGCGTCGTCATAGGCCCGCTCCAGGTACTCGATGGTGGGGCCGATATGCGTGTAGGTGGGATAGGCGAAGCCGCACGTTGCCGGATCGAAACCTGGATAGGTGGGCAGCCGCTCGCAGGCGATGTTGATCTTGAACGCAGCCGAGTACGTCCGGTAGGTGCGGATGTCGCGCAGCAGCGACTCCGGCAGCAGCTCGGAATTGAGGAATCTCAAAAAAGTAAGCTTGGCGCTGACATTGCTCGCGACAACAGGGGCCATGATGCGGCTGCCGTCGGCCAGCGTCACGCCTGTCGCGCGGCCGTTGGCGCTGTCGATGGCGATCACCTCCGCCCCGGTACGAATCCGCATGCCCTTCTCACGCCCCGCCGCGGCGATCGCCTGCGAGATGGTGCCCATGCCGCCACGCACGAAGCCCCAGCCGCCGGCCCCGGCGTGCTCGCCCATGATGTGGTGCATGATGACATAGGCCGAGCCGGGCGTGCGCGGCCCGGCATACGTGCCGATGCCGCAATAATACGCCAGCAGCGCCTTGATGTGCGTGTCCTCGAACCACTCCGACAGATAGGCGTCGGCGCTCATCGTCAGCAGGTCGATCAGGCGGAACAGTTTTGCCCCGACCTTGCGGTATTTCCACAGCAACTTCGCGGTTTCGCGAAAGCTGCGCCAGTCGCGGCAGCTTGGGTCCGGCGGCGTCTCCAGCAACAGCCGGCGAACGATCTGTGTCGATTCGGCAAGATACCGGTCGAATTCCGGATAGATCGCGGCGTCCTTGCGCGAGAATCGCGAAAAACTGGCCTGCGAGCGGGCCATGTCATCGCTGAAGATGATGTGGTCGCCGTCCGGCAGCGGGGCGAACATGTCCGACGCGGGCAGCACCTCGAAGCCGTGGCGGCGCAGCTCGAGATCGGCGATCACCTTCGGGTGCAGCAGGCTCATCAGGTAGCTGAAGGTGGAGAACCGGAAGCCCGGCACGGTTTCCTCGGTGACCGCGGCGCCGCCGATCACCTCGCGGCGTTCCAGCACCAGGGTGCGCAGCCCGGCGCGCGCCAGATAGGCGCCGCAGGTCAGGCCGTTATGGCCGCCGCCGATGATGATCGCGTCGTAACGTTCGGCCAAGCGTGCCCCCACTGACGTGCCAAGCCGCGGCGCGCCACGCCCGGCCGCCGGCATACGGCAAAGTTTTGCGCCCGGCCCGTGGCCAATGCAAAACGCTTTCTCCCCCGCGCCGCCGTGGCCTGCGGACACCCACCCGGCGCGACGGCATGCGCAGCCGCGGCTAGGCGGGCACCCGGTCCGCCCGCAGACCCGGAACGGCACGCCCGCGGGCCCGCCACAGCAGCCACAGCGCGATCGCCGCGTTGGCGGCATTCCACGCGACCCCGTTGGCGAAGGCGGCGCGGTAGGACCCGGTCAGGTCGAAGATCACGCCCGTCATCCAGCCGCCGAGCGCCATGCCCAGCATCGTCAGCATGATCACCAGCCCGACGCGCCGCCCCGCCTCGCGCGCCGGAAAGCACTCGCGGATGATGATGGCGTAGCTCGGCACCAGGCCGCCCTGGAACAGGCCGAACAGGGCCGAAACGACAAACAGCGCGTCGAGACTGGTCAGGCCGAGATACAGCACCAGCGCCGTCATCTGCGCCAGCGAGCCGATCGCCAGGGTGGCGAGGCCGCCGATGCGGTCGGCCAGGTGGCCCGAGGCGATGCGGCTGAGCGCGCCGAACCCGAGCATCAGCGACAGCATCTCGGCGCCGGCCCGCGCGCCGTAGCCCAGGTCGCCGCAGTAGGCCACGAGGTGCACCTGCGGCATCGCCATGGCGACGCAGCAACAGAGGCCGGCGACGGCCAGCAGCGTCTGCAAGGTGGCGGGGCGCAGGCCGAGCGTGCCGAGCCTGGGGGGTGTCGCGGGGTGGCCGCCGGCGACGCCGGGTGGGCGGCCGCGCAGCAGCAGAGACAGCGGCAGCATGGTGAGCACGCAGAACGCCCCGATGCCGAGATGCGTCGCGCGCCAGCCATGCAGCGCGATCGCGCGCTCGACGATCGGCGGCCACAGCATGCCGGCGGCGTAGTTGCCGGAGGCGACGATGGAGACCGCGATGCCGCGGCGGCGGACGAACCAGTGGGAGATCTCGGCCACCAGCGGCACGTAGGTGGCGGAGCAGCCGAGGAAGCCGATCAGCAGCCCGTAGGCCAGTGCGAACGTGATGGGGTCCGGGGCCAGCCCGGCTGCGGTGTAGCCGAGGCCGATCGCCACCGTGCCGCCGGCCACCGGCAGGATCACACCGAACCGGTCGGCGAGCCAGCCCATCGGCACGCCGCCAAATGCCAGGCCGACCATCGAGAGCGTGTAGGGCAGCGACGCGGCGCCTCGGTCGAGGTGGAAGCTGGCCTGCACCGCCGGCAGCGCAACGACCACCGACCACATGCCGACGCCGCCGATGGTGCTGAGCAGCACGGCGATGCCGAGGCGGCACCAGGCGTAGGGGGAGTCCACCTCGCGGCGCGGCGTGGGGAGGGTGGGCACTTGTGGGGCGTTTCCTTGGTTGGGCGCGAGGGTAGGCGTGCGGGAGGGGGAGTGGATAGGCCAGGGCCAATTTCGGGAGGTGAGAGTGGACCTTGTGGGGGGACGTGGGTGGGGGTGGTGCCTGGGGCGGCCGTCTTAAGAGATCCACCGCAGAGAGCGCAGAGCACGCAGAGAAGGAATGAAGCGCTTCGCGCGAAGCGCCATCGATTGCTTGATTCTCTGCGTGCTCTGCGCTCTCTGCGGTGCACCTTGCTTGCGGAGCAGCGGGCCGCTCAGGCCATGGGTGTGGGGAGCGGTGCCGGTGGGCGCGCCAGCAGGGCGGCAACGATCGCCAGCACCGCCAGGGTGGCGAAACATTCCAGCGACAGGTTGTAAGTCCCCGTGGCGTCGCGCAGCACACCCGACAGCAGCGGCCCGGCCGCCTGCGCCAGCACCTGGAAGGGCAACGCGACGCCGCGGATCGCGCCGTAGCTGCGGCGTCCGAAATAGTCGGCCCAGGCGACCGGCGGCAGCATCAGCAGCCCGCCGATGCCGAGGCCGAAGACCGCGGCGGCAGCATAGAACGCGGGCGTGGCGGTGGCGGTCAGCAGGCCGAGCACGCCGATCGCCTGCAGCGCGCCGATCGCGGCCAGCATGGCGCGCACCGGCACCCGGCGGGGCAGAAACCCGAAGCCCAGGCTGCCGCAGCCGGAGGCGAAGGAGAACGCGCCGACGATGGTGGCGGCGGTGGTGGGGCTGAGGCCGCGCTCCACCAGGTAGGCAGCCTGGTGCAGCGAGACGCCGGCCTGCACCGGGTAGGCGAACACGGTGAACAGCGCCAGAAGCCAGAACGCGCGGGTGCGCAGCGCCTGGGCGCGGGTAAAGTGCGGCTCCGGCATGGGCGGGGGTGCTGGGGGTGCGGCGGGCGCGGCGGGGCGCGCGGTGGCGGCGGTGGGGGACGCCGGCGGGACGCGGCCGTCGGGGCGCAGGCCGACATCCTCGGGGGCGCGGACGATCAGCAGCGCGCTGGGCAGGAAGCCAACGGCGAGCACGGCGAGGCCCACCGCGACCCAGCCGGCGCGCCACGAGCCGCCGAGCAGGATGGCGCCCTGGGCGATCAGCGGCAGGCAGACCAGGCCGACCATCTGCGCCGCCGTGGCGATCGCGGTGGCGGTGGCGCGGCGGGCGACGAACCAGTTGTTCACCGCGCCGTAGATGCCAAGGTCGAACGGGCCGGCGAAGTTCATCCGGATGAGGCAATAGAGCACGTAGAAGATCGTCAGGGACTGGGTCAGCGACAGCGCGGCGCAGGCAAGCCCGGTGGTGAGCACGGCGGCCGACAGGATCAGCCGCGCGCCCGCGCGGTCCAGCAGGCGGCCGAGGCGGGGGGAGGCAAGCGCCGCGAGCAGCCCGCCGAGCGAGGCGGCGCCGGAGATGGCGGTGCGGGACCAGCCGAAGTGTGTGGTCATCGGGGCGACGAAGATGGAGAGGACGGCGACGCCGCCGCCGGCGCGCGCGAAGCCGGCGCAGCAGGTGGCGGCGAGGATGACCCAGCCGTAGAAGAACGGCAGGCGGCGGATCAGCAGGCGGGGCAGAGCTCGGGGGGTCGGACATAGGGCGGAGGGTAGACGGGCGGTCCGTCGCTCCCAAGGTCGCCGGCGGGAATGCCTCTCCCACGTCATGGCCGGCGGAGGCCGGCCATCCACGACTTGCCTTCGTGCGTTAAGCCCTCACCTCGCCCGCGTCCGTCGCGACTGGCTGGTCTCGGACCCGATGCCCAGCACCACGGCCATCTGCCGCGCGATGGTCCGCATCGTTGCGGCATCGAGGCTGCCGATCGCCGCGCCCATGTCGGAGAACCGGACGGTCTGCGGCCAATCCACCATCACCTGCGCGGGCGCCCGCAGCCCGTTCCCCTCGCTCGGCGTCAGGTCGATCCGCAGGCTGACGTTGGAGCGCAGGTCCGTGGTGATCGGCAGCACCGTCGCGGTGGACAGCGCGGCGAGCAGGTTCGAGCGGACCACGACGGCCGGCCGTGCCTTGTCCCGCGGCAGCCGGACCCGCACCACGGTGCCGCGCCGGATATCGCCGGGGTTTAGCGCCATCCCTCCGTCCGGCCGGCGCGCCGCGCGAAACCGGCCGCCATGGCGGCTTCGTCCGGCGTCAGGTCCGCAAGGCGGCGGCACTCGTCGGCCCGCCGCGCCTGATAGGCGGGATCGGTCACATCCGGCAGCCACAGCACAACCTCCCGCAACCCCCGCGCCCGCTGGGCGGTGCGATGGCGAGCCGTCCGGTCGCGAGAGGAGACGCGGGCGTCCGTGCGTTACACGTAACGCGGTGGTTGCCGGTCCGCAAGGCTCCGGCAGGCGCTTCGGCGGTCTGTTGTGGCCGGGAGGATCATGCGCTTGCCGGCGCGGTCCAGCAGGCGGCCGAGGCGGGAGAGACTCGGGGGGCCGGGCATGGGGCGGAGGGTAACGGGGGACGCGGGCCGCCCCAGACCCCGGAAGCCTAACGTCGTGAACCTCCCCCGAAACCAGAATCGGAATCGTCAGGCCGAATGACACATCCGCGATAGCGACCTTCAGAAGTCGAAGTCGGAGTGACTTCCGGGGGGTCCTTTGCAGCTCCGGCGTCGCGCGGCGTTTACCAACCCCGAAAACCGCTGATAATGGTATTGACCTACGCACGATTTTGACACCTAATGATTCACGTGAGGGAACGGTGGAGCGACATCGACACGACTATGCAGCACACGCTACAAAGGGCTAACGGTCGGAGGCCAACGCTGTGTTCAAGTTGGGGGTAGCAAACCTACGCCGACTGGAGGACGTGCCTCCCATTGACATCAAGCCAATAACCGTCCTTGTTGGCCGTAATAGCAGCGGGAAGAGTACGTTTCTGCGCTCGCTTCCTTTGCTTCGTCAGTCCGTCACAACGCGCACCAGCTCTCCCATCCTTTGGTATGGAGACTGGGTCGATTTTGGTGACTTCGAAGGATCAGTCCGAGATAATTTGGACGAGCGAGAGATTTCATTTTCGTTTGGACTCGACGAGGTCACCTCAGAGACAATGGTCTATTTCGGGGACGGTGAATATATCAGCCGGGCCGAAGCACAATATGGCGCCGTTGATCTGCGGGTTAGCATTTCTAAGCATTTGTCGGGCACGAGGATCACGTCGCTCAGCCTTGTTGAGCGCTCAAACAACGTCCACTACGATCTGCATGTCTCGGAGAACGGCAAGGTCTCAAAGATCTTGATAGACGGCACCGACATGACAAAAACCCTGGGGGATTGGGACTTAACAATAAGTGTTGGCTCAATTCTGCCCCAGGCCGCTGTCATTCCAAAGAAACCTAGGGCGGAACCCGCGGGCCCATTCCGAACGGCTCACACCTACCGCCCGTCGAGTCTCGCTATCGGTGCGTTGGTCAAACCGAAATTGGACAAGCGGATCACCGACTCCACCTTATCCACATTGATACTGCCTATATTGACCGTTGTGACCGTAACGAAAGACGCCTTAAGGGCGGTGTCTGAGCAAACTCAAAATCGATCGTGGGCCAAACTGCTCAGAGATGTTGCGGGCGCCGACAAAGAGGCTCTTTTCCCACAGCTGCGTCCCCTAATCCTGCTTGGAGCCTTCCCTGGTTTGCTCAACAATACGACCAGAGAGCTGCGAGATATCATATCATCTACGCTGTATATTGGCCCGGCGCGCGCACGAAGCGATCAATATTATCGATATCAGGATCTCGCCGTATCTGAGATCGATCCTGATGGCAAAAATTTTGCAATGTTCCTGAATTCTTTAACCGAAAGGCAAATTGAGAGATTCTCTGAATGGGTAAAGAGTCTGTTTGGATACGGCATCAAGGTCTCGAAGGGAGCAGGCCATATTAGCCTCAAGACTCCCCTCATTTGTCAGACCGGGCCGAAAACGTCTGCGAAGAGCGGCTGGTCCTGCAGCATTTGAGAGAAGCGCTGCATCAGCGGACGCAGCCTGGTTTCCGGCATCGTGGGGATCAGATCGTAAAGCATGCAGCCCTGACGGAACAACGAATGGACGCGCCGCTTGGCGGTGTTGGTCTTGAGCATCCGGTCGTAACCCAGCGCCTCGCCGGCGGCACCGAGCAACGTCAACAACACGACCGCGAAAGCGTTGATCAGCCACAACCGATCACGCCGCTCCGGTGATTTGACATGCATCGTGCCCATCCCCATGCCG
The DNA here is from genome assembly GCA_963773345.1 of uncultured Alphaproteobacteria bacterium. Lineage (GTDB taxonomy): Bacteria > Pseudomonadota > Alphaproteobacteria > Acetobacterales > Acetobacteraceae > Palsa-883. The sequence goes on along the minus strand of CAVZBG010000006.1, from coordinate 217,572 downwards.
AAGCGCAGGTCCTTGGTATCGCGCAGCCCGCACTCGATTCCCCAGCGACGGCCATAGTATCCAATCAGATGCTTGGCGGTGGCGTCGGTGGTGCTGGCGGCCAAGCACCAGGCCTGCTTCATGTCGGGGTGCTGAACGCAGACCACGGTTCCCACTGGATAGCGATCGGCGGTGACCTCAGCGCCGCGCAGTACACGGGCGCGTCCGCCGGGTCGCACCCAGGCGGCAGCGGTGCGGGTTTCTCCGGTCGTGGCGGTGACAGCGATGTTGCCGCGGAAGCGGATGACGTAGTCGAAGCACAATTCCTCGGTCAGCATGCGGTACAGCTTCTGGTCGCCGAAGCCGCGGTCGGCGACCACGCAGACCTTGACGTCGGCCGGCAGCAGTTCTGCCAGCCGCACCAGCACGCGATGCTCGTAGAGGCTGCGGTTGTCCTTGAGCGTGCGCTTGTCGACCGTCAGCCACAGCAGGGGCGTGGCACGGCCGTGATCGGTAATCAGGGACAACATGATGGTGGCTTGCTTGTCTGCATCGAAGTCGGTCCAGTCCAATGCCACCACTATGGAACTGCGCGCGCCAACGACGAAGGGAACCCAGCGGGAGAGGATGTCGTCGACCTTGATCTCTGGGTTGGAGAGCAGGCGATCGACCTGTTTGGTCGCGTGCTTGGGGTTCAGACTGCGGGCGGCGGCGAGTTCCCGGCCGATGGCGCAGACCGCGAGCGAGGCGCCGCGCAGCACGCCAAGGGTGGCGTCGCTGAGCGAGGCGACGCGCTTGGCGTGCAGGTCGTGGCCCAGCACGTCGCCAAGGACCTGCCTGACCTGATTGATGGAGAACCGCTGCTTCCGAATGACCATCGCATCTCTCGACCGGCTGTTGCGGGGCGGGAAATGTGTTGGGTCGTGCGGAGTTGGAAGTCGTCGTGGCGAATTCGCAAGGATATGCCGCCGACGGCGCTCGTGCGATTCTTTCCGGAATCGCCCCTATGGCCGCCCGATTCTTTTATGTCCCAAAGAAAATGAGGGGATGAGTGTGCATATTAGCATTAACTTGGTGTATGAATTGGGGCTCGTAAACATAGTTGATACCGGGTACGGAGTATCCCAAATCCTGCCTGTCCTAGGGCAGGTGTGGTGGGCAAACAACCGGGGTAGGACCGGCAGTCGGTTTAGGGTGGACCATCGAGCACCCATCATAGCCATCGAACAACCCGAGCTTCATCTGCATCCCGCTCACCAAGCGCTATTAGCTGAGGCATTTGTAAGTACTTTTCAAACTGCTGCGCGAGCGGATGTTAGAAACCAACAAGGCACCTATTTTCTAATCGAGACACATAGTGAGACGATGATCAATCGTCTGGGCGCGCTGGTTGCCGAAAAGAAAATTGCCCCTGAAGATGTGCAGATTCTAATATTTGATATGCTCAACGAGAACGAACGCAAGACAGCTGTAAAAATAGCGCGATTTGACGAGGCAGGGGAACTGCTTGATTGGCCGTATGGCTTCTTTATGCCGGTAGCCAGATGATCATACAGGTTGACTTAACGAAGTCGGCTCTTGACGCCATCCCACGGGACCTCCTTGAAGAGAAAATCAGTCACGTGCTGAGGGTTCACAGGAGGGGGCAAAATCTTGTGATTATGTCCCGCGAAGCTGGCGAATGGACACGTCAGAATCTGAAGCTGATCGACCGGGATCAAGCTACCTTGAGTAAGATCATCGGCGATACCACCCAACACGGAAACCTTGCCCGGCGAGCCCCGTACTTTATTCGGGTGGCTGAGCCAGGAACAATATTTGACGTGATGCAACGGACCGCAATCCAGATACCCATGGATCATAATGGCTTTGAAGACATGACCTCCAAACCGCTGTTTGTGGTCGAAGACTACGATGACGCCGTATCTATCTATTCGTACATATTTAACAATATGCCCGGAGAGTCTTCCTTATTCCAAGTCAACTACGAGATTATTCACGGCGGCGGCCAGAGCACGCTAAGAGTCGCAGAGGGAAAAATTGCAGAAAAGAGGATAATATGTTGCGTTGTGGACTCCGATCGTAAGTCACCCCTGGACATCGACCACAAATCGGAGGAAATACGGAGGATAAAATCAAAATACTCCTGGCCATTATTCTTTGGCGTGTCGACGCCCTGTCACGAGCTAGAGAATGTCCTGCATCATAGAGTTTTATCGAAGATCCCTCAGATGGGGGTGTCCGAAACTAATTCTCTTCTCGTATCCGTTGAAACGGCGGAAATGCGGACCGGATGCGATGCGACCGATAGAATTCGGCCTCTATTTTGATCTGAAGGAAGGCATATCGGAGGCACGCCTTATGCAAATCAGCGACCTGAATTGTCGGAATTGGATCATTTCGAAGCTTGCTGCGGCGGGTGTCGAGACTTCCGGCCTCAATATACCTGGTTTTGGCAGCCACATAGTCAGGAGAGTAAGTGAGAACGAGTTCTTGTATGGCCGAATTTAGGAAGGTAATGGGGTCGCCAGGATGGCAGAGGGTGTTTTCCGATTTCATTTCTGGTCTAATGTGGATTTTTGTCGCGCCAATTCAACAGCGGACCTAGATCCACGGTCAATTCGGAGAGTTGCAGATTTGACCGTGATCTCCACATCCTGGCCCAGCGCCGTCAGCAGCCGCATCAGCCGCTCGCTGAAGAAATTCGCCAACCGTCCGTTGAGCAGCGCCGAGACCTTCGGCTGATCGATGCCCATGCGCGCCGCCGCCGCGACCTGGGTCAGACGCTGGCGCCAGATCACCTCGCGGATGTGGCTGGCAAGCTGCGTCTTGGTCAGCTCCTCGTCGGGTTCCGCCATACCCATATCGGCGAACACGTTGCCGCTGCTCTCGGTCATGTTGATCTCGTCTGCTCGCTGTTTGACCATGGCCGTCACTCCGGAGGCACGTCTTCCAGGCGAACGCCCCGCCCAGCGCGCAGGTTTGCGCGCGCCTTTTCGACCCGGCGTAGAAACCGCGGGTCGGTTTCCAGCCGATCGTCGAACCAGTCGTCTTCCGAGTCGAAGCCGATCAGCAGGCCCGCCGGCTTGCCATGGCGCGTGATGACGATTTCCTGCTTGCCCGCCTCGCGCAGGAACCGCGACAGGTCGTCCTTGACCACGGAGAGCGGAACCTCCTTCACCCGGGACTCCCGAACTGTCTCAGCCACGACAGTGCCCCAACCGCGGTCGCCTCGTTCTCACTCTATCACATCATCCGCCCGCGGCGCCTCGCCGCCGCTGCGGTCCAGCACGCGCCGAAACGCCGCACGGTCCGCGCGCCCCGCCCGTTCGGCGAAGAACGCCTCGGTCTGCATGGCGGCGATCTTCTCCGCGGCAGCCACGACCAGGAACTGGTTCATGCTGGTGCCGTCGCGTTCGCTGATCGCCTCCACCGCCGCCTTCAGCGACAGCGGCAGCCGCAGGGGAAAGGTTCCGGTCCGCGTGGTCATGTCCCGATCCTCCTGAGCGCCTCGCCCGGCCGCAGCACCGCGATGCCGAACCGCGCCGGGCCAAGCCGGAAGTGCCGCAGGTTGAACGTCACGATTGCCGCCGCCTGGCCATTCACCGCCGCCTCCAGCACCATCTCGTCGCCCGGATCATTCAACTGCGGGCGCCAGCGGAAGCGCGGGGTGACCCGTTCGGCCATGGCGATCAGGCCGTCGAGGAACACCGTCGTGTCCGCTGCGTCGAGGCCGGCCGCCAGACGATGCTCGGCCAGCCGGCACGTCGCCTCATACTCCAACGCGAGGGCGACGCTCAGCAGCAACGTCGCCTGGCCGCGGTCGATCCGTCGCAGCAGCTCCGCCGAGGCGCCGCGTGGACTGCGCATCGCGGCGACGATAACGTCGGTGTCCAGCACCAGCCTCACATCGCAGATGATATGGTATCGTGGCCGATGTTGCAAGATTGCTTTGGCGCAGGTTGGAATCGGCCGCGGCCGGCAGTATCACGCTGCAGCGCCGCCCTCGCCCGCCCTTCCCCAAGGCCACCGCCATGCCCGACACCCCGCCCGACCGCCTGTCGAACAACCCCAAAAGCCCCCACTACGACGCCGCCCTGCTGGAACGCGGTATCGGCATCCGCTTCAAGGGCGTCGAGAAGACCAACGTTGAGGAATACTGCGTCAGCGAGGGCTGGGTGCGCGCGGCCGTCGGCAAGACGCTGGACCGGCACGGCGCGCCGCTGACGATCAAGCTCAACGGGCCGGTCGAGCCGTATTTCCGCGACGCGCCGCCGGAGGATTGAGCGTCGCGCAGAGGACGGGCGCGGGCAAGGTCTGATCGCAGCTCCGCCCCCTCCCCCCGCCCCCCTCCCGCAAGGGGAGGGGGAGAAGGGTCACGGCCGCCCGTCACACCTTCTCGAAGTCGATCCGCTCCACCACCGGCAGGCCCTGCAGGAAGCGCCGCAGGCAATCCAGCGCCAACTCGGCCGCGCCCAGGCGCACCCACTCCCGCCCACCGACAATGCGAGACCTCCGGAACGCCACCCCCCCGTCACGCGTCCCATCCGGATGCGCGATCGCCAGCCACACCGTCCCCCCCAGGTCGATCCGGTCAGCCCCGGAGTCCAGCTCGATCAGCACCGCCAGCGCGTGGCTGGCCCCCGCCGCGTCGCGCGCCGCCCGGGCCACCGCCTCCGTCTTGTCCTGGTTCATCGCGTCGGTCAGCAGCAGGTGCGCCAGGCCCACCGCGCCCCCCACCAGGTCCAGGTCGCGAGCAACCACGCCGCGGCGGAACACATGCTCCGCCCCCGGAAGGTGCGCCAGGCGCGCAGCAATCCCACCGGCCGTGAACGTCTCCACCAGCGCCAAGGTCGCCTGCTGCGCGGTCAGCGCCGCCAGCACCACGCCCTCCAACGTCTGGTCGTCCTCGGCCAGGATAAAATTGCCCAGCCGATGCCGCACCTCGGCCTCCAGCGGCGCGAGCTTGGCGCGGATGTCGGCGTCGTCGCGCCCGCGCACCGTCAGCTTGGTCTCGAGCTGCGGGTAGTGCGCGCGGAAGCCCAGTTTGACGGACCCGTCCGGCGCCATCGCCTCGATCCCGTTCAGCAACTGGTCCACGTGCGACTCGCCCAGCCCATAGGAGTGAAACCGCTTCAGGAAGATCGCCCCCTGCAGCCCCGCCATCGCCAGCAGCCGCGGGATGATCTGCTCCTCCAGCATCCGCCGCAGCTCGCGCGGCACGCCGGGGGTGAAGAAGCACCGCGCGCGGCCAACGGTCAGCGCGAAGCCGCAGGCCGTCCCGATCGGGTTGTCGAGGAACTCCGCCCCCTCCGGCAGCATCGCCTGCTTACGGTTGTTCGGCGGCATCACCCGCGAGCGGCGGCCAAAGAACTCCTCCATCCGCACCAGCCAGGCCTCGTCCAGCGCCAGCCCGACGCCGGCGGCCTGCGCGGCGACCTCCTGCGACAGGTCGTCCACCGTCGGGCCCAACCCACCATTGACGATCACCGCGTCGGCGCGCTCCCCGGCCAGGCGGAAGGCGGCCAGCAGGCTGTCGCGGTCGTCGCCGACCGTGGTGCCCCAGTGCACCGACAGCCCGACGTCCTCCAGCTTCTGCGCCATGTAGCTGAAATTGCTGTTGATGATCTTGCCGGTCAGAACTTCGTCGCCGGTGCAGATGATCTCGATGCGCATGCTTCCCCCCGCCCGCCAAACCCCTACATTAGCGGAAACCCCAGCAAGCAGGAGTCCGACCCAATGGCCGCCATCCCCGAGCAGTACCTCGACCTGTTGCAGTCGCAGAAGAAGGCGTTCGCGCATATCGCGACGGTGCAGCCGGACGGCTCGCCCCAGGTCACGCCGGTGTGGTTCGACTACGCCGACGGCAAGATCCGGGTGAACACCGCCAAGGGGCGGGTCAAGGTCCGCAACATGAAGCATGGCGCGCCGGTCGCGCTGTCGATCATGGACCCCGACAACGCCTATCGCTACGTCCAGGTGCGCGGCAAGGTCGCGCACGTGACCGAGGACGGCGCGCGCGCCCACATCGACACGCTGGCCCGCAAATACCTCGGCAAGGACTACCCCTGGAGCAAACCCGGCGAGGTCCGCGTGATGTTCGAAATCGAACCCGCCGCCGCCAGCGGCATGGGCTGACGCCCTATTTCTTCATCCCCAGCCCGGCGAACTTCCTGTTGAACTTCGCCACCTGGCCGCCGGAATCGATCATCCGATGCACCCCGGTCCAGGCCGGGTGCGACTTCGGATCGATGTCCAGCCGCAGCGTGTCGCCCGGCTTGCCGTAACAGGACCGGGTCTTGAACTCGGCCCCGTCGGTCATCACAACGGTGATCTCGTGGTACTCGGGGTGAACGCCCGGCTTCATCTCGGCTCTCCTGCTGGCGCCGCCGATCCCGACCGGCCGCGCGAGCGGCGGCCTATAGCGCCCCGCACCATCGGGGGCAATCGCCGGTGTCAAGCAAGGTCAGGGCTTTGCCCTGAAACCCACCAGGGGGCCTTGCCCCCTGGACCCCCACCAGAGGCAGCGGCCTCTGGACTCCATTTTTTGGTTGGGTTGAGGGAGGGGTGCCGATCGCGCCAACGGCTCGGCGGCGATCCGCCGAGCCGTTGGCGCGATCGGCACCCCTCCCTCAACCCAACCAACGGAAGGGTTCCAAGGGCCGCTGCCCTTGGCGGGGATCCAAGGGGCAGCGCCCCTTGGCGGGGTCCGGGGCGGAGCCCCGACCTTGCTTCACGCCGGCGATTGTCCCCATTGCTGCATGCGCGAAGGTTGCGTGTTGGGGCTGGGCGCCATAGGTTGTCACGAAGGCTCGATCCCGCCGTGGCGGTGGCATGCCGCTTGTGCCGGGTCGGTCAGCGACGCGGCGGCGCGGTCCGCCCAGGTAACGAAGGATGCTCGCAATGAGCGGCTCGGCAAAGCGGTCTGTCACGATCACTCTGGACGATTCGAACAAGTCGGTCACGATCCCGCTCATGGCGCCGACCTTGGGCACGCCGGTGTTCGACATTCGCAAGTTGTACGGGGATCTCGGGCTGTTCACCTACGACCCCGGCTATGGCGGCACCGCGGCCTGCGAGAGCAAGATCACCTACATCGACGGCGACGAGGGTGTGCTGTTGTATCGCGGCTACCCGATCGAGCAGCTTGCGGAACGGTCGACCTTTCTGGAGATCTGCTATCTGCTGATGCAGGGCGAGCTGCCGACGGCGGCGCAGTTCAAGGAGTACGAGCTGGGCGTCATGCGGCACACCATGCTGCACGAGCAGATTCGCGAATTCTACAACGGCTTCCGGCGCGATGCGCACCCGATGGCGGTGATGTGCGGCGTGGTTGGGGCGCTATCGGCGTTCTATCACGACAGCCTCGACATCCATGATCCGGCCAGCCGCACGATAAGCGCGTTCCGGATGATTGCGAAGATTCCGACGATTGCGGCCTGGGCCTACAAGTACAACTCCGGCCAGCCGTTCATCTATCCACGCAACGACCTCGGCTATGCGGAGAACTTCCTCTACATGTTCCACGCCGTGCCGGCGGAGCCGTACAAGGTCAATCCGATCCTGGCCAAGGCGATGGACCTGATCATGATTCTGCACGCGGATCATGAGCAGAACGCGTCCACCAGCACGGTTCGGCTGGCCGGCTCGACGGGGGCCAACCCGTTTGCCTGCATCGCCGCCGGCATCGCCAGCCTGTGGGGTCCGGCGCATGGCGGGGCGAACGAGGCGGTGCTGAAGATGCTGGGCGAGATCGGCCACGTGAAGAACATCTCCGACTTCCTGTCGGAGGTGAAGGACAAGGGCAGTCACACCAAGCTGATGGGTTTCGGTCACCGGGTGTACAAAAACTACGATCCGCGCGCCAAAATCATCCAGAAGGCATGCCACGAGGTGCTGGCCGAGCTCGGCATCAAGGACGATCCGCTGCTCGACCTGGCGATGGAGCTCGAGAAGATCGCGCTCAACGACAGGTACTTCGTCGATCGCAAGCTGTATCCGAATGTCGATTTCTATTCGGGCATCATCCTGAAGGCGATGGGCTTCCCGACCAGCATGTTCACCGCGCTGTTCGCGGTGTCGCGCACGGTCGGCTGGGTCAGCCAGTGGCAGGAGATGATCGAGGATCCGCAGCAGCGCATTGGCCGGCCGCGGCAGATCTACACCGGGGCGCCGCTGCGCGATTACGTGCCGATCGCCAAGCGCGGCTGAGCGCCCGCCGGACGGGCATCGTTCGATCGGTCCGGGCGGTGCCGCCGCCCCAGGCAATCGAGACGGGCCGGCTGCGAGCCTGACGTGCCGAGGGCTCAGCGCCGGTGACGTCGGATTCCTCTGTGGCCGCGGACAGCGCGCGCCTGCCCGCGGCAGGGTTCCGCGGCACCGGCCGCGGCTTGGCTGGCACGCAACACAGCACGCCTCGCGATGCGCGCGGCGGTTGTGGGCGACGACGGCCAGGATTCCCGATGAATTTCACCCAGTGAAATCTTCTGCAACCGACGATCTGTGGATAACAATATCCACAGGCTGTTGATAAACGCCTTCAAGCCGCCATGCCAACCGGCTTAAAATACAGGCGAATATGATTGATAATGATGAATAAGTCACGGTTGCCCGCAGGTCTGGATAACCCCGCATTGCGCGAACGTGCCGGGAACGTTGCCGGGGCCCTGTCGTGACCCTCCACCACTTCGTTGGATTTGTGACACCACGTTAAAAAATTGCTTCCGACGCACAAACCCGTGAGAAAGAATACATCTGTAGGTTGTATCTGAGTCATGAACACACGTAGGGAGTTGCCATGCGCGAGAAGCGGTCATTGGATGCGCTGGTCAAAGCTCGGCTGCGGGAATGGCCACAACATCCACCCGGGCTGAAGCCCAGCCTGAACCGCCAGGACACCTGGCTGCGCGCCCGCCCAACCTACGACCAAGGCTCCTGTCATCCGTTCCTGAAGCTGCCCGGCAGCGACCGGCTGCGCACCCTGCCCGATGGGCTGTGGCTGAATTTCGGTGGCACGCCCGAGGAGCCGTTTGCCGATATCTTCGCCGTCGAGGCCTGCATCAGCCTGACCAACCTGCTCGACAAACGCTCGCGCTTCGCGCCCAGTACGCACTCGCTGCTCGTGGTCTGCCCGGTGCCTTGGCTGCTCGCCCCGGTGATCGCCGGCGACGCCACGCCGCGCTGGCGCGCCACCGGCCTGCTGCGCCACGAGCCGGTGCTGGCGTTCGTGCTGCCGGTGCGCGACATCCGCGTGCTGTTCGCGCTGACCCACAAGAACTACGACGGCTTCAGGAAGCACCAACTGCCGCACGCACACGAGTATTTCGCGCCGATGGAGACGCTGACGGCCTTCGGGAGCGACAAGAATCCGCGGCTGCGGGCGCTGCTGGCGCGCGCGAGCGCATCGGCCAATTTCCTCGCGGCGCCGCCGGACACGCAGCGCGAGTTGTAGCCTTGCAGGGCGGAACAGCCAACGCCGCTACGTTGCCCCACGCGCCGCAGGCAACGGAAAACCCTGCTCCGCCAGCACCAGCCGGGCAATGTCGGGACGATCGGTGATCAGCCCGTCGATACCCTCGCGCAGCAGGCGGCGCATCTCCGCCGCCTCGTTGACCGTCCACGGCAGTACGGCAAGTCCGAGCGCGTGTGCCTCCTCGATCATCTCGGCACTCAGGTCCGCGTGATACGGCGCCCAGATCGGCCCGCCCTCCGCGGCCACCGCCCGCGGCACCGAGCCGCCGTAATCCGCCGGCACCGGCCCAACCCACCACAGCGCGGCGTCGGCGACGGTCTGCGGGCTGGTCAGCCAGGCCAGTTTCAGCTCCGGACGCAGGCGGCGCACCTGCCGCAGCCCGCGCCAGTCGAACGATTCCACGGTGACGCGACCGAGCGCCCCCGCCGCCTCGGCGACGGCGATCACCGCCTCGGCCATCGCCGCGGGGCCGACCGTCCAGTCCGGCTGCGCCGGATACGTCTTCATCTCGATGTTGAACCGGACCAGCCGGTCCATCGCGAGCACCTCGGCCAAGGTCGGGATGCGCGCACCGTCGCGGGCCACCTGGTCGGGGAACTGCGCGGCATAGGCCGACCCCGGCCGGATCCGCCCGACATCGTAGGCGGCCAGCTCGGCCAGCCGCAGCGTGCGGATCAGCTTCCCCGGCGCGCCGAGCCAGGCGCCGTCCGGGCCGCGGGCAAGGTCCGGATTGAGCGCAGCGTCATGGCTGACCACCGGCACGCCGTCCGCGGTCACCGCCACGTCGAGCTCGAAACTGTCCACCCCGATCGCCAGCGCCGCCGTGAAGCCTGCCAGCGTGTTCTCCGGAAACAGGCCCCGCGCCCCGCGGTGGCCCTGCAGTTCGATCGTGCGCCGCATGTCGATGGTCCAGCCCTGGCCGGCTTTGCCGTCGGCCCATCCTGCGCCAGACTGCACCCGCGGCAACGATCGGGATAGGCCACGATGGATGGGGGCGCGATGGATCAGCGGAACGGCCGGAGGCTTGGCGTGCTGGGCGGCATGGGGCCGCTGGCCAGCGCCCACTTCATGACGCGCCTGACCCTGCTGACGCCGGCCGGGCGCGACCAGGAGCACATTCCCGCCGTGCTGTGGTCGGACCCGCGGGTGCCAGACCGCACCTCGGCAAAGCTAGCCGGCGGCGAGGACCCCCTGCCCTGGCTACTGCGCGGCATCGCCGGCTTGCGCCAGGCCGGCTGCGGCGCCATCGCCATCCCCTGCAACACCGCGCACGGCTGGTACGACGCGATGCTGGCCGCTGCCGGTTGCCCGATCCTGCACATCGTCGACGCCGCGGCCGCCGACCTCCGCCGCGCCGCCATCGCGCCCGGGGTGATCGGGGTGATGGGAACCGCCGGCACGCTGGCCATGCGGCTCTATCAGGACCGCCTGGGGCGGCTGGGCTGGGACTGTCTGACGCCCACCGAGGACGAGATGCAGCGCCTGGTCAGCCCGGCGCTCGCCGCGGTGAAGGCCAACCGCGTGCCGGAGGCCTATGCGCCGCTGGCCGAGGCGGTCGGCAGCCTGGCGCGGCGCGGGGCGCAGGCGGTGGTGCTGGGCTGCACCGAGATCCCGCTCGGCATCCAGGCCGGCCCGTGGGAGGCGCTGGGGGTGCCGCTGATCGACACCATCGATGCGCTGGCGCGTGCCGCGATCGGCTGGGCCCGCGGCGCCGACGGCTGACGGCTGACGGCTGACGGTCACCCCCCCCGTCATGGCCGGCGCACGCCGGCCATCCACGACTTCCTTCGCGCCGCAAGAAAGCAAGCAAGGAATTTCAACCACAGATGCACGCAGATGCACGCAGATGGTCCGTGCGCGCCCGCAGGCCGTGGGCCAAACGTCGCTTCTCGTGGTGCAACCCGCCGACGGTGAGCAAATGGCGCTGCGCGCGGATTTCGGTTCAATCCGGACTGCCGCGAAGAGCGGAATGCCGAGGTCGCTGTTGCCGGCCCCCGTACCGCCGCTATGGGTGGAAAGCGGGCGCTTGGCTTGCTGCGAAAATCAAGCAGACCGTGTGAAAACTCGGTTACGCATCAGCGCGCCGCAACTTTGATTCGCGTGCGGCCGGCGGGGCGAAACAATGATTCTCCGCAGGGTTCTGAGGCGCATCGATATTGCGCCGGCCAAACTCGCAACCGAGTTTTCACACGGTCTGCAAGAAATATGCAGCAGCCAAAATCCCTGATGGTATCTGGGACAATCCAAATTCATGGGAAAGCCATCCTCAAAATGGCGGGGCTGCCAACAGATGGGGCGAGTGCGAGCATCAGACGCCCTCGTAGACCAGCTTCGTGAAGAATGCCGGAGTGATCAGGAACTGGCCCCACTTGGCGTCGAACGCTGCGGTAGGCTTGGCGGCGATAGTCTCGTCGAGGGAATGGCCCTGTTGCTTGAGCTTCGCGACGTTCGCGCGGATGGTGACGAGCATGTCGCGAAAGGATGCGAGCTCCGCCTTATTGCTCACCGGGCTCGCGTGGCCCGGCATGTTGTGGCCGGGAATGACGATCGTCTTGTCGCTGACGGCGGCGACATTCGCCTCGGCTGCTTTGATCATTCCGTCGATGCTGCCGCCGGACGAGTAGTCGATGAATGGATAGAAGCCGTTCCAGAACGTATCCCCGCAATGCAGGATATCCGCCTCGGCGAACGTGACCGAAATGTCGCTGTCCGTGTGCGCCGGACCGTAATACTTCAGATGAAGCGTGGAACGGTTGAGATTGAGCGTCTTCTCTGAGGCGAAGACCTCGCTCGGCACGGCCGCCAGCGGCGGTGCAGGGAAGCTGTATTCCCAGTCTTCGACCCGCATGGCCGACAACAGACGCTTGTGCGTGTTTTCATGCGCAAGGATGGCGGCGCCCTGCTCGTTCAGCCACTGGTTGCCGTCCGTGTGGTCGAAGTGCCAGTGAGTATTGATCAGATGCTTGATCGGATCGCGGCTGAGGCTGTTGACGGCTTCGAGGATGCGGGGGCGCGTCCCGGTGATGCCGGCATCGACAAACACTTTGCCGTCGGCGCCTGTCAGGACGGCGATGTTGCCACCTGAGCCCTCGATGATCGTGACATTGCCGCGCAGCTTGTGTAGCTGGATGGGCGTTTTCGCTGCGTAGTCGCGAATGAGGTCGACGATGTCGCGCGGCTCAGGAGCGGCTTCGGCGACGCTGAACCAGTGGCCGTTGGCGCCAAGGCCAGCGGCGGCTGCACAGCAGACACAGAACCCACGGCGGGACAGGACTTCGGGATAGCGAAAGGACATTGTACGGAGCTCCCTGGCCGATCGAGACAGGTTATCTCGTGCAACGTTCGTACCCGTCAAGCTGGTGCAGATTCGTGATGTATGGCGTTCATCGGCACGTCGGCGACGGTGGAATACCGCGCAATCCCTAGCCCCGGATGAAAGCCAGCAGGTCTGCGTTGATGGTAGCGGCCTCGGTGGTGGGCATGCCGTGCGGGAAGCCCTTGTAGGTCTTCAGCGTGCCGTGCTTCAGCAGCTTGGCGGAGAGCGGCCCGGCGGCAACGTAAGGCACGATCTGGTCGTCTTCGCTGTGCATGACCAGCACAGGGACGTTGATCTTCTTCAGATCTTCGGTGAAATCGGTCTGCGAGAAGGCGACGATGCCGTCGTAATGCGCCTTGGCGCCGCCCATCATGCCCTGCCGCCACCAGTTCTGGATGGTCGCCTCCGACGGTTTCGCGCCGGGCCGGTTGTAGTTGTAGAACGGCCCCGCCGCGATGTCGCGATAGAAGCCGGAGCGGTTGGCCGCAAGCGCCACCTGGAAGTCGTCGAACACCTTCTTGGGCAGCCCGTTCGGATTGGCCGCGGTCTGCACCATCAGCGGCGGCACCGCGCTGATGATCGCCGCCTTCAACACCCGGCTTTCGTGACCGGCAACGTAGTGCACGACCTCGCCCCCGCCGGTCGAATGGCCGACGTGGATAGCGCTCTTCAGGTCAAGATGCGCCGTCACCGCCGCGAGATCGGCGGCATAGTGATCCATGTCGTGGCCATCGCCGGTCTGGGTGGAGCGGCCATGCCCGCGCCGGTCATGCGCGATGACGCGGAAGCCGAGGTTCAGGAAGAACAGCATCTGCGCGTCCCAGTCGTCGGCCGACAGCGGCCAGCCATGGCTGAACACGATCGGCTGCCCGCGGCCCCAGTCCTTGTAGAAAATCTCGACGCCGTCCTTGGTGGTGATCGTTGGCATGTCTTTGCGCCCGTTCGCTGATTGGAAAAGGAACCGGTCTTATCCGGCATTAACCACTGTCGCGCCGCCAAAGCAAGATACCCGCGTTCTCGACCGAGGCCTGGGGACGCGACCTTGCCGAGGTGGAACGGATCGATGCGCGGCTCCGTCATTCCATATCGGGCCGTCTGCGCCGACATCGCCGAGGCTGCTGGTGACTCGAAAATCAAGAATTTCGCAGCACGCTCCAGCCGAAGCAAAATCAGTGACTGGGGTGGTGCAGAAGTCCGGTGCGTATGCCCGCTTTGGGTCGAATGCGGCGGTTCCCACGCGGCCGGTCGGCGCCATTCAACGCGGGACCCCGCTGGCCCGGGGCGGTGCGATCATACAAGTCACCCTTGGTGTCCCGGTCCTCCATCGGCACGTGGTCGATCATGTCCACCACGCGGGCGAGCAGCGCCGGCGTCAGGATGGTGACCCGCAGTCCGGCGCCGTAGGCCACACCCAACGCGGCATTGTACTTCGGTCCGGGCGCGGCTTCGAGCAGATGCACAACCTCTTCGGAGCTCAACACGGCCGGTACCCGACTCGACCTCTGTCAGCTCATCCAGCAAGGTCCAACCGCCGCCGTTCAACTGCGTGCCGACCAGTTACGCTCTGACCCCGATCGCTGCATCCACCTCCCGAGCGCGACCGCCAGCCTTGAACTGCTCTACCAGCTCAGGCCTCCGGCTGATCTGCAGCCGGTAAACGTCATGTGCTGAAGTGATGAGAGCTCCGTCCCTCCCCAGCGCCTGGTCACCCAGCTCGATTATGCGAAGGTTGGGCCAGATTTCGGGCCGAATGCGCAGGATCTCCCGGAAGAGGTCTGGCCCAGGGCATTCAGGCATGGCTTGTGCCAGAAGCAGCGCCATCGAGGCCGACGACCTCGACACGCCTGCATGGCAATGCACCAGGAGGTGCGCATCTGCTTCTGCTGGCAGCCCGCGCCCGAACGCAAGCAGTTGCCTGACATGTTCCGGCGTGGGCGGCAGCATCCCAGACGTCTCGTCGATAATGTCGTGGAACCGGAGTTCCAGACGGGCATGCGCCCCATAGGAGCCGAAGGCCGTGGGTACTGGCCAATCCGGGTCGAGGATCGATAACACGTGGCTGACGCTCGCCTCAGCGTGCCCAGCGAGTTCGTGTAAGCCACAAACCGTGATTCGAAACCGGGGGCGCACTCAGTCCTCCAAACGTGCCGCACGAACTGGTCCAATGACACCGCGTAGCTCAGAAGTCAGGTCTCCGCCGCCGACGCCGACATTTGCCCGCATCTCATACTATCGCTCGCTGCGCTTTCCAATGGATTCGGCGGCGGTGTCAGCGCTCCGAATTTCATCCTGGCAAAATCTCCAGTGACGTTCAGAGCTCTTTTGAAGATGAAGGTTCCGTAGAAGACGATCGAGCTAACCATCGCGATTACGATTGCGACGACCTCCCACCCTTCGACAACTTTCCGCGTCGTGAAGGCTGGTGAAATTACGATCAAGACTATCACGATGAGGCACGCCCAGGCGCCCCACAGCGTCCCTTGTAGACCGATACGCGCGATCAGATAGTCATGCTCCTGCTTCTTCAGGCGAATGATTGCGTCTTCGCTAAGCTCCCGTCCCGGCTGAAGCAGCTGGTCGGCCTCGATCAGCCCTTCTCTTTTACTCATCTGCCGCGCTCCCGACTGGGCCACGAGCGCGGTGCACATGGCCCGACCGGACGCTACTACCACAACGAGGGGCCACGCGCATGAGGTTATAGCGCCGGACACTGATGCGCTTCCACCAATCTCGGAAGGCCGACGCAGTCCGACGCCATGCCACGCCCCACGATGGCGACCAGCCGGGCGCCGCGTTCCAGGTTGCGTCTGCCGCCGCGGCTTGAACTCTGCTCCCCACGCGCGGCGTTCTTCGACATCCTGCGTCGCTTCAATGACCCTCGGGCGCCGGGCCTTGGCCCTGGCGCTGGACCCGGCGACGAACCGGCCGAGGGTCAGGGCTGTCTCCGGCGGGTAGCCGAGCCGCTCGGCGACCACGGTTGGCCAGAGGGTCAGGACTGGGCGCGGTTGATGCGGATCGGGAACTCGCGTCGGGACGCGGCGGCATCGCGCCAGGGTGGTCCGGCTGCCGCCGGTTTGGGTGGGGAGCGGACCTGCCCCTCTGTCGCAGCCGAACTCTCGCTTGGCGGCTGGACAGGGCCGCGGGGTTTCGACCACGACGACGACCACCCTCGGTGGGTCCCGCCCTCTCGCACGCGATAGAAGCCGTCACATCGGAACTGGCTCACATCGCTCCGATGCATCGTGGGGACAGGCATGCCAGTCCATTGATCCAAGTCATTGTATCGCGACAACGCCCTGTGCACTTCGTCTGCGGCACCGAGCGTGAAGGGCTCAGGGGTGTAATCGTCAGACCGTCTTCGGATCTTCACGGATATACATCGTCAGACATCGCACGGAGGGACCGTAGGATGACCCCCCTGGAACAAAGGGATGCCGATCGAATACAACGGGATGCCTCGAGACAGCGGGGGGAGGAAGCAGCGCGACAGCGTCGCGCGACCATCCGGAGGATAACAGACATCGTTTGGAGCGCGGTGATCGCCAGTGCGGTCACAATAATCGTCGTAACCTCGCTGGGCTGGCTGACGACCCAAGCGGTTGTCGAACGGGCGCGGGAGCAGGGCGCAGAAGGACTCGTCGCCTTAAGGGCAGTTGTCTGCACAGTACGATTTCAACAGCGACCGGATGCGGCGGCCAAGCTCGCGGAGTTTAAGGCGTTGCCGTATGGCGGGAAAGACACTGCCATCAAAAAGTTCATCGCTGACGAAAAACTGGCAACGATGGTAGGAGAGAACGCTCCTGCTGCCGACGCGATAGATAGATGCGCCTATGCAATAAACAACCTGGCCAGTTAGCTCCGGTGGACCCTGACGGCGGTCTTGCTTGCGTCTCGTGTATCATCGCCGATTGCGAGCGGCGATTGGATTCCGTGCGCGCCCACAGACCGTGGGCCAAACGCCGCCTCTCGCGGTGCAACCCGCCGACGGTGAGCAAATGGCGCTGCGCGCGGATGGCGGTTCAATCCGGACTGCCGCGAAGAGCGAATGCCGCGGGCGCTGTCGCCGGCCCCCGAACCGCCGCCATGGATGGGGAGCGGAGGTTCAAACTGGGGCACCGCCATCAAGCGACGCCCGTTGGCGAAACCCTCTCGGAGCACGGGTAGAGGCGCACCGGGGCATCGCCGTCGCTGTCACCGTCTGAACCAGGCAAAACCGGTTGGCCAGCGATTCGGGCATGTCCTGCTCGTCCACTTGCCGTTGGCCCGCGGTGCTTGTGATTTATGACGGTGCCGGGTGATCGTAAGCGGCCGGTCACAGCGTGCCGGTCACAGCGTGAGTGACAAAGCATCTCGCTCCGCCATCACCTGCCACGAGACAGGCAATTCTCGTCATATTAGCTGCATTCCGGTCGGCACGGACGTCACCTCAAGACCGCTCGAAGGTAATGCTGATCTGAGTAGTTTCCGATTCTATCGCCGCCGGTCCCTCGCCGGCTAGCCTGCCGGCGTGTAGTCTGATGTTTGGATTGGTATCGCATTCGAGGCAGCGGTTCGTGCGAATGCGCACGATCGCTCATCCGTCCGGCTGCGGCCGCAGGGCGCCCACCGTGGCGCCGCGCGGCACCACAATACCGCTCCCGGTGCGGCAACCCGAAGGCCAGCGCATCAGCTCTGAACCGTGACTGACGACGCGTACCGCGCCGCCGCAGGCGGGGCGCTTGCTTGCGTCGGCTTGCCAAGGAGAAAGCCATGATCAAATTCCGCAACGTCGCCGCGCTGTTAGCCCTTTCCAGTGTTGCAGCGCTGCCTGCCTGCTCGATGTTCGGGGGCGGGAGCAACAGCAGCCAATCGAGCAGCGCCTCCGCCTCGCGGCCGCCAGCCTTGTCGCAAGATATGGTTCAGCAGGTGCAGACGCGCCTGCAGCAGGCAGGTAACTACAATGGCAGTATCGACGGTCTATGGGGTCCCGCAACCGAGGCTGGAGTTCGCAGCTATCAGCAGCAGCACAACCTGAATGCGACCGGACAGTTGGACAGCGATACGCTCGCCTCGCTCAACCTGGGAGGCACCAACCAGAACTCAGCGAACGCCCAGCCGGCCGCAAACCCGCCGCCGGCCGCAAACCCGCTGCCGGTCGCAAGCGCGTCGCCGGTCGCAAGCCCGCCCACCGGGAACACGCCGCCGCCGAGTCAGGTATCCGGCGCCGGCGATACCGCGCCGACCAATACCGATATGCCACCCGGTAATGCGACTCAGCCGAACGCCAGCAAGACACCCTGATCTCGGCGTGCGGACGCGCGCCGCGTGAGCCGAGGGTCGGACTGGCCCTCGGCCACCGGCGCGTCGTCTACGGGCAGACTATGCCGTCGCTACGCCCCAGTCGGCTGCTCCAGGCTCGACAGGGAACGGCTGCGCGTCGCCGAACCCCGCCGTTCGGGTCGGCGACCGCGTCTCAGCGGCAGCCTGGCGCGGCCGGGTTCACGCCGCATCCACCCGTAGTCGAGTTGTAATGCTCACGCGGTGCGGGCGGCGTGACTTCGCCACCCTGCGTCGTGCCGTGGGCCGTGCACTCGCAGTATCCGCCGACTGGCATGGCGGTGGGGCAGGTCAGGCTATCCGTTCGGCAGGTATTCGCGACGGCCTGGCCGCCGGCGAGCGCCATGGCGGCGATGAGCGCGGCGGCTAGATAGCCGAGAGATTTCATGCTGGTGCGCCTTTCACGGTTCTCAGGTGATTAACGATGACGATGGCAACACCCGTATCGGCCGGCAGGTGCCGTAGTAACCGGGTGCAGGCTTCGAGGCCACCAGCCGAGGGCATTCGTATCGGCCTCGGAATCGTGCTCCGATATCTCGGCGAGCAGGCGCCAGATCAACGCCGGCTGTATCGGTACGCATGGATCGTTCAGGACGCGGTCCACCTCACCGAGCTTCCGGGCATAATCTTCTTCGGTCATGTCCTGCGTCTCCATGCAACCGCCTTGGTGTGCTAGCTGAGAAGCAGCGCCACAAAGTGCCAAGCCAACCAAAAACCACGGATGCCACCAGCAGCACCATCGCTAGCTCCCACCGGCTGTCGGTCATCGACGGCTCCCCTTGTCCCCTCCTAGTGGTATATCGAAGCGGCGCGACGTTTAAGGCTCGGAATCTACTCAGAGCCACGACGCCAATGCGTGCCGCCCACCGATGATTTTTCGATTGTCGGCGTGCTGACCGGCGAGACGCCGGCCTGGGATTACGCGCCGGCGCTTGCGTAACGCGACCAGGCGATTAACGCGTGCAGAAGTCCGCCCCCCTATCGAACCCGGCTGTTCGGCGCGACCGACACCGCCGCCGCTGCCGTGGCTCAGCTTGGGCTGCCCAAACCCGCCACCTACCGCAACGCCAGCCGAGTCAGCCGGCGCACCTGTCATCAACGTGCGGCGCTACTCGAATTGCGTCTGCGTGGCGCGCCGTGTTCACCGCACAGCGCCGTGGCCGCTGGCTTCTCTCCCGCCGCCACCTGCGCACCCGACCGATGGTTACCTGGCGTTGCACTACATGTTAACTTGTCTATCCATTCAATTGCCACCGACTTTCAGCCGGGGCTTTCCCGCATGTCTCTCCCCGCCAACGGCACCATCCTCGACAGCATGCCGTCGCAGCGCCTCAACCCCGACCTCCTCGCCGCCACCTCCGCGGCCCCTTCCCCGCCCGTCGCCGCCGCACATCCCCACCCGTCGTCGCCGCGAGCCCCCGCCCGCCCCGCCGCGGTCGCGCCGGCCGCGGACCAAGCCGGCCCGCGCACCGGCCAGGACGCCCACGCCATGCCAGGACCGCGGACCCCGCCGCGTCGCACCGCGGCCCGCGCAACGCCAACCGGCGCCGCTGGCACCGTGCGGCCAAAGATGCTTCATTGCGGCACGGCCTCGACCGCGCGGCAGCGCGGCCAGCGGTCCAATATCGCGGGAGGGACTCCATGGTGCGCCGAGCGATGCTCGCCCTTGCCGGCCTGCTGCTGTTCGCAGCCGGTCCGGCGGCGGCACAACCGAAGACCGTCACCCTGTGGCACGTCTTCAATCTCGAAACCGACATGATCTACGGCGGCATCAAGGCGTTCAACGCGACGCAGACCGCCTACCGGATCGACGCCAGGCTGGTGCCGGCCAATCAGTTCATCAGCGAGCTGATCAAGGCGATCGCCACCGGCTCGGTGCCCGATCTCGTCACGCTGGACAACCCGTTCGTCGCCAGCTTCGCCGCGCAGGGCTCGCTGCTGGACCTGACCGATCGCATCGCGCACTCCGGCACGATCAAGCCGGCGGTGTATTTCAAGGGTCCCTGGGCGTCGGGCCAATGGCAGGGCCGCA
Source organism: uncultured Alphaproteobacteria bacterium (assembly GCA_963773345.1). GTDB lineage: Bacteria > Pseudomonadota > Alphaproteobacteria > Acetobacterales > Acetobacteraceae > Palsa-883. Next base: position 197,457 of record CAVZBG010000006.1, on the reverse strand, counting down.
CCTATGCGATCCCGCGCGACGCCAACACGCTGGTGCTCTGTTATAATGCCGACATGTTCCGCGCCAAGGGACTCGACCCGGACAAGCCGCCGCAGACCTGGTCGGCGCTGACCGCCGCCGCGGCGAAGCTGACCGACCCGGCAAAGCACGTCTATGGCTTCGGCTTCAGCGCGATGCAGGCCGAGGAAGGCGTGTTCCAGTGGCTGCCCTTCCTGTACCAGGCCGGCGGCTCGATCGACCACCTGGACTCGCCCGAGGCCGCGTCGTCGTTGCAGCTTCTGGTCGATTTCGTGAAGAGCGGTGCGGCCTCGCTCGACGTGATCAATGAGCGCCAGGTACCAGGTCACCAACACCTTCATGGCCGGCAACACGGCGATGGTGCCGTGCGGACCGTGGGAGCTGCCGCGGCTGCAGAAGGAAGCAAAGTTCGAGTGGCGCCAGGCACTGCTGCCGGTGAAGGACGGCGTGAACATCCAGGCCTCCTCGCTCGGCGGCTATGACTGGGCGATCCCGACGGACGCCACCGACCCCGACGGCGCCTTCAGGTTCATCGAGTTCATGGCGGACCCGACGATCGTCAGCGAAGGCTGGAAGACCGGCCGGCTGCCGCCGCGCACCGACATCGTGATCGAGAATCCGCAATGGCCACAGGCCTACGCGATGTACCATGAGCAGTTGGCCACCGCCCGCGCGCGCGGACCGCACCCGCAATGGCCCGAGCTGTCGCGCGCCATGCAGACCGCGGAACAGGAGGCGATCACCGGCCGTCGCTCCGTGCCCGACGCACTGGCCGACGCGGCGAAGAAGATCCAGCCGATCCTGGCGAAGACGCCATTGTGAGGGGCAACGCACGACCGCCGCGATGACAAACGTCGCCGACCTTGCGAACGCGGTCGCTGCGCACGCACGATCGTCGCCCTCGTCATGCCGGCCCACGGGTCGGCCCAAAGGGCCGTCCGAGGACAGGCTCCCGCCCCCATCCACGACTTGCCTTCGTACGGCCCGGAACGTCGTTGCTGCCAGGCCTTCTCCCGGCATCGCGGATGAGGCAGCGCGCGGCCCCACCATTGAGCACCTGCCCGACATGGGTCACGCACAAATCGTTTCGACTTCGAGCAGGTAATGCGACGTTCGCGCTCGCCGCTGCTGTACGCGTTCCTCGCCCTGCCGCTGCTCTACCTGCTCGCGCTGGTGGCGTTTCCGATCGCCTACAACGTCGTTATGAGCGTGCAGGACGTGAACCTCGGCAACATCGCCAGGCTCAGTCGTCCGTTCGTCGGGCTGGACAACTACCGCACGGTGCTGGCCGATCCCGACTTCCGCCGCGTGCTGGGCAACTCGTTGATCTTCGTCGGCACCAACGTCGTCGCCCAGGTCGGCATCGGGCTCGCGGTCGCGCTGTTCTTCGCCCAGCGGTTCCCCGGCGCGCACTTGCTGCGCGGTCTGCTGCTGGCGGCCTGGATCCTGCCCGCTCTGGTGGTGGGCGCGCTGTGGAAATGGCTGTTCGCCACGCAATACGGCATGATCAACTTCGTGCTGACGGCAGCCGGCCTCATTTCCATGCCGGTCCATTGGCTGTCCGATCCGTCGGTGTCGCTGACCTCGGTCACGACAGCCAATATCTGGCTCGGCATGCCGTTCAGCATGATCCTGGTCTCGGCGGCGTTGACCGGCATCCCGCTGGAACCGTACGAGGCCGCCGCCCTCGACGGCGCCGGGCCGGTGCAGCGTTTCCGCTACATCACGCTGCCGGCGCTGCGGCCCGCGCTGCTCGCCGTCGCCTGCCTGGTGACGATCTACACGATGCGCGCCTTCGACCTGATCTTCGCGATGACCCAGGGCGGGCCGCTCGACGCCAGCAACGTGCTGCCGCTGTTCTCCTACCAGTTCTCGTTCCAGCGCTTCCAGTTCGGCCTGGGCGCGGCGGTCGGCGCCTTCGCCTTCGTGATCGTTCTGGGCGTCGCGCTGCTCTACGTCCAGACGCTGCGCCGGGAGGCCGAGGCGTGACAGGCGCGCCGCGCCGGGGCGTGATCCGCGCACTGCGCCGCGCCGGCTGGGCGCTGACCGCGCTCGGCGTGATCGGCGTCGCGCTCTATCTGTTTCCGATCTACTGGATGTTCACCTCCGGCCTGAAGGACTCCGCGGAGATTTTTGCCGACCCGCCGACCATCTTCCCGCGGGCGCCGACCCTGGCTGCCTTCGTCTACGTGTTCCAGCGCGAGGACGTGCTGCGCTACCTGCGCAACAGTCTGGCGATCGCCGTCCCGGTGACGCTGCTGACCCTGGCCATGGGGTCGATGGGCGGCTATGCGCTGAGCCGGCTGAACAGCCGCATCGCCGACCTGGCGCTGTTCACCGTGCTGCTGCTGCAGGTGTTCCCCGAGGCGCTGCTGGCCACGCCGATGTTCATCCTCTTCAAGCTGCTCGGCCTGCTGAACACGTTTGCCGCGGTGATCCTGGCCACCACGTCGAAAACCCTGGCGTTCGCGCTGGTGATATTGCGGCCGATGTTCCGCCAGGTGCCGATCGAACTCGAGGAGGCCTCGCTGGTCGACGGCTGCACCGCGTTGCAGACGTTCCGCCGTATCGTCCTGCCGCTGATGCGCATCCCGCTGATCGTGGTCGGCGCGCTGAGCTTCGTGCAGGCCTACGGCGAGTTCGTCTATCCGCTGACGTTGCTGACGCGGGACGAGCTGCAGCCGGCCACGGTCGGCATCTACAGCTTCGTCGGCGCGGAATACGCCGACTGGCATCGGGTGATGGCATTTTCCACCGTGTTCGTGGCCCCGGTGCTGCTGCTGTTCCTGGCGCTGCAACGCCGGATCGTCGCCGGGCTGACGGCGGGCGCGCTGAAATGACGATGCAAGCGGGGACATGATGACGGCGACCCAAGCGGTGCCATTCACCGCGGTGACGTTCGACGACGGGTTCTGGGCGCCGCGCCAGGCGGCGCTGCGCACGACCACCATCCCGTTCCTCTACCAGCAATGCGCCAAGGCCGGAATGATCGCCGCGCTGGACGTGCGCGCGCCGGCCAATCCGCTGCCGATCGACTTCCAGGTCACGCCGCTCGGCACCAAGCCGGCAACGCCGGTGATGTACTGGGACTCCGACCTCGGCAAGTGGATCGAGGCGGCCGCGTACACGCTGGCGACGCAGCGCGACGCGGCGCTGGAGGCGCTGATCGACGACGTCGTGGCACGGATCGAGGCGGCGCAGGAACCCGACGGCTATTTCAACAGCTATTTCCAGCGCCGGGCGCCGGGGGAAAAATGGACCAACCTGCGCGACTGGCACGAGCTGTATTGCGCCGGCCACCTGATCGAGGGCGCGGTCGCCTATGCCGCCGCCACCGGCAAGACGCAACTGCTGACTGTCATGCGGCGCTATGCCGACCTGATCGGGCGCACCTTTGGCCCCGACGCGAAGCGCGGCTATTGCGGCCATGAGGAAATCGAGCTCGCGCTGGTCAAGCTGTATCGCTTTACCAATGAGCGGCGCTATCTGGACCTGGCGCGCTATTTCATCGACGAGCGCGGCCGCCAGCCGCATTATTTCGATATCGAGGCGCAAGCCCGCGGCGACGACCCGGCCAACTGGTATCACCACACCTACGACTACAACCAGTCACGCGTGCCGGTGCGCGCGCAGGACAAGGTGACCGGGCACGCCGTGCGGGCAATGTATCTCTACACCGCGATGGCGGACCTGGCGGCCGAGGACGCCGATGCCGGCCTGCGCGCGGCCTGCGAGCGGCTGTGGCGGGATCTTACCGAAAAGCGCCTCTACGTGACCGGTGGCCTTGGCCCGTCCTGGACCAACGAGGGATTTACCCGCGACTACGACCTGCCCAACGACACCGCCTATGCCGAGACCTGCGCCGCGGTCGGGCTGGTGTTCTGGGCGCATCGCATGCTGCTGCTGAGCGGCGAGTCGGTCTACGCCGACGCGATGGAACGCACGCTGTACAACGGCGCGATCAGCGGCATATCACAGCACGGCGACCGCTTCTTCTATGAGAACCCGCTCGCCAGTCGCGGCGGCGTGGAACGCTGGATCTGGCACCGCTGTCCGTGCTGTCCGGCCAATATCGCGCGGCTGCTCGGTTCGCTCGGGCAATATGTCTGCTCGACCGGCCCGGACGAGGTCTCGGTCCACCTCTACGGCCAGAGCCGGTGCCAGGCGCGGCTCGGCGAGCGCACGATCGCACTGCGTCAGCAGACGCGCTTTCCGTGGGACGGCGAGATCACGCTGCCTGTCGATCCGCCCGCACCATCGCGCTTCGCGCTGCGGCTGCGCCTGCCCGACTGGAGTCCGTCATGCACGGTTGCGGTGAATGGGGCGCCGGTTGCCGCACCGCCGCTCGACCGTGGCTACCTCCGGATCGACCGTGACTGGGCGCCGGGGGATTGCGTCACGTTGTCCCTGGCGATGCCGCCTCGCACGCTGTCGGCACGGCCCGAACTCGTGTTCGATCTCGGCCGCGTCGCCGTGCAGCGCGGCCCGTTCATCTACTGCGTCGAGGAAGCCGACGCCGGCGCCGATGTCGAACACCTGGCGCTGGACGCCACGGCCCCCATTGCCGTCGGTTTCGCGCCGGAGCTGCTGGGCGGCACCGGCATCCTCGACCTGCCGGGATGGATCACCCGCACACCTGCACCCGGCGCGCCGCTCTATTCGGATCAGCCGCCGGCGCAGGACAGGGCGACGGTGCGCGCGATCCCCTATCCGCTGTGGGCCCATCGCGGCCCGGGCACCATGGCGGTCTGGTTGCGTCGTGCGGGTTAGTCGCAGGGGCACCCCGGGGTCGGGCCACGCGCACCTTGCACCACGTGATGGTCGATCCACTCCGCGACCAGCCGCCGCGCCTCGTTCAGCGAGGCCTCCGGGTGGTGGATGCGATACAGCGTGGTGCAGGCCTGGAAGGCCGCCATGTCGTCGCTGCCGACCTGCCGCAGGTCACGATACGCCGTCACCACCGCGCGCTCGCAGCGCCGGGCAATCCGGCTGGATTCGTGACCCATCGGCAGACACTCCTAGTTGCGAATCACTCGCATCTTACGGGGTAGATTATGCGAGCGTCGCGGTTACGGCAAGCGTCACGATCGCGCCCCACGATCGCGCGTGTCGCGATCGCATCCCCCGTCGCCCGACGGGTCACGGGTCGGTCGCAACGGTCGCCACCTTGCGTCCGCCCGCCCCCCACAGCGCTACACCGGGCAGCCGTCTGGCTGTCACGCAGCGGACCGGACGCCCGTCCTAGCGCGCCACCTGTCCGTCCGGCCGCGCTACGACGACTACGACGCCGGATCGTCGATGACCTCGAACAGCGTCTCGGTGGTCGGGGCGATCGTCAGCCCGGCGGCGGCCGCGGTCAGCTCCTGCTTCGCCATGCTGGCGTTGAACCGCTCCAGGTCCGCCGCGCTGGCCCACTGCGTCATGACGTGGAAGTCGGCCTCGCCGCCCGTCCCGCGCAGCCGCCAGATGGCCTGGCAGCCGGGCTGGCGCAGCATGCCGGGAAAGCCAATATCACGGGTGAAGACCAGCCAGTCGGCGACCCGATCGGGCCTGACCTGCATCTTCAGGATACGGAACAGCATGTATCGTCTCCCCCTGGTCGACAACAAACTTACGCAAATACGACCGTATACCCGGTGCGCGAACCGAGAATCGGGTCTGATGATCCGACGGCAGAAGCCGCCGTTATCGCGACCCGGTCAATTCATTGGCGCCCAACGTTGCGCGCTATGCAGCCGCGGATGATGCGGACGATATCGCCTTCGATCTCATAAATCACGATGTACGGGGTCCGGGGCACCACAAGTTCGCGGGTACCCGGCACGCGTCCCGGACGGCCGATTCGGGGGTAATTGGCCAACCGGTCGGTCGCGACTCGAATCCAGTTGCCATGTCCGGCGCTGCCTGCGGATTGCGCTCGGCGATGTAGGCGATCTGACTCGCGCGGCTGCGCTTGGCGGTCGCCAACCAGACGAGCTTCACCGCTGCTTTCGAGCCGCGATGCGCGCCAGCAGTTCAGCCTTCTCTACCTCCCATTCCGCGACCACCTGCTCATGCGGAATGAGCTCAACGTTCGGATCTTCGAGTTCGCGCAATCCCTGCTCGACCTCGGCACGAAACCAAGCGTCGTGTTCCGCCTTCGCCACATAGTCGCGCATGAAATCGCGCAGCAGTTGCGAGCCCGGCCTGTCGTGCGCCTTGGCGACGCTGATGAAGGCCGTCTTCAGGTCCTCATCGACCCGGAAGGTAAAGGTGGTTTCCGGCATGGCAGTGCTCCGCAGGAATCATGCACTGACAATGTAGCACATTTACCGACTCTGCAGCCAGCCCGTCCGCTACCCCGCCACCAACTGCGCAATCGCCGTCCCGACATCCGCGGTGCCCGCCTGCCCGCCCATGTCGCGCGTCTTCGGCCCGCTTTCGCGCAGCAGCGTCTCGATCGCCGCGACGATCGCCTGTCCCGCCGCCGCCTCGCCCAGATGCTCCAGCATCAGCGCCGCCGACCAGATCTGTCCGATCGGGTTGCAGATGTGCTTGCCCGCGATGTCCGGTGCCGAGCCGTGCACCGGCTCGAACATCGACGGAAATGTTCGTTCCGGATTGATATTCGCCGAAGGCGCGATGCCGATCGAGCCCGCCACCGCCGGCCCCAGATCGCTCAATATGTCGCCGAACAGATTCGACCCCACCACGACATCGAACCAATCCGGATGCTGCACGAAATGCGCGCACAGGATGTCGATGTGGAACTGGTCGGTGCGGACGTCCGGATACGCCTTGCCCATCGCCGCGAACCGCTCGTCCCAGTACGGCATGGTGAACGTGATCCCGTTCGACTTCGTCGCCGAGGTCAGGTGCTTCTTCGGCCGCGAGCGCGCCAGCTCGAACGCATATTTCAGGATCCGATCGGTCCCCGTGCGGGTGAACACACTCTGCTGCGAAACGAACTCGCGGTCCGTCCCCTCGAACATCCGCCCGCCGACCGAGGAATACTCGCCCTCAGTGTTCTCCCGCACCACGTAGAAGTCGATGTCCGCCTCGCCCCGACCGGCCAGCGGCGTGCGCACACCCGGCATCAGCTTGCACGGCCGCAGGTTCACATACTGATCGAACCCACGCCGGATCGGAATCAGCAACCCCCACAACGAAATATGGTCCGGCACCCCCGGATACCCGACCGCGCCCAGCAGGATCGAATCCGACTGCGCCAGCCGTTCCAGCCCGTCCGCCGGCATCATCGCCCCGGTCTGCCTGTAGGTCTCGCAAGACCAGTCGTAGTGCGCCAGCTCAAGCGCAAATCCGAACCGACGCGACACCACGTCCATCACCTTCAACGCCTCCGGCACCGTCTCCTTGCCGATGCCGTCACCCGGAACAACCGCGATGCGATGCGCGCGCGCCATGGATCCTGCTCCCTGCCAACTGGCCGCACCTGACGCCGCCCCACCGGCGCCGTCAATGCGCCGTACCGCCACCGGCTGGGCCGCAGGAAGGCCAGGGGCTTCGCCCCTGGACCCCACCAGAGGGCGCTGCCCTCTGGACTCCCGCCAAGGGCAGCGGCCCTTGGAACCCTTCTGTTGGTTGGTGAGGGGGTGGGTCTGAGTGGCGGTGTCGGCATCCGCCGGCGTGCCGGCGGATGCCGACACCGCCACTCAGACCCACCCCCTCACCAACCAACCGGATGGAGTCCAGAGGCTCCGCCTCTGGTGGGGGTCCAGGGGGCAAAGCCCCTTGGTGGGGTCCAGGGGCAAAGCCCCTGGCCTTCCTTCCATCCACCAATGGCGGTGTGTCAGAGGCGGCGCGGGATGTGGCGGGACAGGGCTGCGGAGGCCAGCATCATGGCGCCGCCGGCGACGAAGACGGAGGGCAGGCTGAACAGCGACAGCAAGGCCGAGCAGACGATGGGCGGGCCGAGTTGTGCCACGTCGCGGAAGCTGACGAACACGGTGGTCATTTCCGACCGTTCGTAGGCGTGCACGGCGCGCAGGAACAGCAGGTTGCCGGCGCCGTCGATCGTTTCGGTACCCAACGCGGCCAGCAGCAGCATGGTCGCGCCGAGCCAGGGGAGGTGGAAGGTCAGCGCGGCGCAGACGCTGAGTGCGCCGGCCGCGGCGTAGCCGGCGATCAGCAGGCGGCGCAGCCCGTAGCGGCGGCCGAGCCAGCCCCACAGCGGCACCAGCCAGATCCAGCCCGTGCCGATGGACACGATCACGCCGCCGGTTTCCGCGCCGAGCCCCGAGGTCACCGCGAAGATAGGTGTATAGACATAGAACAGGCTCCACCAGGCGGAGCGGGTGCTTGCCAGCGTCCACGCCAGGCGCAGCCGCGGCTGGGCGAAGAAGCGCCGCAGGTAGCGCGCCGGGCTCGGCGGCGGGCGGCGCATCGAGGTGAACATCGCGTTCTCGCCGAGCCGCAGCGACCAGAACAGCGCGAGCACCACCGCCGAGGCAGCGATCGCGACGGCAAACGGCGCGGCGAAGTCGACGCTGCGCTGCAGATAAACGCCGAGCCACGGGCCAAGCGTCCACGGGCCGGCGCTGGCAAAGATGCGCAGCGGCTCGAAGCGTCGCAGCTCGTGGCGCGAGACATGATCCAGCAGGTAGAGCTGGCTGGTGATCTCGATGCAGGCGAAGCCAAAGGTGCCGAGGGCGATGCCGGCCGCCAGCTCGGGCAACCGGTCGGCGGCAAGCAGCGCCGCGCTGGCGGCGAGCGTCAGCGCGCCGAGCGTGAACACGAAACGCCGGCGGATCAACCGCACCAGGAACGGAATGCTGAATCGCCCCGCCACCGCGACCAGGCCGGCGGCGACGTAGAGCAGCGTCACGCCGCGCGCGGTTCCGAGCAGGCGGAGCGCTTCCAGCGGCACGACGGTCAGCAGGATCGCCTGCGCCATCGCCGGAACGAAGAACAGGCCCAGAAGCGCCATCGCCTTGCCGCGCGGCAAGGCGCCGATGGTGGCCGCGCCGGGTCGGGCGCGCGCGGCCGCGCTCATGAGTTGGCGGGCGCGCCGACCGCGGTCGGGGCGTCGGGTGACTGGCCGGGCTGCATCGCTCCTCCTGACCCGCCGTTGCAGGGTCAGACCGCCAGTGTGGCACATGGCGGGCGTCGCGCGTAGCCCGGTGGCGGATGGGTCGGTGACGGCCGCAGGCCCGGAGTCGGCAACGAAGGCGGCCGTCGTGTCAGCGTTGCTGCAAAGTCGCTGAACGGCGCCGTCGGCCGTCCCGCCTTGTCGACGATCATCGACAAGCCGGACACGAGCGCGATCTCGGGATGCGCGCCCGGGAAGGCCACCTTACGCTCCAGCCGCCCAGTCACCGAAGTTCCGGTCGGCCAAGGCGAGATCACGTGACGCTCAGGCCGTGATAGCCGCCGATGTCACGGCGGACGATGCGCGCCGGATTGCCCAGGACCAGGCAGCCAGCCGGCACGTCGCGCGTCACCACCGCGCCCGCGCCGACCACGGCGTTTTCGCCCACGCTCACCTCCGGCAGGATCGTGGCGCCGGTTCCGACCGTGGCACCCATCCCGATCGTTACGTGACCGGCGATGGCGACAGCCGGGCCGATCGAGGCGAAGGCACCCAGGCGCGCATGATGGCCGATGCTTGCGCCGCGGTTGACGAAGACGAACGGGCCGAACGTGCTGTCGCTGCCCAGGCTGCACCCGGCATTCATGTAGGTGCCCTCGCCCACTTCCAGCCGCCGTGGCGCCGGCACGCTGGGATCGATCAGGCGAAACGGCTGGTCCAATCCAAGCTGAGCGGCCTCGCGCGCGGCAGCCTGCCGATGCCCCGGCGTGAACAGCGGCACCAGGAAAGCCAGACCGAGCTGCTCGGGCGTGATCTGCGCGGGTTGCAGCAGCAGCAGTACCTCAGCCGGCAGATAGTTCGGTCCAGGCCGGTTCTGGATGCCGGCGGCGACGGAAATCCCGGCTCGATGCAGGCTTTCCTCGACGTCGACGATGATCGGCGACCCGACGGCAAATAGGATGATCGAGGTCATTGCCCGACATGCTCCAGGACCGCCGCCGCGATCCGGTCCAGCGCGGGCCCGGCGACCTCCGGCTGGATCGGCAGGCTGAGCAGACTTTGCGCCAGCGCGTCGGTCACCGGCAATGGCGCGTCGGCACCGCCGGGGAAGGCCGGGTGATGCTGCAGGCCCGGGGCGTGGTGGACGCCGCTGCCGATGCCGCACCGCGACAGGTGGCGCATCAGCCCGTCGCGCATGTCGAACGCGCGTTCAAACGCAAATGATCGATCGCCTGGCTCCTCGAAGACCACCAGGTCACCGCGCCGATCGAGATCGATATGCGAATCCATGAGCTCCACGCCGCTGATTGCCTTCATGGTCATTGCTGGTTTTGCGCCCATCCTGGTACGATACGAGTACGCCACCGCGCGCGGCGTCCAGTTAAGACCGATCCGATTTCAGGGCAATCGGGTGAAGGCAGGACAGGCGACCGATCACCCGCTCCCCCGGTCATTGCGAGGAGCGAAGCGGTCCCCGGGCTTGACCCGGGGAAGCAATCCCCATCCAGGGTCGCACCTCGCAAAGGATTGTTTCGCTACGCTCGCGATGACAACAATATCCGGGCGGGCTCTCTGCTTCACCCGATGGCCCTGATACCGACGCCAGAATGGGTTGACAGGCGCGATCTGTCAGCCAGGCTTGTGCACGGGTGATGTGGAGTCGGGCGCGTGGCAAAGGCGAAGAAATTCATCCCCAACAAATTGCAGCCTTGGATCGAGGCGCGACGGAAGCACCGCCTGTCGCATGCCCACGTGCAGATGGCCCGTGAGCTGGGCATGAACCCGAAGAAACTCGGCGGCCTCGACAACCACCGTCAGGAGCCGTGGAAGCAACCGCTGCCGGACTTCATCGCCACGCTCTATGCCAAGCGGTTCGGCAAGGCGGCGCCGGACGTCGTGCGGAGCATCGAGGACATGGCTGCGATGAAGCAGGCCAAGAAGCAGGCACGCAAGGCAGCAAGGGCCGCGGCAGGGGTAACGCCGGCGGAGGCGCCGAGCTGACCGCCAGACGTATGGACATTGTCCATACAGCAATCTAACATGGCGTCATCAGGAGGCTCCAATGGCGCGTGCCGCTACCAAAAATCGCTCTCAGTCCGCCGCACGCAGCGGTATCATCAACATCCGCGTGCGGCCCGACGAGCGTAGCCTGATCGACCGCGCCGCCTCGGCCCAGGGCAAGAGTCGCTCCGAGTTCATGCTGGAAGCGTCGCGCCGCGCCGCCGAAGAGGCATTGCTCGACCAGACTGTGCTGCGAGTGGACGCGGCCACCTACGCCCGATTCGTTGAGCTGCTGGACGCGCCACCCCGGCCGAATGCCGCGCTGCGCCGGCTGATGCAGACCAAGGCGCCGTGGGAGTAGGTCCGGCGGCCGACCTTGGGACACTGACCGCGCCAGAGCCACTTGCGGACGCGCACGACGTCGGTGCCTTCAAATCGGGCGAGGTCACGCTGGATGATTGGCTGCGGCGCCGGGCGCGCGCCAACCAGGCGAGCGGTGCGTCCCGAACCTATGTCGTGGCACAGGGGCAGGCGGTGGTCGGCTACTACAGCCTGGCGGCTGGGGGGATTGCGCTCATCGATGCCCCACCACGTGCCCGGCGGAATATGCCGGACCCGATACCGATGGCTGTTCTCGGCCGGCTGGCGGTCGACACAGCATGGCAGGGCAAACACCTTGGACGGCTGCTGTTGCGCGACGCGATCCTCCGTACGCAGCAGGCCGCCGCGATCATCGGTTTGCGTGGACTGTTGGTGCACGCATTGTCGCCGGCAGCCAAGCGGTTCTATGAGACCAGCGGCTTTCGCGAATCACCCAACCGGCAAATGACACTCATTGTTACGCTGCAGGACGCGGTCGCGGCCTTGGGCGGAACAGTCTAGCTCAGTCCGCCGTCCAGCCGCCATCCACCACCATGCTCTGCCCCGTCATGTACGCCGATGCGTCCGACGCCAGGAACACCACCGCCCCGCCCATCTCCCGCGGCGTGCCGAAACGACCCATCGGGATGTGATCCATGAAGGCCTTGCCGTGCACCTCGTGCGTCAGCACCCCGTGGGTCAGATCGGTATCGACATAGCCCGGCGCCAGACAGTTCACCCGCACGCCCCGCCCGGCCCAATCCAGCGCCAGCGCCTTGGTCATCAGCTCCACCCCGCCCTTCGAGGCGCAGTACGGCACCGAGCGCGTCAACCCGACCCGCCCGGCGATCGAGCTGACATTGATGACCGACCCGCCCTGCCCTATCGCGCCGCCGAGATACTTGCAGCACAGAAACGTCCCGGTCAGGTTGGTGTCGATGATCACCTGCCAGTCGGCCACGCTGACTTTCTCGATGCCGCGCCAGACCGGGTTGATGCCGGCGTTGTTTACCAGCACGTCGATGCGGCCGTGCCGCGCCAGCACCGCGTCGCGCAACGCGAGCACGTCCGCCTCGCGGGCGACATCGGCGACCTGCGTGCTCGCGCCCGCGCCGATCGCGGCGGCGGCCTCGGCCAGCGTCGCCGCGGTGCGCCCGGCCAGCACCACGCTCGCCCCGTGCCGCGCCAGGCTGTCGGCGATGCCGCGGCCGATACCACGCCCGGCGCCGGTGACCACACAAACCTTGCCCGTCAGGTCGAAGTCGCTCACCAGTTGGCCCCCTGCCGCGCGACGCGCTGCGCCACCGACCAGCGGTGCACCTCGGACGGGCCGTCGTAGATCCGAAAACCGCGCACCTCGTTGAAGATGCGCGCGACGAGCGTTTCGTCGGTGACGCCCTGCCCGCCCAGCACCTGCACGCAACGATCGACCACGCGCCAGATCGCCTCGGAGCAGAACACTTTCGCGATCGACGATTCCGTGGTGCCGCGCGCGCCCTGGTCCAGCACCCAGGCGGTGTGCCAGATCGCCAGGCGGCTCATGCGGATGTCGATCTCGTTGTCGGCCAGCATGAAGCCGACGCCCTCGTGCGCGACGAGTTTCTGGCCGAACACCTCGCGGTGGCCGGCGTAGTGCGCGGCGATGTGGTGCGCGCGCCGGGCCGCGCCCAGCCAGCGCATGCAATGCGTCAGCCGCGCCGGGGCCAGGCGCACCTGGGCGTAACGAAACCCCTTGCCCGGCTCGCCCAGGATGTCGCCGGCGGGCACCCGCAGATTGTGGAACCGCACCACCGCGTGGCCGCCGGGGAATGCGCTGTCCAGGCTGTTCATGGCGCGCACGACCTCGATGCCTGGGGTGTCCATGTCGGCGAGGAACATCGTGGCGTTGCCGTCCTCGCCCTTCGCCATGATGATGGCGAAGCCGGCGCCGTCGGCCCCGGTGATGAACCATTTTGTCCCGTTGATGACGTAATGGTTGCCGTCCTTGACCGCGGTGGTGCTGAGCGCGGCCGGGTCCGATCCGGCCCCCGGCGCGGGTTCGGTCATGCAGAAGCAGGAGCGAATTTCTCCGCGTGCCAGCGGGCGTAGCCAGCGGTCCTTCTGTTCCGCGGCCGCGACGACCTCCAGCAGGTGCATGTTGCCCTCGTCAGGGGCAAAGATGTTCATCGCCAGCGGGCCGAGCAGCGAGTAGCCGGCTTCCTCGAACACGACGGCGCAGCCGACGGTGTTCAGGCCAAGGCCGCCGAATTCCACCCCGACATGCGGGGCGAGCAGGCCCGCCTCGGCGGCGAGCGCGTTCAGCTCGCGGCGGAACGCGTCGGTCGGGCCGTGGCGGGTCTGCCGCGGATCAGCCTCCAGCGGAATGATCCGGTCACGGATGAAGGCGCGGGTGCGGGCTTGCAGATCCTGGAGGTCGGGGGAGAGGGAGAAGTCCATTGCGTCGTTGCCTTCAATACGTTCGGGTCATGATGGTCCGGGGAGGGGGATGTCATGGTGATCGGCTGCGGTGCGACACGGGTGACAACCCCTCCCCCCACCTTGATCCGCTTCGCGGCCCAAGCCCGCAAGGGGAGGGGGAGATTCGTGCGGTCAGAACGCCTGGCCCTGGGCGATCTCGTGGGTGAATTCCAGAATGCCGGTGCCGATCGCGGTGAACGGCGCGTAGCGCGGATCGGTGGTGGCCCCGGAGCGCCAGCGCATCCCAAGCTGCAGGAAGATCACCCCCAGCTTGTACATCGCCAGCACGCGATGGAACAGGAAGTCGGACACGTCACGTCCGGTCAGCCGCGCATAGGCCGCCACCGCCTCCTGCCGCGAGCACAGCCGCGCCTCGACCGAGGGCATCTGCGCCATGTCGTGCATCGGCCGCGGGTCCTCGGCGTGCACCCAGTAGCTCAGCAAAGTGGCGAAATCGAACAGCGGATCGCCGCGGGTGCCCTGGTCCCAGTCCACCACCGCGACCGGCGACAGATCGTCCGGGTCCAGAATCATGTTGTTCAGCTTGAAATCGTTGTGCAGCAGCCCGGGCGCGCCGTCCGGCACCTGATGCGCCTCCAGCCAGGCGCCGAGCGCCGTGTGCAGCGCCTCGGTGCCGTCCTCCTTCGCCGCCAGGCCCCGCCGGCGCCAGCCGGAGACCGCGCGCGCCAGGAATCCATCCGGCCGACCCAGGTCGTCGAGGCCGATCGCCGCCGTATTCACCGCATGGATGGCGGCGATCGTCTCCAGCAGCACCTGCGACAGCCGCGCGCCAAGATCCGGGCGGTCGGCCAGCTCGGGCGGCACGTGCTCGCGGATCACCAGGCCGGGGCGGTATTCCAGGATCTGGAACGGCGCGCCCAGCACCGCGGCATCGGTGCAGAGGAATAGCCCGCGCGGCACGAAGGCCAGCGCGTCGGGCAGGCGGCTCAGGATGCGGTGCTCGCGTGCCATGTCGTAGCTGCCGGCGGGCAGCTCGCCCAGCGGCGGGCGGCGCAGCACCGCCAGCCGGCCGTCCAGCCGAATCAGGTAGTTGAGGTTGGCGAGTCCCCCGGCGAACTGGCGCGGGGCGGGGTCGATCTCCAGCGTGTGGCCGTGCTTGGCCAGATGCGCCCGGGCGTTCGCCCAGTCGAGCGGCACGCTTTCGGCGGCGGAGCGGACGGCGAGACCGACCAGATGCGACACGCTTCCTCCGGCTGTCGGTTGGCAGTGACCCTGCGAAGGCGGCGCCGCCGCGTCAAGCCGCGCTTGCCGTCCGCGTATCAGTCACGCGACGATGCCGGCGCGGCAACCACGCGTGGGGACCATGGCGCCGCCCGATCGGATCAGGCCGCGCACGCGTATCTGCACGTGGTTGCCGCCGACGCCGCAGCCGTGCCGCGCGCATTGGGGGCCGTGCCGCACCGTCGGTGACAGAAGCTATCCGCGGCTTCCGCCATCTGCATGCCGGCGCGCTGCATGGCTGAGCGACGCGGCCCTCGCCGGCGGCAGAAATGCGGCGGCGTTCCCGATGGGAAAACCGCCAAAGCTTGCAGCCATGGCGGCGCCAATTGGTTCTGCCATGGAAGGCCCGGCAATTGATTGTTTGCCAGGCCGCCAACCGGCGCGATAATCACCCGGAGAGCGATCAGGAGGCGCCCGTGGGCGATATTCACCGGTTCACTGTCGAGGATTACCACCGCATGGCGAAGGCAGGGATCCTGGGCGAGGATTCCCGCGTCGAACTGATCAGGGGGCGGATCGTCGACATGGCACCGATCGGAAGCGCCCATATGGTCGCGGTCAACCGGCTGACCCGGCTGCTGGTGACGGCGGTTGGCGACCGCGGCGTGGTCTCCGTGCAAAACCCGGTCCGTCTGGACGACGGGTCCGAACCGCAGCCGGACGTGGCCGTGCTGCGGCCGGGAGCAGACGACATCGGAGCGCCAACCCCGGGTGCGTCCGAGGTGCTGCTGCTGATCGAAGTCGCCGATACCTCGCTGCATGAGGACCGCGACGAGAAGGCGGCGCTCTACGCGGCAAGCGGCGTGCCTGAATACTGGATCGTCAACCTGATCGACCAGGTTTTCGAGGTGCATCGTGGGCCCGGCGGCGGACGCTACCAGGAGGTCAGCAGGGTGGCGCCCGGGAGCGAGCTGGAGATCGCGATGCTGCCCGGCGTGCGACTGGCGGTATCGCTGCTGCTGGAGACTCGGTAGGCGTATTGCCGCACAGAGGGGCGAAAGGACGGACGACCTCCGTTCAGGTTCCCCCTTTGCCATTGCGGCTTGCGGCAATCGACACGGCGACGGCGGTACACGGGTGGCCGGCGCAATCTCGGGCAGGATCGGAACGTCTGCCGGCGCGACACCGCGTCAGCCGACAATGCGCCCCTCGATCGGATCATAGCGCGCGGTCTCCAGGATGGTCGGGGTGAACTGATTGCCCTTCGACATCCCGCGCGTCGCCGCATAGTTCGCCGAGCGTTCCTGGCAGCGGTCGGTGAGCGGCCGCATCTCCGCCTCCCAAACTTCGAGCGCCTCGGCGACGACCGGATGCTTGTCCAGCGCCATCGCCAGTCGCAACCCGTTGACCATGGCGCAGCCGGCGCCCTGCGCCAGCGCCGGGCACATCGCGTGGGCGGCATCGCCGACCAGGGCGACCTTGCCGCGCGCCCAGCGCTCCACGACCGTCGTCTGGTAGCGGTCATAGCGGCCATGGATCCGGGCCGCCGCTTCCAGTACCGGCGCAAGCTGCGGGAAGATGCGGGTCCACAGATCGAGCTTGATCGGCGTCTGCGAGCCTTCCAGATCGGCGCTCGGCGCCATCAGCGCCAGGTACAGCTCGTCGTCGTTGCACGGCGAATAGAGCACGCGCAGCACGCGCGGCTCGAAATTCCAGAAATCGATCACATTGTCCCATTCGCCCGGCCCAAGCTGCGACTTCAGCCGCGGCACCAGCAGCCGCGTGATGCCGTCGCGCGAGGTCTGCCGGTCCTGCGCGAATCCGATCGAGTCGCGGACATTCGAGGCGACGCCATCGGCGCCGACCACCAGGTCCGCCGGCAAGGTCTGTCCGGAGGCGAGGGTGATCGAACCCGCCGGATCGGCGCTCACCACCTCGGAATTCACCGCGATGTCCACCCCCGCGCGGCGCGCGGCGGCGAGGATCGCGCCGTGAAGGTGCTGGCGGGTCATCACGCGCCAGGCCATGCCCGGCAGCGGCTCCCGCGACACGATCCGGTTCTGCACCCTGGTCTCGTAGATCGGCGGCCGCATCGAACCGGACAGCACCGCGTCGAGGGCACCGATCGACTCCAGCACCCGCAGGCCGTTGTGCCATAGGTAGATGCCGGCGCCGAACGCCCGCAGCTCGGACGCCTTCTCGTGCACGTGGACGGTCCAGCCGCGCTGGCGGAGGGCGACGGCCGTGGCCAGCCCCGCAAACCCGCCGCCGGCGATCTCGGCGTGGCGGGGCCTCGGCGTGCCGGCAGCAGTTCCACCGTTCATCGGCAGGCGTTCCTTCTTGCGTCTGTGGTCGGCCGCCACCGCCCCGGGGCGCGCGCGGCGACTTGGTATCCGTGATCGGGGCAAGCCCGATGCCTACCCGGAAGCAAGCCGGATGCCCATCCGGATTGTCGTGCCGCCTGATTGTCGTACCGGCTGCCTGCCTCCGGTGCGGTCCCCTCGCGGGACGATTTGCAGACGCCACGACACGACACGGTGTTATCCAGTGGGAAGGGACACCGTGGCATGACCGAACTCGCATGGCTGGCCGCAAGCGTCGTGGCTGCCGGGGTGTTGACCGGCATCCTCGCCGGCCTGTTCGGCATTGGCGGCGGTGCGATCATCGTGCCGGTACTGTTCGAGGTGTTCCGCTTGCTCGGCGTGCCGTCGGCGGTGCGGATGCAGCTCTGCATCGGTACCTCGCTGGCCATCATCGTGCCGACCGCGCTGCGCTCCTACCGCGCCCACAAGGCGCGTGGCTTCGTGCTGCCGGACGTGATGCGCCGGTGGGCGCTGCCGTCGATGGCTGGCGTTGCGGTCGGCTCGGCGCTCGCGGCCGTGGCACCGCCCGACTTGTTCAAGGCGGCCTTCGTGCTGATCGCCGGCCTGATCGCGGCCAAACTGCTGCTGGGCGGCGAGCGCCGGGCGATGGGAGACGAGCTCCCCGGCCGCACGGGGATGCTTCTCTACGGCTTCGCGATCGGCCTGGGATCGGCGCTGATGGGCATCGCGGGCGGCTCGCTGGTGACGATGGTACTGACGCTGTACCGCAAGCCGATCCACAGCGCCGTGGCCACCGCGGCGGGCTTGGGCGTGCCGATCACGATCGCCGGCACTGTCGGCTATGTACTGGCCGGCCTGCCGCACCAGGCGCTGCTGCCGCCGCTGTCGCTCGGATTTGTCTCGGTGATCGGCGTCGCGCTGATGGCGCCGCTATCGAGTTGGGTTGCGCCGTTCGGTGCGCGGCTGGCGCACCGGCTGCCGACACGTGCGTTGGAAACCGGGTTCGGTCTGTTCCTGCTGCTGGTGGCCGCGCGATTTCTGGCGAGTCTGCTCGGGTCCGTGCCGTGAGGACCGGGACCATGGCCCCGGAAGGGCGCAGCGACCGGAGGCGCCATCGCCAACCCGGGGCCGTTCATCTCGCGGAGGCGATTGCTGCTCCATAGCTGCCCCCACCGCCGGCAGCCCAGCCGGTGGCAGGGCAGGATACTGCCGTGCCCCGCCCTCGCGATCACACCAAGCCGACACCTGGCGCCTCGCATCGCGACCCCCCGCGCCGGCATGGCCGATGCGGGCCGGCGTCGATGCGAATTGGCGATGCCGCGCGGCAAAGCCGGACGGCGAGTTGCGTGGCAATCCCCTGGAACGCCGCGCGGCGGAAGCCGGAGGCAAGAACCGCGGCCGGCCGGGTCCGCACCCAGGCGAGCAACCGGTCCACCGCGGCGGCCGGGCCACGGCGCGCCGACGGCCGGCCGGGCGGGCGCGGCGCCGGGCTTCCGCCGGTTTCCGCCAGCGCCGGGGCGGGCGCGGCGCCGGCGACCAGCGCATCGATCGTCTTGCGGATGCGGCCGCGGGCGCGGTGCAGCAGCACCCGCTGGTTCTCCGCGCTGATGCCCAGCAGGGTGCAGGCCTCCTCGGCCTCGCGCCCCTCCAGGTCGCGTAGGATGATGACTGCCCGCTGCCCCGCGGGCAGCCGCTCGATCGCCTCCTGCACGTGCGCCCAGAGCTGCCGGCCGGCGACTACCCGCTCCGGGTTGATCTCGTCCCACAGCCGCGGCGCCTCCACCCAGTGGCCGTCCGGCTGGAACTCGGTCACGTCCACCGCGCGCTCGTTGCCCTGGGCGCCGTCCAGGATCCCGGGCAGGCCGACCAGCCGCGACTCCCGGCGCGCCCGGGTGCGGGCACGGTTCAACACGATGGAGAACAGCCACGTGGCCAGGCTGGAGCGGCCCTCGAACCGCCCGATGCCGTTGAACACCGCCAGCCAGGCGTCCTGCACCACCTCCTCGGCCTGCGCCCGGCTGCCGATGATCGAGTTCGCCACTGACACCAGCGACGCATGGAACCGGTGGATCAACTGCCGGTAGGCGCCGCCATCCCCGGCCCGAAGTCGCGCCAGGAACGCCGGGTCATCGAATTCGACGGTCGCCATGACCTCTCCCCCGTCCCCTGCCCCGGCGGTCCGGCCCGGATGGCCGCGCCATCGGCAGACGTGTAACGTCTCGACCGCTCGCGTGTCCAAGACTGGATTGGGTTCGGGATTGGTTCCAGTCTGGGTCGTGCCTGCCAGTCTGGGTCGTGCCTGCCAGTCTGCATCGAGTCCGAAGGAGACAGCGTGGCGTGCCGACCTGCCGCGACATGAGCGAGTTGGTGACCGACTACCTGGAGCGCCGCCTGCCGGTGACCGCCTGGCTGGGCGCGCGCTGGCACCTGCTGCAGTGCGACGCCTGCCGCCGCTACTACGACCAGATGCGCCAGACGATCCGGCTGCTGGCCGAGAGCGCGTTCTCGCCTCCGGCCGCGGACGTCGAGGACAGCGTCCTGCGCGCCGTGCGTGACGGGGCGCCGCCCAACCCGGCACCCGGCGATTGAGCGAGGCGCTGGTGGGAGTCCGCGCGAGGGATGCTCACCGAAGGAAAGGATGCTCACCGAGAAGGCACACCCTGCCCCGGAACCGGCAGTATGCTGCGCACTTGTCCAGGCATCAGGGCCATTCGCAGCCGCACCAATATTAACTGATTGTTAAGCATACAGGTGTAGGCTTATGGACTCCCGGCGTTTCCGCCCACGCGACGCCAGGGGTCGAGGGAGACGGTTCGCATGCCGCAACGTCTTGGCTCCCGAGCGTGCCTGAAGCCGCCTTAGGCGCCTGCCTCGCCCTGGGCCTTGCTGCCATGACACCCCTGCCGCCGGCCTGGCCTTCGGCAGGCGCCACTTGCGGCGAGCATCGGTCACGCCGCCACGCACCGCGCCGATTACCCGACGGGCGCGACCGGCATCCCATCCTTCACCCCCGTGGGCATCCGCTTGGGCATCCCCTTGGGCATCGCGAGTTCGATCACCTATATGACTGCGGAGATTTCCAATGGCCATCCAAAAACCACAGTCTTTCCGCGAATCTGACGCACCGTCGCGAAATTTATTGACGCGATGTCGCCATGACGGGCTAGGTTCGCATCCATCTTGCATCTCGCCACGGTGACAACCATGCAGACGGGGGCACCGATGCATACGGCTGACGACCTGTTCGCCGCCTACGCGCGGAGCTTCGAAGCGCACCGCGAAGCCGAACTGACGCTCGCGGACTACCTGCAGGCCTGCCGCGACGACCCGATGGTGTACGCCACCGCGACCGAGCGGCTGCTGGCGGCGATCGGCGAGCCGGAGATGGTCGACACCTCGAAGGACGCGCGCCTCGGCCGCATCTTCATGAACCGCACCATCCGCGTCTATCCGGCCTTCGCCGACTTCTACGGCATGGAGGAGACGATCGAGCGCATCGTCGGCTTCCTCCGCCACGCCGCGCAGGGGCTCGAGGAGCGCAAGCAGATCCTCTACCTGCTCGGCCCGGTCGGCGGCGGCAAGTCCTCGCTCGCCGAGCGGCTGAAGGCGCTGATGGAGACCCACCCGATCTACGTGCTGAAGGCCGGCGACGAGATCAGCCCGGTGTTCGAGAGCCCGCTCGGCCTGTTCGACCCCGAGCAGCATGGGCGACGATGCTGGAGGACCGCTACGGCATCCCGCAGCGCCGCCTGACCGGCCTGATGAGCCCCTGGTGCCTCAAGCGGCTGGACGAGTTCGACGGCGACATCTGACGCGCTTCCGCGTGGTGCAAGCTGATGCCGTCGCGGCTGCGCCAGATCGCGGTCGCCAAGACCGAGCCGGGCGACGAGAACAACCAGGACATCTCCTCCCTGGTCGGCAAGGTCGACATCCGCAAGCTGGAGACTGCACGCGCAGAACGATCCCGACGCCTACAGCTATTCCGGCGGCCTCAACCGCGCCAACCAGGGCCTGCTCGAGTTCGTCGAGATGTTCAAGGCGCCGATCAAGATGCTGCACCCGCTGCTGACCGCGACGCAGGAGGGCAACTACATCGGCACCGAGAATATCGGCGCCATCCCGTTCCAGGGCATCATCCTGGCCCACTCCAACGAGGCGGAGTGGCAGAGCTTCAAGAACAACAAGCAACAACGAAGCCTTCATCGACCGCATCTACGTCATCAAGGTGCCGTACTGCCTGCGGGTCACCGAGGAGCAGAAGATCTACGAGAAGCTGGTCTCGCAGCTCCGAGCTGGCGGCGTCGCCCTGCGCGCCGGCGACGCTCGAGATGCTGGCGCGCTTCTCGCGTGCTGTCGCGGCTGAAGCGAGCACGAGAACTCCACCGCTGTTCGCCAAGATGCGGGTCTATGACGGCGAGAGCCTGAAGGAGACCGATCCGCGCGCGCGCAGCCGTGCAGGAATACAAGGACGCCGCCGGCGTCGACGAAGGCATGGACGGCGCCTCCACCCGCTTCGCCTTCAAGGTGCTGGCGGCGACCTTCAACCACGACACCATCGAGGTCGGCGGCCGATCCGGTGCACCTGATGTACGTGCTGGAGCAGGCGATCCGCCGCGAGCAGTTGCCGGACGAGACCGAGAAGCGCTACCTCGAATTCATCAAGGGCGAGCTCGCGCCGCGCTACGCCGAGTTCATCGGCAACGAGATCCAGAAGGCCTATCTGGAATCCTACAACGACTACGGCCAGAACCTGTTCGACCGCTACGTCGCCTATGCCGACGCCTGGATCGAGGACCAGGACTTCAAGGACCCCGACACCGGCCAGCTGCTCAACCGCGAGCTGCTCAACCAGGAGCTGACCAAGATCGAGAAGCCGGCGGGCATCGCCAACCCGAAGGACTTCCGCAACGAGGTGGTGAAGTTCAGCCTGCGCGCGCGGGCCAACAACAACGGCAAGAACCCGTCCTGGACCAGCTACGAGAAGATCCGCGAGGTGATCGAGAGGCGCATGTTCAGCCAGGTCGAGGAACTGCTGCCGGTGATCAGCTTCGGCTCGAAGAAGGACGGCGAGACCGAGAAGAAGCACGACGAGTTCGTCGAGCGCATGATCGGAGCGCGGCTACACCGAGCGGCAGGTCCGGCGCCTGGTCGAATGGTACATGCGGGTGAAGCAGGCCGGTTGACGAAGGCGCACCATACAGGCACAGTGCGACATCGTTGCCATGCACATCGTCGATCGGCGCCTCAACCCCAGCGGCAAGAACCTCGCCAACCGCCAGCGCTTCATGCGCCGGGCCAAGTCGCTGATCCGCAAGGCGGTGCACGAAAGCTCGGCCAGCCGCAGCATCAAGGACGCCGACGAGGCGGGCGAGGTCTCGCTGCCCGCGCAGGGCGTGCAGGAGCCGTCGTTCCGCCGCGGCGCCTCGGGCGGCGATGCGCGACTATCTGCTGCCCGGCAACAAGGAGTACGTCGAGGGCGACACCATCCCGCGCCCGCCCGGCGGCGCGGGCGGTGCCGGCAGCGAGGGCGCCCCGGACGGCGAGGGCCAGGACGATTTCCGCTTCGCGCTGTCGCGCGAGGAATTCGTCGATCTGTTCCTGGAAGACCTGGAACTGCCGGACCTCGCCAAGCGCAAGGTGGTGGATGCCGAGAGCGATGAGCTGGCAGCCGCGCCGGCTATTCCGTGTCCGGCTCGCCGGCCAACCTCGCGCTGATGCGCACGGTGCGCAACAGCCTGTCGCGCCGCATCGCGCTGAAGCGGCCGAAGGCGCGCGACATCGCCCGGCTGCGCGACGAGATCGCCGAGCTGGATGCCGCCGCGCGCGATCCGAACGCCGAGGATGACGAGCGGCGCATCACCCTTGAAGCCGAGCTGCAGCGCCAGCTTCGCCGCAGCAGCCTGATCCCGTACATCGATCCGCTCGACGTGCGCTACAAGCGGTTCGAGGCGCACCCGAAGCCGGTGGCGCAGGCGGTGATGTTCTGCCTGATGGACGTGTCCGGCTCGATGACCGAGCACATGAAGGACCTGGCCAAGCGGTTCTACGTGCTGCTCTACATCTTCCTGAAGCGCCGCTACAAGCACGTCGACGTCGTGTTCATCCGCCACACCCATCTGGCGCAGGAGGTGGACGAGGACACCTTCTTCCACAGTCCGGAAACCGGCGGCACGGTGGTCTCCACCGCGCTGGAGGAGATGCAGCGCGTCGTCGCAGAGCGCTACAGCCCGGACATGTGGAACATCTACGCCGCGCAGGCGTCCGACGGCGACAACACGGCATCAGACAACGAGCGCACGGCGGCACTGCTGACCGACGGTCGATCCTGCCGGTGCTGCCAGTACTTCGCCTACCTCGAAGTCGGCCGCGATTCCGAACATTTCCCGCCCGGTTTCATCCGCCGGGAGAGCGATCTGTGGCAGACCTACACCGACGATCTGCCGCACCGGCGCGCCGATGGCGATGCGCAAGGTCGGCCACCGGCGCGACATCTATCCGGTGTTCCGCGAACTGTTCGCGCCGCGAAACGGAGCCGCGCAGACGGCGCAGGCCGCTGGAGCCGACGCCGGATGAGCGCCGTCACCCGCGTCGACCGGCCGCTGTTCGAAGGCGCCGAGTGGGATTTCGCCACCATCCAGCGCGCGCACGACGCGATCGAGGAGATCGCGGTCGGCGAGCTGGGGCTGGACGTCTATCCGAACCAGATCGAGGTGATCAGCACCGAGCAGATGCTGGACGCCTATTCCTCGATCGGCATGCCGCTGTTCTACAAGCACTGGTCGTTCGGCAAGCACTTCGCCCGCAACGAGGCGCTGTACCGCGCCGGCATGCAGGGCCTCGCCTACGAGATCGTCATCAACTCCAACCCGTGCATCTCCTACATCATGGAGGAGAACACGGCGACGATGCAGACGCTGGTGATCGCGCACGCCGCGTTCGGCCACAACCACTTCTTCAAGAACAACTACGTCTTCCAGCAGTGGACCGACGCCGACGGCATCCTGGACTACCTGGAATTCGCCAAGCGCTACATCGCCAACTGCGAGGAACGCTACGGCGAGGCCGCGGTGGAGCGGCTGCTGGACGCCGCGCACGCGCTGATGGGCCACGGCGTGCACCGCTATCCGCGCAAGCGCGCCACCGACCTGCGCATGCGAGGAGAAGCGCGCGCGCGACCGGCGCGACGCACGACGAGCAGGTGTTCAACGACCTGTGGCGCACCGTGCCGCGCAAGGGAGCGAAGAAGAAGGACAAGACCGCCGAGGAACGCCGCCGCGCCCTGCTGCAGCTGCCGCAGGAGAACATCCTGTATTTCCTGGAGAAGATCCGCGCCGCGCCTGGCGCCCTGGCAGCGCGAGGTGCTGCGCATCGTCCGCCAGATCGCGCAGTATTTCTATCCGCAGGGCCAGACCAAGGTGATGAACGAGGGCTGCGCGACCTACGTGCACTACCGGATCATGAAGCGGCTGCACGAGAACGGCGCGCTGACCGACGGGGCGATGGTCGAGTTCCTGCGCAGCCACACCAACGTGGTGTTCCAGCCGGACTTCGACGATCCGCGCTACAGCGGGATCAACCCGTATGCGCTCGGATTCGCCATGATGCAGGACATCGAGCGCATCTGCACCGACCCGACGGACGAGGACCGCGAGTGGTTCCCGGCGATCGCCGGCACCGGCGACGCGATGGCGGTGCTGCGCGAGGTCTGGGCGAATTATCGCGATGAGAGCTTCGTCGCTGCAGTACCTCAGCCCGCGCCTGATCCGCGAGTTCGGGCTGTTCCACGTGCTGGATGACGCCAGCGAACAGCACCTGCGCGTGCAGGCGATCCACGACGAGCGCGGCTATCGCAAGATCCAGCGCGCGCTGGCGCGGCAGTACGACGTGGCCTACTCGATGCCGGACATCCAGGTGGTCGACGTGAACCTGGCAGGCGACCGCAAGCTGATCCTGCACCACCGCGCGCTGAACCGCGTGCTGCTGGAGGAGAAGGACACCAAGCTGGTGCTGCAGCACCTGGCCGACATGTGGGGCTATGACGTGTTGCTGAAGGAGATCGATCCGGGCAACGAGTCGGTGCTGAAGGAGCACTCGGCGACGCCGCGCCCGGGGATTCTTCCCACCGTCGGCGACACGTAGACGACGCGGTGTACACCTCTCCCGCTCTTCGCGGGAGAGGTCGGAGCGCGGAGCGCTTCGGGTGAGGGTCGTGCCCGCGGCTCGGCCCTCACCCTTGGGGCTGCGCGCCTCGCCTTGGTCCGCTTCGCGGCCCAACCCCGCGAAGCGCGGGAGAGGGTGTACCAGGTCCCAGCCAACCTGAACGAGCCCTACCCGCCGCCGATCTTCGGAATGATGTAGATCTCGCTGTCCGGCTTCAGCGCGGCACCGTAGGCGTCCTGGAAAATCTCGCCATCGATGGCGATCGCCATGCCTTCCTCGACCTGGGTCCCCAATCCCGGAAACCGTTCGTTCAGCTCGCGGATCAAGCGGCGAAACGTGTCGGCCGCGACATCGAGTTCGGCTTGACCGCCGGTGAAGTGCAGCAAGGAAGTGCCGGACAGGACGACCTTTGGCACTGGTCAGGCGGCCGAAACGGCAAGGGCGGCGCTGATGGCGGCACCCTCACCCGCGTCGCAAGTGCTCCGCGACCTCTCCCGCGAAGAGCGGGAGAGGTGAAGCGCCACCACCAGCTCAGTCCCCGCCCTGCTCCAGCGCCGCCAGCACTTTTGGCGGCGACATCGGCAGATGGTGCATGCGGATGCCGATCGCGTCGCGGATCGCATTCGCCACCGCCGCCATCGGTGGAACGATCGGCACCTCGCCCACGCCCTTCGCGCCGAACGGATGGCGCGGGTTCGGCACCTCGACCAGGATCGCATCGACCATCGGCAGGTCGGACGCCACCGGGCAGCGGTAGTCCAGGAAGCCCGGGTTATCCATCTTCCCGTTCTTGTCGTAGATGTATTCCTCGTTCAGCGCCCAGCCGATGCCCTGCACGGCGCCGCCCTGCATCTGGCCCTCCACGTAGCTCGGGTGGATCGCCTTGCCGACATCCTGCACCGCGGTGTAGCGCAGGATCGTCACCTGGCCGGTCTCGGTGTCCACCTCCACGTCGCAGACATGCGTGCCGAAGCCCGGCCCCGCGCCCTGCGCGTTCAGCGACACCTCGGCGCTGATCGGCCCGCCGGTCCGCGCCGACTTCAGCGCGATCGCCGCCATCGACAGCGGCTCGAACGCGCCGGCGTTGGCCCCGGCCGGAACCGCCTGACCGTCCTTCCACTCCACCGCGTCCGACCGGAATGTCCCAGATCTGCGCGGCGCGCGCCTTGAGCTGCTCGACCACCTTCTCGGCCGCCTGGGTCGCCGCCATGCCGGTGGCGAAGGTCACCCGGCTGCCGCCGGTCAGGAAGGTGAAGCCGAGCGACGACGTGTCGGCAACGATCGTGCGCACGACCTCGGCCTGCACGCCCAGCACCTCGGCGACCATCATGCCGATCGAGGCGCGCGAGCCGCCGATATCGGGATTGCCCGACACCGCCACCACCGTGCCGTCCTCGGCGACGTGCACCGCCGCCGATGACTCGCCGCCGATATTGAACCAGAACCCGCGACGCCACGCCGCGGCCCTGGTGCTTGCCGAGCTTCGTGCGGTAGTGCTCGGTGGTGCGTCGCCGCCTGCAGCGTCTCCCGGTAGCCGATGTTCACCAGCGTCGGCCCGTAATGCGTCTTGGTGCCGTCCTTCGCCGCGTTCTTCTCGCGCAGCGCCAGCGGATCCATGCCCAGCTTGCGCGCCAGGTCGTCCATCGCGCTCTCGATCGCGAACGTGGAGATCGGCGCGCCCGGCGCGCGATAGGCCGCGACCTTCGGCCGGTTCGCTACCACGTCGTAGCCGATCGCCGTCGACGTTCGCCACGTCGTACATCGCGAAGCAGCACATGCAGCCCGGCCCCACCGGCGAGCCGGGGAAGGCGCCCGCCTGGTACTTCAGCATCTCCGCCCGCGCCGCGGTGAGCGTGCCGTCCTTCTTCGCGCCCAGCTTCACCTCGATCACCGCGCCCGAGGTCGGGCCGGAGGCGCGGAACACCTCCTCGCGCGTCATCACCATCTTCACCGGCCGGCCGCACTTCTTCGACAGCGCCACCGCCAGCGGCTCCAGGTAGACGATCGTCTTGCCGCCGAAACCACCGCCGATCTCGGCCGGCACCGCGCGGATGTCGGAGATGTTCATCGCCAGGATCTTCGCCACGTAGGCGCGCACCATGAACTGGCCCTGGCTGGAGCTGATGATGTTCACCTGCCCGTCGGCGCGCGACCGCAGCAAACGCAGGCGTGCGGCTCGATATAGGCCTGGTGCACCGGCTGGGTCGTGTAGCGGCCCTTCGACGATCACCTCGGCCTGCTTGAAGCCGGCCTCGACGTCGCCCTTGATGAAGGCGATGCGCTTGGCGATGTTGGACGGCTTGGCCGGCTTCGGCTCCACGCCGGCGGTGAACAGATCGTCGTGCAGGACCGGCGCATCCGGCTTCATCGCGTCCTCGACGTCGATGACGTACGGCAGACCTCGTACGTCACGTCGATCAGCTCGACCGCCGCCTCGGCGATCGCCTCGGTGGTCGCGGCCACCGCGGCAACCGCGTGGCCTTCGTACAGCGCCTTGTGGCGCGCGATGACGTTGTGCGCCTGGTCGCGGAAGTTCGTCGGGCCTTCGCCCATGAACGCCTCGTCCGAGGGGATGTCGGGGAAATCCGCCCCGGTCACCACCGCCTTCACGCCGGGCAGCGCCAGCGCCTTGGACGCGTCGATCTTGACGATGCGGGCATGCGCGTGCGGGCTGCGCTTCACCTTGCCCCACAGCATGCCGGGCATCACGTAGTCGGCGCCGAACGCGGCGCGGCCGGTCACCTTGTCCACCCCGTCGGGGCGGATCGGACGGGTGCCGACGACTTTCAGGTCAGTCGCGAAATAGTTCATGCCACTTTTTCCCCTCGCACATCGGCCGCCGCGGCCTGCACGGCGCGGACGATCTTGTCGTAGCCGGTGCAGCGGCACAGGTTCCCGGCCAGCCAATAGCGGATTTCGCTCTCGGTCGGGTTGGGATTCTCATCCAGCAGCGCCTTGCTCGCGACGATGAAGCCCGGCGTGCAGAATCCGCATTGCAGAGCGGCATACTCCAGGAAGCGCTGCTGCACGGGATGCAGATGGTCGCCCTGAGCAATGCCTTCGACCGTCGTGACCGTCTTGCCCTCGGCCTCGACACCCAGCATCAGGCAGGAGCACACGATCCTGCCGTCGAGGATGACCGTGCAGGCGCCGCAGTCGCCGGAGGCGCAGCCTTCCTTGCTGCCGGTCAGGTGCAGCTCGTTGCGCAGCACGTCGAGCAGGGTCTGCTGCGTCTCGCACAGGAACTCGACGGGCTCGCCGTTGATCGTGGTGGATACGTGATGTTTGCTCATGGCTCGGCTGGCCCCTCTCAATGCGTGGTGGCTGGCGTTTCGCCCCTGGCGCGGGCGAACGCGATGGCGGCGGCGCGGCGCGTCAGCACGCCGGCAATCTTGATGCGATAGGCGATGGTGCCGCGCTTGTCGGTGATCGGCTTGCAGGCGCGCTGCGCGGCGGCGTCGATCATCTCCAGCGTGGCCGCGTCCAGCGTGTGGCCGATCAGCGCCTTGGCGGCGTCCTCGACGATCACCTGGGTGGGCGCGATGGCCCCCAGCACCACGCGCGCGTCCGTGCACACGCCCTTGGCGTCCAGCACCACGTTCACCGCGGCGCCGACCACGGCGATGTCCATTTCCGTGCGCGGAATGAACCGCAGATAGGCGTCGGACGCATGCGGCGGGCGCGGCGGCAACTGGAACTCGGTGATGAACTCGCCCTTGGCCAGCGAGGTGCGGCCGGGGCCGATCACGATGCTTTCCACCAGCGCGGTGCGCGTGCCCGACGGGCCGACGATGGTGCAGGTGGCGCGCGCGGCGATCAGCGCCGGCACGCTGTCGGCGGCGGGCGAGGCGTTGCACAGGTTGCCGGCGAGCGAGCAGCGGCCCTGGATCTGCTCCGAGCCGATCAGGTCCATGCCTTCGACGATGCCCGGCCACGCCGCCTTCAGCGCCGCGTTGGCTTCCAGGTCGACGCCCGGCGTGGCGGCGCCGATCCGGAAGCCGCCGTCGGCATCCCGGTGGATGCCGATGATGCCGGGGATGTGCTTGGTGTCGACGATCAGCTCGGGCTTCAGCCGGCCGGAGCGCATCTGCACCAGCAGGTCGGTGCCGCCCGACAGAACCTTGGCAAGGCCGGAGGCGCCGGCCAACAGCCTGGCGGCCTCTTCGGCCGTCGTGGGTGCCTGATAATTCAAGGTAGACATGTGTTCTCCCGATGTCGCACGCAGAGCCGCCCCGGTCGGGCATCGATCCCGAGCGAGCGATGACGGGGCAAGCCTAACCCAGAGCCGGTGCGCGGTCGAGTGCCGGGGCCGACAGGGCTGGGGCCGAGGGGGTCAGTGCGCTGAGGCGGGCGCCAGTCGTTCTCAGTGCGGCGCGACGCGTTGTCCGAGCGTCGTGGCGGCCCGTGGACTTGTTCCGTGATGTGCCTGACCGGCGCCATCGTCGCGCCTTTTCGGCTGGATTCAGCAATCGAACCACGCCTGGACGGCGGTGACACGAGCCGCCGGATGAATTGCACCAGTGGGATGAAGAGGGGTCAGGGAACCGATTCCGATCGACCACCGGTGGCAGCAAGAAAATCACGGGAACCGCCCACCCTCGGCTGGCTCGGGGTGCCGCGACGTGACGACGCCACGGAGGCGTAAGGCGGCAATTCCCTACCGCACCTTATCCGGTGCGGCCAACGCCGCCTCGACCGCTTCCCGGACGAACCGCGTGTAGGGCATGCCGCGCGCGGCAGCACGTTGCTTCACCGCCTCGAGCAGCCCGGCCGGCAACCGCATGTTGAGCTGTGCCGTCTTGCGCTCGAACTCGAACCGTATCGGCCTGAACTGGGCGAAGTCGAGATCCGACAGGTCCTGCTCCAGGAACGCCCCCGCCGCCGCATCCGTCTTCAATTCAGGCACTTTCCGCTTTCCCATAGGCTCCGATCTCCTTCGCGTGCATGTAGCGCGCACTGATGGGACGCGGCAGGCGTCTTCCCTGCCTGGTCCGGATTGTGAACGCCACGAACATGGGCCGCCCGGCCACATTCCGACCCACCGCGATCAGTCTGACTTCCCCTGCGGAGTGCCGGACGTCGGGCGCCACGCGAGGCACTCCGTCCTAGTTTGAGCGAAACCAGATGGACTTCCACCGTTCCGCCCGATGGCGGATATCGGACATTGGATCGCCCTTATTTCTGAAGGGCAAGACAGCGTGCATCCTCCGGCAGAAACGTAGCATTTCAGTCGCCGTCATGTGCTTGGTCGGTTCCGCGGCGCGGAGTGCGGCTTCTACGACACTCTGTGCCTCTGCTCGGGTTATCATAGGCGCTTATTTCTCCCCCAGCGCAGCGCCGTAGCGGGCTTCCAGGTACCGAAGGCGCTCCCTTGAAAGCTCTAATGATTCCCGGAGAACGTCCAGCAGTTGGCTGGCTATGTGGATGAGTTCAGCGTGGCCTCGCTCCACCATTTTCTTCACAAGCGCCTCTTGTCGGGCAACCCTTTCCTCACCCTCCAGAATATGGCGCCGTTCCATGGCTATGTCGGTTGCGGGCGACCAATCGGTCATCTGCTCCCTTTGTGTCCCCCCGGATCGCGAAACGACCCTCTTAGGCGCGACGATAGCGGGCCGGCGCGCCGGGCGCTATGGGTTTGCGCGGTAAAGATGGCTGGAGGAGTGGGGTGCCTGGCCGCTACTTGCGGTTGCCAGCGCGCGGTCGCATCTAGCGACCCATGAGCGACGCAACCACCGCACCGAACTGGCCTCTGGTGCGCGTCCGATGGGTCGACCTCAAACTGTCACCGGCCGCGCCGATCCTGATCACATCAGTACGTCGTACGTTGAGCGGCAGAACCTGACGATGCGGATGCAGATGCGCCGCTTTACCCGGTTGACCAACGCATTCAGTACGCGCGTCGAAGGCCCCGCCACACGCTGGCGCTGTTCTACGTGTTCTACAACTGCGTCCGCATTCACAAGTCGCTGCGCGTGACACCGGCCAT
Source organism: uncultured Alphaproteobacteria bacterium (assembly GCA_963773345.1). Classification (GTDB taxonomy): domain Bacteria; phylum Pseudomonadota; class Alphaproteobacteria; order Acetobacterales; family Acetobacteraceae; genus Palsa-883. The sequence continues at coordinate 165,941 of CAVZBG010000006.1, read as the reverse complement.
GTCGGCCGGGATCACCGCTCGGCTTTGGCGCATGGATGACATCGTAGCGTTGATCGAGGCGCGGGCCGTCGCGCCGAAGCGGCCGATCGTCTATAAAATGGGAAATTCAAACTGGACCACTACGTGTGCCGCGAACACACCAACTGCGAGGGAGGTGTGGAGCTGCAAGAGAGATGAGGGCAGGCCCCTCGGAGCCGGCGATCAGGAGCTGGCTCCAAACCGCTGCGAGCTGCTGGCGTCAAGAGCGCTGGTGGTGAGCGTCGCAGAAAAGGCGGGACCTGATCCCGTCAGGTGAGATCCGGAGAGACGAGCGAAAGCAAACCGCTGATGACGTGCCGAAATTCACAGGACGGTGTCGAAACCGGGGGGATGGTAGTGGCCTCCGGGATGAGTTCGGGCGGAGCCCTGAAGCCCGGCCCGAGCGGCACCCGGCTTGGAGGCGGCGTGAACCCGGATCAGGCTCTGTTGCGGAACGCGGGAACCTGTCGTCCCGATGTCAAGGGAGAAGCTCAAGCGGGAGGCCCCCGCAAGAGCCAGAGTACCGATGCGGGGCACAGGGACGGGGCAGCCCGTAGTAGGGGTGAAGGTCCTGTAATGGGGCTGGACCGAAGGGGCTGCGGTATCCTGCTGCGGCAGGCGGCCAACCGGTGACGGGAGGAGCCGCATGACCGAGGCAAAGCCGTTCGACATCCCGAAGCGGGAGGTCTGGGAAGCCTTCAAGAAGGTGAAGGCCAACCAGGGGGCGGCTGGCGTAGATGGACAGACGATTGCGGAGTTCGAGGCCGGCCTCGCCGGTAACCTCTACAAGCTCTGGAACCGGCTGTCCTCGGGGAGCTACTTCCCTCCACCGGTGCGACGGGTGGATATCCCCAAGGCGAGCGGCGGCACGCGTCCGTTGGGCATCCCAACGGTGGCCGATCGTGTCGCGCAAGAGGTTGTCCGCCGGTATCTGGAGCCGTGCCTGGAACCCGTGTTCCACGCCAACTCGTACGGCTACCGGCCCGGCCGCTCGGCGATCGATGCCGTGCGCCAGGCGCGCCAGCGGTGCTGGCGGTCCGACTGGGTGCTCGACATCGACATCAAGGCGTTCTTCGACAGCATCGATCATGCGCTGCTCTTGCGTGCGGTCCGGCGACATACCGGCTGCCCGTGGGTGCTGCTCTATGTGGAGCGCTGGCTGAAGGCGCCGATGCAGAGGGAAGATGGCGTGATCGAGCCTCGCGATGCAGGGACGCCTCAGGGCGGCGTGATCAGTCCGATCCTTGCCAACCTGTTCCTGCATTACGCGTTCGACATGTGGATGGCCCGGACGTGGCCCGCCGTTCCGTTCGAACGGTATGCCGACGATGCCATCTGTCATTGCCGGACACGTGACGAGGCCGAAGCCTTGCAGGTCGCGCTGCAAGAGCGCTTTGCGGCCTGCCGGCTGGTGCTCCATCCGCAGAAGACGAAGATTGTCTACTGCAAGGACACCAACCGGAAGGGGACGTATCCTGCCGTGACATTCGACTTTCTCGGCTACTCGTTCCGGCCGAGGCTGGCGGCATGGCGCGGCGGCAAATACGGCGTCTCGTTCCTGCCGGCGGCAGCCGACACGGCGCTCAAGAGGATGCGCGAGGAGGTCCGGCGCTGGAGCCTCCAGACCCGAACCGACAAGGCCCTCGATGATCTGGCCCGAATGTTCAATCCGCACATCCGGGGCTGGATCAACTACTACGGCCACTTCTACAAGTCGGCGCTGTATGACAGCCTGCGCCGCATTGACTTCCACCTGAGGAAATGGGCACGCCGCAAATACAAGCGCTTCCGGCACAAGCCGAAAGGCGCACGCGAGTGGTTCGCCCGGATCATCAGGACCAACCCAGCGCTCTTCGCGCACTGGCAGCTTCTGCATGCGACGCGGCCGGATACTGGGAGCCGGATGAGCTGAGAGGTTCACGTCCGGTTCTGTGAGAGCGCGGCGGTGAAATTCCGCCGCGCCACTCGCCCAATTGGCGCTCCGTCCCATGGCGCCATCGGCAGCCATGCGGCCAGCGGCGGTAAATAAGCGCCTATGCGGCGATCCCTCGGTCAAGGTGCCAGGGGCGGCCATGACCATGGGGAACGATACAGTCGACCAAAATGAGAATTACTGGCCGGACGTAACGGCTGGGCGCGCAGCGAGCGGGCGATCGTCAACGCCAGCAAAACGATCGGCGCGAGCGGGGCGAGCGGAATGCCCAACCCTTCGCCGACATAGCGGCAGACCAGCGGCACCAGGAAGCAGAAGGCGAATGCCAGCTTTTCCCACGGCATAAAACCGTCGCGCGACGCGGCGCGCACCAGCCACAGCATGGCGACCGCGACGATCATCAGATCATACAGCAGCGCCAGCGGGACGCTGAGCAGGATGCCGGCCGCCAGCGCCGCGCCGCGGTGCGCGGGGTCGGGGTCGCGCCGCCAGATCCAGAACACGATCGTTGCGACGATGGCAGTCACCACGAACTGCAAGGAGTACGCGGCCGCTGGCACCAGGCCCAGCAGGCGCGCGGCGCCGAACGGCGTGACATAGCCGGCGAGCTCGATGCGGCCGGTCTCGTAGACCGCGCGGGCGCCCGCCAGCTCGCCGAGATAGGCGTGCCAGGGTGCGATCCCGAAGCAGGCAACCGACAGCGCAACGGTCGCCGCGACGCCGAGCGCAGCGGCACGGAACGCGCGCCAATGGCCGCCGGCCGCCAGTGCGATCGGGGCCAGCAGCGCGAGGTGCGGCTTGTAGCACAGCAGGCCCAGCAGCAGTCCGGCGGTACGCGGCCGCGTATCGATCAGCAGCGTCACCGCGCCGAGCAGCGCCGCGGTCAGCAGCGCGTTCTGCCCGAGGCCGACGGTCCAGAACACCGCGGGATAGGCCAGCACCGGCACGCACCAGGCCCAGCCCCGCGCATGCAGAATGCGACGCGCGACGACCAGCCACAACGCGAGGGTCGCGGCCTCGAACACGACGAAGGACGGCAGGTAGGGCAGCAGCGCGAGCGGCGCGCACAGCAGCAGCGCGACCGGCGGATAGAAGAAGAACTGGTACTGGATGCCCGGCGCGGTGGCAGCCATTTCCGCCGCGTGGTGGGCGGCGTGATCGTACGCGAGCGCCGGCGTGCCGGCCAGCGCAAGTTTTCCCGCGGCATAGAAGCTGGCGAAGTCGGTGGTGGTGGGCGGGTCGATCGGTGCGAAGGCGCCGTGCGTCCAGGCGATCAGGAATGCCAGCGCGAGCAGCTCGGCGACCAGCAGGATGCCGCTCCAGCCGATGATGCGCGCGCGATGCAGCCAAGGGGCGCGGGACAGGGTGGTCATCGGTGCGCGGCCCCAGCATCCGCTCCCCCCCGTCATGGCCGACCCGGGGGCCGGCCATGACGGGGGGAGGAAGCGTCGTGCCTCACCGCGCGCGACGGGGAGAGCGTCACGCCACGAACCGGAAAAACGTCACAACGCGCGGCTCAGCCCTCCGCCCTGCGGCAGCGCGGCGCGCATCAGCGCGCCACTCATCACCGACAGCGGCGGCAAGCGGCCGGCGTTGACCAGCGCCTCGACGCGGTTGGTGGCCCCCAAGGCGCGATAGATCGCGGCCAGATGCACCTTCACCGTGCCGACGGCGACGCCCAGTTCGCGCGCGATCGACTTGGTCGGCCGCCCGTCGGACAGCAGGAGCAGCACCTCGCGCTGGCGCTCGGTCAGGCTGGACGGGGCGGGCGGCGGAGGCGGCGCGGCGCGGTGCGCCGTGGCAAGCGCGGCCGGCGCGAAAACCCCGCCGCCCTCGACGATCTCCAGCGCCCGCAGAAGCTGCGGCATGGAGCCGGATTGCAGCACGTAGCCGTGCACGCCGGCGGCCAGGCAGGCCAGGATCGTGGCGGGATCCTCGGTCTCGGCCAGCACCACGATGGACAGCGCAGGGTGCTGCTGGCGTAGCCGCCGCAGGCCATCCGTGCCGCCGAGCCCGCTCAGCCCGAGATCGATCAGCAGCAGATCGGCTTGCGTGGCCTCGAGCTGCCGGTCAAGATCGGCCGCCCCACTGGCCTGGATGAAGTCCTGCGCCGGCCGGCGTCCGGTCAGCAATCCGACCAGCGCCTGCCCGACCAGCGCGAATCTGTGAGCGATCAGTATTCGCATGCTCTTTCCAATCCCCGAATTGTTCTTGAAGGTGTTATAGGCGTCGCGAAACCCTGGTGAAGGTCTGCGTGCAAAAAAGTGGACCAGACGCAGAAATTTGTCGCAACCGAGGTTTCAAGAGGATTTCAATCCGTCCGGTATGGATAGGTTTTCGACGCCCGCAAGACCGGAGTTGCCGCGCGCCGCACCGCGGTCGGGCAGGTCGGCACGATCAGGGAGGCAGGAACCCGATCAGGAACAATACCATAGGTTCAGGGCGTTGCCGCACTGCATGCCACTCTAAGAGATGATAGCAGCATGTCTCAATATCAGCGCATCATACGGAATATTACACAGACAGGCTGGCGGAGAGGGTGGGATTCGAACCCACGGTACGCTTGCACGCACAACGGTTTTCGAGACCGCCCCGATCGGCCACTCCGGCACCTCTCCGTGGCGGGCGCTTATACGGTCGCGTCCAGGCCCCGGCAACCATCCGCGCGACACAAGGGATCCGTGCGACCCTAGGACGGGTCAGGCCGCCAGCCCCGGCCGTCGCTCACGCCGCCCGGACAGTCGCCAGGAACTCGTCAACGTCGCCCCGCAAGGTGTCCGACTGCCGCGACATCTCGCCGGCCGCGCTCAGCACCTGCGCCGCCGCCGCCCCGGTTTCGCTCGCGGCACGGCTGACCCCCTCGATGTTGCCGGCGATCTCGCCCGTCCCCTGCGCCGCCTGGTGCACGTTGCTGGCGATCTCGCGTGTCGCCGCGCCCTGCTGCTCGACCGCCGAGGCGATCGTCGCGGCAATCTCGCTCATCTGCCGAATCGTCGCGCCGATCTTGCGGATCGCCTCCACGGTCTGGCCTGTCGCGCCCTGGATTTCGCCGATCTGCGCGCGGATCTCCTCGGTGGCCGTCGCCGTCTGGGTGGCCAGCGACTTGACCTCACTCGCGACGACCGCAAAGCCCTTGCCCGCATCGCCGGCGCGGGCCGCCTCGATCGTGGCATTGAGCGCCAGCAGATTGGTCTGCCGCGCGATCGTTTCGATCAACTGCACCACCTCGCCGATGCGCTGGGCGGTCCGGCTCAGTCCCTCGACCGTTGCATTGGTCTTGTCCGCCTCCACAACCGCCTGCCCCGCGATGGTCGCCGACCGTTCCACCTGCTGACCGATCTCCAGCACCGAGGCCGACAACTCCTCGGCCGAGGTCGCCACCGTCTGCACGTTGGCCGAGGCCTGCTCCACCGAGGCGGCAACCGCCGTGGCCCGCTGCGTCGCCTGTTCGGCCGTCTGCGTCATCGCCTGCGCCGCGGACTGCATCTGGGTCGCCTGCGCGGCCACCGCGTTGACCACGCCCTTGATGCCGGCATCGAACGTATCGGCAAGCCGCAGCAGTCCCGCCTTGCGCTCGGCCGCCGCCTCGGCCTTCTGCCGCTCGGTCGCCGCGCGCAACCGCTCCGCCTCGACCATGTGGGCTTTGAATACGGCGACCGCGTCGGCCATCCGGCCGATCTCGTCCTTCCGCCCGACGCCGGGAATCGCCACCGCCGCGTCGCCGTCGGCCAGCGCGCGCATCGCCGCCGCCATGCCGACCACCGGGCGCGCGATGCCACGGCCGATCAGCCACGCCAGCCCCGTACCCAGCAGCAGACCGCCAATCGCCAAATACAGGATCAGCGCGCTCGTCGAGGCCATCGTCGCCGCCGTGTCGTGCTCCATCTGCTGCTCGTCGGCAATGCCACTCGCCTTGATCGACCCCGTATCGGTCTGCACCTGCGCGCCCATCTTCGCCATCGTGCCGTTGACCATGTCGTCGATGCTGCGCTGCAGGTCGACGGCCTTGTGGTAGGTGTCGCGATAGACCGTCGCGCCGGCCAGCAGATCGTCGAAGTTGGAGCGGAACACGGCGGTCCTGGTGGCGGCGTCGAGCGTCTGCAACGTCGCGGCCAGCGCGGTGAACGATTTCTCGGCCGCGTCGGCCGCCGCCTGCTCATGCCGCCCGAGCAGCTTGTTGACGTTGAGCCGCGCCAGCATCAGGGACTGCCGGCCGGAATAGCCGAGCGTTTCGGCCGTCTGGTCGCCCGCCGCGCCGGCGGCGCCGATCAGCGCATCGAAATCCAGTTGCAGGCGGGCGCCAAGCGGATCGAGCGTGCCTTCCACCAGTTTCTTCTGGTCGTGACTCCGCGCCACCACGTCGCCGAAGTCCTTTGAATAGGCCTCGAAATTCTGCACCAAATTCTCGAACAGGCGGTGCCGCTCGGGATTCCTGATCAGCGCCAGACCCTGCGTCAGCAGTGGCCGCAGCGACGCCTGTTGCTTGTTCGCGGCCTCGATGTTGCTCTCGACGCCGGTGAAGGCGTACTCGCGCACGAAGCGGCGCAGATTCAGGAAACTCCGGTCCACCTCGCTGACGTTGCCCACCACCGCAACGCGCTGCACGTAGGTCGCGAACCCGTCTTCCACGCTCAGGAACGAGCGGTAGGCCATGACGCTGACGATCGCCAGCAGTGCCAGCACGCCGGCAAAGCCCAGCCCGATCTTCACCGCGATGCCGCGGTCGGCGATCAACGATCCGGCACCACTGCGTTGGGTCATCGGCATGTTCTCCAGACGGTGAGATTGAGGTCGATATCGGAACGAAGGCGCGCGGCGTCGGCCCGCGCCCTTGCCGCGCGCTCCTCGAAGCCTGTCAAACCGCGTATGTCCACGGCGCGGACCATCGTCGATCGTGATTAACAACCGGTTATCCGAAGGGCGGATCAGTCCTCGCGATCCAAGCCCGCAAGCGCCGGAGCGACGCCCTCACCTCACCGCACGTCCGCTCGCCGCGGCGTGCTCGCCGCCACCCGCGCCCGGCCGCCACCCGGGCGGCGCCAGTTCGAACCCGCTGAACCGGAACGCCGGCGCCACCACGCAGCTTGCCAGCGTCCAGCCACCGAGGCTCTCCGCTGCCTGCCAGCATCCCGCCGGCACCACGGCCTGTGGCCCGGCGCCCACCCAGGGCCCGGTCCCGGCCTGCGACCCGGTAGCCTCATGTGGCCCGCCCGTCGCCCCGAGGCGCGGCCCGAGTACATACGCCGTCTCGCCCATTGCATCGGGCGAAATCATCAGGCGCAGCGGCGCCCCCGCGTGCCACAGCCAGACCTCCGCCGCGTCCACCCGGTGCCAGTGGCTGCGCTCGCCCTCCGCCAGCAGGAACAGGATCGCCGTCGCCGCGCCGCGCCCGCCATCCGCCGGCGCGTCGCGGAACGTCTCCCGGTAGTGGCCGCCTTCCGGGTGCGGGCGCAGGTCCAGCGCGCCGATGACCGCGGCCGCGGTCAGGCCCGGGTCCGTCAGGTCCACCGGCTCGGTCAGGTGGCTTCCCTCGGCGTGGTGGCGGCGACCGCCGGATGCTCGCTGAACGCCGCGAACCACCCGGCCAGCTTCGGCCTGGTGTCCCGCCACGGCTGCTGCGGGAAGCGGAAATCCAGGTAGCCCAGCGCGCAGGCCACGGCGATCGAGCCGATGTCCAGCGCGCCCCCGGGTTTCAGATGATGCGGCGGGTCCGCCTCCAGCGCGTCCAGCGTGCGCTCCACCGCGGCACGCATGCGGGCGACGACCGCCGCGCGCCCCTCGTCCTGCGGGCGCTGCATCTCCATCCGCCGCGGCACGCAGGCATCCAGGATGCCGTCGCCCATCGCCTGCAGCTTCAGCGCCCGCCAGCGCGCCGCGCCGTGCGCCGGGAACATCGGCAGCGCCTCGCCCAGGTGGTCGAGGTACTCGCAGATCACCGGGCTGTCGAACAGCGCCACGCCGTCGTCGGTCACCAGCGTCGGCACCTTGGACAGCGGGTTATCCGCCAGCAGCGCGGCGGGCGAGGTGTTGGGGTTGCAGGGCACCAGCTCGATGCGGCCCTCGAGGCCGCGGGCGATGGCGCAGATCCGCACTTTGCGGACATAGGGGCTGGCGGGGGAGTGGTACAGCTTCACGAGTGGACTCCGCTCAAGGTTGCCAGGCACGGAAGCACGCCAGAGATGGCTACACCTCTCCCGCCCTTCGCGGGGTTGGGCCGCGAAGCGGACCGACGCGAGGCGCCAAGCGCCGAGGGCGAGGGTCGTGCCGCGTGGCACCCCCCTCACCCGCGTCGCCGGGCTCCGCGCGTCGGTCTGCTTCGCGGCCCAACCCCACAAAGAGCAGGAGAGGTGTCCGCGCTATGCGGCCATTCCACTCACGGCAAACCCTCTAGAACCGGTCCTTGCGCGCCCGGCGGTCGGCGAACGTCGCGACATCCGGCGCGGTCAGGAACGGGTTCGCCTTCATCTCATCGGCCAGCAGCGACGGCAGCGTCGGCTGCCCGGCGGCGCGCAGCCGGTGCACCTGCTCCGCCATCGCGCGCAGCGCCGCATTCTCCGGATCGACGCTGAGCGCGAATTTCGCGTTCGCCTCGGTGTATTCGTGCCCGGCGCAGACCTTTGTCCCGCCCGGCAGCGCCGCCAGCTTGCGCAACGACGAAAACATCTCCGCCGGCGTGCCCTCGATCAGCCGGCCGCAGCCCAGGCTGAACAGCGTGTCGCCGGCCAGCAGCACCTCGCCGTCAGGGAAGAAGTAGTTGATCTGCCCGCGGGTATGCCCGGGCGTGTCGATCACCCTGGCCGATGCGTTACCGAAACGGACCTCGTCGCCCTCCTTCACCGCCTGGTCGAGCTTCGGCAGCCGGTGCGCGTCCGCCGCCGCGCCGACCACTTTCGCAGGGAAGCGCGCGCGCACCTCGTCGGTGGCGGCGACATGATCGCCGTGGTGGTGCGTCAGCAGGATCAGGTCGAGCCGCCCGCCGGCCGCCTCGATGGCGGCGATGATCGGCGGCCCCTCGGCCGGATCGACGATCGCGACCGCGCCGGAGCCGTCCTCGCGCAGCAGCCAGGCGTAATTGTCCTTCAGAATGGGCACGGCTTGGGCGGTCACGGTCATGGCGCACCTCCAGCGTTCAAGGTCCCGGCGTTCACGGCCCCGGCGTGCAGAAATCGGGCCGCCGGTCGGGGCAACTGGTAGCATTCAACCCGGCGGGCGAAAACGCACGCCTGTGCTATAATACCAGGTGTCCGAATGATTGATTAACTCGTCGGCGGCACCCACCTCGTCATGCCGGCCCCGGCCTTCGCCGGGGCCGGCATGACGAGGCGCAGCGACGATGGGTCAATCTTTTCGCCGCCTGCTATAAGGGACCGCATGACCGCGGATGTCCACGGCACGGCTGACTTCTACGGTACGGCGCGCGGGGCGGTGACGGCCCGGCTGCTGCGCGAGCGGCTTTCCCTGTTGTGGCCCGACCTGACCGGCCAGTCAGTGCTGGGCATCGGCTTCGCCGCCCCCTATCTGCGGCTGTGGCGCGAGCAGGCGGCGCGCTGCATCGCGCTGACCCCGGCGCAGGCCGGCGTTGCGCGCTGGCCGCTGGGCGCGCGCAACCTGTCCTGCACGGCCGAGGAAGACGCCCTGCCCTTCGCCGACCTTAGCTTCGACCGCATCCTGCTGGTGCACGGGCTGGAGACCGCCGAGAACGCCCGCTTCCTGCTGCGCGAGATCTGGCGCGTGCTGAAGGATGACGGGCGCCTGCTGGTGGTGGCGCCGAACCGGCGCGGCCTGTGGGCCTATGTGGAGGCGACGCCGTTCGGCCATGGCCAGCCCTATTCGCCCGGCCAGGTCGGCCGGCTGCTCGCGGGGTCGCTGTTCCGGGTCGAGCGGCGCGACACCGCGCTCTATTTGCCACCGACCAATCTGCGCCTGGCGCTGCGCGGCGCCCGGCTGCTGGAGCGCAGCGGGCGCCGGTTCATTCCGGGCCTGGCGGGGATAACGATCACCGAGGCGGTGAAGGAGGCCTATGCCGCGATGCCGCTGCGCGGTGTCCCCCAGCGCCGGCTGGTGCTGGCCGAGGCCGCATAACCGCATCAGGCGAAAAAGCGTAGATGCTATGGGGCAGGCGACGAGGAGATGGCACCATCGTCGCGTTGTGAAAACCTTCGATGGAGTGCCCCATGCCAAAGTTTGACGACCTCAGCCGGTCCCTCGTCGCCCTGGACCAGGATAGCACGTTAATCGCCGCGATCGAGCTGAGCCGCTCGAGCTGGCTTGTCGGCGGCCTTGTCCCTGGCCTGCGGCGGGATCCGCGCAAGAAGCTGGAACCCGACGCACCGACCCTGCTCGGCCTGCTGTACCGCTGGCGCGACGAAGCGATCGCCGCCGGTCGGCGGATCGAGCGGATCTGCGTTGCCTACGAGGCCGGCCGTGACGGGTTCTGGCTGGCGCGTTGGCTGCAGGCCCGCGGCATCGAGTGCCACGTGATCCATCCGACCAGCATACCGGTCTCGCGCGAGCACCGGCGGGCGAAGTCGGACCGGCTCGACCTTGGGCTGCTGCTGCGCGCCTTGCTCGGCTGGCTGCGCGGCGAGGCGAAGCACTGCTCCATGGTCGCGGTGCCCACGGTCGAGGAAGAGGACGCCAAGCGCCCGATCCGCGAACGCGACCGCCTGACGGTCGAAGCGACCCGTCTGGTGAACCGGATGACCTCGCTGCTGGCGCTGCACGGCATCCGCGGCTTCAACGTGAAGCTGAAGGGGGCGGCGGCGAAGCTGGCCACGCTGCGCACGGCGGAGGGCGCGCCGCTGCCGCCCAACACGGCGGCCGAGCTGCGCTCGGCGATGCAGCGGCGGCAGGTGATCAAGGTGCGGATCGCCGAGATCGAGGCGGCGCTGCTGGCGCGGCTGAAGCAGGCGCCGCACACCGGGCCGAACGCGATGATCGCGCTGCTGGCGCGCGTGGTCGGCGTCGGCGTCGAGACCGCCGAGATGCTGGTCCACGAGGTGCTGTCGCGCCCGTTGCGCGATCGCCGCGCGGTGGCCCGCTACGCTGGCCTGACCGGCTCGCCCGACGAGAGCGGCAGCAAGCGGCGCGAGCAAGGCCTGGCCAAGGCCGGCAATGCCCGGGTGCGGCGCGGGCTGATCCAGCTCGCCTGGCGCCTGCTGACGCATCAGCCGCAGTGCGAGCTGGTCAAGTGGTATCGCGAGCGCACCGTGGACGGGCGCCCCATCACCCGCAAGGTCATGATCGTCGCCATGGCGCGCAAGCTGCTGATCGCGCTGTGGGACTATGTCACCCACGGCACACTGCCGGCCGGTATGCGACTGCATCCGGCGGCCTGAACCGCCCCGCTTCGGCAAGCGGCAGAGGACGCATAGAAGAGGAGGCATAGAGACGGAATAGAGGGTTCGGCGCTCGTCTGCTCGCGGAGCAGGTGTTGCCGATGACGATCCGAGGTGGCGGTGTCCCGCTTCCGCCCACGGCCCTGGTGCCGCTCTTGTAGAATGGGCCCGCCGCTCGGAGCTTCGCCGCCGATGCGAATGTCTGCATCATGGTATCGATCCCGCAGGATCGGCCGAATACAAGGTTGCCACGCGAAGCATCGCGGGGCGCAGGGCGAACTCCCCTCTGGTCGGATGGCAATGCCGATCGACCGCCCGGGCATCACGAGCCTGGCACCGTGCTCGCCGGCGTCAAGGACGCTGCGCGCCGCCTCCGGCGGTGGCCTGCGGCCATCCTTGACCCCGGCTCCGCGCGGTGCCCGCTGAAGCCTCAGGTCGGGACGGAGAAACGGTCCCTTCAGTCGAACCGAGAAACTGGAACGCAACGATGAAATAGGCCTTGACAGAGAAAGCCCCATACAAGGTGCGGAACAGCCATGCCCCCGGGCACTTGACCCGGGGGCAGGGCATTCCGCCACCTTTGTGCGCCCGGGCAAGCAACCCTCGTCGCGAGGCAAGCGGCGGAATGCGCTGCCCCCGGATCGAGTCCGGGGGTGTTGGCTGTTCCGCCCTACGCGGTCACACGGTTGCCGCTGCGGCGGCGATCAGCGACGGGCGCGCCGCCAGCTTCGCCACAGCCGCGCGCCTTCGATGGCGCTCGCGAGCAGCGCGAACAGGGCCGCGGTGCCCACTGCGATCTGGACCCAATATTCCATGATCCGACCCCCCAGGTTCTTGCTTGGAGCATAGGTTGCCAAATTGTTAAGGAAAAGGGAAGCGCTTGTGGCCCCCAGGGGAATCGCACTTGAAATTTCCGTGACGGGTGCCCCGCGTCAGGATCCCGCAGGCGCCCACCGATCATCGGCAAATCGGGGTTTGCCGTCGAATGAACCGGCAGGACACCAAGACGCCAAGGTTCTGCTGGCTCGAACGCGTCGCCCTGTTCCTGCCGATCCCCGCTTTTCCCGGCGCCTTGTTGGTGTGGACGGCCCCCTACGGCATCGAATGTGCCAGATTGAGGTCGTTGAAGACCCTCAAACAAAGGAGCCGTCCGTGAGCAAGATTATCCGCATCGGCATGGACACGTCCAAGAGTGTTTTTCAGGTGCATGGGGTAGACGAGAACGAGCTGCCTGTGCTGCGGCGGAAGCTACGCCGGCATCAGGTGCTTGGGTTCTTTGCCAAGCTTGAGCCGACGGTGATTGGCATGGAAGCGTGCGGCGCGTCGCATTACTGGGCACGCCAGCTTGCGGCGCTGGGCCACAAGGTGGTGCTCATCCCGCCGCAATACGTCAAGCCCTACGTCGACCGCGGCAAGAACGATGCGGCCGATGCCGAGGCGATCTGCGAGGCGATGAGCCGGCCGAAGGTGAAGAAGCGGTTCGTTGCGGCCAAGACGGCGGAGCAACAGGCCGCCCAGATGCTGATCGGGGTGCGCGAGGCTTTGCTGCGCCGGCGCACCCAGGTGAGCAACGCGATCAGAGGGCATGCTGCAGAGTTCGGGCTGGTGGCGCCCAAGGGTCTTGTGCAGGTCGAGCGGCTGGCCGAGCAGATCGCGCAGGATCTCACGATCCCGCCGCTCGCCAGGGAGATGTTCCTGGTCCTTGTCGGGCAGTACCGGCACGCCAATGCCCAGTGCACCGAGATCGACGCCAGGCTGATGGCCTTCCATCGCAGCAATGAGCAGAGCCAAAGGCTGGCCGAAGTGCCGGCGATCGGACCGGTGACCGCCGCGGCCCTCGCCGCCAAAGTCAACCATCCCGAGGCGTTCCGCTGCGCACGCGACTTCGCGGCCTGGATTGGACTGACGCCGAAGGATCACTCCACCGCCGGCAAGCTCAAGCTGGGCGTGATCACCCGCGCTGGCGACGAGACGTTGCGCACGCTTCTGGTCTGCGGCGCCACCGCCGTCATCCAGCAAGCCAGGTCTCGCGCACCCTCGCCCTGGCTGGCTGAGCTTCTCAAGCGCAAGCCGCCCAAACTGGCCGCGGTGGCACTTGCCAACAAGACCGCCCGCATCGCCTGGAAGCTGATGGTCAGCGGCCAACGCTACAATCCGCGCCACGCTCACCCGCAACCTGATCCGGCGAGCCACGAAATGCTCAAGCAGGCGGCATGAGCCCGATCGGCCCGACCGCACCAGCCTCGCGCCGTGCTCGCCGCCGTCAAGGACGCCTGCGGCGCCGCTGCGCGGTCGCTCCGCTGCGCGGAGCGCTCCTTGACCGCGGCTGCGCGCGGCGCACTGCCAGCAATACGGTCGGGACGGAGAAACTGCTCTCGGTCGAACCAAGAAACTGAACGTGCGGTTTGGCGGGCGGTCGACCACCACCACACGCCAAAGCCGGAACTTGCCAGAGAAGGAAGAGATGGTGTGATCGGTCGATCCCAGACGCGCAACACTCCGAAAGACGCCACGGCAGTCAATGTCGCCGCCTTGTTTGGAATGCACGTCGCGGAAACCAGCTCGGCAGCGTCCGATCAGGACGCCGAAACCGGACATATGAGCGCAAGCGATCCGACCCACCACCCGAACTCTCTTGCAAGCCGGGGGCCGTCCACATATGGCGTCTTGGCGGTTCACTGGCCGGCCGCGCCGCGAACCGCGGATGACGCCAATTCCAAATGCGATTGCCCTGTTGTGGCCCGAGGCTGCCTCCCCGGCCGCTCTGGCCCGTCTGGCGAGCCGCATCAGCCTGGCTGTCATGTTGCCGGGCACCGGTCTCCGCGCCGGATCGCGGCGCCAGCGCGCCGCTGGCGCCCATACCGTCGCGTTTGTATTTCTGACTAAGCAACGCCACCTGTGCCGCTTCTGTCCTTGATCAGGAACGCGCATCTTGTCGCCCCGCTCCACCACCGCCACCGCCGTCGCCCTCGCCGCCTCGTCCGACCCGCCGGCCGGCCGCATCCCGCCGCCGCCCACCCGCAAACCGCGCGGCAACCCCACCCTCCGCCTCGCCCCCGGGCGGCGGGCAATCGCCGACGCAAGCGAGGCCGCACGCGCCACCCGCAAGCAGGCCGCCGCCGTCCGCCCCGCCGACCCGAACGCCCGCCCCCGTCCCCGGCGCCCCAGCCCACGCCGCCCGACGCCGCAGGCCCTCCTCGCCGCCCTTCTGGCAGAACTCCTTGCACCAGAGCGCCCCCCCCCGCCGCGCCCGACGCCGGCCTGACAAAACCCTGTGTACCATTTCTGCCCGACGCCGGCCTGGCAGAACCCTATGTACCATTTCCGCCCGCCGGCCTCGCCGCCCCGGCGCCCACGCCCGCCCCGGCCCCGCACCCCGCTGCACACGCCGCGCCAGCCCGATGTGCACACGCAAGCGCCCAGTCAGAACTCCGTGTACCAGAGCGCGCAGCCCACCCGCGCCAAACCGCCGCGCCAAAACCCCGTGTACCAGAGCGCGCCCCCACCGCGCCCGATGCCCGCCCGACAAAACCCTATGTACCATTTCCGCCGACCGGTCCCGTCGCCCCGGCGCCCACGCCAGCGCAGGACCCGCACCCGGCCCCCCACGCAACCCGGCCCAACGCGCCCACACAAACCCCCAGCCAGAACCCCTTGGACCAGAGCGCGCACCCGGCACGCGCCAAACCGCCGCGCCAATACCCCATGTACCAGTCCCCGTCGCCGCCGGGCCCGTCCTTCCGCCCGGGCTGCCCAACCGCGCCGCGCGGCGACGGTGGATGCGCCAACAGCGCCGCCTGCACCACGCCCCGCCCGCCGCCACCCGCCCATGACCGCGCGCCCGGCCATGACGGCATCGAAGGCAATCGCCCTGCCCACCGCCCCCATGTCACTGCAAGCAGCGTTGCGGTCCCCGGACTCGACCCGGGGAAGCCATCGCCCGAACCCGACGCACCGGATTGCCTCGTCGCCGCGTTCATCGCAATGACCGGTGAGGCTGGGGAGTCCAGTCACCCTGCACCCCCTTCCCCAACCCGCGGTCGATGCCACGGGTCGTTGCTGTCCCCACCCGGCCATCCCTGCCGGCCTCGACAGCAACCCGCGCACAGCGCACCGTTCCCCGACCGGACAACGATCAACCCGGGAGGGGCGAAACGCATGCGGGTCTTCACCGCGATTCCGATGGCCGACTGGCGCCAGGCCGGCCCCGCCGCGCAGGCCGCCGAGAACGCCGGCTTCGACGCCGTCATGACCGTCGAGCTTGGCCACGACGTCTTTGCCCCGCTGGCGCTCGCCGCGCTGGCCACCCAACGCGTCGAGCTGACCCCCTCGATCGCCGTCGCCTTTCCGCGCAGCCCCACGGTGATGGCGAGCAACGCCTGGGACCTGCAGGCCAACTCCGCCGGGCGCTTCGTGCTGGGCCTCGGCAGCCAGGTGAAGGGCCACAACGAGCGCCGTTTCGGCATCGAGTGGACACCGCCGGCCCCGCGCCTGCGCGATTACATCGGCGCGCTGCGCGCGCTCTGGCGCTGCTGGGAGACCGGCGGGAAACTGGACTACCACAGCAGGCACTACACGCTCACCCTGATGACGCCCGCTTTCTCGCCCGCGCCGAACGGGCTGCCCATGGTGCCGATCACCATCGCCGCGGTCGGCGAGGCGATGCTGCGCGTCGCGGGAGAAGTCGCCGACGGGGCGCGGCTGCACCCGCTGTGCTCGCGCCGCTACCTGGAAGAAGTCTGCCTGCCACGCATCGCCGAAGGCATGGCCCGCTCCGGGCGCACCCGCGAGCGGTTCGACGTGCACGGCGGCGGCTTCGTGGTCACCGGCCCGGACGCAGCGGCGGTCGCCCGCGCCGCGGTCCGCACCCGCGAGCGCATCGCGTTCTACGCCTCCACCCGCACCTACCTGCCGATCCTGGCATTGCACGGACTGGAAGAGCTGGGGCTGAAACTGCACAACATGTCGGTCCGTGGCAAATGGCAGGACATGGCGGCCAGAAATCTCTGACGAGGTGCTGCACATCTTCGCCGCCTGCGCGCCGTATGACAGGCTCGCTGCCGCGATCGCCGACCGTTTCGGCGGCGCCGCTGACTCCATCGACCTGAATTTTCCCGCCGACGCCCCACCCGGCCTGCAACGCGAGCTGCTGGCCGACATCCACCGCATCCCGCACCGCTTTACCGGTTTCGCCACGAACTGGACCGCGCCATGAAGATCCCCACGCCATGAAGATCATCGACCTCCGTACCATTCCGCTGGCGTTCCGCTCCGCCAATCCGGTGATGAGCGCCGGCGGCGTCAACGCCGTGCGCAACGTGCTGCTGGTGGAGATCGAGACCGACACCGGCCTGGTCGGCCTCGGCGAGGCCGGTGCCGCCGGCGGGCCGCTGATCAGCACCGAAACGGTCATCCAGCAGGAGCTGCGCCCGATGCTGCTCGGCGAGGACGCCGGCATGATCGAGGCGCTGTGGCAAAAGATGTTCGCCCGCACCCGCCAGCACGGCCGGCGCGGCCTCGTGCTGCACGCGATCAGCGGCATCGACATGGCACTGTGGGACCTCGCCGGAAAAGCGACCGGGCAGCCGCTGTATCGCCTGCTCGGCGGCTGCACCGACCGCGTCGAGGTCTATGCCAGCGGCGGCTTCTACCAGCGCGACAAGGACACCGCCGCGCTGGCCGACGAGGCAGCGCGTTACGTCACCCAAGGTTTTCAGGCAATGAAGATGAAGGTGGGTCGCACGCCGCCCGATCGGCTCGAAATTGCGCAGCCTGACCGCAGACCCGGAACTCGGCCAGGTCACCGTCGCCGAGGACCTTGCCCGCGTCGCCGCCGTGCGCAAGGCGCTGGGGCCGGAGCCGCGGCTGATGCTCGACGCCAACTGCGCCTGGTCGCCGTCCGTCGCCATCGCCATGGGCAAGGCGTTCGAGCCGTACGACATCTTCTGGATCGAGGAACCGGTGGCGACCGACGACATCGACGGCAGCGCCGAGGTGGCGCGCGCCCTGCCGATGGCGATCGCCGGCTACGAAACCGAGCACGGCCTGTATGGCTACCGCGAGCTGATCACGCGGCGCGCGATCGACATCGCGCAGCCGGACCTGGCGTGGTCCGGCGGCTTCAGCGAATGCCGCCGCATCGCAGCACTTGCGCAGGCGCACAACATGATGGTGGCGCCGCATTCGTTTTCCTCCGCCGTGTTGCTGGCGGCGTCGCTGCACTTCACCGCCTCGATCCCGAACGGCCTGATCGTGGAGTTCGACCGCACCGAGCACGCGCTGCGCGACGAGTTGTTGCGCGAGCGGATCACCCCCGACGGCAACGGCATGGTACGGCTGTCCGACGCGCCGGGGCTGGGCATCGCGCTCGATCCCGCCGCGGTCGATCGCTATCGCGCGCGTTAGACCATGTTGCGCCGACTGGAGACGCCACCCGTCGTGTCAATACCTGTCATTGCGAGGAGCGCAGCGACGAAGCAATCTCCCGCACCGGAGACAGGAGATTGCTTCGTCGCTACGCTCCTCGCAATGACAGCGGGGCCGGAGAATCCAGTCGGCGCGCACGCGCGGCGAATGGCGGGATGCGCTGCGCTTTTCCGCCCTACGAGGCGACCGAGCGGGAGATGTCGCGATGAGCTATGCCACGCCCTATGCCGGGCTGAAGGTGGTCGATCTCAGCCAGGGCGTCGCCGGGCCGTACTGCGCGATGCTGCTGGCGCAGTACGGCGCCAACGTGATCAAGGTGGAACCGACCGAGACCGGCGACTGGAGCCGCGGCCTTGGCGTGATCTACGGCGACCACACCGCGTATTCGCTCCCGAGCAACCTCGGCAAGCGCTCGATCGCGCTCGACCTGAAAGGCGCCGAGGGCCGCGACGTGCTGTGGCGGCTGATCGCCGGCGCGGACATCTTCCTCCAGGGCTTCCGGCCCGGCGTGATCGAGCGGATGGGCTTCGGTTACGCTGCGGTAGCGGAACGGGCGCCGCGCATCCTGTATCTGTCGGTCTCCGGCTTCGGCCAGACCGGTCCTCTGGCGGAACGACCGGCGATGGACCCGGTGCTGCAGGCGTTCACCGGGCTGATCATGGAGAACAAGGGCGAGGACGGCATCCCCCACCGCGTGCCGATCGTGGCGATCGACACCACGACCGGGCTGTTCGCCTTCACCGCAATTGCCGCGGCGCTATACGCGCGGCGAGATGCCACGCACGGCCGCCACATCGAGGCGAGCCTGATGCAGTCGGCCGCCGCGCTGCAGGCCGTGCGCATGCTGCAATCGCACCTCGAGGGTGCGCCGCCGCGGGCAGTCAACCCGCCCTCGGGCGTGTTTCGCACCCGTGACGACGACTGGATCGGCGTGACGGTGGCGCGCCAGCACGAGTGGCTCGCCTATTGCGACGCGATCGAGCGCCCCGACCTGGCGCAGGACCCGCGTTTTTCCACCGCCAGGGACCGGCTGGCCAACGCCGATACGCTGGTGATGCTGCTGCGCCCGATAATCGCCGCGCGATCGTTCGATGAGTGGTCGCACCGCTTCGTCGCCCGCAAGGTGATGCACGAGCGGGTGAACACCTATGCGGCGTTCCTTTCGCACGAGCAGACGCGCGCCTCGGGCGCGGTCAGTCGGGTGAACCATCCGGGCGTGGAACGGACCCTGGCACTGCCGAACCTGATCGGCCTGCCGCCGTTCGAGGACGGTACGCCGCACGCGGTTTCACCATCTTTGGGCGAGCACACCGCGGCGATCCTGCGCGAGCACGGTTTTGCGGACGACGAGATCGCCGCGCTCGCCGCGCGCGGCGTGGTGCGGCTGGGGGGTCGCACGTAATGGCGGGTCGCACCCGTGCCGACCACGCAGGGTCGAAAAGCCATGCCCCGGGCGCTTGACCCGGGGGCAGCGCATTCCGCCACTTGCTTTTCTCTCCCCTGGCCCCGAACCGCCCCGCTCCTTCAAGCCGCCACGCAGGGATTGTTGCGTAATAGGAACCGTTCCCAGAGAGGATCATCCCCTTATCCAAAGCACCCCGGTGCGGCAC
Source organism: uncultured Alphaproteobacteria bacterium (assembly GCA_963773345.1). Classification (GTDB taxonomy): domain Bacteria; phylum Pseudomonadota; class Alphaproteobacteria; order Acetobacterales; family Acetobacteraceae; genus Palsa-883. The sequence goes on along the minus strand of CAVZBG010000006.1, from coordinate 146,616 downwards.
AAGGCGGGTGTCAGTCACGGGGTGGAGTGCTGGACCAACCCCGGTAGCCTCGGCGAGGGCCGCGGCGTATAGTTGCCGCTGACAGCTTCGGCGCCGGCGCGCGCCGGTGTGGGATCAACGACCGTGAACACCGACCGAGCGGAGGGCCACAATGCATTGGGCAAGGGACGGGGCGATGGACTGGCAAACGGCGGTCACGCTGATGTCGAGCGGATTGTTCGTTTACGCGGCGTGGCTCACGTCCATCGTCTTCTGTGCGGCCAACAACAAGTTCCCTCTGCTGATCGCCGCCGCTGCCTTCTTTCCGGTCGGCGTGGTGCACGGGATCGGCGTGTGGTTCGGCGGCTGGTGAGACGCCGGTTGCCAACAGGCGCGCGTCGCGGCCGCGCCGGCCGGTGGACCCGCGGACAACACGGCCGGCTTGGCGGCAGACCCACGGACGCGGAACCGGCCTTCAATCCGCATCAGGAATATATGACATGTCGACGCCGGTCGTCGCGCGTGCCGGGCCAATTTTCGCGGCGTGGGCAGGTGCGTTGCACCGATCGCGGACCGTCAATGCCGCATGAGAACGGGGCGAAGCAGCGGGCCCGCCCGGAGCCCCCTGTCATTGCGACCCCGGCGACGACCGGGGGGAATCAATCCCCTGCGAGCAGCGCACGTGGATGGGGATTGCCTGGCCGGGTCAAGCCCGGCCACCGCTGCGCCCCTCGCAACGACAGGGAAGCGGCTGAACGGCCGTCTTTCCTGCGGTCTCGCGATTGCGCTGTCGCCATGCCGGACATGATTTGCGGCGCCGCCCACTCAGGTGGTAGTTGCGGAACGTCAACGGGGGAGCATCCCCATCGGAAGGAGGCCACCATGTTCGACCTCGACCGCTTCGTCGCCGACTGCCGCGCCGCGCTGGCCGAGCAGGGCAGCGAGGCCATCCGCGAGGTGCTCGCCCGCGCCGTCGCCGAACCGGAGGAGATCATCCGCGTCCTCGGCGAACCTACCCGCGCCGCCGCCGGGGTGGTATTTCACGCCGCCGACCTTACCGTCCTGAATGTCGTTTGGGGCCCGCACCAGTGGACCCTGCCGCACAACCACAACAATCGTGCCGTCATCGGCATGTACGGCGGACGCGAGGACAACATCTTCTGGCGCCGCCTGCCACACGCCGAAGGCAGCCGCATCGAAGCCGCCGGCGCGCGCTCGCTCTGCCCGACCGAGGTCACCATCCTCGGGCGCGACATCATTCATTCCGTTACCAACCCGCTCGGAAAACTGTCCGCGGCGCTGCACGTCTATGATGGCGATCTGCTCGTCACCCCCGACCGCAGTCACTGGGACGCCGAGACCCTGACCGAGGCGCCGTACGATCCCGAGCTGGTGTCGCCGATGTTCGGCCACGACCTTGTCGCCGCGCGATGATGGTGTGACAGAAGGCTGAATTCGGAGCCTGGCATGCGCATCGCCGTCATCGGCGCCGGGGGCATCGGCGCGCCGCTCGGCGCCTCACTCGCAAGCGCGGGGCAGGACGTCACCTTCCTGGCGCGCGGCGCGCATCTCGCGGCGATGCGCGCCGAGGGCCTGCGCGTCGAAGGCGACCGCGGCGAGACGGTCGTGCGCCCGGCCCAGGCGACCGACGATCCCGTGGCGATCGGCCCCGTCGACCTGGTGCTGTTCTGCGTCAAGCTGTGGGACGTCGAGACCGCCGGCGAACGGATACGCCCGCTGATCGGCAGCGAAACGGTGGTCATTCCGCTGCAGAACGGGATCGATGCCAGCGAGCGGCTGCTGCCGATCCTCGGCGCGACGCACGTGCTGGGCGGCGTCGCCATGGTCACCGGTTCGATCGTCGCCCCAGGCGTCGTGCGTCAGACCGGCAGGCACCATCGCGTGGTGTTCGGCGAGCTCGACGGACGGATCACCGCGCGGGCCGAACGCATCAGCGATGTCTGCCAGGACGCCGGCATCGAGGCCGTCCTGTCCGACGACATCCAGCGCGCCCGCTGGGAGAAATTCATCGTTCTGGTCGCACTCAGCGGCCTGTGCGCGCTCGCCCGCCGGCCGGTCGGCGGCCTGCGCAACGATCCCGATATTGCGCCGCTGATCGACGACGCCATGCGGGAGGTGGTCGAGGTAGGCCGCGCCTGCGGTGTCAGGCTCGCACCGGACGTGCTCGACCCGCTGCGCGCGTTCGTCCAAGGTGTGCCCCCCGGCCTGACGCCGTCGATGGCGGTCGATCTGCAGGCGGGCAACCGGCTGGAGCTGCGGTGGCTGGCCGACAAGGTGGTGGAGCTCGGCGCGGCGCATGGCGTGCCGACGCCGGTGAACCGCGTGGTGTATGCGGCACTGAAGCCGTACGCGACCGGTGCGCCGGCCTGATCCACGAACCGGCGGCGACTGCCAGGCCGGGCTGTAACGGGTCCGCATCAACCTCGCCGGGCCGGATATTGAACCGCACGGCCGCGTGGTGCGTGATAGGCTTCCTGGCCCGCGCATCGAGGCGCCGCGGGCCAGGGCGCCTGTCACGCCCGCAATCAAGGTTGCACCCGTCATGATCACCAGGTTCGAGGTCACCAGCCGCGCTCCCTTCGTCGGTGGCGCGCAATTCGGCGCCACCGGCGCGTATGATCGGATCGACGGCGTCGCAACCGGCGAGATCGACCCCGCGCGCCCCTGCAACGCCGGCATCGCGCTGCTCGACAAGGCCCCGCGCAACGCCAGCGGCCGGGTCGAGTACCGCACCGACGTGACGATCCTGTGTCCCGCCGATCCCGCGCGCGGCAACGGCCGCATGCTGTACGAGGTGAACAACTGCGGCCGCATGATGCTGTTTCCCAATCTGTGCGCCGGGGCCGCAGGGAACCGGCCGAAGACCGCGGCGGAGCTTGGCAATGCGCTGCCGCTGAAGTTGGGCTTCATGCTGGTGTGGTCGGGCTGGGACCCCGGCGCGCCGCGCGTCAACGGCGGGCTGGCGCTGGAGGCGCCGGTGGCCAGCGATGACGGCGCGCCGATCATCCAGCGGATCCGCGAGGAGTTCGTCTCCGGCACGCGGCTCGGTCCGCTGGTGGCATTCCCGCTGTCCCACACCGCCGCCGACAGGCACGCGCGTCTGACCGTGCGCGCCACGCAAACCGCGCCGCGGCGGGAGGTTCCATTTGCGTTCGTCGATGCCCGCGCGATCCGCCTGCTGCCCGACGGCAGCGCACCCGAAGCCGGCGCGATCTACGAGTTCACCTACAACGCGACGCAGCCGCGCGTGCTGGGCCTCGGCTTCGCCGCGACGCGCGACCTTGTCAGCCGCCTGCGCAACAGTGGCGAGACGCTGCTGGGCCGGCGTCCGACGCACACGATCGGCTTCGGCATCTCGCAGGCGGGCCGTTACCTGCGCGATCACATCGCGCTGGGCTTCAACCGGAGCGAGGGCGGCACGCGGGTGTTCGACGGCGTGTTCACCCATGTCGCCGGTATCGGCCGGCTGTTCTTCAACACGCCGTTTGCGCAGCCGGCACGCACGCGCACCTGGCACGAGGACCACGACTTCCCGGAGATCGCATTTCCGTTTTCCACCGCAACGTTCACCGACCCGATCGGCGGCGCCACGGCATCGCTGCTGCGTGGCGATGGCAGCGATCCGTTGCTGATCGAGACCAATACCGCGACGGAATACTGGCAGAAGGGCGCCTCGCTGCTGCACACCGACCCCGACGGCGTGCGCGACGCGGTGCTGCCCGAGACGGTGCGCGGCTATTTCCTGACCGGGGCGAACCACACCGGCCGCGCCGGCGTCCCGCGCGATGCCGGCCCCTGCGTCCTGCCGCGCAACTGGCACGACCCGATGGCCGCGGTGCGCGCGTTGCTGGTGGCGCTGGATGAATGGGTGGCGGACGGTCGCGCGCCGCCGCCCTCGCGCCTGCCGCGCATCGATGACGGTACGCTGGTGCTCGTGGAAGCCGTGGCGTTTCCCGCAGTTGCCGGGCTTCGTCCCGCCGCGCGCGGCCAACGACGTGGTGCCGTTGACCGACTGGATCGATCCGGCGCCGCCGGACCAGGGCTGGCGGGCGCTGGTGCCGCAGGTCGGGCCGGACGGCAACGAACTCGCCGGCCTGAAGCTGCCGGATATCGCCGTGCCGCGCGGCACGCACACCGGGTGGAATCTCTACAACGCGCCGTATCCAGCGGGCGAGCTGGCCGATCGCGACGGCACGTTCCTGGCGTTCGCCGCGACACGCGTCGGGCGCGAGGCCACAGGAGACGCGCGGCCGTCACTCGCCGAGCGCTACCGCACGCCGGCGGTCTATGTGACGCAGGTCGCGACGGTCGTGGAACAGCTTTGCGAGGATCGGCTGCTGCTGGCGGAAGACGCGGCTTCCTACATCGCCCGCGCGAAGGCGTGAGGCGCGCGACCACAGCAAGGCTGCTCGTCCATCCTGCTCAGTGCACGCCGCCGACCTGGTGCGGGCTGTCCAGGCTGAAGGCGGGGATCGCCACGTCGAAATTCTCGCCGGAGCACGGGACGACCATGTGGTAGGCGCCGACCATGAAGCCCGACGGCGTGTCCAGCGGGGTGCCCGAGGTGTATTCAAAACTCTCGCCCGGTTCCAGCAGCGGCTGCTCGCCGACCACGCCGGCGCCGTGCACGTGCTGGGTGCGCCCGCGCGCGTCGGTGATCCGCCAGGTGCGCCGCAGCAGTTGGATCGTTTCGATGCCGTGGTTTTCGATGCGCACCCGGTATGCCCAGACGAAATGGCTCTCGTCGGGGCGCGACTGGTCGGCCAGGTAGAATGAGCGGACCGACACACACACATCACGCGTTGTCTGCGCATAGTCGGCGCGCGTGCCAGCGTCCGTGGCGCGCGCGCGCGCGGCGGACTCCGCGCCACGCGGGTGCGCGCCGCTGCCCGAACGCGCGGCCGCACGCTTGCCACTGCGGGGTTTCGGATCGTCGTCCTGCATGACGCATCGCGCCTTGCTGCCTGTCGTCACGCCGATTGAAGGCCGACACGCGCGACTTGTCCAGCCAAGGCAATCGGCGACGCGAAGGAAGGCCAGGGGCTTCGCCCCTGGACCCCACCAAGGGGCGCTGCCCCTTGGATCCCCGCCAAGGGCAGCGGCCCTTGGAACCCTTCACTTGGTTTGTGTTGGGGTGGGGTGCGATGCGGGGCGACAGCGTCGTTCGTTGCAACGAACGACGCTGTCGCCCCGCATCGCACTCCACCCCAACGCAAACCAAACGGACGGAGTCCAGAGGCCGCTGCCTCTGGTGGGGGTCCAGGGGGCCTTGCCCCATAGGCGTTAAATTAGCCATTGACACGGCGCGAATCGGTACAATTCTCGGGGCAGATGCATCACACAGCATCTCTCCCGGCGGACCACTTCGACGAGGTGTTGCGCCGCTTGCCGGCTGAACTGGACCTCGACGCGCTTGCGTTGCGGACCCGGGCGATCGAGCGACAGCGCAAGATCGCGGAAGGCGCCAGCCTGCTACGGCTGGCGCTGGCACGCGGCCCTGGCGGGCTGTCACTCAGTGAGACGGCGGCCTGGGCGTCGATGATCGGGCTGGCCGAGATGAGTGATCCGGCGATCAAGTTCCGCTTGGACAAGGCGGTCGAGTTCCTCGAGGCGGTGGTGTCGGCGCAATTGGCGGTGCTGTCCGCCGGGGCCAGTGTGCGCTGGCCGGGCCGCGTCCTGCGCGCCGCCGATGGCAGCTCGATCAGCCAGCGCGCCAGCAGCGGGACGGATTGGCGGGTGCATGGGGTGTTCGACCTGGGTCGCGGCGGTTTCAGCCATCTGGAAGTGACCGACAAGCACGGTGCCGAGGCAGTGGACCGTGGCGCACCGCTGCCTGGTGAGGTGCGGATCGGCGACCGCAACTACGCCGGAGCGAAGGGCCTGCGACGCTTTCGCGAGCAGAGCAACGGACAGGCCGACTTCATCACCCGGCTGCGTTGGAACGGGTTGCGCCTGCTCAAACCCGATGGCAAACCATTCGACCTGATCAAGCATCTCGCCACACTGCCGAACGACACGCAGCCCCACGAAGTGAGCGTGCAGGCCGTCGTGGCCCGCTTCCAGCCGACCCTGCCGCTGCGTCTGATCATCCGGCGCAAACCACCCGAAGCGGCCGCAGCCGCCTGCAAGACGCTGCGTCGTTCGGCCAGCCGCAAGCAGAAGACGCTCGATCCGCGCAGCCTGATCGCCGCCGAGTTCATCATCCTGGCAACCTCGTTGCCGGCGGAGGGATACCCGGCCGAGGAGGTGCTCGCCGCCTACCGGCTGCGCTGGCAAATCGAGCTGGCCTTCAAGCGGCTCAAGTCGCTGCTGCACATCGATCGGCTGCCAACCCGAACCCCCCAGGCGTCGCGAAGTTGGCTCTACGCGCATCTCATCTTGGCCCTGCTGTGTGACGATCTTAGCCAGGAGTTCCTGGAAGCTTCCCCCTGAGGACCTGCTCGACGCCGACTACCTGCCGTCGCTGTGGCGGGTCTACAAGATCGCCGCCATGATGCTGCTCGCCAGCGTCCGTGGGCACCTCTGCCTCGGCCTCCTCGCCCGCGCCGGGCCGGCAATCCATCGACGCCTCGCAAATCCACCGCGCACGCGAAAGCCTCACATCCGGTACCCGATCAGGTGCTAATTTAACGCCTATGGGGCCTTGCCCCCTGGCGGGTTTCAGGGCGGAGCCCTGACCTTCCTTCGCGTCCTCCGATTGCCTTGGCTGGCCGACTACTCGGCCGCGCGGGCGTCGATCTGGCCGAAGCCTGCCAGCGCCTGCGCAAGGTCGTCCTTGAGATCCTCGGGATCTTCGAGGCCGACCGACAGGCGGATGACGCCGTCGGTGATGCCGAGTTTGGCGCGTTCCTCGGCACCGATGCGCATGTGGGTGGTGGTGGCCGGGTGCGTGGCGAGCGATTTGGAATCGCCGAGGTTGTTCGACACCGCGATCAGCCGGAAGCGGTTCATCGCGGCGAAGGCTGCGTCCTTGCCGCCCGGCACCTCGAAGGTCACGACGGTGCCGCCGCCGCTCATCTGCGCGCGGGCGAGCGCGACCTGCGGGTGATCGGCGCGCAGCGGATACCACACGCGCGAGACCTCGGGGCGGTCGGCGAGGAAGTCGGCTATTGCGGTGGCGGAGCGACAGCCTGCCTCGACGCGCAGCTTCAGCGTCTCCAGGCCCTTCAGCAGCACCCAGGCGTTGAACGGCGACAGCGCCGGGCCGGTGTTACGGATGAACGGCTGCAGCGTGTCGTTGATCCATTTGCGCGAGCCCAGCACCGCGCCGCCGAGCACGCGTCCCTGGCCGTCGATGTGCTTGGTGCAGGAATACACCACGACGTCGGCGCCAAGCTGCAGCGGCTGCTGCAGCAGGGGCGTGGCGAAGACATTGTCGATCACCACGATGGCACCGGCCTCGTGCGCCAGCTCGGCGACCGCGCGCAGGTCGACCAGCTCCAGCATCGGGTTCGATGGCGTTTCGAGCAGCACGAGCTGTGCCGGGCGCGACAGCGCCGCGCGCCACTGGCCGAGATCGGCGCCGTCGACGAACTCCGCTGCGATGCCGTAGCGCGGCAGCAGGGTCGAAACGATCCAGTGGCAGGAGCCGAACAGCGCGCGCGAGGCCACCACGCGGTCGCCGGTCTTCAGGTGCGCCAGCAGCGCGGCGTGCACGGCGGCCATGCCGGTCGCGGTGGTGCGGCAGGCTTCGGCGCCCTCGATCAGCGCCAGGCGCTCCTCCAGCATGCTGATCGTCGGGTTGGCGAAGCGGGAATACTGGTAGTGCTGAGACGGTGCCGGCGAAGGTGCCTTCCGCCTGCTCGGCGCTGTCGTAGACGTAGCCGGAGGTGAGGTAGAGCGCCTCGGCGGTTTCGCCGTGGGCGGAACGATGCACCCCGCCGTGCACCAGGCGGGTGGCGGGACGCAGCGTGCTGGGATCGATGGCCATGGGTCCTCCGGTCTACGTTAGGGGCCTTGACGCGCGGCCCGACCGTCGGAGCAGCCCCGGCCCGCGGGGAAGCAGTGATGGGCCGAACGCTGGCCTCTTTAGCGCGCTTGTTTCACCTCGCCGCAATCCGGCCGGACAAATCACGAGGGGCGGCCCAGGCTGTCTGCCCGGGGGGCGCCGGGGCGGACCCTAGGCCGGCGCGGATTGCGCCGTCAACCCGGGGTTTCTATAACGGCGCGGCTGCGGGCCATGATGGCGCCGCCGCGGGCCACGTCGGCGCGGGTGTAGTTCAATGGTAGAACGGCAGCTTCCCAAGCTGCATACGAGGGTTCGATTCCCTTCACCCGCTCCAGCCGCCGCGCGGTGCGTCACTCCTCGCTCAGCGCGCAGTGGCCGGTCAGCACGGCGACCGGGACCGACCACGACAGCCAGGTGAACAGGCTCGTCGCCAACATCCGCGCGGTCGCGCCGTGCACAAGCACGGTATCCAGGACGGCGACGACCAGCACGAAGCCGAGGACGAACAATACGCCGTCGAACAGTCGCCTGGTGGTTCTTTTCATGGACGTGTACGTGGCGTCTCAATTTGCGAAATCATGGCATTTCAGCACCGCATGGCAGCGGCGTGACAGATCGATGCATGACTCGTGCCACGCAAAGAGATTGAAGGGGTTTGAAAGGGTTAGGGTACCCAAATCGACACAACCTGGGGTTGTGTGTAAATTCTGCTGACAGATCGGTGACAGCCTTCGATCGCCGCCGAGATGATGCCGCGCGCCGGGCGAAATTGCTGCGGGTGCGAACTGCTTCCCCCGCTTGTTCCTGCCATGCCCGCAGCGCGGCGGATGGACTGCCGGGCGCCCCTTGCCGGTGCTGGCCGGGGGATGCAAGCCTGTGTCGCTGTTGTCAGCGCCGAACGGCGCCCCCTGCGGAGGAAACCCAACCATGAGCAGCTCGGCCTTCGATCTCACGCGCCTGTTCGGCACCGGCCTGCCCGAGCCGTCGCCGCGCTTCGCCGGGTTCCCGCCGTTCAACTTCATCGGCGGGCACAACGATCCCGAGCAGATCCCGATCGAGGGGCTGATCGCCGCGGCGGCCAGCGTGCTGCGGCGGGAAGGCGCCAGCCTGGCGATGTACAATCTCGGGCAGGGGCCGCAGGGCTATCCCGGGTTGCGCGATTTCCTCGCCGACAAGCTCAAGCGCCATCGCGGCATGCAGGTCGGGCGCGACGACATCATGATCACGTCGGGCTCCGGCCAGGGGATCGACATGGTCAGCCGGTTGCTGGTCGATCCCGGCGAGACGGTGATCCTGGAGGAATGTTGCTACGCCGGTGCGATCAACCGGTTCAAGCGGATCGGCGCGAAGATCGTCGGCACGCCACTGGACGCGCACGGCATCCGCATCGATGCGCTCGCGGCAAAGCTGGACGAGCTGAAGGCGCAGGGTGTGACGCCCAAGTGCATCTACACCATCCCGACCATCCAGAATCCCACCGGCTCGATCCTGCCGCTGGAGCGGCGCCGGGCACTGCTGGCGCTGGCACGCGAGCGCGGCATCGCGATCTTCGAGGACGAGTGCTACGCTGACCTGCTGTGGGTGCGTTCGGCGCCGCCGTCGCTCTATTCGCTCGCGCCCGAGCAGGTCGTGCATATCGGCTCGTTCTCCAAGTCGCTCGCCCCGGCGTTGCGGGTCGGCTACTGCGTGGGTTCGTGGCCGGTGCTGTCGCGGCTGATCGCGATGAAGACCGACGGCGGGACCGGCGCGCTCGATCAGATGATCGTTGCGGAGTATTTTGCCCGGTCGTTCGATGCGCATGTGGAACACCTGTCGGCGGTGCTGCGCGACAAGCTGGACACCATGGTCGAGGCGGTGGAGCGCGAGTTCGGCACCGTGGTGGAGATGTGGCGGCCGGAGGGCGGCATCTTCCTGTGGCTGAAACTGCCGGAACGGGTGGACGTGGCGAAGCTGGTCAAGCCGGCGGCCGATGCGGGCATCGCGTTCAACCCGGGCCCGGAATGGGTGTGCGATCCGGCGTCGGCGCGGTCGTCGATGCGCCTCTGTTTCGCGCTGCCCAGCAAGCAGCAGATCAAGGACGGCGTGGCCGCGCTGGCACGGGTGTGCTTCGAGCAGACCGGGATTCCGGTGAGGAGTGCGAATGTGGAGAACGTACGGGTCTAGCGCGTAGCGCGGGTACCGTCGCCGGGCGGGCACCCGCGTAGCAACCGACGCTTTAATGGTTGCTACCGTGGCGGCAGGGCCGGTGCGCCAACCCAGGGCAGCGGAGACCGTGCGCCGTCGCAACGGGATCCCATGCCACGCCGGCCCCCCGTGTCGTGTCCCGTAGGCGCTGGTTTAGCCCCTATGGGCTTGACCCGGTGGTGCGGACGGCGCCGCGACCCGGGTCACGCCGCCTTGGCCGCCGCCGCTGCCTCGCCAAACACCCGAGCGAAAATCCACTCCACCTCCTTCAGGTGCAGCGCCGGGTCCATCGCCCGGTCGAGCTCCGCCTCGGAGATCCGGCCCGCCACCTCGGGATCGGCCAGCAGGTTGGCGCGGAAGCTTTTGCCGCCCGGCGCGCCCAGGTTCTCCCAGGTCGCCATCGCGTTCCGTTGCACGATCCGATAGGCGTCCTCGCGCAGGATGCCGGCGCGCGTCAGCGCCAGCAGCACCTCGCCCGAGTGCACCACGCCGCCCAGGCTCTCCAGGTTGGCCAGCATGCGCGCCGGGTACACCACCAGCCGCTCCATCATCCCGGCCAGCCGCACCAGGGCGAAGTCCAGCGCGGTGGTGGCGTCCGGCGCGATCACCCGCTCGACCGACGAGTGGCTGATGTCGCGCTCGTGCCACAGCGTCACGTTCTCCAGCGCCGGCACCACCGCGGCGCGCACGATGCGGGCGAGGCCGGTCAGGTTCTCGCTCAGCACCGGGTTGCGCTTGTGCGGCATCGCCGACGAGCCCTTCTGGCCGGGGTGGAAGAACTCCTCCGCCTCGCGCACCTCGCTGCGCTGCAGGTGGCGCACCTCGGTGGCCAGCCGCTCGATCCCGCTGGCGATCACGCCCAGGGTGCAGAAATACGCCGCGTGGCGGTCGCGCGGGATGACCTGGGTGGAGACCGGCTCGGCGGCCAGGCCCAGCCGCTCGGCGACAAACGCCTCCACCCGCGGATCGAGATGGGCAAACGTGCCGACCGCGCCGGAGATCGCCGCCACCGCGATTTCCCCGCGTGCCGCAACCAGCCGTGCCCGGTCGCGGGCGAACTCGGCGTAATGCCCGGCGAGTTTCAGCCCGAACGTCGTCGGCTCGGCGTGGATGCCGTGGCTGCGCCCGATCGTGAGCGTGGTCTTGTGCTCGAAGGCGCGCGTCTTCAGCGCCGCCAGCACCCGGTCAAGGTCGGCCAGCAGCAGGTCGGTCGCCTGGGCAAGCTGCACCGAGAGGCAGGTGTCCAGCACGTCGGAGCTGGTCATGCCCTGGTGGACGAACCGGCTGTCCGGGCCGATCGACTCGGCCAGCCAGGTGAGGAACGCGATCACGTCGTGGCGGGTCTCGCGCTCGATCGCATCGATCCGCGCGACCTCGGCGGCGTTGATCCGGGCGACCTGGGCGCCGCCCTTCTCGCGGATCGTGCGCGCCGCGGCTGCCGGGATGAGGCCATATTGCGCCATGCCCTCGGCGGCCAGCGCCTCGATCTCGAACCAGATGCGGTAGCGGTTCTCGGGCGCCCAGATGGCGTCCATCTCGGGTCTTGCGTAACGGGGAACCATAGGGGTGCTGTCCCGCCTGCCGGTGCGGCGCCAGCTAGACCACGGCGGCGGCGGTTGACAAGCGGGAAGGCGCGCCGGCAATGGCAATTGACGGCGTCATGGCCCGGCGCGCGGTCATCGGTTGGTGCTGGCGGGCGGGGCGCGGTGCAGGCGACGCTGCTGGCGCATCCATCGCCGCCGTGCGGCGCGGTTGGGCAGCCCGGGTGGGGGGACGGGCGCGGCGGCGGCGGGGACTGGTTCATAGGGTTTTGGTGCGGCGGTTTGGCGCGGGCCGGGTGCGCCTTCTGGTACAAAGGGTTCTGGCTGGCCGTTTGTGTGTGCGCGCTTGGCCGGCGCGGTGTGCGCGGCGTCGTGCGGGTCCCGAGCCGGCGTGAGCGTTGGGGCGGCAGGGCGGGCTGGCCGAAATGGTACAAAGGGTTTTGGCGCGCAGATGTCGGGCGCGGCGGGGGCGCGTTCTGGTACAAGGGGTTTTGGCGGTGCGGTTTTGTGCGCGCGGCGGGCCGGGGCGGCGTGGGCGCTGCGGCGCGGGTCCGGGGCGGGCGTGGACGGCGGAGCGGCACGGCCGGCGGGCGGAAATGGTACACAGGGTTCTGGCGCGCGGATGTCGGGCGCGGCCTGGGCGTGCCCTGGTGCACGGAGTTCTGCCAGAAGGGCGGCGAGCAGCGCCTCTGGCGTCGGGCGGCCCGGGCTGGGACGCCGCGGTCTGGCGCGCCGCGGACGGCGGCGAGCGTTCGGGTCGGCGGCGCGGGCGGCGGCGCCCTGCTTGCGGGCGGCGCGCGCGGCCGCGCGCGCGTCGGCGATCGCCTGCCGCCAGGGGGCGAGGGTGGCGGCGACGGCGCGGCGGCGCATCTCGTCCTGGGCGGCGGTGATGCCGCCGGTGGGGTGGGGCGGCGCCGTCAGTTCGGGGACATAGTCGTGCAAGCGGGCGATGAAGGCGGGGGGGAGGAAGTCCTGATAGCGGTCGGCAGCGACGGTGACGCGGTTACGGCACAGCAGGGTGATGCGGTAGCGGTGCAGGGCGCACTCCTTGGCGCCGTAGTGGCCGTGGATGGTGCGGGCGGCGCGGATGCTGTCGAGGCCCTCCGGCGTACGCGGACCGGTGGAGCGGCCGCCGTGCAGGCGGCAGCGCAGCTTGCCGCGGAGCGCGGGGGCCCGGCAGGGGCAGCCCGAACGGGTGCGGGCACCCCGCGGGTCAAGCCCGCGGGCAGGCTGCGCGGGGGCGACGTGGAGGTTTGGGTTGCCGCGGCGCTTTGCGGTGGGCGGCGGAGGGATGCGACCGGTTGGCGGATCGGGCGCGGCGGCGGTGGCGGTGGCGGTGGCGGTGGCGGCGGACAGGGGAGACATGATGCGCGCTCCTGATCAGGGACAGAAGTGGCACGGTAGCACGAGTTAGTCAGTTAGACAAACACGACCGCGCGGGGTGCCGGGGGCGCCCCGCCGCGGAGACCGGCGCCCGCCACTATGACAGCTCGTAGCTCTGCACACAGGTCTAGACCGGTTGCGGCGGCGATCCTCTGGTCGCGCGGCTCCGACCCATTCCGGTTTGGCCGCCGGGTAGGCGTCTTGGAGCAGCGGCTTTGGGTGGATTCCCGTCGGTCCGATTCTCGGGGACTGATCCGAAAATCGGCCATTCGTCCGATGGCGTGGTTTGGTGCTAGCCAGCTATTGGCGCGTTCGACCCTAGCGTCCGCTGTTGGCCAGCAGCGGACATCGGCACCACGGCAGCGTGACCCCATTCCCAAACATCTGAAGCTTTTGCCGAATATGCATAGCGCGCCACAATTCCACGGCGTACCAGCCTATCGTCTGGATACGCTTCCGTGTCAGCCGTGGATGCGAGAATTCAAGGGGGGAGTTCCCATGCGGCTAGCGAAAGGCGTGATTCGGACTAACGTTTTCCTGGTGGCGTTGCTGTCATGTTTTTGCGCGCTCGGGCTTTTCCGGCTTGGTCCGGCAGCGGCACAGTCTTCCAACGGCTCGATCGTCTATCTCGATCAGGGGTGGTCGGCGCAGGACCGGGCGGAGTCCTACTGGGAATCGCAGGGCTCGGCGCTGCTGTCGTATGACATCTACCTTGCACTCGAAGTTGCCGGGTCGCAGGAGTTGTTCAACTCGGCGGCCAACGCCGACCGGTTCGGGCTACTCATCGATCCGCCGGACGCGAAGAACAACCCCGACGGCCTGCCGGTCGGCATCGCCAAGGCGGTGGTGCCCGCCGGCCAGTTCAAGGGTGTCTATGCCGGCATGACTTGCGCGGCCTGCCACACCGGGCAGGTGCAGGTCGGCGGCAAGCAGGTCCGCATCGATGGCGGGGTCAACAACCGCATCGAGGCCGTGTCGTGGATTCGGGCGATGTCCGCCTCGCTCGACGCGACGCTGGCCGATTCCGGCCGGTTCCAGCGCATGCTCAAGCGCATTCGTGCACGCGGGCCGGTAGACGAGGCGGCTCTGCGCAAGCGGCTGCAGAGTGACGCGGCGGTGCTGCGGGCAATGGTGACGAACGAGTTCGTCGTGCCGTTTCCAGCCGGACCCGGCCGCATGGATGCACTCGGCAGCATCAACAACGCCCTCTCCGCGGTCAACACCCGCATCCCGGAAAATACGCGACCGACGCTCGCCCCGGTAAAGCCGCCGTTCCTGTGGAACGCGCCGCAATCGGCGTGGGTGCAATGGAGCGGCGTTGTCGACGATCCGCTGCCGCGCAACGTCGGCGAGACGCTCGGCGTGTTCGCCCGCTACAACCTGACGGCGGCGACCCCGGCGGCCGGGCTGTTCGAGTCGACCACCGACGTGAAGGGCCTTGTCAACGTGGAGAACCTGCTGCGGCGTCTGGCGCCGCCGCAATGGCCCGAGGCGATCCTGGGCAAGCTTGATCCAGCAAAAGTCGAGCAGGGCGCGCAACTGTTTGCCCAGAATTGTGCGGAGTGCCACACCACCTGGCCGTACCGGTGGAGTGCGCCGCTGAAGCAGGGCAAGCGAATGATCGAGAACGGGCTGGTGCCGCAGGTGGTTGTGGGCACCGACGACACGCAGCTTGCCAGCGTCACCTTCGATCCGCAGCCGACCATGCTGACCGGCAAGTTCGCGCCGCTGTTCAAGGGCGCGCCGATCGTGCCGGCGGGCGAGTTCGCCGGAGTCCTCAAGGGCGGCATTATCCAGCGGGCGGTCGAACAGGCGGGGCCGTTCACGATGGACGAGCTGATCGACATGAACGGCTACGCGAATTTCGGTGATGAGCCTCGCACCAGGCCGGCACTGGGTCGCTACAAGGCAGCGCCGCGCGACGGCGTGTGGGCAACCGGGCCGTTCCTGCACAACGGTTCGGTACCGAATCTGTACGAGCTGCTGTCGCCGGCGGCGACACGGTCGAAGACGTTTCACGTCGGGCGCGATTTCGATCCGGTCAAGCTCGGCATCGACACCTCGGGCAAATCGGGCGGCTACCTTCTCGATACCGCGCTGGTCGGCAATTCCAATGCCGGCCATTCCTTCGAGAACGGCACCGGCAAGGGCATCATCGGCCGCGAGCTGACCGAGGCCGAGCGCTATGCGATCATCGAATACATCAAGTCGATCCCGAACCAGCCCGGCCGCGTGACCCCCTATGGCGGACCGGATAAGCCGGTGATCGCGGCCGACGATCCGACCTGGTTCAACGCCAAACATCCTTACTGAGCGGGAGCGAGGTCGCTGTGGCAGACCATATTGACGGACCACGGTCGATGGGCGATCCGTCGATCGACCTGTCCGTGTTCACCAACCCGGAAAATCCCGGCCGCACGATGCTGGTGCTGGATGTCTTTCCCTCGGCCGGTACCAGCGCGATGTACTCCAACGTGGTCGATCACGCCTTTGCCGTCGCAGGTCACCTTCATCCTCTAGTCCGGCCCGAACGATTGCCACTGAGCCTGCGGCACGTTATGACGAGGTGGGTCGGAAATACTTCGTTACGTCAATAAAATCCAGGAGGCCTCTCATGCGGCGAGTTGATGGCGGACATTGGGCTGCGGCTTCATTGGCGGCGGTGTTGGCCGGTGCTTGCGCGCTCGGTCCGTTCGGCGTCGGACCCGCAGCCGCCCAGTCTTCCAATGACCCCGTCATCTATCTCGACCAAGGCTGGTCGCAGACAGAACGGGAACTGTTCTATCAGCTCCCGCAAGGCTCATCCATCGCTTCATACGACATCTTTCTCAATCTGGAGGTTCCCGGCAGCCAGGAGCTCTTCCGATCGGATGCGAACAGCGCGCGCCTTGGCTTGATTCCGCAGGCCGCAAATCCGCGGACCAACCCTGACGGCTTGCCGGTAGGTGTCACCAAGAATGTGATTACGGAAGGGCGATGGAAGGGCGAGACGGCCGGCCCGAACTGCGCGGCCTGCCATACCGCGCAGTTGACGTATAAAGGGAAGCAGATTCGCATCGACGGTGGTCACGGCAATCTGTTCGACTTCGATGGGTATATAACAGCCTTTGATGATGCGTTTCAGGCCACATTGACCGATACGGCAAAGTTCGACCGCATGGCGGCGCGAATTGGAGCGTCCAGTCCAGACGCCAAGAGCGAATTGCGCAAGCGTTTCGAGGTCGAGGCCGGGCGGCTACATTACTATCGCACTCGCGTCGCAGTCTCACCAACCCCTTGGGGGCCTGGCCGCGCGGATTGCCTCACGTTGATCATGAACCGGTTGATGGCCGTAGAGACCGGCATTCCCGAGAACATGTCTACGCCTTCGGCGCCAGTCAAAATCCCCTTTCTCTGGAATGCCGCGCAGGGACTTTGGACGCAATGGGGCGGGTGGGCCCAGGATCCGTTATTTCGAAACTATGGCGAGACCCTGGGTGTCTACCTTCCCATCGACCTGCGATCCAAGGCGCCGGAACAAGGTCTCTTCGAGTCGGCCGCTGCCATCCTCAATCTGCAAAAGATCGAGGATACGATGTGGGACCTGGCGCCGCCCAAGTGGCCGGAAGAGGTATTGGGCAAGATCGATCGCCAGAAAGCCGCCCAGGGCAAGAAGCTGTTTGCTGATAACTGCGCGAGTTGCCACAACTCTTATCCCTACACGTGGACGGAACCGAACAAGTACGGCAAGCGCTTCATCCAGGTTGGCCTGCTGCCCGCGGCCTATATGGGTACTGATAAGCAGCAGTTGTTGGCGGTGAAGGAGTTCATGCTCACCGGCGATTTGAGCGCCTATTTGCCGCCGCCCTATAAGGGCGAGGCGGTCGTGCCGGCGGCCGTTTTCAAGGTAACCCTTGCGCGGCGGCTTGCTGAAAGAGCAGTGGAACCTCTCAAGCTGAGCGAAGCGCAGCTCGCCGATCTGAATGGCTATCACGAATTGCCGGGGCCACCGCCACCAGTGGATAAGTGGAAGGCGGCGCCGCGCGATGGGGTGTGGGCCACGCCGCCATTCCTGCATAACGGATCGGTGCCGAGCCTCTACGAGATGTTGATTCCGGCCAAGGAACGTACCAAGAAGTTCTACATCGGGCGGGAGTTCGACCCGGTCAAAGTGGGAATCGACACCAGCGGCAACTCCGGGACCTTTCTGCTCGACACGTCACTGCCCGGAAACTCAAACGCTGGCCACTCCTTTGAGAATGGCCCGCGTGGCAACGGCGTCGTCGGTCCGCTGCTGACCGATGCCCAGCGTTGGGCCATCGTCGAATATCTGAAATCCATCCCGGAGGAGGCCGGCAGGGTTACGCCGTTTGGTGGCCCATCTAATGCGGTTACCGGGCACCCGAAATGGTCACAGCCGTGATCCAGCCGACTTCGTGGGGAGCGACACAGCAGTTGATGGAGCAGACGAATGGCTGATCATATTGACGGGCCCAGGTCCATCGGCGACCCGTCGATCGATCTGACAGACCTCTTCGCCTTCACCAGTCCGGAAAATCCCGGCCGCACGGTCCTTGCGCTGGATGTGTTCCCCTCGGCGGGTGTCAGCGCGATGTTTTCCAATGTGGTCAATCACGCGATTGTCGTTCGCCGAGTAGCGGTGACCGGCCTCGGCGATGCCGCGGCGTTCAAATCGGGCGACGAGGAGATCCGGTTCAGCTGCCGGTTCGACACGCTCGAACCCGCGCCCGCCGGCGCGAAACCGATCCAGCGCGGAACGTTCACCTGCCCGGATGGGCAGGTTCTGCGCCTTGTCGTCAACGATGAGAAAGGCGTAACGACGCCGGACGGGGTCTTTCGCGTCTATGCGGGCCTGCGCTCAGACCCGTTCTACCTTGCCTGGGTGATTGATCCGCTGAGGAAGGTTCCCAACCTTCTGCAACATGACAATGTCCTTTGCATAGTTGTCGAGTTCGATACAAACCGTGTGCTCGACCCCGGCAAAGGCGCGTTGTTCGGGGTCATTGCCGAGACCAGCCCCTTGCCGCAACCAAAGGCGCTTGTCGGGCACGACCCGCCGCGGTTTGACTGGATAGGCAAACCGGAACAGACGAACGTTCGTCTCAATAATCCCGGCGTGGCAGGTGGGGACGACCTGCGCGATCTATGGAACCAGCAGACACCGTTCGCGATTGCTGCAGATCTCCGGCCGCTATTCCAAAAGCGCCTGGTGGACAGCCTGACAGATTACGACACGCGCGACGGCAAGGCGGACTGGACGCCGGCGGCCATCGTCGCCAGCGCCAATGTCTTTCTGGATGATTTTCTCCTGTTCGACGTGTCGAAGCCGATCATCGACGCCAGCCATCTCGAGATCGAGAAGAGCACACTCAATGGGCATGCCTATCAGACGGGGGGCGGCCGTACCCTCGACGCGAATTGCATCGACATCTTGCTGACCTGGCTGATCAAACGCGACAACGGGGAATTCATGCAGGGGGGTGCAACCGGTGCGACGCAGCCGGGCCTGAAAGTGTTTCCCTACCTGGCGCCGGCGAACACGGAGGTGCAGACCGTGGCCGACAGCGTCGATCTTTCGGCGCCGCCGGATCGGGTCTGGGCACTCATCGGACCATTCGGCGGCATGTGGCATCCGCTGGTGGCGAAGATCCAGCTCGCCGGCACGGGTGTCGGGCAATTGCGCACCATCGAAACGATCGACGGCAAGAAGATCATCGAACGTCTCGAGGCGAGCGAGAATGCGCAGCGATTCTACCGCTACGGCGGCGTCAGCGGCATCCAGGCCTCCGATTACACGGGAACCCTGTCCGTCAAGCCGAAGGGGACCGGCAGCGTGGTCGAGTGGCACGTGACGTATCTGCCGGATGGCCAGCCCGACATCATCATCAAAATCACCGTGGCCACCTTGCTGAAGACCGGCCTCGCCAGCCTCAAGAAACGTTTCGACTCCCCATGATAAACGATTTGGAGATGGATTTCGCGCCGGCGACCGACGGCGAGATCGCGGCGATCAACCAGGCCAGCGCGCGGCAACACGCCTGGAGCCGGTTCTGGCGCGGCCCGGAGCGGCCGGGGCTGGCCGAGTTCATTGTCGAACAGGAGGGCGTGGCGCTGGAGTTCTTCAGCGATTTCGCGGCACTCGATCGGTTGGGGTCGCTCGCCACCCAACTCGCCCACACCGAGGCGCAGTCGCCGCGAGCTGCCCTGATCCAGGCCCAGGTCGCGTCGATGGCGCATCGATTTGCCGATGCAAGGCAGCATCTCGTGCAATCCCGGCGGCTTGGCGCGCCGGCGTCGACCGTAGACCGCGTGGCACTGGGCATCGACCAGGCCTGCGGAATGCAGCCCGAGGCGGTGCTCGCGGCTCGCCGCCGGATCGCCGCGGAAACGCGCAAGCTGGAGGACCGGGTTCCGCTCGGTGCGTTGCTCGCCGATCTCGGGGAGTTCGACGAGGCCGACGCCGTCTATCGGAGCGCGCTGTCGGAGTATGGGGATGTCTCGCCGTTCGCCATGGCCTGGGTCTGCTTTCAGTTGGGCGCACTGTGGGGAGAACTGGTGCCTGAGCGTCAATCGGCCCGCGCCGCACGCTGGTATCAACAGGCGATCACGTATCTCCCCGCCTACGTAAAGGCGCGCGTACACCTGGCTGAGATTCATCTGGATGACGGCCGGCCCGGCGAGGCGGAAGCCGTGCTGCTCCCGGCGATCGCCAGCGGCGACCCCGAAGCGCGCTGGCGCCTCGCCGACGTGATGACCGCAATGGGACGACGGGCGGATGCGCAGGCCGAGCTACATGCGGCCGCGCTCGGGTTCGACGCGCTTCTGCATAAGCACCTGCTTGCGTTCGCGGATCATGGGGCGGAATTCTATTCCGGAAGCGGTGACGACGCCCGGAGGGCCTTCGAGCTCGCGAGCATCAACGCCGCCAATCGCCCGACCCTGCGGGCCCTTGAGCAGGCGCATGCGACCGCGGTTGGCGCCGGTGAACCACAGGCCGCGGCGGAAATTCTCGCCGCTGCGGGGAAGCGCTGGGGCGCGACCGCGGCCTTCAGGCAATCTCCGCTGGCGGTCCGCCATGCCGACCGCATCAGGACTGAACTGTCATGACACGGCGGTCACGCGTGATAGACGGACGCAGGGATGGAGTAGCCACGTGACGATCGGACGAAGAGCCTTCATCGGCGGCGCGGGCCTTCTTTGTTCGGCGCCGGCCATGGCGAACCTCATGCCGCCTTCGTCAATCGAACCGTCGAGTGCGGCTTCGGTGTCGCAACCGCCGCCAAAACGGCCGATTGCCGGTGGCACCGGCATTCAAGGTGTCGCGTACCAGGTCGATGGGTGGGATCGTTACAACGAACCCGCAACTGATGGCTCGGCGATTTCGTCGGCTGATCCGACACACGATTCCATGCCCGACCTGCAGGTCTGGATCCGCATCGATCGGTCCTGGCGAACTGCCTGGCGATGAGGTGACTCGGTTTGCGACCCGGACCCAATCTGGCCACCCGGCTAAGGCGTCCCGTGCCCGAACGGAATGGCCGCGTAGGGTCGAGGGCTGCCACGGCGCCCTATCTGCTTCCGTGAAGGGTTTCGGACGCCATAGGCGTACGAAACCTTTCACGCAATCGGACTTGCGCGGAGTCCCGGACAAGGGACAGGAAGTCCAGGGCGGCCGGTCAGCCAACCTGCCAAAACCTCTGTCCAGGCGTACCAGGTTGACGCGCCTCGCCACATGGCGCGAACCCGGGCGCGAACGCCGGCGCTCCGCATTCCCTGACATGTCCCGCTGAGGCACTCGAAAGCGCTCCGGGTGGTCCGACGCGCTCGCCCGATCCGTGCTCGGCGAAATGCGAGAACCCAGCGCGCCGGGGCCGCGAGCAAAGCCGTGACGTCGCGCCGCATGGCAGACCGCGCAGGCGCCGCCGTCGCGCCCTCCCTAAACGAGGCGTTGCGCCACCTGGTGGCCCTGCGTTGGGGGCTGCGCCATATCGGCCGGCACGTCCCCCGCGCCGCGGCATCCGCGGCCGCGCTGCACGGCATTCTGCGACCACGGGACGCCGACGCACCCCGCTTGCCGGCACGGTCACCGGCCTCGCGGCAGCGGCCAGACACGCTGCCGGCCGGGGTCCGACCGGCGCAACCGCGGCGAGGCGCCGTCGTGAACGACAGAGGTGGCGAACCGTTGCCGCCGTGCCTCGATCTACAACCGGATGCGGTGACGGTTTTCGGGCGCCCGGATGGCGTCCATCGCGGGTCTGCCGGGGCGGGGAACCAAGCTGACGCCGGCCACATGGCAGAGGGGTCACGACGGCTGGACCTGTCCGCACATTGGTGACAAGCCCCCGCCGACAAGCAGCGGATCGCGCCCCCACCATGACCCTGGCCGCACTGACCCACGACCTGTCGGCGCTGACCCAGGTGCTGGTGATCGACATCGCGCTGGCCGGCGACAATGCCGTGGTGGTGGGCCTGGCGGTGGCCGGGCTGCCGGCGCGGCAGCAGCGGCCGGCGATCGTGCTGGGGATCGGCGGGGCCACGTTGATCCGCATCGCCTTCGGGGCGATTGCGCTGAGTTTGCTGAAGGTCCTCGGCCTGCTGCTGGCCGGCGGGCTGCTGCTGCTCTGGGTCTGCTGGAAGATGTTCCGCGAGCTGCGCCGTCGCCCACCCCCCGGAGCAACCGGCGAACCAAGGCGCCGCAAGACCCTGGCGCAGGCGATGCTGCAGATCGTGCTGGCCGACCTGTCGATGAGCCTGGACAACGTGCTGGCGGTGGCCGGCGCCGCCGGCGGCAGCCCCTGGGTGCTGGCGGCGGGCCTGACGATCTCCGTGGTGCTGATGGGCATCGCCGCCGGCCTGCTGGCGCGTGTCCTGGAGCGGCAGCGCTGGATCGCCTGGGTGGGGCTGGGGATCGTGCTCTACGTGGCGCTGCACATGATCTGGCAGGGCGCCCGGGCGGTCGCCGGGGCCGTGTAGCTCCGTCGGTACTCAGCCGGGAAATCAAGCGATGGACGAGGTCTCGGCGACAGCCTCGATCCGGTCGCGTGCCGGTCGCGGCGCACCGATCGGTTGCGGCGTCCTGATCGCTGCCGCCAGGATATTCGCAAAACAAGTCAACAGGTCGATGTCATGATCGTTGTAGTTGCACGGTGAGGAGTTGCCGATTTCCAAGACACCGTAAGGCTCGCGCGCGGTGCCGATAAGGACGTCCAGCGTCGTGACGATGCCGCGCTCGGCATAGATGCGGGGCTGTCCGGGCATTGCGCCGGTGCTCAAATCATCGCAAATCACCGGCTGTCGGTTGATGAAGGCACGGCCGTGCGTCGAGCTTGCATCGGCAGACGAAACGACATACCCGACCACCGGCTGATTCCAGCCGACGCCGGCCTCGACAAGGAGATCGTTTTCCGTGGCGCGGTAGCGGTAGACGGTGCAGCAAGGCACCTGCGAGCATTCGGCGCAAACGCGGGTAGCCCGTTGCAGCACGCGGCCGAGGTCGGGTTCGTTGAGAGCGAACCTGCTGAATCCCGCAAGCGCCGCCCACTGCCGGCGCAGGCGCAGGTTCTTCCCGGTGAGTTCGACCTCGGCAGGCGGCGGCACGCCATCGGTCCCGGGCGGCCCGGTCAACAGCGAGAAACCTTTGGGGAAGCGTCGCCCGTCCTCGTCGGTGCTGACGATGTTCTCGACAATCTTCAGGGCGCGAACAATCTCCTCGGCTCGGTACGGCTTGACCAGCAGCGCGTCACCGTCGGCCTTGGTCAGGTGCATCTGGCCGGCATGGCCGGACGCATAGAGAACGCCCATGCGGCCCTGGCTCTTGAGCCGGGCGGCGATCTCCGTGCCGACACCCCCGCCGGCCAGCCGGATATCCAGGACCGCCAGATTGGGCTTGTGCCGCTTGCCGAGTTCCACGGCCTGCTCGACGGTGTGGGCGATGCCGCACACGTCATAGCCACGCTCGATTAGCGCCTCTTCGAGCATGTCGGCCACCAACAGGTCGTCTTCGGCAATCATGACGGTCGGCATAAGCCTTACCTGGCGCATGCAACGACACTCCCGCGGCGGAACATCGAACGGATCGAAACCGATCCGTCGGTTCGATCGAGGCGTTTCTGTCGCATCAGGCTGCGGACCTGGCAGCCGGCGCGGGCGGCGGTACGGGGAAATTCAGGGTCCACTCCGTACCGTGGTCCGACCGCAGTGTCGCCGATCCGCCGAGCTGCTCCATCAGCCGCCGCACCAAGCCCAGACCATGCCGCTTGTTGCCGCCCGTGTCGGCGAACCCGACACCGTCATCGGTGAAAGTCATCGTCGCCGCGTCGTTTGCCGCATTCTGCGACAACGAAACGTTGATCGAGCCGGCACCGGACGGAAACGCATGATTGAAACTGTTTGCCACCAATTCCGAGGTAACGAGACCCAGGGCCGTAACGCTTTCCAGATCGAGTACGACCGTCTGGAGATGGCAACTGAGGCCGATACCCGGGTGCTGGGTATGTTCCATGTCGGCAAGGCTCGCGCAAAGTGCCGACAGATAGGTGCTGAAGTCGATGGTCCGGCTGAGCCCGGTGCCCAGCAGGTGTTCGTAAACCTGCGCCAAGGTCATGACACGGCGTGCAATGGCACCGATGCCCTCGATCGCCGAGGTCTCCGTGGTAGCTCGGAGTTGCCGGTCCAACATGCCGTAGACAAGCTGCAGGTTGTTGCGCACCCGGTGCTGCAATTCCCGCGCCAGCACGGCTTTTTCCTCCAGCAGTTCGGCCGGCAACACGAGCAGCCTGTCCTTGTCCTTGACCATGTCCCGTGTCTGGTCGATCGCGATCTGCATCTCGCTGTTGCGCCGCGAGGTGTTGACCGCTTCAGCCACGACGTTGGCAAATCCAGTCAGGAAATTGATGTCGTGTTCGTCGTAATTCTGCTGCACGGGACTGTCGATCTCCAGGACGCCGTACGGGCGTCCTTCTTTCTTGATAATGACGTCCACGGTGGAAATTATGTCGTGTTCCGCGTAGAAGGACGGCAACACAAAGGTCAAATCCTTGCTCAGATCGCCGCAGATCACCGGTTCCCCCGTGGAGAAGGCGCGGCCTTGTGGCGAGCTCGCGTCGGCACGCGAAACGACCCGGCCGATCACCCCCTGATGCCAGCCGACCCCAGCCTCGACAAGCAGATCGTTCTCCTCGGGGCGAAACCGGCAGATCTTGCAGAACGGCACCTCAAAACATTCGGCACAGACGCGGGCAGCTTCCATCAATACCCTGTTCAGGTCACGTTCGCCCAGGGCGAAGCCGCCGAAATCCGCCAGGACTTTTTGCTGGCGGCGAAGTTTCCTGATCTCATTGGACTTGCTGCCCTCGCCATCCCCGGCGCGCCGCGCCCTGTCCTTGTCCGACCTCCCTTTCAATACGGAAAACCCGACCGGGAACGGATGGGAGGCTTCGCCGGTGGCGGCAATGTGCTCGACGATTTTCAGCGCCCGAAGGACGTCCTCCGGTCGGTATGGCTTGGTCAGAAGCGCGTCGCCATCGACCTTCGTCAGGGCGATCTGGCCGACATTGCCGGACGCATAGAGAATGCCCATGTGGCCCTTGCGTTGCAGCCGCGCGGGGACGTCGGTGCCCATGCCGCCGTCGGCCAACCGGATATCGAGGATCGCGAGGTCGGGTTTGCAACGATCGCCGAGATCGACCGCGTCGTCCACGGTGCGCGCGATGCCGCACACCTGGTAGCCGCCGGCGACGAGAACGTCTTCGAGCATATCGGCCATCATAAGGTCGTCTTCGGCGATCATGACCGTGGACATCGGCTGTTGTTCCTCTTTGATGCGGCAGCGGCCGGGTCGCTGCCCACCTTGCGGCATGATGTCGGATCCCCGGCCTGGCGTGTCGCATTCCCAAGACATGCGCCGGAAGACATGCGCCGGACTGCGGGCTGCGTTCGATGGAGATATCGGTCGGCCGGTCACGATGCACGGAACGCGCGTCACGACAGTCCACACCTTGGCTATGGGCCGCACCTTGCTATGGCCCGCACCCTGCTACGGGCAATGTCTTAACAAAAGGTCAACGTCGCATGCAGTTCGCACGGATGTGGACGGGCGGGGCAACGCTGGCCCCGCGGGCCAGGGCGCCGCGGGGTCGGGAAGCCAGCCACGCCGATCGAACGGGAAAGCCGGCCTTGCGACGGTGAGATTGCCAAGGTGATGTTCGGACGGGTTCCTGCCGGCGCTACAACAACCCCTCGCGCCGAAAACTCAGCCAGCGGTCGCTGCCGATGATGACGTGGTCGTGCACCGCGATCGACAGTGCCGCCGCCGCGCTGCGGATGTCGCGCGTCATGTCGAGATCGGCGGTCGACGGCGTCGGGTCGCCGCTGGGGTGATTATGCACCAGGATCAACGCTGTGGCGTGCAGTTCCAGAGCGCGCTTGACGACCTCGCGCGGGTAGACCGGGGTGTGGTTCACGGTGCCGCGGCCCTGCGCCTCGTCGGCCAGCAACCGGTTGCGGGTGTCGAGGAACAGCACGCGGAACTGCTCGACCGGCTCGCGCGCCAGGCTGGCGGTCAGGTAGGCCATCAGGCGGTCCCAATTGCCCACCACCGGGCGGTTGATCACCTCGGCGCGCGCCAGCCGCAGCGCGGCGCCCTGCACCAGCTTCAGCGCTGCGACGCCGGCCTCGGCCAGGCCGTCGACGGTGGCGAGTTCGGCGGCCGGCGCGGCGATGGCCCCGGCAAAGCTGCCGAAACGCGCCAGCAGCGCGCGGGCCAGCGGCTTGGTGTCGCGCCGGGGCAGCGCCAGGAACAGCACCATCTCCAGCATCTCGTGGTCGGCGAGCGCCTGCGGCCCGGCGGCGAGCAGCCGCGCGCGCATGCGGGATCGGTGCCCGTCGGTGCCAGACAGGCTGGGGTCGGGCGGGGTGATTCCAGGCAGGGTGGGGCCGGGTGCGGTGGTGTCGGGCGGGGTGGGGTCGGGTGGGGTCGCGATGGCAGATCTGTCGCCAGGTGCCCCGGAACCCCTCCCCCCATCCCCCTCCCTCAAGGGGAGGGGGAGAAGAGATGAGGCGCGGGCGCGCTCGATCAGCACCAGCAGATCAGGTGCCTCGCTCAGCCCGGGGTAGGCGCGTTTGCTCCTGGCCATCCGTCCCGCCGTCGCATGTGGCGACGGCAGGCTAGGCCGGACAATCTTGCCGATCGGCTAACGCGTGCCCGCCCGGCGCAACGCCTATCGCGGCGCGTCGCAGGGTTCGGTGCCCATTTCCGCGGGCAGCGAAACCTCCAGCAGCTCGAACGTGTCGGAGGTGCGCAGCTCGTTGTGCGGCGTGTTGCCGGGGATCAGGATGGAATCGCCCGCCTCCAGCCGGCACAGCGGTTCGCCGGCGAACTCCAGCTCGATCCAGCCGTGCAGCATGTAGACAAGCTGGGCCTCGCATTTGTGGATGTGCCACCCGGTGGGCTGCGACATGCCGGCTTCGGCCGAGGTGACCTGCGCGCGGATCCGGCCCCCCGTGGCGGCGGTCACCCCCAGATCGCGATATTTGAAGAAGGCGCGGCGGCCGGCGACGTAGCTGGCGGCGCTCTGCTTGGCGACGGTGGGACGCGGGGCTGCGGCGGCGACGTCGTTCATGGTTTCCTCCCTGGTGCCTCTGGCCGGTTGCCACCGGCCGATTGTCTCTCAGCGGTCAGCCGGTCTGGTACGGCGGCTTCTCCAGCCCGGCGGGTGAAAGAGTAAAAATCTCCACCCCGTCGGCGGTCACGCCGATCATGTGCTCGAACTGGGCCGACAGCGAGCGGTCGCGCGTCACCGCGGTCCAGCCGTCGTCCAGCACCTTCACCTCGGGCCGGCCGGCGTTCACCATCGGCTCGATGGTGAAGAACATGCCGGGCCGCAGCTCCGGCCCTTCGCCGGGTTTGCCGAAATGCAGCACGTTCGGCGGCTCGTGGAAGCGCCGGCCAATGCCGTGGCCGCAGAAATCGCGCACCACGCTGAACCGCTGGCCCTCGACAAACGCCTGGATCGCGTGGCCGACATCGCCCAGCGTGGCCCCCGGCTTCACCGCGCGCACGCCGCGCATCAGCGCCTCGTAGGTCACGTCCATCAGGTTGCGCGCCTTGGTGGACGGCGTGCCGGCGGCATACATGCGCGAGGAATCGCCGTGCCAGCCGTCCAGGATCACCGTCACGTCGATGTTCAGGATGTCGCCGGCGTCAAGTTTCCGTTCGCCCGGGATGCCGTGGCACACCACGTGGTTGATCGAGGTGCAGATCGACTTCGGAAACCCGCGATAGTTCAGCGGCGCCGGCACCGCGTCGTGCTCGGTGATGAAGCGGTGGCACAGCTCGTCCAGCATGCCGGTGGTCACGCCCGGGCGGACATGCGGCGTGATCATGTCGAGCGTCAGGGCGGCGAGACGGCCGGCCGTGCGCATGCCGGCAAAATCCTCCGGCGCGTGGATCGTGATGCGCCGCGCATCGGCTCCGCCGTCCATCCCAGTCGTGCTCCGCAGTCGATCCCGCCAAGATGCGCAAGCGCCGCGCGCTGCGCAAGAGACGCCCGACGCGACATGGCTGGCTTGCTGCCACGTGCTGGCCGGTCCAGCCTGGGCGCATGAGTCCCCAGCCGGCGAGTCCCCCCACAGTGAATCCCGAGCCGATGATCCCCCCGGCGATCATCGACATGCACACGCATGCCGGGCGGCCGCGGCGCACCGGGGCGGTGGACCGTGCCGTCCTGGCAACCATGCGCCCGGGGGGCGTTGCCGCCGCGGTGGTCTCGGCGATCGCCGACCTGCCGATGATCCGGCGCGATCCGGCGACGAAGCGGCTGGAGAAGGTGCGCGACCCGGAGCCGGGGGAATGCCTGACCTGCGTCGAGGGCTACCTGGACAGTTTTTCCCATGCCGGCATGCGCATCGCGCACGAGCCGGGGGACATTTGCGCCGGTGCCTGCCCTCGGGCGCTAGACCGGGCGGATCCCGCCCTGGTGCTGGCGATCGAGGGCTGCGATTTCCTGGAAGGCGAGCTGGACCGGCTGGACGCGATGGCGGCGCGCGGCGTGCGCAGCATCCAGTTGACGCACTACCTGGTGAACGAGACCGGCGACGTGCAGACCGCCCCGCCGGTGCATGGCGGGCTGACGGCAATCGGTGCGGACGCAGTACGGCGGATGAACCGGCTGGGCGTGATCGTCGACGTCGCACATTGCTCCGAGGCCACCGTGAAGGGCGTGGCGCGGGTCGCCACACGGCCGTTCCTGTGCAGCCACGCCAACCTGAAGGAGCCAAGCCATCCGGACGGCGATCATCCGCGCTATCTCAGCCCGGACTACGCCCGGATGGTGGTGGAGAGCGGCGGGGTGATCGGTGCCTGGATCGCCGTGCTGTGGCGGGAGCGGCTGCCGGGGCTGATCCGGCATCTGTTCCGCTTGATCGATGCGGTGGGGATTGATCATGTCGGCATCGGCACGGACTTGCCCGCCGGTGCCGCGCTTGCGGAGATGCCGGATTTCGCGCGGCACCGGGAGATCGCCGAGGCGTTGCGCGACCGCGGCATGACGGCGGAGGAAGTCGCCAAGGTGTGCGCCGGCAACTGGCTGCGGGTGTTTGCTGCGGTGCGGGAATGAGATGGCGAATGCCGGGCCGAAGACCCGACCCACTTTATGCGGACGCGAACGGTGCCGGTTCAAGCAGATGGCTGATCTCGAGCTTCGCACAGGCCGCACGCAGATCGTTGTTGAGCGATAACTCCTTTGACAGGTCGCGCTTGAAATTGTGCGGCGAGGCACGCTGGTAGTCTTTTCGGCCTATCCCGGTGAAATGGCCCTCCGCGATGTCCGCTGCCTCGATCTCGCGCACAACGCCGCTGCATTTCGCGGCCCAGAAACGGATGCCCACGCCGCACTCCCAATGATACCGGCGTCGCCACGCCGTTTGCGCCGCGGAACTGGAGACGTGCATCGGGAAATTCATCCACCAGCCGCATCCGTTCTCGAACTGGCTGCGGCTCGCACCACGGGTACTGCACCCCAGCACCTCCCAATAACGCCGCCGCGTGGGCATCATGCGCTCGCGCCAGGTTCCACGCGGCCGCACCGCTGCCATCTCGCCGTCTTGCAGGTCGGCAAACATCTGCGCGTAGTGCCGCATCTTCTCCATGCGCAGCAGGCAGTCGGCGTGCCAATAGGCCAGCCGGTCGCAAAAGCGGAAAATGAATTCCAATGGAAAGTGCATCCACATCGTCGGAAACTTCAATCTCGCATTGAAATCAACCATGACCGCGCCCGGAATCAACGACGGCGGACCCACCCGCGGATCGAATCCGACGACGGGTGTCCAGCCGACCTCATGCACCAGCCGTTGCTGCACATGGCACCAGTCGTCGTCGACGTTCCAGCAAAGCCAGGGGCGCTCGATCCCCTGGAAGCTCGCCGCCCAGCGATCGGCTTCCTGCAATACCTGGTCGATGGTCACGTTCGACAGCCGGAACCCCTCCCAGTCGCCAGCGCCAACACGATAGGGGATGTTCTCGGCAGCCAGCCAATTGTCCTCGCCATCGTCAACTGTCGTCTGGGTTCCCGACACGCTCGTAGCTCTGTCCGCGGGCCGCCTCACCGCTCGCTGAACAGCACCCCGCCCTTCGCCTTGTTCTCCTTCGACGAACTCCACGATCTCCACCATCACGGCATCCGCACCCACCTTGAAGTGCTTCACCACCGCCTCGGTGATGTCCTTCACCAGTGCGCGCTTCTGCTCCAGGCTGCGGCCCGCGACCGCGTGGACATAGACTTCCGGCATTTGCTCCTCCTCCCTTGAATGCGGCTAGTGCACCGCCGCCAGCTTCATCACCCCCAGCGCCTCGTCCACCTGCGCCGCGCTGATATCCAGGTGCAGGCAGGCGCGGGCACGATACTTGTCCGACACCGAAACCATCACGCCGTGCCTGCGCAGCTTGGCAGCAAACGCCGCCGCGGTCATCCCGGTGCCCTCGGTGTCGAAGAACACCAGGTTGGTCTCCGGCTGTTCCACCGTGATGCCCTCGATCTGCGCCATCCCGCGGGCCAGCGCCTTGGCGTTGGCATGATCTTCCGCCAGCCGATCGATGTTGTGGTCCAGCGCGTACAGGCACGCCGCGGCGCAAATCCCGCCCTGCCGCATCGACCCGCCCAGCCGCTGCTTCCAGCGCCACGCCTCGCCGATGAATTGTTTCGACCCCGCCAGCACCGCGCCCAGCGGCGCCGACAGCCCCTTGGTGAAATCCAGCCACACCGAATCGCAGCCCGCCGTCAGGTCCGTCGCCGGCACGCCCAGCGCCACCGCGGCGTTCATCACCCGCGCGCCGTCCATGTGCGTCACCAGCCCGTGCGCGTGCGCCGCCGCGGTCACCGCGTCGAGCAAAGCCACAGGCCAGCACGTCCCGCCGCCGCGGTTGGCGGTCTGCTCGACCTCCAGCAGCGTCTGCGAGGGCGCGTAGCGGCTTTTCGGCCGGATCGCCTCCTCCACCGTTGCCGCATCGAACA
Source organism: uncultured Alphaproteobacteria bacterium (assembly GCA_963773345.1). Lineage (GTDB taxonomy): Bacteria > Pseudomonadota > Alphaproteobacteria > Acetobacterales > Acetobacteraceae > Palsa-883. Next base: position 116,053 of record CAVZBG010000006.1, on the reverse strand, counting down.
TCCCGCGCGCGCCACTCAGTCCGCGGATCGTGACGCCGGTGATCGCCATCGGGCCGCCGGCCTCGCTGCTGAGGATGTGCGCGTCCTGGTGCGCCAGCATCTCGTCGCCGGGGCGGCAATGCGTCGCGATCGCCACCTGGTTGCACATGGTGCCGGACGGCAGGAACACCGCCGCTTCCTTGCCCAGCAGCGCCGCGGTGCGGTCGCACAGCGCCCAGACGGTCGGATCGGAGCCGGCCTGTTCGTCGCCGACGTCCGCCGCCATCATCGCTTCCTTCATCGCCGGCGACGGTTTTGTCTGCGTGTCGGAAGACAGGTTCACGCGCACCGGGATGGAGAAATCGGCGCGCGGGGGTTCGTAACTCATGTCGGGGGCTCCAGTGTCGGATAGACCACACCCAACTGTTCCAGATAGGTGCCGTACTTGGCCGGGTCGTAGTAGAACGGTTTCTGCAACGGACGGAACTTGTCCATCGCCACCTGGTTCAGGTCCAGCGGCGGCTTGTCGTCCTTGCCGATGAACGGCTCGTAGTGCTGGTCCTTGCACTGCACCTCGGTGAAGTAGCGCTTTGCGCCGGCCACGCGGTCCGGGGCCAGCAGCAGGTCCAGCACGCTGCCGGCCACCACCTTGGCGCCCGCCACCACGCCCTTGTGCGCGATCGGCGTCGCCATCGCCATGGCGTTCGACCAGTGGTGCCCGGGCAGGCTCGCCATGTTCGCGGGGTAGCGGATCTGCACCGTCGGCACCACCCACGACACGTCGCCGATGTCGTCCGTGCCCGGGCTGTGCGGCTTGGTGGTGATTTTCGCGACTTCGGTGGCCAGCCCGACCTCCTTGCCGCCGGCGGCGCGCTGCACGGCGCGGGCGAAACGCTGGTCGTCCTCGGTCCACGCGGGCAGGCCGATGCGCTCGATGTTCGCCTGCACCGTTTCGGCCAGCACACGGTTGTAGTGCCGCGGCCAGGACGCGCCCAGCATCCGCCGCGTCACCGAGGTGTCCGTCATCATCGCCGCGCCGTCGGCGATGCGGTTGCAGATGGCGAAATTCTTGCGGACGTTCTCGATGTCGGTCTCACGCAGGTAGTACCAGACTTTCGCGAGTGCCGGCACTACGTTGGGCTGCTCGCCGCCATAGGTGATGATGTAGTGCGAGCGCTGCTCGGGTCGCAGGTGCTCGCGGCGCACGTTCCAGCCCATGTTCATCAGCTCGACCGCGTCCAGCGCGCTGCGCCCGCGCCACGGCGCCGCCGCCGCATGCGCCGAGGCGCCGTGGAACGCATATTCCACCGACACCAGGCCGCCGGCGCCGGTCACCTCGCCCCAGCCGGTTTCCAGGTTGTAGCCGACATGGGTGAACAGCACGGCATCGACGCCGTCGAACATGCCGTCGCGCACCTGGAACGCTTTGCCGGCCAGCAGTTCCTCGGCGATGCCGGGCCACAGCATCAGCGTGCCGGGCAGGCCCTCCCGCTGCATCAGCTCCTTCAGCGCCAGCGCCGCGGCGATGTTCACCGCCTGGCCCGAGTTGTGCCCCTCGCCGTGCCCCGGCCCGCCCTCGACCATCGGCTTGTGGTAGGCGATGCCGGGCACCTGCGAGACGTTCGGCAGCGCATCGATGTCGCTGCCCAGCGCGATCACCGGCCCGCACTCGCCGAACCGCGCCACCCAGCCGCTCGGCATGCCGGCGACGCCACGCTGCACCGCGAAGCCGTGCTGTTCCAGCGTCGCGGTGAGGAATTTCGAGCTTTCCAGCTCGTGAAAGCCCAGCTCGGCAAAGGAGAACAGCGAGTCGTTGATCACCTGCGCCAGCCCGGCGTGCTGCTGCACCAGGTCGGTCAGGCGGGTCTTCAACGCGTCGGTGTTCACGTCTCGCATGGCGGGGTCCGGTGCTGGCGGGCGCGCACGGTAGCGCATGGGGCAGTTTCGTAAAGCGGCCGCACCATGCTTTAATGCCGACGGGGAAACCCGGCACAGCCCGAACGGGCGGCTCACACAGGAGACTGGATATGCTTGTTCTACCGCGTCGCCGCGCCTTGCATCTCGCCGGCGCCACCGCGCTGGCAACCGGGATCGGCCACGCGCCGGCCCGCGCCGACGACAAGATCGTCACCATCGGCATGAGTTTTCCGCTGACCGGCGGGCTGGCCTTGCAGGCCGGCATCGCGCGCGACGCTGCGGTCTATGCGATCGACGAGGCGAATGCCAAGGGCACGGTCCCGGGCTACAAGCTGCAACACGCTGGTGCTCGACGACGCGTCCACCACCACCGGTCAGTACGACCCGGCGATCGCGGCGACCAACGCGCGCAAGATGCTGGGCGACCCGACGGTGATGGCCGCGGTCGGCCCGCTGAACAGCGGCTCGGCCAAGGCGGTGACCCCGGTGCTCAGCCAGGGCGGCATGGCAACGATCAGCGGCAGCGCCACCAATCCCGATCTTACCAACCCGAAGTTCGCGTCGCTGTATCGCCCCGGCGGCAAGCCGGTGTTCTTCCGCACCGTCACCACCGACGCCTATCAGGGTCCCAACCTCGCGAACTACTTCGCCGAGGTGCTGAAGGTGAAGAAGATCATCGTGCTGGATGACGGCGGCGCCTATGGCGTCGGCATGGCGGACGCCTTTGCCGCGCAGGCGGCGAAGAAGGGCATGGAGGTGGTGATCCGCGACCGGCTCGATCCGCTGAACGCCGACTACAACACGATCCTGACCAAGGCGAAGAGCCTGGGCGTGCAGGGGTTGTATTACGGTGGCGATCCGCCGGCCGGCGGCAAGCTCGCGAAGCAGTCGTACGACATCCTGCCGTCGATCCCGAAGGGCGGCGGCGACGGCGTGCACACCCCCGATATGCTGACCGGCACCGGCATGCCGGCGATCCAGGGCTGGTACGCCACCTCGGCCGCCGCGCACGTGCTGGAGCAGCCCGATGTCGTCGCCTGGGCCAAGGGTTACCGGGCGAAGATGAACCAGGAGCCGGCCGACTACACGATCACCTACTACGACGCCGCCTCGATCATCATCGATGCCATCGGCCGCGTGGCGAAGGCCGGCAAGCCGATGACGCGCGACAACGTGCGCGACGCGATCCAGGCGACGAAGTTGCAGACGCTGCAAGGCGAGATCGAATTCGACGCGAACGGCGACACGCTATCCAAGGTGGTGTCGATCTACCAGGTCGCCACCACCGACAAGTTCCCGCTGGGCGACGTGGTGCACCAGTTCCGCTATGTGGGGGTGGCGCCCGAGGCGTAGCCCCGTAAACTCGGGGCTCCAGCCGACCCGACCCACAGGAGCCCCACGTGAAATTCAGCAATTTCCTGTTCCCGGAAAGCCGCGACCCGGGACAGGACGAGCGCGTGATCGACGAGACCATCGCCGAGGCCAGGCTGACGGAGCAGCTTGGCTTCGACGCCCTGTGGCTGGCCGAGCACCATTTCGACGGCATCTGCGCCTACGTCGATCCGCTCAGCTTTGCCGCCGCGCTGGCCACCGCGACCAGCCGCATCAAGATCGGCTTCGCCGTCGCGCAGGTCTCGCTGCACCACCCGATCCGCCTGGCCGAGCAGATCTCGCTGCTCGACAACATCACCAAGGGGCGGATCATCGCGGGACTGGGCCGCGGCACGGCGTACAACATCTACGACTACCAGGGCTACGACATCCCGGCCGAGCAGGCGCAGGAGCGCTTCGAGGAGGCCGAGGCGATCATGCTGAAGGCCTGGGCGGGCGGGCCGGTCGAACATCACGGCAAATACTGGACGCTCAAGCTGCCGATGCTGCGGCCACGGCCGTATACGCAGCCGCATCCGTTCATCATCCGCAGTTCCGGCACCGAGGAGTCGATGCTGGAGATCGCCCATCGGGGAAAACCGTTCCTGATGAACGTGCAGATCCTACGAGGTCACCAAGCACCGCATGGAGCTGTATCGCGCCACGTTGCGGGCACAGGGCCTGGACGAGGCGCAGGTGGCGCGGCTGGTCGACGATTGCTGGGTCTGGCGCAACGTCTTCGTCGCCGAGACCGATGCCGAGGCGGAACGGGTCGCCGTGCCGCTGTTCCAGCAGATGCAGCAGCAGCGCGCGGCGATGCGCGAGCGCGTGTATCGCGAGCAGGGCGTGCGGCTGCAAACGACCGCGCCTGGCCCGGCCGCGCCGGCGGCGCGCACGGTGATCGAGCATGCGCTGATCTACGGCTCCCCGGCGACAGTGGCGGAGAAACTGGCCGCGGTGGACGCGATCGGCGTCGGCGGGGCGATCATGTCGTTCCGGCTGGGACCGATGGCCTACGAGGTTGCGGCGAGCAGTCTGACGCTGTTCGCGGAGCAGGTGATACCGGCGTTGCGGCGGTAAGCGCCGGTTGACAAATAATTGCGTCGGCTCAGGCGGACAACCCCCGTGTCATGGCCGGGCTTGGCCCCATACGCATCAGGATAAGCGCATGGCCCGGGAAAACCCTCCCCCTCCCCTTGAGGGAGGGGGTCGGGGGGAGGGGGGCGGTGCCAGGGTCGCACCGAAGCTTCTTGCGCCCCGGAACTTCTCCCCCCAACCCCCTCCCTCAAGGGGAGGGGGAGAATGTTGCCCAGCCATGCGCTTATCCTGATGCCTATGGGGCCAAGCCCGGCCATGACACAGAAGTTTGCCGCGCGTGCGGTTGAAGCACTTGTTTCGTAACGAGCCCTACGGGGAGATATTCGTAAATCTATCCCGCTTGCGGGAGGGGTACAAAGTCGGCGAGCGCGGCAAGACGAGTGAGGGCGGTGCGTGCGGCGCCACGCCCCCCGCGTCGCAAGGGCTCCGCGCGTCGGTCCGCTTCGCGCCCCAACCCCGCGAACAGCAGGAGAGGTGTATCGATCACATGCTACGCCGCGAGCTCGACCGTTCCGTCAATGATCTGTTCCAGTGCCGTTACCAGTGCAGGCGAGGCGCGATACAGCGGCACATGACCGCGCAACAAGGTCTGTGCGCTGCGCTTGTAGGCGGCCTTGCGCACCTCCAGCCCGGCGGTACCGAGGCGCGCCTCCACCGTCGCCGCCAGGATCCCCGCCGGGTTCTCGATATCGACCCCGGTCTCGGCAAATTCGCCACCCGGCATCACCACACCGCGCGCCTGCTCGTGCGCGACCGACCCCTCGATCAGCGAGGCCGCGGCCAGGCAGCAGCCGCCGGTCACCGCCATCGAGCCGTGCGCCGCCTGCGGGGTGAAATAGCGCACGCTGATATGCCCTGCGCCGCGCGGCGGGCCGACGATACACACCTTCGGCACGGTCTCGCTCTGCGCAAGCTGCTCGGCGGTCATTTTTGACCCGTCGCGATTCGCCAACCCCATCAGCAGACCGGCCGCCACCCAGATCTCACGCAGCGCGGCCTTGAAGCCCTGGTCGGCATCGAGCGCCGCCGGCGGCTCGGTCGCGGTCTTGCCGAAGTCGGCGGCGCGGGCGATCACCATCGGCACCGCGACGTCGACGCAGGACACCTCGTACCCCCCAATCCGGTCGCGCGCCCGGCCGGTCGGCAGCAGCCGGCCGGTCTTGGCTCCGGCCGGACGGTGCAGAAACAGATCGACCGCCGGGAAGGCGCCATCGACGCCGGGGATCTCGGCGGTGGCGGCGGCGCCGTGCACGCCCAGGCGCATGCGCGAGCCGGCGACGACGCCGGTGTTGGTGTTGCGGATCTCGATCTCGAACAGCCCGGGCGCGTGCATTCCCGCCAGCCCGGTGTCGAGCGCCCACAGCGGCAGGGCCGCGGACATGTTGCCGCAGTTCACGCTCCAGTCGATTGCCGCTTTCTCGGCGGCAAGCTGCGCCAGCGTGCTGACCAGCCGCGCCCTGCCGGCGCTGTCCGGTTCCAGATCGGCGAAGAACACCTTGTTGGAGGTCGGCAGGCCGCGACCGAGGCCGGTGATCTGGCGGTTGCCGCGCCGCTCCCCGGCCAGCGGCAGCCCCATCAGGTGGCGCAGCAGTTCCTCGCGCAGGGTGCGGTCGGCGGGGGCGTAGCGTTCCCAGATGACCAGGCCGGTGGAGGTGCCGCCACGCATGTGGTGCAGCGGGAATTCGATGGTGCCGCCGCGCCAGCGCGGCGCCAGCTCCGGCAGGGCAGGAAGACGCTCGAGCGGCATGACGGGACCTCCTCCACCCGGGGGGCAGCCTTCGGCGTCCAGCCTACCACGGCATGCAGCGGCTCGTCGTGTCCCGCGGCACAGTCGTCAGGGCAATTGCATGTGACGGCGTGATGGCCGGGCGGGGTCACGGGCGGCCGCCCGACGCGGGGGTCAGCGTCCCTGCAGACGCGGCAGCACCTGCTGCCGCAGCCGCGCGCGCCAGCCGCCGCGGTACGCGGTGTCGTGCCATGCCAGGTAGGCCCGCATCGCCGGCGGCATGCGTCGCGGCGCGACCGGCATGCGCCCGGCCGCCGCCACCGCGCGCACCGTCGGCCACAGCACCCCGTTGCGCAGCCCCTTCACCAGGTAGCCAGCGATGCGCGGGGCGAGCGCCAGCCACCCGGCATTCCATTTGCGCGCGATATAAATCCGGTTGCGTACGAAATAAAACCACCGTTCGCCGGACCATGCGACCCGCCGCTCGGCGCTGACCTTGTGGCGCACGACCAGGTCGCCGCGATAGCGCACGCGCCATCCGGCGGCCACGGCACGCAGGCAGAAATCCAGCTCCTCCCAGCAGAAGAACAGCGCGGCATCATACCCGCCGGCCGCGTCCCACGCCGCGCGCCGGATCGCGTGGCCGGCACCCACGAAGGTCGTCGCGTCGAACGTGTCCGCCGCGCGCGCCAGCAGTGCCGCCGGATAGCCCCACGACGACCGGTCGTCCGCGCCGCTTGCGTGCAGCATGATGCGAAAGCCCAACGCCGCCACGTCCGGCGCCGCGTCCAGCGCCGCCACCGCGCGCGCCAACGTGGTCGCGTCGGCGAACTCCGCGTCGTTGTCGAGCGCCACGAGCACCCGTCCGTGCCCGAGCGAGGCCGCCAGGTTGCGCCCCCCCGCCACCCCCAGGTTGCCCCCCGCCGAGGCCAGCGTGACGTCGCCCCGCCCCGCCACGGAAGCTGCGATGCGCGCCAGCGCCGCCGGGCACGACCCCTGGTCGACCACCACGACGTGCCGCGATACGCCTTCCTGCGCCAGCGCCGAGGCAATGGCGGCCACGGTTTCTTCCGCCCGGTCGAGCGCCAGGATCAGCACATCGGCGTCGTAGTCGCCCTCCGGCGGTCCGCCACCGGCGATTGTCGTCGCGACGATGGAAGCCGCAGCGATCGGAGTCACAGCGGTAGGAGCCACAGCGGACGAAGCTACAGCGGCCGCGGGCACACCCGTTGCAGCCGCAGCGGCTGCAACCGCGTCCATCCCGTCCGCGCCGGTCACTGCCGCGCGGCGACGCCGGGGATGGCGAGATACGCCAGCCGCCGCATCTCCCGCCGTCCATGCGTCACCGTATCGAGCACCAGCCCGCAGACGAACGCCAGGAACGACAGCAGCACCAGCCCGGTCGCCAGCACCGCGGTCGGCAGGCGCGGCACCAGGCCGGTGCGCACGAACTCCACCACGACCGGCAGGCCGACGCCAAACGCGGCCAGCAGCAGCACCAGGCCGATCAGCGCAAAGAACTGCAGCGGCCGCTCCTCCTTCACCAGCAGGACGATGCTGCGCAGGATGCGCACCCCGTCGGCATAGGTGCGCAGCTTGGAGGCCGAGCCGGGCGGGCGGCCGCGATAGGCGGTGACCACCTCGCCGATCGGCATTTTCAGCTCCAGCGCATGGACGGTGAATTCCGTTTCGGTCTCGAACCCCGAAGCCAGCGCCGGAAAACTCTTCACGAAGCGGCGGCTGAAGGCGCGGTAGCCCGACAGCATGTCGCTGACCCGGTTGCCGAAGATCCGCCGCACCATCCCGGTCAGCACCGCATTGCCCAGCCGGTGGCCGCGCCGATAGGCGGCCGCCTCCTCGCTGACCCGCGCCCCGGTCACCATGTCGAGCTGCCGGTCCAGCATCAGCCGCAGCATCTCCGGCGCCACCGCGGCGTCATAGGTGTCGTCGCCGTCGACCAGCACGAACACGTCGGCCTCGACATCGGCGAACATCCGCCGCACCACATGGCCCTTGCCCTGCAGCGTCTCGGTCCGCACCACGGCGCCGGCGTCGCGCGCCGCCGCCACCGTGCCGTCGCGCGAGTTGTTGTCGTAGACATAGATCCGCGCCCGCGGCAGCGCGGCGCGAAAGTCGGCGACCACCTTGGCGATCGCCGCCGCCTCGTTGTAGCAGGGGATCAGCACGGCAACCGACAGATCGTCCGGCAGCGCCGGAGTCGAGGGCATTGGGTTCTGCACGCGGTGCTGCCATTCCGTCCGTGGAAGCGACAATAACGACCCGCACCATGCCCGCGCCGCACGCCACGCGAAAGGCCCTCGGGCGAGCGAAGCAAGGCCGGGGCTTCGCCCCCCGGACCCCACCAAGGGGCTCTGCCCCTTGGAACCCCGCCAAGGGCAGCGGCCCTTGGCGGGGGTCCAGGGGGCAAGGCCCCCTGGTGGGTTTCAGGGCAAAGCCCTGACCTTGCTTCGCTCGCCCGACGGCCTTGCGCGGTCAGTACGCGTTGCGCAGGCGCGCCATGGCCAGGGTGCGCAGCAGGATCACCAGGTCCAGCCAGAGCGACCAGGTCTCGATATATTCCAGGTCGCTTTCGACGCGGTGCAGCAGCTTGTCCTCGGTTTGGGTTTCGCCGCGCCAGCCGCGCACCTGGGCGAGGCCGGTCATGCCCGGGCGCACGCGATGGCGCGCCGTGTAGCGCGGGCTGATCTGCTCGAACGGCCGGCCGCCGGCGCAGGTGCCGGGGGCGTGCGGCCGCGGCCCGACGAGCGACATCTCGCCGCGCAGCACGTTCACCAGTTGCGGCAGCTCGTCGAGCGAGAGGCGGCGCAGCCAGGCGCCGACCCGGGTGACGCGCGGGTCGCTGCGCCGCGCCTGACACAGCCCGTCGTCCGACGCCCGCTGCACGTGCATGGTGCGCAGCTTCCAGATCATGAAGCTGGTGCCGTCGAGTCCGATGCGACGCTGGCGGAACAAAGCAGGACCGGAACTTTCCAGTCGGATCAGCAGCGCGGCGATCAGCATCGGCACGGCGCACAGCAGCAGCAGCAGCGCGGCACCGACCGCGTCCTGCAGGCGCTTGATCGCCTGCGGCCAGCCGGCGAAGCGTGGTGCCGCCGGCCCCGCGAACGACAGCGGCGGCAGTGCCAGGCCGCTGCCGGGACGCATCATCTGCTCGAGGGTTTCGCCGCTGGGTTCGAACATCGGATTGCCGCGATCCTTGCACTGCGCCGTCGCGCCCGATCGCGACGTGGGGCAAGTTTTGCGGCCGAAATCTCACCAGGCGGTTAATATCGGATGCTGATGCCGACAGGGTTTTTACGTACTCCGGCCAGTCCCGGAACAAATCGGGAATGCGGCGCCGGGGCATGTGGTTGCGATCGCAACCACCCGATGCCGGCAGGTCCGCCGGCGCGGGCCGCGCCCGCCGCGTCGCCTTACCTCAGCGGAATACCACCGTGCGCGACAGGCGGAAATTCAGGAACATTCCGGCAACAGCACCCGCCGCGACGGCATACACCGGTTGTGCCGCGCATAGCGCCGAGAACGTCACCAGCAACGCGTAGGTGCCGCGGTTCAGCGTGAAGCCCAGCAGGTTGGTGGTGAGGAACAGCGCCCACTGGTGATGCATCTTGCCCGTGCTGCGGCCGCGGAAGGTCCACACCCGGTTGAGCACCCAGTTGCCGGTCGCGGCAACGACGTAGGACACCGCGCCCGCCCCGTACAGCCCGAGCGACGCGCGCAGGCTGTAGACCACCGTGGTGTCGATCAGGAAGCCGATCACGCCGACCACGCCGAATTTCATGAACTGCACCAGCGTGGCGATCCGCGCCGGGGTGGCGTGGACGCGCAGCGGCGGCGGCAGCAGCGGGGTCAGCCGGAGCAACAGGGCGTGCATCCGCGCGGCGTGGCATGCCGGCCGGCCGGAGGCAAGCCATTGTCGGATGACAGAACGGGTCGGACCGAGGACCGGCGCCCGACCGCCGCGCGGATTGCCCGGAAATTGGCCACCCGAGCTCAAACCGCGACCAGTTGCGTGCCGCGCCGCGCGGCACCACGGTCCGGACACCCGGCTATCCAATGGCGGCGGGCAGGTTTTGTCCATGCGACGCGCGGTTTGGGCGGGGTCGCAGCAAACCCGGGCAGCGACCTTGGCCGTGGCACGCCGGTTGCTCGCCCTGCCCGCCATCTGGGGTCGACCGACGGCACGACCAGCTTCGCCGGACCGGGTGACCCGGCGCGCGGCGGGTGGCCGCACTGCCGCCGCCCCATCGCAAAAGGACCTCGCCATGCCGGCCGCGCCGTTCCACCTCGCCTGGTTCCTGCAAGGCTCCTCCATCCAGGCCTGGGGCGAGTCGTGGACCGGCAACATCAGCGAGGACTGGATGTCGTGCGACATGTTCCTCGACCTGGCGCGCGGCTGCGAGCGGGCCTGCTTCGACTACATGCTGCTGGAGGATTCCATCTACGTCGGCGAGACCTGGCAGAACTCGCGCGACCTCTACCTGAAGCACGGCATGTCGATCCCGCGCCAGGAGCCGACGGTCGTGGCGACGCTGATGGCGGCGGCGACCACGCGGCTGGGGATCGTGCCGACGCTGTCCACCTTCGCCTACGCGCCCTATCTGACCGCGCGCATCGTCGGCACGCTGGACCAGGTCTCCGGCGGGCGGGCCGGCTGGAACATGGTGACCGGCAGCTCGGACCTGTCGGCGAAGAATTTCGGCATGGAACGGCTGCCGCCGCACGACCTGCGCTACGACATGGCGGAGGAATACGTCGAGATCTGCACCCGCCTCTGGGGCTCGTGGGAGCCGGGTGCGATCGTCGCCGATCGCACCAGCGGCGTGCTGACCGATCCCGCGAAGGTGCACACGATCGACTATGCAGGCCGCTACTACAGCAGTCGCGGGCCGTTGAACTCGGGGCCGTGTCCGCAGGGCCAGCCGGTGATCGCGCAGGCCGGCGGATCGGACCGCGGGCGGCGTTTTGCCGCAAAATACGCCGACACCATCGTGGCGCACGTCAAGGGCGTCGAGCAGATGAAACAGTATCGCGACGACGTGCGCGCCAAGCTGGTGGAGGCCGGCCGCGATCCCGACAGTTGCAAGGTGTTGTTCCTGATCTCGCCGATCCTGGCCGAGACGACCGCGGAAGCCGAGGCCAAGGCGGCGCAGCGCACCGCGAGCGCCGAGCAAAGCATCGACCGCCGGCTGGCGCAGCTTGGCTGGATCACCAACATCGATTTTTCCACCTTCGATCTCGATCAGCCGGTCGGCGAGCTGACCACCAACGGGCACCAGCAGAGCCTGGCACAGTTCCTGCGCAAGGCGGGCAAGCGGACGTTGCGCGAGGCGATCGTCAGCTACACCAGCGGCGGCGCATCGGTCGATCTGGTGGGCTCGCCCGACGCGGTCGCCGCGCAGATGGCCGAGGCGATGCAGCAGGTCGGCGGCGACGGGTTTTTGTTCTCGATGCCGAACGTCAGCCGGCGCACCACGGCGGAAATCGCCGACGGGCTGGCGCCGGCGTTGCAGCAGCGCGGGCTGACGCGCAAGGCGTATGCGCACAAGCATCTGCGCGACAATCTGTTGGAGTTTTAGCACGTCCCCGGGACGGGCCGGCGTTTACCTCGCCCGCTCTTCGCGGGCTTGGGCCGCGAAGCTGACCAAGGTCGAGGCGCGACGCGCCGAGGGTGAGGGTCGTGCCGCGTGCACCGCCCTCACGTTGATCCGCTTCGCGGCTCAACCGCTTTGCTCGCCGCCTTGGTCCGCTTCACGGCCCAAGCCCGCCAAGAGCGGGAGAGGTGTACGCAACCGCGCATCAGCTCAGGTGGGCAACACTGTCCAGGGTACTGCAGCCAGTGGGCCGGAAGTCCGTGCGCACGCGCACCTTCCCGCAGCAGCGTGATGTAGCGCAGCGACGGAACGCCGTCGGTCGGCTTTCCCACGGCGCTGTAGGCGACGACCGGTAGCCGATTGCCGTCGATGTCCTCGGCCACGAGGCCGGCTGGCCGATAGCCGCGGCCCGGCACGCCTTCGGTGGAGTCCAGCCGCAACAAATCCCGCCGGGTGATGCGATACATCACGCCCCAGACCTCGGCGCCTGGGTCGGGACGGATATTGGCCGGGGCCGCCTTGCCCTTGGGCCGGCCCTCAAGATTGAATCGAAGGCGGTACCCTTTGATCCGTCCCGCGCGCCATTCGAGCGGCTGCATCCGGCGGCGTCCGAGAAACGCACTGTCGTGCATGTTCGACCCGTAGGCGAAGTACCAGACGTACTCCGACGGCTGCCCGTCCAGCCGCAGGCCATGCGCGCGATAATGCACCCGGGACAGCAACCAGGATCTTGCGGCCAGACGCCGCCAGCCGCGCCTTACGCCGCGCCACGCGTCGTCGATCGTCGATCGACGGAAGATGCTGGTGCCAATCATCCCCCACCAATTATCCCCGGGCCGGTTCGAATCCGCTGATGTCAATCGGTAGCGCAGTGCCGAGGCCGCGGCAATGCGCCGCCGCTCAGACGTCCCACCTCTCTGGCGTCCCGCGCCCCTCGCACAGTGCCGCGCCGGCATCCGCGGCGCGCGCCCGGCGGTGGCGCCGCCGATGTGGACGCCAGGTGCTCGCTCACCTCGGCCACGCAACGAGATTCGCGGGTCGTTCGTTGGCGCGGCATGATCAAATGGCCGGCCGGTCGGCGGCACGAGCCACGAACCGCACATGTTTTGCGCGATCTGCCCCGGCAGCGCGTGTCAGGTGTCCGCTTTTAAGACGTTTTCTACTTGGCGCGATGGGCACAACCGTGACGCCCCCTTCGACCGTCCGCCCATTCAAGCGATAGCGCTTGCGGTGACGGCGTGCCCAACTAGGATGCGCGCTTCATGCTGGCGGGGTGCGCCGCCCGGCTCACAATCAATGCAAGGCGCGGGGGAAGTGCTGCTCGCCGGAAAATCTGCCGCGCCGTGATCCCGCACCCGGGCCCACGGCCATCACAGTTGGACAGGGACTGAACAGACGATGCATCGTGTCAAGGCGCCGTTCCCGGTGTCCCCGGACGTAAAGCAGGCCTGAGATGTTCGCTTACGCCGTCCGGCGCATCCTCGCCACCATCCCCGTGATGCTGGTGGTCGCGCTTGTTCGTATTCAGCCTGCTGTACATCGCCCCTGGCGATCCGGCGGCGATCATCGCCGGCGACCAGGCGACGCCGGCGGACATCGAGCGCATCCGCGCCTCGCTCGGGCTCGACCGGCCCTACCTGGTCCGCTTCGGCGACTGGCTGTGGCACATCCTGCACGGCGATCTCGGCACCTCGATCTTCACCAACCTGCCGGTCTCCCACATGATCGCGCAGCGCATCGAGCCGACGCTGTCGCTGATGCTGCTGACCATCGTGTTTTCCATCGTCATCGCCATCCCGCTCGGCGTGCTCGCGGCCTGGAAGCACGGCACCTGGATCGACCGCGCGGTGATGGTGATCTGCGGTGCTGGGCTTCTCGGTGCCGGTCTTCGTGTTCGGCTACCTGCTGGCCTACGTCTTCGCGCTGCAGCTCGACTGGCTGCCGGTGCAGGGCTTCACCCCGATCAGCGACGGGGTCTGGCCGTTCCTGCAGGGCCTGATCCTGCCCACCGTCGCGCTGGGGCTGATCTATGTGGCGCTGCTGGCGCGCATCACGCGGGCCACCATGCTGGACGTGCTCAGCCAGGATTACGTGCGCACGGCGAAGGCCAAGGGCGTCGGCCAGCGCGCCATCCTGTTCGTGCACGCGCTGAAGAACGCCGCGGTGCCGATCGTCACCGTCATCGGCAACGGCGTCGCGCTGCTGATCGGCGGCGCGGTGGTGACCGAGAGCGTGTTCGCCATCCCCGGCCTCGGCCGGCTGACGGTCGATGCGATCCTGCGCCGCGACTATCCGATCATCCAGGGCGTCGTGCTGCTGTTCAGCGTCACCTACGTGCTGGTGAACCTGGTCGTCGATCTGCTCTACACCGTGTTCGATCCGAGGATCCGCTATTGAGCGCCACCTCTTTCCCGACCGGCCTGCCGCCGGGCGCCGCGGCACCGCTGCCGGACGTGCTGCCGCCGGTGCGCCAGCGCGGCCGGGTCATGACCTTCATCGTCCGCCATCCCACCATCGTCGCCGGCGGCGCGCTGGTCGGCATCATGCTGCTGATCGCGATCTTTCGCGCCCTGGCTGGGCACCGTCGATCCCGACCGCGATCGCGCCGGCCAAGCGGCTGCGCCCGCCATCCGAGATCTATTGGTTCGGCACCGACATGCTCGGGCGCGACATCTATTCCCGCGTGCTGTACGGCACGCGCGTGTCGCTGATGGTCGGCTTCTCGGTCGGCCTGCTGTCACCGCGGTGGTCGGCGCGTTCATCGGCTGCATCTCCGGCTTCATCCGCGCGCTGGACGCGGTGATGATGCGGGTGATGGACGGCCTGATGTCGATCCCGCCGCTGCTGCTGGCGATCGCGCTGATGGCGCTGACCCGCGCCTCGGTGCAGAACGTCATCGTCGCCATCACCGTCGCCGAGTTTCCCGCGCGTCGCGCGCCTGGTGCGCGGCGTCGTGCTGTCAGCCTGCGCGAGCAGCCCTATGTGGAGGCGGCGATCGCGTCGGGCACGCGGCTGCCGGTGATCATCTGGCGCCACATCCTGCCGAACACGCTGGCGCCGCTGATGGTGAACGCCACCTTCATCTGCGCCTCGGCGATGATCACCGAGGCGATCCTGTCGTTCATCGGCGCCGGCACGCCGCCGACCATCCCAAGCTGGGGCAACATCATGGCCGAGGGGCGCGCGCTCTGGCAGGTGAAGCCCTACATCGTGTTCTTCCCGGCGATCTTCCTGTCGATCACCGTGCTGGCGGTGAACATGCTGGGCGACGGGCTGCGCGACGCGCTCGACCCGCGCCTGGCCAAGCGGCTGTAGCCGCGCATGGCGCTGCTCGAGGTCGAGCGGCTGCAGACGCATTTCGGCACGCCCGACGGCGTGGTGCGCGCGGTCGAGGGCGTATCGTTCCACATCAACGCCGGCGAAACGCTGGCGTCGTCGGCGAGTCCGGCTGCGGCAAGTCGGTCACCGCGATGTCGATCCTGCGGCTGATCCAGGAGCCGCCGGGCAAGATCGCCGGCTCGCATCCGCTTCGACGGCCGCGACCTGCTGACGCTGTCGGAGCCGGAGATGCGGGCGATCCGCGGCAACGCGATCTCGATGATCTTCCAGGAGCCGATGACCAGCCTCAACCCGGTGCTGACGCGTCGGCCGGCAGATCGGCGAGACGCTGCGGCTGCACCAGGGCATGGACGCGCGCGCGGCCGAGCAGAAGGCGATCGAGATGCTGGTCCTGGTCGGCATTCCGGCGCCGGAACGGCGGGTGCGCGAGTATCCGCACCAGCTCTCGGGCGGCATGCGCCAGCGGGTGATGATCGCCATGGCGCTGGCCTGCAATCCCAAGCTGCTGATCGCCGACGAGCCGACCACGGCGCTGGACGTCACCATCCAGGCGCAGATCCTCGACCTGATGCGCGATCTGAAGCACGCGGCTCGGCTCGGCGATCATGCTGATCACGCACGACCTCGGCGTGGTTGCCGAAATGGCCGAGCGCGTGGTGGTGATGTACGCCGGACGCAAGGTGGAGGAAGCCACGGTCGGCGAGATCTTCGCCCATCCGCTGCATCCCTACACGCAGCGGCCTGCTGGGCGCGGTGCCGAAGCTGGGCTCGTCGCTGCACGACGGGCGGGCGCGACCAGGCTGGCGGAAATCCCCGGGCTGGTGCCGTCGTTGCGTCAGCGGATCGTCGGCTGCGCTTTCGCCGGGCGCTGCCCGCTCGCCACCGATCTCTGCCGCCAGGTCGCGCCGGCGATCGAAATGAAAGCGGCCGGCCACCTGGCGGCGTGCCACTACGCCGAACGGCGCCTGGCGGCATGAGCGGCAACCGCCCCCTGCTGGAAGTCAACGGCCTCAAGAAGCATTTTCCGATTTACGGCGGCGTGCTGGGCCAGGAGACCGCGCGGGTCTACGCGGTGGATGGCGTCAGCTTCGACATCGCGCGCGGCGAGACGCTGTCGCTGGTCGGCGAATCCGGCTGCGGCAAGTCCACCGTCGGCAAGACCATCCTGCGGCTGCTGAACCCGACCGACGGCGAGGTCTACCTGGACGGCGAGCGCATCGACAACCTGCCCGCGGCGCAACTGCGGCCGTTGCGCCAGCGCATGCAGGTGGTGTTCCAGGACCCGTTCTCCAGCCTCAATCCGCGCATGCGCGTGCGCGACATCCTGGCCGAGCCGATCCGCAATTTCGGCCTGGCGCACGAGCCGCGCGGACCTCGATCGAGCGCGCTGGCCGAGCTGATGGACAAGGTGCGGCTGCCGCGCGACGCGATCGGCCGCTTTCCGCACGAATTCTCCGGCGGGCAGCGCCAGCGCATCGGCATCGCCCGCGCGCTGGCGCCGGGCGCCGACCTGATCATCTGCGACGAGGCGGTGTCCGCGCTGGACGTTTCGGTGAAGGCGCAGATCATCAACCTGCTGGCCGACCTGCAGGACGAGCTGGGGCTGGCGCTGCTGTTCATCAGCCACGACCTGGCGATCGTCGAGCACCTGACGCACCGCGTGGCGGTGATGTATCTGGGCAAGATCGTCGAGCTGGCCGACCGGCGCACGCTGTTCGCCAGCTCGCACCATCCCTACACGCGCGCGCTGCTGTCGGCGGTGCCGGTGCCCGATCCGACGGCGAAACGCCAGCGGATCATTCTGACCGGCGACGTGCCCAGCCCGATCAACCCGCCGAGCGGCTGCCGCTTCCACACGCGCTGCCCGTTCGCGTTCGACCGCTGCCGCGTGGAGGAGCCGATGCTGCGGCCGGTGGGCGCGGGGCATGTATCGGCGTGCCACCTGGAGCACGTGCCGGGTGGGCAGGTGGTGCCGATGGCCGCTTGAACGGGCGGCAACACGCATGATATGTAGCTATCATGCTTATCACGCCAGAACAGATCCGTGCCGCCCGCGCCCTTCTCCGGCTCGATCAGGAGGAGTTGGCCCGTCGCGCCCACGTCTCCGTGGTCACGGTCCGCCGTCTCGAAGGCAGTGAGGGGGCGGCTTCGGTCGCGCCGGGCACTGTGGACGAGATCCGTCGAACGCTGGAGTCCGCTGGCGCCGAGTTCATCGACAACGGCGTGCGGCGGCGGGTCCGGAGCCGGGAGGAGATCGATGCACGGTATCGCGCCATCATGGCGATCTCCGAGCGCAGCGCAGCGCGCCAAGCCAAGCTACCCCCCTTCACCGAAGCCGATCTCTACGACGAAAACGGACTATAGGGCGTGATCGCCGTCGACAGTTCGGCGCTCGTCGCCGTGCTTCGGCTTGAGCCCGAGAGAGAGCGTTTCGCGATGGCGATTGCGGCGGCAGACGCCGCCTGCGTATCCGCGGTGAGCCTGCAGGAAACATCCATGGTCCTCGCCGGCCGGGGCGGAGACGCCGACGACTGGCAGGAGCTGGACGACATGATCCGGAATTTGCGGCTGGAGATCGTTCCGCATGACCGCCAGCTCGCAACTCTCGCGCGCGAAGCATTCCTCCGGTTCGGCAAGGGGCGCCATCCGGCCGCGCTCAATTGCGGCGACTGTGCCTCCTACGCCCTGGCGAAAGCCCGTGGAGTGCCGCTGCTGTTCAAGGGGCGGGACTTTGCGCAGACCGATATCGCCGCCGCGCTTGGTGATTCCGGATAGCGTTACGGCTACGCAACGCCACCCACCAGCGCGACGTCAGGCAAGCACCGCCGCCACCGCCGCCTCGTCGTCATGGTAGATCGGGATCAGGCTGTCGATGCGCAGCGTCGTGAGCACCGTGACGACGTCCTCGATCGGCGACAGCAGCGCCATCTTGCCGCCCTTCATCGACACCGTCCTCGCGCCGTAGACCAGCACGCGGATGCCCAGCGAGGCGAGGAACGTGACCCCCGACATGTCGACCAGCACCGCGCGCCGGGAGCCGGCGATCGCGTTGAACCCCAGGTCGATGACACCGGCGCCTTCGATGTCCATGCGGCCGCGCAGCACCACCTTGGTGACGCCGCCGTCAAGTTCCTCGACCAGCATTTCCATTGCGACCTCGTTAACCCAGCCCAACCATGAGTATCCGGCACGCAACGCCAGCGTTCAAGCGACGCTGCGTGACGGATTGATGACAGCGCTCGACCATCGTCGCCCCGGCCGGAAACAATCTGTCATTGCGAGTTCCCACCGGCCGGCGGCCGAGCCGCCCTGAATGAAACAGTCGGATCGCCGAAGAGCAAGGACACTCCCCCTCCCCTTGAGGGAGGGGGAGCTTGTTTCTTGTTAGAAGCGAAGCGACGAAGCAATCCCCATCCCGGTCCGTACCTGGATGGGGATTGCTTCGTCGCTACGCTCCTCGCAATGACAGGTGGGCCGGCGATTCCAGCCAGGGTGAAAATGCTCCAGCGCGCCTGCCCGGACACCGCCGCACCGCCGGCGTGCCTCACGCCCCGGACACGCGCTGCAACAACGCCTCGATCTTCCCCAGCAACCTCGGAAGATCCACCGGCTTCGTATCGAAATCGTCGCTTCCCGCGCCGCGCGCCTGCGCTTCGCTGCCAACCATCGCGTGCGCGGTCAGCGCAATGACCGGGATCGCCCTGGTGGTGTCCGCCGCCTTGATCCGCCGCGTCGCCTCCCAGCCGTCGATCACCGGCAGGCTCAAATCCATCAGGATCAGGTCCGGCGCCGCGGTTGCGGCAAGCGCGACGCCCTGCTGGCCGTCCTCCGCCATCACCACCTCGCAGCCCTTGCGGACCAGCCGGTGGGACAGCATGTCCCGGTTCGTATCGTTGTCCTCGACCAGCAGGATCTTCGGCATGCGGCGTTCTTTTTTCCCCGCGCTCAGGCGCCAACCGCCGCCTGGGTCCGCTTCAGCGTGTCGCGGATCGCCGTGCACAGGTCGACCCCCATCGTCGCCCCCTTGGAGATCACTCGCTCGGTGCAACGCTGAAGCTGCGCCAGTTCATCGGCATTGAAGTCCTTGGACGTCGCGACCAGGACCGGAATATCCGACCACCGATCGTTCTGCTTCAGCCGCTCGAGCACTTCGAATCCGTCCACCACCGGCATCATCAGGTCCAGCAGAATGAGCGACGGCCGCGGATTGGCCTCCAGCCAGGCGAGCGCCTCGGCGCCGTCCGCCGCCTCGTGCACCGCGATGCCCATCCGTTCCAGCATGCGCCGCGTCATGTCGCGCATTTCCGGATCGTCATCGACCACCAGGATCGGCGCCGCCGTCGCCGCATCGTGCCGGGCGAACTGTTTCAGCACCGCGCTCAACTGCGCCCAGTCGATCGGCTTCGACAGGAAGGCCTCGGCACCGAGCGACAGCGCGATGGCCCGGTCGTTCAGCATCGTAACGATGATCACCGGGATGTCGCGCAGCGCCGCATCCCCTTTCAACGAGGACAGCACGGTCCAGCCGTCCATCTGCGGCATCATCACATCGAGCGTGATGGCGTCCGGACGCTGCTCGCGCGCCAGCGTCATCGCCTCCGGCCCGCTGCGGGCGTGCAGCACGCGATAGCCGTCGCGCGCGAGCATGGCGCCGACCACGTCGTGCACCGCCTCGTCGTCGTCAACGACCAGCACGGTATGCGCGCTCTCGGCGTCGCCGGAGACCGTCCGTTTCGGTTCCGCAGCGTCCTCCGCCGCCGGCAGCGCGCTGTGATCGTGCACCGGAAGGACCAGCGTGAAGGTCGAGCCGACCCCCGGCTCGCTCGCCACACTCACGTCGCCGCCGAGCATCCGCGCGAAGTGCCGCGTGATGGCAAGGCCAAGCCCGGTGCCGCCGAATTTCCGCGTGGTGGACGAATCCGCCTGGGCGAACGCCTGGAACAGCCGGTCCATCTGTTCCGGGGTCATGCCGATCCCGCTGTCGGTCACGCAAAAGACCATCCGCTCATCGGCGCCTGCGCCGGCACGCGACACCGCCAGCCCCACGGTTCCGTTGGAGGTGAACTTGCTGGCATTGCTCAGCAGGTTGAGCAGGCTCTGCTTGACCTTGGTCACGTCGCAGTCGATGCTGCCGATCTCCGCCGGGCAATCGACGATGAAACGATTGCCGTTCTTCGCCGCCAGCGGCTCGATGATCGACTGCACCTCGCCGATCAGCGTCGGGATGTTCACCTTCTCGATGAACACGGTCATGCGGCCGGCCTCGATCTTCGACAGATCGAGAATATCGTTGATCAGCTTCAGCAGATGGGTGCCCGCTCGCTCGATCTTGCCGAGATCGGCCAGGTAATCGTCCTGGCCATCATCGGCCGCCTCCTCCTGCAGCATCTGGCTGTAGCCGATGATGGCGTTCAGCGGCGTGCGCAGCTCGTGACTCATGTTGGCGAGGAAGTCCGACTTCACCTGTGAGGCGCGTACCGCGTCCTTTCGCGCCGCCTCCAGCTCGTCCTGCCGGCGCTTCAGCTCGGTGATGTCGCTGTAGATCGCCACCGTCCCGCCGTCGGTCGTGCGCCGCTCGCCCACCTGCACCCAGCGATCGACGAAGCGGTATTCCATCGTACCCTGTGGATCGAGATGCCGGCGCATCCGTTCCTCGACCCAGGAAGCCACGCCGCCGAGGCCGGGATCGACCAGACCGCGCGCAGCCGCCGCCTCGATCACCGCGCGGAACGGCGTGCCTGGGGTCATCAGATCGGCGAGCTCCGGTTGCAATCGCACGAAATTGCTGTTGCACAGCACCAGCCGGTCCTCCGCGTCGTAGAGGACGAAGCCCTCGTTGATGCAGGAGATGGCGTCTGCAACCAACTGGCGCTGCGCCTCCGCCTCCCGCTCCAAGCGCGCACGCTCGGCCTGCCCTTCGCGGAACAGCGTCACGGCACGCGTCATGGCGCCGATCTCGTCGCGCGAGGGTGGCGGCAGCGGGACGATCAGGTCTCCGCGCCGCGTCGCCTCCAACGCGGCCACGAGTTGTGCCAGAGGCCGCAGGATCGAGCGCAGCACCAGCACGGTTAGTACCCCGGCCAGCAGCAGGGTAAGCAGCACCACCGCCAGCGCCGTCTGCGCCGCCGAGGCGCCGGAGGCCACCACCGCGTCGTGCACGTCCTGCTCGCGATGGCTCAGCGTGCTCTCCAGATTCTCCAGCAGCGTATCCACTTGGCGGCCGTGCCCGCGCGCCTCGGCCAGCCGCGCGTTGCCGACTACCCGCTGGCCCGCCGTATAGGCGTCGACCGCCTGCATCGCCTGCGCGTCAAACACCGCTACTTCGCGCCGGATCGCTGCGACGAGCTCCGGCTGTCGGTCGGCCAGCTTGTCCAGCCGCTGCTGCAGCGCCGCGCGCGCCGCCGCCGCGTTGCGCTCCGACAGCATGAGCTGACTCACCGACAGATCGGTCAGCCAGTAGCGCAGGTCGCCGAACGCCTTGTCGACGGCCTGGGCATCGTCGATCAGCGTCACCAGCCGCTCCGATTCCTCCGCCGTCGCCACCGCGCGGTCGAGCGTCCGGATCAGGAAGATATTCGTGGCCACCGCGATCCCCGCGAGAATCAGCGACAGCGCGATGAGCCTGATCGCGATCGACACGCGTCCGAGCAGGGCGGCGCGCATCGCGCTCAGTGCAGCAGGGTGATACTGATGACGCCGCCAAGGTCGCCCTCGGCGAATCCCTCGCGGGGATAGCCGGTAATATCCATGCTGCCCTTCGGCGTGCCGTGGCAGGAGAGGCAGGAGGCGGCGTAATACTCCGGCACCATCACGCGGAACGCGCTGCTCCCGCCTTCCTGCACCGTCGCGGCATATGGGGTACCGCGCACCCAGCCGGGTGCGAGGAAACTCTCCGCGATCACCTTCGACTCGAACGGATCCGGCCGCGCGGCGCGGTTGCGCACCCGATCGAGCGGCGCCGTCACCTTCATCGTCGCCACGCCCTTGGCGCGGCGGTCGAACTCCTCGCACACCAGGCGGCCGAAGACTGCCGGAATGAATCCCTTGAATCCCACCCCCTTGGCGTCGATGTCCGGCTGCGCGGCAGCCATCACCACGACGATGGAGTCCATCAACGCTCGCATCAGGGTGCCCTGGCGCGAAGCCGAATCGATCGCCAGCGGATCGGTTCCGGTTGCGGACGTATAGCCGGCAATGGCGGCAGCCAGCACGGCCTTGCCGTCCAGCCCTTTCGGGCCCAGCGAAGGGTCGTTGATCCGGACCTGATTGGCGGAGATCACCGCGCGCCCGGCCCGCAGCATGGCCGCGAGGCTGTCGGCGATGGCTCGGTCCTCGGCGGGATCGCCGGACGCGACAGCCTGCGCGCCGATCAGAAGTGTGATTGCCAGAACAATGGCTGCGAATGTTCCGGCTTTATGATGGAAGGCCATTCGTCTCGTGCTCCCGATACGGAGCCGACATCCCCGCCGGCGACCAATTGGCAGGTTGGAGTTTGTCCGTTCAACGCCCATTGTCAACCGCCATGTTGATACGTTGGATCGCGGAGCGCCTTGCGGCCGCGCAGCCCCAGGACGCCGCGCAAAACCACAAATGGACAGCAGCCGATTGCATACTTCGGGCATCCAGTTACCTAGGCATTCCGTTCCTTCACCATCGTGCGCACGCGCGCGCCAGAACCCGGCTGACCCATGAGGGTATCGTTCCGGTAATGGAAGAACAAGCCTGCCGTCAAGATGGGATTCGACCACGACATCCGGCCTCGAATTGCCCCTTTCTCCGCCGTGTCAGCGAATCAGCACCCGATCGAACCCGTCCACTGGCTGCCACGGCGCTTGGATCTACGTCGACGAATTCGTTCGGGGCCGGGTCGCCATCCAGTGCTGCAACACAGGCGACACATCGCGCAGACCACCATCGCCGCTACGTTAGGCCAGCACGCCTGGCCAAGCTTGCGAACCGTTGATCGATCGGAACGAGATTGTCCAACACCATCGCCTGCCGATCCGTCCGCATGCGATGACGCGGTCAGCAACCGCCAGCCGCCCGTCAGGCGGACACCGCCGCCACCGCCGCGTCGGCGTCATGATAGATCGGGATCAGGCTGTCGACGCGCAGCGTGGTCAGCA
Organism: uncultured Alphaproteobacteria bacterium; assembly: GCA_963773345.1. Classification (GTDB taxonomy): domain Bacteria; phylum Pseudomonadota; class Alphaproteobacteria; order Acetobacterales; family Acetobacteraceae; genus Palsa-883. The sequence continues at coordinate 92,882 of CAVZBG010000006.1, read as the reverse complement.
CCGTGACGACATCCTCGATCGGCGACAGCAGCGCCATCTTGCCGCCCTTCATCGACACCGTCTTGGCGCCGTAGACCAGCACGCGGCTGCCAAGCGACGCAAGGAACGTGACACCCGACATGTCGATCAGAACCGCGCGCCTGGAGCCGGCGATTGCATTGAACCCCAGGTCGATGACACCGGCGCCTTCGATGTCCAAGCGTCCACGCAGCACCACCTTGGTGACGCCGCCGTCAAGTTCCTCGACCAGCATTTCCATTGCGCGGGCCCCTCTCTAATCGCGCGAGGCATCGCCTCGTCAGGCTTTCCCAACCGGAAGTATCCGGCACGCAACGTCAGCGTTCAAGCGACGCTTTGCGACAGATTTGTGACAGAGTCGCGGCACATGCGCCGGCGCGGGGCCACGCTGCGTGAGCACCGCATTCGTGCGGCGCCGGCGGGCACGGGTTGCCTCACGGTCCGGGTCCACGCTGCAACAACGCCTCGATCTTGCCGAGCAGACGCGGGAGATCGATCGGTTTCGTATCGAAATCGTCGCATCCCGCCGCGAGCGCCTGCTCCTGGCTGCCAACCATCGCATGCGCGGTCAGCGCGATGACCGGGATCGTCCTGGTGGCGTCGGACGCCTTGATCCGCCGCGTTGCCTCCCAGCCGTCGATGACCGGCAGGCTCATGTCCATCAGGATCAGGTCGGGCGAGGCGGTTCCGGCCAGGTCGACGCCCTGCCTGCCGTCCTCCGCCATGACCACGTCATAGCCCTTTCGAATCAACCGGCGGGACAGCATGTCGCGGTTCATCTCGTTGTCCTCGACCAGCAGGATTTTTGGCATGCGGCGCTCCCCAGACCGGCTCAGCCGCTGACAATGGCCTGGGTCCGGCGCAGAACGTCCCGGATCGCCGTGCTCAGGTCGACCCCCAGCGTCGCCCCTTTCGAGATGACCTTTTCGGTGGACCGTTGAAGCTGCGCCAGCTCAGCGGCACTGAACGCCTTGGCGGTCGCAACCAGCACCGGAATATCCGACCATTCATCGCTCAGCTCCAACCGGTCGAGCACTTCGAACCCGTCCATCACCGGCATCATCAGGTCCAGCAGAATGAGCGACGGCCGCGGATTGGCCTCCAGCCAGGCGAGCGCCTCGGCGCCGTCCGCCGCCTCGTGCACCGCGATGCCCATCCGTTCCAGCATGCGCCGCGTCATGTCGCGCATTTCCGGATCGTCATCGACCACCAGGATCGGCGCCGCCGTCGCCGCATCGTGCCGGGCGAACTGTTTCAGCACCGCGCTCAACTGCGCCCAGTCGATCGGCTTCGACAGGAAGGCCTCGGCACCGAGCGACAGCGCGATGGCCCGGTCGTTCAGCATCGTAACGATGATCACCGGGATGTCGCGCAGCGCCGCATCCCCTTTCAACGACGACAGCACGGTCCAGCCGTCCATCTGCGGCATCATCACGTCGAGCGTGACGGCATCCGGATGCTGCTCGCGCGCCAGCGTCATTGCCTCCGGCCCGCTGCGGGCGTGCAGCACGCGGTAGCCGTCGCGCGCGAGCATGGCGCCGACCACGTCGTGCACCGCCTCGTCGTCGTCAACGACAAGCACGGTATGCGCGCTCTCCGCGTCGCCCGAGATCGCCCGTTTCGGTTCCGCAGCGTCCTCCGCCGCCGGCAGCGCGCTGTGATCGTGCACCGGAAGGACCAGCGTGAAGGTCGAGCCGACCCCCGGCTCGCTCGCCACATTCACGTCGCCGCCGAGCATCCGCGCGAAGTGCCGCGTGATGGCAAGGCCAAGCCCGGTGCCGCCGAATTTCCGCGTGGTGGACGAATCCGCCTGGGCGAACGCCTGGAACAGCCGGTCCATCTGCTCGCGCGTCATGCCGATGCCGCTGTCGGTGACGCGGAAGCTGATTTGCGCGTCGGCGCTGGCGCCGCTCCAGCTATCACCGCCTGCGCCGCCTCGCGCATCACCGTCCCCGCCGGTGCGCCGGACCGCCAGCTCCACCGTGCCGTTGGAGGTGAACTTGCTGGCGTTGCTCAGCAGGTTGAGCAGGCTCTGCTTGAGCTTGGTCACGTCGCAGTCGATGCTGCCGATCTCCGCCGGGCAATCGACGACGAAACGATTGCCGTTCTTCGCCGCCAGCGGCTCGATGATCGACTGCACCTCGCCCAGCAGCATCGGCACGTTGACCGGCTCGATGAACACGGTCATGCGCCCGGCCTCGATCTTCGACAGATCGAGGATGTCGTTGATCAGCTTGAGCAGATGGGTGCCCGCGCGCTCGATCTTGCCGAGGTCGGCCACGTAGTCGTCCTGGCCGCCATCGGCCGCCTGCTCCTGCAGCATCTGGCTGTAGCCGATGATGGCGTTCAGCGGCGTGCGCAGCTCGTGGCTCATGTTGGCCAGGAAGTCGGACTTGACGCGGTTGGCGGCCTCGGCCGCCTGCATCGCCCGCGTCAGCTCGACCTCGGCGCGCTTGCGGTCGGTGATGTCGGACAGGCACGCGATCATGGCGGGCTCGCCGCGGAAGTCGAGCTGCTCCACCGACGCCACGACCCAGAGTTCCGCCCCATCCGGGCGGACGAAGCGCAGTTCCTGGTCCATCCGGCCGGTCTTGCCGCGCGCCAGCAGGGCGGCGAGCTCGCGGCCATGTTCCGCATCAGGAAAGACCTCGGCGAGCCGGCGGCCCTGCAGCGACAGCGCCGCCATGCGGCGGGCCGAGTAGTCGTCCAGGCCGTCGATTTGATACGCGTCCAGCAGGCCGAAGAACTCGACGAAATACGGATTGACGTGGCGGACCTGTTGATCCCTGGCGTTGGCGATCACGATTGCGACCGGCACGGCGCGGTCGATGGCGCGGAAGCGTTCCTCCTCGTCGCGCAGCAGGCCCTCGGCCTGCCGGCGCGCGGTCACGTCGGCGTAGATCGCGATGAAGCCGCCGGTCGGGATCGGATTGCGGTGGATTTCCAGCACGGTGCCGTCCGGGCGCGTCCGTTCCAGCCAGTGCTCGCGCGCCAGCGGCTCCAGCCGCTGGGCGATCAGCCCCTCGATGTCGGGCACCGCGCCGAACTCGCCGCGTTCGGCCAGGTAGCGGATGTAATCGGCGAAGGTGTGCCGGCCGTCGAGGAACTCATCCGGCAGCTCGAGGTATTCGACGAACCGGCGATTCCAGGTGACCAGGCGGTACTCGGCATCGTACATGGCGATGCCCTGCTGCATGTTTTCCAGCGTCGCCCGCAGTTCGGTCTCCCGCCGCGACAACGTCGCCGCGCCGCCGGCGATGCGCTCGCCGTTGCTCGCCCCCATCGCCTGCGCCGCGAGCAGGCCGGCCGCGACAACGCAGGCGACGATCGCCAGGTCGATCGCCACATGCCACGGCAGGCCGAGCCCGCCGGGCGTGCGCCCCGCCGCGGCGAGCGCCTCGACCACGACGACCCCGGCGACCGCGGCCAGCGCCAGCCGCCAGGCGATGCGGCCGCGCAAATGTGCCATCACGTTGGTGAAGATACCGATGCTCCTGCCCCGCCGCCCCGACACGCGCCCGCACCCGCGATCCCGCGCGCCGACCCGGCGACGCTACACCGACATTTCATTGATTTGCAAAATAAACGGCGCCGCAGCGGCGGCATGATGCAGCCCTCCGATCGCCATCGTGGGCTTGAGGTGCAATGTCGGCTCACCTAGAAGGTCCCGCACCTGGCGGTTGCCAATTTGATCACGGGGTTGGCTTGGACCACGATGGGCTGACGCTACGCCTGACGAATCGCATCGCCGAGATTCCGCGCGGCGCCGAACTGGTGGATGCGTTCTGCGCGCGGCAGGGCATGGCGTCCTCGGTAGGCTTTGCCATCAATGTGTCATTGGAGGAACTGCTCGCCAACACGATGGCGTATGGCTACCGCGATGATCACGAGCACGAAATTCTCGTCCACATCTGGCGCGATGATGCGGACCTGGTGGTCGACATCGCCGACGACGCGCGTCCGTTCGACCCCACCGTGATAGCCCCGCCGGACCTGACCGCGCCGCTGAATGAGCGCCCGATCGGCGGCCTGGGCATACACCTGGTCCGAAGCATGATGGACCACATGGAATACCGCCACGACGGCCAGCAGAACCGCGTTCGGCTGCGCAAGCATATCCCGCCGCCGTCCGCGCCGGGCTAGAACGTTTTTGCCCTGCCTGGAAACGATCTGTCATTGCGAGTTCCCACCGGCCGGCGGCCGAGCCGCCCTGAATGAAACAGTCGGGGCGCCGCAGAGAAGGACACTCCCCCTCCCCTTGAGGGAGGGGGTTGGGGGGAGGGGTCGATCGGTGCGAATCCCCGACCGACCCCTCCCCCAACCCCCTCCCCCAACCCCCTCCCTCAAGGGGAGGAGGAGCTTGTTTCTTGTTAGGAGCGCAGCGACGAAGCAATCTCCCGCCCTGGAGGCAGGAGATTGCTTCCCCGGGTCAAGCCCGGGGACCGCTGCGCTCCTCGCAATGACAGGTGGGCCGGCAATTCCGGTCAGGGTGAAAATGCTCTAGACCGAACCCGCATCCAGCAACCGAACCGCCAGGCACGTGATGTCGTCGGACTGCGCCGCCTCGCCGGCGAACCCGCGCACCGCCGCGACGCTGCCCTCGACCAGCCGGTCGAGCGGCTGGCCCCTGCCGTCCCGCAAGGCAGCCTGCAGGCGTTGCCGCCCGAACGCCTCGTTGGCCGGATTGAACGCCTCGGTGATGCCATCGGTGTAGAGATACAGCGCGTCGCCCGGCGCCAGCCGCACCGTCGAGGTGGCATACGCCCAGTCGGCGTTCAACCCGAGCACCAGATCCTGCGCGCCGGCCACCAGGGACACGCCAGCGGCATTGACCAGATACGGCGCCTCGTGGCCCGCGCTGCTGAACTGCACCTCGCCGGTCCGGGCATCCAGCATGCCGAAGAATCCGGTGACGAACATCATCATGCTGTTGCCTTCGCACAGCTCCTGGTTGACCCGGCGCAGAATGGCGGCCGGCGTCGCCGCGGCGGCATCGTCGCGCAACAGGAACGTCGTGATCAGCCGCAGCAGGTGCTTGGTCTGCGCCATGAACATGGCGGCGGGAACGCCCTTGCCGGAGACATCGCCGATGAAGAACACCAGCCGGCCGTCGTCGATGAAAAAGAAGTCGTAAAGGTCGCCGCCCACCTGGCGCGCCGGCTGCATCATCGCGTGCAGCTCGACCGGCCGCTCCGCCGTCGGCGCCGGGAACAGCGTCGGCACCATGCCGGCCTGCAGCTTGCGGGCGGTCTCCAGCTCCGCCTCGATCCGCGCGAGATGGGCGCGCACGGCATCGCGCAGGCGCTTCTGCTCGATCGTCGCGTTCACCCGCGCGCGCAGCAGCGTGGGATTGAACGGCTTCGGCAGGTAGTCCACCGCGCCGAGCTCGATGCAGCGCACGGCGCTGTCCAGCTCGGTGAGCGCGGAAATCACGACGACCGGCAGCTCGTGCAGGCGATTGGCCGCGCGCAGCCGTTCCAGCACTTGGTAGCCGTTGCAGATCGGCATCATGATGTCGAGCAGCACCAGATCGAACGCCTGCGCCGCGATCAGCTTCAGCGCCTGCTCGCCGTCCGCCGCGACCTGGGTGTCGTGATAGCCCTCGCGCCGCAGGCGGCGCACCAGCAGGTCGCGGTTGTCCTCGATGTCGTCCACCACCAGGATGCGCGCGGCCTGCCGTGGCACATCCTGCCGTGGCACATCCCTGCGGGGCGCGTCCTTGTGGGGTGCGGGGCGCTCGGGTTCACTGGCGATCGTCACGTCTCCCACGTCGTCGGCCGGATCGGTCCACGCCAGCCTAACGCAGGGCGCAATGCACCGCCACTGCCGCAGGCCGCAAGCCGAGGGCGATCAGGTAAACGCAAGGAAGGCGGCCGATCAGCCGCCTTCCTGTCATTGCGAGGAGCGCAGCGACGAAGCAATCCCCATCCAGGCGCGCTCCATCATGGAGATCGCTTCGTCGCTTCGCTACGCTCGCAATGACAGCGGGCTCCGGCCGGACTCGTTGCTTCACCCGATTGCCCTGGCCGCAAGCCCGTCACAGACGCTCGTAGCGGACCTGGGAGCCGTCCACGACGGTCAGCGCCATGCCGGCCCAGGTGCGCGTCGCGTCGTACCACACATCCGCATGAAACGACCCGCTGATGTTGTAGTGCGTCGCTGGGATCACGCTGCCCGAGGCAAGCCGGACGCTCTCCGTCCGCAGATCGGTGACCTTCGGCGACAGCAGCACGCCATCCTCCAGGCTGATCATCGGCCCGTCGAGCATCCGCTGGTTCCAGTACCGAGGTCGGAATGGCCGCCTCCGGGGCGACGTAGCGTTTGGTCTGGCTGCCGAGCACCACCAGTCCCGCGTCGGCGCGCTGCGCCTTCACCCATTGGCGGGCGCCGTTCTTGTTGGTCTCCCCGGAGACCTCCACCAGGGTCGTGCCCTGCCAGGTTTCCACCGCGCGGTGGCTGTAGCGGGCGACCGGGATCGAGAGCAGCGTCACCAGCGCGTCCACCGCGATGCGCACCGTCAGGGTTTCGCCGTCGCGCTGGAAGGTCAGCTTGTGCGTGCCGATTTCGCTGCCGTAGCGGATCATCCGAAACGCCAGCGAGTCGGCCGCGGGCACCGGCAGCCCAGCCATGGCGCGGCGCGCAACCACCGCGGCGGCGGCGGTCGCCAGCACGGCGCGTCGGCCGATCGTCTTCGCCACCGCGCCTGACCGGCGCGCATTCCGAACCCCTGCGTTCATTTCCTGCCTTCTGCGGTCACCCGGTAACTCAGAAGGATAGCACACTTCCTGCCGGCGGTCAGCCCAATTCGCGTGATGTGCGTGCCGACGCCCGCTCGCCGGCCACGCAGCACACCAACGTCATCAAACTGTCAACATCGCCATCGGCGCGTCGCATTCACCCGGGTGCGCGGGCCACCATGGCGGCCACAGGCTGCCGCAATGACCCGATACGGCCTTGCGTGCGCTCGCGGTACCCCATCGCCAGGCACGACCGCCGGGCCGAAGATCGTCCCGCGGCCGCGACCTTGCCCGTCCCCGACCCGGGGCTACAATCGACCAACACCATCGTCCGAGGAACCGCCCGCATGTCGCCCCAGGTCATTGCCGAGCTCGCGCCGCACGGCGTTCTGCGCGCCGGCATCAACATGTCGAATTTCCTGCTGGTCACCGGCCGCGGTGCATCCGGCGACCCCGAGGGCGTCTCGCCCAGCATGGCGCACGCGATCGCCGAGCATCTCGGCGTGCCGGTCAAATACGTGCCGTTCCCGAAACCAGGTGAGCTGGCCGACGCGGTGGACGCCGACGCCTGGGACATCGGCCTGATCGGCGCGGAGCCGTCGCGGGCGGAAAAGATCGCCTTCACCGCGGCCTATGTGGAGATCGAGGCGACCTACCTCGTGCCCGCCGGTTCCCCCATCACCGCGATCGCCGAGGTCGACCGCGCCGGCGTGCGCATCGCGGTGACCGCGCGCAGCGCCTACGACCTGTGGCTGGAGCGGAACATCAGGCACGCCACGCTGGTCCGCTCCGACAGCCTGGCCAGCGCCGTGGAAAAATTCCAGAACGACAAGCTGGAGGCGCTGGCCGGCCTGCGTCCCGGCCTGCTGGGCGATGTGCAGAAGATGCCCGGCGCGCGCATTCTCGACGGGCAGTTCACCGCGGTGCAGCAGGCGATCGGCACGCCACGCAAGAACGTCGAAGGGGCAAAGTTCCTGCGCGCGTTTGTCGAGGAGGCGAAGGCGTCGGGCCTGGTCGCCGGCTTCATCGCGCAGCACAAGGTGAAGGGCCTGTCGGTGGCGCCGCCGGGGTAGTGTCCGGGGTCGTCGGGACTGTTGTTGGGGTCTTCCGTGCATCGTGTGGGTGATTTCGAGGGGTCGTAGCGGCCGAAACATCCGTGCAAGGAGCTTGAGTCGGGCGGTTCCTCGGCCGCCGGTCAGCATGCGAGTTGCTGGAGCAGGCGCGCGGCGCGACGCCACCGGACTGATCGAGGTATCGCTCGACCGATCCGTGCGTTCGCTTGGCCCATCATCGCCACGCATCAGGTTGATCCTTCCGGCCCTCCGGCACTCACCACGCGATGACCGTACGAAGTGCAAGAAAGCAAGTTTTCACGCAGATGACCGGTATTATGGCGCAAACGCAAAACGAAACCTCTAGTGCCTGACTGCGGATTTGCCTACCATATACGGTATGGCAACGTCGCACGTCCTGAGCGCCCTGCACAAGAAGCGCGCCCGCATGGCGGGCGAGATAGAGGCGGCCGAGCGGGCGATCGCCAAGCGGCATGAGGGACTGGCGACCCTTGATGCGGTGATCGCCATGTTCAGCCCGGAGTGCCGCCCGGATATGATCCCATCGGTGCGGCCCTACTTGCGCGGGCTGTACTTCGGCTATCGCGAGCTGGCCCGGCTTGGCCTGGACGCGATGCGGGAGGCGCGAGGACCGATCACGCTGGCGCGGATCGTGGTGTACGTCATTGTGGCCAAGGGACTGCCCGATGATACCGGGCTGCGGCGGCATATCTCCGACACGACGCGGGCGATGCTGCTGCGGCTGGCGGCTAGGGGGCTGGTGCGCAAGGTGGTCGCGGCGCCAGAAACGTGGTGGGAACTCACGGAGCGCTGGCCATAGGGTCCGGGAAAGGGTAGAAGGAGGGCGACGGGCGCGGGTGCAAGCCGCGCTGCCGTGTCGCCATCGCCGGGCGTCCCGCACCCTGCCTCTTTCTATCATGGAGGCGGGACGGTGGATTTGCAACCCCAATCGACTGGCTTGGAGGATGCCTTCAGCGCCGCTCCGCCGCAAGGCGGGGCTATGCTGGAAGCCCTAGAGGCGCCGCCCGCGCCAGCGGTAGCGCCCAAACACGTCTGGACTCTTGGGACGGCCAAAGAGATCGGCGACGCTCTCGATATAATCATGGAGTTCTCGTCTACATCCGGATAGATATAATACGCAGATGCTCCATGAAGCGCGGGTTCTAATCGCAACTTGTTGGGGTCAATTCCAGTCGTCGCCAGCCGGACTGGAGTTTCGCCAGTACCAGGAAGGGAAGTGGTCGCTACCAACTGACCAGCGCGATATTCCAGCGCCCATATGTGATGCGTGCGTGTGCCATCCAGTCGCCGTATGTAAATAACGGCGCCCAACGTCGTATCAATCATCTCCTTCGCTCCCCGGCTGGTGTTGCAACCCCAGGATAGCGAAAACGAGGGAGCGGGCGCGAGTCCGCTCCCTCACTCGCCTCACCCGAACACACAACACGCGAGTAGCAAAAGCAGATCGCCAGTAGCAGCAATCCTACAGGACCCTGTTGCCTGTCACTCCGTATCGTCCATGTAGGGCTTAGTCAGGGAGGTCCATTCGGCCATAGAGCCACAGCGGCTGCTTCCGACGTAGCAGACTTGCACGTCGTAACCATATTGTATAAAATGGCCGTATTGCTTATTTGTGTTCGCATCAAATAAGTCCTTTTCGACGGTAGTTTTACCCCTGTGAGCATCATCGTGAACATAGAGTTTCGTATAAACCATAACACACTTGTTCGACCGTTCATTGTAATTGCTTTCGTATGAATAATCTATTTCACCCCAATTGGTGATTTGTCTGCCGTCTCCGAAATCCTTCTGAAACTGTTCTCTCGCCCGCTTCCCGCACCGCTCTTGCAAGTCATATTTTTCCCTGTCTCCCGCAGCAAAGCTGGTTTGTGGGGCCGACGCCACCGCCGACAGCAGCAACGCCGCAATGAGGACGCGCCGCAGACCGGCTTCCTTCCACCCACTGCCAGCGTGCTCCACTCGGGAACCGCAGGCGAACAGCCAAAAAAACCGGGGCCAGATTGGCAAGGGCTTCATTGGGTCGCCTCCGCGATTAGACATTTCAACCCGTCCCGCAATCGTTGAATTCCGTCAATGCCCAGCCGGGAAGGGGGGAATCCGGCCCAGCCGTATTGCGTGCCCCGTAGGGCGGGCGGTAACATGGCACCATGCCGCCTGATCGCCCCACCCCCGCCACACCCAGCGGACCGAAAGAGGTCACGTCAGACCAGTTCTGGCAGGAGACTTTCGCCGCCGCTCGCGAGGACGAGGAATTGTGCCTACTTCTCACAAATCCCCCCGAGCATTCCAGCGGGACAGTTCCGAGAAAAAACGGTCGGCCGAAGCCTTCGTGTCTGCCAGTACCAACTCTAGGCCCTGTTCCGCCGCGCCCTCATCTTTCTGTTCCAGACGCCACGCAACGCACTCAGCAAAATTATCCAAGATGGTTTTTGGCTCATCGGTGGCTTTGGCGTATCGTCCGACGAGTTCTTGCAATATCGCCCAAAGGGCGCGGCGATCAGCATTCTGGCGACGAAGGACGCGGCCGTAGGCCACCAAATCTTCCTCGTTCATAGCATTCGCTCCGCAGGTAGGGTTGCGCCACCCACGGTAGCGAACGGCGGGGCGGGAGTCCCAGGGATTCCCGCCCCCTCCCCCGGCCTACTCTCGTAAGACCACCACTAGAAGAATTGTCGCCATCACGCAGGCGCCCAACGCGATTGCGACACCGGCCCAGCCCCACATGGCCCAGCAGCCGATCATCACCAGCCCGCAGGCGAGGAACCACGCCACCATCGGCCACCCTTATCATCCCGTCTTGTGCCGTTGCCAGTATCCGCAGAAATCCGGCGACGGACGCGAAGCCAACGCCAGCGATACGGCCATCTGAACCTGATCCCCGTTGCTCACCCGGCGCTTGTCCTCGCGCCACGCGGACTCCTGGGCGTAGCGGACCAAATACGGGCCAGCGACGTGGTGATGGTGCCCAATCTCCGCGCGCCGCATCCGCGAGAAAAAGGACTCGGCGCCATTGGAATACACGCCGTTGAGGCTGTAAGCCTGCTGATGGTCGATCCGGGCAACCTCATACTTGGCGTGCAGATCGTTCCACGATGGCGCTTCGTCAGCCACGACCTTCGTCCCCTTGGCGACGTGGGACGTGATCCAGCCGAGCGCGGCACTCTCAGACTTGAACACGGCTGGCAGGGTTGAACCGCCGCGTTCGCGGACCACCACCACGACCCGACGCTTGCCGTTTTGGTTCTTGGCCAGCCTGCGGTCCCGTCGGTTCTCTTTCAGGTTGGCGGGACGGACATGGCCACCGAAGTACGCCCCGTCAGTCTCGACGGTCTTGCCCTCCCCGCCAACGCGGACGCCCTTCATCTCGGACGCCATCGCCTCGCGGATTTTGTGGCTCAGGACGAACGCGGTCTTGTAGGACGTGCCAAGGTCGCGAGACAGCGCCAAGGCTGCTTTGCCTTTCACCTCATTGGCAAAGATCGCTATCGCCGACAGGTAGGTCTGTACCGGCATCTTGTGCCAAGCGAACAGCGTCCCCGAGGTGACGGTGAACTCCTTGCCGCACGCCTTGCAACGCCAGCGAGGCGGACCATCGGGACGGCGCACGTCATAAACGGCCTGCCCGGCGCAATTTGGGCATACCGGCGCGCCGTCGGTCTCGGGCCAGCGGATACGGGCGAACATGGCCTCGGCCTCATCGTTCGACATCTTGCAAGACGTGCGCCAGGGTCAGGGTCTTGGCGGCGGGGCTGAGCAAGAAATGCTGGGACACGGAAGGCTCCGTATGTGCGTCTTACAGCGCATATGTGAGCCTATGAAGGGTGCTTGTCAAGCACAAAAGACGCGGATATGATCTCTTCCGTTCGGGAGTGAACCCTATGGGATTAGCCGCGACTGAGGGAGAACTGGCGTTGCGCGCCTCGCGCTTCGTCAAGGCCGAGCTAAAGCGGGCGGGGATGACGTACGCCGATCTGGCAGACCGGCTCAAAGAGCACGGTCTGCCAGGAGAGACAGAGGCATCTATCAAGGCGAAGTTGCGACGGGGGACGTTCGCCGCTACCTTCTTATTGGCGACTCTGGCGGCGCTGGGGATGGAGGCGATGCGGCTGGAGGACCTCTAGCCAAACACCTGTTCCCCAGACACCGTATCCCATTGGCCTTGCCAGTCGATTTGCACACGGATGCTTTCCGAGAAGTCGTCGTTACCGACAACGATTTTGAAGCGATAGATCGCCGGCTCATCGAACACGCCGGAAAGCGCCAACGGCCACTCCGCAGGGACGGCCATTTTGTTGCTGATCTCGTCGCAGACCAGAAAGTCTATGCTGGACGGAACTCCCTTCCGAAAGGTGCGCGGCGCTTCGTATAGTTTGATTCCGTGCGGTAGCACGATCGGCGAGAAGGAGCCGTCACTAAGCCGTCGCTCCAGCCCCACGATATAGGCTATACATCCGGCAACGGCTGTCGATGACAGGGCTTCAACCTGAATCCTGACATACGCCGCCATATGCTCATTCACGGCCCAGGTAGCTGGACCGGTCAAACCAGCCTGAGATCCGCGATCAGGCGCATGGGGTCGGTGTTCAGAGTCTGGAGGACATCCCAGCCCTGCTTCCTCGCTGTCGAAAGCAGCGATCGGATCACGCCAAACTCCTTCGCTCCGTCTTCGGAGCGGAAGCCGCCCGAAATCTTCTGCCGCAGCTTCATCATCCGCCCATCCCGTTCCGCCAGGTTGTTGGTAAAGGGCACCAGCGGATCGACAGAAAGCGGAGCACATCCTCCTTACGGGTGCTGAGACGCAGCAGCAGGTTGTGGCCAACCCGTCGCGGCGGACGGCCGCGGCGCCTGGCCTTCACTTCGGCAGAGATCAGCGTGGGCTGTGCCTCATGGAACGCGAAGCCTTCGGTGAGAATGGCGTCGTAACTACGCTCGATCAGCGCGATCAGACCCGGCTTCAGCGCGACGCCCCGCTCGCGCGCGAGGTTCGTCGCGTGGCAGGCACGGCGCAACAGGCCTTGCATCTTGCGCGCCCAGTCTTCCTTCTCGATCTCGACCAGCGCCTTCAGTTCCCGCAGATGGTGCGCGTTGCACAGCGCATGCAGCACGCCTTTCAGGGTGTAGTACCGGCTTCCAGTGGTCGTGCACGACAATGCCGGTGACATTCCCCAGCAGGCTGCCCCGCCTCGGCGAGACGCGGTAGAATGTCAGCCAGACGGTCGAGGCGATGTGCAGCCACTGCGTCTTGCCGCCAATCCGAAAGCCGGTTTCATCCATATGTTTGACCGGCGCCGCCGCCACGTGGTCGCGCACGGCGTCAGCGAAGCCCTGGAAGCGCTGGGCGCAGTCCCGGCTCATCCCGGCGATCGTCGCGGTAACCAGATGTACGCCGAACAGATCGGCCATCACCTCGGCCAGACGCTTCTCGGGCAGCAACTGATAGTGCAGCAGATAGAGCACGACGGCGCCGAGCCGCGCGCCGTATTGCACCGGCGCGGTCACGTCTTCGGGAAAGGCCGCCCGCGTCTCCGCGCCGCAGGCCGCGCAACAGCAGCCATACGCGCGGTGTTCCGTGACGATCAGAGGCCGCGGTTCGGGGATATCGAACACCTGCCGGGCGACATGGCCCGTCGCCATCGCCCCGGTCAACGCCCCGCCGCACGCCGTGCAGGTCGTTGGATAATGCTCGATGGTGGCATCGGGTGTTTCCGTCCGCCTCAACGTCTTGCCCGGATGGCCCTTCTGCCCTCCGGTCTTCTTGCCCGACGGTCCCGCAGGCTGCTGACCCGCGGCGGCTTCTTCAGCCCGTCGCTGGACGGCGGCTTGCCGCTGTTGCCGCTGTTCAACCCAAGCCGGCGCTCCAATTCGGCAATACGTGCCTCTTGCGCCAGCAACAGCGCGATGAGGTCGTCTTTCGAGAGCTGGCTGAGCGCGGTGCGATCCACCAACTCCTTGGAATCGACAATCCAGCTCCTTGTCAAACAAAATCTATGCCGGATTCGCCGCTAACCTACTATATCTGCGCCGCTCGGCCGTTTGTCCCTCCGTATCGTCGTCGGGATGTGGCCGCAGCTGCGGACCTGTGCTGTTACCATTCACGACGTTAAACTCTCCCCCAGGGTTGCCCGGTACATTGGCGCCGATCGGCGGCGTTGGGGGGATCACGATTTTGGTCGTCGTTTGCTTGGGGGTGCGCTGTATCCCTACCCCATGCGGATCGAAGGAAAGCCGGATTTTTGGCGCAAGTCGGGCTTCAAGGGCCGCTACCTTTTCCGCCTCAGCTTTCCATAGACGGTAGGGCGCAACGGCGAGACGGGCCACGACCACGGCACCCAGCACCACAGCGGCACCCCTCCAACTTAGGATAGTGTCAACCGCATGGGAAAGATTGGGGGACATGGCTACCGCTCCCCCAGCAACAATGGTGAGGACGAACAGGATGGCCTGCGCCCGATCCAGCGACTCGGACCACGCCTGCCGCACCACCAGCCAGCAGTAACATAGGTAGCCCATACCACGGACTCCCCCCATACCCCTGCCGCAACGTCAAGCGGCCAGGTCGGGCGGGGGGTCTGGGAAGCGAGCGCCGCCACCGCACGCATTGCACGCATGATACAACCTCCACCGTCGCCTCGCGGGCGCGGTTTGCTACAGACGTTTCGGGGATTAGCGGCGACCGGCCGCTAGGCGGGCAGTCTTGGACTGCTACTTATGATGTGGGACCGGACGGCGTCGGGTGCGATACCTGTCTTTTTGTCTTTGCGCCATAATACCGCAGATGACAGCAGATGCACGCTGATGCACGCAGATGGAACGGACTGCATCGCCGGCGGTTGGCTACACGCTGATTTCCACGCCTGGCTTGGCGTCATTGAGCAGCCGGCGGAACGACTGGGCGGTTGCGTTGAGATGATAGACGCATTGGGGGCGATGCAGCCTGGTCCGATGCCTTCGCGGTTTGCAACCGACTAGGAGCAACGCCGCGACCAGCGGGTCCACGACATACTCGCCGGCCACCGTGCGGTCATACATGACCGTGACGCCGCGCCGCTGGGCAACGGCGAAGCCCGTCCCCGGCCTCCGCCGAGGCAGGCTTTGCGCATCTCCTGTGCCGACGCATTCGCACGGAGCTTCTCCCGATATCCGCCGCCGACCGTATCGAGCGGGGTAAAGACACCGGCGATGACGGTCACCGACGGTTCATTCAGCCGGTTGTTGATCTGCGTGAATCTGCGTGCATCTGCCTGAATCTGCGTTAAGACTTTCTTGCTTCGCGGTGCTGCCAGGAACTGATTGCCGAGGTGATGGAGCGTCGCCGTAGACCTGCTCCCGGCGATCGCGCGCCGACGCCGCGGTCCCGAGGGAGACATTGATCGGGACTTGTTTTCCTGCCGGTGTTAGTCTAGTTAGTATGATTCACATCACTGGAGTCAGCGCCTGTGTCCACGCCCACCCCGCCACCCTTCCCCACCGCGCCACCCTTCCCCACCCCACCGCCAGAGAAACCGCCCTACGCCATCCGGCCACAGGCGCTGCGCTCCCTGGTCCTGACCCTCCCCCGCCCATCGGCCAACGCGCCCGATGCCGCCTGGCAGGAGGTGGTGCAGGACAACCTCGACAAACTCGCGGCATTCGACCCGCGCGACGCGATCGAGACCATGCTGGCAACCGGCATGATCGCGCTCAGCGCCGGAATGCTCGACGCGCTCCGCCTCGCCTTCGAGCAGGCCGCCACCCCCGAGCAGGCGCTGCGCCAGCGCGCCAACGCGGTCGGGCTGCAACGCGCGTTGAACGGCACCGCGCACCTGCTGGACCGCCAGCGCCGCCGCCCGGCAGCCCCCGAGCGCGACTGGGCCGACGCCGCCGCGACGCTGACCACGGAGTGGCGCGCCGCCCCGCCCCGCCCGGCCGAGGCCGCCCGCGGCGGCAAGGCCGAGGCCGAGCCCGAGGTCGTCGTCCGCTGGATCGACGAGATCGGCGACGCGGAGCTCGCCATCGCCGTCGAGGACGAGCGCCGCCAGAAAGCCGGCGAACCCCCGCTGCCGCGCAAGCCCGGCGCGCCGATGGTGCTCTACCGCTACAAGCCCGAGGACTACGTCCACCAGTTCCGCCCCGACCCGAAGAACTTCCGCAAGTACCCGGGCTGGGAGAACATGACGATGGCCGAGCGGCGGGACTTCTTCGGCTACAGCTACGACGGCCCGCTGGGGCCGGCTGAGGCGCTGACCCCCGCCTCGCGCGACGCCATGCTGACGCAGCAGGTGGCGGAGGAAAAATTGAAGCAGGAGTACGGCATGTAGCGGTGGCCCGCCGCGGTGTGGGGCGGGATTTCGTTCAGCGCGACCGCGTTCGGCATTTGCATCGTACGTTGCATGGCGCGCGGCCGGACAGTGAACCGCCAAGACGCCATATGTGGACGGCCCCCGGCTTGCAAGAGAGTTCAGGTGGTGGGTCGGATCGCTTGCGCTCATATGTCCGGTTTCGGCGTCCTGATCGGACGCTGCCGAGCTGGTTTCCGCGACGTGCATTCCAAACAAGGCGGCGACATTGACTGCCGTGGCGTCTTTCGGAGTGTTGCGCGTCTGGGATCGACCGATCACACCATCTCTTCCTTCTCTGGCAAGTTCCGGCTTTGGCGTGTGGTGGTGGTCACCGCCCGCCAAACCGCACGTTCAGTTTCTTGGTTCGACCGAGAGCAGTTTCTCCGTCCCGACCGTATTGCTGGCAGTGCGCCGCGCGCAGCCGCGGTCAAGGAGCGCTCCGCGCAGCGGAGCGACCGCGCAGCGGCGCCGCAGGCGTCCTTGACGGCGGCGAGCACGGCGCGAGGCTGGTGCGGTCGGGCCGATCGGGCTCATGCCGCCTGCTTGAGCATTTCGTGGCTCGCCGGATCAGGTTGCGGGTGAGCGTGGCGCGGATTGTAGCGTTGGCCGCTGACCATCAGCTTCCAGGCGATGCGGGCGGTCTTGTTGGCAAGTGCCACCGCGGCCAGTTTGGGCGGCTTGCGCTTGAGAAGCTCAGCCAGCCAGGGCGAGGGTGCGCGAGACCTGGCCTGCTGGATGACGGCGGTGGCGCCGCAGACCAGAAGCGTGCGCAACGTCTCGTCGCCAGCGCGGGTGATCACGCCCAGCTTGAGCTTGCCGGCGGTGGAGTGATCCTTCGGCGTCAGTCCAATCCAGGCCGCGAAGTCGCGTGCGCAGCGGAACGCCTCGGGATGGTTGACTTTGGCGGCGAGGGCCGCGGCGGTCACCGGTCCGATCGCCGGCACTTCGGCCAGCCTTTGGCTCTGCTCATTGCTGCGATGGAAGGCCATCAGCCTGGCGTCGATCTCGGTGCACTGGGCATTGGCGTGCCGGTACTGCCCGACAAGGACCAGGAACATCTCCCTGGCGAGCGGCGGGATCGTGGAGATCCTGCGCGATCTGCTCGGCCAGCCGCTCGACCTGCACAAGACCCTTGGGCGCCACCAGCCCGAACTCTGCAGCATGCCCTCTGATCGCGTTGCTCACCTGGGTGCGCCGGCGCAGCAAAGCCTCGCGCACCCCGATCAGCATCTGGGCGGCCTGTTGCTCCGCCGTCTTGGCCGCAACGAACCGCTTCTTCACCTTCGGCCGGCTCATCGCCTCGCAGATCGCCTCGGCATCGGCCGCATCGTTCTTGCCGCGGTCGACGTAGGGCTTGACGTATTGCGGCGGGATGAGCACCACCTTGTGGCCCAGCGCCGCAAGCTGGCGTGCCCAGTAATGCGACGCGCCGCACGCTTCCATGCCAATCACCGTCGGCTCAAGCTTGGCAAAGAACCCAAGCACCTGATGCCGGCGTAGCTTCCGCCGCAGCACAGGCAGCTCGTTCTCGTCTACCCCATGCACCTGAAAAACACTCTTGGACGTGTCCATGCCGATGCGGATAATCTTGCTCACGGACGGCTCCTTTGTTTGAGGGTCTTCAACGACCTCAATCTGGCACATTCGATGCCGTAGGGGGCCGTCCACACCAACAAGGCGCCGGGAAAAGCGGGGATCGGCACGCACCGGCGCGCGCGCTTGCGCCATCCGAACCTTGGCGCCTTGGCGCCTTGGCGGTTCACTGTTGTCCGGCCACCACAACCGTATCTGTCGGTGACCCGTTGGCACGCAGCCGAAGCGGCCTCGATGCGCCGGTCGCGGAAACCCCGGATGGGCCTCCCCCGGGGCGGACGATACTGCGTTGTTCGGCCCGGGCGTGGATGCTGGCAACCCGCACCGGCATGGGGACGTCGAATCGCGCCGGCCAGGACGCAACCCTATGCAACGCCTGCCACCGGGCCACGACCCGGTGGCGAGGGCCAGTACGTCGGGCGGCACTGCCGCAGCGAGGATGGCCAACGTCGGCCCCAGCGTGGCCCTGCCCTGGCGGAGGCCCGGGGCGACGGACAGCCCCAGGCCGGGCTATGGCAGGAAAACACGCCGGCCAGGACGCAATGCCACGCACTGGCAGAACGGCCTGCGCCTCGCGTCGGCGGGCCCGGCCGACCGACGCCCTGTCACGGCGACCGCTCGCCCCCCATCCATCCTGGACGATGGTCGCGCATGCGAGCCTCCAGAACGCGATGCCATACAACGCCTGCCACCGGGCTACGACCCGGTGGTGAGACTGGGCGCGGCCGCGGGAAACCGCGCCGGCCAGGACGCAATCCTATGCAGAGCCTGCCACCGGGCACTTGTCCCGGTAGTGAGAACCACCTCCACGCGCCGCAGGGGATGTCGCCCGGTGGTGGGTCCCCCGGCCGACCCGTCCGGGCAAGGCCAGGCTGGCGGCCGCGCCACGGCAGCTCGTGGCTGCCCGACCTTCGCCCGGCGTGACGGGGACCCTTCGGCCGCGCCGCACAGCCGACGACTCGGGCGTCCCCCCGAACGCGCCACCCCCGCCTGCCAGCCCGCCCCCGCCTGCCAGCCCGCCCCCACCTGCCAGCCCGCCCCCGCCTGCCTGCCCGCCCCCGCCTGCCTGCCCGCCGTTGTCACCGTTTGCAACGAACCCGCAGCACCTCGGACACACTCTCGCCGCACGTTCACCGTATTCGCGACCCAAGGTCGCGATTTGTCACGCGACCTCGGCGTTGCCTGGGCAATCCTCGCGCCTATGTGAGCATTGCCGTCGGGCAGGAGGGGATGGCAGGATGTTTGGGGTGCACAACATCGAGATGCCGGGTTGCCGCCGGCTGGCCGCAACGGGAGGATAAGCGATGGCGAGCGAACGACCGGTGCTGATCGTGGACGACGACGCCGCGCTGCGTGCAACGCTGGCGGAGCAGCTTACCGTCGACAGCGAATTCACCGCGGCCGAGGCGGCCTGCATCGCCGAAGCCGACACGCTGCTGGCCGCGCCCGAGGCGCGGTTCGACGCGGTGATCCTGGATGTCGGGCTGCCCGACGGCGACGGCCGCGACTACTGCGTGCGGCTGCGCGACGAGGGCCACCGCATGCCGATCATCATGCTGACCGGCTCGAACGCCGAGACCGACGTGGTGCGCGGGCTGGAGAGCGGCGCCAACGACTACATCTCCAAGCCGTTCCGCCTGGCCGAGCTGCTGGCCCGGCTGCGCGCCCAGATGCGCAGCTACGAGAGCAGCGAGGACGCGGTGTTCGCCATCGGGCCGTACATGTTCCGCCCGGCCGCCAAGCTGCTGCAGGACCCGGCGCACGGGAAGCGCATCCGGCTGACCGAGAAGGAGGCGGCGATCCTGAAATTCCTGTATCGCGCCGGCACCCGCGCGATCGCCCGCCAGGTGCTGCTGAACGAGGTGTGGGGCTACAACGCCTCGGTCACCACCCACACGCTGGAGACGCACATCTACCGGCTGCGCCAGAAGATCGAGCCCGATCCGGCCAACGCGCGCCTGCTGGTCACCGAGGGCGGCGGCTATCGGCTCGATCCGGAGGGTGTGCCGGCGATCGCCGCCTGACGGCACGGGATGTCGGGGCGCGGCCGCACGGACGAGGCGCCCCAACCGGATGGTCGACCGCGGGACGCCCCGGACGCCAAGGTCCCCGACCCCGAGCCTTCCGCCCGGCTCCGCGACCTCTGGACCTGGTCGCAACGCCAGGCGCGTCTGCTGCGGGCGGTGGCCGACGGAGCGGGCACGCCCGGGGTGGATTGGCCCGGGGTGATCGCCGAGATCGAAGCCGTCGGCGTGACCGACCTGACCGCAACCCGCCTCCTGCTGCGCCAGGCGATGGCGCTGCTGCTGCAAATCCACGGCTGGCCGGAGCATGCGGATCGCCCGGCCTGGCTGGTCGCGGTGGGCGGCGCGCTGGGCGATCTGGCGATTCGCCTCACGCCGGGCATGCGGCAGCAGCTTGACCTCGCGTCGCTGTATCAGCTTGCCCGCGCCCAGTTCGCCGGCGTGGCGCTGGACGGCCAACTCGCCCGCCCCTTCCCGTCCGGCTGCCCGTTCTCGCTGGACGACCTGCTGCGCGCCGACCGGGCGCAGCTTGACGCGCTGCTGGTGCCGAATGAGGAGCTATAGCGCCAGCTCGACGCACACCGGCACGTGGTCCGACCCGCGCTCCCAGTCGCGCGCATCCTTCAGCACCACCTGCCGCCGCAGCGCCCCCTGCAAATCCGGGGTGACCCAGACATGGTCGAGCCGCCGCCCGCGGTCCGAGGTCCGCCAGTCGCGATTGCGGTACGACCACCAGGTGAACAGCTTTTCGTCCGCCGGCACGAAGTGGCGGACGGCGTCGACGAAGCCGGCGCTTTGCCAGGCGATCAGGCCCTCGGTCTCCGGCGGCGTGTGACTGACCACGTCGAGCAACTGCCTGTGGCTCCAGACATCGTGCTCCAGCGGCGCGATGTTGAGGTCGCCGACCAGCACGGTGCGTGCCAGGCGCGGGCCCGACCCGCCGCCGCGGGCGGCGAACCAGGCGCGGGTCTCGGCGATGAAATCCAGCTTGTGGCCGTATTTCGGGTTCTGCGCCCGGTCCGGGATGTCGCCGCCGGCGGGGACGTAGAAGTCGTGCAGCTCGACCGGGCCGCCCTTGGCGTCGACCGCGACCGCGAGGTGGCGGCAATCGCCCTTCGCACACCAGTCGGGCGCCAGGTCGAGCAGCTCGATCGGCCGACGGGAGAAAATTGCCACGCCGTTGTAGCCCTTCATCCCGCGCCACAGAGCGTGGGGGTAGCCGAGCGCGGCGGGTGCCTCGCGGGGGAAGAACTCGTCCGGCACCTTGGTTTCCTGCAGGCAGATGACGTCCGGTTCGACGGTCGCGATCAGTTCATGCAGCAATGGAAGACGCAGCCGCAGCGAGTTGATATTCCATGTTGTAACGCGCAGCGTGGCGTTCCTTGTAACACGCAAAACAGCAGGGGCCGCTGCGCGTGAAGCGCCAGTCGCCACGCCACGCGGCCCGTCAGGCGTCGCGCTCCCCCGGCCATCCGGATTTGCCCCAAGCGGACCGCCAGGCACTGACTCGCGCGGTCCGCCAGGCGTTCCCCCGCGCGGTCCGCCAGGCGTTCCCCCACGCGGCCCGCCCGGCGTTCCCCCGCGCGGTCCGCCAGGCGTTCCCCCGCGCGGCCCGCCGCGACGCGCCGCCATCAGACGATGCGCGTCCGCACCGTGCCGACGCCCTCCACGACGCCCTCCAGCAGGTCGCCGCGCTCCACGGCCGCGACCCCTTCGGGCGTGCCGGTGAAGATCAGGTCGCCGGGGGCAAGGCTGACCAGGCTGGAGAGGTAGGCGATCGTCTCCGGCACGCTCCAGATCATCCTCGCCAGGTCCGAGGTCTGCCGCACCTTGCCGTTGACCTTCAGCTCGATCAGGCCGCTGGCGGGATGACCGGTCTTCGCCGCCGGAACCATCAGGCCGATCGGCGCGGAGTGGTCAAACCCCTTGCCCATGTCCCAGGGTTTGCCTTCCTTCTTCGCCGCGTTCTGCAGGTCGCGCCGCGTCATGTCGAGGCCGGCGGCGTAACCCCAGACGTAGCGCAGCGCATCGCCCGCGGCGATGCTGGCCCCGCCCTCGCCGAGCGCGACCACCAGCTCCATCTCGTAATGAAGCTGCTTGCTCTGCGGCGGATAGGGCATGTCGGCGCCGTTCAGCAGCAGCGCGTCGGCCGGCTTCATGAAGAAGAACGGCGGCTCGCGGTCGGGGTCGCTGCCCATCTCGCGGGCGTGCTCGGCGTAGTTGCGCCCGACGCAGAAGACGCGGCGAACCGGGAAGCCGCCGCCGCCGGCGACCGGGACGGCGACGACGGCGGGCGGCGGAATGACGTACTCGGCCATGGGTGCTCCTGCGGCGGGCGAAGCCGCGACAATAGCGACCGGTCGCGCCAAGGTGAATACGCTGCAAAATCGAAGGCCACCCGTGTCACCATCACGGTGACGGCCGAGCGCCCGGCGGCAGCGGCAGGTCCGCTACGCCTCGCCGCGCAGGTGGCGGACGTCCGATTGCAGCCGCTGGATCTGGCGGTGAATGCCGGACAGCTCGGCGCCCATCGCGCGCACCTCGTCCGCGCTGGCGCGGGCGATCGCCTCCACCCGGTCGGTCCGGTCGACATTCACCATGACGTCGTCGCGCACGGCGTTGAAGCCGTCCTGGAGACGGTCCATGCGCGCCATGACGTCGACTCGCAGTCGGTCCACATCGCCGCGCAGGTGTTCGAACCTGCCGTCAAGGCGTTCGACGGCGGCGAGAATGCGAGGGATGAGATCGTCACTCATGGGATGCACACTACCATGGCGGTCGGGGGTTTCGATAGGGAAAGTGATGCGCGGCTGGCCGCATCAACCATGCCGCGACACTGCTTGACAGATTCTGAGGTCCCCGCGCCGCATACGTACGTGTTCACAGGCGGCCTCACGCCCGATCATCCGACCACCGTCCGGTCCGATGTTTCGCCAGCCAGCCCATGGTCGCCTGGGGCTCGGCGTCGGTCGATGGGAGATAGGGTTTGATGTCCAGCAGCGGCGTCCCATTTAGACAGTCCAAATAACGGACCCGCAGCCGATCGGGCGCCGCAAAACCGTCGAACGCCACCACCGACAGGCCGATCGGGTTCGGCCGCCGCGGCGAGCGCGTGGTGAACAGCCCGCGCGGCTGGTCGTCGAACGGCGGCGTCACGGTCATTTCGGACACGCCCACCCCGTGCGGCGAATGGTGCAGCCAATACAGCAGGATCAAATGCGAGAACCCCTCCAGGTCGCGCAGCCCGGCAACGAACTCGGGAAACACCAGCGCCTCGCAGACCGGCGGCGGATCGGGCTGGCGGCCGTTGCGCGGGCAGGCATCCAGCGTCTGCCACGGCGTCGTCAGCACGCCGATCGGACGGAGGGAAAATGTTTCGCTCATAGGTGTTGTCCCGCTCATGCGTGCGGCTGCAGGATCTGGCGCAGCACGGCGCCGTCGGCCAGCTTGTCAAAACCCTCGTTGATCTGCGCGAAGCCGATGAAGCCGCTGCGCAGCTTCTGCACCGGCAGCTTGCCGCGCTTGTACAGGTTGATGAAGCGCGGAATGTCGCGCCGCGGCACGCAGCTTCCCATGTAACTGCCGCGGATCGATTTTTCGTCCGTCACCAGCGCGCCGTGCAGGTAGGAAAACTGCGCCGTGCTGGCCGGCAGCCCGGCGCTCACCACCATGCCGCCGCGCGCGGTGACGCCGTAGGCCAGCGTCATCGCCGGGATCGAGCCCGCCGTCTCGATCACGTAGTCCAGGCCGCCGCCGGTCGCCTGCCTCACCTCGGCCACCACGTCCTCGTTGCCCGCCAGGAACGTGTCGGTCGCGCCCAGCTCGCGTGCCAGCCGCAGCTTGTCCGGGTTGATGTCGATCGCGACGATGCGTTCCGCGCCGGCGATCACGCCGCCCATCAGCGCGTTCATGCCGACGCCACCGAGGCCGACCACCGCCATCTGCCCGCCCGGCGGCACCTGCGCGGTGTTGAGCACGGCGCCGACGCCGGTGACCACGGCGCAGCCGAAGATCGCCGCATCCTCCAGCGGCATGTCGTCGTCGATTTTTATCAGCGCGTTCTCCATCACCACCGCGTACTGCGCGAACACCGACAGCCCGGAGTAATGGTGCAGCACCTCGCCGTTCAACCTGAGGCGCCGCGCGCCGGAGGCCAGCGTGCCCTCGGCGCGAGCCGAAAAGCTGCTCATGCACAGGTTGGGCCGGCCATTGTTGCAGTAACGGCAATCGCCGCAGCTTGAAACGAACACACTCACGACATGATCGCCCGGCTTGAACGCAGTCACGCCGGGGCCGACCTCCGCCACGATCCCGGCGGCCTCATGGCCGGGGATCGACGGCAGCTTTCGAGGTCGCAGGTTCTCGATCGTCGACAGATCGGAATGACACAGCCCGGCGCCGATGATCTTGTACAGCACTTCGCCCGGGCCGGGCGGGTCGAGATCGACCTGCTCGATGGTCATCGGCCTGCTGGTCGCATACGGGCGCGGCAGGCCCTGTGTGCGCAGCACCGCGGCGGTCATTTTCATCCGGCGTCCTCCTGTCGAGGCCCGGAGAGCGTCTTCGGGCACGGCGGATCGTCGCGCTGGACGCGCCGCGCGCCAAGCCCCGTTGGCCCGGGGCGGGGCGCGAAATTGGCCCGTGCTTTCGTGCGCGCTGGCAGTTACGCGCAAGCGCGCCCATATTCCCGGCATGGACACCGCCCCGCGCGCGGACGATCGTGCCGACGCTCTCAGCCCGGAAACCGAGGCCGACCGGCAGCGCCGCCTCGCCTGGGAAGCCGAAGGCATCGCCCGCGCGCGGGCGTCGATCGCTGCCGGCTACTACGCGACCTCGGCCGAAGTGAAGACGTGGATCGACAGCCTTGGCACCGACAATCCGTTGCCCGTGCCCTACCCCCGCCATCCGCGGCCACGCTGACCCGACCCGGCATTCCGGGTGCCCCGTGAGCTGATATACGCCCCCGAGACGCTCGCCGATCTTGCGGCAGCGACCGGCTGACCCAGCCAGGATCAGGACCGAGGGCCTGGCGCCGGCTGGCCGCGATCCGCGACAGCGTTGAGCGGCTGCGCGAGCATCCTTGTCTCGGGCCGGTTGGCCAGCATGCCGGCGTCCGCGAGCTGCCCTGCGAAGGCGGCTACCGGGCGCTGTACGAGGTCTTCCCCGACACCGGACGCGATAAGACCGCAGGCGACGCGATCGTGCTGCGGGTCTATGGCCCCGGCCAGTCCCGCGACCGCCGCTGACAGCAGGACCGGGCGGATTGTTCGCTTTGGCGGCCGATCCGGCTTGCCGGGCGCCATGGGTACGGCCCACAATGCGTGGTGAGGCAAACTCGTCCGCCCTGGCAACCGGCTGCCGCCAACGCTAGATTGTGTCCATGGACACCATCAACCCTGGCCCGAGCGACCGTGCTGATGCTCCTCGCCCGGAAACCGAGGCAGCGAAGCAGCGCCGGCTTGCCTGGGAAGCCGAGATGATCGCCGAGGCCGATGCTGACATCGCCGCCGGCCGGCTGGTCGACTCGGCCAAGGTGAAGGCCTGGATCGACAGCATAGGCACAGACCACGAGCTGCCAGTCCCTTACTCCGGCCGTTGATCCGGCGCGATGTGCCGCGAGAGCTGCGCTACACCGACAAGGCGCTCGCCGACCTCGACGCGGCGACACGCTGGCTGACGCAGCCCGGCTCGGGGCCGGCGGCACGGCTTCGGCTGGCGGCGATTTGGGCTGCGATCGAGGGCTTACGCGACCACCCGTGTCTCTATCCTGCTGGCCAGCGTCGAGGGGTGCGCGAATTGCCCTGCGACGGTGGCTACCGCGCGCTGTACCGCGTGATCCCTGACACCGGCCGAGACGAGACCGCAGGTGACGTGCGGGTGCTGCGGGTGTTCGGCCCCGGCCAGTCCCGCAACACCCTCTGACCGCTCTCCTTGAGCTGCCGAGCCCGCTTGCCCGACGCACCGGCCGCGGCCCAGAATGTGCGTCTGGGAAAATTCGCTGCCCTGAGGCATGGCGTGTCAGGGGATGAGTGCTGCAAGCGGGGTTCACCTGCAATTGGAAGAGCGGCTCTCTATCGTTTGACAGCAAGATATCGGGCTACCAGGAGCTTCTGAAACTGGTCACGGACAAATGCGGGACTACGGCAGAGTTCGTCGCCTGGGACCGAACTTCTCGATAGCCCGTCTTCCGGTCGACCTCTATGCATATGTGGGAAATGATCCGCTTAACGGGGCGGATCCGTCCGGGTAGGATCCACTCCTGGAGGCTGCGGGTCGGAGCGGCTGTCGGCGGCTATTACGGTGCTGTAGGCGCGTTGTTGAACCATGGTTCGCCAGCCGAGGTTGTGGCGGGCGGAACAGCGGCGCACGACCGCGCGCGCTGGCAGTTTCGCGCGGGCAGGCCCATGTTGCCCGGCATGGATACCGCCCCACGCCCCAGCGGCAACACCAAGGCCGCCCGCCCCGAAATCGAGGCGGCGAGGCAGCGCCGGCTCGCCTGGGAGGCCGACATGATCGCCGAGGCTCGCGCGTCGGCTGCCGCCGGGCGTGTGGTGTCGTCCGAGGCGGTCGACGCATGGATCGACGGCCTCGACACTGACCACGAGTTGCCGGCGCCCCGTTCCGGGCGGTGAGAACCTGAGCCGGCCGGACCGTGCCGAGAAAGCTCGACTACACGGACGAAGCGATCGACGACCTTAAAGCGATCCGCCGCTGGTTGACCCAGCCAGGCTCCGGACCGCGGGCGCGGCGCCGGCTGAGGGCAATCCGAACTGCGATCAGCCGGCTGCGCAAGCACCCCTGCCTCTGCCCAGTCGATCAGCATGCGGGCGTGCGGGAGCTGCCCTGCGAGGGCGGCTATCGGGCGATGTACGAACTGTATCCCGACACCGGACGCGACGAGACCGCCGGCGACATGATCGTGCTGCGGGTCTATGGCCCCGGCCAGTCCCGCGACCGCCGCTGACGGCAGGACCGGGCGGATTGTTCGCTTTGGCCGCCGATCCGGCTTCCCGGGCGCGATGGGTGCGGCCCACAATGCGCGGTGAGGCAGACTCATCCGCCCTGGCAACCGGCTGCCGCCAACGCTAGATTGTGTCCATGGACACCATCAACCCTGGCCCGAGCGACCGTGCTGATGCTCCTCGCCCGGAAACCGAGGCAGCGAAGCAGCGCCGGCTTGCCTGGGAAGCCGAGATGATCGCCGAGGCCGATGCCGAGATCGAAGCTGGCCTGTACGTCGATTCGGCCGACATCAAAGCCTGGATCGACAGTATCGGCACGGATCACGAATTGCCGCCGCCTCCGACCCGCCGCCGCTGACCGGCCGGGTGCCGCGCACGCTGATCTACGCCCCTCGGGCGCGCAATGACCTTGAGGCGATCACCCATTGGCTGACGCAACCAGGGTCAGGGCCACGGGCACGGCGCCGTCTGGCGGCAATTTGGGCAGCGATCGAGCGGTTGCGTGAGCACCCGTGCCGCTATCCGGTCGGCCAGCATCGAGGGGTACGCGAATTGCCCTGTAACGGCGGCTATCGGGCGCTGTATCGCGTCCATCCCGACACCGGCCGAGACAAGAGCGCCGGCGACGTGCGAGTGCTTCGCGTGTTCGGCCCCGGCCAGTCCCGCAACACCCTCTGACCGCTCTCCTTGAGCTGCCGTCGCGCTTGCCCGACGCACCGGCCGCGGCCCAGAATGTGCGTCTGGGAAAATTCGCTGCCGTGAGGCATGGCGTGTCAGGGGATGAGTGCTGCAAGCGGTTGCAACACCAAGGGAAAACCCCTGCCTGTTCGACGCAAGCGCGTCGGGGCGGAGATTCAATGCATATGTCGGCAATGACCCGCTGAACCGGGTGGATCCACTGGGGCTTTGGACCGTCAGCATAGGCTACGGTGGGACGTTGCAGACGGTGCCCCACGTCGATCGTGACGCCCGACCTCGTCGCGCTGGCAGTGGCGCGCAACCAGGACTATATTGCACGGCATGGACACTGCCCCGCGCCCGAACGACAGCGCGCAAGCTGCCCGCTCCGAAACCGAGGCCGAGCGGCAGCGCCGATTCGCCTGGGAAGCCGAGATGATCGCCGAGGCCGACGCGGAGATCGAAGCCGGGCTGTTCGTCGAGGAGGCCGAGGTGGACGCCTGGATCGACCGCCTCGGCGCGGACAACGAGCTGCGCGCACCGTTCCGCGCGGCGAGACGCTGAGCGCATGGCGGTTCCATACCTGGCCTGCATGGTCGCCGTTGCGGCGTGGTATCATCTTCCGCCACGTGTGCTGCCATCAGTCCAGGCGGTCGAAGGCGGCACACCGGGGTTGGTCAGCCATAACGCGAACGGATCGGACGACTTCGGGCCGATGCAGGTGAACTCAAGCTGGACGCCTAAGCTCGCGCAGCTTGCGAAGCTGCCGGAACCGGTCGTCCGCGCACGCCTCATCAACGACCCGTGCTTCAACATCGCCGCCGCCGGGGCGATCATGCGTGCCTACCTGAACGACGCGCATGGCAATCTGCTCGTCGCGGTCGGCTGGTATCATTCGCATACGCCCGGGCGCGGCCTTGCCTACCGGGTTTCGGTGGAACGCGCGGCCGAGCGGCTCTTCGTGCGCGGATGCCACGACGGACACTGCGGGTGAGCGGCGGTCGGCCGGCAGCGGTTGCGTAACAATCCGCCGTGACGGCGGTTCAGGCGCGCAGATCGTCGCTACGCACGAACCGCACGCCAAGCCCGGTCAGCCGTGCCCGCGCATCGTCCAGCGTGGTGCGCCCGGCCGTCGCCGGCAGGGCGATACCGCGGCAGGCGTCCTCGATCAGCACGGCCTCGTAACCGAGCCGCACCGCGTCCTCGGCCGACCAGGCGACGCAGAAATCCGTTGCGAGACCGCTCAGAAAGATCCGGCGGAACCCGCGCTGGCGCAGCCAGCCGTCCAGGCCGGTGGCGGTGGTGCGGTCGTTTTCGAAGAAAGCGGAGTAGCTGTCGATCGCCGGATGGTACCCTTTGCGAACGATCACCTCGACGCGGCGCGGATCGACGGCGGAATGAAGCGCCGCGTTGGCGGTGCCCTGCAGCGCATGATCCGGCCAAAGCACCTGCGTGCCATAGGCAAGCTCGATCGTGTCGTACGGCCGCTTGCCCGGGTGCGCGCTGGCGAACGAGGCATGCCCCGGCGGGTGCCAGTCCTGCGTGGCGAAGCCATGCACGAACGCGCCCGCCAGCAGCCGGTTGATCACCGGCACCACGGCGTCGCCGTCGGCCACCGGCAGTTCGCCGCCCGGCATGAAGGTCGGCTGCACGTCCACCAGGCCGAGGATGCTGTCGTCGCCGACAGGGCTTTGCGCTTGCATGGGACCGGCCCTCCGTGATGTCGGACCGCGCGATTGTATCACGCCATCGGGCTGGTAGTCTGCGTCAGGACCGCCGTGGGAGGCATCGGATGGCACTGCACTTCGTCACCCAGCAACGGCCGATCACCGACGCGCTGCGCCGCTCGGTGGTCGAGGACCTGCCGGAGATCGAGCAGATCCAGAACCTCGTGCTGCGCACCAAGGCGATCGAGGCCTGGGCCTTCGCGCTGTCGCACTCCAGCTTCGGGCGCATCAGCGACATCCCACCCGGCGGCAACCCGGGCATGAACGTGCTGAAACGCGGCAGCCAGGCCGACCATCTGCGCGGCGTGGCGCGGCTGGCGTTGCAGATCGCCGACACGTTCATCGCGCAGCGGCCGGAGGTGCGGATCGACCGTGACGTGGTGCTGACCGGCGCGCTGTGCCACGACGTGGGCAAGCCCTATGAGTTCGACCCGGTCAATCTGGCGCGCTGGCAGGACGACCCGTCCGCCACCGGCCAGCCGACGCTGCGCCACACCGTGTTCGGCACCTATGTCTGCCTCGCGGTCGGCCTGCCCGAGGAGATCGCGCACATCGCCTGCGCGCATTCGCTGGAGGGCCAGCATATCGGCGTCTCCAGCGAGTGCATGATCGTTCGCCACGCGGATCATGCCTACTGGTCGGTGGCCGGCGCGCTCGGGTTGCTGACGCCGGAGTCGCTGCGGCGCGATCCGATTCTGCGCGTGCGCAAGCTGGCGGACGAGGTGCAGCAGGCGGCGGAGTAGGGCAGCCCGGGGCGGGAACCGGTCGCCCGATCTTGGCTCCCCTTGTCGGTTGACCTCCCTTGTCACATCGCCCGCAATGTCATAGTCACAAGAATGTGAGGCTTGTGCTCGACACCAATGTAACGGTTGCGGCCATGCGAAGCCCTTCCGGCGCATCGGCGGCCATCCTGATCGCGGCGTGCGCCTCCCGTGTGACGCTGATCGGGGGCGTGGCATTGGCGCTGGAGTACGAAGCCACGTGCAAACTTCCCGAACACCGACTTGCCGCAAAGCTTGGTGCGCGGCAGGTTGGCGTCTTCGTCGACGCGGTGATTTCGATGCTGGAACCGACCGAGATCCACTACATGTAGCGGCCGCAGCTTCGTGACCCAGGCGACGAACTCGTGCTCGAAGCGGCGGTCAACGGTCAGGCGAGCGCGATCGTCACATTCAATCTGCGCGATTTCGGGACGGCGCCAGCTCGGTTCGGTATCGACCTGTTGACGCCAGCCGAGGCGATTCGGAGGATAAGGCCTTGAAGCACCAGAGCACATATCCCCTGCGCCTGCCGCGCTCCATCAAGGCCGAGGTGGAACGGCGCGCCAAGGAAGACGGGACCAGCATCAACCAGTTCATAGCCACCGCCGTCGCCGAAAAGCTCGCGACGATGAACGCGGTGGCATTTTTCGCCGAACGCCGCTCCCGCGCCGACTTCGCCGCCTTCGATCGGTTGATGCGCCGCAAGGGCGGCGAGCCTCCGGCACCGGACGACACAATTGCCTAGCGCGAAGGCTGGCGGACGAGATGCAGCAGGCGGCGGAGCAGGCCTGCTGTCATTGCGAGGAGCGCAGCTCCCTTGTCATTGCGAGGAGCGCAGCGACGAACCAATCTCCCGCCCCTGAGGCACCAGATTGCTTCGTCGCTGCGCTCCTCGCAATGACAGCCGCCGCTAGCTGATCGTTTCGGGCGGCACGACCTCCCGCCACCGCCCCGGCACTGCGGCCTGCTCGCCATAGCCCTGCAACGCATCCGCGGCGCGCCCGACCAGTTCGGCAAACGGCACCCCGCGCGCCGCCAGCAACGCGTCCAATTCCCCGATCACCCGCGTCAGCCCGGAGAACCCCTCATGCATCACCACCGAGCACAACTCGGTCGCCGACGCCCCCGCCAGCGCCATGCGCGCCACATCGCCGCCGCTGCGCACACCGTTGGTGCCCAGCAACGGAAACCCCGGCCCCACCGCGCGCCGGCTCAGCGCCAGGAAGCGGCAGACGATCGGCAACGCCCAGCCGCCGCCATACGCCGCCGACGTCCCCAGCACCGGCGCAAACGTCTCGAGGTCCGGCACCATCGCCATGAACCGCCCCATCATGCACACCGCATCGGCGCCGCCCTGCCGCGCCGCCACCGCCAGCGCCGGCAGGTTCGCCGACAAGCCGGTCAGCTTCACCCAAAGCTGCATGCCCTCGGTCGCCGCGCGCACGCGCGCCACCAGGTCGGCCAGCCGCGCCGGGTCGGTCTCCTGCGCGATCGCCCCCGGCGTCGCCTCGGAGGCGTGCGGCGCGCCGACATTCAGCTCGAACACCCGCAGCCCGGCCCGCCGCGCGATGCGTCCCAGCATCGCCGCCCCGTCGGCCCCGGCGAGCACGATCGACGCCGCAACGAATTTCTCCTCCTCGCGCCGCGTCCCGATCGATCACCGCGAGCGCAGCGAACCAATCGGCGGCCCCGCGCTGCGCCAGACCCGAGCGGTTGAACAGCGACACCCCGTGCGCGACGGGCACGCCGGCGGCGTCCAGCTCCACATAGTCGGCCCGATCGAGTTGCGCCGCCGCCTCCGCCCGCTCGTTCACCGACTTGGCGATCACCCCCGCCGCGCCGGCGCGCAGCGCGGCGAGAATGCCCGCCTCCGTCATGACCGGCTCGCCCGAGGCGCAGATCACCGGATTGCGCAGCCGCAGCTCGCCGATCGTCGTCGCCAGCCGATCGCTCATCGCGCGCCGCCTCCGGGTGCATCCGATTGCCAGCAGGCTGCCCCGCTTCTAGCGTCCGCCGCAACACCGCGGAGACGCAGCAAATGACCACAACCTCGACGGCCCCCGCCACCATGACCACCGGCGAGGCCGCCGTCGCCGCGCTGATCGCCAACGGCATCGACACCATCTTCTGCCTGCCCGGCGTCCAGAACGACTACCTGTTCGACGCGCTGCACGGCGCGGGGGAAAAAATCCGGCCGATCCACACGCGCCATGAGCAGGGCGCCGGCTACATGGCGCTGGGCATGGCGATGGCCAGCGGCAAGCCCGCCGCCTACACCGTGGTGCCCGGTCCCGGCTTCCTCAACACCACCGCTGCGCTGTGCACCGCCTACGCCACCAACGCGCCGGTGCTGGCGTTCATCGGCCAGATCGCCCAGGCCGCGATCGGCCGTGGCTACGGCCACCTGCATGAGCTGCCCGACCAGCTCGCCATCATGCGCCAACTGACCAAATACGCCGACCGCATCCGCGCGCCGCACGAGGCGCCGCTCAAGGTCAACGAGGCGTTCCGCCAGCTTCGCTCCGGCCGGCCGCGGCCGGTGGCGCTGGAATGTTCCATCGACGTGCTGGCCCGCCGCGCCCCGGTCGCCTCGCTCCCCGCCGCCCAGGGCGACAACGCGACGGTCGATCCCGACGCGATCGCGCGCGCGGCAAAACTCCTCGGCGAGGCGCACCGCCCGCTGATCATCGTCGGCGGCGGCGCCCAGCACGCCAGCGCCGAGGTCACCGCCATCGCCGACCTCCTCCAGGCCCCGGTCGTCGCCCACCGCATGGGCCAGGGCATCCTGGATGCCCGCCATCCGCTCGCCGCCAACGTGCTGATGGGCCACAAGCTGTGGGGCCAGGCCGACGTCGTGCTGGCCGTCGGCACGCGGCTGCAGACGCAGCTTCAGCAATGGGGCACCGACGCCGCGCTGAAAGTGGTGCGCATCGACGCCGACGCCGAGGAACTCGACCGCATCGAGCGCCCCACCGTCGGCATCACCGCCGACGCCGCCACCGCGCTGGCGCTGCTGCGCGACGCACTGCCCCCGCACAACCGCCGCCGCGACTCTCGCGCCGACGAACTGGCCGGCCTGCGCGCCGAACAGGCGGCGGTGGTCTCGGTCCTGCAGCCGCAGATCGGCTACCTGGAGGCGATCCGCACCGAACTGCCGGAAGACGGCATCTTCGTCGATGAGCTGACCCAGCTTGGCTACGCCGCGCGCCTGGTGTTCCCGGTCGTCCGACCGCGCACGTTCATCTCGCCGGGCTACCAGGGCACGCTCGGCTGGGGCGTGGCGACGGCGATCGGCGTCAAGGTGGCGCGCCCGAACGTGCCGGTCGTCGCGGTGTCCGGCGACGGCGGCTTCATGTTCAATGCGCAGGAGCTGGCCACCGCCGTGCAGCAGCGCATCCCGGTGGTGATCGTGCTGGTCAACGACGGCGCCTACGGCAACGTCCGGCGCATCCAGGCGGAGATGTTCGGCAACCGCCTGATCGCCTCGGACCTGCGCAACCCCGACTTCCAGAAGTTCGTCGACAGCTTTGGCGCGCTCGCCCTGCGCGCCACCTCGCCGGCGGAGCTGCGCCAGGCGCTGCGCACCGCGTTCAAGGCGGACGTGCCCGCGGTGATCGAGATCCCGGCCGGCCCGATGCCCGACCCCTGGCGCCTGCTGCGCCAAACGCCGAGCCGCGGGCGCTAGCCGGGCGGCGGCGTTCCGGGCAAAGTGCGGACATGCCAGACAGCCCCTATCACTTCCCCGCCGCCGCCCACCCGTTGCGGGCCGCCGGAGACCGGCTGATGGTCCGCGAGGCGGTCAGCCCGTTCGGCATCACCCTGCGCTACCAGGAGCGCGCGCCCGACCCACCCGGCGCGGCGAACCCGGCGGCGGAGGACCATTGGTGCGAGACCGGCCACTCGATCTTCATCCTGGCCGGGCGCATCCGCTACACCTTCGACGACCACGTGGTGGAAGCCGGCCCGGGCGACATGCTGCACATCCCGGCCGGTCCCGCCCACCGCCACCGTCCCAGCGTCGTCGGCGACAAGGTCGTGCGCTACGTACTGACCGAGTTCGAGTAGGGCGCCTTCGCACCGTAGGGCGCCTTCGCACAACGCCAGGGCGGAAAAGCCAACGCCCCCGGACTTGATCCGGGGGGCAGCGCATTCCGCCCTCTTCAAGCGCCCCCGCAGGCCCCACGATGCCCCGCAAGTGGCGGAATGCGCTGCGCTTTTCCGCCCTACGTTGGAAGACCGATCCCGGCATATCAACGCTTCGTCAACATTTTGGCGGCATCCTCCGCATGCGGAGGTGTGTTGGATGGCGCTTGGCCGAGTGTGGAGCATGTTGGCCGACCTGATCGGCGTGACCGGCGCAAGGATGGAGCTGGCGCCGGACGATGAACCGGCGTTCGAGGCCACCGAACCAGCGCTTCCGGGCGCGCCAATGCCGCCGTCCCACTGGGGCCGGGACCGCATCGCCGTCGTCGAATTGTTGTGGGGCGAGGGCTTCATCTCCCCCGCCGGCGAACAGGAGACATTGCGCCTGGCCAAGCCGCTCGCGCTGTCGGAGGCCACCAGCCTGCTGCTGGTCGGTGCCGGGACCGGCGGCCCGGCCTGCTGCGTGGCCGCGCAGCTTGGCGCCTGGGTCACCGGCTTCGAGGCCGACCCGGACCTGGCCGAGATGGCCATGGAGCGCAGCACGCGCAGCGGGCTCGGCCGGCGCGCGGAGATCAAGACCTGGGACCCGGCAGCGCCAAATTTCTCCCGCCGGTCGTTCCACCACGCGCTGGCGCTGGAGGCGTTGCGCGGCGAGGCCCCGGGACCGGTGCTGGTCGCCATCTTCCGCGCGCTGCGGCCGGGCGGCGAGCTGATGATGGTGGAGCTGGTGGCCGACCAACCGCTCGATCCGGCGGACCTCGGGGTGATGGCGTGGAGCCGGCTGGAAGGACGCCGGCCGACGGTGCCGAGCCAGCGCGCGATCACCGCGGCACTCGGCCGTCTTGGGTTCGATGTACGCGTCGCCGAGGACATCTCGCTGCGCCACATGCAGCAGGCGCTGCAGGGCTGGCACGGCGCGATGCGCGGCATGCGCGAGCGGAAGCCGAGCCACGCCATGGCGAAGCTGCTGGTCGGCGAGGCCGAGCTGTGGCTACGGCGGATCAGCCTGATGCGCGAGAAGCGGATCAGGCTGGTGCGTTGGGATGCCATCCGTTCGACCGCGGTGGTGTGAGGACTCGTTGCCAAACAAGCGCGGCAGGCGCTCGCAAGGCCGCGGCCCGCCATAACGTCACCTCGCCCGCTCTTCGCGGGAGAGGTCGCCGCAACGCGGCGGGTGAGGGTAGAGCAGCGTGTATAAACGCTCGGCGCGGCTGCACCGCCCCTCACCCTCGGCGCTTCGCGCCTCACGTTGGTGCGCTTCGCGGCCCAACCCCGCAAAGCGCGGGCGAGGTGAAGCTTCGGGGCAGTTCGCCGTCAGCCCGCCGCCACCAGCAGATGGCGCGGCGCATGGCTGATCGGCTCGCAGCCGCCATCAGTGATGATCGCGGTCTCGCCGAGCGACATGCTCAGCCCGGTGTCGCTGTTCAGCAGGATTATGTGCAGGAAGAACACCATGTTCGGCGCCAGCACCTGCGGTTCCCCGGCATACAGCATCGGCCAGTCCATCCAGCTCGGCGGATAGGTCGCCCCCATCGTGTAGCCGCAGGCGTTGAGGAAATGCCCGGCGTAGCCCGCCTTGGTCATGACGTGCGCATGCACGTCGAACACCTGGCCGACGGTGTTGCCGGGCCGCAGCGCGGCCTCGCACGCCTCCAGCGCCTCGGCACAGGCGTCGAACATGTGGCGATGCCGCGGATCGACCTCGCCGGTCAGGATCACGTACATCATCGCCGCGTGGTAGTGGCGATAGGAGGCGGCGATCTCGAACTGCACCTGGTCGCGCGGCGCCACCGTGCCGTGGCCGGTGTGGTAGCGCACCAGCAGCGCCTCCTCGCCGGCGCCCATCGGCCAGCGGCTGGCGGTCGGGTCGCCGTCGCCGCGCATGATCGCGTTGAGCATCTCGCCATACACCGCGCCGACCGAGGCGCCCGGCACCGTCATGCGCCGCGACACCGTGCAGGCCTCATCGACCAGTTTCCCGGCCTGGCGCAGATAGGCCAGCTCCGCCGGGCTTTTGACCAGGCGCAGCAGCCGCACCAGATCCGAGGCATCGACCAGCTCGCAGAACCCGGCGAACGCGGCATCCACCATCTTGCCACGCTGCGCGGTCAGGCCATAGGCGTGATACTCCGCGCCGATCCGCCGGCCGCGACCGCCATACTCGGCCACCATGTCGCGCAGCTCGCCCGCCGGGTCCGCCCCCTCGCGGTCGGTCCAGATGCGGATGTCCTGGATCACCGAGGTGAGGCGCGCCTGCCGCTGGTCGGCCGAGCGCGTCAGCAGCGCGAGCGCGCCGTCGGCGCCCAGATACATGCCCTGGAACATGCTGTAGCCGCTGGTGTCGTAGCCGGTCAGATAATACATGCTCTCCTGGCGGAAGATCAGCAGGCCGTGCAGGCCGGCACGGGCGATCTCCTCGCGCGCGCGACGCTGACGGGCGGCGAATTCCTCGCGGGTGAAGTGGAGTGCCATGGGGCGGTCTCCTTGTGATCGGTGACGGAACGGTCGGGTGGAGGAATTTTAGAGCATGTCGAAGCTGACTGGAAACAACCTGTCATTGCGAGGAGCGGAGCGACGAAGCAATCTCCTGCATCGGGGGCACCAGATTGCTTCGTCGCTCCGCTCCTCGCAATGACAGGGGGCTGGCCGCGCCATGACAGGGGGCTGGCCGAGCGATGACAGGCGACTACCCAATCTCGATCAGGTCCAGCGGATAATCCGACAGCAGCTCCGCCCCGGTCTCGGTCACCAGCACGTTGTCGATGATACGCGCACCAAGCTTTTCCTCCGCGATGAACACCGGCGGTTCGACCGAGACCACCATGCCGGCGCGCAGCACATCGGTGCTGCCGCCGAACATGTTGGGCGGCTCGCCCCAGGAGGGCGGCACGCCGGGACCCACCCCGTAACCGGTGGTGTGCAGCCGGTAGCGATCCATTCCGGCCGCGGCGATCACCCGCTTCGCCGCCTCGTGCGGCACGACAGCCGGCACGCCGTCGCGAATTTCGCTCAGGCACGCCTCGAACGCCGCGCGCGCCACGTCGTAGATCTCGCGCACGCGCGCACCGGCCGGCCCGAGGTTGAACTGCCGCCCGATCGTCTTGGTGTAGCGCTTGTAGGCAGCGGCGAACTCGACATTGCCGGGATCGCCGCGCTGCAGCCGGCGCAGCGTCGGCGCGCCGTGCGCAAAGCCGCAGCGCTCGCCGGTCACCAGGTTGATCGCGCTGGCCGGCAGTGAGCTGCCGTTCACCAGCAGGCACTGGTAGACCGCGGCGGCGACCTCCAGCTCGGTGCGCCCCGCCCTCGCGGCGCCGACGCAGGCCGCCATCGCCAGGTCGGCGATGCGCGCGGACTGGCGGATCAGCGCGATCTCGCGCGGCGACTTTACGGCCCGCAGCGCGGCCACCAGGTTGACCGGCTCGGCCACCAGCGCCGAGCCGAGGCAATCCTTCAGCCGCACATAGTGGTGCGGATGCAGGTAGTACGCCGGGGTTTCCAGCCCGACGCGGGCGACGCGCAGCCCAAGCCGCACCACCAGGCGCGAAAAAGCGTCGATCGGGTCTTCGGGTTCGCCACCGCCCCAGCCGACCACCTCGTCGGCCAGGGAGTCCTCGATGAATTCGCAGCGTTCGGACAGACGGGTGAACATCACCAGCGGGGTGGCGCGCGCCGACAGCGCCAGGCACTGGAAGGCCTGATAGCTTTTCGCCTCCGTGCCGATCAGCCAGTGCAGCGACATCGGGTGCATGACCAGCAGCCAGTCGAGCCCGGCCGCGCCGATCGCCTCGCGGGTGCGGTTGATGCGGTCGGCGAATTCTGCCGCGCGGAAATCGTGCTTCGACATCAGGCGAGGTCCAACAATGGTGACTGCGCGATGGTAACCTGGAGAGGATGCGTCGTTCCACCCCAGGCGTGCCATGTCGCGCCTATGCCTGATGACAGTCGGGGCGATTGCGTGGGCTCAGGCGCGCGGGGGCTGGGCGTACCGCGTAGCAAGCAAGCAATCAAGCGGACACAGAGTTTCACAGAGTGCACACAGAGTTTCACAGAGAAGAAATGATTGCGCTTCGCGCGACCTCATTTGATAAACCTGCGCGCGAAGCGCCAAAAAATCTTCTCGGTGAAACTCTGTGTGCACTCTGTGAAACTCTGTGTCCGCTTGATTGCGTGCTTTCTTGCTTGCTGTACCACAGCCGCCAGCCGGATATCAGGCCGCCCAGCCGCGGCCACTTCACGCATAGCTGGTTACCGCCTCACCCAGCAAACCGCGGCATCACCTTCTCCCCGATCAGCTCGATCGAGCGCAGCACCTGCTCGTGCGTCGTGCGGCCGATCTGCAGCATGAAGATCA
The DNA here is from genome assembly GCA_963773345.1 of uncultured Alphaproteobacteria bacterium. Classification (GTDB taxonomy): domain Bacteria; phylum Pseudomonadota; class Alphaproteobacteria; order Acetobacterales; family Acetobacteraceae; genus Palsa-883. The sequence goes on along the minus strand of CAVZBG010000006.1, from coordinate 54,476 downwards.
TCTGGTCCAGCCCCGCCTCGGCCCAACGCTCGACCTGGCGGCACACGCTGTCGGCATTTCCGCCGATCGCCATCCCCGTCTCGATCATGTCGTCGTCGGTATAACCCGCCATGCGCGCCTTGATCGCCGCCACGCCCTCCGATGACCCGAACCGCACCTTGTTCAGTTCAGCATCATTGTCGCCGTAGTAGAACCGCGCCGCAGCACACCCAAGCGCCCGCCCAACACGATCATCATCGTGCACCACGCCCACCGCAAACGCCCCGACATGGTCATTGACGAACCGCCCGATCGGCGAGGCGGACCGGATCGCCGCGCGATACGCCCGCACGTGCGGCTTCACCTGCTCCGGCGTGTAGCGCGTCACGCTCAGCACCCCCACGCCGTCCGCGCCGGCCCGCTCGAAGGTTTCCAGGTTCGACGCCGCGTACCACAGCGGCGGGTGCGGACGTTGGATCGGCCGCGGCACGACCTGGCGCGCCGGCAGATCGAAATGTTTTCCACGAAACCCCGGGAAATGCTCCTGCTCGAGCATCTGCAACACCGCGGTCAGCGCCTCGCGTCCGACCTCGCGGCCATACGCCGCATCCGAATTGAACCCCAGCCCCTCGACCACATACGGTGCCGTCCCCCGCCCGGCGCCGAACTCGCAGCGGCCGTTCGACAGCACGTCCAGCGTCGCCACCCGCTCGGCGATGTTGAACGGGTTGTGGCAGGGCATCAGGATCACCGCGAAACCCAGCCGGATGCTGGTGGTGCGCTGGCTGAGCGCCGCCAGGACCATTTCGGGCGCGGCGCAATGGCCGATCTCGGCGAAGAAGTGCTGCTCGGTGAGCCAGAAATAGTGGAACCCGGCCGCCTCCGCCGCGACCACGTGATCGAGGTTGTCCCAGTAGGTCTGCCGCTCCGTGGTCTCGGTCCACGGCTTCGGCACCTGGATCTGGCTGAGCAGTCCGAACTTCATCGCGCGCCCCTCCGCGGGTGATGCGGGCGCAACGCTATGGGGTCCGCGATCTTGCGTCCAAGGCATAAGATGCATAGGCTTTATAACGTAATCATGTGATCGCCCCCAGCCGCCACCCAGAGCACCCAACGCATGGAAACCCGCGCCCTGCGCTACTTCCAGACCGTCGCCGAATGCGGCAGCTACAGCCGCGGCGCCGAGCTGCTGCGCATCTCGCAGCCCGCGGTCAGCCGGCAGATCGGCAAGCTGGAAGCCGAACTCGGCGCCAAACTGTTCACCCGCAACGGCCACGGCGTCAGCCTGACCGGCGCCGGCCAGACGCTGCTGGAGCGCTGCCAGGCGGTGCTGCGCGAACTCGAACAGACCAGGCAGGAAATCCGCACTGGGGCGCAGGGACCCTCCGGCAGCATCGCCTTAGCGGTGCCACCGGCCGCGGCGCATTTCCTGGTGCCCGCGCTGGTGCAGCGCTTCGGCGCGCGCTACCCGAACGTGTTCCTCAAGCTGGTCGGCGGCTTCAGCAGCCAGATCCACGAGTGGCTGGTGCGCGGCCAGGTCGACATCTCCTGCCTGCACGATCCCCTGCCGCAGAAGGGCTTCGAGATCACCCCGCTGCTCCAGGAAGAAGTGTTCCTGGTCGGCCAGCCCGGCATGCGGCTGCTCGACCGCGCGCAGATCCGCATCGCCGACCTCGCCGACATTCCGCTGATCGTGCCGAGCCGGCCGAACGCCTCGCGCCGGCTGCTGGATGCCTGGGTCGCGCGCACCGGCGTGACGCTCAACATCCGCGCCGAGGCGGACGACCATTCGATCATCCGCGCCATGATCCGCGCCGGCATTGGCTACACGCTGCTGACGCAGGGCGCGTTCGAGCTGGACCGCCAGCACGGCACGGTGGCCGCGGTGCGGTTCCGCCCGCACGCCTATTGGCCGCTGGCGATCGTGCGGGCGACCGGCACGGCGCGATCCGACATCCTCGACCGGTTCCACGCGACGATCCGCGAGGCGGCACGCGAGCTGGCGCACTCCGGCGTCTGGCCGTGCGTGCTGCTGGATCGGTGACGTCCAGCCGATGGCTGCATCCGACAGGACATCGGCTTGGACAGGTGGCGACGAATGACCTAATTTGTCGCAAGTGCGTCACACGATATTCTCCAGACATCTCGATCAATCGAGGAGACCGCCATGCCGACCTTGGATCGGATCACGCAGCGCCCTGAGGTGATGGGCGGCAAGCCCTGCATCCGCGGCATGCGCGTCACCGTCGGCATGATTGTCGGCCAGATCGGGGCCGGACGCGGCATCGACGAAATCCTGCTCGACTATCCCTACCTGGAGCGTGAGGACATCCTGCAGGCTTTGCGGTACGCCGCCTGGCGCGCCGAAGAGCGCGAGGTCGTGCTGAGCGATACGTGAAACTGCTTCTCGACATGAATTTGTCGCCACGCTGGGTCGACTGGCTGACGGGTGCTGGCTATGCGGCGGTCCATTGGGCGTCGGTTGGATCGGCACAGGCAGCAAACTCGGTCATCATGGCCTATGCCAGAGACCATGATTTCATTGTGCTGACACAGGATCTCGATTTCAGCGCAATCCTTGCGGCGACGGGCGACGCGCGGCCAAGCGTCATCCAGATCCGCGCGGACAATGTCAGTCCCGATGCGATCGGAGACATGGTCGTTTCGGCATTGCGACAGCTCGAACCGGAATTGCGCAGCGGAGCACTGGCGACCATTGACCCGATCCGCACCCGGATAAGTGTTTTGGCGTTGCGGCGGGACGATTAGAGCCTGAGACGAAACAACCGCTTCGGCTACCCAAGAACGGCCCCACCCGTCATGCCGGGACAACCGAGCCGTGTGCCATCGATCGATTCACTTATTCCCGAGCGGACGCCCACGTGGAGGCGCACTCCGGCACCTGGCCGTGCGGGCTGCTGGACCGGTGAGGCACGCCAGCCGTCTCATTCGGCCGGGCGGTCCGGCAGGTCGCGCATCGGGTCGAGCGCCGTCACCGTACGATCGGGCCTGTCGTTCCAGCGCCACAGCACGAGATTTGTGCCGCCCTTCGCTTGATCAGACGGAAACAGGGCACCCGCGGCGCCTGCCGACATCAGCCTGTCGGCAATATCCCATGTCGGTGGTCGCCGATGGTGGATCAGCAGGATAGCCTTCCAGGCGCAGAACCGGTCGGCTGGGTCGATTGCGCATTCAGCGAGTACTGCGGCGTCGCGCAAGTCGAGAACATCATCGACCACAACGTCATAGGCACAGAATGTGCCCGGCCTGATCCCGAGATCCTGCTGATATTCGGCAACCGCCGTGGTAAATTCAGCGGACATATAGAGCGCCGGGACGCCCTTCGGGTTCCACCGTCCGCCATACAGCGCCGCGTCGGCGCCGCTTAGTGGTTCATGTGCCCAGCGTGGCGCGAGCACGCGCCAGAAGCGCTGGCGAACCTTGCCGCCTGGGAGACCGGGAGCGCTCAGGCGTAACTACCCTGCCGGAGCAGGTGCAGGTGCGTCAGGATGGCGTCCCCATGACCCTTGGCCACCAGCTCATCGGCCGTCTGCCCCTCAAACCCGGCGAGCGGCTGATGGCGAAACCAGATGACGGCTTTCCCAAGGTCGCCGTCGAGCAACTCGGCGGCTTCGGTCAGGATCCGCATTACATCGCCAAGTCGGCCCTGCACCTTCGATGACGTCGGGGTGCGCGCCAGGGTGTTGCGATGAACGGCGGCAAGGCGCGCGATGTCCCCCATCTGGACGTTCAAGGTCGCGGCAACCCGGTCAGGTGAGATGCCGCGGAGCTTCGGGTCGTAGACATCCGCAAGCGGGGACGAAAGCATGGTGCCTCCAGGCTGCACGCCAAGTGCGTAGGTCGCACTTTGTGCGCACATTTCAAGCACCACCTGACCTGTACCGCAACACCGCCCGTTTTGCCGGGGCCTTGGCGAGGGTCGGCGTCCGTAAGCTATGATCGCGCGTAAAGCTCCGCCACCGACATGGATATGCCGTAACGGCATCTGACCTTCCCCCCAGGGCAATCGGGTGAAGCGGCGAGCCTGCCCGGATCCCGCTGTCATTGCGAGGAGCGCAGCGACGCGGCAATCCCCCGCGAGGAGCGTACCGGGATGGGGATTGCCGCGTCGCTGCGCTCCTCGCAATGACAGTGAACCTGCTGATCGGCCGCCTTCCCGGCGTTCACCCGATTGCCCTGACCCGCCCCCGGAAACGGCTGGTCGGGTCGACCATCCTGGGGAATACTGGCGCAACCGACGCGCGGCGAACGACCGCCGTGCACCTGTTGGCTTGCGATCCGATCGGGAGGGGAATTGGCAATGAGCGGCAGCCTGACGCAGCAGCAATGGGTCGAGCGCGTTCTCGGCGTCAACGTGGTCCGATCGGCCACGGACACCGCCGCCAGCCAGCCCAAAAAAGTCACCTTCATGCCGAGCGCCTCCGCGCTGCCGCCGCCACCCTCCGCGACCTCCATGGCGATCGGCCAGGGCAAGCCCCCGTCCGGCGCCCCGATCAAGCCGGCGGCGCTGACCGGCCAACCGCGGGACTTCACCGGCGCCAACGGCAAGAAACTGACCATCACCAAAGGCCCCGACGGCAAGGTCTCGCTGACCGCGCCGCGCCCGCCCATCCAGGAGATCACGTTCTCCGGCGGCGGCGGCAAGGGCGCGGCCCTGCCCGGCGCCGTCCGCGCCCTGGAGCAAAGCGGCGTGCTGAAGGACCTGAAGGTGGTCACCGGCGCCTCGGTGGGATCGATGACCGCGGCGCTGGTGGCGGCCGGCATCACCGCCAAGGAGTTCGAAACCGTTGCCAACGACGACGCGACCGGCGCGCGGATCACCGAGGGCACCGGCGGGACCAAAATGGGCCTGCTGAAGGCCGCCATCAGCAACCGCGGCAGCCCCCTCACCGGCCAGGGCCTCGAGGACACCGTCCGCGACGTGCTCGACGAAACCCTGCGCAAGCGGATGATGGAATACGTCCAGCAGGTCACCGGCGACGGCGGCAAGCCCGACCCGGCGGTGGTCGAGATCGCCAAGCGGCTCTCGGGCAACAAGGCCGGCCCGACCTTTGCCGACTACCGGGCCCTTTCCAAGGTGATCCCGGCGATCAAGGAGCTGTCGATGTCCGGCACCTACAAGGAGGAGCTCGACCCCGCCACCCACAAGCCGATCAAGAACAACAAGGACGTGGCCCAGCTCTACATCTTCAACGCCGACACCGAGCCGGACCTGGAGGTCGCCAAGGCGGTGCACGCCTCGGCGTCATTCCCCGGCGCGTTCAAGCCGGTCGATATGATGATCTCCGCCGGCATCATGGTGCGCTTCATCGACGGCGGCGTGATGAACAACGCGCCGACCACCGCGAGCACCGGCGCCGAACGCGACCTCGATCCGCTGCCGACCAAGAGCAGCATGACCTTCGTGTTCGAGGACGAGGGTGGCGTGGACCAGAAGATGCTGCAGGGCGACGCGACCCCGGCGAGCGGCTTGGGCGCCAAGATCAAGGACTGGATCGTCGGCGCCGACAACGCGGCAGCGGACCACGCCACCGCGCGCGCGCTGGCCGACAACCCCGACCAGATCGTCGTCGTGCCGCTGAAATTCACCATGCCGCAGACCTCCATCGGCAAGAAGGCGAGGGAGATCGACATGCGCGGCACGATGGACGGCACGCTGGCCTTCAACACCTCGCTGGTGGACAAGCTCGTCCTGCAGGACAAGACGATGCAGGTGACCGACGACCATCTGAAAAAGCAGCAGGCACCGCAGACCCGCGAGTTCGCCAGCGAGGATCAGATGTTCATGTCGCTCGCCCGCGACGACCTTGCGGCGCTGGTCAAGGACGGCATGGAGGGCGCCGACGCCGCGCTGGAATTCCGCGACAAGGTCACCGCCATTCTTGCGGATCTCGCCAAGAAGTCGGACGCAATGACCGGCGATGACGCGGCCAAGCTGGTCGCCGACCCGGCGGTGAAGACCGGCCTCGCCGACCTGGACAAGCTGGCCGCCGGCAACGTCGACTGCCAGGGCTTCGTCGCGCGCGAGATCAACCGCGGCCAGCTCGACCGGCTGCTGGAAGCGGTGCGCAAGGGCGGCGGCAAGAGTGACGTGCTCGCCGCCAGCTTCGCGGTCAGCGACGCCATCCTGGCGCACGACCACGCCGTCACCATCCTGAACATGATGATCTACCCGCGCATGAAGGACGACAAGCCCGACGGCTCTGCCGGGCAGGTGCTGATGATGGCCGACGCCATCCTGCGCGCGGCAAAATCGCCGGCCGACGTGAACGACGCGCTGACCATGGTGATCGACCATTACAAGAAGAAGACCGACCGGTTGGGGCGCAATGGCTACAAGAAATTCGCCGACGATCTTCAGCAGTACGTGATGAACGCGGCCTGACCACGCCGGTTTGTCGCCGCGCCGATTCGTTGTACGCCTGCACGAGCTGACCGAAGGACCCTGTCGCCATGCCCGGACGCACCCAGGCGCTCTACGCCGACCTGGCCAAATCGCTCGGCCTCGCGGCCCTGCCGGCCGACAACAACGGCGGCATCCAGTTGGCGGTCGGGGACACCTCGACCGTCATCCTGTTCGCCGAGAACGACGAAACCCTGCTGGTCGCCGCGCCGGTGGCGGCATTGCCGAAGCAGCCGGAGTACGGCGTGACGCTGTGGCTGCTGCGGCGCAACTTCTACAACTCGCCGATCGAACCGTTTCGCGTGTCCTGCGACACCGAGGGCAACATCGTCCTGTGGGGGCGCCTGCCGATGGCCGGCCTGACCGGCGCCGCGCTGGCCGCGTTGATCGACGCGGTCGCCACCGAAGCCGATCGGGTGCGCGAGGAGGTGGCGGGCGCGTAGCGCACGGCGGCAGGTGGTCAGCGCCGAGGTCAGGTGGTGCCGCTGCGGCGTCGACGCATCACAGCCTGGTCACGTGTTCCGCGGCGAGGATGGGCGTCACCCGCACGCCCACCCAGTGGCCGGCTGTGTGTCCCGCTGGGCGATTAAATCTCTCTGCTTGCGTATACTACGCACATCCAGGCGAGGTGCTCGATGATTCAGGTTCCAGCGGCGGAGTTCTCCAGGAACTTCGGACGCTACAAGGAGGCGGCGCAACGCGAACCGGTAGCGGCCACCAGTCACGGGCGAACCAGCAGCTATTTCCTGTCGGCCGCCGAGTTTGAGGAATACCGTCGGCTGAAGGCGCGCGCCACACGCGCCTACCGTGTCAGCGAACTGCCGCAGGAGACCGTCGACGCAATCGCCGCCGCCCGCATGGACCCGGCGCACGATCATCTTGATCGCCTGCTCGATGAGGACCTGGCACCCTGACCGGCCGGCGGAGCGATGCCGCTGCCATGGCAGCACAAGCCGCTCCAGCCGTTGCGACACCGAGGGCAACCTCATCCTGCTACTACTAACCTTCCAAATCATTGCAGCATGCGACGAGTTTCCGACAAGATGGCGATAATCCGCTGATTTGACTGACGTCTCCGTTCAGGCATTACATACAGAGATCAATGCCATGACGCTGACTCGGCCGCGAACGGACGGGTGATCGCCGTGGGTCAGAGGAACCTTCCTGACGATTCGATGCGCGCGCAGCGGAGCGATCTGGCCCGACCCCACAGGGGACGGCGGCGCTGTACACCGCTCAGGGCGATCGCACATGGCATGATGCGTCGGTTCAGGCGCGCCGATTCATATCGTACAGTCATCGATACAATACGATCAAGCAATATTAACACAAATTACACGGATTAAGAAGCGGATTACACAGAAAGCCAGCTATGGCGCTTCGCATGGTCTGGGCCAACTGTCCTGCGCGAAGCGCCCAGCTATATCCTTTGATTCCTTTCCGTGTAATCCACTTCTTAATCCGTGTAATCTGTGTTAGTCTGGCTTCCTTGCTGTGCCGCCCATCGGCACGGATACAAGCCCGCAGCACACCAGACTTCATACACCGGAGCAAGTGCGATCGCCCTGGTACGTCGCTCTTGTTTGGCTGCGGCCAATGGCTGCGCTGTGGGGCCGCCTGCCGATGGCCGGGCTGACCGGCGCGGCGCTGGCCGCGTTGATCGACGCGGTCGCCACCGAGGCCGATCGGGTCCGCGAGGAGGTGGCGGGCATGTAGGGCACGGCCCTCGGATACCGGGCCGCGATCAGGACGGCAGCGAGCAAGACGGGCGCGGCCGGACGCCCGTGCCAGGTGGCCCGCGCAGGGCCACGCCGGCGGCGGGGTGCGGCGGACGCATGGCCGGGGTGGGAAAATTTGGCTTTTTTTCTCCACGAAACTCCGCAATTATACTCCATCACATAACCAGCGTGTCGGGCCGTGAAGCCTCTCGTCGGGATCAGTTGCTGCACCAAGCAGTTCGGCGTCTTCGGGATGCCGAACCATGCCGCCTCCAACACCTATGTCCGCGCCACCGACCAGGTGGTGGGGGCCGTTCCGGTGCTGATCCCCGCCAACGGCGATCACACCGACGTGGAAACCCTGCTCGACCGGCTGGACGGCGTCATCCTGACCGGCAGCCGCTCCAACGTGCAGCCCAGCCTGTATGGCGGCCCGCCGCACCCGGAGGGGATCCCGGAGGACCCGGGGCGCGACGGCGCCACCCTGCCGCTGATCCGCGCCGCGATCGCCCGGGGCGTGCCGCTGCTGGCGATCTGCCGCGGCTTCCAGGAGCTGAACGTGGCGCTGGGCGGCACGCTGCACCAGCGGCTGCAGGACCTGCCCGGCAAGATCGACCACTCGACGCCGATGCACCCCTCGGCCCGGGTGCGCCAGGGCAAGGCGCACAGCATTCGCGTGGTGCCGGGAAGCTGGCTGCACCGGATCGCGCGGGCGCCCGAGATCGCGGTGAACTCGCTGCACAACCAGGGGATCGACCAGCTTGCCCCGGGCCTGGTGGCCGAGGGGTTCGCCCCGGACGGCCAGATCGAGGCGGTGCGCGTGGTCAATGCACCGGGCTTCGCCGTCGGGATGCAATGGCATCCGGAATACGACTGGGAGGCCGATCCGGTCTCCCGCCGCATCTTCGAGGCGTTCGCCGACGCGGTGCGTGCCCGAATCGGGATGTCAGCGGCGGCCGATTAGGGCGCGTTGCAATACGCACGCGGCGGCCGGTCGGGCGCCGGTCGCCGGCAAGCCGGCACCCACAGGCCCGGCACCCATAGGCCCGGCACCCACACGCAATATGTCACGCCGCCGTGGATCGACATCGCGGCGATCGCGGGGAATGATCGAGCTCTGTAACATCCCCCGCGCCGACACCCGGCCGGACCCACCCGATGAACGGATCACGTGCGATGGCAACCGACAGCAGCCCGACACTGAACTTCGCCACCGACGGCACGGCCAGCCAGCAGAAATTCTACCGGTTCCACGCCCCCCACCTGCACCTTGCACCGGTGTTCGGCGATGACTGGTTCGCCCTGAAAGCCGAGGCGTTCGCCCGGTTCTTCGGCACGCCGACCTTCCTCATCGGCCAGACGGCCGTGGTCGCCGTCTGGATCCTGGTGAACATGGTCGGCCTCACGACCTTCGATATCTACCCTTTCATCCTGCTGAACCTCGCCTTCAGCCTGCAGGCCGCCTATGCCGCACCGCTCATCCTGCTGGCGCAGACCCGCCAGGCCGATCGCGATAAATGCAATGCCATCGCCGATGCGGCACACCGCGAGGAACTCCATCGCATCAGCGAGGAACGGCAGGCCGACATGACCCGGCAGACGGCGCTGCTGCTGGAGATGATACAGCAGAACACCCAGCTTACGGAGACGGTCAAGACCCTCACGGAACGCGTCGAGGTGCTGACGATCGAGGTCCACACGCACGTGGTCGGATCGGCGCCGGCGTGAGGCGCGGCCGCGCATTCCGGCGCCGGGCAACGGCGCGGGGTTGCGCGGCGAGACGGTTTCCGGCGAGCGGCCGGCCGCGCCGCGCCGGCGTTGCATGCGCGGCCGAGAAGCGACGTCAGTGGCAAGCCGCCATGTCATACCAGCGGGCCAAAGTGTTGACGTGCGCTACCCACCACCCGTCATGGCCGGCGAAGGCCAGCCATCCACGACTTTCCTTCGTGGGACAAGCGAAGTCGTGGATGCCGGCCTTCGCCGGCCATGACGGGTGGAGAGTCGGGACTTTCGGCCGCTGGTTTCAATTCTGCGAAACGCCGATGGACCGCGCAGCCACTTGGAGCTAATTTATCCCAAAGGTAGTACCTGGTGATAGCAGGACATCCCGCATGGCCACCTCCCTCAAGATCGACGACGCGCTGAAAGCCCGCGTGCAGCGCCTGGCCAGCCTGCGGCAGCGGTCGGCCCATTGGATCATGCGCGAGGCGATCGCGCAGTACGTCGCGCGCGAGGAAGCCCGCGAGAGCTTCAAGCAGGAAGCGATGGCCGCCTGGACCGCGTATCAGGAAACCGGACGGCACCTGACCGGCCAAGAGGTACGCGCCTGGCTGACCACCTGGGGCACCGACGCGGCAACGGCCGCGCCTGAGTGCCACGAGTAATCGTCACCGAAGCGGCCGCACTCGGCCTGAAACGCTGTCATCGGTTCCTCGCCGCGCAAAACCGACAGGCCGCCAGGCGCGCCGGCCAGGCCATCGCACGGCAATTCGCACTGCTGGAGACGCACCCGGACATCCGCCGGCCGTTCCCTGACCTGCCGGAGCTGCGCGAGCTGGTGATCGGCTTCGGCGACTCCGGCTATGTCGCGCTGTATCGCCACGAGCCGGAGGCCGATGCCGTCCATGTGCTGGCCTTCCGGCACCAGAAGGAGGCGGGGTACTGACCCTCGCCGGGTGGTCGGAGCGGCTGCCGAAGGCCTGGGTGCCGGCCCGAGCAGACCCCGCTCGCTGCCGCCCGGACCGCCTTGGCGTGCGCGACGCGCGCCGTCCCGGTGCCAATCGCTTCCGTGCGAATCTGAAATCGCAGGTCCGCGGCGCGACCCCGGTCCCCACGCCGGACGAGCCGTCGAACTGCGCCGTCACCACGTGATGGCACGGCACGCCGCGGGCGGATTGGCCGATGCTGTTGTGCTGGGTCCGGCCGGTCAGACCGCGCGCGTCCGGCATGGCCGACGCGTCGGGGTGCGTGGCCCCGTCGAGCGCCATCCACCCCGGATGGCCGGCGGCGCCGTTCTCGCCCTGCCGCACGGCGGCCGTCACATCGGCAGTTCCTTGCCCGGTTTCCCGCACGCCACCGGCGCCCGCCGCGGGTGAACGCCGCGCGGTCCGGGCATGGCGACCGAACGCCCCCCGGTCTCGCGGCCCGCCCCCGGTCTCGCGGGCCGCCCCCGGTCTCGCGGCCCGCTCCGCTGGCTACGCGGCTCGAACATCCGTCACGCCGGCCCCACGACAGTTTGCCTGGCGCCGGTGGACAATCCGAGGTAAATGGGACTAACTGACAACCACCTCATCGAGACCTCGGATGCGCTTCTTCTCCAACGATATTCGCGTTGATGTTTCCCCTGGCGTTCCATGCCAGGCGTGTCCCGGTGCCACCGCCCCGCGCCAACTGCCGGGCCTGCCCGCGGGCGGCAACCCGCTGGTGGGATGGCGCTGCACCGTGACCGCCGCCCACGCGACGCCGGACGGGGCTGCTCACGACGCCGCTATCTGGTGCGTCGGCGACTGTGCGGCCCTCGCCCACGCGCCGATCGGCATTTCGCGAACAAGCCCCCTTACACCGTGGCACGGTGCCGAGGCAGAGATGCGCCGGCCCGCGGGGTATCAGGTCCGTCCGGTGGCGGCGTGCCTGCCCGGGACGCGGCAGGCGATGCGACGTCGGCCCAGGCGACGACTGCCACGTCTCGGACAAGGCCCTATACAACGTGGCACGGTGCCGCGGCGCCTGCATCGGCCGGCCGGGTGCCAGCCGTGGCCGGTGGCGGCGGACGTGCGCGGCGGACGGCGCGTGACGCGGTGCCAGCCTGGGCGATGATCCGCGCGTCTCGGACAGGGCCCTATACAACGTGGCACGGTGCCAAGGTGGATGCGCTGACCAACCAGGTGCCAGCCGTGGCCGGTGGCGGCGTGCCTGCCCGGGGCGCGATGGGCGACGCGGTGCCAGCCTGGGCGATCATCCGCGCGTCTCGGACAAGGCCCGGTACAACGTGGCACGGTGCCGCACGCGTGCGCCGGCCGGCCGGGTGCCAGCCGTGGCCGGTGGCGGCGTGCCTGCCCGGGGCGCGATGGGCGACGCGGTGCCAGCCTGGGCGATGATCCGCAAGTCTCGGACAAGGCCCTATACAACATGGCACGGTGCCGCGGCGGATGCACCGGCCGGCCGGGTGCCGGCCGTGCCCGGTGGCGGCGGCCGTGCCCGGCGCGCGGCGTGCGACGCAACGCCGGCCCAGGCGACGATCAACACGGCCAGGACAAGGCCCGATACAACGTGGCACGGTGCCAAGGTGGGTGGCAGGGTGCCGCGGCGCCTGCACTGGCCGGCGGGGTGTCAACTCCGACCTGCAGCGTCGGCGCCGGCCTGGGGCGCGGCGTGCGACGCAACGCCGGCTCAAGCGACGATCAACACCGCCAGGACAAGGCCCTGTACAACGTGGCACGGTGCCGCAGCGGATGCACCGCCGGCCGGGCGCCAGACACGGCCTATGCCGCCGGGCGTGCCCCGGCCCCGGCCCGCCGAGGCGCCGCGTCGTCCCCTCCCCTCACCCGGCCGCCGGTTCCCGCTCCGCCCGTGCCCGCGCCACGCGGCGGCCGTCCATCTCCAGCACCTCGAACCGCCAGCCGCCGAACACGATCCGGTCGCCCACCCGCGGCACCCGGCGCAGCAGCGCCAGCAGCAACCCGCCCAGCGTGTGGTAGCTGCCCTCGGCCGGCAGGTCCGGCAGCTCCAGCCGCGATTTCAGCTCGTCCACCGGCATCAGCCCGTCCATCACCAGCACCGTCTCCGCCGCCCCCGCCGCGCTGCCCGGCTGCGGCGTCGCGTCGGTCGGCGTCGCCGACGATCGCCTCCAGCACGTCGGCCGCGGTCACCACGCCCTCGAAGCTGCCGTACTCGTCCATCACCAGCGCCATGCCGAGCGGGTCCGCCTTCAGCCGCTCCAGCGCATCCAGCGCCGTGACGGTGTCCGGCACCACGATCGGCTGGCGCAGCGCCGCGCCGATCGACAGGTCGCCGCCGTCCAGCAACCGGTCCAGGATGTCCTTCGCCTGCACCACGCCCACCACGTTGTCGACCGAGCCGTCGCACACCACGAAGCGCGAGTGCGGCGCCGACTTCAGCGCCGCCACGATGTCGCGCCGCGGGTCGGTGCGGTCGATCCAGGCCAGCTCGGTGCGCGGCGTCATGATGGCGCGCACCGGCTTGTCGGCCAGCCGCAGCACGCGCTCGATCATGTCGCGCTCCTCGGTCTCCAGCACGCCGGTCTGGGTGCCCTCGGCCAGCAGCGCCTTCAGCTCCTCCTCCGCCACCGCGGCCGGCGGCTTGCGGTGCAGCCGGAACGCGCGCAGCACCAGCGACGTGGAGCGCGACAGCAGCCACACCGCGGGCGCGGTCATGCGCGCGGCCCAGGTGGTCGGGCGGGCGACCCAGACGGCCACCGCCTCCGGCCGGCGCAGCGCAAGCTGCTTCGGCACCAGCTCGCCGAACACCAGGGTCAGGTAGGTGGTCACGATCACCACCAGCACGAGCGCCAGGGTGCCGGCGACCGGCGCCGGGACGGACCGGGTCAGCAGCCAGGCCTCGATCGGCGCGGCGATGCGCGCGCCGCCGACCACGCCGGTCAGCACCGCCACCAGCGTGATGCCGACCTGCACGGTGGGCAGGAAGCGCTGCGGGTCCTCGGCGAGCAGGCGGGCGGTGGTGGCGCCGGCGACGCCCTTGCGCTCCAGCACCATCAGCCGGGTGCGGCGCGCCGACACCAGGGCCAGCTCGCTCAGCGAGAACAGGCCGTTCAGCACGATCAGCAGCAGGATGACGAGGATTTCGAAGCCAAGTTCCATTGCGCGCTCGCGCCCCTGGGCGCGCCCTTGGGCCGCTGCCGCCGGGATCGGCGGTGGTCGGCAAGCGAGCATACCGTCATGGCGCCCCGCGACACAGGGCCGCCGGGACGGGACCGGCGGCACGGGGTCGGCGGATCGGCCGCTTGGTCGGACCTTGCGCGGCCCGCAATGGCGGGTTTCCCCGGCCGCGGAGGGGGAAGCGGCCGGGCGTCGGAATCAGGCGGATGGCGGCGGCGCGGCGCCTCCCACTATGCCTCAGCATACGTATGTATTGTCCTGTTTGTGCTGGATTTATGCTTTGATTCATGATTTGTTAGGGATTGCCGCATTCTGGAGCCGCTGCCGTGTCCGACCTCTCCTCCGCCCAGATCATCGCGTTTCCGTCCAGGCCGGCGACAGACAAGCAGGCGTTGCGGCTGGCCCGGGCGCTCGCGTCGCTCGACGCGGCACTCACGGAGCAGCGCATGGCGATCGCTGCCTGGCGCGACTCGCTGGCCGCCTTGCGCGGCTCGACCGCCGAGCTGGGCGCCAGCGTGGCCCGCTACCACGCGAGCCTGGGCGCGCTGGGCGCCGAGGTGATGGTCCTGAACGGCCACGCCCGGGCGCTGGAGCGCTGGGCCGACGACACGCTGGCGCGCGCGCCTGGCTGAGGGTCCGCCCGCGTCCCCTCAGCCCGGGACCGGCCGCTCCGCGACCTGTCAGCCCAACACCGGCCAGCCCAACACCGGCCAGCCCAACACCGGCCAGCCCAACACCGGCCAGCCCAACACCCGGCGGCCGGCTACCAGCCAGTCAAACGGCGGACAGCCAGCGACCGCACGGCGCACCGCCAGGCCGTCCGGTATGCCGGCGTGCGGCGTCAGCCCGGGCTCTGCTCGGTGAAGAACTTTTGGCCCGCGGCGAAGTGGTTCGGCTTCATGAAGATGCCCAGGATCAGCGCCCCGTTCGGCGCCACCGCCTCGTGCGTGCTGCCCGCCGGACGCCAGACGAAATTGCCCGCGGTGCAGGCGCCCTCGTCGTCTTCCAGCGTGCCTTCCAGCACGTAGGTCATCTCCACCGCGGTGTGCTCGTGCAACGGCACCACCGCGCCGGGCGCCAGCTTGAACAGCAGAGCCGACATGCCGCTGGCCTTGTCGTCGTACAGCACCTTGTGCTGGATGCCCGGGAACTTGGAGGTCTCCCACGGCGCGTTGACCACATCGACATAGCACGACGACGGCGACAGCTCGTCGGCCAGCAGGCGCTTGACGGTGCGCGCCACCGCCTTGGTAACCCCGTCCTTGGTGATCCCGTCCGGCATGGTCCGATCCTCCTTCCCGTTTCTGTCCCGGCCGCATGGCGCGCCCTCCGGGGTTGCGCTGTCAAGCGCGAGGTGATTGCGTCCGCCGCACAAGCGGAGGACAGCGCCATGGCGGACCATCCCTTGATCGAGCAGTTGCGCGCGGCGCGGGTGGTGCCGGTGGTGCGCACCGGCTCGGCACGGCACGCCGCCACCGCGGTCGGCTGGCTGCGCGACGCCGGGCTGCGGATCTTCGAGATCACCATGACGATCCCCGACGCGCCGGCCCTGATCCGCGAGCTTTCCCGCGACCCGGCGCTGCTGGTCGGTGCCGGCACGGTGCCCGACGCGGCGACCGCCGCCGCGTGCCTCGACGCCGGCGCGCGCTTCATCGTCGCCCCGTGGATCGATGCGTCGCTGGCCGCGCCGTGCCGCGCGGCGGACGCGGTGCTGATGCTGGGTGCGCTGACGCCGACCGAGGTGCGCGCCGCGCTCGCCGCCGGGGCCGATGTGGTAAAAGTGTTCCCGGCGTCCTCGGCGGGCGGGCCCGGGCATATCCGCGCGCTGCGCAGCGTGCTGCCGACGGTGCCGTTCTGCCCGACCGGCGGGGTCGAGCCAGGCAACGTCGCGGCCTATCTGGCGGCCGGCGCGGCGTTCGTCGGCATGGGTGGCGCGCTGGTCGACGAGCGGCGCATCGCCGCCGGCGACCGCGCGGCGATCACGGCGGCGGCGCAGCTTGTGCTGGCGGGCGGGTGATGCCAACGGATCGGCAACCCATCGATCTGCTGTGCATGGGCGAGCCGATGCTGGAGTTCAACCAGCTTCCGCCCGCCCCGGACGGCCGCGTGCTGTATCTCGAGGGGCACGGCGGCGACACCTCCAACGCCGCCATCGCAGCGGCGCGCCAGGGGGCACGGGTCGGCTACATCACCGCGATCGGGCAGGATGCGCCAGGCGACTCGCTGATGGCGCTGTGGGCGCGCGAGGGCGTCGATACCGCCGCGGTGATCCGCACCGACCGGGCGCTGACCGGGGTCTATTTCGTCACGCATGACCAACGAGGACATCACTTCCTGCACTATCGCAAGGACTCGCCCGCCGCGCTCTATGCGCCGGCCGACCTGCCGCGTGAGGCGATCGCGGCGGCGCGGATGTTCTATGCCTCCGGCATCAGCCAGGGCATCTCGCCGAGCGCGGCCGACGCGGTGTTTGCCGCGATCGCGCTGGTGCGCGCGCGCGGGCGGAAAAGTTGCGTACGATACCAACTACCGGCCGCGGCTGTGGCCGCCGGCGCGGGCGGCGGCGGTGATGCACGCGGCGATCGCGAGGGCGGACTACGTCTTTCCGGGTACGGAAGATGTCGCCGTGCTGACCGGCCTGACCGATCCGGATGCGATCCTGGATTTCTACCTGCGGCTCGGCCCGGGCGTCGTGCTGCTGAAGATGGGCGAGGACGGCGCCTATCTCGGCATGCCGGACCGCCGGGTCCGTATCCCGGCGCATCCCGTCAAAGCGGTGGATGCCACCGGCGCCGGCGACGCGCTGTGCGGCGCGTTCCTGGCGCGCACGCTGGCCGGCGACGCGCCCGAGGCGGCCGCGCGCTACGCGGTGGTGGCGGCGGCGCTGAAATGCACCGGCTATGGCGCGGTGGCGCCGATCCCCTCGGCGGCGGAGGTCCTCGCCGTGTTGCACGCAGCGTAACGACAAGTGGAGAGACCGGCCATGTGCCAGCAATGCGACTTCGCGCCTCACGGTGGCTTGTCCCGCCGGGCGCTGTTCGGCGGCGGGCTTGCCGCACTGGCGTTCGCCCGCACGGCGTTCGCAGCCTCGGACGCGACGCCGGAGGGCATCCCCGGCGACGTCGCGCTGCCCGAGCTGATGGCGGGCAACGCCCGCTACGCCGCCAACCGGCCGCAGGAGCGCAACTTCAACGCCGGACGGCTGGAGCGCCTGACCACGCAGCGGCCGATTGCCGCCGTCGTGAGCTGCGCCGACTCGCGCGTCGCGCCGGAGTTCGCCTTCGATCAGGGGCCGGGCAAGCTGTTCGTCGTGCGCGTCGCCGGCAACGTGCTGGACGATGACGGCGCGGCCAGCCTGGAGTACGCGGTGAAATTCCTCGGCGTGCGCCTGGTGCTGGTGCTGGGTCACCGCAACTGCGGCGCGGTCGATGCGGCGATCAAGGCGGTGACGGCCGGCGCCGTGCTGCCGGGCCATCTGCCGGGGCTGATCGATGCGATCAAGCCGGCGGTGCTGGCCGCGCAGGCGACGAAGCCCGCGGACCTGCTGGCTGCCGCGACCGCCGAGAATGTGCGCCAGACCGAGGCCCATGTCGCGACCTCGATGCCGATCCTGGCGGCGGCGGCGAGCACGGGTCAGTTGAAAATTGCAGGGGGTGTCTACGATCTTGCGACCGGACGGGTGAACCTGCTGTAGCCAACGCGGCGGCCGACAGTTCGACAGCCGTCGCAGCGATCGGGCGGGACATCGCAGCCGAGCATGACCATCTTGCACGGCACACGCAACGCCACCACCTCGGAGTGTGCCACATGGAAGCGATCACCCAGACCTTGGGCGCCCAGCCCTTGGACACCAAGACCTTCGACGCCCCGACCTTGGACGCGGCAAAACTCGACCCGCGGGAGGAACATTTTTTCATCGCCAGCCCGCATCCGGGGATGTCGCTGTTCCTGCGCCACCTGCCACCGGTCGCCACGGCCGCGGCGAACCGCGTCGTGCTGTACGTGCATGGCGGCACGTTTCCCTCCGCGCTGTCGATCGCGCATCGGTTCGACGGCCAGTCGTGGCGCGATGCCCTGTGTGCCGCCGGCTTCCACGTCTGGGCGCTGGATTTTCACGGCTTCGGCTGCCTGTCCGATCCGTATCCGGAGATGGCGGACCCCGCCGATGCCGCCCCGCCGGTCGGCCGCGCCGAGGCCGCCAGCCGACAGCTCGAGCAGGCCGTGCGCTTCATCTGCACCCGTCATGGCATTCCAAGCCTGTCGCTGATCGCCCATTCGTGGGGCTGCATCGCCGCCGGCCGGCTCGCCGCGCGCTGTCCGCGGCTGGTCGAGCGCATGGTGTGGTTCGGGCCGATCGCGCAAAGATCGGCGCAAGGCGAGCGCGTGCGGCTGCCGGCGTGGCGGCTGATCTCGCTGCGTGACCAATGGGATCGTTTCACCACCGACGTGCCGGCGGGCGAGCTGCCGGTGCTGTCGCGCGCGCATTTCGCCACCTGGGGCGAGGCCTATCTCGACTGCGATCCGGCCAGCCGTACGCGCACGCCGCCGGCGGTGAAGGTGCCGAGCGGGGCGTTCCAGGACATCTACGACGCCTGGGCGGGCGAGCTGGCATTCGAGCCCGGGTTGGTGCGTGCGCCGGTTGCCATCATCCGCGGCGAATGGGATGGCATGTGTACCGACGCCGACGCGCGCTGGCTGTTCGATGGCTTGTCCGCCGCGGCGGTGCGGCGCGACATCAAACTCGGCCGCGCCACGCACCTGATGCATCTGGAAACCGGCCGGTTCGCGTTGTATCACGCAACGGCAACGTTTCTGCTTGATGGGTGAATTTGCCTGCGTACGGCGTCAGCCGGCGTGCCGCCGCGCGAGACCGTGCCGGGGCAATCGGGTGAAGCCGCGAGCCCGCCTGGATCCCACTGTCATTGCGAGTTCCCACCGGCCAGCGGCCGACCCGCCCTGAATGAAACAGTCGGGTCGCCGAAGAGAAGGATACTCCCCCTCCCCTTGAGGGAGGGGGTTGGGGGGAGGGGTCGGTCGGTGCGAATCTCCGACCGACCCCTCCCCCCCAACCCCCTCCCTCAAGGGGAGGGGGAGCTTGTTTCTTGTTAGGGTAGCGAAGCAATCCCCAGCCAGCAGTGTACCCGGATGGGGATTGCTTCCCCGGGTCAAGCCCGGGGACCGCTTCGCTTCTCGCAATGACATAAAATGGCTGGTCGGTCGGCTTTCCTGCGCTCACCCGATTGCCCTGAGACCGTGCGCTGGTGCCTGCCGCTCGCCTGATCGAAAGGCTATAACTGTGTTCCTGCGGGCAGCGTCCGGACCGCGCCCGTACCAAGACCGAACCAAACGCCACGCCGGGGGGGGAGGAGCCACGCCCATGTTTATCCGCACGCTCGCCGAGCTGGAAGCGGCCGGCAGGATCAAGGTGCTGGTCAACGGCACCACCCGCTCGGCGCGGTTTCTCACGGCGGCCGACGGCATGGGCTTCTCCTACAACGACAACCGGGTCGCCAACGGGTCCGATGCGACGCTGTGGTACAAGCACCATTGGGAGGCCAACTACATCATCTCCGGCCGCGGCGAGCTCACGGATCTGACGAGCGGTCAGCAGTGGCCGCTCGAGCCAGGCACGCTCTATGTCGTCGGCCCCAACGACCGGCACCGCTTCCGGGTGACCGAGGACGAACACCACGTGAGCGTGTTCTGCCCGCCGCTGCGCGGCGACGAAGCGCACGACCGGGATGGCGGCTATGCGGCCAACGGCCCGGGCCCGCGGACCGACCGGCGCATGTTCGTCAAGCGCGTCGACGAGATGCGTCAGGCGGGCCACGAGTTGATTGCGGCCAACGGCCAGGCGCGGACGATACGCATGCTCACGCAGGCGGATGCTGTCGGCTTCGGCTTCTCCGACGTGCATCTGTCCGCCGGAGCCGAAACCACCCTCTGGTACAAGCATCATTGGGAGGCCAACCACATTCTGTCCGGCACCGGCGAGGTAACCGACCTGACGACCGGTGACGCCTGGAAGCTCGAGCCGGGCGTCGCCTACAATGTCGGGCCCCGCGACCGCCACACGTTGCGGGCGCATAGCGATCTCCACCTGGTCAGCGTGTTTTCGCCGCCGCTGAAAGGCGACGAGCAGCATGATCGCGAGGGAACGTTGCCGCCGAGCGGGCCGGTCCCACCGGGCCCGAGTGCCGGGTAAGGCGACGCCCAACAATTGCCGCTTCGAAGCGCGCCCTGGACAGGAAGCGGGAGCATGCGATGCCGGGTGGGATAACCCGGCGGTAAGCAATCAAGTAAGTATTTTCAGCACGGAGGAAGCAGGGAGGACCACGGAGCACACGGAGAAGACAAGTTTTGGCGCTTCGTGCGGTGTGTGACCACACTCCTGCGCGAAGCGCCAGAATCCTTGCTTCTCCGTGTGCTCCGTGGTCGTCCCTGCTTCCTCCGTGCTAAAAATACTTGCTTGATTGCTTTCTTGTTGGCTGGCTGGATTGCTGGCCTGCCGCGACAGCAAGCCGGAAGATGAACCCGATGTTCCGGCCTGCTCGGTAGGCTCACCAACCTCCGACACCGAGCCGTCGATTCGTTCATTGTTGGGCGTCGCCTGACCGGAGGGGGTTTCCAGTCTCCTGCCCCCGGAAGATCGCGGTTCCCTGCGGCGATACTCCCAGGTCATGCCCGGCCTCCGGGTCGGCCCCCGGGTCAGCCCACGGGGTCAGCCCATGACGGCTGGACCGCCCGCAACGTCCACGTCACCGGCGGCTGACCTACAAACACCCGGCCCAATCCCCCTGCGGCCGAGGTCATGCAAGGCGCGTCACGCCGCGCGCGGCCGCATCCTTACCCCCGGCCGCACATGCTTGAACGGCAGCGTCGCCGGATCGGCCACCACCGGGCCGGGCGCGATGGCGACGATGATCCGTTCCGCGATCGGGGCGAAATCGGCACGGAAATGCACCGATGATTTCAGCGCCAGGATCGGTGCGCTCGCCGGCTCGACGCCGACATGACGCAGGATCGCCTGGTCCAGCGCCTGCACCTTGCGGCTGACCAGCATGACGCGGATGCCCGGCGGAATCGAGACCAGCGCGCACGGCCCGAGATCGGCCGGGTTGCCCGCCCCCATCGGCCCCGTCAACGTGAAGCGCCCGTCGGTCACCCGCTCCACGCGCGCGGTGCAGGCGAACGGCACGCCGTCCGATTTTCCCCCGAGCGACAGCGACACCTCCGCCCCGTCCCCCGCCGCGTGGCAGGCGGCGGCGCTGTCGGCGTCGTTGATCAGGCACACCACGGCGCCGACCGCCGCTTGCCGGACCAGCTCCGCCAGCAGCCCCGTGGTGTCGCCATGGCCGCCGCCGCCGGGATTGTCCTGCGTGTCGGCCAGCACCACCGGGCGGGACGCACCCGGAGAAATCCGTTTCGCTTCCGCCACCGCCTCGGCGGCCGGCAGCGTCTGTTGTACGAACGCCGCCTCCTGCCCGGCGACATGCGCGGCGAAGGCGTCCGCCGTCGCATCCGCCACCGCCTGGGTGTCGGCATAGACGCAGATCGCCGCGCCGCAGTCGGCAAAATCGGCGAACGGGAAGCCGAAGCAGAAGCCAAGCTCGGCCACGCTGTTGCGCCGCGCCATCGCCGCGCGCTCGGCCATCACGCCGTCCATCGGCGCCAGCAGCGTGCACTGACTGCCCAGCGGCAGCCAGAAATCCAACTGGACGAACGCGCGCGCCCAGGGCACGCCGCGGTCGATGCGCGTCAGCAGCAGCCGCGTCGCCTGCGCGCCGGCTTCTTTCATGTCAACGTGCGGGTAGGTGCGGAACGGCACGACGGCATCTGACAGCGCAACGATCTGCGCGGTCAGGTTGGCGTGCGGATCGAGGCTGATGGTCAGCGGCAGGGCGCCGATCAGCGCGCGGACGCGGCGCAGCAGCTCGCCCTCGGCATCCGGAAAGCTCTGCGCCACCGCGGCGCCGTGCAGGTCGAGATACACCCCGTCCAGCGGTCCCGCATCCAGCGCCTTGGCGAGTTCGTCGATCAGCATGGCGCAGATGCGCTCGAACGCGTCGTCGGTGACCGGTCCGGCCGGATTGGCGAAGCACCAGCCGAGCGGCACCAGCGTCGCACCGGCCGCCTCGGCCACGGCGATCGCCCCGGCGATCGGCACCGAGGTGCCGCGCACCGCCTCGATCGTGCCCGGTCCACGCTGCAGGCGGGGAAAGCCGCCTGGCTGGACGAAGTCCGGATAGGTGGTCGGGCGCGGGGCGAAGGAGTGGCTCTCGTGCATGAAGCCGCCGATGGCGAGACGCAGGGGCATGGACTTGTCCGTGTTGTGGGTTCGCCGGCCGATGCTGGCACGCCGCGAGGACGGGAAGAAGCCGGCCAGGGTCGGGCGCGTGGCTGCGTCGCGCTGCTGCGCCGGCCGGGCGGGCCGGCGAAACGCTCCGGCAACCTCTGCCGCGTAAGATCACCAGCTGGATACCAGCGACGGCCGTGCCCCTGTCCCTATCGGTCCGCGCAACGATCGGAGGCGACCTTGCCGACTGCCGTCCTCGCGCCCGCCCGACTGGCGCCCCCTGCCGTCGCGCTGCCGGTCTTTGCGACGACGCTGTTCCTCAGCGCGGGCCTGATGTTCCTGGTCGAGCCGATGATCGCCAAGATGGTGCTGCCGCGCCTTGGCGGCTCGCCGGCGGTGTGGAGCACCTGTCTGGTGTTCTTCCAGGCGATGCTGCTGCTCGGCTATGCCTATGCCCACGCCCTGACCCGCCTGGTGCCGCGACCGGCGCAGATCGGCGTGCATATCGCCGTGCTGTTGCCGCTGGCCGCACTGGCGCTGCCGCTCGATCTCGGCGCGGGCGCACCGGCACCGGGCGCATCGCCGGCACTGTGGCTGCTGGTGCGGCTGACCTGCATGGCCGGGCTGCCGATGTTCGCCATCTCGGCGACCGCGCCGCTGCTGCAGCGCTGGTTCGCCGATCTCGACCACGAGGCCGCGGGCGATCCGTATTTCCTGTATGCCGCCAGCAACGCCGGCAGCCTGCTGGCGCTGCTCGCCTACCCGCTGCTGGTCGAGCCGCTGCTGCCGCTCGACCGGCAGGCGGCGCTGTGGTCCGACGGCTTCGGCGTGATGGCGCTGGGGCTCGCGCTGTGCGCCGCCGCGACCGCGTGGCGCGGCCGGCGCAGCATCGATCCTGTACCTCAGGCGCGCGGGATCGTTACGCAACCGGCCGAGCAGGCGCAGCAGACCCTGCGCGAGCGGCTGACCTGGACGGCGCTGGCGTTCGTGCCGTCGTCGCTGCTGCTCGGCGTGACCACGTACATCACCGCCGACGTTGCCGCCGCCCCGCTGCTGTGGGTGGTGCCGCTGATCCTGTATCTGCTCAGCTTCATCCTGGTGTTCGCGCGGCGCCCGCCGCTGCGCCATGCCACCATGATCCGCGTGCTGCCGCTGCTGCTGATCCCGCTGGTGATCACCGCCGCGCCGGGAGTGTCGTTCGCGATCCCGCTGCCGCTGGTCATGGGATTGCACCTCGGCTGCTTCTTCGTCGTCAGCATGGTCTGTCACGGCGAGCTGGCACGGCGGCGCCCGCCCGTCGCACGGTTGACCGAGTTCTACCTGTTCCTGTCCATCGGCGGCGTGCTGGGGGGCGCGTTCAATGCGCTGCTGGCTCCGCTGATCTTCCCGGGGCCATGGGAATATCCGCTGGCCCTGGTCGCCGCGTGCCTGATGAAGCCCACGACGGAGAAGAGTACACCACGCATCCGGAGATGGGACCTCGGCATGCCGCTTGCCCTGCTGAGCCTTTTGCTCCTGACACGCGGCGTCCTTCCGACGGTGTTCGGCGACGGCGCCGCGGCCAAGCTGGTGCTGATCGTATGCACCTACGTCGTGCCGGCGTTGGCGCTGCTGAACTTTTCCCCGCGGCGGTGGCGCTTTGCACTCGGCATCTCGGTCTGTCTGCTGGTCCCCATGATCGCCGGGTCGAGCGCCACGATCGTCTCCACCCGCAGCTTCTTCGGCATCTACCGCGTCATGGCGCTCGACGACGGGCGACTGCTGATGGACGGCACCACGCTGCACGGTGCGGAGAGCCTGCTGCCCGGCGAGGAAAACCTGCCGCTGACCTACTACAGCCACGCGGGTCCGTTCGGGCGCTTCTTCGCCGCGTTCGCTCCGGGCGCGATACGGCATGTCGCGGTGGTCGGGCTGGGGGCGGGTTCGCTCGCCTGCTACGCGCAGCCGGGCCAGGACTGGACGTTCTACGAGATCGACCCATTGGTCGAGCGCATGGCCCGCGATCCGCGCTATTTCCATTTCCTGGCGAACTGCGGCAACCGCCCGCAGGTGGTGTTGGGCGACGCGCGGCTGACCCTCGCGGCCGCGCCGGACGGCAGCTATGACGTTCTGGTGCTCGACGCGTTCAGCTCCGACAGCATCCCGATGCACCTGCTGACGCGTGAGGCTTTGGCGGTGTATCTGCGCAAGCTGGCGCCGGGCGGCACGCTGCTGTTCCATATCAGCAGCCGCACGCTGGATCTGCGTCCGGTGCTCGCGGCGTTGGCCGCGGACGCGGGGGTGCCGGCGCGCATGCTGCTGGACCACCCGCCGCCGGGCACCGTGTTCTGGCGGCGCGAGCCGGCGCTGGTCGTTGCGTTGGCGGGGCGCGGCGGTCGGCTTGACCGGCTTGACCCGGCGGAAGGCTGGACGGCGCTGCCGCCGGCTGGCCCGCGCTCGCTGTGGACGGACCAGCGGTCGGATATTCTGGGGGCGATCCGTTTCGGACTGTGAGCGAGGGCGCGGCGGGTCGATGCGGACGCGGTCCGGAGTGGGTGCAGTAGCTGTATGCCGTGCTTCTCCCCCTCCCCTTGAGGGAGGGGGTTGGGGGAGGGGTTGGCGCCAAGACGGTGCAGATGCATGGTGCCTCGGTACCCCTCCCCCCGCCCCGCTCCCGCAAGGGGAGGGGGAGAATTGCTGCACGGTCATATCACCAGGTTGCTGGGCGTGCGCCCGGCCAGCACCGCGT
This sequence comes from uncultured Alphaproteobacteria bacterium, assembly GCA_963773345.1. Classification (GTDB taxonomy): domain Bacteria; phylum Pseudomonadota; class Alphaproteobacteria; order Acetobacterales; family Acetobacteraceae; genus Palsa-883. The sequence goes on along the minus strand of CAVZBG010000006.1, from coordinate 29,476 downwards.
CGATGCCATCCAGCGCCAGGAAGCCCATCGCGTCGCGCGTCGCCACCGTGGCACTGCCGAGGTGCGGCAGCAGAACGACGTTCTCCAATGTGAGGTAGCCGGGGTTCACCTTCGGCTCGCCGTCGTAAACATCCAACCCGGCATACCCCACCTGCCCGGTCTGCAGCGCCGCGATCAGCGCGGCGTCATCGACCAGTGTGCCGCGCGCGGCGTTCACCACCACGGCGCCGCGCGGCAGGTGCGCGATGCGCGCCGCGTTCAGCCAGTGCCGCGTCGCGCCGCCGCCCGGCGCGTGCAGGCTCAGCACGTCGCACTCGGCCAGGAACGTTGCGTCGTTGTCGTGATAGATCGCGTCGCCCTCCAGCGCCGGCGGCAGGCGCACCACGTCGCGATAGTGGATGGTCATGCCCAGCGCGCGGGCCATGCGCGCCAGCTCGCGGCCGATGCGGCCCATGCCGAAGATGCCCAGCCGGCGGCCCGCCACGCCGACGCCCAATAACTGCGTCGGTGCCCAGCCGTGCCAGCGGCCGGCGCGGATCAGCCGCTCGCCCTCCCCGGCGCGGCGCGAGGCGGCCAGCATCAGCAGCAGTGCGGTCTCGGCGGTGGCCAGGCTGAGCACGTCGGGCGTGTTGCACACCGCGATCCCGCGCCCGGCCGCCTCGGTCACGTCGATGTGGTCGTGACCGACGCTGAAGGTGGCGATCACCTTCACAGTGTCCGGCAGCGCACCGATCAGCTCCGCATTGAAGTGATCCCCCGGGCAGGTGAGTATCGCGTCGGTGCCGGCAGCGCGGGCCAGAATATCCGCGATCGGCGTGTCGGAGGCGGTCAGCCGCGCCTCGTAGTCGCGCGCGGCGCGCGCCTCGACCGCTTGCGGCAGGCGGCGGGTCACCAGCAGAACCGGCTTGGGCATCGGGATCAGCTCCAGGTTGGGTCGAGCGGGAGACAGACACGCGCCAGCCCGTCGCGCCGCGGCTGCGCGGCGAGCAACAGGTGTGGCGTCTTGCTCCCTCCTTCGGGTCCGGACGCAGTGTATCGCCGATCGGGGCGATCGGGGGAACGAAAGGGCGGCGCCTTCTGTTCACCCGATTGCCACGGCCCGGCCGGGCACGACCGTTCCGTGCCGCTCGCGCGACAGGGACGGCTGCGCGCCTGCGCCGGCACGACGGCGCGACGCAGCCGCTTGCGGACCTGACGCGCCGATCGTTCGGCGGTGCCCGATGTCATGGGTGGGAGCACGCGGCAGGGGCCCGGTGCAGGCGCCGTTGCAGGCTTCTCCACCGCCGGTGCGCCGCGCGGTTGGGCAGCCCCGGTGGGATGCGAGCGCGGCGGCGGGGACTGGTACATAGGGTTCTGGCGCCGCGGTTTGGCGCGGGCCGGGCGCGCCCTCTGGTACAAGGGGTTCTCGCTGGCGGTTCGAGTGTGCGCGCGTTGGGCCGGCGCGGCGTGTGCGCCGGGGCGTGGGTCCTGGGCGGGCCTGGTCGCCGGGGCGGCGGTGCCGGAGGGCGGAAATGGTTCAAAGGGTTCTGTCGCGCTGGTGTCGTGCGCGGTGGGGGCGCGATCTGGTACATAGGGTTCTGGCTGGGCGTTCTCCTGCGCGCACCGGGCCGGGACGGCGTGGGCGCTGCGGTGCGGCTCCGGGGCGGGCATAGGCGCCAGGGCGGCGGGGGTGGCAGGCGGAAATGGTACATAGGGTTTTGACGGGCAGGTGTCGGGCGCGATGGGAGCGCGCCCTGGTACATGGAGTTTTGCCGGAAGCGCGGCGAGGAGGACCTGCGGCGTCGGACGGCGTGGCCCGGGGCGGTGCGGCCGGGGGCCGACGACGGCGCGCCGCCGTTGGCCGCCCGTCCCGTCAGCGCAGCCTGCGCGATCGCCGCCCGCGACGGTGCGAGGGCCTCGGCCTCGGCGCGCAGCACGGCGCGGTCCTCTGCCGGCGTAAGACCTCCGGGCGACCAGGGCGGCGGCAGCAACTCGGGCGGCATCCGCAGCAGGCGGGCGGCGAGATCGGGCGGCAGGCGATCGAGGCAGTCCGCTGCCGCGTTGCCCACCTGCGCACGTCGCAGCAGGACGAGGGCGTAGCGGTTGCGCGCCCGGGTCTCCGCGCTGTAGGCGCCGTGAACGGTGCGAGCCGCGCGCAGGCGGGCCATGCCCGCGGGCGTGCGCAGGCCGGTGCTCCGCCCACCGTGCATGCGGCAGCGCAATTTGCCCCGGATCGCCGGCGCGCGGCACGGGCAGCCGGCGCGGGTGCGGGCGCCGCAGCGCGGCGCGAGGCCGAGGTCGCGGTTGCCGCGGTGTTTGCCGGTGTGCTGCGGCGTGTTACCGAGACAGGCTGGCTCGGCGGTGGCAGCGGGCGAGGGATGTGACATGGGCGCGCTCCTGGCAAACATCCGGAGCATAACGGGTATCATTTCCTAGGAAAGAAAGCAACGGCTGTGGATCGCCGAACACGGCAATCGGGCGACGCCGGTATCGCCGTCGTTGCGTCCCGCGGCGAAGGCCGGAGGACGCAATCCCCCCGCTGGTTGGGGGTCTTGGTGGGTCAGTTCGAATGCCCGCAATGGGTGGATTCCGGACCTTTTCGGCCTGTCGCGCCGACGGCCGGGTAGCGCCCATGAACGAACCCGCTTCGCGGGAGATCAGGGTCCCATCGGCGGACAGACAGCGGACCCACCGGGGGTCCTCAGAAGCAATTTGCAAAGGCACCCTTCGTTGTTGTTATTATTCATCCCAGGCCCCGGCCCTTTCGTTGACGGGTCCAATCTGGCGTCATCAAGGGGCCGGGCGGCGCCGTTGCGCGTTGACCAGAGATGGGATACAGAGGTGGGAGCGGCCGAACAGACAACCTATTGATCTTGCTGACTTCTCGGTGGCCGCGCTTCCGTCCAGGTCCGCCAGCCAAACCGCATGCGCGGCCGGAGCGGCACCATTCGGTCCAGCAACGACGATAAGCCAAGGCAAGGGGCCGATTGCATCGCCTGCGCCACGCCTCTGCCGAAGCACTGTACAGAGTACCAGCCGATGTCGCCTTTACTGCCAAAAGTCGAGCAAGACACCCCGGCGTGCCGACGTTTGAAGAGCATCGACGCGGTCGGAGAAATCCTCCGGGCGATGTCCGCAGGCCGAAGCTTGGCAGTCGTGACCCATGCAACGGATGCTGCGCCGGATCAATTTCTGGACGAGCTGGTGCGTGCGTTGCGTCTTGACAACGTGCGTGTTGTCCGGGCAACGAGCGTGGGCGGCGCGCCGATCGACCTGGGCTGCCTCATGGACCAGGTGGTCGGACCGGATCCTCACGACGACACGGACAGGGTCGAGCAGTTCTTCGCCGCACTGACGACGCCCGCTGCCGACGAGGCCCGGCTCGCATTCATCATAAACGATGCGCACCTGCTCACCGATGGGACACTGCGTTACCTGGAATTGCTGGCCTCCGTAGGCAGCGCGACCCCGCTGCTGATGCAGCTCGCACTTGTCGGTAGCTCGGTTCTCTGGAAACGACTGCCTGTCTCGGGCAGTCTCGCCGCCGACAAAGCCGCCCGCATTTCATTGCTGGCCGACGGGGACGCGGCGCCCGAACCCGACCCGGAACGTCCTGACGCCCCTGCTCCCCTGCCCACCGACACGGCGGATCAGGTTCAGCTCCCGACGCCCAAAGCCGCCCTCAAGGGGTCCAGCAACCCCGCGCGGCCCGCCAAGCCGAAGGTGATCACCGAACCTCTGTTCGGTGGCGCGAACGTGGCGGCGCTGTTGTCCGACCTGTCAGCGCTGCTTTCCGACAACGACGCGGCGCCCGAGCCTGACGCGGAAACTTCTGACGTTCCAGCGCCCCGGCCCGCCGACACGGCAGACCACACTCACCCCCCTATGCCCGGAAGCGCCCTTCAGGTTTCCGCGGACCCCGCAAAACCCGCCGCGCAGGAGGTGATCGTCGAACCTCCGCTCGTGGGCGACAGCGTGGCGGCGCAGGTCTCCAATCTGATGGCGCTGCTTTCCGACAAAGGCGTTGTGCCGGGGCGTGACGCGGAACGTCCGGCCGCTCCCGCGTCCCTTCCCGCCGACGCGGCGGACCACGTTCAGACGCTTACGTCCGCAGCCGCCCTCCAGGATTCAACAATACCCGCAAAACCCGCCGACCACGCGGTAATCGCCGAACCTCCACTCGTCGACGACAGCGTATCGGCGTTGCCTTTCAGCAAAAACGCGGCGCCCGAGCCTGACGCGGAACGTCCTGACCTTCCCGCACCCATACCCGCCGACACGGCTGACCACGTTCACTCTCCTATGCTTGCAACGCCCCTGCACGGCGCCACGGCCCTGGTAAAATGCGCCGAGCAGGACGTGGTCGCCGAACCCATGCTCGTTGGCGCGGGCGCTGAAGCCGTCGCTCCGGTGCGGGATCGGCGGAGGAATTTCGGAGCGGCCTGGCCGGCCTGGGCAGCGTCCATCGCCGCCCTCATCATCGGCGGCGGCCTCGCCGTGGTCTGGCTCCGGCATCAACCGGTCGTCCGCGACAGCCTGGCACGCCTTGTCACCGATGATCATCCCGCGCATTCCTTTGACCACTCCAATCAAGTGCCGGCCGCCCTTGGTGCGTCGTCGGCCGCCCCGATGGTAACGGCAGCCCCACCCGCTCCTCCGCCGACCCCGCTATCGAACACCGTGGATGCGGCTGCCGCCGACACAACCCAACGCTCGAACGTTCCGCCGCAAGCCACGCTCCCCGCGCTCCCGGTCCCACCGCCGGCGCACGAGCAGGCAAACGCCGGCCCGCCGCCCGCCGTCCCGCCTGTGCCGTCGGCGCAATCGACCGCCACGGCGGTGGCCCCGCCGGTACCCGACTCCCCGCCGCCGCCCACGCGATCCAACACCGCGAATGCCGTCGTGGCCGAATCAACCGGGCGCTTGGACATCCCCTCGCAAGCCACGCTCCCCGCGCTCCCAGTCCCACCGCCGGCGCACGAGCGGGCAAACGCCGGCCCGCCGCCCGCCGTCCCGCCTGTGCCGTCGGCGCAATCGACCGCCACGGCGGTGGCCCCGCCGGTACCTGACACCCCGCCGCCGCCCACGCGATCCAACACCGCGAATGCCGTCGTGGCCGAATCAACCGGGCGCTTGGACATCCCCTCGCAAGCCACGCTCCCCGCGCTCCCAGTCCCAGCGCCGGCGCACGAGCAGGCAAACGCCGGCCCGCCGCCCGCCGTCCCGCCTGTGCCGTCGGCGCCACCGATCGCCGCGGCGGCGGCCCCGCCGGTACCTGACACCCCGCCGCCGCCCACGCGATCCAACACCGCGAATGCCGTCGTAGCCGAATCAACCGGGCGCTTGGACGTCCCGCCGCAGGCCACGATCCCCACGCTTCCCCTCTCACGGCCCGCGCCCGATCCAGGCAGGGACACGCGAGCGTCGGCTCCTGTGTCAGCCATCGCCGCGCCTCCGGCGGCGGCCAAACCAGTCTCCCTCAATGCGAAGCCGTCAGCGACCGCCCAGCCGGCAAAGGTCGCGATCGAAGAGCCGCCTGATCACGTGCGCGATCCTGCGGTCAGCACACCGCCGCCGCCAGCACCCGCGGTGACAACCGGACAAGCCTCGCCGCAACCAGCCACCCAGCCCGCCTCGCCAAGCATCGTGGCCATTCTGCTCGCCCGCGGAAACGAGTTGCTCGCGACCGGCGACATCGCCGCGGCCCGGCTGATGTACGAGCGCGCCGCCGGGTCCGGCTCGGGGCAGGCTGCCATCTATTTGGGAATGACCTATGACCCACGGTTTCTGGTCCGGATCGGCGCTCAAGGCATCGCGCCGGACCCACAACGTGCCAGCTTCTGGTATCGCCGCGCGTCCGACCTGGGCAGTGCCGAGGGCGCGCAGCTCTTGTCGCAACTCACGACCGCAGTCCCGCATTGACGAGCGCGCCGGCTGCTCGGCGCGGTCATCCGTTCGACCATGCTTTTGGTTGTCGGACGGCGGCTGAGATCGTGATCCCCTCCGCCTTTCTCGCCATCACCCTGCGGCTACCGAACCTCGTCCGCGATCGGCGGCGTGGCTTGCATCACTGGTCGAGCCATACGTCCGTGAGGTCCTGGCCGATGTAGTGGCTGGGTGTCATGTTCCAGCCCCTTAGCTTGGCCGTGGTGATGACAATCCGGTTCCACCACAGAATCGGTACCGCGTCGGCCTCGGTCAGCGCGTGTCGCTCGAAATCGCGGACTATCCGGGCGCGCTGCTGCGGGTCCGTGCTGATCGCCTGGCCGATATACAGCGCATCGAGCAGGCGATCTGTCGAGCCGGAATAGTTGGACGGCGAAAGATCGCGCGAGACATACTTCGCAAGTTGCAGCGTCGGGTCGTCGAAATAGTCACCGGCGAAATCGAACGCCGCGGCGAAGTGGCCGCCCTGCAGCGCCGCCTCCCAATCGCGCGTGTTGAGCTTGACCTGGCTCGCCGTTACCCCGATCGCGCGCCAAGCCTCGATCACCGCGTCGGCCCCCGGACCATAGGGGATTGGTATGTCGCGGTTCACCAGCGTGACGTTCAGGGCGGCGTGGCCAGCCTCGGCCAGCAACTGGCGTGCTTCGGCGCGCGACGCGGCAATGTTGCGCGAGAAGCCAGGCAACCGCACCAGGGCCTCCTCGGGCGTCGCCATCGCGAAGCCCGGCCGCATCAACCCGCCGACGAACTTGAGGAAGGTGCTGCGCGAAAGCGTGCCCGCCATGCCCCACCGATCGATGGCGAGTGACAGCGCCCGGCGTACCCGCGCGTCGTCGAACGGCGGCTGTTTGGTATTGAACACCAGCATCAAATCGATCAGCCAGGGCGATTCGTACACGCTGACCCGATCGCCAAGCGCCGTCTCCAGTGCGTCACGCTCGACCGGCGTGAAGCTGCGGAAGCTGCCCATGATGCGGCCCGCTTCGACGCCCTGCACGACCGGCGCCCCGCTCATGAAGTCCGCTTCGTAACCGTCGAGATAAGGCTTGCCAGGCTGGAAATAATGCTCCCACCGCGCGCCTTTCCAGTACTTGCCCTTGGCATGTTCGACGAACACGAACGGCCCAGTCCCGAGCACGTGCGTCCGCGGAAACTGTGGGTCCGTCTCCAGCTTGGCCGCCTCGTAGATGCAATTCCAAGGCGACGCGAAATTGGCCAGCATCGCCGCCTCCGGCCATAGCAGGCGGAACACGACGTGCAGCGGATCCGGTGTATCGATCACACTGATCGAGGCGTAATCCAACTGCCTCGCCGAGACGACGCCGGGGGGAGGATGCACGATCCGCTGATAGCTCGCCCTTACGTCCGTGGAGGTCAGCGGCGTGCCGTCATGGAACAGCACGCCCGAACGGATCTTGAAACTATAGGTAAGCCTGTCGGGCGAGACGCTCCACAATTCGGCAAGGTCCCCCATCACCTGCGGATAATTCGCCGTGTCGAACTTCAGCAACGTCGAGTAGTGCGGCGCCACAGGGTGAAGAAACGCAAACGAGACGTTGGCGTGGCAGTCATAGTTCGATGGCTCGGCGTCCACCGCGAAGACCAGCGTCCCGCCTCGCTTCGGATCGGAACCCGCCGCATCCGCCGGCGCCGCAAGCAGGGCCAGGGCGGCAGTTACTACGGCAAGGCGCAGGGCCAGACGCCGCAATGAGGTCGTCGAGAGATTTTGGTTCATGTGGGTAAGCTCTAACGAACCTGACCTGCCTGCCAACGCTTGAATTGGTCGAACAATTCCTGCTTCTGCTGATCCGTCATCCCGGGTCCACCCAGGACCTGCTGTCGCGTCTCCAGGAAGCGGGAAAACAGCGCCTGGAGATCCCGAGGGTTCTCACGGGCAACGCTGGCGTTCCGGTCCAGCCATTGTTGCGCGGGCGGAAAGCGCGTCCACCCCGGAAGGGCCGCCGCAAGATTGATCTCCTGCCATTTCGGATGGTGTCCCGGTTCCAGCAGCGTGCGGAACTCCGTGAAGAATACCTCCACGAAGTTGCTGACGTTCTGGTACCGCTCCGATCCTGGTTGCAGTTTCGCGACCGCAAGCAGCGAACCGACAGCCACAGTATCGACGGATTGACCCTTGGGGATCAGCAAGGGGTAGTCGTCGGCACTCAACGTGGTCGGGACATAGGCATTGATGACCCCGGTCTCCACCGGAACCGGTACGAAGTGCACGCGGTCTTCCTGACGCACGTTCTGGAGCAAGGCAGCCGGTTTGCCGGCCACGACGGTCATCGCCTCGATATCGCCGTGGCGCAGCTTCTCCAGTGCCACCTCCGGCCGGTCATAGAGCGGCTCAACTTGGATCTTCAGCAGATCGAACAGGCGCTGCGTCGTCACCTCGGTGCCGGAACCGCGCAGCCCGACATTTACGCGCCGGTGCGCCAGGTCGGAAATCGTCTTTACCTCCGGTTCCGCCAGAAGGTGAAACTCCTCGTTGTAGAGCTTGGTGATATAGGTGAAGCTGCTTTCGAGTTCCTGGCATGGAACGTTGCTGGCGTACGCTGTCAAGAACGTCAGTCTGCAAGATCGCCATGTCGATGCCGCGCAGCAGAACGAGATCCCACAGGTTCTGCATCGCGGTCCGGCCCACCACGGGTAGGACCCGGCGCGTGGCGCCGTCATCGACCAACCCGGCCAGGTCCTCGGCGATACGGATGGAAATGCCGGCCGAACCGCCGGTCTCGAGCTCAACAATACCCCTGTTCGTCGCATCCGTCCGAGGATCGGCCGCGAGGCAGGCACCTGCCCAGCATGCAACAGCCAACGCGCAGGCCACGAGTTCGGCGAAGAAAACGCGTGGCCCCCACGTTCCACCAGCCAAGCACGCCTTCGTTCACTTGGTACCCCCTCCGAATCCGATATGGCAGTGTAGCGTACAGAGCTTCGGGCCAAGGGGCAACGACTCGCAACCGAAAATGTAGCGGGAATTATTCGTGGCAGGCCTCGGCGAGACGCCATGCGCAGAGCGGCAGGTCGATACGGACGTTGGTTCGCCTCCGCATTCTTTTGGATCGGAGGAGATTCACACTGGGACGGCGGTGCGCAACACCCGGCGTAGCCCGAGCCCTACTCGAGAGGCGCGTTTTGCGCTTCCTCCGCGACGACGTTCGCGTAGACCTCCGCCAGCGGCAGCTCGATATCGATCTCCGGCAATTGCAGGATCGCATCGGGACCAGCGACAATCTCGGACAACCAGTCCTGCCCGCGGCGCGCGAAGGCAACCGCCGCGACCCGGGTCTGTTGCAAGATGAAATAGCGCTGGATCGACGGCGTGGCGCGATATTCCCGGTTCTTATCGATCAGGTCTGTACTGGTGGACCCCTCGCTGACAACTTCGAAGACCACGACCGGGTTGTCGACGATCGTCGCGGTGGGCGGCACCGGCTGGAAAGCTACGAAGGCGTCGGGATACCGGGCATGGCCATCGACCAGGATTTTCAGGTTCGGTCCCCATGGCTGGCAGGGTTGTCAGGTCAGCCGCGCGTCCAGAACCTTGCGGAGATTGAAGGTGATCCGGTCATGCGCCGCGGTGCCACCGGTCATCGCTACCGGCGCCACGCCGTCGAACTCGTAACGCAACTCCTGGCGTTCCTCCCACGCGAGGAATTCCGCCAGCGTCATCGGTTTTCGAAGGGCAGCGCTCATGACCCAATGCGTAGCACGGCTGAACCGGCCGCTCCAGCGGTCTGGGCCGCGTTCAACCGGTCACCGCTTTCCTCCATTGCGCGTGGTTGCGGACGGGGGCCACTGCGCGGCAGGCTACGCGCCTGCCAACCGGAGCCCGCCATGCGCACCAATCTCATGCCCGATGTGGACCTCGCCGCCCGCCTGTTCGACGCGCTGCGCGAGGCCAGCTTTGACGGGATCGGCGTCACCCGCGACGCCTACGGTCCGGGCGAGCAGCGCGCGCACGACCTTGTGCGCTTCGTGGCCGCGGCGCTGGGGCTGGAGATCGCCATCGACCCGGCCGGCAACATGCTGATGACGCTGCCCGGCGCGGATCGCACGGCAAAGCGTATCGTGCTGGGCAGCCATCTGGATTCCGTTCCGCAAGGCGGCAACTTCGACGGGGCCGCCGGCGTGCTGGCCGGGCTCGCCACCGTCGCCGGGATGCGCCGGGCCGGCTTCGTGCCAGCACGCGACATTACGGTGCTGGCGATCCGCGCCGAGGAGGCGGGCGCCTGGTTTCCCACCTCGTACCCCGGCAGCCACGCCGCGCTGGGGCGCCTGCCGCCCGCGGTGTTGGAGGTGAAGCGCAACGACACCGGCCGCACATTGGCCCAGCACATGCGCGAGCTGGGGTTCGATCCCGACGCGGTGGCGCGCCAAGAATGTCTGTTGCCACCGGCCTCGATCGCCGCCTATCTGGAGCTGCATATCGAGCAGGGGCCGGTGCTGGACACGGAAAAAATCCCGGTCGCCATCGTGTCCGGCATTCCCGGCTCGCGGCGGCTGCGCGCGGCGCGGGTGGTGGGCGAATACAACCACTCCGGCGCCACGCCGCGGCGCTATCGAGCCGACGCCGCGATCGCGCTGGCCGAACTGGCGCATCGGCTGGACGAGCACTGGGGCGCGCTGGAGGCGCAGGGCCACCAACTGGTGTGCACCTTCTGCGTGCTGGCCACCACGGCCGAGGCCGGCTTCACCAAAATCCCCGGCGAGGCGCAGTTCCAGCTCGACGTGCGCAGCGTGCAGCCGGCGAGCGTGGACGCGATGTTCGCCGAATTGCACCGGCTGATCGCCGCGATCGAGGCGCGGCGCGGCGTGCGCTTCGAGCTGGGTGCCGAGACCGGCAGCCTGCCCAGCCCGATGGATGCCGCCCTGAAGGATGGGCTGGCGCGCGCGGCCCAGGCGGGTGGGATCGCGTATCGCACGATGGCCTCGGGCGGCGGGCACGACGCGGCAGCCTTCGCCCAGGCCGGCGTGCCCGCGGCGATGCTGTTCGTGCGCAACCAGCACGGCAGCCACAACCCGCACGAGGCAATGCGCATGGAGGATTTCGCCGCCGGCTGCGCGGTGATGACGCGCTGGGCGGCGGAAGCGGCGGCATAGCCGGTCGATACGAAACGGACGGACGCCGGGGGGGTGATCGGGGCGAAGCGACCCGGGCCGATTGATCCCTGTCAATGCGGCCGCCCCGCCGCCGGCGCAGAAGCCGCGCGGTCACCCCCACGGAGAACTGCGATGATCGGCATCACCCTGTCACCCGAACAGGTGCGCGCCGCGCCCCCCGAGGTGCGCCGCTGGCTAGAGCGCGAGGTCACCAGTGCATTCGGCCTGACCCCCGACCACCCCGCGCCGGAGGATTTCAGCACCAAGCTGATCGGCTGCAATCCGGACGAAGCCGGCGCCATGCTGGAGCTGGTGCAAGGCATGCTGCCGGTGGTCAACGTGTTCTTCGAGCTGGGCCGCGAAGCCGCCGGCGTGCCGGTGCATGGGCTGCGCGCGTTCCGCCTGGCCGACATGATGCGCCAGGCGCGGCTGTCGACGCCGGAGCAGGTGATCGAGTGCCTGGACGTGCTGACCGCCGCGCTGCGCCGCGTGCGCGGCGACACCGAGGCATTGTTCTACCTGCTGGACGACCGCGGCCACTGCCTGGTGGCCGAGCCGACGATGCGCAGCGTGCTGCATGTGTGGCAGGGCATCGTCGCCCAGCGCGCGCTGCGCGTGCCGCAGGAGGCACCGCGGCAGATCCCGATCGCGGCCGAAGCGCCGTAACCAAATAATACACCTCTCCCGCTCTTCGCGGGAGAGGTCGCGAAGCGGAGCGACGCGGGTGAGGGCGGTGCACGCGGCACGAACCCTCACCCTCGGCGCCTTGCGCCTCGACCTCTCCCGCGAAAATCGGGAGAGGTGTACTTGGCTACCCCATCGCCCCCTCCAACAGCCCTGCCCCGCTCGCCAACTCGACCACCTCCGCGGTGATCTCCTCCTGGCGCACCTGGCGCTCCAGCGCGCGCAACGTCTCCAACATCGTTTCGATATTGCGCCGCGCTCGCACCATCGCCGCGACGCGCGCCTCGTTCTCCGCGGCGAACGCGCGCATCGCCGCCTCGCACAGCGCGGCATAGACGTATTCCTCGGCCAGCCGCCCGGCCAAATCCGCCGCCGGCAGCGTGATCAGCGGCGTATCGCCGCGCGGCAGCGCGGCGAACCGCGCGGGGTCGAGCGGCAGCAGCGAATGGCGTTCCACCGCCAGCCCCTCGCCCGGCGCCCAGACCGGAAACACCAGATCGACCGTGCGCAGCCCGCCGTCCGGCACCGCCGCATACAGCGCGTCGGCCAGCCGCACCGCGAGCAGCTTCACCCCATCGACATGCGCGGCCATCGGCGCCTGCCAGGCGATGCGCAGACCGCGCTCCGCGGCGATGCGCGCGCCGCGGCTGCCCACCACGAACAGCTCGGCGTCAGCCGCATCGGCGCCCGCCGCATCCAGCACGCGCTCGCTGAACGCCCCGGCAAACCCCTGCTCGGCGACGAACAGGATCAGCCCGCGGCGCCCGGCGCGCCGGTCCGCCGGCCCGCCATCGCCTTGCAGCAGGCGCAGCGCCTGCGCGATCGCCAGCGCGATCGTGTCGGAAAACGCCCGAATCCCCGCAAGCTGACCGCGGCTCTGCTGCGCGCGCGTGGCGGCAATCGCACGCATCGCGCCGACCACGGCGCTAAGCTGGTGCACGCCCTGGATGCGCCGGCTGATATCGGCCAGCCGCTCGGTCATGCCGCGTGCCGCGCCACAAGCCCGGTCAGTGCCGCGCGCAGCCGTTCGGTGTTCACATCGTCCAGCACACGGTCGCGCTGCACGTCGTTCACCACGCCGCCGGCCTGCGCATCCAGCCACGCCGGCAACGCCGCGCGCAGCGCGCCGATCGCGGCCACCTTCACGCCATCCAACAGCCCCTCGCGCAGGGCGAAGGCCAGCGCCATCTCGTCGACCAAACGCAGCGGCGCGTATTGCGGCTGCGCCAGCAGCACGCGCAGCCGCTCGCCGCGGGCAAGTTGCGCCTTCACCCGCGCGTCGCTCATGCCGCCGAAACGGGTGAACAGCTCCAGCTCCAGGAACTGCGCATAGTCCACCCGGAATCCCGCGGTCAGCGTGCGCAGCCCGGGCGCCTGCGTCTTGCCGCCGACCCGGCTGACCGAGGTGCCGACATCGATCGCCGGCTTCTGGTCGCCATAAAACAGCCGCGCGTCGAGCACGAGCTGCCCGTCGGTGATCGAAATAAGATTGGTCGGGATATACGCGCTGAGGTTGCCGGCGTCGGTCTCGGCGATCGGCAGCGCGGTCAGCGAGCCGCCGCCGCGCTCCGGCGACAGTTTCGCGGCACGCTCCAGCAGCCGCGCGTGCAGGTGGAACACGTCGCCGGGATAGGCCTCGCGCCCGGGCGGCTGGCGGGTCAGCAGCGCGATCTCGCGATGCGTGGCGGCGTGCTTGGACAGGTCGTCGAGCACCACCAGCGCGTGGCCGCCGGCGTCGCGCACCTGCTCGGCCATGCTCATCGCCGCGAACGGCGCGATCCATTGCAGCCCTAGCGCGGCCGAGGCGGCGGCGGCGACGAAAATGCAGCGCTCCGGCGCGCCGTGCCGGCGCACCGCGTCGATCACCCGCGCGATGGTGGCGGATTTCTGCCCCACCGCGACATAGATGCAGACCAGGTCGGAGGATTTCTGGTTGATGGTGGTGTCGACGGCGATCGCGGTCTTGCCGATGGCGCGGTCGCCGATGATCAGCTCGCGCTGGCCGCGGCCGAGCGGGAACAGCGCATCGATCACCAGGATGCCGGTCTGCACCGGCTCCGTCACCAGCGCGCGGTCGACGATGTCGGGCGCCGGCTGCTCGATCGGCGCGTGGTACGCGGCGGCGATCGGCGGGCCGTCGTCCAGCGGGCGCCCGAGCGGATCGACCACGCGGCCGAGCAGCGCCGGCCCCACCGGCACGCGCACCACGTCGCCCGTGCCGCGCACCTCGCCGCCGGCGCCGATGTCTTGCCCCGGGTCGAGCAGCACGCAGCCAATCGTGTCCGCGATCCAGCGTCTGGGCGAAGCCGAGCTGGCCGGTGCCGAAACGCAGCAGCTCGTCGAGGCGGACGCGCGGCAGGTCGGCGACCTGGGCGATGCCGTCACCAATGCTTGTTACCCGGCCGATCGTTTCGATCTCCGGCGCCAGCGCGGTGGCGGCGACGCGCGCCCGGGCGCGGGCCAGCCAGGCGTCGGGGTCAAGCGGCATGTGTTTCGCCCGCCGCCAGTTCGCCGGCGATCCGATCCAGGTCCGACCGCCAGGTGTCGCGCACCCGCGTGTGCGGCCCGCGCAACTCGATGCCGCCGAGCAAGTCCGCGTCGGTCCGATAGGTCGGCTTGGGGGATGCCCCGAGTGCTTGCGTCAACGCCGCCTGAATCGCCGCCCGACCCGCTGCGTCGAGCGGCGCGGCGGTGACCACCTCAAGCCGGTCGGGCGCCGCGGCAAGGTCCGCACGCTCGGCGTCCGGCAGACCGGCAAGGTCGTCCGCCAGCATGCGGGCAAAGGCATCAATGATCGCGGCTTCCGGCAGACGCGTCAGCAGGCGGCGGGCAATATCCACGGCCAGCGTGCAGGCGCGCGATTCCAGAGCAAGCTGCGATTGGGCGCGCTCGCGGGCCAGCGCCGCTTCGGCATCCGCCTGCGCGTGGGCCACCTCCGCCTGCACCTGCGCCAGTTGGCTCGCGCGCTCGGCCTCGGCGTCCTGCCGCGCGGCGGCGCGCAGCCGGTCGGCTTCCGCGGCAACGCCCGCGCGCTGCTGCGCGATCTCGGCTTCTGCCGCTTGCGCCCTGGCACGTGCGGCTTCGGCGTCGGCCAGCAGCGCCTCGGTCGCCTGGCGCCGCTGCACCACGATCGCCGCGACCGGGCGGAACAGGAAGCGCGCCAGCAGCCAGACGAGAACCAGGACGTTGATCGCCTGCAGCCCGAGCGTCCAAAGGTCGATGTGCATATTAGTGCCGCACCGAACTAGAACTCCCCCTCCCCTCGTGGGAGGGGGCTGGGGGGAGGGGCTGGGGGAGGGGGCTGGGGGGAGGGGTTGGGGGCGACGACCGTGCCTGCTCTACCCCTCTCCCCCCTTGGTCCGCTTCGCGGCCCAAGCCCCCACCAGGGGGAGGGAGTTTCCTGCCATGCACCCCATCCGCCCCATCCTCCCCACCCGCGCCATCAGTGCACGAACGGATTGGCGAACAGCAGCAGCAGCGCGATGACCAGGCAATAGATCGCCATCGTTTCGATCATCGCCAGGCCGACGAACAGCGTGCGCGTCAGCGTCGCCGCGGCTTCCGGCTGGCGCGCGATGGCGTCCAGCGCCGCGGCCACCGCAAAGCCTTCGCCGAGTCCCGGCCCGATGGCGCCCAATCCAACCGCCAGGGCGGCGCCGAGCACGCTTGCGACCTCGATCCAGTTCATGGGCCTGCCTCGTTTGATGGTGGTGTCTCGCCGATCGCGCCGCCGATGAACACAATCGCCAGCGCGCTGAAAATGTAGGCCTGCACTGCGCCGGTCAGCAGCTCCAGTGCCATCAGCGGGATCGGCACCAGCAGACCCGCGAGCGACAGCACGATGCCGATGACGAACACGCCGCCCATCACGTTGCCGAACAGCCGCACCAGCAGGGAGAAGGTGCGCGTCACCGTCTCGACCAGGTTGAGCGGGGCCATGAAGATGCTGGGTTCCGCGAAGCCGCGCAGATAGCCGCCCACGCCGCGGGCGCGAATGCCGAACCACAGCATCGCAACGAAGACGATCAGCGCCAGCGCGGCGTCGGTTTCCAGATGCGCCGTCGGCGGTTCGACGCCGGGGATCATCGACGACCAGTTGGCGGTGAGAATGAACAGCAGCAGCGTGCCGATCAGCGGCATGAACGGTTCGGGCGCCGCGCGCAGGGCCTCGCGGATCTGCGTGCCGACGGCCTCGACCAGCATTTCCAGCACGGCCTGCGCGGTCGTCGGGCGCAGCGCCAGGCGGCGCGTCAGCAGCCAGCTTCCACCAGCGAGAAATGCCATGATGCCCCAGGTGGTGATCACCGGCGCGGTGATCGGCACCGGTCCGAGGCTGAACACGATCGGCATGCTCAGCGGGGACTCGGTCATGGCCCGGTTCCCTGCATCCCGCGCGGCAGGCGGCGCAGCCAGGCGTCCCATCGTGGCGACAGTGCAATGAGGCGGGCGATCATCACGCCGAGGGTCGCGAGCACCAGCGGCAGCGCGCCGAGCCACGCCGCGGCAAGCAACACGCCGGCCAGCGCCGCCAGGCGCAGCGCCTGCACCCCAACCGCGCGCAGCGCGCCGCCGGTGATGAACAGCCGCGTGTTCCAGCGCAGCAGGTGAAAATGCACCAGCCCGGCGGCGATGCCGAGGGCGAAACAGCCGGCGTTCAACAGCGCGCTCATCGTGTGTGCATCCAGCGCCAGGCCGACCAGCAGCCCAGCGCGAGGCCGAGCAGCAGCAGCGGGCCGGTCCAGAAAATCCCGGTGCCGAACCGATGATCCACCCAGCGGCCGGCGAACGTGCCGAGCAGCGTCGGCAGCACGATGATCCAGCCGAGGATGCCGATCTGAGCGACCTGGCGCGCGAGCGACGGTTCTCCTTCGCGCAGCCAGTGCCAATGCCGCGCGCGGCGCCGCCGGACCGAGCGAAGCAGGTCGTCCTCTTCCCCCGTCATAAGGTCAGCTCCGGACCGGTCGGGCGCAGCGCCGCGATGATCTGGCGGATCGCCGCCATGTGCAGGCGCGTGGCGGCGGTGCGCTCGGTGCGTTCGGTCTCCAGGTCGGCGCGGAAGCGGGCGAGCACGGTGTGTTCGAGCTGGTCGAGATCGTCGCCAAGCTGGGCCTGCCGGGTAGCGATGGCGACCTCGTTGCCGCCGCGCACCGACAGCACGCCGCGACGCACCGCGCAGCAGCCGAGCCGGCCGTCGGCGTGGCGCCATTGCACCACCGAGATGGTCAGCGCGGTCAGCAGGTCGGCGTGGCGGTCGAGAATGCCGAAGCTGCCGCTGGCATCTTCCGCGCGGACCGAGACGACGTCGGGGTGGTCGGCGACGACCGAGGTGGGATCGGTGATCAGCAGGCGCATGGGGATCGCCTGTGGGGACAGGCAGGCGTGTCATGGCCGGGCTTGGCCCGGCCATGACACGAGATATACCCTCATGCCACCGCCCTCGCCTGCTCGTGCGACCGCGCCTCGGCCAGATCGCCAATCATATACAGCGAACTTTCCGCCCAGTCGTCGGCCTCACCGTCCAGAATCGCGCGACACCCGGCCAGCGTGTCCTCCAGCTTCACCGACCGCCCGGCATGCCCGGTGAACGCCTCCGTCACCTGGAACGGCTGCGTCAGGAACCGCTGCAGCCGCCGCGCCCGTGCCACGATCCGCCGATCCTCCGCGCCCAGTTCCTCCACCCCAAGCAGCGCGATCACGTCCTGCAATTCGCGATAATGTGCGATCGCCTCACGCACCCGTTCCGCCACCGCATAATGCGCCGCGCCCACCACCATCGGGTCCAGCAGGATGGACGATGACGCCAGCGGATCGATCGCCGGATACATCCCCTCGGCCGCCATGCCGCGCGACAGCACGAGCGAACTGTCCAGATGCGCCGAGATCGCCGTCACCGCCGGGTCGGTGAAATCGTCGGCCGGCACATACACCGCCTCGATCGCGGTGATCGCCGCGCCGGCCACCGAGGCAATCCGCTCCTGCAACGCCGCCACCTCGGTCGCCAGCGTCGGCTGGTAGCCGACCCGCGACGGCAGCCGCCCCAGCAGCCCCGACACCTCGCTGCCGGCCTGGACGAAACGGAATACGTTGTCCATCAGCAACAACACATCCTGGTGCCGCTCGTCGCGGAAATATTCCGCCACCGTCAGCGCCGACAGCCCGACGCGCCAGCGCGCCCCCGGCGGCTCGTTCATCTGCCCGAACATCAGCACGGTGCGCGCCAGCACGCCCGACTCGCGCATGTCGGTCAGCAGCTCGTGGCCCTCGCGCGAGCGTTCGCCGATGCCGGCGAACACCGAGATCCCCTGGTAGCGCTGCACCATGGCGTGGATCAGCTCCATCACCAGCACGGTCTTGCCGACGCCGGCGCCGCCGAACATCGCCGCCTTGCCGCCGCGCGCCAGCGGGCAGAGCAGGTCCAGCACCTTGATCCCGGTCTCGAACACCGAGCGCGAGGCGGTCTGCGCGGCCAGCGGCGGCGCGGCGCGGTGGATCGGCCAGCGCGGCGTGCCCTCCGGTAGCGCCACGCCGCGATCGCGCACCGTCCCCATCACGTCCAGCAGCCGGCCCAGCACCGCGTCGCCGACCGGCACCGTGATTGGCGCCCGGGTCGCGCGCACCGCAACACCGCGCGCCAGACCCGCGGTGTCCTGCATTGCAATTGCGCGGACCGTGGTCGCATCCAGGTGGCTCTGCACCTCGGCGATCAGCGATGTCGGACGGTCCCACTCGACCTGCAACGCCGTCTCGATCGGCGGCAGCGCCGCGATCTCGAAGGTGACGTCCAGCACCGCACCGCGCACCGCAACGACGCGGCCCGCCGCCGGGTCAGAGCATTTCGGACCAGGCATCCGGCAACCGCGCGATGACCCGCATCAGATCGGCGCGCGCGACAATGCCGGCCATCTTGCCGTCGCGCAGCACCGGCACCCGCTTGATCCGGTGCCGCATCATCAGGTCGGCGATCTCGCGCGCCGAGGTACGTTCCGTGACGCTGATCACCGGCGTGGTCATCAGCTCCCTGGCGCGGCGGCGATCCTCGCGCACGTAATCGAGAAACTCCGGAGCCAGTTCGGTGCCCTCGGCGAGCATGCGCAGCCACCATGCCCGCCGGGCGGCGGTCTCGGTGCCGAACGGGCGCATCAGATCGCCCTCGCTCAGCATCCCCAGCAGCGTGCCGTCGGCATCGCACACCGGCACCGCGCTGATGTGGTTGTTGGCCAGCAGCCGCGCGACCTTCGCCACGGTATCGTCAGGCGCGGCGGTGATGACGTGGGTTGTCATGATACTGGCGGCATCGATCGGCATGGGCGGCCCCTTTCTGATGTCCAGTCTGCCCGCCTAGACCCGCACACCGCGGGGGTCGCCGCATTGATTCACGTCAAGCAGGGGGTTAGGGCTCGTTGTGAAACAAGCGCTGCGGTCGGTCGTGACGCCGCCCCCTGTGTCATGGTCGGGCTTGGCCCGTCTACCCATGACTTTGCCGCAGGCAACAGGAAAAGACGTGGGTGGCCGGGCCGATCCCCGGGTCAAGCCCGGGGACGGCCATGACACGGGGGGCAGACCGCCAGAGCCGACGCAATTATTTGTCAACAGGCCCTTAGGCCGCCACCGATGCGTCGATCCGCGCGATCAGATCGGCGGGAAGCGGCCCGGACTGCGCCGCGGCGACGCACTCGGCCAGCTCCTGGCGGTTCTTCACGCCCAGCACCAGGGTGTCGATGTCGAGCGACAAGGCGTAACGGTGAGCGATGACGGCGGGGTTGGCGCCGAGCTCCGCGCACAGGCGGCGGAAACCTGCGGCGCGGGCGTAGTCGCGGACCTCGGGGTGATCGGCGGACAGGTCGCGGTCGATCGCCGCGGTGAGGGCGCCGGCCTGCACGGCGCGGATGCCCATGATGCCGACGCCGTTGGCCCGCGCGGCGGCGATAATGGTACGCGGCTTGGCCGGGCCGTCGAAGAATTTCAGCCCGCCGGGGGAGTCCAGCAGGTTGGCGATGCACTGCACGGCGGCTGGCGCCGGACGCTCGCCGAGCAGGCGGATGATGGTGTCCGGCTGGCCGATGCCGGTCAGCCCCCAGGCACCGATCAAACCGTCGGCCGCGAGGCGTTCGAACAGTGGGCGGACGTGCTCGACGAACACGGCATAGGGGGTCATGCGCGCCGCGGCGCCGGCGGCGCCGCGGGCAATGAAGGCTTCGTCCGGCACGACGTTCGAGTGCAGGAAAAACAGATCGATTTTCGCCAGGCGCAGGCGGCGCAGGCTGGCCTCGATCGAGTGCCGCAGGATGGTTTCAATCTCCGCCGTGGGTGGATTGCCGAGGTTGCATTTGCTGGTGACGCGGACGCCTTGGGGCAGCTTGCCGCCGAAAGCGGCGCCCACCACCTCCTCGGCCTTGCCGTCGCCGTAGCGCGGCGCAAGGTCCAGCAGCGTGATGCCGGCGCCGACGGCGGCGTGGACGGTGGCGACGCATTCCTCGACGGTGGTCTTGCCCCACAGCATGCCGAGGCCGCCACCACCAAGGGTCAGCCTGGAGACTGGGGGAAGTTTGCCGAATGCGTGGGTTTGCACGACGGACCTCCTGGGTTGCGGGGGCTGAGTTTTCGTACACCTCTCCCGCTCTTCGCGGGAGAGGTCGAGGCGCGAAGCGCCGAGGGTGCGGGTGGTGCCGCGTGCACCGCCCTCACCGTTGATCCGTTTCGCGGCTCAACCGCTCCGCTCGCCGACCTCTCCCGCGAAGAGCGGGAGAGGTGTACTTTACCCAGTCTACGCCGCGACCGGAACAGTCCCCTTCAGCATCAACCGATACAGATACCGCCGCTCAGCCATGTCGTAGTCCGGGTTCGCCTGGTGCATCACGCTGCGGTTGTCCCAGATCACCATGTCGCCCGGGCGCCACTGGTGGCGATACTCGTACTGGCGCTGCGTGGCGTGTGCCATCAGTTGCTCGATCAGCGCGAGTGCGTCCCGGTCCGGCATGCCCTCGATGGCTTCCATGCGCACCGGGTTGAGATACAGCGCCGGCCGGTGGTTCTCCGGATGGCGCTGCACCAGCGGGTGGATGCCGGGCGGGGGGACCTCCTGCAGGCTGGCCGTGTCGATCCGACCGAGTGAGCGCGGGCTGTACTTGCTCTGGTAAACGTGCACTGCACGCAGGTTTTTGATCCGGTCCTGCGTCGCCGGCGGCAGGTCCTCGTAGGCGCGATGCATGTTGACATACTGCGTGTCGCCGCCGCGCGACGGAAGTTGCACGGCGAACAGCGTGGTTGCCTTGGGCGGGCGCGGGTGGTTGGAATGATCGGTGTGGAACGTCTCGCCCGGAATGATCCGCTTACCGTTCACGATCTCGTCGTTGGAGACGTAGTAGACGTCGGGATGGCCGGGGACGTGGTGTTCCCTCTTGTCGTGCTGTTGCAGCTCGCCGAATACCTGCGCCGCGGTCTTGAACTGCCCGGGCGAAAAGTCCTGGTCGCGGATCACCAGCACGTGGTGGGCGACGAAGGCTCGGTTGAGCGCGGTGTGCGTGTCGGGGTCGATCGGCTCACGCAGGTCGACGCCGCGCGCCTCGGCGCCTGTGTGCTCGGTCAGGGGCGTGATCGTGCAGGCCATTAGGATGTCCTTCCGTCGGGGGCGGCGTTGGTTCGCCATGCTGCTGCGTGTTGTAGCGCGGGATGCGGGCCAAAGCACGCCCCGGCCGACTGGAACCGTGTACACCTCTCCCGCTCTTCGCGGGGTTGGGCCGCGAAGCGGACCGACGCGCGGCGCGGAGCGCCGAGGGTGAGGGTGGTTCCGCGCGGGACGCACCCTCACCCGCGTCGCAAGTGCTCCGCGCGTCGGTCCGCTTCGCGGTCCAACCCCGCGAAGAGCGGGAGAGGTGAAAGTCGTCTAGTCGACCACCGCCGGCCCACCGCCCCCGGCTTGTGGCGGCTTGCGCATCAGCAGCACCAGCAGCAGGATCGGCGCCGATACGATCGCCATCAGCCAGAAGTCGTTGTTGTAGGCGATCACCTGCGCCTGGTAGGTGATCATCCCGTCGAGCACCGCCGCGCCGTGGGCGGTAAGCGGCGACAGGGCGTGGGCGATCGACGGCGACGCGTCGATCGCGCGGTTCAGCGGTGAGGCGAACGGCGCCAGCACCGAGTGCTCGACCTGGGTGCCCCGCACCACCAGCGCCTCGAAGATCGAGATGCCCATCGACATGCCGATGCTGCGCACCAAGGTCAGGAAGGACGTGGCTTCATAGCGCAGCTTGGCATCCAGGGTCGCGAAGGCCACCACGTTCAACGGTATGAAGACAAAACCGATCCCGGCGCCCTGCACCATCGTGTTGATGATCAGCGACCCATCGTCGATCGCCGGCGTCCATTGCGAGAGCCGCCACAGGCTCCAGGTCAGCAGGACGACGCCGAACGCCATCATGATCCGCGCGTCCATCTTGTTGCTGAGGCGTCCGGCGATCATCATTGCGGCCATGGTGCCGATGCCGCGCGGGGCGAGCAGCAAGCCGGCGGTTTCGACCGGGTCGTTGCCCAGAAGCTGCAGCCAGGGTGCCAGCAGGGCCGTGGTCGCCAGCAGCAGCATCCCGACGGCGAACATCACCAGGAACCCCACCACCAAGTTCCAGTCCTTGAACAGGCGCGGGCTGACGAAGGTGCGCTCGCCGGTCAGCATGTGCACGACGAACAGATAAAATCCGCTGACGGCGGCGACCGCCTCGAGGATGACCTCGGTCGAGCCGAACCAGTCCTGGGTTTCGCCGCGGTCGAGCACGAGTTGAAGGCCGGCGACGCCGATGGCGAGCGCGGTGAAGCCGAACCAGTCGAAGCGCAGGCCGCGCTGCGGCCGCGCGCGCGGCAGGAAGAACCACAGGCCGAGCGTGCAGACGATGCCGAACGGCAGGTTGACGAAGAACACGTAGCGCCAGTTGTACAGCTCGGTCAGGTAGCCGCCGAGCGTGGGACCCAGGATCGGCCCGAGCATCACGCCCATGCCCCAGATCGCCATCGCCTGGCCGCGCCGCTCGGGCGGGTAGATGTTC
This sequence comes from uncultured Alphaproteobacteria bacterium, assembly GCA_963773345.1. Lineage (GTDB taxonomy): Bacteria > Pseudomonadota > Alphaproteobacteria > Acetobacterales > Acetobacteraceae > Palsa-883. The sequence goes on along the minus strand of CAVZBG010000006.1, from coordinate 6,722 downwards.
AGCATGGTGCCCTGCGACAGCGGCACCAGGGCTGCGCCGAACATGCCTTGGATGAAGCGGAACAGCACCATCTGGGCGAGCGAGTTGGCCAGGCCGCACAGCATCGAGGCGACGGTGAAGCCGATCACCGACACGAGATAGAGCGCTCGGTAGCCGTAGCGGGCGGCGAGCCAGCCGACCGGTGCGGTCATGATCGCCGCGGCAACGATGTAGGAGGTCAATACCCAGGTGACCTCATCGTAGCTCGCCGAGAGGCTGCCCTGCATATACGGTAGCGCAACGTTGGCGATGGTCGAGTTCGAGCGCCTGCATCAGCGTGGCCACCATCGCGCACAGGGTGATGATGGCGCGGTGCGGAACGATTGTCTCGGCGGTGGCGGCGCTGGCGGACATTGCTGGATTCAGGAGAGAGTGGGAATTACCGCCCCCCTGTCATTGCGAGGAGCGAAGCCCCCTGTCATTGCGAGGAGCGAAGCGACGAAGCAATCTCCATCCGGGTGCGCACCTGGATGGGGATTGCTTCGTCGCTTCGCTCCTCGCAATGACACGGGGGCCGGTCGCAATGACAGGGGGGCGGATGGCGACATGCAGCCACCCTCCGCTCAGAACAGCTCGGCAAGGCTGCGATGGTGGTGCGTGTCGATCGACACCTCGGCACTCATGCCGGCCGACAGCGGCGGATCGTCCGGACCCTGTTGGATGTCGACGCGCACCGGCACGCGCTGCACCACCTTGACCCAGTTGCCGGACGAGTTCTCCGCCGGCAGCACGGAGAATTCCAGGTCGGTGGCGCGCGCCACGCTCTGCACGGTGCCGTGCCAGACATGGCCCGGATAGGCATCGATCGTCACGCTCGCCGACTGGCCGGGGCGGACATAAGTGAGCTGCGTCTCCTTCGGCTCGGCGGCGACCCACATGTCGTCCGCGGCGGTCAAGCCGAAGGCCGCGGTGCCGGCCGCTAGGAACTGGCCGATCTGCAACTTGTTGACCTCGGTGACCATACCGTTGAACGGCGCACGAACGATCGAATGGTCGAACTCGCGCTGGGCCTCGGCAAGCTGCGCCGCGGCCTGCCGATAGGCCGGCATCTGCGCGATCGGGATGTCGGCCCTGCCGCCGAGGCGGGCCAGTGCCGCCGTCACCTGGGCGTCGCCGGCGCCGACGGTGGCCTGGTCGGCGGCGAGCTTGTATTTCGCGTCGTCGAACTGCTGCGGGGTGATGCCGCGCTGTTGCACCAGGGTGGCGTAGCGGTCGTAGGTGGCCTGATCCGCGTGCACCTGGGCTGCCTGCGCGGCAACCTGGCGCTGGGCGCGCAGGTAATCGGCTTGCAGCGAGCGCAGGGTGAGCTCCGCCTGCGCCACGTTGGCACGGGCGTTGTCGAGCGCGATCTGGAACTTGTCCGGGTCGAGGCGGAATAGCACCTGGCCCTTGCTGACAAGCTCGCCCTCGTGGACCGGGATCTGATCGACGATCCCCGAGACATCGGTGGAGACGGTCAGCACGTTGGCCTGTACGTAGGCGTCGTCGGTCGTCACATAGCGTCCGCCGGTCAGGTAGTACCACAGGCCGCCGGCGATCAGCGTCGCCGCGCCGAGGGCGAACAGCGCGTAGCGCAGCAGCTTGCGGGCACGGCGGGCTGCGGCGGCGCGAAGGGGTTGCTCGAGGTCGCGGCGCGGTTCGATGTTGCGGCGCGCATCGGTGGGGCGGGCCTCGGCGGCGATATCGGCCATCAGGCGGACTCCCTCACCTTCGCGGCCGGCGATGCAAGCACGACGGGGGTGATCGTAACAGGGCGCATGCTAAGCGGCCATATCGTGCGCCGGCGGCAGGGATGGCATGCACCATCGGGTGAGCGGGCATGCCGGGTGGGCGAGGCTCGGGGCTTGCTGCGCGCGGCGCGAGCCGCAGGGGTGCGATCGTGATGCGGCCCGGGAACCTCACGTTTTCGTGGGATGATCGCGGAGGGTGCTTTGGGGGTCTCGGCACGGGTGGAGGCGAGGCGCGAGAGAGGGGGCCGCGGTCGGTGCCTCGCAATTCGGCGGCGTGCGCGCGGCGGGTGGCGGATTACGCTGCGCTTATCCGCCCTACGTTTGTTCGGCCCGGTGTTCGTTGCGGTGGCGGGGGGGCGGTCGTCAGGTGGTCGGTAATGAGGACGCCTCGTCGGGCAGAGGCAGATCGCGGGGCGGCACCGGCGTCGATTGCACGATCGAGGTCGTGGTCTGACCGAAGGCCAGGAAGCGGTCCAGCACGCTGTCAAGCTGGCCGATCGCGGCGATGCGCAGCTTGATAACGAAACAATCTTCGCCGGTGACGCGGTGGCATTCGATCACCTGCGGCGTTCGTTTCGCCAGCCCGATGATCTTGCCGAGCTGTCCGGGTGCGGGCCGCACGCGGACGAAGGCAAGCAAAGGATAGCCCGGCGCGGCGGGGTCGAGGCCAAGGCTGGTGCCGGTGATGACGCCGGCGTCCTCCAGTCGTTGCCGGCGCTCACGCACGGCGGGCGCCGACATGGCGATGCCGCGCGTCAGATCGGCGATGGCGGCCCGCGGATCGCGGCGCAGCAGGCGGAGCAGCTCGAGGTTCTTGGCGTCGCGCAGCAGGCCGTTGGTTTGAAGGTTCATGGCGGTCTGATCCGACGTTTCAAAGGTTATCCCGTCGTTGGGTATCTACTGTCGCATTCCATCTCCGGCGATCCGCCTTCATCATGCCGACATGGACCACCCCGTCAGCATGGCGTCCGCCGGCATTGCCGGTCCGTCATCGCGCGCCGCCGCCGAGCGCATTCCGCCGCACGCGTTCTTTCTGGTCAGTGCGCTGTTCCACTACCTCGGACCGTCGTTCGCGGTGCTGCTGTTCGCGCGCGTCGCCCCGTTGGGCGTCGCCTGGCTGCGCATAGCCAGTGCCGCCGTGGTGTTCGGCGTGTGGCGGCGGCCGTGGCGCTATGCGCTGGCGCTGCCGGCCGCCGACCGGCGCATCGTGCTGGCGCTTGGAATCGCGCTGGCGGCGATGAATAGCTGCTTCTACCTGGCGATCGCGCGTCTGCCGCTGGGCACCGTGGGGGCGATCGAGATCCTCAGGCCGATCGGGTTGGCGGCGATCGGGCTGCGCAGCACACGCAACGTCGGGGCGCTGGGCTGCGCGGTGGCCGGGGTTTTCGTGCTGACCGATGTCCGGTTCGCTACAGATACGATCGGCTACGCGTTCGCCTTCGCCAACTGTGCACTGTTCGTGCTGTATATCGTGCTCGGCCACCGCATCGCGTCACGGGCAGGAAACGTCGATCGGCTGGGCGCGGCGATGCTGGTTGCCATTGTGGCGGCGCTGCCACTCGGGCTCGCGGATGCGGTCCCTGCCCTGCTCGACCCGCTGCTGCCGGCGACGGCAGCGGTGGTCGGCGCGGTGGTGCTGCACCAGATCCCCTCTCCTGCCGAAATCGTGGGAATTGGCCTGGTCGCCGCCGGCGTGGCATTGCACCGGCCCGCGGGTTGACACCTCTCCCGCTCTTCGCGGGAGAGGTCGCGAAGCACTTGCGACGCGGGTGAGGGTGGTGCCGCGTGCTCCACCCTCACCCTCGGCGCTTTGCGCCTCGACCTCTCCCGCGAAGAGCGGGAGAGGTGAGAGCACCTCGCGGTCACCGGTTGCGCAGCACCACGCGGGCCAGCGCGCCGAGCGCCAGGTTCAGCGCGATGCCGGTCAGCGACAGCAGCACCAGCGCGGCGAACATGCGCGGGATCTCCAGGCGGTATCCGGCCTCCAGGATGCGATACGCCAGGCCCGAGGCGAACCCGCCCGACCCCGCAACGAACTCCGCCACCACCGCGCCGACCAGCGCCAGCCCGCCGGAGATGCGCAGCCCGGCCAGGAAGAACGGCAGCGCCGCCGGCAGGCGCAGCAGCCACAGCGTTTGCGTCCGGCTCGGCGCCGTACAGCCGGAACAGGTCGACCAGCTCGCGCCGGCGCCGCGGCCAGGCCCGCGGCGGTGTTGGCGAACACCGGGAAGAACGCGACGATCGTTGCGCACACGACCAGCGCGGCGAACGGATCGCCGACCCAGACGATGATCAGCGGCGCGATGGCGACGATCGGCGTGACCTGCAGCACCACCGCCCAGGGCTGGATCGCCGCGCGCCAGCAGCCGGCTCGCCGCGATCGCCAGCGCCAGCAGCACGCCGAGCAGCGCCGCCGCGATCAGGGCGGCGAAGGTGACCGCCAGGGTGGACAGCAGCGACCACAGCAGCGTCGACGGGTCGGCCAGGAACGCGCCGACGATCGCGACCGGACCGGGCACCAGGTACGACGGCACACCGGTCAGGCGCACCGCCGCCTCCCACAGCACCACCGCCGCGAGCGCGAACAGGGCGGGCGCGGTGCGCATGGCATGGGTCATGGCGGACCTCGGGCTGGCTCATGCCGCGAGCGCGCCCTCCATCGCGTGGGTGACCGCGGCCACCAGCGCGCGCATAGGCCGGGTCGAGCCGCCGGTCCGGCCCCAGCGTCAGGGTCGAGGCAAGCTCGGTGGCGATGCGGCCCGGGCGCGGCGTCATCAGCACGATGCGGCTGCGCCAGGAACGCCGCCTCGTAGATCGAGTGGGTGACGAACACCACGGTGCAGCCGAGGCTCTGCCACAAGCGCCAGCAGGTCGGCCTGCAGCCGGTGGCGGGTGAACTCGTCCAGCGCGGCGAACGGCTCGTCCATCAGCAGCAGTCGCGGCCGCGTGACCAGCGCGCGGGCGATCGAGACGCGCATGCGCATGCCGCCGGAAAGCTGCGCGCGGGCGCGCGCGCTCGAACCCGGTCAGGCCGACGCGGTCGAGCACCGCGGCGATGTCGGCGGCGGCGCGGGCACGCGGGCATGCCGCGCAGGCGCAGCGGGAGAAAAACGTTGTCCGCGGCGCTGGCCCATGGCAGCAGCGTGGCGTCCTGGAACACGAAGCCGATTTCGCCAACGCCGGGCGCGTGGCCCTGCTGCCAGCGCAGGGCGCCGCTGTCCGGCTGGTCCAGCCCGGCGATCAGCCGCAGCAGCGTCGACTTGCCGCAGCCGGACGGGCCGAGCAGGGCGACGAACGCACCCGCGTCAAGCTCCAGCGACACGTCGCGCAGCGCCTCCACCCCGCCCGTGAAACGCCGGCCGACAGCCTCGATACGCAGTACTTTCGGTGGGGGCACCTGGGCGCGGGCACCTCAGGGCGACTTGCGCAGGCCGACGCCGTGATCGACGAAGCGCAGCGTGTAGGCGCGCGTGTAGTCGATCCCTTTCGGATACATTCCGAGCGTGGACGTAACCTGGTAGAATTCCGCCCAGCGCGCGTCGGTCATCGCGCCGATCCCCAGCTTGAGCGCGTCGCCCGACTCGACGATGCCGTGCGTCTTCATCACCTCGCGCCCATACGCCAGCAGCGCGTCGGTCATCTCCGGGTTGGCCGCCTTGATCAGCCTGGTTCGCCGGGGTCGGATCGCCGTCGAGGTAGGAGTACCAGCCCTCGATCGAGGCATCGATGAAGCGCTGCACCACGTCCGGCTTCTCGGCGATCAGCTTGGTGCTTGTCGTGACGATGTTGGCATAGCCGGGATAGCCGGCATCGGCGAGCAGCAGCACCACCGGCTTGAACCCGGCCTTCTGCTCGATCAGGAACGGTTCGGAGCCGAGATAGCCCTGCTGGATCGCATCCTTGCTTGCCAGGAACGGCGCCAGGTTGAACGTGTAGGTGCGGATCTGGCTGTCGCTATAGCCGAACTTTGCCGCCAGGAAGCGCCACCAGCCGGCGCGCGTGTCGGCGCCGATCATGATCGGCTTGCCCTTCAGCGCGGCGAAACTGTCGTCGCCGGTGCCGGGATGGGCGATCAGCACCGACGGGTCCTTCTGGAAGATCGCCGCGACGGCGACGAACGGCAGGTTCTGCTGGGCGAACTCGATGGCGCGGCCGCCGCCCAGGTTGAAGTCGAGCCGCCCGGCCATCATGAGCTGCATCTGGTTGACCTGCGGGCCGCCCTGGCGGATCGTCACCGTCAGCCCGTGCCGCGCGTAGAGGCCGGTGGCCAGCGCCTGGTAGTAGCCGCCGTATTCGGCCTCGGCGACCCAGTCGATGCCGAAACTGACGTGGTCTTGCGCCAATGCGGGGGGCGCCAGCGCGGGGCGCCCCAGCGCGACGATGAGGCCGAGCAGTGCAATGAGCCGGCGCATGGGCGAACCCCCTGAATTTTCAGCGCGTGACGATCCAGGGGTGCATAATGCCCGCAGCAGCAGGCGAGGAAAGAGGGGCGATGAGCGAACCGCGGGTCAAGGCAGGGCTGTGGGTGAGCATGGCGCTGCGGATGGCCGACCGGTCGGGGTTGCCGGCGATGGTGCTGCACAAGGGCGATGCCGATGCCGGCGGCGTGCTCGCGGTGTTGCGCGGGCGCGCCGGGATGTGCGTGCTGTCGCAAATGCGCACTGCCGACGGCAGGCTGGCGTGGCTGCGCGCGACGGGGGCGGCGCCGGTGACCCAGGCGGTGGTGGACTCCTACGTGGCGCGGCAGATGCGCTTCGATCCCGATCTGTGGGTGGTGGAGTTCGAGACGCCGGATCTCGTGCCGCCGTTCGAGGCGAAGGTGTTGTAGGCGGTGGTTGGAGCGTAACTTCTCCCCCTCCCCTTAGAGGGAGGGGGTTGGGGGGAGGGGTTGAAGCGGCACGCAATTCCCGACAGCGTACCGCGTGACCCCTCCCCCCAGCCCCCTCCCGCAAG
>CAVZBG010000005.1:0-109110 GCA_963773345.1 uncultured Alphaproteobacteria bacterium | reverse complement strand
GGGCGATTATGCCTGACTTGACGGATAGGCTTGGACGTGCCATATCCTTCTCCGTAAGGCGATGGAGCGTTCCGATGACCAAATTCACCCCTCAGATGACCATCGACCAGTTCGAAGCGCTGTTTCCCGACGATGATGCCTGCAAGGCGTATCTGGTCCAGCGCCGCTGGCCCAACGGGGCAACGTGCCCACGCTGCGACAGCGACCGCGTCTATCCGCTCGCCAGCCGCCCATTCCATTGGGAATGCCCCGATTGCCGGAAAGGCGGGGCATATCGCTTCTCCGTTCTGGTCGGGACCTGTTTTGAGAACACCAATATCGGCCTGCGCCAGTGGTTTCGCGTCATCCACATGATGCTGACGGCCAAGAAGGGTGTCGCGGCTTTGGAAGTCCAGCGCGTGCTCGGCTTCGGCTCCTACAAGACCGCGCACTATATGTGCCACCGCATCCGGCTCGGCTTCATTGATCCCAAGTTCCGCCAACTGCTCGGCATCGTCGAGGTCGATGAGACCTACATCGGCGGGAAGAACAAGAACCGGCATTGGGACAAGAAAACCCCTGGGACCGGCGGATCGGGCAAAGAGACTGTCATCGGTGCCGTTGAGCGGCAGGGCAATGTCGTGGCCCGCGTCATCCGCAACACCGACACTGCCACGATGGAGGGTTTCGTCCGGCAGGCAGTATCCGAGAGGGTCAGCCTGATCGCCTCTGATGAACACAGCGGCTACCGGAACCTCAGCAGCGAGTTCAACCACCAGTTCGTCCGCCATAGCCGTGGCGAGTACGTCGCTGGCGCGGTCCACACCGGCACGATCGACGGTTTCTGGTCGCTGCTGAAACGCGGGATCATGGGTACGTTCCACAAAGTGTCGGCCAAATACCTGCCGCTCTACGTGGCCGAATTCGAGTTCCGATACAACCATCGGAATGTCGAGGACATCTTCGGGCAAACCGTAGCGCGGTGCTGAAGCGCAGGGACTGGCGGGCGCTTCGGACGGGAGCACTCGTCGCCAGCGGGAAGGACCCAAGACAGTTGGAACTGCCGTTGTGGGACGACAGTACGCTGTAAGCTGCCCAACTTCTCTACTGGACATCGGGGCCGATCCAATAGGTTGCGTCCGGCTCGTCCCCGACCGTGAATTTATGTCGAACTGAGCGCGTCTGCTGATAGGCCGTCAAAACTGAAATTTGTGCGACGTAGGTCCCGACTGGCAGAGAAATGCCCGGCTCTTTCCCGTTGCCCTTAAAGATATGTGCGCCAGCCCCCTCTGGATGGGCCGCGATTGAAAAATAGGCTGGCATGATCTCAAAGGGCAGCTCGACATGCAGCCCAGTCTGGCGTTCGGTGTGGATAATGGCGCGATCCAGATAGAGGATTTCTTTGCCGGTTTGCCATTCGGAGATGCCGAAATCGGCGGTAATCCAGACGGATGTCCTCACCACGCCCAACCGCCGCAAAAAGCGACTCTTGATGCCCTCGTTCTGCACTATGCAGCGAAGCACGCAGGTCCCGCGACTTCGCCGGTCGGTCTCAAAATCAAACTCGATCTGAGGCCGACCGAAAAACATTTGCAGGGCGGTTGGTAGCGTCACGACAGCCAACGCGAACGCGGCAACCCCAATACCCAAAGAGACGTGCGTCTCCCAGGCTGGCGCGCTGGGGGCACTAGACGCCAAATCAGACGCCGGAGTAGGCAGAATATCCATCGGAGAAAAGTCTGCTGCGATTCGGGGCATCCGTCAAGTCCGGGACAATCGCCCTTGAGGGAGGGGGTTGGGGGAGGGGGCGGTCTGGGATTCGCACCGATCGACCCCTCCCCCCAACCCCCTCCCTCAAGGGGAGGGGGAGTGTCCTTCTCTTCGGCGATCCGACTGTTTCATTCAGGGCGGGTCGGCAGCCGCCGGCCGGTGGCCAACTCGCAATGACAGGTGGGGTCATGGGAGATCAGGTGGCGTTGCGCGGGTCCTGCCGCGGCACCAGGGCGACGGCGGCGGCGGCCAGCAGCGACGCCAGCGCGGCCACGGCGAAGGTTGCCGGCAGCGACCAGGGGATCAGCATGCCGGCAAGCGCGGCGCCCAGCGGGATGCCGGCCAGGTTCAGGCTCATCGACACCGACAGCACGCGGCCGAGCTCGGCCGGGTCGGTGCGCCGCTGGCGCAGGGTCAGCAGGCTGACATCGACCGGACCGGCGGCCAGCGCGACCAGCGCCAGCCCCATCGCCAGCCCGGCCACGCCGAACGCGGCGGCTGGAACAATCGCCGCGGCGGTGACCGCCATGCCGAGCGCCATCACCCGGCGCTCCCGCCCCAGCACGCGCACCTGGCCGATGACCAGGGCGCCGACGATGCCGACGGCACCCGAGCCGGCCCACAACACGCCCGACGCCCACTCGCCCGTTGCGGTGCCGAAAGCGCGCGCCGCAACCACCGGCACCAGGACGACCAGCGCGCCCCAGGTAAGCTGGTACAGGCCGTAACAGATCGCCAGACCACGCAGCGTCGGCTGGCGGACGACGCGGAGCAGCCCCGCCAGGGCCTCGCCCAACAGCCGCCGGTGGCGCGGCGGCGCCCGGTGCGCATGCCGGACGGCACCGGTGGCGAGCGCGGCGCCGGCGTAGACCAGGGCGATGACGCAGAAGGTCGGCGCGCCGCCGACGATCCCCATCAGCACCCCGGCCGACGCCGGGCCGACGATATCGGTGAGGCCATGGATGGCGGTGTCGAGCGCGTTGGCCCGGTCCAGCACCGCGCGCGGCACCAGGCGCGGCAGCAGCGCGCGGATGCCGGCGGCACTCAGCGGGCTGGTCAGCGAGAACAGCGCCGTCAGCGCCAGCAGCATTGGTGCGCTGGCCGCGCCGATCCGGTCCACCAGCGCCAGGGCCAGCAGGCAGCCCGCGGAGGCGGCCATGTCCGCGGTGATCGCCCTGACGGCGCCGGCACGATCGATCAGCGCCCCGGCGATCGGGCTGACCGCCAACCCGGGCGCCAAAAGGGCGAACGACAGCCAGCCGGCCAGCGCGGGCGAATCGGCGCGGGCCAGCGCGTAGAGCACGATCGCCAGCGACAGCATGCGCCCGCCAAGCCGCGACAGGCAGGTCGCCAGCAGCAGCGCGCGCAGGGCGGGGACGCGCAGAAGCTGCCGGTAGGTCAGCGCGGGTTCGGTTGTTCCGGTGTCGGTCATCGCACTGTCGGTGTTCCCGCCGTCGTTCAGTTCATCGTCGATTGCGCCGCCGGCGCCCTGGCATGCACGCGGAACGATCCGCCGCCGCGCAACGGCAACAACTCTCTGAATGCCGACGTCGAATTCGGCGGCATGACCCTCCGGACAGACCCGGCAACCGGGCCGAACCTTGCCCTGCCCCGTCTTCTCTCGCACCATGGCCGGCCAGACGGCCCGCATCGGCGGGTCCCAACCTGTACGGAGCCACGCCCATGTCCGCCGCCTTGCAGCTTGCCAAGTCCGCGATGTCCGACCTTGAGTGGCAGACGCGCTGCGATCTCGCATCGCTGTATCACGTGATCAACCACCTCGGCTGGACCGACCTGATCAACACCCACATGTCGGCGCGCATCCCGGGCGAGCCGAACACATTCCTGATCAACAACTACGGCGAGATGTTCGACGAGATCACCGCGTCCTCGCTGGTGAAGCTGGACATGGACGGCAACGTGCTGAGCCCGGGCGGAAAATTCAACAACGCCGGGTTCATCATCCACAGCGGCGTTTACAAGGCGCGGCCGGACGCCAACTGCGTGCTGCACACCCACACCCGCGCGGGCGCCGGCGTGTCGCTGATCGACAAGGGGTTGCGACCGATCAGCCAGGACGCGCTGGGGATCTACGACGATGTTGCCTACCACGCGTACGGCGTGCCGGCGACGCCGGAGGAGTGTGAGGCGCTCGGCCGCACCTGCGCCGGCGGCGCCGGCTGCATCATCCTGCTGAACCACGGGCTGCTGACGCTGGGCCACACCATCCACGGCACCTTCATGCGGCTCTACACGCTGGAGCGGGCCTGCGAGCTGGAGCTGCTGGCGCGCCAGATGAATATCGCGCCGGTGATGATCAGCGACTACGTGATCGGCAAGGCGGCGGAGCGCGGCAAGAAGCGCCGTGCGATGGACAGCTATGGGCTGCCGGAGTTCCAGGGCCTGGTCCGCACCGTCGACCGCAAGGGCGTCGACTACCGCCGCTGAGTTTGTGCCGCCAGTCGGGAGGAAACCCACCATGAGCGGAACAACCGCCGCCCCCAGCCCGTACCTGCCGGTCCGCGCGGACTGGCTGCGCCGCCGGCGCGAGGTCGTGCTGGAACCGGAGCTGCCGATCGTCGACCCGCATCACCATCTGTGGGATCGGCCGGGGTGGCGCTATCTTTTGGGTGATCTGCTGGCGGATATCGACTCCGGGCATAACATCGTTGCGACCGTGTTCATCCAGTGCCGCTCGATGCATCGCGCCGGCGGGCCGGCGGAGTTTTCCCCCGTCGGCGAGACCGAGTTCGTCAACGGCGTCGCGGCGATGAGCGCCAGCGGCGGGTACGGGCCGACGCGGATCTGCGCGGGGATCGTCGGGCATGTCGATCTGCGGCTGGGGGCACGGGCGGAAGAGGTGCTGGCGGCGCACATCCAGGCCGGCGGCGGGCGGTTTCGCGGCATCCGCCACATCACCGCGTGGGATGCCGATCCGACGGTGCTGAATCCGGCCTACTCGCCGCCGCCTGGGCTGCTGGGGGATGCGGCGTTCCGCCAGGGATTTTCGAGGTTGGCGCCGCTTGATCTGTCATTCGATGCGTGGCTGTACCATCCGCAGATCGACGAGCTGGCCGATCTGGCGCGGGCGTTTCCGCAGACGCGGATCGTGCTGAACCATGTCGGCGGGCCGCTGGCGATCGGGCGCTATGCCGGCAAACGGGAAGAAGTGTTTCCGGCATGGGCCGCCTCGATCCGCAACCTGGCGACGTGTCCGAACGTGTGCGTCAAGCTGGGCGGCATCGGCATGCGGATCAACGGGTATGATTTCCATGCGCAGGCCGATCCGCCGTCGTCGGAGGCGCTGGCCGCGGCGTGGAAGCCGTATATCGAGACGTGCGTCACGGCGCTCGGGGCCTCCCGTTGCATGTTCGAGAGCAATTTTCCGGTGGACAAGGGGTCGTACGGGTATCGGGAATACTGGAACGCCTGCAAGATTCTCTCGCGCGGGGCGAGCGGCGGCGAGCGGGCGGATTTGTTCGCGGGGACGGCGACGCGGTTCTACCGGTTGTAGGGCGGAACAGCCAACGCCCCCGGATCAAGTCGGGGGGCGTTGGCTGTTCCGCCCTACGCCGCTATGGCGCGGCCGGACAATCCGGGACCGTTACGTTCGGCGTAGCCGGATCACGATCTCCTCCGCCTCTTCGTGCGGCATCCGCAATACCGCGCTCGCGATCGCCTGGCTGAATCCAGCGCGCGCCAGCATCGCCAGTTCCCGCCGCCGATCGCCGTCCCCTATCCGGAACGGTCCAATCCGCCGCCGGCGCGCCAGCACCAACGCGGCGGCGAGTTCGTCGGTTTCCTCGGCGTCGAGCGCGGCGCGCGCGGTCTCGGTGCCGACGCCCTTGGCCGCCAGGTGGGCCGCCACGGCGCGGCGGGAGCGGCCGCCGCGGACGAGGCTGCGGGTGCGGGTCTCGGCGAATGTGCGGTCGCTCACCGCGCCCAGCGCCGCCAGCCGCGCCACCACCCCCCGCACGGCCTCGCGCGCCTGTGCCGCCTGCGCGGCGACCGCGTCGGCCTCCGCGCCGTCCGCCAGGGCGCGCCGCGCCCAGCGATCCACCGCCCGCTCCAGCGTTCGCGTCAGCCCGGCCTCGGTCGCCGCATAGCGCGCGAGATAGGCCAGCGCCGCCTCATGCAGCGCGGTGTCGTTGGGGGCAGGACCGGCAGGATGCGACGGGTGGGAGGCCATGACGCGACGTTGCCGCAACGTGGGCGGTCGCGGCAACTCGCGTCACCGGCACCGGCGGCACCGCACAGGTGGCGCAGACCATCGTATGCAAACTTCGGCGCAGCACGATTGCCACGCGCCGCTTACGATTTCTTCGCACTTTACGCCGGAAATGAAACCGCCGGCCGGGATCGGCCCGACCGGCGCTTCAACGGAGGTTTTGCTGCTCAACCATCGCAACCTCTTGCCGCGGATAGTGGTGATCTTGCGCGTCGTCGTCAAGATCATTGTGAGCCGTCGGTAGGAGCAAGGGCCGGTTCGTTCGCGGGCCGGCCCGCTCCCCGATTACTATTGCATTCAGACAGTCCGGTTACGAAATGGCACGCCGATGCCGACACTGCCGAGCCTACCACCCCAGGGTACGCCGCACCGCGGCCACTACCTCCAGGTGCTGTTCGTGCTCGCCGGCGAAGCGCAGGACCAGGTGTCCCGCGCCGGCGCGCGCGTAGCCGTCCAGCCAGGCGGCCAGCCCGTCCGCCGGCCCGGCATAGCTCGCCTGGCGCCGGCGCGTGCCTTCGGCCGGCACGCCATAGTAACGTTCGAGGAACGCGTTCAGCCGCGCCTCGGCCCGCGCGGCGTCGGCATCCAGCGCCAGCGTCAGATACATCGCCCCGGTCAGCGCGTCCGGGTCCCGCCCGGCCGTCTGCGCGATCGCGCGCACCTCCTGCCACTGGGTGGCGAAGGTCGCCGCGTCCGGCTTGATCGGGAACCAGCCGTCGAACCATTTTCCGGCGCGTTGCAGGCTGGCCGGCAGGTTGCCGCCGATCCACAGCGGCGGCCCGACGGGGCGGTAGGGCGTCGGCGCCAGCACCCCGCCCCTCACCTGCCAGCGGCCGTCCCAGTCCACCGGCTGCCCGCTCCACAGCGCACGGCACAGCCGCAGCCCCTCCATCATGCGGCCGACGCGCTTCTCGAATGGCACGCCCGCGGCGGCGAACTCCGCGCGGATGTTGGGCACGTCGGTGGCGAAGCCGACACCCAGGATCAGCCGGCCCTCGCTCACCTGGTCCAATGTTGCGACGAGGTGCGCCAGCACCACCGGGTTGCGCAGCGCGGGCAGCAGCACGGCGGTGCCGAGGGACACGCGCGGCACGCGCCCCGCCACGCCGGCCAGCAGGATCAGCGGCTCATGCCGCGGCCGCGCCAGCAGCGAATCGCCCACCCAGACCGAATCGAAGCCCAGCGCCTCGGCCCGCGCCGCCAGCGCCAGCATGGGCGCCGTCTCCGGCTCGCCCTGCATGATCCGCTCGCGCGTCGGCAGCAGATACCCAAGCTTCGGCGCCATGCATCCCCCCTTCCTGGCCTGTGCGGTCAGGCGCGCAGCCTGGCCAGTTCCCCCAACCCGTGGGTGGCCTGTGTCAGCGCGCTCTGCAACCCGCCGGCCGCCGCCGCCATCTCCTGCACCTGCGCCAGAATCCGGTCCTGCACCGCCTGCGCCGATCCACCGCGCGGGCGGTCGAGCCGGTCGGTCCGCGCTGCCAGGTCGCGCATCGCGCTCAGCGTGATGTGCGGCACCCCGTTCACCGCTGCCTGGATCGCCGTCACCACGCCTGCCACCTCGTCCATCGCGGCATTCAGTTCGTCGATGCGCATGTCCTCGCCATCGCCCGCAGAGTGCATCCGTTGCAGCGCGGCGTCGAGCCGCCCCTCGGCAGTGCGCAGCACGTCGATGCCGGCGTGGGTGGCGGCGATCGCCTCCGCCAGGCCGGGCGGCGCGGCGTCACCCTGCTCCAGGGCGCCAAGCTGTTCCAGCAGCGCCGGCAGCACGTCGGTGATCGTCGCGGCGCAGGCGTGTATCAGATCGAGGGTGTCCAGCACCTGACGAAGCTGTGCCGTCCAGCGCTGCAGCTCGACACGGCGGCGCGCCGCGGCGGCATCCGCCTCGACGGTGGCGACTCGGAGCACCTCGATGGCGGCGGCCAGCTCGGCGATCTCCCGGCTGCCGTGTCGCGCGGTCAGGCGCACCGAGCGGTCGCCCTCGGCCAAGCGGATGACCATCGCGGCCAGCTCCGCCAGCGGGCGGATGATCCAGCGGTGCAGCATCAGCAGCGCCGCCAGCACGGCCAGCAGCACCACCCCGCCCGCCGCCCCCGTCGCCTCCAGCCGGTGCAGCCGTTCGGCCTGGTCGGCCAGCATCGCCTGCCGGGTCAGGGCGAACAGCCGGTCGCGGACGTCCACCAACGTCTGCAGCGGCGGTTCGGACTCGGCCAGATATCGCGCGAATGTCATGGAAAACTTGTTGTTCTCGATGCCGTCGGCGATCAGCCAGTCGATCAGGCGCTGCGCCGCGCCGAAATAGTGCTGCTCCATCGGCGCCACCACGTCGCGTGTCTGGTCCTGGACATTGGCCATGCTGATGCTGGCGAGCAGCAGGCGATGCAGTTCGATGACCTGCCCCTGCTGGATGCGGATCGGAGCGACCTCCTGCGTGGTGAAGAACCCGCCGCTGGCCATCATCCGGGCGAACTTGCTCATGATGGAGCCGGCGTACAGGCGCAGATCGGACGCCGTGTGGGTCGCGGTCAGCAGCGCCGTGACCGCAGGATCGGCGGCCGAGATCTGGCCGAGGACTTGCTCCACCGCCGGGAACAGCATCGGCGGCATGGCGAACATCGCGTCGATGACCGCGGCAGCGGCGCCCGTGGATCGCCGCTCCGGGGGTTCCCGCATGACCTTGTCGGCGTCGGCGCGCCTCACGGCGAGCCGCGCGGACAGATCCGCCGCGATCGCCGCGACGCGGCTGGACAGTCCGGGCTGCGCCGCAAGGTCGCTCAGCAGCCGGTCGGTCTTCCGACGGTACGCGACGACGGCCGCGACGAGCTCGGGCGAGGCAGCGGCGTTGGAGGTCAACGCGGTGTTGGTGCGTCCGCGTTCCAGCCCCAGCACTTCCTGCAGTGCCAGCAGCTCGCGAAGCTGCTCCATCCGCCCGAGTGCGTCCTGCCCGTCCCGCCAACTGCGAAGCGACCCGACCGACAGAAATGCGACCAGCAGCACGGTGATCAGCATGATCACGGCCATCGGCACGGCGAGCATCGAGCGCAGCTTCACGGCGCGTCTCCTGGGCGGCGCGGGCCAGTATCCGCCTTCAGGCTTTATGCTTTGTTAAGCCGCCGCGGTGGGACAGCGTTCGAGTCCGAAGCCGTATTGCCGCCACCTCCGTTGGCGGCGTCGCTCCTCCGAACACGCCCCGCGCTGCCCTACCCTTGCACGATCACCGTGCCGCGCATGAACGGATGCAGCCCGCAGACATAATCATACCGCCCCGGCTGATCGAAGCGCAGGCTGACGCTTTGGTCGGTATCCAGCGGTTTCGAATGAAACCCCAGGGCCTGGCATACGATGCTGTGCGGGATGTCGTCATGGTTCACCCAGGTCACCGTCGCCCCCTTCGGCACCGTCAGCGGAGTCGGTGCGAACTTGAAGTTGTCGACCCCGATCACCGTCGCATCCGCCGCCGCGACGCGCATCGCCGCGCCCAGCAGCGCGACCCCGCCGGCCAGCCGCAGCGCGGCGCGCAGCATCCCCCGCCGGGCGATGCCGCCCGGCGCAATTTCGTTCCGCATGGAGGTCTCCTCAGCCCATCAGCGGCGTATCGACGATGGCGAGCGGGGCGTTCGACGCCACCAGGCTGACCTTGGCGATGCCCAGGTAGCTGCGCAGCTTGCCGGGCGGCACCGCCATCGGCCCGGGACCCTTCGCCGTCCCCGGCGCCGGCTGCGGAAATGCCGTGGAGCGCGCGGTGTGGAAGGCGACGTGGCCCTCGACCTTCTGCATCACCTGATGGATGTGGCCGTTCAGCACGGTAACGGAACCGAACTTCTTCAGGTAGCTCAGCGCCTGGGCGCCGTCGGCGGTGCCCCAGCCCCAGTCGGCGTAGACCGTCCACAGCGGCACATGCGCGAACAGCACGACCGGCGTGCTGGCGGTCAGGCCGGCGACGTCCTTCTCCAGCCATTCGAGCTGGTCGTTGCCAAGCGCACCCAGGCCGTTGCCCGTCAGGTTCATCACGTTGACCAGGCCGATGAAATGCACGCCGCCGGCGTTGAAGCTGTACCAGCCGTCGCCCCTGGCGCCCTCCTGCTTGCCGTAGCGGTTCATCCAGCTCTTGCCGTTGTCCTCCAGCACGTCGTGCTCGCCCGGCACGGTGTAGGTGCGCAGCTTCGTCGTGGTGAGCAGTTGCGCGGCCAGGTCGAACTGGCCGGGCTTCGACAGGTGCGTGATGTCCCCGGTGTGGATCAGGAAGCTTGGGTGGCCCGGTACCTCGGTGACCGCCTTCAGCGCCTCGCCGAAGGTCCCGGCGGTGTCCGGGTTCACCGGCTTGTCGAAGCCCAGGTGGCTGTCGCTGACCTGGACGAAGCGAAAGTCGGTCGTGGCCGCCTCGGCGCTGCCGATCAGCCGCGCCCGCGGCACGCCGCCGACCATCGTCCAGACCATGGCGGTGCCCGCCCAGGTCATGCACTCCAGCACCCCGCGCCGCCCCACCCGGCCCCGGGGCAAAGATTCGTCGTCGTCGTTTCGCATGTTGGTTGTCCTTCCGCCTTGCGGACCGCCCTCCGGCCCGGCTCCGCCAGACAGACCCGGCCTCGCTGCGATTTATTCCCGGTCGCCGAATGGAATAGACTCACGCCCGCCGCGGTCCATGCAGGTGAAAGCGGACAGCCAGGAGCCGGCCTTGCCGAAAGACGACCAGCGACGGCGCTTCGAGCTGCTGGCCCTGCCGCATCTCGATGCGGCCTATAACCTCGCGCGCTGGCTGACCGGCAGCGTGGCGGACGCCGAGGACGTGGTGCAGGAGGCCTATCTGCGTGCCTATCGTTTCTTCGATACGTTCCGCGGCGACAATATCCGCGTCTGGCTGCTGACCATCGTGCGCAATGCCTTCCATACCTGGGTGAAGGAGAACCGCTCGCCGCGGCTGGGCTTTGTCGCGGAGCTGCCGGAGCCGGACAGCGCCGAGGACGAGCGCATCCTGTGGGGCAGCCCGCAAGCCGATCCGGAGACGCTGCTGCTGCGCGACATCGACCATGCGACGGTGGGGCGGCTGATGCAGCGCCTGCCGGCGGCCTATCGCGAGATCCTGCTGCTGCGCGAGGTGGAAGAACTGTCCTACCGCGATATCGCCGACATCACCGGTACGCCAGTGGGGACGGTGATGTCGCGCCTCTCGCGGGCACGGGAGGCGCTGCGCCGGCTGTGGTACGGCGAGGCAGCCAAGGAAGCGCTCGCCAAGGAGGCCCGCGATGGCGCCTGACCGGTTCGCGCCGCTGCTGTCGGCGGCGCTCGACGGCGAGCTGGGGTGGTTCGCGCGCTGGCGCATGGCGCGGCATCTGAAGACCTGCCCGTCCTGTGCGGCGAAGCTGGAGGAGTTGCAGACCATGCAGGGGGCGATCCGCGCCGGCCTGACGCGGCACCGCGCCTCGCCGGGGTTGGCGCAGCGCATCGGCGCCATGCTGCCGCACGAGGTTCCGGTGGCGGTGCCTCCGGTGCGGGCGCGCTGGCGGTTCGCGCCGCTCGCGGGCACCGGGTTGGCCGGCGCGCTGGCGGGGGTGGCGCTGACGCTGCTCGTGGTGGGTGGGTCGGTGCACCGGACGGCCGGCGCGATGACCGAGGCGGTGCTGGACAGCCATATTCGCTCGCTGATGGAGGGGCACCTGACGGATGTGTTGACCTCGGACCAGCACACGGTGAAGCCGTGGCTGTCGGCGCACGTGGATGTTTCGCCGCCGGTGAGCGATTTTGTGGCCGAGGGCTTTCCGCTGGTCGGCGGGCGGGAAGACTACATCGATGGGCACCCGGCGGCGGTGGTGGTGTACCGGCATGCGAAACACGTGATCAACCTGTTCGCCTGGGCCGCGCCCGATGCCGCCGACGCGCCGTTCCGGAGCGAGACGCAGCAGGGATTCCACCTGATCCGCTGGCGGCATGGGGGCATCGATTACGCGGCGGTGTCGGATGTGGAGATGGACCAACTGGCGGCGTTCACCCGGCTGGTGGCGGGGGGTGGGTGATCTTTCCGAGCCATTGGTTCCGATGCTCGCCCTCGCTGGCGCGACGCCTCAATGGACGACGGCGACGCCGGGACCGACGATGGCGGTGAGAGGCCAGACGGACCACACGCCGCAGCCACTCTGTCGCATGCCGGAACGGGCTGCCAGACGGTGAAATCGGGAGGGTTCGCACTTCGGCGTTCGAGCGGGAGCGGAGCCGACATGCCCGTGGACGCGGCCGATGCGCCTGTTTCCGCCTGCGATCGGTCGCAAAAGGGGGTGTGGCGGTCCTTGACAGTCCGACTTGATTGACGGCGGCATGTGGCGTGAACAACGCGTCCGGCTGATGACAAGCCTGAGGGAGCAGTCGTGATGGCCATCCACAACCGCCTCACGCGGACGCTTGGAATTGAGCACCCGGTTCTGCTCGCGCCCATGGACATCGTCGCCGGCGGGCGGCTGGCTGCAGCGGTGAGCCAGGCCGGCGGTCTCGGTCTGCTCGGCGGCGGCTACGGCGACGACGGTTGGATCGAGCGGGAATGGGTGAAGGCGGGGAACGCCAGGATCGGCTGCGGCTTCATCACCTGGAGCCTGTCGAACCATCCCGGAGTGCTGGACGGCGTACTTGCCCATCAGCCTGCCGCCGTCATGCTCTCATTCGGCGACCCACGCCCATTTGCCTCCGCGATCCACGCCGCGGGCACGCGATTGATCTGCCAGGTGCAGACTCTGGCGCAAGCACGCGAGGCCGCCGAGGCCGGGGCGGACGTCATCGTCGCACAGGGTACGGAGGCCGGAGGGCACGGCATGTCCGAGCCGCTCTTCACGCTGCTGCCGCAGGTGGTGGACGCATGTCCGGATACGCCAGTGGTCGCCGCGGGCGGGATTGCCGACGGGCGCGGCCTGGCGGCGGCGATGATGCTGGGCGCGGAGGGCGTGCTGATGGGCACGCGCTTCTACGCGTCGCAGGAGGCCGAGGGCCACCAGGAGGCCAAGCGGCGCATCGTTGCGGCCGGAGGCGGGCAGACCGTTCGCTCGATCGTCTTCGACCTCTCCCGCCGCAATCGCTGGCCCGGTCCCTATACCGGTCGCTTGCTGCGCAACCCTCACCTGGATCGCTGGCTGGGCCGTGAGGACGAGCTGGAGGTACATGCGGAGGAGGTCGGACGCGACTATGCCGCGGCTCGGGAGCGAGGCGATTTCGATGTTGCTGGCGTTATCGCGGGCGAAGCCTGTGCCTTAATCCACGACATCCCGCCGGCGGGCGCGATCGTGGAGCGGATCGTCGCCGAGGCCGAGCGTCTGCTTCGGTTATGCAGCGTGTCGTATCAGGCGTCCGAATGATCGGTTTGCCTGCGGCGCGGACATCGTCGTTCCCTGCGCAGGCCTTGCGCGAGAGGCAGTCGGAACTGCTGCGCGCCGAAATCCGCCAGGACATTGCAGCACTCGCCGATTACGTCGCGGCGCACGGCGACCCGGCGGCGGAATTGCGGGCGATGTACAACTCCCTCAAGGTAGCATGGCGTGTTTGCCAACGCGGGGCCGAAAAATATTGACTTTCGGTCCTTTTGCACTGGTGCGGTGGCCGGCGGGATCGATCCCTTCGGTTCTGAGACATCGCTGTCCCAGGGTGTCGATCTCTTGAGGGATCGGCGACCAACCCGATAGCCGACCCACAAGCAAGCAAGATTCTACCACGGAGAAGGCCGAGAGCCACGAAGGGGCACGGAGAAGGAATTACTGCGCTTCGCCGGTACCGGAACAGAATCCAGCGCGTAGCGCCCGAAATCCTTGCCGCTCCGTGGCGCTTCATGGCGCTCGGCCTTCTCCGTGGTGAATTCTTGCTTGCTTGCGATCGCGCAGCCGTTCAGCCCGACAAGCATCACCTTACGAAGGTGCTGGCCGTCATGTCGTCATGGCTGGAGCGGCCAATCGCGGTGCGTCGTGGTCAGTGGACCAGGGCGCGCGCAGGTGGCAGCCTTGACCACAACATCGCACGTCTGCCACCGGAGTTTGCGCCGTGACCTCGAACTTCCTCACCTTGCAGGACCTGGTGCTGGCCGCGCATGAACGGCTCGGCAAGGACGTGTGGGACTTCGTGACGTTCGGCACCGAGAGCGAAACGACGATCCGGCGCAACCGCCGCGCGCTCGACAGCCTGGCCTGGCTGCCGCGCATTCTCCGGGATGTCAGCAAGGTCGATCCGTCGGCCACGCTGCTGGGGCAGGCGCTGCGCATTCCGGTTCTGCTGTCGCCGATCGGCTCGATCGCGCGGCTCGACCCCGCGGGCGCGCTGGCGACGGCGCGCGCGGTGGGCGCGTTCGGCACGCTGCAGTTCCTCAGCAGCCATGCCGAGGACGAGATCGCCGCGCTCCGCGCCGGCGCGAAGCTGCCGCTGATCTACGCGCTGCATCCGTATGACGATCCGGCGGCGCTGGACGACGAGATCGACCGGGTGAAGGCAGGCGGGTATCGCGCGATCTCGGTGGCAACGCAGTCGGGCTACTACAGCCGGCGCGAACGCGACCTGATGAACGGGTTTGTCGGCAAGGTCGATCCGTTGCAGTCCTATGCGGCGTATCTGCGGCGCGAGCGGGCGACCGGCGGCGTCCCCGAGCTGCGGCCGGTGCGGCTGAGCTGGGAGATGCTGGACCGCATCCGCGTCCGGTCGGGGATGCAGGTCGTGTTGAAGGGCGTGCTGACGGCGGCCGATGCGCGGCTCGCGGTGGAGCACGGGGCGGACGTGGTCTACGTCTCCAACAACGGCGGGCGGTCGATCGATCATGCGCGCGCCGCGATCGTGACGCTGCCGGAGATCGTCGCCGCGGTGGCGGGGCGCGCGGAGGTCATCGTCGACGGCGGCTTCGTGCGTGGCAGCGACGTGCTGAAGGCGATCGCGCTGGGGGCGCGGGCGGTGTGCATGGGGCGGATGCAGGCCTGGGCGCTGGCCGCCGCGGGCGAGGCAGGCGTGCGGCGCATGCTGGAGATCCTCGAGGAGGAGATCGTCGTCACCATGGGGCATGTCGGGGTGAACCGGTTGGACGAGCTGAGCCCCGACTATGTGACGGCGGCGGAACCTTGCGGGGCGGCGCATCCGCTGGGCGCGTTTCCGGTGGTGATGGAGCGGCTGTTCGGCATGCACGCATAGCCGCGCGGTGGTTGGTAGCGTAGGGCGGAAAAGCGCAGCGCATTCCGCCGCTTGCGTGGCACGGGAGATGGCCGGTCTTCGCTTGTGGCAAAGGTGGCGGAATACGCTGCGCTTTTCCGCCCTACGCTACGACGTTGCGTGATGCGCGCTACTTGGGCGCGGGGGCGGCTGCCTCCGCCGGCGGCCTTGCGCGGTCGAAACCATCGACCGGCACCAGCAGCGACCGGGTCGGGTCAAACAGCTCGATCCCGCGTTCCTCGAACCGCTTCTTCACCAGGCGATTGAATTCGCGCTGCACGCCCCAGCGGCTGGTATCGGTGCAGACGATCTGGCCGGCGACGGTGGCCGAGGCGCCATCCACCCGGTCGACCCCCCACAACTGCAGGTCGCTCAGCATCCCGGTGGCGAATTCCGGCGCCGCGCGCAGTTCGGCGGCGATCGCGCGCAGCACCTCGCACACGCGGTCGGTGTCCTCGTGGTGGGCCACCGTCACCAGCACGGCGGCGTTGCCCTGCCCGCGATTGGTGTTGGTGACGCTGGTCACCGCGCTGAACGGAATGATGTGCACCGAGCCGTCGCCGGCGCGCAGCCGGATGGTGCGCACCGACAGGTGCTCGACCGTACCGGACAGGCCGGAGACGGTGACCCAGTCGCCGACCTGTATGGCGTTTTCCAGCAGCAGGAACAGGCCGGTGATCAGGTCCTGCACGAGCTTCTGCGAGCCGAAACCGATGGCCACGCCGATGATGCCGGCACTGGCCAGCAGCGGCGCGGTGTTCACGCCGATCTCGCTCAGCGCCATCAGCACGGTGATCGTTGCGATCACGGTGACCAGAGCCGCGCGCAGGAACGGCAGCAGCGTGCGCAGCCGCGCGGCACTGGCGATCTGCGCGTGCCGGGTCAGCCGCGCCAGGTGCCGCTCGATGGCGATGTTCACCGCCTCCCATGCCATCAGCGCCAGCAGCAGGATGACCGCGAGCACAATCACCGATCCGGCGAGGCGCTGGCCGAGCGGGCTGCCAACCAGCCACGGCAACGCGCCGAAGCCGAGCAGTTGCAGGAACAGCAGCAGCGCCAGCAGGAACACGGCGCCGCGTACGAAGGTCCGCAGGAACGGGTGATAGAACGACAGCCTGCCGTCGAGGCCGGGATAGTCCGTTGTGAATTCGGCGCCGGCGCGTATCGCGCGGTCCAGTCCGGCGATGCAGGCCTGTATGGCGATGCGCGCCACGACGGCCACCGCCACGGCGACCAGCACCGCCCGCGACACCCGCTCGAAGCCCGCCGGCAGCGCCGCGGCCCAGACCAGCCAGAGTGCCACCAGGTAGAACAGTGCGATCCAGTGCCAGATCGCGCCGAGGCGGTTGCGCATGCCCGCCACGATGCCTCGCGCGTCCGCCGGCGCGCGGATCCAGCGCCGCACGACGCGCCGCTTCTGCACGACGATGATGCCGATGAAGACGTGCAGCACCCCGACCGTCGCCTTGATAAGCGCGAGATGCGCGACCTGCGACAGCCCGAGCAGCAGGCCCACCGCGGCGGTGGCGTAGCCGACCACGCCGACCACCAGCAGGCGCTGGGTCCAGCGCAGCGCATAGGCGGCGGTGGCGTCGGGCACCGGCAGCAGGCGCAGCCGGCGATGCCGCGGTGCCAGCAGCGCCCCCGACAGGCGCACCAGCGCGGCGCACAGCGCGTAGCTGTCGACCACCGCCAGCAGGACCAGGCGGGTCAGGTTTGTGCCGCCCAGTGTGCTGCCGGCGATTACGTGGCCGGCCACGACGAAGCCGAGGATTGGCAGCAGGTACAGCGCGACCTCGGCCAGCACCAGCGGCACCCGGCGCAACAGGCGCGCGGTATCGAACCGGCGCGGCGTGGGGGGCTCGGTTTCGCCGTGCTCGGCGCGCGCCTCGCCGGATTCGTCCGCGTCCCCTGGTGCGTCCGCGGCCTGATCCCCTGACTCGTCGTCCGGCTGGCTCGCTGGCTGGTCGACGGCGTCGTCGGCCGCCTGATCTGCGGCATGGCCGCGTGGCGCGGCGATGGGCGGCAGGCGCATCAGGCGGCGGCAGACCATGCGCAATGGCCGGCGCAACACTCGGGAGATGCACCACATCACCGCGGCGCTGACGGCCAGCACCAGCGCCAGCCGCCAGGCCAGATCGATCAGCAGCGTGCGGGCCACCGGGTCGGTGGCCATGGTGACCATCCAATCCCACAGCGCGGGAAGGCCGCGCGCCGTGTGCAGCACATCGGTGACCCGGCCGGCCGCCTCGGTCATCACGTTGGCGCCGCCAACCAGCACAGCAGCGCCGAGGCTGTCGGGCGCGAGCGGCAGGCCCAGCGTCGGCGGGGGATGGGCTTCCGGCGCGGTTGGTTTGGCGGCAGCGGCCTCGGCGTGGGCGATCGTCTGCAGCGTCGCGATCATCGCGGCGCGCTTGGCGGGGTCGTTCAGCACTTCGAGCGCCTGGCGGGCCTCCTCCGGGGTGATCGACGGGGCCGGGGCGGCTGCGGTGGCGGCCTTGGCGGGCGCGGCCGGCGTGAGCGCGAGCGGGAATTGCGCCTGCGCGGCAGCGAACGGCGCCGCCAGCAGGGCGAGCAGGCACAGCAGGGCGGGCAGCGTGCGGGTCATCCTCCGGCTTCGGTCAAGGCGGGTCCTTGGCTGGCACGGCGCGTTTCCGAGCGGTAAGCGCGGTGCGGGGATCGCCATGGCGGGCAATTCCGGCGGTAGCAAGGCACGCGCGGGACGCCGGCACCAGCCCGGATATTGCCCGTCGGCGGCGGGGCGCGCGCGCAGTTGCGAGGGCCGCACGCTGCCGCGGTCGGACCGTGGTGTGCCGCCGTCGACCGATCGTCATCCAATCATGCGTTGCATCAGCGCATCGTCGCGTGGCAGCCTGACCACACGGCATCACCTGAAGGGGGCGGGCATGGTTGAGATCAGCGGCGGCTGTCTGTGCGGCAAGGTGCGCTACAGCGCGAACGCGGAGCCGATGTTCAGCGGTGTCTGCCATTGCCAGGATTGCCAGAAATTCAGCGGCTCGGCGTTCGCCGCCGTGGTCGCGGTGCCGAAGGCCGCGGTGACGGTGACGGGGACGCTGAAGGCGTTCACCAAGACCGGCGACAGCGGCCAGCCGATCCATCGCCTGTTCTGCCCCGAATGCGGCTCGGGCATCATGGACGAGGCGGCGATGATGCCGGAGACGGTGATGCTGAACGTCGGCACGCTGGACGATACGAGCTGGGTGGCGCCGGCGTCGCAGATCTACTGCGACAGCGCGCTGCCCTGGGCGCTGCTGGGCGGGGAGATGAAGCAGTTCGCCAAGATGCCGGGGTGAGTGGGGGCTGGCAGAATGGTCGTACACCTCTCCCGCTCTTCGCGGGGTTGGGCCGCGAAGCGGACCGACGCGCGGAGCACTTGCGACGCGGGTGAGGGTGTTGCACGCGGCAAGGCCCTCACCCGGAGCGCTCCGCGCTCCGACCTCTCCCGCGAAGAGCGGGAGAGGTGGACAGGGCGTCAGTTGCCCTGACAGTGCGCTAACCGCGCCGCAGGTCCAGCGTGCGCGGATGCTCCTTGCCGACCGCCAGCCGCGGCTCCGGCATCGGTCCCGGCGTGTGGCCGATCGGGAAAAAGCGCGCCCGCCGCCGCGCCTCGGCCTCGTTGGCGTTCACCGGAAAGCGCTCGTAGTTGCGCCCGCCCGGGTGGGCGACGTGGTGGGTCAGTCCGCCCAGCGAACGGCCGTTCCAGCGGTCGTAGATGTCGAACACCAGCGGCGTCTGCGCCGGGATGGTCGGGTGCAGCGCGCTGGGGGGCTGCCAGGCCTTGAAGCGGACGCCGGCGACGAATTCTCCGGCGCGCTCTGTCGGGGTCAGTGGCACCGCGATGCCGTTGCAGGCCAGCACGTAGCGCTCGTCGTTCCAGCCGCTGACGCGCGCCTGCACCCGTTCCGCTGAGGAATCGACATAGCGCGCCGTGGCGCCCGCCGCCGGCTCCTCGCCCAGCACGTGCCAGGGTTCCAAGGCGTGGCGCAGTTCCAGCTCGGTCTCGCGCACCGCGACCGTCGCCGATCTTCGGGAAGCGGAATTCCAGGTGCGGCGCGAACCAGTCCGGATCGAGCGCGAACCCCAGCGCACGCAGGTCCTCCAGCACATCGCGAAAAATCCTGGGCGCAGTAGTGCGGCAGCATGAACTCGTCGTTCAGCCTGGTGCCCCAGCGCACCAGCCGCCGCTCATACGGCGCCTGCCAGAACGCGGCGACGGCCGAGCGCATCAGCAGCATCTGCGCCGCCGACATGCGCGCGTGCGGCGGCATCTCGAAGCCGCGGAACTCCACCAGGCCGCGGCGGCCGGAGCCGCCCTCGGGGGCGTACATCTTGTCGATGCAGAACTCGGTGCGGTGCGTGTTGCCGGTCATGTCGGCCAGCATGTTGCGGAACAGCCGGTCGGTGATCCAGGGCGGCGTCTGGCGGAACGGCGAGATCTGCGCGAAGGCGATCTCCAGCTCGTTGAGGCTGTCCTGGCGCGCCTCGTCGATGCGCGGGTGCTGGCTGGTCGGGCCGATGAACAGCCCGCTGAACAGGTAGGACAGGCTGGGGTGGTTGTGCCAGAAGCCCAGCAGCGACTTCAGCAGATCGGGCCGGCGCAGGAACGGACTGTCCTCGGCATGCGCGCCGCCCATCACCACGTGGTTGCCGCCGCCGGTGCCGACATGGCGGCCGTCGAGCATGAATTTTTCCGTGGCCAGGCCGACCTGGCGGGCTTCCTCGTAAAGCTGTTCGGTGCGCGCGACATGTTCCGCCCAGTTGCTGGCAGGGTGCACGTTCACCTCGATCACCCCGGGATCGGGCGTGACGGAGAAATGCAGCAGCCGCGGATCGTCCGGCGGCTGGTAGCCCTCCAGGACCACCTTGCGGCCGAGTTCTCTGCGCGGTCGCTTCGATCGCGGCGACCAGCTCCAGCCAGTCCTCGGCGCCGAACAGCGGCGGGAGAAAAATGTGCAGCAGGCCGCCGCGCGGCTTCGACGGTCAGCGCGGTGCGCACCAGTGCTCGGCTCGTCGCGCCCGACCACCGGCAGCGTCCTGCGCCACCGGCGGGAACGCGACGTCGAAAGCCGGCGGCAGCACCGCCCGCAGGACGATGCAGCGCGGCGCGGATCGCCTGCGCGGAGGCGAACGGCGGGCGCGGCGCGAACGGGTCCGGTTCGACCTCGTATTCGATCGTTTCCGGATCGACCCAGGGCAGGCTTTCCAGCGGCAGGCGCAGGCCGATCGGCGAATCGCCGGGGATCAGGAACATCGTGTCGCCGCGGAAGAACCACTTGCCGCTCTGCCAGCGGCGCACGCCGTCCGCGATCACCCGGCGCAGCGGCAGCACGCTGCCGACCGGGGCGGCCAGGCCGTGGCTGAACACATGCGCCAGCCGCGCCGCGTTCCAGCGGGTCGCGCAGCTTGGCGTCCTCGACCACCACGTTGGCGGGCAGCGTCCGCTCGCGCCACAGGTAGTAGTGGATGTCCTCGTAGGCCGGAATGACCAGGTCCGGATCGACCTGCAGCCGCTCCGCCAGCAGCGGCGGCGAATCGCGCCGCGTCGGTCGCCTGCGCGGTATCGGTGTCGTCGCTCGACGCCAGCAGCGCCGGATCGGTCCACACCGTCTCGCCATCCGCGCGCCAGTGCGCGTGCAGCGCCCAGCGCGGCAGTTGCTCGCCCGGATACTGCTTGCCCATGCCGAATTGCAGCGCCGCCCCCGGCGCCCACAGCGGCGCCAGCCGGCGCAGCAGCCGCTCGGCATAGGCGCGCTTGGTGGGGCCCAGCGCGTCGGTGTTCCACTCCGGCGCGTCCATGTCGGCGGCGGCGACGAAGGTCGGCTCGCCGCCGAGGGTCAGGCGCACGTCGCCCGCGGCCAGGGCGCGATCGACGCGGGCGCCGGTGGCCAGGATGTCCTGCCACTGGGCCTCGGTGTACGGCTTGGTGACGCGCGGGGTTTCGCTGATCCGGCGCACCGACATTTCGAATTCGAAATTGTACTTCGCACGGCTCGACCACGCCGGAGATCGGCGCGGCGGACATCGGATCGGGGCTGGCCGCGAGCGGGATGTGCCCCTCGCCGGCCAGCAGGCCGGAGGTCGCGTCCAGCCCGATCCAGCCGGCGCCGGGCAGGTAGACCTCGGCCCAGGCGTGCAGGTCGGTGAAGTCGGCGGTGGGGCCGGCCGGCCCGTCCAGCGGCTTCACGTCGGCAACGAGCTGGATCAGGTAGCCGGAGACGAAGCGCGCCGCGTAGCCCAGGTTGCGCAGCAACTGCACCAGCACCCAGGCGGAGTCGCGGCAGGAGCCGCGGGCGTTGCCGAGGGTCTCCTCGGGCGTCCAGACGCCGGGCTCCATGCGCACGATGTAGGCGATGCGGCTCTGCACCATGCGGTTCAGCGCGACCAGCATGTCCACCGTGCGCTGCTCGCCGCGGGGGACCTGCGCCAGCAGGCCGGCCAGCAGCGGGCCCGGGCGCGATGGCCTTGCGGAACGGCGCCAGCTCCTGTTCCAGCACCGGATCGTAGGCGAAGGGCAAAGTCTCGGCGTCGGGTTCCAGGAAGAAGTCGAACGGGTTGATCGTCGCCATGTCGGCGACCAGGTCGACGGTCACGTCGAAATGGCGTGACCCGCTCGGGGAACACCACGCGGGCCAGGAAATTGCCCTGCGGGTCCTGCTGCCAGTTCAGGAAATGCGGTTTTGGCTGCGACCTTCAGCGCGTAGGAGATGATGCCGGTGCGCGCGTGCGGCGCCGGACGCAGGCGGATGGTTTGCGGACCCAGCGCGACCGGTCGGTCGTAACGATAGGAGGTGCGGTGGGTCAGCGCGGCGTGGATCGACATGCTGGGCCTGTGCGATGCTTGCGGCAGCGCAGCATAGTGGCAGGCCGGCCGGCCGCCAGGGGGGTTCTGCGGCGCGACGAGGCGCCGCTCTATCTGGCGGGAACGGCGTACACCTCTCCCGCTCTTCGCGGGAGAGGTCGCGGAGCACTTGCGACGCGGGTGAGGGTGGTGCACGCGGCACGACCCTCACCCGTCGCGCTGCGCGCGTCGACCTCTCCCGCGAAGGGCGGGAGAGGTGTGTGTACGCGCGATGTTGCGCGTCAGGGTCCCGTCTGGTCGGCCACCGCGGTGTAGCCGATCGGGTCCTGCGCGGGCGGCCGCGTGGCTTGCTCGCCCAGCGGTCGCTGCAGATAGACGATGTCGACCCAGCGGCCGAACTTGACGCCGACCCGCAGCGCCTGGCCGATGGTGCGGAAGCCGAGCCGCGCATGCAGCCGCAACGACGCCTCGTTGCCGCTGTCGCCGACCACCGCGATCATCTGGCGATAGCCGTGGGCGGCGCAGGCGTCGATCACCTGCCGCAGCAGCGCCGTGCCGACGCCGCGGCCGATGCAGTCCTCGGCGATGTAGACCGAATCCTGCACGGTGAACCGGTAGGCCGAGCGGGCGTGAAACGGGCTGGCATAGCAATAGCCGACCAGCCGGCGGTCCAACTCGGCGACGCGCCAGGGCAGGCCGCGCGCGCGGATGCCCCGGAAACGGCGCAGCAGCTCGTCGGCGCTGGGCGGCACCTCCTCGAAGCTGCCGAGGCCGGTCTGCACGTGATGGGCGTAGACGGCGGCGATGGCGGGGAAATCCGCGACGGTGGCATCGCGGACGAGCGGTGCGGTCATTCAGGATCTCCAGGTCTGGCAGGGTTTCCTTGTTTGGGCGGCCAGGCTGAGGCCGGTCGCGAGCAGCAGCAACGCCGCTGCGCCCAACTCCGCTGGCCTGGGGCACTCGGCGCCGAGGGCGGCGCCTTCGCCGAGCGCGATCAGCGGGCAGACGAAGGCGTAGGCGGCGACGCTGATGGCGCTCCAGCGCGCCAGCAGCATCAGGTAGACCGCGCCGCCGAGCACCGAGCCGGCGATCACCAGGAATCCCAGATTGGCCAGGGCCGCAGAGGCGAGCAGGGCGGACAGGGTGGCGCGGTCGAGCGGCTCCAGCAGCAGCGCGGCGGCGGCCAGCAGCGCGCCGCCGGCCAGGCATTGCCAGCCGGCGAGCGCGACGGGGTCGGCGACCGGCCGCCGCTTGGTCAGGATGCCACCCCAGGCATAGGCAGCGGCGCCGGCGGCGATGGCGAGCATGCGGGCGGCGCCGACTGGGGCGAGCATGCCGGCGGCGCCGGCGGGGGCGAGCATGCCGGCGGCGCCGGCGGGGGCGAGCATGCCGGCGGCGCCGGCGGGGGCGAGCATGCCGGCGGCGCCGGCGGGGGCGAGGCGCGGGGCAAACAGCAGCGTCAGGCCCGCACAACCCACGAGCACGGCGGCGACGGCGGTGGCCGACCACCGCGCCTGGCCGTGGGCGACGGCCAGCAGCAGGGTGGCAGTGGGCACCGTCGATAGGTTGATCACCGACGCCATGCCACTGGGGACTCGGGTGATGCCCCAGGCCATGAGACCGTAGTTGGCGGCGATCATCAGCACCGCGCTCGGGGCAACGGTGGCGGCCGAGACGCGAAGGCCGCCGCGCGTCGCCGCCCAGCCGAGCAACGGGACGGCGGCGGCCAGGAAGCGAACCGCGGCGAAGGTCAGCGGCGGCACGGTCGCGACGCCGACCTTCAGCGACAGCCAGGTCGACCCCCAGACCAGGCACAGCAGCGCGAACAGCAGATAAGGGCTGCTGCCGGATTTTGCTGTGGACAGGGAGAGGCTCACGCTGGTTGGCCCCAATGTGTGGGGACCGAGAGTTTCATTGCAGTCTGTGGCGTGCAAACCAGATATTCTGAGCGCCGAGCAATAGGTGAGCTAATTCTAATGCTTCGAAAACTGCCGCCGCTGGGCGGCTTGCGCGCCTTCGAGGCGGCTGCCCGTCACGGCAGCATCGCCGCCGCCGCGGCCGAGCTGGGCGTGACCCCCGGCGCGGTCAGCCAGCAGGTCAAGGCGCTGGAGGGCCATCTCGGGCTGGCCTTGTTCGAGCGGCGGCCGCAATCGCTGGCCCTGACGATGGCGGGCCGCCGCTATGCCGCGCCGCTGACCGACGCGTTCGATGCCATCGCGGCGGCGACCCGGCGGCTGGCCGCGCCGCAGCGGCGGACCGTGATCACCCTCGCCATGCCGACCCTGTTCGCGGTCGGCTGGCTGATGCCGCGGCTCGACCGCTTCCATGCCGGCCATCCCGCGATCGAATTGCGGCTGCGCAGCAGCCACCGTGAGGCGGAACCCGGCACCGAGGGCGTCGACGCCGCCATCCGCCACGGCCGCGGCGGCTGGGGTGCCGCCACCTGCATCTACCTGTTCAACGATGCGCTGCTGCCGGTGTGCAGTCCGGGGTACGCGCCCGCCCGGCTGCCGCCGCTCGCCGGCCACACGCTGCTGGTCGCCGAGACGGCGCCGGAGCTTTGGACGGACTGGTGCGCCGCGGCCGGCACCACCGACCAGCCGGCGCAAAGGCTGGTGTTCGGCGATGACGGGTTGGTGATCCAGGCCGCGCTGAATGGACTGGGCATCGGGCTGGTCGACCGCCGCCTGGCGGAAGAGCCGCTGCGCGAAGGCCGGCTGGTGGCGGTCGCCGACATTGCCCCGCTGGTCCGCGGCACCGCCTGGTATCTGGTGGCTGCGGCCGACCGCGCGGACGATCCGCCGTTCGCGGCGTTTGCCCGCTGGCTGCTGGCCGAGGCGGACGGCCCGATGCTGTGAGGACGGCGCTTGCGGCGGGGGAAAGAGCCGTGCCGCAGAAGGAGTCTTCCCCTCCCCTTGAGGGAGGGGGGAGGGGTTGGCGCGGCACACTGTTGGAAACTTGGGTGTCGCTTCATACCCCTCCCCCCATCCCCCTCCCTCAAGGGGAGGGGGAGAACCTCAGAAGCGCCACATCATCCGCCGGCGAAGCGCCGTGGATCGACCAACGCCACGATTTCGGCGGCCTCGCCGGGGTCGCGGCCCAGCACAAGGTCTGCCACGAATTTTCCCGCGGCGGGCGAGGTCTGGATGCCGGAACCGCCCTGGCCGACGCACCAGAAGAACCCCTCCGCCGTGGCGTCCCAGCCGATGGCCAGGCTGCGGTCGGGGGTGAACGTGCGCAGCCCCGCCCAGCTTCGTTCGACACGGCGCACCTCGATGTCCAACGCCTGCTGCATGCGATCGATGCCGATGGCGACATCCAGCTCGTCGGGCTGGATGTCTTGCGGCTCCATCGGGGTTTCATCGGCCGGCGAGACCATGATCCGGGTGCGCGCCTCGGGCCGCGCGTACCAGGTGTGGGCGCAGTCGTTGATCATCGGCCAGCGCTGGGCGTCATACGGCGACGGGTCGATGATCGCGGCGGTGCGGCGGCAGGGCGTCAGGCCGAGTTTTTGGACGCCGGCGATCGTAGCGACCTCGTCGCCCCATGCGCCGGCCGCATTGACGACGACGGGGGCGTGGAAGACGGCGCCCGAGGCGGTGTGCACGTCCCACCCGCCGGCCCGGCGGTTGATTTCGCCGGCGCGGCTGCGCAGGGCGAGCACCCCGCCGGCGGCGCGGAGCTGGTGGAGGAAGCCCTGCTGGATGGCGGCCACGTCCAGGTCGAAGCCGTCCGCCTCGATCGCTGCGGCGGCGGCGTAATCGGGGCGGAGCGCCGGCACCAGCTTGCGGGCCGCGTCGATCGGGAGGGGTTCCACACCGGTGCCTTCGGCCAGCATTTCTTCGAATTTTGCGAGTTGCTCTTTGGGGGCGAGGTAGATCACGGGGCGCTGGCTGACCAGGGGATGCTCCGCGAAGCCCGGCGGAGGAGCCACGAGAAAGCCGCGCGACAGGCCGACCAGCACCCGTGCGTCGGGCGGGCCGTAGTTCAGCATCCACATCGCCGCCGAGCGGCTGGTGGTGTGGTAGCCGGGCGCTTCCTCGGCTTCCACCAGCGCGACGCGCCGGTGGGGTGCGAGGTGCGCCGCGGCGGTGGAGCCGGCCATGCCGGCGCCGATCACGATAAGGTCGAACTCCTGCGGTGTCATGGCGGCAGCATCGGGGAGGCGGCGAGTGCGGGCAAGGGCTTGCCATTCTCCCCCTCCCCTTGAGGGAGGGGGTAGGGGGAGGGGTTCGTGCCGGAGACGCACTGAAGATTCGTGCCCAGGGAACCCCTCCCCCCATCCTTGGTCCGCTTCGCGGCCCCCTCCCTCAAGGGGAGGGGGAGAGTCTTTCCCCCGGCTACAGCAGGTCGGCGACCGCGTTCCAGTAACGCTTGATCGCGGCGAGGTGATCCGCGAGCGTTCGGCCGGCAATGCGCCGCAGGTGGCCACGCCCGGAATATGTCGCCAGCGTCAGGTGGGTGACGCCGCAGTCCTTCCAGAAGCGGACCGTGTCGCGCCATTCGGCCTCGGCGCCGAGACCGACCGAGACCCGCGTGTCGATGCCTATGCTGGTCGGATCGCGGCCGGCTGCCTCGGCCATGGTGCGCAACCTGGCAATCGCCGCCTTGGCCTCCTCGCCGGGCGCGTAGGCCAGCGGCATCCAGCCGTCGCCCCATTTGACCACGCGGTGCAGCGTCGCGTCGGCATGGCCGCCGTACCAGATCGGGATCGATCCTTTTGCGGGGCGCGGGTTGATGCCGGCATCCTCGATGGTGTGGAATTTCCCCTTGAAGGTGACGTGCGGTTCGGCCCACAGGGCCTTCATGACCTCGACCTGCTCCTCCGAGCGGCGGCCGCGGTTGTGGAAGTTCTCGTTCAGCCCGACGAACTCGACCGGGTTCCAGCCCACGCCGATGCCCAGCCGGAACCGTCCGCCGCACAGCACGTCGAGGCACGCGGCCTGCTTCGCCACCAGCACCGTCTGGCGCTGCGCCAGGATCAGCACCTGGGTGGAAAATTCGACGGCGCGCGTGCAGCCGGCGAGGAAGCCGAACAGCACGAACGGATCGTGGAACAAATCGGCCGAGGTGTTGCGATCGCCCCAGTCCGGCCGGTTCGCCACATTGACGCCGAGCACGTGATCGGGGGCGGCCAGGTCCTGGTAGCCGATGTCCTCCGCGGCCTGGGCGAAGTCGCGGATCGCCGCGGGGTCGCCGCCGACGGCGACATCGATCAGGGGCAGCGCCACGCCGAGCTTCATGGACAGTCTCCTTCTCTCAATTCAACGCCGATGGCGGTCGGCGCGCTCCGCACGCTACCGTCGTGAGGTTGACGATTCGGACACAGGGCCAAGGCTGTCATTGCGAGCGAAGCGAAGCAATCTCCGGAAGATTTCGCACCAATTGACGCGGGAGACTGCTTCGCTTCGCTCGCAATGACAGGGACGCAGCAGGCATGCCCACGTCGGAGTCATCGCGAACACGCCGTCGCTGAGCGCGGCGAGGCGCTCCACGTTATGGCCCGCGATGCGATCTTAGGGTCTGAGGCGGAATAGCCGAATCGATCGGCCTGGGTCGTAGTATCCCGTGTCATGACCGTCCCCGGGCGCTTGACCCGGGGATCAGGCCCGGTCACCCACGACTTTGTAGCTCTCAACAAAGACAGTCGTGGGTGGGTGCGCCAGGAAGCTGGCGGGTTCCAGCCGGTGGAAGTCCGGCCCAGGTAAGGGGTAGCGCCCGCCTGGTAGTGAGTGTTGCGTGAGGTTCCGCTGGCGACGGCGGCCACGAAGCGTACACAGCGATTGTGCGGGGTGAGCGATTGAGCCGCGAAAGAGACAATGCCACCGAGGCCGAGGCCGTCCACCCAGCCGAAGGCAACATGTGCGGCACCGCTACGGGAGGCGCCGTCGCTCGGTCGTGGTCGAAGACCTCATCACGCACAAAGGGAACACGCCTGAACCTGGGAGATCTCGTGTCTGACCGGGCGGACGTAGGTCCGTCCGGCCCGCGTCGGGAAGGCGAGGAGCCGAAGCCGACGATGCACGGGCACGAGAAGTCAGGCCCTGTCGTAGTAGCGTTGAAGCCGGCGAACGGAACCGGGAAACCGGGGATGGAGCGGGTGGAGCGAAGGGCAGGGGCCGAGGGGAACACGGATCAGCACAGCACGCTCCGGGCACAGAACCGGGAGCGCGTGACCCAGGCGCTGGACCGTGTACGGAACGCCGCAAGGCAGAGGAAGAAGGAACGGTTCACCGCGCTGCTCCACCACGTCAACGTCGAGACGCTGCGGATGGCGTACTACGCGCTCAAGCGCAACGCCGCCCCTGGCGTGGATGGCCTGACGTGGACGGACTACGAGGCAGAGCTCGAGCCCAGGCTCGCAGACCTGCACGGCCGGGTCCATCGGGGAGCGTATCGGCCGCAACCGTCCCGCCGGACGTATATTCCGAAGGCGGACGGCCGACAGCGGCCGCTGGCGATTGCTGCCCTGGAAGACAAAATAGTCCAGGGCGCGGTCGTCATGGTGCTGAACGCGATCTACGAGGAAGACTTCCTCGGGTTCTCGTATGGGTTCCGACCGGGGCGCGGGGCGCACGACGCGCTGGATGCGCTGGTGGTCGGGATCACCAACACCAGGGTGAACTGGATACTGGACGCCGACATTCGGAGCTTCTTCGACACGGTCAGCCAGGAATGGCTGGCACAATTCGTGGAGCACCGGATCGGCGACCGGCGCGTCATCCGCCTGATCCAGAAATGGCTGCGGGCGGGTGTGCTCGAAGACGGGGCCGTGACGAGCAGTGAAACGGGGACAGGGCAGGGATCGGTGGCCTCACCGCTGCTTGCCAATGTTTACCTGCACTACGCCTTCGATCTCTGGGCCAACCGCTGGCGACGTGAGCCTTCAGCCCACGGGCTTGACCCGTGGGGTGAGGCGACCGGCGACATGATCACCGTGCGGTATGCGGATGACATCGTGGTCGGGTTCGAGCACGAGGCCGATGCCCATCGGTTCCTCGATGCGATGCGTAGCAGGCTTGAGGAGTTCGCGCTGACGCCTCGATCCGCTTCGCGGCTCGAGCCGGAGAAGACCCGCCTGATCGAGTTCGGCCGCCACGCGGCGGACCGGCGCGCGCAGCGCGGGTTGGGCAAGCCGGAGACCTTCAACTTCCTGGGGTTCACCTTCATCAGCGGCAAGGATCGCCGGGGCGCCTTCCAGCTCAAGCGGAAGACCCGGCGCGACCGCATGAAGGCGAAGCTCCTGGAGGTAAAGGAGGAACTGCGCCGGCGCATGCATCGGCCGATCCCCGAACAGGGGCAGTGGCTGAGGCAGGTCGTCAGCGGCTTCTTCAACTACCACGCCGTGCCGACCAACAGTCGTGCGCTCTCGGTCTTCCGGCACTACGTCACCGTCCTTTGGCAACGCACGCTGCGGCGGCGCAGCCAGAAGGATCGTACCTCGTGGGACAGGATGGCCGGGCTGGTGGACGACTGGCTCCCCAAAGCGCGTATCCTTCACCCTTGGCCGAGCGTGCGCTTTGCCGTCAGACACCCGAGGTGGGGGCCGTATGCGGGAAAGCCGCACGTACGGCTCTGTGCGGGGGGCGCCCAGTAATGGGCGTCCCTACCGCGATCCGGACCGATCCCCGGGTCAAGCCCGGGGACGGCCATGACACGGAAGTGGGCCATCACACGGTAACCCGCCATGACGGTTGGAGCCGTCAGTGCGTCCGAGCCGTCGATCGTTCGGCCGCGTCGATCACCCGGACGCCTAGGATTACAGCAGCACCAGATCGTCGCGGTGGATCAGCTCGTCCCGCCCGCGCCAGCCCAGGATCGCCTCGATCTCGTCCGACCGGTGCCCGATGATCCGTTCCGCATCGGCGCTGGCATACGCGCTCAGCCCGCGCGCCAGCGCCGCGCCCGTCCGCATCGGCCACCACCACCGGATCGCCGCGTTGGAACGCCCCCTCGACCCCGCGCACCCCGGCCGGCAGCAGCGAGCGCCCACCCTTCAGCGCCCGTGCCGCGCCGGCATCCACCGTATACGTGCCCAGCGGCGCCAGCGCCCCGGCGATCCAGCGCTTGCGCGCCGAGCGCCCCTCCGGCGCCGGCAGGAACCAGGTGCAGCGCGCGCCCTGCTCCAGCGCCGCCAGCGGGTGCGCCATGTGGCCGCGCGCGATCGCCATCGCGCAGCCCGCCTGCGTGGCGATGCGCGCCGCCACCAGCTTGGTGCGCATGCCGCCCGAGGAATAGCCCGGCGGCGGCTCGCCCCCCATCGCCTCGATCTCCGGCGTCAGCGCCGCCACCACGCGGAATGTGCACGGCGGCCGGGTCGCGGCCGCGGATCGGCGGTGTAGAGGCCGTCGATATCGGACAGCAGCACAAGCTGGTCGGCCTGCACCATCTCGGCGACGCGCGCGGCGAGGCGGTCGTTGTCGCCGAAACGGATTTCCGCCGTCGCCACCGTGTCGTTCTCGTTGATCACCGGAACGCAGCCGAGCCCCAGCAGCGTGTTCAGCGTCGCGCGCGCGTTCAGGTAGCGGCGGCGGTCCTCGGTGTCGTCCAGCGTCAGCAGCAGTTGCGCCGCGGTCAGGCCGGAGGCGGACAGCGCCTCGCTCCAGGCCTGCGCCAGGCGGATCTGGCCGACCGCGGCGGCGGCCTGCTTCTCCTCCAGCCGCAGCCGCCGCCGCGTCAGGCCGAGCGCCCGGCGGGCCAGCGCGATGGCGCCGGAGGACACGACGATCACCGCCACGCCCCGCGCCCGCAGCGCGGCGATGTCGGCGGCGATGCCGGCGAGCCAGGCGGTGCGCGGCGCGGCCTCGCTGCGGATCGACCACCATGGCGCTGCCGATCTTCACCACCAGGCGCTGCGCGGAGGCGAGCGAGGGGGTCATGCGGGGTCGGTGGCGGCGGGGATGGGGGTGATGCGCAGGCCGGGGTGGCGGCGCCCTTCTGCTCCCTCTCGCCTCAAGGGGAGAGGGAGAGGTAATCATCGTTTGCAGCGCCCGCAGCACCTCGGGCACGCCCTGGCCGGTGACCGCCGACAGCACCATCACCTGCCGGCCCGACGCCTTGGCCAGCGCGGCCCGGCGCGCCGACACTTCTCGCGGTGTCATCGCGTCGGCCTTGTTCAGGCCGATCAGCTCCGGCTTGTCGGCCAGCCCGCCGCCGTACGCCGCCAGCTCCGCCCGCACGGTGCGCCAGGCCCGCACCACGTCGCCGGCGGCGCCGTCCACCAGGTGCAGCAGCACCGCGCAGCGCTCGACATGGCCCAGGAACCGGTCGCCCAGCCCGGCGCCTTCATGCGCGCCCTCGAT
Organism: uncultured Alphaproteobacteria bacterium; assembly: GCA_963773345.1. GTDB lineage: Bacteria > Pseudomonadota > Alphaproteobacteria > Acetobacterales > Acetobacteraceae > Palsa-883. The sequence continues at coordinate 77,858 of CAVZBG010000005.1, read as the reverse complement.
CAGTCCGGGGATGTCGGCCAGCACGAATTCCTCCGACGCCGACAGCCGCACCACGCCAAGCTGCGGGTGCAGCGTGGTGAACGGGTAGTCCGCGATCTTCGGCCGCGCCGCCGACGCCGCCGCCAGGAAGCGTCGACTTCCCGGCGTTCGGCAGCCCGACCAGCCCGGCATCGGCGATCAGCTTCAGCCGCAGCCAGACCCAGCGCTCCTCGCCCGGCCAGCCCTTGTCGCGCCGCCGCGGCGCCCGGTTGGTCGAGGACTTGTAGTGCGTGTTGCCGAACCCGCCGTCGCCGCCGCGCAGCAGCACCACCCGCTTGCCCGGCCGGTCCAGGTCCGCCAGCAGCGTCTCGCGGTCCTCGGCCAGCACCTCGGTGCCGACCGGCACCTTGATCACCACGTCGGGCGCGCCCGCGCCGGTCTTGTCGCTGCCGCTGCCGTTGCCGCCCTTGCGGGCGCGGAAATGCTGCGTGTAGCGGAAGTCGATCAGCGTGTTCAGGTTCTCCACCGCCTCGAGCACGATGTCGCCGCCCTTGCCGCCGTCGCCGCCGTCCGGGCCGCCGAACTCGATGAACTTCTCCCGCCGGAACGCGACCACGCCGTCGCCGCCGTCGCCGGAGCGCAGGTAGACCTTGGCCTGGTCGAGAAACTTCATGGTGTCCTGAGGCAATGCGGGCTGATGCGGGTGGGCTAGGGGGCGGGCCGGAACGACAACGGGGGCCGGCTGGCGCCGACCCCCGCAGAAACAGCAAACCGGGACCGACGCGCTATTCGGCGGCGGCCGGCAACGGTCGGACGGAGACGTGCACGCGCCCCTCGGCCCGGCGGGTGAACTCGACGTGCCCGTCGACCAGCGCGAAGATCGTGTGGTCGCGGCCCAGGCCGACATGCTCGCCCGGCTTCCACTTGGTGCCGCGCTGGCGCAGGATGATGTTGCCGGCGATCACGCTCTGGCCGCCCGACTTCTTGATGCCGAGGCGCCGGCCTTCCGTATCGCGCCCGTTGCGCGAGGAGCCGCCCGCCTTCTTGTGTGCCATGACCGGTTACTCCTGCGAGGCAGCGTCCGGCTTGGCGGCCGGGGCGACGGTTTCGGGGGTTTCGGGGGTTTCGGCGGCAACGGCCGCCAGCGGTGCGGCGGCGGCCGGCTCCGACACGACCGAGGCCGATACCGGCGCCACCGGCGGTTCCTCGGCTGGCGCCACGGACGATTCAACGACCGGCTCGGCTGGCGTCTCAACTGCCGGCTCCGACGCGACCGAGGCCGATACCGGCGCCACCGACGGTTCCTCGGCTGGCGCCACGGACGATTCAACGACCGGCTCGGCTGGCGTCTCAACTGCCGGCTCCGACGCGACCGAGGCCGATACCGGCGCCACCGACGATTCCTCTGCCGGCGCCACGGACGATACAACGACCGGCTCGGCTGGCGTCTCAACTGCCGGCTCCGACGCGACCGAGGCCGATGCCGGCGCCACCGGCGGTTCCTCGGCTGGCGCCACGGACGATACAACGACCGGTGTCATTGGCGACTTAACGGCCGGCTCCGGTGCGACCAGGGTTGCCACCGGCATCACCGTAGCCGCTTCCGCGTCGACCAGCGCCTCGCCGTCACGCGCAAAGCCGGCGACGCGCAGCACGGTGACGTGCTGGCGATGGCCGTTCTTGCGGCGGCTGTTCTGCCGGCGGCGCTTCTTGAAGATGATCACCTTGTCGAGCCGGTCCTGCGCAATCACCGTGGCGGTCACCGACGCACCCGCCACCAGCGGCGAGCCGACTGTCAGGCCGCCCGCGACGCCCACCGCCAGCACATCGGTGAAGGTAACCGTCGCGCCCGGCTCGGCGTCCAGCTTCTCGACCTTCAGCACCGCGTTCGGCGTGACGCGATATTGCTTTCCGCCGGTGCGGATGACGGCAAACATGGCAGCAATCCTCTTGGTCAACCCGGCAGGGGCGGTCGGGCAGGCCCGCCGCCGGGGAAGCGCGGCTTATAGCGGCGGCGATGCCGGTGTCAATCCGAGGCCCGGCCGTGGCCATCGGCCATCGGCGGAAGCGGAGGAAGGCCGCTGACCTGCGGTCGGCGCGCGCGAATCGCCCTGACCGAGGGCGGGCACTAGGTCTTCAACCGAGCAGCCGGCCGATCACGCGCGCGGTGTAGTCCACCACCGGGATGATCCGCCCGTAATTGATCCGGGTCGGGCCGATCACCCCGATCGCGCCGACGATCCGCCCGCCCTCGCCGCGCGCCGGCGCCACCACCATCGACAGGCCCGGCGGCGCCGAACACCCCGCTCTCGGCGCCGATGAAGATGCGCACGCCGTCGGACTGCTCGGCGAGTTCCAGCAGGCGCAGCATGGTCTCCTGCGTCTCCAGCCGCTCGAACAGGGTCTGGATCGCGGCGAGGCGCTCGATCTGGGTCACGTCGGACAGCAGCTTGGCCTGGCCGCGCACGATCAGGCTGCCGGCCCGCGACGTCGCCCGACCAGGTGGCCAGCCCCGCCTCCACCACCAGCGAAGAGAGCGCGTCCAGCTCGGTGCGGTTGGCGGCGATGTCCTCCATCACCAGCCGACGCAGCTCGCCCAGCGGGCGGCCGGACAGCCTGGCGTTCAGGTAGTTGCCGGCCTGCTGCAGCGCCGAGGGCGGCAGGCCGGGCGGGGTCTCGATGACCCGGTTCTCCACCTGCCCGTCGGCGCCGACCAGCACCACCAGGGCGCGGCCGGGGCCGAGCGGGACGAACTCGATGTGCTTCAGCGGGCCCTCGGACTTCGGCGCCAGCACCAGCCCGGCGGCGGCCGACAGGCCCGACAGCATGGTGCTGGCCTGGGCGAGCGTGTCCTCCAGGCTGCGGCCCGCCGCGCCGAGCGCGGCGGTGATCGGCCGTGCGCTCCTCCTCGGTCAGCTCGCCGAAATGCAGCAGCCCGTCGACGAACAGGCGCAGCCCGCGCTCGGTGGGCAGCCGGCCGGCCGAGGTGTGCGGCGCGTAGAGCAGCCCGGCGTCGGTCAGGTCCGCCATCACGTTGCGGATGGTGGCGGGCGAGACGTTCAGCGGCAGCCGGCGCGACAGGGTGCGGCTGCCGACGGGTTCGCCGGTCTCCACGTATTGCTCGACGATCTCGCGCAGCACCGCGGCCGAGCGCGGGTCGAGGCCAGGCGGCAGCGGCGTCGCCCGCGGCGTGAGCAGCGGCGGCGGGCCGGTCGGGGTTGCGGGCTTGTCCATTGGGGTGAACTCCGACCCCCAGAGGTAGGCAGTGGCGATGGTCCGGTCAATTCGGCCACGCGGTCACCCTGCCGCGTGTTCCGGCTTGACCAGCGCCGCTGCGCCTTCGGCATCACACCCGCCCCGCAGCGTCACGCAAGCGGCCAAGTATGGCACTAGCGGATAAAACCTGACGCTTGATACCCGCCGGGCCGTACCGCTCGTGGACCCAAAGTTGCGGCAGGGTCGCCGCTACGGCAACCGCCGGACTTGACCCAAGCCGGTCGCTCTGGACTGGAGATGAATACCTCCCGAGCAGACATTCATCTTGGTAGCGTCGCGCGCGACACCGCTCTCTACAGGACTGAAAGCATGGAGCTTTTCTGATGCACGAATTTGGTGCATATTGGAACCTATGATCTATGGCTACGCCCGAGTCTCGACCGACGGCCAGAGCGTTGACGCCAAGGTGCGGGCACTACGCGGCGTTGGAGCGCGCCAGGTGTTTCACAAGACCGCAAGCGGAGCCAACGGCGACTGCAGTCAGCTTCGCCGCGTTCTCGGGCAACTAGACGCCGGCGCCATCGAGCGCCGTGACCGTGCCGAGGAGACGCTCATGGAGAGCACCCGGAGCTACAATGTCTCCCACAGCACGATTGCGAGGCCGGCGGCGTGATGTTCGAGCAGCCGGCCAAGAAAGACGTTGATTATGCCCTGTCCATGCTAATTCATGCGGCGCGTCGCCAGGTCGCGGATGAAAAGAACCGAATCACATCCGAAGCAATTAAGCATGGAGCGCTTCAGAGTAACCGTGTCATCGTTATCATAGCTGATGCGGCTGACAAAATTCATACGGCTAGCCTGACACAGGCAAGGCAGATATTGATCGATTTCGCCCAACGCATGGAAAGGCCAGCTTCAGAGATTACGACCTGGGCGCGACCTCACCTTGAAAATTTGGGCAATGTTATCCTGGCGGGGATACCGCCAAACGGCTTTCCCAATGACCACCAACGCATAACCAGACAGTATCAGGCAGCGTTCCAGCAGCGGGTCGGGGGCACGCTACGTGAGGTTGAAATCGGCTATGTAAGCGGTTCAGGATTTTCAACGAGGGGAAAAATGTCGGACGAAGAGGAATGGATCAGCGCCGCGCATGCAGTTGCCTTGCTCGGGATGGGCAAGAATTCAAGCGCTCGCACCATTTGTAAACGTGCGCATGCCGGACTAATCGGGGCGCGAGCGGAGCGATTTGTCCGTGATGGACGCTCGGTCGATAACATGGATGTTCCTCAGGAATTTTGGTGGGCAGAGGGTAATGCAGCGCTCCAACAGGATTGGAAGACTGGCGACTTCGATACATGGATTGACCAACGCATCCACCTACAGGCATTCGGCGTTTCATTCTTGAGAGATGATATTGAAAAGATCGTTCCATCCGGACTTACGAAGCAATCTTCGGCATTGAACACCCAGGCCGCCGTGCGGAATGGCCGCTCGGCAATTATACTCGCAGCCCTCGATGTTGAGACACGTGCCACGCTCCGTCATCTAACCAACGTCCATGAGCAACCTGTGCGAGGAGGCACGGTGTTTCATGTTGGTCAGTTTGGGCGATGGGTCGTGGCAGTTGCGGAGTGCGGTGACGGCAACGTTCATGCGGCTGCGACTGTCGAACGAGGGATCAACCACTTTCAGCCGGCAGTGGCCCTGTTCGTCGGTGTTGCAGGCGGCGTCAAGGACGTGGCTATCGGTGATGCCGTGGTCTCCAGTAAAGTCTACGGCTACGAACGCGGGAAAGATGGAGATGAATGCTTCAGACCGCGACCGGTAGTAAGTCTTCCAGATTACGCTCTGGAGCAGCGCGCCCGGGCGGTAAGGCTCAAGGACGACTGGCAACAACGTCTCGACACAAGGTTAAGTCATTCGAAACCGAGGATCTACGTGGGAGCGATTGCTGCCGGCGAAAAAGTGGTTGCATCCGCAGCGGGGAAGATTGCCCAATTTTTGCGGGAGCACTATGGCGATACCTTAGCTGTTGAAATGGAAGGACAAGGTTTTCTAACAGGCGTCCATATCAATGCACCCGTACAAGGTTGCGTCATCCGCGGAATTTCAGATTTGCTGGATGGCAAGGCGGACGCCGACAAGGCTGGCTCACAAGGTAGGGCTGCTGACGTTGCGAGTGCCGTCGCATTCGAAATGCTGGCCACTCTTGAGCCAGATCAAGCCAAACCGAACGACGACGATTCCTACACGGAATCGTTGATCGAACCGGATGCTACGGACATCCACCGAGGGCGGTCGTTTCCCCACGCGAACGCGAAAGACGGACCTGCCAAGTTTCGAGCACCCGGTGAAGCTCTAGGCATTCGCGATGGTGCAGGGTTCACGGATCCTGGCGCTGGAAATAGCATCTATCCCGCTCCTGGTGCCGCGATATTCCTTCGAGTAATGCCACTGATAGGCCCTGGGAGGAATTGGACAAGTCCTGAACTCCGAAAAGCTCTCAATCAAGGCATTAACCTGCCAACGCTTATCGGGCCAGCCAACGGTTTGTATACAATCAGAGCCGAAGATGGTGTCGGCACATGCATCCTTAATTCGCAGGAAGAATGCCACACCGAGCACGTCACATTCGTGTTTGACTCTGGAGAAATATGGGCGGTCAGCAGCTTTCCGTTACGCACCCATCCGAGTGACCTTTTTGTCGGTGAGGTAGAAAGAATGCTCAACGAGCAGCTACCGCGCTATGCTCGATTCCTCGGAACTTTGGGAATGCAGCAACCTTATAAATGGATAGCAGGCCTCACTGGAGTGAGGGGGCGGGAGTTGCGATATCCTACTGCACCGGGGATGATGAGAATTCCCGGATGGGGAAGCAATAAGTGTGTCGCCGATCACATAATCGCTGAAGGCACGTATGACGCGATACAGCCAATCGCCACCGCCTTGCTGCCCTTGTTTAATGAAATTTACAACAAATGCGGAATGAGTCGCCCCGACCATCTTCCTCGCTAATCGTCTTGGTCCCCATATTCTGATAAATTCCGTCATCTCAAACCCTCCCGGAGACCTCCGGCGTCAGCCTTCATGGGAACGGTTCCGAAAGGGGGCGGGCAGCGTCCACCGACGCTCTCTACCCTTAACCAACCTATAACGCGGGTACCAAGCGTCAGATTTTATCCACCAGGTCTCCATCGGCCCCGATGTTGTCGCCGCGGCGTTGCAGCCGCGGCGCGCTCCGCGGCGTGGCCGCCGAATGCGGCTCCTTGTCGCTTCAGTTAGGAACCCCCACCATATTCGTTAGACATACTGCCAGGAACCCAGCGATGCCGCACACCGCTCCCACCCCCGCCGCGCCCGCCGATCCGGCGGCCTTGCTTCCCCAACCTCCCGCCGCCGCCAAATCCGGCGGCAACCCCAACCTCGGCCTCGCCGCCCGCTGCGACGCCCGCACCATCCATGGCAACTACGGCGCCAACGCGCGCGCCCTCAACCGCTCCCGCCTCACCCTGCTCCGCATCAGCCGGGTCGACATCGCCCTCGACCGCCACCAGGCCCACTTGCCGCCCGCGTTCGCCGCCCGCCTGTGCGGCTACCCGCCGCACCTGATGCCCCCGCCGCGTCCCAGGGGCGGCATCACCACGGCCGAGGACCGTGCCCATGCGCCACGCGGTCGCCGCCTCGCTCGCGCCCTGGCGCGCCGCCCACACCAACCCCTCATCCAGCCGCCGCGCGGCTTCGGCGGAGATCAGGACCGCCTCGTGACCGGACACACCCGTCATGCCCGCACCCCGCACCGGCCCAGTTTTGAATGTCGCCGCTGGCCCAGTTTTGCGTGTCGCCTGAGACCCATGAACCGTGTGTCGACGGCAAAGACCCGCTCGACCGCGCCGTTCAAACCATTCCTTACGAACCCCGAGCCGCCCGCGGCACCCGCGCAAAACCGCAATTCCACGTTTCCCCGAATCTACCCCTTGAACCCCGAGCGGCCCACGGCACCCGCACAAAACCCCAATTCCACGTTTCCCCGAATCAACCCTTTGAACCCCGAGCCGCCCACGGCACCCGCACAAAACCCCAATTCCACGTTTCCCCGAATCAACCCTTTGAACCCCGAGCCGCCCCACGGCACCCGCACAAAACCGCAATTCCACGTTTCCCCGAATCAACCCTTTGAACCCCGAGCCGCCCACGGCACCCGCGCAAAACCCCAATTCCTCATTTCCCCGAATCTACCCTTTGAACCCCGAGCCAACGGCAAAACCCGGCTCGACCGCGCCGTTCAAACCATCCCGTATTGATCCCTTGCACCTGATCCCGCCCCGCCGGCGCCTCTCAACCGCGCCGCGCACCGCCGCCTCAAATGCCTCCAGCATCGGGCAGCAGCCCGACGCGGGCCAGGAACACGCGCGCCGGCGGAACCAGCAGGTCGCCGGCGCGGCCGACGAAATCCGCCAGCTCGGAAAACGGCACGACGATCAGCGGATCGTATTCGGCATTGGCGTGCGCGCGGTGGGCCGCCAGCACCTCGGCACCGGTCAGCCCGGTGGCCAGCGCGATGCCGACATCCGTGACATGGCTGCCGGGGTGCTCCACCGCGCAAAGCGGGCGCGGCCGGTCCACCTGGTCAGGCGGGATGCCGAGCTCCTCGGTCAGCTCGGCGAGCACCTGGGCGGCGAGATCGACCATGCCATCCGCGGCAATCGCTGCGGGATCGACGCTGCCGGCCGGGGGCAATTGCCACATGCCGGGTTGATAGATCGCCGCGGGATGGCGCCGGCCGAACGGCACGCCGTCGGCGCAGCGCAGCACGCCGCAGACCGCGAGGGGCCGCAGCCCCAGCGCGGCAAACAGCGCCGGCTGTTCCATCTGCGCGACGATGCGGCGGAATTCCGTGATGTGGCCGGTGATCTCGGCAGGCGTGATCCGGTCGGCGCTGAACACGCGCCCGTTGAACAGGGTCCCAGCTCCGCCGGTCACCACGCGCGTGGCGGCGGCGCGCCACAGGTGTTCCACGGTCGCGTCCAGGCGGGCATCCAGATCCGGCATCGGCCGCACGACCCGGACCCGCACCGCCGGGTCTAGCTCATGAACAACGAAACCGTCGCGTGGTGCGCTGGGATGCACTGTGTCACCGCTCACGTCCGTGGAAGCTGGTAGCAATCTGGGCTCAGTTTGAATATATGCCTTGTGTCATTCAGTGTCAGAGACGCAAATGGGACACAACCGCAGTTTGGTCAAACTTGCTGAAAATGGTCGCCTGAGCATCCCGGCCCGCCAACGCCGGTTGCTGAATTTGGAGCACGGCGGGCTCATGGTGGCCGAGGTCCAAGACGGCGAGCTGCGGCTTCGTCCCGCCCGGATGGTGCTCGCCGAACTGCGCGACAGGATCAGCGCGGACCTTGCGCGATCGGGGGACAGCGTCGACCAGTTCATCGCGGACCGTCACGCAGAGGCTGCTCGCGACGAGACGTAGGGCCCGGAGGGCGCGATGCCGGTGATCCTCGATGCCTCCGCCGTGCTCGCCTATCTGCTGCGCGAACCGGGCGGCGAGAGCGTTGCTGCTGCAATCGATATCGGCGCCGGATTGGGCACCGCTAACCTCGCCGAGGTGATGACCCGTCTCGTGCGTGACGGGGTCTCGGTCGACACGGCGCGCGAGGTGTTGGACGCTTTGCCCGTCACGCTTTTCGATCTCGACGCTGATCTCGCGCTGCGGGCCGGTGCGTTGATCCTGGCGACGCGCAAGTTCGGTCTGTCGCTCGGGGATCGGTTGTGCCTGGCGCTCGCAATCCGAGAAGCAGTCCCAGCGCTGACGGCTGACGCCGCATGGGCCGAGCCCGCGCCACTGATCGGTGCAACCGTCCGGCTGATTCGTTGACCCCGCCCGCCGTCGTTCGCCGGCAATTCCCACGCGACAGCCGGCCGCGCCTCTGCCATCTGTGCGCCGTTCCTTTGGAGACCACGCTTTATGCCCCCACCCGGCCTACGCCCAACCGGCCGCGCCCCCGACGCGTTGCGCCCCCTCTCGATTGAAACCGGCTTCGCCCGCCACGCCGAAGGCTCCTGCCTGATCCGCATGGGCGGCACCGAGGTGCTGTGCGCGGCCAGCGTCGAGGCGCGGGTGCCGCCCTTCTTGCGCAACTCCGGCCTGGGCTGGGTGACGGCGGAATACGGCATGCTGCCGCGCGCCACCCACACCCGCGGCGACCGGGAGGCGGCGCGCGGCAAGCAGTCCGGTCGCACGCAGGAGATCCAGCGGCTGATCGGCCGGTCGCTGCGCGCGGTGGTCGACCGGGCGGCGATGGGCGAGATGACCATCACACTCGACTGCGACGTGATCAACGCCGACGGCGGCACGCGCTGCGCGGCGATCACCGGCGCCTGGGTGGCGCTGAACCTGGCGTTCCGCCACCTGCGCAAGATGAACGTGCTGAAGGCCGATCCGCTGGTCGGCCAGGTGGCCGCCGTGTCCTGCGGCCTGACCGAGGCCGGGGCGGTGCTGGACCTGGACTACGCCGAGGACTCCAGCGCCGAGGCGGACGCCAATTTCGTGCTGACCAGCGCCGGCGGGATCGTCGAGATCCAGGGCACGGCGGAGAAGGCCCCGTTCTCCGAGGTGCAGTTCCTTGAGCTGATGGCGCTTGCTCGGGCCGGGACGGCAGCGCTGTTCGCGGCGCAGCTTCAGGCAATCGAGGCCACCTGATGGCGCGCCGTCTGGCGCCGGGCGAGCGGCTGGTGCTCGCCAGCCACAACAAAGGCAAGCTGGCCGAGATCGCCGACCTGCTGCGTCCGCTCGGGCGTGGAGGTCGTCTCGGCGGGCGATCTCGGGCTGGCGGAGCCGGCGGAGGACGCCCCCGATTTCGTCGGCAACGCGCGGATCAAGGCGCTGGCGGCGGCGCGCGCGAGCGGGCTGCCGGCGCTGGCCGACGATTCGGGTTTCTGCGTTGCCGCGCTGGGCGGCCGACCGGGCGTGCAGTCGGCGCGCTGGGCCGGGCCGGGCAAGGATTTCGCCGCGGCCATGGCGCGGGTGAACCAGGAGATTGGCGCGGCCTACGACCGCCGCGCCTGGTTCATCGCGGCGCTGTGCCTCGGCTGGCCGGACGGACATACCGAGACGTTCGTCGGCCGGGTGGACGGCACCGCGATTTTTCCCCCACGCGGGACGCTTGGCTTCGGCTACGACCCGATGTTCCTGCCGACGGGCGCGACCCAGACGTTCGGCGAGATGGCGCCGGGGGAAAAACACGCGGTCAGCCACCGCGCCCGGGCCTTCGCCCAGCTCCTCGCCGCCTGCCTCACCTGACCTTCGCCTCTCCCTCTGGGAGAGGCCGGGGCGCGCAGCGCTCCGGGTGAGGGTTGCCGCCACACGCGCATGGCGCTCCGGGTTAGGGCTGCCGCCACACGCGCAGGGCGCTTCGTGTCACGCTGCCGCCACACGCGCAGGGCGCGCCGGAGAACACCGCGGGCGGGCGGCCCCTCTCACGCCGCCGCCGGCAATGGCCCCACGTAGACCGACTGCGGACGGATCAGCCGCGCCGCCTGGCCCTGCTCCAGCGCATGCGCGATCCATCCCGCGACGCGCGCGACCGCGAAGACGCCGGTAAACGCATCACGCGGGATCTGCAGCGCCTCCAGCAGCAGCGCGGTGTAAAATTCCAGGTTGGTCTGCAGCGACCGGGCCGGCTTGCGCTTTGCCAGCACCGCCAGCGCGGCGCGCTCGATGTGCTCCGCGAAGCGCAGGCGGCCCAGGTCGCGACCCAGCGACTCCACCGCCCGCTTGACCACGTCGGAGCGCGGGTCGGTCACCCGGTAGACCCGGTGCCCGAACCCCATCAGACGATCGCCGCGCAGCACCGCGGCATCCAGCCAGGCCTCGGCGTTGTCCGGCGTGCCGATCTCGTCGAGCATGTCGATCACCGGCCCGGGCGCGCCGCCGTGCAGCGGGCCTTTCAACGCACAGAGCGCGGCGGTGACGGCGGAGGCGAGGCCGGACGCAGTGGAGGCGACGACGCGTGCGGTGAATGTCGAGGCGTTCAGCCCGTGGTCGGTCGCGCTGAGCAGATAGACTTCCAGCGCCGCGACCTCATCGGGCGCGGCGGGAACGCCGCGCAGCATGCGGAGAAAGTCCGCAGCATGACCCTCCGCCGCGTGCGGGCGCACCGGGGCATCGCCGGCGCGGCCGCGCAGCACGGCGGCAAGGCCGACCGCCATCGTCGCGGTCAGCCGCAGCGGCAGATCGGGCGCGTCATCCGGCACCGCGGCGAGCAGCAGACGCAGTGCCTCGATCGGCGGGAGCCGGATCGCTTGCGGCAGCAACGGCAGGATGTCCTCGAAGACGCTGACGCGCATGGAAGCAAGGTCACGGCGCAGGGATGGCTCTGATAGGTTCCCCTGGGCGAAACCGCGCCAAAGCTCGGCGATCAGCCATTCCACGCTGCGTCGCCCGGCGATGTCTTGCAGCCGGTGGCCGCGCAGGACGAGGCGGCCGGCCGACCCGTCCACCTCGCTGAGCACCGTCTCGGCGGCGACCACGCCTTCCAGTCCGCTGTTGAACGCCATGTGCTGGTCCCTCGTTCTACCGGTTGACTGGTGCGAGGGCAGCGCAGACACTGGCTTGCGTCAATCTTGATCAAGTCAATCAATATGAGCGACCCGCTGATCGACGCCGCGGGTACTGACCGCACCACCTGGCTCCCCGCCGAAGCCGCGCTGGACCGCCTCGGCGTCGCCCGGCAAACGCTCTACGCCTATGTCAGCCGCGGCCTGGTGCGCGCCCGCCCGGACGCGGACGATCCGCGCCGCAGCCAGTACGACCCGCGCAGCATCGACAGCCTGCTGGAACGCCGTCGCCGCGGCCGGGCGCGCCAGGCGGTGGCAGCCTCGACAATCGATTTCGGCGAACCGGTGCTGGCGTCGCGCATCACCCGGATTGCCGACGGGTCACTGCTGTATCGCGGCCGGGACGCGATCCAGTTGGCCCAGCACGCGACGCTGGAGGAGGTCGCGGCCCTGCTGTGGGAGGCGCCAGCCTTCCCGCTGTTGCGGTCCTCGGGCTTCGTCCCGGCGGAGCCGCGCTCACCGATCGCGCGCTGCCTGCGCCGGGTCGCCAGCCTGTCCGGTCCGGCCATCTGGGCGCGCGGTACGGCCGCGCTGCACGCCGACGCCGGCGCGCTGCTCCGCCGCATCGCCGAGGCTGCCTGCAACGCCCGGGCCGAAGGCGCCGTGCACGCGGCGATGGCAGGCGCCTGGGGGATGGATGCGGCCGGGGCCGACCTGATCCGCCGCGCCCTGGTGCTGTGCGCCGACCACGAGCTGAATGCCTCGGCCTTTGCGGTGCGCGTGGTCGCCTCCACCGGGGCGGCGCTGCCGGCCTGCCTGTTGGCGGGGTTGGCCGCGTTGAGCGGGCCGTTGCATGGCGGCGTGACCGAGCAAGTGGGCGCGCTGCTCGCCGAGCCAGGGATGCAGAAGGACGCGCACACCGCGCTCGCCGCCCGACTGGACCGCGGTGAGCGGCTGCCGGGCTTCGGCCACCGCCTGTATCCGGACGGCGATCCGCGCGCGACGGCGTTGCTGACCGCGCTGGACCCTGGGCCGTGGTGGCGGAGCCTGTTCGCCGCCGCGGCGGAACTGACCGGACAACGGCCGAATATCGACGTGGCGCTGGTGGCCTTGGAACGGACGCTGCACCTGCCCGAGGGGTCGGCGCTGGCCATCTTCGCAGCCGGGCGCACGGCGGGTTGGATCGCCCACGCGCTGGAGCAGCGCCAGGACGGAAGGCTGATCCGCCCGCGCGCGATCTATGCCGGGCCGGTGACGCCTGCCTGATTTCGGCCGCCGGCAACGCGGTCTTGACCTCAGCCATCGGCGACGACGGGCCGCCCTTGGCCACCACCTATGCCTGCTTGACCTCGGCGACCGGTGCGCCGGTGATGCGGCGCAGCTCGGCGGGGGTGGTCTGGAAGACGTTACTGGGCGTGCCGGCCGCCGCCCAGATCGGGTCGAGCGCCAGCAGGTCCTCATCCAGCAGCAGCAGCGGCGGGGTGATGTGGCCGATCGGCGCGACGCCGCCGATGGCGAAGCCGGTGACGGCGCGCACCCAGTCGGCGTCGGCCCTGGCGAGCTTCACCCCGAGCGCGGCGGCGGCCTTCGCCGGGTCCACCCGGTTGGCGCCCGAGGTGATGATGACCGCGGCGCGGCCCGCCTGCTCGCCCACGGGCCGAAACACGATAGACTTGGCGATCTGCGCGACGGTGCAGCCGACCGCGGCGGCGGCATCGGCCGCGGTGCGGGTGCTGGCGGGGAATTGCGTGATCGTGTCCGGATGGCCCGCGGCCAAAAGCGCTGCGCGCACCCGCGCAACCGACCCCAAAAGCTCCGACATCGCCTATATCTCCCCCGCATGGATCCGCTGGCGCTTTATATCCACTGGCCGTTCTGTCTGGCCAAGTGCCCGTATTGCGACTTCAACTCGCATGTGCGCGAGCGCATCCCGCAGGCGCGCTTCGCTGCGGCGCTGCGGCGCGAACTGGCGTGGGAGGCAGCGCGGCTCGGCCGCCGGCGGCTGGCGTCGATCTTCTTCGGTGGCGGCACGCCGAGCCTGATGGCGCCCGAGACGGTGGCGGCGCTGATCGATGATGCGGTGCGGCTGTTCGATCCGTTGCCGGGGATCGAGATCACGCTGGAGGCCAACCCGACCAGCGTCGAGGCCGCGAAGCTGGCGGCGTTCCGCGGCGCCGGGGTGAACAGGGTGTCGCTGGGGGTGCAAAGCCTCGATCCGGCGGCGCTGGCGATGCTGGGGCGGCAGCACTCGGTGGCGCAGGCGATCGCCGCGCTGGAGCTGGTGCGGGGGATGTTTTCCCGGGTTTCGTTCGACCTGATCTATGCGCGGCCGGGACAGGCACTGGCGGCGTGGCGGGCGGAGCTGCGCCAGGCGCTGGTGCTCGCGGCGGACCATTTGTCGCTGTATCAGTTGACCATCGAGCCCGGTACCGCGTTCGCCACCCGGCACGCGCGCGGCGAGATCGTGCTGCCGGACGGCGATGACGCGGCCGCGCTGTATGTGGCGACGGGGGAGGAAGCCGGGCGGTTCGGGCTGGCTGCCTATGAGGTCTCCAACTACGCCGCGCCCGGAGCGGAGAGCCGGCACAACCTCGCCTATTGGCGCTATGCGGATTACGCCGGCATCGGGCCGGGCGCGCATGGGCGGATCAGCCTGGACGGGGCGCTGCTCGCGACGCGGCGGCATCGCGCACCGGAGGTCTGGGCCGAGCGGGTGGAGCGCGACGGGCATGGAACAACCGAGGAATGTGCGCTGCCGCCGGCGGACCGTGCTCGCGAGATGCTGCTGATGGGCTTGCGGTTGGCCGAGGGGATCGATGAGGCGCGCTTCGCGGCGCGCACCGGCGTCGCTTTGGATGACGCGGTCGACCAGGGTGTTTTGCAACAGGCGATCGAGGCGGGGTACGTCACGCGCGCGGATGGGCGCCTGCTCGCTGCACCCGAGGGTCGGTTGCGGCTTGATGCGCTGCTCGCAGCCTTGGTCAGGTGACGTTTCGACCCTAGGTTGCATACCGTTCACCGTCGACCGCGGTTGGCGCCCGTACACGGCGGTATTCCCGGCGCTCGCCCACACCAGGCGCCGTCTTGATGGCCGGCAGGTCCGGCTGACAGCGAAGATCAGCGGCGGGTTTGATCGCAGGCAGCGCGGAGCGGGAACCAGCCCGTCGCGCCACGGCTCCATCCAATTTCATATTGAGGCCCACACGCTTTCACTCTAGCGTTGCCCTCCCTCAAGCCTGCACTCCCAACGTTGTCCAGAACGCCGGCAAGCAGAAAAAAGCTGATGGGCGGGCGCGCATCGCAGGGCCCGCACTCCTGTCGGGTGAAAGCCCTGCTGCCTGCTTTTGGTCCGGCGTTGCAGCGGGATCGTTTTGCCGACGGAGCCATGATGATGCTGCGACGCTTTGTGCTCACTCAAAACGAACTCGACCGGAATTTCCGGCAGGGGACCCTTAGCAGCCTCGGTGTGCGCCATACCGGCAACGACACCAGGAAGTTTGGCCTCTACGCCACATGCGACGTCCCGCCCGACACCGTCATCTGGGTTGAGGTGGGAAACGAACGCCTGACCGCCAGCGACCTGGCAATGCTTACCGGGGATCGCCGCCGGTGGGCGCATTACGGCTTTCAGGCCGATCGCGATACCATGTCGGTGCCTCGCCAGATCGGAACGAACGAGCCGGATTGCGACATAGGGTTCTGCATCAATCATTCCTGTGATCCCAACACGCTGTTCTGCGAGGTCGCGCTGCCGGACGGCAGCATCACCTACGGGCAATATACCGTGCGGCGCGTCCTGATGGGTCAGGAAGTGACCTATGCCTATCACACCACGGAAACCGGGTTGGACGACGAAACCGCTTTCCATTGTACTTGCGGCGCCAGTGATTGTGTCGGTTATTATACGACGACCAATCATTTTCAGCAAAAGGCAGTGCTCGAACGACTGGCGGGGAAATATGGTCCGTATGGCGTATTGCCGCACGTTGTCGCTTGGGTCTTGGCAATATATCCGGACGCACGAATCGGCAACGGACTCCGATTGGATACAGAACATCCACGGCTGGTCTCCCTCGCCGCAATGGTGGAGCCTTGACGGGGCCGGCATGAAGCGGTGGGTATCGCCGACGCGCCGACGCGCCGACGCGCCGACGCGTCGATCAGTCGGGTGCCTGGTGTAAGAAACCGCCGCGTTCTCCGTGATCCCGGCACTCTTCGGCTACCCGAACGCGCCGACCTCATGCGTGATCGCGGTGGCGATCTCGCGCACCAGCGCGAACATCCGGCGCATCGGCGCGAAGATCTCCTCGTGCTCGCGCACATACGCCGCACCCTCGCGCGGCGGCGCCGGCTCGGCATAGTCGCACTCGGCGCCGGCATCGGGCGCCGCCGGGAAAATCTCCGCCAGCACCTGCAACGACGAGCTCGATATCCAGCCGCAAGATCGCCGCCTCCAGCACCGCCCGCGTCACCCCGTGGCGCGGGGAGAAATCCGGAAATGCCGGTCGACAGCAGCCAGATCCGGTGGATCAGCGCCAGCCGCAGCGCGTGCAGCAACTGCTCGCGCGCCGCCATGCGCGGCGCGTCCGGCCAGGCCACGCGCAGCGCCAGGTGATCCGCCTGGATGCGGCGGAACATCGACTGCGCGTCGGCCCAGATATCCAGCCGCTCCAGCGCGCGCGCCACCGCCACCAGCGCCTCGCGCCGCGCGATCGTGTCGGCGTGCGCTGCGCGGTCCAGCCAGGTGCCGGGATCGAGCGTCGCGATCACCGCGCGCAGCACGTCGATGTCGGAGTGCGCCAGCGCGTGCCTGCGCGAGATCCAGCGCGCGATGGAACCGTCGGCTGGTCTCGCGCAGCTCGGCGAACGTCTCGGGATGCCGCGCCGCCGCCGCGCCCAGCCCCTGCAGCGTGTTCGCGCACCAGCCAAGCTGCTGCAGAATGGCGTTGTTCGGGATGGCCCGCAGTTCGCGCGGATGGCGGATGCGCGCGGCGCCGCGCCATGCCGTCGGCCTGCCGCGCCGCCGGCCGCGAGCCGGTGCGGTCCAGCAACGCCGGCCCGAACGCGCCGAGCAGCGCGCCATAGCCGGCATCCTCCACCAGCCCCTCCATCCCCGCGCGGACGGTGGCGAAGAAGTCGGCGGCGAAATCCGGATCGGCGTAGACCGGGTCCTCGATCGGTCCGGCAGCGGGATGATAGGTCTGCTCGGCGATGCGCGTGACGGTGGCCAGCGCCAGCTCCGGCGTGCCGAACAGCAGATAGCCGTCGCCGCCCTGGAACGCGCTTTCCTCGCGCACCGCCAGCGCCGGCGCGCTTCAGCGCCTGGCGCGACGCGGTGGGCGACAGGTACTTCAGCCGATCCGCCAGCGAACCGGGATGCGCGCCGCGGCCGATGCTCTCGCCGTGCGTGTCGAACAGGATCACCTCGACGCCGCTGACGTGGTGCCGCGCCAGCGTCTCGGCGATCTTCAGCCGCAGCCGCTCGATCAGATAGCTGGCGGCAAGCTGGCCGACATAGCGGCCGGAATCGGAATAGCCGAACTGCAGCGCCAGCCGTCCGGTCTGCTGCAGATAGGCGCGGTAGTGCGGGCTGCGCAGCGCCTCGTCCAGCACGTGCGCGCCGTGCTCCAGCGCCTCGGCGGTCTCGAACAGCGGGCTGATCTCGACGTGCTGCGCGATGCCGAACAGCCGCGCCAGCCACAGCGCGGCCAGCAGCGTGTAGCCGCTCTCGGTCTCGGCGATCAGGAAACGCACCGGCACCGAGCCATCCACGTGCTTGACGATCTGCGCCACCGTCATCATCAGCCGCGCCGCCGAGGCCTGCTCGGCCAGCAGCGCGCCGAAATCCACCGGCACCGGCTGCACCGCGTCGAGCGCCGCGTTGATCGCGACGAACAGCGCCCGCCGATGCGCCGGGTCCTCCGGCGGATCGGCGATGCCCAGCCGCTGGCGCACCACGTTGTGCACCTGCGCCGCATTCAGCCGCACATGCGTGTGCGCCAGCGCCAGGCCGTGCGACACCAGCCCGGCGCGCGCGACGCACAGCGCCAGCCGCGTGTGATCGTCCGCCACCTCGATCGCCGCGCGGAACAGCGCCAGCAGCGGCGCCGGCGTCACCAACGCATCGTCCCGCCGGTGCACGATCGCCTGTGCGAAGGCGGCGACGCGCGGCGGATCGGGCGCGTCGGGGCCAGGCGCAAGCTGCGCCTCCACCGCCTCGCGCGCCGCCGGCGACGCGCGCCGCGAGCGGGGTCACCGACGGCAGCGCCGCAAGCTGCGCATGCAGCCGCAGCAAGCTGCAGCCGCTTCATCTCCAGCCGCAGCCGCAGCGTGTCCCACCAGCCGATATCGGTGCGGCCGTCGGTGTCGTAGCCGACCCAGCTCGACAGCATGACCGGGCGCGGCACCAGCTCGGTCCAGCGGTCCGGCCAGGCGCTGCGCGCCACCGACAGCATCGCCGCGTTCAGCCGGTCCAGCGCGTCGCGGCCGTTGGCGATCGCCGCCACCGCCTGCGCGAACTCGTCTCGCCAGGGTGACCGGCGGCGGGCGGTGCGAGTCGAACGCCGGCGCGCGCGCGGCCGCAGGCGGCGTCGGCCAGCGCGTGGCCCACCGCGACCGGCAGCGCAAAGGTGGGATGCGCGGTGAACACCGCGGCGAACCGAGTCCGTTCCACCAGCGCACGGTATTCCGCCCAGCGCACCGGGCTGTCGTTCGGATCGGGGCGCAGCAAGTGTCTGCGCCAGGCGCGGCCAGCGCCGCGTCGTTCGCGGCGGTGTCGACGCCGCCGACATAGGCGGCGAGCCGCCGCGCCCGGTCGGCAAAGGCGGCGTCGCGCAGGTGGCGGATCAGGCCGCCGATCGCGGCTTCCGACAGCTCGCCGGTGTCGATCCGCCGCGAGATGGCCAGCGCAACCAGCAGCACCGGGTTGCCGAACGGGTCCTCATCCGCCCGGGCGCCGAACCTGGCCGTCAGGCCCAGCAACTGCCGGGCCAGCGCGGCGGCACGATCGGGTTGGGCATCGGCCATTGCGCAATCGTGCGACGGATGCTGCGTCGCAGCAAGCACGAAGACGCCTGCGGCCGGGGCAATCGGGTGAAGATGCGGACCTGGCCGGATGTCGCCGTCGCGCAGGTGACGCAGCGCGTTCTGGACGAGCGGCGGGTCGGAGGGCCGATTTGGGAAGACGCGTATTTTGGGGTTTTGCGCGAGCGCCGCGATCGGCTTGGGGTCCATCGGGTTGATTTCGGGAAAACGCGGATACGGAGTTCTGCGCGGGCGGCGCCGCCGGCTCGGGGTTCATAGGGTTGATTCGGGGAAATGCAGATTTGGGGTTTTGTGCGGGTAGCGGGGCCGGCTCGGGGTTCAAAGGGTTGATTTCGGGAAAATGCAGATTTGGGGGTTTGCACGGGTGGCGCCGCCGGCTCGGGGTTCACAGGGTGCGGGTCCTGGGCGGGCGTGGTCGCCGGGGCGGCGGTGTCGACGGGCAAAGATGGTTCATAGGGTTTTGGCGGGTCGGCGTCGTGCGCGGCGGCGGCGCGGTCTGGTACATGGGGTGCTGGCGGTGCGGTTTCGTGCGCGCCTCTGGCCGGTGTGGCGTGGGCGGTGCGATGCGGGTGCGGGGCGGGCATGGGCGCCGGGGCGGCGGAGCCGGCGGGCGGAAATGGTACATAGGGTTTTGTCAGGCAGGTGTCGGGCGCCGCGGGGGCGCGCTCTGGTACAAGGGGTTCTGACAGACGGGCGGTGAGGCGGCCCTGCGGGGTCGGGCGGCGCGGTCTGGGGCGCCACGGACGGAGGCGGGTGTTCGGGTCGGCGGCGCGGACGGCGGCGGCCTGCTTGCGGGCGGCGCGCGCGGCCTTGCGGTTGTCGGCGATCGCCCACCGCCAGGGGGCGAGGGCAGCGGCGACGGCGCGGCGGCGCATCTGGTCCTGGGCGGCGGTGATGCCGGCGTTGGGAAAGCGCGGCGCCGTCAGTTCGGGTGCGTAGTCCTGCAGGCGGGCGAGGAAGGCGGCGGGCAGGAAGTCCCGGTAGCGCTTGGCGGCGACAGTGACGCGGGTGCGGCACAGCAGGGTGATGCGGGTGCGGTTGCCGGCGCGGGCCTCCTCGCCGCAGTGGCCGTGGATGGTGCGGGCGGCGCGGATGCTGGCGAGGCCCGGGCCCCGCCGGGGCAGGCTCTCGGGCGTGCGCGGGCCGGTGGAGCGGCCGCCGTGCAGGCGGCAGCGCAGCTTGCCGCGGATGGCGGGGGCATAGCAGCGGCAGCCGGCGCGCGGGCGGGCGCCCCGCGGCTCAACCCCCGGGACAAGCGCGCGGGGGCAAGGCCTACCGCGGGCAGGCTGCGCGGGGGCGAGACGGAGGCTGGGGTTGCCGCGGGGTTTGCGGGTGGGGGGTGGCGGGAAGCGACCGGCCGGCCGGGCGGTGGCTGGGGCGATGGTGGTGGTGGCGGAGAGGGGGGACATGATGCGCGCTCCTGATCGACGACAGAAGCGGCACTGGTAGCACTGGTTAGTCAGTATAACAAACACAATCGTGCCGGGTGCCGGCGTCGCGCCGCCTCGGAGGCCGGCGCCCGGCACCATGACGGCTCGTCGCACTGCACCGAGGTCTAGACCGGTTGCGGCGGCGATTCTGTGGTCGCACGGCTCCGGCCCATCCCAGTTTGGCCGCCGGGTAGGCGTCTTGGAGCAGCGGCTTTGGGTGGTAAACGGACTGGCCCAAGCACGGCGATCCCGTCGAGTTCGTTCAGCGAAAGTTCGTGCGGGTTGGATGCCGCCAACTCGGACGTGTGAGCGATGATGTTCATCGATTTTCGCCCGGTCCTGTTTGAGGTTGGCCTGGTCGCGGTTATCTGGACCAACGAAAAGACCATGCGACGAGCCACCCAACGAAGTTGCACCAAACAGCACAATGGCGTTCGCCATAGGCGACGCCCATAAATTGCCGCTTCACGGTGCGCCATCGACCGACGGAGGGGCTAGGCGTGAGGGTCCCTATGCCGGCTGCCCGTCCGTAACCGCCTGGCTCGATTGGCAGCAAGAAAGCCAGAATAACACGGAGCTCACGGAGAAAAATAAAGTCACGGAGTGCACGGAGAAGCAAGGATTTTGGCGCTTCGCGCAAGCAACAGATCAGAGGTAGTTCACCGTGTAGCAGCGTTCTTGCTTGCGCGAAGCGCATAAATTCTTGTCCGTGCACTCCGTGACTTTATCTTTCTCCGTGAGCTCCGTGTTATACCCCGACTCTGCGGAAATCCGGAAAAACCTCTTGCCAACCGGGCTTGAGGCGATTCTGCTTCATCGATGATCCGCCCTGGCTTCCTGGACAGCGAATCGCGCCACGACCTGATTGAGCTGGCCCGCGACGGTTCCGCCGCGCACCGCTTGTCGCGCCGGGCCAACGCGCTGGTGCTGCTGGACCGAGGAATGAGCTGTCAGTCGGTCGCCGACGTGCTGTTGCTTGACGGCGACACGGTCCGAACCTGGTACCTACTCTATCGGGAGGACGGGATCGAGGGTCTGGCGAGCTTCGGCCATGAAGGGGGTACCTGTCGGTTGACGGTGGAGCAACAAGACAAACTGAAAGCCTGGATTGGCGAAACCCTGCCACGCTCGACGCGTGCAGTTGGCGCGTGGATCGCGCGTGAATGCGACATCGAATACCAGACCCGGTCTGGGCTGATCGCTCTGCTGCACCGCCTTGGCATGGAACACCGCAAGCCGAAAGCGATCTCGCGCAAGCTGGACCCGGCGAAACAGGCGGCGTTCGTCAAGGGTTACGAGGCCCTGATGAACCAGTTATCCGCTGATGAAGCGGTGATCTTCGTTGATGCGGTGCATCCCACCCACGCGGTGCGGCCGGTTGGCTGCTGGGCGCCAAAAGAGGTGCCGGTCGCGGTGGAACAGAGCAGCGGGCGGGACCGCCTGAATATCCATGGCGCGATCGACCTGGAGACCGGCAAGACCGTCATGAAGGATGTGCTGACGGTGGATGCCTTGAGTACGATCATGCTGTTGATGGCAATCGAGGCGGTGTATCCAGGCATGCGGCTGGTTCACGTCTTTCTGGACAATGCCAGATACCATCACGCTAAACTGGTTCAAGCTTGGCTGGCGCGGCCTGACTGCCGGATCAAGCTTCATTTCGTCCCGGCCTACTGTCCGCACCTCAATCCGATCGAACGGTTATGGGGGTTGATGCACAGACACACCACCCACAACAAGTGCTACAGCTCCTTCAGGGACTTCAGCATCGCAATGCTGAACTTCTTGCGCGACGACGTGCCCAGGAACTGGCGCACCTACTGCGATGAGGTCACGGACAACTTCCGTATCATAAACCCAACGGAGTTCCGGATTATCGCGTGAGCGGGGTATATTCTGGCTTTCTTTCGGCTTGCTTGCGGTCGACCTGCGCCGACTCGCTCAGCGGGAGCGCCCAACTTCGCAACCGCCGCCGATTTGTTAATTCTTGGGCGTTGCCATAGTGCGGCGGCGACATTCCTGGACCTTCACGAGAAACTTGGAGTTTGAAGCGGCGCTGGCGCCCATCCTGCCGCGCCTCACGGCCGGCCAACCGCTGCGGGCGTAGCGACGTTCGGCCTGGGATAACCCGATGCGACGCAATTCCCTGAGACTTGCGTTGGCGCTTGTCGCGGCCGCGATCGTCGGCGTGACCGCCGTTTTTCTCACGCCCAAACCGTTGCCCGAACTGACGCGCGCCGAATTCATGGCCGAAGTCCGAGCCGGCCACGTGCGCAAAGTCGAGATCGAGGATCAGGAAATCATCATTGGCAAAAGTTCGACGCGTGGGGAATTCCGCACCGACTTCAAGAGGAAAGAGGATGTCGGTCTGCCGGCCGAATTGCGCAATTTCGGGGTTAAGGTCTGGTTTTCGAAATCATCGTTCGGCGTTTAGACCGAACGCCCACGACACATCGTCGAAGGACCGCTTCGGGTCACGAAGCACCGAGGGTTGACCGCTGGCGAAGCTCCGCAATGGGTCGCAAGCCGACTCGCGCAGAGTCCCAGGCAACGGACAGGAAGTCCGGGGCAGCGGGTCAGCCAACCTGCCAAACCACTGTGCCCACATACTAGGCTGACGCGCCTCGCCAGACGGCGCGAACCCGGGCTCGAACGCTGGCGCTCGGCGCTCCCTGACATATCCAGCCGACGCCCGCGAAAGCGCTCCGGGTGGTCTGAGGCGTTGGCGCGATCCGTCCTCGCCCAGATGCGAGTGCCCTGCCCTGCGGGGCCGCGGGTCTTGACCCGGAGGCCGTCGCCAAGCAAGCCGCAAAGGTACCGGACTATGGCGAGGGGTGAGCAGCTTTGGGCGTGCCGACGGGGCCGGTGCACGTGATCGGGGCGTCGGGGCGGTCGGGGCTGGCGCTGTGCCGCGCGTTGGCCGTGGACGGGGTTGCCGTCGCCCCGGTGGTGCGCGATGCGGCGAAATGGCGGGCGGGCGGTCTTGCGGGCGTGCCGCGCGTTGCGAACCTGACGGATGCCGCCGCCTTGCGCGCGGCCCTCGCCGGCGCCACGCGCATCGTCAGTTGCGCCCATGCGCGCTTCGCCCCCGCCGTGCTGGCCGCCGCGCCACCCGACGCGCGCCATGTCTTCCTCGGCAGCACGCGAAAGTTCACCCGCTGGCCGGACGCGCACGGGCGCGGCGTGCAGGAAGGCGAGGCGGCGTTCCTGACCTCCGGCCGCGCCGGCGTCATGCTGCACCCGACGATGATCTACGGCGCCCAGGGCGAGGACAACGTCCAGCGCCTCGCCGTCCTGCTGCGCCGGCTGCCGATCGTGCCGCTGCCCGGCGGCGGGCGCGCGCTGGTGCAGCCGATCCACCAGGACGACCTGACGCGCTGCATCCTGGCGGCGCTGGCGATCGCCTGGGACGGGCCGCACAGCCTGGTGGTGGCCGGGCCGACGGCCCTGCCGTATGCCGATTTCGTCCGCGCCGTCGCGCTGGCTGCCGGCCTGCGCCGCCCGCGCATCGTTGCCATCCCGGCCTGGCCGATGATCGCCGCCGCGCCGCTGACCGCGCTGCTGCCGGGCGTGCCCACGGTGCGGCTGGCGGAGATCCGCCGGCTGCTGGAGGACAAGGCATTCGACACCGCCCCGATGATCGACACGTTGCACGTGCAACCAATCCCCCTTGCCGACGGCCTGGTACGTGACTTTCCGCGCGTTTGATCTAGATCATTAGCGACGGGCTGGCGGCTTCATAGGCTGGCTCATCTCCGGCGGATCAGACGGTCGGTCCGGGCCCGGAGTCGGCAACCAGAAAGGAGCCGTGACTTGAGCCACCTCAGCCGCACCGCCCGCTGATGCTGTCCGATCACCTGCTGCGCCTGGCCGAGGAGGCCGACAGCGCCGGCTTCCGCGGGACGGCGGAATATCTCCTTGACCTGGCTTCCGACATGCTGGACGAGCCGGCGACGGTGCGCATCTGCACCGGCTGACGGCGGCCGGGATCACGGTCCCGTGATAGCTTCGCCCCTGGCGGCCCGGCCGTTGCGCCCCTAGTTCTGTGCGCCGCATCAACCGGCAACGGTGTCGATGCGGCGGCAGCGATAGGCGACACGGCATGGATGCAGCCACCCTGGCGGCGGCGGATTACGCCGCGCGGCACTGGACCTATGACGGGACGGCCCCCGTCGTGCTCGGCAGCGAGGCGCACAAGGCGGCCTTCTGCCGGATGTTCCACGAAACCTTCAACCCGTACAAGCCCTCGGTCATCCCCTGGCCGAAGCTTGACCCAGAGGCGCTGGGCCGGCTGACCTCGCTGCCGATCTGGGACATCGCGGTGCAGACCGAGGGCAAGGCGCGGCTGCGCATGCTGTCCTATGCCGCGGCACTGCGCGACCCGGCCCTGTCGGAGGCGATCGGGCTGAACGGCTGGGAGGAAGGCCGCCACAAGGAGGTGCTGTCCAACCTGGTGCAGACCTACGGCATCGCGCTGGCGCCGGAGCCGCCCTACATCGAGCCGCGCGATCCGGAATGGGCCTACCTGGTCACCGGCTTCAGCGAGTGCATCGACAGCTTCTTCGCCTTCGGCCTGTTCGAGCTGGCGCGCCAGTCCGGCTATTTCCCGCCGGAGCTGGTCGATACATTCGAGCCGGTGATCCAGGAGGAAGCGCGCCACATCCTGCTGTTCGCCAACTGGCTGGCCTGGCACCGGCGCAATATCCCGTGGTGGCGGCGCATCGGCTTCGAGGCGCGGGTCTGGGCGGTGTGGGCCTTCCTGGTGTGGGAGCGCATCGGCATCGCCCGCGGCATGGGGTCCGGCGACAAGTCCGCGCCGCAGGACAACAACTTCACCGTGACGGGCGCCAAGTCGGTCAGCAATGCCGACGTCGAGCGCCGGTGCGCTGATGGCGATCTGCCTGGCCGAGAACGACCGCCGCTTCGCCGGCTACGATGCGCGCCTGGTGCGGCCGACCACGACCCCGCGGCTGGTGCGCTTCGCGCTGCGGTTCATGAAACGCGGCTGATCAGCCGCGCCGCGTCCTCCACCGCGCGGAGCCAGGCGTCCAGCTCGCGCTCCATCAGCTCCAGCAGCACGTGCTGCACGCCCGCTTCGGCGTAGGCGGCCAGCTCCGCGCGCATGCGGTCCTGCTGCGCGCCGTCCCACCGCACGCGCAACGAGACGGTGAACTCGGCGTCCGGGCGCGCCGCGCGCAGGCGCCGCACCAGTGCGGGCGCGGCGTCGGGCGTCACGCGGCTGCCGTGCCAGCCGTCCAGCCGCAGGGCGCGCTGCAACGCGGGTTCCGAGGATCCACCGATCCAGATCGGGATCGGCGCCACCGGCTGCGGCTGCATGCGCATGTCCTGCACCACCGCCGGGATCCAGCGTGTCGGGAAGGTGATCGGGTCCTCGCGCCACACCGCGCGCATCAGCGCGATGCCCTCGTCCATGCGCCGGCCGCGCTCGTGGAACGGGGCGCCGAGCGCCGCAAATTCCGCCTCCATCCAGCCGACGCCGGCGCCCAGGATCAGCCGGCCCTGCGACAGGTTCTGCAGCGTCGCCAGCTCCTTGGCGAGCGGCAGCGGGTGGCGCATCGGCAGCACCAGCACCGAGGTGCCGAGTCGGACCCGTTGCGTGAACGCGGCGGCCCAGGTGAGCGTCAGCACCGGGTCGTAGAACGACGGCGACGGCGGATAGGGCGCGTCCTTCGGCACGATGATGTGTTCGCTGACCCAGACATCGTCGAAGCCAAGGTCCTCGGCCTGCTCCGCGGCACGGCGGATCGAGTCCGGGCCGGCCTTGCGGCCGATATGCGGGAGATGGATGCCGAGCTGCATCGCGCCGCCTCCATGCTTGCGTGCACGGCACAGTAGCGCGGCGCGTGGAACGCCAGAAGGCGCGCTTGCCGCGCGCCGGCGAATTGCCCTAGCTGGCGGCGGCGCAGGCCACGGATCGGGGACGATCGATGCGAATCAAGGCGCTGGTCGCGACGCGCGCCGGCTACACCGCGACCTGCGTTGTTGCGGCGATCGCCACGACGCTGGTGTTCGCGTTCCGCCGTGGCCAGGACGTCAACTGGGACCAGCTCAACTACCACCTTGGCATGCCGTTCCTGCTGCTGCACGGCACGTTCTGGGCCAGCATCGCGCCGTCCGGCATCCAGACCTATCTGAACCCGCTGGTTCTGGTGCCGCAATATCTTGTCATTCGCGCGCTGCCGCCGCTGGCGGCCGCGGCGACGATCGGCGTGGCGCAGGCCATGGCCTTCGTCGTCGCCGCGCGGATCTGCCTGCGCATTGCCGGCCCCGATCCGGACGAAGGCGGCTACGGCGGCGTCTTTCTGGGCTTCGTGCTGTGCCTCGCCAGCCCGATGGCACTGTCGGAAGCCGGCACCACGATCGTGGACCTGATCACGGCGCTGCCGGTCCTGCTTGCCTATCTGCTGCTGCTGAGGCGCGATGACGCGACGGCGCCGCGCCATGCCTGCCTTGCCGCCGGCCTGCTGCTCGGCCTGGCTGCCGGGCTCAAGGTGACCAACGGCGTGTTCGTGATCGGCGCGCCGGCGTTCTTCCTGGCCGGCCCCGCGCCGCCGCGCCGCCGGGCCGCCTGGCGTTGCCGCGTTCACGCTGGGCGTCGCGATCGGCTTCCTGGGGATCGCCGGCTGGTGGCACGTCGCGCTCTGGCGCCGCTTCGACAATCCGGTATTTCCATTCTTTAACGATATCTTCCGCTCGCCGGATGCGCCGGCGGTGTCGATGCGCGACATGCACTTCGTAACGCATTCCCCCTGGGCCATGCTGAGCTATCCGTATTACTGGCTGGTCGGCGGCAGCACGACCCCGATCCGGCTGTCGCCCGCCAGCGAGACCGATCCGAAGGACGCGCGCTTCGCCCTCGCGCTGGTTGGCACACTGGCGGTGCTTGCGGTCGCGCTGTTCCGCCGCGAGCGGCGTTTCGCGCCGCTGGCCCGACCGGAAACCGGCCTGCTGCTGGCCTGCGCGGTCGACTACCCGGTGTGGCTGTACACGTTCGGCATCCACCGCTACATGGTCCCGCTGGAGATCCTCTGCGGCGCGGTGGTGCTGGTGCTGGCGGACTGGCTCGCCACGGGACGCTGGCGCGGGCGGCTGCTGCTGGTGCTCGTCATCCTGACGCTGGCGCGCGTGCACGTGGCAAGCTGGCAGCGCCTGCCGTGGCGGGATCACTGGCGCTCGATCGCCGCCGAGCCCCTGGCCCTGCCGGGCCGGCCGCTGGTCTTCCTGACGTTCGCGCCCAGCGCGTTCGTGGCGCTCAGTCTGCCGCCCGACGCGCGGTATGTCGGTCCTATCTGTGGCGAACTGAATTTGTGCGATCCAGGGTCGGCGCTGACCCGGCAGCTCCGCGCCGAGCTGGCGGAAGTGCCCGCATATACGCTCTACGCGGTGACCCCGGGCAGCCCCGCCGTCCCCGACGTATCCGGCCTCGCCACCTACGGATTGCATCTCGGCGCGCACTGCCGGCGACTTGCGCTGGTGGGGAAAGAGTTCCGCATCTGCGACGTTCTCCGCTAGCCGAGGCTTATGGCCGCGATCGGCATCCATTGTGACATCGGAATATCGCACCAACCGGCGCAGATCTTGACCCACCGGCCGTGCACTCCGCTGCGGCTGTCGTGCGTGGGCCATGACGGGGGAGAGTCATTCCTCTCGGCATCTAACGGCCTGACACGGAATAACCGAATCGACTGGGATGGCTCGTAACATCCTGTGTCATGACCGGGCTTGGCCCGGTCACCCACGACTTCGCAGCTCATAGCAAAGACAGTCGTGGGTGGCCGGGCCAAGCCCGGCCATGACACAGAAGGTTGCCGGGCGTGCGGTTGAAGCACTTCTTTCGCCTCAGCCCCCAACGTAAGCCGCCCCTCGCGATTGTCCAGCGGTAGCGTGCAATATCCGGAATCAACGGCCCGCACAAACCGTGACACGCGATAATTCGGCGCAGCCGGGGCGCTGCACCAGGACGGCGCGCAGCGACGCCTCGGCTGGCGCGTCGTCCAGCACGATCGTCAACGTCCCCGCAACGTCCACCTGCGCTTCCACCGCCCGCCGCTCGCCGGCACAGCCGTCGCGCAGCGCCGGAATATCCGTTGCCGTCATCCGCGAGTTCCGCACCGAGTTGACCGGTCGGACAAAACGCGAAACCAGAACCTGCAGATCGACGACTCTCGCAACGATGGCGTCACGCGCGGCGGGTTCGACGGGTTCGGCATACGCACAGAGATAGGTCGGCACCAACGTCACCCGCTCGGCCCGGCCGATGGCGGCGAGGAGGACCTGCGCGTCGGGCGGCGGTTGCGGCTGGGAGACGGCGTCGCGCCGCAGGTCGTTCCACAACGGTGCCGTATCGTAGACCTGCAAACAGAGGGCCACCAGCAGCAGCAGCAAGGCTGTCCGGCGCGAATAGCCCGTCCACACGCCGGCGATCGCCAGCAGACCGGTCAGGTAGACCACCACCCAGATGAATCGCGCCGACCCCTGGAAACTGCTGATGACGAGCGCGACTGCCGAAGGCCGGACCACGAGCATGACGACCCCGCCCAGCACGACCAGGCCGATGAAACGCAGGAAGCGGAACTTCTGCCATCGCCATGCGCGGACGACCACCAGCGCGGCGAGTCCGGCCAGCAGCACTCCGTAGAGACCGATGCGAACATAGTCCGCCGGGCCGAGTATGCCGAGCAGAATGCGCAACGTTCCACCGTGTGCCTGTCCTTCCAGCACCGCCTGACGCACGCGTTCCGGTTCTATGCCAAGGATCAGCACCGGCCCGACATGCACGACATAGGTGACCGCGAAGACGACCAGCAGACCGCAGACCAGAACGCTGGGCAGGTGCGCACGTGCCATGCCGCCGAGCTGCCGCCACCAGCGGACCAGCGCGGCGATCACCAGCGCCACCATGCCCGCGCCGAGCCAGGCGAAATCCTCGACGGGGCGGTCGGCCGGCAGCGCGGGCTGGCCAAAAATGCCGCTGGGCGCCGGAAAGAACGGGGCGGCCAGATCGAGCGCCGACTCGCCGTAGGGCTTCATCGGGATCGGACCGAGGTCGAAATAACCGCAGGCCCACATGACGGCCCCGACCAGCAGCGCCATCGCGGCAAGCTGCGCCACCGCCGAGGGGATCGTCAGCCGCTCGGTCCACAGTCCCTGCAGCAGGCTGGCCAGCATGATCGCGAACACCATCGCGAAGAGATAGATGTGCACCAGCAGCGCAACGACCAGCAGCGGCGCATAGCCCAGCAGGACCACGCGCCGGGCGTTCGCGCGGACGCCATGCAGATGCAGCGCCAGCCCCAGCAGCAGCAGGAACTGCGCGCAAAGCGCCGCATGGCCGAAACGAAACAGCAGCACCGGCGTGAACACGCCAAGCAGCCCGCCGAGTATCAGCGCCGCCAGATTCCGCACGCCGAGCACGTAGAGACCGATCGCGCCGGCCGGCCCCTGCAGCAGGTAGCACAGCAGGATCCAAAGCGGCAGGTAGGGGCGCAGATATCCGTAGATCCCGCGCAACAGCTTCGCCGCCAGCGCCGCGAGCGGGATGCTGTCGGTAAGGCCGATATTCGTTCCGGGCGGCGGACCAAGGCCGGGCACGCTCAGCAGCGGCCAGCGCCAGGCATCGGCGATGAAATAGCGACCGCCGACGATGTGCTCGGCGAAGTCGCCCTTCGGGTAGCGCCAGAACGCTGCCGAACCGTCCAGAAAGCCGGGCGGAAAAGTGACCAGCGCCAAGGCGGCGACCACGACCACCAGTGCCACGCAGGCGATCGTCAGGCGGATGCGATCCAGGCTGACAACTCTCATTTGGCCAACCTAACCGCCGAGGCAAAGCGGCGCCATAGCGCCGCCTTGGCCGGCCCCCTTGGCCGCCCCCCTTATCTGTATGTTAACCGGATGCATGGCCTGCTGCCGCCGCGGATCGGTCAATGGCGGGTGCATGCATGGCGTGGCGCGACCCTGAGCGGCAGAACGGCACGGCGGCAGGCATCGGTGTGCTGCTCGGTGCTGACGGCGTAACCGGGCGGCGCAGCGGCATCGGACGGATGACGCTGGAGGTCGCGCAAACCTTGCGCAGCCCCCCCGTGGGCGATCCGCGCCGGCTCGCGGACCTGGCGCTGCTGATCGGCGATGCCGTATCGCCGCCGGACATATTGGACCGGGCCACCGAGGCCGCCGATGCGCCACAACGCCGCGCGTGTGCGGTGCTGGCCCATGCGCGCGTGATGGCCAGCCGCTGCCCCACCGTGGTCGCATGGCATGGCTGGCGCCTGCGCCGGCGCCTCGACCAGGCGGCGCGCGACATGGCGCGGCGGAGTGGTGGCGACATCGTCTACCATGAGTCCAACCTGATCGCCCGCCCGTTCGACGGCGCCACCGTGGTGGTGGTGCACGACCTGTCCTGGCGCGCCGATCCGGCGCTGCACCCGCCCGAGCGGGTCGCCTGGATCGAGCGGCGCCTGCCGGCCACGCTGCGCCAGGCAACGCGGTTCGTCAGCGTCTCGGACTTCACGGCGCGCACCATGGAAACGGAGCTCGGCATCGGCCGGGGGCGGATCGATGTCGTGCCCCCCGGCGTGTCGCCGATGTTCCGGCCGATGCAGGCGCACGATGCGGCGCCGGTGCTGGCGCGCCACGGTCTGACGGATCGATGCTACATTCTCGCCGTCTCCACGATCGAGCCACGCAAGAATTTCGACCGGCTGCTGGCGGCGCACGCGCGCCTGCCGGTTGCGTTGCGCGCGCGGACCCCGCTGGCGATCGCCGGCGGCCCGGGCTGGGGCCGCGCACTGGACGACGACCGCGCAGCCCAGGCGCGGCGTGACGGCGCGTTGCGGCTGCTCGGCCATGTGCCGGACGCGGACCTCGTGGCGCTGTATGCGCGCGCCGCGGTCGTTGCCTATCCGAGCCTGTATGAGGGCTTCGGCCTGCCGGTGCTGGAAGCGATGGCCTGCGCGGCGCCGGTGGTGACCTCGGACGGAACGGCGCTGCGCGACACCGCGGGAGGTGCCGCGCTGCTGGTGGACCCGTTCGACATCGACGCGATCGCCGCCGCGCTGCGCCGCGTGCTGGAAGATGCCGGGCTGGCTGCCACGTTGCGCGCCGGTGGACCAGCGCACGCCGCGCGATACACCTGGGAGCGGACGGCCGCGGGGATGATCGCAAGCTGGCAAACCGCGCTGGCAGCGTAGCGGAAGGGCCCGGACGGCGGAGTGCGCTGCGCTGTTCCGCCCGACGATCGGCAGTGGCGGCCTGGGCGATCGTTCCCAAACCCGCTACCCGCCAAGCACAAAATCGACGATCAGATCGCGCCCCGCGGTGAACATGTCCACGCCGGTCGCCGTCTTGCACCCGATCGCACGCGCCGCGGCGAGCAGCTTCGTCACTTCCGGCACGGTGATCACATCGCCCACCACCATCCCCGGCGCCAGCCGCGCGATCTGCACCGGCGGCGGATCCGCCTCGCGCATGCCGGCGGGCGTGGCATTGGCAATCAGATCGAACCCGGTCGGATCCGCCGACCCCACCCCCACGCGGCACGCGCCGACCCCCGCGAGACGCCCCAGCAACGCATCACGCCGCGCAGCATCCGCATCGTGGATCGCCAGCTTGGCAACCGCCGCCTCCAGCAGCGCCAGCGCGATCGCCGCGCCCGCGCCGCCGGCACCGACCAGCAGCGCGCGCCGGCCGGCCGGGTCGCAGCCGGCGCCGCGCAGCGCAGCGACGAAGGCAATCCCGTCCAGCATGTCGGCGTGCCAGGTGAAATCGGCATTGCGGCGCAGCACGTTGGCCGCACCCAGCAGCGTCGCGCGCGGCGTCGCGGTGGCGGCGTGAGGGAACGCAACGAATTTGTGCGGCACGGTCGCCAGGATCGCATCGACGTTGCGCGCCAGCGACAGGCCGTCGAGGCACTCCTCGACCTCCGCGGCGCCGACATGCACCGGCATCACATAGGCATTGACCCCGCGCGCCTGCAGCGCCGCGGTGATGCCGGCGGGCGCCTTCACCTGCGCGATGGGGTCGCCGATGATCGGAATCAGCCGCGTGCTGCCGTCGGGCGGGGCGATCCCGGCGTGCGTGCCGCCCGGCGGCCTAACGTCCGTATACGGAACGACTGTCATGGCACCACCGTCAGCTTGCTGCCCGCCGTCAGGCGCAGCACCATGTTGGCCCGTCCGCCATTGACAGCGACCTCCATCAATCCGTTGGAATTCTCATAGCAGAACGCGGCGCCTGGTGGCACATCCGAGAACGTGCGCACCCGTGGCAGCACCTCGCCGGCCGCGCCGAGCCGGGCATCCGGCGGCAGCGCCGCGGCGCGCAGGCCGGTAATGGCGTTGCCGTAATGATCGACATAGACGATTTCGGCCAGGTCATCAGGCCAGGCCAGGAACCGCGCCGGCGTGTGCGGCTCGCCCGGCGGCTCGTCGCCGCGGGCGAGGCGCGCGGCGACCGGAGCGAACAGATCGCGGCCATGGAAACTTGCCGACAGCGCCGCGGGTTTGAACGTGATCCGCCAGACCCGTGCCTTGGCCGCGCGGCGCAGCACCAGCTCGAACAGGCCATTGTCCGGCCCGACATACCAGCGCCGATCGGCCCGGACGATCAGCGGCGCGCGCGGCCCCCCGACCCCGGGATCGACCACGCACAGGAACACGGTGCCGGGCGGAAACCAGGCCGCATAGGCCGCCAGCAGGTAGGCGGCCGGCTGCGGGCAAGCAGACGGTGCGTCGGCGAACAGATCGACCACCGCCGCATCGGGCGCGTCGCGCAACAGGTACCGCCTTCATCTGGCCGGTATAGGGACCGGCCAGGCCGAAATCGGTGACCAGCACGATAAGCTTACTGGCCAAGCATCTTGCGCAGCGCGCCCGCGCGCGCCGTGGCGGCGGCGCTCAACAGGTTGGCATCGTTGCCCGACAGGATGAAGCGCGCGCCCAGGCCGATGTAGCGGGCCATCAGCGCCTCGTCATAGACGCCCGCCATGCCCGGGAACTTGTGGTGCGCCTTGCAGGCGCGCGATCATCGCCGCGTATGCCTCGGCGACCCTTGCGTTGCCGAAATCGCCGTGGATGCCCATCTCGGCGCACAGGTCGTTGGTGCCGATCAGCAGCACGTCCACCCCCGGAACCGCGCGATCGCGTCGGCATTGGCGATCGCCGTCGGCGTCTCCAGCATCACGACGGTGAGGTTGGCGGCATTCAGCGCCGACGCGGCCTCGGCCGACTTCGCGGTGCGCAGGCTGTAGTGCGGGCCGATGCCGCCCATCGAGCGATGGCCGACCGGCGGGTATTTCAGCTTCTGCACCACCTTGGCGGCTTCGTCCGCGCTGTCGACGTGCGGCATCACGATGCCCAGCGCGCCGTTGTCCAGCACGCGGGTGGCCATCGAATACTCGCCGTTCGGCACCCGCACGATCGGCGCGATCCCGGCATCCAGCGCGGCCACCGCGATCTGCGCCGCGGCGTCCAGCGACATGGTTCCGTGCTCGCAATCGATGAACAGCCAGTCGAAGCCGGCACTTTTCATCGCCGGGCCGATCTCGACGCTGCGCGTCAGGCGCACGCCGCAGCCGAGCGACAGCCTGCCCTGCTCCAGTTTCTCGCGGGCGGGATTGCGGATGGTGGCCATGCGAACGGTTTCCTTCCTGCCGATGGGTTCCTCCGCGCGCCGCAGTGCCACGCGGCGAGGATCGCGCGAGGCCGACGCTATCACCCGCGTCCCGGCCGGTCGAGGGCGGCGCCCGATCGCTACGGACAGATGTAGCCCGCGCCGGTGGGCGACTTGAAGCAGCCGACCGATTCCGGAAACACGTGCTTCGGCAGCCACAGGATGGCGTCCGGGAAGAAGATGGTGAAGGCGATGGTGGCGAAGAAAACCACATAGATCGGCAGCGACGCGCGCAACGCCGCCGAGAAGCGGACGCCGATGAATTTCGACGCCATCAGCAGCGCCAGGCCGTAGGGCGGGGTGATCAGGCCGAACGCCAGGGTGACGATCAGCACCACGCCCATGTGCACCGCATTGATGTTCGCCGAGTCGGTCAGCGCGTTCACCACCGGCATGAAGATGATGATCGCCGGCACCGGCTCGATGAAGTCGCCGACGATGACGAACACCGGCCACCAGCAGGAACATCACGCGATACGGGTCGTTGTTGGACAGGCCGCTGATCCAGCCGGAGACGACCATCGGCCCGCGCAGATACGCCAGCATCCAGCCGAACGCCGAGGCGGCGGCGATGGTGATCATCGGCAGCGAGTAGATCATGCCGGCGTGGACGAAATCGCGCGGCACGTGCTTCAGGTGCCCGCGGTTGAGGAACGGGATGACCACCAGCAGGATATAGGTGATGGCGATGACGCCGGCCTCGGTGGGCGTGAACCAGCCGGTCATGATGCCGCCCAGCAGGATCACCGGGATGAACAGCGGCAGCGCCGCCGCCGACGCCGCCTTCGCCAGGCCGCGGAAGGTGGAGCGCGGGCGGCGGAACCCGGCGGGACCGAAGAAATAGCAGTAGATCATCAGCCCGAAGCCGATCATCAGGCCGGGAACGATCCCGCCCAGGAACAGGCCGGCGATCGAGACATTGCCGATCGCGCCGTAGACCACCGCCATGATCGACGGCGGCACCAGGGCCGCGATGGTCGATGCGGCGGCGATCAGCGCGGCGGTGAACGCCGGGCGGTAGCCCTCCTGCGCCATCGGCTTCGCCATCGTGCGGCTGAGCACCGCGACGTCGGCCGAGGACGAGCCGGACATGCCGGAGAAGAACATCGAGAACACGGTGGTGACCTGCGCCAGGCCGCCGCGGATATGGCCGACCAGCGCCTGCGACAGCTCGGCGATGCGGATGACGACGTTGGCCGAGGTCATCAGCTCGCCCACCAGCAGGAAGAACGGGATCGCCATCAGCGCTTCGGAATCGACACCCGTTGAAGAGCTGCGCAACCATCGACTGCATGGTGATCGGGGTGAACATGGTGCCGACCAGCACGCCGGCGATCAGCGCGAAGGCGACGGGCACGCCGAGATAGCCCAGCGTCAGGAACAGCGCGGTCATCAGCAGCAGTAGCAGGCTGTTGGACGCGGTCATGCAGGTGGGACCGATCGTTCGGATCTAAGCACGAGTGCCCGGTGTCCCGTCATGCCGGGGCTCGTCCCCGGCGTCCACGACTTGCCTGCGTGCCGCAAGGAAAGTCGTGGATGCCGGGCCGGCGCCCGGCATGGCGTGGTGAAAGAGTGCCACTTACGCCGCACGCACCTCTCATATCCCCACATCCCGTGCCGGACCTTCGCCTTCCGGCGCGGCAAACCCGTTCCGCCAGCCGTTGACGATCTGCTCGAACGCGAACAGCGCCACCAGCGCGCCGCAGATCGGGATGGCGATGTAGAGATAGGCGATCGGCAGCATCGACGGCATGCGGAAACTGCCGAACCCGGTCAGGAAATTCTGCCAGCCGAACACCACCATCGCCAGGCCGACGCAAGAACACCACCAAGCGGTTGAACACCTCGACGAAGCGCCGCAGCGCGCCGCTCATCCGCTCGGTGATCGCCGACAGGAACAGATGGTCGTTGCGCCGCGTCGCCACCGCGCTGCCGATGAAGATGCCGTAGATGAAGAACGCCGAGGTCACCTCCTGCAACGACAGCAGTGGATGGCCAGCCTCGCGCGTCACCACGTCGACCAGCGTGGAGGCGGTGAAGCCGGTCAGGCACACGCCGCACAGCAGCATCAGCACGCGCTCGATCGGGTCGAACGCGCGCCATTTCAGTTGCCGGTCGGTGGCGAGAACGATGTTGTCGGTCATGGCGGAAGGTTCATACGTCTACGGCCGCGGGAAACACGCCCACCCTCTCGGGCACCGCCCCATCCCCCTCCCGCAGCGAGAGGGGGAGGCCGGGATGGATGCGCATCCGCTACGTGATCGGTCCGGCAGATCTGCAGGATCTTCGTCGCGTGCGGGCCGAGGTCGGCGGCGATCTTGTCCTGCAACGGCGTCGCCACGGCTGACGAAGCCCGACTTGTCCACCGGGTCGACGAACTTCACGCCGATCTTTTCCAGCTTGGCGCGCGACTTGTGTTCCAGCTCGATCGCCAGCGCCGGTTCCTTGGTGGCGACCTCGGTGGCCGACGCCGTGACCCAGCCCTTCTGCTCGTCGGAAAGCCCGCTCCATACCTTGCCGCTGACCCACAGCAGGTTGCAGTTCGCCTCATGCTCGGTCATCGACATGATCGGCGCGACCTCGTAGTGCTTGTTGCTGTCGTAGACGTTGACGCCGTTCTCCGCCATGTCGACCACGCCGGTCTGCAGGCTGGTGTAGACCGAGCCGAACGGCATGTGCACGTCTGCGCGCCATAGGCCGGGAACATCGTGTCCTCGGTCGGCGTCGCCTGCACGCGCACCTTCAGGTTCTTGATGTCGGCGATGCTGTGGATCTCCTTCTTGCCATACAGGTTGCGCAGGCCGAGCGTCAGCAGCGTCAGGCAGTGCGCGTCCTTCACCGTGTCGGCGAACATCGCGCGGATCGCTTCCACCAGCGCCGGCGTGGCGACCGCCTTCACCAGGTGCGGTCCTCCGAGCGGAACAGGAAGTGGATCGACAGCACGCCCGACTGCGGCGAAATGGTCGCGGCGTTGGCCGAGGCGCTGAACATGAAATCGATGTCGCCGGTGCGGATCTTCTGCAGCATCTGCGGTTCCTGGCCAAGCTGCGCGCCGGGAAACTGATCGATGATCATGGTGCCCTTGCTGAGCTCCGCCAGCTTGGCGGCGAACAGATCGGCGCCGATGCCATAGGCGGTGGTGTGCGGCTGGTCGTAGCCGAAGCTGTAGTGCTTGGCCTCGGCCATAGCCGGGCGGGCGATCGTCGCCGCCGCCAGACCCGCGCCGAATGCCCGGCGCCCGATGCGCGGATGCGACATGGTTCGGTTCCCCCTTTGGTGTATGGCGCACCCTAGCGGGCCATACCGACCGCGTCCATGCTTCGCGCGACCGGTGGAGAGATGCCCATGTCACACCACGATTGGATCGAGGTCAGCCGCGACGCGCGCGGCGTGGCCTGCGTCACCATCGCCAATGCCGCAAAGCTGAACACGCTGAACCGCGCGGTGATGACGGCGCTGATCGACGCGGTCGGGGCGCTGGCCGCCGAGCCGACGCTGCGCGTGGTGATCCTGCGCGGCGCCGGCACCCGCGCCTTCATCGGCGGCGCCGACATCACCGAAATGGTGACGCTCGATGCCGGCACGGCCCGCGCGTTCATCACGCTGGTGCACCGGAGCTGCGATGCATTCCGCCGCCTGCCCGTGCCGGTCATCGCCCGCATCCAGGGCTACGCATTGGGCGCCGGGCTGGAGGTCGCCGCCGCCTGCGACATGCGCATCGCCGCCTCGGACGCCATTTTCGGCATGCCCGAGGTTCGGATCGGCATCCCCTCGGTGGTGGAGGCCGCGCTGTTGCCGCAGTTGATCGGCTGGGGCCGCACGCGCGAACTGCTGCTGACCGGGGACACCATCGACGCAACCACCGCCGAGCGCTGGGGCCTGGTCGAACAGGTGGTCTCCCCCGATGCGCTGGACGCAGCGGTCGAACGCCGTGTCGCCGCGATCCTGGCCTGCGGACCGCGCGCGGTCAGTGCGCAAAAGGCGCTGATCCAATCATGGGAAAACCTGCCGGTGCGCGAGGCGATCGAACGCGGTATCGACTGCTTCGCCGCATCGTGGGACAGCGACGAACCAACGCGTATGATGGCCGGGTTCCTCGCTGCCATGCGCCGGCGTAAGCTCGGCAGTTCGCACGGAGGAAACACATCATGAGCCAGGACGAGGCCCTCACCGGCGCCGAATGGCTGGCCCGCACGCTGGCCGCCAACGGCACCACCCATGTGTTCTTCATCGACGCGGTGCTGCGCCGCACGCTGATCGAGTTGGGCACGCTCGGCGTCACCCGGGTGCTGGCGCACGCGGAAAAATCCGCCGCCTACATGGCCGATGGCTACGCCCGCGTCGCCGGGCGCCCCGGCATCTGCTTCGCCCAGTCGGTCGGCGCGGCGAACCTGGCGGCCGGGCTGCAGGATGCCTATCTCGGCCGCTCGCCGGTGATCGCGCTGACCGGACACAAACAGCCGGCGCACCAACATCGCAATGCCTATCAGGAGATTCCGCACGACCCGCTGTATGCGGCGGTGACCAAATTCGACGCCCGGGTGGACGCCGCCGCCGACCTGCCGCGGTTGCTGCGTCAGGCCTGGCGCGCGGCGATGACCGGCACGCCGCGGCCGGCGCATCTCGACCTGAACGGCCTGCAGGCGGAAATCATCGAAACCGGAACGGTGCACGCGACCGCCGGCGTCGATCCGGCATTGCAACTGCACATGCCGCCGCACCGGCCGACGCCATCGGATGCCGACATCGAGCGCGCCGCCGCCACCCTGCGCGCCGCCGGGCGGATCGCGATCGTTGCGGGTGCAGGAGCCACTGCGTCGCAGGCCGGGTCGGAACTGCTGGCACTCGGCCAGGCGCTGGCGGCGCCGATCGGCACCTCGCTCGGGGCGCGCGGCATCATCCCGACGCGCCACGCTCTGTCGATCGGCTGCGTCGGCAACTATGCCGCGCCGCCGGCCAACCAGATCGTGCACGAGGCCGAGCTGGTGCTGTTCGTCGGCTGCCACACCGGCGACCAGGTGACGCACACCTGGCGCATCCCGCCGATCGATACGCCGGTGGTGCAGATCGACATCGATCCGCTGGAGCTGGGGCGGTCGTACGGCAACACGCTCGGCCTGATGGGCGATCCGAAGGCGACACTGGCAAAACTGCTGGCCGCGCTGGGGAAACCCAGGCGCGACACGGCATTTGCCGACCGGGCGCGCCGGCATCGTCGCCGCGTGGCGCGAGCGAGCGGGCCAAACTGCTCGCCAGCAACGCGGTGCCGATCCTGCCGGACCGGCTCTGCGCCGAGATCACCGCGGCGCTGCCCGAGGACGGCATCCTGGTCGCCGACACCGGCTATTCCGGCATCTGGACCAGCACGCTGATCGAGCTGAACGGCACCGCACAGACCTATCTGCGCGCGGCCGGGTCGTTGGGCTGGGCGTTCCCCGCCTCGCTGGGTGCCAAGTGCGCCGCGGGCCGGCGCAAAGTGATCTGCTGGTCGGGC
The DNA here is from genome assembly GCA_963773345.1 of uncultured Alphaproteobacteria bacterium. GTDB lineage: Bacteria > Pseudomonadota > Alphaproteobacteria > Acetobacterales > Acetobacteraceae > Palsa-883. Next base: position 38,444 of record CAVZBG010000005.1, on the reverse strand, counting down.
GACGGCGCGCTGTATTATCACGCGACCGAACTGGAGACCGCGCGGCGGCGCGGCATCGCCGTGGTGCTGGTGGTGAACAACAACTCGGGCTTCGGCCAGGGCTGGCCGAACATCCAGCGCATGCAGGGCAACAAGCCGGGCGACGTCGCCGAGCTGGTGCGCTTCGGCCCGACCAACTTCGCCGACCTGGCGCGCGCCTTCGGCCTGCGCGGCATCCGCGTGGAGGAACCCTCGCAGATCGCCCCCGCGTTGCGCGAGGCGCTGGCGTCCGACGAAACGGTGGTGGTCGATGTGGCGACCGACATCAACGCCCGCGCACCGGAACCCTGGCTGCCGGCGGGGGCGTGAACCCCAGGCACGGCGGGAGAAAATGCATGAACATCACCGGTATCGAGACAATCCGGCTGAACGAATTCGCCAACCTGCTCTGGCTGCAGATCCATACCGACCAGGGCCTGATCGGCCTGGGCGAGACCTTCTTCGGCCCGCGCGCGGTCGAGGCCTACATCCACGAAACGGTGGCGCCCCTGCTGCTCGGCAAGCCGGCGCTGCAGATGGACCGCCATGCGCGCACGTTGCAGACGCAGTATCTCGGCTTCTCGGGCAGCGGGGTGGAGATGCGCGCCGCCTCGGCGGTGGACATCGCGCTGTGGGACCTGTTCGGCCAGGCGACCGGGCAGCCGCTGTACCAGTGCCTCGGCGGGCTGTCGCACGAGCGGGTGCGCATCTACAACACCTGTGCCGGCTACCGCTATATCCGTTCCGCGAGCGGGCAGAAGACCGACAACTGGGGCGTCGATCCCGCCGCCGCCAGCGGCCCGTACGAGGACCTGGAAGCGTTCCTGCACCGGGCCGACGAGCTCGCGCATTCGTTGCTGGACCAGGGCATCACGGCGATGAAGATCTGGCCGTTCGATTTTGCGGCCGAGGCGTCCGACGGGCACTTCATCTCCGCCGCCGACCTTGACCACGCCCTGATCCCGTTTCGAAAAATCCGCGACGCGGTCGGCAGCAGGATGGACATCATGGCCGAGCTGCACTCGCTGTGGACGCCGCCCGCTGCCGAGGTCCTGCTGCGCGCCCTGGCGGAGATCCGACCGTTCTGGGTCGAGGACCCGATCAAGATGGTGAACGCCGACCTGCTCGCCAGCCTGCGCGCGCGCACCGGCGTGCCGATCTGCGCCAGCGAAACGTTGGCAACACGCCGCGCATTCCGGGAATTTTTGCAGGCGGACGCGGTGGACGTGGTGATGCTTGACCTGTCCTGGTGCGGCGGCATCGGCGAGGCGAAGAAGATCGCGACGCTGGCCGAGGCCTGGGGCCGCCCGGTCGCGCCGCACGACTGCACCGGGCCGGTGGTGCTGACCGCCTCGGTGCACCTGTCGCTGAACTGCCCGAACACCCTGGTGCAGGAAACCGTGCGCGCCTTCACCAGCGGCTGGTACCGCGAAGTGATGACCGACCTGCCGGACATCCGCGACGGCTACGTGTATCCCTCGCAGAAACCCGGCCTCGGCACCAGGCTGCAGCCGGAACGACTTGCCGCGGCGGACTGCGAGCGGCGATTGAGCGCGGCCTAGGCGCGCCGCGCCCGCCCGGCCGCTACCGCACGTCCAGCGGCACGACGCTGATGCTGTTGAACGGGGACCCGTTGATCAGCTTCGTGCTGACGACGGTATAGACCAGCACGTGCTTTTCCGGGTCGATGGCGCGGTGGATCTGGAAGCTCTTGAAGAACAGCGAGGCCGAGGCGAAGCCGATTACCTCCGAGCGCGGCAGGCTGGGCGGCATGGTGACCGGGCCGACGGCGCGACAGGCGATCGAAAAGCGGCTCGGGTCCTCGGCGACGCCGATGCCGCCCTTGATGCCGCCCGTCGCCGCGCGCGACATGTAGCAGGAGACGTTCTGCACCCGGGGGTCGTCGTAGCGCTCGACGATGATCTTGTCGTCCGGCCCGAGCCAGCGAAAGTTGGTGTTGATCGAATCGATGCGCGTCTGCGCCTGCGCCGATGGCGCAAGGATCGATGCCGCAATGGCGACGAGTGCGACGGTTTTCATGGCCTGTGCTCCGGTTTGCCCGCCGCAGTGTGGGTCCGACGGGCGGGCCGGCTCAAGCGCGGCGTGGCCGGCCCGGTTCCCGCCCGAACCGGCCCGATTGCCCTGCGCCACATTCCGGCCCAAGGTCGCCAAGGCACCCGGCAATGATCGGGACGCGCGGCCCTGGGGAGGGGCGCAGTCGATGGTATCGCAATCGCAGCAGGCGGTCATGGATCGCGCCGTGAGCTACCTGTTGGCCAACTACAGTCCGAAAGGCCAACGGGTCGGCTGGCTCATGATGGCCTCGATCCTGATCGAGGCGTGGGATCTCTACTCGATCGCCTTCGTGCTGATCTTCATCCGCGAAATCTTCCATCCGTCGCCGGCGATGCTGGGCCTGGCCGCGGCCGGGACGCAGGGCGGCGCCGTGATCGGCGCGATGCTCGGCGGGTGGCTCTCCGACAAGATCGGCCGGCGCGCCATCTTTCTTTCCACCATGGTGATGTTCGTGGTGTTCGCGCTCATCCAGGCGTTCGTGCCGAACATGGTCTGGCTGGTCATCGTGCGGCTGATCCTGGGCATTCCGCTCGGCAGCGATATCGCCAACGGCTACACCTACATCATGGAATATCTGCCGGCCGGCAAGCGCGAGGTGATGGGCAACCGCTGGCAGTTCATGTTCGCTATCGGCGAGGTGATCGCGCTGGCCGTCATCGCCGTGTTCCTGGTGCTGGAGCTGCCGCACGACATCGTCTGGCGGGTGACATTGGGCCTGGGCGCTCTGCCCGCCGCGATCATCTTCGTGCTGCGCTACAACCTTCCCGAGACGGCGATCTGGCTGATCCGCCGCGGCCGCTTCCGCGAGGCGAAGCAGGTCACGGCGCAGATGTACGACGATCCGCTGGAGTTCGTCCCGAACGAGGACGTTCCGATGCCGAAGCCGCGCCCCAGCGCCTTCCTGGCCGATATCCGCAGCGACCCGATCCGCTGGCGCGCCACGCTGTTCGGCTGGATCGCCTGCTTCGCGCAGAGCAGCGAGTTTTCTACCTTCGCCTTCTACATTCCGGTGCTGTTCGTGATGGTGGGCGTTTCCGGCGTGCTCGGCACCGACCTTGTCACGCTGCTGCTCTACATCATCGCGGCGATCTCCGGCTGGGTCGGCCCGCTGATCACGCCGACCATCGGCCAGCGCGGGCTGAGCATCGCCGGGTTCGGCATCGTCTTCGTCGCACTGCTGGTCGCCGCCGCGGCGCTCTACACCGGGCACGTGCAGGTGCTGCCGTTCGCCGCCGCACTGATGCTGTGGGGCCATTACTGGGACGCCGAGAACGTCATGACCATCCCGTCGATGGTGGCGCGGCCGGAGTACCGCGGCACGGCGAGCGGCTTCGCCTACATGTTCGTCAAGCTGCCGGCCTTCCTGTCGATCTTCCTGTTCCCCGTGCTGTTCGCGGCGATCGGCCAGGCGAACGCGACACTGTTCACCGCGATATTCCCGCTGATCGGCCTGCTGGCGGCGATCTTCGTGCTGCCCGAGGTGTATGGCTACCAGCAGGACTAGCATGCGGCCGGAGATTTCACCCGCTGCGCTCCTCGCAATGACAGGGTAGGATGGCGGTTCCACGGCAATGACGGAACACGGCGATGGCCTTGATCTTTCACGAGCGGGTGGGGCTGGACTTGCGGCGGATCAGCCCGTTCTCCTGGCGCATCCGCTATGCGCTGGCGCACAAGGGCCTCGATCCGCAGGTGATACCAACCCGCTTCGCCGACGTGGCGCGCATCCGCGCACTCAGCGGGCAGGACATGGTGCCGGTCATCGAGCACGACGGCCAGGTGGTGCACGATAGCTGGGCGATCGCCTGCCACCTGGAGGACCGGTTCCCCGACCGTCCGTCGCTGTTCGGCGGCCCCGCCGGGCGCGGCGCCGCGCGGCTTGTGAACGTCTGGTCCGACATGGTGCTGGCCCGGTCGATGCGCCAGCAGATCTACGCCGACTTCATCTGGTGCATCGACCCGCCCGACCGCGCATATTTCCGCCGCTCGCGCGAGGCGCAGCTCGGCATGACGCTGGAAGACTACAGTGCCGACCGCGATCGGACGCTGCCGGCCTTCCTCGAGACCTGCGCCCCGCTGGAACGTACGCTGTCCGAGCAACCCTTCCTCGCCGGCGACACCCCCGCCTATGTCGATTACGTCGTCTTCTCCGTGTTCCAGTGGGCCCGCATCGGCAGCCCGCGCGACGTGCTGGCGGACGCAGCGAAGACACAAGCCCTGCGTGACTGGCGAGCGCGCATGGTCGCGCTGTATGGCGACCTCGGCAATCGTTTCGCGGGTTATCCGCAGGACCGCACCAGCCCGGACGGGCGCACAACGCAGCAGGAGATCCCATGACCGAAGTCGCCGTCGTCGGCGCGGGCCTGATGGGCCACGCGCTTGCCCTGGTGTTCGCCCTCGGCGGCCACCAGGTGCGGCTGACCGACACCAGTGCGGAAACGCTGGAGCGCGCACCCGGCCTGATGGCCACCGCGTTGGCCACGCTGGCGGAAGCCGGCGAGGTGGACGCATCCTGGGACCGTCAGCGCCTGTCGCACGCGGTGCGCTGCATTCCATCGCTGGAACAGACGGTGCAAGGCGCCGCGCTGGTGATCGAGGCGATCGTGGAACGGCCGGACGTCAAGCGCGCGGTCTACCAGCAGCTTGCAACGCTGATGGGGCCGGACGCGATCCTCGCCAGCAACACCAGCAACCTCGATATCTTCCCGCTGGTGCCGGCGGCATTGCAGGCGCGCACGATCATCGCGCACTGGTACACCCCGCCCTATCTGTGCGACCTGGTCGATCTCTGCCCCGGGCCGCACACCGATCCCGCGGCGATCGCCACCGTGCGCGACATGGTGCGCGCGATGGGCAAGGTGCCTGTCGTGTTCAAGCAGATGGTGCAGGGCTATGTCGCAAACCGGCTGCAGGCGGCGATGCAACTGGAAGTCTACCGGCTGCTCGACGAGGGCCTGGTGACGCCGCGGGACATCGACGACTCCGTGCTGCACGGCCTGGCGCTGCGCATGCCGATCCTGGGCATCATGGCGAAGGCGGATTTCACCGGCCTGCTGCTGATGCAGCAGGGCCAGAAGAACCGCAGCTACACGCCGCCCGAGCCGCGCGGGCACAGCGAAACGCTGGACGCGCTGATCGCGCAGGGCCGCACCGGCGTGATGGCGGGCAAGGGTTACTTCGACTGGGGCGACCGCTCGCCCGAAGACCTGTTCCGCGAACGCGACAGAAAACTGCTGGCGCTGAAGCAGGCGCTGCGCCGGATCGGACCGATGGAGGGCACATGATCCGCTACGACCTGACCGGCAAGACCGCGCTGGTGACCGGCGGCGCGTCGGGCATCGGCTTCGCGACGGCGAAGATGCTGGCCGGTTTCGGCGCCACCGTGGCGGTGAACCACCTGCCCGACGATCCGCGCGGGCCGGAGGCGGTGGTCAAGCTGATCGACGCGGGTGGAAAAGCGATCGGCGCGCCCGGCCACGTGGGGCAGGCCGGCGAGGCCGAACGGATGGTGCTGGACGCGGTGCAGCGCCTCGGCCGGCTGGATCTGCTGGTCAGCAACGCCGGCACCCCCGGCACGCGCCGGCGCATCACGCCGCCGGAACTCGATCTGATCACGGAAGAGCTGTGGTCGTTGCTGCTGCAAACCAACCTGCTCGGCGTGTTCCGCTGCGCCAAGGCCGCGGCACCGGCGCTGAAGGCGGCGCACGGTGCGATCGTCAACACCGCCTCGATCGCCGGGCTGGGCCGCGCCGGGTCAAGCCTGGCCTACAGCGCCACCAAGGCCGGCGTGGTCAGCCTGACGCAGAACCTGGCGCGCGCGTTGGCGCCCGAGGTCCGGGTGAACGCCATCGCCCCCGGCGCGGTGGACAGTTCGTGGATGGTGGAATGGACCAACGAGGAGCGCCAGCAGTCGATCGAGCGCGCGCTGCTGAAGCGGCGCTGCCAGCCGGAGGATCTGGCGGAGGTCATCGTGTTCCTGGGCTTCGGCGCGGCGATGGTGACCGGGCAGACGATCACGGTGGATGGCGGCCTGACGCTGTAGTGCGCGTTCCGGCAGAGCGGCACGGCCGCACCGCGCATACACCTCTCCCGCGGAGCGCTAGGGCATGCGCACAAGTAATGTCGCGGGCGGAACACGAGTTCGCTAACATCGGAAAGGTGCAGTTTCTGCCTCTATCCCTTCGACCCACGGGACCAGGGGAGCGGTCTGGATACGCTTCGGGCCCATGCCGGCAAGCCATTGATTTATTGAGGCATTTAGAGATGTGAGAATCCCCTAGCGCGGAGCGGGAGAGGTCGCGGCGCCCCTGCCACGAGGGTGAGGGTGGTGCCGCACGGCACGACCCTCACCCTCGGCGCTACGCGCCTCGATCTCTCCCGCAAAGCGCGGGAGAGGTGTACGGTGGTCCGGTCACGGTGACACTGCTCTGGATTGGAACCACGCCATTGGACCACCTGCAACGCACCCAGAACGAATTCACTCGCCAGGCGAAACAGTTTGCGTCCTCGCCGGCGATCACCGCGGCGGACCTGACGGCGCGGTTCGTCGATGCCGTGCAGGCCGGCCCCGGCACCACGGTCCTCGACGTGGCCTGTGGTCCCGGGATCGTCACCGCCGCCCTGGCGGCGAAGGCGCGCGCGGTCGTCGCGTTCGACCTGACGCCCGCGATGCTGCTTCAGGCGCGCGAGCGCTGCGCCATGGCCGGCCTGACCAACGTCACGTTCGAACCTGGCAACGCCACCGCGCTGCCCTTCCCCGACAACAGTTTTGATGGCGTCGTGACCCGGCTGTCGATCCACCATTTCGACGCGCCGCGCCTGGTGCTGGCCGAGATGTTTCGCGTGTTGAAGCCAGGGGGAAAATTCGTCATCGCCGACGTGACCAGCTCGGAGAACCCCGCCGAATCCGAACTGCACAACGCGATCGAGGTGCTGCGCGATCCATCGCATGTCCGCATGCTGCCGGCGACCGAGCTCATTGCGATGATCGCGGACGCCGGCTTCGCGATCGAGGCGCAGACCACCTGGGGCCAGCCGCGCAGCTTCGAGGAATGGGCCGACATCGTCGACGATCCGCAGCGCGTGGCGCCGCTGCGCACCATCGTGCACCGGCTGGCCCGCGCCGGCGAGCACGCCGGGTTCGGCCTATCGCTGGTCGATGGTGCGGTGGTGTTCTTCCACCGCTGGCACCTCGTCAGCGGGCGCAGGCCGTAAGGCACCGCCCGAAACGGGCCGGTCTCACTTCCGGTTCGGGAAGCACGCCTGCGCCGTCAAGGTCGAGCCGCCCGCCAGCATGGTCAGCAACCCGGGAACGACGGTATCGAATGTGTAAGTGATCGAGATCTGCGAAAGTCCCGTGCACGTGTCGCTGGCTTCGTTGGCGGTCAGCGTGAGATCGGCCGCCGTCAGCGTCACACCCCATCCGGTCGCGACCGTCTCGGCATAGGTCGTTGCGTTGGTCGAGCTGTATGAGCCGCCCGACGCGCAGGAGCTGGACAGCATGCCGATGCAGCGCACCGTCTGGATCGCGGTCGCCTCGATCGCTTCCTGCGTCCACAGCAGGCGGCCGAACTCGACGGTGCCCAGCGTCAGCATCATCAGGCCCGAGCAGATGATGGCGAATTCGATGGCGACCCGACGTCGCGCACAGCCGGCAGGGTGCGCCACCGGCGTTTCCGCGGCGGTTTCCGAGGGGGTTTCCCAGGGCGATTCATTGCGTCTCCGCGGCCGATCCGATGGTGATCGTGGTCGGCAGCCCGAAATTGAAGACGGGAAAGAACTGCGTCAGGGTCTGGCTGGCGGTGACGGTGACGAATTTCCCGGCGACGGTGCTGGTTCCGCTGCACGTGCTGGCGCAGGTGACGGAACTGCCCCAGCTCCAGCTCGACGGCGACCCCGTCGGGCAATAGCACAGGTTGGCATTCGTGGTGGTCCCGCTGGACGCCGAGGTGCCATTGGTGATCGTCACCGTCGGTCCGTTGTTCACCACCGCGTTGACGTTCAACGCCGTACCGCCATTGGCAGTGGATACCAGCGTCGCGATGGTGCTCGCCAGGTCCGAGGCGTAGGGATTGCCGGTCGATGGGTCGGTCGATGCGCTCGCGTCGGCGGCGTGCACCAGGGCGTAGTTGGTGCCCGCCGCGACGGCGCCGTCCACCAGGGTCTGCTGGTACACGGCATAGCCGACCGCGACGGTGCCGGCGAACACCAGCACGAGCATCGGCGCCAGCGCGGCGAACTCCACCGCCGCGACGCCGGCGTTCTGCCGGGCCAGGCGCCGGCAGCGCAGCGTCGCGATCGCCGCCCGGATCGATCGGCAAAATCCTCGCATCATTGCACCAGGAGGACCGATGGGCCGCTGGACGTGCTCGCACCACCCAGGCCCGTGCAGGTCGTTGCCAGGGTGGTGCCACCCGACAGGCTGACCTCGGAGGCGATGACCTCGAGACATTGGCCGGTGCCATTGCCGACGCTGGCGCCGCCGCTCTCCGTAAACGCGCCGTTCGGCACGTAGAACACGCCGGATATGCTGGTCGCGGTGGCGCCTTCCGCGAAGGACGCGTCGGCCGTGTTGGTCGACGAGGTCGGGCCCAGCACGGCCAGGTCCTCGGTGCTGCCGCTGCTCGGCACCACCAGGCCGGCGGAGCCGACCAGCAACGTGAAGATCACCGCCGCGAAGATGCTGACGGAACCGGGGTTGTCGAGACTGCGTATGCCGGACATGGGCAATCGGACCTGTTGCGAGATGCTTCGGGAACGCCAGCGGACCGCCCGGCCTGCGGCACATGCGGTTCGGTTCGTCCGCGATCGGGACGGTCAAGCCGCGAACCCGCGTCTCGCTGCACCGGGCGCGCGTGCCGGCCGTTCGGGCCGACGCCGCCGGTTTCCCGCCCCGGCGGCCCAAGCCGCAGACCGCACGCGGCGTGCATCGAGGCGAGTCCGCTTGGTTGATGGCACAACCTCGCCGATGAGCCGAAATGACGTGCCCAGTTCCTGGCTGCCCGACGAGGCCCTACACAGAAGGGTATCGAATTGGTTTCGCTTCGGCTGCCCGGCCGGCGAGTCAGCCGCCGCGAGCGCACATGGCTGGTGACGTGCGTGGCTGGACGGTGTGCCAAGCGCTTACCTCTTCCCGCTCTTCGCGGGAGAGGTCGCCGCGAAGCGGCGGGTGAGGGTGGAGCAGCACGTACAAACCCTCGCCGCGGCTGCACGACCCTCACCCTCGGCGCTTCGCGCCTCGACCTCTCCCGCAAGCGGGAGAGGTAAAGGTTTGGCGCACCGCTGTCTTATCCTAACGCTCATGGGGTCAGGCCCGGCCATCACGGGGCGCGAGTGACTGCGCGCGGCGGCTCCTGGACGGTCGCCCCGCCGCGCGCCACTCTCGTCACCGGCGGCAGCAGCAGCGAGGGGGATAGTCGGCATGTTCGAAGGGTTCACGCGTACCGAGATCGAAACCAACGGCGCGCGCATCCACCTGCGCCACGGCGGTGACGGCCCGCCGTTGCTGCTGCTGCACGGCAATCCGCTGACCCATGTCTCCTGGCACGGCGTCGCCAACCGCCTCGTCGCGCATTTCCACGTGGTCTGCCCCGACCTGCGCGGCTACGGCGACAGCGTCGGTCCCGAGGACGGCGGCGAGAACCACATCAACTATTCATTCCGCACGATGGCGCAGGATCAGGTCGAGGTGATGCAGCGTCTCGGCTACCGCACGTTCATGGTCGCCGGCCACGATCGCGGCGCGCGCACGGCCGCGCGCATGTGCCTCGACCATCCCGGGCGCGTCACGCGCGCCGCGCTGGTCGATATCCTGCCGAACCATTACATCTGGACGCACACCTCGAAGCAGTGGGCGACCAAGTCGTGGCACTGGCTGTTCATGATCCAGCCCTACGACATGCCGGAGCGCATGATGGCAGGCGTCCCGGCCGCCTATTACATGGAGAAGAAACTGTCGAAGCCCGGCATCGGGCTGGGCTTTTTCCATCCCGAGGCGTTCGCCGAGTACGTCCGCTGCTTCACCTGGAAGACCATCCGCGGCTCCTGCGAGGACTACCGCGCCTGCGCCAGTTGCGACTTCGAGATGGACACGGCGGACTACCAGGCGGGGCACAGGATCGAGACCCCGTTGCTCGTCATCTGGGGCGCCAGGAGCCACACCGGCAGCGTGCACGGCGACGTGCTGTCGGTCTGGCGGGACTACGCAACGAACCCGGCCGGCGGGCCGATCGACTGCGGGCACTACGTCCCCGAGGAAGCCCCGGACGCGGTGTTCGCCGCGTTCATGCGCCACTTTCGGAGCTGACGCGCGTAAGTCTCTCCCTCCCCTTGAGGGAGGGGGGTGGGGGAGGGGGCCGTGCGGCACGGTCCCCCACCCCCCTCCCTCAAGGGGAGGGGGCGTCACGGCACCCCCCGGACCCGGCCTGCCTTCCCGTCGCCACGGGAAGGCGGGCCGGCCGAGCACTCAGAACGTCAGCACGAAATCCGCGGCCAGGGTCAGCACGCCGGTGTCCTTGCCCGCCCCGGTGATGCTGGGGCCGTTGAACGCCTTCACCCCGTTCAGGGAGGTATCGTAACGGATCTCCGGACGGATCAGCAGGCCGGAGATCGGTGCCGGCAAGCCGGCCGGCTTGTAGGTCACGCCGAGCGTCAGCTCGCCGTAGGTGGTCGCCTTGCCTAGCGGACCGGCGGAATAGGCGGTCAGCGGCATGGCGTAGCCGGCCTGCGCGATGGCGAAATCCTGGTTGCCCGGGAAGGCCGCGACGAAGAAATTGTCCTCATCGTCGAAGAATTCCATCCGGCCGTTCAGGGTCAGCGTGTCGGTCAGGGCATAGGACGCGTACTGGGCGATGCCGAACGCCGTCGGCCGGTCGACCGCGGGGTTGTCGTCGTGCACGTAATCCAGCTCGGTGGTCAGGGTCAGCTTGGGTGTCGCCTTCCAGGTGATCACCGAGTCGGCATAGTAGCGGTAGTAGCGGTTGGCCAGCGGCACCGTACGGCCCGGATCCTCCGGCCCGATATGGGTCAGCGCCAGGATGGTCAGGTTGCCGCCGAGCAGGGTCAGATTGAAACCCGCCAGCCCGGCGCCAGAGGAGTTGTTGTCCCCGGTGTACGGGCCGAGCGAGGTGTTCACCCCGGAATCGACGTCCAGGTAGACATCGATCATGTCATTGACATGGGCGATCGCCAGCACCCCGGTGGCCAGCGACGGGACGCCGAAATTGTAGATGTAGGAGTGCGAGTAGAATGGATTCGCCGACGGATCGATCGACTCGGAGCCGATCGGCGAGGTATACATGCCGGCCTTCAGGTCGATCCCGGAAGCGAACAGCCACGGCGTGTGCATCTGCAGGTTCGCCTGGATCAGCGCCGGCTGGTAGCGCATATTGGATTCCCGATCGAGCACGCCGACATAGTGCAGGTAGCGACTGTCGGTGCCGTACATCCCTTGCAGAGCGAAACCGAAATCGTAAGGCACCTTCGCATCGGGTGTCCGCTGCACGGTCACCAGCGTCTGGTTGAGCTGAAAGTTGTTCGCCTGGTCGGTATACAACTGGCCGAAATTCACATTGTTCTCGGGGCTGCCGGTGTTGAACACGACGCCGCCCTCGAGTTGCAGGTCCCACTTGATGGCGCTGCCCCAGGCGTCGATCGGCAGCTTCGGCGGGCCGGCCGGAGCCGCCGGTGCAGCAGCCGGCGCGGCGGCCGGAGCAGTGGGTGTCGCCGGCGCGGCGGGGGCTGCCGGCGCGGTCTGCGCCAGCGCCCCGGTCACGGCGCCGGTGACGGCCATCGGCGCGGCGGCGATCGCGGCAAGCCACGGACGGGCCCGACGGGATACAGGTCGTGCGGTAGCGTATCGCATGGGCATAGGCTCCTTCTTCGTTCGTTCCTTCAGTCACCGTGTGGCCTGCCCCGACCCCAGGAGCGCGCCGGCGTTAGCAGACCACGCATAAAGCCCGCATAAGAACCGGCGGCGTCCGGTCGCAATTCGCCATAAATCCGCCAACGCGGGCGTGAGGCGCCGCGTGCGCGCCTCCGCCTGCGCAACCAGGCCTCAGAAGATCTGCTCGCCGTGCAGCACGAGATCGAGGCCCTCGCGCTCCTCCTCCTCGTTGACCCGCAGCCCGACCAGGGACTTGGTGATGTAGAGCAGGACCAGCGTGCCGAGGCCGCTGTAGACCAGCGTCGCGGCGACGCCCTGGCACTGGATCCAAAGCTGGTGCAGGCCGCCCGGACTGCCGTCCGGCGCGGCGTCGGTCGCCGACAGCGGCCCGTAGGAGAACACGCCGGTCAGCAGCGCGCCGACGATGCCGCCGGTGCAGTGCACGCCGAACACGTCCAGGCTGTCGTCGTAGCCGAACATGTGCTTCACGCTGGTCGAGCACCAGAAGCAGATCACGCCGGCGGCGATGCCGATGATGATCGAGGCGCCGGGCAGCACGAAGCCCGACGCCGGGGTGATCGCCACCAGCCCGGCGACCGCGCCGGAGATGATGCCGAGCACCGAGGGCTTCCCCTTGGTCGCCCACTCGGCGAACATCCAGGCCAGCGCCGCGGCGGCGGTGGCGATCTGCGTCACCGCCATCGCCATGCCGGCGCGTCCGTTCGCGCCGACCGCGGAGCCGGCGTTGAAGCCGAACCAGCCCACCCACAGCAGCGAGGCGCCGATCACCGCGTAGCCGACGTTGTACGGCGCCATGTTGTCGGTGCCGTAGCCGACGCGCTTGCCCAGCACCAGTGCGCACACCAGTCCGGCGATGCCGGCGTTGATGTGCACCACCGTGCCGCCGGCGAAGTCGAGCTGGCCGTTGATGTTGCTCCAGCCGGTCGGCGCCCACATCCAGTGCGCCACCGGCGAATAGATCAGCAGCGACCACAGCGTCATGAAGATGCACAGCGCGGAGAATTTCATGCGGTCGGCGAAGGCGCCGACGATCAGCGCCGGCGTGATGATCGCGAAGGTCATCTGGAACATCATGTAGACGGTCTCGGGGATCGTCTGCGGCTGGGCGCCGTCGGTGCCGGCGCCAAGGATGAAGCCGGTATCGACGCCCTTTTTGATCTGCGCCTCGATGCCGTGCAGCATGAAGCGCGACAGGTCGCCGACATAGGCGTTGCCGTTGGTGAACGCCAGGCTGTAGCCGGCCACGGTCCAGACGATGGTGACGATGCAGGTGATCGCGAAGCACTGCATCAGCGTGGCGAGCACGTTCTTCTTGCGCACCATGCCGGCGTAGAACAGCGCCAGACCCGGAATGGTCATCAGCAGCACCAGCGCGGTGGATGCCAGCATCCAGGCGGTGTCGCCGGTGTCGACCGCCGGGATCTTCGGCTGATCGGCCAGCACCGGCCCGGCCGCCAGCAGCATCGGCAGCAGCGCGGCGGTTCCCCAGCAGAGGCGGGGTCGAGTCATTGTTGTTGCTTCCCTCGTTGGTGACGTTGTCGTGGGTTGGTCCCGGCCCGTCACGGGACTTCGATCACAGGGCTTCGGATCACAGGGCCTCGGCGTCCGCCTCGCCGGTGCGGATGCGGACCGCGCGCTCGACATCGAGCACGAAGATCTTGCCGTCGCCGATCTTGCCGGTCTGCGCCGACTTGGTGATCGCCTCGACGACCTGGTCGGCCAGGTCGTCGGTGACCACGACCTCGATCTTCACTTTCGGCAGGAAATTCACGTGGTACTCGGCGCCACGATAGATTTCGGTCTGGCCCTTCTGGCGGCCGAAGCCCTTCACCTCGGTGACGGTCAGGCCCTGCACGCCCAGCGGCGTCAGCGCCTCGCGCACGTCGTCGAGCTTGAAGGGCTTGATGATGGCCATGATCAGTTTCATCTCGCTGCCCCGCGTTGGATGTGCATCGCCTCGCTCGTCTCTGTTGCCATTGCCGGGTCGTCCGTCGCGCGATCGGGCTTCGGGCGGGCCGGCTGCATAAAGGCTCTATCAAGAAACGTGCCGAAGACGGTGGTGGCGGGGGGATGGGCGGGGACCGGTGCGCCGACCGGTCGACGCTGCCGGATTGCCTTGGGTCACACGGGCGCGCGATTCGGGGCCGCGGCACAGGAAGTAAGCAAGTAAGCAATCAAGCGGACACAGAGTTACACAGAATGCACACAGAGTTTCACCGAGGAAGCGAATGGCGCTGCGCGCAAGGCACCTTGGCCGATGCACCCGCCGACAGCGCGAAGCGCCAGAAAGCCTGCTCTGTGAAACTCTGTGTGCACTCCGTGTAACTCTGTGTCTGCTTGATTGCTTACTTGCTTACTTCCTGTGCCGCGGCATGCCGAGTTCACGCACCGGGTCCGACGCAACCACGAGGATGGGACGGTCCTGTTTGTCGGCCATTCTGCCTAAGCTCTGAGCAGATGCACGGTTTCGCCGCGCCACCGTTCGACCCAAAAGGCTCCGACCAAAACGCCCGCGCCCCGCCGTGCTGATCGACGGCGGGGCGCGGCTAGCGTGGAAATCAGGCGGCCGAACGCAGTCGCATCAGACCTGCCAGATCAGGCCGACCGGATCAGACCGAGTAGTACATCTCGAACTCGACCGGATGCGGCGTGTGCTCGAAACGATACACCTCGGTCCATTTCAGCTCGAGGTAGCTCTCGATCTGGTCCGTGGTGAACACGTCGCCGGCCAGCAGGAACTCGTGGTCGGCCTCCAGCGCGCCGATCGCCTCGCGCAGGCTGCCGCACACCGTCGGGATGCCCTTCAGCTCCTCCGGCGGCAGGTCGTAGAGGTCCTTGTCCATCGGATCGCCGGGGTGGATCTTGTTCTTGATGCCGTCCAGCCCCGCCATCAGCATCGCCGCGAACGCCAGGTAGGGATTGGCCGCGGCGTCGGGGAAGCGCACCTCGACGCGCTTGGCCTTCGGGTTGGTGGCGTAGGGAATGCGGCAGGAGGCGGAGCGGTTGCGCGCCGAGTAGGCCAGCAGCACCGGCGCCTCGAACCCGGGGATCAGCCGCTTGTAGCTGTTGGTCGTCGGGTTGGTGAAGGCGTTCAGCGCCTTGGCGTGCTTGATGATGCCGCCGATGTAGTACAGCGCCATCTCCGACAGGTCGGCATAGCGGTTGCCGGCGAACAGCGGCTTGCCGGCCTTCCAGATCGACTGGTGGCAGTGCATGCCGGAGCCGTTGTCGCCGTAGATCGGCTTCGGCATGAAGGTCGCGGTCTTGCCGTAGCTGTGCGCAACGTTGTGGATGCAGTATTTGTAGATCTGCAGGCTGGTCGGCCATCTGCACCATCGGGCCGAACTTCATGCCCAGTTCGTGCTGGCTCTGCGCCACCTCGTGGTGGTGCTTCTCGATCACCACGCCCATCTCGCCCATGGTGGACAGCATCTCGGCGCGCAGGTCGCTCTCGCTGTCGACCGGGGGCACCGGGAAGTAGCCGCCCTTGATCGCCGGGCGGTGGCCCATGTTGCCTTCCGGATAGTCCTTCAGGCTGGCGTCGGGGCCTTCCTGGCTGTCGATCTGGTAGATGCCGTAGTTGCCGCCGGTGCCGAACTTCACGCTGTCGAACACGAAGAACTCGGCCTCCGGCCCGAAGAACACCGTGTCGCCGATGCCGGTCGACTTCACGTAGGCCTCGGCCTTCTTGGCGGTCGAGCGCGGGTCGCGGGTGTACGGCTGGCCGGTCGAGGGCTCGACGATGTCGCAGATGACGACCAGGCTGGGCTTCGCCGCGAACGGGTCCATCACCGCCGTTTCGGGATCCAGCATCAGGATCATGTCGGACTCGTTGATCGCCTTCCAGCCGGCGATCGAGGAGCCGTCGAACATGATGCCGTCGCGGAACACGTCCTCATCGATGGTGGAGGCGTGCTGCGCGGTGTGCTGCCACTTGCCGCGCGGATCGGTGAACCGCAGGTCCACGTATTCCACGGAGTGCTCCTTGATCATCTCCAGCACTTTGCCCACGCTGCTGCTGCTCGTGGTGGTGGGGGTCGCTGCAGGCTTTCTCGCCATAATCTGTTGTCCCGTCCTTTGACCAGTTGCCAAGAAGCCGGCGCCCCCTCCCGGTAGCCGTTGGGCGGGCAGCGCCGGAGCGAAGATGTGCGGAACCCGCCGGCGCGATGCGGCGGCTTCCGGTGGAAGGCCCTGCGTTGGTTTCGCCGCGGGCCGCGGGCGGCTTATCTGCTCTTTGTCGTCTCTGCTCTTTGTGGTCTGGGGTAAATCGGTCCCCGGTGTTGGAGTCGGGGTGCTCGGTTCGGCGTGTTCGGTTCCGGGTCCTCGGTTCCGGGGGGGCGCCGGATCGGCTCAGATCGCGTCCTCGCCGCGCTCGCCGGTGCGGATGCGGATCACCTCCTCGACCGAGGAGATGAAGATCTTGCCGTCGCCGATGCGCCCGGTGCGGGCGGAGTTGATGATCGCCTCCACCGCGCGTTCGACCACGCCGTCCTCGCAGACCACCTCGATCTTCACCTTGGGCAGGAAGTCGACCACGTACTCGGCGCCCCGATACAGCTCGGTATGGCCTTTCTGCCGGCCGAAGCCCTTGGCCTCGACGACCGTGATGCCCTGCAACCCGACCTCATGCAGTGCTTCCTTCACCTCATCCAGTTTGAACGGCTTGATGACGGCCTCGATCTTCTTCATCTGCGTCATCACCCGGCGATGACCGGGCCTCCTCTGGTTGCGGGGCTGCCGAGGTCGCTGGTGGGTGACGGCAGCGCGACAGGTTTGCATGCGGCGTGCCATGCGGCAATCCGCCCAGGCGCGCTCTACCGTCATGGCCCGCGAAGGCGGCCCCTGCACTGCCTGACGTCGAGGCGGCGGACGGGTTGCCGATCCTCCGGCGATGTCGGCGACGCGGAAAAGGCCCACGCGCCCGCCTTTGGCGTCGCGCACGCTCGCTTGGCCCGCCGCCAAGCTTGCGTGTTACGCCCGCGGCCTGAGCGGCGGGTGGTGCGAGTGCCCTGTTATTGGGCAGGATTAACGAAGCGCCGGCGCCGCACTTGCGGGCAGCGGCGATGCGGGCCGGCGGCCCGGAGTGCCTCGGGCGGCTCCGCCAGGACGCTGGTCCTGCCGGCGCGGCCATCTCACTCCACGCCCGTCGGACCAGGCTGCTGGTGCGCCAGTTCGCCTCGGACGAGGACGCGGCCGAGGTGCTGTTGCCGGGGCCGACATGATCTCGATGGAATGGCCCGGAGAACATCCAGGGTAACGCTGAGGGGAAGCGCGGGCGGGCATGGCCGGAGCCGGCGTAGGCACCGTCGATCCGGTGCCGGCGTCCCCCGCCTTGTCCGCTGCACTCGGTCCCGGTCATGAAAATTGTTGCAACGCCCCAGCGAAATCTCCAAAAGTTGACCGTGGACCGCCCGCCAGACGGCAAATGTCGATTCCACCCGACGCTTGCCACCGGCTAGCGTTCCGTGTTGACGTGCCTTGTCTGCAGAAACCGCATCCGTCGGGAAACGGACCCAGGGAGAAACCATGTCGCAGCACAATCGGTATGTGCCGTTCCTGACCGCTCTGCTACCCGCAGGGGCGTTCGGGTTGTCGCTTGCTCTTGCCTCGAACGCCGCCAACGCGACCGCCACCGAGGGCGACTCGCCGCCCCTGGAGCCGACCGGCGCCAACACGCTGTCCGTCGCCAACGAGCTTCAGGCCATCCGCGATGCGGTGGACGAGGCGAAGACCGAGATCGACGGCGCGGTCAGCCATGTGGACAATCCGGATGTCCGCCTGGCTTTCTGGCTCAACGGCAACGGCCTGGGCTGGGGCAATGGCGGCCAGGTCTGGGGGAATGGCGGATATGCACCCTGGGCGAACGCCCGTCCCTGGGGCAATGGCTGGGGCAACGGCGGCTGGGGCAACGGCGGCGGCTGGCATAACTGGCGCAACGGCGGCTGGCGCAACTAGGCATGCCGGAGTCGCCTCCGGCAGTCTCGCCCGGCGCCGAGCACTGCGGCGCCGGGCATGACGGCGTTGCGGCGGGGGCGCCGCGGATCGACGTGGTCGTCGTCCAGCCCACCCCGTTCTGCAACATCAACTGCACCTACTGCTACCTGCCGTCGCGCAATGACCGGACGGTGATCGAGCAGAGCACCGTCCACAACCTGTTCGCGAAACTGTTCGCCTCCGGCTGGGCCAACCAGACCGTCAACGTGATCTGGCACGCCGGCGAACCGCTGGTCGTGCCGATCAAGGTCTACCGCGCGGCGTTCGAGACGATCGAGCGGCTGCGCCCCGAGCACCGGTGCATCGTGCATTCGTTCCAGACCAACGGGATGCTGATCACGCCCGCCTGGTGCGACTTCTTCACCGAGTGGAAGGTCGATGTCGGCATCAGCATCGACGGGCCGAAACACCTGCACGACCGGATGCGGGTGACCCGGTCGGGCCGCGGCACCTACGACAAGACCATCGCCGGCATAAGGCGGCTGCAGCAGCGCGGCATTCCGTTCCACACTATTTCGGTGCTGTCGCGCGAAAGCCTGGACGCCGCCGATGCGATGTACGAATTCTTCGTTGCGGAAGGCATCGAGAACGTCTGCTTCAACGTCGAGGAATCGGAAGGCCAGCACGTCTCCGACATGCTGGCGGTCGAGGATGTGCGCGCGCGGTTTCACCGCTTCCTCGGGCGGTTCTGGCAGCTTGCGCGGGCCTCGGACCGGGTGAAGTTCGTCCGCGAGGTCGACACCATGATCACCGCCATCTTCCGCAGCAACGACGCGCCGTTCCGCAACCAGCAGGTCGAGGCGCTGGCCATGCTGAACGTCGATTGCCTGGGCAACGTGTCGACGTTTTCGCCCGAGCTGCTGGGCTACAAGAATGCCGCCTACAACGATTTCATCATCGGCAACATCAACACCGATTCGATGCAGCAGCTTATCGACAGCCGCGCGTTGGCGGCGATGCAGCGCGACATCGACGCCGGGGTGGCGGCGTGCCGGGCAAGCTGCGAGTATTTCTCGGTCTGCGGCGGCGGCGCGCCGATGAACAAGCTGTCCGAGAACGGCAGTTTTTGCAGCACGCGGACGACGTTCTGCTCGCTGATTCAGATGGCGGCGGCCGACTTGGTGCTGGCCACCGCGCGAGAGCTGCAACGGGCCTGGAATCCGGCGATGCCGTTGGGCGCGGTGGCGCCGGTCCGGCAGGCGGTGCCGGCCGAGGTGCTGCTGTCGTCCTGACTACGGCGCACCCCCGTCATGGCCGGCCCCGGGGTAAGCGACCGAAGCTGGGCAGCTACTGGAAATATCGGGTGGGCGACTGGCGGATTATCGCTGCGATCGAGGACGGCGTCTTAGAGGGCCTCACCGATACTGCGACGGTCGTCGAGCAACGCCAAGCGCCCGGTCAGGAACGCGTGAATCCGCCGGGCCGCTGCAGGATCGAGCCTAAGCAGTTCCTTCCTTGCGTCCTCCGCGAATTCAATTCGCCAGGCCAAGGTCGCGTTCCACCTCGGCCAGGCTGACGGTGCCGGCACGACCCGCCTGAATATCGGCCAGCCGCCGCTCCGCGAGGTAAAAATCCTCCAGGTCGCCGAGATACTCGACGATCGCTTCCTGCAAGTAGGACTCCTTGCTGCGTCCGGTCGCCTTGGCCAGAGCGTCGAGGCGCTGTTCGATATCGTCGGGGAGTTGGATTGCCAGCATGCGTGCCTCCTGTGGGAGCCTATACGCCACAGACCTGAGATCTGCCACAGTGGTCGACATCTGCCGCCGGGGCGATCGCATTTGCAGTGTCACGGCCATGACACGGCAAATGCGATCGCCCGGCCTGATGGCGTCGGAGTCGACGCGCCGCGCCGGTCTCGGCTATCGTCGCGTTCATGGACACCGTGCTGGACCGGCCATGGACCACGGAGACCTTCCTCGCCTGGGAAGACCGGCAGGAGGGAAAACATGAGTTCGACGGGCGGAACGTCATCCTGATGACCGGCGGCAGCCTCGCGCACCAGGAAATCGTGTTCAACCTGCGAGGTCTGCTAAGCCGGCTCCTGGCTGACCGACCATTCCGGGTCGCGCATGAGATGCGGCTGCGGATCGGCACCCGCGTCCGTTACCCGGATGTCGTGGTCTTTGCCGGCCCGCTCGACCAGGCCACCCGCACGTTGACCGACGCCGTCGCAATCTTCGAGGTGCTGTCGGACGATACCGCCACGACCGACCGGGTGGAGAAGCTGATCGACTACGCCGCGGTGCCCTCATTGCGCAGCTATGTGCTGCTGGAACAGACCGCCGTCGCCGCCACGTTGTTTCAGCGGGAGCCGGGCGGGACCTGGACCGCCAGCGCGCATACAGCAGGTGCATTGGCCGTGCCGGGCATCGACATCGCCCTGCCGCTCGCGGACCTGTATCAGGGGCTGACCTTCCAGGCGTAAGCCCAAGGCGGCGAGGCGGCCGGCCTGAATGCCCGCCGTACCACCTCAAACCCGCAGCAGCGCAGCGGCGAGGGTGACCGCCAGCCGGTCGCCGATTCCCCGCCCCTGCGCCGTCACGCCCAGCTCCGGCCCGCGCTGGCGCAGCAGGCGCCGCAGGTCGCGCCGTGCCAGCACCGCCGGCAGCGCCGCCGCGATCACCGCGCGCGGCAGCCGCCGAGGCGCGTCGGCCAGCAACCCCACCCCGGCGGCCGCCAGGGCGGCAACCACACCCCGCACCACCGGCGCGTCCGACGCCCGCACCACCGCCTCGGGCACCGCCTCCGGCGACAGCCCGTGCGCCGCCAGCACGTCCGCCGGCAGCAGGCAGCGTCCCTGCCGCGCCAGGGCCGGCACCGCGCGCAGCACGCCCGCCGCGCCATATGCGGCGCCCAGGTCGCGCAACGCCTCCGGCGCCGACGCCCCCAGGCGGCGCGCCGCCGCCACCGCCACCCCGCCGGCGGTGCCGCGCAGATAGGCCAGCCAGTCGTCCAGCGTGGCGATCGCCGGCTCCGCCTCGACCTCGCGCGCGTCGATCATCGCCAGCAGGTCCGCGCGCGCCAGGGCGCCGGCGTCCAGCACGGCGGCGAGCGGCGTCGCCACCTCGTGCGCGCGGGCTGCGCCCTGCACCACCTCGCGCCACCAGTGGAGCCGGATCAGCGCCAGCGCCGGTTCGTGCGCCGCCTCACGCGCTCGCGCCAGCTCATGGTTGAAGGCGTAGAGCGCCAGCAGCGCCTCCCGCCGGTCCGGCGGCGCAAACAGCGCGGTCAGGAACCGGTCCGGGTCATGCCGGCGGACGAACTCCAGCAGTTCCGCCATCGCGCCCCCTGCTCTGTCGCCCCCCTGGTGTGTCGCCCGCTGGTCTGTCGCCCCCTTGCCGAACCGCCCGTCGTTCCGCCGCCACGCTCCACGCCGCCGCCGGCAACATCACGCCATAGTGCCGAGGTGGCGCTGAACGCGCGGGCGTGCAAGCTTGACGCGCTCGGGCCGGCCCCATAGCTGGGAACCGGACGACCGGACCACGAGTTGGGAACCCGGAGGGGGGACCCATCGGCTCAACGCAACGCAGCGGAGAACGCGCCATGGCATTCGAACTACCCAGCCTGCCCTATTCCAAGACCGCCCTCGGGGCAAAAGGCATGTGCGAGGAGACACTCGAACTGCACCACGACAAGCACCACCAGGCCTACGTGACGGCGCTGAACGGCTTCGTCGAGAAGGACCACGCCCTGCAGGGCAAGTCGCTCGACGACATCGTCAAATCGACCGCCGCCGCCGGCGGGCCGGTGTTCAACAACGCCGGCCAGCACTGGAACCACATCATCTTCTGGCAGTGCATGAGCCCGACCGGCGGCGGCATCCCCGGCAAGCTGGAGGCGAAGCTCACCAGCGATTTCGGCTCGGTCGCCGCGTTCAAGGACGCGTTCAAGGCGGGCGGGGTCGGTCAGTTCGGCTCCGGCTGGGTGTGGCTGGTGCTGGGCAGCGACGGCAAGCTGAAGGTGACGCGCTCGCCGAACGGGTCGAACCCGCTGGCGACCGGCGAGGGCAAGGTGCTGCTCGGCTGCGACGTGTGGGAGCACAGCTACTATCTGGACTTCCGCAACCGCCGACCGGACTACCTGCAGAACTGGGTCGATGCGCTGGCGAACTACGAACACGCCGCCGCGCAGCTTTAGGATCGACAAGCGATGCGCCGCGGGCGGGGATCGACATCCCGCCCGCGGCGCACCACCTCACCCAAGATCAATGGCGAGTGGACCATGGCGAAGGCGGCAGTTGGTGCGCGCACGATCTCCGAGACGACCGCGGACGCGGCGCTGGCGGAGTACGCCTATGTCCGCCTGCGCCACGACGTGACGTCTGCCGGTGTCATCTACGAGACCGGCTCACGCGGCGTGATCGTGCATCGGCATGCGGATGGTGTCGGGTACGAGGTGGAATTCGAACAGCCAGCGTTCCGCGTCATCACCCTGACCGCGCAGGACATCCAGCCCGCGCATGGCTGACTGGAGGGTCGATCGACGCAAGATCCTGGATTACCTGCTGAACGACGCCTCGGAGACCGGCGCCGCGAAGGCTCGATTCTTTCAATCTGCGGCATACACGCGCGAGAGGTGGAGGGCGCTGCACGACGCGCTGTGCGCCCATCCGAACAACGCCAGCCTGCAGGCCGTGGATACCGGCAGCCCCTACGGCGCCAAACACGTGTTTCGATGCGCGATCACCACGCCCGATCGTCGAAATCCCTGTATTCGCACCGTGTGGCAGGAGCGGGACGGCGGGTTCTGGCTGGTGACCGCCTACCCGTTCGACTGAACCCCGGCGTCAGGACGCCTTCACCGGCTTCGAGTCGTTCGCCGCCTGCGGGCGGATCACGCTGGTGATCGTCTCGCGCAGCACCGTCACCCGCGTGTTGGGCGCGATCTCCACCTCGATCTCGTTCGACTCGACCTGCTTGCCGTCCTTCGTGGTGGTCATCTGCACGCGCTGCACCGTGCCCAGGATGCCGCCGCCGGTTACCACCTTGTCGCCGCGCTTCAGCGCCGCGAGCATCGCGCGCGTCTCCTTCGCCTTCTGCTGCTGCGGGCGGATCAGCAGGAAGTAGAACACCACGAAGATCAGCACCAGCGGCAGGAACTGCGTCGCGTTGCCCAGCGAGCCGAGCATGCCGCCCAGGTCCTGGGCGTAAGCGGGAGAAATCAGCATGCGGGGGGTTCCTGTGCCGTGGGGCGGTGGGGTGGTTGGGGTGGGCCGGGTTGCCTGGATCGGGGCGGGACCATAGTTTCCGCCCCTTCCGCGTCAAGCTGTTCCGGAACACCCCCCCGGGGCGCATAGAGTGGCGCGTAGATCGGACGTGCATTGGAAGTGGATTTGATGGCCGACCCGCACCTGCCCGACCTTACCCTGATCAAGCTGGTCGCGCGCATCGCCGAGGCGCTGGAACGCCTGGCGCCGCCGCCCACCCCGCCGGTGGCGCTGGACGCGGCCGACGCCTTCGTCTGGCACGCCGCCCCGCCGCACCTGATCCCGGTTGCGCGCGTCTCGCGCGTGGCGATCGACCTGCTGAAGGGGGTGGAGCGGCAGAAGCAGATCCTGCTCGACAACACGCTGCGCTTCGCCTCCGGGCTGCCGGCCAACAACGCGATGCTGTGGGGCGCGCGGGGGATGGGCAAGTCCTCCCTGGTGAAGGCGATCCACGCGGTGGCCACCCAGCGCACCCCCGGCAGCCTGGCGCTGATCGAGATCCATCGCGAGGACATCCGCAGCCTGCCCGAGTTGCTGAACGTGCTGCGCGGCAAGGCACAGGCGCTGCCTGATCCTGTGCGACGACCTGTCGTTCGAGCGCGAGGACAGCGACTACAAGGCGCTGAAGTCGATCCTGGAGGGCGGCATCGAGGGCCGCCCGGACAACGTGCTGTTCTACGCCACCTCGAACCGCCGCCACCTGATGCCGCGCGACATGATCGAGAACGAGCGCTCCACCGCGATCAACCCGTCCGAGGCGACCGAGGAAAAGGTCTCGTTGTCCGACCGTTTCGGCTTGTGGATCGGCTTCCACAACTGCGACCAGGAGACGTTCTTCGCCATGATCGACGGCTACGCGGCCAGCATGCGGCTGCCGATCGCGCCCGACGCGCTGCGCGCGCAGGCGGTGGAATGGTCGGTCACGCGTGGCAGCCGGTCCGGGCGCGTGGCGTGGCAGTTCGTGCAGGACCTGGCGGGCAAGCTGGGGGTCACGCCGGGCTAGCGCCGACCGCGACCGCGTACACCTCTCCCGCGAAGAGCGGGAGGGGTCGAGGCGCAAAGCGCCGAGGGTGAGGGCGTCGCAGGCGGCACCACCCTCACCCGCGTCGCAAGTGCTCCGCGACCTCTCCCGCGAAGAGCGGGAGAGGTGAACGCGCGACACGACGCCTTCCGTCACGATGACCACGCTCCACGCGCGCCTCGCACACACCGCACCAAATCCTGCCACGCCGGTGAGTTCGAGCACGCAGCGGATAAGCACCGCCAGCAGCACCGTCACGAGCCACCACCAGATCAGCTCGCGCAGGATCCACACCGCGTAGCCGACCGCGGAGCCGCGGACCGGAAAGAACGTTCCGCCGAAGAAATACGCCACTTCGCGTTGGATCAGCAGCGCCCACAGAGCACAGAGCGTGCCATACGCCGCCATCCGGAAGATCCACGCCGCGGCCCCGCGCGACAGGCGGGCCAGCCCCAGCAGACACGGCAGCACGAAGAGCAGGAACACCCCGCGGTAGCCGATGCTCTGGCCGGCAAAGAAGCAGCCGCACACGACGGCGGCCCCGATTTGCAGGAAGATGCGCACGCGTTGCGGCATGGCGGCGATCGCCGCCTGGATATCCCGGCGCCTGGCGAGCGCGACCGTGCCAACTACGGCACAAGTCGTCAGGATCGGCGCCGCGACCTGCCCGGCGATATGGCTGAGCCACGCACTTTCCAGCCCGCCGACCTGCATCGCCGGAAGGATCGCCATCAGGGCCGTCCGGATCCCGCGCGGCAAGTCCATGGCCCCAAAATTGTCGAGGAACTGCCCGCCGCTCGGGATACCTTGCAGCACCGTCATCAACTCGTCGCCGAACCACCAGACAAATGCGGCGATGCCGGCCACCGCAGCGCCCCCGAGCAGGATCGCGGTCCGCAGGCGCTCGCGCATCAGCAGCAGCAGTGCCGCGAGCGGATAGAACTTCAACGCACCTGCCAGCAGGACGACGGCGTAGCCGGCCACGCGCGGAACCGGCCGACCTGCCAGGCACAGCGCGGCAATCAGGACCAGCAGGAACATGATCAGGTCCGCATTGCCGCGCTCGACGGCGAACACCGGCAGGCAGGAGAAGGTCCCCAGCACCACCAGGGCGCGATCGGTTCGCGCGCGCGACTGCGGCAGACAGCCGAGTGACAGCAGGAACAGGCCGACCAGCCCGAGTCCCAGCCAGGGTGTCCACTTTTCCCCCGTCGGCACGAAGGTCAGCCGCAGCCACAGCGGCGAGTAGTTGAATGCGCGCCCCAGCACATCGCACGGCGTGCGCACGTAGACGTCGATCCCTTGCTGCCAGCAGGAAATGCTTGCCGGGATGCCCGCAAGGTCAAGAAACGGGTAGCCAAACGGCTGGTTCATCCACCAGGTCAGAAGCTGCATGTACAGCAGCCAGTTTTCCTCATACAGCCAGACGAAAATCGCCAGCAGAAGAAACCCGATCGCCGGCACCAGCAGGCCATATCCCGCCCGAAACGGCCCGTCGCCGGACGACGGTCCGCGCGCGTCCGTCATGCCGTGAGCCTCGCGCACTTCGACACCCCCGGTTCGTCGAGGCGCCGGCGCAGCGCCATGCCGGGCGGCTCAAATGATCGCATGCCTCCTTCAGTCGCTGACGCGCTTCAGGAAGGCGACCATCCGCGCCTCCGCCTCGGCCGCCAGCTTGTTGGGGAACAGCGTGAAGCCGTGCGCGCCGCCGGGATGGATCGCCAGCTCCGCCTGATTGCCCGCCGCCAGCCAGCGCGCATGCATGAACAGCGTGTCGTCCAGCAGCGCGTCCAAGGTGCCGACGCTGAACAGCGCCGGACACAGCCCGCCCAGCCGCGCGAACAGCGGCGAGATGTCCGGATCGCGCCGCTCGGTGACCGCGGGCAGGAACGCATTGGCGAACTGCACGATGTCGCTGGTGCGCAACACCAGCCGCGTCTCGCCGAACTGCCGCTGGCTCGGTGTCAGCGACATGTCGAACGCGCCATACACCAGGTTGGCGCCGCGGAAGCCGGTGTAGCCGTGCCGGTCGCGCATGCGCAGCACCGTCACCGCCGCCAGGTGCCCGCCCGCCGACTCGCCGCCCACGGTCAGCGCGTCGGTGCCGAATTCCGCCTTCGCGTGCGCCACCAGCCACGCCGCCGCGGCCTCGCAATCGTCCGGCCCGGCGGGGTAGGGGTGCTCCGGCGCCAGGCGATACTCGACGCTCACCACCGCTAGGCCCGCGGCATCGGCGATCCGCTCCAGCATCGGGTCCTGCAGGTCGGCCGCGCCCAGCACCCAGCCGCCGCCATGGATGTGCAAATAGACGCCGCGCGGCGTGGCCGGCGCGATGATGCGCAGCGGAATGTCGGGTCCACCCGGCCCCGGAATGGTCCGCGTCACCGCGCGGGGCGAAAACACCGGCGCGGGAAACGGCCCGTCGCCGCGCCGCCGCGCCGCCCGCGTTGCCGCCGCGCCGACCACCCACCAGTTGGGCAGGTCGCTCAGCAGCTTCACCATCGCGTCGTTCAATGCCCGCGTCTCGGCGGAGACCGCGTCGGGGCGGAACAGTGCCGGATCCAATGGGTTGTCGGTCATCGTGGTCTCCTGCGTCCCCGGTGCGTCCCCGGTTCGTTATCATATCAGTCGCGCAGCGCGCCAAGCGCCGCCCAGTCGAACGCCACGCCGTGCCCGGGCCGGTCCGGCGCGATCGCGTTGCCCTCGCGCATCACCAGCGGCTCGGCGATGAACCGGTCCAGCCCGAAGCCGTGCACCTCCAGATACGACCGGTTCGGCGCCGCCGCCAGCAGATGCACGGTCAGGTCGTGCACGCCGTGCGAGGTCAGCGGCAGGTTGTGCGCCTCGGCCAGGTGCGCCACCTTCATGAACACCGTCACGCCACCGCAATTGGTCACGTCCGGTTCCGGAAACGTCACGCCGCCGGCGGCGATCATCTGGGTGAACTCGTGCAGCGTGTGCAGGTTTTCCCCCGTGGCGATCGGCACGCCGCCGTCGCGCACGATGCGGGCGTGGCCGGCGACATCGTCGGGGATCGTCGGCTCCTCCAGCCAGACCAGGTTTTCCTCCCGCAACGCCCGCGCGGCGCGAATCGCCTCGTCCACCGTCCAGCGCATGTTGGCATCCGCCATCAGCGGGAAATCGGCGCCCAGGTGCTGGCGCATCGCGCGCACCCGCGCCACGTCTTCCGACAGCCGGGCGCGGCCGACCTTCATCTTGATGGC
Organism: uncultured Alphaproteobacteria bacterium; assembly: GCA_963773345.1. Taxonomy (GTDB): domain Bacteria; phylum Pseudomonadota; class Alphaproteobacteria; order Acetobacterales; family Acetobacteraceae; genus Palsa-883. Next base: position 11,001 of record CAVZBG010000005.1, on the reverse strand, counting down.
GCGGAACCCCTTGGCCAGGTTGTCGTCGGTTTGCCGCAGCAGCGCGTCGAGCGGGAAGTCGAGGTCGATCCCGCCAGCATAGCACGGCACCGCGGCGTCGAACCCGCCGAGCAGCCGCCACAGCGGCGTGCCCAACCGTTTCGCCTTCAGATCCCACAGCGCGATGTCCACCGCCGAGACCGCCAGGCTGACCGAGCCGCCGCGCCCGCCGAAATGCAGCCGCCACCACATGCGCTGCCACAGCGCCTCGATCAGGTCCGCCTCGGCGCCGATCACCACGGGGCGCAGCCCGTCCTCGATCAGCGAGGCCACCGCCGCACCGCCGGCACCGACCGTGTAGGTGTAGCCGACGCCCTCCGCGCCGTCGCTGTCGCGCAGCCGCACGGTGATCAGCTCGAAATGCGTGATGGTGCCGTGCGTCGAGTCCGACAGCGCCACCGGCAGGCGAATTCGATACAGGCTCGTCTCGAGCGTCGCGATGCGCATGTGCGTTCCCTTTGTCATGCCCGTGCGCCTTGCCAGCGCGGCGCGGCGTCGTATCGTCGCCCGGTCCGGCGCGATACGGGAAGGAGACGGCCAATGCGGTTCGATGGCAAGGTAGCGGTGATCACCGGCGGCGGTTCCGGCATCGGCCGCGCCACCGCGATCGGCTTTGCGCAGCGCGGCGGCACGGTCGCCGTCGCCGACGTGAACCGCGACAGCGCGGATACGGTCACCCGCCAGATCGAGGCCGCCGGCGGCAAGGCCATCGCGATCGCCGCCGACCTCACGAAACTGGCCGAGATCGAGGCGATGATCGCGCGGACGCTCGATGCCTTTGGCCGGCTGGATGTGCTGCACAACAACGCCTTCGGCGTGCCGGCGCGGCTGCAGAAGGGCCGCATGGCACGGATCGCCGAGATCGACGACGAAGTGTGGGACTACACGCTGCAGGTCGGCCTGACCGCGGTGATGCAGGCGACGCGGCGCGTACTGCCGGTGATGCAGCGGCAGGGCGGCGGGGTGATCGTGAACACCGCGTCGATCTCCGGGCTGTTCGGCGACTACGGCATTGCCGCCTACAACGCGATGAAGGCCGGGGTGGTGAATTTCACCCGCGTGGTGGCGATGGAGTATGCCGGCGACAACATCCGTTGCAACTGCATCTGCCCCGGCGCGATCGACACGCCGCTGCTGCAACGATCGCTGACCACGATCCAGGGCTTTGCGCACGCGACGATCGCCGCGATCCCGATGGGGCGGCTGGGCAAGCCGGAGGAGATGGCGAACGTGGTGCTGTTCCTGGCCTCGGACCTGGCGTCCTACGTCACCGGCGCGGCGTTCGTCGCCGATGGGGGGCTGACGGCGAAGACCGGGATCCCGACACGGTTCCGGAATTGACCTTCGCGTCGGGCCAAACCGGCGCGAAATTGCCCGGCCCATGCTATCTGGACGCGACGTCCAGAAATGAGGGTCCCGTGGCGTTGAGCATCAGGACGGATGAGGCCGACGCATTGGCGCGCCGCCTGGCGCGGCTCACCGGCGAGAGCGTGACCCAGGCGGTGACCGTGGCCTTGCGGGAGCGGTTGGCGCGCGAGGAGGCGCGTCATGTCGCCGCCGAGGACCTGCCGGCGCGGCTGACGCGCCTGTCCGCGCGACTGCGCCGCGCCTGTGACACACGCCCGGTCAGCCGGCGCGAATGGGATGCAGCGTCTGGCGACGATCTTTGATCGTTGTCGATTCGTCCGCCGTCGTAGCGATCCTGTTCGGCGAGCCTTCCGCCCAGAAGTTGCTGGAACGGTTGGCGGCCGACCCGGAGCGGATCATATCGCTCGTGAACTATGTCGAGACCGGCACCGTGCTGGCCGGCCGGCGGACGCGAGACCGGGCCGGCGCGATCAACGACCTTGACGCTTTCCTGAATGCGGCCGGCATCACGCTCGCACCGATCGACGCGGCGCAGGCACGATTCGCGCCGAGGCAATCGGTTGAACCAGTGGATCCGTTTGGATCACGCTATTATTGCGAGCGTAGCGACGCAATTTCCTGGCGATTGCACGCCCTGGTGGGGATTGCCGCGTCGCTTCGCTCCTCGCAATGACAGTGGAGCTGACCGATCCTCCGCCCTTCCTACGTTCACCTGATTGGTCCGATCCTGCCGCCGCCTACCGCGCCACCGCGCGCGTCGGCAGCCGCGCCAGGCCGAGCAGCAGTGCGAGCGTCGCGCCGGCGAGCAGCATCGACAGCGCCGCGCCCTGGAACACGTCACCGCGGTCGGTCAGCGCGAAGATGCCGACGGGCATCGTCACCCAGCTTGGCGGGTAGACCATCACCGTCGCGCCGAGCTCACCCATCGACAGCGCGAAGCTGAGGCCGAAGGCGGCGATCAGGTACGGCGCCAGCATCGGCAGCGTCACCCGCCGCAGCACATACAGCGGCCGCGCCCCCAGGCTGGCCGCGATCGGCTCGACCTCCGGCGGCAGCCGCGCCAGCCCCGCGGTGACGCTGGCGAACGTGTAGGCGGAGACGAGCACCAGGTGCGCGATCAGCACGATCAATACGGTGCCGTTCAGCAGCACCGGCGGACGGCTGAACGCCACCAGCAGCCCCAGCCCGACAGAGACCGACGGCACCGCGCTGGGCAGGAAGAACAGCGCCTGCAGCAGCCCGCGCTGTGGCCGGGGCCAGCCGGCGCAGCGCCAGTGCGGCCCAGGTGCCGAGCACCAGCGCCACCGACGCTCGACAGCAGCCCGGTTTCGATGCTGACCTGCAACGCCGATGCCTCGTCGCCGGTCAGCGCCGCGGCGTAGTTGTGCAGCCCCAGATGGCTCGGCAGCACGCCGTTCCACTGGCCGCTGACGCTGGCCAGCGCGATGATCGCCAGCGGCACCAGGTAGACCACGCCGAACAGCACGGCGAACAGCCCCCAGGCGAGCGCCCGCCCGCTGCTAGACCAGACCAGCACGCGACCCGGCCAGCCCGCGCAGCAGCAGGCGATACAGCGTGAACAAGGCCAGCGACAGCGCGACGTTGACCACGGCGCAGACGCAGGCGGTGGTGTAGTCGAATTCCTGGATCGCCTTGTCGTAGACCAGCAGCGGCAGGGTGATCACCCCCTTGGCGCCGATGAAGAACACCACGCCGAACTCGTTCACCGTCAGCAGCAGGCACAGGCTGCCGCCGGCCAGCAGCGCCGGCAGGGCGGCGGGCAGGATGATCTGGCGGATGATGCGCGCGGTGCCGGCGCCGAGGCTGCTGGCCACCTCGATCTGCGCCGGCTCGATCAGCGACAGCGCGGCGAGCAGCGGGCGCAGGATGAACGGCGTGTAGACGGTGATCTCCGCCAGGATCACGCCGGTGGGTGAGTAGAGGAAATCCAGTGGCGGGTGCGTGGTGCCGAGCATCTGCATCAGCCCGGCGTTCAGCAGCCCGGCCGAGCCGTAGATGAAGGTGAAGGCCAGCGCCACCAGGAAGGTCGGCAGCGCGATGACGGTGTCGATCAGCCGCGCGGCGAGGCGCGCGCCGGGGAACGGGATGAAGGCCAGGATCACCGCCAGGGTGAACGCCAGCACCAGGCAGCCCGCGGTGGCGCCGAGCGCGATCATCACGGTGTGCAGCAGGGCGTTGCGGAACAGGGCGCCGGTGAGCACCTCGGCGTAGGGCGCGAGCGACAGCACGCCGGCGTCGCCGGTCAGGCTTTGGCGCAGGATCAGCGAGAGCGGGTAGTAGAAGATGCCGGCCAGCAGGAGCAGCGGCGGGACGACTAGCAGCCAGCCGAGATCGAGCGGGGCGGCGTGGCGCGCGGTCGTTACGGTGCTGGTGGTTGCATCGCTCATGGGTGCGCGCTTCGCGTACACCTCTCCCGCTCTTCGCGGGAGAGGTCGGCGAGCGCAGCGAAGCCGGGTGAGGGTGGTGCCCGCGGCACGACCGTCACCCGCGTCGCTCCGCTCCGCGACCTCTCCCGCGAAGAGCGGGAGAGGTAGTCGATGGCTGAACCCGCGCTAGTCATCGGCGATCAGCGTTGCGTCATCGGTATGGAAGTGCACGCTGACCGGCGTGCCGCGCAGCGGCGGCTCGCGCAGCGGGAGCGCGCTCAGCCGGATCACCCCGCCGGGAACCTCCAACTCCACGCTGTGGCGTTCGCCGTGCCAGATGACCTCGCGCACCACGCCTGCGAGGTGATTGTCGCGCCCGTCATCGGCCAGCACCATCGCGTGCGGCCGCAGGCAGAGCAGCGCCTGCTTGCCGGCGGGCAGCGCGTGTGGCGCGCGCGCGGTCACCACGGTATCGCCCAGCCTCAACCCCGCCACGCCGTTGTTGATCGTATCGACCGCGACCGGCAGCAGGTTGGCGCGGCCGAGGAATTCGGCGGCGAAGCGGTTCGGTGGTTCGTGATACAGCCGGCTCGATTGCCCCTGCGCGATCAGTTTGCCCGCGCGCATGATGGCGATGCGGTCGGCCAGCGTCAGCGCCTCGGCCTGGTCGTGCGTGACGAAGAGCACGGTCAGGTGCGGCAGCTCGCGGTGCAGCCGCGCCAGCTCCTCCAGCATGGTCTGGCGGATCTGCGCGTCCAGCGCCGACAGCGGCTCGTCCAGCAGCAGCACGCGCGGGCGGATGGCGAGCGCCCGGGCGATCGCCACGCGCTGCTGCTGGCCGCCCGACAGCTCGCGCGGCAGCCGCTCGGCGTAGGCCTCCATGCCGACCATGCGCAGGCAGTCCGCGACGCGCTCGCGCACCAGCGCGGCCGGGGCGCGGCGCGCGTGCAGCCCGAAGGCGACGTTGGCGGCGACGCGCATGTGCGGGAACAGCGCGTAGTTCTGCACCACCATGCCGATGTCGCGCGCGTGCGGCGGCAGGTCGGTCACGTCCCGCTCGCCGATGCGCACGCGCCCCTTGGTGGGACGGACGAACCCGGCGACGGCCCGCAGCGCCGTGGTCTTGCCGCAGCCGGACGGGCCGATGATCGCCATGATCTCGCCCGGCGCGATGTCGAGCGTCAGCGCGTCGAGCGCGACGGCGCCCTTGTAGGCGACCGTCACGCCCTGAAAGCCGATGCCGCTGGCCGTCGCCGCGCCGGCGGCCCGGTCCACGCGGGCGGCCGCGCCAAGCGCAACCGCCGCCCCATCGGAGGCCATCAGTCGGAGGCCATCAGTCGGGGCCTCAGCGAGCTCACCTCTAGCTGCCGGTCTCGTCGTGCCAGCGCTTCACGTCGGCCTGCAGGTTCTTCAGCACCGCGGCCCAGTCGGGCGACCAGATCGTCACGCCCTTCATGGTGTCCTCGATCTGCTTGTAGGTGGCGTCGGTTGGATGGACATCGGTGCGCACCGGCAGGCCCTGCGCGACCTCGCTGACGGTGGATTGCGCGTCCTTGGTCAGCAGGAAGTCGATCAGCTTCTTGCCGTTGGCGCTGTGCGGCGCGCCGTGCACCAGGCTGATGTAGTAGGGCAGCGCGAAGGTCGAGCGCTGGCCGTTCGGCCCGGCCGGGAAGAAGATGCGGATGTTCGGGTTCTGCGCCATCTGCGAGATGTTCATCTGCACGTCGCCGTTGGCCACATACAGCTCGCCCTTGTTGACCAGCCCGGTCAGCCGCCCGGTCGAGGAGGACGGGCCGACGTTGTTCGCCTGCAGCTCCTTCAGGTACTGGAACCCGGCGTCGGCGCTGCCGTAGGCATGCACGACCTGGAGCATCACCGCGGTGCCGTCGCCTGCCTGGCCGGGCGTCGAGTACTGGATCTTGCCCTTGAACTCGGGCTTCAGCAGGTCGGCGAAGGTTTTTGGCGGCGTCTTGAGCTCGGCTGAGTCGTAGATGAAGCACAGGTAGTCGTTGACCAGCGCGGTGTAGTGGCCGTGCGGGTCCTTGCTGGCGGCGGGGATCATGTTGGCGCCGTCCGGCGTGAAGGCGTCGAGCAGCCCGTCGGCGGCGGCCTTCTGGATGAACGGCGGCAGGGTCACCAGCACGTCGGCCTGCGGGTTGGCCTGCTCCTTGGCCACGCGGTCGACCACGACGCCGGAGCCGCCCTCGATGTATTGCACCTTGATGCCGGTCGCCTTGGTGAAGGCGTCGAACTGGGTCTGGTACCAGTTCGGCGAGCCGTCATGCAGGCCATCGGCGCTGTAGATGGTCACCACCTCCTGGGCCTGGGCGACAGCGGTGCCGAGGCCAGCGGGGCCGACGCCAGCGGTGCCGAGGATCGCGGCCAGGCAGGCGGCCGCCATCAGTTTGAAGCGCATGGTTGGGTTCTCTCCCGTGTGAGCCCGGTCTGTTTGGTAAGCAAGCGCACCGAGGTAAAGTGACCGATTGATGAAGCTGAGTCGGCGCTTGGCGGGGGTGCGCGGGCGCGCCGACGCGGTTGGTGCTGCTGCGGACCGGGGCGGAAGCAGCGGGGGGCAGCCGGATTTCGGCCGGATGTGCACCGGCTGCCCGCCGCGACCCCCGGAGTGTTGCGCAGGCTCGCCCTGTGCTGGCGGATGCATCGGCGCGACGGCAACGCATGCGAATATCCCGGACGTAATGCTGTGCAACGTGAGAACGGTGCTCGCCTTGCACCGACGGGCAGGTGCCGTGCTGCGCCGGGCGGGCACCACGCGCCTGGCCCTGGTGATGGTCGCGGATGCGAACCGCGCGGACTCGATCCCGTGCGGCATGAGGCTGCGTGGCCGCAGCGCCAGGCCGGAGGAGATGGCCGCCCGCCTCGACGGCCAGACAGATCGCCGAGGATGGCACGCCGACCTTGCGACATCCCCGCGCAGCCCCACCCCGGCTGCGCGATCGCGCATACCGGATGTTAACCTGACCTCTGCCACCACGCCGGCCAGCACCAACAGGCAGGCGGCCAGGCACACGATGGACCTTCCCCTCCAAGCCGACGCAGGTATCGACCCGGCCGCCGCGCTCCAGCTCGAAACCGCCTCCTTCGAGCAGCTTATCGGGGCGGTCGAGCGGATCGGCGGCAACCGCGGCGATCCCGCGGCGATCGTGCTCTACCGCAGTTGGATCGCGCTGAACGCCGGCGGCACCCGGCTGCTGCACGGCGCCTGGTTCAACCTCGGCGTCGAGCTCAGCCACGCCGGCGCGCCGGCCGACGCCATCCTGGCCTATCGCAGCGCGCTGGCGCTGAAGCCGGATTTTTCGCCCGCGGCGATCAACCTGGGCCTGCTGCTGGAACGGCTCGGCCAGCCGGACGCCGCGTTGCAGACCTGGGGCCAGGCGATCCAGCCCGACGCGGCGCGCACCGCCCTGATCAACCAGCGCGCCCGCCTGCTGGAACAGACCGGGCGGCTCGCCGAGGCCGAGCAGGCCCTGCGCGCCAGCCTGCTGACCGACCCGGCGCAGCCCGACGCGGTGCAGCACTGGCTGCATCTCCGCCAGAAGATGTGCGAATGGCCCGTGCTGGCCGAGCTGATCCCCGGCCTGACAAAGCAGGACCTGCTCGCGCAATGCGGCCCGCTCGCGGCACTGGCGCTGACCGACAAGGTCGCCGAGCAGCGCGCGATCTGCGCCGGCTGGCTGCGCCGCAAGACCGCCCCCGCGCCCGAGCGGCTCAGCCCGCCGCGCGGCTACCGCCACGACCGCATCCGCCTGGGCTACATGTCCTCGGATTTCTGCCGCCACGCCATGAGCTTCCTGATCGCCGAGCTGTTCGAGCGGCACGACCGGAACCGCTTCGAGGTGTTCGGCTACTGCACCAGCCTGGACGACGGCAGCGAGATCCGCCGCCGCGTGATTGGTGCGTTCGACCACTACGCGTCGATCCGCGCGCTGTCCGACGAGGACGCGGCACGCCGCATCCGCGCCGACGAGATCGACATCCTGATCGACCTGAACGGCCTCACCGCCGGCTCGCGGTTGCAGATCCTGCGCTGGCGCCCGGCGCCGGTGCAGGCGACCTATCTCGGCTTCGTCGGCCCGGTGCCGCTGCCGGAGTTGGATTACCTGTTCTGCGACAGCATCGTTATTCCGCCTGCGGTTGCCGCCGCGTACGCCCCGCGGCCGCTCTACATCGCCGGAATCTACCAGGCCAACGACAGCAAGCGCGCGATCGGCGCGCCGGGCACCCGCACGGCGGCCGGGCTGCCCCGGGACCGTTTCGTATTCTGCTGCTTCTCCAATCACTACAAGATCACCGAGGCGATGTTCGCCGCCTGGATGGACATTCTCCTCCGCGTCGAGGCCGCCGTACTGTGGCTGGTCGCCGATAACGAGTGGTCATGCCGCAACCTCCGCCTGCGCGCCGCCGCTGCCGGCATCGACCCCGCGCGGCTGATCTTCGCCGGACGGGTCAGCCCGGCGGACTACATGGCGCGGCTGGCGCTGGCGGACCTGTTCCTCGACACCTCGCCGTACAACGCCGGAACCATCGCCAGTGACGCGATCCGCATGGGGCTGCCGCTGCTGACGCTGTCGGGCGAGTTGTTCGCCTCGCGCATGGCCGGTCGCCTGCTCGCGGCGATCGGCGCTGGACGCGGCATCGCCGGCGACCTGGCGATGTACGTCGAGACCGCGGTGACCCTGGCCACCGACCCCCAGGCGCACGCCGGCTACAAGTCCTTGTTCACCGTAGCGCGGTGGACTGAGACCATCGGCGACATCGCCGGCTTCACTGCCGCATTCGAGGTCACGCTGCTGCGCCTCCAGGCTGACCTTGCGTCAGGCCTCGACGCATGCGCCGCGTGACACGCCCGGCCCTTCAGCCAATTCGAGCACCCTCAGCGCATACCGGGCACCCGGGTGCCCCTCCGCGGCCGCGTGGCCGAACAGCGCCATCGCGGCTGACCAGTCCGGCGGCCCACCGCGCCCGTTCACCAGCATCTCGCCGGCAGCCACCGCCGCATCCCCGTTGCCCTCCGCCGCGGCGCGCAGGTAGCCGGCGCGCGCGGCCTGCTGGTCCGCCGCGGTGCCCCGCCCCTCGGCCAGCATGCGGGCATGCCAATAGCGCGCCGCTGGCATGGCATCGGTCGCGGCGAGGAACCGTTGCAACGCCGCGGCGTCATCGCGCGGCACCCCGATGCCCTGCGCCAGGCAGAGCCCCAGGTCATACGCCGCCGCCGCGTCGCCTGCGTCCGCCGCCACGCGCAGCCAGCGCACCGCCGAGGGCGGGTCGGTCCCGAACCCGCCGCCACGCAGATAGAGCTGCCCCAGCGCGCGGGCCGCACCGACATGCCCGGCGTCCGCTGCGCGCTGGAACCACAGTGCAGCCTCGTAGAAATTGGGGGGCAGTCCACCGGCGCGCGCATAGAGATCGCCGACTGCCGCCGCTGCGTCCGCATCGCCGGCGAGGCCGGCGCGGCGCAGCCAGCTCTCGCCTGCCAGGGTGTCCCGTTCTACGCCACGCCCGTCCATCAGGGCCAACCCGTAGCGGAACTGCGCCGACCGGTGGCCCCGCTCGGCCGCTGCACGGTAATGCGCCATTGCGGTGGCGAGCGCATCGGTGCGATCGTCCGCCTGTTCGTCGAGCACGCCCAGCGCGAAATGCGCGGCTGGCAGGTCGGTTTGAGCGGCGGCCTCCAGCAGCCCCCGCGCCTCGGCGCGCACGGCCGGGGACGCCCCACCCTGGGACGCCGCCGCCGCCCGGGCGGCGTCATCGCGCAGCAGCGCCAGAGCCCAGCCGAGCTGCCCTTGGGCGGACCCGCTTTCGGCGGCAAGCCGGTAATACTGGGCCCCGCGCGGCATATCGCGCAGTTCGTCCGGACCCGCGGTGAGGATATGGCCGACCAGCGCCTGTGCCTCCGCCGATCCCCCGGCCGCGGCCTGTTCTGCCCGCTTCAGCGCCGCATGATAGTCCGGTGGCCGTCCGGCGTAGCGTCGCGCCGGTTCCAGCAGCCCGGCTTCGGCTCCGAGGCTGATGCCCTGCAACGCAAGCGCGGCGAGCATGACCTGCGCCTCGACATTACCCCCGTCCGCCGCGCGGGTCAGCCAGCACAGTGCGGCGTCCGGACAGGATGGCAGGCCGAGACCCAGCAGATAGCAACGCCCGAGCCGGAACTGCGCTTCCGGCAAGCCGTCGCGTGCCGCCCTGGTGAATTGGCGGACCGCAGCCATGTGTCGGCCGTCCGCGGCCAGGACGACGCCATAGGCCAGCCGCGCGGCAGGGCGGCCCGACACGGCGCGGCAGCCGAGATGGAGACATTGTAGCCAGGACATAGCGGCACGTCCGGCGGAAAGTGGAGCGCCATTGTCGCCGCCGGATATTGCTGCCGGGTAAACGGCGAGCCTGTTCGGCGATGCCGATCCGCTGATGTCTCAGATTCGTAGATTCGGTTTACGTTCTGTCAACTTGTTACGGGCATGGTGCCGGCGGGCAGAAAAATTTTGCCAGTCGCAACCGTTGTTTAGACGGAGCCCGCAAAATGTCACTGTCCAGCCTCACCACCGCCCAGATTGCGGGCCTTCCCACAAGCACGATCGCCGGCTGGTCGACGGCAGACCTTCAGAGCCTGACCACCCAGCAGATCGCGGCTTTGACCTCCGCGCAGATCGCCGCGGTGACAACTGCGGATATCGCGATTCTCTCGACGGCAGACGCGGTGGCGCTGAGCTCCACCGGCATCGCCGGGCTGAACTCGGCCGATATAGTTGCGATGCAGACCGCGTCCGTCGTGGCACTCCGCAGCACCCAGCTCCCGGGGCTGAGCACTGCCGCGCTGGCCGGGCTGAGCACCGCGGAGCTGAGCGGGTCCGGGACGGGCACGGCGTTCGTCCCGGGGATGGGCACGGCGCAGATCGACGCGCTGACCACCGCGCAGTTCGCCGCGCTGAGCACCGCCCAGCTCAACGGGCTGACCACCGCGCAGGTGCTGGCGCTGGGGACCGCCCAGGTCAAGGCGATCAGCGCCGCCCAGGTGCCCGGGCTGACCGCGGCGCAGATCGATGCGATGGGCACCGCCAACGCCGCCGTGCTGTCCTCGGCGCAGATCGCCGCGCTGACCACCACCCAGCTCGCCTCGCTCGGCACCGCCGAGGCGCAGGCGCTGAGCTCCGCCGCCATCGCCGGGCTGAACTCGGCCGATCTCGTCGGCCTGCCC
>CAVZBG010000004.1:0-458122 GCA_963773345.1 uncultured Alphaproteobacteria bacterium | reverse complement strand
GGGAGGGGGAGTTGACTTCGCCCCTCCCCCCCTCAGCCCGCCAGAAAATCCATCGCCGCCTCGACGCCGCCCTTGCCGTGCGGCACGCCGTTCAGCCGCAGCGCTATCTCCACGCTGCCCAGCGTGCCCAGCACCATCGGCTCGTTCAGATCGCCGAGATGGCCGATGCGGAACACCGAGCCCTTCAGCTTGCCGAGCCCGCCGCCGAGCGAGACGTTGAACCGCTGGCGCGCCGTGGTGCGCATTTCGTCGGCATCATGGCCTTCCGGCATCACCACGGCCGTCACGGAAGCGGAATAGCGCGCCGGATTGGTGCAGAACAACTGCGGGCCGTTGTTGCCGGCCCAGACCTTGACGCAGCGCCGTACCGCCTCGCCCAGCCGCGCATGGCGGGCGAACACGTTGGCCAGGCCCTCTTCGTCCAGCAGGCGCAGGGCCTCTTGCAAGCCGTAGAAGAAGTTCACCGGGATCGTGCCGACGAAGCTTTGCGGGTTGCGCCCGAGCATCACCGACCAGTCGAAATAGTAGCGGCCGAGCCTGGCGTTCTGGTGCACCGCCATGCCCTTGGGCGAGACGGCGGTGAAACTCATGCCGGTGGGCAGCATCAGCCCCTTCTGGCTGCCGCCGACCACGCCGTCGATGCCCCACGCGTCCATGCGGAAATCCAGCGAGCCGAGCGAGGAGATCGTGTCCACCAGGAACAGCGCCGGATGCTTTGTCGCATCGATCGCGGCACGGACCTCCGGCAGCGGGATGAACATGCCGGTGGCGGTCTCGTTGTGCACGACGCACACCGCCTTGATGGTGTGCGCGGTGTCCTCGGCCAGCGCCGCCTTTATCGCGGCGATGTCGACGCCGTGGCGCCAGTCGGCGGCGACGCTGCGCACCTCGAGCTTCAGCGCGTTGGCCATCTTCGCCCACTCGTCGGAGAAGTAGCCGGATTCGACGATCAGGATGGTGTCGCCGGGAGAAAACAGGTTGGTGAGCGAGGCCTCCCAGGCGCCGTGGCCCGAGCCGGTGTACATGAACAGGCGGTGCTCGGTGCCGAGCACGCGCTTTACCCCGTCGAAACAGGCGTCGAACACCTCGCGGAACTCCGGGTCATGGAAGTCGATGGTCGGGCGATCGAGCGCGCGCAGGATCGAGTTGGGGATGTTGGTCGGGCCCGGGTTGGCGAAGAAGTGGCGGCCGCGGGGTTTGGCAAGCGTGGTGCTCATGCGCTGGTCCTGCTGCGGGCCGCCCTCGGGGGGTGACGATGCGACGTGGTCGGGCGGCGGGGGCGGCATCCATCGTCCAACCGGCGGGATTGTAAAGGTCCAAGATTCGACCCCGGCCATGCGCCCTTGCCTGGGCACCGCGCTGCTCGCCGCCGCGACGGCGGCACAGGTTCCGGTGCTGACCGGCTGAGGCGGGCCCGCGGTGCGCGGCCGGTCAGGTCGGTCACGCAGGGCCACGGGCCGGCGGGCAGCGCCCGGCCCCCGGCGCGATCACCGCGCGGCGGTCGAGCGAGTTGGAACGTGTGACGTCGGATTCAGTCCGTGATCAAGCCCTCGGCCGCGTTGGCCAGGCGCCGGGCCAGGTCGGGCGACAGACGCAGCGCCAGCCCGGCCTGCGCCTTGCGCCACACCGGTACAGCCGCCTCCAGCCGCCGCGCGCCGGTCTCGGTGAGCCATACCGCCCGACGCCGCAGATCGGTCTCGACTGCGGCGATCTCGATCAGCCCTTCCCGCTCGAGCGTGCGCAGGGTGCGCGACAGCGTCGACTGGTCGAGGCCGGTACGCCGGGCCAGCGCGCCCAGCGTGTCATCGGCGGCCACGGCGATCTGCGCCATCAGGCCAAGCTGCGCCACGGTCAGGCCGCAATTGGCGACGGCCCGATCGAGGAACTGGGTAATCCGCCGGGCCGCCAGCCGGCTGTTCCAGCCGGGACACGCCTCGACCAGCGCGCCGGCGTCGGTGCGGAGCGTCTTGCGCGGTGGCGTTCGGGGGTTCATGGATATATGCATATACATAGTTTGCGTATGCATGGAAGTGGCGCATGCGGATTTGGCAGCAAAGGCGACGGGCATCATGAGCGACGTGCGGCGGGACGTCCTGCACTGCATCGGCAACACAAGATTGGTGGCCTTGCGCAATATCCTGCGCGGCAACGGCGCGCGGATTCTGTTGAAGCTCGAGAGTGAAAATCCCACCGGCAGCATGAAGGACCGCATGGCACGCGCCATGATCGAGGCGGCAGAGGCGGACGGTCATCTCGCCGCTTGTGGCTCCGTCGTCGAATATACCGGCGGCAGCACCGGGGTGTCGCTGTCGCTGGTCTGCGCGGTGAAGGGATATCGATTGGATATCGTCACGTCGGACGCCTTCGCCCAGGAAAAACTCGATCACATGCAGGCGCTTGGGGCCAGGCTGCACATCGTGCGCAGCGACGACGGCCGCATGACGGAGAAGCTGACCCGGGACATGATCGAGGCCGCGCGCGTCATTACGGCGGAGACCCACGGCTTCTGGACCGATCAACTGAACAACACGGACCAGCTTGCGGCCTATCACGTCATGGCGGAGGAACTCTGGCGGCAGACCGGCGGGCGGATCGATGGTTTCGTCCAGAGCGTGGGAACCGCGGCGTCGCTGCGGGGTACCGCGGAGGCCTTGCGCCGCCACACTGAGCGCCTCCAGGTCGTTGCCGTGGAGCCGGCTGAATCCCCGGTTTTGTCGGGCGGCCCGGCAGGCGCGCACAAGATCGACGGGATCGGGGCTGGGTTTGTCGTACCGCTGTGGCAGGCGGGCATCGCCGATCGGATCGAGCGCGTCTCGACGGACGAGGCGGTGGCCATGGCGCTGCGGCTGGCTCGGGAAGAGGGCCTGTTTGCCGGGACCTCCACGGGCTGCAATGTCGTCGCCGCGGTGCGGCTGGCGGAGCAACTGGGCCCGGATGCCACCGTTGTCACCGTCATGTGCGATACAGGAATGAAATATCTCAAAACCTATGGACCAGCTATCCGGAGGCTCGACCCCACCGGGTGACCGAGCATGATCTGGCCCCGGATGTGGTTCCGCGCCGAAACAAGGATCGTATCAGCCGCCCGACCGCCTGGCGACGGACTGACCCTGTGACGCCACAAATCAGAGCTGCTTCTCGAACCAGTGGTGGGCGTACGGCTCGTCGTTGAACGGCGCGACCTCCCGGTAGCCGCTGCCGCGATACAGCGCCTGCGCCTCGCGCAGCGTCGCATTGGTCTCCAGCCGGAGCGTCGTCAGCCCGACCTCTGCCGCCTTCGCCTCGAGCGCATCGAGCACCCGGCGCGCGATGCCGAGACCGCGGGCGGACGGTGCGGTCCACATGCGCTTGATCTCGCCGATGTTCGCGCCGGTCACCTTGAGCGCGCCGCATCCCGCCGGCGCGCCGTCGAGCCGTGCGACCACGAAATAACCCGACGGGGGCGTCAGTTCCGCGTCGCTTGCGGAGTTGCTCTTCGCCGCGTCGAACCCGGTTTCAAACCGCGCCGCGAGCTCCGTGACATACGCGTCGAGGCACCAGCGCGCATCGCGGCTGCCCGGCGGTTCGATCCGGAGGTCGATGGCGGCCACGCGGATCAGCCGTTCCACCTCGCCCATGGCGGCGACCAGACGCTGCCGCTGCGTCGCGCTGAGCGGCGCCAGAATCGATTCCGCGAGCGCATCAGACCTCCGGTCATACGCCCTGAGCTCGGCGCGCCCCTTGCGGGTCAGAACGGCGCGACGAACGCGGCCGTCGCCAGGGTCGCTGCGCACCTGAACCAGGCCCTGTTCTTCAAGCGATCGCAACAGGCGGCTGACATATCCGGAGTCCAGCCCGAGCTTCTCCCGCAAGACGCGAACTTCGCCGCCCTCCAGTCCGATTTCATAGAGCAACCGCGCCTCGCCGAGCGGCCGGCCGCGATGCAGATAGCTGGTCTCCAGCGCACCGATGCGCTGCGTGACCAGACGGTGGAAGCGGCGAACCCGTCGCACCAGATCGGCGCCCATTGCCTGACTATAGTCAGATAATTCTGGCGCGCAAGCGCAGCCGGCTCTCGGGCGCTCGGCCAACGCGCGTCAGGAACCATGTCGAGCGGCTGGACGCGTGCGATGATGTCATCAGTACCAGTCGCTGCGCACAGCGCGCCTCAGATCGACGGCGCCGGCGTGATCGACCGCGATCTCCTCGACGCCGAGCCGATCGCGCAGGTCGAACGCGGCGAGCAGCGCCTCACGCTGATCGGGGTGGCGTCGGCATTTCACGAGGCAAACGTTTGCCAGCTCGAAGGCAAGCAGGCTGGGGGCCACGAGCCGCGCGCCATCGAGCTGGGCCGCCACAAGATCGGCCTCCAGTTCGCCGAACAGCAGCGCGGCAAGGGCGGAGGCGTCGACGACCTTAGCGTCCGTCACGGTCTGCGCGGATCAGATCGGCGGCCTCGCTAGGGGTCTGCACCCCAAGCTTGCGCAATTCGGCCAGGAGGTCGGACGGGGCGGTCGGTTGGTCCTCCCGCGCGGCCGCCTCGATGATCGCCAGGAGTTCGCCCTGCAGCGACCGGTGGTGGCGCTCCGCCCGCTGTCGGAGCCGCTGCACGACGTGGTTCGGAGCGTTCTTGATCGGAATGTTTACGGGCATGGTTCCGGTTTGGCTTCAGGATGGAGCAGTCTTAGCACGGCTTCGAGCGAAACTCACGATGCTCGAATGGCAGATGGGCGTTCGAGATACCCAATGGCACTCCGTGCGCGACGACCGGGCGCAGGGGCGAAGCCCCGAATAGCGTTTGACTACCATGCTGGCCCCGGATGCATAGCGTTTGCCGCAGCTTATCATTGCACACGCTGCGTCTGGCGCACGGATCGGAAATCGAGCAATTTGAATGCCTGACCAGAAAGGCAAAAGGCTTCGCCATGCCCACAACGCCTCCGAACAAAAACATCCTGCTTATTGGCGCGTCGCGCGGCCTCGGCTACGCGATGGCCGCGGAATACCTGAAGCACGGGTGGGACGTCGTCGCCACGGTTCGAGGAAGGGCCAGGACCCTGCTGCACGACCTTGCGGACAAGTCTGGAAGCCGGGTCGAGATCGAGACCGTCGATATCTGCGAACCGGATCAGATCGCGGCGCTACGTGCTCGTCTATCGGGACGGGTATTCGATGTATTGTTCGTGAACGCGGGTGTCACGAACGATCCGACGGAGACGGTCGGCGACGTGACAACGGAAGAGTTCGTGCGCGTCATGGTGACGAACGCGCTGAGCCCGATGCGGGTCGTCGAAGCCCTGCACGATCTCGTCTCTCCTACGGGAACGATCGGGGTAATGTCGTCTGGGCAAGGCAGCGTCAGCAACAACACGGCTGGCATGCGGGAGGTGTACCGAGGCAGCAAAGCGGCACTGAATATGCTCATGCGCAGTTTTGCGGCGCGCCATTCCGAAGATTTACGCGCGATGGTACTGATGGCGCCCGGCTGGGTACGGACGGATATGGGTGGGCCGGACGGCCGGCTGAGCATCGAGGAGAGCGTTCCGAATCTGGTAAAGGTACTCCTCTCCGTGCAAGGCACTCCTGGGCTGCAATATCTCGACTATCTTGGCCGCACCATTCCTTGGTGAGCCGTCGGTGCAGAGACCTTCAGCATTGCCGGCAGAACAGCCGATCGACCACTATCGACTGCAATCGCTGCGTAACAGTTTCATTGGCTATCCTATTCTACTCCATTCTACTCCAGAGTACTCCCCCTCACTCCCACTCGATCGTCCCCGGCGGTTTGCTGGTGATGTCATACGTCACGCGGTTGATCCCGCGCACCTCGTTGACGATCCGGTTCGCCACCCGCGTCAAAAACGCCATGTCGAACGGATACACATCCGCCGTCATGCCGTCGCTGCTGGTGACG
This sequence comes from uncultured Alphaproteobacteria bacterium, assembly GCA_963773345.1. Taxonomy (GTDB): domain Bacteria; phylum Pseudomonadota; class Alphaproteobacteria; order Acetobacterales; family Acetobacteraceae; genus Palsa-883. The sequence continues at coordinate 452,229 of CAVZBG010000004.1, read as the reverse complement.
GCGCGCAGCGCGCAGGCATTGTCGTAGGTCCGTCCGTCGCCCATCACGCCAACCGTGCGCACCGGCAGCAGCACGGCGAACGCCTGCCAGATCGCGTCGTACAGGCCGGCGGCGCGGATTTCCTCCAGAAAAATCGCGTCGGCCTTGCGCAGCAGCTCGAGTTTTTCCCGCGGTGATCGCGCCGGGGATGCGGATCGCCAGGCCCGGGCCGGGGAACGGATGGCGGCCGACGATGGCCTCCGGGATGCCCAGCTCGCGGCCCAGCGCGCGCACCTCGTCCTTGAACAACTCGCGCAACGGCTCGACCAGGCGCATGCGCATCCGTTCCGGTAACCCACCGACATTGTGGTGCGACTTGATGGTGACGGACGGCCCGCCGGTAAAGCTGACGCTCTCGATCACGTCCGGATACAGCGTGCCCTGCGCCAGGAAATCGGCGCCGCCGACTTTCGCGGCTTCCTGCTCGAACACCTCGATGAACAGCCGGCCGATGGTTTTGCGCTTCACCTCAGGGTCGGTGACGCCCTCCAGCGCGCCGAGGAACAGGTCTGACGCGTCGCGGTGCACCAGCCGGATGTTGAACCGGTCACGGAACGTCCTGACCACCTGCTCGGCCTCGCCGGCACGCAGCAGGCCGTGATCGACGAAGATGCAGGTCAGCTGGTCGCCGATCGCCTCGTGGATCAGCACCGCGGCAACCGAGGAATCCACGCCGCCGGACAGGCCGCAGATCACCCGCCCCTGCCCCACCAGCTGGCGAATGCGGGCGATCTCGGTGGCGCGGAACGCCGGCCATGGTCCACGACCCGGACAGCCCGGCCACCTTGTGGGTGAAATTGCGCAGCAATTGCGCGCCGTGCGGCGTGTGCGCCACCTCGGGGTGGAACATCAGCCCGTAGAACCGCCGCGCGTCGTCGGCGAAGACCGCGAACGGCGCGCCCTCGCTCGATCCGACCACGCGGAACCCCTCCGGCAGGCGAGTGACGCGATCGCCGTGGCTCATCCAGACCTGCTCGCGCGCGCCGGGATGCCAGACGCCGTCGAGCAGCGCGCAGTCGCCGGTCACGTCGACGAAGGCGCGGCCGAACTCGCGATGGTCGGAGCCCTGCGTCTCGCCGCCAAGCTGGGCGCACATCACCATCTGGCCGTAGCAGATGCCCAGCACCGGCACCCCCTGCTCGAACACCATCTGCGGCGCGCGCGGCGACTCGCCCTCATGCACGCTGGCCGGGCCGCCGGACAAGATGTAGGCGCGGGCGTGGAAGGCGCGGATGCGCGCGGGATCGGCGTTGAACGGCCAGATCTCGCAATAGACGCCGGACTCGCGCAGCCGGCGGGCGATCAACTGGGTGAACTGCGAGCCGAAGTCGAGGATCAGCACCCGCTCGTCGGCGCTCGCGTCCGTGGGCATGAGGGCTGGATCAGGCAGGGAATCGGGCATGGGTCACCGGCCGCGCTTGATCCACCGGCTTGGACCACGGGGCGCACCCGGCTGGCAAGGGGCACGGGTGAATGGTCCACGCCAGTCGCATTCCAAAACACGGCCACGCCGACGCCGCGGTGGCCGGCGCGACTGGCGCGGGGTGGACCGCCGGCGGGTCAAGATCGGCGCCGGTTGGTGTAATGCCTGTCACATGGCCGACCGAACGACTCGACTCTCGCTGCGGCTGGATTTCGGCGACACGGTTCGCTTGGGACCCGGCAAAGTCCGGCTGCTGGAACTGATCGGCCGCCACGGCTCGATCAGCGCCGCCGGGCGCGCGATGGAGATGTCGTATCGCCGCGCCTGGCTGCTGGTGGACAGCCTTAATCAGGCGTTCGCGCAGCCCGTCGTCGCGACCCGGCCAGGCGGCAAGGCCGACAAGCGCGCGGAGCTGACGCCGTTCGGCCGCGAGGTGATTCGCCGCTTCCGTGCCATGGAGGCGGCGGCCCGGCAGGCGGTTGCACAGGATCTGCAAGTCCTGGAGCAGGCGATCAAGGCCGACGCCACGCCACCGATGATGCGCGACCCCGAGCCGGCGGCGAACTGACGCCGGCCGTCAGGCGGCCGCACGCGCGTCGACCGCGCGCAGCAGCGCGAGATCGGTGCGGATGACCACGTCCGCGATGTTGCGGCCCATGAAGCCCTGCACCGCTGCGTCGTCGAACAGGCCGGGATTGGCGCGCAGGCGCGGATCGCCGTGCGTCGCGCCGTCCCGCAGGGTGGCGAACATCGCCCGGAAGCCGCCGAAATTCCAACTGATCCGGCCATACGGCGCGTCGCTCGCCACCGCGATGTTGTGCGCGAAGGGCGCCCCTGCGACCTGGTAGGTGATCAGGTCGCTTTCGATATGGGTGTCGCGTTTGGCGCTGAGCACGAAGAACACGTTCGGGCAACCCAGGCCCAGCGCCCGCGCGGCCTGGTAGAGCGGCTCGCCCTCGACATAGGCGGGACCGCCGCCGCCCATGTGCACGCCGATGACCGGCCAGTCGGGATGGCGCAGCGCGACGGCGCGCAAGCCGTCGGCCGGCGTGAATTCCGTATCCGCACCGAAATGGAAGGCCGGCACGGCGCCGCATGCAACGATGCGGTCCACCATGCGCAGCACCACGTGGCTGTCGATCGGATAGCGGTTTTGCGCCGGGTTCATCTTGACGATGGGAAAACCCCATTCGTCCACGCAGATGCGCACCAGCTCCGCCGCCGCGTCCTCGCCCAGGGCCTGCGGGTCGGTCCAGCCCGCCGGGATCACCCGGGTGGGATGGCGAGCGGCCAGCGCGGCGATCGCCGCGTTGGCCGCGCACAGCGCGGCGAAATTCTCGCGCTGGTCGTCGGTGTAAACGGTCACGGCAGGGTTCTGCCAGCTTAGCGCCATGTCCACGCCGGCATGGTCCATGTCGCGCAGCAGCTCTTCGCCGCTGATCGGCCGGCCGTGAAAGTAGTTCGGGTCGTCGGCCAGCCGGCGGCGCAGCGCGTCGGTATACAGCGCGGGTGACGACGGATGCGTATCCGCGTCGATCGTCACCCGCTCACGCACCGCCTGCAGATGCGCCAGCCGCCGCGCCACCGTCGTGCGCGCCAGGTCGGTCAAAGCCATGGCACCCTCCGTTCTACCCGCCCAGGCCGCCGTCTACTCCGCCGCGGCCATCCGCGTGGTCGTATCCACCCCAACCATCGGCGCCGGGCGGTTCCGCAGTTGCAGGGCGAACACGCCGGCGATCACCAGGAAGACGATCAGCATGCTCTCGCCCGCGTAGACCGTGCCGGTACGGTCGATCAGGTAACCGACGAGGAACGGTCCAAAGAAGCCGCCAAGATTGCCGATCGCGTTGATCGTGCCCATGGCGACGGCCAGCACTTCATCGGCCACGAACGCCGTCAGCGCCGTCCAGTACACCGCGTAGCAGTACATGAACCCCATGCAGATGCTGAGCGCGGCGATCGCCAGCACCGGGTGCGCCGGCCCGGCCACCACCGACAACGTGAGAAACAGCGCGGCAAGCAGGATCGGGCCGGCGATATAGGTCTTGTAGTCACGCGTCTTGTCGGCGCGCATCGACAGCAGCACCGAGCCGACCATGGCGCAGGCCCAGGGGATCGCGGTGATCCAGCCGACCTGCATGATGGTGCCTTGCGACAAGGCCTTCACCAGTGTCGGCAGCCAAAGCCCATAGCCGTAGAAGCCCACCTGCAGGAAGCAGAACAGCACCAGCAGCAGCACGACGTTGCGGTTGCGCAGCACCTGGCGGACGCTCGGAGTCTCGGCCTTGATCGCCTTTTTCTCCGCGTTGATCGTGGTCTCCAGATAGTCGCGCTCGGCCGGCGAGATCCATGCCGCGTCACGCGGGGAATTGTCGATGAAGAACCACCACACGATGGCCCAGACCACCGCCGGCGCACCCTCCAGCAGGAACAGCATGCGCCAGTCGTAATGGGTCAGAATCCAGCCGGAGATGGGTCCGGTGACCATCGAGGCGGCGGGAATGCACAGGTACCACAGCGCGTTGGCGCGCGAGCGCTCGCTCAGCGGGAACCATTTGGTCAGCAGGATCATGGTGGCGGGCGACACGCCGCCTTCCACGACGCCGAGCACAAAGCGGATGATCAGCAACTGTGTCAGGTTCTGCGCGAAGGCGGTGCACATCGACACGCAGCCCCAGACCAGCAGCGCGACGGTGATGAAGCGCTTGGCGCTCCAGGTTTCCGCGAGGTAGGCGCCGGGGACCTGCAGAAACAGATAGCCGAAGAAGAAGATGCCGGCGGCAAGCCCGGATGCCGTGGCGGCGAACCCCAGGTCCTTCTGCATGCCGAAGAAGCCGAAGGCGATATTGTTCCGGTCCATAAACGCGATGGTGTACATCAGGAACGCAACGGGGATGATACGCACCCAGCGCTGCGCGGGAACCGCGTGGGCCGACATGGCAAAAACTCCTATTCGGCGGCGCGGCTGAACGCGCGCTCCATCTCCATCAGCTTGCGGACGCGGCGCCGGCAGTCCTCGTCGGTGCTGAACTCGGCGGCCAGGTAGCCGCGGACGAGGTCCACCGCGAGCCAGGGACCGACGATCTTGGCGCCGATGCACATGACGTTCACGTCGTCATGCTCGACACACTGATGGGCGATGTGCCCGTCGTGCACGATCGAGGCGCGGATGCCGGGGATCTTGTTCGCCGCGATCGAGGCGCCGACCCCGGTGCCGCAGACCAGGATCGCGCGGTCGGCTTTTCCCCCGGTCACCGCGGCGCAGACCTGCTGCGAGATGTCGGGGAAATCGACCGGGGTTTCATCGTAGCAGCCGTGGTCGGTGACCTCGTGGCCCAGCGCCCGCGCAGCGTCGATGATGGTGGCCTTCAGCGGGAACCCGGCGTGGTCGCCGCCGATTGCGATCCTCATTGGCGTCTCCTCGACAGTCGGCATGGGATGAGGTGCAGGGCGCCGGGGTCGCGGATGGTGTGGTGCGACGCCCCGCCCGGCCCGCGCGTGGCCGGGACCACGCCTCGCCGCTGCCGCCACCCATGCTTGTCCAAGCGCCGTATCCCTGGAAGCAAAACGGGGCGCCCATATCTCGATGCAACAGCGGCGGCATTGATCCAGGTCAATGTGGTCATCGCTCCCGCAGCCCCGCCGGGCCATTGACGCGACGCGGTGGGCATGCGCCGATCGCGCCGACGCAACACGCGATCCACGCCGCGCACGATGTTCCTCGGACTCGATCTCGGCACCTCCGCCCTGAAGCTTGTGCTGGTTGACGCGGCCGGCCGCGTGCTGGCCAGCCGGACTGCCGCGCTGAGCGTATCGCGCCCGGCACCAGGCCGTTGCGAGCAGGACCCGGAGTCGTGGTGGCAGGCGTTGCTGACAACGCTGGACGGGGTGCACGCGGATCACCCGGCGATGCTCGGGGCGGTTCGCGCGATCGGGCTGTCCGGGCAGATGCATGGCGCGGTGTTGCTGGATGCCGCGGGGCAGGTGCTGCGGCCCTGCATCCTGTGGAACGACGTGCGCGCCGCCGCCGAATGCGAGGACCTGGAGCGGCGGTTTCCCGCGCTGGCGGCGGTGACCGGCAACCGCGCGATGCCGGGATTCACCGCGCCAAAACTGCTGTGGGTGCGCCGTCACGAACCGGCGCTATTCGCCCGCACCGCCAGCGTGCTGCTGCCGAAAGCCTGGCTGCGCTACCGGCTCTGCGGCGAAAAACTCGAGGACATGTCGGACGCCTCCGGCACGCTGTGGCTGGATGTGGGACGCCGCGACTGGTCGGATGCCGCGTTGGCGGCCACCGAGCTGTCGCGCGATGCGATGCCACGCCTGGTGGAGGGCAACGCGCCGGCCGGGACGTTGCGCTCGGCGCTGGCCACGCGCTGGGGCATGCAATCGCCGGTGCTGATTGCCGGCGGCGCCGGGGACAACGCCGCCGGCGCGGTGGGGCTTGGCGCCATCCACCCCGGCGACGCGTTCGTCTCGCTGGGCACGTCCGGCGTGGTGTGGGTGACGACCGACCGATTCGCGCCCTATCCGCAGGCGGGGGCGCATGCGTTCTGCCACGCCCTGCCGGGACTGTGGCACCAGATGGGGGTCACGCTGTCGGCTGCCGCGTGCCTGGCATGGTGGTCGCGCGTGACCGGCCGGCGAGAGGCGGCGTTGCTGCGCGAGGTCGCCGTGCCGCATGCCCCCGGCCCGGTGCTGTTCCTGCCGTACCTGTCGGGCGAACGGACGCCGCACAACGACGCGGGGGTGCGTGGGGTGTTCGCCGGGCTGGCGCATGAGACCGGACGCGCGGCGCTCACCCAGGCGGTGCTGGAGGGCGTGGCATTTTCGTTGCGCGACTGCCTCGACAGCCTGGCGGCGTCCGGGACGCGCGTCGCGGCGGCCGACGTGATCGGCGGCGGGTCCCGTTCGCGCGTCTGGCTGGCGATTCTGGCCGCCGCGCTGGACATTCCGTTGCACCGCGTGGCGGAGGGAGAGCATGGCGCCGCCCTCGGCGCGGCCCGGCTGGCGCGGCTGGCAGTGACCGGCGAGGCGCCGGCGGCGGTCTGCGCCAAGCCGCGGCGGCTGCGGACGGTGACCGCGGACCCGGCCCTGATCGAGGCCTATACGTCACAGCTCGCACGATATCGAGCTTTGTATCCGGCGCTCACGGGCGTTCCTGGGTGAGTGACGGTGGGTGGTGCATCCCGCCAACCCGCCTGCCGCGCCGACTTCGGCTTGCCTCAGCGGCCCGGAGGCGTCATGATCACGATATACGCAGGTATACGATGCCCCCTGCGGCACATGGGGCGCGAACGGCACAAGGGAGCAACAACGCCATGATGAGATCCCTGCATCTCGATGCCAGCAAGTGCACCGGCTGCATGCAATGCGAGATGGCCTGCTCCTACGAGAACTACGGCGTCTTCAACCCGTCGAAGTCGCGCATCAAGGTGTTCGACTTCCATGAGACCGGGCGGAAGGTCCCCTACACCTGCACGCAGTGCGACGAGGCGTGGTGCCTGCACGCCTGCCCGGTCGAGGCGATCATCGCGCGACATGGCCACCGGCGCGAAGGTCGTCAACGAGGCGACCTGCGTCGGCTGCAAGGTCTGCACCATCGCCTGCCCGTTCGGCACCATCAACTACGTGGCGGACACCGGAAAGGTGCAGAAATGCGACCTGTGCGGCGGCAAACCCGCCTGCGCGGACGCCTGCCCGACCGGCGCGATCACCTACATCGACGCCGACTGGACCGGGCTCGATCGCATGCGGCAATGGGCCGGCAAGCTGGACAGCCAGCCTGCCGCCGGTCACGCGGACTGAGGGAGGACAAACATGGGCTGGCAACGCAAACTGCTGCGCGTCGATCTCACCGCCGGAAGCTGCAAGTCCGAGCCGCTCAACATGGAGTGGGCGAAGGCGTTCCTCGGCCAGCGCGGGCTGGCAACGAAATACATGGTCGAGGAGGTCGATCCGAAGGTCGATCCTCTCTCGCCCGGCAACAAGCTGATTTTCGCCACCGGCCCGCTGACCGGCACGATGGCGTCCACCGGCGGGCGCTACTCGGTCATCACCAAGGGGCCGCTGACCGGCGCCATTGCGTGCTCCAACTCCGGCGGCCATTTCGGCGCCGAGCTGAAGATGGCCGGCTGGGACATGATCATCCTGGAGGGCCGCTCGCCCAAGCCGGTCTATCTGCACATCGAGAACGATGACGCCGAGCTGGTGGACGCCGCGGACCTGTGGGGCAAGACCACCTGGGAGACGGAACCGGAGCTGAAACGCAGGCACCAGGATCCGCTGCTGCGCGTTTCCTGCATCGGGCGCGCCGGCGAGAACCATGGTGCTCTACGCCGCGGTGATCAACGACCTGCACCGCGCCGCCGGGCGCTCCGGCGTCGGCGCGGTGATGGGCTCGAAGAACCTCAAGGCGATCGCCGTGCGCGGCACCAAGGGCGTCGCCGGCATCAAGGACCCGATGGGCGTTCATGAAAGCCACCACGGCGGCGAAGAAAGTGCTGGCCGACAATGCGGTCACCGGCCAGGGGCTGCCGAAATTCGGCACCCAGGTGCTGATGAACGTCATCAACGAGGTCGGTGCGATGCCGACCCGCAACCACCGCGACGTGCAGTTCGAGGGCGCCAAGGACATCTCGGCCGAGGCGATGCGCGGAGCCGCGCCCGACCGACGGCAAGGCGAACCTGGTGACCAACCAGGCCTGCTTCGGCTGCACCATCGCCTGCGGGCGGATCTCCAAGATCGATCCAGACGCACTTCAGCGTCGTCAACAACCCGAAATACTGGGGCGCGTCGGGCGGCCTGGAATACGAGGCCGCGTGGGCGCTCGGCTCGGCGAACGGCGTCAACGACCTGGAGGCGCTGACCTACGCCAACTACCTGTGCAACGAGGACGGCATGGACCCGATCTCGTTCGGGGCCACGGTCGGCGCGGTGATGGAACTGTACCAGATGGGCGTGCTGACCAAGGAGCAGATCGGCATCGAGGCGCCGTTCGGCTCGGCGCACGCGCTGACCTATCTCGCCGAGCAGACCGCGCGCGGCGAGGGTTTCGGCAAGGAGGTCGGGCCAGGGCTCGAAGCGGCTCTGCGCCAAGTACGGCCATCCCGAGCTGTCGATGACGGTGAAGGGCCAGGAGTTCCCGGCCTATGACGGGCGCGGCATCCAGGGCATGGGGCTGGCCTACGCCACCTCGAACCGCGGCGCCTGCCATCTGCGCGGCTACACGGTCGCCAGCGAGATCCTCGGCATCCCGGTGAAGACCGACCCGCTGGTGCCGGACGGCAAGGCCGAGCTGGTCAAGGCGTTCCAGGACGCCACCGCCATCTTCGACAGCGCCGGCATCTGCGTGTTCACCTCGTTCGCCTGGACGCTTGCAGGACGTGGCGCCGCAACTGGAAGCGGCGTGCGAGGGCGACTGGTCGCTGGAGAACCTCGGCGTGGTCGGCGAGCGGATCTGGAACCTGGAGCGCCAGTTCAACCTGGCGGCCGGCTTCACCGCGGCGGACGACACGCTGCCCAAGCGCCTGCTGGAGGAACCGGCCAAGACCGGGCCGGCCAAGGGCAAGGTCAACGAGCTGCCCAAGATGCTGCCCGCCTACTACGAGGCGCGCGGCTGGAGCCCCGACGGACGCCCGACGCAGCAGACGCTGACCCGCCTCAGCCTGTAGGCGACGCCAGAAGGCGAACGAGGCATCCGATGCGGCACGTCATCATCGGCAACGGCCCGGCCGGGGTGATCGCGGCCGAGACGCTGCGCGCGCAGCGTCCGGCCGACGATATCGTGCTGGTGGGCGACGAGCCGGAGCCGCCGTATTCGCGCATGGCGATCCCCTATCTGCTCGAAGGCAACATCGGCGAGGCGGGCACCCACCTGCGCAAGGGCGCGGAGCACTTTGCCAAGCTCGGCATCACCCTGCGCCAGGCGGCGGCGCAGAGCGTCGACACGCAAGCCCGCACGGTCCTGCTCAGCGACGGCAGCACGCTGGCCTATGACCGGCTGCTGCTGGCGACCGGCTCCACGCCCGCCGATCCGCCGATCCCGGGCATCCACTCGCCCGGGCGTGCTGACCTGCTGGACGCTGGCCGACGCGCGCAGCGATCGCGCAGTCGGTGCAGCCGGGCACGCGCGTGCTGCAGCTTGGCGCCGGCTTCATCGGCTGCATCATCATGGAAGTCGATCACCGCGCGCGGCGCCGACGCTGACCGTGGTCGAGATGGGCGATCGCATGGTGCCGCGCATGATGCCGCCGGGCGCGGCCGCGCTGATCAAGCGGTGGTGCGAAGGCAAGGGCGTGCGCATCCTGACCGGGGCGAGGGCGACGCGGATCGATCGCGACGCGAGCGGGCTGCACGTGCATCTGGAGCGCGGCGAGACGCTGGACGTCGATATCGTCATTTCCGCCACCGGCGTGCGGCCGAAGATCGGCTTCCTGAAGGGCAGCGGCATCGCCACCCACACCGGCATCCTCGTCGACGACCACATGCGGACCAACGTGGCGGACGTCTACGCGGCGGGCGATTGCGTCGAGGCGGCCGAATTCTGGACCGAGACGCGCTTCGTCAACGCGATCCAGCTCAACGCGGCCGACCAGGCGCGCGTCGCGGCGCTGAACATGGCGGGGCGGCCGACCCGCTCGCAGGGGGCGCTGGCGCTGAACGTGCTCGACACGTTCGGGCTGATTTCCGCGTCGTTCGGCCAGTGGCAGGGCGTCAAGGGCGGCGATCACGCCGAGCTCAGCGACGAGGGCGCGTTCAAGTACCTGCGGCTGGAGTTTGCCGACGACGTGCTGGTCGGCGCGACCAGCCTGGGCCTGACCGAGCATGTCGGCGTGATCCGCGGCCTGATCCAGTCGCGCATGAAGCTGGGACCGTGGAAGGCGCACCTGATGCGGGATCCCACGCAGGTGATGGCGGCCTACCTCGCCTGCGCGCAAGATGCCGCCTGAGGCAGCGGCGATGACGCAGGTCGCGCGCGCCGGTAGCGCGGTCATGCCGCCCGCGACCGCCGGCGCGGGAAAAATCCGCGTGACGCTGAAGCTGTATGCGTCGCTGACGCCGTATCTGCCGGAGGCGTTCCGCAAGAGCCACGCGATGCCGATGGAGGTCGATGCGGACGCGACGCATCGCCTCGATCGTCGCGCCGCTCGGCATGCCGCCGGCGCTGGTCAAGCTGGTGGTGCTGAACGGCGTGTTCGTGCCGCCCAGCGAGCGCGCCGTCACACGGTTCGCCGACGGGGACGTGCTGGCGATCTGGCCGCCGGTCGCCGGCGGTTGACGGACGTCGCGCCGGCCGAGGTGACGCTGCGCTTCGAGATGGGGTGCACGCCGGCGGATTTTCACCGGCTGCTGCCCGGGGTTGCGCGCGGTGGAATACGATGCGGCGCTGAACCAGTTCAGCCATGTGGAAGACGACAGGCGCTGGCGCCTGCGGCTGACGGATCCGCGTGAGCGCGCGATCGGCGCGCTGCGCCTGCCGGTGGTGGATGTGGCGCTGCGTGTTCGAGGGCTATGCGCAGACGGCCATCGACGCGTTCATGCAACGCTTCTTCGCGCATTTCCGCCGCGGCGGCGGCTGACGCCGCGCAACCTGTCATTGCGAGGAGCGCAGCGGTGGCCGGGCTTGACCCGACCAAGCAATCCCCGGCCTCGAGCGCACCCGGATGGGGATTGCTTCGTCGCTACGCTCCTCGCAATGACAACAAAGCGCGAGCGATGTAGGGCGGAAAAGCGCAGCGCATTCCGCCAACCGCGCCGCCGCGACCGTCCTTCCAGGGCGTGCAAAAGCGGCGGAATACGCTGCCCCTCGGGTCAAGCGCCCGGGGGCGTTGGCTTTTCCGCCCTTGTATGGGGCTTTCTCTGTCAAGGCCTATTTCATCGTTGCGTTCCAGTTTCTCGGTTCGACTGAAGGGACCGTTTCTCCGTCCCGACCTGAGGCTTCAGCGGGCACCGCGCGGAGCCGGGGTCAAGGATGGGCCGCAGGCCACCGCCGGAGGCGGCGCGCAGCGTCCTTGACGCCGGCGAGCACGGTGCCAGGCTCGTGATGCCCGGGCGGTCGATCGGCATTGCCATCCGACCAGAGGGGAGTTCGCCCTGCGCCCCGCGATGCTTCGCGTGGCAACCTTGTATTCGGCCGATCCTGCGGGATCGATACCATGATGCAGACATTCGCATCGGCGGCGAAGCTCCGAGCGGCGGGCCCATTCTACAAGAGCGGCACCAGGGCCGTGGGCGGAAGCGGGACACCGCCACCTCGGATCGTCATCGGCAACACCTGCTCCGCGAGCAGACGAGCGCCGAACCCTCTATTCCGTCTCTATGCCTCCTCTTCTATGCGTCCTCTGCCGCTTGCCGAAGCGGGGCGGTTCAGGCCGCCGGATGCAGTCGCATACCGGCCGGCAGTGTGCCGTGGGTGACATAGTCCCACAGCGCGATCAGCAGCTTGCGCGCCATGGCGACGATCATGACCTTGCGGGTGATGGGGCGCCCGTCCACGGTGCGCTCGCGATACCACTTGACCAGCTCGCACTGCGGCTGATGCGTCAGCAGGCGCCAGGCGAGCTGGATCAGCCCGCGCCGCACCCGGGCATTGCCGGCCTTGGCCAGGCCTTGCTCGCGCCGCTTGCTGCCGCTCTCGTCGGGCGAGCCGGTCAGGCCAGCGTAGCGGGCCACCGCGCGGCGATCGCGCAACGGGCGCGACAGCACCTCGTGGACCAGCATCTCGGCGGTCTCGACGCCGACGCCGACCACGCGCGCCAGCAGCGCGATCATCGCGTTCGGCCCGGTGTGCGGCGCCTGCTTCAGCCGCGCCAGCCGCGCCGCCTCGATCTCGGCGATCCGCACCTTGATCACCTGCCGCCGCTGCATCGCCGAGCGCAGCTCGGCCGCCGTGTTGGGCGGCAGCGGCGCGCCCTCCGCCGTGCGCAGCGTGGCCAGCTTCGCCGCCGCCCCCTTCAGCTTCACGTTGAAGCCGCGGATGCCGTGCAGCGCCAGCAGCGAGGTCATCCGGTTCACCAGACGGGTCGCTTCGACCGTCAGGCGGTCGCGTTCGCGGATCGGGCGCTTGGCGTCCTCTTCCTCGACCGTGGGCACCGCGACCATGGAGCAGTGCTTCGCCTCGCCGCGCAGCCAGCCGAGCAAGGCGCGCAGCAGCAGCCCAAGGTCGAGCCGGTCCGACTTCGCCCGCCGGTGCTCGCGCGAGACCGGTATGCTGGTCGGATGGATCACGTGGCACTCGATGCCGCGGGCCTGCAGCCAACGCGCCAGCCAGAACCCGTCACGGCCGGCCTCGTAGGCAACGCAGATCCGCTCGATCCGCCGACCGGCGGCGATCGCTTCGTCGCGCCAGCGGTACAGCAGGCCGAGCAGGGTCGGTGCGTCGGGTTCCAGCTTCTTGCGCGGATCCCGCCGCAGGCCAGGGACAAGGCCGCCGACAAGCCAGCTCGAGCGGCTCAGCTCGATCGCGGCGATTAACGTGCTATCCTGGTCCAGGGCGACGAGGGACCGGCTGAGGTCGTCAAACTTTGGCATGGGGCACTCCATCGAAGGTTTTCACAACGCGACGATGGTGCCATCTCCTCGTCGCCTGCCCCATAGCATCTACATTTATCGTTCCGATATCGCCTCAGATCAGCGCGTCGTACGACAGGAACCCGACGGTGTCCCCCGGGGCAACCGACGTGACGGCCTCGGACACTTCGACCAGGCCATGCGTCGCGGTGAGCGACGACAGAATGCCGGCGCCCTCCTGGGCATGCTTGTGCGCCTCCATCGCGCCGTCGGCGGCCGGGGCCAGCCGCACCCGAACATATTCGCGCCGCCCGGCCTTCTTGCGATAGGCGAACGCAGACCGCACCGGGAACGCAACGGGCTTCTCCCACGTCTCACCGGCCAGCCGGGCGAGCAGCGGACGCACGACGTGCGCAAACGTAATGAATGCCGCCACCGGGTTGCCCGGCAACCCGGCCAGCGGCACGCCGTGGATCACGCCCATGGCGACCGGCCGCCCCGGCTTGATCGCCAGACGCCAGAACACCAGCCGCCCGACCGCCTCGACCGCCGCCTTGACGTGGTCCTCCTCGCCGGTCGAGACCCCGCCCGAGGTCAGCAGCAGGTCATGGCCCGCGGTGGCCGCCTCCAGCGCCCGCGCGGTGGCCGCCTTGTCGTCGGCCAGAATCCCCAGGTCGGTCACCACCGCACCGGCGCGCGCCACCAGGCTGGCAAGCAGGAACCGATTGGCGTCGAAGATCTGCCCGGGCCCGAGTGGATTGCCTGGCGAAACGATCTCGTTGCCGGTGGAGAAGATGGCCACGCGCAGGCGCCGGCGCACCGGCAGCTCGGTCGCGCCCAACGCCGCCGCCAGCGCCACATCCTGCGGTCGCAGCCGCCGCCCCAGCGGCAATGCGGTCGCGCCGGCCCGAATGTCCTCGCCGCGCCGGCGCGTGTTGGCGCCGCGCCGCAGACCGGGGGAAACCGGACGTGCGACCCGAGCGCCTCCACGTCCTCCTGCATGAAAACGGTGTCCGCCCCGGCCGGCAGCCGCGCGCCGGTGAAAATCCGGCGGGCCGTGCCGGGGGCGAGCGGCGCCGCCTCCGCCTGACCGGCCACGTCGCGCCCTTCGATCGGCAGCGTCGCCGCCTCGCCCGCCGTCAGATCGGCGAGGCGCACCGCGTAGCCATCCACCGCGGCGTTGTCCGCCGGCGGCAGATCGATCGGGGCCACCAGGTCCGCGGCGAGGATGCGGCCATCCGCCGCCGCCAGCCCGGCGGTCTCCGTCGCCGCGACCGGTTCGACCCGCTCGCTGATCTGGCGGATGCCGTCCTCGATCGAGAGCAGCGGGCCGCCGAACGCGAAGCAATCGTCGGAGAGCTGGGTCATCGCAAACCGCTGGGCTGTGACCAGGGCCGGCATTGACCGGCCGGCCCGGCCGACTGTCCATCAGGGCGGCCGGTTCGGCAAGCCGGCGCACCGCGATGCCGTGGACAGTGCCAGGTGCGGTGCCCGGCGGCAGTCCAGTGGACCATGCCGTGCTCGGTGCTTCGACAGCGCGGAGGCGTCAGGCGCAGACGCACGCCGCCATGGTGTCGCCGATGCGGCCGATCACGCCGCGGAAACGTCCGCGATGAAGGCTTCAACCCGCCCTTTCAGCGTCGCCGACTCACTGGCGAACTGCCCGACCGAGCGGAGCACCTGGGCGGCCGCCGCACCGACCTCCTCGGAGGCGTGGTTCATCCCCGACATGCTCGCGCTCATCTCCTGGGTCCCGGTCGCGGTGCGCTGGACGTTGCCGGCGATCTCGCGCGTCGCTGAACCCTGCCGCTCGACCGCCCCGGCGATCGCGCCCGAGATCTGCTCGATTTCCGCGATCGTGGCACCGATCGACCGGATTGCCGCGACCGCAGCACCGGTCGCCGACTGGATCGCGCCGATCTGCCCCGAGATCTGCTCGGTCGCCCGGGCGGTCTGATCGGCCAGGCTCTTCACCTCCGACGCCACCACCGCGAAGCCCTTCCCGTGTACGCCGGCGCGCGCCGCCTCGATCGTGGCGTTGAGAGCGAGCAGATTGGTCTGCCCGGCGATCGCCCGGATCAGCGTGACCACCTCGCCAATCTGCTGGGCGGTGGCGGCAAGACCCGCGACCGTGTCGTTAGTGCGGCGGGCCTGGCCGACCGCGTCCTGGGCGATTGCCGCGGCGCGTGCGACCTGGCCGGCGATCTCGGCGATCGAGGCGGCCAGCGCCTCGGCCGCCGTCGTGATCGTCCGGACGCCGGCGCTGGTCCGGTTGGCGACGGTGAGGACCGCCGCACTCTGCTCGGCCGTCCGCCCGGCGCGGGCCGACATCGATCGGGCGCCAGTGTCGAGCTCAGCGGCCGCGGCGGCGAAGGTTGCGAGAACCGCCGCCACCTCGCGCTGGAACGCCTGGACGCGCGTCTCAAGGGCCTGGGCATGGGCGAGCCTTGCCTCGCGTTCGGCCTCCTGGGCGCGGCGCAGCCGGTCGCGCTCGGTCGCGTTCTCTTTGAAAACCCGCAGGGCGCGCGCCATCGCGCCGAGTTCGTCGCGGCGCTCATCGCCGGTGATTGCGACGCCGCCGACGCCCTCGGCCAGACGAGTCATCGCCGCAGTCAGCGCAACGATCGGGCGGCTGATCGCGCGCGTGGACGCCGCCGCGGCCACGACGGCAAGCAACGTCGCCACGATTGCGGCGGCGAGCAGGGAGGCGCGCGCCAGATCGATCGAGGCAACGGCGCTGCGGTACGTTGCGACGCGGCCACGATCGGCCGCGGTAACCCGGTTGTCGAGCAACCCCTCCAGTTTGGCGAAATTGTCCTGCACGCCGCTCATCAGCATCAGGGCCATGCCGGCGTCCGTCTTCGTCATGTCGAGCATGTCCCGGGCGCTTTTCGCATAGGCGGTGAGCGTTGCGGCAATCGCCTGGCCGTCCGCACCCACCGAGGAGCCGGCCGTGCCGGCACGCAAGGTGACCGGGTTCACCCCCCGGCTGAGCGCATCGACGCGCTGCAGCACCGCCGCCGCGCGCGTGGCGACCTGTGCGGCCTCGTCGGCGTTGGCGGCGAGCGAACTGATCGAATAGAGCTCCGCATTGACCCGCAGAACCGTCGCCTCGAGCGTCGTCGCCTCTGCATAGCGGGCGAACGAGGTCTCGTTGAGCGAACGGAAATCCTGTGTCAGCCGTTGAAACACCACGACCGACCCGCCGGCGATGCCGATCAGCCCGAGGATGGCCAGCGCCGGGGCCAGAGCGCTCTTGGTGCTGATCGTGCGGTTCGCGAACCAGCCAGCCATGCGCGTCACCCGGAATGATCGTGGTCAATCCGTCCGCCAGCATGCGGACGGGGCGAGCCTGGCGAGGTAGCCTGCAAGTCACTGTACCTTATAGGCGCCGACCCCGACGTAATAGTCGCCGACATGGATCACGTAGGTGACTTTCGGCTCGATCTTCTTGGTGGCCGGATCCGGCCATTTGTAGTTGATCCAGCCGGCATCCTGCACGCCGACCAGTGCCTTGACCATATAAGTGCCGTCCGGGTCCTTGAGGCCGATCAGGTCCTTGCCGATCAACGCCGCATTGCCGCCGTGCGCCACGCACTTGCCGGTCCCGTCGTAGACCATGACGTAGAGGTCGCGGTCGTGGAAGGCGGCACCCGTGTCGAACTCCGGGAATGCCTTCGCGGCACCCTCGCTTTTGAGGAGTTGCGCGGCGTGCAGCGCCATCTCCTTGGCCTGGTCCGGCGTGCCGGCGGTGTCGGCATGGGCCGCCGCCGCGAAAAGCAGTGGCAGGACGAAAACAAAGCGCAGCATCCATTTGATCATGCGAGTGGTCCCAATCCGCTGAAGGCATGAGGCGGCGATCCGCCTGCTGGCACTCAGCGTGACCGGGAATGGTGTGGATTTGGTAAATGGTGCTGCGAACGAAATTGCGCGTCCGGGCTTGCCCCGATGCCCGTGCCGGGCGGCGTCGCAGTTGGAGCGAAGGCGGCGAACCCGGTGTTCGCTGACGAGCGCCGCCGGTTCAGCCCTGGCGGAGGCTGGTGTAGCGCTTCGTTTCCGGCGTGCATTGCTCCTCGATCGCCATGGGGACCAGGCCCAATACCGCGGCGACGGTGTACGCGGCGGCGCGGTGTGGGTGGTCTTGCAAGACCCAGGCGCTGCGGACCAAGCGCCCACGCAGCTTGCCGGACTGGCTGATCTCTCGGATCACGTCCAGCGGCGCGCGTCCGGCCAGCGCTTCATGGCCGTGGGGGAGCACCTCGCCGGGCAATGCCCTGTCGAGCGGATGATCGGCGGTATAGGCTACGTGCAGCGTTGGCACCATCTCGACCCTCCTTTATCGGGCACCACCCCCATGCTCATTCTTGCGCCCCTACCCACCGATTCGCCTGCCCGACTTCGACCCACCGCGCGCGCTTGGGCCAGTTACTTCACGCCAGTTACTTCACGCCAGTTACTTCACGCCAGTTACTTCACGCCAGTTACTTCACGCCAGTTACTTCACGCCAGTTACTTCACGCCAGTTACTTCACGAAGGTCTCGCGCCGCCTGATCGGGGTGGTGCTCACGGCGCGCAGTGCGGGGAACCCCATGCCGATTTGCGCGCGAGTGACGGCGCCGCGCCACGCACCGGGAACGTTCCGCGTGGGCGGCCAATTTACTAAAAGCTCGCCGAAAACCACGGGATCCGCACCCCGGCGTCGGCTGGGGCCACGCTGGCGTCAGGGTGATATCCCTCAGGCATAGTGCGGCCAAGCTGATTTGCCGCGCGGCGACTGACGTCCAAGCGTATCTTGCCCGCTCTACGGAGAAAATCGGCTGGCGACCCGCGATGCACGTGCGCCGAATTGCGGTCGATGCCCTAACCGCCGCCACCCTTCTTCCCCGTTTCGCCGGGTCGTTCGCCGAGTTCTTTCGGCCACTCGTCAAAAGTCGGACGGCGGAGGACAGTCTGCATTGCCGGGGCGGGCCGCGGCGGCGGCCTTGGCGTTCCCCCAGACGGTGCAGCGGAGGTACCGACTGGCTTAGTCGGGGAAACGGCGACCTTGTCCCCGCTCTTCGCCCCAGATTGGTTTGTCATGGCTGCCTGCGTATCCTTCTAGACGCCTGCCTCACTAGCTCCCGCATGTTGGATGCCGGCGGCTTGGTTAGGTTGTGCAAGACCTCCTGCATACGAGGCGGTTCACGCGGGACGCGCTGCTGATCGGCTGTTGACCTGGCTGGTTGCGCCGGGGCGGGTGGTACATTGTGCGGCTTACCCTCTCCACCTACGGGAGGGGTTGGCCGGTCACTATCTGCTTTGGTGTCCGTTATAACCTCCCAACTTGGGATCACCCCTACCGGGTCGTCCCGCCATCGCCGCCCTTCTTGACGACCTGCATCGGCGGGACCGGGCGAGTTGAAACCGCCGGCCCAGACGTGTTGCCAGCCGGTTTGGCAGGTACCGTGCTACCGGGGCTAGGCTTGCTGGCGCTCATCCCCGTCCTCCTTTTTCAATTCCTCGATGCCCGCTTGCTTCTCCTCAAGCGTCCACCAGCCCTTCACAACCACCCGCATCGGCGGGCGAGGGCGACGATGTTGGGAGGGCGGCACGTGTGCGGCCTCCCCCGTTGCTGTGCCTTGTGCCGGGAGCCCTGTGTTCGTTGGGTCGGGCTTGTCCATGGAGCAACCTCTCTCAGGTCCCTGTCGGAATATAATGCAGCAACAGCCGAGCCACCAAAAAAATGGTGAAAAACATGGAAGCAAGGATCAACAGTCCAGCCACGGAGCGACGAAATGATCGCCTCTGATTGACCTGCCGGTTGTGGTGGGTCGCCACCGCGTACTGATCGGCCAATGTCGTCTTGAGTGCCGCCAGCGCATTGAAGCTCCCTTCAGGGACCGCTGTCCGCTCGTCCTCATCAAGGCCCTGTGCGTAGTTGAGCAGGTCAGGTTCGTTCGAGATGTAGGTAAACTTGGCAGGAGCAATCGAGCTCGCCAAAAACACAACAGCGGCGAATATCAAGAGAGATACCAGTATGGTGGCGGCGATCGCGTCCCACCACGCCCCTGGGGCCTTCTCCGGCAAACGCAGCAGCACTTGGGATAGCGCCGCAATCTGAAACGCAATTGTGGCCGCAAAAAAGGGGAGTGACCGCCAAACGTTTTCCTCTTGGTCGATCTCCTTGCGGTAGGCGTCCGCAAGGGTCCTCTCGATATGGTCAAGGGTCGGCGGCGTGATCGGCTTATCTCGTCAACCACAGCCTATATCGCCGCCTTCTTTCGCCTGCCGCTCATCACGGATTGAGGGGCACTCGCACCGACCTGACACCGCTTCCCAATGGGGTCACCCATACACCGTTGATTTTATTGGTCGGAGCGGCGGGATTTGAACCCACGACCCCCAGTCCCCCAGACTGATGCGCTACCAGGCTGCGCTACGCTCCGACCGTGGGGCCGCCGGTCTAGCAGCACCCAACCCCCGCACGCAATCTTGGTCCCAGACGTCTCGGTCCCAGACGGCTCGGTCCCAGACGGGCTCAGCCGAGCAGCGCGCGCAGCGCCTCCAGTTCCCGCAGCGTCTCGACGCAGCAGGGCCCGCAGCCGCTCGGTCTCGGGATCGACCTTCGGCCGCACGTTCACCCGCGCCGCCTGCGGCCGCCGGGGACGGCGGCAGCAGCCCGGGCATCGGCAGCTCCGGCTCCAGCGGCGGTGCCGCATCGCGCTCGGCCTCGGCGGCCGCCTGCTCGTCCGCCGAGGGCGGCGGGATGTCGTCCGACAGCCGGCCGCCGCCATCGCGCAGCAGCCGCTGCACGCCCTTGATCGTATAGCCCTGGATATAGAGCAGATCGGAAATCCGCCGCAGCAGCGCGATGTCGTCCGGCCGGTAGTAGCGCCGGCCGCCGCCGCGCTTCAGCGGCTTCACCTGCGGGAACTTGGTTTCCCAGAAGCGCAGGACGTGCTGCGGGATGTGAAGGTCGTCGGCCACCTCGCTGATGGTGCGGAACGCGTTCGGCGCCTTCTTCGGGCGGACCGCGTGTCGTGCTCGCGGTTGCCTCCGCCATGTCGTTCCCGGTCACGCCGCTCATGCGTCGTCGGCCTCCTCGTCCTCGCCCTCGGCGGCGGTCCCGCCGTTGACCCGCGCCTTCAGCACATGGCTGGGGCGGAACACCAGCACGCGGCGCGGCAGGATCGGCACTTCCTTGCCGGTCTTCGGATTGCGGCCGATCCGACGCCCCTTCTGGCGCACGGAAAACGTTCCGAACCCACTGATTTTGACGGATTCTCCCGCTTCCAGCGTCGCCGCGACGCGGTCCAGCACGTTCTCCAGCAGAGTCGGCGGACTCGTTGCGCGACAGCCCAACCTGGGCGTAGATCGTCTCGGCCAGTTGCGCCCGCGTCACGGTGTTCATTGGCGAACGCTAAGCAGCCCGGCGCCGCGCGTCAAGCGCGGAATGCAGTAAAAATCAATCAGGATCAGCGTGTTGCGGGCGAAACGCCCGCGGCGCGTCACATCCGTACCAGCGCCGAGCCCCAGGTCAGCCCGCCGCCGAGCGCCTCCAGCAGCACCAGGTCGCCGCGGCGGATCCGCCCGTCATGCCATGCCTCGGCCAGCGCCAGCGGCACCGACGCGGCCGAGGTGTTCGCGTGCCGATCCACGGTCACCACCACGCGCTCCGCCGGCAGCCCGAGCTTGCGGCCCATCGCATCGATGATGCGCAGATTGGCCTGGTGCGGCACCAGCCAGTCGATGTCGGCCCGGGTCAGCCCGTTGGCCGCCAGCGCCTCGTCCACCGCCTCGGCCAGCCGCAGCACCGCGTGGCGAAACACCTCCCGCCCGTTCATCACCAGGTGCCCGGGCCGGTCGCGGCTGGCCGACCGCGCCGTCGACGTACAGGATGTCGCCCAGGCTGCCCTGCGCGTGCAGGTGGGTGGACAGGATGCCGCGGTCGACGTGCCGCTGCCGGTTGCCGGCGCGCAGGAACACCGCACCGGCGCCGTCGCCGAACAGCACGCAGGTGCCGCGGTCCTGCCAGTTCAGGATGCGCGAGTAGACCTCGCTGCCGATCACCAGCACGCCGCGCACCTGGCCGGCGCGGATCATCCCGTCGGCCACCGACAGCGCGTAGATGAACCCGGCGCAGGCGGCGGACAGGTCGAAGCCGAAGCCGCCCGGCACCCCGAGCGCCGCCTGCACGCGCAGCGCGGTGGCCGGGAAACGCCTGGTCGGGCGTCGAGGTGGCGAGGATGATCGCGTCCACCTCGGCCGGCTCGGCGCCGGCGTCCGCCAGCGCGGCGCGCGCCGCCTCGGTGCCCATGAAGGCGGCGTCTCGTGCGGCGCCGGCGATGTGGCGCTGGCGGATCCCGGTGCGCTCGCTGATCCAGGCGTCCGAGGTTTCCAGGCGTGCGCGCCAGCTCGTCGTTGGTGACCACGCGCTCGGGCAGGTAGCCGCCGACGCCGGCGAGAATCGAGCGGATGTGCGTCATCCGCCGCCTTTAATCCGACTGTTGGGCACTGGCCAGCGGCGCCGCCTCGCGCTCCGCCGATCCATTGCGCCCGGCCTGCGGGAGCAGCTCCACCACCCCGCTCAACCCGCTGCGGATGTGGTCGTTGAAATGATGCACCACCATGTCGATCGCCACGTCGACCGCGTGGGCGAAGCCCTGCGCGTCGGTGCCGCCATGCGACTTCACCACCACGCCGTTCAGCCCCAGCATCACGGCGCCGTTGTAGCGGCGCGGGTCCAGCCATTCGCGCAGCCGGTCCAGCCCCGGCCGCGCCAGCAGATAGGCCAGCCGCGCCGCCAGCGAGGACCGGAACACCTGGCGCAGCAGCTCGCCGATCAGCTTCAACGCGCCCTCGCCGGTCTTCAGCGCGACGTTGCCGGTGAACCCGTCGGTCACCACCACGTCGGTGGTGCCGGCGGCGATGTCGTGGCCCTCGACGAAGCCGTGGAACTGCGTGCCGATCGGGCTCGGCGCGCAGGATCTCGGCGGCGTCGCGCACGCGGTCGTTGCCCTTCAGCTCCTCCGAGCCGACGTTCAGCAGGCCGATCGAGGGCGCGGTCAGCCCCAGCACGGTGCGCGCGAACACGTCGCCCATCACGGCGAATTCCACCAGGTTGCGCGTGTCGCAGGTGACGTTCGCGCCGAGGTCCAGCATCACCACGTCGCCGCGCGCCGACGGCCCGATCGCCGCCATCGCCGGCCGGTCGATCCCGGGCAGGCGTCTTGATGACGATCTTGGCCAGCGTCAGCAGCGCGCCGGTGTTGCCGGCCGAGACCACGCCGGACGCCTCGCCGGCGGCGACCGCGTCGATCGCCACCCGCATCGACGCATGCCGCGCCCGCAGCGCCGCGGTCGGCTTCGCCTCGTCGCTGATCACATCGGGCGCATGCCGCAGCGTGCACGCGGCGGCCGCCCGGCGATGCACCGCCAGCAGCGGCGCCACCCTGGCCTCATCCCCCACCAGCAGAAAGCGCGCCGCGGGATGGCGTTCGGCGGCGATCTCCAGCCCGGCCACCACCATCGCCGGGGCGTGATCGCCGCCCATGGCATCGACCGCCAGCGTGTAGGGTTCGGTCAAACGACGTCCGCCCGTGCGCCGCGGCCGGGCCTCAGGCGCGAATGGCGCCCTTCAGCGTCTTGCCCGCGGCAACAACCTCGCGCCCGTCGTAAAAGCCGCAATGGCTGCAAACATGATGCGGCCGCTTCAACTCGCCGCAGTTGGCGCACTCGACATGCGCCTCGCGCGGCAACGCCTCGTGGGCTACGGCGCATGCCACGCCGCGACGGCGAGGTCTTTCTCTTCGGAACGGCCATGATACTGCGCCCCTCCAACGGGCGTCACAGTGTCGCAATCACACAAGCCGCGCCGTCTAGCAGAGGGGCTACCCACCCGCAAGCAACCCAACCCGCCCCAGCGCCGGAACGAAGCAAGGTCAGGGGCTCCGCCCTGAAACCCGCCAGGGGGCTTTGCCCCCTGGACCCCCACCAGAGGCGGAGCCTCTGGAACTCCATCCATTTTGGTTGGGGCGGGGGGAGAGGGTCCGGCCTGGGCGACCGCCATCGCGCCGGCGACTGCCGGTGCGATGGCGGTCGCCCAGGCCGGACCCTCTCCCCCCGCCCCAACCAAAGGAAGGGTTCCAAGGGCTTCGCCCTTGGCGGGGTTCCAAGGGGCAGCGCCCCTTGGCGGGGTCTAGGGGCGGAGCCCCTGGCCTTGCTTCGTTTCCGCTGCTGGGGCGGGTTGGGTTGCTTGCGGGTGGGTAGCCCCTTGGCTGGTGGGTGCTGGGTCATGCGGGCAGGCGTTTTTGGCGCAGGGCGGCGAAGGGAGAGACGGGTTCGTCCGTGGTGGTCGTCGGCAGGATGGCGTCGGGTTTGCGCGGCCATGGATCGAGCGCGAGGGCGAGTTGTTCGGCCGCGACTTCGCCGAGGTCGATAGTGTCGTCGCCGTAGGGGATTTCGTCGGGGCTGTCGGGGTCGATCTCGTCGCTTTCGCTGCCGGCCGGGACGAGGCGCACGACGAAGTGGTCGCTGACGGGCGCCTGGAAGTCGTCCAGCGACACCACGCAGGTTTGCGTCACGATGGCGTCGAGCCAGCCTTCGGCGACGAACATGCCGTTTTGCGCCGGACGCAGCCGGAACCGGCAGGTCAGTGCGCTGACGGCGGGCAGGTGCAGGCGCGTGGCCAGGGCGGCCAGTTCGCCAGGGTTTGCTTCGACCGTGACATCGTGCCCGGTCGGGCCGATGCGTTCGATGGCCAGCTTGCGGGTGAATTCCGGCGTCATTGAGCTGCCTCGGCCGGCGGCAGGAAGCTGGCGTGGCCGGCCAGCAGTGCGGCGGCGTCCTGGGTGGCGAGGTGCGCGTGCTGTGCCCGGGTCAGTCGGGCCAGCGCGTCGGCGGCGCCTTGCGGCGGCGGCGTGCCGCGCCAGACATTGCGCGCCAGCGCGGCCGGCAGGGCCGCGGGGTCGGCACTTTGCAGCGCCGCCTCATAGGCGCGGGCGCGGCCGTGGAACGCCTCCCACATCGTCCGCACCCGTCGGCCTACCGACAGGTCGCCGACGCCCATCTCGCGCAATGCCTGGTCCATGTCGCTGAACATGGCGTCGAACACCGCCTGGGCCAGTGTCGGGCCGGGCTCCGGCAGGAAGCGCAGCCGGTGGATCAGCAGAAACGCCTGCAGTCCGATCAGGTCGAAGCGGCCGTCCAGCGTGTCGGGGACGCCCAGCGCGGCATAGCAGTACGGCTCGCGCGCCGCCGCGACGGCCGCGCCGTACAGCCGGAACCCGGTCCGTTCGTGTCCGACGCGGCGTCCGACGCGCGGCAAGAGTGAAGCGAGCGACGCCATCCCCCAACCCTGGCTCCACGGCTTGTTGTCCAGGCGCGCCCGCCGATTGACAGACGCGAACCGGCATGACACGCCCTTCTCATAGCGCGTCGGCCATCATGGTCAATCGACGCCGATCCGTCACCGACGAATGAGGTTGCGCGCGTGCCGACTGCGGCCACCAGTTCCACCCGAATTGACCGGCAGATGCTGGCGGTGTTGGGCCTTCTCGCGCTGCTGGGGGGGTGCTCCAGCAGCCTCAACATATTCCGTGCCCCGACAACGCTGCATGGGAATCGCGTGGATCAGTACCGGTTGACGGAGCTTGTGCCCGGAACCTCGACCCAGGCCGATGTCACGGCGCTGATCGGTTCGCCCACCGCCAAGGCGACGTTCGATCCCAACACCTGGCTCTACCTCTCCGAGGTCACCCACATCCGCATTGCGCAGACCCCCGGGGTGAAAGACCAGGCCGTGGTCGCGCTGAGCTTCGATGACAAAGGCGTGCTGCGCGGCATCAAGAAGCTGGATACGGCGGATGCGTTGCCGGTGACCATCGTGGCGAGGGCGACCCCGTCGCCGGGCACCTCGGCGTCGTTCCTGCAGCAGTTGTTCGGCAATGTCGGCCGCTTCAATCCGCTGCCGCCAAGCGCCGGCACCGGCGGAGGCGCAGTGACGACCGGCGGCGCCCCATAGCCGCGCGTTCCCCGGGGCCGAGAGGCATCACGGCACCGTGACGCTCGCTTTCATGGCGCTCGCCCCGAGCAGGGCGACGAACCCGCGGCAACCCGCGCCCGCTCACCGCGGCCCGTCTTGCCGCCAGCCGGTCGATAGGGCTACCACCGCGCGCGGCCGCCACCGGGGTCACGATGGCGAAACAGAAGTCAATGTTTGGGGGACGTCATGAAACACCGGGGAACGCGTGTCGCGATGCTTTGCGGCGTTGCCCTTGCGCTGCTTGGCAGTGCCGCGCAGGCGGCCGAGCCGGTGCATCTGATGGTCCTCGCCGCCGGCACGCTGGCCCGCCCGTTTCGCGACCTCGATGCGCTGTTTGTGAAACAATACCCGGACGTCATGGTGGAGCCGCAGTTCGGCGGCAGCGTCATGATGGCACGCAAGATCACCGAGCTGCACCAGCCGGCCGACGTGCTTGCCGTTGCCGACTACAACGTCATCCCGAAATACCTGTTCGGCGGCGCCGGCAGGCCGGGCTATGCCGACTGGTATGCCGGCTTCGCGCGCAATGCGATCACCTTCGTCTACACGCCGCACAGCAAATACGCGGCGGAGGTGACCCCGGAGAACTGGTACCGGGTGCTGGCGCGACCCGGCGTCGAGATCGGCCGTTCCAATCCCGACACCGACCCTTCCGGCTACCAGACCTTGCAGATGCTGCAGCTCGCCGCGCACCAGTACAACGCGCCTGGGCTGCCCGGGCAGATCCTCGCCAACGCCCCGCTGGCGAATATGCGCGATACCGAAACGTCGCTGATCGCCGCGTTGCAGATTGGCCAGATCGACTACCTGGCGATCTACCGGTCGGACGCGATCCAGCATGATCTGGAATACATCCATCTGCCTTCCACCATCGATCTCAGCGATCCGGATCACGCCGCGCTGTACCGGCAGGCGGTGGCTGAAACGAAGAACGGCAAGCTGGAAGGCGCGCCGATCGTCTATGCGGTGACGGTGCCGAAAGCGGCGCCGAATGCGGAATGGGCGGCGAAATACGTGGCGTTTCTGCTGGGGCCGGAGGGGCGGCAAGTCATGCAGGCGAGCGGCTTCGGCGTCCTGGCCCCGTCCGTCGCGGTCAATGTCGGCGCGATGCCGGCGAGCCTGCAGGGACTTGTCAAACCCTGGCCGGGGCCTTGATTGGTCAGCATCGTTTCGCCTGGCCGCACACGCGGCCTGCTGCTGTTCTGCTGGCTGTGCGGCAGCCTGCTGGTCGGCTTCGTCGTGCTGCCCCTGGTCGCGCTCGGCATGACGCCGACGCTGGCGGATCTGGCGCACGCCGCCGGCGATGCGGAATTGCGGGACGCATTGTGGCTCAGCCTGGAAGCGTCATTCCTGACGGTGATCGTTGCCGGCTGCCTCGGCGTGCCGCTGGCCTATGCGCTGGCGCGCGGCTCGTTCCGCGGCAAGAGCGCGCTCGCGGCGCTGATCGACCTGCCGCTGGCCGTGCCGCACACCGTCGCCGGGATCGCGCTGCTGCTGGTGCTGGGACGGCAGGGCATGCTGGGCCGGCCGGCCGCGGCGCTGCTCGGCGTGCAGTTCTGGGGCACACTTTGGGGCATCGTCGCGGCGATGCTGTTCGTTTCTGTACCGTATGCCGTCAACGCGGCGCGGATCGGCTTCGAAGGGGTTGATCCCCGGCTCGAGCAGATCGCCCGCACATTGGGGCTGGGACCCTGGACGACGTGGCGCCGCATCACCCTGCCGCTCGCGCGCCACAGCATCCTGACCGGCCTCACGCTGACCTTCGCCCGTTCGATCAGCGAGTTCGGCGCCGTCATCATCCTGGCCTATTACCCGTTGACCGCGCCGGTGGAGATCTACACGCTGTTCCTGCGCTACGGGCTGGATGAAGCGGCGGCGGCATCGGTGCTGTTGCTGGTCATCTGCCTGGGGCTGTTCATCCTGTTTCGCGCGCTCGCCTATGGCCGCGCAGTCGCCGGCGGGACCGGACGGTGACCGCGCGCGGCATCGCCATCGAGGACTTGTCGGTCGATTTCGGCAGTTTTTCGTTGCAGAATCTCGATCTCACGGTCGAGCCGGGCGAGACGCTGGTCATTCTGGGTCCGAACGGTGCCGGCAAGTCGCTGACGCTGGAAACCGTTGCGGGTTTTCATCGGCCCCGCGCTGGGCGCATCATGATCGGCGGGCGCGAGGTGACGCGGCTGCCGCCGGAGCGCCGCAACACCGCGCTCGTGCTGCAGAATTTCGGGCTGTTTCCACACTTGTCGGTCGCCGGCAACATCGCGCTGGGGCTGCGCCGCAACGGTGGCGTCGGGGTGCAGCAGCGGCTGCGGCAGCTTCTGGACGCCTTTGGGATCGCCCATCTCGCGGCGCGCGATACGCAGAGCATCTCGCCCGGGGAAAAACAGCGCACGGCGCTGGCGCGTGCGCTGGCGGCCGAGCCGGAGCTGTTTCTGTTCGACGAGCCCTTCTCGGCGCTCGACGCCGAGACCCATGAGCGGCTGCGCAACGAGCTGCGCAAGTTGCTCGCGGGCAGCGACATTCCGGCGATCTTCGTGACCCACGACCGCACCGACGCGCTGGCCTTCGGCGGTCCGCTCGCGGTGATGCGCGCCGGCACCATCGTGCAGACCGGTCCCGCGCGCGAGGTCTTCCGCGCCCCGCGGGATCGTTTCGTTGCCGAGTTTCTCGGGGTCGAGAACATCCTGCCCGCGCGCCTGATCGGGCGATCGAACGGGCTGATGGCGGTGGCGGTCGGCGGCAGCACCCTGCATGCCACCTGGACCGATCTGGCGGATACGCAGGACGCAGACGTGCTGGTTGCAATCCGTGCCGAGGACATCGACCTGCTGCCGCCGGGCTGCGCACCGCGCCAAGCGCCGAATCGTCTTGCCGCCCGCATCCTGGATGCAGCGGAGGAAGGCGTGCTGACGCGGGTGAGGCTCGAGTGCGGCATGACACTGCAGGCCCGCACGATGACCCGCCAGTTCCGGGCCATGAACCTGGCGCCCGGCGCGGTCGCATGTGTCGAGATCGCACCGGAGGGGATTCACCTGTTGCCGCGCTCGCTGGTGGATCGGGGCCGGTGACCGCAGCGCGCCACGTCACTGACGAAGCACTGCGGCGGCTTCGGCGATTTCGTGCCGCCGCGGTCAGTCGCGCGGAACCGTACCGTTCAGCGCGAACTCGAAGATATCGAAATTGCGCAGGCGCCGGCTCTCGGCGATGCGCCGGTATTCGGGCGTCAGCGGTCGGGAGAGAATGAACGGCACCGGCTGCTCCGCGAGGCCGCCGTGCGAGCGAAGCCGATGGCCGGCAAGGCCGGACAGGTCGTGCGCGGCGGCGGTCGATCCGATCACCGTGTTGGCATCCCCCAGCACGACAAAATCGCCCTCCCGGTCCAGTGGGAGCTCGAAACGTTGCGCCGCCGTTGGGCCGTCGAGGACCTCGGCCACGCCGGGCAGCGCAGCGCTGGCCTCCATCAGGGGCGCAAGCGCGACGCCGTTCCGCCGGTAGACGCGCACGAACGAGCCAAGCGCACCGTGGTGGCGCACGAATGGATCGGTGATCGGACAGATGACACGGACCGCGCCCGCGCCGAAGCGGCCATTAAGTTCGTCCTCCAGAAAGATGACGTGCGCGTCGCCGTTGGGCAGCGCCTTGTCGTTCATGCCGTGATCGGCAACCAGTCCGACCACCGCGCCGAGTGCCAGCAACCGCC
The DNA here is from genome assembly GCA_963773345.1 of uncultured Alphaproteobacteria bacterium. GTDB lineage: Bacteria > Pseudomonadota > Alphaproteobacteria > Acetobacterales > Acetobacteraceae > Palsa-883. The sequence continues at coordinate 423,532 of CAVZBG010000004.1, read as the reverse complement.
CGACGCGGTCGTCGACCGCACGATGGAATGCATCGGCCGCCGCCTCGCCCGGCGCGTAGGCGTGCTGCACGTAATCGGACAGCGAGAGATAAAGCAGCTCGGCGGCGCCCCGTTCCAGCAGCCGGATGCCGGCATCGAGCACGAACAGCGAGAGGTCGGCGGAGTACATGTCCGGCTTCGTCCGGCCGACCAACGCTTCGACTTCGGTAATGCCGTTCTCCCCGACCGTGCACTGGTCGGCATGTTCCGAGGAGAAGCAGATGCCGTCGAGATGCTGCCCCAGAATCTTGCGCAGCTTGTCCTTCGCGGTGATGGCCGCGGTCTTCACGCCCGCGTGCGACATGAGCGCGAGGATCGTCTCGCTGCGCAGCAGCGTCGCGTCGGTGATCATCACCTCGCGCCCCGTGCTGCGGTCCAGATAATAGTTGCCGGCGATGCCGTGGACCGCGGGCGGCGCGCCAGTCACGATCGAGACATTATTCGGATTGGTGAACGTCGGCATCGCGGCGTCGGCGATGGCGAAGTAGCCATCGCGGCGAAGCGAGCCGATGACCGGGAAGACACCATCGGGAATGCCACGCCGGAGATATTCCGGATCGCAGCCGTCGAGGCACACCACCACCGTGGGAGAGCTGGGCTTGCGATAGTGCCGCCCATTCAGTTCGATCAGCTCGGGCACGGTCGCCTCCCTGATGCCCCCGGACCGGGGCGATTTGCGATGCGCCACCCGGGCCGGGCTGCGGACACGCCGCGCATAGTCGCGCCAAGTCGACGCCGGCGCCAGCCGGGCGCCGCTCCGGCGACCGCGCGGCTGGCGTGCCGTGTGTGCGGCGCATCGGCCTGGTCTACACTGCGTGGCATGAACCCGCAGCCGGACAACGATTTTGCGATCGGACTCGATCCCGACGATCTGGGTGGCTACAGCGCGATCGCGCGCGCTGCCGCGGCGTTGGCCGAGTGCAGCGGACGGCTGGCCGAGGCCGGCGCCTGGGCCGGCCGGCAGGTGGCGGCACGGTTCTTCATCATCGGCTTCGGCAACGAGGCACAGCGCGCCGCGCTGCTGCCGCGGCTGGCGCGCGGCGAGGCGCGGCTGGCGGTGGCGATCTCCGAGCCTGGGGTCGGTGCGCATCCGAAGCACCTGACCACGCGCGCGACGCCCGACGGCGATGCGGTGCGGATCAGCGGGCGCAAGGCCTGGGTGAGCAACGGGCCGGATGCCTCGCATTTCATCGTGCTGGCGATCAGCGCGATCGACGACGGGCGCAAGCGCTACAGCGCGTTCCTGCTGCCGCGGGAAACGCCGGGTCTGACACTGCACCCGATGCCCGAGCTGCGCGACGGCCGGCATTGCCTGCTGGAGCTCGATGCGTGCCTGGTGGCGAACGATGCGCTGCTCGGACCGCCCGGGGATGCCTATACAGCAATGGCGCTGCCATTCCGCGACGTGGAGGACGCGGTGGGGTTGGGCAGGCTGGCCGGTGCGTTGCGCCACCTGCTGAGGCTGCTCGCGGCCGGCGCGCCGACACCGGAGGCGACGCTGTCGCTGGGCGGCCTCGCGGCGCTGACCGCGGTGCTCGCGGGCGGCGCCGAGGCGGTCGTTGCGGCGCTGGATGGAGGTCGGTTGGCGGGGGAAACTGCCCGCCTGGTTGGACTGCGGCTGCTGACCGCGGAGCTGGTGCAGCGCCTGCGGGCGCACCTCGAGGCGCACGGACCGGTCACCGACGAAACGGTCGAGCGCTTGTTGGCGGACCTCGATCTGTCGCTGTCGGTTGCGCGTGGCCCGCTGCAGGTGAGGCAAGCCCGCCTGGGTGAGGCGCTGCGTGGTTGAGGGGTTGGTGCGCAACAACGGCGTCACGACGCGCCATCCGCACCCCCGTCATGCCGGCGCATGCCGGCATGACGGGGCGCGCCGGCATGACGGGGGGCGCCGGCATGACGGGGGGCGCCGGCATGACGGGGGGCGCCGGCATGACGGGGGGCGCCGGCATGACGGGGGGCGCCGGCATGACGGGAGGCGCCGGCATGACGGGAGGCGAACGCGCGTGCAATAAGTCGATCCGGTTAACGCCCGGCCGGCCCCGAGGCGTGCAGCACCGCGGCGGTCGTTGCGGTCGGGCGGAACGTGGTGCAGCCCTTGAGACCCTTGTCGTAGGCGCGCTGATAGACCCCGGCAAAGTGCGCAAAATCGCAGTCCGGCGGGATATGGATCGTCTTCGATATCGCATTGTCCACGTAGGGCTGCACCGCCGCCTGCATGTCGAGATGCGCCGCGATGCTCAGCTCGGCGGCGGTGACCGTCGCGGGCGGCGCGCCGTCCGCATGGCCGGTCTGCAGGCGCCAAAGGTCCACCGCGTGGTCGGTCAGGTGGAAGCTCTGCGGGCGGCCGTGGCGATCCAGCACGGTACGGCGCTGCTCGGGCGAAAAAATCGGTTCGATACCGGATGAGACGTCGCCCGCCAGCAGGCTGATCGTGCCGGCCGGCGCGATGGCGGTCAGGTGACTGTTGCGGATGCCGCCGCGCGCGATGGCGTCACGGATGTCGCTCGGCAGCGCCGCGATGAACGGGCCGGCCAGGTAACGGTCGCGGTCGAATGCGGGAAATGCGCCCTTCTCGGCCGCCAGCGCAATGGAGGCCCGATAGGCGGCGTGGCAGATCGTGCGCAGCGTGTCGGCGGCAAGTTCGGTCGCGGCCTCGCTGTCGTAGCGCAGCCCCAGCATGACCAGCGCGTCCGCCAGCCCGGTGATGCCCAGGCCGATGCGCCGCGTCTGCCGCGCGACCAGGCGCTGGCGCGACAGCGGGAAGCGCGACACGTCGATCACGTCGTCCAGCAGCCGCACCGCAGTGGGAACGATCTCCAGCAGCCGGTCGCGGTCCAGCCGTGCCCGCGGCGTGAACGGATCGCGGATCAGCCGCGTCAGGTTGATCGAGCCAAGGTCGCAGGCGCCGTACGGCGGCAACGGCACCTCGCCGCAGGGGTTGGTGGCGGTGATGCGCTCGCGGTACCACAGATTGTTCAGCCGGTTGATGCGGTCGATGAACAACACGCCGGGCTCGCCGTGCGCGTAGCTGGCACGCAGCAGCCGCTCCCACAGGTGCCGCGCCCTGACGTGCTGCGTCACCTGCCCGGGCGGGAACGCCAGCGGCCAATCGGCGTCCGCCGCCAGCGCCTGCATGAAGGCGTCGCTGACCTGCACCGAGAGGTTGAAATGGCGCAGCCGCCCGGCGCGCTGCTTGGCGGTGATGAACGCATCAATATCGGGATGATCGATGCGCAACGTCGCCATCATCGCGCCGCGCCGCGCGCCGGTGGACTGGATGGTCGCGCACATCGCGTCCCACACGTCCATGAACGACACCGGGCCGGAGGCAACCCCGACGCTACCCTGCGCATGCGTGCCGTGCGGGCGCAAAGTCGAAAAATCGTAGCCGACGCCACCGCCCTGCTGCATCGTCAGCGCACCCTCGCGCAGCGCGCGGAAGATGCCGTCGATGGAATCCTCGAGCGGTCCCATGACGAAGCAGTTGAACAGGCTGACGCGCCGGCCGGAGCCGGAGCCGGCCTGGATGCGCCCGCCGGGCAGGAACCGGAAGTCGCGCAGCAGCGCGGCGAAGCGCGCCTGCCAGCCGGCGCGGTCGGTCCGCTCGGCGCGCGCGACCGTGGCGGCGATGCGCCGCCAGGTGTCCTCGATCGACGCTTCGCGCGCCGGGTCGCGGTAGCGCTGATCCCAGATGTGCCGCGCGATCGGGGTGTCGAGCGCCTCGGTCATGCCCCCCCCCGGCACGTCACTCCGCCGGGGCCGCCTTCGCCTGCACCACCTTGGCGTGCGCCTTCACGTCGCCGCGCATCACGCGCACATAATCCTCAAGCTGGCGGCGCGCCGAGTTCGAAGGCGTCGCGCACCGCGACATGGGCATCCTCGTGCGCATGATGCGCGCCCGGCTCGCGCCGCACCACGATATTGCGGCCGGGCAGCGCCAGATCGACGCGGATGTTGAACAGCCTGCCCTGGCTCTTATGCCGATGCTGCATCTCCACCACCACGTCGCAGGCGGTGATGCGGTCGCAGAGCTGTTCCAGGTCGGCGACGCGGGTGCGAATGCGCTGCTCCAGCGCCTCCGATACGTCCATGTTGCGGAATGCAACGCGCAGTTCCTGCTGCATGATTAGCTCCTTCGCGTGATCAAATGGTCATTCATCGGCCGGCTCCCGCAGTTCGCCCTCCGGCGTCATGGCATGCACCGTCGGCGGCAGCAGGCGGCACAGCCGCTGCAGCAGCTCGGCGGACGGCATGGCGGCGAGCGTGGCCATGTCCTGCACGCGCTCCTCGCCCAGCACGTGGCGCAGCTCATCGGGGTGGATCGGCAAATTGGCGCCGTGGCCAATCCAGGACGCCATGATCGGTCCCAGCCCAGCGCGGGTGAAGCGATCGGCCAGATCGTGCAGCGTGCCGCGCTCGCCGCCCAGCAACTCCTCCAGCACGTGGCCGAGCGGCGTGATGGCATGCTCCTCGGCGTGGTGGCGCAGGTCGTCGATCACTTCGTGCAGCAGTCGCATCGTTGGTCTCCCGTCGCGACAGGCTGACCCCGGGTACAAGGGGTGGCATTGACCTGGGTCAAGACCCAGATAGCCTGATCGGGAGAAGGATGGAGGGTCGCGTGATGGACGATGGTGCGGCGGCGGGCGCGGTGTGCGGCCCGGACGGCTGCGAGGTGCCGGACGCTGCCAGCGCGGCGGCGGGCGCCATGCTGTCGGCGGTCAAGCCGGCCGTCGGCACGCGCATCGACATCGTTTCCGATGCGATCTGCCCGTGGTGCTACATCGGCAAGCGCCACCTGGAGGCCGCACTGGCGGCGCTGGCCGCCGAGGGCCTGCACTTCTCGGTGCACTGGAACCCGTTCCAGCTCAATCCCGACATGCCGAAGCAGGGCGTCGAGCGCGCCGCCTACCGCGCGGCGAAATTCGGCAGCGCCGAGCGGGCGCGGGAGATCGACGCGCGGGTGGCCGGCGGCGGCGGAGGCGGCGGGCCTGGCGTTCCGCCAGGACCTGATGCTGCGCACGCCGAACACCATCGACGCGCACCGGCTGATCTGGTTCGCCGGCCGCCAGGATGGACATGACCTTGGCCATGAACAGGGCCGGCAGGACGCGGTGATGGAGGCGGTGTTCCGCGCCTATTTTATCCGTGGGCGCGACATCGGCGACGCCGGGGTGCTGGCGGACTGTGCCGCCGAGGCCGGGCTGGACCGTGCCGCCGTGGTCGAGTTCCTCGGCAGCGACGTGGCGGAAGCCGAGATGCGGGCGGCCGACCAGGCGGCGCGCGAGGCCGGGGTGAACGGCGTGCCGTCGTTCTTCCTGGACGGCTACAGCCTGTTCTCCGGCGCCATGCCGGCGGCGCAGATGGCCGACGCGTTCCGCCGCGGCCAGGCGATCCTGCAGCAGCGGGAGGCGTAATTTCGCCGCCGCGGCGGCGCGGCGCGAAATTCCCCCAGGACCGGGCCGGTCGGGGTAAAATCCTCCGCACCCTTTGCGCGGCCAGCACGACCGCTATAGTCCCGCCCAATCAGGGACGGGAGCACACCACATGACCTCGAACCACTTGACCTCGAAGCATCCGGAGACGCTGGCGCTGCACGCGGGCTGGCGGCGCGACCCGGCGACCAACGCGGTCGCGGTGCCGATCTACCAGACCACCTCGTACCAGTTCGACAGCGCCGAGCACGCCGCCGACCTGTTCGGCCTGCGGGCGCTGGGCAACATCTACACCCGCATCATGAACCCGACGACACGACGTGCTGGAAAAGCGCGTCGCGGCGATGGAAGGCGGCGTGGCGGCGCTGGGGCTGGCCTCGGGCCAGGCGGCGAGCGCCTTCGCGATGCAGAACCTGGCACGCGCCGGCGACAACATCGTCAGTTCCACCGACCTCTACGGCGGCACCTGGAACCTGTTCGCCAACACGCTGAAGGACCAGGGCATCGAGACGCGCTTCGTCGATCCAACCGATCCCGAGGCGTTCGCCCGCGCCACCGACGACCGCACCCGCGCCTACTACGCCGAGACGCTGCCGAACCCGAAGCTGATCGCCTTCCCGATCGCCGAGGTCGCGGCGATCGGCCGCAAATTCGGCATCCCGCTGATCATGGACAACACCGCGGCGCCGATCCTGGTGCGCCCGTTCGACCACGGCGCGGCGGTCGTGGTTTATTCGACGACGAAATATATCGGCGGGCACGGCACCTCGATCGGCGGCCTCGTGGTGGACGGCGGCAACTTCGACTGGGAGGCGCATCCGGTGCGCCAGCCCGCGCTGAACACGCCGGATCCCAGCTACCACGGCGCGGTGTGGAGCCAGGCGGTGAAGCCGCTGGGGCCGATCGCCTACATCCTGAAGATGCGCGTGACGCTGCTGCGCGACCTCGGCGCGGCGATGAGCCCGTTCAACGCGTTCCTGTTCCTCCAGGGGGTGGAGACGCTGGCGCTGCGCATGCGCGAGCACAGCCGCAACGCCCGCGCGGTTGCCGATTTCCTGGCGGAACGGAAGGAGGTTACGCGGGTGATCCATCCGGCGCACCACACCGGTGTGGCGGCGGAACGGACGGCGAAGTACCTGCCGCATGGCCAGGGCGGGCTGGTCGGCTTCGAGCTCGTCGGCGGGACCGAAGCCGGGCGGCGGTTCATCAACGCGCTGCAGCTGTTCTACCACGTGGCGAACATCGGCGACGCGCGCAGTCTGGCGATCCATCCGGCCAGCACGACGCACTCGCAGTTGACCGAGGCGGAGCAGGCGGCGACCGGGGTGACGCCGGGGTACGTGCGGCTGTCGGTGGGGCTGGAGCACATCGACGATATTCTTGCCGACTTGTCGCAGGCACTGACGGCGGCGGCGGGGTAAAGGCGTTTGTTCACCTCTCCCGCCTTGCGGGAGAGGTCGGGTCGCGCAGCGACCCGGGTGAGGGTTGCGCCACCGCCCCGCGCACCTTGTCGACCAACCCCATCGCATCCGCCGGCAACGCATCGCCACGCCACGCCACGTGCTGATCCGGCCGCGACAGCACCAGCTTGTGGCCATGCAGTCCGGCCGCCTCGTCGCTTTCCACGTCCAGCACGGACATCGGCAATCCCCGCGCCCGCGCCGCCGCAACGATCGGATCGACCTCCGCGGCCCGGTCGAACCGCAGCAGCGTGAACCCACCGCCCATCGCGTCGTACAGCGACCGCCCATCCCGCAGCCAGACATGCGGCGTGCGACAGCCCGGCACCGTGGACGGGGTAAAATCGTACATCGTGTAACCAGGCGCCGCCTCGCCGTCATAGGCGATGATCGGCGAATGCTCGTAGAACGAACCGAAATTCAATCCACCACAGCAATATTGCGGCGTGTTCAGCGCCACCACCGTCGCGCCCAGTGCCGCCCGCGTGGCGTCGCCCACCGGCCCGGGATCCTCGATCTCCGGCGGCACCGCGCTGCGCTGACGCGCCAACGCCAGCGCCGTTCCCATGGCGTATTTCGACACCTGCTCGGTGATCGGCCAGCGTTCCGCCGTATGCGCGTCGAGGATCGCCGGATCGGCCCAGCCGGTCAGCACGCCGGCCAGCATCCACGCCAGATTCGTTGCATCCGCGATGCCGGCATTCATGCCGTAGCCGCCGAACGGCACCCAGATATGCGCGGCGTCGCCACAGATGAACACGCGCCGGTCGCGGAACGTGTCGGCCAGCATGCGCCGCCCGACCCAATCCTCCTTGCCCAGCACCTGGTAGTCGAACTCCGGCCCCACCCCCAGGATCAGCCGGATGCAGCGGTCGCGGTCCACCGCAGCAAAATCCGCCTCCTCCGGCCGCAGATAATTATGGATCAGCCAGGTCTCGCGCCCGTCGATCGCAAACACGTTGGCGCTGCGCCGTGGATTCAGCGACTGCGTCGACCACGCCGGCTTCGCCCGCATCCGCCCGATCAGCGACGGCGCGCGGATATAGGTGGACTGCGTGCGCCCGACCTCCGCGTCGCCGGTCAGGCGCGCGCCGATCCACCGGCGCATCTCCGAATGCCCGCCATCGCAGCCCACCATATAGGCGCAGGCGATCTCCAAATCCTCGCCGCCAGCAAGATCTTCCGCCGTCGCCACCACGCGGTCCGCCGACTGCGTGAACCCCACCACGCGCGTATGGTCCAGCAGCGTCACGCCCGGCATCGCCGCGGCGTGCTCCACCAGCACAGGCTCCAGGAAAATCTGGTTGATCCGGTGCGGCGGCTCCGGCGTCGGCCACCAGGTGTCCGGGCCGCCGGTCGCCGTATACCGCTCGGCCCGGCACGGGATCGGAATGCGCGCGAACTCGATGCCGGTGGTCGTGGTGCGGAACGCAACGTCGTTCGGGTAGTCCGCCGGCAGCCCGGCGTCGCGTACCTTCCGCACCACGCCGAGCCGGCGAAAAATCTCCATCGTTCGTGCGGCGACATGGTTGCATTTCACGCTCGGTGGCTCGCCGCGGGCGCGCTGCTCCACCACGGTGACGTCGATGCCGCGCCAGGCCAGGTCCATCGCCAGCGTGATGCCGACCGGCCCGGCGCCGACGATCAGGACGGAGGTGAAACGGAGGCGAGTCATCCGACCGGCCTCAGGCTGACCAGACGCCGGTACACCTCTCCCGCTCTTCGCGGGAGAGGTCGAGGCGCGGAGCGCCGAGGGTGAGGGTCGTGCCGCGTGCACCACCCTCACCCGCGTCGCAAGTGCTCCGCGACCTCTCCCGCGAAGAGCGGGAGAGGTGTACTGGAGACGTAACGATCCCATCCACGCCGAACGCCACGCTAACGACAGATCACGTTCACCAGCGCCTGCCGTCCGCCGCGCACCGCCGCCATCGCGCGCTGCAGCGCCGCCGGCAGCGCCGCCGGATGCTCCACGCGCTCCCCATGACCGCCATGCGCCTCGACGATCCGCTCGAACGGCGGGTTGGGCAGTTCGGCCAGCAACCGCCCGTCCGCCTCGGCCGCCACGCCGTCGCGGTACATGTCGAGCGTCGCCCGCCGCACCGCGCCATACAGCGCGTTGTTGTAGATCACCGTCAGCAGCGGCAATTTCTGGCTCTCGGCGATGAAGTGGCAGGCGGTCGGGTTGGCAAACATGTAGGCGCCGTCGCCCAGCAGCGCGACCACCTGCTTCTCCGGTGAAGCCAGCTTGATGCCAAGCGCCGCCGGGAACCCCCAGCCCAGACCGCCGGCCGGGCCGACGCTGAACAGGCTGCCCGGCTGATCGAGCGGACAATACTCCTGGCGGAACGAATACTCGTTCACTACCAGCGTATCGGACTCGATTACCGCGTGCAGGCAATGGTTCAGCCATGCCAGGCTGATCGTCTCGGCCCGCCCGGCTTTTTCCACCTCCGCCGCCCAGCCCGCGCGCAACCCGGCCGAGCGCGCCGCCAGCCGGGCGCGCCGTGCGTCGAGTTCCGCGGCTCGAGGCGCGGTGCGCTCCGCCAGGGCCGGCTCCAGCGCATTCAGGAACGCCATCAGGCTGGAGGTGATCGTCAGATCGGAGCGGAAGCTGCGTATCGGATAGCGCTGGTACAGCGGGTCCTCGCCGACCTGGATGATTCGCGCGTCCGCGGCCGGGCTGGCGAGGCTGGGGATCCACGGCACGTCGCTCTCCAGCACCAGGATCAGATCGGCCTTGGTCAGCAGCGATCCCGCCGCCGCGCCCTGGAACATCGGATGATTGCCCGAGATCGCGAAATGGCGCGGGTTGAACGGCACCACGGGCAGCGCGAAGCGCTCGGCCAGGCGCGTCAGCAGCACGGCCTCGCTTGGGTCGCGACCGAGCTGGCCGGTGATGATCAGCGGATGCGTTGCGGCGGCGATCCATTCCGCCGCCCGCTCGACATCGCCGGGCGCGGCGCGCGGCGGTTCCGGCCTGGCGCGCGGCCGGCGCGGCGCATCGGCGTGCTGGTCCTCCCCCAGTTCCTCGCCCAACACCTCACGCGGTAGCGCCAGATACACCGGCCCGGTCGGCGAGGTCTGCGCCAGCTCCAGCGCGCGATCGACCACCAGTCCCACCTGGTCGCCGCGCCGCAGCTCGTAGTCCCACTTGACGAACTCGCGCAGCATGCCCGCCTGGTCGAACATCTCTTGCGCCCAGTGGATGTAGACGCTGCGCGCGCCGTGCGGGCCTTCCTCGGTCAACGGCGTGCGCCCGGAGGTCAGCAGCAGCGGCACCCGGTCGCGGCTGGCATCGATCAGCGCGTTGATCGAATTCGCCAGCCCCACATTGACGTGCAGCATCACCGCCTGCGGCCGGCCGGTGACCAGCGTGTAGCCGTGCGCCATCGCCACCGCGGCGTGCTCGTGCGGCACCACCATCGGTCGCGGCACCGGACGGTTGCTGCGCCCGGCGCGGGCGAACGCCTCGATGATCGGCGCGAAGTCGGTGCCGGGGTTGACGAACAGGTGGTCGATCCCGTGCGCCGCCAGCGCGTCCAGATAGTCCTCGGCCGCGATGCGCCGCGGCGCCTGGGTGTCCATAAGTGGTGTCTCCCGCTTTGCCCCCTGCCGCCATGCTGGCGTGCGGCGCGGACGGCGTCAAAGCACGTTGCCGGACAAGCCGACAACCGAGGGAAAAGGTCCGCGCTCCTCTGTTTCGTCCCCCGATCCGTCATGCGGCGGGCACCAACGCCCGGCAACCACGCGCCGTGCCGCCGCGCAGGTTCGCGGGCGAGCAAGCTATTAACGTTGTGGAAGGCATAAGCGTGCTCAGCCCGCATTGACACAATTGAGGTCGGTGGCGCCGCCCGGGCCGAACGTCGCCGGGGGACGTCGGCCTCACGCCGACCTCATGTTCGAGGTTGGCACAATATAGCAGATCCGCTATATCTGTATCAGGGAGGTCACTGTGCCCGCCGTGCCCGGTTGGACCGTCGAGACGCTCGACCAAAATGTGGACGCGGAAATCCTCGCCATGCCCGCCGACTTCCAGGCCGCCATGGCGCGCGTTGTCGAGCGGATCGAGGCGGTCGGTCTGGAGCGGGTGCGAGAGCCGCACGTCAAACATCTGCGCGGCAAGCTGTGGGAGATGCGGTTCAATGGGCGGGACGGCATCGGCCGGGCAATCTACGTCACCGCGGCGGCGCGGCGCGTTGTGATCGTCCTGGCATTCGTGAAGAAGACGCAGCAGACGCCGCATGCCACACTGGCGCTGGCGGCGCGGCGGGCGAAGGAGGCGGGCCTGTGACGGATTTCGATACGCTGAAGGCGCAGATGCTGCGCGATCCGAAGGTGAAGGCCGAGTATGAACGGCTGGGTCCGATCCATGCGCTGGTCTTCGAACTGGTGGAGGCACGCCACCGGGCCGGCTTGACCCAGGCGCAACTCGCCGGGCGGATGGGAACCACCCAGTCCGCCGTGGCCCGGCTGGAGAACGCGCGCCAAATGCCGAGCCTCGCCATGGCGGCGCGCTACGCCGAGGCGGTTGGCCAGCAACTCGATATTCACCTGCAGGCTGCGGAGTGAGGGTTGCCCACGGCAGGGGCGCATCACAAATAGATCTGCCGGACGATCTGTTCCTCGTCGACGACGCGGTCGCGCACGTCGTGATGCTCCGCCACCAGCCCGTCACGCAGCACCAGAATCCGATCGGCAATGGACAGTGCCAGCCGGATATTCTGTTCCACCATCATCAGGGTCACGCCCTGCTGCTTCAGCGCCGCCACAATGGCCGCGATCTCGCTGACGAAGGCCGGCGCCAGACCACCCGACGGTTCGTCCAGCAGCAGCAGTTTTGGCCCGCTCATCAGTGCCCGGCCGATCGCCACCATCTGCTGCTCGCCGCCGGACATCAGCCGCACCGCCTGCGTGCGCCGCTCGGCCAAACGAGGAAACGACGCATAGACCCGTTCGAGCAAGCGCGCAGCGACGCCACGCCGCACCCAGGCACCCAGGCGCAGGTTTTCCTCAACCGACATCTCGGGAAACAGATCGCGCGCCTGCGACACCTGGACCACGCCATGGCGGAAGATGCGGTGCGGCGGCGACCCGGCGAGCTCCACGTTGTCCAACCGGATCGACCCCCGCCGGGGCCGGACAAAGCCGCTGATCACGTTCAGAAGCGTCGATTTGCCGCTGCCGTTGGCGCCCAGCAGCACGACCGCCTCGCCCTGGCGCACGTCCAGATCGACACCGAACAGAATCTGCCGGTTGCGGTACCCTGCCTCCACGCCGCGCACGGTCAGCAGTGCCTCAGGCATGGCCGAGATACGCCTCCAGCACGGCACGATCGGCGCGCACCTGTTCCGGCGGCGCATCGGCCACCTTGCGCCCTTCGTTCAGCACGATCACCCGATCGGCGACGCTCATCACCAGCTCGATCGCGTGCTCGATCAGCAGGATGCCGACGCCGCGCTCGCGCGCGAGCATGCGAATCACCGTGGCAAGCTGGTCTCGCGCCGGCGGCGACAGTCCCACCGCCGGCTCATCCAGCAGCAGCAGCGGCGGATTGGTGGCCAGGGCACGCACGATTTCGACGATGCGCTGCTGGCCACCCGACAGATCGCCCGCCTTCTGATCGGCAACGGCGCCCACCCCCATCAGCGCCAGCAGCTCGCGCGCGCGTGCCGTCGCGGCGGTCTCGGCCGCGGCGGAGTGCCGGCCGAACAGCAGGCCGAAAAACCGGCTGCCGATCTGGGCGTGCAGGCCGACGAGCACGTTCTCCAGCGCGGTCAGGTCGGGGAACAACCCGCCATTCTGAAACGTTCGCCGCGCCCCGCGGGCGGAGATTTCGTGCGGCGTCAACTGCCGGATCTCCTCGCCGCGGAACAGGATGCTACCGGAATCCGCCACCACGTTGCCCGACACCGCATTGAACAGCGAGGTCTTTCCCGCACCGTTCGGCCCGATCAGCGCGCAGATTTCTCCCCGTTCGACCCGGAACGAAACGCCGTTGACGGCGACCAGTCCGCCGAACCGCACGGTGACCTCGCGCAGGTCGAGCAGTGGCGGGTCAGCCACGGTAGTAGCGCTCGACGAACGCCGGGTGCAGCCGTGCCAGCAGGCTGGCCAGACCGCGCGGCAGGAACAGGATGACCAGAATGATCAGCAGGCCGAAGACGAGTTCCTCGAACCCCGGAAAGCTGATGAACACCTGCGGTGCGACGGTGATGACGGCCGCCCCGATGACGGAGCCCGCCAGGCTGCCGAGGCCGCCCACCATGATGATGGCGAATTGCAGCACCAGCTCGGTGAGATCGAACGACACCGGCGAAAGGTGGCCGACCGAGATCGCGAACATCGCGCCGCCGATGCCGACCACCGCGCCGCCCCAGGCGAACGCCAGGACGATGTAGCGATCGGTGGGAATGCCCATCGCCGCCGCGGCGATTTCGTTGTCCTTGATCGCCAGGAACGCGCGTCCGAAACGGGACCGCAACATCCGATCCGTCACGGCGACCACCAGCACGACCAGGACCAGAAAGGCGTAGAACCGGCGGCGGTCGCTGTCGAGCGGCCAGCCGAACAGGCTGGCCGTGGGCACCGCCATGCCCATCGAGCCACCGGTCAGCGCTTCCCAGCGAATATAGGTCCAGCGCATCAATTCGCCGAACGCCAGCGTCATGATCGCCAGATAGAACAGCCGCACGCCGCGCAGCGCCGGGATGGAGGCAACGGCGCCGGCGGCACCGCCGATGCACGCCGCGGGAACGATCGTCAGCCACCACGGCACGCCGAGCGAGGCCATCAGGATGCCGCTGGTGTAGGCACCGAGGCCGAAATACGCGACATTGGAAAATGCCAGCAGCCCGAGATTGCCGACCACCAGGTTGAAGCCGATGCCGACCGGCACGTAGACCAGGACCGTGTTGAGCACATATTGCTGGTACGGATTGAGCCACAGCGGCACGGGCAGCAGCGCCAGCGGGATCAGCCAGAACAGCCGGCGCCATCCTGTCCCCGCGCCTGCCGCGGCCATCAGACGCGCACGATCGCGCGTCGGCCGAACAGGCCCTGCGGGCGCAACAGCAGCACAACGATCGGCACGAGGTAGCCGGTGATCTCGATGAACATGGTGTTGACGTAGAAGCCGAGCAGCTTCTCGGTCAGGCCGAGCAGAATGCCGCCCGCCACCGCCCCGCCCAGGGACCCGAAGCCGCCGAGCGTCATCGCGGCAAAACCCTGCACCAGCGTCCATTGTCCCAGGTCGGGCGTCAGCGGCGTGATCATCGCCAGCAGCACGCCGCCGATCGCGCCGAGCGCGGCACCGCCGCCCCACATGGCGGCGTGGAACGCCGGTACGTTGATCCCGACCAGCGCCGCGCCGCGCTGGCTCTGGAACGTTGCCTGGATCACTTTGCCAAGCGGCGTGACCTGCAACAGCACGAACAGCGCCGCGAGCAGCAGCAGGACGAAACCCCAGATCACCACGTCGTCCGTCGTGATGACCACATTGCCCAGCATGTAGGCGTCCTGCGGGTAGGGGCGCGTCAGGTTGATCGTCTCATTGCCCCACTCCAGCCGCAGCGCGCCACGCAACGCGTAGCCGACGGCCAGCGCCATCACGGCCAGCGACAGATGCGGCCCGGCGATGATCGGCTGCATCAGCCAGCGCTGCACCACGAAGCCCATAAGAAACAGCAGCGCGAGCGCCAGCACCATCGCCACCAGGAACGGCAGGCCAAAACCCATGCCGAACACGAACACCGCATAGGCACCGGCGGAAACCATGTCGCCATGGCCGAAATTCACCACCGTGGTCGCGCGGTACACCACGGTCATCGACAGCGCGATGAGCGCGTAGAGCATGCCGGTGGAGATGCCGCTGACGATCAGTTGCGGCAGCAGGGACAGCATCAGTTGGAAGTCGGCAACGCCTCACCCCACGATTTGTAGATCGTCTCCTTCCCCTGCGCGTCCAGGCCCACCGCGTACATCTTGTGCACGCCGACATGGTCCGTCGCGCTGAAGGTCTCGGCATCGGCCAGCACGCCGGTATCGAAATCCTTCAGCGACTCGACCGCCTTTTCCCAGCTTTCGCGCGTCGGGTTCGGGCCGGCGCGCCGGAAGGCTTCCACCGTCACGATCGCGACCGGAACGCCGTAATAGTAGAAGTTGGTCGGTTCGCCGGTCTTCGGCAGCTCATTCTTGGTGAGATACTTGACGAAGATGTCGTGGAACTTCTTCAGCGGTCCGGTGCCGATCGGGGCCTGGAACTGATAGGGCTGGAAGAAGTGCCCCTGCAGCCAGTCATGGTTGGGAAACGCCTGCATCACCTGGTCGAAGTCGGCACCCAGCGCGGCAACCACGACCGTGTCGATCTGGTATTTCTGCAGATCGCGCAGCAGCACGATGAGTTCCGGCTGATACAGGCAGCCCATCACCGCCTGGGCGCCGGATGCTTTGATCCGCAGCGCCTGCGCGGTGGCGTCCGTCGCGCCGTGCTCCAGGATCGTCGTGGCAACGATCTCGCCGCCATGGCTCTTGATGTATTCCTCCGCGGCGTCGCAATAGCCGTGCGCCCAGTCGTCGCTGTGCATGGCAAGCGCGATCTTCGTCGTGCCCGGCTTGCTCAGCGCAAAGGTCGCCATGGCGCGGCCGGCTTCGCTGCCGGGGTAGACCGCGTGGAAGATCCCGGGGGAGGCCGGGCTGCTGATCTTCGGATTGGCCGAGGCCCCCATCCAGGGCACGCCTTCCTGCACCAACATCGGCTTGATCGCCATCGCCACGCCGCTGCACGGATTGGCCATGATCATGAAGACCTTGTCCTCGTAGATCAGCTTTTTCGCCGCCGCGATGCCTTTGGCCTCATTGCAGGCATCGTCGGCGAACACGGTGACGAACTTGCGTCCGTTCACGCCGCCCTGCGCGTTGATGTAGCGGAGATAGGCTTCGGGGCCGTAATTGAGCGGCGTGAACACCGACGCCGGCCCGGAGAACGGCCCGATGTTGCCGATGGTGATCGTGGTGGCGGTGATGCCCTGCGTGCTGTCGGCGCCGGCCGGCAGAGCCAGCAACGACACGACAAAAAAAGCGACGATCGCTTGCCAGACGCGCATTGTGTTTGGTCTCCCCGTATGGCGGCATCATATCGTGGCGACGCGCGAGTTCAAGCCGGCAACGGACGTTGCCGCGCCGCAGGCGAAGCCGCGTCGCGCGCGTTGCTCGTGTGGCGCACGATCCCGCTGCTGCACAGGCTTTCCAACAGCCATCGAACGTGACCGGCGGTCGGGCCTGGCGGACCGCAGAGCGATGCATCGGCCGAAATCGACGTTCCCGGCGCAGTTGGACAGGCACGCCCGATCGCGTTCGGGCCCGCATGGCGCGGGATGTCGGCGTCATCGCAGGAACGCGGCAAACGGGATCATTCGCCCCGCAGATGCACCGCGGGAAAATAGATCCCCAGCAACTTCCGGTCCCACCAGATGCCCTTGGCCTTCTCCGCGTCGTCGGCATAGGTGTAGTCATAGAACTCCGCGCGCACGTAGCGCGGCGGCTTGTCCGGAAACGGGTTCGTTTCCAGCAGCGCCGTCACCGCCGGGTCGTTCTGCAGCAGCCGTCCGACGAAATTCCAGAACCACGGCAGCCGCCGCGGGTCCTCCAGCGCGGCAAACCACATCTGCCAGTCCAGCCGCGGCTGGTGCGGAATGTTCCAGCGCGGCGGGCGCGTGACATCGCCGGGCTTGTAGCGGAACTCGTAGTCGCGCCAGGTGACGCCGTCGTCCGACCCCTCGACGACGATTTCGTCGCGCTTCGTGGTCATGACCGCGAACAGCCCATAGGTGCTGACGAGGTGCAGCGGCTCGACCAGGCCGTCGATCGCCTGCGCCACGACGGGCGGGCTGCCGCCGAAGCGCGCATCCATCTGCACCAGGCCGCAAAACACGAGCAGCACCGCCAGTGCGCCGGCGATGACCCTGACAACCCGGTGCGGCGCATGGCGTTCCGCGCGTACCGCCAGCGGCCCGATCAGCCGCCGCGGCATGATCGTTCGCAGCGCCGCCCACAGCGCCGCATCGTCGAACAGCGGCAGGCACAGCAGCATGGTTTGCAGATTGAACCAGTTGTAATTGCCGGTCAGCGAAATGCAGATCTGCAGCAGCAGGATGCCGAAGGCGGCGACAAACCGCACCCGGCGTGGGCAGAAGATCAGCAACGGCACGGCCAGCTCGATGAACAATGTGCTGCCGGTGGCGACCTTCAGCACGCCCGGCGGCAGGTGCGCCGCGTACCAGGCCAGCGGCGTGGGCAGCGGCTGCGTGAGAAAATGATACGACAGCGCCGACAGGTTCCACCAGGTGGGATCACCGCTCAGCAGCTTGACCGCGCCCGACATGAACATGAAGCGGAACAGCAGCCAGCGCAGCAGCCAGATGCTCGGCCTCGTGGTGAAGCTCAGCAGCAGCGCGAGAAACCCGGCCTCCAGCAGGAACGTGTCCCACTGGTAAGACATGAAGGTCTGTCCGGCATAGAACAGCGAGAGATAGAGGCCATACAGCAGCACCAGGCTGAGGCGTGGCAGCAGATTGCCAACCAGCAGCAGCGACAGTGCGGCGCCCGCCCAGCACACGGCCTGGATGGCGACATCGCTGTCGTTGACCCAAAAGACCATCGGCACCAGTAAGAAACGTTCCGTACCGAAACGGCTGGCAACGGCGGTGGCCATCTGGGCCAGCGGCAGGATGCCATTGCTGCCGATCAGCCCCTGCGCCTGGACGCCGAACGAGACGAAGGCCGACAGGTAGATCAGCCCGAACAGCCGCAGGAACAGGAATGCGACAAGATCGTGCCGCGGCGGTTCGTGCTCCCTGCCCCACAGCACCAGGCTGATGCGATAGAACGCCGGGCGGTGCGTGGCGATGAACGCGTACACCAGTTCCGCGACGGCGGCGAAACCGGGCACGTTGCGATAGAGGCCGAGCCAGAACGCCTTGCCGCGCGCGTGGCTCAGGGTCAGGAAGCTGGCCTCGGCGGCGCTCGCCCGCCGTCCGCGGGGCGTGATGTACTGCACGGCGCGCTGAAAGTCGGCGACCGGGATCGTCGGATAGCGCGCCGCCACGTCCTGATACGGCTGGTACTCGACCGCCTCGCCGGTGAGCTTCTGCCAGTCCTGCGCCCAATAGGCGCAGAACCCGCACTCGCCGTCATAGACCAGCAGCGGCCGCAGACGGGCGGCCGGCGCATCGCCACCTCGGGCGGACTGATTGCCGGAAGTCTGCTGCACGACGTCGACCGACATTCCCTGAAGGGGTGGCGCGTAAGCCCTGGTCCGCGGCAACCTAGGCCAACCCGCCTGTGGCGAGAAGCGCGCTGCTCGCCTTGTGCGGGCGGCACCATTCGACGGCTGGTGCGGCGGTCGCGCGCGTGCCGGTCCCGGGCAATTCCATCGCCGTCCCGCGACGTCGACGCATCCCCAATTCGCCGCACCCACCGGCAAACCGATCGGCGTCCGGCCCGGCATGATGGAATGCCCGGGTGATCCGCGATGCCCGACACGCCCGGCCCGCGCCACGCCAGCCGGGGCGACCTTACGCAGCCGCTATCGTTCGCCCCGCGGTTCAATAGCCGGGAGCGCATGCAGCAGGCGGACAGGGCGACGGCGCGGATCACCGCCGGGCGGCCGGTCAAGCACAGCCAGCGGCCGCACTGCGTCGTGCTGATCGAGCCGCCAGTGGACCAGCACGGGGCCCCGGGGAGTCTCCCCCATCGGATGCAGCAGGCCGTGCAGCCCGGCCGGATCGCGCAGGAAGCTGTCACGGTAGCGCGGCATCTGGAATGTTGGGATCGCGACCCGCGCTCGCAGCGTATCGGTGGGCGCGGCGCGCAGCAGGCTGAGCAGGTCCCCGCTGCCGCGCAGCGCCGGATCGGCCCATCGGGCCCGGCCGGGACCATCGGCGGTCAATCGCATCGCGCCGCCAACCCGGCGTTCGCTCCGGCGGTGGTAATCGCGAACCTCCCCGCCGCAACGCGTGAACAGGAAAAGCTCCATCACGGACGCCGCGAGCGTGGCGAGGTAGACGCCCCGGAGATACGCGCTGATGATGGGGGCACCGTCGAGATAGACCCCGGCAACCAGGGCATAGGTGCATCCGCCGATCAGGCAGAACAGCCAGAACACCCCGATGGCCTCGTGCGGCGCGCGTGCCTCGCGGACACCATCGACGACCGAAAGGCAGCAAAGAAACGCCATCGCGCACCACAGGATGGGTGCGCCGAGCGCCGCCGCGGTGCCTGCCGGCTGGTGGGCGAGCGCCGTCAGCAGGCCGGCGATGTCAAGGTCGTGCCGCACCATGAGATCGTGCGTCTCGTAGACACCGGCCACCAGCAGCCAGGTGGCCGCAACCGCACGCTTGCTGCCTTTGCGGTGCCGCGGCACCGGCCGTTGCCTCGCGACCGCCTCGAGCACCGGCTGCATCAGCGCCGCGAAGGGATCTTCCGGGCTAGCCATGCCGACCTGCCCGCCGCGTCGCGTGGCGACGCAGTGCGGCTGCCCGGTGGTTCGGCGTACTGGCTCCAGGGCACATGGCCCGATCCGATCGGCTGTGCTGGCGGACGAACCGGGCCAGCATTGCCGATCGGTACCCGGACGAGCGTGATGCTGTTGTGCAACCGCCGGCACTTCGACGTGACCGCAGCGTGACCACAGCCGCGTGGTCACGTGGCGAGGATGGCCGGTGCCGGTCCGGGGCGTGCGACCAGGCGCGTTTCCGGCTGCTGCGGCGCCCGCCGTCCGCCTACGGCAGCCCGCGGTCGCGGACGGACCCAATCGCCAGGGCAATGGATCGATCGGCGCATCATGCAACGCTCGACCATGGCAGTCACCTGCGCTACGCTACCCGCCGGTCGAACCAGTGACGCAAGGGAAAGGGACCCGCCGTGGACCTCGCGAGCTACGACGCAGTCCTGATCACCAACGCGGGGCGGTGGCGCGACGGGCTGCAGAGGCTGGGAAAGGAAGCGGTTCTGGCGAAGCTGGCGCAGCGCCCTGGACGTCCCGGCGACCTTCTCCACGACGTCGTCTATGAACCGCCCTACCCAACGCGCGAGTTCTGCCAGCAGTGGTACACCGAGGAAGACGGTGCGTTCCGCATAAATCCCACCAAGGCGGGCCTTCTGGTGGTGCTGGCCATCATTGCGATTGCCGGCTTCGCTCACGCCCTGGGCATCCTGGGTGTGACCCCGACCAACCACCTGGAATCCCGGCCGGTCGGCATCCCCCAGCCGGTCACTCTGCCGCAAAAAGGCAGCAATCTGCCGCCGTTTCCCACCTGGTGACCTTCCGGCGGCGTCTCTGCCGGTCTGGATGGGCGTCACATCGCGTCGGCCGGGGCGGAGGTCGTTTCCCGCCCGCCGCCGCCGAAACCCCAGGGGAACCCCAGCCGCGCCATGCTGTGTGCGTCCGGTTCGTCCCCTGCTCCGGGCACAACGGGTGGGTGTCCCGTCTGCCCTCGGGCGCCCACTCGTTGGTTTATCGGCGGCACACCGCCGCGCGGGGCGGCACGCGCGGTCGTCGGTGGCGAACGCCATCGCCGGGTGCACTCGGGCCGAAGCCGTCCGGTGCCTGGGACGGCCTCTCGTCCACGGCGTCCTGCCGGCCGATCATCGGATGGCCAGCCCCGGCCGGCGGAACCTCAGCCAATGGATCGCACGAACGGCACCGCCACGCGCTTGCACGGTGATGTATACAAGTGTACAAGCACCCCGCGACGGAAACGGGCGACATGCGAGCCATCGAGTTGCAACCCATCGACCGGTATGAAACGGCGCGGACCAAGGGCAACCGGCTTTACGCGCGGCTGTACAGCGACATCCTCACCGGCCGCCTGCGGCCGGGTGAAGCCCTGTCGGAAACCAGGATCGCCGAGCAGCACGGCATCAGCCGGACGCCGGTACGCGAGGTGTTTCAGCATCTCGCCAAGGAAGGCCTGCTGCGCGTGGTGCCGCAGATCGGCACCTTCGTCGCGCCCATCAGCCTCGCCGCGGTTGGTGCCAGCCAGTTCATCCGCGAAGCGCTGGAATGCCGCGCGGTGCGCCAGGCCGCCGAGCGCGTCACCCGCCCGCAGCTTGCCGAGCTGCACCGGCAGATCGAACAGCAGGCCGGTGCCATCGCGGCCGGCAATCACCTTAGCTTCTTCGCGCTCGACGAGGCGATGCACCAGCACATCCTGGCGATCGCCGGCCATCCCGGGGTGTGGCAGCTGATCGCGTCGGTGAAGGCGCAGCTCGACCGGGTGCGGCACCTCTCGCTGGAGGACAACGCGTGGCTGGCGATGATCTTCGCCCAGCACCGCGAGATCGTCCGCTGCATTGCCGCCGGCGACGCGTCGGGGGCGGAACAGGCGATGCAGGCGCATCTGCGCACGGTGTTCGACGCGATCGAGCGCATCGCCGCGGCGCACGCCGAATTCTTCGAACATGAACCTCAACCGGAACGGGAGATCGCGTGATGGAGCAGACCTGGCGCTGGTTCGGGCCCGACGATGCGATTGCGCTGTCGGAAATCTGTCAGACCGGCGCGACCGGCATCGTCACCGCGCTGCACGACATTCCCTACGGCGTGGTCTGGAGCTCCGACGAGATCGCCCGGCGCAAGGCGACGATCGAGGCCGACGCGACGCTCGGCCTGCGCTGGAGCGTGGTGGAGAGCCTGCCGATCGCCGAGCCGATCAAGCAGGGCGAGGGCGATCTCGCCCCCCTGTTCGAGAATTACCGGATCTCGCTGCGCAACCTGGCGGCGCAGGGCGTGACGACCGTCTGCTACAATTTCATGCCGGTGCTGGACTGGACGCGCACCCAGCTTGCCGCGCCGCTGCCGGGTGGCGGCCACGCGCTGCGCTTCAACGCGCACGAATACGCGGCGTTCGACTGCTTCATCCTGCAGCGCCCGGGCGCCGCGGCGGAACAGTCGCCGGCGGTGCTGTCCCGCGCCCGCGCCTGGTTTGACCGGGCGTCGGAAAGCGACAAGGACCGGCTGCTGGGCAACATCATGGCGGGCCTGCCGGGGGCCTATGACCGCTACGACGCGCCGGGGCTGCGGCGGATGCTCGACCGCTACGCCGACATCGATCGCGACGGGCTGCGCGCGCACCTGGCGCGGTTCCTGCGCGAGGTGATCCCGACGGCCGAGGAAGCCGGCATCCGCATGTGCATCCACCCCGACGATCCGCCGCGGCCGCTGTTCGGCCTGCCGCGGATCGTTTCCACCGCCGACGATCTGGACTTCATCGTCGGCGCGGTGGACAGCGTCGCCAACGGCGTCACGCTGTGCACGGGGTCGCTGGGCGCGCGCACCGGCAACGACCTGCCGGCCATGGCCGAGCGTTTCGCCGGGCGCATCCATTTCGCCCATCTGCGCAACGTCGCCAAGGAGCCGGACGGTTCGTTCATGGAGGCCGATCATCTCGGCGGCGACGTCGACATGGTCGGCGTGGTCACCGCGCTGCTGCGCGAGCAGGCGCGCCGGCACGCGGCGGGCGATGCGGCGTGGCGCATTCCGTTCCGCCCGGACCACGGCCACGAACTGCTGGACGATGCGCACCGCAAGACGCATCCGGGCTATCCGTTGCTCGGGCGCATGCGCGGCCTTGCCGAACTGCGCGGCGTGATGACCGCGGTCGCCGCGATCAACAAGCTGCCATTGTGACACGCGTGCGCCGCCTCTGCCGCGAGACGCTGGCCGGATTGCCCGACGCGGTGCGGCGTCCGGGTTTTGATCCGGCCACGATCGGCACCGGGATCGTGCATCTGGGCATCGGCGCCTTCGCGCGCGCGCATCTGGCCTGCTACACGCAGCCGCTGCTGCGCGACGATCCGGGCTGGGGGATTCTGGGCGTCAGCCTGCGCCGGCCGGACACGCGCGACGCGCTGGCGGAGCAGTATTTTCTTTACACCTGCGCCGAGCGGGACGGCACGGACGAACGGTTGACCGTCATGGGTGCGCTGACCGGCGTGCTGGTCGTACCCGAGGCGCCGGAAGCGGTGCTGGCGCGGCTGGCCGACCCGGCGGTGCGGATTGTTACGCTGACCGTTACCGAGAAGGGCTATCACCGCGCCGGCGCGAGCGGCGGGCTGGACGCCGACGACCCGGCCATTCAGCGCGACCTGGCAGCGCCCGACGCGCCGCGCTCGGTGCCCGGGCTGCTGGTCGCCGCCCTGCGGCTGCGGCGCGCCGCCGGCGTGCCGGCATTCACCTTGCTGTCGTGCGACAACCTGCCGGAGAACGGCAGCTCCACGCGTCGCGTGGTGACGGAGTTTGCGGACCGTCTCGATCCGCGGCTAGGCCGGTTCATTGCCGGGCGAGGTGGCGTTTCCCAACTGCATGGTGGACCGTATCGTGCCGGCCACGACGGATACGGACCGGGCGCGGATCGACGCCGCACTGGGCGTCGAGGACCGCTGGCCTGTGGTCTGCGAGGGCTTCTCGCAATGGGTGATCGAGGACCGCTTTCCGCTCGGCCGTCCCGCCTGGGAAGCCGCCGGCGCCGAGCTGGTCGATGACGTGCGGCCGTACGAGGAGATGAAGCTTCGCCTGCTCAATGGCAGCCATTCCAGCATCGCCTATCTGGGCCAGCTTGCAGGCTGGCAGACAGTGGCGGAGGCGGTCGCCGCGCCGGCCCTCGCCGCACACATCGAGGCCTTGATGCAGGAGATCGCGACCACGCTGCACCTGCCCGCGACGGTCGATCTGGCCGCGTATCGGCGCGCGCTGCTGGCGCGGTTCGCCAACCCCGCACTGCGTCATCGCACGGCGCAGATCGCCATGGACGGCTCGCAGAAACTGCCGCAGCGGCTGTTCGCGCCGGCGCTGGCGCGGCTGGAAGCCGGACAGGCGGTGCCGCGCATTGCGCTCGGGGTCGCCGCCTGGCTGCGCTTCCTGCAAGGCCGCAGCGACGACGGATCGCCATTGGCGGTGGACGACCCCCGAGCCGAGGCGCTGATCCGCGCCGCCCGCGCGGCAGCGACCCCGCGCACGCTGTGCGATGCAATCTTGGCGATGCGGGACGTGGTGCCGCCGGCGCTCGCCGCATCGTCCGCATTCCGTAACGAGGTCCTGGACGCGCTCGATCGGCTCGCGACGAAGGGGGTTCGCCGGACGCTGGCCGACATGGCTTGACTGAACACGCAACAACGGAGGGAACGTCGTCGTGAAATACCTGAAATCCATTCTCGCCGGCGCCGCGCTGCTCGGCGCCGTGCTGATGACGCTGCCGGCAATGGCGCAGGAACCACCCGCCCCGGGCGCCAGCCCGCGAATCGACGCGATCCGCAAGGCCGGCGTGCTGCGCGTCGGCGTGCTGGCCAACGCGCCGTGGCTGGTGGAGAGCACCACCGGGGGAGAACAGTGGTCCGGCCCCGCCTGGGTGCTGGCCGAGGAGTACGCCCAGCGGCTCGGGGTAAAACTGCAGCCTGTGTTGGTGTCGCATGAAACCAAGATCCCGGTACTCGCGGCGAACCAGGTGGACATCTCCATCACGGCGCTGGCCGAGACGCCGGACCGCGATCCGGTGGTGGACTTCGTACTGTATTCCAACACCAGCGTCTGCATGTTCGGCCGCGCCGACGATCCGCGCTTCGCCCGCGCCAAGTCCGTGGACGACCTTAATCAGCCGGACGTCACCATCGCATATTTCATCGGCGGGGCCGAGGAAGGCTGGGTGAAGCAGCGCTTCCCGAAGGCCAAGTTCCTCGGCGTGGCGAACTCGGGCGCCACCGCGCCGCTGGAGGACATCATGGCCGGGCGGGCCGATGCCGCACCGATCAACCGCATTCCGTGGGTGCCGATGAACCGCAAGGTGAAGGGGCTCGCCGTGCTGCCGAAGGCGGACAACTGCCAGGGCAGCACCGAGAAGGCCCAGCCGGTCGGTGTGGCGATCGACAAGCGCCAGCCGGTGTTCCTGGCCTGGTTGCGCGCGGTCGAGAAAAGCATCCAGCCGAAGCTCGAAGCCTCCGAGCAGCAGGTGATCGAGACGATGAAGTAGCGGCCCGGGAAGTAGCGGTCCGGCGGCGGCATGATAGTTGGCTGCGATGCTGCCAACCCGTCATGCCGGCGCATGCCGGCGTCCACGACTTTGTTGGCTGTCCGGAAGAAAATCGTGGATGCCGGCATGCGCCGGGATGACGAGGTTGGCGCGGGTCGTGCGCCATCCGACGCGGTTGTTCCGTATCGGCACTAAACTGGACTGTCTGCATGCAATTTGATTTCTCCCCGATCATCGACAGTTGGCGCTTCCTGCTGGGCGGTCTGGGCGTGACGCTGGAACTCTCGATACTGACCATGCTGTGCAGCCTGGTGCTGGGCGGCGCGGTCGGGCTGGCGCGCTGCTACGGGCCGGCCTGGCTGCGCTGGCCGCTGGTGTTCTACATCGACTCGATGCGCGCCATCCCCGTGCTGGTCGTGCTGGTGTGGAGCTACTTCGCGCTGCCGATCGTCACCGGCGTCGTGCTGCCGCCGTTCTGGGCGGCGCTGGTGGCGCTCAGCGCGCATATCGCAGCCTATGTCGCGGAGATCGTTCGTGCCGGCATCGGCTCGATCCGCCCGGGCCAGAGCCGCGCCGCGTTCGCGCTGGGGATGTCGCGCGCGCAGGCGATCCGCCAGGTCATCCTGCCGCAGGCCCTGGTGCGCATGTTGCCGGCATTCGGCTCGATCCTGTCCATCACCATCAAGGACACGGCGATCGCCGCGGTAATCGCCGTGCCGGAATACATGAAACAATCGCAGACCCTCGCCGGCGAAAGTTTCCGCCCGATCGAGGTCTTTCTGGTGGCGATGGCGGTCTACTTCGTCATCCTGTTTCCGGTCACCCGCGCGGTGGACATGCTCTACGTGCGGCTGGCGCATCTCGGCCGGTCATGAACCTCGACTGGTCCGTGGTGTGGCGCAACGCCGGCGCGCTGGCCGAAGGCACCGAGCTGACCGTGGCGCTCGCGGTGCTGACGATGGCAATCGCCGTGCCGGGCGGCATCGTATTGGCGCTGATGCGCCTGTCGAGCTCGCGGCTGCTGTCGGCGGCCAGCGCCAGCTTCGTCGAGCTGTTCCGCAACCTGCCGCTGATCCTGGTGATCTACACGGCGTATTACGTGATGCCGATCGCGCTCGGCCTGCGCTTTTCGCCGTTCACCACCGGGTTGGTCGCCCTGGCGCTGAACGTCTCGGCGTACAACGGCGAGACGTTCCGTGCCGGGATCGGATCGATCCGCAAGGGCCAGAGCGAGGCGGCGTTCGCACTCGGCATGAGCCGCTGGCAGGCGATGCGCGAGGTGGTGCTGCCGCAGGCGGCGCGCCGCGTGCTGCCGGTGCTGGCGAGCACCTGGGTGTCGCTGTTCAAGGACACCTCGCTGGTCTCGGTGATCGCCGTGGGCGAACTTGCCTACACCGCCATGCGCATCCGCTCGCAGACCTTCCGGGTGCTGGAAATGCTGACGGCGATGGCGGCGATCTACTGGGCGCTGGGGTATCCGCAGGCGAAGCTGGTCGATTGGCTGCACCGCAGACTGGGAGTGAGCGAATGAGCGCGGGCCACCACCGACCATCGCGCGCGCCGCCGGTGCTGGTGTATCGCGACGTGCGCAAGCTGTTCGGCGATTTCGTTGCATTGGACGGCGTGTCGATGGAGGTGCGCAAGGACCAGGTGGTCTGCCTGATCGGCCCATCCGGCTCCGGCAAGTCGACGCTGCTTCGTTGCACGAACGGGCTGGAACTGATCGACGGAGGAGAAATCCGGCTGGACGGCGAGCCGATGCCGCGCGACTGGAACGGCATGCGCCGGGTGCGCCAGCGGATGGGCATGGTGTTCCAGAATTTCGAGCTGTTCCCGCACAAAACGGCGCTCGGCAATGTGGCGATCGGCCCGATGACGGTGCTGCGGATGTCGCGGGCCGAGGCCGAGGCGCGCGCCATGGCGCTGCTCGACAAGGTGGGACTGGCCGACAAGTCCCGCAGCTTTCCGGCGGCGCTGTCCGGCGGGCAGCAGCAGCGCGTGGCGATCGCACGGGCGCTGGCGATGGAGCCCGCGGTCATGCTGTTCGACGAACCGACCTCGGCGCTTGACCCCGAAACGATCGGCGAGGTGCTGAACGTGATGAAGCGGCTCGCCGAGGAGGGCATGACGATGATCGTGGTGACGCACGAGATGACCTTCGCGCGCCGCGTCGCCGATTGGGTGGTGGTGTTCGAGCGTGGCGCGGTCATCGAACAGGGGCCGCCGGCGCAGATATTCGACGCCCCGCTGGTCGGGCGGACACAGGAGTTTCTCAGCCATCTTGGCTGGGCCGGGTGACCGGGGGTCAGCGCGGTGTTGGCTAGGTTCATTCCGAGAAGGGCGGGAACCCGCGAGCTGGTTCACAGCCTGATATCGCGCGCGGGCGATCGTTCACGTTCGATATCAAGTTCGATTCCCGCCACAGGCGACTTGCGCAAAAACGCGACCAGCAACGGTGTCCTCCCGCATAGACGCTCATAGGCCTCGGTCGACAACACGACCGCGATGGCGCGGCCACGCATGGTGATTTGCTGCGGGCCGGAACACATGGCGTCACGCAACAATTTGCTGAAGTGGGCCCTCGCTTGCCGAACCTGCCAGCTACGCATCGCATCACCTGGCTCCCGCGCACGCTGCGCACGGTGCCTGATCCCTGGCGGGACCAGGCAACGCGCCATGTGGTCCAGTGCGACGGCCGGCGGGCGCCGAGTGCGCCGCGGCACAAAGTGTCGTCGCTCATGTCGCCGGGCTCGGTCGCGACCTCGTGCAGAAACCATCGAGCCTCGTCCGGTTCCACCACTGCCTTCGCCTCAATGTCGCGGGCCCATGCTTTCTGCTTGTTGGAGGCGCGCCGTGTGTACTCGCGCTCGACGTAGTTCTTTCGGATGCTCTGGACGAATTCGTGATCCGCGGGCGCCAGCAGCGGATGGCCCTCTGCCCATCCGACAAACTCGCGGCGCCACTCCTGCTCGGCCAGCAGCTCGAGCTGCATCCGCTTCGACATCCGTGTAGCAGCCGGCGGAGCTCTCGGGAGGACGAATCGGCGCCGCGTCACAGCGCGACCACCAGCAATTCACGCAAGGAACGCCACCATAGCGGCGCTGTCTGTCGTTCAGCGAAGGGAGTCATCTGTATAATTCCCTTTTTCACCGGCCACGACGTGGACGATCACCGAAGATTTTCGGCGGCTTTCTTCAAGATCGCGTCTATCCGGCCCTGCCAGCCCGGTCCGGTTGCCCGGAACGCGTCAAGGGTGGAGCGCGTCAGCCGGATTGCAGTCAGCTCCTTTGTGGGCGCCTTTTGTCGGCCGCGCGTCCGCTTGATGGCTGCGGCCATCTCGGGAAAGACCTCGGAGAAGGGCCGCGCCTTGGCAAAGTCTGCGGCCGTCCACTCGGGATTGTCGGAAACATCGTTCCAATCCTTCTGCGAGTAGTTGGGGTTTGGAACATATCCAGGGGCATTCTTACGAGCCATACAGTTTTCGTTCCTTCTTGCTGGCCGGGCGAAGACTGATGATCGACATCGCTTCGGTGCCCAGCATCGAGAATACGACGGCCACCAAGAGCGTGCCGCCAAGCCTGCCGATCATGAGTGAGCGGCCGTGTTTCGCCGGGAGGACAATTGCTGAGACGAAGTCGAAGCGAGATTCGAACTCGGCGAAGTCCAGTTTGTGAGTGGCGAGGTTCGCGAGGCGCTTCGGTTCGTCCCAGGTGATCAACATAGTATTTTGTAGAAGCAAAAAGCTTCGGCGTCAAGTAAATTGTCGATTTCCCGATCATTTCGACCGGACCTACGATGCCACGATCGCCCCGGGAAAGGCAGAGGTCGTTCTGAGCGTGTTGACAAATGGCTGTACATGTAATACATACTCGGTCAATGGACTGAAGAGTCGCGGGATTCGAGTGGGACCGGGGCAACCGGGCAAAGTGCCGGGAGCACGACGTCTCGCTTGCCGCGGTCGAGACCCTGTTTCACGGACCGGTCGCCGTGTTCCCGGACCCTGCGCATTCGGCAAAGGAAGAGCGGTTCAAGGCGATCGGGCGAACAGATGACGGACGGGGTGCGCTGATCGTGTTTGCCCTGCGCAAGAGAGGGGACGATTCCTTCATTCGCCCGATCAGCGCCCGTTACATGCACCGCAAGGAGATCGAGTACTATGGGGAAGAAGCTGCCAAAGCTGCGAAGCGACAAGGAAGCTGAGGCGCTCGTCGCAAATTCGGACCTGACCGCGTACGACCTGTCGGACATGCGGATGGTACGCTTCGAATTCCAACCGAAGAGCGAACGGGTGAACATGCGCCTGCCGCGCCCTCTGCTGGACGCGGTCAAGGCCATGGCCGCGAAGGCCGGGGTTCCGTATCAGCGCTTCATCCGCCAGGCACTGGAAAGCGCCGTGCAACCGAGCAAGCGGGCGTGACCAGACCCGTTGCGTGAACGTGGAAGTCCACGCCAAGGGGGTCCCTGCCCTGCCCTCCGTCACTCAGCCATCCGCCGTAGTTCCCCCGCGCGCACGCTGCTGATCGCGTTATTCAGAATCTGCACGATCGCCTCATCGGCGACGCTGCGCGCCAGCAGCGCCAACGCGCCGCCGAGCAGCGAGGACGCAATCGCCAGCGAACCGATGTTCTGGCCCACCATGTATTCGATCGCCTTGTCGACGACCGCGCCGGCGTGGCTCAGCTCGGCTGGCGGCGGTTCGAGCAAACTCGGATCGATCGGCATCGTTATCTCCCTGGATCTATTCGGCGGCTTCCGCCCCGGCTTCGAGTGAAGCTTCCTCCGGTGCGTCCCGCGCGGGTTTCGCCGGTTGCACCACTGGCGCTTCCCCTGATCCTTCGCTCGGCACCTCAGGCCGATCCTGCTGCTCGGCCTGGATCGCCCACATGCGGGCATACAGCCCGCCACGCGCCAGCAGCGCCGCGTGCGTGCCGCGCTCGGCCACGCGGCCCTCGTCCAGCACGACGATCTCGTCGGCATCGACCACGGTGGACAGCCGGTGCGCGATCACCAGCGTGGTGCGATGGCGCGACACGGCGCGCAGCGCCGCCTGGATGTCCTGCTCGGTGCCGGTGTCCAGCGCGCTGGTCGCCTCGTCCAGGATCAGGATGCGCGGGTCCTTCAGGATGCTGCGCGCGATGGCGACGCGCTGCTTCTCGCCGCCCGACAGTTTCAGCCCGCGCTCGCCGACCCGCGTGTCGTATTTGTCCGGCAGCGACATGACGAAATCGTGGATCTGCGCCAGCCGGGCGGCGCGCTCGATCTCGGCCTCGCCGGCGCCCGGCCGGCCGTAGGCGATGTTGTAGCGGATCGTGTCGTTGAACAGCACGGTGTCCTGCGGCACCACGCCGATCGCCGCGCGCAGGCTCGCCTGCGTCACGTCGCGGATATCCGTCGCCGTCGATCAGGATGCGTCCCGCGGTCACGTCGTAGAAGCGGAACAGCAGCCGCGTGATGGTGGACTTGCCGGCCCCGGTCGGCCCGACGATGGCCAGCTTGCCGCCGGCGGGCACGACGAGATCGACGCCCTTCAGGATCTCGCGGTCGGGACGGTAGCCGAAATGAACGCCCTCGAACCGCACCTCGCAGGCCGCGCCCTCCGACAGATGCGCCGGCAGCGCCGCGCGCGCCGGGGCGGTCGGCGACCTCCTGCTCGACCGCCAGCAGGCGGAACAACTGGTCCATGTCGACCAGGCCCTGGCGGAGCTCGCGATAGACGAAGCCGAGAAAATTCAGCGGCTGGTAGAGCTGCATCAGATAGGTGTTGACCAGCACGAATTTTCCCACCGTCATCGCGCCCGACAGCACGCCGCGCGCCGCCATCAGCATGATCGCCGCGAGGCCCAGCGCGACGATGCTCTGCTGGCCGAGGTTCAGCATGTTCAGCGTCACCTGGCTGCGCACCGCGGCCCGCTCGTAGCGCGCCAGCGACTGGTCGAAGCGGCGCGCCTCGTGGCGCCTCGTTGCCGAAATATTTGACCGTCTCGAAGTTCAGCAGGCTGTCGAGGGCGCGTGACTGCGCCTCGTTGTCGGTCTCGTTCATCGCGCGGCGCAGGCGCACGCGATAGGTGCTGAAGCCGACGCGTGAAGCCGAGATACACCGACACCGCGAGCGAAGGTGACGACGGCGAACCGCCAGTCGAACATCGCCCACAGGATGGCGGTGACCATCGCCAGCTCGAGCAGCGTCGGGATGATGTTGAACACCGCGAGGCGCAGCACCGACTGCACGGCCTGCGCGCCGCGATCGATCGATCCGCGACAGCGCGCCGGTCTGGCGGTCGAGGTGGAAGCGCAGCGACAGCGCGTGCAGGTGCTGGAAGGTGCGCAGCGCCAGTTGCCGGGCGGCGCGCTGCTGCACCGCGGCGAACACCGCGTCGCGCAGCTCGCCGAAGCCGGACGGAGGCGACGCGGGCCAGCGCGTAGGCGCCGATCAGCGCGACCGGCAGCGCCACGCGCGGCGGTGCCGGCCTTCGGCGCCAGCGCGTCGACCGCGCGGCCGTAGATCACCGGGACGTAGACGGTGGCGACCTTTGCGGCCACCAGGCAGGCCATCGCCACCACCACGCGCGCCCGGGCCGTCAGGTCGCCGCGCGGCCAGAGGTAGGGCAGCAGGCTGGCGATGGTCTGCCAGATCGAGCGTGGCGACCGCGCCAGGTCCGGCGGCGCGGCAATGGGGCTGGGTCGCATGCTTCGCATGTGGCATGCTGGGGGCCGGTTGGAAAGGCGAGCCGGGTGGCGGATCAGGACGGCACGGACGGGTTTCTGCGGCACATCCGCGCCTGCCAGAACGCCGTGCTGCCGGGCGAGCGGCTGGCGTTCCATATCGGCGCCGATCCGGTGGGCTGGGTGCGGCCGGCACTGGCGGAGGCGCTGGCCGGCTTCCCGGAGATCGAGGCGGGCGCGACGCGGATCACGCTGACCCGGCCGGCCGCGCTGCAGCCGATCGCGCGGGCGCTGTCGGCGCGCGGCTTCTACCGCTGGCGCAACGAGGCGTTCGACGTGCGCGCCGTGGCGGACGGGCCGGTGCTGGCGGTGCTGGACCGTGGCGCGCTGCCCTCGTTCGGCGTGGTGTCCGAGGGCGTGCACGTGAACGGCCTGGTGCGGCGTGCCGGACGGGCTGCATCTGTGGATCGCCCGGCGCTCGCCGACCAAGCAGCTGGACCCCAGCAAGCTGGACCACCTCGTCGCCGGCGGCGTGCCGGCCGGGCTGTCACCCGCACAGACGCTGGTGAAGGAAGCCGCGGAGGAAGCCGCGGTGCCGGAGGCGCTGGCCGCGACCGCGCGGCGCGTCGGGATGCTGCTTTACGCGATGGAGCGCCCGGAGGGGCTGCGGCGCGACCGGCTGTATTGCTACGACCTGACGCTGCCGGAGGATTTTGTCCCGCGAGCGGCGGACGGCGAGGTCGAGTCCTTCGAGCTTTGGCCGATCGCGCGCGTAGCAGATGTCGTGCGCGACACCGACGACTTCAAGTTCAACGTGAACCTGGTGCTGATCGACCTGTTCCTGCGCCAGGGGCTGATCGGCGACCCGGCGGCACAGGTGCTGCGCGCGGCGCTGGAGGACGGGCGGGCGTAGCGACGCGGTTCACGACACCCGAGCGGCCTGGATGGCATACCGCCGGCAAAAAGGCAGGTTCACCGCGGAGCACGCGGAGCGCGCGGAGAACGTATTCGACGCGTCCGCGCCAGCGACCGGACTTGCATTCTGCGCGTGCTTCGCGTGCTCCGCGGTGAACCTTGCTTGCAATGAACCGGGCAGCGCCATCCCATCATTGGCGCACCTGCAGAAGAGCGTCCGGACCTCGCCCTCGGCGGGTCTCAGCCCTCCGGCGGGGCCGCGGCGATCGGGATCTCGCGGGCTTCCGGCTGGTCGCCCATGCCCGGTGCGGAGGGCTCGACCTCGGCGCCACCCTGCGACATGTCGTCCTCGTTGCCATAGGGCCGCCGCTGGCCCTGCTGGTACTGGCCGCCATTGCCCTGCTGGCCCTGCTGCGCCGCCTGGTTCATCGCGTTCAGGATGCGGAAATAGTGCTCGGCGTGCTGGAAATAGCTCTCCGCCATCACCCGGTCGCCGCCCGAGGTCGCGTCGCGCCCGAGCTGTAGGTATTTCTCGAACAACTGCTGGGCGGTGCCGCGCACGCGGACATCCGGGCCGTTGCTGTCGAAGACGTGGTTGCGGTTGAGCGGGATGTTGCCGGGGGCGTGGTGGCGGATCCGAGGACCGCCTCCGCCGCCACCACCGCCGCCACCGGGCCGATGACCGCGTCCACGCATGCGTTTCATGTTGTTCATACTGCTGCCGTCGCGCTTTCCTGTTGGCGGCGCCGGGCGGTGACGCCGGGAGGCATAGCTAGCCTCCTGGGCGTCCAGGGGCATACCCCTCGGCCAGGCCGCGATCCTTCGACGTTGGTACCGGCACGCACCCCGGCGGGCCAATCAGCGCCCAGCAAAGCGGGCGGCGACCGATTCGACCAGGGCCCCGGGACACGCGGCATCGCCGCTGTCCCTGCCAGGACTGCAAACTAGTGGGAGGAGTGGCTGTTGCCAAACGGTTTTTTCGCACCGCCCGGTCACGCGCCGGCGGCCGGCCGGAGCAGCAGGGCGCGCGGAATGCCGGCGAGGTCGGCACGGAGGGCCGGGGCGAACCCCGCGGCGCGCGCCAGGGCGGCGACCGAGGCGCCCTGGCCGGCGCCGAGCTCGACGACGGCGACGCCGCCCGGGGCCAGCAGGCGCGGGAATTCCGGCAGAATCCGCCGATAGGCATTGCATCCGTCGGGACCGCCATCCAGCGCCGACGCCGGTTCATGGTGTGCCACCTCCGGCATCAGCCCGGGCAGTTCGGCGGTCGGGATGTACGGGGGATTGCTCAGGATCAGGTCGAAGCGGCCGGCCAGCGCGGTGGCCCAGTCGGCGCACACGAAGGTGGCCCGGTCGGCCATTCCGAGCATGGCTGCGTTGTGCCGCGCGAGGGACGTTGCGGCGGCCGACCGGTCGGTGCCGACGCCGAACGCGGCCGGGAATTCGGTCAGCGCGGCGAGCAGCAGGCAGCCGGTGCCGGTGCCAAGGTCGAGGATGCGCCTGACACGGGCGCGGTCGGGGATGGCGGCGAGGGCGGCCTCGATCAGGGTTTCCGAGTCGGGGCGCGGGATCAGGGTGGCGGGGGAGACCGCGAGATCGAGGCTCCAGAACTCGCGGCGGCCGGTGATGAGCGCCAGCGGCTCGCGGGACGCGCGGCGCACCAGCAGCGCGGCGTAGGGGGCGGGATCGATCGATCGGGGCGGATCACGCAGCACCGCCGCGGGCGTGATCCCAAGCGCGTGCGCCAGCAGCAGGCGCGCCTCCAGCCTTGGGTTGTCGATGCACGCGGCACGCAGCCGCGCGGCGCCGTCGCGCAACGCTGCTTGCACCTGGGTCACTCGTCGGCGGCCAGGCGGGCGGCCTGGTCCTCGGCGGTCAGCGCGTCGATGAACTCGTCCAGCTCGCCGGCCATGACGCGGTCGATCTTGTAGAGCGTCAGGTTGATGCGGTGGTCCGACACGCGGCCCTGCGGGAAATTGTAGGTGCGGATGCGTTCCGACCGGTCGCCGGTGCCGACCTGGGATTTGCGGTCGGCGGCGCGCGTGGCGTGCAACGCGGCACGCTGCTGCTCGTAGAGGCGCGCGCGCAGGATCTTCATCGCCTTGGCGCGGTTCTTGTGCTGGCTCTTTTCCTCCTGCATCGCAACGACGATGCCGGTGGGAAGGTGCGTGATGCGGACGGCGCTTTCCGTCTTGTTGACGTGCTGGCCGCCGGCGCCGGAGGCACGGTAGACGTCGATGCGCAGATCGCCCTCGTCGACCTGGACGTCGACTTCTTCGGCCTCGGGCAGCACCGCGACGGTGACGGTGGAGGTGTGGATGCGGCCCTGGCTTTCGGTGGCCGGCACGCGCTGCACGCGGTGGACGCCGGATTCGTATTTCAGCCGGGCGAAGACGCTGCGGCCGGTGATCTCGGCGATGCCTTCCTTCAGGCCGCCCAGCTCGGTGTCGTTGTATTCCAGGATTTCCACGCGCCAGCCGCGCAGGGCGGCGTATTTCTGGTACATGGCGAACAGTTCGGTGGCGAACAGGGCGGCTTCGTCGCCGCCGGCGGCGGGGCGGACTTCCAGGATGGCGGAGCGTTCGTCGGCCTCGTCCTTGGGCAGCAGGGCGAGGCGGATCTCGTGTTCCAGCGTGGGGATGCGGGCTTTCAGGCCTTCGAGTTCCGCCTCGGCCAGCTCGCGCATCTCGGGGTCGGCCAGCATCGTTTCGGCCTCGGCTTGCGCCTGCTCGGCGGCGCGCAGGTCGCCGATGCGGGATTCGAGCGGGGTCGAGTTCGGAGAGTTCCTTCGAGGCCTTGGCGTAGGCCTCGCCGGAGAGGCCTGCGGACAGCATGGCGCGCAGTTCCTCGGCGCGGGCGGCGATGCGGTCGAGTTTGGGGGCGAGGTTCATGGATGCAGCGTAACGTTCTCCCCCTCCCCTTGAGGGAGGGGGTTGGGGGGAGGGGTTGCGGGCGGACGACGCTTCGGTATGACCCTGGCATCAACCCCTCCCCCCGCCCCCTCCCTCAAGGGGAGGGGGAGAATAAGAGGCATCACGCCAGCCGCGCGGCGAGATCCGCCAGCTTCACCGCCTCCTGCTCGCCGGTTGCCAGGTTCTTCACCTGCGCCACCCCCGCCGCGATGTCGTCCGGGCCGAGGATCACCGCGGCGCGCGCGCCGATCCGGTTGGCCCGCTCCATGCGCCGGCGGAGATTGCCGCGATACGCCATCTCGGCGCGGATGCCGGCGGCGCGCAGCGTCTGCAGCACGCTCGAGGGCGGCGGCCTCCGCCGCGTCGCCGATCGGGACCACGGCAACGCCGGCGGCTGCGGGGGGCGGGTCGCTCCAGCAGCATGGCGAGGCGCTCGATCCCGGCGGCCCAGCCGACCGCGGGCGTCGGCGGGCCGCCCATCTCCGGCGACCAGCCCGTCATAGCGCCCGCCGCCCATCACCGTGCCCTGCGCGCCCAGCTTGGTGGTGACGAACTCGAACGCGGTGTGGCCGTAGTAGTCGAGGCCGCGCACGATGCGCGGGTTCTCGCGGAACGGCACGCCGAACCGGTCGCAGGCAGCGCTTGCACGCCGGCATAGAACGCCGCGGCGGCCTCGGTGAGGTAGGCCGGCGATGGTCGGCGCCGTCGGCGACGAGGCGCCGGTCGCCCTCGTCCTTGCTGTCCAGGATGCGCATCGGGTTGCGGTCGAGCCGCGCCAGGCTGTCCTGCGACAGCGCCGCCTGGTGCTCGGTGAAATAGCGCGACCAGCGCGTCGCGATAGGCCTGCGCGGCTTTCCTTGTCGCCCAGCGTGTTGAGTTCCAGCACGACGTGCTCGGCGACGCCCAGCGCCGCGAGGATGTCCCAGCCGCAGGCGATCACCTCGGCGTCGGCCAGCGGCTCGGCGGAGCCGATCACCTCGATGTCGATCTGGTGGAACTGGCGGTAGCGGCCCTTCTGCGGGCGCTCGTAGCGGAACATCGGGCCGGTGTAGGAACACCTTTTGCGGCAGCGACTGGGTCAGGCCGTTGCTGACCAGGGCGCGGCAGACGCCGGCGGTGGCTTCCGGGCGGAGGGTGATCGACGTCGCCGCCGCGGTCG
Source organism: uncultured Alphaproteobacteria bacterium (assembly GCA_963773345.1). Classification (GTDB taxonomy): domain Bacteria; phylum Pseudomonadota; class Alphaproteobacteria; order Acetobacterales; family Acetobacteraceae; genus Palsa-883. The sequence goes on along the minus strand of CAVZBG010000004.1, from coordinate 386,932 downwards.
TCGAAGGTGTACATCTCCTTCGTCACCACGTCGGAGGTTTCTCCCAGCGTGCGGGAGAACACGCGGGTGTCCTCGAAGATCGGGGTGGACCACTCGTCGAAGCCGTAGGTCGCGGCGACGCGCCGGGCGGTGTCCACCACGTGGGCGTGGCGGCGCTGGTCCTCGCCGATCAGGTCGTGGGTGCCGCGGGCGGGTTGGAGTTCGCTTGCCATGTGCTCTCAGTCGGCCTGTGTGCGCCGTCGCCGCAGCGACTGGCCGCCGCGGCGCGTGTTGTCAATGTCGGATCCGGGCTAATGCCGCTGCTGCCGCTTCAGCCAGTTGCCGAGTGAAACGATGATGGTGCCGTCTTCCCGACGATCGTCGGCGCGCAGGTGCGCGTAGCGCGCGGCCATGATGTCCACCAGATCCCCGCCTGGCTGTCTGGCCTGCAGGATGCACGGCAGGGCAAACGGATCGTATAGCCAGACCTCGTATTCGTCGCGGGTCAGCCCGAGGTAGTCGTGCAGCGGCATGTCCCGCGCCCACGGCGCCTGGTCGTCGTGCCAGCGGCCGATGAAATCGTGGATCTCATCGGCGACGGCCTCACCCCGGCTGTAGAGGTCGAAGAAGCCGGGCGCCCTCGCCTCGACGCGCACCTCAGACATCAATCCATCTCCCGCAGACCGCGTTCTTGATCCAGTCGCCTGTCACGGCATCCCTGGAGCCGACGTGCCTGCCGAACCGGTCGTACCGCCTCGACCTCGCCAATGCAGGCTGTCTCAGGTGAGCAAGAACGCGCCATCCCGGTTGCGCCGCCGCCGCTCGCCGTGACTGTACCCAAGATAGTCACAGGTGTCCAAGAAGCCAGGTCTCGGGATCGGCTTGCCGCCCAATGCGGCGCCGCTGTCCTGACGGCGCCGAGCCTGTTGGCGGACCGCCGGCTGCAGGACCAATGGCGCGGAAGGGCTGAGAAGCCGTGAGTGGCGCTGCGCGGCCCGGAGCAGGCCGTTCCGCCCTACGCGGTGGGTCACGCAGTGGGGCAGGCCGTGGGTTGCGCGGTGGGGCGGCTACACCCGCTCGAAGATCGCCGCGATGCCCTGGCCGCCGCCGATGCACATCGTTACCAGCGCGTAGCGGCCGCCGGTTCGCGCCAGTTCGTACAGCGCCTTGACCGTCAGGATCGCTCCGGTGGCGCCGACCGGGTGGCCGAGCGAGATGCCCGAGCCGTTCGGATTGGTCTTCGCCGGATCGAACCCGAGATCCTTCGCCACCGCGCAGGCCTGCGCCGCGAATGCCTCGTTCGCTTCGATGACGTCGATGTCCGCCAGCGTCAGGCCGGCGCGCTGCAACACGGCGCGGGTCGCCGGCACCGGGCCGATGCCCATGATCTTCGGATCGACCCCGGCATGCGCATAGGCCACCAGGCGCCCGAGCGGCTTGGCGTTTCGTTTCGTTGCCGTGGCGCCGTCCATCAGCACCACCGCGGCGGCGGCGTCGTTGATGCCGGAGGCGTTGCCGGCGGTCACCGTGCCGTCCTTGCGGAACACCGGGCGCAGCTTCGCCAGGTCCGCTTCGGACGTTTCGCCGCGCACGTGCTCGTCGGTGTCGAACACCGTCTCGCCCTTGCGGGTCTTCTGCGTGATCGGCAGGATCTGCGACTTGAACCGGCCCTCGGCGATCGCGCGCGCCGCGCGGCGATGCGATTCCACCGCCAGCCCGTCCTGGTCGGCGCGGGTGATCTGGTGGCTTTCCGCGAGGTTTTCCGCCGTCTCGCCCATGTGGATGTTGTCGAATGGGTCGTGCAGCGCGGCGACCATCATGTCGATCATCGTCGTGTCGCCCATCCGCGCGCCCCAGCGCATGCCCTGGGCCATGTACGGCGCGCGGCTCATGCTCTCGGCCCCGCCGGCCACCGCGATGTCGGCATCGCCCAGCAGGATGCTCTGCGCAGCCGAAACGATTGCCTGCAGCCCGGAGCCGCACAGCCGGTTCACCGTCAGCGCCGGCGCGTCCTGCGTGACGCCGGCGTTCAGGGCGGCGACGCGCGCCATGTACATGTCCTTCGGCTCGGTGTGGATGACGTTGCCGACGACAACGTGACCGACCTCGGCGCCGGCCACACCGGCGCGGTCCAGCGCCTCGCGCACCACCTGGGAGGCGAGCGCGGTCGGCGGCATGTCTTTCAGCGCGCCGCCGAAATCGCCGATCGCCGTGCGCACGCCGGAGACCACCATCACGTCGCGTTGCATTGCCGGGTTCTCCTTCGGGTTCCAACCGCTCGCGCGTCAGCCGCGCCCGGTTGTCCTAGCCCCAAATCGGGCCGCGTCATAGCCGGCGCGGTCACACCCGCGCGCCACTGCTCTCCCCCTCCCGTTGCGGGAGGAGGTCGCGAAGCGGACCAATGGTGGGAGGATGGGTTGGTGCCAATCTCGCACCGAAATATCGTGCGTGCGGGACCTGTTCCAACATCGTGCGTGCGGAACCCCTCCCCCCGCCTTGGTCCGCTTCGCGGCCCAAGCCCTCAAGGGGAGGGGGAGATGCGTTAAACCGCCCGACGCCGCGGGACCTATCCGTTCACCCCCCGAAACGGATAATCGGCACGCCGCGGATGTTCGCCTCCGGCACGCGCCAGAACATATCCCCGGCAAACCGCTCGAACAGTCCGGGCGGCAGCACGCTCTGCCGCTCGATCCATTCCACGCGGCGGCGCACCGTGTGCAGCCCGCGCGCCCCCAATGCCAGATCGAAATCATCCGCCTGGTATTCGACGTTGTCGAAATCGTGCGTGAATTGCGGCTCGCCCAGCATCGTGTAGAGATGCTGCAGCGTCTGCTGCGGCGCGCGCGTCAGCGCCTGGTACTCGACCAGGATCAGCCGCGCCGCCTCCTCGCCGAAGAAGCCTTCGCGCAGCGCATCCAGCGCGTAGCCCACCAGCCCGTCGCTGCCGGCCAGGCGGTTGACCCGCGTATAGACGGTCGAGCCGGGCTCGAAACCGAACATCCCCGACAGCTCGAAGGCGTTGCGCCGCACCAGGCGCTCGATCGAGTCCATGATCCAGCCGATGTGACGCACGCAGCAGATCACCCGCGCGTCGGGGAAAAGCTGCACCAGGGCGGGCAGCTTGGTGCACCAGGCGCGGTTGGTGTCGAACACCAGCTTGTCCGGGTGGATGGTGGCGTAATAGCTGGAAAACAGCCCCTTCAGCACGGCGCGCCGCTGCGCCTCGTCGATGAACACCGCGGTCTCGTTGCGCCGGCTCATCGCGGTCTCCAGCGCCATGTACATCGACCCGACCGGGCTCGTCATGCCGGCGTGGAACCGCGGGTTCTGCCGCAGGATGCCGGCCAGCAAGGTGCTGCCCGAGCGCGGCAGGCCCGAGATGAAGTGGATGCCGTGCTCCATGGCGGGTCCTGACGCGGTGCGTTGGCAATTCCATCCCATCGCATGCAGGCTGGCGGCCTTGCAAGCGCCGTGGTGGATGCCGATCCCGGGCCTTGTCGCGGATGGTCGTTGGCAACGACTGTGCGTTCCCCCGTTCACGCAAACCGCGCTCGCTTGCAGCCAACGTCGCCCAGCGCGGACAATGAATCAGATGCGGCGGACGCCGACGAGGCATCCGCCGCCTGACAAGCTCGGATGGTTTGCGCGGGAAAAGGCGTAGGACCCCGGAACCGCGCAGACCGCAACGTCCGAGTGAAAGGAGGTGTCCAGTGTGGCTCACTGGCTGGACAAGATAGGCAGCCTAACCGCCCCTGGATAGCGACTGCGCCAAAGATGGATACGCCTCCCTCACAAGATCGCCTGGCCGGCGCCCACTCGTCGGAGCGTCGGTCAGGCAGCCGTGTATCAGAATTTGGATTCTCTGTACAGCAGAGCGCGCGGGGCCGCGCCTGCTATTTTAAGCTTGCAACGAATCGTCCCCGCCGTGGTAAGGCCGCAACACATGAGCACTACAATAGCTCGCTCCTGGACCGCCAGGGCTTGCGTCCCGAACGGGCGCGGAGAGGTTCTTCTGGCGCTCCACCCGAAGACCATAGAAGTCATGGCCAACAATCAACGGCGCGCGGCGCTCGGGCAAGGTTTTGGTCTGATAGTGCAGGACGAGATTCTTCTCGCCCCTACGGCTGCGTTTCGAGGCGTTCTGCGCCCGATGAACTATCCAGGCCACGACGACGACATAGTGGCGTACGCTACACGCGTAGGATACACATATACGTTTAGTGACAACGGGCGGTTGCAACGCTATGCGCCCCCACGGGAGTGTGTGTTCGTGGCGTTTGTATCTTTTGCTGCTGTGTTAAGCGACCTGGGGCAGAATCCGGCAAGCGTCGGAGCCGTCGGGGGCGTTCTTGATTGGGAGTGGACCCAAGCCGGTGCGGGTAGCCCGCACCTGCCGGTTGACTACCAGACAAGATACAGGAGTACGTTATGGGTGAGGTAATAGGAACCCTGGGCCAGTTCCTATCGCCGGAGTTGGCACAAGTCGCGCTGAGACCGTTCGTTAAATGCGCTCGGTTTTACGATGTGGTGGATCACATCCTCTACCTGGAGGAAGATGTCGCCTACCGCGCTGACCGAGTAGACCCGTTCCTGACGCTTCTCTGGCATCCCCAAGACGAGCGAGCGGTGGGAGTCAAGCTGAAAGGCTTCCGGTTCCTCTTTGAGAGGCTAAACGAGATTCTTCGCGCCCGAGGTGTTGGCATATCCGATGAGGGCTTCCCCTCACTAGTCCTCGCATTGGAAGTCGCTCTGACGGCGGGTGGGGGAGCGGCGCTGATGGTAGGCGCGCAACGGGACCGGCTTAACGAGCGGTACCGTTTGGCGCGCGAGCTGGTCAGAACCGTCCGTTTTGATCCGAGTGAGCTATTGCAGGCGGCATGACCGCCCGCGAACCCAAGGTCCCGCCCAACGCCGACGACCCGGCCGAGTCAGAACGCTTCATCGACACGGCGCGGGAGGTAGAGGTCGACGAAAGCCCGGCGCAATGGACCGGGCCTTCGAGAGGGTGGTCAGGCCACCAAAGGCGCCAGCCGCACCCGGCAAGGGACGGCCCCGCCGTGAGTCCCAAGGCGCGCCAACGCCCTACCGCTCGACACAAGGCGCAGAGTACCACGATCCCGATCACCGCAGTCGCCGCGATCCCAACCGAACCAGAGATACCGAAAGGGTATTCCGAGTGGGAGGCAGCGGCCTACAGAAAGGGGTGGAATGCAGCGCACAACAAGTCACCACACCATGATCGCTCAAGCTACCCGACGCTGGGCGAGCGCGAAGCCTTCAATCGTAGCTGGGATGTTCGGACCAACTTAGTCCTTCTCGACGATCTGCTCTGATCCGCGATAGAGGCAAAGCCCACCACCCCTGTGGGTGGGTATGGGAAGTGAGACATCGCCTACTTCTACCTACGATCATATTCATATCTCTGGTCCGGCTTGCAGGCGTATAGGTACTTCTACCTACGATCACGCCGGATTTGATTATACTTTTTGAATAAGGCAGCGCCGCGGCGGGAAAAAGCCCCGAATTTAGTGGCGCGGTTTTAATTTGAGACATCCCCATTTTTTGCATTTTCACCTTTGAATCACGAACGTCGCGTTGTATTTGGGACGTTGTTCGAAAGCCGTACCCGCGGAATCGATGCGTCACCGGGCCGCAACCGCCTCCCCACAACCCAACGCTTGACGGGCCACCTCACGGGGTGGCGCGCGGCCAACTGTTTCAGTGGAGATTTCGTTGGAAAAGAAAATCGAGGGCCCCTACTACGGCACCGCCCCCACCCAGGGCAGCGCCGCGCACCCAAAGGGCGGGGACGGTGGGCCGGGACCCAACGAGACCTTTACAAACAACGGCAACGGCACCAATCCGTCCAACGGCACCGATACGTACAACAATACGATCGTATTCGGCGGCATCGGTAACGGCGGTGGCGGAGGCTACAACACGCCAGCGCCAGGCCCCGGCGGCGGTGGGGGCTCCAGCGGGGCGGGCGGGTCCGGCCACGCCTATACCCACACCCGGGTCAACTCCACCGCCATCGTGTTCGCCTACGCGACCGGCGACGGTGGCGGCAGTGGCGAGGCGGGCGGACCCGGTGACGAACACACGGCGTTTGTCGGCCCCGGGGACAGCGGCGGCGCGGGCGGTAACGGCGTCGCATCGGCGTATGCGAAAAATACTATGGGCCAAGCACGGGCCATGGCCAAATCCCAGGGTGGGACAGGCGGCGGCGCCTACGGTGCCACCTACATGGGTGGGGCGGGCGGCAGCGGCACCATCGGCGAGCTGGCGTCGGTTGCCGGCCATCCCAGCAATGACCCGGCCGGGGCGGTCCAGGCGATCGGCAAGTCGGCCTTGGCAACCGCATATCAGTACGGCGGCCAAGGCGGTGGCGGCTATGCCGGCGCCGACGGCGGCAAAGGCATCAGCAGCACGCTGATCAACGCGGTCACCGGCATCGCGACCGACGGGGGACTTTATCTTAACCAGGTGGCGGTCGGTGGCAGCGGCGGCGGCACCATCGGCGGCACCGGGGGCGCGGCGGGTTACGGCAAATCCTATCTGACCTTCAGCGACACCACCAACACCCCCACGGCAGGGACACAGTACGAGGCGGGCACCACTTACCTGCGGGGCATCAGCTCCGCGGTCGGCGGATCCGGCGGCGGCGTCGAAGGGGCCGGCACGGGCGCGAACGGCGCGAATGCCTACGCGACATCGACGATAACCGGCCCGCATGCGGTCCTCGCCGAAGCACAAGCCGGGTCAACCGACCAAGGCGGAAGGGGCGGCACTTCGTACGGGGGCGCTGGCGGTGGCGCGGTCGCCGGCACCGTGAACGCGGCGGCGGTCGCAACCAGCACGACATCTGGCAGCGACAACGTGACTGCCACGACCAAGACGTACGGCGCCGGCGGCGGCTACGCCGACGGTAGCAGCGGCCACGGCAACGCCGGCGCGGGTGGCGCGGTAACCGGGGCGACCGCCACGGCGACCGAATTGACGGCGACCGGCGGTCTCGCAACCGCCGACGTGAACTCGGACGGTGGGACCGGCGGCTCGGTCTCCAGCGGCCACAACACCCATGCCGGCGCGGGCGGCACGGTCACCGGAGCCCAGGCGACGGCGACTGGCTATTCGGCATACGCGAGCATCATCCAGCAAGGCGGCAAGGGTGGGGCCGGCGGCTACGCCGTCGGCGTCGGCGGCGCGGACGGCGGCGCCGGCGCGCCCAGCGTGCTGACCAACCAAGCCAACGGCACGGTGATCGCGGCTCCGGGGCAGACGTTCGGCGGAGCACTCAGACTGTATCAGACCGCGATCGGCGGGACCGGCGGCCTCAGCAATGGCGGCGCGGCGGGCACTGCAGGCATTGCGAATTCGGAGTTGGAACCGGCAAAATCGACCACGGCGATCCTGCTGGAAGGCGCCAGCACCGCGACCGGCGGGGCGGGCGGCGCCGGCGAGGGCGGGTCGGCCGGCGCGACAGGCGGCGACGCCGAGTCCGATGTGAACGTGACCGGCGCCGCCGCCGTCAGCGTGCTGGGCTCCACTGCGACCGGCGGGGCGGGCGGCAGAAGCGATGCCACGCCCGGTGTCGGCGGCACGGCGGACGCGACCGCGGAAGCGACCAGCACGACGACGCAGACATATAATGTCAGCGCCACCTCCGAGGCGCGGGGCGGTTATGGCGGAAGCTACTACACCGCCGCGGGCGGCAGCGGCGCCGCGGGGGGCCTCGGGCTCGAAGCCACCGCGACGGCGACCGAGAAGGCGGCGACCGGGGGCCTCGCGTATGCCCATGCCATCAACTACGGCGGCCACGGCGGGAAGGGCATAGGGAGCGGACAGTCCGGCGGCGCGGGCGGCACGGTCAACGACCTGCCGTCCGGCAACACGGAGGCCACGGCGATCGGCTATTCCGCCAAGGCCTATGCCCGCCAGGATGGCGGTGCCGGCGGCGGCGGCTATCAGGGGGAAGGCGCCCCCGTCGGTTCGGTCGGCGCGAAGGGCGGCGCGGGCGAGACGAGCAGGTTGGTCAATGCCGTGACCGGCACGACCTATGGCGGCTCGCTGACGCTGGAGCAGCTCGCCGAAGGCGGTGCGGGCGGGTCGAGCAGCACCACGAAGGGCGGCATCGGCGGTAACGCCTACTCCAATCTGAACTTCGTCGATCGCAGTGCGCCGCAGTCCAGCTCGCTGACCGGCAGCGTCACCGCGGACGGCGGCGGCGCCGGCGGCGGTTCCCCCACCGGCGTCGCAGGTGCGGCCGGCGGCTACGGCACCGCCCAAATCAGCCTGACGGGCGCGACGCTGGTGACGGCCAACGCGACCGCGGTCGGCGGCGCCGGGGGCACCGGTTCGACCACCGGCGTGAACGGTGCTGCCACGGCCGATGCCGCGGCCGATGCGACCACCACCACGGACGCGATCGGCACCGGCACCGCCAACGCCAACGCGCTCGCGATCGGCGGGGGCGCGGGTGCGGCGCAGGCAGGGGCAGATGCCGAATCCTCGGCCACCACGGCGGCCGGGCAGGAGGCCACGGCGGCGTCGAACGCCACCGGCGGGACCGGCAGCGTCGACACGCAGGTCACGACCACGGCGATCACGGCTGGTGGCGCCGGCGGCACGGCCGGTGTCGAGGCCACGACCCACGCGACCGGTGGCGGTAATCTGACGGCGCAAAGCACCGCCAATATCAACACCAACAGCGCCGACTATTGGACAGAGCCGGGCTTCAATCAGGCGCAAAACAGCGTCTACGCATCCGCGGCGGTGTTGGCGCCGGAGAGCGATCTGCTCAACGGCATTCTGAGTCCCGCCATCCCGGTGGCCAACCCGAATATCGATGCGGTGCTCGGGGTGCCAAACGCGACGATCCTGGGCTACGGCACCCAGGGCGGCTATGCGATCGCCGGCGCGAGCGGGCTGGAGACCCTGACCAGCATCGACACCTTCACGCTGAATGGCCCGACCTCGGACCTGATTGCCGGCCTGGTCAACAGCAATTCTCAGGGCAACGGGTTCAGCTCGCTGACCTTCACCGCGACCCTTGGCGGCACACTGGTCGACGGCGTCCTGATCGGCGGCACACAGGTGGCGGCTTCCCCGACGTTCACCACACTGACCGGACCAAATGGGGCGGACGCATACTTCCACGACCATGTGCTGGACCTGGGTCAGGGGACGAGCGGGGAGACGGTGTCGCTCAGCCTGACCCTGGTCACGAGCACCGCCGGCGACGGATTCGAGGACAGCGTCCTGCTGGGCGGCGCGGCCGTCACGGACCTGACCTGGACCGGCGCGACCGGCACGGATCTGGCGACGGCCGGAAACTGGCAGCCGGTCACGGTGCCCGACGCGCTGGAAACGCTGACATTCAATCTGCCAGCCGGCGGCATCCTGACCGGCACCGCCACCGGGATGAACGCCGTGTTCGACGGCGAGGGCGGATGGCTGCTGCAGGGCGCAACGCTGACCCTGGCCGGCAACGGTCCGCTGGCGATCACCGACGCGGGGAACGTCACCGTCATCGGCGGAACGATCGCGGCGGGCGGCGGCGTCGACATCGAATCGGCTTCTGGCGCGTCGATGACGCTGCAGAGCGGCGCCGAGATCGGCGCCTTGGGCGTATCCGTGGGCTTCGATGCCGGTCAGAGCGGATTGCTGCGGCTCAGCGGCGATGGAACCTCCATCGAGAACACCGGCACCGGCGGGTCGTTGCAAATCGGCACCGGCGGATCCGGGGTGGTCACTGTCACCGGCGGCGCGAGCCTGACCGATGCTGCCGTCGATATCCTCGGCGTTGCGTCCGGCGGGACCGGCGAGCTTGACATCTCGGCCGGCGGCAGCCTGTCCGATCCAGGTCTGATCGTCGGCGACGCCGGCCTTGGCCGCCTCGCCATTACCGCGGGCGGCACGGTCGTCACCGGCACCGGCGGTACCCCCGCGCTCATCGCCAATCAGACGGGCGCCTCCGGCTCGTATGTAGACGTCACCGGCGCGGGTTCCGACTGGCAGGTCGCCGGTACCCTTGTGGTCGGCAACGCGGCCCAAGGCGCGCTCGACATCGCCGCCGGCGCCACCGTCACCGCCGCGTCCCTTGTCGCCGCGGCGCAATCCGGCGGCGACGGCGTGATCACCGTCGCCGGCACCAACTCGCTGCTGCAACTGACCGGCAGCCTGACGCTCGGCAGCGTTGGAGCGGGCGAGCTTTCCATCCTGTCCGGCGCCGCCGCCAGCGCGCTCGACCTGACGATCGGCGGCAGCCCCGCGCTCTCTTCGGGCAACGTCGACGTGGAAGGCGCCGGCAGCGAGCTGTCCATCGCCACCGGCGGTGCGCTCAACATCGGCGTCGCCGACGGCGGCGGCGGCGTGCTGACCATCGGCAGCGACGCGGTGCTCAACTTCGCCGGCATCCCGACGGAGAACGGCCACGCCTCGTTCAACAACTACGGCACGGTCGATCCCGACGGCTTCGAGTACACCACCGCCAGCAACGGCAACGCCGGGCTGAACCTGTACGACCTCTACATCGGCAACATCGGCGCGGTGCAGGTCTCCGCCGGCACCTCGACCTGGTTCACCCCGATGGTGCTGACCGGCACCTCGGTGGCGGACGCGGCGAACAACATCGGCAACAACGGCGATGTCGGCGAGTGGCAGCTCAGCAACGACGGCACGCTGGTGTTCAACGCGAATACCGTCGATGCCGGCCAGGCGATCGTGTTCGAGGATGCCACCGACACGCTGGTGATCGGCCAGCAGGTGAACGGCGGGGGACCGGGGATCAGCGGCGTGACGCCGACGGTGGCGGCGGGGGCGATGAACCTGCTCCAGGCGGGCGGGTTTGCCGCGGAGCTCTGGGGCTATCAGGCGGGCGATCAGATCCTGCTCGACAACCTGGTGGTGAACTCGGACAGCATCGTCGGCGGCAACACGCTGGAGCTGTTCGGCGCCGGGGGCACGCTGCTCGGCGAGCTGACGTTCTTCAACAAGGCCGGCACGCGGCCGCTGGGCACTAGCGGGATGGACGCCGCGGCGGCGCAGATCCTGGCGTCCAGCGCGCCGTGCTTCGCGGCGGGGACGCGGATCGCAAGCGCGCGCGGCGAGGTCGCGGTGGAGGCGATCGCGGTCGGCGAGCGGGTGCGGGTGCTGCTGGGCGATGCGGGCGATGGGCTGGCGGAAGTGATCTGGGTCGGGCGGCGCGAGGTCGATTGCGCGCGACATGCGCAGCCGCGCAAGGTGTGGCCGGTGCGGGTGGCGGCCGGGGCGTTCGGGCCGGGGCTGCCGCACACCGATCTTTGGCTGTCGCCGGACCATGCGGTGTATGTCGCGGAGGTGCTGATCCCGGTGAAGTATCTGATCAACGGCAGCACGATCGTTCAGGTGCCGGTTGACAGCGTGACGTATCACCACATCGAGCTGGCGGCGCACGACGTGCTGCTGGCCGAGGGGTTGGCGGCGGAGAGTTATCTGGATATCAAGGACGGGCGGAACTATCCGGATCGTTCTGAGGCTGTGCGGCTGTATCCGGATCACACCGCGCGGATGTGGGAGGCGTTCGGCTGCGCCCGGCTGGTCGTGACGGGGCCGGAACTGCAAGCGGCGCGTGCAATGGTGGCGGGGTGCACGGGCGTGCGGGAAGCCGCGTGACGACGGCGAGCGGCGGAATGCGCTGTCCCCCGGAACACGTCCGGGGGCGTTGGCTGTTCCGGCCTACGCAGGGCGAGGATCGTAGGGCGGAACAGCCAACGCCCCCGGGCACTTGACCTACGGTCGTGCCACAACTGCGAATCGAATTTCCCGAGTTTGGAACACTCGGTTTACCGCGGGTCGAGTTCAGGAACTGCAATCGCCGGAGTTGGCCGGCCGCACCAGCCGCGATGTGGAACGAAAAGAGCTCGAGGCTGCACCTATCTGCACCTTTCATGGATTGGCGGTGCAGACGCATTCCGTCCGGGACTAGGAAAAACGACCCATACCAGGAACGGTATCTCCGGGCCTGCCGCAAATTGTGCCGTAAACCATTGGCGCAAAGACCAAAATTCATTCCGCACTTCTGGGACTCCCGTAGGCACTTGACCCGGGGGGCAGCGCATTCCGCCATCGCGGCCGTGCGACGATCGTCGGGCGGAACAGCGCAGCGCATTCCGCCAGACTGGCGACGTGGGGTCTGTTCGCCGGCGCCGTTACGCGGTCTTGCCGAACAGCGGGCAATCGCTCAGGCGGCCGGCGCTTGCGCCAGTGCTGACGCCACCGCCTGCAACACGTCGTCCCAGCGCCGCACGGTGCTCTGGCGGAACAACCGCACGCTCGGATACCACGGCGTGTCCGCGCGTCCCAGCAGCCAGCGCCAGTCGGGCGCGAAGGGCAGCATGATCCACACCGGGCGCCCCATCGCGCCGGCCAGGTGCGCCACCGAGGTGTCGACGGTCACCAGGCAGTTCGATGTTCTCCAGGATCGCCATCGTGTCGTCGTAGTCCTGGATTTCCGCGCCCAGGTTGATCAGCGGCGCGCGGCCGTACCAGCCGCCGGCCTGGCCGGTCCTCGGCCCCTTCTGCAATGCGAGCAGCGCGATCCCCGGAACGTTGCCGATCGCCGCCAGATCGGCCAGCAGCGCGGTGCGGTTGCGGTCGTTGTTGTGCGTCGGCCGGCCCGCCCAGATCAGCCCGATGCGGCGATACCCCTTGGGCACCAGCCCGTCGAGCCGCGCCGCCCACTGCGCGACGCGCGCCTTGTCCGCGTGCAGATAGGGGATCGGTACCGGAACATTTTCCACCCGCGTCCCCGCCAGGCGCGGCAGCCCGGACAGCGCGCAGAACGCCGCGTAGTCCGGACACACCTGCCAGCGCGCGAACAGCCGGGCGTCGGGGGCGACCTTACGCAACAGCGGAATCATCTCGGCGCTGCAACCGATCGCGATGTCGGGACAGCGCTCGCGCGCCCAGGGGATGTAGCGGCTGAACTGGATCACATCGCCAAAACCCTGGTCGGCGACCAGCAGCAGGGTGCGGTCGGCGAAGGGCGTGCCGCCCCACTGCGGCTTGTCGGTCGGCGGCATCAGCGGCGCGGCCCCGCCGATACGGAACCGCCACTCGTATTCCTCCCATCCCTCGGCCCAGTCGCCGCGCAGCAGCAGCGCCTCGGCGCGCACGAAATGTGCGCCGGGCAGCGACGGGTCGATGCGCAGCGCGCGCGCCCCGCAGTCCAGCGCGGCGTCGAGCTCCAGTCGGTGGTAATGGATGATTGCCTGGTTGTGCAGGCAGAGCGGATCGGCCGGCGCCAGCGCGGTGGCGCGCTGCGCCGCGGCCAGCGCCTCATCCAGCCGGCCGAGCACGCGGTAGACCTCGCAGATGTTGCGCAGATACAACGGTGTGTCGATGCCGTGGCGCAGCGCGCCTTCCATCAGCGCCAGCGCCCGGTCCGGGTCGCCGCGGCGGAACGCGACGATGCCGGCGAGATGCAGCGCGTCGCCCTGGTTCGGCGCCACCGCAAGGACGTGATCGAGCAGGCGCTGGGCGTCCTCGATGCGTCCGGCGCGCTCGTATTCGCCGGCGATGCGCAGCACCTCGGCCAATGGCACCGGCACCGCCCCGCGCAGGTTGGCTTGCGCGGCGGGGGTTTCCATCACCCAGGCTCGCCGGCACGCCAGGAGAACGGAACGTCGTCGATCCGGTAACCCAGTCGCTCGATCACCGGCGCCAGGATCGGGATCACCGGCGCCAGATGCGCGCGGTAGTGCTTCCAGCGTCCGACCGAACGGTCGTAGAGCGGCTCGGCCACCTGGGCGTAGCTGGCGGTGCGCGCGTAGCGGCGGTTCTCGTGGAAGGTCAGGCAGGCCTTGTCGAATTTCTCGCCGATGAAGCCCAGCATGGCGCGCACGCTGGCGTCCTGGTCGCCGACGATGTCCTCGTAGCGCACCGGCAGGTAGCGCAGCGTCATCTCGGCGCGGTAGTGCTGCACCAGGTCCATCACGCGGACGTAATGGCGCGCCGCGGTCTCCAGATCGGCCGCGCAATAGAACCCGTGGGTGAAGGCGTTGGAGAACGCCGAGACCATGATGTCCAGCGGATGGCGCAGCACGTGGATCAGCGGCGCCTCGGGGAACAGCAGCGCGATCAGCCCGAGATGCGTCTCGTTCAGCGGCATCTTGTCGGTGAACCGCGTCGCGCCCTGTGCGCAGCACGCCCAGCTGGCGAACTTTCTGCAAATAGTAGTCGCGCAGATTGTCCAGCCCCTCGCGCTGGTCGCCCATCCACAGCTCGGCCAGCGCCTCCGGGATAGCCCAGCGGGCGGGCCAGCATGCGCGGCATGATGGCGGTGATCTCGTGGATCAGCGGCAGCTCGTCGCCGGCCGCGATCTTCGGGTGCGCCGACAGGGTTTGTTCCACCAGCGTGGTGCCGGAGCGCGGGAAAGCCGAGGATGAAGATCGGCTGCGGCACGTCGCTGCGCACGCCGGCGCGCGGCAGGATGCGCAGCCGTCCCTCGGTGAAGAAGTTGCGCAGCCGGTCGATCGTCTGCGCCGCCGCCTCGTCGAGGTAGGACTGGCCGGACAGCTCGCGCGCCAGCTTCTTGCCCTCGGCGAAGGCCGCCCAGGCGTCGTCGTAGCGGCCCATCTGGTCGAGCAGGCGGCCCTTCTCCAGCAGCTCGTTCGGCCCCAGCCTGACGTCGCCGGTGGCGGCGCCGTCGATCAGCGCCAGCGCGTCGTCGTAGCGGCGCATGCGGCCGAGCAGCGCCGCGCGGGTCAGGCGGATGCCGACATCGTTGGGGAAGCGTGTCTCGGCATCGTCCAGCACCCTGGCGGCGGCGTCGAAATTGCGGTCGGCCTCCTCCAGCCGGGCGAAGCCGAGCAGGGTCTGGCGGACCTCGGGCGCGGCGGTGGCGGATTCCTGCGTAGAGCGCGCGGGCTTCCTCCATCCGGCCCTGGTTCTTCAGGTTCCAGGCGAGGTTGGCGAGCAGGATCGGATCGCGCGCGCCGCTCAGCTCCAGCACGCGGCGGTAATGATATTCGCCGATCTGCGGCCGGTTCGCCTCCGTCATGATCATGCCCATCAGGTTGTGCGCCTGCGGGTTCTCCGGGGCGATGCGCACGGCGTTGCGGGCGTGCACCTCGGCCTCGGCGAGGCTGCCCTTGCCGAGCAGGATCAGCGCCAGTTCGTTGGTGGCGACGAGGTTGTTGGGGTCGAGCGCGACGATGCGGCGGATCAGCGCCTCGGCCGCCGTCGCGTTGCCCTGCGCCTTGCGGATTTCGTACAGGACCGACAGCGCGCCGGGCCGGTCGGGGGCGAGTTCCAGCACGTCGAGGCAGAGCCGTTCCGCGGTTTCCGTCGCGCCCTGGCGGTGCGCCTGCCATCGCCCGTTCCACCAGCGGGACGAGGTGGCGCGTCGCCTCGGCCGGCGGGCGGGCGCCAAGCTGCAGGCTGCAGCAGCGGACGGCCCGAAGGCCGCTGCCGCAGGGGCAAAGCTGGGTGGCGGTCATGCTCATGCGGTGTGGTTCTGGCATGATCGGTGCGCGGGCGGCAAGGCGGGCGAAACGGACACGGCGGGGCGGTGCGGGGCCGGGTCGGGCGCCACGCGGTGGCGCTTCAGGCGGACGGTCGTTGCCCCGCCGTGCTTCGATCCGGCACCCGGCCGGCACGGTCGCGCCCCGCGCGTGCGGTGCGGCATTGGCAACCGGGCGTCAGGACCTGCACCCCCGTCTATCGACCGGTGGCGCTTACGGATGAGTCGAATGCGTACCGGGAGGGATATGGATTCGAGGCCGCAGCGACATCCCTGAGCGGCGGCAGGAACGTTGGTCGAATCGCCGAAACACGAGATGACAGGCACCGCCCGAGGCACGCACAATACCGGGGGCGGGCCGACTCGCCGGCCGCATGGGCGATCCTG
Organism: uncultured Alphaproteobacteria bacterium; assembly: GCA_963773345.1. GTDB lineage: Bacteria > Pseudomonadota > Alphaproteobacteria > Acetobacterales > Acetobacteraceae > Palsa-883. Next base: position 371,060 of record CAVZBG010000004.1, on the reverse strand, counting down.
GCGACGGAACCGGCGCCCGTCTCCTGGGTCGGGTTCGCCGGACCGGCCCCCGTCGCAGCGGCGCGGATGGCGGTCGGAGGCCCCCCGGCCGGCATGGCGACAGCGGGCGACGCACGGCCGGCGACGACAGTCGCACACGCAAGGGAGGTAAACGGGCGTGACGACCTACATCGTGTCCTCCGGCGTGACGAGCGGCGATATTACGCTGCATAGCGGCGATGTCCTCGAGGTGCAGTCTGGCGGTTCGGCCGTCAACATCACCGTGAACAGCGGCGGCACCGAGTACGTGTCCTCCGGCGGCACCGCCGTCAGCACCACGCTGAACAACGACGGCGACCAACTGTTGTACTCCGGCGGCAACGCCAGCTTCACCTCGGCGAACGGCGGGACCGAGTTCGTGTCCGCCGGCGGCTCGGCCGTCAGCACCACGCTGGTCAGCGGCGGCCGACAACAGGTGTACTCCGGCGGCAAGGCCAGCTTCACCTCGGCGAGTGACGGCGGGACCGAGTTCGTGTTCTCCAGTGGTTCGGCTGTCAGCACGACGTTGACCAACGACGGCAACGAACAGGTGTACCTGGCGGTAGGGCCAGCTTCACCTCGGCCGACGACGGCGGCAACGTGGTCGTATTCCACGGCGGCTCAGCCGTCGGCACCACGCTGACCAACGCCGCGTTAGAGTCCGTTTCCTCCGGCGGCACGGCCATCAGCACCACTGTCAGCAGCGGCAGCTATTTGTGGGTGTCCTCCGGCGGGACGGCCAGCTTCGTCACGGTGAGCAGCGGCGGCACGGCAGACGTCTACGCGGGCGGTTCGGCCCGCTTTGCCACGGTGGACGATGGCGGCACCGAGATCGTGTCGGGCACGGCGATCAGCACGACGGTGAACAGCGGCGGCTTCGAGGACGTGTCCTCGGGCGGACGGACCAGTTTTGCCGCGGTCGACAGCGGCGGCACGGAGAACGTGTTCGCGGGCGGAACGGCCATATCCGCAACGGTGAACAGCAGCGGCACCGCGTTCGTCTACCCCGGCGGCACGACCAGTTTCGCAACGGTGGAAAGCGGCGCCAGCGAGTACGTGTACAAGGGCGGCCGCACCATCAGCACCACGGTAAAGAGCGGCGGCACCGAGTTCGTCTTCCCCGGCGGCACGGCCAGCTTCACGACGGTGAGCAGCGGCGGGGCGCTCGACGAGCCGGCCGCCTCGGGGTCCGGCGGGCTGGTGATCGACGTGAGCTACGACTCAACCGTCGAAAGTGCCCCGTCCGGTTTCAAAACGACCGTCGCGGCCGCGGTCGATTATCTGGAAAGCCTGATCTCGACGCCGATCACCATCACCATCGACGTTGGTTTTGGCAAGGTGGGCGGAACGTCGCTGGGGTCCGGCAATCTCGGCGAAAGCGAATCGAGCGGGATTGACGTGTCCTACCAAACCCTGCGGTCCGCGCTGCTGACGCACGCGGCGGCGACCGGCGATTACGCCGCGGCCGCAAGCCTGCCGGCCAGCGATCCGACCGACGGTGGCACATTCTACGTGAGCTACGCCGAGGCGGAAGCGCTCGGGCTGTCATCCGGCCCGGGTGCCGGGGGGACGGTGGGGGCCATCGGCCTCAGCAGCTCGCTGGCGTTCACCTACGGCACCACAGACGCGGTGACCTCCGACACCTACGACGCGTTCGGCGTTGTCGAGCACGAGATCACCGAGGTCATGGGACGCACCGAGGACCTAGGCGAGCTCGGGACCGGTTTCTACACGCCGCTTGACCTGTTCCGCTATGCCTCGCCGGGGGTCCGCGACCTGACGCCGGCCTCGGGATGGTTCTCGGTCGACGGCACCGATTTGCTGGCCCAGTTCAACGATCCGTCCAACGGCGGCGATGCCGGCGACTGGGCGGCGAGCGTGCCGAACGACTCGTTCGATGCGTTCTCCTTGGAAGGCGCGGTGAATCCGGTCAGCCCGACCGACCTCCAGGTGATGGATGCCATCGGCTACACGCCGACCGTCATCGAGCCCGCCGCGAACACCACCGCGACGTGGCTGGGCGCCGTGTCGGCCGACTGGAACACGGCATCGGATTGGAACATCGGCGTCGCGCCGGACGCCGGAACGATCGACGTGCTGATCTCGCAGCCTGGCATCTATGTCGTTTCGATCGCTGCGGGCGAAAGCTTCACCGTTGGCGCGGTGACGCTCGCGAACACCTCCAACGCCAGCGGGGCACTGGCGATCAGCGGCACCGGGACCGGCCTGACCGCGCTGGGCGGGATGGAGGTCGGCGCGGGCGGCGCCGGCAGTCTGCTGATCGAGAACCGGGCGACCGCGGTGACCGGCGGCAACATGATCGCACTGGGCTTCGACGTCGGCACCGAGGCGGGTGCCTCCGGCGCGGTGACGGTGACCGGCACCCATTCGCTGCTGCTCAACACGGGGGGCTTCATCGTCGGCGACGCCGGCCTCGGCAGCCTGTCGATCGAGGACGGCGCCGTCGCGAGCACCGCGCTCGGCTCGGCCGGGGGCCCGGCCGCCGCCATCATCGCCGCGCAGAACGGTGCCGCCGGCTCCTCGGTCAACGTGGTCGGCGCGGGTTCCGACTGGCGGATCACCGGCACCCTGGTGGTCGGCAACGCGGCGGAAGGCGCGTTAGACATCGCCTCCGGCGCCACCTTCACCGCCGCGTCGCTTGTTGCCGCGGCGCAATCCGGCGGCGATGGGGTGATCACCGTCGCCGGCACCGGCTCCGAACTCGCCGTGACCGGCAGCCTCACCCTCGGCGCCCAGGCGGCGGGAGAACTCTCCATCCTGTCCGGCGCCACCGCCAGCGCGCTCGACCTGACGATCGGCGGCAGCCCCGCGCTGTCCTCGGGCAACGTCGACGTCGAAGGCGCCGGCAGCGAGCTCTCCATCGCCACCGGCGGTGCACTCAACATCGGCGTCGCCTCCGGCGGCGGCGGCGTGCTGACCATCGGCAGCGACGCGGTGCTCAACTTCGCCGGCATCCCGACCGAATACGGCCACGCCTCGTTCAACAACTACGGCACGGTCGATCCCGACGGCTTCGAGTACACCACCGCCAGCAACGGCAACGCCGGGCTGAACCTGTACGACCTTTACATCGGCAACATCGGCGCGGTGCAGGTCTCCGCCGGCACCTCGACCTGGTTCACGCCGATGGTGCTGACCGGCACCTCGGTGGCGGACGCGGCGAACAACATCGACAACAACGGCGATGTCGGCGAGTGGCAGCTCAGCAACGACGGCACGCTGGTGTTCAACGCCAATACGGTCGATGCCGGCCAGGCGATCGTGTTCGAGGACGCCACCGACACGCTGGTGATCGGCCAGCATGGTGAACGGCGGCGGCCCGGGGATCAGCGGCGTGACGCCGACGGTGGCGGCGGGGGCGATGAACCTGCTGGCGGCGGGCGGGTTTGCCGCGGAGCTCTGGGGCTATCAGGCGGGCGACCAGATCCTGTTCGACAACCTGGTGGTGAACGCCGACAGCATCGTCGGCGGCAACACGCTGGAGCTGTTCGGCGCCGGGGGCACGCTGCTGGGCGAGCTGACGTTCTTCAACAAGGCCGGCACGCGGCCGCTGGGGACCAGCGGGATGGATGCCGCGGCGGCGCAGATGGAGTGCTTTGCCGCCGGGACGCGGATGCTGACCGAGCGCGGCGAGGTCGCGGTGGAGGCGATCGCGGTGGGCGAGCGGGTGCGGGTGCTGCTGGGGGATGCGGGCGATGGGCTGGCGGGCGGGCTGGCGGGGATGGGCGGCGGGCTGGCGGAGGTGATCTGGGTCGGGCGGCGCGAGGTCGACTGCGCGCGGCATCCGCAGCCGCGGAAGGTGTGGCCGGTGCGGGTGGCGGCCGGGGCGTTCGGGCCGGGGCCGCCGCATCAGCGATCTGTGGCTGTCGCCGGATCATGCGGTGTTTGTCGCGGAGGTGCTCATTCCGGTGAAGCATCTGATCAACGGCAGCAGCATCGTTCAGGTGCCGGTGGACAGCGTGACGTATCACCACATCGAGCTGGCGGCGCACGACGTGCTGCTGGCGGAGGGACTGCCGGTGGAAAGTTATCTGGATATCAAGGACGGGCGGAACTACCCGGATCGGGCTGGGGCGGTGCGGCTGTATCCGGATTACACCGCGCGGATGTGGGAGGCGTTCGGCTGCGCGCGGCTGGTCGTCACGGGACCGGAACTGGCGGCAGCACGGGCGTTGGTCGCGGGGTGCACGGGGGAGCACGAGGCCGCGTGAAGGCGGCGAGCGGCGGAATGCGTTGCCCCCCGGATCAAGTCCGGGGGCGCTGCGCTTTTCCGCCCTTGTATGGGGCTTTCTCTGTCAAGGCCTATTTCATCGTTGCGTTCCAGTTTCTCGGTTCGACTGAAGGGACCGTTTCTCCGTCCCGACCTGAGGCTTCAGCGGGCACCGCGCGGAGCCGGGGTCAAGGATGGCCGCAGGCCACCGCCGGAGGCGGCGCGCAGCGTCCTTGACGCCGGCGAGCACGGTGCCAGGCTCGTGATGCCCGGGCGGTCGATCGGCATTGCCATCCGACCAGAGGGGAGTTCGCCCTGCGCCCCGCGATGCTTCGCGTGGCAACCTTGTATTCGGCCGATCCTGCGGGATCGATACCATGATGCAGACATTCGCATCGGCGGCGAAGCTCCGAGCGGCGGGCCCATTCTACAAGAGCGGCACCAGGGCCGTGGGCGGAAGCGGGACACCGCCACCTCGGATCGTCATCGGCAACACCTGCTCCGCGAGCAGACGAGCGCCGAACCCTCTATTCCGTCTCTATGCCTCCTCTTCTATGCGTCCTCTGCCGCTTGCCGAAGCGGGGCGGTTCAGGCCGCCGGATGCAGTCGCATACCGGCCGGCAGTGTGCCGTGGGTGACATAGTCCCACAGCGCGATCAGCAGCTTGCGCGCCATGGCGACGATCATGACCTTGCGGGTGATGGGGCGCCCGTCCACGGTGCGCTCGCGATACCACTTGACCAGCTCGCACTGCGGCTGATGCGTCAGCAGGCGCCAGGCGAGCTGGATCAGCCCGCGCCGCACCCGGGCATTGCCGGCCTTGGCCAGGCCTTGCTCGCGCCGCTTGCTGCCGCTCTCGTCGGGCGAGCCGGTCAGGCCAGCGTAGCGGGCCACCGCGCGGCGATCGCGCAACGGGCGCGACAGCACCTCGTGGACCAGCATCTCGGCGGTCTCGACGCCGACGCCGACCACGCGCGCCAGCAGCGCGATCATCGCGTTCGGCCCGGTGTGCGGCGCCTGCTTCAGCCGCGCCAGCCGCGCCGCCTCGATCTCGGCGATCCGCACCTTGATCACCTGCCGCCGCTGCATCGCCGAGCGCAGCTCGGCCGCCGTGTTGGGCGGCAGCGGCGCGCCCTCCGCCGTGCGCAGCGTGGCCAGCTTCGCCGCCGCCCCCTTCAGCTTCACGTTGAAGCCGCGGATGCCGTGCAGCGCCAGCAGCGAGGTCATCCGGTTCACCAGACGGGTCGCTTCGACCGTCAGGCGGTCGCGTTCGCGGATCGGGCGCTTGGCGTCCTCTTCCTCGACCGTGGGCACCGCGACCATGGAGCAGTGCTTCGCCTCGCCGCGCAGCCAGCCGAGCAAGGCGCGCAGCAGCAGCCCAAGGTCGAGCCGGTCCGACTTCGCCCGCCGGTGCTCGCGCGAGACCGGTATGCTGGTCGGATGGACCACGTGGCACTCGATGCCGCAGGCCTGCAGCCAACGCGCCAGCCAGAACCCGTCACGGCCGGCCTCGTAGGCAACGCAGATCCGCTCGATCCGCCGACCGGCGGCGATCGCTTCGTCGCGCCAGCGGTACAGCAGGCCGAGCAGGGTCGGTGCGTCGGGTTCCAGCTTCTTGCGCGGATCCCGCCGCAGGCCAGGGACAAGGCCGCCGACAAGCCAGCTCGAGCGGCTCAGCTCGATCGCGGCGATTAACGTGCTATCCTGGTCCAGGGCGACGAGGGACCGGCTGAGGTCGTCAAACTTTGGCATGGGGCACTCCATCGAAGGTTTTCACAACGCGACGATGGTGCCATCTCCTCGTCGCCTGCCCCATAGCATCTACGGAGGGCGACGATCGTAGGGCGGAACAGCCAACGCCCCCGGGCACTTGACCCGGGGGGCAGCGTATTCCGCCAGGCTGGCCGCGCAACCCGGGACATTCACCCCCCGAAACGGATAATCGGCACGCCGCGGATGTTCGCCTCCGGCACGCGCCAGAACATATCCCCGGCAAACCGCTCGAACAGTCCGGGCGGCAGCACGCTCTGCCGCTCGATCCATTCCACGCGGCGGCGCACCGTGTGCAGCCCGCGCGCCCCCAGTGCCAGATCGAAATCATCCGCCTGGTATTCGACGTTGTCGAAATCGTGCGTGAATTGCGGCTCGCCCAGCATCGTGTAGAGATGCTGCAGCGTCTGCTGCGGCGCGCGCGTCAGCGCCTGGTATTCAACCAGGATCAGCCGCGCGGCCTCCTCGCCGAAGAACCCTTCCCGCAGCGCATCGAGCGCGTAGCCCACCAGGCCGTCGCTGCCGGCCAGGCGGTTGACCCGCGTATAGACGGTCGAGCCGGGCTCGAAACCGAACATCCCCGACAGCTCGAAGGCGTTGCGCCGCACCAGGCGCTCGATCGAGTCCATGATCCAGCCGATGTGACGCACGCAGCAGATCACCCGCGCGTCGGGGAAAAGCTGCACCAGGGCGGGCAGCTTGGTGCACCAGGCGCGGTTGGTGTCGAACACCAGCTTTTGCGGATGGATCGTGGCGTAATAGTTGGCAAACAGCCCCTTCAGCACGGCGCGCCGCTGCGCCTCGTCGATGAACACCGCGGTCTCGTTGCGCCGGCTCATCGCGGTCTCCAGCGCCATGTACATCGCGCCAACCGGGCTCGTCATGCCGGCGTGGAACCGCGGGTTCTGCCGCAGGATGCCAGCCAGCAGGGTGCTGCCCGAGCGCGGCAGGCCGGAAATGAAGTGGACGCCGTGCTCCATCGCCAGCCCCTGGGTCCGACCCCGGCGCACCGCCGGCGCGGGCCGGTCCCTTCGCATGCACGCCGACCCAGGTGCAAGCGCGTCCACGCCGGAGCCCTGCGGCGACCCCGGCGTAGCGCCCATCGCGGCGCGCGACGGCGCGGCGTGGCCACGCCTGCCGGCAATGGCTGCCGGGGAGCAGGGTCAATCCCTCTGGCGAAGGCCGGATGGGTATTTGGACAATCCCAAAAATTAACACCAAACGATCTGCAATAAACGCGCGTGTTAGCCCTTGAGTTTGTAACTTAAGGTTGTATTCTACCAACCATCCGCACGTCACTCTCACCGCATCGGTGCGTCGCACAGCCGCCTCCGCCGACCTCCAACCAACGCTCGACGGGTCGTTCCTCCCCGGCTGACGTCCCCGCGCCGCTGCAACGGAGATCCCATTGGAAAAGAAGGTCACAGGCACGCTCGGCACGGCCGGCAACCCCGGCGCATCCCCGGGTGGGTCAGGTACCCCAGGCGGGGCGGGCGGGGCCGCGAGCTACACCAACGACGGCAACGGCGTCTATCCGATCAACACGACCTATGCCTACGGCGGCGCGGGCGGCAGCGGCGGCGCGGGCGCCAACGCAACGGGCACGGGTGGCGGCGCGGGCGCTGGAGGGGCCGGGGGATCGGCCTCGGCCGCCACCAACACGGCGATCGACACCGCGCTTACCGTCTTCGCCTACGCGACCGCGGACGGTGGCGCGGGCGGTCAGGCCGGCACGCCGGGCAACCCCGACACCACGCGCGTCGGCAGAGGCGCAAACGGCGGTGCAGGCGGCAGCGGCGCCGCAGCGGCGGCCGCAAGCAGCACTATGGGCCAGGCACGGGCCGTGGGCAGCGCCCAGGGCGGCTCCGGCGGCAGCGGCTATGGCGCTTCCTACGTCGGCGGGGCGGGCGGCGGGGCGAGCCTCGGCATGGATGCGGTCACCGCGAGTGGCACCTCGGCCTATGCGACGGCGGTGCAGACCGGCGGCCAGGGCGGGGCGGGCAGCGGCGGTGCCAGGGGCGGGGCCGGTGCCGGCAGCACGCTGACCAACGCGGTCGGCGGCAGCACGCTCGGTGGAACGCTCGCGCTGTCGCAGCTTGCGGCCGGCGGCGCCGGCGGCAGCAGCAACGGCGGCACCCCGGGCGCGGCGGGCGCCGCGTCGTCCAGCCTGACCGAGAGCGACACGACCGCGGCGACGCTGCAAGGCTACAGCGGGGCGGTCGGCGGCAGCGGCGGCGGGGCCGGCGCGGCCGGCGGCAACGGTGTCGTCGGCGGGAATGCCGCTGCGTCGCTGAACCTGACCGGCGCGCATGCGGTCTATGCCCGGACGGCGTCCGCGACCGGCGGCCAGGGCGGCAGCGCAGGGGCGCTGAACCACGCCTTGGGCAGCGGCGCCACGGGTGGGGTGGCGACCGCGGCGGCGACGGCGGTCAGCACGACCACCGGGAGCGACAAGGTGGCGGCCAACACCGTCGCGCTCGGCGGCGCCGGTGGCGGCGTGGGCAGCGGAGGCATTGGCAGCGCCGGGGCGGGCGGCGCGGTGACCGGGGCCAGCGCGACGGCGGCCGCGGCGGCGGCGGCCGGCGGCACGGCGACCGCCAGCGTGAGCGCGACCGGCGGGGCCGGCGGCTCGGTTGCGGCAGGGGCCAGCGGCACCCAGGCCGGCGCGGGCGGCGCGGTGAGCGGTGCCCTGGCGATGGCCAGCGGGTATTCGGCCAGTGCGAGCATCACCCAGACCGGCGGCGCCGGCGGGACCGGCGGCAGCAGCTTCTTCGGCGCGGCCAGTGGCGGCGCCGGCGCCGACAGCACATTGGACACCCAGGTCGGCGGCACGGCGAAGGCCGGCGGAACGCTCACCCTGAGCCAGACCGCGATCGGCGGCGCCGGCGGCTACAGCAACGGCGCCACGGCCGGCATCGCGGGCAACGCGACCTCGGACCTGGCACCCGTGCCGGACACCACGGCCAGCCTGTTGAACGGCGCCGCCATCGCCACCGGCGGGGTCGGCGGCGGCGGCGGCGAGGCGACCGGCGGCGCAGTTGGGGGCACCGGGTCGGCCGAGCTGATCCTGGCCGGCGCCCACGTGGTCAGCGCGCTGGGCGCGATCGCCACCGGCGGGGCAGGTGGCGCGACCGTTGGCTCCGGTTACGGCGGTGACGGCGGCGCGGCCCTGGCGAGCGTGGCGGCGACCAGCACGACGACGGGGAGCGATGATGTCAGCGCGCTCGCCGCGGCGACCGGCGGTGTGGGCGGAGATGCGGCCAACGTGGCCAGTGGCGGCCGGGGCGGTATCGCCAGCGAGGCGATCGCGGCGGCAACGGAAACCGCGGCGACCGGCGGGGTGGCGAGTGCACGTGCCGAGGAGATCGGCGGCACTGGCGGGGCCGGCCTGGGGCCGGGACAGTCGGGCGGCGCCGGCGGCGGGGTCTTGAACACCTCGGCGACGGCGAGTGGCTTTGCCGCCTACGCCTACGCACTGCAGGATGGCGGCGCCGGCGGCATGGGCACCGCGGCGGAAGGCTCTGGCAGTGGCGCGCGCGGCGGGGCCGGCGCGGGCAGTACGTTGGTCAATGCCGTCAGCGGCACAACGACCGGCGGCGCCCTGACGTTGGTGCAGATCGCGAATGGCGGCGCGGGGGGGAGCAGCAGCACCACGACGGGGGAGGTCGGCGGGCAGGCCATCTCCAACCTGAGCTTCAACGATGTGTTGGCCAACCCGATCCAGGCCAACTCGCTGACCGGCACCGCCACTGCAAACGGCGGCGCCGGCGGTATGTCGGTCGGCGACGCGGGACCCGAGGGCGCCGGCGGCAGTGCGGGGATCGACCTGACCGGTGCCGCGGCGGTGACGGCCACCGCGAACGCGTCCGGCGGCGCCGGCGGCAGCGGCACGACCGACGGCCAGGGCGGCGCCGCCTCCGCCGATGCCGTGGGCACGGCGACCGGTACCGGCCCGACCGGAACCGCGACGGCCAACGCGGTCGCGATCGGCGGCGGCGCGGGTGCGGCTCCGGCGACCGCCCCGGAGACCACCTGGGGGATGGCAACCGCCCAGGCGACGGCCGGCACGGCGGCCGGGCAGCAGGCCGTCGCCACGTCGAGCGCCAGCGGCAGCAGCGACCAGGCGGTGAGCATGGCGAGCACCGCGGGCTCCGGCATGGTGGCTGGCGTCGAGGCAACGACCGACGCGTCTGGCGGTGGCGCGCTGACGGCGAACAGCACCGTCAGCATCGGCGGCGGCGTGCCGGGGTTCGATGGCACCGCCGGCAACGATTACGCCGTCGCGCTGGGGTTCGCGGACGGCTCGGCCGCTGCGAACGCGCTGGTCGCCAACACCCTGGCCGGCAACGCGAACATCGCCGCCCAACTTGGCGGGCCGGATGCGACGTTCTTCGGCTACGGCACGCAGGGCGCCATCGCGTCCAGCGCGGCAAGCGGGCTGGAATCCCTGGCCAGCACCGAACAGTTCACGCTGAATACCGCGGGCCTTTCGGGCGACCTGATCGCCGGACTGGTGAGCAACGAGTCCGTTGGCGCGGGGTTCAGCTCGCTGACCTTCACCGCGACCGTCGGCGGCACGCGGGTGGAGAACCAGGTGTTCGACACGCTGTCCGCGGCGCAGGCGTTCTTCAGCGACACTGCGGTGGACCTGGGGGTGATCCCGACGACCGGCACGCTGGACGTGTCGCTCAGCCTGACCCTGGTCACGAGCACCAGCGGCAACGGGTTTGCGGAGAGCTTCCTGCTGGGCGCCATGCCCATCACGGGCGTGAGCTGGACCGGCGCGGCCGGCACGGACCTGGGAACGGGTGAAAATTGGCAGCCGGACACGGTGCCCGATGCGACCGAGACGCTGACATTCGACCTGGCGGCCGGTGGCACCCTGACCGGCACTGCCAACGGGATGAGCGCGGCGTTCTCCGGTGCCGGCGGATGGGTGCTGCAAGGCGCGACACTGACCCTGGCCGGAGCGGCCGGCGCCCCGGCGATCACCGAGGCAGGGAACCTGACCGTCAGTGGCGGGTCGGTCTCGGCGGGAGGACGGATCGATATCGAAGTTCCTCACCCGGCGCGTCGGTGACGGTTCTGGGCAGTGCGCAGATCGAAGCCCAAGGTGTTTCGCTGGGTGCCGCTGCCGGCCAAGGCGGCGGGTTGACGCTCAGCGGTGTCGGAACGTCGTTCGAGAACACCGGCACCGCCGGGTCGTTGCAGACCGGCGGCAGTGGCACCGGGTCCGTCACGGTGAGTGGTGGCGCGAGCCTCACCGACGCCGCCGTGGATATCCTCGGCAGCGCCTCCGGCGGCGACGGGGGGCTGGATGTTACGACCGGCGGCAGCCTGTCGGACCCGGGTCTGATCGTCGGCGACGCCGGCCTGGGCAGCCTTGCCATCACCGCGGGCGGCACGGTCGCCACCGGAACCGCCGGCGCCATCATCGCCGACACCGCCGGCGCGTCCGGCTCTTCGGTGAACGTGGTCGGCGCCGGTTCGGTCTGGCAGAACGCAGGCACCCTGGTAGTTGGCAACGCCGCCCAGGGCGCGCTCGACATCGCCTCCGGCGCCACCGTCACTGCTGCGTCCCTGGTTGCCGCGGCGCAATCCGGCGGCGACGGGGTGATCACCGTCGCCGGCACCGGCTCCGAACTCGCCGTGACCGGCGGCCTCACCCTCGGCGCCCAGGCGGCGGGAGAACTCTCCATCCTGTCCGGCGCCACGGCCAGCGCGCTCGACCTGACGATCGGGGGCACCCCGGCGCTGTCCTCGGGCAACGTTGACGTGGAGGGCGCCGGCAGCGAGCTGTCGATCGCCACCGGCGGGGCGCTCAACATCGGCGTCGCCTCCGGCGGCGGCGGCGTGCTGACGATCGGCAGCGACGCAATACTCAACTTCGCCGGCATCCCGACGGAGAACGGCCACGCCTCGTTCAACAACTACGGCACGGTCGATCCCGACGGCTTCGAGTACACCACCGCCAGCAACGGCAACGCCGGGCTGAACCTGTACGACCTCTACATCGGCAACATCGGCGCGGTGCAGGTCTCCGCCGGCACCTCGACCTGGTTCACCCCGATGGTGCTGACCGGCACCTCGGTGGCGGACGCGACGAACAACATCGGCAACAACGGCGATGTCGGCGAGTGGCAGCTCAGCAGCGACGGCACGCTGGTGTTCAACGCCAACACGGTGGATGCCGGCCAGGCGATCGTGTTCGAGGACGCCACCGACACGCTGGTGATCGGCCAGGTGGTGGACGGCGGGGAGCCTGGGATCAGCGGGGTGACGCCGTCGGTGGCGGCGGGGGCGATGAACCTGCTGGCCGCGGGCGGGTTTGCCGCGGAGATCTGGGGCTATCAGGCGGGCGACCAGATCCGGTTCGACAACCTGGTGGTGAACGCCGACAGCATCGTCGGCGGCAACACGCTGGAGCTGTTCGGCGCCGGGGGGGCGCTGCTGGGCGAGCTGACGTTCTACAACAAGGCCGGCACGCGGCCGCTGGGGAGCAGCGGGATGGATGCCGCGGCGGCGCAGATGGAGTGCTTTGCCGCCGGGACGCGGGTGCTGACCGAGCGCGGCGAGGTCGCGGTGGAGGCGATCGCGGTGGGCGAGCGGGTGCGCGTGCTGCTGGGGGATGGGCTTGGGGGCGATGGGCGGGCGGGCGACGGGCGGGCGGGCGACGGGCGGGCGGGCGACGGGCGGGCGGCGGTGGTCTGGGTCGGGCGGCGCGAGGTCGATTGCGCGCGGCATCCTCAGCCGCGCAAGGTGTGGCCGGTGCGGGTGACCGCCGGGGCGTTCGGGCCGGGGGCGCCACATCGCGATCTGTGGCTGTCGCCGGATCATGCGGTGTTTGTTGCGGACGTCCTCATTCCGGTGAAGCATCTGATCAACGGCAGCAGCATCGTTCAGGTGCCGGTGGACAACGTGACGTATCACCACATCGAGCTGGCGGCGCACGACGTGCTGCTGGCCGAGGGGCTGCCGGTGGAGAGTTATCTGGATATCAAGGACGGGCGGAACTACCCGGATCGGGCTGGAGCGGTGCGGCTGTATCCGGATTACACCGCGCGGATGTGGGAGGCGTTCGGCTGCGCGCGGCTGGTCGTCACGGGGCCGGAACTGCAAGCGGCGCGGGCGTTGGTGGCGGAGGTCGCGGGGGTGCGGGAAGCTGCATGACGGCGGCGAGCGGCGGAATGCGCTGCGCTGTTCCGCCCTACGCAGGGCGAGGATCGTAGGGCGGAACAGCGCAGCGCATTCCGCCATCGCGGCCGTGCGGTGGCGAGCCAGCCGACCCGCGCGCGCCGCCCCCGGCAACGCCGTCCGGTCATCCAGCGCCAACCGAGACTGTCGAGCAGGCCAAGAATCCCGGTTTCCTTGCGCTAGGTCAAAGCGGCAGCCCACCAAACGGTCCATACGGCCGCGCAAGGAGGCGCGTGCCATGCGCATCGTCCGTGCCGGGTCGTCCGCGGCTTCAGTTCGGGTGACGCCGGACGTCGTTCCGATCGCTCCCGGCCGATCCCCCGGCGGACGCCCAGACGGAATGCGGTCCGTGTGGCCCGCCATCGCACGCCCTGCCGTCCCCATGCCAAGGAGGCTGCCGTGAACATCAAAAGCAGCATTGAAAAGATCCCGGGAGGCATGATGATCGTGCCGCTGTTCCTGGGCGCCTGCCTGAACACGTTCGCGCCAAACACCGGAAAATTCTTCGGCTCGTTCACCAACGGGATGATCACCGGCACGCTGCCGATCCTGGCCGTGTGGTTCTTCTGCATGGGTGCCAGCATCAGCCTGAAGGTGGCGCCGCTGGTGCTGCGCAAGAGCGGCGTGCTGGTCTCGGTGAAGGTGCTCACCGCCGCCGGCGTCGCGATGCTCGCCGCCCACTTCATTCCTGCCGGCAGCATCGACAGCGGCTTCTTCGCCGGGCTGTCGGTGCTGGCCATCATGGCGTCGATGAACGACACCAACGGCGGTCTCTACATGGCGCTGATGCAGCAGTTCGGCACCAAGGAGGAGGCCGGCGCGTTCTGCCTGATGTCGCTGGAATCCGGCCCGTTCATGACGATGTGCACGCTGGGCCTGACCGGGCTGGCGTTCTTCCCGTGGCAGAGCCTGGTCGGCGCGCTGCTGCCGTTCGTGATCGGCTTCACGCTGGGCAACCTCGACAAGGATCTGCGCGCCTTCTTCAGCCAGGGCGTCAACGTGATGGTGCCGTTCTTCGCCTTCGCGCTGGGCAACGGCCTGAATTTCACGGTCATCGCGCATACCGGGCTGCTGGGCATCCTGCTCGGCCTGAGCGTGATGCTGATCACCGGCACCATGCTGGTGCTGGCTGACATCCTGCTGGGCGGCGGCAATGGTACCGCCGGCGTCGCGGCCGGCTCGACCGCCGGGGCGGCGGTCACCGTGCCGGCGGTGATCGCCTCACTGGCGCCGCAGTACGTGCCGATGGCGCCGTCGGCGACCGCGCTGATCGCCACCTCGGTGGTGGTCACCGCGCTGCTGACGCCGTTCGCGACGGCGTGGTGGGCGTCGCGCTTCGGCATCAATTCCGAACGCGGTCACCGCCGCGCGGCGGCGATTGCCGCCGGTGAAGCAGCGCATGCCAACGAAGCAGCCCATGGAGTTGTGTGATGGAAACCCGCCAGTCGATCCATAGCGCGCATGCCCGCACGCTCGACACCGAGGGACTGCGCCGGCAGTTCCTCATTCCGGAGGTGTTCCGGCCGGACGAGCTGACGATGACCTACAGCCATATCGACCGGATCGTGGTGGGCGGCATCATGCCGCTCGCCGCGGCCGGTGGTGCTGCCGGCCGAGCTCGGCAAGGCCTACGGCGTCGACTTCTTCCTGCAGCGGCGTGAGCTGGGACTGATCAATATCGGCGGCCCCGGCTGGGCGAAGATCGATGGCGTGACGACCGAGGTCGGGGCGGAGGACGCGCTGTATGTCGGCCAGGGCGCGCGCGAGCTGAGCTTCGGCAGCTTCGACCTCGGCCAACCCGGCGAAGTTCTACTACAACTCGGCGCCGGCGCATCGCGCCTACCCCTCGCGCAAAGTCACGCTGGGGCAGGCGCTGCACAGCCACGCTGGGCGATCCGCGCACCTCGAACCGGCGCACCATCAACAAGTTCTTCGATCCCGCGGTGCTGCCGACCTGCCAGCTTGCCATGGGCATGACCAAGCTGGAGGAGGGCAGCCTGTGGAACACCATGCCCTGCCACACGCATGAGCGGCGCATGGAGGTGTATTTCTACTTCCGCCTGCCGCCGGACGCCTGCGTGTTCCACATGATGGGCGAGCCGCAGGAGACGCGGCATCATCGTGGTGCGCAACGAGCAGGCGGTGATCAATCCAAGCTGGTCGATCCACACCGGCGTCGGCACGCAGAGCTACACCTTCATCTGGGGCATGGTCGGCGAGAACCAGACGTTCGACGACATGGACCAGGTGAGGACCGCCGACCTGCGCTGAAGGGCCGACCTACGCTGAAGGAACGGGCCATGTTCGATCTGAGCGGCAAGGTCGCCGTTGTCACCGGCTGCAACACCGGGCTCGGCCAGGGCATGGCGCTGGCCCTGGCGCAGGCCGGCTGCGACCTTGTCGGCGTCAACATCGTGCCGGCGACCGAGACCGCAACGAGCCGTGCAACGGATGGGCCGGCGGTTCCACGACATCGCCGCCGATCTCAGCACCGCCGTGGCCGAGGACGTGATCGCACGCGCGACCGCGGCCTTCGGGCGCATCGACATCCTGGTGAACAACGCCGGCATCATCCGCCGCGCCGATGCGCTGGCGTTCACCGAGCAGGACTGGGACGAGGTGATCGCGGTGAACCTGAAGGCGGTGTTCTTCCTGTCGCAGGCGGCGGCGCGGCAGTTCATCCGCCAGCAGACGACCGAGCCGGCGAGCGGGGGGCGGATCGTCAACGTTGCCTCGCTGCTGTCGTTCCAGGGCGGCATCCGCGTGCCGTCCTACACCGCGTCGAAGAGCGGCGTGGCCGGGCTGACCCGGCTGCTCGCCAACGAGTGGGCGAAATACGGCATCACCGTGAATGCGATCGCGCCGGGCTACATGGCCACCAACAACACCGCCCCGCTGCGCGCCGACCCCGCCCGCAGCAAGGAGATTCTCGCCCGCATTCCGTTGGGCCGCTGGGGCATGCCGGCGGACCTTGCCGGTCCGGTGGTGTTCCTGGCCTCGGACGCCGCGTCCTATGTCACCGGCCACGTGCTTGCGGTCGATGGCGGGTGGCTGGCGCGCTGAACCGGGCCTTGACCATCGGCCACGGCGCGCGCCCTATGGCCGACAGAAATCCTGCAAGGAGAGAGCCAATGGCCGAGGTGCCCCGGGAGGTGTTTCGCCAGATGCTCACCGCGCTGTCGACAACGGCATTTCATGATCTGCCGCTCACCGAGCGAGGCGCCTGGCTGCCGAGTGATGTTCGGGAAGCCATTGCCAACGGCTGGGTTGTCGCCGACGGAGCGGATGAGGGCATGTTCGGCCAGCCCATGCACATCACCGAGGCGGGCCGACAGGCACTGGCATCGATGCCATATCCGCCCCGCCGCCGTTAGCGGATCAAGTCCAGCGCTTGGCGCATTGGTCGCGCCGATCCACCCGCGACCGGGATTTCCGAGCCCACCCCGGCTTACGCGGAGGCCGTCGCATCGCAAGCCCGCAGGTCGCGTTGAATGCCGCCCGCCATCGCGCGGCATGCCGCAAGCCCTATGCGTGCAGCGTCACGGCGCCCAGTGGCCGGGCACCCAGCCACCATACGGGTCATAATGCCCGGGCACCCAGTGCGCGCCGGGTGGCCCCGGACCGGCTTCGACGACGCAGGCGCCAAGTGAAACCACCGGACCAGGCAGCATCAGCACCGTGAGGGTCCGGGGCATATCCTTCCCCTTTTCTGCCGCTGCCCACCCTGAATCAATATAATATCGGGATTATCCACGCATCGGCAGGTAACTGCTTCAACTCACCATGACTTGCCGCACCACAAGCTTCAGCGGCGCACCGCCACCGCGCCATTTTCCCAAACATTTGCCCAAACAAGAGACCCCCATTTGCCCAAACAAAAGACCCCGCCGCATTGCACGGCAGGGTCAGTTGCAGGCTTGGGGCCGGCCACTTGGGGGAGGTGTGGCCTGACGGATAGCTGGGTTGCCGACGGCAATGCTGCACCACAATTCACCGTGACCGCCCGACCGGCGGCCCTCGCCGCACGCCCGTCGGTCGCGACCGCCGCACGCCCTGCCCCTCGCCCTCGCCGATGATCGCACCGTTCCTGCCCCCCTGCCCTGTCGCCCCCCTGCCCTGTCGCCCCCCTGCCATGTCGCCCCGTTCCGCGCCCCCACCTGATCCCCCCACCTGATCCCCCCACCTGATCCCCCCACCTGATCCCCCTGCCCGAGCCGCGCCGCCGTTGATCCCGCCGCCCTTGACCCGGGCGGCATCCCGCGACACCATTGATGGTAGCGATAACATTGCCCGGTCGCACCGGGCGGGTCAGGAGGAGGCGCGCTCGACGATGCGAAACGGCACCTGCACCCGCGGCGCCGCCGACGCGCCGCCCAGCCGGTCCAGCAGGAACGTCGCCGCGTCCCGCCCGATTCGCGCGCCCTCCACGCTCACCGTGCTGAACGGCGGATCGCTCGCCGCACTCAGCTCGAAATCGCCGAACCCGCACACCGCAAGCACCTCCGGCACCGCCACGCCGTTGGCCCGCGCCTCGGCCAGCGCGCCGAACGCCACCAGGTCGGAGCTGCAGAACAGCGCCACCCGCGCCGGGCGCAAGTCTGCCGCCGCCGGCGCCGCCCCCGGCACCCCTGCCCCCACCCGGGCTTGCGTCAACCACGGCAGCAGCGCGCGCAGCGCCGCCCGCCCGGCGCCGATGGTGCTGGGCGCCGGGATCACCGTCTCGGCCAGCACAGTCCCGCCACCGCGCCGCGCCGCCTGCGCGAAGGAGCGCGCGCGCACTTGCGCCCGCTTGTCGCTGGCACCGAAGACGGCGAACCGGTCGTGACCCTTGGCGCGGAAATACGCTGCCACCGCCGCGCCGGCCGCGGCGTGGTCCACCCCCACCAGCATGTCGATCGGCCGGCGGGCGACGTCGAAGACCTCGACCACCGGGATGGCGGCGTCGGCCAGCATCTGGCGCGTCGGTGCGTCGTGCGCGGCCCCGGTCAGCAGCAGCGCATCCGGCCGGCGCGTCAGCACCGCGCGCACCAGGTCCGCCTCGCTCACCCCGTCGTAGCCGGACAACGACAGCATCACCTCGTAGCCCCCGGCACGCAGCACATCGGTGAAGTTCTGCACCAGGTCGGCGAACATCGGATGTGCCATGGTCGGAACGATGGCCGCGACCATGCGGGTGCGGCGCGACGACAGCCCGCCGGCGACCAGGTTCGGCACGTAGCCCAGCCGATCGATCGCCGCGCGCACGCGTTGCGCCGTCGGCGCCGTGACGCGCTCCGGCGAATTCAGCACGCGCGAAACGGTCATCGGCGCGACACCGGCCGCCGCCGCGACATCGCTCAGCTTGGCCGGGGCACGCGCGCCACGCGGCGGCAACGATGGACGCACCGGGAACGCCACGACCGAACCCTCCGTTGTCGAGATGATGCCATGAGCGTAGCCTATCGGACGTGTAGGGCGCATCTCTTCGTGCCTTCGGGGAGCAACGCCAACAAGAGAGGATGTCCGCCATGACCGATCTCGCCACCACCCGCCGTGCCTTGCTCGGCGGCATTGCCGGCACCGCCGCCCTTGCCGCCGCCGCACCGGGCGCCCGCGCCGTCGCGCCGCCACCGCTGCCCACCTCGCCGGTCGAGCTCAACGTGATCGACGTCGCCGGCCAGTTGCAGCTTACCCAGGGCGCGATCGAGGCCTTCGTCAAGGCCAATCCCAAGCTGATCTCCAAGGTCAACTTCTCGGCGGCGCCGGCGCCGGAGCTGCCGGGCAAGATCAAGGCGCAGCAGGCCGCCGGGCGCGTCGACATCGACCTGGTGATGACCGGCACCGACGGGCTGTCGGCCGGCATCGACGGCAACCTGTGGATCCCGATCGTGCACCGACTACGCCGCACGTGCTGCCCGACCTGAAGTCGATCTACCTGCCCGGCGCGCTGAAGATGCAGGGCCTGGCGCAGAACCAGGCGGTCTGCGTGGTGTTCTGCCCGGCCGGGCCGATCATCGAATACATGCCCGACGCGGTGAAGACCCCGCCGAAGACCGCGCCGACCTGCTCGACTGGGCGAAGGCGCACCCGAAACGTTTCCTCTACGCGCGCCCGGCCAATTCCGGCCCCGGCCGCACGTTCCTGCAAGGCCTGCCCTACATCCTGAAGGACAAGGATCCGATGGACCCGAAGGACGGCTGGGAGAAGACCTGGGCCTACCTGATCGAGCTGGGCAAGTACATCGAATACTACCCGACCGGCACCGGCGCGGTGATGAAGGAGCTGGCCGAGGGATCGCGCGACATGATCGCCTCGCATGTCGGCTGGGACCTCAATCCGCGCATCCTCGGCGTGGTGCCGAAGGAGGCGGAGGTCGGCACGCTGGAGGGCTTCCACTGGGTGACCGACGCGCAGTACTGGGCGATCCCGAAGGGCGTCGCGCCCGACCACCTCGCGGTGCTGCTGGAAATGACGAAATACATGCTGGGCAAGCCGGCGCAGGCGATGACCTACGACAAGGGTTATTTCTATCCCGGACCGGCGGTGAAGGACGTGCCGCTGTCGATGGCGCCGGCGGACAGCCAGAAGCTGATCGCCGAATACACCCGGCCGTTCTACCTCAAGCTGTTCGCGGACGTGCCGTCGGAGGTGCCGCTGCCCGCGGACAAGCTGGTCTACGCGTTCCAGCGCTGGGACCAGCAGGTCGGCTCGCGCCCCGGCAAGTAGCGCCGCGTGCCCATCGCCTCGCGCGACTTCCGCGAGCTTCGGCTCGATCGGGTGAGCCGCGACTTCGGCCAGACGCACGCGCTGCGCGACGTGACGCTGACGGTCGGGCGGGGCGAGTTCGTCGCCCTGCTCGGCCCGTCGGGCTGCGGCAAGTCCACCGCGCTGAACTGCATCGCCGGGTTGTTGCAGTTGAGCGACGGCGCGATCTGGCTGGACGACACGCGCATCGACGAGGTCGGGCCGGAGGAACGCGGCTTCGGCATGGTGTTCCAGAACTACGCGCTGTTCCCGCACATGACGGTGCGGCGCAACATCGGCTTCGGCCTGACCACGCAGCGCCGCCCGCGCGCCGAAATCGCGCGGCGGGTGGACGAGGCGCTGGGCACGGTGCGGCTGGAGCCGCATGCCGACAAGCTGCCCGGCCAGCTCTCCGGCGGGCAGCAGCAGCGCGTGGCGATCGCGCGCGCCATCGTGGTCGGCCCGCCGCTGGTGCTGATGGACGAGCCGCTGTCCAACCTCGACGCCAAGCTGCGCCTGGAGATGCGCGCCGAGGTGCGGCGCATCCACGCCATGCTGGGCTGCTCCACCGTCTACGTGACGCACGACCAGGAGGAGGCACTGTCGCTGGCCGACCGCATCCTGGTGCTGATCGACGGCCAGACGCGCCAGCTCGGCACGCCGGAGGAGCTCTATTCCCGCCCCGGCCACGCCCGACGTCGCCGAGTTCATGGGCTACCGCAACCTGCTGGAG
Organism: uncultured Alphaproteobacteria bacterium; assembly: GCA_963773345.1. Classification (GTDB taxonomy): domain Bacteria; phylum Pseudomonadota; class Alphaproteobacteria; order Acetobacterales; family Acetobacteraceae; genus Palsa-883. The sequence continues at coordinate 350,391 of CAVZBG010000004.1, read as the reverse complement.
TCGGCCGCCACGGCGGACGGCGGCGGGGTGCTGGTCGACGTCGCCGGCGCCAAGGTGCGGGGCACGCCGCAAGGCGTCGTCGACGGGCGGGCGGTGGTCGCCATCCGGCCGGAGGACCTGGTGCCGACGCCGGATGGTCCGATCGCCGCGACCGTGGAGATCGCCGAGTATCACGGCCGCGACTTCTACGCCGTGTTGCGCAACGGCGACCGATACGGTGCTGTACTGCCGCTCGCCGGTGCGGGTCAGCGCCGGCGAAACGATCCGCCTGAGCGCGCGGCCCGACCGCGTGCTGGTCTATCCGGCGCCATGACGGGCAGCCGCGCAAAGCTCCCCCTCCCCTTGAGGGAGGGGGCCGGGGGGAGGGGTCGGAATTGGCACCGGCGGCGCCGGCGTGACCCCTCCCCCCAACCCCCTCCCGCAAGGGGAGGGGGAGCAGGTACATTCCACCCCGCATGACCCACACCGTCTCCCTCCGTCGCCGCCTGAAGGAACGCGGCCTCGACGGCGTGACCCTGCTGGTGCTCCCCGGCGTGCTCTTCGTGCTGGCGCTGTTCATCTATCCGTTCCTCTACGGGCTGTTCCTGTCGTTCCGCCCGCAGCACGGCGGCTGGCTGGCGAACTACGTAACCTTCTTCTCCCAGCCGTTCCTCTACGACACGATCTGGACCACGCTGGTGATCGCCGTCCCGGTCACCGTCCTGAACGTCGTGCTGTCGATCCCGGTCGCGCTGCGCGTGCGGCTGATGAAGCACCAGCGCCTGCTGACCACCATCCTGGTGATCCCGATCACCCTCGGCACCGTCATGGTCGCCGAGGGCATGCTGACCTATCTCGGCCCGCGCGGCTGGCTGAACCGCACCCTGCTGGAGTTCGGCCTGACCGACGAGCCGGTGCGGCTGATCCACAACTACTGGGGCGTGATGCTGTCGCTGGTGATCAACGGCTTCCCGTTCACCTTCCTGCTGACGCTGTCGTACGTCACCGGCATCGATCCGTCGCTGGAACAGGCCGGCGCGATGCTGGGCGCGCGCGCCCGCGAGCGCTTCAACCGCATCCTGCTGCCGCTGCTGGCGCCGGGCCTCGCGATCACCCTGGCGCTGGCCTTCGTGCAGGCGTTTTCCGTGTTCCCCTCGGCGATCCTGCTGGGCGAACCGTCCGGGTCCGACGCGGGTGATCTCGATCGCCGCCTACACCGCGGCGTTCGAGCAGTTCGACTACCCGCTGGCCTCGGCGATCGCGATGCTGATGGCCGGCGTGCAGGTGCTGATCGTCGTGGCGCTGCTGGCGATGCGCGGCCTGTTCTTCCGCGGCCCCGCCAGCACGCGGCAAGGGCTGAGCGGCGATGCAGCGCCATCTGGGCGAACGGCTGTGGTCCACCGCCGTCTGGGCGGTGGTGGTGTTCTTCGTCGTCAACCTGCTGGCGATGATCGGCGCCGTCGCGGTGAACTCGTTCGGCACGCACTGGTTCAACACCTGGCTGCCGGCCGGCTTCACCACGCAATGGTATTCGCTGGCCTGGAACGAGTTCCGGCTGCCGGCCATCCTGATGGTGACCGCCGAGGTGGTCGGCGCCGTCGTGCTGCTGTCCGCCCTGATCGGCGTGCCCACCGCCTACGCCATGGCGCGGCGCGAGTTCCCCGGCAAGCGCGCGGCCATGCTGCTGTTCCTGCTGCCGCTGATGGTGCCGCCGATCACCTACGGCATCCCGCTGGCGACCGTGCTGTACCAGGCGCACCTGGCCGGCACGATCTCGGGCGTGATCCTGGCCAACCTGGTGCCGAGCGTGCCGTTCGTCATCCTGATCATGATCCCGTTCGTCGAGCAGATCGATCCGCGCATCGAGGCGGCCGCGCGCGTGTTCGGCGCCGGCCTCGGCCGGCTGTTCGTGCAGATCCTGGTCCCGCTGCTGACTGCCGGGCATCCTCGCCGCGCTGATGCTGGTGCTGGTGCGCACCATCGCGATGTTCGAGCTGACCTTCCTGACCGCGGGGCCGACAGCCAGACGCTGGTCGTCGCGCTGTATTACGCCGTGTTCGCCGCCGGCGTGCGGCCGCGGCCAGTCGATCGACGCCATGGCGGTGGTCTACATGATCACCACCCTGGCCTGGCTGCTGGTCGCGCTGCGCTTCGTCAACCCGACCCAGATCGTCACCCGCGCCAAGCGGTAGGCAGGAAGACGGCAAGGCCAGGGGCTTTGTTGTTTCTGGCCTCTTCCTCGCTCGCGCGTGTCCGTAGCGGCGAAGTGTCGCGGCCATGGCACCAGGCAACACGCCAACCATACGGCGCCGAAGCCATTCGTCATCATCGCTCCCCGGCTTGGACAGGGCGCCAACCCGAGGCACACTTCAGGCAATCAGCGAGCGATGGGAGCCTGCAATCCATGAAGGACAACAGCATAAGGCGGGCGGTGCGCGAGGGGCGAGCCGCACTGGGGACCGGGCTCAAGGAGTTCGCCTCGCGCGGCGTCCCGTGGATCATCGAGGCCTCCGGCTTCGACTACTGCATGATCGACCAAGAACATGGCGCCTTCGACCTAGAGACGATCGCCGATCTCGCCGGGTGGTTTCAGGCTACCAACGTCTCGGCGATCGTGCGGATCCGCAAATCCTTCGCGTATCTGATCCCCGCGATCCTCGATCAGGGGATCATGGGCATCCAGGTCTCGGAGGTCGATAACGCCGAGGAGGCGCGCGCGATTGCGCGGGAGGCAAAATATCCGCCGATCGGCAATCGCGGTATCTCGGGGCAGGGGATGCACACTGGCTACCGGAGTTTTGGCGCCCGTCACGCGTCCGAGTATGCGCCATGGGCCAATGCCAACATCATTACTTGCGTGTCGATCGAGTCGCTCGAGGGCCTGGAGAATGTCGAGGCGATCGCGGCCGTGGAGGGCATCGACATGATCGCCTATGGCCACTCGGACCTTAGTGCGCGCCTCGGCGTTCATCTCCAGCTTGAGCACCCGACGTTCAAGGCAGCCGTGCGCCGGATCGCGGAGGCCTGCAACACGCACGGGAAGCTTGCCCGAGGGTCGGCGGAAACCGAGGCGCAGATCGAGGAGTACTGGCGGCTAGGGTGCAAGGTGTTGAACCTGCCCGGCACTGATGTCAGCACCTATCTGGATGGCCTGAAGGCGCGTGCTGGGCGGGCGCATGCGCGGCTTAAGTCGATCGGGGTGCCGGTGGGTTGAGAGGGGCGCCGGTCAGGGGTGGGACAGAATCGACCAGGCCCTAATTCCGTGTGTTCGCGAAAAGCTTCAATTCTAACCATCGTGGCCGCGGTCCGGAGGGTACTACCACCAAGGGCCCAGGGCCCTTTTGCGTTATTTGCGGCCCTTTGCGTTATTCGCGTCAAATCCTTGCTTCGATCCAACAGACAAAAAAAGTCATAACGCAAATAACGCAAAGGGCCGCAAATAACGCAAAAAGGTTAGGCACTCTCGGCGACCTGCTCGTTCAACCAAGTCCGCACGGCGGGATTCGGCCCCGGCTTCATCGCCTCGGAGATCACATTGGTGTCGAGCACGATCATTCGAACTTCATCGGCTTCGCCGGCGATTTGTCCCGCATCTGCTCGATGGCCGCGATGTCCTCGTCCGTTATGCCGACCTTGCGGCCCAGGGCGGCCAGCGCGTCGACGAGGCGAACGCGTTTTGCCGGCTTCACGGCCCGTTCCAGGATATCGCGGATCTCGGCCTCGGCGCTGCGGCCGTGCTGGGCGGCGCGCACGCGCAGCGCGCGATGCACCTCATCAGGCACATTCCTGACGGTGATCGAGGCCATGATGTCAGACTATACCCCGCTCACGCGATAATCCGGAACTCCGTTGGGTTTATGATACGGAAGTTGTCCGTGACCTCATCGCAGTAGGTGCGCCAGTTCCTGGGCACGTCGTCGCGCAAGAAGTTCAGCATTGCGATGCTGAAGTCCCTGAAGGAGCTGTAGCACTTGTTGTGGGTGGTGTGTCTGTGCATCAACCCCCATAACCGTTCGATCGGATTGAGGTGCGGACAGTAGGCCGGGACGAAATGAAGCTTGATCCGGCAGTCAGGCCGCGCCAGCCAAGCTTGAACCAGTTTAGCGTGATGGTATCTGGCATTGTCCAGAAAGACGTGAACCAGCCGCATGCCTGGATACACCGCCTCGATTGCCATCAACAGCATGATCGTACTCAAGGCATCCACCGTCAGCACATCCTTCATGACGGTCTTGCCGGTCTCCAGGTCGATCGCGCCATGGATATTCAGGCGGTCCCGCCCGCTGCTCTGTTCCACCGCGACCGGCACCTCTTTTGGCGCCCAGCAGCCAACCGGCCGCACCGCGTGGGTGGGATGCACCGCATCAACGAAGATCACCGCTTCATCAGCGGATAACTGGTTCATCAGGGCCTCGTAACCCTTGACGAACGCCGCCTGTTTCGCCGGGTCCAGCTTGCGCGAGATCGCTTTCGGCTTGCGGTGTTCCATGCCAAGGCGGTGCAGCAGAGCGATCAGCCCAGACCGGGTCTGGTATTCGATGTCGCATTCACGCGCGATCCACGCGCCAACTGCACGCGTCGAGCGTGGCAGGGTTTCGCCAATCCAGGCTTTCAGTTTGTCTTGTTGCTCCACCGTCAACCGACAGGTACCCCCTTCATGGCCGAAGCTCGCCAGACCCTCGATCCCGTCCTCCCGATAGAGTAGGTACCAGGTTCGGACCGTGTCGCCGTCAAGCAACAGCACGTCGGCGACCGACTGACAGCTCATTCCTCGGTCCAGCGGCACCAGCGCGTTGGCCCGGCGCGACAAGCGGTGCGCGGCGGAACCGTCGCGGGCCAGCTCAATCAGGTCGCGGCGCGATTCGCTGTCCAGGAAGCCAGGGCGGATCATCGATGAAGCAGAATCGCCTCAAGCCCGGTTGGCAAGAGGTTTTTCCGGATTTCCGCAGAGTCGGGGTATACCTGGAGTGCTTGGGTTGATTGCATCTTAATGAAATGCCAGCATCGCGGCAACGGGTCCTTGGTTCGGGGCCGTCGCACGTTCTGCCGGATTTTGGGCTGCTTTGCCCGATATCGGGGCGCTCGAGTGACCGCCGCTTTTTGGACCGCACCCTGAAGCGCCACGAGTGCGTCGCGCACAGGCGAGGCATAAATTTATCGGCGTTCCGGGCGCATAACGGCCGAACGAGCCTCGTCAGCACGAAATTGACAGCGATGCAATCATTGCTTACAATGTAAGCACACAGCGCAAGCGACACCATCCCAATGAGCAGCATCACCATCCGCAACCTCGACCCGGCAGTGAAGGAGCGACTGCGCGTCCGCGCTGCCCAACACGGCCATTCGATGGAGGCCGAGGCCCGCGTCATCATCAGCAGCGCCGTTGGTGCTGAACGTCCGCGCGAGGTCAACCTGGCTGAAGCTATCCGCCGGCGCTTCGCTCCCCTCGGCGGTGCTGATGACCTGGAGATCCCGCCACGCGAACCGGCCCGCGATCCACCTCGGTTCGACTGATGTTCGTGCTCGATACCAATGTGATTTCCGAGCTGATGCGGCCCGCGCCGCACCCCGCGGTGTTCTCCTGGGTCGCAGCTCAGCCGCGGGCCTCGCTCTACACCACCAGCGTCACCCGCGCGGAAATCCTGTCAGGCATCGGCATCATGCCGGAGGGCCGCCGCCACGCCGCACTCAGCGATGCCGCGGCGGCGATGCTCGATGAGGATCTGCGCGGTCGCATTCTCGCCTTCGATGCCGCAGCAGCCGACCGCTATGCCGAAATCATCGTCAGCCGCCGTCAGGCCGGGGCACCGATCCATACGTTCGATGCATTGATCGCGGCCACCGCCTTGGCCGCCCGTGCGGCCGTGGTGACGCGTGATACCGACGGCTTTGCAGGCTGTGGCCTCACCCTGATCAATCCGTGGGAGGCATAGGGCTGAGACACAGCGGCGGGCTTCGAGATCGTGATCACCGCCGATCAGACCATTCGCTACCAGCAAAACCTGTCCGGGCGCCGCCTGTGGCTCGTGGTGGTGTGGACATCAGCCGGCGGCGTTTCTTTGCTTCCTCATGCACCCAGCTTCCGCGCGATGTCGGTCAGCAGCGTCTCGATCCTGGTCAGCCTGGCGGTGTGATCGGCCTGGGTGTCGGCGATGCGCATGATCGCCAGCTCGTGGCTGTTCTGGCCGGCGGCGAGATTGGCAATTCTCCCCTCGATCGCGCCAAGCCTGGCCTCCATGGCCGAGAGACGATGACCGGCCTCGCTCTCCAATAGCTTGGCCGACGCGACCGCCGCCTCCGCGGCGACCTTCGCCTGTTGGGATGCTCTGACGATCAGCGTCCAATCCGTGTTTTCGCTCATGCGCGGTTCTCTATCGTCGGCGGCCGCCTGTCCAGGATTGCCCGATCCGCCGCGCAATGCTTTGGCGGCCTTCCACGGGCGGCTGCGCGGTGGCTTGGGAATGCGGCAAGGATAGCCCGAGCGCTTGGCACCGCAAGTGATGGTCACACGAGGCATCCTGGCTCGCGGCTTCCGCTCGTTCGGCCGGATTCCGGGTTGATTTGGCCGATCATCGGGCGCTTGAATTGCAGCCGCTTCATGGACTGCACGCTGAGGCTGCACAAGCACGTCGCGCACATGGGCTGGAAAATGTCGAGGCGATCGCGGCGGCCGAGGGCATCGACATGATCGCCAATGGCCACTCGGACCTCAGTGTGCGCCGCGGCGAAGACCCGCGATATACCAAGTGCGGCGTGATCGCCGACGGTCCGCGCATGGTCTGCGGCGGCCGGTGGACGCTTGCGAAAGACGGCTGCAAACCCGACTTCGACCGGTTTGAGCGCGAGCCGGGACATCCGGCCTCTGGAGTGCTATATCAGGGCCATGCAGCACATCGGCTGGACAGAATGCGCGCTGATCGAAACGGTGCCCGGCAGGGTCGGCGGGCAACCGGTGCTGCGCGGCACGCGCCTGCGTCTCCAGGACCTCCTGATCAATCGCGATGAGGGGATCGATTGGCTTTCACGCAACCACGGTGTGGCCCCAGAGACCATTCGCAAGCTTTTTGCCTTCTACGACGCCCATCAGGCGGCGCTTGTCCCGCATCCTTCTTGACCACCATTTATTGTTGAGGCTTTCGCAAACCCTGTCCAGCGCGGTGCGACGGGCCCATCGCGGGAGTCGATCATGTTGAAAGCTACCGAAGAGGAGATCGAGTAAGTCCGGGAATACTTTGAATGGCAGGCGCCCGACCTCGAAGTGACCTTCATGCAGAAGGTCTACTCGGAGGCTGTTCTGAACACCCGCCACGACGTGTGGGACATCCACACTAACAAGGACCGCTGGTGGGTCATCACGGGCGGCAAAAACCTCTACTCTCAGGAGCAGTTCCCAAATATGGACCTTGCTCTGACCTTCCATATTGGCCTGATCCTCCGCATCCCGCGTACAGAAGAACAACAGGTAGACGATCTACGCATCCTCCCGTTCGGTCCTGTCTTCGAGAAGTTGGAAGAAGCCGGCACCGCCGTGACACAGGCGCACAACCTCGCGGACTATCAGGCCGTCGGCGTCCGCTGCCGCGAGGCGCTACTCGAGTTGATCGGCGTCGCGCAGGACGCGGCAACGTGGACCGACACACCGCCACAGCGTGCGAACTTCCGCGCGTGGACGGAGATCATCTGCAACGATCTTCTGCCGGGCGACACCAACAAGGAGCGTCGCGGGGCCTTCAAGGGTGCGCTTGAGTCCGCATGGACGTTCTCCAACTGGCTGACGCACTCAAAGTCGGCCACCTGGATTGACGCCGACATGGCGCACTCGTTGACCCAACACGCCAGCGGCATGGCGACCTCATTGATCCTTCGCGAGTTGCGCGGTGTGCCTGAAGAATGCCCGAATTGCGGCTCGCCGCATCTCGAACCGGAACAGGGCGAAAATACCGCGGCACCCGGCGTACTCTGGGAACGACCGCGCTGCGCCGACTGCGGATGGACCGGCAGGCCCGTTCCAATCCTCGACCTCGAGAATGGACAATCCATCATCACTCGCGAAGGCGAAGAATCCGACGGGCACAGCATCATGACAGTACCGCTACGCGCGATTCTTAAGCCGGGCGATCCGCCGATCGAGCCGCTGAAGAAAATAGAGACCGGGCCACCGGAGCCAGTCGTCTATTTTGCCTACGGGTCCAACATGTCGACCGCCCGGCTGCGCAAGCGCATGCCGAGTTGCAAGCCGCTCGACATTGCTACCTTGCCGGGTCATGCGCTTCGCTTCCATAAGCGCAGCATGGACAAGTCCGGGAAGTGCAACGCTTTTGCCAGTGGCAACGACAATAGCGTGATCGGAGTCCTGTTCAGCTTCGATCCTGCCGAGCGTGCCAAGCTAGATGAGGCCGAAGGCGTCGGCAGCGGCTACGAGCACGCGATGATCACGGTCATCAACGACAAGGGTCGCAGGCGGAAGGTCCTTACCTATCTCGCCACCCCCGACTACATCGACGACAGCCTCAAACCCTATGGCTGGTACAAGGACTTTGTCCTTGCAGGTGGCAGGGAACACGGCCTGCCGCCGGAGTATATTGCCGAATACATCCAGTCGGTTGAGGCGATCGAAGACCCCAACAAGACACGGGACAAGAAGCAGCGGGCCACGCTCGAAAGTCCCGGGCGGTGAGACTACGGTGTCGGTGTGAGTTGCTGGTCCAGCCTGCGGAGCCGATGTCCGCTTCGGCGGCGCCACGGCCCACCTGTTCGTGCGCGAGGGCGCCAAAGTGGTGCTGACCGACATCCGCGATGACCTGGGCGAGCGCGCGGCGGCGACCCTCCGCGCCGATGGCCATGACGCGCGCTACCCGCACCTCGACGTGACCTCGGAACAGAACTGGGCCCAGGTGATGGACGCGGTGATGGCGGCGCACGGACGGCTGGATATCCTGTTCAACAAGGCCGGTGTCGGCTTTCCCGGCAAGGTCGAGGACATCTCCGTGGACATCTGGGACCGCGAGCTTGGCGTGCATGCCAAGAGATCTCGTAGATCATCGCTCCTCACGGCTTCGGAATCATGCATGAAATCCGCCCTCTCAAATCGGCGTGGTCTGGCAGAGTGCCACGACCAAGGATACAGAACCTTTTTGCGTTATTTGCGGCCCTTTGCGTTATTCGCGTCAAATCCTTGCTTCGTTGCAACCCACAAAGAAGGTCATAACGCAAATAACGCAAAGGGCCGCAAACAACGCAAACAGTCAGCCATTCCCGACGGCCACGGGGCGAATATCACAGATCGAAGACGACCCGGCGCACCTCCAGCCTCGGCCGGCCGAAGTTCATGAGCAGGCACAAGTGCATGCCTGTCGCGCGCAAATAGTTCAGGCATTGCGCGCGATGCGCGCTGCTCAGCGCCGCTACGGTCTTCAGCTCGATCAGTATCGATGCTTCGACCAACAGGTCGATGAAGTACTCGCCTACCATGACCCCATCATACATCACGGTGGTGCCGCGCTGCTGTTCGACGCTGAGCCCAGCCTTCCGCAATTCATGCGCCAGCGCGTTCTCATAAACCTTTTCCAGAAATCCGTTGCCTAGGGTGCCGGCCACACGCAAGCCGCAACCAATGATCCGTTTCGACAGTGGGTTCAGCACGGCACCATGCGCGTCCATTTCCATTCCTTCATGCCCTGCAGCCCTTCTTCACCTTGCATACTGCGGTCGAAAGCTTGCCAAAGCATTGACGATGCGGATCGCGGCGTGGCGATGGAGCCAGGCCGCGAACTGGCGCACCATGCCGGCGACCAACGATCGCGCAGGGGGACAGGATGCGACTCCAGGGCAAAATAGCGCTGCTGACCGGCGCGGCGGCTGCGATCAAGGGCGAGCTGATGGGCTTCGGCGGCGCCACGGCCCTCCTGTTCGTGCGCGAGGGCGCGAAGGTGGTGCTGACCGACATCCGCGACGACCTGGGCGAGCGCGCGGCGGCGTCCCTGCGCGCCGAGGGCCATGATGCCCGCTACCTCCACCTCGACGTGACATCGGAACAGAACTGGGCCCAGGTGATGGCGGCGCACGGACGGCTGGACATCCTGTTCAATAATGCCGGTGTCGGCTTTCCCGGCAACGTCGAAAACATCACCGTGGAAATCTGGGACCGCGAGCTTGGCGTCCATGCCAAGGGGGTTTTCCTGGGCACCCGAACGGCGATCCCGGCCATGCACAAAGGCGGGGGCGGGTCGATCATCAATACGTCCTCGGTGATGGGCATCGTCGGCAGTCCCACCTCGCCGGCCTATTCGGCCGCCAAGGGCGCCATCACGATCTTCACCAAGTCGGCGGCGCTGCAATATGCGCGGGAAAACATCCGCATCAATTCGGTGCATCCGGGCTATGCGGATACGCCGATGACCGAGCAGCGCTTCAGCGATCCGGCCCTGCGCCAGGTGCTGCTCGATCGCACGCCGATGGGCCGGCTCGGCACCGCCGAGGATATCGCCAATGGCGTGCTGTTCCTGGCGTCCGACGAATCATCCTGGGTCACCGGCGCGGAACTGGTGATCGATGGCGGCATGACGGCGCAGTAGGCGCGGATCGGTCCACGGCCCGGCCGCGCCCCGCTCGGGGCGGCCAGCCGGCGGCAGAGGTCGGAAAACAAGGCGGCGTTGGCTCTGAGCACCTGAACGGCTGCCGTTGCCCGTGTTGCGCCCTTGCCAGCGTGTCCGCTGCGGAGAGATCGCCCGGATTGGGCAAGCGTCCGCCATGGGCGCGAACCAGTTGCCGCAACACGGCGCTGAACGTCCGCTTCGGCAAGCGCCGATCAAACGCACCCTCGGTTCTCGCTGCGTACCGTGGCGCCCTGATTCTGCCGGGATCCGTTAACCGGCCATTAACCAGCCCCCCTTAAACTCCCCGGCTATTTTTTGGCCGGAGTACATCCGTATGTCTCGCGCATCCGCCACCACCACCGCCCTCCCACCCCAACCCTCCGCCGCACCCCCGACACCACCGCCACCCGCCGCCGAGGCAACCCCAACCTCGCCCCCCGCGCAGCCTGCCCGCGGGCTTGACCCGCGGGGCGCCAAAGCCCGCACCACCGGCTGCCCCTGCCAGGCCCCCGCCATGGCCAACGGCCGCTGCCGCATGCACGGCGGCAAAAGCACCGGCCCGCGCACCGCGGCGGGCATCGCCCGCATGACCGCCGCCAACACCACGCACGGAAAAAACGCCGCCGCCGGCGCCCCCAAGCGCGCCCTCCAGCGCTACACCCGCACGCTGATCATCCGCACCCGCCTGCTGTGCGAGGCCAGGCGCCTCTGGCCCTATCTCCCCCCGGACATGGCCGCCCGCCTCGCCACCGCCCACGAGGACCTGGGCGCCCCCGTTCACCCTTCGAACCTGCCCTTTCTGCCGCCCGAGGCAGCGACCCTGTACACCCTGCAACCCCCCGCCCCCGCCAAATCCCGCCGCCCGCGCGCCGTCCAACCCGACGCCGCCCCCCTGGCCCCGCGCGCCCGCGACGCCGAGCGCCGGGCGGCCCGCCAGGAATCCGCCGCCCTCGCCCCCTGGCACGCCGCGATCGCCGCCGCCCGCGCCGCCAAGCGCGCCACCCGGCGCGCCGCCCGCGCCGTCAAGCGTGCCGCCCGAGCCGCCAAACCGGCCGCCCACCGCGCAGCCATCCCCCAATCGCCCCCGTCACGCAGCGACCCCGTACACCCTTCGCCCTCGCCCGAACGTCCCGCGCCCCACGCCCTCGCCCGCGACGCCACCGCCCCAGCCCGCCCCGCCGTCCCGCCGCACCCAGCACTCGCGTCGCCATCCCCCAATCGCGTCCCACCCGCAGCGACCCCTGGCACCCTCGCGCCCGCGCCTGCCACGCGCACCACCCGCGTCCCCACGCCCGCCCCGACCGTGCACCGCCCCGCCACCACCACGCCCGCCACCCCGGACCTCACGCACCGCACCCCCACCAAGAACCCTCGCCCTGGGCACAACGACGCTGGCAAAGCTCTGGAACCTGCGGGCCACCCGCGCGACCCTCACCGCCCGGTTTGCCCCCGCCGCGCACCCCGCCCGGCGCACGCCGTGACCGCCCCCGCTGCCCCAATCGGCCTCTGCCCGCAGCGACCCCATGCACCCTACGGGGGCCACCCGGCGCTCACGCCCCCCGGGCACACCCAAGTCGCCCCAAATCGCACACCATCCGCAGCGACCCCGTGCACCCTACGGCGGCCCACCCGGCACGCACGCCCCCGGCTCCAGGGCGGAGCCTTGACCCCGCTGCCTTGCGGCGTGCCGTTGGGCGCGCGAGAGTTTGCGCGATGTTCATCGAGCGGGCCGACTTTGCCGACCTGAGCGCGCTTGCGGCGCATCGCCAGCGCTGTTGGGAGCGGCAGCTCGGTTACGTGCTGGCCAACTCGCCGCTGCATCGTCGGGCCTGGGGCGGCGCGGCACCGCCGCTGCACCTTGAGGCGCTGGCTGAGCTGCCATGCACCGACAAGGAGATGCTGCGCGCCAGCCAGCGCGCGAACCCGCCGTTCGGCGACTACCTGGCCGCGCCGGCAACCGCAGTGGCGCGCGTGCACCGCACCTCGGGCACGACCGGCGCGGCGATGAACCTCGCCCTGTCGGCGCGCGATGCGCACGAAACCGCGGTGGTCGGCGCGCGCGCGCAATCGGCGGCGGGCCTGGGGCCGGGCCACCGCGTGGTGCATTGCCTGAACTACCGGTTGTGGATGGGCGGCTTCACCGATCACACCACGCTGGAGGCGACCGGCGCCGCGGTGGTGCCGTTCGGCGTCGGCGAAACCCAGCTTCTGGTCCGCACCATCCGCGAGCTGGGCATCACCGCGATCTCCTGCACGCCGTCCTATCCGGCGGTGCTGGAACGCGTGCTCGCCGAGCATTTCCCCGGCGTGCAGCCGCGCGACCTGGGCCTGCGGCTGGGCCTGTTCGGCGGCGAGGCCGGGCTGGACGATCCGGCGTTCCGCCACCGGCTGGAAACCACCTGGGGAATGCAGGCGCGCAACGCCAATTACGGCGTGTCCGACGTGTTCTGCAACTTCGCCGGCCAGACCGAGCAGGACAACGATCTGCATTTCATGGCGCTCGATGTGCTGCACCCGGAACTGATCGCTCCGGAGAGCGGCGCCGTGCTGCCGTGGCGCGCGGGCGAGCGCGGCGAACTGGTGCTGACCCACCTCAGTCGCGAGTGCCAGCCATTGGTGCGGTTCCGCACCGGCGACATCATCGTGCTGACCGGCACGGACCGCGCGCGCTGCGGGCGAACCGCGCCGCGGTTTCGCGTCGTCGGACGCAGCGACGACATGGTGGTGGTGCGCGGGATCAACGTGTTTCCCCCGCAGGCCGCCGCGGTGGTCAATCGCCATGATGCGCTGTCCGGCGAGTATCGCATCGTGCTGGACGGCCCAGGGCCATACGACGCGCTGCTGGTGGAGGCCGAGCTGGCCGAGCGGGGCGCAAATGTGCCTGTGGAAGCGCTGGCCGAGCGCGTCGCGGCCGCATTCAAGCGCGAACTCGGGGTAACGGCGCGGATCGTGCTGCTGCCGTTCGGCGCGCTGCCGCGCACGGGGGAAAAATCGCGCCGCGTGATCCGGCGGGACGCGCGCCGGGAGGATCCTCCATGATCGGAATGGTGCTGGCCGAAGACGCCGGCGACGGCGTGCGCGTCCTGACATTGAACCGGCCGCACCGGCTGAACGCGATCGTGCCCGAGCTGCTGGAGGACCTGATCGCGGCATTGCAGGCGGCGGACCGCGATCCGGCGGTGCGCGCGATCGTCCTGACCGGGGCCGGCCGTGCCTTCTGCGCCGGCGACGATCTGAAGGAGTTCGGCTCCCAGTCGAAGGATGCGGCCTCGACACGGGCCTACGTCGAGCGCATCCAGGATGTCACGCGCGCCATGGTGCTGGGCGACACGCCCGTGGTCGGCGCCATCCGCGGTTGGGCGGTCGGCGGCGGACTGGAGTGGGTGATCAACTGCGATTTTGCCCTCACCGCCGAGGGCACGCGGTTCTTCTTCCCCGAAGTAGCGTTGGGGGTGTTCGTCACCGGTGGCGTGACCGCGCTGCTACCGCGTCTGGTCGGCTTACAGCGGGCGCGGGAGCTGATCCTGCTGGGCGAGCGCTTCGACGCGGCGCAGGCGCATGAATGGGGGTTGGTGTGGAAGGTCGTTCCGGATGCCGACCTGATGCAGGAGGCGCTCGCTCTGGCACGCCGCATAGCCGCGCTGCCGCCCGGGCCGGTGTGCGATCTGCGGCGCATCCTCGCCGGCCGGTCCAGCGAGGGACTGGAGGCCGCATTGGCGGCCGAAACCGAGGCGACCGTGCGTGGCTTTTTGGATCCGGCGACGGCCGGGCGCGTTGCGGGGTTCCGGTGAACCATCAAAGCCGGAATAAAAGCAAGCAAGGATTCACCACGGAGAAGGCCGAGAGCCACGAAGCGCCACGGAGAAGGCATTGCTGCGCTTCGCGCGGTGCCGAAACAAACGGCAGCGCGAAGCGCCCAAACTTCTTGCTGCTCCGTGGCCCTTCGTGGCTCTCGGCCTTCGCCGTGGTGAATCCTTGCTTGCTTGCTTCGCAGTTTCCACACGAACCGGTTCGCGTCCGGGACGACCTTGTTCACGCCGGACGTTCTGGCCCGCGAGATCAGAACTGTTCGCGATAGCCGCCATCCAGCTTGGCGTGCGCCCCCCACGGCTCCCGCGCGAAAAGCCGATGGACCATGGGCTCGAACGCCGCGAGCGGCATCGTATCGTAATCGGGATCGAACGCGGCTTGATCGTACTTCCCACAGAAATCCACGCACATCTGGAACGCCGGATGGCCGCGATGCTGCTCGCGCGCATTCCGATCCAACCCGAAATGATGAAAGTAGTAATACCCCTGGAACAGCCCGTGCTGGCGCACCGTCCAGTAGATGTTGGGCCGCACGTACGGCTTGAGGATCGCGGCCGCATATTCCGAATAATTCGAGGTCGACAGAATATCGCCCAAATCGTGCAGCAGCGCGGCGACGACATACTCCTCGTCCTGTCCGTCGCGATGCGCGCGGGTCGCGGTCTGCAGCGAGTGCACCAGGCGGTCGACCGGCTCGCCGGGGTAGCTGTCTTCGAGCCGCACGAATTCCTTCAGCACCCGGCTCGCCAGATCGCGTTCGAACACTTTGAAGTAGCCGTGGACGAGTTCGTACTCCTCCTTGGTGCCCTCGGCCATGCTGCGATAGGTGGCGTGGGGCAGGTCCATTGGCAGGTCGGGCATGGGGGACTCCGTGGCCGTTCGGGTGGGAAACCGGGATCAGTCGCCGCCGGGCGCGCGCCCGCTGGTCATGCCTTGCAGTGCGCGCGGCGGGCGTTGCGCGCCGCGGAACAGCACGCTGGCCTGGATCTCGACCGCGCGCTGCCACGCCGCCAGCTCGGCCGCGCCCATCTCGGTCCGCGGCGGCGGATCGATATCGAAATTGCCATGCTCGTCCCGGCCGCGCACCAGCACCGCCGACTCGCGCGGCGCGTGCTGGTAGGCGTGCGTCGGCACCATCTCCAGCAGGAACAGGATGCGCCGGTCGTGGCCGGTATTGGGCTTCGACGAATGGACGATGGCATTGTTGAACAGCGCGATCTCGCCGGGATCGAGCGCGAAATCCACCGCCTGCGCCGCGTCGATCGGCGCGTCGATGTACTGCTCGCGCGACAGCAGGCTGTCGGTCGCGAACGCCTCCTTATGCGGCAGCAGCGGCCCGCGGTGCGAGCCGGGAATGCCGCGGATGCAGCCGTTCTCCGCCCGCGCCGACGACAGCGCCAAGGCAACGATCACCACGATCGGCTGCACGTCGGCATAGGCGGTATCCTGGTGCCAGCCGGCAAACGTCCGGCCGTCCGCTGGCTTGGCGCGCAGCGAGGTGCCCCAGCACAGGATGTCGGGGCCAATCAGATCCTCCGTGGCGTCGAGAATGCCAGGCTCGCGGATCATCTCGTCCACCCATGGGCAGATCATGTGCGCCTTCTGGTCGAGCTTGAGCCGGTCGTCCGGATAGGCCGCCTCGAACGCCTCGAGACGCTGCCGGTAGTACAGCACGCGCCACTCCGGCACGGCGCGGATGGGGGCGACGAAGCCGTCCCGATCGAACGCCTCGATCTGGGCCGGCGAGAGGATTTTTGGCATGGCGCGAACCTGCAAGGGATCCCGGGCTGGCGGCGGGAAATGATGGCGTGATTCCCGGGCGGGAGCAACTACGACGGATTGACGGACCGGGCGCGGATGGCGCCGCACGCCGTGCCTTGCGGCCCGCTCGGCCCGATGGGAATTACCCTTCGCGCCGGAGTGGCGTAAGCTGGCCGTACCAACCCAAGCTGAAGGGATGCCAGTGACCGAGATCTCCATCACCCGAACGACGGCCCCAAAGCAGCCGCCCGCCGACGAGACGCTGACCTTCGGCACGGTGTTCACCGACCACATGTTCCGCATGGAATATGATGCCGGGCAGGGTTGGCACGATCCGCGCATCGTCCCCTACGGACCGTTCACCCTGGATCCGGCCACCTGCGTGCTGCATTACGGCCAGGCGATCTTCGACGGCATGAAGGCGTTTCGCGGCGCCGACGGTCGCGTCCGGCTGTTCCGTCTGCCCGACCATGCCCGCCGGCTCAATCGCTCGGCGCACTACCTGTGCATCCCCGAACTCGATCCGGCGTTGGTGGAGGAATCGATCCGCGCGCTGGTGGAGGTAGACCAGAACTGGGTGCCGAAGCTGCCCGGCACCTCGCTGTATATCCGCCCGACCGTGATTGCCACCGAAACGTTCCTCGGCGTGCACCCGTCCAGCAGCTACATCTATTACGTGATCCTCGGCCCGGTCGGCGCCTACTACAAGGAGGGGATGAACCCCGTCCGCATCCTCGCCTCCGACACCCGCGTGCGGGCGGTGGCGGGCGGGCTGGGCGCGGCGAAGACCGCGGCCAACTATGCCGCCAGCCTGTATGGCGCGGAGGAGGCGCAGAAGCAGGGCTTTACCCAGGTGCTGTGGCTGGACGGGGCGGAACACCGCTACCTCGACGAGGTCGGCACCATGAACATCATGGTGCGGATCGACGACGAGGTTGTGACCCCGCCGCTGAACGGGGCGATCCTGGCCGGCATCACACGGGATTCCGTCGCTGCGGCTGCTGCGCGACTGGGGGCTGCGCGTGGCCGAGCGGCCGGTGGCGATCGATGAGGTGATCGCCGCGGCGCAGGCCGGGCGGCTGGAGATGTGGGGCACCGGGACGGCGGCGGTCATTTCTCCCGTCGGCGAGCTTGGTTACAAGGGCGAGCGCTACGTGATCAACGGCGGGCAGACCGGTGCGCTGACGCAGAAGCTGTACGACACGATCGTCGGTATCCAGTATGGCACCGCGCCTGATCCGTACGGCTGGACGCGGCTGCTGGGCAATCGGATCGGTGGTTGAGCCGCATCGGGCAACCCGGGACGCCGCCGAATGTACGGCGCAATGGCGCTTGGCGGGCGCCCACCAACGGCAAGTGAGGATACATGATGGCTGACCGGAATGATTCGGCGACGACCTGGCCGGAGGAGAGCCGCTTCGCCGACATCCGCCGGCGCATTGCGCACATCCCGCGCGTCAAGCTGGCGCTGATCCCGACGCCGCTGCACGAAGCGCCCAATCTCTCGCGCGCCCTGGGCGGGCCACGCATTTTCATCAAGCGCGACGACCTGACCGGCGTCGCCTTCGGCGGCAACAAGCTGCGCAACCTGGAATTCCGCCTGGCCCGCACCATGTCCGAGCAGCCAGACACCGTGGTGGTCGGCCTGGACCTGCAGTCGAACTCGGCGCGGCAGACGATCGGTGCCTGCAACAAGCTCGGGCTGAAGACGATCCTGGTGCTGGAAGGGGAAAAGCCCGACACGGTGCAGGGCAATCTGCTGGTGGACTACCTGCTCGGCGCCCAGGTGATGTTCGCGCCGACGCGCGAGGCGCAGCGCGCAGCGCTCGACGAGCATGCCGCCCGGGTGCGTGCCGCCGGCGGCCGGCCGCATATCCTCAACGACAATCCGATGTTCGACGTGGCCTCGGCGCTGGCCTATCTGGAGACCACGCTCGAGCTGCTGGAACAGTTGCACCACACCAACGTGCGGCCGAATGCGTTCTACATGTCCTCCTCCGGCAAGGGCCAGGCCGGCCTGGTGCTCGGGCGGCGGCTGACCAATGCCACGCTGACGGTGCAGGGCATTACCGCAACCGATGAATTCCACGTCCCCTCGCGCACCGCGGCGATCGCCAATGAAACGCTGCAACTGCTCGGCTACGACCTGCGCATCACCGAGGACGACATCGCCAACGACATGGGGTTCGTCGGCCCGGGCTACGGGATTCCCACCGAAGCCGCGGTCGAGGCAACCAAGCTGTTTGCCCACACCGAAGGCGTAATCCTGGACCCGATCTACACCGGCAAGGCGGCGGCCGGCATGATCAGCCACATCCGCGCGGGCCGCTACGGCAAGGACGACACACTGGTGTTCGTGCACACCGGCGGCACGCCCGCCATCTTCACCTGGAATTCGCTGTGGCTCTGAGGATCGCAAACGATGCAACGCCGTGACATTCTCTCGACTTTGGCCGGCGCGCCGCTGGCGCTGCTGGCGACCGGCACGTTGCGCGCCCGCGCGCAAAGCACCGCCGCGTCCAGCCTGACCTACGGCCAGAGCACGGCAGTGGTCACGCTCGACCCGGTGCACGGGTCCTTCACGCTGTATCCGGGCGGCTACGAGGCGGCGCTGTGCATCTACGACGGGCTGCTGACCTTCGCGCCGAGCATGAAGATCATTCCGCAGCTCGCGCAAAGCTGGACGATGGCGGCGGACCTGCGGTCCTGCACGCTGAAGCTGCAACCCGACGCGCAGTTCCATGACGGCACGCCGGTGGACGTCGCCGCCGTCCGGTTCAACATCGAGCGGCTGATGGACAAGCAGCGCAACCCGACCAACCGGCCGTTGTGGGATCCGGTCGCCGGGGTGGAGAACTCCGGACGCCTCCACCGTGGTGATCCGCCTGTCGCAGCCGTTTCCGCAACTGCCGAACTCTCTGGCGCATCCCTCCGGCGCGCTGGTCTCGCCCGCCGCGGTGGCGAAATACGGCGAGGCCGGCATCGCGAAGAACCCGGTCGGCGCCGGCCCGTATCGCGTCGCCAGCTTCGATCCGGGACAGCAACTGGTGCTGGAGCCGTTCGACGCCTATCGGGGCGGCAAGCCGAAGACCGCGCGGCTGACGCTGAAGGCGGTCACCGAGCCTTCGACGCGGGTTTCGGCGCTGCGGACTGACGCCGTCCAGATCATCGACAGCGTGCCGGTGGCGCTGGTCGCACAGCTTAAGCAGGATCCCAACATCACCATCATGGCGGTGCCCGGGCTGCGGCCGATCGGCTTCGTGATCAACCAGACGCGCCCGCAGCTTGCCGATGTGCGCGTGCGCCAGGCGCTGAGCCTTGCGGTGCCGGTCGAGACGATCGCGGAAAAAGTGTTCTTCGGCTTTGCGCGCGCGCCGGACTCGCCGCTGGCGTTCAACACCGAGGGCTACGTGTCGGTCTCCAAGCTCGCCTACGACCCGGCAAAGGCAAAAGCCCTGCTGGCAGAAGCCGGATTCGGTCCAGCCAAGCCGCTGGAGCTGGCGATGTTCATCCCGCAGGGGCTGTTCCCCGACGACGTCTCGGTGGGCCAGGTCGTTGCGAACGCGCTCATTCAGGTCGGCGTCAAGGTCACCATCACCAAGATCGAAGCCGGCGCCTACTGGGCCGCGATGCGCCAGGATCGCGCCAACCTGAAATGGGACCTCGCCATGTTCGGCTTCAACCCGGCGAACGCCTCGGGGCTGTATCACCTCGTGTCGCTGTTCAAGTCGAACGCCGACGACGCGGCGCGGCCCGATGTGTGGAACCTCGGCCGCTATCGCAACCCCGAGGTCGATCGCCTGCTGGATGCCGCCGGCACCGAGGCGGACCGCACCAAGGCCGCCGCCGATCTCGCGAAGGCGCAGGCGCTGATCTGGAACGACTATCCCTACATCTGGCTGCAGATCAACGAAAACGTCACCGCCGTTCGCAGGAACGTTACGGGCGTGGAGGTGTGGCCCAGCCTGTTCACCGACGTGCGCCACGCCGCCGCTTGAGACCAGGCGTCCGAATGATCGATTCTTCCCCGACATCGTCATGCCGGCGCATGCCGGCATCCACGACTTGCCTTCGTGCCGCAAAGAAAGTCGTGGATGCCGGCCGGAGCCTGTCCTCGGGCGGCCCTTTGGGCCGACCCGGGGGCCGGCATGACGGTGTCGTTATGTTATCGGTTTTATTTCCCAGTCGGCTGGCTTAACCCTTGCTCCGCCTGCTCGCCTGGCGGCTGCTGCTGATCCCGCCGACTGTCCTGGGCGTGGTGACCATCCTGTTCGTCATCTTCAAGTCCGTGCCGGGCGACGAGGCGACTATGGTCGCCGGCGCCACCGCCACGCAGGCGGAAATCGACGTGGTGCGCCACCAGCTTGGCCTCGACCGCCCGCTGCCGGTGCAGTACGCCAGCCACATCGCCGGCCTGCTGCACGGCAATCTTGGCTATTCCTCGACGTTCCGCGGCAATCCGCTGCCGCACATCCTGGAGCGCGCGCCGGCGACGTTGCTGCTGACCGCCTCGGCCGTGGCACTGACCGTGATCGTCGGCATCCCGGCCGGCATCCTGGCGGCCTCGTTCGCGAACCGCTGGCCCGATGTCGCGGTCTCCGGCGGCGTGGTGGCGCTGCTGGCCGTGCCGAATTTCTGGCTCGGCATGATGCTGATCGCGCTGCTGTCGGTGCGGCTGGGCTGGCTGCCGAGCCTCGGCATGACTGGGGCGGCCTCGCTGGTGATGCCGACGCTCGCGCTGGCAGCGCGGCTGATCGCGCTGGTGGCGCGGCTGATGCGCGGCCTGGTGATCGAGGAACGCCGCAAGGACTATGTCCGCACCGCGCAGGCCAAGGGCCTGACGGTCAGGCGCATCCTGTACCGCCACGTGCTGCGCAACGCGCTGATCCCGATCGTTACCGTGCTGGGCTTGCAGACCGGCTACCTGCTGGGCGGCTCCGTCGTGGTGGAGCGGCTGTTCGCCTGGCCGGGACTGGGCGATCTGCTGCTCACCGCGGTCGGCCTGCGCGACTACACACTGGTGCAGGGCATCACCGTGCTGTTCGTCGTCGGCTTCCTGCTGATCAATCTGCTGGTGGAACTGCTCTACCGGCTGATCAATCCGCGGCTGCGATGAGCGGCGCTGTCGCGCAACCCACGCGCCCGGCGCGCCGCAAGGGCATTTTTCTCCTGCTCGGCGCGGCACTGCTGGCGACGTTCCTGGTCCTCGCCGTGTTCGGCAGCGCCATCGCGCCGTACGACCCGGATGCACAGGATCTGCTGGCGCTGCTCGATGCGCCGTCCGCGGCGCATTGGTTCGGCACCGACGAGGTCGGCCGCGACATCGCAGCGCGCGTCATCGTCGGGGCGCGCATCACGCTGACGATCGCGCTCACCTCGGTGGCGCTGGCCGGTGCGGCGGGCGTCGCGCTCGGGCTGCTCGCAGGCTATGTCGGCGGCGCGATCGATCGGGCGATCATGCTGTGCCTCGATCTGCTGATGACGATCCCGAGCCTGGTGCTGGCGATCGCCGTGGTTGCCGCGGTCGGCGCCAGCGCCGTCGGGTTGATCATCGCGATCACCATCGGCTTCATTCCGTCCCTGGCGCGTCTGGTGCGTGCGCGGGTGCTGGAGTTGCATGGGCTGGACTACGTCGAAGCGGCACGCGCGGTCGGCATGCGGCCGAGGCGCGTGCTGCTGCGCCACATCCTGCCCAACGCGGCGTCGGTCATCGTGATCGAGCTCAGCCTGATGGCGGGCCAGGCGGTGCTGGTGGGATCGGCGCTGGGCTTCCTCGGGCTGGGGGTGCAGCCGCCAGCGCCGGAATGGGGCGCGATGCTCGGGGCTAGCCGCGAGTTCCTGGAAGCGGCGCCGCATGTCGCGGTGGCGCCTGGCCTGGCGGTCAGCCTGCTGGTGCTGGCGTTCAACCTGTTCGGCGACGGGCTGCGCGACTGGCTCGACCCAACCGCAACGAATTGAGGAGGGACGCGATGGCGTTCGGCATCATCGACGGGCATGCCCACATCTTTCCCCCGCTTGCCGGCGCCTGCGGCTTCGACGACGCGGCGACGCATCTGCTGCACCAGCAGCGCGCGATGCACGAGCACGGCAACCAGCCCTATCGCCGCCTGCGCGACGACGCGATCGTCACGGACCGGCCGTTGTGGGCGGCGGAGGATGCATCGCCCGGCGGGCGCAAGGCGGTCAACTTTCGCGTCGGACGCTGCGGCCGCTTCGAATGGGACGCCGACGGCGAGGCGCAGTATGTGCAGTTCCTGCCGCCGTACATGGCGGATATGTCAACGCCGGCCGAGGTGATCGCGCGCCAGATGGACTACGCCGGCATCGCCACCGCGATCCTGCAGAACGATCACATCTACGGTGATTCAGCCGAGGATTTCGCCACCGCAACGGCGCGTTATCCCGGCCGCTTCATCGGCCTGGCGCAGGTGCAGGAGGCCTGGGCGTTTCACGAGACGGAGCTGGCACGGCTGGTCGACCAGGTGGAGCGGCTGGGGATGGCGGGGCTGTATTTCACCTACAGCGGGCTGTTCCGCAGCGGCTACGCCACGCTGCCGAGCGATCCGACGTACGACCAGTTCTGGCACACCGTGGCGCGGCTCGATCTGCCGGTGTGGTGGGTGAACCGCGACAACTCCCCGGTCGGCAGCTACGAGGCCGAGCTGGACGACGTGGCGCGCGTGCACGAACGCCACCCGATGCTGCGCGGCGTGCTGGTGCACGGATTGCCGACCTCGCGCTACGCCGATGCCGATGACCGGCTGCACCTGCCGCCGGAGGTCGAGCGGCTGATGACGAAGCTGCCGGTCTCCGCCGAGCTGCTGTATCCGATTTCGTGGGGCGGCAAGGTGGAATATCCTTACGCCAAAGCTCTCGTGCAGTTCCGTCAGTTGTTCGATCGGTTCGGTCCCGCGCGCTTCATCTGGGGCTCCGACATGCCGAATGTCGAGCGCTACTGCACCTATCGCCAGGCGCTCACGTAAGTTTGGGACCATGCGGACTGGCTGAATGACGCGGACCGGCGCGCGATTTTCCGCGACAACGCGCTCGCGCTGTTCAGCAGCGATCGGATCGCCGCGGCGGCGTAGCGGTGTCGCAACGATCACGCTGGGCGCAACCCGGTCAAACGACGGCCCTTTTGTAATTGCGAGCGCAGCGAAGCAATCCCCCTCGAGAAGCGCACCTGGATGGGGATTGCTTCGTCGCTTCGCTCCTCGCATGTGTGGACGGCCCCGCGGATGCAAGAGCGGAGATGAGGAAATCTGACGGGCGGTTCGATTGCGTTCATGTGTCCGGCCTGTTGGCGCGGCTGCATGGCCGCTGGCCCAGATGGGTTCCGCGATCCAGCCCCAAACAATGACGCGGCCTGGTTGGCCGGCCGTTGCGAGTATCGGGTTCTCCGGATCGTCGGTTCGACCGATCGTCATCTCACTCAGCTCTGTCACCCCGGCATCAACGCACGGTCCGGTACGGTTGGCCGACTGCCGCTGCACCGTCTCGCGCGTCATCGCGACCCATGCCGATTGGGCCATCTCGTTGTTCAATCCCGACCGAAGCCGCGTGGCGGTTCGATCGCCTGCAACTCGCCCAGGTCGAGATCGCAGATCGCGACCAACGCCTCGGCCGTGGCAGTGTTCTGCAGGTTTGCCGGCAAGCTTTCCAGCCAGGCGGCATACTCTGCCTGCAGCGCCGCCAGCGTCGCGACGCTGTCCTGCCAGCGCCGGGCCCGGCTGCTGTGACCGCCGGGCCGGCGGCTACCGATCATCGGAACGCCGGTTGCACGTGAGGCGCGATGGCGTGCCTGGCGTTCGGCGTCGGTCATGGCCCGGTCCCCGATGGGATGGCGTGACATGGGTTCCACTCCCAATCGTTACGTCACGAAATAGCCGCCGAGAGGCGCGCCGCGGCGGGGGCAGCCGGCCGGCGATAGGCCTCACCCGTGGTCATCATCGCCCAGATCATCCGCGCCATCTTGTTGGCCAGCGCCACCGCGGCGACCTTCTTCGGCCGCCGCGCCAGCAGCTTCAGCAGCCACTCGGTGGCCAGCTTGCTGCCCGCCCGTTCCGCCGCCCGGATCACCGCCATCGCCCCGCTCACCAACAGTGCCCGCAGCCGTTCATTGCCGGCCCGGCTGATGCCGCCCATGCGCTGCTTGCCGCCCGTCGAATGTTCCTGCGGCGTCAAGCCGAGCCAGGCGGCCAGATGGCGGCCGGAGGCGAACGCCGCCGGATCGACCTCGATCGCGAAGCTCAACCCAATGATCGGACCGATCCCCGGCACTGTCGCCAACAACTGACTGATCGCATTGGCCTTGTGCATCGCCTCGATGCTTCGCCTCGAGCGCCTTGATCCGGCAATCCAGCTGGTCGATCTGTGCGCCGAGCAGAGCCAGCATCTCCTGGGCAACCGGCGGGATCGCAGTGTCCGCCGCGATCGCTGCCAGCAGCGCCGCCACCTTGCCGGTGCCCCGGCCGGAGACCACGCCGAACTCGGCGGCATGGCCGCGCATCGCGTTGATCAACTGCGTGCGCTGCTCCACCAGCGTCGCACGCACCTTCAGCACCATCGCCTCCGCCTGCTGGTCCACGCTCTTGACCGCCACGAAGCGCATGCCAGGGCGGCCCGCCGCCTCGCAGATCGCCTCGGCATCGTTGCGGTCGTTCTTGCCGCGCTTGAGGTAGGGCTTCACATACTGCGGCGGGATCGGGCCGCGAAGCGGACCGATGCTGCATCAAGCGGTCAGCGCGCTCAGCCGCACCTCGTGACCGAGCGCCATAAGCTTCCGCGCCCAGTGATGCGACCCGCCGCAGGCCTCCATGGCAACCACCGTCGGCGCGTGCCTCTTGAAGAAGCCCAGCAACTGCGGACGACGCAGGTTGACCCGCAACATCGGCTTTCCAGCCGCATCGACACAATGCAGGGTGAATATCGCCTTGGACGTGTCGAGGCCTATACGGCTAAACTGGGTCATGGACGGCTCCGCTCTTGCTGGTTGCACAGCCCAAGTGTGGCACTCGATGCCGTGGGGCCCTCCACCCCAACAATGACAGGTGGGGCGGCCGACGGGCCGCCTTGGCCACGTTCACCCGATCGACCTGTCCGCCCGGGACGCCTGCATTTGCCGTGGCGCCGAATATGCGTAATGTGACCGTCGTTCGGATTTTTTCGTAGCCGGGCCCGATCGTAACCGCCCGATGGCAGGAGGAAACATGGCTGAGATCAAAGGCGCCGACTTGCTGGCGAAAAGCCTCAAGGAGCAAGGCGTGCAATTCATGTTCGGCGTGGTCGGGTTCCCGGTCGGGCCGCTCGCCGAGGCGGCGCAGAAGGTCGGCCTGCCCTATATCGGCATGCGCAACGAGCAGACCGCGTCCTATGCCGCCGGCGCCGTCGGCTACCTGACCGGCCGGCCAGGCTCGTGCATCGTCGTGACCGGCCCGGGCGTCATCCACGGCCTCGCGGGCCTGGCGAACGCGCAGCAGAATTGCTGGCCGATGCTGTTGATCGGCGGCGCGTCGGAGACCTACCGCAACGGCATGGGCGCCTTCCAGGAGGAGCGCCAGGTGCTGGCCGCGACGCCGGTGTGCAAATGGGCGCACGCGCATCGAGCACGTGCAACCGCATCCCGTTCTATGTCGAGATGGCGGTCCGGCAATCGATCTACGGCCGGCCAGGTGCCGCCTATCTCGACATCGCCGACGACATCATCACCGGCTCGTGCGACGTGGACAAGGCGATCCAGGTCCGCGAAATGCCCCGATCCGCCGCGCATCCAGACGATGCCGGAGTACGTCGAACAGGCGCTGGACGTGCTGCAATCGGCCGCAACGGCCGCTGGTGATCATCGGCAAGGGCATGGCCTACTCGCGCGCCGAGGACGAGGTGCGCGCGTTCATCGAGCGCACGCAACTGCCGTTCCTCGCCTCGCCCATGGGCAAGGGCGTGATGCCCGACGACCATCCGCTGTCGGTCGGCGCGGCGCGCAGCCTGGCGCTGCAACAGGCCGATGTCGTGTTCCTGATGGGCGCGCGCTTCAACTGGATCATGCATTTCGGCCTGCCGCCGCGCTACAACAAGGACGTGCGGGTCATCCAGCTCGACATCGAGCCGGAGGCGATGCACCAGAACAAGCCGGCCGAGGTCGCGCTGGTCGGCGACGGCAAGGCGATCGTCGGGCAGCTCAACCAGGCGCTGACGCACCGCCAATGGTTCTACCCGAAGGAGACGCCGTGGCGCGCGGCGATCACCAAGAAGTCGGCCGAGAACGCGGCGCATGATCGCGCCGCAGATCGCCGACAACTCGGCGCCGGGCAGTTACTACCGGCTGTTGCGGGACGTCGCCGCCTGGATGCCGAAAAACGCGATCATCTGCAGCGAGGGCGCCAGCACGATGGATATCGGCCGCACCCAACTGCCGAACTTCAACCCGCGCTCGCGGCTTGGACGCCGGCAGCTACGGCACGATGGGCGTCGGCCTGGGCATCGTCATCGCGGCCTGCGTCGTGCATCCCGACAAGCCGATCGTGCATGTCTCGGGTGACTCGGCGATCGGCTTCTCCGGCATGGAGATGGAGACGCTGTGCCGCTACGGGATGCCGGCCAAGATCGTCGTGTTCAACAACGGCGGCATCGGGCCGGGCATGCCGGAAATCCCGGAAAACCCGATGCTCAACATGCGGCCGAACTCGCTGATCTGGGGCGCGCGGTACGACCTGATGATGGAGGCGTTCGGCGGCAAGGGCTTCTATGTCGAGGACCCGAAGGACCTGCGCGGCGCGCTGGATGAGGCGATGAATTTCCGCGGGCCGGCGCTGGTCAACGTCAAGCTCAGCCAGGGCTCGGCGCGGAAGCCGCAGGAGTTCCGCTGGCATAGCTGATTTTTCATCCGCCGTCGCAATTGTACACCTCTCCCGCACTTGCGGGAGAGGCCGGAGCGCGGAGCGCTCCGGGTGAGGGTGGTGCACGCGGCACGACCCTTACCCGCGTCGCTGCGCGACACGACCTCTCCCGCGAAGAGCGGGAGAGGTGTACTTACTTCAGGGGTGCTCCCAAATGTTCATCGCGATGAACCGCTTCAAGGTTGCCCGCGGCGCGGAGGCGGCGTTCGAGCAGGTCTGGACCTCGCGCGACACGCATCTGCGCGAGGTGGAGGGGTTTGTCGCGTTCCACCTGCTGCGCGGGCCGGAGCGCGACGACCACGTGCTGTATGCCTCGCACACGCTGTGGCGCGGCAAGGCGGATTTCGAGGCCTGGACACGATCCGAGGCGTTCCGGCTGGCGCATCGCGACGCCGGGCAGAACCGGCCGCTGTATCTCGGGCATCCCGAGTTCGAAGGGTTCGAGGTCATCCAGGCGATCGAGGCGTAGGGCCGATGTAGTGCGGCAAAGCGCAGCGCCCCCGGATCAAGTCCGCGGGCGTTGGCTTTTCCGCCCTACGCTGAACGGTGAACGGCGGCAGGAAATGGCTTCACGCGTATTCCGGCGGTGTCGTTGCCACGTGGTCGAGGCGCACGAAATTCGTGCCCTGGCGTTGCAACGCGCGTAGTCCCTCGACGACGCCCTGTCCGCTGGGGCGCAGCGGCTGATTGAGGTGCGCAACAATCACGTCGCCACGGCGCGCGTCGGCCATGCGGGCCGCGACCCGTGCCGCCGGCAGCGACGCACCCTGATCGGCACTGAGCGAATAGCCGGCGATGGCGAAACCCATCGCCTCGATCTTGGGGATTACGCTCGGCGTGTAGAAGCCAGTCGCGGCGCGGTACCAGCGCGGCGCGGTGCCGGTGGCGGCGCGGATCGCCTGCGCGCCACCGTCGATCTCCCGGCGGATCGCCGGCAAGATCGCCGGCCACGCGGATGCCGAAGATCGTGCGATCGCCGAGCACTGGGGGGATGTGCAGCTTGCCGTGGTTCTCGATGGCGAACAGGTCGGGATGGGCCAGCAATAGTGCCAGGCCCTCGGGGTTGCGGCGCATCCACAGGCCAGGTGACGAAGATCGTCGCGGGAATCCGCTGCTCGATCAGAACGGTCGCGATCCGCGCGTCGAACGCCCCGGGGCAGCAGTCGAAGGTCAGCGCGACAACGCGCTGGTCCGCGGGCATGTCGGCCAGGCGGATGCGCGGCTCGACCGGTGCGTCGCGCTCCACCGCGCGGGCGGTGGCCAGCATCGACAGCCCCCGATGACACTGCCGGCCACGGTGCGGCAGAAGCCCCGCCGCGACATCTCGCGCCGCATGCAACGCACACACATCATCCGGCTCCATCGCGGCATTCGCCGCCGCCCGTCAGCGTGGCATAACACCGCGGCGGCCCTTGGTCGATCGGGATGGAGCCATGACGCACGACCCGCCCGGCTTGATCGCCGGCATGCACCTGACGTTCGATCCGGACCCGACGGCCGCGACACGCCGTGCACTGGGCGCAGCGATCAACGCGTTCCATGCGCGTACCGTGCCGATCAGCGTCGAGCGCTTCGCGCTGCTGCTGCGCGACGATGCCGGCACGCTCGCGGCGGGGCTGAGCGGCGCGCTGTCCTGGGGCTGGCTGTTCGTCGATGCCCTGTGGGTCAGCGAGGCGCTGCGCGGGCGCGGCATCGGCCGCGCGCTGATGGCCGGCGCCGAGGACTACGCGCGGGCGAAGGACTGCCATTCGGCGTGGCTGGACACGTTCCAGGCTCACGCGTTCTACACGCGGCTGGGGTACGAGAGTTTTGGCGTGCTGGAGGACTACCCGCCCGGCCAATCGCGCCATTTCCTGCGCAAGCGGCTGCGCTCCGGGTTGTACGCGCCGACTCGCAACGTAGGGCGGAAAAGCCAACGCCCCCGGACTTGTTCCGGGGGGCAGCGCATTCCGCCACCTTTGATCACCTCGGAAAAAACCGTCGCTACGACGCAATCGGCCTAATGCGCTACCCCCCCGGAACAAGTCCGGGGGCGTTGGCTTTTCCGCCCTACATGTTACGCGCGGCTATCCGGCGGGTAGCAGGCGCGTCGTGCTGGCGCAGTCGCGCTCCACGCCGTCGTGCGTCAGGTGCACCACGTGATACGTGCCATCGATCCACGGGCGGAACTGATCGCGATAGTGCGGGCTGCCGGGCACGCCCGAGTTGCCGATATTCTGCACCGCCAGGAACGCAGCTGGGATCGCCGAAAGTCCACCACGATCCGATACTCCGCGCCCGAGCTCGCGCCGTGCGGCGGCAGCTCGCCGCCGGTGTTGCGCACGGTGTGCGAGCCGCCGTCCACCGGCGCCGGCCCGATATCCAACGCCCCGGCCAGCACCGGCGAGGACACCGGATGACGCCAGTGCGCGAGGTGCACGCGCTCCCACTGCCAGCCCGACGGATCGGCGCCCAGCCGTGCCCGCAGCGCGGCAACCGCCTGCTTCGCTACCGCTACGACCTGCGTCGCCGTGCCGGTAGCAAAATAGTCCGGCGCCGCGCCCTCCAGCAGACTGGTCGCCAGTCCGGTCTGCTGCGACGGTCAGGTCCAGCAGCCGTGCCGGCAGATGCACCGCCAGCACGTGGCGCGTCCACAGCGCCATGAACGTCTCGAACACCGTCGGCGCATTGCTCGCCAGGTCGTAGCGATAATTCCAGCCGGACAGCGCGGCGATCACCTGCGCCACGTCGGCATCCGCGCTGCCGGCCAGCAGGCGCAGAATGTGCGGGCACAGCAGCTCGGCCCGGCAGTTCTTCACGTCGTTCTGGAAGCCGGATGTTTTTCGCGCGGTCCAGCCCGCGCTTGGCCGGCGAACTCCTGGTCGATGCGCACGCCGCGATGGCCCTGCGAATACGCGCCGTAGATCGGGTACTCGTAGTCCGGCGCGACAATCCGCTGATTGGCGCTGGCGACGTAGCCGCGCGCCGGATTGTAGCTGCTCGGCAGGTCGTCGAACGGGATATAGCCCTGCCACTCGTCGGCCGGATTGTCGGCGTCGCGGAACCCGGCGTACACCCGCCCGCGCACCGGCACGCGCCCGGCCATCTGGTAGCCGATGTTGCCGGCCTTGTCGGCATAGACGAAGTTGAACACGGCGATCGACCAGTCGCGCAGCGCGTCGCGGAACCCCGTCCAGTCCTGCGCGCGCGACACGGCGATGCCGGCGCGCAGGTCGTCGATGTGCTCGGCGCCGACCCAGCGCAGCGACAGCGGCGGATCGCCGCCCTCGGTCACCGGCGTGACCAGCTCGTTCACCACCGGCCCGCGAACGGTCGAGCGGATCGGACCGCGTGCGCGCTGCCTCGTTGCGCACCGGGATCGTCACCTGGCGCTCGGCAAATTCGCGCCAGCCGTCGCCGTCGCGATAGCGCCGCGCATCCTCGGGATGCACGCGTCTCGCGATACAGGTCGCGCGTGGAGGCGGCGTTGTTGGTGATGCACCAGGCGGTGGTGCCGTTGCAGCCCCACCACATGCCGGGGAAGCCGGGATGGCCGGCGCCGGCTGCGTCATCCTCCGGGCCGTGCAGCGCGTATTCGTACCAGCTTGACGGCACCCAGAACGGCTGGTGCGGATCGCCGCACAGCATCGGGTGGCCGGTGCCGGTCAGCGCGGCGGCCAGCGCCCAGTTGTTGCTGCCGGTCGCGTCGTCGGTGCCCACGCCGCCGGCGTGCGACAGAGCAGTCCGACGGCACCACCAGGTTCTCCGACGCCTCGGGCGTCAGATACAGCGTGCGCAGCGCCTCGGTCGGCAGCATGCGCGCGGCCTCGGCCGCGGCCAGGCGGTCGATCCGGCCGTTCAACGACCACCAGATGCCGCGGCCGATCGCGACGACGTCGCGCACGCTGAACGGCGCCGGCGCGTAGTCCAGCACCTGGAACTCCACCGGCAGGTCGGTGCCGAACAGCTCGATCTGGCGGTTGATGCCGGCGACGAAACGCTCGATCAGCGCGCGCGTCGCGGCGTCCATCGCAGTGGCCTCGCGTTCCGCGATCAGATCGATCCCCACCGTCAGGTGCGCCACGTCGCTCGCCACGTACGCCGTGCCGAGGATCTCGGCCTGCCGGCCCAGCGCGCGGCGGCGCAGCCGGTCCATCTGCCACAGCCGGTCCTGCGCCGTCGCGACGCCGAGGCCGAAGTAAAGATCGCCGGTATTGGCCGCATAGACGTGCGGCACCCCGGCGCGATCGCGCTTGATCTCCACCGCACCGGCCACCGCGGCGGTCAGGCGCTGGTCAGTCAGCGTTGCCTGCCGGCGCAGCCACGCATCGCGCGCCGCTTCCAACTCGGCAGCCGGGACGCCGGCGTCCCGGGCAATCTCTGCCAGCGTCCGCGTGTCGCGCAACGCCGCCAACAAGCCACGGTCATCCAGGGGCATGTTCCGCTCCGATCCTGCCGATCCACCGGACGCATCGAACACCAACCCCGCGCCGGCGTCACCTGCCGGGGCCGAGGCTGTGGACGGGCAGCCGGGCGCCGGCACAGTCGCTGCCGCCGCTGGGCAGGCCGAACGCGACGCCGGCGGGATGTCTCACGCTGTCGCAGGCGTAGGAAGTCGCTTCTCCATGAACACACTGGTCACGATGGCCTGCGGCGGCATCGCGGCGTAGGCGCCGAACGCCGAACATGGCTGGAACCCCGCGCGCGCATAGAGTTTCAGTGCCGCCGGCTGGCGCTCGCCGGTCTCCAGCCGCAGCCGGGAAAGCCCGGCCTCGCGCGCTGTCGTTTCGATCCGTGTCAGCAACGCCTGCGCCACCCCGCGCCGGCGCGCGGCTTCACGCACGTACATGCGCTTCACCTCGGCGAAGTCGGCGAACAATGCCACGCCGCCGCACCCCACCGCCATGCCATCGAGTCGCGCCAGGAAGAAGCGGAGATTCGGCTGAAAGATCGCGTCCAGCGCCAGTCCGTGCCGCTGCTCGGGCGAGTACTCCGCCGCAAGCGCCCGATCGAGCTCCGAGATCAGCGCGTGCACCTCATCGGTTGCCATCGGCGTCAATTCGATTGCGATGTCGTCAGCATTGCTCACCGCCCCATACTCCCCGCCACTTGCCATCCACCGGGCACGCTGCCGGACGCACGAACCAACGGCGTCATCATGCAACGGTCGAATGCCGGATGGGAATGCGCGACCGTTCGTGCCGGCTGATGGCGGTCAATTCAACGCAGAGGCGGAGAGATCCGCCGGGTCAAGCGTCTACGGGAGTCCCAGAAGTACGGAATGAATTTTGGTCTTTGTACCAATGGTTTACGGCACAATTTGGTAATAGGGGCAAAACCCCGGGCAGATTATGGAAAGTCGGGCCTTTGTTGCGATGGCCGCCGCCGTAACGGTGGCGGATTTCCGCCATTCCGTCGGCTGACCCTCGGTCATGCTGCACCTGCGTGCCCGGGGTTTTGCCCCTCTTGCACAATTTGCGGCAGACCCGGAGATACCGTTCCTGGTACGAGTCGTTTTTCCTAGTCCCGGACGGAATGCGTCTGCACCGCCAATCCATGAAAGGTGCAGATAGGTGCAGCCTCAAACTCTTTTCGTTCCACATCGCGGCTGGTCCGGCCGGCCAACTCCGGCGATTGCAGTTCCTGACTCGCCCCCCCGGTAAACCGAGCGTTCCAGACTCGGGAAATTCGATTCGCAGTTGTGGCACGACCGTAGGTCAAGCGCCCGGGGGCAGGCTCCGGGTCCCGCCAAGCACGGCAATGCCATCCGCCATCATCCCGCGACAGCGTGAGACTGCCAATCTAGAACGGCAGCACAATGTCCATGATCTGCTGGCCCCAGCGCGGCGACTGCACATCGGTCAACTGGCCGCGCCCGCCGTAGCTGATTCGCGCCTCCGCCATCCGGTCGTGCGTCACCGTGTTGTCGGACGCGATGTCCTGCGGCCGCACCACCCCGGTCACGCGCAGCACGCGCAGCTCCTTGTTGACCTCGATCTCCTGGCGGGCGTCGACCACCAGATTGCCGTTCGGCAGCACCTGCGTCACCACGCCGGCCAGCCGCAGCGTCACCGCCTCGCTGCGCTGGATCTGCCCGGTCCCGGTGTTGTTGTTGGCACTGCTGACGTTGACCAGCGAGGCCGGGTTGATCGGCTTCGGCAGTATCGTCGGCAGCAGGTTCTCCAGCCCGAACAGGCCCGGTACGCCGCCATTGTCGGCGCTGGCGCGGGTCGCGGTGGTGCCGTCCTGGACATTCGCCGTGTCGTTCATGTCGACCACCACGGTGATCAGGTCGCCCACCTGGGAGGCGCGCTGATCCTTGAAGAAGGCGCGCGAGCCGGCGCGCCACAGCGAGTTGGCCTCGTTCGGCGGCGGCTGGCGGGCCGGCATGGGCATGGTCAGCGGCCGCCAGGCCGCGTCCTTGGTGGGATCGGCGGTCGGCGTCATGACCGGCGGACGGCCGACCTCGGACAACCGCTGCAGGGCACCGCAGCCGGCCAGCAGCAATGCGGCGGACAGCGGCGCGAACAGCAGCAGGCGGCGGAGGGGGGCCGGGGGCGGTGAAGGGTTCGGGGTTGCGGCGTGGCGCACGACGGGTGGGTCGGGGGTACGGGCTGGTGCGGCGGGGATGTGGCGGAATGCGCTTCGCTGTTCCGCCCTACGCTCGCCTGGGGCGCGGGGGATGGTCATTGGATGGCCACCTGCCCGGCGGCGCGATTGGCGCGGCCGGCAGCCAGCAGCGACTGCACGCCAGGAGCGACGCGGACCCGGTCGGGGCCGATCACCTCGGCCTCGATGACCGCGTGCGACACCGGGTTCAGCACGCGGATCCGCTCGCCGACCGCGCCGGCCTCCATCGCCTGGCCCTGCGCGATCAGCTCGATGCCGGGGCTGTCCAGCAGCATCTGCACGTCGGCGCCGCGGCGCACCAGCTCGGGCCGCGCCAGGTCGGCCAGCTCCAGCGGCTGCCCCGCTGTCACCTGGTGGCGAAGCTGCAGGCCGATCGCGTCCTCCAGCCGGCGCGCCACGGCACCATTCGCCGCGGCAGAACGCACGCGGGCCATGTGCACGTCGTCGGCGCCCACCACCGTGCCGGCGAGCAGCCGCGCCGAGGCGACCGGCAGCTCGATCAGCTCGTCCACCTGCCCGCCGATGCGCGCCATGATCGGTTCGATGCCGTCGCCGGTCACCAGCAGCACCGCGGTGAACCGGCCGGAGATGCGGTCATAGTCAAGCTGGGACACCAGCGGGTGCAGCGTCGCCTCGAACGGCACCAGCGGCGGGGTGAAGTCGGCCAGGTCGATCTCGCAGTTCTCCGGGGGCACGCCGGACGCCACCAGCGCCTCACGCAGGGCGCCCATCGCGGTGGTGCGCGACAGCGGCCGGCCCGGCCAGTCCAGCACCGCGCGGTCGGCGCTGGAGGCGGGACGCCAGTCCACGTCGAACTGCCGCGCGATGGCGGCAAGCTGCGCCGCCTCCACAACGATGCGCCCGCCCGGCACCGGGCCGGGCCCCAGCACGCGGTTGGCGCCGGCGCCGGCGTCGTCGAACAGGTCGGACAGCTTCACGTGCGGTCCGTGCAGGGTGGTCATCGTCCGCAGCGTCGCCGCCGCGGCCGGCAGCGTCGCGCAGGCCAGCACGGCGGCGCAGGCCAGTATGGCGGCATGGGCCGGCAGGCAGAGCAGGAGTATCGGGCGCATCGCGTTCACCGCAGGTTGGTCAGGGTTGACAGCATGTTGTCGCTCGCCGTGATCACCTGGCTGTTCATTTCGTAGGCGCGCTGGGCGGTGATCAGGTTGGTGATCTCGGTCACCACGTTGACGTTGGAGGTCTCGACGAAGCCCTGCATCACCGTGCCGAAGCCGGTCGACGGCCGGGTTGCCGGTCACCGGCGCGCCGGATGCCGCGGTCTGCAGGAACAGGTTGTCGCCCTGCGCCGCGAGCCCGGCGTCGTTGGGAAACGTCGCAAGCTGCAACTGCCCCACCGTGGTCGGCGCGGTCTGGCCCTGCAATGTCACCTGCAACTGGCCGGAGGTGTTGATTGTCACGCTGGTCGCCGCGGTCGGGATCGCCAGGCCAGGCACCACCGTGTAGCCGTCGGCGGTGACGATGGTGCCGTCGGGCGACAGGCTGAAGGTGCCGTCCCGGGTGTAGGCGGTCTCGCCGTCCGGCATCGTCACCTGGAAATAGCCCGTCGCCCTGGATCGCCAGGTCCAGCGTGTTGGAGGTCTGCTGCAGGTTGCCCTGCTCGTTGATGCGGTAGATCGCCGCAGTCTTCACCCCCAGCCCAAGCTGCGCGCCTGAAGGCACGATGGTGCCGGTGTCGGAGCTGTTGGAGCCGACCCGGCGCAGATTCTGATAGATCAGGTCCTGGAATTCGGCGCGCTCGCGCTTGAAGCCCGTCGTGGTCATGTTGGCGATGTTGTTGGAAATGACCTCCACGTTGGTCTGCTGTGCCTGCATCCCGGTGCCGGCGATATCCAATGAGCGCATGTGTCTGGTCCTTGTCCTTGCAATTCCGGTCCGGATCATTCGGGCGCCGGACATTTCGGTGTTGGCTTTACCGGCAGCTTCGGCTGCCCCGGGTGGGGTCCACTGGTCAGGTCCGCCGGTCAGGTTCCTTGCGGGAGCAGCTTGTCGATCGCCGACTGCTGGCGGTCGTCTTCCGCCTGGACCATTTCTGAGACGAACTGGAACTGCCGCAGCCCGTCCATCATCCGGGTGATCTCCAGCACCGGCTGTACGTTCGAATCCTCCACCGCGCCCTGCACCACGCCAGGCGCGGCAACCGGCGCGGTCGGCATGTCGGCGCGGAACAAGGAGCCGCCCTCGGCGGTGACCCGCATCGGGTCACTGGGCTGCACCACGCCGATCTTGCCAAGCTGGCCGTTCAGGCTGGAGGACACGGTGCCGTCACCGGCGATGGTCACGTCGGTGTCGGTGGGCGACAGCTTGATCGGCTGGCCGGTGGTGTCGAGCACGGCGTTGCCCGCGTCGTCGGACAGCGTGCCGTCCGGCATCAGCCCGAACCGTCCGTTGCGGGTCAGCCGCGGCCCGCTCGGCGTCATGACGGTGAAGTAGCCGTTGGTGGTCAGCGCCAGGTCGAACGGATTGCCGGTATGGGTCAGCGTGCCGGTGGTCTGGTCGCGCCAAGTGGCGCGGTCCTGCACATAGGCGACCGATGCCTCCCCGGCGCCGGCCCCGCCAGTGGCGCTCCCCTGGCGGCTGAGCCAGTCGGTGAACAGCACGTGCTCGGCCTTGTAGCCGGGGGTGCCGACGTTGGCGAGGTTGTCCGCGGTGATGTCCAGGGCCTGCTGGGCAGCGACCAGGCGGGAAACGGCGACGTTGCTGGCGAGGTTCATGACGGGTCCGGTGCAGTGTCCGGGCCAGGAACCGCAAGGCGCGTGCCAGGGGTTGGGGCACGGAAATCCGCGGTTTCCGGGGTCGCAGCCGGGTGGCATCCGGCATCGCCTGCCCGGGGGGCGGAATTTCCTGCCGGGCAAACGGGACCACGGCAGCGCGCCAGTCGAACGGAGGTCGGGAGGCAAGGTTCTCCCCCTGCCCTTGAAGGCCTGGGCCGCACAGCGAACCAACGCTGCGGGAGGGGTCAGGGCAATGGCCGTTGACGGCGGCATGGCCGGGCGCGCGGTCACGGGTGCACGGTCAGGGGTGCACGGTCAGGGGGCGGGCGCTGGCGGGCGGGGCGCGGTGCCGGTGCCGCTGCTGGCGCAGCCATCGGCGCCGCGCGGCGCGGTTGGGCAGTCCGGGCGGGATGGCAGGCCCGGCGGTGGCCGGGACTGGTACATAGGGTTCTGGCGCGCAGTTTTGGCGCGGGCCGGGTGCGCCCTCTGGTACAAGGGGTTCTGGCTGGCCGTTTGCGTGCGCAGGTTGGTCTGGGACCGCGTGCGGAGTGAGGCGCGGGTCTCGCGCGTGTGTGGGCACCGGGGCGGCAGGGCGGGCGGACGGAAATGGTGCAAAGGGTTCTGCCATGCCGGCGTCGGGCGCGGTGGGCGCGCGCTCTGGTACAAAGGGTTCTGGTCGAGCATTCTCGTGCGCGCATCGGGCCGGAACGGCGTGGGCGGTGAGACGCGGGTCCCGCGCGGGCGTGGGCGCCGGGGCGGCGCGGCCGGCGGGCGGAAATGGTACATAGGGTTCTGCCAGGCCAGCGTGGCGCGCGGCGGCGGCGCGCTCTGGTACATGGAGTTCTGGCAGAAGCGCAGCGAGGAGGGCCTGCGGCGTCGGGCGGCCCGGGCTGGGGCGCTGCGGCCTGGCGCGCGGCGGACGGGTGCCGGCGGTCGGGGCGGCGGTCGGGGCGGCAGCGTGGGTGGCGGCTGCCTGCTTGCGGGCGGCGGCCTGCTTGGGGGCGGCGCGCGCGGCCTCGCGGGCGGCGGCGATCGCCTGCCGCCAGGGGGCGCGGGCGGCGGCGACGGCGCGGCCGCGCATGCGGTCCGCGGCAGCGGTGA
This sequence comes from uncultured Alphaproteobacteria bacterium, assembly GCA_963773345.1. Lineage (GTDB taxonomy): Bacteria > Pseudomonadota > Alphaproteobacteria > Acetobacterales > Acetobacteraceae > Palsa-883. The sequence goes on along the minus strand of CAVZBG010000004.1, from coordinate 312,909 downwards.
TGCCACCGGTGGGGAAGTGCGGCGCCATCAGCTCGGGCGGATAATCGTACAGGCGGGCGACGAAGGTGGGGGGCAGGAAGTCCCGGGTGCGGCCGGCAGCGACCTTGACGCGGTTGCCGCGCAGCAGGGTGACGCGATAGCGGTTCATGGCGCGGGCCGCGGCGCCGTAGTCGCCGTGGATGGTGCGGGCGGCGCAGATGTTGGCCGCGGCCCGGCGCCCGCCGGGGCAGGCTCTCCGCCGTGCGCGGGCCGGTGGAGCGGCCGCCGTGCAGACGGCAGCGCAGCCTGCCGTGGAGCGCGGGGGCCTGGCAGGCGCAGCCGGCACGGGTGCGGGCGACCCGCGGGACAAGCGCCCGGGCGCAAGGCCCACCGCGGGCAGGCTGCGCGGGGGCGAGGTGGAGGTTGGGTTTGCCGCGAGGTTTTGTTGTGGGCGGCCGGGGGATGGGAGCGGTCGGGGGCGGCGACGGTGGCGGCAGGGGAATGGGGAGACATAATGCGCGTTCCTGACCAAGGGCAGAAGCGCCATAAATAGAGATAGTTAGTCATTAATACAAACAAAATGGTGTGGTGACCCCGGGCGGAGAGCGGTGCACGGCACCATGACGGCTAACAGCCAATGGCTCTGCGCGGAGGTGTGGACCGGTTGCGGCGGCGATTCTGTGGCCGCATGGCTCCGGCCCATCCCGATCTGACTGACGGGTAGGCGCCTTGGAGCAGCGGCTTTGGATGGAGAGCGGACCTTCAAGCTGGAGCAGGAACGCTGACATTTCCATAACTTAAAAACTTTAGCGTGTACGGATTGTCCGATTTCGCGTTGCGCGCAACGCTGGCCCTGCTGAAAGATCAAAAGCGAATGTATGCAATTCCAAGCGCGATGCATGCCATGACGCATCATCGAACATCAGGAGCATGCAAACATGATGAAGGCTGTCAACGACACTACCGTTTCGGGCCAAGACCTCGTTGAGGCCATCAGCCTTATCTTGCCGATTGCGAAGAAGAAAGACCTGGGAAGCGTTGTCATCTCGCCAGCGTCGCCGGCCGTTGTGCGCTTGGCGAGCTTCAATGCTTCCATGGACATACCCGCCGAAGGAGTATGGACCGATGCGGTCTCGGTGTCCGGTCTGTTCCTACGGAACATCATCACGACCGATCTGCCGGCCGCTGTTCGCATGATCTACTTCGGTGGGACCCTGACGCTGAACGGCACCTCAATCACCGCGTCGGCTGTGCCTCGGTCGAAGCGAAGCGGATCAAGACCTCTTGCGGCGAGCGATGCCAAGTCCCAGCAATCCAACACCAAGCACGGCCATTGACGCCGGTTCCGGCACCTCACCTTCCAGCGACGTGGTCTCGTTGTAGCCGATGCTTGCGCCGGCGCCCAACGTCAAAGTGATGTCCTGGGTCACGGAGAAGGGTGTGACGATACCAGCGAACATGACGGACTCGCTGCTGTTGTATCCCCCGTTCGACGTCGTGATGGGCGGCGCGCTGATTGGGGTGTTGACCCCGCCGGTGCAACTGTTCTGCACGTCCGCGTAGTTGATGCACGCGTAGTCCGACAGCAGATTGGCCGAATTGGTGCCGAGTCTCCCGATATTGCCGCTGATGGCATTGTCAAAAAGGATACCGCCGTCCGGCGGCGTGCTCGGTGACGTGAAGCCGACGTCGCCGATGATCAGCGCGAGCTGGTGGGCCACGGTGCCAATGTTTTTGATGGTCAGGCTTGAGGAAACAAGCTCCGCGTAGCCCGACGATGCAACTCCCGGTGAGTTCGAGCTGAGTTCTCCTGAAATCGTGAACACGCCGCCAAGGGTTTGCAGGGGATAGGAGTTGTTGCTGCCAGAGGGAAAGCTCCCCAGTTGGGTCAAGGCCCCGCCATCCACCGAGTAGTCGATGATCAGATCGGCCCGAGCCTCCGACGTGAACTGGAGCGCCAGAGCGGTCGCGACCGCAGTGCCAAGGAGCAGACACCTAAAATTCACGACAAACCCCTCCCTCTTGCCCAGCCGTGGCGCTGCCGCTCAGCACGTTCGCTGTAGCCAAATCCCGAGTGCCGCCAGACGTCGCATCGGCCTATACCCTCCATCACTGCGCCCGCCGAACGGAAACCGGCTTGTCAGGCGTGACGGGGCCGTCAACAATCCACGCTTCGGCCCGACCCTCGGTCTGAGCTCGCGAATAAACGATATGCAAAAACTATGCCGCCAGCATGAATCTAATTAAAACAATAAACTACAAACGCATCGGCTGCCAGGTCAAAGGAACCTGTAAAGGTTTCCGACATTTCGGTCCTGCGTCGCGGGCCAGAAGCCCTTTTCCGAGCTTTTGTCACCAGATGAGCGTCACTGCGGCGATCGGCACACGTGGGTGCTGCCGGCGCGCCCGAGCCGCGTGTCGCACTCAAGAGTCTGGTGAAGAGCGGTCCGTTGAGCCAAAGGGAAACGTCGTGCCACCTGGTCCAAAATATGAGATTTTACCCGAGCGGCGCCGCTCTTGCGGTTTGGCGCGGCCGGTAACTCATTGCGGTTATGAGATTTTTTCTCGGTCGGAGTCTCCGACCAACCATCTCGGGGAGAGCTATGTCCTGCGGCGCCGCCGCCTGGCGCGAGGCCGGTCGCAATAGCCAGGACCCAGCGCGCCGCGAGATGTCGCATTGCCCGACATCTCTCATCGCCGGACCGGGGCATGGCGGGAACTGGTCTTGCCCCGCGATGCCGCCGCGATTCCACCGCTTACCGGCCATTAAAACTGTAAAGTTTTCCGACTCCTGCCGGCCCGCGGCGCCGCGCCGGTCCTGTTTTCGGGCTCACCTGAGGCGTAACCGGGGCCGGGGAGCCTCGCGACGGCTACCGACCTGACGCCTACACGGTGGGCTCGCCCCGGCCCAGCAGCCGCTCCACGATCACTCAGTCGCGCCAGACGCCGTCGATCTGGCCGTGGCGTTGGTAGACCCGACCTCGCGGAAGCTCATGCGGGGCAGCAGCGCGCTCCGCGGTGTTCTCCGGAAACACGCGCGACACCAGCTTCCACAGTCCAGTCGCGCCCGCGGCCTCGACCAACGCGGCCAGTGCGACCTGGCCGGCGCCACGGCTCCGCCAGTCGTGCCGCACATAGACCGAGAACTCGGCGATGCCCGCGTAGCAGGGCCGGTCGCGATAGGCCGAGCCGGCGGCGAAGGCGATCACCATGCCGTCGGGGTTCTCCGCGACGAGGATCGGGCGGCCGGTGTCGAACCAGCGCGCGATCTGGTCCGCAGAGCGCGGCTCGGTCTCGAAGGTAGCGAGGCGATCCTCGATTTCCTCGTTGTAGATGCCCGCGATGGCGGGCGCTTCGCTCACCCGGGCCTGGCGCGCGAGCAATGTAGCGCCCTCGAATTCGGCTGAGGCGGCTCGGGCCTCCGGCGGCCCGGCTGGGTGAGTTGCAGGGCGACGCAGGCCCTCGGCCATGAGACTTGTCGAACTCCGCTCGGCCTACCGCCGGTTTGGGTCGCAAGCAGACTTGCCGCACAGAGTCCCAGACGAGGGAAAGGAAGTTCACGGCAGCCGGTCGGCTAACCTGCCAAAACCTCTATGCCAAGGCACTTGGCCGACGCGCCTCGGCACACTGCAAACCTGGGCGCGAATACCCCTGGGCGAGAACACCGGCGCGCCGCATGCCGTGACAGACCCATCCGGCGCACGCGAGAGCGCGACGGATGGTGCCACGCGTTCGCCGGGTCCGGCCCCGGGCAAATGCGGTGGCCCTGGGGCGGGGTCGCTTTGAGGGTCGGATCGAAACCACGCGCCCTGGAACCCCTCCCCCCACCCTTGGTCCGCTTCGCGGCCCAAGCCCTCAAGGGGAGGGGGAGTTTCAGGGTCTGGCGCGCAAAGGGTTCGTTAACCGCGACCTGTCAGCTTGTGCGTCCTGGCCGCCGCGCGTGGCGCGGCCGGCCGCCCCTCGGGATGCAATGGTCGGCGCAATGGCGGGAAAGAAAGCGGGCGCAAGCCCGGCAGTGGCGAAGCCGGAGCCGGAGACGGACCCGGTATCCGACGCCGCGGCCGAGCCGGTCGCCGCGGCCAAGTCGCGCTTCGACCGGCGCAAGCTGATCATGCTGGGCGCGCCGCTGCTGGTGGCCGGTCTCGGCGCCGGGCTGTGGTTCACCGGTGTCCTGCCGCGGCTGCTCGGCCTGTCGCACGACAGCAAGAAGGCGGACGCCGCCGCCTCGACGGCGCCGGTCTTCATCGACCTGCCGGAGATGGTCGCCAACCTGGACAGCAACCCGCACCGGCCCAGCTACGTCAAGCTGGTCGCCCGGCTCGAGCTCGGCTCGCCCGAGGACGTGGCGCGGGTGCAGCAGGCGATGCCGCGGCTGCAGGACCTGTTCCAGACCTATCTGCGCGAGATGCATCCGGACGAGCTGCGCGGCTCCGCCGGCACCTATCGGCTGCGCGAGGAACTGATCGCGCGCGCCGCCGTCGCCGCCGCCCCGGCCAAGGTGAGGGACGTGCTGTTCACCGAGCTGCTGGTGCAATGAGCGGCGCGGCAAACGCCCCTGGGGGCGCCCCCGAGGGCGGGCAATCGGACGAAGATCTGGCCGCCGCCTGGGGCGCCGAGGTCGAAGGCGGCGGCGATGCGCCGGCCGAGGGCGACGGCGCGCAACCGGCGCGGGTGCTCAACCAGGCCGAGATCGACAGCCTGCTCGGCTTCGACGACGGGCCGGCGGACGGCGAGAACCGCACCGGCATCCAGCGGATCATCAGCTCGGGCCTGGTGTCCTACGAGCGCCTGCCGATGCTGGAGATCGTGTTCGACCGGCTGGTGCGCATCATGTCGACCAGCCTGCGCAATTTCACCTCCGACAACGTCGAAGTCGGCATCGACAACATCCTGTCGCTGCGCTTCGGCGACTACCTGAACTCGATCCCGCTGCCGGCGATGCTGGCCGTGTTCAAGGCCGAGGAGTGGGACAATTACGGCCTGATGGTGATCGACATCGCGATGATCTACTCGATCGTCGACGTGCTGCTGGGCGGCCGGCGCGGCACCGCGGCGATGCGCATCGAGGGCCGGCCCTACACCACCATCGAGCGCACCCTGGTCGAGCGGCTGATCCAGGTGGTGCTGGCCGACCTGTCCGCCAGCTTCGATCCGCTGTGCCCGGTGACGTTCCGCTTCGAGCGGCTGGAGGTGAACCCGCGCTTCGCCACCATCTCGCCGGCTGTCCAACGCCGCGGTGCTGGCGCGGCTGCGCATCGACATGGAGGACCGCGGCGGCCGGATGGAGCTGCTGCTGCCCTACGCCACGCTGGAGCCGGTGCGCGAGCTGCTGCTGCAGCAGTTCATGGGCGAGAAATTCGGCCGCGATTCGATCTGGGAGACCCATCTCGCCGAGGAGCTGTGGAACACCGAGGTCGAGCTCGACGTGGTGCTGGACGAGCAGATCATGCGGCTGGCCGACGTCATCGCGCTGCAGCCGGGCAGCCGCATCCTGCTGAATGCCGGCCTGGACGCGCCGGTGCAGCTGCGCTGCGGCACGGTGGCGCTGTTCGAGGGCAAGGTCGGCCGGCGCAAGAACCGCGTGGCGGTGCGCATCGAGCGCGAGCTGCCGCGCAACCCGACGACGGCGGAGCGCTAGGCGATGATCCCGCCGGTGGTCCCCTCAATGTCCACGCCAGGGGTCCCGCCAATAGTCCCCGCAATCGTCCCCTGGGCGATCCCCCGCGGCCCGCGCCGGCGGTTGAGATTTCGCTAACCAGGCGCGCGCACAATGCCCGGCATGCAATGGCTCCTGGAGATCGTGCTGATCGTGCTGCTCGCGGCGACGCTGTTCCACGCGGTGCGGCTGGAGCGGGCGCTCGGCGTGCTGAAGCGCGACCGCGCGGTGCTGGAGGAGCTGGTGGCCGGCTTCAACGCCAGCACCCGCCAGGCCGAGGCCGGGATCGAGCGGCTGCGCGCCGCGGCCGACGGGGCCGGGCGGCAGCTCGCGCAGCAGATCGAGGCGGCGGCCGCGCTGAAGGACGACCTGGCGTTCCTCAGCCAGCGCGGCGAACGCCTCGCCGACCGGCTCGGACGAACAGGTGCGCAGCGCGCGGCCCGTGCTGGCGGAAGTCGGAAGCCAATGACGCGCCGCGGCAGCGCAGCCAGGCCGAGCGCGACCTGCTCAAGGCGCTGCGGATGACCCGTTGATGGCACATATCCCCACCCCGCGGCTGTTGCCGCTGACGATCTTCGCGCTGGGCGGCCTGCTGGCCATGAAGTCGGTGACGCTGGTGCGCGCCGCGGCCGGCGACGCCGGCGCGAGCGCCGTTGCGGCCGCGCCCGCCGCGCCGGCACCGCATACCGCGGCGACGGCCTCGCAGAACTACAAGGCGGCTGGATCGCCGCCGACGACCCAGGGAGCGGCCGCCACGCCGGGTGGCACGATCGCCGGGGCGGCGACTGGCACACGCCCCTGGCACACCCCCGGCACACCGCCTGGCACACCCCCTGGCACACCCCCTGGCACGGCGCCGGCGGTCAGCGTCGCCGAGCGCGCCGTGCTGCTCGAACTGCGCCAGCGCCGCCAGGAGCTTGATGCGCGCGAGGCAGCGGTGACTGCGCGGGAGGCGACGCTGGCGGCAGCCGAACTGCGCCTCAATGCCCGCATCGGCGAACTGCAGACGCTGCAGAAAAAGCTCGAAGACCTGGAGCAGGGCCGCGAGCAGCGCGAGGACGCGAGCTGGCGGGCCTGGTGAAGGTGTACGAGGGCATGAAGCCGCGCGACGCGGCGACGATCTTCAACGACCTCGACATGAACGTGCTGCTGGGCGTGGTGGACCGCATGAAGGACCGCAAGGCGGCGCCGGTCCTCGCCGCCATGCAACCCGACAAGGCGCGCGAGCTGACCACGAAGCTTGCGACGCTGCGCACCAAGCGTGCCGCCGTGGCGCAGACCAACTGAGCAGCGGACGCGGCACAGCCACGGGGTGGCAGGCCCAAGGTTGCAAGGCCACGGATGCAAGGCCACCGGATGCAAGGCCACCGGATGCAAGGACATAGGATGAAAGGAGTGGACGAATGCCGATCGACAAGGCGATGAACGTGCTGATCGTGGACGACTACAAGACGATGCTGCGGATCATCCGCAACCTGCTCAAGCAGATCGACTTCAACAACGTCGAGGAAGCCTCCGACGGCGGCGAGGCGCTGGCCAAGCTGCGCGCCGGCACCTTCGGCCTGGTGATCAGCGACTGGAACATGGTGCCGATGACCGGACTGCAATTGCTTCAGGAGGTGCGCGCCGACGCGCGGCTGAAATCCACGCCGTTCATCATGATCACCGCGGAAAGCAAGACCGAGAACGTGGTGGCGGCCAAGCAGGCCGGCGTGTCGAACTACATCGTCAAGCCGTTCAACGCCGAGACGCTGCGCGACAAGATCGAAAAGGTACTGGGCAATGCCTGACACACTGCCGAGCGACCCGCTGCCGGCACGACTGGCGGCGATCCGCACACGCTATCCGGCCTCGGAGCCGGAGATGGTGGCCGAGGTGGTGCGCTCGGTGCTCGCCTCGATGCGCGGCGACCTGGTGTCGAAGGAGGTGTCGCTGCTGTCGGAGGTCGAGGCGCTGGGCCGCACCATCGCCGCCGCCAAGGCCGAGATCGCGGCGCTGCGCGTCGACGACATCACCGTCAGCCACATCCCGTTCGCCACCGACGAGCTCGACGCGATCGTGGCGCACACCGCCTCGGCGACGCACGCCATCCTGACAAGCTGCGAGACGCTCGATGAGGTCGGCGCGGCGGCCAGCGGCGAGATGGCGGCGAAGCTGACCGACGCAACGACGCGCATCTACGAGGCCTGCAGCTTCCAGGACATCACCGGCCAGCGCATCACCAAGGTGGTCGCGACGCTGAAGACGATCGAGGCAAAGGTGGCGAGCATCATCGCCGCGTTCGGCGATCGTGCCGACCCGACGGAAGCCGGGCCGGTGGCGAATGGCGCGCCGGTCGGCGAATCCGCGCTGCTGAACGGCCCGCAACTGCCGACCGCGGCGATGGACCAGTCCGACATCGACCGGCTGCTGGCGAGCTTCGACTGAGCGGCCCCGGTCGGCGACAGTATCGCCGCGGGCAACCACGGGTAAGCACGGATGAACATGGTTAGGAGGTGCCGAATTTCCGTGTCGCATCCCCAGGGGGCAGCGCAAGGGTGCTCCGCCTCCCAGCCGTGTTCGTCCGTATTCATTCGTGGTTGCACGTCCTCGGAGCCGCGTTTCGACCGCGATGCGGCGTGTTCGGGACTGGGTCTCGGCCGGCTGGCACGGTCGGCGACGCTGGCGCTGCTGGCGACCTTCGCACTGTGGGGACCGCCGGCCTGGGCGGAACCGGCGGCGCCGATCGAGGCGCGGGTCGGCAACCACCCCGGCTTCGGCCGCCTGGTCTTCGAGTTTCCCGCACGGACGGCGTATCAGCAGGCACGCACCGGCGATCACTTGTCGCTGCGCTTTGCCGGGGACGTGACCATCACGCCACCTTCCCGTCCGCCGCATAACGTGGACGCGGTAGCCGCGCAGCCTGGTGAGGTGGATCTCACCGTGCTGCCCGGCGCGACGACGCACGTCTACTGGCTCGGCGATCGGCTGGTGGTGGATATTCTCGACCCGGTGGACACCGCGAGCACCCAGCAACCGCAAACGACGCCGCCGAACCAGGGGCTGCCGAACCAGGGGCTGCCGAACCAGGGATCGCCGAGCCAGGGATCGCCGAGCCGAATGTCGCCGATCCAGGCCCCGCTGACCCAGGGAGCGCCAAACCAGGGATCGCCGACACAGGGATCGCCGACACAGGGATCGCCGACTCAGGGATCACCGACTTCAGGGATCACCGACTCAGGGGTCGCCGACTCAGGGGTCGCCGACCCGCGAATTGCCACCCGAGAGGCCGCCGCAAAATGCCGCCGCGGCATTGCCGCTGCCACTGCCCCCGCCCCCGACGCCGCCGGCCCCGGCCGCGTCGCCGGCCGCCCTCGCGTCGCCGGCCCCACCCGCGTCGTTGCAGTGGCCCGCATCGTCGGCCGCCGCAGCCCTGGACCCTGCCGGCCAGACTGTCGCGGCGGGCGCACCTGATGCCTCCGTCGGACCCAGACCGCCGACCGCGTCGTCCCCACCCGCGGCAGGGTCAGCCGGACGGCCCGTGACGCCAGCCATGCGAATCACGAGTGCGGCGGACCAACCGGCTCCATCGCCAGCCCAACCGCCGGCCCAGCCGCCAAGCTTGCCGGCGGCCCCATCTCCGGTTCAGCCCTTGGCTCCAGCGCCAGCCCAATCGCCGACCCAACCGGCCACCATCGCCGATTCCGCGACGGCCGCGCCGACCGCTTCCGCAGCCATGCCGATCACGCCGGTCGCTCTGCCCGCCACCACCGGCGACTCACCCACGCCGGCCGCCAGTTTGCTCGCGCTGCCGTTCCCGACCAGCGTCGGGGTTGCCGCGTTTCGTCGCGGCGACAGCGCGATCGTCGTGTTCGACGAGCGCCGGCCGATCGATCTTGCCGGCGTACGTGCCGATCCGGTGTTCAGCGCAGCCACGGTTACGTTGCTGCCGGAGGCCACGGTGCTGCGTCTGAAGCTGCCCGCCGACCGCAGCCTGGCGATCAGTCAGACGCAGCGCGCCTGGCGCCTGGGTGTCGCGGACACGGCGCCACCGGCCAGGCCGATCCCCATGCGGGCAGCGGACGGCCAGCTTGGCCTGCCCGCCGATGCGGTGGGCGCCGTGGTGGCGATCACCGATCCGGACACCGGCGCCACCCTTCTGGTGGGCACCCAGCGGGCCCCGGGACAGGACTTTCCGACGTTGCGGCAGACTCCTGAATTCACCCTGCTGCCGACCTGGCAGGGCATCGTGGTCGAACCGCTGACGGACCGCTTGGTGATGCGCGCCGACAATGACGGGTTCCTGCTGACCGGCGGCCGGCAGGGCCTGGCGATGGCATCCAGCTCAACGGGGATGCAGGCCCAGGCGGATGCGGCGGCGATGACGCGCCGGTTCGATCTGCGCAGCCAGCCGCTGGCGACGCTGGTGGCCCGGTTGCACCGCCAGGTGCTGGCGGCGGCGACGGCACCGCCCCTCGGGCGCGGTCCGCTGCGCGAGAAGGCGGCGGAAACCATGATCGCGCTTGGCTTCGGCGCGGAGGCGCAGGCGATGCTGCGGCTGGCAGTCGCCGACGATCCCGCGCTGGGCGCCAGCGCCAACGCGAACGGGCTTGGGGCGATCGCGGCACTGCTCGCCGGCCGGGATCGCGGAGGCCGGCGGCATCGACGATCCGCGGCTTACCGGCAGCGACGAGGTGATGCTGTGGCGGGCGGTGCGCACCGCCGAGCAGACGCCAGGCTCGCCGCTGGCCGCCGCCGCCTTCGCGGTCACCACGCCGCTGATCGCCGTCTACCCGGCGGCGCTGCGCGATCGCCTGCTGCCGCTCGCCTTCGAGACGATGATCGAGGGCGGCCGGTCGGTGACCGCGGCGCGGCTGCTGACGCACCAGCCGGACGACGATCACGCGCTGGAGCTGGCGCGCGGCATGCTGCGCGCGGCGGACGGCGATACCGACGGCGCGCTGGCGATCTACGACAAGCTGGCAAACGACCCGGACCGCCTGGTGCATGCGAGGGCGGCGGTGCGCGCGGTCGAGCTGCGGCTGTCGGCCGGGCGCATCGATGCCGCGCATGCCGCGGATGCGCTGGACCGGCTGCTCTACGCCTGGCGCGGCGGGCGGCACGAGCTGGCGCTGCGCGAGCGGATCGCCGAGCTGCGCGAGAAATCCGGTGCCTGGACCGCCGCGCTGGCGATGCTGCATGAAACGGAAACGCTGTTCCCCGATGCCGACGAGGCGCTGCACGCCAGGCTGAAAGCCGCCTTCGCACGGCTGCTGCAGGACAACGCGTTGGACCGGTTGGCGCCACTCGAGCTGGTGTCGATGGTCGAGGAGAATGCGGGCCTGCTGCCGGACGGTCCGGCGGGCGAGGCGCTGGAGGAGCGTCTGGCCGACCGGCTGCTGGCGCTCGACCTGCCGGAGCGGGCGGCGCCGGTGCTGGAGAAGTTGATGGCGGCGGCACCCAGCCCGGCGGGGCGAGCCGGATTCGGCGCCCGGCTTGCCGCGTTGCGGCTGCGGGAGGACGACGCCAAAGGTGCGCTGGCGGCGCTCGTCGCGTCGGCTGACACGACGCAGGCGGATCCCGGGGCCGCTCCCGTTGCAGCTCCGCTCGCGGCTCCACCGGCCGGTTCCCCAGCGGCGTCCGCGGCCGCGTCCGCGAGCGGATCCCCAGCGGCACCCCCGACCAATTCCACCGGCGCTGCCCTCACCGCCGCCGCGGCTGCTTCGCCAGCCAGTTCCCTGACCGCGCCATCTCCGGCACCATCATCCGCTCCGTTGCCTGCGCCCTTGGTCGAGCGGCGAACCCTGCTGGAGGCCGACGCCCGGGCCCGACTGGGCGACAGGTCTCATGCCGTGGCAGCACTCGCCGCGCTGGGCACCGCGGCGGCCGACCTGGCGCAGGCGACGATCCTGGAGCAGGCGAAGGATTGGTCCGGCGCGGAGCACGCGCTGGCCGGTTATGTCGGCAAGGCCGTGCCACCGACCGGTGCCCTGGACCAGGCGCAGCAGCAAGTCCTGGTGCGATACGCCACCGCGGCGGCCCAGGCCGGCGACGAGGCAACGCTCGCAACGCTGCGCACGAGCGACAGCCCGCGCATGCCCGGCGGGGCCTTCGGTGACATGTTCCGCCTGCTGACCGCGGCGCCGGTGGAGGTCCCGGCGGACCTGCCCCGCGCGATTCGCGAGACCACGCTGGCGCACGGCCTGCCGAAGGCGCTGGACGCACTGAAGCCGCCGATCGGCACGCCGTGACGGTGCGGCGGGGCCGTCATGCTTCCCTGCCGCGTGGCGCATTTCATCACGCCATACTGCCGGGCTTTCTTCCCCGTGGAGCAGAAAATCGCTTGCATCATCCCCCCCCAGTCCTTATGTCCGCCCCCCTTGGCCCCAGGGGGTGACCTGACCCGGCAGAACGCGCCGGTCGCGGCACCCAACAGGCCGTCTGCTGGTAGGAACGGGGTACGCGATGAACGCACTCAGCCCACTGGGGATGGTCTCGGAACTTCCGAGCGCAAACCAGTCGCCATCCGTCGAGGTGGCCAAGGACTATTTTGTCGAGAAGGACGGCCAGAAGTTCGCCGGCATGCATCTGCTGGTCGATCTGTGGGGTGCGCGCAACCTGACCGATCCGGCGGCGATCGACCAGGCGCTGCGCGAGGCGGCGGAAGCGGCGAAGGCCACCATCCTGCACAGCCATTTCCACCATTTCGGGCCGGACGGCGGCGTGTCCGGCGTGCTGGTGCTGGCGGAGAGCCACATCTCGATCCACACCTGGCCGGAGCGCGACTTCGCCGCGATCGACATCTTCATGTGCGGCGCCTGCGACCCGTATGCGTCGCTTCCGGTGCTGCAGGCGGCGTTCGCGCCTTCCTCGATGCAGCTCGACGAGCAGCGGCGCGGCCTGATCGGCTGAACCGGCCACCATGCCCTGACCGCGTGTGACGTGACTGGGCGGCCCGGGTGGCAACACCCGGGCCGTGTCGCTGCATGGCAGCGCGAAGCTGGGGTAGCGCGAAGCTGTGGAGGCGCGAAGATGGCGACCGATGTCTGGCTCAACGAGACGCTGTATCCCGACTGGGGCCAGCGCTTCCTGGTGACGCGCGAGCTGGCGCGCGTGCAGAGCGCGTTCCAGGACATCGTCATCTTCGACAGCACGCGCCATGGCCGGGTGATGGTGCTGGACGGCGTCATCCAGATCACCGAGGCCGACGAGTTCGTCTACCAGGAGATGCTGACGCATGTGCCGCTGCTGGCGCACGGCGCGGCGGCGAACGTGCTGATCATCGGCGCCGGCGATGGCGGCGTGCTGCGCCGCGTGCTGCAGCACCGCGGCGTACGGCGCGCAGTGATGGTGGAGATCGACGGCGAGGTGATCCGGCTGGCGAAACAGTTTCTGCCCGCGATCGCCGGCGAGGCCTGGGACGATCCGCGCGCCGAGGTGATCGTCGGCGACGGCATCGACTACGTGCAGCGCGCGCCGGACGCGGCGTTCGACGCTGATCATCGTCGATTCGACCGACCCGATCGGCGTCGGCGAGGTGCTGTTCACCGACGCGTTCTATGCCAATGCGCGCGCATCCTGACGGCGCGCGGACTGGTGGTGAACCAGTGCGGCGTGCCGTTCATGCAGGCCGACGAGCTGCGCGAGACCAGCGCTGCGCCGGGCGAAGTTCTTTCCCGCATGTCAGCGCCTATGTCGCGGCGGTGCCGACCTATGTCGGCGGGTTCATGACGCTGGGCTGGGCGGCGAAGGATGCATCGCTGACGCGGCTGGACGTGGCGGAGATCCGGACGCGGGCCGCGGCGGCGGGGGTGCTCGGCACGACGCGGTACTGGACGCCGGAGATCCATGCCGGGGCGTTCAACCTGCCGCCGTATATCGCCGAGCATCTGCCGAAATAGGACCGGTTCATGCCGGCCGGACCCACCTACACCTCTCCCGCTCTTCGCGGGTCGAGGCGCGCAGCGCCGAGGGTGAGGGTGGGGCACGCGGCACGACCCTCACCCGCGTCGCTCCGCTCCGCGCGTCGGTCCGCTTCGCGGCCCAACCCCGCGAAGGGCGGGAGAGGTGTACGGCCGGCGCTCTCCTGCGAAGGGCGGGAGAGGTGTACGGCCGGCGCGCCCGTTGACCCACCGTTAACCTTGCTGCCGCATGATCGCCAGATGGATTTGTAGCAGCTCGGGTGCAGCAGACATGAGCAGCGTCGGCGGCATCGTCCCCGGGATGAACTACAGCCTGCTGTTCCCGACGGCCGGCGCGTCCACCGCCGATACTGCGGCCTCGATCCTGAGCACGATCGACAGCGGCGCAACGGGGACCTCGGGGCCCAGCACGTTCGCCTCGACCGGCAACCCGCTGCTCGACCTGAAGATCGCGCAGCAGGACCAGACCGCCGATGTCGCGCAGGAGGCGCTGCAGCCGCAGGTCTCGCAGGCCATCACCGCGTTCAAGACCGCGGTTGCCCACTCCACCAGCATCCAAAGCGCGCTGGAGAATCCGAATGTGCAGCAGGTGCTGCTGACGGCGAACGGGCTGTCCAATTACATCGGGCAGACGGCGCTGGTGCAGAAGGTGCTGCTGTCCGACCCGACGGATCCCAACTCGCTGGTCAACCAGATGGGCGACAGCGCGCTGCTGAGCACCGTGCAGACCTACAACTTCGCAAAGAACGGCCTCGCCGAGCTGCAGAACCCGCAGGTGGTTTCCACGCTGACCAACGCCTATGCCGAGGTGAAGTGGCGCCAGTCGCTCGACAAGGCGACGCCGGGGCTGTCGAATGCGCTTAGTTTCCTCAGCCAGGCCAGTTCGATCAAGTCGTTCAGCGACATCATCGGCAACGAGACCAACTTCCTGGTGATCACGACCGCGCTCGGCATTCCCGAGTCGATTCTCAACCAGGACCAGACGGCGCAGCAGACGGCGATCAGCTCGCGGCTGGATTACGCCAAGCTGCAGGACCCGAATTACGTCACCAGCCTGACCGATCAGTACCTGCTGACGATGCAGGAAAGCAATCAGTCCAGCTCGACCGGCAGCAGCACGAGTTTGACCTCGCTCGCCGCGCAGGCCGGCGGCCTGGTGGTCTGACCCTGCGGGGTACGCTGCGCCGCATCTCGCACAATGCAGGGCGGAAAACCACAGCGCATTCCGCCACCGTCCTTGATCGGCCCCGGCAAGACATCCGTTGACGCGGCGCAAGCGGCGGATTGCGCTGCCCCCCGGATCAAGTCCGGGGGCGTTGGCTTATCCGCCCTACGTCCATCGTGCGTGTACCGGTGGTGACGACGCGGCCGATCGCCGGGTAGTCTGGGGCCGATCGCTCCTCGTCACCGCCGTGCTCAGGCGCCGGTCTGGCAGCGCGCCGAGCCGTTGCCGGGCGCCGCACCGAACCGCTTGCGGAAGAACAACCGGTGATGCCCGGGCGGGAAGTCGTCCAGCACGCCGAACAGGGTGAAACCGAGCTTGCGGTAGAACGGCGCCGCCTGGAAGCTGAAGGTGTCGACATAGGCGCCGCGGCAGCCGCGCTCCCGCGCCGCCGCTTCCGCGGCCGCCATCAGCGCGGAGCCGACCCCCAGGCGGCGCAGCTTTTCGGGCACGAACAACATCTGCACGTGCAACCACTCGAATACAGTGCAGCCCCAGAACCCGCCCGCCACCGCACCAAGGTCATCGCGGATCGGGATCACCAGCAGGCGCGGCCGGGCTGGTCCGACCAGCGGGCGGGAGGCCGCGTCGAGGGCCTCGAAGATCGCCTCGAACGTGCCTGCATCGGGCGAGTCGGAGGCGACAAAACCGCCGACAGCGGCGATCACAGCTTCCCCTTCCCCGAGGCAGGCGGGGCGGGTCGTTGCGGTGGCGATCGGCTGGATCAGGCGAACGTGTTGATGGCGGTCGCTGCGCCGGCGGTTGCTGAGGCGGTTTGCACCTCACCCGCCGCGGGCGGTGCCTCGCCGCCGCCATGGCGGTGGTGATGGACCTGGCCGACCTGCTGCATGGCGGTGGCCTGCTGCGCGTTGGCGGCCGGCTGCGTGGCGCCGGTCTGCGCCGTCGTCGCCGTCAGCGCCGTGTTCGACGCCTGGGCCTGTTGCTGGAGTTGCTGGGCCAGACCCTGCGACGCCGCGGCCGACACGCTTGCGATGCTCATGGTGGGGTTTCCTGCGTTGAAAGACCTGCGCCGAGACTGCGGCAGGAGCGTAAAGAAACCCTTAAGGCCAGCTCGACGGTGACATTCCGGTGCCCGGCGGGGTCGGCCGGAGCCACTGCCATCCGCGGCCGCCACCGGCGGCCATCGTCACGCATCGACACACATTTGTGTGAAGGGGCGCGCGCTACGCTGGCGTATCGGATACGCTGCACCGGCAAGCAGTCGCAGCAAGGCAGCGTGAGCGCAGGAGCATCGTCATGGCAGCAGCAAAAACCTACGTCGACGTCGAGAAGATGGTCGTCAAGGACGTGTTCGACCCGAAATACAAGAGCAGCCTGCCACCGGTCATGCAGAAGGCGGCCGAGAAGGCGATCAAGTCGTCCGGCAAGCTGACGCTGGACAAGCCCAAGGACAAGGGCGCGAAGGGCTACTCGCTGGACGGCAGCCTCGTCTCGCTCGGTCCGGACAAATCCGGCAAGCAATTGCAGGGCGAGTGCTCGATGGCGATCTCGACCTGGCCGGGCCGATCGATCAAGGCGATGCCGAGCGGCAAGGCCGGCCTGGCGATCGCGGACCCGAACAAGATCGACCCCGGCGACGTTCAGGCCCTGGCCGAGGCGGTCGTGGACGCCGCGATGAAGGCGGCAACGACGTACATGGAGAAGAACCCCCCGTGACCACGCCTGCGCCGGGAATGGCGGGCCACTCGAAAGAGATGGGCTGAGCGCGACGATTAGGCGGCGCAACCGCCTTCACCAACGGCAACGGCGTCCGCAGAGTCGGCCTGGATCGGCGCGTACGACCCCGCGGCACGACGTGAGCGAGGGACCGTCTGTCGCGCCTGCCGATCGCGCGATAAGCTCCCCGGCAGCGACCCGCCGCTCAAGGCCGAGCCATGAAAATCGCCACCTGGAACGTCAACTCGATCCGCCAGCGTGAGAAGCACGTGCAGCGCTGGCTGGCCCGCGTGCAGCCCGACCTGCTGGTGCTGCAGGAGATCAAGTGCGAGGCCGCCAGCTTCCCCGCGCTGGCCCTGCACGGCATCGGCTACACCGCCGAGGTGGTCGGGCAGAAATCCTACAACGGCGTCGCCGCCCTCGGCCGCGTGCCCTTCACCGTCACCCACCGCACCCTGCCCGGCCTGCCCGTCGACGATACGCAGGCCCGCTACATCGAGGTGGAAGCCGGCGGCATCACCGTGATCGGCATCTACCTGCCGAACGGCAACTCCGGCGGCGAGGCGGGCTTCGCCTACAAGCTGGCGTGGATGGACCTTCTGGCCGAGCGCGCCGCCGCGCTGCTGGAGGCCGACACGCCGTTCGTCATTACCGGCGACTTCAACGTCGCCCCGACCGACGCGGACCTGGCGCCGGGCGCGCTCGCCCCCGGCGACGCGCTGATCCGCCCGGAGAGCCGCGCCCGCTTCCGCCGCCTGCTCTGGCTGGGCCTGACCGACGCGGTACGGGCGCTGCACCCGACCGGGCGGGTCTACACATTCTGGGACTACCAGGGCGCCGCCTGGCCGCGCGATTCCGGCCTGCGGATCGACCACGCCCTGCTGTCGCCGGCCCTGACCGAGCGGCTGGTGGCCGCCGCGCCGGACCGCGAGGAACGCGGCGCCGACCAGCCCTCCGATCACGTGCCGGTGCTGGTCGAGCTGGCCTGACTTTCGCGCCCGCCACGCAACATTCGCGCCCGATCGCACGGGATCGGCGACGCAGCTTCCCGCGACGGTGGCCCTTTCCATGCCCCACATCGACGGATCGTGCTGGGGAAACCGGCCGGGCGTCGCTACAGTGCTGTGATGAAGCGGCTGCCTCTCCTTGCACTGGCGCTGCTGTCGGTCACGGCTGCGGCGCGTGCCAACCCACCGCCCGGTGCCGATCCGGCGCTGGCGCCGTGGTTCCACCAATTGCGCCGACCGGGCAACGGCTATTCCTGCTGCTCGGAGGCGGACTGCCGCAACGTCCCGACACGGGCGGCCGGCAGCGACACCGAGGTGTTCATTGACCGCAAGAGGTTCGGCTCGCGCGCGCCGGATGCGTGGGTAAAGGTGCCCCCGGCGCACGTGCTGGCGGGGCGCGACAACCCGACCGGCGGCCCGGTAGCCTGTTGGGCCGCGTGGGGCGGCGTGCTGTGCTTCGTTCCCGGCCCCGGGACATGAGCGCGGCGAATGCCGGCCACCGCGTTCCCGGGGCGGACGGGACCGTGCGGGCCGGCGGCCGCGGGTGAAGGCGGCACGAGACCGCCCTGCGCTGGCCCCGACCTGGGAAAAGGGACAAGGAGCAGGCCGGAATACCGCCTGGCTCCTTGTTTCAGTTGGCTCCCGAGGCAGGACTCGAACCTGCGACCCAGCGGTTAACAGCCGCTTGCTCTACCGACTGAGCTACTCGGGATCAGCGGGCGGACCCTATAGCGAAGCCGGCACCCGGACGCAAACGGTGCCAATCCGCGTGAGATGGTGTAGAAGCCGCGGCGGGCGAGAGTGGCGGAACGGTAGACGCAGTCGAACTCAAAATCGACCGACCCTGGGTCATGGGGGTTCGAATCCCCCCTCTCGCACCATCTGGCCGGCCGGCAGCGGGCGTATGATCCGCCGCAAGCCCGCGCCTGTCCCAGCGACATCCCCGCCGTCGCGCCCACCATTAGCGCCGCACTGGCCCAGCCCGGCACGCGAAGCCAGATCGGCAACACCAGGCTGCCTATCACCGGGCGCAGCGACCCGAGCAGCGCCATCGCCACGATCAGCGGTCCGGCCACCACGCCGTTGATCACCGCCGACCAGCCGAGCGTGTAGCCGAAGGCCGCGCCGGCCTGCGAACAGGTGACGATGCCCGACGGATCGCCGTCGGCCGCACCGGTGACCAAGCCGGGGCCAAGCTGGCGAAATCAGGCCAGCGGCGCGTGTACCTTGCGCATGCTTGCAGGTGCTAACCTATTGGCTGGGTGCTGCGCAAGCGCGGGTTCGGGTGCGTCGCCCGGCGCCCGGCTGACGGATCGGCGGGCGCATCGGCTTCCACAGCAGCGCGGCCTCCGGCTGGTGGCCGGCCGCGGTCAGCCGGCCGGCAACATCCGGGGCCGAGCGGTGCACCACTGCGCGCACCACGTCGCAGCCCAACCGGCGGCCCAGTGCGTCGAGTTCCGCCAGCAGCGCGGCCAGCACGGCCTCCGGATCGAGCAGGTCGAGGGCGACGAAGTGCTCGGCCAGCAGCACCTTGCCGTGCGCCAGGTCGTGCTCCAGGCGATAGCAGAATAGCCCGCTGGGGAACGGGCGCGGCGGGCGCCGGGCGACCACGATGCCGCCGACCCCGGCGCGGCGCGCGTTGACGAGCGGTCGCGCAAAGCGCATCCATCCCGCCAGGTCCAGGGTCGGCACCGCCTGGCGGATCAATGGATACACCGACCGGATCTGGTCCGGTGGCAACATCTGGACGGTGATGTCCGGCATGGCTCCACATTGGGCGTGCGTGTCTCGGGGAAGCCAGCCTGTCGGTCGGGGGCTGCCGCGGCCATGATCCAAATCAAAAACCGGTCTGTCGACAGGATCGATACGGTGGTTTACGAGCATGCCGGCAATGAACACGGCGAGCGATCCAGGGGAAAGCGAATGAGTGCGCAGGCAGCGCCTCCAGCGCAGCGACGCGAGCCCCCGATGCTCGTCGCGGCGGCGCGGCCGATCATCCTGGAGCGGCGGCAACTGCCGGAACCCTGCGCGCATTGCGGCGCGCGGAGCTACAGCGTGTGCGGGGCGATCGGCGATGACGACATGGCCCCGCTGGCCGCGCTGGCGGTGGTGACCGAGGTGGATGCCGGGCGGACGTTCATCGAGGAAGGCGACTCGGCCGAAAGCTTCTTCAACATCACCGCGGGCACCGCCAAGCTGTACAAGCTGCTGCCGGACGGGCGGCGGCAGATCACCGGGTTCGCCGGGCCGGGGCATTTCCTCGGGCTTGCGGTGTCCTCGGTCTATGCGTTCAGCGCCGAGGCGATCGACGCGGTCCGCTTCTGCCGCTTCTCGCGGCCCAAGCTGAAGAAACTGCTGGTCGAGTTTCCCAGGCTGGAGCAGCGACTGCTGGAGGTGGCGGCGAACGAGCTGGTGGCGGCGCAGGAGCAGATGCTGCTGCTGGGGCGCAAGACCGCGCGGGAGCGGCTGGCGAGCTTCCTGCTGATGCAGTTGGCGCCGGGGCCGGCGTGCGGCGCCGGGCGCGAGCGGATCGCACTGGCCATGACGCGCGGCGACATCGCGGACTATCTCGGGCTGACGATCGAAACGGTCAGCCGCACGCTGAGCCGGCTGCGGGTCGAGCGAATGATCGACATCCCGAACACCAATGACGTGACGATCCTGAACTGCAACGCGCTGCGGAGTCTGGCCGGCGGGCTGAGCTGATCCGCGTCCGCGCGTTGTCACGCTGACCGGACGCGCTGCCTTTCGCGTCGCCGCCGGTTGTGTCGCCATCGGTCGTAACGCCATCGGTCGTAACGCCATCGTGTCATTGCGAGGAGCGCAGCGACGAAGCAATCCCACGCGGGGGGTACCTGGATGGGGCTTGCTTCGTCGCTGCGCTCCTCGCAATGACAGGTGGGGCCGGGACAGGTGGGGCCGGGACAGGTGGGGCCGGTGATTGTCATCTGGGCGAGCGCGCATTATCAATCCGGTAGCGGGATGAACTCGGTCTCGCCGGGCACCGGTTTGAACCGGCCGGATTTCCAGTCGGCCTTCGCTGATTCGATGCGGTCGCGACTCGAGGACACAAAATTCCACCAGATGTAGCGCGGCCCCTCCAGCGCCGCGCCGCCGAGCAACATCAGCCTGGCATCGCGCGTCGCGGTCATCGAAATGCGGTCGCCGGGGCGGAAGATCAATAGGCGCGGGCCCGCAAAGGTTTCCCCGGCGATCCGGATTTCGCCATCGACCACGTAGATCGCGCGCTCCTCCTGGTCGGGGTCGAGCGGAGCGCTGGCGCCGGCGGCCAGCCGGACCTCGACGTACAGCCATTCGGACAGCGTGCTGACCGGCGAGGTTTTTCCCAGCGCCGAGCCGGCGATGATCCGCGCCCAGAGGCCGTGGTCCTCCACCACCGGCAGGCTGGCGGCGGAAAAATGCTGGAAGCCGGGCGCGGTTTCCTCCAGCGCCGCGGGCAGCGCGACCCAGCTCTGGATGCCGAACGTTCCGCTGCCGGTGGTACGCGCGTCCGGCGGGGTGCGCTCGGAGTGCGCGATGCCGCTGCCGGCGGTCATCAGGTTCAGCGCGCCGGGGGTGATTTCCAGCGCGTTGCCCTCGCTGTCGCGGTGCATGATGCGGCCGTCGAACAGGTAGGTGACCGTTGCCAGGCCGATATGCGGGTGCGGCCGCACGTCCATGCCCTGCCCGGCGAGGAACTGCACCGGCCCCATCTGGTCGAAGAAGATGAACGGGCCGACCATCTGGCGTTTCGCCTGCGGCAGTGCGCGGCGCACGGCGAAGCCGCCCAGGTCGCGCACCCGCGGCACCACCACCAGCTCCAGCGCGTCGCAGGACTGCGCGTCACCCAGGATCGGATCGTTCGACGGCATCCAGCTCATGCGGCATCCCCATGGGCGTTTGTGTCTGCATTTGCGTCGGTGCTTGCGTTTGCGTCAGCGTTTATGGGGCCGTCAGCCGTGGGTCACGGCGAGGACGGCCTCCCTTATCTTCGCCACGGCGTAGTGCCCGAGCAAGGACGGCTCGAGATGCGGCAGGTTCGGCACCTCGTTCGCCACCACCACGGCATCGACGATGGCCGGGCCGTCGGCGGCAAGCGCCTCGCCGATGGCGCCCCGCAGCTCGTCCGGCCGGCTCGCCTTGAACCCGTGGCCGCCGCAGGCCCGCGCCAGCGCAGCGAAGTCGGGGTTGGGAAACGCGATGCCTTTACTGAACGGGGGCAGCCCGATCGACTCCGCCTCCAGCGTGATCAGGCCGAAGGCCGAGTTGTTGTAGACCACGACCTTGACCGGCAGCTTGTGCTGCACGGCGGTCAGGAACTCGCACATCAGCATGTTGAAGCCGCCGTCGCCGCACAGCGCGATGACCTGGCGCGCCCGGTCCAGCGCCTGGATGCCGTTGGCCTGGCCAAGCGCCGTTCCGACCGCGGCATTGTTGAACGAGCCGATGATCCGCTGCGATCCGCTCTGGCGAATCCAGTTGGCGGACCACAGCGTGTTGAGGCCGGTGTCGAGCACGAACACGGCATCGCGCGCGGCCAGGTCGCTGACGGTGCGGGCCACCGCCTGCGGGTGGATCCGGTCCGCGCTGCGCGCGGGATCGGCCTGCCTGTCGAGCATCTCATCCCAGGTCCGGCGCTCCTGCGTCACGTGCTCCAGGAAGCCGGTGTCGGTCTTGGCTCGCCACCCGTTCGAGCAGCAGCTTCAGCGTCGGACGCGCCGAGCCGAGGACGCCGAGCGCGGTCGGCGCGCGCCGCCCGAGCGCCTGGGGACGCGTGTCGATCTGCACGACCGTGCCCTTGTGGGGCAGGAACTCCGAGTACGGATAGTCGGTCCCCACCATGAGCAGCAGGTCGCAGCGCATCACGGCGTGATAGACCGGCCTGGTGCCGATCATGCCGATGCCGCCCATCCAGCGCGGGTCGTCGAACGGCAGGATGTCCTTGCCCTTGACCGAATGGATCAGCGGCGCCTTGAGCCGGTCCGACAGCGCGGACACCTCGGCGGCGGCGCCGTGGCATCCCGCGCCGCACATGATCACCACGCTGCCGGCATCATCGATGCGGCGGATCAGTTCGGCGAGGTCGGCCTCGCCGGCCGCCAGCTCGGGCGACGGCCGCAGCGTGGCGAGGCTGGACACCTCGCCCTCGGCCCGCCCGCCGATGACGTCCTGCGGCAGCGTCAGGTGCGCCACGCCGCGGCCGGCATAGGCCGCCGCGATCGCCTGGTGGAACACCGCCGGCGCCTGTGCCGGCGCGCTGATCGTTTCGGAATACAGCGCGACGTCGCGGAACAGCAGGTCGGGCTTGGTGGTCTGGATGTAGTCGGTGCCGTGCAGCTTGCGCGGCATGTCGCCCGACAGCGCCAGCACCGGCGCGTGGTCGCGGCTGGCCTCGTAGAGGCCGGCAACCAGGTGGGTGCTGCCCGGTCCGGTGGTGCCGGCGCACACCGCGAGCCGGCCGGTCAGCTTGGCCTGGCCGGCGGCGGCGAGCGCCGCGCCCTCCTCGTGGCGGACGCCGATCCATTCGATCTTGCTGTGCCGCACCGCGTCGGCGAGCGGGTTCAGCGAGTCGCCGATCAGTCCGAAGATGTGCCTGACGCCGATCTGTTCGAGCGCGTCGACCAGGACATCCGCCACGGTTTGCGCCATTTGTGCCCCCCTGGAGTTGGACGACGATGTCGAAGCGACAGGGAACCCGGCTTCGCCCGGCGCCTGCCGCGGTCGGATGTTGCCGATTATCACGACCTTGGCTCCGGGGCCGAAGGCAGACAGTTCCGGCCGACGATCACATGTGGGTGATTCAATTCAGGTGTCCGAACGATTGGCTCGTCGGCGGCACTCAGGTCGTCATGCCGGCCCCGGCCTTCGCCAGGGGCAGGCTTCTGCCGGCATCCACCGGCATGACGAGTTCGCGCGCGGTGGGGCATATGGGCCCGGGCTGATCTATGCCAAGACCATGTTCGGCGGCGGTGACGGGCGCTGCGCCGCGTTCAGGGAGGGCGATAGCGCGCATGATCCCAGCGGCGGCGGGTCTCGTGCTGGGTCTGGCGGTCGGCGCGGTGTGCCGGGCGCTGGACATCCCCTCCCCTGCCCCGCCGCGCATCACCGGGGCGGTGATCCTGATCGCGATGACACTGGGATACATCGTCGCCGGGCGTGTGGTGGGAACGCCATGAAGACGGCGCTGGGCATCGCCATCGCCTTCACGACGGGATTTGCCTGCCGCGCGCTGGACATTCCCTCGCCGGCCCCGCCGATGCTGACCGGCGCGCTGCTCGTGCTGGCCATGACGATCGGTTATCGCGTCACCGATCATTGCATGGCCCGCCGCGCTGCACGGTCCCGCACCGGTGCCGGACCGAGCGGCCCGGACGTGCCATCGGGAGACACGCCATGACCGGTGCGCCCGGCCGGCGCGCATGGTCGGCAACGTCGCGGTCTTTTGCGCCTGCTGCGCCACGGCGGCGTTGCTGTTCGACCTGGTGAGCACGTGGTGCTTCGCGGTGCCGCCGCTGCTCGGGCTTGCCGCCGTGCGGGCGCGCGCCGAGTTTTCTCCCCCGCCGCGATAGTCCAGCTCAGTCACAGGCGTTGCCGCGCAGGGTGTAGCTGCGCACCACACCGTTGGCGAGCTGGAACGTGGTCTCGCACTCGCGGACGATGGTCTGCGGCGGCATGGCCCCGGCATGCATCACGCCAACCCCCGGCACACCCGGAACGACGTCTTCGCGGCGCTCGTCATAGGCGAGGTATCTTGTTCCGTCGGCGTCATAGAAGCGCGTCGGCACGCCCATGGTCAGCAGCAGCGTCTGCTCGGACTGGCCGACCAGGTGGTTGAGCGTGGCCATGCGCGCCGCCCCCTCGTCGGTGCAGGCGGCCGGCAGGGCGGCGCAGGCCAGCACGATGGCAAGGCGCAGCGCTTGGCGTGGGTTCATAGCCAGAGCACCTGGTCGATCCGGTCCGCGCCCGCCGCGATCATCGCCAGCCGGTCGAAGCCCAGCGCGATGCCGGCGGCGGGCGGCATGCCATGCGCCAGGGCGGCGAGGAAGTCCTCGTCCATCGGCCAGTCGGTGGCCGGCGCAGTGGGCGGGATCGCCGGCGGGGGACGCGCGGCTTCGGCGGCGGCTGGCGGATGCACCTGGGGATCGGGCTGGCCGGCGGCGAGGACGTGGCGGCGGGCGCGGTCGGCGAGAAAGCGGGCGCGCTGCTCGGCGGCGTCGGTGAGCTCGACGAAGGCGTTGGCCAGCTCGATGCCGCAGACGAACAGCTCGAAGCGCTCGGCGACGCGGGGGTCGGCGGGGTCGCGGCGGGCCAGCGCCGCCTGGGCGGCGGGCCAGTGGGTGAGGAAGGTGGGGTGCGCGCGGCCGAGCTGCGGCTCGATGCGCGCCAGCAACAGGCGGAAGAACAGGTCCTCCCAGGTCTCGTTGGGGCGCAGGCGGACGCCGGCCGCGGCGGCGAGGGCCGTGGCGTCGTCGGCAGTGGCGAGCAGGTCGGCGCCGACGTGGCGGGTGAAGGCGTCGGCGAGGGTGAGGCGTTCGATGGTGCCGAGGTCGGTGGTGGTGCCGCGGCAGGTGACGGTCGGGGGGAGGACGGCGCGGAGGAAGGCGGCGGTCTCGGCGATCAGGTCGTCGAGAGTGGCGCCGGGGCGATACCACTCCAGCATGGTGAATTCGGCGGCGTGCAGGTCGCTGGCCTCGCCGTTCCGCCAGACGCGGGCAAGCTGGAAGATCGGCCCGGCGCCGCCGACCAGCAGCTTCTTCATGGCGAACTCCGGGCTGGTGTGCAGCCACAGGGGTTCGCGCCTGCCGTCGGGGTGGTCGCGGGTGGTGGGAAAGGCGCGGAGGTGGACTTCTTCGCCGGGGGTGGGGACGGCGTAGGGGGTCTCGACCTCGGTGTAGCCGCGGGCGGTGAAGAAGGCGCGGGTGGCCTGGGTCAGCAGGGCGCGGCGGCGCAGGTGGGGGAGGCGCGCGGCGAGGGAGTCGGGGTGCCAGGCGGGGGGCGGCATGGCGGGTATGCTAGCACGGTGCGCGCGGGCGGAGCGGCGCCACGCGGTTCGGCGTCGGCGTCGGGAGGCCGAAGCGCTGGGTGAGCTGGGCGCGCAGGTTCGGCTGCGGGATCCGGGACAGGGTGGTGGTGCGCAGGAGCACGGCCCTGATCGGGGCGAGCGGCCGGGCGGCGGGCCGCTCACCACCGGGACAAGCGCCCCACCGGGTCAAGCCCGGTGGCAGGCTGAAGGTTGGCAGGCCACCGGGACAAGCGCCCGGTGGCAGGCTCTGCAAGGCATTGCGTCCTGGATTTTCGGTTTGGCCGCCGGAGGGCGTGGGCGGCGACGGGTGGTGCGCGGATGCGGCGTGCAGGAGGCCGGGCGCGAGGTGGGACAACGGTGAAGGGGCGGGCGGTTGTGGGGTGGCTGGCGTGGCACCACCGGGACAAGCGCCCGGTGGCAGGGCGTCGGGGTGCGCGGCAGCCTCACCCCCGGGTCGGGCCGCAGGCGCGCCCGAGGGCATGCCCTGTATGGCGTTGCGTCCTGGAAATTCCGATTCCGCGTCTGGCGTTCGCGCCGGCTGACCCGGAGGCTGGCTGCAGCCGCGGGCACGCAGGCCGGCCAGACGCGCGGCCACCTCGCGTTCCAGGACGCTGAGATCGCACCACGGGGCGTTCGGCTGCGGCGTGGGGGCGGTGTCCCTGGCAGGCAATCCGACGACCGGTGTGGCGTTCTCACCCCCGCGTCGCGCCGCCGGCGCGTCCGAGGACAGGCTTTGCATGGCGTTGCGTCCTGGGAGTTGCGTTTTGCGCGCGGCGGCGCGGGCCTGGCGGGTGGCGCGTCGGGCCTGGCGGGCGGCGCGCCCCGCAGCTCGGGCGAAGGCAATGGCCTTGCGCCAGGGAGCAAGGGCGGCGGCCTCGGCGCGGGCGGCCAGACGCTCGGCGGCGCGGCCGGCCGGGCGTGGCGGCGTTGGTTTGCGGGATCGCGCGGCGCGGGTGCGGGCGGCGGAGGGGACACGGACGGCAGAGGGGTCGCAGGCGGCGGGGAGGGCGCCGGTGGCGGCCGGGCCGGTTTTCACGGTGTAAAGCATTGCGTCCTGCGGTTTGAGAAAGGGCAGGTTCGAAGGGTGGACCGGGGCGGCGAGTTCGGCCGGGCCCGCCGCCAGGCGGACGGCCATCTCGGGCGGCAGATAGCGCCGGAGGCGGCGGGCGGCGCAGAGCAGGCGGTTGCGGGTGATCAGGGTGCGGACGTAGCGGTGCTCGGCCCGCTTCGCCGCCGTGAAGGCGCCGTGCTTGGTGTTGGCTTTGATCATGCGCGCCCGGCCCTCGGGCGTGGCGGGGCCGATGCAGTTGCCGCCGTGCATGCGGCAGCGGCCGTTGGCCATGGCCGGGGCCTGGCAGAGGCCGCCGGTGGTGCGCGCCTTGGCGCCGCAGCGCAGGGCGGGGTTGGGATTGCAGCGCGGGTTGCCGTTGCGCAGCGGGCCGGGCGCGGGTCGCGCGGCGGGTGCGGCGGGGACCGCGGGCAGGCGCGGCATCGGCGCCGTGGCGGCGGTGCCTGCCCCGGCGGGGGAGGCGATCATGGCGGCGGTCATCGCGCGGCCGAGCGGGGTGCGGCACCGTGATCCCGGCCTTCGCCGGGACGGGCTCCCGGACCTTCGCCGGGGCAGGCTACCGGGTCCGCGGCGGTGCGGGGCCGCAGGATTTCGCGCGACCAGCCGGGGCCTTGGTCGAGCTGCTCGATCACCCACTCCGAGGAGGTGCCGGCGGGCCGCACGGAGCGAGTGGCCGGGGTGGATGAGCGATGCCGCGGCGCGGAGGTCTCGGCCGGTGGGTGGCCTGGCGACCGGGGGGTCGCCGGCGGGCGTGGTTCGTCGTCGGCCGCTGGCGAAGCTGCGTCCGGTGGGGGCGGCGGGGCGGGCGGTGCCGCGGTGCGCCGCGCCGGCCGGGCCGCGGCGGCGGGTGTCGGCACGGCAGCGGGTCGCGGCGCCACCGGGTCAACCGCCGGGACAAGAGCCCCGGGGCAAGGCTGACCGGTGGCAGGCTCCAGGGTGGCTGGCTCCAGGGTGGCGCGTTCCGGTGTGGCAGGCGGTTGGCCGGCGCCTGCCTCGGCGACGGTCGGGGTCCCGCTGCCCCAGAGCGCGGCGAGGGTGGGGACGTCGACCTCGTCCTGCACCACGGTGCCGTAGAACGGGACGGGCATCTGCTGGTGGCGGGCGAGGATGCGCTCCAGCGCGGCGGCGGAGCGCAGCAGCTCGGTGGTGGTGCGGGAGAGGCGGCACATCTCGTTAAGGTCCAGGCCGGGGGCATGGGTGCGGGCGGCAAACGTGTCGGCCATCTCGCGGACGATCAGCAGCGAGCTGGCGATGCGCCCCTGCGCGGCGTCGGCGGGCTTGAGGGCGGCGATTTCCCCGAGCAGGCGGGTGAGGTGGGTCTGGCGCCAGGCGATGGTCGCGTCGGGCGGGGGTGGCGGGAGGGCGGCGATGGTCGAGGCAAGGAGGTCGGGGTCGAGGCGGTACGGCGGCATGATTTCGCGGATCACGTCGGGGGTGATGCCGTTGGAGGGGAGGGTCATGGGGGGAAAACTCCTGGTGCAAGCCGGTTGCAACAGGAGGATAAATATACTAACTCTCGGCGCAATGCTAGATAACATTTTGGTGCGTCCGGGGCGGCACAGGGGGAGCAAGGACTGAGGCCGGCGGACAGCGAGTTTCACGGAGTTGATTGGACTGCCTGCGCGTTGCTGACGGGGGCCCGCCGAAATATCTTGCGCTGAGAAAGCTGGTTCGCCCGTCGTCACGGATTGCCGCGTTTTGCCGATCTGCGCGTGTTGTCAAGCGACGGGTTTTACCGGACGCCGGACTGCTTGACCGTTCCCGTCATGGCCGTCTCCCGGGTCAATTGCCCGGGGGGTAAGGCCGGTCACGGCCATCCACGCCCTCGCTTCGTGCGAGCGGCACAGTCGCGGATGGCCGGCCCCCGCCTCGGGCAGGCGCCGCCTGTCCGCGAGCCGGGCTTCGGCCGGACCCGGGGGTCGGCCATGACGGGGAGCAGGTGACCCCTTGCCTCGGTTGAAATCGGCCGGAAAGGTGCTGGCACCAGCAGCGTCTTGCGCACCACGCCGATTGCGATTTTGGCCGGTCCCGTGGCGCCGCGCGAGCGCGGTCTCCAGCGGTGCGATCGTCAGCTCCCCGGTCGGTGGAACCGGCTGCTGCGCGCCCGAGCCGGTCTTTCGGGTCAACCCGGGCGGTTGCCGGAAGCGAACATTCCGTCCGGATCGATGGCGAGCAGTATTATGGCGGGAGCGCGGTTCTTGACGATAACGTGACAACACGGACTGATGACGGGGCACGGACATCTCAGATATTCTGTCGCAGTCCCGTAAGGCAGCCCGAACGCTGCAGGGTCTCCGCGCGGGCGCATGACGTGGCACGGACCCGCCCCACGGGATCCAGGCAGCAAGGCAGATCAGAATGCGAGCATAGGCATGCCGGACGCGAAAATGAACGCCTGGGTGAAGGATACGTTCGGCATCGATCTCGACACGTATCAGCAGCAATCCGCGCCCTCATCCCAGGCCTCCGGATCGGACAGCGGCGAGCAGGCGAGTCTTGGGTCTGACATCCTGGGCGGGCTGAAATCCATCGGGGCAGGCATTGTTGGCGGCGTCAAAGCCGTGGGCGAGGGCGTCGTCGCCGTCGGGAAGAAGATCGAAGAGGGCGTCGTCGTCGTTGGGAAGACGATCGAGGAGGGTGTCGTCTCGGTCGGGAAGACGATCGAAGAGGGTGCCGTCTCGGTCGGGAAGACGATCGAAGACGGCGTCGTCGCCGGCGTCAAAGCGGTCGGCGGTTTCATCAACGACGAGGCGATGAAACTCGCCGATGGCGACTACGACGACTCGATGAAGCGGCTCGACGCCGAGATCAAGAACGTCAAGGACGCCGGGCTGGACGCCACGCCCTACGAGGCGCAGGCAAAGAACATCCGCGACGCCCATGCCGAGGGGCTCAAGCTGCCCGACATCGCCAGCCGCTACCAGGCCGTCTCGGCGTGCAGCGCGCGCGCCAAGACCGCCGCCGACCAGGCTCTGGCCGATGTCGCGAACCTGAAGAAATCCGCGGTCGAAGGGGTCACGGCCGCGATCACCGACATGCGTGACGCCGCGAAGGCACAGATCGACAAGATCGCCAAGGAAAATCCCAAGAAAGCCGGGCTCGATAAGCAGCTTGCCGCCCTCGACAAATCCATCGAGGAGGTCGGCAAGCTCACCGATCGTGCCGAGCGGGCCAAGCAGCTCAAGGCGATCAACAAGACGGCGCAGGCGCTGTTCGACGAAGCGGTCGGCGTGACCAACGACAAGTCCACGGTCGAGGCGACCTACGGCAAGGCGCTGAAGGACCGCTACGGTTTCGACATCACCAACCCGGCCAACATGCCGAATACGCATCTCGATCAGGTCTACAAGATGTTCGACCTCGTCCCCGAGGCGGACGTGGTGCAGAGCCAGATGCGGACGCTGAACTACGAACCGCTCAGTCAGGTCGATGACGGACATGGCGGCAAGAAATGGGTGAAGAACACCGGCGCCTCCTACGGCGGCGCCCAGATCAACATGGGCGATTACGGCGGCGAGACCTGGCCGTACACGGATCCCAAGGATCCGACCGGCAATACGCCGATGCCCGCCAACGGCTTCAGTATCTCGACGCTGCATGAGCTCGGCCATTCCGTCGACGACCGCTTCAAGATCATGGATTCCAACGGGAGCAAATCCGGCAGCGGCGGCTGGCGGCCGGAGACCCTGCAATCCACCGCCACGAAATTCGTCGAGCAGTTCAAGGCGGGCAATGCGAAAAACCTTTCCAAGCCGCTCGATGACGGGGTGCTGTCCACCGCCGTCACCAATGCGCTCGGCGGCACCGTCAATCGGCCGGACGGGATGTCCGATCCGGATTGGGCGGTGCTGAAGACCCTGCTCGATCTCTGCGCATCGCGCCGATCCGATCCACCGAACTGGCCGTGGGGCGCCACTGCCCACGACATCGGCGGGCGGACCTATCACGAGGCCTATAGCGGCGTATGGGTGAGCTACGAGACCGCGGTGCGCGCCAAGGCGCTGACCGTACGAGACTATCAATGGCGCGCGCCGGGCGAGTGGTTCGCCGAGCTCTATGCGTTCAGCTTCTTCAATCAGAAACCGCCGCCCAACGGCGTCGACTCGGCACTCACCGCCTACATGTACGGCGGCTCGGCGGCGGGCGAGAGCGCGCCGGCGAAGACCAGCTAGGCCGAGGGACGTCCGCAACCCGCACCGAACCCACGACGAGGTCCGGCCATGTCGATCTTTCTGCGCGTAACGGCCACCTGCACCAAATGCGGCAAGGCGGCCGAGGCCGAGCTTGCCGCCAGCGTGAATGCCGACCGGCGGCAGGATCTCCGGGATGCCATCCTCGACGGTTCGTTCCAGTCGGTGATCTGCGGTGGCTGCGGCGCCGCGATCCGCCTGCCGGCGCATCTCACCTATATCGACATCAACCGTGGCCAATGGATCCTGGTCGAAGACACCGATCGGCTGGAGCAATGGTACGTCGCCGAAGCGGACGCCAGCGCGCTGTATGACCAGGCGTTCGGCCGGCTGGCGCCCCCGCTGCAGCGCCAGATCGGTGCCGAGATCGATGCCAGGCTGGTGTTCGGCTGGACCGCCCTGCGCGAGAAGCTGATCGCCAAGCAGGCGGGGCTGGATGACGGCATCCTCGAACTGCTGAAGATCAGCGTGCTCCGCAACGTGCCGGCTCCGCCGCTGAATGACCGCACCGAGCTGCGGCTGATCGATGTCGCCGAGGATGGAGACCTGCTGCTGCGCTGGGTGAACGGGATGACCGAGGAAGGGATCGTCGACCTGCCGCTCAAGCGCGACCTGTATGACACGCTCGCCGCCAATCTGGGGCCGTGGCAGGAGCTGTTGGCCGGCGTGCGCGGGGGGCTGTTCGTCGATATGAATCGATTGCTGATCAGGCCGCCGGCGCAGGGGGTGGCGGCGTGAAACGATATCTGCTGGCGGTCTGTGCGGTCTTTGCGGCATCGGGAATGGGGCGTGCGATGGCGGATGAGATTTGTCCTGCGTTGACCAAATTATTGACCGATCCGCCGTCGGGGTTCGTTGCCCTGCGCGGGGAAAAAACCAGTGCGGTCTGGCCGATCTGGAAGGCCAAGGCGTTTCTGACCAATTCCGCATGCGAGCTGCGTGGCGCGGAAACCGATCCGCAGCAGGAGTTGCGCTGCACCATCAATGACAAGGTGGATGCAGCGGTCACGACGGCGTGGTATAAGGCGACGGGGGCGGCCATCGATGCCTGCCTGCCGCACCTGCCGCATGGCTCGCGCTTCGTGCGCAAGCCGGAGGTCGCCAAGAAGGCCGATGCGTTCGAGGGCGTGACGACGGTCTGGGCCTACGATACGAAGTCCGAACATATCGAGATCGAGCTGACCGACGCCCGCAATTTCGGCTTCGCCAGCAACACCCTGTCGGTGCGTTATCTCAAGCGGTGAGGTGGTGGTGCACGTGCAGGACCTGTTGCAATTGTCATGACACGGGGGCCTGCGCCGGCCATGACACGGGGGGTCGGTCTCAGGCGGCCAGCGGCGGCACCTCGGCCACCACGCGGTCGCGCCCGGCGTGCTTTGCCGCGTACAGCAGCGTATCGGCGCGCACCATAAGCTGCTCCATGCCGGCATCGCCGTCGGCCAGCAGCGCCAGGCCGATGCTGACGGTCATGCCGATCTGCTGCGTGGCATGGGTCGGCGCGTGGCCGGCGACCCGGGCACACAGCCGCCCGGCCACCGCGGCGGCCGCCTCGCGCCCGATCGCCGGCAGCACGATGGCAAA
Organism: uncultured Alphaproteobacteria bacterium; assembly: GCA_963773345.1. Classification (GTDB taxonomy): domain Bacteria; phylum Pseudomonadota; class Alphaproteobacteria; order Acetobacterales; family Acetobacteraceae; genus Palsa-883. The sequence continues at coordinate 280,604 of CAVZBG010000004.1, read as the reverse complement.
TTCCTCCCCGCCCAGCCGGCCCAGCAGGTCGATGCGGCGGATCCCGGCACGCAGCTCCGTCACCAGGTGGCACAGCGCCGCGTCTCCGGTCGGGTGGCCATAGCGATCGTTGATCGCCTTGAAATGATCGACATCGAGCATCAGCAGCGCAAGGCCCAGTCCCTGCGCGCGCACCCGCTCCACCTCGCGCTGGCCGAGGGCGAGGAACTGGGCGCGGCTGAGCGCGCCGGTCAGCGCGTCGGTGGCCGCCATGTGGCGCAGCCGTGCCTCGAGCTGGCGCCGCTCGGCGACCTCGCGCTGCAGCAGCCGCGTGGCCTCCTCGGCGGCCTGGGCGTTGGCGTCGGCGGCCTCGGCCAGGGAGGCGAGATAGGCGGCCTGGCTTTCCAGCGTCTCGTTGCTGAAGCGGAGTTCGACGGCGAGCCGCTCGGCGGCGTCCGGCGTCCGCAGGGAATGGTCCGACGCCTCGTCCGGCGCGGCGAGTGCGGCACAGGTCAGCAGGCGCCCGCCGTCACGGCGGACCAGGCAGCGCAGCAGACGCCGTTTGCCGTCGGCCAGCCGGAGCTCGGCGGACGGGATCGCGCCGGCGCGCACCGCCGCCTCCAGCCGATCCGCGGCGGTGGCCGGGTCGGCTTGGGTGTCGGCGGCAGTCGCCAGGTTGGCTTGCGTGTCGGCGGCGTGGAAGCCGTGCACCTCCGCGGCCAGCTCCCGCAGCGTCGGCGCGGCCCCGTCCGGCAGCGCCCACACCTTGGCGAAGCGGCGGGTGATGACCCGCGCGCGCAGGTCGCGGTCGAGCACCGCGACGCCGACATCGAGCAGATCGAGGGCCTCGCCCAGGGCGGCGATCGTGTCGGCGGCTGAGTCGGAAGCCGGAATCTGGGGCATGCCTTGGGTCCGTCGGATGGCCCGCGCATTGGCGCGGTGCGCAGGGTCGGGCATCGGCGTTACGGATCGGTAAACGGCGCCGGCCGAGCGCGCGCCCCGATCTCGGCCCGGATCGCGTCCCCTGGCCAGCGCGGCGCCGGCGGCCTATTTGCTGGCGCTGTGCCGGATTGGACCACACCTGACGCGCGCACGCTGCGGACGGCCGATGCGCTGGTCGCGGCCGGCCTGATCGCGCCCGCCGCGCGGGACGACGCGGCGGCCGTGGCGTGGCGCTACGCCGTGGCGATCACGCCGGCGATGCGGGCGCTGATCGCGGCGGGGGTTGCCGCTGGGGCCGCGCCTGGGGTCGCGCCGTTGGACGATCCGATCGGACGGCAGTTCCTGCCCGACCCGGCCGAGCTGGTCACCGCGCCGCACGAGAGCCTCGATCCGATCGGCGACGAGGCGCTGTCGCCGATCAAGGGCATCGTGCACCGCTACGCCGACCGCGCGCTGCTGAAGCCGCTGCTGGCCTGTCCGGTGTATTGCCGCTTCTGTTTCCGCCGCGAGCAGGTCGGCCCGGACGGCGGGCTGCTGAGTGCCGCGGAGCTGGCGGCGGCGTATGACTGGCTGCGGGCGCGCCCGGCGATCCGCGAGGTGATCCTGACCGGCGGCGATCCGCTGCTGCTGTCGCCGCGCCGGCTGGGCGAGATCGTTGCGGCGCTGTCGGCGATCCCGCATGTCGAGACCCTGCGCGTGCACACGCGCGTGCCGGTGGCCGATCCGGGGTTGGTGACCGAGGCGCTGGCGGACGCGCTGGCAGGGGCGCCGGCGGGCGACAAACCGCTCTGGCTGGTGGTGCACGCCAATCATGCGCGCGAGTTCACCGAGGCCGCGCGCGCCGCGTTGCGGCTTGTGCTGGCGCGCGGCGTGCCGCTGCTCGGCCAGTCGGTGCTGCTGCGCGGGGTGAACGACAGCGAGGCGGCACTGGAGGCGCTGTTCCGCGCCATGCTGGGCGCGCGGGTGAAGCCGTACTACCTGCACCAGCTTGATCCGGCCCCCGGCACGGCGCGGTTCCACGTGCCGATCGCTGAGGGCCAGCGGCTGCTGGCTGCGCTGCGGGGTCGGGTGACGGGCCTGGCCTGGCCGACCTATGTGCTGGATATTCCCGGTGGGCATGGAAAAGTGCCGATCGGGCCGGTGTATCTGGAGGGCGACGACCGGGTGCGCGATCCGGCCGGGCAGTCGCATGCGCTGCGTATGGGGCCGGACTGATCGCCAGGACAATCGGGGGAACGCGGGAACGGCGCCCGATCAGCCGCTCCGCTGTCATTGCGAGGAGCGAAGCGACGCGGCAATCCCTATCCAGGTGCCGACCATCATGGGGATTGCTTCGCTACGCTCGCTATGACAGCGGGCTCCCGGCAGGTTCGCTGTTTCACCCGATCGCCCAGGGCTGATCGCGCGTATGGATTTTCCAGGTGCCCGTTGATGAGGTGAGCTGGCGGCGCGCACGCGCCCGATAGGCTCGCTCCGCACGCCTCTCGGACCGAGGGCGGCTTCGTCACGCGGGCAAAGCATGGGACGGCGGCGCCCGGGCTGTCTTACAATCGACCCTTGGCGAGAGCCTCCCGCAGCACCTTTTCCACGCGCGCATTGTAGCCTCGTCCGGTCGCACGCAAGCCTTCGACGACGTCGGCCGCCAGACGGAATCCGATATGCACCTTGGGAGTCTCGACTGGTGGGCGGCCGCGCTTCTTCAACGTCGCGACCTGCGCGGGAAACACGTCGCCGAACGGTCGTGCCTCGGCGGTTGCCTTGGCCGTCCACCGCGGGTTCTCCGCATCGATCAGGAATGGATCAGGTTTTTTTGCCATAGGTTCGCCTTTCCTTCGCATGGGCGCGGCGAAAGCTGGTGACCCACAGCGTGTCGCCGCGCATGGCGAAGACGACCACGCAGGGCTTGCCGTCGCGCCCGTCGGCCAGAGTCTGGTATCGGTCCTCGCCGTAGTCCTTTCCGGTGTCCCGCCGGACGATGGCGCCTTCCCAGTCGAGCATGGCGACCTCGGCGAACGGCAGGCCGCGCTCGCGGATGTTGCAGGCGTTCTTCCGCGGGTCGTAGCCAGGTTCGTCCACGGCGCAAAGAGCGTCGCCTGCGAATTTACTGGGCTACCGCCCTCGGCCAACCGGATACCGTCGGACCGAACGACCCGCTGATTACTGGTTAGCAGGGAACCTTCTTCGTGACCGTGCACATGTTCACGGCATCGCAGAAATGGAAGTTCTGGAAGCCATCGACGCACGCCTCCTCCAGGCAGATATCACCCGGATTAGCATCCAAATCGGTGCAATGCTGGACATTCTTCGGTCGGCCATATCTCGCGACGTTTTGCTGAAACTCGGCATCATTCCCCATCAGATACTGGAACTGTGCCTCTGTAAGAGCCATGGTTCACCCCCTGGGATGCGTGGCGTGAAGCGATGTCATGGCGGCGTCTGGCTGGCGTTCGATGTCGACACCGCTTGGCCGATTAAGTTCGCATTGTGAACGGCATTCGCGTCATCCGACAACGTTGGCGGCTTTTCGGGTGTCTCGACCACCAGGCCAAACGTGATCAGCACATCCTGTGTCTTGGTCCGCGTCGAGTTGACGAGCGGGGAGGAGGAGCTGCTTCCCGAAATCGATACGAACTTCCAGACTGGATTGAGATTGCCACCGTAGATGACGATGAAGGAGATTTCGTCGCTGAACGCAGTATAGGGCGACAGCGATGTCGTGGGGCCGAGCAGGTCGGGCAGCCTCGCCAGATAGATCTTGTTCCTGACGAAGTCATTGATCTTGAGATCGCTATGTATGGTCACGCTGCCTTCATAGGGGCATGCGATGTTGTCGATGGATTTCTGGTCCAGCAGATCCTTGAAGGCATAGGTGTACGAAATCGTCTCCTTGCGCGTGGCGTCGGATGATGCCTGCAATCCGATGCCAAACGAGAAGGATTGCGCTGTAGTGACCGTTCCGGTAGAGAATTTCTTTACGTCGTTTGCGTAAGGCACGAAGAACGTCACGCCGGGATTGAGGCTGCCTTTTTCGTCGACCGTGAGCGTCAGTGTGACCTTGGCGCCCCACTGCTTCAACCAATCGACGCTGGTGCCGGTATTGGGTCCGGGGGGAAAGTGCGGATCATGCACGGCGTTATACACCGCTTTCTTCAGCTCACATTGAATCTCGCCCACGACATGAGAACTCATCGATTTTCTCGAAATCCCGGTCCGTATGATACGGCTCTTGTATATTGGGTGTGAACAACCCAGTGCAGCCCGCGAGGCTGAATGCGCCCCCCATCACCAAAAAGGAAAGGAGCCTCGCCAACGACATTCGACCGACCCTACCACTTCGGGAACCATACCAGATCATATCCAACGAGGGTTGTCAACTCTGCGTCACGTTCTCGCGGTGCATCGGATGTTTCCTGCAAATTGGCGAAGCACTTCCTCCGTCACCCCTGGCCGCTCTGTCACCTGAGCGAAAGATGGGTCGATATCTGCACCGTGGGGAGTCATTGTTTCAGATACATGATGTCCCGCTACACCACTCGCGTGCCGTGGCCAAGAGCAGAAACCGCAATTGAAGGTAAAACGCCCAAAAACATCGTGCTTGGCCCCGTCGCGTACCGACAAACGCACGAGCGGTCGACAAAAGCGCGCCGATCCGCGCCACGGCGTACGTAGACCGTGGTGGCACTTCACACGAAGCTTGGCCAACGCCGCCATTACCCCCGAGCCGAACGGATCCCCGGCTGCACCGCCCGCGCCGGGTGCTGCGACGGGAGCCGGGCCCGCGCGGCCATCTGTCGCAGATGGCGTTCCTTCCGTATCTCATACTTTGATGCGCACAATAAAGTGCGGGCTCAAGAATCCTCGAAGCAATGCGAATAGGGACCGGCACCGCGTTTGCGGCAACGCCCCGCCGCGGACCGGCCATTGACACAAGCCACGCACCGCGTGAGCTAGCGACCGATCGAGACCCGCCACCGCGCCCGCCCGGCGCAGGGGAGACCGCCATGGACGACGACCTTGACGACCGCCTCGGCTTCGCGCCGGACTACGATTCGCCGATCCCCTACATGCAGCGCACGCGCGACTACTACCGCGCGATCGGCTACACCACGCCGTATCGCTGGGCGCACCATATCGACGCGCCGTTCGCCGCGCTGGCCAAGCCGCTGCGCCAGGCGCGGGTGGCGCTGGTTACCACGGCGGCGCCGTACCAGCCGGGCAAGGGCGACCAGGGACCGGGCGCGGCGTATAACGGCGGCGCCAAGTTCTATGCGGTGTATTCCGGCGACACGGCGGCGGACGCACGACCTGCGCATCTCGCACATCGGCTACGACCGCACCCACACCACGGCGACCGACAGCGGCACCTGGTTTCCGCTGCCCGCGCTGCTGCGCGCGGTGGCCGCCGGGCGCATCGGCGCGCTGACGCAACGGTTCCACGGCGCGCCGACCAACCGCAGCCATCGCGTCACGATCGAAACGGACGCGCCGGAAATTCTGCGCGCGTTGCCGGGAGGACGGCGCCGATGCCGCGATCCTGGTGCCGAACTGTCCGGTCTGCCACCAGACCTGCAGCCTGGTCGCGCGCCATCTGGAGGCGAACGGCATCCCCACCGTCGTGATGGGCTGCGCCAAGGACATCGTCGAGCACGCCGGCGTGGCGCGCTTCCTGTTCAGCGACTTTCCGCTCGGCAACAGCGCCGGGCAAGCCGCACGACGCAGAGTCGCAGGCGCAGACGCTGGAGTTGGCGCTGCGGCTGCTGGAAGTCGGCGGTCGGGCCGCGCACGACCATGCAGTCGCCGCTGCGCTGGGCGGCGAGCGCGGACTGGAAGCTGGACTACCTGAACCTCGATCGCATCGGCGCCCGACGAGCTGGCCCGCCGGCGGGCGGAGTTCGACCGGCAGAAGGAGCTGGCGCGGCCCAACCGCGTCGAGAAGGCGGCGTGATGCACCGTACACCTCGCCCGCTCTTCGCGGGGTTGGGCCGCGAAGCGGACCGACGCGGCGAGCGTAGCGAGACGGGTGAGGGCCGCGCCGCGTGCACCACCCTCACCCGCGTCGCAAGTGCTCCGCGACCTCTCCCGCGAAGGGCGGGAGAGGTGAAGAGATGACCCGTCCGTTCGCCGGCGGTACGCATCCTCGATTTCACCCAGGTGCTTGCCGGACCGTACGGCAGCTACCAACTCGCGCTGCTCGGCGCCGACGTTATCAAGGTGGAACGGCGCGAGGGCGAGGACATGCGCCGCACGCCGCTGTCGCGCGAGTGGGCGGAGCGCGGCATGGCGCCGTCGTGGCTGGCGATCAACGGCAACAAGCGCAGCCTGACGCTCGATCTGCAGAAGCCGGCGGCGAGGGAGATCGTCCGCCGGCTGGCGGCGAAGGCCGACGTGGTGATGGAGAATTTTCGCGGTGGCGTGATGGACCGGCTGGGCTTCGGCTACGCCGCGCTGTCGGAGATCAATCCGCGGCTGATCTATTGCGCGATCTCCGGCTTCGGGCAGACCGGGCCGTACAGCCACGAAGCCGGCTATGACGGAAAGATCCAGGCGCTGTCGGGGATCATGTCGATCACCGGGCATCGCCGAGATGGGCCCGACGCGCGCCGGCTTCGCGGTGTGCGACGTGCTGTCGGGGATGACGGCGGCGTTCGCGGTGTCCTCGGCGCTGTTCCAGCGCACGCATACCGGCAAAGGCCAGTTCATCGACGTATCGATGCTGGAGGCGAGCCTGGCGTTCCTGTCCACCCAGGTGGCGGATTTCACCGTGGCGGGGCACCGGCAGGAGCAGTTCGGCAACCAGGCGATCAGCCGCAAGGTCACCGCCAATCTGTTCCGCGCCAAGGACAGTTATCTGCTGCTGGCGGTGAACGACGAGAAGCAGTTCCGCGCGCTGATGACGGCGCTCGGCCGCGCGGACGTGCTGGACGATCCGCGGTTCGGCGACTGGTTCTTGCGCAAGGAGAACGAGGCCGCGCTGCGGGCGATCATCGAGGCGGCGCTGGCGGCGGCGGACGCCAAGGCCTGGGAGACGCGGCTGAACGCGGCCGGGGCGCCCTGCGCCAGCATCTGGCGGATCGAGGAGATCATCGACCATCCGCAGATCGTCGCGCGCGGCGTGATGCAGACGGCCGAGACGCGCGTATGGGCCGTTGCGGCTGATGGGCTCGGGGTTCCAGATGGCGCATGGCGGGGGCAAGCTGGACAGCGCGCCGCCGGAGCTGGGGGCGCACACGGATGCCGTGCTGGCGGAGCTGGGGTATGGCGCGGCCGAGATCGCCGCGCTGCGCGCGGACAAGGTGGTGTAGCGCGCATTCAGGGCGACGGGAATCACCGCGTCCCCTTGTCATTGCGAGGAGCATAGCGACGAAGCAATCTCCATCCGGGTGTGTACCTGGATGGGGATTGCTTCGTCGCTTTGCTCCTCGCAATGACAGCAGGATGGACGTAGGGCGGAACAGCGTAGCGCATTCCGCCGCTTGCGCCGGGATGGCGGTTCGCTGCGGCGGCGCTCGAAGATGGCGGAATGCGCTGCGCTTTTCCGCCCTACGTTCGCCGCGCTCGTCCCGGGTGCTCCCACTGCCGGGCACGCGTTCGCCCGGGCATCACGCAATGGTTCCTTGTTCGATCGACTGTTTCACCACGTTCCGCTGCACCTTGCCCATCCGGTTGCGCGGCAACCGATCGACGCAATGCAGCTCGAACGACGTGACGTGGCCGGCCAGCAGCGGAATGAGTCGTCCCGCCATCCCGCCGTCCAGCGCCGGATCGTCGCGTTCGATCACCACGTGCAGCACGCCGGCGCCGAAGGCGTCATCGAGACCGAGCAGCACCGCGTCGGTCACCCCATCGATGGCCCTGATGCGCTCCTCGATCGGGTAGGGCGCGAGCTTGATGCCACCCAGATTGAGCATCTCATCGGCGCGTCCGAGCACGACCAGCCAGCCCGGTTCGGGCACGTAACCGATATCACTGGTACGGAACCACCCATCGACGAAATGCCGCGCCGTGTGGGCCGCGTCCCAGAGATACCGGTCAGCCATGCCGGGCGTGCGGGCCAGAATGATGCCCGGTTCACCCGGGGCCACGTCACGACCGGCGTCGTCGACGATCCTGACCGACGCATCGGGCAGCAATCGCCCCGGGCCGTCATCTGCAATCAGCGTGAGGTAGCTCGTCTCGTTCATGGAATAAGCGCCAATCACCTCGGTCGTCACGCTCGCCTGCAGCGCGGCACGCAGCGCTGCCGGGACAAATCCGCCGATCACGCGGATGGATAATGAGTCCAACCGCCCGTCGCGGGTTTGCTCCACCTTCGCGATATCGATCGCGTCGCGCACGAGCAGAACCGTATGGCAGGCCGGCAGAATTCGCGTGCTGGCGGCCAACTCCTCCTCGAGACAATAGATCACCGTCGATCCGGACTGCAGGGCGAGCACGCTGTCGCTGTATGTTCCCATCAGGTTGAACGGATAAATCGAAACGAAATTCCGGCGTGTGTCGTCAAATTTCAGCAGATAGGGAAGCCCTTCCACGATATTCTTGAGCGACCTTCGGGAACAGGCCACGAACCTCGACCGGCCCGTCGTCCCCGAGGTTCGGCCGATCCTGACAAGGTCCTCGGCTGGATAGGCGCGTTCAAGCAAGGCAAGGTCGTCGCCCTGGACGGCGATAGAGGTCATCTCCGCGACGAAGTCCACCGACAGCCGGAGCATGCGCGGACATTCTGGTCGAGGATCGTTCCAGCTCGTGACACAGAGGAGATCGCAATGTGCCAGCAGATCGGCGTCCTGCGCCTGATCGTCTCCCACCAGGCACACATGGGCCGCGCCAAGAACCTCGCAGGCCAGGATCAAAACGAGATGCAGATAGTGTACGTGGCATTCGATCCCGACGATCATCCCCTGGCCGAGACCGGCGTCCGCCAGAACTCTGGCGGCCTGCACGATGTTCGTCGCCAGCATCGCATACGAGTACGACACGTCTTTCTCGATGACGGCGATTGCGTGCGGCGTTGCACGGCACCAACGTGCCACGGGGTATGCGCCGGTCGGAATTGTTTCGTCGGGCGCGCGTTCCATGCGGCATCCCACAATCAGCGGGACCCCCCCCGGTCAGTCCCCCAGCGCCCGCTTCGCCACGCTGGCCAGGTAGCTCGACGCTGCCGGCAGGATCGCGTCGTTGTAATTGTAGTTCGAGTTGTGCAGCTCTCGCCCGCCATCCGCGGGACCGTTGCCGATCCAGACGAACGCCCCCGGACGCTGCTCGAGATACCAGGCGAAATCCTCCCCGGTCATCGCCGGCGCCAGGTCGCGGCGCAGCGGCAACCCGGCCCCGGTCACCGCCGCCGCCGCGACGTCGCGCTCGGCCGGCGTGTTCAGCGTCACCGGGTTGCCGCGGGGGATCTGCACCTCGATCTCCACCTCGAAGGTGTGGGCCACGCCGGCGGCGACGCGGTGGATCGCCGCCTCGACCTGATCGCGCACCGCATTGCGTAGCGAGCGCATGGTACCGCGCAGCACCGCCTCGCCGGGAATCTGGTTCGCCGCGCTGCCCGCCTGTACCATCGCGATGGTGATCACCGCGCTGTCCAGCGGATCGACATTGCGGGAGACGATCGTTTGCAGCGCCAGCACCAGGTGCGCCGCGGCCACCATCGGATCATGCGTGAGGTGCGGCAGCGCGGCATGGCCGGAATGACCCTTGATGGTGAAGAGCAGCCGGTTGCCCGCCGCCATCACCGGCCCGTCGTGCACCGCGATGGTGCCGGCCTCCAGCCCCGGCCAGTTGTGGTAGCCGAAGATCCGCTCCATCGGGAAACGCTCGAACAGCCCGTCGGCGATCATCGCCTTGGCGCCGCCGCCGCCCTCCTCGGCGGGCTGGAACACCAGGTGCACCGTGCCGGTCCAGGAAGGATCGCGCGCCAGCAGCGCCGCGGCCCCCAGCAGCGAGACGGTGTGCCCGTCATGGCCGCAGGCGTGCATCACCCCCTGGTTGCCCGAGGCATAGGGCAGCCCGGTGGTCTCGGCGATCGGCAGCGCGTCCATGTCGGCGCGCAGGCCGACGCTGCGGTTCGATTTTCCCCGGCTGATCGTCGCCACCACGCCGTGCCCGCCGACATCCGGGACGAACACCACGCCGAGCTCGGTCAGCCTGGCCTGCACGAAGGCAGCGGTTTCCTTCTCGTGCAGCGACAGCTCGGGATGCGCGTGCAGATGGCGCCGCCACGCCGTCAGCGTGTCGGCCAACGCCTGATCGATCATTCGTTCATCCTCTGGGTGCCTGTCCCCGGACCGACCCGCCTACTGCGGGTCCGGCCCAACCCTGACCAGCAGCTTACCGAAATTTTGTCCGCCGAGAATGCCGCCGAGCGCATCGGGGGCATTTTCCAGGCCGTCGATCTCGTCCTCGCGGTATTCCAGGCTGCCGTCGGCCACCCAGGGCGCCGCCAGCTTGCGCCATTCGGCGATGCGCCCCGGCTTGTCGGAGACGATGAACCCCTGGATCAGCACGCGCTTGCCGACCACGAAGCCCAGGTTGGGACCGGGCGGGAACGGGTCCTGGTTGTATTGCGAGACCATGCCGCACATCGCTACGCGGGCGAACGGGTTCAGCAGGTCGAACACCGCCGCCTGCACGGCGCCGCCGACATTCTCGAAGTAGCCGTCGATGCCGTTTGGGCAGGACGCCGCCAGCTCGGCGCGCAGGTCGATCGAACGATGGTCGACGCAGTCGTCGAACATCAGCGTGTCCTGCACATAGAGGCATTTGTCGGGGCCGCCGGCCACGCCGACGACCCTGGCGCCGGCCCGCTTGGCCAACTGGCCGGCCACCGATCCGACCGCGCCGGAGGCGGCGGAGACCACCATGGTTTCGCCGGCCTTGGGCTTGAGGATTTCGGTGACGCCGGTGTAGGCGGTGGCCCCGGGCATGCCCAGCACGCCGAGATAGGTGGAGATCGGCGGGGCGTCTTTTCCTCCGTCGGGCCGCGCCACCTTGGTCAACTGCGCCGCCTGGCTGAGCACGTGGGACTGCCAGCCGCGTGCGCCCACCGCGATGTCGCCCACCGCGAAGCCTGGATCGGCGGAGGCGATGACCTCGCCGACGGTTTCGCCGGTCATCACCTCGCCGATCTCGATCGCCTTGGCGTAGGTCTGCTGCTCGCGCAGGCGGCCGCGCATGTAGGGGTCGATGGAGAGCCAGATGGTGCGAGTGACGACCTCGTGGGCAGCGGGGACGGGAACGGCGTCCTCGATGATGTCGAAGTCGGAGCGATCCGGCGCACCCGAGGGACGACGGCGCAGCACGACCGAGCGGCGAACGGCGGTTGCGGACATGGCAGGGCTCCTTCGTGGCGAGCGTACACCTCTCCCGCGCGGCGTGGGAGAGGTCGCGGAGGCCTTGCGACGCGGGTGAGGGTGGTGCACGCCGGCGCCACCCTCACCCGTCTCGCTCCGCTCGCCGACCTCTCCCGCGAAGAGCGGGAGAGGTGAATGTGCGAAGGGTCAGGCGGCGTCGGCCCGCAGCACCAGACGGCCGGTCACCTTGCCGTCCTTCAGCCGCATCAGCGCGGCGTACGCCTCGCGCTGCGGCACGGTCGCCACCGGCAGCGCGGGCAGGCACCGTCCTGCGCCAGCTTCACCAGCTCGCGCAGCTCCTTCGGATTGCCGACATAGCTGCCCTGCACGGTCAGCGCGCGGATCGCCATCAGCGGCAGCGGCAGAGTCAGCTCGCCGCCGAACAGCCCGACCTGGATCAGCTTGCCGCCCTTGCGCAGCGCATCGAAGGCGAAGCGCGCGGTCTGCGTGCCGTTCACCAGATCGACCACCGCCAGCACCGGGCCGCCTGCGGCGTCGATGATGCGCTTGGTCACCGCGGCGCCATCGCCCGACCCGTCCACCGCCTTGTGCGCACCGGCGGCCAGCGCGGCGTCGCGCTTCTCGGCACTGATGTCGACCGCAACGATGTTCTGGTGCTTCAGCGCCTTCAGCACGGCGATCGCGTTCAGCCCCAGCCCGCCGGCGCCGACCAGCGACGATCGGCTCGTGCGGCGGCAGCGGCATCGCCTTGAGGATCGCCGAATAGACGGTGATGCCGGAGCAGGCGTAGGTCGCGGCCACCGCCGGATCGAGCGTGCCGGGATCGACCAGGTGGCGCGGATGCGGCGCGACGACGTGGGTGCCGTAGCCGCCGTTCTGGTAGACGCCGAGGCTGCGCGGCGTGAGGCACATGTTGTCCTCCTCCGCCAGGCATTTCTCGCAGGTGCCGCAGCCGACCCAGGGGAAGACGATGCGCAGGTCGCCGACTTTGACGCCTTTCGCATCCGGGCCGAGTTTGGCGACGCGGCCGACGATCTCGTGGCCCATTGCCAGCGGCAGCACGACGCCGCGGTCCTTCAGCGACATGTGCTTGCCGCCGCCGAGGTCGTAGTAGCCGTCCCAGATGTGCAGGTCGGAGTGGCAGACGCCGCAATGGGTCACGGCGATCAGCACCTCGGTGCCTTTGGGTTCCGGGGTGGGCAGCTCGATTTCCTGCAGCGGCGCCCCGTTCTCGACGACGGCCCAGGCGCGCATGTGCGTTCTCCCGTGGTGAAGTGGCGCCCTGGCATAGGCCGACGCGCGGCGGGGTCAAGCACCAGTGGCGCGCCGCGGATGGTGCCACCAGGCAACGCAGGTGAAGACCACGAGCACCGCCAGGATCGCCAGGTGCAGCGTTTGCAGATCGGCGAACGACGTCGCGTCGTAGGCGGCATGCGGGACCACCGTGGCGAGCAGCGCCGCGGCGACGCGCGCGGCAGACCATGGACCGCGGCGTGCGAGGATGCTGGCCATGATCGCGGCACATGCCAGGTGCATCGGCAGCGCCATGGCGATGCGTCCGAACAGCGCCACAGCGGGATAGGTGGCCCACCAGAGTGCGAGGATATTCTCGGCCGCGGCGAAACCGCAGGCGATGCCGGTGGCGGCCGGAAGCAGGTCCCGCGCCGGGCAGAGCCGCAATATTTGCCACAGCAGCAAAAGGGCCAGGAGCTTGAACGTTTCCTCGAGCCCGGCGCCATAGATCAGGGCCGCAAGCACGGGCGATTGGAGCGGCGACAGCGGCATGACCCGCAGCATCGCGGTGCCTGTCAGCCAGACGAGCGCCACGACAACCGCGCCGGCGCCGATGGAGGCCACGCCGAAGCGAGGCGCAAAGTCGGTCAGCGTCCAGCGCAGCCCGCCATAGACGAGCAGCGGTACCATCACGCCGAGTCCCGTGGCGAGGGCATTGCCGCCTATGACGCACCTTTGGGTGGCATCGCGCCACGCGGGCATCGGCCATCGCACCAGCGAACCACGGCCTTGGGCTGCGCCGCGGTCGGCGTGTCGGACATCGGCGCACGCGGCATAAGCATCCAGCGGGAACTCTGCCCGTTCAGCCTGTCACGTGCCAGCGGCCTCGCGGCAGGATGCGGCGGTCCAGGACGGTGAACCGCCGCCGGCCTGAGGGGTTCGCTCGGATTAGGGCGCCTTGCGGCGCCGGCGGCGCAAACCCAGGCCCGCAAGCGCAGTGCCGAACAGGGCCAGCGTGCCCGGTTCGGGCATGGCCACCCCTGGCAAGGGCGGATCGTTGTATGTGCCATTCACCAGGATCGGACCTGATACCACAGGGTCGTTGCTCTGGAAGACGACCGTGTACGTCTGGTCGAGCCCCTCCGGCAAGGTGATCATGATCAGTGCCACGGGATCGGCGAATGCCAACTTGGCGCCGGTGCAAGGCGTGCATGATCCCCAATCGCCTGCGACGTCCGGGCCGGTTATGATGTCTGGCGTCGCAGTGGTCGGCGCGGCGTTGTTACCGATCTCGAACGTGCCGTTCACGATGGCATTCGGATCGAGCAGCGGAATATAAACCGTCTGGGTGCCGGTGTCGCTGTCCCCAAAGGTGTAGTCGAAGGTCGTCGGATTGCCCGCGCTGGGAATGTCAGTGGCGCTGCACAGCCCCGTCACGAACACCACACTGCCGGCCCCCGAGATGCACGGATTAAATGTGACCGCCGCCGCCGGCTGGACGAGCGAGCCCAACGACAGGAATAATGCCGATATCGCTGCGATGCCGATCGAGCGTGCGCCGATCCCGGAGGTCTTTTTTAAGATTGTGGCCAGCCTGACCGTTAGCCGTTGCATCCTGCGGGTCCCTTCCCAGTCTACGACGACTGCGACGGAGCAAGATCTGTGCCGTGTCGGTCGATCCAGACATAACAACGGCTTACGGTCAGCGAGCACAACGTCTCATCCAAAACTGTAAAGGAATCCGACACAACGCGGCCGCGGGACGCTACGAAACATCAGCGAGATGCAGCACCGTGGGGCCAGCGCGGTGTCGCGTCAGATCGCCCTGCTACGCGCCCATCCAGCCGGGCGCAACGGTTCGCGGGCTCACGGCGATCGCCTGTCCCTGCACGGTGGTGCCATCTTCATGGATCGCGCGTCGCATGCGACGATCGCGCGTCGCATGCGACGCCAGGGCAGAAAATTCCATTAGGTCAGCAGCTTGGCAGGCGTCTCACCGAAAATTCGTTGTGGTCCGCGGTGATTTGCGAGCCATGCAGTGCTAAGTTCGAGATACGCTCGGCACGATCCGTCCGCGCCAAGCCGCACGCGGTGGGTAGACCGCAGGCGCAGCGGATTGATGGGCCGCGGCCCGATCATCAGCGCTCCGCGAAATTGTCGGGAAACTTTACACCGGCCCATCCCGACCCAGCGTGCACAATCGGCCGGGGTGGGCCGACGACACCGGTCTCTTGCGCCGGACACGCCGGTCGCTTATTTGGTCTGACCGACCAAATCGGGACTTATCTCCATGACAACTTCGCCAAGACGCCGCAGGACGGCAGGCACGCCGCCGGCCACCTGGACCTTGCAGGATGCCAAGGCGCGGCTCAGCGAGGTGCTGCGGCGCGCGCAAACCGAGGGGCCGCAGCATGTGACCGTGCATGGGCGTGAGACCGCGGTGATCCTGGCGGCGGCAGAGTTCCGCCACCTGACGGGCGGGCAAACCGGCCAGGCGCTGATCGAGGCCCTTCAGGCGTCGCCTTACCGCAACTTCGATCTGGCACCGAAATCTGTCCGGCCGCCCGTGCGTGACGTCGAGCTGTGACGGGATGGTTGCTGGATACCAACATCCTCTCCGAGGTGCGCAAGCCCCGCCCGGAACCGAAGGTCCTGCGGTTTATCGCCGGCCGGCCGCTCGACGATCTGTTCGTCAGCGTGGTCACATTCGCCGAGATCAGGTTCGGCATCGAACGCGCAGCAAGGCCGGCGCATCGGGCCGCGTTGCATGACTGGCTGACGCATCGGCTGCGCCCGATGTTCGCTGGCCGCACCTTGCCGATCAGCGAAGATGTCATGCTCAAATGGCGGCTGCTGGTCGAGGAAGGTCGGCGCGCCGGGCACACATTTCCGCAGCCGGACCTTATTATCGCGGCAACCGCGCTGCTGCACGGCTTGATTGTCGTCACGCGCGACAGCGGCGATTTCACGCGGGCACGCGTGCCGGTGTTCAACCCGTGGGTCGATCCCGATCCCGCTGCGCTCTGACAAGGCGGACGCAGCGGCGGCCCACACCTGCCGTGCGATCGGGCGATCGCAGGAATGCGGGCGGTTAGCCGCTTCCCTGTCATTGCGAGGAGCGCAGCGACGAAGCAATCTCCCGCCAATGGAGCACCGATATTTCGTTTACATCATGACCAATCGCCATCACACCGTGCTCTACACCGGCGTGACAAATGACCTTGTCCGCCGCGTATCCCAGCATCGGGACAAAACGATTCCAGGCTTCACCAGCCGCTACAACGTGGACAAGCTGGTTTTCTTCGAGGAGACCAGCGATGTCCTGGCTGCGATCCCGCGGGAGAAGCAGATCAAGGGCGGGTCGAGACGCAGGAAGATCGCGTTGATCGAGGGGATGAACCCGGGATGGCGGGAATTGTACGACGATCTGGGGTAGCGCGGCGGGGGATTGCTTCGTCGCTGCGCTCCTAGCAAGAAACAAGACTCCCCCTCCCCTTGAGGGAGGGGGGTTGGGGGGAGGGGTCGTCGGGGATTCACACCGATCGACCCCTCCCCCCAACCCCCTCCCGCAAGGGGAGGGGGAGTGTCCTTCTCTTCGCGCCCCGACTGTTTCATTCAGGGCGGGTCGGCCGCCGGCCGGTGGGAACTCGCAATGACAGAAGGGGCCGGGCAGTCACGCTGCTTCACCTGATTGCCCTGCCCACGCCTGCCATGCGCGGGTGCTGGGCGCGGACTGGTGCGCGGCGTAGGGTTCGGCCTTGCGAACGACGAGACACGCGGAGCGCCATTGGCATGACCATCGCACCCACCGAAGCGTCGCCGGTGACAGCAGCCGCCCCCGTGCGGGGCTTCTCGCCCGACGAATTCGCCGGCCGGACGGCGCGCGCGCAACGGCTGATGCACCAGGCGCGCCTCGATGCGCTGCTGGTCACCGCGCCGCCGAATTTCCGCTATTTCTCGGGGTTCGATTCGCAGTTCTGGGAAAGCCCGACCCGGCCATGGTTCCTCGTCGTGCACGCCGAGGGCGAGCCGATCGCGGTCATCCCCGATATCGCCGCGCCCGAGCTGGCGCGGAGCTGGATCCGGAACATTCACACCTGGCCGGCGCCGCGGCCGGCCGACGACGGGCGTTCGCTGCTCTGCGCGGTGTTCGGCAGCCTGCCGAACCGGCACGGGCGCATCGGCGCCGAGCTCGGTCGCGAAATGACGCTGCGCATGCCGGTCATCGAGTTCCTGGCCCTGCGCGACGCGGTGCCGGGCTTCGCGTTCGTCGATGGGTCCCCCTGCCTGTGGCAAATCCGCCAGGTGAAGACGCCGGCCGAGATCCGCCATATCCGGCACATCTGCACGCTGGCGAGCGAGGCCTATCGCGCCCTGCCCGGCCTGGTCGGCAGCGGCATGACCGAACGCGAGGTCGCCCGCGCATTGCGCATCGATCTCGCACGCCGCGGCGCGGATTCGACGCCGTTCCTGCCGGTCATCTCCGGCCCGGGCGGCGTCGCCCAGATCGTCTGCGGACCAGGCGACCGTCGCCTGGCGCCAGGCGACGTGATGTTCATCGATACCGGATCGACCTACGATGGCTATTTCTGCGATTTCGATCGCGTCTACGCGATCGGCGCGATCGATGACGCGGCACGGCGCGCGCACGCGACGGTCTGGCAGGCCACCGAGGCAGGCATCGCGGCGGCACGGCCCGGTGCGACGACCGATGACCTGTGGGCGGCGATGCAGGCCGTGCTGGAGGCCGGTGGGGCGCTCGGCAACAACGTCGGGCGCTCCGGCCATGGCCTGGGCATGCAGCTTACCGAGCCGCCGTCGAGCATGCCGGGCGACGGAACGGTGTTGCGGCCGGGCATGGTCATGACGATCGAGCCGGGCATGGAATATGCGCCCGGCAGGATGATTGTGCACGAGGAGAACGTGGTGATCACCGCGGACGGTGCCGAGCTGCTGACCCGGCGGGCACCGCGCGAGATGTGGCGGATTGATTGACTGGTACCGCAATGATCCGCCCGTGGATGAGCAGCATTCTAAAAATGCGGCAAAAGCGCAACCAAGGTTCTGACGAAATGCTCATCGCTATGGATGGTCCTGGCGGCGGTGAGCGCGGCGGGAAGCAGCTCTTTCGGGAGGTGCGGGGCGAGGGCGGTCAGGGCAGAACCGCGCAGCATCCCGTCGGTGTTGTCGATTTGCCACCTGCGGAACGTTGCGTAGCCGTCGGCGCCGGCGGACCTGGGCGGCGGGGCCGACGGCACCGACAGGCAAAGGTCGGCCAAGACCTCGGCGAACGCTTCATACGGAGCGGTTCCTCGCTCGGCCGCAGGCAGGCAAGGCGCGAGGGCGGCCAATGCGCGTGCGCGCAGCGGCGCCTGGATCGTTACGGTATCGGCAAGTGCGTTGCGCACGGCGGGTTGCCGCTCATCCTCGGCCAGCCGTTGCGCCAGAATGGCCAGGAACATGACGCGCGGAAAGGCGTCGGCGATCGCCGCAACCGCCGCGAGCGCGGCCGGAAGCAGGACGGCTGAAAGACGCGGGACGAAGGCGGTCCAGGCGTTGGTCCCGATCAGCCCGAAGTGTTTGGGGACTGCGATATAGGCGGCCAGCGCATCGCCGAGCAGCGCCTCGGGCAGGTAAGGCGCCAGGGCGACGAACGCACGGCTGCGACAGAGTTCGCCGACGTATCCATCATGGTTTTCGGTATAGGGGTTGTCGGGGATCTGCCTCACCGCGGCGAATGCCTCGGGAAGCAGCGTGGCCGGCAAGTAGGGTGCCAGGGCGCTCACGGTGTCGGCGCAAACATCGCCGGCGGTCGAACCATGTCGATTCGAGCAAAACGCCAGCGCGGCACGCAGGTGTGGCTCTGACAGGTGCGGCGCCAGGGCCGCCAAGACCTGGCAGCGGGCGCGCACGTCAAACGTCGGCTGAACGGCGATGTCGATGGCGCGAGACCGCAGCGACGGCGGAAGGCGCGGGGCGAGCGCCACCAGCAGGGTTGCATCGCCCGAGATTTTCGTTGCCTCAACGAACATGTCAGGGATCGACGCTTCGGGCAGGTACGGGACGAGGTACGCCAGCATGCGCGCACGCTGGAGACCGGACATGGCCGCGCGAGCGACTGCCAGTGCCGAGGGCAACAATGCCTCGGGGACGAACGGCGCGACGACCTCGACGATGTCGACGCGCTGCGCAGGGCGAAATGTCCCTATGAACGTGAGCGCGTCATGCACGACGGCCGTGCGCTCTGGCTCGTCCAGGTGCGGGAGAAGCAGGCGCCAGATCAACGGGTGCCCTCGCTTGTCGAGCTCCGTATTGATGTCTTCCACCAACTCGCGCAGCACGACCGTGCGATACGGCTCCGGCAGGCTTTGGACGATCTCCGTCAGCGCCAATGCGCGCGACTGGTACACGGACAGCGTCCTGGCGTCCGCGACCGCTTCACGCAGAACGGCATCCCGTTCATCGTCCGGCAGATGCGCCGCGACACACGCCAGGCATGGCGCGTGCGAATAGGTGTTCCGCGGGATCGCCCGGGCCGCGGCGAGAGCCTCACGCAGCACGGTCTCGCGGCCATCTGCATTGTCGGCGCCCGCCGAGGTCGGAGGTGACGGCAAGCTACCACCCACCTGTCATTGCGAGGAGCGCAGCGACGCAACAATCCCCCGCCAGCGAGTCCCCGGATGGGGATTGCTTCCCCGGGTCAAGCCCGGGGACCGCTACGCTCCTCGCAATGACAAATGGCGCTTCAGACCGAAGCCGCATCGTCAGCCGCGCTTCGCCAGCGCCTCCTTGTTGGTGACGCGGACCGGGTTGCCGTCCAGGAAGGCCAGCGCGTTCTCGATGCTCTGCGGATAGAACTGCTCCCAGGTCTCCTGCACGCAGTAGCCGAGATGCGGCGTCATCACCGTGTTCGGCGCGCTGCGCAACGGATGCCCGGCGGACAGCGGCTCGCGGTCGAACACGTCCAATGCCGCAACGATCCGCCCGGCGCGGACGGCGTCGAGCAGCGCCGCCTCGTCGACGATCGGCCCGCGCGAGGTGTTCACCAGGATCGCCCGATGTTTCATCAGCGCAAGGTCCGCCGCGCCGATCAGCCCGCGCGAGCGCGGCGACAGCACCAGGTGGATGCTGACCACGTCGGCGGTGGACAGCAGCTCCTGCTTGCTCACCATCGTCGCACCGGCCGCCGCGGCTTTTTCCCCCGTCAGGTTCTGGCTCCAGCCGATCACCTTCATGCCGAGCGCGTTGCCATAGCGCGCCATGTAGCTGCCGAGCCGGCCGAGGCCGATGACGCCCAGCGTCTTGCCGTTCAGCCCGATGCCGACCGAAACGCCCATCTGGAATTTTCCGGCGCGGATGTTCGCGTCCCCCGCCGGTATCCCGCGCGCGGCGGCAATCATCAGGCCGAGTGCGAGTTCCGCGGTGGCGGAATCGTTGGTGCTGCCGGCGCCGGCGACGGTGTTGCACACGACCACGCCGCGCGCGGTGCAGGCATCGGTGTCGAGCGAGGCGTTGCGCGCGCCGGTCATCCCCAGCATCCGCAGCTTGGGCAGCCGGTTGATCAGGCTGCCGGGCAGCGGCGTGCGTTCGCGCATCGACAGCACGATGTCGAAATCGGCGAGTTTTTCGGCCGCGTCATCCTCGTCGGCGAAGGCGTCCGGGAAGAAGACGACATTGGCCCGCGCTTGCAGTTTGGACCAGTCCGCGCTGCCGCGCGCCACGCCCTGCCAGTCGTCCAGCACCGCCACCTTGGTCATGCCCAGCCCTCCCGTTGATCCGGGGCAGCGTGCCGCCACGACGGAAGGCGCGCAAGCTGGGGCGGCTCTGTCATTGCGAGTTCCCACCGGCCGGCGGCCGACCCGCCCTGAATGAAACAGTCGGGTCGCCGAAGAGAAGGACACTCCCCCTCCCCTTGAGGGAGGGGGTTGGGGGGAGGGGTCGATCGGTGTGAATCCCCGACGCCCCCTCCCCCCAACCCCCCTCCCTCAAGGGGAGGGGGAGCTTGTTTCTTGTTAGGAGTGCGGTGACCCTGTCATTGCGAGTTCCCACCGGCCGGCGGCCGACCCGCCCTGAATGAAACAGTCGGGGCGCCGAAGAGAAGGACACTCCCCCTCCCCTTGAGGGAGGGGGTTGGGGGGAGGGGTCGATCGGTGTGAATCCCCGACGCCCCCTCCCCCCAACCCCCCTCCCTCAAGGGGAGGGGGAGCTTGTTTCTTGTTAGGAGCGCAGCGACGAAGCAATCCCCGTCTCCCGAAGCAGGGGATTGCTTCGTCGCTGCGCTCCTCGCAATGACAGGTGGGGCGACAGGTGGGACGGGATTACAGCAGCTTTTCCTCCTCCCGCACCAGGTAATGCGGCGTCTCGCCCAACAGAGCGCGGCGGCAGTTCTCCGTCGCCCGCCGCAGCCCCGCACCGCGCGAGGCCGCCACCGACGCCGAATTGTGCGGCGAGCCGATCACGTTCGGCAGCGTCATGAACGGCTGATCCATCGCGAACCGCCCGTGCCGCCCCGGCTCGACCCACCAGGCGTCGATGCAGGCGGTGAAGCGCGGATGTGCGCGCAGATGCGCATATAGCGCCGCCTCGTCGATCAGTTCGCCGCGCGCCAGGTTGACCAGGATGGCGTCCGGCTTCATCCGCGCCAGCGCCGCCGCGTCGATGATGCCGCGCGTGGTGCGCGACAGCGGCGCGCTGATCAGCAGCACGTCGGCGGCGGCCAGCAGTTCGTCCAGCCGGTCGAGGCCGCCGATCCAGTCCACGTCAGCATCGCTGGCGCCGCGGCGGTTGACCGCATGGATCCGCATGCCGAGCGCGCGCATCAGTTTGGCGGTCGCCTCGCCGATGCCGCCGAAGCCGAAGATGCCGCAGACGCCGCCGGCCAGCATGCGGTTGACCTCGAACTGGTTGAACGCGCCGGCGGCGAGGGCCGCGTGCTCGACGATCAGCCGCTTCGCCGCTGCCAGCGCCATCGCCAGCGCGTGCTCGGCCATCGGCTCGGCATAGGCGCCGCCGTTGCTGGCGACCGGCAGTCCCGGCGGCAGCGCACTGAACTGCACGAAATCGACGCCCGCGGACATCATCTGCAGCACGCGCGCGCCGCCGATCAGCGCCAGCTCGTGCGGCCGCAGCTCGGTGGTGTTCCACAGCAGCACCGCGCCGGCGCCACGCAGTGCCGCCTCGCGAGCCGCATCGTCGAGCCCCTTCAGCGAGATCACCTGCGCCGCCCCGGCCAGGGCCTGTTCCACGATCGCGCGATGCGCCTCGTTCAGCCCGAACGACACCACCAACGGTCCTGCCGTCATCGCCTGCACTCCCCGCAAAGACCCCACTCGCGCAAAAGAGGCCCTGCCGCGCGTTTGCTTCCCGGCGTTCCCCGGGCAGTATAGGCACGAACCGCGCGCTGTCATCGCGGCGCGGCAATTTTCCCCCGGGGGGTGCAACGCATGGAACCGCTCGTGCTCGTCGAGGTCCGGCCGGGCTGGCGCAAGCTGGTGCTGAATCGTCCGGACAAGCTGAACGCGGTGAACGAGGCGATGCTGACCGCGCTGCTCGCCGCGCTGGACGAGGCCGAGGCTGACGAAACCTGCCGCGCCGTGCTGCTGACCGGCACCGGGCGCGGCTTTTGTTCCGGCCAGGAGCTGAATGCCTCGGTGATGCCCGGGGCCGACGGTCCGCCCGATTTGCAGCGCCTGGCCAGCACATATCACCACCGCGTGGTGCAGCGCATCCGCGCCCTGCCCCTGCCGGTGGTGTGCGCGGTCAACGGCATCGCGGCCGGCGCCGGGGCCAGTTTCGCGCTGGCCTGCGACATCGTGCTGGCGGCGCGCGGCGCGCAGTTCATCCAGGCCTTCGTGCGCATCGGCCTGGTGCCGGATTCCGGCGCCAGCTTTTTTCTCCCGCGCCTGGTGGGCGAGGCGCGGGCGCGGGCGCTGGCGATGCTGGGCGAGCCGGTCGGCGCGGCGCAGGCCGAAGCCTGGGGCATGATCTGGAAATGCATCGACGATGACGCGCTGATGATGGAGGCGGAGGCGTTGGCCGCGCGCCTCGCCGCCGGGCCGACCGCGGCGCTGGCGCTGATGAAGCGGGCGTTCGCCAGCGAGGCGCTGGCGGCGCAGCTCGATCTGGAGGCGGAACTGCAGGGCATCGCCGGGCGCAGCGCGGACTTTGCCGAGGGCGTGCGCGCGTTCCTCGACAAGCGCAAGCCCAGCTTTACCGGCCGCGGCTGATGGATGCCGACGCGCTGGCCCACGCCTGTGCCGACGCGATGTGGCGCGAGGACCGTGCCAGCGCCGGTCTTGGCATGCGGCTGGAGGCGGTCGGGCCGGGGCGCGCGGTGCTGTCGCTGACCGTCGACGCGGCGATGGTGAACGGCCACGGCATCTGCCACGGCGGCTGCATATTCGCCCTGGCCGATTCCGCCATGGCGTTCGCCTGCAACAGCCACGGGCTGCACGCGTTGGCGCAGCATTGCTCGATCACCTTCATCCGTCCCGCGCATCTCGGCGAGACGCTGACGGCCGTGGCGGTCGAGCGCACGCGCGGCGCGCGCGCCGGCATCTACGACGTGCGGGTCAGCGGCGGCGACGGCGCGGTGGTGGCGGAGTTTCGCGGCCACTCGCGCACCACGGGCGAAAAATTCCAGATCGCGGAGGGCTAGATGGGCCCAGTGGGCAGTGATCAGCGGGGACTCGATCGGATCGAAACCGCCTCGCGCGACGAGATCACCGCGCTGCAACGCGAGCGGTTGGCCTGGTCGTTGCGTCATGCCTACGACAACGTGCCGCATTATCAGGCCGCGTTCGCCGCCGCCGGCGTGCACCCGGACGATTTCCGCGAGCTGGCCGACCTGGCAAAATTCCCGTTCACCAGCAAGCAGGACCTGCGCGCCAACTATCCGTTCGGCATGTTCGCCGTGCCGCGCGAGCGGATCGTGCGGATTCATGCCTCCTCCGGCACGACCGGCAAGCCGACCGTGGTGGGCTACACGCGCGAGGACCTGGAGGTCTGGGCGCGCGGTCGTTGCCCGCTCGATCTATGCGGCCGGCGGGCGGCCGGGGATGATCCTGCACAACGCCTATGGCTACGGGCTGTTCACCGGCGGGCTCGGGCTGCACGACGGCGCGCAGCGCCTGGGCTGCGCCGTCGTGCCGGTGTCGGGCGGCATGACCGAGCGGCAGGTGCAGCTTATCGCCGATTTCCGCCCCGACATCATCACCGTCACGCCGAGCTACATGCTGGCGATCCTCGACGAGTTCCGCCGCCAGGGGCTGGAGCCGCGCGACTGTTCGCTGCGGATCGGCATCTTCGGCGCCGAGCCGTGGACCGACGCGATGCGCCGCGAGATGGAGGCCGGATTCGCCATGGACGCGGTGGACATCTACGGACTGTCGGAGGTGATGGGGCCGGGCGTGGCCAACGAGTGCGTGGAGAGCAAGGACGGTCCGCACATCTGGGAGGATCATTTCTACCCCGAGGTGATCGATCCCGCCACCGGCGCCGTGCTGGCGGACGGGGAACCCGGGGAGCTGGTGTTCACCACGCTGACCAAGCTTGGCATGCCGGTGATCCGCTACCGCACGCGCGACCTGACGCGGCTGCTGCCGGGCACCGCGCGCAGCATGCGGCGGATGGCGCAGATCACCGGGCGCAGCGACGACATGCTGGTCATTCGCGGGGTGAACCTGTTCCCCTCGCAGATCGAGGAGCAGTTGCTGGCCAGCGACATCCTGACCGGCCATTACCAGATCGAGGTGACG
This sequence comes from uncultured Alphaproteobacteria bacterium, assembly GCA_963773345.1. Taxonomy (GTDB): domain Bacteria; phylum Pseudomonadota; class Alphaproteobacteria; order Acetobacterales; family Acetobacteraceae; genus Palsa-883. The sequence goes on along the minus strand of CAVZBG010000004.1, from coordinate 256,381 downwards.
CGCGACGGGACGGCTGGACGAGGTGACGGTGCATGTGGAGGCGCGGCCGGAGGCGCTGGACCTGGCGCTGCTGCGCGCCGAGGCGCGCCAGGCGGAGGCACGCATCAAGCACCGCATCGGCCTGACGGCGACGGTGATGATCGAGCTGCCCGGCACGATCGAGCGCTCGCTGGGCAAGGCGAAGCGGGTGGTCGACCGGCGGCCGAAGGGGTGATACCGCGCGGCCGCGCAACCGGAGGCAGGCGATGACCGACAGCGTCGCGATCGAGTCGATCCCGCTCTATACGCATCTCGATCGCGTCAACAGCGTGCTGGCCGCGCTCGGCATCGGCCCGGCGGATCCGCTGCGGCCCGAGCAACTGTTTCCGCTGGACCAGTGGCATTATCACGGCACCGACGCGATCCGCGCCGCGGCGGAGCGGCTTGGCCTCGGGCCGGCGAGCCGCGTGCTGGAGATCGGTTCCGGCATCGGCGGCCCAGCGCGGTATCTGGCGCACACCACGGGGTGCCAGGTCACCGCGCTGGAGCTGCAGCCCAAGGTGCACGCGATCGCCGCCGATCTGACGCAGCGCTGCGGGCTTTCCGGGCGCGTGCTGCACCTGTGCGGCGACGCGCTGCGCCATCCGATCGCGGACGCGGCGTTCGACGCGGCGGTAAGCTGGCTGGCGGTGCTGCACATTCCGGACCGGCCGCTGCTCTATGCGCGGCTGGCGCGAGCGCTGCGCCCCGGCGGCATGTGCTACATCGAGGATCTGTGCATGCGCGCGCCGTTCGCCGCGCCGGATCTGCGCGATTTGCGCGAAGTGGTGTTCGGCGTCTCGGTCACCGATATAGACGCGCATGTCGATGACCTGCGGGCGGCGGGCTTTGTCGATGTTGTTGCGTCGGACGAGACCGCGGATTGGGCACCCTACACGGCGGCCCGGCTGGCGGCATGGCAGGCGAACCGTGCGAGCTACACGCGCGCGCACGGCGAAGGCGCCTATGCCGCGCAAGAACTGTTCTACGCGGTGATCGCGCGGCTGTTTGCCAGCGGCAGCCTGGGCGGCGTTCGGCTGGTGGCGCGGGTGCCGTGACACCGCCGGCGGCGACCAATGATGGCGGCAGCACAGCAAGTAAGTAAGACAGCAAGAAAGTCATCGGACACAGAGTTTCACCGAGTGCACACAGAGTTTCACCGAGAGAAAGCAAATGGCGCTGCGCGCGAGGCGGTTCGGCCGGTGCGCCCCTCACCAGCGCGAAGCGCCAAAACCTTCTCGGTGAAACTCTGTGTGCACTCGGTGAAACTCTGTGTCCGATGACTTTCTTGCTTACTTGCTGGCTTGCCGACGCGGCCGTCGCCCAGAATTGCATTCAGGCCGCCCGCACATCCGCCAGGAAGGCGTTCACCTCCTGTGACAATTGGCCGGAGCGTTTCGACAGGTCCGTCGCCGCGGAAAGCAGGTCCACGGCGGCGGTGCCGGTGTCGCGCGCGGCGCGGCTGATACCACCGATGTTCGAGCTCACGTCCTGCGTCGCGCGCGACGTCTGAGCCACGCTGCGAGCGATTTCCGCTGTCGCCGTGCCCTGCTCCTCCACGGCAGCCGCGATGGCGGTGCAAATCGCGCTCACCTGCTCGATCGTCGCGGTGATGCCGTGGATGGCGTCCACGGCCTGGTTCGTCGCGGCCTGAATCTGGCCGACCTGCTGGCTGATGTCTTCGGTCGCGGTGGCAGTCTGCTTGGCGAGACTCTTCACTTCCGAGGCCACCACCGCGAATCCCTTGCCGGCCTCGCCGGCCCGTGCCGCTTCGATCGTGGCGTTCAGCGCCAGCAGGTTGGTCTGCCCGGCGATGTTGGTGATCATCCCAACGACATTGCCGATCCGCTTCGCCCCGTCAGCAAGCGCCCGGACGATTGTGTCGGTCTGCCGCGCGTCATTCATCGCCTTGTCGGTGACCTTGGTCGACTCCGACACTTGCCGGCTGATCTCCCCGATCGAGGCGGCCAGTTCCTCGGAGGCGGCAGCCACGCTCTGGACGCCGGAACTCGCCGCCTCCGCCGCGCCTGCCACGACGGTGGTCTGCTGGGTCGTTGTACCGGCGGCCGTCGACATGGACCGCGCCGTCGCCTCCAGCGCCGTCGAGGCGTCCGACAGCGTCAGCACCAGCGCGCCGACCCGTTCCTGGAAACGGCCCGCCACCTGTTGCAGGGCGGCCTTCTTCGCCGCCTCCACCTTCATCCTGTCGTCGATATCCACCAGCGAACCGCAGGCCCGCCGCGGCCGGCGTTTTTCGTCCAGCACGACGCCGCCAGTGGCCCGGAACCAGCGGTACGAGCCGTCGCGCACCTTCAGCCGATAAGTCACGTCATAGCCGACGCCGCTCGCACAGGTCTTGCCGAAGGCAGCGAAGGTCGCCGCGGCATCGTCCGGATGCAGCCGGTCCGACCAGGACCGCACGACGTTGGGGAATTCGGCCTCCGTGCGATAGCCGCAAAGACGGCGGAATTCCGCCGACCACGTCCATCGCGCCTTCGGATGCATGGCGTCGCCTTCGTACAGTATCGCATCCCACAACCCGACCCCGCAGTGGGCGGACAGGGTCTCAAGCCATTCCGCCTTGCTCACAAGCGCCTTGTCGGCGCCTTTGAATGCAAACATCGGGATATTTCCTGCTACGTGTCACTCGACCGCTGCCAGCCTGCCGCTCCAATGCTTAACCTTGCGTTACCGATTACCGATCCGCCAGCACGCGATGGAACGGGCGGAAAGCCCGGCGCCACACCGAGCTGCCATGCCGACTCCTGATTTTGCCCAAGGCCTGGTCGCGCCGATCCCAACGCGAACATGCGTCCGAACGTCAGAACCTCATCCCCGCCGCACCTGAAACGCGCACAGCGCCGCCACCATGATCGCGGCGCCGATGAACTGCACCGGCGTCAGCACCTCGCCCAGCACTGCGATGCTCAGCAGCGTCGAGACCACCGGCTCCAGGTTCATCAGCAGCGCGGTGCGGAACGCCCCGATGCGCACCGTGGACGCAAACAGCCCCAGCATCGAAATGGTGCTGCACACGCAGACCCCGCAGAACCCCACCCAGCCGGTCGCGGTGCGCGGCAACGCCGGCGCCCCCAGCGCGACCGAGGCCACCAGCAGCGCCGCGGTGGACGACAGCAGCGTGTACCACGTGGTCAGCCGCGACTCCGCCCCCGACAGCGCCGCGCGGGTGATCAGCAGCGTCGCCACCCGGCACAGCGCCGCGCCGAGCGCGAACCCGACGCCCAGCCACGCAAGGTGTGCGGTGTCCGCACCCAGCATCAGCGCCAGGCCCAGCAGCGCCACCACGGCCGCCGCGGCGGATGCCGGCGTCAGCCGCTCCAGCCCGAGCGCGGCACCGACGATGCCGGTCAGCAGCGGATAGACGAAATAGCTGAGGATCGCGATCGGCACCGCGACCAGGCGGATCGCCACGAACAGCAGCCAGAGATTGGCGGCGAACACCAGCCCGATCCCCAGCGCGATCAGCCGCTGCCGCGGCGTGTGCTTCTGCCGCGGCGGCGCGGCGCGCAGCCAAGCCAGCACGAACAGCGTGGCCGGCACGCCGCGGTAGGCCGCCAGCGTCAGCGCGTCCATCCCGGCCAGCAGCGCGAGCTTGGTGAAGATGTCGGAAAATCCGAACGACACCGCCGCCAGCACGCCGGGGCCGAGCGCGCGCAGCCCTCGCTGCGGCAAGGCCAGGGCAGCCGCACGGTGCACGTGGGCGGGACTCCTCGCGCGGCGCCCGCGCCCGGACTTTAGCGGAGCTGAGCTCATCGATCCGGATCTGGCTTGCCCGTAGCTGCCGGGACCGCGGGCGCGCTCAGGAACGCCTCCACCACCGCCAGGAACCCCGCCGGATTGTCGGCATGCAGCCAGTGCCCGGCGTGCTTCACGGTGACGAAGCGGGCGGGGGGAAACAGCGTGCGGATTACCGGGCGGTCCTGCCGGCTGATGTAGGTGGAGGTCTCGCCGGCGACGAACAGCGTGCGGCCGGCATAGGTCGCGTGGTCCGGCCCGTCCCAGCCCTCCAGGTCCGCCAGCGCGGCCGCAATCTCGTCCAGACCGATGCGCCAGACGGGCGGGGTGCCCAGGCGCAGGCTCTGCAACAGGAAGGCGCGCACCGCGGCGTCGGGCACCGCGTCGGCCAGGGCCGCGTCCGCCTCGGCGCGCGTCAGCCCGTCGTGCAGCGGGATCGCCAGCATCGCCGCGACGATCGGCTGGTTGTGCGGCTGGTAGACCACCGGCGCGATGTCGGCGACCAGCAGCCGCTCGACCGCCTCGGGACGCAGCAGGGCCGCGCGCATCGCCACCTTGCCGCCCATCGAGTGCCCGATCAGCGCGGCCGGCAGGGCGTCCAGCGCGGCGAGCGTGTCCAGCAGGTCCGCGGCCAGCGTGCCGTAGCGCATGTCCGGCGCGTGCGGGCTGGCGCCGTGGTTGCGCTGGTCGAGCGCGATCACCCGCCAGCGCTGCGCCAGCGCCCGCTGGATCTGGCCGAAGTTCCGCGCCTGGCCGAACAGGCCGTGCAGCAGCACCACCGGCGGCCCCGGCGGGGTCGCGCCGGGAGGTGACGTCGGGCCGGCCTCGACCGCGTGCAGGATCATCGCGATCGGCCCGGAGCGGCCCTTGGCGGGGTTTGCTGCGGGGCGGCGCCAGCGGCTTGCGAAACGCCAAAACAGCCTGACATAAGCGTCAAATGACCTTTTCCCTGATCGGCCGCTGCCCGCGAACCGGACAGTTGGGCGCCGTTGCCGTCTCCGCCACCATCGCGATCGGTGCGCGCGCCACGCACTGTGCGGCCGGCGTCGGCGCGGTGATCACGCAGCATCGCACCGATCCACGGCTCGGGCCACGCGGGCTGGAGCTGCTGCGCGCCGGGCGCTCGGCGCAGGAGACGATCGACGCGTTGGTCGCCGGCACGCCGCACATCCGGTGGCGCCAGCTTGCGGCGCTGGACGCCGCCGGCACCGCCGCCTGCTACAGCGGCGCCCGCACCCGTCCGGAAATGAGCGAGGTGGCAGCGCAGGACGCCTGCGCGGTCGGCAACAACCTGGTGAACGCGCGGGCGACGCCGGCCATGCTGCTGGCGTTCCTGGCCGATCCGACCGCGCCGCTCGCCGAGCGCCTGGTGCGCGCCGCGGAAGCCGGCCTGGCCGCCGGCGGGGAGCACGCGCCGGTGCACAGCGCGCACCTGCTGGTGACCGAGCAGCACAGTTTTCCGCTGATCGACCTGCGCGTCGATTGGCATGAGCAACCCGTCAGCGAGCTGCGCGCGCTGTGGACGCGGTATGCGCCGCAGGTGAACGATTTCGTGCTGCGGGCGATCGATCCGGACAACGCGCCGACGCGGTGAGACCGGCGCGATGACGCCGAGGCGACGTAACCGGCGCGGCAGGCGCGCACCGGGGGATCGCGCGCCGCGCCGCGCCCGGGTGGCGCGTCAGGCCGGCCAGCATTGGTGGCCGCCGTCGACCCGCAGCACCTGGCCGGTGATGAAATCCCCGGTCGGTCCGGCGAACACCGCCACCGCGCGCGCCACCTCATCGACCCTGGCGATGCGCTCCAGCGTGCCGCCTTCGGCGAGCCGGGCCGGATCGACGGCGCGGGTGTTCAGGAAGCGGCCGGTCCGCGTGTCGCCGGGCGCGATGCTGTTGGCCGTCACGTTGAACGGCCGGAGTTGCGCGGCGAGGCAGCGGGTGTAGTGGATCGCGCCCGCCTTGGCGGTGGCGTAGATCGCCCCGTTTGCCCGCCCGCCATAGGCCGCGATCGAGCTGATGGTGATGATGCGCCCGGCGCGGCGCTGCATCATGCCGCACGCGACGCACTGGCAGACCAGGATGGTGCTCAGCAGGTTGCGGTCCAGCACCGCGCGGACATCCGCCTCCTGCACCATGATGGCGTCGTTCGGGTCGGGTTTTCCCCCTGCGGCGGCAATGTCGCCGCCGGCGTTGTGCACCAGGATGTCGATCGGGCCGAGTTCCGTGGTGACGGTGTCGACCACGCGCGCCACGTCGGCCGATTGGGTCAGGTCGCCGAGCACGGAGATGGTTGTTACGCCGGCCTGTTCCGCGACCGCGCGCGCGGTGGCGGTGAGCGTGGTGCCCTCGCCGTATTCGGCCGGACCGTGCTCGCGCATGCCGTGCAGGCCGACCCGGCAGCCGAGGCCGGCGAGGGTTTCCGCGAAGGCGCGGCCGAGGCCGCGGCCGGCGCCGGTGACCAGCGCGATTTTTCCGCGCAGGGCGGAATGTTCCGGTGATGCTGGCATGTGTCCCCTCCCCTTCCCTGGACTGTTTTGTCATTGCGAGGAGCGCAGCGACGAAGCAATCCCCATCCTCCGGGGCAGGAGATTGCTTCGTCGCTGCGCTCCTCGCAATGACAGGTGGGGCCGGCGATTCCGGGCACGCTGACGCCGCTCTAGCCCTTGATCCGCGCCATCGCCTGGCTGAACCCGCTGCGCAGAATCTCCGCGTCGCTGGCATACGCCAGCAGCAGCGCACCGGCCTGCTTCCATTGCTGCACCTGCTCGAAGCTTGACGCAAGCATCGCGCAGGCCTTGCCGTGCTTTTTCGCGGCGGCGAGGATCAGGTCGCGCTTCTCATCCAGCACGCGTGCCTGGTCGGGCGCGCCGAACACGCCCAGGTCCTGCGCCAGGTCCGCCGGGCCGAGCGTCAGCGCGTCGATGCCGTCCATCGCGGCGATCGCGTCAAGGTCCTTGAAGGCCGCTGCGGTCTCCAGCATGACGGTGACGAACACCTGGCGGTTGGCGAAGGCGCGTCGTTCCATGGCCGTGCCGGTCGTGTCGAAGTCGGTCGCCACGCCGGAGCCGCCGTTGCCGCGCAGGCCGATCGGCGCGTAGCGCGAGGCAGCGACGATCTCGGCGGCGTGCGCCGCGGATTCCACCTGCGGGCAGTGCAGGTTCCACACGCCGACATCCAGCAGCCGGGTGATCCATTCGCGGTTGGCTTTTGGCGGACGCACCGCGATCGGGAAGTTCAGCGCACGCGCCAGCAGCGCCATATCGGCGATGGTGTCGATCGACAGGGACGTGTGCTCCATGTCGACGCGGGCGAAGTCCAGACCCGCGGCTTGCAGCAGCGCCAGGATAGCGGGCGTGCGCACCAGGGTGACCCAGGTGCCGATTTGTGCTTCGCCGCGCTCGACGCCGGCGCGCATCGCGTTGGGGTGCATGGGCTGGTTCCTCCCCACATCGTCATGGCCGGGCCGAAGTCCCCGGGCTTGTCCCGGGGATCCCCGGCCATCCTCGCACAGACAGTGCCGCGACGGATATCGCGGTCAAGCCTGCCATGACGATGGAACCGAAGGGGCCACGACGGCCGACAGCATCAGGCATCGGGCGATTCACCGCCTCCCACCGGTAAGCCGCCGATCTCATGCACCTCCCCGAAACGCATTTGGCCAAGCGCAGAACGCAGGGCCGGGACCAGCGGCGCCAGATCGGCCAGGCGATTGGTTCGCGCTCGAAGCAAGGCGATTGCGACGGGGCGATCGTGCAGCCGCTGTTGGTGGCGGATACCGCGATCGACGGTCACGAGCACGTCGTAGCGCCCAACCATGGCGTCGAGCAGGTCCCGGTCGGTCAGGTTCGCCCATCCGATATCGACGCTGGACGTGATGTCGATCCCGTCGAGCAAGCCGGCGAGCCGCCGTGGCACGCAGTTGTCCAGCAAGACGCGCATTGGATGACCGCGAGCGTTATTCGGCAGCTTGCGATGCCGCCTCAACAGTGCGCCGACGCGCCATTTCAAGGACAGCGACGGCGTGGTCGCGCGTGACGTTCGGAAAATCCGCCAGGAACTCGGTCAGCGGATCGCCGGCTTCCAGGTAGTCGAACAGGGTCTTGACCGGAACGCGGGTGCCGTTGAACACGGGCGTACCGCTCAGCGTGTCGGCCGAAACAGAAATGAGTGGCTCGGGCAGCGGCATCGTCTGGCTCCACGGCAACCCGTGAACGGGCTGCGCACGCACAATATGGCACAGTCGGCGGCTGGCGGGCAAAGCGTACCGCGCTCAGGTCGTGCCGGCGAGGGCCGCTATCGATGACCTCAAATGCTGCACAAAGGCAAGTCGTGGATGGCCGGCCCCCGGCCTTCGCCAGGGGCAGGCTCCGCCTGTCCTCGGGCGGCCCGTTGGGCCGACCCGGGGGCCGGCCATGACGGGGCGGCGGCGTGGATCAACCGCCTGCACGCACCATGGCGGTGGGGGGAGTGCCTAAGGCAACGCCCAAGAATTAACGAATCGGCGGCGGTTGCGAAGTTGGGCGCTCCCGCTGAGCGAGTCGGCGCAGGTCGACCGCAAGCAAGCAAGCCGAAAGAAAGCCAGAATAACACGGAGCTCACGGAGAAAGATAAAGTCACGGAGTGCACGGAGAAGCAAGGATTTTGGCGCTTCGCGCAAGCAACAGATCAGAGGTAGTTCACCGTGTAGCAGCGTTCTTGCTTGCACGAAGCGCATAAATTCTTGTCCGTGCACTCCGTGACTTTATCTTTCTCCGTGAGCTCCGTGTTATTCTGGCTTTCTTGCTGCCAATCGAGCCAGGCGGTTACGGACGGGCAGCCGGCATAGGGACCCTCACGCCTGGCCCCTCCGTCGGTCCATGGCGCACCGTGAAGCGGCAATTTATGGGCGTCGCCTAAGAGTCGATCGTTCGAACACCAAGGGCTTGCCGTCCATCCTACTGACGATATTTGTCGATGATCGCCGGGTCCGGCTCCACGCCAAGGCCTGGCTCCGACGGCAGATGGGCAAAACCGTCCTTGATCGTCACCGGCCGCTTCGCCAGGCTGCGCGAAATCTCGCTCGGCTCCACGCAGTATTCCATCACCAGGGCGTTCTCGATCGCGCACAGGAAGTGCAGCGACGCCGCCGTGTTGATGTCGGTGGTGAAATTGTGGTTGCACACCTTGCGGCCGCGCGATGCGGCGTAGGCGGCAATGCGCATCGCCTGGGTGAACCCGCACCGCGTCAGATCCACCTGCACGATGTCCACGCCGCCCTCATCGATCAGCCGCTCGAACCCGACCACCGCGCATTCCTCCTCCCCCGCCGCGATATGCTGCGTGCAGGCGGCGGAGACCTTCGCATAGCCGGAATAATCGTCGGGGTGCAGCGGCTCCTCGATCCAGAACAGCCGGTATGGCTCGAACAGCCGCGCCCGCCGGATCGTCGTCTTGGCGTCCCACACCAGGCCGACATCCAGCATAAAATCGTTCTGCTCGCCGATCGCCCGCCGCACCGCCTCGACCGTGCGAATGTCGGTGGCTTCGTCGCGACCGAACGGCTCCCAGCCGAATTTCACCCCGGTGTGCCCGGTGTCGATCGCGCGCCTGGCCCGCTCCACTGTCGCCTCGATGGTGAACTGGAACATGTTCGACGAGTAGACGCGCATTTTTTCGCGCAGCGCCCCACCCAGCAGCTCGACGACCGGCTTGCCCAGCGCCTTGCCCTTGATGTCCCACAACGCCAGGTCCACCCCCGCCATGGCCTGGATCGCGGCGCCGCCGCGGCCGTAATACAGCGTCGCCTGGTACATCCGGTTCCACAGCCGCGTGGTCTGCGTCGGATCCTCGCCGACCAGCACCGCGCGCAGGCCGCTGGCGAGCGTGTGCGAATACGGCGCGTCGATCACCGCCTTGGCCACCAGCGGGCTGCCGTCGACCTCGCCCCAGCCGACGATCCCCGCATCCGTCGTCACCTTGACCAGCAGCGCGTCCTGCGAGCTGTCGGTGCGCTGCTGGATGGCCGGCAGCGACAGACAGATCGCCTCGACATCGGTGATTTTCATGCCATGCCTCTCCCGTTCGCCGCGCGCCGCCACGAAACGATATGCCGCTGTCCGCGACCCGGCCAGCCCCGTCGTCGCGAAAGTCCGGGCTCCGCGACCGGTGCGCGGCTGGTGCGCCACGGCTGGTGTGCCATTGGGCAGAATGCTACAGCTTCGCGAACGGACCCTGCGCATGCGACCAGCCGGATTGCACCACCCGCGACGCTCCCCGCGGACGCCTGCCGGTCGGATCGGTCCTGCGCGCGCTTCCACCGGGTCCTCGGCAGACCGGGAGCCTAATACCGATCGCGAAGCGGTTTCGCGATCCCAGAAAACGGAGGAAACGTCTTGAACCGATCACACCACCTCGCCCTTGCGCTCGGCCTCGCCTGCGGCCTGGTGCTGCCCGCCCTCGCCCAGGAACCGGCCTTCTTCAATGAAGCCAAGCCGATGTTCGACAACTGCGGTGATCCCTCGCTGGCCAAGGCGCAGAAGGACGGCATCACCCTCGGCTTCTCACAGGCCCCGCCGGAAGCCTTCCTTGACGAAAAGACCAAGCAGCCCAGCGGCGTCGATTGGGAGATCAACAAGGCCGTGCTGGACTGGCTGGGCGTGAAGACCGTCAAGATCGAATGGATGCCGTGGGAATCCCGAATCCCCGCGCTGCTCTCCAAGCGCACCGACGTCGTCGCCGGCAACATCCACCACACCCCAACGCGCGACAAGGTGATCAGCTTCTCCGGGCCGGCCTGGTGGTACGGCCCGGTTATCGTCGCGGCCAAGGGCAACCCGCTCGGCATCAAGTCCTATGAGGACCTGAAGGGCAAGCGGGTCGGCTCCATCTCGGGTTCCGCCGCCGATGACTATCTGCGCCACATCGGCGTCACCACCACGCCCTTCAAGGTCGCGGTCGACGAACTGCAAAGCCTCAACCAGGGCCGCCTCGACGCCGTTCTCGAGGACGACATCGTCTATCTTGATTTCGCCAAGAGCGTCCCCGGCAACACCCTCGACCCGCTGTGGACCATTGCGGTGCCGGACTCCATCATCGACGGCGGCGGCTACGGCATGGCGCGCTACGCCATGCGCAAGGAAGACTGCACGCTGCGTGCCGGCTACACCCAGGGCCTGGCCGAGGAGCGCGCCAACGGTCATGTCAGCTACATCCTGAAGAAGTACGGGCTGAGCGACCGCAACCTGGTCTTCTTCAAGCTCAATCCCTGATCTCGTGCCGGAATCTTGTGCCGGCCTGGGCGCCGCATCATTGGCGCCCGGGCCGGAGTCACCCGACGTGCCGGATTGAGATGACGTGATCGAACTGTTCAACACCGAGGTGGCGGTCGAGAACTTCGGCCCGTTGCTCGCCGGACTCGTGCTGACGGTCGAGCTTACGCTCGTGGTGATGGCCCTCAGCCTCTGCTTCGCCCTGCTGGTCGCACTGGCCGGCATGTCGCGGTTCGTATGGCTGCGCTGGGTGATCAAGGCCTATATCGAGGTGATGCGGGGCACGCCGCTGCTGCTGCAGCTTGTCTATATCTATTACGTGCTGCCGGAGATCGGCATCAGGCTGCCCTCCTTCGCCGCCGGCACGCTTGCGCTCACGCTGAACTATTCAGCCTATCTCTCGGAAGTCTATCGCGGCGGCATCCAGGCCATCTCCGCCGGCCAGCACGACGCCGCCGCCGCGCTCGGCATGACGCGCGGCCTGGCGATGCGCCGCATCGTCCTGCCGCAGGCCATCCGCATCATCCTGCCGACGCTCGGCAACTACTTCATCGGGCTGTTCAAGGACACCGCGCTGTGCTCCGTCGTCAGCATCCAGGAGGTGCTGTTCACCGCGCAGATCATCGCCGCCAACAACTTCCAGTATTTCACGCTGTATACCGTGACCGGCGCGATGTACTTCGCGGTCAGCTTCCCCGCCGCGCGCCTGGTCGGCTACCTTGAGCGCGTGACCCGCGGCGGTTACCGGAGCAGGCGCCCATGACCGAGCAGCCAGCGTCCCCGCAGCCGCGGCCAATGATCGAGGTCGAAGGCTTGCACAAATATTTTGGCGAGCTGCATGTGCTGCGGGGAATCGACCTCTCGGTCGCCGCCGGCGAGGTCGTCTGCATCATCGGCCCCTCGGGCAGCGGCAAATCCACGTTGCTGCGCTGCATCAATCACCTCGAGGTCGCCCAGCAGGGCCGTATCCGGATCGACGGCGAAACCGCGTATCGCGACGAGGTGGGCGGCAGCTTCCACGCGCACAGCAACCGCGCCGTCGCCGCCGTGCGCGCGCAGGTCGGCATGGTGTTCCAGCACTTCAACCTGTTCCCTCACCTCACCATCATCGGCAACATCATCGAGGCGCCGGTGCATGTGCTGCGCCGATCGAAGGCCGAGGCAAAGCGGCGCGGCATGGAGCTGCTGGCGCAGGTCGGACTGGCCGAGAAGGCGGACAACTATCCGGAGGAACTCTCGGGCGGCCAGCAGCAGCGCGCCGCCATCGCCCGCGCGCTGGCGATGGACCCGAAAGCGATGATGTTTGACGAAGCCACCAGCGCGCTTGATCCCGAGCTGATTGCCGAAGTGCTTGCCGTCATGCGCGACCTTGCGGCGCGCGGTATGACCATGCTGGTCGTCACGCATGAAATGAATTTCGCCCGCCAGGTTGCCTCGCGGGTCATTTTCATGGACTACGGCAGCATCGTGGAACAGGGCAACCCCGCCGCGATTTTTGCGGCTCCACGCGAGCCACGCACGCAGGAGTTCCTGCGGACCGTGCTCGAGCGGTAGGACGCGCACGCTTTCCGGACCCACCACCTGCCGCCTCTGTCATTCGCCCCCTGTCATTGCGAGTTCCCACCGGCCGGCGGCCGACCCGCCCTGAATGAAACTGGCGGGGCGCCAAAGAGAAGGACACTCCCCCTCCCCTTGAGGGAGGGGGAGCTTGTTTCTTGTTAGGAGCGCAGCGACGAAGCAATCTGGTGCCCCACGAGGCGGGGGATTGCTTCGTCGCTGCGCTCCTCGCAATGACAGGGGATGACGACGAGAGACCGGCAGAATGCGACGCACGGCGGCCGATCGGTCGGCCATCGGGAGAGAAAATGACCATGCAGGCGGACTACGTCATCATCGGGGCAGGTTCGGCGGGCTGCGTGCTGGCCAACCGGCTGACCGAGGATTCTGGTGCGCGCGTCGTGCTGCTGGAAGCCGGCGGGCGCGACTGGAACCCGCTGATCCACATTCCCGCCGGCTACATGAAGCTGCTGGATCATCCGACGCTGACCTGGGGCTTCAAGGCCGAGGCGGACCCCGGCACCAACGGCCGCGCCATCGCCTATCCGCGCGGGCGCGTGCTGGGTGGGTCGAGCTCGATCAACGGCATGATCTACGTGCGCGGCCAGCCGGAGGATTTCGACCATTGGGCGCAGCTTGGCAATCGCGGCTGGGGGTGGGACGACGTGTTGCCGTTCTTCAAGCGGGCCGAAAACTGGGAGGGCGAGGCAGACGCGGTGCATGGCAAGGGTGGCCCGCTGTTCACCTCGCGTGGACGCGACAAGCCGGTGCTGTGCCAGGCGGCGATCGAGGCCGGCCAGCAGCTTGGCCTGGAATACCGCGCCGACGTCAACGACCTGGTGCGCGGCACACGGGACGGGATCGGCTGGGTGCAGCACACGCGCAACGGACGGCGCCGGGCCAGCGCGGCGCACAGCTATTTGCGTCCGGCCTTGAAACGACCGAACCTGCGGGTAGTGACGCACGCCCTGGTGCATCGCGTGCTGCTGGACGGGACGCGCGCGGTGGGGGTGGAGTATGCGCGCAACGGCACGGTCGAGCGCATCGACGCCGCGGCCGAGGTGATCCTGGCGGCGGGCGCGGTCGGGTCGCCGCACCTGCTGCAACTGTCCGGCATCGGCGATCCGGCGCACCTGGAACGTGTCGGCATCGGCGTGCGGCACGCGCTGCGCGGCGTCGGCAAGAATTTGCAGGACCATTACCTCGCCCGCATGTCCTGCGAGGTGCAGGGCGCGCCGAGCCTCAATCAGATGTCGCGCGGGCTGGGGCTGGTTCACCAGGTGCTGCGCTATCTCGCCACCGGCAGCGGCATCCTGACCTATGGCGTGTCGCTGGTTGCGGCCTCGGTACAGGTGCTGGCGGAGTCGGCCTCGCCCGACGTGCAGTGCCTGTTCGCCCACGGCAGCTACGCCCCGGGCGCGGGGCGGCGGCTGGACGACAAGCCAGGCGTCACCTGCGGGATGTGGCAGATGCGCCCGCTGAGCCGCGGCTATGTCGAGGCGCGGTCGCCGCGGCCGGAGGAGCAACCGAACATCAACCCGCGCTATTTCAGTGACGAGACGGACAAGCGCGCGGCGATCGGCGGGATGCAGTGGATCCGCAAGCTGGTCGGCGCGCCGGCGCTGGCGAAATATGTCGTCGCCGAGACGGTACCCGGCAAGGAAGTGCAGAGCGATGCGGAATTGCTGCACTACGTGCAGCAGACGGGTGGTACGGTGTTTCATGCGTCCTGCACTTGCAAGATGGGGCCGGATGTGAACGCGGTGGTGGACGACCGGCTGCGCGTGCATGGGATCGAGCGGCTGCGCGTGGTCGATGCCTCGGTGATGCCGGCGGTGACCTCGACGAATACCAACGCGCCGACGATCATGATCGCCGAGAAGGGTGCGGCGATGATTCGGGAAGACGCGCGGCGGGTGGGTTAATCGCTGTCGTTGCCGGGCAATCGCTGTCATTGCGAGGAGCGGAGCGACGAAGCAAGCCCCATCCCGTTTCGCACGGGGTTGGTTATCCGCACAGGTCGTTGTACCACGCGCATGCCCCTGCGGATGGGGATTGCTTCGTCGCTGCGCTCCTCGCAATGACAGGAGGACCGCGCGGCGCGTCGGTGCTAATCCGCCACGTGCAGCATGATCTTGCCGATATGCGCGCTGGATTCCATCAGCGCGTGCGCGGCCGCCGCTTCGGCCAGCGGGAACGTGGCGTGGATCACCGGCCCGCAGCGACCCGCATCCAGCACCGGCCACACCTTCTCGCGCAGCGCCCCGGCGATCGCGCCCTTCTGCGCCGTGCTGCGCGGGCGCATGGTGGAACCGGTGATGGTCAGCCGCTTCGTCATCACGGTGACGAAATCGAAATTTTCCACCTTCGATCCGGCGAGGAAGGCGATCAGCACCAACCGCCCATCCATCGCCAGCACCCGAAGGTCGCGCTGCAAGTAGGGCGCGCCGACCATGTCCAGCACGACGTCGACACCACGCTTGCCGGTCAGCCGTGCGATCTCCTCGACGAAGTCCTGCGTGCGATAGTTGATCGCCGCCGCCGCCCCCAGCTTCACGCAGGCCGCGCATTTTTCGCCCGACCCTGCGGTGGCGTAGACCGTCGCGCCGAATTCGTGCGCGAGCTGGATGGCGGTGACGCCGATGCCGGACGAACCGCCGTGGACCAGCGCGGCCTCGCCGGATACAAGCCGGCCGCCCTGGAACAGGTTGGCCCAGACGGTGAAGTAGGTCTCCGGCAGCGCGGCGGCGCGCACCGCGTCGTAGCCCGACGGCCAGGGCAGACATTGCGGTGCCGGTGCGACGCAGTACTCGGCGTAGCCGCCGCCATTGGTCAGGGCGCAGACGCGGTCGCCGACGTGGTATGCCGTTACGGCGTCGCCCGCGGCGACCACCTCGCCGGCGACTTCCAGGCCCAGCAGCGCGCTGGCGCCCGGCGGCGGCGGATACGACCCGCTGCGCTGCGCCACATCGGGGCGGTTCACGCCGGCCGCCAGCACGCGGATCAGCACCTCGTCCGGCTTCGGCGTGGGCACCGGGCCGGTGGTCAGGCGCAGCACCTCCGGCCCGCCGGGCGTGGTCATTTCGATGTGCGACATGGTTTGCGGGACGGGCATCGGGGTGTCCTTCCGGATGATGGGCAGTCGTGCGCTGCCATGCCACGATCGCGGGAATCATCCAAGGAGGCACGTCCATGCCCGAGCCGCTCGTCCTGTCCGCCGATCCCCCGCCGGGCACGCGCCTGCTGGTCACCGGCGGCGCGCGCGGCATCGGGCGCGCGGTTGCCGAGGCCTATGCGGCGCGCGGCGGGCGCATCTGCGTGCTGGATCGCGATCCGGTGGCGGACGCGCCGGCGGGCTGGATCTGCGTACAGGGATCGGCCGCCGTCGGCGCGGACATCGAGGCCGCGTTCGCCGCGATGGACCGCGCCTGGGGCGGCGTCGACGTGGCGCACGCCAACGCGGGCATGTCGGCCAACAAGCCGACGCTGGAGCTGACCGAGGCGGAATGGCGCGGCGTGCTGGACCTGAACCTGACCGGCGTGTTCCTGACCGCGCAGGCCGCGGCGCGGCGGATGGTGGCGGCGGGCGCCGGAGTGGTCCTGGCGACAAGTTCCATTTATGGACTGACCGCGGCGGCGAACCGCGCGGCGTACACCGCGACGAAAGGTGCGGTGTCGAACCTGGTGCGCACGCTGGCCAGCGAGTGGGGGCCGCACGGCGTGCGGGTCAACGCGATCGCGCCGGGCTACGTGCAGACCGACATGATGCAGACGCTGCTGCAACAAGGGCTGCTGGATCGCGCGGCGCTGCTGGCGCGGACCACGCTGCGGCGTCTGGGCCGGCCGGCGGACATCGCCGCGATGGCGTGTTTCCTGGGGTCGCCGGCGGCGGAATGGATCAACGGCGCGATCCTGTCGGTGGATGGCGGCTGGATGGCCAATGGCGGGCCGTAGAGCGTCTACACCCTGACTGGAACCGGCGTCCTGATCGGTACACCTCTCCCGCTCTTCGCGGGAGAGGTCGCGGAGCACTTGCGACGCGGGTGAGGGTGGCGCCGCGTGCACGGCCCTCACCCTCGGCGCTTTGCGCCTCGACCTTGATCCGCTTCGCGGCTCAAGCCCGCGAAGCGCGGGAGAGGTGTACGCGCACTGCGGCGATTCCAGTCAGGGTGAACCCGCTCTAGGCTTGGCAATGCCGCGCGGCGGCGCTACGCGCCGCGCCGTTGCGTCTCCGGAATGCGCTCGAGCACCCACTTATCGACGGCGCTGACCAGCGCGTCACGCGCGGAAAGCCGGCCGGGCGTGTAAAGAATGGAGCCCAACCCTTGCTGCTGGCCCTCGAGAATGCCGACATCCTCCTCCGCGACGCGCCGCCAGCGGTCGTAGTAGGCGTGCGCGTTCGGCGCGAAATCAGCACGCGCGACGGTGGTCCGGGGGAAGCAGCCGCCGAGCGACAGGATGGTACGATCCGCCGCCACCGGGCGCATGGCGAGCCACCACATCGCATCCTGCGCGCAGGCGAACTGCGTCGTGGGCAGGATCATGGTGAAGTAGGAGCCCTGCCTGGCCTGCGCGTCGAGCCCGTCGATCGGCGGAAACGGCGGCTGGTCGGTAAGCACCGCGATGCTGCGCTCGCTCAGCACCTGCAGGCACACCCAATCGCCGCGCGTCGGGATGATTTTCTCCCGTTGCGCACCCACCGTCGCGGCGTGCACGCTGCCGGTGTGGTAGGCCTCGAGGGCGTTCTCGACGAGCAGCTTCCAGTTGCAGCGGCAGGCGATTTCGGTGCGCCAGGTGCAGAGCATGGCGTCGAAACGATAGCAGCCGAGCACGTCGGGCAGGTCGCCGAGGCAGTCGCGTAGCGGCGGCGCGGCGGAGTCGAAATTGACGAACAGGAAGCCCTGCCAGGTTTCCAGGCGCACAGGGGCCAGGGCGTGCGCGTCCTTGTCGAATCCGGGCCTGCGGCCCATTGTCGGCGCGGCGATCAGGGTGCCGTCGAGGCGGTAGCTCCAGGCGTGGTACGGGCAGACGATTGCCCGCGCATTGCCGTTGCCGGTCAACAGCAGCGAGCCGCGGTGGCGGCAGCAATTGGCGAAGGCGCGCAGGACGCCGTCGTTGTCGCGCAGCAGGATCAGCGGGCCACCGACGGTGTCGATGGTGCGATAGTCGCCTTGGGTTTGCAGCTCGTCGGCGCGGCCGGCAAAAATCCAGTTGTGGCGGTGGATGTGCTCGATCTCCGCCTGGAAGCAGCGGGGCGAGGTGTAGCACCAGCCGGGCAGCGCCTGGCCTGCGGCGAGTGCGCGGCGGGCGGTGCCCCAGTCGGCCTCGTCGTCCGGTTGCGGTTCTGCCGCGTCGTGCGCGGTGTCCTTCGATGTCGTGTCGTCCATCTTTCCTGCCCTTGGCGCGCGGCGGCCCATCCCGATCGACCATGCTGCCACGCGGCAGCCGTCGTGGCGACGCGAACACCCTGTTGCCAGCGGGCGCCGCGGATGGTCCCATGCGCTCACACGCAGCATGGACCCCCGACCCGACATGGACCCGATCACCGAGGAACTGTTTCGCAATGCCGTCGCCGCGCTCGGCGATGAGATGGTCCTGACGATCTACCGCACCGCCTATTCCGGCGTGTTGAAGAACATCATGGACTATAGCGCCGCGATCTGCGATGCCGAGGGGCGGCTGGTGGCACAGGGGCTCAGCCTGCCCGGGCACCTCTGCTCCATCCCCGTCGCGTTGCAGGCGGCGCTGCGCCATTACGGCGACGACATCGCCGAGGGCGACATCCTGATCAACAACGATCCCTACGACGGTGGCATGCACCTGCCGGACATTTTTATCTTCAAGCCGCTGTTCGCCGACGGGCGGGTGCTGGCGTATGCCGCAACGATCTGCCACCACACCGATGTCGGCGGGCGCGTGCCGGGGTCGAACGCGTCGGACAGCACCGAAATCTACGCCGAGGGGCTGCGCATCCCGCCGCTGAAACTGTACGAGCGCGGGGTGGCGAATGCCACGCTGTTCCGCATCATCGATCGCAACGTCCGCGTGCCGAACCGCGTGCTGGGCGACCTCCGCAGCCAGCTTGCCGCGTGCGAGATCGCGGCGCGCGGCATGGTGGATATCGTTGCGCGCTATGGGGCAGAGCAGGTGCGCGCGCTGATGGTGGCGACGATGGATTATTCCGAGCGGCTGACCCGGCACTGCCTGGCGCAACTGGCGGACGGCGAGGCAACGTTCACCGACTGGATCGATGACGACCAGATCGACAAGGGCATACCGATCCCGCTGGTCTGCACCGTGCGCAAGCGCGGCGAAACGATGGAGGTGGACTGGACCGGCAGTTCGCCGCAGGTGAAGGGGGCGATCAACAACACCTGGAGCTACACCGCCGCGGCGAGCTTCACGGCGGTGAAGTCGGTGCTGTCGATCAACATGCCGAACAACGACGGGGTGTTCCGGCCGATCAGCGTGATCGCGCCGGCGGGCACGATCATGCACGGCAAGCTGCCGGCGGCGTGTGCGGCGCGCGGGTTGACCGGGTTCCGCGCGGTGGATTGCTGCTTTGGTGCTCTGGCGCAACTTTATCCCGATCGCGTGTTCGCCGCGTCGGACGGGGGGAATACGGGGGTGACGATCGGCGGCTACGACAAGGAGCTGCGGCCGTTCATCTACGTGGATTTCCTGTCCGGTTCCTGGGGCGGGCGGCCGTGGGCGGACGGGCTGGACGGCAACACCTGCATGTTCGCCAACATGGCGAGTTTTTCCGTCGAGGTGATCGAGGCGGAGAACGACCTGGAAGTGCTGGACTACGAATTCGTGCCGGACACCGGCGGGGCCGGGAAGTTCCGCGGCGGCATGGCGCAGCGCAAGACCTGGCGCATGCTGGGCGATGAGGGCGTGCTGCAGGTGCGTGCGGACCGGCAGACGCATCGGCCGTACGGGTTGCAGGGCGGCGGCCCGGGTGCGCCGGGGCGCAACGTGATGGACCCCGGGCTGGCATCGGAACAGGTGCTGCACTCCAAGATCACGATGACGCTGCGCCGCGGCCAGGTGTTCCGCCACGACCTGCCGGGGGCGGGCGGCTGGGGCGATCCGCTGACGCGCGACCTGGCGCTGGTGGCGAAGGATCTGCGGGATGGGCTGGTCTCGATCGAGGGGGCCGCGCGCGACTACGGCGTGGTGGCGCGCGGCGATCCGCCGGTGATCGACGAGGCCGCAACATTGTCATTGCGAGAAGCGAAGCGCCGAAGCAATCCCCTGCCGCGGGGGCACCAGATTGCTTCGTCGCTGCGCTCCTCGCAATGACAGGGTGCTCCTCGCAACGACAGGTTGCTCCTCGCAATGACAGTTTGGCCATGACGGATAGGCAGACGAAGGCCGATGGACCGCCCATGACGTTAAGAATCGGCATCGACATCGGCGGCACCTTTACCGACCTGGTCGCGATCGCCGCCGACGGGCGGATCACGACGCGAAAAGTCGCCTCCACCCCGCACGACTACGGCGAGGGCATCATCGCCGGCCTGCGCGAGCTGCTAGGTGCCGGGGACATAGTGACCGAGGTGCTGCACGGCACGACGATCGGCTCCAACACCGTGCTGGAGGGAAGCGGCGCCCGGACCGCGCTCATCACCACGCGCGGCTTCCGCGACATCCTGGAGATCCGCGACCTGCGCATGCCGGTGCTGTACGACATCGGCTGGACCAAGCCGCGCGCGCTGGTGGAACGTCGGCTGCGGCTGGAGGTGGGGGAAAAACTGCGGCCGGACGGGAGCGTGGCGATCCCGCTCGATCCGGGGAGCGTCGATGCGGCGATCGCGGTGCTGCGGGCGGAACGGGTCGAAAGCGTGGCGATCTGCCTGCTGCACAGCTACGCCAACCCGGCGCACGAGCGCGCCGTCGCCGAGCGGGTGCGCGCGGCGCTGCCGGAGCTGGCGATCTCGATCAGCCACGAGATCCTGCCGGAGATCAAGGAATACCCGCGCACCAGCACCACCGTGATCAACGCCTACGTCCAGCCGGTGGTGCGCGCCTACATCACCGCGCTGGATGCCCGCCTGCGCGCGCTGGGGATCGATGCGCCGCTGCAACTGATGCAGTCCAACGGCGGGCTGGCCTCGGTCGCGTTTGCCGCCGCCGCCCCGGCGCACATCATCGAGAGCGGGCCGGCCGCCGGCGTGGTCGGTGGGGCGGCGCTGGCGCGGCATTTGAACGAGCCGAAGTTGATCACGTTCGACATGGGGGGCACCACCGCCAAGGCCGGCCTGGTCGAGGGCGGCGAAGTCCTGCGCAGCGAGGCGATCGAGGTGGGCGGCGGCGTGATGGTAGGCTCGCGGCTGCTGGTCGGCGCCGGCTACATGCTGAAACTGCCGGCGATCGACCTGGCCGAGGTGGGCGCCGGGGGCGGCTCTATCTGCCGGCTGGATGCGGCGGGGGCGCCGAAGGTGGGGCCGGACAGCGCCGGGGCCGATCCGGGGCCGGTTTGTTACGGGACCGGCGGCGTGGCGCCGACCATCACCGATTGCAACCTGGTGCTGGGGTATCTCGATCCGGCCGGGCTGGTCGGCGGGGCGCTGAAGCTGGATGTCGCGGCGGCGCGGGCGGCGATCGCGCGGGATCTGGCGGGGCCGATGGGGTGCTCGGTCGAGGCGGCGGCGGCGGGCATGCTGCGGCTGGCGGCGGCGAACATGATGCGGGCGATCCGGGCGGTGTCGGTGGAGCGCGGGCGCGACCCGCGGCAGTTCGCGCTGCTGGCGTTCGGCGGGAACGGGGGGTTGTTCGCGGCGTCGATCGCGCGGGAGCTGGGGATCGGGCGGGTGATCGTGCCGCCGATGCCGGGGCTATTCAGCGCGTTCGGGCTGCTGGTGGCGGACACCGAGCACCACGCCAGCCAGAGTTTGCGCATGCGGGTGGATGGGGCGGGGGCGGATGGGGCCGGGGCGGAACGGTTCGCCGCGGTGCTGGCGGGGCTGATGCAGGCGGGGGCGGACCGGCTGGCGCGCGACGGGTTTGCGCCGGAGCGGCGCAGTTTTCGCGCCGCGGCGATCGCCCGGTATGTGGGGCAGTCGAGCGATATCGAGGTGCCGCTGCCGGAAGCGGCGGCGGAGGCGCTGCTGGCGGACCTGCCGGCGCGGTTCGGCGTCGAGCACGCGCGCACCCACGGGTTTCGCGCCCCGGCGGACGAGCCGGTGGAGCTGACGGGCCTGAGCGTGATCGCGCGCGGCATTGCCGACGGGCCGCGGCTGCCGGCGCGCATTCCCCCGGCGGGGGGTGCCGCGGCGACCTCGCGGCGGGCCTGGTTCGATGCGGGGTGGGTCGAGACGGTGGTGGTGGATCGGGCGGGGCTGTCCGAGACCCCGCGCGAGGGGCCGCTGATCGTGCAGGAATACGACGCGACGTGCCTGGTGCCACCGGGCGCGCGGGCGGCGCTGGATGGGTTCGGCGATATCATGCTGACGTTCGGGGCCTGAGGCGATTTCGGGTAGTGTCCTAATTTGATGCTAAGGCGCGAATGACATGGTGGTAGACATTTTCCATACGGAAAGCGGCAACACCGAGGAATGGCTAACCGTCAACGATGATGGGACCGTGACCTATTGAGCTGGACCCCGAAAACTGGACAGGTAGCTAAGAGAGAGTCTCCCCTTGGAACGGCTGGGTGGCCGGAGGTGAGACATGACCAATACACGGAAGAAGCACAGCGCTGAGTTCAAGGCGAAAGTTGCACTGGCGGCGGTGCGTGAGGAAGGCACTGTTGCGGAGCTGTCGAGCCGGTTCAGTGTGCACGCGAGCCAGATCCATGCGTGGAAGAAGACGCTGCTGGATGGAACGGCCTCTCTGTTCACGCGCAGCCACGCCAATGGGCAGGACGGCGCGGCGGCGTCGGAGGCCCAGCTTGCCCCGTTGTATGAGAAGATCGGGCAACTGACGGTGGAGCGGGATTTTTTTCGCAAACGGTCTGGGCCATGAGCCCGGCCGCGCGGCTTGCGCTGGTCGACCCGGCCGAGCCGGCCCTGTCGATCGTCGCGCAATGCCGGCTGCTGAAGGTGGCCCGCTCGACGCTGTATTACCGCGCTGTGCCGGTCAGCGCGGAGGATCTGAGGCTGATGCGGCGGATGGATGAGCTGCATCTGGCATATCCGTTCTACGGATCACGCCGCCTGGCGGCGGTGTTGCGGCGGGACGGCTGGTCGGTGACTCGCAAGCGGGTCAAGCGGCTGATGCAGGTGATGGCGATGGAGACGATCTACCAGAAGCCGAGCACCAGTCAGCCGCATCCCGATCATAAGGTGTACCCTTATCTGTTGCGCGGCCTTGCGATCGAGCGGGTGAACCAGGTCTGGTGTGCGGACATCACCTACATTCCGATGGCCAAGGGGTTTGTGTATCTGGTGGCTGTTATGGACTGGTTCAGTCGTCGGGTCCTGGCGTGGCGGGTGTCGATCAGCATGGACACGAGCTTCTGCGTCGAAGCGTTGCAGGAAGCGCTGGAACGGTACGGCCAGCCGGACATCTTCAACACCGACCAAGGGGCGCAGTTCACCAGCACGGAGTTTCTGGCTGAACTGGAGGCTCGCGGGGTTCGGGTCAGCATGGATGGCAAGGGGCGGTATCTGGACAACATCTTCATCGAGCGGCTGTGGCGGAGCCTGAAATACGAGGAGGTGTTCATCAAGGCGTATGGTTCGGTGGCGGAGGCGCGCCGGAGCATCGGCGGGTGGCTGGCGTTCTACAATGACGAGCGGGTGCATCAGGCGCTGAGCTATCGCACGCCGCGCGAGGTGTTCGAAGCGGCTGCCTGTGTATATGTGGACAACGCTTCCGCTACGCTACGCTGCGCTCACGCGTTGCCCACATATACACAGGCACAACATCAGCAAGAAAGGGTATTGACTGAAGTATAAGAAGGTCTATACTTACAGGCGCACACACCCCTCGGATCGGGAGGGGCCATGGAAACCGGAGAGACTCTCTCTTAAGTCGCGCCGATTCCTGTCCAACCGATGGGGTCCACCTCACTATCACCGTGAAAATGCTGGTTGGCGCATGGCGCGGCGCGGGATGGAGGCGTCCAATTCGACTATGACCGCAGAGGAGGCTAAACGAATTTGGTCCTCCTACGCCGAGCATATCGAGAAGGCGCTGGCGCAGATCGCAGCCGGAGCGACGAAGGAAGGGACGGCAACATGACCCGGAGCGCACGGGACGCATTACAGCTTCTGGCGGAGAACTGTGAGAAGTTGGCCGACGCGATGCCAGGTAACTTAGAGGAGACTTTGCGGCGCGTGCCTCATGCATCCGAACGAGAGAAGCTCTTTCTCGCGGGCTACTGCGAAGGGCACATCAAAGCGTATCGAGGGATCGCCGAAGACCTCCGCAAGATCGTTCGCGAAAGCCCGTCCTCAACCGTCGTATGGCCGCGGATCGGCATCGGTATCGGGGTCCTTTGGCCAGTCGGCGGGTCAAATTAGGACACTACTCGATTTCGCGTGACGGCGGACGGCATAACCGTGTGCAACATAAAGCGGGTTTATGGAGCAACCTATCTTGCGAGCACCAGCCGCACAAAGGCGCTGCGCAGGGTCGCACGCTCGCTTGTGGTCAAGGTCGATTGGCCGTAGTGCGCACGCCCGACGCGCAGCAAGGCCCTGTCGTGCTCGGCCGGGACCTGTGTGTTCGTCGCGAACTGTGCCTTAAGCGCAGCAAGGCCAGAAGGGGACAAAGCCGTGACAAGCGGCTCTATCATGACATCAAGGGCCGCACTCGCAGCGGCCACCACTGCAGGCGGCGGCGTAACCGGCGGGGCATAGGTCAGGAATTTCTGGACGACGGGGGCATCCCACACAACCGTGGTGTCCGCCTCCTGCTGCAATGATCGGCTTTGGTTTGCCCTCGCCGGGTTAATGCCCAGCAGGTGGACCCGGACACCAAACTGTTGAGCCAGCACAACACCGACCCGAACATCCTCGTCCCCACTTACGAGAATGGCATCAGACATCGCGTGGTTACGGGCAAGCTCGATCATGTCCGTGACGATCAGCGCATCGACGCCCTTCTGCTCACCTGCCGAGTTAACCTGTCCGAGCCGGATCTTGACGTCGGGAAAATCGGCGAGGGCCAACTGCTCGCGCGTTGGACGGCCGACAACCATGGCGTCGTACCAGTATATCCGCAGCAACGGCAGCCGCGACTGATCTGTCGCGACCGCACGGAGGGCGGCGACAACCAGCGGAATGTCGAGGGAAAGAAGCTCGCGGCGATGCTGGGTGCCCGTTAGCAAGACCGACCCCTGGGCGAACACATAGCCAGCGTCAACGAACACCGCCGCCCGCAGCATTTTCCTCCCCCAAACGACAAAGGGCGCCCGCAGGCGCCCTTCATAGTACCTGCGCCGGACGTGCGTATTCTCCGCCCGACGCTACGAGCGGTCATATAAGACTACTGTGGCCCCGCGTCAAGCCCACCACCGGTCATCTGCGACCGCTGCCTACTCGTGATGGTTCGTGTGCGCTTACCGTGCGTGCTGAGTGAGCGTGCGTCCTTCTATAGGAGGCCGATCCGACCAGACCGATAGGTCTTTTTCGTCTGGTGGTAGGCGTCATAATTGACTAGTGATCGCCCCTAGTTTCTCCCTAAAATTCGCCATATATACCCGTCGCCAATGGAGGCGATTATGAGCGAGAGTGCGGAAAGTGAAAAGTCGGCAGAGGTGATCCCGCTGCGGCCCCCGGCCAGCAAGAAAGCGTCGGAGGAGAAGTGGGGCAAGGGGGTGATGGACCTCGGGTTCTGTATCGTCCCCTCGCTGGTGTTACGGGCACAGGCCCGCCTCGGATTGAATCCAACGCAACTGGCGGTTCTGCTCCACCTTGCAGATTTCTGGTGGGATGCAGCGCGGAAACCCTACCCCAGCAAGAAGCGTCTCGCGGAGCGGCTGAAGCTGGGTCCACGTCAGGTGCAACGCTATATCGCCGAGCTTGAGCAAGCCGGGCTTGTGCAACGCATCGAGCGCCGTGCTGCTCATAAGGGCAAGATCAGCAACGAATACGATCTTGGCGGGCTGGTGAACCGGCTACGCGAGCTTGAGCCGGAGTTCCGCGAGATCGAGGAAGAAGTTAAGGCCCGCCGCCGTGAGGTGGAACAGCCCGGCGGGGGGCGGCGGAGGCGTCCATCCGCCTGAACAGCTTCGCGGTGTAGCTCAGACGGATAGAGCACCTGCTTTCGACATACCGGTTGGGTGAGAACCGCCAGTATGGGCAGGGAGGTCGCAGGTTCAAGTCCTGCCACCGCGAGCCGCGCGCTGCCTCAGAGACCGCGGCGGTCGAGAGCCTGCCGCTCGCGCTCGAATTCGGCCAGCGTCATGCCCTCGTTGACGCCGTGTTCCTTGAGAAAGCCGCCCAGCTCGGCGCGGGTCGCGAAACCGAGCATACGCTTCAGCTCGGGCCTGGTCAGGGACGGCCGGCGCGATATTCCTCCAGCGCCAGCGCTTCGAGCGCGCGGCGCTCGATGTCGCCGCCATCGGCGGCGAGACGCTTGGCGAGGTCGTCGGGAATGCGGACGGTCAGGTGCATGATCACAGTCTACCAGAGGCCGCATTGCTCTGCGCCAAGGGTCGGCCAAGACGTGGGAAGAGGCGGCGCTAACCAAGCTGGGCCCACCACTCACTGCCTTTGCCTATTTTCCTAGATAGTGATATCCTTCCTATTCAAGACGTTTCCCAGGAGCGCACCCATGTCGCATTCCTCCCTCGCTGCCGCCACCGTGCCGGCCGGTCCACCAGCTTTCCCCCTCCCCACCCCTCCCCTCACCACCAAACCCCGCGGCAGCCCCAACCTCGGCCTCGCGCCGCGCTGCGGCGCGCGTACCCGCGCCGGCTGTCCCTGCCAGGCGCCGGCGATCCGTGGCAAAGTACGCTGCCCCGCGGGTCAAGCCCGCGGGCAGGCTCCGCATGGCGGGCGCAGCACCGGCCCGCGCAGCCCGGAGGGGCTGGCCAGCCTGCGCGCCGCTCACACCGTCCACGGCGGCTACAGCGCGGAAGTGCGTGCCCTCAATCGCCACGACCTTACCGCGCTCCGGCGCGGACGGGTGGGCAACGCCGCGGTGCGCCACATCGACCGGCTGCCGCCGGATCTCGCCGCCCGCCTGATGCAGATGCCGTCGGAGCTGCTGCCGGCACAGGACCGCGCCGTGCTGCGCGCCGAGACCGACGCCCTCGCCCCCTGGCGGGCGGCGATCGCGCAGGCCGGGTTTTCGAGGTCGGCGGCCAAGGCCAGGCCGCCCGTCGTCGCCGGCCGGCGCGGCGCACCGACAGAAGCCCTTGCGCCAGATCGGGCTCCCGCCGCGCCCGACACCGGCCCGACAAAACCCCTTGTACCATTTCCACCTGCCGGCCCCGCCGCCCCGGCGCCTGTGCGTGCCCCAAACCTGCATCCCGCGGCACACGCCGTCCCGGCCAAGTGCGCGCACGCGAACGCCCAGCCAGAACCCTGTGTACCAATTCGCGCCCCCACCGCGCACAACACCAGCGCGACAGAACCCTTAGAACCATTTCTGCCCGCCGGCCCCGTCACCCCAGCACCCATGCTCGCCTCGGACCCGCACGCCGAGGCACACGCCGTCCCGGCCAGGTGCGGGCACGAGAACGGCCAGCCAGAACCCTATGTACCAATTCGCGCCTCCACCGCGCACGACACCGGCGCGACAGAACCCTTAGAACCATTTCCGCCGGCCGAGGTCGCCGCCCCGGCGACCACGCCCTTCCAGGACCCGCGCCCCGGCGCACCCGCCGCGCCGGCCCGACGCGCACACACAACGCGCCAGCCAGAACCCTTTGTACCAGAGGGCGCCCCCGGCCCGCGCCGAACCGCGGCGCCAGAACCCTTTGTACCAGTCCCCGCCGCAGCGCCCGCCATACCACCCGCGCTGCCCAACCGGGCGGAGCGCCGACGCATCTTGCGGCCGGACCCCTCCCCCCATCCCCCTCCCTCAAGGGGAGGGGGAGAACGCAGTAGGCCGCCTTGGCAGGACTCGCGCCACTGCGCATACTCGTAACCATGAGCGAACCAGCGTCGATCGCACCGCCCGGCCCGACGCTTGAGGCGACGCTGACCGCCTGGGAGCAGCAGCTTGGCGGCCTGGAACGCCAGGCAGCTTCGGTGCTGCGCGCGGCGCGCCGCCTGCGCAAGGCAGCCCAGGAGGGCGCCGTCGCCGGCTTCGCCAGCGCCATCACCGCCGTCCGCGACGACGCGGCAAAACTCCAGGAAGCCGCCGCCCAGGCCGCCAACCCGCCCGCCATCGACGCGGGCCAAAAATTCGCCGACGGCACGTTCCTCGCCGAGTTGGCCGAAGCCGCCGCCGCCGCCAACGTCACGCTGGTGCAACGCGACGGCCGCATCACCGCCTACCCGGTCGTGCTGCGCCTGGAGCCGCGGGTGCCCGGCGTGCGCATCGGCCGCAAGCTCGAACGCCGCATCCGCCCCAGCTTCCTGGCCGCGGAATTGCGCGCGTTGCAGCAGCGGCCGAACCGGTTCAACGCGCGCGGCTTCCTCGACCGCCTGTTCAAGCCCTACCAGGCGCTCGCCGCCAGCCGCGCCCCGGACTGGCGGGCGAACCAGCCCGGCGAAGGCCCGCTCGTCCCCCTCGCCGAGTTGCACGAGCTGCTCACGCTCCTGCCCGCCGCCGCCGCCGACTATCCGCTGGAAGAATTCCTCTTCGACCTGCTGCGCCTGGATCGCCAGCCCGACAGCCGCACCGGCCGCGGCCATCGGTTCGAGCTTGGCGGCTCGACCGGCACCAAGGGCGCCAAGCGCCTGACCGCCTTCGACGAGACCGGCGCGCAGCACGACTACTACGCGATCCGGTTCGTGGCCGAGTAGCGCGATGCAGGTCCTCGATGTCCAGCCGCTGACGCTCGACCGATGGCTGCCGATCATCGAGCAGGAGTATTTCGCCGAGTACCTGCCGGCCGGCGGCGCGGCGGCAAAATTCGTTGTTGGCGACGCCGACGCCCTCGCCCACCTGCGACAGGCCGCCGAAGCCCTGGCGGAGCGGCACGGCATGCTGTCGGTCCACATCAGCGCCGGCACCACGCGGCTGCACATGCTGCAGGACGTGTTCTTCGCCATCGCCCGCGCGCTGCCGTGGGACGATCTGCTGCGGCGCTACCTCGAGGCGTTGTTCACCCGCAACGGCTACCCCTGGCCGCAACCCGGCAACGCGCTGACGATGATCGACCTGGCGCGGGAGTTCGGCATCGCCGCCAACCTGCTGGCGCGCAGCCGCGACCAGTGGCTCAGCCACGACCTGTGGGAAGACCCGCACCTGGCGCAGGATTTTCGCGCGGCGATGCTGCGCCTGTGCCTGGCGCGGCTGGAGCCCACCGACCCGGACGAGGGCCCCGCCTCGCCCGTCGCGCAGTGGCTGCGGGGGGAAAAGATCGGCCTCGCTTTGCTGCGCCAATACGACATCGCCGCGCGCATCAGCCGCACCAACGCGCGCGCCATGCTGATCTCGCTGTGCCACTGGCTGCGCAAGGCCGGCCCCAAGGGGCTGCTGCTGACGCTGGACCTGCGGCCCGGCGTTGCGGCCCGCGCCGATGGCCGAGGGCGACCTGCGCTATTCGCCCGCCGCGGTGATGGACCTCTACGAGGTGCTGCGCGAGATCATCGACGACATCGAGCATCTGCCCGGCCTGTTCGTGCTCGGGTGCGCGGACCAGGAGCTGATGGCCGGCGACCGCCGCCGCACGCTCGATGCCTACAAGGCGCTGGAGATGCGCATCTGGCCGGACGTGCGACCGGGCGACCGGCAGAACCCGCTGGCGCCGCTGGTGACGGTGAGCGGATGAACCTGGAAGCCCGCACCGCGATCGAGGCATTGCGCGCCGGCGTGCCGAACCGCGCGGCCGTGCGACTGATGGGCATCGGCGAGTCCGGCATCGAACAGGCGTTCGACACGCTGTTGCAACGTGCCGCGGACGACGCCGGCGCGGCGCATCCCGGCCTCGGCGTCGCCGGCGGCTTCGGCACCGGCAAGTCGCACCTGCTCACCTATCTGGCCGAGGTCGCGCGCACCCACAATTTCGTGGTCAGCCGGGTGGTGATCAGCAAGGAGACGCCGCTGGCCGATCCGGCGCGCGTGTTCGAGGCGGCGATGCGCGGCGCCGCGTTGCCCGACCGCAACGACGACGCGCTCGGCGGCGCGCTGGCCGTGCTGCGCGCGGCGCCGGAACGGCTGGAGGCGCTGGAACACGCGGTCAGCCAGCCGGATGCCGGGCTGGCACCGATCTTCGCCGCCATCCTGTTCCTGCTGCGAAAACCGTCGCTGCCGCCGGACCTGGCGCCGCCGCTGCGAGCGCTTCCTGGCCGGCGGGCGGATGGCCACGACCTCGTTCCGCCAGGCGCTGGCCGCGATGGGCGCGGCGCGGATCTTCGACCTGCGCCTGCCGGCGGCGGCGGAGTTGACCGAGCAGCGCATCCGGTTCGCCGGCCGCCTGTTCCGCGCGGCCGGCTACGCCGGATGGTGCCTGCTGCTGGACGAGGTCGAGCTGATCGGCCGCTACGCCCCGTTGCAGCGCGCGCTGGCCTACGCCTGGCTCGCCGGCTGGCTGGGGCTGGACAGCGGGGGAAAATCTCCCGCGCCAAAATTTCCCGGGATCGTCGCGGTCTACGCGATCACCGACGATTTCGTCACCGCGGTGATCGACCACCGCCAGGACGACGAGAAGCTGCCCGAGCGGCTGCGCCTGAAGGGCCGCGAGCAGGACGCGTTGCGGGCGCTGGCGGCGATCCGCCACATCGAGGACACCGTGCGGCTGCATCGCCTGCCGCCGCCGGGACTGGATGAGCTGGCGCGCGACTGCCTGCGCCTGCGGGAAATCTACGAGGCGGCCTATGACTGGATCACCCCGGAGCTGCCGGCGACCGAGCGCACCGCGACGCGCACCCTGCGGCAGTACATCAAGGCCTGGCTGACCCAGTGGGACCTGCTGCGGCTGACCGGCGCGGATGTGGCGATCGTCGAACAGCAGATCGCCAGCGACTACCGGGAAGACGAGGAGTTTGCGGCGCCCTCGCCCGAGCCCGACCATGGCGCCGGCTGAGGCCGCTGCATCGGAGCTGCCCCCGCCCGCCATTGCCGGGCCATTCGACATCGATGCGCTAAGCTGGCGGTTTCCGCTGCTGCCCTACCAGCGCGCCGGCGTGCGCCGCCTGGTGGCGGACCGCCCGGTGCTGCTGGCCGACGAGATGGGACTGGGCAAGACGATCCAGGCGATCGCCGCGTTGCGGCTTCTGCTGCGCGACCCCGACATGCTGCCGGCGCTGATCGTCGTGCCGTCCGGGCTGGTGCTGCAATGGCGCCGCCAGGTGCGCGACTGGGCGCCCGAGTTGGCCCTGGCCACCTGCACGGGCGGCCGGGTGGAGCGGTTGGCACGGTGGCGCGCCGCGGCTCGGGTGTATCTGACCAGCTACGATGCGCTGGTGTCCGACATGGCGCTGCCGGCGCCGTGGGGACCGCTGCGCCGGCTGTGGGGCGTCGTGGTGCTGGACGAGGCGCAGCGCATCCGGAACCCCGACACGCTGGTCGCCGCCGTGGTCAAATCGCTGCCGCGGCAGCGCGGCTGGGCGCTGACCGGCACGCCGCTGGAGAACCGGCCGGAGGACACGGTCTCGATCCTGGAGTTCGTGGCGCCCGGGCTGCACGCGCCGGGGGAGATGGTCGCCGGATTAAGGCGTTTGCTGGCGCAGGTGCAGCTTCGCCGGCGCCGCGCCGAGGTGCTGCCCGATCTGCCGCCCCGGACCGGGTTCGAGCTGGCCTGCGACCTGGCGCCTCGGCAGCGCACGGCCTACGCGCGGGCGGAGCAGGAGGGGCTGGTGTGGCTGCAGAGCCTCGGCGCCACGGTGCGGATCACCCATGTGCTGGAGCTGATCCTGCGGCTGAAGCAGCTTTGCAACATCTGCCCGTGGAGCGGCGAGTCCGCGAAGCTGGAAGACCTGCGGCGGCGGCTGGACGCGATTGCGCCCACTGAGAAGGTGCTGGTGTTCAGCCAGTTCGTCGCCGACCCGTTCGGTGCCGAGATGATCGCCCGCGCGCTGGCGCCGCTGCACCCGGTGCTGCTGACCGGGCGCATGACGCAGGCCGCGCGTGATGCCGCGGTCGCCGCCTTCACGCGCGACCCGGCGCATCGGGTGCTGGTCTCGTCACTGCGCGCCGGCGGAACCGGGCTGAACCTGACCACGGCGTCGGTGGTGTTCCATTTCGATCGCTGGTGGAACCCGGCGGTGGAAGCGCAGGCAGCGGACCGCGTGCACCGGATCGGCCAGACGCGGGCGGTGCAGGTGTTCGCCTACCTGACCCCGGAGACGATCGAGGAGCGGATCGCGGACATCCTGGCCGCGAAGCGCGAGCTGTTCGCCGACATCATCGACGGCGTCGGCACCGAGGCGCTGCGCCGGCTCGACCTTCCCACGCTGCTGCGCGCGGTCGGCGTCAACCCTCCCTTAAGCAAGCGCGGGTAGATCACGCGAGAACTGACTGGGCCCGCGTACACCTCTCCCGCCCTTGGCGGGCTTGAGCCGCGAAGCGGATCAAGGTCGAGGTGCGGAGCGCCGAGGGTGAGGGTCGTGCCGCGTGTGCCACCCTCACCCGTCTCGCTTCGCGCGCCGACCTCTCCCGCAAGCGCGGGAGAGGTGTACGCGGGGCCGGTCGGATCTGACCCTGGAGGCGCGGGCCCGGCGTGCTGTTCAACTCCTACGTGTTTCTGTACGCGTTCCTGCCGCTGTCGCTGGCGGGCTACTTCCTGCTCGCGCGGTTCGGCCGGGTGCCGGCGGCGCTGTGGCTGGTGGCGGTCTCCTTCGTCTTCTACGGCTGGTGGAACCCGGCCTATGTGCCGCTGCTGGCGATCTCGATGGGCGGCAACTACCTGCTGTCGCTGGGCATCGGCGCCGCCGCTCGGCGGCCGAGGCTGCAGACCTGGGTGCTGGTCCTGGGGGTCGCGGCCAATCTGGGGGCGCTGTGCTACTACAAATACCTCGCCTGGCTGATCGGTCTGCTGGACGCGGCGGCGGGGTTGCGGCTGGACGTGCCGGGGATCGTGCTGCCGCTGGGCATCTCGTTCTTCACCTTCACCCAGCTTGGCTATCTGATCGACTGCAAGCAGGGCGTGGCGAAGGATCGCGGGTTGCTGGACTACATGGTGTTCGTCACGTTCTTCCCGCACCTGATCGCCGGGCCGATTCTGCATAACGGCGAAATGATGCCGCAATTCGCCGAGCCGGCGACGTATCGGTTCTCCGCCGAAAACCTGTCGGTCGGGTTGGGAATTTTTGTTGTCGGGTTGCTGAAGAAGTGCGTGCTTGCCGATCCGATCGGCACGGTCGTGCCGGTGGGTTTTGGGCATCCCGCCGCACTGCCGCTGTTCGCCGCGTGGCACGTCGCGCTGGCCTATTCGTTGCAGCTTTATTTCGATTTCTCCGGCTATTCCGACATGGCCATCGGGCTGGCGCGGATGTTCAACGTGCGGTTTCCGGTGAATTTCAACTCGCCGTACAAGGCGACGTCGGTGATCGACTACTGGCAGCGCTGGCACATGACGCTGACGCGGTATCTGATGATGTATCTGTATAATCCGATTGCGATTTCGGTCGCACGCTGGCGGCTGGCGCACGGACGCGACACCTCGCGCGCCGCCTATCGCGACGCCGGGCGGGTTCGCCGCGATGGTGCTGCTGCCGGTCTTCGTGACGATCGGTCTGGCGGGCATCTGGCACGGCGCGGGGGCACAGTTCCTGCTGTTTGGCCTGCTGCACGCGGTATACCTGTCGGTGAATCACGCTTGGCGCATCCTGCGCCCTCGCCGGCCGCCTGGGTTGAAACCGCGATATGGCGTCGCAGCTTGGCGCGGGCGTGCTGACCTATCTTTGTGTGCTGGTCGGCTCGGTGGTGTTTCGCGCGCCGTCGGTGGCGGCGGCGGTCTCCCTGCTGGGCGGGATGGTGGGCGCGCACGGGGTCGGACTTGGCTTTCCGGTGCCGGCGTGGCTGGCCCGGCAGAGTGGCGCGATCGGCGCGACGCTGCACGCCCACGGCGCATTGGCGATCGCGCGATGGCAGGACACCGCGCACGTGCTGGAAACGATCCTGGCGCTGGCCGGCCTATACATGATCGTGTGGCTGCTGCCCAACACGCAGCAGATCTTCGCCGACCAGCATGCGGTGATCGACGGCGCGCAACGTACCCGTCTCGCCTGGCTTCGCTGGCGCAGCAGCCTGGGGTGGGCGGTCGCGCTGGGCAGCGCGACCGTCATCGGCCTGTTATCCGTCGGCGGAACCAGCGAGTTTCTTTACTTCCAGTTCTGAGCCGACGGTACTGATCCGGCGCACCGTGTCAGGCGGCAACCTTGCGCGGACGGCCAGGCTTCCTGCCCGGTACCTTGGCGGCCTTTGCCTTGGCAGGTGCTTTGGCGGCCGGTGCCCTGGCGCCGGCCTTGCGGCCCAGACCGATCTTCTTTGCCAGTGCCGAGCGCTTCGACGCATAGTCAGGCGCCACCATCGGATACTCGCGGCCGAGGCTCCAGCGTTCGCGATACTGCTCCGGCGTCATGCTGTGGTCGGTCATCAGGTGCCGCTTCAGCATCTTCAGCTTCTTGCCGCAGTCGAGGCAGATGACGTGGTCGTCGAACACCGACTTCTTCACCGCAACGGCGGGCGCGGGCTTGTCCGCCACCGCGGGTTCGGTGCCCACGGCATGCAGTGTCTTGTAGATCTGCTGGATGAAGGCCGGCAGCTCCTCCGACTGCATCTTGTTATGTTGTACGTGCGCCGAGACGATCTGCACGGCGAGCGTGAGGATCGTCTCCTTCCCGGCGGCTTCAGCCATTTGTTTACTCCGACCAACGTGGTCGATGCCGCGTTGCTTAGAGCATTATTGAGAAAATAGCCAGCACAAATAGTTGCAACCGGGCGCAACCCGGCCGCGCCGGTTTCGGCGGGGCATGTTTCAGCCGAATAACGGCCGCGATCGATGGGCGCGTCAGACGTGGAAGCTCTCGCCGCAGCCGCACCGGCCCTTTTCGTTCGGGTTGGAGAAAGTGAAGCCGGCAGCTAGCTCCTTCGTCTCGTAGTCCATTACGGTGCCGATCAGGAACAGGCTCGCCTTGCGGTCGACCAGCACGGTCACCCCCTTGTCCTTGACGACCTCGTCACCGGGGCCGGGCGCGTCGGTCCAGCTCATGTCGTAGGACAGGCCGGAGCAGCCCTTGGTCTTCACGCCGATGCGCAGCAGGCGTCCGTGCTCGCCCGAGTCGTACAAGCCGGCGCAGCCGATCCGCGGCGGCGTCGGTCAGCGTCATCAGCGGCGGCAGGGCGCGGGTGGTGCGGGGTGCGGTGGTCGTGCTCATGTGGGTTCCGTCAGTCTCGCTTACGCGTTTCGGTGATCAATACATGTTCAGTTGCAACCGGGCTTCCTCGGTCATCCGGCTGGGGTCCCAGGGCGGGTCCCACACCGTTTCGACCTCGCAGTCGGTGACGCCGGGCACCGCCATGATGGCGTCCTGCACCTGCACCGGCAGTTCCTGCGCGCTGGGGCAGGCCGGCGCGGTCAGGGTCATCTCCACCTTCACGCGCCCGTCATCGTGGATGTCGATCGTGTAGATCAGGCCGAGTTCGTAGATGTTCACCGGGATTTCCGGATCGTAGACGTTGGCGATGGCGGCGATCAGCGCGTCCTCGGTGGGCTTGGGCTCGGCCTGGCGTGCGATTGATCTCGCCGTCCGGCGTCCAGGAGGTGTGCGGTACCGGTGTCGGGTCGTTCATGACGCACCTCCTTCGCTGCTGGCCTCGCCACGCCCCTCCAGCGCCGCCGACAGCGCGTGCCACGGCAGCGTCGCGCATTTCACCCGCGACGGATATTCGTGCACGCCGGCCAGCGGCGCCAGCCGCTCCAGCGCCGGCTGCAACGTCGGCCGCGCAATCCGGGCAGGCGCCGGTGCGCGCCATTTCGCGGAACGCGGCGAACAGCGCGCGCGTGTCGGCCTTGCTGCGCCCGGCGACCGTCTCGGCCATCAGGTCGGCCGAGGCGACGCTGATCGCGCAGCCGCGCGCATCGAAGCCGGTCTCGGCGATGCTGCCGTCGGGGGCGTACTTCACCCAGACCTGGACGCGGTCGCCGCACATCGGGTTGTCGCCCTTGGCGGTGGCGTCGAACGCGGCCAGGCGGCCGGCGTGGCGCGGCCGGCGGCCGTGATCCAGGATCACTTCCTGGTAGAGATCGCGCAGATCGTCGAACGTCGTGTCGGACATCATGTGAAGAACTCCCGCACGCGCGCCAGCGCATCGGCCAGGAAGTCGATTTCCTCGTGCGTGGTGTAGAGCGCGAAGCTGGCGCGCGCGGTGCTTTCCAGGCCGAAACGGTGCATCAGCGGCTCGGCGCAGTGGTGGCCGGCGCGCACCGCGATGCCCTGGCGATCCAGCAGCGTCGCCACGTCGTGCGCGTGCGCGCGGTCGAGCGCGAACGACACCACGCCGCCGCGATCCTGCGCGCGGCCCAGGATGTGCACGCCCTCGAGCGCGCCGAGCCGGGCCAGCGCGTGATCGGTCAGCGCCGCCTCGTGCGCGGCGATCGCGTCGTAGCCGATCGCCTGCACGTAATCGATCGCCGCCTTCAGCCCGATGCCTTCCAGGATCGGCGGCGTGCCGGCCTCGAACTTGTGCGGCACCTGCGCCCAGGTGGAGCGCTCGTAGGTGACGGATGAGATCATCTCGCCGCCGCCGAGGAACGGCGGCATTGCGTCCAGCAGCTCGCGCCGGCCCCACAGCACGCCGATGCCGGTCGGGCCGTACAGCTTGTGGCCGGTGAAGGCGTAGAAATCGCAGTCCAGCGCCTGCACGTCGACGCGGCGGTGCACCACCGCCTGCGCGCCGTCGAACAGCACTTTCGCGCCATGCGCGTGGGCGATCTGCACGATGCGCTCGGCCGGCGTGTAGGTGCCCAGCACGTTGGACATGTGGGTGATCGAGACCAGCCCGACCTTGCCGTCGGCCAGCAGCGCCTCGAACGCCGCCATGTCGAGCTCGCCGGCGTCGGTGATCGGCGCGACGCGCAGTTCGATGCCGCGGTCGTCGCGCAGCAACTGCCAGGGCACGATGTTGGAGTGGTGCTCCATCGCCGAGATCAGCACCGCCTGGCCCGGCCGCAGCACGCCGCGGCCGTAGCTGTGCGCCACCAGGTTGATCGCCTCGGTGATGTTGCGGGTGAACACGATCTCGTTGCGGTCCGGCGCGTTGAGCAGCGCCGCGACGGCGTCGCGCGCGGCTTCGTAGGCGTCGGTGGTGCGCTCGCTCATCCAGTGCAGGCCGCGATGCACGTTGGCGTATTGCGTGTTCCATCGCGTCGCGCATCGCGTCGATCACCGCGCGCGGCTTCTGCGCCGAGGCGGCGCTGTCGAGGAACACCAGCGGCTTGCCGCGCACGGTCTGCGCAGGATCGGGAAATCCTCGCGGATGCGGGCGACGTCGAGGCATCGCAGGACGGGTCGTGACGTTCATGCTGCCTGTCTCTCCCACCAGTCGTCCGACCGCGCGCTCCAGCATGGCGCGCGCGGCTTCGTGCGTGACGGCTTCGATCGCCTCGGCCAGGAAGGCGCGCACCAGGATCGACGCGCGCTTCGGCGTCCGGGATGCCGCGGCTGCGCAGGTAGAACAGCTGCTCGGCGTCCAGTTCGCCGACCGTGGCGCCGTGGCTGCACTTCACGTCGTCGGCGAAGATTTCCAGTTCCGGCTTGCTGTCGATCTCGGCGTCGGGCGACAGCAGCAGCGCCTGGTTCATCTGGTAGCCGTCGGTCTTCTGCGCGTGGCGCGCGACTTCGATCCGGCCCTGGAACACGCCGCGCGAGCGTCCGGCCAGCACGTTCTTCACCGTCTGGCGCGAGGTGCCGTGCGGCGCGGCGTGGCGCACCACGGTGGTGAAGTCGGCGTGCTGCGTGCCGGCGAGAAGCTGCGCGGCGTTCAGGTGCGCGGTGGCGCCTGGGCCGGTCAGTTCGGCGTGGATCTCGGTGCGCGCCAGGCGGCCGCCGAGGTTGAGGGTGAAACTGTCGTAGGTGCCGTTGGCGGCGATCGCGACGTAGAGCGTGGCGAGATGGAACGCGGTGCGTGGATTCGTCCTGCAGCCGCACATGCGTGAGCGTCGCGCCGTCGGCGACCTCGATTTCGGTGACCGGGTTGTGCAGATAGGTGCCGTCGCCGAGCGCGATCTCCAGCAGCGTCAGCCGGGCGCCGGGGCCGAGGCGGATGATGTGGCGCGGGTGGAACGCGGTGGCGCGGCCGGGGGCGTCGGTGGCCAGGCTGACCAGCGCGATCGTTCCGGCATCGATGCTCTCCGGCACCGTGATGACGGCGCCGTCTTCCGCCAGCATCGTGTTCAGCGCGACGAGCGGCTCGCGATCGGGGCGGGCGAGCGTGCCGAATGCGGCATGCGCGGCGAACGGTTCGAATGTGCGCGGCGGTTGGTGTGCGCGGACAGGTCGGCGCGGAAGCGGCCGTCGACGAAGACCAGGCGGGTGCCGTTGGTCGGGACGACGCGCGAGCAGGGCGGCGCAGTCGACCTGCGGCGTGAGCGGCTCGTGGAAGTTGCGCCTCGGCGATCGGGCGCAGGTTGGTGTATTGCCACGCTTCGTCGCGGCGACCGGGGAAGCCGAGCGTGCGCAACGTTTCGGCCGCGGCGTGGCGCGGTGCGGGGTCGCCGGGCAGGCGCGTGCGCAGTCCTCGTAGCGGGCGAGGAAGCCTTGGAGGCCGGTTGAGGCGGGGGCGTTCATTGGGTGGGCTCGCAGGAAGCACACAGAGACTCCCCCTCCCCTTGAGGGCTTGGGCCGCGAAGCGGACCAAGGTACGGGGGAGGGGTCGTCGCGGCACGAACGCTACGCACGCCCGGGCACCAACCCCTCCCCCGCCCCCCTCCCGCAAGGGGAGGGGGAGAAATGCGGTGCCATCACGCCGCCTCCGCCACCAGGTCGGCGTAGCCGGTGGCTTCCAGCTCGCGCGCCAGTTCCGGCCCGCCGGAGCGCACGATCCGGCCGCCCGCCAGCACGTGCACGCGATCCGGCACGATATGATCCAGCAGCCGCTGGTAATGCGTGATCACCAGCGCGGAAAAATCCGGCCCGCGCAGCGCGTTCACGCCATCGGCGACGATCTTCAGCGCGTCGATGTCCAGCCCGCTGTCGGTCTCGTCCAGGATCGCCAGGCGCGGGCCGCAGGATCGCCATCTGCAGCACCTCGTTGCGCTTCTTCTCGCCGCCGGAGAAGCCGACATTCACGTTGCGCCGCAGCATGTCGTCGGCATCGCCAGCCGCTTCAGCTCGCCGCGCGCCAGCTTGAGGAACTGCACCGCGTCCAGCTCGGCCTCGCCGCGCGCGCGGCGCAGCGCGTTCAGCGCGGTGCGCAGGAAATTCGCGTTGCCGACGCCGGGCAGTTCGACCGGATACTGGAACGCCAGGAACACGCCGGCGGCGGCGCGCTCCTCCGGCGCCATCGCCAGCAGATCCTGCCCGTCGAACGTCACGCCGCCGCCGGTGACCGCGTAGTCGTCGCGCCCGGACAGCACGTAGGCGAGCGTCGACTTGCCGGAGCCGTTCGGCCCCATGATGGCGTGCACCTCGCCCTGCGGCACCGTCAGGTCGATGCCCTTGCAGGATCGGCTTGTCGTTGATCGATGCGGCCAGGCCGCGAATTTCAAGCATGCGTCGTTATCCTATTTCGCTTGTGTCATGGCCGGCGCAGGCCGGCCACCCACGTCTTACCTTCTTG
Organism: uncultured Alphaproteobacteria bacterium; assembly: GCA_963773345.1. Lineage (GTDB taxonomy): Bacteria > Pseudomonadota > Alphaproteobacteria > Acetobacterales > Acetobacteraceae > Palsa-883. Next base: position 217,011 of record CAVZBG010000004.1, on the reverse strand, counting down.
TCCACGGCAAAGTCGTGGGTGGCCGGGCCAAGCCCGGCCATGACACGGGGATGTCATCGACACGGGGGATGTCATCGACACGGGGGATGTCATCGACACAGGGGATGTCATCATCCCACCGACCCTTCAAGGCTCACCGCCAGCAGCTTCTGCGCCTCGACGGCGAACTCCATCGGCAGTTCCTTCAAGCACTTCCTTGCAGAACCCGTTGACGATCAGGTTCACCGCGTCCTCTTCCGACAGCCCGCGCTGCGGCAATAGAACAACTGGTCGTCGGCGATCTTCGAGGTGGTCGCCTCGTGCTCCACCTTCGCCGTCGGGTTGCGGCTTTCGATATACGGCACGGTGTGCGCGCCGCACGGTATCGCCGATCAGCAGCGAATCGCACTGCGTGTGGTTCCGCGCGCCGGCCGCCCGCGGCAGGATGCGCACCAGCCCGCGATAGGTGTTGTTCGACCGCCCGGCGCTGATGCCCTTCGACACGATCGTGCTGTTCGTGTTGCGGCCGATATGGATCATCTTCGTGCCGGTATCGGCCTGCTGGTGGTTGTTGGTCACCGCGACCGAATAGAACTCGCCGACGCTGTCGTCGCCGTGCAGCACGCAGGACGGATATTTCCAGGTGATCGCCGAGCCGGTCTCCACCTGGGTCCAGGAGATCTTGCTGCGATGGCCGCGGCAGGCGCCGCGCTTGGTGACGAAGTTGTAGATGCCGCCGCGGCCTTCCGCGTCGCCGGGATACCAGTTCTGCACCGTGGAGTATTTGATCTGCGCGTCGTCCAGCGCGACCAGCTCGACCACCGCGGCGTGCAACTGGTTCTCGTCGCGCTGCGGCGCGGTGCAGCCTTCCAGGTAGCTGACACGTAGCTGCCGGCCTCGGCGATGATCAGCGTGCGCTCGAACTGGCCGGTGTTGCGCGCGTTGATGCGGAAATAGGTGGACAGCTCCATCGGGCAGCGCACGCCCTTCGGCACGAAGCAGAAGCTGCCGTCGGTGAACACCGCGGAATTCAGCGCGGCGAAGAAATTGTCCGCCATCGGCACCACGGTGCCGAGATACTGGCGCACCAGGTCGGGATATTCGCGCACCGCCTCGCTGATCGGGCAGAAGATCACGCCGGCCTTCGTCAGCGTCGCGCGGAACGTGGTGGCGACCGAGACGCTGTCGAACACCGCATCCATCGCGACGTCGGGCCGGCGGCCCTCGCCATCTGCGCCGCCCTCGCCCGCGCCCTCGACGCCGGCCAGGATCGCCCGCTCCTTCAGCGGAATGCCGAGCTTCTCGTAGGTGCGCAGCAGTTCGGGATCGACCTCGTCGAGGCTCTTCGGGCCGGCCTTCTTCTTCGGCGCGGCGTAGTAATGCAGGTCCTGGTAGTCGATCGGCTGGTGCTCGACGCGCGCCCAGTGCGGCTCCTCCATCTGCCGCCACGCGGCGAACGCCTTCAGCCGCCAGTCGAGCAGCCAGGCCGGCTCCTCCTTGCGGTCGGAGATCAGGCGGATGATGTCCTCGTTCAGCCCCTTGGGCGCGAGGTCCATCTCGATCGTCGTCTCGAAGCCCCACTTGTAGCCGGACTGCGTGACGGACTGGACGGTGTCGAGTGTTTCGGTGACGGCGGGCATCGCGAAGTCCTTATTCCCTTGGCCCTATTCGGCGGCCAGCGGCGCGGGGGGAGGCGCAGAGGGAAGCCCCGAGGGACCGCCTGGGGGCGTCAGTCCGGGGCGTGCGGCGGGCAGGCGGAAGGCGCGCGGGATCGCTGCCTCCCGCATGTCGGCCAGCGTGATCGCCGACAGCGCCTGGTGGATCGCCTCGTTCACCGGGTCCCAGCGGCCGCGCATCGGGCAGAGGTTTTCCGACTCGCAACAGCCGGTGGTGCCGTCGACGCAGGCGGTCAGCGCGATCGGCCCGTCGATCGCGGCGATCACGTCGGCGATCGGGATCGCCGCCAGCTGGCGCATCAGCCGGTAGCCGCCGCGGGCGCCGCGCTGCGAGGCGACCAGGCCGCCGGCGGCGAGCGTTTTCAGCACCTTGGCGACCGTCGGTTCGGGCACGCCGGTGGCGGCGGCGATGCCGGGCGAGGTCTGCACCGTGTCGGCATGCGACAGGCGCACCAGCACGACGACCGCATAGTCGGTCAGTTTCGACAGCCTCAACATGGTGCGGGCAGCCCCTGTGGCGCTAATCGGACCGTTTAAGTCCTGATTGGGCAAATGGCGCATGCGCCGGGCGGCGTCAAGGGGGTTGGGTCCCCACCGCGGACTAATCCCTCGGGCCCTTGGCGTGCCCTATCCAGAAGGCCGACCGCCGCAGGTGTGACATAGTTGACGTTTAAGCTGTCCATTAAATCTATGTCACCACTTGACAGGTCGGCGTTTCACGCTATGATGTGTGGTTTAAACGTACAATGTGCAACATACGTTGGAATGCCAAGTACGATGTCTGATGTCTGGCAAGCGGCAGCGGCCCGCCATCGTTTCTCGGAGCTGGTGGAGGCTGCGGTCGAAGGCCGCCCGCAGTTCGTTCGCCGCAGGGATGGCCGGGAGGTCGTTGTTGTTTCGAAGGAGTATTATGAGCGGACGAAGCCGAGCTTGAAAACCGTCCTGCTGTCGCTGCGGTTCGGCCACAGGGGGGATGAATTCGATTCGGCATTGGAGACGGCAGGGAGCCACCTCGCTGCGAGCTTAACACCACATGCCTTCAGTCCGGAGAACAAGGATGACAGTCATCCTGGACACAAACGTTCTAAGCGAGCTTCGCCTGCCGACACCTGACCAGAACGTCGTCGCGTGGTTCGGCGAGCAGGCCGAACAGGACCTCGCCATAGCGTCGTTCAGCGTGGCAGAGATCGAGTACCGGCATCGCCGTGGCGCCCAAATCCAATACCACCTTGATCGCACAACTGACCGCCTGGCGGGATGCGATTCAGGCGACCCAGCGCATCCTGCCGCTGGACGCCGGGGCGGCCCGGATACTCGGCCGATTGCACGCCGTGCCGGCCCTGCGGAACCTCGCCACCACGCCGCCAAACGCGCGCAAACCGCGCTTCGGCGGAGACCTGGTCATCGCGGCCATTGCTGTCGCGCACAACGCGACCGTCGCGACACGCAACCGGGACGATTTCCAGTTGATTGCCCGGCATTGCCCAGGCCTGTCGGGCATCGATCCCTGGACCGGAAGGACGTTCTGACCGTCGCCAAACCGCGCCACCGCACGCATTCGCCGGCACCCGGGTTCACAAGCCGGCGCCAGCCGCCTAATACCAGCGGGTAGCAACATCGCAACGGAGGCGTTCATGGCAGGCATGATGGAGGGCAAGGTCGCGGTGGTGACCGGGGCCGGCGGCGGCATCGGGCGCGAGATCGCCATCATGATGGCGGGCGCCGGGGCGAAAGTGATCGTCGCCGATATCGGCGCCTCGCTCACCGGCGAGGGCGGCTCGGCCACGCCGGCGCAGCAGACCAAGGCGCTGATCGAGCAGAAGGGCGGTGTGGCGGAAATCTGCACCGAGTCGGTCGCCGAATGGGGCTCGGCGCAGAAGATCGTCCAGGCGGCGCTGGATCATTTCGGGCGCATCGACGCGGTGGTGAACAACGCCGGCATCCTGCGCGACGTGATCTTCCACAAGATGACGCCGGACGACTGGCTGGCGGTGATCGCGGTGCACCTGAACGGCGCCTTCTTCGTCTCGCCGCGCCGCCGCCGAGCACTACCGCAAGCAGGAGAGCGGCAGCTTCGTGCATATCAGCTCCACCTCCGGGCTGATCGGCAATTTCGGCCAGGCGAATTATTCCGCTGCCAAACTGGGCATCACCGCGCTGTCGAAGTCGATCGCGCTGGACATGCAGCGCTACAACGTGCGGTCGAACTGCATCGCGCCGTTTGCCTGGAGCCGGATGACCAGCTCGATCCCGGCGACCACGCCGGAGCAGCAGGCGCGGGTGGCGAAGATCCAGCAGATGACGCCGGACAAGAATGCGCCGATGGCGGTGTTCCTGGCGTCCGACGCGGCGAAGGGCGTGACCGGCCAGGTGTTCGGCACGCGGATGAACGAGATCATCCTGTTCTCCTCGCCGCGGCCGATCCGCATCGTGCACCGCGCCGAGGGCTGGACGCCGGAAAGCTGCGCCGAGCACGCGGCGCCGGCGCTGAAGGCGGCGTTCATGCCGCTGGACCGGTCGGGCGAAGTGTTCTCCTGGGATCCGGTGTAGGCAAGGTTCGGCGGCAGGCGGCCGGGCACGACCCGGCCGCTCACGGCTTGATCGAGGTCTTACGCCGTCTTACATCCGGAGCCATGGAAACCACACGACTGTCATCGAAGGGCCAGATCATCCTGTCCAAGGCGATTTTGGAGTTCGCATCATTGGGCACCGGGAACCGATTTTTCGGTCGAAGACACCGGTGATGGCGTGCTGCTGCGTCCGGTGAAGACCGCGCGACCCACACGTCTGGACGATGTCGTCGGCTGCCTCCGTGTCAAGGGTCGCACGCGCGCGATTGAAGAGATGGACGCCGCGATCGGCGCCGAACTGCGCGCGCGCCGTGATCGCGGCCGACACTAACGTCATCGTGCGTCTGCCGACCGGTGACGAACCGCAGCAGGCCGCCAAGGCCCACCGGTTGTTCGAGACCGAGATGGTATTCCTGTCAACGACCATACTGCTCGAAGCCGAATGGGTGCTGCGCCGTCTCTATCGCCTGGAGCGCACGGCCATCATCCGCGCCCTGGACGCGCTGATATCGCTGTCCAACGTCCGTTGCGAGGACGAATCCGTCGTGCGGCAGGCCCTGGTGTGGAGCCAGGCCGGCGTGGACCTCGCCGACGCGCTGCACCTGGCCGCGAGACGGAATTGCGAACGGTTCGCTACGTTCGACCGCGCGTTGCTCAAGCCGGCGGCTGCGTGCGGCGTGTCTGTCTCGGAGCCCTGACCCGCCCGACCTGCGGCTTGATATCCGTCAGCAGCTCTGCAACTCGGCACAGGTTACAGCGCTTCGAGAATGTCCAGCGGATAGGTGTGGCGCCAATTCAATTTGTGCACCGGCGCCGCACGCGCCGCTTCCAGGACCGCGGCACGGTCGGGCCGACTGTCCGCGCAGAGGCCGTGCAGAATCTGCGGCGGTCCAGCAGACAATTTGCTGCAACGATCCCACCGTGCCGCGAAGTCGGCGTCGGTCTCCAGCAGGTAGCGGAACAGGTAATGCAACCAGTAATAGGGATACTCGTCCTTCGACGCGCCGCCGCTCGGGGCGACTTCCCAGACGGGATCGGTCGGGATGTACATGCGAACACTGCGCGGCTTCCACCAGAAGCGCACAAGCTCGGCCCACCACTTCCGCACGATGACATGGTCCGGTGCGGCTGCGAGGAACCAATTCGACAGCGGACGGTCGACACCCGGACGCTCGAAGGCGAAAAATCCGCCGTCCTGCACATGATCGGGGAGCCAGGCATCGAGCGGCACGGTCGGGAACACCGTGCCGTCCGTCCATACGCCGCCTTGCAGCAGAAGCTTCGCGCGCACGACATCCGACAGCGCCTGCATCGTCATCTGTGCCGGGCGCAGCGGGAAGTCGACCAGCAACCGGTCGACATCATCGCCGTTCAGAACGCGAAGTTCATAGCCGGGGTTCAGCAACGACCAGCGGCGGAAATTGAGGCGGACGAGTCCGGGCGCCGCCTGCGCCCCCTGCAGCCAGAGCGCGTAGATGATGCGTGGGACGGTCACTTCCGCATCGCTCACCGTTGCTCAACCGGCATGGGTGCCCCGGCCTTCGGCCGCCTGGCGCACCGATGCGCCGTTCCCGGTGCCTCTGGGCGGCCCAGCGCCAGCGCCCACCGGCCTCACACCACCGGCGACGCGCCGCCATCCATGTTGATCGCGGTGCCGGTGGTGAAGCCGGCGTGGTCGGAGCACAGGAAGCAGGCCATCGCGGCGAATTCCTCGGCCTTGCCGACGCGACCGAGCGGCACATTGGCGCCCAGCTTGGCGCGAAATTCCTGATACGAGACGTTCGATCCCTCACGCTGATGGCGGCGCACGTGCTGGTCGGAGTCGATCAACCCCACCAGCATGCCGTTCACCAGAATGCCGTGCGGCGCGCCTTCACCCGCCAGCACCTTCATGAAAGCCATGCCGGCGGCGCGCGAGACGGCGGTGGGGGCACCGTTGGCCCGCGGCGCTTTGGCGCCGGTGTTCAGCACGTTGATGATGCGGCCCCATTTGCGCTCCTTCATCCCCGGCCACACCAGACGGGTCAGGCGGATCGCGGCGAACAGTTTCAGGTCCAGATCCTCCTGCCAGATATCGTCGGTGATCTGCTCGGAAGGCATGGCACGCGACTGGCCGGCGTTGTTGATCAGGATATCGACCTTGCCGAACGTCGCGATGACGGCAGCGAAGGTCTTGCTGATATCATCCGCTTTCGATACGTCGCAGGCGAAGGTGACCGCGCGGCCGCTGGCACCATTCGCGACGACGGCCTTGGCCTCCTCCAATACCTCCGGCCGGCGCGCCAACATGGCGACATTGGCACCAGAGGCCGCAAATTCCTTGGCCATGGCCATACCCAGGCCCTTGCTGGCGCCGGTGATGATCGCGGTGCGGCCGTCGAGACGTACTTCCATCCTGTCCTCCCCACGCGGAATGCTTAGAAGACAGTTTGGGCCAATTCGTCAGGCGGGCCAACCGGCCGGCGCGCGGCTCAGTCGGCGGCCGAGCCCATCTTCTCGCGCCAGATGCGGCAGGCGCACACGCCTGGGCGACAATCCGGTGCTGCAGCCGGTCGAGATACAGGTAGATCACCGGCGTGGTGTACAGCGTCAGCAACTGGCTCAGCGCCAGACCGCCAACCATCGCGAACCCCAGCGGCCGGCGCAGCTCGGAACCCGCGCCGCTGCCCCAGCATCAGCGGCACGCCGGTCAGCATCGCCGCCATGGTCGTCATCAGGATCGGGCGGAAGCGCAGCAGGCAGGCCTGGCGGATCGCCTCGTGCGGCGACATCCCGTCGCGCCGCTCGGCGGTGATCGCGAAGTCCACCATCATGATGCCGTTCTTCTTCACGATGCCGATCAGCAGGATCACGCCGATCAGTGCGATCACCGACAGGTCGTAGTGGAACAACAGCAGGGTCAGCAGCGCGCCGACGCCGGCCGACGGCAGCGTCGACAGGATGGTCAGCGGCAGGATGTAGCTTTCGTACAGGATGCCGAGGATGATGTAGACGCTGATCAGCGCCGCCGCGATCAGGTAGGGCTGGCGTGGCCAGCGAACGACTGGAACGCCTGCGCGGTGCCCTGGAAGGAGCCGGCGACGGTGATCGGCACGCCCATCTGCCGCACCGCGGCGCTGATCGCGTCCACCGCCTGGCCGAGCGCCGCGCCGGGCGCCAGGTTGAACGAGATCGTCACCGCCGGGAACTGGCTCTGGTGGCTGATCGACAGCGGCTGCACCGGCATCGTGCTCCAGTGCACGAAGCTGGACAGCGGCACCGCCTGGCCGGTCGATGGAATGCACATACAGCTTGTCCAGCGTCTCCGGCTGGCCCGCCATGATCTGGCGGCACCTCCAGGATCAGGTGATAGGAGTTCACCTGGGAGAAATACTGGGTGATCTGCCGCTGGCCGAATGCGTCGTACAGCGTGTCGTCGATCACCTGCGGCTGGATGCCGAAGCGTGCCGGCGGCGTCGCGGTCGATCACCAGCGTCGCCGTGGTGCCGCCGTTCTGCTGGTCGCTGGTCACGTCGCGCAGCATCGGCAGCGCCTGCAGCTTGCGCCAGGATCTTGCGGCGCCCACTGGTACAGCTCGTCCAGGTTGGCGTCCTGCAGCGTGTACTGGTACTCGGTCTTGGCCAGCCGCGCGCCGACCCGCACGTCCGGGATCGGCTGCAGGAACAGCTTGCCGCCCTGCACCTTGGCAATCTTGGGCCGCAACCGGCTGATATAATTCTGCAGCGAGCCGCCGACCCGCTGCTCGATCGGCTTCAACGCGATGAACAGGCGCCCCTTGTTGTTGGTCGCGCCCGCCAAACCCGCCGCCCATCGAGGAGACGATAGGCCGCCGTGTCGGGATCCTCTGCCACGATGTCGGCCAGCCTCTGCTGCACATTCATCATGTCCTTGAAGGAAATGTCCTGCGCCGCCTCGGTGATGCCCAGCACGATGCCGTTGTCCTGCGGCGGGAAGAATCCCTTGGGGATGATGATGTAGAGGTAGACGCTGAGGCTGACGGTGCCGAGGAACACCAGCAGCGTGATGAAGTGGTGCCGCAGGGCGATGTCCAGCGTGCGCCGGTAGCCGGCGATCAGCCCGGTGAAGAAGCCCTCGATCGACCCGATACATCCAGCTGTGCCGCCCGCTGTCGTGATGCAGGAAGCGCGAGCACATCATCGGCGTCAGCGTCAGGCAGACGAAGGCCGAGACCAGCACCGCGGCAGTGACGGTCACGGCGAATTCGCGGAACAGGCGCCCGACGATGCCGCCCATCAGCAGCAGCGGGATGAACACCGCGACCAGCGAGAAGCTGATCGAGACGATGGTGAAGCCGATTTCGCCGGCGCCCTTGATGGCCGCCTCCATCGGTTTCATGCCTTCTTCCACGTGGCGGAAGATGTTCTCCAGCATCACGATGGCGTCGTCGATGACGAAGCCCACCGCCATCGTCAGCGCCATCAGCGACAGGTTGTCCAGGCTGTAGCCCAGCAGATACATCGCGCGCGAAGGTGCAGATCAGCGCCACCGGCACGGTGGTGCTGGGAATGATGGTGGCCCAGACGTTGCGCAGGAACAGGAAGATCACCATCACCACCAGGCAGACCGCCAGCATCAGGGTGAACTGCACGTCGGCGACCGAGGCGCGGATCGTCAGCGTGCGGTCCATGATGGTGCTGACATGGATCGACGGCGGGATCGACGCTTCCAGCTGCGGCAGCGCGGCCTTGATCCGCTCCACCGTGTCGATGACGTTGGCGCCCGGCTGCTTGAAGATGATCAGCAGGATGCCGCGCTTGCCGTTCTGCCAGCCGGCGAGCAGGCGGTTCTCCGGGCCGTCGATCGCGCGGCCGATGTCGCGCACGCGCACCGGCGCGCCGTTGCGATAGGCCAGCACGACGTTGTTGTATTCGGCCGGCGTGGGTCATCTGGTCGTTGTCGTAGAGCGTGTAGGCACTGGTGCTCGCCGTCGATGCTGCCCTTGGGCGCGTCGACCGTGGCGTTGACCAGCAGGGTGCGCACGTCCTCCAGGGTCATGCCCATCGCGGCCAGCTTTTCGGGATCGACCTGCACGCGCACCGAGGGCTTCTGCTGGCCGCCGATCAGCACCTGCGCAACGCCGGAGATCTGCGATATCTGCTGCGACAGGACGTTCTCGGCATAGTCGTCCATGTCGATCAGCGGCATCGCATCGGATTGCGCCGCCAGGATCATGATCGGCGCGTCGGATGGGTTCACCTTCCGATAGGTCGGCGGCCCCGGCATGATCTTCGGCAACTGCCCGCTGGCGGCCTGGATCGCCGCCTGGATGTCGCCGCGCCGCGCCGTCGATGTTGCGGTCGAGGTCGAACTGCACCGTCACGTTGGTGGTGCCGAGCACGCTGACCGAGGTTAGCTGCGAGACGCCGGGGATCTGCGCGATCTGCGTCTCCAGCGGCTGCGCCACCGTGGCCGCCATGGTTTCCGGACTTGCGCCGGGAAGCTGGCCGGTCACCACGATGGTGGGGAAGTCCACGCGGGGCAGCGGTGCAACCGGCAGCAGCGGGTAGGCGGCGATCCCGACCAACACCAGCGCCGCCATGACCAGCGATGTGGCGATCGGGCGTTGAATGAACGGTGTCGAGATGCTCATGCGTCAGCCGTCCCTTCGACTGCGGCCGCCGGGGCCGCGGCGGCTGTCGCGACGATGTGCGAGCCGTTCTCCAGCCGGGACTGGCCGTCGAGCACGATCCGTTGCCCGGCCTCCAGGCCCTTGGCGATCACCGTCAGTGGGCCGCGGTCCTGCGCCTCGACCGGCTGTCGCTGCACGGTCGAGTCAGGCTGCACGACGTAGACGTACAGCCCGTTCGGCCCGTGCTGCACCGCCTGCGTCGGTACGGTGACCACCTGCCGGTCGGTGCGCAGCAGCAGTTGCGCGTCGACGAACTGCCCGGGCCAGAGCCGGTTGTCCTGGTTCGCAAAGGTCGCCTTCAGCTTGATGGTGCCGGTCGTGGCGTCGATCGCGTTGTCGGGCGTCAGCAGCGTGCCCTCGGCGAGCGGCAGTTTGTCATCGTTCGACCAGGCGGCGACGGTCAGTTGGCGTTGCCCCATTGCCGTGACGATGGCGGGCAGGTCGTCCTGCGGCAGCGTGAACACCACGGAGATCGGGTGGACCTGGGTGATCGTGACGATGCCGCCGGCATCGGCGGCGTGCACCAGGTTGCCGGGATCGACCTGGCGCAGCCCGATGCGCCCGTCGATCGGCGAGGTGATGTAGCAGAAGCTGAGGTTCAGCTTGGCGCTCTCGATCGCCGCATCGTCGCCCGGCGAGGGCGGCGACCAGGTGGTTCACCAGCGCCGTCTGCGTATCGACCTGCTGGCGCGAGGCAAAGTCCTGCCTGGCCAGGGAGTTGTAGCGCGCCAGGTCCTGCCGCGCGTCCTGTCAGATCGGCCTCGTCCTGCCCGCGCTTCGCTGCTGCCTGATCCAGCGCTGCCTTGTACGGCCGTGGATCGATCACCGCGAGCAGATCACCCTGCTTGACCTCCTGGCCCTCGGTGGGAACGAACTGCATCAGGGTGCCGTCCACCCGCGCCCGCACCAGCACGGTGTTGAGCGCCTGGACCGTGCCGATCCCGCGCTGCCACACCGGCACGTCCTGTCGCGCGGCGGTGCCGACGGTAACAGGGACCGCCGGCGCCTGCGCCGCTGGCTGCTGGGCCGGCACCGGCCCGGGAACCAGCGCCGAGCCGGCCCCGATCGCCACCGCGGCGGCCAGCGATATCGCCGCGCGGACGCGCTGCACTGGTGTTTTGCCTGGCTTCGACACTCTGCCCCTCTCGCGATCACGCGTCCGGACCGCGAACGCGCGGCCTGCCTGCGCCGAACGCCGCCCGGGTCCGAGCGTCAATCGGCGATCAACCTGCCGTTTATAGCATCTTCGATTGGCTGGCGGTAAGCTGCCAAGCTAAATCTCCCAGGGCACCCGCTCCAAGGCCCTGCCTGACCCAGGGGACGCCTGCCGCCGCACCCAGGCTTAACCGGGGCGTCAGGCGCGCGGGACGCCACCCGGCCGACCGATCACCTTCCCGCCGCGATTGAGCGCGACCGATCCGGGCTGGACCGGCGCCCACACTGCGTCACCCGTCCCGGACCGCCATCCGACCACTGATAACTGACCACTGATAACTGACCACTGGCCGCTGAAGCCTACTCCCAGTGTCCCGGCCGCCAGACCCAGTGGTCCATCTGCGGCGACCAGACCCAGTGCCCATCCACCCAGTGGTGGAAGCGCACGTCGCGGATCACGTAGCGCCCGCCGATCCATAGATACTGCACGCCGTTCCAGTGCCAGTGCCCGGGCTGCCAGACATAGCGGGGGTTGGGCGGCGGCGGTACCGCCTCATACCGCGGCGGCGGGACCGGCCCGTAGGGCATCGGCGGCTGGGCCAGCGCCGGGCCGGCCAGGCCGAGGGCGAGAAGTCCGATCGTCAGAGCCCGTTTCATGCTGGTCCTCCATGCGTGGGGTCTGTCACCCAGCGCTGGATTTGGCCGCACTTTGTGGCCGCGATGCGTTACCATTTGTGACAAATTCGCCAGCCGTGTCGTCGATTGTGCCGCCCGCCCCGGGCCGCCGGAAGCCTTGCCGCCTGCTGCTGTGCGGCTTGCTCACCGATGCCGCCCAGGCAGCGGCCGACCGGTCGCGTCTGACGGCCTGCTGCGCGGCGTCTTGCGCCGCCTGGCCGGCGGGTGGTGATGCACGCGTGCGTCTGCCGGGCGCCCGATCATTCCCGCACGGCGCCGGACGTGCTGCAATCGCGCGCTGCGATCGGGTGCGTGGCGGCGCCGACCATCGCCCGATCCGGCGGCAACGACCGACGGGGGACGCTCATGACCGACCTCTATGCGCGCTACACGCGCCTGCGCTTCGACCGGCCGCACCCGAAGGTGCTGCGGGTGACGTTGGACAACGGCCGGATGAACACGGCGGACGCCGCGCTGCACGCCGAGCTGGCGGACATCTGGCGCGACGTCGATCGCGACCCCAGCGTCAACGCCGTGGTGCTGACCGGCGCGGGAAAAGTGTTCTCGGCCGGCGGCGACTTCGCCATCATCCGCGAGAACATCGAGGATTTCGACAGCCGCGCCCGGCAATGGCGGGAGGCGCGCGACATCGTCTTCAACCTGATCAACTGCTCCAAGCCTGTGGTCAGCGCGATGCGCGGCGTCGCGGTCGGCGCCGGGCTGGTGTGCGGCATCCTGGCGGACGTTTCGATCGCGACGAAGGACTGCCGCATCATCGACGGCCACACGCGCCTGGGCGTCGCCGCGGGGGACCATGCCTGCATCATCTGGCCGCTGCTGTGCGGCATGGCGCGGGCAAAGTACTACCTGCTGCTGTGCGAGCAGGTGCTGGGCGAGGAAGCCGAACGCATCGGCCTGATCAGCCTGGCGGTGGAGGACGCGGACCTGGACGCCAGGGCGGTCGAGGTCGCGACGAAGCTGGCCGAGGGCGCGCAGAGCGCCATCCGCTGGACCAAGTATGCGCTGAACAACTGGCTGCGCGCGATGGGGCCGACGTTCGATGCGTCGCTGGCGCTGGAGTTTTTGGGGTTCACCGGGCCGGAGGTGAAGGAGGGGCTGGCCTCGCACCTGGAGAAGCGCAAGCCGGTGTTTCCGGCCGCGCCGCCGATCTGAGAGTGGGGGAAGGTTGAGGCGGGTCCGGAACGGGTTGGTGCCGCGGTGACGGTTCGGTCTGGGTGGTTCGTGTGTCGCGACCGGCGGCGGATGCAGGTCGTTGTCCGCGGAATTCGCATGCTTCGATAGAAATGCCTCCACGGCGTTCCTCCTCTGCGGATGATCTGGTGTCGTTGGTCCGAAACCAGCTTATCCCGTCAGACCTGGGAACGCCGTACCGCGTTTGGTTGCGGCCATACGGCTGCGCTAGGTTGAATCCCTACTTACTCGCTTTCTTGCTTGCTTGCTTGCAGACGTTGCGCAGGCGTCCCGGGCAGGTTGGTCGTTCGTCAGGCCATGCACCCCAGACCCTCACCCCTCCCCGCGCGCCTTCACCATGCGCAACGGCGTGTAGGTCAGCGCCACCGTGCCGTCCTGCTTCACCACGCTGTTCCGTGTTCGCACCAGACCCCGGTTCGGCCGGCTGTTGCTGCGCCGGCTCTCGATCACCTCGCATTCGACATGGATCGTGTCGCCGACGAAGCTCGGGCCGACGACGTTCAGCTCCATGTGCAGGAACGCAAACCCGGTGTGCTGCATGGTCGCATGCACCAGCAGGCCCTCGGCGAAGGCATACACCATCGCGGCCGGCACCACGCGCTGCGTGATGTCGCTCTCCGTGCGCAGGAACTCCACGTTGGAGAACAGCACCTCGGTCATCCCGGTCACGCCGATGAAGTTCACCAGGTCCGCCTCGGTCAGCGTGCGGCCGATGGTGCGGAATTTCCGGCCCTGCGGCAGGTCCTCGAAATAGAGGCCCAGCCCCAGCACCTCGTAGCCGCCGATCTCCGTCATCAGTCTTTCCCCCCGATGCCGCCCAACCCGATGCCTCCAAGCAACGTGCGGGCGATGATATTGCGCTGGATCTGGTTGGTGCCTTCGACGATCTGCAGCACCTTGGCGTCGCGGAAATAGCGGTTGATCGGATAGTCGTTGGAGATCCCCGCCGCGCCGAACAACTGCACCGCGTCGGTCGCCACCCGCATCGCCGTGTCGGTGGAAAAACATTTCGCCATCGCCGCCGCCTTCGCCAGCTCCGCCCCGGCCGCACCGGCATCGGCCAGCGTGGCGGCGCGATAGGTCAGCAGCCGCGCCGCCTCCACCCCGATCGCCATGTCGGCCAGCATCCAGCGCACGCCCTGGAAATCGCTCACCGCCTGGCCGAAGGCGCGGCGGTTGCTGACAAACGCCGCCGCCAGGTCCATCGCGCCCTGTGCCAGGCCGACGCCCCGCGCGGCGATCAGCGGGCGCGAGGCGTTCAGCGCCGCCATCACCGACTTGAACCCCTGCCCTTCCGCGCCGAGCATGTTTTCGCCGGGCACATAGGCGTCGTCGAAGAACAGTGCCGAGGACGGAATGCCGCGCGCGCCCAGCTTGTCCTCCGCGCGCCCGATGGTGAAGCCCGCGGTGTCGCGCTCGACGATGAAGAAGTTGATGGCGCCGCGCGCCGCCTCGCCAGTGCGGGCGGCGACCAGGATGAAATCGGACACCGCCGCATTGGTGCACCAGATCTTGTTGCCGGTGAGGCGGTAGCCGTCGCCGTCGCGCCGCGCACGGGTGCGGATGCCGCCGACATCGGAGCCGCTCTGCGGCTCGGTCAGTGAGAACCCGGCGCGCAGCGTGCCGTCGGCCAGCTCGGGCAGCAGCCGTTGCCGCTGCTCGGTCGTTCCGGCGGCAATGATCGCGCCGATCGGCGTCCACTGCACCAGCAGCAGATAGGCGGTGTTGTAGCAGACGCGCCCGAGTTCCTCGATCGCGACGCAGCCGGACAGCAGGCTGCCGGAGCCGCCATACTCCGGCGGGAACGGCAGGGTGAACAGGCCGAGCTCGTGCAGCAGGTCGAACATGTCCTGCGGATAGGCCGCGTCGCGATCGATCGCGGCGGCACGCGGTGCCACGCGCTCGGCGGCGATGCGACGCACCAGCGCCTGCACCTCGCGCTGGTCCTCGCCGAGTGAAAAACTGCCGGCGGCACGCGGCAGGTCCGACACGATCGCGCCTCCGCGCTGGGTGAACGTCGCAGCCAATGCTGACCAGCGATACGCCGAGCGTCAACCGCGTGGCCGGATCGCCTGGGTAACGGACTGCCGGCCGCGGCGGCCGGTCCCGGGTGGTTTTCGCCGTCCGATGGACACGGCGCCGGTCCGCACCCATAAAAGGCGCACCCTTCCCAGGAGGCTCGCATGTCATTCCGCTTCGTCTTCCTGCCGCCGCAGACCGACACCACGCGCGACTGGGCCCAGCGCCTGAAAGCCGCGCAGCCGGACCTCGACATCGTAGTCGCCGAGGACGAGGCGGCGGCCAACACCGCCATCGTCGACGCCGACGCCGCCTATGGCCGGCTGCATCCGCAACTGCTCGCCCGGGCGCGCAAGCTACGCTGGCTGCAGTCGCCGCAGATCGCCCCGCCGGCCGGCTATTTCTATCCCGAACTGGTCGCGCACCCTCTGGTGGTGACCAACATGCGCGAAATCTTCAACGACCATATCGGCGCACACATCATGGCCTATGTGCTCGCCTTCGCGCGCGGGTTGCACTACTACATCCCGCAGCAGCTCAAGGGGCTTTGGGAGCCGCGCCGGCTGGACACCGGCGTGGTGCACCTGCCGGAATCGACCGCGCTGATCGTCGGCCTGGGCGGCATCGGCGCGGAGGCCGCGCGGCTGGCGGCGGCGTTCGGCATCACGGTGATCGGCACCGACGCGCGGCGCGAAACGGCGCCACCTGGTGTCGCGGAGATGCACCACCCGGAGGCGCTGGACGAGCTGCTGCCGCGCGCCGATTTCGTCATTCTGACCGTGCCGCACACCCCGGCGACCGAGGGCTTCATGAATCGCGCCCGCTTCCAGCGCATGAAGAAGTCAGCGTTCTTCATCAACATCGGCCGCGGCATGACCACGCGGCTGGACGATCTTGTTGCGGCGCTGGATGCCGGCGAAATCGCCGGTGCCGGCCTGGATGTGTTCGAGATCGAGCCACTGCCGGCGGGTCACCGCCTGTGGCGCATGCCCAACGTGCTGATCACGCCGCACACCGCCGGGTTCGGGCCCTATCTAGAAGAGCGGCGATACGAGATCGTGCGCGACAACTGCCGCGCGTTTGCCGCGGGAAAGCCGTTGCGCAATCTGGTGGACAAGGCGGCGTGGTTCTGAGCGGTCGCGTCAGGGGGCGAGACGCGTACGCGCGTAAAGCTCCGCCATGGGCACGCGGAAGCCGATGCTGTCCAACACCAGCTCGCCGTCGCTGTTCACCATCGTTCGCTCGAGCCACGTGCCGTCGGCGGCGCGTCGCAGCAACTCGGCGGCGATCCGGCTAGTGTGGAGCACCAGGATTTCCTGCACGCTGGGAATCGAGGTGTAGGCCCAGACGTTGGTCCAGGTCTTCGGCTGGTTGGTTGGCGAGAGGATCTCCACCAGCAGCACCGGCTCCGGCAGTGCGGCCTGCTCGGTCTCGTAGGAGGTGCAGGTCACGCCAAGATCGGGAACGCGCATGTTGTGTTCGGAGAACAGCTGCGGGACCACGCCCGGCGCGGTCACGACGTCGCAGGGGCGGCCCGTGGCGCGGAGGTGATTGCCGATCAGCCTGCCCAGCTCATTCTGCAGCATCCCATGCGTCCGGTTCGTCGGCGCCATCGCGCGCGGCTCGCCGTCGACGAGTTCGTACGTTAGGAAGTCGCCCGAATCCCAGTTGAGGAACTCGTCGACTGTCATGCGGACCGGTACCTTCGCTACCGCGACCATGCCACCTTATACCACTGAATGCGCCCCGCGGGAAACAACACACGTTCTCCTGTGCCGCCACGGCTGAGAATGTCTTTCTCCGCCCCGCCTTCCGCAGCACAAGCGCATCGCCTACAAGACCCGCCCGACCCCTGCGCCCGCAGCCACACGAGGCCCCGCATGACCAAGCCATCGGCCGCCGCCGAGGTGATCGACCTGTCGCCCACCGTCGCCGACGCGGTAAAGTACACCACGTGCTACATGTGCGCCTGCCGTTGCGGGATCAAAGTGCACCTGAAGGATGGCCGCCTGCGCTACATCGAGGGCAACCGCAACCACCCGGTGAACAAGGGCGTGCTGTGCGGCAAGGGTTCGGCCGGCATCATGCAGCACTACTCACCGGCCCGGCTGCGCAAGCCGCTGCTGCGCGCGGGCGAGCGCGGCGCCGGTGACTTCAAGGAGATCGCATGGGAGGAAGCGCTGAGCCTGGCCACGCAATGGCTCGGCGATATCCGCGCCACCGATCCCAAACGGCTGGCGTTCTTCACCGGACGCGACCAGAGCCAGAGCCTCACCGGCTGGTGGGCCAAGCAGTTCGGCACGCCGAATTTCGCCGCGCATGGCGGGTTCTGCTCGGTCAACATGGCGACCGCCGGCCTCTATTCGATCGGCGGCAGTTTCTGGGAGTTCGGCGAACCCGACTGGGACCGCACCAAATACCTGCTGATGTTTGGCGTCGCCGAGGACCACGATTCCAACCCGATCAAGACCGGGTTGGCAAAGTTGAAGGCGCGCGGGGCAAAATTCGTCAGCGTCAATCCGGTGCAGACCGGCTACTCGGCGTTGGCCGACGAGTTCCTGGCGATCCGCCCCGGCACCGACGGCCTGTTCGTTCTGGCGCTGGCGCACGAGCTGCTGCGCACCGATCGCATCGATCTGGATTTTCTGGCGCGCTACAGCAACGCGATCTGGCTGCTGGTCAGCAATCCGGGCGGCGCGGATGACGGGCTGTTCGCGCGCGACGCCGGCGGCAAACCGCTGGCCTGGGACCGCGAGACGAATGCGCCAGTCGATGCAGCGACGCCCGGCATCCGCCCCGCCGTCGTCGGCGATTTCACCCTGCCCGACGGGCGCCGCGCGCGCCCGGTGTTCCAGTTGCTGGCCGAACGCTACCTGGATGGCAAATACGCGCCCGATGCGGTGGCGGAACGCTGCGGCATCCCGGCCGCGACGATCCGCCGTATCGCGTCGGAGCTTGCCGACGTGGCATTCAACCAGGCGATCGAGCTGGACCAGCCGTGGACCGATACGTTGGGCAGGCGGCACGAAACGATGCTAGGTCGCCCGGTGGCGATGCATGCGATGCGCGGCATTTCCGCCCATTCCAACGGATTCCAGACCTGCCGGTCGATCCATTTGTTGCAGATGCTGCTTGGTGCGATCGATACCCCGGGGTCCTGGCGCTACAAGTCACCGTACCCGAAACCGATCCCGCCCGCCGCAGGTCCGGTGGGCAAGGGCAGCAAGCCGAATGCGATGTTGCCGGGCATGGCGCTGGGGTTCCCGCAGGGGCCGCAGGATCTGCTGCTGGAAGACGACGGCACGCCGATCCGCATAGACAAGGCGTTCACCTGGGACGCGCCGCTCGCCGCGCACGGCATGATGCATATGGTGATCGCCAATGCCTGGGCGGGCGATCCGTACAAGATCGACACGTTGTTCATGTACATGGCGAACATGGCATGGAACTCGTCGATGAACCCCGGCGAATCCATGCGCATGCTGGCCGACAAGGATCCGGCGACCGGCGAATACCGCATCCCGCACGTGATCTACGCCGACGCGTTCTTCTCGGAAACCGTGCCGTACGCGGATCTGATCCTGCCCGATACGACCTATCTCGAACGGTGGGACTGCATTTCGATGCTGGACCGGCCGATCGGCAGCCCCGAGGGGCCGGCGGACGCGATCCGCCAGCCGGTACTGGCCCCCGACCGCGACGTGCGCCCGTTCCAGGACGTGCTGATCGCGCTCGGCGCGCGGCTGAAACTGCCAGGGTTTGTCAAGGACGATGGCAGCGCACTGTATCGCGACTATCCTGACTACATGGCCAATCACGAGCGCAGCCCGGGCATCGGTCCGCTGGGCGGTTGGCGCGGCGCCGACGGGACCGCGGTCGGCAAGGGCGCCGCGAACCCGGAGCAGCTTGCGCGCTACATCGAAAACCAGTGTTTCTGGCGCCACCACCTGCCGGCGGAGCAGCTCTACTTCAAGCACGCCAATGCCGCCTATCTGCGCGATGCGCACGCGATGGGACTGGTGCCCAACACCAACCAGATCGTGCTGCAACTCTACGTCGAGCCGCTGCAGCGGTTCCGTCTTGCCGCCGAGGGGCATGGCCAAGTGCAGCCGCCGGACACACACCGCGCCCGGGTGCGCCGCTACTTCGATCCGCTGCCGATCTGGTATCCGCCAATCGAGGATACTACCCCGGAACAGGCGGCGTGGCCGCTGCACGCGATCACCCAGCGCCCGTCGATCATGTACCACTCCTGGGGCTCGATGAACGCCTGGCTGCGGCAGATCTACGACCGCAACCACCTCTACATGAACCGCCGCACCGCCGCCGCGCTGGGAATCGAGGACGACGACTGGGTCTGGGTGATCAGCCGGACCGGCCGCGTGAAGGGCCAGGTGCGGCTGATGGAAGGGGTCAATCCGGACACGGTCTGGACCTGGAACGCCATTGGCAAGCGCGCCGGGGCGTGGAACCTGTCGGCCGACGCGCCGGAATCGCGTGCGGGCTTCCTGCTGAACCACGTCACCTCGGAGTTCCGCACCGATGCGGACGGCGCCGTTCAGTCCAACAGCGATCCGATCACCGGACAGGCCGCGTGGTACGACCTGCGCGTGCGCGTGGAAAAAGCCGCCGCCGGCGCGACCGAGCCGCATCCGGCCGCGCTGCACCTGCCGCCCGGGATGACCGCGCCGCCGCATCTGTTGCGCTTCAACGCCTCGGGGGCAGTGCGATGACCACGATCCCGCCGCCGGGGGCGAAGAAACTTGGCCTGGTGATCGACCTGGACACCTGCGTCGGCTGCCACGCATGCGCGGTGAACTGCAAGGAGTGGAACACCTCGGGCCACTCCGCGCCGCTGCCGGATTTCGATGCGTATCAGGCGAAGCCGCAGGGCGTGTGGTTCAATCGCGTGCACAGCTACGAGGCCGGCGAGGGCTGCGACAGCCGCACGGTGTATTTCCCCCGCTCCTGCCTGCATTGCGAGGAACCCGCCTGCGTCACCGTCTGTCCCACCGGCGCGTCGTACAAGCGCGCCGAGGACGGCATCGTGCTGGTCAACCCCGACACCTGCATCGGCTGCAAGCTGTGCTCCTGGGCCTGCCCGTACGGCGCGCGCGAGTTCGACGAAGACGCCGGCGTAATGAAGAAGTGCACGCTGTGCATCGACCGGATCTACAACACGAACCTTTTGGAGGAGGACCGCGTCCCCGCCTGCGTCTCCACTTGCCCCGCGCAGGCGCGACATTTCGGCGACCTGGGCGATCCGGCCAGCGCGGTGTCGCGCCTGGTTGCCGAGCGCGGCGGCTACGACCTGATGCCGGAGCTTGGCTACAAGCCGGTGAACAAGTACCTGCCGCCACGGGAACGCCCCCGCCACGTTGAACCAACCGAACCCCCGGTCGAAAGCGTCGCCAACCCGTTCCTGCGGTGGATCGACCGCGCGCTGTCGCGCTGAGCGCCGCAGTGCATCCCGCCCGCTCTGTCATCCTGTTCACGACTGCCTCCGGCGCCGGCTACGGCATGCTGGTCTGGCTCGGGCTGCTGGCGCCGCTCGGCCTGCTGCCCGGCACCGCCGGTTTCGGCATGACCGCCTCGCTGATCGCGCTGGCGCTGGTCACCCTGGGGCTGCTGTCGTCCACGCTGCACCTTGGCCACCCGGAACGCGCCTGGCGCGCGGTCACGCAGTGGCGCACCTCGTGGCTGTCGCGCGAGGGTATCGCGGCGCTGATCACCTATGTGCCGGCGGTGCTGTTTCCGCTGCTGTGGCTGCTGCGCGGCACGGCCGGGCCGCTCGGTTTCGTCGCCGCGGCGATGGCCGCGGTCACCGTGGTCTGCACCGGAATGATCTACGTCTCGCTGAAACCGATCCGCCAGTGGTCCAATCCCTACGTGCTGCCGGTCTACCTGCTGGCGGCACTGTTTTCCGGCGGCGCCTGCCTGGCCGGGGTCGCGGCGTTCTGGGGCGCGGGCAAGCTGCTGGCCTACGCGTCCGTCGTGGCGGCCGCGGTGACACTGGCGGCGAAGCTGGCCTACTGGCGCTCGATCGACGCACCCGCCGGCGTCCGCACGCCGGCCGATGCGACCGGGCTGGGCAAGCTGGGCACCGTGCGCTCGCTCGATCCGCCAAACACGCAGGAAAACTACCTGCTGCGCGAGATGGGCTACCGCATCGCCCGCAAGCACGCGGCGCGGCTGCGCGTCATCGCGGTGCTGCTGGGCTTTGTCGCCCCGATCGTGCTGCTGGCGCTCGTTCCGGTCGTTGCGGCGATCGCGGCGCTGCTCGGGCTGCTGGTGGAACGATGGCTGTTCTTCGCCGAGGCGACGCACACCGTTACGCTCTATTACGGCCGCACGGCGTAGACGGTATCATCAGGCCGGACCTTACGGGCATCGCATGCAACGTTTCTCCGCCCTGTCCCTGCTGCGTCACGCGCTCAACGGCCACACCGGCTGGCAGCCGCAGTGGCGCGCGCCCGAGCCGAAGCCGACCTATGACGCGCTGATCATCGGCGGCGGCGGACACGGTCTTGCCACGGCCTATTATTTGGCGCAGCAGCACGGGCTGCGCAACATCGCGGTGCTGGAACGCGGCTGGATCGGCGGCGGCAACACCGGCCGCAACACGACGGTGATCCGCTCGAACTACCTGTTCGCCGAGAGCGCGGCGCTGTACGACCACGCGCTGCGATTGTGGGAAACCCTGTCGCAGGAGCTGAACTACAACGTCATGTTCAGCCCGCGCGGCGTGATGATGCTGTGCCACACCCAGCACGACGTGCAGGTGTTCAAGCGGCACGTGCACGCCAACCGCGCAGCCGGGGTGGACAACGAATTTCTGACGCCGCAGCAGGCGCAGGCATTCTGCCCCCCGCTGAACATCGGGCCGGACCTGCGCTACCCCGTGCTCGGCGCGGCGCTGCAACGGCGCGGCGGCGTGGCGCGGCACGACGCGGTGGCCTGGGGGTATGCGCGCGCCGCCGACGCGCTCGGCGTCGACATCCTGCAGAACTGCGAGGTCACCGCCATCGATCGTGACGCTACCGGCGCGGTCACCGGCGTGCAGACCACGCGCGGCGCGATCCGTGCGCCAAAGATCGGCGTGGTCGCGGCTGGCCATACCAGCGTGGTGATGGCGATGGCCGGCGTGCGCCTGCCGCTGGAAAGCTACCCGCTGCAGGCACTGGTGTCCGAGCCGGTCAAGCCGGTGCTGCCCTGCGTCGTGATGTCGAACACCATCCACGCCTATATCAGCCAGTCGGACAAAGGCGAGTTGGTGATCGGTGCCGGGACGGACGCGTATACCTCGTACACCCAGCGCGGTGCGCTGCACATCGCCACCCATACGCTGGATGCGATCTGCGAGCTGTTTCCGACGTTTCGCCGCCTGCGCATGCTGCGCAACTGGGGCGGCATTGTCGATGTGACGCCGGATCGTTCGCCCATCCTGGGGCACACGCCGGTGCCGGGGCTGTTTGTCAATTGCGGCTGGGGCACTGGCGGGTTCAAGGCGACGCCGGGATCGGGGCATCTGTTCGCGTGGACCATGGCGCACGACGCGCCGCATCCGATCAACGCACCATTCGCGCTGGACCGCTTCCGCGACGGGGCCATGATCGACGAAGCCGCCGCCGCCGCGGTGGCGCACTAGAACGCGCCCGCAATGACCCCATCCCTCCCCTGTCATTGCGAGGAGCGCAGCGACGAAGCAATCCCCATCTTCGGGGGAGGGAGATTGCTTCCCCGGGTCAAGCCCGGGGACCGCTGCGCTCCTCGCAATGACAGGGGTCGGCATGACCAGGGGGAGCATGGCAAGGGCGCATCTGCCGGACCACGCACGATGCCGGCGCATCGATGCTGCTGATCACCTGCCCCTGGTGCGGCGCACGTCCCGAGCTGGAATTCAGCTACGCCGGCGAGGCGCATATCGAGCGCCCGACAAATCCGGCCGCAGTCAGCGACGCGGACTGGACCGCGCATCTGCACCTGCGCACCAACCCGAAGGGCGCGCATCGCGAGCGCTGGCGCCACACCCATGGCTGCGCGCACTTCTTCAACGCGCTGCGTGATACCGCCAGCGATACGATCCTGGCCACCTACAAGCCGGGCGATCCACCGCCATGAGCACGTTTCGCACCGAATCGGGCGGCCGCATCGATCGGGCGCGCACGTTGCAGTTCACGTTCGATGGTCGGGCGTATGCGGGATTTGCAGGCGATACGCTGGCGTCGGCGCTGCTGGCGAACGGCGTGCACCTGGTGGGGCGCTCGTTCAAGTATCATCGCCCGCGCGGGATCCTGGCAGCCGGGGCCGATGAACCGTCGGCGCTGGTCACGCTGATCCGCGACGACGCGCGGCGGACGCCGAACCTGCGCGCCACGCAGATCGAGCTGTACGACGGGCTGCGCGCCGAAAGCCAGAACCAATTTCCGTCTGTTGGATTCGACCTTGGCGCGATCAACGATTATCTGGCGCCGCTGTTTCCCGCTGGCTTCTACTACAAGACATTCATGTGGCCCGCCTGGGCGTGGTACCGCATCTATGAGCCGGTGATCCGCGCCGCCGTCGGCTTGGGCCGCGTGCCACCCCTACCGGACCCGGATCGTTACGCACAGCGCTATGCGCACTGCGACGTGCTCGTGGTGGGCGCCGGGCCGGCCGGTCTGACCGCCGCACTCACCGCCGCGGAGTTCGGGCGCGCGCGTGATCCTGTGCGACGAGCAGGCGGAGCTGGGCGGCTCGCTGCTGGCCGAGACCGCAGCAACAATCGACGGCGCACCGGCGCAGGACTGGCTCGCCGCCACCCTCGCCACACTTACGCAACACCCGCGCGTGACACTGCTGCCGCGCACGACGGCGTTCGGTTGCTATCCGCACAACATGGTGGGCCTGGCGCAGCGGCTGACCGACCACCTCGCCGCGCCCGATCCCACGCGGGCACGCGAACGCCTGTGGCAGGTGCGCCCGCGCGAGCTGGTGCTGGCGACCGGCGCGCTGGAGCGGCCGCTGGTGTTCCCGGGCAATGACCGGCCGGGGATCATGCTGGCGGGCGCGGCGCGCACCTATCTGCGGCGCTACGGCGTGCTGCCGGGACGCCGCGCCGTGGTGGTGACGGCACATGACGATGCCTATCGCGCCGTGGATGAGCTGCGGGATGCCGGTATCACCGTTGCCGCGGTCGTCGATGTTCGTGGCGCTCGCGGGACGATAGGCGCTCCCGGGCCAGCCGCGGACAGCGGTACGATGGGCGCCCCGGGGATCGTCAGCGACACCAGCACGATCGGCGACACCACCGGCCTGGGGATCATCCGCGACGCCACGATCGCCGCGACGGGCGGACGGAAACGGCTGAGCTGGATCAAGCTCGGCGACGGCACGACGATTCCCTGCGACCTGGTGCTGATGTCCGGCGGGTTCACACCCAGCGTCCATCTGTTCTCGCAGGCTCGCGGAGCGTTGCGCTTCGATGCCGACTGCCAGGCCTTCGTGCCCGGGGCACCGCTACCGCATATCCGCTCGGTGGGCGCCTGCGCCGGGATGTTCGGGTTGGCGGCGGCACTGGCGGATGGTGCGGGACGCGCGACGGCACCTGAAGACGGTGCGGTACCGCATCGGTTCGACGTCACCGCACCTCCCCCCGGCAAGGGCGGCATGCTCGGCGCGATGGACGGTGGACCCGGCAAGGCTTTCGTCGACTTCCAGAACGACGTCACCGCCAAGGACATCGCACTGGCGGTGCGCGAGGGGTTCCGCTCGATCGAGCACATCAAGCGCTACACCACGACAGGCATGGCGACCGACCAGGGCAAAACCGCCAATGTCAACGCGCTCGGCATTGCGGCCGACGCACTGGCGATGGCGCCGGAGCAGGTCGGGTTGACAACGTTCCGCCCACCCTACACGCCGGTGACCTTCGGCACGTTCGCCGGCGCCGCGCGCGGCGCGCTGTTCGATCCGGTGCGCGAGACGCCGCTGCACGATCGCGCGGTGGCGCTGGGCGCGGTGTTCGAGGATGTCGGCCAATGGCGACGGGCGCACTACTTTCCCCGCGCCGGCGAAACGATGCACGACGCCGTGACGCGCGAGTGCCGTGCCGTGCGCGACGCCGCCGGCCTGTTCGACGGCTCCACGCTGGGCAAGATCGAGGTGGCCGGGCCGGACGCCGCGGAATTCCTCGACCGGATGTATGTGAACGCGCTGCGCGCGCTTGCCGTCGGGCGCTGCCGCTACGGCATCCTGCTGCGCGAGGACGGCTTTGTGATGGACGACGGCATCATCGGCCGGCTGGCGGCCGACCGGTTCCACGTCACCACCACCACGGGCGGCGCGGCACGCGTGCTTGGGATGATGGAGGACTATCTTCAGACGGAATGGTCCGATCTGGACGTCTGGCTCACCTCGGTCACGGAACAATGGGCGGTGATCGCCGTGCAAGGCCCGCGCGCCCGCGACGTGCTGGCGCCACTGGTCGAGGACATCGACCTGGCGCTGCCGCACATGGCGCTGGCCGAGGGGCATATCTGTGGCGTGCCGACCCGGCTGTTCCGCGTCAGCTTCACCGGCGAGCTCGGCTTCGAGATCAATGTCCCCGCCGCGGAGGCCGCCACGGTGTGGGATGCGATCGCCGCCAGCGGCATCACGCCGTACGGCACCGAGGCGATGCACGTGCTGCGCGCCGAGAAGGGCTACATCGTCGCCGGCCAGGAAGCCGACGGCACGACGACGCCCGACGATCTCGGACTGACCTGGGCGATCGGCAAGACCAAGTGCGATTTCGTGGGAAAACGGTCGCTGACGCTGCCGGCACTCGCAGCCGCGGGCCGCAAGCAGTTGGTCGGGCTGTTGACCGATGAGCCGCACACGGTGCTGGAGGACGGCGCGCAGCTTGTTGACGATCCGCAGCAACCGGTGCCGATGCGCGTGCTGGGCCACGTGACGTCGGCATATTTCAGTCCGGCGCTCGGCCGGTCGATCGCACTGGCGCTGTTGAAAGATGGACGCGCGCGGATGGGCCAGCACCTGTTCGCGCCGATGGCGGACCGCGCGATCGGCGTGCAGGTCGTTTCGCCTGTGTTCCATAACCCGCAGGGGACGCGCCTGCATGGCTGACACCGCGATGCACCTGACCGATCTGCCACCCTGCACACGGCTGATCCTGCGCGGCCGTCCGACGGCGATCGAGGCCGCGACGGCAGCGCTGGGTTTCGCGCTGCCCGTGCAGCCGTGCCGCGCCGTCAGCGCGGGTGACCGCAGCGCGCTGTGGCTCGGCCCGGATGAGTGGCTGATTCTGGCGGCGGTGTCCGACCCGATTGGCGCGGACTTGACGGAGGCACTGAAGGGTCACGCGCATTCGCTGGTCGAGAGCAGCCATCGCCAATGCGGGATCGAACTGAGCGGCGACGCCGCGGCCGATGTGCTCAACGCCGGCTGCCCGCTGGATTTCGATGCGGCGGCATTTCCGGTGGGAATGTGCACGCGCACCGTGTTCGCCAAGAGCGAGATCGTGCTGTGGCGCATCGGCGCCGAGGCGTTCCGTCTGGAAGTCGCTCGCTCCTTCGCAGCCTATGTCCGCGGCCTCCTGAGGGAGGCCGCGCGGGACTACCCGGCTGGATGACGCTCTCTGGAGAGACGCCGCGCGGACCCGACTCGCGTACACCTCTCCCGCACTGCGCGGGCTTGAGCCGCGAAGCGGATCAAGGTCGCGGAGCCCTTGCGACGCGGGTGAGGGGGTTGCCGCGTGCACCACCCTCACCCTCGGCGCTTTGCGCCTCGACCTCTCCCGCGAAGGGCGGGAGAGGTGTACGGTAGTGGCCATGCGCGTGCTCACCAGCCTGCCGCAGGACGATCTGCGCAAGACCGCATCAGCGGCCCGGGCTGCCGAGGCTGCCGGATACGACGGCGCGCTGACGATGGAGAACAAGAACGATCCGTTCCTGGCCCATGCGATCGCCGCCGTCTCCACCGAACGGATGCAGCTCGGCACCTCGGTCGCCATCGCCTTTCCGCGCAGCCCGATGGTGGTGGCGAACGCGTCCTGGGACCTGCAGATCGCCTCGCGCGGGCGCTTCGTGCTGGGGCTCGGGCCGCAGATCCGGCCGCATAACGAACGCCGGTTCTCGGTGCCATGGACCGCCCCGGCGCCGCGGCTGCGCGAGTACGTCCGGTCGCTGCGCGCCATCTGGACCGCGTGGGAAACCGGCGAACGCCTGAACTACCAGGGAAAGCACTACACCTTCACCCTGATGCCGCCCTATTTCGTTCCGGCCTCGCAGCACATGAAGATGGTGCCGATCACCCTGGCCGCGGTCGGTCCGCACGCGCTGCGGCTGGCCGGGGAGGTGGCGGACGGCGTGCGGCTGCACGGTTTCTGCACGCGCCGTTACATGACCGAGGCGATCCTGCCGCGCCTGGCCGAGGGCATGGCGCGCACCGGCCGCGACCGCGCCAGCTTCGAGATCAGCGGCGGCGGTTTCATCGCCACCGGGCCGGACGACGCGGCCGCGGCTGACATGGTCGAGTACACCCGCGGCCGCATCGCCTTCTACGGCTCCACCCCCGGCTACTGGCCGGTGCTGGAGCTGCACGGGCTCGGCGATCTCGGGCGCAAGCTCAACGCCATGTCGAAGGCCGGCAAGTGGACGGAGATGGCAGCGGAGGTCTCCGACGATGTGGTGGCGCTATTCACCGCGATCGGCACCTACGCGGACATCGCCGCGGCGATCGAGCAACGTTTCGGCGACCTGGCCGACGCGTTGAATGTCGGCGGCACCACGCTTGCGCCCACCGGGCTGCCGCCCGATCTGTTGCAGGATATCAAGCGCATCGCCACGAATTTCGCCGGCTATCGCACCGCGTGGTGAGGCGACCGGCGCGGCCAGCACAAACTGGCCGTTCACAGTTCCAAGATTGGGATTGAGCGTGGGATCGGCCTCCGCCAGTGCGCCCCAGCACTGCACCAGATAGCCACGCTCCCGCTGCACGCGCGCAAGCTGTTCGCCACTTGCGTCCGGACCGCGCGAGGCAGCCTCGCGGTGATACAGCTCGGCGCGCGGCGTGCAGACCACGCGCCAGCCGCGCGCGCGCACCCGCAGGCAAAGGTCGAGATCGTTGTTGGTCACCGCGAGATGCTCGGGTTCCAGCCCGCCCACCCCGTCGAACACTGCGCGGCGCAGGGCCATGCAGGCGCCGGTTACCGCCGCGACGGTGCGCGTGTGGCGCAGCATCCCGCCATGACCGGGATCGTCGCGCGCGACACCGCGACAAAGATGCGCCGAGACGGCACCAGGGCCGATGGTGATGCCCGCGTGCTGAAGTGTGCCATCCGGATACAGCAGCCGCGCGCCGACGATGCCGATGCCGGGTTGTTGCGCAAGTGCGACCATCTCGCGCAGCCAGGTCGGGTTGATGACGTCGATGTCGTTGTTGAGGAACACGATGATGTCACCGTGTGCGTGGCGCACGGCGGCGTTGTTCATCGCCGACCAGTTGAACGGGCCGGGGTGGGGGAGGATGCGGACGCGTGGGTCGGTGGCAAGGCGGGTCAGCAGACGGGCGCTGCGGCGGTCGCGGCTGTCGTTGTCGACGATCAGGAGCTCGATGGGGGCGTAGTCGGTGCGGTGCAGGACGCCGCGGACGCAGCGGGCGAGCAGGGCGGCGCGGTCGCGGGTGGGGATGATAATGGAGACGAGGGGTCGTTCATGTGACTCCCCCTCCCCTTGAGGGAGGGGGAAGGGGGGAGGGGTTCGTGCCGCGGTCGCACCGACGCGTCTTCCGCTACAACCCCTCCCCCCAACCTTGGTCCGCTTCGCGGCCCAAGCCCTCAAGGGGAGGGGGAGAAGTGCTGCCGCCTCAGCCTTACCATGAAACAACACGGTCGGGATGTGCGCGACCGCGTCTGGCGCCACCGCGTTCGCCGCACGCTGCGCGACTCCGCGCAGGGCGACGCGATCCGTCACCTGGGTGACGCCCAGTCGATCCAACAACCGCCGGCGATACGCGCCGGTGATGCCGACCAGGTCGCACTCGGCCAGCAGCACCGGGTCCCACGCCGGCTTGAACCACGGCTTGATCCGCCCGCCAGCGGGATCGAGCCGATCTTCGTCGGCATAGACCAGCTCGACCGACGGCGCCGCGGCAACCACGGCAGCGATCCGGAACAGCGCCGTCACGGCCAATACCGTGCCGGCGGGCACGAACAACGTCACGTCGCCGCATGGCGCCTCGGTCAGAGACCAATCGGGATAGAGCTGCGCCTCGAGCGACGCCATGGTCGTTGCCTCGGCGGCACGGTCGCCGGCGAACACCACGACACCGATCGCCGGCCGCCACGCCAGCCGTGCGATCACCGCTTGCATCGCGGCAAGCTGCTCGGCGCCTTGCGTGCCGTGCGCAGCGATCCAGGCGCGATAGTTTTCCCCTGTCAGCGCCAGCCGCGGCGGCGGCGGATTGGCGACCGGCAGCGGCGCCCTTCCCTCGGCCGCGCCGCGCCGCAGATAGTGCAGGGCCGGATCGACGCCGGCGGCCACGACATCCGGATACGCCGCGCAATACCAGCTTGCGTCGAATGCCGCAGACGCGCGCAGCCGCCGTGCCGCGCGGCGCAATCGCCACCAGGCACGCAAATGGTGACCAAGCTGCCCGCGTCGCAACCAACGCAGCAGCAACACGCAGGATTGCCAGGCCGTGCGCTCGGCCGTGCCGCTGTCCGCCATCGCGCCCTCCGGCGCGCCGTGACCTGATTACCCGGGCGTGCGCGCCGACGGCTGATAGGCGCAATTTGGTGAATCGCCGGTAAATCGGCGCCGGGTCGGCGACCCGGCCTCAGCCCAGCGCGGGACGCCTGTCCGCCCAGGGCTGCACCGCCTCGAACGCGGCCGCCGCCTGCAGCACCCCAAGGTCGTCGAACCGGCGCCCGACCACCTGCAGGCCGACCGGCAGGCCGTCCGCGGTGAAGCCGCAGGGCACGCTGGCGGCGGGGTTCCACGACATGTTGAACGGATAGGAGAACTCGGCCCAGCTTATCCAGTCCCAGTCATGCGACGGCCAGTGGGCGGGCATCAGCTTCTCGGCCGGGAAGGCGGCAACCGACACGGCGGGGGTCAGCAGGAAGTCCCAGTCCTCGAACCAGTGGTTGATCGCCGAGACGTAGGCCATCTTGCGCTCGCGCATCAGCAGGTAGTCGACCACCGAGATGCGTTCGCCCACTTTGATGCAGGCGACCAGGCCGGGATCCATCTTGGCTTCCCAATCCTTCAGCTTGGGCGCCAGGCGCGCCATGTGCGCCGGCCAGAAGAAGCGGATCAACTCGGGGCCATCCTTCGCCCACGGGGTGGCGACTTCCTCGACCGTGGCACCGAGTTCGGTGAAGCGCGCCACCGCCGCCTTGACCAGTGCCGCCACCTCGGGATCGACCTGGGCATGGCCCAGGTCGGGGCTGTAGGCGATGCGCCTGCCCTTGACGCCCTCGGCCAGCCGGCCGGTGTAGTTGGCCGGCCCGGCCTCCAGCGTCGTGTGGTCCAGCGGGTGCGGCCCGGCCATCACCTCCAGCATCAGCGCGGCGTCGGCGACGCTGCGGCTGATCGGACCGTTGTGCGAGGTGTAGTCGCCGACGGACACCGGATAGGCCGGCACGCGCCCGAAACTCGGCTTCAACCCGAATACGCCGCAGAAATGCGACGGCATGCGGATCGATCCGGCCCCGTCGCTGCCCTGGTGCAGGTGGCCGAACCCCGATGCAGCGGCGGCAGCGGCCCCGGCCGACGAGGCGCCCGCGTTGTAGCCGTGCTTCCACGGGTTATGCGTGATGCCGGTCAGCGGGCTTTGGCTGACCCCCTTCCAGCCGTATTCCGAGGTCGTGGTCTTGCCGATCACGATCGCGCCCGCGTCCTGCAAGCGGGTGACGAAGGGCGTGTCCTCGGTCGGCTGATGGCCTTGCATGATGAATGTGCCGGACTCCATCGGCAGATCCTTGGTGATCGCCAGGTCCTTGATGGTGGTCGGCAGGCCGTGCAGCCGCCCGATCGGGCCGCCGCCCATCAGCGCCGCCTCGGCCCGCTGCGCCTGCGCCATCGCCCGGTCCGCACCCAGATTGGCGAAGGCGTTGACATGCTTGTCCAGCGCCTCGATCCGCCGCAGCGTCGCCGCCAGCACCTCCACGGGAGAAATCTGTTTGGTGCGGATCAGCTCGGCGAGCTTCGTTGCGGGGGTGAAGGCCAGCGTCTCGTCGTCCATGGGAGTCTCCGTTCAGTAGGTGGCGCGGCCGCCGGAAAGGTCGAACACGGCGCCGGTGGAAAAGCTGCATTCCTCGCTCGCCAGCCAGCAGACCAGGGCGGCGACCTCATCGACCTCGCCGAAGCGGCCGAGGGGGATTTTCGACAGCATGTAATCGATCTGCTGCGGCGTCATCTGGTCGAACAGCGGCGTGCGCACCGCCGCCGGGGCGACGCAGTTGACGCGGATCTCGGTGCCGGCCAGCTCCTTGCCGAGCGACTTGGTCAGCCCGATCACGCCGGCCTTGGACGCCGAGTAGGCCGCGGCGTTGGGATTGCCCTCCTTGCCGGCGATCGAGGCGATGTTGACGATCCGCCCGTAGCCCGTCTTCTGCATCGACGGCACGACGGCGCGGTTGCAGTAGAAGACGCCGTTCAGGTTGACGTCGATCACGCGGTGCCAGGCGTCGATCGGGTAGTCCGCGACCGGCGCGTTCGGCC
The DNA here is from genome assembly GCA_963773345.1 of uncultured Alphaproteobacteria bacterium. Classification (GTDB taxonomy): domain Bacteria; phylum Pseudomonadota; class Alphaproteobacteria; order Acetobacterales; family Acetobacteraceae; genus Palsa-883. The sequence continues at coordinate 185,369 of CAVZBG010000004.1, read as the reverse complement.
CGGTGATGCCGGCCGAGGCGATCAGGATGTCGATCCGCCCCATCGCGCGCAGGGTTTCTGCGGTTGCTGCCTGCACCGCCTCGGCGTCGGAGACGTCGACCGCGACGGTGTGGGTGGCGCCGCGCGAGCGCGCCTGCACGTCGCCAAGAGTGCCGGCATCGCGATCCCACAGCGACAGTTTTGCCCCCTCCGAGGCGAGGCGCATGGCGATCCCGGCCCCGATGCCGGACACCCCGCCGGTCACCACCGCACACCGCCCGTCGAAGCGTCCCGCCATTGCTGCCCTCATTGCCTGACCGGGGTGTAGTCAAGACACCCGTGGGCCGATCCGGCAAGGCGTGTTGGGCGTCTTTCCGGCTGGCGCACGCCTTGGGTGTGCGGCATCGCGGCGGGGTGGCGAACGGGTTGCTGGTCTTCGCGGCGGCGCTTGCCGACTTCCTCCAGGGTGCTTGCGTTGGACGGCGTCATGGCCGGGCGCGCGGTCATGGGTGGGTGCTGGCGGGCGGGGCGTGGTGCAGACGGCGCTGCTGGCGCATCCACCGCCGCCGCGCGGCGCGGTTGGGCAGGTCGGGCGGGATGGCGGGCGCGGCGGCGGCGGGAATTGGTGCAAAGGGTCCTGGCGCGGAGGTTTGGTGCACGCCGGGTGCGCCCTCTGGTACAAAGGGTTCTGGCTGGCCGTTTTCGTGTGCGCGTCTGGCCGGGACGGCGCTCGCGGTGAGGTGCCGGTCCCGCGCGGGTGTGGGCGCCAAGGCAGCGAGGCCGGCGGGCGGCAATGGTACATAGGGTTTTGTCGGGCAGGTGTCGGGCGCGGCGGGCGCGCGGTCTGGTACACGGGGTTCTGGCGGCGCGGTTTTGTGCGCGCATCGGGCCGAGACGGGGTGTGCTGTGCGGTACGGGTCCGGGGTGGGCCTGGGTGCCAGGGTGGCGCGGCTGGCGGCCGGAACTGGTGCATAGGGTTTTGTCAGGCAGGTGTCGGGCGCGGCGGGGACGGGTTCTGGTACATAGGGTTCTGGCGGTGCGGTTTCGTGCACGCATCGGGCCGCGACGGCGTGGGCGCTGCAGTGCGGGCGCGGGGCGGGCATAGGCGCGAGGGCGGCGGAGCCGGCGGGCGGAAATGGTGCACAGGGTTCTGTCAGGCAGGTGTCGGGCGCGGCGGGGGCGCGCTCTGGTACACGGAGTTCTGCCAGAATGGCGGCGAGCAGGGTCCGCGGCGTCGGGCGCCGTGGCCGGGGGCGCCGCGGACGGACGCGGCCGTTTGGGTCGGCGGCGCGGACGGCGGCAGCCTGCTTGCGGGCGGCGCGCGCGGCCTTGCGGGCGCCGGCGATCGCCTGCCGCCAGGGGGCGAGGGCGGCGGTGACGGCGCGGCGGCGCATTTGGTCCTGCGCGGCGGTGATGCCGCCGGTGGGAAAATGCGGCGCCGTCAGTTCGGGCGCATAGTCGTGGAGGCGGGCGACGAACGCAGGGGGCAGGAAGGCCAGGTAGCGCTTGGCGGCGACAGTGACGCGGTTGCGGCACAGCAGGGTGATGCGGTAGCGGTTCAGGGCGCGCTCCTTGGCGCCGTAGTTGCCGTGGACGGTGCGGGCGGCACGGATGCTGGCCAGGCCCTCCGGCGTGCGCGGGCCGGTGGAGCGTCCGCCGTGCAGGCGGCAGCGCAGCCTGCCGCGGATGGCGGGGGTCTGGCAGGGGCAGCCGGCGCGGGTACGGGCGCCGCAGCGGGGGGCGAGGTGGAGGTTGGGGTTGCCGCGGGGTTTGCGGGTGGGTGGTGGCGGGATGGAAGCGGCCGGCGGGGCGGTGGCTGGGGCGGTGCCAGTGGTGGTGGTGGTGGTGGCGGATAGGGGGACATGATGCGCGCTCCTGATCGAGGACAGAAGCGGCATTGGTAGCATTGGTTAGTCAGATATACAAACTCAATCACGTTGAGCGCCGGCGTTGCGCTGCTGCGCTGACCCGGCGCGGAGACCGGCGCCCGGCACCATGACAGCCAGGCTGACGGCCCTCGCCACATTGCGCAATCCCGCGCGCGAACGGCGTTGCGCGCCTTGAGCCGGCCAGCTCGGGGTGTCGAATCCGCGAAGGAGAGCAACGTGCGCTACCGCATAGACGGGATGCTGCACGACCAGGAGCCGCCGCCGCTAGTGGATAAAATTGACGGTTGGCACCCGCGCTATAGGTCGGTTAGGGGTGGAGAGCGTCGATGGGCGCTGCCAGCCCCCTACCGCCGGTTTGGGTGGGAAGGCGACATGGAGCCACAAAGCAGATATCCTGAGTCAACGGCGAAGCTTGCGACGTGCCAAGAAGCGGAAGCTATGACAGAAGAGAAAACCGAGACCGACCCTACCTGGGGTTTCGAAGGCGACTCGATGGAGGTCCGGGTTGCGCGAGCGATGTACGGCAGCGCAGTCGAACGGGTGCGCCAGCACGCGGCCGAGCTTGATCTACAACCTGAGCGCTTGAGAAGAGTTTTCAAAACTGCTAGGAGCGAAGCGGACAGATCAGCAGCTATCTTGGTCTTCGCGCTCGCTGAAGACTTGATGCTGGATGCCATCAAACGGTACCTAAATGCAGACGTGAGGGGTGGCTGGGCCGAAGTGACCAGTGGCAACGGACTACTGGCAACGGCGAATGACCGAATTACACTCCTTTGTCTGCTACGATGGATTCATCCGAGCGTTTATGCAGATCTCCGATTGCTGAAGTCGATAAGGAACAGGTTCGCGCACCATGCGGAGGTCTCAAGTTTCGACGATAGCGTAATCAGGAATTGGATTGGCGCCATTTCCCATACCGAGGCATCTGCTTTAGCCGCGGTCACTAGGGATGGGACCGCCCGGCTAAGCTTAACGCTCGCCAGTTATTCCTGATGCGTTCGGCTTTGGTGGTCACGCGACTGGCTGATCGCAAATCTTGCGGTTGCGCCACAGGCTAGAGTTTCCCAGGTGACACCCGGTCACGTGGAGCACCAGAGTTGGGAACTCTATCCGGACAACCTGAAGGAGCTTAACCGCGTCGCCGCCGAGATGATTCTCTCGGTAAACGATCAGCCGCAGCCTGAAAGCGCCGACCGGCCACCAGCCTAGATGTGTGCATGCTTCACGGGGACCCACAAGACCGGACCTTTCTATCAGCTGCTCCGGGTCGAACTCGGCGGTTACCGCAGCGCCGACCAGGTCACCGCTTTGGGCCCGCGCGCGGTACGGCCCGGCGGGAACCAAGCGTCAGAATTTAACCACTGGATAGGTGCTCACTCATCTTCATAGAGTTGGCGCAGCAGCTCCACCGCGGTGATCGGAATCGCCTTGCGTGCATCCCGGCGCGTCCGCCGCCAAGGGTTGGCGGCCTTGGCTGCCTGCGGATCATGCGCCCGCGTCGGCCGCAGCTTGGCCGCCGGCTTGCCGTGCCGCGTGATCACCACGTGCTCGGCCTCGATCGCCTTGTCGATCAGGCCTGGCAATCGGTTCCTCGCCTCGGTGACGCTGCAGGCGGTCATCATGATGGTCCGGAATTCTTACCATCCAGAGCCACTTGCAAAACTCTGCCAGCCAGGCGCTAGAATTTTCGCCGAACAACACAACCCAAAATGGAATTTGGGCCATTTTGCTCGGTTCACGTCGCCGGCGGCAGTTTGCGCCCGGTTTTCCACCCGTCCGGACAAGCTGGTAGCCGCGTCGCCCTTTGATGAATTCACGCCGGCAGCGCGGTTTTGCAACTGGCTCCTGCATCACCGGAATGTTACCCAATCGACCGCACCGTCGGTTCCGGGCGCGCGCCGTTACCCCGCCGTTACTTCGTTTCGGCGCGTGGCGGCGCCCGCGGTGCGTCCAGCACCGCGCGGACCGCCCGGGCAAGCTCCGCCTGCCGATACGGCTTGCGCAGCATGGGCTGCGGCTCCGCCGCCGCGCCGGGCTCCGCCGGCCGCTCCCTGGCGTACCCCGTGGTGAACAACAGCTTCAACGTCGGTTGCATCTGCCGCGCCGCCTCCGCCAGGTCGTAGCCCGACATGCCCGGCATCGCCACGTCGGTGAACAGCAGATCGAACGCCGCGCCGGACCCCAGCATCGCCAGCGCCGCCGGCCCGCTGCCGGCGGTGCTCACCTTGTAGCCCAGCGCCTGCAGGCGGCGCTGCGTCACATCGCGCAGGATCGCATTGTCGTCGACCAGCAGAATGGCTTCGTCGCCGCCGGGTTCGGGCCCGACCGCCTCGCGCGCGGCCTGCGCCGTGGCGGCGTCATCGCCTGCCCGCGGCAAATACAGCCGCACCGTCGTCCCGACGCCGATCTCGCTGTCGATTGCCAGATGGCCGCCCGACTGGCCCACGAACCCGTAGATCATGCTGAGACCGAGGCCGGAGCCGGTCCCCGGCGGCTTGGTGGTGAAGAACGGCTCCGCCGCGCGCTGCACCACCTCGGGCGGCATGCCGGTGCCGGTGTCGCTCACCGCCAGCACGACGTAGTCGCCTTCCCGGATCGCTGTGCCGTCGATGCCGCGCCGCCCGGCCGGATGCAGGTTGGCGGTCTCGATCGTCAGGCCGCCGCCGTGCGGCATCGCGTCGCGCGCGTTCAGCGCCAGATTGAGCAGCGCATCGCCGATCTGCGACGGATCGGCCCGCGTCAGCCATAGCTCCGGCGCCAGCTTCGCGGTGACGTGGATCGTCTCGCCAAGCGTCCGGCGCAGCATCGTCACCAGGGCCGGCAGCAGCGCGTTCAGGTCGATGATCCGCGGCTGCAACGGCTGCTGGCGGGCGAATGCCAGCAGCCGGCGCGTCAGCTCCGCCCCGCTCAGCGCGCTGTCCAGGATCTCGCGCGCCTGCTCGGCGAGCTCGGGCCGGTCCGCCAGCGCGTCCTGCATGAGCTCGATGTTGCCGATGATCACGCCCAGCAGGTTGTTGAAGTCGTGCGCGATGCCGCCGGTCAGCTTGCCCACCGCCTCCAGCTTCTGCGACTGGCGCAGCATCTCCTCGGCGCGCTGGCGCTCGTCGGTCTGCTGCGTCAGCCGGACATTGGCGGCCTGCAGCTCCGCGATCCGCTCGGCCACGCGGCGTTCCAGCGTCTGGTTGAGGGTGCGCAGCGCCTGCTCGGCCTGCTTGCGCGCGGAAATATCGACGAACGTGAGCACCGCGCCCTCGACCACCTGGTCGAGTGTGCGGTACGGCCCCACTCGCATCAGGAACGTCGCGGTGCGGTCGGCGAGCGCCACCTCGCGTTCGATGGTCTGCGGCATCGCCAGCACCGTGGCGACGTCGGCCGTCAGGTTGGCATAGGCCACGCGGCTGGCGATGTCGGTGACCGGCCGGCCGAGATCGGCCTCGCGCAGGGCGAACAACGCCGTCGCCGGCGGCGTGAAGCGCGTGATGCGCAGGTCCGCGTCCAGGAACAGCGTGGCGATCTGGGTGCTGTCCAGCAGGTTGCGGACGTCGTTGTTCAGCCTGGTAAGCTGCTCGTTACGGGCGGTGAGCTCGGTGTTGACGGTCTGCAGCTCCTCGTTGATCGACTGCATCTCCTCCTTGGCGGTTTCCAGTTCCTCGTTGGTGGCCTGCAGCTCTTCGTTGGCGGACTGGTATTCCTCATTGAACGAGCGCAGTTCCTCGTTCGCCGTCTCCAGGTCGGCGATAGAGGCCAGCAACTGCGAGCGGGTTGCCGCCAGCTCCAGCGCCAGCTCGCGGTCGTCCTCGCCGGCCGTGCCCGCATGGTCGGATACCGGCGCTGCGCGGCCGCGCGCCGGTCCGGCGTCGATGAAGGCAACCAGGTAGCGGTCCCGCTCGGTCCGCAGGTCGGCGATCGGCTGCACGATCAGCGTGATGCTGCGGCTACGGCCATCGAGCGCGAGCCCCAGGCCGTCCTCGACGACGGTTTTTTGGCCGGCGATCGCCGCCTGCACGGCGGTGCGCACCCGCCGGCGCAGCGGCCCGCGCAGGATGCCGAATAGGCCGAGATTGGCGACGCCGGGCGACGGTTCCAGGAAGCGGCCGACCGCGCCGCCGGAAAACCGCAGGATGTTGGCCGCCCGGTCGATCACCACGTAGGCGGGCGAATACTGCTCCAGCGCCCGGCGCGCGCTGCGGTCGAGCGCGTCCTCCAGGCCGCCGGCAAGGCGCGCGCCGGTCGCCGCCGGCGCCACTCCTGCCGCCGCCAGCCCGGCCGGTGCGGCCCCCCAGGGGGCGGCCTCGCGCGGCGCCAGGCCGGGCAGCACCGCCGCCGCGTCCCGGCGGCGGAACAGCCGGTGCCGCTTGTCGACCTGCTCGAACAGCGCCCCGCCGTGGCCGACACCCTCCGACGGCCCCAGGAACAGCCAGCCGCCCGGGTTGAGCGCGTAATGGAAACTGCGGACGGCGCGGGCCTGCAGATCGGCGCCGAAATAGATCAGCAGGTTGCGGCAGGCGATCAGGTCGAGCTTGGAAAACGGCGGATCCCGGATGACGCTGTGCAGCGAGAACACGCACATCTCGCGGATGTCGCGCATCGGGCGGTGGAAGCCGCCGTCCTCGACGAACCATCTGGCGCGCCGCTCCGCCGTCACGCGGGCCAGCGCCGGGGCGCGATAGCGCGCCGCACGTGCCGCCGCGATCGCCGCCTCGTCGATGTCGGTGCCGAAGATCTGCGGCTTGGCCGAACTTCCCCGCTGGTCCAGGCACTCCTTGAGCAGGATCGCCAGGGAATAGACCTCTTCCCCGCTGGCGCAGCCGGGGACCCAGATGCGCACCGTGTCGGCCGCGCCCTTGCCGGCCAGGATCGCCGGCAGCACGATGTCCTCCACTGCCTGGAACGCGGCGGGGTCACGGAAGAACTGGGTGACGCCCACCAGCAGGACGTGGAACAGCAGGTCGATCTGCTGCGGCTCGCGGCGCAGCAGCGCGATCAGCGCGTCGACCGTCGCCACGCCCTGGGCCTGCATGCGGCGGCGGATGCGGCGCAGCATGGTCGGCCGCTTGTAGTGGCTGAAGTCATGGCCGATGCGTGCGCGCAGCAGGGCGCAGATCTCGGCGAACCGCGTGGGGTCCACTGCCAGCGTGCCCGCGTCGTCGGGCGCCGGTGCGGCCTCGTGCAGCGAGCGCTGGTAGGCGAGCAGCTTCGCCGGCATCTCCTGCACCGCCAATAGATGGTCCACCAGGCCGGTGGCCACCGCGCTGTACGGCATGCCGGCCATGGCCTGGCCGTCGTCCTGCGCCTGGGCGAGGACCAGGCCGCCGCGCCGCTTGACCTCGCCCAGGCTGCGCGAGCCGTCGCTGCCGGCGCCGGAGAGCACGACGCAGACGGCGTGGTGGCTCTGGTCGGTGGCAAGCGAGGTGAAGAAGCTGTCGATGGGCCAGCGATTGGCGCGCGCCGGCGCCGGGCTGGACACCACCAGCCGGCCGGCCTCGATCGTCATGGTGGCGTCGGGTGGAATGACGAACACGGTGTTCGGCGCGAGCGGCGTGTCGTCGGCGGCCTCACGGACGGGCATGGCGGTGTGCGGGGCGAGCAGGTTCGCCAGCAGGCTCTTGTGGATGGGATCGAGGTGCTGGATCAGCACGAACGCCATGCCGGTGTCGGGTGGCAGGTTGTCGAGGAAGGTGGTGAAGGCGAGCAATCCGCCCGCGGAGGCGCCGATCGCCACGGTGAGGAACGGCAGGATGTCCGCGGGCGGCGGGGGCGCCGATCCGTCGCCGCGCGGCCGGGCGTCGCTGGACCCGGCAGCGCTGGACCCGGCAGCGCCAGGCCGGGCGTCACTGTCACCGGCGCTGCCGGATGCGGCGTCGTTGGGCCGGGCGGCGGCGCGGCGGCGGCGCGGCGCCTTGCTGACGGGCCGGCGCGAACCTGCGGGCGGGCGGGGCATCGCAACCCTTCTTCCGGCGGAGAACAGACAATCGGAGTGGTGGCAGGGTGGTCGGCACCGCTCAGGCCGAGCGGGCACGCAAGGACCGCGAGGACGGTGCCGTTGGCAAAATATTACCCCCCGGCCCGGGCGCGCCGCAACAACGTCATGGCCGGGCATGGGGGGGCACCAGGGGGCGGCCAGGGGGCGGCCAGTCGCCCGCGAATGTTGTCGCCGGCCTGGCCGGTCGGGCGCGGTGACTACGCCGGGAAGGTCAGCCCCTGATACAGGCCCGCGAGCGGCAGGGTCAGGTTGAGGCCGGGCAGGATCAGCGCACCTTCGGTATGGGCGCTGGCGATCCAGACGCCTGCCGGTTCGTGCTGCAACAGGGTTGCCGCCATCGCGGTCTGTTCCAGCAGCACGTAGCAACGCAGCGAGGGCACCGCGGCGTAGTCGATCAGCTTGTCCACCCGGTCGGTGGTGGCGGTGTCGTCCGACAGCACCTCGAAGATCGCCACCGCGTCGGTCAATGTCCGGATGGTCTGGTCGAGCGGACCGGCACAGACCGCGACATCCGGGTAACGAATGCGCGGGCCGATCCGCAAACGCATCGCCGGCATGGCCATCAGCGCCCCATCCCCGAGCAAACCGATCAGAGTTGCCCAAGGATTTCCGATGATGCGCTGATGCGCGATGTTGCCGCCGGTTATCGGGATGACAACCCGTCCGTCGAACTCATGCTTGCCTTCCTGCCGGTCTTCCCAGGCGAGGAAGGACTCCGTGGTCCATGGCCCGTCCAGCACGGTGTCCATGGGTGCGATCGTAGAGCATTTCTATTCTGACTGGAATGGCCGCCCCAACTTGTCATTGCGAGAAGCGCAGCGACGAAGCAATCCGGTGCGTCTGAGGCGGGGGACTGCTTCGTCGCTGCGCTCCTCGCAATGACAGCGGGCGAGTCCTAGTCGCGCCTATCTGTGGTTCTATTTCCGTGCTTTCTTCGCACCAGGTTTCGCCGCGGATACGACACCATCACGCGGTCACATCGAACATGCGCCTATCGGATATCCCGATAGACCTGCGTCACCGGCCGCTTCAGCACCACCTCGGACAGAAAGTTCGCCACGTATTTCCCCGCCACCACCACCATCCCCTCCTCCCGCAGCCGCCGCGAGGAAGTGCGCATCGGCAGCCGCAGCATGAAACTTCACCTTCCCGGCCGCGTGCAGCCGGCGGGCGATATTGGTGTCCTCGCCGTAGAAGGCGATTTCGGTATCGAACCCGCCGATCCGCTCCAGCGCGCTGCGGCGGGCGGCGAAGTTCCCGCCCACCACCATGTAGCGCGTCATCCAGTACGCCGGGCTGGCGAGAAAGATCCAGTACAGCCGCACCATCGCCCGCTGCCAGTGCTTGGCATCGTAATAGATGTACGGCCCGCTGACGCAGACCACGCGCGGATGGCGCTCGAACGTGCGCAGCACCCGGGCGATCCAGCCGGGCGGCATTCGCGTATCGGCATCGACATAGCCGATCAGTTCGCCGGCGGCCGCCTGCAGCCCCGCCTGGCGCGCCTTCGTCAGGCCCTTGTTCGGTTCGTGCACCACCCGCACGCCGGGCACTCGCCGCGCCACCTCGGCGGTGGCATCGATGCTGGCGTTGTCGACCACCAGCACCTCGATCGCGTCCGGATCGGGGCAGCGCCGGACCTCGGCCAGCAGGTGCTCCAGGCAGTCGGGCAGATAGTCCTGCTCGTTGTAGGCCGGCACGATGATGCTCAGGCGCATGAGACACTCCAGGTGTGCGACGGCACCGCCGCCGCCTCGCCGCGACTCGCGCGCGCATAGACATCCTGCCACGCATCGACCACCGCGGGGACGCCGAAGCGTGCCGCCGCCGCCGTCGCATGCTCCGCCATGGCCGCGCGCAGCCACGGCGTGCCGAGCAGGCGTGCCAGCGCGGCGGCGAAGGCGGCGGGCCGTTCCGGATCGGCCAGCAGGCCGACCTCGGGCGGGATATATTCCACCAGCGGACCATGCCGCGCGCCGACCGCGGGCAGCCCGGCGCTCATTGCCTGCAGCAGCATCATGCTCTGCGATTCCGAGGTGCTGGCCAGGGCGAACACGTCCGCCGCACGGCACAGCTCGGCCAGCGCGGCGTGGCCCAGCGTGCCGGTGAAGCGGACATGCGCCGCCACGCCGAGGTCCTGCGCCAGCGCCTCCAGCGCCGGGCGCGCGGTGCCGTGGCCGGCCAGCACCAGCTCGGCGTCCGGCACGCGGGCGCGCAACGCCGGCAGGGCGCGCAGCAGCACGTCGATCCGCTTCTCCCGCGCCAGCCGCCCGGCGAACAGCACGGTGGCCTCGCCCAGCCCGAGCTTCGCCTTCAGCGCGCCCCGCTCGCCCGGCACCGGCGGGCGGAAGCAGACGGTATCGATCGGGTTGGAAATCACCGCGCCGGGCCGGCGGAAGCCGTGCGCGCGCATGTCGGCGAACGTCGCGCGCGACGGCGCGCTGACCCAGTCGCAGCGGTTGTAGTAGCGCGCCAGCGCCCGCCAGCAGCCGCGCGCCACCGCGGCGCGCGCCGCCACCGGGGCGTAGATGTTGAACCCGCCGATCGCCCAGTGGTTGGTGCCGACCAGCGGCAGTCCCAGCCGGCGCGACACCGCCAACGCCTCCAGCCCGGTGCCGAGGAAGGTGTGGCTGTGGATCACGTCCGGGCGGAACCGTGCCACCGCGTGCCAGCGCAGCCCGGTCGGCAGCACCAGCCGCGACTGCCCGGTCGAGCCGGGCATCGGCAGCGCGAACAGCCGGTGCACCTCGACCGTGTCGCCCAGTGCCGGCTCGGCCATCGTCAGGCCGGCGCGGGCGAAGTCGCGCGGCGACGGGGCAGGAGCGAAGATCGCCACCGCGTGGCCGCGCGCACCCAGTTCGCGCGCGCTGGCCAGGATCGAATCCTGGATGCCGCCGAGTTCGGGATAGAAACTGTCGGTGAACAGCGCGATCCGCATCGACCGGCTCATGCACCCCGCTCGTCGGTCGCCGCGAGCAGCCGGCGCGCGCCCAGCACCAGGAGGCTGCCCGCCAGCACAAAGCCGATCAGCCCGATGATCTGCAAGTCACCCTCCAGCGAGGCGTACAGCCGGCCGAACCAGTAGCCCAGCAGCACCAGCACCAGCAGTTTGGGCAGTGCGCCCAGCAGGTTGTACCCCAGGAACGGACGCAGCCTCACATGCGCCGCGCCGGCCGCCAGCAGCACCGCGAAGCCAGCCGAGTGGGTCAGCTTGCCGAACAGCAGCATCGCCCCGGCGCGGCGGCGAATCTGCGGCGCCAACAGGCTGGCACGCTCGCGCAGCCGCACCGCCCAGCGTCCGCGCCGCTCGTCCACTAGCCATTGCAGCATCCAGCGCCCGAGGGCGTAATAGAGCAGATCGCCCAACAGATCGGCGAGCACCGAGACGGCATACACCACGACAGGATCGAACAGCCCCTGGGCGGCGAGAAACGCGGCGAACACCGTCACCGGCGGGCCCACGATGACCGAAAGCGGTAGCAGTGCGGCGTAGCCGTAGACCGCCAGGATGTGCTGCATTTCCGGGTGCATGCAATCGGCTCCCGCGGCGTCAGCGGGGCCGCGCCGCTTCCGGCCGGCAAAGTGGGCGCAGTGGCATGCCGCCCGCGAAGATGTCCGGTTGCCCCGCCGCACCCACACCTATTCCCACCGGCGCGTCGGCCGGCCAGCGCAGCAGCTCGAGGCGCCCGTCCGGATGTTCGACCACCGCGGTGCAGGAACTCCATCCAGTCGCCGGTATTGACGTAGTGCACGCCCAGCCGGTCGTGCATCGCCGGGTGGTGGACGTGGCCACACACCACGCCGTGCATCTGCTGGCGCCGGGCCTCGGCGGCCAGCGCGTGCTCGAACGCGGCGATGCGCGCGGCGCGGCGGGCGCCGCCGCGACCGTGCCGCCGCCGCCAGCCGGTCACCGCGTCATGCAGCAGCACCGCGGCGGCGTAGACCCAGATGCCCAGCCCGGTCAGCCGCCGCATCCGCCGCAGCGCCGGGTCGAACTGGTCGCCGTGCACTACCAGGTAGCGCCGCCCGTCCGTGCCTTGATGGATCGCCTGGCCCATCACCTCGATCCCGCCGAGCCGCAAACCGATGGAATGGCGCAGGAATTCGTCGTGGTTGCCGGGGATGCACAGGATGCGCGTGCCGGCGTGCTGCTTTTCCAGCAGGCAGCGGACGATGTCATCGTGCGAGCGCGGCCAGTGCCAGCGCGCCTTGAGCCGCCAGCCGTCGACCACGTCGCCAACCAGGTAGATCAGCTCCGCCTCGCAGCATTGCAGCAGATCGAGCACAAGCTCGGCCTGGCAGTCGCGGGTGCCGAGATGCAGGTCGGAGAGGAACAGGGCGCGGACGCGCATGCGGCCGCCGGGAAGCGAGGTGCCAAGCGATCCGTAGCCGTCTGCCATCGCCTCGCTCTCCCGCGCCTGCTCGCCGGCGTCCATCGGCCACTGTGCCGGGCAGGGACCGAGGGCGGGTGAATCGCCGTTCGATCACCGCCTCGACTCGCCTGCCTGCCTGCCGGCGTGAACTCGGTCTGATCGACGGTGTATTAGTGACTATGGTCGAGTCTGACAATCTGAGCTCGCAGAATGATAAATCCATCTCAAAATCACCGAGGGGTAATTTATGTGTCATATTATCGTAACATCGAGGGTGGGTTCACCACTTGCGGCGGCGCGCACCGTGCGGCGGAGCTCGGGCCGAGCGGGATCGGTAGCCGCGCCGCACCGCTCGGGCGCCGGTGCATCCCGGCGGCGCATGCCGCGTGTCGACATTCCGGGATAGAGATAAAACTCGCCGTGCGGCGGGCACTGTCGGCGCAATTCACCCCGCGCTGCCGTCCTTCAGCACCTCCGCCAGCGAAACCTGCCCACTCCCCCGCGCGGCGGGCTTCGGCTGCCCTGCCGCCGGCGCCCACCCCGTCAGCATCGCCAGCCGCAGCGTCGCCGCGACCCGCCCGTCCCGCTCCGGCAACAACCCCAGCGCGGCGGGGAACAGCGCCCGCGGCGGCACCCGCCGGTCGCGCAGCCGCACCGCGTTCGCCTCCCCTGCCGCGCGCAGCTCGCGCAGCAGCGCCAGCGGGTCGGCGTAGAGCAGCGTGATCTCCTCCGACATCCGCCACCGGCAGCGCGAATCCCGCGCGCTGCAGCAGCGCCGCGCAGTCGCGCAGGTCGGGGAACGGCGAGACGCGCGGCGACGCCCCGCCGGTCAGCGCCGCCTCGGCCGCGGTCAGCGCCTGGCGCAGCTCGCCCAGCGTGCCGAGCGCCGGCAGGCTGGCCAGCAGCAGCCCGTCCGGGCGCAGCGCCTGGCGCAACTGGATCAGCGCGCCGGGCAGGTCGTTGACCCAGTGCAGCGACAGGCTGGCCACCACAAGGTCGAAGCTGGCGGGGGCAAACGGCAGGAACTCCTCGTCGGCCGCGACGGCCGGCCCGCCATTGCCGCGCCGCCATCGCCGGCGACAGGTCGCAGCTCACCACCTCGATCCCGCGCGCCCGCAGCAGCGGCGCCACCACCCCGCGGCCGCCGACATCCAGCGCCGGTCGCGAACCGGCGCATGGTGTCGTCCAGCCGGTCGAGCAGCCGTTCCGCCGCGTCGCGCAGCACGTCGGCGACACGCACCGACCGTCGCCGCGGCGCGGTCGCGGTGGCGGCGCACGGCGGCGCGGTCGAAGACGTGCATCTCGCTGGTCCATGCCCGCGCATGTGCGCCCGGTCACCGGCGTTGCCAAGCGGCCGCCGCGCCTGGCATGCCTAGGGTCGGTGCATGAAACGCATCAACGCAGCCACGCTGCGTGGCTGGATCACCGACGGGCGCGGAACTCGCGCTGCTCGACGCGCGCGAGGAGGGCGAATTCGGCGCCTCGCACCTGTTCTGGGCGGTCCCCTGCCCGCTGTCGCAGATGCGAGCTGCGCGCCCGCGCCCTGCTGCCGCGCCGCGGCACGCGCATCGTCTGCATCGATGACGGACGCGGACTGGCCGAGCGTCTCGCCGCCTGGCTGGAGGCGCGATCGGCTGCACCGACGTCGCCGTGCTGGACGGCGGCACCAAGGCCTGGGAAGCGGCCGGCTACGTGCTGTTCAGCGGCGTCAACGTGCCGTCGAAGGCGTTCGGCGAGTGGGTCGAACACCATTACGGCACCGAGAGCGTCGATCCGCCGGAGCTGAAGGCGTGGCTCGACTCCGGGCGCGACATGGTCGTGCTCGACAGCCGCACGCTGGAGGAATTCACCCGCATGTCGATCCCCACCGGGATCAGCGTGCCGGGCGGCGAGCTGGTCTATCGCATCGGCGACCTGGCGCCCGATCCGAAGACGCTGGTGGTGGTGAACTGCGCCGGCCGCACCCGCAGCATCCTGGGCGCCGAGAGCCTGCGCCGCGCCGGCATCCCCAACAAGGTCGTGGCGCTGCGCAACGGCACGATGGGCTGGGAGCTGGCCGGGCCTGCGCTGCGACCGCGGCCGCACCGAGCGGTTCGCCGCCGGGCACGCCGAAGATCCCTGACGCTGGCGCTGGAACGCGCGAGCCGCTTCGCCGAGACCGTCCGGCGTGCGGCGTGATCGACGCCGCGCAGCTCGCCGCGTTCGAGGCGGACCCGACCCGCACGCTGTATGTGCTGGACGTGCGCGATCCGCCGGAATACCGCGCCGACCACCGCGCGGGCAGCGTCAACGCGCCGGGCGGCCAGCTCGTGCAGGCGACCGACCGCTGGATCGGCGTGCGCGGCGCGCGCATCGTGCTGCTGGACGACACCGGCGTGCGCGCGCGCATGTCGGCCGCCTGGCTGCGGCAGATGGGCCATCGCGACGTGTTCGTCGTCGCCGGCGGCCTGGACGCCGTGCGCGCCGGCGGCACGCCGACCGCCGCCCATCCCGGAGCTGGCGACCGCGCCGCGCCAGCATCGACGTCCCCGGCCTGATACGGCTGCTGGACGCCGGCGACGACACTGTGGTGGTCGATCTCGCGCGCAGCGTCGACTACCGCGACGGCCACATTCCCGGCGCGCTCTGGGGCATCCGCACCCGGCTCGACGCGCTGGCGCCGCGGCTGGCCGAGGCACGCCACGTCGTGGCCGACCTCGCCCGACGGCGTGCTGGCGCGGCCTGGCGGTGCCCGAGCTGCGCGGCCTGACCACGCGGCGACGTGCGCGGCGCTGGACGGCGGCACCGAGGCTGTGGCGCGCGCACGGCCGGCCGCTGGTCAAGGACCGCACCACGCCGCCGGACGAGGCCTGCGTCGACTGCTACCTGCGCCCCTACGACCGCAACGCGGGCGTGGAGGAGGCGATGCACGCCTACCTGTCCTGGGAAATCGACCTGGTGAACGAGATCGCGCGCGACGGCACGGTGCGCTTCGGCGTGCAACCCTCCGACGTGGGCGAGCCGCCCACGCCCCTGACCGGTTGCCGGTCGCGCTGTTGCCGCCGATCTGCTGAGACGCCTGGGCGAGGGATTGCGCCACGCCGGCCTGGCGGCGCTCGATCTTGCGCTGCCGCCGCATTGCGTAAGCTGCGGCGAGCCGGTCGACGTCCAGGGCCGGCTCTGCGTCGACTGCTTCCGCCTGACCGGATTCATCACCGAGCCGTGCTGCTCGCGCTGCGGCGTGCCGTTCGCCTCCGCCGCGCAGGGCGGGCCGGAGCGGCTGTGCCCGGCCTGCCGCGAGGCGCCGCCGGCGTTCGACGCGCGCCGAGCGGCGCTGCGCTACGACGCGCAGGCCCGGCGGCTGCTGCTGCCGTTCAAGCACGCGCGATCGGCACCGAAATCGCCCGCGGCGCTGGCGCCGCACATGGCGCGCGCCGGCGCGATGCTGCTGCGCCAGGCCGACGTGCTGGTGCCGGTGCCGCTGCACCGCGGTCGCCTGTTCCAGCGCCGCTACAACCAGGCGGCGATCCTGGCCCTTGGCCTGGCGCGCGCGATCACGCAAACCCGCCCTGCCGGACGCGCTGGTGCGGCGCCACGCCACCGCCAGCCTCGGCGCCAAGTCCGCCGCCGAACGCGCGCACGAGGTCGCCGATGCCTTCGCGGTGCGCGCCTCGCGCATCCCCCGCCTGGCCGGACGCCGGGTGCTGCTGATCGATGACGTGATGACCTCGGGCGCCACGGCCAACGCCTGCGCTCGCGCGCTGCTGGCAGCCGGCGCCGCCGCAGTGGACGTGCTGGTCGCCGCCCGCGTGCCGGACCCGCGGCTGACCTGACGCACCGCGCGAGCGAAGCATGATCCGGATCGTCGTGGCAGCGCCGCAGCGACTTTATTCCGTTATCGATATTCCCTCCCGACGGCACCGGCTTCGGTAGCGCACGGATCTCCCCGCGCACTTCACTGACCCCAGATTCCCTCATCGCGGGAATCGTCCCGCGAGTGTCGAGCTGGCGAGCGGCTGATGTCAGTCTCCGAGGATCCGACGCCAAGGAATTCGACAAAAAGTGCAAGCAACAGGAGTCCGGCCCGGAACTGATCGCCACTGATCAGGATCGCGGCGCTGGCCGAGCTCGCAATGTTGCTGCTGATGATGTGGACCCCATCGCGCGCGACGGTGCGCTCCTGGAATAGCCTGTCATTGCGCGCGCCTTGCCGCGCCAGTCCCGCCGTCGGACCGCACTGCGTCGGCTGGCGTCGGACCGCTCGGCCATTGCGAACGCCGGGGCGTGCGTTCGGCCGAGCGGTCCAATGGTGCCAGCAGGGCCCCGAGCAATGTCGCCAGGATGAGCGCGCCCAACGAGACGCTCAAGGAAACACCGAGGCAGATGCCCAGCGGAGTCGCAAGAGCAACCGGGATCGTGTGGAGCATCGTCGGGTACCTGCCGGCGGGTTGCGATCGCGGACCGATCAGTCGGTGCCATTCTGCGTCGGCGGGTAGAGCTGCACGTTCGAGGCGTGCGCCGCCGGGATCAGCGAGGCGGTGCCAAGGGCGATCCCCAGCACGGCCATCAGGGCAAGAAACATAGTCTTCATCATCGTTCTCCAGGTTGTCCGTGATCCGAAGCAAGGCGTCACGGTGGTTCGGCATTTCGTCTGCCGCCCATCAGACCGACGGAGCGCGCGCCTTATTCCACCCCTTCAATTCGCGTCGGTGACCTGGCTCAGTGCTGCGACCCGCGCCCTCAGTGCGCCGCCGCCGCCGCCCGCCGCGCCCTTGCGCAGCAGGGCGATGGCCGCCGCGGCGAACAGCAGGACCGCGCCGAGCAGCGCGAAGCTGTCGCTGTAGCCCATGATCGTCGCCTGGGCGCGGATCGTGTTGCCGACGGCGATGATCGCGCTGTGCAGCGCCGCCGCCGGATCGGCCGAGCCGTGCGCCAGGAAGTACTGCTGCATCGCGTCGAGCCGCGTCCGTGTCGCCGGCTCCAGCAGCGAAACATGCTGGCCGATGATGAACGAATGGTACTGCTCGCGCTTGGTGTAGAACGTCTCCAGCATCGCGGTGCCGATCGCGCCGCCCAGGTTGCGCATCATGTTGAAGATGCCCGAAGCGCTGCCGGCCTCCTGCCCGGCGATGCCGGCCAGCGCGATGGCCGACAGCGGCGCCATCACGATCGCCTGGCCCAGCGCGCGGGTGACGTCGGGCCAGAAGCAACTGCGGCGCGGCGTAGTTCGCGTCCATGTTCAGGTTCATGAAGCAGCTTGCGGCGAACACCACCAGGCCGGTGCCGACCAGCAGGCGCGCGGTCGATGCGGCGCATCAGCAGCGGCACCAGCGGAATGATCGCAAGCTGCGGCATGCCCGGTCCAGGCCATCACCGCGCCGATCTGCTGCGGCGTCGAAACCTTGCGCGTTGGCGAGATACTGCGGCAGCAGATAGGCCGAGCCATACAGTGCGAAGCCGAGCATGAAGTTGGCGAGCGTGCCGAAGCCGAAATTGCGCCGCCCCAGCAGGCGGAAATTCACCAGCGGCTCCGGCCGGGTGAACTCGACGATCAGGAAGCCGCCCAGCGCCAGCGCCGCCACCAGGCTCAGCTTGACGATGAAGGGCGAGCCGAACCAGTCGTAGACGTTGCCCTCGTCGAGCACGGTCTGCAGCGCGGCCAGGCCCACCGCCATCAGCGCGATGCCCAGCCAGTCGCCGCGGCGCAGCAGGCCGAGCTGCATTTTCGACACCGGCAGCGCGTAGACCAGCATCGCCAGCATCACCGCCCCGGGCACCAGGTTCAGGTAGAAGATCGAGGGCCAGCCATAGGTGTCGGTGAAGTAGCCGCCGATCGGTCGGGCCGATCGCCGGCGCGAACGTGGCGGTCAGCGCGAACGCCGCCAGGCCGATCGAGCGCTTGGACGCCGGCAGCATGGTGACGACGATGGTGAAGGCCAGCGGGATCAGCACGCCGCCGGCAAACCCTTGCAGCCCGCGCAGCACGATCATCTCCGGCAGGCTGGTCGCCTGGCCGCACAGCGCCGAGAACAGCAGGAACAGCGCGGTGTTGACGATCAGGTAGCGGCGCAGCGAGAATACCCGGCTGAGGTAGTCCGACAGCGGAATGACGATGATCTCGCCGATCAGATAGGCGGTGGTGATCCAGGCGCCGTTGATGCCGCCGGTGCCGATGCCGCCCTCGATGTCCTGCAGCGAGGCGTTGGTGATCTGGATGTTCAGCACCGCCATGAAGGCGCCGAGCATGGCGCCGGCGACGGCGATCCAGGTCTTCAGCGTAACGGCCGGTGCAGGCTCGCGGGCGGCGATGGTGTCGGACATGGCGGCGATCCCCCCTCTGGAACGCTGGCTCAGTGCGCTTCGGTATCGATGGTCGGCTCGACCGACATCCCCGGGCGCAGCATCCCGGCCAGCGGATCGTGCGGGTCGATGACGATCTTCACCGGGATGCGCTGGACGATTTTCGTGAAGTTGCCGGTGGCGTTGTCCGGCGGCAGCAGCGCGAACTCCTGGCCGCTGGCCGGGGCGATGCTGTCCACGCGGCCGTGCACGACGGTGCCGGGGAACATGTCGACGCCGATCGTCGACGTCCTGGCCCGGCCGCACGTCGGTCAACTGCGTCTCCTTGTAGTTGGCCGTCACGTAGACCGCCGGCGAGCGGCACCAGCGCCATGAGCTGGGTGCCGGCCTGCACGTACTGGCCGACGCGCAGCGTGCGCGCGCCCACGGTGCCGTCGGTCGGCGCGGTGATGGTGGTGTAGCTGAGGTTCAGCTCGGCCTGGTGCTCGGCGGCCTGGCGCTGCGCCAGCGTGGCCTGCGCCTTGGCAAGCTGGGCGCGCAGCACGTCGGTCTGCTTCAGCGCGACGCCGATGCCGGCCTGGTCGTGCGCCAGCGTCGCCTGCTTCTCCTGGGTGTCGGCCTGGTATTGCTGCGCCTGCTGCACCGTGCCGGCGCCGGTGTGGGCGAGGTCGGCGTAGCGGCGAAGCTGCTGGTCGGAGAACGTCGTGGCGGCCTGGTCGGCGGCGACCAGCGTGCGGGCCTGGGCGACGGTCAGCGTCTGCTGCTCGATTTCCTGCTGCAGGTTGTCGATGTCGGCCTGCGCCGCGGCGACCTCGGCGCGGGCCTGCGCCAGCGCGGTGCGGTAGTCGCGATCGTCGATGCGGGCCAGCACCTGGCCGGCGCGGACCTTCTGGTTGTCCTGCACCAGCACCTGGGCGAGGTAGCCGGAGATCTTCGGGCTGACGAGCACCGAGTTCGCCGCCACATAGGCGTCGTCGGTCGCGACCTGGAAGCGGCCGACCGTCCACCAGTCGTAACCATAGGTGCCGGCGGCGGCGACGATGCCCAGGGCGGCCGCGGCGAGCAGCAGGCGCTTGCCGAGGCGGCCGGCGCGCTGGCCGGCGATGGCGTGGGGCGGCAGCGTGATCGCGCCGGCGTCGGTAACAGACATATCCATCGGGGTCCCCTCCGAGAGAGTCGTCAGCGAAATGAGAGACTGGAAAGCGGACCGGCAGCGGGCCGGCACGCGGTGCGTCAGTTCAGCACGCGTGGGAACCGCACTTCGGTGCGGCGAGCGGCACCTGCCGGGTCGACCATTGCGACCGCAGGACAGTGCGCCTGGCGGGGATGCCCGCCGGCGCCAGCAGGGCACCGGCGAGCGTCGCGACCACCAATGCGCCGAAAGCAACCAGGATGGTGTCGATCATTGTCGGGGCTCCTGCTGGGGTGCGTCAGTCAGCGTCGGCGACGGGTCAGTCGGTGCCGTTCTAAGTCGGCGGGTAGAGCTGCACGTTCGAGGCGTGTGCCGCCGGGATCAGCGAGGCGGTGCCGAGGGCGACGCCCAGAACGGCTGCCAGGGTCAGGAACATGGTCTTCATCGTCGGTCTCCTTGTTGGCCGCGGGATGCGCGGTGGTTCATCTCGTCGGTGGCGGGTTGCATCGGCTCCATCGACGCGGCGGGATATGGCCCATGCCGACCACGCCGATAATTCGGATAAATCTCACAGGATTTATGCGCAGCCCGGTGAAATCCCCGGCTTGACCCTGCCGTCCGGGTCACCCCACGCCGGCTTGCACGGATGCCTGTCCCGGCCCCCCCTGACTGTGACAGGATGCCCGGCGCGGCGCCGGCCGGCGGGGTCAACTGCCGGCGGGGTCAATTGAGAGCGTCCGGCTATGGTGTCAGACTGCGGATGGGGAGGGCCACCATCGTGCGACACCTGCCGGGATTGCCTGCATTGCTTCGCGCGTGCGCCATCATCGCGCTGACGTCGCTTGTTGTTGTCTGCTTCGTGACGCCGGGTCGCGCTGCGGACGCCAGCCGCACCCTGCGCGTGATCCCCAGTGCCGATGTCAGCGAGCTCGACCCGACGCAGGGGCTGGCGCAGATCTCGCGCATCTACGCACAGATGGTGTTCGACACGCTGTTCGCGCTGGACCATGCGCTGGCAGCGAAGCCGATGATGGTGGAGAGCGAGCAGGTCAGCGCCGACCGGCTGACCTATCGCTACACGCTGCGGCCGGGCCTGCGGTTTCAGGACGGCAGTCCGGTGACCACGCGTGATGTGGTGGCATCGCTGCGCCGGTGGATGCGGGCGGGCTCGATCGGGCCACGCGTCGCGCGCTCGCTCGCCGCCATGTCGGTGGTCGATGACCGCACGTTCGAGATCAAGCTGACGCAGCCGTTCGGGCTGCTGGACTTCGCGCTGGCGGGCGCCGGCGCGCCGCTGCCGGGCATCATGCGCGCCGCCGACGCCGAGCGGCCGGCCGGGGTGGCGCTGACCAATCCGATCGGCTCCGGACCGTTCCGTTACATTGCCTCGGAACGGGTGGTGGGCCAGCGCGTGGTGTTCGAGCGCAATCCCGACTATCCGGCGCGGCCGGAGCCGCCGGATGGGCTGGCCGGCGGGCGCGTGGTGAAGGTGGATCGCGTGGAATGGAACATCATTCCGGACCCGACGACCGCGGCGAATGCGCTGGTGACCGGCGAGATGGATTTCTGGGACAGCGCGTCCTCCGACTTGGTGGGCTTCCTGCGCGGGCGCGGCGTAACGGTGCGGCGCACCACCACGCTGCCGATGACCGGGTTCATCCGGCCGAACTTCCAGACCCCGCCGTTCAACGATCCGCGGGCGCGGCAGGCGCTGGCGTTGATACTGGACCAGAAGGAGCTGATGCAGGCGGTGAACGGCGACAACGCGCCATGGCACACCTGCTACTCGTTCAGCGTGTGTGGCTCGCCGCTGGGTACCGAGGTCGGCAGCGAGGCGTATCGCACGCCGAACGTCGTGCGGGCGAAGGAGCTGCTGGCGGCGGCGGGCTACAAGGGCGAACCCATTGTCGTGGTCGGCACGCCGCAGCTTCCGCCGATCAGCGCGATGGCGCAGGTGGTCGCGCAGGAGCTGAAGAATGCCGGGCTCAATGTGCAGCTCGACATGGGCGACTGGCCGGTGGAGTTCAAGCGCGTGAACACCGCGGGCAACACCAACTGGAACATCTTCGCCTCCTACGCGCTGGGCGGCACGTGGTTCAACCCGCTGACCAACATCGCGCTGGATACCGCGTGCGATAAGACCAACTTCGCGGGCTTCCCGTGCGACAAGCAGGGCGTGGTGCTACGCGATGCGGTGTTGGCCGCCCCGGACGAGGCGGCGCGCAAGGCCGCATTCGAAACGTTCCAGCGGGCCATGTGGCAGTTCATTCCGTATGTGCCGGCTGGATTGTTCGACGTGCAGAACGCCTATACCAAGCAGGTGTCCGGCGTGCTCAATTCCTATGTGATCGCCTATTGGAATATCGCGAAGCAGTGACGCCAGAGCAGTCGGGGGAAGGTGTCGGCCGGCCCGGATCGCGCCGTCATTGCGAGCGTAGCGAAGCAATCCCCATCCCCGGAGGCACCTGGATGGGGATTGCCGCGTCGCTTCGCTCCTCGCAATGACACTGGAGCGGCCGATCGGCCTCCATTCCTGCGTTCGCCCGATTGCCCTGGCAGTGACGCCGACCCGCCTGTCGCATGATGCCGGGACTGTGCCAGGATGGACGGCAACGGACCGATCAGGTGAACGGGCGATGCTCAATCTGGCGAAAATGCGATCCTTGCTGGCGGCGCGCCAGCCCGGGCACGCCCTGCCGCAAGGCTTCTACAACGATCCCGAGGTGTTCGCGTTCGACTTGGCGGCAATCCATGCCCGAAGCTGGTTCATGGTCGGGTTCGCGGCAGAATTGCCGGAGCCGGGCAGCACGCTGTCGGTGCCGATCGGGCGGTCCTCCGTGCTGCTGGTGCGCGACCGCCGGGGCGTGCTGCGCGGCTTCCACAACACCTGCCGCCATCGCGGCGCGCAGCTCTGCGCCCCCGGGCGCGGCCAGCGGTCCTGGATCATCTGCCCGTATCATCAATGGTCGTACGACCTGGACGGGACGCTCGCCAACGCCCCGCGCATGCCGGAGGCGTTCGACCGCGCGCAACACGGGCTGCGGCCGGTGCATGTCGAGACGGTCGCCGGCTCGGTCTATGTCTGCCTGGCCGACGAGCCGCCGGCGTTCGACGCGTTTCGCGACCAGCTTGCTCCGCTGCTGGCGCCGCACGACCTGGCCAACGCCAAGCTGGCGTTCGAAAGCACGCTGGTGGAGCGCGCCAACTGGAAGCTGGTCATGGAGAACGCACGCGAGTGCTACCACTGTATCGTGCGCCATCCGGAATTGTCGCTGACGTTTCCGGTCAAGGGCCGCCGCTCGGTGCAGTTCGCCGATGTCAGCAGACTTGGCCAGTTCAATGCGCGCATGGCAGCGGCCGCCCTGCCGGTCGGGCCGGTCGAGGGCGCCTGGTGGCAGGCGATGCGCTTCCCTTTGAACGACGGCACGATCACGCTGTCGATGGACGGCAAGCCGGCCTGCCGCAAGCTGATGTGCGACCGCGCGCAGGGCGACATCGGCACGCTGCGTTGGGCGCTGGAGCCGCACAGCTTCATGCACGCCACCTGCGACACGGTGTTCATGTTCAGCGCCATGCCGACCGGCCCCGAGGAGACGGTTGTCACCTCGAAATGGCTGGTGCGCAAGGACGCGGTCGAGGGGGTCGACTACACGGTCGAGGACGTCACGGAACTTTGGACGAAGACCAATCTGCAGGACCTCGACCTGTGCGAGAACAACCAGGCCGGGGTCAATTCGGTGGGGTACGTGCCGGGTCCGTACTGCGAGGAGACCGAGCAGTTGGTGATGCGCTTCGTGGACTGGTACTGCGCCGAGGCTCGGGCCTATCTGGATCGCGAAGCCGATGCGGCGCGGCCTGCGCCGGCCCGGCGGCGGCTTGCGGGTCTGGCGCTCGGGCGCGCGTAAGGGCCCGGCGCGAAACAAGCGCATCGTCTCGCGCTACACGCGATCGCCCCTTCCGTCATGCCGGCGCATGCCGGCATCCACGACTTGGCTCGCGCCACGAAGGCAAGTCGTGGATGCCGGCATGCGCCGGCATGACGGGACAGCCGAAGCCGGACGGCCCGGCCGATGCGAACACCGCTACCGGCGGATCAGTCGGTGCCGTTCTGCGTCGGCGGGTAGAGCTGCACGTTCGAGGCGTGCGCCGCGGGCATCAGTGACGCAGTGCCAAGGGCGAGGCCCAGAACGGCCGCCAAAGTCAGGAACATGGTCTTCATCGTCGTTCTCCTTCGTGCGCGCGTTGCGCGATGGTTCTTCGCGTCGGTGGAGGCGGTTGACCGGGTCCATCGACGCGACGGGAGATGATCCTTGTTCCCGTCCCAGATAATCGGCTTAACGTTCACAGGATTTATTCGCAAAACGGTGAAATCATGGACTTGATCGGCGCCCTGACCGTCTTCAACCGGATCGCCGAGACCGGCTCCTTCTCCGCCGTGGCGCGCGAGACCAACACCAGCCAGTCCGCGGTGACCCGCCTGGTGGGCCAGCTCGAGGCGCATTTCGGCGTGCGGCTGTTCCACCGCACCACCCGCCGGCTCAGCCTGACCGAGGACGGGCAGGATCTGCTGGAGCACGCCCGCCACCTGCTCGAGGTGGCCGAGGGGATGGAGGGTGCGTTGGGCCGCCACCGCACCTCGCCGACCGGGCTGGTGCGGATCGGCCTCACCACCGCGGGGGCGACGCTGCTGGGTCCACGGCTGTTCAGCCTGCTGGCGCAGTACCCCGGCCTGGCGGTCGAGCTGGTGGTGCGCGACCGGTTGGGCGACATGATCGAGGAGCGGCTGGACATTGCGATGCAGGTTGGCCAGCCGAGCGACTCCTCGCTGATGGCGCGGGCAGCGGGCGCGTTCGGCCGCACCCTGGTGGCGGCGCCGATCTACCTGGAGCGGCGCGGCGCGCCGGCGCGGCCAGCCGATCTCGCCGAACATACCTGCCTCGTCCACGAGATCGGTCCCGACAGCGCGGTGTGGCGTTTCGACGGCCCGGACGGGACCGAGGAGATCCGCATCAACAGCGCGTTCCGCGCCAACAACGCCGAGGTCGTGCATCGCGCCGTGCTGGCCGGCAACGGGATCTCGATGGTGCCGGAGGCGCTGATCGTCGACGACATCCGCGCGGCGCGGCTGTACCGGCTGCTGCCGAAGTACAAGTCCGGGCGGCAGCCGGCGTATGTGCTGTACCCGTCGCGCCGGCATCTGGCACCGCGCACCAGGGTGTTGATCGACTTCATGATCGAGCAGGCCAGCCAAGCCGCGGCGCGGCTGCAGCAGGACGACGTGTGGGGGGATACGGACCGGGTGTGGCTGGTGTGATACGAACCGCCGAAAACGATGACTCTCCTCCCGTCATGGCCGGCGAAGGCCGTCCATGCACGACTTGTTTTGCTCGGCGAGGACAAGTCGTGGGTGGCCGGGCCAATCCCCGGGTCAAGCCCGGGGACGGCCATGGCACGGGGGGAGCGATCCGCCGCAGCCGATGCGGTCATTTCACTACCAACACTTCGCGCACGTAGCTTCGACACGCCTTCAGCCCCGATAGCGCAGCGCATTGACCAGCAGCGCGAACGCCGGCGTGGGTTGGCGGCGGCTCGGGTAGTAGAGGTGGTAGCCCGGGTAGGGCGGACACCAATCGGCGAGCACCCGGATGAGCCGCCCGCCAACGAGGTGCGCCCGCACGCTGTCCTCCGGCAGATAGGCCAGGCCGAACCCCGCCAATGCCGCGTCGAGCATCGGGGCGGTGCCGTTGAACACGAGCTGCCCCTCGACCCGCACCCGCAGCTCGCGCCCGCCCTTCTCGAACTCCCAGGCGTAGAGGCCGCCATGGGTCGGCAGGCGCAGGTTGATGCAGGTGTGCGTGGTCAGGTCCTGCGGCGTCTTCGGTCGTGGCCGCCCGGCGAAGTACGCCGGCGCGCCGACGACCGCCGAGCGCATGTCCGGCCCGATGCGCACGGCGACCATGTCCTTCGCCACCATCTCGCCAGTACGAACGCCGGCGTCATAACGCTCGGCGACGATGTCCGTCAGGCCGTAGTCGATGACGATCTCCACCTTGATGTCCGGGTAGTCCGGCAGCAGTTTTTCCAACGCGGGCCATAGGACGGCCCGTACCGCATGATCGTGCGCCGTGATGCGAATGGTGCCTGCGGGCTTGTCGCGCAGCTCGCTCAACGCGGCCAGCTCGGCGTCGATCTCGTCCAGGCGCGGCCCCGCGGCGCGCAGCAGGCGCTCCCCCGCCTCGGTCGGGGCGACGCTGCGGGTGGTGCGGGTCAGCAGCCGCAGGCCAAGCCGCGCCTCGAGCGCGCGCACGGTCTGGCTCAGCGCCGACTGCGAGACCCCAAGCTGCGCGGCGGCACGGGTGAAGCTGCGCTCCCGCGCCACGGCGAGGAAGGCCACAAGGTCGTTCAGGTCCGTACGGGGCATTCAGAAGACCGGCTTATAGGTTCATTCGGATTTTAGCGCCTAATCCCGGCAAGCCGCACCGCTTAAATCGTCCGCCGACAGGCCCGGACCGTCGGTGCCAGTCCCTCGGGGACAGTCCCTCGGCGCCGGTCCCGGACCCGCCAGGCCGGTCGGTGGGGACGGAGCGGATCGACGCGCATGACCGGCGGCGATGACAGGCTGACGACCCCACCAGGCAAGGAGAATGCCCCGATGAACAGGTTTGCTCAGCGCACCGCGATCGTCACCGGCGGCGGCAGCGGCATTGGCGAAGCGGCCGCCGGGCGGCTGTTCGCGGAAGGCGCCAACGTCGTCGTGGCGGATGCGAACGCGGACGGCGCGCGGCGCGTCGCCGAGAGCCTGGGCGACGCCAGGCGGGCCTATGCCGTGGCGCTGGACATCACCGATCGCGCCCGGGTGAACAGCATGATGGCGGAGGCGGCGGCGCGCTTCGGGCACCTGCACGCGCTGGTGAATTGCGCCGGCATCCGCGGCGTGTCCTCGGTGCTGGATGCCGAGCCGGAACTGTGGGCCCGCGTCCACGCCGTCAACCTGGAAGGCACGCTGATCGCGTCCCAGGCGTTTGCGCGCCTGGCGCTGCAGGCCGGCCAGCCGGCCGCCATCGTCAACCTCTCCTCATTGGCTGGCATCACGGCGGTGCCGAACCGCGCCCCCTATGTCACCTCCAAGCACGCCGTTGTCGGGCTGACGCGCGCGATGGCGATCGAGCTCGGCACAGCGGGAATCCGCGTCAACGCCATCACGCCCGGCATGATCCGCACCCCGATGACCGCCGTCATGTTCGAGGATCCGGAGAGCGAGCGCCGCATTCGCGAAAGGCACGCCCTCGGGCGGGAAGGTTTTCCGGCAGAGGTCGCGGCGGCGATTGCTTTCCTCGCGTCCGACGATGCGAGTTTTGTCACGGGTGCAATCCTGCCGGTCGATGGCGGCGCCACGGCCGGCCGGTGGTAGAGTGCGCACGGCCGGACGCAATCGGCGTCGGGCGCGGAGCCGTCACGGTGCGTCAATCAGGGCATGAAGGAGACGACGATGGAAATTAAGCCGAATGGCTCGCAACCCTCGGGCAAGGGCCCCGCGGACTACTTCACGGGAACGGTGCGCATCGATCCGCTGTTCAGCGCACCCGATCCGGCACGTGTTCGTGGCGCCAGCGTCACGTTCGAGCCCGGCGCCCGCACCGCCTGGCACACGCATCCGCTCGGTCAGACACTGATCGTCACCGCCGGCAGCGGTCGGGTGCAGCGCGACGGCGGGCCGGTCGAGGAAATCCGGCCGGGCGACGTGGTCTGGTTCCCGCCCGGCGAGAAGCACTGGCACGGCGCCGGGCCCAACACGGCCATGACGCATATCGCCATCCAGGAAGCGCTGAACGGCAAGGTCGTCGACTGGATGGAGAAGGTGACCGACGAACAATACCAGGCCGGATCGATAACCAGATAACCCGGGTCATCCGGAAGGTCCGGTTCATCACGGAGGCACCCCGTCAATGACAGCATGGACAAGCGACGAGCTGGACAGGATCGGCCGCGCGGACGAGCTGCGGATCGCGACGCTCCGGCCCGATGGAACACTGCGAAGACCGGTGACGATCTGGGTCGTCCGCGTCGGCGACGATCTCTACGTGCGATCCGCCTACGAGCACAACGCGGCATGGTTCCGCGCCACGCAGGCGCGTCGCGAAGGCCGCATCGCCGCCGGCGGCGTCGAGAAGGACGTGGCCTGTGCCGACGCCGATCCCGCCGTGGCCGACCAGATCGATGCCGCCTACCGCAGCAAGTATCGCCGCCACGGCGCGCAATACGTCGATTCGGTCGTCACGCCCACGGCACGATCCCTGACCGTCAGGCTGGTGCCGCGCTGAGCGGGTGCGTAACGTGCTGATTGTCGTGGCCACCTAGTGCCGCACGCTGGAAATGGCGACTCCATAGCGGGGGTGAGTCCGGATTGCCGCAGTTGGAGGGAAATAGCGCGATATGCCTCCGCCACGCCCGGCCGGGGGGAGTCAAGCCGGCCATCATGTGCCATGGCGATTTGCCGGTTCATCCCCGATACGCCGAGACCCCGATGCCGCGTCTGTCTGCCGAACCCATCGTGATGACCCCTGCGCATGAGCAGGTGCTGGCCCGCCTGGTCCGAGCCCACACCACGCCACGGAAGTTGGCCGAGTGCGCCCAACTGATCTTGCTGGCCGCAGCGGGGACCGGCGTCCGCGAGATCGCCCGCCAGCTCGGCGTCTGGCCGAAAACCATGCGCCATTGGCTGCGTCGCTGGCGCACTGCGGCCGAAGCCGCGCCGGTCGCTCAACGCCTGGCCGACGCCGAGCGTCCGGGTGCACCGGCGACATTCACCCCGAGCAGATCTGCGCGATTGTCGCCCTGGCCTGCGAGAAACCAGCCGAAGAGAGCAATCTTCCCGTGAGCCACTGGAGCCGCAGTGAGCTGGCTGTCAAATCGTAGCCGAATTTAACTCCTCCCATGCTGCCGACCGCCTGCTCGGGAGGGATGCCGTAGACCTGCTCCGCATAGACCCGCACAAAATCCTGACGACCGCCGGTCACGAAGTAGGTCTTGTAGCCGTTGGCGCGCAGGTACGGCATCACCTCCTGCATCGGCTGGTAGGTGAGATCGGTGTACGCCCGGTTCCAGCGCGGATGCTTGGCGGTGGCGATCCACGCTTTCACCTGCGCATCGAACTCATCCACCGACATGCCGGTGAGCGTCGCGGCGAGGATCTTGAAAAGGTCTGGCATCGTGAACTTGGCTATCGCCTCCCGGTTGCCGGACAGCACGGTCTTGAACGGCTCGACTGTCGCCAGCGCCGGCTTCGCCTTGACCACCGCCGGCACCCGAGCCAGGCAGTAGATTACCTGCGAGTACATCGGATGCTCGACCCACAGCGTGCCGTCCTGGCCGAATGTGGCGATCCGCTCGGCTTGCGGCACGAATTTCGGACTGGCCTGGTCGGTCGTGGCCCGCACGAAGTCGAGGATCGCTTGCTTCGCTGGCCCGTCGTTCCATGAAGCAAGCGCAGTCGTCGGCGTCTGTGCCCGTGCCGCTGCTAGTTGTCCTGCTGCTGCGACAGCGACGGTTGCCGCAGCGCCTACCATCATTGATCGATGGCTGTGGCTGTTGACTTCGTCAGATTTTGTGTTGGCCACTCCCAATTCTCCTACCAGAACGCTCACCGTCGGACCCGGGTGTAGCTCCGGGGTGGATGTGGGTGCTATGCGACTTCAGCCAAAATCTGCCTCTCGGAAGGTCCGGAGTCCGCCCATAGCGGCGCTAGGATGACCGTGGCGGCTACAAGCTACGTAGTCGTCGGCTCGTGCCTGTGCTACGCACACCGCTGTGATCCTGCATCCGTAGGATGCCCACAGGAACCAAGGGGAACCCACTGTGACGCCGCGCATCCAGAACAAATCCCCAGCCCATGTTTGCGGGTCCAATCGGCTGCCGGCCCGATCCATCTGGTGATGCCGGTGTATTGGCGGAAGACAACGCCACCTTCGATTCTACCTGCTGGCGAAGGGACGGCGCAGCCGGCCGGCCTGGTGCCGGCGGCATAACGGCACACGCGACAGGAGACCCTCGTGGCAACCCAAACCAACGCGCACGCGACACTGCAGCAACGCGCCACTCACGAGATCAGGGAGTTCTTGATTCTTACTCTCTACCTCTACATTACCCTCGGCGCGGTGATCGTGATGAAGACCGCGGTGCTGCACACCCAGGGCATCGAATTCGCGTTTTGGGGCGTCGCCATCGTCAAGGCCGCGGTACTGGCCAAGTTCATGATGATCGGCCACGCCTTGAAGATCGGTGACCGTTACACCGGCGCGCTGATCTGGCCGACGTTGCACAAGGCGTTCGCCTTCCTGCTGCTGCTGGTGATCATGACCATAATCGAGGAGGTCGGTGTTGGACTGTTCCACCACCGGCCGATTGCTGCCACGCTCGGCGATCTTGTTGGCTCGCGGCTGGAGGAAATACTCGCCGGCTATCTGATCATGCTGCTGGTGCTCATTCCGTATTTCGCTTTTCGTGTCCTCGGCGAGGCGCTCGGGGAAGACAGGTTGGTGCGGATGTTCTTTGTCGAGCGCGAGCCGGTGAAGTCAAAGTGAGCGGTTTTCCATTTTGCGGAATTCTTGAATGACGGGATTACCGCACCCCTTCATCCCCGCGCAAATCACAGGGGCGCTGAACGACCGCTTTCCACCCATGTCCGCCCAGGCGGACTACCCGCCCGTCACGCTCATGTGGCGTGCCACCGCCGGCCGGTCATTCCGCCGGTCGATGACGAAATCATGCCCTTTCGGCTTGCGGCTGATGGCTTCCAGGATGGCCGCGTCCAGCTCGGCGTCCGTCGCGCCCGCGCGCAGCACCGCGCGCAGGTCGGCGTCGTCATTCTGGCCGAGGCACATGTACAGCGTCCCGGTGCAGGTCAGCCGCACCCGGTTGCAGCTCTCGCAGAAATTGTGCGTCATCGGCGTAATGAACCCGACGCGCCGCCCGGTCTCCGCCACGTCGAAATAGCGCGCCGGACCGCCGGTGCGGTAGTCGGTCTCGATCAGCGTCCAGCGCCGCTTCAGCCGCGCGCGCACCACCGACAGCGGCAGGTACTGCTCGGTGCGGTCCTCGCTGATCTCGCCCATCGGCATCGTCTCGATCAGGCACAGATCGAAGCCGTGCTCGCCGCACCAGGCCAGCAGGCGGTCGAACTCGTCCTCGTTCACGCCCTTCATCGCGACGGTGTTGATCTTGATCGCGAGGCCGGCCGCCTTGGCGGCGAAGATGCCCTCCAGGATCGGCTCGATGCGGCCCCAGCGCGTCATCATGGTGAAGCCGGCCGGGTCCAGCGTGTCGAGCGAGACGTTGATCCGCCGCACCCCGGCATCGGCCAACTGGGTGGCGTATTTCTCGAGCTGCGTGCCGTTGGTGGTGACCGTCAGCTCGTTCAGTCCGTTGCCGATCCGGCTGCCCAGCCCGTGGAACAGCGACATCACGCCGCGGCGGACCAGCGGCTCCCCGCCGGTGATGCGGATCTTCGTCGTGCCCAGGCGGATGAAGGCGGCGCACAGCCGCTCCAGCTCCTCCAGCGTCAGCACCTGCGCCTTCGGCAGGAAGTGCATGTCCTCGGCCATGCAGTAGACGCAGCGCAGGTCGCAGCGGTCGGTGACCGACACGCGGAGATAGGTGATGGACCTGCCGAACGGGTCGATCATGGCGACTGGGCTGCTCCTTCCGTCCCTTCACTTGCGCCGGAATGGCCCGCGGTTCAAGGCCCGGCCGCCCTGCGCGCCCCCCTGCGGCGATCCCAGGGGGCCCTGGCGGTCAGTCGGCGGCGATGAAGCGGTCGATCTTGCGATAATGAAACAGCCAGCGCCCGTCGTGGCGGACCATCTCGTCGGCATACGCGCCGCCGGAGCTGACGACGGGGCCGGTCGGGCTGTTCTGCGCCAGCGCCCAGTTGGAGGCGACCAGTGCGCGGTCGCCGGCCAGCTTGATCACGATGTTGGTCACCAGGTGGGCACCGCGCGGACGCGGGCCGGCGCGGTTGGCGACGCGGTGGGCGAGCGCCTCGATCTCGGCCCGGCCGGTCGCCTGGCCGAACGCGGTGTGCCAGGTGCCGTCGGTGGCGAACAGCGCCGCCATCTCGGCGAAGCGGTCGTTGTCGAGGCAGAAGCAGTATTCCGCCAACACCTCGCGGATGGCGTCCTTGTCTTCCAGCGCGCTGGACATCCCGGTTCTCCCGCGATCGGTGCGGCCGACATTATCGCGCGCGGCGGGCGAGGCAAGCCGCGGCCGGGGGCGTGCCCGGCGGGGGCGGCCGTTCAGCCGGCAGACTTGCCAGCGGCCTTGATGCTGCAGGCGTGGTCCTGCAGCTCCTCGGCGCTGCCGCGGTCGCCCGCGGCCAGATCGACATGCCCGGCCAGCAGGATCAACGCGGGAACGGCAGCGGTCGCGACGGGAGCCACGGCCAGCGTCCACTTGCCCATGTCGGCGCGCGCGCCCGGCACGCCATCGGCCAGCAGCGTGAACGGATTGGCCTCCGACAGGTCGGCGGCGCCAACCCGGCGCGCGAGGTAGGGCTGGCCGGCGAGCGGAACCGGAAACGGCGCCCAGGCCGTGCCCACCGACGCGCCGTGCGCCTGCAACGCGGCAACCACGTCGGGGCGCAGGCAATCGATGTGGATATGCAACTGGTTCTGCGTCCGCCCGTACGCCGAGTTGATGGCCAGCCCAAGGTCGGCGTCCGGCAGGGTCTGGTGTGCCGCCGTGTCGACCAGGCCGCGCTGCCCCCAGGCGGCGTCGAAATAGTTGGGCGCGCCCGGGGCGAGCACCGCCGGGTCCTCGATGCCGGTCACCTTGGCGGTCGGGATCAGCAGGTACTGCGTCGCGCCGTCGCGGTCCTTCAGCACCACGTAGCCGCCGGCAAGATCGACCAGCGTGCACGGCGCCGGCGCGGCGTGCGCCTGCTGGTCCGGCACGCAGCGGTCGTGCACGATATGCCAGAGCGCATCGGGATTCTCCGCGCGGGCCGGCGCGGCGGCAAATGCGAACAGCAGCGTCAGAGCGAGTTGGGTCGGGATGCGCATGTGGCCAGCCGCTTGCCGACTTGGCGGAGCATCGTCAAGGTCCCGGCCTTCACATCCGGCAGGGGAGACTTGGGATGAAGCTGTTCGATCTGACCGGGCGCGTGGCGCTGGTCACCGGCGGCAACGGCGGCCTCGGGCTGGCGATGGCGCAGGGGATGGCGGCATGCGGGGCCGATGTCGTGCTGTCCGGGCGCAACGCCGAGAAGGCGAAGGCGGCGCTCGATACGCTGGCTCCCATTGCGGCGGAGCATGGACGGCGCGCGGTGTTCATCGCCGCCGACCTGGGCAAGGCCGACGCCTGCCGCAAGCTGGTGGCCGAGGCGGCGGCCGCGTTCGGGCGGCTGGACATCCTGGTGAACAACGCCGGAACCTCGATCCGCAAGATGCCGGAGACTTTTTCGGACGAGGAATGGCACCACGTGCTGGACACCAACCTGACCAGCGCGTTCGTGTGCTCGCAGGCGGCGTATGCGGTGATGAAGGCCGGCGGCGGGGGGAAGATGATCAACACCGGATCGATGATGGCGCTGTTCGGCGCGCCGTATGCGACGCCGTACTGCGCCAGCAAGGGCGGGCTGGTGCAGATGACGCGCGCGCTGGCGACCGCTTGGGCGAAAGACAACATCCAGGTGAACGCGATCCTGCCGGGGTGGATCGATACCGATCTGACCCGTGGCGCGCGCCGCCAGGTCGCGGGGCTGCACGAGAAGGTGGAGGCGCGGACGCCGGCCGGGCGCTGGGGGGTGCCAACGGATCTGTCGGGGATCGCCGCGTTCCTGGCAAGTTCGGCGTCGGATTTCGTGACGGGGACGGCGATTCCGGTGGATGGCGGGTTCTCGATCTCGATGTGACCGCGCAGCGGTCATGTCGGCCCCGGCCTTCGCCGGGGCAGGCTCCTGCCGGCATCCACGATTTGCCTTCGTTGCACGGCCTCGCCGTTGCCAGCCCTTATCCGCGGGCACTTGTCCTGCGAATCAGCCACCCATCCATGCACGAACGGTGCAGTCGTGCTGCCTGGGTTCACGGCCCGTGCCGCAGGTAAGGCGAAGGAAGCAGGGTATTGCGCTGATGCAGGCAGATGCACGGCCCGGCGACTGTCGAGGCGGCCGCTCGACCACGATGGGTGCCCGTCAACCAGATCCGGAACCTACGGACCCGGCGGAAGATCCGCGAGTGCCGCAAACGCCGCCACGAACCGGGCGGCGGTCGCCATCGCCGCAGCCGCATCCTCGGCCGTCGTCGTCTCGCTCGGATCGGTGGCGTAATCGGCGACGCCCTTCAGGTCGAATGCCTGCGCCAGAAAGTTGCGCAACCCGGGATCGACGCGCGGGTCGTGGCGGGTCAGCAGGAAGAACGTGTTCCGGACGCCTCGGTGGGTTTTCACCGCCCGATCCTGGCGCTCGAAAATATAGTCCTGCGCGACATGAAAGCAGGCCAGGTAGGCGGCTCGTCCGGCATCCTCGGTCAGGCCGATGTCGAGCATGCGCCGGCCCCGCTCCAGCATCGCCCGAGCGTAGGCGATGAATTGGCCGGTTTCCGGCTTCACAGCGTCAGACCGTCGCGCCTGATCTCGTGCATCAGAGGCGAGCGTTTCGCGTACTCTTCGACGCGGAACGGTTTGGCGTCGATGAATGCCCCCGTCTCGTCAAAAATCCGTACGCTCAGGTCAACCAGGCGGGAGGCTTCCACAAACCGCGTGTCCATGTGCTTCAGGAAGACCGCCACGTCGTAATCGGACTCCGGCCCAGCGTCACCGCGCGCGCGGGAGCCGAACAGCACCACGCGATCGAGCGCAGGCCCGTACAGCTCCGCGAGGGCGTCCCGGAAGCGCTGCAGGATCGGGTCGATGGCGACGGCGGTGTCCATGGCGGTATTGGTAGCACGAATGGGGATTTATGTCCGCCGAATCGCGCGGTGCGCCGTCGGCCCGGCCGAGCGGACGATCGGGCCCGCGCTAAAACGCCCGCTCTGCCGGGCGCTCTACGCCCAGCCAAACGACCGCTCGACCGCCTTGCGCCAACCCGCCGTCAGCCTGGCGCGGGTCTCGCCGTCCATGCCCGGCTGCCAGGTCCGCGCCACGCCCCAGTTGCGCCGCAGATCGTCGAGATCGCGCCAGTACCCCACTGCCAGCCCCGCCGCGTACGCCGCACCCAACGCGGTCGTCTCGATCACCTGCGGCCGCACCACCGGCACGTCGAGGATGTCGGCCTGGAACTGCATCAGCGCCTCATTCAGCACCATGCCGCCGTCGACGCGCAGCGTGCGCAGCTTCACCCCGGAATCCCGTTCCATCGCCGTGATGACGTCCAGCGTCTGATACGCGGTCGCCTCCAGCGCCGCGCGGGCGAGGTGGCCTTTTCCGGCATAGCGCGTCAGCCCGGCGATCACCCCGCGCGCATCCGCCCGCCAGTACGGCGCATAGAGGCCGGAGAACGCCGGCACGAAATACACCCCGCCATTGTCCGCCACCGACGCCGCCAGTGCCTCCACCTCGGCGCTGGATGCGATCAGCCCCAGGTTGTCGCGCAGCCATTGCACCAGCGCGCCGGTGATGGCGATCGAGCCTTCCAGCGCGTAGCACGCAGGCGCGTCGCCGAACCGATACGCTACCGTGGTGATCAGCCCACTGGTCGAGGCGACCGGCGCCGTCCCGGTGTTTTTCAGCAGGAAGCAGCCGGTGCCGTAGGTGTTCTTCGCCTCGCCGCGGGAAAAACAGGTCTGACCGACCAGTGCGGCCTGCTGATCGCCCAGGATGCCGGCGACCGGCACGCCGTCCAGCGCGCCGTGCGCCGTCGCCAGCCGCGCCGAGGACGCAACGATCCGCGGCAGCACCGCGCGAGGAATGCCGAACGCCGCCAGCAGCGCGGGGTCCCAGTCCAGCGTCGCCAGGTTCATCAACTGCGTGCGGCTGGCGTTCGTCACGTCGGTGACATGAACGCCCGCCAGGTGCCACAGCAGCCAGCTATCGATGGTGCCGAACAGCAGCGCGCCGGCCTCGGCGCGGACGCGCGCGCCCGGCACGTTGTCGAGCAGCCAGCGCAGTTTCAGCGCGCTGAAATAGCTCGCCAGCGGCAGGCCGGTCGCGGCGCGGAAGCGGTCCTGCCCGCCGTCGCGCGCGTAGTCCGCCACCAGCTTATCGACGCGCGTGTCCTGCCAGACCAGCGCGTTGTGCACTGGGGCGCGGGTGGCGCGGTCCCACAGCACGGTGGTCTCGCGCTGGTTGGTGATGCCGACCGCGGCCAGGTCGCGCGCGGTCAGGCCGGCGTTGCGCAGTGCGTCGGCGATCACCGCGCGGGTGTTGGCCAGGATTTCCATCGGGTCGTGCTCGACCCAGCCGGGCTGCGGGTAGATCTGCCGGTGCTCGCGCTGCGCCGCCGCCACCGTGGCACCGGCGCGGTCGAACACGATGAAGCGGGTGCTGGTGGTGCCCTGGTCGATGGCGCCGACATAACGGGTCATTTGCGTCCTCCGCTCTGGCGCTGCTATGGTGGCCATTCGCCTCCCAGTGTCATTGCGAGCGTAGCGAAGCAATCCCCCGCGAGGCGCCCCAGGATGCGGCTTGCTTCCCCGGGTCAAGCCCGGGGACCGCTATGCTCTAGGGAGAAACAAACTTCCCGGGTGCGACGTTTGAGAGGCCGACACGGGCATCACGCTGCCTCGGCGAGGGGTTGCAGTTGGACCTGGAAGCCGAGTTTGGTGAGCTGGCTGACGAGACGCGTGGCCTTGGCGTCAGTGGAGCGTCGGTCGAAATGGCCGGCACCCAGGTCCTGATGTACGGTGCCGTCGTTCAGCATGTGGTAGATGGCGGTCAGCATTGATGCGGCAACGGCGCAGATCGCCTTCTGCGGACCTCGCCGGCTCTTGAGCCGATTGAACCGCGCTTTGTAGTAACTGTCCTTCTTTTTGACGGCGGAGACCGCGCATTGCACGAGCGCTGTCTTGAGCCAGGGGGCGCCTTTGCGCAGACGCGATGCGTTCGTGCATGACATCCATATCAGTTCCCCTCCACGCGTTCACCGCCGGCGTGGGGACCTCACGGAATAAGAACTCTGGGGATCGTGCTCCGGAGCATTGCTGCCCCTGGCTCCAGTGGGGGTGATCGAGGCGCCCCGGGTCCAACTAACAAACGGGCTCTTGCGCACCAAGCAGAAACCGACCTCCTTGCCGACGGTGCGCACACACTACACAAGACGCGAGCAGGCCCAAACGTTTCGTCCAGGGCTGGTCGGCCGCCAGGCCGGTGGCGAACTCGCAATGACAGGGGGCGCTCAGGGTCAGCGCGAAACTACTCTGGCACCAAAAACACGCAATCGGCACCAACTTTCTACTGATCACCGATCAGAAATCCAGGTCCGCGTAGTGCGCCGGCGGCGTCAGGCCCGGCATGCGATCGGTCAGCAAGCCACGAAAACTCGGGCGCGACTTGACCTGGGCGTACCAGTCGTGCGCCGGCTGCGACAGACTCCAGTCCACGTCGCCGATGAAGTCCAGCGCCGACAGGTGCGCCGCCGCGGTGAAGTCGGCCAGCGAGATCGTTCCGCCGGCAAGCCATTTGCGCGTCTCGGCCAGCCAGCCGAGATACTGCAGATGATGGCGCAGCCCGACATAGCCCATGCGCAGCGCCGCGGCGTCCGGGTTGCCGCGGTTGGCGAGCCGCTTCATCAGCTTCTCGCCCAGCAGGTTGCGCGACACTTCGTAGGCGAACTTGCCGTCGAACCACGCAACCAGCCGGCGCACCTCGACCCGCTCGGCCAGCGTGCGGCCGAGCAGCGGCGTGTCGGGATAGGCTTCCTCGAGGTATTCGCAGATCGCGTTGGAATCGGCGATGACCAGGCCGTTGTCCTCGATCAGCGTCGGCACCGTGCCGGCGGGATTCAGCTCCAGATACTCCGCCCGCCGCTCCCACACCTTTTCCATGCGCAGCTCGACCGGCAGGCGCTTCTCGGCCAGCACCAGGCGCACCTTGCGCGAGTAGGGCGACAGCGGCAGGTGATACAGGTATCGCATCGCCTCGCGTTATCGCACCCGGCGCCAGCGGCGCCAATCGGTCGTGCGGCAGATGGGAAGGTCGCCCTCCAAGCCGCGGCGGCGGCAGCCGGATCGGATGCCGCCGCCGCGTGCGGGCCGCCCTGGCCTTCTCACCGGACGCCCCGCTTGGGTCAGCCAATCGATCGGGAATGACCTGGCAAGCCCATTCGTGGTACCATTATCCCAGACTGGTAGCCGAGACTGGAGGCTTCCGATGACTCGCGCCTCGCCCGAGACCGAAAGATACTATACGCGCGAGGCGTTCAGGCGTTGGTGCGATGCCCAGCCGAGCGGCCGTTACGAACGCGTCGACGGCCGGATCGTGGCCATGGCACCCGAGCGCGGCGCGCACCTGCGGGTCAAGGGTGCGATCTACCGCGCGCTGCACCGCGCGGTGACCGCCGCCGGTGTGCCCTGCCAGGCATTGCCCGACGGCGCGACGGTGGAGATCGGCGACAGCGACTACGAACCGGACGCGCCGGTGAATTGCGGAGCGCCAATGGCCGACGATGCGGTCGCGGCGCCGACGCCGGGGATCGTCGTCGAAGTGCTGTCGCCCGGCACGGCGTCGACGGACACCGGCGGCAAGCTGGCTGACTATTTCCGCATCCCATCCGTCGCGCACTATTTGATCGTGCATCCAACCCGCCGAACGGTCACCCATCACCGCCGCACGGCCGGCGGCATCGACACACGGATCATCGTCAACGGGCCGATCGCGATGGACCCGCCCGGGATCGTCATCACCGCCGAGGAAATCTACTGCGCTGCATAGGCGCCGCGTCTCCTGTGCGCCTGGTCGCGCGGCATGCTCAGTGGCCGGCCGCGCCGCCGCAGGCCACCCGTTGCGGACGTGGAAATATGGCGCAGGGCAATTTGGCGTAGGGCAATTTGGCGCAGTACGTGCCGAACAGGGCGGCAGCCACGCCCCTGGGCAGGTGCTTTGGCGTCGGCGCGGAACAACCCAACCGTCGCGTGACGTGCGCAGTCGCCCGTTCCGTCATGCCGCCCCCGGGTCGGCATGACGGGTGGGCGCCGTTCGTGCGTACCGGAAGCGATCGTTTGATGGCAGACCTACGCGGCGGCCAGATCGACCCGCCGTCCGCCGCCCGGGCGGAACCGCCGCAGATACGCCGGCACCACCAGCTCCATCGGCGTCGGCACGATACCCAGGTCCGCCAGACTCGGCGCGCCGGCGGCCACCACGTTGTCCCGCTGCAGCATCAGAAGCTGGTCGCGCGTCAGCAGCCTGCCCGGCAGCCGCTCCAGCACCGCGGCCTGCAGCCGCGCCAGCCACCCCGGCACCGGCACCAGCGGCCGGCGCCGCCCGGTCTGCTCCAACACGTAGACCAGCAACTCGCGCATGCTCAGCACCCGCGGTCCGCCCAGCTCGAACGTGACGCCGGGCGCATCCTCGCACAGCCCGGCCACGACCGCATCGGCCACGTCGCCGACATAGACCGGCTGGAACCGCGTGGCCCCGGCGATCACCGGCATCGCCCACAAAAGCTGCGCCATCGTGCCGAAGCGGTTGAACAGTGCGTCTTCCGGGCCGAACACCACCGACGGACGCAGGATCGTCGCCGCCGGGAATGCCGCCCGCACCGCCTGCTCGCCGGCCGCCTTGCTCATCGCATACCGCGCCGGACCCGCCGGGTCGGCACCGATCGCCGAGACCTGCACCAGCCGCGCCACCCCGGTCGCCGCCGCCAGCCGCGCCACCCGCTCGGCGCCCTCGGCATGGATGCGCTGAAAGTCCCCGTCCCGCCGCTCGGCCAGGATGCCGACCAGGTTCACCACCAGGTCGGCGCCGTCCACCGCCCGATGCGCCTCCGCCTCGTGCTGGATCGGCGCATACAGCGGCACGATCTGCCCGACCACGCCCATCGGCTTGAGGAACAGGGCCGCCTCGGGGTCACGCACCGCGACGCGCACGACATGCCCCTGTAGCGCCAGCCGCTTGACGACATAGCGGCCAATGAACCCCGAGCCGCCGAACACCGTCGCCACGCTCCGCGTTGCCATCGCCGCCATCTCCTTGCACTCGCGCGCGCCTTGATAGGCGGGGTGCCGGCATCCCTCAAGCGTGACGATTGGCATTCCACAACTGACCCCGCCGCATTGACGCCGCCGCATTGACGCCGGCTCGGGCCAAGGTTACACCGCGCGCCCACCCGACGGCCCGGCTCGCGGGCCACAGGTTGCCCAGGTGGCGGAATTGGTAGACGCGCAGGTTTCAGGTACCTGTGGCCGCAAGGTCGTGGAAGTTCGAGTCTTCTCCTGGGCACCATAAGCAGTCGTCAGTGGGCGGTTTTCAGTTGTCAGAGGCAGTCAGCGCGTCATGAGCACCACGCAGTTCATGCCGGGCGGGACGATCCATTTGCACCGGCATGATCTGCCGGATGGCCTGGCGCTCGGCTCGGTCGTCGCGGTCGATACCGAGACGATGGGGCTCAATCCGCACCGCGACCGGCTGTGCCTGGTGCAGCTTTCCAGCGGCGACGGGCACGCGCACCTGGTGCAGCTTGTGCCCGTGGCACTCGGCGGGCACGGCTATGACTGCCCCAACCTCAAGCGGCTGCTGGCCGATCCGGCGGTGGTCAAGCTGATGCATTTCGCCCGCTTCGACGTGGCGATGCTGCAGCACTTCCTCGATCTGACGGTCGCCCCGGTGAAATGCACCAAGATCGCCGCGCGACTGACCCGCACCTTTACCGACAAGCACGGGCTGAAGGACCTGTGCAAGGAGCTGCTCGGGGTCGACCTGTCGAAGCAGCAGCAGACCTCGGACTGGGGCGCGGTGGACGCTGAGCGCGGAGCAGCTTGCCTATGCGGCGTCCGACGTGCTGCACCTGCATGCGCTGTGGGCGCGGCTGGAGGCGCTGCTGATCCGCGAGGCGCGGCTCGATCTGGCGGAGGCCTGCTTCGCATTCCTGCCCGCGCGTGCCAGGCTGGACCTGCTGGGGTACGAGGACCCGGATATCTTCCACCACTGACGCCGACGGGTGGTGCCTCAAGTTGAAAGTCCCAAATTCGACGATGCCTAAAGCAACCCGAGGCGGAAGCACCCCGCCGTCATGGTGGGCGCGGCCATCGCCGTAGCCCGATTTAGCGCGGGCGACATCGAGGATAATCGCAAATCCGCCGACGGGCGATGTTGACTATGGCGGATAGCGGGTACGGTGGCAGAGTGACCGGTTGAACGGCCAGGTAGCCACGTGGCCGGGTATATGGCATTGACATCATATGGCTAGTGCGACATATAGTCCGTGTGGATGCGGTCAAGCTGATCAGCACGAAACGGGTCTACGCGGATGGGTTGATCGTTCAGGCGGTCGTGTGGTGGCTTCCCGCGCCGGTGCCGCCTGCGCGGCACCGTTACAAGTATCGGCTGTTTTGCAGCCGTCTCGGCGAGCGCCTCGTTGGGTTCGACAAC
The DNA here is from genome assembly GCA_963773345.1 of uncultured Alphaproteobacteria bacterium. Lineage (GTDB taxonomy): Bacteria > Pseudomonadota > Alphaproteobacteria > Acetobacterales > Acetobacteraceae > Palsa-883. The sequence goes on along the minus strand of CAVZBG010000004.1, from coordinate 144,215 downwards.
GAGCGAGGCAAGGGAGACCACAAGCACGTGCTGGATAGGGAATCCGCGTATCGGTTCACGACTTTGGAAAAGCTGCTGGCGGATTTCGCAGCTTCCGTCGCGCAGGTTACCGGGAGGTCGCCCTGAGCATGATGCACATCCATGTCGGTGGCTCATTCGCAGACGACACGAGGCGGATTCTCGCAGCCGCGCAGCATGCCGAGACCGGCAATCCGGCGCCGCCGGAAATCCATATCAGCTTCGAGGACTGGGTCGCGTTCTTCCGTGTCCTCACGCCGACGCGCATCGCGTTACTGCGGCACATTCACGCGCATGACGTTCCGAGTATTCGGGCCTTGTCCCAAGCGATCGGCCGGGATTATCGACGTGTGCATGACGATGTCGAAGCGTTGCTGGCAGCCGGGCTGATCGAACGGCGAGGGACAGCGCTGGCAACCGAGTGGGACGGTTCCGACGCCGATATCGACGTTCCGGTTCCTGCCTGAGGTGGCTCAAGTCACGACCGACAATTGCCGTTCAAAGGTAGCGGGCCAATGGCAGCGGGCCAATGGCAGCGGGCCAATGGCAGCGGGCCAATGGCAGCGGGAACGTCGCTCGGTCAAAATCCAACAAGGCCGCGCTGTTGCCTGCGTCGGTCTGGCTGAATCTGCTGGGCCACGAAGATCTGGACATCTCCCATCACCGATGCCAGCCCACCGAGGCATCGGCCCGTTCCAACGCTTCCACCCACGGCAATCGCATTTGGAATTGGCGTCATCCACGGTTCGCGGCGCTGCCGGAAAATGAACCGCCAAGACGCCAAGAAAAGCGGGGATTGGCAGGAACAGGGCGACGCGTTCGAGCCAGCAGAACCTTGGCGCCTTCGCGTCTTGGCGGTTCCTGCGGCGGCAAACCCCGATTCGCCGATGATTCGGTGGGCAGCCGCTGGATGCTGACGCGGTGCAACCGTCAACCAAATTCCAATTGCGATTCCCCCGCTTGCACCCGTCAGCACTTGCACAGCTCGGTCAGGCTCGCGATGTAGGTGTGTGCGCGCCGCCGGCCCACCGGTCGCGATCCGCGCCAATTCGTGTCGATACCCGACCGGGCCCGGCCGGGCCGGGCCAACAATCGACAACGCACTCCAAGAAATTTGGCACGATTTTTGTCCGGCGTTTACCGGAATTGACTAAGCTGTGGTTGACCCGGGCAGCCGGATCGCCGTACAGGGTGCCGCACCACGCGGTGCTGCACCGCAGCAGGGAGACCCGCAACGCCATGACCACCGCCGTCGCGCCAGCCTTCGCCGATCCTGATCTCGCGCCACTCGTCTCCCGGACGGCGGCAGGATGGCGCGTCCCGGCGGCCGCGGCGTCGCTGGCCAATGCCGGCGCGCACCCGATCCCCCGCCGGCCGGCGGCGCGCGCCGTCGACCGTAAGGCCGGCCGCCCACACCCGCACGCCGCACCGCGTGCCGGAACCGCCTGAGCAGCCGGCCGCGATCGCACCCATGCCGAGCCGCCCGCTCCCGACCGGTTCCCCCGCCCCAGCCCGCGATGGGCGGGAGCTGTTTGCCAGGGCCGCCGACCTCCGCCGCCGGGCGGATGCGACTGAGCTGGCGCGCCGGCGCCACATGATCCTGCTGGCGAAATGGCTGCTGCCCGTTGCGGCCGTGGTCTTGCTGTGCACCCTGGCGGTGTGGCCGGAGATCGAGCAGATCGAGACCGGCGTCCGCACCGTGGCCACCCAACTCAGCGGCAAGGTGACCGCCGCGCGGGTGACCGACGCGCAGTACCACAGCGTCGACAATTATGGCCGGCCCTACACGCTGACCGCGGCGATCGCCCAGCAGAATGGCCCCGAACGCGTCAACCTCACCGCACCGAAGGGCGACATCACGCTGCAGAACGGCACCTGGCTGATGGTGAAAGCAAAGCAGGGCGTGTTCATCCAGCACAGCAACCTGCTCGACCTGTCGCACGACGTGACGCTGTACCGCGACGACGGCACGACGCTGCTGACCCAGAGCGCCTCGCTCGACCTGGCCCGGGGGGCCGGCGGCGGGCGCCGAGCCGGTGCATGCCGAGGGACCGTTCGGCACGCTCGACGCGCAGGGCGGGTTCACCGCGACCGACAAGGGGACCTCGATCGTGTTTGCCGGTCCGGCGAAACTGGTGCTGAACGGCGCGACGCCGGGCGGCGCGAAATGAACCGGCCGGCCGGCCGGGCCGGGCTGCCGCCGGCGCTCCCGCTGGTCTTGCCGCTGCTCTGGGCGCTGGCAGGGGCACTGGTCTGGACGCTGGCCTGGGCACTGGCCGGGGGCATCGGCACGGCGGCGGCGCAGCCGCTCGACCTGACGCACGGCGGGCCGATCACGGTCACCGCGCGCGACGGCATCGAATGGCACCAGGCGCAGCAGGAGGTGATCGCCCTCGGCGATGCGCGCGCGGTGCGCGGTGACGTGACCGTCACCGCGGACCGGCTGATCGCCTATTACCGCAAGAAGCTCGCCCCCGGCGCAGCAACGACCGGTGCCCCGGGCGGCACACCGGGCGGCGCCCCGGCGACGGGCGCCGCGGCAGCCCAGCCGGTGGCGGCCCAACCGGTGGCGGCACAGCCGGCGGCCGCGCAATCGGGCCTCGCGGCCGATACCGACACCGCCGGCACCGAGATCTACCGCCTGCGCGCCGAGGGCAATGTGCAGATTTTCACCCAGACCGACCAGGCCTAGGGCGATGTCGCGGTCTACGACATCGATCAGGCGGTGCTGGTGATGACCGGGCACGATCTGAGGCTGACCACCCCAAACGACGTCCTGACCGCGCGCGACACGATGGAATACTGGCCGCAGCAGCACATGGCGGTGGCGCGCGGCAACGCCGTCGTGGTCACCAAGGACGCCCGCCGGGTCGCCGCGGATGTGCTGGTCGCCTACACCACCGACGCAGCGGCGCCCGGGACAGCAACAGGGGCAACCCCAGGCGCAACCCCAGGCGCAACAAAAGCGGCGGCGGCGCCAGCAGCGGCCACGCCGCCGGCGAAGACCGCCGCCGCCACGGCCCCCGGCTCCGGCGATGATCTCGCGGCGTCCGGCAAGCTGGAGAAGGTGGAGGCGTTCGGTCATGTCTCGGTCCGCACCCCGACCGACACCGCGACCGGCGACCGCGCCGTCTATGTCCCCGACAGCGGCATCGCGCGACTGGCGGGCAATGTGCACGATCACCCGCGGCCAGAACCAGCTCAATGGGCAGGAAGCGGAGGTGAACATGAAGACCGGCATCGCCCGCCTGCTGCGCGGCGACACCGCCCAGGTGACCGGGCTGGTGGTGCCGAACGACGCCACGAACCGTGAGCTGCCGAGCCTGCCGCCGCCCGCGGCGGCCACTCCTGCCGCCGGGGCACCCAGCAAGGCCAATTCCGCTGGCTCCCCCGCCGGCCAACCCGTCGGAGGCCATCCGTGAACGACGCCGCGGACCTGCGCGTGGTGCCTGGCACCGCCGGACTGATGGCGCACGGCGTCGGCAAGACCTACAAGCGCCGGCCGGTGGTGCGGAACGTCTCGATCCACCTGCACCGCGGCGAGGCGGTCGGCCTGCTGGGGCCGAACGGCGCCGGCAAGACCACGACCTTCTACATGATCGTCGGCCTGGTGCACCCCGACACCGGCTGGATCAGCCTGGACGGCACCGACATCACCACCCTGCCGATGTACCGCCGCGCCCGCCTGGGCATCGGCTACCTGCCGCAGGAAGCCAGCGTGTTCCGCGGCCTGAACGTCGAGCAGAACATCATGGCCGCGCTGGAGGTGGCCGAGCCCGACCCCGACCGCCGCCACCAGATGCTGGACGAGCTGCTGGCGGAGTTCGGCATCAGCCATCTGCGCCGCACCGGCGCGCTGGCGCTGTCCGGCGGCGAGCGCCGGCGCGTCGAGATCGCCCGCGCGCTGGCCACCCAGCCGTCCTACATCCTGCTCGACGAGCCGCTGGCCGGCATCGACCCGATCGCGGTCAGCGAAATCCGCGAGCTGGTCGCGCCACCTGAAGGACCGCGGCATCGGCGTGCTGATCACCGACCACAACGTGCGCGAGACGCTGGAGATCATCGATCGCGCCTACATCATGCACGACGGCAAGGTGCTGATGGAGGGCCGCCCCGCCGAGGTGGTGGCGCACCAGGATGTGCGCCGCGTGTACCTTGGCGAAAGGTTCAGCCTTTAGCATGCCGCCATGAGCCTGCTTTCTCCCTCGTTCGGCCCCGCCCGTTGCGGGCCGCCACAGCACGGGCCAGCCGCATGGCGATAGGTCCGCGCCTCGACCTGCGCCAGTCGCAGACGCTGGTGATGACGCCGCAGCTGCGCCAGGCGATCAAGCTGCTGCAGTTCTCCAATGTCGAGGTCGGCGCGTTCGTCGAGGAGGAGCTGGAGCGCAATCCGCTGCTGGAACGCGACGAGCGTGGCGACGCGGCGCCGCCCGAGGCGCGGCGCCGGACCAGCTCGAGCCGGTCAACGGGCACGTCGGCGGACGCCGCCGAGATGGCGCGGTCCGATATCCTGCCCACCGAGGCCGCTGCGCCGCTGGATACTGGCCGACGCCGAGACCTACGACGCCGGCGGCGCGGCGGACGGCGCGCCGAGCAGCTTCGAGCCGGGCGGGCGCGGCGGCGCCGCCGATTTCAGCGACGACGAGCGCGACATCGACGACCTGGCGGAGACCCGCCACAGCCTGCGCGATCATCTCGGCGAGCAGCTTCGGCTGACCTTCGACGATCCGGTGGACCGGATGATCGGGGCGCACCTGATTGCGCTGCTGTGCCCGGCCGGGCGGCTGACGGCGCGGCCGGCGGACATCGCCGACGCCATGGCGCTGCCGCTGGAACGGGTCGAGGCGGTGCGCGCCATCATGATGCGTTCGACCCGGTGGGCCTGTTCGCCGTCGATCTGCGCGAATGCCTGGCGGCGCAGCTTGCCGAGCGCAACCGCCTGGACCCGGCGATGGCGATCCTGCTGGACAACCTCGAGCTGCTGGCCAGGCGCGAGACGCGCCGGCTGATGACGCTGTGCGGCGTCGATGCCGAAGACCTGGCCGACATGATCGGCGAGATCCGCGCGCTGAACCCGAAGCCCGCGGCCAACTACGAACTGCCACGCCCGCACCCGTGGTCGTGCCCGACCTGCTGATGCGCGCGGCGCCGGACGGCGCCTGGGTCATCGAGCTGAATCCGGCGACCCTGCCGCGCGTGCTGGTGAACGAGCGGTTCTACGCCCGCGTCGCACCGCGCGCGGGCAAGGCCGACAAGGCGTTCCTCAGCGAACACCTGGCCAGCGCCAACTGGCTGGTGAAGTCGTTGCAGCAGCGCGCGCAGACCATCCTGAAGGTGGCCGCCGAGATCGTGCGCCAGCAGGACGCCTTCTTCCGCCAGGGTGTCGCCTATCTGCGCCCGCTGATCCTGCGCGACATCGCCGACGCGGTGGAGATGCACGAGAGCACGGTCAGCCGGGTCACGGCGAACAAGTACATCGCCACGCCTCGCGGCACGTTCGAGATGAAGTATTTCTTCACCACCGCGATCGCCGCGACCGAGGGCGGCGACGCGCACTCGGCCGAGGCGGTGCGCCACCGCATCCGCGCCATGATCGATCGGCGAACCGCCCGACGAGGTGCTGTCGGACGACGCGATCGTCGCGGCGCTGCGCGAGGAAGGCGTGGACATCGCCCGGCGGACCGTGGCCAAATATCGCGAGGCGCTGCGCATCCCCAACTCCGCGCAGCGCAAGCGCGAGAAGGCCGTGCCGGCCTGAAGCACTCGGGCGGGCGCCGGCCCTGCCGCGGCCACCGAGGCGGGAGAACAGCGATGCAGATCACGGTTTCCGGCAAGCAGGTCGATCTGTCCGACGCACTGCAAACGCGGGTTGTCGATCAGCTCGAAGGTGTCGCCGGCAAATATTTCGACCATGCGCTGGAGGCGCAGGTCACGTTCAGCCGGGCGCGCAGCTTCTTCACCTGCGACATCAACCTGCATGCCGGGCGCGGGCTGACGCTGCGCGGCGAAGGCGAGGCGGCTGACGCCAACGCGGCGTTCGACGAGCGCGGCGGAGCACATCGCCAAGCGGCTGCGCCGCTACCGCCGGCGGGTGAACGAGCACGCACGCGACCTTGCCCAGCGCGAGCGCGGGGAAGCCGCGCGGCAATACGTGCTGCGCCAGGAGTCGGACGCCGACTCGGTCCGGAAGGTGAACGGCGTCGCCGCCGCCGCCATGGCCAGCGTGATCGCCGAGCGTCCGGCGGAGATTCTCCGGCTGACGCTCGATGAGGCGCTGATGCACATTGATCTCGAGGACCAGCCGGCGCTGATGTTCCGCCACCGCGACAGCGGCCGGATGAACGTGGTGTACCGGCGCGACGACGGAACGTTCGGCTGGATCGATCCGGCAACGTAGTGGTCAAAATATTCTCCCTCCCCCCTTGCGGGGGCTTGAGCCGCGAAGCGGATCAAGCGGGGAGACGGGTGCCGCTGCGCGGCTCAAGCCCTCCAGGGAAGATCCCCACCGGGGCGCGGCCGGTCCCGGTGGCCCCCCGCGTGCGGCACGGGTGAACCTGACGGCCGCCGCATCGGGGCGCCCACGGGAAGCGTTGATCGTCGGGGTACTGGTCGCGGTCGGGAGTGCGGCACAGGTCACGGTGGCGGATCTTTGACGCCGGCATGACGGCCAGTACCCGGACCTGGCCAGTACCGGACCTGGCCAGTACCCGGACCTGGCCAGTACCGGACCTGGATTGACAGGCTGAAGCCCCTCCACCACCTGACACCTCGAACCACGGAATAGCCGTCATGTCCGAGACGACCGCTGCAGTCGACGCCACGTTTCAGGAGCTGCGATCAAGCAAGCCCCCTGACAAAGCGCACGTGATGCGGCGGCTGCAGGATTGGCAGCGCCGCGTGCATGACCTCTACGACTCGATACAGCAGGGCCTCGGCGCGGATTTCGTCCTCGACCGCAGCGGCAAGCACCGCACGATGGAGGAGATGGTCCAGCGGGCAGGGATTTCAGCAGAAGCCATTCCCGCGATCGACATTCTGCGGGTCGAGCGTTCGGATGGACAGCTCCTGGCGACCATCCTGCCGCGATACCTGTGGATACTCGGCGCCAACGGCAGGCTCGACCTGCGGCTGAACCGGCCGGGAGGCCGCGTCGCATCGTACGCGTTGACCGACAGGTCACGCCCGCTGTCGTCCGAACCGCACTGGTATCTCGTTCCGTCGTCTGATCCGGCTGGCCAGACACGATTCTCTCCCGATCGGCTTCGCGAGTTGCTGCCACACTGATGCCCGGCCTGTCTTTGGGAGACGTCGAGGCCGCGTGTTTGCGGACGCGGCGCTACATCGAGCGCGGCCAGGAGGACGCACTCGAATTTCTCAGCAACCCGACCTGGGAAGGGCTTGAGCGTGATCGAATGATTGTCGATGCGGCATTCTTTCTGCTGATCTTTGGTCAGATCGAGGATCGCATCAATGCACTCGCGCGACGCACATTACCCGCCAGGCAGCATTCTTCGCGCCGGAATTTGCAATTCGAGCGGCGGCTCGCATTGGCGCTTCCGAACGATACGGCACTGAAATCGGTCGTTGAAGATTGGTACGAGTTCCCACCGGCCGGCGGCCGACCCGCCCTGAATGAAACAGTCGGGGCGCCGAAGAGAAGGACACTCCCCCTCCCCTTGAGGGAGGGGGTTGGGGGGAGGGGTCGATCGGTGTGAATCCCCGACGACCCCTCCCCCCAACCCCCCTCCCTCAAGGGGAGGGGGAGCTTGTTTCTTGTTAGGATCGGAGCGACGCGGCGCCCGGGCGCTCTGTCGCAACTGCCTATGACATCCCTGCAATGCTGGCACGGGCACGCGAGATTGAGGCTCAGTTGATCGCCGCGGGAACAACGCCATAACCAGGGGTTCAGCCGCTTCTCGGTAGGGCGCGGCAGTGCTGTTCTGGGGGTGTGGCGAGCGCAGGGCGGACGCGCAGATGCGCAGGGCGGAACAGCCAACGCCCCCGGACCTGATCCGGCGGGCAGCGCCTTCCGCCGTCTGCTTCGCGTCTGCGGTTTCTGTCAGCGCCGTGTAAAGATGGCGGAATGCGCTTCGCTTTTCCGCCCTACCTTGCTACCTTGGTGCCCTCCCCGCGGATATGCGTCCGCTCTCGCGACGCCTGCCACCCTGAACCCGCGTCGCCTCAGTGCACCAGCGCCGCCACCATCTCGTGCTGCATGATCAGCGCCACCGCCACGTCGCGCTCGGCGACCAGCGCCATCGGCGCGCCGTTGGCGGCATGGATGGCAAAGCCCGACGTGCCGTTGACCTCGACCGGCTTGACGTAGGCGAGGCGCGCGATGCCGAGCTCGGCAAGCTGCTCGGCCGAGATGTGGCGAATGTCGAACGCCACCGCCGCGGCGGACTGCTCGGACGACTGGTTCGGCTTGTTCGATGTGTCCATGTTCATCTGCAAAATTCCTTCGCCGGCCAGGCCCGCTGCTGCGGCGCCGATGCTACCGGGTTTTGGTTAACAAGGCGTTGGTCAAACAGGTGTCGGTCAGCAAGGCATTGCTTCCTGGGCGCCGCCGTCAACCGTGCGCATCCCTGCCGCCGGCGCCGGCCGCGCGATCTCGATGGTGCGCACCCGAGTCTCCGGCTGCGGCCGCACCAGGTCGATGTGCAGCAGGCCGTTGTCGAGCCAGGCCCCCTTCACCTCGATCCCCTCGGCCAGCACGAAGGCCCGCTGGAACTGCCGCGCGGCGATGCCGCGGTGCAGGAACACGCGCCCCTGGCTGTCGTCCGCCTGGCGGCCGCGGATCACCAGTTGGTTGTCCTCCTGGGTAAGCTGCAGCTCGTCCATCGTGAACCCGGCAACCGCGAGCGTGATGCGCAGCCCGTTCGGGCCGATCTGCTCGATGTTGTACGGCGGATAGCCGTCGTTCGCGGCCTTCGAGGCCCGCTCGAGCATCTGCTCGAGATGGTCGAAACCCAGAAACAGCGGCGAGGTGAACACTCGCGTCGTCATGGCTCCCTCCTGCGAGCGAAGCAATTCGCGGGACCCGTTTCGGCATCCCGCTCGCGTTATATTTTGGTGATCGGGCCGTTGGTTGCAAGAGGGGGTTGTACGATGCGGATCCCACGGCGCACCGGGTCGAGCCTCCGCGCGTCCCGCACAGGCCCGAAGGCCGGACGCCGCAGGCGTCGGCGCATCGCCTCGGTGCCCGCATGAGGTGCGGCGGACAAGGTCGCCGCGGACCGGCTACTCCGAGACCCGGAGCGCCAACCAGCGTGGACCCGGAGTTTGCTCCACCTTCGGCAGCACCAGGAACAGAACGTACTCCTTGTGCTGCGCCCGCGCCGCGTCGATCGCCGCCTGCACCTGCTGCGGCGACTTCACGTCGGTGTCCTGCACGCGCAGGATCACGTCGCCGGGCACCAGCCCGCGGTCGAACGCGTCGGTGCCGGCGGCGACACCGTCGATCAGCACGCCCGCCTGGTGCATCAGCAGCTCGTTGCGGGCGCGCAGGTCCGGGGTGAGCGCGCTGAGACCCAGCCCGAGATCGGCCGGCACCAGCATCGCCGGCTTGAGCGCGACCCCATTGGCGGACATCGTTGCGCTGCCCGGCCAGGCAATGGGCGTGACATGCAATGTCAGTTCCTTGCCGCCGCGCAACACCGTCAGCGGCACCGTCTTGCCGATCGCCGACTGCGCCATGTCACGCAGCAGCGCGCGCTCATCCGAGGGCGTGTCGTTGTCGTAGCGCAGGATCACGTCGCCGACCTCCACCCCCGCCGCGGCGGCCGGGTGACCCTCGCGCACCATGGCGACGATCGAGCCCACTGGCTGCGGCATGCCCAGTGCACTCGCCATGTCCTCCGTCACCTGCTCGACTTTGACGCCGATATAGGTCGGCGTGATGTTGCCTTCGCGCATCAGCCGGTTGGCGACAAAGCGGGCGTCGTTGGACGGGATGGCAAAGCCGAGGCCGACCGAACCGGTCGTGGGCGAGATGATCGCGCTGTCGACGCCGATCGCCTCGCCCTGGCGATTGAACAGCGGGCCGCCGGAATTGCCGTGGTTGATCGCCGCGTCGGTCTGGATGAAGTCGTCGTACGGCGTGTCCATGATGTTGCGGTTCAGCGCACTGACGATGCCGGAGGAAACCGACAGGCCGATACCAAGCGCGTTGCCGATGGCGAATACCGGGTCGCCGATCTGCACCTTGTCGCTGTCGCCCCAGCGCACCGCGGTAAGCGGGTGGTGTGTGCCGACCTTGACAAGCGCCAGGTCGATGCTCGGGGCAACGGCCTGGATCCGACCGGCCGCGTGGGTGCCGTCCGAGAACGTGACGTGGATGTCGTAGGCGCCGTCGATCACGTGATAATTGGTCAGAATCACCCCGCTTGGGTCGATGACGAAGCCGGAGCCCTGCACGGTGTTCGGGCGGGCGGGTGTGGGCTTGGCCGCGGATGCGCCGGCGTTCATCCCAGCGGTCGACGGGGCGGTGGTGATGAACGACTGGATGTTGACCACGGTGGGCAGCAGGCTGCGGATCACCGCGGCCTGGCCGGGCTCCATCATCTGCATCTGCATTTGCTGCGCCGCAGCCGGTGGCGAGGCCGGCAGCAGAAACGCGGCCGCAACGACGAGTCCAGCCAGCATGGCCGGCCGGAAGCGGTGGTAGCTCATCGGTGGCTCCGTTCGGGCTCCGGCGCCTGGTCGACGCCTGCACCGCATTGGTCGATGGACGTCCGATTTCGCATGCCTGTCAGTCACCGCGCTCCGGGTCGGCGGGGCGCCTGACCGCGGCGGCGACGCGCACTGCACGACGACCCATTGACGCGGCAAGCGCCGGCGCATGGCAAGGTCGTCGGTCGCCGGGACGCAAATGAAGGGCATTCGGCGCCTCCATTTGCGTCTCGACAGTCGGGTCGTTCGATAGGGCTAGCTCTTGCAGGGATTGACGGCGCCCGCCTGCTGGGCCGTCACGTTCGGGTTACCGGAGCCGTCGCCCGCCTTCTGCGCCGTGACGTTCGGGTTGCCGGCGCCGTCGCCCGCCTTCTGCGCCGTGACGTTCGGGTTGCCGGCGCCGTCGCCCGCCTTCTGCGCCGTGACGTTCGGGTTGCCGGCGCCGTCGCCCGCCTTCTGCGCCGTGACGTTCGGGTTACCGGCGCCGTCACCCGCCTTCTGCGCCGTGACGTTCGGGTTACCGGCGCCGTCACCCGCCTTCTGCGCGGTCACGGTCGGGTTACCGGAGCCGTCACCCGCCTGCTGGGCCGTGCAACCCACGCTCTGCGCATACGCAGTCGAGGCGGCCAACGCCAACGCCAGACCCGCCGCGACCGGAAGCATACGTCTCAGGAACGCCAGGCGGTGCGCGCCGACGGCATCCCTGATCTCGTTTATCGAATTCATAGCGATCCCCTTCCTTTGGCTTGTTACTGCTGTAGATGACCACGCCGGGAGCGTTGTATTACGAGATGCCACGAAATTTTTTTCATCTCGCGCCGGTGCCGGACGCGTGCCCGGTACCCGCCCTTGTCCCATCGCCTTCCCGCCCTTGGTCTGACGCTCCCCCTCCGATACGCCCCGAAATCGGCCATTAGACCCCGCTCGGACGCCGTCAAATCAAGATGCGATCGTCCAAGGGCGGGTGCAAGAGGGCGTTGATCCGCGGGGGCCGGAAAGCTACATCCGCGGCATGCTCGATACGGTTGGCGAAACGCTGCCCATCCTGTTCGTCCCCGACCCGACCCTGCGCGCCAAGTGCCGCCCGGTCGGGCCGCAGGACACCGAGGCCGTGCGCGCGCTGCTGCCGCGCATGTTCTCCACCATGTACCAGGCGCCGGGCATCGGCCTGGCGGCGCCGCAGGTCGGGCAGAAGCTGCGCTTCCTGGTGGCCGACGTCCAGCCGAACGAGACGCGCCACCCGCTCGCCCTGATCAACCCCGAAATCGTCGCCCGCAGCACCGAACTGGCCACCCGCGAGGAGGGCTGCCTGTCGCTGCCCGGCCAGTTCGCCGAGGTCACCCGACCGACGCGCGTCAAGGTGCGCTACCTGGACGAGACCGGCGCCCGCCAGGAGATCGAGGCCGAGGGACTGCTCTCGGCCTGCCTGCAGCACGAGATCGACCATCTCGACGGCGTGCTGTTCGTCGACCACCTGTCCGCGCTGAAGCGCAACATGATCCTGCGCCGGCTGGCCAAGGACCTCCGCCAGAAGCGCGACGAAGACCGGTAGGCGCCACATGCGCCCCGCCGACAGCGGCCTGCGCCTCGCCTTCATGGGCAGCCCCGCCTTCGCCGTGCCGGCGCTGGCGGCACTGGTGGACGCCGGGCATGCGATCGCGGCGGTGTACTGCCAGCCGCCGCGGCCGGCCGGGCGTGGCCAGGCGGTGCGGCCCTGCCCGGTGCATCTGATGGCCGAGCGGCTCGGCCTCGAGGTGCGGACGCCGGCGCGGCTGCGCGGCGATGCGGCGGCGCAGGCGGATTTCGCGGCGCTGGCACTCGACGCCGCGGTGGTGGTCGCCTACGGGCTGATCCTGCCGCCGGCGTTTCTGGCGGCGCCGCGGCGTGGCTGCCTCAACATCCATGCCTCGCTGCTGCCGCGCTGGCGCGGCGCGGCGCCGATCCAGGCGGCGATCCTGGCGGGCGATGCCGAGACCGGCGTGACGATCATGCGCATGGACGCCGGGCTGGACACCGGCCCGATGCTGCTGCGCGAGGCGGTGCCGATCACCGCGAGCACCACTGCCGCCGCGCTGCACGACGCGCTGGCGGCAATCGGCGCGCGGCTGATCCTGCGCGCGCTGGCCGAGGATTTTTCGCCCGTGCCGCAGCCGGCGGAGGGCGCCTGCTACGCGCCCAAGCTGACGCGGGCGGATGCGCGGATCGATTGGACGGCCGACGCGGCGGCGCTGGAGCGGCGGGTGCGCGCGTTCGATCCGTGGCCGGGCACCTTCACGCTGCTGGACGGCGCGATGCTGAAGGTGCTGGCCGCCGCGCTTGCGCCAGGGGACGGCCCGCCCGGCGCGGTGCTGGACGACCGACTGACCGTCGCCTGCGGGCACGGGGCGCTGCGGCTGACGCGCGTGCAGCTTGCCGGGCGCGCGCCGCTGCAGGCCGAGCCGTTCCTGCGCGGGCACCCCGTGCCGACCGGGACGCGGCTGGGGTGAGCCAAGGGCAAGCCGCTCCGACACACTTTCACCTCTCCCGCCCGGCGGGAGAGGTCGCGGCGCGCAGCGACGCGGGTGAGGGTGCCGCACGCGAGACGGTCCTCGCCATTGACCCGTTTTGCGGCGCAACCGATACGCCCGCCGATGCTGGCCCGCTCTGGATGCCGCAACCTCGCATAACGGCAGACCTGAACGCGCCATCCTCCCAGCTCGCATTACTGCCGTGACCCTCTGGGCCCTCCTCCTGGAATACGACGGCGCACCGTTCGTCGGCTGGCAGGTTCAGGCCACCGGCCTCTCGGTCCAGCAGGTGCTGGAGACCGCCGCCGCCCGCCTGAGCCACGGCGCGCCGACGCCCACCATCGTCGCCGGCCGCACCGACGCCGGCGTGCACGCCGAGGCCCAGGTCGCCCAACTGACGCTGGAAACCTCCTTCGACCCCACGCGGCTGCGCGAGGCGCTGAACTTTCACATGAAACCATATCCGGTCGTGGTGCTGCGCGCGGCGGTGGCGCCGGAGGGCTGGAACGCGCGCTTCTCGGCGACCGCGCGCTGCTATCGCTACCGCATCCTCAATCGCCGCGCGCGCCCGGCGCTACTGCTCGGGCGGGTCTGGCACGTGCCGGCCCCGCTCGACGCAGCGGCGATGCACCGGGCGGCGCAGGCGCTGATCGGGCGGCACGATTTCTCCGCCTTCCGTGCCGCCGCCTGCCAGGCCAAGTCGCCGCTGCGCACGCTGGACCGGCTGGACGTGACGCGCGACGGCGAGCTGATCACCGTCACCGCGCGGGCGCGCAGCTTCCTGCACCACCAGGTGCGCAACATGGTCGGCACGCTGCGCCTGGTGGGCGACGGGAGCTGGCCGGAGAACCGCGTGGCCGCCGCGCTGGCGGCGCGCGATCGCGCGGCGGCCGGGCCGACCGCGCCGGCCGAGGGGCTGACGCTGGTCGCGGTGAGCTATCCGCGCGATCCGTTCGCAGAGAAGAACGAGGACAACCGGCCCGCGGGGTAGGACACTATGCTGCTGGTGCCTTGACCTCCTTGATGTTCTTCAGCTCGACCTTCTCGAGCCCACCAATCTGCATATCACCGCGAGCGCGGAACACCTTCTCTTCCTCATCGGTTTCGGGCCATTGCTTGAACTTCAAGGCACCGTACTCTTTCCAGAAAATGCCGTCGTCCTCGACGTCTATCAGCATCGCACGCTCGCGTCCCCAGCCGTCGACCAGCACGATTTGCTCGCCCGGCTCGCGCTGCGGATCCGGCATCCGGTTGGAGAAATCAGCCGGGTCGAAATCCTCGGTCGCCAACTTCGCGGCCATCGCCTCCATGTCGGGCGTCACCCATTTCTCGAAGTAGTAGGCGGTGATGGCCGTCTTGATGTCCGAGGTCACCTTGATATGGGCAAACCGCGGCCTGCCGTAGGCCTGCAGCCTGACGATCTTGTGCTGTTCGCCGATCAACAGGCTGCTGGGACCGCCGCCCGCCGCAAGTGCGTCGGCAATCTCGCTGAGCATGTCGTCGCTCTGCTGGCTCAGCGTCGCCTCGTAGATCGCCTGCAGCGGCCTGGAAAAGTAATTGTAATACGCCAGCGCCTCGCTGTAGGTGGCCGTGGTGCGAATGAAATTGGTGAGGTTGTGCATCGCGTCGTTGGCGGATTTCAGCATGGCATCGAGATAGTTCGCGACACAGGCGCCTTTGTTCGAACTTGCCACGAACTTCACCAACTGGCCCTGCAGCCGAGCTCACGCCGAACTCAAGCGCCTGCTTGGCCTTCGCCGGCTGGAACTTGTCGGCCATCCGGGTGATCGCCTTGCTGGTCACAACCTCCATGGCCTTGCTCGCGGCATCCCCGCCCATCGGGCCGAACTTCGCTTCCAGGCGCCCGGCATTGTTGCCGATCGCCTTCATGATCGCCGTCTGTACGGCCGGCCCGGCGATGGCGGTGCTGGCCGCTTCCATGATCGGTCCGGCGGGCATCAGCGCGATCGTGATCGCGATGCTCATGGCCAGTTGCTTCTTTGCCTCCTCCGCGTCGGCGGCCGCCTTCTTGGCATCCTTGACTTTGTGGATCGCCGTTTCGAAGTCGTTCCGTGCGTTGAACGCCTGGTCCACGGCAAGCTGCTGGATCTCCGGCAGCACCAGTTTCTCGATTTCGATCTGCGCCTCGGGTGCGTCGAACGGATTGGCCAGCGGCGTGGCGAACGTCGTACTGGGCGGCGCGCCCTGCGCGTCCTCCTCAGGCTCCGCCTCCAACCGATCGTCGACCTGGATATCGACCTTGCCGAAGCCGGCCTTGCGGACGTGCTCCAGCAGCTTGAGCCGCAGCGCACCGGGCGATTCCTTGTTGACGATGAACTTGACCAGGCTGGCGTCCTCGTCGGTATCAACGACCGCCTTGCCGAACCGCAGCAGCGGCACATTAAGGTCCAGCTTGAGCTTGCCCGCCTGCTTCTTCAGCTCCGCCAACAACTTCTTGGGCTTCAACCGCTTGTCGAGCAGGATCACGCCGTCGTTGTCCTTGGTCAGGCCGATCGCACAACTCACCGGCTCGTGCTTCGAGCGGACCAGCAAGGGTTTCAGTTCGGCCGGCGACATGATGTCGTCCGGCGTCGGGCCCGTCTTTTTGCCAGCCATGGCGTCCCCCTTCAGTTCCCCACTGCGGATCGGACACCCACTATCACGGATGGTCTGACAGCAACAGCAACGACTCAGCGACGCCGCGGAATTGGTCCGCCGCGACGATGGTTCGCAGCCGCCGCAAACGGATTTGCGCACGCCTTCACCCTGGCCGGCGACCTGGGACGCTCCGCTGTCGCAAGCATCATTCGCGGCGACGGGGCGCTGCCGGGCGGCGGGTACGGGGACGCGCTGGACAGGCAGCCGAGCACAAGCCGTTTTTCGCTTGCTGCTGGCCCAGGCATCGCTATAAGATGGATTGGTGATATAGCTTATGCAATCGTGCACGGTGCTGCCACCGCGCCGTCGCATGGTATCGACCGGTATCGAGGGGAGACGCATGCAAACTGTGCCAGGTCCGCAACTCTGCAGCATCACCGACGATGCGATCGCGCTGCTGGTCGACCGGTTCTATGCCGCCATCCGCCGCCATCCCGTGCTCGCGCCGGTGTTCGACCGCGCGATCGCACCCGAACAATGGCCGACGCATCTCGCGACCATGCGCAAGTTCTGGTCCTCGGTCATGCAGGCGTCAGGCGCCTATTCCGGCAACCCGGTTGCCGTGCACCGTGCCATGCGAGGCCTGGAACGGCCGATGTTCGCGCAGTGGCTGGCGCTGTTCGAGGCCACCGCAACCGCGCTGTTCACGCCCGAGCCGGCCGCCGCCTTCGTCTTCAAGGCCCGACGGATCGCCATGAGCCTGGAACTCGCGGTATTCCACCGCCTCGGCGCGCCACCGTACCTGCTACGCCACCGCGGCCGCCCGACGCCGGCATCGGAGGCAGCCACGCCATGCGACTGACCGCCTATACCGACTACACCCTGCGGACGCTCATCTACCTGGCGCTCAACGCCGGCCGGCACGCAACCATCGCGCAGATCGCCGCCACCTACCGCATATCCGAGGCGCACCTCACGAAGGTGGTGCACCAGCTCGGCATCGCCGGGGAAATCGAGACGGTACGCGGACGCAACGGTGGCCTGCGCCTGAAGAAGCCCGCCGGCGAGATCAACCTCGGCGCCGTGGTGCGGCGCACCGAGCCGGACCTGGCGCTGGTGCCGTGCTTCGAGGCCGCCGGCGCCTGCGTGATCGGCGAGGCCTGCGTGCTGCGGCATGCCTTGCACGCGGCGCTGGCGGCGTTTCTCGCGGTGCTGGACCGCACCACGCTGGCCGATCTGGTGGCGCCGCGCCGCCGGCTCTCGGCAAAACTGGGCATCGCGCCACCGCCAGGGTCGCGTGGCGCAGCCGCTGCATTGGCGTCATGATGGGCACCCAGGCAATGAACGCCGGTCACGCGCATCGCACGATGGACGTACCCTGATGGACAAGGACCTCACAGCCTGGCGGCGGCAGCTTCGCGCGGATCTCGTCGCCCGGCGCCAGGCCGTGCCACCCGAGCAGCGCCGGCAGGTGGCCGAGATCATCGGCGGCAAGCTGACCCGCCTGATCGCGAAGCTCGACCGCCGCGTCATCGGCATCTATTGGCCGATCCGCCATGAGATCAATCTGCTGCCCTGGACGCGCGCGCTTGCGCAATCGGGCGACACCACGCTGTGCCTGCCGGTCGTCGTGCAACCGGAAGCGCCGCTGGAATACTGGCGCTGGACGCCGGAGACGGCGATGCACCCGGGCTTCTGGAACATTCCGGTCCCGGTCGAGAGAAACCCGATCATTCCGGACCTTGTGCTGGCCCCGCTGGTCGGCTTCGACGTGCAGCGCTACCGTCTCGGCAATGGCGGCGGTTATTTCGACCGCACCCTCGCCGCCGCCCACCCGCGCCCGATCGCCATCGGCGTCGGCTACGATTTTGCCGCATTGGAGACGATCAGGCCCCAGCCGCACGACATTCCCATGGACGCCGTGCTGACCGAGCAGCGGGATCTGCTGCCCGAAGCATGAGGACCGCCCAAGTACACCTCTCCCGCTCTTCGCGGGGTTGGGCCGCGAAGCGGACCGACGCGGCGAGCGAAGCGCGGCTGGTGAGGGTCGTGCCACGCGCACCACCCTCACCCGTCTCGCTCCGCTCCGCGCGCCGATCAATTTCTTCTTTGGTCAGTTCGTCGGTCATAGGGGCATCGTAGCACTGGGGATATCGGATGGCCAAGAATGTCCCGCCGCATCTCCGAGAGAAGGCCGGAAAGTGCATATTTTGTGGGGAGCCTGGCCTCTCCAAAACTCACATTTGGCCCGATTGGCTGAAAGAAATGTTCCCTGCGCCCAGGCACGCCCAATTCATCACTGATGTGGTCCAGACCACCCCTGCTTCGCAAAAACAACGCCGGCTACCTTCTATAGCCAAGCAAGGCGGCCTACTCACAAGGAAGCCCTACCTGGCTTACATAAAGTGCAACACAGGCTGGATGAAAAAGTTTGAGGACGACGTGCTGAAGTTCATCATTCCAGTGGTCACTGGCAAGCCCGGCGTGACACTTTCCCGGGATCAGCTTACGACAATGTCAGGATGGATATGCCTCATTGCTATCTTGGCCGAGTACACCGATCCCCAAGCGAGGACCGTGTCTAAGGCCGACATGCTTTATCTCAAGAGAAAACGAAAGCCGCCGGAGACGTGGGCGATCTTCATTGCCGACTCCGTCGGTCCGATCTGGACGCAGGCGTATGCGCACCACACCCGGAGCGTGAGAATTGGGGTTGACGAGCGCGAACGTCGCATTCTCTTGGAGACGTCAGCCTATAACACGCAGCTCGCATCGTTTGGCATGGGAAAGCTCTTCGTCCATCTCTACAGTTGCCCTAGCTGGCGTTTGCTCAGCGACTTCGAGATCGCCGCCAAGGCGCGCGGCCTTGTGCAGATTTGGCCGTTGCCCCCTGTCATATGGCCCTTCTCCAAGGGGAAAACGAAGTTGCCGCCGAAGCTCACGCTCACGGACGAAGAGGCGGACTTGGTGGCGGACGCCTTCAAATATCGATCTCAAGCTTTGTCGGGCGAGCTTAAATTGCCCAGCTAGGCCACTCTGACCCCGAAAGGGGAATGTGGACGAAAGGATAGGGTCGGCCTGTCACGCCCGGCCATAGGAAACTCCCCCGCTACTTTGTCAGGGTGATAATTGGGAAAATGACTCTGCCTTACGACGTGATCCGCCTGGATCTCACACCGGACACGCAGAAGGCGGCCTGACCCCGAGCATCCGGTGGGCCGGCGCTCAATCCGTAGTCCCGGGATCGACCCACGTATCCCCGGTCCACCCGTTCTCATCATAATCCGCCATGCACTGATCGACCAAAGCCTCCATCGCCGCCATGTCGCCGCCGCGCTGCGCGCCGGTCAGCGTCTGGGCGCGGATATCCTCCCACCCGCCCGCGTAATTCCGCTCATACAGCTCGTGCCGCCCGCCGAACTCGGTGCCGATGGCGTCCCACAGCAGCTTCATGATCTTGATCCGCTCGACATGCCCGATGCCGTGCGAGCCCCGCACATACCGCCGCAGATACGGCTCGATCGCCGGATTGGCGAAATCCTTCACCGACGACGGCAGGTAGATCAGCGCCGAGGTCACCGTGCGCTCGATGATGTCCTTGATGCGCGGATAGGCGTCCGGCGCGAACACCCGATACGCCAGCCCGGCGCGCAAATTCGGCAGCACGGCATCGCCCACCCACGGATCGGGATCCTTCGCCATCGCGTTCGACAGCGACCAGAACAGGTGCCGCCAGGCCAGCGCCTCGCCCAGCAGCACCTGGTTACCGCGCGCCTCGTCGCCCCCGGTGCAGCGTAGCGCCTTCGACAGCAGCCCGCAGATGAAATCCAGCTTGACGGCGAACCGCGTGCAGCCCTGGAACTGGAACCCCTGCATGAAGCCCGAACGCGGGTAAAAGCTCAGCACCCGCGCCGGGTCGCGGTAGATGAACACGTCCTCCCAGGGCACGAACACCTTGTCGAGGATGAAGATCGCATCGTTCTCATCGAACCGCGACGACAACGGATAATCGAACGGCGAGCCGTTGCGCAGCGCCGCCTGCTCGTACGAGGTGCGGCAGATCAGCTTCAGCCCCGGCGCGTCGATCGGCACCATGAACATCAGCGACATGTCCAGGTCCTCGGTCGCCGTCTTCGAGCTCTGGCCCATGTAGTTGTAGTGCGTCATCGCCGCCGAGGTGGCGACCACCTTCGCCCCGGACACGACGATGCCGCCGTCGACCTCCTTCTCCACCGCGATGAACACGTCCTTCACCTGCTCGGCCGGCTTGTGCCGGTCGATCGGGGGATTGACGATCGCATGGTTCATGAACGGAACGGCTTCCTGCGCCCGCTTGTACCAGGCACGCGCATTCGCCGCATACGGCCCGTAGTACTCCGCGTTGCCGCCCAGCGTGTTGGTGTAGGCCGCCTTGTAGTCCGGCGTCCGCCCCATCCAGCCATACGACAGCCGTGCCCACTCGGCGATCGCCGATTGCGCGCCGCACAAATCCTCCCGCGACCGCGGCACGCGGAAGAAACGATGCGTGTAGCCGCCCGATCCGGTGTCGGTCGGGCAGGTCAGCTTCTCGTGCCGCTGCGGGTCATGCAGCGCGTCGTACAGCCGCGCGATCGAGCGGATGCTGTTGCGGAACGCCGGGTGGGTGGTGACATCGGCGACGCGCTCGCCGTCGATGTAGACCTTGCGGCCGTCGCGCAGGCTTTGGATGTATTCGGCGCCGGTGAACGGGCGCCGCTTGTCGGCGATGATGTCCTCGGGCCGCATCGCTTGTTCCTCCCCGCCGCCGCTGGCTCACGACCCGCCGCCCGGGTCCGGCCACCCGGGTCGCGCGGCGGCTGTTGCGTGCTGGCAAGTTGCGTCCGGGCCTCGCCTGCGCCCGTTCGCCTATATCCGTTCGTAGGTGATCACCGACCCGTCGGCGACGCTGAATCGCATGCTCATCCAACTGCCATCCGGGGTGTACCAGAGGTCCAGATTGAGATCACCGGTCAGGCTGTAGCAGCGTGCCGAGGCCTCGGCCCCGGAGGCCAGCCGCACCGGCTCGATCGGCTTCTCGGTGACCCTGGGGTGCACCAGCATGCCATCCTGCACGCCGATCATCGGCCCGCTCAGCATGCGGAAATTCCAGTAGGTGGTCGGCAGCGCGTCCTCCGGGGCAATGTACGGCGCGGTGCCGCTGCCCTCGACCAGCAACCCAGCCGGGGTTCGATGCGCCGACATGTGCAGTTGCGTGCCGTTCTTGTTGGTCTGCGCATCCAGGCTGGCCAGCCGACCGCCTTGCCAGACCTCGGTGTTGCGATGGGCGTAGCGAACCAGCGGAATCGGCCCGAACTTATACACGACATCGGCCGCGATCCGCACCGCCAGGGTATCGCCACGCACAGCGAAGTCGAGCGTGTGATCGCCGATCGCCGACCCGTGCCGGATCAGCCGGAATGCCAGGGAACGGGATGGCGGGATCGGCAGGCTGGAGAGACCGGACGGCGGCGTGCCCATCGCCATGGCGCGCCGAGCCCCGGCGGCCCCACAGGCCAGCAGTCCAACCAGCAACGCTCGGCGGTCAATCACCTCCGCGCGGCAGGACATGTGATGCTCCGACCGACACGATTCATTAACACACCTAGCGCGTGGCGACGGGCCGCGACAAGTCTCGTCCGGCATGGCACAAATGCGCCTGCGTCACGATGCCGCGAAAGACCCGCCCCGCCGCCATGCCGATGCGCCAGCTCCTGCTTCTGCGCCATGCCAAGTCCGCCTGGGATGACAAGGCGCTGCCCGACCAGGACCGCCCGCTCAGCCCGCGCGGGCGGCGGGCGGCGGCGGCGATGCGCCAGGCGATGCGCGAGCTGGGGCTGGCGCCTGACATGGTGATGCTGTCGCCCTCGCGGCGCACGCGCGAGACGCTGGAGGCGCTGGAACCCTGGGACGAGGCGCCGCTGATCGAGCCGACGGACGGGCTGTACCTCGCCACCGCCGCGCAGTTGCTGGAGGTGCTGCACGGCGTGCCGGAGACGGTACGCAGCCTGATGCTGATCGGGCACAATCCCGGCCTGCACGAGCTGGCGGTGCGGCTGGTAGGCCCGCGCGCGATGGCGGCGCGGCATGATGGACCCGGTGGCGGACCCAGTGGGGGACCCGGTGGCGAACCCGGTGGCGCGTCAGGTCGCGCGATCGAGCACCTGGCGGCCGGCTATCCCACCGGCGCGCTGGCGGAATTCGGCATCGCCGGCCCGTGGTGGCAGCTTGCCACCGGCGGTGGCCAGTTGATCCGGTTCCTGCGCCCGCGCGACCTCAAGCACGATGGCCCAAGGGGCAACGGGCAGACGGACGGCGGGCAGGCGGACGGCGATTGACCGCTCTCGAGCTTGTCGTTCCACCGGACGACGCCGCCCGGTTGCCGCGGCTGAAGCTGCTGGCCGGGCTGAAGGCGGGGCGGCTGCGAAGCCGCGCGGTCGGCATCGTCTGGCATGACACCGCGGACGGCGCGCTGGCGCGAGAAGGCCTGGCGCTGGCCGAATTGCACGGCACCTGGCGGCTCGAGCGGCTGGTGCCGCGCGAGGCGTTCTGGCCGCCGGGCGCGCCGCCACCGGTGCTGGAACAGGCGGCGGCGCTCGACCGCATCAGCCATGAGTTGCCCGCCGGGCTGGTGCGGACGGCGCGCTTCGAGGGGATGCTGACCGTCCTGCCGCTGCAGCGCGACGGCGCGCGCCTGCGGATCGAGCTGCTGCATGGCACGGTGGGATGGGCGCGCAAGCGGCGCCCGGCCTGCCGCCTGACGCTGGTGGCCGAAGCCGAGACGGGCGCCGCGGCGACTGGCGCAGCGGCAGCCGGCACAATGCGGGCCGACGCAGCGCGGCCGGCCGCCGCACGGGCGCATGCAGTACGGGCCGACGCAGCGCGGCTGGCCGCCGCGCGGGCGCATGCAGCGCGAGCTGACCCGGCAGGACCGGATGTAGCGCGGGCAGACGCAACGGAAGCAGGCGCGATAGGAGAAGGCGCGACCGGAGGTGGCGCGGCGGCGGCGAGCGCGGAAACGGTTGCCGCGGCGGAAGCCGGCGCAGCGAAGTCGGCTCCGGCGGCAGCGGACGAACCCGCAACGGTCCGCGAGGCGGCGAACCGAGAGACGGCGAACCGAGAAGCGGCGAACGGAGAAGCAGCGAACCGAGAAGCGGCGAACGGAGAAGCGGCGGTGTTCGCCCTCGCCCAGGCGCTGGCCGAGGACCTGGCTCTCGCCGTTCCCACCGCCAGCCTGGCGGCCGAGGCGCGCGCGGTCGCAACCGCCTCGGCCCTGGCGCCGCGGCACGAGGGCGCGCCGCAACTGCCGCCCGGGCTGACCGTGGCGCAGGCGTTCGGCTTCGTGCTGGGTCATCTGGCCGACGTCATCCTGCACAACGCCCCGCTGGCCGCGGCCGGCCGCAGCGGGCCCGACCCGGTGCACGAGATGCGCGTCGCGGTGCGCCGGCTGCGCTCCGCCATCGCGCTGTTCCGTCCGGCGGTCGGCTGTCCGGCGGTGGACGCAGCCTCGGCCGGCCTGAAGGCGCTGGCCGATCGCCTCGCGCCGGCGCGCGACTGGGATGTGTTCGTCGCCGAGACCGCCGCCGCGGTGGCAAAAGTGCTGCCCGACGATCCCAGCCTGCGCCGGCTGCGCGCCGCATCGGAGCGCCGCCGTCGGCAGGCCTACGCCGCGCTGCGCGACTGGCTGCGCGGGAGAGAATTTCGTCGCCTGGGCATCGCGCTGGCCGGCCTCGCCGGCGGCCAGGCGTGGCGGGCGGCGTTTCCTCGCGCGCAGGCGGAGACGCTGGCACTCGGCCTGGACGAGTTCGCCCACCGCGCCCTGGCGCGACGGCTGCGGCGGCTGGCCGCCGCCGGGGCGGACATCGAGCACCTCGACGCCGCCGCCCTGCACGCCATCCGCCTGCGTGCCAAGCGCATGCGCTACGTCGCCGAGGTGTTCGCGCCGCTCTATCCCGGCAAGGCGACGCGGCGGTTCATGCGGCGGCTGGCGCGGCTGCAGGACCGGCTGGGCCGGCTGAACGACAGTGCCGTCGCCGACGCGCTGCTGGCCACGCTGGGGGCGGGTGCCGCGGGCCGGGCACACGCGGCGGGGCTGGTGCGCGGCTTCCTCGCGGCGCGCAGCGGCGATGCGCGCGGCCGGATCGCCCGGGCGTGGCAGCGGTTCCACCGGCTGGAGCCGTTCTGGAGCTGAGGCGGGGAGGCTGGGTTGATACGATTGTGGGGTCGGAACGATAGCAGCGCGGTCGGTGTCATTGCGGATACGTATGATTCGCACGATCCCGACGAATTTCCGGCACCCCAACGATTTATCGTTTCCGTTACGGAAGCTCCTTGATCCGGCAAGTGCGACCCTCCGCGGTCCGTGACGTTCGCAAGCCCCGAGTGCAACACAGAGGCGCAGAGACCTCAGGGATCGCAGAGGAAGAATGATGCGCTTCGCGCGAAGCGCATTCACTTGCTTACCTTCTCTGAGGTCCCGGAGCCTGCCCCCGGGCACTTGTCCCGGGGGACCTCTGCGCCTCTGTGTTGAATTGACGGCCGCCGCAGGCACAGTATTGGATCGATATCGTATCTATTCGCGCCGCCCGGACGGCGTCAATTCGCTACCCCCACGCGCACAAACGCCCCAGCAACGCCACCCCCCGGTCCCCACGCCAGCCTCAGCGCGCCAACCCGTCGGCGTAGGCGGCGCGGCGCGCCCGCCGCCGGGATCGCCAGTCGGTATGCAGCGCCAGCACCACCGTAAGTGCCATGAATAGCGCCGCGCTGTAGAAAATCCAGCGCGGCGCGCCGCCGTCCATGATCCAGCCGCCCAGCATCGGCCCGACCGCGCCGCCGACATTGAAGCCGGTCGTGACGATGCCGAAGGCTCGCCCGGCGGCCCCCGGCGGCGCCGCGGCGCGCACCATCATGTCGCGCGAGGGCGCGATCATGCCGGACAGGAACCCCGCGGCGAACATCGCGCCCACCAGAAGCACCGCGCCGAGCGGGATGCTGCCGATCGCCAGGACCACCAGCGTGGTGACGGCGAAGCAGGCGGCCGCCACCTCGGCGTGGCGGCGTGTCAGGTCGGCGATGAAGCCGCCCGCCAGCACGCCCACCGCGGTCGCGGCGAGGAAGGCCGACAACGCCGCATTGGCCAGCGGCAGCGGCGTGCCATACAGCGCCGCCAACGACACCACCGAGAAATTGGTGATCATGCCGCCGGACAGGTTGAGCAGCGCGAAGAACACCGTCAGGCTCAGCAGCGCCGGTGAATAAAGCTCGCGCAGCGACGGCTCCGGCAGGCGCTGCGCCGGCGTCATCGCGCGCTGGGCCGGCGCATGCCGATCGAGCCAGGACGCGCCGAGCAGCGGCAGCGCCACGAGCGGCCCCAGCGCGGCCCCGGTCGCCACCGCCGCCTGCAGTCCGGCATGGGCGCTGACCAGCAGCATGACCGGCGGGGCGATGGCGCCGCCGAGGAAGCCGGAGAAGGTGTGCCAGGAGAACGACCGCCCGACGCGCGCCGGGTCGGTGACCGCGGCCAGCAGTGCGTAGTCGGACGGGTGGTAGACCGCGTTGGCCACGCCGCCGAGCACGGCAGCCGCCAGGATCACCGGATAGGTCGGGTGCAGCGCGATCGAGCCATACGCCACGCCCGACAGCAGCAGCCCGGAGATCAGCACGCGGCGCGGTCCGAGCCGGTCGGCCGCGTAGCCCATCGGCGTCTGCGCGAAGGCGGAGACCACGTTGACGATGGTGATCGCCAGGCCGAGCTGGATGTAGTCGACGCCTAGCCGCGCCTTCAGCAGCGGGAACAGCGGTATCAGCACCAGGTAGTGGAAGTGGCTGACCAGGTGCGCCGAGCAGATGAGCCAAAGCGCGCGCGCTTCGTCGCGTTTGGCCGTGCGGGTCATTGGCGCGCTTTGACGTTCCATCCGCGCCGGATGTTAATGGGCGGCGGCGCGCCCGACAAATTCGGTTCCTTGGGCGCGATGGGCTGGGGGGTGGCATGCCAGAGGGTGAGATGCCAGAGGGTGAGATGCCAGGGGGGTGAGATGCCAGCGGGGTGAGATGCCAGGGGGGTGAGATGCCAGGGGGGTGAGATGCCAGCGGACGAGATGCCGACGAATGAGACGGACCATGCGACGGTGGCGCTGCGCCCGGAGACGGTGCTGGCCGAGCTGCGCAAGAACGGCGTCACCGACGTGGTGTGGCTGCCGGACAGCGAAACCAACTGGCTGTTCCTGCTGATGCAGGCCGAGCCGGGGCTGCGGCTGGTGGGGGTGTCGCGCGAGGGGCACGCCTGCTCGATCGCCTCGGGGCTGCACGCCGGCGGGCGGCGGCCGATGATCCTGATCCAGAACACCGGGATGATGGAGTTGGGCGATTCGATCCGCGGCTGGCTGCTGGGCATGGGGGTGCCGGTGGTGCTGCTGGTCGGCTATCGCGGCTACACGCGGCACGGGGTGAACGCCGATACGGCGGCGACCTATACCGAACGGTTCCTCCACGCGTTCGACCTGCCGTTCTACCTGGTGGAGAGCGATGCGGACGCGGGGCGGATTTCTGTCGCGTTCGCCGAGGCGGCGCGGCGGAGCGGCCCGGTGGTGGTGCTGGTCGGCGACGAGTATCACGGGTTCAATCGGTGAAAGGGCTGGGTTGTCATTGCGAGCCGCACGCGAAGCAATCCCCATCCAGGTACGCATCTGGCTGGGGATTGCTTCGCCTGCGGCTCGCAATGACAGTGTGGTGAGGGGACAGCCAACATGATGCACACGGCGGAGGCGCTGCGCGTGTTCCTCGCCCAACGCGGTGACGCGATCGTGGTGCCGGGGCGCGGCGGGCGGCACTGGGTCAACCTGTCGAAGCACCAGGCACGCGACGTGCCGCTCGGCGATCCGGCGATGGGCGGGCACGCGGGGTTCGCGCTGGGGCTGGCGCTGGCGCAGCCGGGGCGACGCGTGGTGCTGTTCGACTCCGAGGGCGACCTGCTGATGAGCCTGGGCATGCTGGCGACGATCGCCGAGCAGGCGCCGGCGAATTTCTATCATTTCCTGCTGGACAACGAGTGTTACGCGACGACCGGTGGGCAGCCGGTGCCGAACGCGAAGAACGTGGCGTATGAGACGATCGCGCTCGGGGCGGGGTATCCGCGGGCGTTCGCGTTCGACCAAGTGGCGGCGCTGACGCTGGCGCTGCCGGGGATTTTGGCGGCGCCCGGGCCGGTGTTCGTGGCGCTGAAAGTGCTGCCGGAGGTGGAGAACACGCCGATCGGCGGGCGGGCGCGGTGGAATCCGCGGACGCGGGATCAGGTGATTTCCGAGCTGCGGGGGGAGTTGGGGGTGGCCGGGTGAAGCCCGGGGTGGTATTCGGGAATCCAGGCACCTGCGCGGACTCATCAAACGACGTCAGGCGACGGGAGGCCATGAATTGAGCGGTTCAGAACAACATCGCTACCTTCATGAATGTCCTTTATCGGAGTCCGCTCGCTTCGAAGGAATAAGCGTAGGCAAAGCAAACCGTCTATGAGGTTCGTTGTGCGCCTAACTCGACCAGCGCCCGCCAACAGTCACCAATCTCCGTCCGTCGGTGGCGCACTGGTGATGATCGGTTCGCTGATCTGGACGGCGCTGCGGCACGTCATCTGACCATGCAGAACCGCTACGTAGGCGACATCGGAGACTATTTGAAGTTCGGCATTCTTCGTGCGCTGTCACCAGGGTACGGTCTCGGCGTTGCATGGTGGTTATTTTCAGATGAATCTCACAACCAGCATGGGCAACACATTGGCTACCTCAAGCAGCCGGACCGATGGCGGCACTTCGACTCCGCCTTGTTCGACGCTCTCGAAAAGATTGTGGCGTCCGGTCAGCGGGATGTTGGAGCATTGGAGACGGCCAATCTCCTCCCAGGAGCCATCTTCGCCAGCGAGACCATCCCCGTTGCCGGTACGATTGCGGAGCGTCTGAATCAGCGTCACCAATGGTTCACGACCGTCCAGCGCACCCTCGAAGGAGCCGACCTCGTATTCGTCGACCCGGACAATGGGCTTGAGCCTGAAGGATACGGGCACGGCTCGGACATGGCTGGCAAAAGCGTCCTGCTCAGCGAGCTACGTGCACTGGCGAGGCCGCGACGCTGCCTGATCGTCTATCACCATCACACCCGCCGGAAAGGTGGTCATGATGCTGAGATCGAGTATTGGGCCGACCGTCTCCGCGAGTGTGGCTTCGTCACCGTGGACGCACTGCGAGCCAAACCGTACGCACCCCGTGTCTTCTTCCTGCTCGATGCTCCGACTGATGTTCGGCAGCGAGCGGAGCAGATCGAGTCGAGATGGCAAAGATTGATCACGTGGCACCCGGATCGGACGATGGCGGATAGGGGCCGTGCGATCCCGGCGTCAGGGCCGTGACCGGGTCCTGTGGCCGCAGACACCCCGCCGCCGCCGCCTGCCAGATCGGACACACCGCTATCGGCTATACCGAACAAGCCGGGTCGCCGGAGGAGCGCCAGCACCACCCAGGTCGGATACATCAACCGGAACGGGCAGGAGGTCGTTCGGCCAACCGGCAAGGCCGGCACCGATCACGGCCAGTATGTGTATGTACTGCGGTGCCGAAGGTGCGGCCACGAATATGGTGCCAACGGTTCGGACATCTTTCTGCGGCGGTGCCCGGCGCATGATGGTGGTGCGACGGGAATCGAGTTCTGATGGACGGTAAGGGTCTGACGCGGAATAACCGAATCGACTGGCATGGGTCGTAACATCCTGTGTCATGACCGGGCTTGGCCCGGTCACCCACGACTTCGCAGCTCATAGCAAAGACAGTCGTGGGTGGCCGGGCCAAGCCCGGCCATGACACGGAAGTTTACCGCGCGTGCGGTTGAAGCACTTGTTTCGCCTCAGGCCCTAAGGGGACGGAAATCCCACCCAGGTCGTTTTGTTCCGCGGGACCGGCAGGCTCTTGGCAGTAGAGAGAGGCTACCACCGCCCTAACCGTTCCGGGGCATCGGCTACGATCAGGAAGGCTCCCGCCACCATGATTGACCTTTGCCGGGTATGGCCCCCCTACAACTCTTGATTTTATCGGCTGCGCGGCGACGTGCTGTGCCGCACAGCTCGGCCGCATCGTCTTCACACGAGAGCCACCCTCAGGACATTCAGCCCGCCCGCCAATCCGGCCGCGGCGAACAGCGGCCCAGTGCTCGCCGTAGCCACCTTGTCGATCGCCCGATCATACAAAGCGAGATTGACCTCGCCGTTCAGGCGCGAGGGATAGATGACGCCGTCCGGGCACTGCAGGTGGGGGTGGAACGCGACCGACCAGCTCCGCGCGAGGCTCTGATTGGAACCATGTGCGACGTCGCTCGGCACGCCCATGCGCACGGGACCGTCGTCCCGTAGATCCACCAGGCTGATCCATGCGCCCGGGGACATGCATCCGCGGTTCCAATCGGATCGCCTACGCTATTTCCAGCCGGTCGTTCTGCGAGAACGGATCAATCTCGACATGCAGCCTGCGCACGGTCGCCGTCGGCACCTTCCGGCGCTCGACAAGACGCATCCGCACAAAGCCAACCGCCTCCAGCTTCGCCAACGTACGGGTCAGATTGGGTTGCGCCCGGCCGGTCATCTCCGCCAACTCCGCGATCGAGCGCGGCTTGCGATCGCGTATCGTCGCCAGCAGCTCGCGGTTTGCCGGCGTGAGCAACCGCATCAGGGCTTCGATCGAGTTGAAGCTGGGCACGGCGGCATCCTTGGGCGC
The DNA here is from genome assembly GCA_963773345.1 of uncultured Alphaproteobacteria bacterium. GTDB lineage: Bacteria > Pseudomonadota > Alphaproteobacteria > Acetobacterales > Acetobacteraceae > Palsa-883. The sequence continues at coordinate 114,655 of CAVZBG010000004.1, read as the reverse complement.
CGGCTTCTGTCCGCGCGCCACGGCCATCATCTCGCGCTTCAGGCTCTCGTGGCCTTAAATCCGGTATTCAGTCATCCTTGCCTCCTGCCTCGCCGGTCTCAACGACGTCCACCGGAATCCCCCGGCTTTCGAGCACCCGCCTCACCTCGTCCAGAAAATCCTCGATCAGGCTGGCCGCGTCCCTGAAGGGATATGGCCGGCCGGGATCATCGACGCCGCGGTGCCAGTGGTCGGCGGCGACCTGGCGCCGGTTGAAGCGTGATCCGGCCGCCGGCACCCCATGCGCATTGTCGAAGCCGATCAGCCGCTTTCCGTCAGGCGCGTGCAATGTGAACGCATAGCGTAGTCCGTGCGGCCTCTCGGCGGTCGGGCGAACGCGCCTGATCTCGAATTTCACGAAATAGCCTTCGGGGTACCAGTGCACGCGGCCATCGAACGCGAGAAGAAATTCGAGGGTGTGTTCCGCCGTTTCCGCCATGTTGATCTATATCATATGGGCATATGGACATCATATCAAGCCGGTCATCTCCACCAGCTACGCGATCGAGCACGGCTTGCGGTCGCCGGTCGTCGCCGGCAGCTCCCGGTTCGCCGGCATGAGCAGCCGCGTCAGGGCTTCGGTCGGGTGACCCTGGCGGTAGACCGGCCGCTGCCCCGTCGTTGCGAGTCCGACATCGGCCGGCGGCCAACCCGCCCCGCATGAAGACATTCCAGGCGCACCTCCCCAGGGCGGCGTTGGCCGACGGTCCCCACCGTCCCCATGACGCCGCCAACCGGCAGCCGGACTCCGTCCCAGCGCGTCACCGCCACCCGCACAACGAGGCACACGTTAGTTTGCACATCAGACAATGTCAATCCATATAACTCATCCAATCGGTCAAACCTACCCGGAGCCTTCCTGCATGTTCAACCCCTCTAACAGCATCCCCCCAGATCCAAGCCGCGCAATCATGCCGCGGACCGCCGTCGCCACGCTCGGCGCAGAGGTGCCCGAGCGCGTCAACCAGCCAGCCCAGCGTGTGGCGTCGCTCGGAGGCAATCCCAAATCCGCATTTTCGCGTACCGACCGTCCCGCCTCCGACCCGGCCGCGCCACCCGTGCAAAACCCCAAATCCGAATTTTCCCGAAATCAACCCTTTGAACCCCGAGCCGACCGCGCCGACGGTGCTGACCGTGCCGCCCGTGCCAAACCACCAATCCGCGTTTTCCCAAATCAACCCCGTGAACCCCGAGCCGACCGTCCCACCCGTGCAAAACGACCAATCCGCGTTTTCCCGAATCAAACTCTTGAACCCCGAGCCGGCCAGTTCAGCCGTGCAAACCCACCAATCCGCGTTCTCCCAAATCAACCCCTTGAACCCCGAGCCGACCGCGCCGCCCGTGCCAAACCACCAATCCGCGCTTTCCCGAAGCAACCCGCCGCCCCGCAATCGCCAGGACCGTAACTGGTGACACGCGTGACAGCGACCTCCTGGCTGCTCCCCGCCTTCACCCCGGGACCACGCCGCACCGCGCCCATGGAACGCGTCGGCGTGGCCGGCGGGCACCGCGTCAGGCTTTGCCGGATCGCACCGGTCGGCCGACTTGCCGCCAACGCCGCGCCGACCAATGATCGCGCCGGTCAGCGCCAGCAGCGACGGGGGAAAAACCGATGAAGTGCATCGTCATCGGCGGCGGCGTCATCGGCACCAGCGTCGCCTGGCACCTGGCGCGGCAGGGCATCGCCGACGTGACCCTGCTCGAGCGCGACCGGCTCGGCGCCGGCACCACCTGGCACTCCGCCGGCAACATCACCTGGAAGCCGACGCCGTCCTATGACGCGCCGATCCAGTATGCCTTCGACACCCTGGCCCACCTGAAGGACAACGGCCAGGAAACCGGCTGGCTGACCACCGGCCGTACGTTCCTGGTCCGCACCCCCGAGACGCGGCGCCTCCTGGAGCAGTTCGACAGCACGGCCCGCGAGCGCGGCATCGCCTCACGCTGGCTCACCCCGGCCGAGGCGCGCGCGCTCAATCCCCTGCTGGACCCGACCTCGGTCGAGGGCATCTGGCTCAATCCGTTGTCCGGCCGGCTCAACCCGGCGGACCTGACCGCGGCCTACGCCAGCGCGGCACGGCGCGCCGGCGCGCGGATCAGCGAGAATGTCGAGGTGCTCGGCGTGGCCACGACCGCCGGCCGGGTGACCGGCGTCGAAACGACCGCGGGCCTTCTCCCCGCCGACATCGTCGTCGCCGCCGCCGGCCTGTGGTCGCGCGGCCTGCTGGCCCCGCTCGGGATCGCACTGGCGCAATGGCCGTGCGAGCACTTCTACCTCATCGCCGAGGTCGCGCCGCGCCTTGCCCGGGAAACCCCCTCCTTCGTGGCCCCCGACGACCTGATCTACGGCCGCGAGGAGGTCGGCAAATTCCTGGTCGGCTGCTTCGACGAGAACGCCAAGACGTTCGATCCGGCGACCCTGCCGAAATCGTTCTCGTTCGCGCTGCTGCCACCGGACTGGGACAAGATCGCGCCGTACTTCGAAAAGATGATGCGCATCATCCCCGCCCTGGAGCAGGCGCCCATCCAGCACTTCGTCAACGGCCCCGAGAGCTTCACGCCCGACGGGTTGCCGCTGATCGGCCGCGCGCCCGACATCGACGGCCTGCTCATCGCAACGGCAATGAACTCGGCCGGGGTCACTTGGTCGGCCATGACGGGCTGCCTGATCGCGGATCTCGTTGCCGGGCGGCAACCGACGTTCGATGCGGCCCGCTACGATCCATCGCGCTTTGCCGACCGGGGCGCGGACCTCGATTGGCTGCAGGCGCAGGTCTCGGGCATCGTCAGCCAGGGCTATCGCAACCAGAGCCGATGACAGTGGGCGTCCGCTTCCGCTCTGCCGGATCAGTTCGTCGGGACCTGCTAGATTTGCAACAACGCTGGCAGTTCCCGGGCGCACCCCCTAACCTTCCGCAAAAGCACGATTCGCCCACGTGAAGGAGGCCAATCATGACCATGCACGGTCTGCTGATGTGGTGCCTTGGCGCCGGCGCGGTCGTCGTGACCAGCGCCGTCGCCGCCACCGGATACCAGTTGCTGGAGCGGCAGCACGCTCAGGACCAGGCGAAAACCGCGCCGAGACCGGCTGCAGCAGCGCTGTCGATCCCATCCCCGGCGGCGGCAAACCCGGGGGCGGCAAATCCGCCGTCGGTGATGGCGGCGACCAAAGCGCAGCCCGCCGCGGCCGCGGCCAACCCGGTGCCAGCGCCACCGCCGGCGGCGACACCACGTTACGTCGCTGCACCAAGGCCACCGCTGCACCGGCACGCTGCGGCCGCTCTGCTTCCGCCGCTGCGCCGGCACGTCGCCGATGCCGCCGCGGCGGCCGGTTACGCCGCGCATCCTGCATGGTCGGCCGCGCGGCGCGCCGAGGCGGCGAAGCTCGCGGCACATTACCCGGTGCCGCGCCCGCGCACGCTGCCCATCACAACGCCGCGGCCACCGGTGCCCAGCTATCGGCCCGGCTGGTATGCACCGCCCGGCCAGGCCGGCGTCTGGTATCCGCCGCCGCCCACGCCGCCGGTCGGCTATTATCCCTACCCCGGGTATTATGCGTACGGATCCGGCTATGCCGGCTACCCCAGATATCCACGCGGAGCGTATTCCGGCTACCCGTACGACCCGGTCAACTGATCGGCGACCCGGCGGCCCACCTCGGGCGGCGCGTACCACCGCGCCGGGGCTGGCGCAGCAGGGGCCGTATCGGCTATGTTATCCAACCTAACAGCAAGCCGGCCATGCTCATCCCTCCAAGCGATCCCCGCCTTCGTCCGTCTCCCCTGCCCCGGTCCGTCCGCCATCCAGCCGCGAGGCCTCCGGCCGTCCGCGCTTCCGGCGCCGCGCGGTGCCACGCAGAAGCGGCGCCACCGGGGCGGCGCGGGACGGGTGGCAAGGGGCGGCATCCGGTCGGGCGAAAATCAGTGGAACGCGAAAACCGCCCCGCAACGCCGACCATCCGGCGACGACCCGGGAGCCGACCAACCAGATGCGGATCGCGCGATCCAGGACGCAATGCTGTGCAACGTGACGACCGTCACGCACCGCCTGCGTCGGCCACCGCCGTACCTCCGCGCGCTCCGCGGTGGATTCTATCCCCCGCCAGCGCGTCGCCGGGCCGGACCAGAGCGGCCGGCGCCGCGCACCTCGCCTCGCCCCCCCGCGCGCCCAGGTTGACGGTGCGCGGCCACAGCCCACAGAGTCCGCCCGCCGGGAGCCGCCCGGCCGAGGGGGGTGCGGGATGAAAGTCTGTGTGTTCGGCGCCGGCGCGATCGGCGGGCATCTGGCGGTGCGGCTGGCGCGCGGCGGTGCCGACGTCTGCGTCGTGGCGCGCGGGGGACAACTTGCGGCGATCCGGCAGCACGGGCTCAAGGTCATCACCTCGAAGGGCGAGCTCGATGCCCGGGTGCGCGCCAGCGCCGATCCCGCCGAGCTCGGCCCGCAGGACGCCGTCCTGGTCACCGTGAAGGCCCCTGCCCTGCCCGCGGTCGCCGCCACCATCGCCCCGCTGCTTGGCCCGGACACCAAGGTGGCGTTCGTGATGAACGGCATCCCCTGGTTCTATTTCCACGCCATCGGCGGCGCGCTGGAAGGCCGCCGCCTGCCGAAGATCGACCCCTCCGACGCGCTGTGGCGCACCGTGCGGCCCGAGCGCGCCGTCGCCGGCGTGGTCTATGCCGCCAGCGCGGTGATCCGCCCCGGCGTGATCGAGCTGGAGAACCCCTCCAGCCGCGTCGTGCTGGGCGAGCCGGACGGCCGCGTCAGCCCCCCGACCCGGGCGATCGCGGCGCACCTCACCGCCGGCGGCATGACCGCCGAGATCTCCGAGGTCGTCCGCGACGCGATCTGGAACAAGCTGCTGAACAACCTGGCCAGCGGCTCGCTGGCGGTGCTGACCCAGGCCACCATCCGCCGCCTCTACCAGGAGGAGGTCTGCGTCGCCACCGCCCGGCGCATCATGGACGAGGCCGCGGCCATCGCCGCCGCGGTGGGGGCGAACCCGGACCCGGACAACGAGAAGCGCATCGCGCACGGCCGCGGACTGGACCACAAGCCGTCGATCCTGCAGGACCTGGAGCTGGGCCGGCCGATGGAGATCGACGGCATCTTCGACGCGCCACTGGAGATGGCACGGCTTGCCGGCGTGGCGGCGCCGACGCTGGAGATGGTGGTCGCGCTGATGAAGGTACGCGCGCGGGCCGCCGGGCTGTACGGCGGCGGCGAAACGATGAAGGGATGACGTGATGGAAATGCGCGATTTCGGCCGCACGGGCATGCGGGTCTCGGTGTTCGGCTTCGGCTGCGGCGCCGTCGGCGGCCTGATGGTGCGCGGCGCGCCGGCCGACCAGGAACGCGTGGTGGCGCGCGCGCTGGACGCCGGCATCAACTACTTCGACACCGCGGTGCAGTACGGCAACGGCGCGTCGGAGACCAACCTCGGCCGCGTCTGGGCCAGACTGAAGCCCGCCGCCTATGTCGGCACCAAGATCCGCTTCACCCAAGCCGAGCGCGGCAACATTCGCGCCGCCGCCGCGGCCTCGCTGGAGGGCAGCCTCCACCGGCTCGGCATGGACCACGTGGACATCTTCCACCTGCACAACGCCATCACCGCCGATGGCGCGGGCGAATCGTTCTCGGTGAAGATGGTGCTGGAGCAGGTGGTGCCGGCGTTCGAGGCGCTGCGCCAGCAGGGCAAGACGCGGTTCCTTGGCATCACCGCGGTGGGCGACACCGCGGCGCTGCATCAGGTGATCGATTCGGGTGCGTTCCAGAGCGCCCAGGTCAGCTACAACATGCTGAACCCGTCGGCCGGCATGGCGGTCCCGCCGGGCTACCCGGCGCAGGACTACCGGCGGCTGCTGGAGCACACGACCGCCGCCGGCGTCGGCACCATCGGCATCCGCGCCCTGGCCGGCGGCGCGCTGTCGGGCGCAGCGGAGCGGCATCCGATCGCAAGTCCCGCGCCGGAGCCGATCGGCTCGGCGCTGCAGTACGACGACGACCTGGCACGCGCGCGGCGGCTGGCACCGCTGGTGACCGAGGGCTACGCCGCCAGCCTGGCGGAAGCGGCAACGCGGTTCGTCATCTCCAACGACGCGATCGGCACCGTGCTGGTCGGCATGGCGACGGGGGAAGAGTTCGCGGCAGCGCTGGCGGCGGTAGAAACGGGCCCGCTGCCTGCCGCGGCGCTGGCACGGCTGGCCGAGCTGCAGCATGGTTTCGTAGGAGAAACGAGATAGCCCCGCCCGTAACCGACGGCGATGCACCGCGGCTGGCGTTCGCCGCCATGCGGGCCGATCGCCGCCACGGCCATCGTTGCGTTGTGCCGACGCGGCTGTGCCGTTTGACGCTGTCGGATCGAGGCCCTAGAAGTGACGGCGCAAACGCCGTGTCCGGAGCGATCCGGGATGCGCCCTCCCGGCGGAGGGGTGGCCGAGCGGCTGAAGGCGGCGGTTTGCTAAACCGTTATAGGGGGTCAACCTCTATCGGGGGTTCGAATCCCCCTCCCTCCGCCAAGCCATTGATTTCCCAACTTGACCTTGATGCGGCCGACACAAAGACCGTTGTGTTACATAACGGTTTTTGACGGCGTGTGCCGACCTCTGTGCCGACCCTATGCCAGCAATCCCTGATTTGCGCTCTCGGTCAGCGTCGCTGCAGCCGGGGTTGCGAGCGACCCGAACAGCTTCCGGTCGCGGCTGTAGCGCCACATCGCGCCATCGCGGCGGAGATGCCCGGTGTAAATCTCGGTGGTCGACACCAGCGTGTGCCCGAGATGCTCGGAGAGCCGGTAGATGCTGTCCGGGTCATCGACCAGCGAGGCCACCGCAAAGGCGTGGCGCAAGTCATGCAGCCGATAGGTTTTGAGGGCGGACGGTTCGCGGCCGGCCGCCGCCGCAGTGCGGTTCTCGCGCCCCTGCCTCTGCCTCCGCCACTGACCATAGCGCGTCGACACGACGGCGCTATCCGCTGGCAGCGCCGCGAACAACCTCCCCTTCGCCGGCGCCTCTGGGAGCAGCGTGGCGGCACGCCCCAGATTGATCGTCCGGGTCATCGGTCCCCCGTCCGCACCTCGGTTACGCTTAACCCCCTGCCTAAGGGTCGCTTTGGTGCCACACGGGTGAATATCGCTAACGCGTAGGTTGAGAATCTCACCCAGGCGCATCCCGGTTTCGCGCAACCAGAGCATGAGGCGCGCCATATCCTGCGACCATTCACTCACATCAGCGATGAGATCCGCGACCTCGGGATCGGTCGGAGGGGTAATGCGCGATCGGCGGGTGCCAACGAGCTTCCGCCGATCGAGCGGCCAAATCGGATTCTCTTGGATCCAGTCCTTCTGGCTTGCGTAGCCCATAACATGTGACCAAGCCGTGATGTCATTCAGGATCGTGCTGGTTGCACGCCCTTCCTCCCGCCGCGCCTCGACGAAGTCGCTCAATGTGGCCTTGGTGATATCGTGGAGGGAAATTGATGCCGTCGTGCCGTCAGGATCCCATCCCAGCGCGAGCGTGATCTGAATAATTGATGTCTCGTAGCGCTGAACAGACGCCTTGGATATTTCACCGGCCTGCGCCCGACTCTCAAGCTGTGTCAGACACCCATCCACAGCATCCTGCCATGTGTGGACGACATCTGGCGCGCGTCCCTCCCGGCGGACGGCCACCTCCCTCAGGATTTGGTCCCGTTCCTTCCGTGCCTTGCGGACATCAGACGTGCCAAGCGACTTCCGCTGTTCAACTCCGTCGAGCTCGTAACGGACTGTACCATCGCCCACCGCGCTGGTAAAGATTGTGGTCTGATCCGGGATGCTTGGCGTATGACACCGGGCTACACGCTTTTGACTTGGTCTTGACGCATGGATTGAAATCTCCCGCCGGATTACGGCCTCATCGAACAACCAAACCGAGCAGCCAGGCATTTTGAACGCCGGCAGTGATCCCTCGGCGGCCATCGCCTCGATCTGGCGCACGCTGAGGGGGAGAATCCGCGCAATATCATGGGACCGCAGATACTCGCCCTGCTTGCCTTCCGGCCTGCGACGACGCGAAGGCGCCAGTTCCATATCGGCGGGTTTAGCCATTTTTGTTGACAGATGCTCGGACGCCTCGCCGAGCCGGTTGATACCGGACGGTTCATCGATGTCCGTGAGACTTTTTCCAGCTCCATCCACTCACCTCTTCGCTGCGTTTCTTCACCACACGATTGGCATCAGCCGTGCCATTCAGCCTTGGCCGGTTCCGAAACCCTTCAGTCTCCGCCAGACAACGCTTTGTCGTTCGACAAAACGCCCTGGCACGATTGGCTACGTGCTTGGGCCGTAGTCCGACCCACGTCGGCTTCTTCATGGCAGGAGTTTTTCGCGGGACGATGCGAACGGGCTGTCACCAAACCGTGAGCAACACCTCCTCGCCGGCGATAAAAGGCAGTGTCACCGCCGCCGCCCCGGGATACTCCGGCGACGCCTTTATTCGGGGTTCTATGAGGCCGCCCTTTGGCTGGATCAAGCGCGCCGTTTCGGCCATTCCGGCAATAACCCGCATTTCCTCGGGGCCACTGAACGTCTGATGCCTGCGGTGCTGTCGCGCATCGTAAATCCCGATCAGCCATTGTGAACCTTTTCATACAGTTGGCCGCGACTCGGTTGGCAAGAAGGTATCCTGGTTGGCGACTGAGAATGTCGGCAAAGGTGAATTGTGACCGCCGCGCTGCCGCCGAAGGGCGATCACCGCTTGGGGTTTCGGATGCAGCTAGGGCGCAGGCCGTTCGTCGTGAATTGGTGATAAGGCCGCTCTGTGTGGCAGCTCACCTCGGCAAGGCGGCGGTCGCCGCGGCGGGGCGCGAGCTGGGGTCAGTGCGGCGCGTGTTTACGCCTTGGTCCGGGCATTCCGCCGGCGGCCGGTGACGACAGCGCTGGTGCCGGCCAAGCCCGGACCTCAAAAAAGTCGGCAGAGCCTCGATCCCGGTATCGAGGCCCGGATCGGCCGGGCGACCGAGGAGGTCTACCTCAAACCAGAGCGGCCGACCCTGAAGCGAGTGTTGATCGAGGTCCGCCGTGATTGCTGCGCAGTCGGACTGAAATCGCCCTCGATGAAGACGCTCAGGGCCCGTGTCACGGTACGCAGCGACGCCTCGTTTTGGCGGCCATATCGAGCGGATGATGGGAACGCTTATGGGCCGCATTCAGGCGCTGCCGGGTTCAACGTTCTCCAGCGTTGCGGCGCGCGGTGCCTATGACGCCGAGGCGCAGGCGGTGCTCACGTTCCGGGAGTTTGAGCGCATCCTGACTTTGGAGGTCTTGGGTTCCTATCACAACGAGATCCATGCCGCGCTCGCCCGGACGCCTGCCTCGGCCTGGGCGGATGGCGCGTCCAGCGTGACCCTGCGTGATGGGGCCGACGCGGCCGGACTGTTGCGTGACTTCCTGCCGTTTGAGGAACGGATTGTCTGCCGCGATGGCATCCGGCTTTTCAACATCCTGTATCAGGATGGCGCGCTGGCCCATCTGGTTGACCACGGCGTCGGCAAACTGCGGGTGAAATACGACCCGAGGGACCTCAGCGCCGTGTTCGTCGAGCTGCCAGCCGGCGAGCACGTCCGGGTGCCCTATGCCGATCTCGGGCGCCTGCCGATTACGCTTTGGGAGCACCGGGAGGTGACACGGAGGCTCCGCACAGAAGGGCGTCGGAGTGTAGATCAGCGCCCGTTCAAGTTGGGCGACGGCGCCCAGCACCTGCAGCGAGAACATGCCTTGGGGTGTGGTGGTGTCGATCGGATCGCGCAGGCTGCGGAAATGCGCCCCCGCTTCCTCGAGCTGTTCGATCACGGCCAGCAGGTGGCTGACCGAGCGCGCCAGCCGATCGAGCCGGACCACTACCAGGGTTTCGCCGGCGCGGATTTCGTGCAGCAGGCGCGCCAGCACCGGTCGGCCGCGATCGGCGCCGGAGGCGTGCTCTTCGAGGATCGTGGCGCAACCGGCGGCGCGCAATGTCGATCTGCCTTCGCCATTTCAGTTGGGGCCTTTAGCGCTTCAGTGACGGATTGAACCGCCATCACCGGACGCGCGTCAGAGCACCCCGCTGAGTGGATGTCCCTCGAAAAGATCGCCGAACTCGAGGTACTCGCCGAGCACGTCAAAGGTTTTGTGGCGGCCGAGCCGCTTCAGCTTGGCCGGATGGATGCCGCGGTCCATGCCGGTGGTCAGTGCGCCGCGCTTGAGACTGTGGCCGCCGAGATCGCGCAACCCGAAGCCCGCCGCGACGGCGCGAGCCTGGACCACTTGTGCGACGGTCTGCGCCGTGATCGCCGCGGCGCCGATCCGGGGCAGGGGAGGGGGGGCGCCCAGCGGCGCGCCCTTTTTCGAACGCGGCGGCAACCAGATCCGGCGGAACACGGGGCCAACGGTGAGGCCGGCGGCCTGCAGCCAGGCCTCCAGCGCGTGGACCGGGCAGAGCTCGGTGTCGCCATAGGGCAGGGGGACGGTCACGGCGCTGTCCTGTGCACCCTTGCTATGCGGCAGCGTCAGCCGGATGCCGCGGTCGGTCTTCTCCAGATGCTCGAGGCGGATCGAAGCGAGTTCCGAGCGGCGGAGCGCGCCGGCAAAGCCGACCAGCAGGATGGCGCGATCGCGCAGGCCGCGCAGATCGGTCGGAATTGGCACCAGCAGCCGGCGCAGGATGGTGGCGGTCGCCGCGACCTTTTTTCGCGGCAGCTGGCCCTTTTTCGCCGCGTCACGCCGGATCCCGGCCAGCGTCTCGGAGACGCAGACATCGTCGGTCGGCACTGGGCAGCCGGCGGCGCGGTGCAGGTAGCGGATCGCGGCGCGGCGCAGTTTCAGCGTCTCGGGCGACAGTTTTTTCCCCCGCGTTCGCCGGCGAGGAAGGCGGCGACATCGGCGCCGGCCGCGGGTAGGGGAGGGAGGTCTCGTTTCAGGCACCAGGCACACCAGGCGCGCACTGCAGGCACGGTACGCGCGCCGCGTGTTCTCGGCCTTGGCCATGCGGGCATAGGCTTCTGCGGCGTCGCGCTCAGCTTCGAGCGTGCCGTCCAGCGCCGGCTGCTCAGCGTCGACGGCTGCGTCGAACCAGGCGCGCACACTGCCCGCGTCGCCGCCGACCGGCGCCGGCACCAGGGCACGCGACGGCACAAGCAGCGTCGCCGCGTCCTGTGGCCGTCCGTCCTGCGGTTTGCTTTGGCTGTCCACGACCGTCCTCCGGGCGCGCAAGGCGGCCCATGGGAGCGAGGTTTACCCCAAATACTTTACCATCGACAACTGCCGTTATCGGTAATAGATGCAGCCGAGCCGACCGAAAATGGCGGGATTCCGCCAGTTTTCAGATTAATACGCCATTTGAGTAGAAAGCCAAATTCAAGTCAGCGTACGCGCAACCCATTGACGAATCGACACCGTGGTCTGCTAGGCTCCGCCCAGCCGGCCCGGCATCCCCGCCACGCCCCGGGTCGCGGACGAGGCAGCCAGTGCAAACCTTGGGAGGCGTGTTTTCCCCCGTGCCGTCCGCCGTCCTCGCGCCACGCGACCGATCGCGCCGGGCCGGCGCGGGTGCCGGGCGCCAGCCCCCGACCGGTCCGCGTGAGCCAATGCCCAAGCTGACGCCCCCGGGCCCGGGAGGAGCGGCCTGATCCGCGATCTGGCCGCCGTGCCGCTCGCCGCGCCGGTTCCTGCTGTCGTGGGCGCCGTCGAGCGCGCGGCGGCGGCGTTCGCGCGGCTCGATCAGGCTTTGACACGTCACCCGCTGCAGCCTGCTTTCCTCTACCGCACCCGCCTGGAGGCCGTGCGCCGCCAGGCCGCCGTCGACGGCCAGGCGATCGACCCCTGGCACCTCGCCGCCGTGCTCGAAGGGTTTCGGCTGCGCATGGATGGCGCGCTGCGCATCATCGACCGCGGCATGGTGTTCGAGGCGGCGCGTCACGCCCTCACCCTGCATCAATGGCTGGTCGCCCCCGATTTCGATCAGGAAGGCGAGGTGCAACGTGCCGAGCAAGCGCTTGGCGCTTCTGCGGGATCCGGCTCGTCGCTGCTCGCGGTGGCGCGCGGGGTTCACGCCTGGCTCGACCAGGGCGAAGCGCGGCCACCGATCCGGGCCGCGCTGGTGCGGGGCTGGGTGCGGCGGCGCCTGCTGTGCGCGCCGCTGCCACTAACCGGGCCAAAAGCACTCGCCGCCGGCGTGCCGTTCCAGCTCGATGCCTGGCTGCCGATCTTCCTCGATGCCCTGGCCGATGAGGCGGACGACGCGTTGCAGCTGCTGTTCGACATGGAGCGGCGTTGGATCAGTGCCCGCGCCGCCGTCGCCGGACGGCGACGCACCTCGCGCGCCGTGCTCGCCGTCGATGTGCTGGCCGCCGCCCCGCTGCTCTCGGCGACGACGCTCGCCGCCGCCATCGACATGTCCGTCAAGAACGCCATCGCGATGCTGGACGGGTTCCTCGCTGCCGGCATCGTCGTCGAGGTGACCCATCGCGCCAAGCGGCGGCTGTTCGGGCTCGAGGGACTGGCACCGCTGCGCGAGCAGGTTTCTCCCCCGCGGCGACCGGAGCCGGGGCGCGGGCGCGGGCGGCCGCCGATCCAGGACGTTGCACCGGAAACGACAGCACCGCCGCCGCTGCCGCCGCTCGGGCCGCCACTGGGGCCGATCGAGCGGCGCAGCCTCGATTACAGCGATCTCGAGCACTGGATGGCGCATTCCGACCAGGTGGTCCGGACGACACGCCGCCCGCTCGAGCAGCTGAGGCAGGGCCCGCGCGCGCCATCGGAGGGACCCGCGCGGGGCGGACCGCAGGGACAGTCTGACGTCCTGGCCGACGCAGGGTCGGAGGATGGGATGATCGGGGGCGAAGAACAGGATGATGCGTGAGGCAGGCAAAGGGCATGTCAAGGCCGTGCAACGGCAATCCGTGACGGCCTGCATCATCGCAGCCCCGGTCAGCCACAGTGCGAGCGGCCGTTGAAACGCGTCCCCCCGCCCGCGATCGAGCAAGGGGCTAGCCGAGGCGTCTCGGCTTCCTGTCCGACCCGCGCGCCGCCGCGGCCGGCTTTGTTGGTGAGCGCCTGCGTACGGCGCCTCGCTGCGACGCCCGGTCAGTGCCGACGCAGCGCCACCATTCCTGCAGAACCGAGCCCACACGATCGGCGATGCCAGCCGGATTGCTCCCGCGCAGACCGGATTTTGCCAGGCCCGCCAGGTAGTCGGCCACCGACGGGCTGGCCAATCCCACGGTGCAGAAGAAGGCGTGCCGCTCGATCTGCGCATAAATGAAGCGCTGTACGTCAATGAACTCGTCCATCCGGACCGACGGTGCGTCAGCCAGGCGCGCGTGACACTTTGCACAGAGAAACTCCGTCGAGGGGATTGTCTGCGCCAAGGGATTGACCGAGGCGCCGCATCTCCAGCAGGCGTCGAGGAGCAGGCATCCGTCGTCCCAGCAGGCGACCTCGAAGGAGAACCGCCAGCCGCGGCGGAGGTAGGCGGTGTGGCTGTCAGCGAGGCAGACCGGGCAGTATTGCGTGATCGGGCCGATGCATTGTCCGCCGCGGCGCCGCTGCAGGATGAGATCGCCATACAGCGCGGCCGCCTCGTTCACACGCGGGCGGCGCTCGGTCGCGAAGGTTTTGATGTCCGGGCGCAACGTGCCGTCCAGCAGTTGTGTCGCGGTCTGCCCGGAGAGGAAGGCAAGCCGGTCAAGCGCCGCATCGCCGATGGTGCGGTCGACGTCCACGAGGTCGGCGCCGATCGCGTCCTGGGCAAAACGTTTCGGCGGAGCGGCCATCCCCTGCGCCACGCGGCAGAGCCAGCTCGACAGTAGCTCGTCGCGCAGCCGCTGCGGGCGGTATGGCCATAACGTCGCCTGCTGGCGTTCGGGCAGCACGTCCATCTCCAGGCTCCCGCTGGCGTCCGCGCCCGCGCGGCCATGCGGCACCGGTGCGCGCAGCCAAGGCGCAACCATGGCGCGGAACCGCGGGAACAGGTCGAGACCGGCGCGCGTCCCGATCGCCAGCAGTCGGAAAATATCCTCGCGCGCCTGTGCGTCCTCGTTGGACAGCAGTGCGTCAACATCCTGTCGCAGCCGAACGAACTTGGCCTCGGTAAGATCGAAGCGAGCCATGCGTCAGAATTGTTCTGATGTCGAGAGAGCCTCGATCGCCGCCGGCGTCGTGCTCCTGACCCGGTCAAACATGGTGCGGTCGATCCGCTCATGGCCCATCCGGACCGCCTGCACCGCCGCCTGCCGCAGCAGCCTTGTCACGCCCCCGATCAACCCATCGCAACGCGCCAGGATATCTGCCGCCAACGCGGGATCGGTGAGATTGGAGGGCAGCCTCAGTGGCAGCCGTCGCCCGAATGTCTGGAGCAGCCGCCAATAGTCCGGATCCTCGATCTGCCATCGGGGCAAGGTCATCAGCTCGAAGCGGTTGGCAAGCTGCTCGTCCTGCCGCAAGGCGTAGGCGATCTCCCTGGTGGCGAAGCATCCCAGGGATATCCCTGCGACCGAGCCGATCTCGCGCAACTCGACCAGGAGCGGCCCGACGCTCGAGCCGCGAATGTTGTGCAGGTCGTCGATCAGCAACAGGCGCAGGCCGACGCGTCGCATCATTGCATAGGCCTCGGAACGCAGCTGAGCGGTGGCCTCTCTTCGCCCCGGCGGGTGCCCGAGCGCGGCACGGATTGCCGTCAACAGCTGCGGGATGCGCGGCCCGTTCGGTGCCTGGATCAACGCGACCGGGATCGTGGAAGACGTGGCGCCGGCGTTCTCGGGCGGCAACGCGCGCGCCATGAACCGCCGCGCGATGGCTGTCTTGCCATTATTGGACAACCCAGCAACATATTGCCCGGTATCAGCCCGGGGAGACCGCGCTGATTCACTATAAGTATCATCCGCGCTGCGGAACGCGGGTGACAGTCGCCAAGCGCTGGCAACATCGAGACGGCTTGCATGTCGTGATCGAGCAGCCCGACGGCACGCTGATGCAACTTCCTGCCTGGATGCTTGACCCCGATGCAGCGGATTGGCCACTGGTGAACCTCCCACGCCTGCCGTTGCGCGTGCTCCGTGATCTGCGCCGCTTGAGTGGGGAGGTCCTACCCTCTCTCTCGCCCCCAACCAAGCGAGGAGTTGCGGATGGCCGACCTTCCGATACCCCAGTTCGATCTCTTCCAGATGTCGGCGTCTGCACCGGGACTGATTCCTCCGACGCTGGAAGCGCCGCTCACGATGCTGCTGCGCGAATTGATGTTGGTCCTCGTCGTGGAAAATCAGCACGCGGAGTTGGCCGATGAGTAAGATCACCGCCGACCACCTTGCGTGTGCGGCCTACGTGTACATCCGCCAGTCAACACCTGAGCAGGTCCGCCACAACCTGGAGAGCAAACGACGGCAATATGCCCTGGCCGATCGGGCTCGCGCGCTCGGCTGGCTGGACGTGGTCGTGCTGGATGAGGACCTGGGCCGTTCTGGATCAGGTGTGACACGTCCCGGGTTTGAGCGCCTGTTGGCCGCGATTTGCCAGGGCTCCGTCGGTGCGGTGGTGTCGATCGAAGCGTCGCGCTTGGCACGCAACGGGCGAGACTGGCACACTCTGCTCGAATTCTGCGCCCTGGTCGGCACGCTGATCGTCGATGAGAACGGTATCTTCGACCCGCGGCTTCCCGACGACAGGCTGCTGCTCGGCATGAAGGGAACATTGAGCGAGATGGAGCTGTCGACATTCCGCCAGCGCTCGCTCGAGGCGATTCGTCAGAAAGCAAGCCGGGGCGAACTGTTCCAAAGAGTTGTGGTCGGTTATCAGCTTGGGCCTGGGCGCCGTCTGGAGAAGAACCCCGACCGGCGGGTCCAAGCCGCCATTGAATTGGTGTTCCGTAAGTTCAACGAGCTCGGCAGCATCCGCCAGGTGCTGCTATGGTTGCGCCAGGAGCAAATCGAACTGCCGTGTGCCCGGCATGCTGAGGGGGTTCGCGGTGTCGGCTGGCGCTTGCCGGTGTACCAGACCATCCATCATATCCTGACCAACCCGGTCTATGCCGGTACTTATACTTATGGACGCACCACATCGCGCGTGCGGCTGGAAAACGGTCGCAAGCGCGTCGTCCAGGGCGTACGGGTGGCCCGCGATGAGTGGGCCGTGCTGCTACGCGATCACCATGAGGGCTATATCAGCTGGGACGAGTTCGAGGCGAACCAGCGCACCATCGCCGACAACGCCAACATGAAGGGCGCGATGGCACGCGGCGCTGTGCGTGATGGTGCTGCACTGCTTGCCGGCTTGCTGAGGTGCGGGCACTGCGGTCGCAAACTCCATGTGGCATACCCCGGTCAGGGAATGACGGCCCGCTATCACTGCGCCGGCGCAAATGTGAATCATGGGGCGTCCAGCTGCCGCACCTCGTTCGGCAGCATTCGGGTCGACCGGGCGGTGTCGGAAGAGATTCTCCGTCTGCTACAGCCATTCGCTCTGGTCGCCGCGTTGGACGCGATCACACTGCGCGAGCAGGTTGCCTCAGAGAAGCAGCAGCAGTGCGAGTTTGCGCTGCAGCAGGCACGCTACGAGGTCGGGCTCGCGCGGCGGCAATACGATGCGGTGGATCCCGATAACCGGCTGGTTGCGGCCGAATTGGAGCGGCGTTGGAACGACAACCTCGCGATCGTCGGCCAGCGCGAGGCGGAACTCGCCGCCGCGGGAGATCTGAGGCAGGAAACGACAATAGAAGAGGAGCGCGAGCAGCTGCTCACGCTGGGCCACGACGTATCCGCACTCTGGCACCACCCGGCCGCCTCGGCCGCGATCAGAAAGCGCATCTTGCGCACGGTGCTGCGAGAAATCGTCGTCACGATCACCGGCGGTAAGCTGCGGTTCCTGCTGCACTGGCAAGGCGGCGACCACACCATGATCGAGACCCGTAAGCAGAAGTCGGGCGAGCATCGCTGGCAAACCGATGTGGAGACCGAGCGGATCATCACCGAACTCGCCAGGGTGTTGCCCGATGGTACCATCGCAGCCTTTCTGAACCGAGCGGGCCGGCGTACGGCGAAGGGGCATACCTGGACAAAAACGCGCATCTGCGCATTCCGCAACCAACACCACATCGTGTGCTATCGCGAAGGCGAGCGGGCCGAACGTGGTGAACTGATCCTCAACGAGGTCATTGAGGATTTGGGCGTCAGCAAGATGACCGCGATCCGGTTGATCCAGGCCAAGCTGCTGCCAGCGCGCCAAGCCTGCCCCGGAGCACCATGGGTCATTGCACGCGCCGACCTCGATTTGCCGGCGGTGCGTGCGGCGGTTCACGGTGTGCGGCGCCCGCTCCCAACCGACCCTCGCCAGGAAGCTCTGATTTTGCAATAACATATGGAGGTAGGCACCATGTCGCGTGATCGAGTGCGCCGACAATCAGCAGATTGTCCGGCCGTTGCCGGCGTTCGGAGCGCAGGATGCGCTCCAGCTCCTGGATGACTTCCAGCGCCCGGCCGTAGCCGATCCAGCGGTCTCGATCGATCCGCGCAATCCGCTGGTCATCCGACAGCAACAGTTCCCGACGCACCGGCTCGTCGAGATGCGCTGCGTCGTCGCCATCGGACATCTACAAATCCTCGACATCGGTAAACGGCTCGATCACGTCGGCCGGCAGTGACGCATGCGGCGGTCGTGAGGACAGCTCGGTGGCCGTCGGCGCGGCGGTGCCATCGTCGTGCATCCTTGGAGCCGGGACAGCGCGCCGCGCCTGGCGCGACCTTTCCGCCTTCATGCGTGACGTCGCAGTTCGCCCGTGCTGCTCGATGACGCGGACCTGCAGGTACTCGTTCAAATAGCTGCGCCTCGGTGCGGTCCGCGACCTTGAGCGCCCGCAGCTGCCTTCGGGCGGCTTCGCTTTCCGCCAGCGTCATGTCGGCGCGCGGGACACGATAGGGCGCCGCGATGTAGCCGCCGGTCGCGTCGTCGACGACCCAGACCGTCGCCAGGCTACGCGGGTCGTAGACGACGATTCGCTCGATCGCTTCCTGGTTCTGCCGCTGCCACATCGCCAACAGACCACGCGCGCTATAATCGACACGGAACAGTCGGAACCCGGTTCTGACCAGCCGACGGCGCTCGTACGGCAGGAAGTCGAGCAGCAGACGCTCGGCCGGGAGCAGCGGCGGAACCCGCTGATGGTCGGGGAGGTCAGGGCGGCGATACCAGGCGAGGTAACGATCGAGCGGCCGATCACCGACACCGTCGTGGGTGCTGTGATTGTAGCGGTCAACCTCGAGCGCAATGATCTGTTCGAGTTCCGGCAGGCTGAGGCACGCCAGACGATCCGGCTCCGCGTCGCCGCGTTCGTTGATGCTGCCGAATGTCGTGCCTCGGCGTTCGTGGATGCGGCGCATCATCGTCCCGATCAACCGCTCGATCGTGCCATGATGTTCGGGATGACCTTTGGCGCGCACTTTCGATGCGATGCCATGCAGCCGAAGGCCGCGCTGGATGCCCGCGGCTTCGTGCTCGGGACCCTGGTCGTATTCGAGGATGCCCGGCTTACCCCATACCGGCCAGTGCACGCCGGCGAGATTGCGCTGGGCAAGCCAGTCCTGCTTCGGAAGGCACGCATGCGCGAGGCAGGTCGCAACCGTGACGGTGGACGCGCTCTGCAGTGAGACCGAGAACCCGAGAATGGTGCGGCTGTAGATGTCGATCGCGAAGGTGACGGTCGGGCGGCCGATGACCGTGCGTTCCACCTCACGAACGAGACGAATGTCACAGGGCGTGCTGTCGATCTGGACCCGCTCCCAGGGTGCTGTGGCGCCAGGATGCGCCCCGATCAGCAAACCGAGCGACCGGGCTTTGCCGGCGCCCTCACGGCGACGAACCAGCCATACCTGATCGCGCGCCCGGACCCGCGCCTTGACGGTTTTCACGGCCGGCGGGGCGAGACCGGCTGCCTTGCAGCGTCCTGCGATCTCGTTGGCCAAGCTCTGCAGGCTCGGCCGCGTCGGCTTCGCATAGTGCTGATCAATGGCCTGCTGAATGATCGCCTCGCGGCTGGCGCTCAGGCGCTTTGCCCGCGCTCCCCGGCGCGTCGGCAGAAACGGGGCAATCTCGTTGCCATGCAACTGCAAGCGCCGCAGCAGGGTCCACACCGTACGCGGGGTGACGCCGAGCGTCGTCGCTGCCGCAGCGACGTCCGCGGTCGTTCTCGCTGGTTTGCTGGCCAGGGTCGCGAGCAGGTCCCGCCGGCGCGTGGCCTCAGTCCAGTCCGCATCGCTGTAGCGCAACTCATCGACCAGGGGCGACGATGCGTCGCTCGGTGTCGTGGCTTCATCAGGCAACCGGATCTTCAACGGGTCGGCCGACACCTCCTCCCCGGCCTCTGAACGCAGCAGAACTGCCTCGACGCCGAGCGCGCGCTGTACGCGCCAACGTACGCCCGCATATTCGACCACACTCCCCCTGACAAATCGTGACGACATCCCGACCGAACACTGAAGCGCTAAGGGGACTTTACGCTACACGCTGCAATCCTGAGGGAGACGGTTCAATGAAGCCGTGAAGGACCAACCGGTTGAAATCCTTGTCGCCGCACTGAAACGCCCAAAGAAGATCGACACCGGCGCGTCGATGCATTTTCTCTCCGGCGTTGACACGCACGTCATTCAGCGGCGCCGCCTGGGCCTGGGCGCGGCCACGCTCGCGGTGCATCCGCTTCAACGCCAGCTTGACCGTCAGGGCCTCGCACGGGTTCGCCACCGCGGCGGCGCGGTGGAAGGTGGCGACGCTGGACACATAGGGGTGGAAGGCCCATCCGCCTAAAACTGCACGGTAAGAAACGTGAACACCAACGGGATTCCGGTGATTCCGGCCTGACGAGTGGAGCATACGTTCTGCCTCCGGCATAAGATCGCCGGTTATTGCCTGCAATCATTGCGTGCAGTCTGTCCTGGACGCAGGATTGGTTATCGAGACGTCGTATTGCACGCAGCAAATGGGGGGTCTAACGCGGGGGATCACATTGCGCGCAATACGACCCATCGAGGTTATCCCGGGGCCTTTGAATCCGAAACGGATTGATAAGCTCACGGCGGTTCGACCCCGGGCCAGGACATTGCGTGCAAGACGCTACCGTACGTTTCACGCTTGGGCCTTCCGCCCCCATAATACCGCCCTATTTTAGGTGGTTGACGAGCAACGGCACATCAGCTCAATGCTCGAATAGGAGATTGCTCGCACTGATATCCGGCGCCCCCGTGAGGGTGGTAAACAGCGTTTCGGAGGCGTTGCTGCCGGTCGCGCTGTAGAACAGTTTCCCGTTGCTCGTATCGTAGGCAAACCGCTGGGTGGAGCTGGTGAAATCGCCGCTCGCATTCGCAACGAAGATCGCCGGGTCGATCGCCGTCGGCGTACCGGGGTTGAGCCCGTTGTCCGTGCTGCCAAGGTCGAATCCGCCGGCGGAATGGATCCCATACACCAGAATATCGTCGTTGCTCACCTGGAAGTTGTTGATCGTCTGGTCGGGCAGGTTGCTCTTGATGAACACGAAGCTGTCGGTGCCGGTGCCGGCCGTGAACGTCCCCAACCCGGTACCGGCGTAGATGGTGTCGTTCTCGGCCCCTCCCGTGAAGCCGTTCGTTCCACTCCCCGCGTAGAACGTCAGCGACGTGCCCGCGCTCGCCGACGTGTCCCCGGCGGCGCTGACCGTGTCATTGCCGGTGGTCCCGGCATTGATCGTCACCGAACCGCCTGACAGCGTCGTGTCGGTCACCGTCATGGTGTTGTTGCCGGCGTGGAGGTCGACCGTGGCGAACTTGCTGACCCCGCCGAGGTTGACGGTGCCGGCGCTGGTCAGCGTCAGGGTGTTCGAGCCGCTGCCGCCGGTCAGCGTGTCGCCGCCCACCGCCGCCGCGGAGACGTGGACTGCGTCGTTCTCGAAACCGCCTGTGAAACTGTCCGTTCCCGTCCCGGTGACATAGGTAAGCGCTTTGCCGGTGCTGGCCGACGTGTCACCGGCCGCGCTGACGGTGTCGTTGCCGCTCGGTCCGTCGTTGATCGTCACGGACCCACCGGACAGCGTCGTATCGGTCACCGTCACCGTGTTGTTGCCGGTGTGCAAGGTCGATCGTGCCGAACTTGCTGACCCCGCCGAGGCCGACGGTGCCGGCACTGGTTACCGTCAGGGTATTCGAGCCGCTGCCGCCGGTCAGCGTGTCGCCGCCCACCGCCGCCGCGGAGACGTGGACTGCGTCGTTCTCGAAACCGCCGGTGAAGCCGTCCGTCCCCATCCCGGTGACATAGGTAAGCGTTTTGCCGGAGCTGACCGACGTGTCACCGGCCGCGCTGACGGTGTCGTTGCCGCTCGCGCCGTCGTTGACGGTGATCGACCCAGCAGACAGCGTCGTGTTGGTTAGCGTCACATTGCTATTGCCGGCCGCAAGGTCGATCGTGGCGAACTTGCTCACCCCGCCGAGGCTGAACGTCCCGGCGCTGGTGAGGTATCAGGATGTTCGTACCGCTGCCACCGGTCAGCGTGTCGCCGCTCACCGCCGCCGCCGCGACGTGGACCCAGTCGTTCTCGAAACCGCCGGTGAAGCTGTCCGTTCCCGTCCCCGCAAAATAGTTGAGCGTCATGCCCGTGCTGGCCGACGAATCGCCGGCCGCGCTGATGGTGTTGTTGCCGGTCGCGCCGGCGTGCAACGCCATCGACCCGCCGGACAGCGTCGTATCGGTTACCGTCACCGTGTTGTTGTGGGCGGCAAGGTCGATCGTGGCGAACTTGCTGACACCGCCGAGATTGACGGTGCCGTTGGTGGTCAGGGTCAGGGTGTTCGTGCCGCTGCCGCCGGTCAGCGTGTCGCCGCCCACCGCCGCCGCCGTGCCGACGAGACCGTCGTTCTCGAAACCACCGGTGAAGTTGTCCGTTCCCGTCCCGAGGTAATAGTTGAGTGTCTTGCCCGCGCTTCCCGACGTGTCCCCGGCCGCGCTGACGGTGTTGTTGCCGCTCGTTCCATCGTACAGCACAATCTTCCCGCCTGACAGCGTCGTGGCGGTTACCGTCACCGTGTTGTTGCCGGCGTGCAGCTCGATCTTACCGAAGTTGCTGACGCCGCCGAGGCTGAACGTCCCGGCGACGGTCAGGCTCAAAGTGTTCGTGCCACTGCCGCCGGTCAGCGTGTCGCCGCCGATCGCCGCTGCTGAGACACTGACGCCGTCGTTCTCGAAACCGCCGGTAAAGCTGTCCGTCCCCGTTCCGGCGCTATAGGTGAGCGTCTTGCCCTTGCTTGCCGATGTATCCCCAGC
Organism: uncultured Alphaproteobacteria bacterium; assembly: GCA_963773345.1. GTDB lineage: Bacteria > Pseudomonadota > Alphaproteobacteria > Acetobacterales > Acetobacteraceae > Palsa-883. The sequence continues at coordinate 92,337 of CAVZBG010000004.1, read as the reverse complement.
CGCACTGACGGTGTTATTGCCGCTCGGGCCGGCGGCGATCGTCACCGGGCCACCGGACAGTGTCGTATCGGTGACTGCCACCGTGTTGTTGCCGGCGTGCAGGGTGATCGTCGCGAACTTGCTGACCCCGCCGAGGCTGAACGTCCCGGCGCTGGTCAGGATCAGGGAGTTCGTGCCGCTGCCGCCGGTCAGCGTGTCGCCGCCCACCGCCGCCGCCGAGACGCGGACCGCGTCGTTCTCGAACCCGCCGGTGAAGCTGTCAGTGCCCGTTCCGGTGTAATAGTTGAGCGTCTTGCCCTTGCTCGCCGATGTATCACCCGCCGCGCTGACGGTGTTATTGCCGCTCGCGCCGTCGTTGATCGTCACCGACCCACCGGACAGCGTCGTATTGGTCACTGTCGCCGTGTTGTTGCCGGTCGCAAGATCGATCGTGCCAAACTTGCTGACCTTACCGAGGCTGAACGTCCCGGCGCTGGTCAGGATCAGGGTGTTCGTCCCGCTGCCACCGGTCAGCGTGTCGCCGCCAACCGCCGCCGCCGAGATGTGGACCGCATCGTTCTCGAAACCGCCGGTGAAGCTGTCGGTTCCCGTCCCGGCAAAGTAGCTGAACGTCTTGCCGGTGCTGGCCGACGTGTCGCCCGCGGCGCTGACGGTGTTGTTGCCGCTCGCGCCGTCGTTGATCGTGATCGATCCGCCGGACAGCGTCGTATCGGTCACCGTCACCGCGCTGTTGCCGACCGCAAGGTCGATGGTAGCGAACTTGCTCACCCCACCGAGATTGGCGGTGCCGGCGCTGCTCAGGATCAGCAAATTCGAGCCGCTGCCGCCGGTCAGCGTGTCGCCGCCCACCGCCGCCGCCGAGACGTGGACATTGTCGTTCTCGAAACCACCGGTGAAGGTGTCGGTCCCCGTCCCGGTGAAATAGTTGAGTGTCTTGCCCTTGCTGGCCGACGTGTCGCCGGCCGCGCTGACGCTGTTATTGCCGCTTGCTCCATCGTTGATGATCACCGACCCACCGGACAGCGTCGTATCGGTCACCGTCACCGTGCTGTTGCCGGCCGCAAGGTCGATCGTGGCGAACTTGCTGACCCCGCCGAGGTTCGCCGTGCCGGCGCTGGTCAGGGTCAGGGTGTTCGTCCCGCTGCCGCCGGTCAGCGTGTCACCGCCCACCGAAGCCGCGGCGACGTTGACCTTGTCGTTCTCGAACCCGCCGGTGAAGCTGTCGGTCCCCGCCCCGGCGTTATAGGTCAGCGTCTTGCCCTTGCTGGCCGAAGTGTCACTCGTCGCGCTGATGGTGTTGTTGCCGCTCGCGCCGTCGTTGATCGCCAGCGACCCGGCGGACAGCAACGCATCGGTCACCGTCACCGTGCTGTTGCCGGCCGCAAGGTCGATCGTGGCGAACTTGCTGACACCGCCGAGATTGGCGGCGCCCGCGCTGGTCAACACCAGCGTGTTGGTCCCGCTGCCGCCGGTCAGCGTGTCGCCGCCCACCGCCGCCGCCGACACCGCAACCGTGTCGTTCTCGAACCCGCCGGTGAAGCTGTCCGTGCCCGTCCCGGCGTCATAGGTCAGCGACTTGCCCTTGCTTGCCGAGGTGTCGCTCGCCGCGCTGACGGTGTTGTTGCCGCTCGCACCGTCGACGATGGTCACCGTTCCGCCGGACAGCGTCGCATTGGTCACCGTCACCGTGTTGTTGCCGGCCGGCAGATCGATCGTGCCGAAGTTGCTGACGTTGGCCAGATTGAACGTTCCGGCGCCGCTCAGCACAAGCGTGCTTCCCGCGCCGTCGCCAATGAACGTCGTCGTGGCGAGCAGCGAGGTGGCCGCGTCCACCGTCCAGGTCGCGCTCGGATCTACGATCACCGTGCCAAAATTGGTGAAGGTCGTGCCCAGCCCGGTCAGCGTTCCGGCGCCCGCGCCCACGGCCAGTTCCAGCGTCGTGTGGATGCCGCCGCCCGCCACGGTGCCGCCGAACGTCGCCGACGGGCCGAGGATCAGCCGGTCGGTGCCGCTACCGAAGGCGACCTCGGTCGCTGGGCCGCCGCTGACCGCGCCGAAGTTGGCCAGCGTCCCGTTGACGGTCAGTTCGCCGGTGAGAGAGAGCGCGCTGCCGGCCGCGACCGAGACCAGGCCGCTGACGGTGGCGGCGCCGACGTTCAGCGCCAACGTGGCGCCACCGGTCGCTTCCAACGTGCCGGTGCTGCTGAACCCGCCCGACCCGTTCAACGTCAGGGTCGAGGTGCCGCCCTCCGGCGTTGCATCGATCACGCCTTTATTGACCAGCGCCAGGCTGCCGTTGCCGATGATCCCGGTGCCCTGGATCGTGTTATTGACATTGGTCAGGGTGTGGCCGTTGCCCTGGATGTAGGCCTCGCCGTTGTTGGTCGAAATGGTGTCCAGCGTCACCGTTCCGCCGCCGGTGAGCGTGACCGCACCGCCGATATTGAGGGCTCCGTTCTGCCCGTTGCCGCCGACCTGGACGAGCAGGCCCGCGTTGGCGATCGTGCCCAACAGTGTCGTGGTCGTATTGTCCGTCGCGGTGACGGTGCTGCCGGAACTGATCGTCAGGGCGCCATGCGAGGACCCGTCGAGCGTCGCGCCGCCGGCTGTCTCAAACACCCCGCCGGCGGTGTTGTTCAAGGCGCCGCCCTGGACCGTCGCGCCGTAGATCTCCACCGTGCTCGTGGCATCGGCCGTGGTGATGTTGCCGCCGGCGTTGTCGACGGTGGTTTCGATCACCAGAGCGCCGCCGGACGACGCTTCCATCGTGCCGGTATTCGTGACGGCGCCCGAACCGTTCAGCGTCAGGCTCGCGGTCCCACTCTCCGGCGTCGCATCGATCACGCCTTCATTGATCAGCGCCAGGCTGCCGTTGCCGATGATCCCGGTGCCCTGGATCGTGTTGTTCGCGTTGGTGAGGGTGTTGCCATTGCCCTCGATGTAGGCATTGCCGCCGTTGGTCGAGATGGTGTCCAGCGTCACCGTTCCGCCGCCGGTGAGCGTGGTCGCACTGACGAAGTCGAGCAATCCGTTCTGCCCGTTCCCGCCGATCTGTTCGAGCAGACCCGCGTTGTCGATCGTGCCCAGCAGAAACGTGGTGGTGTTGTTCGTCGCTGTGACGGTGCTGCCGGAGCTGATCGTCAAGGCGCCATGCGACGACCCGTCGAGCGTCGCACCGTTGGCTGTCTCGAACACCCCGCCGGCGGTGTTGTTCAACGTGCCTCCCTGGACCGCCGCGGCGTAGACCTCGACCGTGCTCGCCGCATCGACGGTGGTGATGTTGCCGCCCGCGTTGTTGACGGTGGTTTCGATCACCAGAGCGGCGCCGCCCGAGGCTTCCATCGTACTCGTGTTGGTGACCCCGCCGCTCCCGTTCAGCGTCAGGCTCGTGGTCCCACTCTCCGGCGTCGCATCGATCACGCCTTCATTGATCAGCGCCAGGCTGCCGTTGCCGATGATCCCGGTGCCCTGGATCGTGTTGTTCGACATTGGTGAGGGTGTTGCCATTGCCCTCGATGTAGGCATTGCCGCCGTTGGTCGAGATGGTGTCCAGCGTCACGGTGCCGTCGCCGGTGAGCGTGGTCGCACTGACGAAGTCGAGCAATCCGTTCTGCCCGTTCCCGCCGATCTGTTCGAGCAGACCCGCGTTGTCGATCGTACCCAGCAGAAACGTGGTGGTGTTGTTCGTCGCGGTGACGGTGCTGCCGGAGCTGATCGTCAAGGCGCCATGCGACGACCCGTCGAGCGTCGCGCCGTTGGCTGTCTCAAACACCCCGCCGGCGGTGTTGTTCAACGTGCCTCCCTGGACCGCCGCGGCGTAGACCTCGACCGTGCTCGCTGCATCGACGGTGGTGATGTTGCCGCCCGCGTTGTCCACCGGGCTGTTGATCAGCAGAGTGGCGCCGCCCGAGGCTTCCAGCGTGCTCGTGTTCGTGACCCCGCCGCTCCCGTTCAGCGTCAGGGTCGCTGTTCCACCCTCCGGCGTCGCATCGACCACCCCATTATTGATCAGCGCCAGGCTGCCGTTGCCGATGACCCCGGTGCCCTGGATCGTGTTATTTGTATTGGTCAGGGTCTGGCCATTGCCCTGGAGGAAGGCGCTTCCGCCACCGGACAAGGTGTCCAGCGTCACGGTCCCGCCACCGGTAAGCGTCACACTGCCACCGACATTCAGGTAGCCGTTGTTGCCGCCGCCGCCGATTTGCTCGATCGTACCTATGTTGTCGATCGTGCCCAGCAGGCCCGTGACGGCTCCGTTGGTCGAGGTATAACTACTGCCAGCCGATAGAGTAAGGTTTTGCAGCACCGCGGAACCGCCAGGTGCCGTCTCCAGTACCGCGGCGCCGACCGTATTCAGCGTCCCGCCGGTGATCGTGAACCCGCCAGTCACGTCGACCGTGCTGAGGGTGCCGCTGGCGGTGATGGTGCCACCGGTATTGGCGACGTTGGTCGTCGATCGTCAAAACGCCGCCGCCGGTGGCCTCCAGCAGGCCGGTGTTGGCAATTCCACCCGAGCCATTCAGGGTCAGCGTGCTGCGTCCCGCCCTCCGGCGTGGCATCGATCACGCCGTCGTTGATCAGCGCCAGGCTGCCGTCGCCGATGACCCCCGTGCCCTGGATCGTGTCGTTCGTGTTGGTCAGGGTCTGGCTATTGCCATAGATGTAAGCGTCGCCACCGCTGGTCAGGGTGGTGTCCAGTGTCACGGTGCCGCCGCCGCTGAGCGTGACCGCGTCGCCGATCGCAGATGTTTCCGTTCTGCCCGTTCCCGCCATTGAGCTGGATCAGGCCCTTGTTGACGATCGATCCGTAAAGATACGTCGTGGCGTTGTTGCTTGCCGTGTAGGTGCTGCCGGTGCTGATCGTCAGGGCGCCTTGCGTGCTGCCGTCCAGCGCCGCGGTACTGACCGTCGCAAACGTTCCACCGGCGGCGTTGTTCAGGGTGCCGCCCTGGACGGTCGCATTGACCAATTCCACGGTGCTGGTGGCGTCGGCGACCGTGATGTTGCCGCTGGCGTTGTTGACCGTGTTGCCGCTGATCTGCCAGCACGCCGCCGGCGGTGGCCTCCAGCGTGCCGGTGTTGGTGATGTTGCCTGAACCGTTCAGGTTCAGCGTGCTGGTCCCACCCTCCGGCGTGGCATCGATCACGCTGCCATTGATCAGTGCCAGGCTGCCGTCGCCGATGACCCCCGTGCCCTGGATCGTGTCGTTCGTGTTGGTCAGGGTCTGGCCATTGCCGTAGATGTAAGCGTCGCCACCGCTGGTCAGGGTGGTGTCCAGTGTCACGGTGCCGCCGCCGCTGAGCGTGACCGCGTCGCCGATCGCGATGTTTCCGTTCTGCCCGTTCCCGCCATTGAGCTGGATCAGGCCCTTGTTGACGATCGATCCGTAAAGATACGTCGTGGCGTTGTTGCTTGCCGTGTAGGTGCTGCCGGTGCTGATCGTCAGGGCGCCTTGCGTGCTGCCGTCCAGCGCCGCGGTACTGACCGTCGCAAACGTTCCACCGCCGGTGTTGTTCAGGGTGCCGCCCTGGACGGTCGCATTGACCAGTTCCACGGTGCTGGTGGCGTCGGCGACCGTGATGTTGCCGCTGGCGTTGTTGACCGTGTTGCCGCTGATCTGCAGCACGCCGCCGGCAGTGGCCTCCAGCGTGGCGGTGTTGGTGATGTTGCCTGAACCGTTCAGGTTCAGCGTGCTGGTTCCGCCCTTCGGCGTCGCATCGATCACGCTGCCATTGATCAGCGCCAGGCTGCCGTTGCCGATGACCCCGGTGCCCTGGATGGTGTTATTGGCATTGGTCAGGATCTGGCCATTGCCCTGGATCGCCGCAGTCGCCGCCACCGGACTGGTCATCCAGCGTCACCATTCCGCCGCCGGTGAGCGTGACGGCGTCGGCGATATTGACGTTGCTGTTCTGCCCGGCCCCGCCGATCAGCTCGAGCGTGCCCGCGTTATCGATCAGACCCAGCAGTTCGGTGGTGGTGCTGTTCTGCCCGACATAGGTCGTGCTGGCCGCGATCGTGTCCCCGGCCAGCACCCCGGTACCGCTGCTGGTCTGCAACAGGCCCGCGCCGCTGAGCAGCGAGCCGTTGATCTCGCCGTTGGACAGCGACAACGTCCCGCCGGCGGCGACCGAAATGCCGCCGCCGCCGGTTGCGGAGGTCAATGTGACCCCGCTGACCGTCAACGCGTTCGAGGCCAGGATCGATAGCGAATTGACCGTCGTGTCGCCGCTCGAACCGTTGAGCGTCACGTTGCCGCTGGTGGTGGAGCCGATGACGACGTTCGCCGTCGAATTCGGCACCTGCCCGCCGTTCCAGTCGGACGGAGTGTTCCAGTTGGCAGTCGCGTCGGTCCAGGTATAGGTCGTCGCCAGCGAGGCGGTGTTGACCCGCTCGACCTGGATGTTGCCGCTGTCGTTGTTGTAGAACACCTCGACCGTCGTGCCGTCGCCGAGATTGACGAAGGTGCCGTTGCCGATCGCCGTGCCGTCCTGCACCACGGCGAATTGCCCGACCAGGTCGCCGTCGCCAAACGTCATCACCGTCACCGGAACGCCGACCGCGAGCGAACCGTTGATCGACAGGGTGCCGCCGGTCAGATTCACGTAGCCGCCGGTGTCGGTCGACCAGGCTGGACGAGGTGCCGGCGCCGCTGATATTCGCCTCAAGTTTCCCGGTGCCGCTTTGATTGTAGGTACCGTTGACCGTCAGCGTGCCGAGCGTGCTGGTGTTCGGGCCGCCGAACACGGTGCCGCCGGTATCGTTGACCGTGCCGACGACCGTGCCGGTGCCGTCCAGCGAACCGCCGGTGACGTTGGCGGTCCCGGCCAGGATGCCGCCGGACGCAATGTAGATCGTGCCGCCCGTGACGTCGGCGATGCCGGCGAGCGTGCCGCCGGACGCGATGTTGGTGGACCCAGCCGCCTGCGTGTATGCGTCCCCGGCACCCATCAGGAGCTCGCCGGACCCGTCGATATTGACCGTGGCGCTGTTTGTCGCCGGACCGTTGACATCCAGCGCCGAAACAATGGTGCCGTTCCCGACGATCTGGATGACCCCCGCGTTGCTGAGCGCATTCGCGGTCACCGTGTCGCCGGTGCCGATATTGCTGGCACCGATGTAGAGCGCGTTGCCGTTCGTGCTGCTGACGGCCAGCGTCCCGCCGACCGTCAGGCTGCTGCCGCCGAGTCCGTCATTGAACGGGGAATCGACCCACACCTCACCGTTGCCGATGATGCTCAGCCCGCCCGTGGTGCTGACCGACGCTCCGGCCGACAGCAGGAGATCCCCGGCGACCGTCCCGAGGCCAGTCAGCGCGCTGTTGCTGGCCAGGGTCCCGGCGTCGGCGACCCGCGCATTGGCACCGACAAGCGCGAGATACGCCGTCGATCGTGCCGATCTGGCCGCTGGCGAACTCCAGCAGCGCATCATTCGTGAGAGCAACCGACCCGGTCTCCACCCCCAGCGTGCCGAACCCCGCCGCTCCGCTGGTGATGTCCAGCGTCGACTGGATGGTGCCGTTCCCGCTGATTTCGATCACGCCGGTGTTGACCAGTCCGGTCGCCGTCACCGTGTCGCCGGTGCTGATATTGCTGGCGCCGATGTAAAGTGCGTTGCCGTTCGTGCTGCTGACGGCCAGCGTCCCGCCGACCGTCAGGCTGCTGCCGCCGAGTCCGTCATTGAACGGGGAATCGACCCACACCTCACCGTTGCCGATGATGCTCAGCCCGCCCGTGGTGCTGACCGACGCTCCGGCCGACAGCAGGAGATCCCCAGCGACCGTCCCGAGGCCAGTCAGCGCGCTGTTGCTGGCCAGGGTCCCGGCGTCGGCGACCCGCGCATTGGCACCGACAAGCGCGAGATAGCCGTCGATCGTGCCGATCTGGCCGCTGGCGAACTCCAGCAGCGCATCATTCGTGAGAGCAACCGACCCGGTCTCCACCCCCAGCGTGCCAAATCCCGCCGCTCCGCTGGTGATGTCCAGCATCGACTGGATGGTGCCGTTCCCGCTGAATTTCGATCACGCCGGTGTTGACCAGTCCGGTCGCCGTCACCGTGTCGCCGGTGCTGATATTGCTGGCGCCGATGTAAAGTGCGTTGCCGTTCGTGCTGCTGACGGTCAGCGTCCCGCCGACCGCCAGGCTGCTGCCGCCGCCGCCGTCATTGAACGGGGAATCGACCAAGACATCGCCGCTGCCGATGATGCTCAGTCCGCCCGTGGTGGCGACCGAGGCCCCGCCCGCCAGGCGGAAATCCCCGGCGACCGTCGTGAGGCCGGTCAGCGCGCTGTTGCTGGCCAGGGTCCCGGCGTCGGCAACCCGCGCATTGGCACCGACAAGCGCGAGATAGCCGTCGATCGTGCCGATCTGGCCGCTGGCGAACTCCAGCAGCGCATCATTCGTGAGAGCAACCGACCCGGTCTCCACCCCCAGCGTGCCGAACCCCGCCGGCCCGCTGGTGATGTCCAGCGTCGACTGGATGGTGCCGTTGCCCACGATCTGGATCGCGCCGGTGTTGACGAGCCCGGTCGCCGTCACCGTGTCGCCGGTGCCGATGTTGGTGGCGCCGATGTAGAGCGCGTTGCCGTTCGTGCTGCTGACGGTCAGCGTCCCGCCGACCGCCAGGCTGCTGCCGCCGCCGCCGTTATTGAACGGGGAATCGACCAAGACATCGCCGCTGCCGATGATGCTCAGTCCGCCCGTGGTGGCGACCGAGGCCCCGCCCGCCAGGCGGAAATCCCCGGCGACCGTCGTGAGGCCGGTCAGCGCGCTGTTGCTGGCCAGGGTCCCGGCGTCGGCGACCCGCGCATTGGCACCGACAAGCGCGAGATAGCCGTCGATCGTGCCGATCTGGCCGCTGGCGAACTCCAGCAGCGCATCATTCGTGAGAGCAACCGACCCGGTCTCCACCCCCAGCGTGCCGAACCCCGCCGGCCCGCTGGTGATGTCCAGCGTCGACTGGATGGTGCCGTTGCCCACGATCTGGATCGCGCCGGTGTTGACGAGCCCGGTCGCCGTCACCGTGTCGCCGGTGCCGATGTTGGTGGCGCCGATATACAGCGCGTTGCCGTTCGTGCTGCTGACGGTCAGCGTCCCGCCGACCGCCAGGCTGCTGCCGCCGCCGCCGTTATTGAACGGGGAATCGACCAAGACATCGCCGCTGCCGATGATGCTCAGTCCGCCCGTGGTGGCGACCGAGGCCCCGCCCGCCAGGCGGAAATCCCCGGCGACCGTCGTGAGGCCGGTCAGCGCGCTGTTGCTGGCCAGGGTCCCGGCGTCGGCAACCCGCGCATTGGCACCGACAAGCGCGAGATAGCCGTCGATCGTGCCGATCTGGCCGCTGGCGAACTCCAGCAGCGCATCATTCGTGAGAGCAACCGACCCGGTCTCCACCCCCAGCGTGCCGAACCCCGCCGGCCCGCTGGTGATGTCCAGCGTCGACTGGATGGTGCCGCTGCCCACGATCTGGATCGCACCGGTGTTGACGAGCCCGGTCGCCGTCACCGTGTCGCCTGCGCCGATGTTGGTGGCGCCGATATACAGCGCGTTGCCGTTCGTGCTGCTGACGGTCAGCGTCCCGCCGACCGCCAGGCTGCTGCCGCCGCCGCCGTTATTGAACGGGGAGTCGAGCCACACCACACCATTGCCGGTGATGCTCAGTCCGCCGCCCGTGCTGGCCGATGCTCCGGCCGACATGGCAACCTCTCCGGCGACCGCGGCGGTGCCGGTGGCGGTCAGGTCGGCACCCGACAGGGGCGCCAGGATGGCCCCGGCATCGACCTGGAGATCCGCGATCGTCGTCGCCAATGTCAGGTTGGCGGTGCCGGTCTGAATCTCGGCGTCTTCGGTCGAGCCGGGCGGGTTGTGGTCGCTCCACGCGGTGTTGTCGGTCGACCAGTCGCCGGTGCCGTTCCAGAAATCGGTGGCCATCTCATTCCCCCCTGCAAGCCCTTGGTCGACCTGGCCTCGTTTTCGGCGCCCGGATTATGCCCGCCCGGCGTACCGCGGAAAGCCTACGTGCCTGTGCCGCCGGGCGGCCGCCGGCTGGTGCCGGACGTTCTGCCACCGCAACCGGTTCCGGTCTGGTTCTAGGTGACCACGGCACCCCCGCCTCGCGGGAGCCGACAGCCGGCGTGTCCCAGCCTCATTCGATCCGCTCCCGGCTCATGATGCCTGGAGGCAGCGTCAATAAAGCGCGACGCGGCAATTTTCCAGCGATCATGTCTCACGTTTTAGTGACGGACGGTCACGGCCTCCCGAAAACGGGCTTTCTTGACCATGGAGGCGCCAGGCGGCACGATCTCCGGTCGATCCAGTTGCGGTGTATGCACGGCATGCGTGCATGCGATGATGTCGGGCGGGTGGTTGGCCTGCGGCACGCCAGAGCGGGTCGGCGGCAGGGTGCCGCTTGGCCACGTGGCGCCGGCTGGGCCAAGGCTTGTGGCGCGTGCGGGCACCTCACGCCGTCGTCATCATCAGCGAAGAGGCGGCCGTCGGGTGGCCTGTGCAGCGCGAACTTTACCGCGACCGGGCACGGGTCCGGCGGCTTCCCATCGAGCGTGCTGCGTTGCAGGCCTGAGGTCCGTCCGGGCGGAGCCTGAGAGGCAACCCGGCATTGTGCGCGCGGTGCCGGCTGGCGTGTTGTGTCGGGCCGGTTCGTGTACCGGGGTGGCGTCCATGGTCGGCGTTGGGTCAGCCGGCAAGGCCGACGCCCGCAGGACGACGGGCGATCGGGTTCTGGTCTTGCGCTCGGTAAAAGTGGTTGCGGGGGCAGGAAACCACCGACAGTTGACTCCGATGCGAGTCGCCTGCTGAAGCGCCGGGGCCGCGGTACCATAACTGCTCGCCGTCATCTCGCTGATCGTGCCGAGGGCTTCGACCTTCTTGCTGCCGCGTTGCTCTGCGGGATGCTGACGGCGGCGGCGTAGAGGGACATGGCGTCGCGTTGCTCAGAGTGATGCCGCCCGACTTGACACCGGTAGCGACGGTGGTGTCGCGCATGGGCCAGGCTTGCTTTGCCGCTGCGAAGGCGGGCCGCGGCGAGGGCACGCCGGTCACCGCCCGGTCGACCGTCCCGCGGCGTGCGGTGCGGTGTCGCGATCACCGGCGCGGCGGTGATCAGTCGCACACCTGCGCACCGCGGCGGCGTGGCGACCTCGTCCAGTGCCGATACCGCGACGCCGGACGGGACCCATCCACGGCTGGCGGCGCTGACGCTGGCGCCGCGGTTCCCGTTGTGGAACCCGATAACGCCGGTATTGCGGCCGCGACCTGGACCTGCCGCCTGTACCCGGTTCGGCCGGGCGGGACGACGCGCCTCGTGGCTGACATTGCACCAGATGCCCTGCGGACACGCCTGGCTCGGTAGGCAGGCCGAATGTCGGACGGGATGCTTCCGATCGGTCACCGCAGGCGCCGCGGCCGGGGCCGATCTGTCAGACCATGGCGGATAAGTCCCCGCCGGACTGGCCGACGCAGGCGGATCCCGGGGCAGCGCGCTCCCACGCGTCCGGTTTCGGTCGGTATCCGATACATTATCAACGGGTCCGCAAACTACTCTTGCGACGTAGCCCAGAATTCCCGCGCCGGGAATCGGGGCGTCGGCGCTTGCGCAGCATGCACCGGAGCACCACGACGTCAGGCCGTGGGCAAGGTCGCCCGGCACGCGCGGCCCGATGGCGAACCTCGCGACATTCCAAAGCCCGATCAATAGCCTGGGCCGGGGAACGGCAATCGTTTGCAGCCAAAACGCAGACTGAACGTAATTTTTTGTGACACGCGGCGGGCAGCGCTGGAGCTTGCCGTCATCGTCGGGCCCCGGCGGCCTTCGAGTTTGGCCAGGATGCCGATGGATATCCATTTGATATCAAGAGATTAACGCTGGGCCTGGCAACCCCGTCGCGCGCAGACCACACGGTTGCGCGGCACATGAAGGAAAGCTTGACGCCCGGTCATGGTAGCGTTATCATTTCATCGTCTCTTTAATGGGACAGTTGGGGTGAGCTAAGCGGCCGGGTCCAGGGTGGCCCGAATGGACAAAAGGGTAGAAACTCGATCCGGGGGGAGCCAGGAAACATGAATTCGATCTCGATCGACGCAGTGGCGTCGGCAACGGAGCCAGGCCAGCCGGTTGATGGTGGCGGTCGGACCTTCTTCAAGGCGCTGCTGCTGGTGAGTACCCTCCTGAGCGGCGGCCTGATGGCCCAGCCGGCGGATGCGGGGGACATCGCGGTCATTACGACCGGCATCATTACCTCTGGAACCGACGCCTCGAACCTGTTCGGCACGGGCAACACAAATCTGGCGGGCGACGCCTACACGCTGGCCGTCTACTACGATTATTTGGGCCCGAATTACTTCACCACCGGCAACGGAACCTTCGCGTCGGACTTCGAGACCCCGGGCGTCGGCGGCTACGTGAAGGCAACCGTGGATGGCCACTCCGTCACGACCCCGCTGACGAATGCCTTTTCGTCGAGCCTGAGTGAAACCCTGTACGGCCTCACCGCCGCGACCCAAGGCACGGATGCCGCGGGGAATTACGTTAATGTCGCGCAGACCCTGGCGTGCAGCTTCACCAGCGCCTGCATTCCCTACGCGGACCTGCTGACGCCGTTCTTCCATTCGTTGGGACCACTCGACTTCGGCGCGGACACCTACACCTATCAAGGTGCCGGCTTCCCTAACCCTGCCGCTCCGGTGGCCAACTTCTCGGGAACCCCGACCAGCATGGATTTCCAAATTCCCGAGCCAGCTTCCTGGGCAATCCTGGCGACCGGGCTGCTCGGCCTTGGCATGTTGGTCCAACGCCGAAGAGCCTGAGCGTGACCGGCCTGCGGGACCGATGACAATAAAAATGCGGGAATGAAACGAATCCAGGGGGAATATCCCATGCGTAGATCACACCTGGCCGGCCTTATCGGCTCGGCTCTGCTGGGCCTGACCATCAGTGCCGGAGCGGCGCACGCCGCCGGCAACCCGTGCAGTCCGCTGACCTACGGTGCGGTCGGCGACGGCGTCATCGGCACCGACAGTGGAACCCTCAACACCACGGCGATCCAGACGGCGATCAACGCGTGCTACGCGCAGGGCGGCGGCATCGTCTCGCTCAGCAAGCTGCCGAGTGGCCTGAATGTCTACAAGACCGGCCCGATCCAGTTGCTCAGCCACGTCCTGCTGCAGATCAACGCGGGGGTGACCCTGTTGGCGACCACCGACGAGGGCCAGTACTCCATCGCCTTCCTCAACTACCCGATGCCGGGTACCAATGTCTTTCCGTTCACCCCGACCGCGCCCTATGAGGCGCTGATCTTCGCCTTCCAGGCGGTGGATACCGGGATTATTGGGACCGGCACCATCAACGGCCAAGGCAACGTCCCGTCCTCGACGACAAATCGCCCCGCCGGCACCGGGGTCAACGGCTTCGCCGCCGGCCCGATAACCGGCAGCAATCCGTCCTACGTGAACAGCGTTGAACCGCCGACCACACAAAACTGCTGGTGGAGCCCAGGGGCGCCACATGCGTGCACGTCGTTCCCGACCCCGGGGAACGGTGTCACTGTCAACGGGACCCAGTGGTACCTCACGCCGCAAACCGACATTCCGACGTCGAACGGCCCGGCGCGGCCGTGGCTGGTGGAATTCTATCAGTGCTCCAACGTGACGATAAACGGCATCACGCTGGTCGACTCGCCGATGTGGAATCTGGTGTTGCGCAACGACACCAACGTCACGGTGACCAACTACCATGTGCAAAACTACAGCGACCCGGCCGCCACGATACCGGCTGGTTCGATCGGAACAAATACTGACGGTATGGACCCGGTCGGCTCAAGCAACGTGACCATCTCCAACGTCGATGAGCAGGTCGGCGATGACGATGTGGCAATAAAGTCCGGCTTGCCGACGGATGTCGTCGCCGGCGTGCAGGGCGCCCCGGGCAGCGACCCGAACGAGGTCGGTCTGCCGAAGATGCCGTCGCATGACATCACGGTCACCAATGCCACCATAACCGGTGGCCACGGCATCTCGATCGGCAGCGAAGGATCGAACGGCGTCTACAACGTGCACATCCAGAACATCAGCGCGAGCGGCTCCGGGTTGTCGGAGGTCTTGCGGATCAAGACGGGCCGGACCCGGGGCAACTACGCCACGGGGATCCACGATATCAACGTGCAGAACGTGATCGCGACAGGCGCCTCACAACCGATCCTGGTCTATGACTACTACCCGGCAAGCAGTCCTCCCACCGAAACCAGCAATCCCTCAAGCTGGGACCCGCCGCAGGCGATCCAGCCGTACACGCCGAATGTCTACAATATCACCATCTCGGGATTGACGGCGACCGGCGCGACCTCGCCGGCCATCATTTCCGGCGTGCCGGAGGCCTGCATCCTGAACGTGGTGCTCAACAACGTGAGCATCACGACGAACACGTCAGGCGTCACGACGGCCGTACCAAACGTCCTCCCTGCGGGTATGTTTCAACTGCGGAACGTGACCGGGACTTTCACCAATGTGAACCTGACCTCCACCCACTCGCCTGCGATAGCGCCATGGGCGGAGCAGGAGAACGTACAGGTGACCACCGCGGGCACCACGCCGGCCCTGCCCTTCCCGTACACCGGGCCGGGCACGGGCACGGGGCCGCTGGCGACGACCCCGCCGGGCGCGGTTTGCGGAACCTCTCCGCCAGCGCCAGGGCCAACATAACGGGTATCGGATAGGTTAGACCCCGTAGCACCTGGACACGGAAACCAAGAACCCGGGGTTCGCCCCGGGTTCTTTGCGTCTGATACCGGGAACGTCGGACAACCCGTGCGGCGCGGCCGCGGGCGAACCGGACAGTCGCTTGACGGCGGCCAGCGGAATCGGAATGAAACAAGGACTATCCCATGCGTAGCTCACGTCTGGCGGGCGCCGTCGCTTTGGTGTCGTTGGCGCTGGCGTTGAGCGTGGCGGCGGCCCACGCTGCTGCCGATCCTTGCAGTCCGCTGAGCTTTGGCGCGGTCGGGGACGGCGTCACCGACAACACGGCGGCGATCCAGTCCGCGATCAACGCCTGTGCCAAGCAGGGCGGCGGTCTGGTGCGGCTGCACCTGCAGGGCGACAAGGGCACCTACCTGACCGGTCCGATCTCGCTGGTGAGCCACGTCGGGCTGCAGATCGACAAGGGCGTCACCCTGCTCGGTACCACCGATCACACAAGATACCACGTTGCGTTCCTCAACCACCCGTACCACGCGAACGAGGCGCTGGTCTCGGCCTATCAGGCTGTCGACACCGGCATCGTCGGGCCTGGCACCATCGACGGCCAGGGCGGCGCGCCGGCGCTTGGCGGCGGCCCGAGCTGGTGGAAACTGACGCAGCCGGCGGGCGCCAGCATCGACGGGACGACGTGGTATGCCGCGCCCTATGCCGACGTCCCGACGTCCAACGGCGTGCCGCGGCCGTGGCTGGTGGAATTCTATCAGTGCAGAAACGTCAGTGTGAACGACATCACAGTGACCAACGCACCGATGTGGAACCTGGTGTTTCGCTACAGCGACTACATCACCGTGTCCGAGTACACGGCCACGGTCACGCCTGATCCCCTGATCGCGCATACCGACGGCATCGACCTTGTCGGCTCCAGCGATGCGACGCTGCTGTTCCTGCATATCGCCAGCGGGGGCGACTCGGTCGCGCTGAAGTCCGGCCTGAAGCTGAACGTTCCGATCGCCAACGATCCGAACGCGGCGGGGCTGCCACAACTGCCCATCCACGATGTGCAGATCGTCACGTCCACCTTGACCAACGGCAACGGGATCGTGGTCGGCAGCGAAGCGGTGAACGGCGTCTACAACGTGGTCGCGCGCAACATCGTCGAAAACAACACAGCATATGGCCTGCTGATCAAGTCGAGCCGGACCCGCGGCAGTCATGCCACGGGCGACTACAACATCGTGGCGCAGAACCTGACCCTGACGAACGTCCGGCAGCCGCTGGTGATCAGCGCCTACGACCCGGCCGTTAGCGGTCCCGTCGAACCGCCCTATGATCCGCCGCACCCGATCACCACACTCACGCCGACTATCCACGACATCACCATCTCGGGCCTGACGGCGACCGGTGCGACGGCGGAAAGCCTCGTTGTCGGCCTGCCGGAATCCTGCATCCGCAACGTGAATCTGAGCAACGTGAGCATCACCGGGCGCGGTACGGGCCTCCGGCTGCGGAACATGACCGGCGCGTTCGCCAACGTGACCAGCACGCTGCCGAATGAGGATCCCCCGTTCGTGGTGCAGCAGAACGTGACGGTGACCATCACGGGCACGACGCCGGCCATCAGGAACACGCCCGCTCCGGGGTCGCGGATGACTCCGCCGGCCCCGCCTTGTGGCGGTAACCCGGAAAACTAGGATTGCCGCGACAGCCCCAAAGTTTGCCCTGTTCCCTGCCTGACAGCGGAAAGGCGGAAAACCCCTCGACGTTCAAAAAGTCGGATCAACGATTTCGAGCCATGCGCGCGGCCGCCAGCATGAAGAATTCGGGTCTGCGCTATTTTTTTGGTAACAAAATACGGCAGTCACGGAGTTGGGCGGCACCAATGCCCGAGCGGAGTGCGACACCGGTGTAGCTGAACACTCAATTGCCTGTTTGTTATCAATAGGATCATGGTTCAGCGGGGCAGCAGCGTGCCACGCGGGTGGTCGACGTGTTGGAACGTTTGACGCCTGGTCCAAGGTAGCGCTACCATGCCCTGTCGGCTTGATAATACGATATGGCCGGGGTCGTGCTGGCAACGAGGCTGCTCGGGCTGGGCATGCTGGTCCGCCACCGCCGCCGCTAGGCCTGAGTCCGGCCGGCCCGCGTGGCTGGCCGCAATAATGGTCGGGAGTGAAACGAGTCCAAGGGGAAAATCCGATGCGCAGATCACATCTGGCTGGCATACTCGGCCTGGCGCCACTGGCCCTGGCGATGAGCGCGGGAGCGGCGCACGCCGCCGGCAATCCGTGCAGTCCGCTGACCTACGGCGCGGTCGGCGACGCCACCATCGGCACCAACAACGGAACCCTCAACACCGTTGCGATCCAGTCCGCGATCAACGCCTGCGCCGCGCAGGGTGGTGGCATCGTCTCGCTCAGCCCGGTGGCGAGCGGCCAGAACGTCTACCTGACCGGCCCGATCCAGTTGTTCAGCCACGTGCTGCTGCAGATCAACAAGGGCGTGACCCTGCTGGCCACCACCGACCAGGGCCAGTACAGCGCTGCCTACCTCGACTACCCGATGCCGATCAGCTCGACCTTCCCGTACCAGCCGGTCGCGCCATACGAGGCGCTGGTCTTCGCCTATCAGGCGGTGGATACCGGCATCATCGGCACCGGCAAAATCGTCGGCCAAGGCAATGTTGTGTCCACTTCGACCGACCGCCCCGCTGGCACCGGAACGGGGGCGAACCGCTTCACGGGCCCATCCTATATAGGCACGACTGTCGGAACTCCTTCGTCACTATACTCTTGGTACACGATGCCGAATCCGGGGAGCGGCGCTGTCGTCAACGGGGTCACGTGGTACAAGGCACCGCAGACCGACGTTCCGACGTCCAACGGCCCGACGCGTCCCTTCCTGGTGGAATGGTATGAGTGCCAAAACGTCACGGTGAACGGCATCACCCTTGTGAACTCGCCGTTTTGGACCATGGCTGCACGCTACAGCAGCAACATCACCATCTCCAATTACCATGTCCAAAACTACAGCGACACCGCGCTGACAATCCCGTCGTCGAGCTACGGCAACACGGACGGTTTCGACCCGGTCGGCTCGAGCTACATCGACATCTCGAACTTCACCGTCCAGAACGGGGACGACATCATCGCGATCAAGTCCGGGTTGCCGCTGTGGGTGCAAAGCGGCGTCCAGGGGGCCCCGGGCAGCGACCCGAACGAGGTGGACGCGGCCGGGAACTACACGCCGCAAATGCCCACCCATGACATGACGATCCACGATACGACCTTGCTGGGCGGCAGCAACTCGGGCATCTCGATCGGCAGCGAAGCAGCGAACGGCGCCTACAACATAACGCTCGAGAACATCTCCGAAGGACCGAACTCCGCAGGCGTTGGCACGTCGGTCGTGCTGCGGATCAAGACGGGCCGGAGCCGGGGCAACTACGCCGTCGGCGATCACGACATCACCGTGCAGAACGTGACGGCGGTGAAGACCGCACAGCCGATCCAGTTCTACAGCTACTATCCCAACAGTGCGCCCACCGAATCCGCCAATCCTTCAACCTGGGATCCGCCGCAAGCGATCCAGCCCTACACGCCGAATGTCTACAATGTCACCTTCAACAACGTGACGGCGACCGGCGCGACCTCGGCAAGCGTCATGACCGGCGTGCCGGAATCCTGCATCCTGAACGTGGTCATGAACAACGTGAGCATCACAACGAGCACCGGGGGCACCACGACGACCGTGCCACACAGCCTCCCCGCGGGTATGTTTCAACTACGGAACGTGACCGGGACCTTCACGAACGTGACCCTGACCTCCACGCACACGCCTACGCCGATCGCTCCCTGGGCGCAGCAGGAGAACGTGCAGGTGACCACCGCGGGCACCACGCCGGCCCTGCCCTTCCCGTACACCGGGCCGGGCACCGGCACGCCGCCGTTGAACACGACCCCGCCGGGAGCGTATTGCGCCACCTCCAACAACTATCCGCTGGGTACGATCCCGTAACAGGCGACGACGCGGAAACGAACCCGGGGCACGCCCCGGGTTCTTCGCGTCTGGCAGCCGCGCCGTCGGACGATCTGCCCCGCGCTGGATGCAACAAGGACTATCCCATGCGTTTGTCACCTCCGGCTGGCGCCATCGGCCTGGTGCTGCTGGCGCTGGCGCTTAGCGTTGCCGCGGCCCAGGCCGCCGGTCCTGAGTGCAGCCCGCTGACCTATGGCGCGGTCGGCGACGGCGTCACTGACAACACCGCCGCGATCCAGTCCGCGATCGACGCATGCGAGGCGACTTACGGCGGCGGTGTGGTGCGCGTCAGCGTGGAGAACGGCAAGGGCACCTACCTCACCAGCCCGATCCGGCTGGCCAACCACATCCGGCTGCAACTCGACAAGGGCGTGACGCTGCTGGGCACCACCGACCACAGCAAATATCATATCGCCTTCCTCAACTACCCCTTCCACGCCAACGAGGCGCTGGTTTCGGCCTATCGGGCCGTCGATACCGGCATCATCGGACCCGGCACCATCGACGGCCAGGGCGGCAAACCCGCCCTCGACGGCGGACCAAGCTGGTGGAAGCTGTCGCAGGCGCCCGGCGCCACCATCGGCAGAACCACGTGGTATGCCGCACCCTATGCCGATATTCCGACCTCCAACGGCGTGCCGCGCCCGTGGCTGGTGGAATTCTATCAGTGCACCGGCGTCACGGTGAACGATGTCACCCTGACCAACGCACCGATGTGGAACCTGGTGCTTCGCTACAGCCAATACGTCACCGTGTCGGAACTCTCGGTAACCGTCACGCCGGATCCCCTGGTCGCGCATACTGATGGCATCGATGTCATCGGCTCCAGCGATGCGACCCTGATCTTCCTCAACATCGCCAGCGGGGAGAACTCCGTCGCGCTCAAATCCGGCTTGCCGCTGAACGTTCCGATCGCCAACGATCCAAACGAAGCCGGTCTGCCACAACAGCCGACCCATAACATCCAGATCATCAATTCCCGCTTCTCCAACGGCAATGGCATGGTCGTCGGCGGCGAGGCAGCGAACGGCGTCTACGACGTGATCGCCAAAAACATCACCGCGACCGGCACAGCGCATGGCCTGCAGATCAAGGCGGACCGGACCGGAGGCAACCAGGCCACGGGCGATTACAACATCTGGGTCGAGAACGCGACCTTGACCAACGTCCGCCAGCCGCTGGAGATAAGCGCCTACGACCGCTCCGGTGAGGGTCGCGTCGAAGCCCCATATGATCCGCCGCAACCGGTCACGCCGACCACGCCAAATATCCATGATGTCACCATCAAGAACATGACGGCGACCGGTGCCACGGAGGCAAGCCTCATCGTCGGACTGCCGGAAGCCTGCATCCGGAACGTGGTTCTTGACAACGTGAGGACCACGACGAGCAGCGCGGGCCTGCAACTGCGGAACATGACCGGCATGTTCACGAACGTGACCAGCACGCCGAAAGCCGGGGATCCTCCCTTCGTGGTGCAGGAGAACGTGACCGTGACCACCGCGGGCACGATGCCTTCCGTCACGAACACGCCCGCCCTGGGGTCGCGGACGACCCCACCGGGCCTGCCTTGCGGTCGCAATCCGGAAAACTAGCATCGGAAACCAACCTGCGGTTCATCCCGGGTTGGTACCTGACAGTGGAATGGGTCGCCCGGCTTGTGGGCTTCGACCGCATTCAAGCCAACGTCCCGACCTTGCGTCCCCGGTTCATTCCCCCGCCGGCACGCCGTACAACCACACCACCCAGACCGCGGCCGCAATGAACGGTCCGAACGGCAGCGCGGTGGTGCCGCTGATGCGACGCCCCAGCAGGCGGGCAACCAGCGCCGCGGCGATGCCGGCCACGCTCGCTTCCAGCACCACCCAGGGCAATGCCTGCCACCCCAGCCAGGCGCCCGCCGCCGCCAGCAGCCTGGCATCGCCGCCGCCCAGCCCGGTCCGCCCGCGCCAGGCACGATAACCCAAGGCGACCGCGCGAAAGACGACGTACCCCGCCACCGCGCCCAGCGCATGATCGGTGATGTCTTCCGGGTCCAGCAACAGCGTGGCACCCAGGCCGGCCAGCAGCAGCGGCTGGGTCAGCACGTCCGGCAGCATCATGTGCCCGGCATCGATCCAGCCGAGCGCCAGCAACGTCCAGCCGAGCACGCAGCTTGCCCAGACCCAGCCGGGCCCGGTCAGCGTCAGCGCCGCCCATAGCGCGACCGCCGCCGCGGCGAGTTCAACGGCGGGAAGAAACACCCCGATCGGCGCCCCGCAGCGCCGGCAGCGCCCGCGCAGCACGAGGTAGCTGACCACCGGCACCAGATCGCGCACGCCCAGGCGGTGCCCGCACGCCGCGCAGGCCGAACGCGCCAGCACGATCGGCTGGCCCGCCGGCAGGCGGCGGATCAGCACGCCGAGGAAGCTGCCGATGAACGGCGCCAAGATCACCGGCAGAAACTGCATGAATGTGGCTCGACCTCGCGACCCGTCGCGGCGGGTTTTGCTTGCTCCGACCTGACGCTTCGGCCATAGCTTTGGCATGTTCGGGCGGAGCGGAACAGCACGTCGGGCGGCCCCGATGCCCATGACGCAGGCGACACAGCCGGTCAAGGCCGGCATCGCGCCGACGGACGACGGGATCCAGCAGGCGCGGCTCGGCGCGTTGCTCGTCTCGCAGGGCCATTGCGATATGAAAACATTGGACCGTGCCCGCAGCGTCGCCGCCGAGAGCGGGCAGCGCCTCGACAGCGTGCTGATCCAGTTGGGCCTGGTCAGCGAGCGCGGCCTGGCCGAGGCGCTGGCCGCGCTGCTGACGGTGCCGCTGGTCACCGCCGCGCGCTACCCCGCCGAGCCGCTGCTGGTGGAGCGGTTGAACGCGAAGTTCCTGCGCCAGGCGCACGCGCTGCCGCTCGAGATCGGCAACGGGACGCTGCACCTGGCGATGGCCGATCCGCGGGACCGGTTCACGCAGGCCGCGGTAGCGGCTGCCACCGGCCTCGCGGTGGCGCCGGAGGCGGCGGTGCCGATCGAGCTCGAGGCCGCGCTGGCCCGGCTGTATCCCGATATCGCCGCGGCCGAGGCGGACGCCACGGCGCCGGCGGATGGCGGCGACTGGCTGGCCGAGGACGCGGAGCGGCTGAAGGATCTGGCCAGCGAGGCGCCGGTGATCCGCCTGGTCAACCAGATGATCGCGCGCGCGGTCGAGACGCAGGCCTCCGACATCCATATCGAGCCGTTCGAGGACCGGCTGCGCGTCCGCTATCGCTAC
Source organism: uncultured Alphaproteobacteria bacterium (assembly GCA_963773345.1). GTDB lineage: Bacteria > Pseudomonadota > Alphaproteobacteria > Acetobacterales > Acetobacteraceae > Palsa-883. The sequence continues at coordinate 70,338 of CAVZBG010000004.1, read as the reverse complement.
GACGGCGTGCTGCACGAGGCCGAAAGCCCGCCGGCGCGGCTGGCCTCGGCGATCACCTCGCGCATCAAGATCATGTCGCGGCTGGACATCGCCGAGCGCCGGCTGCCGCAGGACGGGCGCATCCGGCTGGCGGTGCGCGGCCAGGAGGTGGATTTCCGCGTCTCCACCATTCCCTCGCTGCATGGCGAGACGGTGGTGCTGCGCGTGCTCGACCGCAATGCCGTGGTGTTCGACTACGACCGGCTGGGCCTGCCGCCCGGCATCGTGCAGCGGATGGAGGCGGCGTTCGAGCTGCCGAACGGCATCGTGCTGGTGACCGGGCCGACCGGCAGCGGCAAGACCACGACGCTGTATACCGGGCTGCTGCGGCTCAATTCGGTGGTGCGCAAGATCGTCACCATCGAGGACCCGATCGAATACCAGCTTGCCGGCATCAACGCAGATCCAGGTCAAGCCGCAGATCGAGTTGACCTTCGCCAGCCTGCTGCGCTCGATCCTGCGGCAGGACCCCGATGTCATCATGGTCGGCGAGATCCGCGACCTGGAGACCGCGCAGATCGCGGTGCAGGCGGCGCTGACCGGGCATCTGGTGCTGTCCACGCTGCACACCAACTCGGCCGCGGCCAGCATCACCCGGCTGCGCGACATGGGGCTGGAGGACTACCTGCTGACCGCCGTGCTGCGCGGGGTGCTGGCGCAGCGCCTGGTGCGCCGGCTCTGCCTCGCGTGCCGCCGGCCGCAGGTGGCCGCGCCCGAGCTGGTCCGCCGCTTCCGGCTCGACGCACGCAGCGGTGGCACCAGCGCACGCGCCCCGATCACGCTGTGGCACGCCGTGGGGTGCCCGCAGTGCCGCAACACCGGCTACCGCGGCCGCCAGGCCATTGCCGAATTCCTGGTGCCGGACCCCGAGATCGAGCGGCTGGTCTTCGCGCGCGCCGAGCATGGGCAGATCGAGCGCGCGGCGGTCGCGGCGGGCATGGTGACCATGTTCGAGGCCGGTCTGGACGCGGCGCTGGCGGGCACCACGACGATCGAGGAAGTCGTCCGCAGCATCCGCGCCGAGGCCTGAGCCGGCGTGCCGGAGTTCCGCTACCTGGCAGTCAGCTCAACGGGCGCGCTGCAACGCGGCGTCATGGCGGCGCCGGACGCGGCGACCGTCATCGAACGCCTGCAGCGCCAGGGCAGCACGCCGATGCGCGCCGATCTCGCCGGCCGCGAGTTCACGCTCGACCGGCTGCTGCACGCCGATATTGGCAGCGGCCGCCGGCTGCGTCGCCAGGAAGTGGCCGACCTGACACGCGAACTGGCAACCATGGTCACCGCCGGCCAGGACCTGGACCGCGCACTGCAATTCATGGTGGAGACCGCGCCCGGTGCGCGGACCCGCGCCGTGCTGGCAGCGCTGCGCGAGGCGGTGCGCAGCGGCGGCTCGCTGGCCGATGCCTTGGTGCAGCAGCCGCGCAGCTTCCCCGCCCTCTATGTCGGGCTGGTGCGCGCCGGCGAGGCCGGCGGCACGCTGGGGGCGACGCTCGATCACTTGGCGACGCTGCTGGAGCGGCAGCGCAGCCTGGCGGCGACGCTGCAGTCGTCCATGATGTATCCGCTGGTGCTGCTGGTGGCGGCGATCGGTTCGATCACGTTGCTGCTGACCCAGGTGCTGCCGCAATTCGTGCCGCTGTTCGAACAAAGCGGCGCCGCGCTGCCGCGCCCGACGCAGGTGCTGATCGCGCTCGGTAATTTCGTCTCCGACGACGGCGCCTATGCGGCGCTGGCCCTGCTGGTGCTGCTGCTGGCGGCGCGCCAGGCGCTGCGCGTCCCCCGGGTGCGGCTCGCGGCGGAGCGGCTGGCGCTGCGGCTGCCGATTGCCGGCGGCATGTTGCGCGAGGTGCTAGCCGCGCGCTTCACCCGAACCCTCGGCACGCTGCTGCTGAACGGAGTGCCGCTGGTCGCGGCGTTGGGCATCACCCGCGACGCGCTCGGCAATCTTGCCGGAGTGGCGGCGGTGGATGATGCCGCGCTCAGCGTCAAGAGCGGCGCGGGGCTGGCACCACCGCTGGAGCGGGCCGGCATTTTTCCCCCGCGCGCGATCCACCTGCTGCGCCTGGGCGAGGAGACCGCGCGGCTCGGCCCGATGGCGCTGCGCGCCGCGGACGTTCACGAGGAGCAGGTGCGCCACAAGGTGCAGCGGCTGGTGGCATTGCTCGGACCGACGATCACCATCGTGATGGGTGCGGCCATCGCCGGCATTTTTGCCAGTCTCATGCTCGCCATGCTGAGCCTGAATGACCTTGCGAATTGATGCGAGTTGGATTCGAGACCTACCCCCCCTCCCCTTGAGGGCTTGGGCCGCGAAGCGGACCAAGGGTGGGGGGAGGGGTTCGCGCCAAGGTCGTACCGCAGCTTCCGACGCTCGGTTTGGTGCCCCCATACCGCCGCCTCTCCGCGCGCGAACCCCTCCCCCCACCCTTGGTCCGCTTCGCGGCCCAAGCCCTCAAGGGGAGGGGGAGAAGCGGGGCTTACCCAGCGGCTTCACGCTGATCGAACTGGCGGTGGTGCTGGCGATCATGGGCCTGATGCTCGCCCTGGCGCTCACGCACGGCCGGCTGCGCAGCCCGACGCAGCAGACCCGCGCGGCGGCGGCGCAGGTCGTGCAGGGATTGCGCTCCGCCCGGGCGCGCGCGATCGCGCTGAATCGCCCGGTGACGTTCAGCCTCGACCTGACGGAGCACGATTTCCGCATCGACGGCGCAGCGCCGCAGGTCCTCCCCGCGGCGCTGCGGCTTGCCGTGCTGACCGTCGCCGGCAAGGCGAGCCGACAGCAGGACACCGCCAGCATCAGCTTCGCGCCGGATGGCAGTTCCTCCGGCGGGCGGATCGAGCTGGCGGAAAACGGGGTGCTGCTGCTGGTGGGCGTCGACTGGTTGACGGGTCGGGTTTCGGTTGTCGATGCGCAATGATCGTGGCTTCACCCTGCTGGAGGTGCTGGTCGCGCTGGTGATCGCCGCGCTGATGTTCGCCGTGTTGCTGCAGGCCGGGCTGAACGGGATTCGCACCGCGCACAACGCCGGTGCCTACGAGACTGCGATGGCGCTGGCGCGCTCGCATCTGGCGCTGCTTGGCCGCAACATGGCGGACGTGGCCGCCGAGTCGCACGGCAGCGACGGACCGTTCGACTGGCGCATCCGGGTGGCTCCGGAGGCGGTGGCCGATAGCGGGGCCGGGATCGTCCAGTGGTTCCTGCACAGGAATGAGTTGCGGGCAACGCTGTACGCCGTCAGCATCACCGTGTCCTGGCGCTCGGACGGACGCCCGCGGGAACTGCGCCTCGATACGCAACGCCTGGGCTTCGCGCTGCCGCCGCCGCTGGAGGCAGCGCCATGACCGGCGTCGGCGGCGTCATCGATCGACGGTTCATGCCGGCCCGGCCGCGCCGTCATCGCCTGTCCGCTGGTGGCAGTGCGGCAGGTTTCACCTTGCTGGAACTGCTGGTCGTGCTGGCGGTGCTGGGATTCCTGATGGTCGGGCTGGCCCAGGGACTGCATCTGGGCCTGCAGCTCTGGGCTCGCCAGCAGCGCGGGCTCGACGCGGTGGGCGAGCTCGATGCCACCGATCGTGCGCTGCGCACTCTGATCGAGCAGATGGACCCGGGCGGGCGCTTGGAGATGTCGGACATCGACGGTACCGCGCAGACGCTGCGGTTCACCACGCGGTTGCCGGCCGCGGCCGGCGCATTGCCGACGCGCCGCGCCGAGGTGATGCTGCTGGTCGATCGCCTGCACCGCCTGATGTTGCGCTGGACGCCCAGCCCGCATGTTGTGCCGCTGGTCTCAGCGGCACAAGAAATGCGGCCGGTCGAGACGGTGCTGCTGGAGGGAGTTGACCATATCCAGATCAGCTACAAGCCGCCGGCGCCGGGGGCGGCGTGGCAAACGGCCTGGCAGAATCCAGTCCCGCCGTTGCTCGTGCGCATCCACATCGCCTTCGCGCCGGCCGATCCGCGCAACTGGCCTGATCTCGTCGCCGCCCCGATGCGCGCGCGCGGTGGCTGAACGTGATTTGGATACCACTGCCCGGCCGGGCGGTGTAAGAACCGTGGTGCCGATGCGCAAGACGTCGGCAGGGCATGTCGTGGCGGGGAAGTGGCGTCCATCTTTGTTCTGAGCGATGTCTGGGCCTGGTGGGTACAGCAGATGGCCGACATGCTGCCGTCACGCCTGCTGTCTCGGCGGGCGGTACCGGCAACCGCGCTGGTCGTCGCGCCCGACATTCCTGACGGCCCCGCTGATGGTTCGGTAGCAGAAACGGGTTCGCTGTCGGCGCGCCGCCATCGGCGCGAGCGCCCGCTCGGCCGCTTCGCCCTGAATGAGGCCGGGAATGCGGCCGGACTCGCGGCCTTGCGGCGCAGCCTGGCGCGCCGCGGACGCCGCGTGCCGGTGGTGCTGCGGCTTGCACCGGACCTGCTGCTGGAACGTGAGGTCAGCCTGCCGCTGGCGGCGGAGCCGGAGGCCGGCAATGCGCTGCGCTTCGGCATCGACACGCTGACGCCGTTTGCCGGCGACGAATTGTTCTGGAGCTGGACCGTCATGCGGCGCGATCGCGCGCATGGACGGCTGCATGTGCGGCTTTCGCTGGTCTGCAAAACAGCCGTGCAGCCGCTGATCGCGGCGCTGGAGCGGGCGGGCGCAACGCCACGGCTGCTCGAGATCCCGCTGTCCGACAGCGAGACGCGCGTGATTGCGCTTGGCGACTCCGCATCGCGCGCCGGCCGGCTGCGGCGCCATGTACCGGCGGCAATCGGTGGATTCGCGGCCGGCGCGGCTGTGGCCATGGCCGTGCTGCCGGTCGCCTTGCAGATGCGGGCACTGGCGGCGACCGAGGCACGGATCGATGCCCTGCGACCGCGCGTGGCGCAAGTCGAGGCGTTTCGCCGGGAAACCGGGCGCGCCGACGGGATCGACGTGATCGCCGGCGAGCGCGCGCGGGTTGGCGATGCCTTGCAGGTGATTGCCATGCTCACCACGGCGCTGCCCGATGACACCCATCTGACCGAGCTTTCGCTGCACCAGCGCAAGCTGGCGCTGACCGGCGAGTTCGGCGCCGCGGCGAAGCTCATCGTGGCGCTGTCGGCCGAGCCGATGCTGCGCGAGACGGAATTCGTCGCACCGGTGACGCGCGCGCCGATGGGCGGGCGCGACATCTTCTCGATCCAGGCCGAGGTGACGCCCTGATGCCCCCCTTGCACTGCTCGCCGCCACGACCGTGTGGGGAAGTCGGGGCACCGGCGCTCTATGTTGCGCGGCCCGCCGGTTCAGGGGCCCGGCCAATGTCTTGGGAAAGCGCCGCCGAATGGCCATGATGACCCGCGCAACGCCGTCCGCGGGGGACCGTCGGCGCGCGCCCCTGGCTGAGCACTAGGATGGCAGCGTCCCTGCCGGACGGTCGGCGCGGTCGCGTGCTGGCAATGGCCCTGGGCCTGGTGCTAGTGGCCTCGGTCTGGGCGGCCGTGGTGGCACCGCTCGCCGCCTGGCATGCGAACCAGGCGCAATGGCTCGCGCAGCGCCAGGCCCTGGAGCGACGGATGGCGGCATTGGCCGAGACGCTGCCGTCGCTGCAGGCGCGCGCGGCCGCCCGGACAGCGAAGGGACCGGCACCAAGCGCCGTGCTGCAGGGCGAGACCGATGCGGTCGCCGGCGCAGCCCTGCAGCAACTGGTGCAGCAGATGGCGACCGGCGCCGGAACATCCCTGAGCAGCATCGAAGTGCGGCCGGCCGAGCCGGTTGGTGGATATCGCCGGATCGGGCTGCACGTCGCGCTGGGGGCGCCGTGGCCGGCGCTGGTGCATCTGCTGCAGTCGATCGAGGCGGCCACCCCGCCGATGCTGGTGGACGATCTGCGATTGCACGGGCCGCCGCTGGGCAATGCAGCACTGCCCATGGATACCTCGTTCACGGTGCTTGCGTTCCGTGCCGGCGGGCACTCATGAGAGGGGCCAGTGAGAAGCGACACGTGAGAAGCGACCCATGACAGGCAGTCTATGAGAAACGGCGTCGTCGTCGCAGCCTTCCTGCTCGGTGCAGCATCGGCCGGCGCGATTGCGCTGCTGATGCAGCCGGCGTCGGGGGACGCGCCGGTGCGCCCGGCGGGCGATCGGGTCGGCAGCGCACCGATGGATCGACCGGCACCGGCCGATGCCGTCGCTGATCAACTGCGGCGATGGGCGATGACCAGCCTGGACCGGCCGTTGTTCGCGCCGGACCGGCGTCCCGTCGCGCCGACCGCGGCGGGACCGGGTGGCGTGGCCGGATTGCCGCGGCTGTCCGGCATCATGATCACACCCACCGGCCGCCGCGCCATCTTCGCCGCGATCGGCGGCGGCAAGCCGGCGGTGGTGGCCGAAGGCGGCAGCCTCGGCCGCTATCTCGTGCAGTCGATCTCGATCGGGGAGGTTGTGGTGATCGGGCCGGATGGCCGCCATAGCCTGCACCTGGCGTTCGATGGAGCGCCTCGGGCCGTGCCGCCCGCGCCGCCGATCGTTCCGGGGCAGGACGTGGCGAGGGCGGCAGCGCCCAGCGAGACAAACCCTTGAGACCGCGCGCTCATCTATGGCTGCTTCCGCTCATTGTTATCGGCTGCAGCAACCACCGGCAGCCGCAGTCCGGGCAGCAGACCGCGCTGACGCCGTTGCCGGAACTGCCCGCCAACACCGCCGTGGCCACGCCCCGGGTCAACGGCTACATCGGCACGCCCCAGGCGGGGACGGCAGCGCAACTGTCCTATGGCCACGCCGAGGGTGTCTCCCCGCCGGTGGGTTTCGCGGTGACCACGGCCGCCGGTGACGTTTCGCTCGAGTTCTCCGATACCGATATCCGCGAAGTCGTGGCGCAGATCCTCGGCAGTATCCTGCACGTGAACTACACGATCGATCCGGCGGTGCGCGGCACGGTGACGCTGCGCACCGGCGCACCGTTGGCGCGCTCGCAGCTTATTCCGGCGCTGCAGACGCTGCTCAGTCAGAACGGTGCGACGATGGTGCAGACCGGCGGCCTCTACCGCGTGCTGCCCGTCGCGGCCGTGCCGGGCGTCGCGGCGAGCGGGCCGATGCTGGCCGGCGCCGCGGTCGTCCCGCTGCGCTATGCGCAGGCCGATGACCTGGCCAAGGTGCTGCAGCCCTTTGTTGGCGCGGCCAGCCGGGTCGTGGCGGTCGCCTCCAGCAACGCGCTGCTGATCAGCGGCGAGCCGGATGCGCGCAATTCGCTGGTGGACCTTGTCCGCGCCTTCGATGTCGATTTGCTTGCCGGCCAATCCTATGCCCTGCTGCCGGTGACCTCGGGCGGGGCGCGCGACTTCGCGACCCAGATGCAGGATGCACTGCGCACCGAGGGCAGCAGCGCACTGGCGGGTCAGGTGCGCGTGGTTCCGCTGGATCGTGTTGATGCCGTTCTGGTCGTCGCCAGCCGCCCCGGCTTCATAGAAGCCGCACGGCGCATCTACCGGCTGGTCGAGGACGCACGACGCAGCACGGTGCGCAGTTGGTACGTGTATTATCTGCAGAACAGCCGCAGCAATGACATCGCCAACGTGCTGCAGCGCGCCTTCACGCCCAACAACGTCACGGCGCAGCCGACCACCCAGCGGCTGCCCGGCGCGACCGCGCCAGGGATGGCCACGCAGATCCAGAGCAGTAGCGCCGGAGCCGCTGCTTCGCCCGGCGCGGGCGTGGGGGGCATCGGCATGGGGGCGGCGTCGGGCCTGCCCGGTGCCGGCAGCGCAACCGGCATGATCGGCGGCGCCGCCGCGACGCCCCAACCGCCGCAGCCGCAGCAGCCTGCGGAGGTCACCGCCTCACCACTGCTTGGCGGGCCGGGCCAGGGCAACGGGGGGGAGACCGCGACCGATGAAATGCGTATCATTCCGGATCAGCAAAATAACGCGATCCTCATCTACGCGACGCGCGAGGAGGAGGACACCGTCATGGCAATGTTGCGCAAGATCGACATTTTGCCCCTGCAGGTCATGATCGACGCTACCGTTGCCGAGGTGAACCTGAATGACCAATTACAGTACGGCACGCAATACTACTTCAAGCAAGGCGGCGTGAATGGCATGCTGACCGCGGCCTTCAACACCGGCATTCCCGGCTTCTTCATCGCCGGCAACAACGGTGCACAGGTCGCCCTTTCGGCGCTGCAGCAAGTCACCGAGGTGCATGTGCTGTCGTCGCCACAACTGCTCGTGCTGGACAATCAGCCCGCTCAACTGGAAGTGGGCGACCTGGTGCCGTACCAGACCAGCAGCTCGCAGGGCACGCTCGTCGCGGGGTCGCCGGTCATCAACTCCATTGCTTATCAGCAGACCGGCGTCATCCTCAACGTGACGCCACGCGTCAACAGCGGTGGCCTGGTGACACTGGACATTTCCCAGGTGGTCAGTGAAATCGATCCCACGGTGACGACCGCAGGGGTCAGCTCTCCGGCGTTCTCGGACCGCAGCGTGAGCACCCGGGTCGTCGTGCAGGACGGCCAGACCATCGGTCTTGCCGGTCTGATCCAGGACAATGTGTCGCGTGGCAATTCGGGGTTCCCGCTGCTCAAGGACATTCCGCTGCTTGGCGCGCTGTTTGGCCAGCAGAACAACACCCGCACCCGCACCGAACTGCTCATCCTGGTGACCCCGCACGTGCTGCACGATCAGCGGGACGCGCGGGATCTGACCGAGGATCTGCGCGAACACCTGTCCGGCGCCGCCGTGACTCCAGGGGAGCTTCAGCACCTCAAACCGAGCGGCTCGTCCGACCCGCTGGCGCCGCTGCTCAATCGGGCGCTGCCGGCGCCATGAGCGGCCGAACGCGCGGCGCGGACGTGGCCAGGCGCGCGGCTGCGACCAGTCGCGAGCGGGGCTTCGCGCTGCTGATCGTGCTGTGGACGCTTACCTTGCTGGCGTTCCTGGTTACGCAAATGGTCGCCGCCGCTCGCACCGAAGCACGCATCGCTTTCAATCTGCGCAGCGACATGGTGCAGGAATCCGACGCAGACGGCGCGATCTACGCCGCCGCGTTCCACCTGCTCGATCGCTCCGACAGGCATTGGGACGTGGACGGAACGATGCACGACCTTAGGGTGCCGGGTGGGACGGTGACGGTGCGGATTACCGACGAGGCGAACAAGATTAACCTGAACACCGCGTCGCCCGATCTGCTGCGCGCCCTGCTGTTTGGCGTCGGCGCCGATCCGACGACCGCGAGCGGGCTGGCCGAGGCGATCGTCGACTGGCGGGAGACGGACGGGCCGACCCCATCGGCGACGAAGGCGCTCCAATACCGTGCCGCCGGGCTCGACTATGCGCCACCCGAGAAGCCGTTCCGCAGCCTTGACGAATTGGGGTTGGTGCTCGGCATGACGCCCGACCTGCTGACGAAGCTCAGGCCGCATCTGACGATTTATTCGATGTATGGTCCTGGGCGTGCCACCACCGATCCGGTTGCTCTCGCGGCGATCATGCTGTTACGGACGCGGGGTGGCATATTGCCGTTCGAGCGTGACGCATCCGGCGAGCAGGTGGTCCAGGTCGTCGCCACCGCCTCGGGCGCAGCGGGCGCTGTCTTCACGCGCCGCGCCATCCTGCGTCTCGATCCGGGCGCGAAGGATCTGCCCTGTGCGGTCCTGGCATGGGAACGATGACCGTGCACGCCACACCAGCCGTGGGTGAACGCGATGCAGCACTGACGCATCCGCCGGGTTTTGCGAGCGGCTCGACTGCGCCCTGGCCCCTGCGGCGACGTCGGCGATGCTCCCTGCCAGGGGACGCGCCGCGGATCAAGCGCGGACGATGTCGCGACAATGCGGGGTTCACTCTGCTGGAGCTCCTTGTCGTCATCGTCATTCTTGGCCTGCTGATCGGACTGGTGGCACCGGCCGCCCTGCGGCAGCTGGCCGGCGCCAAGATTTCGATCGCACATCAATCGATCGCACGTCTGTCCTCGGTGCTGGATCTGTATCGGCTGGATGCCGGCAGCTATCCAAGCACGCAGCAGGGCTTGCAGGCTCTGGTGACGCAGCCGGCGGGTATCGACAATTGGAGCGGCCCGTATCTGAAGGGGAACGGCGCGCCGGTCGATCCGTGGAACCATCCCTTCGTCTATCGTGCCCCGTCCAACGCGGCAAGGTTACGACTACGACCTCTGTTCGATGGGAGCGAACGCGCAGGAAAACGCTGCGACGCGGGACGGCTGGATCTGCAACTGATGCCGGCCGGATGGCTGATTTGCGGGTAACCAATGTTTCCGCCACGGCATGGACATGGCGAAGCCGGGTGCAGCGTTGGTTTCCGCGATGGCCTTTATCCGATTGACTTGTTGGAAGATTTGGTTGCGGGGGCACGCAACCGACGATCCCATCATTCGACGGTGCCGATCTGACCCGCTCCATTGTGCCGTAGAACAAGTGACCAACTTGAATTGCGATTCTCGGCCAGAGCACAACCTTGCCAAGGTTGGGGTCGAGGGTTCGAATCCCTTCGCCCGCTCCAAAATTTTCCCCGTGACTCACTCGAATTGCTTGGCGTTTTTCTGAATTCCGCCTGGAGGGGTGGGTTTTCTGGGCTGAGAACGAGGCACGAACATGCACCGTGCAGCACCCGAAAGTGGTGCAAATCTCGTGCAGTGGTTCGTGGGGGGTTCTCGGGAGGAGGGGTGATGGAAGACCTAACATGCGCCTCTTGCCAGTCGAACGGCTCATTGAGGTCGCGCACCCAGCCGCGCCAATAGCCAACGGCCTCATCCAGAAACTGCCGGGCATGCGACTCCAGTGCTTCCGGCACCGGTTCATCCAGGCCGATGAAGAGATTGACCGGACGGTCCAGCGCGAACTCCGCCTCGTGCGTCAGATACGCCAGCGGCATATCGGTGGTGACCCGCAGCACCTGGTCCGGGGCAAGAAAGCGAAGATGGTTGCTGCCGATACTCAGGCTGGACGCGCTGGCACCGTAATCGAAGCTCGGCCGCAGCGAGACCGTTATACGTGGACGTCCGGCGAGCGGCTCGATCCGGCGCACCAGTATCGGTGGGCGGAACAGGCGACCGTAGCGATGAAAGCGCGGGCAGAAATCAACCACGCGGGTCTTGCCGCCTTCGACGTCGGCAAGCGCAGTCTCCAACACCGCGGCGTTGGGTAGATAGCGCTGTTCGGTGCTATTCTGATCGCGCATCCGGCGAGATGGGATTGGTCGAGAACACGACGTTCGCCGTGGCTTGATTTCTGCCAAATCGCCACATACCGTGCCGGTGCGCCACGAAGGACATCTATCTGGAGACGGTCACCAAATACGTCAGATCGTGGTCGTTCACGTGGGAGTGAATAGTGAAACTATCAATTCCAGCGAAACCGGGTTCTGGCTGATAGGCAACCCTCACATTTTGGTTTTCTAGGTCACCCACCAGAACGTGACCGTGCTTCGGTGGTGTGGTCACCGCTACGTAGTATACCCCGCTCACGCGATAATCCGGAACTCCGTTGGGTTTATGATACGGAAGTTGTCCGTGACCTCATCGCAGTAGGTGCGCCAGTTCCTGGGCACGTCGTCGCGCAAGAAGTTCAGCATTGCGATGCTGAAGTCCCTGAAGGAGCTGTAGCACTTGTTGTGGGTGGTGTGTCTGTGCATCAACCCCCATAACCGTTCGATCGGATTGAGGTGCGGACAGTAGGCCGGGACGAAATGAAGCTTGATCCGGCAGTCAGGCCGCGCCAGCCAAGCTTGAACCAGTTTAGCGTGATGGTATCTGGCATTGTCCAGAAAGACGTGAACCAGCCGCATGCCTGGATACACCGCCTCGATTGCCATCAACAGCATGATCGTACTCAAGGCATCCACCGTCAGCACATCCTTCATGACGGTCTTGCCGGTCTCCAGGTCGATCGCGCCATGGATATTCAGGCGGTCCCGCCCGCTGCTCTGTTCCACCGCGACCGGCACCTCTTTTGGCGCCCAGCAGCCAACCGGCCGCACCGCGTGGGTGGGAGGCACCGCATCAACGAAGATCACCGCTTCATCAGCGGATAACTGGTTCATCAGGGCCTCGTAACCCTTGACGAACGCCGCCTGTTTCGCCGGGTCCAGCTTGCGCGAGATCGCTTTCGGCTTGCGGTGTTCCATGCCAAGGCGGTGCAGCAGAGCGATCAGCCCAGACCGGGTCTGGTATTCGATGTCGCATTCACGCGCGATCCACGCGCCAACTGCACGCGTCGAGCGTGGCAGGGTTTCGCCAATCCAGGCTTTCAGTTTGTCTTGTTGCTCCACCGTCAACCGACAGGTACCCCCTTCATGGCCGAAGCTCGCCAGACCCTCGATCCCGTCCTCCCGATAGAGTAGGTACCAGGTTCGGACCGTGTCGCCGTCAAGCAACAGCACGTCGGCGACCGACTGACAGCTCATTCCTCGGTCCAGCGGCACCAGCGCGTTGGCCCGCCGCGACAAGCGGTGCGCGGCGGAACCGTCGCGGGCCAGCTCAATCAGGTCGCGGCGCGATTCGCTGTCCAGGAAGCCAGGGCGGATCATCGATGAAGCAGAATCGCCTCAAGCCCGGTTGGCAAGAGGTTTTTCCGGATTTCCGCAGAGTCGGGGTATAGGCAGAAAAAGTGCGCCAATAACTTCTCTCATATGTGTCTGTCCAGCACCAACCACCATCATTTTCGACGGTCATTGTTGCGTTGTCGCCCGGCGCCACATGATACGCTGAAGCCGCACACGCAGCCGCCCTGATGAGCTTTTCCACCGGGTAAGCCTGGTCGGTTTGGCCTGCTCTCGTAGCAGCCCACGATACCACACCCGTTAGGATGAACGCCACCGCAAGCACGTTTCGGGTACTCTATCCTCACGCGGTGTCTCCTTGACGTGCGAGTATGAGACAGACCTCTTGCAAATTGATGTGCGCCGGATAAGCGTCACTCGACCGCTCAACGCCGAGTGGCAAACTCCTCAAGTGCCGAAAAGTTCCGTCCAGGAGCACTGCGCTGACCTGAAGAGCCTGCGTGGCTCTGGTGGCCGTTGCGGAACGCTCGTCGGTCACGACGCCTCTTATCGAAAGCGAGCGGCACTCGCCCCGTGCGTCGATTTCGGGTGACCGGCACTTGCCACAGCCGGCAGTGGACCGCGACCGCAGCGTCGGAATCTACGCAAACTCCCGGGGGGATCGTCCGGCATCCCTGGTTCGGGCGCGCTTGACGAGGACGATCCCTGAGACCGGTCTTGCTACGGTGCTCAAACAGTGGCGCCAAACATGATGGCCGGATGCTGTCCGACCATCAGCCCGGCGCCAACCAACTCGGCTCGAATTCGTGACGCCTTCGCCGGGCTGATCCCGCCGCTCCGAGCCACTTGACGAACTCCGTGGCCGGACTCCAGCGCCGCCCGCACCCTCTCCGAGCGGCTGGGTGGCACGGGTGGGCGTGCGAACCTGATGCCGGTGCCCTCGCCCTTAAACTGTCCGGTCACTATTCCCTCACGCCGGTACGCCCGCCGAGCGCCAGCGGCAGGACAACCAGGATGAATGCCGGTGAATTGAACAGCATGGCGCGCCCCGGGCCCTCGCTCGGGCGTCAGCTTGGGGCGCGCCAGCCTAAGCAATGGCAAAGCGCGCGCCGGCGGGCCGCTGCGGCCCGCCGGCAGTCAGGTCACGGCTTGCGCTCCTCCTCCTTCCTCGGCGCTGGCGCCGGATGGGGCGCCGCCGCTGGGTGGACCGCGGGTGCGGCCGGACGGGCGGCAGGTTGCGGATGAGGCGCCTCCATCGCATGCATGGCAGGAGCCGGATGCGGCGCTTCCGCGGCCGGGTGTGGCGCCTGGACCGCCGGGTGTGCCGCCTCAGCCGCCGGGTGCGGCGCCTCTGTCGCCGGACGTGCCGCTTCGGCTGCCGGGTGCGGCGTCTCGATCCCCGGATGTGCCGCCTCGGCCGCCGGATGCGGCGCCTCTATCGCCGGATGTGCCGCTTCGGCTGCCGGGTGCGGCGTCTCGATCCCCGGATGTGCCGCCTCAGCCGCCGGGTGGGGCACTTCCGTCGCCGGACGCGCTGCCTCGCCCGCCGGATGCGCCGCCTCCGTGCCGGCGGCGCGCTGCGCGGGCGTCGTCGCCTCACGCGGGCCGGCTGGCGTGGTTTCCGGCCTGGCCGTCGCTGTACCCGTCGGGCGTTCCGCCGCACCAGCCGGCTGCGCCTCCGTGCCGGTGGCCGCCGGCTTGGCGGCCACCACCCCGCGGCCGGTGAACTCGGCCGGCCGGGACGTCGCCGCGATCGCCGGCTGACCATGGTTGGTCGAGGCGCGCAACTGCGGATCACTGGCGGCCATCCGCTCGTGCTGCACCTGGAGCGCGGTCGGCGCGACATGTTGCTCATGCGCGAATGCTTCCTGCTGCGCGGTCGGCCACGCGGTCGTGCCGCCGGTCCCACCATTGAAGGCGACCCGGTTGCTCGGGTCACCGGCGACGACGGTTTGATTGTAGACGTTGGTGATGTGCACGCCGCCGAAGTTGTTCACGCTGCTGTTGTAGGCGAACTGGCCGTGATCCCAGCGGCCGCCCCAGTAGCCGTCACCCGTGTAGCCGAAGCCGTAGTTGACGCCGCCGTAGAAGCCGATGGTCGCGCCCCAGTAGCCAGCGTTCCAGGCATAGATGCCGTTGTTCCAGCCCCAGTAGCCCGGGGTCCACAGCAGGCCGACCTGGGGCGGCTGAATCCAGGTGCCCGGCACCCAGTAGTAACCGTCCGCTCCATAGGCCCAGTAACCCGGGGTCCACATGTAGCCGGGCGCGGGGATCTCCGGCTGGATATAAACCGGCAGTATCGGTGGCGCGATCGTGATCGACGCGCCGATCCCGACCTCGACCCCAACCGCGATCTGGGCATGGGCGGCCGGTCCGGACACCGCTGCTGTCATTCCGAGCAGGAACGGGGTGATCAAGTGCAGGCGTCGCATGGTTGGTCTCCTTGGGTGAAGCTCAGCGTGTGAATTCCCGGCCGCGTGGCAGGCACTGCTTCACCCCGCGCCCGACGACGGCCCGAGGCGATATGCCCCGGACCGCGACCTGGAACCCCTGGCCCCGGATCACGGGCGCGCGCATCCTGGCCGCGCATTCAAGTAACGTTGCGAGTGGGGCGATCGCATGACCGGCACGGCCACAATTCCGCGTTACAGTGCGCACAATTCCGCTAGCAGAAGCAGCCGGCGTGATGACGGCAACGGTACCCCGCGCGACGAACTCCAGGTAATCGCCATGGCCAACGCGAATGAAGATCGGGCCGAAGCCGTAGCCGAGCGTAAACAGGAACAGGATGGGCTGAGGTGCTGAGCACCAGGCCAGAGCCCGCCGAACACCGTTGGCCCAAGGGCCAGGTCTGCCAAAAGGCGGCCCGATCACAGACGGTTGACCCAACCGGTGCATGATCTCACCCAGCCCGCGCTCGAACAGCAGCAGAAGGGCGATTTGTGCTACGAGGGGTGCTTCGCGCATGTGGCGTGCGACGTGTCTGCCCCAGGTGTCACTCGGGTGGTCATCCGTCGGTCCCGGATGATGCGTCACGCAGCGATGCCGGCACCGACCAGCTCGGGCGGTAGACGGGCGCCGAGCCCGTTCTGGGTCAGGGGTGCAGCACCCACCACATCTCTGCGAACCAAGGCGTGCCGTAAACATCGACCAGCATCATCAGCGCACCAACGGCGATCGAGGGCACCACGACACGATAGAAGTCGTTCATGTCGATCCTCCTTGAACTCCTATCTGGAATGCACCAGCGGGTATTTTGTTCAAGGCCTCACGATCCGCAGCATTCACAAGCGTGTGTATAACTGCAGGCGGATCCGCACCCGCGTGGCGCCGGGTCCGACGGTCGGGTCCGCGGTCGCGTGCAATTGCCGCAGATAAGCCGTGGCAAGCCGTCGGCGCAGTGGATTGGGCGGGATCGTCACGTTCCCGCCTGTCACGACGGACAGCACTGCGTGCTCGGGGTCTGGCAGCTCGATCGCGATGCGCACCGTGGTGCCGGGCGCCGCGGCCGCATCGAGATACGGCGGCACCAGCACGGCCAGATACAGGGCCATGGCGATGGCCTGGTCCATGCGGATGGCGCAATCGTTCGTCGGCAGTTCGACGATCACGCTGTCGCGACCGACGCCCGCGATCTGCCGCAGAACGTCCACGCCTTCCGACACCAGCTCGGACAGTGCGACCTGCACGATCGCGTCGGTCACAGTGACAATGCGATAGGCGGCGGCCATGCACTGCACGTGCTCTTCGACGAAGCGCACCTCGCTTCTTCGGTCGGCCGGCAACATCCGCTTCTGCAGATTGACCAGGCTGGCGATGATTTGGAAATTGTTCTTGACGCGATGATGCAGCTCGCGAACGAACGCATCGTGGTCGGAAATAGAGCTGCTCAGTGCCACGGCAGGCAGATCCGGGTGAAATCGTCGGGCAGGTGCATCTCGACCGGGCGCGCGTCGCAGCCTCGAACATCAGCCCGCCGCCGACAGACTGGGCATGTGCGCCGGCGCAGCATGCCGTCAATGGTCCGCCAGCAATGCGGTCGCCGTGCCACTGTTCGCGTCGACCGCCGCGTCCCATTCCGCATCCTGTCGATGCAATTCCGCCGCATTCACGCTCAACATAGCCGCAAGCCGAGTACGGGCGCGATACACCCGGCTCTTCATGGTTCCGAGGGCGCACGCGCAGATCTGCGCGGCGTCTTCATAGGACAGGCCCGAGGATCCGACGAGCAGCAGCGCCTCACGCTGGTCATCCGGCAGTCTGGCCAGCGCGGCGCGGAATTCCTGAAACTCGATGTGGCTGTCCTGCGACGGCCGGTTGGCCAGCGTCGCGGCGAACTGGCCATCGGCGTCGGCCACCTCGTGCCGGTGCTTGCGGAGCTCGGAGTAGAACGCGTTGCGCAGGATCGTGTACAGCCAGGCCATCAGGTTGGTGCCCGGCTGAAACGCGGTCTGGTTGGCCCATGCCCTGATCAGCGTTTCCTGCACAAGGTCGTCCGCGCCGTCGATCTTGCCGCACAGGCCGATCGCGAAGGCGCGCAGATGAGGGATTGCGGCGAGCAGGCTGTGCTGGAAATCCGGCACACCGCTCATCGACGGTCGGCCTCTTTCGTTGCCAATTCTTCCAGCAGCTTTACGAAGCGGTCCGGCACGGGCTCATTCAGGATTTCGTGATACACCGCGCGCAACTGCTGGCCGATCATTGCCTGCAGATCGGGACCCAGGCGGGGATGCTGCGCCGCCAGGTCGGGCAAAGACGGATCAGCGCCACCGGTCCCTGCATCACCGATCGGCGCTACGGCGCGCGCCAGCGGCCGCGCCGGTCGGCCCGCCGATTGGGCGATGGTCAGCTCTGCGGCGGTGGCACCGAGGTTCGGTCCCGGGGTTGGGCGGTCACGTTTGGGCATGCGACATCACTAACGGCTCCACGCCTCCCCCCAGGTTCCGGATCAACGTTACTGCTGCTATGCGAGCCAGGCAGCTCCGCGCTGTAAAACGCCTACGTCGTACGTCACGTGGTACCTCACAGCCAACGTCCCTGGCGAGAGAAAGTTCCCTCCAAGGGAACTATTTGATGTTTACCGCGTTCACGGTAGGGTGAGCGCGCGCCCTCGCCGCGATCACGTAAGGATGGATCGATGTCAGTCGCTGAAGCGCTCCCGGCACACCTCCCCTACCTGCGGCGCTTCGCTCGCGCGCTCACCGGCTCCCAGGCGACCGGCGACCGCTATGCGCTGGCGGCGCTGGAGGCAGCGGTGGCAAGCCCGGTGCACATGAACGAAGTGCCAGACACCGGTGTCTGGCTGTACCGCCTGCTGTTGAAAATCTGGACTTCGGCGGCGCAACACCCAATGGCAGCCACGACGGACCTGAGTGGCGAAAGCAGCATCGAAGCCGCAAACCGCAACCTGGAGGCGATGACGCCGCTGCCGCGTGCAGCCTTCCTGCTGCACTGGGTCGAGGGCTTCTCGATCGAGCGCATCGCCGCGGTGCTGGAGTGCCCGGTGTCGCGCGTGCACACCCTGCTCGAACAGGCCGGCCACGAGATCGCCAAGCAGATCACCACCGACGTGCTGATCATCGAGGACGAGCCAATCGTCTCGATGGATCTCGAGGCGCTGGTGACGGATCTCGGCCACCGGGTCACGCATGTGGCGCGGACCCGCGCCGAGGCGGTCGAGGCCGTCAACGAGCATTTCCCCGGCCTCGTGCTCGCGGACATCCACCTTGCCGATGACAGTTCCGGGCTCGATGCCGTGCACGAGATCCTCGGCGGGCGCGAGGTGGCGGTGGTGTTCATCACCGCCTACCCGGAACGCCTGCTGACGGGCGCCCGACCGGAACCCACGTTCCTGATCACCAAGCCATTCCGTAGTGAGACGGTAAAGGCCGCGATCAGCCAGGTGCTGTTTTTCGACGTGAAGGCGCACCGCGACCTGAGCGCCGCCGTCACGGGCTGACCCACAAGCAGGCTCGCCGGCCAGGGGCAGACCAAGCGACAGGTGGCGCGCGCGCAGCGACTGACCGGTGCAGGGTGCCGGCGGCTTCGAACTTCTCCAGCCGCGCATTCACCTCGCGTTGCGCCGGGGGGACTCGGTTGCCGGACCCCGCGGAGCCTTTTGCAGCCTGATCAGGGTCCTTTTCGTTGCGGTGATCACAATCAGGCGAGGCGCCATCCAGCGCGGCGGTGCTCGGCAACTTCTGTGGCCGTGCTGCATTGTTGCCATGATTCTGCCGCCGACCGTGCCAGGCCGGCATCCGGGTTGGCAGGGGAGACCATCATGTTCGGTAGCGCCATCATATCCCTCGTCGTCGCCCTGCTTGCCGCCGTCGTCATCTTCGGTGGCTGGGTGGATGCCACCGCAGCCGCCACGGTGTGGCACGTCTACCTCATCGCGATCGGTCTGTTCTTCGTCTTCGCGATGGTGGTGGTCCTTGATCTCGCACTGCCGCACGACGTTCATGCCCTGTGGGCGCGTGGTGTACGGGGCGGTCCGGCGCGGCGAGCCGATCCGGATACGTGGCGCAAACGGGCGATGTGAACCGGCGATGGGGGGACCACGGCATCCCGGCCAGCGTCGGCCGCGCAACCGACGAGCGAGCCGTACCATGGCGAGATGGCATACGATGCCGGCTAGTGATTGCAATTCATTCGTGGATATACCTGAGTGTTGAGTTTAGTCGCCTCTATTACATTCTTTAGTAGTGCTCATGTTTCAGATCATCGTTCGTCGCTCCCTCCAAGCCGGGTGTCGCCCATGAAAGTCCTATTCGCCACGTCTGAGCTTGCCGGCCTATGCAAGGTGAGCGGGCTGGGAGCAGCAGTTCTCAATGCGATTGAGTCTCGGTTGCAGCGTCGTGGCGAGTCCAAAAAGCCACAGTTGGCATGAAACGTGTGTCGGCGTCGAAATAGGGGATTCGCAACGCCCGAGGAATGCGATTCCTGGCGGGCATGCGCCTGCTCGATTCGCTGCTCGGCTCATTGCGATCATGCCTGGACGCGTTTCCGGACAAGCGTCGGGGGATCAACACGTCCTACGGCATGGGCGAGATTGGCATGGCGGCTTTCTCGGTGTTTTTCATGCAGAGCCCGTCGTTTCTGGCCCATCAGCGGCAGTTCGAAGCGGGTCATGGGCGTTCCAACTGCACCAGCCTGTTCGGCCTCTCGAAGGTCCCGAGCGACAATCACATTCGTGACATGCTCGACCCCGCCTCACCGACCCTGCTGCATCCGATGTTCGCCGAAGCCGTCGGCCAGCTTGAGCGGATCGACGGCGGGCTTGATATGTTCCGCCGGCTCGGCGGGCGCGTGCTGATCGCGCTCGACGGCACGGAGTATCATTGTTCGCGCAACATCCATTGCCCACACTGCTCGACCCGGCTCAGAGGCAAGGATGAGACTGAATATTTCCATGCCATGCTGGCGGCGACACTGGTGGCACCCGGGCACGGCAAGGTCATCCCGCTGGAGCCGGAATTCATTGTCCCGCAGGATGGGGCGGAGAAGCAGGATTGCGAGAATATGGCCGCCAAGCGCTGGCTTGCCGCCCATGGAAGACGCTACGCGGCGCTTGATCCGGTGTTTTTGGGTGACGATCTGTTCTCCCGCCAACCGCTCTGCCAGGCGGTGCTGGACGCCGGCAGGCATTTCATCTTCGTCTGCAAGCCGTCATCGCATCCACTGATCCAGGAGTACCTGACCGGGATCGACCTGCCGGCGGTCGAGACGACGGTCAAGCGCGGCAAGCAGCGCTTCGTCCATCGCTACCGCTGGCTCCATGACGTCCCGCTGCGCGACGGCAAGGACGCGCTCATGGTCAACTGGTTCGAGATCGAGATCATCAACGCCAACGGTGAGACGACGTATCGCAACAGCTTCGTCACTGATCTGCCGGTTGGCCCCGACCATGTCGTTGAACTCGCCGCCTGCGGCCGGGCGAGGTGGAAGATCGAGAACGAGACGTTCAACGTTCTGAAGAACAAGGGCTACAACCTTGAACACAGCTTCGGACACGGGAAGAAGAATCTCGCAGCCATCCTGGTGAGCTTGAACCTGCTGGCCTTCGCGATCCATACGATCTGCGACATCGGTGATGAACTCTGGCGCGCGGCAAGGGCAAAGCTCGGCCCGCGCTACAACTTCTTCGGCAAGCTCGCGGCGATCACGACGTTTCTCATCTTCCCGTCCTGGGACGATTTGCTCCTCACTCTTGCCTTCGCAAAGCCGCCGCCGATCCCGCCGTGACCGTTGTCACCCTTCTGACGTCGCTTGCCCACCTGCCAAACCATGAAAGCCCAAATCGAGACTTGCCGCCTGCTCGTCGGCAACTCTCATCTTGGCTGGGTCGTGCACGCCCTCACCGTCATCGACGGGTCCTTGTCCCAGCCTTCGCCGTAGTCGGCTCCGGCCATCCGCCAGGCCAAATGACCCCAGATGGCCGCAGCATGCCTCAGCCATGCACGCGATCAGGCGCCGCCATGACGTTGGGACAACGTCAGTGCGACAAAATTAGAATTGCTGGGCTGGGAGACGCGTCTGCCAGTCTGCCGGTCGCGCTGCGCCAGCTTGGGATCGACGTGCGCGTGCTGTTGCCGGCCTACGCCCGTGTGTTGGCGACGATTCCTGACATCACTTGGCTCGGACGACTGCCGGGACGTGGCGATATTCCCGGATGCCGCATCGGCATGGCTCAGTTGGCGAACGGGACCACGCTTTACCTGGTCGGGGCGCCGTCGCTGTACGACCGGCCCGGCACGCCCTATGTCACCCCGGAAGGCCGCGACTGGTCGGACAACCATCTGCGCTGGGGGCGGCTCTCGCTCGCGGCCGCGCAGATCGCGCGTGGCCCGGGCAAGCTCGGCTGGCGTCCGGACCTGGTCCACGCCAACGACTGGCCGTGCGGGCTGGCGCCGGCCTATCTGCGCTGGGACGGGACCGGCGTGGCATCGGTACCGACCATCCACAACATTTCGTACCAAGGACAATTCGCCGCGCACCTTCGGCATGGCCTCGGCATCCCCGACGCCGCGTTCGACGTGAACGGCGTGGAATTCCATGGCGCGATCTCGTTCCTCAAAGCGGGAAGCTTCTACGCCAACGACATCACGACGGTCAGTCCGACCTACGGGCGCGAGATCACCACCGAGCAACTCGGTGGCGGGCTGCACGGACTGATGCAGACCCGCGCTGCTGCGGGCCAGTTGTCCGGGATCATCAACGGGATCGACGCGAGCTGGAACGCGGCCGAGGACCCCTATCTGCCGTATCATTTCGATACCGGCGATCTGACCGGCAAGCGCAGCAACGCCGATGTGGTGCGCACCTGTCTGTGCCTGCGCCCCTCCGACGGGCCGTTGTTCGGCATCGTGGCGCGGCTGGTGCACCAGAAGGGCCTCGATCTGGTCGCCGAGGCGGCGAGCAGCATCGTCGAAGGCGGCGGGCAGATTGCCGTCCTGGGGCTCGGCGATGCGGAGATCGAGCACGTCCTCAGCCGCGCCGCGCGCCGGTATCGCGACGACATGGCAATCCTGGTCGGCTTCAACGAGCCGATGGCGCGGCGGATCATCGCCGCGAGCGACTTCTTCCTCATGCCGTCGCGCTTCGAGCCCTGCGGACTGACCCAGATGCAGGCGCAGCGCTACGGCGCCCTGCCAATCGCGCACGCGGTTGGCGGGCTGGTCGACACGATCGAGGACGGCGTGACGGGGTTTCTGTTTGCCGACCTGACAGTTGACGGGCTGGCAACTGCCTGCCGACGGGCGTTCAACGTATTCGTCGACGGGCACCGACTCCGTGCGATGCGGCATGCGGCAATGACGCGCTGCTTCAGTTGGTCGGCCTCCGCGGCCGAGTACGTCGCGGTTTATCGCCGGCACTGCGGCGACGCGGTGCCGCGGCGCTTGGCGCCTCCGGCGACGGCGCCGCGGCATGTGGAGATGGGGCGCGTGGCGATGGATCTGGAGGCCGCGGCATAGGCGCGTTGGCGGATGCGCCGCTGCGCACGTACCGCCATGAGCGTGCCGGCGTACCCGCCCCTTGCCACGCTGCGGCTGCAGTTCCATCGCGGCTTCACGCTGGATGATGCGGTTCCCCTGCGGTTCGGGTGCCGGCGTTGGCCCGCGACGTATCCGAGTGGAGCAACGGAACTTTGTCCTCCCTTTGGCGTTAGGTGACCAAGGCCCCACCTGGGCGTCCCTCAGGGTCATCGGAGACCGCCATGGATGCGGCAGGCCCTCTGTGCGGGGTGGTAGCAACATCAGATAGGGAACAGGCCAAATGCCAGCCGAACGACCGATCCTGATCATCGATGATGACAGCGCCCTTCGCGCCATGCTGGCCGAGCAACTCGCCGAGGACAACGAATTTCATCCCGTGACGGTCGCCAGCCTGAGCGAAGCCGATGAGAGTCTTGGCTCCAAAACCGTCCGGTTTGACACGGTTGTATTGGATGTGGGTCTGCCCGATGGCGATGGACGTGATTACTGCGCGAAGCTGCGCCGGCAAGGCCACAAGATGCCGATCATCATGCTGACCGGCTTCGGCGGCGAGATGGACATTGTTCGAAGCCTCGGGGCCGGCGCAAACGACTATATCGTCAAGCCGTTCCGGCTGCGGGAACTGGTGGCGCGGATTCGGACCCAACTGCGAGACTTCGAGACAAGCGAGGACGCGGCCTTCATGATTGGGCCGTACCTGTTTCGGCCGTCCGCCAGATCGCTCGTGGGGCGTGCGAGCGATCGCCGCATCCATCTCACGACCAAGGAGGTCGCGCTGCTGAGATTTCTCCATCGTGCCAGAAATCGCGTCGTGGACCGCCAGGAACTGTTGGACCAAATCTGGGGCTACCACACCTCGGTGAGAACCCATACGCTCGAGACTCATATCTATCGCTTGCGGCAAAAGATCGAGCAGGATCCCGCAACGCCGCGCCTGCTGGTAACGCGTCGAAAGGGCTACCGCCTCAGGCTCGAAGAGGGTTGCCCAGAGATTGGGGGTGCCATGCCACTGTTGCGAATCGCTGGTCTGGGTTTGGGAGCGGCTCAAATCAAATAGGTCGGCGAACCCCGACCCAAGCGTTCCGTTGTAGATGGCACAGCGGACCTGGGGCAGGAAATCCGCGCTTTGTCGCGATTATCGCATCTGTTGTGACTTGTTCATCCGCCGATTGACGAGGAAGTCGCCGTGCCTTCAGTACGGCAACGCCCCGTCGTGCTCACCAGTGGATTTACCCAGGCCGGAAGAGCCTGAACCAAAAGAGGCAACATTCTCCAATGGCCGCCCGGGCAAATCCTGATGCCGGGCCGCAAGCCGAATCCGCCATCGCGCCAGCAGCGCGGACGATCAGCGCCGCAGCCAAGGTGAAAAGACGCCGAAGGTCGGGATGCCGCTCATGGCACGGCGCAGTGACTGCAACTGTCCAAGTATACTGTCGGCCCATCGAGGCGCCATCATGACAGGGTGCGAAAGCAGACTGGTCGACGCCACCGTCTGATGCGCCCCCGACGCGGCGGACGACGACGAGATTGCATCTGCTGCACTTGCTCCGGTGCCTGTGGTGGCACGCAGTACCTTCTCCAGCGCTTGCAGAGCGGTGATCAGTTGCTCCCGCCGTCCAGGGTCTTCGAGTTGGTTCACAAGGTTGTGCGCCCGCGCCGCGGAGAGCCCCGCAGAAACCCCGCTCGCCGGCGCAGACGGCGAGCGGGCCGCAAAAGCGGATGTAAAACAGGATGCCACGCCGATCAGGATCGCGACGAAGTGACAGACCGCGCCTCAGGCGTTCCGATTCATGTCCAGCGCTTCTCCTCAGCGATCCGGGGAGATGGTTCTCCCTCGGCAGCATCGGGAGCGGCACCTGTGCGGCAACACCACTGACCGGTGGCTGGCGATCGTCGGCTACCGGTCGTGTGGCATCAGTCCCGGAGGCGAGCCGTTGATGCCAAGCCATCTGGGTCAGGCCATCAACGTCAGGCCCAATGGCCCTCCACTCAGATCCGGCCGCCGCTCGGCTGCTGCATCCAGCTGTCAGGCACCCACATCGTTCCGCCTTACGACACCGGAACGTATGTTGGCCGCCCGCCCAGACTTAGATTCCCCCGTTCATGACCAGGACTGCCAATGGCCGGTCTGCCAGACGATGGGACCCATGCCCTGCGGCGGCAGCGATACCAGCTCCGTCTGTAGCGGCGGCGGTGGGCCCGGCGCGACGATTGCGGCCTGGCGGCGGCGAGGGGGTTTGCACGATAACTTGGGTCGTGGGTGGCGGCGGTGAGTTGTAGCCCGCGAACGCCAGCAGCACGGGGAGTGCCGCCAGCGACAGACGCGCGCGGGACAATTTGGTCCTCCTATGATGCGGACTGCGTCGGGCTTCGGCGCATCACGTCTGCCAGTGGCCGGCCACCCAGACGTAACCGCCGGTGGATTGCATGACCCACTGGCCGGGCACCCACACGGCGATCGCAGTCGGTTGCTGCATGCGCTGGATATAGCTGCCATCCACCCAGACCCAGTTCGACCCGTTCCAGTTCCAGTGGCCCGGCTGCCAGTAGGTGGTCACCGTCGCGGTGGCGGGCAGTGGCGGGATGGTCTCGCTCTGCGGTAGCGGCGGCGCCGCGGGTGCCACCAGGACGGCGGCCTGGGATGGTTGTGTCGGCGCGACGATGGCTACCGGCGGTGGGGCCGGCGACTGCATGATCACCTGGTTCGGCGGTGCTGGCGGTGAGCTACAGCCCGCGAACGCGAGCAGCACGGGGAGTGCCGCCAGCGACAGTCGCGTGCAGGACGTTTGGTCCTCCTATGATGCGAATTGCGTCAGGCTGCGACGCGTCAGGTCTGCCAGTGGCCGGCCACCCAGACGTAACCGCCGCCGGATTGCGCTACCCACTGGCCGGGCACCCACACCGCGGTCGCACTCGGCTGCTGCACGCGCTGCACATAGCTGCCGTCCATCCAGACCCAGCTTTCCCCGTTCCAGTTCCAGTGGCCCGGCTGCCAGTAGGTGGTCACCGTCGCGGTGGCGGGCGGCGGCGGGACGGTCTCGGCCTGCGGCGGCGGTGGGGCCGTCGGTGCCTCGACGGTGGTGGTGGTCTGGGTCACCTGGGCCGGCGTCGTCACCACAGTCTGCGCCGACGCCTGAGACGCCACGCCGGCGCCGAGCAGTGCGGCGATCGCGGGAACGGCAAGGCAGGTCGCTCGTTGATGCAACATGGTCTGTCTCCTTACAAATCTCACGAGACGGTGTACCTGCAACAATAGAGCATCGCGTCGGCGGCACACCGCTCGCACCAGGTGACACTGGTGAGACAATAAGGTCGCATTGCGGCGGCTAATGCTTCCGAGATTTCACAAGTGGTTGAGTGCGATTGCACCTATTATGGCGCCATCCGTTCCACGATATACGGCGCATATCGCTGAAATTATGACCCTTTACCTGATCTACCGGCCGGACGCGCGATGGCGCGTCTGCTGGTGCAGGCGGACGCGGGGACGGATGCCCATGTGGACTAACAAGTCGGAGCCTTCCCTGATGCATCAGCGCCAAGTCGTGCAGGAACAGCAGATGCGGAAGCGGGATCTGCACCGCCTGGTCGCCTGCTTCGCCAGACGCGGCACGCCCCAACTGAACAGCGTGTCGGCGCCACCGTTGCCCAGCCACAACTCGGCCGCAGTTTCCTGCCCGGAAGGCCAGCCCGTCCAGCATCATGTGCGTATGATTGCCCAGACGATTTGTCCCAGGTGTTGCGCCGCGGACTCAACCTTCGCGGTCAAAGGTATAGCGCGTTGAACAGCTCTGCCTCGAACGCATACCGGGCACTATTCAGGTTGCCGACTTCATACCCAATCGTTTCACCTGCCTACGCCAGGGTACGATCTGCGTTTGCCAAGAAGATCGGTTTCGGTCTTGAAGGACGCCGGAGACCACGGAAGAAGGCTGGCAGAAAACCGCGGTGATCTGGCTGATATGTGGTTGATACTCCCCCTCAGGCCCCAATCCGGTTAGCGTAGGATCGGACACGATCGGTTTCGCTCAGGGTGTCACTAGGCGCTGGATTTCCGCCGCCAACTTGTCGAGATCGACTGGTTTGTAAACCATGCTGCTTACCAGGTCGGTGACTCTGGCTCCAGCGGAGAAATACCCCGTCATCAGAATCACCGGCATATCCGCCCTCTCCCTTCTGACGGATTGAGCGAACGCCAGTCCATCAGGCACATGGGACGGCATCACGAGATCAATGAGACAGAGATCGATCTGTGGGTGCGTTGTAAGCTGGTCAAGTGCCACAACGGTATCAGGGGCGGTAAGGACATCGTACCCGGACGACACGAGGTGATCCTCGATCACCTGCCGAACCGCTTCGTCGTCATCCACCAGCAACACGGTAGACATCGTGGTTCCTCAAGAGCGAGGCGTACTTGGGCACCAGGATTGTGCGGGTCAAATCGCAATTCAGTGAATGCCTCAGCACCGGTTGTTCGCGGCCAAAGAGGTTCAATCACATTTTGGTGCCTGTATCACACCACGCTGCGGCGACCAGGGGGACGGTCAGTGAACCGGCCGAACACGATCCTCGAACCGATCGACCCTGCGGGCATGGCTTGGTGCTGGGTCAGTAATCTATTGATATGTTGCATAATCCTGCAAACATCACACGATTGCCATCAGGTTGATCGTGCAAAAGCCGGGGATGGGCGGGCCAGCGGCGAGTAGTGCCATGACCGCCGCACAGTCCGGGCCGCGATCGAGGTAGTCGCCAAGATGGATCAGCGCCGCCTCGGCCAGCGGGCGCTCCGCCAAGTCCTGGGTGATCGCCTGGTGCAGAATCGCAAGCTAGTCGATGCAGCCATGGATCTCGCCGATGGTATCGACACGCTCGCCGATGGTATCGACACGGCGGCCTCGTGGCAGGATGGCCGGGGCGGCGACGAAATCGATCATGGGGGCGACAGTAACGGCGTTCTGAGCGATCAGCGAGTGCCGAGGGCCCGCGCGGGGTCAGCGCCATGCGTCAACCTGGATTCGTCTGCGCAAAGTCATCAACACGCCCGATTGTAGCCACATAGTCCACCAATAAATGTGCTGTCTCGATGATTGCCGGCACCGATCAACAAGGCACATCGAATCGTGTCCCGGCACGCCGAGTCATCACGATCGTTTGAAGGATATGCGTCATGAATACTGCAACACGACTGTTGGCGACAACGATCCTGACCCTGGGCGTGCTTGTCGCGCCGCTCGCCCACGCGCAGTCCGATCAGCAGACGACGGTGGATCGCGCCGGGTTCGTGATCAACGACCTGCGTCACGACAAGGCATTCGGCAATGCCCGCGATCTGCTGCACCGCGCCCGCGCGGTGATGATCGTGCCGCGCCTCTACAAGGGGGGCTTCTTCGTCGGCGGCGAGGGCGGGACCGGCGTGCTGCTGACCCACCAGGCGGGCGGCGGCTGGAGCGAGCCGGCCTTCTACGCCATCGGCTCGGCCTCGTTCGGCCTGCAGATTGGGCTTGAGCAGTCCGAGATGGTGATGTTCGTCATGAGCGAGAAAGCGCTGGATGCGCTGATGCGGGACCAGTTCAAGTTCGGCGCGCAGGCCGGGTTGGCGGTGGTCACGCTCGGCTCCAACGTGGAGGCGGCGACGACTGCGGCGGCTGGGCCGGACATCGTGGTCTGGGCGTCGTCCTCCGGTGCCTATGCCGGGGTCAGCCTGAACGGCTCGATCGTCAAGCCGCAGTTCGACGCGGACCGGGCGTATTACGGGCCGGGGGTGACGCAGCGCGACACCCTGTTCCGCGGCACCGTGGCCAATCCGAACGCCAGCGGACTGCAGCGCGCGCTGGGCACGCTGGGCTGAGCGCCTGACCCGCTTGGGTCGGCCTGTCCCTTCTGCAGAGCCTGAATTCCGCGCCAAAGAACCTCCGATTCCCCGTTGGTTCTGAAGGATCAGGTAGATAGTCTGGGCTTGCGAATCACGGACCATCACCAACGGGTTCCGGAATGCTGCTGGGCTTCATCCAGAGACAACGCCCGGCGATGGCGGCAACATTGGACATGGATGCGACGCTGATCGAGGCGCTGGCCCGGGCTGGATTTCTCGACCCTGTCAGGCGAGATGACCCGGAAGGTGGCACAGGGCGTTGCTCGGCTGATGGATTACGTGACCGGATCGCTGGCCGCTGGGTAGCGGACCGTGAACGCCGACGACGCGACGACGTGACGCGGAACCCCACCGAATGATCAACACGCCGTTGACACGGAACGCGGCTGGCAGCCCTTCAGGAACAGGGTGACCGCCTGGCGCGCCCAGGAGGCCTCCACACCGGCCGCGTCGAGCGGTGGCGCCAAGCCCCAGCGCGCGGTGCTGCGGTCCGGTCAGCACGAGATAGAGGAACTGTTCGGCGGCGAACCCGGGATCGAGTGACGCCAGCCGCTCGGCTGCCATCTCCGCAGCAAGCAGGTCGGCGATCCGTGCCATGCCGGCGGCAGCGCTGGGTTGCCGCACCATCTCGGCAAGTTCGGGGAAGCGCCCGCTTTCGGCGATGACGAACCGATGCAGCGCCAACGAGTTCGGCTGCAGCGCCACCGCCAGCGCACGGCGGGCGGTCTACAACAGCGCGCCCTCCAGCCCGGCTGCGGCGTTCGCCGGAGGTTCGGGCGTCGCCAGTCAGCGCGCCATGAGGTGTTCCAGCCCCGCACAGAATAGCTCGGTCTTGTCGCGCCGTCTGGCGTACTAATGTGCGTTTCACCACGCCAGTCTTGGCGGCGATGGTCTCGACGCTGGTGGCAGCGTAACCATTGGCCATCCGCCGAAACGGTATGCCGCCTACTGGACGACAGGCGGACACGCGATTTCGATTTATGGGCCGACTCGGAGGGCAATTTCGTGTTCCAATGCATGTGGGACAGATGACACTGGTGGTCACGGAAGCCTGGTGACTTCGAGCCGAAGCGCTGGGGAGGCGAAGGCTATGCCGCCGAGGAGCTTGTTGCCGGCCTCGGCAGCGCGCTTCTCTACGCTGACCTCATCTTGACGCCGGCGCCGCAAGCGGATCACGCCAGCGATATCGAGACCTGGCTGCGCGTGCTCAGGAACGACAAGTGGGTGATCTTCAACGCAGTGGCCCATGCCAAACGCGCCGCCGCCTTCCTGCACTGCTTGCAGTCGAAGGCTCGCCCACGTCACGACCCTGCGTGGCACCGACGCTGAAGGTCGCGCCCTGGTACTCGCCGAGCTTGGCGGAGATGTTCGTCACCAGCATGTCGCGGAACAGCTTGATGTACTGTTGCTGCTGCGCCGGCGTCGCCGTGCGCCAGTAGCGGCCGAGACAGAAGCGGGCCACGCCGTTTACGTCCACGGCGGCATCGATGATGCCGGCGAGCATCTGTCCCCTTGGCGCGCTGGTGCGTAAACATTGAAGGTGTAGTTGCGATACTTGATGACCTTTGCGCGCATCGAGCAAATCCTACCGAGCTCACGCCAGCGGGAGGATTGGTCATGCGAGATACCAAGCGCGTCCAGCGTCGGGGCGGTCTCTGGCGCTCGCGCCATGCTAGGGCCAGCAAGTTGCCCTCGCGTGCCTCTCGCCTTCTCCATCTCCCCGAGCATCTGCCCGGCGCGACGCAGCGACGCTGGCGCCACCTCACCAAACCAAAGACAGAACCAAATTCAGCACAGCACAGACGATGATCGAAAACCCAACGGCAACACCGACAGCCATCAACATAACGCGCAGGGGTTTCACGGTGCCCGAGCGTTCGGCATATGTCGTGTTCACTTCCTCAGTCATGTTCACTTGCATGTTACTTGTCCTCAGTTGCGTAGCGACCGCATGACCGGCCGCCAATTCAAGAACCCGCATTGGGACAATAAGTTCCCCGGTATCGGTGGCGCCGGAGCCGGTTCGGCCGACCGTCTATAAAATGGAAAATTCAAACTGACCCACTACGTGTGCCGCGAACACACCAACTGCGAGGGAGGTGTGGAGCTGCAAGAGAGATGAGGGCAGGCCCCTCGGAGCCGGCGATCAGGAGCTGGCTCCAAACCGCTGCGAGCTGCTGGCGTCAAGAGCGCTGGTGGTGAGCGTCGCAGAAAAGGCGGGACCTGATCCCGTCAGGTGAGATCCGGAGAGACGAGCGAAAGCAAACCGCTGATGACGTGCCGAAATTCACAGGACGGTGTCGAAACCGGGGGGATGGTAGTGGCCTCCGGGATGAGTTCGGGCGGAGCCCTGAAGCCCGGCCCGAGCGGCACCCGGCTTGGAGGCGGCGTGAACCCGGATCAGGCTCTGTTGCGGAACGCGGGAACCTGTCGTCCCGATGTCAAGGGAGAAGCTCAAGCGGGAGGCCCCCGCAAGAGCCAGAGTACCGATGCGGGGCACAGGGACGGGGCAGCCCGTAGTAGGGGTGAAGGTCCTGTAATGGGGCTGGACCGAAGGGGCTGCGGTATCCTGCTGCGGCAGGCGGCCAACCGGTGACGGGAGGAGCCGCATGACCGAGGCAAAGCCGTTCGACATCCCGAAGCGGGAGGTCTGGGAAGCCTTCAAGAAGGTGAAGGCCAACCAGGGGGCGGCTGGCGTAGATGGACAGACGATTGCGGAGTTCGAGGCCGGCCTCGCCGGTAACCTCTACAAGCTCTGGAACCGGCTGTCCTCGGGGAGCTACTTCCCTCCACCGGTGCGACGGGTGGATATCCCCAAGGCGAGCGGCGGCACGCGTCCGTTGGGCATCCCAACGGTGGCCGATCGTGTCGCGCAAGAGGTTGTCCGCCGGTATCTGGAGCCGTGCCTGGAACCCGTGTTCCACGCCGACTCGTACGGCTACCGGCCCGGCCGCTCGGCGATCGATGCCGTGCGCCAGGCGCGCCAGCGGTGCTGGCGGTCCGACTGGGTGCTCGACATCGACATCAAGGCGTTCTTCGACAGCATCGATCATGCGCTGCTCTTGCGTGCGGTCCGGCGACATACCGGCTGCCCGTGGGTGCTGCTCTATGTGGAGCGCTGGCTGAAGGCGCCGATGCAGAGGGAAGATGGCGTGATCGAGCCTCGCGATGCAGGGACGCCTCAGGGCGGCGTGATCAGTCCGATCCTTGCCAACCTGTTCCTGCATTACGCGTTCGACATGTGGATGGCCCGGACGTGGCCCGCCGTTCCGTTCGAACGGTATGCCGACGATGCCATCTGTCATTGCCGGACACGTGACGAGGCCGAAGCCTTGCAGGTCGCGCTGCAAGAGCGCTTTGCGGCCTGCCGGCTGGTGCTCCATCCGCAGAAGACGAAGATTGTCTACTGCAAGGACACCAACCGGAAGGGGACGTATCCTGCCGTGACATTCGACTTTCTCGGCTACTCGTTCCGGCCGAGGCTGGCGGCATGGCGCGGCGGCAAATACGGCGTCTCGTTCCTGCCGGCGGCAGCCGACACGGCGCTCAAGAGGATGCGCGAGGAGGTCCGGCGCTGGAGCCTCCAGACCCGAACCGACAAGGCCCTCGATGATCTGGCCCGAATGTTCAATCCGCACATCCGGGGCTGGATCAACTACTACGGCCACTTCTACAAGTCGGCGCTGTATGACAGCCTGCGCCGGATTGACTTCCACCTGAGGAAATGGGCACGCCGCAAATACAAGCGCTTCCGGCACAAGCCGAAAGGCGCACGCGAGTGGTTCGCCCGGATCATCAGGACCAACCCAGCGCTCTTCGCGCACTGGCAGCTTCTGCATGCGACGCGGCCGGATACTGGGAGCCGGATGAGCTGAGAGGTTCACGTCCGGTTCTGTGAGAGCGCGGCGGTGAAATTCCGCCGCGCCACTCGCCCAAACACCGCCTCGGCTGCGTTGCGAACATCGCCCGTCGCGCCCGTCGCGCGGCGAACGCTGCTCCTATCGGCTAGACCAGACTTGCCGATCGCGGTGCCGTTATTTCGGGATCACCGTCGGATTGCCACCTGGCGTGCTGGGGGGAGGAACCACTGGCATGGAATGCGGCGCATCGGCCGGTGGCTTGACGCTCATCCCCGGGTCGACATTTGGCGGCTGTATCACACCGGCACCGGATTTGTCGGTGGTATCGTCCTTGGGTGCGATGACCTCCGGTGGCGGGTTCACCGGGGCAACCGGGGGCGTCGGCTGGGGCGGAGGTTGCCCGCTCGCCGCGCCCGAAAGGATCAAACCGGCAAGCCACACCGATGCAACAAAATATGCTCGCACGATACCTCCCCGACCCTCTGAGAGAGACGCGAAACCGCGGGGGCGCTGGGCGGCGACACCGTGCTAGGGAACGCGCGTGACGGACGCAGGTTCCCGTTGCTGCCGCAGCACATTTTGGTGCGTACGTTATTCACGGCCATCCCGCACTACAGTCCCCCGCGTCGTTCGCCGGCAGCCGACCAATCCGCCCGGCAGCTTCGTCCATCCCCGCAAGGCGGACGATGTCGAAGCGGCACGCGTAGGCTGAGCCTCGCAGCAGGCCAGTCGCTCTGCTGCACACCCTGCCGCCGGCACACCGGGCCGCAGGCGACGGCGCATCATGGCGATCAAATCCATGTGATAACGGCGCGCCGGGCTCTTCCATATTCCATCCGCCGATTGGTTCCCGCGATGACAGGATTGTGATCAGCAACCAACTGCGCTTTCGTGCTGCGTTTTCGTGGGCGAAGGAACGAGCGCGAGATTTCGCATCCCCGATCACAGGAATTTGTAGGGGGATATGGCTCAAGACTCCCCTCATTTGTCAGACCGGCCCGAAAACGTCAGCGAACAGCGGCTGGTCGTGCAGCATTTGAGAGAAGCGCTGCATCAGCGGACGCAGCCTGGCTTCCGGCATCGTCGGGATCAGATCGTAGAGCATGCAGCCCTGACGGAACAACGAATGGACGCGCCGCTTGGCGGTGTTGGTCTTGAGCATCCGGTCATAACCCAGCGCCTCGCCGGCGGCACCGAGCAAGGTCAGCAGCACCACCGCGAAGGCGTTGATCAGCCATAGCCGGTCGCGCCGCTCGGGTGATTTGACATGCATCGTGCCCATCCCCATGCCGAAGCGCAGATCCTTGGTATCGCGCAGCCCGCACTCGATTCCCCAGCGACGGCCATAGTATCCGATCAGCTGCTTGGCCGTGGCGTTGGTGCTGCTGGCGGCCAGGCACCAGGCCTGCTTCATGTCGGGGTCCTGAACGCAGACCACGGTTCCCACCGGATAGCGATCGGCGGTGACCTCGGCGCCGCGCAGCACGCGGGCGCGTCCGCCGGGTCGCACCCAGGCGGCAGCGGTGCGGGTTTCGCCGGTCGCGGCGGTGACGGCGATGTTGCCGCGGAAGCGGATGACGTAGTCGAAGCACAATTCCTCGGTCAGCATCCGGTAGAGCTTCTGGTCGCCGAAGCCGCGGTCGGCGACCACGCACACCTTGATGTCGGCCGGCAGCAGTTCGGCCAGCCGCACCAGCACGCGATGCTCGTAGAGGCTGCGGTTGTCCTTGAGCGTGCGCTTGTCGACCGTCAGCCACACCAGGGGCGTGGCACGGCCGTGATCGGTGATCAGGGACAACATGATGGTGGCTTGCTTGTCTGCATCGAAGTCGGTCCAGTCCAATGCCACCACGATGGAGCTGCGCGCGCCAACGACGAAGGGCACCCAGCGGGCGAGGATGTCGTCGACGTTGATCTCTGGGTTGGAGAGCAGGCGATCGACCTGTTTGGTCGCATGCTTGGGGTTCAGGCCGCGGGCGGCGGCGAGTCCCTGGCCGATGGCGCAGACCGCGAGCGAGGCGCCGCGCAGCACGCCGAGGGTGGCGTCGCAGAGCGAGGCGACGCGCTTGGCGTGCAGGTCGTGGCCCAGCACGTCGCCAAGGACCTGCCTGACCTGATTGATGGAGAACCGCTGCTTCCGAATGACCATCGCATCTCTCGACCGGCTGTTGCGGGGCGGGAAATTTGTTGGGTCGTGCGGAGTTGGAAGTCGTCGTGGCGAATTCGCAAGGATATGCCGCCGACGGCGCTCGTGCGATTCTTTCCGGAATCGCCCCTATGGCCGCCCGATTCTTTTATGTCCCAAAGAAAATGAGGGGATGAGTGAGGGGATATGGATCAAACTGCCGTTTCACAAATCTCTGGCTTTTGAAGGTTTGTTTCGCATAATTCGACGCCTTCCGGAGTCCATTCACGCCGTCCAGCGGCGCCTGCCTCCGGCCTCGCTCAATCCGCACGGGAACGACCAGGATGGAACTCGTCGACGCAGATACCACCGACATCTCCCTGGAAGCACGCCAGGCAACCACCGAGTTCATCGAAGACGCCACCAGCGAGCCACTCAATGGTCGTTCCTTCGGGCTGGCAGAGTTCCTGCACGCGCTGCAGGCGATGCGCACGGGCGATTTTTCGGTCCGACTGCCGTCTGGATACATCGGCCTGGAAGGCAAGCTCTGCGACACGTTTAACGAGATCGTCGCGGCCAACGAGCGCATGGCCCGCGAGTTGGAACATGTCGGGCAGGTGGTGGGGCGGGAAGGCAAGACGCGCACTCGCGTGCAGCTCGGGTTGTCCGGCGGCGCATGGGGCGAGATGGAGACCTCGGTCAACGGACTGATCGACGACCTGCTGTGGCCGACCACCGCGGTGACGCATGCGATCACGGCGGTGGCGCAGGGCGATCTGCTGCAGACGATGCGACTGGACGTGGATGGGCGCCCGCTGCAGGGCGAGTTCCTCCGCCTCGCGACCATCGTCAACACGATGATCAAGCAGTTGTCGGTGTTCACGTCGGAAGTGACGCGCGTGGCCCGTGAGGTTGGCACCGACGGGAAGTTGGGTGGCCAGGCGCAGGTGCGCGAGGTGACCGGCGTCTGGAAGGATCTGACGGAATCGGTGAACTCCATGGCGTCGAACTTGACGGCGCAGGTCCGCAACATCGCCGAGGTGACTATCGCGGTGGCGAACGGCGATCTGTCAAAGAAGATCACCGTGGACGTCCGCGGTGAGATCCTGCAACTCAAGGAAGCCATCAATACGATGGTGGACCAGTTGCGCTCCTTCGCCTCGGAAGTGACGCGCGTGGCGCGCGAAGTCGGCACCGAGGGCAAGCTGGGCGGCCAGGCGCTGGTGCCCGGCGTGGCGGGAACCTGGAAGGACCTGACCGACTCGGTTAATGCGATGTGCGGGAATTTGACCGACCAGGTGCGCAACATCGCCCAGGTCACCACCGCGGTGGCGCGCGGCGATCTGTCGCGCAAGATCACCGTGGACGTGCGCGGCGAGATCCTGGAGCTCAAGGACACCATCAACACGATGGTGGATCAGCTCAATTCGTTTGCATCGGAGGTCACGCGCGTCGCGCGCGAAGTGGGCACCGAGGGCCGGCTGGGTGGTCAGGCGCAGGTGCCCGGCGTGGCCGGCACCTGGAAGGACCTGACGGACAACGTCAACTCGATGGCATCCAACCTGACTGCGCAGGTGCGCAACATCGCCGAGGTGGCCACCGCGATCGCCGGCGGCGACCTGTCGAAGAAGATCACGGTGAACGTTTCGGGCG
Organism: uncultured Alphaproteobacteria bacterium; assembly: GCA_963773345.1. Classification (GTDB taxonomy): domain Bacteria; phylum Pseudomonadota; class Alphaproteobacteria; order Acetobacterales; family Acetobacteraceae; genus Palsa-883. Next base: position 34,308 of record CAVZBG010000004.1, on the reverse strand, counting down.
AAATCTTGCAGTTGAAGGAGACCATCAATACGATGGTGGATCAGCTCAACGCGTTCGCCGGCGAAGTGACCCGCGTCGCGCGCGAGGTCGGCACCGACGGACGTCTGGGCGGGCAGGCCAACGTGCTGGGCGTGGCCGGCACGTGGAAGGACCTCACGGAGTCGGTGAACTCCATGGGCTCCAACCTGACGGCGCAGGTGCGCAACATCGCCGAGGTGTCGACCGCCATCGCCAGTGGCGACTTGTCGAAGAAGATCACGGTGAATGTGTCAGGTGAGATCCTGCAGTTGAAGGAGACCATCAACACGATGGTCGACCAGCTCAATCGTTTCGCCGGGGAAGTTACCCGCGTGGCGCGCGAGGTAGGCACCGAGGGACGGCTGGGCGGCCAGGCGCAGGTGTCCGGCGTCGCAGGGACGTGGAAGGACCTGACCGACAGCGTGAACTCGATGGCGTCGAACCTGACCGGTCAGGTGCGCAACATCGCCGAAGTGGCAACCGCGGTGGCGCAGGGCGACCTGTCGAAGAAGATCACGGTCAACGTGTCGGGCGAGATTCTTGAGCTGAAGGAAACTATCAATACGATGGTAGATCAGCTCAACGCGTTTGCCGGCGAGGTCACGCGCGTGGCACGCGAGGTGGGGACCGAGGGGCGGCTCGGCGGCCAGGCACGGGTGCCAGGCGTGGCCGGTACCCTGGAAGGATCTGACCGACAGCGTGAATTCGATGGCCGGCAACCTGACCGGCCAGGTGCGCAACATTGCCGAAGTGGCGACCGCCATCGCCAACGGCGACCTGTCGCGCAAGATTACGGTCGATGTGCGCGGCGAGATTCTGCAGCTCAAGGAAACGCTGAACACGATGGTGGATCAGCTCAACCGTTTTGCCGGTGAGGTGACGCGCGTGGCCCGCGAGGTCGGCACGGAAGGGCGGCTGGGTGGCCAGGCGCAGGTGCCGGGCGTCGCCGGAACGTGGAAGGACCTGACCGACAACGTCAACTCCATGGCGTCCAACCTGACGGCGCAGGTGCGCAATATCGCCGAGGTCACCACCGCGGTTGCGCGCGGGGATTTGTCGCGCAAGATCACCGTCGACGTGAAGGGCGAAATCCTGGAGCTGAAGAACACCATCAACACGATGGTCGATCAACTCAACGCGTTTGCCTCCGAAGTGACCCGCGTCGCGCGCGAGGTGGGCACCGAAGGCAAGCTCGGCGGCCAGGCCGCAGTGCCGGGCGTCGCCGGCACGTGGAAGGATCTGACCGACAACGTGAACTTCATGGCGTCCAATCTGACCGCGCAGGTGCGCAACATCGCCGAGGTGGCGACCGCCATCGCCAACGGCGACCTGTCGCGCAAGATCACCGTCGATGTGCGCGGCGAGATCATGCAACTCAAGGAAACGCTCAACACGATGGTGGATCAGCTCCGCTCCTTCGCCGGCGAGGTCACACGCGTGGCACGTGAGGTCGGCACCGAAGGGCGGCTGGGCGGGCAAGCGGTGGTCCCCGGTGTCGGCGGCACCTGGAAGGATTTGACCGACAACGTGAACCTGCTGGCGGCGAACCTGACCACGCAGGTGCGCAACATCGCCGAAGTCACGACGGCGGTCGCGCGCGGCGACCTGTCGCGCAAGATCACCGTTGACGTGAAGGGCGAAATCCTGGAGCTGAAGAACACCATCAATACGATGGTGGATCAGCTCAATGCGTTCGCCTCCGAAGTGACCCGCGTGGCGCGCGAGGTTGGCACCGAGGGCAAGCTGGGCGGCCAGGCGGCGGTGCCGGGCGTCGCCGGCACCTGGAAAGACCTGACCGATACGGTGAACGTGATGGCCGCCAACCTGACGGAACAGGTGCGCGGCATCGTCAAGGTCGTTACGGCTGTGGCGAACGGCGATCTGAAGCAGAACCTGATGATGGCATCGAAGGGCGAGGTGGCGGCGCTTGCCGAGACCATCAACAACATGACCAACACGCTGGCCACCTTCGCCGATCAAGTGACGTCCGTCGCGCGTGAGGTGGGCGTGGAGGGGCGGCTCGGCGGCCAGGCCAACGTGCCCGGCACCGCCGGCACTTGGAAGGATCTCACCGGCAACGTGAACCTGCTCGCCGCGAACCTGACCACCCAGGTGCGCGCCATCGCCGAGGTAGCCACCGCGGTGACGAAGGGCGATCTGACACGCTCGATCCAGGTGGAGGCACGCGGCGAGGTCGCGGAGCTGAAAGACAACATCAATACGATGATCGGCAATCTGCGGTTGACCACCGACCGCAACACCGAACAGGACTGGCTGAAGACCAACCTCGCCCGCTTCACTAACATGCTGCAGGGTCAGCGCGATCTGGCAACGGTCGGACGAATGCTTTTGTCGGAGCTGGCGCCGCTGGTCAGCGCGCAGAACGGCGTCATCTACCTGGTGAATACCGAAACCAGCCCGAGCCTGGGGCTGCTCGCAGCCTTTGCGGACGATAGCAACCAGGGCCATCCCGACCATCTGGACATGGGTCAGGGGCTGATTGGCCAGTGTGCCGCCGATGGCAAGCGCATGCTGCTGACGCAAATGCCAGAATTCGGTGGTGCCTATCCGCTCCGGACTGTTCAAAGTCAGGCCGACGAACATCGTTGTGCTGCCGGTGAAGTTCGAAGACCAGGTGAAGGCGGTGATCGAGCTGGCGTCGGTCGGCGCGTTCACTGATCTGCAGATGTCGTTCCTGGAACAGCTTACCGCCGGCATCGGCATCGTGCTGAATTCGATCGAGGCGACGATGCAGACCGAGGGCCTGCTGAAGCAGTCCCAGCAGTTGGCGACCGAGCTGCAGACGCAGCAACGCGAGCTGCAGCAGACCAACGATCAGCTCGAGCAGAAGGCTCAGCAGTTGGCTGAGCAGAACGTCGAAGTGGAACGCAAGAACCAGGAAATCGAGCAGGCCCGCCGCGCCGTGGAGGAGAAGGCGACCGAGCTGGCGCTGACCTCCAAGTACAAATCCGAATTCCTGGCCAACATGTCGCACGAGCTGCGCACGCCACTGAACTCGATCCTCATTCTCGGCCAGCAGCTTGCCGACAATTCACAGGGCAACCTGTCGGGACGCGAGGTGGAGTTCGCTCGGACGATCCACGCGGCGGGCACAGACTTGCTGAACCTGATCAGCGACATTCTGGACCTGTCGAAGATCGAATCCGGCACGGTCTCGGTGGAGGCGGAGGAGATCTCGCTTGCCAACCTGAAAGAGACGGTCGCGCGGCCGTTCACCCACGAGGCGGAAAGCCGCGGCTTGTCGTTCGTGGTACAAATCGATCAGACGCTGCGCACGATCACCACCGACTCGAAGCGCCTGCAGCAGGTGTTGAAGAACCTGCTGTCGAATGCCTTCAAGTTCACCACGCAGGGCGGCGTCCGGGTAAACATCACCCCGGTGCAAAGCGGTTGGTCACCGGGGCATCCGGTGCTGAAGCACACACCGGTCGTCGTGGCGTTCGAGGTGACCGATACCGGCATCGGCATCCCGCCCGAAAAGCAGCGGATCATCTTCGAAGCGTTCCAGCAGGCGGATGCCAGCACCAGCCGCAAATACGGCGGCACCGGCCTCGGTCTCGCCATCAGTCGCGAGCTGTCGTATCTGTTAGGTGGCGAGATCCAGTTGCGCAGCCGCCTGGGTTCGGGCAGCACCTTCACGCTCTATCTGCCGCTGACCTACATGGGACCGTCGTCGCTGGCTATGCCGATGGCGCCGACCGGCGATGTGCCGTCGGACGCGGGCCCGCGCGCGCCGGCGCGGCTAGCCGATCGGCCGATCGAAACCGTGCCCGACGACCGGGAGAGCCTGGTGCCGGACGACATGGTGCTGCTGGTGGTGGAAGATGATCCTCATTACGCCCGCGTGCTGATGGATTTGGCGCACGACCACGGAATGAAGGTGCTCATTGCCCATCGCGGCGCCGACGCGCTGGCGTTGGCGCGCGAGTATCAGCCCACGGCGGTTTCGCTCGACGTGTTTCTGCCCGACATGCTGGGCTGGACGGTGCTCAGCCAGCTCAAGCAGAACCCGGCGACCCGGCACATCCCGGTGCAGATCGTGACGTTGGACGAGGATCGCCAGCACGGCCTGGCGCGCGGGGCATTCAGCTTCATCACCAAGCCCACAACGACCGAGGGGCTTGAGGTCGCACTGTCGAACATCACCAACTACACGAAGCCGCGGCGCAAGCGGCTGATGGTGGTGGAGGACAACCCGATGGAGCTGCTTTCCATCACCGAACTGCTGGGCCACGACGACATCGATATCGAAACAGTCGAGACCGGCGAGCACGCGATCAGGCGGCTGCGTGAGGAGCCGACGGATTGCGTCGTGCTGGACCTGCGGCTGCCCGACATGTCCGGCTTCGAGGTTCTGGAACGGATCCGTGACGAGGAGAGCCTCTCCAACGTTCCGGTCGTGGTGTTCACCGGTCGCGAGCTGTCGCCCGAGGAGGACGCGCAGCTTCATACCATGGCCCGCAGCGTCGTCGTGAAGGGGGTCGAGTTGCCCGAGCGCCTGCTGGATGAGACGGCCTTGTTCCTGCACCGTGCGGTTGCCGACCTGCCGCCGGAGAAGCAGCGCATGCTCGAGCGGCTGCACAGTTCCGATGAAAACCTGGTGGGCCAGAAGGTGCTGCTGGTCGATGACGACGCGCGCAACATCTTCGCGCTCTCCAGCGTGCTGGAGCGGCGCGGGATGCAGGTGCTGACTGCCACAACCGGGCGCGAGGCCATCGCGCTGCTGGAATCCGAGCCCGGCGTCGCCATCGTGCTGATGGACATCATGATGCCTGAAATGGATGGGTATCAGACGATGGAGGTGATTCGCGCCAACCCGGCCTTCCGTCGCCTGCCCATTATCGCGCTGACGGCCAAGGCGATGAAGGGCGATCGCGAAAAATGCTTGGAAGCCGGCGCATCGGACTATCTGGCCAAGCCGGTGAACGTCGAACAGCTACTGTCCGCGTTTCGGAATTGGCTCCATCGCTAAGGGGGGGGTGATGCCATGAATGCGATGACGCCGCAATCGGACGAGACGGTGAACATCCTTCTCGTCGATGATCAGCCGGGGAAGCTGCTGAGCTACGAGGTGATGCTGGACGAACTGGGCGAGAACCTGCTCAAGGCACATTCGGCGGCCGAAGCTTTGCAGTATCTGTTGAAGAACGAGATCGCGGTCATCCTGGTCGACGTCTGCATGCCCGACCTTGACGGGTTCGAGCTTGCGGCATTGATCCGCGAGCATCCAAGGTACCAGCGTACTGCGATCATCTTCGTCTCTGCGATCCACATGTCCGACCTGGATCGGCTGCGCGGGTACGAGCTGGGCGCGGTGGACTACGTTCCGGTCCCGGTCGTGCCTGGATTGCTGCGCGCGAAGGTTCGGGTGTTCGCCGACCTGTACCGCAAGACCCGCCAACTCGAGTTGCTTAATGCCGAATTAGAGCGGCGGGTAGAGGCGCGCACGGCAGAGATCGCGCGGACCAACGCCGAGCTCGAACGCAGGGTCGAGGAGCGGACGCAGGAGCGCGAGGCCGCGCTGGCGCAGGTCCACGAGATGCAGAAAATGGAGAGCCTGGGTCAGCTCACCGGTGGCGTTGCGCACGACTTCAACAACTTGCTGATGGTGATCCTGGGCAATCTGGACATACTGCGCCGGCGCGTGCCGAACGATCCGCGGGTGGTTCGGCTGATCGACGGCGCGGTGCAGGGCGCCGAGCGGGGAGCGACGCTGACCAAGCGCATGCTGGCCTTTGCACGGCGCCAGGAGCTGAAGCCGGAAACGCTGGACGTGGCCAAGTTGTTCCGCAGCATGGAAGAGATGCTGCGCCGCGCACTTGGACCTTCGATCGATATTGCCACCGTGTTTCACGATGGGCTTCCGACAATTCGTGTCGATCGCAACCAGCTTGAACTCGCGCTGCTCAATCTGGCGCTGAACGCACGGGATGCAATGCCGCTGGGCGGCCGCCTTGCGGTCATCGCCCGACGCATGTCTGCCTCGGCTGGTCCTCAAGGCCTGAAAGGCGGTGACTACGTGTGCGTCTCCGTGCGGGATTCCGGGACCGGCATGGACGAGTTGACGGTCAAGCGGGCGACGGAGCCGTTCTTCACCACGAAGGGTGCCGGCAAGGGGACCGGCCTCGGTTTGTCGATGGTGCATGGGCTGGCGGCGCAATCGGGCGGCGCAATGCGGATCCTCAGCCGCCTTGGCGAAGGAACCACCATCGAGCTGTGGCTGCCCGTCTCCGGGCTGTCCGTTGGTAAAGCGGAATATCAGGCGGCCGTGCCGCTTGGCGATGGATCCCACTGGCGCGTGCTCGTCGTGGACGATGACCAGCTCATTTCGATGGCAACGGCGGACATGCTGGAAGACCTTGGACACACCGTCATCGAAGCATCTTCGGGGCAGGCGGCGCTGAAGCTGTTGCGGCGTAGGACCGATATTGATCTTGTTATCACTGACCACGCGATGCCGGGCATGACGGGGACGGACCTGGCACGTCAGATAAGATCCCACTGGCCCGATCTGCCGGTCATCCTGGCGACCGGTTATGCCGACTTGCCGAATGAGGAGGATCCGGGCTGGCCGCGTCTGTCAAAGCCGTACCATCAGGGCGAGCTCGCGGCGGCGATTGCGCGCGTTTTCGAGTTGGCACAGGCGGGCGGGAACGTCGTACCACTGGATGCGGCACGACGGGCATGATCGTTGAACTTGGCCCCACCTGGGTCGGCCGCGTCAGTCGGTAGGGGGTCACGCCATAGAACGGGCAGGATAGCACGGTTCGCGGCACGGACGGGGAACATGATCAGGCTGCGGCTTCAAGTGGCGCGGTGGGCGCGTGGCGTAGCGGCCTGAATCCGTCGGAAGCCGGCGTGCCGTCGGCATCCCAAAGGTAGTCGCCGGTGAGGTTGATGTGCTGCCAGCCGAGTGGTGCAAGATGGGCCAGCAGGGCGTCTGGCACCATCTCGCCATGGCGGCGCACGACGTCGAGCGCGCGACCGAGGTAAACGGTGTTCCACAACGCTATAGCGGCCGTGACCAAGGTGAGCCCGCTTGCACGATGTTGCTGTGCTTCGATAGTCCGATCGCGCAGTTGGCCGAGGCGATGGAAGCAGACAGCACGCGCGAGAGCATTGCGGGACTCGCCCTTGTTGAGCTCCGCTGTTGCCTGTCGTCTGAGCTGCGGCTGTTCTAGCCAATCCAAGGTGTAAAGGGTGCGCTCGATACGACCGATCTCGCGTAGTGCCAGCGCCAGCCCATTCTGCCGCGGGTAACTCCCGAGCCGCTTGAGCATCAGCGACGCGCTGACGACGCCGGTTCGTACGGATGCGGTGAGCCGCAGCACATCGTCCCAATGCGCAGCGATCAGCTTATCGTCGGGGCGGCCGGAGATGAACGGCGCGAGCGCGGGCCACTGGTTTGCCGGCTCGAACGCGTACAGCCTGCGCTCGGCGAGGTTGGGGATGCGGGGCGCGAAGTGGAAACCCAGCAGGTGCGCAAGCCCGAAGACATGGTCGCTGACGCCGCCTCCGTCCGTGTGGTGCGTGGCGATCGTCATGTCCGCCTCATGGTAGAGCAGTCCGTCGATGACGTACGTAGCCTCTCCGGAGGGTGGGATGGCAATGGTATGGTAGGGCGCATGACGGCCCGAGATGTGTGTGTAGAACAGCGCCGATGCCTCGCGCCCATAGTGGGCGTTGATGGCGCCGACGGCTTCTCCACGGCCCGAGGTGGGGAAACCCTGGCCGTCGGAACTGGATACGTCACGCGCCCCGAATAATGCGGCGATCGGCTGACTGTGCTGGGCATTGACCAACATTGCGAGCGCCTGCCGGTAGGTGTCTTCACGCAAGTGCCAGCCGGCGGTCCAGGCCAACTGGCGGTAGCTCGCCACTGAGCAGGCCTCCGCCATGCGGGTCAGGCCAAGGTTTGTCGCGTCCGCCAGCACCGCGGTGAGCACCACCCGGGGATCATCGGCCGGCAATCCAGTGTGCAGATGGGTGAACGCGGCGCTGAACCCCGTCCAACGATCCACTTCGGCCAGTACGCCGGTGATCCGGGCGCTTGGCATCATCGCGTAAAGCCGAGCGGCGAGATCCTCGGCCTCTTCCGGTGTGATCGCCTTGAGCGGCGACACCTTCAGCTCATCGCCCTTGATTGAAACGTCCTCCAACGTATCCGCCGCGGCTTTCGCGGCGACCTCCGATAGGCGCCGCTCCAGCAGTGCGCGGCGATCTGTGAGGTATTCTTCCGCGGTCGCCGGCACAGCAACGGGGAGCGGTCCAGCAGCACGCATTGCGGCGAACAGAGCAGGTGGAATCAACTGATCTTCGACAGCACGCCATTGCCGACTGCCTTCAACCCAGATGTCCCCTGAGCGGAGGCGGTCGCGCAGCGCCAGCAAGGTAGCCGCCTCCCAAGTCCGGCGCTCGTTGCCGCCCGCGCTGGCTGCATGGCGAACTGCGTTACGCCAAGCCGGGCGGAGAAAGCTGGACGGCAGGCTGCTCGGCCATTTCTTGCCGGCGCTGTCGTAACTGTCACCAAGCAGTTCGATCGCACGCAACGTGCTCGCCGCCGCAGGGACGGCGCGAAATTGGAATGCACCAAGAAACAACGGTCCCAACCGATGCAGCACCGGCCAGGCCCGCACGGCGAGTGCTGGCAGATCCGTCTTGTCCGGTCGGGCTAGCTTGTTGGCTTCGGCAACGCTTGCAGCCAGCCGATCCCAACCCACGGAGACAGCGACCGCTCCATCCAAATCCGTGCCGGACCGCTTGGCCTCGATCAGCGCGGCACCCAGTTTGGCGAACAGGCGCACCTTGTCATTGACTGCCCGGGCATCGCGCAACACGGCTTCTTCCTCGCGAGCTTCGGCTCGGCGGAACATGCGTCCTACAGCGCGATCGAACAGCGCCACGCCGTCATCGGTCAGCCTGGCCGAGGTGTCCAGAACCGTAGCGACCAAGGTCGCGCGGCGACGAAGTGGCGATAGTGCTCGCAGATGCTGGGCAGTAAACCTTCCACCTTCGCGGGCCAGTTTTCGCAGCCGTTCGGGATGGACAGCTTCAGCACCGGCACTGTTCAGACCGACTGCGCGAAGGCAGGCGAGTTGTTCGACGATGCGCACGAGCGCACGGTGCCCCGGCGCGCCAGGCGGTTGGCGGGCCCAAGCCAGCACACTCATCGATGTGCCGTCCTTCGGCTGGAGCAACGCGTCGAGAGCGTCGGTTTGCGCTGGAGACAGCGCACTGGTGAGCTGACCAGCGACGTGCCGTTCTGCCACCACCAACACCGCGGCGACCAGGCGTTCGATCACGGACGGGCCAGGCGCGATTATCCGGCGTCGGCGTAGCTCATGCCTGTGGCGTCGGGCATGTTTGGTTCCTTCTTTCGCGTCGACCACAGCACGATGGCCGGAAGATTGCGGGAGGCTGATCCTGCCACCCGTCAACGATACCGCGGTTTTGGCCGTCAACCGGAGCAGAACAGATGTGGGTTCGCGAGACGCCGCAGGAAGTTGCAATGGCAGCGCTCCGGCGCGCAGTGGCAAACAAGGTCCTGGCCGGTGAGCGCCGGTATCATTGCCATAAGTCTCGATTGAGTGGGCAGCCAGACTTCGTGTTTGTCGCATACCTCCTCACGTGTTCCGTCGCGGCCGATGGGCAGCGGCCAGGGCGGCAAACTGCTGGCGTGGCACATGGCGCGGTCGGGGCGGCGCACTGCCGTCGCGGAGCAGCGGTATGTCGGCGGCTCCTGTCCCAACATTGCCTGCATGCCCAGCAAGAACGAGATCTGGGGCGCGCGGGTCGCGCACCTGACACGGCACGCAGCGCAGTTCGGCACGATGACCGGCGCCGTCGTCACAGACATGGCGACGGTCCGCCAGCGAAAGCGCGACATGGTGGAGCGCGAGGTCGCGGCGCACCTGCAGAACTACAAGGCGAGCGGCGCCGAACTGATCATGGGGACCGGGCGGTTCGTGGCGCCGAAGACGCTGGAGGTGGAATTGAATGCGGGCGGGACGCGCCGGCTGACCGCCGAACAGGTGTTCCTCAACCTCGGATCGCACGCGGCCATCCCGGGCGTTCCGGGCCTCGAGGATGCTCGGCCACTCACGCATATCGGCGCTCTGGAACTGGAATACGTGCCACAGCACCTGATCCTGCTCGGCGGCGGCTATGTCGGGTTGGAAATGGCGCAGGCCTACCGCCGCTTCGGCAGCCGCGTGACGGTGATCGAGTTCAGGGCCGCAGCTCATGGGTCGGGAGGATCCGGACGTCGCGGACGCCATGCAGCGGATCCTGGGTAATGAAGGCATCCGCCTGCTGCTGTCCGCGGAGACGCGCGACGTGCGCGGGCGCTCCGGCGAGGGGGTGTCGCTGTCCGTGCGCACCGCCTCCGGCGAGGAGACGATCGAGGGCAGCGACGTCCTGGTCGCTGCCGGACGCATCCCGAACACGGCGGGGATCGGGCTTGAACAGACCGGTGTCGAGCTGGACGCACGCGGCTATATCCGCGTCAACGAGCGCCTCGAGACGGTGGCGCCCGGCATCTGGGCGCTGGGGGAATGCGCGGGCAGTCCGCAGTTCACGCATGCCTCCGTCGACGACTTCCGGATCATCGCGGACAACCTGGCCGGAGGGACGCGCAGCACACGCGACCGGCTGGTGCCGTACTGCGTGTTCACCGATCCGCCGCTCGCCCATGTGGGGCTGAGCGAACGCGATGCGCAGCACGCCGGGATCGCCGCGCGCGTCGCACGGCTGCCGATGGAGGCCGTGCTGCGGGCGCATACCACGGACGAGACGCTCGGCTTCATGAAAGTGCTCGTCGGCGGCAGCGACGATCGCATCCTCGGCTTCACGATGATCGGCTCCGAGGCCGGCGAGGTCATGGCCGCGGTGCAGACGGCGATGCTGGCGAAGCTGCCCTATCCCAGGCTCCGCGACGCCGTCATCGCACATCTGACGATCGCGGAGGGGCTGGGGTTCCTGCTCGCGAACATACCGCCACGCCCGGCTGTTGCCTGAACAACACCGAAACCGCTGCGAGCGCAGCTTTCACCAAGGAGAGGATCAATGACTCGCTTCGATGAGTATCGCCAGAGTTTTCCCAATGCCCGGCTCAGTCGTTCGCCGACCGGCGTGCTTGAAGTGGCGCTTCATACCGATGGCGGAACGCTGATCTTCAACGGGCACACTCACGAACAGTTCGTCGACCTGTTTCACGCGATCGGTGCCGATCGCGACAACCGGGCCGTCATCCTGACCGGCAGCGGCGGGTCGTTCATGGAGGAGATCACCCTCGACGGCTTCGATTTTTTCACCCCGCAGGGTTACGACAAGATCTATCGCGAGGGCAGAAAGGTCCTGATGAACCTCCTCGACATCGAGGTGCCGCTGATCGCCGCGGTGAACGGGCCGATGCGGCTGCATACCGAGTACGTCCTGCTCGCCGACATCGTGCTGGCGACACCGTCGGCGGTGTTTCAGGACAGGCCGCATTTCGGGTTCGGCATCGTGTCCGGCGACGGTGTCCACCTGCTGTGGCAGGAGGCGATCGGCACGATACGCGGCCGCTATTTCATCCTCACCCGCCAGGAGCTCGATGCCGAGACCGCCAAGGCATGGGGCGCGGTCAACGAGATCGTCCCGGCCGACCGGCTGCTCGTGCGCGCCCGCGAGATCGGCGAAGGCCTCGCCGCCCTGCCACCGCTGGCGACGAGCTACACGCGCATCGCGATGACCCAGAAATTGCGCCGCATCATCGACGAGGGAGTGACCCTCGGGCTCGCCTTGGAGGGCATCTCCGCGGCGGATGTCGCGCGCTCCCGAACCGCGGGTTGAACCATCGGCACGTCGCGCCGCATCGCGGCGCGACGTGCCGCCGCATGCGAAGGGGTGGAGAATGGGCCAGGCGTGCAGGTCCCGCTCGAACGCCACACGCGACAGCGGACCTGCTGGCGCAAGGATGGCGGAAACCGGATCTCAAAGCGGGCGCGGGGAATGTCCCGGCGTCTGTTGCGAGTTCGCCGCTTTGGCCCCGGGGACGGCGTCTGCGGCTTCGCATCTGGCGAACAAGCCGAGGAGACCGAAATGATCGACCTCTACTACTGGCCCACGCCGAACGGCCACAAGATCACGATGTTTCTTGAGGAAGCGGCGGTCGACTACGCGATCCATCCGGTCGATATCAGCGCCGGCGATCAGTTCAAGCGCGATTTCCTCACCATCTCGCCGAACAACCGCATGCCTGCGATCATCGATACCGCGCCGGCGGACCTGGGCGAGCCGATCAGCGTGTTCGAATCAGGCGCCATCCTGTTGTACCTGGCCGAGAAGACCGGCCGCTTCCTGCCGCAGGACCTGCGCGGCCGGAAAACCGCGATGGAGTGGCTGTTCTGGCAAGTGGGCGGGCTGGGCCCGATGGCTGGACAGAACCACCATTTCGGCGTCTACGCGCCAAGCCGGATTCCTTACGCGATCGAGCGATACGTGCAGGAGACGAACCGGCTGTACGGCGTGCTCGACCGCCATCTCGAATCCCGCACGTTCATCGCCGGCGACGACTACAGCGTCGCCGACATGGCGGCCTATCCGTGGATCGTTCCCTGGAAGCGCCAGCAGCAGAATCTGGACGAGTTTTCCAACCTGCGGCGCTGGTTCGACATGGTGCGCGCCCGCCCCGGAACGCAGCGTGCCTACGCAAAAGGCGAACCGTACTCGGGCCGCCCCACCGTCACCGAGGAAGGCAAGCACATCCTGTTCGGCCAAACCGCCAATCGAGCGCCGGCAGCCTGACGCCAGCGGCGTGGAACATCCTACCTCCCATCGCATGACAGAGAAGGAAACGACGGTCATGTCTTCATCGCAGCGACAGCCGGCCGCCGAGCACCGGTCCATCGATCAGAGCAAGATCGCGTACCAAAAACCCCAGCCCGCGGGCATGGTGCGGGACATATTCGTCGGCTCCGCATTGGAGCTTGACGGTGACGAGCGCGAATGGGTGCCGCAGTCGGACACGGTCGCGTTCAGGCCGCTCATCCTGAACGTGACCCAGGGCTACTACATCAACATCCTGCGGGTCCGGTCCTCCGGCGTGCTGTCGCGCCACCGCCATTCCGGACCGGTGCACGCGTTAACGCTGCGCGGCAGGTGGCACTACCTAGAGCACGACTGGATCGCGTCCCCGGGCGACTACGCCTTCGAACCGCCCGGCGAGACCCACACCCTGGTCGTTCCGGACGACGTCAAGGAAATGGCCACGCTGTTTCACGTGACCGGCGGGTACACCTATGTCGATCCCTACGGCGAGGCGCTCGGCTACGAGGACGTTTTCACCAAGCTGGAGCACGCGGCCAGGCATTACGAATCGGTCGGGTTCGGCAAGGACCATCTGTCGCGGATCGTCCGATGACAAGACGCGAGACAGTCGATGTCGGCGGCGTTCCGATCAGCTATCTCACCGCTGGCGAACGCGCCCCGTTGGTGCTCCTGCTCCATGGCACCTATTGGAGCCGCGTCTGGCAACCGGTGCTCGACGGCATCGCCGCCGCGGGGCTTCGCCCGGTGGCGGTCGATTTCCCCGGCTGCGGACGCTCAGGCGGTGAGCTCACTGCCAGCGAGGCTTCGGTCCCCCGCCTTTCCGCCTGGGTGTTGCGCTTCCTCGACGCGTTGGGGCACAGCGGCCCGGTCATGGTTGCCGGTCACGATATCGGCGGCGGCATCGCGCAACATCTCATGGTCGCAAACCAGGTGGAGGTGCGGCGGCTCGCCGTGGTGAACGGCGTGATGTACGACTCATGGCCGGTCCCCGGCATTGCCCGCTTCCGCGATCCGGTGGTGGCCGCCGCAACGACACGGGACGATGTTCTCGCCGCGCGCCGCGTATCGGTGGTGAAGGCGCTCGGACGCCCGACGAGCGAGGTTGAGATCGCGGAATATCTCGATCCCTGGAACGACCCAAGGGTTGCCCGCTCGTGGCTGGCGCTCGCGGGCGCCGCGGACAACCGTTACACCATGGAGATATTGCCGGCGCTGCGGCGGTCGAAGACGCCCAAGATTCTGGTGTGGGGCGAGGACGACGGATTCCAGACGATCGACTTTGCCGAACGCTTCGCCCGCGAAATTCCGGCAACAAGGCTCGTCCGGATCAGGTCGGCCGGCCACATTCCGATGGAGAACGATGCCAAGGCGGTGGCGGGCGCCCTGGCCGAGTTCTTCGCTGCCGAACGCTGAGCGGAGGATACGCCCATGCAGGTTGCGATCCTCGACGACTACCAGAACGTCGCGCTGCGGCTTGCCGACTGGTCGGGCGTCCGGCGCCGCGCGGAGATCACGGTGTTCAACGACCACGTTGCCGATCCCTCGGCCGTCGTCGAGCGGTTGCGGCCGTTCGCCGTGGTATGCGTCATGCGCGAGCGCACCCCCCTTACAAGGGAAATTCTGCGGCAATTGCCGAACCTGAAGCTGATAGCTTCGACCGGACCGCGAAACGCCGCCATCGACAGCCAGGCCGCGGCGGATCTCGGCATCGCCGTCACCGCGACGGGCTACGATTTCGCTCCGACCATCGAGTTCACCTGGTCGCTGATCCTGGCGAGCATGCGGGGCATCCATCGCGAAGCCGCCTCGCTCAAAGCGGGAGGTTGGCAGACCGGCCTCGGCGCGAACCTGCGCGGCAAGACCCTTGGCATCGTCGGACTGGGCGACATCGGCAGCGAAGTCGCGCGCGTCGGTCTCGCCTTCGGAATGAAAGTGATCGCCTGGAGCCAGAACCTGACCGCGGAGAAGGCCAGCGCCGCCGGCGCCACTCTGGTCGACAAGCAGACGCTGTTCCGCGAGGCGGATGTCGTCACGGTCCATCTCGTCCTGAGCGAGCGCACCAGGGGCCTGATCGGGGCGCCCGAGTTCGCCCTGATGAAGCCGGCGGCCAGGCTGGTGAACACATCACGCGGTCCGATCGTCGATAAGGCGGCCCTGATCGAGGCGCTGCGGGCGCGCCGGATCGCCGGCGCCGCGGTCGATGTATTCGACATGGAGCCGTTGGCCGCCGATCACCCGTTCCGCAATCTGGACAACGTCCTCGCGACGCCGCACATCGGCTACGTCACTGAGGACCTCTATCGCATTTTCTACCGCGACGCTGCCGAGACGATTGCCAAGTGGCTTGCGTCCGTGGGCGTGAGCGTCACCGTGAATGGCCGCGCCCGCACGATCATGGTCGAACCGCGCATGACCCTGCTCGACGCGCTGCGTGAAGAACTGGCGCTGACCGGCACGAAGAAGGGGTGCGACCGGGGCGAGTGCGGCGCATGCACCGTCCACGTTGAAGGCCGCCGCGTCCTGTCCTGCATGGCCTTGGCGGCGATGCAGGAGGGTAAGCGGATCACCACGATCGAAGGATTGGAGCAGGACGGCGTGCTCCATCCGCTTCAGGCGGCGTTTGTCGAGCATGACGGATTCCAGTGCGGTTTTTGCACGCCCGGGCAGATCATGTCGGGCGTTGCCGTGATCGAGGAGGCGAAATCCGGCTGGCCCAGCGCCGCGACCGCCGACGTAATAAAGCCGTGCACCATCGCGGACCTGTCGCGCGCGGAGATCCGGGAGCGGATGAGCGGCAATCTCTGTCGTTGCGCCTGCTATCCCAACATCGTCGACGCCGTGGCCGCCGCGGTGGGAAGGTACTGAACCATGCACAGCTTCGCGTTGTCGCGGGAAGATGATCCGGCGAAGGCCATAGCGGCGCACGCCAACGACGAAAAACTCGCCTTCATTGCGGGAGGCACGGACCTGCTCGGCCTGATGAAGGACCGCGCGGCGCTTCCCGAGCGCCTGCTGGACATCAACGGACTGGCCGACCTGGCGCGGATCGATGCGTTGCCGGACGGCGGCCTGCACATCGGCGCGCTGGCCCGGATGAGCGACGTGGCGGCCGACATCGACCTCCGTCGGCGCTTTCCCGTCATCGCCGAAAGCCTGCTGCTCGCCGCGTCCGGCCAGTTGCGCAACATGGCCTCGATCGGCGGCAACATCATGCAGCGGACGCGCTGCGCCTATTTCCGCGACGACAATGGCCCCCCGTGCAACAAGCGGCGGCCCGCCTCGGGCTGCTCGACCCGCCACGGCCTCAATCGCAATCACGCGATCTTCGGATGGTCCGACGACTGTGTTGCCACGCATCCCTCCGACCTTGCGGTGGCATTGGCGGCGCTGGATGCAAACGTCGTCGTGTTCGGGCTGGCGGGAGAGCGCTTGATCCGGTTCACGGACTTCCATCGCCTGCCCGGCAGCGCGCCAGAGCGCGACAACACACTCGACCGCGGCGAGCTGATCGTTGCGATCGACGTACCCGCAATGGTTGAGGGCCGTGCGTCCCACTACCTGAAGGTCCGCGATCGCGAATCCTACGAGTTCGCCCTGGTGTCCGCGGCCGCCGCGGTAGCGACCAACCGCCGGCACCTCCGCTCGGTGCGGCTCGCCATGGGCGGCATAGCGCACAAGCCCTGGCGCCTCGCGGCCGCCGAGAAGGCACTGCGCGGCGTTTCGTTGGACGATATCGACACGCTCCGCTCGGCGATCGCGGAATCCTTCGTCGGTGTCCGCCCGCTCGACCACAACGGCTTCAAGGTCGAGCTTGCCCAGCGCGTCGCCTTGCGAGCGCTGCAAACCGCGGGAGAACGCGCATGAACGCGATCGGCCAACCGATCTCGCGCGCCGATGGACCGCTGAAAGTGACCGGGGCCGCGCGTTACACCACCGATGTCCCGCTCGAGGGCGCCGCCCACGCCGCCATCGTCCACAGCACCATTGCAAACGGACTGATGGTATCGATCGATACCACCGCCGCCGAGCAGGCGCCGGGTGTCCTGGCGGTGTTCACACATCGCAACATGCCGCGGATGAACCCGACACCCAGGCCGTGGAGCCACCTCCATCCACACGGCCAGGGTTACCTGCCGCTGCAGAACGACGCGATCCACTACGCCGGCCAGCCGATTGCTCTCGTGGTCGCGACGACGCGCGATCAGGCGATGCATGCCGGGACACTGATCAGTGCGGAATATGCGGCTGAGCAACCCGTCGTATTCGGCCGCCAAATGGCAAACGAGGCCGTCGATCCGCCGCAATTCCTCTGGCCGGTCGCATCGTCGGTCGGCGACGCTGACAAAGGAATCCGAGACGGTGCGGTGCGGCTCGAACGGACCTACACGACGTCGGACCGACATCACAATCAAATGGAACCGCATGCGACCGCGGCGGTCTGGGATGCGGACGGCGTGCTGACGCTGTATGAGACCACCCAGCACATCTTCGGCGCCAGGGAGCTGGTGTCGATTGTGCTCGGCGTGCCGATCGAGAAGATCAACGTCGTGTCGCATTTTCTGGGCGGCGGCTTCGGCGGGAAGGCGTATGTCTGGCCGCATACGCTGCTGACCGCGCTCGCGGCGAAAGCGCTGAACCGGCCGGTGCGCATCCAGCTTACGCGGGCGCAGATGTATTCGATGGTGGGCCACCAGTCGGCGACAATCCAGACGATTACGCTCGGCGCCGGCAAGGACGGCAAACTGACCGGCATACGCCACGAAAGCATTTCGGCAACACCGGTATTCGACAACTACATCGAATACGCGGCGATCGCGTCACGGCATCTGTGGGCCACCAGCGGCGGAATCTCGACGACCCACAAGGTCGTCCATGTGAACCGCAACACACCGACGGCGATGCGGTCCCCGCACGAGGCGCTCGGCCATTTCGCGCTCGAAAGTGCGATGGACGAGCTCGCCTACACGACCGGGGTCGATCCGCTCGCCCTACGTCTGCGCAACGACTCCGGGATCGACCCGCTGAGTGGCCGTCCGTTTTCGACGCGCGCGATGCGCGAGTGCCTGACGAAAGGTGCCGCGCGTTTCGGCTGGGATACCCGCACGCCCGAGCCGGGTTCGATGCGCGACGGTCGCTATCTGGTTGGCCACGGGATGGCCGGCGCGGTCTACACCCATTGGAGATGGCCGGCCAAGGCACGCGTGACGCTCGATCGTGACGGTTCCGCAGTGGTCGAGGCCGGAATGCACGAGCTTGGGACCGGCACCTACACCGTGATGCGGCAGGTGGCCGCCGACGCGCTCGGCCTGGCCCCGGAAAAGGTGACCGTGCGGCTGGGCGACACGAGATTGCCCGAATCCCACGCATCGATCGGTTCCGCCACGATGGCCAACGCCGGCGCGTCGGTCATGCTCGCGGCGAAGGCCGCCCGCGACAAGGCAATCACGCTGGCGCTGACCGGTCAGGAGGCCCCTTTCGCCGGTGCAGTTCCGGAGGACGTGCACATCGACGACGGCAGGCTGGCGCTGGCGGGAAAAAACCTGACCATCACCTATGCCGAGCTGCTGGCGCGCAATGGGCTTGCCGAACTGGTGGCCGACGGGGACTATGATCCGGTCGCCGAGGCCAACGGACCGCGAGCGATCTTCAGCTTCGCCGCCGTGTTCGCCGAAGTGCGCGTCGATCCGGACCTTGGGTTGGTGCGCATGAGCCGTTTCGTTGGTGCTTACGACGCGGCGCGCATCATCAACCCCAGGACCGCGCGCAGCCAGGCGATCGGCGGTATCATCTGGGGAATCGGCCAGGCGCTGCTCGAGCAGTCGGAAACCGATCCGCTGATGGGCCGGTTCCTCAACCGCAACTACTCCGGCTACCTGGTTCCGACTAACGCCGACATTCCGGAACTCGATGTGCTGTTTGTCGGCGACTTCGACGAAGATGCGAGCCCGCTTGGCGCCAAGGGCCTGGGCGAGCTGACGGCTGTGTCGGTGGCCCCCGCAATCGCCAATGCGGTCTATCACGCGACAGGAAAGCGCGTGCGCGACCTGCCTATTACGGTGGAAAAACTATTGTGAAGCTGGGTGAGGAGTGACTGGCGATGCCTCTCGTGGTCACCAGTGCAGCCGGGGCAAACGGCGATGGCTACGGCGCTCTGCTCGCATTCGATGATGACGGCCGGCCGCGTGGCCCGTTCACGCGCGATGCCCGGATCGCCGACCCGCGCGGGCTGGGTGTCAGCCGGAACGATGGGCTGCTGTTCGTCAACAGCGGTACCGATCGCGTGCTGGCGATCGACCGCGACGGTGTGGTGGTGCGCGACAGCGGCCCGATCGATGGGCTGAATCCGGGCGGGGGCAATTTCGGGCCCGACGGGCGCTATTACGTCGGGTTGCGCAGTGCGCGCACCATCATGGCGCTTGCGCCCGGGTTGGATGGGCGCGACGACCACATCCTGCCGCCGGGCATCGTGCCGTTCCCGCGCGGATTTGCCTTCGGCCCCGATGGCCGATTGTTCCTGGCGTCGGGAATGGGGCCGGACGGCATCGGCGACAACAGCATCGTTGCGTTTGCACCGGACCGGCAGCGGCTGGCGTCTTTCGTGGTACGGGATGCGGACCTCAGCCCGCTCGACCTGGCTGTTGCGCCGAACGGAAACGTCCTGGTCGGCAGCGAGCACCCCTTCGGCATGGCCGACGCGGTAACCACGCTTCGGGAGTACGATGCCACCGATGGGCGTCTGGTGCGCGTGTTTCGCCCGGACGGGCTGGCGGAATTCCGCCAGCCGCGCGGCCTGCGGTTCGGATCGGACGGCCACCTCTACTGCGTCGCGCAGGACGAGGTGGTCGCCTTCGACTTCGCCACCGGCCGATGCCTTGGCACGACGGTGCGGTTCCCTCGCCTGTACGGGCAGGCCCTGGCGTTCTTCCCCTGACGTCAACCGTCGCCGCTCATTCCATCCGGGAATTTCGGCCGGTCCGGACCCTGAACGTCCCGACGGCCCCACTGAACGAATAGCAGCTTCTCGCGATGTGTGTTGAAACTTGCCAATCTGGCTTTGGCCAGCCCCGGCCATGAATCGAATGTCCGGTTCAAGCTCATCGCCGCCCGGGAACGGACCTTCCGCATTCCACCCATCAGAACGGTGATCTCGGGCTCAACTGGCTTTCACGTCACGCACGCTCCCGCTGGCCAATTCGGCCGAAGGGGGGAGCTATAGGACAATCCGGATTCGACCCGGCAGCGCGTGAGCGGCGGCCCTGGAATGCCGGGCGAACGGTCGGTGCCAAACGGGCGCTGAAGGCGCAACAGGTATGGACTATGCGATTCTGGCTGGATCGAGAAGGGCGACTTCGTGACCGAGCCCTGTTCGATCTTGCTATCGACAGCAAGCTGCGGGGTTACGATGTGGTGCAAATTCGGATCAGCGACCTCGTCAGTGGCGGCCGGGTCCGAACACGAGCTACGGTGGTGCAGCAGAAGACCGGCCTCCCGGTCCAGTTCGAACTGCTCGAGTCAGCGCGAACCAGCATCCAGGCTTGGTTGGAGCGTCGCGGCGGCACGCTGGATGACTACTCTTCCCGAGCCGGAACGACCACGCTGATCATCTCGGCACTCGACAGTTCGGGAGGCTCGTCGGCGAGTGGGTCACTGGTACCGGGCTGCGACGAGAGGACTACGGCACACATTCACTGCGGCGAACAAAGGCCTCGATAATCTACAACGCCACCCGCAGTCTCCGAGCGGTCCAAATCCTGCTCAGTCACACCAAATCGAGAGAACGGTTCGCTGCCTTCGCGTTGATGTCGAAGACGCGCTCACTCGCGCCAAAAGGACAGACGTCTGACCGGCGGGCCGGCTTTACTGAGCTCAGGGCAGGAGCCGGCCCATCCGTCTTCGACCCGGAGCTGACATTAGGTGCGGCGGGTCCTATCCGGAAGGCAGACTGCGATTTTGGAGAGGATGCCGGTCGGCGCGAGCCGACTGGCCGACAGTCACTTGCCGTACGCCTGCGCGATCTGCCCGACCAGTTTTGCCCAGGGCATGTCCATCGCGTCGTAGACCGCGGTGGCTTCCGGACGTGCGTTGTCCTTCAGGATCTCGACCATCAGGGTCGCGTAGTCCGAGACGATCACGCCGGCCTGCAGCATGCGCAGAAGGCCGGTTTGCCGCTTGGTCTCGCTGAACGTCCCGGATGCATCGACGGCGACATAGGCGCCATGTCCCTTGCCGACCGCGGTGATGGCGGGAAACGCCGCACAGACTTCGAGCGAGATGCCAGCGAAGATCAGCTTGTTGCGGCCGGTCGCTTCGATCGCGCGCGCGACCCTTGCATCATCGAAGGCGTTGACGGACGAGCGGTCGATGATCTGGACGCCCGGCAGGGCGGCCACGAGTTCCGGAAAGGTCGGACCCCACATGCTGTCGCGCGCGGTCGTGGTGACGACGATCGGCAGCTTCAGCGCCTTGGCGGCTTTGGCCAACGCGACCACGTTATGCTTGAGTTCTCCGGTCGAATAGTCGCGCACCCCGGTCATGAGACCGACCTGATGGTCGACGAGGACGACCGCGGCGTTTTCGGACGTGAGCGGCTCATAAGGGCGGACTGCGTCTGCCATGACATTCTCCCGGGTTGAGGTGGGTTGCGCTGCGACGCCGAACGGCGCTGTGCCGACAATCGTCGCGGCGGCTCCGAGTGTGGCCGATTGAAGGAATTGACGCCGTTGCATGAAGGCCTCCGGGCGGGGACCTGCTGCCGTCGGCGCCCGCCATGGGCGGAAGCTAGTTGCTGGACACCCGGACAAGAAGTCGGCAAAAATCGAACCCATCATCCAATCCATTGGACGACGAATCGCTTGAAGCTCGACCTCAACGACTTCTACTACTTCGTGCAGGTGGTCGATCGGGGCGGATTCACCGCCGCCAGCCGCACGCTGCGGCTGCCGAAATCGACCCTGAGCCATCGCATCCGGCAGCTCGAGGCCGGCCTCGGGGTTCGACTGCTCAACCGCACGTCACGGCGGTTCGGGATGACCGATGCGGGTGGGGACTTCTATCGCCATGCGGCGGAGATGCTGCACCAGGCCGAACACGCCGAGGCCTCGATACGGCATCGGCTCAGTGAACCGATTGGCATCGTGCGTTTCACCTCGGCCATGGCCACCATGCAGTTCGCACTGCGCGAAGTGGTCGCGGATTTTCTCGCCCGGCATCCCAAGGTCGACGTGGTCGCGCATGCGACCGACCAGAACGTCGACATCGTCGGCGAGAACTACGATGTCGCGATCAGGGCGCATTCGGACCCGCTTCCGGATTCCACGCTGGTCCAGAGGACGCTGGCACCGGCGCCGTGGCTGCTGTTCGCAGGGGCCGCCTATCTCGACGCGAACGGTGCGCCCAGGACGCCCGAGGATCTGCGAAAGCATTCATCGCTTTTCATGATGCGCACCGGGGTTTCCCCGACCTGGCGGCTTCGCCATTCGAGCGAGCGAAACGGCGAGGTCGTCGTGCCGCTGACGCCGCGCCTCATGAGCGACGATATGGTCGGATTGAAGCAAGCGGCGATCGCCGGGCTCGGCATTGTCGCGCTGCCGGGCTATGTCTGCCGCGAAGAGCTTCGATCCGGAGCGCTGCGCCGGGTGTTGCCCGCGTGGCTTGCCGGTGATTCGACGTTGACGGCACTGCTGCCTTACCGGCAAGGCCTCTTGCCCTCGGTCCGCGCCTTCATTGACCATCTGGCGGTTCAAATTCCGAAGGTTGTGGCGATGTAGCTCGCCACACCGTTGGGAACTGTCAACTTTCCGGCGACACGTTATGTTCCGGTCGTGGCACGAGCCTGGCACTCGACGCCAGTTTGATCAACGTCCATTCCCGGCCGGCGCGGCCTCGACCCGAATGTCGGATATTGGCGCACCCGGGACCGTAAGCGGACCGGCAGAAAGCCACCCATCCCGCCATTTGTGGCTGCACCCATGAACGACTGCTCTGGAGAAACCAGCAATTCTAATTTTGTCGCACTGACGTTGTCCCAACGTCATGGCGGCGCCTGATCGCGTGCATGGCTGAGGCATGCTGCGGCCATCTGGGGTCATTTGGCCTGGCGGATGGCCGGAGCCGACTACGGCGAAGGCTGGGACAAGGACCCGTCGATGACGGTGAGGGCGTGCACGACCCAGCCAAGATGAGAGTTGCCGACGAGCAGGCGGCAAGTCTCGATTTGGGCTTTCATGGTTTGGCAGGTGGGCAAGCGACGTCAGAAGGGTGACAACGGTCACGGCGGGATCGGCGGCGGCTTTGCGAAGGCAAGAGTGAGGAGCAAATCGTCCCAGGACGGGAAGATGAGAAACGTCGTGATCGCCGCGAGCTTGCCGAAGAAGTTGTAGCGCGGGCCGAGCTTTGCCCTTGCCGCGCGCCAGAGTTCATCACCGATGTCGCAGATCGTATGGATCGCGAAGGCCAGCAGGTTCAAGCTCACCAGGATGGCTGCGAGATTCTTCTTCCCGTGTCCGAAGCTGTGTTCAAGGTTGTAGCCCTTGTTCTTCAGAACGTTGAACGTCTCGTTCTCGATCTTCCACCTCGCCCGGCCGCAGGCGGCGAGTTCAACGACATGGTCGGGGCCAACCGGCAGATCAGTGACGAAGCTGTTGCGATACGTCGTCTCACCGTTGGCGTTGATGATCTCGATCTCGAACCAGTTGACCATGAGCGCGTCCTTGCCGTCGCGCAGCGGGACGTCATGGAGCCAGCGGTAGCGATGGACGAAGCGCTGCTTGCCGCGCTTGACCGTCGTCTCGACCGCCGGCAGGTCGATCCCGGTCAGGTACTCCTGGATCAGTGGATGCGATGACGGCTTGCAGACGAAGATGAAATGCCTGCCGGCGTCCAGCACCGCCTGGCAGAGCGGTTGGCGGGAGAACAGATCGTCACCCAAAAACACCGGATCAAGCGCCGCGTAGCGTCTTCCATGGGCGGCAAGCCAGCGCTTGGCGGCCATATTCTCGCAATCCTGCTTCTCCGCCCCATCCTGCGGGACAATGAATTCCGGCTCCAGCGGGATGACCTTGCCGTGCCCGGGTGCCACCAGTGTCGCCGCCAGCATGGCATGGAAATATTCAGTCTCATCCTTGCCTCTGAGCCGGGTCGAGCAGTGTGGGCAATGGATGTTGCGCGAACAATGATACTCCGTGCCGTCGAGCGCGATCAGCACGCGCCCGCCGAGCCGGCGGAACATATCAAGCCCGCCGTCGATCCGCTCAAGCTGGCCGACGGCTTCGGCGAACATCGGATGCAGCAGGGTCGGTGAGGCGGGGTCGAGCATGTCACGAATGTGATTGTCGCTCGGGACCTTCGAGAGGCCGAACAGGCTGGTGCAGTTGGAACGCCCATGACCCGCTTCGAACTGCCGCTGATGGGCCAGAAACGACGGGCTCTGCATGAAAAACACCGAGAAAGCCGCCATGCCAATCTCGCCCATGCCGTAGGACGTGTTGATCCCCCGACGCTTGTCCGGAAACGCGTCCAGGCATGATCGCAATGAGCCGAGCAGCGAATTGAGCAGGCGCATGCCCGCCAGGAATCGCATTCCTCGGGCGTTGCGAATCCCCTATTTCGACGCCGACACACGTTTCATGCCAACTGTGGCTTTTTGGACTCGCCACGACGCTGCAACCGAGACTCAATCGCATTGAGAACTGCTGTGGAGAAACGGTGTCGCTTGTCTGAACGGCCATGATGGGCGCAAACTGGTCGCTTGTGTCAGCGTCTGCGGCTTCTGCTTCAGGTGACGATGCGCCGCGAGCTCTATCGCCCAGAAAGGCGCATAAGGCCCGGACTTGGTCGTCCGCTGAAGATCGAGAACCCTCACTCGCAAGTTTCGCGGGATGGCCGACGGCCGTGACTGTTGCACCGGGACCCGAGCGGACCGAAGCAAAGTTGGGTGCGCAGAACACATAGACCGCCGAGCTACGGCGGTGAAGTGGAGGTCGGGCGGCAGTGCGCAGATCGCCGATAATGGCGTTGCCCTTCTGGGTGACATCGGGCCGGGATTTCGGCTGCGGTGTTTCGGACGCCGTCGCCCCACGACTCTTGCCGGGTTTGGCCGTGCTCTTATCCGCCTGCACCCGGTAGGCAATCGTCTTGACCTCCCCGGTGTGCGGGTCGAGGTAGTGCCCGATCACGTCGGTTTTGCCGGGCTTGCTGTAAACCTGCTCGGCTTTCTTCGGGAGGACAGGACGGCCGTACTCGTCTTGCGCCAGAAGGCTGCCGCGCTCGGGGAGGTTGTTCGCCAGCCATTCCTGCTGAGCGCCGAAGAAGGCCTCGACATTGGTCGTGTATCGACCATCCTCGCCTGCCGGGACGAACAGATCGTCCTCCCAGACCACGCCGTAGGCGCGCGCGAGGTCGTCGTCGAACCTGGCGGCCGAGAACGGGATCCGTCGCTTGGACAACGCGCGCGCGATTTCGTGCCAGTAGACCTCGTGACCTTTCTTCGGCTTGTTCTTCTTCCAGACCTGCGTCTGTTCCTCGAGGCTCGCCGCGGCGATCGTGCGGAGCTGTTCCTCCGAGGGCATGCTGCCCTGTGCCATCACGTCCAGCATCGGCGGATGGATGTGCGCGAGCAGTTTCAGCCGCTTGATGGTGCGCACCGGGAGATTGAGCGCGTCGGCGATCGCCTGCTCGTTCCACCCGCGTTTCTCCAGGTCCTCGACGCCGCGCCAGATGTCGACGCTGGTCATGGAGGCCCGGATCAGATTTTCCGACAGCGACACCATCGGAACCGTCGCGTCGTCATCGTCGTTTTTGACGAGCACGTCGATCATCGGAAGCTCCGCGGCGATCGCGGCCTTCACGCGACGGCCGCCGGCCTTGACGATGAGTTTGCCGTCCGCCTCGCGCACCACGGGCGGCTGGATGATGCCGATCGCTTTGATCGAGGCGACAAGCTGCTCGTCCATTGCGGGCGGCACCGGCGTGCGACGGGGATTGTTCGGGTTCGGCTTGAGCGTACGCGGATCGACGCTCCGGAGTTCGGCCATGGTATTCTCCTGTGTGGATCGGTTCTGTCTCCCGTCTGCTTCGGGAGACCCTCCCGGGCCGCCGCAGTCGCGGTCGGCGGGGCAAGGGCGCGGCGCAGCCGCGGGCGCGCATCGCGCGCCGGACCCTTGCGGCGGCGGCCGTCACTGCGGCACCGTCATCCCTGTTTCAGAACAAGCTTGTCTGTCCGCTTTGCTGTCCGCTGCGGCGGGTTTTCGGCGGGGCGCCCGGGTGCAGGATCGGCACGCTCGTTTGTGAAGACGCCGGCGAGCCTTCATATTTCTCGCGAAGCTTCGCAAGGAGAGCCCGCTCCGCTCCCTCGACTTCCGCCGCACGCAGCGCGCGATATGCCTCAAGCAAGTTGCTCTTTCGCAACCGTGTGAGCACCGCGCGTTCGACATCGCAGAATGTGTGGCTCGACTGGCCACACGGGACCCATGCGAGCGTTTCTTCGAGGAAGGCCACCTTGCCCCGCAGGTGCAGGAAGAACTGATTGTAGAAGGAGCCGCGTTCAAAGTGAGCCATATGCGGTGCACCGCATACAGCTCATGATGCGGAGCGCGTCATTATGCGGAGGTTTTCGCTGCCTTCGCAACGGACTGGCCGCGAAGCCTTCGTCGCATGAGTTGACGCCGCACGCTTTCTCTGCGTGGGCTCCGCATAATCCCGCCTCCTTCAACCCGGGAGGCTAAAATGCTCGACACTCATCTGGCGCCACACGCTACGTGCCGCCGACTCCGTGCTGGACCCGCCGCTGAACATATTGATGACTTCGCGGACTGGCTGCATCGGCGCGGCTATCGCCCCAAGGTCCTACGAAATAAGCTTCGATCATTCGCCGCGTGGACCGACTGGCTACAGTTGAATGGTAAGAGCGGCATCGACTTCATTGACGGACTCCATGCCTGTCAATCCTACATCAGCACGCGCCGCCGCGCGCGATATCAGAGGGGTCCTAACAAGGAATCGCTCACGGTAGCTCGGCTCTTTATTCGCTTTCTGCAGGGGCGAAGTGTACTTCCGCAACCATCGGCTCCGCCGTCTCCTTCAGACTTGTGGCCGCTGCTTAGGGAGTTCCGATCATGGATGCGCCAGCACCGCGGGGTATGTTCCGCCGCGTAGCCAAGCTCGCCGACGTCGCATCGGCGCGGAAACGTCCCTGCCGGATCCATGACTTACGCCACACCTTTGCGACCAGGTCACTCGAGGCATGTTCCACGCGTCGGGAAGGCGTCGCTCGTCACTTCGTGGCCCTGTCAACCTACATTGGGCATTCGGACATCAAACACACGTACTGGTATTTGGAAGCGACACCGGAGCTGATGGTTGATATTGCCACCGCGGCCGAGGCACTCGTTGCCGGAGGCACACCATGACACCGATCGCACCGCTAATCACCGCCTTTCTCCGGGAATACATGCCAGTAGAACGCGGTTTCAGCCCCCACACCTGCGAGACGTACGCCCACGCCTTCCGACTGTTGTTCGCGTTCGCCAGCGAACGGCTGAAAAAGCAGCCATCCCAGCTGTGCCTCGAGAACATTGATGCCACCATGCTGCTCGAATTTCTGTTCCACATTGAGCGGCAGCGCGGCAGCAGTGCAACAACGCGCAACTCCAGACTCGCGGCGGTCAAGACGTTCATGCGATATGTCGAGTCCCGGATGCCAGCGGCACTGGAGCAGGTAAGGCAGATCCAGGCCATCCCAGCCAAGCGCCACGATCAGGGTTTGGTCCGCCACCTCACGATAGCCGAGGTTCGTGCTGTCTTGGATGCCCCAGAGCTGGCGACGCGCCTGGGAATTCGAGACCGCGCGATGCTTCACCTCTGTTTCGCGTGCGGGCTTCGTGTATCCGAACTCGTTAGCTTGCAGATGGCAAGCGTGACATTCCAGCGTGGGCCCAGCGTCCACGTGCTCGGCAAGGGCCGGAAGGAGCGAGCACTCCCGCTTTGGAAAGACACTGCGGCAGACCTTCGAGCATGGATGGCGGTGCGCGGAGCTGCTCCGGTTCCGGAACTCTTCTTGAATGCAACAGGTGGCGCGATGACGCGGGCTGGATTCGAATATATTCTCGACA
This sequence comes from uncultured Alphaproteobacteria bacterium, assembly GCA_963773345.1. Taxonomy (GTDB): domain Bacteria; phylum Pseudomonadota; class Alphaproteobacteria; order Acetobacterales; family Acetobacteraceae; genus Palsa-883. The sequence continues at coordinate 6,352 of CAVZBG010000004.1, read as the reverse complement.
AGCACACGCGTGTCGCAGCAGCGAAATGTCCCGGTTTGGAGGGCCGCACAGTGTCGCCTCATCAGCTTAGGCATAGTTGCGCGGTGATGATGCTCCAGGCCACGCGGGACATCCGCAAGGTCGCCTTGTGGCTCGGCCACGCCGATGTCCGGACGACGGAGATGTACCTCCGCGTGGATCCGTCTGAGAAGCTGGAGGCCATAGAGGCCGTTCTGCCTTTGGGATTGCGCCGGGGCCGGTTCAAGGCACCGGATGCGTTGATTGCCTCTCTCCTCGCCCCTGGGAAGCCCGCGCAGGTCGAAGCAGCCTCGCCGTAGGACCCGTGTGCACAGCGGTTCGTTCCGCGCGTCCCGGGAATATGCGGAGCATCGCGCAACCGGAATCCAGGTCACTACTGGGTTTCGGCGGCATCGCTCGGCATAACTGCGCGCTCCGCATCATGCGCGATATGCCCAAATGAGAGAGCAAGACGCCGGTACAGCTTCTGCGTGAACAGGGACTCCCTGAAGTCGGCGCTCATGAAGCGGCACAGGGCGTTCGCGAACGCGGCCTTCTCGGCGGCGCTGTCCCATTTGGTTGCGGTGAAATCGGCATCGGTGAAGAGCGGACGCGTGAGCGCGCGTCGTGTCGAAGACCGTCATCTTCCTGGTCCATGGCTTAGGAGTTGAATTACGCTGCGAGGGGCTGCGGATCGGATGATCCGCTGCTCTTTCCGGCCAGGTCGGCCTCGAGCTGCGCCATGCGGGCGAGCTTGTCGTCGAGTTCGCCCTGCAACGCGAACGGCTCGCCGAGACGGGCTTCATAGCCAGCGAGCCGTGCGCTCGCGTCCTGTTCGCGTCGCGTCTGTTCTTCCCGCTCCGCTTCAAAGCGCTCCAGCGCGTGTTCGAGGCGAGCGATCAGACCCATCGGTGTCTGGTCCGGATCGACCGCAAGCTCATGGTCGTAGTCGGTGCGCTTCAGGATCAGGGTTGCCTCGAACCCGTTGGGAAAGGCGCGCCGTGCGTGACAGGCAAGCTCGAATCCGCCGATCGCGCCGACCAGGTGCTTGCCGACGCGACGCGCGCGTTCGGCAAGTCGGACCTTCGACAGCAGCAGCGTGCCGGCGATGCGCCGGTCGGAGACAACCCGATCCTCCAGCGTCATCGCGAACGCATCGCCACGCGTGGGCGTGCGGCGCGTGAGGTCCTGGGCGATACCGGCGAGGCGGTCCTGCGCTGCCGCAATATCGCTGCGCGCGTTGGCGATCTGCCGGCGGACGTTGAGCTGATCGTCGAAGTGCGCGGCACGCTGGCGTTCCAGCCTGGCAATCTCGCCGGCGAGTCCGGCTTTCTGGATCAGCCTGCTGTCGCCCGACGCGATCGCCTTGGCGAGCGCGAACTGGTTGGCCTGGCTGCCGGCATCTTCGAGGGTGCGGATGCTTCGGTCGCCGGAGAGCGCCGCGGCGATGAACCGAGCCTTGCGCTCGTTGTTCTGCCACATGGTCGCGTCCATCGAGCCAAGCGTGGCGTAGGCATAGATTTCGATCTCGTCGTGCTGGTTGCCCTGCCGCTCGATCCGTCCTTCGCGCTGCTCGATCTGCGAGGGCAGCCAGGGGACATCGAGATGGTGCAGCGCCTTCAGGCGGAGCTGGACGTTGACCCCGGTTCCCATCGTGTCGGACGAGCCGATCAGGATGCGAATACGGCCGGCATTGAAGTCGTTGAACAGGCGTTGCTTGTCGGCCGACCGCTTGTAGTCCTGCATGTAGGCGATCTCGCCGGCCGGGATGCCGAGCCGAACGAGTTCCTGCTTGATCCAGCGGTAGGCCGAGAACCCTCGCTTCTCTTCCACGCTGAGCGTGCCGAGGTCCGAGAAGATGAGCTGCCCTGCACCAGGCTGCGGAAACGCCGTGCCGTCGGGGTGGCCGGTAGAGGTTCTGGCCGGTCTCCTGGTAGATGCGGTGGACGTTCGCGATCAGCCTGTTGAGCTTGTTTTCCGGCTCGTTGTCGTTGCCGGGCCAGACGAGCCGCATGTCGATGGCGGCGTGCCGGCCGTCGGTGATCACCGAGAGCAGGATGTCATCGCCCTTCTGAACGCGGCGCGTCCGCTGCTCGATCTCCGTGATCCGCTCGGCGAGGATGCGCTGATAGTCGCGGAACGCCTCGCTTGCCGGAGCGGTGATGAGCTGCCGCTGCCCACCCTTCAGCGCCGGCAGCTTCAGGTATTGACGCAGGTCGGCCTTCTGAACCACGTCGGCGACGGAGCGGAAAATGTCGATCAGCTCGGGGACGTTGACGAACTCGCTGAAGCGCTCGACCGGCTTGTAGGTGCCGGATGGCTGCAGCTCGAGTTCGGTGCGGGTGTCACCAAATGCGGATGCCCAGGCATCGAACTCGTGGATACCACGCACGCGCAACGCCTCCGCAGCCTGGAAGCGGAGCAAGGTGTACATCTCGCCGAGGGTGTTGGTGATAGGCGTGCCGGAGGACTGGATGAGTGCACGGCCGGGATTCCGCTCGTCGATGAAGCGGGACTTCACGAACAGGTCCCATGCCCTTTGCGACCCGTCCGGATCGACGCCCTTCAGGTTGACCCGATTGGTCGCAAAGCTGAGCTTGCGGAACTCCTGGGCCTCATCGACGATCAGCTGGTCGACGCCGATCTCCTCGATCGTCAGCATGTCGTCGCGCCTGGTCTTCAGGGCCTGAAGGCGCTCCTCCAGCTTCTCCTTCATCGCCTCGATGCGCTTGCGCGTCGTGCGGTCATCTGTATCGGCGCGGACCTTGGCCGCCTCCGTGGCCTCGACGTTGAGAACGCGCCGCTCGACGCCGTTCTCAACCACGGTGTCGTAGATCTGCGGTGTCGCGCTGTTGAGGGCATCGTGCAGCAGGTGACCGGCATGCCGGCGCGAGGTGCCCCATTCGGACGTGCCGGCAGCCGTGCCCGCGAAGGCTGACGCCTCGACGGTCCAGGTCGCCAATTCGACGGTGTGCCAGATGCGGACCTCGGCGCCCATCACATCGCGCACAAAGGCCTCGATGACGTCGGTCGGAATCCAGGGAGCGCCCAGCCGCGCGGTGATGTCGGACGGGCTGATGTCCTTCGGCTGGACGGCGCGCAGCGCGATGACGTTCCGCTCGTATTGCGGATCGAGCGCGGCGGCGGCTTCGGCGACGGCGAGCCTGGTCCGCACCGGGCCGGAGAGGTAGGCGTCGGCGGTCTCCCACTGCGTCGTCTCCGGGTTGCGGAAGACGGCGGTGCCGAGCTCGGCGAGCGCAGCGTCGGGGTCGCGCTCCAGCAGGTCGGCCAGGTAGTCGAGATCGACCCGCCCGGTCTCGTTCAGCGTGACGGCGAGCGCGTCGGTCGCGGACGTGATCAGCGGCGCGACCGGCGGCGCGATCACCCGCTCGGAGAAGATCGGTCCCTTGCGCGCGAGACCCGTCTCGACGTCGTAGCTCTCGATGCTGGCGACCAGCCAGCAATCCGGATCATCCGCGAAATTCGAGAGGTTGGGCCGCCGGTGCGTCTCCCTCTCTTCGCCGGTCTCCGGGTCGGTGACCGTGGTGATCACGGTGTGGTTGATCGGCCCGAAGTAGCGGATGAAGGCGGAATAGGCGACGCGGAGACGCACCTGCGCCTCAGCCCAGGGGCGGTCGGCGGCCTGGGCGCGCAGCACGTCGCGGATGGCATCGCGGATCGGCAGCAGGGCGCGGATCACCTTGGCGGCGCGGATGGTGATCCCCTCCCCGCTCTTGCCCTGCCTGATGGCCACCACGACCGGCCGGCCGTTCACGATCTGGCTGAGGCGCCCGCCCTTGCCGATGAAGAACGAACCTTCCTTGATGGTGGCGCCGTCGGCTGCCGTGCCGGCCGACACCGCGGGATCGTCCTCGTCGTCCGTCAGCGTGGGTGCGGCTGACGGGGTGACGATGGCGGAGGGAAGCCGGTCCAGCGCCTCCGTGAGCAAGGTCTCGATGGGTGCGGCATCCGGCCGCGGCCGGCAGGTGTAGGAGAGCCCGGGACCGTAGATGCCGCGCCGCTGTGCGTGCGTGCCGAGCACCATCTCGGGATAACAGGCGAAATACTCGTTGATCTGCACGACGCCGCGGCGCAGGTGCCGGCGCTCGGCATCGCCCAACTCCGCGGGAGCGGACGGGGCATCCGGTAGGGATGCGTCGCTCTCGGCCTCTTCGCCGGCGTCAGCCTCGCCTCCATCCACGGCGATCTCAACGAGGTTCGTCCAGGCGGGCCCCGACGGCGCCTGGCCTTCCGCACGGCGCTGGAACACCAGCACGTCGATGACCACCTCCGTGCCGGCCGTCGCGTGCATGACCCCCTCCGGCAGGCGCACGGCGCCGACCAGGTCGGCGAGACTTGCGATGTGCTCGCGCGCCGCGGTGCTGGCCTTGTCCATCGTGCCGGTGCTGCTGACGAACAGCGCGATGCCACCCGGCCGGAGGCGGGCGATCGAGCGGGCGATGAAGTAGTCGTGGAGCCGCAAGCCGAGCGCGGACGTGGTGGGGTCGGCACGGACGATGCGGTCCGCGAACGGCGGATTGCCGATCACCAGGTCGAAGCCGCCGGCGAGATTGCTGCGGGTGTAGTCCTCGCAGCGGACGCGGGCTTCCGGGTGGATGAGGCGGGCAATCCGGGCCGTCACCGGATCGTATTCGATGCCGGTGAGTTGCGTTGCGCCGCGCAGGGCGTCGGGCAGCAGGGCGAAGAACAGGCCGGTGCCCATGCCCGGCTCGAGCACGCGGCCGCCGGCGAAGCCGAGGCGCTGCGCCGCGTGCCACAGCGCCCGGACAACGCTCTCGGGCGTGTAGTGGGCGTACTGCGTCGCCCGCTGCAGGGCCGCATATTCGGCGGGCGTCACCGCGTCGGCGAGATCACGACCGATCTCTGCCCACCCGTCGCGGTATCCCGTCGCTCCGGGCAGCGGAAAGCAGTTCTGGGCGAGTTCGGTGGCACCGAAGCCCACGAAGCGCAGCAGTTGCGCCTGCTCTTCAGGCGTCGGCGCACGACCCGCAGCTTCGATCTCCTTCGACAGGCGGATCGCCACGATATTGTCGCGTGCGCGGGCGACCCATCCGCGAGCAAGCGCGCGGTCGCCATCGAGGACATAGTTGCTGCCGTTCGCGGCCGGCCCGGGTTCGCGCGGCGGTGAGCTCGGCGTCAGCCTCGTGCAAGTCCGCTGCGTCAGCAGCGGGGACTCTTGCGGGAGCCTGCACGCTCGTTCCGAGACCGGTGCTGTCGAACAGGGCGAGGGTGAATTGCGCAGCGTCGGGCATAAGTCTCTCCGATGGCGAGCGACCGCGCGCGCCGAGCTTCGCTCGGTGCGTCGTTGCGGTCGCGATGGGTGGATTGCTGAAGGGCCTGACGGTTCAGGCCGGGGCGGTTTGCGCGCTACGAGGAGTCGCGCTCGATCGTCGCTCGATGCGCGTCAGCGCGTCACGATGTCGCGGTGAGCCCTTGTGCCTGTCGGGTCCGAGCTTCGGCATGTGGATCTCCATTTTCTTCCTGAAGACCCATCTCGACCGCCGCCGGGCGGCGGCTGGGGCAAGGGCGAAGCCGGCGGAGCCGGGCCGCCGCGTGCTTCGACGCGGCGGACCCTTGCGGCGGCCGTCGCTTCGGCGGCACCACGCACATCAAATTCGCTTTCGTGCTCATTGAAGTTGCGCGAGCAGCATTTCATCCGTCGCGTCGCGTCGGCGACGAGGCTTGTAGGCGCAGACGTGCATGCTCGTCGCAGTACGGCACGTCGAGCGGCGCCGGATCATCACAGAACCGGAATGCCGGCGTGCCTGGCTCCCCAATCGGCCAGCAGCACGGGTGCGAACCGATGCGCCGTGGTGCGATCGCCACACGCCGTGCTGGTGTGTGCCGTGGAGCAATGCGTTCGACTGTTGTGGGGATGTTGGCCCCGCGCAAGGACGAGAGAGGCATGGTGTCCGCAAGCCTCGGGACAGGCTGCCGGCGCGGCGCACGCGGCGGACGTGGCGAGCCGCCGGTTCGGATCGGCGATGGGCGTGCCGGCAGGTCGAGACGGTGCGCCTTTCCGACGACGGCATTCTTCGAGATGCCCATCCGCCGGCCGATCTCTGCTGTCGAGTGCCCCTCCGACCAGAGTTGCCGCAACTCGCGGATCGTGTCGTCCGTCCATTCGAATTCCGAGTTCGTGCTGCGCATCAGGGTCTCCTGCTGCGTGCTGTTTCATCGGAACCCCGCCTCGCGGCCTGCCGGCGGTGCGCCGGGCAAGGGCGCGCGAGCGCCCGGCCGGACCCTTGCGCGGCGCGCATGCCGGCAGGCACTGTCGTCGTTAATGGCGGCGTGGTTTCCGCCGTCGTGCGACGGGGACGCGACCGAATGTCAG
>CAVZBG010000003.1:0-157624 GCA_963773345.1 uncultured Alphaproteobacteria bacterium | reverse complement strand
AGCCCGTAGCGCTCTAAATGTTTCAGTCTGGCTGACAGGTCCTGGGTGAAATACCCGTAACCTGTGATTCTAGCTCAACAAATCGTTGACGACCGTATTGATTAGGATCTGAATAATCTGAAAGGAATAATTATCCCTACCAACGCCATGGTACGCTCAACAGGAGATCCGAGTTGATGGATCTCATCGTTGATTAGACGGTTTAGGTTTTCAGCAACCTTATCGAGTGTTTTTTCCGTCATGGCGACATTCCTTTAAATTTCTATTCAACTTTACTTGTTATAGTATAGGGGGTTCAGAAGTTAAAATCAAGATATTTTGGAAATCTTCATCAAAAATCATCATTCGCTTGCTTAATCTGCTCTTGACGCTCTATCCGGTGTCGCCTATACTGCCAAAGGCTAACATAAATGAAAGTGGAGCAAGAATATGTCTGCAGTGATCGTCGTTGGGGCACAATGGGGTGATGAGGAAAAGCCAAAATCATTGATTTGCTTGCCGAGCGGGCTCAATGCGTTGTTCGCTACCAGGGAGGATGCAATGCTGGACATACGGTTGTTCTATATGGGGCGAAACGTTCAAGTTTCACCTGATTCCATCCGGCATCCTTTACTCTGAAACGGCCTGCGTGATTGGGCCAGGCACCGTCATTGCGCCGGATGTCTTGAAAAAAGAATTGGACAGCCTGCTGGAAAGAGGCATTACCGTAAAACGGCTTTATATTAGCCCCAGAGCGCACATCACTTTACCCTACCATGTGGAACTAGATGGTAAAAAAGAAGATTTGCTCGGTGAAGGCAAAATTGAACTACGGTGCCCAGGCATCGGGCCGACCTATGAAGACAAGGTCAGCCGGATTGGCCTACGGATTGGGGATTTGCTTTTGCCGGATGAGATTTTACTGCAAAAACTTCAAGGGATTGCCGAGCAGAAAAACCCAGTGTTGGAACGTGTATTTGGTCTTGCGGCACTGAAGCCTGAAGAAATGATGACCCTCTGTGAATACTATCGCAGCATTATGGGGGCTTACGTTGCAGATACAGATGAAATTCTGGCAAAGGCAATGGCAAAAGGCAATACGATTTTACTGGAAGGTGCGCAAGGGACGATGCTCGACTCTGGACCATGGAACTTATCCGTTTGTGACCAGTTCGAATCCCACAGCAGGCGGTGCTTGTATTGGTTCCGGGTTGGGGCCAAAAGCCATTGGTCGGGTGATTGGGGTTTCCAAGGCCTACACCACCAGGGTTGGTTCAGGACCGTTCCCGACAGAACTCTTTGATGAGGCGGGTAAACATTTATCCTCTGTAGGGGCAGAATTCGGAACAACGACTGGTAGAGCAAGACGCTGCGGATGGTTTGATGCGGTTGCGATGAGATACTCTAGCCGAATCAACAGCTTGGATGGGCTTGCGATTACTAAGTTGGATGTCTTTGATGGGTTGGAAGAGCTGAAACTCTGCGTTGCTTACCGAAATCGGCAGACCGGTGAAACGGTTCAGACATTCCCCGAGCAATATTGAACTATTAACACATATGCAATCCCATTTATGAGACCTTCCCCGGCTGGCAAGGCTCGGTTAAGACGTCTCGACGGTTTGAAGACCTGCCTGTTGAAGCACACCGTTTCCTAATCGACTGGCAGAAGTAAGCGAAGTACCGATTTCCATCGTCAGTGTTGGCCCTCAGACGTGAGCAAACCATTATGGTTGAAGAAGTTTTACCTTCTGTTCAAGCGTCCTCCTGTGCCTGTCTGTTAAAGACCCCTTCCGGTGGATTTGACACGCTTGATGGATGCGATAAGAAAAGATTAAAATCTTAAGAGGCGACATGGCCAAGTGGTAAGGCAGGAGACTGCAAAACTCTTATCCCCAGTTCGAATCTGGGTGTCGCCTTTTTTAAAGTTTAGTGATTAGAGGAGCAGGACTATGAACAAACAACAAGGACAACTGTTGCGCTTTTACAACAAAAACGCTTGGTAAAAGTGATTGCCGGGATTGATAACCTCGATGAAAACAAAGTTTTACAGGTGGTTCGGGCTGCCGAAAAAGCTGGCACCGGTGCCGTTGATGTTGCTGCCAATCCGGAAATTGTGAAACTGGCCAAAGCAAATACCAATTTGCCGGTTTTTGCGTCCTCTGTTCACGCTGAAGCGTTGGCGCTGGCCATTGAGGCCGGAGCTGATGCCGCTGAAATCGGCAACTTTGATGCACTTTACAAAGATGGCTTTTACATGACCGCTGAAGAATTGCTGGAATTAACGAAAAAGACCCAGGCATTGCTGCCTAAAGAAACACCGCTTTCAGTCACCGTTCCGGGCTATCTCTCCATTGATGCGCAAATTCTGCTCGCCGATGAGTTGCAATCCATGGGCGTCACCATGATTCAGACCGAAGGCGCTTCAAAAGTCATCTCCTTGACCCGCACCGTTCAACTGCTGCCCGCCGAAGAAAAGGCGCAACTCACCTTGCAGAACACACAAGTTTTGTGCCGTGTGGTTTCCATCCCTGTGATGACCGCAAGCGGCATCAACCTGGAGAATATTCAGGATGCCTTTGCCTTGGGTGCTTCTGCTGTGGGATCGGCTCTGCCGTCAACCGTCTGGCTTCGAAGCTGAGATGGTCACAGCCCTTCAAGCTATGATGCAAGGCTGTCTCCAGCAAACGTAGAAATAACGTTGAACTTGCCTCCTAAATAGTATATCCAAATAATATATTAAGTATTGTAAAATTATTGCCCATTTCGCGCAATTTTGCTCTGGTCGGCTGTTTTTATATGAGATAGAAGTCAGAGATTTATTTCCAAATTGATGTGGAGAAGTCAGAAATATGGGCAGTATGATGAATTAACAGGGGACGACGGTAGGCTCGACGCGGGTGACGATCCGGCGGAAATTCGTTGCGGACGTGAAGGCACGGGCCACCTGCGCCGTACCGCGCGCGTAACAGGCCGCCTCAGTGCCTTGATCCGAGTGCCGTGTGCTGTCGCTAGCTGCCGGGCTGGACCGGGCATCCGGTTTGCCGCAGGCTGCGCGGCATCTGGCACGGCGGGTTGGCGCCGCGCCGCTGCGTGAGGATACCGACCCATGTCCCATCGCCCCACCATCTACGGCACGCGCCACGCCGTCTCGGCCGGCCACTACCTCGCCGCCGCCGCGGGCTTCTCCATCCTGGAAGCCGGCGGCAACGCCATCGACGCCGGCTGCGCCGCGGGCATCGCGCTGGGCGTGCTGCAGCCCGACCTGGTGAACGTCGCCGGCGTGGCGCCGATCATGCTCCGGCTGGCCGACGGCACGGTGGAGAGCATCGCCGGCCTCGGCTGGTGGCCGAAGCGGCTCCCGGCCGACCTGTTCATGCGCGAGCACGGCGGGAAAGATCCCCGACGGCGTGCTGCGCACCGTGATCCCGGCCGCGCCCGATGCGTGGATCACCGCGCTGCGCCGCCACGGCACGATGCGCTTCGCCGATGTCGCCGCGCCGGCGATCCGGTTCGCCGCCGAGGGGTTCTCGGTCTATCCGCTGCTGGCGGCCTCGATCGCCTCGCACGAGCACGAGTATCGCCGCTGGCAGTCCAACACGGCGATCTTCCTGCCGGGCGGACGCGTGCCGAAATCGGGAGAAAAATTCGTGCAGGCCGACCTGGCGCGCACGTTGCAATTCATGGCCGATCAGGACCGCGCCGCCGGGGCCGACCGGCTGGCGGGGCTGCACGCCGCGCACGACGCGTTCTATCGCGGCGACATCGCGCGCGAGATCGTGCGGTTCCAGCAGCAGGAGGGCGGCTATCTGGCGATGGACGATCTCGCCGAGTACCATTCCCCGATCGAACCGGTGGTGCGCCGGCGCTGGCGCGGCCACGAGCTGATCACCTGCGGGCCGTGGTGCCAGGGGCCGGCGCTGCAGCAGGCGCTGGCGCTGGTGGAGCGGGTCGGCATCGACGGGCTGGCGCACAACTCGGCCGACCTATCTGCACCGCATCGTCGAGTGCCTGAACCTGGCGATGGCGGACCGCGAATATTTCTTCGGCGATCCGGCTTTCGTCGACGTGCCGGTCGATCACCTGCTGGACCCGGCGACCATCGCCCGGCGCGCCGCCGCGGTGCGCGACGACCGGGCGTTCGGGCAGATGCCGGCGCCGCTCGATCGGCCCCGGGCAGGTGCACGGGGCAACTCCGCGCTGCATGCCGCGGCGGCGGCCGAGTTGCCGAAGGTGGAGGCGGACACCTCGTATTGCTGCGCGGTGGATCGCTGGGGCAACGCGTTCAGCGCGACGCCGTCGGACGGGTCGGGCAATGTTCCGGTCGTGCCGGGGCTGGGCATCACGCCGTCCGGCCGCGGCTCGCAAAGCCGGCCCGATCCGCGCCATCCGGCCGGCGTGGCGCCCGGCAAGCGGCCGCGGCTGACGCCCAATCCGGCGATGGTGCTGACGCGCGACGGCGGGGTGATGCCGTTCGGCACGCCGGGCGGCGACGTGCAGACCCAGGCGATGCTGCAGGTGATGCTGAACATCCTGCATTTCGGCATGGAGGTGCAGGACGCCATCGAGGCGCCGCGGGTCGCCAGCTACTCGTTCCCGTCGTCCTTTGCGCCGTTCGAGTATTTCCCTGGCAGGCTAGCGGTGGAGGGACGCATCGATGCAGCGACGCGGGCGGAGCTGGCCGCGCGCGGGCACGGCGTAAAGGACTGGCCGGACTGGACCTGGCTGGCGGGATCGGTCGAGGTGATCCTGACCGATCCGCAGTCGGGGCTGATGGCGGCGGGGGCCGATCCGCGGCGACCGGCCTACGCGATCGCGATCTGAGCCGGCGGCCGCGCCCCCGGCCGGCGCGCGCCTGCCGTGCTGCGGTCCGGTCGTTCGTTCCGCTTGTCGTGCCCGGCTCAGTGCGCCGGGGCCATGGTCGTCGCGGCGCCGGGCGTCGCGGTGCGGCCGCCGTCCACCACGTACTGCGCGCCGGTGACGTTCGACGCGAGGTCCGAGCACAGGAACTGCACGACGTTGGCGACCTCGTCGGCCGTGCCGTAGCGGCCGAGCGGAATGGTGGACTGGTAGCGCGTGCCGACCGCGGCCGGATCGGCGGGATTCACCTGTTGCTCGAGCGAATGGATCATGCGGGTGTCGATCGGACCGGGGCACACCGCGTTGACCCGCACGCCGTATTTCGCCACCTCGCCGGCGGCGGTCTTGGTCAGGCCGATCACCGCGTGCTTGGAGGCAACGTAGGCCGGCATGCCAGGCGAGGCCATCAGCCCGGCGACCGAGGCGGTGTTGACGATCGCCCCGCTGTTGCGCGCGATCATCACCGGCAGCACATAGCGCAGGCCGAGGAACACGCCCTTGACGTTGACGCCCATCACCGCGTCGAACATGGCCTCGTCGTATTCGGCGGTGGGGGCGACCTTGCCCTCGATGCCGGCGTTGTTGTGGAAGCAGTCGATGCGTGCCGTAGGCGTCCAGCGCGGCCTTCACGTAGGCCTGCACGTCGGCGGAGCTGGTCACGTCGGCGGCGACGAACAGCGCCTCGCCGCCCTGCTGGCGGATAATGCCGGCGGTGGCCTCGCCGCCGGCGGTGTCGCGGTCAACGACGACGACCCTGGCACCGTTGCGTGCGAAACCAATCGCGGTGGCGCGGCCGATGCCGTTGCCGGCACCGGTGATCAGCGCGACCTTGCCCTTGAAGTCCATTTGACGCTTCTCCCGTGGTTTCTCTGGGACAAGGGTAGCATGAATGCGGTGTGCGGCAAGAAAGCAAGGTTCACCGCGGAGCACGCGGAGCGCGCGGAGAAGAGCAGTCGATGCGCTTCGCGCGCAGCGCATTGCCTGTCTTTCTCCGCGTGCTCCGCGTGCTCCGCGGTGAACCTTGCTTGCGGGACATCCACTAACCGGAACTTCCACGATCCGCCACCGGCGGCTACGCTGCGCCAACGGAGGAAACTCACATGGCGGACTACGACTACATCATCGTCGGCGCCGGCTCGGCCGGCTGCACGCTCGCCAACCGGCTGAGCGAGGACCCGCGCAACAAGGTGCTGCTGCTGGAAGCCGGGCCGAAGGACACCAACTTCTGGATCCACATCCCGGTCGGCTTCAACAAGCTGCTGAACAACACGCGCTACAACTGGTGCTTCAACACCGAGCCGGAGGACAACGTGCGCGGCCGGTCCATCCCGATCCCGCGCGGCAAGACGCTGGGCGGGTCGAGCTCGATCAACGGCATGCTGTACGTGCGCGGCAACCCGCTCGACTACAACACCTGGTCGCAGTTCGGAAATCGCGGCTGGTCGTATGACTCGGTGCTGCCGTATTTCAAGAAGTCGGAGCATTTCGAGGGGCGCGGCGACGACACCCGCGGGCGCGGCGGGCCGCTGAACGTTGCGCAACATGATCGAGCGGCACGAAATCCTGGACGCGGTGATCGATGCCGCGGCGGCCGAGGGCTTTCCGAAAAACCCGGACTACAACAACGGCAAACAGGAAGGCTTCGGCTACTACCAGGTGACGCAGAAGGACGGGCGGCGCTGGTCGACGGCGCGCGGCGTTCCTCGATCCGGCGCGGTCACGGCCCAACCTGCGCGTGGAGACGGACGCGCTGACCACGCGGGTGATGCTGGACGGCAAGCGCGCGGTCGGCGTCGCCTACACGCAGCACGGCCAGACGCACGAGGCGCGCTGCGGGCGCGAGGTGATCCTGGCCGCCGGCGCGGTGAAGTCGCCGCACATCCTGGAGCTGTCCGGCATCGGCCAGCCGGAGCGGCTGCAAAGCTTCGGCATCGCGCCGCTGCACGAGCTGCCGGGGGTGGGCGAGAACTACCGCGACCATTTCGCCCCGCGCATGAACTGGCGCGGCAAGCTGCCGATCACGCTGAACGAGCAGACGCGCGGGCTGAATTTTGTCCGTGAGATCATCAAGTATTTCGCGCTGCACCGGGGCATTCTGACCTACACGGCAGGGATCGTGTATGGGTTCGTCAAGACGCGGCCGGAGCTGGAGGAATGCGACGTGCAGTATCATTTCGCCCACGCCAGCTACGCCACCGCGGCGACGCGCATCCTGGACACGCGAGCCGGGCATGACCATGACCACCTATCAATGCCGGCCGGAGTCGAAAGGCTCGATCCACCTGAAGTCGGCCGATCCGACCGCTGACCCGGCGATCCGGCCGAATTTCCTGGCCGAGGAGATGGACCGGCAGACCGTGGTGGCGGGAATGAAGATTGCGCCGGCGCATCATGGAGAACCCGGCGATGGACAAATATCGCGCGTTCGAGATGAACCCGGGCGACAAAGGTGCAGACCGACGAGGAATGGCTGGAGTTCGCCCGCAACAACGGCCAGACGACGTATCACGTGATCGGCACGTGCAAGATGGGCAACGATCCGATGGCGGTGGTGGACGATCAGTTGCGCGTGCACGGGATGGCGGGGCTGCGCGTGGTGGATGCCTCGATCATGCCGACGATGGTTTCGGGCAATACCAATGCCGCGGTGATCATGATCGCGGAGAAGGGCGCGGACATGATCAAGGCGGCGGCGGAACCGTTGCAGGCGGCGGCTTGAAATTTCCGCACACCTCTCCCGCTCTTCGCGGGAGAGGTCGAGGCGCGGAGCGCCGAGAGTGAGGGTCGTGCCGCGTGCACCACCCTCACCCGCGTCGCAAGGGCTCCGCGCGTCGGTCCGCTTCGCGGCCCAACCCCGCGAAGAGCGGGAGAGGTGTACGCACGCTACACGTCGCGCGCGCCGATCGTGCGGGACCGGAACTCCTCCGGCACCGCGGCGCCGAAATCGGTGAAGGCGCGCTTCACCGCCTCCACCGTCGGGCCGAACACCTGCTTGCGGTTTTCCCGCGCCCAGCTGCTGCGACCCGACGATCGTATCCAGCGAGCCCTGGAACTCGCGGCATCACATAGCGGGCGAACAATTCGTAGCTGCGCATCGTCTGCTCCCGGTTGGCCCATTCATGCGCGCGGAACAGGATGCCGCCGAAACCGCCCTGGCTGTAGTCCAGCAGCCGGCGGATGCCCTTGGTCACCGTCTCCGGCGAACCGACCAGCGTGGTGCCCATCTTCACGCCCTCGCGCAGCGGATCGTCGGCGCGGCCCGGCGGACGGCCCAGCGTGTCCTCGAAATAGGTCTGCGTCTCGATCCGCTCGCCCTTGGCTGACCTCGCGCAGCGCCTGCTCGTCGTCCTCGGCGATGTGGGCGTTGACCACGACGCGCCAGTTCTTGCGGTCCATCGTCTTGCCGTTCTTCGCGGCGGCCTCCTCGGCGATCTTCCATTGGGTCGGCCAGCGCCTCCGGGCCCGCCCGGCAGGCCGGCGCCGATCGACAGCACGCCCACGCCGTGCGTGCCGGCGGCGATCATGCCGAACGGCGTGATGGTGCTGGCCACCGCGATCTCGAAGTACGGATCGCTGTACGGCGCCAGATGCAGGCGCGCGTCGCGCATCTCGAACCAGTCGGTCTTCATGGTGACCGGCTCTTCGCATTTCAGCAGCCGCATGATCGCGTCCATCGCCTCCAGCATGCGCGGCCGTTGCGTGCGACGGCTCGATCCCCAGCATGTAGGCATCCGAGGTCAGCGCGCCCGGCCCGCAGCCCAGCATCGCCCGCCCGCGCGTCATGTGATCGAGCTGCACCAAGCGCTGCGCCACCAGGAACGGGTGGTGATACGGCAGGCTGGTCACGCCGGAGCCGAGCCGGATGTGCTTGGTGCGTTCGGCCGCGGCGGCGATGATCAGTTCGGGCGAGGCGATCAGCTCCCAGCCGGCGGAATGGTGTTCGCCGATCCAGGCCTCGGTCGTAGCCGAGATGGTCGAGCCATTCGAGCAGCTCGATATCGCGGTTGATCGCCAGCGTCGGGTTCTCGCCCACCCGATGGAACGGGGCGAGGAAGATGCCGAATTTCATGCCGCGATGGGCCATGCGCGTGTTCTCCAGCGGGAGCGATGTCGCCCATCGTGCCGCGTCGCGGCCGGATAGCCAAGCCGGGCCGCCGCATGGCAGTCTGCCAGCCGAACGAGGCGGTCACGTCCGGGAACGGGAGGAGCGAAAAATGCGGCTCGAAGACAAGGTGGCGATCATCAGCGGCGCGGCGTCCGGCATGGGCGCGGCGACGGCGCGGCGCTTCGCCAAGGAGGGCGCCAAGGTGGTGGTGGCCGACATGCTGGAAGACGAGGGCGGAAAGGTCGCCGCCGACATCGTCGCCGCCAACGGCGCCGCGGTCTTCATGCAGCTGGACGTCACCAACGAGGCCGACTGGAAGCGCGTGGTGGACGACACCGTCGCGCGCTACGGCCGGCTCGACATCCTGGTGAACAACGCGGGCATCAGCGGCAGCGCGGTGTCCGACATGCTGGACACCGAGGCGTGGGACAGGCTGATGGCGGTGAATGGGCGCGGCGTGTTCCTGGGCACCAAGTACGCGGTGCTGGCGATGAAGAAGTCCGGCGGCGGATCGATCGTCAATCTGTCGTCGATCTCCGGCAACACCGGGCAGACGATGACCCACATGGGCTACAATGCGTCGAAGGGCGCGGTGCGCACGCTGACCAAGTCCACGGCGGTGCAGTTCGGCCGCGACGGCATCCGCGCCAACTCGGTGCATCCCGGGCTGATGCCGCCGATGCGCACCTCGGGCGCGACCGCCGATCCCGCGGTGCGGGCGAAGATGCTGCAGGGCGTGCCGCTGCGCCGCGCCGGCGAGGTGGACGAGGTGGCCAACGCGGTGCTGTTCCTGGCGTCGGACGAGGCGTCGTACATCACCGGGGCGGAACTTTACGTCGATGGCGGCTATCTGGCGACGTGAATTGGAGCGCCGAGCCGGTTGACCCTCGGCGCCGGCGATCCCTCCCCGAGGCCGGGACGGCGAGCGTAGGGCGGATAAGCGCAGCGTAATCCGCCACGTTTCCGCGAAGGTGGCGGATTACGCTGCCCCCCGGGTCAAGCCCGGGGGCGTTGGCTTATCCGCCCTACGATCCTCGCGCGCCACACCAACGACCGCTGCACGATCAGAGGTCGCCCTGATCGCCGCGGCAGTGTAGTCTGCTCCGCAGCCGGCCGCCGCAACGCCGGGTGCAGCAGCGCGCACAGGGGACAGACATCATGCAGTTCGGCTACTTCGCCATGCCCTCGCATCCGCCGGAGCGCGGCCTGAAGCCCGGCCACGACTGGGACCTGCAGGTGCTGCGCTGGCTGGACGAGCTCGGCTACACCGAAGCCTGGATCGGCGAGCACCACACCGCGCCGTGGGAACCGCACCCGGCGCCCGACCTGCTGGTCGCGCAGGCGCTGCTGCAAACCAAGCGCATCCGCATCGGGCCCGGCGGCTTCCTGCTGCCGTACCATCATCCGGCGGAGCTCGCCAACCGCGTCGCCATGCTCGACCACCTGTCGGAGGGGCGGCTCAACTTCGGCGTGGCCGCGTCCGGCCTGCCGAGCGACTGGGCGATGTTCCATGTCGACGGCATGGGCGGCGTCAACCGCGAAATGACGCGCGAGGCGCTCGACATCATCCTGCGGCTGTGGAGCGACGAGCCGACGTTCGACTATGAGGGCCAGTTCTGGCAGGTCGCCAAGCCGGCGACGATGTATGGCTTCCTCAAGCCGCACATCCGTCCGTTGCAGAAGCCGCACCCGCCGATCGGCGTCGCCGGGCTGTCGAAGAACTCCGACACGCTGAAGCTGGCCGGCGAGCACGGTTTTCTGCCGCTCAGCCTGAACCTCAACCCCGGCTACGTCCGCAGCCACTGGGACGCGGTGGAGGTCGGCGCCGCACGCTCGGGACGCACGCCGTGGCGCGGCGACTGGCGGCTGGTGCGCGAGGTGTTCGTTGCCGAAACGGATGAAGCGGCCTGGCGCCTGTCGGTCGGCGGCATGATGGGGCGCATGATGCGCGAGTACTTCCTGCCGCTGCTGGCAAATTTCGGCTTCCTGGAATACCTGAAGCACCAGCCGGACGTGCCGGACTCCGAGGTCACCGTCGAGTACTGCGCGCGGCACAACTGGCTGGTCGGCTCGCCGGCGACAGTCGCCGAGAAGCTCGCGCGCGTCTACGACGATGTCGGCGGCTTCGGCCAGTTGCTGGTGTTCGGCTTCGACTACGCCGACAACCCCGAGGCCTGGCGCAATTCGCTGCGCCTGATCGCGCAGGAGGTGCTGCCGAAGGTCGCACATCTGACCCCGGCGGCGACCGCGTGATAGGCTGACGCCATGAGCGACGCCCGCGAAAATCCGACGCTGTGGTGTCTGCGCAGCATCATTTCGGCGACCGCTGCCCGGACCGCATTTTCTGCTCGTCGGGATGGGACGAACCCGATAGCTTGTTCTGCGACAGAGAGCTTGGGGCCGCGGAAACCGTGTCGCCGAACCTGAAATGGATCTGCCTGATCGGGAACGGCGCACTGGCTGTTATCGCCGGTCTCTTCGCGCTCGCCAGCATCGGCAAGTTCGGCGTCTTTCCATTCGTTATCGAGATTGGCGTCTGCGCCCTAGCTGTCTTCAACATACGAGTCATTCTATGGGCTGCTGAGCTGACTTCTGAGGAAGAGTGGTTGAAGGCCGCGGTGCGGAAGGCGGAACTTCGCCAGCGCCTGGCCGATCTTGGCCAGTTCGCGTCCCCGGTACCGGCACTACCTGCGCCTGCGGCTGCCGGCGATGCAGCGGACGGTGGCCAGGCACATCACCTGGCACCGGTCGCGTCCGCGGAAGGGCCACATTCATCCGGGTCAGGAACTGACGCGCCATGATACCAAGCTCGATCGGATCGGCGACGACGTGCGGGAATTCAAGTGCCGCGCCGGCGCGCTGGAGATACGTTACACCAGTGTGTTCCGCCGGCTTGACTCGATCGAGCTGCGCGTGGCGCGCATCGAACGCCGTTTTTGAGCTGATCGGAGAGCATACAGCATGAGCCGCGTCCTGCATCGTTCCGGCGCCATCCCTCCCGTCGCGGTCGGCGGCGAGGGCATCTATCTACACCTCGCCGACGGGACAAAAGTGATCGACGCCTCGGGCGGCGCCGCGGTGGCCTGCCTGGGCCACGGCAACCAGCGCATCGCCGCGGCGATCGGCCGGCAGGCCGCGACAATGGCCTACGCGCACACCGGCACTTTCATCAGTCAGCCGGCCGAGGACCTGGCGGATATCATTCTGCACGACCAGCCGGGCGGGCTGACGCATGCCTGGTTCTGCTCCTCGGGCTCCGAGGGCAACGAGGCGGCGCTGAAGCTGGCGCGGCAGTACTTCGTGGAGATCGGCCAGCCCCAGCGCACCCGCTTCATCGCGCGCCGGCAGAGCTACCACGGCACCACGCTCGGCGCGCTGGCCGCCGGCGGCAACATGATGCGGCGCGCGCTGTACGAGCCGATCCTGTGGCCAGGCGTTCAGCCTGGTCTCGCCCTGCTTCGCCTATCGTTTCAAGCGCGACGACGAGACCGACGCGCAGTATGTCGATCGTCTCGGCGACGAACTGGAAGCCGAGTTCCAGCGGCTCGGCCCCGACAACGTCATCGCCTTCCTGGCCGAGCCCGTGGTCGGCGCCACCACCGGCTGCGTCACCGCGCTGCCCGGCTATTTCAAGCGCGTGCGAGAGATCTGCGACCGGCACGGCGCGCTGCTGATCCTCGATGAGGTGATGTGCGGCATGGGCCGCACCGGCACCATGCACGCCTGGGAGCAGGAGGGCATCACGCCGGACATCCAGGTGATCGCCAAGGGCCTGGGCTCCGGCTACCAGCCGATCGGCGGGCTGCTGATCGCCGGGCGCATCGTGGCCGCGCTGCACAACGGCTCCGGCGGCTTCATGCACGGCCAGACCTACCAGGCGCATCCCGTCGCCTGCGCCGCGGCGCTGGAGGTGCAGCGCATCATCCGCGAGGACAACCTGCTGGAGAACGTCCGCGCCATGGGCGCGCGGCTGGAGACGGCGCTGACCGAGCGCTTCGGCAACCACCGCCATGTCGGCGACGTGCGCGGCCGCGGGCTGTTCTGGGCGATCGAGCTGGTGGCCGATCGCGCGTCGAAGCAGGTGTTCGATCCGGCGTTGAAACTGAACGAGCGGGTCAAGCGCGAGGCGCTGGCGCGCGGCGTCGCGACCTATCCGATGGGCGGCACGATCGACGGCTTCCGCGGCGACCATGTGATCGTTGCGCCGCCCTATATCGCCACCGCGGCCGATATCGACACGATCGTCGACCGGCTTGGCGCCGCGGTCGACGCGGCGGTCGCGACCGTATAGCGACGGTCCGATCGCGCGGATCGGACCCCCGGGCCGGACCACGATGACGCCGCCATGCAAGCGGCGGGCGCGCCACGATGCGCGGCGGACCAGGAATGACATTCCCGTGATCACAGCGACGTGAATGGCCAACTGCGGCACTAAGCCGGCGTGTTGCCATTATCTGAAGCCATCTTGCGCATCACATCGATTGGGAAGGAGTGTCCCGATGGTACGTCGTAATTTCCGCCGAGGTCTCCAATGTGCCGCCGCGCTCGGGCTTGTCCTGGCGGTGTCCGCTTGCAGCGATCCTTACGATCCCGGCCAGCGCGCCGCGGGTGGCGCACTGATTGGCGCCGGTAGCGGCGCCGCAATCGGCGGCGCCGTCGGCGGCTGGCAAGGTGCGGGGATCGGCGCCCTGGTCGGTGGCGGCGTTGGCGCGGCCACCGGTGTTCTCACCACGCCGCCGCGACCGCAGCCGCAGCCGGACTATCCGCCGCCGCCGCCGCCGGGGCCGTGACCCGGTCACGCGTGGTGGCCCGCCTCGGCACGTAGTGCGTGCCGAGGTGGCCATCGTGCGTGCCGCGTCGTGGCGTGCCACGCATCGTCCATCAATGGCGTGCCACGCATCGTCCATCAATCCGCCGCCGGGTGCCGCGCTTCGTTCATCAGTGGCGTGCCACGCTTCGTTCATCAGTGGCGTGCCACGCTTCGTTCATCAGTGGCGTGCCACGCTTCGTTCATTACCGGTCTGATCCGGTGTGTTCCGCCATGGCGTGGTGCCAACCTGGCGTGACCGGCACGAACTGCCCGGCGTCGCGTTCAATGGGACCGGCCCGGCCGGCTTGAGCGTCCCCGCAGCCGTGGCCGGTGCGCGGCCCGCGCCGTGCGCGCAGATGCGAGGCATTCGCACCATTGCGGTCTGCGCTTGACCTTTCCCCCGCGCCGGCCAAATTGCCGCAATGCGCAATTTCTCCGACCTGACCGAACGCGAAGTCCTCGCCCTGGCGATCGCCAATGAGGAAGAGGACAGCCGCATCTACGCCGACATCGCCGAGGGTCTGCGCGACGACTATCCCGCCAGCGCCAACGTTTTCACCGAGATGGGCGTGGAAGAGGGCGAACACCGCCGCCGCCTGATCGAGCTGTACCAGGAGAAGTTCGGCGAGCACATTCCGCTGATCCGCCGCCAGGACATCCGCGGCTTCATCCAGCACAAGCCGATCTGGCAGATCCGCCCGCTCGGCCTCGACTCGGTGCGCCAACTGGCCGAGTCCATGGAGGTGGAGACGCTGCGCTTCTACCGCCAGGCGGCGGCACGCATCGACCGACGCCTCGATCCGCCGCCTGCTCGGCGACCTGGCGGAAGCCGAGGTGGCGCACGAACACACCGCCGCCCGCCTCGAGGCGGAGAATCTGCCCACCAGCGTCCGCCAGCAGGAAGACGCCGCGGCGCACCGGCTGTTCCTGCTGCGGGTGATCCAGCCTGGCCTGGCAGGGCTGATGGACGGCTCGGTGTCGACGCTGGCGCCGCTGTTCGCCGCGGCTTTGGCCACCGGCCAGTCCTGGTCCGCCTTCGTGGTGGGGCTGGCCGCTTCGATCGGCGCCGGCATCTCGATGGGGTTCGCCGAGGCGCTGTCCGACAACGGCAGCCTGACAGGCCGTGGCGCGCCCTGGATCAGGGGCGGCATCTGCGGGCTGATGACCACGCTCGGCGGCATCGGCCATACGCTGCCGTTCCTGATCCCGAATTTCTGGACCGCGATGTCGGTCGCCTGCGGCGTGGTGGTGGTGGAACTCGCCGTGATCAGTTGGGTGCGCTGGAAATACATGGACACGCCGCCCATCTCCGCGGCGTTCCAGGTGATGTTCGGCGGGGCGTTGGTGTTTGCGACCGGGGTCCTGATCGGCTCGAGCTAGAGGATCGGCATGCCTATCGCGCCGTTGAAGCGGACCGCGGCCAAGCGGGACCTGCAGTACGACCCCGTGACCATCGCGTTGCACTGGGCCACCGCGGCGCTGGTCGCGCTGCTCTGGCTGATCGGCCAGACGGTGGATTGGGCCCCGTCCGGCGCGCTGCGAGTCGACTACCGGTCGGTGCATATCCTGTTGGGCGTCATGCTGGTCGGCGTGTTCGCCGCCCGCGTGATCTGGCGCCTGAGCTACGGGCGCAGCCTGCCGGACGCCGGCAACGAGTTTCTGGAACGCATCGCCCGGCTGACGCACTGGACGCTGTATCTGCTGATCCTGGCCGCGCTGGTGCTGGGCCTGGCCAATGTCTGGGTGCGCGGCGACGTGATCTTCAACCTGTTCACCGTGCCGGCCTTCGACCCCGGCAACAAGGCGCTGCGCAATCTGATCGGCGACTGGCACGCGTTGGCCGCCAATGCCATCCTGATCCTGGCCGGGGTGCACGCGGCGGCCGCGCTGTTCCACCACACCATCCTGCGCGACGGCGTGCTGCGCCGGATGCTGCCGATGGTGTAAGGTCGGCGTCCGCCGCGCGCCCGCACGAACGGGGGGCGCGCGAACACGCCTTCGCCTGCGGCGACGTTCGGGACACAGTCCCGGCAAATGCGGAGGAGGAACGCGGGGATGCCAGACCATATCGTGGCGGGATCAATCGAGCGGCCGGCCTCCCTGCCCGGCGGCAACGCGCTGTTCGGCAGCGACGTGGTGGCCGAGGTGCTGCGCGCGCTGGAAATCCCGTTCGTCGCACTGAACCCCGGGGCCAGCTACCGCGGCCTGCACGACAGCCTGGTGAACCACCTGGGCAACGCCACGCCGCAGATGCTGCTGTGCCTGCACGAGGAGCACGCGGTGGCGATCGCGCAGGGCTGGGCCAAGATGACCGGCCGGCCGATGGCGGTGGTGGTTCATTCCAATGTCGGTCTGTTCCACGCCACCATGGCGATCTTCAACGCCTGGTGCGACCGGATGCCGGTGCTGGTGCTGGGCGCCACCGGCCCGGTGGACGCCGTCAAGCGCCGGCCGTGGATCGACTGGATCCACACCGCGCAGGACCAGGGCGCGCTGGTGCGCAACTACGTGAAATTCGATGCGCAGCCGGCGTCGGCCGAGGCGGCACGCGAGGCGTTGCTGCGCGCCGCCTGGATGGCGCACACGGCCCCGATGGGGCCGGTCTATGTGAACCTGGATGCGGCGATGCAGGAGGCGCCGCTGGAGCAGCCGTTGCCGCCATTGCCGTCGGCACGTTTCGTACCAGGGATGACATCGGCGGTGCCGGCGGGCGCTGTGACCGAGGCCGTTGCGCTGCTGCGTGGCGCGGCGCGGCCGCTGATCATGGCGGGCCGCGTCTCCCGCGATCCCGCTGCCTGGTCGCGCCGCGTCGCGCTGGCCGAGGCGCTGGGCGCGCGCGTGGTCACCGACCTGAAGCTTGGCGCGGCGTTCCCGACCGACCACCCTCTGCACGTCGCCGCGCCGGCCACCTTCGCGCTGCCGGAGACCGCGCGCGCGATCGCCGAGGCGGACGTGATCCTGAGCCTCGACTGGGTCGATCTGGCCGGCACGCTGCGCGCGGCCTGTGGTGGTGCGGTGCCGGCGGCGAAGGTGATCCAGGTGTCGCTGGACCACACGCTGCACAACGGCTGGAGCATGGACCACCAGGGTTTGCCGCCGGTCGATCTGTTTCTGGCTTCGGCGCCCGACGTCGCGGTCGCCGCGATGCTGGAACGGCTGGGTGGCGGCGAGGTTTCTCCCGTCGCGGAGACGGTGGTGGAGACGACGGACCCGCCGGCGACTGGCGCGATCCCCCCTGGCGTCATCAACGTGCCGGTGCTGGCCGCGTCGCTGCGCCGCGCCGTCGCGGGGCAGCGTGTGTCCTTGCTCCACCTGCCGATCAGTTGGGACGCCGCGGCGTGGCCGTTCCGCCATCCGCTCGATTTCATTGGCGGCGACGGCGGCGGCGGGATCGGCGGCGGGCCGGGGATTTCGGTCGGCGCCGCGCTGGCGCTGATCGGCAGCGGCCGGCTGCCGGTCGCGATCTGCGGCGACGGCGATTTTCTGATGGGCGCGACCTCGCTGTGGACCGCGGTGCATTACCGTATCCCGCTGCTGCTGATCGTCGCCAACAACCGCTCGTTCTTCAACGACGAGCTGCACCAGGAACGAGTCGCCCGCATGCGCGGCCGTCCGGTGGAAAACCGCTGGATCGGCCAGCGGATTTCCGATCCGGACATCGATCACGCCGGGCTGGCGCGCGCGCAGGGTGCCGCGGGGTTCGGCCCGGTGACCGAGGCCGCCGAGCTGGAAGCGGTGTTTGCCGCGGCGGTCGCCGTGGTGCGGGACTGCGGCGTCGCGGTGGTGGATGTGCACGTCACGCCGGGCTACACGCCGGCACTGACCGCCGCGATGACGCGAACAACGACCGCCTGAAGGCAGCGGGGCGGAGGACAAGTTTTAGTTACTCCCCCTCCCCTTGAGGGAGGGGGCTGGGGGGAGGGGTCGCCGCGGAACTCCAATCGCAGCACCTTGCGTCGGGACCCCTCCCCCAACCCCCTCCCTCAAGGGGAGGGGGAGTAATTTACTCCTAACCTCGCTTCCTTCGGGCGGCGGTCGTTGCCGTTACGGTCGGATCACCGCCAGGGCAATCTCGACCACGATCAGCAGCACGATCAGCACCTCCAGCAGCTCCGCACGGCTGCTGGACGCCTCGTCGTAGAGCGCCGAATACGTGTCGCGGATGATCGCCAGCTTGCGGTCCACCGCGGCGCTGACGGTGGAGACACGGAACAGGTCGAGCGCCGCGCTGTAGACGCGAGCGAGGTAGACGTCCTCGGTAACCTGCAACGCATTGTCCACCCGCTCGGTCAGCTCCGTCGCCTCCGCGACCAACGTGTGGAAGTGACGCGCCAGCCTGGCGAAGCGGCGCGCGGCGAGCGGGGGCAGCCGGCGGCGCTCGGCTTCGACCAGGTCATACATGCGCGGCAGCTCGGCATCGAGCAGCTCGTCGTAGTAGCGCATTTCCAGCAACTGGGCATTGGCGATTTCCAGCACGTCGATCACGTCGGAATCGCCGCGCGGCTCGTAGATGAAGGCGCGATCCCAGGTGAGCACGACAAGGTCGTCGATGTAGTAGGAAAACCGCTGCCGCAGCAGGTCCTGCCGCGCGCCGTCCGACAGCGTGCGCCGCTCGCCGGACAGCAGCGGCACCAGGTCGACGCGCGCCTGCAGCTCGACGGCGGTCATGTCGCAGTCGAAGCGGTGCACCAGGCCGATCAGGTAATCCTCCTGCAACGCCGAAGACGCTTCGGGGCGGACCAGCGCGGGGGCGATCGCGGTGCGCAGTTGTTGCAACGGATCGGCCCAGGGATCGCCCCGGGTTTGCCCGACGCTGCGGTCCACCGCGTTCATCCGTGCGGCCAGGGCGGACCAGGGGACGTCACGGATCGGCACGCGCAGGGCGATCGATACCGCGCCGAAATCGAAGACCCGCGCGGTCGCCTCGACCGGCACCGCAACCCCATCCAGGGTCAGCGTGACCGGGTCCAGCACCAGCGAGACCGGCGGCACGTCGAACGCCACCGCCTTGGGCGGCGTCGCGGTCAGCCGGCCGCGGCTGGCGGTGCGCGCCCGCGCCGCCCACACCGCTTCCACCTTGGCGAGATCGATCGCGTAGGCGATGTCGAACAGCCGGAACGCGATGACGGCGCCACTGCCGACGATGGGTTCACCCTGGTGTATCGCGGTCGCAGTCGCCATGTGCGCCCTCTGCGATCGTATCAGGCCGTGATCGTATCGGCATGGGGTGCCGTACCGGCCAATGACAGCTCCCGTGCCCGTAGACAGCGTACCGCATGGCTCGGCGCGAGGTCTTCCAGGGCCGGCACGATCTGCCGGCATTGCTCCGTCGCATAGCGGCAGCGCGGATGGAAGTGGCAGCCGGTGGGCAGATTTGACAAGTCTGCCACCTCGCCTTCCAGCATGATGCGGTGCGCGCGCCGGCGTGGGTCGGGCACCGGAACGGCGGACAGCAGCGCCTGGGTGTAGGGATGGCGCGGGGTGCTGAACAGCGCCTCGGTCGGGGCGATCTCCACGATGCGGCCGGCGTACATCACCGCCACGCGGTGGCTGACATGCTTCACCACCGACAGATCGTGCGCGACGAACAGGTAGGACAGACCCAGCCGTTCCTGCAGCTCCAGCAGCAGGTTGACGATCTGTGCCTGCACCGAAACGTCGAGCGCCGAGACCGGCTCGTCCGCCACGATCAGCGCCGGGTTCAGCGCCAGCGCGCGGGCGATGCCGATGCGCTGGCGCTGCCCGCCGGAGAAGGCGTGCGGGAAACGGTTCAGGTAGGCACTCGGCAGGTTGACCAGTTCCAGCAGCTCGGCCACGCGGGCGTGGCGCGCCGCGGTGTCGGTCATGCCGTTCACCAGCAGCGGCTCGCCGATGATCTCGGCGATGGTCATGCGCGGATTGAGCGAGGAGAACGGATCCTGGAAGATCATCTGCATCTGCCGGCGCAGCGGGCGCAGCGCCTTGCGGTCGAGCGGGGCAACGTCGATGCTGCCGCCTTCCGCGTGGAAAATGATTTCGCCTCCGGTCGGCGCGATCGCGCGCAGAATGCAGCGGGCGGTGGTGGTCTTGCCGCAGCCCGGACTCGCCTACCAGCGACAGCGTCTCGCCGCGGGCGATGGTGAAACTGATATCGTCCACCGCGCGCACCACGCCGGCGTCGCGGCCGAACAGGCCGCCGCGGATGCGGAAGTATTTGCGCAGGCCGCGAACTTCCAGGACGGTCGCAGCCGCTGTCATGCCGGAACCGGAACACGCGCAGTCGTATACAGATGGCAGGCCACCACGTGGTTTTCCCCGATCGCCGCCTCGGCGGGGAACGCCTTGTCGCAGGTCCCGCGCATGAACTCCGGGCAGCGCGGGTGGAACGGACAGCCGGAGGGGCGGGCAAATGGATGCGGAATCGATCCGGCGATCGTCGCCAGCCGCGTCCGCGGTTTGGCCAGCACCGACGGGATCGAGCGCAGCAACGCCCGCGTATACGGATGCAACGGCGCATGGAAGATCGCGTCGACCGGGCCTTTCTCCACCTCATGGCCGAGATACATCACCACGACATCGTCGGCCATCTCGGCGATCACGCCCATGTCATGGGTGATCAGGATGACCGCCAGCCCGCGCTCCTGCTGCAAGCGGCGGATCAGCTCGAGGATCTGCGCCTGGGTTGTCACGTCCAGCGCAGTGCTCGGCTCATCGGCGATCAGGATGCGCGGCTCGGCCGCCAGCGCCAGTGCGATCATCACCCGCTGGCGCAGGCCGCCGGACAATTCGAACGAATAGGCATCGATCCGCTGCGCCGGTCGCGGAATGCCGACCATCGCCAGCAGTTCGATCGCTCGCGCCCGTGCCGCGCGCTTCGACAGTGACGCATGCAGCCGGATCGCCTCGATAAGCTGGTTGCCGATGGTGTGGAACGCCGACAGCGAGCTCATCGGTTCCTGGAACACCAGGCCGATCTCGCCGCCGCGGATCGCGCGCATCTGCGCCCCGTCGACCGGCAACTTCGTCAGATCCACCACGGACCCATCGGCCCGGCGCAGCATGATTGCACCGCCGATGATGCGGCCGGGCCGTTCCACGATGCGCAAAATTGAGCGCGCGGCGACGGTCTTGCCGCAGCCGGATTCACCGACGATGCCCAGCGTCTGTCCCGGGAACAGATCGAACGAGGTGCCGTCGACCGCGCGCACCGTCGCCCTCGTCGGCGAGGAAATATGTCTTCAGGTCGCGCACGGACAGGATCGGTTCAGCCATACGGATCCGCCGCGTCGCGCAGCCCGTCGCCCAGGAAGTTGAACGCCAGGATCACGACGATCACCGGCACCGCGGCGACCAGCAGCCACGGCGCCAGGCCGAGCGTCTCCAGGTTCTGCGCATCCTGCAGCATCACGCCCCAGGAGATCGCCGGCGGCCGCAGGCCCAGGCCGAGGAAGGACAGCGTCGTTTCGCTGATGATCATCGCCGGCAACGCCAGGCTGGTCGCGGCGATGATGTGCGACAGGAACGACGGCACCATGTGCTTGAAGATGATGCGCAGGCGCGAGGCGCCGGCAAGCTCGGCCGCGACGATAAAATCCTCCTCGCGCAGCGCCAGGAACCGGCCGCGCACGACGCGCGCCAGTTCGGTCCAGCCGATCAGCGAGATGATGATGGTGATGGCGAAGTACACCTGCTCCGGCGACCAGCTTGTGGGGATCGCGGCGGCGAGGCCCATCCACAGCGGAATGGTCGGGATCGAGCGCAGGATCTCGATCACCCGCTGGATGACCGTATCGAGCCAGCCGCCATACAGGCCGGAAATGCCGCCCAGCAGCACGCCCAGCACCAGGCTGAGTGCCACGCTGACCAGGCCGATCGTCAGCGAGGTGCGGGTCGCCAGAACCAGGCGGGAGAACACGTCGCGGCCAAGCTGGTCGGTGCCGAACAGGAACAACGCATCGGTGGCGTGGCCGTTGCTGACGCCGAACAGATGAATGTCGGTCGGGAACAGGCCGAACAGGCGGTACGGATAGCCGTGCGCGAACAGTGCCAGATCGCGCGGTTCGCTCGGGTCCGGCGCATAGCTCAGCTTGAAGGTCCGCGGATCACGCTTGCCCTTCAGCGCGTAGACCTGCGGGTGGAAGTGGCCGTCCGCATCGAACCAGTGGATCGGCTGCGGCGGGATGTAGCTGCGCGCCGCCAGGGTGTCGAACGGCTCGGAGTAGGCAATCACGTCGGCGAACGCCGCGGCCAGGTAGAACGCCAGCACGATCACGGCGCTGATCACCGCCAGCCGGTGCTTCCTGAACCGCCACCAGATGAGCTGGCGCTGCGTCGCCACCGCGACGCGGGTTTCCGCCTCGGTGATCAGCGGGGCGTCGGCGTCGATGATGCCGACACTCATGGCCGCGTGCTCATCGCAACTGCCCGGCGCGGATGCGCGGATCGATCCACATCAGCAGCAGGTCCGACAGCAGCGTGCCGATCACCGTCAGCACGCCCAACATCAGAATGATCGTCGAGCCCAGCAGCATGTCCTGCGAGATCAGCGAGTGCAGCAGCAGCGGCCCCACGGTCGGCAGGCTGAGCACCACTGAAATGATGATGCTGCCGGACACCGTGTAGGGCAGCAGATAGCCGATCGTGCTGGCGAACGGATTGAGTGCCGCGCGCACCGGGTATTTCAGGATCACCCGCCGTTCCGCCAGGCCGCGGGCGCGCGCGGTGACCACGTAGGGCCGCCGCAGCTCATCCAGCAGATTGGCGCGCATGATGCGCACAAGCTGCGCGATGCCGGGCAACGCCAGGATCAGCATCGGCACCGGCAGATGCTTGAGCAGATCGAGCAGCTTGCCCCACGACCACGGCGCCAACTGATAGTCCGGCGAGAACAGTCCGCCCAGATTCAGGTTGAACCAGCCGCAGGCCGAGATACATCACGATCAGCGCCAGCAGGAAGCTGGGCACCGCCAGGCCGATGAAGCCGATGAAGGTGAACGCGTAGTCGCCGATCGAGTATTGCCGCACCGCCGAGTAGATGCCGATCGGCAGCGCCAGCACCCAGGTCACGATGATGGCGGCGAAGGACAGCACCATGGTCAGCCACAGCCGGTCGCCGATCACCTCGGTCACCGGCCGGCTGTATTCGAACGATGTGCCGAACTCGCCATGCACGATCAGGTTCAGCCATTTCGCGTATTGCACGAGCAGCGACTGGTCCAGCCCATAGGCATGGCGCAGCGCCGCCGCCTCAGCCGCGGAGATCGCGGTGCCCATCGCGGACGCCTGCGCGACATAGGCATCGACGAAATCGCCCGGCGGAAGCCGCAGGATGATGAATGTCACGACGGTGATCGCCCATACCGTGACGATGGCCAGCATCAGGCGGCGGATGAGGTAGGTCAGCATGGGTCAGGCCCCGATCCACCTGTCATTGCGAGCCGCAGGCGAAGCAATCCCCCGACGGGTGCGCACCGCCATGGGGATTGCTTCGTCGCTGCGCTCCTCGCAATGACAGGGTCTCATGACTTGTAGTACCACGTCTCCGGATGCGAGTTGCCCGGCGTGCGGCAATGCTGCGCGTTGCACACGCGAGATGCGATGTTGCCCAGCCGGTTCGTCACCAGCCGCACGCCGAGCCCCGCCGGCGACTGGCCCACCGTGCCGATGCCGATCTGCTGATCCGCCAGGATCTTCCAGATTTCCTGCGCGTTCTTGTTGCGGCCGTCGGCCTTCAGGCTGGCTGCCTCGCCGAACAGGTCCCACATCTTCAGGATGTTCGGGTCGTCCGGCTTGGTACCCTGCGTGCCGCCGGATGCGTAGTAGACCGCGTAGTCCGGTCCCATATAGGCCTCGGTCGGATCGACCGGGATGGCGTGACGCGGGAACAGGTACAGCAGCTCGGTGCCGCCGTTGTTCCAGACGTAGATGTGGTGCTCGTTGTTGCGCACTCGTGTCATCGCCAGGTTGCGTTCCAGCTCGCGCACGTCGGCCTGGATGCCGATCTTGATCCACTGGTTGCCGACCATCTCCGACAGCTTCGGAAACGGCAGGAAGGCCTGCACCGCGATGATCTGGATGCGCAGCCGCTCGCCATTGTCGGTGCGCACGCGGAAGCCGGCGGAATCCTTCTTCGCCAGGCCGATCTTGTCGAGCAGCGCGTTGGCCTGGGCGATGTCCAGCACGGACCATTTCTTGCGCCATTCCGGCCCCGGGTTCTGCGGCATGCTCTCGGCCGGCACCGGCGATCCCGGCGTGCCGATGCCCAGCCAGAACGTTTCGTTGAGCTGGTCGCGGTCGATCCCCAGCGCCAGCGCGCGGCGGAAATCCGCGTTGGTCAGCCATTTGCGGATCTCCGGGTCCGCCTTGAAACTCTGGTTGATCTGCAGCAGGAAATCCGAGCCGGCGACGCCCAGATCGAGGTGCACCTTGTAGTTGCCCTTCGCCTGGTTATCCAGGATCACCGGCAGCTTGGCGAGATCGATGTGCCGTTCCTGCTCGTCGTATTCGCCGGCCATCGCGCGCAGGTTGATCACCTCCAGGTTCTCGCCGAGCGAAAGCTGCACGCGGTCCAGATAGGGCAACTGGTTCCCCGCCGTGTCGACCGCGTAGTAGAACGGGTTGCGCTCCAGCAGCCAGATCGGGTTGGTGATCGGCTGCACCATCTTCCACGGCCCCAGCGTCGGCAGCTCGGTGTTCAGCGACCAGTCCTTCTTGTAGTGGAACATCTGCAGCCAGTTGTCGAACCCGGCCGCCTTGGCCTTGGCATTGCACGCATCGACCGAGGAATATTTCGGCAGGAACTGCTTCAGGTAATGGCCGGGCGAATAGGCGCCGAACGACAGTTTTTGCGACTGGCGCACCGACTGGCCGCCGCCGATCTGGGTGTCGCCGGCCATCATCTCCTCGAACAGGTAATACGGCACGTCGAATTCGAAACGCACCGTGACCTCGTCCACCTTGACGATGCGGCCGGGCTTGCCGCGCGGCGACATGTCGGGGACCGCCACCGGCACGATCTCCTTGTTCGAGTACATGTCCTCGAACCAGAAGACGAAATCGTCGGCGGTGAATGGCGCGCCGTCGGACCATTTCATTCCCTTGCGTAGGTGCATCGTGTAGGTCTTGCCGTCGTCGCTGAGCTCGTAGGCCTTGGCGACGCAGGGCACGATCTTGCTGCCGTCCGCGCTCCAGAAGAAGCACTTGTCCGAGGAGTTGATGCGGTTGCCGTTCTCGACGTCGCCCGGCCCGGTGAACGCGCGCCGCCAGGTGCCGCCGTATTTGCCGATCTCGTTCAGCGGCTTCCAGACCATCGGCTCGGCCGGCACGCGCTCGGCGACCGGGGGCAGCTTGCCCGCCTTCACGCGCTCGGCCAGCATCGGCGCTTCCTGGAACGTCTTCGGCCATTGCGCCGGGTCGGTGATCATGGTCGGGCCTTCCAGATTGCCCACCAGGCCCGACGACCCAAGGTCGGTCGCGGCCAGTGCCTTGTGCACCGTTGCCATGTCGCCCGCGGCGATGGCAGCCGCCACGCTGGACAACAGCGTGCGGCGCGAAACCTGGATCCTGGACATTTTCAACTCCCCTGAGCGTCCGGGCAGACTAGCAGCCTAATCGTGGTGTCAACCAGGGGGTGGCCTATCGGCGGCCTTCCCTTCGCGGGCGCTTCGGGTAAACAGGCGTTCGTCACGCGCGGCCAAGTCATGCCCAGCAAGGGGACTGAAATGACCCTCGATGCCAGGATCGTCACCGCTTTGTCCGGTGTCTCCACCGCCACGTTGACCACGGTGCTGTTGAAGCACGGCCTGCGCAACGTGTGGATGCGCGGCACGAAGCCGCTGCGCGATGGGCAGCCGCGGCTGGTCGGGCGCGCCTTCACGCTGCGCTTCGTGCCGGCACGCGAGGACCTGGCAACGCCGGAATCGTGGTCGTCGCCGAAATCCACCCGCGCGGCGATCGAGGCGATGCCGCCGGGATGCATCGCCGTGGTGGACGCGATGGGCATCACCGACGCCGGCATCTTCGGCGACATATTGTGCGCCCGGATGCAAACACCGTGGCGTGGCGGGGCTGGTGACTGATGGCGTGGTGCGCGATGTCGCCGGCGTGCTGGGCACCGGGCTGCCGGTGTGGTGCCAGGGCGCCGCGGCGGCGCCGTCGATCGGCGGGCTGACTTTCGTGAGCTGGCAGGAGCCGATCGGCTGCGGCGGCGTGGCGGTGTTTCCGGATGACGTCGTGGTGGTGGATCAGGACGGCGCGGTGGTCATTCCGCAAGCGTTGCTCGACGGCGTGGTGCAGCAGGCGGTCGAGCAGGAGCACCTGGAGACCTGGATCATGGCCGAGGTCGACAAAGGCGCGGCCCTGCCGGGGCTGTATCCGCCGAACGCGGAGAACAAGGCGCGCTATGCGGCATGGCGGAAGGCGCAGGGGTAGAACGCGACGTCGCAACGAAGCGGCAGGTCGGGCGTTCATGTCCGACCGTAGGCGGGATAGGAAAGATGCGAATCGAACGCGCCCTCGTGCTGACCGAATTCGGCCACATCCATTACCGGGCAATGGGCGCCGGTGACCCGATCATGCTGTTCCACATCAACCAGCAATCCTCGGCCCTGATGCTGGAACTGATGCAGGCTCTGGCGCCGCGGTTCCGCGTCGTGGCGATGGACTATCCCAGCCATGGGCACTCCGACCCGCTGCGCGGCCAGCCGAGCTTCGCGGACTACACACGTTGCGCGATCGAGGTGATGGACCATCTGGGTCTTGCGCGGGCCTCGGTGCTGGGCGAGGCGGTGGGCGCCGGCGTGGCGATCAATGCCGCCAACACCTGGCCGGAGCGGGTGAGCAAGGTGGTAATGGTGAACTGCCCGTTCTCGGCCGAGCGCGGCCGCACCGCGGTGCACGTGAAGGAGCTGCAAAGCGGATTGCGGCCCGAGGACGCGTCGGGTTTTCCGTTGACCCGCACGATCGAGTTCATGCTGGAACGCGACCCTGGCCACGCCCCGCTGCACCCGTCGCAGTCATGGATGGATCGCATCAACACGGCGCAGATGGAGGTCGGCCGCAACCGTTGGCAGGCGGTCACGGCGCTGGCCAACTTCGACATGGACGACGGCCTGCGCCGCCTGACGCAGCCGACGCTGCTGCTGCTCGGGGAGCACTTCTATTATGCGCGGCATGTCGATGAAATGCTTGCGCGCGTTGGGGATATTCGCCACGCCATCCTGCCGGGCGGCCGCTTCTGCATGACCTGGGAACGTGCCGAGGAGATCGCCGCGCTGGCAACACCGTTCCTCATGGCCTAGCCACCATCACCCGCCCAGATAGAACTGCCGGATCAGCTCATTGTTGTTCAGCGCCTCGGCCGATTCGCCTTCGAACTCGATGCGGCCATGCACGATCACGTAGCCACGATCGGCGATGCGGATCGCCTGGGTGAAATTCTGTTCCGCCATCAGCACGGTAAGCTGGCGCCCGTCCTTCAGCTCCTTGATCTTGTCGATCGTGCGCCGCACCAGCAGCGGCGCCAGCCCGACCGAGGGCTCGTCGACCAGCAGGATGCGCGGCGCCGACATCAGCGCGCGGCCGAGCGCCAGCATCTGCTGCTCGCCGCCGCTCATTGATCCGGCAAGCTGCCCGCGCCGCTCCGCCAAGCGCGGAAACGTCTCCAGGCAGAACGCCAGATTGTCCTTGATCGCCGCGCGCGCCGCGGGCCGGAACGCGCCCAGCAGCAGGTTCTCGGTCACCGTCAGGCGCGGAAACAATCGCCGCCCCTCCGGAACGAAACCGATGCCCAGATCGACGATCGCCTCGGTCGCCCGCCCCACCAGCTCGTGCCGGCGGCCGTCGATCTCGGCCACGATGCTGCCGGCCGACGGCCGCACCATGCCCATGATGCATTTCATCAGCGTGGACTTGCCGTTGCCGTTGGTGCCGAGCAGCGCGACCGTTTCGCCGGCGCCGACCGTCAGCGACACGCCGTGCAGCACGCGCACCGCGCCGTAGCCGGCCGCGATGCCTGACAGGGTGAGGCTATTCGCCAAGATAGGCCCGCTCCACCTCGGGGTTGCGCACCACCTCCTGCGGATCGCCGTCGGCGATTTTTCTGCCCGCCACCAGCACCACCAGCCGCTGCGAGAAATGCAGCACCGCGCGCATGATATGCTCGATCATGATCACGGTGACGCCGGCTTCGTTCATCCGCAACAGCAGCGCCAGGATGTCATCCACCTCGCCATGCGACAGCCCGGCCATCGCCTCGTCGGCGATCAGCAGCTTCGGTTCCGCGGCCATCGCGCGGGCCAGCTCCAATTTGCGCATCTCGATTTGCGTCAGGTCACGCGGCAGTTTTCCCGCCTTGTCGGCCAGCCCGACCAGGCCCAGCAATTCGGCGCAGCGCTCGTCGGTCGCACCGGCGCGGCGGCCGCGCCCATGCACGACATACAGGATCGGCACGCGAATGTTCTCGGCGACCGTCAGGCTGGCGAACGGGCGGGGCAACTGGAAGCTACGCGCGATGCCCAGGCGGGTGCGCTCGTGCGCCTTCAGCCCGTGCAGCGATCGTCCCTCGAACCGCACGGTGCCGAGCTCGTGGCGCAGCGTGCCGCACAGGCAATTCACCAGCGTGCTCTTGCCGGAGCCGTTCGGGCCGATCAGCCCAACGCGCTCGCCCGGCTGCACGGCAAGGTCGATCGCCTCCAGCGCGACGAAACCGCCGAACCGCTTGCCCAGTCCCTTTACATCCAGCAGGGGCACCTCCAGCAAGGGCGTGCTCATCGCCGCCCCCGCACCAGCCCGACGATCCCGTTCGGGGCCAGAACGATGAAGCCGACCAGGACCAGCCCGACGATCAGCAGGTTGGCCGCCGAGGAGATCGTTACGGTGACAAGCTGCTGCACGGTGCCCAGGATGACCGCGCCGAGAATCGGGCCGATCCAGCTTGCGGTCCCGCCGATCAGCGGCATGGCAATGGCATTCACGGCGTAGGTCAGGCTGAAGCCCGACGACGGGTCGAGATAGGTCACGTAGTACGGCAGCGGCGCGCCGGCCATGCCCATCAGCGCGCCGGACAGCGTGGTAGCTAGCAGCTTGAGCCGCAGGGTGGGCACGCCGGACGCTTCCGCCGCCGCCTCGTCGTCGCGAATTGTTGCGAAGCCAACGCCGAGCTTCGACCGCTCGATGGCGCGCGCGATGGTGATCGCGACGACCGCCAACCCCAGCATGACCAGGCACAGATAGTCGATGTAGCCGCCGCCGATCAGTGGCGCGGTCATCGGGCGGATGATGTAGGCACCGCGCGAGCCGCCGACGAAATCCCAGTTCGTCACCAGCGTCTGCACCACCACCGACAGCGCCAGCGTGGCGATCGAGAAGAACGCGCCGCGCAGCCGTAACGTCAGGTAGCCGGTGCCGAAGCCCACGATGCCGGACAGCACGCCGCCGATCAGCATCAGCAGCGGGATCGGCAGAGGAACGGTCTTGTAGAGGGCAACCGAGGCATAGGCGCCGATCGCCTGGAACGCCGGCGTGCCGAAATTCACATAGCCGGTGTAACCGCCAAGGATGTTCCACGCCGTCGACAGCACGATGTACTGCAACACCACATAGCCGGCGAAGAACACGTACGGGTTGCCGATCGACCGCGCGGCGACGAACACCGCAGCCGCGACGAGCAGGGCCAGCAGCAGGAATTGTACGGTGCCCATGCCTAGGAGCGACCGAACAAGCCGCTCGGCCGGACCGCCAGGGTGAGCAACAGGAAGCCGAACGCCACCGCTGGCGTCCACGACGGGCCGTAGAATGTGGCGGTCAGGCTCTCGACGATGCCCAGCGTCATCGCGGCGACCAGCGTGCCGGCAAAACTGCCCAGGCCGCCCATCACGCAGATTGCGAACACCCGGCCGATATAGTCGCGCCCGATCGACGGCTCCACCGGCTGGATGATGATCAGCGCTGCACCGGCGACCGAGGCGGTGGCGATCGACAGGCCGAAGGCGATGCGCTTGATGCGCACCGGATCGGCGGCCATCAGCCGCAGCGCCAACTGGTCCTGCGCCACCGCCAGGATGGCACGGCCGATGAACGTTCTGGAGGTGAACAGGTGCAGCACGCCGACCATGGCCAGGCCCACCAGGCATGGCACCAGCAACCGCCCGGGCAACTCGATCGCGCCAAGATGCAGGCTCGGGCCGATATACGGTGCCTCCACCAGGCGGTAGTCGACGCCGAACACCAGCACCAGCGTGACCTCGGTGATGAACAGCAGGCCGAAGAAGAACGCGAGGCCCTGCAACGCCTGCTCGCCACGGCGCTCGAAGGCGACGTGGTAGATTTGGTAGATCACCGCGCCGAGGGCGTAGAACGCCGGGGCTGCGACGACGCTGGCCAGCACCGGGTCGATCCCCAGGTTGGTATTGGCGATATAGGCGATGTAGGAACCGAGGATGATGAAGGCCGGATGCGCGATGTTCACCACGTCAAGCATGCCGAACGCGATGGTGACGCCGATGGTGACCGCGGCGTAGAATCCACCGAGCAGCAACCCGGAGATCACCGCGTTGCCGAGCAGGTCGAGGGAGAGGTCCATGGCTATGCGGAATGGCGCGGCAAGAGGCTGCGTTTCCCCGTACCGGTGACCGGCCAGACCGTCATGTTCCTCCCTTTCGTCGTCGCGCGCCCCGTGGCGCCGGGGACTCTTTCATCCGCAACTTTGGCGAATGCCGCGCCGGTTGGCTAGGGCCGAGTCGAGAGGCTGAAACGCGTACACCGCTCCCGCTCTTCGCGGGAGAGGTCGAGGTGCGAAGCACCGAGGGTGAGGGTCGTGCCGCGCGGACCACCCTCACCCGCGTCGCAAGGGCTCCGCGACCTCTCCCGCGAAGGGCGGGAGAGGTGTACGCAGTGTCATCGCTCCGGCACAAAGACCGGCAGCGTGATCTCCTCGGTGACCGATTCGAAGTCGATCCGCACCGGCAACCCCATGCGCAGCTCCGCCGGATCGAGCCCGCGCAGCCGGGCGTTCATCCGCACGCCCTCGTCCAGGTCGACGGTCACCAGCGTATACGGCAGCTCGGCCTTGAATCCCGGATGGAACGCATGGTGTGTGACAGTCCAGGAATGCACGCGGCCCCTGCCCGACGCATCCAGCCACGCAACGTTCATCGACCAGCAGGCGTCGCAGACCGGGCGCGGATAGTGCCGCACCTTGCCGCAGTCGGCACAGTGCTCCAGTCGCAGTTGGCGCGCCTTCAGGCCATCCCAATAAGGCTGCGTGTCGACGCTGGGATGCGGCAGCGGCTTGGTGTAATCCCCACTCATCGTCACGCCCTCCGCATGATCGCAATCGAGCCGTCGCCCATGTCGCCATAGCCGGTGACCAGGCCGATCTCCGCGTCGCGGACCTGGGCCGCGCCGGCCTCGCCGCGCAACTGGCGCACCAGTTCGACGATGTGGTTCATTCCGGCCATGTGCGCCTGCGACAGCAGCCCGCCATGGGTGTTGATCGGCAGCCGGCCGTCCAGGCGGATCGCGCCGCTTTCGACGAACGCCCCGCCCTCGCCCTTCCGGCAGAACCCGGCATCCTCCAACTGGCACAGCACGATGTAGGTAAAACAGTCGTAGATCTCGGCCACGTCAATATCGTCGTGCGTCACGCCGGCCATGGCGAACGCTT
Source organism: uncultured Alphaproteobacteria bacterium (assembly GCA_963773345.1). Lineage (GTDB taxonomy): Bacteria > Pseudomonadota > Alphaproteobacteria > Acetobacterales > Acetobacteraceae > Palsa-883. Next base: position 126,232 of record CAVZBG010000003.1, on the reverse strand, counting down.
TCGGCGCCGCCTTGGCCAGGCCCAGCCTTGTCATGTCGGGTCGTTGCGTGATCGCGCTGGGCGAGTCCGGGTGGCCCTCGGCGATGCCCATCACCACGACAGGCGGCCGGCGCATGTCGCGGGCGCGCTCGGCGGCGCTGATCACCACCGCGGCGCCGCCATCGCTCTCCAGGCTGCAATCCAGCAGCCGCAGCGGATCGGAGATCATGCGCGAGGCCTGGTGATCCTGCAGCGTGATCGGCTGCTTCATCGTTGCGTTGGCGTTCAGCGTCGCGTTGTGCCGCGTGCTGACGGCGATCTCGGCGAACTGGCGGCTGGTGGTGCCGAACAACTCCATGTGCCGGCGCGCCATTGCGGCGTAGAGCTGGGCGGGCGCGATGGCACCGGACGGCATCTCGAACTCGCCGATCACGTGGAACTGCGGCATCTGCGTCACCCGCGCGCCGATGCGCCCGCCGGAATACCCGGTGCGGCCGAGCGACAGCAGCACATGGTTGCAGATGCCGGCGGAGATCGCCGCGATGGCGCACTGGATGGCGGCAACCGGGCTGGCGCCGCCCATCGGCGTGGTGGCGGAGAAGCGCAGGTCCGGGATGCCGAAATTGGTGACGAAGTCCTCGGCGACGGCGCTGGTGCCGTACGGGATCACGCCGTCGATGTCGCGCGGACTCAATCCGGCATCGGCGATAGCGTTCAGCGAGGCCTCCAGTTGCAGCGACAGCGGCGTGCGATCGGTGCCGCGCATGTAGGCGGTTTCGCCGACGCCGGTGACGGCACCTTTCTCGAACAGCGACATGGCGGTTCCCCCATTGGCCCTGGGAGTGTGCGCGGTGGCGATCCAAGGCTCAAGTCACGGGGGGCTCCTTGCCGAACCGGCGCTTCACCCGATTCCGCAGGGCTTCTATGATCGGCGCACCGGCGAGGGAGAGGGCAAATGGCCTACCAGGCAATCAATTTCCGCCAGAAATTCGGCCTGTTCGACGAGCGATGGCAGCCGAAAGTCGTCGCCGAGATGAACAACTACCAATTCAAGATCGTCAAGCTGCAGGGCGATTTCATCTGGCACGACCACCAGGACACCGACGAAACCTTCCTCGTGATCGAGGGGGTGCTGCGCATCGATTTTCGCGACGGCGCGGTGACCTTGTCGGCGGGCGAGATGTTCGTCGTTCCGAAGGGCGTCGAGCACAAGCCGTACGCCGAGCAGGAGGTCAAACTGCTGCTGATCGAGCCATCCGGTGTGCTCAATACGGGCGATGCGGGCGGCAACCGCACGGCGCAGAACGACGTCTGGATCTGAGCCACCAGCACCCCGACAGGGCGCGCGGCAGGAACCACCTTCAGCCGCCCGATTGTTTCGGTACCAGCGTGTTCCAGGTGGCTGCCGGCGGCGGCGGACCGGCGTCGGGGTTCCAGTGGCCGGATTTCTTCAGCGCCTGCTCGACATCCTTCGGCATGTAGGTGGCATCGTGCTTGGCCAGCACCTCCGAGGCGCGGAACGTGCCGTCCCTGCGCAAGGCGCCGAACGCCACCACGCCCTGGCCCTCGCGGAACAGGTCCGGCAGGATGCCGACATAGGTCACCTTCACCGTCGCACCGCCGTCGGTCACGGTGAACGCGGCGGCGGGGTGCCCGTCGATCGTCGTGCGGTGCACGCTGCCCTGCTCGACCAGCCCGCCCAGGCGGAAGTCGCGCCCGGGTGGCGGCGCGTCCTTGGCCACCTGGGCCGGCGAGAGGAAGAACACCAGGTTGTCGCGGAACGCGGTCAGCACCAGCGCGGTGGCGGTGCCCAGGCCGACGCCGCAGGCCAGCAGCAGGACCAGCCGGCGGTGCTTGCGGGTCATGCGTCCCCCCGATCGCGCTGCGCGCGGGTACCTGAGCGATGCGCCCCCGGGCGATCGACTCTTGGATCGATCAGCGCCAGCCGCCGGCGCGCGGCCCCCATCCGAGTGAAGGCGGAAATGCCGAATACCAACGGGATCAGCACGCCCAGCATGTAGGACGCGGCGACGAACGGCCAATGGGTCATGGCACGGCCTCCCGGCTGGCCTTGGCCATCAGCAGCCCGCGGATGCGCCGCTCCATCACCGCGGCCCGGGTGCGCGCCAGCACGATCGCCGCGAACAGCAGCGTATAGCCCAGCGCGGATACGAACAGCGGCCACAGCATGCTGAGGGCCATCGTCGGCGCGCCGGTCAGCGTGATGCTGTCCGGCTGGTGCAGCGTGTTCCACCAGTCGACGCTGAACTTGATGATCGGCAGGTCGACCGCGCCGACCAGCGCCAGGATGGCGCCGGCGCGGTAGCCGCGCTCGGGCTCGTCGAACGCGCGCACCAGGGCGATGTGGCCGAGATACAGGAAGAACAGCACCAGCACCGAGGTCAGCCGCGCGTCCCACACCCACCAGGCGCCCCACATCGGCTTGCCCCACAGGCTGCCGGTGGCGAGGCACAGCGCGGTGAAGCCGGCGCCCACCGGGCCGATCTCCACCGCCGCCAGGTCGGCCAGCGGATGGCGCCAGACCAGCGACAGCACGGAGCAGACGGCCAGGCCGACATAGCCGGCCGAGGCCAGCCAGGCGGAGGGCACATGGATATACATGATGCGGACCGCGTCGCCCTGCTGCCAGTCGGCGGGGGCGAAACAGAGGCCCCAGACCAAGCCGATGACGGTCAGCAGCAGGCCGGGCACCGTCAGCCACGGCAGCACGGTCCCGGACAGGCGCAGGAAGCGCCCCGGGTTGGCGAAGCGGTGCAGCGAGCGGCCGGCTTTCGGCGCGCTACGCCGCGGAGCGACGGCAGAGGAGGCGTCCACGATTTCCACTCTATCCCACCCCGAGCGTGGTTTGAAGGTCGATGGTCCGGGGGCGTTATTCGCCGGCTCCATGTCGGGTTGCATTGCGCTAGGTCAATCGGCTTGGCCGACGCGGCGCGTTGGTCGGGCCGATCCGTAACGCAGCCTGTGCGGCCGGGGCTGGGTACTACCATTGGGTGGGCGTCTTGATCTAGTGCACTCGTTGCACCACATTGGCATGTGGTCACGCTGCATCGCGACGCGGGTTGGAAGATCGCCGTTTACGGCAGGGAGCATGGTGTGCCGCATCGAGGGACCGGGCTACCGCTACTCAGTCGGGATCGCCACCCTGCAACCAATCATCGGTGGCGTGCCGCCGCCGGTGCTGCGCGCGGCGCGCGCCTGGGCCGGGTCAAACCTGACCCTACTGATGCGAACATGGCGGGAGCTGAACCGATGACCGGCACCGATCGCATGCGGACCATCACGAGTGTCGCCGCGACGCCGCCGGCGACGCTCGTGATGGGTTGGTCCGACGGCACAAGCGCCGCCATCGACCTTGCCCCGCTTTTCCGCGCGCGTGCGTTTCGCGCATTGCGCGATCCGCACCTGTTCACCCAGGCAAGCCTCGGCGACTGGGGCCACAGTGTGGTCTGGCCGGACGGCACGGAACTCGGTGCCGATACGTTGTGGCTGGAGACGCTGACCGCGACGGGCCGTTCCGATACGCGCGCCTTCCTGGAATGGCGCCTGCGCCACGGCCTGTCGCTCAGCGGGACCGCCGAGGCGCTTGGGCTGTCCCGCCGCATGGTGGCGTACTACTCGAATGGCGAGAAACGCGTTCCGCGCCCGATCCTGCTGGCGTGCCGCGGTTGGGAGGCTGACGCGGCGGCGTGACGACGGCCGCGGATGATCCACGCCATGCCTGATCGCCACCCGATTGTCGGTTTTTCCGGTGCTGCCTGATATGGGCGTGATCCCCCGCAGTCGGCCGGCCCCATTCCACGCCCCGTCCATCTGTCCTAGCGTGCGTGGGTCATCCGCCGAGGGGAGAACGACCATGATCATCGAAATGCGCACCTACACGCTGCAGCCCGGCGCACTGGCCGAGGTGGAGAAACGCTTCGGCGCGTCGCTGCCGGTCCGCGAGAAGCACTCGAAGCTCGCCGCCTTCTGGCACACCGACGTGGGCCCGCTGAACCAGATCATCCATGTCTGGACCTACCACAGCTTCGAGCAGCGCGCCGCGGTGCGTGCCGCGGCGACGAAGGAGGAAGGCTGGCCGCCGCCGATCCGCGAGTTCGTCACCGCCCAGCAGAGCGAGGTGTTCCACCCCGCGCCGTTCTCCCCGCCGCTCACGCCGCGCCAGGTCGGGCCGCTGTTCGAGATCCGACAGTACACGCTGATCCCCGGCGCCATCCCCGGCCTGATCGAACGCTGGTCGGAAAAGATCGAAGGTCGGCAAACATTCTCGCCGCTGATCGCCGGGATGTATTCGGAGTTCGGTGCGCTGAACAAATGGGTACACATCTGGGCCTACAAAGACGCCAACGAGCGGACCCGCGTGCGCGCCGAAGCCGCCGCGACCGGGCAGTGGCCGGCACGCAATCCGCCGGGCGTCGTGGTGAAGCAGGAGAATGCGTTCGTGCTGCCGGCGGCGTTCTCGCCGATCTGCTGATCCGCCGGAGCGGCGCCGACCGCGCGCGCGACCGGCGCCGCGTCGCACACCACAACTCCGGGAGGCACGATGCCCAAGGCCGTCGCCCATTGGCTGGTGAAGTCCGAGCCGGAGGCCTTCTCCTGGGACCAGCAGGTGGCGAACCACGTCGAGCCCTGGACCGGCGTGCGCAACCACATGGCGAAGAACAACCTGAAGGCCATGAAGCGCGGCGATCTGGCGTTCTTCTACCACTCCAACGTCGGCAAGGAGGTCGTCGGTGTGGTGCGGGTGGCGCGCGAGGCCTATCCCGACCCGACCGCGGAGAGCGGCGACTGGGTCTGCGTGGACATGGAGGCGGTCGGGCCGATGCCGCGCCCGGTCACGCTGGAGGAGATCAAGGCGACGCCGGCGCTCGGCGACCTGGCCCTGGTGCGCATGTCGCGCCTGTCGGTCATGCCGGTGTCGGCGGCGCATTGGAAGTTGCTGTGCCGGATGGGCGGGTGGAAGAGCTGACCCCCGGGCCAAGTGCCCGGGAGCGTGCTCCCGGGTCGAATGCCCGGGGGCACGCCCAGGGGTCGGGCGCCCCGGCAGACAACCCCTGCCCTGGCGCCGCACCCGACCGATTTTGATCCGGGCCGATTGGATCGTTGGAAGTGCAAGATTATTCGGGCAGTATCCGCGTAGCTTGGCAGTACCGAATCGCGGGCCCGCGGGATCGATGACCCGACTCGGGCTGCGGGCTGCCTGCTTATGACCGAAAACACGCACAACCGGGCAGAAACGCGCATGTCCGGCGCCACGACAACCATGAACCGCGGCGGGGCCGAACCCGCCCTTCATCATTGCCGCGTCGTCCTGCGGCACGCTGATCGCGTGGCATGACTTCTACTTCTACGACGTGCTGGTCAGCTTTTTTGCTTTGCACCGCTTCCCCGGCAACATGACCCAGGACTTCCTGTTTGGCCCGCGGCGCTCCCGGAGCGGCCTCGTACCGTAGCCGGTCGGCACCCAGATGTTTGGCTATCGACAGGCCGGATCGTTCGCCCCCCGCCCGGGCTGAGCGCGATTTGCCGCCGCCCAAGCTGCGCAGCGGAACGATTCTGGCCACGCAGCGATCGGTATCTGGCGGTTTCCTGATGAACCGGTATAGTTTTGGGTGGGTCGCCCTGAAGGCGATTCTGGGCGAGTGACGTCACCGCCGCAATAATGGGAGGACACGCCATGAGCGACGCGAGACTCGAACGGATCCGCCGGGATCCGCATTTCGAACAACTCTGCCGAACGAGAAGCCGGCTCGCCTGGACGTTGTCGGCGCTCGTGTGCATCGTCTACTTTGGCTTCGTCCTGCTGGTCGCCTTCGGCGGCGACTTCCTCTCGACCCCGCTGGTCGCGGGCGGCGTCACGACAATCGGCATCGTGGTCGGGGTCGGCGTCATCCTCATCGCCATCGTGCTGACCGCCATATATGTGTGGAAGGCCAACACCACCTTCGACGATCTGACGCGCGAAGTGCTCGAGGAGACACGATGATGCGCTCGCTGTTCCGCTTCCCATGCGTCGCGACCGCGACGCTCGCGCTGCTGCCGACCGCCGCACTCGCCCAGGCAGTGCCCGCCGCGGCGCCGGTCAACTGGCACGCCGTCGTGATGTTCCTGGTGTTCATCGCGCTCACCCTCTACATCACCTACTGGGCGGCCAAGCGCACCAAGACCGCCACCGACTTCTACGCCGCCGGACGCGGCATCTCCGCGCTGCAGAATGGCTTCGCGATCGCCGGCGACTATATGTCGGCTGCCTCCTTCCTCGGCATTGCCGCGCTGGTCTATTTCAACGGCTTCTACGGCCTGATTTACTCGGTCGGCTGGCTGGTCGGCTGGCCGATCGTGCTGTTCCTGATTGCGGAACGGCTGCGCAACCTCGGCAAGTACACCTTCGCCGACGTCGCCGCCTATCGCCTGCAGCGCGGGCCGATCCGCGTGATGGCGGCGCTCAGCACCCTGGTGGTGGTGATCTTCTACCTGATCGGCCAGATGGTCGGCGCCGGCCAGTTGCTGCACACGCTGCTGCCGCAGATCGAATACTGGCAGTCGATCATCATCGTCGGCGTGCTGATCATCATCTACGTCACGTTCGGCGGCATGAAGGCAACGACCTGGGTGCAGATCATCAAGGCGGCGCTGCTGCTGGGCGGCGCGACCCTGCTGGCGCTGCTGGTGCTGGCGCATTTCAGCTTCAGCCCCGGCGCCCTGTTCGCCGAGGCGGTCCGCATCCACCCGAGCCACGACGCCATCATGAAGTCGATGGCGCCGATCGGAGCCAAGCCGAACCCGATCGAGTCGATCTCGCTCGGTCTCACGCTGATGTTCGGCACCGCCGGCCTGCCGCACATCCTGATGCGCTTCTTCACCGTGACGGACGCCAAGGCGGCCCGCAAGTCGGTGCTCTGGGGCACCTGCTTCATCGGCTACTTCTACATCCTGACCTTCATCATCGGCTTCGGCGCGATCGTGTTCGTGGCCAGCAATCCGGCCTATCTGGTGGACGCGGCCAAGGGCATCGCACTGAAGGGCGGTGCCAACATGCCGGCGGTCTATCTCGCGCAGGCGCTTGGCGGCGACCTCTTCCTCGGCTTCATCGCCGCGGTCGCCTTCGCCACCATCCTCGCCGTGGTCTCCGGCCTGACGCTGGCCGGCGCCTCGGCGATCTCGCACGACCTCTATGCCAACGTCATCGCGCATGGCCGGGCGAGCGAGCAGACCGAGGTGCGGGTGTCGAAGGTGGCCGTCGTCGCCCTGGGCATCGTCGCGATGCTGCTTGGCATCGCCTTCGAGCGGCAGAACGTCGCCTATATCGTCGCGCTCACCTTCTCGATCGCCGCCTCCAGCAACTTCCCCATCCTGGTGATGGCGATGTTCTGGCGCGGGCTGACGACGCGCGGCGCGCTCGCCGGGGGCTATGTCGGCCTGCTCGGCTCGTTGATCCTAGTGACGCTCGGGCCGACGGTCTGGGGCAAGGTGCTCGGCATGGGAGCGGCGGTGTTCCCGATCGACTTCCCGACCATCATCACCCTGCCGGCGGCAGTCATCGTCGCCTGGCTGGTGTCGCTCGCCGACAGTTCCGTGGCGGCAAGGAACGAGCGGCTCGCGTTCGAGGACGAGTATATCCGCTCGCAGACCGGCCTCGGCGCGGAGGGGGCAGCGGTGCACTGATCCCTCCACGGGAGCAGTTCACGGATTGGATGACGGGCTACCGCGGATTGCCCCCTGCGTTTGGGGTGGTTCGCGGGAGGCCCGTTCCGGCTTTCGTCGGGCTGTCTGACTTGTCGGGATGGCGGCCGGCATTGGACGATAGCGGAACGGCAGCCTTGGAGAAGCGGCACGCCGAATTGGCCATTCGGGTCCGCACCGCCGAGTAGCAGCGCTCTATCCAAAGCCGGCCTTTTTCGTTTCCTGTCATTGGTCCGCGAAGCATGCGCCCTCGGATCCGAGGGGCGGGTGATCTACGACCTTTCGAGGCCGCATTAGCGTGGACGGCCGAGGCCATGACGGCATGAATCACGATCACCGCCACTCTGTAAGGTTCGTTCGGGGGCCGCTCCGTCTGCTGGACCGCAGGAACTCGGGCCATGAAAACCGGGTTCAGTGGGGCGCGGCGAAGCCTTCGCGGACGCGACGCAGCAGTGACGTCAGGCTCGCCAGGTCGGCCGGCGAAAGCGTCGCGGCCTCGCGAAACCGGGCCGTATTGACCTCAAACGCCCTCTTGATGACCGCCTCGCCCTTGGAGGTCAATCGCGCAATCAGTTTCCGGCGATCGTCCCGGTCCACGGTGGATTTCACGAACCCTTCGCGCTCGAGCGCTGCCATAAGGCCGGAGACGGTCGCGCGCGTCACGCCCATCGCCGCGATAATGTCCTTGTGCGGGAGCCCCTTCCCTTTGGTCGCCCACAGCCCCATCAAGATCTGGTAACGTGCGGCTGATCCCACCGTACCGCCCATCCATTCGCTGATCGCATTGTCCACCTGTTGCGCGGTCCTGCGCAGCGCGAACAGCGCTTCCAGCCATTGCACCTCGCGCTCCGAGAGCCGCTTGCGAATTTCCTCCATGACGGCGGGCGGCGGTCCCGAACCGAATTTGCCCGGTTGCTGGATGTCCATTGCTGCCTCCTGCCAATCAGTTTGGCGCCTAACCAACTGATCGTCAATGCTTTCCCTGTCCAGGTTCCGCGTCTTCGCAGCCAGGCACCCACGCGGCTCACCTGGCACTTGACAAAGTTAGGTGCCTAACCTATTTTGTATGGCGCCTAACCACTACGGCGAATGTCAACCGAGAGGAGAATGCAAATGAACACCGAGGTCATCGTCCGTCCAAATCTGCACCACTACGGCCTGACCACCGCCAACATGGATGCCATGATCGAGTGGTACCGCAAGGCACTTGGCATGACGGTCAACCATCGAGGGGCGGTGCCGGCCGGTCGGCAGGACCACGCGCCGTTTTCCGGCATGGCATTCATCAGCAACGATGAGGCCGATCACCGCATCGTATTCTTCGAGGTGCCCGGCCTCGTCGTCGATCCCGACAAAGCTCGCCATCCGCGGCTCCAGCACGTCGCTTTCGAATACCAGACTTTCGACGATCTGCTGGGCACCTATCTCCGACTCAAGGGCCTGGGCATCATGCCGGTGTGGGCCACCGACCACGGGTTGGGCACGGCCTTCTACTATGAGGATCCCGACCAGAACATCGTCGAGATCAACGTCAACAACTACGGGAATGCGTGGACGGCCACGGAACACATGAAGACGTCCTCTCCGACGCTGGCGCCTGTCGATCCCGAGAAGATGGTCGCGGCGCGCAAGGCGGGCGCCTCGCCTTGGGAATTGCACGAGCGCACCGTCACCGGGGAATTCGCGCCGGCGAAGCCGTCCGGCCCGCATACACGGCTCTGAACTGCGCCATCGCTGGGGCCGGTATCCGGACCGCGACTGACTACCGGCCCCGGCTCTTGGTGGAACGGACGCTTCGGCGTGCACGCCGTCGTGTATGCCGTTCCACGGGCGCCCCCTCGCGACCAGGACTTTCCGCCTGCATCAGGGCCTTGGTTCTCCAATCCATTGCCGCCCGAGAGGTCGACGGATGGATGTCCGCTTCGAAAGCGCTGCGCCACGAAACTGAATGGCAGCGTTGGGCGCAGAGCGCGCCTACGCCTGACCTGGCCCGGATGTTCGGTTCCCACCCGAGGCGGCTCCCCCAAGGAAACTCACTCTGCGACCGAATGAGGGCGGGAACCGTGAGTTAGAGAATCGCGGCCGCAACCAGTCAAAGCCTCCGTGCAGAGATACTGGCCGCGATTACATGCCCCCGCTCCTTGTGGTAGGGAAAAGCGGGCAGAGTATGACTTGTCTGCTGCCCCTCCCCCCTGACCTTGGTCCGCTTCGCGGCCCAAGCCCACAAGGGGAGGCGGAGTAACATTCCATGCCCGTCGCACTCGATTTCTCGGTCCCGCCCCTCGATCGCCTGACCGCGCCAGAGCAACGCAAGCTCGCGGCGGCGGCCGACGTCGCCTTCCTGCAGCCGGGCGAGGTGCTGATCCAGGCGGGCGAGTTGCCGGCGCATCTCTACCTGATTGTGAAGGGGCTGGTCAGCGAGCGGGCCGGCGGCGACGTGATCACCGTGCATGGCGCGGGTGACCTGGTCGGCGCCGGCGCGCTGGCCGCACCCGCACCGACGACCGCGGAGGTTCGCCAGGAGACCATCGCGCAGCTTCTGCCGCGCCGCCTGCTGCTGGATCTCTGCCGCGCCAACCCGGTCTTCGAAGCCTGGTTCGCGCAGCGGCTCGGCGAGCGTCTTGCCGCCCGGGCGGCGCGCGAGGCGACGCGCGGGATGGCGCCGTTGATGATGGCGAAGGTCGGGGAGGCCTTCCTGCATCCGCCGGTCGTCGTCCCCGCCGCCACGCCGATGCAGGCGGCGGCGCTGCGGATGGAGGCGGAGAAGGCCACCAGCCTGCTGGTCCGCCGCGCCGACGACGCGCTGGGTATCGTGACCGACGCGGATCTCGTCAGGGCCGCCTTCGTCCGCGCGCTGCCGTTCGACGCGCCGATCGAGCAGGTGGCCTCGTTCCCGGCCGTGACCATCGCCCACGACGCGTTCCTGTTCCGCGCCCAACTGCTGATGACGCAGCGTGGTGTGCGCCACATGCCGGTGCTGCGGGATGGCACCGTCATCGGCGTGCTCGAGCTGATCGACCTGGTGGGCCATATGTCGAGCCGCTCCTACCTGGTCATGGCGGAGATCGAGCGCGCCGGAAGCATCGACGAGCTCGGCCGGGCGGCCGCGGCGATCGGGCCGCTGCTGGAAGCGCTGCACGAGACCGGAATGAAGATCCAGGCGATCGCCGAGATGGTCAGCGATCTCAACCGCAGCATTCTACGGCGGCTGTTCGCGTTCCTGGCGCCGCCCGATCTGCTGGCGAACGCCTGCCTCGTCGTCATGGGTTCGGAGGGGCGCGGCGAGCAGCTTGCCCGCACCGACCAGGACAATGCGCTCATCCTCGCCGACGGGGCGGCGATCGACGACGCGGCGCTGCGCGAGGTCTGCATCCGCTTCACCGAGACGCTCATCGGCTACGGCTACCCGCGCTGCCCCGGCAACATGATGGTTTCCAATCCGCAATGGGCGCAGCGCGAGGCAGCGTTCCGTGCCGACATCGATGCCTGGCTGGCGCGCCCGAGCGGCGAGAGCTTCCTCAATCTGGCGGCGCTGACCGACGCCGCCGCCGTGGCGGGCGACCCGGCGGTGCTCGAACGGCTGCGCCGCCACCTGTTCGCGAGCATCGGCAATGCCGGCGGCTTCCTGTCGCATTTCGCCCGGCCGATCCTGCAGTTCGACACCCCGATCGGGTTCTTTCACCAGATCCTGGCGGGCCACGGCGAGCACGCGGGCGAGATCGACCTGAAGAAGGGGGGCCTGTTCCCGATCGTGCACGGCGTGCGGGCACTCGCGCTGGAGCGCCGCATCGAGGCGGTCAACAGTTTCGCCCGCATCGAGGCGCTGGTCGCCGCCGGGGCGCTGGAGCGCGAGGTCGCCGAGGATCTGGCGGAAGCCCTGCAGGTACCTAATGGAGCTCAGGCTCCGGGCGCGCCTGGCCAAGGACCGCGGCGGCGCCGGCGCGGCGGGCGATGATTTCGTCCGCGCCCAGGACCTGTCGCGGCTGCAGCATGACGGGCTGCGCGACAGCCTGCTGATCGCCAAGCGCTTCAAGGAGCGGATACGCTATCATTTCCGCCTCGACGCCTTCTGAGCGGGACCGGCGCGTGCGCGAGTTCCTGCATCGCTCGATCTACTACCGCGCCCGATCGCGGGAACGCCTGCGCGACCCCGCCTACGCCTTCCTGTTCGAGCCGGAAGATTGCGCCGAGGCGGTCGTCTTCGATACGGAAACCACCGGCCTCAGCCGGAGGCACAGCGACATCATCAGCCTTGCCGCCATCCGTATCCGCGGCAACCGCCTGCTGTTGAGCCAGCGCCTGGAGCTGCTGGTGCGCCCCTCGGCCGCGATCGAGCACGCCGCGGTCGCGGTGCACGGGCTGCGCCCGATGGATGTCGCGGGTGGGCTGCCGGCGCGCGAGGCCGTGGGCCGCTTCCTGCGGTTCATCGGCACGCGGCCGCTGGTCGGCTACTACCTGGAGTTCGACATCGCCATGGTCAACCGGGTGACCCGGCCCTGGCTGGGCGTCAGCCTGCCGAACCGCGCGATCGAGGTCTCGGCGCTCTATTACGACCGCGTGATGCGCGACCGTTCCACCCGCGAGGCGCTGTATACCGGCACCGTCGATCTCAGTTTTACGCGGATTCTCGCCGACCTCGACCTGCCGGCGCTGCCCGCGCACGACGCCCTGAACGACGCGCTTATGACCGGGCTGATCTATCTGAAGCTGACCGCGCCCCGTGGCTGATCGACCACGCCGGACGGCGGACCCCAGGGCGATCGGGTGAACCGGGGACGGGCGGACGTTCCGCCGGCCCCCGTGTCATTGCGAGGAGCACAGCGACGCGGCAATCCCCCGCCCGGAGAGCGCGCCCGCTCTCCTGGGCAGTGTTGGAGAAGGCTTTCTGCCTTTGCCTTGTCAGCAGCGCGGCGGGGTCAAATTTGCACGCCGAGAGAGTCAGACCGCCGTGCCGAAACACACGCCAAGAAAGTTCAAGGAAGCAAGCAAGTAATCTTTGCCGCAGATGAACGCGGATGAACGCAGATGCAGCCGAGGCAAACCCACCGTTCCCGCCGTGATAACCAGCCGGCCGCCCACGTTCCTTGCAATCGCACGCCGCACCCGCCACCCCCGATAGGCTCCGGCAGCCGGGCAACTCCGACCTTATCCGCGTCTATCCCCGTTCATCTGCGGCAAAAAACCTTGCTTTGCCGCGTGCGTTCCCGGCCTCGCAAGCCGCAGACCACTTGCCCCAGCCCGGGGCAAAACCCGAATCAAGGCGTTCCGCCGAATTGGCCAATGTTCCCCGCCGGCCGCGTGACGCCGGCGATTGACAGTCGGACGCCATCCAGGTGCGGCACCTCCGCCCACGCAACGGGGCGCACGTTAGTTGAACTCGTCGGTAGTGTCAACATATATAACTCACCCAACCGACCGATTTCAGCCGGAGCCGTCCCGCATGCCCACCCCTCCAGACAGCACCACCCCAGACGTAGTCCGCGAAATCATGCCGCCATACCGCCTCGGCGTCACTCTGCCGCAGGCCATCTGCGCCGCGCACAAGGTGGGGCTGCGCGAGCGCGTCAACCGGCCCGACCAGCGTGTGGCGGTACCCGCGCCAAACCCCGAACCGACGTTTTCGCGAATCAACCCTGTGAACCCCGAGCCGGCCGCGCCGCCCGCGCCAAACCCCAAATCCACGTTTTCGCGAATCAACCCTGTGAACCCCGAGCCGGCCGCGACACCCGGGCCAAACCCCAAATACACGTCTTCGCGAATCAACCCTGTGAACCCCGAGCCGGCCGCGGCACCCGCGCCAGACCCCAAATCCACGTTTTCCCGAATCAACCCTGTGAACCCCGAGCCGGCCGCGGCGCCCGCGCCAAACCCCAAACCCACGTTTTTCCGAATCAACCCTGTGAACCCCAAGCCGGCCGCAGCAGCCGCGCCAAACCCCTCGCGGTTGTGCCAACCGCGGCGAGTCCGACGATCCACGCGACACTTCCATCCCACTCGCTCCTCAAAGGGGGGGACCAGATTTGAATGTCGCCACCGGCCAAGCTTTCACTGTCGCCTGACAGCCAAACCCCGAGTCCACGTTTTCGCGAATCAACCCTGTGAACCCCGACCCGGCCGCAGCATCCGCGCCAAACCCCGAATCCAGCTTTTCGCGAAGCAACCCTATGAACCCACAACCGCCAGCCGAGTGCTTCATGATGCGCGTGACAGCTCCATCCGGGGCAGATCCACTGCTTCACCCGATCGCCCTGGCGGCCTCGGCGGCCGCTCGCGAGCGTGGCGCCAGCCGGGCTATGGTCGCGCCCTCGCCGCCCGCGCCACGGTCCCAGGAGGCCTGATGCAAACCGCCCGCACCCACTGGCTGGTGAAATCCGAACCCGATGCCTTCTACTGGGAGCAGCAGGTGGCGAACCGCGTCGACATGGCGGCGAAGGCGCCGCTGCCGCGCCCGGTCACGCTGGCGGCGATCAAGGCCACGCCGGCGCATTGGACGCTGCCGTGCCGCATGGGCGGACGCACCGGTGAGGCATGGAGAAGCTGACGCCCCGGTCAGGCGCCCGAAGGCAGATCCAGCGCCCGATGCGGACTTTGTGTCCGCGCGCTGCATTGGCGGATGGCGCCAGCAAGGGTTTTGGCCCGTCGCCCGGCGGCTTCGCCGGTCTGTTCGCGGTGCGGCAGGGCGATGCGGTGCATGTCTACGTCAACGCCTGTCCGCACCTCGGCACGCCGCTGGACTGGGTGCCCGATCGCTTCCTTTCGGCCGATGGCCGCCGTATCGTCTGCGCCACCCATGGCGCGGAGTTCCGCATCACCGACGGGGCGTGCCTCTCCGGCCCCTGTCATGGCGAGCGGCTGGAGCCGGTCATGACCCAGATCAAGGACGGCATCGTGCTGGTGCCGGAAGACGCCGGTCTGTAACGTCGAGATCGAACCAACAAGCAGGGACGAGGAAAGCGCCGATGCCTGATACCCATTCCGCCGACGCCCTGGTCTTCCCGGTGAAGCCGGAGATCGCCGCGCATGCCCACGTGACCGCGGAGGGCTACCGCACGATGTACGAGCGCGCCGCGCGCGACCCCGACGGGTTCTGGGCGCGAGGAGGCGAAGCGCATCGCCTGGATGAAGGCGCCGACCAAGGTCAAGAACACCACGTTTCGCCGGCCACGTCTCGATCAAATGGTTCGAGGACGGCACGCTGAACGCCTCGGCCTCGTGCCTCGATCGGCACCTGGCGACGCGGGGCGACCAGACGGCGATCATCTGGGAGGGCGACGATCCGTCGGTCAGCAAGCACGTCACGTATCGCGAGCTGCACGAGCAGGTCTGCCGGCTGGCCAACGCGATGAAGACCCTCGGCGTCAAGCAAGGGCGACCGCGTCACGCATCTACCTGCCGATGGTGCCGGAGGCGGCGGTGGCGATGCTGGCCTGCGCGCGCATCGGCGCGATCCACTCGGTGGTGTTCGGCGGTTTTTCCCCCGACAGCCTGGCGAACCGCATCCAGGACTGCGATTCCTCGCTGCTGATCACCGCCGACGAAGGCCGTCGCGGCGGGCGCAAAGTGCCGCTGAAGGCCAACGCCGACGAGGCGCTGAAAACCTGCCCGAGCGTGAAGAACGTGCATCGTGGTGAAGGTGACCGGCGCCGGGGTGCACGATGCAGCCCGGGCGCGACCATGACTATGCGGCGCTGACCGCGGAGGCCTCGCCCGACTGCCCGCCGGCCGAAATGAACGCGGAGGACCCGCTGTTCATCCTCTATACCTCGGGCAGCACCGGCAAGCCGAAGGGCGTGCTGCACACCACCGGCGGCTACATGGTGTGGGCCAGCTTCACGCATGAGACCGTGTTCGACTACCGCCCGGGCGAGATCTACTGGTGCACCGCCGATGTCGGCTGGGTGACCGGGCACACCTATATCGTCTACGGGCCGCTGGCGAACGGCGCCACCACGCTGATGTTCGAGGGCATCCCGAACTACCCGGACAGCTCGCGCTTCTGGCAGGTGGTGGACAAGCACAAGGTCAACATCTTCTACACCGCGCCGACCGCGATCCGCGCGCTGATGCGCGACGGCGAGGCGCCGGTGCAGAAGACCAGCCGCAAGTCGCTGCGCATCCTCGGCACCGTCGGCGAGCCGATCAATCCCGGAGGCCTGGCTGTGGTATCGACCGCGTGGTCGGCGAGCACCGCTGCCCGATCGTCGACACCTGGTGGCAGACCGAGACCGGCGGCATCCTGATCTCGCCGCTGCCCGGCGCGACCGCGCTGAAGCCCGGCTCGGCGACGCTGCCGCTGCCCGGGCGTGAAGCCGATGATCGTCGATGGCGACGGGCACGAGCTGCACGGCGCGTGCGAGGGCAATCTCTGCATCGCCGACGCCTGGCCCGGCATGATGCGCACCGTGTTCGGCGACCACGAGCGGTTCGTGCAGACCTATTTCTCGACGTTCAAGGGCCTGTACTTCACCGGCGACGGCGCGCGGCGCGATGCCGACGGCTACTACTGGATCACCGGCCGCGTCGATGACGTGATCAACGTCTCCGGCCACCGCATGGGCACCGCCGAGGTGGAAAGCGCGCTCGTTGCGCACCCGAAAGTCGCCGAGGCCGCGGTGGTCGGCTTCCCGCACGACATCAAGGGCCAGGGCATCTACGCCTATGTCACGCTGAAGGCCGGGCGAGGAGCCGACCGAGGAGCTGCGCAAGGAGCTGGTGGGCTGGGTGCGCAAGGAGATCGGGCCGATCGCCTCGCCGGACGCGATCCAGTGGGCGCCGGCGCTGCCGAAGACGCGCAGCGGCAAGATCATGCGCCGCATCCTGCGCAAGATCGCCGCCAACGAGACGGACAGCCTGGGCGACACCTCCACCCTGGCCGATCCGGCGGTGGTGACGGAGTTGGTGGAGAACCGGGTGCGATGACATGAGCGGCAATGGCGTCGACATCGCCGCGGTCTATCTGCTGTTGCGCGAGGTCGCCGACACGGTGATCCAGCACGATGGGAAGTTCACTGCGATCGATCGGCAGTTCGACGGGCTGGATCGCAAGTTCGAAGACCCGGAGCCGAAGTTCGACGATCTGCGGTCTCAGGTGTCGGGGTTGCGGCAGACCGTGATCGAGTATCGTGCGTCAGTAATGCGGCGAGCAACCGCTAGCGGCCGGCGCCGGGCAGGGGACGCATTTGAGTCACGAATTCCACCGTGCTCAGCGTGCCGTCCCAGTAGCCGAGCAATGCCGCCCGATTGTCAGTGATCCACCGCGCGACCAGTGCAAAGTCGCGCGGCGGTAAGGCACCGCTGACCACCCGTGGCGCCGGCCGAATTGCCACCGCGGCGGTGTTGCTGGCGTCCATCCGGTCGCCCGGTGTCAGACAGACCTTGATGCGCGCGTCGTGCCGCGCGCGCCCGCGCGGGCTGACCCAGATCGTCATGGGCAGGCCGGTATCGCGAGGGTACAGGTTGGCCATCTCGAACGTGTCGTCCGGGTCGATAGCGCGCTGAGCCTTAACGATCCGTTGCGAACCGCCGCCATGCTTCAAGGCAAGTCTGGGTCCTGGCATCGCAGGTTTCTCCTAATTACAGGATAGCACGATCCGGCGCTGCGAGCTACGTTCTCCGCCCGATTGGTAGCCGTGCATGGCCTGGGTGGCTCTCTCGAACACAGGACTCCGCGACCTTGGGCCGATTGCCGCAAAGGGCATGGGGTGCAACCGGTCCTGCCAGTCCCGGCCTCACGATCAGGCACGCCACCGCCGGGGATGCACCAGCGATCGGCGACCTATACCTGGCATCCCGCGGCGATGCGCTGCCCGGCTTGCACAAAGCCCACACGGACGACGAAGTCCGCGACTGGATCGCACGCGTGCTGCTGCCACACGCCGCTGTCTGGATCGCCAAGCGCGATGACGCGATGCTCGGCTTCATCGCCCTGCATGACGCCTGGGTGGAGCAGCTCTACCTGTTGCGTGGCTGCTACCGGCCGGGGATCGGCACAGCGCTGCTCGAGATCGCCAAGCACCACAGCCCCAACGAACTGCGGCTGTTCTGCTTTCAGCGGAACAGCCGCGTCCGTGCGTTCTATGAAGCCAACGGCTTCACAGCGGTGCGATTCTCGGATGCCTCCGACAACGAAGAGCGGGAGCCGGATATCGAGTACGTCTGGGCCGGCGCCTAGCGGCTGCCCATGTAGTCGCGCTTGCCGATCTCCACGCCGTTGTGGCGGAGGATCGTGTAGGCGGTGGTGCAGTGGAAGAAGAAGTGCGGCAGGCAGAAATGCAGCAGGTAGTCCTGCCCCTTGAACGACATTTGCCGCTGCCCGGCCATCCAGGCGATCTCCTTCTCCTCGGTGCCGTCAAGCTGCGCGGGGGTAAAACCCTTCACGAAGTCGAGCGACTTCGCGATCCGGTCCTTCAGCTCGGCGAAGCTGCTGTCCGCGTCCGGGAACGCGGGGGACGTGACACCGGCGAGCCGACCCGGGGCATTGCGGCCGAAATCAGTCGCCTGCTTCACCTGGCGCCCCATGGTGAACATGTCGGGGAACAGCCGTGCCTGAATGAAGGCCGACTCGTCGTATTTCTTCTCGGCGCAATGCGCGGCGGCCTTGTCCACCACGCCGGCCAGCCCGTTCAGCATCTGGGTGATCACCGGCACGCAGGCCTGGTACATCGACAACGCCATCGCTCGATCCTCCTTGGTTAGCTTGGCCCGAGCCTAGCCCCTTCCCGCGCGCGGCAGAAGAGCGGCCAGCTCCGTCATGCCTTCGGGCGGCGCCAGACGGGGCGCTCCAGACCGGGCGCTCCAGGCGGGGCGCTACGGAACCGGCTGCCCCGCCAGCTTCATCAGATAGCGATACGGGTCGCTGGTGTAGACCGCGCCGCCGGAGATCAGCAGCACCGCGCCGGACACCCACGCCGCCTCGTCGGACGCGAGGTACACCGCCGCCGAGGCGATATCGTCGGGTTCGCCCAGGCGTCCCAGCGGATAGAAGGCACTGCGCTGCTGGCGCACCGCCTCGGTCGGAAACCACGGCATGGTCAACGGCGTCACCACCACCGCGGGGGCGATCGCATTGACCCGGATGCGGAACTGGCCCAGCTCCACCGCCATCGTCTGCGTCAGGCTGTTGATCGCCGCCTTGCACGCGGCATAGACGCCCTCGCCGCCCGGCGCGGCATACAGGCTGTCGATCGAGCTGAGGAACAGGATCATGCCGCCACGGCCGCTTGCGCGCATCGCCCGCGCGGCGACCTGCGCCCCCATCACCTGCGCGGTGACGTTCAGGCGCAACATCGCCTCGACCGTCTGTTCCGCAACGTCAATCATCTCGGTGTTCGCCGCGGCATCGGGCACGAACCCGCCGGCGTTGTTCACCCAGATGTCGGCGTCGCCGAACCGCTGTCTCGCCAGGGCGCCCAGGCTTTCGAGCTGCCGCGTATCGGTGACATCGGTCGTCTGCACCGCGATCGCACCGCCATTCGTCGGTGCCGCGGCGCGCAGGGCCTCGAGATCGGCCGCGCTGCGCGCGCCGCCGACGACATTCGCGCCCTGCGCCGCGTAGGCCAGACAGATGGCGCGGCCGATCCCCTTGCCCGCGCCGGTCACCACGGCGGTCTTGCCCTTCAATGAGAACATGCGTGTCCTCCCGTTGCTTGCGTGCCACTCAGGGTTCGCGATTGCCCAGCAGCGTGCGCGCGCAGATATAGCCCCAGGTCATCACCGGCCCGATGGTTGTCCCCGCGCCGATGGCCCGGCTGCCGATCGGGTTGGCCATCAGGTTGCCGGCGCAGAACAGACCCGGCACCACGCCGCCGTCT
Organism: uncultured Alphaproteobacteria bacterium; assembly: GCA_963773345.1. Taxonomy (GTDB): domain Bacteria; phylum Pseudomonadota; class Alphaproteobacteria; order Acetobacterales; family Acetobacteraceae; genus Palsa-883. Next base: position 106,742 of record CAVZBG010000003.1, on the reverse strand, counting down.
GTCTTCAGGACTTCGCCGCGCGGCGTCGTCCGCGGGCCGCCTTTTGTCCCGAGAATGGAACGGTTGATCGGCATGGCGAGGAACGGCGGGCGTTCGATCGGCCGCAGCGTCGGATTGCCGCTGACGGCCGCGCCATGGCCGGCCTTGTAGCGTTCCCAGGCAGTTTCGCCACGATGGAAATCTGCATCGTGGCCGGCCGCGCAGAATCCGTTGAACCGCGCGACGGTTTCGGCCAGCGCGTCGGCGTCCAGTCCGATCTGCTGCGCCAGCGCGGTCAGGGTCGGGGCCTTGCGCATCCAGCTCCGGTCATAGGAGGCGTACCAGCGGAACGCCAGCGGCGCCTGCCGCAGGAAGCGGGACTCCGCGATTACCCAGGCCGGCAGATGCAATGACTGGCCGGTGGCCGGATCGCGCCGGTCCAGCGCCTCGCCCAAGTTGTAGTCGTATTCGCTGACGAAACGTTTTCCGTGGCGGTTCACCACGATGGCGTGCGGTTCGGCCTGGAACGTATTGGGCATACCGTGCAGCCGGCCATCATAGCGCGCCGGCATGGTCGGATGCATCAGCGCCTGGTCCATGCGCTCGAGCCGCGCACCGACCTGCGCCGCCATGCGATGGCCGTCGCCCTCGTTGGTGCTGGGGCTGCCGTAACGATCGAAGGTGCCGGGGAAATGCGCGTCGCGCATCGCCTGGTCCCATTCGAACCCGCCGGTCGCCAGCACCACGCCGCGCCGGCAGGCGAAGCGCAGCGACGCGCCATCGCGTTCGGCGCGCACGCCAACCACCCGACCCGACGGGTCCTGCTCCAGCTCGCACACCCGCATGCTCAGCTCGATGCGGCAGCCGGCATCCAGGCAGCCCTTCAACAGGCCGGTGATCAGTGCGTTGCCCTGACCCGCCGCATCGGTCAGCCAGCGCCAGAGCAGCCGCGGCAGCAGCCGCAGCCCGGTCAGAACAGGCGCATGGTAGGGGTCGTATCCGACCATCTCGCGATAGCTGAAGATGTGCGGCAGGGTCGAACGGCGGATGCGCCCGGCATACTTACCGACGACCCGCCGCCTCAGCGGCTGCGGCGAGACCATGCGCCCGATCGTCTTGCCACCGGGACATTCCGCCTGCGGGTCGGGTTCGGCGATCAGCTCGTAGCGCAGCGGCGTGCTGCGCTCCACGAAGGCCAGCATCGGCGCGGCGTTGGCCACGAAGGCGCGCCACAGCGGCGCTTCCGCCTCGGCCCACCCCTCGCGCGAGGCGGCTTGCATGTAGGTGAGTACCTCCTCCTCGCTGTCGGCATGGCCGGCAGCGCGCGCGTGATGATTGAGGGGAATCCAGGTGCCCGCGCCGGACATCGCGCTGGTGCCGCCGATGCGGTCGGACTTTTCCAGCACCACGACCGAGAGACCGCCAACGGCGGCGGTCAGCGCGGCCGTCAGCGCCGCCGCGCCGGAGCCGACCACGATCACGTCGACGCTCTCCGCACGCGCGGGTTCACTACTCTCGGGTTCACTGCTCTCGGGTTCACTCAGGGGCCACCCCGCTTGCGGTGCGACTCATCCGGATCATGGTTGGCATCTCCACGCGCGACGAGCGGCGCAGTCTGCCACGGTTTGCCGTGCGCGACCGCGCCGCTCACGCGCCGAATGGCGACCGGCCGGTCACCGCCGTCGTTGCAGGTCCGGCAGCAGCGCCGCCAGCAGCCCGATCAGCGGCAGGAAGGAGCACACGTGGTAGACGGCATAGATGCTGGTGCGGTCGGCCAGCGCGCCCAGCGCCGCCGCGCCGAGGCCGCCGAGGCCGAAGGAAAATCCGAAGAACATCCCCGCCACCATGCCGACGCGCCCGGGCAGCAGGTCCTGCGCATAGACCAGGATGGCGGAGAAGGCGGAGGCCAGGATCAGCCCGATCAGCACGGTCAGCACGCCGGTCCAGAACAGGCTGGCGTAGGGCAGCATCAGCGCGAACGGCGCGGCGCCCAGGATGGAGAACCAGATCACCGGCTTGCGTCCGATCCGGTCGCCGATCGGTCCGCCGACGAACGTCCCCGCAGCGACCGCGCCCAGGAACACGAACAGGTGGACCTGCGCGTCCGGCACCGAGAGGTGGAACTTCTGGATCAGGTAGAAGGTATAATAGGAGCTCAGGCTGGCGGTGTAGATGTTCTTGGAGAACAGCAGCGCCACCAGCACGGCAATGGCTCCGAGCACCTTGGGGCGCGACAGCGAGTGCAGCGCCTCGATGCCCACCGCCTCGATCCCCTGGACCAGTTCGCCGCGCCTCGCCGGCGACCGGCGGCTGCGATACCAGAAGCTGACATTGGTCAGCAGCAGGATCGCCAGCAGCGCCACGCCGGAGAACCAGGCGATCGACCCCTGTCCGCGCGGCACCACGATGAACGCTGCCAGCAGCGGCCCGATCGCGGAGCCGGTGCTGCCGCCGACCTGGAACAGCGACTGCGCGAAGCCGTGCCGCCCGCCGGACGCCAGCCGCGCCACGCGCGAGGCCTCGGGATGGAACACCGAGGAGCCGACGCCGACCAGCGCCGCGGCGGTCAGGATGGCGCCGAAGTTCTGCGCGACCGACAGCAGCAGCAGGCCGACGAGCGTAAATCCCATCGCCACCGGCAGCGAGTAGGGCATCGGCCGCCGGTCGGTCACCATGCCGACCACGGGTTGCAGCATCGAGGCTGTGAGTTGGAAAGCCAGGGTGATCAAGCCGATCTGCGCGAAATCGAGATGATAGGAGTCCTTCAGCACCGGATAGATCGCCGGCACCAGCGACTGGTTCAGGTCATTGAGCATGTGACAGAAGCTCAACGCCGCCAGGATGGCGAAGGTCGTGGTCTCCGCCGGGCGCGCCAGCGCCCCCGTGCCGACGATGGCGTGCTGCGCCGTTCCGGTCACGGTCTGCCGCGCCGTTCCGGTCACGGTCTGCCGCGCCGTTCCGGCGATCGTCTGCCGCGCCGTTCCGGCGATCGTCTGCGGCGCGCGGATGGTGTTTTCGCTCAAGCTTGGGTCCTCGGCATCGGCGGCAGAACGATTATGGCCAAGCCACACCGCGCCGACCTATGCGCTGTGCTTCTGCCTGCCGTGCATCCGCAGAACAAAAGCGTACGCCCTCTTAAAATCGCCTTAATGGGTGAGGCATATCACAGCACTGCGGAACGGGCTGGCCGATGAGTGGCGCTCTCGCCGCTTGATGGAGGGTTGCCGTGACGGCCGGACGGAGACTGGGTGATGCCGGAGGCGATGCGCGCCGCGCGATTCTCGGCGTGGTGGCGTGGATCCTGGTTCTGCTCGCCGGCTATTGGCTGGTCACGGACTGCCCGTCGCTGTCGCGGCTGGCAACGGCGGTGGTCAGCGCGGTGCACTGAGCGCCGGGCCGACCTTCTGCCAGCGGCCAGCAATTCTAATTTTGTCGCACTGACGTTGTCCCAACGTCATGGCGGCGCCTGATCGCGTGCATGGCTGAGGCATGCTGCGGCCATCTGGGGTCATTTGGCCTGGCGGATGGCCGGAGCCGACTACGGCGAAGGCTGGGACAAGGACCCGTCGATGACGGTGAGGGCGTGCACGACCCAGCCAAGATGAGAGTTGCCGACGAGCAGGCGGCAAGTCTCGATTTGGGCTTTCATGGTTTGGCAGGTGGGCAAGCGACGTCAGAAGGGTGACAACGGTCACGGCGGGATCGGCGGCGGCTTTGCGAAGGCAAGAGTGAGGAGCAAATCGTCCCAGGACGGGAAGATGAGAAACGTCGTGATCGCCGCGAGCTTGCCGAAGAAGTTGTAGCGCGGGCCGAGCTTTGCCCTTGCCGCGCGCCAGAGTTCATCACCGATGTCGCAGATCGTATGGATCGCGAAGGCCAGCAGGTTCAAGCTCACCAGGATGGCTGCGAGATTCTTCTTCCCGTGTCCGAAGCTGTGTTCAAGGTTGTAGCCCTTGTTCTTCAGAACGTTGAACGTCTCGTTCTCGATCTTCCACCTCGCCCGGCCGCAGGCGGCGAGTTCAACGACATGGTCGGGGCCAACCGGCAGATCAGTGACGAAGCTGTTGCGATACGTCGTCTCACCGTTGGCGTTGATGATCTCGATCTCGAACCAGTTGACCATGAGCGCGTCCTTGCCGTCGCGCAGCGGGACGTCATGGAGCCAGCGGTAGCGATGGACGAAGCGCTGCTTGCCGCGCTTGACCGTCGTCTCGATCGCCGGCAGGTCGATCCCGGTCAGGTACTCCTGGATCAGTGGATGCGATGACGGCTTGCAGACGAAGATGAAATGCCTGCCGGCGTCCAGCACCGCCTGGCAGAGCGGTTGGCGGGAGAACAGATCGTCACCCAAAAACACCGGATCAAGCGCCGCGTAGCGTCTTCCATGGGCGGCAAGCCAGCGCTTGGCGGCCATATTCTCGCAATCCTGCTTCTCCGCCCCATCCTGCGGGACAATGAATTCCGGCTCCAGCGGGATGACCTTGCCGTGCCCGGGTGCCACCAGTGTCGCCGCCAGCATGGCATGGAAATATTCAGTCTCATCCTTGCCTCTGAGCCGGGTCGAGCAGTGTGGGCAATGGATGTTGCGCGAACAATGATACTCCGTGCCGTCGAGCGCGATCAGCACGCGCCCGCCGAGCCGGCGGAACATATCAAGCCCGCCGTCGATCCGCTCAAGCTGGCCGACGGCTTCGGCGAACATCGGATGCAGCAGGGTCGGTGAGGCGGGGTCGAGCATGTCACGAATGTGATTGTCGCTCGGGACCTTCGAGAGGCCGAACAGGCTGGTGCAGTTGGAACGCCCATGACCCGCTTCGAACTGCCGCTGATGGGCCAGAAACGACGGGCTCTGCATGAAAAACACCGAGAAAGCCGCCATGCCAATCTCGCCCATGCCGTAGGACGTGTTGATCCCCCGACGCTTGTCCGGAAACGCGTCCAGGCATGATCGCAATGAGCCGAGCAGCGAATCGAGCAGGCGCATGCCCGCCAGGAATCGCATTCCTCGGGCGTTGCGAATCCCCTATTTCGACGCCGACACACGTTTCATGCCAACTGTGGCTTTTTGGACTCGCCACGACGCTGCAACCGAGACTCAATCGCATTGAGAACTGCTGGCCAGCGGCCCAAGGGTTTGACATTTCGCTGGGGTGTCGGGCGCCGGCTCGAGTCGTGGCTTGCCGCGGCGCGTCAGACTGGCGGCAGGTCGGCGGCGCCGCGCACGACCAGATCCTCGGTCTGCAGTAGCAGCACCGCGCCGCGGCCTGGGGCGATCGCGGGCAGCGCGATGCGGCGCGGTGCACCGTCCCAGGCGCCAAGGGGCGTGGCGTCGCGGACGATATGGTATTCCACCAGCCGCTGCCCGCCGTTCTCGCCGGCGCCGACCGCGGTGGCGCGCTGCGGATCGTAGGTCGCCAGCAAGGCGGTGACGGCTCGGCCGGCGGGGCCGATCTCGGCGCTCGCCGCCGCCCCGTCGCGCCGCAACGTCACCGGCACGGCAAATCCGCCGGTCGCGCCGATCGCCGCGCGCACCGCGGCGGCGTCCGATCCCACGACCATCCGCGCGCCGTTCACCACCAGCGCCGGGGTGTAGACCTCGTCGTGCAACTGCGCCGCGTAGCGTTGCTGGCGCTGCGTGGCGAGCGGGCTGGAATAGGGATCGTGCCAGCCGAGCCCGTTCCAGTAGTCGACATGCCAGGCCAGCGCGATGATGCCGGGCTCGCCGGCAAGCTGGCCAAGCAGCGCGTCGGCCGGCGGGCAGGAGGAGCAACCCTCGGAGGTGAACAGCTCCAGCACCGCCGCGGGCGTGGCGGCCCGCGCGGCCGCGGAAAGGGGTGCGGCGAGGCCGGCGGCCAGGAAATCGCTCAGGAAATCACGGCGTCGCATGCGGGTCTCCGTCATCGGGTCCTGGAGTGGGACTGGGTTGGCGCGCCGGCGTTACGCGGCAGCGTCTGGATGGCTTTGCGGATCGGCGGCGGCACGCCACAGTGTGCCCCAACCGATGGAGAAACGCCGATGCGACCGCACGCCGCCGCCCTGCAGGCCCTGTTGAGCGAACCAGTGTTGCAGGTCATGCCCGGCTGTGGCGACGGGCTGGGTGCCCGGCTGATCGCGGAGGCGGGGTTCAAGACCGGGTTTGCCTCGGGGTCGTCGATTTCGGCGACGCGGCTGGCGATGCCGGACATGGACCTGCTGGCGCTTCCCGAGATGCGCGACGCGGTCGAGACCATCATCGCCGCCGCGCCGGGCGTGCTGTGGCTCGCCGACGGCGACACTGGCTACGGCAATGCGATCAGCGTGCAGAAGACGATCCGCGCCTACGCCCGCGCCGGCGCGGCGGCGGTGCTGATCGAGGACAAGATCTGGCCGCGCCCGCTCGGCCAGCAGGGGGCGAAGCTGGTGATCGAGCGCGACGCGGCGCGGCTGCGCTGCCGGGCGGCGGTGGAGGCGTGCCGGGACGAAGGCATTCTGCTCCTGGCGCGGACCGACGCGCGCACCTCGCGCGGGCTCGACGCGGCGCTGGCGCGCATCCAGGATTTCGTTGCCGAGGGGGCCGATATCTTCTTTCTCGACTCGCCGCAGTCGGAGGCCGAGATGCGCGCCTCGGTCGCCGCCTGCCAGGGCAAGCCGGCGATCGCGGTGACCTCGCCGGCGGGCAAGCATTTCATGCCGGGTGACGCGGAGCTGGTGCGCATCGGCATCCGGGTGGTGGTCTACCCGCAGGAGATTCTGGCAGCCACCGTGCACGCGGTGCGGGCGGCGCTGGCGGGTCTGAAGGGTGGTGAGCGGGCGCCGATGGCAACGGTGCCGGAGCTCGCCGACGCGATCCGCGTGGCCGACTACCTGGCGTTGGACGAACGCCTTTCCCGCCCGGTGTGATGGCGCGGCAGGCTGGCCGGAGCGCGTCGGGGCGGGCCGCCTGGGGTTGCGCAGGCCGCGCGGTGATGGATTGATCCGGCGCCTGAGGCGGAGAATGGCGCATGGCGCTCGATCACTGGCTGGCCTTTGTCGCGGCGTCGGCGGTGCTGCTGGCCATTCCGGGGCCGACGGTGCTGCTGGTGGTCTCCTATGCGCTGGGGCACGGGCGGCGGGCGGCGGGTTCGACGGTGGCCGGGGTGACGCTGGGCGATTTTACCGCGATGACGGCGTCGATGCTGGGGCTGGGCGCGCTGCTGGCGACCTCCGCCGCGCTGTTCACCGGGTTGAAGTGGGTGGGGGCGGCGTATCTGGTGTTCCTCGGGCTAAAACTGTGGCGCGCGCCGCTGGCCGGTGTGGCGGTGGAGGCAGCGACGGCCGCGGCGCGGCCGGGCCGCATCTTCCTGCATGCCTATGCAGTGACCGCGCTGAATCCCAAGAGCATCGTGTTCTTCATTGCCTTCCTGCCGCAGTTCCTGGACGCGACGCGCGCGGTGGTGCCGCAACTGGTGATCTTCGAGGCGAGTTTTCTGACGCTGGCGGCCATCAATGCGCTGGCCTACGCGCTGCTGGCCTCGGCGGCGCGGCGGACGATCCGCCAGCCGAGGGTGCAGCGGGCGGTCAACCGCGTCGGGGGATCGCTGCTGATCGGCGCCGGCGCGCTGGCGGTCACCTGGCGGCACGGCTGAGCACCGCGCCGAACGAACGCAAGAGGGGGCGTCACCGGCCGGACTGCGGGCGGAAATCGGTCGCCACCTTGCGCACAACGAACAGGTCCTGCTTGCCCCACCAGAAGGATTCCTGGAAGAACACCACCGCGGCACCCTGGCAGCGCGCGATGCGCTGCATGACGTAGACCGGCGTTGCGATCATGCAGCCGTAGTCGTCGGTCGGAATGTCCTTCTGCTCGGACATCGCCGCGAACCAGTAGCCGTCCGGATGCAGCGTCGGACGCCCCATGTCGAGATGCCCTTGCCGCCCGTGCGTGGTGAAGATCAGCAGCCCGTCCGGCGCCAGGGTTGCGAATAGGGCCTCGATCCAGGCGCCGAACGTCCGGTCCGGCATGTGGGAGAAGAAGGACAGGCAGAACACGACATCGAAGCGCCGGTCGAGCGCGAAGTCGGCCGGGCGGCTGCGCGACAGGACGCCGGCGACCTTCAGCCGTTCGCGCAGGAAGTCGATGGCCTGCGGGTGGATGTCGCAGGCGACCAGATCGTAGCGGGCATCCATCCTGCGGAGGTGGCGCGAGACGCAGCCGTAGCCGGAGGCGAATTCCAGCAGCGCAAGACGGCGGGACGCTGCCTGGGGGTGGAATTGTCGGACCAGCGCGTCCATCCGCTTCGCCGAACGATCGCCGTCGAGGAAATAGTATTCGGCGACGCGCGCCCGTGCCTGGGCGCGGTCCCGGTCGGGCTGCACGTCGAGGTGGTACTGGTAGACGAAGTCCGCCGGGTGGATGTCGGGCGGCACCACGAATTTTGCCGCTTCCGCGGCGGCTTCGGGGACGTAGGCGAGGCTCGGCATGGCGCGTGATCCGATCTTGCTGCGCCCGTCGGTACAGTCGTTGGGCGCCGGCATCAACCGGGAGACTTCGCCGTGGTGTCCTGCTCGGTGTTGGGGCTGGGCGCGGTGCTGGCGACCTCGGCCGCGCTGTTCAGCGGGCGGTCAATCGGGTCGGCGGATCGCTGCTGCTCGGGAGTGCGGGCGCTGGCGGCGGCGTGGGGGAGCGGATGACGCCCTCGGCGGTTGGCTATGGGCCGCGGCGCTGTGCACGTCGATCAGCGTGCATCTGCGCTTCACCTTTCTTTGCTGCTAGCGGCAGGCGGTCTGACCCGAACGCACGAAGCCGCAATGCCGTCACCGCGGCAGATCATTAAAGAAAGAATCAGAACGCAGATGCACGCGGATGACGCAGATGCACGCTGATCGACTTGTCAGGCCACGGTGTGTCAGGCCCGGGCGCGAAGGGCGTCACGCCTCTGGGTGACGGTACGCCAATCTTCGTCGGCCTCGATGTAGAAATCGAAGGCGTCGGGGTCGATGCCGATCCCGAGTTCGTGGGCGAGGCGAGCAACCTGCTCGCTCACCAATTCATGCGGCTCTATCAGGTCGGGATCGGCGGAGGCTTCCGGAACCAGGTCCTTCATGAAGGGCAGCATCGTCGCGGGGATGTCGAACTCCACGCCCACCAACTCGGTGGCTTTGTTATAGCCGCGCAGATGGTAGGCCACGGTCATGGTTCAATTTCCCTTGTGGGATCGGCGGGCTTCAACTGCTCTCCCGTCGCGTGATCATACTCGCCCAGATGACGGCCGCGCGTGTTGTAGACCCCGACGGCACCATGTTGGCTGTCCCACTCATAGACCAAACCACGCGGGTCTTTCCAGCGATGTCGTCCACCTTTCGGCTTGGTGCGGACTGCCTCGGGAAATGCCGGGAGTATATCGGGCGCCGGAATGTAGGCATGATCGCGTGGCGTGCCGCTCATAGGTCGCCATTCTTGCGACAGTGCGTTGATATTCGATGAACGTGGCGCGGCGGCGGCAAACGTGGAGGCTACCGGCTTATCGTCGCCTATCGCCAAGCCGATCGCGTGGTGTGCCTGTTCCTGTTTGGCAAGAACGAGCGGGACAACATATCAAGCCGGGAACTTCACGCATGGCTGCTGGCTGGCGAGGGGTATGTGAGTGCTACGGCGGACCAATTGGCGGCGCTGATCGCGGCGGGTGAATTGATCGAGGTGACGGACGATGGCGGCTAAGCGAACGGGGAGCCGACTGCTGACCGAGATGCATGCGGCGGGGCGAGGCCTGTACAAGGCGGGCGCGATCGATGCGCTGACGATGCGCGAGCTGGATGCGCTGTGCCTGCCGCCGGTGCCGTCCTACAGCGCGGCACAAATCCGCCGTATCCGGCGGGCGACCAAAGCCAGTCAGGCGGCGTTTGCCGCGGTGTTGAACGTGGGCCCGGCGACGGTGGCGGCATGGGAGCAAGGCACCAAGACACCGTCTGCCCCGGCGTTGAAACTGCTGGAACTGGTGGAACGCAAGGGGCTGCAGGCACTGGCGTGAGTGCGGTTCCAGTCATGGGCAGGGGTGGACCGCCGGGACCGAAGGACCCCTGAGAGGGGCGTCAGGCGCTCGCATCGGCGGCGCGGCGGACGATCAGGTCCCCGTCACCACCGGTCCAGGTCGCTATCTCTCCTGCATATTGGCTGTCCTGCATTTTGGCGAATGCCAAGGCGGCGGCCAGGAATTCTCCCGGGATCATCGGGCCCAGCCTTCTCACGGTGCATAGGGTGTCGCCTCCCAATCACGCCGCGGCTGCCACGGCGGAGGCCGCGGCACGGGCGGCAACCTCGGCCAGGTGCCGCTGCTGCGCGGCAATGTCCGCGGGACCCGAGCCCCGGGCCGCCCGCTGTGCGGCCGCGGCAAGGCGCCGCTCGGCGCGCTCGCGGCGGCGGCGTTCGTGGCGTCCCTCCGCGATCGGCGGCTGCGGCGGCGGGCTCGCGTGGGCTGCCTCGGGCGCCGGTTGCGCGTGGGCGGCAGGCACGGGCACCGGCTGTGCCGACGCCGGCCGCGCCGCCGGTTGCACCGCGAGGCTGCCCTGGCGCCGAGCCAGGTCGCGCATTGACACGTCGATCATCCGGCACAGCGCGAGCGCCTTGCCCACGGTGCGCAGGTGCAGGTCGGCCGTCAGGTCGTCCCGCGCGGCGCGGCGAAAACACTCCATGGCGGCGTAGTGCGCGACGACGATGCCGGCGGCGAGCGTGGCCTCCACCGGGTTGCGCGGGAGCAGCGCGGCGAGGAAGGCGAGGGCGCCGTCACGCTGGGCGGCTTGCTGCGCCGGCGAGGCGTCCGGGCGCGGCGGCAGGGCGTCGATGATGGCGCACTGCATGGCGGTGAGGGTGGCGGGGTCGAGCGGGAGGGGCGGGGTGGGGGTGGAAGGCGGGTTCATTGGAGTGCTCCGTGGGAAAAAACGTCCGAACATAACAGGAACATGGTGGCGGATCAAGGATTATGTTCCCAATTGGCGTGGTGGCTGGAATTGTGTGCACCGGGCAAGAACGAACGTTGGGGGACCGGAGCCTGCGAGGATGGGGTGCGCATTGCGGAACGCATGCTGTTCGGAGCGCCAGGCGGCTGGACCCCGCGATGCTTGCCATACTGGAGATCATGCGGCTGCACTGCATTCGTGGAGAGTCAGCCGGGGCACAAGATGTAGAAATCTATCCGGGTGCGTTTCCGTGCTACACGAGACGCTTGGCCCGGTGGCGAAGTGGGAACGCAGCGGTCTGCAAAACCGACATGAGCCGGTTCGATTCCGGCCCGGGCCTCCAGCCTGCTGCAAGTCGGTAGCCACAGAGCCGGAAGCAGGCTAAGATGACCTCTGCTGCACGAACACAAGAGAGTTTGCGATGAGCATCGAAATCTCACACGAGACAGCGGCCCGCCTTGCCGGAGAAGCACAGCGGCTCGGTATTTCAGTCGAGGCGCTGTTGAACAGGTTCATCGACGAACATGCTGTGCTGACTCGTCCAGCGCAGCAGCGCCCGAGCTTGCCCGTGTGGCATCTTGGTGGCGCCGGCACTTTACACCGGCGCGAAATCTACGACGATGTTCGTTGAGCCAGGCTTTGTTGACACGAATGTCCTCGTCTATGCGCTCGATGCCGATGCGCCGCAACATGCGCCGGCGCGTGCGTTGCTTGAGGCGGCACGGAACGGCTCGCTAAACCTGTATGTGACATCGCAGATACTCTGTGAATTCTATTCCATCGTGACCAATGCACGGCGTGTTGCCAAGCCATGCACGTCTGCCGAGGCACTGAATGCACTCGGCGATCTGTTGTCCTTCCTGAACGTGCTGCCCGTTCCGGCACACGCAGTGGAAGGGTGGATGGGTTTGCTGCGCCGTCAGCCTGTCACGGGCGGCGACGTGTTCGATTTGCAGATTGTCGCGGCGATGCAGGCCAATGGTGTCGAGAGAATCTACACGTTCAACAGCGATGACTTCGTGCCGTTTGCTGAACTCTCGGTTGCGACACCTTGAAGGAAAGCTGGCGGAGCCGAAGCGCCGCCAGCCGATTTCCTTGACCGTCATCGCCTTCGCAGGCTGCACCGTGGAGGCTTTATGGCACATTGCAATTTCCTTGTGCAAATATCCCGGGGAGCACGAGGGGTTGGCCCCCCGCACTGGGTGTGAGGCACTGGCGCTTCCTCTTATCTACTCGCATCAGAAGGTGCAGGCCGCTCTGCCCTTTGAGCCGATAGTGTGATACCTGGGGAAAACAGGGACGGAGGCGCGTTACGATGCCGATTCTCAGTGGGCCGGAAGCCCATAAGATCATCCATGCCAACCTAAGCAGGTGCAAATGGGCGCGCGTTGCGGTCGCCTTCTGGGGCGAAGGTGCAATCGAGAAGCTTGGCCTCGAAGCTGCTGCTAAACGCAAGGCTGACATCGAGGTTGTATGTGACCTTATGAGCGGTGGCTGCAATCCCCTCGTGATCCGCCGCTTGCGTAGCCTGCTTGGCACTCAGCGTGTCCTCACACGCGATAGCCTGCATGCGAAGGTTTGGATTACCGATGTAGGAGCGATCCTCGGCTCTTCGAATGCCTCTGCGAATGGCCTGGGTCACGAGGGCCAAGAGGTTGAGGGGCTTATCGAGGCCAATCTCGTAGCCGATTCCTCTTGCACGGAAGAGATCGCATCATGGAGGCGGTGGTATCAGAACCAAGCCAGGACGGGTGCGGAAACGATCACTGATCCCATGCTCCGCACCGCCGAGGAACGATGGCGTCTGCGACGCGTGGGGCGTGACGTAGGTGGCGCCGCAGGTTCGCTCTTGGAGAAGATTCGCCAGGAACCGATCTACTTTCGGGATAAGCGGTTTATCATAACGATATACAAGCACGACTATCAGTCAAAAGAAGCTCATAAACTTCATCGGGAAGCAAAACAAGAGAGCTTTCTTTCAGATGTTGACTTTTACGAAGGTTGGCACGTCGGTCCGAGCACCTTTATCTTGGATTTCGATTGGAATCCAAAACAAAAGACCGCAAAGTTGGAGGGGCTTTATCAGACACTAGATGAGCGACCTTACCGCAGGGGCCACGGGACATCAATTCTTCTAGTAAGATCCGCGCCTCAATTCGAATATTTGGGAATCCCGAGAGGCGACCGTCGCGCTTGGGGCATCGCGGCCACGCAAGTCAAGAAGCAAGCCGCTCCTCGACGGGCCGAGCTAACATGTAGCGCCGAGCGGTTCGCGGAACTGTTGCGCCCTTAACTGAAACCATGCTCAGCGACGCCCGCGCCTATATGTGGTGTCCTTTCTCATACGTGACTTACAGCGCACCACCCCGCCGTCCCGCACTCGCCCCCAACCGCAACCGCAGCGCGTTCAGCTTGATGAACCCCTGAGCGTCGAACTGGTCATACGCCCCCTGGTCCTCCTCGAACGTCACCACCTTCTGCGAATACAGGCTCGTGGGGCTTTCCCGCCCGATACAGCTAACATTCCCCTTGTATAACTTCAGCCGCACCCGCCCCGTCACACTCTTCTGGCTCTCGTCGATCAGCGCCTGCAGCATCCGCCGCTCCGGGCTGAACCAGAAGCCGTTGTAGATCAGCGTCGCATAGCGCGGCATCAGCTCATCCTTCAGATGCGCCGCCTCGCGGTCCAGCGTGATGGTCTCGATCGCCCGATGCGCCACCAGCAGGATCGTGCCGCCGGGGGTTTCGTAGACGCCGCGGTTCTTCATGCCGACGAAACGGTTCTCCACCATGTCCAGCCGGCCGATGCCGTTGGCCCTGCCCAGCTCGTTCAGCCGGGTCAGCAGCGCGGCGGGCGAGAGCTTCACCCCGTCGATCGCCGTCGGCGTCGCCGTGCTCGAAGTCGACGCTGATCACGGTGGCTTTGTCCGGCGCGTCCTCGGGACGGATGGTGCGCTGGTAGACGATCTCGTCGGCCTCCACCGCCGGGTCTTCCAGGATTTTCCCCTCCGACGACGAGTGCAGCAGGTTGGCGTCCACGCTGAACGGCGCCTCGCCGCGCTTGTCCCTGGCGATGGGGATCTGGTTTGCCTCGGCGAATTCCATCAGCCTGGTGCGGCTGGTCAGGTCCCACTCGCGCCACGGGGCGATGATCTTGATGTCGGGCTTCAGCGCATAATACGACAGCTCGAAGCGCACCTGGTCGTTGCCCTTGCCGGTCGCGCCGTGCGCCACCGCGTCGGCGCCGACCTCTTCCGCGATCTCGATCTGCCGCTGCGCGATCAGCGGGCGGGCGATCGAGGTGCCCAGCAGGTACTGCCCCTCATACAGCGCGTTGGCGCGGAACATCGGAAACACGAAGTCACGGACAAAAGTCTCGCGCAGGTCGTCGACGAAAATCTCCTTCACCCCGAGCATCTCGGCCTTGGCGCGCGCCGGTCCCAGCTCCTCGCCCTGGCCGAGGTCCGCGGTGAACGTCACCACCTCGCAGCGATAGGTCACCTGCAGCCAGCGCAGGATCACGCTGGTGTCCAGCCCGCCTGAATAGGCGAGCACGACCTTCTTCACATCCTTGACGCGCATGCCGACAATCCTCGCAGGGTACCATGCGCCGCGACGTAGCCTCGTCTGGGCCGGCTCTGCAAGCCCGCATGGTCTGTTCTGAGCACTGGCGCGCGCTGCCCTGCCGTCCCGGTCGTCGCCAACCAAGCTTTCCCCCCCGACGAGAGAACCACTCGAGCGGACCGCGTGTTCACAGTCCGGACGTGACCTCCGCGGAACCGGCTAGCAACCGGAAGACTGCGGCGCAGTCTACGAGCCTGCGCTTGACACCTTGAACTGCTTCGCCAGCGCGAGGCCCTGGTTCTGGTAATTGGACCCGATAGCGCTCCCATACAATCTATCGGGCACGCCAGCCATTCGCTCGTACCGGAGCCACCCAATGATCTGCCCGTGCTCCAACATAAACGGGACTTGGTGCGACCTCACCTCTAGAACCGCTTTGCTGCGTAGGCCATCAGGAGCGCATCCAAAGCCAGGATCAAAAAAGCCAGCATAGTGTACTCGGAACTCTCCGACCGTCGTGTCGTACGCTACCATCTCTGCCGCGTACCTAGCCGGCACACCAACGGACTCCCGCGTAGTGAGGACATAAAAGTCATCCGGATTCAGAATAATTGGGCCATCTCGGTGATTGAAAATGGGTTCCCAGAATTCCGATGCGTCATAATAGCCAATTTTGTCGACATCGATCCTGTCGGTGTGCTTCTGCGCCCGGTAGCCAATAAGTTTGCCGCGTCCTGAGCCGCGCAAGTCGATGGTCACGCCGACCCGCCCATCCCTGAGAAGTTGCTCAGGGGGGTGGGGTGATACCAGGAGACCTCCGTCGAACGAGCTTTTAATGTCCCCATAGGCGGTTTGTGTCGTTCCCCGACGAAACCGCAGCTGGTTTAAGCGGGAACCCGTTCGAACAACGACGCTGAAGGTACGAGGCGCTAACTCGACATACAAAGGGCCGTCATAGCCGCGCTCGACTAAGTCAAAGGCTGCGCTTCGATCCGTAATTAAACGAGTCAAAATGTCGATGCGACCTACCGAACTCTTAGGGTTGGCAAGCGCCGTCAAAGTCCCTTTTAGCTTCACGGACTCAAGTAGTGGGATAACATAGACGCAACCCTTTTCCAAGACTGCGCTCTCTCTCAAATCGATCGCGTACCCGTCCAGCTCCTTGATTTTGTCCATCACGGTGGCACGTGGCCCAGGGAGAAAGCTCGCTCGCACACGGTACACTGTGGGGCCCAGACGGAGATCGAGGCTCGCCGGTTGAAACTGAGTCCGCGAGATTTCAGCACGCGTGCCAATCATGCCGTCTCGATGCATGTTGACGATCTCCTGATACGGAAGCACCCCCGTGGAGCCGCCTTGTGTGTCCCCCGGCAGGTTGTCTGTCGCCGGCTCGTGACCGAAAAGCAGCATCGGCGTCAGGGGGCTACTCACGTTCACGTCCTTTCATCGCGCGCTCCTTGTGTCGCCGAACGAGCGCGGCTCGATGCCACTCTCCATAGCATTCCAACGAGCAGAAGGTTCCATCACTATGTCGCCCACTGCCAATTCGTGCCGACAAGGGCTTCTGGCACGCTGGACACACTCCCCGTCTCCGACAGTCGTCAAGATACGCCTCTTCGCTTTCCGCCATAAATCACCAACCTGGGTGTGACCCTACCGATGTCGCGGCAAAGGTCAAACGCTTACAGTCAACAAAAGTACCGACCGGTCGTCCACAGAGAGACGTTGGACAAGAGCATGTTACCGAAGCATCTTCCGTGCTGATCCCCACGATCCACAGCCTGTGAATAAACCAAGCCCAAAGCGCTCAGCACTGTCGACGGCACGATTTCTTGTCGCAGACCATGCGCAGGCGGGACGCTACGGACACCGGCAGCCGGCCGGCGCATCCCAAAATCCGCCCGCCAGACTGAGCGCAACCGCACCATCCAGGTCTGCTTCAGGTACAGCGCCCGCCCGATCACCCGACGTGATTTGCCTTCGCACCCTTAATCAGCCTCAGCGGACATCCGAGCGATACGGCCAAGGATACCTTTGGTGATGATGTCCATTTGCTTGCCCGCGCGAAAATCGGCAGGTGCGACGAAGTTGACGCGATCTTCAGAAATTAGCTTGTAAATCTTGCGGACTGACCGTTGCTTACCTTTGGGGTCGTATACCGCAATGGAATAACCCCCTTGGAGGGTCATCATCTTCATCGATGGAATGTCGGTATCACCATCACCGACAAAGATCATGCGGGAAAATGGAAGTGGTCTGGCTTTGTCAGGCATGTAAGCATTAAGGCGCTCACTATCCCACGAATTTTCTATCCCTTTGTTGATTCGAAACAGGAATTGTGTCTTCGTCGTGTAATTAATGGCTAAACCAGGCCAGACCGCCCTGCCGTCTTGATATATAAACCGGGAAGCGTATACGCGGGTGAAGTACTGGAATATAGGGCAACCGCGGATCATCTCGGCAGTCCCAGACGAGACGATGTAGTGCTCGAGCGTCAAGCCGCAATCAGCCGCAAAGGCATTCATCCGCTTAAACCAACCCCCGTCTCGTAGGCCAGGAAACAGGTCGGCATGTCGACCATGTTGGCGAAATTGCTCCTCAGTTATTGGAATTCCGCGCTCCTTGGCCAAATCAACAATCAATTGCATGTAGCACAGAATCTCATCGGCGTCGTTGCAGCGCGCCATCTCACTGGACCGCGCCCAAAATTGTTCGTGCGTCAGTCCGACCGTGGGTATGAAACTACTCTCCTGAATATTTCCCCGTGCGAGCGTTCCATCGAAATCGTAAACAATTGCCGCCTTTACCCGCCCCCCGGCTGTGCCCGCGCTCAGATCTGCCATGGCCCTTCCCCTCTTGCAAGGACCGGCCGCAAGCACACCACGAGCAGTGGAATCTCCAGCCCACTGCCTATGTGTAAATTTCGGCAAGCAGTCATGACACTAGGGCCAGTTCCTCGCCCTGGCCGAGGTCCGCGGTGAACGTCACCACCTCGCAGCGATAGGTCACCTGCAGCCAGCGCAGGATCACGCTGGTGTCCAGCCCGCCGGAATAGGCGAGCACGACCTTCTTCACATCCTTGACGCGCATGCCGGCGGCCCTTCTGCTGCGGTGCCGCGGGGAGTAGCCCCGAGGCAACCACGGCGCAAGCAGGCGGGGGGACGCGAACCATGCAGGACCTGACGGGCAAGACCGCGCTGGTGACCGGGGCGGCCTCCGGCATCGGCCTGGGCATCGCCGGCGCGCTGGCCGAGGCCGGGATGCATCTCGTGCTATGCGACCTCCGTCCCGAACCGCTGGAGCAGGCGCGCGCCACTGTCGCGAAGCTGGGCGCCGCAACCGGCGCCCGCGTCGTCAGCGTGGTGACCGACGTGTCCGACCCCGCCTCGGTCGCCGCCGCCGGGCGCGCCGCCGAGCAGGCGTTCGGCAACCTGCACGTCGTGGTCAACAACGCCGGCGTGGCGATGCACGGCATCCCGGTCGAGCAGGCACCCCCAGAAATCTGGCGCCGCGTCATCGGCGTCAACGTGATGGGGGTGATCCACGGCATCCACGCGCTGGTGCCGCTGATCCGCCGGCACGGCGAGGGCGGCCACGTGGTCAACACCGCCTCGATCTCCGGCTTCTTCGTGCGCGAGGGCCGCCACCAGGGCGGCTACGCAATGACCAAATACGCCGTGGTGGCGCTGTCCGAGGCGCTGGAGCAGGAAACCAAGGGCAGCGGCATCGGCGTCTCGGTGCTGTGTCCCGGGCCGGTGCGCACGTCGTTCTTCCTGTCCGATCCGCCGGGTGCGCAGCGCACCGATCCCACCGGCGGCTTCGCCGGACGGATCGAGCCGTCCGCGGTCGGCGCCCGCGTGCTGCACGCGATCCGCCACGGCGAGTTCTACATCTTCACCCATACCGACGAGCGCGCGGTGATCCAGGCGCGCCACGCCCGCATCGCCGCCGCGTTCGACCGCGCCGACGCGCTGGCGCGGGGGGCAACGAGCTGAACCCCGTCCGCCGCCTTTCCCCGCAGCCGGCCAGGCGCTCGAGGTAGCCGCGCGTGGCCCCGTACATCGCCCAGCGACTGCTGCAACTTGCCTTCGTCTTGCTCGGCGTCAGCATGGTGGTGTTCGTCGCCATGCATCTGCTGCCGGGCGACGTGGCACAGCTTCTGCTCGGCGACCACGCCACGGCGCCGGCGCTGGCCCGGCTGCGCCAGCAGCTTGGCCTCGATCAGCCGGTCTGGGTGCAATATCTGCGGTTCCTACAAGGCACGCTGCGCGGCGATTTCGGCACCTCGCTGGTGACCAATCACCCGGCCCTGGATGACGTGCTGGTGGCCTTCCCGGTCACCCTGCAGCTCACCATGACCTCGCTCGCGATCGCCAGCCTGATCGGCGTGCCGCTCGGCGTGCTCACGGCGGTCTGGCACGGCACGCGCTTCGATGCGGCGATGCTGACGCTGACCCTGTTCGGCGTCTCGATGCCGATCTTCTGGTTCGGGCTGATGCTGCTGATCCTGTTCGCCGCGGTGCTCGGCTGGGTGCCGACCGGAGGGCTGATGCCGGTCGGCATGGAGCCGCCGCGCGTGACCGGGATGAGCGTGGTGGACAGCATCCTCGCCGGCAATCCGACAATGATCTGGGAGTCGATCCATTATTTGCTGCTGCCCGCCTTCACCCTCGCCACCGTGCCGCTGGCGCTGATCACCCGCATCACGCGCGCCGAGGTGATGGCCGCGGCGCTGTTCGACCATGTGCGCACCGCGCGCGCCAAGGGACTGACCGACCGACGCGTGGTGCTGCGCCATGTGCTGCGCAATGCGGCGATCCCGATCATCACGGTGATCGGGCTGCAACTTGGCCTGCTGCTGTCCGGCGCGGTGCTGACCGAAACGATCTTCTCGCTGCCCGGCCTGGGAAGGCTGATGGTCGATTCCATCCTGTCGCGCGACTACCCGGTGGTGCAGGCCGGCGCGCTGTTCATCGCCGCGGTGTTCGTGCTGGTGAACCTGGTGGTCGATCTCAGCTACGCGGTCCTCGATCCGCGGATCACCAGCCCATGAGGCGGGCGCCATGAGGCGGGCGCCATGAGGCGGGGGCCATGAGCGGGGCGGCAGAGATCGTTGTCACCCCGGCCATGCCCGAGCGCGCGCTGTGGCGGGCGTTGCGCCGGCCGGGCGCGCGCATCGGCCTGGGCATCGCCGCGCTGTTCCTGCTGCTGGTCGCTGCCGCGCCCTGGATCGCGCCGTACGATCCGTACGACCAGGACCTGTCCAATGCGCTGTCGCCACCGTCGGCCGAGCATCTGTTCGGCGCCGACCAGTACGGGCGCGACATCCTGAGCCGGGTGATCTACGGCTCGCGCACCGCGCTGATCGCGATCATCGTCGCGGACGGGCTGGCGCTGGTGGTCGGCGGCGCGCTGGGGCTGGTCGCGGGGTTCGCCGGCGGACGGGTGGATGCG
The DNA here is from genome assembly GCA_963773345.1 of uncultured Alphaproteobacteria bacterium. Classification (GTDB taxonomy): domain Bacteria; phylum Pseudomonadota; class Alphaproteobacteria; order Acetobacterales; family Acetobacteraceae; genus Palsa-883. Next base: position 86,834 of record CAVZBG010000003.1, on the reverse strand, counting down.
GCGGTGATGCGGCTGGTCGACGTGCTGCTGGCGTTCCCCTACCTGCTGCTGGCGCTGATCATCGTCGCCGCGCTCGGCCCCAGCCTGACCAACTGCATCCTGGCGATCGCCATCATCTACACGCCGCAATACGCGCGGCTGATGCGCGGTCAGGTGCTCGCGGTGCAGAGCGCGGATTTCGTCTGGGCCGCGCGCTCGGTCGGGGCCACGCCGCTGCGGGTGATGCTGCGGCATGTGCTGCCCAACAGCCTGTCGCCGGTGCTGGTGATGGCGACGTTGCAGGCGGGCTCGGTGGTGGTGGAGACGGCGGGGCTGTCGTTCCTGGGGCTTGGAGCGCAGCCGCCGTCACCCGATTGGGGTGCGCTGCTTGCCGATGGGCACAGCTACTTTCTCACCGCGTGGTGGATCGCGACGTTCCCCGGGCTGGCGATTTTTCTGGTGGTGCTGGGGTTCAACCTGGTGGGGGATGCGTTGCGGGATCAGCTTGACCCGCGGCGGCGGACGCAATGACGGAACACCGAAGTACACCTCTCCCGCTCTTTGCGGGAGAGGTCGGAGCGCGGAGCGCTCCGGGTGAGGGTGGTGCGTGCGGCACGACCCTCACCCGCGTCGCAAGGGCTCCGCGACCTCTCCCGCGAAGAGCGGGAGAGGTGTACGATCAGTCATTATTTTAGCGACACCGTCTCCATGTCGAAGAACATCTGCGTCGGATTGAGCCGGAATCCGACCACGTTCTTCCGCGCCGCGCGGATCTGCAGTGTCGAGTTCACGAACACCCACGGCGCGCCGTCCAAAATCATCGCCTGGATCTTGTGATACATCTGGATGCGCTTGGCGTGGTCCACCTCGGCCGCCGCCTGCTGCATCAGCTTGTCCACCGCCGGGTCCTTGTAGTGCGAGGTGTCGTTCACCGGCATGCCGTACGACCCCCACAGCGCACCCACAAAGTTGTCCGGATCGCCGTTGTCGCCGCTCCACCCGGTCGCGAACAGGCCGTGATAGTTGCCTGATCGGACCGTCGCCAGAAAGGCGCCCATGTCCAGCTTGCGCACGTCCGCCTCGATGCCGACCTTGCGCAAGTAACCTTGCAACGCCACGGCCAGGTCGGCACCGGCGGGATTGTAGCCGCGTGGCGTGTTGTAGGTCAGCAGCTCGATCTTCAGCGGCAGCTTCACGCCGGCTTCCGCCAGCAACTGTTTCGCCTTCGCCACATCATACGGATAGCCCTTCAGCGACTTGTCGAAGCCCCACTGCGCCTCCGGCAGCGGCGAGGTCATCGTCACCGCCAGTCCGCCATACAGCGCCTTGTTGATCGCCGCCTTGTCCACCGCGTAGTTCAGCGCCTGGCGCACCCGCTTGTCGTTGAACGGCGGCGTGTCGTTCGGCATCGCCATGCCGTTCACCGTCAGGCCGGGCTGCGTCAGCAGAACGATGTTCTTGTCCGCGCGCAGCGCCGGGATCACCTGGGTCGCCACGTCGCCCATGATCTGCGTCTCGCCGCGCTGCAACGCCAGCAGTGCCGCCTGCGCGTCGGGATATTCCTTGAACACGATGTGATCGAGCTTGGGCTTGCCCTTCCAATAGTCCGGATTGGCATCCAGCACGATCTGGTCGCGCGACTTCCACTCGCGGAAGATGAACGGGCCGGTGCCGACCGGATGGTTGCGGAAATCCTTGCCGTACTTCGCCGCGGCGTCGTAGCTGACCACGCCGTTCCACACCATCGCCAGGCTGTTGAGGAACGCTGCCGACGGCTCCTTCAGCTTGAACTCCACGGTGTTGTCGTCGAGCGCGCTGTACGACGCGACGGAGCCGAAGGTGAAATCCTCGTACCCCTCGACCGGCCCGGTCTTGTAGATCGTGTTCGGGTCGTCCTTCTTGAGCTGGCGGTCCAGCGTCTTGATATATTCCGCCGCGTTGAACGGCGTGCCGTCGTGGAACTTGATCCCGGTGCGCAGGTGGAACGTGTAGGTCAGGCCGTCGGGCGAGATGTCCCAGCTCTTGGCGAGGCCCGGCTCGACCTCGGTGGTGCCGGGCTTGTAGCGCACCAGGCTGTCGAACACCGCCGCCATGATGAAGCCCGAGGTGTTGTTCGCCACCGCCTCGGGATCGAACCCGGTCGGATCGGCGGCAATGCTGATGACCAGCGTCGAGTCGGCCCGTGCCGCAGCCGGGGCGAACAGCAGCCCGGCGGCGACCGCCAGGCCGCTCGCGCCGAGCAGCCGCCGGCGGATTGATGCGCTTGTGCTCATGATGGTCTCCCCTGCTTGCTCCCGCCGTTGAGCCTAGCATGTGGACCGGGGCCGGAGGGAAGAGGGCGGCGGCACGCGCTGCGGCCACCCCATCCGCCCGCCGTTTGGGTCCCGGTGCGCCGCGACCTATGCTGGCTTCGCGGTCCGCGGCGGGACGCGAGGTCCGTCGCGGCGCAGCCCGATACCAGGGGAGCAGGTGCATGACGGTCGAGAACAAGGTGGTGCTGATCACCGGCGCGGCGCGCGGACTGGGGCGCGAATACACGGTGAGCCTGGCCGCCGCCGGCGCCAGGGTGGTGGCCGGCGACGTGCTGGACTGCACCGCAAGCGTTGCGGCGGCGCGCGATGCCGGCGGGCGGGCAATCGGCGTCGCACTGGATGTGACCGACATGGCCTCGGCCGCCGCCATGGTGCGCGCCGCGCTTGACGCCTACGGACAGATCGATGCGCTGGTGAACAACGCCGCGCTATACGGTGCGCTGCGCGGCGGACGCTTCAACGCGATCGCCGAGGCCGCCTGGGACGCCGCCATGGCGGTCAACGTCAAGGGCATCTGGAACTGCTGCAAGGCGGTGGTCGAGGCGATGCGCGCCGCCGGCGGCGGGTCGATCGTCAACGTCGCCTCGCTGGCGGCGACCTATGGAATGCCGTACGCGCTGCACTACACCACGTCGAAGGCGGCGGTGATCGGGCTGACCCGCGGCCTGGCGCGCGAGCTGGGGCGCGACAACATCCGGGTGAACGCGCTGGCGCCGAGCGCGGTGCTGACCGAGGGCACCGACGAGTTCCTGGGCGAGAAGCGCGACCGCGCGCTGGAGGTGATCCGGGCCGGCCAGTCGATCCCGCGCACGCTGGTGCCGGCGGACCTGACCGGCACGGTGGCGTGGCTGATCTCGGATGCCAGCCGTTTCGTCACCGGGCAGACGATCGCGGTCGATGGCGGAACGGTGCTGCTGTAGGGAAGCAGGATCAGGCGCGGCGTTGGCGCAGAGCGTTTCCAACCCGCACCGAAGACCCAAATTAACCCGCACCGAAGACGGAACCTGTCATTGTTGGGGTGGAGGGCCCCACGGCATCGAGTGCCACACTTGGGCTGTGCAACCAGCAAGAGCGGAGCCGTCCATGACCCAGTTTAGCCGTATAGGCCTCGACACGTCCAAGGCGATATTCACCCTGCATTGTGTCGATGCGGCTGGAAAGCCGATGTTGCGGGTCAACCTGCGTCGTCCGCAGTTGCTGGGCTTCTTCAAGAGGCACGCGCCGACGGTGGTTGCCATGGAGGCCTGCGGCGGGTCGCATCACTGGGCGCGGAAGCTTATGGCGCTCGGTCACGAGGTGCGGCTGAGCGCGCTGACCGCTTGATGCAGCATCGGTCCGCTTCGCGGCCCGATCCCGCCGCAGTATGTGAAGCCCTACCTCAAGCGCGGCAAGAACGACCGCAACGATGCCGAGGCGATCTGCGAGGCGGCGGGCCGCCCTGGCATGCGCTTCGTGGCGGTCAAGAGCGTGGACCAGCAGGCGGAGGCGATGGTGCTGAAGGTGCGTGCGACGCTGGTGGAGCAGCGCACGCAGTTGATCAACGCGATGCGCGGCCATGCCGCCGAGTTCGGCGTGGTCTCTGGCCGGGGCACCGGCAAGGTGGCGGCGCTGCTGGCAGCGATCGCGGCGGACACTGCGATCCCGCCGGTTGCCCAGGAGATGCTGGCTCTGCTCGGCGCACAGATCGACCAGCTGGATTGCCGGATCAAGGCGCTCGAGGCGAAGCTCGAGGCGATGCACAAGGCCAATGCGATCAGTCAGTTGTTGGCGACAGTGCCGGGGATCGGTCCGATCATTGGGTTGAGCTTCGCGATCGAGGTCGATCCGGCGGCGTTCGCCTCCGGCCGCCATCTGGCCGCCTGGCTCGGCTTGACGCCGCAGGAACATTCGACGGGCGGCAAGCAGCGCATGGGCGGCATCAGCCGGGCCGGCAATGAACGGCTGCGGGCACTGTTGGTGAGCGGGGCGATGGCGGTGATCCGGGCGGCGGAACGGGCGGGCAGCAAGCTGGCCACCGAGTGGCTGCTGAAGCTGCTGGCGCGGCGGCCGAAGAAGGTCGCCGCGGTGGCGCTGGCCAACAAGATGGCGCGGATGATCTGGGCGATGATGACCACGGGTGAGGCCTATCGCCGGCCGGCTGCCCCCGCCGCGGCGCGCCTCTCGGCGGCTATTTCGTGACGTAACGATTGGGAGTGGAACCCATGTCACGCCATCCCATCGGGGACCGGGCCATGACCGACGCCGAACGCCAGGCACGCCATCGCGCCTCACGTGCAACCGGCGTTCCGATGATCGGTAGCCGCCGGCCCGGCGGTCACAGCAGCCGGGCCCGGCGCTGGCAGGACAGCGTCGCGACGCTGGCGGCGCTGCAGGCAGAGTATGCCGCCTGGCTGGAGAACTTGCCGGCAAACCTGCAAGACACTGCCACGGCCGAGGCGTTGGCCGCGATCTGCGAGCTAGACCTGGGCGAGTTGCAGGCGATCGAACCGCCACGCGGCTTCGGTCGGGATTGAACAACGAGATGGCCCAATCGGCATGGGTCGCGATGACGCGCGAGACGGTGCAGCGGCAGTCGGCCAACCGTACCGGACCGTGCGTTGATGCCGGGGTGACAGAGCTGAGTGAGATGACGATCGGTCGAACCGACGATCCGGAGAACCCGATACTCGCAACGGCCGGCCAACCAGGCCGCGTCATTGTTTGGGGCTGGATCGCGGAACCCATCTGGGCCAGCGGCCATGCAGCCGCGCCAACAGGCCGGACACATGAACGCAATCGAACCGCCCGTCAGATTTCCTCATCTCCGCTCTTGCATCCGCGGGGCCGTCCACACATGCGAGTTCTCACCGGCCGGCGGCCGACCCGCCCTGAATGAAACAGTCGGGGCGCCGAAGAGAAGGACACTCCCCCTCCCCTTGAGGGAGGGGGTTGGGGGGAGGGGTTCGACCCGCACCGACCCCTCCCCCCAACCCCCTCCCTCAAGGGGAGGGGGAGTTTGTTTCTTGTTAGTCCCTTATGAGCATAGCGACGAAGCAATCCCCGTCCACGGGCGCACCGGCAGTGGTGCCACCGCGTCGGGAGATTGCTTCGTCGTTGCGCTCCTCGCAATGACATGTGAAACGACGATTCCACTCTGCGTGCACGCGCTCCAGGCCACGGCCGCGGCGCAGGTCGCCCTGACCGTCACGCCGCCGCCTCGGCCATCGCCAGGGCGGGCAACAAAGGCAGCAGGGCGCTCAAATCGCGTTCCGCCACGCAGACCAGGTAATGCGCGGACGCCGGCGTCCCGTTCGCCGACTCCGGCAGCGGCAGGCCATCGTCCCCCAGCGGCAGCGCCGTCAGGCCAATGTCGCCGTAGACCTTCAGCAGCGCCGGCCCGGCGCGCCAGATGGCCGGGTCCAGTCCCTCCTGCTGCGCCAGGTCGCGCAGGCGCCAGATCGCCGAGACCTGGTCCACCGCGGCTCCCGCCGGATCGCCCAGGCCCAGCAGCACGCGCCCGCAGCGGCGGAAGGGGATGCCGGCGCGCTCCGTCTCGCCCCATACCACGCCGTCGGCGCCGGTGGCCGGCAGCGGACCGAAGCGGGCCATGCGCAGGCGGGCCTCGGCGTTCCATGGGTGAAACGTCACCCGGCCGGGTCGGATCAGCCGCCAGATGGCGAACAGCGCCAACGCCACCGCCGCCGCGACACTGACGCGCAGCGAGTTGGGCAGGTCGGGCGACAGTCACGACGCTCCACCAGGCGTTGTTGGGCAGCATGCGCACGTGCTGGCGCAGGCTGGTCAGCGCCAGCAGGCAGACCACCAGGGACAGCAGGTAGAGCGCGGTGGACGGTTCCAGCGGGCCGGCGAGCAGGCGGGCGCGGCGGTAGAAGCTGGCGCGGAACGGGGCGAGCAGCAGGATTGTCAGGACCAGCACGCCGGCGATCCACAGCCGCGTCGCCCTGCGCGGCGGCGAAAGCAGCGCCGATCACCAGCAGCAGGATGGTGGCGCCCCAGGCCAGGTTGACGCGGTGCGACAGGCCGATCGCCAGCACGACGAGGCTGGCGCCGATCAGCGACGGGATGAACTGGCCGGCCTGGGTGGCGAAGTCGGCGAAGTCGGGGTCGAGCCAGGAGAAGTCGGGGCGCGGCGCGACGACGCCCAGTCCCAGCAGCATGACGCCGGACAGCACCACCGCGCCGGTGGCGGCGGCGACCGCGAAGTCGGGCTCGTTCCAGCGCGCCAGCGCCAGCGCGCCGCGGGCGGCGACGGGGGAGCGCAGCAGCGCGCTGCCGCGCAGCAGCAGCTCGTTGCCGGCGAACAGCGTGCCGGCGAGGAACAGCGGGATGATGTAGTAATACAGCCGGAACACCACGATGGCGCCCAGGATGGTCGGCGCGCGGCAGGTAGGGCTCCAGCGCCGAACAGGATCGCGGTGTCGAACACGCCGATGCCGCCCGGCAGGTTGGCGAGCAATGCCGGCGGTGTAGGAGGTGACGTAGATGCCGAGGAAGATCGGGAAGGTCAGCATTGCATCGGGGCGGTGCGTGGCGGGCAGCAGCGTGTAGAAGATCGAGGCGGTGATCGCCACGTCGCACGTCGCCAGCAGCACCTGCATCAGCGCCATGCGCAGGCCGGGCAGGCCGATCTCGTGGCCGAACAGCCGCAACCTTGTGACGAAGCGGGACAGCGTCACATAGGCCAGCACGACGCCCCACAGCGCGATGCCGACCGCGCGCAGCATCGCGACCGGCAGGATGGTCGCCGAACAACGGCAGCGACTGCGGCTCCAGCAGCAGGATCGCCCCGCCAAGCACCATGCCGCCGAGCATGAAGGTGAGGCTGCAGAACGCCGACCGTCTTGGCGATCTGCACCGGCGTCAGGCCCCAATGCGCGTACAGCCGGTAGCGCACCGCGGCGCCCGACACCGCAGCGAAGCCCAGATTGTGCGACAGCGCGTAGGCGCAGAACGAGGCGAACGCGACGCGGCGGTAGGGCACCTTGTGGCCGGCGTAGATCGTGCCGAGCCGGTCGTAGAAGTGTCAGCATGCAATACGACAGCGACGGTCCAGCAGGAACGACAGCACCAGCGACCGGCGCGGGATCGCGTCGAGCGCGGCGGCGACGTCCTCCAGCCGCAGGTGGCGGAACTCCTTCTGCACCACGTAGATGGCGCCGACCAGCAGCACCACGCCGAGCACCGCCGGCAAATGGCGCAGATGACGTGCCAGTCGGGCGGCGGAGGTTTGCAGCGCCATATGTCAGGCGGCGTCGGCGTCGGGTCGCTTGCGGGGGGCGGGTCAGCGCCGCCTCGATCAGCGCGACCGTTTCGGCGACGCCATACAGCGCGATGAAGCCGCCGAAGCGCGGCCCCTCCTGCTGGCCGAGCAGCACCTGGTACAGGCAGGCGAACCAGGCGCGCAGCTCCGGGAACGGGTGGCGCTTGCCGACCTCGTAGACCAGCGGTCTGGATCGCTTCGGCATCGGTGCCGGAGTCGGCGTCCATGCCGCGCAGGGTCTCGGCAAGGTCGGCCAGCGCGGCGCGTTCGGTGTCGGTGGGGCGGCGGTAGCGCTTCTCCGGACGCACGAAGTCGCGGTAGTAGGCGATGGCGTGGCCGACCAGCTGGTCGAGGAACGGCATCGTTTCGGGCGCTGGCGTCCGGGCATGTAGCGGCGGATGAAGCCCCACAGGATGTCCGGCGTGTCCGCGTTCGCCACGCTGGCGAGGTTGAGCAGCATGGCGAAGGAGACCGGGCTGCCGGCGTGGTTGGGCAGCCGGCCGGCGTGGATGTGCCAGGCCGGGTTGGCCTGCGCCGTTCCGCCTCCGGTTGCGCGGCCAGCCGGGCGGCGTTGGCGAGGTATTCGTCCACCGCGCGCGGGATCACGTCGAAATACAGCCGCTTGGCGCGCTGCGGCGCGTTGTACATGAACTGGCCGAGGGATTCCGGCGGGGCGTAGCGCAGCCATTCCTCGACCGACAGGCCGTTGCCCTTCGACTTGCTGATCTTCTGGCCGTGCTCGTCGAGGAACAGTTCGTAGGTGAAGCGCCTCCGGCGGCGGCGCGCCGAGGATGCGGCAGATGCGGCTGGACAGGCGGACGCTGTCGATCAGGTCCTTGCCCGACATCTCGTAGTCGACGTCGAGCGCGTACCAGCGCATCGCCCAGTCGGCCTTCCATTGCAGCTTGCACGCGCCCGCCCTTCACCGAGGTCTCGAACGCCTCGCCGCTGTCGGGATCGCGCCAGACGACGGTGCCGGCGGCGGGGTCGCAGCGCCTCCATCGGCACCTGCATGACGATGCCGGTGCGCGGATGGATCGGCAGGATCGGCGAATAGGTGGCGCGGCGGTCGGGGCCGAGCGTGGGCAGGATGACCTGCCATCACCTCGTCGTAGCGTTCCAGGACGCGCAGCAGCGCGGCGTCGAAGCGGCCGGCGGCGTAATAGTCGGTCGAGGAGGCGAACTCGTAGTCGAAGCCGAAGCTGTCCAGGAACGACGCGCAGGTGCGCGTTGTTGTGCGCGCCGAAGCTGTCGTGCGTGCCGAACGGGTCGGGGATGCGGGTCAGCGGCTTGCCGAGATACTGCGCCAGCATCTCGCGGTTCGGCACGTTGTCCGGCACCTTGCGCAGCCCGTCCATGTCGTCGCTGAAGGCGATCAGCCGCGACGGCAGGCCGGTCAGCACGGTGAAGGCGTGCCGCACCCAGGAGGTGCGCGCCACCTCGCCGAACGTGCCGATATGCGGCAGGCCGGAGGGACCGTAGCCGGTCTCGAACAGCGCCTGGCCCTTGCCCGAGCTGTCCAGCCGGCGCGGCGACCTTGGCGGCTTCCTCGAACGGCCAGGCCTTGGGCAGCGCGGCGGTGTTGTTGCGAAGTGTTTCGGACATCGGCGGCAAGCTAGGTAGCGCTATCCGCTTGGTCAATCGGCCACACCGCCTATAGTCCGCGCATGCCGCCGTCATCGCCCAACCGGATCGCACCTCGCATCGCGCTGCCCGACGCGCCGAGCCTGGTCGCCGGGCACGGCCGCGCGGCGATCCTGACCACGGATGGCGAGCTGCTGGCGTGCCCGGCGGACGAGGCGGCGGCGGCGATCCGGGCGATGGACGCCGCCGATGCTGGTGCACGCGCCGGCGACGCTGCGGCGGCTGGGGCTGCGCGGCGCTGCCGGCCTGCGATCTGCTGGAGCTGTTCGCGTTCGTGCTGCCGGCGCGCACCGCCGCGCCGACGCCGCGCGGGCTGGCGCTGGCGCTGGACCTGGACGTCGCCGGGGCGCGCGAGGGACGCCGGCGGGCTGGAAGCCGAGGTGGCGCTGCTGCCGGAGCTGGTCGAGCGGCTGCTGCGCCGGCTGGCGGCCGGGCGGGACCTGGCGCTGAACCGCGACGCGGCCGGCGCTGGCGGCGCGCATGGGCCACGCCGGCTGGGGCTGGGCGCCGTTCGTGCTGGCCGCACTCGGACGGCCGGATGCGGCGGCCTCGGTGGAGCCGCTGCTGGTCTGGAAGCGGCTGCCGGAGTGGGAGGAAACCGCGCCGCTGCCGCGCGCCCTCGTCGCTGCCGGTGGCCGAGGCCGAGGCGCGGCGGCGGCTGGCGGCGATGCTGGGGCCGGACGCCGAGCAGCGGCCGGGCCAGGCGGATTATGCCGGCGCCGCGGCAACGGCGTTCGCGCCGCGCGAGATGCGCGGCGATCCGCACCTGGTGCTGGCCGAGGCCGGCACCGGCACGGGCAAGACGCTGGGCTACATCGCCCCGGCCAGCCTGTGGGCGGAGAAGAACCAGCGGCACGGTCTGGATCAGCACCTTCACCCGGCACCTGCAGCGCCAGATCGACGCCGAGCTGGCGCGGCTGTTCCCCGACCCGGTCGAGCGCCGCCGCCGCGTGGTCGTGCGCAAGGGGCGGGAAAACTACCTGTGCCTGCTGAACTACGAGGAAGCGCTGCGGCCGATGATCGGCGGGCCGGGCGCGGCGGCAGGCGGGCGATGGCGGCCGCGTCGATCTCCGCCGCTGGTGCCGCTGGGCTTGATCGCGCGCTGGGCGCTGGCGACCGCCGACGGCGACATCCAGGGCGGCGATCTGCCGGGCTGGTTCGCCGAGCTGTTCGGCGACGGCGACGGTGCGGAGCCTGGCGGACCGGCGCGGGGAGTGCATCCACGCCGCCTGCCCGCACTGGAAGCGCTGCTTCGTCGAGCACACGATCCGCCGGGCGCGGACCGCGCATCTGGTGGTGGCGAACCATGCGCTGGTGATGGCGCAGGCGGCCTGGGGCGGGCTGGACGATGCCTCGGTGCCGACGCGCTACGTGTTCGACGAGGGCCACCACGTGTTCGACGCCGCGGACGGCGCGTTCTCGGCCGAGCTGTCCGGGGCGGAGACGGCGGAGCTGCGGCGCTGGCTGCTGGGCGCCGAGGGCGGGCGGTCGCGCGCACGCGGGCTTGCGGCGGCGGCTGGACGAGCTGGTGGCCGAGCGGCCGGACGCTGGAGACGCCGCTGGACGCGGCGCTTGCAGGCGGCGCGGGCGCTGCCCGTCGCCGGGCTGGTGGTCGCGGCTGGGGGAGCCGGACGACCCGGAACTGGACGCCATGCTGGAGAAGCTGCTGGGGGCGGATGCGCCGGACCCCGAGCGGGCGAACCCGACCGAGGCGTTCCTGCGCCTGCTGCGCCGCCAGGTGCTGGCGCGGCTGGCGGGCGACGGCGAGCCGGGGTTTCGTCCGTCGTGGGGCGCCCTGGAGTGCGACCTGTTCCCGCCCGTGCGCCGGGCTGGCGGAGGCGGCGGACCGGTCTGGCGCGGGCCCTGGGGCGGATCATCGAGCCGCTGGAGACGCTGCGGACGCGGCTGGCGCGCGCGGCTGGAGGACGAGGCGGAGGACATGGACGCCGCCACGCGGATCCGCATCGAGGCGGCGTGCCGCTCGCTCGGGCGGCGGGCGATCGACCCGCTGACGGCGTGGCGGGGGATGCTGCGCGGCGGTGACGGGCGGCCCGGGCGAGCCAGGGGAGCGGCCGCAGCACGTGATGTTCCTGCGGCTGGACCGGCGCGACTGCGGGCGACCGGGATGTCGGGCTGCACCGGCACTGGCTCGATCCGACGGTGCCGTTCGCGCTGAGCCTGGCCGCGCCGGCGCACGGGCTGCTGGTGACCTCGGCGACGCTGCGGGACTCCGGCGAGGCGGATGCCGAGGTCGTCGTGGGAGGCGGCGGAGGCGCGGGTGGGCGCGCCGCACCTGCCCTCGCCGGCGATCCGCGTGGCGGTGGCGAGCCCGTTCGACTACGCGGCGCAGACGCGCGACCTTCATCGTCACCGACGTGGCCGCGGGCGACATCGGCGCGCTGGCCGCGGCGTACCGGGCGCTGTTCCTGGCGGCCGGCGGCGGCGGGTTGGGGCTGTTCACCGCGATCCGCCGGCTGCAGGCGGTGCACGCGCGGATCGCGCCGGAGCTGGAGGCGGCGGGCATCCCGCTGTATGCGCAGCACGTCGATGCGATGGACAACGCCACGCTGGTCGACATCTTCCGCACCGAGGAAGAAAGCTGCCTGCTGGGCACCGACGCGATGCGCGACGGGGTGGACGTGCCGGGGCGGGCGCTGCGGCTGGTGGTGTTCGAGAAGGTGCCCTGGGCGCGGCCGGACATCCTGCACCGGGAGCGGCGGGTGCATCTGTCCGGCGGCGATCTGACGGGCTACGACGACCGGATCGCCCGGCTGCGGCTGCGCCAGGCGTTCGGCCGGCTGATCCGACGGGCGACGGACCGCGGGGTGTTCGTGCTGCTGGACCGGCGGACGCCGAGCCGGCTGCTGTCGGCGTTTCCGGCGGGGGTGGTGGTGCGAAGGGTTGGGCTGGCGCAGGCGGTGGCGGAGGTGCGCGCATTCCTGGGGTAGGAACGGCCAGCGAACACTATTCTCCCCCTCCCCTTGAGGGAGGGGGGCGGGGGGAGGGGTCTGCCCCCAAATACAATGGCGACCCCTCGCCCGACGCGCTAACCTCCGGGCGACGGAGGAACCGATGGGCGTTGTCAGGGTCGAAATCCCGATCGACGAGGAAGCCGCCATAGGGCTGGCTGACCCGAACCGGCTGGAAGCCGTCGGGCGGTTGGTTAGCCACATGCTGCGGCCGACGGCGGAGCACAACCCGCTGGCTGCCCTGCTCGCCGCCACCGGCCGGGCGGCGGAGCAGGCCGGGCTGACCCAGGAAGACATCGACCAGGAGTTGGCCGCGTGGAAGGCGGAACGGGCCGCACGACGCGGCTGATCGTTGTCGACGCCAGCGTGGTCGTCAGCGCGGCGCTGCGGCCGAGCGGCCTTCCGCGGCGGGCGCTGGACTACGCGATCGAGCGGGAACGGATCGTGCTGTCGCGGCCGGTGCTGGATGAAATGCGCGAGGTACTAGGTCGCCGCAAGTTCGCCAGAGCGCTTGCCTCGAGCACGATAGATGAGGTCATCAGCGCGCTGTCCACCGCGGCGCTGTGGTTCTCTCCCACGGTCCGAGTGAACGAGTGTCGCGACCCGGGCGACGACATGTATCTGGAACTCGCGCGCGCTGCTGCGGCATCGATCCTCATATCGTCGGACCATGATCTGCTTAGCATGGACCCCTGGCGCGGGGTTCGCATCCTGCGCCCAGCGGACCACTTGGCGCTGTGAGAACGGTGCGCGATGTCCGAACCTGACACTATACGGCTATTGCCTTTATGCCACGCGAAGCGTCTGTCCGGGTCACCACATCCACGATTGATATCGACAAATGCCCTCGCGTAGCGTCCCCAGATTCCATCAAGCATCTCGTATAGGCACGCGCCAATGACCGCGCGGGTGAAAATCGGGGTCGTCGGCTGCGGCCTGGTCGCGCAGGTGATGCACCTGCACTACCTGCGCGAGCTCCCCGACCTCTTCGACATCGCCGCGCTGTGCGACCTGTCGCAACCCCTGCGCGAGGCCTGCGCGTGCGATTACGCCGTCCCCTTCACCTGCGCCGATTGGCGCGACCTGCTCGCCCAGACACTCGATGCCGTGCTGATCCTCACCTCGGGCAGCCACGCCCCGATCGCCATCGCCGCCGCGCAGGCCGGGCTGCACATCCTGGTCGAAAAGCCGATCTGTTTTTCCCTCGCCGAGGGCCACGCCATGATCGCCGCGGCCGAGCGCGCCGGCGTCACCCTGATGGTCGCCTACAACAAACGTTACGATCCCGCCTACCGCCGTTTCGCCGAGGACGCCCGCGCCCTGCAAGACCTCCGCCTCGCGCGCATCACCACGCTGGAGGCGCCGTTCCTGCCCTACGTCGCGCATTATCCGCCTGCACCGCCCGGGACTCGCTGCCCGCCGCGCTGCGCACCGAGCTTGCCGCCGACACCTCCGCCCGCATCGCCGCCGCCATCGGCGACGTCGAACCGCGTCTCGGCGCACGCCTATCACCTCGTGCTGCTCGACAGCCTGGTGCACGAGTTCAACGCCATCCGCGGCGTGCTCGGCGAACCGGACCAACTGGCCTTCGCCGACATCACCGATCACGGCATCACCGCCGTGCTTCGTTTCGGCGCCACGCAATGCGTGCTCACCTGGGTCGATCTGCCGGGCATCGCGCGCTACGCGATGGAGTTCGCCTTGTATGCCCCGCAGGCGCGGCTGACCCTTGCGTTCCCGTCGCCCTTCCTGCGCAGCGCGCCGACGCTGATCACGCGCGAAGGCGGCGACCCCGGCACCGCCCGCTCCTGGCAGACCGAGGAAATCACCGCCTACGACGAAAGCTTTCGTGAGGAACTCATGCATTTCCACGCCTGCGTTACGTCCGGCGCCGCACCGCTCACCTCGGCCGCCGACGCGCTGCACGACATCGCGCTGTGCCAGTCCGTCATCGAGGTGCATCGCAGCCGCGCCCCGCGTGACAACCCCAGCGCATGGGCGCCGCCCATGCCGCACGCCTGATGGCGCGTCTTCAAACTCGGCCTGGTCGGCGCCGGGCGGATGGGCCGCACGCATCTGCGCGCCATCGCCGGCAGCGAAACGGTCGCCATCGCCGCCGTCGCCGAACCCGCGGCCGCAGCGCGCAACGACCTTGCGCGCGCGGGCCTCGCCGCCCACGCAACGCTCGACGCCATGCTGGACGCCGGCGGGATCGACGGCGTGCTGATCGCCGCCCCCAGCGACGCGCACCTGCGCTGGTCCGCCGCGTCGCCGCGGCCGGGCTGCCGATCCTGTGCGAGAAACCCTGCGGCACCACCGCCGCCCAGGCCGCCGAGGCCGCGCGCGCAACCGCGGCCGCCGGCGTGCCGCTGCAGATCGCCTATTGGCGCCGCTTCGTCCCCGCGCTGCGCCGCCTGCGCCAGCGCATCGCCGAGGGCGCGTTCGGCGGCATCTATCTCGCCGCCTGCTACCAGTGGGACGAGCGCGCCCCGCCGGCATCGTTCCGCGCCGATAGCGGCGGCATCTTCGTCGACATGGGCGTGCACGAATTCGACCAGCTCCGCTGGCTCACCGGCCAGGACATCGTCGCGGTGCACGCCAGTTGCCGCAACGATCGAACACGACCCGCACCGTGCCGGGCGACGCCGAGAGCGCGCAGGTGCTGTGCGACCTGTCGGGCGGCAGCACCGGCCTGGTCTCGCTCGGCCGCCGGTTCCCGCAGGGCGACGTCTGCTGGGCGCACATCTTCGGCACGCGCGACGCCGAGGAATGCCGCTTCCTCTGGCCGCCCGACGCCGACGCGCTTCCTGGACGCGCTGCGCCTGCAGGCGGAAGCGTTTCGCCGCGTGGTGCCGACGGAGCGAAACGGATGCGCGCCCGCGCGGAGGATGCCGTTGCCGCGCTGACCGCCGCCGAAAGCCGCGCTCACGTGCGCTGTCCCTGAAAGGAAGCCCGGATCGTCATGGCAGTGCGATCGGCATCAATCCCATCACCTGGACCAACGACGACATGCCGGAGCTCGGCGGCGACATCCCGCTGGAAACCTGCCTCGCCGAGACGCGCCTCGCCGGCTACGCCGGCACCGAGCTCGGGGGCAAATTCCCCCGCACCTCAGCCGAACTCGGCCCGATCCTCGCCAGCCACCACCTGCGCCTGGTCTCCGGCTGGTACGACGGCCGCATCTGCGATCGCGAGGTGGACGCGGAATTCGCCGCCATCGTGCCGCACCTGACGCTGCTGCGCGATCTCGGCTGCAAGGTTGTCGTCTACGCCGACACCTCTCGAGGTCGCCACGACGGCATTTTTCACCCGCTCTCGCAACGTCCGCGCCTGGCCGAGGCGACTGGCCCGCCTACGGCCGCAAGCTCACCGCGCTGGCCGATCGCATGGCGGCGTTCGGCGTCGGCATGGCGTTCCATCACCACATGGGCACCATCGTGCAGACCGACCGCGAGATCGATCTGATGATGCAATATACAGGCCCATCGGTCGGCCTGCTGTTCGACACCGGCCATTGCCTGTTCGCCGGCGGCGATCCCGCCGCGCTGCTGCGCCGCCACATCGCCCGCGTCGTGCACGTGCACTGCAAGGATGTGCGCCAGGACGTGCTGGACCGCGCGCTCGCCGCCGACCTGGGCTTCATGCCAGCCGTGCTGCAAGGCATCTTCACCGTCCCCGGCGACGGCTGCATCCCCTTCCTGCCGCTGCTGCAAGACCTGCACGCGCACGGCTACGCCGGCTGGCTGGTGGTCGAGGCCGAGCAGGACCCGCGCATCGCCCATCCGCTGACCTATGCGCGGATGGGCTATCGCAACCTTCTGGCGACGGCGCAGGCCGCCGGGTTCGTCGTGGCCGAGGCGCCGCCATGACCGCGTGGCGCCCGCGCGTCGCGCTCATCGGCACCGGCGGCATCGCGCAGGTGCACGTGCGGCTGATCCGCGAGCTGGGCGGCGAGCTGGTCGCGGTGTGCGGCCGCACGCTCGGCGCGGCCATCGCCTTCGGCCATGCCGCCGCCTACGACGATCCCGCTCGCATGCTGCGCGAATGCACCCCGGACATCGTGCATGTCTGCTCGCCGCATCACCTGCACGCCGGGCACAGCATCGCCGCACTCGGCGCCGGCGCGCACGTGCTGTGCGAGAAGCCAATGGCCACCAGCATCGACGACGGCCACCGCATGATCGAGGCCGCAACGCGCGCCAATCGCATCGGCGCCATCGCCTACACCTATCGCGGCTATCCGCTGGTCGAGGTGCTGCGCGAACGAGTCGCCGCGGGCCGTTTCGGCACGTTGCGCCGCGTCGGCGGGTGCTATCTTTCGCAGGATGTCTTCGCGGCCGACAAATATGTCTGGATGTTTTCGCCCGGCACCACCGGCGCGTCCTATGCGCTGATGGATCTCGGCGTGCACTGGCTCGATCTGGTCGAATTCGTCAGCGGCCAGCGCATCGTCGAGATCACCGCGCAATTCTCCACCCACCAACCCGAGCGCATCTGGCACGGAAATCCGGGCGAGGGCAGCGAACCCCCCGGCACCCGCACCGAGGACGGCGGCATGCGCGTCCGCCACGGGCTGGAGGAACAGGCCGATCTGCTGATCCGCCTAGGCAACGGAGCCGCCGGCGGTGCGACCATCAGCGGCGTCGCGCCGGGCCACCCCAACACCATCACGCTGTCGCTCGACGGTTCGGCGCGTGGCGCCGACTGGAACCAGCAGGACCCGAATGTCTGGATCGAACGTTCCGCCGCCGGCAACACGATCATCCAGCGCTCGCCCGATGCATTGCCGCGCGAGCTCGCCTGGATGTCGAAGCTTGCCGCCGGGCATGCGGAAGGCTACATCGACGCGTTCCGCAACGTGGTGTTCCAGTCCTGGTCGGCGATGCGCGGCGAGCACGTCGGATACCCAAGCTTCGCCGACGGCCTGCGCGGACTGCGCCTGATCGACGCCGCCGTATGCAGCGCCGCCGACCGTCGACCGGTTTGCGATCGCGGACTGATACCAACCGGCGTTGATCTTGACGTACCGGCGTCGCCCCCCGTCATGGCCGGACCCGGGGGCCGGCCATGACGGGGGACGGTCACCCTTATCGGCGGTCGGCATGACGCGGCCGCGCAGGCGGCCCCCTCGACCCTATTGCAGCATCAGCCCTTGCGGCCGGATCAGCCCATCGGGCACCGGCGTGAACCCCTCCAGGTGCTTGTTCACCGCGTACAGCCAGGTCATGTGGAACAGGAACAGAAATCGGCCGGTCGGCGATGTAGGTCGCCGCCACCTGGTGATAGAGCTCCTGCCGCTGCGCCGGATCGGTCACGGAACGCGCCTTGTCGAGCAGTGTCTGGAACGTCGGATTGCAATATTTCGTCCAGTTCTGGAATCCGTCGCAGGACAGGTACTGCGTGATGTTGAAGTCCGGATCAGAACGCCCGCTCCAGATGGTCAGTGCGGTCTGGAAATTACCCTGTTTCATGGCGGCAATGTTCGCCACGGTCTCGCCGGCATGCAACTTCACCGTGATCCCCGCCTCGGCCGCCATGGATTGGATGATCTCGCCGATCTGGGTGTCGAGCGGCGTGTTGAGCGTCTGCAACGCGACGGTCAGGTGCGCCACCCCCGCCTGCTGCAACAGCGCCTTCGCCTTGGCGACATCGCGTGGCGGGACCGGCGTTGCGTGTTGAAGTACGGGCTTGCCGGCAGCTCCGACTGGTTGTCCGGCACGAACAGGTTGGATGCGGCAACCTGGTTGATGACGTTGCGATCGATCGACGCCTCGAACGCCTCGCGCACGCGCGGATCGCGTGCCAGGTCCGGATTGGCGCCGGTGCCGTTGCCGAGGTTGATCATCATCCCCTCGTAGCCCAACGCCGTCGTCTTCATCAGCCGAAGCCGTGCATCCTGCTGCACCTTCGCGGCATCGGTCGGCGCGATCTCCTCCGCCATGTCAAGCTGACCGGCCTGCACGTCGACCAGGCGCACGCTGGAGTCGGCAATCGGATGGAACTCGATCCGGTCGAGATGGATCGCCCCGGCGTTCCAGTACCCGGGATAGCGCTGCAGCGTGATGTGATCCTGCGCCACCCGTTCGACGAAGCTGAACGGGCCAGCGCAGACCGGATGGGTGAAGAAGTCCTTGCCAAGCTGCTCGATCACCTTCGGCGCGGCCATCATGCCGGCGCGGTCCGACAGCACCGCGATCAGCGGCGCATAGGGCTGCGACAGCACCAGACGCACGGTCTGCGGATCGACCACCTCGACCGCGGTGACCGGCTTCAGCTCGGCGCGACGCGA
Source organism: uncultured Alphaproteobacteria bacterium (assembly GCA_963773345.1). Classification (GTDB taxonomy): domain Bacteria; phylum Pseudomonadota; class Alphaproteobacteria; order Acetobacterales; family Acetobacteraceae; genus Palsa-883. The sequence goes on along the minus strand of CAVZBG010000003.1, from coordinate 68,381 downwards.
GCTGTACGGCGCACTGCGATAGCGCTCGAGGTTCGCCTTCACCGCATCGGCATCGAGCTTCTCGCCGTCCTGGAACGTCACGCCGTCCCGCAGCGTCAGCGTCAGCGCCCGCGAGTCGGCCGACCAGGTCCACGCGGTCGCAAGCTGCGGCACGAACTGGAGCTTGTCGTTCAGGTCGATCAGCTTGTCGCACAGGCTGGCGAACACGATGCGCCCGGCGAACGTGCCGCCCAGGGCGGGATCGAGCGCGTCCGGGTCGTCCTGCATGCCGACGCGCAGGGTTCCGGCTGCCTGGGCCGACGCGCCCACCAGCAGCAACGCCACGATCAAGCCCCACAGACGCACGTGCCGCATGTCCAAGTCCCTCCCCGCTCCCGCATTGTGTTCTTTCTGACCGGACCTGTCACGTCGCCGACCGACAGCCGCCGGTCCGGATCGCCGGGAACCTGTCACGGGACCTCGGTCTGGGATGCGCTCGATCGTTACTCGATCCGCACGTACTCGAAATCCCCCGGCTTGTTGTCGATCCCCACCTTCGGCGGCGCGATCCACCCGGCATACTGCCCCGCCTCCCGCACCGGCACCATCAGACTGTCCAGATACGCCGCATCCTCCGCCGTCGGCAGGAATTCTTCCCGCCGCGCCTCCCACGCCGCCGCGCCCATCAACCGCCCCCGCCGGATCGGCCTTCGCCTGCGCGAACTCCCCGATCCGGCGATTGAACGCCACGTGCGGCAGCGCCAGCCGATACGCGATACCCCGCCTTCTCGATCACCTGTTCCACCGCCGCACGCCGCCCCTGGTATCGCCGACGAAATCATCGCGCAGTCGCATGTTCAGCGCCGACAGCGCCGGCACGTCCTCGCTGCACGATCGCCCCATCCACCAGCCGCAGCACCGGGTACGTATCGTTCACCAACTGGTGGTCATCGGTCAGCTTGTCCTCGCGGAACCGCCCTTTCAGCCCGGCGTTGAACACGTTCGCCGCGTTGGAGGACACTTCGGACCCGAACAGATCCGAGCGTCAACGACACGTGCAGGTTGATCTTCCGCTGCACCAGCGGCAGGTCGATCACCCCCAGCTTGCGCACCGCGTCCACATCCGTCGGATCGTCGATGCCGGCTTCGCGCATCGCCTGGCAGGTGCGCTCGATCACCCGCGTCACGCCGGTCTCGCCCACGAACATGTGGTGCGCTTCCTCGGTCAGCATGAAGCGGCAGGTGCGCGACAGCGGATCGAACCCCGACTGCGCCAGCGCGCCCAACTGCATTTTTCCGTCGCGATCGGTGAAGGTGGTGAACATGAAGAACGACAGCCAGTCCGGCGTCGCCTCGTTGAACGCGCCCAGCATGCGCGGCGTATCCTTGTCGCCGGAGCGCCGGCGCAACAGTTCCTCCGCTTCCTCCCGCCCGTCGCGGCCGAAATATTTCTGCAGCAGATAGACCATCGCCCACAGGTGGCGGCCTTCCTCGACATTCACCTGGAACAGATTGCGCAAATCATACAGCGACGGCGCCGTCGCCCCCAGATGCCGCTGCTGCTCGACCGAGGCCGGCTCGGTGTCGCCCTGGATCACCAGCAGCCGGCGCAGCATGGCGCGATGCTCGCCCGGCACCTCCTGCCAGGCGGGTTCGCCCTTGTGCGCGCCGAACGCGATGCGGCGGCCTTCCACCGGCAGGCGCCAGCAGGATGCCCCATTTGTAGTCCGGCATCTTCACGAAGCCGAACTTCGCCCAGCCCTCCGGATCGACGCCGACCGCGGTGCGCAGATAGACCAGCGCATCCTGGAACCCCTCGGGACCCATGTCCTTCCACCAGTCGATGTAGCCGGGATGCCAGGTTTCCAGCGCCTTGCGCACGCGGGCATCGTCGTTCAGGCCCGACATTGTTCGGGATCAGGCCGTCATAGTCGACCTTCATGCCGTCAGGCATTGCCGTGTCTCCTTCAAACCCGCTCCGGATCGAATTCCGCCCGCTGGCCGCTGCCGTAGCGTTGCAGCGCCCCGCTCGCCCCCACCGCGTTCGGCCGCTGGAACACCCAGTTCTGCCATGCCGTCAGCCGCCCAAAAATGCGCGTCTCCATCGTTTCGGGCCCGGCAAACCGCAGATTCGCCTCCATCGCCGTCAGCGCGTCGGGCGAAAAACTGACCCGCTCCTCCAGCATCACCCGCACCTCGTCATCCCAGTCGATCGCGTCGAACGTCGCTGTCACCAGCCCCAACGTCTCCGCCGCCGCGCCGTCCAACCGCGTCCCGATCGCCGCTTCGGCGCGCGCCACGCTGTCCGGTTCGCCCAGGAACCGCGTCGCCAGCCGCGTCAGCCCGTTGCTCATCGGATACGCGCCGAAGTTCAGCGCGCTCACCGCGAGCTGCGCCCCCTCCGCCGCCATCACCGCGCGATCCGCACGCGAACGCCAACTCCGCCAGCGTGCCGGCAAAACAACTTCCCGCCTCGATCAGCGCCACCAGGCTTCGAGAAGTCAGATCCAGCCGCTTCAACACCCGCTTCAAAAACAGCCGCACCTCGCGCACCAGCCAGTCCGCCTCGTGCGCCTCCAGCAGCGCATCCGCCGCCAGCACCGCGCCCACATCGCCCTCGGTCCGCAGCACCAGCAACCCCAGCGCCGGCTCGTTCAGTCGCAGATGCAGCAGCGCGTCATCCAGCTCCCGCGCCATCGCGAGCGGCCAGAACGCCGCCCCCGCCGCATGGATGCCCGCCACATCGTCCGGCAAATCCGCTTGGCCCGGACACGGTGATCACCGCCCGTCGCCCTGGCCGATCCAGTGCCACGCGCACATGCGGATACGTGATCGCATCGTCACTGACCTCGCGCGCCAACGGCGTCAGCGGGATCCCCGTCGTCCCCTCCGGCCGATCCGACCGTGCGGCGAACTCCCTCGCCCGCCGCGCCACCGCGTCCTGCCACGCCGACGGCGGCACCACTTCATCCACCAACCGCCACTCCACCGCGCGCCATCCGCGCACGCCCTCTTCCACCAGGCAGAACTGGTCCGCCCGATCGCGCCGCACCTTGCGCTTGTCGGTCAGCCGCGTGAGGCCGCCGGTGCCCGGCAGCACCGCCAGCAGCGGCGTCTCCGGCAGTGCCACCGCGCTGCGCCGGTCGTCGATCAGCATGATGTGCCCGGCGGTCATGGCGATCTCGTAACCGCCGCCGGCGCAGGTCCCGCTGACCGCGGCCAGATAGAACTGGCCGGAATGTTCCGTGGCGTCCTCGATCGCCATCCGGGTTTCGTTGGTGAACTTGCAGAAATTCACCTTGTGGCCGTGGCTGGCCCTGCCGAGCATGCGGATATTCGCCCCGGCGCAGAACACCCCCGGCTTGCCGGATGACAGCACGACCGCGCGCACCTCGGGGTGCTCGAACCGCAGCCGCTGCACGGCATCGTGCAGCTCGATATCGACGCCAAGGTCATAGGAATTCAGCTTCAGCTCATAGCCGTCGAACAGGCCGCCGGCGGGATCGACATCCATGATCAGGTGCGCCACTGGGCCGTCGAACGTCATTCGCCAATGCCGGTAGCGTGACGGCTCCGTGCGGAAATCGATCACGTTGCTCATGCGGCCACCGCGCGATCCAGCAGCAGGCGCCTGGCAAATCCGGCGACTGCGGCGCAGGTCGCCTCCGGTGCCTCGATATGCGGCGAGTGCTGGGCGCCGGGGATCAGCATCGTCTCCACCGGGCACCTGGCGTGCCGCTCTGCTACTCGCACTTGTTCGACGGTGCCGTAGGCGTCGTTGGCGCCCTGCAACAGCAGCATGGGAACGCGGATCGCCGCGACCTGCGGGGTGATGTTCCATTCCCGGAACGCCGGGTCCAGCCATGGGCCGCTCCAGCCGCGGAACGCCGCCTCCACGTCGTCATGGTGCCGTGCCAGCCGCGCCCGCAGCCCGCCCGCGTCATACTCCCGCGCAATGCCGGCGATGGAGGCGACGCTGACCTGCTCGACGAAGAAATGCGCCGCGATCAGCACGAGACCGGCAACGCGCGGGTCGTGCATCTCCCCGGCATAGATCGCCGCGATCGACCCGCCGTCGGAATGCCCGACCAGCACGCAGCGCTGTACGCCGGTCGCGTCCAATACGCGCCCCAGCACGTTGCGCGCCTCATCGTGCATGTAGCTCAGCGGCCGCGGCAGCGTGACGGTCGCCGAGCGCCCGTAGCCGAACCGCGAATAGGCCAGCACGCCGCACCCGGTGGCGGCCTGCAACGACGCCGGAAACGCCCGCCATAGCCCGACCGAGCCCAACCCCTCGTGCAGCAGCACGAGTGTCGGCGCGGCGTCCGGTGGCGGACCCCACCAGGCAGTTTCGAGGTGTTTGCCGTCGAGGGTCATCATGAACAACACCCCCCTCCCCTTGCGGGCTTGGGCCGCGAAGCGGATCAAGGGCGGGCGGAGGGGTGAGTGCGCACAAGCCGTCGGTGCGACATTGGCACGAACCCCTCCCCCGATCCCCCTCCCTCAAGCGGAGGGGGAGAATCAAGTGGGCCAAGCTCCGCCCGAGCTGGTGCAACCTCCTCACGCCTCCCCCTCCCGCAGCTTGAACCGCTGGATCTTCCCCGTCGCCGTCTTCGGCAGCCCGTCCACGAACGCGATCCAGCGCGGATATTTCCACACGCCGATGCGCTCCTTCACGTGCGTCTTCAGCAACTCCGCCAGCGTCGCGGCATCCAAATCCCGCGCCCGCTCCTGCAGCACCACGAACGCCTTCGGCTTGATCAGCCCGTCCGGATCCCGGTGCCCGACCACGGCCGCCTCCAGCACCGCCGGATGCGAGATCAGCGCCTCCTCCACCTCGAACGGCGAGACCCAGACGCCGCTCACCTTGAGCATCTCGTCGCTGCGCCCGCAATACCGATAGTACCCGTCGGCATCGCGCACGTAGGTATCGCCGGTGTGCGTCCACTCGCCGCGAAAGGTGCGGCGCGTCTTCTCGCGCTGGAGCCAATAGCCCTCGGCCGAGGACGGCCCGCGCACCACCAGCTCGCCCGCCTCGCCATCCGGCACCGGCGCGCTGTGCTCATCCAGCACGACCGCGTCATATCCCGGCACCGGCGTGCCGCTGGTGCCATAGCGCACGTCGTCGGCGCGGTTGGACACGAAAATATGCAGCATTTCCGTGGAACCGATCCCATCCAGGATGTCCACGCCGACGATCTCGCGCCAGCGGCGTCCGATATCGGCGGGCAGCGCCTCACCGGCCGAGATGCAACGCCGCAGCCGCTGCGATCCCGCTCCCACGCCGATCCGCACACTCGCCAGCAGCGACGCGTAGAGCGTCGGCACGCCGCCGAACATCGTTGGCTGATGGCGCTGCATCGTGTCCAGCACCGCATCCGGCGTCGGACGATCCGGCAGGAAAACGGCGCCCGCTCCCACTGCCATCGGAAACGTCATGCTGTTGCCCAGCCCATAGGCATGGAACGCCTTTGCGGCGGAAAACATCAGGTCGTCGGCGCGGATACCCAGCACCTGCGCGCCGTAGGTATCCGCCGTGGCGCGCAGACTGGCATGCACGTGCCGCACGCCCTTCGGCGCCCCGGTCGACCCCGAGGAATACAGCCAGAACGCCACCTCATCCGCCGGCGCCACCGCGGTCGGCGCATCCGGCGCACCGCCCGCGAGAAACGCGCCAAGTCCCACCTGGCGCGGATCATCGATCGCCGCCGGCGCGGTCCCGTCCGGCTGCGCCACCACGATGCGCCGCAGCCCCGTCACGCTGTGCAGCACCGGCAACAACGGCCCGGCCAGCGGCGCCGAGATCACGACCGCATCGGCGCGGCTGTCCGCCAGGACGTAACCGACCATCTCGTGCGTCAGCAGCGGGTTGATCGGCACCGGAACGACCCCGGCGCGCAACGCCCCCCAGAACGCCACTGGAAAATCCACCGTATCCAGCAGCAGCAGGACGATGCGCCGCTCCCGCTCCACCCCGGCCGCGCGCAGTGCCCCGGCGAAGCGGTGCGTCGCCTCGGCCAGCCCGGCGTAGCTCAGGCTGCGCCAGGGATCGCGGAACGCAACGACCCCGCCGCGCCCCTCGTGCAGGTGGCGGTCCAGGAAGTAGTCGACAGCGTTGCCGTTGCGCGGCGCATTCATGGCCGGGTCCCGGAAGTTTCGCTCCGGCGGGCACAATAGGCAGAGGCCGCCGTGACGTTCAACGGCGCCGTCAGGGTGCGACCGCGCTGCGGCGGGGAAACAGCGCGGTGTGGGTGCAGTGCTGCACCGGCTCGTCGCGCTGGTTGAACGTGGTGGTGCGGAAGGTCACCACCCCCTTGTCCGGGCGGGATTTCGATGGCCGGGCCTCGACGACCTCGATCTCCACCCGCAGCGAATCCCCCGGCACCACCGGGCGCGGCCAACGGACCTCGATCCCGGCGCCCATGCCGCCGCCCTTGATCGGGGTGGTCTCGGCAATCAGCCGCATCGTCAGGCTGCCGGTGTGCCAGCCGCTGGCGCAGAACACACCGAGGTTGCTCTCCGCGGCGGTCACTTCGCCCAGATGCTGCGGCTGTGGGTCGAACTCGCGCGCGAAGTCCAGAATCGCCTCCCGCGTCAGCGGCGGCAGGCTGGCGGAGCGCAGCACGCGGCCGGGCACCATGTCCTCGAAGTACACGTAGTCGCGTTGGCTCACGGCGGCCTCGGTCGATGGTGGCGGTGTCATGCGGGGGCGTTCTAGCCGATAATGCCGCGCGAATCGCCCCCCCATCGGTGTCAAAGGGGGACATCACCGGGTGCCCTGCATGTCGGTCGAGCTGATCGGGATATGCCTCGCCGTCATCACCGCGCTTGCGGCGCTGTGGGTCGTGCTACGCCAGGCGCGCGACCTGCAGCACCTGCGCATCCTGGCCGAGCAGGCGCGCGACGGCACGCGCACCGAGGCGGAGACGACGCGCGCCCATCTGCGCGCACAGTCCACCGAGGGCGTTGAACGCCTGACCACGCTGCGCGGCGCGCTGGACACCAGCCTGGAGCAGGTGCGCACGGTGCTGACGCGCGAGCAGGGCGAGCTGCGCCTGGCGCTGTCGGAAGCCCAGCGCAAGGCCGCCGAGCAGATCGTCGAGCAGTCCAACGCCACCCGCGCGCTGCTGGAGGCCAAGCTGAAGGAGTTGCGCGAGGGCAACGAGGGGAAACTGGCCGAGATCCAGAAATCGGTGAACGAGCAGCTTCATTCCGCGGTCGAGAAGCAGATGAACGAGAGCTTCAACCGCGTGATCGACCAGTTCGCCGCCGTGCAGAAGGCGATGGGCGACGTGCAGGCGGTGACCGCGCAGATCGGCGACATCAAGCGGCTGTTCTCCAACGTGAAGACGCGCGGCGGCTGGGGCGAGACCCAGGTGCGCGCCATGCTGGACGACATCCTGCCGACCGGCGAGTACGAAACGAACTGCAAGGTCCGCCCGGAGAGCAACGACACGGTCGAGTTCGCGGTGAAGATGCCGGTACGCGGCGAAACCCGTCCGCTGCTGCCGATCGATGCGAAATTCCCGGTGGAGGACTACGAGCGGCTGCTGGCGGCGTCGGAGGCGGGGGACGTCGAGGGGGAGCGCAGCGCCACGCGGATGCTGGAGCGGCGCATGCGCGACGAGGCGAAGAAGATCGCCACGAAGTACATCAATCCGCCGGTCACGGTGGAGTTCGCCGTGCTGTATCTGCCGACCGACTCGCTCTACGCCGAGGTGGCGCGCATCCCCGGGCTGATCGACGACATCGGCCGCGAGTGTCGTGTTCTGGTGATGGGGCCGAGTCTGTTTCCGGCGCTGCTGCGCACCATCCATCTCGGGTTCATTACGTTGGCGCTGGAGCAGAAGGCCGATCAGATCGGCAAGCTGCTGGGCGCGACGAAGCAGGAGATGCTGAAGATGGATGGTGTGCTGGAGCAGCTTGGCTAAGCAGGCTGGCAGGTTCAGCAACACGATTGATGCCGCGCGCGTGCGCACCCGCGCGGTCGGGCGAGTACTGCGCGGCGTCGAAGCCGTGGATCCAACGACCGCCGAGCGCCTGCTCGAGGTCGACGCCGAGATGGTGGCAGAAGAGGAACCCGACGAGGCGTAAGGGAAGTTCACCTCTCCCGCTCTCGGCGGGAGAGGTCGCGGAGCACTTGCGACGCGGGTGAGGGTGGTTCACGCGGCACGACCCTCACCCGCGTCGCTCCGCTCCGCGACCTCTCCCGCTCTCGGCGGGAGAGGTGTACGCAATCATTACGCTGACGCGATCAGCCCCTGCGCCGCCAGCAGCGGATACACCCCGCCCTGCAGCATCATCTCCAGCAACCGAGCCGGTACTTCCAGCACCGGCAACGTCTGGCCCGTGCGCGGGTTCCGCACGCTCCAGGTTTGCAACGACAGTTCCGCCGTGTCCCCCTCGTCGAACGCCGCCGAGACCCCCGGGCACTCGCAGGCCAGCAGCCCGTAGTTCACCGCGTTGCGGAAGAACAGACCGTTGATCGCCTCGGCCAGCACGAAGCCGACGCCGCACATGCGCAACGACCGCGCTGCCGGGCGCGACGATCCCATGCCGAAATTGAATCCGCCGACGATCGCGTCGCCTTGCCGCACCTGATGCACCCACTCCGGCCGGTTCGCCTGGAACACCGCCGTCGCCTGCTCCTCGGCGCTGCTGTACAGATACCGCCCGGGCAGCATCAGATCGGTGTTGATATTATCGCCGAACTTCCAGACATTTCCTGCCCTCATCCGACGTCTCCCTGGAAGAACTCGGCCGCACTGGTGATCGCGCCCGCCAATGCCGAGGCCGCGACGGTCGCCGGCGAGCCCATGAAGATGCGCGCCGAGGGATCTCCCATCCGTCCCTTGAAGTTGCGCGTGCTGGCGGTGATGCACACCTCGTCCGGCCCCAGCACGCCCATGTGCCCGCCGACGCAGGCGCCGCAGGTTGCCGGGGTCACCACCGCGCCCGCCTCCAGCAGCGTCTCGACATAGCCGGCCTTCAGTGCCGCGAGAAAGGTCCGCTGCGTGCCGGGGGTGACGATGAAGCGCGTGCCCTTTGCCACCTTGCGCCCCTTTACGACGCGCGCCGCAACCGCCAGGTCATCCAGCGTGCCGTTGGCGCAGGAGCCGATGAACGCCTGGTCGATGCGCTGGCCGGCGACCTTGCTGATGCGCACCGAGTTGTTCACCACGGCGTCGGGCAAGGCGACCAGCGGCTCGATCGTGTCCAGATCGAGCGTGCGGCGCTCCCTGTAGACCGCGTCCGCATCCGCGACGGTCGGCATGAAGGGCTTCGGATTGCGCTCCTTGACGTAGTCGATCAGCGCGTCGTCCGGCTCGAAGATCACGAACTCGGCGGACAGCTCGGTGCCCATGGTCGCCAGCGTGCGTCGGGCGTTCACGCTAAGGGTCGACATTCCCGGGCCGCCATACTCGATGTTCTGGTTGACGTGCGCGCCGAATGTGCCGGCGATATGGAGAAAAATGTCCTTCGCCGAGACGCCCGGACGCAGCCGGCCGATGAAGTCGTAGCGGATCGTTTCGCCGACACGGAACCACGCCTTGCCGGTGGTCACCGCATACAGCATGTCCGGCCCGCCCACGCCGCGGGCGGCGCAGTTGAACGCGCCGGCCGCGCAGGTGTGCGAATCCCCGTTCACCAGCACTGTCCCCGGCAAGGCATAGGCGTTGTCGGCAATGACCGCGTGGCTGATGCCCTGGTCCGGGCCGACATCGTGCAGGCGCTCGATACCGAAACGTTTGGCGAAGGCGCGACCGACGCGCATGTTCTCCGCCGCCCGCACGGTGGGTGCCGGGGCCAGGTGGTCGAACACGATCACCACCTTGGACGGATCGGCGACCTTCAGCACCTCCCGCCAGCCTTCCGGCAGGAACGACAGGTCGAGCAGGCAGGCGGTCTCCACCTCGACCACGGCGACATCGCCGGGCGAAACCTTCGCCGTGCCGCCGGAACGCGCGAGGATTTTCTCGGTGATGGTCATGCCCATGTGGGTTTCCCCAGGTTGTCTGATCCTAGGCTAACATCGGACGAGCAGGGGCGCCTAGCCGGCGCGACTCACGGGCTGATTGCGTGACGTTCCTGGCTCCACAACAGGAAAGATCCACCGCAGAGCACGCGGAGCGCGCAGAGAAAGTCTGTCGTCACCGACCTCGCGCGAGTTGCGCTGGAATAAATCTCTGCGCGCTCTGCGGTGAACCTGGTTTTCTTGTGGACAAGCCTGCGGCCCATCGCCAGACGACGCGCTTATTCCGCTCCGGACGCTTCCCCCGCAAACGCCGACCGAGGATAATCGAGCAGATCGCTGATCCGATCCAGCGTGATGTCGGGTCGCGGATGCCGCGCCTCGACACCCGGGTCGAGCGCATAGTGACCCTGCCGCACGAACACCGTGGTCACCCGCGACCCCCAGGCCTGCTTCATCGCCGCCAGGATCCACAGCTTGTCATCCACCATCACGTAGTGCCGTGCCGGATACAGCCGTTCCACGCAGTCCAGCGATTGCTCCTTGTGCACGTAGATCAGCACGTTGTCGGCGAACGCCCGCCACAGGCCCGATCGTTCGACCTTGCGGGGCTGGAACGCCGCGTCGCCGTCCGACAGGATCACCGCGGTCCCGCACGCACGAGCCTGCTGCACGACGGCGAGCGCCGCAGGATACAGCCGGTCGGCGAACGGATAATCGACGAGAAAATTGGCGATCCGCAGCACCCGCGGGTCGTGCAGGGTCTCCAGCCGGTAGCGCTGCAGCGCGCCGAGGTAGTCGGCATAGCCGAGGCTCTGCCGCAGTTCCTCGAACAAGGCCCAGTAGCGATCGCGCGCCGCCCCACCGTAGGTCACGGCCAGGTGGGCACTGAGATCGCGCTGGACGTGGTCGTTGTCCAGCAGCGTGTTGTCAACGTCGAACAGGTAGACGAGATAATGCATGGGACGCGACGATATCGCGCTTTGCCGCCGTCGTGTCTATCACATTCGCGCGCGCAGCCCGGGGCTGGTCATCGGGGGGTCACCGGGCAAGCGGATCCGGCGGCACCCTTAGGAACCGGCCCGATCGGCCTCGAACAAACTCTCCAACTCCTCCGCCGCGTCGCGCGTGGTCTGGATCAACTGCGTTTCATCGCGATAGATCGCATGGCTCGCCACCAGGGTCTTCTCGTCATGATCACGGAACAGTGCCACGGCGTGTGCGGCCGCCGCAGCCTCGATCCCGAGCCCGAGCAGCGCCAGCCGCCCCAGCTCCAGACTGGAATAGAACGTATCGCGCACCAGCCCGTCGATCCCGCGGTCCATCAGCAGGAACGCGTGCCGCCGGTTGCGCGCCCGGGCAAGGATGTGCAACTCGGGAAAGGCCCGCTTGGCAACATCGACCGTGCGCAGCACCGCCTCCATGTCGTCCATCGCAACCACCAGCAGCCTCGCCGTCTCGGCGCCGGCGGCGCGCAGCACGTCGGCCCGCGTCGGGTCGCCGTAATACACCTTGTTGCCGAAGCGACGCACCACATCGACCTGGCCGGGATCGCGCTCCAGCGCGGTGAAGGCGATGCCGTGCATGCGCAGGATGCGGCCGACGATCTGCCCGACGCGACCGAAGCCGGCAGATGATCACCGGCGCCGGCGCGGCGTCGATCGTGTCGTACTTCCGCGGCGCGACCTGCGTCAGGCGCGGGATCAGCCAGCGCTCCGACGCGGCGAACAGGATCGGCGTGGCCAGCATCGAGGCCGCGGCGACCAGCGTCGCCATCGCCGCCGCGCCCGGCGCCAGCGCGCCCACGCCGACGGCGGCGGCGAACAGCACGAAGCTGAACTCGCTCGCCTGCGGCAGCGCCAGGGCGAAGCGCAGCGCGTTGGCGGTGTCCTGCCGTCCGCCACGCCCAAGCGCGAAGCCGATCGCCGCCTTCACCGCCAGCAGCGCCGCAGTGCCGCCGATCAGCACGCCGGGATGCGCCAGCGCCAGTGACAGGTCGGCCGACATGCCGACGGAGATGAAGAAGAACCCCAGCAGCAGCCCCTCGAACGGCGCGATGTCGGCTTCCAGTTCGTGGCGGTATTCGGACTCCGACAGCAGCACGCCGGCCATGAACGCGCCGAGCGACGGCGACAATCCACCCAGCGTGGCGAGCGTCGCCGCGCCGACCACGATCAGCAGCGAGACCGCGGTGAACACTTCCGGCGTCTTCGCCCCGCCGATGGCGCGGAACAGCGGGCGCAGCAGGAAGCGGCCGCCGACCAGGATCACCGCGATCGCGGCCAGCGCGCGCGCCACGTCGCGCCACGGCACGTGATCCGGCAGCGGCGTGCCGGCCAGCAGCGGCACCAGAGCCACCAGCGGAATGAACGCCGGTCCTGGAACAGCAGCACCGCGAAACCGTCGCGGCCGGCGCGGCTGGTCAGCAGCTCGCGCTCGGCCAGCATGGGCAGCACGATGGCGGTCGACGACATCGCCAGCCCGGCGCCGAGCACGATCGCCCCGGCCCAGTCGAGGCTGGGCACGCCGAGGCCAGCCAAGACGTGGCCGGCCAGTACGCCAGGCTCGCCAGCGCCGCGGCGCTGACCACAAGCTGCGCGGTGCCCAGGCCGAACACCGCGCGGCGCATCACCCACAGCCGTTGCGGCCGCAGCTCCAGCCCGATCAGGAACAGCAGCATCACCACGCCGAGGCTGGCGATCGAGGCGATCGCGTCGACGTTGGTGACCAGGCGCAGCCCGGCGGGGCCGATGGCGATGCCGGCCAGCAGATAGCCGAGCACGCTGCCGAATCCGGCACGCCGGGTCAGCGGCACGGCAATGGCGGTGGCGGCAAGCAGGGCAACGAGGGTGAAGAGCATCGGGATGATCCGCTGGTGGGGGGCAGGGCGTTGTCGCGCACGCATCGTCTCGCGCCGGGTTTCTTGGATTATCCCGCGGTTGCAGGCAAATCCTGGGACACATGGCAGTGCGCACGCGCCACGACAATGCCACAAACCGCTCACTTGGACGTGTTCAAGTCGTCCCGATCTGCATCCGATTGGCCTTCGTTGACAGTGCATGACTGACTTGTCATCGCGCGAGTCTTCAGCGCTGATCGGTGTGCAGACGCAAAAACGCGTGAACATGCTGGCTCATCGGCGATGCACGACCTAGCTCTGGATGCGCTTCACCCAGACGTCCGAGGAGAATTACCATGCGTGATTTCTATCGAGTCGTGGTGCCTTCGATTCTGGTCGGTGCACTGATGGTCCTGGTCAACGTCTATGCGACGCCGTGGTTTTCGGCGCTGTGGTGGGCGCTGCACCCCGCTCCCTGATCTGGTATCCGTTTCGCTGCGGTACTGGATAGCGGCGTCGGTTCCCACCGGCGGCGCGCACAGTCACCGGGCCCCTTCCCTCCGTCACGACGGCGCAGCATCATCGCCGAAGCTGACCGAGAGGGCCGCATGGACAAGGACCTGATCATTGCCCTGGCGCGCGCCGCCGGGCTGGACAAGGCGGTGGACGCATTCCCCGAGGACGTCCTCGCCGCGGCGCAGCAGGCATTCGGCAACGCCGGGGCCATCGCCGTGCCCACCGATCCCGTCGACGAACCCTGGCCGCCCATGCGCGCCGGGGCCGGCCAGTGATCGACCGTCCCATCACCGAGCCGCACTGGCTCACCGCGGCCGACGCCACGCGCGCGTTCGCCGCCGGCAAACTTTCCCCCGTCGAGCTGCTGCAGGCCCTGCTCGCCCGCATCGAACGTCTCGACCCGACGCTCAACGTCTTCATCCGCCTCGACGCCGACGCCGCGCTGGACGCCGCGCGCGCCGCCGAACGCGAGATCGCCGCCGGCCATATCCGCGGCCCGCTGCACGGCGTGCCGGTCGGCATCAAGGACATCATCGACGTCGCCGGCCTGCCCACCACCTGCCACTCGAAGATCCTGCTCGACAACGTCAAGACGGCCGACGCGGTCGTGGTGTCGAAGCTGCGCCAGGCCGGCGCGATCATCCTCGGCAAACTTTCCACCCATGAATTCGCCATCGGCGGCCCCAGCTTCGACCTGCCGTTCCCGCCGGCGCGCAACCCGTGGAACCCCGAGCACCATCCTGGCGGGTCGTCGTCCGGCTCCGGTGCCGGCGTCTGCGCCGGGCTGTTCCCGCTGGCGCTCGGCAGCGACACCGGCGGCTCGGTGCGCAACCCGGCGAGCGCCTGCGGCATCGTCGGGCTGAAGCCGACCTACGGGCTGGTGTCGCGCCGCGGCGTGTTCCCGCTGGCCTTCACGCTCGACCATGTCGGCCCGCTGACCCGCACCGTCGCCGACTGCGCGCTGCTGCTGGACGCCATCGCCGGGCACGACCCGGCCGATCCCGCCAGCGCGCCCAGCACGGCACGCCATTTCGGCCGCGATCTGATGCGCGGCGTGCGCGACCTGCGCATCGGCTTCGTGCGCCACTTCCACGAAACCGACATGCCGGCCAACCCCGAGGTCACCGCCGCGCTGGAGGACGCCGCCCGCGTGCTGACCGCCGAGGGCGCCGAGGTGCGCGACGTGACGTTGCCGTCGCTCAACGAATTCGCCGCCGTCAACCGGGTGATCCTCGGCGCCGAGGCGTTCTCGATCCACGCCCCGTGGCTGCGCGCGCGGCCGGGCGATTACGGCCAGTTGACCCGCCGCCGCCTGCTGGCCGGCGCCTTCTTCTCGGCCGGCGACTATGTCGGCGCGCAGCGCCGCCGCGGCGCAGATGATCGCCGCGGTGAACGAGGCGTTCCGCGACTTCGACGTGCTGATCTGCGCCAGTTCGCTGGACCCCGCCAGCCGGCTGGACGATGCCGGCGGAGACCGCGCGCACCTATCCGCGCCAGGCGCGCACCCCGTTCAACGTCACCGGCCATCCCGCGCTGGCGATGATGAGCGGGCTGTCCGACGCCGGCCTGCCGCTGTCGGTGCAGTTCGTCGGACGTTCTTTCGAAGACGCAACCGTGCTGCGCGTTGCCGCCGCCTACGAGCGCGGCACCGACTGGCACAAGCGCAAGCCGCCGATCATGTGAGCGAGGCAGGTGTCATGACCGCCGACCGGATGGGACCGACTTCGCGCACGTTCTTCTCGCAGCGGCTGCGGCTGCACTATGTCGACTGGGGCAACCCGGACGCCCCGCCGCTGCTGCTGCTGCACGGCGGGCGCGATCACTGCCGCAACTGGGACTGGGTCGCCGAGGCGCTGCGCGACGAGTACCACATCATCGCACCGGATCTGCGCGGGCACGGCGAGTCCGCGTGGTCGGCCTCCGGCCACTACACGATGGAAGGCTACATCTACGACCTGGCGCAGTTGATCCACCAGCAGGGGCTGGCGCCGGTGGACATCGTTGCGCACTCGCTCGGCGGCAACATCGCGCTGCGCTATGCCGGCATCTATCCGGACGCGGTGCGCCGGCTGGTGGCGATCGAGGGCCTGGGGCCCGGCCCGCAGCGCAATGCCGATGCCGCGCGCAAGCCGATCGCGGAACGGATGCGCGGCTGGATCGACCAGCAGCGCGCCTCGGCCGCGCGGCAGCCACGCCGCTACGCCACGCTGGACGATGCGCTGGCGCGGATGCAGGAGGCGAACAAGCAGCTTCGCCCCGACCAGGCGCGGCACCTGACGCAACACGGGGTGAACCAGAACGAGGACGGCACCTATAGCTGGAAGTTCGATCATTACGTGCGCGTATGGCCGCCCTACGACATGACGCGCGAGGAGATCGCCGAGCTGTGGGGCCGCATCACCTGTCCGACGCTGCTGGTCTGCGGCAAGGAAAGCTGGGCGAGCAACCCGGCCGAGGATGGCCGGCTGGCGTATTTCCGCAACGCCAGCGTGCTGGCGGTGGAGGGCGCCGGGCACTGGGTGCACCACGACCGGCTGGAGCTGTTCCTTGACGAGGTGCGGCGGTTCCTGGCGTAGCGGGCGCATTCCGGCGGTAGATGGCGGGCCTTCCGGGCAGCGTAGGGCGGAAAAGCCAACGCCCCCGGGCGTTATGCAGCGCGGTCCACGCCCGCGTCAGCCGCGCTGGATCAGCTCCACCAACACGCCCTCCGGCCCGCGCAGGAAGGCGATGCGCACGCCAGGGCGCACCGTCGTCGGCTGCATGGTGAAATCGGCGCCCTTGTCTTTCAGTTCGGCGGCGATGCCGTCGATGTCGGTCACCGTCAGCCCGATATGCTCCAGCCCGAAATATGGCGCCTGCGGCGCGGCGTTGGTCTTGTCGGAGCGCGCCAGCGCAATGAACACTTTCTGCCCGCCGAGATCGAGGTCGATGCGCGGCGAGCCGTCCGGCTGCTGGGAACGGATGATCTCGGCGTCGAACATTTTGGCGTAGTAGTGCGCGGTTGCCTCGGGATCCGGGCTGCGCAGATGGATGTGCTCGTAGGTGAACCGGCCCATGTTCTTCTCCCTTCGGTCGTGATTGGGTGGGCATTAGTTCATTGTGCGGGGATGGGATCAAGGGTGGCACGTGTCGGTTCACCTCTTCCGCTCTGTGGGAGAGGTGAATGCCGACTACCCGGCGTACCGACTGGCCGGCCGCGGCAGGCCCAGGTTCTCCCGCAGCGTCGTACCCTCGGTACTCGGTCCGGAACAACCCGCGCTCCTGCAATTCCGGCACCACCAGATCGACGAAATCGTTCAGCCCGCCCGGCAGCGTGGCGGCGTGGAACAGGAACCCGTCCACCCCGTAGCCGTCGAACCACTCTTGCATGTCGTCGACGACCTGCGCCGCCGAGCCGATCAGCGTGCGCTGGCCGCGGGCACCGGCAAAACGCTGATACAACTGCCGGATCGTCAGATTCTCGTTCCGCGCCCAGCTCAGCACGTTGTTGAACGAGGTCGTGCTGCCGCTGTTCGGCTTGCCGTGATACGCCGCCTCGGGCAGCGGGCCGTCGAGATCGTAGCCGGACAGGTCGAAATTCCCGATCGCGTTCGACAGCACCTCCAGTCCGACCGACGGCTGGATCAGCGATTGCAGGAACGCATGTTTCTCCCGCGCCTCCGCCTCGGTCCGCCCGACGATCGCATTGAGTCCCGGCAGCACCTTCAGATGTTCGGGCGACCGGCCGTACTTCGCCATGCGTCCCTTCAGGTCGCGATAGAACGCCTGCGCGCCGGCCAGCGTGTGCTGCGGCGTGAACACCGCCTCGGCGAAGCGCGCCGCCAGCTCCTTGCCGACCTCCGAGGACCCGGCTTGCAGGATCACCGGATGGCCCTGCGGCGGTCGCGCCACGTTCAGCGGGCCGCGCACCGAGAAATGCTCGCCCTTGTGGTTCAGCACGTGCAGTTTTTCCGGGGTCCAGTAGCGACAGCTGGCACGATCACGGATGAACGCATCGTCGTCCCAACTGTCCCACAGCGCTTTGACCACTTCGGTGAACTCGGCGGCGCGGTCGTAGCGTTCGCCGTGCTCGAAATGCGCCTCGCGGCCGAAATTGTAGGCCTCGGAATAGTTTGACGACGTGACGACATTCCACGCGGCGCGCCCGCCGCTGATGTGGTCCAGCGACGCAAACTTGCGCGCGATATTGTAGGGCTCGTTGTAGCTGGTGGTGGCGGTCGCCGCCAACCCGATATGCGTGGTCATCGGCGCGATCGCCGACAGCAGCGTGATCGGCTCGAAATACGCCATGTACTGCGGCCAGCGGCTGAGTGCCTCGCGCTTGCCGTCGCGCACCGCCAGCGCGTCGGCCAGGAACATCACGTCGAATTTTCCGCGTTCCGCGGTCTGCGCAAGCTGCACGTAGTGGCGGAAATTCGTGCCGGCATCGATCTGCGAGTCCGGATGCAGCCAGGAGGCGACATGGTTGCCGGTGGGATGAAACAGTGTCCCCAGCTTCATCTTGTCGGGGCGGCGATCGGTTCGCATGGGTCGGTCCCTACCTGTTCCGACGGTTTATGCCCGGCAGCGAATGCGTTGACCCACTGGCGTTGCACCCACGTCATGGCGGCGCATGCCGGCATCCACGACCTTCGCTGCTGCAACAAAGAGAAGTCGCGGATGCCGGCATGCGCCGGCATGACGTTGGGGCACCGTCGGAGAGTCGATCATTCGGATGTCCGGTATCACTTGGCGTAGCGGCTGACCGGGCGCGGCAGCCCGAGGTTCTCGCGCAGGGTGTTGCCTTCGTATTCGGTACGGAACAGCCCGCGCGCCTGCAGCTCCGGCACCACCAGCTCGACGAAATCCTCCAGCCCGCCCGGCAGAGTGGCCGCCTGGATCAGGAACCCGTCCACGCCGTAATTCAGGAACCAGTCCTGCATGTGATCGGCGACCTGCTTCGGCGTGCCGATCAGCGTGCGCTGGCCGCGCGCCCCGGCGTATCGCTGGTACAACTGGCGGATCGTCAGATTCTCGTTCCGCGCCCAGCCCAGCACGTTGCGGAACGAGGTCGTGCCGCCCTGCGCCTTCCAACTGTCCACCGCCGCCGGCAACGGTCCGTCCAGGTCGTAGCCCGACAGATCGAAGCCGCCCAGCGCGTTCGACAGCAGCTCCAGCCCGACATCGGGATGGATCAGCGATTGCAGGAACGCGTGTTTTTCCCGAGCCTCGGCCTCGGTTCGCCCGACGATCGGATTGAGCCCCGGCAGCACCTTCAGGTGCTCTGGCGAGCGCCTGTATTTCGCCATCCGCCCCTTCAGGTCCTGATAGAACGCCTGCGCACCCTCCAGCGAGTGCTGCGGCGTGAACACCGCCTCGGCGAAGCGCGCCGCCAGCTCCTTGCCGACCTCCGATGACCCGGCCTGGAAGATCACCGGCTGGCCCTGCGGCGAACGCGCCACGTTCAGCGGCCCGCGCACGGAGAAATGCTCGCCCTTGTGGTCCAGCACGTGCAGCTTGTCGGGGATCCAGTAGCGTCCGCTGGCACGGTCGCGGACGAACGCGTCCTCGTCCCAACTATCCCACAGGCCCTGCACCACCTCGGTAAACTCGGCGGCGCGGTCGTAGCGTTCGCCGTGCTCGTAATGCGCCTCGCGCCCGAAGTTGAACGCCTCGGCAACGTTCGCCGACGTCACCACGTTCCATCCCGCACGCCCGCCGCTGATCAGATCCAACGACGCAAACGCCCGCGCCACGTTGTACGGCTCGTGGTAGCTGGTGGTCGCGGTCGCCGCCAGGCCGAGATGCGTGGTCAGCGCCGCGATCGCCGACAGCAGCGTGATCGGCTCGAAATACGCCATGTATTGCGGCCAGCGGCTGAGCGCCTCGCGGCTGCCCTCGCGCACCGCCAGCGCGTCGGCCAGGAACAGCACGTCGAATTTTCCCCGTTCCGCCGTCTGCGCAAGCTGCACATAGTGGCGGAAATTCGTCCCGGCATCGATCTGCGAGTCCGGGTGCAGCCACGACGCGACGTGGTTGCCGGTCGGATGGATCAGCGTGCCGAGCTTCATCTTGTCGGGACGGCCGGCGGTGGGCATGACCGCGTTTCCCTTCACTCAGCCGGCAAGCTGCCATTCCTTGAAGCGCTGGACGGTCGGGCCGAGATTCGCCGCCCACCAGGCGTCGTTCTTGAAGAACACCAGGTCGCGCATCGCCGGACTGGTCGGCAGGATGTCCTGCAGCGATTTCGGCAGCAGCGGGACGGACGCGGCGTCCGGCACCGAGTAGTTGGTGTCCTTCATGTAGTTCGCACCCGCCTCGGGGTCCGTCAGGATGAAGTTGATCAGCTCGAACGCCTCTTTCGGCTGCCCCGTGGTGCGGATCACGGTGAGATAGTTGCCGCTGACCGCGGAATAGGCCGGGGTGAAGCCAAGCTGCGCGCCGGCGCGATCGGCCAGCAGGATACGGCCATGGAACACGGTGGCCAGCGACACCTCGCCCGAGGTGAGCTGCTGCACCGGTTCCTGGTTGGCGTTGTACCAGATGATGTTGCCGCGCCCGAGTTTCTCAAAACTCTTCAACCCGCGCTCGACATCCAGTGGATACAGCTTGTCGACCGGCACGCCATCGGCCAGCAGTGCCACCTCCAGCGCGCTGCCATCGGTCAGGTTGGCATCGATCGAGCGCTTGCCGGGATATTTCCTGGTGTCCCAAAAGTCCGCCCAGTTCTTCGGCGCCTGGTCGTCGGAAATCTTCCGCCGGTCCCAGGCCATCACGAACATGTAGCTGGAGAATTTCACCCCGTGCGATTCCTTGTAGCCCGGCACCAGCTTGCTGCCGTCGATGATCGAGTAGTCGAACGGCAGGATCAGGTTCTGCTTGATCGCCTCGACGTATTCCGAGCCGGTCAGCTCGGTGATGTCCCATTGCGCGGGCGGACCGGCGGCGACCTGCAATTTGGCCAGCGCCATGGAGGCGTTGGAGCCGAAGTTGACCTTGATGCCGGTGCGGGCGGCGAATGGCGCGCCGAAATCCTTGGCCAGATAGTCGTTGATCACGCCGCCATAGGCCGCGACATTGAGCTGCTTGTCCGCGGCCCAGGCGCGCCTGGCCACGCCGGCCGCGGCCAGCCCCAGCGCGCCGGACGCCGCGCCGCGCAGCGCGCAGCGCCGCCCGATCGCGCGTGGGTGTTGGCCCGTTATGGTCCGATCTTGCATCCTTGCCCCCCTGCTGGTCTGCCCCATCATCCCGTCGCCTCGGCGGTCTCGTTCAGGATCTGCGCGTCCTCGGGCGCCCAGCCTACGCGCACCGAGGCACCCGGCGCCACTGCGGCCGGCGGCGGCTCGGCCGTGCTGACGATCAGCGTCCGGCCGAGCGCCTGCACCACCAGCCGCGTGTGGCGGCCAAGGAAGACGCGGTCCGCCACCACCCCCTCGACCACGCACGCCGCCGTTGCGCCTTGCGCCAGCAGGCTGATGCGCTCCGGCCGGACCGAGGCCAGCACCGCCTCGCCGACGCCCGGCCGCGCGCCGCCGCGGCTCAGCCGCGCCGGCCCGGTGACGCCGTCGGCGAACCGCACCACCGCGCACCCGCCGTCCTGCGCGACGCACTGGCCGCGCAACAGATTGGTCTCGCCGAGGAAACCGGCGACGAACGGCGTCTCGGGATGCAGATACACCTCGTCCGGCGCGCCAAGCTGGACGATGCGGCCGTCCTGCATCACCGCGATGCGGTCGGACATCATCATCGCCTCATCCTGGTCGTGCGTGACGAACAGGATCGAGACGCCGACGCGGCGCTGGATGTCCTTGATCTCGACCTGCAACGCCTCGCGCAGCTTGCGGTCCAACGCGCCCAGCGGCTCGTCCAGCAGCAGCGCGTCCGGCTCGAACACCAGCGCGCGGGCCAGCGCCACCCGCTGCTGCTGGCCGCCGGACAGCGCGCGCGGCCGGCGTGCGGCGAACTCGGCCAGCCCGACCCGGTCCAGCATCGCCATCGCCGCGCGCCGCCGTGCCGCGCCGCCGACGCCCTTCATCCGCAGCGGAAACGCCACGTTGTCCAGCACCGTCATGTGCGGGAACAGCGCGTAGCCCTGGAACACCACGCCGAAATTGCGCCGCTCCGGCGGCAGTTGCGCCACGTCGCGGCCATCGACGCGGATCGCACCGCGCGTCGGCGTCTCGAACCCGGCGACCATCATCAGCGTGCTGGTCTTGCCCGAGCCGCTCGGGCCGAGCAGCGTCAGAAACTCGCCCTGGCCCAGGGTGAAGCTGACGTCGCGCACCACGTGGACGCCGGCGGTGTAGGATTTCCAGACGCGATCGACCTCCAGGTGATGCCGCGCGCCGGCCGATGACCGATCCGGCGCCGCTCCGTCCGGTTGCGGCCCATCCGGCTCTGGCGGCGCAACGATCGGCAGGGCAACGTTCATGCCGCCCCCCGCCGGCGCGTCGCGACGTCCTGCGCCAGCAGCACCAGCACCGACAGCGCCAGGAACAAGGAGGCGCTGGCGGCCACCTTCGGGGTCAGCTCGAACTGGATGGCGGTGAACATGCGCACCGGCAGGGTAACCGTTTGCGGCCCTTGCAGGAACAGCGCGACGACCACTTCGTCGAACGAGACGGCGAAGCCCAGCACGGCGCCGGCCAGCACGCCCGGGCGGATCGCCGGCCACACCACGTGGCGCAGCACCGACAGGTGCCCGGCGCCCAGGCTGCGCGCGGAGCGCACCAGCAGCGGGTTGAGCGCGGCCAGCAGGCTGGTCTGCACCGAGATGAACACGTAGGGCGTCACCAGCATGCCGTGCAGCAGGGCGATCGCCACCCAGTCGCCAGCCATATGCAGGCGCGCGAACACCAGGTAGCCGCCGAGCGCGAACACCACCAGCGGCACCACGATCGGCGCCATGATGGCCCCGGTGACCAGCCCCTTGCCGGGGAAGCTTCGCCCGTGCAGCGCGACGGCGGCGGCGCTGCCGGTCAGGCAGCCGATCGCCACCGCCAGCGCCGCCACCTGGAACGACAGCACGGTGGAGGCGAACCATTGCGGATCGCCGAGGTAGTCGGTGAAGGCGTGGACGGAGATCCAGACCGGCGGGAACTGCAGCATCTGCCCCTTGGTCAGCGCCATCGGCACGATCACCAGCGAGGGCACCAGCAGGAACGCCAGCACCGGGGCGCAGGCGCCATACAGCAGGACGCGGCCCGGCGCGTCACGCCGGGCCATGCTGGCCTTCTTTCGGGATCATCTGCTGCGCCACGATCAGCCCGGCGATCGCCGCCAGGATCAGCAGCGACAGCGCCGCCGCGGCGTTGAAGTCGACCACGTCGTGCACGTAATAATCGATCAGGTTGGCGATCATCATGTCGGACGGCGCACCCAGGATCACCGGGGTGATGAAGAAGCCGCAGGAGACGATGAACACCAGCAGCGCGGCGTTGCTGATCCCCGGGGCGATCAATGGCAGGATCACCCACCACACCACGCGGCGCGGCGCCGCCCCCAGGCTGCGCGCGGCGCGTTCCAGCAGCGGATCGATCGCCCGCAGCGCGGTGAAGATCGGGAACACCGCGTAGGGCAGCACGTAGTGCACCATGCCGACGATCACCGCGAAGCGCGTGTGCAGCAGCGTCAGCGGATGGTCCGTGACCCCGAGCGCCAGCAGCAGCGCGTTGACCACGCCGTTGTCCTGCAGCAGCGACGCCCAGGCGAAATTCTTGATCAGCACGCCGGTCCAGAACGGCAGCAGAATGCAGGCCCACAGCAGCGAGCGCAGCGCCGGGGGCGCGCGCCACACCGCGACGGCCAGCAGGGTGCCGAGCAGCACCGCGACGGGGGTGGTGAGCAGGCTGATCACCACGGTGTTCTCCGCCGCGCGCGCCAGCAACGGGTTGTGCAGCACGGCCAGCAGCGGCGCCCCGCCGTCGGTCAGCCCCAGGCGCAGGATGACGCCGATCGGCCACAGCGCCAGCGCGCCGTACAGCAGCCCGACCGGCAGCAGCAGCCAGGCGGGGCTGCGCAGGCTGGCGAGCGTTCGGATGGGGCGCGCGGCCATGCGGGCGAGTATGCAAGCAAAAGGCCAGGGCAGAAAGCGTGACGGCAGCGGGAGAAAATTCGTCAGTATACACTCGATTGCCTGCGGGGCAGGCGAGGGTTGGCGGTCGCATCGGCACTTGTGGCGCGCGCCGGAGCCGCAAGCCCGGGCGTGCGTGGACGCGCATCGTCCGCAAGGCAGCAAGATCCACCGCGGAGCGCGCGGAGCACGCGGAGAGAACAGGATTGGGCGCTGCGCGCAGGGTACCGTAACGATCGCCGGCAGGGCGCGGTCACGCCGGGCCTTCTCCGCGTGCTCCGCGCGCTCCGCGGTGAAATTCTTGCTTGCCGCAGTTCGAGCGCCCCCGACCCGTCCCGCAGCCCGATGGATTTCCTTTACCGCCGGCCGAACAGCTTCTCGATATCCGCCTGCGTCAGCTTGAGAAACGTCGGCCGGCCGTGGCTGCAGGTCGCCGCGCGCGGCGTCGCCTCCATCCGCCGCAGCAGCGCGTCCATCTCGGCCGGCGTCAGCCGCCGCCCGGCGCGGATCGAGCCGTGGCAGGCCATGCGGCGCGATCGCCGCATCCAGCCGCGCCTCCAGCGCCGTCGCCTCGTCCGCCTCGGCCAACTGGTCGGCCAGGTCGCGCAGCAGCGGCGCCGGCTCCGGCGCGCCGAGCGCCGCCGGCAGCGCGCGCACCAGCACGGCGCCGCGGCCGAACGCCCTCGATCTCCAGCCCGAGCCGCGCCAGCGCGTCCGCCTGCGCCAGCAGCCGCGCCGCGTCGGCCGGCGGCAGCTCGACCACGGCGGGCAGCAGCAGCGGCTGGGAGCGCACGCCGCCGGCCAGCATCTCCTGCTTCAGCGCCTCGTGCGTCAGCCGCTCGTGCGCGGCGTGCTGGTCGACCAGCACCAGCGACCCGTCGCCGGCCACCGCGATGACGTAGGTGTCCAGCACCTGGGCGACCGGCGCGCCCAGCGGGTGCTCGGGCAGCGCGACGGGCGCCGGCCAGAACCGTGCGGACGGGGCCGGCGCCGAGCGGCAGTTGCGCCTCGGCGAACCCTGGGGCGAACCCCGCGGCGGGTCCCGGGCCGAAGCCGGGCAGCGCGGGCGGGCGCGGCAGCGCGCCGCCGGGGCGCGAATGCACCAGGTGCAGCGCGGGGCGGGGCGCCGGCAGCGTCAGCGTCCAGTGCCGCGCCAGCGTCGTGCCCAGCGCCCGGCTCAGCGCGCCGATCACCAGCGCGCGCACCGCGCCGGCGTCGCGGAAGCGCAGCTCGGCCTTGGCCGGATGCACGTTCACGTCCAGCTCCTCGGGCGGCAGCTCGAGATACAGCGCCACCACCGGATGCCGCCCGGCGGCGATCACGTCGCGATAGGCGACGCGCACCGCGGTCTTCAGCACCGGATCGGCGACCGGCCGGCCGTTCACCGTCAGCCCCTGCGCCGCGCCGGTGGCGCGCGTCACCGCCGGGGAGGCGGCGAAGCCCTCGATGCGCAGCGCGCCGCGCTCGCCGGCGACCGGCAGCAGCGCCGCGGCGGCATCCGGGCCGAGCAGCGCCGCCACCCGCGCGGCGCGGTCCTGCCGCGGCAGGTCGAACACCGTGCGCCCGTCGCTCTCCAGCCGGAACGCCACCCCGGGCGCGGTCAGCGCCAGCCGGCGCACCGCGGCCTCGGCGTGCTCCGCCTCGGTGCGCGGGTGCTTGAGGAACTTGCGCCGCGCCGGCGTGGCGAAGAACAGGTCGCGCACCACGACGCGGGTGCCCGGCGCGCCGGCGGACGGCGCCACCGGCGACACGACGCCGCCCTCGACGCTGATCGTTTGGGCACTGTCCTGGGCGCTGTCCGCCCCGGCCGGGCGCGAGGTGATGGCGAGCCGTGCCGCGGCGCCGATCGAGGGCAGCGCCTCGCCGCGGAAGCCCAGCGTGGCGATGCGCACCAGGTCGTCGTCGGCCAGCTTCGAGGTGGCGTGGCGCTGCACCGCAAGCGCCAGCGCGGCGGCGTCCATGCCGCTGCCGTCGTCGGTGACCTCGATGCGGTCGATGCCGCCGCCGTCGAGGGCGACGGCGATGCGGGTGGCGCCGGCGTCGAGCGCGTTCTCCACCAGCTCCTTCACCGCGGCGGCGGGGCGCTCGATCACCTCGCCGGCGGCGATGCGGTTGACGATGCGCTCCGGCAGGATGCGGATGGCGGGCCGGTTCGCCAGGGGAACGGTCGCCAGGGGAACGGTCGCGGGGGGAACGGCCGGCGGGGGCGCGTGTGGGGGCGTCTGGGGGGGCGACACGGTCAGGCCTCGCCGCGCAACGCGCGGCAGCGGGCAAGGGCGGCAGGACGAGTTGTCTGCATGCCGAGCAGTATACGCCATTCGCGGCGGCATCGCGCCACCGGAGCGTGCTGTCGCGCGCGCGTCTGGCCAGCGCCGGCGGCGCGCCATCGGCTGATTCGCCGCAACGCCCGGGCCGGTGCCCGCCGGCCAGGGCGCCGCGGGCCAACGCCGCTCAGGTCCGGCCGCGTCAAGGCCACCGCCCGGCGGCGACCGCAGCGCTGCCGCAAGGGACACCCAAGCGGGCGCAGGCGGCCGATCAGGGCTTCGCGGCCCCGGTCATCCGGTCGAAGGTCATGCTGTCCCGGTTCGCCCGCATCAGCAGGGTGAAGCCCGGGATGGTGTCGAGGCCGAGGCCCAGGGGCAGCCCGGTGTCGGGATCCGGCTGGATCTTGCCGTAGCCCTGGCCGGAGACCTTCTCCCACTTGCCGGCCGGCTTCTTGACCTCGAGGTTGACCACGGTCGCCTTGAACACCAGGCGCACGATCGCCTGCTGCGGCGCGGACGGCTTGGTCAGGCTCGGGCAGCCGGCGATCATCCGCCAGCCGTTCGCCAACGCCCAGGCGGTCAGCGCATCCTTGTCCATGCCAGGTGCTCCCATGCTGCGGCGCGCGGCGCCGGTGCCGCTGGCAGCGTGCGCCACCGCACGCCGGCCACGACCGTGGCACACAAACCGCCGGTCGACGAGCACCACGCCGGCCGCAGCGTCGCCGCGGGACGTGGGAGACCGTCGGGCTTTGCGCTCGGCCGGTCGAGCCGCGTAGCGGCGCGCATCGCGCATCGCGGTGCGGCTGCCGCGGCGTTGTTTTCGCATGACGGGCAGGCGTCCCGCACCGACTTTCACACCCCTGCCACCAGCGCGCGCAGGTTGGCCTGCGGGCGGGCGCCGTAATGGCCGATCACCTCGGCGGCGGCGATGCTGGCGATGCGCCCGCAGGCGGCCAGGCCGCGCCCGGCGGTGAGGCCGGCCAGGAAGCCGGCGGCGTAGGCATCGCCGGCGCCGGTGGTGTCCACCACCTCGGCCGGTTCGGCGGCGACGACCACCGTCTCGGCCCCTCGCAGGATCAGGCTGCCGGCCTCGCTGCGGGTCAGCACGGCCAGTGCCACGTCGGCGCGGGCGTGCTCGGCCGCCGCGTCAAGGTCGTTCGCCTCGTAGAGGGCGGTGACCTCCGCCTCGTTGGCGAACAGGATGTCGACGTGGCCGGCGACCAGGTCGCGGAAGGCGGCGCGGTGGCGGTTGACGCAGAACGGGTCGGACAGCGACAGCGCGACCTGCCGGCCGGCCGCGTGCGCCGCGGCCGCGGCGGCGCGGAACGCCGCCTGGGCGGCCGGCGGGTCGAACAGGTAGCCCTCCAGGTAGGTCACCGCCGCGTCGGCGACCAGGGCGGGATCGACATCCTCCTCGTCCAGGCTGACGCAGGCGCCGAGAAACGTGTTCATCGTCCGCTGCCCGTCCGGCGTGACGAGGATCAGGCAGCGCGCGGTCGGCGCGCCGCCGCGCAGCGGGGCGGAGGGAAAATGCACTCCGGCGGCGCGCAGGTCGTGGCGCGAAGACGGCGCCGAGCTGGTCGTCGGCCACCTTGCCCAGGTAGGCGACGCGGGCGCCCAGCCCGGCGGCGACGGCGCAGGTGTTGGCGGCCGAGCCACCGCTGCTCTCCTGGCCGGGCGGCATGGCGGCGTAGAGGTGCTCGGCGGTCGCGGCGTCCACCAGCGCCATGGTGCCCTTGTGCATGGCATGGCGGCTGAGGAAGTCGTCCCCCGCCCGCGCCACCACGTCGACGATGGCGTTGCCGATGCCGAGAATGTCGAAGCGTGCCTGTGCCATGCGATCCTCATGTGTTGCCGACCATGCTGCCGGGTGTGGTCGAACCGGGCGCCGCACCGGTCCCCGGCCAACCGAGCCAGGCGACGTTCTGCACAGAAACCGTCGCGACGGCGAGGCCCCGGTACGGCGACGGCGCGGTGGTTTGGCGCGGGCCGGTTGCGCCCTCTGGTATAAGGGGTTTTGGCTGGGGGTTTGTGTGTGCGCGCTGGTCCGGCGCGGCGTGCGCGATGGAGTGCGGATCCCGGGCGGACGTGATCGCCGAGGCGGCGGAGCCGGCGGGCGGAAATGGTTCATAGGGTTTTGGCGGGCCGGTGTCGTGCGCGATGGGGGCGCGGTCTGGTACATAGGGTGCTGGCGGTGCGGTTTCGTGCGCGCATCGGGCCGGGACGGCGTGCGCGGTGCCGTGCGGGTGCGGGGCGGGCATGGGCGTCGGGGCGGCGGGGCCGGCCGACGGAAATGGTACACAGGGTTTTGTCGGGCAGGTGTCGGGCGCGGCGGGAGCGCGCTCTGGTGCATGGAGTTCTGCCAGAAGGGCGGCGAGGAGGGCCTGCGGCGTCGGGCGGCGTGGCCTGGGGCGCGGCGGACGGACGCGGGCGTTCGGGCCGGCGGCGCGGGCGGCGGCGGCCTGCTTGCGGGCGGCGCGGGCGGCCTCGCTTGCGTCGGCGATCGCCTGCCGCCAGGGGGCGAGGGCCGCGGCCACGGCGCGGCGGCGCATTTGATCCTGGGCAGCGGTGATGCCGGCGGTGGGGAAGCGCGGCGGCATCAGCTCCGGCGGGTAGCCGTGCAGGCGGGCGAGGAAGGCGGGGCCAGGAAGTCCTGGGTGCGCTTGGCGGCGACAGTGACCCGGGTGCGGCACAGCATGGTGATGCGGTAGCGGTTCAACGCGCGGGCCTTGGCGTCGCAGCGGCCGTGGATGGTGCGGGCGGCGCGGATGCGGGCGAGGCCCTCGGGGGTGCGCGGGCCGGTGGAGCGGCCGCCGTGCAGGCGGCAGCGCAGCTTGCCGCGGATGACGGGGACCTGGCAGGGGCAGCCGGCGCGGGTGCGGGCGCCCCGCGGGTCAAGCCCGCGGGCAGGCTGCGCGGGGGCGAGATGAAGGGTGGGGTTGCCGCGGCGTTTTTCGGCCGGCGGCGGGGGGATGCGACCGGGCGGCGGGTCGGGCGGGGCGGCGGCGGCGGCGGAGAGGGGGGACATGATGCGCATTCCTGATTGAGGACAGAAGCGGCACAGGTAGCATTGATTAGTTAATCATACAAACATAATCGCGCCGGGTGCCGGCGGCGCGCTGCCACGCCGACCCAGTGTGGAGAGCGGCGCCCGGCAGCATGGCAGCCAGGCTGATGCGCCTCGCCACACCGCACTGCTAACCTCTCAAATCACCGCGAGCCGCGGCGAGATTCCGATAAGACGCCGATGAACCACTGGCTTGCCTTGATGATCTCGCCGGGAATGATGTGGCGGACATCGCGTCGCAGGAACAACAAGGTGCCGCGGATCCGGTGTCCTGCCATCCGGTTTGCGGCGCGATACGTGGCGTCGGCATTGCTGCGCCACTCGCGCATGCGTGCGGCCTGCGGCAAAGCAAGGGAAAACGCAGATGCACGCGGATCAGTGGGATGCACGCGGATCGCGGCTGAACCGGCGTCGGCTCCGGCCCACCCCCGTAGCGGTGCCGGCGCGCCATCTGCGTGCATCCTGCTGATCCGCGTGTATCGGCGTTTTCCGTTGCTTTGCCGCAGGCCGCGCGAAGCCGACGCCGAGGCACCAGCGTGAAGCACGGATGCGACGAGCCGGACTGCGCGCAGAGCACCAACCGGCAACACCAATCCCGGTCACGACGTGATGCCTGTCCGCGACCAGTGACCGGGTCCTTGATCTTGTTCGGTTGCGGCCGATCGGCCGCGCCGAGCAAACCCGCGCTCGAATGCCGGCGCGCCGCACCCCCAAACCTGTCCATCCAGCGCACGCGAAAACGCTCCGGATGGTCCGACGCGTTCGCCCGATCCGGCCGCGGGCAAATGCGGTCGCCCGGTCCTCGCTGCGCTGACAAAACCGGAGAATCGCGCTAGCAGGCAACGATTGGGAGCAATGCGATGTCGGACCAGTTCACCGAAGTCACCACCCAGGGGTGGCTGCAGCGGCTTGGCGGCAGTGTGGTCGCCGCGCTGATCGGCCTGATCCTGCTGCCGGCCAGCATCGCGCTGCTGTACTGGAACGAGGGCCGTGCCGTGGACGCCAGCCGCGCGCTGAGCCGCGGCGCCGCGGCGATCGTCGAAGCGGACCCCGCCGCCGTCGACCCGCAGACCAACGGCAAGCTGGTGCACCTGTCGGGGATGATGCAACCGACCACACCGGCGCGCGACCCTGTCTTCGAGGTCACCGGCGGCGGGCTGCTGCGGCTGTCGCGCGCCGTCGCGATGTATCAGTGGAAGGAGACCTCCAGCTCGCAGTCGCAACAGTCGGTCGGCGGGTCGAAGACCACGCAGACCACCTACACCTACCAGCGCGTCTGGTCGGACCAGCCGATCGTTGCGACACAGTTCAAGGTGCCGGACGGCCATCAGAACCCGCCGATGCCGGTGCGCTCGGCGACGTTCAACGGCGGCGAGGTAAAACTCGGCGCCTATCGGATCGATCCGCCGCTGCTGAACCGGCTGGCGACGTTCACGCCGCTGCCGGTGCAATCGGCGCCGCCCGCCGGCTATCAGGCGGTGGGCGACGGGTTCTACCAGGGGCAGAACCCGGGCCAACCGGCGATCGGCGATGTGCGGGTGACGTTCGCCGCCATTCCGGCGCAGACCGTCTCGGTCGCCGCCGCGCAGGCCAACGGCGTGCTCGCGGGGTATCGCGATGCCAACGGCTACACCATCGCGCTGGCCGAGCCGGGCGTCGTCACCGCCGCGGGGCTGTTCCACGACGAGCAGCGATCGGAAAGCCGGCTGAGCTGGATCCTGCGCGGGGTCGGTTTCGTCGCCATGCTGATCGGCTTTGTCTGCCTGACACGGCCGCTGACGATGGTGTTCGCGGTGCTGCCGTTCCTTGAGTTGCTGGTCGGCGCTGGGGCTTTCCTGGTGGCGCTGACGCTGGCGGTGCCGATCACGCTGGTGACCATCGCGCTGGCCTGGATTGCCCATCGACCGGTGATCGGCGGCTTGCTGCTGGTCGGTGCGGTCGCCGCGCTTTACCTGCTGCGCAAGCTGCATCCGCGGCGTCCGGTCGCGGCCTCGGCCTGAGCCGCGCAACCGGGCACGGAATGACGCTGCGCGACGCGTTCAACCGCATGGGTGCGGCGGGGGTGGGATTTGCCGCGCATCGAATGCTGTCCAGAGGAACCGCGCTGCCTGGAGCGGCAGACCCGGCCGGGAAGGCACGGTGCGTGGTGCCTGCGCGATGACCCAGCCGGGCCCGACTAGAAGCTGATTTGCAGGCCACCGCTGACTTCCTGTTCGTGCCAGTTGCCGGCGATCAACGCGCCATACGCAGCGTAGATAGACCAGTTGCCCTGCCCCAGTCTGACCCCAGCGCGAAGTGTGCCGGCGCTGCGGTCGAGGCTGGCGGATCCGGCATTGAACACAGTACCGTCGGCGGCAGTCAGCAGCACCGGCTGCTCGCTGTCGCCGGCCTGGTACTGGTAGCCGACCACGGCATAGGGCGAAATCGTCATACCGGAGGAAGTGTTGAAGTCGTGTGACACCAGGAAGCGCACGTAGGGGATCACACTGAGCTGCGTCGTGCCGGTACCGGAAACACCGAACCCCGCGAGCGCGCCGCCTGCCTGCTCGACGAACGAGCCGGCGCCGATCGAGGCAACCCGCACTCCGGCCATCGGCATGACGGTGAAGCCGCCCAGCTTAATCGGCATATCGGCCTGTGCGCCGCCCGAAAACTCATTGCCGCCGTACTGCGCGGTCGCGGTGCCGACGCCGGTCGGCCGGTTGGCGGCACTCCAATCATGGCCGTAGAGGAACGTCGCGGTCAGGACGACGGGACCTGCCGGCTGGATGGCATAGGCGCCGAACCGTGCGACATCGGTGGTTGCGTTGCCGCCCGCGCCGTCGGTAAGCCAGTTATGGTCGTAACCAGCGGCGATCCCCAGACGCAGTCCGGCGTCGCCGACCGGGCGGTCGACACCGGCAAGAAAGCCCGCGGTGCTGGCATGATAGCTCGGGTCGCCATCGGCGCCGTTCACCCCAAGGAACGTGCCGTCGAGATGTATCCAGCCGCCTGCATTGCAGATCATGCGCCCGACCGCGGCGATGCCGGACGATGCCGTGGTCGCCGCGCCGGGCCCGCTCGGCGTTGGCGGAACGCCGGCCGTGGCGCAGTCATTGGTCGCGCCGCCGCCGTTGAGCAGTGTGTCCACGCTCGAATCCGCAAGCATGGTCCGCGCGGCCAGTGGCTCGGAGAAGATACTCTCATCGGCCGGCGCCACGACCACGGCGGTCGGCGGCACGACCACGCCGGGCGGCGGTACCACCGGGACGCCGTTGCTCAGGACGAGAAGGACCGGGTCCGGCGTATTCGTTGTGTATTCGACCGTGCGGGTCAGCGCGGTCGGCACCGACCCTTGTTCCACCACCGTGCCGAATGTGCCGCTGACCGTGCCGGTCGAGGACAGCACCGTGTAGGTGATCGGCACATAGGTGCCGGGCGCGTAGGCGAACGTGATCTTGCCGGCGAGCGTGGCGTTGCCCCCGACCGACAACTCCGAGGCCTGGGTTGGCGTCACCGCGATCAGCAGGTTGCCGCCGCTGCCCTGGACGTAGTTGCCGGCGGCCGACAGCGTGCCCACCGCATTGCCCGATGCGCCACCCGGACTGACGGTGCCGTTGTTGGTCAACGTGGTGCCTGATGTGGCGACGCCCAGGCTGCCGTAGCCGGCGAGAGTGGCGCCCGCGTCGACCAGGACGCTGCCGCCAACGCTCGCGCCGTTGCCCGCGACGCTTCCCACCACCAGCGTGCCGGCCGACACCTCCGTCAGTCCGGTGAAGGTGTTGGCGCCATCGAGGGTGATCGCACCCGGCCCCGCCTGCGTCACCGTCCCGGTGCCGCCGATGACGTTGGTGACGGTGGTCGCGCTTGGTTCGGTGAACGCCAGGTTGGCGTTGTTGGTGACCGGCCCGCTGCCCAGGGTGCCGACCGTCGCGGCATTGGCACCCGGCCCCTGGCCGCCGAGTTGCAGCGTGCCCTGGCTGATGGTGGTGCCGCCCGAGTAGGTATTGGTGCCGGTGAGGACTTCCGTGTCCGCGCCGGTCTTGACCAATCCACCGGTGCCCGAGATCACGCCGCCGAAGGTGGCCGTCGCACCAAAGATACTATTGCCGTTGGCGTCAACCGTCAGGGTGTTGGCACCCAGCAGGACCTGCGCGCCGTTGCCCTGCCCGGAACTTTCCAGGTTCTGCACGGTCTGGTTGCCGGCATTGGATATGTCCAACACGCCTGGCGCTTCGTCGAACTGGGCAAGGATGTAAACCGTACCTGGACGTGGCGATCGACGAACCCGGCCCCAGTATCAGCGAGCTGTTTGCGATGGACGTGGGGCCGGTATAGGTGATCATCGCGGCGGGCGCGGTGAACGTGACGTTGCCGGGCCCGTCCTGGATGAGGGACCCCGCACCGCTGATGGCATTGGCGAAGGTGATCGGCGTCGCCTCGAGGAATATGAGGACCGCGTTGTCCGTGACGGGCGAGAGCGGCGAGATCGTGCCGTTCGTGGTGCCGTTGCCGAGGTAAAGCGTACCGGCCGCGATCACGGTTGGTCCGGTGTAGGTGTTGGCCGCTGTCAGGGTCACCCCGCCCGCATTGCTTAGCTGCCCGTTGACGGTCAGTCCGTAGTCGGCCTGGCAGCCCGGCAGGCAGGTAGCCAGGACCGAGGACACGGTCAGGTCGGAAAAGCCGAGCTGAGGAAGGTTGCCGCCACCCAGCAGGTAGCCGTTCGCACCGGGCGTGATGGTGCCGCTGTAGGTGTAGTTGCCGGCCGCCCCGAGGCTCAGACTGGGCAGGCTGGTGAAATCGAGATTGTTCGAACTGTCGCTGCCCAGCGCCACCACGCCGGCCGATGACGCACCGATCGCATTCAGCGTCGTCTGGTCCAGCGCATAGCTGGTCGCCAGGACGCCGCCGCCCTGCACCACGATCGGTGCGCACCCGTTGCCAAATCCGTTGCAGTAGGCGCTCGGGGTCGCAAGCTGGACGGCGCCGGTGACAACGGTCATGCCGCCGGTGAACGTGTTGGTGCCGCTCAGGATCGTGTAGCCGGTGTTGATGGCGTCGAGTTCCGTTGGAGTCGTGTTGTAATCGCCGAGATTGGAGGCGATGGTCAGGATCCCGTTGCCGCCCCCGACCAGGTACTGATAGGCGGCTCCTTCGAGAGTCAGGGCTTCCCGACGTGGGCGTGAGCGTGCCGCTGAAGGTCCAGGTCGTGTTGACCCCGGTCGGATCATACACCGCGCCGAAGCTGATCTGCGGCAGATTGGCGAAACTCAGATCGTTCGCGCTGTCCGCGCCCAGCGCGACGAAGCCGACCGATGTGGTGGTCAGGGCGTTGAGCGTGGTCTGGTCAAGCGCGTAGCCGGTCGCCAGCCCGCCGTAGTTGGTCAGCGTGATGCTGCCGTTCGCCGCCGGCGTGCCGTACCCGGGCAGCGCCGCCGTGGTCGCGAGCGTCGCCGCGCCCAGCAACTCCGGGAACGCAAACGAGTACTGTCCGGAGATGGTGGTGCCACCGGTATAGGTGTTGGTCCCGGCCAGCGTGAACCCCGCGTACAGGCCGCCGCTGCCGGAAATGTTGGAGACGTTCACCGTCACCGCGCCGGAGCCGGAAATGTTGGTGGTGTCGACGTCGTTGGTGGCCGCGGGTGGGAAGAACGTGAGCTGATTGTTGTTGGTAATCGTGCCGTCGGCGATCGGCGTGTCGATGTTGCCGTCGCTGATCTGCAATGTTCCGCCGGTCAGTGCCGGCAGCGTGACCGCGCCGAGCGAGATTACCGTGCCGGGTGTCCCGTCGATCGTGACCACCGTGCCGCCGCTGCTGGCGTTGGCGGTATTTATCGCGGTCACGTAATCCTGGGCGGTGTTGACGGTGATCGTCTGCCCGCGCGCGATTGCGGGGGCGAGCAGCGACACGCCAAGCATCAGTGGCGCGACGGTGCGTAACGCCCGGCGCAATGACGCCGGCGTCGCTCGCCGCGGCCTGACAGTGCACATTTCAGCGGCAGACTTCAAAGCGTCATAAGCCATGGTGCCCCCCGGTCCCCATGCCCGTGCCCGCGAAACGACGGCGGTACGTCAGTTTCGGCGCAACGGTCTATACACCCTGGATTGGAGAATGAACAAGAATCGTTTTCGCGATCCTTACGTACATCGCAAGGGATTACACGCGCACCGAGCCGGATAGGTAGCGAAAGACCACCTGCGCCGACCGCGATAGGTCCGCGCCCGGTCAGGCCCGGCAGCCGCAAAAACTCATTGCCGCACCGCGCCTACTCTCCGGGGCCTACTCTCCGGGGCCTACTCTCCGGGGCCTACTCTCCGGGCGCAGCACAAACTTGGTCCGGGTGCCACCCGCGTCACGTGCGCAAGCAGATGCCGACAATGCGGTCGATCGCGTCGACGAACTGCTGATGCGACATGTCGGGGGCATCCGCGTATGGCTGGATCGGCACGACTCCGGCCGGGCGGCCCAGCCCGCCGTCGCAAATGCGCATCCAGGCACTGGCACGGCTTGCTGACATGTCAGCTCGATGCTAGTGTGCCGGCCGTCCCATCAGCATTCCCGAACAGGCACCTCACACATGCAAGACGGCATACACGGGTTCTGGGTCGCCGCGGCCACCCCGCTCGACGCCACCGGCCAGGTCGACACCACGCTGCTGGGCGATCACGCCCGCGCGCTGTTCGGCCAGGGCTGCGACGGCCTGGTGCTGTTCGGCACCACCGGGGAGGGACCCGCGTTCTCCGCCGTGGAGCGGATCGCGGTGATGCGCGCGCTGCTCGACCAGGGCATCGCGCCGGAGCGCCTGGCGCTTGGCGTTGGGTTCCCGGCGATCCACGATGCGGTCGGGCTGTGCCGTGTCGCCCTCGCGCTCGGCCTGACCCAGGTTCTGGCACTGCCGCCCTATTTCTTCCGCGACGTGACGGAGGACGGCCTGGTCGATGCTTATGCCAGTCTGGTCGATCAGGTTGGCAGCGATCGGCTGCGCCTGACGCTGTACAACATCCCGCAGGTCTCCGGCGTACGGGTGCCACCCGGCGTCGCCGCGGCGTTGCGGGCGCGCTACGGGCGGGTGATCGCCGGCGTGAAGGACAGCAGCGCCGACTTCGCGCAGTTCCGCGCCTTCCGTGCCGCAGCACCGGAGCTCGCCGTCAGCGTCGGCAACGAACCGGATATCGGCCGCGCGCTGGCCGAGGGCGGCGCCGGCACGATCTGTGGCATGGGCAATGTGGCGCCGGAGCTGGTGCGCGCGATGTTCCGCCCCAACCCGCCGGTCGCGCCGATGCAGGCGGCCTGCGGCCTGGTCAGCGGGCCGTTCATTGCGCTGCTGAAAGCCATGCTGGCGGCGCAGGGGGAAAATGCCGGGTGGCTGAATGTGCGCCCGCCGCTGCGTCCCGCCACGCTGGCCGACGGGGTGGGGAGGCTGGCCCAGCTTGAGGCGCTGGCAGGACAGTGCGCCGCGTGACCGACGCGGCGGCGACCGTGCCCGCGTCCCAGCCTGCCTCCCCGGGGGCGGTGAAATTACGTGACCGCGCCTATGAGAGTTTCCGCCAGCACCTGCTGGCGATGAACATCCGGCCCGGCCAGTTCATCTCGCAGCGCGAGCTGGTCGCGCTGACCGGCCTGTCGCTCGCCGCGATCCGCGAGATGATCCCCCGGCTGGAGGCCGACGGCCTGATCGTCACGGTGCCGAAGCGTGGCCTGCAGATCGCCGCGATGGATCTGAAGCTGGTGCGCAACGCCTTCGAGCTGCGGCGCATCCTGGAATGCGAGGCGGTCGCGGTGTTCACCCGCCACGCCAGCGACGCCGAGATCGCCGCACTGGTCGCGGCACACCAGGCGGTGCTGACGCGGGCCGAGGCGGGCGATCGCTCGAAGCGGTTGCTCGATCAGGCGCAGACCACCGACTGGGCGATGCACGATGCGCTGATCGACGCCCTGGGCAATGAGCTGGTGCGCAACATCTACCGGGTGAACAGCATCAAGGTGCGGCTGGCACGGCTGGAGCAGTCGCTGCTGTCCGAGGCGGTGCTGATGTCGGCGTTGCAGGAGCACTCGTTGGTGCTGGCGGCGATCGCGGCGCGTGACGTTCCGGGAGCGGTGGTGGCGTTGCGCGCGCATATCGAAAGCGCGCATCTGCGGGCGCTGGGGATTTCCTCGGGGGCGGAGGTCGCGGTTTCCGGGTAGGTCGTGTCCGCAAGTCAGCCCACGTCTTGCACGGTGCGCCGGCCCGCGCCTAGCCTCGGCCCAACGATGCTGGCAATGGGAGACGCCCAGATGAACGATATCGTCACCACCGAGGAAGTCCAAAAACTCGACGCCCCAAAGCTCGACGCCCCCAAGCTCGATGCCAAGGCGATCGCCGAGCTCGCCGAACAGCTCAACCAGTTGTTGCGGCTGCGCACCTTCCCGATCGGCATGAAACTGTTCGACGACCTGGACGAGATGGCGCGCGTCCCCGGCCTGCGCCGCCCGCCAACGGGAAAAACGTTCTCCACCTGCCAGTTGGTGACGCAGGCGCGCATGGCCGGCTTCACGCTGGGCATCACGACGGAGAACGTGCCGGCGTTCTCCTCGTGCTCCAGCGTGATCGGGCTGGATGCGCCGGGGGACATCTACACCTCCGGGCGGAAGATGGAGGGCGTGTGGTTCGAGAACCGCGAGGCCGCGGCGGCGCACCAGGCGCAGATGCCGCGCGTGACGCCCGGGCGCTATCATGGCCTGGTGGTCTCGCCGCTGCGCACCGCGCGGCTCGATCCGCCCGACGTGTGCCTGTTCTACGGCAACCCGGCGCAGATGATCCTGTTCATCAACGGGCTGCAATGGCGCAACTACCGGCGCTACGATTTCAGCATCACCGGCGAGAGCGCCTGCGCCGACAGTTGGGGCCATGCGCTGAAAACGCGCACCGTCAGCCTGTCGATCCCGTGCTACGCCGAGCGCCGCTACGGCGCGGTGGCGGATGACGAGATGCTGATGGCCTGCCCGCCCGAGGACCTTCAGCGTGCGGTGACCGGCTTGCAGGGGTTGTCGAAGGCCGGGCTGCGCTACCCGATCATGCCGTTCGGTCCGCAGGCGGAACCGGGCGAGGGCATGGCGCGGAGCTATGCCGGGAAGAGCTGACTGCCTTTTTGTGTCACCTCTCCCGCCTTGCGGGCTTGAGCCGCGAAGCGGATCAAGGTCGAGGCGCGAAGCGCCGAGGGTGAGGGCGCTCCCCGCGCCCCTACCCCACCGCCCTGATCAGCGCCGCCCACCGATCCAAAATCGGCAGCACCACATCCTCCTTCGCGGACGGCAGGGTGGTCGCCACCCGGGCGACGCCAAGGTCGCGATAGCGCTGCAACGTGTCGGCATCCTCCGGCGCCGAGAACATCGAGACCGGACAGGACGCCGGATCGCGGCCGGCTTCCCGCAGCATCGCGTGGAACTGCGGCACGGTCTCGAACGGGTCGCCGTATAGTCCGGGCCGACCGGCCAACGGAATCCAGCCATCACCATAGCGAACCGCACGACGGGCACCATGCGGCATGGCACCGCCGACGATCACCGGCGGATGCGGCTTCTGCACCGGCTTCGGCCACGTCATCATCGGGCCGAAATTGACGAACTCGCCGCTGTATTCCGGCTTGGATTGCGTCCAGATCGCCTTCATCGCCTCGATCCGCTCGCGCACCAGCTTGGCGCGCGTGGCAAACACGGTGCCATGGTCTTCCATTTCCTCGGCGTTCCAACCGACGCCGATGCCGAACAGGAAGCGACCACCCGAAACCTGGTCGATCGATGCCACCAGCTTGGCGGTCTGGATCGGATCGCGTTGGTTGACCAGACAGACCCCGGTGCCGAGTTTCAGCGTCGTGGTCGCCGCCGCCGCCACGGTCAGCGTCACGAACGGATCCATCACGTCGTAGTAGTGTTTCGGCAGGTCTCCCCCGCCCGGCCAGGGCGACCGCCGCGACAACGGAATATGCGAATGTTCGGGCGCCCAGACCGATTCGAAACCGCGGTCCTCCAGCGCCTTCGCCAGCGCGGCGGGCGTCATCGAATAATCGGTGAAGAACATTGATGCCCCGAAATGCATGGCCCGTCCCCTGCTTGTGCGCTGCGGGCACTCTGCCATGGACCAGCTTGCGTGGCCACCGTCGAGCCCGGCGTCCGTCCGCGCGTGATCACCCCCAGCGCGTGATCATCCGTTACCTCGCCCGCCGCTCGAGCGCAGGCGGGCGAGGTGGCCGCGTCA
Source organism: uncultured Alphaproteobacteria bacterium (assembly GCA_963773345.1). Lineage (GTDB taxonomy): Bacteria > Pseudomonadota > Alphaproteobacteria > Acetobacterales > Acetobacteraceae > Palsa-883. The sequence goes on along the minus strand of CAVZBG010000003.1, from coordinate 29,478 downwards.
GCTATGGCCAAGATAGTCCATTCGACCGCCATCGACGACGAGCTGCTGCGCGGTGATGAATCCCGACGCTGGCGAGGCCAGGAACACCACCGTGTTGGCAACATCCTCCGGCGTACCGATCCGCCGCATCATGGCCCGCTCGCTCAGCCGCCGTTCCGCGTCCACCCATTCGGCATCGCTAAGGCGGGCGCGTGCCATCTCGGTCCCGATGAACCCTGGCGCCACGGCATTGACCGTGATGCCGTGCGGCCCGAGTTCCATCGCAAACCGCCGCGTCAAAATCGCCAACTCCGCCTTGGTCCCGGCGTAGAACGCGTTTCCTGGCAGCGCGGTGCCAAGCCCCGCAATCGAGGTGATGTTGACGATCCGCCCATACCGCCGCTCGCGCATCGGGGGCATCACCGCGCGGATCGCCGCGATCGGTCCGTCGACGTTGACCCGCCGCATGCGCGCCAGCGCCTCGGCATCAAACGTGTCCAGCGTCGCCTGCCGCGCGAACCCGGCGTTGTTCACCAGAATGCTGATCGGCCCGAGCGCCGCCGCCACCTGCGCAACCATCGCCGTCACCTGCGCCGGCTCGGCGACATCCGCGCACACCGAGATCGCGCGACCGCCCGCCGCGGCAATCTCCGCGACGGTGGCGTTCGCCTGCGCGGCGCTCGTGGCATAGTTCACCGCGACCGCCGCGCCACGCTGGGCCAGCAGCAGCGCGGTGGCGCGACCGATGCCACGCGCCCCGCCAGTGACCAGCGCGACCTGTTCCTGCCAGGACATCTTCCGGCTCCCCATTCGCCTCGGGCTTGAGTGAAGTGCAAGCATGCGCTCAGGATACGTCAGGCAACAGGGGTGCCGCCGTGCAGAGCTTCGTCGACTCCACCGACCTGATCCGCGACGGCGCCGCGCTGGCCGCGCGCATGCGCCGCGACGGCTACCTGTTCCTGCGGCACCTGCTGCCGCCGGATGCCGTCCGTGCCGTGCAGCGCCAGGTGGCCGAGATCGCGCGCGAGGACGGCTGGCTGCGCCGCGACCGGCCGGTGGAGGACGCCATCGCCGAGCCCACCGGCTTCTGCGTCGATCCCGACCCGACCTATCTGCGCACGTTGCGCCGGATCAACCACCTGGAGGACTACCACGCGCTGAAACACCATCCCGCGCTTATCACGTTGTTCGAGCGCATGTTGGGCGGGGCGATCCTGCCGCACCCGCGCGTGCTGATGCGCAACATTTTTCCGGCGCGCGAGGAATACACCACCAAGGCGCACCAGGATTTTCCCAACGTACAAGGCACCACCGAGGTCTTCACCGCCTGGATCCCGCTGATCGACTGCCCGATGGCGGTCGGCCCGTTGCAGGTCGCCGCCGGCTCGCACACGCAGGGGGTGTTCGATTTTCATATCGGCGCCGGCGCCGGCGGCATCGAGATCACCGATCCGCTGGAGGGACGCTGGGTCTCCGGCGGCTTCGCAGTGGGCGACGTGCTGATCTTCCACTCGATGGTGGTGCACAAGGGCGTGCCCAACCGTAGCGAAAAGCTCCGCATGTCGATGGACGTGCGCTACCAGTTGGTCAGCGAACCGTTCAACCCGGACAACGCCAACGCCGACGGCCAGCCGCTGGCGTGGGACGACATCTATGCCGGTTGGCGGTCGAAGGACCTGCAATACTACTGGCAGCGCCTGCCTCTCACCTTGCAGGACTTCGACCGCACCTGGTTCGACAAGCGCGACGCGCTCGGCTTCGCGCTGGGCGCGGCCGGCGATCCGCGCGCCCGATCGGTGCTGCAACGCATCGTCGCCCGCGATGCCGACGCGGCGAAGCGCGCCCGGGCGCAGCATCTGCTCGACGCGCTGGATCGCGCCTGATGGCCTGGCGCATCGGCATCGACATCGGCGGCACGTTTACCGATGTCGCGCTGGTCGACGAGGCCAGCGGCCGCATCGAAGTCGCGAAGGTCCCGACCACGCCAGCGGATTTCGGCCAGGCGGTGATCACCGGCATCCGCCAGGGGCTGGCCGCCAACGCCATCGCCGCGGCCGACGTGGCGCTGCTGGCGCACGCCACCACCGTGGTGACCAACGCGCTGCTGGAGAAGAAGGGCGCCCGCGCCGGCTTCGTCGCCACGTGCGGGTTTCGTGACCTGCTGGAGCTGCGCCGCTCCTCGCGCGCCGACCTGTACGACCTGTTGCAGGACGCGCCCGACGTGCTGGTGCCGCGCCGCTGGCGCTTCGAGATCACCGAGCGCATCGACGCGCAGGGTGCCGTCGTCACGCCGCTCGCCGAGGCCGAGATCCCGGCGCTGATCGAGGCGATCCGCGCCGCCGGGCTGCAGACCGTCGCCGTATCGTTCCTGTTCTCCTTCCTCAACGACGCGCACGAACGCCGCATCGGCGCCGCGCTGCGCCAGGCGCTGCCCGAGGTGCAGGTCTACCTGTCCTGCGAGGTGCTGCCGGAAATCCGCGAATTCGAACGCGCCAGCACCACCGCGGTCTGCGCCTATGTCGGGCCGTTGCTGGGCGCGTATCTGGACCGGTTGCAGCGGGCGGCATCGGATCTGGGTTTGCCGCAGCTGCACGTGATGGGCTCGTCCGGCGGGGTGTTCGACATCGCCGAGGCGCTGCGCATGCCGGCGATGGCGGTGGAATCCGGCCCGGCCGCGGGCGTGATCGCCGCCGCGCTGGCGGGGCGGCAGCTTGGCCGCCCCAACCTGATCTCGCTCGACATGGGCGGCACGACCGCGAAGGCCAGCGTCATCGCCGGCGGCGAAATCTCGGTCACCGCGGAATACGAGGTCGGCGGCGCCGGCCACGCCAATCGCTGGATGCACGGCACCGGCCATCCGATCCGCGTGCCGGTGATCGATCTCGCCGAGGTCAGCGCCGGCGGCGGCTCGATCGCCTGGGTCGATCCCGGCGGCGCGCTGAAGGTCGGCCCGCACAGTGCCGGCGCCGATCCCGGTCCGGCGGCGTACGGCGCCGGCGGCACCGCGCCGACGGTGACCGATGCCGACGTGGTGCTGGGCTATCTCGATCGCGCGGCGCTGCTGGGCGGCGCGCTGCGCATCGACAGTGCGGCGGCCGAACGCGCCATCGCCGCCGATGTCGGCGACCCGCTCGGCCTGTCGGTCGTCGAGGCCGCGGCACGCATCGTCGAAGTGGTCAACAGCAACATGGCGCAGGCGCTGCGCATCGTCTCGGTGGAGCGCGGCCACGATCCATCGGCGTTCAGCCTGATCGCCTTCGGCGGCGCCGGCCCGGTGCATGCCGCGGCGCTGGCGGCGGAGCTGCAAATCCCCGAGGTGATCATTCCGCCGGCGCCGGGCGCGTTCTCCGCGCTGGGCCTGGTCGCCAGCGACCTGAAGCGCGATTTCTCGCGCACGCTTTACGCCGATCTCGACAATATCGATCCCGGCGCGCATCGCCGACGTGCTTTCCGGGATGGAGGCCGAGGGGCTGCGCTTCCTGGACAGCGCCAACGTGCCGCAGCCGCGCCGTGCGCTGCTGCGGCTGGCCGATGTGCGATACCGGCGCCAGGCCTACGAGCTGACTGTGCCGGTCGCGGACGGGGCGATCACGCGCGCCACGCTGCAAGCGCTGGCGGCGTCGTTTCATGCGAAACACGAGCAGACCTACGGCCATGCCAATCGCGCCGAGCTGGTGCAGCTTGTCAATCTGCGGCTGACGGCGGTGGGACGTTTGCCCGGGCTGACGCTGACCCAGCGCAGCGATGCGGCGTTGGCGCGGATGCGGAGTCGGGACGTTTGGTTCGCCGAGAGCGGGTTTGTTGCGGCACCGGTGCATTGGCGGGATGGTCTGGTGCCGGGTGCCATGATCGCCGGGCCGGCGATCATCGAGCGATGGATTCCACGACGGTCGTACCGCCGGGCTGGCGCGCGGTGGTCGACGACCGCGGATATATCAGGATGTCACGGGGATGAAACCAACTCATTACTCCCCCTCCCCTTGAGGCGAGGGGGCAGGGGGGAGGGGTTCGTGCCGAGGTCGCACGGCAACCTTGTGCCCCCGAACCCCTCCCCCGTCCCCCTCCCTCAAGGGGAGGGGGAGATGTCTCCACCTGGAGCAACCACCCATGTCCCGCCTGAAAACCGATCCGGCCCGCTTCGAGGTCGTCAAGAACGCCCTCACCTGCGCCGCCGAGGAGATGAAGATCGTCCTGGCGAAAACCGCCTATTCGCCGCTGCTGAAAGTCGCCGGCGATTACTCCTGCGGCATCTTCGACCTTGCCGGCAACATGGTCGCGCAGGGTCCCGACCTGCCGATCCACCTCGGCTCGATGCCCGACGCGGTGCGCGCGATTGTCCGTGCCTTCCCCGACACCGCCCCAGGCGACGTGTTCATCCACAACGACCCCTATCACGGCGGCTCGCATCTGCCGGACGTGAATGTCGTCGCGCCGGCGTTCCTCGGCGACACGCTGCTCGGCTTCGGCTGCGTGCGCGCCCATTGGCCGGACATCGGCTCGCGCCACCCCCGGCAGCTACGGCGCCGTCACCGAAATCTTCGGCGAGGGCCTGCGGCTTCCCCCGGTGCGCCTGTATCGCGGTGGAAAACCCGACCCGGGCATCGAGGCGATCATCTTTGCCAATGTCCGCACCCCATCCGAACGCCTGGGCGATCTGCGCGCCCAGGTCGCCGCGAACTGGCGCGCCGGTGCCCGGCTGGCGGCGCTCGCCGAAAAATATGGCGCCGCCGAACTGCTGGAGATCATGCAGGAGGTGCAGGACTACTCCGAGCGCATGATGCGCGCCGCCTTGCGCGCGCTGCCCGACGGCACCGCGGACTTCTCCGACGTCTTCGACGGCGACGGCATCATCGACCCCGGCGAGACCGAAGACGAAACCTTCACCGTCCGGCTGCGCATCGACAAAACAGGCGACAGCATCAGCGCCGACTTCACCGGCTCCGATCCCGCCGTCGCCGGGCCGATGAACGCGCCGCTCACCGTGACCGCATCGGGCGTGTTCTGCGCGCTGAAAATGATCGCCGATCCGAAAAGCCTGATCCCGCCCAACTCGGGCTGCTGGCGCCCGGTCACCGTCACCGCACCGGCGGGCTGCGTGGTGAATGCCCAACTCCCCTCGCCGGTGGTCTACGCCAACCACGAGATGTCGCACCGCGTCGCCGACATGGTGATGGCGGCGATGCACCGAATCTCGCCGCGCACGGTGATGGCCGGCTCGCAGGGCACATCGGCGGTCATTACGTTCGGCGGCGTCGATCCGCGCACCCAACAACGTTATGTCAGCTATGAATCGGTGAAGGGCGGGTTCGGCGCGCGCCCGGTGAAGGACGGCATCAACGCCGTCGCCAGCACCGTCTCCAACATGATGAACACGCCGATCGAGATCCTGGAAATGAGTTTCCCCCTTCGCGTCGAGGAATACTCGCTGGTCCCCGACAGCGGCGGCGCCGGGCGAATATCGCGGCGGCCTCGGCGTGCGCCGCGTCTGGCAGGTGCTCGGCCACCAGTCGCACGCCGCGGTCTGCTGCGAGCGCACCGTCACCCCGCCGTTCGGCCTGGAGGGCGGCGGCCCCGGCGCACCGGCGCGCATCGAAATGATCCCGCCGCACGGCAACCCGCGCAAGCTCAACAGCAAGGGCGGCTTCCTCGTCCCGCCGGGCGGACGCGTGGTGGTCGAGGCGCCCGGCTCCGGCGGCTTCGGCAACCCCGCCGCGCGCGACCGGACGCGCCTTTCCGAAGACCTGGCGGACGGTTACGTTACCCGCGCGGCCGCCCGCCGCGACTACGGTCTTGGCCCGGACTGACATGCCCCCGGTTGACAAGGCCCCTGCTCGACAAGGCCCCTGCTGACAAGGCCCCTGGCTGACAAGAAAGGACACCGCAATGACCTACGTGGCTCCCAACTCGATCCAGGCGCGCGACATCGCCTCGCTCGTGCATCCGCAGACCAACCTCGCCCAGCACCTGGAGCAAGGCCCGCAGGTCATCGAGCGCGGCCAGGGCATCTACGTCTGGGACGATACCGGCCAGCAATTCCTCGACGCCGCCGCGGGCCTGTGGTGCGCCTCGCTCGGCTACGCCAACGAGCGGCTGGCCAAGGTGGCGTACGAGCAGATGCGCAAGCTCGGCTACTACCACCTGTATCGCGGCAACTCGCACGAGCCTGGCGTCGAGCTGGCCGAAAAACTGCTGTCGATCGCACCGGTGAAGATGAGCAAGGTGCTGTTCCAGTGCTCCGGGTCCGAGGCGAACGACACCGCGATCAAGCTGGTCTGGTACTACCACGCGGCGATCGGCAAACCCGGAAAACGCAAGATCATCGGCCGGCACATGGGCTATCACGGCAGCACCTCGGCCTCGATCAGCGCCTCGGGCAAGCCGGACATGCACGCCGATTTCGGCCTGCCGTTCCCGGATTTCCGCCACACCGAATATCCCGCACTACTACCGCCGCCACCATGACGGCGAGAGCGAGGAACAGTTCGCCACCCGCATGGCCGATGCGCTGGAAGCATTGATCGTCGCCGAAGGTCCCGACACGGTCGGCGGCTTCATTGCGGAACCGGTGATGGGCGCCGGCGGCGGCCTGACGCCGCCGCGCACCTACTGGGAGAAGATGCAGGCGGTGCTGCGCAAATACGACGTGCTGTTCATCGCCGATGAGGTGATCTGCGGCTTCGGCCGCACCGGCAACATGTGGGGCAGCATCACCTACGACCTGAAGCCCGACATGATCTCCTGCGCCAAGGCGCTGTCGGCCGGCATGCAGCCGATCTCGGCGGTGATGGTGAACGAGCGCGTGTTCGCCGCGATGCTGGACGAGAGCCGCAAGCTGGGCAACTTCGCGCACGGCTTCACCTATGCCGGCCACCCGGTCACCACCGCGGTCGCGCTGGAGACGCTGCGCATCTACGACGAGATGGACATGGTGCCGCACGTGCAGCGCGTCGGCGCCCATCTCCAGCAGGTGATGGGGCGGTTCGCCGACCATCCGCTCGTCGGCGACGTGCGCGGCGTCGGGCTGATGTGCGGACTGGAGATGATGGCAGACAAGGCGACGCGCACGCCGTTCGATCCGGCGCGCAAGGTCGGGCGCGGTCGCCGAGCGGCACGCCCGCGCCAACGGGCTGATCACGCGCTTCATCGGCGACCGCATCGCCTTCTCGCCGCCGCTGATCATCACCGAGGCGGAGGTCGATGACCTGGCCGCGCGGTTGCAGAAGACGCTGGATGCCACCTGGACCGAGCTCAGGACGCACTGACGTACAGAGGGAGGAAACCATGTCCGATACGCAACCGGTTTGTGCCCAGAAGAGCCCGTTTGGCATCGAGGTGGAGGCGGGCCAGTCCTACTGGTGGTGCGCCTGCGGCAAGAGCGGCAGCCAGCCGTTCTGCGACGGCTCGCATAAGGGCAGCCGCTTCCGCCCGGTCGAGTACAAGGCCGAGGAGGCGGCGACGATCTGGTTCTGCGGCTGCAAGCAAACCGGCAGCAAGCCGCAGTGCGACGGCACGCATCAGGGGTTGTAGGGAGAGAGGGAAACTTCTCCCCCTCCCCTTGAGGGAGGGGGGCGGGGGGAGGGGTCGGCGCCAGTATCATACCGAAGCATCGTGCCCGCGGGACCCCTCCCCCCAACCTTGGTCCGCTTCGCGGCCCAAGCCCACAAGGGGAGGGGGAGAAGGTGCGATCGAGGACACACCAATGAAAATCGACGACGTCTCGCTGACGATCTTCACCTGGGACAACATCCCGGCGACCAACTACCACACCGGCACTGCCACGGCCGGCAACAGCAATCTCGGGCTGTTGCGTATCCACACCGACGCCGGGCTTGAGGGTCACGCGTTCCTCGGCTCGGCGACCAATCCGGCGTCGATGGATGGGCCGCAGCTTATCCGCTCGCTGAAGCCGATGCTGATGGGGCAGGATCCGCTGGAGCGTGAACGCATCCACGCCGGCATGCGGCTGATCAACCGCGCCGTCAGCTATCGCACGATCGGCGCGGTGGACACCGCATTGTGGGACCTGGCGGGCAAGATCGCCAGGCTGCCGGTGCACGCGCTGATGGGCACCTACCGCACCTCGATCACCGGCTATGCCAGTTCGCAGGTGCTGCCCGACATCGCCGCCTACGTCGACCAGGCGCAGGAATTCAAGGCCAACGGCTGGCGCGCCTACAAGATCCATCCGCCGCGCGATCCCGAACAGGACATCAAGGTCTGCGTCGCCGTGCGCAAGGCGGTGGGCGACGATTTCTGCCTGATGCTCGATTCCACCTGGAGCTACGACTACACCCAGGCGCTGCGCGTCGGCCGCGCGATCGAGGAGCTGGGCTTCTACTGGTACGAAGACCCGCTGGCCGACGAGGACATCTACAACTACGTCAAGCTGCGCGAGAAACTCGACATCCCGATCATGGCGACCGAGTTTCCCGCCGGCGGGCTTGATACCTATCCGATCTGGCTGACCGAGCGCGCCACCGACTACCTGCGCGGCGACATCCCGAACAAGGGCGGCCTGACCACGATGCTGAAGACCGCGCATCTGGCCGAGGCGTTCGGCGTGAAATACGAGATCCACCACTCCGGCAATTCGCTGAACAACCTGGCGAACCTGCATCTGTGCATGGCGCTGCGCAACACCACGATGTTCGAGGTGCTGCTGCCGCATGGCGCGCACAAATACGGCATGGCGAAGGAGATCGATATCGACCAGGACGGCCTGATGCACGCGCCCACCGGGCCGGGTCTTGGCGCCGAGATCGATTTCGAGCTGATCGCGCGCAAGACCGAGGCGGTGCTGCGGTAAGACCGGCAAGGACATCGCATTGGCGGGCGCATCATGCCAGGCTGCTGGCATGGTTGCAGCCCTGAAGATCCCGGTCCGGATGTCCGTCGACGAGTTCCTCGCCTGGACGCCGTCGGACCATCAGTTCTGGCAGCTCGTGGATGGCGAACCGCAGGCCATGGCGCCGCCCAATCGGACGCACCGCGCGATCCAGGGAGAGCTTATCAGCCTGATCCGCAACCACCTGCTGGAGCGCGGCAGCCCTTGCAGCGTGGTCGGCACGCCCGGCGTGATCCCACGCGTCCAATCCGAAACGAATATGCGCGTCCCCGATCTGGCGGTGACCTGCTCCGACTACCAGACCGAGGAAAGCGCGATCACCGACCCGGTCCTGGTGGTGGAGGTTCTCTCACCAAGCAACCAGGCCGAAACCTGAGGCAACGTGTGGACCTACGCCAGCATCCCCAGCGTGCAGGAAATCCTCATCGTCCACACCGCCGCGATCGGCGCCGAGCTGCTGCGGCGCAACCCGGATGGCACCTGGCCGGAGCGCCCGCTGGCGATCGGGCAGGGCGAGCTGGTGCTTGATAGCATCGGCTTGCGGGTTCCGCTGACCGCGCTTTATCGCACCACGCGCCTGGCGCGTGCCGGCGCTTGACCGACCGGCCGGGAGGTTTTTTTCAGCGCTGCGGAACGCAGGTCGCGGACAGCCCGCCGCCGACGACCATGATGGGGATGTGCCGCCGGCGGATCAAGGTCGACGACGGTCCGGATTGATACCAGCCGGCGTAACAATTGGCCCATCGGGGGTTGCCATCTCGTCATGGCGGCGAATGCCGGCAGCCACGACTTGTCTTCGTTCAGCAAAGAAAGTCGTGGATGCCGGCATGCGCCGGCATGACGATGTGGCTGCCGCCGACAAGTTAATCATTCGGACACCTGGTATGAGCGGCCGGCCACCCCCACCGTCAGCGCGTCGCCCAGCTTCTCCAGCATGTAGTCAAGGTCCTCGGCCGGGAACTCCTCGAACTGCGTCAGGATGCGGGCAATGACGCGCGCGCGGTAACGCTCATGGTCGCGTTCGCCGCCGTCGAACTGCACCTCGCGCAGCACGTCCACCGCGGCCCGCACCGCCGGAAACATCCGCGCCGGCAGGCCGGACGTTTCATACAGCGATGCCAGCCCGGCCGGCCCGGCGTCGTGGATCAGGATGCGGGCGTTCTCGATCGGCACGTGGGCCAGCGTCGCCAGCGCCGCCTCGAAGAACGCCATGTCGCCCAGGCTCAGTGCCCGCCACACCAGAAACGAGGTCAGGCGTCCCTGCCGGTGCATCTGCTCCGTCAGCTCCAGCAGCGCCGCCTCGCCGGAGCCGTAGCTGAGATTGAGCGTCACGCGATCGCGCGTGCGCAGAATGATATCGGTCGCCTGCGCCGCCGGCAGATCGTGATGCGCGACCAGATATTCGCGCAACTGGTCGGACACCATGGCAACCAGCCGCTCGGTCACGACCATCGGCAGCGCGGCGCGCCTGGCCATGCCCTCCTTCACCGCCTCGCTGCCGGCGAAACGATCGAGCGCCCTGTCCAGGCTGCCCGCGCCGATCCGGGCCGCGGCATTTGCCATCAACGCAACCACCGCCGGCTCGGCCGCCACGACGATCAGCACATCGGCGACCGGATCGGAGACATCGGGACGTCCCGCGATGATCACCTGCTTGCGCGGCGAGCCTTGCCGGATCACGGCGATCAGGTCCGCCTCGGTCAGCAGCGGCGAGTCCTGCAGGATGGGCAACGCCACATCTTCCACATCGTGCGCCAGCCGCACCGCCACGTCGTGCGGCAGCCGCGTGGCGCGCCGCAGATTGTGCGACAGCGCGGCGCGCACGGCCACCGCGACATCCTGGGCGAGGATGCGCACGATGTCCTGGGCGACCGCCAGCTCGGCCTCCGACAGGTCGGCGGACTCGATGCCGGAGGCGAGCTTGCCCGCCACGTCCGCCCGCACCGGCGCCGACGGCTCGGCCAGCAGGCGGGCAACGTCGGCCTGCGTCAGTACGTGCGACATGAAACCCGGCCCTTCCCTGAGCGCGTCCGCGGAACGCCGCGCGCCACGGCCGGCAACTGTCACAGACAGATGTTACCCGGCGGTTAAGGGCCCGCGGCGGAATAGCCAAATCGACTTGGACGGGTCGCAGCATCCCGTGTCATGACCGTCCCCGGGCTTGACCCGGGGATTGGCCCGGTCACCCATGACTTTCCAGCCCGCAACGAGGACAGTCGTGGGTGGCCGGGCCTGATCCCCGGGTCAAGCGCCCGGGGACGGCCATGACAGAGAAGTTTGCCACAGACAGGTACCACCGACCGGTTAACCGCGCAGCACCCCTCGCCGTGCCAGGCTGCGCATCAGCGCCGCCACGCCGAAGGTCCAGGGCTCGCACTTGTCCGTCGGCATCATCCGGTTCACCAGCCGGCCCAGCCCGGGGGCGGCGATCGTCACAAGGTCGCCGGTCTTGTGGGTAAAACCCTTGCCCGGGGCGTCGCGGTCCTCCACCGGGGCGAACATGGTGCCCAGGAACAGCACGGCGCCGTCCGGATAGCGGTGGTGCGCGCTGACCATCTGCGCCACGAGATCGGCCGGGTCGCGGCTGATCTTGCTGATCGAGGACGCACCCTCCAGCCGGAACCCCTCCGGCCCCTGCACCAGCAGCGACACCGTCATCCGCCTTATCGCGTCCAGCGTGAAGCCGGCGTCGAACAGGCGCAGCAGCGGGCCGATCGCGCAGGAGGCGTTGTTGTCCTTCGCCTTGCTGAGCAGCAGTGCCGAGCGCCCCTCGACGTCGCGCAGGTTGATGTCGTTGCCCAGCGTGGCGCCGACGATGTGCCCGTTGGAGGCGACCGCCAGCACGACCTCGGGTTCCGGATTGTTCCAGCTCGACATCGGATTGATGCCGCCGTCCACCGCGGTGCCGACCGCGGCCATCGGCTGCGCCTTGGTGAAGATCTCGGCGTCGGCGCCGATGCCGACCTCGAGGTACTGGCTCCAGGCGCCCTGGCGGATCAGCACGTCCTTCAGCGCCATCGCCTCGGCCGAGCCGGGCTTCAGCGCCGCCAGGTCGTTGCCGACCAGCCTGGTCACCTCGGCGCGGATCGCCGCGGCCGCGGTCAGGTCGCCGCGGGCACGCTCCTCGATCACCCGCTCCAGCATGGAGATCGCGAAGGTCACGCCGGCGGCCTTCAGCGCCTGCAGATCGACCGGGGCCAGCAGCCAGGGTTTTTCGCGGTTGCGATCCTCGGGCGGCGTGTTGGCGAGCACGGCGTCGAAGGCGCCGATCGGCTCGCCGGGCGCAGCCCGCAAGGCGGCGGCGGGGTCGGGCGCCTCGCACAGGTCGCGCATCGTCGGGTAGGTCGCGGTGATGTCGATCAGCTCGCCATCGCGCAGCGCGACCACGGACGGGCCGGCCACGTCCGGGCGCCAGACCCGCCCGGCCAGGGCCGCCGTCGCGGCATCCTCCGGCAGCGCCGGGCGCAGCGCGTCGCGAAGCTCGGTCATGGTCGCGTCTCCTGCCTGAATGCGGCTATAGTATCCCGCGAACGCGGACCGAACGAGGGGGACAGGGCCATGCGGCTGTTTGGCGGGGCGAAGACCGAGGATGCCGGGAGCTTCCCTGTGGCGCTGAGCGAGGCGGAGTGGCGGCAGAAACTGTCGCCGGAGCAGTTCCACGTGCTGCGCAAGCATGGCACCGAGCGCGCCGGCATCAGCCCGCTGAACCACGAGAAGCGGGACGGCACCTTCGTGTGCGCCGGCTGTGGCAAAGAGCTGTTCGCCGCGGGGACGAAGTTCGAGAGCGGCACCGGCTGGCCCAGCTTCTACGCCCCGCTGGAGGGCGCGGTCGGCACCACCGGGGACCGCAGCCTCTTCATGACGCGCACCGAGGTGCACTGCGCCGACTGCGGCGGGCACCTGGGGCACGTGTTCGAGGACGGGCCGCGGCCGACCGGCCTGCGCTACTGCATGAACGGCGCGGCCATGGCGTTCAAGCCGGCACCGTAAGGCCAGGGGCGCTTGCCCCCTTGGTCCGCTTCGCGGCCCAAGCCCGCCAAGGGCGAAGCCCTTGGAACCCCAGGGGTTGGGGCGTGGGAGGGAGGCCGATCGTGCCGCGTGCGAGATCCGTGTTGGCCTCCCTCCCGCGCCCCTGCACGATCGCAGGGGATAAGCGTTGTCACCCGTGACGTGGCTGATTTCGACGCGTGCGGTGCGAGCATCGTCAAGCCGTGGGATGGAACGCCGGGTCATTAGTCCATAGCGCAGGCCGCGCAAGGCGAGCCAGTCCTCGAATGGCCGGCCTCTACCGCAAGCATCTGCCGATAGTGCTTGGAGGCGATGCGGGCGATGGGTTGACGGGCAAGGCTATGCCGGATCGCAGCCCTACGGAGTCAGTCCGTGAATCCGGCCGACAAGGGTCACTATTTGTCCGGCGATAGAAACCGCACCCGGAATACTGTCGTTCAGGAACTCGGCTGTCTGCTTCAGGCCATTAGCCAGCACCTGCAGCAATGTGCGATTGGGTTTGTCCTTGGTCGCGCCCTCGATAAGTTGGGCCGCTTGCGCAGCGACCGCCTCCGCTTCATACGACTTGTCGGAGGGTGCGGACCGCAGACGTTCCTTGAGGACCTGCAGCAGAGCCTGCAGCTCCTCGATGTGGGCGTCGCTCGCGCCGGCCGATTGCTGAACGTCAGTCAACTCGGACCGTATGTTGACGTTCGAACCGCTGCCAATGTGCGTCGCCTTGGCTGTTGCTCCCTGTCCGACCGCGATCTGGCTGGCGATGATGGTACCGCTGGAAAGTATAATGCCCTCATTCTTGTCGGTCATTGTTGTGGCCCTGCCCAGAGGTTGCGCTTCATGCTGCCGACCGAGTGGACTGTGACGGCCCGGGCGATTGTCCTGAAGACCCGATGCCGACCTTCGTTCCGAGCCGCGACAAGAGGGCCTTTGCGCCGCTGCCCACCGCGAGGTTCTCGGCATTGAGGTCCCCACCGGCCACGATGAGGCCGTTATTGAGAATGGTTGAACGACGGTCCCGGATGTCTGACGTATCAATATTGTGGCGGCCGAGAAACTCAACGATTGCATCGATGGTACATTGCTCGGTCGTCTTGACGTGACGCTCCTTGTCGAGCTGCTGAAAATACACGCGATAGTAATTCTCCATTCCGAGTTCGCGGATGCTCGTCACTGCGCCAAAATTGAAGCGTGGATTGCGCTTCATGGCCCGACGGATCCGCCGCCGCTCGAACCAGTGCCGGATTGGCGCCTGCACCCATAGCAGCAGGCGGAAGACGGCCGCGATCAGCACCAGGACAGATGTCACGATCGATCTGGTCAGGAGTCGAGCGATCGTACCCAGCCGCAACTGCGGATCTGCCTCATCGATCTTGAAGAAACTGCGCTTCGGCGGTGCGAGAAGGAAATAGCTTGCTTCAATGAACAAATTCGTGTCGCCTTTCTTGCACCGCAAATAGTTCGAGAGAACAATCTCGCCACTCCAATCGGCGATGTTTATACACAGATAGGAACGAGTGCCGTCCGTCGGTGAATCCTCCATCTGGTCTATGATGTCAGGACCAATCTGGCGCTTCAGACGCCCGTTCGACCAGAGCGTCGTTGGATTGCCGCGGACGAGACGACCATCTGCGAACAAGATGTGGTAATATCGCAGCCCGCGGATTCCCAGGCGGTCCAGCCTCTCCGCAACGAAGCCGAGCAGGTCACCTGCAACGAATGGAATGGCGTCTTTCACGACGCCCGGCTCGTCCCGCACCCGTTCCAGATTGACCGAAAACGACCACCCGCCGACGTTATAGCCGGAGCCAACAAACGGCGAGTAGCCTCCATAGACAACCAGGTTCTGAGGTGCATCCGCCACCAGGGTGGGACTGGCCAGCCCGCTTGCGACAGTGCTGCGGGCGAACCGGCGCGTGGTCGTGTAGTGTTCCGTTATCAGGCGTTCGACGAACAGTACAAACCCGGCAGCCAGGACCGCCAGGATCAGATTTGGAGCGAAATACGAAATTATTTCACCTGCCTGCTCAGGATCGGTCATCAACCAACCAAGCGGTCGGTAAGCGATGACCAGGAACACCGCCAGCATGACCAAGTCGCGCATATGCTCCCGCCACTGCGCGCGCCGGCAATGCTCGGTCACCAGTTTCTCATCGATGCCAAATTCCGGCGCGCGGGCGCGGTACCAGCCATGACGGGCAAATTCCAGAACGCGACGACGGAACTGAGTGTCGTGATATGCCGCGGCAGCAAAATAGCGGGACGCCCCGGCGACCTCTTGAACCCCGGGCGGGCGGTCTGGCGTGATCTCATCTGACGTGTTTGCGGCGAATGCGGTGTCCATTTTTTGGCTCTCCACACTTTCCGGCGACCGATAACCCGCTCAGGCGGCGACGCAGAATCGGCTTCGGCACTCAGCTATGGTAACGTGCAAAGCCGATCCTCACTTGTGAAATAGATCACACCTGATTCGGCATTTCCACCCTTGATCGGCCTGCCTGGGCTGAGTTCGGCTGTTCGGGATAGGTGGTCATGTCGGCGCCGATCGGGTCCGGCCCCGAATGAGTTCAGTACGTAATATCAACGCCATGCCGACAGGCGGCCAATGCACCCTCGCCACCGTGGTCGCGGGTAGGACGAAGGCCAGTCCACCCTCCCCTCACCCCTCCCCCTCGCAACAAGACACCCGGGGTTACAAGGGCTTGGCCCTTGGTGGAGGCTTCAGGGGGCAAAGCCCCTGACCTTACGTGGCTAGCGGATGATGATCTCGACGCGGCGGTTTTGTGGTTCGCGCACGCCCGGGCCGGTCGGGACCAGCAGGTGGGTTTCGCCGAAGCCGCGGATGGCGATCACGTTCTTGGGCACGCCGTCCTTCACCAGTTCGGCCGCCACCGCGTCGGCGCGGCGCATCGACAGGCCCTGGTTGTATTGCGGTGTGCCCGAGGTGTCGGTGTAGCCGTTCACCTCGATCTGGGTGTACGCCACCTTGGTCGAGTTGTCGGCCGCTTCCTTGATGATCTGCTGGGCCCGCGTGGTCAGCGTTGCCTTGTCCCAATCGAAGAACACCAGGTAGCTGCGGGCCGGCGCGGGAGCCGGTGCGGCGGCGGCTGCCGGGGCCGGCGCCGGCATCACCGGCGGGGTCACCCCGAAGGCGTAGCGGACGCCGAGCAGGAAGTCGTGGTCATGCTGGCTGGACAACGACAGCTCGCCGGCGCCGCTCGTGTTGGTGCCGTGGAACGTCTCGTCGCCGACCACGGTATGGTAGCGATATTCCGCGGTGATCGAGAGTCCAGGCACGCCGGAGACCGGGAAGGACAGGCCGGCGATCGCCTGCCAGGCGAACCCGCCGCTGCTGCCGCTGGGGCTGAAGCTGGAACCCATCTGGCTGAAGCGCGCCCCGTTCAACTGGTCCCAGGCATAGCCGACGCCGCCGCCCAGGTACGGATAGAGCCACGGCTTGCCGATATCCATGTCGAACAGCACGTTGCCCATCACCCCGTAGCTGTTGATCGTGCCGGAGGCGCTGGTCGGTACCGTGGCGCCGCTCATCCCGTCGAGGCCATTGCGCCGGTAATTGCCCTCGAGCTCGAGGCGGAATCCGTTGCCGAACGCGTAGCCGAACGAGCCGAGGCCGGCGAATCCGTCATCCCGGCGCAGTTGGGTGCCGGAGCCGGGGAGGCTCGCGGGCAGTGTCGCATTGCTGTTCGGCGCCAGGTCGTAGCCGGCGCCCAGGTTGACGTAGAAGCCCCGGAACGGCTGCGCCTGGGCGGCGAGTGGAATCGCCACCAGCATGGCTGTGAGAACGTAGCCGTGCAGCCGCATCGTTCGGGAACCTTTCAGCGCCACCCGTACCCCATCGACGTGCGGGCGGGGGACCACCACTTCAATAGGATAAAAGCACTATATCACACCCGTTGCCACAATTCGAATCGGGGTGCTGCGAGGCAGCCATTCGCATTATGGCCGGTGTTGCAGCCGCCCTCCGTCATGGCAGGCGTCTGTCCCCGGGCCCCAGGCCCCCGGCGCGGGATTCGGCCGGCCGTCCCTCACTCCGGTCAAAGCGCAGATGGCCGGGTGATCGCGGGACAACGGCCCCGGGACAAGCGCCGGGCCATGACGAAGAACGACGTCGCCAGCCGCATCAGGACCTGCCGGCTGCGCGACGCACCGACCGTCGCTTCGGTCGGGTCGCGGCGGATCAGTAGCGGCGGATCAGCGGATGATGATCTCGACGCGGCGGTTCTGCGGCTCGCGCACGCCGGGGCCGGTGGGCACCAGCAGGTGCGTTTCGCCGAAGCCCTGGATGGCGATCGCGGCCTTCGGCACGCCGTCCTTGACCAACTCGGCGGCGACCACCTGGGCACGGCGGATCGACAGCCCCTGGTTGTACTGCGGCGTGCCCGAGGTGTCGGTGTAGCCGTTCACCTGGATCTGCGTGTACTGGACCTTCGTCGAGTTGGCCGCCGCTTCGCCGATGATCTGCTGGGCGCGCGGCGTCAGGGTTGCCTTGTCCCAATCGAAGAACACCAGGTAGCTGCGGGCCGGCGTCGGCACCGGCGTGACGATCGGCCCCGGGTTCGGCGGCGGCGCGGTCGGGGCGCCGAAGTTGTAGCGCAGGCCGATCAGGATCGCGTGGTTGTAGTCGTCGAGCTTGACGGTGCCGGTGCCGGGGCCGGTTCCGCCGTTGGCCTTGACATAGGGCAGGCTGCGGTCCCCGGCCAGGCCCATGAAACGATATTCCGTGGTGATCGCCAGCCCGGGCACACCGGCAATCGGGAAGGCCAGGCCGAGCATCGCCTGATAGGCGAACGAGCCGACCGTGTTGTTGGGGATGTAGAGGATCAGGTTCGAGAACTGCGGTCCGGCCGCCACGCCGCCTTGCAGGATCTCCGCCTGATAGCCGACGCCGAGACCGACGAATGGCACCACCTGGGGACTGAGGGTGGTGAAATCATAAAACCCGTTGACCATGCCGCCGAACTTCCGCCAGGCGTCGCCCGACAACGTGATGGCGCCGTCGAACCCGGATGCGGTGTAGAACTGGTTCGACATGTAGTTGCCTTCGACCTCGACACGGAAGCCGTTGCCAAAGCCCCAGCCCAGACTGACGTCCCCGGTTAAGCCGAGATGGGCCTTGAATTGCCCGCTGCCGGCGAACGCGCCACTGAAGGACACCGACTCCGGTTGCAGATAATTGATGCCGACTCCGGCGCCGACATACAGGCCGCTGACCGGCTGTGCCTGCGCGGCCAGCGGCAGCAGCGCGATGACAGCAGCCAGCAGGACGTTTCGCGCCCCCATGGTCCACCTCCAAACCTCTGACCCGTCATCGAACCGGCCAAGTTCGCTTGGTCGCGGTCGCAAGCCACAACAGAAATCCGACGAAAGTACGGGCCGAGTCCCGGCCAGGACTATCGGCGCAACGTACTACGGTATGCAACCACCCCACCCGGAGTTGAACTATTCGTGAACGTGCCGCGGCGCAGGTTGTATTTGCGTGTGGCAATTGCCCCACACGCCCTGTGATGCGTCATGCATTGGCAACGGCTGCAAGGCCGCCGCGAAACGAATCGGGGCGCCTCGCGGCGCCCCGATACGTCGTTGCAGCCTGGTCGCGGTCGATCAGTGGATGATGATCTCGACGCGGCGGTTCTGCGGCTCGCGCACGCCGGGGCCGGTCGGCACCAGCAGGTGCGTTTCGCCGAAGCCCTGGATGGCGATCGCGGCCTTCGGCACGCCGTCCTTGACCAGTTCGGCGGCGACCGCCTGGGCACGGCGGATCGACAGCCCCTGGTTGTACTGCGGCGTGCCCGAGGTGTCGGTGTAGCCGTTCACCTGGATCTGCGTGTACTGGACCTTGGTCGAGTTGGCCGCCGCTTCGCCGATGATCTGCTGGGCGCGCGGCGTCAGGGTTGCCTTGTCCCAATCGAAGAACACCAGGTAGCTGCGGGCTGGCGCGGGCGCCGGGGCGGCCATCGGGGCTGGCGGTGGCGGTGGCGGCGGCGGCAGGAAGTTGTAGCGCAGGCCGATCAGGACCGAGTTGTTGAAGTCGTTGCCCAGCGTGATGCTGTTGCCATAACCGGAAGTGTAGGTGCGATTGCCGGACATGCCCATGAAGCGGTACTCGGCGGTGACCGCCAGGGCCGGCGGTAATCGGGATCGCAGCGCCGATGATCGCCTGGTAGGCGAAGGCCCCCTCGGTCTGGCTCCCGCCGGAGTTGTAGACGTTCACCTTCTCGGTGGCCCACTGGTAGCCGATGCCCGCACCGATGTACGGCACGACGCTCGGCCAGATGCCGTTGAAGTCATACAGCACATTCACCATCGGGCCGTACTTCTGTTCGTTGCCGCCCGTGTTGGTGGTGTTGATCTTAACGTTGCTGCCGCGCGGAAGGTTGATCGAATTGTAGCCGTTGTACCGATAGTCGCCCTCGACCTCGGCGCGGAGTCCGTTACCGAACCCCCACCCAAGGCTCATGACGCCGGCAGCGCCCACATTCGTGTCGAGGCTGCCGTTGTTGGTGCTGTAGACCGTGCCGCCGAGTTCGACCGACTTGATCGGCTCGTTCAGCATGATGTTCACACCTGCCCCGCCGGCGATATACAGGCCGGTGACCGGCTGCGCCTGCGCGGCCAGTGGCAGGGCCAGCATGGTGGCCGCCAGAAGCGCACTGCGAATCTTCATGTTCGTTCTCTCCTCACCGTGATGCGCCGCCGGGACGGCACTCCAACCTCGGCAGCCGCCGACTGGCGCCGATGCCCGTCATCAATCTGCTGCACACTACCCCTGTACTCGATCCAAAACGAGAGGCCCGACAGAGGTTTTCGCCTTCCTGTTGCGCATCGGCCACAGTAGGGCGGCGGCGCAGTCACAGAGTGTGACGGCGGTCGGAACCTGCCGCCGGACCGACCCCGCGGTGTGCCTGACCTAGGGCGAGGTCCAGCGCGCGCTGATACAAGACATGAACCGGGCGGAATCGGATCAGCCGGACGCCGCCGATCCCCACCGTCATTGGCGTCCAGTCCGCCAGCAGCGCCGAGGTCGCGGCCTCGGCAGCCGCCTGCCGTCGCATCCAGCGCAAGGCTGACATGCGGAACCCAGGCTCCGGGAAGGTAGTACTCCCAGCATTCCCCCCGGAACGCGCCCAGCGCCGCATGGGCGCGGCGATGCAGCGCCAGCAGCGCC
This sequence comes from uncultured Alphaproteobacteria bacterium, assembly GCA_963773345.1. GTDB lineage: Bacteria > Pseudomonadota > Alphaproteobacteria > Acetobacterales > Acetobacteraceae > Palsa-883. The sequence continues at coordinate 9,466 of CAVZBG010000003.1, read as the reverse complement.
TCGGTCACCACCACGCCCAGGAACACCACGTTCGTCGCGTCGGCGAACAGCCCGATGTTCGCCAGGCGCACCTCGAACGGCGTGAGCGTCCCCGCGAAGGCGGCGAGCGCCGGCACGAACTGCTCCAGCGGCGGGTCGTCGTAGATCGCCAGCGAGATATGGTGCACGTCGCCGAGCTGGCGGACGGTCGCCAGGCCCGGGATGCCGGCCAGCGACTCGGCCAGCGCGCCGAGCGTCGCCTCGGCCTCGGCGTCCACGTCGAGCTGCACGGTGAACGGCATGCGCCGAAACGCCCGGCTAGGCTTCCGCCAGCGCCTGGTCCAGGTCGCGGACCAGGTCCTCGGCCGTTTCCAGCCCGATCGACAGGCGGATCACGTCCGGTCCGGCGCCCGCCGCCAGCCGCTGCTCGTCGCTGAGCTGGCGGTGCGTGGTCGAGGCCGGGTGCAGCACCAGGCTGCGGGTGTCGCCGATATTGGCCAGGTGGGAGAACAGCCGTACGTTCTCCACCAGCCGCGTGCCGGCGTCGTAGCCGCCCTTGACGCCGAAGGTGAACACCGAGCCGGCGCCCTTGGGCAGGTATTTGCGCGCCAGCTCGCGATACGGGCTGGACTTCGAGCCCGGCATAGGACACCCAGGCGACGCGGGGATCGGCCTCGAGGAATTCTGCGACTTTCTGCGCGTTGGCGACGTGCCGCTCCATGCGCAGGTGCAGCGTCTCGATGCCGGTGATGGTCAGGAAGGCGTTCATCGGCGCCAGCGTCGGGCCGTAGTCGCGCAGCGCGACGGCGCGTGCCTTGGTGGTGAAGGCGAAATCGCCAAAGTTCTCGTAGAAGCGCAGGCCGTGATAGGCGGGTTCGGGTTCGGTCAGCGAGGGGAATTTGCCCCCCTGCGCCCAGTCGAACCGGCCGCTCTCGACCACGATGCCGCCCAGCGAGTTGCCGTGCCCGTCGAGGAATTTCGTCGTCGAGTGGCAGATCAGGTCGGCGCCCCACTCGAACGGCCGGCACAGGTAGGGCGTCGCCAGCGTGTTGTCGACGATCAGCGGCAGGCCGGCGTCGTGCGCGATCTTGGCGATCGCTTCGAGATCGACGACGATGCCGCCGGGGTTGGCCAGCAGCTCGACGAAGATCGCCTTGCAGCGCGGGGTCAGCGCGCGCGCGAAAATTCTCCGGATCGCGCGGATCGACGAAATGGCAGGTCCAGCCGAGCTTCTTGAAGCTCAGGCCGAACTGGGTCAGCGAGCCGCCATACAGGTTGCGCGAGGCGAGGAACTCGTCGCCCGGCTCCAGCATGGTGGCGAAGATCAGGAACTGCGCGGCGTGGCCGGAGGCGGCGGCAACCGCGGCGCGGCCGCCTTCCAGGCTGGCCACCCGCTCCTCCAGCACCGAGACCGTGGGGTTGGTCAGGCGGCGCGTAGATGTAGCCGAAATTGTGCAGGTTGAAGAGCGAGGCCGCGTGGTCGACGTCGTCGAACACATAGGCCGCGGTCTGGAAGATCGGCGTGATGCGCGCCCCGGTGGTCGGGTCGGGCGCGGCGCCGGCGTGGATGGCGCGGGTCTCGAAGCCGTAGGTCAGGTTGGGGCCGGGGAGCGAGCGGCGCTTTTTGGTCCGCTCGGTGGGGGCTTGCGCCGCGCGTGTTGCGGATGATGCCGGAGTTGACGCCGCTCCAGGACAGTTCTCCCCCGAGGCGGCCGAATTCGATTTTGGGGCAGCGGTTCATCACCACTTCGAGGCCGGCCGCTTCGGCCTTGGCGCCGGCCGCGTCGTTGCGCACGCCAAGCTGCATCCACACGACTTTGGCGCCGATCGCGATGGCATCGTCGACGATCGGGCCGGCCTGGTCGGAGGCGCGGAAGATGTCGACCATGTCGATCGGTTCGGGGATGTCGCGCAGGCTGGCGTAGACACGCTCGCCCAGCAGCTCCTGGCCCGCCAGGCCGGGGTTCACCGGGATGACGCGGTAGCCTTTGTTCTGCAGGTATTTCATCACGAAGTAGCTGGGGCGGTTCCAGTTCGACGAGGCACCGACCAGGGCAATGGTGCGCACCGCCGAGAGGATGCGGCGCAGCTTGGCGTCCGGGTAGGGGATCGGCTCGATCGCGGTCATCACTGGCGTCCTCGTTCCGGCGGTCGGAACTCTCGCCGCGCGGCGCGCTTCAATGTGCGCGACGAGTGGGGCCGGTCAATGGGGGAGGCGCGGGTGGCGGTGTTCGGTTGGGCCTGGGCGGGCGGCTACAGGACGCAGCGTTTGATGCCGTTTGTCAGCTTCACGGTGTTGAAATTCAGCAGCAGACCGATCCGGCACGCGGTGAGGCGCAAATAGGTCAGAAGCTGGGATTGATGCAGCGGCAGGATATGTTCGACCGATTTGATCTCCAGGATGACCTGCTCGGCAACGATGACATCGGCGACATAGGCGCAGTCCAGGCGGACGTCGTCGTAGAGGACGGGCAGCGGCGCCTGGCGTCGGAACGGGATGGCGGCCTTTTCGAGCTCGTGGCAGAGGCACGCTTCGTAGATCGATTCCAGCAGCCCAGGGCCGAGATGTCGATGCACGCGTATAGCCGCGGCGATGATGCGGTTGGTCAGATCCTCGCCGTGGGCGAGACCTGGTTTGTGGTCGTCATCCATTGTTGTGGTCCTGCCGCTTGCGATGATCGTGCGGCAAGATCGGAGCGGGGGGTTACCACTTCGCTAACCCGGGCAGTATCGGTGATTTTGGGCATCGAAAAGGCAGAAAGCCAGAAAGCCAGAATAACACGGAGCGCACGGAGAAAGATAAAGCCACGGAGTGCACGGAGAAGCAGGAATTCTGGCGCTTCGCGCAAGTGAATCAGACCGTTCCGCGCGAAGCGCATAAAACCCTTCTCCGTGCACTCTGTGGCTTTATCTTTCTCCGTGCGCTCCGTGTTATTCTGGCTTTCTGCCTTTCTGCCTTTCTTCTGCCTTCCACCCAGCACGCAGAGCGGATGATGATCTCGACGCGGCGGTTCTGCGGCTCGCGCACGCCGGGGCCGGTCGGCACCAGCGGTGCGTCTCGCCAAAACCCTGGATGGCGTGGCGCCATCGCCTGACGCCGGAGGAGCGGCTTTGCGCATCCCACACGCGTGGACAGGCCGACCGATTGCGGGCAGACACGCGATCTGCCGCAACCTCTGCCGGAATCGCCTCATGCCCCAGCCCGAGACCGGACGCGCTGACGACCGACCTGGCGACACTCTGGGCCGTCCTGCCGGAGTGGGCCAGCCGTGGGAGACGCCGTGACCGCAGCGCCGGCACGGACACGCCACTCACCAGCGATCCGCGCGCATGTTGTTCAATTCCCAGATTTTCATCGTCTGCTTCCTGCCGGTGGTGCTGGCGCTCTACTACGCGCTCGCCGCCAGCCGAACGGCGCGGCAGGTGACGGTGGTGCTGGCGTCGCTGGCATTCTACGGCTGGTGGGACGTCCGCTTCGTGCCGCTGCTGGCGGGACTGACCGTGGCGAACTGGGCCATCGCGCAGTGGTTCGGCGCATGGCGCGCCGGGTGGATCCCGGTGCTTGGCGTGGTGCTGAACCTGGCGGTGCTGGCACTGTTCAAATACGCCGATTTCTTCGGTGCCACCGTCTTCGCCCTGCTTGGCGAGCACTGGCATCCATGGCGCCTGATCCTGCCGCTCGGCATCAGCTTCTTCGTGTTCCAGAAGATCTCCTACCTGATCGACCTGCGGCGCGGCGATCGGCACATCTACGGCTTCCTCGACTTCTGCATGTTCGTGATCTTCTTCCCGCAGCTGATCGCCGGCCCGCTGGTGCGGCACAACGAGATCATCCCGCAGTTCGTGCTGGACCCGCGGCGCGAGCCGGCATGTGGGAAAACCTCTCGCGCGGCTTCGTCCTGTTCCTGATCGGCGTGGCGAAGAAGGTGGCGCTGGCCGATACGCTGGCGATGCTGGCCGATCCGCTGTTCGACAAGGCGGTCGGCGCGCCGCTATCCGCGGCGGCAGCTTGGGTCGCGACCGCCGCCTACACACTGCAGATCTACTTCGACTTCTCCGGCTACTCCGACATGGCGATCGGGCTGGCGCTGATGTTCGGCCTGCGGCTGCCGATGAACTTCAATGCGCCCTATCGCGCGGTGTCGATCCGCGACTTCTGGCGCCGCTGGCACATGACTCTCAGCCGGTTCCTGCGCGACTATCTCTACATCCCCCTGGGCGGCAATCGCTGCTCCGCGACGCGCCAGGCGGTGAATGTCGTGCTGACCATGCTGCTGGGCGGACTGTGGCACGGCGCCAACTGGACCTTCGTCGCCTGGGGCGGCCTGCATGGCGTTGCGTTGGCGGTGAACCATGCCTGGGAGGGGCACAACCTGCGCTTGCCGCGCCCCGTGGCCTGGGCGGTCACGCTGCTGTTCGTCATGCTGACCTGGGTGCTGTTCCGTTCGCCTGACTTCGCCACCGCCGGGTCGCTGCTGACCTCGCTGGCCGGCGGGTTCGGCCTTGGCGCGCTGAAGCTCGACCGTGAATACGTGGCCGCGCTGGCGCTTGGCGCCGCGGTTGCCCTGCTCGGCCCGACCAGCCAGGAGGCCGCGCTGGCGCGGCTGCAGCCGCGTCCGTGGCTCGCGGTGGCGGCCGGAGGCGGCCTGGCCTATCTGCTGCTGCTGGTCGGCGGCCGTTTGCCCAATGTCTTCATCTACTTCCAGTTCTGACCCCTGGCGCCGGTTCTTTCGGCTCGCCACCGGCATCGCGGTGCTGCTCGCCGGCATGCTCTATGCCTTCATCGTCTTGGTCGATCCGTTCGATACCTTGCCGCTTTCGCCGCCGCTCGACCGAGTGCCCGTCGCCAGCAATCAGCGTTTCTCCTATCCCGCGCTGGCCCGATCGACGCGAATTCGACAGCGCGATCTTCGGCACCTCGACCAGCCGCCTGCTGCGGCCGGCAGCGCTGAACCAGAGTTTTGGCGCGCGATTCGTCAACCTCGCGATGAACGATGCCACGGCGTATGAGCAATGGCGCCTGTTCAAACTGTTCGCTCGTGCGCACCCGGCGTCGCGTGTCGTTGCGGTCGGGGTCGACGTCAAATGGTGCGGCACCGGGCTGCCGGCCGCGCGTTTCACATCGCGGCCATTTCCGGTGTGGATGTACGACGGCACGCCCTGGCGCGGCTATGCGGAGATGTTCAACCTTTATGCTGTTCAGGAGGCCGGGCAGGAATCCGGCATCCTGCTCGGTTTGAAGCGGGAACGCATGGGCCTGGACGGCTACACCCGCTTCGTGCCGCCGGACAGCGAGTACGATCCGGCGCGGGCGGCGGCGCATCTGCGCGATATCGGTCCGTCGGTCCCGCTGGGCAAACGGAGCGGCGAGCCGGCGACGTGGCGATATCCGGAGCTGGACATGCTGGATGACATCGCCCACAGCCTTCCCGCCGCGACGCGGAAGATCCTGTTCTTCCCGCCGTACTACCACAAACTGTTTCCGCCCGCCGGCAGCGATGGCGCCCGGGCGTGGGACGAATGCAAGCGGCGCGTCGCGGTGCTTGCGGGCAGCGTACCGAACAGCGTCGCGGTGGATTTCATGCGGCCGAGCCCGATCACGACGGCTGACGGTAACTATTGGGACTCGCTGCATTATCGGGTGGAGATCGCCGACCGGATCGCGCACGACCTGGCGGCCGCGAACCGGGGTGAGGCTGCCCCGGATTATGGGCTGCTTGCCGTGGCCGCTGTCGTCGATCCGAGCGACTGAGCCGCCGTTCGTCGCCTTCGCGCTGCGGATGGCGCGTGATGCGGGCGCCGGTGGTGGGATCGGGCGCGGCGCCGGCGTGGAGCGCGCGGGTCTCGAACCCGTAGGTCAGGTTGGGGCCGGGCAGCGCGCGGCGTTTTTTTCTCCCCCGGTCGGTGGGGGCCTCGGCCGCGGTGTTGCGGATGATGCCGGAGTTGACGCCGCTCCAGGACAGCTCTCCCCCGAGCCGGCCGCATTCGATCTTCGGGCAGCGGTTCATCACCACTTCCAGGCCGGCGGCTTCGGCCTCGGCGCCGGCGGCGTCGTTGCGCACGCCAAGCTGCATCCAGACGACTTTTGCCCCGATCGCGATGGCATCGTCGACGATCGGGGCGATCTGGTCGGAGGCGCGGAAGAGGTCGACCATGTCGATCGGGTCGGGGATGTCGCGCAGACCGGCGTAGACGCGCTCGCCCAGCAGGTCCTGGCCCGCCAGGCCGGGGTTCACCGGGATGACGCGGTAGCCTTTGTTCTGCAGGTATTTCATCACGAAATAGCTGGGGCGGTTCCAGTTCGACGAGGCACCGACCAGGGCAATGGTGCGCACCGTTGACAGGATGCGGCGCAGCTTGGCGTCCGGGTAGGGGATCGGCTCGATCGCGGTCATGGCTGGCGTCCCTGGGCTGGCGTCCTTGGGCGCGTGGGGGCGCGGTGCCGCACGGCGGGACGCGTGTGCTCGGCGGCCGGGCTGGCCTCAACCCGGGGTAGGGGCCGGTCGTGGGCCGGCTCGAGTCGCCCGCAAAGGGGGGAGGCAGACGTAAGGGGTTGCCGGATCGAGGTCTGAGCTGCGCCCATTCTGGTCACTCAGACGAACAGCACTGTTCTTCCAAAGCCGTCGTTCGTGGGCGTGGGGTCAATGGCTGGATCGGGTGGGTTTCTGCCGATCCGCTTCCGGGCCGGGCCACCCGGATAGCGGTCATTCGGACCAAGGCCGGGGTTGGCCGACAGCTGCCTGTCCGGTATAGGCGATCTAGGTTAAGGAAGCGGACATCCGCACCGAATATCTGCGCCGGCTAATCTGTTGAGATGGCGGCCTTCGCTGAGCGGAACGAAATTTTTGAGTTAAGCGAGCGGCATGCCTAGCTCGGCAAGTCCCTCCGCAACTCGATCAAGCAATCTGTTCGTGTGCGGCAACCCGGCCATAACCTGGGAAATCGTCAGTTCGGGGAAACTGCAAGAGAGTGCCATGCAGGCTCTGTCGCCCACCGTCCCTGTTGCCGCCGAGGACCGATGCGGGAGCCAGGAACCTGTTGAGCCATGTCGCCCTCGGCTGTTCGGCGATCGCACGCCGATACCATTGAACCGCGCTCGTCATATCGGCCTTCCTCAAAATTTGCAGCAGCGATACCGATCGCCCATACGAAGCCAAGCGGGTCGGTCGGCCCGAGCGCCCGCGCGATCCGGCAGCATTCGATAGCCTTGGCCGTTTCGCCCCGATAGCAATGAACCCAGGCGAGCCGGCCCCACGCCCAGCTCGACCCGCCGTCGATCGCAAGTGCGCGTCGCGCGTGAGCCTCAGCGCCGGCGAGATCGTGGGCCAGCATGTAAGCGGCCGACAACATTGTGTCGGATAGCGGGTCGCCGACACCAAGCCTCGACGCCTGCGATGCCAGCTGAAGCGCCGCGTCGCGCTCAAGCTCGGGGTGGGTGGTGAAGTGGTGACCGGCACGCAGCCCGTGACACCACGCCGCGAGCGACATCGGAACCGGATCGCGGGGCGCGCGCTCGATTGCCCGGTCGAGCAATTCGATTGCGGTTGCGTGGCCCGCGGGGTCAGCGGCAAGCACCATCGGCAGTGCGCGCATGCTGAGCTCCCACGCCGTCAGCTGCAGTCTTGTCCTTGCCGGCTGTCCGGTCGATTTCGGCTTCGCACAGGACCGACCGAAGTGAGCCCGATACGAGGTTCGAAAACCATTCCTGAAAGCCGACGAGATCGCCGCGGACGCACTCGAAGCAATCCGCCCAGACGTATCGGGAGATGGAGCGGTCGATGAGCATCAACCTGATCCGCAGCGTTCCCGTGCCGTCGTCCTTCACCCTGCCTTGCAGGTGGTAGCGCCCGGCCGGCGCGGGCACGATCCTGACCCATCCGGTGCTATACAATGCAGCGCCGATTGCATCGGATATGTCCTCTGCCCCGCCGGGCAGTGGGACGGTCAGGTCAAACGGAAGCAGCGCAAGTGCGGGGCGTTCCGACGATACCGCCAGGCGGAACGGTGCGGACCGGACGGACGCTGCGACGTGCCGCCATCTGAGGGTCTCCGAAGGACTTTCGCCATAGCGGTCGCGGTAGAGCACGGCAAAGCGCCCGAAATGGTTCAACCCGCAATCCGCGGCTATTTCCATCACGCTCGCGCCGGGCCGCGCCTTTAGCAGCTTGCGCCGGGCCTGATCGAGACGCTCCGCGCGCAGAAATTCGAGCGGCGCGCACCCGACGAAGCGCCGGAAATGCTTCTCCAGCGTTCGCCGCGGCACGTCGCAGCGGCGTGCCAGATCACCGATCCTCCAGGGGCGTGCGAGATCGCCCCGGAGGAGATCAATCGCCTTCTTCACGTCGTGCGGCAACGGCTGTGCAAGCATGGCGAGCATCTCCGTCGATGGCGTCATAGCACCGCCGGATCATCTGACGGAGGCGGAATTGAGGGCGGCGGCCAGGTTATGGGCGCAGAATGGATAGTCGCGGCGCAACTCGGATTGTTCGGGCGAGGCGTGGCCGGCAAGTCTGCCGCAATTAGCTTATCGGCAAACCCCGGTTCGATCCGAACCGGAGAGACTGACGGAGGAACCGATCCATGAGCGCCCAACAGATCGACGACCTTGAGGCTATCAAAGCACGCGCCAGGGCGACATGGATGGCGGGAGACTATCCGCGGGTCGCACGGCTGACTGAGACGGCCGCGAATGAGTTTGTCGCCCGCCTGCAGCTCAAGCCGGGCATGAAGGTGCTGGATGTTGCATGCGGCAGCGGTAATCTCGCTATCCCGGCGGCGAAGACGGGTGCAGTCGTCACCGGGATCGATATCGCCTCCAACCTTCTCGACCAGGCGCGCGTCCGTGCGGCCGGCGAGACGCTCGACATCCGGTTCGAGGAGGGCGATGCGGAAGATCTCCCGTTTGAGGAAGGCGCGTTCGACGTTGTCCTCAGCATGTTCGGCACAATGTTCGCGCCCCGGCCCGAGGTCGTCGCCGGCGAGCTTACCCGGGTGTGCCGGCAGGGAGGGCGGATCGCGCTGGCGAACTGGACACCTTCCGGTTTCATCGGCGAGTTGTTCAGTGTCACCGGCCGGCATGTTCCGCCGCCCGCAGGAGTGCCAAGTCCGTTGCTTTGGGGCGATGAAAACGCCGTGCGCGAGCGGCTTGGCAACCGTGTTGCCGCCATTGGGATGGAGCGCATCCTGGCCTCGTTGGAATTTCCGTTTTCGGTGCCGGAAACGATCGAATTCTACCGCACCCATTACGGCCCAACGTTGAGGGCCTTTGCCGGACTCTCCGAGGCCGGCCAAGCTGCGCTACGACGTGATCTGGAGGATCTCTACGTTCGTCACAACAAGAATGCTGATGGCAGGACGAGCATCGCAGCCGAGTATCTCGTGATTATTGCAACGCGGGCATAGGCAGCACTGCGGCGAGTGTCCTTGATATCGGCACCGAGCGAAGCGTCCGCTTCCAGGAAGGTTGCGGCCACCCTTTTATGGCCGC
>CAVZBG010000002.1:0-1880714 GCA_963773345.1 uncultured Alphaproteobacteria bacterium | reverse complement strand
GCACGTCGTCGCCGATGAAGCGCGCCGGATCAGTGGCGAAACCGAACTCTCTCCCGTCCCGGTTGAGGCACAGCACCGTCACCCCCGGGCCAAGCGCGTAGGTGATTTTTCCCCCGTCGCGCCAATTGTCGGCGCCGACGACCAGGCCGGGCCGGCTCGGCAGCCCGCGCGCCTGCAACTGCGATCGCAGCGAGGTCCAGTCGACGCCGTCAAGGTCGGGATCGCGCTTCGTCGTGGCGGCGATGACCGGGCCGAGCCAATCGAGCCGCACCTGGGTCGATACGACCGCGAGCGCGACGACGACGAAGCTGGCGGTGGCTACCAGGGCTCGGCGCGTGAGCCAGCGCGCGCTGATTCCCTCGCCGCGTGCCACCGCCTGGCCGAGCAGCGGAAACAGCATCAGGTAACCGGGTGCCCCCCAGTGGAACAGCACGCGCTGGCTGGACCACGCGGCGATCAGCGCGAAGCCGACGACGGGCGGCGCGGCGAGGCAGCACAGCAGCCAGCCGCGCCATTCGGCGGGACCACGACGCAGCGCGGCGACCGCGGCACACATCATTGGTCCCCAGATCCACGGCAGCACGAACAGCGCCTCGCCGCCCAGGACGACGAACGGGGCGAACGGGTGAAAGCGCAGGCCGATGGCGCGGTCGCCCTGGAACGCGAACGACGCCCAGCCGTGCCTCGCGTTCCACACTGCGACCGGCGCGAAGATCAGCGCCGCGAGCAGGGCTGCAAACCACGGCGCCGGATGCGCCAGCCAGTGCCGGTGTGCGCGGCTGCTCAGCAGGTAGGCGAACGCGCCGCCGATCCACAGGATCGCCGAGTACTTCGAAAACAGCGCCAGCCCGGCGAACAGCCCGCAGGCCAGCCACCACAGCAGCGCACGGTCCCCGGTCGCCGGCAGGGCACGCACCAGTGCCAGCGTGGCGGCCAGCAGCGCACAGTCGAGCGGACCGTCGGGCAGCACCCAGGTGCCGGTGGTGACGCCAAACACCGGCGACAGGTTGAGCAGCAGCGCGGCATAATAACCGGCGCGCGCGTCGGCGACCTCGGTGCCGAGGCGGAACATCAGCCAGCTCGACAGCGCGAACAGCAGGATGAACGGCAGGCGGACGACGATCGGCGCCTCGCTGCCGAGCAGATGCGCCGCCCCCCAGGACAGCCACCACGACGCCGGCGGATGGTCGAAATAGCCGAGGCTCAGCGTGCGCCCGGCGGCGACCATATAGCTCTCGTCGACGCCGAGTCCGAGCGCCCAGCCGAAGCCGAGGCGCAGCGCGGTCGTGATCAGGATCAGCAACGCAACCCTGCCGGCGTACTTGGAGCGGTCTTGCTCCCCGTCTATGATCCAACCGCTCAACGGTGAATCTGGTGGAGTTTGCAAGTGCGTCGCGTCGGCAAGCGGGTGGAGCCCGTCCCCGTGCTGCATTGGCCGACACCGGAGGAGGTGCGCTTCACGCGCGCGTCCCCCGACCGGGTTCTGCTGTACGTCCGTGCAAGCGTGCGACGCTACCGGAGCCATGCCGAGGCGGATGCCGACATGCGAAAGCTGATCGCGGATGGGATGGCTCGGCAGACGTCGACGCTGGTTCGCCGCAAGTGACGCGCGGACCGTCACTTGGCAAATCGCCGCCGGGCAGGTGAGTACCCCTGCGCTTGTAGCAACCGTGCGGTGGTCGCGTGAACATTTCGTTCACCCAGCGGGCGTAATCATAGCGCGTGCCATCGTATTTCGACACGTTCGGGGCTATCCCAACCCTTTCCCGCCACGCGTGGTACCGTATGAAGGAGCGTGGTGTGGCGCCGACGGTACTTGATGTTGCACTCGCGGCCGAGTCTGAGGTCGGCACGACAGACGGAACAGTGCTATACAGGGGCGGCGGGATTACCGCTGTCGTCAATGACACCACGGGTGTTATCGTCACAATATGGTGGACCCCATGAATGAAGTGGAAGCCAAGGCGATCGCCAAGTTGTCGATGCTTAACCGCGGTCGGGTCAGCGTCGCGGCGTCCAGCGGCTGCTTTCATTGCCAGAGCACGTTCGCCAGCGGCGAGATTCGGCAATGGGTTGACGACCGCCAGACCGCGCTTTGCCCGCGATGCGGAATCAACTCCGTCCTGCCCGGCGTGACCGATCCCGCCATACTGGCAGCGCTGCACCGTCATCGGTTTGATGTCACCTACCAAATGACCGACGACGGGATCCGCAAGGTCCCGACGGAGCACACGGCGGGCGAGTAGCTGCCGCCGAGTGCCCGTCGAACGCTCGCTCAGGCCTCCACCACCTTCTGCGTCTGCACGCCCAGCCCCTCGCACGACAGCCGCATCACGTCGCCGACCTTGAGGAAGATCGGCTGCGGCTTCACGCCCGGAGCCGACGCCCGGCGGCGTGCCGGTGGCGATCACGTCGCCCGCATGCAGCGTGATGAAGTGGCTGACATAGCTCACCAGCTTCACCACGCCGAACACCATCGTCTTGGTCGTGCCGTTCTGCATCCGCTTGCCGTTCACCTCGGTCCACAGCGGCACGTTCTGCGGGTCGGGGACCTCGTCCTTGGTCACCACCCAGGGGCCGGTCGGGCCGAACGTGTCGCAGCCCTTGCCCTTGTCCCAGGTGCCCGCGCGCTCGAGCTGGAACTCGCGCTCCGAGACATCGTTGCACACGCAGTAGCCGGCGACATGGTCCAGCGCGTTATGCTCCGGCACGTAGCGCGCGGTCTTGCCGATGACGATGCCGAACTCGACCTCCCAGTCCAGCTTCTTCGAGCCGCGCGGCATCTTCACGTCGTCGTTCGGGCCGCACAGCGCGCCGAGCGACTTCAGGAAGATGATCGGCTCCTTCGGCAGCGGCATGCCCGGCCTCCGCCGCGTGGTCGGCGTAGTTCAGCCCGATGCACACGTAGTTCACCGGGCGCGCGACGCAGGACCCCAGGCGCACCGCCGGCATCGACCTTCGGCAGCGTCTTCGGATCGATGCCGGCGATCATCTTCAGCGCCTCGGCCGACAGCGCGTAGCCGTCGATGTCGCGCACCACGCCGGCGAGGCAACGAATGTCCCCGCCCGCATCGAGCAGTCCCGGTCTTCTCGGCCCCGACCGGGCCGTAACGCAGCAGCTTCATGGCGATCTACTCCCTCTCTGCTAAGTCCAGTGACTGACGGCCGGCGTCGCGCCAGCCGCTACAACGTCCAGCCGCCGTCGATCACGACGGCCTGGCCGGTGACGAACTGCGCCTCGTCGGAGGCGAGATAGACCGCCAGCGCGGCGATCTCCTCCGGCGTGCCGAGGCGGCCCATCGGCTGGCGGGCGATGAATGCGCCGCGCGCCGCTTCCACCGAGCCGGCCTGCGCCGCGTTGGCGACGATGCGCGCGTCCAGGCTGGGCGTGTGGATGGTGCCCGGGCAGATGCAGTTGCAGCGGATGCCCTGCTTCACGTAATCGACCGCGACCGACTTGGTCAGCCCGATGATCGCCGCCTTGGTGGACCCGTAGATCGCCCGCGACGGCGCCGCTTTGATCGACCCGGCGGCCGAGGCCATGTTGACGATCGCCCCATGCCCGCGCGCCAGCATCCCCGGCAGGAACGCGCGCATGGTGCGGAACATCGAGCGCACGTTCAGGTCGAACGCGAGGTCCCACTCCGCCTCGGTCGCCTCCAGCAGCGTGCCCTGGTGCACCAGGCCGGCGCAGTTGAACAGGATGTCGACCGGCCCGGCGTCCGCCGCCGCGTCGATGATGTCGGCCTCGTGCAGCACGTCCAGCCTGGCGGTGCGGATGCGATCGGAGGCGATCTGGTGCACCAGCGCCTCGTTGAGGTCGGTGGCGATCACCCGCGCGCCCTCGGCGGCGAAGGCCAGCGCGGTGGCGCGGCCGATGCCCTGGCCGGCGGCGGTGACGAAGGCGGTCTTGTCGGCGAGGCGTCCGGACATCACGCACTCCCTACCCGGTCTGGTGCCCCAGCCTGGTCAGATGCCCAGCCGGGTCAGATGCTCTGTGCGACGCCCGCGTCGATACGAGGTTTCCGCGGTCAACGGAAGGCCCGGCGGATGCGGCCCCAGTCCTCGATCAAGTGCTCCTGGCCGGGCGGGATCGACACCACGGCCTGGCTGAACCCGGCGTCCGCCAGCGCCGCGACGCGCGCCTTGATCTCGCGCTCGGTGCCGGTGAAGCTGGTGCGCCGGATCATCTCCGCGGTGATGAACGGGCGCTCGTCGGGCCGGACGAACATCAGGTGGCCGCGATGGTTCGCGAGGTAGTAGGCCTCCGCCGGCTGGAAGCCGCGGGCATGGGCGACATAGGCCTCGACCGACGCGGAAAATTCCGGGCGCATCGCCAGCGGCGCCGGATAATCGGCCAGCGCGGCGTCGGCGGCGCGGTGCAGCAGCATCGCCGCGCGCGGTCCGGCCACCGCCATGCCGCGCGGGCCGTCCGCCGGTTCGCCTTCGTCCAGCACGGCGCCGCCGATCCAGGCGACGGTCGTCAGGTCCTCGCGCGCCCGGCCGGCCTGCGACCAGGCCGCGCGCATCTGCTCCAGCGTCGCGGCGCCGCGCGCCACATCCGCAACGTTGTCGATCCAGCCGGCGCCAAGCTTCGCGGTCAGCGCGCGCGCCTTCGGCCCGGAGGCGGCGATGAACAGCGGCATCGGGTCGTCGATGTTGATCAGGCCAAGCTCCGGGTTCAGCAGCCGGATCGGCCGGCGCTTGCCCTCGATCGCGCAGTCCACCGTCTCGCCGCGCCACAGCGCCTGGACGACGCGGATGTACTCCTCCATGTCGGCCAGCCTGACCGCGCCGAGGCCCATGGTGCGCCGCCCGGTGAAGCCGGTGCTGATGCCGAAGACGATGCGCCCCGGGCGCCAGCTTGTTGAGCGAGGCAAACGCGGTGGCGGCGACCGGGGCGATGCGGTTCGACGGGATCAGCACGCCGGTGCCGAGTTTGATCCGCGTGGTCTTCATCGCGGCGGCGGCCATCGCGACGAACGGATCGGCGCTGAGCATCTGGGTGTCGAAGAACCATGCGTTGGAAAAGCCGAGCTCTTCCGCGCGGCGAACGAGCCGCCAGGAGTCCGCGGCGGTGGGGATGGCGATGCCGAATTGCATGTGTGGGTCCTTGGGGCTTCGATCGACTGGGAGCCGGATAACCCATTGTGCGTCCGCCGTCACGGTCTGGATCCATCCGGGCAAAGGTTCACCAGTCATACGTTAGTCCGGCGAGCCACTGGGATTTCGCGATCAAGATCAGCCTTGGCCGATGTCGTCTGCGGCAGTCTTTCGCAGCGTTCTGGTTGGCCGGCATGGAGAGCGGCGATTTTCGTATTCTGCCCGTGGACATCCAGCACACCGCGCGGCTTATCGCTTTGCCTTTCCATCACAAGGATCCGTTTGATCGCCGTCTTGTCGCTCAGTCGTTGGCGAACGGGCTCACCCGGGTCAGCGCGGACCGGGTGTTTGACGCTTACGGGGTCGCGAGACTCTGGTGACTTGATGTCATGTCGCCCTGCAGTAGGGGGACTGTCGCGCGGCCGGCGCAGATGTCCGTCGCCGGAATCTCACTTGGCATCAGGCCACAGGCGGCACAGGCGAATGGCATTGTTGTCGAGATTCGATTGTACAGCGGAACAGGTGCCCCGGCGCAGCCGATAATACGCCAGCGTCCGATCGGCGATACAAGGTGACTCGGTCGGGTCTTCCAGCCCGTAGAGCGGACCCGCATGGGTGCGGATCGCCGCCTCCGCCTGATTCGCCAACAGACCCACGCCACCGGGTTGGATCAGATTGTTGTTGGCGCCGATGAACCGTATCGAAGGCGGCAGCCCATCCGCCAGATAGGCCATCGGCGACGGATCCAGCAGCACGACCACGGCATTGGCCTCCAGCGCGGGAGGCCGCACCCGTATCGGCAGCGTGCCCTCCATCCGAGCCCAATTCGGATAGATCGTGATTGCCTGCACGACGGCGCACAGACAGACGAAGCTCACTGCGACGGGCCCACGCAGGCCGGCGCGGAGCAGCAGCGGCCGCAACGCCACCAGCGCGACGGCGCCGCTCAGCAGCTCCAGCGTGGCCAGGTAGCGCAGCACGGAGAACTGCACTTCCCACAGCACGAACGATAGCGTGAAGAACACCACCAGAAGGGTGCCGGCGCGCGCGCCTCCAACGTCGCCGTTTCGTCGCCGCAACGCCTGCGCGGCCGCCACGACCACCGCCACGTAGGCGATGGCGAAGCGCGGGTCGCGCACGCGCAGTTCGCTCGCCAGCGCGCGGGCGTGCGCGGCCCAATAGAACGGATAGGCCAGCGCCATCGCCGGGTCGCGGGGGAAGAAGCGCGCGTCCGTGTAGGACCGTGGCGCGACGAACGGCGAGTGAAAGAGCTGGTTCATGAACGGCAGCACCGGGTTGCCGAAGTGGCGGTACAGCACCCACCACCACGGGCCACTGACAACCATCGCGGCAGCAGTCCCGCCCAGCACGAACCACGTCACGGATGCGAGCCGCCGCACCGGCGGCCGGCCGGGTGCGGCGAGCAACGCGATCGCAGCGGCCACGCAATACGGCGCGGCCGTCAGCTTCAGCCCGGCGGCGACGCCGAACAGCGCGCCGGCCAGCGCGGCGGATGCGCGGGTCGCCTCGGTTCCGCCGGTCAGCACCAGCAGCCCGGCGAGGATGCAGCTTCCGGGCAGCATCTCGTCCATCGACGTGGCGAGCGTCGGCAACCCCGCCGCGCCGGCGGCACTGAACAGCGCCGCGGCCAACGCGAGCGGCGCGCGTCCCGGCAGCTCGGCGGGGAGCACCCGCAGGGTCAGCAGGAAGGCGAGGGCGGTCGCCACCCCGTGCGGCATCGCCAGCACGGCGTTGCACAGCGCCGGCGTCGCGTTCAACCGGTCGCGGATCGCGCCCATCGCGATGTCCATGGCTGGGGACAGAAAAGTTTGGAGCTGCGCCGCGGCGATGTCGGACCAGAAACGGCCGGTGATCAGCGCGTGCGCGTTGTAGAGATGATAGTTGCGCAGGTCCCAATCGGCGTCGGACGCCGTTCGGCTGGCCACGAGGGCGACCAGCCCGACGATACCGACGGTCCAGACCCACCGGTCCGACGCGCCGGCCAGGCACGATCGCACGCGGGGCGCGAGGCGCGCGGCCGCGCGGTCGTCCTGCCTGTGACCGCGGCGCACGGCGCCGGCGAACCCGATTGCCATACCGGGATATTCGGCGGCGGACCCCTAACGAGCGGTTAACCGGCGATCGCCGTCAGGCGCACAGCAGTGTGGCCGGCATGCACGCGCAGGATCACGCCGGCCGCGCGGTGATGTGGCTGCGGAACGTCAGCGGACCGCTGATCCACGGCGATGGCTCCCAGCTACCACCGGTGCCGTGAACGTGCACCTTGCCAAAGTCCAGGATGCGCCCAAGAATTGGTTGATCCACGTCCACGCTTTCTACCGCGGCGAGGTTCATTTCGCGGGTATCGCGGCGGATCAACCCCTTCTTGTGGATGACCCTGCGGCTCGTCACGGCGAACTCCGTGGTGACGCGTTTAATGAACGCCCAGAGCCAGAACCACAGCGTGACGAGTCCAACGACGCCGGCCGCCACGAGCAATGCGGTCGCCGCCGCAGGCTCCTGCTCCGGGACGAACCGGGAGCCGATCAGCAACGCCAGAGCGGCAATTGCGAACAGCACGGCGCGCCAATAGACGAACCAATGCAGCGTCGTGCTGTACACCAGCGTCTCGTCCGGCTGCAGAACGCGTTGCACGTAGGTCATCGTTGCGCTCCGCGACGGACCGGTCGGCCGGACCGGCAATGCGGCCCGGACCGTCGTCCGTGCCTGTTGCTCGTCCTCATGGTCAATGGTTGTTCCTCGACTCGCCGCGCGTCTCGATCACGTTGAGATACAGCGTCGCCGGTTCCAGGCACGCGCCGGTGCCCAACTGCCCGACCATGGACCGATAAATCTCCTCCCACGGCGTCATGTTCGACCAGCTTCGGCGGCGTCCATGCCGCGCGGCGCGCGCTCCAGCTCGCCTGGCGGCAGCAGCACGTCCACCTTGCGCGTGTTGAGATCGATGCGGATCCGATCGCCCGTCCTGCAGCAGCGCCAGCCCGCCGCCCACCGCGGCCTCCGGCGAGACGTTCAGGATCGACGGCGACCCCGAGGTGCCCGACTGCCGCCCGTCCCCCATGGTCGGCAGCGTCATCACCCCGCGGTTCAACAACGCCGCCGGCGGCTGCATGTTCACCACCTCGGCGCTGCCGGGATAGCCGACCGGGCCGCAGTTGCGGATGACCAGCACCGATTGTTCTTCCACGCCGAGGTCGGGGTCCTCGATGCGGTGGTGGTAGTCCTCCGGCCCTTCGAACACGATCGCCTTGCCCTCGAACACGTTCGGCCGGTCCGGGTTCGGACAGGAAGCGGGCGCGAAAATCCTTGTCGATGACGCTGATCTTCATCACCGCGCTGTCGAACAGGTTGCCCGACATCACGACGTAGCCGGCGGCGGCCAGCATCGGCTTGGCATAGGACACGGATCACCTCGCGATCGCCGTCCGGCACGTCCTCGCAGGTTCTGCGCCAGGGTCTTGCCGGTGACGGTCATCGCCTCGCCGTGCAGCTTTCCGGCGCCCAGCAGCTCCTTCAGCACCGCGGGCACGCCGCCGGCGCGATGGAATTTCTCGCCCAGGAACCGCCCGGCCGGCTGCAGGTCGACCAGCAGCGGGATCTCCGGCCCCAGGCGCTGCCAGTCGTCCAGCGTGTGCTCCACGCCCATGTGCCGCGCGATCGCCACCATGTGGATCGGGCAGTTCGACGACGCGCCCAGCGCCGCCGCGGCCACCACCGCGTTCTCGAACGCCGCCTGCGTCATGATGTCGGACGGGCGCAGGTTCTCCTGCACCATGCCGACGATGCGCCTGCCGGTCTCGTACGCCATCCAGCCGCGCTCGCGATACGGCGCCGGAATGGCCGCGCAGCCCGGCAGCGACATCCCCAGCGCCTCGGCCAGCGAGTTCATCGAGGTCGCCGTGCCCATCGTGTTGCAGTGCCCGATCGAGGGCGCCGACGACGACACCATCTGCATGAACTCGTCGTAGCCGATCTTTCCTTCCGCGAAGAGTTTCCGCCCCTCCCAGACGATCGTGCCGGAGCCGGACAGGCGTCCCTGCCACCAGCCGTCCAGCATCGGCCCGCCGGACAGCACGATCGCCGGGATGTTCACCGTCGCCGCCCCCATCAGGCAGGCCGGCGTGGTCTTGTCGCAGCCGGTGGTCAGCACCACGCCGTCGATCGGATAGCCGTGCAGCACCTCGACCAGGCCGAGATAGGCCAGGTTGCGGTCCAGCGCCGCGGTCGGCCGCTTGCCGGTCTCCTGGATCGGATGCATCGGGAATTCCAGCGGCACGCCGCCGGCAGCGCGGATGCCGTCGCGCACGCGGGATGCCAGCTCGAGGTGATGGCGGTTGCACGGCGACAGGTCCGACCCGGTCTGCGCGATGCCGATGATCGGTTTGCCGCCGCGCAGCTCGTCCGAGGTGATGCCGTAGTTCATGTAGCGCTCGAGATACAGCGCGGTCATCGCCGGAGTCGGCCGGCTCGTCGAACCAGCGTCGGGAGCGCAGGCGCTTTTCCGCCGTGCCGTGATGTGCGGTCATGGTACTGTCCTCGCATTTCCACCCGTCGGACCCGACGCACCGTGGGCGGGAGCCGTGCAGGGTGTCAATCATCACCCGTGTCAGACGACGCGGCTGGTGTTTTGCGTCGCGACAGCCGGCCGCGGGAAATGATGGAACAGCCATCCCTTCCCGGTCCGATATCGGCTAGGCTTGGTGCTCATACTCGGGGCAGGAAACCATGCACCAGGTGATGGGCGATCTGCGGCTCGGCGGGTTGGCGATCCGCTACAGCCAGTTCGTGCCGAAACTCTACAATTACTGCCTGTCGTTGGGCTTCGAGCGCAATCGGATGATGCCGTCCCGCGCCTTCTGCTCCGACGAGAGCCAGGGCTACCCGGTCATCCTGATCGCGCAGCATTTCGGCACCTTCCCGTTCGACCACGGACAGGTAGGCGGCAAGGTGGCGACCGATCGCCATGGCCCGCATGCGCATCACGGCGAGGACCTGGTGATCATCCAGGCGAGCCACGTCGGCTACGATGCCGAGCGGCAGCGCTTCGGCGTCTATCCGCGCCCGCGCACCGCGCACGGCGAGTTCGGTGCCAACTGCGGCAAGATGGCGGCGGTGCTGGACTGGTACCAGCAGGAATATCGTCAGGCCCGCAACGACGTGCAGCTTGGCGCGGTCGACGGCACGCCGGCGGTGTTCATCGACAACGCGCTGCTCGATCCGCATCGCACCGAGGGCCTGTTCCTGCAACTCGACCGTCTCATCGACCCGGCCCGACCGGACCCGTTGCGCGTGCTGGCCACGTCGAAGGCGTTCGCCGCGGCGCCGTCGCTGCTGGCGGTGCAGGCCGAGAGCGACCGGCAGGAAGCGAGGCGGCCGATCGGCGACCTGCTCGTCGCCGACCTGTTCTTCTTTCGCCACCAGCCGGTGGTCGGACCGGAGGGGCATGATTTGCTGGAGGAGGCGATCGCGCCGGCAATGCCCACGCTGGTGACCTCAGCCAATCCGGCGCTGGATGCGGCGCGCTACCACACGCAGATCGAGTTCGACCGCACGTATCGCACGATCCAGCGAGAGCCCGCCTATCATGGCAAGAACGTGCTGTTCGTGTCCGGACTGAATGTCGACGTCTCGCCGCGTGACGGGTTGCTGTTTCCGCTCACCAAGTTCGTGCCCTGGGCCGCCTACGCACAGTTGCGCAACGGCACCCGCCTGCTGCTCGAGCAGGACGCGCTGTTCGCGGCGCTGGCCGCGCAGCCGGTGGAAAATCCCGACCAGATTTCGTTCGATGATGCGATCGAGACGATGGCGGCGGCCGAGGGCATCGAGCTGCCGTCGATCTAGCCTGCCCGGAGGCGCACCGACCGCACGCTGCGTTGGGGTGCGGCAACCACCGAAAGCCCCGGCTTGGTTCCCGCGGCATGTGCACGCACAATGCACGCCCCTCCGCCGCGGTTCCGCCCTCGGGCGCAGCCGCGGTGCCCGCAACGCTGACCCGGACACACGAGCCGCCAATGCCCCGCCCGCTGGACCACATCCGCGTCCTGGATTTCACCACCACCATCGCCGGCCCGTATTGCGCGCGGCTGATGGCCGATCTCGGCGCCACGGTGATCAAGGTCGAGGCGGCGGAGGGCGACATGATGCGCAGCCGGCCGCCGATTCGTGACGGCGCCAGCACCATTTTCGGCCAGCTCAATGCCGGCAAGCGGAGCATCGTGCTCGATCTCAAGCAGCCGGCGGCACAGGACATCGTGCGGCGGCTGCTGGCGACGACCGATGTGCTGGTGGAGAATTTCCGGCCCGGCGTCATGCTCCGCTTCGGCCTCGACTACGCCGCGCTCGCCGACGCCCATCCGACGCTGGTCTATTGTGCGATTTCCGGCTACGGCCAGACCGGCCCCTCGGCCGATCTGGCCGCCTACGCGCCGGCCATCCACGCCGCGTCGGGCTACGACATCGCGCATCTGGCCCATCAGCCGGGACGCGAACGGCCCGACAATTGCGGCATCTACGTCGCCGACGTGCTGAGCGGCACCTATGCGTTCGGCGCCGTGATGACCGCGCTGCTGCAACGGCAGCAGACCGGGCGCGGCCAGATGGTCGACGTCTCGATGCTGGAATCAATGCTCACGCTGCTGCTCAACGAGGTGCAGGCCGCGCAGTTCCCGCTGCCGCCGCCCGGCCGGCCGATGTTCGGCCCGGTGCGCACCGCGGACGGCTACATCATGCCGGCCGTCGCCTCCGAGCGCTCGTTCCAGGGCCTGGCGCGTGCCGCCGGCCATCCCGAATGGATCACCGATCCGCGCTTCGCTGTCTACGCCGACCGCCGCCGCCATTGGCACGCGCTGATCGACGCGCTGGAGGTCTGGTCGGGCAGCCTGTCCACCGCCGTGTGCCAGGCCGCGTTCGACCGCGAGGGCGTGCCCAGCTCGCCGTACCGCTCGGTGCGGGAGGTCCTTGACGATCCGCAACTTGCGCACCGCGATGCGTTGGCCGAGGTGCTGGACGCAGGCGGCAGTTTTCGCGCAATGAACCCGCCGTTCCGCATGTCCGCCGCGACGGTGCGGGTGGGCGGCTTTGCCGCCGCGCTCGGCGAGCACACGCGCGAGGTGCTGCGGGAGGTGGGCTACAGCGCCGCGCAGATCGAGGCGCTCGCCGCCAGCGGGGCGATCGGCCGGACGTAGCGATGCGCCCGGTCGGCGCCTGTGCATCAGGACTGGCGGACTGCACCTAGCCCATCGAAGGTGCGCTATAACCGCGCGACCCAGGAGCCCGCCATGCAAGCCACCCCGTTCCCGCTGATCGACCTTGCCGGCCCGCCGCGCGAGCGCGGCCGCACCTACGGCACCGCCGCCGCCGCGCGCATCCACCGCTCGGCGGAGATCTACATCACGGCATTCGAACATCTTCATCTCGGCGCTGCCCGCGTGCGCGAACTGGTCGGCACGCTGATCCCCATCATCGACCGGTTCGAACCCGCCTACCTCGAGGAAATGCGCGGCATCGCCGAGGGTGCCCATTGCCCGCTGGACCACGTCGTCGTGGTGAACGCCCGCACCGAACTTCTGGCGCAGGCGCGCCGCCTCGCGGACGCGGCCCCGACGCCCGTCCCGCCCGACGGCTGCACCGGCGCCGTCGTGCTGCCCGAGGCCGCCGTGGGCAAAAAACTGCTGCACGGGCAGAACTGGGACTGGCGCGCCGAATGCGCCGAGACCGGCGTCGTGCTGCGCATCGTCCGCGACGACGGCCCCACTGTGCTGACCTTCACCGAGGCCGGCGGCCTGGCGCGCTGCGGCATGAACAGCGCCGGCGTGGCGCTGACCGCGAACTTCCTCGGCTCCGACCGCGACGGCCGCGCGCCGGGGGTGCCGTTGGTGCTGCTGCGCCGCCGCGCGTTGGAGAGCCCCCACTTCGCGCTCGGCATCCAGACCATTTACGCGACGCCCAAGTGGGTCTCCAACAACATCATGCTGAGCCACGCCGGCGGCGCCGCGCTCGACATCGAAAGTGCCCCCGACGAAAGCTTCCTGCTCCAGCCGGACGACGGCCTGCTGGCGCACGCCAACCATTTCGAAAGCCCGGCCGCGCTGGCCAAGCTGAAGGACACCGGCCTGCCGAGCACGCCGGATTCCGCCTACCGCGCCCAGCGCGTGCGCGGCCTGCTTGCCCCGAAGCGCGGCGCGATCGGCGTCGATGACCTGAAGGCGGCGTTCTTCGACGACTTCGCCAGCCCCTATGCCGTGTGCCGCCCGCCGCGCCCGGCGGCCACGGGCGACAACCTGTCGGCAACGGTGATGATGATCGTGATGCAGCCGGCTTCCGGCTGGATGGAGATCTGCCCGCTGCCGGCGCTGCACCGGACGTTCACCCGCTACACCCTGACCCCGCCCGCCGCGACCGCGCTGGCGGCCGAGTAGGCCAGGCCCGGCAGTCGCCAGCGATGACCGAACACCGCCCACGCGTCGCACTGGTGACCGGCGCGGCGAGCGGCATCGGCGCCGCGATCTGCCGCGCCCTGGCCCGCTCCGGCATGGCGATCCTGGTGCACACCCGCGCCAACCGCGCCGGCGCGGAGGCCACCGTTCAGGCGGTGCGCGCCGCCGGCGGGAGTGCCGAGCTGGCACTGGGCGATCTGGCGATACCGGACACCGCCGCATCCCTGGTGGACCGTGCGGTGCAGTGCTTCGGCGGTCTTGACGTGCTGGTCAGCAACGCCGGCTTCGCCGATCGGACCGCACTTGGAAAACTGACCGACGAGGCAATGACGCGCTCGATGGAGGCGATCCACGGCGCCTTCTTCCGCCTGGCGCGCGCTGCGATCCCGCACCTGACCGCCGGGCGCGATGGGCGGATCGTCGCGGTGTCCAGCTTCGTCGTGCACGCGTTCCGCACCGACATGGCGGTGTTCCCCGCCTCCGCCGCGGCCAAGGCGGCCAGCGAGGCGCTGGTGCGCGCGCTGGCGATCGAGCTGGCATCGGCCGGGGTGACGGTGAACGCGGTGGTGCCGGGATTCATCCGCAAGGATGCCGGCGCGCACGCCGCGTTCACCCCTGCGCAGGCCGCGGCGCAGGCGGTGCGGATTCCGCTCGGCCGCCTGGGCGTGCCGGACGATGTCGCCGCCGCGGTGGCGTTCCTGGTTTCTCCCGCCGCCGCCTACATCACCGGCCAGGCGCTGCACGTCGACGGCGGCCTCGTCATCCGCGCATGATTTGACGCGGCGCCTTTGCTCACCGTCATGGCCGGCCCCCCGGGTCGGCCCAAGGAGCCGCCCGAGGACATGCCTTGTGTCGGCCATGACGGTGAGCAAAGTCCTCGCCTCACATGCGAACCGCTGGCGCGCGAGCGAACCGCCGGCTTGACACGCCAGAAGCCCGCCGCCTAATCACCGCTCCCCGGGCATGGGTGCGTAGCTCAGCGGGAGAGCACCGTCTTCACACGGCGGGGGTCACAGGTTCAAGCCCTGTCGCACCCACCAGTCTTTTCAACAACTCACGCGACTTTTCCCGCGACTGCAAAATGGTGCGGGTACCGCTGGGCTAACAGCAGCGGGTCGCTGCGCCGCCGCGCCAACCGATTCCGCTGACGGCCCGAGACGTGGTGGACGCCGGCTTGATGTTCGTTTTACGTTCTCCTATCGTCCCGCCATGCCGGACACACCCGATCTCCGCCCCGCCACCCCGGACGAACTCACGAGGTTGCTTTCCTTCGCCCTCCGGTTCAACGGCCCGGAGGCCTGTGCACGACGCGGACGAGACGATGGCGCGGATCACCGCCGAGCGGCTGGTCGAGCATTTGGAGCGGTCGGGATGCGTAGCGATGCACAAGCCGCCGGTGGGCCAGCATCGGGTGCCGGGAATCCTTGCTGATTGGAGTGACGACCGGCACGACGGTGGACTGGGGTGCTTAGCTGGCCGACAACGGACGCGTGGGCTGAGAGGTCTATCGCGCCGGCTAGGCGGCCCGCACACGATGCCACGCAGCTTCGCAGTGCGGCGGTGCCGTAACCGCGCTGTGTTGGAGGTGGCACCGGGCCGTGTCCGAACGGACATGGGAGAACCGAACGCGGGGCCCAGGGTGGCGAGGGGCGTGCGTGGTATTGCCGACGCGATCGCCGCGGGGGGCGGACGGCTCGGAGTGGCGTATGTCGATCATCACGGCAACAACGTGGCTTGGCGACCCGACGACCGTTGCTGCGTGCCGCCGAGAGTCAGATGATCCCCTCTCTGTTCCGGAGCCTGCTCGAAATTGGTCTCGCCGCGACTGCTGCCTTTCTGTTCCTCTCGCTTTCACTGGCAGCCGATGTCGGCTATCGACGCGGACGACTGGCGGTCAACAAACATCCGGCGAAGAGCGGGGACACGTCGGGCGTCTCGACGCTGACAGCGGGCATGCTCGGACTTCTCGCATTCACCCTGAGCCTGTCGATCAACTTCGCGCAAAACCGATACGAGGCGCGCCGCGAACTGGTACTGGCGGAGGCGAACGCCATCAGCACGGCCTGGCTGCGGACGAAGCTGATCGGCGGCGACGAAGGGCCTGCGATCGCCGCGAAAATCGAGGACTTCGCCAAGGCTCGGTTCGACTTCACCATCGCTGCATCGGACGCCGATGTCCCCGCGCTGGTCACCCGGACAAATGCCCCGCAAAGCGATATATGGCAAACCATGCGGGTGGTTGCCCATCGCGAGCCGAACACCGTCACGACAGCCCTGGTCAACGCGTTGAACGATATGTTCGACTATTCCGCGGCACAACGGTTTGCCTACGAGAGCCGGGTGCCGGCGCAAGTTATGATGGCGCTCTATTATGGCGCGCTGCTGACGATGGGGGCGCTGGGTTACCAATTCGGTTTGGCCGGCAAGCGACAGATCGTGGTGTCGTCGCTGCTTGCTGATGTGGTCGGGCGGGTTGATGCTGATGCTGGAATTGAGCCAGCCGCGCACGGGCGACATCCGCGTGGAGGCCGAGCCGCTGGTCTGGGCTATCCAGGGGTTTGATCAGAAATAGCCGGCGAACACACTTGCCGCTTGCAGGGTATTGAGGTGCGTCGATGATGTTCCGGCCGGTGGGGACGGGATCGGCGCGATGGACAGTGGAGACAATGGCCCTGTTCAGGGATGGCTCGCTGCCTGCGGCGCGTCCATCGCGGGGCTCATCCCGCTGAACGGTGAGGGCGGCGCCTTGTCGCCGTGGCAAAAGCGGAACTTCCGTCCGCTGCCGCAGGGACACGGCCGATACGGTCCGCGCCGCGCGTCCTCGGCCTTGACCAGCGCCATCACATCCGAGGGCGGTCGGCCCCGCTGCAGCAACTGGGCCATCGTCCGCATGGCCGGGCGGGTATGCGTGAAGAACAGCTCAAGGCCCGAACAGAGGTAGTTCTGCCCCGGCTCACCGTCGCGCGACAGCGCAAACCGGTCCTTCGGACAGCCGCCGTTGCACAGTGGCCTGACCTCGCATTTTTGGCACTGGGAGGTCAGCGTATCGCGCTTGTCCTGGCCGAATTTGCGTTGCTCGGGCGAGGACACGAGAGTCTGCATGTGCGTCTGGTGGATGTTGCCCAGCAGAAAGCGCGGCTCGACGAAGTGATCGCACGAATAGAGGTCGCCGTTGGATTCCAGAGCCGGGCCGTAGCCGCAGGTAGGCGCATGGATACACAGCAGATGGCGGCCGAAATAAGCCTCGAGTGTGACGTCGAAGAGCTGGACGTAAACCTGGGCCACGTCGTGGCGGACCCATTCCTCGAAGACATCCACGAGGAAGCGGCCGTATTGCTCGCCGCCGACCGTGCGTTCGGTGACGAGGTTGCCGGTTTGCGTGTAGAGCGGACGCTTGTGGTCGGGCCGATCGCTCCAGCCCTGGTTGGCGAGCTCCAGCGTCTCTGCGGTCGCGCGCTCGACGATCGGGATGAACTGCACCCACTTTGCGCCGAGTTCGTCGCGGAAAAAGCGATAGACCGTGCGGCCGTGTTTCTCGTTGGCGGCGTTGACCGTGCACAGGATGTTGAATTCAACCCCGTGCCGGCGCAGGTGCCGCCAACCCCGCATGACCAGGTCGAAGGTGCCCTGTCCGCGGCGATCGAGCCGGTAGGTATCGTGCAGCTCGCGCGGGCCATCGACGCTCAGACCGACCAGGAAGTTGTGGCTCTTGAAAAACTCGCACCACTCATCATCGATCAGCAGGCCGTTGGTCTGAAAGGTGTGTTCCACCTTCTGCCCGGGCCGGCGGTACTTCTCGACCAGCTCGACGGAACGCCGGAAGAAGTCGAGCTTCATCAGCGTTGGCTCGCCGCCCTGCCACGCCACGGTCACCGTGGGCGTGCGGTGCGACTCCAGCAACTGGCGGATATATGCTTCGAGCGTGGCATCGGACATCCGGTGCTTGTCGTTCGGATACAGCGCCTCTTTGGACAGGAAGAAGCAATACGTGCAGTCGATGTTACAGGTCGACCCGCTGGGCTTGGCCAGCAGATGGAAGCCCGGCGGGGTGTCGGCCGAAGGTGGCGGGGGCGCCGGAGCGGGTTCAACGAGGCTCGTCATGGTGTCGACCTCAATCGAGATTTCCCCGATGCTCGAAACGGAGAGCGTCGAGCATCGCGAATTCCGCGCTGGATAGCAACCCGAGATGTCGGACTGCGATGGCCGGCCAACGTCGTGGCATGGGTTTATCGGCGGTCTGGCGCGACCGCGACCACCGGTGTACACGCGCGCTCGACGCAACCGGCGAGAGACTACAAGGGCCACCATGCGTCCTGTGCGATGAAACGGTGACATTGGTGAGAGGCAACGCCTTGTCGCAAGCCTGTTCGGCGGATTTGCCAATTCTGCATAGACAACCGCCCCGGTGGGGGGTTGCTTGTCCGAGGTGACCCAATGATCATCCGGCTCGACAGCGGTCGGCGGGGTGTTTCGATGACGCGCTGTTGGCGGTCCGCTTGAATGGATCCGAGGATGACGCCCTGATGCAGACCGGTCCACCGGACGGCATGGCAGAGATTGCGGGTGGCACTTTCGGCGCGCGGCCGGCTCCGCGTGGGTCACGGCCGGTGGATACGTCGGCGAGCCATGTGGGCTTGCTCAGCGTTGTTCGTCGGGCGGGTGCCTGGCGGTGACCGATGCCAACCCGCAGGACCTTGGACTCATGTCCAAGCTGGTCATCGTCCTCGCCGTATTGCTCATTGCGGCTGGAGTGCTGTGGCATGGCGTCACGATGGAGACTTGGCACCGCTTCCTGCACGATCTGCTGGAGCGGCCCAGCGGGCCGATGAAGTTCCGCTTCATCCTGCAGCCGGCGATGGCGGTGATCGCCGCGATCCGCGACGGCATCAACGACGCGCGGATCGGCCGCTCCCCGTTTTTCTGGTCGATCGCATTTGAACCGCAGAACCGCGTCGCACGCTTGCGCGAAGGATTGAACGCGACCGCCAGGATCATCCTTCTCGGGCTCGTGATGGACGTGATCTATCAGCTCATGGTGCTCAAGACGTTCTATCCGGTCGAGGCGCTCATCATCGCCGTCCTGCTTGCGTTTGTTCCCCACATGCTGGTCCGCGGCTTGGTCACGCGTTTCGCGCGCCGCCGGAGCAGCGGTGTGTCCGGAAGCGACGTCCGGTGAGGGCGTCGAGATCCGTTAGTAGAGAAGGTACCTTGCATGGCAGAATCGCGCGCCGGTCCAGACACGACCAGGTTCGAAGTAAGGGCAACTGCGTCAGATCATTTCGCCTGGCTGCGCACGCGCGCCGCCGTCGAACGCACGATGATGTCGTGGATCCGCACGGCGGTCGCGCTGATCGGCTTCGGCTTCACCATCGTCCAGTTCTTCGCACGAATGCAGGAAATCCCCGGGGTCAACCCTTCCCGTCATCCGGCCGCGCCGTACTTCGTGGGGCTCGCGTTGATTTCCTGCGGCATCCTGGCACTTGTCATTTCGGTTTGGCAGTACCAGTGGACACTTCGATACCTGTGGAGCGGAAATTTCGCGCCGATCGCGGGAATGACGAAGGAGGGACTGAACACACCGGTCCTCGCGATCTCGGTCCTGCTGACTTTCATCGGCGTGTTCGCTTTCTTCGCCGTGCTGTGGCACTTTGTGTAGCCGCCCGGGTGCGCCAGCCGCGCAGCCGATCCGAAATCGCCAACCTTCCCAAAGGAGATCGAGATGGCCAAAACGGATAAGCCCAACATCCTGATACTGTGGGGTGACGACATCGGGATAACGAACATCAGCCACTTCAGCATGGGCACGATGGGCTACCGTACGCCCAACATCGACCGCATCGCGAAAGAAGGGGTCACCTTCACCGACTACTATTCCCAGCAGAGCTGCACCGCCGGCCGCGCGTGCTTCATCACCGGCCAGAACCCGATCCGCACCGGTCTGACCAAGGTCGGCATGCCCGGTGCCACCGTCGGCCTGCAGAAGGAAGACCCGACCATCGCCGAGCTTCTGAAGCCGCTGGGCTACGCGACCGGCCAGTTCGGCAAGAACCATCTGGGCGACCGTGACGAGTTCCTGCCGACCGTGCACGGGTTCGACGAATTCTTCGGCAATCTCTATCACCTGAACGCCGAGGAAGAGCCCGAACTGCCCGATTATCCCAAGGATCCGGCGTTCAAGAAGATGTTCGGTCCCCGCGGCGTGCTGCATTGCAAGTCCGACGGCAAGGGCGGTCAGACGGTCGTGGACACCGGCCCGCTCACCAAGAAGCGCATGGAAACCATCGACGAGGAGGTCACCGATCGCGCCATGGCGTGGATGGAGACGCAGGCCAAGGCGGAGAAGCCGTTCTTCCTCTGGTACAATTCCACGGCCATGCACTTCCGGACCCACGTCGCCGAAAAGAATCTCGGCAAGAGCGGGCAGGACGCCTACAGCGACCGGATGGTCGTCCACGACGAGCAGATCGGCCAGATGCTCAACAAGCTGGATGAGCTGGGCATCGCCGACAACACCATCGTCATGTACTCCACCGACAACGGGCCGGAGAACGATACCTGGCCGGACGGTGCCACCACCCCGTTCCGTGGCCAGAAGAATTCCGGCTGGGAAGGCGGCTGGCGCGTGCCCTGCGTCATGCGCTGGCCGGGTAAGATCAAGGCCGGCTCTGTGCTGAACGGCATCGTGTCGCACATCGACATGTTTCCGACGCTGCTGGCCGCGGCGGGCAACCCCGACGTCAAGCAGCAGCTCGTCAACGGCTGCACGGTCGACGGCAAGCCGTTCCACGTCCATCTCGACGGCTACAATCAGATCCCATACTTGACCGGAGAGGTGGCGGAGAGCGCGAGAAGCGCCGTCGTCTACTTCAGCGACGACGGCGACGTTATCGCGGTGCGGGTCGGCGACTACAAGTTCCATCTGGCGGTGCAACGCGCCAATCAGATGCGACAGTGGGCCGAGCCGTTCGTGAAGCTTCGGGTGCCGTATATCATGAACCTCCGCCGCGATCCGTTCGAACAGGCGGAATTCAATTCGAATACCTATCTGGATTGGATGGTCGATCACGTGCCCCAGTTGTACCTGATGCAGGCCGTGATCGCCGGGCAGATCGCCGACTTCATGAAGTTCCCACCGCGGCAGAGACCTGCCTCGTTCAACCTGGATGCAGTGCTCGCGCACGTGACGATCAGCCACAGCAGCTAGACCGCGGCACCTTCGACGCTTGAGGCAGGAGCGGGCACCCGACGCGGGTTCACCGGCCCTGGTCCAACCGGCCCATGCATGGAATCCTGCCGTGCATGGGCCGCGTTTTTTGTGACTAGGCCGCTTCCGGCAAGCGGGAGAACCGGTTTTGCGATCGCCGACCACACGCACCGTTTGAGATAGCGCCTTTTCGTCCGCACCGAGCTGATGCAACTTTGCAGGGAAAGGCTCCAGCCGGTCATGACCGACGCCGACGTTCCCGCCGCGACCGCCGCCGTCATCGCCGAGCAGGTGAGCGCCTTCTATGAACGTCATCCCTACCCGCCGCCGGTGGACGACCTGGACGCCTATCGCCAGGTCTGGGACGACCAGCGCCGGCGCGCCGACTCCCATCTGTTCTGGCCGGCCGAGCCCTATCGCGACGACCGAAGCATCCTGGTGGCAGGCTGCGGCACCACCCAGGCCGCCCACTATGCGGTGCGTTGGCCCCGCGCCCAGGTCATCGGGATCGACGTCAGCGCCAAAAGCATCGCGTTCACGCAAGGTCTGAAGCGCAAGCACGCGCTCGCCAACCTCGAGGTGCACCAACTCACGGTCGAGCGCGCCGCCGAGCTCGGCCGAACCTTCGAGCACGTGGTCTGCACCGGCGTGCTGCACCACCTGCCGGACCCCGATGCCGGGCTGCGCGCGCTGCACGACGTGCTCACCCCGACTGGCGCCCTCAACGTGATGGTCTACGCACCCTATGGCCGCGCCGGCGTCTATATGCTCCAGGACTACTGTCGGCGCCTGGGTATCGGCGGGACAGCGCCCGAGATCCGCGATCTCGCCGCGAGCCTCAAGGCGCTCCCGCCGGACCATCCCATTGCGCCGCTCCTGCGCAACTCACCCGATTTCACGGACCGAACCGCGCTGGCCGATGCGCTGCTGCATCCTCTGGACCGATCGTATTCGGTCCCGCAACTGCTGGACTTCCTTGCCCGTGCCGGCCTGGCGTTCGGGCGCTGGATACGCCAGGCGCCATACCTGCCCTGGTGTGGCGCGCTGGCGTCCACGCCGCACCACCCCAGGCTGGCTGGGCTGACGGCCGAAGCGCAATACGCTGCGATCGAACTGTTCCGCGGGACCATGGTCCGCCACAGCGTCGTGGCTTACCGGAAGGACCGAGCGGCGCCGGGCGCGCCCGTCGATTTCGATGGCGAGGCCTGGCTCGGCTACAGGCCCGTTCGGCTGCCCGATACGCTTACCGTGCGGGATCGGCTGCCGCCGGGAGCGGTGGCGGTGCTGATCAATCGCAATCACACCTATACCGACCTCTACTTGCCGATCGACGCGCGGCGGGAACGGCTGCTGGCCGCCATCGACGGTAGACGCACCACCGCGGAGATCTGCGGCGAGGGGGGCGATCGGAGCCTCGCGCGCGGCTTCTTCCAGCAGCTTTGGCGATGGGACCAGGTCGTGTTCGATACCTCGCGAGTGGCGACACAATGGCCTGCCCGGATGGGTTGAGACGACGAGCGCGAAGTTGATGAGGCCGGCCTCGCCGTGCGACCTGTTCATACTGCAGCCAAGGTGTAGCGACGTGCAATGATCTACGGCGCAGCGCGCAACGCGTTCCAATCACTGCCCCAGGCCAATGAAAGACGATGAGCCGCAGATCGGGTTGTGGAGTAACCGCCAACGTGCTGAAATTTCTATTGGGATAGCCATTCGCCTCGCCCGTCGTGGATATCTCGGCCGACCGGAGATGACGTCATTTGGAACACCTGCTTGTCCAGGTCGTGGGTTGGTTGTCGACGGCCATCGAGACGATCTCTGCGTCGATCATCGCGTTCGGTGTGGCCTACGCTGCCGTTCTGACCTTGGGGCTGGCGTTTCCGTCGAGCAAGGGCGATGCCGCGCGAAGGCTCGACCCGCGTGAGAACATCAGGCTGAAGCTGGGTCGATGGCTTGCGCTTGCCCTCGAGTTCCAGCTTGCGGCGGACATCTTGAAGACCGCCGTGGCCCCGACATGGGATGACATCGGGAAGGTCGCAGCCATCATCGTGCTGCGGACAGCGCTGAACTTCTTCCTCGCACGCGAAATCGAGAATGCCGAGCGGCCACGACCGAGCCAAGCCTAGACTGATGTGTCGTTACTCAGGCGACAGTAAGCCGCTCGCGGGCCAGCCGATACGCGGCGTCGATCGCCTCCCGGTCAAGACCGACCTCGGGCAGGCGCGTCATGTTCTGCCGCACCGCCTCGACCTGCTCGAGGATAGCCCGCCGTTGTGCGTCATTGACCAGCATCGGGGCCAGCCTGGCATGGGTCTGCAGCATCCGGATCGTCACCGCCGGGCTGCTCGCGCCGGCCTCGCGAATCAGATCGAAGCCGGCCCTGACGATGCGCCTGATATGCACCTGCGGCACCAGCACCCGGATCTTGCCGCCGAGGGTCCGCCAGGCGCCGTCCAACACCGGGAACGAGACCAGCATTCGCAGGGCGTCGCCCAGCCAGTCGATGCAACTCAGGCCCGTGTAGGTATCGTTGATCGCCGGGCTGAGCGCGCGGATCGCGATCTCGGAAAGCTGCGCGAACGCGAACTCGATGTCCTGTTGCAGCGTGCGGTGCTGGCCGAAAATGACGGCGCCGTGGACCGCCGCCGCCAGTTCGGCGCGCCGCGGGGCGGGCAGCACATGCGCGAGGACTTCGCCTTCCAGCACGAATTGTCCAGGCCAGAACGCGAGACAGACGATCGCATCGTGCCTCTCGGCGGCGCGTACCAGGCGCGCGTGGTCGATCCGCTGGAGGTAGCCGCTTGTCGTCGCCAGGACGGCGCTCCCCTCGGTCGTGCAACGGCGGCGAACGGCGTCGACCGGTTCGGCGTCCGCCGGCTGCGTCGGGTTGGCAATGCCGGTTTCGATTAAGCGTCGCTGCGCCAATTCGGTGATCGCGGCGTAGAGATTCTCGATGATGCGCGCCAGCACGTTGTTGGTCTGGATCGCTTGCGCAACCCGGTTGTTGTAGACAACGAGATAACAGAAGCTCACGAACACCAGGGCCACGCTGCAAAGCACTGTAAGCTGCGGCACGAAGACGGTGTTTCCGCGCTGCCCGGTCACGACGAAGGCTCCGAGACTGTGCAGGAATGTCGCGAGAAACAGCCCGATCGTCACCTGCATGGTGCGGTCGCGCAGGAAATACGGCATCAGACGCGGTCCGAACTGACTGACCGCCATCGAAAAGACCAACAGGGTCACTGAGAAGATCAACGCCAGCACGGTGCTGACCGCGCCCAGGATCGCCCCAAGAATCGCCCTTGCGTCATCCACGTCGCCAACCGAGAGCCAGGACGGCAGCACAACCAGCGGCGGACCGAACAGTCCGTCCAGCGCCAGCGTGATCGCCAGCATGATCACGACCGCACCGGCAATCGCATACGGCACCGGAACCAGGTTCGTGCCCGGCACGGCTTGGGCGACGCGGCTGAAATGTTTGAGTCCGAACATCCGCTCAGCTCTCCGCTTGATCCGGATCGGGAGTGTGGAGATATCCACGTGAGGCATGCAAGCGTTCGATACTGCCACCGGCTG
Source organism: uncultured Alphaproteobacteria bacterium (assembly GCA_963773345.1). Classification (GTDB taxonomy): domain Bacteria; phylum Pseudomonadota; class Alphaproteobacteria; order Acetobacterales; family Acetobacteraceae; genus Palsa-883. The sequence continues at coordinate 1,856,378 of CAVZBG010000002.1, read as the reverse complement.
CGTGGGCCATGGCCCGGGCCTGGAAGCTGCCGCTGATTGAAGGCCCACGGCTGGTACCAAAGCTTGTGAAAACCTGCCGAAATGGGCAATGTCATCCACCGAGAGGTTCAGAGTGCCAACATCAGCGGAAACCCAGCAATGAGAGTGTGCTCCTGCCGTGCCGCAAGAAGCAGGATCGCTGCCAAGCCTGAGGTCAGGCTGTGCGCGATGGTCCTGGTGCTGATGACTGCGGGCTGTGCTGGCTCGATGGGAACAATACACCCTGACACAACGGCAGCGCCGGTCACGGCGTTCGACGGCTCATACCGGACGACAATTCGCGTCACGTCCGCTGCCGCGGAAGCCAAGGGAACTAATTGGTGCGAAACGCCGGGCCAGCCGATCATTTCTGTTACGAACGGACAGTTCAGCTACACGGTGCCGCACCCCAACGTCCCAGGCAATCCGGCTCCGACGTTCCAGGCAATTATCGCGCGGAATGGCACATTCATTGGTCAGGGCAATGATGGCACGATCATAGGGCAGGTGAATGGAACCCACATGCAAGGAAGCATAGACGGGGCGGGGTGTCGCTATGACTTTACCGGTGAGAGAACGTGAGCCCAGCCGCCGTGCCCGAACGCACAACCGGGAATAGCCAAGCAGGGTCGCGGCGTCGAATGTCTCCACCAGCGGCTTGATCTTCGCGTCCCGCAGTTGACATTTGCCGAATCTGAACAGCACCCTGCACGCAACGGTGAGACGAGCTGCCAGCAGGCCTCCCCAATTGATGTGGACAATGAACGATGCGGTCCGTTCCACATTCGCGCTGGCGGCGCTCTCGCTTGCCACCGCCGGATGCGCCAACACGACGGCCACCGCACCCCCTGCAATGCTCCGGCGAGGCCAAGACCGGATCGTCGCAAACGACCGGCCTCGTTGATAATGACCGAGTTTTGTCATCCGACGAAAGCGCTCAGTCTTTCGGTCGTCTCAGCGCCGATGCCGCGCATTGGATAGGGTGGCGCGGGCATCGGCGCGGCGCCTCAAGGCAGGCCGCGCGTCAATGCCCGGGACCGCTACCGCGATGCGGTGCCCTGCCATATCGCAAGAGGATGTGATATGCGGCCCGTATCTGGTTGACCGAAACTGAGGCTCGTCTTGCGTTTTCCGCCACGATGGACGTTCCGCACGCGATCGGTTCTGCGAGCGTCGAGCCGGCTCGTGGTCCTTCTGTTGGGCTGTGTTGCAATCGCCGGCTGTACCACCCCGATCGGCGTCCAACGTGTGGATCCACAGGTCGCCTACCAGGAACGGACACGCGACGTCCTGTCCAGCGGAGACCTGAGCGAATCAAGCCGCATCGTGCTGACCCGGTGGGACCTGAACAAGCAGTTTGCAACCGACCCCGAGGCCGCTCTGGCCGCGCTCCAGGCAAAGGTCGCCGACGGCACCGCGGGCAGCGACGAGGTCTTCGCCCTGGCGGAGATGTCATTTCAGCATGCCGAGCGGACGGGAAAGCCAGCCTACTATCTCGCCGCTGCTGTCTACGCGTACGCTTTCCTGTTTCCCGATGGCGTCGACGCACCACCGAATCCCTATGATCCGCGTTTGCGCATCGCCTGTGATCTGTACAATCGCGCGCTCACATCGGCGTTCGAATCGGCGGACCAGTCACAGGTCAAGTTCCACGGCGGCGAATTCGCCCTGCCCTTCGGCAAGCTTCGTGTCGCATTCGATCCAGCGAACCTTGTCTGGGCCGGCCGGAAGCTGGCGGATTTCGTCCCGATCGGCGACTTTGAGGTCTATGGCTTGCGCAACACCTATCGCCAAGCCGGCATCGGGGCCCCGCTCGCCGCCAGCGCCGTCGCGCTCAACCCCGAACAGGGGTTTCAGGTCGCCCCGCGAATGAAAGTCCCGGTCACGGCCCTGCTGCGCATTGCCGATGCGCGTCGGCAACTCGCAGCCGGCACGGTGGACGCCACCCTGGAGGTCTACACCCCGTCGGAGGCGGAGAGCGTACGCCTCGACGGGCAGGATGTTCCGCTCGAGATCGACCGTACCGCCGTGCTCGCCTACGGCCTGGCAGACCCGGACATCTGGGCGCGCGAACTGCGCGGATTCCTGGTGGGTGATCTCCTCGACAAGGAGCCCACACGGCTGGTCGCTCTCGGACCTTACCGGCCGGGCCGATTCCCCGTGGTGTTCATCCATGGCACGGCATCCAGCGCCGGACGCTGGGCCGACATGGTCAACGAACTGCTGAGTGATCCGCGGATCAGGCGGCATTTCCAGTTCTGGTTCTTCAGCTACGACACCGGCAATCCCATTCCGTATTCGGCACTTCTGCTGCGCGAGGCACTGCGGGACGCCGTTGCCAAGGTCGATCCCGCCGGAAAGGACAAAACGCTGCGGCGAATGGTCGTCATCGGTCATAGCCAGGGCGGCCTGCTGGCCAAGATGCTGGTGGTCGATGGCGGCACCAGATTCTGGGATGCGTTCAGCCGCAAGCCGCTCGACGAGCTGGATTTGCCCGCCGACACCAAGGACCTCGTGCGCCGCGCTGTGTTTTTCGAGCACAGCCCCTTCGTGAGCCGGGTCATCTTCCTCTCGACGCCACAGCGGGGCAGCTACGTCGCGGGATTCTCGCCGGTGCAGTTGATCGGGCGGCTGATCAGGCTGCCGCTGAGCGTGGCTCGGGCGATGGGCGATGTTTTCACGAATAACGCCGACGCGCTGAGGTTTGATCCCAACGAGACGCGGGTCGGGAGCAGTGTGTACGGCATGACGCCGGGAAGCCCGTTCATCAAGGCCCTCGCGGCACTGCCCATCGCACCAGGCATTGCCGTCCATTCGATCATTGCGGTGAAAGGCAACGGTCCGGTGGAGAGCGGCGAAGACGGCGTCGTCGCGTACTCAAGCGCGCATCTGCCGGAAGCCGAGTCCGAGCTGGTTGTGCGCTCGGGTCACTCCAACCAGTCCAATCCGCAAGCGATCGCCGAGGTCCGCCGCATTCTGTTGCTTCACCTGAAGGAGTCGTGTGCCGCGGGCGTCGGCTGCGCCGACGGCGCTGCACCGGCGTTGGTCTGGCAAGACGCGCTCGATGGGGGCACCTCGCTCACCCGGCCTGTGGCGACGCACGTGGAACACGCGCACTAAGCCCCGGACGCAACTGCTTTTGATCGCCCTGCTTCATGGCGTCCAGCAGAGCGGCCGTGGCCTCTTCGCGACTGGCGAGGTCAACGGACCCGCTGCGCCGGCGGCTTGCGCGGCAACACCGAACGTTGGACCCGGGCCGATCGCCAGCCATCCCGCGAGTACGACGGTGCACAGCGCAACGGGCACAAACTTTTTCATGCCGAGCTCCATCTAGCCCCCCCCGATCGCCCGGGCGGGAACCGCGGCCCGCGTTGCCGCCGCGCGGCTGGGTGGCCTGGCTCTGCGCGCCGCGATTGCCGTACTGGCCGGCACGTGCGCCATCGTTCATTCCGCCGAGGGCGCCTGCCGGCCGCGGTGAGGGCGTGGGCGGACGATTGGCGCTGCCAGTGGAGCGCTGTCCGGCCGCGCCACCGAGTTGCGCACCACCCGGACGCGGCACGAGAGGGCGGCGGCAAATAGCGCGGAACGCCAGCATGTCGCGCCTATCGCTCCATGCTCGCCAGTGCGTTGCGGACTGGCGCATCCGAGAGTCGAATCAAACCCGTGTACGGCTGGTTCAATTCCAATATGAGGAAAATCGCGCCGGAAACCGAAATCGCCCCAACGATCATCGCCACAACGAGCGTCGTGTGGAATCGCGAGAACAGGCCGAACCCGAGGAAGAGCACCGATACCCAGAATATCACCACCGCCAGCAGCGGCCAGGAGATGGGCTGTCCGAGCTGCTCGTACATCAGCATTCGCATCTTGGTGAGGCTGGCTGCGAGCTGCCAGGCTGCATCCTGGGCACGGCTCTGGGCCGCGTTCTTCGGTGTGAGGTTCTGCAGCTTCGCGTAGAACGCGTCCATCGCGGCCCGAGCGCGTGAGGGGTTCAGATCTGTTGGCTGACGGTCATCCGCAGGCCAGACCCGCTGCTGTGCGGCAATCACTGCCTGCCGGAGGATGTTCCTGATCTCCCCGGTCTCCGGGCCGTAGAGCACCAGCATCCGGTCAAGTTGCACAACATTGGCGCACGCCTGCTGCAGTTCGGACTTCTGCGTGTCGTAGGTGACGTTTGCGGACGAAATGAGCAGACTGAGGACCAGGGCGGTGATGGTCGCGATAAGGCCCATCACGAGCCGCACGGTGTCCTTCGAGTCGCTGTCAAGGTGGCCGGCTGGCAACCTGAGATACAAGCCAGCCAGCGCCGAGCAAAAGCAGCAGGCGAAGACAAGACCGGCGATCGCGATCGGGCTCATGCGATATATCTCGGCTCCGTATTGTCCCGTGTTAATGCGACGAAGGTTCGAACCTGACTCCGCATGTCCATTGTCTGGTCAATCGCCTGCCGCAAGCCCGACCTCGACGTGCGGTGCCGACGCCCCGGCCGGCACCCCGCGCCGCGCCGCCGTGTCCCACATCAGCCGCGGATCAAAAGTCTCCGCCGCGAGGATGGTCAGGATGACCACGCCGCAGAATGCGACGGCGCCGATCCCCGGTTCGATGGTGACCACGGTACCGAACCGGACCAGGGCACCGAGCAGCGCCTCCATGAAAATGTCGATCATCGACCAACGTCCGATCCATCGCACGACGTAGTACAACCGCGTGCGATCGCGCAACCACCCCGAACGCCCGGTTTGCGTCGTGACCAGCATGATGGTGAGCCCGACGAGCTTCAGCGACGGCACCGCAATGCTGGCGAAGAACACCAGCGCGGCGAGGGGGTACATGCGCGCTTGCAGCAGCTCCTGCACGCCGCCCAGGATCGTGCTGGGCTCGCCGGCGCCGAGCTGCATGACCGTCAGCACCGGGAAGACGTTTGCCGGCACGTAGAGGATTGCGGCCGCGAGCACCAGCGTCCAGGTCCGGGTCAAGCTCTCAGGCTTGCGCGGGTGCAGGACAGCGTCGCAGCGAGGGCAGCGCGGATCGTCGGGTCGTGGCACGCTCACCAGGTCGCAGGTTTCGCAGCCGACCGCGCCGACCGGCGCCTGACTCGGTGACGTGGTTTCGACAGCGCCGCCGGGGCGGTGCCTTCGATCGAGCCTGTCCCACACGGCCTCGCGGTCGAGCGCGCCGTCGGCCCAGATGATGACAAAGGTGAGGGCCAGCAGCGCGTAGACGCCAGTCTCGAGCCCGATCTGCACGACATCGCCAAGCTTGACGTAGGCGACGAAGACGCCGAACACGAAGACCTCGACCATCGACCACGGGCGGAGTTTTTCGGCCAGGACGAACACGCGGCGCAAATGATGCGGCGGCCTTGCTTCGTGCAGCCGGATGAGCACGTAGAGCTTCGCCGATGAGCTTGCCGAATGGCGCAATGACGGTGACAAACACGACGACGACCGCGAGCGCCGGCATGCCGCGATGCACAAGCTCTATCGGCCCCGAAAGCAGGCCGGCGCTGTGGGCGATGCCAGCCTTTTGCACGTTCATCAGTGTGGTCGTGCACATGATGACCAACAGCACGAGCGCGGCTACGGTCAGCGCGATACTGTGATCCAGCGGATGGGCGGTGGCGCGATACAAGGTGGTCGGGCAGCGCGCGCACTGTGCGGTCGTCCCGGGCGCAAGTGCGGGAATCGTCTGGAAAAGTCCGCAGCCCGGGCATTCCCGAAGCTGCGGCTGCGTCAACGGCCGATCTGCGGACAACCGCATTATCGCGCCGCAGGTCCCGCGAGCAGCATCGACGCCAGCCCGTCGGCGAGTTGGCCGACCGCGACGCTGATTGCGGCGACCTCACCCGGCACGCCTGGCGCCTTGGGCTGCACCACGAAGCGGAAGCTCCGCAACGTGGGCGTGTTGCGTCCTTTGAAGCTCACTCCTGCCTGGGCCGACAGTATGAGGTTGCCGGCCGCATCCTCGTCGAGTTGTCGCAAGTTCAGCTCGATCGTGGCGTCGGCCGGCGACGACACCGCGCCGTTTTCGCTGAGCACGACGCTCTGCGGCAGTCGCTGGCTCAGTTCCGCGACCAGCACGCGGCTCAGCATCGCGCCGAGCGGCTCACCCCACCAGTCGTTCGGCATCACGTCCAGCCGATAGTTTTCCGACGAGCGGACGATCTGAGAACGCTCCAGGTAGCGTGCGAGGCCAATCTGTTGCAGCAGGACGACTTTGGGTCCGGCAGCCTGGGTCGTTCCGTCCACGGGCGCGATCGTGTAGAGCGCCGGGGGAGGCGACGAGCAGGCGCCAAGGGCCATCATCAAGGCCAGCCCCGCCATCCGCCAAGGATGTTTCGCGCCGGTCATTGCGCAGCTCCCACGGGCCGGCCCTTGATCAGTGCCTGCGGATCACGTGCCAGCAGATCAGCGAGCGACCGGATCGCGCTCGCCGCCTCGTTGAGCTGCACCAGCAATCGCCCGAGATCACGATTGAACTGGGTGTTCCCGCCGTAGCCGCTGTCGACCGACTGAACCAGGCGATTGGTATTCGCCAGCGTCTTCTGCAGCTCGGCTGTGATTTCCGGCAACTGCCGCAGCGTCGGGGTCAATCCGCTGTCGAGGTGGGTGGTCACGTCCTTGACCTGGGCAACGGTCGCGGCCAGGTCCGTCAGCGTTTGGCGCATCTGCGCTCCGTTCGCGACGGTATTCGCCGCCTGCAGGATGCCGTCGAGGTTCTTGCCGATCTCGTCGAATGGAATGGTGTTCACCTTCGCCAGTAATGCCGTGGCGGACGCCTGGAGGCCAGCAAACCCGCCGCTGTCCGACGTGGGCACCACGAAGTTCGTGCCCTCCATTGTCACGGTTGCCGGCGGAGCGTTCGGCACGAAGTCGAGCGCCACCATCTGTTGTCCGGTGATCAGGCTGGCACTCTGCAGCGTCGCCCGCAGTCCCTGCTTGACCGCCGCGTCGACCGCCTCGGCGGCCGTCTTGTAGACCTGTTTCCCGATGCCGATGATACGTTCGGGCTGAACCTCGAAATGAACCGGCACCACGATGGCGCTCTTGGCTGGATCGTAGCCAAGTCGTACATCGGTCACATGGCCGACCACAATGCCGTGCATTGTGACCTCTGATCCGGGTCCGAGCCCTTGAACGGAGCCCGTGAAGTAGGCGACCGCCGGGATTTGCCTTGTGTAAGAGGCGGCATCTGCCGCGTCCCGGTCCTTGAACAGCGGGAACACGCGGCTTTCGGAACTGACTGCGGTGTTGATCGCCGAGTCCGGCGTTTCAAACGCGATGCCGCCGAGCAGCAGGGCGCGCAGTGACTCCACCTGCACCTCGACCCCGGCACCGCCGAGCTTCAGGGAGACCCCGGAGGCATCCCAGAACCGGGTCTCATCATGCACATAACTGTCATACGGCGCCCGAACGAATGCGTGGATCGTCACGCTCCGTGCCATGTCGGCAATGTCCCAGCCGAGCACCGTGCCCACGTCGAGATCGCGGAAAAACACCGGCGACCCGATGGAAATCGAACCCACGCGGGGGGCCTTCAACAGGAACGCATGCCCGGGAACATTGGTTTCCAGAACCGGCGGGTCCTCGCGCCCGACGAATTCTTTCTGTGGTTGGCCCGCGGTCTCACCCGGGAGCATGCCGACATATGCCCCGGACAGCAACGTGCTCGAGCCCGGAGAGGTTGCCGGCGAACAACCTCGGCTTGACCACCCAGAATATCGTCGTGCTGGTCAGCAGGGACTCCGCCTGCCGCGTCGTGGCGATCTTCACCAGACACGTGCTTGTGGTCAGGGGTCAGATCCAGGCTTTGCACCGTGCCGAGCACGATCTCCTTGAACTTGAGCTGCGACTGGCTGGCCTGCAGCCCTTCGGCGGTCTCGAAGGAGAGCGTGATCGTGGGGCCTTCCTTGGACAGCGTGTCCCACGCGAGCCAGCCGCCGATCGCGATGGCAAGCAGCGGAAGCAGCCACATCGCCGACACGCGTCGCGAGCGCCGAACCCGGGCGTGCGCGGTGGCTGGTGGCCTGGTGTCATCACTCAAGGTGGCTACCTCGTTGCAAAAATCTGCGGCACGCCCGGCATCAGGGTGTGAGCGGGCGCAAAGACCGACTTTCTCTGGCGGTCGCAGGCCGAACATAGCGCCAGGGTGCGCAGAGACAAAGCTGGCTTCGGCTGGTTGAGCCTGTCGGTTGTTGTTCCCGATGCGATTCCGGATTCTGGCACGGTGCCAGTGACAGCGTCCGCTCGCTATGCAGTTTCGACACAAAACATGCTGAGGCTGCACGTCAATATCGGCTGAAACGCACTGTCGCCGCTGACACCGGCCCCCGTTGGGTCGTCGGCGCGTCGGGTCGAACGCTGCGCGCCAGTCGCCATGCAGTGCAGGCCGATTGATGTGTTGGGCCGCAGAAAATGCACCCCGCGCCAATTGGTGCCGAAACTGGATAGCCGCGTAAGTCCGTTGCAACTATTTGAACTCGTCAAGGTGCTCGGTGTGCCCGCGACCGCTTTGGGCAGCGCCGTCAAGGTCTCGCGAGCGGTGCCGCATGACTGAGCACCCGAGACAGGTGACGCAACCCGCCCAGACGGAGGCCGAAGATGCGCCTTCAGCGTGTCGTTACAAACCCGCCGAACAGCCTGGGCGTCGCGCCGCGGCTGGTGTGCCGGATCGGATTGGCGTCCGCCGGTGCCGGTCCCGCTCATCGGTGACGTGGATGTCGCAGCAGGGCACAGTGCAATTGCATGCGGAGCGAGTGGGCTTAGGTCCGCGGTTCATGCCAAAAGGGCCGAGAAACAACCCAGGCGGCCACGCTCGTGCGTCTGCGTGGCGGCCCGCCCGACAGGCGGCTGGGCGATGACGAGCAACTTGAAAGCGCTGTTCCGGAACGGCTTTGGCCGTTCGACCGAGATGGAGAAGTGTTTCATGACACGCCCAATCATCAGCCTTCTGACACTGCTGCTGACCCTTGGACTGCTCGCGCCAGCGCGCGCCCAGCAGCCGCAGCCACCAGCCCAGCCGCCGCCACCGGAGCATCCGGCGATCGAACCCGCCGCGCTCGACATGCTGAAGGCGACCGGCCAACGGCTCGCGGGCGCACGGTCGATGAGCTTTACCGCCGTCACCACCTATGAATCGCCCGCGCGCAATGGCCAGCCGCTGTACTACACGACGCTGTCGCAGGTCGCGGTGCAACGTCCCAACAAGTTGCGCGTGATCACACCGGGAGACGGCCCCGCGTCGGACTTCTACTACGATGGCAAGACGATGATGGCCTATGCCCCGGCCGCGAACCTGACCGCGGTCGCCGATGCGCCGCCGACGATCGAGGCGGCGATGAAGGCGGCGTACGACAAGGCCGCGATCTATTTCCCGTTCGCCGAGGTGCTCGTCGCGGACCCCTACAAGAATATGTCACAGGGGCTGACCTCGGCCTTCGTCATCGGCCAGTCACACGTGGTCGGCGATACCATCACGGACATGGTGGCGATCGCCAACGGTAACGTGCAGGCGGAGGTATGGATCGGCATCAACGACGGGCTGCCGCGCATGATCCGTGCGGTCTATCCGAAGGACCCGACGCAGGCGCGGTACGATGGCGACGCTTGCGTAAGCTGATCAACGCGATCGAAATCGTGCGATCGACACTCGCCGCACCGATTCAACCTAAATCCGGCAGTTCGGTGATTGCCAAGGCTGGCGGGATCGGCAGATTTGGCCGGCATGAGCACAGAACAGCAGGGCCTGATCGCTCACCCGGCGGGTGAACAACCGACAGTTGAACCATGGTCTGCGATTGCCGACACTTTTGCTGGGCGTGTCCACGTTGAATGGGACGCCGAAGCGCCGGTGACGCCGTTCGGCCAACTGCCATTCTTCATCGACTACCTGAAGCAGGCGGGGCTGTTTGACGCCTGGGTGGCGGACTGCCCGCTGTGGCTGAGCGGCCCGAACGCGCCGAGCAAGCGCGACCTGCTTGGCACGGTGCTGTTATCGGTGCTGGCCGGGCATTGGCGCTACGCCCACATCACCTCGCTGCGGTGCGATTCGGTGAACCCGCCACTGCTCGGCATGCGCAAGGTGGCGAGCGAGGATTTGGTGCGTCGCAACCTGGGGAAGATCGACGAAGCGAAGGGCCTGGCCTGGCTGCAGAACCACCTGGACTACACCACCACGCCGCTGCTGGGCGAGCCGTGGGTGCTCGACATGGACAGCACGATCAAGCCTTTGTATGGCCACCAGGAAGGGGCCGAGGTCGGCTACAATCCGCACAAGCCTGGCCGGCCGTCGCATTGCTATCACACCTACATGCTGTCGAGCTTGCGGCTGGTGCTGCGGGTCGATGCGCTGGCGGGCGACGAACATAACGTTGCCCGTGCGACGAAGGGACTGTGGGCGCTGCTGGACCACCTGGGGCCGGGCCGCCGACCCAGCTTGCTGCGCGGCGACAAGTCGTGCGGCATCGAGCCGGTGATGGCGCGGGCGGAACGCGAGGGGCTGGCCTATCTGTTCCGCCTGCGCATGACGAAGAATGTCCGGCGGGCGATGGAGCGGGCGATGGCCCAATCGGATTGGGCAGATGCCGGTCAAGGCTGGCAGGGCAAGGCGACGACACTGCGGCTGCTCGGCTGGAGCCGGCAACGTCGGGTGGTCCTGCTGCGCCGCAAGCTGGGGCGTGAACTGGCGGTTGCCGAGCGCACCGATCGCGGCCAGCAGCGGCTCGGCTTCATCGAAGTCGGACCTGACCTGGACGCCTGGGAATACGCGGCCCTGGCCACCTCGCTGGACAACGAGATCCTGACGCTCGGTCAGTTGTATCGCGACCGAGCGGACTGTGAGAACGCGTTCGACGAGTTGAAGAACCAGTGGGGCTGGGGCGGCTTCACCACACAGGACCTGAAGCGTTGCCGGCTGCTCGCCGGCATGGTCGCGCTGTTCTACAACTGGTGGAGCCTGTTCGTCCGCCTCGCCGATCCAGAGCACCACCGCGAGGCGATCACCACCCGCCCGCTGCTGCTCTCGGCAATTGCGCGACGGACGCAGCATGCCGGACAAGTGACGCTGACGATCAGCAGCACACATGGCGCGCGCGACAAGGCGCGACGGGCCTACCTGCGCATTGCCGGCTTCCTGGCGCAGTTGCGCAAAACTGCGGAGCAGTTGAGTCCGTTGGACTGCTGGTATCAAATCCTCAGTGAAGCGCTGAAGCACTTCCTGAAAGGACGCCAACTGCGCCCACCGATCAGGCTGAACCCCGCCTGAACCGCCTATCGGAGGTTGCACCCCCCGTCCCTCATGTCACGGATATACCGGCTCAACTGCCGGATTTAGGTTCAAAGCTGTAACCGAAATCGCGCGCTAGGCAGATTCGGCAAGTTCGCGAGAAAATAGGCAGGATGCTCACCCCAGTCGTGGCACGCTGCGCGACGTTGAGGCCGTCAGCCCTTTTCAGCTCTGTCCGGGCAAGGTGAGCTCGACGCGACGGTTCTGCGCACGTCCCTCCGGCGTGTCGTTCGACGCGACCGGGTTCGCATCCCCGAGGCCCTGTGCCGTGAGCAAGGCCGGATTGACGCCCTGGGAGATCAGGTAGTTCACCACCGTCTGCGCCCGCTTCAGCGAAAGCTGCTGGTTGCTGGTGATCCCCTGCTGCATCAGGTCAGGACCGATCGGCACATTGTCGGTATAGCCGGTCACGAGGATATGCGTCGTCTGCATCGGTGCGAGGACGGGGGCCATCTCGGCAATCGTCTTGGCCGCCTGGGGCGGCATCTGCCAACCGCCGGAAGGGAACAGCAGCTCGCTGTTCACCGTCACCTTGATCGCTCCCTGAAGCCTGGTGATGTGCACCTGGCCTTGCGCGATCTCCGACGAGAGCTGCTGGTTGAGCTGGTCGTAGGCCGACTGCGTCACGCAGGCCGCGAGCAGCCCGGACAGCAGCAGGGCGCCCGTCGCGCCGGTCATGTGTCGTCTGGTGATCATGTTGGCTTCTTCATTTCGATGATGGTCGATGGGCCCGAGGTTGTGGGGGCATTCGAACCGGCGATATGATCATTGGCTCGACGATACCAACCACGTTGTCGGATTTGTGGTGACATGCTGGCCTCACAATAGCGGCGACACCAGAAGATGCACTATACGGTTTCGGCAAAAAGCACCATTTCGTCGGCACCGTCGCAGCCATGGCAGCAAGCCTATTTCTGTAGGCACGGAGCAAAAACAAGCTGGCACATCGTCGGATCGCCCGAGAAACTCGCACTGACGAGCCTGGAATTCTCGAACAGGGCATCCACCGAGCATGACCCGGGTGGGAGGGCCATCGGATCCGCAACGCCCATCGACTGACCCCGCTTCAGGTTCGTCACGAACGACATGCGAACCTGGCTGCCCTGAGGATACTCCAGGATCGGCGGCCCCGAGCAGGCGAGGAAGCGGGACTGCTCGATCCCCTTGAGCGCCACGCCAAGATCCGGGGCTGCCGGCTGCGCACAGGCCGCCAGCGTCAGGACGAGCACCAACCCGCGACAGCGCACGAACATGACTGATTCTCCGCAAGCAATCGAGTGACCCGAGCCAATTCACAGATTGCTTGAAGGGCCCAAGCTGCGCAACTATGACGCCCAACTGGATTGACGGAGTGGCAAGCGTCGCTTCGAGCGCGCGTTCGACGGAAGCAGCTCCTTATAGGCGCAATCTGGCGCCGCCATATCCGTGGGACCGTCGGAGGCACCCAAATCGTTGGCAACAGATGCGGCCATCATTTTGAGTCGGACAGTTCGAGGACGTGGTAAACGGCACCGCGCGATCTGGAGGAGAAGGAATGGCACTCAAGACCTCGTGGCTTCGGCAAATCAGCGCCGCAAAGTCGCTGCGCGCCGGCGTCAGGGCCGGGGTTGTTCCGGCATGCCTGATGCTGCTCGCCTGTACGGTTCAGACCGGGCTGCCCGGGCCGAACGTTGTTCTCAACACCCCGACCGGACCAGTGGCGGTGAATTCACCGGCGCCTGGCCCACCAGGAGGTGGTCTGGCAGTCCCGTCGGGCCTGCAGCCCGCGCCGCCAGCGCCGGCCCAGCCGGTCAGCCGCGACGGCACCTATGCGGGCAGCATGGAGGCATTGTCGACCGCGGGAGGTGTATGCTCCAACCAAATCAAGGTGACCGGCTTCAGGGTCCGCGGCAGTGCGGTGCGGTTTGGTTCTTTCCGCGGGACGATTGCGTCCGATGGCGGGTTGCAGATGGTCTTCGGCGGAACCTGGATCATCGGCCAGTTCGAGGGCGCCACGTTTCACGGGCAGGTGCAAGGTGCGAGCGGTCGCGGCGGACCCGGCTGCAGCTACATCCTCACGCTTGACCGGACCGGGCCCTGAGAGCCGGCAGGGCCGCCTGCATCGAAGGAACCACCACCGCACCGATCCGCTGAAGCCGTATTGAGCCGGGCATCCCACTCGCGGATTGGCCAGCCGGTGTCGCGTCGTGCCGCTCCCGGATCGTGCCCGCGAAGAACAGCAGGACGATCAAGGCCTCTTGGTCGGAGCCATGGCGCTCACGGCGCGACCGTAAAGGGGATCATGCCATCGGAATCATCCTGGTCGGGGATCGATTTCACCGTCCAATGCAGCACGTAATGGCCGGGCTCCGGTGCCGGCGCCGATGCAAACAGGACATCGGCCGCGCTATCCAGGAGTGGGTCCAGGCGCGCGACGACGTGGCCGTCGCGCAGGATTTCCAGACCGGATTGCGCGTGGTCGATCGGCCCGTCAAACCGCACAACGTATTGCGCATTGGCGCCGTGCATGACGGCCTCCGCGGCCGGAGTGGAGGCCAATACGTGCATCGGGCGCGCCGGAGCGTCCTCGGTGGACATCAGAAGCAGCACGAGTACCACGCAGCCCGACACGAGATATGTTTGCAACGTCTCTCTCCAAATGCCGAGCGCGAAACCGCGCGCCACGGAGCCAACGACTTCCTTCGCCAACTTGCCGCCGTCATTCTGACGCCTCATGTCGGCGGCGGTCAGTATGGATACCCGATTCCGGGCTACGGCATATCGTGCTTCGGCCGCGGCCGCCCGGCACCCCTTTGAAGCCAGGCCCAGAGTTGGTTGATAGCGGCAGCCAGGAACGCGGTGCTGATGCCGAACCGCAGCACGCCATTCACCGACTCCAGCGCTCCCATCAACCTCCACTGGCGCGCCAGACCCATTCCCGGCGAGCCACGAGTTGTCATGGAATCCATGGAATACAGGACGGCATCCGCCAGTGTGTCGATGGCCCCGAGCACCATGTACGCAGCAGCCCAAACCATCGCCTCCAGCCCGTGCAGAACCGCCAGTGCCAGGCCGACGGCGCCGATCGTCGCCATCGCGAGCACCACTGTGTAGCGCTGGCCGGCCCTTCGTTTTTCAACTGAATTTCTGACGTGTGCCAGCAGCACCCCGATCCCGATGACCGCGGCGATGTGAAATGTCAGCGTGAGCGCGATCAGCGGGAGGCCCCACACCCAGTCGGCGGTCCAGGCGAGCGTCACCATGTTCCTCCGCCGCGCGCTCAGAAGATGAACGTGACCTGCGTCCGCCACTGCCAGGTCGAGCCGTATTGCGGCCGCAGCGCGTTATAGTAGACGCCGAGTGAAAAATTCACCGGCAGCTTGCCGCCGATCTTCACGACCCTGCCAACATTGCCACCGACCGGCAGCGTCCACGCGCTGTTGCCGGCGGTGAGCCAGTTCGCGGTGATGATGGGCGAGGTGCCGACATACCATCCCTCGCCAAAGTTATAGTTCACGAACGGTTGCGTCAGGAACATGTTGTAGCTGGTGCCGCCGCGCCTCGAGGTGCCACCGAACGACCACACGTTGTTGGCCAGCACGCCGGCGACCACACGTCCCTTCATGTAGACCAGCACGCCGGTCGGGCCGCCGCCCCAGACGGGCGAACCAAGCGTCTTGTCGCTGATCGTCGGCACCTGAATGACCGGCCCGACGCCCCACAGCCAGCCGTTGGTCGGGTTGTGCGGCGAGAGGAAGGCCGAGAACGTGGTCGGACCGGTGCCGAACGGCACGGTGTGCGCCGGCTGCAGCGAGGGCTGCCAGATCAGCGGCAGGATGGTGCGCGTGATGACGTTCCAGTCCGCGTTGACGTGGATCGGAATCACCGGCTGGATGTTGAGGATATCCTGCGTGCCGTCGTGCGGGCCGTAGTTGAAGTTGGTGTTATTCTGGAACGGGAAGCTGTAGAGGTCGCCGATCGGGTTCTGCAACTTCTTGGCGAGCGCCGTTGCACTCTGGTTGATGTCAGACCCCTGGTCCCCGACGTTGACAACGGGCGCCTGGCCGGGCGGCGAATCCGGTGCCGCCGTCTGCGCGGTGGCACCGACCGAGAGAACCAACGATACGAGCAAGCCCGCAGTCAGCGTGATCAAGTGTCGCACGGGCAACATCTCCCAGTTCTCCACCGCAACAAGGTGCCGATGGCGAACTTCAGGGTCGGGGCACTAGAACCTGAAGTCTGCCATGATCATCGGGCCTTCGACCCACAGGTGCTGCAGGACGGGGTTATTGTTGCCCTGCTCGAAGGACAGATAGCGGTAGGTCAGCGACAGATCGGCCCATTTTGTCTGGTAACCGATGCCGGAGGCGATCTGCCAGGTCAGATTCGAGCCGCCCGCACCAATGTCGAAGTAATAGGGGATGAACAGCCCGGTGTCGCCAAGGCGGATGCGGCCGCGGAAGCCGCCAATACCATTAAAGAGGTTGAGGGACCCGGATACATCGCCGACGCCGCCGAACGCCTGGCTCCTGCCCCGCGGTCCCGTCACTGTAAATCCCAGGCTGTAATCTATCGTGGCGTTGATCCCGAGATAGCGGAACCCGGCAATCACATCGAGGTTGCCCCAGTCGCCCTTCAGCAGGGTGTAGCCGCCCGCCAATGTCCAAATCGGGGCACTCAGATGCAGGCCTCCGCTCGCCTGCGCCAATCCCGAGATCGGAATGCGCGGGTAGTTGGGAAAGTTGACCGATTTGAACTGCGAAGCGACGCCACCCAGGTTCAGGTACAAGAAGTCGGTGAGGACCGAGAACCGGTCGTATTGCGCATCCGCCGCAACCATCGCTCCGAAGTTGATGTGGTTCAATAACTCGCCGAATCCGACCGACGTGGTGGAGGTCACCGTACCACCACCAACGATGGGCGGAAGATTCAAGTTCGTGGTCGCGTTGAGGCTTGCGAACCATACGTACGGCGCGACGTTGAAGGTCCAGCCGGACGGGCTGGCTGCCGGTTGCGCCGGCGCGGCGGGTTGTTGCGCTTGGACGCCGGATGCAGCTCCGACCACAAGCAACCCCGTCAAAACGCCAGCGACAACGATACGGCGTAACATCAGACGCTCCCTTGCCCCGACACGGTTAGCACGAAACCACCCGACCTTGCCACGCCTGACCTTCGCCAGGACGGCGCGTGCAAGCCGTGTGAGGCAGACCAGCACAGCGGCTGCCGATCGGCTGGGCATCGCGGTTACCCTATGCAATTCCTTCCCATGGTAGTTACCCTGCCCAGCAGGCCATTGGACGCACTATCCGTATTCGGCAAGGCGGCAAAAAACCGTCGACCGCTGCGTCGCCAGGGCGGCGCGGCGTGCAATGTCGTGGACGGCATCTCGCCGAACAGCGTCCTGTAGAACACGGAGAAGCGGCCGAAACTGAAGAAACCGAAGTTGGCGGCAACGGCGGTCACCGTCGTCGTGGTCGCGTCGGCCTTGCGCAGGGCCTGCCTCGCCAGGTTCATGCGCCGGAGCATGAGGTACCGTTTCGGCCCCATCCCCAAAGCCTCGTCGCAGCACAGCCGCAAGGTCCGCTCTGGGATACCGAGACTGGCGCACAGCTCGGGAATATAGATCGCCTCCTCGGGATGCTCGTCGATTGCCGCGCGAAACCGTCGCATGATCCCTTCGTGACGGCGGCAGGCCAGGGAGTTTTCCGCGCCCGACGCCGTCGTGAGGCAGCCGACCAAGGCTTGGATCAGCATCTGCTCCAGTCCGCGCGCCGCCTCGCTGTTCGCGATGATCTCGGGCGCGCTTTCCGCGAGGTCTCCCACCTCCGCGTGCAGACGTTGGAGCTTCGCCAACGCGGCTGGCCGAGGCGTGATGAGCCGGCCCAGGCACCGTGGCGCCAGGTCGCAACCCGCCATCGATGACACCGACGATGCCATCACGTCCATCGGTAGAGACATCGTCGCACGATATGACGGACCGGATGCCCGACGATAGAACTGCTCCGCTTCGCCGTGCCGCACGATTTGGTCCGCTTGGACCTCGACCCCGTTCCACGTCGCGAGTGCCACCGGTTGGGTCCAGAACGACACCACCGCGCGGCCCGGCAGGATGGACGAATGCGAGATCTGCGGCAGGTTTTCCGAAAGACGCTGCAGCCAAAAATCGTGCAGATCGATTCGGACGACCTTTCCGGCAAACTGCCCCGCCGCGGTGATCGTCAGATCAGCATGGGCCGCGCGAATCGATGCCGTATATTCCTCCGGGTCCGTGAAGCTTTGAACATTGCTCGACGGCACCTCGAACCTCCGTGCTTGGTTGGCGGCCAGTCCTGCCGTGCGCGGGCCTCTGGCCGACGCAGGTGAGTCTGGAAAGCCTGCCTGAAACATTGCTGGGCCGGCTCGGTCACCTCATTGACCTAGGTCAGCGAGCATCGCAACCACGTGCGGCAGGGACAACGGTCATTGGGACAATCCAGGTTCGTCGTTGGCGCATCAATCGCGCTTTGATCAGAACGCACGGTGAACGGCGAGCTCCCACGTCACGGCAAACGACGCTCACGCTGCGCGCGCTGATGAAGCTAGCCGATGGGCATCATCGTAACGTGAATTTGGCGGCAAGGAACTCAGACGTGCCGCGCGATGCCGAACGCCGTGCCAATTTCGGCGGCGAGATCGCTTTTTCGCACATGACCGGCGAGGCCTCAATCCGATCCAGACCGGCTTGCAGTGTCCGAAACTCACAGCATAAAACGCCGGTCTTCGCTCTGCGCGGCTCGCTATCAGGGGTTGCATGAATGAGATGCGTATCAGCGTAGCGAATATTTTATATCTGCATCTGATGGTTCAGCGTGAGCAGACGCTTGAGCACGGCAAGCCAGGATGGACGTCGGCGCAGGCAGGCGTCTGCTAGCGGCGACTGAACAGCCGCTCCGCCAGGCTCCGGGAGTTAGCGGCCAGGCCCGTCGGGTTCCCGCGGTTGGAGCGTCCGTCAAGGTCACCAGTCGGTACAGAATGTGAAATTATTGATGCATCCGGGTCAGGCCGACCCATTACACGTCCCCATCATCGAACCGGTCGACAGACACTCAATCAGCGCATCGGTCAACTCCTGCTCCAGCCCATGTGCCGGAACTTCCCCGGCGACCACGCCCGGATGAAGCTTGATCAAGCGGATGGCAGCATTGTACCGCCGGTTCAGTTGCCGGAGTGCCACGCGCGCCGGCCGTCGCCGCGACATCTCATCGGGCACGTCGAACGAAGCACCGATCATCGCGCGGCCATAGCGGAACAGGTCCTGCGCCGGAAGCAGGATTGTCCTCCAGCGGCACGGCCCGGCGGTTCGCTCATGCATGCGCTGACTGGCGCCGTGGGTCATGATCTCGTCTTCGCGTGATGGGAGCCCGTCGGAGAACAGCGTGCCGTCGCGTTGCGACGGCAGCAAGAACTCGCACCAGGTGGCTCGGCAGGCTGATTACGGCAAGCCGTGCGAGATTTTCCTCTCCAGCCATCAGATGCATGCGGGGCAGCACAACGTGGGTCAGTGCAGCCCTGAAATCGCCAGGTCCGGTGACCGTCAGGTCAAACCCGATGACGCGTCGCAATTCGGCCTGGTAATCGTCTGGCTCGCTGAAAACCGACGTTGAGCTGCTGGGCATGCCTGATCCGAAGCCGACTGACTCGGCGATACCGCACCGCCCGCCCCGGGCTCAGAGGCGGCTTTCGCTGCGGGAGACAAGCCTGCGCGCGTTGAATATGATCCGGCTATCCCATTCTGGCAGGATTGGTGGCCATCTGTATTGAATTATGTTCATCGGCGGTCCACGCAATAAGCGACCAGGCCGATCGCCGGTGGTCAGCTCCACAGCCTCGGCACTGCCACCAGGCGCAAGAGCAGGGCGCGGCGGTCGATGCCGGAGGAAGAGGTCTTGTGTCATGGCCGGCGCCAATTGGCCGCGTTTGACTTGCGCGGACAGCCAACAGGCGGGTGAACGGTTTACGACAGGCGCATCGCGTCAGGCCGATGGACGGGGGAACGTCACGCCGCATGAGCGTGCGCGGATCACGCATTCCACGGCTCCGCCACCAATTCGCAAACCTGATACGGCTGGTGATTGCCTGCCTGTCGTCTTCTACCTGTGACCCTGGCCGGCTTCCTACTGCATGGATATGATGACGGCGTCGCCGCCCAAACTCAGCATCAACCCGGTGCGTTTGGCTTTCAGGTGCATGATGACGCCCTTCTCATTCTGCATCCATAGGTCGCCGCCGCTCAGGGTGCCGACAGCGAAGCCGTAGCGAGCTTGACCGTAGGTACCGGGAAAGTTCGCCAGGTTGCCGAGCTTGTAGACCTCGCCCTCGGCGCTGATCGTGGAGGCGCCGATGCCGCCGACGCCGAGGCCACCGATGCTGAATGGATAGGCAGCGCCCTGGTAGTAAAGTGTCCCACTGCCGCCGCCGGCACTGCCAATATAGGCCACCTGGACCTGGTCCATGTTCACGGTACCGCTCGGCGTCAGTCCGGCAACGGTCTGTGGTCCGAGTTGGACAGAGGCGGTACAGCCCACCAAAGCCAGCAGTCCGGCCAGCGCCAACCCCGCCAGGACACCTGGACGCAGCCGCCGCGGCCACCAGTCGCCTGATTTCGCTGTCCGGTAAATGTTTCGTGCATCGACCATGCCTGCTTCCTCCTTTGCGCGAGCTGCTCTCCCATGAGAGCGCGCCGGCGCGGTTGACTGACCCGGCCAATTCGCGGCTCCAAGGTTCGGGCCGATCTGCTCGGTCGCCATTTGCCGGATCGAATCGCTGCCCGACCCCGCGGCGGCCCTCTGCAGCCCCGGGGCCGCCCCTGGCGCGATACCAAAATGCAACAGATAGGGACGGAATTTCTCCCGCTCCACCTTCGGATCCAACCCGTGATCTTCGAACCGGTAGGCGTGCAGTCCACAGCCGCGACTCGGCCGGGTCTCGACAAAGCGCGTCATCGCCTGGGCGGCTGCGGTCGGCAGTGTCAGACCGAAATGCTGATAAACCGATGCCGGCGTTCCAGCGCGGCGTCAGCTTGCGGGTTCGACGTCGACCGCGAGTGCCTGGGACACCACCCCGGTTATCGTGTCACCCACCTTGATCATCTTCATGCCTTGCTGACCTTCCGGGGTCACGACGTCCACGGTCCTCACCAGACCGCCAGCCGGATCGATAAGCTGAAGCTTGTGTGCGGTGAGATCGACACCGACCACTGTCGAGGTCACCACGATCTTGGCGCCGACCACGCCGGCCGGCATCTGCCCTGGCGCCGCGCGCGCACCAGCGGCCGTCACGCTGTTGTCGGGCGTCTTCGTTCCGCGTGGGGAAAGCACGTAGGTGACCGATGCGTGGTACAGCACGTTGACGGTGTCGCCGGGCTTGACCTGCGGCAGGTTACGGACCTCGTCGCTGACCTTCAGTGTCACGCTCCTCCCTTGCGGGCCGACAAGCGTAACCATGCGGGTGCCCAGGTCGATCGCGGTGACCTTGGCGTGAAGGGACAGGGTGTCCGACGCTCCGATGCCAGCCATGCCGGCCGCTTGTGCGTTGGCCGGGGTCGAAAATGACGAATACAGCAAAGGCGCCGCGGCCAACAGCAGACTGACAGCCAAGATGCTGGCGTGCCCACGCATTCCGGTTCCCATCGTACGTCCCCTTTTAGTGGATGATGATCTCGACGCGGCGGTTCTGCGGCTCGCGCACGCCGGGGCCGGTCGGCACCAGCAGGTGCGTTTCGCCGAAGCCCTGGATGGCGATCGCGGCCTTCGGCACGCCGTCCTTGACCAGTTCGGCGGCGACCGCCTGGGCACGGCGGATCGACAGCCCCTGGTTGTACTGCGGCGTGCCCGAGGTGTCGGTGTAGCCGTTCACCTGGATCTGCGTGTACTGGACCTTCGTCGAGTTGGCCGCCGCTTCGCCGATGATCTGCTGGGCGCGCGGCGTCAGGGTTGCCTTGTCCCAATCGAAGAACACCAGGTAGCTGCGGGCTGGCGCGGGCGCCGGGGCGGCCATCGGGGCTAGCGGTGGCGGTGGCGGCGGCGGCACGAAGTTGTAGCGCAGGCCGATCATGATCGAGTTGTTGAAGTCGTTGCCCAGCGTGATGCTGTTGCCATAACCGGAAGTGTAGGTGCGATTGCCGGACATGCCCATGAAGCGGTACTCGGCGGTGACCGCCAGGGCCGGGGTAATCGGGATGGCAGCGCCGATGATCGCCTGGTATGCGAAGGCCCCCTCGGTCTGGCTCCCGCCGGAGTTGTAGACGTTCACCTTCTCGGTGGCCCACTGGTAGCCGATGCCCGCACCGATGTACGGCACGACGCTCGGCCAGATGCCGTTGAAGTCATACAGCACGTTGACCATCGGGCCGTACTTCTGTTCGTTGCCGCCCCCATTGGACCGGTTGATCGACACGGAGTTGCCATTCGGACCGCTGATCGACTTGAAACCGTTATACCGGTAGTCGCCCTCGACCTCAGCGCGGAGGCCATTGCCGAACCCCCATCCAAGGCTCAGCACGCCCGCAGCACCCACGTTCGTTTGCAGGTTCCCATTGTTGATGTTGGTGGTCACGCCCCCAGATGTGCGCGACTTGATCGGCTCGTCCAGCATGATGTTCACACCTGCCCCGCCGGCGATATACAGGCCGGTGACCGGCTGCGCCTGCGCGGCCAGTGCGACGCTTGATGCGCCGGCCAACACGAGCACGGCAACAAGATCACCCGTTCGAACGCATCTCATTTTTGCGACCGTTCCCATCGAAGTGCCTTCCTCGCCGAAGTTTTAATCAGCCCGCGTCTGCCCGCCCCGGTTGGAAGGCGATTGCCGACGCGTATGAACAGTCATTGCACTCCTTGCTATGCGGAATCGGCAAGTTGACAAGACGTTGGACGGAATCTTGGCGCAAACACGTCGAGCGTGATTTGTCTGAAATGGGTGCTCCCCTCACCCAGGTTCGATCCATCGGTCGGGAGTAGGCCGGGTGACGCCGCGGTATGGGGCTGGTCCGATCGCCACAGCCTGTTTGTCAAACGACATCCAAATCCGGTCCGCTGGCGACATCCAAATCTGGTCCCCCCAGGTTGCAACGATCGGCGGTGTTTGCGGTGCCGCGCGCTGTTGGCCGAGCCCATGGAATAGCAGCCCCGACCGTGGGTTTCTCAAACGTGGACATTTTTGGTCGTTGAGCGCAGCGGCGGGCGGCCGATTTTGGCGATTGGGAGCGATTGCACGGGCCGGTTTGAACTCGGTGAAATGGGGTTTGCGCGGCGCGAGTCGGGTTGTCGTGAAGCTCGCGGCCGACGCGTCTGTGGGGTCGCGCTCCAGGGTCCGGCACGGTGTGGGGCCGGTATCCGACGGCACGGCGGATGCGGTTCAGGCGGAGCCAAAGGCCCGCTGAAGGTAGATGTGCGCGAGCGCGAACTCGGCCTGGTTGGGACAGCTCGAGGCGATGGTGAAGTGAATGCGGCGCGCGTTGGTGCGCACCTGGGCTCCGAGCTTGAGCAGTTTGAGGCGGATGGTCTGGGCTGCGGCCTTGGCGAACTGGGTGTGGCGCAGACCGACGCGGTGCAGGGTATCGACCAGCACACAGGTCATTGTCGAGAACCACAAGCGCAACTGGTTGACCGCCATCGTTGCCGATAACGCACGACCGGCGAGCATCTCGAACTGCTCGCCGGTGCGGTTCTCGACCCAGCCTCGGTCGCAATGCAGATCCTCGTAAAGGGAGCGTGCGTCGTAGCCGGCGCGGGCGCGCTTGAGCGAGGTCACGACAAAGCGTGGATTGGCGAGGTCCAGCGTGTGCTCGGCCTTACCCACGATGCGTCGCGTTCGGCTCCAACTGTCGAGCGTGCGATAGTGGAAGTCACAGAACACTTGCGCGGGCTTGCCCGAGCTCAGGCACAAATCCTTGGCCTGCGCGAGCTGTTCGCCGAGTGCTGCCTCCAGCCGGGAATTGCGCGCCAGGCCGAACACGTAGTCGACCCGGTTCGCCTCGCACCAACTCATCAAAAGGTCATTGCAGAACCCGCCGTCGGCCCGCAGGATGATGCGCACCTTGGGCCGGCTCCGGCGGATCTGCGCGACATTGCCCGTCACCTCCTCGACTGCGCCATTGCTGCCGGCGACGTTCACACGCCGCTGCCGCAACGCGACGAGGCCGCGACCGATGATCCCTTGGCCTCCTGGAACGATGGCCCGACGAAGCAGTCGATTCTCGACTTCGTCGCACGCGTCACGACAGCAGGCAGTCCAGACTACGTCGCGCCGGCAGAGCGCATTGCCACCTTTGACAATGACGGCACGCTGTGGGCCGAACGACCCTATCCTTTTCAGCTCTTTGTCGCCCTTGATCAGGTCAAGGCCATGGCACCGCAATACCCGGAATGGCAGGACAAAGAGCCATTCAAATCGGTGCTGGCGGGCGACCTCCAGGGAGTTCTTTCCGGTGGCTACCATGCACTGATCGAGGTCGTCACGGCGACGCATTCGGACGTGACAACGTACAAATTTTTTATCTTGGGGCCGTGGGTTCGAGTCCCACCGGGCTCACCAAGCAAATCAAAGTGTTATCATGCATTGCCCTGGGCGTTCACCGACGCGTTCCAGTCCAGGGCTTCATTGGGGCTTCACCGACGGGTAGACAACAGGGTGCCGCACCCGCGGGCACGAACGCATCTGCATCATACACGCTTGGCCGCCGGTTGAGGCCCGTGCCGGCAATGGGCAACAATTTCGCCGGATCGCCGGCCGCCTCGCCCCAGCCACGCGGGCCAGTCGGCTTGGTCCCGGATCACTTCTGCGCGACCTCATGGCTGACCTTAGCGAGCATTTCTTTGGATGCTCCTTCTTCGGCATGCCTCTGGCACGATGGCCGCCTGCCTGAGTTACGGCCTACGATACCAGAGGCACTGAGACCTACTGAGACCTTGCGACGGTGTCGCCTCGACGACGGCCATCCCGGCGAGATGGGGCGATTTTGCCTAAGTACTCCATTTCACAAATACGGTGACGTATCCTCGAGGGGCGACTCGTGGCGGCATGACAGGCTCATCCTCGACCAAGGGGATGCATCATGCCAAAGAAAAGCCCATACGTAATCCGACTTACCAACAGGGAGCGAGCCGAATTGATGGCGCGGTCCCGGGCGTATACGTCGCCGTATCGTGACGTAGTGCGGGCGAAGATCGTGCTACTGGCGAGCCAGGGGCTTGGCAACGACAGGATCGCGGAGCATCTCGACACACCACGTCAGATCGTCAGCAAGTGGCGTCAGCGCTTCCATGCGCTGCGACTGCCTGGCCTCGACGAACTGCCGCGGCGCGGGCGACCTGCCCGCTGTTCCCCCCAGGATTGTCGTCGCGATCAAGGCGCTGGCTTGTGAGTTGCCGGCACGCCGGGGCCTGCCGCTGGCCCGCTGGTCAGTCTCGGAATTGCGTCATGAAGCAATGGCGAGCGGCATCGTCGCGAAGATCAGCGGCACCACACTCTGGCGCTGGCTCAGCCAGGACGCGTTGCGCCCCTGGCGGCATCGCACATGGATCTTCCCACGCGATCCGGATTTCGCCCGCAAGGCCGGCCGTGTTCTCGATCTCTACCAACGCCGCTGGCGTGGCACAGCATTGGGGCCGCGTGATTACGTGCTCTGCGCCGACGAGAAGACCAGCATTCAGGCCAGACGGCGCAAACATCACTCACTGCCTCCCGCGTCCGGGCGCCCGGTCCGCGTCGAGCACGAATACACGCGGACCGGCGCGTTGGCTTATCTCGCCGCCTGGGATGTGCATCGTGCCAGGCTGTTTGGGCGATGCGAGCGTAAAACTGGCATAGTTCCGTTCGAACGCCTCGTCGCGCAGGTCATGGGCCAGGAGCCGTATCGGTCCGCGCACCGCGTGTTCTTGGTCACCGACAATGGCTCCTCCCACCGCGGTCCTCGGGCCGCCGGCCGCCTCAGAGCCAAATGGCGCAATGCCGTTTTGGTTCATACGCCGATCCACGCCAGTTGGTTCAACCAAATCGAAGTCTACTTCTCAATCGTTGAGCGCAAGCTGCTTACGCCGAGCGACTTTGCAGACCTCGCCGCGCTCGGGCGGGCCTTGATGGCTTTCCAAAGCCGCTATCAGCGAGCCGCGAAGCCGTTCAAATGGACTTTCGCACGCGGCGACCTTCATGTGCTTCTTGCCAAACTCCTCACTCATCCCCTCATTTTCTTTGGGACATAAAAGAATTGGGCGGCCATAGGGGCGATTCCGGAAAGAATCGCACGAGCGCCGTTGGCGGCATATCCTTGCGAATTCGCCACGACGACTTCCAACTCCGCACGACCCAACACATTTCCCGCCCCGCAACAGCCGGTCGAGAGATGCGATGGTCATTCGGAAGCAGCGGTTCTCCATCAATCAGGTCAGGCAGGTCCTTGGCGACGTGCTGGGCCACGACCTGCACGCCAAGCGCGTCGCCTCGCTCAGCGACGCCACCCTTGGCGTGCTGCGCGGCGCCTCGCTCGCGGTCTGCGCCATCGGCCGGGAACTCGCCGCCGCCCGCAGTCTGAACCCCAAGCACGCGACCAAACAGGTCGATCGCCTGCTCTCCAACCCAGAGATCAAGGTCGACGACATCCTCTCCCGCTGGGTTCCCTTCGTCGTTGGCGCGCGCAGTTCCATAGTGGTGGCATTGGACTGGACCGACTTCGATGCAGACAAGCAAGCCACCATCATGTTGTCCCTGATTACCGATCACGGCCGTGCCACGCCCCTGCTGTGGCTGACGGTCGACAAGCGCACGCTCAAGGACAACCGCAGCCTCTACGAGCATCGCGTGCTGGTGCGGCTGGCAGAACTGCTGCCGGCCGACGTCAAGGTCTGCGTGGTCGCCGACCGCGGCTTCGGCGACCAGAAGCTTTACAAGGTGCTGACCGAGGAATTGTGCTTTGACTACGTCATCCGCTTCCGCGGCAACATCGCTGTCACCGCCACGACCGGAGAAACCCGCACCGCTGCCGCCTGGGTGCGACCCGGCGGACGCGCCCGTGTACTGCGCGGCGCTGAGGTCACCGCCGATCGCTATCCAGTGGGAACCGTGGTCTGCGTTCAGCACCCCGACATGAAGCAGGCCTGGTGCCTGGCCGCCAGCACCACCGACGCCACCGCCAAGCATCTGATTGGATACTATGGCCGTCGCTGGGGAATCGAGTGCGGGCTGCGCGATACCAAGGACCTGCGCTTCGGCATGGGGATGGGCACGATGCATGTCAAATCACCGGAGCGGCGTGATCGGTTGTGGCTGATCAACGCTTTCGCGGTCGTGTTGTTGACGTTGCTCGGTGCCGCCGGCGAGGCGCTGGGTTACGACCGGATGCTCAAGACCAACACCGCCAAGCGGCGTGTCCACTCGTTGTTCCGTCAGGGCTGCATGCTTTACGATCTGATCCCCACGATGCCGGAAACCAGGCTGCGTCCGCTGATGCAGCGCTTCTCTCAAATGCTGCAGGACCAGCCGCTCTTCGCAGACGTTTTCGGCCCGGTCTGACAAATGAGGGGAGTCTTGAGGCCAAACTCCGGTCACACAAGAACTCGTAACCGGGACAACGGCCAAAAATACGTCACCGTATTTACGAATTGGGGTACTAAGGAGCAGTCAGCACCGCCCCGTCAGAGAGTCCAAGTCGATCCGCTTGAGAATCTTCGTCCTCCCGAGCAGTTGGATACCTTTGTAGATTCGCGCCCGAAGCGCACCATCCGGCTGAAGCTTTGCCGCCAGTTGGTATGTGGTGCCGTCATCTGGATCGAGGATTGAACCACCCGTCCACTCGGAGGGGCCAGCCACCCCCAACCCCCAAATGATCATCCTGCCGCACTGCGACGGCCGCCGCTTCGGGTCCTTTATCCACACAATCCGGCCGCAGACCAGATTTTGGCAGTCAAAGAGATCGAGGCCCAGGTCGTCGATGATCCAAGTCCCATCCACCGGTGACGCCGCTGCGCGCCCGATGCCCAAGGCTGGCCATGCAACCACCACCAACAGAAGCGCCGCGACCCACCACCACCCCACCATAATTTTCATCGCCGATCGTCCATTTCACAGCCTGCGCTCGCGTAGCGGAGGAACGGCAAGCTTACGACGCTTTGGTCGCGGCGCAACGGCTTCGATGATGGCCGCCCGCGACGGTCAAGACATTGCGGGACGTAGCGCCAGCCTACCGTGCGCGCGACCGGCGTTCCTACCGGGTCGCGCGTCGCCGGCAGTGTCTCGGTGTGAATGTCGCCTACCAACCGCCAGACGAACCGGCGTAGTGTCAGACCCTCGAGCGGCTGGTATGAGGCCGCCGTGAGTTGCTTGCCTTGTCGGCGTTGAGGATCGCACGGCAAAGATCGGTGAGGGTTTGTCGATGCGCAGCGCTGGAGCGATCAGGTTCGTTGGCGCCGATCACGAGGGCGATGTCGGTGTTGGCGAACTCGTCGTTGGCGAAAGCAACGGCACGCCGCCGGCATTGCTGCCCGCGGCTGCCTCCGGATCGGGAAGACGGCTACTGACCGCCGATACCGATGCTGACGCCTGGCACGTAGATGCCGATGGCGGGGCCGTAAACCACCGGTGGCGGATAATAGGGCGCAGGATAATACGGCGCGGCGTAGATCACCGGGGGCGCGGGATAATAGCCACCACCACCCCAGCCGCCAGGTCTGCCACCGCCGTGATAACCCCCACCACCGCGGTCGTCGCGGTGTGGCTGGGCGCTGGCAGATGCGACAAACGTCCCGAGCACGAAAAAGACGGAGAGCGCGAGCCCTGCCGCAAGCTTCGGCGACAGGTAACGTTTCGATCTGGTGTCGATAATGCAGCTCATGGCGAGCTCCTCTGATAAGCCTGATGTCACGTCGCGCAACGCGATCGTTCGTCCGGTCAGCTATGCGCCGGAGCGTGCTCGTGATGCGATCCCTGGAACACCTGGTCGGCCACCTTCTTCTGCGCGTCATGCGTTGAACTGTAGAGGGTGTCGAACGCCGGGATCAGCTTCTTCAGCCCGTCGACATGCGCCTGGGCGAATTTCTGGTAGGCTTGCAGATCTTCCACGGCGGTCATGCCTTGCGCGTCCTGGGCGGTTCGTTCGGCGATCATCTTTTCTATCGCGGCGGCATTATCACGCATCGCGGCCGCGACCGCGGTCCAATTCGCTTCCTCGTCCGGCGTGATCTGCAGCGCCGCGTGAAGGCTGGTGATACGCTGCTCGACGGTCTCCGTCTTCATCTCGGCGGCTCCGGCGGCGGCGTTGCTCGGCGGCACAGCGGCAGTCTGCAGTACCGCCTGCGCCACCTGGAACGGCGCGCTGGTGGCGGGAGCGGCGCGAGCGGCGCTGAGCGGACCGGCGAGCATCGTGGCGCCCAGCAGCGCCGCGATCGCGACCGAGCGCGTAAGTTGAGCGGATCTGGCGATCGGGAGTGCGATAGACGGCATGGCAGTATCCTTATCTGGAGTTGACGTATGGTCGGATTGCCACTTGCCAACGGTGGATGGCTCGATGGTGTTCGATCGCATTAGATGCTGGTCTTGCGAATGCCGATCGCCGGCGCTCGGAAACTACTCACAGCGGCGACGGAGCAGGAATTGCCTTGGCGGTTCCACGAAGCAAGCCCGGATACCAGCGTCGAGACCTGCATGCGTCCGCCGTCGCCGTATGCCGGGGAATGCCGGTTAAGGCCGAGGGGTCTCGCCCCCGGCTGGCCTGGGCGAAGCAGAACGTTGCCTCGCTGCCAGACGTTCCGCCTCGGCATTCACGACCGCCCCAATCAAGATGACGTAGGCGGTCATATAGAACCAGAGCAGCAAGACGATCACCGCGCCGAGCGACCCATATGTCTTGTCATAGCTTCCGACCTCGGAGACATAGAAGCTGAAGGCGATCGATCCGATGAGCCATAACGCCGTGGCGGTCGCCGCGCCCCAACTGAACCATTCCCACTTCCGCAGTACCCGGGCGCGCCCGTATCGGTAGACGATTGCCAACACGGCGATGGCTAGCCCCGCCAGGACCAGCCAGCGCACGAGCGAGATCGCGGCGCGCCATGCACCTGGCAGCGGCAGGAGGGCCAAGAGGACGGGCAGCACCGCGACGAGAGCGAGGGCGGCGACACCAAGCAGCACGAGCCCGGCGCCGAGCGCCAAGGCTTCAAGGTTGAACCGAACGAAGCTGCGCCTTTCCTTGTCGCCGTAGCAGGTGTTGACGGCGTGCATCACCATCACGGTTGCCGACCACACACTCCATGAGGCGAGCAGGACGCTGATGAGCAGCCCGATACCGAACCCCGCGGCTGGTCCTTGGACCAGGGCCTGGAGCCAGGTGGCGACGAGTTTGAGGGCCTCCGGCGGCAGAACCCCTTCCAGGGCAGCGACCTGCCGTTCCGCCATGACCGGATCGGCAACCAGACCATAGAGCGACACCAGAGCCGTGAGCGTGGGAAAGATTGAGAGCAGCGCATAGAACGCGGCGGCGGCGGCAAGAACCGACAGGTTGTCGCGGCAAATCCGCTGCCACGTACACGTTATGATCGTCCACCAGTCGATGCGAGTCACGGCGGGTCACGCCGTAGCGCATCGATCCAGCCTGGAGCAGGCAGTCGCGACGCCGTCAATGGATCACCGCCGGCACCGCCGGTCGTGGTTGTTCATTGAGGTGCGCCTTGCGTGCGACTTCCAGGCACGCCGCCACGACCTCGTGCAAGGAGCTCGTGTAGTCATCCGCGCCCACCGCCGTGCGGAGCCGTTCGTCCTGCAAAATCGCTTCCCCGGGCGGCCATAGCCCGACCAGCACCCGCACGTCCGGCGGCAAGTGCCGGCGCAGCCGGCGCAACAGGTAGCGGAGATGCGACGGACTGCCGGACAGCTCCAGGTAGGAAATGCACACCATCGCCACCCCGCCCACGTCCAATGCACCGATCGCGGCCCGTGTGGTTGCCGCGTGCGGCACAACCTTGGTCGCCAGGCCTTGTTTGTCCAGCAATTGCGCGAGCATGGTGGCAACCGCCTCGTCCAGCATCCCGCGCCCGGCGATGCACAGCACCGGCGTCGCGCCGCGCCATGCCGGCGCAAGGTCGAGCCTGCCCGGCGCCGGACCGTCGGGAGCGGGGTGAGCGGGATTATCCGGTTCCGCATGGGCCGGTTCCTCGGGTGGCGCGGTGGTGGCCGCCTCGACCGCGTCTTGGGGCGGCTCGCGGTCTTCGTGGTCGTCCAGATCCTCGACCAGGCTTTGGATCGACAGCTTGATCCGTTCGAGATGGGCCGGCGTCAGAACGCCCCGCTCGACATCGATCACGGCGAGTCGCAGGCCGGGCAGCGCCACGTCGTCGTAATACGACGACAGCGACCGCCGCTTCAGCAGGACCTCGGCATGGTCATGCGCCTCGTCGGGATCGCCAGCCAATATGCGCTGATAGAAGCTTTCCACCGGTGTCAGCGCCGGGCGGTCACCGAGCAGTACATCGAGAAACTCCAGCCGCGCCACATGCCGGCCGAGCACCACCAGGCAGAGCGTCAATGGGGTGGACAGGATTAGGCCGATCGGCCCCCACAGCCAGGTCCAGAACGTCGCTGCCAGCACCACGGCGAAGGGCGAGAGCCCGGTGCTGTGGCCGTAGAGCAGCGGCTCGACCACCTGGGCAATGATCGGCTCCACCACGAGGTAGAGGGACGCGGTCCACAGCAGCCTGGACCAGCCGGGATCGACGGCCGCCGCCAGCGCCAGCGGCATCACGGCGGAGAGCGGCGCGCCGATATAGGGCACGAAGCGCAGCAGCGCGCCGAGAACGCCCCAAATCACCGGCGAGGGGATGCCGATAAAGGCCAGCCCAGTGGCGATGATCGCACCGAACGCCGTGTTCACGACAAGCTGGGTGAGCAGGTAGCGCGACAGCCGTCGCGCCGCGTCGTTCATCGCGATGGTGGTGCGGTGCAGGTCGGAGGAACCGAACAGCCGGATCATCCGATCCCGCAGATCCTCGCGCTGCAGCAGGATGAAGATCGAGACGATGAACACGATGAACGTTGTGGACAGCGGTTCGACAACCGGCGTGACGATCCGCTGCAGGAGCTGAACCACCGTCTGGTCCGGCTGATGCACCTCGACCGGGATCGGCGTCTGCGCGGCGGCCGGTGGTGCCGCGGGGGGTGAGGTTCCTGTCGGTGAGGTTCCAGCCGGTCTTGTTCCAGACGGTCTTGTTGCAGCCGGGGATGTTCCGGCCGAGGCGGTATTCGGTTTGGTGTTGACGCCGATATTGGCCGGCTGGTGGACGAGGCTGCCGGTGAATGTCGCGATACGGGACAGCACGATCCGCTGCACCGTATCGACCTTCTGCTGGATCGTGAACACGTAGCGCGGCACGTTGTCGGCCAGTCCGGCCACCTGCGTGCCGATCAGGCCGCCGAGCGCCAGGATCACCGCGAGGGCCAGCAGCATGGCGAGCAGCACCGACGGGACACGGCCGAGATGCCCCCGGCGCAGCAGGCTGACGAGCGGCGCGAGCAGGAAGGACAGCAGCACCGCGAGCGTAAACGGGATGAGCACCGAGCGGCCGAGGTAGAGCCCGGCGACCACGACGGCGGCGACGGCGACGGTCAGCAGGCCGCGCAGACCGGGCGTTTCGGCCGGCGTGACCTGGGCGGGGCGCCGGTCCAACGGGTTGGGAAAATCCAACATCGACGTGCGTCCTTCTGCCCCGTGCATCGCGCGGCCCGGGTGGGGCCAGGTCAGGCTGACAGGCGCGCTCCGGGGAGGTGTTCCGGGCTGACTGTGTATACCGACATTTCCCCGATGCCTCGCGTGGGTGCGGAGACAAGTCGGACGTTGAGCCGCTTTCCGCGGCAGCACAATTGGAATTCCCCGGCCAGTTGGCACCAAGAGATGGTGCGATTGGCCGATCAATGGCGGGCATAGGGCCGTTTTGGCTCCCAGTCCGGCGATCAGGGCGCACTTCACCCGCGTGATCACCGGGGCGTGGATCGCATGCCGTGCGTCAACATCGGGCCAGCGGACGCGTTCGCAGGGGATCGAGCCTCGCCAGGATAAGCCCAGACGGATCGAGACGCACCATGACCTTGGCCCATCAGGAAGATGACAGGCCGGTGAGGAACTGAACCGCGTCGCGTTCCGGCTTGATGGGCGATTCCGGCCGGACGTGACCGAGGGCGTGCCGGGATGGTCGGACCGCGCAAGTCGCCCATTGCAAATCCTGCGGCGCATCGCCATGGTAGAAGGGCGTAAGCAGAAAAATACTGCAGAAATTGTTCGATGATCTGAGTGCTGGCATCTATCTTACTAACTGGTGTATATATTTCATCTTTTGTCCGAAGGAATAGTTATGAACGCAAGGTTAACGTGATGGACAAGACTGGGAAGGTCCTCCATGGCCATTCGATGACGATCGACGCATTGAACCCCTCATCAAAGGAGCCTGACGACAAGAAGGCGGCGCCCAACGCGGCGAGGGCCGCGACGGTGGTTCCCGAAGTGGGCTTTGCCGGCCCGGAGGCACGTATGCACGCGCGCGCGCAAGCCGCTGCGTGATCTGCACGAACTGCTACCGACAAATCACCGTGTAGAGTCGCGGTGGGGCACCTGTATCCCTTCGCCTGCCCGGGCAATTGCCGCCGCGATTGGCTTAACCGTTATCGCGGGCGGTACGCCGGCGCTTGCGAAACAACAGGTCTATATCTACACCGTCGTGCATCCGCTCTACGGCGACATCGGCACGCTCACGGACACGATCAACCTCAGTCCGGACGCGACGCGGAGCGACTGGCGTTTGCGCGTCGCGGTCAAGTTTCTGGGCATCGTCGTCTATCGCCAGAAATCCGACACCACCGTGATCATGCTCGGCAATCGGCTGGTCTCACTGCAAAGTATCACCGACAAGGACGGCCGGCACTCTGAAGTGCATGGCGAGGCGCAGGGCGATCAGTTCGTGGTGACTGCGACGGCCGGTTCATTCACCGGTCCGGCAACCATCGCCCCCTCGGACCCGTGGGCTCTGAAGCGCACCGGCGACGGGACCATGGTTTACATTGACACCGGCAGAATGATCGATGTGCGCGTTTCCGGCGGCGAGTACGACACGATTTCCGTGAACGGCGCCTCGGTGTCCGCGCGGCACTTCATCGTGACGGGCGACAAGCGGCAGGAAGTCTGGCTCGACAACCGGAAAACCCCGATCATGTTCCGCACCGTCGAGGACGGCACACCGATCTTTTTCGTGTTGCAGGTGGCTGCTCCCCGCTGAGCGGCAGACGGGGCCTGACATCACCGCGACCGGTCCCGGAGCGGCCGTGGATCGTCGTGATCCAAGGAGACCGGGCGCAAGCGGGTCCATCGGGGAGATGGCGCTGGGCACGCCCTGGGCGAATGGTGTCAGGTTGCCCACGCGGCGGACCATGAACGCCACTCGGGCCAGGCTCCGACCGACATTCGCGAAGCTGCATGCGCGAGAGCGGACGCGAACGGTGGGAAAGGTGGGGAAGGCAACACGGTGGATGCTCACGGAGAGGCGAGGGCCAACCGCAACTCGCGAGGCCGCGGCACTACGAGCTTCACCAGCTTCTGAAATGACTTGTGCTCGACCCATCCTGGGATTCCACAGCGCCCGTTGCGTGCAGTGCCGACGTGATGATGAGGGGCGCCGGCAACATCGAAGCCGACCAGGCTTCCCCGTACGGCCGACGAATGACTCCCTGGCCCAATCATGTGATCCTCGGATGGTGCAACCGACCCGGGGGGATCGGTCGATGACGACTCCACGCATCAAATGCCCATCGTGCGGAAGTGCCGCATTCAGCAGCATCAGGGAGCTTTGGTCGCCCCAGGATTACATCGGAGCGACCTGTGATCGATGCGGGCGCAGCCTCAGCGACAGAGATATTGTGCGGCAGCTTGGCGCGCTCGGCTCACCGACCGTCCTGACTCCATCGACGGGCCGTCCTGAGTTGGACCACCAGCAGTACCAGCGTCAGCGGGCCGCCGCGACCCGATGCGCCAGGTCGAGCTCGTTGAGCTGGATCGGCTGCTTGCGCAACAGCTCCTCCACATACGCGCTGGCGAACTGCTGTGCCCTGGCCTGCCGCAGCCCCTGAACCAGGGCGTCGCGCACTTGCTCGAGCGGCAGCACGGAGGGCGGCTTGGTGCCGAGCAGCTTGACGACGTGCCAGGCGTCGGCGCTGCGCACGGGTTCGCTGACCGCGTTCTCGGACAGCTTTGTAATGACATCGCGCAGGGCAGGGACGAACTGGTCCGCCCGCAGCCATCCCAGATCGCCGCCCCGCCCCGCCGTCGCGCGGTCCTGCGAGTTCTTGTTCGCCAGTTCGGCAAAGTCGGCTTCCGGGTCCAGCGCCTGCTCGCGTAGCGCCTCGGCCCGACGGTGCGCCGCCTCGTCGACATCCTTCGCCGCGCCGGCCGGTACCAGGATCGCGATTTGCGCCACATGGTACTGTTCTGGCACCGTGAAGCGTTCCTTGTTGGCCTCGTAGGTCGCGGTGATGTCGGCCTGACTGGGATAATTCGGGTCCGGCGGTGTGCGCGAGGCCAGATAGGTTTGCACGATCACCGTATCCCTGGCGTCGTTGGCGCGGGCGATCACGTCGGCATTCTGGTCCCACCTGGCGGCGTGCGCCTCGGCCAGCAGGCTCAGGCGCAGCAGCCGGTCACGCACGAAATCCACCAGCGCAGCCTGGCTTGCCTGCGCCTGGGCGCGTAGCGCGGGATCCGCGTGGTCGAGCATGTCGCGGATATCGGCCGCGGTCAGCTTGATGTCGCCGCGCTGGGCGACGATGTCGGCCGGCGAGGCGGCGGCGCCGGCCGGGAGCAAGGGCGGGTTGAAAGCGGCGCCCTTGGCGGCGGGCGGAACGCCGGCGCGCTGGGCGACGGTCACGACCGAGCCGTTGCCGGCTTGCGGCGTGGGGTTCGCTGGGGTCGCCGGCACCGGCAACGCGCCGGCGACCGGGGCGGCAGCGCGCGCCGGCGGCTCCGCCGGAGCCAGGGGCGCCGCGGCGGTTGCGGCCGAACCGGGGTTCGGCGCGGGCGGCACGGCCTGCGGCGGGCGCGGCGCCGGCACCGCAGCTTCCGCCCGGCCCGCGGCAGCCGGTGCGGGGATGGCACCGTTCGCCACCGGATCGAACACGTCGAGCACGACCCGATCGCCCAGCCGGCTGTCGTGCAAGCTGGCCCCCGCCGCGACGGTCAGCTCCGCCTGTGCGGCATTCGCATGGATCGACAGGACGTTGCGCGGTGGCGCGGGCGCCGCGCCCAGCATGACCGTGTCGGCGAAACGCACGGTCACGTGATCGCCAACCCTGGTCACGCGATAGGCAACATGCGGCGGCGTGTCGAAGACCACGCGACCGAAGTCCGGGTGAGTGCCGCTGTGGATCGGCACGGCGACAGACCCTGGGACGCCTGGCTGAGCCGCCGCCGTCAGCAGCGTGCCCGCCAGAATGACCGCGGATACCAGGCCATTGCGCAGACGGTTCATCGGGACTGCATCGCCGCGCCATGGCAGGGGAAAAGTGCTAGGCGCACCGGGCCGTGGCAGATTGTCATGGCGCCGCGTTCCGGGCGCGGGGCGTCTTGTTGCCGATCTGCATTCTCGTCCTTCGCTCCCGCTCGGTCGGTGTTGGGCTGATGACGCGCTTGCTCGTCGCATCCACGATGGCGCCGGTGCCGACCATCAACCCTTTGCCAGTCAGATGTTCGTGCACCACCTCGAACAGTGCCGCGCCCAGCTCATGCCGCTTGGTTCGCCATGATGCCGGATGGCAGGCGATTCGCCAACCGGCAAGACGCACCTGGCAGGCAGGCGCGGCGTGGCGGCTCCGCTTGGGAGTGGGTTGGTCTGCCTGTCTGCAAAGGGTGGGAGCGGACACTCCCGGCTGTCACCATCGACCGAAAGTGAATGTTATCGGTTGGTCCGGGCGCGCGTCACTTTTCACCTGCCCAAAACATGCGGCTAATCAGTGAGCGTCACCGAATCGGTCATATACATTACCGACAACACCCCCGCAACGTGCTCACAATCAAGACTGGTAGGAGGCTGGCGCCAGCTCTCTCGTGGAGAAGAGCTCACGCCTGGTGCTGCACGGCACAACGCCACAGCACCGGCTAGGTTGAAGTCGGGGCATGGACGCAATCGTGGTAATCGCGGCTTCCGCCGGTGGTCTTGCGCCTTTGCAACGCATCGTCGCGTGCCTGCCGGTCCCCGGCACAGCATCGGTATTCGTTGGCTTGCACACCGGCTCCCACCCGAGCGTGCTGCCGTCTCTCCTGGCCCCTGCTGGTGGGATTCCCGCGCAATTTGCTCAAGACGGCGCCCCAATCGAGGCCGGGCACATCGACGTGGCGCCGCCGGACCATCAGATGTTCCTGGAACCTTCCGGCATCCGACTGAGCCGAGGGCCGAAGGTCCACAACACGCGTCCCGCAGCCGCCCGCCTGTTCGTCTCCGCCGCCGACGCCTATAGCAAGCGGGTGATCGCCATTGTTCCGCACCGTTCCGGCTGGTTCCCGCCACCATGTCTGTCTGGTTCCCGACACTATGAGTGCATCAATCGAGTCGAATCCTGCGCCGAGTGTCGCTCACCCGATTGCCCTGAAGATGCAAGGATAAGGTGTTGACCATGGCGATTTCAAAGGCTAAGGTCAGGAAGCTCTTGTCAGGAATGAACGGGAGTGGACGAGTTTGTGATCCGTTCGTTCGATCCGTGTGCGCCGCCTTGCGCGGCGCGGCGCCGATGCTGCCGCGCCGGGATTGACGTGCATCTTGGCTAAGACCTGGGGGCCGACCATGCAGCCGATACGCAGAACGCAATCCGAGAACATGCGGGCGCGGTCCGTCGAATTTCCGAGCAACCGCCTCGCCGCAATCAGCCTTAATTCTGAGATGGGCCACGCGAATTGGGACGTGCGGGCCCAGAACGCGCGTCCAGGCTGGAAGGGGTCGCCTGCCATGAAGCACATGCTTCGTCTCCTGTCCTTCGTCGCTGCGCTCGCAGCCTGGTCGCCGACGAGTTTTGCGCAGCAACAAGTAATCAACGGCCCGACCCCCACCCAGTTGAGCCCGGTGGGTGTGACGAATGGCGTCTCCATGGTAAACCAAGGTGGGGGGGGAACGTTGCTCGTTGGGACCGTTGGCGGCCCGGAAATGGATATCTTCACGAACAACAACCCGGTCGCTCCCGCTAGCGTTGCCGTTGCCACCGACGTCACCGGCATCAGTAATTCCAATGTGACGTTCAATAGCAGCTCGACTGTATATGGGGCCATAGGCACACCAGGGATATTCTTTCTCGACCTCTCCGCCGGGGCCAATGGAACGACGGTGAATTTCCTGGGGCCGATCAATGTGACCAATACGTTCGTCACTGGCACCGGTACATTGAATTTCAATAACGCGGGCGGGGCCGCGATCCAGAACGGGACCCCCGGCGGATTGATTTTTCAGGGCAACGGCACGGTCGTTCTGGCTGCGGGTACGTACCTCAATGCCGCCGGCGGCATCACGACCACCGCGGCAAATGCGGGTAACCTGGTGCTGAACGCTGGCAGTGTCGTGCAAGGCGCCGTCGGCGACGGGAACGGGCTCGGCAGCATCACAGTCAACGGGGGGACTGGTACCACCGGGGTCAGCGCATACATTGGGCCGACAGCCGCCACCGGCGGGACGCCGGAAACCGACGCGGTGAACGCCTATACCTTTAAACTCAACACGAATACGTTGTATATCACCGGCGCCCTGACCATCGCCAACAGCACGGCGAACGGCGTCATCTATACGACCCTGGCCAGCCCGACGCTCTACGGCAACATCCGACCAACGGGTACCACCAATCTTGGATCATTGCTCACGGTGAACGTGACTGTCCCTTCCACGGCGATCCTGCCGGTCGGAACCAAGTTCAACATCGTCCAGACCAACGGTTCTCAAACCGGCACCCCTAATATTCCTGTCACTGTGGTGGATCTCACCAACCCGAGTTCCACATTCACTGGCCTTGATGTCGGACAAGGGCTGATACAAATAACGAACCAGCAAGCGTTTGTGGGACCGATTCCGGTCACGCCGCCTCCGGGAACGCCTCCGGTGGTGCCTCCGACACTGCCTCCGGGAACGCCTCCGGGACTGCCTCCGGGAACGCGCAATCCGGTAGTGCCCTCGGCGCCGGATCTGGCGGCGCCCGTGGTGACCTTCCAGGCCACCCGACAGTTTGAGGGTCTTTGGTTGGCCCATCTGGACGAGGTCATGTGCGGCGAGATCGGCCAGCCCCGCCAGCCCGATGCACAGCAGCCTTCGACCTGCCAGCGGAGCGACCCGCTCAGCGGTTGGTGGCTGAAAGGCTTTGGGTATTGGGGCAACCAAGGTCCCCAGGACGGCTTCACGGGATATAATTCCCGCATTCTCGGCACCATGGTCGGCGTCGACACGCCTGTTCCTGGCATGGCTTTCGGTGGTGTGACGCGCGTCGGCTTCGGCATTGGCTATGCACGAACCACAATCGATGGAAAGACGGTCAGCGCCAACACTGATTCCAATACCTATGTAGCAACCGCCTACATCGCGCATGAGCAGGGACCCTGGTTCGTCGACGGCGATCTGTCCTTTGGCTGGAATGATTATTCGGGCAACCGGAACATTCTGGTACCCGGGTACTATCGATACCAACGCGCAGAGCAGCTACAACGGACAGACCTACACCGCTTTCGTCACAACCGGCTACCACTTCTTCACTCAGGGGCTGGTCCTCACGCCGCTCGCCTCACTCCAGTACACCCATATGAATCTGGACGGCTACACGGAAACCGGCGCGGCCCCACTGAATCTGAGCGTGAACTCCCAGAGCTATAATTTCCTCGAGTCCGCCTTGGGAGCGACCGCGGCGCGGCCCTTCGCCTATGGTAATGGGACATTTGTTCCCGAAGTCCATTTCAGGTGGTATCACGAGCTCGTCAACCCAAAAATACAAGATACCTGGGCCGCACCCGGGCTCGCGGGATCGCAGACGTTCCTGACTCCAGGGCCACAAACGGCTGCCAATACGCTCAATCCCGGCATCGGCATCACATTCCTGTCGTGCGCGTGCACGTCGAAAACGTGGTCGCTCGAAGCCGTTTACGACTATTTCTGGAGACCCGACGCCTACTCCGCCAATCAGGTCATGGTCAGGTTCACCGCTCGCTTCTAGCGGTTTGCCGAAAACCTCTCGCCGGAGACGATCTGACGTGAATCGGCTGCCGCGGCGGATGCACGCGCGGCAAAGCTGGGCGATGGCGCCGACGATCGAGGGGACGGTGAGTACCGGCGGCACCGATACGCCCATTCAGGGAAGAGATTGCCAGCGCCTTGATCCAGGGCGGCGCCGCGGCGGCAAGCGCGATGGGCCTGGTCTATCTCGTCTCGCGAGCCTGGCGGCAGCAGGACGCGCTGGGGGTGGCGGCCATCGTCGTCTACGGCGCTTCGATGATCGTCGCCTTTGCGGCATCTTCCCTCTATCACGGCGTGCAGCAGGCGCGCATCAAGCCGGTTCTCCGCGCGATCGACCAATGCACCATCTTTCTCTTTATCGCCGGCACTTATACACCGTTTGCATTGCTGCCACTCCGGCACCACGCGGGCGGGATCCTCCTGGCGTCGATCTGGACTTTGGCCATCGCCGGCATCGTGCTTCGCCTCACGAACGACCCACTCTTTCGGCGCGCCGCCATCCCACTTTACCTCGCCACGGGCTGGCTGTGCCTTGGCTGGGGCATGCCGATCTACCAAACGGTAGGGATCGTCCCGATCTCGCTTATCTTTGCGGGCGGGTTCAGTTATACAGGTGGGCTCCTGTTCTATCGCTCGGACCGCCTGCCGTTCAGCACCCCCATGTGGCACCTTTGTGTGGTTGCCGGCAGTGCCTCATTCTTCCTCGCGATCAGCCGTGTTCTGCAGATTTGATCGCCCGCCGCGGCCGAGACGGTGACGATCCGCGCCTGGTATTACACCAAGCCGCCGAAAGGCACCGAAGTTGCGATGACCGGATGCAACGGCATCCACGGCGCGCAACCGCCCACGGCCAATGCTGCGTCCGGGCGGCTTGGCGTGGTGACCTCGATCTTGTGTGCCGGTCGCCGGTGTGCCCCGGCGACGGTCCGCGCGCGATGCGGGCCTACTGCACGGTCAGATTGTTCACGACGCCTCTGACGCCGGCAACCCCAGCGGCGACTTCGGTGGCCCGCGCCCGCACGTGGTCGCTGTTGACGACACCGCTGAGGTAGACGACGTCCTTGGTGGTCGTGACGCTGATGTCGAAGGACTTCAGGCCTGAATCATCGAGCAGCGCGGCCTTGACCTTCGTGGTGATCGCCGAGTCATCGACATATTCGCCGGTGGTATCGGTGGTGGGGCTCGACGCCGTGCAGGCGGCAATCGGCATCGCGGCAGCGAGTGCGATGGCCAGGTGCATCCATAATGCTTTGTTCATGATGACTTTCTCCAGGTTTGAGTGAAGGGCAGGACGATCCGCGCTCATCGCAACAGCAATACGATCAAGACGATCAGGATGATGAGGCCGATACCGCCGCCCCCATAGCCGTAATGGGGCGGCACGTAACCGCCGTAGCCGCCGAAGAAGGACAGCACGACGAGGACGAGCACGACAATAAGCAGAAGTTGCAGCATGGTTCCATCTCACTCATCTGCGCCAACACCGGATTGGTGTCGGCAAGTTCGCGACCGATGCGCCTCGCCTGGTGTTTAAGAGGGCGGATCTCGAAAGCAACGATTCCGTGATCGGTTGACCCCGACTGGTTCGCCAGTTCCGGACACTGCGCGCTCACGCGGGAGGCTGATCAACGACATCGGTCGGCAGGTTGTTGACGTTTCGGCTCGTGGTCGGGTTCTCCCGGGTTCGGCGATCCCGGTCACGGACTCACAGTCGCGGCACCACTCCAGGCGGCGGCAAGCGCCAATCGGGTCAACGCCGGAAGTGACTTGGAGCCGGTTTTCCGCATGATCGCGGCGCGATGGTTCTCGACCGTGCGCTGGCTGATGCCGAGATCCGCGGCGATGTTCTTGCTGTGGTAGCCGGCAAGGACGAGTTCCATGATCTGGCGCTGTCGCGGAGTCAGCCGTGCCAGGTGGTTGGCCGCGAACTCCCGCCAGGCAAACAGCATGCCCATTACCGCGTCCTTTTCACGCAGCAGAGTCTCTTCCCGGTCGAGAACCTTCCGCAGCCGGACTTTTGCAGCCTCACCCAAGTCGTTCGCGGCCGTGCAGCGGTCTGAGCTTACCAATACAAGGTACGACAGCGGGTCCGCGCAGATGGCCAAATGTTCCGGCTCCATGTCCCTGCTCCCCAACGGTGATGAGGCGTCCCAACCTGAACACCAGTACGTTAGGAAACCTGCCATGCGGACAGCCACGCCACATTGATCTGGGTCAAGTGTGTCCGATACCGGACATTGAGCCGGGCGTTCCGACACTTTCAGGGCGCCGGCACGCCTGCCGCGTGGAGTCGGGGGAAACGTCCGACGCAAGCCGGATGCCTCGGATGACGCTGGTTCGCGCCAGGCTCGCGATAAGTCTGCTTGATGATTCAAGACCTTGTCTCGGACCGAAGCGGGGTGGTCGTGGCGAACCGACCGGATCGGCCAACCGGCGCGCATGGCAACTCGTTGTCCCCGGGTCCGATCTAGGTATTTTCCGAGGGTGGCCGCATCGCACCGATCCGGGTAAAAAATCTCGTCTGCGCCAGTGCGGGGAGAAATTCCCGCAAGGATTGTCTGATGCCGGCTCCCATCGCGGCCCTCTGCGTGTCCGCACCGCGGCGCCGGACGAGGTGCTGGCTTAGTGCGGGACACAAGCGGGCTCATCCTGGTTCGCCAAGGACAACACGCGGAGACCGCGATGCATCGTCAATGCAGCTCGGGTGTCATGGATCCGATCGGATCAGGCAGGAACCGGCCGCGCAGGACGCAACCGAGTCGAACTCGAAATATTCTCCTGCCAGGGCTGCTCGCCGCGCTGTTCTGCGTTGCGGGCGTGGCGCCGATCATGGCCGCACCGCCCTTGTTGCCGCCGGTTGTCGATCCTGCCAGCCAGGAGCATCACGTCGGCAAAGTGATCCTTGTTGAACTGGTGACGCCGGACCTTGCCGCCGCCAAGCAGTTCTATGCGGGATTGTTTGGCTGGACGTATCGCGACATGCAAGCCGACGGAAGCTTGTATGTCGAGGCATCGCTCGATGGTCGTCCGGTCGCGGGACTGGTGCAACGGCAGGTGCCGGCGGGCGAGCATCGGCAACCGGCGTGGCTGACCTTCATCGCCGCGCAGGATGTCGACGCCACCACGCAGCTTGCGGTGCAACATGGCGCGAAGGTGCTGTTCGAGCCGCATAGCCTGCCCGACCGTGGCCGCGAAGCTGTCCTCGCGGATCCGCAGGGCGCGGTTTTCGCGGTCCTCGCGTCCAGCAGTGGTGATCCGCCCGACCTCCTGGCCGCGCCCGGAGACTGGATCTGGAGCTCGCTGATCACGCGCGATCCGGACACCGATGCGGCGTTCTACCAGACGCTGTTCAACTACGACGTCTTCGAGCTGCCGGCTGCCGACGGCGCCCAGCACCTCATGCTCGCGTCCGCCAACTATGCGCGCGCGAGCGTCAATTCGCTGCCGGCGAACCGGCCCAATATCCATCCCTACTGGCTCAATTTCGTGCGCGTCGAGGATGCCGTCAAAATGACGGCAAAGGTCGTGGCACTCGGTGGCCGCGTGCTGGTCGAGCCGCGGGTTGATCGCCATGGCGGCAAGGTCGCGGTCGTCGCCGACCCTCTCGGGGCACCTTTCGGACTGCTTGAATGGCCGGACACCCAGAGCAAGGAGGTGTCCCAGTGAACACCTTGCTCTTGCGCCGGTCAGCACGCGCCTGCGTGATCGGGCTGTTCACGGTCCTGTCGTCCGGCTGCGTTGTAACTGGTGGCGGATACGGCTACGACGGCGGCGCGGGCATCGGGGCCGGTTACTATGAACCGGTCGGCGTCGACTACGGTGGCTGGGGACCTGGCTATCAGGTGGCGCCGGTTCGCGGCGGATACAATGGCCCAGGCCGTGGTGGCGGCAATCAGGCGTCGCATGCTTACCGACCCGCGCCCGCATCCCGCGCGATGCCGTCCATTCCGTCGGCTTCGCGTTCTGCTGGTTCGGGTTCGCGTTCCGGCGGCGCGGGATCGCAAAAGCGTTGAGGTGCGCTTCGGACATCGACCCGGACTACGGTCAGCGCCGGCGAGCAACGCGGCCGTCAGGGCGTGTTTCGCGCTGCCTTCGCGAAACCGTTCGAGCATGACCGGAAGGAGCAGCGAAATGGTGGCCAGCCGGAAGGTTGCGGACGCGCCGGCCAACCGATTGCTCGGTTTACTGCGCCCGAGCGATTACGCGCGGCTTCGCCCGCATCTTCGGCCGGTTCCGCTGGACTACCGGCAGCCTCTCTACGATGCCGGAAAGACCATCGGATTTGTCTATTTCATCGAAACCGGTGTCGGCTCCCTGGTGAACACCATGGCGAACGGCCAGGCGGCCGAGGTCGGAACGATCGGCAATGAGGGCGTGGTCGGCCTGCCGCTTTTACTGGGCGACACCATGGCGCCGACCAGTGTCTACGTCCAGGTTCCGGGCGCCGGCCTGAGAATGACGGCAGCGCGGTTCAAGCAGGAACTGGCGCGCAGCGCTTCGCTGCGAGCGGTGATGCTGCGCTATGTTCACGCCTTCTTCAATCAGGTTGCGCAGTCCGCCGCGTGCAATCACTTTCATCCCATCCAGCAGCGATGTTGCCGCTGGCTGCTGATGACGCAAGACCGCATGCAGTCGGATGAGTTTCTGCTGACGCAGGAATTCCTTGCCATGATGCTTGGGGTGCAGCGGACCGGCGTCACCGGCGCGGCGAGTGCCCTGCAGCGCGAGGGCCTCATCCGCTACCGGCGTGGCAACGTCACGGTGCTCGATCGCCGCGGCCTGGAGCGCCGCTCGTGCGAATGCTACGGCGTTTCCAAGCGGGAATTCGATCGGCTGCTTGGTGGTCGCGTCCTGCGCAAGGCCGGCTCCGGCGGGCGGTAAGGCAGACACGCCTGGCCAATGGGAAGCTACGCGAGCGCCCGGGCTTGCGACCCGGGCGCTGGCGTACTTTACATACTGTTCCCGGAAGACCATCACCACGGCCGGAACGGTCCCGCGAATGCGGCACCGGGCGGCGACCGGTTGGGTTTTTCGAGTCGGTGGGTGCGTCCTGGGTGGCCCGCACTTCGGCAGGCGTTTCCTGTCAACCAACCTGGGTTATGGCGCCGTCACCGATTTTTCACATCCGTTGCCAGCGCCAGTTGGCCGCTGGCCTCGGCGAGCAATCGCTCGACGCGGGAGCGCTCATCGACGTTCATGTGAAGGGCCAACATCGCGCGATAGCGGTCGATATTCATCTGGATGATCATCGGCTCTTCTGTCATCGCGGCTCCTCCCACAAGGGGATGGAAGCGAACGCAACCGGAGTTCCGGAGGCAGGCGCC
This sequence comes from uncultured Alphaproteobacteria bacterium, assembly GCA_963773345.1. Taxonomy (GTDB): domain Bacteria; phylum Pseudomonadota; class Alphaproteobacteria; order Acetobacterales; family Acetobacteraceae; genus Palsa-883. The sequence goes on along the minus strand of CAVZBG010000002.1, from coordinate 1,811,524 downwards.
TCTCCCAACCGGCGGGTCCGACGTCGCACGCCGCCGCCGATTACGAAAGCGTAACCCGAAGCGCTCGGGACGGCAAGGTACATATGTCTGCTATCCGACGCAGTTGCTCTGCGTCAATGCGACCCGGCGGCCTGCGTGGCAGGTTTCCGCGGTTTCGGGTCTCCAGGCAGCAAGGGGCTGACGGTATGACCAGCGAATCTTTGGCACTGAGCGCGGACTCGCCATCCCCTCGCGCGAGGGGCATCCCCGCAAGCCCGGCGCGCCGAACGGTCGAGAGCGACGACGACGAACTGACGAGCATCCGGCTGCGCGACGCGCTCGCCCGCGAAGCCGCGCTGCTGCGCGAAAAGGATGAACTGATCCGCAAGCTGTATGCGTGGCGGGAGGAGGCGGCAAACCACGTTGCAGGGCTGACTGCGCGACAGCGCAAGATCATGGAACTGGTTCTCGCCGGCCACTCCAGCAAATGCATTGCGGCGGAGCTTGGCATCAGCCAGCGCACTGTGGAGAACCATCGCGCCGCGATCATGCGGAAAACCAGCGTGAAGTCCGTGCCGGCATTGGTCCGATTGGCGCTGGCCGCTACCGGGAATCCCCTGGGCAGTTTCCGAGGCTAGGCGGCATCGTGCCGATCCGGAATTAAGGGCCTTCTGCGCGCACGTGCGGGGAGCGACGTCCGCTCGAAATCAATGCCGGCCACGAGCCGACGCACAGGAACAGGAGCTCCACATGCCACTGCACAAGATAGCACGACCCGGCGATTCAGGGACCGACGACATCTACGCGACGGCGACCGTCGGACCAGCACCTGGCGAAATACCGCCTGCCGGATCACACATCCTCGGCGCAGGAAGTCTACAGCCTGGTGCACGACGAGCTGCTGCTGGACGGCAACTCGCGGCAGAACCTGGCGACCTTCTGCACCACCTGGGCCGAGCCGGAAGCGCACCGGCTGATGGACGAGTCGCTCGACAAGAACATGATCGACAAGGACGAGTATCCGCAGACGGCGGAGATCGAGAACCGCTGCGTGCACATGATCGCCGATCTCTGGCATGCACCCGGCGCGTGGAAGACCGTCGGATGCTCCACCACCGGATCGAGCGAGGCCTGCATGCTCGGCGGCCTGGCGCTGAAATGGCAATGGCGCAAGCGGCGCATCGCCGCGGGCAAGTCCTACGCCAAGCCGAACTTTGTCTGCGGCCCGGTGCAGGTGTGCTGGGCGAAGTTTGCGCGGTATTTCGACGTGGAGATCCGCGAGGTGCCGCTGACCGGCGACGCGCTGGGACTGCGCCCGGAGGACCTGCGGCAATATTGCGATGAGAACACGATCGGCGTGATCCCGACGCTCGGCGTGACGTTCACCGGCATCTACGAGCCGGTCGCCGCGCTGGCCCGCGCGCTCGATGAACTGCAGCGCGAGACCGGACCTGAACATCCCGATCCACGTCGACGCGGCGAGCGGCGGCTTCATCGCGCCGTTCATCCAGCAGGAGCTGGAGTGGGATTTCCGCATCGAGCGGGTGAAGTCGATCAGCGCGTCGGGCCACAAATACGGGCTGGCGCCGCTGGGCGTGGGCTGGGTGATCTGGCGCGACAAGGCCGAGCTGCCGGACGAACTGATCTTCAACGTCGATTACCTCGGCGGCCAGATGCCGACCTTCGCGTTGAACTTCAGCCGGCCCGGCGGGCAGATCATTGCGCAGTACTACAATTTCCTGCGGCTCGGCCGCGAGGGCTACACGCGGATCCAGCAGGCCTGCGCCGATACCGCGCAATGGCTCGCGGCGGAAATCGCCAAGCTTGGCCCGCTGGAGCTGGTGTATGACGGCAAGGGCGCGCTGCCGGCGGTGTGCTACAAGCTGAAGGACGGCCAGGACCACGGCTTCACGCTGTACGACCTGTCCGAGCGGGTGCGCATGCGCGGCTGGCTGATTGCGTCCTACCCGCTGCCGGCCAATCGCAACGCCACCATCATCCAGCGGATCCTGATCCGCCACGGCGTCAGCCGCGACCTTGCGCAACTGCTGCTGGATGATCTCGGCCGCGCGCTCAAGCACCTGCAGGCGAACCCGGTGCCGCGTTCGAGCGCGGGTCCGACCTTTCATCATTGATCGCGAACACGATGGAGGCATCGATGGCCTATAGCCAAAAAATCCGTGGTTTCCACCTTCAGCCTGGCGATGATGACGGCGGCGGCGGTGGTCAGCCTGCGTGGCCTGCCGATGATGGCCAAGGAGCAGCTTACGCTGTTCGTCTATATCGCCTTCGCCACGTTCATCTTCCTGATCCCCGCCGCGCTGGTCTCGGCCGAGCTCGGCGGCGCGTTCGGCGAGAAGGGCGGTGGCGTCTACACCTGGGTGAAGGAGGCGTTCGGGGCCCGCTGGGGGTTTGTCGCCATCTGGCTGCAATGGATCCAGAACGTGGTGTGGTACCCGACGGTGCTGGCGTTCTCCGCCGCCGCCATCGCCTACGTGGTGGGCGAGCCGACGCTGGCGAACAACGGCCCCTATGTCGGGGCGTTCTGCATCGTCGCCTACTGGGCGGCGACGTGGATCACGTTGCAGGGCGTGGACGCCATCGCCAAGGTGACGAGCTGGGCGTTTCTCGGCGGCACCGTGCTGCCCGGCGTGATCATCATGGTGCTGGCGGTGATCTGGATCGCCCAGGGCAACCCGATCGCGATGCTGCACCCAGTCTCGACGGACTCCGCCTCGGTCATGTCGATGGCGGGTGGCCATGCGCATCCACGGTTGTTCCCCTATGTCACCGGATTGGGTGATATCGCGTTCCTGGCCGGCATCATCCTGCTGTTCGCCGGCGTGGAGGTGCACGCCGTGCACGCCAACGAGATGGCCGATCCGAAGCGGCAATTCCCCGTGGCCATGCTGATCGCCTCGGTGGCGGTCATCCTGCTGTTCACGCTGGGCTCGTTCGCGGTGGCGACGGTGCTGCCCGACAAGGAGATCAATCTCCAGGAAGGGCTGATGAAGGCCTTCCAGCAGATCTTCACCCGCTTCGGGATCGACTGGGCGACGCCGATCGTTTGCGTGTTGCTGGCGTTCGGCGGGATCGGCGGCGTGATGTCGTGGATCAGCGGTCCCAGCCGCGGCCTGCTGTGGACCGCGCAGGAGGGCGAGATCCCGCCGTTCCTGGCGAAGACCAACAAGAACGGCGTGCAGATCAGCATCCTGATCATCCAGGGGGTGATCGTCACCGTGCTCTCGCTGGCCTATTTCGTGATGGCCGACGTCAGCGTGGCGTTCTTCCTGCTCAGCGCCGTGACGATCACGCTGTACCTGATCATGTATATGCTGATGTATGCCGCGGCGATCCGGCTGCGCTACTCGCAGCCGGACCTGAAGCGCAGCTATCGCGTGCCGGGCGGGACCGTTGGCATGTGGTGCGTCGCCGGTGTGGGGTTCGCCGGGGTCGCGTTCTCGTTCCTCGTCGGCTTCTTTCCGCCGACGCAACTACCGGTGGGAAGTCCCGCGCTGTATGTCGGGCTGGTGGTGGGCGGGACCGTCTTGTTCACCGGGCTGCCGCTGCTGATCGGGATGCTGAAGCAGAAGTCCTGGCGGTCTGCCGCTCCGTCCGGCCCCTCTGCCGCGACAGTTGCTTGACGCAGACTGCATGATAGGCAGTGTGGCGATCCGCGGAATGCTGGCTATCGCCGCTTCGCAGATCGCCGCAATCCTGCCTGACCGAGAGTGAATCAAAAAGGAGACACCGATGTCGCGACACACAGTCTCATGGCGGCAGCTTTTTGCGGCGGGCGCCATTTCCGTGCTGGCGGCCTGTGCCCAGACCCCGCCGCAACCGGTCGCGTCAAATCCGCTGCCGGTGGCACCCGGACCGACCGCTGTCTGGTACACGGTCGCTTTCGATACCAACAGCTTTGCCATCAATGCCGATGGACAGAAGGTGATCGCCGATGTGACCACCTTCCTGCAGCAGCACCCCGCGTCGGTTGCGACGCTGATCGGCAGGACGGATACGGTCGGCGCCGCCGATGCCAATATGCGCTTGTCGCAACGACGCGCCGACGCCGTGCGCGACGCACTGGTCTATGACGACCACGTGACGCTGGATCGGGTCGAGACGCGGTGGACCGGCGAGAGGCGGCAGGGCGTGCCAACGGGGGATGCGGTTGCGGCAGCGGAGAACCGCGTCGTCGACATCGCCATCCACTAGCGCCGCGACAGGAGAAGCCTTCGACCTCGGCGAAGTGGCCCGTCGTCGCCTGTGAACAGAACAGCGACCGGTCGCTTCGTCCATCCGCCTGACGATAACGGAAACCGTCTCGATATCGAGCGGTAACGTCTCACTTGCCTGTGGAGGCGATCATGAAGCCAAGACTGCTTGTGACGCTCGTCGGTATTCTGCTGGCGGTTTCCGCCTGTGTGGTGGGACCCTACGGCGGCGGCGGGCCCGGGTACTATTACGACGGAGGTCATTACGAGCACGATTATGGGCGCCCCATATGGCATCAATGAGCGTCAGCGGAGTGCTTTGGCGACGCGAGAGTGCGCCGCAACCTACAGGATGTGCATGCTCCACGGCTGCGCACGTTTGAACGAGAGCGGCGCTGGACGAGCTCGACCGCAATGGCGCGTGCCGGTCGGGCGATGGTCCGGCAATCTCCGAGTTGATCGGACAGCGCGACCAGGGAGAGCGGCCCTGCGTAGTTTCCGAGTCTGCGTAGTTTCCGAGTCTGGCGCAGTGGGCCAACCGCGATCACTCTACCCGCATATTGTTGCGCCTGGACCCGGCAAGCAAGGCTGACAGCGGAGGCACGCCACACGCCGAGCCTGTCAGTACAGCGCGACCGCGGGTCCTTTCATGTCGGAGACTGCCATGACCGAGAACGCTGAAGGCACTTCTGGAGCGGATTTGGCTGCCCTGCGCCAGGACGTCGCGCGGCTGGCCGAAACGATGAGCAAGCTGGTGCAACATCAGACCCAGGCTGCTGGCCATCGCGTCTCCGAAGCCGTCGGCGACGCCAGGGACAAGATCGCCAGCACGGCCGCCGACGCACAGAACCGTGTTTGCGCGGCGAGCGGCGAAATCGAGGCTTGTATCGAGCGTCATCCGCTAACGGCGGTGCTGATCGCTCTCGGCGTCGGCGTGTCGCTCGGCCTGCTGAGCCGCTCACGCGACTGATCGCGCATGGCCCGCGAGCCGAGCGCCTCACCGCGGGTCGCACCGGGCTGGCGCAGCAATCGCTGGAGATGGCGGAGACGCGGGCGCTCGATCGCTCGGTTCCGCAAGGCCAGACGAACGCACCGAGTGACAGCCAGTTGGTCGCCCGGATCAGGGATGCGCGTCGCGCACTGGGCAGCGGCAATCGCGCGCACGCCAGCCAGCTTATCGATCTCGCCTTGTCGAGCTGAGGCCAGCGCGCGGCGTAGCTCCGAAGGTTGCGGGCGCGGCGTCATCCGCTCTAGCCTGCTGTGCAACGCACCGATGCACGAGCTTGCCGTTGATCACGCTTCAAATCCATCACCGGACGAGCTATCGCTATCATCGGCCGGTGACGCTCGGGCCGCACCGATTGATGCTTCGCCCGCGTGAGAGCCGCGATCTTCGCCTGATCTCAAGCAATGATCATGGTGACACCGACGGCGGCGGTGACATGGGCGCAGGATGTCTTCGGCAATGCCGTCGCGACGGCCACCTTTCAGACCATGGCCGACGCGCTCGTGATCGACAGCGTCGCGGAACTTGAACTCGATGCTGTCGCCTGGCCCGTCTTCGACGTTGCCGCGTCCGCCATCTGTCTATCCGTTCCGATATGCCGATGATGAGTGGATCGATCTCGGCGCGCTGACGATCCAGCAATACCCGGACCCGGCAGGGCGGTTGCGGGCTTGGGCGCGGGCGTTCGTCCGCTCCAATCCGACGGACACGCTGGCCCTGCTCAAAGACCTTGGCGCGGGCGTCTCGGGATGGATTTCGCTATCAGAGCCGCGAGGATCCGGGCACCCAGTCGCCGACCCAGACGCTGGATCGCGGCTGGGGATCCTGCCGGGATTTCGCGGTCCTGTTCGTCGAAGCGGCGCGCAGCCTCGGCTTCGGGGCGAGGATCGTCTCCGGCTATCTCTACAATCCGAACCAGGACATTGACGGGAACAGCGGACGCGGGGTCGACCCATGCGTGGGCGGAAGTCTTTGTGCCGGGCGCGGGGTGGATCACGTTCGATCCGACGAACCGCAGTGTCGGCGGCCTCAATCTGATCCCCGTCGCCGTCGCGCGCGACATCCGCAGGCAATGCCGGTGGCCGGCAGTTTCGTCGGAATGACGGACGCGTTTCAGGGGATGACGGTCGAGGTCCGCGTCACATCGCAGGCAGGCGCGGCAGCAGACCACCCGTCCACGCCGGCGCAGGATCACCCCGCGTGGAACGAGACGCTGGCGCCCAACGTCGTAGTCATCCGGTTTGCAGTTTTCCGGGCTTTTTGGGGCGGCAGGACGCCGAAGGTCCGGTATCAGACAGTGCACGATACCGCGCGCGCGGCAGGAGGGCGGCGGAATGTCGGTTGATGGCGCAGGTGTTCTGCGGCACAGTCGGTGAGAGAACTGGCCGGGACTCCAATGGCGCATCTCAATTCTGCCAATCCGTGCCGTATCCTGATGATCTATCCGCGCTTCAGCGCGGCGACGTTCTGGAATTTCTCGGTTGCGTGCGAGCTGGTCGGCGCCCGCTATCCGGCGGCGCCGCTTGGCCTGATCACGCTCGCCGCGATGTTGCCGCGGAGCTGGGACATCAGGCTGGTCAACCGCAACACCGAGGAGCTGACGCCGGCGGACCTCGCCTGGGCCGACCTCGTGATGACGGGCGGCATGCTGGCGCAGCAGGTCGACACGCTGGAATTGATCGCACTGTGTCACGCGCATGGCAAACCGGTGGCCGTCGGCGGGCCGGACCCGACGTCGAGCCCGCACGTTTATGCCGCGGCGGACTTCCGGGTGCTCGGCGAGGTCGAAGGCATCATCGACGAGTTCATCGCCGCGCTGGACGCGGGCGAGCGGTCCGGGTGTTTCACCGCGCCGAAATTCACCATCGACGTGACCAGGTCGCCGATTCCGCGGTTCGATCTGCTGAAGTTCGACCACTATCTGTATGTCGGCGTGCAGTATTCGCGCGGCTGCCCGTTCACCTGCGAATTCTGCGACATCATCGAACTGTACGGCCGGGTGCCGCGCGCCAAGACGACGCCGCAGATGCTGGCCGAGCTCGAAACGCTCTACCAGCTTGGCTATCGCGGCCACGTCGATTTCGTCGACGACAACCTGATCGGCAACAAGAAGGCGCTGCAAGATTTTCCTGCCGGAGCTCGCGGCCTGGCTCAAGGCGCGCGACTACCCGTTCGAGTTCTCGACCGAGGCCTCGATCAACATGGCCGACGACGACGAACTGCTGCGATTGATGCGGGAGGCGAATTTCTTCACCATCTTCGTCGGCATCGAAAGCCCCGATCCGAAGACCCTGGTCCACACCAAGAAGAAGCAGAACACCAGGCGCAATCTGGCCGACAGCGTCCATCGGATCTATCGCGCCGGGATGTTCGTGACCGCGGGCTTCATCGTCGGCTTCGACAGCGAAGAGGTTTCGATGGCCGACGCGATGGCGGACTTCATCGAGGAAGCCGCCATTCCCGTCTGCATGGTGGGGCTGCTCTATGCGCTGCCGAATACCCAGCTTACGCGGCGGCTGGCCGCGGCCGGGCGGCTGCATCCCGACCACGACGTGGCGGCGCCGGACCTGAGCGACCAATGCACCCCGAACCTGAATTTCGACACGCTGCGCCCGCTGAGCGAGATCCTGCTGGACTATCGGCGCATCCTGGAGCGCGTCTACGACCCGTCGGCGTTCGCCGACCGGTTGGAGCGGCTTTCCGGCATGCTCGACCGCTCGGGCCGGCCGCGCGATCTGCCCGAGGGCGACATACGGCGCAAGGTGGCGTCGATCGAGATGGTGCACAAGATCATCACCCGGCTGCCCGAGGCGCGCGAGCAGTTCTGGCAGACCTTCGTTGACATGCGCCAAGTCGAACCCGGCGGCGCTGCGCTATATCGTGACCCTGATGGCGTTCTATCTGCATCTCGGGCCGTTCGCGCGCAAGGTTATCGCGGCGATCGACGCCAAGCTGGCGGAACTCGACCTTGTCGCGGCGGGCGGGCGCCCAGTCGCAGAAGTGGTCGCCGGGTCCGATCCATACCAGGAACGGGTCACGATGCCGAACAGCGGACTCGCCCGCTTCCCCCCTGTCCAGCCTGTCGCCAACCGCGGTGCCGACCGAGATCTACACGACCTGGAGGAGCGGCACGAGAAGCGTATCGAATACCTGGCGGAGAGACGCTAGCACTTGGTGCCCTCGTTTGACTGCGGCGATGATTGTGTCGGGGTTACTCCGTCTTCTGCGCGCCGGCGCCGGTACCACGCGCGTGTGCGGCCATCGCGATCATTGAGATGCCACCAAACAGCATGCTGGTGCCGACCATGAGACCGAATGACCACGCTTCGGTGACCGGAAGCCGGCAGAAGATCATGAAGGCCAGGATCAGATCGACGATGCCGCTCACCAGCATCCAGGTCCAGGGGCCCGAGAGATTCCTCTTTTGCTCCAGGGCATACATGCTCCAGGCTACGCCCTCGATGTTGAAGAACACAACCAGCACGAGCGTGAGTGGAATGTCCTCAAGGATCGGCCCACCCAGCAGTATGATGCCCACAACGACACCAAGGACCGCCGAAACCAGCGACCACCAGAACCCAGGCGCATTGCGCGTCATGAAGGTAGTGACCAAGCCCACGACGCCGCTGATGAGGATCAGCCAGCCATTCAAGACCGTGCCTGCGATGGTCGCAATCATCGGTACCAGGATGGCGAGCACGCCAAGCATGACCAGAACGATGCCCTCGATCAGGAACACCACCCAGAGCTCGCGAAGTGCTTGCGTAAGCCCCTGCCGGAAGAGATCGATGCCACCGGTGTTCGTGGCCATATGAAACCTCCTGAACGTCGATCCGCTACTTCGGACTCGCAGCACGGCAAAGCCCAATATATCCGTCCGGCGATCCCGGCGCCACTGCGCGGCGAGCATCCGTGCGCTCCCGACCAAGCGTCCGGCCTGCGTCCAGGGGCCGACCACACGATGACGTGTTGATGTATATCCAGGAAGGTCACCGCCGCGGTGCTGTCTGCGGCAACAGCTTCGCGTCGCGTCGAATGTCGAGGCCATCCGGTGCTGGGGTCTTGCTCTGGTCGAGAGAAATTGTCTGCCCCGCGCCGCGCGGTGCTGATGGCCGGAGCGGCGGCGGATTTATCTTCACCCGCGACGTCGGCCTCGCAGTCTATGGCATGACGATATCGGATCCCGAACATGTGCTGGCGCTCGAGCCCGACGAACAGAACCAGGCGCTTTGCAGCAACAAGGTCGACGCGATCATGTTCGAAAAGGGGCATCCCAATGGGCTGACCCAGGAGGCGACGACGGGCTGCCGGGCGAGACAGGTACGCGTCGCCGGCCGGCCGATCGATCGGCTGCTTGCGGCGCATCCCTATTACATCGTCTCGGTCATCCCCGGCGGCATGTACCTCGGCAACCCCGACGGTGTTCGGACAATCGGCACGCAGGCCGTGCTGGTCTGGTCACGTCGAGCGACCAGCCAGATGCGCTGGCTTACGCCGTGGTCAAGGCGGTGTTCGAGAATTTCGCCGATTTCCGGCGTTTGTACCCCGCGCTGTCGACCTTGAAGATCAAGGACATGGTGCCCAGCGCGGCGGTCATACCGATCCACCCAGGGGCGCTGAAATATTATCGTGAGGTTGGCCTCGTCCATTAGGGCCTAACCCGGCGGAGCCGGAACCAAGAAGTGTGGTGTAGGGTAGCGCCCGGGGTTTCACTCCTCGGAGGCGGGGCATGTCGGGATCGCTGGCGGAGCGCTACGACGAGCGGCTTGCTGGTGTGTTGTCGTGTTACGACCGGCTGGTGATTACCGGCACGTTGCCGGGGATTTGCTTTGCCGAGGGGATGACGCGCTATCTGCATGCCCACAGTATCGCGATTTTCGATTACCCGGCATTTGCCAACAAGCTGCGGGAAGGCTTGCGGGAACGGGCCGAAGCGTTGGCGGCCGCGGCAGGGGTGACGATCGAGTTCGTCGCCAAGAGCCACATCCGCAAAGAAGACATCGTCGCCCGCGTCGTCAAGCAGCGCGGCGAACATCCCGGCCTGGTGCAGGTGATCTCCGCCATGGAGAGCTGCGACAGTTACCGGCCATGGCACGACAAAGCGACGCAGCGGAACCTGGTGAAGCCGGCCGGCGGCAAGTGCCTGCACTACTACTTCTACCTCATCGATGCCGAGCTGGGACTGGTCTATCTGCGGGTCCCCATCTGGGCGCCATTCCGATTGCAGTTCTACTGCAACGGCCATAGCTGGCTCGCCCGCCAGCTCAGCGCCGAAGGCATCGGCTACAGCATGGCGGACAATGCCTTCGTCCGGATCGGCGACTGGCAGCGAGCGCAGGAACTGGCCGATGCGCTCTCGCCTGGCCGGCTGCACCGTATCCTGGACCGTTATGCCGAGCAGTGCTGTCCGGTGTCCTGGGTGTTCGCTCAGACCTATCACTGGAGCCTGATGCAGGTCGAATACGCCACCGACCTGGTGTTCCGCTCGGTCGCCACGCTGGCGCCGCTCTATGAGCAGCTGGTTCGCCATTCGGTACTGAGCGTGAAGGCCGAGCAGATTGCCGGCTTCCTGGGTCGCAAGATCGCACCGAACCTCGCGCAGGAGGTGGGTTCGCAATTCGCCACCCGCATCGAGGGCACCTGCCTCAAGCACCGCTTCGGCAAATGCTCGATCAAGATGTATGACAAGTGCGGCATCGTGCTGCGCATCGAGACCACGACCAACAACGTGTCGTTCTTCAAGCACCACCGGAAGGTGGAACACCAAACAGGGCCGGCCACGCGCGAACTGGCACCGGTGAAGAAGTCGATCTATAGCCTGATGGATCTGCGCGAGATACTGCTTGGCTGCAACCGCCGTTACCTCGCGCATCTCTCGGCGCTGGACGACTTCTCGGCCGGGGTGCGGGCGCTAGAGCGCCTCACCCGGCCGCGTGAGGTGGACGGCAAGACGGTCAAGGGCATCAACTTCTTCGCGCCTGAGGACAAGGCCCTGCTGCACGCCCTGCAGAACCCGCGGGTCAATATCGCCGGCATCCGCCGTGCCGACCTGTTGCCTGAACTGGATATGGTCTCGCCCAGCCGGCTGTCACGTCAGCTCCGCCGGTTGCGTGATCTCGGGGCGATCAAGCGGGTTGCCGGCACATACCGCTATTACCTGACCAAGGCTGGGCGAGCCGCCACCGCCGCAGCCGGATGGCTGATCGACACCTTGATCGTTCCGGCTATGACTTGATGGGATTTTTTGGTGCGGGAAATGGCAAGAGTCAGGTGATAAGGGACTAAGCCGGAACAACGACATCAAGTAGCGCGCAAAGCGTGCCCACCCGTCATGCCGGCGCCTGCTGGCATCCACGACGTGCCTTCGCCCGGCCAATAGCCCAACCCTATCAGGCCCGCGCGGCCACGAGCACCGCGTTCAGCCCGCCGAAGGCGAAAGAGTTCGACATCGCGACGTTGACTTCCGCCTGCCGCGCGACATTCGGCACGACATCGAGGTCACAGTCCGGATCGGCCTCCTCGAAATTGGCGGTAGGCGGGATTGTCTGCCGATGGATGGCAAGCGCGGTCGCCGCCATCTCGAGTGCACCCGCGGCGCCCAGCCCGTGACCGAGCACGGCCTTGCTGGACGACACCGCGATGCGTCTGACGTCCGGCCCGAACACGTCACGCAGGGCCACCGTTTCCGATCGATCGTTTTGCGCCGTTCCGGTGCCATGCGCGTTGACATAGTCGACGTCGTCCGAATTCCTTCGCGCATCCCTGAGCGCCGCTCGTATGGCCCGTGCAGCGCCGTCGGGATCGGACGAAGTGATGTCACCCGCATCGGCGCTCATGCCAAATCCCAGGATTTCCGCGTAGACGTGTGCGCCTCGCGCGAGTGCATGCGCGCGCTCCTCCAGCAGCAGGACGGCGGCCCCCTCGCCCAGCACCAGCCCCGATCGCGTGCGCGAGAACGGCCGGCAGGTATCCTGGCTGAGCACGCGAAGTGCTTCCCAGGCCTTGATCGTCCCCGTCGTCAGGCAGGCTTCAGCGCCACCGGCGACAGCGACAGGCGCCTGCCCGGAGCGAAGCATGTGGAACGCCAGCCCGATCGCGTGCGTTCCCGCCGCACAGGCGGTTCCGACACAAAAAGTGGGACCCTTCAGACCAAGGTCCATCGAGACCTGGCTGGCCCCGGCGCTGGTCATCAACCGCGGGATCGTCAACGGATGCAGCCGCGGCGAATTTTCGCCATAGAGCCTGAAGTAGGCGTCATCCAGCGTCGTCTGGCCCGAGGAAGCATTGCCGATCACCGTAGCCGTCTCGAGGGCCAGCCGTTCGGATATATCCAGGCCCGAATCTCGAACCGCGGCCCGCGCGGCCGCGACGGCGAACTGCGAGAAGCGATCCATCGGGCCGAGCTGCTTCGGGTCGAACAGCGCTGCGGGGTCGAAGCCGCGAACCTGCGCCGCGATGCGCGCGCTCAGTCGTTCGCTTCGCGTGACCGAGAAGGGACCGATGGCGGAGCGACCCTCCACCAGCGCCGGCCAGAAGTCCTCGAGGCTGCATCCCACGGGTGATACGACGCCGATCCCCGTGATCACGACGCGGTTCATGCAGAGGTCTTCGCGTCTATGAGATCTTTCACTGCCGCGGAAATCTGGCCAATCGTTTCAAGCTTGCCCGCCCCGGCCGTCGAGGTGTCCGCCGTGCCGGCGGCTGGCGCGTCATTCGCGTTATAGGGGATGCTGATGTCGAACTTTTCCTCCAGCGCGAAGATGATCTCGATCAAATCCAGCGATTCGACGCCGAGATCCTGCAGCGTGGTGTCCGCGGTCAAAGGCTCGACCGGAATCTTGAGCTCCCTGGCAATGATCTGCCTCACTTCGTCGGTAATCGCTTCCACTGAGTCACCACCCTGCTGTGCTGAGAGAAATGCCGTGAGATCGCCGCCCTAGTACCGTCGCGACGCACCGGTCTCCCTCACAACAGGAAGTATACCACCCGGCTTCAGCCTCGCAACCAGCCCCTCTCCCCACACCAAACCAACGGGCGGGTTCCAAGAGCCTGCCACCGGGCTTGTCCCGGTGGGCTCTGCTCTTGGCGGGCTTGGGCCGCGACACGGACCAAGGGAGCAGCGCGATTTGGTGGGGTCCGGGCCGAGCCCCGGCTTCTGTCGGTCCGCCCGGTCGCCCTGGTGATCGCAACCTGGCGGCGTCGCGTCAACGCCGTGCGCCGACACCCCTATGTCGGATGGCAGACGCCCGAGGCCTTGGTGCCTGCATTGCTCGGGTGGCGCCGCGACCTGCTCTCAACTACTATCCCACCCGAACCACGCCAATGGGGGCCTAGCTTGACGAGCGACGTTATCGAACCGGCCGTGGCGTTTTCCACGCTCGTCGAGCTGCTTCGCTGGCGGGCGCTGCAGCAGCCTGAACAGCGGACCCATACCTATCTGATCGATGGCGAAGTCGAAGGGGATCATCTGACCCATGCGGCGTTGGACCGCCAGGCCCGGAGCATTGCGGCGCTGCTGCAAAGCTACCGAGCAGATGGGGAGCGTGCGCTGCTGCTTTATCCGGCAGGTCTCGAGTTCATCGCCGCATTTTTCGGCTGTTTGTATGCCGGGGTGATTGCCGTCCCGCTGCCTGCGCCCAATCTGGCGCAGCCGCAGCGGACCCTTCCCAGGCTTCGAGCCATCATCAGCGATGCGCAGCCTTCGGTGGTGCTCACCACGTCGGCGATTTTCGCCAACACCGAGGGCCTGTTCACGCAAGCGCCCGAGTTGCGGAAGCTGCGCTGGGTGGCCACCGACGAGGTTGCCGGCAGCCTGGCGCAGGACGTGGCGAGACCCCGCCGTGACCAGCAACACCGTGGCGTTGCTCCAATACACCTCCGGCTCCACCGCGGAACCGAAGGGCGTCATGATCAGTCACGGGAATCTCCTGCACAATTCGGCTTATATCAGCCGCCTCTTCGCGTTCAACACGAACGGTGCCACCGTCTCCTGGCTACCGGCCTTCCACGACATGGGACTGACCAATGGGATTATCCAACCGGTGTACCACGGACGCCCGTGTTACCTGATGCCGGCGGTCGCCTTTCTCATGCAGCCGATACGGTGGCTCCAGGCCATTTCGCGCTACAAAGCCACGATCAGCGGCGGCCCCAATTTCGCGTATGAATTGTGCACCCGCAGAATTACCCCGGAACAACGTGAAACTCTCGACCTCAGCAGTTGGGATGTGGCTTACAACGGCGCCGAGCCGGTCCGCGCCGACACCATGCAACGGTTTGCGGCGACCTTCGCCGCGTGTGGTTTCCGCCCCGGCGCCTTGCATCCATGTTATGGACTCGCCGAAGCGACGCTGCTGGTTTCCGGCGGTTCGTTGAGAGAGGAGATGTTCCGCACGATACAAGTGGCGGCGTTCGAGCAGAACCGCATCGTGGAGGCCGTGCGCGCCAACAGCAGAATGTGCGGACACTGGTCAGCAGTGGCCACGCCCTGCACGATACGCAGGATCGTCATCGCTCATCCGGAATTGATGACGGCCTGTGCACCGGATGAAGTGGGCGAAATCTGGGTGTCCGGCCCGAGCGTGACTCGACGGGTATTGGAACCGACCCGAGGAAACCGAACGCGCTTGTCGGGCCTACCTGAAAGATACCGGGGAGGGACCGTTTCTCCGCACCGGGGATTTGGGGTTTATGCAAAGATGGCGAATTGTTTGTCACCGGTCGCCTGAAGGATCTGATCATCATCAGTGGTCGCAAGCTTTATCCCCAGGATATTGAATTGACGGTGGAACAAAGTCACCCGGCCCTACGGCCGGCTTGCTGCGCGGCGTTTTCGGTCGATGGCACCGGCGAAGAACAACTGATCGTCGCCGCCGAAGTCGAGCCCCGGTACCAACCGGCGGTTCGCAACCCGCCGGATGGGGAAGCGCGCGCGCATCCAAATGGGCGTTTGCCGTTGGATGTCGAGGCCGTGGTTCGGGCCATTCGCCGGGCGGTGGCCGAAGCGCATGATGCGCGGGTCCACAAGGTGGTGCTGCTCCGGGCCGGACGCATTCCCATGACCACCAGCGGCAAGGTGCAGCGCCACGCTTGCAAAGCCAGTTTCCTCAAGGGGACGCTGGAAAGACTCGGTGAGACATGAGCCATGTCTGAGAATTCCACCAACACAGAAGTCATCCAGGCGTGGTTGGTCGCCAAACTTTCCGAGCGGCTGGGAATCGAGTCGCACGAGATCGATATCCGCGAGCCCTTCGCCAGCTACGGACTTGGGTCTACGGAGGCGGTCAGCCTGGCCGGTGAACTCGCCGAGTGGCTGGGACGAAAGCTTTCTCCGGCTCTGGTCTATGAATACCCGACTATCGAGGCTCTCGCTCGGCATTTGGCGGGATCACCGGACGTGCCGGAGGCAGCGACCAGGGCCGGCCAGGACCGGGAGGCGAATAACGAACCGATCGCCATCATCGGCATCGGCTGCCGGTTTCCCGGCGCGAACGACCCGGCCGCGTTCTGGCAGTTGCTGCGAGACGGCGTGGATGCCATCCGCGAAGTTCCCGCGGATCGCTTCGACCAGCATGCGTTCTACGATCCGGACCCGGCGACCCCGGGCAAAATGAACACGCGCTGGGGCGGCTTTCTGGGGCAGGTGGATCAGTTCGATGCCAATTTCTTTGGCATCTCCCCCCGGGAGGCGTTGCGCATGGACCCGCAGCAACGCCTCTTGCTGGAGGTGACCTGGGAAGCGCTGCAGGACGCGGGGCAGGTGCCCGAGCGTCTGGCTCGGCACCCAGACCGGCGTATTCATCGGCATCGCGACCAACGATTACGGCCGGCTGCAGTGGAATGATCTCGAGCGAATTGATGCCTATGCCGGCACCGGCAATGCCCTGAGCATCGCCGCCAACCGAATCTCGTACCTGTTCGATTTCCGCGGGCCGAGTATCGCCATCGACACGGCCTGTTCCTCGTCACTTGTTGCCGTCCACCTGGCCTGCTGCAGCCTGCGGAACGGCGAGTCCACGCTGGCTTTGGCCGGGGGCGTGAACCTGATTCTCTCGCCGGCGATTGCGATCAATTTCACCAAAGCCGGCGCCATGGCGCCGGATGGGCGCTGCAAGGCGTTCGATGCCCGGGCCAACGGCTACGTTCGCAGCGAGGGTGCCGGCGTCGTCGTGCTGAAGCCGCTCTCGAAAGCGTTGGCTGATGGTGATCCGATCTATGCCGTCATTCGCGGCAGCGCCGTGAACCAGGACGGACGCAGCAACGGGCTGATGGCGCCGAACCCGCTGGCGCAAGAGGCGGTCCTGCGCGAAGCCTACCGGCAAGCCGGCGTCTCGCCCGGCGAGGTGCACTACGTCGAGGCCCACGGCACGGGCACATTGTTGGGCGACCCGATCGAGGCGAAAGCGCTGGGCGCAGTGCTGGGCGTCGAACGTCCACCGGGACGGCCTTGCGCCCTGGGGTCGGTCAAGACCAACCTGGGCCACCTCGAGGCCGCCGCCGGTATCGCGGGCCTGATCAAGGTGGCGCTGGCGCTGCGGCATCGGGAGATCCCGCCGAGCCTGCACTTCGCAGAACCCAACCCGCATATTCCCTTCGACGAGCTTCCTCTCCGCGTGCAGACGGCGCTGAGTCCCTGGCCCACGGAGTCCGGTCCGGCATTGGCCGGCGTCAGCTCATTCGGCTTCGGCGGCACCAATGCGCATGTGGTTCTGGAAGCGGCGCCCCCGGCCATCACCGGAACTGCCGGATACAGAACGGAAAGCCGGCGCACACCTGCTGCCGCTGTCGGCACGTAGTCCGGCAGCCCTCCAGTCGCTTGCTCGCGCCTACCAAGACTTCCTCGCCAGCCCGGAGTCCGCTGCGTCGTTGCCGGATGTCTGCTACACGGCCAGCGTGCGGCTCGCTCACCACGACCACCGTCTCGCCGTGACCGGCAATTCGCCGGCGCAACTGATCGAGAGCCTGGAGGCTTTTTTGCGGGGCGAGGCGCGTCCCGGCTTGTCGTCCGGCCGCAAGCTTTCGTCGCGCCGGCGAAAGCTTGTGTTTGTGTTCCCGGGGCAAGGGAGCCAGTGGTTTGGCATGGGGCGACGGTTGTTGGAGCAGGAAGCCGTTTTCCGCGAGGTCATCGAACGCTGCGACCAGGCGATGCGGCCGTACGGAGATTGGTCGTTGCTCGCCGAACTCACGGCCACCGATGCCGGCCAGTCGCGATTGAACGAAGTCGATATCGTCCAGCCGGCGTTGTTTGCGATTCAGGTCGCCTTGGCAGCCCTGTGGCGCTCCTGGGGCATCGAGCCGCAGGCCGTGGTGGGCCATAGTTTGGGCGAGGTCGCGGCCGCATACGTCGCCGGTGCCCTGAGCTTCGACGATGCCGTCCGGGTTGTCTGTCATCGCAGCCGGTTGTTCAAGCGCACCGTTGGGCAAGGCGCCATGGCGGCGGTGGAACTTTCCATCGAGGACGCGCGGCGCGTCCTGGTCGGCTGCGAAGACCGCGTGTCGATCGCCGTCAGCAACGGTCCCACCTCGACGGTGTTGTCCGGCGATCCGGCCGCGCTCGCCGCCATTCTGGATCGGTTGCAGCGCCGTGACATCTTCTGTCGCATGGTGAAGGTCGATTTTGCCTCGCACAGCCCCCAGATGGAGCCGTTGCGCGCCGATTTGCTGCAGGCTTTGGCAGGGCTGGAGCCGCGGCCCGAATCCGTGCCGATCTACTCGACGGTGACCGGCCAGGTCAGCCACGGGCTGCAATTCGATGCGCGCTATTGGGCGCGGAACATGCGAGAGCCGGTGCTGTTCTCCACCGCGGTTCAGCGCCTGGTGGAAGATGGGCATGACATTTTCCTGGAAATCAGCCCGCACCCCATTCTGCTCAGCGCCATGCAGCAAGGGTTTCATCACTTCGGCCAGGAAGCCGCCGTGCTTCCGTCCCTGCGGCACGAGGAAGATGAACGCACGGTCCTGCTCGGATCGCTCGGTGCGCTTTATACGTTGGGATATCCGGTCGACTGGAACCTGATCTATCCGACCGGCGGCCGGTGCGTTCATCTCCCATGCTACCCGTGGCAACGGGAGCGCTGTTGGCTTGAGCCTTCAACGGGAGACACCGACCCTGCACCGGGAGCCAGTCGCTCGGAGCGGGACGGGAAACCACCCTCTGCTGGGCTGGCATTTCAGTTCGGCGGCCTCCTGCGGGAACCCACTTCTGGGAAACCACGCTGGACAAGAAGTCCCTGCCCTATCTGGATGACCACCGCATCCAGGGCGTCGCCGTGCTGCCCGCCTCGGCCTATCTGGAGATGGCCCTGGCCGCCGCGGTCGAGGTCTTCGGCACGCAATCCGTTGCGCTGCAGGACATCGAATTTCGCAAGGCGCTCTTCTTGCCCGAGGGCGCGAGCCCATACGATTCAGGTGATCCTCTCTCAAGGCGCGGATGGCGCGGCATCCTTTCACATCTACAGTCGCGCGGCAGGCGTGGAGCACGCCGGCAAATCATGGATGCTGCATGCCACCGGCAAGGTCTGTCTTCGACAGGACACCAGCAGCATCGCCCCGGATGCCGGGCAGGAGACGCTTACCGAAATGCGAACGCGCTGCGCGGAGACGATCTCCGGCCAGGATTATTACGCGGGACTCGCAAGAAAGCGGCATCCACTACGGTCCGTTCTTTCAAAGCATCGCCCGGTTGTGGCGGAGCGACGGAGAGGTGTTGGCTGAGGTGCAGATGCCCGATGGGCCGGAGGCGGACTTTACTGGCCGGCACATTCACCCGGCAGTGCTCGATGCCGGGTTGCAGGTTTTCGGGGCTGCGGTTGCGGCCGGAGCGACCGAAAGCGGCCGACAAGGAATTTACCTGCCGACCCGCATCGACCAGTTCCGGGTGCACCGTCATCCAGGCCATCATTTATGGAGTCACACGCGGGTGCGGCATCGGGAGGCGGATGCCACGACAGGAGACGTGCAGCTCCTCGATGAAGCGGGACGCGTGGCGGTCGAGATTCAGGGACTCCGCTTTGAATATCTGGGCGAAGATACGCACGCGCGCTTCTGTCGATCATCTCGACGACTGGCTTTATGAGTTCGTGTGGCAGCCCAAAGAACTCGCGGCAGAAAATTCGGACGCGCCAGCCGGCCGGGCAAGCTGGCTGATCTTTGCCGACAGTGGTGGCGTCGGCGATGCGCTGTCCGCACTGCTGGAAGCCCGCGGCGAACGGAGCATTCTGGTCGCCGCCGGGGAACTCGTACGAGCAAATGGACGGCGAGCACTATCGCATCCACCCCGAACGACCGGAGGACATAAGCCGGCTCTTCGCGGCGGCTCTGGGATCCGATCAGCCGGCCTGTCGTGGCGTTGTCCATCTCTGGAGCCTCGACGCTGCCGATCCAGAGGAGACCACCGTGGCCTCGCTGAGCGCCGCCCAGACTCTGGGCTGCGGCAGTGTCCTGCTGCTGGTGCAACAACTGGCCCGGACGGAATCGCCTGACCTTCCTCGACTTTGGCTGATGACGCGGGGTGCTCAGGCGGCCGGAGAAGCGTGTTCTCCGGTGTCCGTCGCGCAGTCACCGCTTTGGGGATTGGGGCGCGTCATTGCGCAGGAGCATCCGACGTTCTGGGGCGGGCTGGTGGACCTGGACCCCGTGGCATCACCGCGTGACGCTGAAGCTCATCAGTTGTGGGAGGAAATCTCCAGTGCTGATGGCGAGGATCAATTGGCGTTTCGGCAAGGGCGACGATACGTTGGCCGTTTGGTCCGCCAGCGCCCATCGGCCACGCAAGCCATTCCCTTCCGTTGGCGGACAGACGGCAGCTATCTGATCAGCGGAGGATTAGGCGACCTTGGCCTGTTGGTCGCGCGTTGGATGGTCGAGCAAGGGGCGCGGCGGTTGATCCTGTTGGGACGCACCAGGCTTCCGCCGCGCGCGAACTGGGGTTCGCTCGAAACAGGAAGTCGCCTGGCCCGTCAAATCACCGCCATTCGGGAACTGGAATCTTTGGGCGCATGCGTGCATCTGGCGTCGGTCGATGTGGCGGACGAAGGCGAGTTGCGCGGCTTTCTGGACGAGTTTCGCGCGGAGGGTTGGCCGCCGATCCGGGGTGTCGTGCACGCGGCGGGCGTTTTGCAGGACGGACTGCTGGTGCAACTCGATGCGGCGGCACTGACGACTGTTTTGCGGCCAAAGGTGATGGGTGGCTGGCTGCTGCATCGCCTTCTCCAAGACGATCCCTTGGACTTCTTCGTACTCTTCTCTTCCGCGGGTGCCCTGCTGGGCCAACCCGGTCAGGGGAACTATGCCGCCGCCAACGCTTTCCTGGATGCGCTGGCGCATCACCGGCAAGCCCAGGGCCAGCCGGCCCTGAGTATCAATTGGGGTGCCTGGGCCGGTGAGGGATTCGCGGAGTCCGGTCGGCGGCAAGCGTCTCGCCGCGCGCCTGGCGCTGCTGGGGATCAGCAGCATCGCACCCAGGCAAGCGCTGGAAATACTGGGACGACTGCTCGGGCAAAGCGCAAACCAGGTCGTGGCGGTGCCGGTCAACTGGAAGCAGTATCGAGAGTTTTATCCGGCGGACAGCGCCTCGCCGCTGCTCGCTGAGCTGGCGCGTGAGGCGGCCGAAGTCCCCCAGGCGGCGGGCCGCACGAACGAACGGCGGGATGCACTTCTTGCCGCCGAACCGGCGGAACGCCGGCAGTTGCTGCAATCCTACCTGAGCGAGCAAGTGGCCCGGGCGCTCGGCTTGAGCCCATCCAAGCTGGACCTCCAGCAATCCCTGAGCGAGCTCGGTCTGGATTCCTTGATGGCCGTCGAGCTGAAAAACCGGATCGCGGTTGACCTGAAGGTGAACGTGCCGGTGGCGAAATTCCTGCAGGGCTTTAGCGTTGACCAGGCGGTCACGCAGGTGCTTGAACAACTGGCCACCGAGGCCGCCGACCCGACAATGCCTCTGGCCCCGGCAGTTGCACCGCTGGGGGAGCAGCGAACTGCGGAACGCCTGTTGGCCAACCTGGACCAGCTTTCGGATGAGCAAGTGAGTGCATTGCTCAGCGATATGTTGGCGGAGGAAAAGGCCAGTCCCATGCCATGAGAGTGTTCTGGCCCAAGGTATCGCGATGGCAAAATCCGGCAGTTTTTTCGAAAATTGAGCCTGTCGTTGCAACCTGGACATTCTCTACAATCTGGTCGCCGCTGGAGGATTGTTGTCAATGTTCGCTATCGAAGGGATCAACATGCATTTGCGCGGCTTTTGGACGAGCCATAACCGGCAACACGCCAACTGCCGCCATTCCACAAGCTCGGCGTTTTCGGGTCGCATGCTTTTCTCGCCTTCGCCGGACATATTCGTCGTCCGGCGCGATGGCAAAAAGCACGCGTCGCGATCTGCCTGGGGCTGACATGGCTGAGCCTGGGACAAGTCGCTCAGGCCGCGGACGATCAACGGGCGCAGGAGATCGTGGACCGGGTGGCTCGGCTGTTTACCAGCCAATCCAGCATCGCCACCGTGGAAATGCAGATCACCAAGCCAGACTTCCAACGCAAGATCTCGATGCAGTTCTGGTCGGTCGGCGAGTCGAAGATTCTCGTCCGCATTCGCCAACCGCCGGAAGACGCGGGCACGGCCATCCTGAAAGTTGGCGACAATGCCTGGATGTATCTGCCGAAAGCGAACCGCACGGTTGAGATGCCGGCGTCGATGATGACGACCTCGTGGATGGGCAGTGACTTCACCCTCAATGACCTGGTGGGCCAGAGTCGCCTCACCAGCGACTACCTGATTGCGACCTCTTTCGAAGGACAGCGGGACGGGGTCGCGGTGTCTGAATATACCCTGACACCCAAGCCGGCAGCGGCGGTGGTGTGGGGGAAAATCACTTTGGAAGTCCGCCAAGCCGACCTGATGCCCATATGGCAGCGCTACTATGACGAAAACGGGAAGCTGGTGCGGGAACTGTCGTTTTCCGATTACGCCTATGTGAGCGGGAGGCTCATTCCCACGCGCCTGGTCATGCGACCTCTGGACCAGGCGGGTGAACAGACGACAATCACGTACGACAACATCGTCTTCGACAAGCCGATCAGCGAGGAGATTTTTTCCCTGAAGAATCTGAAGCCATGAACGGACGGCTTCTGCGGCTTGCGTGGCGCAATCTCTGGTATAATCCCGGGCGGACGCTGATCGCCATGGCGGCGATCGGCTTGGGCTACGCCATGCTGCTGTTCGTTGCGTGCCTGATGGCCGGGCTGCGGCAGCAGATGATCGAGAGCGGCACCGATCTTGTTCTCTCCGATATCGAGGTGCATGCTCCGGATTACTACCCGGACCGTCCCATTCAGCAGACCTTGGGAGGGCGAAACGGGACCGACGTCAGCGCGCTGCTTGCCGCCATCGCCGCCGACCCGCGGGTTCAGGCCGCGAGTCCCCGGGTGTACGCCTACGGCCTGGTCAGCGCGACCCATCAATCGGCCGGGGCGCAACTCCTCGGCGTCGTCCCCGATCAGGAACAGAAGATTACTGTGCTGCAAACCCGGATGGTAAAAGGGAGCTACCTGACCGGACGAATGCCCAAAGGTGTCGTGCTGGGAGATAAACTCGCCACCACGATTGGCGCCGACGTGGGGTCGGAAATCGTCCTGCTGACGCCGGCGGCCGATGGCTCGATGGGAAATGACCTGTACACGGTAGCCGGGCTGTTTCACACGGGGCTTGACGACATGGACCAGGGTCTGGTGCTCATGCCTCTCGCTTCGCTGCAGGAGCTGTTGCGCTTGCCGCCGGGAAGGATCCATGAAGTTGGGATCAAGCTCCATGACATCACCGCGGCGACGACGACGGCGGCGGCACTTGAGGTGCAACTGAGCAAGACCCTTCCGGTTCGCGTGATGCCTTGGCAGGAGCTGGCGCCGGAGCTGGCCGATTACGTGCAGTTCAATCGTCGCGTTACTTTCATTCTCTTTTTCATCTTTTTCCTGTTGGCGGCCATGGGCATCGTCAACACCATGCTCATGGCGATCATCGAGCGCACGCGTGAGTTCGGCATGCTGATGGCCGTGGGAATGCGTCCGGTTCAGGTGGTTGGTCTCATCGTGGCGGAGGCGGCAAGTTTGGCGGGAGCCAGTCTGGTTCTGGGAGCGGCGCTTGGGGCTCCACTGCTCTGGTATCTGCAGGTTCATGGTTTGAACCTGGGTAGCAAAGGAAACGCGGTCTCTCTGGCCGGAATTGTGGTGGGCCCCCTCTGGTACGGTCGGCAGGATTTCACTGTCTACACGCAGGCCGCTCTGGGGCTGGCCGTCACGGCTCTGGTGTCGGCCCTCTATCCCGCGTTGCGGGCGGCCCGCTTTCGGCCGGCGGAGGCGCTCCGAAAGGTTTAGCGATGATGGGTGTCCTCCTGCTGGTGAAGATCGGGTGGCGCAATCTCTGGCGCAATCCCCGCGGGACCCTGCTGACCGCGCTGGCCTTGGGTTTGGGTCTGACCTTGCTGCTGGTTTCGTTGGGCTTGCTCGATGGCAGCCACGAGCAAATGATTGCCAACGCGGTGAGATTTGGCACCGGGCACGTCGTCATCCAGGCGCAGGGGTACCAGGACACCGGCTCTCAGGCGTTGTTGCTGCCGGCCCGGGTCGTGTCTGCGACCGAAGCGTTCTTGCAGACCGATGCCATGAAACATGTTGTGCGCGGCGTGAGTCCCCGGCTGCTGGCCTCCGGATTGCTGAGTTCCGCAGCCAACGCTGATGGGGTGCGCATCATGGGGGTCATCCCCAAACAGGAGCGGACCGTATCCCTGATTCCCCAGCGGATCGTCGAGGGCAACTATCTCAATGACGACCAACAATCGGGCGTCGTCATTGGCGTGGAGCTGGCCCGCAAGCTCGCGGTGAAGATCGGGGCCAAAGTCGTGCTCATGACTCAGATGGTGCAACCGCCCGACACGGCAGCGACGGACGCGGGTGGCGGCGAAATGCAGAGCACGCTGCTGCGGGTGAGCGGGATCTTTCGCACCGGGGTCCAAGCGATCGACGCCCACATCATCCAGTTGCCGTTGCCCGAGGCGCAAGCTCTGCTCGGCGTGCCCGACCGGGTCACTCAGGTCGCGGTCCTGCTGGAACAGGAGGGCGACGCGCTGATGGTGGCCCAGGGCTTGCGGAAGCAGTTGACCGGCATGCCGGTTGAAATTCTCCCTTGGCGGGAAGCCATGCCGAACTGGCTCGGCTCTTCTTGTTGGATGACGCCTTTAATTATGTCATGAACGGTGTGGTCCTCGCGGTGGTCGGGTTGGGGATACTCAACACCATTCTCATGCGAGTACTCGAGCGCCGCTATGAATTCGGTCTCTGTTCGGCTCTGGGCCTGCGGCCTGTGCAGCTTGCCGTCATGGTCATTGGCGAGTCGTTGGCGCTCACCGCGTTCAGCCTCGCTCTGGGTCTGGTGCTGGGATTGAGCGTCCAGCATTATTTCGCCACCTATGGGTTGGATCTGCGCTGGTTCTTCAAAAGCAGCCTTCCCGCCGCGCTCGTTTTTGACCCGATCATCTACGCGCGCTTGAGCGTGACGCGAATCGCTTCGTCCGTCTGGATTGTGTTTCTGACGGCAACCGTCATCTCGTTTTATCCGGCGCTCAAGGCCGCGCGAACCAAACTGCCCGACGCATTGAGGGTATTTTAGCATGATTGGAGAGCAATATGACTGAGTGGGCGGTGGAACTGAAGGACGTGAAGAAGACCTACCGCACGGGGCCAATCGAGGTCCCGGCACTGCGCGGGATCAATCTCCAGGTTGCTCCCGGAGAATTTCTCGCGATTGCCGGCCCGTCCGGTTGCGGCAAAACCACGTTGCTGAACATCATCGGCGGACTCGACCGAGCCGATACCGGAGAGGTGTTGGTGGAAGGGAAGAACCTTCAACTCCTATCCTCAGGGGACCTGGCTCGTCTGCGGCTGCAGCGCCTCGGCTTCGTCTTCCAGGCTTACAACCTGCTGCCGGTCCTGACCGCCCTGGAGAACGCTGAATTTACCCTGCTTCTGCAAGGTGTGCCTGCGAAGCAACGGAAAGCAAGAGTGGAAAAGCTGTTCTCGGAAATCGGTCTTGCCGGCCTTGAAGATCGTCGCCCCGGCGCGTTGTCCGGCGGGCAACAACAACGGGTGGCGGTGGCGCGAGCCATGGTCACCGAACCGGCGCTGATTCTGGCGGATGAGCCCACGGCGAATCTCGACTCGGTGACGGCGACCGCTCTCCTCGAAGTGATGGAACAACTCAATCGCGCTCACGGCACGACTTTCGTTTATGCCACCCATGATCCTCAGGTCATGGAGCGGGCGCACCGGTTGATTCGCCTGCGTGACGGTCAGATTGTCAGTGATGTGGTGCATGCCAGCCACGCGCCCTGAGGCATGACCAGACTCACCCTGAAACAACGCATCCGAGAGACTTGGCAAAAGCTGTCGCGCCTCGATGCCCGACCCGACCAGATCGCGGCCGGCTTCTCCATCGGCATCGTTGCCAGTTTCCTGCCGCTGAATCCGTCCCCGATCATCGTGGCGACCGTGGTGGCGTGGCTGCTGAAGCGGAACGTGATCGCCGCGGTCGCCGGGGCGACGGCGGCGATTCTCTATATCCCTCTGTTGCCTTTGATCTGGCTGGCTGAATATCGGTTGGGGAAGTTGATTCTTCCGGTGCGACATCCGCTGACGTTGGATCAGGCACGGCTGTGGGACGTTTTGCAAAAGGGTTGGGATGTTTACGCCGCCATGCTCGTTGGCTCGATCATCATCGCTACGCCCGTTACGTTGCTCACCTATTTGGTTGTCAATCGGCTCGCTGAGAGATGGGCGCGGAACAAAAATAAGTCGCAGCATTCAGACTGATTGCTGCCTTGGGTCCGGCCATTGCCAGCAGGCAAGACGCCAGCCGTGTCCTTCCACGGCAAGAGCGGCAGCATAATCCGGGGCGAGGGGAAGTTCCTGAAGGGACCAACGGGAGGCTTCGGACGGATCTTGTTGACGTGCCGAGGATTGCGGCCGGTTCCCCGGGAGCCAGCGACACGTCAAACTGGTCCAACGGCAGTGAAAGTCCTTCGCCGCGGGCCTTGATGTAGGCCTCCTTGCGCGTCCAACAGCGAAAGAACGCCTGACGCTGCGCCTCGGTCGGGAGTGTTTCGGAGCAGTCGCAACCTCCTGTCGCGAGAAAAATCGCTCGGCGATCTCCATCGACTGCCAGATCGAAGCGGATGCGCTCGAGGTCGATACCCACCTCCCGACCACGCGTGACCGCATAAAGGGCGACGTCGTGGGAGTGGGACACGTTGAAGCGGATGGCATCCAGGTCAGTATCTCCGGCAAGGGCAGGCTTGCCATGAGCGCCGTAGCAAAATGACACGCATTCCGGCGGTCGATTCAGGTAGCAGCCGAGGATGGCCCGGAGCACGCCGCGAGCGACGATAAAGTGCTCGCGATCTCTCTCGAAATAAAACCGCCCCGCCCTCGCCTGTTCATCCGCGGCAAGTGCTGTGGAGGAAGCTCTCAATCTGTGACTGGGGTCTGGTCCAAGGTCGCTCGCCAGACATGAACCTCATCGCGTCCTAACGCCAAGGTTTCTGGTGGGGAGCGCCACGGAGAAACAGGACGAGGTGATGGGTGCTGCTTTCATATGGCAGTTCTCACCCGTCTCCGCGCAGTTCTTGGGACGAGCACCTGAAGAAGCAGCGGTTGAGCTGTGTTCAAGAAAAAATGGTCGCCGGGAAACATCCGCAGCGAGAAGGAAGCACTCGTTTGCTCACGCCAGGCGTCGAGATCGCCACGACTCACCCGGCGATCCTGCACGCCGCCAAAGCTGGAGATGCAGCAAGTGAGAGGAGGCTCGGGCGAGTACGCGTAAGTTTCGTAAACGGCGAAATCTGCCCGCAGGATGGGAAGCATGATCTGCATGAGTTCTGCATGTTCCAACACTTCTCCGGGAGTGCCGTTCAGGCGACGCAGCTCTTCCAGGAATTCTCCCTCGGGCAAGGCATGGATCGGCCGGTGTCGCGGGTGGATTTGCGGCGCGCGAGCCGCAGAGACAAACAGGCGAACCGGCTGAACACCAAACTGTCTTCGGAGTTCACGGGCGAGCTCAAAGCCGACCAGTGCGCCCAGGCTGTGGCCAAAGAAGGCAAACGGCTTGTCCAGGAGTGGACCCAGAGCCTGGGCGAGGGCCTGGACGAGCGGTGAAAGCTGCGCGAATGGAGCCTCCATCAGCCGCGTTCCCCGACCGGGAAACTGAACCGGGCAGACCTCGACATAAGCGGGCAAGTCGTCCGGCCAGGTGCGAAAAATCGCGGCACCGGTTCCCGCGTACGGGAAACAGAACAGACGGAGGCGGGCCTGTGGGTTCGGCTTGCGGAAGGCAATCCAGGAATCAAAGGCGGTTGCGGCGGTCATTGATCGATCTGTGCGGCGGCGCCATTCTGGTCCGCCGCCGCGGATTGCGCCTGGTTGAGGCAAGCCGTCAGCTTCGCAGCCAGGACTTCAACGTGAGGCGCATACATCAGATTGGCGTGGTTGCCCGGAACGACATGGACCTCCACGCCACCACTGGCCCAATCACTCCAGCCCATCGTCGGGTCCGCGGACGTGCCCGCCAACGTTTCACTCGCCTTGAAGAAGGTTATTCGACCGGGGTAGCGATGCAGTCCGTAGGTCTGCGTCGCGCGCAGGTCGTTCCTGAGCAGCATGACAAACCGGCGAGCCTGGGAAACATCAAGCTCTGCGGGTACCAGTCCGGCGCTCTTCGCTTCGTTCCAGCAGAACGGCCAACTGTTCGTCTTCGGGAAGCTCCGTCAGGGACTCCATCGGGCCAAACGAAATGCCAAAATAACGTTCGACCAACGAGATCGCTTCAGCGTCCTGCTCCGGAAACGTGTCGTCGGGCGTGGGAATCCGACCATCCAGTATGGCGAGCAACGCCACATGCTGACCCTGCGCGTGAAGTTGTTGCGCCATCTCGAAGGCGACCACGCCACCCATGGACCATCCTCCAAGCAGGTACGGCCCCGTCGGCTGCACGGTCTGCATGGCTTGGATGTAGTAGGCCGCCATGTCCTCGATCCGCGTGTGCGGATCTTGCCCGTCTTCCACGCCTCTGGCCTGCAGCCCATAGCAGGGCTGATCGGGACCCAGAAACTGCGCCAGATGAATGTAGGGAAACACGTGTCCGCCGGCCGGATGCACCAGGAACAGCGGCCGTTTGCTGCCACCGGGTTGAATGGCCACCAACGAGGACTGCGGGCCGGGCGTGGCCTGTCGACGAAGAACACCGGCGAGATCCTCGACCGTTGCCCCTCGGAAGACGGCCGTCAGCGGAAGTTTGTTGCCCAGCCGCTTCTCGATGACGGCGAACAGACGCACCGCCAGCAGAGAGTGCCCTCCCAGCTCAAAAAAATTGTCTGTCACCCCGACCGGTCGAACGTCCAGAACCTCCTCCCAGATGTGCGGCGAGTTGGCGTTCCAGGTCATCGCGGGGCGCGACGAAGGTCTTCTCCAACCCTGGCCTGGATCGATCCGGTGCCGGCAGCGCCTGGCGGTCCAGCTTCCCGTTGGGCGCCAACGGCAAGGCATCGAGCAGCACGACCACCGCCGGCACCATGGACTCGGGCAGCTTGTCCTTGAGAAAGCGACGCAGTTCGTCGGTGGTGGAGTCCGCCACCACATAGGCCACCAACCGCTTCTCGCCCGGCGCGTCTTCCCGCGCCAGGACCACGGCCTCCCGCACGGCCGGGTGTTGGCCAAGCGTGGCCTCGATTTCTCCCAGTTCGATGCGAAACCCGCGGATCTTCACCTGCTGGTCGGCCCGGCCGAGGAACTCGATGTTCCCATCGGGCCGATAGCGGGCCAGGTCGCCGGTCTTGTACATTCGTGCGCCTGGCTCGGCGCTGAAGGGATCTGGAACAAACTTCTAGGCGGTCAAATCAGGCCGGTTCAAATACCCTCGGGCCAGGCCCGCTCCGCCGATATGCAGATGACCGTGAACGCCGATCGGAACGGGATTGCCGTGCTGGTCCAGAATGTAGATCGCTCGGCCAGCGAGGGGGCGACCGATGGGCACGCGCTGATACGTCGTGTTCTCACCAGGACGGCGACGCGATTTCGTAGGCCGTTGCCGTGATCGTCGTCTCGGTCGGGCCGTAAGCATTGAGGAGCCGGATTGAATTCACCGGGGTTCGCTGCCAGAGCTTGAGAACATCGGGCAACATCGTATCGCCGCCGACAATGAAGAGTCTGGGCTGAATGTTCGGAACCAGCGTCCGGGACGTCCGCCCATTCTCGAGCCAGTTCCTGCCAGTAGGCGGTTGGAAGATTGAGGACCGTGAGCCCGAATTCTGCAATCTTTCGATGAAATTCTGCCGGATGCCAGACGTTCGTCCCCATGACCACCAGCCGGGCCCCGACGATCAATGTCGGCAGGATTTCCTCCAATGACACATCGAAGCTCAACGAAGCGAACTGGAGTACGACATCGCGGGAGTCCAGTTCGTAGGTGCTTTGAACATTCCGGCAGTGACCTGCAATCGCAGCCATGCGAAATGAGAACTCCCTTGGGCTGCCCCGTCGATCCCGACGTGTAGATGACATAAGCCAGGTTTTCAGGGCGGGTCAGAGCTGCCGGGGTTCTCGCCGCTTTCACGGGCAATGGTCTCCCAGCCTGAATCCAGACAGATGACTTTGGCATCCTGTTCCGCCAACCGCGCCACCAACCGCTCCCGGGTCAACAGCACCGGCACCTGCGCATCTTTCAGCATGAAGGCCAGGCGCTCCTGCGGATACGCCGGGTCCAAGGGCACGTACGCGCCGCCGGCCTTGAGAATGCCCAGCAATCCGATGACCGTCTCCAACGAGCGCTCCAGGCAGATGGCCACCAGGACCTCGGGTCCGACCCCCAGCGCCCGCAAGTGATGCGCCAGTTGATTGGCACGGCGGTTCAGCTCCCCATAGGTCAACTGCTCCGCCTCAAACACGACGGCGATGGCGTCCGGCGTTCGCTCCACCTGCGCCTCAAAGAGCTGATGAATGCACACGTCCGGCGGACAATCGGTCCTGCTACCGTTCCATTCCACCAGCAGTTGCTGCCGCTCGGATTTCGGTCAACAGCGGCAAGTCCGACAGGCGCTGCTCGGGGTCAGCGACCACGGCCTCCAACAGGGTCTGAAAATTCCCCAGCATCCGGGCAATCGTGGCCGCCTCGAACAGATCGGTGTTGTATACGAATGCGGCTGTCAGCCCCTGGTCGGTGTCCGCGATCTGCAGGGTCAAATCAAAGTGCGCCGTCTCGCTGTCCCCCTCGACCGGGCTCAGGGTCAAGCCCGACTGCTCGACCGTCCGCAGCGAAGCATTCTGCAGCACGAACATCACCTGAAAGAGCGGATTGCGGTTCAAATCCCGCTTCACCTGCAATTCCTCGACCAGCCGGTCGAAGGGCAGGTCCTGATGGCTGTACGCCCCCAGGCAGACTTTTTGCACCCGCCGCAAGAGTTCCCGAAATCCGGGATTGCCGGAAAGGTCCGTCCGCAGGACCAGTGCGTTGACGAAGCAGCCGATCAGCCCTTCGGTCTCCAGCCGGTTGCGGTTGGCGATCGGCGTGCCCACGATCAGGTCGTCCTGACCCGTGTAGCGATACAACAAGACCTTGAACGCCGCCAACAACGTCATGAACTCGGTCGCCCCTTCCTGGCGACTCAGCGCTTTGAACCCTTCCTGCAGATGTCTGGGCAGCACCAACGATTGGTGCGCACCCCGGAAAGTCTGCACCGCTGGCCTGGGGTGATCGGTGGGCAGGTCGATCACAGCGGGGGCGCCGGCCAATTGCTCCTTCCAATAGGCAATCTGGGTTTGCAGGACTTCACCCTGCAACCACTGCCGCTGCCAGTGTGCGAAATCCGCATATTGAATGGGCAGCGCGGGCAGCGGCGAAGACTCGCCGGCGCAGAAGGCGACATAGAGCGTCGCCAGCTCTCGAATCAGTATTCCCGTCGACCAGCCGTCGGAGACAATATGGTGCATCGTCAGCAGCCCCACCTGCTCCTCGTCGCCCAACCGTAACACGGTGCCCCGTATCAGCGGGCCCTTGGGACAAATCGAAGGGAAGCTGGGCTTCGGCGGTGACCAGTCGCCGGACCTCGGTCTCCCGCTCGCCCGCCGGCAGCTTTCGCAGGTCAACGACCGGCAGCTTGATCGTCAAGGTCGGGGCGATCACTTGCGTGGGCCGTCCATCCACCTCCCCAAAGGTGGTACGCAACGATTCGTGGCGCTTGATGATTTCATTGAGACTCCGCTCCAGCGCCGCCAGGTTGAGCGGCCCCTTGAGACGGACGGCGGCCGGAATGTTGTAGGCTGAGAGGCCCGGTTCCAACTGATCGAAGAACCATAGTCGCTGCTGGGCAAATGAGAGAACCAGGTCTTCGTTCCGTGGAACCGGCAGGATGGGTGGCGCCAGCAAATTCTGCCCGGCCTGACGGGCGGCCTCGATGCTTTCGGCCAGGCCGGCAACGGTTGGTACCTCGAACAGACGGCGCAGCGGAATTTCGACCTCGAAGGCTTCGCGCATTCGGGAAACGGCCTGGGTTGCCAACAGCGAATGACCGCCAAGATCGAAGAAATTGTCGTGGATACCTACGCGTTCAATGTCGAGGAGCTGGGCCCAGATCTCCGCCAGCATCTCCTCGGTCGGCGTGCGGGGCGCCACGAAGGCCTTGTCCAGTTCGGGTCGTGCCCGGTCCGGTGCCGGCAGTGCCCGGCGGTCGATCTTCCCGTTGGACAGCAACGGCAAGGCATCGAGCAGCACGAAGACCGCCGGCACCATATGGTCGGGCAGCTTGTCCTTGAGAAAGCGGCGCAATTCGTCGGCGGTGGATTCAGCGACCACATAGGCCACCAGCCGCTTCTCTCCCGGCGCATCTTCCCGCGCCAACACCGCCGCCTGCCGTACGGCCGGGTGCTGGCCGAGCGCGGCCTCGATTTCCCCCAGCTCGATGCGGAACCCGCGGATCTTTACCTGGTGGTCGGCACGGCCGAGGAACTCGATGTTCCCGTCGGGCAGATAGCGGGCCAAATCGCCGGTCTTGTACAGTCGTGCTCCGGGCTCGGCGCTGAAGGGGTCCGGAATAAATTTCTCGGCGGTCAAATCGGGCCGGTTCAGATACCCTCGGGCCAAGCCCACCCCGCCGATATGCATGTGGCCTGCAACGCCGATCGGCAGCGGGCGCAGCGCGTTGTCCAGGATGTATATGCGCGCGTTCGGTATCGGCCGTCCGATCGGACTCGAAGAAAGGCCATCGGCCTCTTCGCATAACCAACATGTCGAGTCGATGATCGTTTCGGTCGGGCCGTAAACGTTGTACAGCTTGGCCCTTGAGCGGCGCTGGAACCGCGCGACCACTTGGGTCGGCAAGGCTTCGCCGCCGCACATGACGGCCCGCAAGGCGAGGCAGTCGTCGAATGCCGGCTCTTCGACGAGGAACTGCAGAAGGGACGGAACGCAGTGGAAAATGGAGATCCGCGCGCCACGGAGCGTTTCCGCCAAGTAACGGCTATCGCGATGGCCATCCGGCTCGGCAATGACCAGCCTTCCGCCAGTCAACAAGGTTGGATACAATTCACGTCCGGCAGCATCGAACGTGATCGGAGTCTTCAGAAGACAGCGGTCTTCGGCCGATAGCTCGAGCGTTTGGATTATCCAGTTGATGGCATTGCACAACCCACGATGTTCGACCATGACTCCCTTGGGCTGTCCCGTTGAGCCGGAGGTGTAGAGTATGTAGGCAAGGTTCTCGGCTGTTGCCCCGGCTACCGGGTTCTTTTCACTCATCGCAGCGATGGCTTCCCGGCCGGAGTCCATGCACACGGTGTGGATCCCGCGCTCGGGCACGCTCTGCACCGATGTGCCCTCGCGTCAGCAGCACCGCAGCGTGGGCATCTTGCAGCATGAAGGACAGGCGCTCCTCGGGATAGGCAGGATCCAACGGCACATAAGCGCCGCCGGCTTTCAGAATGCCGAGAAGACCGACGACCATCTCCGGGCAGCGCTCCATGCAAATGGCCACCGGCACCTCCGGCCCGACGCCCAAGGCTTGCAGGTGATGGGCCAGTTGATTGGCGCGGGCGTTGAGCTGAGCGTAGGTCAGTTGCTGTCCCTCAAACACGACGGCCACGTTGTCCGGCGTCCGCTGGACTTGTTCCTCGAACAATTGATGGAGGCACTTGTCCTTGGGGTAATCGGTCTTGGTATCGTTGAACTCGACCAACAGTTGCTGGCGTTCGGCATCGGTCAGAATTTCCAGATCACCGATCGCGGCGGCCGGATCGCGGATGACACTTTCCAGCAGCGCGTGAAAGTGTCCCGCCATCCGGGGATGGTGGCGGCATCAAACAGGTCGGCGTTGAAGCGGATGGAGGCGGAAAGCGATCCGGTCGTCTCGATGATCAACATGACCAGATCCAGGGTTGCGGCCCGGCGTTCCAGAGGGATCAACTCCATCACAAGCCCGCCATGATCCATCCGCAGCCCGGTCTCGCCCTCCATGAATGTCGGTACGGCCTGTTCGGCGACCCGGTGCGGTTTATCCAGGACGAACATGGCCTGGCAGAGCGGTGATCGGCTGAGATCCCGGGGCGGCCGGAGTCGTTGGACCAGACGCAGGGTGGGGTAATCCTGATGTTCGAGCGCCGCCAACACCGTCTGACGCACCTGACCCAGAAACGCCCGAAAAGTTGGATTGCCGGAAAGATCCGCGCGCAGGACGACCGGATTGGCGAAGAAGCCCACCATCCCTTCAAACTCGGCCCGGCTCCGTCCGACCATGGGAGAAGCCACGAGGATGTCTTCCTGGCCGCTGTGGTAGTAAAGCATGCAGTTCGAACGCCGCCAGCAGGACCATGTACAGCGTCGCCCCCTCGGCTCTGGCGAGCG
This sequence comes from uncultured Alphaproteobacteria bacterium, assembly GCA_963773345.1. GTDB lineage: Bacteria > Pseudomonadota > Alphaproteobacteria > Acetobacterales > Acetobacteraceae > Palsa-883. The sequence goes on along the minus strand of CAVZBG010000002.1, from coordinate 1,777,404 downwards.
CCCTGAGCCGTCGGGCCAGTTCATCGTTCAGAGTGAAATCGTGCTGCGCGCCACGAAACATCTGGATCGGCGGTCGCGGCCGGTCGGTCGGCAGATTGAGCACGGGTAACGGGCCGGCCAATTGCTTCTTCCAGTAGTCCCAGAGCCGTTCGCCGGCCGGACCCGCCAGCATTCTGTCTTGCCAACGAACGAAGTCCGTGTATTGCAGATCAAGCGGCGGAAGAGACGCTGGTCGACCGGCCTTTTCCGCCAGATACAGCACGCCGAGTTCATTCAGGATCACCGCGAGGGACCAGAAATCGACCACGATATGATGAATGACCAGCAACAGGATGTGTTCCTGTGCCGATCGCGTGAACAAACTCACCCGCATGACCGGCCCGCGTTCCAGATCAAACGGGCGCTGAGTTTCCTCGACCAGCCGGGTCTGCAGCTCGTCCTCGCGCCAGGTCGAGGCATCGGTCTCCTCGAAGTGGACCGGCTGATGGTCGTGGATCTGCTGCACGGGTTTGCCGGCGTGCACGGCAAACGTGGTCCGCAGGGAAGGATGGCGATCCACCAGCGCCTGAAACGCGCGCCGGAAAGCCGGGATGTCCAGATCGGAGCGGATGCGCCCCGCAAAACTGACATTGTAGATCGAGCTTTCCGGCGCGAACTGGCACAAGAACCAGATCCCCTGCTGGTTATCGGAGAGAGGATGAAACGGTTGGGACTCGCTCGGCCTTTCGCCGCAGGAGTTGGGCAAGCAAAGCACGCTTTTCATTTGGGGACAGATCGGCCATTGGCGGGGCGGACGGCGGTGTCCCAAGGTGTTGAACGTTGGTCTGCGCTTGCATGACGCGTATGGTAACAGCCCGATCAGGTGGGGGAAATCCCAATCACCGCTGGCTGACCGAGCGCCAGGCGGTGGGCTCGACATCGACGCGGTGACGGATGCGGCCCCGCCCGAGGCAGCCCCGCGATCGCGGTGCATGCGAGCCGCCCCGGTCGAGTTCCGCGGCGAGCCAGCTTGCCCGCAAGCCGGTCAGCCGTTCTGGCTAAGCTGGCGGCGTATCGCGCCGAGCAGGGCGTCGATGCTTTCGCCGTGCTGGTTGAGGAACGAGGCGTAGTCGTCGCGCTGAGTGATGCGCAGCGAGGTGCCCTCGGCGATCACGTCGATGATCTTCGGATCGGTCGTGGCGTTGGCCACCACCCACTGGACGTTGGTCGGCGGGTTGTTCGGCCGCTCGACGACCGTGGAAACCATCTCGCCGGCGTCACGATCCTGGGTGGCGCCGACGGTGAAGCGAACCCCCTGGTACTCGCCGATTTTGGCTGCGATGTTCACCACCAACGCGTTGCGGAACAGTCCGAGGTATTGCTGCTGCTGCGCCGGCGTCGCGGTACGCCAGAAGCGGCCCAGGCAGAAGCGTGCCACACCGTTCACGTCCACGGCGTCGTCGATGATGCCGCCGAGCACCTGGCGTCGTTGCTCGAGCGTCCCCGTCCCGTTGATCGCCGCGATCAGCTTGCCTCCGGCCGTCGTGATGAAGGCGGTGGCCCTGTCGCCGGCAGGCGAGGCCCAGGCTCGTGGCGTGAGAACAGGCCGCAGCAGGAAGACGGCGGGCAGGGTCGCGATCAGTGATATGAATGTGCGTCGGTTCAGCATGTGGCCTCTTATGCTCGGTCAATTGTTCGCCCCGCCGCGGTTTGTGGGAACCAGATCGGGATGGTAGCACAGTTATCGACGCGCCCCGCCTCGATCTGACTTACGACGGCGCGTCGTACTCTAGGCGATTCCGAGACGACGAAAAACCGGAACCTTCACGAAATCCAGGATCACGGCGCAGGCAACTGCCGCGGCAAACGTGCCGACCACCACCAAGACCGGCAAGGGCGTCATGGCGATTCCGCCGACGGCCAATATCGAGGCGATCAGGATATCCGCCACAGACGACGCGGCAAGCCAGAAGCTTGGGCGAGAGGACCACAGCCGCCGACGTTCACGATTGGTATAGGTCGTCGCCTGGTTGCCGAACACGATAACGACGAACGCCAGCGTCCTCAGCGTTCCGATGTCGAACCCCATCCGGTAGGCGCCGAAGGCCAGGGCCGATGAACAAAACGCCAACTCGCCGACTCCCATGATGACGCCCGCGACCGTCAGATTGCCGATCTGCCACGCATTCGGCATCGGCGATGGCCGCACATTGTCGGTCGTTATCGACATGCCAAGGAAATCGCCGAAGATCATGATGAGGACCATCAGCAAGGGGGTCAGGATCGCGTGCCCGGTCATGATCAGGCCGACCGCCAGGAACAGCACCTGCACGACCTTCTTGGTAATCGAGTTCAGCGTGTAGGTCAGGATGCGCTGGAACGTCAGGCGCCCTTCCTTGACCGCGGCAACGATGCCGGCGAGTCCGGGTTCGGTCAGCACCATGCCGGCGGCCGATTTGGCGACGTCGGTCGCCGTCGATACCGCGATGCCAATCTGCGCCTGGCGCAGTGCCGGCGCGTCGTTGGCACCGTCGCCGCACATGCCGACGGTATGGCCGCCCTTCTGGAACGCCTTGACGAGTTGGTACTTGCCCTCCGGCAGCACGCCGGCGAAGACCGCGAATGTCTCGGGGTGTACCGCGTCCGGGATTGGACCGGGCGGACAAACCGCGCCATCGAGCCCCACCGCGTGCGCCACAATGGCTGCCGTCGCCGGCGCGTCGCCAGTCACCATCACCGTGCGCACGCCCAGTGCATGCAATTCGGTGATGAGCGCCGCCGAGTCCGTGCGCGGTGGATCGCTGAGCGCAATGAGTCCAACCAGCTTCATCGCCGTCGGCGGTCCGGCCGCGACCGCCAGCACTCTGAAACCCTGTCCCTCAAGCTCGGTGGCCGCCGCTGATGCGGCCGGCGCCGGCTGAGCGAGGCCGATGACCGCGGCAAAGGCCCCCTTCACGATTCGTTGCGTTCCACCGCGCGGGTCCGCGACCGCCGCCTCGGACATCTTCGTTGCCGGATCGAACGGCGTGAACGTGATCACGTGCGGCACATCGGATGCGGTCTTGCTCGCGGCCGCGCGAATGGCTGCATCGACCGGATCCTGCCCGCCATCCGAGCTGGCCAGCGCGGCCAGCGCCAGGACGTGCGCTTCGTCGAAGCCGGGCATGGGGCGAACCGTCGTCACCGTCAGCGCATTCAGCGTCAGTGTGCCGGTCTTGTCGGCGCACAGGACATCCACCGATGCCGCTTCATCTACCGCGGAGAGGCGGGTCGGCAACACGCCGCGTTTTGCCAACGCCCGCGCGCCGAGCGCGGACGCAAGGGTGAAGGTAGCCGGCAGCGCAACCGGAATCGAAGCCAGGACCGCCGTCAGGACAAGGGGGATGATCTCGGCGAGCGGCATCTTGAGAAAGCTGGCGTAGGCCACCAGCAGCATGATGAGCACGCCGTTGAAAACAGCGAGATTGCGCACCACGCGCAGCACGGCTTTCTGCTGCGAGCTGACCACATGGGCGGTGCGGACGAGTTCCGCGGTGCGGCCGAACTTGGTGCGCGCTCCCGTCGCCGTGACCTCCGCCACCGCCTCGCCGCGCCGCACCAGCGCCCCGGCATAGGTTTGCAGGCCCGCACCAGCCTCGATGGGTACTGATTCGCCGGTGAGCATGGATTGGTCGAGCAGGATTTCTCCGCCGGTGAGGCGCACGTCTGCGGCGACCACACCACCAAGTGACAGCTTGACCACATCGCCTGGCACCAGCTCGGCCGCGGGCACGGTTTTCCAAGCGCCGTCGCGCCGGACGGATGCGGTCAGCGCGAGCCGCGACCTTAGTGCAGCAAGGGTTGTCTGGGCGCGGCTCTCCTGGAACAGCCCGAGCGCCGCGTTGAACACCAGGAGACCGGCGATGATCCCGGCTTCGGCATAGTCGCCAAGCACGATCTGCAGCACGATCGCGGCCTCGAGCATCCACGGCACCGGCGCCCAGAATTTTTCGAGCGCCATACGCAACGGATGCACGTTGGTATCCGGCATCGCGTTCGGGCCGACCTTTGCCAGCCGGTCACGCGCCTCGTCGCTCGTCAGGCCGTTCGGCAGGTCATGCTTCTCGGCATCCGTTGACCTGGCGGGCAAGTCGCTTGCATCGGGCGGCAAAGCAGTTGCAGCCGTGATCACCTCATGCTCCTCAATTCACTGCCGCTATGGCGACCTTCGCTTGCGTGTCGAACTGTTGGCGCGACGCGAAATCCAGCTTTTCGAACGTGCCATGGCGCTGCAGGTTGAGCGGCGCATTCTTGAGCAATGCTTCGTCCTGCGCCTTCTTGCGGTAAGGTGAGGTCGAAAGCACGCTCCCGTGACTTCCTGGTCGTTCTGGCCCTGACCCCTCGCGCGAGGGCAGTGCATCGAGGTGTTCGTCGGACACGCGACGGGCCATTAAGGGACACCAACCATCCTGGTCCTTCAATGGGCCCGCACGACAATCCCCATGGCAACCTGCTGTGCGTCGTGCGATCCTCTGTCGTTAGATCATTTTGGCTGCAGCATTCAGCCGCCCGCGTGGACGGGATGATCCGGCGCCTCTGGTGCCTGCACGCCTGCGTGCACGTCAACCCGTGACGGGTTGGTCGTCCCGAGGATGGCCTTGGCGCGCGCCATTTCGTCTGCCGTGCCATGTGCCATCACCAGAAAGCTATCGGCCTTCAATGCGCCTTCGTACTGGATGACGCTGTCCTTCGGCACGCCGATACTGTAGAGCGCCGCGCCAAGTGCACTCAGCCCGCCGACCATGATGGCATTCTCGATGCCGGAGACCGCGACGGCAGCCAGATACCCAAGCACGACGACATGGCCCACGATGGGAACGGTCATGAACAGCCCGCCGAAGAATAATCCCCAGAGGCCGCCCCAGAACGCGCCCCGTGTGCCCCAGAACTTGATCCGGTCACCCGTGTTGTAGAAGCCCACGACCTTTTCTTCGGTCTTGTATCCCTTGCCGACAAGGCTGAGCTGCTTCATCTCGAAGCCGGAAGCAGCCAACTTTTTCACGGCCGCCTCCGCTGCCTGGTGGTCGGCGAAGACCGCAACGACCGTGTCGGTTTCCTCCATTTGATCCTCCTTCCGGACGAGGCGGTGCCTGGCGATGGCCCAGGTGCATCAAGGGCCGCGTACCCGACACGCGGTCAAAAATGACCACACGATTTCGCCCCTCGAGCGCATCACCTGGCAAACACCACGATACGCGGCAGGGATCCTGTCAGGGTAGGCTCGGAAACTACTCACTCCGGCTCTGCTCTCGACCCGCCCTGTGAGTAGACTCCGATGCTACATTCGAACACGCGCCCTCCCCATTTCTGTCTGCACGGTGCTGGGGCAAACGCCTCGGTAATCTATTTCCGGAAAGGCACGACATGACCAGGTTTCTGTTGGCCGGCGCTGCGGCGCTCGGCATGATGATGGGCGTTGCCGTGGCACAAACCACAACGTCGGAGACGACGACCACAACCGCTCCAACGCTGCTCGCGCCGCCGCCCGGCACCCTGAGCACGACAACCACCCGGAAGTGGCAGGGCGTCGACGGAACGCAGGGCAACTCCTCGCGGACGACCTACAGCAACAGCAACGGCGTGGCGTCGGACAGCGTGACGAATACGACGACGCAGCCGCCACCGGCCGTGGTCACCACGACGCAACAGACAACCACATCGAGCACTCACCAGTAGCAGATCTGCCGGATCGGTGCGCAATGCGCCCGATCCTTCCCCAAACCAGGAGCACCATCATGATCAATATGAAGCCCGGAATTCGACTGTTGCTGGCGGCGACGCTGCTCGGCGGCACCGCATTGCTTGCCGCCTGCGGGTCCGATTCGACGACACAGACGACAAGCACGGAACGGACCACCACGACGACCGTGCCGCCGCCAGCAACGACGGTCACCACCACCAGGACGCAGCAAACCATGCCATGATGGCCATCGCACGGCGTTGACGTTTTCCGGCAGCCGCGTGCGCCGTCGCGCGGCGGTATCGGACGTCAATGCATGTGGGGGATCGTCCGGGCGTTTGCGCAGGTCGCGGCGTCGAGGCAGAGCGCGCAGCTCATCTGGCGGCCGCGCTGGCCGAGATGGTTAACTGCGAACCGGGCCGCGCGCGTGCTGTGATTGGCGGCCAGGCGACGTTCGATATCGCCGTGCTGACGCTGCGCGACCCCGAGGCGCATGACGTCGAGGCGGTGGCGTGTGGTCTCGCCGGCCGCCGTTAGCGCGAGGATCTCGCGGGGGACTGCGTCTCCGCGCCGGGCAAGTGCCCGGTGATGCCTTGGGCGATCAGCGCGTCAGCCTGATCATGTCCGCCGCGCTAATGACAATCAATGCAGCTCATGCCGGAACGACCAATCAACGCCGGGGACAAGCCGGCCGGCTGTCATCGTTTCGGAGCAGCCGACCGAAGCCGGCGTGACGGGCTCGGAACGAGCTGCTTCGGCGGACAGCAGGGCGATGCCTCGGGTGCGGTCTCGTACGCGAGCCGGCAGTCGGCTCCGCCAACGCGGACAATCGGCCGTCACCGTCGGATCAGGGCTGCCGGGTCTGCTGCGTCGTCGTGGTGGTCGTGGAGACCGCCGGGGCTGGCGTGGTGGTCGTGGTCTGCTCGGTGGTGCTGGTTCGGGTCACCGCCGGCGGTGGCGCCGCGCAGCCGGCCAGCACAGCCGTGCCGGCAATCATTGCCACGCCAACCGCCAGGCTGAAGCGCGATGTGGTAGTCGTCATTGTCTGACTCCCAGGCGTTCGAGCGGGTGATCGCGCCAATTCGGATCGGACCACCCGCACCAATCGATCAGCAGATTGGAACTCGGACACGGGGGCCTGCTCGGCACCCAAATGACGGGCGGCTAGTCGCCGGTTGTCGAACTGGTAGTCTTCCGGGTTGTCGTCACACTACCGGACGGCGCAACGATGGCGCCGGTCGTCTGGGTCTGGGTGCTGTCGGTCTGGACGCCATTGCTGTCGGTGGTCTGCTGACTGCTGCTCGAACTGGAGCCGCCATACACCGGAGCAGGAATTGGCGCTGTGGTCTGGGTTGACGTTGTGGTGGAGGATGACGTTTGGGCGACGGCGACTCCCGTCATCATCGCGAGGGCCATGGTCGCCGCGAGCCAGGTTCTGATCATGTCGTGTTCTCCTGGGAACTGTTCGCAAGCGGAGATCGCCCGCTGTCCCGCCACATCATGTGGGCGGCACAGCATGGTGTTGGCAGGTTCGGAAACTACGCAGACAATCCGCGGCCGACGATGGCTCGGTCGCGCGCTCTCGTGAATCGCCGCGCGGCTGCGACGGTCATATCCGCGATGCGAGCACCGTTTCGGCGTGACGCAATCCACGGCTCGGGGGATTGCTGCATGACTGAGGCGCGATGGGGTCCACCTCACACCATGCCGGCCGATGGTCTACCGGCGCTGCCGGCCCTCGGCGGTGCGGTAGAACAGCACATAGGCTACCGAGTCGCCCTTCTGCCGCCGCGGCCATCCGGCGCACCCGCATCACCCGTTCACGTTCCGCATCAATCCCGCCAGGCTGTCGATCACCGGCAGCACCTTGTCCGCCTTTTCGGAATCGAGGTTGAACACCACGCGCGCCACGCCCAGCTCCTCGTAGCGTTTCATCAGGCCCGGGTCCTGCTTGGGGAACCAGACGGTGATCTCGATCGAGGCCGGGTCGCGTCCCGCCTCGGTCGCCATCCGGCGGAACTCGGGGATCATGTCGGCGATCTCGCTGTAGCCGCCGCGCGCGGCCTGTGGAATCCAGCCGTCGCCGTAACGGATCGCCCGGCGCGCGGAATACGGGAACGCGCCGCCGACGATCACCGGCGGATGCGGCTTCTGCACCGGCTTCGGCCAGGCCATCATCGGGCCGAAATTGACGAACTCGCCGTGATACTCCGGCTTGGTCTGCGTCCAGATCGCCTTCATCGCCTCCACCCGCTCGCGCGCCAGCTTGTGGCGGGTGGTGAAGACGGTGCCATGGTTTTCCATCTCGTCCTGGTTCCAGCCGTTGCCGATGCCGAACAGGAAGCGCCCGCCGGAGACCTGGTCGATCGAGGCGACCAGCTTGGCGGTCTGGATCGGATCGCGCTGCGCCACTAGGCAGACGCCGGTGCCGACCTTGAGCGTCTTCGTCGCCATCGCCGCCACGGTCAGCGTGACGAACGGGTCCATCGCGTCGTAGTACTTCTTCGGCAGGTCGCACCCCGCCGGGGAAAGGTGTCTTGCGCGACAGCGGGATGTGCGAGTGCTCGGGCGCCCAGACCGATTCGAAGCCGCGCTCCTCCAGTGCCTTGCCGAGCTCGCCCGGCGCCATGGAGTAGTCGGTGAAGAACATCGACGTGCCGAAGTTGAGCATGCTTGTCTCCGTTGCGTGGTGTGTGGCGGCGATGATGGTCCGGCCGGCGGCAAGCCTCAAGCCACACCTCTCCCGCAAGCGGGAGAGGTCGAGGCGCGAAGCGCCGAGGGTGAGGGTCGTGCCGCATGCACCCCCCTCACCCGCGTCGCTCCGCTCCTCGCCTTCGTCCGCTTCGCGGACCAAGCCCGCGAAGAGCGAGAGAGGTGTACGAATGGCTACGCCAAACTCTTCGACGCCATCTCGAACGTGTTGCTGGTCAGGGTCGGCACCTCCAGAATCCGCCGCAGCTCGGCCTGCATCAGCGCCTGGCGCGCGACATCGACGCGGCGCCACTGTCCCAGCGGCGTAACCATTCGCGCCGCCACCTGACCGTTCATCGGATCGAGCGCGATGATCGTATCGGCCAGGAACCGATAGCCGCCGCCCGAGGCATCATGGAACCGCACCGGATTGCCGCCGGCGAAGCTGCCCACCAGGGCGCGCACGCGGTTCGGGTTGCGCAGGTCGTAGTCGGGATGCCGCGACAGCGCGCGCACCGCCTCCAGCGTGCCCGGCAGCTTCGAGGTCGCCTGGATCGCGAACCACTTGTCCAGCACCAGAGCGTCGTCATGCCAGGCGGCGTGGAACGCGGCCAGCGCCGCCGCGCGCTCGGGGCAGTCGATGCCGGACAGCACGGCAAGCGCCGCCAGCACATCGGTCATGTTTTGCCCCGCGTCGAACTGCGCCTTCGCCAGGCGCACGCCGTCGGGATCGACCGCCAGATAGGCCAGGCACGTGTTGCGCAGCGCGCGGCGGCCGATCGAGGCGCCATCGATCCGATACGGCCCGCTGTCGGTCAGTCGCGCATAGGTGGCGCGCAGCGCGTCGCGAAGCGCCGTGCCGATCGCGGCGCGCACGCGTTCCCGCACTGCGTGGATCGCATCGACATCGGCGACCTGCCATCTGGTCGGCCAGAAAAGTCTCGCTCGGCAGGCTGAGCGCCTCCGCCGCGAACGCAGGGTCGGCGTCGCCGCGCGCCAGGGTCGCCGCCGTCGCCTCGATAAGCGCCGGGTCAACCGCCGGGGTCGCGCCGCGGCGATACGCGGCCACCAGATCGAGCAGCAGGCCCGTCGCGTATTGCTGCGCCGGACTCCCAGCGCACGAAAGCATCCGTGTCGTGCGCCGCAAGGAAGCGCAGCCGCTCCGGCGCCAGGCCGGACAGCCTGACCGGCGCCGAGAAGCCGCGCAGCAGCGACGGCGTCGGCGGGCTCGGCACATCGACGAACACAAAACTCTGCTCCGCTTCGCCGACCAGCAGCACGCGCGTGCCCTGCTGCGCCGCCGCGTCACCCTCCAGGCGGGTCGGCAATTCTGTTCCGTCGCCGCCGAGCAACCCCATCGCCAGCGGAATGACCACCGGCCGCTTGTCCGGCTGCCCCGGGGTCGGCGGCGTGCGCTGCGTCACCGTCAGCGTGTAGCGCCGCGTCGCGGCATCGTAGGCGTCGGTGATCGCGACCTCCGGCGTGCCGGCCTGGTGGTACCACAGCCGGAACCGCCCCAGATCGATGCCGGACGCGTCCTGCATCGCCTGCGACGAAATCGTCGATCGTCACCGCGTGGTTGTCGTGCCGGGCGAAATACAGGTCCATGCCGCGGCGGAACGCTGCCCTGCCCAGCAGCGTGTGCATCATGCGGATGACCTCGGCGCCCTTGTTGTAGACCGTCGCGGTATAAAAATTGTCGATCGCGATGTAGCTGGCCGGCTGCACCGGATGCGCCAGCGGCCCGGCATCCTCGCGGAACTGCGCCGCGCGCAGCGCCCGCACATCGCCGATCCGCTTCACCGCGCGGCTGCCCTGGTCGGCCGAGAACTCCTGGTCGCGAAAGACCGTCAGCCCCTCCTTCAACGAGAGCTGGAACCAGTCGCGGCAGGTCACCCGGTTGCCGGTCCAGTTGTGGAAATACTCGTGCGCGATGACCGCCTCGATCCCCTGGTAGTCGCCGTCGGTCGCGGTCTCCGGCTTGCGCCAGCACGTATTTCGTGTTGAAGACGTTCAGGCCCTTGTTCTCCATCGCGCCCATGTTGAAGTCGGACACCGCGGCGATGTTGAACACGTCCAGGTCGTATTCCAGGCCGAACACCTCCTCGTCCCAGCGCATCGCGGTCTTCAGCGAGCGCATCGCGTGCGCGCAACGATCCTCGTCGCCGCGGCGCACCCAGATGCCCAGGTCGACGTGCCGGCCGGAGCGCGTGGTGAAACTGTCGCGCACCGACACCAGGTCGCCGGCGACCAGCGCGAACAGGTAGCTCGGCTTCGGGTGCGGATCGGTCCAGGTGACGCGGTGCCGGCCGTCGCCCAGGTCTTCCACCGGCGCCGGGATTGCCGTTCGACAGCATCACCGGGCAGCGCGCGCGGTCGGCGATGATGGTGGTGGTGTAGCGCGCCATCACGTCGGGCCGGTCGGGGAAGCAGGTGATGCGGCGGAAGCCCTCGGCCTCGCACTGGGTGAAGTAGCTGTGGTTGGAGACGTAGAGGCCGGTCAGCTCGGTGTTGTCCTTCGGCGCGATGCGGGTCTCGATGACCAGCGTGCAGGCGTCGGGCGCATCCGCGATGGTCAGTGCGTGGTCATCCAGGCGATACTGATTGGCGCTGAGGGTTTCGCCGTTGCACACCAGCCGGACCAGCGTCAGGCGCTCGCCGTCCAGCCGCAACGGCGCGGTGCGATCGGCCGAGGCCGGATTGCGCCGCAGCGCCAGCCGGGCGGTGACCCGTCGTCGCGGCTTCGTCGAGATCGAAGGTGCAGATCGACGGTGTCGACCAGGAACGCGGGCGGCGCATAGTCGGCCAGGCGGACCTCGCGCGGCGCCGCTTGGGCAACCACTGCGCTGGCGTCATTCAGTATGTACGGCATGCCGCCTCCGTGCGTAGAACGTCGGCTTGCAGGGTAGCCTGATCCGGGCGATGCGGGCGAGACCTCGGACGTCTGGTCTGGCACGCATCAACCGATGGTGTTAGGTACGTGCTCGATTTCTGCCACCGTCGTGCGACCATGACGGCGTGTTGCAGGTGCCACAACCATGAAAGCAGAATCCGGCGTTATCGAGGGCACCGCACAGGAGGTCATCGCTGAGCTGGCGCGTAGCCGTTTCGCAGCCTCCGCAAGCAAGGATTCACCACGGAGAAGGTCGAGGACCACGAAGGGCCACGAAGCAAGGATTGATACGCTTCGCGCGGTAGCGGAACCCAGGGCTGCGCGAAGGGCCTGTTGACAAATAATTGTGTCGGCTCTGGCGGACTGCCGCCGTGTCCTGGCCGCCCCCGGGCGCTTGCCCCGGCGACGGCCAGGACACGGGGAGTGGCGTCACGACCGACCGCAGCGTTTGTTTTGCAACGAGCCCTAAGCGCCCAGCGTCCTTGCTTCTCCGTGGCCCTTCGTGGTCCTCGGCCTTCTCCGTGGTGAATTCTATCTTCATATGGAACAATCGCCCGGGCCATCACCAGAACGATTCGATGGCAGGCGCAGCGGCCGGCGACTGCCGTCGTGCGAAGCCAGCGGCCCGACCTCTGGGCGGTCATGGCAAAGGGTAGCGCCGCCCCGCCAAAATGCGAATTGTCGACCTGGATGGCCTGTCCAACCACAAGGTCGCGGCGGAGGTCTGTCGTCCGCCCGCGCCCCGATCCGGCACGCCTCACGGCGTCCCGCCTTCCCCGAGATCCCACCAGATCCCCGCGAACGCCGCGATCCCCTCGCGCGCCGGCGCAATCAGAAAATGCTCGTCCGGCCCGTGCTGCTTGCAGCCGTTGTAGCTGTGCGGAATCCACACCAGCGGCACGCCCAGGTGATCCACGAACACGTCCCCCGGCAGCCCGCCCGAGGAATTCGGAATCACCTGCACCCGCCTGCCGAGCGACCGTTCCATGCTCGCCACGGTCCAGCGCACCCAGGGATGTGCCGGATCGGTGCGGCTCGCCGGCATGCGGATGCCCGCGTTCTCGATCCGCACGCCGGCGAACCCCTCGGCATCCAGATGCCTGCGCAACGACGCGGCAAACGTCGCCGGATCGCTGTCCACCGTGTAGCGGATCTGGCAGTGCGCGCGTGCATTCGGCGCCACCGCGTTCACCGGGTTCTCCGGCCGGCCCGAGACCATCGCCAGCACGATGAAACTGTTCCACCCGTAGATCTTTTCCGCCGGCGTCAGCCCCGGCTCGCCCCAATCCGCATCGACCGAGGCCGCCTCGCCCCCGCCGCCCACCGGACACCCGTCCAGCACGGAACGCACACTCGCGGGAACCCCATTCCCCGGCAGCCAGTCGCGCACCAGAATCTTGCCCCGCCGGTCGATGATGCTGCCCAGCGCATGCGTCAGCACCACCGCCGGATCGGTGGTCAGCCCGCCCCAGTGTCCCGAGTGCACCCCGCCCGGCCGCAGGTCCACCAGCAAGATCGAAATGAAATGTCCCCCGCGTGCCGGTGGCGATCGTCGGCACCTCCGGCGTCACCCGCGGCCCGTCGCTGGCGATCAGCACGTCGGCGCGCAGCGCCTCGGCGTGCGCGGCAACGAACTCGTCGCAGGCCGATCGAACCGCGCTCCTCGCAGGTCTCCATCACCATGCGCAGGTTGAACCCCAGCCGCCCCCCGCGCTCCGCCAGCACCGCCTCCAGCGCCGACAGGTTCAGTGCGTGCTGGCCCTTGTTGTCGGCGGTGCCGCGGCCGTACCAGCGGTCGCCCTCGGCGGTCAGCACCCAGGGGTTGAGACCGGCGCGCCACTGGTCCTCCAGCCCGCGCACCGTATCGCCGTGGCCGTAGGTCAGCACGGTGGGCAGCGCGGCGTCCTCGATCCGCTCGGCGGTCAGGATCGGCCCGAAGCCCGCGCGCGGATTGTCGTGCACCGCAACGGTGAAGCCCAGCCGTTCCAGCCACGGCTGGATTGCCGCACGAAGATAGCGCTCGACGTCGGCCTCGTGCCCCGCGTCCTGCGAGGTGCTGGGAATCGCCACCAGCGCCGCCAGCCGGTCGCGAAACCCGCCGCCGTCGAAAAACGCCAGCGCCCGCGCGATCGCCCCTTCCCGAGACGCCATCATCACCTCCGATCCGAAGCACCCCAACGTACACCTCTCCCGCCCTTCGCGGGAGAGGTCGAGGCGCGAAGCGCCGAGGGTGAGGGTCGTGCGCGTGCTGCACCCTCACCCGTCGTGCTTCGCACGCGACCTCTCCCGCGAAGAGCGGGAGAGGTGTACGGCACTCCCTACCCGTTCAGCTCGCGAAACTTCCGCCCCGCTGCCGCCATCTCGGCCAGCAGTGGCGCCGGCTCCCAGCCGGCCCCGTCCGCTGCCGCCATCGCCTCCACACGCTGCAGCACCACGTCCAGCCCCATCTCGTCCGCCTCGTGCATCGGCCCGCCGCGCCAGGCGGGATAGCCGTAGCCGTGCACCAGCACCACGTCGATGTCGGACGGCCGCGCGGCGATCCCGCCCGACACCAGGCGCGCCCCCTCATTCACCATCGTGGCCTGCACCCGCTGCTGGATCGCCTCGGCGGACATCGGATGCCGCACCACCCCCCGTTCCGCCGCGGCGCGCAGGATCAACGCCTCCACCTCGGGGTTGGGCATCCGCTTGCCGTCCTTGTGGATATAGAACCCCGCGCCGGTCTTCTGCCCGTAATGCCCGCGCTCGCAGATCCAGTCGTACACCGGCGAATACCGCTCGCGCGGATCGCGCGTCGGCGCCCGCCGCTTGCGCATCATCCAGTCGACGTCCAGCCCGGCCATGTCCAGCACCGCGAATGGCCCCATCGCGAAGCCGTACGCCTCCAGCGCCGCATCCACCTCCCCAGGCAGCGCGCCGTCCTCCAGCGCGTATTCGCACTGCATGCGCCAGCGGTAGAAGATATGGTTGCCGATGAAACCATCGCACACCCCGGCCACCACCGCGACCTTGCGCAGCCGCCGCGCCAGCGCCAGCCCGGTCGCCAGCGCCTCGGGCAGCACGCGCCTTGTGCGCACCAGTTCCAGCAGCCGCATCACGTGCGCGGGGCTGAAGAAATGCGTGCCGATCACCCGCTCCGGCGCGTCCACCTCGTCGGCCAGCAGGTCGATGTCGAGATACGAGGTGTTCGATGCCAGCACCGAATCGCGCCGCACGATGCCCGACAGCGCGCGGAACACCGCCTGCTTCACGGCAAGGTCCTCGATCACCGCCTCGATCACCATGTCGGCGTCGCGCAGCGCCTTCAGCTCGTGGCGGTAGACGATGCGCCGCGCGCGCTCCGCCTGCGCCTGCGCGGCCAGCCGCCCGCTGCGAAGCTGGCGCTCGTGCACCGCGCGCACCCGCGCCTCGGCGGCCGCCGCCTCCTGCTCGGTCTGCTCGACCAGCGTCACCTCCAGCCCGGCATCGGCGAGCGCCACCGCGATGCCCGAGCCCATCGTGCCGCCGCCGACCACGCCGACCCGGCGCAGCGGCCACGGCGCCGCGCCCGCCGGAGGCCGCGCCGCCGCCCGCTCGGCGTAGAACAGGTGGCGCAGCCCGCGCGACTGCGGCCCAGTGCGCAGCTCGCGGTTGATCGCGGCCTCGAACGCCATCCCCTCGGCGACCGGCAGGCGCAGCGCCGCCTCGATCGCCTCGGCCGCGCGCACCGGCGCGATGGCACCGCGCGCCCGCCGCTTCACCGTCGCCACCGCCGCCTCGAACGCGGCATGGTCGTAGGCCGGCACCGCGCGGTCGCCGACGCGCGGCAGCAGGCCGGCCTCCGCCAGGTGGTGCGCCCGCGCGACGGCGGCGCGGCGCAGGTCGGTGGCGACCTCATCGACCAGCCCGTGCGCCATCGCCTCGTCGGACGGTACGTGCCGGCCGGAGGTGACCATGTCCAGCGCCAGCAGCGGCCCGGCCAGCCGCGGCAGCCGCTGCGTCCCGCCGGCACCGGGGATGATGCCGATCCGCACCTCGGGCAGCCCGACGTAGCCGTCCGGCGCGATCACCCGGGAATGGCAGGCCAGCGCCACCTCGAACCCGCCGCCCAGCGCGGTGCCGTGGATCGCCGCCACCACCGGCTTCGGTGAGGCCTGCAGCGCGCGGACGATGTCCTGCGTGGTCAGCTCGGCCGGTCCGACGGGCGCGGCGCGATCGAACTCGCGGATATCGGCCCCGGCGATGAAGGTGCGTCCCTCGCCGGCGATCACCGCCGCGTGCAGGCTAGCGTCCGCCACCACGCGCGCCAGCACGCTCATCAGCCCCTTGCGCACCGCCTGCGACAGCGCGTTCACCGGCGGGTGGTCCACCAGGATCAGCCCGACATCGCCGATGCGCTCCAGCCACACGACATCGGCGTCCCGTGCGCCGCCGTGCGTCGGCTCGCCGTGCCTTGGCTTGTCCATTGACGGCCTCTTCATCGCCATTCCTCGATTCCTTGCGCCGCCAGGGTACGCCGTTTTGCCCCCGGGCGGAACCGTTCGCGCTTTCCCCCAGCCCAGCGAATGACTACCTTGCCTACGGGAGGGTCGGGCGCGTCGCCCGTCCGCACAGCAACATCCGAGGTGGAGCATGGACGCAGAGCGGGTCGCGCGCATGGGACGGCCGAACGGCCTGCCGTTCCGCATCAACAAGATCGGCCACGTCGTGCTGCACGTGCGCGACATCGAGCGCTCGACGCAATTCTACACCGAGGTGCTTGGCTTCAGGATTTCCGACATCTACGCCGGCGACAACCTGCTGCCGGGCGGCGCGGTGTTCCTGCGCGTCAATGCCGACCATCACGGCATCGCACTGTTCCAGGGCAGCGGCGAGCCGCAGCCGGGCCGTGGCATGAACCACGTCGCCTTCGAGCTGTCGACGCTGGACGAGCTGCTGCGCTTCCGCGCGCATCTGCGCCAGCACGACGTGCCGATCGACTTCGACGGCCGCCGCCGCGCCGGCGTGCAGCTTGCCGTCGAGTTCCGCGACCCCGACGGCCACCGGTTGGAGGTCTACTGGGGCATCGACCAGATCGGCAGCGACGGCCATGTCCGCCCGCCCGAGGAATGGAAGGGCGCCACCAGCCTGGAGGCGGCGATCGCCGACCCGGTGAAGGGCCAGGACACCACCCTGGCGGATCCCACGCTGCTGCGCGGCTGAGGCACGGCAACGGCAACACTCCTCCTCCCCTTGAGGGCTTGGGCCGCGAAGCGGCCCAAGCCCTCAAGGGGAGGGGGAGACTCTCAGCGCCGCCCGTTGTGTCCTTGGCAACTTCTGCGTGCTAAGCCCGCCGGATGGGTTACTGGGGCAAGATCATCGGCGGCGTGACCGGGTTCGCGGTGGGCGGGCCGGTCGGGGCCATGATCGGCGCCGCGCTTGGCCACGCCGCGGACGCCGGCGCGATCCCCAACATGCACCTGCCGTTCGGCGCCGAACCGCGGCTCTCAAGCTGGACCCCGGCGCGCATCGCCGCGCTGCTCGGGCGCAAGGACCAGCTCTTCGCCATCACCGCCGTCGTGCTGGCCGCCAAGCTCGCCAAGTGCGACGGCCCGGTCGGCCGCGCCGAGATCGACGCGTTCAAGCGCCAGTTCCGCGTTCCTCCAGAATCGGTGCGCGACGTCGGCCGGCTGTTCGACCAGGCGCGCGACAGCACCGACGGCTACGAGGCCTATGCCGACCAGCTCGGCGAGGCCTTTTCCGACAACCGCGGCATGCTGGAGGACGTGCTGACCGCGCTGTTCGTGGTCGCCCGCGCCGACGGCCCGCTGAACCAGACCGAGTTCGAGTTCCTCTCGCGCACCCATCGCGGCTTCGGGCTCGACCAGCGTGCCTGGGACCGCGCCCGCGGCGCCGCGCCGCGGCAGCCGCGGGGGACGGACGACGATGCGCCGGACCCCTACGCCGTGCTCGGCGTCGCGCGCACCGCCAGCGGCGAGGCCATCCACGTCGCCTGGAAGCAGTTGATGCGGGAGAACCACCCGGACAGCCTCGCCGCGCGCGGCGTGCCGAAGGAATTCATCGTTCGCGCCGGCGACAAGGTGGCGCGGATCAACGCCGCCTGGGACCAGATCAAGCGCGAGCGGGGCCTGTGACGCCGGCGATCCGCGAGCTGCCCAGCCCCAATCAGGACGACCGGCCCGCAGGCGTGCCGATCGACATGCTGATCCTGCACTACACCGGCATGCGCAGCGCCCGCGAAGCGATCGACCGGCTGCGCGACCCGGCGGCAAAGGTGTCCTCGCACTACGTGGTGGACGAGGACGGTTTCGTCCTGCACATGGTGCCCGAGGCGCGGCGCGCCTACCACGCCGGCGTGTCGTTCTGGCGCGGGCAAATCGAGCTGAACGGCCGCTCGATCGGCATCGAGATCGTCAATCCCGGGCACGAGTGGGGCTATCGCGACTTCCCGGTGCTGCAGCTTGCCGCGGTGTGCGACCTGTGCCTGGCGATCCTGTCGCGGCATTCGATCCCGGCGCGCAACATCGTCGCGCACAGCGACGTGGCACCCGACCGCAAGCAGGATCCGGGGGAAAAATTCGACTGGGAGGGCCTGGCGCAGAACGGCGTCGGGGTGTGGCCGACGGGCGTGCCGGACCTTGGCACGACCGCGGGCGTGCGCGATGCGGCCGGCTTGCGCGGCGTGCGCGCGGCGCTGGCGGATATCGGCTACCGAGTGGCTGCCGAGGGTGCGCTCGACCCGGCGCTGGCGACGGTGCTGCGCGCGTTCCAGCGCCACTGGCGGCCCGAGGCGGTCACCGGCCAGGCGGATTCCGGCACGCTCGCGCGGCTGCTGGCGGTGGCGCAGATGGTGACGGGTGGGTAGGGCAATTGGGCTGCGCCGCACGAGCTTTGTTGTTCATGCATCATATTTGAAAGGCTGTAACGGACGGAAAACGGCGGTTCGGCCAGCCGCTGCCATTGCTGCCGGCGATGCCGCCTCGCTTCGCCGGCAGCAGTGCGAATGCCCTAAGCCCCCCTGATGTCTGCTAGCACCATCCTGGTGGCGAACTTACCAGACAGGCGTTGGGCAGCAGCCGCGGGGTTGTCAGAGAATAGTCGATGTTCTCGAATATCGCCGTGATGGCGGTGATGCTCGGGTGAGCGCTCGATGAGCAGCCGCTTGCGTCGTCCGCGTAAAAATTTCTCGGATCGCTGACGTAGGTACCTGCCGTGGTCCCCGGAATGTTGGCCATTTGGGCCGCCACCCAGCACGAGTTGGCGTAAGATCCCGTGTCCGTGGTGCAACCGCCGGTCGCCGAGGTGCCATAGGAGACCGTGTACACCCAGGTGCCCGCCTTCGCCGCGTTCTGCGCCGCCGTGACCGCCGTTTGGCACTCGTTGGTGGCGGTTGATACCCCTCCTTGCTGCACCATATTCGCGGTGGTGCCATTCGCTTCGAAGTCGGTCATAAGGATGATCACGTTCCTCGCCCCCGGCCGCGCGTTGGCCACCAGGTAGCTCTGGGCCACGTTGACCGCATCGGCGTAGAAGGTGCCGAACCCGCCTGGCGCTGCCATGGACTCCGCACATTTTACCAGGTCAGAACTCGAATTAAGAGTGCTCGCGGTGTCGGATGTCTTATAATCGCTCGACAGCGGAACGACCACGTACATCGGCGACCAAACGTCAATGACGTCGCCACTCGCGATGGTGTGTCCCGATGTCGGCGTCGCGCTCATGACCGCCGTCGTGCCGGTCGTCGAGGAGATGTAGGTGCCCGACTGGATGTAGGTCGGGTGCGTCACGTCGGTCACCAGTGCCTGCGACCCGGTGTTGTAGGCCGGCGTCGTTGCGAAATGCAGCGTGCTCGACGTGGACGCGGTCGTGGCGTTGGTCGTGCCTTTGATCCCCGCGTACGCCGTCGTTGTGAGGCTGGAGCAACTGTAGCTCGACGGCGGGGCGCTTTGCAACCCTGGGAACTGTATCAGCGCTGCCTCGTCCACCGGGTTCGCGACGTTGTGATTTGTCACCGTGCCGCAACTGGACAGGTTGGATGTGCAGGGCCAAAGCTCGCCAAGCATGGTCTCGAAGCCTTGAATCGCGCACTGGATTTTTGTACTGCCGCAGTCGGCGTCGGCGCTAGCCATCGATGCAGTCGCATCGGTGATGAACATCACGTTGAGCGGCGGCTGCGCTTGGCCCGCCGTGAGCGCGACCGCGCTCGCCGTAACCTGCGCCGAAGAGATTCCCAGAACGTTCGCGAAGATCAGCGGGACGGTCGCCGTCTGCGACACCTGGATGCCGTTCGCGGAGGTCGCCGGCGTGTGATTGGTGCTGCATGCAGGTCCGACGCTGAAGCACTTCAGCGCCGGGTATCCGGTGGCCATCACAGTGGTGACACCGGAAATGTTGTTCAGGTTCGGTGTCGAACTGGTCACGGAACTGTAGTATGTCGCCGTGGCGATCGGTGTCCCGCCGGCACCGATGTCCTTCGCCCCTGCCAATGCCGCCGCGGTGGCGGAGGCCTGGAGCTTGCTCTTGACCTCCAGGATATAGCCTACGTCAACCGATAACGAGGCGAGTCCGACCAGGGCGGCGATCCCGAATGCCGCGAAAATGGCGACGGCGCTGCGTTCGTCCCTCAGCAGTCCGCGAAAACAGGATGCAGTGTCTCGGCTCATTGCACGCGCTCCGTTTGTTGGGACGTCAGGCTGCAGCTAGGTATCACGACATAGATGACTTGCGACGCGACACACGAATATACTGCCTTCGCCGTCGCGTATCCGGTTCCGCTCGACAGCGCGGTTGTGCACGCTGCGTCGGTCGTGCATGTCGTCCCATTGACCGACAAGGTGATCGTCAGCGGCGTCAGGTTCGGCGCCGCTGTCGTGATCGCGCTCACCGCGTCGGTATAAGGGGTCGCGTCCACGCCGGCGCTGGATGCGAACTGCATGGCACCGTTGCCGACGGCATTCGTCAGCGTGAAGTATTCGCTCATGACTATCCCGCACTCGGTCCCGCCAAACACCACAAGGAGCAGCGCCGGAGCGACGATGGCGAACTCCAGGGCGGCCAGGCCCCGCCTGTCCTGTACCCACGAGCCGCCGAGCAGACGGAACGGGCGCATCGTCAGGTCATTCCACCATGGTGATCGGCCGGCGTTGCCCCCGCTCCATGCCGGTGCCCGCGCCGATCGCGAACTCGATCGCGACCTCAGCATGCTGGCGGCTGCCGATATCGCGGAATGCACGCCTGTGCGGACACGCTTCCCTTGAAGCATCCGTTCCAGCCGGCCGCGCCATGGCGACGGACCGGGCCTGCCCGCAATCGGCACGCCCGGATCACACGCCTGCAGCCCGCGGGCGCCGCCGTGGCGTCGCCAGTTTCGGAGCTGTTGGAGGGCGGCAATGTGCATTCAAGCTATCCATGGACCTTGGGCTTTGGCGAATATGCTCGGGCAAAGGCTTCGCCAGAGCTTCAATCCGGGGATGTTTTGCAAAGCAAACTCAATTTTTCAGACGACTGCGTAGATGTTTTTGTGACTTCATCCATTGCCAAGAGGCGTCTCCGCCTCGCCGGCTGTTTGGCGAGGGTGCCGGCCGGCTCAGGTGCCCTGCCGATTGCCCCGGCGCTCAGGCCAAAGGGGCGACGGACCTATGCCGCGGCGCTGGCGGATATCGGCTACCGGGTCGGAGGGGGCGCCCGACCCGGCGCTGGCGACGGTGTTGCGTGCCTTCCAGCGCCACTGGCAGCCGGAGGCGGTGACCCGGCAGGCGGGTTTCCGGCATGCTCGCGCGGCTGCTGGCGGTGGCGCAGATGGTGACGGGCGGGTAGGGCAGGGGGGCTGCGCCGCACGGGCTGTGACCTCGTGCGTCAGGTTCGAATGTCCGCAAAGGGTGGAAACCGGACTGTCAGCTACCGTCCGCGCCGCGCCCGGTCCTGTAGCTTCGCGAACACCTCCCGCAGCCGCAGCCTCGGCGAGGTATGAGGATCGGCAGTGGCAGCGTATGATGGACGCGGCGCTGACGACGCATGACGACGATTGGCGGCGTGAATGGTTCGGTCCTGCTACTGCCCAACTAGCTGGACGCTGGACATCAAATCGCAGCGGCACACTCGATAGACCGCTCGCCCGGCCAGTTCGGTCCGCTCGCATCGAAATACCGGCAGACATCGCGCGAAGGAATTGGCCGCCCGAGAAGAAACCCTTGCACTTCGTCGCACTGATGGTCGCGCAAGATCCGCATTTGTTGCTCGGTCTCGACGCCCTCTGCGATGACCCCAAGGTTGAGACTCCGGCCCATTGCCAGAATGGCCTGAACGATCGGCAGTGCACTCGGGTCGGCGCCCAGCGCCCGCACGAATGACTGGTCGATCTTGATTTTGTCGAATGGAAAGCGGCGCAGATAGCTGAGGCTGGAGTAGCCCGTACCGAAATCGTCAAGCGAGATGCGCACGCCCATCTGCTTCAACGCGCGCACCGTTTCTAGCGCTTGTTCGGTGTGGCTGATCAACAATGATTCGGTGACCTCCAGTTCCAGGCGCCCGGCGGCCAATCCGGTGCGACGCAGCACGGCGGCTATCTCGGCCGGCAGATTTCCGGGGCGGAATTGGGCCGCGGACAGGTTGACCGCGACGTAATGCGGCTCTGGCCAGGACGCCGCGGTCGCGCAGGCGTTTTCCAGGACCCAGGCGCCCAGGTCAATGATCAGGCGCGACTCCTCGGCGATCGGGATGAATATGCTCGGGGGAATGTTGCCGTGGATCGGGTGCCGCCATCGCAACAGCGCCTCGAACCCGATTACGACCTCGGTCTCGCAGGCAAATTGTGGCTGGAAGTGCAGCTCTAACTGATCGGTGCCGAGGGCACATCTCAGATCGCGCTCGATTCCACGCCGCCGCGCCAGCTGACCATCCATCTCTGGTTCGTACAAGCGGATGAGACCGTGGCCATCGGCCTTGGCGCGGTACATCGCGAGGTCCGCGGATTTCAGCAACGCGGCGGCCGTGTCGCCGTCCGAGGGATACAGCGCAATACCGACGCTGGCACCGACTACGACCTGGTTGCCGGCTACGTCCAAGGGCTGCGCGAGAGCATCGGCCAGCCGCCGCGCCAGCTCGACCGCGGCGTCGGGCTGCTTCGCGGCGCTCTGTAGCACCAGGAATTCATCGCCGCCGATGCGCGCGATCGTGTCAGCGGCACGCACCTCCTGTCGAAGCCGCTCTCCGATTTCCCGCAGAACCGCGTCGCCGGCATCGTGGCCGTGGGTGTCGTTGATCGTCTTGAAGCCATCCAAGTCGAGCCACAGAATCGCAAACGGCGCATCGCCACGCTTGGCGGATTCGACCGCCTGCGACAGCCGGTCGTTCAGCAAAGTCCGGTTGGCGAGCCCGGTCAGGCTGTCGTGGTAGGCGAGAAACTCGATGCGCCGCTCGGCCCGCTTGCGTTCGGTGATGTCGGTGTAGGTCCGCACCGCCTCGCCGTCCGGCAATGGAGTGGTGCGGACTTCCAGGACACGTCCGTCGGGACGCTCGCGGTCATACACCAATGGTCCGTCCAGCAGCAGGGACCGGCGCACGAAGTCCTGGAACGTAGCGTCGGAATTGGCAAACTCGCTCACTCGCCACTGGTAGGCCAGCACGTCCTCCCATGGCGGGCAGCGCGTCATGAGCTCTTCTGGCAGGTCCAGCAACTCCATGGCGCGGCGGTTGCAGATCGGCACCGTCCGATCACTGCCGATCATCATGAGGCCCTGGTCCATGTGCTCAAGCGTCATTTGCAACTGGTGGGCCTCCTGCGCCAGGCGGGCCTTACCGTCGCGCAGCGCGTTGGTGGTCTGCCGGAGTGCCGCGTTCTGCCTTTCTTGGCGTCGGAACAGTGCCGTGATCTTCCACGACAGCAGGGCAAACCCTAGCGAAGCTGACAGGCCGGCAAACCCAAGCATCACAGCCTGACGCCGCCACCCCGCCAGAGCGACATCCTCCTTGACCGACACATCGACGACTAATGGATAGCCGGCCACGGGATGCACCGAAACCAGGGCACGCAGCCGGCCGAGATAACCCGGCGAGACATAGAATCCGCCGCCTTCCGCGACCAGTTCGTGCCACGGCGAGGCTTGTGGCATCCGGCCGCCAACTTCGTCCGTCGGGTCGGGGTAGCGTTCGAGAATCTGCCCGTCGCGGCGCAACAGGGTGACGGACTGGCCGGGCTGGGTGGTGATCGCGCGGTAGAACGAGTTAAGATAATGTAGATCGATCGAACCCACGGCCACACCAACGAAGTTGCCGCTGGGTCCGTTCACCCGTCGCGCCACCAGTACGACCTCGCTGTGCCCGACACGCCCGGTGAGCGGCCCGCTGACGAACAGACCGGGCTCGTCGTGGCTGGCGAGATAGCGGAAATAATCACGGTCCGACACATCGAGGCCAAGCCGCAGATCGCCGTGGGTGGAGGTGAGCAATCGCCCGGTGGAGTCAACTCCGCTGAGCACGTCGGCCTGTGCCAAGTTTTGCAGACGCGCCGTCAGGAACTCGGCTGCGTCGGCGGACTGCAGCCAGCGGTGATACTGTTCCGGGCTGTCGATTCCGAGCGTCACGGCATGCCGTTGCACGTCCCGCAGGACAAGGTCGATCGCACTGATGTAGCGCGCGGTCTGCTCCGACAGGACCATGCCGAGGTTGGCGATCTCCCGCCGGTATGAGTCCTCGGTGCGCTGGCGCTGCTCGTGCACTGCGAAACCGGCGATTGCAATGGTGATAGCGATGAGGCCGAGCCCGACCAGCAGGATCACATGACTTGCCCGGGCCTGCGGGCCATCGGGGGTGCCTGGCGGCGTGTGCGAGCGCGCGCGGCGGGGCTGTCGCAGCAGCGCGATGAACCACGACAGCAGACCCGCAATCATCCTGGGATTCGCCACCTGGGCCCGGCCGACGCGCAGTGTTGTGCCAAAGGATGTATCGATCATGCCGCGTCGTCGCCCTGCTGATGCGTTACTGGCCCCAATTTCACGACAGCACCGAGCCGACTGCGTACGCCAAGGGCGGCATAGGTCAGAGCCACGTGGACCTTCACCGTGCCCCGGCCAACGCCGAGCTTCGCGCAATCCATGACCGCATGAGAGCATGGGAGTGATTGCAAAATCGTTGTCGCCAGTGAACCAGGCCGGCTCGGTGCGCGGCCCCTCGCATGCGGTGAAGGCCGGTATGACGCTGGTGCTGGCACCAGAGGAGGCGCGGCACTGATCGACATCACGACGCCGGCGGGCTTGGGCGCAACACGCGCGGCGGCACCATCGTCGTTGGCGCGCTCAATCTCGGCCGATCGATAGAGATGATCCCAAGCGCCGTCCGAATCCACGCACCTGCCGCCGGCGGTTCAAGGGAAGGACCGCTTTGGGTCGAAGGACTAAACCGCTGTCGCGGTAATGTGCTGCGGCTCGGGACGGCGGCACAGTAGCGGGATGGCGGCATCCTGTCTTGGGATTGAGGGGCTTCTCAACCTCACCCAAGAGAGGAGCCCGCAATGACCGACAGGGCCATCAGCCCACTGCGTGTCGGCGACCTGTCGGGGCGCGGTCAGTGGGGCCTGGTCGCGCAGATCAAGGGCCGGGCGCAGGGGGCCGGGCGGAGAAGCGAAGATGCTGCGTGCGATCCCGCGCGGCGGCGGGACGCACGGACTCGGCGGCGCCGGGGACGGGGGCGGCGGGAGCCGCCATCTCAGTGCCGATCCGCGTCGAGGCGGTCGAAATGCCGCGCCACCGAGGCCAACGCCACCGCGGCGACGAACCCCGGCAACCCGAGACCATAGAGGGTGCCGCCGCCTGCGTCGACGACCAGGAACAGCCCGACGATCCCGGCCGGGCACGCCATCAGTAGCAATGGCCACTGCCAGAGCGATATCAGCCTCTCCCCCGGTTCGTCATGCCAGCTCTTGCCGTCCCATGGTCTGCGGGTCCTACGCGATTGCTGCAACGGGCAGCGACTTTCGGGGCGGGACAGCCAATCTGCCGTCTGCCGGGAAAGGTAGCGTGATGGTCCCCATCGCATCAGCGAGTCGGACAGCTACCTCCGCAACGATCTGGACAGCAGCGAGCGTGCCCGGGTGGTTCACCTCTTTGGCCTGAATACAAAGTTATTGACGCCATGCCTCGCCGGGTCGAACGATTTGATCTTTACCCACCCGCCGTTGTGCAGGAACGACCCGGCATAGCCCAACTGCTCAAGGAACACGGATACGGACGCCACCGCATTTGGGCGGAACTCGTCGGAAGCCTCGATCAGAAGGTTGGGTTGGGATCTGCGCAGTTGTGTCTCGGCACCTTGCAGCACCGCGAGTTCATGACCCTCCACATTGATCTTCATAAAGCCGATATCGAGCTTTGGAAAATCGTCCAGAGGACACATGCGCACTTGCACCTCGCGCGTTTCCCACCCCGCAAGATCGTTGGCGGTCTCGATCGTGCCCCGCCCGTGATCTCTGACAGGAATCCGGAGCTTGGTCATGCCGTTCTGGTTCGACAACGCCATGTTGTGGACGGTGACGGACATTCTAAGTGTCAGACGGCAGAACCATGCCAGGCGCTTCGCCAGGTTTGGGTTTGGTTCGAAGACGATCACTCGCCTCGAAAGCGGTGTCATGAGCCAAGTGTATACCCCGACTCTGCGGAAATCCGGAAAAACCTCTTGCCAACCGGGCTTGAGGCGATTCTGCTTCATCGATGATCCGCCCTGGCTTCCTGGACAGCGAATCGCGCCGCGACCTGATTGAGCTGGCCCGCGACGGTTCCGCCGCGCACCGCTTGTCGCGGCGGGCCAACGCGCTGGTGCTGCTGGACCGAGGAATGAGCTGTCAGTCGGTCGCCGACGTGCTGTTGCTTGACGGCGACACGGTCCGAACCTGGTACCTACTCTATCGGGAGGACGGGATCGAGGGTCTGGCGAGCTTCGGCCATGAAGGGGGTACCTGTCGGTTGACGGTGGAGCAACAAGACAAACTGAAAGCCTGGATTGGCGAAACCCTGCCACGCTCGACGCGTGCAGTTGGCGCGTGGATCGCGCGTGAATGCGACATCGAATACCAGACCCGGTCTGGGCTGATCGCTCTGCTGCACCGCCTTGGCATGGAACACCGCAAGCCGAAAGCGATCTCGCGCAAGCTGGACCCGGCGAAACAGGCGGCGTTCGTCAAGGGTTACGAGGCCCTGATGAACCAGTTATCCGCTGATGAAGCGGTGATCTTCGTTGATGCGGTGCATCCCACCCACGCGGTGCGGCCGGTTGGCTGCTGGGCGCCAAAAGAGGTGCCGGTCGCGGTGGAACAGAGCAGCGGGCGGGACCGCCTGAATATCCATGGCGCGATCGACCTGGAGACCGGCAAGACCGTCATGAAGGATGTGCTGACGGTGGATGCCTTGAGTACGATCATGCTGTTGATGGCAATCGAGGCGGTGTATCCAGGCATGCGGCTGGTTCACGTCTTTCTGGACAATGCCAGATACCATCACGCTAAACTGGTTCAAGCTTGGCTGGCGCGGCCTGACTGCCGGATCAAGCTTCATTTCGTCCCGGCCTACTGTCCGCACCTCAATCCGATCGAACGGTTATGGGGGTTGATGCACAGACACACCACCCACAACAAGTGCTACAGCTCCTTCAGGGACTTCAGCATCGCAATGCTGAACTTCTTGCGCGACGACGTGCCCAGGAACTGGCGCACCTACTGCGATGAGGTCACGGACAACTTCCGTATCATAAACCCAACGGAGTTCCGGATTATCGCGTGAGCGGGGTATAATACCAGCGGCCGAAATTCCCGACTCTCCTGGGGGATGGCCGAATCGGCGAACCTTGGATTCCCTGCGAGCCGAAGTGCTTGGCAAGGGGGTTGGCGGCATGGGCAAGGCGATTGAGATCACGCAATTGGAGCGGTCGGCGGCGGAGCTGCGTGGACTGGCGGCCAGGAGTCAGGACGGTCCGGTGGTGCGGCGTCTGCTGGGCATAGCGCTGTTGCTGGATGGTTGGTCGCGCGGCGATGCGGCAACGGCGAGCGGGATGGACCGTCAGACGCTGTGCGACTGGGTGCATCGCTACAACGCGGCAGATGTTGCCGGACTGGAAACCGGCAAGCGCTCTGGGCGCCCGCCGGCGTTGAGTGAGGCACAAATGGCCGAATTGAAGGCGCTGGTGATCAAAGGCCCAGACCCCGAGAAAGATGGCGTTGTACGCTGGCGCTGCGTCGATCTACGCGCGGCTATTGCCGAACTCTATTCGGTTGAAGTGGACCAACGGACGGTGGTGAAGTGGCTGCGCAAGCTCAACCTGACGCGGTTGCAGCCGCGCCCTTACCATCCGAAGAAGGATGTAGAGGCACAGGAGACCTTTAAGAACAGCTTCGCCGGCTTGGTAATCGAAGCTTTACCAACGTCAGCGGCTGGTAAACCTTTGGAGATTTGGTTTCAGGACGAAGCCAGAGTGGGACAGAAGGGATGGATCTCCTACCAATGGGCGCCGATCGGCTCGCGGCCTCCTGCGATACGGGACAATCGTCACGATTCGGTCTATCTATTTGGTGCGATCTGTCCGGATCGCGAGGTCGGGGCCGCTATCATCATGCCCGCCGCCAACACCGAGGCGATGAACGAGCATCTGAAGGAGATCAGTACGCAGGTGGCGCCGGGTGCGCATGCTGCCCTGATCTGCGACGGTGCCGGATGGCATCAACGATGCAAGATGTTGGCGGTTCCGCCCAACATCACTCTGATGCCCCTGCCAGCCTATTCACCGGAACTGAATTCAATGGAAAATGTCTGGCACTACCTCCGCGCCAATAAGCTGAGCCTGCTGGTATGGGACAGCTACGAGGCTATCGTCACCGCTTGCAAGAATGCGTGGGATTTTCTGATCAACGATCCGGATCGGATCAGGTCGATCGGAACTCGGGCTTGGGCGTACGTCAGCACTTAGGGCCGCTGGTATAACCACCCAGATTCCCTCCCACATCGATGGAGACCCGCTGCGGGTCGCACAGGGACGGCAGGAATGCAGCCTCCGGTTCGCCGCCGCGAGCCAGCCAATCGGCATGTCGGCGCGGCGTCCAGGTCTGCCAGCGTAGGCGACGCACAGAACGTGGAATCAGCCATTTAGCAAGCTGCGATATGCGCATCACACCCATGACAACATAGTGTAGGCAGGCGCGAGCGCCGATTGCAATGTTCGATATCGCCAGCGTCGCCGCGTCTCTTCATCTGCAGATTGGTGACGCAACACTTGTACCCGGGCAGCCACAAGTCGAGCCCGGGCCGGCAGCGATCGATGCTAGGGAACGCGGCGCATTTGGCGTGGCAATCATGTTGCGCAAGGCGTATATATTGACCAGTGCATCATGTTCTTCCGCGTTGCGTCCGACGCGCTGCGCATTCCCAGCCATCCCTGGTTCTGAGCCGATCTGCACAGGTGACGATCCACACAATGCTCCTCGCACTTGCCCAGGCAATCCTCTGCGCCAGAACGGTCATCACTCCTGACATGTCGCTGGAACTTCGGGCCGGCCCGGGCTGCCTTATCGCGCCACCGCGATCAGGAACGGCCGCCGGAACGGCAGCAGCGTCGTGCCGTCCGCCCGGCGCGGATAGTGCGGGCGCAACGCCTCGGCGTAGGCGCGGCGGAACGCGGCCCTCTGCGCCGGGTCGAGCGGCTCCAGGAACGGCCGCAGGCTCGATCCGGCGGCCCACTCCACCACCGCGTCCTCGCCGGTCAGCGGGTGCAGGTAGGTCGTCTCCCACAGGTCGAGCCGGGCCGCCAGCGGGCGCAGCAGATCCCAATAGTCCACGGCATCGAGGATCGGCGGCGAGGACGCGTGGCCGGCGAGGCGCTCGGCCCACGGCCCCTGCGCCGCCACCACGTATTGCAGCCGGCGCAGCGGCGCGTCGTGCATCGCCGGCATCTGCACGGCCAGCACGCCGCCCGGGGCCAGCAGCGACATCAGGTGGGGGAACAGGCTGGCGTGCCCGCCGACCCATTGCAGCGCCGCATTGGAATAGAGCAGGTCGAGCCCGGCCGCGCGTTGCCTGGAGGACTGCCCCGCCGGCTCCCTGGCCGCCTCGCCGGCCGCCGGCCCCGCAGGACTCTCCGAGGGTCTCCACGTCGCGAAATCGCCCCGCTCGAAATGGCAGTCCGGGGCCGCCGCGCGCGCCTTCTCGAGCATCGCCGGGTCGCTGTCGACGCCGGTCACCTCGGCGGCCGAAAAGCGCTGCTTGAGGATCGCGGTGACATTGCCCGCGCCGCAACCGAGATCGACGACGCGGGCGGCCGCGGCCAGTGGCACCCGGCTCAGCAAATCGAGGGCCGGACGCAGCCGCTGGTCGGCGAAGCGGAGATACTGCGCGGGATCCCACGCCGCAGCGGGGCGCGGGTCGTCGGCGGTGGCGGGGACCGCCATCTCAGTACCGCGTGGCGTCGAGGCGGTCGAAGTACCGCTTCACCAGGGCGAAGGCGTAGACCACCGCTGCGACGAACCCCAGCAGTCCGATCCCGTACAGCGTGCCGCTGCCCGCGCCGGCCGCCAGGAACAGCCCGAGGATTGCCACGAGGCACGCGATCACCAGCAACACCCATTGCGACAGCGGCATCATCCGCCTGCCCTCCTGTGGCCCGTGTCGTGGCGCGCCGCCCGCGCCGCCCGCGGCCTTGCGCATTAAACTTAGGGGATCGGCCGGCTGCTGCAAACCGGGCAAAGGCGCTGCGTCCACGGCCCGGTCGGCGTCGCCTGGACCAGGAGCAACAGGGGATCCAACGAAATCGCTCTCAGCGGGTCCGCCATTGCCGAGGTGGCATCCCGCTGCGTCGCCCGACCTTTCCGCTCGACCTTTCCGTTCGACCGCTGTGCGACAGCCTGGGCGGGTTGCCGCGTGCGTGATTGCGACGGTTGCAAGCGCCGGAACGCGCCAATGGCGGCGCCGGTCTCACCCCGCCGGGGTCAGCTTGCGGATGCGGTGGTTCTCGGAGTCGCCGATGTAGATCGCGCCGTCCGGGCCGACGACGGCACCGTGCGGGCGCGCCAGGCCGGCCTCGGTCGCCGGGCCGCCGCCGCCACCACCACCCGCGATGCCACAGCCGGCGATGCCACAGCCGGCGATCGTGGTGACGACCCAGCTCCGCGCATCGATGCGGCGGATCACGTGGTTCTCGGTGTCGACGATCAGGATGTTTCCCGCCGGATCGAGCGCCATCTCCTTCGGGGCGTTGAACACCGCGAGGCGCGCGTCGTGGCCGTCGCCGGCGTAGCCGCGCGCGCCGGTGCCGGCGACCGTTTCGATCCGGTCGTTGCGCACCCGGCGCAACGAGCTGCCCTGGCGTTCCAGGATGTAGACCGTGCCGTCGGGGGTCCCCCCCACGGCACGGGCGCCGAAGATGCCGGCGTCGCCCGCCCGCCCGCCGTCGCCGGAATGTTCTGGCGCGCCGGTGCCGGCGAAGGTGGACATCGCGCCGGTCGTCAGGTCCGCCAGGCGCACGCGGTGGTCGGCCACGTCGGCGATGTAGAGGAACCGGTGGGTGGGATCGAGCGCCAGGCCGTTCGGTTCGACCAGCGGTTCGCCGCGCGGTGACCCCTCGCCGGCGATGGTGCTGACGGTCCCGTCGGCGCCATCGATGCGGCGCACGCGTTTGTTCAGGCGGTCGGCGACGTAGATCGCGCCGGCGCGGTCGACGATGACGCCGTAGGGCTGGTTGAACTGCGCGCTTGTGGCGGGGCCTCCGTCGCCGCCGAAGCCGGGCTCGCCGGTGCCGGCGATGGTGGTGATGACGCCCGTGCCGGCGTCGATACGGCGCAGGCAATGGTTGTAGGTGTCGGCAAAGACCAGGTTGCCGGTGGGATCGAAGGCCAGGTCGAACGGGTTGTTGAGCCGTGCGTGCAGCGCCGCGCCGCCGTCGCCGGTGTGGCCTGCCTCGCCGGTGCCGGCGATGGTGCTGATGATCCAGCTTGCGGTCATTCGTGTTGCCTCCCCGTCAGCTCATCGTGGCCGGTCCGTCGTGGTGGGGGCCGTTTGGCGGATTACGCTTCGCTTACCCGCCCTACGCACTGCGCCCGGTCAGGCGGGGCGTTGCGCGGGCATCTCCTGCGTCATGGCGGCGGCTTGCTGCGGCTCCGTGGCCAGCGGGCGCCAGTCGCGGAAGAAGGCTGTGCCGATCTCGCCGGCCAGCAGGATCAGGTCGCGCTGCACGGCATCGAGGAATTCGTGCAACCCGTCGGCGATCACCCGTTCCACCGGGCGGGAGAGGATGGCGGCGCGCACCTCCTCGGTGCGTTCCAGCGCTGCCACGGTGCCGCGCAGCCCGTAGCGGCTGCGCAACTGCCCCAGGTGCCATTCCATCTGCCCCACGCACAGCAGCACGCTGCGCGGGAACGAGGTGTCGGTCAGCAGGAAGCGCACCACGTCCTGCGGCGTGAACCCGGGCGGGGCGACGCGGCGGAACGCGTGATAGCCGGCGGTGGCGCGCAGCACGCCGGCCCACAGGGTCATTTCCTCGACGCGACGTTCCTCGGTGCCCAGCGGCACCAGCGAATGGAAGCGGATGTCCAGCAGCCGCGTGGTCTGGTCGGCGCGCTCGATCAGCCGTCCCAGCTCGTAGAAACACCAGCCCTGGTCGCGGAAAAAAGTGCCTTCGGTGATGCCGGTGTGCTCCTGCACGCCCAGCTTGATCATGCCGCACAGCCGCGACAGCCGATCGCCGCGCAGCTCGGCCTCGGTGATAGCCGCCACGTCGCGGTGGAACATGTTGAGCTGCATCCACATCTCGGTCGAGATCAGCGGGCGCAGCGTGCGCGCATTCATCCGCGCCGCGTCGATCGAGGCGGGGATCGAACTCGGGTTATCGCGCTCCAGCAGATAGAAGCATTTCACCGTATCGGGGTCGGGCGCGTGTCCGCGTTTGGCGAATTCCGCCTCGTCGGCATTGATGCGGATCAGCGCGTACCAGGCCGCCGCCTCGCGCCCCGGGCTTTCAAAACTCTGTGTCACGTCGATCAGCCGGGCCAGGTTCTCCACTCGTTCCAGATAGCGCGCCATCCAGAACAGGCCCTCGGCGTAGCGGGCGAGCAGCGGCAGTTTTTCCGACATGGTTCTCAGCCCTCCGCCAGCACCCAGGTGTCCTTCGAGCCGCCGCCCTGAGAAGAATTCACCACCAGACTGCCGTCCTTCAGCGCGACGCGCGACAGCCCGCCCGGCAGCACCCAGGTGGCGCGCCCGGTGACGGCGTAGGGACGCAGGTCGAGGTGCCGCGGTCGCAGCCCCTCCTCGGTCAGCGTCGGCGCCACCGACAGGGCGACCACCGGCTGGCTGATCCAGTTGGCCGGGTCTTTCAGCAGCAGCGCGCGCGCCGCCTCCAGCTCGGCGCGACTGGCGCGCGGGCCGATGGTGATGCCGTAGCCGCCCGACTCGCCGACCGGCTTCACCACCAACTGGTCCAGCCGGTCCAGCGTGTATTGCAGGCCCGCCTTCTCGCGGCAGATATGCGTCTCGACGATCGGCAGGATCGGCTCCTGATCGAGGTAGTAACGAATGATCCGCGGCATGTAGGCATAGATCGCCTTGTCGTCGGCCACGCCGGTGCCGACCGCGTTGGCCAGCGTCACATTGCCCTTGCGCCAGGCGCCGATCAGCCCGGGCACGCCCAGCATGCTCTCCGGCCGGAACACCGTGGGGTCCAGAAAATCGTCGCCGATGCGCCGGTAGATCGTGTGCACCGGGCGCAGTGCGCCTGTCGTGCGCATCCAGACCCGGTCGTTCTCCACCGCCAGGTCGGCGCCCTCGACCAGCGGCACGCCCATCTCGCGGGCCAGAAAGACGTGCTCGAAATAGGCCGAGTTGTAGATGCCGGGCGACAGCAGCACGACCTGCGGATCGTCGACGCCCTCCGGCGCGATCTCGGTCATCGCCTCGCGCAGCCGCTGGCCGTAGTCGTCGACCGGGCGCAGCCGGATGCCGGCGATCAGGTCGGGAAACGTGCGCAGCATGACGTGGCGGTTCTCCACCACGTAGGACACGCCGGAGGGCGTGCGCGCGTTGTCCTCCAGCACGCGGAATTCGCCTGTCTCGTCGCGCACGATGTCGATGCCGCAGATGTGCACGTAGGTGCCGAAGCGGACCGGGAAATCCTCCATCTCCGGGCGGTAGTTCGGGTTGGAGAATACCAGGTCGGCCGGCACCACGGCGTCGAGGATGATTTTTCGGGTGTGGTAGATGTCGTGCAGGAAGGCGTTCAGGGCGGCGACGCGCTGCTTCACCCCGGCCTCCAGGTGCCGCCATTCCGCCGCGGTCAGCACGCGCGGGATGCAGTCGAACGGCAGGATGCGGTCGATCGCACTGGCGTCGGAGTAGACGGTGAAGGTGATGCCGAGGTTGATCAGGTCGTTCTCGGCGGCCGCGGCGCGGGCGCGCAAGGCGT
This sequence comes from uncultured Alphaproteobacteria bacterium, assembly GCA_963773345.1. Classification (GTDB taxonomy): domain Bacteria; phylum Pseudomonadota; class Alphaproteobacteria; order Acetobacterales; family Acetobacteraceae; genus Palsa-883. The sequence goes on along the minus strand of CAVZBG010000002.1, from coordinate 1,743,718 downwards.
CGAGGCCGATCGCGCTGATCGCCGCCCGCAGCCGCGCGATGGTGCCGCCGTCGCCGCCGCGATCGGGCGCCAGCTCGCAGAAGTAGGGGCCGGGGTCGTAGCCGGCGAACGGGTCGGTGGCGGGCATGGTCATGGGCGGCGGAGTCCGGATCGTGGGTCTTGGGGCGGGCGTGCGGCGCAGCGTAGCAGAGCGGGCCGAAATGCCAGCACCGAAATGCAGCCGCGGGATGCGCCGGATCGGGAGTTACGACGATCTGTTGCCGAGGGCCAAGCCGCAGCCGGCGGGTGCCAGGGGGAAGCCAGCACCCTGTGCAAGCCCGGTCGGCGCGAACCGAGAAGACAGCGCCGTCGGCGCGTACGCGCTTGACGGGAGGACGAACTGGCGTTAGTATAAATGACCATCGTCAGCGAAGCATCACGCTATGCCCTCCGACCCGTATGCATTCGACGAACTTAAGCTGCGGTTCATCTTCGTGCCGCATGGCGACCCGGAACCGACCGAGTGGATGCAAGACCACCCGGACCACATCAAGCTGCCGGCGACCTTTGTGCCGCGTACGGGAAGCGATGGCCCGACCGATCCGCCGTTTGGCAGTCAGCCGGGAGGCCAGCGCCGCACGATAGATGGGGTGCCGGCACGGACCGACCCGACCGCTCCGCACCCACCAATCGGGAATGCCAGGTCCGACGCCATGTCCGATGCAACCGACCGGCCCTCCGACCTCGCGTTGACGGCGAGCGATCCGGTCGCGGCCTATCGGCGGGCGAACGCGGCCTTGGCGACGGCGGCGAGTCGCTACGCGGCCGAACACGCGGCCGCGTCAAACCCGTCCACAGATGTGGGCAATGCTGCAGCGGATCGCACGACGCCGTCGAGCTCGCTGGTTGAACAGGTGGCGAGCGCGATTCGGCGCGCCATAATCCCGCCGGCGGAGGCGAAAGAGGCTCTCCCTGCTCAGGCGGTGCATCAACAGGATGCCCCGCCGAGCCAAACGATCCCGGCTCACTCGCAAGCGGTAAAGGGAGGAGCAAGCTATTATCCCCCTACAGGACGACTGATGGCCAATTGTCAGCCTTACGATCCGAATGCGATGACCGCGGCGATGCTAGGCGTTGGATTCGGAACGGCCGTAACCGTTACGCTGGCTAGCGACCCTCACAGATCAATTACTGTGACGGTAACCGATCGAGGCCCGTACGTGACCGGCCGGGTAATCGACCTTACGCCCGCTGCTTTCAAGGCCTTGGTCGGTAGCCTGGCGCCTGGGGTCGTCCAGGTAGTGGTCACAGTACCAGGAGATCAAAAATGAACAATTGGCAATCCAGGGCCTGCTATGCCGCAATTGCATTTTTGCTATTCTCGACCTTTCTATTAATGGCGGCGTCACGGACTGAAGCTGCGTCCGACGAGTTTTATTTATCGATTGTTGGCCTGAAATATGATTCAACTGAAAGAATTTCGGCATTTGACTTGCAGGTTCAAGGTGGTCAGATAGTGGGAGCCCCACGTATTCCTCTCGGATGGACAATCAACATATCGAATGGTCCAGGATTCTCGTCGGAGATCGCCGGGAAAGCCATTGTCGGCGTCGAATTCGTACCGCCGGGTGACTTCGTCAACAAAATTGTGTTGATCGAGGTGATTTCTGACGAAATGAGAAAGTTCCCAGGCGCGCCTCAGACGACGAAGGTGACGGGCTATGTAGATCTTTACCGAATTGATGCTATACGTCGGGTTGGTCTTTCAAATTCCGATTTTCTGATGTCGCCGCGGTAACGTAGCCCCCAATATAGGAGTAATGCAGGATCGACCAGCGTAGCGCCAGCCGCTATCGCAAGGTGTGGCCGCCGACCGGAAACGCCATGACCGATGGGATCTCCGATGCGACGATCGTGACTCAACACCGTGCATTGGTCGCGGATCGCCCGATTGCGGCCTATCTTCAGGCGAGCGAAGCCTTGGCGACGGCGGCAAGTCGCTACCTGCCCGAACACGCGATCGCGTCAAACCCGTCCGCAGATGTGGGCAATGCTCCAACGGATCGCACGACGCCGTCGAGCTCGCTGGTTGAACAGGAGGCGAGCGCGATTCGGCACGCCATAATCCCGCCGACGAAAGAGGATCTCCCTGCTCAGGCGGTGCACCAGCAGCTTCAGCCGAAATCCGAGAATTTCTTCAACCGACTTTATGGTCCTGCGCTCAAGATAGCTAAGGATCTCAACATCTCCGTTGAATTCGTGTTGGGAGTGGCTGCCAAGGAGAGCGGATGTTATTCCGTTCCACACGACATCGGTTGGAACAACCCGTGGGGAAGTACCCAAGCTGGGCGCAATGACCTACGTTTCGGCTCGGTCAAAGACGCGGCAGCCTACTGGGAGGGGTCAAATGCGTGGCGCTTCACCGACGGTCCGCCCATGACGAACCGCGCGTTCATCAGGGATGTAAAGAAGGTGCCGGCCTACAACAGCATAGATTTGCACTACAACAAGGACTTAGACAGCACCATAGACGGCGTCAGATCGAGGCTGACGATCTGGCTACAAGAACACCCGCAGAACTGAGAGTACGGAAAATGTTTTTCAGACCCTATGCGCTCACGCTGATCGTCTTCTGCTTTGTCGGTGTTGTCGTCTCCGTCGGGATGGGCCATGCCGCCGAGACATATCGCAACGCGGACTTCGGCTTCTCGGTGCAGGTGCCAACCTCAAGACTCCCCTCATTTGTCAGACCGGGCCGAAAACGTCTGCGAAGAGCGGCTGGTCCTGCAGCATTTGAGAGAAGCGCTGCATCAGCGGACGCAGCCTGGTTTCCGGCATCGTGGGGATCAGATCGTAAAGCATGCAGCCCTGACGGAACAACGAATGGACGCGCCGCTTGGCGGTGTTGGTCTTGAGCATCCGGTCGTAACCCAGCGCCTCGCCGGCGGCATCGAGCAACGTCAACAACACGACCGCGAAAGCGTTGATCAGCCACAACCGATCACGCCGCTCCGGTGATTTGACATGCATCGTGCCCATCCCCATGCCGAAGCGCAGGTCCTTGGTATCGCGCAGCCCGCACTCGATTCCCCAGCGACGGCCATAGTATCCAATCAGATGCTTGGCGGTGGCGTCGGTGGTGCTGGCGGCCAAGCACCAGGCCTGCTTCATGTCGGGGTGCTGAACGCAGACCACGGTTCCCACTGGATAGCGATCGGCGGTGACCTCAGCGCCGCGCAGTACACGGGCGCGTCCGCCGGGTCGCACCCAGGCGGCAGCGGTGCGGGTTTCTCCGGTCGTGGCGGTGACAGCGATGTTGCCGCGGAAGCGGATGACGTAGTCGAAGCACAATTCCTCGGTCAGCATGCGGTACAGCTTCTGGTCGCCGAAGCCGCGGTCGGCGACCACGCAGACCTTGACGTCGGCCGGCAGCAGTTCTGCCAGCCGCACCAGCACGCGATGCTCGTAGAGGCTGCGGTTGTCCTTGAGCGTGCGCTTGTCGACCGTCAGCCACAGCAGGGGCGTGGCACGGCCGTGATCGGTAATCAGGGACAACATGATGGTGGCTTGCTTGTCTGCATCGAAGTCGGTCCAGTCCAATGCCACCACTATGGAACTGCGCGCGCCAACGACGAAGGGAACCCAGCGGGAGAGGATGTCGTCGACCTTGATCTCTGGGTTGGAGAGCAGGCGATCGACCTGTTTGGTCGCGTGCTTGGGGTTCAGACTGCGGGCGGCGGCGAGTTCCCGGCCGATGGCGCAGACCGCGAGCGAGGCGCCGCGCAGCACGCCAAGGGTGGCGTCGCTGAGCGAGGCGACGCGCTTGGCGTGCAGGTCGTGGCCCAGCACGTCGCCAAGGACCTGCCTGACCTGATTGATGGAGAACCGCTGCTTCCGAATGACCATCGCATCTCTCGACCGGCTGTTGCGGGGCGGGAAATGTGTTGGGTCGTGCGGAGTTGGAAGTCGTCGTGGCGAATTCGCAAGGATATGCCGCCGACGGCGCTCGTGCGATTTTTCCGGAATCGCCCCTATGGCCGCCCGATTCTTTTATGTCCCAAAGAAAATGAGGGGATGAGTGAGGGTGCCAACGGGTGTCAAGCTTAGCAGGGAGCCGCCTCCCAACCCGGATCACGGTCCAGGGTTGCTCCTGGATCCGTCGATCTCGCGTGAAGCGCTGCCGGACGCCGAACCGAGTATCCACGTGATTGCAGGGATTAATGCGATCGAAACGTAAAGTCTTGAAGAACTGAAGAATGATATCTGCACACTACTGTCTGGTCAATAGCTGAATAAATTCAATTGGTTACCGTCCATGACATGTTCGGAACCGTCGGCTGTTTGGAAGATGACAGATTCTATCGAGCTTCTTTCAAATACTGTCACCGAAAATACCTGCATCAATGTGTAGAGGGAGACGTCCAGCTTCAGCCGCTTCCGGACGATGGCGACCAGGACATAGACGGACACCGCGATCCAAATTTGCGTCTTCACCGCGTTTTCGGAAGTTCCATAGAACTTCTTGATCCGGAGGTGCTGCTTGATCCACTTGAAGAAAAGTTCCACCTGCCAGCGGCTCTTATACAGATCGCAGATCGTCAAAGCTGGCAACGCTGTCTGGTTGGTCAGGAACACAAGTGTTTTTCCGGTCTTGGCGTCCCGAAAGCGCACCCGCCGGAGGTGCCCGGGGCACTCTTGCTTCGTGTAATGCCCATCCAGCCTGATCGTCTGATCGGCAATTACGCCGGTCGTCCGATCCGTCCGGGCGAAATACGCGCGATGCGCATTGAGATTGGATTTGGCGCGGGTTACGATAAAGGCACCAGCCTGGTGCAACACATACAGGCGGGCGAAATCGACATACCCGCGATCCATCACATATATCGCGCCCGCTTCCGGCACGATCAGATCAAGAGCATTCACATCATGCAGCTTACCGTCGGAAATGTGGATGAAGCTCGGGATGTTACCGCGTAGGTCCAGCAAAGTATGCATTTTCACGGCAGATTTGGTTGAGCGAAAATGCGCCGAGGGGAACAAGGACAGACACAAATCCATGGTGGTCGAGTCCAACGCGTAAACCGTGCTGTCCAGGTCCCCCAGCAGGCTCTCTTCTGCATATAGGCGTCTCGCCTGCGCGATTAGCCGCTGGGCGAACTCCGCATAAATGCGCCAATCTCGGACTTCATTCGCATCGGCCAGCGTCGATCGTCGGACCAGTCCGCGAAAGCCCATATGCAAAAGCTTCGCGGGTTGAGCCGACAGGCATGCCTCAATATCACGCAAGCTTTCGCGGTAGGTCAGTTGCGCGAATGCCATGGCCCGGAATTGCTCGGTGCAAGGGAAAGTTTGCACCGAGTGGTCGCCATGATACCGCGCGACGATCCGCGCGAACGTGCTCCACGATAGGCAATCCATCAACTGCGAGAACAGTGTTTTTCCGGCGTTCATCGGTGGGTCCTCCACCGAAAAGGGTCGGGCAAACCGCCAACAACTTCAAACCGACACCATCCAAAATCGGCGGAAAAACGTTATGAATGAACTATTTAGGCGAAGTTCGTTCGGAAAACTCCGGACAGTAGTGATATCTGCAATCGAAGAGACTCTCCCGGAACGGCACCGAATGGTCTTACGATACCAGGCCGCAAGACAGAGTCATGCCTCATAAAACGTGGAGATCGCAAGGTTAAGGTCTGGATATTGGCTCAGGTGTCCAGAGGTGACAACGTTGATATATGGATCAATTATGAAATAAGTCTTTTCACTACGGAGTCCCGATTAGACAAGGATTTGTTGACTCTGCGTCGGGTTCTTGCCGGAATGCGTCTATTCAAGCCGCTGTTGGCGCATGGCAGATGCTGTCCAGATATTGAGAGCGGCGTCGCCATCCGATCGCTGTGTGATCCCGGACGTTTGTGCCATGCCCGTCAGCGTATCTCTGCCCTGCGGTGAACGAGATGGGCTGGTTTCCGCGCAAGCTTTTGCGCTCTTGCGGGCGATGCGCACTCCCACCCAATCGAAGCGCCGCATTTTCGTCCCGCATGATGAGCCGGAACCGCAGGGGAATCGCTCGAAAAAATCAAGCTACACCTCGCAGGATGGCGTGAAGGTAGTCGGGGTCCCATCCGGCGACCTTACGTCGGACCTTGAGGTTCTGTCCTGGTTTGGCGGAGCGCAGCAGATTCATCGCCATGTGCCGGAGGGTGCCCATGTTGTGCGGTCCATGACCGGTGCGCAACCGTGAGAGGTCCTCATGGAAGGTGACATCCAGTACCCAATGCAGGCGGTTCTCGATGTGCCAGTGGGACCGGACGGCGTTGGCGAACAGCACCACCAGCAGGAGCAGGGAGCAGAGGTATACCCCGCTCACGCGATAATCCGGAACTCCGTTGGGTTTATGATACGGAAGTTGTCCGTGACCTCATCGCAGTAGGTGCGCCAGTTCCTGGGCACGTCGTCGCGCAAGAAGTTCAGCATTGCGATGCTGAAGTCCCTGAAGGAGCTGTAGCACTTGTTGTGGGTGGTGTGTCTGTGCATCAACCCCCATAACCGTTCGATCGGATTGAGGTGCGGACAGTAGGCCGGGACGAAATGAAGCTTGATCCGGCAGTCAGGCCGCGCCAGCCAAGCTTGAACCAGTTTAGCGTGATGGTATCTGGCATTGTCCAGAAAGACGTGAACCAGCCGCATGCCTGGATACACCGCCTCGATTGCCATCAACAGCATGATCGTACTCAAGGCATCCACCGTCAGCACATCCTTCATGACGGTCTTGCCGGTCTCCAGGTCGATCGCGCCATGGATATTCAGGCGGTCCCGCCCGCTGCTCTGTTCCACCGCGACCGGCACCTCTTTTGGCGCCCAGCAGCCAACCGGCCGCACCGCGTGGGTGGGATGCACCGCATCAACGAAGATCACCGCTTCATCAGCGGATAACTGGTTCATCAGGGCCTCGTAACCCTTGACGAACGCCGCCTGTTTCGCCGGGTCCAGCTTGCGCGAGATCGCTTTCGGCTTGCGGTGTTCCATGCCAAGGCGGTGCAGCAGAGCGATCAGCCCAGACCGGGTCTGGTATTCGATGTCGCATTCACGCGCGATCCACGCGCCAACTGCACGCGTCGAGCGTGGCAGGGTTTCGCCAATCCAGGCTTTCAGTTTGTCTTGTTGCTCCACCGTCAACCGACAGGTACCCCCTTCATGGCCGAAGCTCGCCAGACCCTCGATCCCGTCCTCCCGATAGAGTAGGTACCAGGTTCGGACCGTGTCGCCGTCAAGCAACAGCACGTCGGCGACCGACTGACAGCTCATTCCTCGGTCCAGCGGCACCAGCGCGTTGGCCCGCCGCGACAAGCGGTGCGCGGCGGAACCGTCGCGGGCCAGCTCAATCAGGTCGCGGCGCGATTCGCTGTCCAGGAGTATCTGCTCAACCCGGCTGAATGATAAATTCGGCGTCCAGAACTGCGAGAATAGCCTGATACGCATCCTTTCCCCGTCGCGCTGCTGTTCCAACGACGGATCGAACGCCGGCGAACAGGTCGGCACCCCAGGTAGAACGGAAGCCACCTGTGACCTTGCGGTATGTGGCTGTGGGCCGCAATTCCCTCTCGCTGCCATTGTTATCCGGCGGAACCTCCGGATGCTCCAGGAAGGTGAACAGGTGGCTGCGCACCTTCCCGTAACGCTTTCGCAGTCGCCTGCCATGGTGGTTGGTGGGCGCCAGCACCATAATCGCGTTCAACTCGTGATCCAGCCTGTGCTGATAGCTGCGCCGCGTGCTCTCGGCCAGGCTCCTGCGCCGCCGCGCCAGCACGACAGCCCGCAGCAGCAGCGCCTTCATGCGTGGGGCGAAGATGGTATCGCCCGCCTCGATGGCGTATTTGCAGTCACGCAGTTGGTGCGCCAGACAGACCTGCCATAGATCGGCATGCCCCTGCTGTGCGCCATACAGGTCGGAGACCCAGATGCTCGGCCGATGGCCTGCCATCGTCTCGGTGACCACGTTGGCCGCGCGGCTGTTGCGCACCACGTGGATCACCACCTGATCGTTCTGAAACACCCAATTCCAATGGGTGCGACCGTCGATGCGCACCGAGGTCTCATCCGAACAGACGATCCGCGAACGGCGCAGCCGGGCAAGAATGGCGGCGACCTCGTTGTCGAAACTTGGCTTGGCGCGCTGCAACATCGCATCCAACGCGCCCTCGCTGATCTGCAGCGCATAGAGGTGCAGAAACAGCTGGGTCAGGCGGCGATAGCTGATGGCATGGGTGAAGCGCAGATAGATCGCCAGCGCCACGATGTTCACGCTGAACGGCGAGCCGTCTTCCAGGCCCGCGGGTATCGCTGCCAGGGTTACGCCGCCGCAGCATGGGCAATGCCCAGCATAACGTTCCACACGGGTCACCACGGGGCGCACCACCGGGAGGTCGATCTTGTCGTAACGACCGTGCAGCACTTGATCGGCATCTGTCAGCACGGATTGGCAATGCGCGCAGGCGGCCGCTTTCGCGGTCACCGTTTCGTCGGGATCGCGGGCCAGTGGGCGACCGCCGCCCTTACGACCCAGGCTGCCGGTACGTGGTCCGACACGCTTGGCCTGCTCCGGCTGGTTCGGCTTCTGACCCCTCGACGGCGGCAGGCTGGAATTATCCGGTGTCTTCGACGGTTCGCCGAGCCTGGCTTCGAGCGCCGCCACCCGAACCGTCAGGCTCTGCACCTGCGCCCACAGCGCCCGGATCAGGGCGTCCTTCTCGGCGTGGCTCAGCTGGCTGAGGTCGGGGAGCTCGGGCACGCCCTGGTTTAGAATCAACTCGGCCGTGACCGTGTCAAAGGTTTTTTAGGCCAGTCGGAAGCGTCGGCGAATTATCCCTCAAAACGCCGATCAAACCGGGGTCGAGCAGATACGTCCAGGAAGCCAGGGCGGATCATCGATGAAGCAGAATCGCCTCAAGCCCGGTTGGCAAGAGGTTTTTCCGGATTTCCGCAGAGTCGGGGTATACATCCGCGGCCAGGCCGAGGATTTCGACCATTGGCGCCAGCTCGGCAACACCGGCTGGTCGTTCGACGACGTGCTGCCGTATTTCCGCCGCGCCGAGGACCAGGTCCGCGGCGCCAGCGCGCTGCACGGCACCGGCGGGCCACTCGCGGTGTCCGACGTGCTCGACTACGACCCGATCAGCAAGGCGTTCATCAAGAGCGCGCTCGATCTCGGCTTCCCGCGCAACGACGACTTCAACGGCGCGGTGCAGGAGGGGGCCGGCTACTACCAGCTTACCACGCGCAACGGACGGCGCTGCTCGACCGCGGTGGGCTACCTGCGCCCGGCGCGCCGGCGGCCGAATCTGCGCGTCGAGACCAATGCGCTGGCCGAACAGGTGCTGTTTGAGGGCCGCCGCGCGATCGGCGTGCGGTTCCGCCAGCGCGGCGCGCTGCGCACCGTGCGCGCGCGGCGCGAAGTGGTGCTGTGCGGCGGCGCGATCAACTCGCCGCAGCTTCTGCTGCTGTCGGGCGTCGGGCCGGCGCAGCACCTGACCGAGATGGGCATCGCGGTGCAGCACGACCTGCCCGGGGTGGGCCAGAACATGCAGGACCACTACCAGACCCGCATCGTCGAAAAGTGCCGCTTCCCGATCACCGTCAACGACATCATGCTGAGCCGCTGGAAGATGTTGAAGACCGGGCTTGAATATTTCCTGTTCCGCCGCGGCCCGCTGACGATCGCCGCGGCGCAGGCTGGCCTGTTCGCACGCACCCGCCCGGAGCTGGCGACGCCGGACGTGCAATTCGCCACGGTGATCTTCAGCGCCGATCGCCCGGCCGAGGGGCTGCACAAATTCTCCGGCTTCTCCGTGGTGGTCTACCAGCTTCGTCCGGAGAGCCGCGGCGCGCTAAAACTGAAATCGCCCGATCCGGCGACCGCGCCGGCGATGCATCCGAACTACCTGTCCACCGAGACCGACCGGCGCACCATCGTCGACGGGCTGAAGCTGGCGCGCCGGCTGCTGGCCACGCCGGACATGCAACATTTCATCGCCAGCGAATACATCCCCGGGCCGCAGGTGCAGACCGACGACGAACTGCTGGCCTATGTGCGGCAGTACGGCAGCACGGTCTTCCACCCGACCAGCACTTGCAAGATGGGCAGCGATCCGATGGCGGTGGTGGACGCCGCGCTGCGGGTGCACGGGCTGGAGGCGTTGCGCGTGGTGGATGCCTCGATCATGCCTTCGGTGGTGTCGGGCAACACCAACGCCGCCGCGATCATGATCGCCGAGAAGGGCGCCGACATGATGCGCCAGGAGATGCGCCAGCAGGGGGCCACGCTGGCGGCGTGACGCCGGTCGGTGCCCTCGGCGCGCGATCATCGTCGGCGCCTGTCGCTTTCCTGTCATTGCGAGGAGCGAAGCGAGCCTCGGGTCAAGTGCCTGAGGGCAGGCGCGGCAATCCCCATCCAGGTGCGCTCCTCGCGGCGGATTGCTTCCCCCGGCCTGCGCCGGGGTCGCAATGACAGTGGGATCCGGGCGGGCTCGCTGCTGCACCCGATTGCCCTGCGCGACGGGGGTGGACGGCGTGGCGGGGCTGCCTGCCGCCGTGCTAGTGAACGGAGCTGCGCGGCGGCGGCTGGGACCTTGGATGCGGGGTAGTGGTGGCACGGCGGCAGCGCTGACTGGGACGTGGGATTGATGGATGCCGAACGCAGGCTGGGACGGCGGCACACTGCCGCGGGGACGGGCGCAGCAGCAGATCCCGCGCCGTGCGGCCGGAGAGCGATGCGCGGTATGGGATGTCGGGAATGAACCGGGATGACCGGTATCCGGTCGCCCTCGGCGGCATCGGCGGCAGCGGGACGCGCGTCCTGGCCGGCCTCCTGCATCGGCTCGGCTACTATCTCGGTGACGATCTTAACGAAGCGCTGGACAACATCTGGTTCACCTTGATGTTCAAGCGGCGGTCGATCCTGGTCGAAAGCGAAACCGACTTTCGCAGCCTGGCGGCATTGTTCGTTTCCCGCATGGCTGGAATTGTCACCCTATCTGATCCGGAACGAGCGCGCATATTTCAACTCGCGGAGCAGGAACGGCTGCAGCATCCACGCGGATGGCTGATCGAGCGTGCCCGTTCGTTCTGCAACGGCAAAACCGTGAAGCGCCCCGGCCAGCCCTGGGCCTGGAAGGAGCCGAACACACACATTGTCATTGACCGCATGTTCGCCTGTCACCCCGGCCTGCGGTACATCCACGTCGTTCGGCACCCGCTCGATATGGCGGTGAGTGACAATCAGAACCAACTGCAGAACTGGGGGCCAATATTCCTGGACCGTGATATCGCCATCGGGCCACGACTGTCGTTGGCCTATTGGTGCCTGGCACACCGGCGCATGGTGCACTTCATGCGATCCTGGCCCGAACGAACGTTGATGATCGATTTCGATGCGCTGTGCATTGCGCCGGATGCGCATTGCGCGAACATTGCAACACTCCTGGGCACGGCGCTGCCGGACAACGTCCTTGCCGAATTTCGTCAGTTCATCCATCGCCCGGAGTCCGCCGGGCGATTCAGACGTAGCGACCTTGGGCAGTACGATCCGGGTGATTTGGCGTATGTGGCGGAATTGGGCTACCCCCTGTAGGGAACGCCGCTGTTTCGCGCGTTGTCAGTTGGAGGCATGATGATGGTCTCACTCGCGCCGCGCCAGATCGCTGAGCTGATGAGCATCGAGGGTGCCATCACCGAAGCGGAGCTCGTCCACCTTTACCAGCTCGCGACGCTGGTTCGCGGGGGCTGCATCGTCGAGGTGGGGGCGTTCCGCGGGCGCGCGACCGCTGCGCTCGCCATGGGGTCGCTGGCGGGCTTCAATGTGCCGGTCTATGCGATCGATCCGCACGAGGAGTTCGCCGGCGTCTACGGCGGAACTTTCGGCCCGGAGGACCGCGGCAGCTTCTTCACGACCATGCTGAAGCTGCGGCTCTACCCGATCGTTCGACTGATCAATCTCAGCAGCGAATGGCTGGCACCGAAATGGCCGCTGCCGGTCCGTTTGCTCTGGGTCGACGGCGACCATCGCTACGAAGGCGTCAGGCGGGATCTCGAGTGCTGGCTGCCGAAGCTGCATCACGACGCGACGATCGTGTTCCATGACGCCCTGGACCCGGCGATCGGCCCCTACCGCATTGTGCAGCAGCTTGTCGCGACTGCGTCGTGGCAGCGCGGACCCACGATCGGCAAGACGGTGACTGTCGTCCGTGGTGGCGGATGCGGCTGACGGATCCGGAATGTCGCACGGTCGTGCCGGCGGCCGGGAGGATTGACCGCTCCCGTCATGGCCGTGCTTGTCACGGCCATCCACGACTTTGCCTTCCTGCGCGCGGCAAAGTCATGGCTGGGTGCGCCAGGAAGCTGGCGGGTTCCAGCCGGTGGAAGTCCGGCCCAGGTAAGGGGTAGCGCCCGCCTGGTAGCGAGTGTTGCGTGAGGTTCCGTCGGCGACGGCGGCCACGAAGCGTAAACAGCGATTGTGCGGGGTGAGCGATTGAGCCGCGAAAGAGACAATGCCACCGAGGCCGAGGCCGTCCATCCAGCCGAAGGCAACATGTGCGGCACCGTGATGCGAGATGCCGTCGCTCGGTCGTGGTCGAAGACCTCATCACGCACAAAGGGAACCCGCCGGAACCTGGGAGATCTCGTGTCTGACCGGGCGGACGTTCGTCCGTTCGGCCCGCGTCGGGAAGGCGAGGAGCCGAAGCCGACGATGCACGGGCATGAGAAGTCAGGCCCTGTCGTAGTAGCGTTGAAGCCGGCGAACGGAACCGGGAAACCGGGGATGGAGCGGGTGGAGCGAAGGGCAGGGGCCGAGGGGAACGCGAACCAGCAAAGCACGCACCGTGCACAGAACCGGGGTCGTGTATCACAGGCGCTGGAGCGTGTACGGCAAGGCCGTAGGATACCGCGTGCATTACCGTCACATACCCGAGGTGGGAACCGTATGCGGGAAAGCCGCACGTACGGTTCTGTGCGGGGGGCGCCCAGTAATGGGCGTCCCTACCGCGATCTGGCCTTCGCCGGCCATGACGAGGGGAGAGTTATCCTTTTCGGCGGCTGGCATCACAGCGTGATCTTGTATTGCTGGTTCGTCGTGGCGCGATGGGCCAGAAGCATCGCGCGCAGTCCGGCGATGGCTTCGCGCGACGTGGGCGCATCGACGAGATTGTCCTGCTCCAGGGGATCGGCCACGCGGTCCAGCAACAGGACCGGATCACCACGCGCGTTGAATTCGCCTTTCCACGCACGCGTCGCAATCATGGTATGCTGGCCGAATTCGGCAACGACGTAGCTGCGATGTGGCTCGCCGGCGCCTTCCAGCACCGTCCGCAACGACCGCCCGTTCGCCGATTTGGCCCCGTCCACCCCGGCATAATCCAGGATCGTCGACCCGGCATCGATCAGTTCGACCAACGCGTCGGCCGGATCGGACGCGGTTGCCCGGCGCCCCCCCGGCGGTCGCACGATGAACGGAATATCGACCGCGGAGGCGAGGAAGTTGCCCTTGTAGATCAGGCCATGATCGCCATTCATCTCCCCATGATCGGAGCAGAACACGATCAATGTCCGGTCATAGGCGCCGGTTCGCTTCAGCCTCTCGATCAGTGCCCCGATCTGATCGTCGATCAGCGTGACGTTGCCGGCATAGTTGGCGCGCAGCGCCGCTATTTCCCCCGCGGTCGCCGGCGCGGCATGCCCGGGCGACCGAAACAGCTCACCCAACAACCCCTTCGCTGACCCGGCGTCACGCATTCTGGGGATGCCGCGCGGCATGTCGGACGGCGAATACATCGTGTCGTAGGGCGGCGGTGCGTCCCACGGCTCGTGTGGCCCGGCGAAGCTCACCCAACAGAACCACGGCTCCGGTTGGTCATAGGCCGACAGATACGCCAGGGCACGGCGGCCGACATAGGTGTCGTAGTAATTCTCCAGGCCCAGGGTCGATGGCCGCGCCAGCCATGGTTTGCTCGCGAAACGCTCCTGGAAATCCCGGCGGTAGGCATCCAGCAGCCCGAGCTGCCGCCAGGTGTCCGTCATCGCGCAGCGTATCTGCGTGGCGGCGCGCGGCCCGGGGATTTCATCGACCTCGCGCAATCCGTAGCCGTGCATCAGGACGGCCCCGTCGCGCAGGTCGCCGCTGGCCTGCGCCGACTCATGGAAATGCGTCTTGCCGAACACGCTGGTGCGATAACCGGCAGCCTGCAGCGGCTGTATCCAGTTCCACGCGGAGGGCGACAAGGTGAACGGCCCGTTGCGCCAAACGCCGGTCTGGTGCGGATAAAGCCCGGTGGCAAGCGCGAACCGCGCGGGGATGCATTCGGGCGAATTCGTCACCGCACAGCGGAAGCTCACGCCGTCCGCCGCGAGCGCGTCGAGTGCGTCGGTCCGCCCGTAGCCGCCGACATGGCGCAGGGCATCACGCCTGAACTGGTCGGCCATGATGAAGAGGATGTTGCACCGATCGACCACGGCCAGGCTCCCGGAAACCGGATTTCCCCGCGACGCCTTGAGATCACTCGACCCGTGTCAGGTCACAAGCCCTGCGCGCGGCGCGCACCCGCTCACGCCTCCGCGACCGTCCAGGACTCCGCGCCGGCGGTGACGAACCGCACGCCGTCAGCATCCGCCCCCGCCTCGGTCAGCGCGCGGATCACTTGGACACGATGGTGCGGCGGCACGATGAACATCATGAACCCGCCCCCGCCGGCGCCCGACACTTTTCCCCCGATCGCGCCGTTGGCGAAAGCGATCTGATGCAACTGCTCGATCAGGCCGGTGCTGATCCCCGCCGCCGTGCGCTGCTTCGCCACCCATGAGCGGTTCAGGATCTCCGCCATGCGCGGGATCTGGCCACGCAGCAGCGCATCCTTCATCTCCAGCGCGTCGCTCTTGAGCTGGTGCAGGCTGTCCAGCGCATCGCCGGTCGGCGCGGCAATGCCACGCTGCTGTTCCTCGATGATCGCCTCCGACCGGCGCGACACGCCGGTGAAACAGATCACCATCGAGGTCTCCAGCTCGTGCGCCACGTCCGGCGTCACGCGCAGCGGATTGACGATCACCCGGTCCGCGGCCTGGAACTCGATGAAGTTGATGCCGCCGAAAGTGGCGGCGTACTGGTCCTGCTTGCCGCCGGCCAAGCCGAGATCGAGCCGCTCGATCTCGAACGCCAGGTGTGCCACGTCGTACGGGCCAAGCGGCGCGTTGTAGTAGGCGCGGAACGCCTCTACCAGCGCCACCACAAGCGCCGAGGAGGAGCCAAGCCCCGACCCGGCCGGCGCCTCGACATAGGACGTGACGGTGACCGGCGCCGGCACCCCGGCGCCATACAGCAGCGCCATGCGCCGTGCGACGCCGGCGTGCAGCACCAGCTTCGCCCCGGCGATCGCCGCAGGGTCCAACGGAAAGCTTTCCTCGATGCCGAGATCGGGCGCGACGAAATGCAGCTTGCCGTCGGGCGACGGCGAGATGAAGGCATAGGCGTAGCGGTCGATCGTGGTGTTGAGTACCGCGCCGCCGAAGCGGTCGCAGTACGGGCTAAGGTCGGTGCCGCCGCCGGCCAGCCCCAGGCGCAGCGGCACGCGGGCGCGAATGGTGTTCATCACGGCCTCGATTGTCGCAGCAGCGGCAGGACCACGTCCAGCAGATTGCCGCCGGTAAATTTGAGCGCCGGCACGCCGGCGGCGGCCGCGGCCTGCAGGTCGCTATCCTGGTCGCCCACCATGACCGCCTGCGCCGGATCGACCTGCCATGCGCGGATCAGGTCCAGCAGCATCCCGGGTGCCGGCTTGCGCCAGGGATGGGCGGCATGGCGATATGCTTCGACCACTGCCTCCGGGTGGAACGGCGAGAAGCGCAGATCGTCCACCGTGCCGCCGGCGCGGCGGATCTCGTCGGTCATCCAGGCGTGCAGGGAATGCATCTCGGCGTCGGTGTAGCGGCCGCGCGCGATCCCGGCCTGGTTGGTGGCGACGAAGACGTGCCAGCCGGCGTCGGTCGCCGCGCGGATCGCCTCGCGCGCGCCCGGCATCCACTCGAACCGCTCCCGTGAGGCGACGTAGCCGTGATCGACGTTGATCACCCCGTCGCGGTCGAGGAACAGCGCCCGGCGGTGCAACAGGCGCGGCAGCTCTTCGCCGGCGCGCGCCAGGTCCTGCGGAATGCCGATATCGCGGAAATACCCCTCCGCCAGCGTGCCGCGCAGTGCCCCCTGCGCGGCAAGGCGCGGCATGACGTCAAGCTCCAGCGAGCAGTGCGCCGTCAGCGCATCCAGCAGCCGGCGGTCGTAGAGATAGATCCCCGCATTGATCACCCCAGCGCTGCTCACATCGGGGCGGCCCACACCCGCGGTGCCCAGGCTCGCAGTGCCCAGGCCCGCGGTGTCCAGGCTCGCGGTGTCCAGGCGTGGCGCGCTCGCCTCCGCGGCAGGTGCCTGCGGACGCGCACGAAACGCCACGACGCGATCGCCGTCCAACTCCACCACGCCGTAGCGCGACGCATCCTCGATCCGGCGCAGCACGATCCGCCCGACCACCTCGGGGCCGTCATCGGCGGCATCGGCCAGCAACCGCGCGAGGTTGCAGTCGAACAGGGAGTCGCCATTGCACAGCAGGAAGCGGTCCGCCAGCCTGTCGCGCGCGTGGAACACGGCGCCGCCGGTGCCGGCGCGCTCCGGCTCCACGGAGATCACGATGCGCGCCGCGCGGGGCAGCAACGCGGCCATCCCCTGTACCTGCGCCTGGACCTGCTCCGACAGGTAGCCGGTCAGGAGTAAAAATTCGTCGACGCCGAAGCGGACGAACTCGCGCATCAGCCAGGCCAGGAACGGCCGATCGCCGATCGGCAGCAGCGGCTTGGGCGTGGCCGCGGTCAGCGCGCCGAGGCGGGTGCCCAGGCCCCCCACCAGGATGGCGCATTGGCGGATGGTGCCCTGGCGGATGGAAACGGGCACGCGCCGTTCAGCGCGGGACCGCGCGCAGCCCGGCGCGGAAGCGCGCGGCAAGCTGACGGTAGGTCTCGGCGTTGCGATCGTAGCGCCGCCGCTCCTCGTCGCTCATCACGCGCATCAGCTTGGCGGGAACGCCGGCCCACAACTCGTTGCGGCCGATCACCTTGCCCGGGGTCAGCACGGCGCCGGCACCGAGGAAGCCGTCCTCCTCGATCACCGCGCCGTCCAGCACGATCGCGCCGTTGCCGACGAAGGCACGGCTTTTCAGCGTGCATGCGTGGATGATGGACCCGTGGCCGATCGTGACATCATCGCCGATATGCGTCGCCAACCCGCCGGAATTGACGTGCACGATGGTGCCGTCCTGCAGGTTGGTGCGCGCGCCGATGCGGATGATGTTCATGTCGCCGCGCACCAGGCAACTGAACCAGACGCCGCTTTCCGCGCCGATCACCACGTCGCCGATCACCGCCGCGTTGGGGGCGATGAACACGTCCGGCGCGATGGTCGGCACGACGCCGTCGAGCGCGTAGACCGGGCCGACTAGGGGAGTGGGGCCGGTCATGCCAGCCGCTTCTCCCCCTCCCCTTGAGGGCTTGGGCCGCGAAGCGGACCAAGGGTGGGGGGAGGGGTTCCGTGGCACAAGGCTTCGGATTGACCCTCGCGGCGACCCCTCCCCCCACCCTTGGTCCGCTTCGCGGCCCAAGCCCTCAAGGGGAGGGGGAGAAACTCCTTCACCGCGTCACGCATGCGCCGATTCCCGCGCCGCCTTGGTCGCGGCTTCGTTCAGCCCGAGCATCAGCTCGATATTCTGCACCGCGGCGCCCGAAGCGCCCTTGCCCAGATTGTCGAGCCGCGCCACCAGCACGACCTGGCCGTGCTGGTCATTGGCGTACATGCGCAACTCGAGCATGTTGGTGTCGTTCAGCGCCTCCGGCTCCAGCTTGCCGTCGGCGGTCGGCGGGACGACCCGCACATACGTGCAGTCGAGGTAGTAGCGTGCCAGCACGATGCCGAGATCGGGGGCCTCGGGCTTGCCCGGCAGCGCGTCCAGATGCAGCGGCACCGCGACCAGCATGCCCTGCCGATAATGCCCGACCGAGGGCACGAAGATCGGCCGGCGCGTCAACCCGGCATAGAGTTGGGTCTCCGGCAGGTGCTTGTGCTCCAGGCCCAGCGCGTAGAGTTCGAACGCCGGCCCGCCGGCCGCCTCATGCGCCGCGATCATCGACTTGCCGCCGCCGGAATAGCCTGACACGGCGTTGATGGTGATCGGATAGTCGCGCGGGATCAGCCCGGCGTCGACCAGCGGGCGAAGCAGGCCGATGGCGCCGGTCGGATAGCAGCCCGGGTTTGCCACTTTTCCGGATTGCGCGATCTTGGCCGCCTGCTCAGGCAGCATCTCAGGGAAGCCATAGGTCCAGTCCGGATGCACCCGGTGCGCGGTGGAGGCGTCCAGCAGCTTCGGCGCCGCGTCGCCCAGGCTGTCGGCCAGCGCGGCCGACTCCTTCGCCGCGTCGTCCGGCAGGCACAGCACGACCAGATCGACCTCGGCCATCATGTCGCGCCGCGCCACCGGGTCCTTGCGGTGCTCGGTGGCGATGCTGCGCAGGGTCAGGCCGGGATGTGCCAGCAGGCGGTCGCGGATGCCCAGCCCCGTGGTGCCGGCCTCGCCATCGATGAACACGCTGGGCTTGGCTGCCATGTCAACCCCCGGTCAGTGGTCAGTGGTCAGTGGTCAGTGGTCAGTGGTCAGTGATCGGTGATCAGGAGCAAGTCAACGCGGACAACACTCGGCCGGTGGCGCCCCGCGCTACTGATCAATGGTCGGTGATCAGTAGCAAGTCGGCGCGGACGACCCTCGGCCGGTGCTGCCCCGCGCTACTGATCACCGATCACTGACCACTGTCCCTCATCGCTTGCTGAACTGGAAGCTGCGTCGTGCCTTGGCACGGCCGTATTTCTTGCGCTCGACCACGCGCGAGTCGCGGGTCAGGAAGCCGGCGACCTTCAGGATGCCGCGCAGGTCGGGCTCGTAATTGGTCAGCGCGCGGCTGATGCCATGCCGCACCGCGCCAGCCTGGCCGGACAGCCCGCCGCCGACGACGGTGCAGAACACGTCGAACTGGTTGTAGCGGTCGGCCACCAGGAAGGGCTGGGTGATCAGCATGCGCAGCACCGGGCGGGCGAAATACTGCGCCGCCTTCTTGCCGTTGACGTTGATCTCGCCCTTGCCGGGCTTGATCCAGACCCGGGCGACGGCGTTCTTGCGCCGCCCGGTGGCATAGGAACGGCCGAACGCGTCGCGCTTCGGCTCGGGCCTGCCCTGCTCGCTGGGAATGGCTCCCGTCGGCGCCGGGGCCGTGGTGGCCATCAGATCCTTCAGGTCGGCGAGCGAACGGGTCGATGTGCCGGACATCTGGGTCAGCCCCTCTTGTTCTTCGGGTTCAGCGCGGCGACGTCGAGCGTCACGGGCTGCTGCGCCTCGTGCTTGTGGTCGGGGCCGGGATAGACATACAGGTGCTTCATCTGCGCGCCGCTGCAGCGGCCCGCGGGTGATCATCCGCTCCACCGCCTTTTCCAGCACGCGCTCCGGGTGGGCGCTGTCGAGGCGCTGGCGGATGGTGCGGCCCTTGATGCCGCCCGGATAGCCGGTGTGGTAGTAGAACACCGACTGGTCGACCTTGTTGCCGGTGATGCGGACCTTGGCGGCGTTGACGACCACGACATTGTCGCCGCAATCGACATGCGGGGTGAACTGCGGCTTGTGCTTGCCGCGCAGCCGCATGGCGATGATGGAGGCGAGGCGGCCGAGCACGACGCCCTCGGCGTCGATCAGCACCCAGTCCTTCTTCACCTCCGCGGGCTTCAGCGAGAGGGTGGTCTTCATTGGCGACGGTCCTGCAAGGAGGCGCGGCTTATGGGGGAAGCGCGAGGTCGCGTCAAGCGGCTGCATGTGTGGTATTGTGATACCACCACAGACCGGCAAAGCTGAAGAGCATTTTCACCCTGACTGGGATCGCCGGCCCACCTATCGCCCCACCTGCCATTGCAAGGAGCGCAGCGACGAAGCAATCTCCCGCCTCCGGGGCGGGAGATTGCTTGGCCGGGTCAAGCCCGGCCACCGCTGCGCTCCTCGCAATGACAGATCGTTGCCAGTCAGGGTGGATATGCTCCAGCGGCCAGGACCCTCGCGGCGAGGCGTCCTGAAACCTTCTGGCAACCAACGCCGACTCAAACTGCGTGCCGCAGCTTCCGGCGTCCTGGGGCAGGGCGGCGGGTGGCACAGCGGCGAACGCCGCGGCCCACCCGTCCCGCTCTGTCGTTTAGAGCTGCTTCGAGACGTTATTGAAGGCAGTGTTCAGGCCGGTGCCCAGCGTGGTGAACGCGGTCACCACGACCACCGCCAGAACGCCGGCGATCACGCCGTATTCCAGTGCCGTCACGGCGCGGCGGTCGATCTTCAGTTCCAGCCAGGTCTTCAGGTACTCGATCATGGTTGTTTGCTCTCTGTTGCTGCATTCGTGCCGCGCTGGTTCGTGCGCGTGACCAGACAAAAACACGGGATTGATTGCCGACCTGTTTCAGTCTGGCGAAACTAGACCATCTGGCGGGGCGGCTAGAGCGACCGTTCTAGGGTGGCACCGCTTTTCCCGATGCCGACAAGCTGCCGGGACGCGCGCGCCCGCAAGCCAAATTTCACGGCCCCAAGCCGACTTCCAGCCGCCGTCCAACCCTGATCGGACAATGACAGATCGTTTCTAGTCAGGGTGGATATGCTCCAGCGGCCAGGACCCTCGCGGCGAGGCGTCCTGAAACCTTCTGGCAACCAACGCCGACTCAAACTGCGTGGCGCAGCTTCCGGCGTCCTGCGGCAGGGCGGCGGGTGGGCAGATCGGCGAACGCCGCTGCCCACCCGTCTGGCGCTGCCGTTTAGAGCTGCTTCGAGACGTTGTTGAAGGCGGTGTTCAGGCCGGTGCCCAGCGTGGTGAACGCGGTCACCACGACCACCGCCAGAACGCCGGCGATCACGCCGTATTCCAGCGCCGTCACGGCGCGGCGGTCGATCTTCAGTTCCAGCCAGGTCTTCAGGTATTCGATCATGGTTGTTTGCTCTCTGTTGCTGCATTCGTTCCGCGCTGGTTCCTGCGCGTGACCAGACGAAAACACGGGATTGATTGCCGACCTGTTTCAGTCTGGCGAAACTAGACCATCTGGCCGGATGGCTAGTGCGACCGTTCTAGGGTGGCACCGCTTTTCCCGATGCCGACAAGCTGCCGGGACGCGCGCGCCCGCAAGCCAAATTTCACGGCCCCAAGCCGACTTCCAGCCGCCGTCCAACCCTGATCGGACAATGACAGATCGTTTCTAGTCAGGGTGGATATGCTCCAGCGGCCAGGACCCTCGCGGCGAGGCGTCCTGAAACCTTCTGGCAACCAACGCCGACTCAAACTGCGTGCCGCAGCTTCCGGCGTCCTGGGGCAGGGCGGCGGGTGGCACAGCGGCGAACGCCGCGGCCCACCCGTCCCGCTCTGTCGTTTAGAGCTGCTTCGAGACGTTATTGAAGGCGGTGTTCAGGCCGGTGCCCAGCGTGGTGAACGCGGTCACCACGACCACCGCCAGAACGCCGGCGATCACGCCGTATTCCAGTGCCGTCACGGCGCGGCGGTCGATCTTCAGTTCCAGCCAGGTCTTCAGGTACTCGATCATGGTTGTTTGCTCTCTGTTGCTGCATTCGTGCCGCGCTGGTTCGTGCGCGTGACCAGACAAAAACACGGGATTGATTGCCGACCTGTTTCAGTCTGGCGAAACTAGACCATCTGGCGGGGCGGCTAGAGCGACCGTTCTAGGGTGGCACCGCTTTTCCCGATGCCGACAAGCTGCCGGGACGCGCGCGCCCGCAAGCCAAATTTCACGGCCCCAAGCCGACTTCGGGCCGCCGTCCAACCCTGATCGGACAATGACAGATCGTTTCTAGTCAGGGTGGATATGCTCCAGCGGCCCGGTCCCTCGCGGCGAGGCGTCCTGAAACCTTCTGGCAACCAACGCCGACTCAAACTGCGTGGCGCAGCTTCCGGCGTCCTGCGGCAGGTGGGCAGATCGGCGAACGCCGCTGCCCACCCGTCTGGCGCTGCCGTTTAGAGCTGCTTCGAGACGTTGTTGAAGGCGGTGTTCAGGCCGGTGCCCAGCGTGGTGAACGCGGTCACCACGACCACCGCCAGAACGCCGGCGATCACGCCGTATTCCAGTGCCGTCACGGCGCGGCGGTCGATCTTCAGTTCCAGCCAGGTCTTCAGGTATTCGATCATGGTTGTTTGCTCTCTGTTGCTGCATTCGTTCCGCGCTGGTTCCTGCGCGTGACCAGACGAAAACACGGGATTGATTGCCGACCTGTTTCAGTCTGGCGAAACTAGACCATCTGGCCGGATGGCTAGTGCGACCGTTCTAGGGTGGCACCGCTTTTCCCGATGCCGACAAGCTGCCGGGACGCGCGCGCCCGCAAGCCAAATTTCACGGCCCCAAGCCGACTTCCAGCCGCCGTCCAACCCTGATCGGACAATCTAGCCCACCTGGTCTACTTGGATTTGCGCCGCCAAACGGTGATGGTGAGCCGCAACCCGCTGGAGGCTCGATGGCCACCGTACGACGTTGCTCGGTGGGAACATGGTCGCGGGGCAGATGGTCGCGCAATCCTCTCGAGCCCCATGGCCTTGCTCGACCAGGTCGGCTCCCAGCGACGCCACAAGACGAAAGCAAGCCGTGCTTCGAGACCGCCGCGAAGCGCCATTCAATCGAGCCGGCGCGGCGGTCGCGCGGTGCGGCGTAACGGTTTTGCAATGCGAGTTGTGCGTGACTGTCGCACAGCCTGTCTGGCTGCTCGGTTTGGGGAAGGTTGATATGGTCGTTGGCGGTGCGGAGTCTCTCCCGGCGGCCCGCGTGGTCCTCATCGAGGACGACGCACTCATCCGACTTGGCCAGGAAACGCTGCTGCGCGACTGGGGGCATCGCGTGGCCGCCGGCGCTTCGTCCGATGCGATCGAGGCAGCGCTCAAGGACAACCCGACCGACGTGGCGGCGATCATCGCCGACTTCGATATCGGTGGCCCACGCACCGGCGTCGACATGGCCATCGCCATCGCCAAGAGTGCCGGCCGGAGCATTCCAACCGCCATCATGTCCGCCAGCTTCGGCCAGATTTCCGGAATCGCCGCGGCCCTGCAGGGGTTTGCCTTCTTCAGCAAGCCCGTCGATCCGCAGGAACTCTACGACTGGCTCGCGGCCGTTATCGTAATGGAATAGCGATGTCATTGACGCAACCGAGGCTGCAGCCTGCTGCCGCGACACGTCCCGCGGCGGGGGAGAAAGTCGTGCGCGCCTCCTCCGCCAGCCGGCCCGCAATCCTGGCAGTCAGCGCCGTGGTCTTGCTCGGCGGCATCCTGGCGAATGCCACGATCCAAAGCGAGACGCGCCAGGCCTGGGCGGAACGCTCCATGCTTCATGCCGAGAGCGTGATCGGGGATCTTCACGGCCTGGAAAGCCGGGTGATCGAAGCGGAAGCCGCCGGCCGCGGTTACCTGCTGACCAACAACGGCCGCTATTTGCGGCCATTCCAGGCCGCCCACGCGGCGACCGCCGAGGTGATCTCGCAACTGCGCGCAGCCTTGTCCGACCCGCTCGAAGATCCCCCGACGGGACCGGTCACCCTGGATCAGGTGGAACGCGCCGTGGCTTCGGACCTTGCGGAAATGGATCGGGTCGTCAACCTGCAGCAGGCCGGCAGACCAGCCGATGCCCGGGCGATTGTGGGCGGCAATGCCCACTACGATCTGATCGCAAATCTGCGCGGCATGATCGCGGCGATGGTCGCCGATGAGCAGGGCAATCTGGGGTCGCACCTGCAGGAGCTGCAGCAACAGGACACCATCGCCGTGGTCGTGGCCATCAGCGGCGCGACGTTCGCGGCGGTGCTGATGGCGGTCGCGTTCGCCCTGGTCGTGCGCTACACCGGCGCACAGCACAACCTGCAACGCACGCTGCAGACCGAGCACGACATCGCGTTGGCCGCGGACAAGGCAAAATCGCGCTTCCTCGCCACGGCAAGCCACGACCTGCGGCAGCCGTTGCATGCGATCAATCTGTTCGTCAGCGCGCTGCGGCGTCGCGTTTCCGATCCCGAGGCGAGCAAGCTCGTCGCGGGGATCGCGTCGGCTGCTGAGTTGATGCAGATGATGTTCAATTCGTTGCTGGATGTGTCCAAGCTGCACGCCGGCGTGGTGGTTCCCAATCGCGAGGATTTTCGCCTGCAGACGGTGCTCGACCGCCTGCACAGCTCCTTTGTCGCACCGGCCGCGGCCAAGCGCATCGGCTTCAGCGTCCTCCGCTCCGAGGCGGTGCTGCACACCGACCCGGTGCTGTTGGAGAGCATCCTGCGCAACCTGATCTCCAACGCGATACGCTACACGCGGCACGGCGAGGTCGCCGTGCTGTGCCGTGACGACGACGGCGCCGTCGAGCTCGCGGTTCGCGACACCGGCCCGGGAATTCCCCCCGACCAGATGGAGCGCGCCTTCCAGGAGTTCCAGCGGCTGGAGTTCGACGGCGAATGCGGACGAGCGCGGCCTCGGCCTGGGACTGGCGATCGTCCGCAGCCTGGCCAACCTGCTTGAGCTGCCCATCGGGGTTCAGTCGGAGGTCGGCGTCGGAACGACATTCACCGTCACGGTGCCGCGCGGCACCGAGTCGGCGTCGCGCGAGGTTCAGGCACACAAGGCACCCCCATCACTCGCGCAGTGCCGCATCCTGGTGGTCGACGACGACGCCCTGGTGCGCACGGCCCTCGCCAGGGAGGTCGCCGACTGGGGCGCAACGGTCATGACGGCCAGCAACGCCGAGGCCGCCCTGTCGTTGGTGCAGTCGGCGCGCCCGGACCTGGCGATCATCGATCGCAATCTGGGCAAGGGCACGAACGGCGTCGAACTGCTGAAACTGCTGCGGCACCGCTTCGACGACACGATCGCGGCGATCATCGTCACCGGCTCGACGGATCCCGAGGCCCTGGCGGAACTCCGGCAATCCGGCGCCATGTGGA
This sequence comes from uncultured Alphaproteobacteria bacterium, assembly GCA_963773345.1. Taxonomy (GTDB): domain Bacteria; phylum Pseudomonadota; class Alphaproteobacteria; order Acetobacterales; family Acetobacteraceae; genus Palsa-883. The sequence continues at coordinate 1,718,669 of CAVZBG010000002.1, read as the reverse complement.
CGACCAAACCGGTTGACCCGGACCTGCTGCGGTCCAAGGTCGCCAGCCTGCTGCAAGCGATGCCGGAGCGGCAGCCTGCAGGTTGAAGCGGCAGCCTAGAGGTCTAAGGACCCGGCACGAAACAACCGCATCGGGTCGCAGGTTGGCGGCGCGCCCACCGCGTCATGCCGGCACCGGCCTCCGCCGGGGCCGGCTCCTGCCGGCATCCACGACTTTCCTTGCGGCACGAAGGCAAGTCGTGGATGCCGGCATGCGCCGGCGTGACGGGGTGGGTGATCGCGCGTGCCACAGGACCATTCAGTTATCGCGCGCCGGCCCCTAACGGCTCGTTGCGAAACAAGCGCTGCGGTCGGTCGTGACGCCACCCCTCGTGTCATGGCCGTCCCCGGGCTTGACCCGGGGATTGGCCCGGCCACCCATGACTTTGCTGCGGGCAACAGGAAAAGACGTGGGTGGGTGCGCCAGGAAGCTGGCGGGTTCCAGCCGGTGGAAGTCCGGCCCAGGTAAGGGGTAGCGCCCGCCTGGTAGTGAGTGTTGCGTGAGGTTCCGCTGGCGACGGCGGCCACGAAGCGTACACAGCGATTGTGCGGGGTGAGCGATTGAGCCGCGAAAGAGACAATGCCACCGAGGCCGAGGCCGTCCACCCAGCCGAAGGCAACATGTGCGGCACCGCTACGCGAGGCGCCGTCGCTCGGTCGTGGTCGAAGACCCCATCACGCACAAAGGGAACACGCCGGAACCTGGGAGATCTCGTGTCTGACCGGGCGGACGTAGGTCCGTCCGGCCCACGTCGGGAAGGCGAGGAGCCGAAGCCGACGATGCACGGGCACGAGAAGTCAGACCCTGTCGTAGTAGCGTTGAAGCCGGCGAACGGAACCGGGAAACCGGGGATGGAGCGGGTGGAGCGAAGGGCAGGGACCGAGGGGAACACGGATCAGCACAGCACGCTCCGGGCACAGAACCGGGAGCGCGTGACCCAGGCGCTGGACCGTGTACGGAACGCCGCAAGGCAGAGGAAGAAGGAACGGTTCACCGCGCTGCTCCACCACGTCAACGTCGAGACGCTGCGGATGGCGTACTACGCGCTCAAGCGCAACGCCGCCCCTGGCGTGGATGGCCTGACGTGGACGGACTACGAGGCAGAGCTCGAGCCCAGGCTCGCAGACCTGCACGGCCGGGTTCATCGGGGAGCGTATCGGCCGCAACCGTCCCGCCGGACGTACATCCCGAAGGCGGACGGCCGACAGCGGCCGCTGGCGATCGCCGCACTGGAAGACAAGATCGTCCAGGGCGCGGTCGTCATGGTGCTGAACGCGATCTACGAGGAAGACTTCCTCGGGTTCTCGTATGGGTTCCGACCGGGGCGCGGGGCGCACGACGCGCTGGATGCGCTGGTGGTCGGGATCACCAGCACCAGGGTGAACTGGATACTGGACGCCGACATTCGGAGCTTCTTCGACACGGTCAGCCAGGAATGGCTGGCACAATTCGTGGAGCACCGGATCGGCGACCGGCGCGTCATCCGCCTGATCCAGAAATGGCTGCGGGCGGGTGTGCTCGAAGACGGGGCCGTGACGAGCAGTGAAACGGGGACAGGGCAGGGATCGGTGGCCTCACCGCTGCTTGCCAATGTTTACCTGCACTACGCCTTCGATCTCTGGGCCAACCGCTGGCGACGTGAGCCTTCAGCCCACGGGCTTGACCCGTGGGGTGAGGCAACCGGCGACATGATCATCGTGCGCTACGCCGATGACATCGTGGTCGGGTTCGAGCACGAGGCCGATGCCCATCGGTTCCTCGATGCGATGCGTAGCAGGCTTGAGGAGTTCGCGCTGGCGCCTCGATCCGCTTCGCGGCTCGAGCCGGAGAAGACCCGCCTGATCGAGTTCGGCCGCCACGCGGCGGACCGGCGCGCGCAGCGCGGGTTGGGCAAGCCGGAGACCTTCAACTTCCTGGGGTTCACCTTCATCAGCGGCAAGGATCGCCGGGGCGCCTTCCAGCTCAAGCGGAAGACCCGGCGCGACCGCATGAAGGCGAAGCTCCTGGAGGTGAAGGAGGAACTGCGCCGGCGCATGCATCGGCCGATCCCCGAACAGGGGCAGTGGCTGAGGCAGGTCGTCAGCGGCTTCTTCAACTACCACGCCGTGCCGACCAACAGTCGTGCGCTCTCGGTCTTCCGGCACTACGTCACCGTCCTTTGGCAACGCACGCTGCGGCGGCGCAGCCAGAAGGATCGTACCTCGTGGGACAGGATGGCCGGGCTGGTGGACGACTGGCTCCCCAAAGCGCGTATCCTTCACCCTTGGCCGAGCGTGCGCTTTGCCGTCAGACACCCGAGGTGGGGGCCGTATGCGGGAAAGCCGCACGTACGGCTCTGTGCGGGGGGCGCCCAGTAATGGGCGTCCCTACCGCGATCCGTGACAAGCACGGCCATGACACGGGGGGGGCAGTCCGCCCGAGCCAGCGCAATTATTTGTCAGCAGGCCCTAAGCGGCAGCCTACAGGTTGAACTTGCTCGCCATCAGGGCTGCCTCGGTGCGGTTCTTCACGTCCAATGCGCGAAACACCGCGGCAAGGTGAATCTTGACGGTGCCGATCCCAAGATCGAGCCCGCGGGCAATCTGCTTGGTCGGCTGTCCCTGGCTGAGCAGCCGCAACACCTCGGCCTGCCGTTTGGTCAGTCGCGGCGGCTGGATCGGTCCTTCCGATGCGGGCGCGCGAATCTGGATCGCCTCTGCATCGTTCTGCGATGCGCGATGAAACGGGCCAAACCGCGCCAACGCCGGCGTGACATAGACGTGGCCCGCCATGATCGATGCGATCGCCTGCATGATCTCTTCGACCGGCGAGGACTTCAGAATGTAGCCATGCACGCCGGCACTCAGGCATTCCAGGATCGCGGCGCGGCCGTCCTCCCCGGTAATGACGGCGATCTTGGTCGCGGGATAGGCCTCCCGGAGCGCGCGCAGGCTGTCTGCCCCGGCCATGCCCGGCATGTGGAGGTCTATCAGCAGCAGATCGGTTGCATTGGCGGCGAGCAGCTCGAGCACCGGGTCGAGGCCGTCCGCCTCGGTGAATTCGTAGTCGGAGCCTTGATCATCGAAGGCCATGCGCATAGCCTGGCGCACCAACGGATGATCATCGGCAATCAAGACCTTCAACGGCATAGGTACACCCATCCAACGCATTTTGGTCGTATCGGGTGGTCCGAGCTGAACTCGGTATCATCCGGACATTTCCAGGGAGGCTCGCGGCGCGCTGGCGCGTGTGAGCCCCACAGGCAATGACCATGGAAACCAGTTCGCTGGATCCACGGCCATCGAACAGCATTGGAAGTTACAGTGTCCTCTCAATCCCCCTGCAAACCCGTTGCTGCGCAATGAAAGACGCTGATCGCACGAGTTTTCCGGCAAGGCGGCGGAGAACACCGGCGTTGCCGCATCGCCGTGCCCCCGTCACCGGCCACGGCGAACCGGCCACACTGGTGCGTCACATCAGACGCAGGGCAATCGGGTGAACGCAGGAAGCGCGGCCGATCTGCCGCCCCGCTGTCCTTCCGGCACCAGGGTGACGGCCTTCGAGGGGGATCGGGCTGAGTAGTTTCCGAACCTCCCTCGCCGGATCGCGGCCGGTTAGCATCGCGCCGGCCGGGTGACGCGCTCGCAACGCGATCCGGTCGGGATTTCGGTGGCGCCTGTCTGACCCGAAGCACGTGATGCAAGACACCCTCGCCCAGGGCATCCGACGGGGACGCGATCCGCCCCGACGTCCTGCATGGGGACCACCGGAATGAATGAACTGCCGCTTGCAACCCGACCGGCCTCGACGCCGCATCGGCGGCTGCGTTGGGCTTTGGCGGCCCTGGGCGCCATGGCGGTCGTCCTCGTCGCGTGGGCCGTATTCCACAAGAAGCCCGTCGCGACGCCCGGGCCGCAACCCGTCTCCGTTTCGGTGGCCAAGGTGACGATTCAGGACGTTCCGGTGTCCATCACCGCCCTGGGCGCGGCGCAGGCCTGGACGAGCGATACCATCCTCGCCCGGGTCAGCGGCATCCTGCTCAGCGTCGACTTCGTTGAGGGCACCAACGTGACGGCGGGTCAGCTTCTGGCCCAGGTCGATCCCGCGCCCTATCAGGCGGCACTCACCCAGGCGCAGGGGACGCTCGAACGCGACCAGGCGCTGCTCGCCGGCGCGCGAGTCAATCTCGCTCGCTATGCCACCCTGGTTAGGCAGGACTCGATCGCCAAGCAGACCTATGCAGACGAGGAAGCATTGGTGAAGCAGGACGAGGGAATCGTCCTGCTCGACGAGGGCGTCGTGGCCTCCGCTCAGATCAACCTTGGCTGGTGCCGCATCACCTCCCCGATCGACGGGCGCGCCGGCGTGCGGCTACTTGACCCGGGCAACTACGTGAGTGCGGGCGCGTCAACCAGCATGACGAGCGGCACGACCGGCTCCACGACCAGCCCGGTCGGCATCGTCATCGTCAATCAGATCGAACCGATCGCGGTGACGTTTTCGGTTCCGCAAGGCGACTACCAGCGCCTGTCGAAGGTGTCCGACGGCTTTCGCAAGCCCTTGGCGACGCAGGCGCTGAGCCAGGATACCGGCACCTCGCTGGGAACCGGCGAACTGAGCATCGCCGACAACCGGGTCGATCCCACCACCGGCACCGTCAAAATGAAGGCGCGCTTCGCCAATGCCGACGACCTTCTGCTGCCGGGCCAGTTCGTCAATGTCAAGCTGACGCTGCAGACCCTCTCGAACGCCCTGACGGTTCCCACGGCGGCGGTGAACGTCGGGCCAAACGGTACCTTCGCCTTTGTGGTCGGGGCCAACCAGACGGTGTCGGTGCAGCCGATCAAGGTCGGCTGGACCGAGGGCACGACGGCGGTCATCACCACCGGTCTCACGTCTGGAGAGACCGTGGTTACTGACGGCCAGATGATCTTGAGCGCGGGCTCGACGGTCAAGGTGATCGCGCCCGCGCCGCCAAATCCGCCAGGTCAACCTACCCAGCCAGGCCAGCCAGGCCAGGCAGTCCAGCCAGCCCGACCGGCGCAGCCAGCCCAACCGGCGCAGCCCGCGCAACCAGCTCAGGCAGCGCAGCCCACCCAAGCGGCGCCCACCCGAGCGGCGCAGCCAGCCCAAGCGTCGCAGGCAGCCCAGGCCACGCAGGCAGCCCAAGCGGCGCAGGCAGCTCAGCCGACCCGAACAGCCCAACAGCCAGCGCCACCATCCCAAGCAGCCCGGCAGCCCGGCAAGTGAGCCTCTCGAGCCCTTTCATCCATCGTCCGGTCGCGACCACGCTGATCGCGGCCGCGTTCCTGCTGGTCGGCATCGCCGGCTACCTCAACCTGCCCGTGGCGGCCCTGCCGAACGTGGACTTTCCGACCGTCCAGGTGAGCGTCTCGCTACCCGGGGCGAGCCCCGAGACCATGGCCTCGAACGTCGCCACGCCGCTCGAGCGGCAGTTTTCGCTGATTCCCGGCATCAGCCAGATGACCTCGCTGAGCTCGCTGGGTTCGACCAGCATCACCTTGCAGTTCGAGCTGACGCAGGACATCAACACCGACTTCGAGCAAATCCAGGCAGCGATCACCGCGGCGAGCGGGCAATTGCCCACCAATCTGCCGAGCGCACCCACCCTGCGCGAGGTCAATCCAGCCGACTCGCCGATCATGATTCTCTCGCTCAGCTCCGATACCCTGCCGCTGGCGCAGATCGACAACTATGCCGACGTCATCCTGTCGCAGCAGATCTCGCGGATCGTCGGCGTGGGGCTTGTCACCCTCGGCGGCCAGCAGAAGCCCGCCATTCGCATCCGGATCGATCCGCGCAAGATCGCGGCGCTGGGCCTGCAGATCGACAGCGTCCGGGCGCAGATCGTTGCCAGCACCGTCAACGCGCCCAAGGGCGCGATCAAGGGGCCGCTGCAAAATCTGACCGTCAACGCCAACGACCAGATTCTGGACCTCGCGCCGTGGAACCAGCTCGTGGTGGGCTATCACGATGGCGCCGCGATCCGGGTCAGTGACCTGGGCGACGCCATCCAGGGCGTGGAGAACAACCAGCTCGGCGCCTGGGCGTTCCCGGGGAAGGCCAACACCGATCCCACCCTGAAGGGCGGCCAGAGCATCCTGCTGATCATCTACAAGATGCCTGGAGCCAACGTCATCCAGACGGTGAACCAGATCACCAAGGCGCTGCCGGGCCTGCGGGCCAGTATTCCGCCGGCGATCGAAATCCACGTGCTGTCGGATCGGACCCAGACCATTCGGGATTCGGTCAATGACGTGGAGATAACCCTGCTCATCACCATCGTACTGGTGGTGGCCGTCATCTTCCTGTTTCTGCGCAATGTGCGCGCCACCCTGATTCCCAGCGCCGTGATCCCTCTGGCATTGCTGGCGACGACGGCGGTGATGCTGCCGCTCGGTTACAGCCTCGACAATCTGTCGCTGATGGCGCTGACCATCGCCGTGGGCTTCGTGGTCGATGACGCGATCGTCATGGTGGAGGTGATCTGGAAGCGCATCGAGGCCGGCGAAACCCCGTTGGACGCGGCCCTGGCCGGCTCCGGTGAGATCAGCTTCACCATTCTGACGATCTCGATCTCGCTGATCGCGGTGTTCACGCCGCTGATGTTCATGGGTGGCGTGGTCGGCCTGCTGATGCGGGAGTTTGCCGTCACCCTCAGCGCGGCGGTGGTGCTGTCCCTGCTGTTGTCGCTGACCTTGACGCCGATGCTGTGCGCGCTGTTCCTCAAGGTCCCCAAACCGCCCGCGAACTGGTTCACCCGAATGCTGGAAAAGGGCTTCCGCAATCTGGAAGACGGTTATGCGCGCGGGCTGGACATGGTGCTGCGCCACCAGTTGCTGACGCTGGTGGTCTTTCTGGCGACGATGGCGGCGGCGGTCTGGCTCTACGCCACCGTGTCCACCGGCTTCTTCCCCCAGCAGGACACGGGGTTCCTCAACGGGGTCATGATCACCTCGCAGGATTCGTCCTTCACCAAGACGCAGCAGAAGTTGCAGGATGTCGCCAAGGTCGTGACCCAGGATACGGCGGTCGCCACGGTGGGCATGTTCATCGGCTCGGCCAGCAGCAACCAGGCGAACCTGAACATCTCGCTGAAGCCCAAGAGTAGCGGCCGGTCGGCAACGGCCGACGAGGTGATCGCACGGCTTCGCCCACAGCTTGCCCAGCTTGTCGGGGTGCAAACCTTTCTTCAGGCGGCGCAGGACATCAATGTCGGCGGGCGCACCGGGACAGGCGCAGTATCAGTACACCCTGGCCGATCCCGACCTGACCGAACTGGACGCCTGGGCGCCCAAGCTGCTCGCCGCCCTGAAGGCCTTGCCCGAGCTCACGGACGTCAGCTCCGATCAGCAGTCGCAAGGCCTTTCGACCACGCTGACCATCGACCGCGACGCCGCCGGGCGGTTCGGGATCTCGCCGGCGAACATCGACACCGCGGTCTACGACCTGATCGGCCAGGCCGAAGTTGCCCAGGTACTACACGCAACAAAACAGCTACCATGTGATCCTGGAGGCGCCGGCCGGGCTGCAGGCCACGACCGACCTGTTCAATTCGGTGTATCTGCTCTCGCCGATCACCGGGGCAAACGTTCCGCTGTCGCTGTTCGTGAAGGTCAGTCCGACGGCGGCGAGCAGCCTGACGGTCAGTCATCAGAACGAATATCCCGCGGCCACCCTGTCGTTCAATCTCGCCCCGGGGGTGGCGCTGAGCCAGGCGACGCAGGCGGTGCAAGCCGCGCGCGACAAGCTGGGCGCACCGCTCACCCTCACCGGTTCCTTTCAGGGGACGGCGCAGGCGTTCCAGCAATCGCTGGCCAGCGAGCCGCTCCTGATCGGCGCGGCCCTGCTGGCCGTCTACGTCATCCTTGGCGTGCTGTATGAGAGCTTCATCCACCCGCTGACGATCCTCTCGACCCTGCCCTCGGCGGGCCTGGGCGCGCTGCTGGCGCTGATCGCGGTGGGCCAGAACCTCAACGTGATCGGCATCATCGCCATCATTCTGCTGATCGGCATCGTCAAGAAGAACGGCATCATGATCGTCGACGTTGCGCTGCGCCTCGAGCGGCGAGGAGCGGCTCACCGGCGAGGAAGCGGTCCGCCAGGCGTCGCGTCAACGCCTGCGGCCCATTCTGATGACCACCGCCTGCGCGGCGCTGGGCGGCGTGCCGATGATCTTCATGAACGGCACCGGCTCGGAGTTTCGCCAGCCGCTGGGCTACGCCATCGTCGGCGGACTGGTCGTGTCGCAGGCCCTCACGCTGTTCACCACGCCGGTGGTTTACATCTACCTCGATCGGCTGCGTGGCCGTCGGCCAGAGCGCGCGGCGGCGCCGCAAGGCCAGCCAGCCGCATAGCGCCGCCGCCGATCGCGTCGCCGTTCGCCGCCATCAATGCAGCTTGGGCGCCTTCAGGAACTTGGTCCGGTCGCCGGAGCGCACGGTCAGGCTCATCGTCGTCGCGTCGCGCTGCAGGCGCAGCCGCACCTCGGCCCCGGCGCTGCCGGACGCCCAGACGCGGCGCCACAATCCGGCCAGGTCGCCGACATCCTCCTGGTTGACCGACAGAATGCGGTCGCCGGCGCGCAGCCCCGCCTGCTCGGCCGGGCCGTTGTCGGCCAGCCCACCCACCACGATCGTGTCGTCGGACTCGGTGGCATACATCCCCAGCCACGGCCGCGCCGGACGGTTGACGCGCCCGTAGCTCAGCAGGTCGCCCATGATCGGGCCGAGCAGGCTGATCGGCACCACCATGTTCATGTCCAGCCGCCGGCCGCCGCGGTCGCCCTGCTGCAGGATCAGCGAGCCGATCCCCATCAGCTTGCCGTCCGACCCGATCAGGCCGCCGCCGCCCCAGAACGGATGCGCCGGCGCGGTGAACAGCGCGTCGTCCAGCACGTATTCCCAGTAGCCGGCGAATTCCTGCCGGCCGACCAGGCGCGTCTCCACCGAGTGGTGCTTGCCGCCGCCGGCCGCGAACACCACCTGGTCGCCCACCTTCAGCCGGTCGGAATCGCCCAGCTCCAGCGACGGCGTTTCCAGCCGGCCCAGCGCCTGCACCAGACCGAAGCCGGTCTCCTGGTCGTAGGCCAGCGCGTGGCCCGCCACCGCGCGGCCCGCGGCCGAGGTGATCCAGATCGTCTCCGCCTCGGTGATCAGATAGCCGATGGTGGCGACCAGACCGTTGTCGTTGATCACCACGCCGCTGCCGGCCCGCTCCGTCCCCAGCGTGCCGGCGGTGAAGGCATCCACCGGGATGAAGGTCTTGAGACTGACCACGGCGCCGAGCGCGCGGTGCAGGTCGAACGCGTAGTCGTCCGCGTCGGGCTGCAGGTTCGGCGGGATCTCCCAATCTTCGTTTTTTGATGCCATGGCGGCTTCCGTGGATGCAGCGGTGGAAATGGCCGGCAGGGGCGCGACCTCTGGACCGGTATATTAGAAGCTTTCCGCGCCAGTGCCACTGCGATGGCGAGTCGAATGACGCAAGCGCACGAAGGAAGCCGGTGCAGGACCCTCCGGGCGTTGCCCCTGGCCTGCCTCACGCCTCCGGCTGCACCGCGACGGCGAGGCGGATGGTTTCCAGCGACCCCTCGCGCAGCAGCTTGACCTCGACGTAGCGGCCGATGCGGTCCGGGCTGAGGAAGGTGCGCAGCGTGCGCGGCGCGTTGATGCTCTGCCCATCGAGCGACAGCAGGATGTCGCCGGCGCGGATGCCCGCCTGCTCGGCCGGGCCATTGCTGGCGAGGTTGACCACCATGCGCCCGGCATCCTGCTGGGCGACCGGGCGCATCGACTCGGGCACCGCGATCGGCTGCAGCGACAGGCCCGAGCCAGCCGCGGCGGCCGCGCGCGATGGCGATTGCCGGCGGCAGCACCGCGGCGATCGCCATGTGCGGCACGACCAGGGCCTGGCCTGTGGCACTGGAGGCCGACATGCCGAGCAGCGCGCCGCTGGCGTCGAGCACCGGGCCGCCGTCGTCGGTGGTGTTCGGCGGCAGGTCCAGCGCCAGCATGTCCATCGTGGCGCTGTTCACGATGCCGACCCGCGCGGTGTCGACCCGATGGATGACGGTCAGGCGGGCGACCGGATTGGCTTCCGCCGTGGCACCCAGCGCCAGGGCCAGCCCGCCGACCCGGGCCGGTCCGGCGGTGCGGATCACCAGCGCGCCGGCCTTGGTTTCCAGCCGCAGCGCGGCGAGGTTGTTGGCGGTGTCCCGCCCCGCCGGGCGGGCGGCGACCAGGATGCCGCCGGCCAGCACCACGGTGTAGCTGTCGCGCGCCGGCAGAAGCTGGTCGGCGGTGATGACCAGGTCGGGCTGCCAGATGATGCCGCTGATGTGCCGGCCCGGCGTGGTGCGGATCGCCGCCAGCATCGGCGCCGCCTGATCCACCAGCGCCGCGACGGCGTCGGACAGGCTCGGCAGCACCTGCGTCAGACTGATCGACATCCTGGGTGTTTCATCTCTCTAGGAGAACGTGTTCTTGCCGCCAGGCCGCGTCGAGGCATGCCGCCGGATCAATCGACGATACTCCACACGGGAACTCGCCCCTAGCATGAACGAGTCGCCAGGTTGCGGCAAGCGTTGGGCGGCGAGCGGCGCAGGGCGATCGCATTTGGCGGCGGCATGGCCGGGCGCGCGGTCACGGGCGGGTTGGCGCGGCCGTGGGCCGGAGCAGGCGGCGTTGCCGGTGCATCCATCGTCGCCGCGCGGCGCGATTGGGCAGCTCGGGCGGGAGGGCGGGCGCGACCGCGGCGGGAATTGGTGCAAAGGGTTTTGGCGCGGAGGTTTGGTGCGCGGCGGGCGAGCCTTCTGGTGCAAAGGGTTCTGTCGGGGCGTTTGCGCGTGCCCCTCGGGCCGGCACGGCGTGTGCGGCTGGGTGCGGGTCCCGGGCGGGCGCAGACGCCGGCGCCGCGGGGCCGGCGGGCGGAAATGGTACATAGGGTTTTGCCGCGCAGGTGTCGTGCGCAGCCTGGGGGCGCTCTGGTACACAGGGTTTTGGTGCGCCGGTGTTGTGCGCGGCGGGGGCGCGCTCTGGTGCACCCGGTTCCCGTCGGGCGATCTCGATGGCGCAGTGGGCCGGGACGGCATGTGCGCTGCGGCGCGGCTCCGGGGCGGGGGTGGGCGTCGGGGCGGCGGAGCCGGCGGGCGGAAATGGTACAAAGGGTTCTGTCAGGCAGGCGTCGGGCGCGGCGGGAGCGCGTTCTGGTGCAAGGAGTTCTGCCAGAAGGGCGGCGAGGAGGGCCTCCGGCGTCGGGCGACCCGGACCGGGGCGCCGCGGTCTGGCGCGGCGCGGACGGGCGCGCGCGTTCGGGTCGGCAGCACGGGCGGCGGCGGCCTGCTTGCGGGCGGCCCGCGCGGCCTCGCCGGGCGCCGGCGATCGCCAGCCGCCAGGGCGCGAGGGCGGCGGCGACGGCGCGGCGGCGCATCTGGTCCTGGGCGGCGGTGATGCCGCCGGTGGGGTGGGGCGGCGCGGTCAGCTCGGGCGCGTAGGCGTGCATGCGGGCGAGGAAGGCGGGGGCAGGAAGTTCCTGGTAGCGGTCGGCGGCGACAGTAACGCGGGTGCGGCACAGCAAGGTGATGCGGTAGCGGTTCTTGGCGCGCTCCACGGCGCCGTAGTTGCCGTGGATGGTGCGGGCGGCGCGGATTTTGTCGCGGCCCTCGGGCGTGCGCGGGCCGGTGGAGCGGCCGCCGTGCAGGCGGCAGCGCAGCTTGCCGTGGATGGCGGGGGCCTGGCAGGGGCAGCCGGCGCGGGTGCGGGCGCCGCAGCGGAGGACGAGGGCGAGGTTGGGGTTGCCGCGGGGTTTTTTGGCGGGCGGCGGGATGGGGGCGGCGGGCCGGTCGGGCGGGGCGGCGGCGGTGGTGCGCGTTATCGGCAGAGAGGAGAGACACGATGCGGCTCCTGATAAAGGGCAGAAGCCGCACAGGTAGCACGGATTAGTTAGACATACAAACGGTATGATGCTTGGCGCCGGCGTCGCGCTGCCGGACGACCCGGCGCGGCGAGCGGCGTCCGGCAGTATGACAGCCAGGCTGACGCGGCTCGCCACATTGCACCACTGACCTGAAAAATCTTCGCGTGCCGCGGGAGTTGCGGACCTCGCCGGCGAACGGGAGCGGCTGGCGGCAAAGCAAGAAAGGGTTAACGCAGATAAGCAGAAGATGGACGCCGATGGACGCAGATGGGTCGGCGGCCGGCATGGCGTTCCCCGGGACGCTATCAGAAATCCGACTTGACAGGCACGCTACCGCGGCCCCCCCGATCCATCTGCGTCCATCCGCGTCCATCTGCTGCTGATCTGCGTTGAGTCTTGCTTACTTTGTTGCATGCCGCACGGCTGCAACGAGGTGAGGCACGGCGCGGTCCTGCGCCGGCGTCAGGCCGCCGGACGGCCAGGGCGGCGGCAGCAGCTCCGGCGGCATGCGCATCAGGCGCGCCGAAAAGTCCGGCGGCAGCCGGTCGACGCAGCGCCCCGCCGCGTTGCCAACCCGCGCGCGCCGGAGCGCGGTAAGGTCGTGGCGGTTGAGCGCCCGTGTCGCCGCGCTGTAGGCGGCGTGCACGGTGCGGGCCGCGCGCAGGCGGGCCATGCCCTCGGGGCTGCGCGGGCCGGTGCTGCGCCCGCCATGCATGCGGCAGCGCAATTTGCCGTGGATCGCCGGCGCGCGGCACGGGCAGCCGGTGCGGGCGTGTGCACCGCAGCGCGGCGCAAGGCCGAGGTCGGGGTTGCCGCGGCACTTGCCGGTGGGCGACGGTGGCGCGGCCGCGAGGCAGGCGGACGGGCCGGCGGATGCGGAGGTGGCAGCTTGCGGGGGATGCGACATGGGTGCGCTCCTCGTTGACGTCCGGAACGCAACGGGTAACATTTCCTAGGAAAATAAGCAGGGTTCCTGGGCCGTGGGAACATGGCAATTCGGCGACGCCACTTTCGCTGTCATTGCGACCCGGCGAAGGCCCTGGGACGCAATCCCCCCCGGTGGTTGTGGGTAATGCGCGGGTTCAAATGTCTGCAATGGGTGGGATTCTGCCTGTCCGCTTCCGAGCGATGACGCCCTGGAACCGGACATTGGCTGAAGCCGGGATGGCCGGAATGGCCGCTCAGGAATGCACAACGGCAGCAAGCAGACTTTGGTTCATGGGGATTGAAAACCGCAGCCGTCGCCGCCAAACCCGGCTACCGCGGCCGGGTCGAAGGCTGGTCAAGGACTATGAACGATACGCCTCCACACTCGCCGGTCTGCATATCGTCGCCTTCAGATGCTTCATGCTCAGGCAGGCCGCGTCACTGGCCGCAGGTGCATAACACTCTCTAGTTCGACCGAAGTCATACGCGCTACCATATTTGGAGGAGCCGATTCCTACCATTTTCCGTAATGCGAGACGACACCGCGCCAAAATGCGCGGCGCTCGCGATCCAAGCTGCTTTGACCGGCTTCCGGTGTTTTGTTCACCCCCATCTCAACCATCACGAGCCTCAGAGCGGGATCGACGAATATCGACTGTCCATAAACGCCGATCATCGCGAATCTCCGTTCCTCCCCTGGAAACAACCAAAAGAAATAACCGTAGCCCCAATAGGGTGTTGCCTTTCCGGGTCGAAACGGTTCTGGCACGCGCTTCCAGTCGGTCGCATCAAGCAGGAAGTTACGCGGGATGATTTGTTTTGTCGGTTCGTCCGGGCGCACTCCGTTATAGGCCAGAACGGTGCCGAGACGCGCATAGTCACGAAGCGTCGCGTTGAAATTGGCCAAAGTGACCTCGAGACCGGTGCGTTCCGTGCGCCATAGCGCGCTCGTCTCGGCACCGATCGCCTGCCAGAGACGAGGCGTCAGATAGGCGCTAATGCTTCCGCCAGTCGCTCCGCGCAGCGCCGCACCAACCACGGTCGCTTCCGAGCTGGCGTAGTGAAAATGGCTCCCTTCGTCCGTGGCGCGGTCGGTGATCAGCCGGGCCGCGGACTCGATGCCGGCGCGCGAGATTTCCTGAGAGAAGCGCCGCGTATCACCGGTGAAGTCGTAAGTCTGCAAATAGCGCGCCCCGGAGGCCATGCGAAGGAGATTGCGTAGAGCCGTGCCTCCATAGAGCGTGCCGCGGAGATTTGGCGCATAAGTCTCCGCGCGATCGTCGAGACTTCTGATCTTGCCTTCACCAAGGGCGATGCCGGCTGCCAGCGCCGTGATCGATTTCGCTATCGACTCCGACGTAAAGCGATCCGAACGAGTCCGTCCGTACTGATAACGCTCAACCTGGATCACGCCTTCCTTGACGATGAGCAACCCCGTGACGCGCTGGCGAGCAAGATAGTCGTTGACCGTCAGTTCCCGTGATTGGTCGATGGTCCAGCGATAGTCGGGCTCCTGTCGGCTAACGCGCAAGATCCATGGCCTGTCCGACGGCTGCAAGACGTTGACGCCGCCGCGAAACAGACCAGGGATCTCCGCTTGATGAGTGAAGGAGCCGACTCGGACAAACTCATCGGCTTCCCAGTTGCTCGCGTTGCCAACCGGATAGTTTCTGGCCTTTCCCAATTCCTCTTCGTCGGGCGCCCCTTCGGCAATGGAGCAGATCAAGCTCAAACCCAGTCCGATGATCGCCGTGCGCCTCATGAGATCGTCCCGTGAGCATGGTTTGCCGCATACTGATGATACGCCCGTTTAGTCCGAACGTACCGCCGCTATGGGTGATGGGGAGGACACCCCCGACGGCATCCGACCAAGAGTCAAGTTATGGTGGGACTGATGGCCTTATCGATGTCCGCCAAGACCTTAAGAGAGTCGTTGCATTGCTTGTCAATCTCTTTCATCTCATCAAGAAGTATTTTCCTGGCTTGGATGATTTTCTTCTTGTCATCTGGCTTTGTATCCTCTAGGCCAAATTTTTCTTTGGAAAGTTTGTTCGAATATGACTTGGCTACATTCTTAACTTTATCGATCGAGGTCTCATAGTCGTCGACCAACTTCACGAGCGCGTCACGCGCCTTGGTCACCTCTGTGCGCAGTTTGTTACTATCCTCGATCGTCTCAGCCGGGTTAGGATCGGGATATGGTACATCGGCATCTTTGCCGAGAAATCTTGAAGACTTTTGAGACCGCGGCCTCCAAGTCCTTCTCAGTATACTTCACCTGTCATCCCCCCTGCTTGGTTCCCGTACTCGGTGCTTCGGTAGTGGACAAAATCTGACATTCGAGTCCGATGTTGGATTCCCGTGACCTCGCTGAAGTGCGAGTCTGCGGGATGCGCATCCTCCTCACGGATCGGGAGGGTCATGCAGGCCAGCACCGCGGGGCTATCCATTTTCCGCCGCGCTGTTCAGATTTCGCCCTATAGTTGTGGCGAGCGGCTGATTTGTTCCGTATCATGACTGACAATCGTCTTCGTGCCGTGCTCCTGCTATGCCCGGGCGCCTGAAATGGATGGTCCTGTCACCACCGGCTACGTTTGGTCAGAGCCGCCTCTGCCGCGCAACCTCGCTCGCGCGGTTCGACACCTTCGCGACAACCTGCGCGAGCCGCTGACGCTGGCCCTGCTGGTGCGGGCCTCTGGCCTGACCGAGCGGACCCTGCACAAGCAGTTTCACCGCTTTCTCGGCATGTCGCCGGTCCCCTATCTCCGCCGGCTGCGTCTGCTCGCCGCGCGTGAAGCCCTGTCCCGGCCGGCCGCACCCAGCGTTTCGGAGGTGGCCGGCGGCGTCGGATTCGCCCATCTCGGCCGGTTCGCGATCGCTTACAAGGCGGCGTTCGGCGAAACGCCCTCGATCACCCGCCAGCGCGCACAGGCTTCAGCCGCGAAGCGCGTCGAGCTGCCTCCGCCAGGCTATGCTCGCCCGGTTCTCGCCGTCGCGATGCCACGCACCGAATCCCTGGCGGAACGCAGGCAGGCAATCGACTTGCGTGAACAACTCGCCATCACGCTGTCGCAGAGTCAGAGCTTCACAGTCCTTCTGCTGCCGCCGGACCAGTCCGCCAATATGCGCGTTGAGCCAGGCCGGTATTGCCTCTCGAGCCGTGTCGCCCATCAGGGACCCCGGGCGCGCATTATGCTGACGCTGATGGATCGCGAGACCCGCCGCCATCTCTGGGGAGATAGCTTCGATGGCGTGGTGGCGGAGCCGTTCGCTTTGCAGGATGCCGTCATGAACGGCGTGCTGCGCGGCGTGTTGCCGGCGTTGGCAGAGGCGGAGGCCACTCATCTTTCCCGCATGTCGGAGGCGCAACTCAATGCCCACTCGCTTGCGTTGCGGGCCTTGCCGCTGGTTTTCGCGGCCAGCGTGCCGAATGCGCGGCGATTGATCGCGTCTATGGCGCAAGCAATGGAGGTGGACCCTGGCGCGGCGCTACCGACGGCGCTGACTGGCCTTGGCCTGGCGCAAATTGCTAACTACTTCGGCTCGGAGGATCCCGATGCAGTGCGGGCCCACGCCCGTGTCTTCTACAAACGGGCGGCGGAACTCGATACCGGCGATCCGTTGGTGACCACCGCACGTGCTGCCACCGCAAGCCTCAGCTACTGGATGGAGGACGCCGACGCGCTGTCCGCGCGTGCTGTGGCAATGGACCCGACCAGTCACTGGGCCTGGGAACGGCGCGGGACATATCGCCTTCGCGCCAATCATCCATCGGACCTTGTCATCGCCGAATTCGAGCGCGCCCTGCGCCTCAGGCCGCCGTCCCTGCCACGTTCCTCCGTGCTGGTGAACATGTGGACCGCCCACGGCCACGCCGGGCGAGCTGACCAGGCCGCCCCTTTCATACGCGCTGCCTGGTCGGAAAACCCGGCGGATTGGGTGCAATTTCACCGCGTCTGTGAACATATCGCGGCAGGCAATGAATTGCGGGCGCGTGAGGCATTGGATGACCTGCGTCGCTCCACACCGTATCTGACAGCGGATCTGGTCATGCGCACACTGAAGGGTTTTGCGCGTTTCGCTTGGTTGGAACGCGCCGTTCATTTCGGACTTCCGGTGTAGATCATCTTGCGGTGCCGATGCTGCCGCCCAGGCGAATGGCGCTCGGAGGCCAACGGAGCCATCACCACACGAACGGAATGACCCGCCAGGACGAACGCTCTGTTGGGCACAGGTGGCACCGAACGTCCGCTTCCTGGATCGCCAGACAGACTGGCCTATGGCGGAGTTGGGTCGAAGGACGACATCTACTCTGGTCCACAAGCGTGGTTGTGCACTCCAGGGGGATTGGCGGGGCTACCCGCGAGCGCTTGGCCCAGGGGAAGCTTCGCTCCTCCCAATGGTCGGAGCCAGGTCTCCTCCGCCTTTCCCGCAGTCACCCGATCACCCTGGCGGGCGCGGGCGCCGGACCTGGCTCATCCGCCGCCCGTCGCGAGGTGGTCGCGATAGCGCGCGCGCAGCGTGGTCTTCTGCAGCTTGCCGGTGGCGGTGTGCGGCAGCTCCGGGACCACGACAACTGCGTCCGGCAGCCACCATTTCGGCACTTTCTCGGCATAGACGCGCAGCACGGCGTCGGGATCGATCGTGCGGCCCTGGCGCGGGACGACCACCAGCACCGGCCGCTCGTCCCATTTCGGGTGGTGCGCGGCGATCACCGCGGCCTCGGCCACGTCGGGGTGCGACAGCGCGATGTTCTCCAGCGTGATCGAGCTGATCCATTCGCCGCCGGACTTGATCACGTCCTTCGACCGGTCGGTGATCTCCATCAGCCCGTCCGGGTCGATGGTGGCGACGTCGCCGGTGGCGAACCAGCCGTCGGCGTCGAGCGCACTGCCGGGTTCGTCGCCGTAATAGGCGCTGCACACCCAGGGGCCGCGCACCTTCAGGTCGCCGAACGCCGTGCCGTCCCACGGCAGCTCCCTGCCCTCGCCGTCGACGATCTTCATGTCGATGCCGGGCAGCACGCGGCCCTGCTTCAGCATCAGGTGGTCGCGCTCGGCCTTGGTCAGGGCGGCATGCGCCGGCGTCGGCGCGTTGTAGGTGCCGACCGGGCTGAGCTCGGTCATGCCCCAGCCGTGCTCGACCGTCACGCCGTGCTCGGCGCCGAACGCCTCGATCAGCAGCGGCGGGCAGGCCGAGCCGCCGGTCATGATCCGCCGCAGCGTGTCGAGTTTTCCGCCGGTGGCGCGCAGGTGCGCCAGCAGCCCCATCCAGACGGTGGGGACGCCGCAGGTGAAATTGACCCGCTCGGCGTTCAGCAGCGCGTGCAGGCTGGCGCCGTCGAGGTGCCGGCCGGGCAGCACCAGCGCGGTGCCGGCCAGCGCCGCGCCGTACGGGATGCCCCAGGCGTTGACATGGAACATCGGCACGACCGGCAGGATGCGGTCGAGGGCGCGCAGGCACAGCACATCGGGCATGGCGATGGCGTAGGCGTGCAGCACGGTGGAGCGGTGCGAATACAGCACGCCCTTCGGCCGCCCGGTGGTGCCCGAGGTGTAGCACAGCGCGCTGGCGGTTGTTTCCTCGAAGCTGGGCCAGGTGAAGTCGTCGTCGGCCGCGTCCATCAGGTCGTCGTAGCAGTGCAGCGCCATGCCGGCGGGGAGCGCGAGCGCGGGCATGTTGGCGGCGTCGGTCATCAGCACGATGGCGCGGACGCAGTTCTTGATGCGCGGCGCAATGGTTTCCAGCAGCGTGGTGAAGCTGGTCTCGGCGAACAGCACGGCGTCACCGGCGTGGCTGATGATGTAGGCGATGTCGTCGGGATGCAGCCGCGGGTTGACGGTGTGGCAGATCGCGCCCATGCCGGGGGCGGCGTAGTAGACCTCCAGGTGGCGGTAGCCGTTCCAGGCGAGGGTGCCGACGCGGTCCTGTGCGCCGATACCGAGCTTGGCGAGGACGCGGGCGAGCCGGCGCGCGCGGGCTTCCAGCGCGGCGTAGCTATACCGGTGGATCGCGCCCTCGGTGGTCTTCGAGACGATCTCGCCCGCCCCGTGATGCCGCGCGGCGTGGCGCAGGATCGTGGAGATCAACAGCGGCTGTTGCTGCATCAGGTCTTGCATCGCTTGGTTCCGTCCTCCCGGTGGGCCGGATTCCCGGCCGTTGGCGTGGCGCGACGAAGTCTAGAGAGGCGGTGGGGAGAAAGCCAGATCGCTGGGATCAGGGGTTCCTTGCGATCCGCCGCCGGCATCTATCGGCCAGCAAGTTCCGGATTGGCGTGATCGGCTCGCTGCGTCGTACAGATGCTGCCGCCGTCCGGTCAACCGTACAGCGCGGCAAGCTGCGTCTGGGTCATCTCGTAGATCTGGGTTTGCGTGTAGGCGGCCAATTGCTGTGCCGGCGACGCCGCCAACTCTGTGGTGGTCACCGCGGCGATCTGTGCGCCGTCCAGGGCTTGCAGCGCGGCAATGCCGAGGGCGCTATACGCAGCGGTGCCGAAGGCGGCGATGTCGCCGGTCGAAAGACCGGGTATCAGCGCCGGCCCCAGCCCCGCGGCATTCGTGCCAAGGGCGGCGATCTGATCGGTCGTCAGCGCCGCAACGTGGGTGGGGGTGAGGCCACCGACCTGCCTGCTGGTCAGCGCGGCAACCTGGTCAGTGGTCAACGCGGCGATCTGCGCGGTTCCCAATGCCAGCAACTGGATGGTGGACAGCGCCTCGACCTGCCTCGCGGACAGCGCCTCGATCTGCGACGTGCTGAACCCCAAGGTTCCGTCAAACGACACCACGCCGATCTGGCTGGGCGACAGCGCCAGCAGCGCATCGGTGGACAGCGCGGCAACCTGGCCCGAACTGAATGCGTTGACCTGCGCGACGGTGAATGCCGCGACCTCGGTCCCCAGGCCCGCGATGGTCCCCGCCGCCAGACCCGCGATCCCGCCCGCAGAGAACGCCGCCAACTGGCTTGTGGTCAGGGCATCGATGGTGTCGGTGGTGAGGGCCGCGACTTGTGCCGAGCCGAAGCCCGCGAACTGCGCCGGCGCCAGCAGGCCGACCAGGTCGGCGTTCGCGATGACATCCAGGCCCGCGATACCGGTCGCGGACAGCGCCGTAAGCTGCGAACGCGACAAGGAATCGAGCTGATCCGAAGACAACGATGCGACCTGTGCAGAGCCAAGTGCCGCAAGCTGGGCGGTCCCAAGCGCATCGAGCTGGGTCGTGCTGAGGCCGGAAATTGCCGTGGTGGAAAGGCCGCTGACGCCGGCCGGCGAAAGTGCCGGCAGCTCCGTGACGCTGAGCGCCGCCGTCACGGTGCTCGACAGGGCCCGCGCCTGGGACGCGGTCAGCGCACCGAGTTGTCCGGTGCTGAGGGAAGCGAACTGCGCCGTGCTCAGGCTTGCCACCGCATCGGACGACAGCCCCCTGATGCCCGCCGTCGAGAACGCGACAAGCTGCGCGGAGGTCAGGGCAATCGCCGTCCCGGTCGGAATGGCCCCCACCTGCGATGCCGTCAGCGCCGCCAGCGCGGTCGAGCTGAAAGCGGCAAACTGGCTGCTGGTCAGCGCCCCGATGTTCTGGCCGCCAAACGAGGTGACCTGTGCCGTGGTCAGCGCCGCGATTTGGTCGCTGCTCCAGGCGCTGGTGCCGGCGGTGCCAAGCCCCGCGACTCCCCTCGCCGACAGCGCCGCCACCTGCGAGGTTCCCAGCAACGCCACATCGGCGGTCGCCAGCGCAGCGGTCTGCGAGGCGTTCAGGACGTGGATCTGCGCCGTGGTGAGCGCGCCCGCCTGGGTCGTGGTCAGGCCCTGGAGCTGCGCGCTGGTGAGCGCCTCGATCGCGCCGGTGGCAATGGCAACAAGCTGCGCCGTGGGCAGGATCGCGAGATTGTCCGGACCGAGGGCGGCCACCTGCGCCGGATGCAGCGCCGCGACCTGCGCGGTGCTGAGCGCCAGCACCCCGTCGCTGGTCAGCCCCGCGATCCCGGCAGCGGACAACGCCGCCACCTGCACGGTGTTCAGGCCCGAAACATTGGCGGTGCCCAACACCGCGGTCTGCGCGGACCCCAGGGCAGCCAGTTCGGTCGCCGTCAGCACACCGGTCTGCGACGTTGCCAGCGCGGCAACCTGCGTCGTCGTAAGCGCGGCGATCCCCGCGGCCGAGAATGCCGCCACCTGTCGGCTGCTCAACGCATTGAGCCCGGCCATCGTCAGCGAAGCGACCTGGATCGTCGTCAGCGCGGCGACCTGTCTCGTGGTGAGCCCGGTCACCTGGCCGATACCGAGCGCCGCGATCGAGTCACGGCTCACGCCCTTGATCCCGGCAGCCGACAGCGCCGCCAACTGCGTCGAGGTCAACGCATTGACGCTGGCGGTGGCAAGCGCCGCGACCTGGGCCGAGCCAAGCGCCGCCAGTTGCCCCGTTGTCAGCACTCCGGTCTGCGCCGTGGTGAAAGCGGCAAGCTGGGTGGTGGTGAGCGCTGCGATGTCCGTGCCGGTCAGCCGGGTCAGTTGCGCACTGCTCAGCGCATTCAGCGTCGCCGTCGGCAGGGCGGCTATTTGCGCGGCGCGCAGGCCGGCGACCTGCGCGCTGCCAAGGCCGGCGAATTGCTGCGTGCCGATAAGCTGGAGATCGGTCGAGCCCAGACCGGTGATACCCGCCGTCGACAGCGCCCCCATTTGCGTGGAAGACAGGCTCTTGATGGCGGTGGTGGTAAAAGCCGCCACCTGGGCAGCCGACAACGCGCCGACCTGGGCCGTGGTCAGGGCCTGGACCTGCGTCGAACCAAGCTGAGCGACCTGCGCCGTCGTCAGTGCTGTCACCGTCTTCGCCGTGAGTGCTTCGACCTGTCCCGACCCGAGCGTCGCGATCGTGGTCCCAGCCAGGCCGACGACACCGGCCCGCGAGAACCCCGCCATCTGCGTCGGTGTCAGGGCGGCGATGGTGGCGGTGGAAAGTGCCGCGACCTGGGCCGAACCCAGTGCCGCAAGCTGACTCGACGCCAGTGCGCCGGTCTGCGCCGTCGTGAAAGCGGCAAGCTGGCTGGTGGTCAGCGCGCCGATGTCCGCGCCCGACAGGGCGCCAAGCTGGGTGGTGCTCAGCGCATTGAGCGTCGCCGTGGTCAGGGCGGCGACCTGGACGCGCTGCAGGGCAACGATCTGGGCGGGCGTCAGGCTGGCCGACAACTGGGTGGGGATCAGCCGCAGATCAGCGGCACCGAGGCCTTGGATCCCCCCGACGAGAACCCCTCCGTCTGCGTCGAGGTCAAGGCCGAAATGACGGCCGTGGAGAAAGCCGCCACCTGGGAAGCCGACAGCGCACCAAGCTGGGTCGAAGTCAGCACCATCGTCTGGGCGGTGCCCAGTTGGGCGATCTGGGCCGGTTTGAGCGCCGCAACCTGCTTCGACGTCAGCGCCACCACCTGCTGGGTGCCGAGTGCCGCCAGTTGGGCCGAGCTGAACGCGGCGACCTGGGTCGGTGCCAGTCCAGCCACCTGCCCGGTCGTCACCGCGCTCACCTGCGCGGTCGTGAGCGCGGCAACGCCGGTTGCCGTGATGGCAGACAATTGCGTGCTGCTCAGCGCGACGAGTGTCGCGGTCGGCAGGGTTGCGACCTGGGCGGTTTGCAGCGCGGCGACCTGGGTGCGGCTCAGCGCGGCGATCTGGCTGGTGTCGAGCACGCTGAAATCCGTGCTGCTCAGGCCGGCCATTCCGGCCGCTGAAATCGCACCCACCTGGCTGGCACTGAAGGCGGCAAGGGTAGCGGTTCCGATCGCCGCAATCTGCCGGCTGCCGAGCGAGGCAATCTGCCCCGTGGTCAGGATTTGCAGGCCGGTCGCCGCCTGCATGGTGGCACCGCTCGCTGAAAGGCCGCCAATCTGCATCGACTCGATTTCCGGTCCCGCCCCCGCGACAACGCCGCAAGCGGTCGTGATTGCCGGCGTCCAGCCTGGTGTCACACGGCACACCCGGCCGCGCGCCTCCGCGCCGGCCGCACAGCGATCGATGCGAGACACGACGGTCCAACCTGGGACCATCCCGCAACGGGCAGGTGCCACGCGAATGTTTCCCGTTGCTTGTGCACCCTACGGGAAGCGTCCTAATCAATCGTGAAGATCGTTGGACGTAGGACTTGCGCCCGCGTTCCCGCCCTGGCCTTTGCAGTGTCGAGGGGGTGCATTCCTCGCGTCATCGCATGAGCGTCGATCGCCATCGAGGCGTTCCGCCGCTACGGCAAGAGGCAGCATCGGGCAGGGCTGAACATCGGCAACTGCTTTGCCTGCGCCTCGGCCAAGGCGACCGGGCACATGTTGTTATTCAAGGGCGACGATTTCGGACAGACCAACATCGTGCCGGCACTGGTCCGTGAGGCGGATCGCCGGCAGCGACCAGTGGCGCGGATATCGTGGCGTGGAGATTGTGGCGCGGAGATCGTGGCGCGGAGATTATTCGATCACGCCGCGTCGCGGTCCCGCTGCATTCTCTCCTGCACGGCCTGGGCCAGCAGGCCTGAGCGCGTATGCCCGGTGCGCGCCGCATACCGGTCGATCGCCGTCAGCAACTCCTCCGGCAAGGTGATATTCACCCGCACCGAGCGTCCGGGCAGTTCGGCCCGCACCAGGATACGTCCGACCGCGACTACATCGGGCTCCGCCACGATGCCGTCCAGATCGGAGGGTTCAGGCAGCACTTCCCCGTGCTCCGCGGTCACATCGACGTGGGCCTGCAATGCTTCCTCCGCATTGCGTGCCGCTTCCTGCAACGAGGCGCCGGCACTGGTGCAGCCGGGCAGGTCGGGAAAGAACACGCCAAAACCATCCTTGGCCTGCTCGATGATCGCCGGATAATAACGCGCCATTTCAACTCCCCCGCAGCTTCACGCCAGACTGGCGCTCGATGCTGCGCAGCGTTCCAGGCGGTATGTCCTTGACCGGATGCGCGACCGTCGTCGTGCCTGCCCGCTCAGGATGCCGGAAATGGTGGTGACTGCCGGTCACGCGGACCAGCCGCCATCCCGCCGTCTCCAGCAGTTGGATGACCGCTCTGCAGTCGATGTGTATTTATGCACATCGAACGCTTGAGGCAAGGTTGACGGCAGGCCGCAGGGTGTCGGGTGCCGATGCCGCACAATCCAATGACGGCAGCGCGTACCGGTCGGCCATACCACCGCGCCTCGGGTGACGGGACGATGGCATCCACGATGACGGTGCATTGTCGCCAGGCGCCGGCTGTATTACTGTCGGCAACGCGGGTATTACCGGAGGTGCCCATGCCGGTCACAGTCACGACCAAGGGTCAGGTCACCATCCCCAAGCCGGTGCGGGATCGCCTTGGCATCAAGCCTGGCAACACGGTCGACTTCGAGCTCGCGGCGGACGGCCGCATCGTCCTGGTCAAGCTCGGTGCCCGCCGGCCGCGAAGCCGGTTCGAGGCTCTGCGCGGGCGCGCCGGCAAGGGGTTGACGACGGACGAGATCATGGCGCTCACGCGCGGCGAGGCGTGAGTGTGACGCTGGTCGATACCAACGTCCTGCTGGACCTGGTGACCGACGATCGGCAATGGGCGGACTGGTCGATCAGGCAACTGGACGCGGCATCGCTGCGTGGCGCGCTCGTCATCAACGACGTCATCTACGCCGAGCTTTCCGTTCGCTTTGCCGCAATCGAAACGCTTGAGAACGCCTTGGATGAGGCCCGCGTGTCGGTGGCGGCGATACCGCGCGCGGCCCTCTTCCTCGCCGGCAAGGCATTCCAGCGCTACCGTGCCGCGGGCGGCACACGGACCGGCGTGCTGCCGGATTTCTTCATCGGCGCGCACGCCAGCGTGCTTGGCCTTGCCCTTCTGACGCGCGATGCCCAACGCTACCGCAGCTACTTTCCGGCCATCGACCTGGTGACGCCGTAGCCGGGCGAGTGGAGCCGCTCCGTCAAACCGCGCCAGCGCGCAGCACCGCGAGATCGCACCCCTCGTCGGCCTGCAGCACCTGGTCGGCGACGATGCGGTCCCAGCCGCGCGCGGGTTTTTGCCGGCGCCTGCCAGGCGGCGCGGCGCCGCTGCCAGCACCTCGGGCGCCACCAGCAGGTCCAGCGACCGCTCGTGCACCGACAGGCGGATGCGATCGCCGCTTTCCACCAGCGCCAGCGGCCCGCCGGCGGCCGCCTCCGGCGTGATGTGCAGCACGATGGTGCCGAACGCGGTGCCGGACATCCGGCAGTCGCTCATCCGCACCATGTCCTTCACCCCGGCGCGCGCCAGCTTGGACGGGATCGGCAGGTAGCCCGCCTCCGGCATGCCCGCCGGGGTCAGCGGCCCGGCATTCTTCAGCACCAGGATGTCCGACTCGGTCACGTCCAGCGCCGGATCGTCGATCCGCGCGGCCAGGTCCTCCAGCCCGTCGAACACCATGGCGCGGGCCTCGGTCTCGAACAGCGCCGGCGTCGCCGCGCTGCGCTTCAGGATCGCCCCGCGCGGCGCCAGCGAGCCGAACAGCGCCACCAGCCCGCCGACCGGCGACACCGGATCGTTCCGCTGACGGATATAGCGCCGGTCGACGAAGGCCGGCTCGCGCAGGCGATGTCGCAACGACGCGCCGGTGACGTCGATCGCGTCCTGGTGCAGCAGGTCGCGCAGTTCCCACAGCAGCGCCGGCATGCCGCCGGCAGCATGGAAATCCTCCATGTAGCCGTCGCCGGTCGGCTTCAGGTCGACCAGCACCGGCGTGCTGTCCGACAGCTCGTTCAGCCGGCGCAGATCGACCTCGATCCCGCGCCGCCCGGCGATCGCGGTCAGGTGGATCAGCGCGTTGGTCGACCCGCCCAGCGCCAGCAGCACGCGCAGCGCGTTCTCCACCGAGGCGGGCGTGATCACCTCCGACGGGCGGATCGGCGCCTCGGTCAGGCGCATCGCCAATGTCCCCGCCTCCTCCGCCACGCGCAGCCGGTCGGCATGCACCGCGGGGATCGAGGCGGTGCCGGTCGGCATCATCCCCAGCGTCTCGGCCAGGCACGCCATGGTGGAGGCGGTGCCCATCACGCCGCAGGTGCCGGCGGTGATGGCGAGGCGTCCCTCGATCTCGCCGATCCGCTCCGCCGTGACGCTGCCGGCGCGATACTGCGCCCAGTAGCGCCGGCAGTCGGTGCAGGCGGCCAGCCGCTCGCCCTGGAACGGCGCGGCCAGCATCGGGCCGGTGACAAGCTGCATCGCCGGGATGTCGGCCGAGGCGGCGGCCATAAGCTGCGCCGGCACCGTCTTGTCGCAGCCGCCCACCAGCACCACCGCGTCCATCGGCTGCGCCGTCAGCATCGCCTCGGTGTCGAGCGCGGCGAGGTTGCGGTAATGCATCGAACACGGATGCAGCGACGGCTCGCACAGCGACACCGTGGGGAACGGCATCGGCAGCCCGCCGGCGGCCAGCACGCCGCGCTTCACCGCCTCGATCAGCTCCGGTACCGTGCGATGGCAGTTGTTGTAAGCCGAGCCGGTATCGACGATGCCGACCACCGGGCGATCGAGCATCGCCTGCGAATACCCCATCGACTTGGCGAAGGAGCGGCGCAGATACAGCGCGAACTCGCGGTCGCCGTAGTTGGACGTGTTGCGCGCGAGGCCGCGCCGAGCACTGGGATGGGTCATGGCGCGCATGCTAGAGCGGGTTCGCACCGACGGAAACCACGTACACCTCGGCCGCTCTTTGCGGGGTTGGGCCGCGAAGCGGACCGACGCCGGTCGCGCAGCGACCCGGGTGACGGTTGCGCCACCGCCCCGCGCCTGTGATCCGCATCACCGCCCGACCCGTCGCGACGACGTAAGCTGTCGCCATCGGCCATAACGGGAGGCGACAATGGCCTTGGTCCTGACGGAGCAGCGGGTTCGACTGACCTGCCTGAACGAGCCGCACCTGATCGAGACGCTGGACATGGACCGGCTGGTCGATGACCTGGCCGACGGCGCCCCACCCGCTTTCCTCACCCCCGAGCGGCTCTGCGTGCAGGACCTGGTCGTGGTCGCCAATGACGCCAGGTCGGGCCGCACTCTCGGCCTGCTCGGTGCGCGCGACGATGCCGCCGGCGGCCACGCGTTCCTGCGCCTCGACATGGCGTGCGTCGCGCCGGCGGCACGCGGGCATCGGCTGATCTCGCGGCTGCTGGCGCGCGCGGCCGCCGAGCAGCTCGGGCGTACTGCCGTGCTGGCCGCCCGGACCGCGACACCGTCGTGGTTCCGCGCGCTGCGCCACTTTGCGACCACGCTGCCCGGCGGCGCCTTCCATCCCGCCCCGGCTGGCGCGGTGGTCGCGCTGCGCACCGCGGCGCTGGCGCGGCAGATCGCCGGCGCACTGTATCCGGAGCACCGCTACGACGTGGCGACCGGCGTGCTGCACGGCAAATGGTCGGTGCCGGCGCTGGCCCTGCGGCGGTACGCCTCGGCCGACGCCTGGTGCGAGGCCGCACGCGACGCAACGCCGGTGCTGTCGGAGCGGCTGCTGGCGGTGATCGACCTGCGCGGCGTGGCGGCGGCGACGTTGCCGGCGTAGCCCGGCGTTGGCCCAGGCCGGGCTTGGCGCGGACCGGGCATGCCACAGTGCCCGGATGACACGCGCGGCCCAAGTCCGTTAACACAGGCGGTGAACCGCGAAGGAGGCGGATCGCCGTGCTGGTCAGATACGTGCTGCGGGCCTCGGTCCTGGGGATCGGCGTGCTCGGCCTGCTGGCCGGCTGCGGGCCGAGCTATTCGCCGAACACCTACGCCGCCAACGCCGTGCAGCAGGCGGCGAAGGTCGACCAGGGCATCGTGGTCGGCGTGCGCGAGGTTGCGGTCAGCGCCAACACCACGGTCGGCACGGTGACCGGCGCGGCCGCCGGCGGGCTGGCCGGCTCGCAGGTCGGCAGCGGCGTGACCAGCGCCTTCGGCGCGCTCGGCGGCAGCCTGATGGGCGGCATCGCCGGCAGTGCCGCGGAGCACATCGAGGGCGACACCAAGGCGTTCGAGTACATCGTCCGCAAGACCAATGGCGACCTGATCAGCGTGACGCAGACCGACACCAAGCCGCTGACGATCGGCGAGCACGTGCTTGTGATCGACGGCAAGCAGGCGCGGATCGTGGCCGACTACACCAAGCCGGTGACAGCCGCGAAGACCGAGACGATCGCGGCGCCGCCCTCGGTCCCGCTGCCGGCGGTGCCGACCGAGGCCGCCGTCCCCCCGGTGCCGCCGCCGCCAACGATCATCGATCCGGCCGCGCCAGCTCCCACGGATCCCGCGCCCCCGAGCCAGGCACCGCAGCCAATCGGCACTGCACCGCCGCGACCCAGCCAGCCATCGCAACCGTAGGGCGGAAAAGCGCAGCGTATTCCGCCACTTCGACCGCGGAACGGCGGTTTCGCGGCGTTGCGGGCTATCCAACCGGCTGTACGCTGCGGCCCGCCATTGCCCCCGTTGCGCCCGACGATCGGCGCGGCCCCCCGCGTCTACTCCGCCGCCCGCGCGGCGCCGCCACGCTGGCATCGGTTCACATAGGGCGGCAGGCCGAGGTTCGCCCGCAGCGTCGTCCCCTCGTACTCGGTGCGGAACAAACCACGCCGCTGCAGCTCCGGCACCACCAGCGCCGCAAAATCATCCAAGCCCCCCGGCAGGTGCGAGGCGCAGATGTTGAACCCGTCAGCGGCGCCGCTCTCGAACCAAAGCTGCATGTCGTCGGCGATCTGCTCGGCCGAGCCGATCAGCACGCGCCCGGCATTGCCGGCGGCGACGCGCTCATACAGGCCGCGGATGGTCAGGCCCTCGCGCTGCGCCATGCGCACGATACCGGTGCCGAGGCTGCGCACCCGCGCATCGTCGCGCGGATCGGGCACCGGGGCGTCCAGATCGTAGCCCGACAGGTCGCCGCAGTAGGTGTAGAGCAGTGCCAAGCCAGCCTTCGGATGGATCAACGCGCGCATCTCGTCGTATTTCGCCCGCGCCTCGGCCTCGGTGCGGCCGACATACGGGGTGAATCCGGGCAAGATGCACATCTCCGCCGGCGCCCGCCCGTGCCGGGCCAGCCGCCCCTTCAGGCCGGCGTAGTACTCCTGCGCCGAGGCCAGGTCGTACGGCATCGCATACACCACATCGGCAAAGGCGGCGGCGATCTCCTGGCCCTGTTCGGCGGCACCGGCCTGCACCAGGATCGGCCGGCCCTGCGGCGTGGTCGCCGAGTTCAGTGGGCCGCGCACCTTGAAGTGTTTGCCCTCGTGGTTCAGCACGTGCAGCTTCTCGGGTTGGTAAAAGACGCCGCTTGCCTTGTCGCGGATGAAGGCGTCGTCCTCCCAACTGTCCCACAAGCCGGTGACGACGCGGGCGAATTCCTCGGCGCGTTCGTAGCGGGTGTCGTAGTCCAGGTGCTGGTCGCGGTTGAAATTGCGCGCCTCCTCGTCGGACCAGGAGGTGACGATGTTCCACCCGGCGCGCCCGCCGCTGATGTGATCCAGCGAAGCATATTTGCGCGCGATGTGGAACGGCTCGTTGTAAGTGGTCGATGCCGTGGCGACGAGGCCGATATGGCTGGTGTGCGTTGCCAGCGCCGACATCAAAGTCAGCGGCTCGAGCTCGGCGTTCCAGGCGGAGCGGCACTGCGCGCCCGGCGGTTCGTCGCGCGTGCGCACGCCGATGCCGTCGGCCAGGAACACCATGTCGAAGCAGGCGCGCTCCGCGGTCTGCGCGGTGCGCAGGAAGTAGCGGTAGTCGAGCGTGCCGGCGGCGGGCACGTCCGGACGGCGCCAGGCGGCGATGTGGTAGCCGTGATAGCGCATCGACAGGCCGAGCCGCATGCGGCGTTGCGTGGTCATCGGTGTCCTTTCCCGTGGCGTGGGGCAGCCGTACGCGGCACATGATGGCACAGGTGCCGCACCGCACGACAAGCACGACGGGCGCCGGTGTTGGGTCGGCTGGGATATCGACGCCCCACACATGGCGGCGGCAGCCGGATCGCCCAGGCAGGAATCGTCGCTTCCGACCCGCGGCGGACAGTCGCATCGGACGTCTGCAGCGGCTAACTCGTTAAGTCGTCGGGTTTCAGCAGACGGTGCGACAATCTTGCGACTTGCACGAGCGCCCGCTGTGACTAGGAACGCTCGCTTTTCGCCTGGTCGCTCAATCTCTCTTCGAGGAGTGGGGCTGCCCCGATGGTCATAATGTCCGGCCGCGTACGATCCGACCGCCCGGTTTCGCTACGGTAGGAGTATCCTGCTGGCCACGCAAACCAGACCATAAAAGCTCCGCCCAGCAATATGAATTCCAGGGGAGTTCAGTCCGGCGGGCGCCGGTCCTGCGCCCAGGAACGCCGCGACTGACAACGCGAGGACTGCGCCTGAGCAGAGCATTCTGGCGACCATTGGAACCTCCCTCTCCAAGCTCTCGCATCATAGCGGGGAGAACGCGTGAGCACAGCAGCCGATCGTCGCCACCGGACGGTTGGCAGGACGACGGTCGCAGCGTGAACGTAGACGGAATCATCGGTTGCAGCCGTATATTTTCGCCGGCGTTTTCTTCTATTCTGCTTTGACGGTGGGTCGCGGTTGGCCAATATAGGAGCCGATAAAGGAAAGCGTTGCCATGAAGCTCCGCTTCGTTCTCGCCGTCATCCTGCTGTTCACATCACGCGGCGTCGCATGGCCGCAGGTTCCGTTGCCAACCGATCTGTCAATCCAGCCGCCCGGTGCGAGTGTGCCCGCGGCGGATACGGCGTTCTCGGGCGCGTGGGGCAACGGTGCGTGGGACGGTTCCACACCGACTGCTCTCATCGTCGAGCAGGTCGACGAGGACGGAACCGCCAAGGTGATTTATGCCAGGGGCGCCGCCAAACACCCGAAAGTTGCCGCCCAATGGCTGCGCCTGACTGGCCGCATCGAAGACGATTGCCTGACAATCCATCTGCCCGACCCCAACTCGTCAGCAGGCTTTCGCGTCCAGTATCGGATCATGGCGCCAGGCCGTCTCGAAGGCGCCCTTACGACCTGGGACGGTTGGCGCACGCAGGCCTTTCTCCAGCAAATCCCCGGTCCGCCCGCGGCCATTATCGCCACCGCCGCACTGCCATTCCGACCCATCTGGCACGAGATCCGTATTCCGCAGCATTCATTGGTCGGCGCCGCAGCGGGTCAGACAATTCAACTCGCGGCAACGCTGTATCGCACGCGGCTGCCGGGCCGGCAGCCGCTGGTGATCCTCAATCACGGAGCCCCGGGGTATGCCGCCGATGCGGTGAAGAGGACCTGGCATTTCGAAGCCGAGGCGCGGTTTTTCCTCGCGCGCGGATATAATGTCGTGGTGCCGATGCGGAAGGGCCGTGGCCAATCCGGTGGTCCGTTCCTCGAGCCGGGGAATCCCACTATTCCGACCGCCATTCAGGTCGATTCGGCTGTCGAAGACGAGGATACCGTCGTCAATGCGATGCGCGTCGAACCTTGGGTCGATCCGGCGCGTGTCATCGTCGCGGGGTGGTCACGCGGCGGAGGCCTCTCCGTCGTTTATGCCGCACGGCACCCCGACAAGGTGGCCGGCGTCATCAACTTTTCCGGTGGCTGGTGGGGCGAGCATGAATTCGGGATTGGGTGCGGTGGCGGAAGAGAGTCGCCAACTGCTCGCGGCGGCTGGGAAAACCGTGCGCGTACCAGAGCTCTGGCTCTACGCAGATAACGACATGTACTTCTCGCTCGCTTACGCGCGGAGGGTCTACGACGCCTTCCGTGCCAACGGCGGGACTGGCGATTTTCTGGCTTTCGGGAAAATTTCCGGCGTGCCGAGCAGTACCGCCGGCAATGGTCACGCATTATTCGAGCACGTCGGAATGTGGAAAGCTGCGGTGGCGGCTTATCTGCGGCGGACTGAAGACGCACGCATTCCTTAAAGTTGTTTCGTCCGTGAACATAGAACGAACGTTAAGGATGATACGTGGCATTCTTGGAAGTACAAAATTCTTGAACGCTGCAGCACTGCTATTCACGCTCCCGATCGCGCCTTCGCATCGCGTTGGTAGACGGCAAAGATCGCCTTGCCGATCAGTGAGGTCTCCCGCTCCACGCACGCATCGTAGACACGGGCGCGTGCTGCCTGGATTGCCCGGTCTTCCGGCGACGCGGCAGCGGCGAATTCGGCCAGGTGGGCCGCAACGCGGGTCTGCCCGGACTCGGCCAGAGCGGCGGCGCGCCGTGCCAGCCTCTCGGCCCCTCCCGCCAAAGCCGCCAGCTCGGCCGCGAGCTCAGGCGTGGTGGCGGGCTTAAGGTGCGCCGGGTTGCCGTCGAACCATCCGGCATAGAGATGCCAGATGCCGCGGACCAGGAATTCCGGGTCATCGTATTTCGGCCGCAGGTAAGGTTTTGCGAGAAGCTCGGCGGGCGGGACGACGCTCCGAAGAATCTCCTCCAGCGCTTTTCCCGCGTTCATCAGGGTCAGCGTCTGGCGCGTCAGGGTTTCCAGCAGTTCCGCGCCGTCATTGAGAACCTGAGCCGCCCTCGCGGCCTCGAAGATGACCGGGCCATGGCCGGGAATCAGAACGTCCGGCTGGAGTGCCCGCATGGCGCGCAACGCGGCGGCCCAATCCGGAGCATAGCGCTGCACCTTCCGCGGATTGCCCGCATTCGGGAACATCCAGATCACGAAGTCCCCGCTGGCCAGAACGCGGCGCTCGGGCAGCCAGACGAAGGTGGCGTCGTCGGTCTCGCCGCGGCCGTGAAACAGCTCGATGCGCTCGCCGCCGATGGTCAGGGACAGCGTCTCGTCATAGACTTCGTCGGGTTGCCGTTGGCCGATGGGATAGACGTAGTCGCGGAAGTTGAACTGCTGGCCCTGCACGATGCTGTTGAAGCCGTGCGACGTCGCGTAGCGGTGCAACCGCCGCCGCACGTTCCGGTGTGCGATGATACGGGGGCGGGCCACACC
Organism: uncultured Alphaproteobacteria bacterium; assembly: GCA_963773345.1. Classification (GTDB taxonomy): domain Bacteria; phylum Pseudomonadota; class Alphaproteobacteria; order Acetobacterales; family Acetobacteraceae; genus Palsa-883. The sequence continues at coordinate 1,685,887 of CAVZBG010000002.1, read as the reverse complement.
GCGTGCATCGGCCTCGGCGTCGATGACCTTGATCCCGCTGGTATGGTCGATGTGACCATGCGTGTAGATCACGGTGTGAACGGGGCCGTCGTCCCAGCGCCGGACGGCCGCAAGGGTTTGTGCCGCCGTGTCGGGCTTGGCGGTGTCGATGAAAACCAGGCCGACCGCCGTGCGGATGACGGTCACGCTGCCGCAGAAATAGGTCGTGTGGACGGTGACGACATTCTCGGCGACCGTCGTGAGGGCGCCATGCGAGACGGCCTGCGTCCACTCTTCCATCGGCGCGGCGCCGCTCCATAGCCGCTCGAAAAGCTGCTCCTGTTCCACGCGATGCCTCCGCTTGCGTGCGTGCCGACCGCCATCCGGATGTGGGGATCAGTTACGTTTCGCTGGGAATTTCCGTAACGGAGACGACACGGAGATCGCCGTCAAAGCCGCCACGAATGCAGGCCGATATCTCATCCGAGAACTCGTCCATCGCTACACATCCTTCTCGGTCAAAATCATTTTCCACCGAAAGAGTAAGGTGCTGTCCGTCCCAACTACAGGTCGCATTCTTGTGCCAATGTCGCCTCGAGAAACTCGCCGTGACGTCCTTCGCCCCTTGTGCTCCTGCATCCGGCGGGACCCCGTCACATTGGAGGACAACGCGATACCGAGCCATGGCACTCCTCATTTTACATCGCCAATCCGAGCAGGCCGGCTTCGGGTGGAGCGTGCCAGGACGTGCTACGCCAGCACCCCCAGGCCCTTGCGCTCCACCAGGTCGAGCAGCTTGACCGCCGGACCGCTCGGCTTCTTGGTTCCCTGTTCCCACGCCGCCACCGTCGTCGGCCCGACATTCAGCACCGCGGCGAACACCGCTTGGCTCGCCTTGGTCTTGGCGCGCACGCGACGGATGTCGGCCGCGGTGTAATCGCGCAGCGGCGGCAGACAGAGCGCATCGAACTCGCGCATGGTCAGGCCGTCCAGCAGCCCGGCGTCGTGCAGGCGGCTGGCGGAGGCATGAACGTTCTTGAGTATCCGGCTCATCGGGCCACCTCGATCAACAGCGTCTCGCGCACCATCCGGTCGATGGTGGCTTCGTCATACCCCAAGTACACATCACCAAGCTTGCCGAGTGCGAAATGCTCGGCGCGGGTGATGTTATCGGCCGCGTTCTTCGCGAAGCCGAACAGGAAGACCACCCGGACACCCTGCCGATAGGCCACGATTGTCCGGTAGCCGCCGCGTTTGCCGCCGCCCGGGCGTGCGATACGCTTCTTCAGCAGGAAGCCGCCGAGCCGGGCATCGACCAATCCGCGCTCGATCTCGTCCGCCGCGTGCTGCAGCATCTGGCCGGTGAGGTGCTCCTTGCGTGCCCACCGAGCGAATTCCAGATCCTTCAGCAGGCGGACACCCATTGTCTATCACCCAGTGGTAGGGTTCGCAAGCAAAATTTCGCCGAGCAGGCGATGACCTCAACCCGCGCGCGGGTGGACGGCAACCGGTCGCCTGATACCCGGACGATCGTTAACAAATCAGCAAACCGCCCCAAGAGGCCAGAGATGCAGGTGCGCCCAGACGCGGCGTCCACACGTAACTGCCTGCGCGAGCCGATTGAGTAGGCACGCCGCCTGTGCGAGCCTCGCACTTCCACCAGGACCTCGAACGCCATGCCCGAGCTGAAAGCTGCCGTCCTGCCAGTCACACAATTCCAGCAGAATTGCGCCTTCCTATGGGACGAAAGCACCAAGGACGCCCTGGTCATCGACCCCGGCGGCGACGTGCCGCGCATCCTCGCCGCGATCGACCAGCTCGGCGTGCGCGTGGTGAAAATCCTGCTGACGCACGGCCACATCGACCATGCCGGTGGCGCCGCCGCGCTGCGCGATGAACTCGCCGCCCGCGCCGCGCCCGACCCCGCGCCGCCGATCGAGGGCCCCGACCACCGCGACGCCTTCCTGCTCGACGGCCTGGAAGACCAGGCCGCGAACTACGGGTTCGCCGGCGTCCGCAACGTCCGCCCCGATCGCTGGCTGGCCGAGGGCGAGTCCATCACCCTGGGCGAGCACCGCTTCGACGTCCTGCACTGCCCGGGCCACACGCCGGGCCACATCGTCCTCATCAACCACGGCGAGCGTTTTGCCGTGCTGGGCGACGTGCTGTTCCAGGGCTCGATCGGGCGCACCGACTTCGCCTATGGCGACCATGCCGCGCTGATCACGGCGATCACGACGAAGCTGCTGACGCTACCCGACGATTACGTGTTCCTGTGCGGGCACGGTCCCGGATCCAGCATCGGGGCGGAGCGGGCGAGCAACCCATTCCTGCGCTAGGCGCGCGGCGACCCCGCTTAAAGAACCGGCACGCTAAAGCACCGGGATCTCGCCCATCGGCTCGCCCAGCCAGGTCTTGTGCAGCCGGTTCAGCTCACCGTCGCCCTTGATGAAGAAGATGTAGGTGTTCAGCCACTGCAGCAACTGGAAATCCCCCTGACGCACCGCCATGTGCGCCGGCGAATCGCGCAGCTTGAACTTCAGCTCCGTCTCGCGCTGCGGGTTCTTGCGCGACAGGTCGATCGCAATGGTGTTCAACGTCGCCCACAGGTCGGTCTGTCCCGACAGATAGGCGGTGTTGGAGGTCGCATCGTCCTCGAACCGAACGATGTTGGCGTGCGGCGCAAGCTGGCTCAGCGTCATCTCCTGCGTGGTGCCCTTGGTGGCGGCGATCTTCAGGCTGCCCAGGCTGTCCGGCCCGGTCACCTTCAGGCTCTTGGGGCCATAGACGCCAACATACAGCGCCGCATAGGGCGTGGTGAACATCACCTGCACCGCGCGTTCCGGCGTGGCCCCCATCGCCGAGATCACCACGTCGATCTTGTTGGTCAGCAGGTAGGGAATGCGATTCGCGCCGATGATCTGCTCGAGCTGCACCTTGACGCCCAGCGCCTTGCCGATCATCTGCCCCAGCTCGACATCGAAGCCGGCCGGCTTGCCGTCCGGGCCGATGTAGCCGAACGGCGGGTTGTCCATCTGCGTGCCGATCCGGATCACCCCCTTGTCGAGGATCTGCGGCATGTCGGCCCGCGCCGGACCCGCGATGAGTCCCAATAGCAACAGGAAGGCGGCAAACAGATGCTTCATCGGATCGTTCCTTGATGTTCGTTGCGGATCAGTGTGACAGCCTGGCTTCCAGCATCCGGCTGCATGCCGTCAACGGATAGCACAGCACGAAGTATAGCACGCACACGCAACCATAGACCAGGAACGGGGCGAAGGTCGCACCGTTCACCAGTTGTGCCTCGCGCGACAGTTCCACCACGCCGATCACCGATGCAAGCGAGGTGTTCTTGATCAGTTGCACCAGGAACCCCACGGTCGGCGGGATGGCGATGGTGAAGGCCTGCGGCAGCACCACCAGGCGCAACTGCCGCCAGCGGGTCAGGCCGAGCGCGGCCGACGCCTCCCACTGGCCGGAGGGAATGGCCGCGACCGCGCCGCGCCAGATATCCGCCAGGAACGCGCTGCCATACACCGACAGCGCAACGGTGGCGGCGACCCAGCGCGACACGTCCCAGCCAAACAGCGGCAGGGCAAAGAACGCGACGAACAGCCACCCGAGCAGCGGCGTGCCCTGCACCGCCTGGATCCACCCCGACGCCGCCCAGCGCAGCGCGCCGACCCGCGCGACGCGCAGGATCAGCAGCAGCAGGCCGAGCGCGAAGCTGCCGGCGAAGGCGAGCACGGTCAGCCCGGCGGTCCATTGCAGGCCGCTCAGCAGCATCAGCAACTCATTGAGGCCGAACTGGCGGAACATCAGGGCGTCACGAAAGCCAAACGATAGATCGCCGCGAACAGCAGGCGGAACGCCAGCGCCAGCGCCAGGTAGAAACCGCAGACCACGGCGTAGACCTCGAAGCTGCGATAGGTGGCGCTGTCGATCATGCTGGCCATGTGGAACAGTTCCGTCACGCCGATCTCGCTGAGCAGCGACGACGCCAGCATCAGCAGGGTGAACTGGCTGGCCAGCGCCGGGAACATCGTCTTCAGCGCCGGCTTCAGAACGATCAGGAAGAACACCTGGATCGGCGTCAGCCCGAGCGCGGTGCCGGCATCGACCTGCCCGCGCGGCACCGCATCGATGCCACCACGCACGATCTCCGTGGTGTAGGCACCGAGATTGACGGTCAGTGCGATCAGCCCGGCCGGGATGGCATCCAGCCGCAACCCCAGTCCGGGCAGGCCGAAGTAGATGAAGAAAAGCTGTGCCAGCAGCGGTGTGTTGCGGATCGCCTCGATATAGCAGTGCACCGCGGCGCGCAGCCAGGCAGCGCGGGCGCGGGCCGCCAATGCGCCGGCGACGCCGATCGCGAAGCCCGCGACGATCACGATGGCGGTCAGCCACAGGGTGAGCACCAGCCCATCGAGCATCATGTCGATCCGGCTGAACACCGGCGCGAAGCGGAACGTGTAGGTCATGCGGGTCCTGGTGGCCGAAGCCGACCCTGCCGCCGCCCAGGCGATTCCGCAACCGCGCTGCCCGTGCGCTTTGCCGCTTGCGGTGCTAGGATGTCGGGCGGCATCTGACAGCCGTGCCGCAAGTCTACGTGAGAGGGAACGATGCTGACTGAAGCCCAGACCGCCGCTTATGGCCGCAATGGCGTGCTGGTGGTGCCCGAGGTGCTGAACGCACAGGAACTCGGCGACCTGCGCCGGGTGATCAACGAGATCGTCGCCGGCGCCGCAAACGTCGACAGCAACAACGAGGTCTACGACCTGGAGCCCACCCACACACGCGCGATGCCGCGCGTGCGCCGCGTCAAGGCGCCGACCAAGGTGCACCCGATCTTCAATGAGGTGCTGCGCCACCCAAAAGTGCTGGCGATCCTGATGGCGCTGATCGGTCCGGCGCTGCGCATGCACGGCTCCAAGCTGAACATGAAGTCGGCGCGGTATGGTTCGCCGGTGGAATGGCACCAGGATTGGGCGTTCTACCCGCACACCAATGACGATATCCTGGCGATCGGCGTGATGCTGGACGACACCGATCTGGACAACGGCGCAATGCTAGTCGTTCCGGGCACGCATACCGGCCCGGTGTGGAACCACCACGGCGCGGATGGCCGATTCTGCGGCATGATCGACCCGGACGCGGTCGGCGCCGAGATCGCCCGTGCCGTGCCCTGCTCCGGCCGCGCCGGCAGCATGTCGTTCCACCATGTGCGCGCGCTGCATGGCTCGGCGCTGAACACCTCGAACCGCTCGCGCAATCTGTTGCTCTACGAGGTCGCCGTGGCCGATGCGTGGCCGCTGATGGGGGTGAAGGACTTCGACGAGTTCAACAGCCGCATGATCCAGGGCTCTCCGACAATCGAGCCGCGCTTGACCCCGGTTCCCGTCCGCATGCCGCTGCCGCCGGCGTTGCGGCAGGGCTCGATCTACGAGAACCAGCTCGCATCCGACAGGACGTATTTCCGCCGCGTGGCATGATGACGTAACGCGCCTACGCGGCGAGGTGTTCCACTTCCACTTGCGTATCGTTGAAGCAGGCACCTCCGGCAAGGTCGGCACGCGTGTCGGCGGACACCAGCGCCGAGATCGTCTGGCCGGTGCGGCTGGTGGACAGCCAGGCGCCCTTCTCGCTGGCGACGACGCCGGGGCGCACGGCATTGGTGATCTGCAGCGGAAGGATCACCTCTCCCCGGTCGTTCCATAGCCGTACGTCAACGCCGGATCGCAGCCCGCGCGCCGCCGCATCCACCGGATGCATCAGCAGTTTCGGTGGCCGGCTCGACCCGTCGAGCCCGCCGAGCGTCGATGAGATCCGCTTGTCCGACGCCGGCGAAATCAGCATCAGCGGCAACACCGCATCCCGCTCCCGCCAGCCCGCGATCCGTGCGCCTTCCCCCCAACGCTGGGCAAGCGTATCCGACACAAGTTCGATCTTGCCGGACGGCGTGGCCGGAAACACATTCTCAAACAGCGTCAGCGGTGCGCCATCCGGACCGCGCATCGGGTGCGCGCGCGATGTGGGAATGGCGCTCGGACGAACGCCACCAAGCCGCGGATCGTCCGGATCGATCGCATCCTCCATCAGCTCGGCGTCGGTCGCCGTGAAGCATGGTTCCTCGAAGCCGAAACGTGCAGCCAGGCGCCGGAAGATCTCGGTGTTCGGCAGCGACTCGCCCTGTGGCGCGATCACCGGCTCCGCCCGTTGCAGCCAGTGATGGCCGTAGGACGCATAGAGATCGGCGCACTCGAAACTGGTCGCCGCGGGCAGCACGATGTCGCAGTGCGCCATGCTTTCGGTCATCGAAACGTCGATGCCGACCGCGAACACCTCCTCGCGCGCCAGGCCGCCGCGCATGCGGTTCTGGTCCGGATGCACGACGATCGGGTTGTGGTTGTAGATGAACACCGCGCGCAGCGGCGGGTCGATGTCGTCGCTGTCCAGATGCCGTCCGATATCGACCAGGTCGAGCGTGCGCGTTCCCGCGGGCGCCAGATCGGGCCGCTGCAGCTTCGCCATTGTCTTCGGAAATGAATTGCCCGCACCGAGGGCGATGCCGCTGCCCTTGCCCAGCTTGCCCAGCAACGCCGGCAGTGCGATCGCGGCGCGGATGCCGCTGCCGCCATTGCGGCCACGTTCCAGACCATTGCCCGGCGCCAGCACCAGCGGGCCGGCTTCCGCCAGCCAGCGCGCCAGCGTCACGATCTGCGCTTCCGGCACGCCGCACGCCTCGGCCGCCCGCGCGGCCGGCCATTCCCGCGCGCGCGCCATGAACGCATCGGCACCCAGCACGTGCGCGGCAATGAAGTCCGCGTCGAACGCGCCGGCCCGTTCCAGCTCGGCCGCCAGCGACCACGCCAGCAGCGTGTCCGTGCCGGGCAGCAACGCCAGGTGCAGGTCCGCCTGTTCCGCGATCTTGGTGCGCAGCGGATCGACCACGGCCAGCCTGCCGCCCTTGCGCTTCGCCCGACGGATGCAGCGCACCAGGTGCAGGTTGGCGACCGTCGCGTTGTTGCCCCAGACCACGTTCAGGTGCGCGTGCTCCGCCAGCTCCGGCGGGCAGCCGGGTACGGCGCCGTAGGTGCCGGCCCACGCCTCGGTGCGCACACCGCCGCACATGGACCGCCGATACACCAGGCTGGCACCCAGCCTGTGGAAGAACCGCAACGACATGCTGTCGCACGACAGCAGCCCGTGCGGTCCCGCATAGTTCAGCGGCGTCACCGCCTGTGGTCCCCACCGATCGATCACCGCGCTGACCCGCGCGTGGATTTCGTCCAACGCCGCTTTCCAGGAAATGCGGACGAATTGTCCCGCGCCCTTCGGACCGGTGCGGCGCAGCGGAAACAGCAGACGCTGCGGGCCGTGCACGAAGGCACCCATGTCCTGTGCGACCTTGTTGCAGATCACGCCGTCGGTGAACGGCATCGCCTCGGAGCCGCGCACCTTGACGATGTGTTCGTCCTCGACCGTGACGCTCAGACTGCATGTGTCCGGGCAATCGAAGGTGCAGACGCTCGGGCGTTCCTCGAAAGACACGCGGCATCTCCTTGTCGCACTGCGGCAGGCGGCGAGTTAGTCGCAAATCCATCATCCGGGCAAGTGATGCGGACCTGTCGGCAGGGCCGAAGAGGCCCAAACGGATCAGACCAATCCCGGCCCGCCGCACCACCAGGCGGGGCTCTTATATTTCGACGACCACGCAGTCGTTCTCCACCGACACCGGAATCGTCTGGGCGGCGTAAGGCCCCTTTACCGTCGACTGCCCCGACGTGACCTCGATCGGATAAAGACGCAGGTTCACTTTCCCTGGTTCGCCCGGCGGCATGTCGGCGCACGGGGTTGACCCACCGAATGCGTGTGCATAGCGTCCCGCGGCCACTCGCACCGGGTGCGCGACGCGGCACAATAAATGTCAGGGGAAACGGTCGATGATACGGAAGCTTGGTATCACATTGGCGGCGCTCGCGGTTGGTTGGAGCGTCGGCGGTGCAACGGCGCAGACCATCCAGTTCGGCGCGATCCTGCCGTTGACCGGTCCCGGCGGGCTGATCGGCACGCAGGAGATGCGCGGCATCCAGTTCGCCATCGATCAGGCCAACGCCAAGGGCGGCATACGCGGCCACAAGATCGAGGTCCTGTTCGAGGACAACCAGGCCAAGCCCGACCAGTCGGTGCTGAGCTTCAACAAGCTGACCGACCTGCAGCATGTGTCGGTGGTGTTCACCGGCTATTCCGGCCCGACGCTGGCCATGGCGCCGCTGGCCACGCGCAAGAAGGTGCTGATGGTCAATGCCGGCGCCCAGGCCGACAAGCTGGCGACCGCCTCGCCCTACCTGATCAACACGCTGCCCACCATCGGCGACGAGATCAAGGTGCTGTCGAAATACCTCGTCGGCGAGGGCAAGAAGAACGCCGCCGTCCTGTTCGAGAACGACGCCGCCGGCATCTCCGGCCGCGACGACTATCGTGGAATACTTCCCCAAGGCTGGCGGCACGATCCTGACGCAGGAGCCGACGCAGTTCGGCCAGACCGACTATCGTCCCGCGCTGCTGAAGCTGGCCGACGCCAAGCCCGAGGTGATGCTGGTCTCGATCACCGCCGGGCTGTTGCAGATGGCGCAGGAATACAAGCAGCTCGGGCTGAAATTCACTGTCGCGGGCACGACGTTCTTCGCCGACCCGTCGACCATTGCCGATCCGTCCTCGCACGGCTTCGTGCACACCCAGATCCGCATCGACGCGCCGCCCGAGCTGGCCGCCGAGTTCAAGCAGAAATACGGCGCCGACATGGATTTCTTTGCCCGGCAGTACTACAACGCCACGCAGATCGTGCTGACCACGCTCGACAAGGTGCTGGCCGACGGCAAGCCCGTCACCGGCGAGAACATGCACGACACGCTGTTCCAGATCGGCAAGTTCCACGGGCTGATCCCGCTGGAGTTCAAGACCAACACAGCGACCGTGCCGCATCGACATCAACGAGATGCAGGACGGCAAGGACGTGACGATCAAGCAACTTAGCGCGGACTGAGCGACACGCCGACCGGGACCGGCACGCGATGCTGTCGCTGCAACTGCTGGTCAACGGCCTGGTGACCGGCTGCGCGCTGGGCGTGGTGGCGATCAGCTTCTCGCTGGTCTATGCCACCACGAAGATCTTCCATGTCGCGCATGCCGGCATCTACACGATGGGCGGCTACCTCGCGTGGTGGCTGGTGACCCACGGCGCGCCGCTCGCTGGTCGCGCTGCTGCTCGCGGTTGCGGCCTGCACCGCCGGCGGCGCGCTGATCCAAAGCCAGCTTTACGCGCGGCTGGAGCGGCGGCGGGCGACGCACCTGGTGATCCTGATCGCCTCGCTCGGCACGCTGGCGGTGATGCAGAACATCATTGCGGCGGTGTTCACGCCGAACATCCTGCAATTCCCGCTGCCGTGGGCGGCCAACGTCGTTGCGCTGGGCGGCAGCGTGCGGCTGACCTGGGCGCAGCTGCTGACCATCGCGGTCAGCCTGGCGGCCTATGCCGGCGTGATGTGGTTCGCGCACTACACCATCCTGGGCAAGCGCATCCGCGCCGTGGCGTCGAACCCGTTCCTGGCGCGAGATCACCCGGCTGCAGCCGCAGTCGCGTCTATGTCGATCGTGGTGGCGATCGCCTCGGCGATCGTGTGCGCTGCCCGGCGTGCTGGTGCCGCTCGATCTTGGGCTGCAGCCCTATGGCGGCATCACGCCGCTGCTGACCGCCACCATCGCCATGATCGCCGGCGGCGTCGGCAGCATCACCGGCGCCTTCGTGCTGTCGATCGTCATCGCCGAGCTGCAGAACCTGTCGCTGCTGGTGATGCCCGGCGAATGGAGCATCGGCATCACGTTCTTCATCTTCGTGATCTTCATGCTGTTCCGCCCCACCGGCCTGTTCGCGGCGGCGCGCTGAGCAATGGATTTCTGGTTCAGCTACATCGCGCTCGCCGAGATCTACGTGCTGCTCGGCCTGTCGACCAATCTGCTGGTCGGCATCGTCGGCATCTTCTCGGTCTCGCAGGCGGCGGTGTTCGGCGTCGGCGCCTATATCGTCGCGCATTTCCTGCTGGCCGCCGAGCCGATGTCGTTCCTGCCGGCGCTGGGCATCGCCGCGGTCTGCTGCATCCTGCTCAACGTGCTGGTCACGCTGCCGTCGCTTGCGCGTCTCCGGCGATTATTTCGTGGTCACCTCGTTCGGCATCCAGTTGCTGGCGACGGCGGTGTTCACCAACTGGACCGCCGGCACCGGCGGCGCCAACGGCCTGCCCGGCATCCCGCCGCCCGACCTGTTCGGCCATCCGCTGGAGAGCACCGGGCAGTTGACGCTGCTGTGCACCGCGGGTGCGGTGCTGGGCTGCCTGGCGTTCTACCTGATCATGCGCGCGCCGTTCGGCCGCCTGCTGCGCGCGATCCGCGAGGACGAACTCGCAGTCGCCGCCGCCGGCAAGAACGTGCTGCGCGCCAAGGTTTCCGCCGCCGCGCTGGCCGGCGCCTTCGCCGGTGTCGCCGGCGGGCTGTACGCGACGTTCCTCAGCTTCATCGATCCGTCATCGTTCGATCTGGATGCGTCGATCCTGCTGCTGACCATGGTGGTGGTCGGCGGCGCGCGCACGCTGCGCCGGCTCGATCATCGGCCCGTTCCTGCTGCTGGCGCTGCCGCAGATGCTGACGCTGCTGGACATCCCGACGACGATCGCCGCGGCGATGCGGCAACTGATCTACGGGCTGCTGCTGATCGCTGTTCATGCTGTTCCGCCCGCAGGGCCTGGCGGGGGAGCGGCTGTGACCGCGTATCTCCAGGTCGCCGGGCTGCGAAAAACGCTTCGGCGGCCTGCTGGCGCTTGCAGGACTGCAGTTTCACCATCGCGCAGGGCCGCATCACCTGCCTGGTCGGCCCGAACGGCGCCGGCAAGACGACGATCTTCAACGTGATCACCGGCTTCCTGCAAGCCGGACGACCGGGCAGTGTGACGTTCCGCGGCCGCTCGCTCGACGGCATTCACGCCGCAGGCGATCGTGCACACCGGCATCGCGCGCACCTTCCAGAACCTGCGCCTGTTCGCCGACCTGACCGCGCTGGACAACGTGATGGTCGGCACTGCCGCACCAGTTCGCCGAGGAACCGCTGGGCGCGATTTTCCGCCCGCTGCACGCCGCGCGCACGCAGGCCACGCCGCCGCGACGAAGCGCGCGCCATCCTGGCCCATGTCGGCCTCGCCGATCGCGCCAACGAGCGCGTGCGCAACCTGTCCTATGGCGAACAGAAGCTGCTGACCGTCGCGCGCGTGCTGGCGACCGGAGCAGAACTGCTGCTGCTGGACGAGCCGGCCTCGGGCCTGTCGGCCGGCGCGCTCGACGACGATCATGGCCCTGCTGCGCCGCTTGCAGAACGAGGGCAAGACGCTGCTGGTGGTGGAGCACAACACCCGCGTGGTGCAGCAGATCGCCGACGAGGTGCTGTTCCTGCACCAGGGCCACCTGATGGCGCAGGGCACGCCGCAGGAGATCATCGCCGACCCGGCACTGGCGGAAATCTATTTCGGGGGCGCGATCTGATGGCGCTGCGGCTGTCCGGCATCGCCGCGGGCTACGGCGCGAAGACGGTGATCTCCGACGTGTCCTTCGCGCTGGAGCCGGGGCAGATCCTGGCGTTCCTCGGTCATAACGGTGCCGGCAAGACCACCACGCTGCGGACGGTGATGGGGCTGCTGCCGGCGCGCGCCGGGTCGGTGACGTTCGACGGCCAGCGGATCGACCGGATCGATGTCGCGGCAGCGCGTCGCGCTGCGGCCTGCGCCTGCTGCCGGAAGGCCGCGGCATTTTCCCCGACCTGGCGGTGGCGGAGAACATCGACGTGGTGGCGGCGCGCAACTGCGGCCCGCAGCGCGATGTTCTCGCCCGGACGACGTGTATCGGCTGTTCCCGGTGCTGGGCGAGCGCCGCGCGCTTGCGCTCCGGCAGTCTCAGCGGCGGGCAGCAGCAGATGCTGGCGCTGGGGCTGGCGATTCTCGGCACGCCGCGCTGCCTGCTGCTGGACGAGCCGTCCATCGGCCTGGCGCCGAACCTGGTCGAGCGCATGTTCGTGCAGGTGCGCGAGGTGTGCAAATCGCACGCGATGACGGCGATTCTGGTGGAGCAGAACGTCGCCGCGGCGATGCAGATCGCCGATCGCGTGGTGATCATGAACAACGGGCAGATCGTGTTCGACGGGCTGCCGGACGAGGCGCGCGCGTCGAATTTCTGGCACTATTTCTGACGTGGGTTGCGACTCGGGCGCGGGTGGTACTCTGTGCTGTGCTTACCGTTCGGGGGAGTGCAGCCGAGATGACCAGGGACGAAAAACTGGCGCGCTATCGCCATCTGCGAGAGATCAGCACCGAACAACATCGCGGTGCGCTGGCCTGTGTCGCGCGCGACATGGTCATGGATTACGGGCGCCGTCTGGATCTGGTTCAGGGTCGGGTGCTGGTCTGTGACAACCTGGAAGAGATGACGCTGGTATTTGATCTTGCCGTCCATACGGGCAAGGCGGGGCGTTCGCGCGCGATCGACCGCTACACGAGTCGCATCGCACCGGGGCTCGCCGGCGACGAGGCGCTGATGCTGCGTGCCGCGCAAGCGGCGCGCTTTCGTGTCTGGGAGATCGAGCGGCCGCATGAGGTTGCCGGCCTGTGGGTGTCCAATGTTGGTATCGGCGGCGAGATGTGGCTGATGGACGAAGGGATGGAGGCGAGCTGCCAAGCCGGAGACATGTTCGCCGGACGGCTGATGGCGGTCGACGATTTCGTGATGACATGCGGCGCATCGGTGCCGGTCAGCGTGACATTATTGGCGGCGGCGATGGGCAACATGCCGAACATCACCGCCGCCAGCCATGAGGCTATGTTGAATGATCCACGCTTCGCGATCGGCATCTACCGTGCGGCGATCGAAACCGGGACGATGGAGAGTGTACGGTTCATGGCGCCGGACGAGCACGAACCCGAGACAGAGATCGTGGGCTGACGCCGTGCGGGGATAGGTCCTCGCGCAGCGCGCGTCGCCTATCGATCATCCACGGGAGGGTTGGCCATCACCGATGGTCGCGCGTTGAACGTCGCGTGCCAGGCCGCCAGCTTCGGGTGACCGTCGCGCCATCTTTCTCTGTCGAAACGGAAGTCCAGATAGGCCAGTGCCACGCCAATCGCCAGGTGGCCAAGGTCGAACGCATCGCGCGCCAGCGCCTCGGCCTCTTGCTCCAGTGCATCGACGCAGGTGCGCAGCTTAAGGTGCCACAAGGTAAGATGTGGCTCGCTCTGCCGCTCGGGCGGGCGCAGGCGCTCGCCCAACGCGGCCAGCGCCACATCCAGCATGCCGTTGCCCAGCGCGTGCCGCCGCAGAGCTGTCAGCCACGCCGCGCCGCCGGCGGGAATCAGCTTCGCCCCGGCATGCAGCGTATCGAGATAGGCGATCACCACGAAGGAATCGTAGACGACCGTGCCGTCCTCCAGCTCCAGCGTCGGGATCTTGCCCAGCGGGTTGCGTTGCATCAGCTCCAGGTGCGGCTTCGTGCCGCCCACCACGGTGCGCACGCAGTCCAGCCGATCCTGCAGGCCCATCTCGTGCGCCGCGATCATCACCTTGCGCACATACGGCGAGCGCGGCGACCAGTGCAGTTCCATCATCTCGATCTCTCCCTGTCGGCAGCTTGGCAGCCATCGCTTCGCGCGCCTAGAGTTTCGCCGGCGCCAGCACGGGGGAAAAACATGCCGATCGACAAGCGGGTCGCCACCGCGGCAGAGGCGCTGCACGACACGCCGAACGGCGCCGTCGTGTTCATCTCCGGCTTCGGCGGCGCGGGCTTTCCCAATGTGCTGATCCGCGCGTTGCGCGACTGCGGCCCGCGCGAGCTGACGCTGGTCGTCAACTCGGCGACGCATCGTTATTCCTGCACGCACGAGCTGATCTCGGCCGGCATGGTGCGCAAGGTGATCTGCTCCGCCGCGCGCGGCCACACCAAGGACCTGTCGCCGTTCGAGATTCTCCACCGGGACGGCAGGATCGAGCTGGAATGCCTGCCGCAGGGCACCTTTGCCGAACGTATCCGCGCCGGCGGCGCAGGCATTCCCGCCTTCTACACGCCGGTGGGCTACGGCACCGATCTCGCCAAGGGCAAGGAGGTGCGCGTGTTCCACGGCCGCGAGCACGTCCTGGAGGAAGCCATCGCCGGCGACGTCGCGCTGATCCGCGCCGACCGCGCCGACCGTTACGGCAACCTGACGTTCCGCTACGCCCAGGCGAATTTCTCCCCCGCGATGGCGACCGCCGCGCGCTGCACGGTGGCAGAGGTGCGCGAGGCGCAGCACGACCCGATCCCACACACCGAGATCGACCTGCCCGGGATCTACGTGAAACGAATTGTCGCAGTCGGCGGGGAGGCGGGACGATGACCCCGCTCAATCGCTTCCAGATGGCCTGGCGCGCGGCGCAGGACATCGAGGACGGCATGGTGGTCAATCTCGGCATCGGCATCCCCGTGCTGGCGGGCGACTATGTGCCGGCCGGCCGCGACGTGTTCATCCAGTCGGAGAACGGCATTGTCGGCTGCGGCCCGCTCGCCGCGCCGGGCGAAGCCGACGCCGATCTGGTCGACGCCGGCAGCCGTCGCATCACGCTGCGGCCCGGCGCCGCGATCGTCGATTCCGCCTGGTCTTTCGCGATGATCCGCGGCGGACACATCGACGTGACGGTGCTGGGTGCGTTCGAGGTCGCGGCCAACGGCGATCTGGCCAATTGGGACATGCGCGTGCCGAACAAGGGGCCGCTGGTCGGCGGCGCGATGGACCTCGCGGCCTGTGCGCGGGCGGTCTGGGTGATCATGGAACACACCACGCGGCAGGGCGGTGCGCGGCTGCGCGCGGCGTGCTCGCTGCCGCTGACCGCGGTGCGCTGCGTCAAGCGCATCTACACGGACCTCGCGGTGGTGGAGGTGACGCGCGACGGGTTCCTGGTGCGCGAGATCCTGGACGGCCTCGACCGCGACGAGTTGCAGCGACGCAGCGGCGCCCGGCTCGCATTCGCGCCGGACTGCGGCGTGCTGCGCGCCCCGCTGATCGAGGAGAGCAAGTGATGGACTGGATCGAGGTCAACGGCACCAGCCTGCGCTACGAGCTGTCGGGCACCGGCGACAAGGTTCTGGTGCTGGTGCACGAGATGGGCGGCACGCTGGAAAGCTGGGACCAAGTGATGCCGATGCTCTCGCCGGGGCGGCGCGTGCTGCGCCACGATTGGCGCGGGGCGGGGATGTCGGAAAAGCTGCGCGCGCCGCCGACGTTCGATCTGCTGGCCGACGACATCGCGGCGCTGCTGGATGCTGTCGGCATCGGCGGAAAGGTCGCGCTGGCCGGTTGCGCGGTGGGCGCCGGGATCGCACTGACCTTCGCGCTGCGGCATTCCGACCGCACCAACGCAGTGGTGGCGATGGCGCCCGCCACTGGCGTGGCGCCCGAGCGCCGCGCGGCGACGCTGGCGCGGGCCGAGGCGATGGAGACGCTGGGACCGCGCGGCCTGGTAGACCAGAGTTTCGCCGGTTCCTACCCACCGGTGGTGCGCCACGATCCGGAGCAATTTCGCAAGTTTCGCGCGCGCTGGCTGGCGAACGATCCGGAGAGTTTCGCCGCGGTCAACCGCATGCTGGCGGAGGCGACGCTGACGGAGCGTTTGCCGCTGATCGCGTGCCCGGTGCTGCTGCTCGCCGGCACGCACGACGCGCTGCGCCCGCCGTCGCTGATCGAACCGCTGGCGGCGAAGATGCGGAACGCAAGGTTCCGCGCGCTGGAGACGAGCCACTTCATGGCGGTGCAGACGCCGGCAATCGTTGCCGAGGCAATCGGCGCATTCCTGACCTCGGTGGGGTGTTGAAGCGGGGCAGCGAGCGGCGCAAGCCTGACGCGAGGTCAACAGGAGGATGCCAGGGTGAAGAAGGGGTTTCGCCAGATGCTGGCCGAGGCAGAGGCCGAAATCGAAACGCTGCCGGCGCAAGACGCGGTGAAGCTGCACGGCGATCCGCGCGTGGTGTTCGTCGATCTGCGCGATCCGCGCGAGCTGGAACGCGAGGGCCGGATTCCTGGCGCGTTCCACTGCACCCGCGGCATGCTGGAGTTCTGGATCGATCCCGACAGCCCCTATCACAAGCCGATCTTCGCCGAGGACAAGCGCTTCGTGTTCTACTGCGCCGGCGGCTGGCGCTCCGCATTGGCGGCGAAGACCGCACACGACATGGGGATGGAGAAGGTCGCGCACGTCGGTGGCGGATTCGGCGCCTGGCGCGAGGCGGGCGGGGCGGTGGAAGCGGTCGAGCGGCGGAAATAGCCGTTACCCCGCACGCCTCATCACACGAGACGGCGCCCTCCGATCGCCGCCATATACACCGCGGCACTCAGCGCGGTGATCCAGAAGCTGCGTCGGCCAGTCGGTCCAATACGCCAGCGCGATGCCGCCCCACGCCTCGGCCAGCGCCAGCCCGGCCGCCAGCGCCAGCCCGCAGCCGATCCGGCTGGTCAGGCGCTGCGCCGCCGCCGCCGGGCCGACCATCAGCGTGAACACCAGCAGCACGCCGACGATCTGCGCGCACTCGGCTGTCGCCAGCGCAACGATCGCCAGGAACAGCACGGCGAAGGCGCGCAGCGTCGACGCCCTTCGCCTCGGCCAGCTCCGGCTGCAGGCTGGCGAACAGCAGCGGCCGCGCGATCACCGCCAGCGCGGCCACGCTCAGCACGCCCAGCGCCAGCAGCATCCACAGCGTGTCCGCATCCACCGCCAGCACGTTGCCGAACAGCAACGCCGTGACCTGCGTCGCGATATGCGGTGAAGAAATGCAGGAACAGCAGGCCCAGCCCGAGCGCCAGCGACAGCACCATGCCGATCGCCACGTCGCGCTGCGCCAGCCGCTCGCCGGCAAAACCCATGCCGACGCCGGCGGCGACGGTCGCGACGACCAGGCCGGCCAAGCGGCGAGGCGCCGATCAGCACCGCGCCGGTCGCGCCGGTGAAGCCGACATGCGCCAGCGCGTGGCCGGCAAACGTCTGGCCGCGCAGCACCAGGAAATAGCCGACCAGCCCCGCGACCACCGCAACGATCGCCGCCGCCGCGAAGGCGTGGCGCATGAAGTCGTAGTCAAGCATGCCGATGTGCCGCGTCGTGGCCGTGCCCGCCATGCCCGTGATCATGACCATGCCCGTCTGTCGTGGCGGTGCGCGTCGTGCTCCATGTCGTGGCCGCCGGACATCACGAAGATGCGCCCGTTCACGTGCACCACGTCGATCGCCGAGCCATACAGGCGCGACAGCACCGGCCCGGTGATCACCTCCGTCGACCGTGCCCAGCGCGGCGTGCCCGCCGCCGAGATACAGCACGCGGTCCAGCGCCCCCAGCAGCGGGTTCAGCTCGTGCGCGCTGAACAGCACGGCGATTCCCAGTTCCACCTGCAACGACTTCACCAGCTCCACCACCGCCCGCTGGTAGTGCCGGGTCCAGGCTGATCAGCGGCTCGTCCAGCAGCAGCAGGCGCGGCCGGCCGATCAGCGTCTGCGCCAGCAGCAGCCGCTGCCGCTCGCCGCCCGAGGTCTCGGCCAGCGGCCGGCGCGCCAGCTCGCGCGCGCCGACCATGCTCCAGCGCCCACGCGACCTCGCGCCGCCCGGCGGCGTCCAGCAGCGGCAGGCCCAGCCGATGGCCGTCGCACCACGCTCGCAACGAAGTCCCAGCCGCTCAGCCGCTTGTCGGCCAGATCCCCGCGCACCTGCGGCATGTAGCCGATCGCGGCGTTGCCGCGCGCGGCCGGCGCGCCCAGCACGCGGATCGTTCCGGCAGCGCGGCGGCACCAGGCCCAGCACGGCGCGCATCAGCGTGGTCTTGCCGGCACCGTTCGGCCCCAGCACGCCGACGAACTCGCGCGGCGCGGATCGCCAGCGAAACGTCCTGCAGGACCGCCCGGCCGCCGAGCGCCAGCGTCACGTCCCGCGACCTCGATGGCGTTCACCGGGGCATGCACCTGCGCGTCCAGGCCGGATGTCACACGACCATTCATCGGAGCGTTCACGGCTTGGCCGGCAATGCCTTCGCCACGGCGTCCAGCTCGCCCAGCATCCAGGCCTGGTAGGTCTTGCCCGGCGGCTCGGTCTCCGCCGCGCCGACGATCGGCACCCCCGACGCCTTGGCCAGCCGCTCCATCCGCTGCGCGATCGGATCGGAGGCCTGCGCGTTGTAGACCAGCAGCTTCACCGCGTGGGTCCGCAGATCCGTTTCGAACGCGGCAACGTCGGACGCGCCGGGCTCGGTGCCGTTCATCACCGCCATCTGGAACGGCATATTGCGCACCTGCATCCCCAAGCGCCTCGAACATATAGCCGAACACCGGCTCGGTCGCGGTGACCGGCGTGCCGGCCAGGCGCTGCGCGCAGCGCAGCGATCTTCGCCTGGATCGGCGCGATCGAGGCCTCGAACCGCGCCAGGCGCTGGTCATAGACCGACGCGTGCGCCGGGTCGTCCGCGGCCAGCGCGGCCGCCAGCGCCTTGGCACAGGCCAGCATGGTCGCCGGGTCGTACCAGATATGCGGGTTGTCGCCCGGTCTTCCGGCCGACCAGGTCGGCGACGACGATCACCTGCCGCTCGCCCGACTGCGCGCGCGCCGAGCAGCTTTGCCATCCACGGATCGTAGTCGATGCCGCTGTAGACCACGATCCGCGCGCCGGAGATCGCGCGCGCGACCGACGGGCTGGCCTCGAACAGATGCGGGTCCTCGTCAGGGTTGCTGAGGATGCTGGTGACGTGCACCTCCGCCCCGCCGATCTGCTGGGCCACGTCGCCGTAGAAATTCTCGGCGGCGACGATCCCGACCGGATGGGGGCCGACCGGGTGGGGGCCGACCGGGGCGGGCGCGGTCTGCGCCTGGGCGGGGACGGACAGCAGCAGAGCCAGGCAGGCGGCGATCGGGGCGAGGCGCATGGCGGGTTCCTGACAGGCCGAGAGCATGTGATGCTGGCGGCCCAAGGCGGCGCTGCCTGCCGCAATGTTATAATATAACGATCCAGGCCGCCAGCCCCGGATCCGCGCCGGGTGCCGGGCGGGAGAACGACGATGCGCTGGCTTCGGATCGCCGCCGTGCTGCTGTTCCTGCCGACGCCGCTGTTCGCGGCGGCCGACCCGGTGTTCTCCGACACCGGCCCCGACGCCGCCGCCTATGGCGCCGCGCAGGGCTATCCCGTCGGCAGCCGCCGCGCGCCGGCGCAGGCGGAGATGGTCGGCACCTACAGCCACTACGACCGCATCTGGCCGTTCCATCGCGTCGCCAAGGCGGACACCCCCGCACCGCTGCGCCGCGCCGCGCAAGAGATCGCGCTGACCTACACGATTCCACGGCGCCACCCACACGCTGGCCGACTACCTCGCGCGCAATCCGGTCACCGGGCTGCTGATCGCGCGCGACGACACCATCCTGTTCGAGCACTACCAGTACGCCCGCACCGACCAGGACCGGCTGCTGTCGCAGTCGATGGCCAAGACGATCGTTGCGCATGCTGATCGGCATCGCCATCGACGAGGGCCGCATCCGCTCCGTCGACGACCTGGCCGAGACCTACGTGCCCGCGCTGGCCGGCACCGCGTTCGGCCAAACCAGCCTGCGGGCGCTGCTGCACATGGCCTCCGGCGTCGCGTTCCGCGAGGACTACGACGATCGCCCGCGCGGACAATGCCAGGCTGGCCGCGCGCTGTTCGGCCAATCCGGCACCGACCCGGCGCAGGCGGTCGCGCTGTTCAACACGCGCGAGGCACCGCCCGACACGCATTTCAACTACGGCGGCGTGCAGACCGAGGTGCTGGGCCTGGTGCTGACCCACGCCGTCGGCATGTCGGCCGCGGCCTACCTGCAAAGCCGCATCTGGCAGCCGATGGGCGCCGAGGCGGATGCGATCTGGACGGTGGACCACACCGGGCAGGAGGTGGCGTATTGCTGCTTCAACGCGGTGCTGCGCGACTGGGCGCGGCTGGGGCTGCTGCTGGCGCATGACGGCGCGGCGAACGGGCGGCAGATGATCCCGCGCCAGTGGCTGCTGGACGCCACGACCGAGCCGCCCGACAGCCCCTTCGCGCCGCGGCGCGCCACGCCGACCATGGGCTATGGCTACCAGGTCTGGCTGTTCCCGGGTCCGCGGCGGCAGTTCGCTTTCGAGGGGATTCACGGCCAGTCGATCTATGTCGATCCGGCGGCGCGGCTGGTGATGGTGCAGACCGCGGTGCGGGTCGCCGGCGACCGGCGGGCGGGCGGAGGCGATCGCGCTATGGAACGCGCTGGTGGCGCGGTATGGCGGGTGACGGCTGGGGGTTGCCCCTTCCGAGACCTTCCCAGGGGATTGTCTGAAGTCCGGTAATGGTCATTTGGCGAGCCGATGGGAGTTCTTATTCATAGAGCTTCGCAATATCCGCCATCGGCCGGAACAGTCTGAGAGGCTGATCGGGAAACGGGAGAAAACTCTCGCGCTGATAGAACCGGCGGGCTGCATCATCCTTGGCATCGACGACAACGGCGAACGACGCGATCTCACTGCGGACCGCGCGGAACAGAGCGTCGGCGAGCAGGAAGCGGCCATACCCACGGCCTTGATGATTTCGGTCGACAGCAAGGCGGCCCAGGAGCGTCGCCGGGACGAGAGGATAGCGCGGCAGCTTGCGGGCCACATCAGCCGGAAGGTCGGTGAGTTTCACGCCCGTCGCGGACAGCGTGTAGTAGCCGCCGATGGCGCCGTCCGGCAGCACGAGCACGAACGGCGCCGCCATGTGCTTGCGGGCGTCCTGGCCCGCCTGGCTTCGCAGATAGCGATCGAGCGGTTCGACGCCGCTGGCGAACCCGTTGCGATCGTGCTGCGGACCGAGGGCCTCGACCCGAAGCGATCCCTGCGGCGCGCCCGGCACCTGCTATACGCCGGTGGCTTCGCGATAGCGGCGGACCGTCTCGCGCAGGCGATCGTTGACGGGCTTCGGGTTCAGCATGGCATCGACAAACGCCTTGCTGTCACGGACCGAGAGTTCGAGCCGCCGATGTTCCTCGATCGCGCGCCGCGCGGCATCCTGGACACTGGTCAGCACGAAATCCGTCACCGTCCGCCCTTGCAAGGCAGCGGCATGTTCGATCAGCGTCTTCTGCTCCGCCGTCACCCGCGTCTCAAGGCGCTGCGCGCGGGTGCGGCCGCGAGGGGATTTCATCGCCGGCTTTGCCATGGCACTTCTCCTGCGGCAGAACGTACGGCCATTGCCCGGCCATTTCAAGGGCGCCCCTCGGTGGGGCGGCCTATCGGGCGGAAAAGTCTTGGCGCTCAAGCCCCATATCTAGAACAGAAAAAGACATTCTCATTGTCCCCTTCGCGCCGCGGCGCGCCACGCCGACCATGGGCTACGGCTACCAGGTGTGGCTGTTCCCAGGTCCGCGGCGGCAGTTCGCGTTCGAGGGGATTCACGGGCAGGCGATCTATGTCGATCCGGCGGCGCGACTGGTGATGGTGCAGACCGCGGTGCGGGTGCCGGCGACCGGCGGGCGGGCGGAGGCGATCGCGCTATGGAACGCGCTGGTGGCGCGGTATGGGGGGTGAGGGGTTGGGGGGGGCGCTCGGCCGACGACGACGACGCGCAGACCCTTGCCGAGGTCGCGCAGATCGTCGCCAACGCCCACGTCGTGCTGGCGGACATCACCCCCGCGCCCGCGGACATGGGCGCGCGGCTCCAGGCCGAGGTCGATGCCCGCAAGGCCGCCGCCACGCAGCTCGCGGCATAACCGGCAGGAATCACCTATGCACCCTGAAAACGCGGCCGACGACCCCGTCCCGCCGCACCCCAATCTGCTGTGGTTTCGGCCCCCGCGCGGCAACCTGGATAGTGCCGCCCATTTTTGTGGCTTTGACCGAAAGCCGGCTCCATATTCAGCGGACAGGAGCCACCCATGCTGACGATCGAGATCGAACAGGAAGACGACGGCCGCTGGATCGCCGAAGTGACGGCACTGGCTGGTACGCTCGCTTACGGCGCAACCCAGACCGAGGCGCGCTCACGTGCGGCAGCGTTGGCATGCCGCATCATCGCTGACCGGATCGAGCACGGCGAACCGGTCCCGGACGAGGCACGCGAGCTCTTTGCCCTCGCGTGAGCGGTTGGCCCGCCGCCCGGGCAGGCACCGTGCTGCGGGCGCTTTACCGGATCGGCTGGACGCTCAAGCGACAGTCAGGGTCGCACCGGACCCTGTCGCGGCCGGATTGGCCCGATTACGTTTTTGCCTTCCATGACAGCGAGGAAGTCGGGCCGCGTATGCTGGCGCGGATCGCCAGGCGCACAGGGCTGCAACCGAGCGACCTGTAACGCCTACTCCGCCGCCGCCCGGAACCGCCGCGCATAGGCCGCAGCGCGTCGTCCGCCACCGGCTCGATCGGCGTGAAATCCCGGTGCGCGATCCATTCCGGCCGCGTCGGCGTGCGGATGTAGTTGGAAACCGCGTTCAGCGTCAGATACACGATCTTCCGCGGATAGGGCGTGATGTTGCCCGCCGAGCCGTGCACCAGGTTGCCGTGGAACATCAGCACCCCGCCCGGCTTGCCGATCGGCGAGACGATCCCGCCCGCGTCCACCAGCCGCGTCACCGTCGCCTCGTCCAGCGTCCACAGCGGATAGGACGTGGTCGCCTTGTCGTGCCCGGCGGCGAACACGCCGTGCGTGTGGCTGCGCGGCACCAGCATCAGCGGCCCGTTGATCGGCATCACCTCGTCCAGGATAGACCGCGATGTTCATCGCCCGCGGCTCCGGCATGCCGTCGTCGCGCGCCCAGGTGCCGTAGTCCTGGTGCCACTGCCACACGTCGCCGTTGAACGCCGCCTTCGCGTTGATCTTGTATTGATGCATGTAGAGCTGGTCGCCGAACACCTGCTCCACCGGGCGGATCAGGCGCGGATGCGCGCCCAGCAGGCGGAACGCCTCGTTGTAGGTGTGCGCGGCGAAGGCGGTGCGCGGCGCGCCGGACTTCTCCCGCCAGATCTCCTTGCGGTCGGGGCGGTAGAGCATTTCCGCCTCGTCGCGCAGCACCGCGATTTCCTCGGCGGAGAACACCTCGGGGAAGAACAGCCAGCCTTCCTCGTCGAACTGGCGGAGTTGCTGGTCGGTCAGGTGCATTGTTTCCCCCCTTCATCTCGACGGCACCGTACGGTGGCGCGGCGCCGCCACGGCGCTTCGACGCACCCCCTGGCAAGGCATCTCCCGCCCGAGGCCCAGGGGCCGGTGTCCCACGCCGGACACGCCGGACCATGTTGCACGGAACGCCGCCGCGCAAGCCACACCCGGCGCCCGGCCCGGCTTGACGCCATCCCCCCCCTTCGCCATAACCCGCGCCTTCCGAAGCCCAGGGGTTCCCTCAAAATGTCCCGCCGTTGCGAGATCACCGGCAAGGGCGTGCTGGCCGGCAACAACGTCAGCCACGCCAACAACAGGACGCGCCGTCGCTTCCTGCCCAACCTGCAGGAGACCTCGCTGCTGTCCGATGCGCTCGGCGCCTCGGTCCGCATGCGCCTGTCCACCCGCGCCATCCGCACCATCGAGCACAACGGCGGCATCGACGCCTATCTGCTCGGCACGCCGAACCGCCGGCTGCGGCCCGAGGTGCTGGCGCTGAAGCGGCGCATCGAGAAGGCCCAGGCGAAGCGCGCCGCCAAGGCCGCCTGATTCGCCCTCTGCCGGATTAACCATTCGTTCTACCGACCTGGGTAAGGTCGGTGGCATGGCACTGTGTTCCAGCTTCCTGCCCGCGCTCTGGCCGACCCTGGCCGCCGCCCTGCTGATCGCGGCCGTCGTGTCGGTCGGCATCGTCGATCGCCGTCGGCAGCGTCGCGCCGTGCGGGCCAGCGAGACCGAGCGCGACCGCGCCCGTGCCGCCGAGGCCGCCGCGGTGCGCGCCTTGCGCCTGGCCGCCATCGAGTTGCGCGGCCCCGCCACCACCCTGCTCGGTCACGCCGACCGGCTGTGCGCGGACGCCGTCAGCGTGACGGCGGGCACGACGATCGGCGCCATCGGCCGACAGATGCTCGATCTGGCCGACGATCTGCAGCACCACGCGCTGGCCGACGCCGCCAGCCGCGTGCTGCGGCAGGAACCAACGCGCCTCGGCACCCTGCTGCACGACGCGGTTGCCGCGATGCAGGCCAGCCTGGAACCCAGCGGTCGCCATTGGCGCTTGCCGCCGGAGATCGGCGCGATCGAGCTCGTTCGCGGATCGGCGCGCCATCGCGCAGGTCCTCGCGCGCGTGCTGGGCAGTGCTGCGCGGTTCTCGCACCACGACGACTGGATCGACATCGCCTTCGAGGTCACCGCCGACCGCTTCGCGCTGATTGTCGCCGACGAGGGCAACGGCCTCGCGGCGACCGACGGCACCGGCGCGCCCGGTTGCGCCGACACGCGTGGTCTTGGCCTCGGGCTGGCGCTGGCCCGCGTGCTGATGGAGGCACACGGCGGCAGCCTGTTGGTCGAGGCGGTGCCGTCGGTCGGCACGCGGGTGACGCTCGAGTTCCCCATCGGCCGCCTGGTCAACGCCTCGCCGCCAAGCGCGTCCGCTCAACCGCGGGCCGATGCTCCAGCCTGCTCGGGGATGCACGAAGCGGTTTGACAAGCCGCGCCGCCCGCCCCGACACTGCCCGCTCGCAACACCCAACGACGCGATCAGGCACGGAGCCGCCACCATGATCGTTACCGCGGACAGCGCCCAGGCGCGCCAGACACAGCGCCGCAGGACCGGCAACGGCTGGCACACCACCTTCATCGGCGAGAACCGCAGGACGCGTGATCCGAACGCGCCCGAGCCGGATCCCGCCACGCTGTTCCCGATGGCCTTCCTGGTCGAGAAGGACCCCGGCGCCGTCGTGCAGCCGCACTTCCACCGCGCCGATCAGTATCAGGTGGTGGTCGCCGGCGGTGGCCGGCTCGGCAGGCACGCGCTGGACGGCGTCGCCGTGCACTACACCGACGCCTATTCCGCCTATGGTCCGATCGTCGCGGCCGAGGACGGTATCGCCTGGTTCACCTTGCGCAACGCCTGGGATCCCGGCGCGCGCTACATGACCAGCGCGCGCCCCGAGCTGCGTGCCGCACGGGCGGCAAACCACCAACATCGGGAAGCCGTGGCCGGCGCCATCCACCCGCTATCCGACGCCGCGCTGATCGCGCTGACCGAGGCGACATGCCAGCCGATCCTCGGCCCCGGTTCCGACGGTCTGGCGACCTGGCATTGCAAGCTGCCTCCGTCCGCCGAGCTGGTCGGCCCCGATCCGGCCACCGGCAGCGGGCAGTTCTGGGTCGTGCTGGCGGGCAGCCTCTCCACCGGCGATTCCGCGCCGCTGCCGCTGCAGTCCTGCGCCTTCGTGGCCCCGGATGGCGCGGCACCGGCCGTGCAAGCCGGCCTGGGCGGGGCCGAGGCGCTCTGCCTGCAATTCCCCCGCCGCCCCTGGCACTGAGCGCGCCGCCGCCAAGATCAACGTCGCTATCGACGGCGTAGCGCGAAAAGGCCAACGCCCCGGACTTGATCCCGGGGCAGCGCATTCCGCACCTGCGGAGGCCCCCTCGCCGAGCCGCACCACGTGTCGCACCGCCAACCCGACGGCGGCGACGCTCACATCAGAGCGTCGTCGTCGCGCCGTAGGCCTGCAGCCCGCGCATCAGGTCGCCGAGCATCACGCCGCCCGGAGCCTGCTGGCCCGTGCTGCTGGTTCCGCTGGCCTGCGTGCCAACCGACGTCTGGCCATTGTCCATGCCGTCCGCGGCGTTTGCATCGGCACCAGATGCGTCATGCCCATGATAATGGTGCGCTCTGCCCGAGACGCCGCGCCCCGGCTCGGTTTGATAGGCGGTCTGCGCTGCGCTGCTGCCGGTGCTGGATTGGCCCGCCAGCAGTGACTGCAACTGCGCGTTGAACGCCCCCTGAGTCGAACTTGCCGACGCGGCGATCCCGGTCGCTGCAAGGAAGCTTTGCGGTGTCTGTGTGGTACCCAGGCTGGCGATGTTCATCGTGTGGTCTCCTGTTGACGCCGTCCGCCAGCCTGCATTGCACGTCGCGTACCAGCCGAAAGCCGCGAAAATCCGTGCATGGGACACGCCGCACGGCAGTTTGTCCCCGGCAGTTCCTGCCGTCCGAGCCGGGCCTGCCGGGGCGCCGGAGCCCGACCGACGTCATGCATGATCGTCCCAAGTGATCGGCGGATCGGCTCTCGGCTCGGTGGTGGATCTACCTCGCTGCAGAGCCAGCACCCGCGCTGCCGACGGCGAGCGCTTGCGCCCCGCCCGCCGCGAGCGAGTGCTTGCGTCCGTTCCGCCGCCCCCCTTCCGCCGCCGCCCCGTCCGCCGCTGTCCGAACGGCCTACCCGGCCGCCGCCAGGCTGCCCGCCAGCAGCGCCGTGACCCGCCGCGCAAAGCCGGCCGGATCCTTTGGCAGATCGCCTTCCTGCACCCGCGCCAACTCCAACAGCGTCGTCGCCACCCCGGCGATCACCTCCTTGTCCGCATGGCGCTCTGCCAGCCGGGCGATCAGCGGATGCGTCGGGTTCACCTCCAGCACCGGCAGGCTCGGCATCATGGTGCGGCCGGCGCGACGGATCAGCCGTTGCATCTGCAAATCGGGCCCCTTGTCCGCCGCCGCCAGCACCACCGCGCTGTCGGTCAGCCGCGCCGTGGCGCGCACCTCGGACACCTCGCCCTCCAGCGCTGCCTTTAGCGCCGAGGTCAGCAGCGAGATGTCCGGCAGGTCGGCGCCCTTGCCGAGATCATCCACCGCCTGGGTGACGCTGCGCAGTGGCTTGCCCTCGAACGTATCCATCCGCTCCGGCCAGAACGCGTCGATCGGGTCGGGCAGCAGCAGCACCTCTAACCCCTTGGCGCGGAAGCCTTCGAGCTGCGGCGACGTCTTCAGCGCCGCGGCATCATCGCCGGTCAGGTAATAGATCGCTTCCTGCCCCGCCTGCATGCGCCCGACGTAATCGGCCAAGCCGGTCAGGCCGTCCCGGGTGGAGGACTGGAACCGCAGCAGCGGCGCAAGCTCGGCGCGGTACTCGGCGTCTTCCCAGATGCCCTCCTTCAGCCAGGCACCGAAATTCTCCCAGAACTTGGTGTAGTCGTTGGCTCCCCCTGGGGCTTCCTTTGGGGCGTCCCCGTGGGCTTCCCCGGGCGCCTCCTTCGCGCGCGTCTTCAGCTCGCCCAGCACCCGCCCGATCAGCGCCTTGCGGATGCGCGCCAGCACCGGCGTCGCCTGCAGCATCTCGCGCGAGACGTTCAGCGGCAGGTCCTCGGTGTCCACCACGCCCTGGACGAAGCGCAGCCAGTGCGGCAGCAGCTCGGCCTTGTCGGTGATGAACATGCGCCGGACGTGCAGCCGGACATGCGACTCGCGGTCGGCCTCGATCGGCTCGAACGGCTTGGCGCCGGGGATGAACAGCAGGGCGTAGTATTCCAGCGTGCCCTCGGCCTTCCAGTGCAGCGTCGCCCACGGCGTGTCGAAGAAATGCCCGAGATGGCGGTAAAATTCGTGGTAGTTGTGCTCCGTCACCTCGAACTTGGCCTTGCGCCACAGCGCGGTGCCCTCGTTCGCCGGCTGGTCCTTGCCGTCCTGCGCGATGGTGATCGGCACCGTGATGTGGTCGGCCCATTTGCGCACGATCGCGCCGAGCCGGATCGGATCGAGGTAGTCCTCGGCGTCCGCCTTGATGTGCAGCACGATGTCGGTGCCGGCGGTCTCGCGCGTCGCCGGGGCGATGGTGAAGGCGCTGCCGTCCGAGGACCAGGTGAACGCCTCCTCCGCCCCGGCCTTGCGCGAGGTGACCTCCACCCGGTCGGCCACCATGAAGGCGGAATAGAAGCCGACGCCGAACTGGCCGATCAGGTTGGGCCGGTCCTCCGGCTTGGCCTCAGCGAGCGTCTCGCCGAACAGGCGGGTGCCGGAGCGGGCGATGGTGCCCAGGTTGTCGATCAGCTCCTGGCGCGTCATGCCGATGCCCTCGTCGGCGATCAACAGCGTGCGCGCCTGCTTGTCGGGGACCAGACGGATCTTCGCGTCGGCCGGAGGGGCGACGGCGGGGTTGGTCAGCGCCTCGAAGCGGCGGCGGTCCATCGCGTCGGCGGCATTGGCGACCAGCTCGCGCAGGAATATCTCGCGCTCCGAGTAGAGCGAATGGACGACGAGATCGAGCAGCCGGCCGACCTCGGCACCAAAGTCGTGTTGTTCCGTGGCTAATGTGCTGTCGTTCATGCGATAACTCCCTTGCGGGGCGCGATATGCGTGCGGTGGCGAGACGTTTCAACGCCCGGCGCACGTCGGCACGACGTCGGTCCCAGGGGAATTAACACGAATTCGTGAAGCGACCTGGGCGACCGGGGGCCCGCAGCCGCGGCGGCACCCGCTTCCCGGATGCCTCGGCGGCTGGCGCTAAATGACCTTGGCCTACGCGCCGGCCGTCGCGACGCTGGGGTCGTCCAGCGTTTCCATGTGGATCCACCGGTCCTGCTCATAATCGAAGTAGCGCCGCATGGCGGTCCCATCCCAGTGGTACTTCAGGTGCTTCGTCTGCACCGGAATGCCCACGGCGGACGGGCGGAAGATCGCCACGCATTTGCCCCCCGCGCGACGAACGCTTGGGTAGTGCACGCCCGTGCTGCCGATCTCGCGCATTGCCAGGGCGAACGCCTGGCTGGGCGTGTAGTCGATCGGATCGAGCAGACGCTGTCGGTCGGCGGCGTCAAGCCGCTCCACGTCGTGCAGGTCGGCATCAATGCGTCCGACGATGACGCGCATCTCTTCGTATCGAGGACCGTCAGCGGAGTTGGCGGCGAACCGCGCGAAGTGGTAACCGGTCTCGGCGACCGCGGTCGGCAAATCCCGGGCCGCGTAGTACGCGCCGTGCGTCGCATCCGAAAACCGTCCGCCCTTGGGGTTCAGGTGCGTAAAGGGCGCCATGACGTAGCTCGACCCTGGACCGCCGACCCGCTCTTCGACAGGAACGAGATGGATGCTGCCGAGCTGGTCGCGCACGCGCGGGTTGGTGAGCATTTCCGCCGCGATCAGGGCATCCCAGACGGCCGGATCGGACGACACGCGCTCATAGAGATCGATCGGTGGGTACTTGGAAGCGATCACCCGGGTCGCGGTCGACCAGTTGACCCACTTCAGCGGCGGGTCAGGACCACGGGCCGCGGGCGGCATCGAGATACTGCCGAACGGCGGCAAGGTCCGTGACATCGCCGGCGCTCATCCGCTCCAGCGGCGTTTGCCCGCCGAAATGCCGATTGGGCCGCCGTGCCCAGCTATCGGCCTGGGCATGTTCGGAATACAGGATCTGCAGCGCCTTCCAGATGCCGCTGACGTAGCCGACGCGCCGGACCACGTCGAGCGGGACCGTTCCGACCTCGCCGGCTCGCCATTTGTAGAATGTCCGCTCGGCAGGATGGCCGAGAATGGCGCGGGCGTGGCTGTTGTCGGCGCCCCAAAGTTGCATGATGCCAAAGAAGCCACGCAGAGCGTTCCGGGCCTGGTCCCGGCTGACTGGCGACTCGGCGATCGCAGTTTCGGCGACGGCGGGCATTCCGGCCTCTTCAATTCCTGCCTATAGACAGTATGTAGCTCTATTCCGCCCATCGGCAACCCATTTCAAGCAGGCCACAGTGACCGTCCGCGGTTGGTGGACGTGCCGCCCTGGTCGGTGAGGAATTGTCACGAAATCGTGAAACCGGACGGGCGATATGCCGCCCATGGTGCTGGGTCATCCGGAGGGAACGGCACACAGGGGGCAGTGCGGTGCTGGCACGTGGCAGAGGCTTGCTGGCTGGGCTGGTGATGGCGCTGTCGGTGCTGGGGCCTTGGGCCGCCCCGGCGCGCGCAGCGGCGCCCGACGTGATCGTCTACGGCGAGCCGACGCTGCGTCACGCGCTGCTGGACGTCGGGGCGCGCTTCACCGCCCAGACCGGCGTGCCGGTGCACGTGTTCGCCGCCCCGCCGACATTGATCCTGGCGCAGTTGCGCCACCAGGTATGGAACGACGTGGTGATGACGCAGGCGCCCTGGATGGACCAGGCCGAGCAGGCCGGCGTCATCGAGAAGGGCACGCGCACCGGCGCCTGGGACAACACGCTGGCGTTGGCGCGGGCGACGGGCGTGACGCCGGCCAATGACATAATGGCGATCACCGACCCGACCCCGGCCGCCACGATCGACGGGCCGGCGGTCCTGGCGGCGCTGGGGCTGCACCCGGCGCATGTGCAGGGCGTCGCCAACACGGCGAACGTTGCGTTCCTGCTGGATACCGGCGCCGCGGCGCAGGGCCTGGTGCATCTGACCGACGTGCGCGCCGACCCGAGGCTGGGTG
This sequence comes from uncultured Alphaproteobacteria bacterium, assembly GCA_963773345.1. Lineage (GTDB taxonomy): Bacteria > Pseudomonadota > Alphaproteobacteria > Acetobacterales > Acetobacteraceae > Palsa-883. Next base: position 1,655,470 of record CAVZBG010000002.1, on the reverse strand, counting down.
TCGCAGGGCTTGTCGCGCCGTCCGCGTACGCACCGATCGTCTACGCCGCGGCGATCAGCACGCTGACGCACAGTCCGAACGCCCACGCCTTCCTGGACTATCTACAGTCGGCGGTGGCCACCGAGGTATTGCGCGCCGACGGCCTGGAGACCGCATCCCAGGAGGCCAAGCCATGAGCACGACCACGAGTGCGATCGGCGAGAATGCTGCGCCCGAGGTGCTGGAGCACGCCTGGCCGGTGCGGCTGACGCACTGGCTCATGGCGGCCGCCATCCTGATGATGATCGGCAGCGGCTGGCGCATCTACAACGCCTCGCCGATCTTCCCGTTCCGCTTTCCCGATGCGCTCACGCTGGGCGGCGACGTCGCAGGTCGCGCTGGCCTGGCACAACGATCCGGGCGTCGCGACGCGCGATCGCCTGGCATTTCGCCGCGATGTGGCTGCTGGCCTCGAGCTATCTGCTGTTCGTCGCCTGGGGCGCGCTGTCGGGCCATTTCCGGCGCGACTTCCTGCCGGTCGGGCCGCGCAGCTTCCTGCGCGACTTCATCGCCGCCGCGCGGTTCCGGCTGGCGCACAAGCTCGGCGAATACAACGCCGTGCAGAAGGTCTTCTACTGGGGCGTGCTGGCGCTGGTGCTGCTGATGCTGGTCTCCGGCATCGCGATCTGGAAGCCGGTGCAGACCTATCCGCTGGAGCGTGCTGTTCGGCGGCTTCCAGGGCGCGCGCCTGGTGCATTTCCTCGGCATGGCCGGCATCTGCGGCTTTCTGCTGGTGCATGTCGCGCTGGTCGTGCTGGTGCCGAAGACGTTCGTGGCGATGGTGCTGGGGCGCGTCACCGGGCCGGCGCACGCGCCCGGCCACCGTGCCCACGTCCGAAACGACGCGGGAGAACCGCATGAGCCTCGATCGGCGCGCGCTGCTGCGCGGCGGCATGTCGCTCGGCGCGCTGACCCTGCTGACCGGCTGCGACCTGAGCGACAACGACACCGTGCAGCGCATTCTGGCACGCTTCTCCGCGTGGAACGACCGCGTGCAGGCGGCGCTGTTCAACCCGAACAAGCTGGCGCCGACGTTTCCCGAGAGCGCGGCGGTGAAGGATTTCCGCTACAATGCCTGGTACGGCCCGGAGCACGCGCCGGCGCTGGACGCGGCGATCTATCGGCTGCAGCCTTGCCGGCCTGATCGCCAACAAAAAGCCATGGACGGTCGATCAGCTCTACGCCCTGCCGCAGGTGAGCCAGGTGACGCGTCACGTGTGTGTCGAAGGCTGGAGCATGATCGGCAAATGGACCGGCACGCCGTTGCGGACATTTTTCGAGCGGATCGGCGCCGACACCACCGCGCGCTATGTCGGCTTCGAGTGCGCCGACGGCTACTACGAGAGCATGGACATGGCGACCGCGCTGCATCCGCAGACGATCATGGCGTTCAAGCTGTCCGACGAGATCCTGCCGCGGAAATACGGCTACCCGTTCAAGATCCGCGTGCCGACCAAGCTGGGGTTCAAGAACCCGAAATTCGTCACGACGATGTTCGTCACCAACCTGCGCCCGCACGGGTTCTGGACCGACCGCGGCTACAACTGGTTCAGCGGGATCTGAGCCGTGCAACCGCCACGGGAGCCATCCGGGGACTGTGCGATCGGGGTCATGGCCAAGGCGCCGATCCCGGGTCGCGCGAAGACGCGGCTGATGCCGCTGCTGACGCCGGAGGAGGCGGCCGCGCTCAGTGCCGCGTTCCTGCGCGACGTGACGGAGAACGTGCGGCTCGCGGCGCGGCAGGCGCCGATCCGCGGCTGCATCGCCTATGCGCCGGCGGGGGCCGAGGCGCTGTTCGAGGACCATCTGGCCGAGGGCACCGGGTCTGGTGCTGGCGGATGGCTCGCCGCTGCTGCCGCCGCGCGTGCAGGGCTTCGGCCGCTGCCTGCTGCATGCGATCCAGGCGATGCTGGACGACGGGGCGCGCGCGGCGTGCGTGCTGAACTCGGACAGCCCGACCTTGCCGACCGCGCTGCTGGTCGAGGCGGCGCAGGTGTTGCTGGACCGGCCCGACCGCGTCGTGCTGGGGCCGGCCGAGGATGGCGGCTACTACCTGCTGGGCATGGGCGCGCCGCACGCGCATCTGTTCGAGGACATCGCGTGGAGCACCGACAGCGTCGCCGAGGCAACGCGCGAGCGGGCGCGCACGCTGGGGCTGGAGCTGGTCGAGCTGGCGCCGTGGTACGACGTGGACGATCGCGACGCGCTGCTGCGGCTGATCGAGGAGATCTCCGTCGCCGGCGACCGGCGCGGCGATGGCGCCCTATACCGCGCCGGTCACCGTGGCATGCCTCGCCCGCATCGGCCTGCGCCGTGCGGCGCTGTCGCTGGTGGCGCAATGAGCGGAAGTTGCGTTCCGGAATGGCTGCACCGTTCCCTTCCCGCCATGGCCGGCCCCCGGGTCAGGCCGAAGGGCCGCCCGAGGACAGGCTCCGGCCGGCCATCCACGACTCTTTCGATTGCAGCGAGGCCCTTGCGACACGCGACGAAGGCATGCCCTGGATGGCCAGCCTGCGCCGGCCATGACGGGAAGGGAACGGTGCTCCTTGCCCGCGGCAGCCCTCCGTGACTGCGCGCCATGTCCCCCCGCACCGGGCTGCTGCTGACCGGAGCCGGTCTGCTCACCCTGACCGCCGCCGCCCTTACATTGCATATCCCGGGCGCCGTCGGCGTCGGCACCGACGCCCGCATGGACGCCTTCGTTGCGTTGCTGGGTCTCGCGTCGGCGATCTACCTTCTCGCGATTCATCTGGTCCTTCGCGGCCCGACCTTCAGCTTCGGTTGCAGATCGTGCTCGCGGTCGCCGTTGGCATGCGCCTGATCGTGCTGTTTGCGGATCCTTTCCTCTCCACCGACGTGTATCGCTACGTGTGGGACGGCCGCGTGCAGGTCGCCGGCATCAATCCGTATCGCTACATCCCCGCCGATCCCGCTCTGCAATCGCTGCGCGACGCAAGCGATCTACCCGCACATCAACCGCGCCGAGATCGCACGCACGCCCTACCCGCCGGCGGCGCAATTGGTGTTCCAGGCGGTCGCGCGCGTCTCGCAAATCGTGCTGGCGATGAAGCTCGCGATGGTGGCGTTCGAGGCGCTGGCCTGCTGGGCGATCCTGCGCGTGCTCGCCCTGGCGCGATTGCCGGCAACACACGTGCTGATCTATGCCTGGAACCCGGGGGCGGTCTGGTCGTTCGCCGGCAATGGCCATGTCGATGCGATCGCGATCGGCATGCTGGCGGTGGCCCTGCTGCTGCGCGCGCTGCGGCGCGATACCTGGGTCGGTGTCGCGCTCGGCTTCGCAGTGCTGGTGAAATTCCTGCCGGCCGCGATGGCACCGGCGCTGTGGCGAGCCCGTGGGCGACATGGGGCCGCGTGGCGTGCCCCGCTGGCGGCCATCACGGTGATCGTCGCCCTGTATCTGCTTTACATCGATGTCGGGCGGCATGTGCTCGGCTCGCTGATTTTCTACTTCCACGACGAGGATCTGGCCCAGGGCACCGGTATCTGGCTGGTATCGGGTCTCGGCGAGCTGGTGGCATTGCCGCCATTCGCGTCCATGGTCTACGGCGCCTGCGCGCTGGCCATTCTTGCGGCACTTGCTGCATGGGTCGCCTTCCGGCCACGCCCATCGAGCGGCGATGCCGCCGACATTCGCCGCGTCTGCGCCGACGCCGCGCTGCTTGCCGCCGCGCTGACGGTTGTCATCAGCCCGCATTATCAATGGTATTTCGCCTGGCTCGCACTGCCGTGCTGCGTCGCGCCGCGCTGGAGCGTCCTCTGGCTCACGATTGCGTCGGCGGTGCTGTATATGCCGGGCATCGAGGTCTGGTTCTATTGGCCGTGCCTGATCTACCTGCCCGCCGCCGCGCTCGCCATCTGGGAGTGGCGGCAGTCGGTCGCGCCCGAACCGCTCGCCGACGTCAAGCTCACGCAAGGGAGCTTGTGATGCCGACCTCGATCGCGCGCGATCTTTATGTATCGTATTTACAATGATAATCGGGACCACAACACGCGGGCCGCTGCTGCTGGCTGGTGGCGGCCTGATCGGACTGACGGTCGCGGCCCTCTCGCTGCATGTGCCTGGCGCGGATACCGTCGGGACTGATGCGCGCACGGATCTGTTTGTCGCGCTGCTGACGGTTGCGGCAATCGTCTACCTATTCGCCATCCGCGTGGTGCTGCGCCGTCCGACGTGTGCGGTGGCGGCACCGATCATGCTCGCGGTCGCGATCGCCATGCGTGTCCCGGTTCTCCTTGCGCCCCCGTTCCTGTCGAGCGACGTGTATCGCTATGTGTGGGATGGCCGCGTGCAGGTGGCCGGGATCAACCCCTATCGCTACGTGCCGGCCGATCCCGCCCTGCTGCCGCTGCGCGACGCGGCGATCTTTCCGCATATCAACCGGGCGGGCACCGCGCGCACGATCTATCCGCCGGCCGCTCAGCTTGTGTTTCAGGCGGTCGCGCGCGTGTCGGACAGTGTCGTCGCGATGAAACTCGCCATGGTCGCCTTCGAGGCGCTGGCGTGCTGGGCGATGCTGCGGCTGCTTGCGCTGGCGCAACTGCCGGCGGAACGCGTGCTGATCTATGCCTGGAACCCGCTGGCGGTCTGGGAGTTCGCCGGCAATGGCCATGTCGATGCGATTGCGATCGGGCTGCTGGCGGTGGCGCTGCTGCTGCGCGCGCGTTCGGCGCGATGCCTGGGTCGGCGTGGCGCTCGGCGCCGCGATATTGGTAAAATTCCTGCCGGCCGCGGTGGCGCCGGCGCTGTGGCGCCCCAAGAGGCCACGGCGGCGCGGCCTGGCGCATGCCGCTGGCGGCACTCGCGTTGATCGCTGGTCTGTACTGGCTTTACAGCGGCGTCGGCTGGCATGTCCTCGGCTTCCTGCCGGGTTATTTCGGCGACGAGGACCTGAGCCAAGGCACCGGCATCTGGCTGCTCTCCGGGATCGGCCTGGCGGTGACGGTGACGCCTGTCATGGCGAAGGTCTACGCCGCTATCGTGTTGATTTGCCTGACCGCGCTCGCCGCCTGGATTGCGTTTCGCCCGCGCGGCCCCGAGGCCGATGCGCGGCGCTTCTGCGGCGATGCGGCGATCCTGGCCGCCGCAGTGACGGTGGCGATCAGCCCGCATTATCCGTGGTATTTTGTCTGGCTCGCGCTGCCCTGCTGCGTCTGCGCGCGCTGGAGCATCATCTGGCTCTCCATTGCCCCGGTGCTGCTGTATGTCAATCCGTGGAACGAACGTTTCTTCTGGCCGTGCCTGGTCTACCTGCCCGCCACCGCGCTCGCCGTGCGTGAATGGCGGCGGTCCGCCGTTCCCCAACCGCTCGATGGCATCAAGGCCGCACAAGGAAGTTCATGATGTCCACCACCGTGTTGCCCGACCCGCGCCGCTACTTCGAAGCCGTCGCCGCTCGCCGCGAGCGGACCGCCGAGCGCCGACCCCGTCTGCCTCTACCTGGAGGTCACCAACCGCTGCAACCTGCTGTGCGAGACCTGCCCGCGCACCTTCGAGACACTGGAGCCGCCGGCCGACATGAGCTGGGCGCTGTTCACCCGCATCGTCGACCAGTGCCCGAACATCGCGCGGGTCGTGCTGCACGGCGTCGGCGAGCCGATGCTGGTGAAGGACCTGCCGCGCATGATCCGCTACCTGAAGGATCGCGGCACCTATGTGCTGTTCAACACCAACGGCACGCTGCTGCAGGCGAAGAAGTTCCAGGAGCTGATCGACTGCGGGCTGGATGAGCTGCGCGTGTCGCTGGATGCCGCCGACCGCGAAACGTACTTGCAAGGTGCGCGGCAAGGATTTCTTCCAGCGCATCGTCCGCGACGTCGGCAAATTCATCGCCTACCAGCGCGAGGTCGGCGCCACCGCGCCGCGCGTCTCGCTGTGGCTGACCGGGCTGAAGGAAACGGTGGCGCAACTGCCGGACTTCGTCCGCCTGGCCGCGCAGATGGGCGTGCGGGAGGTGCATCTGCAGCGCCTGGTGTTCGACGACGCGGGCTACGGCATGGCGCGCGCGGAATCCTCGCTGTTCGAGCAGACACGCGCCGAGGAGCAGGCGGCGATCGAGGCGGCGCAGGCGATCGGCGCGGACCTTGGCGTGACGCTGGATGCCTCGGGCGCGACCGAGCCGGGTCTCAGCCTGAAGCGCCAGGCGGACGAACAGCCGTGGTCGACCTGCCGTCGCCCCTGGTCGCTGATGTATTTCACCGCGCACGGCCGCGCGCTGCCCTGCTGCATCGCGCCGTTCTCGGCGCGCGACTACGCCACCTACACGCTGGGCGACGCGACGCAGCAGAGCCTGCGCGAGATCTGGAACGGCCCCGCCTATCAGGAGTTCCGCGGCGCGCTGCTGACCGAGGCGCCGCCGAAACCGTGCGCGAACTGCGGCCTGCGATGGAGCCTGTAGCGGTCATCATCCCGACGCTGAACGAGGCGGCGGCGATCGGCGCGGTGATCGCGGAAATCCCGCGCGACCATCGCGCGGCAGGTCATCGTCGCCGACAGCGGCAGCCGCGACGGCACGCCGGCGGTGGCGACGCGCCGCCGGCGCGCTGGTCGTTGCGCTTGACCGAGCGCGGCTACGGCCGTGCCTGCGCCGCCGGGGCCGCGGCGGCCGATCCGGCCTGCTCGGTGCTGGTGTTCCTCGACGGCGACGGCGCGGACCGCGGCGACCTGCTTGACGCGCTGGTGCGGCCGATCCTGGATGGCACGCATGATTTTGTCATCGCCTCGCGCACGCGCGGGGTGCGCGAACCCGGCTCGATGAGCTGGCACCAGGTGCTGGCGGGGCGGCTGGCCGGCTGGGGCATGCGCGGCGCTGTATGGCGTGCGCTACAGCGACATGTGCGCCTATCGCGCGATCAGCCGCGACGCGCTGGCACGGCTGGACATGCGCGAGATGACGTATGGCTGGAACCTGGAGATGCAGATGAAGGCCGCGCGGCTCGGGCTGCGCATCCTGGAGGTGCCGATGCCGTATCGTTGCCGGGCCGGCGGCGAATCGAAAGTGGCGGGCTCGCTGCGGGGCACGTTGCATGCGGCGACCCGCATCGTTGCGACGTTCGTGCGGGTGGCAGCGTCTGCCGGTCCGAGGCAGTAGGTTCTCCCCCTCCCCTTGAGGGAGGGGGCTGGGGGAGGGGTTCTCGACAGGATCGATGCGAAGTGTGTCCCGCAGAACCCCTCCCCCCACCCCCTCCCTCAAGGGGAGGGGGAGAATTGTCTTACGATTCGGCCCTTGTCCGACCGCCATGGGATTTTCCTCGACCTCCGCAGTCCGCCGCCCAGTACCATGCAGGTCATTGACTTCGCGTGGGGGACGCCACCAAGGTCGGCACCGCAAGATGACCGTCATGCCCGCCTTGGAGCCCCATTCACGGCAATCCCGGGGGGCGGCCGGGTAGCCACCGGCGCGCCGCGCGAAGGATCGGAGCACGCAGCATGGCACGACGCGAGGAAACCAAACGGATCGGCCTGCTGGCGCCGTCCTCCAGCACGACGCAGGAGATCGAATACCGCGCGATCCTGCCCTCCGCCATCACGCTGCACACCGCACGGCTGGTGCTGCGCACCGTCGATCCGACCGCCACGATCAGCATCGTCGAGGAGATCGAACAGGAAAGCCGCAAGCTGGCCGACGCGGATGTGGACGTGATCGTTCTGGCGGCGACGGCGCCGTCATCGCGCAAGGGGATCGGCTACGATCGGGAACTGATCCGGCGCATCAGCGACGCCTCGGGCAAACCGGCCACCACCGCCTCGACCGCGTTGATGCAGGCGCTGGAGGTGCTGGGCGCGCGCAACATCGTCATCGCCGCGCCGTGGAGCGATGAGGTGAACCGCATTGCCGCGGCATTCATCGAAGCGAGCGGCGTGCGCGTGCTGGCGCATCGCGCGCTGGGGCATGTGGCGAATCTCGAGATCGGGCTGCTCGACGAAGCGACGGCGTTCGAACTGGGCCGCGCGGTCGATCAGCCGGAGGCCGATGTCGTGATGCTGGCCTGCGGCAACTGGCGCACGCTGGGCATCGTCGACCGGCTCGAAGCCACGCTCGGCAAGCCTGTCGTGACGACGAACCAGGTCACGCTGTGGGGCGCGCTGCGGACGCTCGGCCACACGGTCCCGGTTCCGGGATGGGGAAAGTTGTTGCGGACTCGGCTGTAGAACCGCCCCAAGCTGACGGACGTTCCATCGCCCGGGCGACGCCCGCCCCATGGCAGCGTTCGGGGCGGGGGCGTCCGCGTCAGGTGCGTTCGCGCCTGGGTGCCGCGGTCAGCGCAGGATCGTCCGGCCACAGGTGCTTCGGGTAGCGGCCGCGCATGTCGCGGCGCGCGTCCGCCCAGCCGCCGCGCCAGAAGACGGCCAGGTCGGCGGTGACGGCGATCGGGCGTCCGGCGGGGGACAGCAGGGCAAGTTGTGGGCGGACGCGGCCGCCGGCCAGCGTCGGGGTGTGGTCCAGGCCGTAGAACGCCTGCGCGCGGGCGGAGGCCAGCGGCGGGTCTTGCGTGTAGTCGACGCTGGCGCGTCCGCCCGGGAGAGGCAGGTATTCCGGCAGCTCCCGGTCCAGCCTGGTGACGAGGTTGCACGGCAACCAACCGCGCAGCACGGCGGTCAGGTCGAGCCTGGTCAGGTCGGCCAGCCGGCGCATGCCGCTGAGGTGGGGCGGGAGAAACGTCTCGGCGGTGGCGGCCAGCGCCGTGTCGGACAGGTCGGGCCAGTCCGACCCCGGCTCCAGCCGGCGCATAAGCGCGGCGCGCGCCTGCAACTGGCGGGCGGCGTCGGTCCACGGGAGCGGGCGCAGCTCGGCCGCTGCGACGGCGCGCGCCAGGGCGGCGGCGGTCTCGTTCGGGTCGGCCGGCAGCGTGCGGTCGGACAGCACCAACATGCCGAGGCGGCGCCGGCGGCGGGAAAACGCCGCACCGGAGACGGGGTCGAAACCGGCCTCGGTGGTTTCGGTGACGCGCGCGGCGAGGGCGGCCGGCAGGGCGTCCGGATCGAGCGGCGCGGCCAGGCGGATCTGCGCCGAGGCACGCATCTCCAGCGCGGCGACGGCCAGCAGCGTGGCGTTGGCCAACTTGTCGGTGCGCGGCAGGCGGGCGCCCCCGCCGCCGGACAGGCGGAAGCTGCCGGGTTCGCCGCGCCGCTGGGCGATCCGGTCGGGGAAGCCGGCAGCGAGCAGCCGCCCGGGATCGCCGGCGGGGCGCGTGTCCGCGGGCAGGCGCAGGCGGCGCCGATACTGCGCGGCGGCTTGGCGGATGCGCGACAGGGCACCGCGATCGGCGGCCGGATCGCCGTCGACGATGGCGGCGATGCGGGCCGAAATGTCGGCGGAGGGGGCGACGGCACTCGATGCGCCGCCCTGGGGGCCACGCAATGGGTCGCGTTCCTCCAGCAGTGCCGCGAGGATGGCGGCGAGGGCAGCTTCACCGTCGGAGTCGCCCGCCAGCAGCATGGCGGCCAGGCGGGGGTGGGCGCCGAGTTCGGCCATGCGGTTGCCGGTTGCCGTGATGGCGCCGGACGCATCGAGGGCGCCCAGCTCACGCAGCAGCGACTCGGCCGCGGCCACCGCGCCTTGCGGTGGCGCATCCAGGAAACCCAGCGCGGCCGGCGGCGTGCCCCAGGCGGCGCAGGTCAGCACCAGGGATGAGAGCTCGGCCTCGAGGATTTCCGGCCGGTCGAAGGCGGCGAGGCCGCGGTGCAGCGCCGGGGTCCACAGGCGGATCGCCACGCCCGGCGCCTCACGGCCGGCGCGACCGGCGCGCTGCTCGGCGGCGGCGCGAGAGATGCGCAGCGTGGCCAGGCGGGTCAGGCCGGTCGAGGGGTCGAGCCGCGGCGCGCGCCGCCAGCCGCCATCCACTACCATGCGTACGCCGGGGACGGTCAGCGACGTCTCGGCGATCGACGTGGCCAGCACCACGCGGCGCTGCCCCTGCGCGCGGAGCGCGCGATCCTGATCGACCGCGCGGAGCGCACGATCCTGATCGACCGCGCGGAGCGCACGATCCTGATCTGCCGCGCGGACCGTGCGATCCTGATCTGCCGGGTGGAGCGGGTGGTTCTGCTCGGTCGCGCGGAGCGCGCGATCCTGCTCGGCCGGCGGCAGCTCGCCGTGCAGGGGAAGGACAAGGGCGCCACAGCCCTCCAAGGCCGCCTGGGCGCGGCGGATCTCCGCCATGCCGGGGAGAAAGGCGAGGATGTCGCCGGCGTGCTCGGCCAGCGCGGCACGGACGGCGCGGGCGAGCGCGTCCGGCAGGTCGCGCGGCTGGGCAAGGTCGCGGGCGGCGTAGCTGACAGTGACCGGGAACATTTTTCCCGCGCTTTCGATCACGTCACAGCTCGGGCGGGCGGCGAACGGGGTGGCGACTGCGGCGCCCTCGGGCGTGCCGAGCAAGGCGACGAGGCGGGCGGCGTCGGGCGTGGCGGACATCGCCAGCAGGCGCAGTTCCGGACGGAGCATGCGCTGAAGGTCGCAGCAGAGCGCCAGCGCCAGATCGGACTCGAGCGAGCGCTCGTGCACCTCGTCCAGCAACACAGCGGCGACGCCGTCGAGGCCGGGATCGGACAGCAGGCGGCGGACCAGCAGGCCCTCGGTGATGACTTCGACCCGCGTGGCGGCAGAGACGGCGCTGTCGAGGCGGGTGCGGTAGCCGACGGTCTGGCCGACCTGTTCTCCAAGCAGCGCGGCCATGCGCGCGGCGGCGGCGCGCGTGGCGAGGCGGCGGGGCTCCAGCACCAGGATGCGGCCGTCGCCGCGCCAGGGGGCGTCGAGCAATGCGAGCGGGACGATGGTGGTCTTGCCGGCGCCGGGCGGGGCGATGAGCACGGCGTTGCGGTTGGCGGCGAGGGCCGCGAGGAGAGCAGGCAGGGCCTCGGTGATCGGCAGGGTGGGGAGCGGCGGCATGGTGAAGGGTGTATCACCGATCCGGCCGCCTGCCCTTGGCCAAGGCTCACTCGCAGCATCACATCCGCGCCCGGCAGCGGCGTGTCGCGCAGTTTCAGCGCCGAGGCCTCGGCGATGCGCAGACCGTAGCCGTACAGCAGAGTGAACAGCGCGGCGGTGTCGGCCATCTGGGCGATGTCGTCAGTCAACGCGCGGGCCTGCTCGGGCGCCAGCGATGCCGCCGCCACCTCAGAGGGCCGGGGCGAAGAGGGGTTTGCACCACGTCGGACGTTCGCCAGCATGTGGTCATCCGGCGCGGAATGCGGTAATCCACGGCCATGAACAAAACTTTGGAACGCGCCATTTCCGCAGCTTCTCGCCTGCCGGACGACGAGCAGGAAACCATCGCCTGCCTGATCCTGGAGGAGATGGAGGCCGAGCGCGGCTGGGAAGAACCGTTCGCCAGATCCGGGGACAAGCTGGCTGAGTTGGCACGGCGGGCGCGGGCGCAGCACGCAAGCGGTGAGACGACCGAACTGGTCTTTCCGCTAGTTCAATGATCCTCCGCGCCACACCAGATTTTTGGGCGTGCTTTTCCCGACTTCCCGATAACGTTCAAGCGACTGCCAAGGCCGCCTACGCCAGGTAGAGCGCCAATCGCCGCCACCCCAGCCTGCACTTCAAGCCTGTGCCCTCGGCGGACGGGACGTATGGTCGGTTCGAATTGGCATTCACTGGCGCGCGCTTGGGGTCCGCGAGGGCGATGCCATGATCTGGTTCTGGATCGGGTCGCACGCCGATTATGACCGGCTGATCGATTGAGGACGTCACCGGAGGACAGACACCTCGCACAATTCGACCCGGCGGTCTTTCCAGGACTTGAGATCGATCCTCGGCCAGCAGGACCGGCGGCCTCGCGCCCACGTGTGCCATTCAGCCGGGGTGGGCGCGGTCTCGGACGCGGACATTTGGGCAATGCAGCCTGCTGACGGTAATGGGCGGAGAGAGGTCGTTCTTAGATTAGAACACTCCGACTAGGACTGATCTAGCGGGCACAAGACGTTTCCGAGCCCGACAGTATCAATACGGCCGACAACCGGCCGGGCCATGAAATCCTCAGCTTCGTAGAGGTTGTCGGCATAGCTTGTATGGGCGCCGCCGTCCAGTGCGTGCTTCTGCTTAGACGCGGCGGATGCCGGTGAACAGGATCAGACCTTTCATCATGTCTGTCAGGTCGTTCCGATACGCGACTGGTTGGTAGTACAGACCCAGGGGCAGGCACGGCACGTCCGTGAACGCCTGCAACTGGATGTCTCGCGCGAGCGCCTTCTGAGTTGGCATGTCGGGCGCGTGCAGCCATTGATCGCGGAGCGATTCCATCTTCGGCAGCGTGGGCCAGCCGGCCCAAGCATTCGGACCGTTGCCGCGCAGCATCGCATCGCCGGCTGGGCTGTACCAGTCGTAGCCGCCCCACATCAAGCCGAAGATGCTCCAGCCGCCCTCGGCGATTGATTGCTTACGCTGCATGCGCTGCACGACGGTGCCCCAGTCCGTGGAGATGTAGTCGACGTTCAGGCCGATCTTGCTCAGCATGTCGGCGCCGACCTGACAGATCGCGCTGATGCGGGCGACGTCGGTGGCGCCGAGAAAGGCCACCTTCTCGCCCTTGTAGCCAGCCTTGGCGACCGCGTCCTTCAGTTTGGCCGAGGTCGGGTTTCGCGCTGAAATTCTGCATGCCGGCGTCGGACGCGTCAGGGGGAGCTGGGGCAGAAATAGCCAACGTGGTCGTTGATGACGTCGGGGCCGGCCTCACCCGCGACGGCTTCCATGAAGTCGCGCTGGTTCACCGCCTGCAGGGCTGCCCGGCGGATCGCGGGATTGTCGAACGGTGGGTAGAGGAAGTTGAAGCGCAGCACACCGATCAGGCCAGTGTTTTCCACCACCTCCACCGTCAGGTTCTTGTCTCGGCGCAATGATGGGACGAGGTCCATCACGGGTTGTTCGACCCAGTCGACCTCGCCGCGTTGCAGGGCGGCAGCCTGAGTGGCGGGATCGGGTGTGGTGAGCCATTCCACGCGATCGAAGTGCGCAATGCGCGGGCCGGCGCAGAAGCTGGCGACACCGGCTCGCGGTTGGTAGGCGTCGAACTTCGCGTAGACGTTGCGGGCGCCGGGCACGCGCTGGTCCGGCAGGTAGCGATAGGGGCCGCTGCCGACAATCTCGGTGAGAAGCTGTGCGCGGCGGCGTTTGCGCCAACCGTTCCGGCATCACCATGGCCATTGGGGCGCCGGCTTTCGCCAGGGCCTGCGGCAGAAGCGGGAAGGGTCGTTTCAGACGGAACTGCACCACTTTGTCGGAGGGAGCGGAGAGCTCGTCGGTTGCGTCGAACAGCGCCTGGCCGAAGGCGTCCACCACGCCCCAGCGATGCAGGCTGGCGACCGCGTCGCGGGCGAGGACCTTGGTGCCGTCGTGGAAGGTCAGGCCGTCGCGCAGGGTGAGCTTCCACGTCTTGCCGTCGTCTTCCGTGGTGTACCCGGCGAGCATCTGCGGCTGGGCGTTGCCGGCGGCGTCGAGCGCGAACAGCGTGTCGAACACCATCATGCAGTGGTTGCGGGTGACGAAGGCGCTGGCGTTGGGGTCGAGCAGCGGCAAGGTCGGCGTAGGGCACGAATTTCAACGTGGTGGCGGGGGCGGCGCGCAAAAGGGCTGGGCGGGAGAGGCTGGCGGTGCCGATTGCCGCGGCCGAGCGGGCGAGGAACTGGCGTCTGTTCATGCGGAGCCTCCTGGGAACCCACAGTCTTCAGTTGGGCGGTCCGTCCATTCCTTTTTCGGGGACCCCACACACGGCATTGGCCATCCCGTAACGGTCGGGCCGCCCCGCCGCGAAAAGCCGCTTGCGCAACGTCACGGCGCCGCACCGCTCGAACAGGCCGAGGACCCGCGCGAGCAGGTCAGCATGCGCCACGATCACCGGCTGGAAGTCGAACAGCAGGCCGACGCTGACCTCCCGTGCCTCGGTCAGCCGGCCGATTTGCGTCAGCTCCTGGATTTGCCGCGTCCGCGCGCACACGATCTCGACCTGCGTCAGTGCTACGATCGCGGAGCCGGGCAAGGCGACGAGGTCTGGCGCTATCGGCCGGTGGGCGAGTGTTTGCGCGAACATGAGTTCCTCCGTCCGCTGGTCATGGGCGGACACTGCGACGGCCCGCGGCAGCACGCTTGAAACCCTGGTGAAATTCGGACGAAATCTCGCTGAAATCGCGGGTGGCGGGGTGCACGGATTCCTGCTTGGATGGCGACCTTGGACCGCCGGTGCTGTGGGAGGAACGCGATGAACACCGCGCCCCATGTGGCGACCTACCGCTTTGAGGGCTTCGTTCTAGACCTCACGCGCGGGTCGCTGCTCACGGCAGCCGGCGAGGAGCTTCCGCTTCGGCGACAATCCTTTGAAATGCTGTGTCTCCTCGTGGAAAACGCCGGACGGCTGCTTGACCGCGATACTATCAATCGGGCGATCTGGTCCGATGTCGCGGTCACAGACGACAGCATGGCACAGTGTGTCCGCGACATTCGCCGCGCCATTGGGGACGACGCGCAACGGATTCTCAAGACGGTGCCCAGGCGCGGCTACCTGTTCGACGTCGTCGTCACGCACGATACACCGGCCGCCCCGTCTCAGCCAGGTCTGGCGCTGCCGGACAAGCCGTCCCTCGTGGTGCTGCCATTCCAGAACATGAGCGGCGATTCGGAGCAGGTCTATTTTATTGATGGCCTGGTCGAGGACATCACCACGGCACTTTCGTGCATCCGCTCGCTGTTCGTGATCGCGCGCAATTCCGCGTTCAGCTACCAGGGTCGCACGGTGGATGTCCGCCAGATCGGCCGTGACCTTGGCGTCCGCTATGCGCTGGAAGGCAGTGTTCGCCGCGCCGGCAATCGGCTGCGCGTCACCGCGCAATTGATCGATGCCACCTCCGGCAGCCATGTTTGGGCCGAGCGCTACGATCGCGACGTCAGCGATATCTTTGCAGTGCAGGACGAGATCGCGACGAGTGTCGCCGGAGTCATCGAGCCCGCACTGGCCGATGCCGAGCAGCAGCGCGTATTGCGCAAACCGCCGGAACGGCTGGATGCGTGGGAGGCCTACCAGCGAGGGCTATGGCACTTCAACAAATACGGATCGGGCGAAAACCAGGCTGCGCAGACCTTCTTTCGCAGAGCCATCGCGCTCGATCCGAATTTCGCGCCTGGCCATTACGGATATGCACTGGCCCTTCAATGGGAGATTTGGTACTACTCGACACGGCCCTTCTCGGAGGTTCAAAAACTCCCGCGTGAGGAAGCGCTTATTGCCGTTTCACTGACGACAAAGACGCAATGGGGCACGCTGTCCTGGCGCATATGAGGATGTGGGGCAGCGAATGGGAGGCTGCGATCGCCGAAGCCCGTACCGCGGTCGCGCTTAATCCGAACGGTTCGTTTGGGATCAGCATGCTCGGCTGCGTTCTGGGGTTTGGTGGGTATCATGAGGAAGCGCTTGGTCGATTGCAGCAGGCGATGCGCGCCAGCCCGCATGATCCGTTGACCTCACTTTGGCTACTCTGGATCGGGATCATCCAGTTTAACGCACGACAATTTGCGGCCGCCGTGGAAACCCTGCGCCAGGTCGTTCGTCTGCGTCCGGGGTATCCCCAGTCCCAGGTGGTGATCGCGGCGGCCCTGGGCCATCTGGGGCAGCTGGACGAGGCACGCGACGTTCTACTGCGCGCGCAGCCTCGGGATCCTCGTTATCTGCAGCCGCCCTGGTTGCGGCCGGAAGATTGCGCACTTCGCACGGAGGGTATCCGTCTCGCGGCCGGCGGCGACTCAAATGGCTAAGAGAGGCAGTGCGGAAGCCCATAGTGGGTCGAAAATTGCCGTCCAATGGCCCACTCAACCCATGGCAGCTTTTCGCGCTATCAACCCCAAACCTGCCAGATGGCATAGCTGAATATCGCCGACCAGAACGAGCTGGTTTAGATCATGCACGTCAACTGCCGGCTGATGCCGGGTCATCAGCCAATGCGCATGTCACCGGCAACGCGCGCCCTTGTGCGGGAGATTTTCGCCCCCGGCGGCGAGCGCGAGCCGTAACCCAACGTCTGGTCGAAACGACTCAGCACACCCCGGCTCCGCACCGGCCAACTCACGCCCGCGGATGCGCCTTGCGCCACACCTCGACCAGCCGCGCCTGGTCCACCGCGGTGTAGCGCTGCGTGGTCGACAGGCTGGCATGGCCCAGCAGGTCCTGGATCGAGCGCAGGTCGGCGCCGCCCGCCAGCAGGTGCGTCGCGAAGGAGTGGCGCAGCGCGTGCGGCGTGGCGTGCTCGGGCAGGCCGTGCAGCCGGCGGAAGTCTCGCAGGACCTTCTGCGCCACCGCCGCATCCAGCCGCTTGCCGCGCGCGCCGAGGAACAGCGGGCTGGCCGGCTGGCGGTCGGGGTGCAGGCGCAGCCACGCGCCGATCGCCTCGCGCACCGCCGGCAGCACCGGCACGATGCGCTCCTTGGAGCCCTTGCCGACCACCCGCAGCATCGCGTCCGCGCCCGGCAGCGGCGCGTCGCGCACGTTCAGCGCCAGCGCCTCGGCGATGCGCAGGCCGCAGCCGTACAGCAGGGTGAACAGCGCGGTGTCGCGCGCCTGCAGCGCGGCGGTGTCGGCCATCTCGGCGATGTCGTCGGTCACCGCGCGGGCCTGCTCGGGCGCCAGCGCTCGGGGCAGCGGCTTCTTGGCGCGCGGCGCGGTGATCAGCTTCAGCGCGGGATTGTCCACGCCGTGCCGGCGCGCCAGGAAGCGGAAGAAGCTGCGCACCGCCGACAGGTGTTGCGCGCGCGTGGCGTTCCAGGCGCCCTTGTTCGCCGCATGCTGCCAGCCAGGCGCGCAGATCGGCGAGACGCAGGGTGCGCAACCGCTCCAGATCCGGCTCGGCACCGAGATGGCCGGTCAGGAAGCCGAGGAACCCGGCCAGGTCACCACCGTAGGCCTCGACCGTCAGCACGGCGGCGCGGCGCTCGCGGGCCAGCCAGTCGAGGAAGGCCTGACGCGCAGCCTCACCGGTCATGGCTGGCGGTGGTCGAACCGCGGCACCGTGCTGCTGAACCCCTCCCCGATCCTCGGTCCGCTTCGCCGCCCAAGCCCGCAAGGGGAGGGGGAGAGTCTTCATTGGCCACGGCTCAGCGCCCGAGGGCAGCGGCCACGGCGCGCCCCAGAAAGCCCAGCGCATGGCTGCCCTGGGCGGGGTCCAGCGCGCGGGCGTCGCGACTCGCCAGCGCCAGCAGCATCGGCGCGCCGGCACCGGGCACCCGCACCAGCGCATCGTGCAGCGCCAGGCGTGCCGCCTCGGCGTGCAGCATCAGGCCGTCCGCCATCAGGGCGTCCCCAATCCTGGCATCCGGGGGCGCGGCGCGAAACGTCACGTCGCGGCCGTTGAGCAGGCGCCCGACGGTGTTCGGCGGCAGCGTGTGGCAGGCGGGATGCCGGCCCTCGGTGCACAGCGCGGCGGCGTCGATGCCCAGCAGGCCGGGCAGCTCCGCGCTGACGCACTCCACGGGATCGGCGGCGCGCATCAGCGCCAGCACCGCCTCCTGCACCCGCCCGGCCATCCCCGCCGCGGCGCGGCCGGCAGTCGATCAGTCTCGCGTGGCGTGCGCCCGCTCGGCCCGCAGCATCGCCGCCATGTGGTCGGCCAGCGCCTCGCCATGCACCCGCCGCGGCGGCGCCAGCAGGCGATACAGCTCGGGATGCTCGGCCAGCCACGCGGGATGCGCGCGCAGGAAGGCGGCGACAAGATCGCTCTCGGCCGCGTCGGGAAGCGGCCGAGCCGCAGTCATGCGATCTGCTGGCCGGTCTTCGCCCAATCGGCAAGGAAGGCGGCAAGACCCTTGTCGGTCAGCGGATGGTTGAAGAGCTGGCGCAGCACCGCGGGCGGCAGCGTGGCGACGTGGGCGCCGAGCTTGGCCGCGGTGATCACGTGGATCGGGTGGCGCACGGAGGCCACCAGCACCTCGGTCTTGAAGCGCGTAGTTGCGGTAGATCTGCACGATGTCGGCGATCAGCGCCATGCCGTCCTGGCCGATGTCGTCCAGCCGGCCGACGAACGGGCTGATGAAGCTGGCGCCGGCCTTGGCGGCGAGCAGCGCCTGGGCGGCGGAGAAGCACAGGGTGACGTTGACCATCGCGCCGTCGTCGCTGAGATGACGGCAGGCGCGCAGCCCGTCCGGCGTCAGCGGCACCTTGACGGCGACGTTCTTGGCGATGCGGCGCAGCACGCGCGCCTCGGCCAGCATGCCGTCGTACTCGGTGGCAGCGACCTCGGCGCTGACCGGGCCGGGGACGGTGGCGCAGATCTCGGCGATCACGTCCAGGATGCGCCTGCCCGATTTGGCGACCAGCGACGGGTTGGTGGTGACGCCGTCGAGCAGCCCGGACGCGGCGAGCGACTTGATCTCCGCCGTGTCGGCGGTATCGACGAAGAACTTCATGCGGTGCAGCTCGCCTCCCGCCGTGCCTGGACATCAGGCGCGTTCCCGCGCGCATCATAGAACATGGACAGCCCGGACAGAAAGCAAACCTCGCGCCGAGTTCGCGGTCATGCTGCCGTATCCGTTCCCCGGGCCGTTCGACTACCGCGTGCCGGCCGAGCTGACGGTGCAACCGGGCGACGTGGTGCTGGTGCCGCTCAACCGGCGCGAGGAGATCGGCGTCGTGTGGGACCCCCGGGACAAGAGCCCCACCGGGTCAGGCCCGCTGGCAGGCTCTAGTGGCGCAGGCGAAGTGCCCGACGGCTCCGGGAATGGTGCCGACGATCATGGCGTGCCGGAGCGCAAGCTGAAGGCGCTGATCGCCGTGCTGGACACGCCGCCGATGCGCCCCGACCTTCGTCGATTGGTCGACTGGATTGCGAGCTACACGCTGTCGCCGCCCGGGGTGGTGATGGCGATGGCGCTGCGCGTGGTCAGTCCCGACACCGGACGGGCGCAATCCGGCTGGCGCGTGGCCGAGACGGTGTCCGAGGTGGCGCCCGAGGCGTTGCTCGGGTCGGGGCCCGAGCCGCTGCCCGAGTCGGGGCTGCCCGAAGCGCGGTTGACCCCGGCGCGGCAGCGCGTGCTGGCGGCGCTGGCCGACGGCCTGCCGCGCTCGGCGGGCGAGCTGGCGCGCGCGGCCGGCGTCGGGTCCGGCGTGGTGCACGCGATGGCGCAAGCCGGGCTGCTGGCGCCGGCGGCGCTGCCATCCCGCGCGCCGTTCGATCCGCCCGATCCGGACCATCCGGGGCCCGTGCTGTCCAACGCGCAGGCCGCAGCCGCCGCGGTGCTATGCCAAGCGGTGGCGGGGCGAGAATTCTCGGTGACGCTGCTCGATGGCGTCACCGGCTCCGGCAAGACCGAGGTCTATTTCGAGGCGGTCGCCGGCGTGCCTGCGCGCCGGGCGCCAGGCGCTGGTGCTGCTGCCGGAGATCGCGCTGTCCAGCGCAATGGCTGGAGCGGTTCGAGAGCCGCTTCGGCGTCGCCCCGGCGGTGTGGCACTCCGATCTGACCTCGCGGACGCGGCGGATCACCTGGCGGGCGGTGGCCGAGGGCGGCGCGCCGGTGGTGGTCGGCGCGCGCTCGGCGCTGTTCCTGCCGTTTCCCGATCTCGGCCTGGTCGTGGTGGACGAGGAGCACGAGACGGCCTTCAAGCAGGAGGACGGCGTGGTCTACCACGCGCGCGACATGGCGGTGGTGCGGGCGCGGCTGTGCGCGGCGCCGGCGGTGCTGGTGTCGGCCACGCCGAGCCTGGAGACGGTCGCCAATGTCGAGGCCGGCCGCTACCGGCGGATCAGCCTGCCGACGCGGCATGGCGGCGCGACGCTGCCGGAGGTGGCGGCGATCGATATGCGCGTGACGCCGCCGGAACGAGGACACTTCCTGGCGCCGCCGCTGATCGAGGCGATCCGGGACACGCTGGCGCGCGGTGAGCAGGCGATGCTGTTCCTCAATCGCCGCGGCTATGCGCCGCTGACGCTGTGCCGGCATTGCGGCCACCGCATGCAGTGCCCGAACTGCACCGCCTGGCTGGTGGAGCATCGCGTGCGGGGCGTCGCTGCAATGCCACCATTGCGGCCACGCGATCCCGATCCCGCCGGAGTGCCCGGCCTGCGGCGCGGCGCACAGCCTGACGCCGGTCGGCCCGGGCGTGGAGCGCATCACCGAGGAAGCCGCCGCGCTGTTCCCCGAGGCGCGGCGGCTGGTGATGGCGAGCGACACGATGCCGGGCCCGGAGGCCGCCGCCGCCGCCGCGCACGCCATCGAGGCGCGCGAGGTCGATCTGATCATCGGCACGCAGATCGTCGCCAAGGGCTGGCATTTCCCGCATCTGACGCTGGTCGGCGTGGTCGACGCCGATCTCGGCCTGGCCGGCGGCGACCTGCGCGCCGCGGAGCGGACCGTGCAGTTGCTGCACCAGGTGGCCGGCCGCGCCGGGCGGGCCGAGGCGCCCGGCCAGGTGCTGCTGCAGACGTTCACCCCCGAGCATCCGGTGATGCAGGCGCTGGTGGCCGGCGACCTTGACGCCTTCATGGCGCGCGAGGCGGCGCAGCGCCGGCCGGGTCACTGGCCGCCGTACGGCAGGCTGGCGGCGCTGATCGTCAGCGCGGATCACGCGGCGGTGGCCGACGGCGCTGGCGCGCGAGCTGGGGCGCGCGGCGCCGCATGGCGACGGGGTGACGGTGCTCGGTCCGGCGCCGGCGCCGCTGGCATCCTGCGCGGGCGGCACCGGCGGCGGCTGCTGCTGAAGACGCGGCGCGAGATCGCGGTGCAGCCGATCCTGCGGGAGTGGCTGGCACGGGTGAAAGTGCCGCGCGGGGCGCGGGTGGACGTGGATGTCGATCCGGTGTCGTTCCTGTGATCGCGCGGCATGACCAAAGCAGTGGGCCGCGCGGATGCTCCCTGATTGGAGCGGGGACAGACGATGACGGCGTCGGACATCCGCGTCGCACTTCAGGCGACTATATGTCGGCGGACGGTGGCCGCTGCCGGAGCGACCGGGTGTCTGGCCGCCGGGGGCATTCATGTTGGACCCACTGCAGTCAACGACTACAATGCAGTCATCGAAAGGGACGCGCTGATCGATGACCACACTGACGATCCGCAATGTCGATTCGGCGGCAAAGGAACGGCTGCGGGTGCGCGCGTCGCGGCACGGTCGCTCCATGGAGGCCGAGCTGCGTTGCATCCTGGCTGAAGCGCTCGAGTCCACTCAGGAGCACGAGCCGAACCTGGCGGACGCGATCCGGCGTCGGTTCGCGCCGCTTGGCGGAGTCGCGCTTGCGCCGCACCCGCCGGTGCCGGCGCGCGAGCCGCCTGATTTCGACCCGTGATCGTCCTCGACACCACCGTCATCTCGGAACTGATGCGGGGCGAACCGCACCCCAAAGTCCTGGCCTGGGTTGCCGCACAGCCGCGGGCGCTGCTGTACACGACCCGGATCAATCAGGCCGAGGTGCTCTACGGCATCGCAGCATCGCCCGAGGGGCGACGGCGCGCAGCGTTCGCTTCGGCCGCCGCGGCGATGTTCGATGAGGATCCGGCCGGCCGCATCCTGCCGTTTGGAGCCACTGCGGCCGCGCACTATGCCGACATCGTGGTGACACGGCGCCGCGCCGACCGGCCAATCGAGGGATTCGATGCGTTGATCGCGGCGACCGCGCTTGCCGCCGATGCGAGCGTCGCCACGCGCGACACCGCTGGGTTCGCCGATTGTGGTCTGGCGTTGATCGATCCCTGGACTGCGTGACCAAGCTGATTGCGGCCATCGCCGTGCCGGGATCATACTCCCACGAACGGTGACCAATCGGGAGGATCGCCAATGACAAACACACCGCAGCTCCGCCCACTGGGCGAGACGCTGGGGACCGAGGCACTCGGCATCGACCTGTCGCAGCCCCTCGATGAGGCGCAATTCGCCTGGACCGCCCAGGCTTTTGCCGAGCACCCGGTGCTGGTGTTCCGCGACCAGGACCTCGGCGCCGCCGAGCTCGCCGCGTTCGGCCGCCGGTTCGGCACGCCGCGCAAGCACGCGCTGGTCAAGTACCGCCATGCCGAGCATCCGGACGTCTCCTGGCTCACCAATGTCGATGCCGAGGGCAAGGTGGATTGGTACGGCGTCAAGCGCGCCACCGACTGGCACACCGACTCGACGTACGAGGACTCTCTCCCGCTGCTGGCCATCCTGCACGCGAAGGAGGTGCCGTCGGACAAGGGCGGCACGATGTTCGCCGATATGGGTGCGGCTTATGCGGCGCTGCCGGCGGCAACGCGGGAAAAACTTGCCGCCCTGACCGGCTTGCACGGCCGCAGCACAGGGCCGGCCGGCGAGAAGCTGTATGGCGACGACAAGGGCGTCACCGAAAAGCAGTATCGGGAAGTGCCGTGGCCGGCGGTCGTCCGCCACCCGGTGACGGACCGGCCGATCCTGTTCGTCAACCCGATGCACACGCACGGGTTTGTCGGGATGCCACGGGAGGCGGCGTGGCCGCTGATCGAGGAACTCGCAGCGCACGCCACGCAGGAGCGGTTTGTGTATTACCACCATTGGCGGGTCGGCGACGTGCTGATGTGGGACGAGCGGGCGACGATGCACCGCGGTGCCGGCGACGCCCGCCCGGACGAGCGCCGCATCATGCTGCGTACCATTGTCTATGCGGATTGAAGGCGCCGGTCCGCGGTTCGCAGGCCGGCGCCGCCGGGTCGCGGTCGGCGCGTCCTGGTATCAGGCCTTCACGCCGCCCTGGGTCAGCCCGGCGACGTAATGCTCCACGAAGAACGAGTAGATGATTGCCACCGGGATCGAGCCGAGCAGCGCCGCCGCCATCAACTGCCCCCAATAGAACACATCGCCACGCACCAGTTCGGCAATGGCGCCGACCGGCACCGTGCGCACGTCGGTCTTGGTGAGAAAGATCAGCGCGTAGAGAAACTCGTTCTGCGCCAGGGTGAAGGCGAAGATGCCGGCGGAAATGAACCCGGGAATGCACAGCGGCAGGAAGATGCGGAACATGGTCTGCAGCCGCGTCGCGCCGTCGATCCGCGCCGCGTCCTCCAGCTCGTGCGGCACCGACTTGAAATAACCCATCAGCAGCCAGGCGCAGAACGGCACCAGCAGCGTGGGATAGGTGAGGATGACCGAGGTCAGCGTGTCGCCCAGCCCCAGCCGGTTGATGATGTCCGCCAGCGGAATGAACAGCAGCGGCTGCGGCACCAGATAGGTGGCGGCCACCGCGAAGGAGATCAGCGCCGCGCCGGGAAACTTCATGCGCGACAGCGGGTAGGCGAGCATGAGGCCGAAGATCAGCGAGATCGCGGTCGAGGTCACCGCCACCAGCAGCGTGTTGTAGGTCCAGGTGAGGAAGCTGGTCTCGGTCAGCAACTTGACGAAGTGCTGCAGCGTCGGGTGATAGACGATCAGCGGCATGATCTTGCGGCTGTACAGCTCGCTGTTCGGCTTCACCGAGGTGATCGCCATCCAGTAGAACGGGAACAGGTTGAAGATCATGAAGAAGCCGAGCGGCAGCCACAGCTTCAGGGTGCGCGCGCGCCAGCCACGGTTCTCGATGATCATGTCTTGTCGCCCCGCATGTACCACGCCATGCCGGCGATCAGCAGCGCCAGCGGCGGCAGCATGGAAAGCGCGATCGAGGCGCCGAGGCCGAACTGGCCGCCGCTCATGGCCACGTCGAAGGCATAGGTGGCGAACAGGTGCGTGGCGTTGGCGGGACCGCCGCGTGTCAGCACATAGACGAGCTGGAAGTCGGAAAAGGTGAAGATCACCGAGAACATGGTGACGATGAAGATCACCGGCTTGAGCAGCGGTAGGGTGACATAGCGGAAGCGCGCGAAGGTGGTGGCGCCGTCGATGGTGGCGGCCTCGTACAGCTCCGGCGAGATGGTCTGCAGCCCGGCGAGCAGGGTGATGGCGTAGAACGGCAGGCCACGCCAGGTGTTGACCATGATCAGCGAGAACATCGCCAGGTGCGGATCGCCGAGCCAGGACGGCCCGGGATTGGCGATGCCCCAGTGGATCAGGAACCAGTTGATCACGCTGAACGACGGGTCGAGGATCCACATCCAGGCGATGGTGGACAGCACCGTCGGCACGATGAACGGCAGCAGCATCGCTGCGCGGAACAGGTTCTTGAACCTGAACTGCTGGTTCATCACCAGCGCGAGGGCAAGGCCGCCGATCATCTTCAGGATGGTGGCGGAGAAGGTATAGACGAACGTGTTCTGCGCCACCTGCCAGAACACGGGATCGTGCAGGTCGGTCACGAAGTTGGCGAGCCCGATGAAGTGGCCGGCGTGCGCGACCGGCTTGTCCTCCAGGCTGAGCCAGATGCCGTAGACGAACGGGTATCCCACCAGCGCCAGCAGGAACAGCGCGGGCGGGGTCACCATGAGCCAACTGAACACGCCCTCGCCCTCGGTCCAGCGGCGCAGGCTGAACGGGCGGCGGCGCGGCAGGGGGAGCGCGAGGGATTGGATGTAGGTGGACATGGCTACGCCGCCCCGATGCCGCAGGAAGCGAGGCAGCGATGCGTGGGCCGGGCGGTCGCGCGCAACGCCACCGTCAGGCCTTGTAGATCTGTTTCAGTTGCGCCACCGCGTCGGCGATTACCTCCTTGGTGGACTTGCCGGTGCAGGCCTTGGCGAACATGTCCACCATCGACGTATTTGGCGACGCTTTCGGAGGATTTGCGGCTGATCGGCGCCGGCCAGCCGGGCAGGTGCGAGGTGGCCAGCGAATCGCGGTACGGCAGGTTGCGCGGCTCCACGTGCCACAGCGGCGCGTCGTCATAGGCGCGCAGGAACGGCGCGTAGTAGCTGTCGGCCGAGGCGTACCAGCGCTCGACCTGCTTGGGGTCCATCAGCCAGGCCAGGAAATCCTTCGCCGCCTGGATGTTCGGCGAGAAGCTGTAGATCGCGTGGCTCCAGGGCGCGAGGATGTGGAAGCGCCCCTTCGGCCCCTGCGGGTTCAGCGACTGCTGCGTCACCTTGCCGATGTCGGGGAACTGCTCCTTGGCGAACCACAGGATGCTCTCGGCATTGTTGGTGCAGGAGATCTGCTCGGCCATCCAGGCCTTGTTGTTGGAGGGATCGGTCCAGCCCAGGCAATCCTCGAACATGGTCTGCTGGAAGAACTTGCGACACATGTCGACGGCGCGGGCAGTCTCGTCGGAATCGAGCACGACGGTCTTGCCGTCGGGCTCGACCTCGCGCCCGCCGTATGACCACAGCAGGGGATACAGCCAGCCGTGGTTGTCGCCGAAGCCGTGGCCGAGCTCGAAGCCGAACGGGTGGCCGGCCTTCTTAAGCTTGGTGCCGGCCTCGAGCAGCTCATCCCAGGTGTCGGGGAAGTCCTTGACGCCGACCTCGGCGAACCAGTCGTTGCGCCAGTTCATGAGCTGGCCGACATTGCCGAAAGGGATGGCCTTCCATTTGCCGTTGACGACCACGGCTTCCTCGGCGGACTTGTACCAGCCGCCGTTCTTCTGGCCGATGCCGCCGGCGATGTCGCTGACATCCACCAGCTTCTCATCGTACAGGAACGGCCAGTTGAAGAAGGTCAGCGTCATGTCGGGACCGTTGCCGGTCTCGGTGGCGGTGGTCATGCGGGTCTGCAGGCTGCCGACGCTGATCAACTGGTAGTCGACAGTGATGCCAGCGGCCTTCTGATATTCCGGCACCAGCGTGTTCTTGAAGAACTCGTCGTAAGTGTGGATGAACGAGCTCTCGTGCATGAAGCTGAGAGTCTTGCTGGCGGCCTGGCCGCTGCGCGGCGGCAGCAATGCGGCGGCGGTGCCGCCCAGACCGGCGATCTTCAGTACGTCCCGCCGCGATGCGGCACGGATGATGTTGGCCATCCCGTCTCCCCTGCCCCGGTTGCCCGCCGCCTTGACCCAGGGGCGGGGTTCATTTGCGTGATCCGGCGGGGTTACCACGCCGGATTTGCGAATGTTACACGGCTCCTGCCGCGCGGGGAAGCGCCGCGGCGTTGTGCAGTCACTCGGGTGCTGTCGAGCGTGTTGCTCGCCGGTGCATAGGACCACGAGCGTGTTGCTCCCTGGTGCATAGGACCAGGAGCGTCACAGATTGGCGAACCGCGTCGCGCGTACAATGTATCGAACTTGCGTCACCGCCCACGCAACCGGCCACCGCGGCACCCAGCCCGATGCCAGGCGGGGTCGGCCGACGTGCGCCCGGCCAGATCGGGATCGCCTGCCCGCGGTCCACGCCGTTCGGGCCGGCTTCCGGACGGCTGGCGCGATGATCGCCCGCCCCTGCCGCGCGATCCAATGCCGATTGGCGTCAAATCACGCCCGCCTGGTGCAGCTTGTCGCGCTCGGCCGCGCTCAGACCCAGCCAGCCGCCGTAGACCTCGTCGTTGTGCTGGCCGATCGTCGGGCTGGGAATCGTTGCGAGCTTGTCGGCGCCGTGCAGCCGCAGCGGCGTGGTGGGAACGACGATGTTGCCTAGCTCGGGGTGGATGATGCGTTCCAGCATGCCGCGGGCGTGCATGTGCGGGTCGTTCATCACCTCGGGCGCGGTGCGCACCGGGGCGCAGGGGATGCGGTGCAGCCGCGTCGCGGCGAACACCTCGGCTTTCGGCAGCTTGCTGGTCCAGGCGGTCACCACCGCCTCGGTCTCCGCCATGTGCTGCGCGCGCGCCGTCATCGAGGCGAAGCGCGGGTCGTCCTTCAGGTCGTCGCGGCCCATCGCGGTCAGCAGCTTCTGCCAGTGGCCCTCGGTCACCACGTGGATGGCGACGTGGCCGTCGGCGGTGGTGAACACGTTGTACGGCGCGCTGGCCAGCCCCGCCTGCCGGTTGCCGGTGCGCGGCGGCAGTTTTCCGGTGCGCACATGGTACTCGAAGCTGGAGGCCAGCGTGGAATACACCGCCTCCTGCATCGCCACTTCGACAAGCTGGCCGCGCCCGGTGCGCTCGCGTTGGAACAACGCGGTCATGACGGCACCGTATAGATGGATGCCGCCCATGTAGTCCACCAGCGTCGGCCCGGCCTTCATCGGCGGCCCGTCCGGATCGCCGGTCACGCTCATGATCCCCGACGCCGCCTGGATCGTCAGGTCCATCGCCAGCGTGTCGCGATCCGGCCCGCTGATGCCGAACCCGGTGCCGGTCGCGTAGACCAGCCGCGGATTGGCCGCGCTGAGCACCGCGTAGCCGACGCCAAGATCGTCCAGCGTGCCGGGGGAAAAATTCTCCAGCAGCACGTCGGCGCGGCGCACCATGTCAAGCAGCAGCGCGCGGCCCCGTTCCGCTTTCAGATTGAGCGTGATCGCCCGCTTGTTGGAGTTCAGCATCGCGAACGCCAGCCGCGTGCCCGGGCCGGCGGGGTTGCGCCGCAGCGGCTCGCCCGAGGGCGGCTCGATCTTGATCACGTCGGCGCCGGCGCGCGCCATCAGCTCGGTGGCGTAGGGACCCTGATAGATCTGCCCGAAATCGAGCACGATGATGCCGGCGAGCGGCGTATTCGGCGCTATGGGGGCGGGGGCGGTCATGGTGTCTCTGTCATATCCGTTGGGTAACATGTGGGTGCGTCACGACCCGGCCACCAGCAGCGCGACGGCGCCGCCGCCGAGCACGAACAGCGGGTTCACCTCGGTCAGCGACAGCACCACCGTGGCAACGGCGGTGATCGCGTAGGCACGCCAGTCGTGCTCGGTGCCGCGCATCAACGCGATGGCGCTGGCAAAGGTCAGGCCGATCGCTATCGGCGCCAGCGCGCGCTCCACGTGCAGGCGCCAGGCCGCACCCCCAGCGCGATGCCACACGCGCGCCGCCACGTAGACCAGCACGCAGGACGGCCCGAACATCGCCAGCCCGGCTACCACCGCGCCGGCGATGCCGGCCACTTTTTGCCCGATCAGCACGACGATCAGCGAACCCGGTCCCGGCGCGGCGCGCGAGATCGCAAAGAACGCCAAAAACTCCGGCGCGGTCAGCCAGTGATGCACGTCCACCACCGCCCGCTGCATGTCCGGGATCACCGCGGTGCCGCCGCCGAACGCCAACAGCGACAGGCTGCCGAACAGCAGCGCAAGCTGGAGCAGCACCTGGATCATCGCGACGGAATCATCGTGACCGGGCCTGCCACAGGCTCAGCCCGAGGCTAACCGGGAAGAGGCCCACCAGCACCTCGAGCAGCGGGATGCGCAGCACGCCGATGCCGACCGTGGTCGCCAGCACCACCAGCGCCGCGCCGATCCCGCGCAGGTTGCGCCGCGCCAGGCGCACCCCCGTCGCGATGTTGAGGCCGATCGCGACCGCTCCCATGCCCGCCAGCGCCGTGCCCAGCCAGCCCCACCCCGGCGCGGCCTGCGCGCGCAAATACAGCGTCCCGGCGGCGAGCATCAGCCCGACCGGCACCAGCATCAGCCCGGCCAGCGCCGCCAGCGCGCCCGGCACGCCGCGGAGCTGCGCGCCGATGAACACCGCCAGGTTCACGTTGGTTGCGCCGGGCGTGATCTGGCTGAGCGCGTAGCCGGTGAGGAACTGCCGGTCGTCCAGCCAGCCGCGCCGTGCCACCACCTCGCGCCGGATCCAGGCGGCCAGGCCGCCGCCGAAGCTCATCAGGCTGAGCGACAGGAAGCCGCAGAACAGGTCGGACAGGCTGGCACGCGCCGGGGGCACGGTCGGGGGCGGAGGGGGATCGGGATGCGCCATGCGGGCATTGAAGCCGGTTCCGGTGCGGCCGGGTAGCCGTCGCGTGGGACGGCGTGGGGCGGGATCCGGCGCGGGGCTTGCGGAGAACCATCCCCTCGATGCAAGGCCTTGCCGGGCGAGCGGCGTGTTCGACTGCCGGCCACGACGGTTAGGCAACCTCGTCGCGCTGGCGTGAGGATTGCCGCCGCGGAGCCCTATCAGCGAAGGGCCTGAGGCGAAACAAGTGCTTCAACCGCACGCGCGGCAAACTTCGGTGTCATGGCCGGGCTTGGCCCGGCCACCCACGACTGTCTTTGCTATGAGCTGCGAAGTCGTGGGTGACCGGGCCAAGCCCGGCCATGACACACGATGTTACGACCCATCCCAATCGATTCGGCTATTCCGCTTCAGGCCCTAAGTCGGAGACGAAGGCGCGACCAACGTTGCAGCCGCGTCGGGCGACCCTCCGCTCAGAGCCTGAAAATGTATCGGTCAAGCACGGCAGGTGGCACAATATGTATGGGATGAAGCGGCGTTGCCGCCACCATATCTTGTGGTGTTGAGGCCCAAATTCGATACATTTTCACGCTCTCAGGCGACCCCGTAGACCGCCTTCGCGTTCTCCAGGAACACCTGCCGCCGCTGCGTCTCGGTCATCTTCAGCGGCAGCGCGTGTGCCGGGTCGTCGAAATCCCAGTGCGGGTAGTCCGAGGCGAACAGAATCCGGTCCCAGCCGATCCAGTCGAACGTCTCGGCGAGATGGCTGCGCGGCTCCGGCTCCTCGATCGGCTGGGTGCTGAACCACACGTGGCTGCGCATGTACTCCGACGGCAGGCGCTTGAGGTGCGGCAGCTCCTGCTTCAGTTTTTTCCATTGCGCGTCCATCCGCCAGCCGAGCGCCGCCGCCCAGGCGACGCCGCCCTCGATCAGCACCACCTTCAGTCGCGGAAAACGCTCGAACACGCCCTCCAGCACCATGCTTGCCACCACCGACTGGCTGCATTGGGCGTGGCCGACCATTTCTTCGATGTAATAGGACGGCCAGCCGCCGGCGGTGATCGGGAAGCCGCCATAGCCGAAGGCGTGGATGCCGATCGGCAGCCCGGCCGCCTCGGCCGCGGCGTAGATCGGCCAGTAGCGCCGCTGCCCGGGCGGCTCGGCCGTGCGCGTCAGCATCAGCACCTGGGCGAAATTCTTGTCCCCGGCGCGCAGCTCGATCTCCTTGACGGAGGCCAGGGGGTCCTCATACGGCACCACCACGGACGCCTTCAGCCGCGAGTCGCGAGAAGTCCATTCGGCAACCTGCCACTCGTTGGTGGCGTGCGTGATGGCGGCCGACAGGTCGGGGTTCTGTGCGCCCTGCCCGCTGCCCAGCGGGTTGAGGATGCCCAGCGTGACATTGTTCGGGTCGAGGTGCTGCGCCGCCATGAACGCAAGGTCGCTGCCCGGCTCCCCGCCGGGCGGCCAGGCGTCGCGGCGGCAGGCCGTCGGCTGCGACTTCGGGAACGCCGGCCCCTTCGCCCAGGGTTGGCGATAGGTCAGCCCGAACGCCTCCAGGTGCGCCTGCCAGCGCTGCGACAGCCACGGATACAGCGATTTGACGCCCTTGGTGCGCGGATGGATGTCGCAGTCGGCGATCGCCAGCCGGCTCTGTGCGGCTGGTTGCATGCCCGATCGGTTCAGCACGTCCACGTTCATGGCACGGTCTCCCTCAGCCGAGCATACGTCCGCAGCGGGTTTTCCACCATCATCTTGTGCCGCAGGGCCAGGCCGACCTCGGCCGGCACCGCCTGAACGCCGTCGAACTGCCAATGCGGGTAGTCGGTGGCGAACAGCAGGATCTCGTCCGAGCCGATCTGGTTGATCAACCGGTCGATGCCGCCCGGGTCCGGCGGGGCGTCGAACGGCTGGATGGTCAGGCGGACGCGATCGCGCACGATCTCGCCCGGCGGGTCGCTGACCCAGGGGACCTCGCTGCGCAGCCCCTTCCAGAACTTCGTGAAGCGCCAGATGTAGGCCGGCAGCCAGCTTACGCCGGATTCCATCAGTACCACGGTCAGGCCGGGGAACTTGGCGAACACGCCCTCGGCCAGCAGCGAGCTGAGCGCCGACTGGAAGCCGACCGCCTGGTTGACGTAGTCCTCGGTAAAGCTGCCGGGCCAGCCGACGCCGGTCACCGGATGGCGGTAGGAGCTGCCGGCGTGCACGCCGATCGGCAGGTGATGGCGCTCGGCGGCGGCGTAGATCGGCCAGTGCTGCCGCCGGCCGAGCGGGATCTCGCCGGACACCGGCAGCAGCACCTGGACGAAGCGCGGATCGGCGGCGCGGCGTTCGATCTCGGCCACCGCCAGCTCGGGGTTGGTCAGCGGCACCACGATCGAGGCGCGCAGCCGGGCGTCGCGATCCAGCCACTCGCGGGAAAGCCAGTCGTTCAGCGCCTTGCAGAACGCCGCCTGGAGGTCTTCGCTGAACATGACCGAGGTGCCGTAGAGGCAGTTCAGGATCGCCGTGCCGGTGCCAAACGGGGCCAGCGCCTCGGCCGCCAGGCGTTCGGGCGTGGTTGCCGCCCGGCCCTGCGCGTCGCGCCAGTCGGCCCGCACCGACAACGGCGTGTTGGCCGGATAGGCGATGGTGTTCATCTCGTCGAAGCCGCGGCGGATCGCCTGCTCGCGCCACATCTCGTCGAGGTACGGATACAGCGCCGAAAGGGCGGGCACCGTCGGATGCAGGTCGCAGTCGATCGGTGCGGTGGCGGTCATCGCCGGTGCCGGCTCAGCCCGGGACCTTGAGCAGCAGGTCGGCGCCGTCCACCTTCACCTCAAACACGTCGATGGCGAGTTCGCAGGGCGCGGCGGTGGCCTTGCCGGTGCGCACGTCGAATTTTCCGGCGTGCAGCGGGCATTCGATCTCGCCGTTCTCCAGCCAGCCTTCATGGAGCTGGGCGTATTCGTGGGTGCACACATTGTCGGTCGCGCGGAATTCGCCGCCCGGCAGGTGATACAGCGCGATCTCGCGATCGCCGACTTTCACCGCGATCGCCGCGCCCTCGGCCACGTCCGCCGTCGCCGCCACCCGCACCCACTGCTCCGCCATTTTTGCACCCCTGGCCCGTTGTTGCGTGGGTAGCATGCCAGTGTGGGCGGGAACGGCCAAGGTCCCGAACGCGGACGTTCCGAATGCGCGCCGCGGTCCCCGATGAATCCCGCGCCAGGACACACTATGTTACCGCTTGAGATTATCGCCTGTGCTATGGCTTGAGGTGTGGCGGTGTGCCGGGCGAGACGTTGCCAAACTGCGAGAACCCAAGGGTGACTACCATGCGTCGCATCACATCATTGGCCGCTCTGGCGGCCCCCATTGCGCTGGCCGCGTGCGTGGTCGCTCCGCCGGCCGGACCGACCGTGACGGCCATGCCGGGACAGGGCAAGAGCTTCGAGGCGTTCCAGCAGGATGACGCGATCTGCCGCGGCTGGGCGTCGCAGCAGACGGGCGGGGCGCAGCCGGGCGTGGCGGCAACCAACGCCGCGGTGGGCAGTGCGGTGGTCGGCACCGCGCTGGGCGCTGGCTTGGGCGCGGCGATCGGCGCAGCGGCCGGCGCGGCCGGTGCCGGGGCAGCGATTGGCGGGGCGACCGGACTGCTGATGGGCAGCGCGATCGGCGCCAACAACGCGCAGTATTCGGCCGGCGGCATCCAGTACCAATACAATGCCGCCTATTCCCAGTGCATGGCCGCCAAGGGCGACAGCGTCCAGACGCCGCAGCCGGGCTATGCCGGGGGCTATCCCTATGGCGCGGCCTATCCGGCCTACGGCTATGGCGGTTACCCGTACGGCTACCCGTACGCCTATGGCTATGGCGGCCCGACCGTCGTGATCGGCGGCGGCTGGGGCGGCGGTTGGGGCTGGCGTGGCGGCGGCTGGGGCTGGGGCGGCGGCTGGGGCTGGCACGGCGGCTACGGCGGTTACCGTCGGTGGTGAGCCCGCACGCTGCACGCCGCGGCTGATCGGCTGAGCCGCGCTACATCTTCATCCCCGGCATGCCGCCCTTGCCGGTGTCGTTGGGCGACATCTGCATGTCCGACGCGCCCGCCTGCTGCACGCTCACCTGGGCGGTGACCGCCCCGGCGTTTTCGAAGGTCAGCGTGATCGGAAAACTCTCGCCCGCCGTCAGCGCGTGCGTCAGGTCGATCAGCATGATGTGATAGCCGCCCGGTTGCAGCTTGACCGGCTTGCCGGGCACCACCGGCAGCGAGGCGACCGGGCGCATCTTCATCACGCCGTTGTCGTCGATGCTCTCGTGCAACTCGGCCTTCGCCGCCACCGGTGAGCTGGCGCCGAGCAGCGTATCGGGCGCGCCGGTCGCGGTGATGGTCAGGTAGACCACGCCGATGCGGCCCGCCATCGCGGCGTGGGACCACACATTGTCGAGCTTGACCGATGCCGGCTGTGCGACGGCGGCGACGGGAAGCAGCAGTGCGGCGGCCAGCAAGGCGTGGCCCAGCAGGGTGCGACCCAGAAAGCTTCGGCGGTACATCGGTGAGGGTCCTTTCATGACATGAGCTTGCCGATCTGCACGGCCATCTCGGCGCTGGTCCCGTCGGCGCGGACCGGCGCGATGAAGCGTCCGTCGGGTCCCATCAGGTAGATGATCGAGCTGTGGTCCATCGAATAGTCGTTGGGACCGGGGCCGGTACGGTGCTCGGCGTAGTAGACGTGGTATTCCTTCGCCACCGCGGCGATCTGCGCGGGCGTGCCGGTCAGCCCCACCAGGCGCGGTGAGAACGCCGCGGCGTACTGTTTGATCACGGCCGGGGTGTCACGCCGCGGATCGATGGTGATGAACAGCGGCTGCAGCCGATCCGCGGCCTTGCCCAGCTTGTCGAGCGCGCCCGCCACCGCGTTCAGCGTGGTGGGACAGACGTCGGGACAATAGGTGTAGCCGAAATAGACCAGCAGGTATTTGCCGCGGAAATCGCGGTCGGTGACGATGTGGCCGTCGCCGCTGACCAGGGTGAACGGGCCGCCGACGGCCGGCCCGCCGGCCTCGCCGTTGAGCCACAGGAACGCGCCGGTGCCCAGCAGCAGCAACGCCACCAGCAGCCCGATGACGGCATAGGCGGGCGGCCCAGCGCCGGGTTTGTCGCCGGCGGCCTTGGCGGCGGCGCCGGGTTTGGCCTTGTTGGCTGGCATCATGGCCTCCTTCCAGCAGGACGAGGGGGCGGTTCCGATGGCGCCCGGCGCTGGCGGTGAAGCCGGCTTGGTTGGCCGGGGCGGGTCGCCGTCAGGGTGTGCCGGCACGGTTTGGCGCCTCGGGCCGCATCGCCGCTGGCGCAGAGCGCGCGTGGGATGTAGCAGCCCCCGAAACGATGGATCCGATGGACCGAGCCTGCCGCGCGGCGCCAGGCGCCGGACGCGGTACGTCAGGCCTGCGCGGGTGGCCCGCGCGGCCGCGCCCACAGCAGGCCGGGCGCCGGCGGGACCGCGGCGCGCGAGAGCGGCGCGGCGCGCACCAGGCGCACGATCGTGCGCGTCGGCAGCGACGGGCCCGACAGCAGCGTCGGCGCCGGTGCGGTGAAGGCAACGCACAGCGGGCAGACCTGGCAGTTCGGCGCACGGTGCAACGGCCCGGCGGGCGCGTTGTCGGGGCCGCCGGCGCGATCGTCGATGTGGCAGATGATGCGGAAGCGTGCGAGCCGGTCGGCCGTTCTTGGCACCGATGCGCCGAGCGCAAGTTGGCAGGTCAACGCCAGCAGCGTGACGAGCAGGCCCAGGCGGGGAAAGTGTGCGCACATCGCGCCGGGCACCCTACACAAACGGCGCTGCGTGGCAATCACGTGCAGACAGCAGGGACGGTGCGGTGCCCACCATGCTGCCACGGGAGAGCGTAGGGCGGGAAAGCGCAGCGCATTCCGCCATCTTTCCGCCCCCCGCAGCAGAAAGATGGCGGAATGCGCTGCCCCCGTAACAAGTCCCCGGGGGCGTTGGCCGTTCCGCCCTACGCTCTTGCGCCTGCCCTGCGCCCTTGCGCTATTCGTCGCGCAGCCAGACTTCGTAGCCGATCTCGCGCGCGATCAGGCCGTCACGGATGTGGAAATTGTGCAGCAGCCGCAGCTTGACCTTGGTGCCGATGGGGAACGGGGCGTTCTCGAAGCCGTCGCCGGCGAGCGTGAAGCGCGCCCACATGTCGTCGAACACGCGATCGGGCGAGGCAAAGCGTTCGATCGGCTCGAAGCTGATGTTGGCCGCGGAGGCGAACAGCTTCAGGTAGTTCTCCTTGATCGACTGCCGCCCGACATAGCTGACGCCGCGCGAAGGGGCGTCCCACACCGCGTCCTCCGTGTACAGCCGGATGCATTCGTCGATGCGGTCGGGGTTTTCCTCGTGCAGGTGCATGTCGACAAGGTCGAGGGCGTATTGCACCCGTTCCTCGTAGCTCATCGGCTGGTGGCGCCTGGCCAGCAGCTCATCCACCGTCTGGCGTGAGGTCTCCATGAGATCCATGCTGTCCTCCCTGGATCGGTTGCGCGCCGATGCTAGGCGGGCGCTGACGACTGCTCAACTTTCCGGCGCCTTGACGAAGCACAGCACGCCGGCGAACGGCGTCCAGCAAACCACGGCGTGGCCGGTGGGGTTGTCCGGCCGGCTCAGCACCTTGTCGTCCGGCACGGTGCGCCACTTGCCTTCAATGAGGGCTTCGTAATGGCCGTGCAGCAGGCGCGACAGCACCGGCCGGCAGTCCGCCATCGAACAACACGGCACGACGCTTTGGGGCAGGCGCAAGCTGTTGAACCAGGGTGCCAGTTGCGGATCGGCATTCGGCGGCGGGGCCGCGTGCGCCTGGCCGGCGAGCAGCAGAATCATGCCGGGGATGACGTGCCGCATGACGCCGCCCTCCTTCCGACGCCGGGGATGGTCGGCGTGCGAACGCCAGCGTGCCACAAGAGTGCGGGGCGACGGTAAGCAAAATAGTCGTGACCGGGGCGGGATTGTAGGCGACCCGCTGCCGGACGGGCGCTCGGCCACTGCATCATGCCGACGCATGCCGGCATCCACGACTTTTTTGCGGCACGAAGGCAAATCGTGGATGCCGGCATGCGCCGGCATGACGGGGGCGGCGCGGCGCGAGGCGCTACCCCTCGCGCACCACGGGATTGCGCAGCGTGCCGATCGAGGAAATCTCGATCTCGCAGACATCGCCGTGCTTCATGTCGGCGGTGGCGCCCTCGGTGCCCATCCAGACCATGTCGCCGGGATACAGCGTCAGGTAGCGCGTCATCGCCACCAGAAAATCCACCACGCCGAAGATCATGTGATTGGTGGGGAACTCGATCATCTGCCGGCCGTTCAGCCGCACCTTGGTGACCAGGCTGTCCAGCTCGACGTTGGTTTCGATCCACGGGCCCATCGGCTTGAACGTGTCGGTGTTCTTGGCGCGCCACAGCGTGCGATCGCCGCGCTGCCAGGTGCGCTCGCTCACGTCGTTGCCGATGGTGTAGCCGAGCACCGCGGTCAGTGCGTCATCGCGCGTCAGGTGCTTGCACTTGCGTCCGATCACCACGACCAGCTCGCCCTCGGTACTGAACCTTGTCGGTGGCGTCCTTGGGGATGACGATCGCTTCGTTGTGCGCGATCAGCGCGTTGTTGGCGCGGTAGCCGACGTCGGGCTGCTTCGGCAGGTTGGGCTCCTGGCCGAGTTTAGCCGCGGCCTCGCGCACGTGCTCGGCGTAGTTCAGGCCGCAGGCGTAGAATGTCAGTGGCTCGAGCGGCACCAGCAGCTTGACGTCGCTGAGCTTGTGCCGCGTGGCGGTGCGTTCCCAGGTGCCGAACGGGGAGCCGCGGACGGGGATGATCGTGTCGCCCACGCCTCCGTCGCCTTCCACGATGCCGTAGCTGGCGGTGCCATTGTTGTCGAAGCGTGCCCAGCGCATGATGTCGTTTCCTTTCCGGTCGGTTGGTGTGTCAGCCGCGCGTCAGGCGGCGACGTCCTCCAGCACCATCGCGGCGCATTTCTCGCCGATCATGATGCTGGGCGCGTTGGTGTTGCCGGCGACGACCTGCGGCATGATGGAGGCGTCGGCGACGCGCAGCCCCTGCGACACCATAGACGCGCAGCCGCGGATCGACCACCGCGTCGGGGCCGGTGCCCATGCGGCAGGTGCCGACCGGGTGCAGGTTGGAGACACCGCGGGCGCGGATGTCGGCGATCATCTCGGCGTCGGTGGTGCAGGCGGGGCCGGGCAGGGTTTCCTCGACGATGAAGAGTTTTAGCGCAGGTTGCGCGGCAATGCGGCGCGCCATGCGCATGCCGACGAGCAGCGCCTGGTAGTCGTAGTCGCTGCGCAGGAAGTTGAAACGGATTTCCGGCGGCGCGAGCGGGTCGGGCGATTTCAGTCGCAGCGTGCCGCGGCCTTCCGGGCGCAGGTGCACCGGGCTGAGCGTAAATCCCGGGAATGGGTGCGAGACGATGCCGTTGCGGGTGCGTTCGGTGGTGCTCCAGGCGAACATGTTCATCTGGATGTCGGGGCGTTCAAAGCGCTGGTCGGAGCAGAAGAAGGCGCCGACATACAGCCCGTTGCCCGACATCGGCCCCTTGCGGAACAGCGCGTACTCCGCCGCCGCGGTGACCCGGCGCAGCAGGCTGTGCTGCAGCTCGTTCAGGGTGATCGGCTTGCTGCATTTGTAGGTCAGATAGGTGTTGAAATGGTCGTGCAGGTTGTCGCCGACCGGCAGCTCGCGTTGCACGGCGATGCCCATCGCCTGCAGGTGCGCGGCCGGTCCGATGCCGGACAGCAGCAGCAGTTGCGGCGAGCCGTAGACGCCGCCGGAGACGATGATCTCGCGGCGCGCGCGGGCGGTCTTGCGGCCTGATGGGGTGTGGAACTCGACGCCGACGGCGCGACCGTTCTCGATCAGCAGCCGCGTGGCGTGCGCCTTGGTCTGCACCACGAAATTGGGCCGGGTGCGGGCCGGTTTCAGGTAGGCGACGGCGGTGCTCCAGCGGCGGGCGTTGGAGGTGGTGGTCTGGTAGAAGCCGGCGCCCTCCTGCTTGCCGCCGTTGAAGTCGTCATTGCGCGGGATGCCGGCCTGGATGGTCGCCTCCAGCAGCGCGTCGGCGAGCTCCCAGCGCTGCGGCTGGTCGGAGACGCGCAGCGGGCCGCCGACGCCGTGGTATTCGCTCGGGCCGCGTGCCTGGTCTTCCGCCTTCTTGAAGTAGGGCAGCACCGAATCCCAGTCCCAGCCCGTGCAGCCGCGCTGGCGCCAGTCGTCGTAGTCGGCGTGGTTGCCGCGCATGTACACCATGCCGTTGATCGAGCTGGTGCCGCCGAGCACTTTTCCGCGCGGCTGGTACATGATGCGGTTGTTCAGCTCTTTCTCCGGCTCGGAGTTCGAACATCCAGTTCACCCGCTTGGTCGGTGAAGGTTTTGGTGTAGCCGAGCGGGATGTGGATCCAGGGGTTGCTGTCCTTGCCGCCGGCCTCCAGCAGCAGCACGCGGTGGCGGCCGGATTCCGACAGCCGCGCGGCGACCGCGCAGCCGGCGGAGCCGGCGCCGGTGACGATGAAATCGTAGGTATCGGCGTCGCTGGTGGTGGTCGGCACTTGGTTTCCCCCGGTTGGTGCGCGTATTCCACGTAGCGGCGGCCGATCCGTCAAATCCGGCGGCGGCGGGCAGGGGAGAGGACGATGCCGAAGGGATATATTCTGGCCGAGGTCACGGTGACCGATCCGGCGCTGTTCGAGACCTACCGCCCGCTGGCGGCGGCTTCGATCGCGGCGTTCGGGGGGAAGTACCTGGTGCGGGGCGGCGCCGCCGAGACGCTGGAAGGCGGGCGCACGCCCGGGCGGGTGGTGCTGCTGGAATTTTCGAGCCCGGAACGGGCGATGGAATGGTACAAGTCGGCACAGTACCAGCAGGCGCTGACAATCCGGTTGAAGGCGGCGAACACCGATGTGCTGCT
The DNA here is from genome assembly GCA_963773345.1 of uncultured Alphaproteobacteria bacterium. Taxonomy (GTDB): domain Bacteria; phylum Pseudomonadota; class Alphaproteobacteria; order Acetobacterales; family Acetobacteraceae; genus Palsa-883. Next base: position 1,616,857 of record CAVZBG010000002.1, on the reverse strand, counting down.
GCTGACTGGGCACGACGCGTAAGGCAGGCCAGCGTGCCTGTTGCGGCAGAGCGACAAAAAGGGCCGGGAATGACAACGAAACTTCTGCGCATCTGCGCCGTCATCGCGATGTCCATGACCGTACTGGCGGGCACCACGCTGGCGGCGCACGCCGCGCCCAAGGCTGTTCTGGTGTCGCGGGTGCTGCCGAACCAACCCCCGGGTCCCAACTTCACCGGGTGCGACTTTCCTGACGATGCGATGAGCCTGGTGATCACCGACGATGGCAAGGAGCTGGCACGGGAGGATTTCTGCTCGTCGTACGGCCGGGCCAAGGCACGCATGGTCGTCGATCAGCACGGGCGGAACTATGCGCTGCTGGAATACACCGAAGGTCGTGCGCCGAATCCCAGCACGACATACCTCTCGGCCTTTCGATTGACTGCGGATCTCCTCCCGGTGCTGCGCATTCCGCTGTCCTGGGGCACCGGGCCGACTCAGCGGTTCACCTATGCATACGATGCCGGCAGCGACCCATCCGGTGGCCTGCAAATCACGCTCCGCGGCACGGGGGAGGCGGGCAGTGACTGCTGCGTGCCGCCGGAAACGGTCGAGACGATACGCATCGATGCCGGTGAGTGATGTTACGACGTACTCAGTAACATTCTCCCCCTCCCCTTGAGGGCTTGGGCCGCAAAGCGGCCCAAGCCCTCAAGGGGAGGGGGAGAATGGGAGTGTCACGCCGTCGCAGCCTCCCGCACCCCCAGCTCCGCCGTCATCCGTTCGCGCATGATGAACTTCTGCATCTTGCCGGTCACCGTCATCGGGAATTCGTCGACGAAACGGATGTGCCGCGGCACCTTGTAATGCGCGATCTGGTCGCGGCAGAAATCGCGCACCTCGTCGGCGGTCAGTGATTCCCCGGCGCGGATCTTGATCCAGGCGCACAGCTCCTCGCCGAAGCGGGGGTCGGGCACGCCGAACACCTGCACGTCCTGGATCTTCGGGTGGCGGTAGAGGAATTCCTCGATCTCGCGCGGATAGACGTTCTCGCCGCCGCGGATCACCATGTCCTTGATGCGGCCGACGATGTTGACGTAGCCCTCCTCGTCCATCGTCGCCAGGTCGCCGGTGTGCATCCAGCGCGCCGTGTCGATCGCCTGGTCGGTGCGCTCCGGATCGTCCCAATATCCGCGCATCACCGAGTAGCCGCGCGTGCACAGCTCGCCCGGCGTGCCGCGCGGCACGATGCGGCCTTCGGCATCGATGATCTTCACCTCGACGTGCGGGTGGACGCGACCGACCGTGCTGGTCCGCCGCGCCACCGGATCGTCGGTCGTGGTCTGCGTGCTGACCGGGCTGGTTTCCGTCATGCCGTAGGCGATGGTGATCTCCGACAGGTGCATCTGCGCCATGCAGCGGCGCATCACCTCGATCGGGCAGGGGGCGCCGGCCATGATGCCGGTGCGCAGCGACGCCAGATCGAAGCCTGCGAATTCCGGATGTTCCAGTTGCGCGATGAACATCGTCGGCACGCCGTGCAGGCCGGTGCAGCGCTCCTCGGCCACCGTCTGCAGCGTCGCCAGCGGATCGAAACCTTCGCCCGGGTAGACCATCGCGGAGCCGTGCGTGGTGCAGGCCAGGTTGCCCAGCACCATGCCGAAGCAGTGATACAGCGGCACCGGGATGCACAGCTTGTCCTGCGGGGTCAGCTTCATCGCCTCGCCGATGAAGAAGCCGTTGTTGAGGATGTTGTGGTGCGTCAGCGTGGCGCCCTTGGGCGCGCCGGTCGTGCCGGAGGTGAACTGGATGTTGATCGGCTCGTCGAACTGCAGTTTGGGCGCCAGAGCGGCCAGGTGCGCGCGGTGCGAGGCGGCGCCCATGCCGTAGACGCTGTCGAAGGCGATGAACCCGGGGGCGGTGTTGGGGCCGATCTGGATCGCCATCTCCAGCCTGGGGAACTTCGCCGCGGTCAGCCGGCCGGGCTGCGCGGTGGAAAGTTCCGGCGCCAGCGTGGTCAGCATGCCGACATAGTCGCTGGTCTTGAACGCGGTCGCGGTGATCAGCGCGCGGCACCCGACCTTGTTCAGCGCGTAGTCCAGTTCGGCCAGGCGATAGGCGGGATTGATGTTCACCAGGATCAGCCCGGCCTTGGCGGTAGCGAACTGCGTCACCACCCACTCGGCGTTGTTGGGCGACCAGATGCCGACGCGGTCGCCCGGCTGCAGCCCGAGCGCGACCAGGCCGGCGGCGAAGGCGTCGACCTTCTCGCCCAATTCGCGAAAACTCCAGCGAATGCCCTGCTGGCGGACGATCAGGCCCGGGCGGTCGCCCCAGGTGGCCACCGTGCGGTCGAAGCTGGCGCCGATCGTCTCGCCGATCAGCGGAAGGTCGCTGGCACCGTGCGCGTAGCTTTCGGTGGATGCGGACATGGACGGGCTCCCCGACAGGCGTTCGTTGCGCGGCATTGTGCGACGGGCCAGGGGGTTGGTTCAATCGGGCGGATGAACCCGTCGCCTTGGCCTGTCCGGCGCGGCCGACAGGTTTGCGCCTTGCCGGCCGTCAGCGGTTGATTCGCGCGGTGTAACGCGCTGCACCGGCCGGCGGCTGGCGGAAGGAACCTCGCATGATCGCGCCCGCTGAACGGATGAAGGCAATGCGTGCACGGCGACGCACGAACGGCTTGCGCGAGGTGCGGCTGATACTACCGGATGCACGATCGGCGGCGATCCGGCGGCGGGCGGCGGCGCAGGTCGCGTCTCAGCCGCGACAGGGAGCGTGACGCGCTGGAATGGATCGAAGCGGTTTCCACGTTCGACATCGATGCGCCGCGGTGACGTGATGACAGTCGCCGCGCCTGGCGACCACGGGACGCCGCGACCGGCGGTGATCGTGCAGACGAATGCCTTGCCGGAGAGTCACGCCTCGGTGGTGACCTGCCAGATGACCTCGGACCTGGCCGACGCGCCCGACTTCCGTGTCACGATCGAGCCGGGTGCGGGGAGCGGGTTGCGGGTGCGATCGCAGGTCATGGCCGACAAACCGGTCGCGGTGCGGCGCGAACGGATCGGGCGGCGGATCGGGCGCCTCGAGGCGGCGGATCTGGGTCGGCTCAACGCGGCGCTGGCGTTTGTCGTTGGCCTGGCGGACTGGGTGCGCCACGCGATAGGCACATAATTCGATCCGCGCGATATCCGGTGACGGGTGACGCTTTCCCGAGGTTGGGATCAGAGCACCAACTGGGTCTGCGTCACCAGCGCAACCAGCTTGCCCTCGCGCGTGGAGATCCGGGTCTGCCAGACCTGCGTGCGGCGGCCGCGGTGCACCGGCGTCGCCGTGCCGATCACCGTCGTCCCGACCGGAGCGGCACCGATGAAATTCGTCTTGCTCTCGATCGTCGTCGTGCCGGCGCCCTCCGGCAGGTTGGCGATGGTGCCCAGCGCGCCCAGCGTGTCGGCGAACGCCATCACCGCCCCGCCATGCAGCACGGCGGGCGAGGTGCACAGCTCGGGGCGAACGTCCATCTCGGCAACGACACGCTCCGCCGTTGCCTCCGTCACGCGGATGCCGAGCAGCTCGGCGAACGGCAGTTTTGGCGCGGGCTGGGTCATGCCGGGGCGGGAGATTGGCCGATCCGCCGCCGCGGTGGCAAGCTGACGCCGGCGATGGTGCGCGGCTCGCTTTCCGCCTCGCACGCGGGCCGGCAAAGGAAAAACGTCGATGAGCGTCGTGACGGTGGAACAGCAGGGCCTGGTCTCGATCATCCGGATCAACCGGCCGGAGAAGCTCAACGCGATCTCCAGCGGTGTTGCCGTCGAACTGCAGCGGGCGTTTCAGGCGTTCGACGCGTCCGACCAGCGCGTCGCGATCCTCAGCGCCGTGGGCACGCGCGCGTTCACCGCGGGCGCCGACGTGACCGACCTGCCGGAGTTGTGGCGCGCGATCCCGGGCGTCGGCTTCGCCACCGACAAACCGATCATCGCGGCGACCTCGGGCTGGTGCATCGGCGGCGGGGTGGTGATGGTGATGATGTGCGACCTGATGGTGTCGACCGAGGACACCATCTTCTACTACCCGGAGGCCAAGCTGGGGGTGACCGGCGGGATGATCAGCTCGCTCGTGTCGCGCATGCCGCACAAGCTGGCGATGGAGATGATGCTGCTGGCGTCCAAGGTGCCGGCCAGCCGCGCCTATGAGGTGGGATTCGTCAACCGCGTGGTGCCGAACGGGCAGCACGAGACGGCGGCGCTGGCGATGGCCGACGAGCTGCTCGATTCCGCCCCACTGGTGCTCGGTGCGCTGAAGCGACTGGCCGCCGAGGTGCTGCCGGTCGGCCCGATCGAGCGGATGGTGGCGATCAGCCAGACGGTCGGGCGGGTGCGGTCCAGCGAGGACATGCAGGAGGGGATCCGCGCCCACAAGGAACGGCGCAAGCCGCGCTTTACCGGGCGCTGATCCTGCGTTGCTGTCCCGCTGGCGCCGTACGGTCGGCTGACCGCACGTCCGGCAAGCTGTCCGGCCGGTGTCGCCTGGCGGATTCCCGCAAGCTCGCCCCGCGAGAGGCTACTCTGCCCGCGCCACGCCCACGTGGTCGCCCGGAATAAGCTGGACCCAATCGCCCGGCAGCAGTCCCTGATCGTCGGCTTGCACCTCGGTCACCGTGGAACCGTCATCCATCCGGATCGTGAACTCGGTCACCTGCCCGGGTCCCGGCCGCAGCGGCGATCGAGTATCGGTCGTGCTGCCGCCGTCCATGGCGGTCCCGGGCATCAAGCCCATCGCATCGTTGCCCATGCTGGCGACCCGGAGGGACGCCGCGGCGCCGGCACCATGCGCGCCGGACTCTGCGGTGGCTGCATGGCCCATCCCGGCACTGGGCTGGTCCGTCCCCGCCACGAAGCGCACCGACAGTATGGTGCCGAATCTGATGGTGCCCGGGCTACCGCCCCCGGCGTTGGCGGGGTTCGCGACCGCGGTGTTGGTGCTGGCGATGGGGGAGTGATGCCCGAACGGCCCGCCCCCCTGGCTCGCGGCGTCTGCACTACCGCTGTCGGTGCCGATGGGGGTGGCGCTGGCGGTGGTGGTGGGATGGCCGAGCAATTCCACTCCCGGGCTGACTGCGGCCGCGCTGCCGCTGTCGGTGTCGATGGAGGGCGCCCTGCCGGGTACTGGCGGCGGCAGTGGGGGCGGGATGGCCGAGCGGCTCGAACCCCTGGCTGGCGGTGCGTGCGTTCCTGCCGTCGGCGCCGATGGGGGTGGTGCTGGTGGTATTGGCACCGGCGGTGGGGGCGGGATCATCGGGCGGCCCGACCACCCGGCCGACGGTGTCCGCGGTACCGCTGTCAGCGCCGATGGGCACGGTGCTCGCGGTCGTGGCGCCGGTAGTGGGGACGGGACGACCAAACAGTCCGTCCCCCTGGCTGACGCCGCCTGCGCCGCCGCCATTGGAGCTGGCGCTCACCCTATTGGCGCTCGCGTCGGAGGAGGAATGGCCGAACAGCCCGAACAAATGGCTGAAAATGCCTCCACCGCCGTTGCCGCCGTCGCTGTCGGCGCTGGCGGGGTTGGCGCTTCCCGGATTGGCGTTGGCGGTGCGGGAGGAACGGCCGAACAGCCCCAACCCCTGGCTGACGCCGCCGGCACTGCTGCCGGCGGTGCCGGTCGGGTTGGCGCTCGCGGTATTCGCGCTCGCGGGGGAGGAGGAATGGCCGAACAGCCCGAACAAATGGCTGGAAGTGCTTCCGCTGTCGCTGTCGGCGCTCGCGGTGCTGGCGCCGGTGGGGATGGCGCCGGAGGAATTGGCGTTGGCGGTAGGGGCGGAACGGCCGAGCAGCGCCAACCCCTGGCTGACGGTGTCTGTGCTGCTGCTGTCAGTGACGGTGGGCATGGCGCGCGCGGTGTTCGCGCTCACGGTGGGGGAGAAATGACCGAACAGCCCGAACAAATGGCTGGAAGTGCTTCCGCTGTCACTGTCGGCGCTCGCGGTGTTGGCGCCGGCGGCGGGGGAGGAATGGCCGAGCGGTGCCAACCCCTGGCTGACGGTGCCTGCGCTGCCGCTGTCGGTGCCGGTAGGGTTGGCGCTCGCGGTATGCGCGCTCGTGGCGGGGGAGGATTGACCGAACAGCCCGAACAAATGGCTGAAAGTGCTTCCGCCGTCGCCGTCGCTGTCGACGCGGGCGGGGTTGGCGCTTGCCGTATTGGCGCCAGCGGCGGGGGAGGCATGGCCGAACAGCCCGAACGCCTGGTCGGCCAAACCGACCGGGGCGCAGCCGGCGAGCGCGGACAGCGCCAATGGGCCAGCCAGCATGGCCCAACGCAGCAACGATCGTCGCATGTCGGAGGCGCTCCCGAAGGGTGGGCAGCGATCGTCGTGCGGCTCGATTAAGAAAGAATGACTGGGCGTCGCCCAGCCGCCAGGTCGGCCGGTCGCGGCCGCGCCGATGGCAACATGCGCCTTGCCGTTGGCTTGTCGGTCCGGCAATGCCGGAGGCCGCGTCAGCCGCGGCGCACCACGCCCGCCGGCCAGGGCCGGCCACAGGCCGCACAGCGATCGGCTTTCGCCCGCAAAACGGGGTTGCCCGAAACAGCGATCTAGGATAAGGCGTTAAGAGATGTTCCTGAGCGCCTGACTGAGCGACGGCTGGCAGGCCGTCGTGACCACCGGCCGCTGCTGGCGTGCCACGACGGAGGTCCCACCGGATGCCTCGCACCCTGTACTTCACCGGCGCGCGCGCCATCGCCTGCATCGCGTTGCTCGGGCTGCTGGCCGCCTGCTCCGGCGGCGGGCCGCGCACCAGCCCATCGCAGGAAGCCGCGCTCTATGCCGCCCACGCACGCGGCGATTACACCCCGCCCGGCCCGCCGGGGGACCCGTGGGGACCATATATTACTGAGGCAAGCCGGCGCTTCGACGTGCCCGACACCTGGATCCGCGCGGTCATGCACGTCGAGTCGGGTGGGCACGAGTATCTGAACGGCCAGCTCATCACCTCCGGCGCCGGCGCGATGGGGCTGATGCAGGTGATGCCGGAGACCTACGACGAGCTGCGCGCCCGCTACGACCTGGGCAACGACCCGTACGATCCGCGCAACAACATCCTCGCCGGCACCGCCTATCTGCGCGAGATGTACGACATTTACGGCTCGCCGGGGTTCCTGGCCGCCTACAACGCGGGGCCGGCACGGCTGGACGACTACCTCAGCAACAATCGTCCGCTGCCGGACGAGACGCGGCGCTACGTGGCAATGATCGGCCCGGCGATCCAGGGCGTGTATCCGCAGACCCGCTCGCCGGCCGAGGCCTACGCGATGAACACGCTGCCGATCAACATCCCGCCGGGGCCGCGCTATGGCCGGGCCACGCAGTACGCCAGTCAATACGCTAGCCAAGGTGGGACCGGTGGCCGCGCACCGCCAAGGCTGGTGCAGACCGCGCAACTGGTCGCGCCGCCGCCGGAACGCCCGGCCCCGCCGCAGCGCCTGGCGCCGCCGGAGCGCCAGGTTGCACTGGCGCTGCCGCCGCCGTTGCCGCCGCGTGGCGGGTTCCGCCTGGTTCCCATCGCCAATGCCGAGCCGATGCCCGAGCGGCGCGGCGGCCCACGCACCGGCGGCTGGGCGATCCAGATCGGCGCCTACAGCCGGCCCGGGCTGGCGATCGAGGCGATCGACACCGCCAGAGCCCGTGCCGGCGACGCGCTGGACGTGGCGCACCCGGTGGTTGCCAGTGTGCGCGAGCGCAGCGGCCTGCTGTACCGCGCCCGGCTGACCGGATTGTCGCGTGACGCGGCGGTGACGGCGTGCGAGAAGCTGCGCGGCCACGGCGCCTGCATGGTGTTGTCGCCGGAGGCCCAGTCCTAGCCGAATCGTAGCCGACGCGTCCGGCCGGCGTTGACCGGGCATTTGCCCCCCGTGCGGTGATGGCGCGGCCTGGGGCACCGGCAATTCCGATGCTGACCTGACGACATCGCGACTGCCATGGCTGGGCTGTTGTCCCGGTCTTCCGCTCACCACGGTCGAAGCATCGATGGCCGGGACCAGCCGGCCATGACGGAGCGAGCCTGCGCGTCGGGGCGGGTCGAGGACGCATTTTGGGCCGGGTGACGCCCGGTTGTCAGGTTTCGGGGCAATCGACGCGGTTCTCGCCGGTGTCGCGGTGACGACGGTCGGTGGGCCGAGCGTGAAAAGTTCGTGATACGCGCCCTGCGGTATGCACTATGTGCTGCGGAGGATGCTGACATGGCCTGGAACGACACGGCGGACGACCCTGCGACGGTGCAGGTCATCATGCGCGCCGTCTATGTGCTGGGGCCGCTCGCGGCATGGTCGCAGCACCTTTTCACCTGTGCAGCCATGGGGAGGTGGGCATTTCTGCTCATTGGGACACTGCTGTTCCCGGTCGCGGTCGTCCACGGCATCGGCACCTGGCTGGCGGTATGGTAGGTCTCAGGTTGTGTCTCGATTGGTAAGTGAGTCCGTTTGATGGTCCTCGCGCCGGCGCGCCGGTGCCATGATGTTCCGAGTATGCACATATTCATCTTCCGATCCGAGACCGACAGGCGGCAGTTTGCATTCACCCGCGACAAGGCGGGGGAGCAACCTGCCGGAGGAGCTTGGCCCGTGGTACCAGTCCGGTGGCCACGCCATGCCCTCGGTCGTGGGGTTGCCGGACTCCGTGCTGGCGGCAATCCGGGCGAGGGGTTACGTGATGATGCCGGTCGAACCTGCCGCGCCACGCCTGCGAACGCGACCGAGGCTGTTGGAAAGGGAACCGTAACCCTGCCACGCGGGGGGCGGTCGGCACCGGCCGCCGACCCCAAGCCATCCTGCCCCCTGTCCCCGGAGGCGTCCTGCTTCCGCCGCGCGAGGCATGCCTCTCGGGCGGCAAGCCTGTCGCGGTGCGCTCAGCCCGATCGCAGCAGGCTGGCGATCGAGACGTCCTCGTCGATGTCGGGCCAGTGAATGCCCTCACCGCGGCCGATCGGCCGCCAGTGTGCCCGCTGTTCCGGGGTGGCATCACGCAGCCGCGGCGGCCAGGCGAGCGGGGCCGAAACGGCGCGGCCGTCCGCCAGAACGACATGCAGATTCGCTTCGGTGATCGTCACATCGACCGCGATCGGGGCCAGCCTGACCGGAATGCTCATGCCGGCCCTCGGCAGGGACTGCGACGCGCATTGACCAAAATCTTCACCCAGGACCAGCCCCGTGATTAGGGTGCTCGCGCGCCCAGCAGAAGACCCTCAGGTACTCAGATCTTCGTCGATATCGGGCCAATGGATGCCGAAACCGCCGCCGCAGATTTCCCAGTGACCGCGCTGCGAGGGTGTTGCCCGGGCAAGGCGAGGATACCAGTCGAGTGGCGCGCTGATAGTCCGCCCATCCATGAGACCGACCGTCAGCTCGAGATCGGTCACCGCAACCGTTCGGACCCGAATGTCACCCGACAGGACCTGTTCTGAAATGGACATGCCATGCCTCTAGAAGCTCGTTTCGCCGCGTCCTTGCCACGCTCAGTAAATCGCCCAACTCGTGTGGCGCGAAGCCGATATACCGCGCCACCTCGACCCTCTCCAACCATATCTTCGCGGTCGCCCCGCCGCGATCGACATGGATATGCGGCGGCTCCTTACGGTCCTGGCTGTAGAAGTAGAACCGGAACCCATCGATCCGTAGCACGGTCGGCATGGCCCACCCGTGACAGCCCAACCATGAACGAACCGTAACCCACCCCCCACAACCGCTTGCAATCCGCCCGCCGACCCCCAACCATCCCTCCCATGGCCCTGGGCATGTCCGGATTCGCCGCGCGCGTCAAAGCCGTCCTCGGCCCCACCAACACCGGCAAGACGCACCTCGCCATCGAACGGCTGCTGGCCCACGCGTCCGGCATCATCGGCTTCCCGCTGCGCCTGCTCGCGCGCGAGAACTACGACCGCATGGTGGCCCAAAAGGGTGCCCGCCACGTCGCGCTGATCACCGGCGAGGAAAAGATCGTCCCGCCCGACGCCCGCTGGTTCGCCTGCACCGTCGAGGCCATGCCGCTCGACCGCCCGGCCGAATTCATCGCGGTGGACGAGATCCAGCTCTGCGCCGACCCCGATCGCGGCCATGTCTTCACCGACCGCCTGCTGCACGCGCGCGGCCTGGTCGAGACCATGTTCCTCGGCGCCGAGACCATCCGTCCGCTGCTCAAGCACCTGGTGCCGCAGGCGCACGTGGAGACCCGCCCGCGGCTGTCGCAGCTCGATTACGCCGGCCCCGCAAAGCTGACCAAACTGCCGCCGCGCACCGCCGTCGTCGCCTTCTCCGCCGACGCCGTCTACGCCATCGCCGAGCTGATTCGCCGCCGCCGCGGCGGCTGCGCCGTGGTGATGGGCCGCCTCTCGCCGCGCACCCGCAACGCCCAGGTCGCGCTGTACCAGGCCAAGGAGGTGGATTTCCTGGTCGCCACCGACGCGATCGGCATGGGCCTCAACATGGACGTGGACCACGTCGCCTTCGCTCGGCTGTCCAAGCACGACGGCCACCGGCCGCGCCGCCTGACTGCGGCCGAGATCGCCCAGATCGTCGGCCGCGCCGGCCGCGGCATGCGCGATGGCACCTTCGGCACCACGGCCAACTGCCAGCCGATGGAAGACGAGCTGGCGATGGCGGTCGAGGCGCACAGCTTCGACGCCCTGGAGCAGCTCTGCTGGCGCAACAGCGACCTCGACTTCACCCACATCGACGCGCTGCTTGGCGCTCTCACCGCCCCCCCGCCGCGCCAGGGCCTGGTGAAGGGCAACGACGCTGCCGACCTGGAAACCCTGGCCGTGCTGGCCCGCGAGCCGGAGATCCGCGCCCTCGCCCAGGGCCGCCGCCGCGTCCGCCTGCTGTGGGAGGCCTGCCAGATCCCCGACTTCCGCAAACTGGCCGACGAGACCCACACCCGTCTCTGCGCTCGCATCTTCGGCCATATCGCCCGCGAGGGCACCCTGCCGACCGACTGGCTCGACGGCCAGATCGCCGCGGTCGAACGCACCGACGGCGACCTGGACACGCTGATGCAGCGGCTGGCCGGGATTCGGATCTGGTCGTACATCGCCGCCCGCGCCGACTGGGTGCGCGACGCCGCCCACTGGCAGGGCCGCGCGCGCGAGGTCGAGGACAAGCTCTCCGACGCGCTGCACGAGCGCCTGATCGCCCGCTTCGTCGACCGCCGCGCCACCCACCTGATGCGCCAGCTCGACGCGGGCGAGGACCACGCGCTGCTCTCCGCCGTCACCCGGCGCGGCGAGGTCGTCGTCGAGGGCCACCAGGTCGGCCACGTCGCCGGCTTCGGTTTTTCGCCCGACCCGCTGGCGGTCGGCGACGAGAAGAAGCTGGTGTGGCGTGCCGCCCGCCGTGCATTGCGCGAGGAGATGCCGCGCCGCGTCGCCCAGGCCGAGGCCGCGCCCGACAGTGCCTTCGGCTGGACCGACAGCCGCGCCATCGCTACTGCCCCCACTCTCCCCATCATGGCCGGGCCCTTGGCCCCGGGCTCTTGTCCCGGGGATCACCCGGCCATCCGCCCCCAGGCGGCGCCGCGCCACGAACCCGCCGTCCCCGATGCCCCAGGGCCTTGCACGCCAACCCAGCACCTGATCTGGGACGGCGTCCCGATCGCCCGTCTGCGTCCCGGCAGCAGTGCCCTGCGCCCACGCGTCGAGGTGCTGGACAGCGAGTTCCTCGACGGTGCCCAGCGCGAGCGCCTGCGCACGCGCCTGCAAGCGTATGTGGCGGCGCGCATCCACGCCGACCTGGCTCCCCTGTTCGCCGTGATGGCCCACGCCGAGGCGCTGCCCGAGGCGCGCGGCCCACTGCACCTGCTGCGCGAGGCCCTCGGCGTGGTCCCCGACCCCGGCGCCGACCCCCTGCCGCCACCGCTGCGCGCGCAACTGAAGCAGATCGGCGTCCGCGCCGGCCGCTTCGCGCTGTTCGTCCCGGCGCTGCTGAAGGCCCGCCCCACCGCCATGCGGGCGCGGCTCTGGGCGCTGCACCATGGCCTCTCCGTCCCCGCGCTGCCGCCATCCGGCCTGGTCTCCCTGCCGCCGCCGCCCGATTGGCCGCCCGGCTTTGCCGCGGTGGCCGGCTGGCTGGAGGCCGGGCCGGTGCTGCTGCGCCTCGACGTCGCCGAGCGCGTCGCCGCCGAACTCGCCTGGGCGACGCGGCGCGGCGCCACGGTGCTGCCAGCCGGGCTGGCCGGCCGGTTCGCCGATCAAGGCCGAGCTGGTGCCGGCGGTGCTGCGCGGCCTCGGGTTCCGCGTGCTCCCCGGCGGCAGCCTGGGGCCCGGCGGCTTCGGCCCCCCGACACCGCCGATGCTGGCGCCGCTGAAGCGCCGACGGGTGGCGCCGGTCGAGTTGCCGGACGAGCCCCACCGCCCCGGCCCCTTCGCCGCCCTGGCCGCGCTGAAGCGGTAGACAGAGCGGCAGGCGGCGAGTGGGACTCGCCGGCGGAAGGTGCACGTTGCCGACCCTTTCGCGCGTTGGAGAGCCAGGGCAGGGTTGACCTGGAAGCGCTGCGGTCGGCAGTGTCGCGCGAGGAGTGGGCCTGAACATGCCAACGACCATGGATGTGACGGCGACGCCGTTGTTCACGCCGGCCGACGCCGAGCGCATCGTCGGCGCGCCGGCTTCGACCACTCGTCGCTGGCTGGAAGGCTACGCGTTCGAGCGCAAGGGCGAGCGGCGGACCAAAGGCCCGCGCCTGGGACCCAGCGCCACACGCATCGATGGTGTGCTGCTGATGAGCTTCCTCGACCTGGTCGAGGTGCACATGGCGCGGATCATGCGCCGCCAGGACGTGTCGTGGTCGAACATCGACCGGGCCGCCGCGTTCTTCCGAGAGGCTTGGCACAGCCCGCACCCGTTCGCGTTGCAGCGGTTTCGGTCCGACAGCCGCTCGGTGTTCGTCGAGCTCGGTCGCGGTATCGGCGACAATAGCCTGCTGCAGCTCGGCGCCAATCAATTCGTGTTCGACGCGCTGATCGAGCAATCGCTGTTCGATGTGCTGGACTTCCGCGAGGACGGCGTGCCGTGGCGGCTGTGGCCGCGTGGACGCGATGCGCAGGTGGTGGTCGATCCCGCGCGATCCTTTGGCCAGCCGATCCTGGATGCGCAAGGCGTGCCGGTGCGCATGATCGCCGCCGCCTACGCCGCCAACGACAACAGTATTGATCGCGTAGCACGGTGGTTCGATCTGACGGTCCAAGCAGTCGAGGCAGCCATCCGGTACGAGGTCGGCACCCGGCTTGCGGCGTGAGGTTCTACTTCGATCGCACGCAGTCGCCGTACCTGGCCCGCGCAGCGGGGGAAGTGCTTACCTTCTTGGGACATACGTTCGAGCATTCGCGCCGACGCTACCCTGATCGGGACCCAGGCGACATCACCTGGATGGGCGAACTGGCAGCGGAAGGCGATTGGGTGGTGATCACCGGCGATGAAGCAATCCGCCGAAACCCGGCCGAACGGCGTGCATGGCGGGAAATGCGCCTGACGACGTTCTTCCTCCAGCCCGCGTGGATGCACGCACGGATGGAAGAACAGCAGGCCTGGAGGCTGCTGCGATGGCTACCTCGGCTGGTCGATATCGCCAGCAGTGAGGCAATCGGTACGGGATTGTCAGTGCCGTTGCGCTGGCACGGCGAGAAGCTGCAACGGGTCTACTCGCCGCGCCAGCGTTAAGGGCATAGTCGGAACGCGACGCACCTCTCTCCGGTTTGTCGATGTTCACCTCCGCTCGTCCGTATGGCGTAGGAAGATAGAAATCGACCGATCCCCATTCCCGCTTCAGGTACGCATCCAGGTCGGCAGCCAAAATCTTTAGGCCGTACCCGGCCCCCGACTCATGATGAGCCCCATTTATTCCACGCAGTGGCCGTGAATGCCAGAGTTCCCATCGCATATGTTCCCCACAGCTCGACCGCTCGCACCCGCCGGGTGACCTCCAGGCTGCCAGAGCAAGGCGGGCGTTGCACGTGATAGGTGGTCTACCCATGACCACGCTCAAGGTCGGCATCGGTCGGCATCGCCAGCTACGACGAGATGAAAGGCCATTATGTAGCAACTACACCAAGGGGAACACGAGAGGGGTGTGGATTTAAGCGGGCAACGCCCCAATCGCGATCATTCTCACGCTATTGTGATTTGAACACCGCTATTACGAATTGCCGCCTCCCGGTCTTTTCGTGGATGCGATTTGCGGTAGTGAATTTCGTCTTGCCCGGAGCGCATACTAGCCACTATTGTCGTCGCCGCCATCTTGCATGGAAGGTGCCGCGTCATGGCAGACCAACTGCTCGAAGCCGCCCAGCAGGAGGTAGCTGACGTGCTGCCCAAGCTGCGCAAAGACCCGCTATTCCGCCGTTATGAGTTGGCTACTCGCATCATCAATGAGTTGGCGGAGATCGAGTCGGCCCCGGTTTCCTATGCGCCGCCGCCGCGTCCAGTCCCGCCAGCGCCGCCGCTGAGGCACCGACCGATTCCCCCCGCTCCCCGCTTGCGTCGATGATATCCCCAAGGTCTCAGAGCCGCACAGCCCTCGTCCTCACCTACGCCAAGGAATACTTGGGGAGCACGGGGCGGCGGGCGCAGTCACCAACGCTGCTACAGGAGATGAAGCGACGTGGCGTCGAGTTCCCCGAGGGGAACGAGGTTGAGACCTTGGCCAGCATCCTGAGCGCCTCCGACATGTTCGATAATGTGCGGGGACAGGGCTACGGCCTAGCCGAATGGGCGGTCCAGACTGGCGTCGTGCCGCCGAATGGGTCCGGCGCTGCCCAACCACCAGCAACAGGAGCACCAGCGGAATGACCAAAGACGGCCTTCCGGGCGCAACCTACGGCCCCGAATGAGAAAAGGCCAGACGTCCTACCGTCTGGCCCAATCCCAGCATTCAACACGGAGCAACCATCTCAGAGTCAGGGCGCCAACCCGGACGCATGATACGCGCGTCTGGTTCCTGGTTCAAGGTCGGAAGCTCCATCACCGATGGAGACCCACCATGGCCCGAGGGCCACAGCACCCCTGCACGTTCATAAAGGCGTGCCACGTCAAGCACATCGTCCTGATCTTGCGGCAGACTATGACACACGCCGCGATCCTGGTCGGACTGAATGTCGGCACCGTCTGCCATGTCATTCACGGTCGGCGGTTCCCGGAGTCGTTTCCGATCCCGATGGATTAGTTGGCTGGCGGTCCGTATCGGTCAGAGCGATACCGACCGCGCCACGCTGATCGAATACTGGCCGTATCCCAGCAGCCTCGATGACCCGCTCCAGGGCGTCGAGGTTGTTGGGATGGGCGCTCTCGCGCCGGCCTCGAACCCGCGTAGCGTGCTCAGCCCGACTGCTGCCTTTGTGGCGAGTTCCTGCTGCGTCCAGCCCAGCCACCCGCGAGCGGCTCGGCACTGTTCCGGCGTGAGCATGTGGAGAGGGTAGTCGCCTAAAGTTTTTCTGTCAAGGTGAATGATTATCGTTGACACGACAGGATATGAACCATTACAAGTCACCTTAACGAAAATCGTTAAGACACGTTGACATGGCCCAGCACTTTCTCCTTACCGCCGCCGCCCGCACCCTGAGCCTCGGCGCCATCCTGCGGATGACCGACGATGAGGCGCAAGCGCGCTTTGAGGCGATCCGCTTCGCCGACAACGGCGGCGCGGCGCTCTGTCCACGCTGTCAGTGCACGGCCGTCTACACCTATGCCGCGCGGCGCATCTGGAAATGCAAGGCATGCGGCCACCAGTTCTCCGTTACGTCGGGGACCATCTTCGCCAGCCACAAGCTGCCGATCCGCGACTATTTGGCGGCGATCTGCATCTTCGTGAACGCAGTCAAGGGCATCTCGGCCCTCCAACTGGGGCGCGATCTGGACGTGCAGTACAAGACGGCGTTCGTGCTGGCCCACAAGCTGCGCGAGGCCATCGGCAGCCATCAGGCGGAGTTCACGCTCTCCGGCGTGGTGGAGTTGACGGCGCCTAGTTCGGCGGCCATGTCCAAGCCGGCGCACGCAAGGCGGACAGAACCCGACGGCGCGAGCGGGCAAGCGGCAGGTTGTTGTTGTCGCCCGCCAACGTGGTGGCCGGACGCTGCCGACCGTGGTTGCCAAGGAAAGCGACGCGATCCCGTTCATCCGCTCCCGCGTCGAGCCGGGCACCCAAGTTCACGCCGATGAGGCGCGCGGCTGGGATCGGCTGCATGCCTACTACGAGATGCGCCGGGTCAACCACTCGATCAGCTACTCGCAGGACGGCGCTTGCACCAATCAGGCCGAGTCCTTTTTCACCCGCCTTCGCCGCGCAGAGTTCGGTCAGCACCACCACATCAGCGGCAAGTACCTGCACGCATACGCTGGCGAGATGGCCTGGAAAGAGGACGCACGGCGGGTGGACAACGGCGCCCAGCATGAGGCGGTGACGGGCGCGGCGCTGGCGCATCCGGTCAGCCGGCAGTGGGCGGGATATTGGCAGCGGGCGGCACGCTAGGATTGTTCAGTTTCGCCGGGCGCCGACAAACACACCTGTCAGGACCATCCCGACCAAGCCAATCACGGTGACGGCAGTCGTGCCAACCAGCAGCCCGAGTACAGCTTTCGGGGAGGTGGAACGACCACCAATCCATCCCATGTGCAAGAAGAACAAAAGCGACGAAAGAGCAATAGGCACACATAAATATGAACGTATTTCTGGAATATGGCAAAATAAGTTGATCTAGTAGCGTATTCGTCCTATTCTGGGATACAAGCCGAGCGTTCTTTTCGCGCAAATCGAAGTTCTCGTCTGCAACCGCGTTGAATCTGGCACTGATTATATGGCATCGCTCTTCCCAGTTGGTGACCCCAACGATCGGAAGGGACGCTGGCGCATTTTCAATATCCTCGACACGCGGAGAACCGCCTTGGCTATCTTGAACCACGTCCAGCCATAGCTAGTTTGACGTAGTGGTCGCGAATGTCATCGTCATATAGCCGAGCGTTCCTCCCCCTCCCAAAATAGGCTCTTGACCAAGGCGTATCGGGCTGGTGAGTAAGTTCGGAGAGCTTCGCCGCGCCCATCGGGTTATATTTAGTCCATACGTGTTGGATTATGCTGTCCTCAACAGGTGTAAGGTTCTCAAGGATCGGCTCCCTGCTGTCTGGCTTGGTCAACGTGCAATTCGGCCCACCGTAGCCGTGGTCGCGGATGTGGTCCCAGATGCTCCGGTACACTGGACCATTGTCCCACGCCTCCGGGGCTTCCTCAATCAGCGGCTCCCCACAGATCGCAAGATTCCAACCATGAGCGATGTAGACAGTTTTTGAAGCAGCATCTGCTGCGGCCAGGAGCTACTTCCACGGCGCCTCAGAAACTCATTGGCTATGGCCAACGCGGAGTGATTGGGCATCAACTCCCCCCGACGACCGTAGCCTTCCTGAGAACCCTTCGGGCATGTCGCGCCCCGGCGATCGTGCGACATGCCGCCGGCGCCGCGTACCCCTCGCTTGGTAGGCAGCGGCTTTCGGCCCTTTGACCATGCGGCATCCAACCCCCTACAAAGTTGTTGACAAACCGCAAGCGCCCAATTCGCGCGCGGCTGTACCGTTCGTGCGAGCCATGTCAAGAAGTTTGTGTGCCGATTCGGCGAAAGTCGCAACAGCCAACCCTCATCACCGGGAACATATTAGGAACTATGGGGCATATAGCGCAAAAATGGGTGTGCGCAACCTCGGAATATGGGAAAATATTGATATTTCTTCAGCCAAAAGGCGGTGTAGCGCGGCGCGGCGTGCTCGTCGCGCGTCTTCCCGTCTCTACCGCACCACCACCCAAAGCGCCGCCTTCCCCTCTCCCTGCTCCGACCGCACCGTGCCTGCCTTCCGATAGCGCGACAGGCCGCTCCGAACCTTCGGGGCCATGTCACGGATCACCTTGTTGCTGGCCACGTCCTTCCCCTGCTTGGCCAGGACCGCAAGCACGATCTCCCGGACCGACATGGGCGCCGTGGCTTCACGGAGCACAGCGAGCACGCCCCGGCTGTTGTGTGGCGGCAGCGGTGGGGCGTGCAGTTTGCGGGGCTGGTACGTGCGGTCGTAGACCTTGATCGCGCCGTCTAGGTGGCCCACGTCGTCCAGCAACCGGCGCTGCGCAGTCTCTAGCGCCCGGAGTTCGGCGATCAATTCGGCTCGGCGCTTCACCAGGCCGTCAAGGATGGCGTCGTCGTTCATCAGTCTCTCGCGCAAATGGGCGCGGGGCATACCCTAACGATTTGCGTTTGGGTAGACTATTTTAGGTGTGGATGCTACATAATGGCCGATGAAATCCCGCACTATGCGGATCGCGCGCGGCGAACACCGCGTGCCCCCCAGGGAGCCGAAGGTCTGGTTCATCTCGACCGAATCCTTCGCCAAGGTGCTGTCCGCCGGTAACCGCGATCTGCTCCGGATCATCGCCGAGAAGGCCCCCGCCTCGCTGGACGAACTCGCGCAGTTTACCGGACGGAGGAAGTCCAACCTGTCGCGCACGCTTAGCACCATGGCAAGCTACGGCCTGGTCCGGCTGGAGCGCGGCGAGCGCGGGCGCATCGCCGCAAAACTGACGCACGACCGGGTGGAGCTGGAACTGCCCCTCGTCGGCGCGCCGGAGGGACGGCCCGGCGGCTGACGCACGCCACCCAGCTCGGGTGACGCTCGACGAGGTAGATCAGCCGGCCGGCATCCAGATAGATCAATCCCGCGACGCGCTTTCCGCCTCGATGGCGGCGTCGATTTCCTCCGTGGAACGCTTCGTATCGCGCGGCAGGGGATGCCGCGTCCGCCAGTCGAGAACGGCCGAGACACCTCCCGCGTCGATCGTCGTGCCCGCGCGGCCTGACCCCTCCGCCCGTTCCGCGACACGGCCGCGCGCCTGCATCACGTGCAAGGCCTGCGTATAATCCGAGCGTTGTGGGTTCCCTACCCCGGCACTAATGCCGTCCGTGATGATCGGCATGGCAAGCGGGGACCTGAACGGCATGCGCAACCCATGAGCGTGGTCACAGTAAGCCTGCTGGTCGCCGCCTGCATTTTCGCCGGTGGCATGGCGGGTCTCTATCTCCACCGGCTGCTCCCGCCCAGCCACCACACCAAGGAGACGCAGGACGTCGTCCGGCTCGGCATCGGCATGCTGTCGGTGCTGGCCTCGCTGGTCCTCGGCCTGCTGATCGCCACCGCCAAGACCTCCTACGATGCGACCGATCACGCGATCCGCAGCTACGCCGCCGAGCTGGCGCTGTTGAATGAGACCCTGCGCGACTACGGCGGCACCGCGTCGGTGCCGCGCGACCTGCTGCGCAGCTACACCCAGCGCGTGTTGCAGGACGGCTGGCCCGCCGACGGCACCCGCCCGGCCAAATTGGCGGATGACGCCTCCGAGCCGCTGATGGAGCATGTGCGAGAAGCGATCCGCGCCCTGAAGCCGGTCGACGACGGCCAGCGATCGCTGCAGGTGCAGGCGACCGACATCAACCTCACCCTGTTGCGCCAGCGCTGGCTGCTGATCGAGCAGCAAGGACCCAGCGTGCAGCGTGTGGTGCTGGCGATCCTGGTATCGTGGGTCACCGTCATCTTCGCCAGCTTCGGCATGAATGCGCCGCGCAACAGCACCGTGGTGGTGACGTTGCTGATCTGCTCGCTCGCGATCGGCGGGGCGATTTTCCTGATCCTGGAAATGGACCGGCCGCTCGACGGGGTCATGCAGATTTCAAGCTGGCCGCTGCGGAACGCGCTCGCGCAAATGAACTGGTAGCGGCGGGGCGGGGCGGGGATCGGCGCCGGGTCATTGCAGGGCGGGCGCCCGCCGCGCCGGACAGGCTGAAGGACACCGATTTGGTACAAACGCACTGCGAGTATTTTGTCCTCAAATGACCATTGCGATGCTCCTCCAAATCCGCTACCTGGGGGCGCCACTACACAAAGTGGCGGACGCGCGTCAGCGCGGAAGAGCAAAGTCCCCGCAATTGCCTTGGGGAAGAGGGCTGCGACCGGGAGTTACATCATGAGGATCCCCCAGACGAAACCCTTTGGCCGACACCGTCGGCCTCGAGGAGTAACGCCCGATGACAAGTTCGGCCAATCAACCGAGCGAATCACGTAGCAAGAAACCCTTCCAACCCGCCGTCGGCACCGAAATTGAGATCAACGAAGTGCCGACGATCGACGCCAAGAGCAGGGGCTTTCTGGCGAGGCTCATCGCCATCTCAGTAGTGGTTGCGGTTGCCGCCACCGGGGCCTACGGGCCGTGACGGGACGGTTCGCACCTATCCAGGTGGTCTGGGCCATTGCCGGCCCATTGGTTGGCGCCGTCGTGGCCTACTACTTCGGCGTCCATCGGAGAGATTCCGGATGAATGACCTCACCATCGTCCCAACCCGCCCCAGCGAGGCGACGAAGCCGGCCGAGGACAGGGCCAAGCTGGTGAAGAACCGCGTCCAGTTCGACCTGCCGCCGCGTTCCATGGAGCGCCTCAACACCCTCAAGCGGAAGACCGAAGCGACCTCCTATGCCGAGGTGGTGAAGAACGCCCTCCGTCTCTACGAAGCCCTGATCGAGGAAACCGAAGCCGGAAAACAGTTCCTGATCCGCGACGCCGCCGGTGTGGTCTCACCCTACCGCCTGTTCCTGTAGGCCGCGGAACCCGCCCATTCCCGACCAGGAGGACCGCGACTGGCAGCGCCTGGACAAATGGCTCTGGTGCGCCCGCTTCATGCGTCAGCGCGTCGACTGCGCCCGCCTCGTCGCCCAGGGTTCTATCCGTATCAACCGCCAGCCCACCGAGAAGGCCCACGCCCGCCTGCGCGTCGGCGACATCCTCACCCTCCCGGTGCACGGCGCGGTGCGCGTCCTCCGCGTCGCCGCCATCGCCGCCCGCCGCGGTCCCGCCGCGGAAGCCCGAACGCTCTACGAAGAGATCGCCGGCACCGACCCCTGACCCGTCATAAAAGCGCGCCCCGCCACCTTGCATCGCCGCCCAAACGTCGCCATACGCCAGCCTCGGTTTCCGCCATTGTGGCCATTATCGGGGGTCCGCATGACCTACGTGGTCATCGAGAGCTGCATTCGCTGCAAATACATGGACTGCGTCGAGGTCTGTCCGGTCGACTGCTTCTACGTCGGCGCCAACATGCTGGTGATCCACCCCGACGAGTGCATCGACTGCGGCGTCTGCGAGCCGGAATGCCCGGTCGAGGCGATCATCCCGGACAGCGACGACAAGGCCACCGACTGGCTGGAGCTCAACCGCAGCTATGCCGTGGTCTGGCCCAACATCACCCGCAAGGGCGCGCCGCCGGCCGACGCGGACGAGTGGAAGGACAAGCCGGGCAAGAAGGAGCTGTTCGACCCCGAGCCGGGCGCCGCCTGACCGGCTTTTGCCGGCCAAGACCAGCTAACCCCCTGACACAGCGCCGAATTCGTGCTATATTACAAAAAATCGCAAGCGTCGGCGGCGCGGGACGCCGGGTCGCGATGGGTCAATTTTCCAGGAGAGGGGTCTTCGAAGCGGATCGGGGGTCGGGTGCGTCGCATCCGGCATCGCGATCGGGGCGGGGAAGGCTTGCAAGGTAAAGGTCTGCACGTGGCACCGATGAAGGCATCTGTTAAGGTTGTGGCACCGGCGCGCACCGCGAAGGCGGCGAGCGTCGCGGTGGCGCGCATTCAAGGCGATGAGGTCGTCCCGGCGGCAGCCAACCCGGCACCGTCGCCGGCGGCCAACACAGCAGGGAAGCCGGCCGCCAAGGCCGCGGCGCAATCGGCCGGCAAGGTCCCCACGCAGCCGGCGGCCCAGGAGGCGGCGGCAGCGAAGCCGGCCGCCAAGGACGCTCCGAAACCCGCCAGCAAGGAGGCGCCGAAGCCTGCGGCCAAGCCTGCGCCGGCATCGGCTGCGCCGGCCGAGGTCAACCCCGCTCTCCAAGCCAAGCCGGCGGACGAGCCGCCCGTCGCCAAGGCGGCGGCCGTGCCCCCGGCGATGAAGGTGGCGGCCGACGCGCCCCCGGCCGTCGCCACGGCGCCCGGGACAGACCAGGCCGCGGCAGCCGCGCGGCAGGTTGCCCCACCGGCTCGGCCGGCGCCGCCACCGGGCCACGTCGATCGCCGCCCTGGACCGGCCGACCGCATCCCCCCGCGCCCGCCCAGCAAGGCGGAAATCTTCGTCGAGGGCGACTACGTGGTCTACCCGACCCACGGCGTGGGCAAAGTGGAGCGGATCGCCGTCGAGGAGATCGCCGGCCACCGGCTGGAGCTGATCCACATCACCTTCGAAGAGAACCGCATGACGCTGCGCGTGCCGGTCGCCAAGGCCCGCAGCGCCGGCCTGCGCAAGCTCGCCACCCGAAAACTGTTCGATGAGGCGATGACGGTGCTGAAGGGCCGCGCGCGCATCAAGCGCACCATGTGGTCGCGCCGCGCCCAGGAATACGAGGCGAAGATCAACTCGGGTGATCCGCTGGCCATCGCCGAGGTGGTACGCGACCTGCACCGCAACGCCGGGCAGCCCGACCAGAGTTTTTCCGAGCGGCAGATCTACGAGGCGGCGATGGACCGGCTGGCCGCGGAGCTGGCGGCGCTGGACAAGACCGACAAGCCCACCGCCGTGACCAAGCTGGGGGATTTTCTCAAGACCGTGTGACCTCGCCTCGCGGCCGCAGCCTCAGCTCGACGCCTTGTCGGCCGGGCTCGGTCCCACGCCGCGCAGCTTCACCAGGCCCGACAGCGCATCGAACCAGAACGTCGCGCCGAACAGCGTGGACAGCGCTGTGATGATCCACCCGAGCAGGCGCGCGGTGCAGGCGAGGACCCCGTAGCTCGGCGGATCGATCGGCCAGCCGATCGGCAATGGTGCGAAGTCGAACGCGGTCAAGGCCGTCGACACGTCCTCGGTTGCCGGCAGCGCCTGGGTGATCTGCGGCTGCAGCCACAACGCGCGCGCGATATGCAGCGTGTCGATGTTCAGCGCCACCGCGATGATCAGGCCAAACCCGAAACAATAGAGCTGCGTCCACCGCTTGTAGGAGCCGGAGACGCGGTCCATCGACGCGTCGAACCAGGCCGCAATCGCCTGGCGCAGCTTGTCCACATCGCCGTCCGAGCGTTCCGCCATGCCGGTCAGCATCGTCTTCATCTGGTTGTTGCCGGTCAGCAGCGGGCTGCCGGCGATCGCCGTTTTCATGGTGGCCGCCGTGCCGGTGCCGATCTGCACCGTATCGAGCAGCGCATCGGCAAATTGCAGCGGCGCGATGTAGGACGGCTTGTTGGTCAGCGCGCCGACGGTCGTCGCCGTGCCGGAGTCCCGGGGACTGACCAGGGCGTGCTGATACAGCGCTTGTGCCAGTCCGGTGAACTGCGGATCGTTGACCAGCGCCTGCACACCCGCGAGCAGCGTGTTGGCACGCCACGCCATGATGGTGGCCCAGGTCTCGGTGAGCAGCCCGCACACCAGGCTTACCGTCAGAAAGGCGAAGACCAGCCCAACCGCGACGTCGAGAACCGTGCTGCTGAACATGCTGCCCTCCCACGTGGCGCGGTGTTGACAGGCACCTGTTATGCGGCCGGACCATTGCAGTGACGGGAAAACCGGTCAAGCATACCGATCGGCAACGTAGGGCGGAACAGCGGAGCGCATTCCGCCACGTGCGCCGCGTCGGCGAACGCCTGCGTTGACGGGGGCCAAAAATGGCGGAATGCGCTGCGCTTTTCCGCCCTACACGGCAACCGGCGCCGGTGCCTCCGGGAGTCCCGCGGCCAGCGACTGCAGCAGAAAACTCTGCAATGATGCCACGTGCCCGTCGCGCGCGGCGCCGGGGCGGCGGCGGATGATCATGTCCCACGACCCGGGCAGCGACCGGTCGGCGAACGGCCGCACCAGCCGTCCGCTCGCCAGCTCGAAATCGATCAGCGGCCGGCGCCCCAGCGCGATCCCGGCGCCGGCAACCGCGGCAGTGACCGCCGCGTGAAACGTGCTGAACCGCACGATCGTCACCTTCGCCGCGGCCCCCGGCCCGAGCAGGTCCAGCCAGGTCGCCCAGCCCTTCTCCACGCTCGTCCCGTGATCCTCCTCCAGCAGATTGTGGCCCAGCAGCTCGCTTGCCTGGCCCCGCAGGCGCAGCGTCGGGCTGCAAACCGGGAAAACCGTCTCGCTGAACAGTTTTGTATCACCGTCCGCCATCTCCCCCGGACGGGCGCGCAGGATGGCGAGATCGAGCCCCTCGCCCAGCATGTCCGGCTCCTGCTCGGTGGCGTGCACCTTCCACTGCACGGAGGGATGCTGCGCGGCGAATGCCGCCAGCAGCGGCGCCAGCCAGAGCGACGCCACGGAGTGGCTGGCGGAAATCGCCAGCACCGGACGCGTGCGCCTGGTGCGCGCGCGCACCGCCTCGCAGGCGGCGCCAAGCTGCGCGAACGCCGCGTCCACCGCCGCCAGCAACGCCGCCCCGTCCGCGGTCACGGTGGTCCGGCCGGTGCCATTGCGGGCGCGGGTCAGCAACGTGGCGCCGAGCGCGTCCTCCAGGCTGCGGACCTGGTGGCTGACGGCGCTGGTACTGACATGCAACGTCGCCGCCGCGCGCGCGAAGCTGCCATGCCGCGCGACCGCGGCGAAGGCGCGCAGGGCGGCCAGGGGAGGGATGCGCTCGACCATCGCCATGCAATATAGCTCAACAGTGGTTGAAAAACCCGCGTTTGCGCGGTGCCGTCGCGCGCCCCCAGAATGCGTGGCGGAACGAGAGGGGACTCGCCGGTGTATTTCGACCTGAGACTGTGGCGCATGACCGAAGGGCTACGCGGGCGCATTGCGCTCGCTGTGCTGCTCGGCCTGCTGGCGCTGGGCTGCGGCATCGTGCGCTTCGTCTTCCTCGGCCAGTTCCTCGCCCGCGTGTTCCGCGGCGCGCCCACCCTGGCGCTGGTCGAGCCACTGGTCGCCACAGCTTTGGCAATTGTGCTGCGCGCCGCGCTGGATCACGTCCGCACGGTGATCGCGCACCGCACCTCGGCCCACGTGCAGGAGGCGCTGCGCGGACGGCTGTACGACAAGATCATCGCCCTCGGCCCCGCCTGGTTCGGCGCCGAACGCACCGGCGGCGTCATGCTGTCGCTGGTCGACGGGGTCGAGCAGTTGCAGACCTTCTTCGGCCAGTACCTGCCGCAGGTGGCGATCGCCATCTGCGCACCGCTCGCGATCTTTGTCGTGATCGCCGCCTGGGACGTTCCCGTCGCGCTGGTGATGCTGGCGGCGGCGCTGTTCTCGCTGCTGATCCCCTCGACCATCCAGCGCCGCAGCGGCGCGGCCTCGCACGCCCGCCAGCAGGCCTTCAAGGCGTTCGGGGAAGAATTCCTCGACGCGGTGCAGGGCCTGCCGACGCTGAAGGCGTTCGGCCAGAGCGGCAGCTACGGGCGGATGCTGGCGGCGCGGGCGCGGGCGCTGTCCGACAGCACGCTGTTCGTGCTGGCCGCCAGCGTGATGGGACGCGGCTTCACCGACCTTGGCGTGGCGATGGGCGCGGCGGCGGCGCTGGCGCTGGGCGCCTGGCGCGTGCAGCACGGGGTGATGAGCCTGGAGGCGCTGCTGATCGTGCTGATGGCCGGCACCGAGGTGTTCCGCCCGCTGCGCGACCTGCGCACCGTGCTGCACCAGGGCATGGTCGGCCAGGCGGCCGCCGCCGGCATCAACGCGCTGCTCGACGCCCCGGTCACCGCGCCCGCCGCACCGGCGCACCCCGTGGACGCGACCGGGCTGGTACCCTCGCATCGCCTTCGAGCAGGTGGGCTTTGCCTACAAGGGCGGGCGCAGCGCGGCGCATCGCGGGCTGGATTTTGCCATCGCGGCCGGCGAGCGCGTCGGCATCGTCGGCCCCAGCGGCGCCGGCAAGTCGACCATCGTGCGGCTGCTGCTGCGGCTGCACGATCCCGATACCGGAACGGTCCGCATCGGGGGACAAGACCTGCGCACGCTCGACCCCGACGCGGTGCGCCGCATGATCGCGGTGGTGTCGCAGGACACCTATCTGTTCCACGGCACCGTCGCCGACAACCTGCGGCTCGGCCGGCCCGACGCCACCGACGCCGAGCTGGTCGACGTCCGCCCGCGCCGCCAACGCGCACGAGTTCATCGCCACGCTGCCCGACGGCTATGCCAGCGTGATCGGCGAGCGCGGCACGCGCCTGTCGGGCGGGCAGCGCCAGCGCATCGCCATCGCCCGCGCGCTGCTGCGCGACGCACCGATCCTGGTGCTGGACGAGGCGCTGTCCTCGGTCGACGCGGAGAACGAGGCGGTGATCCAGCAGGCGCTGGACCGGCTGATGCGCGGGCGCACCACGCTGATCCTGGCGCATCGCCTGTCCAGCGTGATCGGCGCCGACCGCATCCTGGTGCTGGACGACGGCCACGTCGCGCAAACCGGCACGCATGCGCAACTGATCGTGCAGGACGGGCCGTATCGCCGTCTGATGGGGCCGCAGCTTGCCGAGCACGACGACACGATCGATGCGCTGCCGGCGCGCGACCATGCCGCAGAGGTCGAAAACACCGCTACCACGCCGCTCGCGCGCCCGCTGTCCGACGACGCCGCCGAGGTCGGCTGGCGCGAAACGATTGTCACGCTGATGGGGTTCATCTGGCCCTGGCGGCGGCAGCTTGCCGTGGTGGTGGTGTGCGGCATCGGTCGCGTCGCCGCCTTCATCGGCGTCGGCGTGTTGGGCGCGCTGACCATCGGCGCGGTGCGCGCCGGCGCGCCGACCGAGGGACTGATCATCGCGCTGCTTGCCGCCGCGCCGCTGACCGCGCTGCTGCACTGGCTGGAATCCTGGCTGGCGCACGCCATGGCGTATCCGCTGCTGGCCGAGATGCGGGTGGACCTTTACCACAAGCTGGACGCGCTGGCGCCGGGCTATCTGTTGCGCCGCCGGTCCGGCGACATCGTCGCCCTGGCCACGCAGGACGTCGAGACGGTGGAATATTTCTTTGCCCACACCGTCGCCCCCGCGTTCGTCGCCGTGCTGGTGCCGATCAGCGTGCTGGCGGCCCTGCTGTGGATCGCCTGGCCGCTGGCCTTCGCGCTGCTGCCGTTCCTGGGCTACGCGGCGGCCTCGCCGCTGTTGGGACGCAAGCGGATCGACCGGCTCGGCTCCGCGGCGCGTGGTGCGCTGGGCGAGCTGGGTGCCCACGTTACCGAAACGATCCAGGGCATGGTCGAGCTGATCGCCTTCGCCGCGGTGGCGCGCCGGCGCGCGGCGTTCATGCAGGTGGCGCGGCGCTGCCAGGAGATGCGGCTGGTGCTGATGGGCGACCTTGCCACGCAGACCGCGGGGCTGGAGGTGGCGACCGGCCTCGGCGGCCTGGCCGTCGCCGCGGTCGGCGCGCCGCTGGTGCTGCACGGCTGGATCGCCCCGCCGATGCTGCCCCTGCTGATCCTGGTCTCCATCTCCGCTTTTTTGCCCGTCTCCGAGATCGCCCAGGTCGGGCGGCAGCTTGCCGACACCATCGCCTCGACGCGGCGGCTGCACGTGGTGCATGCTGAGCCGGTGGAGATCGTCGATGGCGACCTGGAGCCGGCGCCGCACCTGGGCGGGTCGGCGGTGGATTTTGCCCACGTCGGCTTCACCTATCCGGGCCGCGATCAGCCGGCGCTGCGCGATGTCAGCTTCGCGGTGCCGGCGGGTGCCACGGTGGCGCTGGTCGGTCCGTCCGGCGCCGGAAAGACCACGATCGCCAACCTGCTGCTGCGCTTCTGGGATCCGACCCGGGGTGCGATCCACCTGGACGGCGTCGCGCTGCCGCGGCTGACGCTGGACGGGCTGCGCGGCCGCATCGCGCTGGTGGCGCAGGACACCTACCTGTTCAACGACACGCTGGAGGCGAATGTCCGGCTGGCGCGCCCCGACGCCTCACGCGATCAGGTCGAGCAGGCGCTGGCCCGCGCGGCGCTGGCGGAGTTCGTTGCGGGACTGCCGGAGGGCTTGCAGACCCGCGTCGGCGAGCGCGGTGTGCAGTTGTCCGGCGGGCAGCGCCAGCGCGTGGCGATCGCGCGGGCCTTCCTGAAGGACGCGCCGATTCTGGTGCTGGATGAGGCGACCTCGCATCTGGATACGATCAGCGAACAGCTTGTGCGGGCCGCGCTGGACGCGCTGATGATCGAGCGCACCACGATCGTGGCGGCGCACCGGCTGTCGACGATCCGCCATGCCGACCTGATCCTGGTGCTGGAGGCCGGGCGCGTGATCGAGGCCGGCACGCATTCGGAATTGCTCTCCCACCGCGGCATCTACGCGCGGCTGGTGGAGCGGCAGATCGCCGGCGTGGCAGTGGCGCGCGCCGCGGAGTAGCCGAGTTCAATCTTCTCCCCCTCCCCTTGAGGGAGGGGGGCGGGGGGAGGGGTCCCGCGTCAAGGTGTTTCGATTAGACCTCCACAGCCCTGCCCTAACGCCCCTGGCGGGGTTGGGGGGGGGGTGCTGACCCTCCCTCGTTCATCTCGGGCTTGGGTAGCGGGCTAATTTTAATGTCCGCAAAGGGTGAGAAGCGGACGTAAGACACTCGCGCCCTCGGCGACCGTTTGGCGCCCATCATGGCCGTTCAGCCAAGCGGGCCCATTTCCCCAGAGCAGTCGTTCGCGGGTGCATTGGCAAATGGCTGGGTTGGGGGGAAGCAGACTCTGGAGCAGCGGAAACGGGCTGAGGGTTGTGCCGAGGCTCGCGATAAAAAATCCACGGAAGCCGGCCAAATGGTATACTTGAACCTCTGGCCGTGGTGGACATGAGGCCTTTAGCCAGGAGCGCTCCGACGACATCCAGGGTGACCAGCCGTTATGACTACCAATCGTGTAACGGCGGGCGAAACGGGCACCGGCCTCGCCCTCACCCCCGCCGCCATGCGCCACGTCAAGGCGTGGATCGCCGCCGGCGGCATCGAGGCCGTCCCGCTGTTCCGCGGCGTGTTGAAGGGCTGCCGGGTAGCCTGCGCCCTCGACGCAGGCGACGTGGCGCGCATCATCAGGACGATTGCAGGCAAGGCCGGGCTGATGCCAGCGGTACCGCTGGCGATGGTCCTGATCTCTGCGCTGTTTGGCACCGCGAACGCCCAGACCCCGCCACCTCCGGCCAGCGCCGCCGCCGCCGCCCAGGCCCAGCAGCCCGCGCCAGGCAGCTACGACCTGGCTGGCGCGCGTGCGGCCGGAGTGCCGGACAGCCAGACCGCGGACTTCCTTGCCGCGCTGCATGGCTACGACCTGGCTGGCGCGCGTGCGGGCGCAGCGCAGGCCGGCCTCTCTCCGGCAGCCGCCGACGCGCAGATCGCCGAGTACCTCGCTGCACTGCCAATCCCGCCGCCTGGGCCTCCGCTGCCTCCGGCGAGCGCTGCCGCCGCCACCCGAGCCCAGCAGCCCGCTCCGGCGCCAGTTCCCGCGCCGGCGACGCTCAACGTCGAAGCCGCGCTGAAGGCCGGCTACAGCCTGGCCGAGATTGCCGATTATCTTGGCGCACAGGCGGGGTTTGACGTCGCCGGCGCGCGCAAAGCCGGCTATTCGGATAGCGAAATCGTCGGCCATCTCACCGGGCTGCCCTCACCGCCCCCGGCGAGCGCTGCCCCCGCCGCCCAAGCGCAGCAGCCCCCTCCGGCGCCAGCTCCCGCATCAGCGGCCACAGCGCCGGGGCACCCCGTGTTCGACCCCGCGCGGGCACGTGCGGTCGGCGCGCATGAGGCCGCATCGGTTCACGATATCTACGAACGTGCCAGATCGTCGGTGGTCTTGCTCATAGGGTACGACGCCAATAACCAGCCCTTAGCGCTCGGTTCGGGCTTTTTCGTGAAGAGCGACATTATCGCCACGAACATGCATGTGATTGAAGGCGCATCCTCCGTCAAAGCCAAATATATGTCGGGAGACGTGGCGACTATAACGACCATTGGACTAACCCGCTTCGCGGGAGTTCGTGTGATCGAGACCGCTTTCTCTGATTTCACCGGGGCGATTGCCGAGGCCCCTCTGCCCCTGGCCTGACAACTCAGCCGCGAGACGATGCGGTGGCGCCATGTGGCGCTGTTCGTCTCGCAGAGGAGTTGCCAATGACCCCGCTTCGCCGCCGCATGATCGAGGATATGCGGATCCGTAACCTCTCGCCACAGACACAGAGAGTTTACGTCGAGCAGGTTTCCCGGTTTGCCCGCCATTTCCGCCAGCCGCCCGAACGTTTAGGTCAGCACGAGATCAGGGCTTGGCAAATTCACCTGGTCGAGGAGAGGCGACTAGCGGCCAGCTCGATTTCGGTCGCCGTGGCCGCGCTCCGGTTTGTCTACACAGTCACCCTCAAACGGCCTTGGATTGTCCAAGACGATATCCCAACCGGCCGGCAGCCGAAGAAGCTCCCCGTCGTGCCGAGCCCGGAGGAGGTCGCCCGCTTTCTGGATGCGGTGAAAAGCCCAAAACATCGGATGATCCTGACCGTGTGCTACGCGACGGGGCTGCGCATTTCAGAGGCGGTTTCCCTGAGGCCCACCGCGATCGACAGCCAACGGATGGTCATTCGCGTGGAGGCGGGTAAAGGCCAGAAGGACCGGTACGTGATGCTCTCGCCGACGCTGTTGAAGCTTTTACGAACCTACTGGAAGGAGGCTCACCCAAAAGCGTGGCTGTTTCCAGGTGACCGTCCCGAGCAGCCTATCACGGCGTGCGCCGTCGAGATCGCGTGCAGGCAGGCGCTTGAACAGTCGGGGCTCGGCAAAACGATTACCCCGCATTCCTTGCGGCATGCGTTCGCCGTTCACCTGCTGGAGTCCGGTGCCGATTTACGTACCATTCAGTTGCTGCTGGGGCATCGCAGCCTGAACACCACGTCTCGTTATCTGCGTATCGCCACCAGCAAGGTCTGCGCCACGGCCAGTCCGCTGGAAGCCTTGCGCACCGCGATAGCCAAAGTGCCCACCCTGCCGCCCGCCTGACGGCACTGCCATGCCACGAGAGGGGCTGGAAGTGGCGGACATATTCCGCCACTTCGGCCCGGCTTTCCGCGATCAGCACGGCGCGGCGCTGTCTGGCGCGCGCCGCCGTGCTATGATCGCTATCGAGAGCTGCCGCACGGCAGCGCTCGGCGGTCACGTAGAACGTTGCGGCGAATGCGGCCATCAACGCATCGCGTACGACTCGTGCCGTAATAGGAACTGTCCGAAGTGCCAGGGTCTCGCCCGCGCCCAGTGGCTCGACGACCGTCAGGCAGAGTTGCTCGACGTGCCCTACTTCCACGTGGTGTTCACGGTGCCGGACCAGATCGCCACGATCGCGTTCCAGAACCAGGCCGCGGTCTATGACATCCTGTTCCGGGCGGCGTCGGAGACGCTGCACAAGATCGCTGCCGACCCAAAGCATTTAGGCGCGGAGATCGGCTTCCTGGGCGTGCTGCACACCTGGGGGCAGAACCTTCAACACCACCCACACGTGCACTTTCTTGTTCCTGGCGGTGGAATCGCGCCGGACGGCAAAAGCTGGATCCCCTGCCGGCCGGGATTCTTCCTGCCGGTCCCGGTGTTGTCACGGATGTTCCGGGGCTTATTCCTGCACTATCTGAAGAAGGCGTTCGCCGCCCAAACGCTGAACTTCTTCTCCGCGTATCGCCACCTCCAGGAGCCCGCCGCGTTCCGGCGTTACCTGACGCCGGTTTGGAACACCGAGTGGGTCGTCTACGCGAAGCGGCCCTTTGCCGGGCCGGCACAGGTTCTCGACTATGTCGGGCGGTACACCCACCGTGTTGCCATCTCCAACAACCGCCTGGTGTCCATGGACAACGACAAGGTCCGCTTCCGCTGGAAGGATTACCGGGACGACAACCGCCAGAAGACGATGACCCTGGACGGCGGGGAGTTCATCCGCCGCTTCCTGATCCATGTACTACCGGACGGGTTCCACCGCATCCGGTACTACGGCTTCCTCGGCAACTGCCATCGTGCGCTGAAGCTGGCGCACTGTCGGGAACTGCTGGCGATGGCACCGGCCGCACCGGCGGATGATCTGCCCGCTGACTATCGCGACCGCTATGAGGTGCTGACCGGACAATCCTTGCGGGCGTGCCCGCACTGCCACACCGGCATCATGGTGGTGGTCGGCTGCGTTACGAGACCAAGCGTCTGCCAGCCGGCGCCGGACACATCATGACGCCGGATCGACGACCCGACTGCGCCAAGCCGAACCACCCGCCAGATCGGGGCGGGAATCCTGTGGCCGCGAGCGCCTTGAACGTGCCCGTGGGCGCGTTTCATCAGGGGTCAAATGGTCAGCTCCGGTCTACCCTGGCCGCACCAAGGCTTGGCTGGGGCAGCCGTTGGCACCAAACCGCCGCCCCGAATGCCCCGATGGTTCTCCAGCAAAACGGTCAGCGCCATTCAACGCCCATAGTCGCGCCGGCGGGGGGAGCGGCTTAGTCCAATCCGTTTTTCGCTCACCGGCGCGGTCCCCAGTTTGGGTGCCCACGCGGGAAGGCTCGTGCGCCGCGCCGCCAAGCGAAAAACGCTCTTCATATTGCATAAAGAATCCGTCGGCGGACCCATTGTTGACTACATAAACATAGAAGTCAGTGATAACATACCTCCTCACCTTTCTAAGAGATTCTCGCACCATGATTCTGATCTTGCTGGGCATGGAGATGATGGACAGAGCAGCGGCGGGTTCGGAGTTAGAAAAGGTCGCTGGGTCGCGGAATTCCGCGTCCTTGATTACGAGATTATCAAGGATATCTCTGGCGACTTAGGCATCCCACGATGACCACCTGCATTGCGCTCTAGTAATGAAAACCCAACCGATGTACCCGGGGCTGAATGACCGCTTTGGGCCGTATCCGGCGGTTCAGGCGGCGCGTCCCGGGTGCCGCTGCGTTGGGTCGGTCGGCCACATTCAGACCAACCCACTGCTCGGGCTTGACATGCGCATGTTCATGCGTATAATGACCGCATGACCAAGATGAACGCCCGCCGACCAACCAATGTAAGCCTTCCCGACCATCTGGTCGCAGAGGCCAAAGCGTTGGGTATCAATCTCTCGCGAGCCTGCGAAAGCGGCGTCCAGGCGGCGTTGCAGGCCGAGCGCGAGCGGCAATGGAAAGCGGCCAACAAGGACGCGATCGACGCCTACAATCGCTGGGTCGCCGAGCATGGATTGCCGCTGGACGAGTTTCGGCAGTTTTGACCCAGTTTGCGGTCTACCCGATGCCGCGCGGACGGCCTGGCTACGTCGTTGATGTGCAATCGCGCCTGCTGGAGGAGCTGTCCACCCGGGTCGTGATCCCGCTGATCCCGAAAGGCGCCGCCCCGGCCATTCCGCTCAAGACGCTCAACCCGCTTTTCTCCATCGACGGCGGCGAATACGTCTTGATGACGCAAAACATGGCCAGCCTGCCGACCGCCCAGCTACGCGCGCCCGTTGGCACCCTTGCAACGCAGCGCGATCATATCGTCCGCGCCATCGACGCGCTGCTCAGCGGCATCTGATCGTCCGCATGGCGATGGAACAGCGAAAAACCGAATGGAGAGCGCCGCATGCCGCCGTTCAATAGCCAAACCCCCACCGTATCGCGCCGCACCGCGCTCGCCGGTGTCGGCGTCTCCCTTACCGGCGCGCTGGCCACGCCGACGATGGCTGACCAACCCGCGATCTGGCGCCACGACGACTGGGCAGAGAAAACCCGTGGCTCCGAGACGATCAAGCTGGCGATGTACCGCAAGCGCCTCGGCGCTCCCCGCCCCGGCGCACCAAAACTGCCGGTGCTCTTCCTGGTGCACGGCTCCTCGATCGCCGCGATGGCAAGCTGGGACCTGACCGTCCCCGGCCACGGCGAATACTCGACGATGAACGTGTTCGCCCGGCTCGGCTACGACGTGTGGACGATGGACCACGAGGGCTATGGCAAGTCCGATCGCACCTCGGGCAACTCCGACATCGCCAGCGGAGTCGCCGACCTGACCGCGGCGATGGCGGTGATCGCGCGCGAGACCGGCCAGACGCGTTGCCATTTCATGGGCGAATCATCCGGCGCACTGCGCGCCGGCGCCTTCGCGATGGCCGCGCCGCAGCACGTCGACCGCCTGGTGCTCAGCGCGCTGACCTACACCGGCAAAGGCTCGCCCACGCTCGGCAAGCGCGCCGAGCAGCTTGCGTATTACCAGACGCACAATCGCCGCCCGCGCGACCGGGCGATGATCGAGAGCATCTTCACCCGCGACAAACCCGGCACCACCGACCCCGCCGTGGCGCCGGCGCTGGCGAACGCCGAGTTGGTGCATGGCGACAGCGTGCCCA
This sequence comes from uncultured Alphaproteobacteria bacterium, assembly GCA_963773345.1. Lineage (GTDB taxonomy): Bacteria > Pseudomonadota > Alphaproteobacteria > Acetobacterales > Acetobacteraceae > Palsa-883. Next base: position 1,582,586 of record CAVZBG010000002.1, on the reverse strand, counting down.
CCGGCACCTACCTCGACATGACCGCGCACCTGCCGGTGGTGGACCCGACGAAGATCGCGGCGCCCGTCTGCATCGCCCGCGGCGAATATGACGGCATCGCGACGAACGAGGACCTGTGGGATTTCTTCCGCCAACTGCCGAACGGCGATCGGCAGTTCGCCATCATCGCCCACGCGGCGCACGCGCTCGGCACCTGCCGCAACCGCGCCGCGTTCTGGCACGTGGCGCAGGCGTTCCTGACGATGCCGCCGGCGCCGCCGATCGGGTGACCGTGGCCACGAAAACCGTCGATATTCACACAGCCCAGACCACCCTGTTCGCCCTGCTCGCCGAGGTCGAGCAGGGCGAACAGGTCGTTATCGCGCGCAACGGCAAGCCGATCGCCCAGCTCACCCGTATCGAGCCGACGCCGCGCCGCCAGCCGGGCCTGCTGCGCACGCTGCCGGCATGGCGCGACTTCACCTTCGACCCAATGGTCTTCTCCCCGCTGACCGACGAGGAGCTGGCGGCCGAGGGTTGGCCGGTGTGACCGACCGCTATCTGGCCGACGCCTGACGGATGATGGTTGACGGGCCGGGGCAGCCGATCGCGCCCGGCATCGCAGCCACGGCAGAGATCACGACCGGGCGGCGGAGCGACGGCGCCGTCATCGCGCAAAGGTATCGGCTACGATCACGAGCCGATCCGGCGCGTCAGCGATGCCTCGGGCAAGCCGGCGACGACGACGGCGGCGCGGGAATCCGGCCGGGAACCGCCCTCGGCTGGCAGGCTCGGCCTGGGCGACCTCCAAACCCCGATCACCCCTGACGCCAACGTAACATGTAATCTTGGTCAGATTCTTGTTGCAACTACCCGCGCGTGCCATGTGAGGCGAATGAACCGCTGGGTCCCAGCCGGCCGGACACGTGCGCCCGGCGCACTTCTCGCCCTCGTCCTGCTGCTGGCGGCCTGCGCGGCCGGCCCGCCGGTCGCCGTCGCGCGCGCCACCCCCGACAGCTTCGCGCCCCTGGTCAAGCGCGTGCTGCCGTCCGTGGTGAACATCGCGGTCACCGAGACGGTCACCGGCAAGGAGCTGATGAGCGAGCTGCCGCCCGAACTGCGCGACACCCCGCTCGGGCGCGAGTTCCGCCGCAAGCTTCGGCGACAAGCATGAACGAGACCACGAGCGCCGGCTCCGGCTTCATCATCGACCCGTCAGGCGTGATCGTCACCAACCACCATGTGGTCGAGCACGCCGACCAGATCGTGGTCGCGCTGTCCGACGGCACCGAGCTGCCGGCCAAGGTGATCGGCAGCGACGAGCTGACCGACGTCGCGGTGATCAAGGTCGGCCGCCCCGCACCGCTGCCCGCCGTCGCCTGGGGCGATTCGCGCGCAGGTCGAGGTCGGCGACTGGATCCTGGCCGCCGGCAACCCGTTCGGCCTCGGCGGCTCGGTCACCGCCGGCATCGTCTCGGCGATGGGCCGCGACCTTGGCGCCGGCCCGTTCGACAACTTCCTGCAGCTCGACGCGCCGATCAATCCCGGGCAACTCCGGCGGCCCGACCTTCAACATGGACGGCCAGGTGGTCGGCATGACCACCGCCATCGTCTCGCCCACCGGCGGCTCGGTCGGCATCGGCTTCGCCATCCCCAGCGAGACCGTCACGCCCGATCGTCGCCGACGCTGCGCGCCAAGGGCCGCGTCGACCGCGGCTGGCTCGGCGTGGCGTTGCGCGACGCGGATGCGCCGGCAACCGGTGCGGTGGTCGCCGAGGTGGAGCGCAACAGCCCGGCGCTGCGGGCCGGACTGCGCCCGGGCGACGTGGTCGTCGGCATGAACGGCGAGCGCGATCGACACCAGCGCGCGCCCTGATCCGCGCCGTCGCCGCCGCCCCGCCCGGCCAGAGCGTGCGCCTGCGGGTCCGCCGCCAGGCGCGCGAGATCGACGTTCCCGTCACGGTCGGCCTGCGGCCCGACAACCTGACCGAATAGTACCGAGCCGAACGCAACAAAGGAGCCTCGCGGAGATCGTCATGCGCATCCTGGTGGTGGAAGACGACAAGGACGTCGGCGGCTTCGTGGTGCGCGGCCTGAAGGAGGCCGGGCACGTGGTCGAGCAGGCCGACAACGGCCGCGACGGCCTGTTCATGGCCGCGAGCGAGGCGTTCGACGCGGTCATCCTCGACCGCATGCTGCCCGGCGGCATCGACGGGCTGCGCATCCTGGAGACGCTGCGGGCGCAGAAGAACGCCGTGCCGGTGCTGATCCTGTCGGCGCTGGCCGATGTCGATGAACGGGTGCGCGGCCTGAAGGCCGGCGGCGACGACTACCTGACCAAGCCGTTCGCCTTCGCCGAGCTGCTGGCGCGCGTCGAGGCGCTGGCCCGCCGCGGCAAGGGCGAGGGCCCGGTGACCAAGCTGATGGTCGAGGACCTGGAGCTCGACCTGCTGTCGCGCCAGGTGAAGCGCGCCGGCCAGAAGATCGACCTGCAGCCGCGCGAATTCCGCCTGCTGGAATACCTGATGCGCCACGCCGGCCAGGTGGTCACCCGCACCATGCTGCTGGAAGGCGTCTGGGACTATCATTTCGATCCGCAGACCAACGTGATCGACGTGCATGTCTCGCGGCTGCGCCAGAAGGTGGACAAGCCGTTTCCCGACGCCGCTGATCCACACCGTGCGCAACGCCGGCTACATGCTGCGCGCTGAGGACGCTTGAACGATCAGGATCATCCTCTCCCCCTCCCCTTGAGGGAGGGGGTGGAGGGAGGGGTTCCGGGGACACGAGGCTTCGGTGCGTCCCTGGCGCCGCCCCCTCCCCCCAACCCCCTCCCTCAAGGGGAGGGGGAGGGTCCTCCAGACCCACGGCCCTTTCCCGACGCCAATGGGGAAGCCACAGGCTCAGGCCGAGACACGGCCCCCCCGCCCCCCGCCGAAGAGCGCCAACCCGAAGAACGCCGCCCCGGTGGGCGCGCGCCCGACCTGCTGCACTCCGCGGGGTTCCGCTTCGCCATGGTCTACGCCGGGCTGCTGGCGGTCAGCGCCGCGGCGCTCGCGTTCTTCCTCTGGTGGGCCACCGCCGGCCTGCTCGACCGGCAGACCGAGGCGGCGATCCGCGCCGACGCCCAGGGCCTTTCCGAACGCTGGGACGAAGGCGGCCTGCCCGCGCTGGTGCTGACCATCCGCGAACCGGCTGGAGCGAGAACGTCGACGACGACGCGATGTATCTGCTGGTCGATCTCGGCGATGCAGCCGCTCGCCGGCAATCTGCGCGGCTGGCCGGAGCGGGTGGTGCATCCGAGCGAGCTGGTACGAGCTGCCGGTGAGCCGCGCCGGGGCGCAGACCGTTGCGCAGGTGCAGCGCTACGACCTGCCCGGCGGCTACCATCTGCTGATCGGCCGCGACGTCCAGGCGCGCGTCAAGCTGCGGCAACTGCTGGCCGACGCGCTGCTGTGGGGGCTGGTCGTGGTCGCCGTGATGGCGCTGGCCGGCGCCTTCATCGTGCGCAGCCTGTTCCGCCGCACGCTGGCCAATGTTTCGGTCACCGCCGCGGCGATCTCCGCCGGCGATTTCAGCCGCCGCGTGCGCGTCTCCGGCCGCGGCGACGAGTTCGACCAGCTTGCCGAGACGATCAACGACATGCTCGACCGCATCGGCCGGCTGATGGACGGCGTGCGCCAGGTGTCGAACGCCATCGCGCACGACCTGCGCACGCCGATCACCCGCGCGCGGGCGCGGCTGGAGGACGCGGCGCTGCATGCGGCGACGCCGGACGAGCTGCATGCCGCGATCGAGCGTGCCACCGACGACCTGGACGGCATCGTCGCGGTGTTCCAGGCACTGCTGCGGATTTCCGAGATCGAGGCGGGCTCGCGCCGGGCGGCGTTCACCAGCCTCGATGTCGCCGCCGTTGCTGGCGGACGTGGCCGAGCTGTACGATCCGCTGGCCGAGGAAAAGGGGCTGCACCTGGTGCTGAACGTGCCGCCCATCCCGCCGATCCATGGCGATCCCGAAATGTTACGCCAGGCGGTCACCAACCTGACCGACAATGCGGTCAAGTTCTCGCCGCCGGGCGGCGAGGTGCGGCTGTCCGCGGCCGCCGTCCCGTCGGGCGTCGAGATCACGGTGGCCGACCAGGGGCCGGGCATTCCGCCGGAGGATCGTTCCCGTGCCACCGAGCGCTTCTTCCGCGGCGAGGCGGCGCGCAGCACGCCGGGCTCCGGCCTGGGCCTGGCGCTGGTCCAGGCGGTGGCGCTGCTGCACGGCGGCACGCTGCGCCTGGAGGACGCCGGCCCCGGCCTGCGCGCCACGCTGAGCCTGCCGGCCGCCGGGTGACACATTTGTCATGTGACCCCCACGGCACGGTGACCGCGGCCGCCTTACACTGCGTGACATGGATTCGGGCGCGATTCGTTCCTTCGGTCTTGGCCTGCTGCTGCTGATTGGCGTGTTCGTCGCCTCGGCAGGCGCCGATTCCACACCGGTCGTGGTGACCACCGACACGCCGGAATACTGCCAGAAGCTGCTCGATCGGATTGCCCAGGCGATCAAGGTGGCGGCCGCGCCGCCGCCGGTGGAGGTTTCGTCGCTGTCGACCGAGGGTCGCCGCATGTGCAACAACGGGCTGACGCGCGGCGGCGTCCTGCGCCTGCGTCGCGCGCTGCTGCTGCTGGATCAGGGATCGGCCTCGCCGTGACCTGAGGGCGCCGGCCCACCTGTCATTGTGAGGAGCGCAGTGACGAAGCAATCTGCCGCCCCGGAGGCAGGAGATTGCCTCGTCGCTGCGCTCCTCGCAATGACAGATCGTCTTCTGTCGGAGCGAAAATGCTCCGGTATTACGAATCCGGATCAGATCACCTTCTCCGCCTGCAACGATCCGACCGCGTCGCGGCTCATGCCCAGCCAGTCGCGCAGCACGTCCTCGTTGTTGCCGCCCAGCAACGGCGCCGGACGCACCGGCGGCGGGCTGCCGCTGAAACGCACCGGCCAGGCCGGCATCTTGTACGGCCCCGCCTTCGGATGCTGGATCGTCTGCATGATGCCGCGCGCCTCGAAGCTGGGATCGGCCAGCAGCTCGCCGGTGTCCAGCACGGCGCCGGCGGGAACGCCGGCCGCGCCGATGATCGCCATCGCCTCCTGCTTCGTATGATGGCGGGTCCAGTCGCCGATGAGTGCGTTGATCTCCGGCTCGTGCGCGATGCGGGCCTCGCGCGTCGCGTAACGTTCGTCGCCGATCAGGTCCTCGCGCCCGATCACCTGCAGCAGACGCGGCCAATGCTCCGGATTGCCGCGGCTGGTGTAGACGAACACATAGTCGTTCGCCCCGCCGGGCTTGCAGGGGAAGATGCCGCAGGGCGGATTGGTCGCCCCCAGGCTGGCCGATCCCGCACGCGGCGCCGGCTTGCCCGTGCGGGCGTGCGCGGCGAAGGCGCCGCGGATGTAGTGCAGCATGGCGTCCTGCATCGCCACCTGCAGGTGCTCGCCCTGGCCGGTGCGGGTCCGCCGATACAACGCGCCGAGCACCGAGATCGCCAGCAGCATCCCCGTGCCGGTGTCACCGATCGACGGCCCGGGCTTCATCGGCGGGCCGTCCTTCGGGCCGGTTACGCTCATCGTGCCGCCGCAGGCCTGCGCGATCATGTCGAACGCCAGGTTGTTCTCGAACGGGCTGCCGGTGCCGAAGCCCTTCACCTGGGCGTATATGATCGCCGGGTTGATGCCGCGCACCACGTCGGCACCCAAACCCAGTCGCTCGATCGCGCCGGGCGCGTAGTTCTCCACGAACACGTCGGCTTTGGTCACCATGTCCTTCAGCAGCGCCAGACCGCGCTTGTCCTTCAGGTTCACGGTGATCGAGCGCTTGTTGGCGTTGTATTGCAGGAAGTACCAGGCATCCGCACCCGGCGCGCCGCCGGAGGCACGGCCCGGGTCGCCTTTCGGGTTCTCCACCTTGACCACGTCGGCGCCGAGGAAGGCCAGCGCCTCGGTGCAGGATGGTCCGGCCTCGAACTGAGTCAGGTCCAGCACGCGGACCCCGTCGAGGCAGTTGCCGGCGTCATTGGTTGGCCCATTGGTTGGCATGGTTCGACGCTCCCCTCCAATTTGCCGCCATGCTAGACTCTTTGCCGGCCGCTGGCGAACCGGCAGCCGACTGACGGGAGGAACCCATGTCCTCGCTGATGTCCGCGGCGGATCTCGCCGCGTTCAACGCCGACGGTTTCCGCATTGTCCGCGGCATGTATGACGCCGCGGAGGTCGATCTGCTACGCCGCACGATGGAGGAAGACCCGGAGGTTGCCGGCCACATGCTGGATCGCCTGGACGCACATGGCGCCGCAACCCGTATCGCGCTGTGGAACCGCGCCGGCGACAGCGTCTACGGCATGGCGGCGCGCTGCGCGCGGATGGTCGACACGATGGAGGCGCTGCTCGGCGGCCCGGTCTACCACTTCCAGTCCAAGCTGACCGCGAAGGAGCCGTTCGTCGGTGGCGCCTGGGAGTGGCACCAGGACTACGGCTACTGGTACCACAACGGCTGTCTGTTCCCGCATCTGGCAAGCTGCCAGATCGCGCTCGACCGCTCGGGGCGGGAGAATGGCTGTCTGCAGATGGTGCAGGGCTCGCACCTGCTGGGGCGCATCGACCACGTACCGGTGCCGGGGGAGGGACAGAACGTCGCCGATCCGCAGCGCATGGCCGCTATCACCGCGCGGTTGCCCGTGGTGCCCTGCGAGCTGGAGCCTGGCGACGCGGTGTTCTTCCACAGCAACACGCTGCACCGGTCGGACCAGAACCGCTCACCGCATCGGCGCTGGACGCTGATCTGCTGCTACAACCGGGTGGACAACGATACCGTCACGCGCGAGCACGATCGCTACTATGTGCCATTGGAAAAAGTGCCGGACAGCGCGGTGCAGGCGGCCGGGCTGCGCTTCGCCAGCGGGAACGAGCACTTTACGAACCGGCCGTTCGTGCCGACGGTGGCATGAGGCCGCGGCCGCGAGGTCAGTTCAGCGTCCAATGGCCCAGTCGGAACTGCATCAGCGCGAACAGTGCGACAAAGGCGCAGACCGCGATGAGTAGGACGGGAGCAAAAAACCACAGAACCTGAAAGAACGTCTTCATCGTCCTGGTCCGCGCGTTGCGGTGATCGGCAGTCCATACGGTCAACGATACCACCTGCGACGAGCGGGTGTGCAGATAGGCGCCTCCCGAATTCGCAAACCCGAGTGATGCATCTCAACACACCACCGATCGGCGCAATGGACGCACGTGCAGCCTGTCGCCTGGGCGCGCGGCGGTGACGCTCTGGCCGAGCCGGTCGAGCGGCACCGTGCCAACCGCGAAGGCCGGATCGATCACGGCCCAGGCGCGCAGGGCCGGGCCGCTGCGGCCGATCAGCTCAACCATGTCGCCCGCGACAACCCCGAGCGCTGCCGCATCGTCGGGATGCAGCGGGCAGACGCGGTGGCGGCTGTAGCGGCCGGTCGCGTAGAGTGGTTCGTTCCGCTCCGCGACGATCAGGTACAGGCGCGCGGCGGCGATTTGCCGTCGCGCCGCCTCGGCCGCCGCGCTGTCGAGCGACCAATCGGCCGCCAGCACGACCCCGTACATTTCGCGGGCGTGCAAAGCGCTGACATAGCCCTCCCGCACGTCGTCGGCGACCTCCGCCACCGGGCGCTCCAGCGGGTCGCCATAGCCGCCGCCGCCGGCCGATTGCAGCACAACGATATCGCCCTGGCGCAGCCTGAAGCCGCCCACCTTGCCGGGCTGCGGAAAGTCGATTTTCCCCCCATCGCGCAGGACGAAGGAGTCGACGGGCGCCGCCGATTCGCCGCCAAGCACGCCGAATGGCGGCACCACCGCGCCATCCGACAGCAGCGAGTAGGTCGCGGTGTCCGCCGTCAGGCGCAGGCCGCGGCGCATCCCCAATCCGCCGCGATGGCGCCCGTCGCCGCCCGAATCGACACCGAGCCGCGACCACTCGATGACCAGCGGGAAGCGGGTTTCGAGCACCTCGCTCGGCTGTACGGTGGTCAGGTCGCCCCAGTCGATCGTTGCCATCGCGCTCGCGCCGTCACTCTCGGCAAACGCACCGTTGCCGCCCGATGCCCATTCGTAATGCACGTATTCCTTGCCGGTTTTGGGATGCATCCCGCCGATCAGGTTGTGAAACGAGGTTCGGTGGATGTCGCCCGACACCAGCTCCGGAACGACCTGGGACAGCGCGCCAAGCATCGCCGCCACCACCCGCTTGCGAATCTCGCCATGCGAGCCGGCCGGCGCCGGATGCTTGACGTTGACGATGGTGTGCTCCGGCGCCACGACCTTGACCGGCCGGAATGACCCATGGTTGATCGGCGCGGTCGGATCGAGCACCGATTTCAGTGTGATGAACACCGAGGCCGCGGTCACCGCCAGCGTCGAGTTGACCGGCACCGGGACCTGCGGCGAGGCGCCGGTGAAATCGGCAACCAGTTCGTCGTCGCTTATCGTCAGCCGCAACGGCAGCAGCAGCGGATCGAGCCGGCGGTCGTCGAAAGTTTCGAGGTAGTCCTCATAGTAATATTCGCCGTCGGGCAGCCGCGCGATCTGCTCGCGCATCCGCGCTTCCGAGCGCACCAGATTGATCCGCACGCACTCGAGCAGCGTGCCGGTGCCGTAGCGTTGCACCATCTCGTGGATGCGCTTCTCGGCGGTACGGCAGGCGGCCATTCCGGCATGGAAATCGCCGAGCCGCTCGTCGGGGACCCGCATGTTGCTGAGGATCAGGTCCATCGCCGCCTTGTTGATCCGGCCGCGTTCGACCAGCTTAATGGGCGGGATGCGCATCCCCTCCTGATAGATCTCGGTGGCGGTGCCGGAGAGGCTGCCCGGCACGGCGCCGCCGACGTCGGCCCAATGCTCGCGCACCGCGGGAAAGAAGATCAGCCGCTCGCCCTGCGCGGTTGGCGCGAAGACCGGATAGATCAGCGTCACGTCGTTCAGGTGCGTGCCGCCGCGATACGGATCGTTCAAGACGATGACATCGCCGGGCGCCAGGTCGGCGGCGAAATCCTCCATTGCGTACTTGACCGACCAGGGCAGCGGCACGACGTGCGCCCCGATATCCTCCGACTGCGCCACGACCTGCGTTTCGGGATCGAACAGTCCGCAGGAGAAATCCTTGGCTTCGTAAATTGCCACCGAACGCGCGGTGCGGAACACCGTCGCACGCATTTCGCGCACGACCGAAATAAGCCCCTCGGTCAGCACTTCGAGGGTGATCGGGTCCATGTCTGTCACCTGCGTTCCAGCACCAGCGTGCCGTGCGGATCGACGCTGGCGGTAAAGCCGGGGGGCACGATCGTTGTCGATCCGCTCTCCTCGATCACCGCCGGACCGGCGACCTCGGCACCCGCCGGCAGCAACGACCGCTCGTAGATCGCCGTCGTCCGAAAGCCGCCGTCGAACACGACCGACCGTTCGTCGATCCGTGCCGCATCGCGCAAGCCTTCGGTGCGCGCCGTCGGCAAGGCTGGTTTTGCCACAAGGCCGTAAGCGGTCACACGAAAGGTGACGATCTCGGCCGGCCCCGGCACGGCATAGGAATAGCGCTGCTCGTAAGCGGCGAAGAATGCCCGATCGATATCCGCCATCAATTGTGCTGCCGACGGCACCGGCACCGACAGCTCGAACGCCTGGCCGACAAAGCGCATATCCAGCCGCGCTTCCAGGCGCATTTCGGCGGGGGCAAAACCTTCCTGCGCCAGCTCGTGCCGCGCCTGTTCGCGCAACTCGGCAAGCACGGCCTGCAGCTCGGCGAACGGCAATTCGGCGGTCGGCACGACACGGGTGCGGGCATAATCGTGCCGCACATCGGCAACCAGCAGCCCGAAGGCCGAGAAATTGCCCGGCAGCGGCGGCACCAGCACGCGCTGGCAGCCAAGCTCGTCGGCCACCGCCGCGGCATGCAGCGGGCCCGCGCCACCGTAGGCGAACAGCGCGAAGTCGCGCGGGTCGTGCCCGCGCATGATGGAAATTTCCTTGATGCTCGCGGTCATTTTTGCGACCACGATGGCGATGATGCCTTCCGCCATGCGTTGCCGGTCAAGCCCGACCTGAACCGCGAGCCGGTCGACCGCCGCCCCCGCCAGCGCGGCATCGAGGCGGATCTCGCCACCGAGCGCGCGACGGCCATCGAGCCGGCCGAGCACGAGATTGGCATCGGTCACTGTCGGCTCGCTGCCGCCGCGGCCATAGGCGGCCGGTCCAGGCACCGCGCCGGCCGACCGCGGCCCGACCGCGATGGTGCGCCCTGCTTGCGTATAGGAAATGGACCCGGCCCCCGCGCCGATGCTGTTGATTTCGATCTGCTGCAACTTGATCGGATGCACCCCGATCCTGCCGTCGGTCGAAATCGTGAAGGCGCCGTCCTTCACCAGGCAGGTGTCGGTCGAGGTGCCGCCCATATCGTAAGTGATCAGGTTGCGGTAGCCCGCATTGCCACCCACCAGCACGGCGCCGATCACGCCGGCGGCGGGTCCCGACAGCACCGAATGGATCGGCGAGGCCATGATCCGCGCTGCCGGCGAGGTGCCCCCATTCGAGGTCATGATCGCGATATCGCGACGATAGCCCCGGTCCGCCAGCCCCACGCCCAGCGCGCCGAGATAGTCGCGCATGCGCGGGCCGACATAGGCGTTCAGCATCGTCGCGGCGAAGCGCTCGTACTCGCGATATTCCGGCAGGATCTCCGAAGACAGCGACACCGCCGCCCGCGGCAGCGCCGACGCGACGGCCTCGCGTGCGGTCCGTTCGTTGGCACCGTTGGCATAGGCATGCAGAAAGCAGATCGCGACCGCCTCGACCCCGGCTTCGGCCAGTGCCGCGGCGATCCGCGCCACCGCAGCGGGGTCGGCCGCCCGGGCGATGGTGCCGTCGTGCCAGGCGCGTTCGTCGATTTCGAAGACACGCGAGCGCGGCACCAGCGGCGGCGGCCGGGTCGCCTTGATATTGTACAGTATCGTCCGGTTGCCGCGGCCAACTTCGAGCACGTCGCGGAAGCCCTTGGTCGTCAAGACCGCGGTCTGCGCCCCTTTGCGTTCGAGGATCGTGTTGGTCGCGACCGTGGTGCCGTGGACCAGCTTCGCCACCCCCGCAAGGTCGATGCCCAGGCGTGCGATGCCGGCCAGGATGCCCGCCGACGGGTCGGCCGGCGTGCTCGGCACCTTGTCGATGACCAGCGCGCCAGTGCCTTCGTCGTAGAGAACGAAGTCGGTAAAGGTGCCGCCGACATCGATCCCGAGCCACTTCATGTTGTGCTCCAGAAAGTGATCCGGCCGGGGGCCAGCGCTTCATCGCCCGGCCTGGACCCCTTCGGCGGGCGCTGGACCCCGCGCAAAACGGGCCGGCCTAACCGTACACCTTCACCGCGTCGGCGATAAAGTAAGCGGTTTCCGGTTTCCGTCGTTCGAGAGTTTGGCGTCTTACCGCGAAGCCGGTCTTCCTGGCGGCGGCATTCGCGGCCTCGACTGGATATGCCGCCTTGACCCGAAATCGCATGAACGCGCCTCCCCTTTTTGCTTCAATCCGGCCTTCTCCGCGTGACCGAACTTTGGCAAATCATGCTTGCCACTTCGCACCTTGCCCGGCAAGCCCGGGGGGATGTAAATGCTCTTGTTACACCGGCCTGGCGTCGCTATGCTGTCGTCCCGCGAAACAGAAAGGATCGGATCATTGGCCCGTAAGCCCAACTTTGCCCGCCACCTTCACGACGCCCGGATCGGGCGCGGCCTGTCGGTCGCTACCGTTGCGGAGCAGGTCGGCGTAAGTACGGTTAGCGTCTACCTCTGGGAGCTGGGTCGCACAAAGCCACGCGATGCGAACCTGACCGCACTTTGCAAGGTGCTGAAACTGCCGGTGCGGGCAACCAGAGCGATGGCCGCCGGATAGGCGTTCGGGCGGACGTTCAACGCCGCTGCGGCCGCCTGTCAGTGGTGTCGTGCGCGCAGCGTCTGCGCCTAAATGACGGTTTCCAGACGGGTGAACCGTACGGGAATCACTTCGCGCACGCGGACACCCTCGTCGGCATCCTTGTAGACCACCGCAAGAACCTGCCCCTCGTCTGCCCCGATCGGCAAGACCATGCGCCCGCCCGGCTTGAGCTGCCGAAGCAGCGCCGATGGCGGCGCTTCGGCCGCCGCCGTCACCACGATCTTGTCGTACGGCGCATGCTCGGCCCAACCGCGCGAACCATCGCCGACCCGGATCTCGACTGCCAAGTAACCGGTCTGGTGCAAGCGCAATTCGGCTTCGCTGGCAAACTCCTCGACGATTTCGACGCTGTACACGTGGCCGACAAGTTCCGACAGCAACGCCGCATGGTACCCCAGGCCGGTGCCGACCTCGAGCACCGTGTCGTGCGGTTCGGGCGCCAGCAGATCCGTCATCAGCGCAGTGATGAAGGGTTGCGAGATCGTCTTGTTGAAGCCGATCGGCAGCGGCGCGTCCTCATAGGCCACGTGCGCCAGCGGCTCAGGCACGAACCTATGCCGCGGCACCTTCAGCATCGCCGCCAGCACCCGTTCGTCGAGCGCGCCCTTGCCAAGTTCGTGGTCCATCAGGTCGCCGTGGATCGCGATCGTCTCGACCATGTGCCGGCGCAGAATTGCGAAATGCTTTTCATTCATCGGTTTCATGCGCGATCGCCCTTCTCCCCATGACCCTGCCGCCAGGCAGTTCCGGACCGGCCGCGTCAGCCGCGGAAGGCAGCAGCAGCGTAGCCCTGTGCGCCCCGCACATCCACCACGCCAGCCGCGGGTCCGGCAATCGCGCGCCCACCACAACGATGTCGGCGGGCGGATCGGACGGCACCGTTGCCCTGGCCATCCGGAAGGCGACGGAACATCCGTGACGAACGATCCTGGCGCCGGCCTTGGCCAACCCGCGGTATTTGCCCGGTCCGCGAGGCGACTTGAAAGCCGGCCACAAGCTGGAATGGCTACAACTTCGTTGCCCGTCGGCGCCCGATCTGGCAGGAACAGGTTCCCTACCCTATATTACGCGATCGGCCGGCGCTGAACGGACACCCGGCCCATGGAGATACCATTGAGCACCCTTCTTCCTGCCCCGCTGGCATGCTGCCGGTGTGAGCTTGAGCGCCGCCACCTGATCCCACCGTCAAACGAGGCTCTACGCCAGATCATCGAAAGCGACCCGGCGCTGGTGGAGGATTTGAACGCCTATTACGGCGACACGACGCTGGATGGCGGTCTCGACAAGCTGGAACGCGAGCTTCTGCTCGACCTCCTGGCCAGACATTTCACCGGCCGGCTGTGGCCTCGGACCGGTGGGATGGAGGCGACCCGGCGGTTTACGGCCGAAGTCCAGCGGGCGATGGCCAAGGCGGGATGGCGGGTCGACTGCTTCGCCGTGGCGGCGTAGGCCCGGAACACGCCCCGGCGTAGCGCCGGAACACGCCGCAGCGCGGAGATGGCCGCGCGCCTGAGCCAACCGCGGACAATTCGGCGGAACGTCGGCTTGTGCCATCCGTCCGGGCAACGCACCGGCTCCACGACGGCTTGACGCGACCCGCCCGGTTGTCCGCACCATCCCACCCGGGCTTTTGGCGATCCGACGCCAAGTGCGGGTGGAACCCCAACGGATGGATGCCGTGCGCGATACGCCGGATTTCTGCGCCGCCATGTCGCCGGATGCGCGCGCCGCGTTGGCCGAGCGGCAGCTCGCGGCACTGACGGCGCGCGAGGCCACCGTGCGGGCCTTCGTCTGCCACGACGCCGACGCCGCGCGGCGCCAGCTTGCCGCGGGCACGGACGGTCCGCTGCGTGGCGCGCTGATCGGCGTCAAGGACATCATCGCGACGGAGGCGTTTCCGACCCGCTACGGCCTGGATGATCCTGACCCGGCCGGACCGCGCCACGATGCCTGGTGCGTCGCCCGGGCACGGCGACTGGGCGGCGTGCTGCTGGGCAAGACCGTCTGCACCGCCTTCGCCTATCCCCGTCCCGGCCCGACCACCAATCCGCACGACGCGCGCCGCTCGCCGGGTGGGTCGTCGAGCGGATCGGCGGCCGCGGTGGCGGCCGGGTTCGCCGCCTTCGCGTTCGGTAGCCAGACCGCCGGCTCGACCATCCGCCCGGCGTCGTATTGCGGCGTCGTCGGGTTCAAGCCGAGTTTTGGCCTGCTGCCGACCGAGGGGATCGCGGCGATCGCCACCACCCTCGACCATGTCGGGGTGTTCGCCGCCTCGCCGCGCGACGCCTGGTACCTGGTCAGCGCACTGGTGCTGCCGCATGCCGAGGTGCTGGCCGCGCGTCGGCCGCGTCGCGTGCTGGTGCCGCGCCTGCCGGCGGAGCTGCCGCAGGAGGATGCTTACCCGGAAAACCTTGCCGCGCTGGCCGCGGCATTGCGGGTAGATGGTATCGTAGTCGATATAATGGAGCTGCCCATCCCGGCCGCGGATTTTCGCAGCTTGCAGCAGGAGATCTGCTACTGGGAGGCAGCGCGCCTCCTGCTGGCGCCCGGGCGGATGCGGCTGCTGCCGGACCTGGTGGCGCTGCTCGGCCCCTACCTCGACAGCGACACGCCCCGCTATGCGGCGGCACGGCGGCGCCGGCAGACGTACCAGACGCGCTTCGACGACCTTGCCGCGGGATATGATGCGGTCCTGCTGCCGGCGGCGACCGGCGCGGCGCCGCCGGTGGAAAACACCGGCGACGCGGTGATGAACCGCATCTGGACCGCGCTGCACGTTCCGGCGATCACCGTCCCGTTCTGGCGCGCGGCCGACGGCATGCCGCTGGGCCTGCAACTGGTCGCCCCGCTCGGCGCTGATCGTGCTCTGATCGAAACGGCACAATGGTTCCACGAACGGGCGACCGCCGGACGATGAACTTCCGCCAGTTCGAGGCGCCGTACTGGATCGCCCGGCTCGGCAGCTTCCACACCGCGGCGCGCCATCTGCACGGCGCGGCGATGGACTGGTTCCGCGTCGAGGGTGTCGAGCCGGCGCGCCATCATGGCTGCTCCAGCCTGCCGGCGCGCATCCAGCTCGCGGTGCGCGGCGTCGGCATCGCGCTGGCTTCGCCGTCGGCGGCCAGCCGGGAGCTGGCACACGGCGCGCTGCGGCTGGTCGAGACGACGCGCCCGCCGCCGTCGCCGGAATACGTGATCGCCCATGCGTCGGTCGGGCTGGAGCCTGGCGGGCGGCTGGTCGCCGAGATGGCGAAGGCGCTGATCGCGCAGAAGCCGGATCTGCAGGCGTATTACTCGGCGGCCGGTATCGACGATGATAACCTCGATTTATCGAACGGCGAGATATTCGCTGAGATCGACAATCGGACTTGACCGAGCGTTCCGCGTCTCCCTAGCGTCGGCGACGGGTTGGGGAGGAATTGCATCGTGCAAATCACCACTTGGCTGGCAGTTGGGCTGGCCGTCGTCGCCATCGCGATCGGACCGGCGCGGGCGTCGGAAATTCGCGTCGGCTTTACCCAGGACGCGCTGACGCTTGACCCGGCCAATCCGGGTAATCGCAATACCGAAACGATCATCCGTAACATGTACGATGGGCTGCTGACGCGCGACTCCGCCATGCGCGTGGTACCGGAGTTGGCCGATCGCTGGCGCCAGGTCGATCCCGTCACGTACGAATTCCACCTGCGCCCCGGCGTGCGCTTCCATGACGGCGCGCTGATGACCGCCGAGGACGTGAAGTTCACCATGGAACGGGTGCTCAGCGGCAAGATCGGCGGCCAGACCAACCCGCGCAAGGACCTGCTGGGGCCGCTGACCCGGGTCGACATCGTCGATCCGCACACGGTGCGTTTCGTGCTGAGCAAGCCGTGGCCGCTGCTGCCGGCGATGCTGCCGTTCCAGGAGATCGTCAGCGAGGCGTTCGTCAAGCGGGTCGGCGACGGAGGCATGGTGACGCAGGAGGACGGTACCGGACCGTTCCGGCTGGCGGAGTGGCGCCACGGCGACCGCATCGTGATGGAACGGTTCTCGGACTACTACGGCGGCTCGCCCGCGGTCCCGCCGGTCGGCCCGGCGCTGGTCGATCGGGTGATCTACAAGGTGATGCCGGACAACGCCTCGCGCGTCGCCGCGCTGCTGGCCGGTGACATCGACATCATCAACGATTTGCCGGTGACCTCGATCGCCCAGGTGCGCGCCAATCCGGGCACCACGGTGATGACGGTGAACGGCACCCGCACGTTCTTCCTGGCGATCAACAATGCCAAGCCGCCGTTCACCGACGTGCGCGTGCGCCGCGCGCTGAATGAGGCGGTGGATCGCAAGCTGATCGTGGCGAAGATGCTGAACGGGTTGGCCACGCCGGTGAACGGGGTGCTCAGCCCGGACGCGTTCGGGTTCAACGCCGATCTGCCGGCGTATGCCGATGACCCGGCGCAGGCGAAGTCGCTGCTGGCGGCGGCCGGCGCGGCCAACCTGCACCTGACGATCGATGTCGACGGGGCCTCGAAGGATATCGCCGAGGCGATCGCCTCGATGATGACCAAGAGCGGCATTGATGCGCAGGTGCGGGTGTGGGAGACTGCGGTGATCGTGCCGATCTGGCGCGATGCCGCGAAACGCAAGGACCACGACCTGTTCTTCACCTCCTGGGGCAATGCCTCGCTCGATCCGTCCGATATCATGATGCCGGCGGTGCATGGCGGCGGACGCGGCAACTCGGCGGGCTATGCCAATCCCGAGGTGGACAAGCTGCTGGATCAGGCCGAGACCGAAACGGATGAGGCGAAGCGGCGCGCGATCTATCTGCGCGTGCAGCAGATCGTGCACGACGATGCGCCGTGGGTGTTCCTGTGGCTGCCGCAGGATGTCTATGGCGTGTCGAAGCAGCTGCAGGGGTTCAAGCCGTCGGCGGACGGCAAAATCTACCTGCTGCGCGTCAGCGCGAAGTGACGGTGGGCGACGGAGGACTCGCAACCGGCGACAACGCTCCGCCTCCCCTTGCGGAGGCGCCCTCATGCCTAACAGCGAAGAATAAGGTACGTCCGGCGCTATTCGTCAAATCCCGGATAGTCGCCCCCTCAAGGGGAGCGGGAGAGTGAGGGTTACGGCCCCGTGCCGGTCTCCAAATCGCTCCCCGCGTCGGCCAGCGCCAACGCACGCGCATAGACCAGCCGGCGCGGCAGGCCCGTCGCCGTCGCCACCAGCGCCGCCGCGTCCTTCACGCTATGGCCCGCCAGCGCGGCGCGCAGCCTGCCGTCCAGGTCCTCGGCATCCCCCTGGTCCGCCGGCGCAGGCCCGACCAGCACGGTGATCTCCCCCCGCGGCGCCTCGGCGGCATACTGCGCGGCCAGGTCCGGCAGCGCCGCCCGGCGCACCTCCTCGAACCGTTTGGTCAGCTCGCGCGCCACCGCGGCCGGCCGGTCGCCGAACGCGATCGCAAGGTCCGCCAGCATCTCGCCCAGCCGGTGCGGCGCCTCGTGCCAGATCAGCGTGGCCGACAGCCCGGCGCGCTCTGCGGCGCGCAGCCGGCCGAACCCGGCCCGCCGCGCCGCTGC
Organism: uncultured Alphaproteobacteria bacterium; assembly: GCA_963773345.1. Taxonomy (GTDB): domain Bacteria; phylum Pseudomonadota; class Alphaproteobacteria; order Acetobacterales; family Acetobacteraceae; genus Palsa-883. The sequence continues at coordinate 1,565,069 of CAVZBG010000002.1, read as the reverse complement.
CCGCGCCGGCGGAAACCCGAGCATCAAAAACGGCAGCGGCGGCAGCCCCGACAGCACCAGCGCGGTCAGCGCCGCGTTCGGCCCCGGGACCGCCGTCACCGCCGCGCCTGCCGCGATCGCCGCGCGGGCCAGCCGGAACCCGGGATCGGACAGCAGCGGGGTGCCCGCGTCGGACACCAGCGCGATGCGCTGGCCCTGCGCCAGGCGCGCCAGCAGCGCCGGGATCGCCGCGTCCTCGTTGTGCTCGTGCAGCGCCTGCAGCCGCGCGCTGACGCCGAGCGCCGCCAGCAGCCGCGCCGTGTGCCGCGTATCCTCGCACAGCACCAGGTCGGCTGCCGCCAGCGTTGCCCGCGCCCGCATTGTGATGTCGCCGAGGTTGCCGATCGGCGTGGAAACCAGCACAAGGCCTGCCAGAGGGACGGTCAATGGGACGGCTGAGCCGTCCGGCTGATCCATGGGAGGCGGCGCGGCAGATGGTTCGTCGGGCATTCGTACTCCTTCTCGGCCTGCTGGCGCTGCCCGCGGCGCTGGCGGGCTGCGCCGGCGAGTACGCCAGCGGCAATTACGCCCAGCCATACTCCCCGTACGGGGCGCCCGGCTCGAATGGGGCACCAATGGCGCTCGGGCCGGCGCCGGGAGCCTATCAAGCCGCGCCCCAGGCGCCCACCGCCGGTGCCGCCCGAGTCGCGATCCTGCTGCCACTGTCCGGCGCGCACGCCGATCTCGGCCAGCCGATGCTGCAGGCGGCGCAGCTTGCTTTGGACGCACCCGGCGCGCCGGCACTGATCGTCAAGGACACCGGCGGCACGCCGGAGGGCGCCGCGGCCGCCGCCCAGGCGGCGCTGGCCGAGGGCGCCAGCCTGATCCTGGGACCGCTGACCTCCGGCGAGACGGCTGCCGTCGCCCCGGTCGCGCGCGCCGCCAACGTGGCGGTACTCGCCTTCACCAACGATCCCGCGCAGGCACAGCCCGGCGTCTGGCCGCTGGGCATCACCCCCGGCGAGCAGGTGCGCCGGCTGGTGACCGCGGTGCAGGCCGAGGGCAAGTCCCGGATCGCCGCCATGCTGCCGGACAACGAGTTCGGCCGCGTGATGGCCAACGCGCTGACCCAGGCGGCGGCGGCGCGCAACCTACCGGCACCCGAAATCCGGCAATACGAGCCCACCATGGCCAGCATCAACCAGACCGCGCGCGACATCTCCGACTTCGCCAACCGCCGCGGGCCGATCGACGCGCAGATCCGCGCCGCGCGCGCCGAGAACACGACCGAGGGCCGCCAGAAGGCGCAGGAACTGGCGCGCCAGCCGATCCCGCCGCCGCCGTTCGACGCGCTGCTGCTGGGCGATACGGGGAACTCGCTTGCCGAGATCGCCGCGGTGCTGCCGTACTACGACGTCAACGCCTCGATGGTGCACATCCTCGGCCCCGCGCTGTGGACGAACGCGAGCAGCCGCGGCGGGCAGTTCGTCGGCGCATGGTATGCCGCGCCCGATCCGGCGACGCGCGGGGCATTGGACCAGGCCTATACGGCCAAATACGGTGCGCCGCCGCCGCCGCTGGCCGACCTGGCGTTCGACGCCGCGGCCATCGCGCGCGTGCTGGCGGCGGGTGGCTACTCGGTCGGCGCGCTGACGCAGCCCAACGGCTTTGCCGGCGTCGACGGCTGGCTTGACCTGCAGCCGGACGGCGAGGTCCGTCGCGGCCTCGCGGTGTTCCAGATCGAGCGCGGCGGCGGCGCCCGGATGGTGGCACCCGCCCCGGAGTCGCCGACCGCACAGGGCGCATAACGGGACGCGTGAGGCTCTGACGGCGCGGCGCCACGCCCGTTATCGTGCCCCCGTCATGCCGTCTCCCCGGCCGGCGCCGGGGCAGGCTCCTGCCGGCATCCACGACTTTCTTTGTCGCGCGCACCAAGGCGAGTTGTATATGCCCGACCGCGGTGGCACGACGTTGCCGCTGAGCGCCAACGGATCGATCCCCCATGCCTGGTATCGCGTGCCGGCCCGAATTTGCCGGGCGTCATTTACTGTCCGTTCACACTCACGGCGTATGCTGCAGCGCTCGATCTCATGCATCGGAGGCGGCGGTGTGCCCGACAACGACAGGCGGTTGCAGGTTCGGCGAGGAATGAGGGCAAGGAGCAGTGCGTGCTGACGATCCCGTATCTCGAAATACCGATCACACACGTCTGCAATCTGCATTGCGACGGTTGCTGCTATTACGCGAACTATAACTTGAAGACAACGGTTTCGGCCGATGAAGTTCGTAACTCGGTTACGTCCTGGTCGAAGCGGATCAACCCAAGGATGGTCAAGATCCTCGGCGGAGAACCCTTGGTCAACCGGCAGCTCCCCGAGATCTTTCTGAGCCTTCGCCAATTGCTGCCGGAAAGCCACATCCAGGTCATCACCAATGGCCTGCAACTGGACAGGTGTCCCACGCTGCCCTACCTGCTCATGGCGCCGAATACCAGTCTTTCACTGTCGATTCATTCCAACGACGACGCCTATATCCGCAAGCTGCAGGCAAGCATCGACATCATCAACGGATGGGTGGCCAAATTCGGCATCAAGGCCATCTCGAGCGACAATCGTGTCGGCTGGCAACGGCACCATACCGGCCTCGGTCCGTTCATGAAGCCCTACACCGACGGAGATTTCCGCGCAAGCTGGCGGACGTGTCCGGCCAAGCAGTGTCTCGTGCTGTTCGAGGGCCGCCTGTGGAAGTGCCCGCAAACCGCCAGCCTGCACCTTGCGGCCGAGAAATTCTCGCTGCATTCCCGCGAGGAGTGGGCACCCTATTTGGCCTACCAGGGAATTGACGCGACGTGTTCCGATGCGGAGCTGGAAGCGCGTTTGAACCGTGGGCCAGAGGCGGTGTGCGGCATGTGTCCGGTCAACCCCGAATCGTACGAGAAGGATATCTACAATGCCGACTTCGACATCCCCGATGCGGTGCGGGTCGAGCGCGGCGGCGCGATCGTTCGCATGAAAAATCAATCCACCGCCGCCGCCTTGCCACTGTCCCTGTCCGCAATCGCCACCGTCTCGTAGTAGCTGATCCGCGGCTCACATCCATACCGCGCGCGGATCCCCTCGACCCACGGCCCCGAGTAGAACGCCTCGGCTGCCGCCTGGCTCTCCCACATATACGCCCCCCCGGCCTCCTTGCCGTCGCGCCGGCAGATGAACTGCTTGCGCACGAAGCCGGGCACGCCGAGGAAGTCCGGCGCGATCCTGGCGAAATGTGCGCGGCATTCCTCCAGCCCAATGGTGTCCGGCAGGTCGTAGAGAACGATGGCGGTGATCATGGCGATCCCCCTCGACCGCGATTTGCTGCGACAATTCTACGCCATCACGCGCACCGGGCGCATTCCACTCGCCTCACCGGCGCGGCAGGAACCGCAGCTCCTCCACGACATCCAGCACACGGTACCACCGCGCCAGCGCCCCCACCAGGAACGGCGCCGCGCGGTGCCATGGCAATGGCCGCACCGGCACCAGCGGAAACGTCAGCGTATCGTCGCCCGCGCCGCGCGCCCGCGCCGCCAGCTCGCGCCCCATCAGCGTCGCCGCGGCGATGCCCCGCCCGTTGTAGCCCAGGCCCGCCCACACGCCCGGTGCCAGCGCGTGCACCCGAGGCACGTGATCGGTGGTCATCGCCACCCACCCCGTCCACGCCTCCTGCCATTCCACCCTGCCAAGCTGTGGGTACAGGCGTCGGATACGCCCATCCACCCGGCGGAAATCGGCCGCCGGCTCCGGCCCCGAGATCGGCCCGTACGCGCTGCCGTGCAGCCGCCCGTCCGGCAGCATGCGCACCCCGGAGAACAGCCGCCGCGTGTCGGTCAGCGACTGCCGGCCGGGCAGGATCGACTGCCGCACATTGTCCGACAGCGGCGCGCTGACGAACCCATGCCCGCGCAGCGGGATGATGCTCTCGCGCAGCCCCGGCCAGATGCCGCCGGTATAGGCGTTGGTGGCCAGTAGCACCGCGTCGGCGGTCAGCCCCTCCGCTGCCCCATTCGCCCCAGCCTCCACCGCCCACCGCCCGTCCCGCCGCGCGATGCCGCGCACCGGCGTGTGCGTGTGGATCACCGCCCCAGCCGCCACCGCCGCGCGCGCCAGGCCGCGCGCATAGGCGAACGGATTGAGGTTGCCGCCGCGCCGGTCCAGGGACGCCGCCGCATACAGCGACGACCCCACCGCCGCGGCGCAGTCCGCACCCTCCAGCATCTCCACCAGCGCACCGCGCTCTTGCCAATAGGCGGTGCGGCGCTCCAGGTCGCGTCGGCCGGCCGGCGCGTGGGCGGCGAAGATCAGCCCGCTGCGCACCGCCCAGCAATCGATGCCGTGCCGCGCGATCAACTCGAACACCAGGTCCGGCCCGGCCGCGATCGTGTCGATTACCCGCGCGCCGCGCTCCGGCCCGTAGTGGCGCAGGATCTCGGAGTGGCCGATCTTCAGGTACGGCACCACCTGGCCGAACGCCCGGCCCGAGGCGCCCCAGCCGACCTCCTTCGCCTCCAGCACGGCGACGTCGACCCCGGCCTCGGCAAGGTGCAGCGCCGCCGACAGCCCGGTGAACCCGGCGCCGATCACCGCGACGGAGACATGCGGCCGACCGGTCAACGGGACCGACGGCGGCGCCGGTGGCGCGGCCTGCGTGTAGACTGCGGGCGGACCGCGCCCGTCCGATAGTGGCTCAACCATCGCGACCCCCGCGCGGGCCGCGCTCTCGCCCCACCGCAACAAAAATCGCCGCCGCGCTGCATCCAATCGCACGGATCGCGCGAATGCAGAACAGCGGCCGCCAGTGGTCGCCCAACCCGAGCGAGGAGATCAACATGAAGCGCGCTACCCTGTTCGCCGCCGTGCTGCTGGCGGCTGCCCCTGCCTTTGCGCAATCCAATGCGGACCAGGCCACCCGCGTCGGCGGCCAGGCAATGTTTCCGTCAAAGACGATCGTCGCCAACGCGGTGAACTCCGCCGATCACACTACGCTGGTCGCGGCGGTGAAGGCGGCCGGCCTGGTCGACACGCTGAACAGCAAAGGCCCGTTCACCGTGTTCGCCCCGACCAACGAGGCGTTCGCCCTGTTGCCCGCGGGCACCGTGGACAACCTGGTGAAGCCCGAGAACAAGGCGACGCTCACCAAGGTGCTGACCTATCATGTCGTCGCCGGCGACTACAATACGACCAAGCTGCGGTCAATGATTCTGGCCGGCAACGGCACCGCGACGCTGACCACGGTGGAAGGCGAAAAACTTTGGCTGATGATGAACGGCTCGACCAACATCATCGTCAAGGATGCGAAGGGTGGCATCGCCGACATCACCATCTCGGACGTGAATCAGTCCAACGGCGTGATCCAGGTGGTGGATCACGTGCTGATGCCGGGCTGATGCCGGGCTGATCCACTGGGCGGGCGGCGCTCCCCCGGGCGCCGCCCGCGCCCCTCGTTCCAGGAGGCGAAGATGTCCGCGCATCCCTGGCCGGTGCGGCTGACGCACTGGGTGAACGCTGCCGCAATGATCGTGATGATCATTAGCGGCTGGCGCATCTACGACGCATCGCCGCTGTTTCCGTTCGTGTTTCCCGCCTGGATGACGCTCGGCGATTGGCTGGGCGGCGCGCTCGCCTGGCATTTCGCCGCGATGTGGCTGCTGGCGTTGAATTTTGCGGTGTATCTGCTGTTCGGCCTGAAATCGGGCCACATCCGCCGCCGGCTGCTGCCGCTGTCCGCGCCCGCCGTGGCGCGCGACCTCGGCCTGGCACTGCGATTCCGCCTGCCGCACACGGATGGTGCCTACAACGCCGTGCAGCGGTTGATGTACGTGTTGGTCGGCGTCGGCATTGCCGGTGCGATCACCTCGGGTCTGGCACTGTGGAAACCGGTGCAGCTTGCGCCACTCACGCTGGCACTCGGCGGCTATGAAGCTGCGCGGCGCGTCCATTTCGCTGCCATGAGCGGGATCGTCGCGTTCGTCGTGGTGCATCTCGCCCTGGTGGCGATCGTGCCGCGCACATTGTTGCCGATGATCACCGGACGCGCGGAGGTGCAGCGATGACCCGCCCCACGCTTGCCGATCACCGCACGGCCCTGCGCCGCCTGCCGCGGCGGGCGCTGCTGCGCGGCAGCCTGTCGCTGGGCGCGCTGTCGCTGCTGACCGGCTGCAATCTGGAGGACGACGACGCGGTGGACCACGTGCTGTCCGCCATGTCGCGCTGGAACGACGCGGTGCAGGCCGCGCTGTTCAGCCGCGCACGACTGGCGCCGACCTATTCCGAGTCCGACATCACCGACCCGTTCCCATTCAACGCCTACTATCCGCTGGACCAGGTGCGCTCGGTCGACGGCGACACGTGGCGCCTTGAACTGGCCGGCGCGATCGCCGATCGCCGCCCATGGTCGTTGGCGCAGTTGCGCGCCCTGCCGACCGAATCGCAGATCACCCGCCACATCTGCATCGAGGGTTGGAGTGCTATCGGCCAATGGGGCGGCGTGCGGTTCAGCGATTTTCTGGCCCGCATCGGCGCCGACACCCGCGCCCGCTACGTGGCGTTTCGCTGCGCCGATGACTACCGCAGCAGCATCGACATGGCGACCGCGCTGCACCCGCAGACGCTTCTGGCACTGACCTTCCGCGGTGCCCCGTTGCCGCCGCGATACGGCTTCCCGGTAAAACTGCGCGTCCCAACAAAGCTAGGCTTCAAGAACCCAAAACACATCGTCGCAATCGAGGTCACCAACACCTATCCAGGCGGATTCTGGGAAGACTACGGCTACAACTGGTTCAGCGGCCTCTGATCCACCGGTCGTTTCGAACAGGGCAGAGCGTCGGGCGGAAAAGCGCAGCGCATTCCGCCATCTTTTGACGCCCCCAAAAGCAACCATCGAAACGACGCGAGCGGCGGAATGCGCTGCCCCCCGGGTCAAGCGCCCGGGGGCGTTGCCTTTTTCGCCTTACGGTGCGCCACCGATCAATTCACCGCTGTCATGGTGCCACCATACAGCACCGGGCCGGTGGGCTGCCCGGTCGGCGACCCACCACGCGGCTCCAGGCTCACCAGCAATTGCGTGTTCGGCGCCAGCGCCGCGGTGACGCGCAGTCCGGACGCCGGCAGCACCCCCAACGACCGTGGCCGCGTCTCGCCCTTCGCCAGTGCCCACAGCTCCAAATCACGATCGCTCGGCACAGAAATCGCGCCGCTGGGTTGGATCACCAGCACGCCGCCCGCCTGTTCGGTCGCCAGCAGTACCGGAGCACCACCGCCGATCGGCGCCAGCACCGCCACGCGCGGCGGCGCCACCGGCCGCAACACGATGAACGCGGCGAGCGAGGCGGCGATCGCCAGCGCGGCCGTTGCACCTGTCTGCCAGATCCGCAACCGGCGACGAAACGCCAGAGGAATGACCTCCGCGGTCGGCGGCCCGGTGCTTGCCGCGATGCGCGCCCAAAGCTCCGGCGGCGGCGCGACCGGCGTCACCTGGGCGGCCAGCGGCGCCAGCCGCGCCTCCCACTGCCGCACCGACGCAGCAAATGCCAGATCGGTTTCCAGCAGCCGCGCCGCCTCGCGCGCCTCCTCGCCCTCCAGCGACCCGAGCACATATTCGGCGGCCAGTAGGTCGCGGTCCTGGAACTCGCTCATGTCGCCAGGCACTCCCGCAACGACAGCAGGCTGCGCCGGATCCATGACTTGATGGTGCCCAGCGGCGCGCCCAGCCGGTCCGCCAGCTCGCCATGCGACAGCCCGTCCACGAACGCCATCACCAGCAGCCGCTGCCGGTCGGGCTCCAGCAGGCCCAGGCAGCGTTGCAGCGCCGCGCCCTCCGCGCTGCTGACCAGGCGTGCCAGGGCGTCGGGCGTCTCGTCAGCTTGTTCCTCCGGTTCATGGCCAGGGACCTCGCGGGCATGGCGGCGCACGATGTCCAGCGCACGGTAACGCACCAGGCTGATCAGGAACGCCTCGGCGCTGCCGCGCGCCGGATCGAAGCGGTGCGCCTGCTGCCACACCTGCACGAAGGCATCATGGGAGGCATCGGCGGCGAGCGAGGCCTGGCGGGTGATGCGCAACGCGATCCCGTACAGCCGCCCGCCCCACAGCTCGTACAGCGTGCGGAAGGCGCGGCGATCGCCGTGGGCACAGCGCTGCAGCAGCGTAGTGCTGTAGTCGCTTCCGGCGGGGGGAGCGGTGGCAGGCATGGTGCGATGATGTTCCGGTTCGACACTGTCAGATACGCGGCGCGGGCCGAACTGGATGCAACCCGTCAGTGCGGCTCGTCCAAATCCCGCGCCACCTCGGGCGTGTGCAGCAGCCGTTCGATCTTGCTCGCATAGTCCAACGCCCGATCCGGCTGGAACGACAGGTCCGGCGCGAACTTCAGCCGCACCCCGTGCGCCACCTGCGCCCGCAGAAACGGCGCCGCGCGCTTCAGCGCCGGCAGCAGCGCGTCGATGTCCTGCGGCCCAGCCGCGCCACGAAGGCGGTCGCGTGCTTCAGGTCGGGGCCGATCCGCACCTCGGTCACCGTGATCTCCGCCCCGGCCAGCTCGGGGTCGCGGACCTCTGCCGCGCGAACACCCCGGCCAGCACGTGGCGGATCTCCTCGGCCACGCGCAGCTGCCGCTGGGTCGGCTCGCGCGTCCGCGCGAGCGGTCCGCCGGCTTCTTCAAGCCGGGACCAGCTCGGTCTCGTAGCACTCGACCACGTCGCCTTCCTGCAGGTCGTGGAAGTTGGCGAACGACAAGCCGCATTCGTAGCCGCGCGCCACCTCGCGCACGTCGTCCTTGAAGCGCTTGAGCTGCGACAGCTCGCCGGTGTGGATCACCACGTTGTCGCGCAGCACGCGCACGCCGGCGCCGCGCTTCACCAGGCCGTCGGTGACCATGCAGCCGGCGACCTTGCCGACCTTGGTGATGGTGAACACCTTGCGCACCTCGGCGTAGCCCAGGAACTTCTCGCGCTCCTTCGGCGCGATCTTGCCCTTGACCAGCTTCTCGATGTCGTCGGCGACCTCGTAGATGATCGAGTAGTAGCGGATATCGACGCCCTCGCGCGTGCGCCAGGTCGCGCGCCTGCGCGGTGGCGCGCACGTTGAACGCCACGATCACCGCCTCCGACGCCTTGGCCAGCTGGATGTCGCTTTCGGTGATCTGCCCGACGCCGGCGAGCAGCACGCGGACCTTCACTTCCTCGTGCGCCAGCTTCAGCACCGTGGCCTGGATCGCCTCGGCGCTGCCCTGCACGTCGGCCTTGATCAGGACGGCGACTTCCTTCTGCTCGCCGGCCTGGATGCGGGCCAGCATCTGGTCCAGCGTGCCGCGCGCCGCCGGCGCTGACGCCGGCCGCCTTGTCGCGCATGCTTGCGCGGCGCGGAACTCGGTGATCTCGCGGGCGCGGCTTTCGTTCTCCACCACCACGAACGGCTCGCCGGCCGACGGCACGCCGGCCAGGCCGAGGATCTCCACCGGCATCGACGGCCCGGCCTCGTTCACCGTGCGGCCCTTGTCGTCCAGCATCGCGCGCACGCGGCCCCATTCGGCGCCGGCGACGACGATGTCGCCCTGGTGCAGCGTGCCCTTCTGCACCAGCACGGTCGCCACCGGGCCGCGGCCGCGATCCAGCCGGCTTTCGATCACCGTGCCCTCGGCGCGTGCGGTCCGGGTTGGCCTTCAGGTCGAGGATTTCGGCCTGCAGCAGGATCGCTTCCTGCAGCTTGTCGAGGCCGGTCTTCTTCAGCGCCGAGACCTCCACGTCCTGCGTCTCGCCGCCCATCTCCTCGACCACGACCTCGTGGCTCAGCAGCTCCTGGCGCACGCGGGTCGGGATTGGCGTCCGGCTTGTCCATCTTGTTGATGGCGACGATGATCGGCGCGTTGCGCCGCCTTGGCGTGGCGGATCGCCTCGATCGTCTGCGGCATCACGCCGTCATCGGCGGCGACCACCAGCACGACGATGTCGGTGACCGCTGGCGCCGCGCGCGCGCATGGCGGTGAACGCCTCGTGGCCCGGCGTGTCGATGAAGGTGATGCGCTCGCCGGCCGGCAGCTCGACCTGATAGGCGCCGATATGCTGGGTGATGCCGCCCGCCTCGCCGGCCGCGACGTCGGTCGAGCGCAGCGCGTCCAGCAGGAGGTCTTGCCGTGGTCGACATGGCCCATGATGGTGACCACGGGCGGGCGCGGCACCAGTTCGCTCGTCGGTGTCGACGGCGCCTTCCAGGCCCATCTCGACGTCGGCTTCCGAGACGCGCCGGACGCGGTGGCCGAACTCCTGCACCACCAGTTCGGCGGTGTCGGCGTCCAGCGACTGGGTGATGGTCGCCATGACGCCGAGCTTCATCAGCGCCTTGACCACGTCGCCGGCGCGGGCGGCCATGCGGTTGGCCAGCTCCTGCACGGTGATGCTGTTCGGGCAGGATGACGTCGCGCACGACTTTCACCTGATCGGAGCGCAGCCGCTCCAGTTCGGCCTGGCGGCGCTCGCGCTCGCGCTGGCGGCGCACCGAGGCGAGCGAGCGGACGCGGTCGTCCTCGCCCTCGATGGCGGCCTGCACGTCGATGCGGCCGGCGCGGCGGCGGTCGTCGCCGCCTTCTTGGGCGCGGCGACCGGCGGCTTGCGCGGCAGCGACGGCGCCGCCGGGCGCGGCGGATCGGGCGGGCCTCGTCGTCATCCTCCGGCCGCGCACGGTCGGGCCGCAGGCGCAGCGTCTCGGTCGGGCGCGCTCGGCGTGGCGGCGGGCGCGGCGGCGCGCGGGCGGCGGCGCGGCGCTCCGGCGCCGTGCGCGGCCGGCGGCGGCGGCCTGCGCGGCGGCGGCGGCCTCGGCCGCCTGGCGCGCGGCTTCCTCGGCCTTCGCCTGCGGCTGCTTCCTCGGCCTCGCGGCGGGCCTCTTCCTCGGCGGCCTTGCGGGCCTCTTCCTCGCGCCGGCGCGCTTCCTCGGCGGCCGACAGGATGGAGATCTTCTCCTGCTCGCGCCGCTCGGCCTCGCGCTTGGCGGCTTCGCGCTGCTGCTCGACCAGCGCGCGCTGGCGGGCGGCGAGCTCGGTCGCGGTCAGCGCGCGGCCGGCGCCGGCCGGCGGGCGGCCCGGCTGCGGCGCGGCGCGCATGGCCGCGGCTGGCGGCGCGACGCCGGTGCCTGGCGCCGGTGGTGGGGCCGCCGGCGGCTGCGCGGGTGCAGCCGGCAGGCGCGGCGCGCGCTTCTTGCGCACCTCCACCTGCACGACCTTGGAGCGGCCATGGCTGAAGCTCTGCCGCACCGAGCCGGCATCGACGGTGCGGCCGCAGCTCCAGCCGTCCTGACGGGCGCAGAGAGAGCCGTCCCTTGCCCGTGTCCTGATCGTTCGTCTCGCTCATTCGTCCCGCACACCACGCTGGCGGAGATCCGCCGGGTCAACCTTGTCGTTCGCCGTCTTGCCGTTTCCGGCCTTGTCGTGCCGAGCCTTGTCGTTCGCCGCCTTGTCGTTCGCAGCCTTGTCGTTCGCAGCCACGCCCGACGCAAGCCCGGCGAGCCGCGTGCAGTCGCGGCCGATCCGCTCGGCCAGTACCCCGGGTGCCAGCACGACATGCACCACGCGGTCCCGGCCGAACACCGCCCCCAGCGCCGCGGCCGACAGCGGTGCGTGCACGGCCACAGCCCCGCGGGCACCGGAGAGAAACCGCGCCCGCTCCTCGGGGCTGCCGTCCGCTGCCTGCACCACCAGCCCGGCGCGGCCGTCACGCAGCCACTCGCGCGCCTTCTCGAAGCCCGCCACCGCCTGCCCGGCGCGTCGGGCGAGGCCCAGGCGACTCGCTGATCCGCCGGACCAGCGCCGCCTGCAGCATGCTCGAGAAGATCGGGGGGCACCGTCACCGGGCCGCGGGCCGCCTTGGCGAAGGCGCCCCGCAGGCGCGCGGTTTCTATCACATCCCGCGCCGCGCTCAACCAGATTCCCCGCCCGGGCAGGCGCTGCGGCCAGATCGGGCACCACCGCGCGGTCCGGACCGACGACGAAGCGGATCATCCGCTCCTTCGGCCAGCCGCTCGCGCGTGACGACGCAGCGGCGCAGCGGACCGGTCTTCGGCCGCGTCGTCGTCGGCATCGTCGGGCGGCGCGAGGGCGGGTTCAGTCGTGGCCCGCCTCCTGTCGTGCGCCGGCGCATCTGCGGACACGTGCACGGCTGCGTCCGCGTCTGCCGGCTCGTCATGCGGTGCGCCCGGCACGGCACCGGCGGCGTCGCCGTCGGCGAACCAGTGGGCGCGCGCGGCCATGATCACCTCGTTGGCGGTCGTCCTCGTCCATCGCGTCCGCGCCGACGATCTCGATCAGCTCGTCCGAGGCGAGGTCGGCCAGGTCGTCGAGCGTCTTCACGCCCTTCTCGCCGAGCGCCACCAGCATCGCCGGCGTCAGCGCCTCGATCGCCGCGATGTCGTCGGTGACGCCGAGCTCGATGCGCTGCTCGTTCAGCTCGTTGTCGCGACGGGTGATGAAGGCCTCGGCGCGGCGGATCAGCTCGGCGGCCACGGATTCGTCGAAGCCCTCGATCGCGGCCAGCTCCTCGATCGGCGTGAAGGCGAGTTCCTCGACGGTGGTGAAGCCCTCGGTGACCAGCAGGCCGGCGATCACGTCGTCCACGTCCAGCGCCTCGACGAACAGGCCGGTGCGGCGGCGGAACTCTTCCTGGCGGCGCTCGCTTTCCTCCGCTTCGGTCAGGATGTCGATGTCCCAGCGGGTGAGCTGGCTGGCGAGCCGCACGTTCTGGCCGCGCCGGCCGATGGCGAGCGAGAGCTGCTCGTCGGGCACCACGACCTCGACGCGGCCGGCTTCCTCGTCCATCACCACCTTGGTCACCTCGGCGGGCGCCAGCGCGTTGACCACGAAGGTGGCGGACTGCGGCGACCACGGGATGATGTCGATTTTTTCGCCCTGCAGCTCCTGCACCACCGCCTGCACGCGCGAGCCGCGCATGCCGACGCAGGCGCCGACCGGGTCGATCGAGCTGTCGCGGCTGATCACCGCCATCTTGGCGCGGCTGCCCGGATCGCGCGCGACCGCCTTGATCTCGATGATGCCGTCGTAGATCTCCGGCACCTCCTGGGCGAACAGCTTGGCCAGGAAGCCGGGATGCGTGCGGGAGAGGAAAATCTGCGGGCCGCGCGGTTCCTCGCGCACGTCGTAGATGTAGGCGCGCACCCGGTCGCCGTTGCGGAAACTTTCGCGCGGGATCAGCTCGTCGCGGCGCAGCAGCGCCTCGGCGCGGCCGAGCTCGACCATCAGGTTGCCGTACTCGGTGCGCTTGACGATGCCGTTGATGATCTCGCCGACGCGGTCCTTGAACTCCTCGTATTGCTTCTTGCGCTCGTATTCGCGCACCCGCTGGACGATCACCTGCTTGGCGGTCTGCGCGGCGATGCGGCCGAAATCGATCGGCGGCAGCGGATCGACGATGATGCTCGCCGAGCTGGATCTCCGGCTTGAACTTGCGCGCGATGTGGATCGGGGATCTGGGTTTCCTCGTTCTCGACCGTCTCGACCGCCTCGGTCCAGCGCGACAGCCGCACATCGCCGGTCTTGCGGTCGATGGTGGCGCGGATGTCCTTCTCGTGGCCGTACTTGGCGCGGCCGGCCTTCTGGATGGCCTGCTCCATCGCCTCCAGCACTTCCTCGCGGTCGATGTTCTTCTCCCGCGCGACGGCGTCGGCGACCAGCAGCAGTTCGGGGCGGGCGACGGCGGTGTCCATGGCGTCCTCTCAGTTGGTCCGCGTTCAGTTGGTGGGTGAGCGTGTCGCGGTGGCGGCAATCAGGGCGTCGGTCAGCACCAGCTTGGCGCGGCGGATCTCGGCGAGCGGCAGGGCGACCTCGGTGCCGTCGTCGAGCCGCAGCCGGGCGGCGGTGGCGTCGGCGCCGAGCACGATGCCGGCGAAGCGCTTGCGGCCGTCGATCGGCAGATCGGTCTCGGCGCGGGCCAGGTGGCCGGCGAAGCGGTTCCAGTCCTTCACCCGCGTCAGCGGGCGGTCGATGCCGGCGGAGCTGACTTCCAGCGTCCAGGCGCCGGGGATCGGGTCCTCGACGTCGATCACGGCGCCGAGGGCGTGGCTGATCGCCTCGCAGTCGGCGACGGTGATCTGCGCGCCGTCGGCGCGGTCCGCCATGATCTGCACCGTCGGGCGGTCGCGGCCGATCAGCATGACGCGCACAAGTTCGTAGCCCATATCGGCGAGCGTCGGCGCGACGATCGCGGCGAGGCGGGCTTCCAGGCTGGCGTGGCGTGCTTCCGTGATGTCCAAAACAAAAAAGGCGGCCCGTGAAGGCCACCCCCCGTTACGCAGCGGAGAATGATTGAGGATGGATAGATAGCGCGGCGGGGGCGGCGGTGCAAGGACGGCGTGGTGACGTTCGGTAAGGTGGCAGGGGCAAGGATTGAACGTCGCCACGATCACCAACAGCGGGACTAGCTGCGCAGCTCCAGCGTAACCCCGCACGCCGCGCTGGCCGGCACCACGATGCGATCGGCTTCGCGCACCACGCCCGGACCCTGCACCGCCGCCGCGGCCCGCTCCAGCGAGCGCACCCGCAGCGTCAGCGCCGCCATGAACGTAGCCCGCCCCTCGGCGCTCACCGCCGCATCACCGAACTCTGCCGCCAACCCAACGGGTGTGATCACGTCGAACCGCGACAGCCCCAGCAGCAGCGTGCATCCGGTCGCGGACCGCCGCACCGCGTCCGCGCCGAACATCCGCGCGAACAACCCGCCGAGCATCGCGGGATCGCGCGCGGCAATCACCGCGCGGCTCACCCCGATCACCCCATTGGCGTGGTGGCGCCACTCGTCGCGCCACACCAGTTCGGGGGTGAAATGGTGGCAGAAGAACAGCCGCCCGACATCGGTCGCCTCGGGCTTCAGCCGCACCGTGCGGAACGTCGCATCGCGCGCCCCCGCGGGCAGCTCGACCGGGCGGGAGAATTCCAGCGGCGGCTCGACCGGCACGCCGGCAGCGTCCAGCGCGGCAAACACCGCGGCGGAGTCCTCGGTGCCGAACACCAACCCATTCAGCCCAATCGGCGAGCCCATGATCTCCGGCCGTCCGGTATCCCCGGCACGCGCGCCCAGCAGCTCGAGGTACTCGGTGCCGAAGATCGCCAGGTGGTTCATCGACCCCAGCGTGTGATAGCCGCGCGGCGTCAGCGTGAACCCGAGACGTCGAAAAGTTTCGACCGCCGTGTCCAGGCGGTCCTGCACATTGACCACCACGTGGTCGAGGGTCGGCATCGGCAGCGTCATCGCGCTCTCCCGTCAGCGTGCCCGCGCGGCGGCACTGCGCCGGGCCAGGGCCAGCACCGCGTTGCGGCAGATCGCCAGATCCGGCGCGCCGGTACGTTTGCAGGCACGCTCCGCCTCGGCAAGCCCCGCCAGGGCCGCGGCGAGCATCGGCGTCGACCACAGGCCCAACGCGCGCGAGAACGCGCCGAGCCGGCGGAAGAACACCGGCGGCCGCGCTGCCTTGGTCGCGTCGGCGGCCGAGGCGCCATCGTCCATCGCCAGCCGTGCCCGGTGCAGCCGCTGCAGATGCAGCAGCCCGGCGCGAACCACACCTACCGGCGTCGCACCCTCCGCGATCGCCAGTTCCAGCGCCCGGTCGGTGGTCGGGACATCGCCCTCGGTCGCCGCGAACAGCGCGTCGTCCAGCGACAGGCCGGCCAGATCGCCGACGCAGGTCATCGCCGCCTGCAGATCGACCGTGCCGCCCGGCCCGGCATACAGCGCCAGTTTTTCCACCTCGGCCTGGGTGGAGGCGCGGTCGGCGCCAAGCTGGGACGCCAGCCAGGCCAGCGCCTCGCGATCGACCCGGACCTGCGCCGCGTCCAGCAGGTGGCGGATCGTTTCGGTCAGGCTGCGCACGTCCTCCTTGTAGCAGGCGATCGCGGCACCATCCGGCGCGGCCTCCAGCAGCGTGCGCAGCCGCGAGCGCGCGGGCAGGCTCGCGCCCTCGATCACCACCAACCCCGGCGCCCTGCCGCGCAGCACCGCCTGCACGGCGTCGGTGGCAGCGGCATCGGTGACCTCACGCACCCGCACCACGCGGCGCCCGCCGGTCAATGACAAAGTGGCGGCCTCGTCCTGTAGCCGGGCAAGGTCGTCGCGGTCCAGCTCCGCGACGCGGAACGGATCGTCGAGCGCACCGGCCACCGCACGGACCATCGTCTCGGCCCGCAGGCGGATCAGTCCGGCATCGTCGCCGTGCAGCAGCACCACGCGGCAGGTCCCCGGATCGCGCAGGAACGCATCGATCCGGCGTGCGTCAACCTTCATCCAGGCTCAGTCCGCCGCCGCGGTGGCGGCGCGTTTGCGGAAGAACGCCGCCAGTTGCAGCGTGATCTGATCGGCCAGCGCGTTGGCCAGATGCTTCTGGATGGCTTCGCTCTCCAGGTTGGCGGCGAACACCTGCGAGTCCAGGTTATTCAATGCATCCGTCGCACGGGCGGCACCGCTGGTGATCGTCGTGTGGGCGAGATCCTTGGCGACCAGTATCCAGTTGGCAAAGCCGACCAGCCGGATCCGCGTGACGGTGGTGTCCGGCTGCACCCCCTCGGCGGCGCCCGAAATCCAGAAGCTCACGGCCAGGTCGTAGCGTGGCGCGGTGACGTCGCCGGTGCCTTCGAACCGGTCCTGCAGCGCCTGGCGCAGCAGCATGCCGGGCCGATCCGGGATCTGCGCGACGTTGATGGCGGCGAGGTCGCGCAGCGCCGGGCCGGGCCGGCCGGATGCGGTCGGCATGTACACCGGCTGGAACCCGCAGCCCGCCAGCACGGCCCCGGCGCCAAGCGCCAGAAAGCTGCGGCGGCGGATGTTGTTCTCCCCCTCCCCTTGAGGGAGGGGGTTGGGGGGAGGGGGCCGGGGGCGTGGGGCCGCGGAACCCCTCCCCGCGGGACCCCTCCCCCCATCCCCCTCCCTCAAGGGGAGGGGGAGATTCTTCTTTCTCCGGCTCATCCGGCGACCACGAAATTGACGATGCGGTTGGGCACGTGCACGCGCTTGACGACGCGCTTGCCGGCCAGGGCACGCGCGACGTTCGGCTCGGCCTCGGCGGCCGCGATCACCGCGTCGGCCGGCTGCGTCCGGCGGCACCGCGACGGTGCCGCGCAGCTTGCCCATCACCTGCACGGCGATGGTGACGGTCTCGGCCGCCAGCAGTGCCGGGTCGGCCTCCGGCCAGGGCAGTTCGGCGACCAGCCGCGTCGCGGCCGGGATGCAGCCGCGCGTGCAGCTCCTCGGCCAGATGCGGCATCATCGGCGAGATCAGCGTCGCCAGCGTTTCCATCGCCTCGCGCCGCGCCCAGGCAAGGCCCGGCCCGGTCGCGATCCGCGGCGCTTCGCGCCTCGGTGATGGCGTTGGCGAATTCATACAGCCGCGCCACCGCGACGTTGAAGGCGAAGCTCTCCAGCGCCTCGGTCACCGCCGCGATGGTGCGATGCGTCGCGCGGCGCAGCGCCGCGCGCCGATGCCTCGGCATGCGCCGGCGGGATCGCCGCCATCGGCCGCCGCCCGGCGCATCGCCGGCGCATCGCTCATCGACCAGGCGGAACACGCGCTGGGTGAAGCGGAAGGCGCCGGCCACGCCGGCCTCGGTCCATTCCATGTCGCGGTCGGGCGGATTGTCCGACAGGATGAACCAGCGCGCGGTATCGGCGCCGTAGCGATCGATGATGGCGCCGGGATCGACGGTGTTGCGCTTCGACTTGCTCATCGCCTCGACGCGGCCGACCGCGACGGGCTCGCCGGTGCCGTCTGCATCGATGGTGCCGTCCGGCTGCTTCTCGACCTCGTCGGGATAGAGCCAGCGTGCCGTCGGCCGCGCGATAGGTTTCGTGCGTTCACCATGCCCTGGGTGAACAGCCCGGCGAACGGCTCGTCGACGCCGATGTGGCCGGTCTGCTGCATCGCCCGGGTGAAGAAGCGCGCGTAGAGCAGGTGCAGGATCGCGTGCTCGATGCCGCCGATATACTGATCGACCGGCATCCAGTGATCGACCGCCGCGCGATCCACCGGCGTCGGCCGCGTGCGGGCTGCAGAAGCGGGCGAAATACCAGGCGCTGTCGACGAACGTGTCGAACGTGTCGGTCTCGCGCCGGGCCGGCGCGCCGCAGCGCGGGCAGGCGACGTGCTTCCAGGTCGGGTGGTGATCGAGCGGATTGCCCGGCCGGTCGAACGTCACGTCGTCCGGCAGGCGCACCGGCAGCTGCTCCGTCCGGCACCGGCACGATGCCGCAGGCAGCGCAATGGATCACCGGGATCGGGCAGCCCCAGTAGCGCTGCCGGCGACACGCCCCAGTCGCGCAGCCGCCAGTTGACCACGCCGCGTCCCAGGCCGCGCCGCTCCAGCTCGGCGATCACGGCGCGCTTGGCGGCCTCGACCTCCAGCCCGTCGAGGAAGCCCGAGTTGAAGATCGTGCCGGGGCCGACATAGGCCTCGTCGCCGATCGCTGAAGCTGGCGGGATCGGCGCCCGGCGGCAGCACGACGGGCACGACCGGCAGGCCGTATTTGCGCGCGAACTCCAGGTCGCGCTGGTCGTGGCCGGGGCAGCCGAAGATCGCGCCGGTGCCGTATTCCATCAGCACGAAATTGGCGATCCAGACCGGGAAGGTGGCGCCGTCGATGAACGGATGGCGCACCGCGCAGGCCGGTGTCGTAGCCGTGCTTCTCGGCCGTCTCGATCACCGCCTCGCTGGTGCCCATCCGGCGGCACTCGGCGATGAACGCGGCGGCGGCCGGATCGCGCGCGGCGATCGCGGCGGCCAGCGGATGCTCCGGCGCCAGCGCCAGGAACGACATGCCGAACAGCGTGTCCGGCCGCGTGGTGTACACCTCGACCGCGTGTCGATCGCCGGCGCGTCCGGCGTCGGTCAGCTCGAAGCGCAGCGCGCGCGCCCTCGCTGCGGCCGATCCAGTTCGCCTGCATCAGCCGCACCCGCTCCGGCCAGCGGTCCATGCCGTCGAGCGCCGCCAGCAGCTCCGGCGCGTATTTGGTGATGCGCAGGAACCACTGCGACAGCTGCTTCTTCTCCACCAGCGCGCCGGAGCGCCAGCCGCGGCCGTCGATCACCTGCTCGTTGGCCAGCACGGTGCCGTCCACCGGGTCCCAGTTGACCCAGCTCTCCTTGCGCTCGACCAGGCCGGCGCGCGAGGAAATCCAGGAACAGCTTCTGCTGGTGGCCGTAATAGGCCGGGTCGCAGGTGGCGAATTCGCGCGTCCCAGTCGAGCGACAGGCCCATGCGCTGCAGCTCGGCGCGCATCGCGGCGATGTTGTCCCAGGTCCATTTCGCCGGATGGATGCCGCGCTCGCGCGCCGCGTTCTCGGCCGGCAGGCCGAACGCGTCCCAGCCCATCGGGTGCAGCACGTCGAAGCCGCGCGCCCGCTTGTAGCGCGCCACCACGTCGCCCAGCGTGTAGTTGCGGACGTGCCCCATGTGGATCTTGCCGCTGGGATAGGGGAACATCTCCAGCACGTAGTATTTCGGCTTGCCCGTCGGTGGGCACGTCGGCGACGCGGAAGCAGCCGCGCTCCGCCCAGGCGCGCTGCCAGCGCGGCTCGGCGGCGCGGAAATCGTAGCGTGGCGCGTCGGGGGGGGCGGTCGCCTCGGTGTGCACGGCGTCGGTCATGCGGGGGCGGCCATAAAGCAAGTAATCAAGCGAACACAGAGTTTCACAGAGTGCACACAGAGTTTCACAGAGGAAGCAGATGGCGCTGCGCGCAAGGCGTTTCGAGCGGCGCACCCGTCAGCAGCGCGCAGCCCCAAAAAACCTTCTCTGTGAAACTCTGTGTGCACTCTGTGAAACTCTGTGTCCGCTTGATTACTTGCTTGCCTGCCGCAGCATCCCGGCAGACCGGGATTAACCCACCGTAAACCGCACCCCGCGATCCTGCCAAGGGCAACACCCCCCAGGCCAGCGCATGGACGTTCCCGCTGACAACCGCCTGACTCAACGCATCATCGGCCTGGCGATGCGCGTGCATACCCGGCTCGGCCCTGGCCTGCTCGAGAGCGCCTACGAGCGCTGCCTGTGCCACGAGTTCGATCGGAATGCGCTCGCCTATGCGCGGCAGGTCGATCTTCCGTTGGAATACGACGGTGTGCGTCTCGACTGCGGCTACCGCGCGGATGTCATCGTTGGCAACGAGGTGATCCTGGAATTGAAATCCATCGAGCAAATCCTGCCTGTGCACGAGGCGCAACTTCTCACCTACCTCCGCCTCATCCGGTGCCGCGTCGGCCTGCTGCTCAACTTCAATGTGACGTCGCTGAAGAATGGCATCCGCCGGCGCGTTCTGTAGCCGGCCATACATAGTCGGCCGCCGGCCGTTTCCCACCCTGGCCCCGTCAACCGGCGGCGAGCGCCATCCTCCCCACTCAGCTCGAGTTCGACTGCTCGCGCAACTGGCGGGCGCGCGCCAGCACCTTGTCCTCGATCTCGCTGACCGTGACGGGGCTGACCGGGGCATCCACCCACTGGCCGTCCTGCATGACCTGGCGGAAGATGGCGACGCGGATCCCGTTGCTGGTCAACTGGCGCCCGAGGATGTAGGCGGCTGCCTTGAACCGCTCGCCGGAACTGCCGGCCGGGGTATACCAGTCGGTGATGATCACCCCGCCGAACGGATCGGCCGAGGCAAGCGGCATGAAGCCCAGGGTGTCGAGCGCGCCGCGCCAGAGATAGGCATTGACGCCGATCCCGGTCCCGGCACCGCCCCCGGTCCCTTCGTCCTTGGCGCCATGGGACGTGCCGAAGACAATCCCGCCTTCCCCCAGCACGCTTGATTGGGTGCCGCCGTTGGGCGGACCGACATAGTCCGGATCGGCCGGCGCGCCCGAAGTGCCGTGGCATCCGGCGAGCGTTGCGGCGCCGAGCAGAAGCACGACAGTCAGAAGCAGTCTTCTCGCCATTGTTCGCCCTTTGGTCGGCCCGATGTAGACCCCGATATGCGCCGTGGTGCCGCGCGGCCCGGCCGCCGTTGCCGCCGCCATTGCCGCGGCAGCTTCCGTCGCGGGTCGTGCCATCCCCGACAGGGGCCTGCTTAGCTCGCCTGCGCGGCGAAGCCAAGGGCGCGCTGCAGCCCGGGTTGCCGGGCGCCGGCCGCCAAAAACGGAAACGGCGGGGTGTGGCCCCGCCGTTCCGTTTCGCCAAAGATACGAAAACCTACCACTTGACCTGCGTGCCGAACATGAACGCCTGGCCGCTGACGGTTTCTTTCCCGCCCGTGAAATGGGTACCGGCCGGATTCTCCGCGGCATTGCTGCTGCCGGTCAGCAGATCCATGCCGCCCTGGTGCGCCTGACCCCACAAGAAGCTGGCGAACGCGTTCATTCCCGGCGCCACGGCGTAGGTCAAGCCCGCCGCGAAGCCCTCGTCGTAGCGCTGCGAGGTGAAGTCGGTCGCATTGCTGCCTTGCGACTGCATGTTGAAGTAGGACGCGCCGAAGGTGATCGGGCCGTTCGCGTACTGCGCACCGGCGATCCACGCGATCGAGTTGACACCGCCCTTGTAGGTCAACGCCACCTGGCCCTCGTACTGGCCGAACAGGATGTTGCCGCCGACCGAGAAGCCGGCGAAGCTCAGCACCAGACCGGCATCCCCGACGCTGAACGGCTTGTACAGGTTGCCGGCGGTGATCGGCGCGCCTGGGTTGACGTTGCCGGACCCCGAGTAGCCGCCCATGGCGTAGACGCCGAACCCGTTGAAGGTGGCCTGGTAGCGGGCCGCGAGTTCGTACCAGTTGGTTGCCCGCGCCTGGTCACCGACGGTCGACGAGGTCGCCAGCGCGGCGCAGCCGCTGAACGCGATGTTGCAGGCGGTGTCGCTTTCGGCCGCGGTGCTGGGCGCGTAGCTCGCCGCGAAGTCGAAGCCGGCGAACTGCGGCGACAGGTAGACGCCCTTGGCGGCGGCGTATTCCTTGCCGACGCCCGACCAGAACGGGAAGGTCGGCTGCGCATTGCCGGGGATCGCCGACGGCAAGTCGCCGTTCCACGCGCCGTCGTTGAAGTTCTGGAAGGTGGTCACGCCGCCGTCGAACTGGCTGAACGGCCCGTCATCCTGGCCGAACCGGAAGATGCCGATCTCGTTCGAGCCGACATAGGCCGCCTCACGCCGCACATACAGCGTGCTGCCCGAACTGTTGCCGGATGCGCTGGCGCCCTCGTTCTGGGCATTGGCGCCTGCCGGCCCGACCGGCGACGCCGAGCTGCCCGAACCCTGGCTGGCGCCGATGAAGTTCTGCCGGATCTCGACGATGCCGCCGTAGCGCAGGCCGTTCGTCGCCATCGCGTCGAGGCCCGGATACATCCGGAAGTAGCCGAGGAACTGCTGCGGGTTCAGCTTGTTGGTGGTCGTGGTCGTCTTCGTGGTCGACGACGCGGGGGTGGTGACCGCCCACAGCCCGCCGGCGGAAGAGCCCGTGTGGTGGAAGAAGTCGTAGGTGTCGCCATGGACGAGACCGTGCCCGGTCGCTCCGGTATAGATACCGTTGGCGTTCGAATACAGGGTCGCGGCGTGTGCCACGTTCCACGGGATGATCTGCGGGACGGTGCTCGCCGCGGTGGTGGTGGTGACCGACGAAGTGAATGTGACGTCGTTCGCCGTGGACCCCGAGAGGGCGAAGTAGACGAAGACCTTCCCGTTGAGATGCACGACGAAGCTGCCCGGTGTCGGCGTGGTCGGGCCCGGCGCCGCCGGGGCGCCCTGGCTGTTGTTGGCGTTGTTGCCACTGAGAGACAACACGGTCGGCTGCATCGGCGTCCCGTACTGAGACATCGGCAGCGGTGCGGGCATCGGCGCCTGGGCGCTTGCCATCCCGACCGAGCCGATGACTGCGGCCCCTGCCAGCAAGTACCTTACGCATCTAAATCCTCCTCTTATTCGCTGGTGCCCCAGCTATGACCCAGGCCCCGCTCCGTCTCCGCACCGGGATGCCGCGCCGTTTCCGGACACCGTGCACCCCCCGAAGCGCGGGGCCGCCAGACCTGAACGGACTGTGATATGAAACTCGTCCGGGCCGCAACGGCCCAACGCGTGCGCGGTCGGCTTTCGTGAGACACTGTGACATCGACGCAACAGTGACGGGGACGCTCACCGCGGGGCGTGCGCCGCCGCACCGACGGGGGCGTCGCCCTGGGTGGCGATCGAGGCCCGGTGCGCCAGCGCGTCGATCGCCCCGACGCCGCGGCACAGGCCGCGCGGCAGCCGGCGGACCGAGGCGCCGTCGATCCCGCCCAGCGCCGCCAGCGGCAGTGCCGCGCCGCGCGCCAGGCGGCCCCAGCGCAACGGTCCCAACGCCGCGACGCCCGGGTGGCTGCGCGTGGCGAAGGCCGGCGAGAGGAACGCCAGGTCCGCCCCGGCCCGCGCGGCGCGCCGCAGCTCCGCCGCGCCGTGCGCCGAGCTGGTGAGCAACGCGCCGCGCCGCCGGCGCGCCGCAACCGGTGCGCCGGCCGGCCACCTGCCGCCGCGCAGGTGGATCCCGGCGCCCAGGGAAGCCGCCAGCCTGGGGTCCCCGGCCACCACCAGCCGGAGCCGCCGCGCCCGGCACAGCCGCGCCAGATCGCGGCCCAGCGCGGCGCGGCCGGGTTCCCCCCCGGGGGTATCGTCGTGGCGCAGCACCACGCCGGCCAGCCCCTTCGGCAGCCGCGCCACCGCCGGGCGCGGATCGGCCAGGCGCCGCGCGTCGGTGAACAGCCACAGCGGCGGCAGCTTCGGCGCCTGACGGTGCCGACTCGATACTGCCTGCGCCCAGGCCAGCAGGCGTTGGTCCATGGCGCATCCCTGGTGTGGTCCGGCGGGAGGTCGGTATCGGCGCGCCGGGCGGAAACGTCGAGAGGGCTGCGGCGGGCGCGGCCCGCGTGCTGCTGACGGTGCCGGCCGGCAGGGCACGGCGGAGCGGATTTGCCGCAGACGGCACCGTGCCACGGTGCAAGGGGGGTTGGCGGATGCTGCGCGGGGTGTGGCGCCTGGGTGCAGGGTCGTGGCGCGGTCCATAGGGTTGATTCGCGGTTTTTCGAATTGCGCGTCCTGCCGGGGTGTCCTGTCTCCAGGAGGGCGAGGCTCGGCGGGGACGCGGAACCGGTGCGGTGCCAGGGCAATCGCATTTGGAATTAGCGTAACCCGCGGTTCGGCGCGCTGCCGGAAAGTGAACCGCCAAGAGTTGGGGGTTGGCCGGGGTGTGGCGGGCGGCTCGGGGTTCAAGGGGTTGATTTGGGGAAACGCGGACTCGGGGTTTGGCGCTGCGGTGGCCGGCTCGGGGTTCACAGGGTTGATTCGGGAAAGCGTGAAAGTGGGTTTGGACGGGGGTGCGGTGCCCGTCTCGGGGTTCACGGGGTTGATTTGGGACAGCGTGGAGTTGGGGGTTGGCCGGGGCGTGGCGGCCGGCTCGGGGTTCATAGGGTTGATTCGGGGAAACGCGGACTTGGGGTTTGGCGCTGCGGTGGCCGGCTCGGGGTTCACAGGGTTGATTCGGGAAAGCGCGGAAGTGGGGTCCGGCGCGAAGCTGCGCGCGATCAATCGGCGCGTGCAGCTCGCTCACCGGGTCGGCGTTCCGCCGCGCCGCCAGTGCCGTGGGCAGCCAGGACAGGAGGTTGAACGCCGCGTTGTGCAGCGGCGAGCGGCTGAGCAGAACCAGGGCGCGGCGGGTCTCGGCGGGCAACGCCGGGTCGGGGCGGGTTGGGGCGTAACCGCCGTGGGCGGTGGGCGCGGCGGCCAGGCTGGCAAAGCCGGCCGGCGTGCGCGGGCCGGTGCAACCGCCGCGAGACCTGCGCGATGGCAGACGTGGCGCGAGAGAGAGGCCAGAGATCGCGACAATGGCGTTCGGGATGGTGCAAGCAGTGGCGGCAATTCGGGTCATCGGCGGTCCAGGTACCCGTAGTTAGTTACCCACATTTACCGCAAGGCCCCCTGCCGGCGCCAGGCAAACCACGCGGGACGGGCCAGGGCGATCGGGTGAAAGCAGCAAACCCGCGCGGACGTTGCGGTGATTGCCAGGAGCGCAGCGACCGTCGGGTCAGGTGCCCGAGGGCAGGCGCGGCAAGGCCGATCCAGGGAGGCGCCGGCGGGGCGAGTGGCGCGGCGGAATTTCACCGCCGCGCTCTCACAGAACCGGACGTGAACCTCTCAGCTCATCCGGCTCCCAGTATCCGGCCGCGTCGCATGCAGAAGCTGCCAGTGCGCGAAGAGCGCTGGGTTGGTCCTGATGATCCGGGCGAACCACTCGCGTGCGCCTTTCGGCTTGTGCCGGAAGCGCTTGTATTTGCGGCGTGCCCATTTCCTCAGGTGGAAGTCAATCCGGCGCAGGCTGTCATACAGCGCCGACTTGTAGAAGTGGCCGTAGTAGTTGATCCAGCCCCGGATGTGCGGATTGAACATTCGGGCCAGATCATCGAGGGCCTTGTCGGTTCGGGTCTGGAGGCTCCAGCGCCGGACCTCCTCGCGCATCCTCTTGAGCGCCGTGTCGGCTGCCGCCGGCAGGAACGAGACGCCGTATTTGCCGCCGCGCCATGCCGCCAGCCTCGGCCGGAACGAGTAGCCGAGAAAGTCGAATGTCACGGCAGGATACGTCCCCTTCCGGTTGGTGTCCTTGCAGTAGACAATCTTCGTCTTCTGCGGATGGAGCACCAGCCGGCAGGCCGCAAAGCGCTCTTGCAGCGCGACCTGCAAGGCTTCGGCCTCGTCACGTGTCCGGCAATGACAGATGGCATCGTCGGCATACCGTTCGAACGGAACGGCGGGCCACGTCCGGGCCATCCACATGTCGAACGCGTAATGCAGGAACAGGTTGGCAAGGATCGGACTGATCACGCCGCCCTGAGGCGTCCCTGCATCGCGAGGCTCGATCACGCCATCTTCCCTCTGCATCGGCGCCTTCAGCCAGCGCTCCACATAGAGCAGCACCCACGGGCAGCCGGTATGTCGCCGGACCGCACGCAAGAGCAGCGCATGATCGATGCTGTCGAAGAACGCCTTGATGTCGATGTCGAGCACCCAGTCGGACCGCCAGCACCGCTGGCGCGCCTGGCGCACGGCATCGATCGCCGAGCGGCCGGGCCGGTAGCCGTACGAGTTCGGCGTGGAACACGGGTTCCAGGCACGGCTCCAGATACCGGCGGACAACCTCTTGCGCGACACGATCGGCCACCGTTGGGATGCCCAACGGACGCGTGCCGCCGCTCGCCTTGGGGATATCCACCCGTCGCACCGGTGGAGGGAAGTAGCTCCCCGAGGACAGCCGGTTCCAGAGCTTGTAGAGGTTACCGGCGAGGCCGGCCTCGAACTCCGCAATCGTCTGTCCATCTACGCCAGCCGCCCCCTGGTTGGCCTTCACCTTCTTGAAGGCTTCCCAGACCTCCCGCTTCGGGATGTCGAACGGCTTTGCCTCGGTCATGCGGCTCCTCCCGTCACCGGTTGGCCGCCTGCCGCAGCAGGATACCGCAGCCCCTTCGGTCCAGCCCCATTACAGGACCTTCACCCCTACTACGGGCTGCCCCGTCCCTGTGCCCCGCATCGGTACTCTGGCTCTTGCGGGGGCCTCCCGCTTGAGCTTCTCCCTTGACATCGGGACGACAGGTTCCCGCGTTCCGCAACAGAGCCTGATCCGGGTTCACGCCGCCTCCAAGCCGGGTGCCGCTCGGGCCGGGCTTCAGGGCTCCGCCCGAACTCATCCCGGAGGCCACTACCATCCCCCCGGTTTCGACACCGTCCTGTGAATTTCGGCACGTCATCAGCGGTTTGCTTTCGCTCGTCTCTCCGGATCTCACCTGACGGGATCAGGTCCCGCCTTTTCTGCGACGCTCACCACCAGCGCTCTTGACGCCAGCAGCTCGCAGCGGTTTGGAGCCAGCTCCTGATCGCCGGCTCCGAGGGGCCTGCCCTCATCTCTCTTGCAGCTCCACACCTCCCTCGCAGTTGGTGTGTTCGCGGCACACGTAGTGGGTCAGTTTGAAATCTCGTCCGCCATCCGCGCTTTGGTCCGGTAGGGGCCGCGAGGCGCCGGAGCCGGGGCAGCGGCGTCGATCAGCGCGACGATATCGGTCATATCCCGCAGCCGATCCGTCAGCCCGGCGGACATGGCCGGCGTGCAGCGGAGCGTCTTGTGCATCTTCACGAAGTTGTACCAGACTGCATAGAGGCAAACCATGTGGTAGTGGTTCTCCGCCTTCTTGCTGAATGCGTTCGTCAGCCGCGTAGAGCGGCGCATCTGCATCCGCATCGTGAGGTTCTGCACGCCACGATCACACTGATGTGTGTGTCGAAAACATGGGAGCAATTCATGGACTTTTTGGACGAGGCGCTACCCGGTCCGTAAGGACACACTTCAGTTACCTCTAATGTTGGAGGCTTCAGGCGCTCAAGTCGATGTCAGTGCCGCGAACGCCAACGAGCCTTTGCCGCTTTTTGCGCGATTGCCTGACGTTCAGCCGCACTGTGAGCTGGACCCCGGAAACTGGACAGGTAGCTAAGAGAGAGTCTCCCCTTGGAACGGCTGGGTGGCCGGAGGTGAGACATGACCAATACACGGAAGAAGCACAGCGCTGAGTTCAAGGCGAAAGTTGCACTGGCGGCGGTGCGTGAGGAAGGCACTGTTGCGGAGCTGTCGAGCCGGTTCAGTGTGCACGCGAGCCAGATCCATGCGTGGAAGAAGACGCTGCTGGATGGAACGGCCTCTCTGTTCACGCGCAGCCACGCCAATGGGCAGGACGGCGCGGCGGCGTCGGAGGCCCAGCTTGCCCCGTTGTATGAGAAGATCGGGCAACTGACGGTGGAGCGGGATTTTTTTCGCAAACGGTCTGGGCCATGAGCCCGGCCGCGCGGCTTGCGCTGGTCGACCCGGCCGAGCCGGCCCTGTCGATCGTCGCGCAATGCCGGCTGCTGAAGGTGGCCCGCTCGACGCTGTATTACCGCGCTGTGCCGGTCAGCGCGGAGGATCTGAGGCTGATGCGGCGGATGGATGAGCTGCATCTGGCATATCCGTTCTACGGATCACGCCGCCTGGCGGCGGTGTTGCGGCGGGACGGCTGGTCGGTGACTCGCAAGCGGGTCAAGCGGCTGATGCAGGTGATGGCGATGGAGACGATCTACCAGAAGCCGAGCACCAGTCAGCCGCATCCCGATCATAAGGTGTACCCTTATCTGTTGCGCGGCCTTGCGATCGAGCGGGTGAACCAGGTCTGGTGTGCGGACATCACCTACATTCCGACGGCCAAGGGGTTTGTGTATCTGGTGGCTGTTATGGACTGGTTCAGTCGTCGGGTCCTGGCGTGGCGGGTGTCGATCAGCATGGACACGAGCTTCTGCGTCGAAGCGTTGCAGGAAGCGCTGGAACGGTACGGCCAGCCGGACATCTTCAACACCGACCAAGGGGCGCAGTTCACCAGCACGGAGTTTCTGGCTGAACTGGAGGCTCGCGGGGTTCGGGTCAGCATGGATGGCAAGGGGCGGTATCTGGACAACATCTTCATCGAGCGGCTGTGGCGGAGCCTGAAATACGAGGAGGTGTTCATCAAGGCGTATGGTTCGGTGGCGGAGGCGCGCCGGAGCATCGGCGGGTGGCTGGCGTTCTACAATGACGAGCGGGTGCATCAGGCGCTGAGCTATCGCACGCCGCGCGAGGTGTTCGAAGCGGCTGCCTGTGTATATGTGGACAACGCTTCCGCTACGCTACGCTGCGCTCACGCGTTGCCCACATATACACAGGCACAACATCAGCAAGAAAGGGTATTGACTGAAGTATAAGAAGGTCTATACTTACAGGCGCACACACCCCTCGGATCGGGAGGGGCCATGGAAACCGGAGAGACTCTCTTAAGTCGCGCCGATTCCTGTCCAACCGATGGGGTCCACCTCACTGAGGTTCCGCGCCCTGGCCGCCCCGCCGAGCTTCCCGAGCTGCGCCGCCGCACTCACCGGGCTGGACGTCTCGGGCGCGTCTTCGGCTTCCTCGCCGGTGGCGATCCGCATCACCTTCACGGCGCTGCCGATCACGTCGGAGGGCCGGCGCTGGCCTTGGAGGCCCTTGGGCATGCTATGCCTCATTCCTGGAATCGTGGATGATACGATCGTCGCCTGAACCGCTTACCGCTCGCACCTGGAACCACGCGAGTTTTCGGTCAGAGCAATGAGCCTTAGCCTCCAGGACTGCTTCGGAATCGCTAAGCTTTCTGAGGGGAAAGCGCTCGCTTGGCAGAATATCGTCGGCCACTGCGTAGCAGTCTACCATATGGTGTGTCATGTCATCCTCCATGCTTACCGCCAAGCACAGCAGAGACGGCCCCGGGTAGAAAGCACCATGTTCGCTCTCCACTCCGTGATTGCTTGGCGGTAAGCATAGGCCAGTGCGAAAGGAACCGCTATGGCTCGATTGCTCGTTCTCGCAATTGCGTTGGCGCTGACGTGGATCGCGAGTGCGGGCGCACAACCCGTTGCGCCGGATGAACTTACCTATCTCTATGTCCCGATACAGCAGTGTCAGGGCCTAGGGGGCGTCCAGCAGTATGACAAGCGCCAAGGCGGCATGTGCGTTATCACCGCCGCAGACTGCATCAGCAAAGGCGGCCACCCCGTCCACAAAATGTCGGCGATGAACTTGGGAATAGTCGCGGTGTGCCGCGGGTATCCGAAGGCCACTCCTTAAATTCAAAATGACGCACTACGTGTGCCGCGAACACACCAACTGCGAGGGAGGTGTGGAGCTGCAAGAGAGATGAGGGCAGGCCCCTCGGAGCCGGCGATCAGGAGCTGGCTCCAAACCGCTGCGAGCTGCTGGCGTCAAGAGCGCTGGTGGTGAGCGTCGCAGAAAAGGCGGGACCTGATCCCGTCAGGTGAGATCCGGAGAGACGAGCGAAAGCAAACCGCTGATGACGTGCCGAAATTCACAGGACGGTGTCGAAACCGGGGGGATGGTAGTGGCCTCCGGGATGAGTTCGGGCGGAGCCCTGAAGCCCGGCCCGAGCGGCACCCGGCTTGGAGGCGGCGTGAACCCGGATCAGGCTCTGTTGCGGAACGCGGGAACCTGTCGTCCCGATGTCAAGGGAGAAGCTCAAGCGGGAGGCCCCCGCAAGAGCCAGAGTACCGATGCGGGGCACAGGGACGGGGCAGCCCGTAGTAGGGGTGAAGGTCCTGTAATGGGGCTGGACCGAAGGGGCTGCGGTATCCTGCTGCGGCAGGCGGCCAACCGGTGACGGGAGGAGCCGCATGACCGAGGCAAAGCCGTTCGACATCCCGAAGCGGGAGGTCTGGGAAGCCTTCAAGAAGGTGAAGGCCAACCAGGGGGCGGCTGGCGTAGATGGACAGACGATTGCGGAGTTCGAGGCCGGCCTCGCCGGTAACCTCTACAAGCTCTGGAACCGGCTGTCCTCGGGGAGCTACTTCCCTCCACCGGTGCGACGGGTGGATATCCCCAAGGCGAGCGGCGGCACGCGTCCGTTGGGCATCCCAACGGTGGCCGATCGTGTCGCGCAAGAGGTTGTCCGCCGGTATCTGGAGCCGTGCCTGGAACCCGTGTTCCACGCCGACTCGTACGGCTACCGGCCCGGCCGCTCGGCGATCGATGCCGTGCGCCAGGCGCGCCAGCGGTGCTGGCGGTCCGACTGGGTGCTCGACATCGACATCAAGGCGTTCTTCGACAGCATTGATCATGCGCTGCTCTTGCGTGCGGTCCGGCGACATACCGGCTGCCCGTGGGTGCTGCTCTATGTGGAGCGCTGGCTGAAGGCGCCGATGCAGAGGGAAGATGGCGTGATCGAGCCTCGCGATGCAGGGACGCCTCAGGGCGGCGTGATCAGTCCGATCCTTGCCAACCTGTTCCTGCATTACGCGTTCGACATGTGGATGGCCCGGACGTGGCCCGCCGTTCCGTTCGAACGGTATGCCGACGATGCCATCTGTCATTGCCGGACACGTGACGAGGCCGAAGCCTTGCAGGTCGCGCTGCAAGAGCGCTTTGCGGCCTGCCGGCTGGTGCTCCATCCGCAGAAGACGAAGATTGTCTACTGCAAGGACACCAACCGGAAGGGGACGTATCCTGCCGTGACATTCGACTTTCTCGGCTACTCGTTCCGGCCGAGGCTGGCGGCATGGCGCGGCGGCAAATACGGCGTCTCGTTCCTGCCGGCGGCAGCCGACACGGCGCTCAAGAGGATGCGCGAGGAGGTCCGGCGCTGGAGCCTCCAGACCCGAACCGACAAGGCCCTCGATGATCTGGCCCGAATGTTCAATCCGCACATCCGGGGCTGGATCAACTACTACGGCCACTTCTACAAGTCGGCGCTGTATGACAGCCTGCGCCGGATTGACTTCCACCTGAGGAAATGGGCACGCCGCAAATACAAGCGCTTCCGGCACAAGCCGAAAGGCGCACGCGAGTGGTTCGCCCGGATCATCAGGACCAACCCAGCGCTCTTCGCGCACTGGCAGCTTCTGCATGCGACGCGGCCGGATACTGGGAGCCGGATGAGCTGAGAGGTTCACGTCCGGTTCTGTGAGAGCGCGGCGGTGAAATTCCGCCGCGCCACTCGCCCCGCCGGCGCGCGGGGGATTGCTTCGGTCCGCTCGCAATGACAGGGGGAGCTCGCAATGACCGGGGATCCGGGTGGGCGCGGCGATCCGGGCGAAGCCTGCTATGAAGCGGCCATGCAACAACCGGCCACCCGCGCCGCCGGCCGCCGATGAGCCAGCGCAAGTACGCGATCGAGGCGCTGTTCCGGCGCGCCGTCGGCCTGCAACGCGCCGGGCAGGGCGACGAGGCCGAGCGGATGTACCGGGAAATCCTGGCCGCCGACCCGGCGCACGCCGACAGCCTGCACATGCTGGGCGTGCTGGCCTTGCAGGCCGGCCAGCCGCAGCCCGCGCTGGCCCTCATCGAGCAGGCGATCGCCGGCAACCCGCGCGCAGCCGCCTACCACCTCAACCGCGCCGGGGCGCTGCACCGGCTCGGTCGGGCCGACGAGGCGATCGCCGCCTGCCAGGCGGCGCTGCGGCTCGACCGCGGCAGCGCCGAGGCGCAGCAGGTGCTCGGCCACGTGCTGAGCGACCAGGGGCGCGCCGAGGAGGCGCTTGCCGCCTACCGCGAGGCGGCACGGCGCAAGCCCGGCCTGTTCGACATCCACAACAACCTGGGCGTGGCGCTGCGCCATGCCGGGCGGCTGGAGGAGGCCGAGCGGTCGCTGCGCGAGGCGCTGCGCCGCGAGCCGGGGGAGCCCGGCATCACCGCCAACCTCTCCAGCGTGCTGAAGGAGCTCGGCCGGGTGGCGGAGGCCGAGGCCTGCCTGCGCGACGCCCTGCGCGCGCGCCCGGACGATAAGGTGCTGCGCTACAACCTCGGCCTGCTGCTGCTGCTGCGGGGAAAATTCGCCGAGGGCTGGGCCTGCTACGAGGTGCGCTTTCGTACGCTGGCGGTGCCGGCGCGGCCATTCCGGCAACCCGTCTGGCGCGGCGAGGCGTTGGAGGGCCGCACCCTGCTGGTGCACGCCGAGCAGGGCCTGGGCGACACCATCCAGTTCTGCCGCTACATCCCGGAATTGGCCCGGCGCCTCGCCGGCGACGGCCGGCTGGTGTTCGAGGTGCAGCGCCCGCTGGCGCGACTGATGGCGGGGCTGATGGCGGGGCTGCCCGAGCCGCCGCCGATCGTGCGCGCCGGCGATCCGTTGCCGCCGTTCGACCTGGTCTGCCCGCTGCTGAGCCTGCCCGAACGGTTCGCCACCACGGCGGCGACCGCACCGCGCCGCGTGCCGTACCTGGCCGGCGAACCCGATCGGATCGCGCACTGGCGCGCGCGGCTGGGGCCGCACGGGGTCCGGATCGGCATCGCCTGGCGGGGCAATCCGAAGAGCCAGGCGGAGCTTGGCCGCTCGATCCCGCTGGCGCACTTTCTGCCGCTGGGCCGTCTGCCCGGGGTGCGCCTGATCAGCCTGCAGCGGGATCATGGACTGGACGAAATTGCCGCTCTGCCGTCTGGATCGCGGGTGGAAACTCCCGGCGAGGGATTCGATGCCGGACCCGACGCCTTTCTCGATACCGCCGCGATCATGCCAAGTCTGGATCTGATCATCACCTCGGACACCAACATCGCGCACCTGGCCGGTGCCCTGGCGCGGCCGGTGTGGGTCGCGTTGCAGCACGTGCCCGACTGGCGCTGGCTGCTGCCCCCGCCGGACGGCGCCGCGTCCGACCCGGCTGCGGGCGCCGAAGCCGGCCCGCAAGGATTCGCCCACTTGAGCCCGTGGTATCCGACGATGCGCCTGTTCCGTCAGGTCAGGCGCGGCGACTGGGCCGGCGTCTTTGCCGAGATCGCGGCGGCGCTGGCGGAGCGCATGGCAACCGGTCGGGCGGCCGAAGGGGCGCCCGCATGAGCGGCATCGACCCGTTTCCGCGCGTGCCGGTGTCCTGGGGCGAGCTGGTCGACAAGAAGACCATCCTCGAGATCAAGGTGGAGCGGCTGCGCGACCCGGATGCCGTGGCCAATGCCAGGCGCGAGCTGGCGCCGCTGGAGGCCACGCTCGCCACGCTGTCCTCGCCGCCGCCCGAACTGGACCGCCTGCAGGCGGAGCTGCGCGAGGTGAACCGCCGGCTGTGGGATATCGAGGACGCCATCCGCCGGAAGGAGGCCGAGCTCAGCTTCGACGCCGGCTTCATCGAGCTGGCGCGCGGCGTCTACCACACCAACGACGAGCGAACCCGGATCAAGCGCGAGATCAACCGGCTGCTGCGCTCCGGCATCGTCGAGGAAAAGCAGTATCCCCGGTATTAGGCGGGCGTCCTCGCAGCCGCCCCCGTGTCATAGCCGGGTGGGCCATGAAACGGGGGCTGGGGCAGGAGAATCGCACTTGGAATTTCCATGACGGTTTCACCGCGTCAGCATCCAGCAGGCGCCCACCGATCATCGGCAAATCGGGGTTTGCCGCCGAATGAACCGCCTAGACACCAAGACGCCAAGGTTCTGATGGCTCGAACCCGTCGTACTGTTCCTGGCAATCCCCGCTTTTCTTGGCGTCTTGGCGGTTCACTTTCCGGCAGCGCCGCGAACCACGGATGACGCTCAATCCAAATGTGATTGCCCTGGGGGCTGGGGACGGCAAAATGGCCTGCGTTGATCTGGATCAATTCGGCCCGACAGCGTCGTGTGCTTGGGTGACGCATCATGGCCAGTGTCGATCATCTGCCCGGAGAGCTGGCGCCCAAGTCGGGCGTGTATCGTCTGCTCAACGTCCTGGGCGGCGAGGAGCCGACACAGGCCGCGGTCCAGCGGGGCGACAAGCTGCCGGGCGCACCGCTCGGCTTCACTTGGCGGCTGGTCCGGGAGACCGATCCCGGCGACCTTAAATAGCCCGCGGACGCCACCACCGCCGGCCTGACCGAAGCGTCATCCCCATGTCGCGGCCTGTGCGTGCGGTCCCTGCACTGCATCCGTGGCACGCACGTCTCGGCGTGGCAGCGCAACACGCGAGGTCGGCCGCCGGGGCACGCGCCGGCCGTCTTGGATGCATGGGAGCGGGCGGGCGCATGCACGGGCGAGGCTGTTTTGTCGGCGCCGCCGGGCGTGTGTCCCGCACCGGCCGGCGCCGCGCCTATCGACCCGGCGGGCGCGCTGCGGCATCGTCGGGTGCGGCGCGGCGCGTGCGCGGCCGGAGATGACCACCGCGCGTGCCGGCGCCGGGGAGATACCGCCATGAACGACCTTGCGCCACCACCCGCCACTGCCGCGCCCACCACTGCCGCGCCCACCACTGCCGCGCCCACCACTGCCACGCCCACCACTGGGGCCTCCACCACCGAGGCCCCCGCCCCGGCGGCGATCATCGAGAACCTGCGCCGCGTGCGCGAACGCATCGCCGCCGCCGCCGCCGCGTCCGGGCGGGGGGCGAGCGACATCACGCTGGTCGCCGTGTCCAAGACCAAGCCCGCGGAGGCGGTGCGCGCCGCGCTCGCCGCCGGCCACCGCGTGTTCGGCGAGAACCGCGTGCAGGAGGCTGGGGAAAAATTCCCTGGCCTGCGCGCCGACTACCCGGACCTGAAGCTGCACCTGATCGGCGGGCTGCAGACCAACAAGGCGCGCGACGCGGTGCGCCTGGCCGAGGTGATCGAAACCCTCGACCGACCGCGCCTGGCCGACGCGCTCGCCGCGGCGATCGCCAAGGAGGGCCGGACCCCGACGCTGCTGATCGAGGTGAACGTCGGCAACGAGGGCCAGAAATCGGGCATCGCCCGCGCCGATGCCGACGGCTTCATCGCCGACTGCAAGGGCCGGTTCGGCGCCGCGCTGGCCGGGCTGATGTGCGTCCCGCCGCTCGATGAGGACCCGCGCCCGCACTTCACCTGGCTCGCCGACCGCGCCGCCCGGCACGGGCTGGGGGTGGTCTCCATGGGCATGTCGGCCGACTACGAGATCGCCATCGCCTGCGGCGCCACCTGGGTGCGGGTGGGCAGCGCCATCTTCGGCAGCCGGTGATGACCGTTGCGCCACGCCCGCGGCGGATCGGCCGGAGCGTGACGAGCGCATTGTTGCAGCGCCGCGAACGCGATATCAGCGTGCGGCGATAACGTCAGGAGTGCCCGATGGCGGTGAGCAAGATCTATTTCGACGCGGCGGCGGCCCTGGCGGGGATGCTGCGCGACGGCATGACGATCATGTCCGGCGGCTTCGGGCTGTGCGGCATCCCCGGCGCGTTGATCGATGCGATCCGCGAGAGCGGGGTGAAGAACCTGACCGTCATCTCCAACAACGCCGGCATCGATGGCGTCGGGCTGGGATTGCTGTTGGAGACGCGGCAGGTCCGCAAGATGGTCAGCTCCTATGTCGGGGAGAACGCGCTCTTCGCGCAGCAGTATCTCGCCGGCGAGCTGGAGATCGAGTTCAACCCGCAGGGCACCCTGGCGGAGCGGATTCGCGCCGGCGGGGCGGGGGTTCCGGCGTTCTACACCGCGACCGGGGCCGGGACGCAGATCGCCGAGGGCAAGGAGCACAAAGAGTTCGGCGGCCGCAGCTATGTGATGGAGCTGGGGCTGCGCGCCGACCTGGCGATCATCCACGCCTGGAAGGCCGATCCCGAGGGCAACCTGATCTATCGGAAGACGGCGCGGAACTTCAACCCGATCATGGCGACCGCCGCCGAGGTGACGATCGCCGAGGTCGAGGACATCGTCGCCCCCGGCCAGATCGATCCCGATCACATCATCACGCCGGGGATTTTCGTGAACCGCATGGTGCGGCTGGAGACGGTGGACAAACGGATCGAGCAGCGCACGGTGCGTAAGCGCTACTAAGGACTGCGCGCAAGCGCTACTGAGGAGAGGCAGCATGCCCTGGACCCGCGATCAGATGGCCGCCCGCGCCGCGCACGAGCTGCGCGACGGGTTCTACGTCAACCTCGGCATCGGCATCCCGACGCTGGTGGCGAACCACATCCCCGACGGCATGTCGATCCAGTTGCATTCCGAAAACGGCATGCTGGGGATGGGGCCGTTCCCGTTCGAGGGCGAGGAGGACGCCGACCTGATCAATGCCGGCAAGCAGACGGTGACCGAGCTGCCGACCACCAGCTTCTTCGACAGCGCCGCGAGTTTTGCCATGGTGCGCGGCGGGCACATCGACATTTCGATCCTGGGCGCGCTGCAGGTGGCCGAGAACGGCGATCTGGCGAACTGGATGATCCCCGGGAAGATGGTGAAGGGGATGGGCGGCGCGATGGACCTGGTGGCCGGGGTGCGCCGCGTGGTGGTGCTGATGGAGCACATGGCCGGCGGCAAGTCAAAGCTGCTGAAGCACTGCACGCTGCCGCTGACCGGCGCGGGGGTGGTGAACCTGGTGATCACCGATCTGGGCGTGTTCGAGGTGGGCGCGGACGGGCTGATCCTGGTGGACGTGGCGCCGGAGGTGACGCTGGAGGAGCTGCGTTCGAAGACCGAGGCGCGGTTCAGCGTGTCCTCGGGGCTGAAGCTGGCGGCGTGAGGGTCGCGGCTTGGGGGTGTGGCCCCTGGTCGGAGTTGGCCCCTTGCTCGGCCGCAATCGGGGGGGCTATAAGCCGCCCTCCGCGCGGCGGGGCCATAGCTCAGTTGGGAGAGCGCCTGAATGGCATTCAGGAGGTCAGGGGTTCGACTCCCCTTGGCTCCACCAGCGAAATCAACGTTTAGAGGCTTCAAAGACGCCGACAACGTGTTGCTCAAATGGTCGGGGCTTCAATGGGTGGGGCTTCACTGGGGCTTCACTGAGGCGGGGATGCGCTGGGGTTTGGCCGGATGTTCTTGCTACGTTCCTCCGCCGTCCCCTACCATTCCGCCATGCCCGACACGCCCAACCTCCGCCCGGCTACCCGGGACGAACTCATGCAGTCGCTATCCTTCGCCCTCCGGTTCAACGGTCGGACGCGCGTGCGCGACGCGGACGAGGTGATGGCGCACATCAGCCCAAACCGGCGGTAGCCGGGCCGCCTGGGTGCGATGCAGCCGTGTTCCTGGCCGGTTGCCGATCTGCACACCAGGCGAACCCTCCCCGAACATGGCCCCCGCACCTCTCCCAATCGGCGTCAACCGCGCCCCGGTCGTGACGCTGTGGGCCACCGTGATCGCCGAGCGGCTCGGCAAGGCGTAGAGTTCTGGCGGAAGATCGGCTTCGAAGATCGGATCCAACACCCGCATCACTGCTGTCATGCAGACCCGATACCGCACGGTCGAGATGATGAGCGGCCGAAGTTTGCCGTTGGCCTTCGGTGTGAACACGCGTCTGGGCGGTCCGAAACCTCTCGGTGTAGGTAGATTCCGATGCTTGTCACCGAGGTATTCGGGGCGCATCAGCGAACTGGCTCAGGTCTGTCTCGTGGAGGCGCAATGAGAACCATTCTAATAGCCGTTGTGCTATTTTTTGCTTCTCGGAGGTGGTCGCTTTTGCGGATTTCGGCGTTGGTGACGATGGATTGAACGCCGTTTGTGACCGCCTCGCGTATACCGTCTTGCGGGTCGGACCCATACAGTTCACGTGTATCTGCTCAACCCGGCTGAATGATAGATTCGGCGTCCAGAACTGCGAGAATAGCCTGATACGCATCCTTTCCCCGTCGCGCTGCTGTTCCAACGACGGATCGAACGCCGGCGAACAGGTCGGCACCCCAGGTAGAACGGAAGCCACCTGTGACCTTGCGGTATGTGGCTGTGGGCCGCAATTCCCTCTCGCTGCCATTGTTATCCGGCGGAACCTCCGGATGCTCCAGGAAGGTGAACAGGTGGCTGCGCACCTTCCCGTAACGCTTTCGCAGTCGCCTGCCATGGTGGTTGGTGGGCGCCAGCACCATAATCGCGTTCAACTCGTGATCCAGCCTGTGCTGATAGCTGCGCCGCGTGCTCTCGGCCAGGCTCCTGCGCCGCCGCGCCAGCACGACAGCCCGCAGCAGCAGCGCCTTCATGCGTGGGGCGAAGATGGTATCGCCCGCCTCGATGGCGTATTTGCAGTCACGCAGTTGGTGCGCCAGACAGACCTGCCATAGATCGGCATGCCCCTGCTGTGCGCCATACAGGTCGGAGACCCAGATGCTCGGCCGATGGCCTGCCATCGTCTCGGTGACCACGTTGGCCGCGCGGCTGTTGCGCACCACGTGGATCACCACCTGATCGTTCTGAAACACCCAATTCCAATGGGTGCGACCGTCGATGCGCACCGAGGTCTCATCCGAACAGACGATCCGCGAACGGCGCAGCCGGGCAAGAATGGCGGCGACCTCGTTGTCGAAACTTGGCTTGGCGCGCTGCAACATCGCATCCAACGCGCCCTCGCTGATCTGCAGCGCATAGAGGTGCAGAAACAGCTGGGTCAGGCGGCGATAGCTGATGGCATGGGTGAAGCGCAGATAGATCGCCAGCGCCACGATGTTCACGCTGAACGGCGAGCCGTCTTCCAGGCCCGCGGGTATCGCTGCCAGGGTTACGCCGCCGCAGCATGGGCAATGCCCAGCATAACGTTCCACACGGGTCACCACGGGGCGCACCACCGGGAGGTCGATCTTGTCGTAACGACCGTGCAGCACTTGATCGGCATCTGTCAGCACGGATTGGCAATGCGCGCAGGCGGCCGCTTTCGCGGTCACCGTTTCGTCGGGATCGCGGGCCAGTGGGCGACCGCCGCCCTTACGACCCAGGCTGCCGGTACGTGGTCCGACACGCTTGGCCTGCTCCGGCTGGTTCGGCTTCTGACCCCTCGACGGCGGCAGGCTGGAATTATCCGGTGTCTTCGACGGTTCGCCGAGCCTGGCTTCGAGCGCCGCCACCCGAACCGTCAGGCTCTGCACCTGCGCCCACAGCGCCCGGATCAGGGCGTCCTTCTCGGCGTGGCTCAGCTGGCTGAGGTCGGGGAGCTCGGGCACGCCCTGGTTTAGAATCGACTCGGCCGTGACCGTGTCAAAGGTTTTTTAGGCCAGTCGGAAGCGTCGGCGAATTATCCCTCAAAACGCCGATCAAACCGGGGTCGAGCAGATACGTTCACGTCCCCGCTTCGCAGGAGTGGAGATTATCACCACGGGCGTTCGTCACCTCTCGAATGGCCGAGCAATATCTTCGGCGAACGTAGCCGGTTGGCCGGCGTTTGTGTTGCGACTGCAACATGGTGACTTGGGGCCGGCAGTCTTACCGGAAGGTCGCAATTGACTTGATCCTCTGCCGCATCAAAAAGGCTAACGCCCGATGCCTACGGTCATGATTGCCGAAGACGATCTCATGATGGCTGATATGCTCGAAGAGGTTCTCCTTCAGGGTGGGTATGACGTGTGCGGCATCGCTCACACCGTGGACAAGGCGGTTGAACTCGGTGAGCAACAAAAACCTGATCTTGCGATCCTCGATATCCGGTTGGCCGGGGGAGGTATCGGCACGGACATCCCGGCTCGGCTGAAATACCTAGGCCGGATGGGCGTTCTCTATGCATCAGGTCATGCAGATCAGGTCAACCTGACCAAAGCCGATGGCGACGCACTGCTTGTCAAACCATACCGATCTGAAGACGTCCTTCGCGCTCTGAGGATTGTCGAACTCATCGTTCGCACCGACGAAAACTCACAACGGTTCCCTGTGGGTTTTTCCTTATTGCCCAACTCATCCAAGACTGAACCGGAATTGATTCCTACGGGGGATGAACTCGACGAGAAGGACGGGCGCCCTCGCCGACACTGGGCGGTGCTTGACGGCATCGACAGGTTCGTTCCTGACGAACGTGATTTCGGCAGCGTGTTGATCGAGGCAGTGCAACGCAGGGTGGCCGTAGTCGATGATGACGAGTTCGTGCGAGAGTCGGTTCGGTTTCTGCTGGAGGTTATGGGGCACCCGGTCGAGATATTTGGATCGGCAGCCGAGTTTCTGAACGATGAGTGGCACCACTTCGCGTGTCTGGTTTTGTATCATCACATGCCGCACGTTAACGGCTTGGAACTGGCCGAGAGGTTGCGCGCTGAGGGCGCACGCGTACCAATTCTCCTGATCACCGGCTCGCCCTCGCCCGCCATCGTCGCTCGGGCCTCAAAGCTTGGCATTGAAAAGGTGCTTGAAACATCCCCTGGTCACCAAGACCTGCTCGATTTCATCGACACCACGAAGTCCTGAGGCTTCTGGTCTCCCCCAATCATGCCGGCCGGCCGCTCGGTTCGAGGATCACTGGCGTCCGGCCGTGAAGCTCGACCCCCCCCCCCGCGCCAACAAATTCCGCACAGTCGAGTTCATGCCAAGA
Source organism: uncultured Alphaproteobacteria bacterium (assembly GCA_963773345.1). Taxonomy (GTDB): domain Bacteria; phylum Pseudomonadota; class Alphaproteobacteria; order Acetobacterales; family Acetobacteraceae; genus Palsa-883. The sequence continues at coordinate 1,524,356 of CAVZBG010000002.1, read as the reverse complement.
CCCACCCCCGCCGTGCTGACACCGCGCGCATTTAGCCCGGGCCAGCCTTCAAGAGCAAAGCCCCAGACCCACCTTCGCCTCAGTCCGCCACCTCGGGCACCTCGATACCCAGCAGCGGCGCATATTGCTGGGCACCGAAGATGTCCGGATCGCCGGGGCTGCCGCTGGGCACCGTCCGATAGAGCGTAAACTTGATCGCGTTGGCCGGATCGAATTCGACAAAGTCGGAGATGCGCGAGTCGGGAATGCCATACAGCGCCGCGACCGTCGCACGCGTCAGCACCTGGCTGCGCTTGACGTGCTCGTAGGTCGCGCGGTCGGGGAAGATGATGTCGAAGGTGATCTTGTCCACGCCGGCATTCTTGCTGCGCAGCGTCTTGGCCAGCTCGGCCAGGGTCTTTGCCATCGTTCGCTCCTATGCGCCGACCGTTTCGAGATGGGTTTCGTGCAGTGCGAGCCCGTCGGGCACCGCGTAGGTGTGGTTGACCGTCCAGCGATAGGCCGGGCTGGCGCGCATCACCTCGTCCAGCGGGAACGCCACGGAGCCGGCGGTGCCCTTCACCTCGGGCAGGCGCGCATAGAACATCTGGCGCGTGCCGATCAGCGCGACCTCCTCGGCCATGTCGCGCGTGGGGGCGATGCCCTGGACCAGCACCGCCAGCTCGTGCGCCGGACGGGCGCGGTTCGGCTCCATCGCGCCCATCACGCCGTCGCGGCCGTAGACCGTGTAGTGCAGCTCGTACTGTGCGTTGCCGAACCGTTCGCACACCTGCTGGCGCGCCCAGTCGATCATGCGGTCCACGTTCGCCACCGAGTACGGATCGCGGATGCCGAGCAGCCCGACATAGCGCTCGCCGACCTTGCCGGAGCCTTCCAGTTTCACGCGAAATTCCGGTGCCGGTTCGAAGCTGGGGCCGGTGATGCGCGTGGTGCGCGGGTCCACCTGCTCGTAGTGGCAGTGGGTCATGTCGAGCCGGCCGCCGGCGACGTATTCGTAGAACGGGTTGGAGCGTTCGTACATCGCGTGCCCGGCGACCGAGGCGATGGTGCAGCGCTGGTCGGGGTGCATCGCGGTGACGCGCACGTCGTCGCTGGTGATCTCGCCCAGCACGGTTTCCTTCGCCCCGTACGGCTCGGCGCAGAACGACGCGCATTCCAGCACCTTGCCAAGGTAGTAGGACAGCGCTTCGGGAAAGCCGTTGTGGATCGCCGGAGCGGCGAACACCGCGCAGTCGCTGCTGCGGCCGCCGATGATGACGTCGGCGCCCTGGCGCAGCAGTTTGATGTACGGATGCACGCCGGCCATGGCGACGATGCGGTCGGTCGCTTCCAGTTCCTCCAGCGTCAGCGCGGGGCGGCCGTCGAGGCCGGCGATTTCTTCCCCGTTCTCGATCGCCGTGCGCAGGCGTTCCTTCGGGACTTCGGAGTAGTACCAGCCGAGTTTGAATGGACCGAGGCCGTGCTTGCGCGCCAGCTCGCGGATGATGCCGAGATAGAGATCGACCCGGCTGTTGCTGCCGGTGTCGCCGGCCGAACCGATGATCATCGGCACGCCAATGCGCCGCGACGCCAGCAGCATCTGCTCCAGGTCGTGCGTCTGCCAGCCGAGCGGGCTGGTGGAGGTGTCGGACCCCAGCGGCACCGGCCCGACATCGTCGCTGCCGGAATCGGCACCGATATAGTCCGGTCGCGCATCGACGCCGATGGCGAAGCTTTCCGGCTTCAGCGGCGCGAACCCGAGATGGCCGTTGGGCGAGATGATCTTCATGGATTGCATGTCACAGCCTCCAGAGCTGGCAGGGAGTCGGTGATGGCGTCGGCGAAGTGGCAGGCGACGGCGTGGCCGGATGCGGTCGCGGCCAATTCCGGCCGCGCGGCGCGGCAGAGGTCCTGGGCGTGCGGGCAGCGCGGGTGGAAGGCGCAGCCGGCGGGCGGTGTCAGCGGCGAAGGTGGCTCCCCGGTCAGGCGGATGCGCGGGGCGCGGCCCGCGTGCACCTGCGGCACGGCCGAGAGGAGTGCCCGCGTATAGGGGTGGCGCGGCGCCGAAACGACCGCGCGCGCCGGGCCGAACTCGACGATGCGGCCGAGATACATCACGGCGATGCGGTCGCTGACATGCGCGACCACGGCAAGGTCGTGCGAGATGAACAGATACGCGAGGCCAAGCTCGCGCCGCAGCCGGGCCAGCAGCTCGACGATCTGCGCCTGCACCGAAACGTCAAGTGCGGAGACGGGCTCGTCGCACACCACGAAGTCGGGGTGCAGCACCAGCGCGCGAGCGATGCCGATGCGCTGGCGCTGGCCGCCGGAGAACTCGTGCGGGTAGCGGCGCAGGTAGGCGGCGCCGAGGCCGACCCATTCCAGCGCCGCGATGATCCTGGCGCGGCGTTCGCCCGCGGTCAGGCGGGTGTGCAGTTGCAGCGGCAGGCCGACGATCTGCTCGACGTTGCGCCGCGGGTTCAGGGAGGCATAGGGGTCCTGGAAGACGATCTGCATGCGGGGGCGCAATGCGGCCAGGGCGCGCGCGTCGAGGTCGGCGAGATCGACGCCGTCGAAGCGCACGGTGCCGCTTGTCGGCAGGCGCAGCCGCAGCGCGAGCCGGCCGAGCGTGGATTTGCCGCAGCCGCTCTCGCCGATCAGGCCCAGGCATTCCCCGCGCGCGATGGTCAGGTCCACGCCGTCCACCGCGCGCACCAGCGCGGCGGCTCGTCCGGCCAGCACCTCGGCGAGGCTGCGGCGAACGGCGAAGTGCCGGCTGACGTTGCGCAGTTCCACCAGCGGCGCAATCGTGGGCTTGCCGCCTGCTTCGGCCATGCAGCGTCCACCCGCCATGCCGTGGCCGTCGGTCATGCCGCCTCCGCGAGATGGCAGCGGGCGGCGCGGCCGGCACCCAGGTCGCGCATCGTCTGCGGTTGCTCGCAGCCCTCGGTGCAGGCGGCGCAGCGCGGGGCAAAGCGGCAGCCCGGCGGCAGGTGCGTCAGCTCGGGCACGCGGCCGGGGATCGGCGCCAGCGCGGTGTCCAGCCGATCCAGCCGCGGCAGGCAGGCGAGCAGGCCCACGGTGTAGGGATGTGCCGGGGTCGCAATGACGCGCGCGGTGGGTCCGGTCTCCACCACCTGCCCGGCATACATCACCGCGACCCGGTCGCAATGCGCGGCGACCACGCCCAGGTTGTGGGTGATCAGCACCAGGGAAAGATGCAACTGGGCGCGCAACGAGTTCGAGCAGCTCCAGCACCTGCGCCTGGACGGTGACATCCAGCGCGGTGGTCGGCTCGTCGGCGATCAGCAGTTTTGGCCCACAGGCCAGCGCCACGGCGATCATCGCGCGCTGGCGCATGCCGCCGGACAGCTCGTGCGGATAGGCGCGCAACTGGCGCGGCGGATCGGCAATGCCGACCAGGCGCAGCAGCTCGGCGGCGCGGGCGCGGCGCGCGGCGGTGGAGGGCAGGTCGGCGTGTGCGGCCAGCACCTCGGTGATCTGCGTGCCGATGGTCAGCGCGGGATTGAGCGCGGTCAGCGCGTCCTGCATGGTCAGCGCGATGTCGCGTCCGCGCAGGGCGCGCCAGCCGGCCGGCGACAGGCCGCGCAGATCGATGCCTTGCCACGACAGGGTTTCCGCCTCGATGCGGGCGGGCGGCGGCAGCAGGCCGAGTGCCGCGAGAAACGTCACCGTCTTGCCCGAGCCGGACTCGCCGACCACGCCCAGGCACTCGCCGCGCTGCACCGCCAGATCGACGCCGTCCACCGCGCGGACCGCGCCCCGGTCGCCGTGAAACGTCACGCGCAGGCCGCCGATGCGCAGGATCGGCTCGCCGATCGTTACCGTGTCGTTCATCGGTGCAGCCGCGGATCGAACGCCTCGCGTGCGCCCTGGCCGGCCAGGTTGATCGCCAGCACGACGATCACGATCGCCAGGCCAGGCAGCGTGGTCACCCACCAGCCGTCGGCGAGGAATTCGCGCCCATCGGCCACCATGCCGCCCCATGACACCGCCGGCGGTTGCACGCCGAGGCCGAGGAAGGACAGGCTCGACTCCATGATGATCACGAACGCCATGCGGATCGTCGCCACGACCAGCACCGGCGAGAGAATGTTCGGCAGGATTTCTCCCGCCATGATCCGCCAGGCCGGGCAGCCGAGGGCACGCGCCGCCTCGACATAGTCCTGCTCGCGCGCGCCCAGGGTTTCGCCGCGGGCGACGCGGAACGAAACGACCCATTCCTTCAGCACCAGCGTGATGACGATGTTGCTGAGCCCAGGCCCCATCATGCCCATCAGGCCGATGGCGAAGACCAGGTAGGGAAAGCCCAGCAGCACGTCGGCGACGCGCGAGACCACCGCGTCGATTGCGCCGCGCGCGAAGCCGGCGAGCATGCCGAGCAGCGTGCCGATCAGGCTCGATACCAGAACGACGCCGAAGCCTACGCCGAGCGAGACGCGCGCGCCAAAAATCAGCCGCGACAGCATGTCGCGCCCCAGCCCGTCGCAGCCGAGCGGATACGTCCAGTCGCCGCCCGCCTGCCAGACCGGCGGCTGCAGGCGGCGCAGCAGGTCGGCGTCGGCCGGATCGTGCGGCGCGATCGCCGGCGCGAACAGCGCCGCCAGGCCCGCCAGCAGCACGATCGCGGCGCACCCCAGGCTGACGCGATCGGTCAGGAAACGACGCAGGCCGAGCGCGCCGGGTGAGGCGTCGTGCAGGGCGAGGCTCGCGCTCATGCGCCGATGCGCGGGTTGAGCACGCCGTAGAGCAGGTCGGCGAGGCTGTTGAGCACGACGAAGACCACCGCGTAGAGCAGCACGGCGGCCTGCACCAGCGGGTAGTCGCGGTTGAAGATCGCCTCCACCACCAGCCGGCCGACGCCCGGCCAGGCGAAAATCGTTTCGACGATCATGTTGCCGCCGAGCAGCGCGCCGATCTCCAGCGCGGCGACGCTGACGGCGGGCGCCAGGGCGTTCTTCAGCACGTGCAGCAGCAGCACGCGCCGGCGCGACAGGCCCTTTGCCGTGGCGAACAGCACATAGTCGGCGCGCAGCACGTCGATCACCGCGGCGCGGGTCACCCGCATCAGCACCGCGGCCATCGGCAGGGCGAGCGTGAGCGCCGGCAGCGCCAGATGGCGCAGTGCGGCGGCGAAGGCGGCGGGATTGCCGGCCAGCAGGCTGTCGATCAGCAGCAGATGGGTAACCGCGGCGGGTTCGTCGGCGTAGCCGGTGCGCCCCGAGACCGGAAACCAGTGCAGCGTGACGGAGAACAGCAACATCAGCAGCAGGCCGAGCCAGAACCCCGGCAGCGACACGCCGAGCAGGGCCGCGACGCTGGCGGCCCGATCGGTGAGGCGGCCGCGGTGCACGCCGGCCAGCAGCCCGAGCGGGACGCCGATGGCGAGCGCCAGGAGCGCGGCGGCCAGCGTGAGCTCGATGGTGGCGGGCAGCCGATCGGCGATCACGTCGAACACCGCGCGGCGATGGAAGAAGCTGCGGCCGAAATCGCCGTGCAGCGCGCGCCAGACGAAGCTGGCGAACCGTTCCGCGAGAGGCAGGTCAAGCCCCATGTCGTGGCGCAGCGCGGCGACCTGTTCGGGCGTGGCGCGCTGGTCGCCGAGCATGATCTGCACCGGATCGCCCGGGGTCGCTGCGGACATGGCGAAGACGACCAGCGTGGTGCCGAGCAGCACGGGGATCAGGTGCAGGACGCGGGGGAGAAGACGGGAGGTCACGCGGCTATCATGCTCTCCCTCCCCTTGCGGGGGCGATTATGCGGGATTTGACGAACAGCGCCGGACGTGCCGTATTCTTCTCCGTCAGGCATGAGGGCGCCTCCGATGGGTCAAATCAAGTTTACCAAGCAGATGACCTTGGCAGAGTGGGAAGAACTCTTCCCCGATGACGACGCCTGCAAAGCATACCTTATGCTCCGGCGCTGGCCGGACGGCATGATCACGTGCCCGCGCTGCGGATCGTCCAAGAGGGTATTCGGTTTGAAGACCATGCCCTTCAAGTGGGAGTGTATGGAGTGCGGCCAGAGCACATCCTACCGCTTCTCCGTGATCGCCGGGACGATCTTCCAGAACACAAACGTCGGCCTGCGGCAGTGGTTCAAAGTCATCTATCTGATGCTGACCAGCAAGAAGGGCGTCGCCGCGCTGCAAGTTCACCGGATGATGGGTTTCGGTTCTTACTCGACCGCTCATTATATGTGCCACCGCATCCGCGCCGCGCTGATCGATCCCGAGTTTCGTAAACTCATGGGCATCGTCGAGGTTGATGAGACCGACATCGGCGGCAAGAACAAGAACCGGCATTGGGACAAGAAGGTCCCTGGCACTGACGGCGCCGGCAAGGAAACCGTGATCGGCGCCGTCGAGCGGCAGGGTAGCGTGGTCGCCCGCGTGCTCCGCGAAGCCAACACCCGGACAATGGGGCATTTCGTCCGCGCCGCCGTGTCCGACAAGGTCAGCCTTGTCGCCACCGACGAGCACAGCGGCTACGTCGGGCTGGCGCCCGAGTTCCCGCACCAGACCGTCCGGCACGCTCGCGGCGAGTCTGTGCGCCGGCTGGTCCACACCCAGACCATTGATAGCCACTGGTCCCTGCTCAAGCGCGGGATCATGGGGCGAGTGGCGCGGCGGAGTTTCACCGCCGCGCTCTCACAGAACCGGACGTGAACCTCTCAGCTCATCCGGCTCCCAGTATCCGGCCGCGTCGCATGCAGAAGCTGCCAGTGCGCGAACAGCGCTGGGTGGTCCTGATGATCCGGGCGAACCACTCTCGCGCAGCTTTCGGTTTGTGCCGGAAGCGCTTGAATTTGCGGCGTGCCCATTTCCTCAGGTGGAAGTCAATTCGGCGCAGGCTGTCATACAGCGCCGATTTGTAGAAGTGGCTGTAGTAGTTGATCCAGCCCCGGATGTGCGGATTGAACATCCGGGCCAGATCATTGAGGGCCTTGTCGGTCCGGGTCTGGAGGCTCCAGCGCCGGACCTCCTCGCGCATCCTCTTGAGCGCCGTGTCGGCTGCCGCCGGCAGGAACGAGACGCCGTATTTGCCGCCGCAGCAGCGGCTGCGATTGAAGAGTTGATGCCAGAATCACGGCCCCATAACCCTTGGTTGTAGACTTTGGCCGCGAACATCAATCGTCCGGCCGATTTCTCCTAGGACGGATAGAAGAACCATGATATGCTACCTTTAATTGAAACACGCTTCCTGGCACCCACTGTCATGCAAACTCAACAACGCTTCGACGAAATGACCGCCGCTCAACTATCGGAGCGTGCAGAAGGATATGCGGCTCTCGCCAAGGACAAGTCGCGGATCGAGAACCGGGAGACGTTCATCCACTTGGCCGAGTTGTGCACCAATCTGGCGGGCGAGCGGAAGGTGGAGGAAGACTGGGTAAGGCGGCTTGTGGCGTATCACTGATGGGACCGCGAGAGGCGCTGGCGCTGATCCTGATCCTGTGGCTGGCTTGCTCGCTGCCGGTGGCCGCGCTGATCGGGCATTGCGTGCTCGGGGGAGCCGGCCGCATGCCGCCCCTGAAGAAACTGACCGCCGCTAAGCTGGCGGAGCGGGCGCTTCGCTACGCCGCGATTGCCAGGAATGCGCCAGCGGCAGACGTTCGCGCGGCATTCGAGCGGCTGGCAGTCCGGTATACGAAGCAGGCAGCCAAACGGAAAGCCGAGGAGATGCGGCACGCCGCAGCCGCCGGTTGATCTAGATCAGCGCGCCGGCTGCATACGGCGTCATTCTTGCGTATGAGCGCCAGTCACGAGCATCGACCCGGAGACCCGGCACCAGAAAGCGGTCGCTACCGCCTGTTGAACGTACTCGGGGGACGAACGGAAACACACGTCCATGTTCTAGAAGGGCACCCGTTGCCTGCGGCACCGCTGGGGCATACTGAGCTGGACCCCGAAAACTGGACAGGTAGCTAAGAGAGAGTCTCCCCTTGGAACGGCTGGGTGGCCGGAGGTGAGACATGACCAATACACGGAAGAAGCACAGCGCTGAGTTCAAGGCGAAAGTTGCACTGGCGGCGGTGCGTGAGGAAGGCACTGTTGCGGAGCTGTCGAGCCGGTTCAGTGTGCACGCGAGCCAGATCCATGCGTGGAAGAAGACGCTGCTGGATGGAACGGCCTCTCTGTTCACGCGCAGCCACGCCAATGGGCAGGACGGCGCGGCGGCGTCGGAGGCCCAGCTTGCCCCGTTGTATGAGAAGATCGGGCAACTGACGGTGGAGCGGGATTTTTTTCGCAAACGGTCTGGGCCATGAGCCCGGCCGCGCGGCTTGCGCTGGTCGACCCGGCCGAGCCGGCCCTGTCGATCGTCGCGCAATGCCGGCTGCTGAAGGTGGCCCGCTCGACGCTGTATTACCGCGCTGTGCCGGTCAGCGCGGAGGATCTGAGGCTGATGCGGCGGATGGATGAGCTGCATCTGGCATATCCGTTCTACGGATCACGCCGCCTGGCGGCGGTGTTGCGGCGGGACGGCTGGTCGGTGACTTCGCAAGCGGGTCAAGCGGCTGATGCAGGTGATGGCGATGGAGACGATCTACCAGAAGCCGAGCACCAGTCAGCCGCATCCCGATCATAAGGTGTACCCTTATCTGTTGCGCGGCCTTGCGATCGAGCGGGTGAACCAGGTCTGGTGTGCGGACATCACCTACATTCCGACGGCCAAGGGGTTTGTGTATCTGGTGGCTGTTATGGACTGGTTCAGTCGTCGGGTCCTGGCGTGGCGGGTGTCGATCAGCATGGACACGAGCTTCTGCGTCGAAGCGTTGCAGGAAGCGCTGGAACGGTACGGCCAGCCGGACATCTTCAACACCGACCAAGGGGCGCAGTTCACCAGCACGGAGTTTCTGGCTGAACTGGAGGCTCGCGGGGTTCGGGTCAGCATGGATGGCAAGGGGCGGTATCTGGACAACATCTTCATCGAGCGGCTGTGGCGGAGCCTGAAATACGAGGAGGTGTTCATCAAGGCGTATGGTTCGGTGGCGGAGGCGCGCCGGAGCATCGGCGGGTGGCTGGCGTTCTACAATGACGAGCGGGTGCATCAGGCGCTGAGCTATCGCACGCCGCGCGAGGTGTTCGAAGCGGCTGCCTGTGTATATGTGGACAACGCTTCCGCTACGCTACGCTGCGCTCACGCGTTGCCCACATATACACAGGCACAACATCAGCAAGAAAGGGTATTGACTGAAGTATAAGAAGGTCTATACTTACAGGCGCACACACCCCTCGGATCGGGAGGGGCCATGGAAACCGGAGAGACTTCTCTAAGTCGCGCCAATTCCTGTCCAACCGATGGGGTCCACCTCATACCTGGCGACTGGAACGCGAGGCCGACGATACCGAGTAAATCGCGCCTCCCAACTAGCCCCGCTGGCAACGGCGGGGCTTTTGTCTGCGCCGCTGGGCCGGAGTAGTGTTGCGAGAATATCCGGCAGGAAGCCGGGAACAAGTTATCCCTCATGGGCCTCTATGTGGGCGACATGTTCATCTCGGCGAAGCCGCCGATCGCGCTGCCCAAAGTCGCTATCGTCGTGTGGATTATCTCCGATATCGACGATCCACCTCAGTGGGTTACGACCACTATTTTGATGCCCCAGATCGCGTCGAGAGATACCGGGTAGAAGCGCGGGAGCCGCCGAAACCAATCCCGCATCTACTGGAAGGGGCGACGAAGCTGATTGCGCATCAGATCATCCCAATCATTCCGTTCCCCGTCGAGGGGAACGGAATGATTGAAGTTATGATCGAGACTGACCGCGGATCAATACGCGCTGGGCGGCTGCTGGTGCACTTCGTCGAGCCAGCCGGGAACCTTCGGCCGCCGGCTCAAGTTACTTCCTCACCCAGCTAGGCTTCCTTCACCGCTTCGCCGCCACCTTCCGTTCTTGGCAATCTCCCGTCGTCGCTCGGGCGTCAGAGCGTCGGCTCTAGCCCGGCCGCCCACTAGCCCCCCGACCGCGCGAATTCCTGTGCCGGGGTAGGCGGCTCCGGCTTCGCTTCCACCTCCTCCCCCGTCGCCAGATCGACGATCAGCTTGGTAAGCTGGTTCGGATCGCGGGGGGTTTAGGGCGCTTGGTCATCAGAGGCGCCAGTCCTTGGGGCGGTGCTTAGAAGCGTCGGGAAGGCCGGCCTTTTCCTGGAGCCTACGGAGAAGCGCTACTGCGGCCTCCTCCGTGGGGAAGGCTTGCACAACCCTTCGGCCCCCATCCGAGTCGGTAGCGACAACGCGATAGCCCCCGGCGCGGGGTATGATCGTGTAGGTTTCCATGCGCGGAATGTAGCGACGGCGTCCGCTCTGCGCCACGATTGTCAAGTAGGAAGATATTCAAACTGAGACACTACGGGATCATGGGTAGCTTCCACCACGTCAGCGCCAAGTACCTGGCCGCTCTATGTCGCGGAATTCGAGTGGGGTTATAACAACCGGAAGAACCCCGACATCTTCGGTGCGGCCGTGGCACTCTGCCGAGCTCGACTTTATCGAAAAATGAGCAGGCTCACCGCCCGGGGTGGACGTGAAAGATTGTTTCCTCCCGGAAGCTCTCTCGGGCTCGTTCGAGAGTGAGCCTGAGACGACCGAAATCTCCGAAGGTGCGCCAGCGTCCCCTCATGTCGGAGCAGTAGAACAGCTTGAAGCGATCTGATTGCGGGAACGGCTTCAGCTTTCCCGCGACCGCTGCCTGGTACCCCAAGTCACACTGCACCTTCAGCGATGCCATCGCCGCCGTGCGCCGCCAGTTCTGGCACCATCAGGTTTCTTTCATGTCCCGGTGCCACCGGGACAGCAGCAAAATTCCCCGCCAGTTGTGGGACCGCGCCGCAAACGCACTCGCCTATGCCGCGTAGTTCGATAAAGTCGAGCTGAGGCGCCGTGCAACGGCGACAGCGCCGGGTTGACGCCTGCGGACGGGCCGTTTGCTCGGTGAGTGCCGCGTGATCGAAAATTCCGCTCTGTCGAGTGACATCGGGCCACGGCTCTCCCGCCGACACATTGCGTGGCCAAGACCGGCAGCGACGCTCGGCGCAGCCTGGCGTGCCACTCAGGCCCCGCATCGCTTGCCTCCAGCTTGCCCGCATCTCGCACCCATCGGCGGGTGCGCGGCCCCGCGCGCGGGCGACGCTCTTCATGGTAGGCGCTGTCGGCCGTGTCGGTGCCGTCGGTTCGGTCCCTTTTCAGGGTGAACAGACGCGTGCCGACAATACATGGCGATCGGTAGACGAAACGGCTGCGCGCTGGTTCACGAACCAGGTTACCCACAGGATTTGGTGGTCCGGGCGCAGAAATGACACAAAATACCCTTTCCCAGTCGTTGGGGCCGGGCGTAGCATCCAGCCCATGAAACCCAAGCGGAAACTGATCGCGACCTGGCGCGGGGTGCGGATGCGCCGGGTCCTGGCCGCGCCCGACCCGGACGCGCCGCTGCGCCAGGTCACGCTGCCCGCCGCGTGGGACGACGTCGCCGCGTCCGGGCTGGCGGAGCTGGCACCAGGCAACGGGCCGGCGGCGCTGACCGAGGCCGCCGAGCGCTGGATCGACCCGATCGCGGCGGCGGCTTCGCTCGCCGGCCTGGACGCGGACCTGACCCCGCCATTGGCCGAGCGCCTGCATCGGCTGCTGCTGCTGCGCCAAGGCTCGCCCGGTCCCGCGATCTGGCGCGGCGCCGCGGCGGAGGCGGCGGCTTTCACGCTGAATCTGGTCGGCTTCCTCGATGACGGGTTCGGCTTCGACGCCGCCGCATTCGCCGCTTCTGTCGAGACCGCCACCATCGCACTGACGCTCGCGGCACCGGGCGCCAATCGGTTGGCGATCGGCATGGCGGACTTGGCCGGACTGCTGGCGGCGCTGGGCGTCGATTACGGCACCGAGCCGGCGCGCGAGATCGCCCGGGCGCTGGCGGCAATTCTGCGCGGCCGGGCCGAGGCCGCCTCCGCCATGCTGGCGCGCCGGCTCGGCCCATCCGCACGGCCGGCCGGCGCCGCTCCGGCGACCACCGCATCGTCGCCCGCCGCATCGTCGCCCAGTTGGCCGATGCCACCCACGACCACGCCGGTGCCCGGACTCGCCGAGGCCGCGCGCCTGGCCCGTCAGGCCGCCGCCGTCGCGGGCCCGCCGCGCCATGCCGCGTTGGTGGGGATCGGCGAGGCAGGGGCGGCCGAAGCATTGCTCGGGGTCGAGACCGGCGGCATCGCGCCCGCGTTTTCCGCCCTGTCGGCGACCGGCGGACTGAGCCGGACCGCGCGCGCCTGCCTGGCGGCGTGCGGGCTGTCGGCCGAGGAGGCGCTGGCCGACGTGCTGGCCGGGCGCGACCCGCTGCCGCTGGCCGACGCGATGGCGCACGCGGCGATGCACGACGCGGTCGCCCCGTTCATGCAGGCGATGCCGGCGCGCCCGGACGTGCCGCACCAGTCGGTGGTCGCCCCCGCCCGCCGCCGCGACCTGCCGGCCCGCCGCGTCGGCTATACGCAACGCGCCACGGTCGGCGGCCATCGCCTGTATGTCCGCACCGGCGAATACGCCGACGGCGGGCTGGGCGAGCTGGTCATCGCGCTGCACAAGGAGACCGCCGCGTTCCGTGGCCTGATGGACAGTTTCGCCCACGCCGTCAGCCTGGGTCTGCAGCATGGCGTGCCGCTGGCCGAGTATGTCGAGGCATTCACCTTCACCCGCTTCGGCCCCGCCGGCGCGGTGGAGGGCGATCCGGCGGTGACGCAGGCGACCTCGCTGCTGGATTATGTGTTCCGCCATCTCGCGGCGAACTATCTCGGCCGGCTGGACATCCCCGAGGCGGCGGCGGACCCGGCGGACGGCGCCGTGGGCAGCGCCGCCGAGGCGGTCGATCCGCTGCTGCCGCTCGACCTGCCCCCGACCGAGGCTGCCGCGCGCGCTCGCCGGCGCGGCTTTCGGGTGATTTCGCGCTAACATTCCGCGTACACCCACCTCTCCCGCTCTCGCGGGAGAGGTCGTGGCGCGAAGCGCCGCGGGTGAGGGTCGCGCAACCCGAAGCAGGTCCAGATGGCCGGTCGGATAGCGATGAAACTCGCCGACCTTGGCATCACCCTGCCGCGGCCGATGGCGCCACCGTCATCCTTGACGAAGACGTGCGTGCCGAACATGTCCTGGCTTTCCCGCAGCACCTCGCCGTAATTGCAGAGCGCGCGGCCGGCGGCGAGGTCCTCGGGCGTGAACGACACGCCGAAATCGAACCGGACGACATGGCGCTGCCCGGTCTTCGGCCTCACCCGCTCAAGGGGGAGTTGGCGGGGTGTTGGCGCGTCACAATCCGGGCCAACTGGCGAATCATCTTTCGGTTCGATGGCCTCGATGTCGCCGATGTCGATTTACTCGATTATCACTCGTGCCAGGAGATGAAACCATGCCGATGAAGCACCCCCCGCACCCCGGCCTGTCGGTTCGGCTCGATTGCCTGGAGCCGCTCGGCCTGTCGGTGACCGAGGCGGCCGAGGTGCTTGGCGTCACGCGCCAGGCGCTCAACAATCTGGTCAACGCCAGGAGCGGGATTTCTCCGCAGATGGCGATTCGGCTGTCGAAGGCGTTCGGCAGTTCAGCCGAAACCTGGCTGGGGATGCAGCTTGCGTATGATCTCGCTCAGGCCCGGCTGCACGAACGCGACATTCATGCGAAGCGTGTGCGCCGCGGTGCGGCTGCGCGGCCACCGGCGTGAATGCAATGGGAAGTGGCCGGGTCAACGACCGGTTTGCGCTGCCGATGTTCATTCGCGTACCCGAAAACAGATGGTTCTGGATACGGTCGGCGCGACCGTGGAAACCACGGTGGGAAGCCAGTTTCCAGCGACGGTTGGCGAGGGGGATTTCTGAACAGGATGGTTGCCATCGGGAGTCCATAGGCGACCATCCTGACCACCCTGACCGCAGGCATGGTCCGGGTGGTCGGGATGGTCAGGGTAGCCAACACGGTCAGCGCACCGCGAGGGATTCGCACCCTCCGGCACTTCCCACGCGATATTTGGACAAGGAACTGGTCAGTGCTAGGCTGTGGACGCGGTGCAGCCGGGGACGGTGATGACCGTCAAGCAAATGGGGCCTGCCGTGGTGACAGCGGAGCGTGTGGTCCGCTTTGTGACGCTAAAATGGATCGATGCCCGGACACTGAGCAAGTCGAGGTGAGACCGATAATGAGACGAAATCAAGTGGGTATATCATGGATCGTTGGGGTGGCGTTGGCCGCTTGCGCCCCTCAATCCGCACCGATTTCAGGTACTAATGGCGAGAGAAGCACATCGGCGGGCGTATCGGGGACGGTTGAAGGATCGGCGCGAGCGTCTGATACAGTACGGTCGATTGACGCTGCAAGGCGTGGCGGGTGTATCAACAAGCCTCTCGACGTATGCCTGCACAACTTAGAAGCTCTATATCGCATTTCACCTTACGAAAGCATCGCGGATCAAGTACGGGGGAATGAAGCAGTTGACGTGAACGGCCAGAAGGTACGAAAGAAAAACCTCCTAATCATCGAGGGATATATGGAGGGGTGGCCGCAGATTTTAACGATTGACCTTGAATATACGGCGAGCCGAACGGTTAGCTATATTGGCTTGACATTGCCGAGCGATCCGTCTTTCGCCGAAACAAGTGAGGACTACGCCAAGACCGGCCTGTATGAAGGAATTGTCCTTCTCTTAGGATCGGAATGCCAGAATATTGGTCGGTTAGATGTGTATAAGTTCTTCCAGAACTCAGTTAAACCGAAGATTATCAGAGAGGGAAAGACAACAGAGATACATGATACCAGTGCCGAAATATCGTATTTTAGCAAAGCGTTGAATATACCATTTTGCGGGCGAAACTTCTCATATACACACCTAGTCGGATACGATACGAATGATATTACAATCGACAATCCGCACGGGGCATATGTCCGCACGTCGATATCCTTCCAATGATCTTCGAGAGCTATGTGGCGTGGCAATGGCGGATCGTGGCGGCGAGGCAGGTGCAGCATTCGTAGGGAGCGGTGTGCGAAGCCTCCTTGCTGCTGGACGATTCAGCCGGACCTCGATATCAGCTTTCCACGCTCCGGTGGTGGAAACGGTTTGGGTGGATGCTTGATCTTGTCCACCAATTCCATGTAGGGACCAAGCTCAACACGAGCCTTATGAATGGCTTCTGTGAGCTTGTCGATTTCATGCAGATGAACTCGCTTTCCGACTAACCCGATTGTCCAAGTATTACCCTTCTTCCCGGTGAACCCGATGCCAAACGTCCGCAGATCAACGACCCCGCCCGAAGGAACACCTGAAATCGAGCCATCGCTTGCGGTGCCGAGCGCAGTGTGTATCAACCTATTGCGCTGTGTGTAGAGCTTGCGGATTTTCTTGAGTCGCTTCGGTAGGTCGTTCCTATCGACATCCGACCATAAGGGAGGGCAAACCTCCTGAAGTTTCCTGCACCACTTGTCATTGCTGAATATGCCTAGTTCATCCTCTGTCTTTCCCAGAATGCGGCAGACCATCGCAATAATAGCCATTTCCAGGTAGCCGGTCTCTATCGCCAGAGTTCCAATCTTGACAACGAGTTGATCCCACTCGTTCGTGGTCGGTAGCTTTGGCATTTGGTTCGTCCCTCTCGGAGGGCTACTGCCTTGTGCGACCTTCCGCGAGAATAGAAAACACACCGCTTAGAACCGGCTTTGAGCGCAAACTGGCAACTCTCGGATATGGACTCTCGCAGGGCGACAGCGATTTCAATCGCGCCCAAAATGGCTCCGCGTCCAACACAAAGCACTGCGGCTTATCAACAAGGGATTTGAGGGATTCCGCGTCCTGTCTAAACACTGTGAACATCACCTCGGCACCGCCTCGAAAACCATCTGGGGCGGTGACGGAAATCAGGTGCGCGACGAGGACCGCAGGCGGGCGTCCATCCCGAAAGATCGAAAGGGCAGACATGCCTTGAGTTCCTCCTGCAAGTAGCTGGGCTCAGAGACATTTATACCAAGCATTGGCGATTATCGGTCTCACCTCGACTTGCTCAGTGTCCGGGCATCGATCCATTTTAGCGTCACAAAGCGGACCACACGCTCCGCTGTCACCACGGCAGGCCCCATTTGCTTGACGGTCATCACCGTCCCCGGCTGCACCGCGTCCACAGCCTAGCACTGACCAGTTCCTTGTCCAAATATCGCGTGGGAAGTGCCGGAGGGTGCGAATCCCTCGCGGTGCGCTGACCGTGTTGGCTACCCTGACCATCCCGACCACCCGGACCATGCCTGCGGTCAGGGTGGTCAGGATGGTCGCCTATGGACTCCCGATGGCAACCATCCTGTTCAGAAATCCCCCTCGCCAACCGTCGCTGGAAACTGGCTTCCCACCGTGGTTTCCACGGTCGCGCCGACCGTATCCAGAACCATCTGTTTTCGGGTACGCCTTCCTCTACGGATCGTGGCGTACGGCCTGGTCGGCGTGCAATGGATCTATATGTCCGCTTTCGAGAAGAACTGCAGCCCGATAGGACGACCGTCAGGGGCGCATGACGGACCCTCGGCCGCCCCGCCCTGACCGGCCGCTCTGCACCCAAAGCCGAAGTTCAAACAAACCCACTGCCCGTGGTCACATCCCCCCTTTACAAACCCCCGGTTGTTCATGTTATGTTCTCACGCTTTTTTACCCTCAGGAACTCCCCTCCATGACAACCTCCCAGACCAGCGCCGAACCGCTCCCCCTCGACCCCGCCACCTTCAACACCATGCTCCGCTCCACCATCGAAGCCCTGCCGCCGCCCCCGCGCGCCACCGCCGAGGCGTGCGCCCAGCAGCGCGAGGCCGCCTTCCTCGCCATCGCCGCCCTGCATCCACGCGACCCGCTGGAGGCGATGGACGCCGCCCGCATCGTCGCGCTGCACTTCCACGCCATGTACGACCTCGGCTGCGCCATCCAGCCCACCGTCACGAACGAGATGCAGCTCCGCTGCCAGGCCCGCGCGCAGGCGCTCGGCCGGCAGTCGGACAAGATGCGGGCCGACTACCTGTATCGCCAGGAGAGCGAGCCGGCGCGCCGGCCGGCGGGCCTGCCCGCCTCCGCCGCCGTCGCCCCCGAGCCCCAGCCGCAACAGCAACCGCAGCCCCAGCCGGCAGCGCAAGCCGCCGCGGCCGACACCACGGCGGCGCCGCCCACGGCCGAGGCCGCGCCGAAACCCGCACCCGCCGCGCGCCCGGCGCCCGCCGCCCCGGCGGCACGGCCCGCCAAGGCGCCCATCCCCGCCCCGCGGCGTGGTGACGCCATCCCGCTCGACGATGCCGCGTTCGAGCAGCTTGTCGCCGAGCTCGACGCCCGCCTGGAGACCTCCGCCGCCGCCCTCGCAGCGTGACGGGAGAAGATACCCTATGCACCGTGAGGAGACGCGCCCGCACCGCTCCGCCGCCTGACCGCACGCCGCGCCGCACCCCGCGCTGAGGGGCGAAGACCGGCGCCCCGGCGTCTTGATCGCGTCATCGCCGGCCCACCGGTCGAGCGGGACGCCCGCCCAGGGAGAGGCGCCAGCCGGCCGCGCCGAGCCGCAAGATCCGGACGCGCGCGGCCATGGCCTGCGCCGCGCCGCCGGTGCGCACCGGCGCGCCTGGCTCAGGCGCGCCGCATTCGTCAGCCCCAGATCCGGCCACCCGCCATCGCCGCGCCCCGCCCCGGTTTGCCCGAACGCTGGCAAACCGAGGCGAATCGGCGCTATGACGAACGCCGGACGCATGACACTGGAAGCTGCCCATTTCTCCCGCCCGTCGCGCGCACCCGGACCCCACAAGCCACCCAGGCGTCACGCCGACGCGCCACGGGTAAGCGGCAAACAACCCGCAGGAGCCACCTATGCCCGGCCAGATCGAGCTGAAACTCGCCGAACTCGGCATCACCCTGCCGCGGCCGATGGCCCCGGTCGCCAACTACGTGCCCTACGTGCAGACCGGCAACCTCGTCGTGGTCTCCGGCCAGGTGCCGGCGGTGGACGGCAAGATCGCGATCACCGGCAAGCTCGGCTACGCCGTCTCGACCGAGCGCGGCAAGGAAGCGGCGCGGCTGTGCTTCATCAACGTGCTGGTGCACCTGAAGGCGGCGTGCAACGGCGACCTGGACCGCGTGCGGCGCGTGGTGCGGCTGGGCGGCTTCATCGCCTGCGCGCCGGAGTTCACCGACCAGGCGCAGGTGATGAACGGCGCCTCGGACCTGGCGGTCGCGGTGTTCGGCGACAATGGCCGCCATGCGCGCACGACGATCGGCGTGTCGTCGCTGCCGATCGACGCGGCGGTGGAGGTCGAGGGCATGTTCGAGGTCGCCTGGTAGGGCGATCCGCGCCGGCCGGGTAGGTGCGGGGCCGGATCGATCCTCCGCAAGACAGCTCCACCGCGGAGCGCGCGGAGAAGATCAACCGGGCTAGTGTCGCGTGAGCCAGGCCACGCCGGCAAGCGTGAGCGGCGGGATCACGAACGCGGCGGCGTCCGCGTGGCCGGCGCGCACCAGCACGACCTCGGCAAGCATCAGGCCAGCGACGACGGACACGTTCCAGGCATCGCCCACCAGGGTCTTGACGAACGCTCTCATTGCACCGCTCCCACCCGCACGGGCCGGCGGAACAGGGCGGCAAGGCCCACGCCGCCGCCGGCGTAGAACACCACCAGGCCAAGCAGGCTCCAGTCGCCGCCGGGCCACACCGCCGGGCCACCGAGGGATTCCAGGGTCCAGAAGGTGCCGAACGAAACGATCATCGCGCCGACCGCGAACTTGATGGCGTTTTCGGGCACGCGGGCGAGCGGCGCGCGGACCAGCAGCCCGGCCGCCGCGACGACCATCAGGGCGGCAACCGCCGCGCCGGCGCTGCTCGCCCAGGCGCCGTGGATGCCCAGCGCGACGACGATGAGCCAGACCTCCAGCCCCTCCAGCAGCACGCCCTTGAAAGCGATCGCCCAGCCCGCATACCAGTCCCCGCCGGCGAGCGCGGCGCGCGTCTGGTCGAATTCCGCCGCTTCGTCGTGCAGGGATTTCAGGCCGGCCTGCCGCGCGACCGCCTTGGCCAGCCAGCGGACGCCGAACAGCAGCAGGAAGACGCCGATTGCCAATTGCAGCCAGGGCAAGCTCATCCCGAGGCGGAGTGCGCCGCCGGTCGCCGCGGTCATGGCGGCGAGTACCGCCAGCGCCGCCGCCGCAGCCCCGAGGGCGGGGCGCCAGCCGATGGTCAGGCTGACGGCGAGCACGATGGTGAATGCCTCCACCCACTCGACGGTGGCGGCGAGGAAGGTGGGAACGACGACGGTCCAGTCGAACATGGCTTCGTCTGCCTCCTGGCAGGTTGCGATGTCGCGCTGTATGTAGCCTGCACTACTGAGTTGCACAAGCGTGCAGCATTCGCTACATGATGAAATGCAGGTAATCCACGGTGCGGAACCCGAGGCCATGTCGGAGCCATCGCCACCGAGTCCGATCGCCGACCTGCTGGTGGGGCGGGTCGCCAGCGCGGCGCGGCCGCTGTCGCCGGCGGCGCTCAAGGTGGTCCGCTACCTCGAACGCAATCCCGAAGTGGCCGTGACCGGCTCCGCCGCGGATCTCGCACGCCAGGTCGGACTGTCCGACGCAACGGTGATCCGGGCGGTGCAGGCGCTCGGATTCGCGGGGCTGGCCGAGCTGCGCCGCGCGTTGGCGGGCGCGCTGGCGGGTGCGTCGCCGGCCGCGCGGCTGCAGCGCACGCTGCACGAGGCGGGCGCGGACGCGGGGCATGCCATCGACCACGCGCTGCAAGCGCACCAGGACGCGCTGGCCGCGTTGCATGAAGCTGCGTGCGGGAGAAGCTGGTCGCGGCGGTCCGTGTGCTGGGCGCCGCCGAGCGGATCGTGGTGTTCGGGATCGGGCCGTCCGGCCTGCTGGCGCGGTACACGTCGTTGCTGCTGGCGCGCGTCGGCCGCCAGGCTCGGTGTCTCGACGCAACGGGGATTGGACTCGCCGACCAGCTTCTCGATCTGCGCCCCGGGGATGCATTGCTGCTGCTCGCCTATGGGCGCGCCTACAAGGAGGTGACGGCCACGATCGGCCAGGCACGCGAGATGCGGCTGCCGATGGTGCTGGTGACCGACAGTCTGGAGTCGAGACTGGCCCGGCATGCGGATGTCATCGTGCCGGCCCAACGCGGCCGGGCCGAGCATGTCGCGCTGCACGGCGCGACGCTGGTGGTGCTGGAGGCGCTGGTGCTCGGGCTCGCGGCCGCGGACCGGCCGGGGGCGCTGGCGGCACTGGAGCGGCTGAATGTGCTGCGCCAGGCGGTGATGGAAGACACTGTACGCGGCGCTCGCTAGGCCGCTGGTGGTGGACCCTGCTTGTGGGTCACCCGGAAGCGCCCGGGGTCGGAGCCGATCCACCGGGCTCCAGACCGCGACGGTGCCGGTTCTTCCGCCTGCGGATCTATCGGTCCACCTTCCGCGCCGTCACCCCGCCGGCGCCGCTGCGCCCGCCGTCCACCACAAGCTGCGTGCCCGTCACGTTCCCCGCCAGGTCCGAACACAGATACAGCACCGCCCCTGCAACTTCCTCTGGTAGCGTGTACCGCCCGGTCGGCATGGCGGCGCGGTTTGCGGCGTGCACCGCCTCGGGGTCCGCCGGATTCCGTTGCGCTTCCAGCGAGCGCATCATCCGCGTCTCCACCGGCCCGGGGCAGATCGCGTTGACCCGCACGCCCTGGTCGGCCACGTCGGACGCGGCCACCTTGGTCAGCCCCAGCACGCCGTGCTTCGACGCGACGTAGGCCGCCATCCCGGGGCCGCCGAACAGCCCGGAGGTCGAGGCGGTGTTGACGATCGCCCCGGACCCCTGGCGCAGCATCACCGGCAGCACGTGCTTCATGCCGAGGAACACGCCGCGCAGATTGACCGCGATCACCCGGTCGAACAGATCGTCGTCGTAGTCCTGGATGGCCGCGACCTTTCCCTCGATCCCCGCATTGTTGAAGAAGCAGTCGATGCGCCCCCACGCGTCCAGCGTCGCCTGCACGTAACGCTGCACATCGGCCGCGAGGCTGACATCGGCGGGAGAAAACAGCGCCTCGCCGCCCTGCTGGCGCACCACGCCGACGCTGGCCTCGCCCGCGGCCGCGTCATGGTCCACCACCATGACGCGCGCGCCGCGCGTGGCGAAGCCGAGGGCGGTGGCGCGGCCGATCCCGCCGCCGCCACCGGTGATCAGGGCCACCTTGCCGGTGAAGTCCATGGACGATCTCCCCAGTCGGAACGTTGGTTGCGCAATCGTACACCTCTCCCGCCCTTCGCGGGAGAGGTCGAGGCGCGGAGCGCCGAGGGTGAGGGTTGGTGCACGCGGCACGACCCTCACCCGCGTCGCGAGTGTTCCGCGACCTCTCCCGCAAGCGGGAGAGGTGTACGTGGTTCCAGTCGGCCCGAACTCGCTCTAGACTGCCGTCCGCGTCCCGACTGCGGGAGGATCGGCCGTGCCCTTCGACGCCCTGCTTGCCCCACCGGAACCCCGAACCCTGGCCCAGGCGCTCGACGATCGGTGCATCGCCCCGATTGGCCTGGCGAGCCTGGCCGCGCACAAGCAGGCGCAGCTTGCCCGCTTCCAGCCGAGCTTTTGGCACCGCCACGAAGCGTGGCTGCCCATCGCGCTGGTCGGCTCGGTCGGCTGCATGGCGGCCAGCGGCGGCCTGACGCGCGGGATGGTGACGGATGCCTCGCCGGCCGCCTGGTGCCCGACCCTGATCTGGATGAGCTCCTTCGCGCTGCTCATCGTGTTCGGTGTGTTCCGCGTCCGCGCGGGGGCGTATTGGCAGGAGCGGAGCGTTCCGGTCGAGCATCTGAACCGGCTCGGCGTGCCCGCCGACATCGCGACCACCGCAAGGGTGCTGCACCGGAACCTGCCGGGGTCCGACCTGATCCTCGGCGAGATGGTCCAGCAGGAGGTCGTTCTCGACCCATATCTGATCCTGCTGCACAACAATGAGATGGCGTGCCTCGGCATCTGGGACGACACCGGCGTGATCGCCTGCGCCGGCTGCGAGACACCGCCTGCGCCGTGGCGATTGGATCCGTAGCGCGCATTATGCTGACCGGAAACGCCACCTGTCGTGTCGCCACCTGTCATTGCGAGGAGCGAAGCGACGAAGCAATCACCCGCCCGCAGGGGATTGCTTCGTCGCTCCGCTCCTAACAAGAAACAAGCTCCCCCTCCATGAGGGAGGGGGTTGGGGGGAGGGGTCGTCGGGGATTCACACCGATCGACCCCTCCCCCCAACCCCCTCCCTCAAGGGGAGGGGGAGTGTCCTTCTCTGCGGCGCCCCGACTGTTTCATTCAGGGCGGGTCGGCCGCCGGCCGGTAGGAACTCGCAATGACAGGTGGACCGGCGAGTCCAGTCTACGTGAGTGCGTTCCAGCCTCCGACACGTCCGCCGCTCCGCGGCGCATCCTGGTGCTCAACATCCGCGGCGGCGGCGGTTCGCGGGCGGAGCGGCTGTGCGCCTATCTCGACGCGCACGATCCCGAAACCGTCGTCCTGACCGAGTGGCGCAACGGCGCCGGTGGCGCGGGTTTCGCCAACTGGGCGATCGGCCGTGGGATGCGTCACGCCGGCCTGACCGACGGCGGTACCGCGAACGGCGTTTTCGTCGCCTCGAAACACGGCTTCCGGACGGCAAGCGCGACGCCAACGGGCCAGGGCGCCGGCGTCCTCATGCTGGCGCGCTTCGCCGGCGTAAGCCTGCTCGCCTGCTACTTTCCACTGCTTGGCGAAAAGGCGGTGTTCTTCGACCGCTGCGCCCAGGAGGTGCATCGGCATGCTGCCCGGCCGTTCCTGCTGCTGGGCGATCTGAACACCGGCAACCGGACCACCGATCGAAGCGAGCACGCGGTCAAATACACCTGCGCCGCCGGGTTCGAGGGACTCTGTGCGCCCGATCGCCTGGTCGACCTGTGGCGGCCGAGCCATGGCGACGCGCGCGAGTGGACCTGGCTGTCACACCGTGGCAACGGATTTCGCATCGACCACGCGCTCGCCAATGCGCGCTATGTGTGCGGCTTCGCACCGAGCTGCCGCTACGACCACAGCCCTCGAACCACCGGACTGACGGATCACAGCGCCGTGCTGGTCGGCTGATCGCGGCAACGTAGATGCTATGGGGCAGGCGACGAGGAGATGGCACCATCGTCGCGTTGTGAAAACCTTCGATGGAGTGCCCCATGCCAAAGTTTGACGACCTCAGCCGGTCCCTCGTCGCCCTGGACCAGGATAGCACGTTAATCGCCGCGATCGAGCTGAGCCGCTCGAGCTGGCTTGTCGGCGGCCTTGTCCCTGGCCTGCGGCGGGATCCCGCGCAAGAAGCTGGAACCCGACGCACCGACCCTGCTCGGCCTGCTGTACCGCTGGCGCGACGAAGCGATCGCCGCCGGTCGGCGGATCGAGCGGATCTGCGTTGCCTACGAGGCCGGCCGTGACGGGTTCTGGCTGGCGCGTTGGCTGCAGGCCCGCGGCATCGAGTGCCACGTGATCCATCCGACCAGCATACCGGTCTCGCGCGAGCACCGGCGGGCGAAGTCGGACCGGCTCGACCTTGGGCTGCTGCTGCGCGCCTTGCTCGGCTGGCTGCGCGGCGAGGCGAAGCACTGCTCCATGGTCGCGGTGCCCACGGTCGAGGAAGAGGACGCCAAGCGCCCGATCCGCGAACGCGACCGCCTGACGGTCGAAGCGACCCGTCTGGTGAACCGGATGACCTCGCTGCTGGCGCTGCACGGCATCCGCGGCTTCAACGTGAAGCTGAAGGGGGCGGCGGCGAAGCTGGCCACGCTGCGCACGGCGGAGGGCGCGCCGCTGCCGCCCAACACGGCGGCCGAGCTGCGCTCGGCGATGCAGCGGCGGCAGGTGATCAAGGTGCGGATCGCCGAGATCGAGGCGGCGCGGCTGGCGCGGCTGAAGCAGGCGCCGCACACCGGGCCGAACGCGATGATCGCGCTGCTGGCGCGCGTGGTCGGCGTCGGCGTCGAGACCGCCGAGATGCTGGTCCACGAGGTGCTGTCGCGCCCGTTGCGCGATCGCCGCGCGGTGGCCCGCTACGCTGGCCTGACCGGCTCGCCCGACGAGAGCGGCAGCAAGCGGCGCGAGCAAGGCCTGGCCAAGGCCGGCAATGCCCGGGTGCGGCGCGGGCTGATCCAGCTCGCCTGGCGCCTGCTGACGCATCAGCCGCAGTGCGAGCTGGTCAAGTGGTATCGCGAGCGCACCGTGGACGGGCGCCCCATCACCCGCAAGGTCATGATCGTCGCCATGGCGCGCAAGCTGCTGATCGCGCTGTGGGACTATGTCACCCACGGCACACTGCCGGCCGGTATGCGACTGCATCCGGCGGCCTGAACCGCCCCGCTTCGGCAAGCGGCAGAGGACGCATAGAAGAGGAGGCATAGAGACGGAATAGAGGGTTCGGCGCTCGTCTGCTCGCGGAGCAGGTGTTGCCGATGACGATCCGAGGTGGCGGTGTCCCGCTTCCGCCCACGGCCCTGGTGCCGCTCTTGTAGAATGGGCCCGCCGCTCGGAGCTTCGCCGCCGATGCGAATGTCTGCATCATGGTATCGATCCCGCAGGATCGGCCGAATACAAGGTTGCCACGCGAAGCATCGCGGGGCGCAGGGCGAACTCCCCTCTGGTCGGATGGCAATGCCGATCGACCGCCCGGGCATCACGAGCCTGGCACCGTGCTCGCCGGCGTCAAGGACGCTGCGCGCCGCCTCCGGCGGTGGCCTGCGGCCCATCCTTGACCCCGGCTCCGCGCGGTGCCCGCTGAAGCCTCAGGTCGGGACGGAGAAACGGTCCCTTCAGTCGAACCGAGAAACTGGAACGCAACGATGAAATAGGCCTTGACAGAGAAAGCCCCATACAAGGGCGGAAAAGCAGCGCATTCCGCCACTTGCGCTGCCTCCACGGTTGGTGCGGGGGCGCGCAAAGGCGGCGGAATGCGCTGCGCTTTTCCGCCCTACGTCCGGCGACGTCCGGCGACGTCGTTATGCCGTGGCGCTGCGCCGGGCCTTCATCCGCGCGTGCCAGGCCACGATGGACGGGTTCGCCGGGTTGATCGGCTGGCGCACGGCGTCGAAGAAGTCGACGAAACAGAACAGCAGGATGTCGGCCAGCGTCAGGCGCTCGCCGCAGACAAACGTCTTGCCGGTCATCAGCCCGTCCAGCCAGGTCAGCCGTTCCTGCGCGATCTGCTTCAGATCGTCGGCCGCCTGCGGAATGCAGTGCACCCGGTTCTGGAACATCTTCAGCCCGTCGCTGAAGCGGAATCCATTGGCCATTGGCTCGACGATGTTGAGATCGATGCGCCGCGTCCACATGCGGGTCTCGGCGCGTTCCTCCGGCGTGGCGCCGATCAGCGAGGGGCCGGGGCTGATCTCGTCCAGGTACTCGCAGATCGCGGTGATCTCGGCGAGGACGGTGCCATCGTCGAGCTCCAGGGCCGGCGACTGGCCGGCCGGGTTCTTCTGCAGGTAGGGCTCGCGCCGGCTCTCGCCGCCGCGCAGGTCGATCTCCACCTTGGGAATCTCGATGCCGCGCTCGGCCATGAACATGCGCACGACCCGCGGGTTGGGGCCGATCGAGGTGTACAGCAACATGGGCGTGTCCTTTCCTGGGAGCGTGGATTCGGCACTCAGGCGGCGTATTGCCGCCGCAGCTCGCGCTTCAGCAGCTTGCCCGCGGTGTTGCGCGGCAGATTGTCCACGAACACCACGCGCTTGGGGACCTTGAACGGCGCAAGGGACTGCCGCGCATGCGCGATCAGCGCATCCGCCGCTACCGTCTGACCCGCACGCAGCACGACGAAGGCCGTGACGGCCTCGATCCATTTGTCGTCGGGCAGGCCGACCACCGCGACCTCGGAGACCGCCGGGTGGGTGAACAGATTCTCCTCGACCTCGCGGCTGGCCACCAGCACGCCGCCGGTGTTGATCACGTCGCGGATGCGGTCGACGATGTAGAGATATCCCTCGGCGTCGGCATAGCCGACATCACCGGAATGAAACCAGCCGCCGGAAAAAGCTTCCTCGGTTTCCTTCGGCTTGTTCCAATAGCCGGTCAGCAGATGCGGCGAACGATGCACGATCTCGCCATGCGTGCCCGGCGGCACGTCGTTCATGTCCGGATCGACCACGCGGGTCTCCACGTTCAGCACCGGCCGGCCGCAGGACGCCGGACGGGCGTCATGTTCCTCCGGCCGCAACGTGGTGGCCAGCGGGGCGATCTCGGTCTGGCCGTAACAGTTGTACGGCCGCGCGTTCGGTAGCCGTTCGCGCAGCTCGTGCAGCACCGGGACCGGCATGATCGATGCGCCGTAGTAGACCCGCTGCAGCGACCGCAAATCGCGCGCCGCAAAATCCGGATGGCGCAGCAGGCTGATCCAGACCGTCGGCGGGGCGAAGAACGAGGTGATGCGCTCCTGCTCGATCAGCCGCAGCACCAACTCGGGCACCGGTGCCTCGATCAGCACGGTGCGGCCGCCGACCAGCATCAGCG
Organism: uncultured Alphaproteobacteria bacterium; assembly: GCA_963773345.1. Classification (GTDB taxonomy): domain Bacteria; phylum Pseudomonadota; class Alphaproteobacteria; order Acetobacterales; family Acetobacteraceae; genus Palsa-883. The sequence goes on along the minus strand of CAVZBG010000002.1, from coordinate 1,497,839 downwards.
GGATCGTGAAGGCGTGCATCTGCGCGGTGTGGTACAGCGGCAGCGCGGCGAGGGCACGATCGTCGGGGGAAAAATCCATTTCGTGGATGACGGAGTAGTACTGCGACATCATCGCCCGATGCGTCATCATTGCACCCTTGGGCGCCGCGGTCGTTCCGGAGGTATATACGATCTGCGCCAGCGAGGCGTCGTCGATCGGCGGATCGATCCCGGCCGGCGCCGCCGGGTCAAGCGCGGTCGCCAGCACGTCCAACGCGCCGCCGCCCTCGAACCGGCCGCGTAACTCGACCGCGATGCCGTCGAGGTTCGCCTCCAGTGCGGGCGCAGTCAGCAGCGCGCGGGCGCCGGACTGCTCCAGGATGTAGCGCAGCTCGCCGCCGGTCAGCGCATAGTTCACCGGCACATGCACCACCCCCGCGCGGCAGCAGGCCAGGAACGCAATCAGGTAGGCATCGGAATTGCGGCCATAGGCGGCCACCCGATCGCCCGGTCGCAGCCCCATATCGGTCAGGCGGCAGGCGACGCGGCTGGCGGCGGAGTCGAGCGCGCGGAAGCTCCAGCACCGATCGCCGAAAACCAGGGCCTCCCGATCGCGAAACCGCGCGGCGGCACGCCGGATGCCGTCGCTGAGCGTGTTGCGCCCGGCACGCGCAATGGCCTGGTTGATCATACGCCTGCCCTGGTGAAACACCTTCTCCCCACCATTCCATTATGCGTGCGCCGACGCGCCCGGCGTCAAGCACCGGCATCACCGCACGGCGAGCACCCGGGGTAAGCAAGGTCAGGGCTTCGCCCTGAAACCCACCAGGAGGTCGTTGCCCCCCTGGACCCCCCACCAGAGGCGGAGCCTCAGGACTCCGTCCGGTTGGTTGGTGAGGGGGTGGGGCTGCATGGCGCTGTCGGCATCGTCCGGCGTGCCGGACGATGCCGACAGCGCCACGCAGCCCCACCCCCTCACCAACCAACAGAAGGGTTCCAAGGGCCGCTGCCCTTGGCGGGGTTCCAAGGGGCAGCGCCCCTTGGCGGGGTCCAGGGGCAAAGCCCCTGGCCTTGCTTACCGCGGGTGCTCGCCTTGCGGCGATGCCAAGGCTCGGCTACACCGCGCCCGCGCGCCGGCACCCCTGGAGGCCGGCGTTTGGCATTTGCGGGAGCGGACCATGGCCAATGTCGTGACGATCGAGGCCGAGGCGCGTGCGCGAGCCGGTAAGGGGGCGGCGCGTGCGACACGGCGAGCGGGCAAGGTGCCCGCGGTGATTTACGGGGCGCATCAGGCGCCCAGCCTGATCGCGTTGGAGCCGCGCGCGGTGATGCGCGAGCTGCACGCGGGCCGGCTGGCAGTCGCGCGTCTATGAGGTGAAGGTGGATGGTGCCTCGACCAAGGCGCTGATCCGCGACGTGCAGTTTCATCCGGTGTCGGATGCGCCGGAGCACGTGGATTTCCAGCGCCTCGCCGCCGGCGAGCAGATCCGCGTGGCGGTGCCGGTGCATTTCGAGAACGAGGGCCTCAGCTCCGGCCTGAAGCGCGGCGGCGTGTTGAACGTCATCCGCCACGCGGTCGAGGTCTACTGCGATCCGGACCACATCCCGGAGCACTTCACCGCCGACCTGTCCGGCCTCGATTTCAACGCCAGTGTGCGCTGGAGCGACCTGAAGGGGATCGAGGGCACGCGGCCGGTGATCACCGGGCGCGATTTCGTGGTCGCCACGGTGGCGCCGCCCACCAAGATGACCGAGGCGACGGCCGAGACCCCGGCGGCCGTCGCGGCGGCGCCTGTCGCGGCTGGCGGCACCGGCGGCGGCGCCGGCGGCAAGGGCCCCGGCTGCCAAGGAGCGCGGCGGCAAGGGCGGCGGCCGCGACAAGGGCAAGCGGGGCTGATCCCAGCCGCGGAGGCGTCATGCAGCTCTGGGTCGGGCTCGGCAATCCGGAGCCGGGCATGGCCCGGAACCGGCACAATATCGGCTTCATGGCGGTCGATGTGATCGCGATCCGCCACGGGTTCGGCCCGTGGCGGCAGCGTTTCAAGGGCCTGGTGGCCGAGGGCAGGTCGGCCGGCACAAGGTGCTGGCGCTGAAGCCGCAGACCTACATGAACGCCTCGGGCGAGTTGGTGCAGGCGGCGGCGGCGTTCTACAAGCTGGAGCCCGAGGCGATCACCGCGTTCCACGACGAGCTGGACCTGGTGCCGGGCAAGGTGCGGGTGAAGCGCGGCGGCGGCGCGGCCGGGCACAACGGGCTGCGCAGCATGGACCGCATGCTTGGCACGCCGGAGTACTGGCGGGTGCGGCTGGGGATCGGCCATCCCGGGGAGAAGGAGCGCGTGCTGGGCCATGTGCTCGGCGATTTCGGCAAGGACGACCGCGACTGGCTGGTGCGTCTGCTGGATGCGGTGGCCGACGCCGCGCCAGCTGCTGGCCGACGGCAAGCCGGAGGAGTTCATGACCAAGGTGGCGCTGCTGGCGCGGCCGGATGCGCTCCCGGGCGAGGGGACGGCGTAGATGGGCTTCAACTGCGGCATCGTCGGTCTGCCGAATGTCGGCAAATCGACGCTGTTCAACGCGCTGACCGCGACCGCCGCGGCGCAGGCGGCGAACTATCCGTTCTGCACGATCGAGCCGAATGTCGGGCGCGTCGCGGTGCCCGACCAGCGGCTGGACGTGCTGGCGGCGATCGGCAAGTCCGCAAAAATCGTGCCGACCAGCCTGGAGTTCGTCGACATCGCCGGCCTGGTGCGCGGGGCCAGCAAGGGCGAGGGCCTGGGCAACCAGTTCCTCGCCAACATCCGCGAGGTCGATGCGATCATCCACGTGCTGCGCTGCTTCGAGGACACCGACGTGACGCATGTCGAGGGCTCGATCGATCCGCTGCGCGACGCGGAGACGGTGGAGACCGAGCTGATGCTGGCCGACCTGGAGAGCCTGGAGAAGCGGCTGCTCGCGGCGCAGAAGAAGGCGCGCGGCGGCGACAAGGAGAGCGTTGCCGCGGTGGCGCTGATGGAGCCGCTGGTGGCGGCGCTGGCCGCGGGCCGGCCGGCGCGGACCGCGATTCCGCCGGGGCAGGAGGAGGCGGTGCGGCGGCTGCAACTGCTGACCTCGAAGCCGGTGCTGTATGTGTGCAACGTCGAGGAGGCGTCGGCGGCGACGGGAAATGCGTTCTCGGCGGTGGTGGAGGCGCGGGCCAAGGCGGAGGGCGCGCGGGTGGTGATCGTTTCCGCCGCGATCGAGGCCGAGGTGGCGCAACTGGCGGAGGCCGATCGCGCGGAGTTCCTGGAGGGGCTGGGGCTGCACGACAGCGGGCTGGATCGGGTGATCCGCGCCGGCTACGACCTGCTGGGGCTGATCACCTATTTCACCGTGGGGCCGAAGGAGGCGCGGGCCTGGACCATCGTGCAGGGCACCAAGGCGCCGCAGGCGGCGGCGGTGATCCACAAGGATTTCGAGCGCGGGTTCATTGCCTGCGAAACGATCGCGTATGACGATTTCGTCGCCTGCAAGGGTGAGCAGGGGGCGAAGGAAGCGGGCAAGATGCGCGTGGAGGGCAAGGACTACGTCGTGAAAGACGGCGAGGTGCTGCTGTTCCGGTTCAACGTGTAGCCCCGGGTACGACATGGCTCCTGCGGCGGCATTGCCAACGACGTTCTTTGCCGCGCTCGCGGCGGCCGGAATGCCGGAGGTGCCGCAGGAATTCTCCGTTGTCCCACAGCATCAGGTCATCCAAGGCGCCACGCTCCGGGAGATCGCTCGCTTCATCCAGGTCTTCGACCAGGTGACTGCGCGCGCGGCGTGGCAGACGGTGGCGCGACGCGATGCGCCGGCGATTGCGCAGTTGGCGCGCCCGGAGGTCTGCTTTTTCAGTGCCTGGGATTTTCATCTGCCGCCTGAAGGCGGCTGCCGGCTTATCGAGTTCAATGACAACGGGTCCGGCTGCCTGTTCGCCGCGATCATCAATGCGCTGTACTACGAGGCGGCAGGGCTCGGGGCGAACAAATCGATCGCAGCGCCTGCCGACGTTGCCGGGTTCACCGGCTACATCGGGGATCTGGTGGAACAGGAGGCAACGGCGTTCTTCGGAGAGTGTCCAAGCGATTTGTTTCTGATCCTCGATGATGCCGGGTCGTTGCGTAGCGGCAAATTTCGCAGGGAATTCCAGCTATTGCGCGAGCTCTTTCGCCATCGGGGGTGGCGGGCCGAACTCGGGTGTCCGGCCGAGACGAGCTGGAATGGCCAGGAGCTGTTGTTCGCCGGGCGGAAAGTGGCCTTCGTCGTCAACCGCTCGACCGATTTCTTCTGGCAGTCCGATGACTTCTCGGCCGTGCGGCAGGCGTATGAATCCGGTCGGGTCTATATCGCCCCCAACCCCCTCACCTACGCCACCCGCAGCGACAAGCGCCTGCTGGAATTTCTGTCGCTGCCGCACTGGGACGAGGATTTGGAAATCCAGCCCGAGGAACGTCAGGTCCTCAGCGCCCACGTGCCGGAAACGCACGTGGTGCGCGCGGAAAACCTGAACATGCTGGCGCAACGAAAGCAGGACTTTGTCTTCAAGCCGCTGCACGGATACGCCGGGCGGGGACTGCTCGACAACGCCGCGGTGGGACGCGCGCGGCTGCGGCGTCTCGTGCAGCATGGCGAGGGCTATGTGGCGCAAAAATGGGTTGCGAAGCCTGCCATGGAGGTCGCCGGGCAACAATTGTGGGTGGATCTCCGCGTATGGGCGTATCGGGGCGAGATCTATAATATCTCGGGACGCGCTTCCCGCCGGCTCGATCGATTGGAGTTGACGCCGCCGGGCGGCTGGCTGCCGACGTATGCGTCGCTGTAGAGCCGGTTCCGGCTGAGCGGACCGGCGCCCTCTCGCGCACGTGCCGAAGAACCGCTGCGGGCGGCAGCGCGATCCGGCTTGCTACCCTGACCGATGTAGGGCGGAACAGCGCAGCGCATTCCGCCACTTGCGTCGCCTCCCGGCGAACCCGTGGCGCACGAACGCGCTGCAGGCGGCTGTGATCCTGCCGGGCTTCGAGCGCGGCCTTCACCGCCTGCGTGCGCATCGCCGGCGCCGACCACGTCGCCCGCGGCGCCGGGCCGGTGCCGAAGGAAGCCTGCAAGATGCGGGCGGACCGCAATGATGACATCGTGCATGACGGCGCCGTGGCACCGGTCCGATTCAACGTGCTGGGCAAACCATGTGCAGGTCAAACCATGATGTGCGGCATGAATTGTGCTTTGCTCCATCAGCGCAACCGTCCCGCGAAGGAGCCACCGATGCCAAGCTTCCGCCTGCCGCTCAGCGGCAACGTGTCGCAGACGATCAATCCCTGGACCTGGCTGTTCAATCCCGTCGGCAGCCAGGTCGGGCTGGTGAATATCGAGCTCGGCAAGTCCTCCGACCCCGGTACCGAGGAGGAGATTCTCACCGACGTGGCCAGTTACGGCCGCCAGCTTGGCCGCATCGGCGAGGCGATGCTGGTGCTGCTGGATCATTTCGCGCCGTCGCGCGCGCTGACCCAAGATGAGTCCAAGGCGATCAAGGATTTGCGCGAGCTTCTGGCGGAGATTCGCACGGTCAAGCAGAAGCACGCACGCTAGGGCGGCCAGAGCATTTCCACGCTGACCGCAGACGCCGCCTGTCGTGGCGCTACAGTGTCATTGCGAGGAGCGCAGCGACGAAGCAATCTCCTTCCCCGGGGGCCGGAAATTGCTTCGTCGCTGCGCTCCTCGCAATGACAGGTGGGGCTGGCGACGCCACTCGGCGTGAAGGCGCTCTACTGCCTTCTCCCGATGCATATTCCCTATCGGAAACGGATCCACGAGATAGGCCCGGAGATGATGTTTCGGAGATGTCGCGTCGCCAATTGGGCCGGTCGGCATCGTTGCATCATGCGCTCGCCTCTCCCACCAGTGGAACCCGTTCCGCGCGTGCCGCGCCGATCAACTCGCGATCGAGGGTCGCGAGGGGGACGCTGTCGCGTAGCGCCAACTCCAGGTAGGCGGCGTTGTAGACGCTAAGCCGATGTCGGCGCGCCAGAGAGAGGACTTCCGCATCCCCGGGCTGGCGGTCGATGGTCACCGACAGGCGCGCCAGCGTTCGCAGGAACGCCGCTGTATCCGCCTCCGTCAGCCGGCCGCGCCGTTCGTTCACCACCAGCGTGTTGCGGACCTCGAACCACCAGATGCTGGGTACCAGCGCCTCGTCCGCTCGGATCCGCGCGAGCGCCGCCGCCGCCCGGGGATCATCTTCGTCCGCGAACGCCCACGCCAGCGCGACAGAAGCGTCGAGCACGAAAGGCATCAATATTTGTGCCCCTCGTGGCGGGCAGACAGCAATTCCGCGAGCGTCAGCTTGCCCGCCCGCGCGCGCAATCGGCCCATGGCCTCGACCGCCATGTCGATCTCCGCCTGTCGACGCTGCGCCTCGGGCACCAGGCGTGCGATCGCGCGGCCGTGGCGGGTGATGACGACGGTCTCACCGCGCTCCACCTCGTCGAGAAGCTGGGGCAGGTGCGTCTTGGCTTCTGATGCCTGAATTTCGCGCATGGTGAGCACCGATTTTCGATTGGTCGATTTAACTGGTCAAAACATGGCGGCGGACGGGGCAGTTGGCAACCCCCAATGCCGGCCCGTCGCAGCTCCGCCTACCGATGCGCAATCGGCACCGGCTCGCCCACCGGGTCGGCAGTCAGGAACGCGATCGTCTCGCCTTCCAGCACCACGCAGGTCAGCTTGCCGCCGAACACCGCGCCGGTATCGATGGCGATCCGGTTGTGCCGCACCACGGGGGCCTTGACCGGCGTGTGGCCGTGCACCACCACCGCACCGAACGACGCCTCGGAATACAGGAACGGCTGGCGCATGCGCAGCAGGTCGTCGCTCGTCTGCTGCTCCAGTGCGACCCCGGGGCGGATGCCGGCATGCACGAAGGCATAGCCGCCCGCCAGGTGCATCAGCTCCAGCCCGCGCAGGAAGCCGAGGTGCGATGGCGGCACGGCAGCGGGCCAGGCCTCGCGCGGCGAGTCCGGATCGACGCCGTAGCTCAGCAGCGTCGGGGCGCCGCCGGCGAACAGCCAGTCGGTCGCCGCGGCACGCTCGCCTGCCAGTGCCGCCAGCATCGTGTGTTCGTGGTTGCCCATCAGGTTGACGGTCGGCAGGCCGGCAATCGGCGGGCCGCGCAGCAGCCGGGCAACGACCGCCGCGCTGTCCCGGCCGCGATCGACATAATCGCCGATATGCAGCAGCAGCGGCGCGGCGACCGGGCGACGGGCAAGGTCGTCGGCAATGATCGCGTGCAGGTTGGCAAGCTGTGCGTCGCAGCCATGGATGTCACCAATCGCGTAGATGCGCCGCCCCGGGGGCAGGCTGGCGGGGGCCGAATCGAATTCGATCATCACCACGACGTTACAGAGACCAATGGGGCTTGCTCAGGGACGCATAGCGCGGTCCAAATGGACCTCGCAACGCCGCCGGTTGCCCGAGAGTGTTCAATTCTGCCGCATGACCCGCAAGATCCGGATCCTGTTTGTCATCCCGACGCTTGACGTCGGCGGCGCGGAAATGGACCTTGTCCACAACGCGCCGCGGCTCGACCCGGTACGGTTTCATGTCGTGGTGTGCACCTTGTTGCGGCGAGGCGAGTTGTCGGCAAGACTGAGCGAGGCCGGCATCGAGATCGTTGGTCCTGATATCTGGCCAAACCAGCGAAAGACGCCACAGCGGAGTCTCAGATCGGCGATCCTCGACCCCATCAAGCGCCAGATGGCCCGGTTTGTCCGCCTGCTGCGTATCGCCCGTGCCCGGTTCGTCACCGTCGTGGCAGGGTTGCGGCGGATCATGCGGCCATTCGCGGTTTTCCCACGCTGGCTGAAGCGCGTGTCGGTCCGCCTGCTCATCCAGCCACTCCGCGACAGGTGGCGGCAGGGCGCCGCAGGCCGCTCCCGTCGCGTCCGCTTCCTGCTGGGCGCCCTGCCCACGCACTGGTACATCTTCTGGCGCATGTCGCGCCCGCTGGTTGCCTACATTCGCTATGCCAAGATCGACGTCGTCCACACCATTCTGCCGAATTCCTACATCGTCGGCGGCATTGCCTGTGCGCTGACGCGGCGCCGGCTTGTCATGAGCCGGGTGTCATTGAACTGGTACCAGGATATCCACCCGGTGTACAAGCTGCTCGAGCGCGTCCTGATGCACCATATCGTTCGCGTTGCCATCGGCAATTCACGCGCGATCCTTGCGGAGTTGCGCGACGAGGGCGTCGCCGCCCACAAGCTGCACCTGATCCACAACGGCATCCCGGTTGGCACCTTCGACAAGCTGATGGGAAGCCGGAGCCAGGCGCGCGAGTCGTTGGGCCTTGACCCCGACGCCCTGGTATTTTCCGTGATCGGCAACTTGTGGCCGTACAAAGGCCACGCCGACCTTCTCGCCGCGCTCGCCCTTGCCAGCGCAGCATTGCCGCCGGACTGGGTGCTGCTGCTGGTCGGACGCGACATTGACGGGCAACGCGCGGTCCTGGAGGAGATCTGCAATCGGCAAGACCTTGCCGCGCATGTGCGGTTTCTGGGCGAGCGCGGCGATGTGCCGCGCCTGTTGCGCGCCGCCGACATCCATCTGTCGCCGTCACATACCGAGGGAATGCCGAACAACGTGCTGGAGGCGATGTGTGCCGGTCTGCCGGTCATTGCGACCAATGTCGGTGGGATTCCGGAACTTGTCGTCGATGACGTGACGGGGATCCTGGTCCCGGCCGCAAACCCGCCGGCCATGGCCAAGGCTATCCTCGGTCTGCTGGCCAATCCCGCACGCATGGCGGCGATGGGCGCCGCCGCCCGTGCGCGCGTGCTCGAATCCTTCAGTATCGAGCAAAGCGTTGCCTGCCTGGAACGCGCCTACACGGCATTGGTGCCGGAAGCCGGCGTTTAGCATCCGGGAACGCGGCACGATGGCAATGGATCAACCGGCCCCGCAGCAGGAAACCGTGCGTGGATTTTGGCACGGCAGCCCGCTTGGCCCCTACCAATTGCTGTGTCTGCGCAGTTTTGTCGACCACGGTCACCGGATGGAGTTATATACCTACGACGACACGATTGCGGTTCCGGACTGGATCGTTCGGCGCGACGCGCGAGACGTTCTGCCGACCGAGCATGTTCTGCACTACCAAACCGGCTTCGGCCGCGGGAGTCCGTCGCTGCATGCCAATCTGTTTCGCTATACTTTGCTGGATCGTCTCGGGGGGTGGTGGACGGATCTGGATGTCCTGCTGCTGTCGGACACGTTGCCCGAGGCGCCGTACTTCTTCGCCAGGGCAGCCGACCCATACACGACGCTGAACAACAGCGTATTGAAATTCCCGGCCGGCGATCCGTTGCTGCGCGATGCGGTGGACCGGTGCAACGGTGTCGCGGAAGCGGACGCCGTGTGGGGGCAAACCGGCCCGCTGCTGTTGACCAGCCTGGTCGACCAGCACGCTCTGCGGGCCTTTGCCCAGCCGGCGCAAGCCGCCTATCCGATCCCGTGGCAGGACGTGGCGGCGATGTTCGATCCGGCCCGCTGCGTGCAGATCCAACAGCGAATTCAGGGTGCTATATTTTTGCACATGTTCAACGAGATATGGCGTGGGTCCGGGATTCCGCGCGAGCTCGGCCCGCCCGCCGGCTCATTCCTCGACGCGTGTTTTCGCCTGCACGATTTCGGCCATCGCTTCCGCGAGGTCATGAATTTCGCGGATGTCGTCCGTTGGATTGGCAACCGGCGTGACAAGATCATGCTCGAGGAAACCGTGACTGGCCTCGAGCACAAATACCAGACGCTGGAACGCCAATATCAGACGCTGGAGAACCAATACCAGACGCTTGACGCGCGCTTGCAGCAGTTGCAGCAATTGCACGCCCCGAGGGCACCCGGACCGATCCGGCGCGTTGCACGGCGAATCCGCGAATTGCTTGGCCGAGCCGGATCACAGCGCCAATAGCGGCAGCACAACATTGCTGGGCCGGGCGGCGTCCATGAACACCGTGTTCACTGCGATACGCCGCCGCCGTGCCAGCCCCTCGGGTTCGCCGGTGTTCGGGTTCACGTCGAGCTTCGGAAAATTCGACGACGAAACATCCAGCCGGATACGGTGCCCCGGCAGGAACAGGTTCGCCGTCGGGAACAGCGTGATGCGGATGCGTGTGACCTCGCCCGGTCGGCGCAGGCGCGGGTGCGCCGGGTCCTCGGCATAGCGCAGCCGCATGATCCCGTCGGTCAGGATCATCGCGTAGCCGCGTGGGTAGTCGGTGCTGGGCGGATGCACGTCGATCAGCTTGGCGGTGAAGTCGGTGTCCGGCCCGTCGGTCGCCACCCAAAGGTCCGCCGCGATCGGCCCCACCACCTGCACCGGCGCGCGCAGCGCCTCGGTCTGGAACACCAGCACGTCGGGGCGCGAGGCAAGCGGCAGGTACGGTGGCGCGCAGCCGAAGAACCCCGGCGCCTCCACCTGGTCCCAGCTTCCGGCGGAGGCCACCGGCTCCAGGCTGCTCATTGCCCCGCCGATCGTCGGCACCGGGTGCGCCGGGTCGAAATCGTACGACACCGGCGCGGCATCGGCGGCGGGCGCGGCACGATCCAGCCGGCCGTCGTTGTGCAGGTGGAACGCCACCGGCTCGGCGTCGGGCAGCGGCCAGTCGGCGGCGCTGATCCAGCGGCCGCCGTGCTCCAGTTTTCCACCCGCGTTGCGCCGCCCGCTGCCGCCGCCCATCACGAACACCCGCACCGGCGGTTCGTCCAGCTTCGCGCCCTTCACCACGTGGTCGAAGAAGCGGCGCCGATACACCCGCCAGTCGCCGGCCCAGGCGTCGATCGGTGCATCCAGGCCGAATTCCACGTCGCCGAAACAGGAGTCAGACCGGTCGCCGTGCTTCCACGGCCCCAGGATCAGCCGCTGCGGTCCCCTTCCGGCCCGCTTCAGCCCCGTGTAGTTGGCGGTCGCGGTCAGCGGATACGGGTCCCACCACGATGACATGTGCACGCAGGCGGCGGGCGAATAGCGGGCATAAAAACCCTCGGTCCAGATGCCGAGCTGCTGCCAGAACGAATCGAACGCGCCGTGCGTCCATTGCTCGAACAGATAGGCTTCGTAATCGGGATGATGCCGCAACGGCGAGTGCCCGGGGCGCCAGGGCAGGCGGGTGAACCACTCGCGCAATGTCCTCGGCGGCCAGCGCCGCCTGCATCACCGGATCGGCCTCGGCCTCCGGCGAGGTCAGCGCGTTGCGATAGGCCCAGGTGGCCTGCTTCAGCTCGAACGCGCCGGACTGGCGGATGCCGGCCTGCCACGAATTGGCGAAGCCGCCGCAGTCCAGGATCTGCGCCACCAGGCCGGGCGGATCGAGGCAGGCCAGCGCCGCCTGGGTGTGCGCCGCGTAAGAGAGGCCCATGGTGCAGATGCGCCCGTCGCACCAGGGTTGCGCACGCAGCCAGGCGAAGGTGTCGAACCCGTCCTCGCCGTCCGACAGGTATTTGATGAATCGGCCCTCGGAGCCGTGGCGGCCGCGGGTGTCCTGGTAGACGACGGCGTAGCCGTGCGCCGTGAACCCTGCGGCGATCTCGGCGCGCGAGGCTGGCGTGCGGTGGACCGCAGTGATCTCGGACCGGCTGGCCAGGTGGCGGCCGTACGGGGTGCGCTCCATGATGATCGGGAACGGCCCGGCGCCGTCCGGCAGGTAGACGTCGGTGGCCAGGCGGACGCCGTCACGCGTCGGCACCATGTGGGTGGTGGGCATCGGGCTGCTCCCTTGCGGGGCGGATCATGCCACGTGGGCGGCGGCGTGCTAGGGTGCCCGCCATCGGCGCCACATGGCCCCGGGCGGCATCATCCAACCGTAACACCGGGGGCAAATACGGCACCTATAGTGCCGGCGCAATCGTTCGGGGGGAACACCGATCCATGCCACGCGCAACAATAGTCGTCGCCGGTCTCGTTACCGCCTTGTCCGTCGCCCCCATGGGCATGGCGATCGCCCAACGTCCGCCCGCCGCCGGGCTGGCCACGCCGCAACCCGACCCGGGCGCGGCCGTCGCCCCCTATGTGGTCAACCCGGCAGCGCCGCCGCACCTGAGCCGCGCCGCGCTGATCGGCCTGCTGCGGGCCAAGATCAAATACGTCTTCGTCATCTTCAACGAGAACCATTCCTTCGACAACGAGTTCGGTACCTTCCCGGGCGCCAACGGCCTGTTTTCCGATGGCCGCGCCCCGCGCGACGCCGCGCACACCCCGGGCTGGACCCAGAGCTACACCGGCGCCGACGGGCAAAAAGTCACGGTTCAGCCGTTCCGCATCGGGCCGGCCCAGAACGCCACGTTCGTCGACAGCGTCGATCACAGCCACACCGGCCTGGCCAAGAAGCTCGACGTGCAGCACGGCGTCCCCGCTATGGATGGCTTCGCCGACGACGAATACACCCGCTTCGCCAGCAAGGGCGGCGCCGCCAATATCGCCATGGGAACGCAGTTCGCCCGCCTGGTGATGAGCTATATCGACTGCGACACGATCCCGTTCTTCTGGCAATACGCCAACCGCTTTGCGCTGTTCGACAACATTTTTGCCACCGAGGACACCCCCTCCACCCCCAACGCGATCGCGATGATCGCCGGTCAGTCGGGCGAGACCCAATGGGTGAAGCACGGTGCCGCGGGCGCCACCGTCACGGTCAACGGCGTGACCGGCACGCTACAGGGCGTGCCGGTGGTCAACGACCCGCAGCCGTTCTGGGGCTCGCAGTTCGACACCACATCGACCGACCGCGAGCCGCACGGCCCGGCGCTGGAGAGCTACGCCAACGGCAACATCTCGGAAAACCTCACCTTCGCCACGATGCCGCTGCTGTTCGCCGGCCGCGGCATCGGCGCCGACATGGCGAAGGACCGCGCGCCCACGGTCGATCTGGCGGATATCAGGCGGGACATCCCGTTCATTGCCTCGCGCAAGGGAAGGCCGATCAACTGGCGCTGGTACGAGGAAGGCTACGACCACGAGTCCACCGACCCGGCCGGGCAGGACACGCATGGCGGCTACGTCAGCCACCACAACGGTGCGCAGTATTTCGGCTACATCGCCAACAACCCGGCGTTGACGCCGAACCTGCGCGGCCTCGGCGACGCGTTTGCCGACCTTGCCGCGAATCGGCTGCCGAAACAGGGCGGCGTGTTCTACATCCGCGGCGGCTTCACCAATATTGCCGGGCTGACGCCGCCGATCCAGAACGCCAGCTTCCCTGGCCCGCTCACCGACGCCGACCGAGCGACTATCGCCAAGACGAAGCAGGGCGACGACGACCACCCGTCCTACAGCGACCGGCAGATCAGCGAGGCGATGGCCGCGCGCGTGATCAACGCGGTGGCCGGCAATGCCGAGCTGTGGAAGCAGAGCCTGATCATCATCACCTACGACGAGTCCGACGGCTTCTACGATCATGTGCGGCCGCGCATCCTCTCTTACGGCCCGGACAAGCTGCCGCTGGCGCGTGGCATCCGCATCCCGATGATCGTCATCTCGCCCTATGCCCGCGCGCATGTCGTTTCGCACGCCGAGGGCGACCATAACGCGGTGATCGAAACGATCGAGGCGCTGTTCGATCTGCCGGCGCTGGCCAGCCTGCCGGAGGAGAAGCAGGCGCTGCTGTCGGGCGCCGACCCGCAGTTCAACGGGCCGGACGGTTTCGTGCAGCACCATCTCGGGCCGCGCGACATCAACACGCCGGCGACCGACGACCTGCTGTCGGGCTTCGAACCGGGCCGGCTCACCGGCAAGCTGCCGATGCTGCCGGGCAGCTACGCGATGATCCCGGACACTGTGGTGAACACGCTGCCGCACTATGATGGAAAAGGTTGCGCGGCGATCGGGATGGTGCCGGTCGACCAGCAGCAGCACATCGCGACCACGGTCCCGGCCGGGTTCAACACGCTGCCGGCCACGCTGCCGCAGTACAGCATGGCACCGAGCAAGCCGTAGCGCCTGGCATGCGCCGCCTGCGCGGCATCGTTGCGGTGCTGGCTGCGACGATGCTCGGTCTTGCCGTGGCGTCTCCGGCGCGGGCTGGTGGCGCGATCGAGCGCATCCGCGCCGAGGGGGTGCTGCGCTGCGGGGCGGTGGCGCGCGTGGGTGTCGCCGAGGTGCCGCCGCCAGGGGGTGCGGTCGGCATCGCGGTCGATGTCTGCCGCGCGCTGGCGGTCGCCGTGCTGGGGCCGCGGGGGCGCGTCGCGTTCAGCCTGTACGACGCGCCGCACAGTTTTGACCCGTTGCGCAGTGGTGCCGACGAAGTGGGGTTTCTCAGCGGCGGCGAGATCGCGGGGCAGGATCTCGGGGCGACTGTGCTGCCTGGCCCGACCATCGCGATCAGTCCGGTTGCGGTCATGGTGCCGGAGGCGTCGGCGGTGCGCGGGCTTGCCGAGCTGGCGGGACAGACCGTCTGCGTGATGATCGCGAGCGCGCCGCAGCGCGCGCTGGAGGCGACGGTGGGCGCGCTGCACCTGTCGATCGGCCGGCTGGCGTTCGAGGAAGATATGGAGATGCTCGACGCCTACAATGTCGGGCGCTGCGGCGCGGTGGTCGGCGAGGCGGGGTATCTGGCCGGCATGCGGCAAATCCCGGGCGTGCGCCGGCTGGCCAGCCGCCTGCTGCCAGAGACGCTGGGCGCCGACCCGATCATTGCGGTGACGCGCACGGACGACGGTGCCTGGGCGGCCGACGTCGCCTGGGTGTTCGATGCGCTGCTGCTCGCCGATGTGCCGGGGGGCGCATGGCAGTCGGCGGGCAGGGACGCGCTGCCGGCGAAACGTCTCCCCGGGCTGCGCCCCGACTGGCAGCCCGAGGTCGCCGACGCGGTGGGCAGCTATGCCGCCATCGTGCGGCGCAACCTGACCGACCGTCTCGGTCTTGCACCAGGTCCCAACGCGCTCTGGCCCGCCGGCATTCTGCTGCCGCCGGCGGTCCGTTAGAGCTGGCTTGGGCACAACCGACGTAGGGCCGCGTCGGCGTCAGCCGGTAGCCGTTGATGTTGGCGGATCGCTGAATTGAATGCCGCTGTCTTCGCACCATGCGCGCAAAGCCTCCTCGGTGGCACTCGCTTCGAACGCGTACCATTTCTCCAACATGCCGTGAGACTGCAACAAATCCTTGAACCTGCCGTAGGCACGCCGTCTCCCGAACATATCCCTGACCGTGTCCCATTCATCGGGCAGTTCATGCCAGACGAACGAAAAAACCAAGTCCCGCCCAAGGTCCAACTCATTCCTGTGCGGGACGCTGATATAGGTGTCAGAGGTCTCAAGGTCGTCCGGCAGTTCCTCTTCTTCGTCGATTGCGTCGGACGAGTAATAGATCGTTCCGGTGGTCTTGCAGATGAAGGCCTGGTGCTCGGACTGCATCCCGGCGCTCACGAATAGGTAAGCGTCCAGCACTTCGCGGTATTTGATGGGAACCGATCTGGTTGACTTGGCTGCCATTGCCCACTCCTTCGACCGCCAGACGACGCACGGAGAATAGCCCGATCAGCCGTCCCCGAAAACCCGTCGTCAAATGACCGGTGGCTGCGCCGGTTCGACGGCTCCCATCAAGCGGGCAACCCCGGCGGACGCGATATGATCACGCGGTGCGCAGCAATGTCGGTGCGCGATGCCCCGGGTGGGGCAGCCGGACTTACGGCTGGTTGGCCGTGACCGCCAGGCCAAGCATGGTGGCAAACTGGCCGGGAACCGCGGCCGCGCCCTTGAACGCGACGAAGGGGACCGGCGCCGGCGGCGAGAGCTCGATGGTGAGCGAATGCGGCGAGGTGATGAAATCCGCGACCGCCTGCCCCGCCGCGGCAAGCAACGGGCTGTCCGCGCCAACCGTCGCGCTCCGCTGCCGCACCATGTCCGCGATCTGCTGGCGGTAGGCGGCAGGATCGGCGCCGGCCTGCTCCGCGCCCATGCGCAGCAGCCGTTCCACCAGCGACGCGTCGTCGAGCCGCAGCCTGGCGTGGGCGAGCCGCGCCTGGGTCAGCACAGTCGCGTCCGCGACGACGTTGGTCAGCTCGGCCGCGACGGTGAGTGTGCCGAGCTCGTTGACCTTGAGGGTCGTCGCGTGCAGCGCGGCGTGCTGCTGGGCAATATCCCAGTCGTAGGACACCGAAAAGCTCGTGGTTATCGTTTCGAGGCCGAGCTTGGCAAAGACGTCCCGCGCCTTGGCGTCCGTCAACTGCGACCGCGAAACGCTGATATCCTGCCAGTCGAGCGCCCCCGACACCGGCATCCCCTGGGCGAAAGCGACCGGCCCGATCGAGAAGCTGCTGACATGGACTGACGGCTTGTCCGGCCGCTGGATCGTGATCCCGACATACTCGACCCGGCCGATCCCGATCCCGTCGAGCAACGCGGCAGACGGGGCTTCACCCTTGACGAGCCGGATCATCGGCGCGCGAAGGTCGCTCGCGCCCATCGTGACGTGATCGACGGAGAACGTGCCGATCGTGTTGGCATGGCCGGTCATCCCTTCGCCGGCAGCGCCCTTGATCATCCCTCGATCGAAGCCCACAGCCGACATCTTGTGGACCTCGTAGCCGACATCGATCCCGGGGAGCGTTTCCGTGACGTTCGTGAGCCCGACTTCGTAGGAGTCGTAGGCGACCGCCAGCATCATCGCGGCCTCGGCCCGCAGCAGCGGCTGCACGTCGGCCAGCGTCGGCGGTTGCGGCCTGGGTGCCAGCGATGTCTGCAATTGGCTCCATGTCGGCATGCCGTCATGCAGCAGCGCCCAGGGGTACAGGCGCAATTTGTCGACCCGGGCCAACGCCCCCGTCCCGTTGATCATTGCGGAATGGACGGCCACGCCCTTGACGACGACGGAATCGGCGAACGCGACCGCCGTATCCGGGCCAAGCGTCGCCGGATGGGCCACCGCGTTCGCCCAGGCACCGCCGAAATCCAGGTTGGGATTGGTCGTCTCGATGGACTCGATCGCGACCTCGAACGGCTGCGGCGATGGTCCGGGGATCACGCCATGCACCGTCAGGCCGGTCACCACGGCATGGTGCGACAGGACCGCATAATGCGCGTCCTTGTAGGTTACCGTCGTGCCGGCGGGCAATGTTGCAATGGTCTGATCGATGCCGGCACGAAGCCGTTGCTGGGGATAGACTTCAAGCCCGTAGTAGGCCCCGCCCGCGGCAAGCACCAGGACGCCTGCCACCGCCACCACAACCGACGTGCGCATCGGGAAATCCCTTATGGTATGGCCGCGACCAGCGGCTGGGGCTTATCGCCCGCCATGCCGCCGTCCGTCGAGCGCGATCACCGCAAGACAGAGAATCTCGAACAGCATCTGCGCGCCGGCGTGGGCGGTGATGTTGCTGCTGTCGTACTGCGGCGCGACTTCGACGACATCACCGCCGACGATGTCCAACTCGGCGAACCCGCGCAGCAGGTCCAGTGCTTCCCGCGTCGTGAGGCCGCCGACCTCGGGGGTGCCCGTTCCGGGCGCGAACGCGGGGTCCAGAGCGTCGATATCGAACGTCAGATAGGTCGGCCCGGCGCCCACGACGGAACGGGCCTTGTCGATCACCGCCGCGACGCCCATCCGGGCGAATTCCTCCGCATGAATGACGGTCATTCCGGACTCGTGGGAGAATTCGGCGTTGATCTCGCTGCTCCCGCGAATGCCGATCTGGATCGCTCGCTCCGGGTCGAGCACGCCGTCGAACACCGCCTGGCGGAACGGACCACCGTGGTGGAAACGTGAACCTTCCAGCGGGCCGCTCGTATCGCAGTGTGCGTCGATATGGATCATCCCGACGGGGCGCTTGCGTCCGACCGCGCGCAGGATCGGATGCGTCACGGAGTGGTCGCCGCCGACGGCCAACGGAATCACGCCGGCGTGCACGACCTTGTCGAAGAACACCTCGATATCGGCATGCGACTGCTGCAGGCTGAACCGGCTGCTGAATGGCACGTCGCCCACGTCGGCCAGTTTGTGGTCGACGATCGGCGCCAGGCGGAGGACATGCTCGAACGGGCCGACGCGATCGACCGCCCGGACCGCCCGGGGGCCGAGCCTGGTGCCGGTGCGATTGGTCACGCCGAGATCCAGGGGAACGCCAATCAGCGCGACGTCGAGCCCGCCCAAGTCCGCGTAGTCCGCGACGTCCGGCCGATACGGCAGATCGAGAAAGGTCGCGGGATTCGCGTAGGGCAGCGTCGCGCTGCTGGCCTCCATCACGCGTTTGAACAAGGGATCATGCACGACCCGTTTGCCAGGCGGCGTATCCGCCGGCGTCGTATATTTCTCGATCAGCGCCCGAAGCTTGTCCCGATCAGCCATCATCCGTCCTCCCGTCAAATATGTGCCAGAGCGCGTTCACGCAGACTGGACTCACCGGCCCCACCTGTCATTGCTTCGTCGCTGCGCTCCTCGCAATGACAGGTGTTGATCGATCGTCTCTCGGAACCGGGGAACCGGAGGGCTATACGCCCACCCGCAACTGCGCACTGGCGAAATCGGCGTAGAACTGCGCCAGCGCCGCCACCGTTGCCTCGATCAGCGCGTCCCCCGCCGCCTGCGTCGCCGCCGCCGGATCACCGACGTAGCCGACATCGCCCGCCGCGAAGATCGAGGCCCAATAGGCGCCGGCTGGGCGCAGTACATCCGGTGCGTTGCCCGCCGCATAGGACGGCGACAGCCGCGGCGGCAGCGCGCCGATTTGCCCGGCGATTTTTTCGGCCAGCGGCGGCGGGCGCAGCGACAATTGCAGCGCCGTCTCGTAGCAGCAGGCGTGCCCCACGCCGCGCAGCGCGCCGGGCAGCACCTCCAGCCAAACGTTCTGCCCGGGTGAGAAATAGTTGACGTAGCCCACCTCGAGCCCGCGGCTGGCCAGCGCGGTGCAGGCGGACACCAGCGGCCCCTGGTTGCCGCCATGCCCGTTGACGATCAGCAGCCGCTTGAACCCGGTGCGGTGCAGGCTCTCGGCCACATCCGTCACCATGCCGACGAACGTTTCCAGCGACAGCGTGATCGTTCCGGGCCACGCGCGATGGTGCGGAGAAAAGCCGAACGACGGCGGCGGCAGCACCAGCACATGCGGCACCGCACAGCGCTCGGCCGCCAGCAGCGCGACGCGATGCGCCGACAGCGAATTGGTGTCGACCGGCAGATGGTCGGAATGCTGCTCGACCGAGCCCACGGTCAGCACCGGCAACGCGCCGGCGTCGCGCGCAGCGGCGATCTCGGCCCGCGTCAGCGCGCCCCAGTCATGCACGCCCTGCCAACTTTCGCTCATGACATTCTCCCAAAGGCGTTCAGCGGCGTTAGCCCGGGTCGCCGATCCCTTAAGGCGACGCCGAGAAATAAGCGCTTCAAGTGGCGCACGGTCGAGGCCCTGCCCCGTCATGGCCGGCCCCCGGGTCGGCCCAAAGGACCGCCCGAGGACAGGCGGAGCCTGCACCGGCGAAGGCCGGCGACCGGCCATCCACGACTTTGCCCCTCGCACGAAGGCCCGAATGCGGTTTAGGCCGGGACGCCTGACCGGGGTGCCCAGTTGAGCACTGTCGCCCGGTGAACGCCGGTTGAGGTTGTGCGCCGCAATAAACTCGCCCGTGCCGGGTTGTCTGAGTAGTTTCCGAGTTTGCTGCCTCACCGTTGCGTCACCCACATCGAAGCGGAGAGCTAGCGAATTCCGCTTGCTGACAGGTCCGCGGAGGACACGACATGCTCAGACTTTGGCTGGCGGCCACCACGGTCGTGGCGATGATGACAGGTGTAGCCGTAGCGCAAACTTCGTCGTCGATCGGAGCCACCGGACCGCAGCAGCCGGGCGTGGGAGAACCGATCATGGTTACAAGTGGCTCAGCAGTCGTGACGGGCTACTCAGGCCCGATGACAACCGCAACCGTCCCAGGCGCCGGTGGTCAGGATCTCCCCATGTACTACACCGAGGACTCAGGTCCGATGGCAACCACCATCGTCCCAGGCTCCGGTAGTCAGGACCCACGCACGTACGACGGCAACGCCGCCAGGTTGATTGTTCCGGGCCAACCTCCGAAGTTGGTTTCAACACCAGAGTAGGATGTTGTACCGGCGGCCCTCCGAGACTGAAAGTCATGGATGGCCGGCCCCGCGGCCTTCGCCAAGGGCAGGCTCCGCGTGTCCTCGGGCGGCCCGGAGCCTGCCCCTGCGAAAGCGGGGGGGCCGACCCGGGGCCGGCCATGACGAGGCGAGTGATCCCCATCGGATGACTCATTTGTTTTCGGGCGTCGCCCAAGCATGTCGTGCCCGGGCTTGATCCGGGCATCTCTCGCGGCACCGTGCTGGGCCCGGGTCAAGCCCGGGCATCACGAAGAAGGCGCGCGCCCCAGTCATGCACGTCCCTGCCAACTTTCGCTCATGCCACCCCCTCCGGCTCTTCCAGTTCCACTGACAATTCGCGTAGCGCCGCGGTGTGCGGATGCTTGACGCGCCCGGCGCGCAGGTCGTCGGTGGTCAGTGTTTCGACGATCTCACCGCCCTGCATCACACCGACCCGCTCGCACAGATGCGCCACCACCGCCAGGTTATGGCTGACCATGATGTAGGTCAGCCCGTGCGCGACGCGGAGATCGGCCAGCAGGTTCAGCACCTCGGCCTGCACGGAGACATCCAGCGCGCTGGTGGGCTCGTCCAGCAGCAGCACCTCGGGCCCCGCCATCAATGCCCGCGCGATTGCGACGCGCTGGCGCTGCCCGCCGGACAACTGATGTGGGTAGCGGTAGCGCATCGCGGGCTCCAGCGCGACCTCGGCCAGGCCGCGGGCGATGCGCAGGTCGATGTCGCCGAGTCCGTGCACCAGCAAGGGTTCGCTCAGCGTGCGATCGACGGTCTGGCGCGGATGCAGCGAGCCGTACGGGTCCTGAAACACCATCTGCACGCGGCGGAAGAACTGCTTGTCACGCCACGCGTTCAGCGGCGCACCATTCAGCAGCATGCGTCCCGTCCAGTCCGGATTGAGCCCGGCCAGCGCTCGCAGCACGGTGGACTTGCCGGAGCCGGATTCGCCGACCAGGCCGAACGCCTCGCCGCGCGGCACGCGGAACGACACGGATTTCACCGCCTCGGTCTGGCCGAATCGCACCGACAGCGCATCGACCGCGATCATGTCCACGGGGATCATGTCCACGGGGATCATTGGGCGATCATCGGCCGATCATCCGTCCATCCAGGCCGCATCGCGCTGCATCACGGCCAGCCGATCCTGCTTGTGGTTCAGCGCCGGAATGCAGGACAGTAGCCCGCGGGTGTACGGATGCCTCGCGCGCGCCAGCGCCGGAGGCGCGCAGCTCCTCGACGATCCGCCCGGCATACATCACCACGACGCGGTCGCAGAAATGCGAGACCAGCGGCAGGTCGTGGCTGATCAGGATCAGCCCCATGCCGCGGCGCGACACCAGGTCCTCGATCAGCCGCAGGATCTCGGCCTGCACCGTCGCATCCAGCGCGCTGGTCGGCTCGTCGGCGATCAGCAGCTCGGGGTCGGGCGCCAGCATCATCGCGATCATCACGCGCTGGCCCATGCCGCCGGACAGCTCGTGCGGATAGGTGTCGGCGACGCGGGCGGGTTCGCGGATCTGCACCTGCGCCAGCAGGTCGATCGCCGCCTGGTGCGCCAGCTTGCGCGACCCGCCGCGGTGCGCGCGCCAGGCCTCGGCGATCTGCGCGCCGGCGGTCATCACCGGGTTCAGCGAGAATTTCGGGTCCTGCAGGATCAGCCCGGCGCGCTTGCCGCGGATGGCGCGCAGCTTGGCCTCGTTGGCGGTGAGGATGTCGATGCCGTCGAACGACAGCTTGTCCGCGCTGATATCCGCCGAGTCCGGCAGCAGGCGCAGGATCGCGCGGGCGGTGAGCGACTTGCCCGAGCCGGACTCGCCGACGATGCCCAGCTTCTCCTGCCCGAGCCTCAGCGACACGCCGCGCACGGCGTCCGACATGCCGTGCGCGGTGGGGAAGCGGATGCGCAGATTGGCGATCTCGACCAGCATGCGGTCACTATAGCCTGCCCTTGACGCCCGGCCGCAACCGGACGCGACTATTTGCCCGGCGGCGGCGGCCAACCCCGGAGGCGCGCGATGGACCTGACCCTGACCGACAAGCACCGCGCGTTGCAGGCCGAGGTGCAGGCGTTCATCCGCACGCACGGCCACAACTCGCCAAAGCCCGGCGGCGGGAGAAAACGGCCGGACCGCAAGACGCTGGACTGGCAGAAGCTACTGATCGAGCACGGCTACGCCTCCCGCACCGTGCCGTGCGAATATGGCGGCTTCGGTGCCGAGCCCGACGTGCTGGACCTCGCGGTGATCGCCGACGCCTTCAGCCGCGCCAACCTCTACCAGGGCCTGACCAACCAGGGCATCAGCATGCTGGTGCCCACGCTGCTGGAGGTCGGTACCGAAGCGCAACGCCTGCAATGGATCGGCCCGACCATTCGCGGTGAGGTGATCTGGTGCCAGGGCTATTCCGAGCCCGGCTCCGGCAGCGACCTTGCCGCGGCCAGCACGCGCGCGGTGCTCGACGGCGACGAGTTCGTGGTCAACGGGCAGAAAATCTGGACCAGCTCGGCGCACTACGCCGACATGATGTTCCTGCTCTGTCGCACCGAGCCCGAGCTGCCGAAGCACGAGGGCCTGTCGTATCTGCTGCTGTCGATGCGCTCGGCGGGGATCAAGGTGCGGCCACTGAAGACGATGACCGGGCGCAGCGAGTTCAACGAGGTGTTTTTCACCGACGTGCGGGTGCCGGCGAAGCAGATCGTGCTGGGCCGCGGCAAGGGCTGGTATGTCGCCAACATCACCCTGCGGCACGAACGGCTGATGATCGGTGACGCGGGCAAGATGACGCACCGGCTGGAGCAGCTTGTCACGCTGCTGCAATCAACCACCGTCAACGGCACGCGTCTCATCGAGCTGGGAGAGTTCCGCAACCGGCTGCTGAAGCTGCAAGGCGAGGTGCTGGCCTGGAAGGCGCACAATCTGCGGCTGCTGACCGAGGCGGCGAAGGGCGAGGAATCGGGCATCAAGCGGATGATCGTGAAATACGGCGGCACCATGCTCGGATTTCGGCTGTCGGCGCTGGCGGTCGATGCGCTCGGCGCCGCCGGGCTGGCGTTCGAACCGGGAGGGGAGGCGGCCGAGGATGATGACGCCACCACCTGGAACATCGACTACATCTATGATGTCGGCCTGATGATCGGCGGCGGGTCGAACAACATCCAGAAGAACATCATCGGCGAGCGCGGCCTGGGGTTGCCGCGCGAGCCGAAGGTGGTCATCGCAACAGCGATCGGCAGGGGCTGATCCATGGACCGTCGGTCTCGCGCAAGCCGGCAAGAAAGCAAGGATTCACCACGGAGAAGGCCGAGAGCCACGAAGCGCCACGGAGAAACAGGATTGGTGGGCGCCGCGCGCGTGCCCCCGATCATCCAAAGCGCGGAGCACATCGAGCACACCTCCGTGGTCCTTCGTGGCTCTCGGCCTTCTTCGTGTTAAAATCTTTCTTGCTTATGGCGTCGTGCCGAGAAAGCTGAGCCATGGATTTCGCCCTGACCGAGGAACAGCGCCTGCTCGATGCCACCTTGCGCGGCTACCTTGCCACGCATCTCCCGCTCGAAAAACTGCGCGCGCTCGCCGAGACCGGCGCCGGCTTTGATGAATCGCTATGGCAGGGCCTGTGCGAGTTTGGCCTGCAAGGTCTGCTGATCCCGGAACGATTCGGTGGCTCCGGCCTCGGTGTGTTGGACGCCGCGGTGGCGGCCGAGGCGCTCGGGGCGGCCGTGGCGCCGGTGCCGTTCCTCGGCCTGGCGATGGCCACGCTGGCCGTGCTGCGGGCGGGCACGCCAGCGCAACAGGACGCCTGGCTGCCGCGCATCGCCGACTCCGAGGCGCTGTTCGGTGTCGGCTTTGCCGGCCTCGCGGGACAGACCGGCGACGCCACCGCGCACTTGGGAGAGTGCCATCTGACCGGGCGCGTCACTGGCGCGCTGGATTGCGCCATGTGCTCGCACCTGCTGGTGGTGCTGGACGACGGACGCATGGCGATCGTGGCGGCCGACGCCCCCGGCGTGCGCATGACCCCGCGCCACAGCCTGGATCGCACCTGCCTGATCACCGACCTTGCGTTCGACCATGCGCCGGCGGAGCTGCTCGACGCGGCGAACGGGACGCTGGACACCTCGCTCGGCGTGCTGGACGCCGGGCGCGTGCTGGTCGCCGCCGGCACGCTGGGCGCGGCGCAGACCATGCTGGATCGCGCCGTTGCCTACGCCAAGGAGCGCGTCCAGTTCGGCCGGGTGATCGGCAGCTTCCAGGGGGTGAAGTACATGCTCGCCGACATGGTCACGATGCTGGAACCATGCCGCGGCCTGGTGTGGTACGCGGCGTATGCGCAGGACGCCGGGGACCTGCCGGACGCAGTGCCCGGTGGAGGGCCGGGCGCGGCGCGACTGACCGCCTGCCACGCCAAGGCGCATCTCGGCGATGTCGCGCGCGAGGTCGCGCGCATGGCCACCGAGGCGCATGGCGGCATGGGCTTCACCGATCTGCTCGGGCTGCATTTCTGGTTCAAGCGCATTGCCTTCAACCGGCAGATCCTGGGCGGCCCGGAGCGGTGCCGCGAGGAAGCCGCGATCCTGCAGGGCTGGGTGACATGACCGAAACGATCGACCCCCGCGCGGAGCGCGCTGCGATAGACCTTACCGCGATGCGCGCGCAGCTTGGCCAGAAGGTGATCGAGCACGACGAAGCCACTGCGGCCCCGCTGCGCGGCATGGTGGTCACCTTCGACCGCGCCGAGCGCGCGCCGGAGCCGGGCGAGCCGATCGCCCCCGGCTGGCATCTGGCGTATTTCCCGGAGGCGTCGCGCCTGGCGGAACTCGGCGCCGACGGCCTGCCGCTGGCGCGGGGCATGCTGCCGGCGATGCCGCTACCGCGGCGGATGTATGCCGGGGCAAAACTCACCTTCCACGCGCCGATCCTGGTCGGCGACACCCTGACGCGGGAGACCGAGTTCACCGACGTGCAACTGCGCGAGGGCAGCACCGGCACGCTGATCCTCGCCACCCAGACCCGCCGCTTCTTCACGCCGCGCGGCCTGGCGCTGACCGACGAGCAGAACACGGTGTTTCGCGAGGCGGTGCCGCCCGGCGCGCAGAGCGGCGTGCCGAAGCGCGAGGCGCCGCCGGCCGATACGATGTGGCACCGCATTATCACCTCCGATCCGGTCAGCCTGTTCCGCTACTCCGCGCTGACGTTCAACCCGCATCGCATCCACTACGACCGGCCGTACGCGATGGAGGTCGAGGGCTACCCCGGCCTGGTGGTGCACGGCCCGTTCTCGCAGCAATGCCTGCTGGACCTGCTGCGCGATCACGTCGGCGCAGCGTCGATCGCCGATTTCACGATGCGCGCCCGCGCGCCGCTGTTCGATGTCGCGCCGTTCCGCGTGGTGGGCCGGCGGGCCGGCGGGACGGCCGAGCTGTGGGCGGTGACGCCGGAGGGCGCCATCGCGATGCAGGCGATCGCGACGCTGCGCTGACTCGACTGTTCGGGAGGGGTGCCGCGGCCCGTCGCGGCCGGTGCGAAATCCGCTTACTACCGCCCCGTTCCGCAGGTTCACGCCCGGCGGACGAGCACCCGCCAGCGCGTCGGCGTCGCTTCGCAATTCGCAAATTGACCCTCGCGACATGTTGACTCCATTCATGTCCGGACCGCAGACTTGCCATGCCAGCGGCGCATTATGAAAAGCCGCGGTGGGGTCCCGCGTGGCCGGTCCACGCACAAACAGATGAGGTGGGTCTTGAGGACGATGCTGGCGAAAACATGCCGCGGTCTGGCTGTACTGGCTGCCGCGGTGGTCATCACGCTCACCGCGGGGGCGGTCAAGGCGGCGACGGTCGGCCCGGTGACCGACCCGCTCGGCGTGGTACGTATCCCGAAGGGGGCGCCGATCATCATCGGCGGCTATTGGGTGATCTCCGGCGCCGACACCGCGATGGGCATCGATTCCGAGCGCGGCGCCCAGCTCGCGTTCCGGAACATCGGCGACAAGCTGCTCGGCCATCCGATCAAGCTCGCGGTCGAGGACGATCTGTGCAGTGCCGAGGGCGGCCAGACGGCGGCCACGAAGCTGGCGTCGAACCCGCAGATCTTCGTTGTGCTGGGGGGCGCCTGCTCCTCGGCCGCCACGCCGGCGGCGCCGATCCTGTGGCAGCAGGGCATCACCAACATCTGCAACGCCTGCTCGGCGCCGTCGCTCACCGCGCCGGACCGCGGTCCGCAATATGACGGCTTCGGCCGCACCATCGCCAGCGACATCGATCAGGGCGCGTCGGATGCGAAGTACATGCACGACGTGATGAAGGCGAAGACGATCGTGGCGGTCCACGACGGCAGCCCATACGCCCAGCAGCTTGCCGCCGTCGGCGCCAAGAACTTCACCGCGATGGGCGGCACGGTGCTGTCGACCGAGGCGGTCGCGCCGACCGACGTCGACATGCATCCGGTGCTGACCAAGATCGCGGCCGAGAAGCCGGACGTCATCTATATGCCGATCTTCGTTGCCGCGGCCGCGCAATTGCTGCGTCAGTCGAAGGAAGTCCCCGGCCTGGAGCACACCCAGATCCTCGGCGGCGGCTCGCTGGCGGCAGCGGAGTTCATCCAGGCCGCCGGGCCGGCGGTGGTCGACTTCCGCATCGCCTATCCGGACGTTTCGGTCGATACGATGGGCAAGGGCTACCCGGCGTTCGTCGAGGAATACAAGAAGGTCTTCGGCGAGGCACCGATCTCCGGCTACCACGCCAATGCGTATGACGCCGCGGAAATGGCGATCGACGCGATCAAGAAGGTGGCGAAGACCGACGCGGCGGGCAACCTCTACATCGGCAAGAAGGCGTTCCACGACGCCATCTTCGCGGTGAAGTTCGCCGGGCTGAGCGGACCGATCGCCTGCGACGCGCACGGCCAGTGCGCGAAGTTCAAGCCCGCCGTCTACCAGTTCGTGTCGGACGATCCGAAGACGTTCTCGATGGGCAAGAACCCGAAGAAGATCTGGCCTTAGACGATCGACGCACGTCGCTGTGACTGTGTCACCACCCGGACCGCGGTATGCCATCGCGGCCCGGGTGAAGTACTTGGCGTAGCAAGGAGTGCTGCCTTGGGTGTCCCGGGGGGTGTGGTATCCGCACTGCCGAGCAATTGGGCAACCCGTGATGCCGACCGGGCAAGCAGCACCGCCACGTGGCAATGTCTGATCGAAACCGTCAAATAGACGTGCCTGGGATGTTGACTTGGTTCCTGCGGAACCCGCAGACTTGCGATGCTGCAACGCACCAAAGCGGGTGCGACCCGCACAACAAGGTGCACTTGCGCACCAACATATGGAGGATGGAGTGACCAGGATGCTGACACGGCCAGGCCTTGGCTGGCTGGCCTTGATCGCTGCGGCCGGGATCGTGCTCGGCGCCGCCGTCGCTCAGGCGGCGCAGACGTTGGGTCCGGTCACGGACGAGCTTGGCGTGCTGCGGATCCCGAAGGGCGCGCCGATCCAGGTCGGCGGCATGTGGGTGCTGTCCGGGCCCGACACCGCGCTTGGCTTGGACTCAAAGCGCGCCGTGGAAATCGCCTTCAAGGACATGGGCGGCAAGCTGCTCGGCCATCCGCTCAAGCTCAACGCCGAGGACGATACCTGCAACGCCGAAGGTGGGCAGACCGCCGCCACCAAGCTCGCATCCAACCCGCAAACCGTGGTGGTGCTTGGCTCGGCCTGCTCCTCGGCCTCCACCCCGGCGGCGCCGATCCTGTGGCAGCAGGGCATCACCGAGATCTGCACCGGCTGCACCGCGCCCTCGCTCACCGCGCCCGATCGCAAGCCGGAATATGACGGCTTCGCCCGCACCGTCTACAGCGACAACTCGCAGGGCGCGGCCGATGCCGACTACGTGGCCCATGTGCTGAAGCTGAAGACCGCCGTCACCATCCATGACGGCAGCCCCTACGCCCAGCAGCTCCAGCAGGTGTTCGCCGACAACTTCACCAAGCTGGGCGGCAAAGTGCTGTCGCAGGAGGCGGTGGCGCCAACCGATGTCGACATGCATCCGGTGCTGACCCGCATCGCCAGCGAGAAGCCGGACATCGTGTATTTCCCGCTGTTCACCGCGGCCGCGGCGCAGGTGCTGCGCCAGGCCAAGGAGACGCCGGGCCTCGAGCACACCACGCTGTACGGCGGCAGCTCGCTGCTGTCGGCCGACTTCATCCAGGCCGCCGGCCCGGCGGTGGTGGGCTTCATCTTCGGCTATCCGGACCTGTCGCCCGCGGCGATGGGCAAGGGCTATCCGAAATTCGTCGACGAGTACAAGAAGGCCTATGGCGAGGGGCCGATCTCCGGCTATCACGCCAACGCCTATGACGCCATGACGCTGACCGCGATGGCGATCAAGAAGGTCGGCAAGACCGACAAGGACGGCAACCTCTATATCGGCCGCAAGGCGTTCCGCGACGCGGTGTTCTCGATCAAGTTCGAGGGCATCAGCGGCCCGATCGCCTGCGACAAGTACGGCGAGTGCTCGCAGTTCAAGCCATCGGTGCTGGAGTTCACCAACGCCGATCCGAAGACGTTCTCGACCGGCACCAACCCGAAGAAGATCTGGCCGTAGCTTGAGCCAGGTCCTCACCCAGCCCGCGCCTCAGCGCGCGCCATGGGCAGCCGCCCTGGCGCGCCTGAACGCGGTCGACGTGGTGCTCTGGGCGCTACGCGTCGGCGTCGTGGCAGTGGTCATCGTCGGCACCATCGGCACGCTGATCAAGGACCGCTACGACGCCGCGCAGTGGCTCGATTTCGTCGTGTTCGGCCTGACCCTGGGCGCAATCTACGCGATGATCGCCCTGGGTTACACGATGGTCTACGGCGTGCTGCGCATGATCAACTTCGCGCACGGCGACTTCGTCATGTGCGGCGCCTTCGCCGGCTACTTCGTCGCCACTTCGCTCGAAAGCTCCGGCTTCCTCGAGGACCATGCGGTCCTGGGCATGAGCGCGATCCTGGCGGTCTCGGTCGCCACCTCCACCTCGATCGCAGTGCTGACCGAGCGCATCGCCTACCGGCCGTTTCGCCGCGTTACTGGCCTGGCGCCGCTGATCTGTGCCATCGGCGTGTCGTTCTTCCTCGAGCAGACCTTCCGCGGCATGTTCGGCTCGGCGGTGAAATCCTACCCCTCGCCGGCCTGGCAACGGATCACCTTCGACATATTCGGCTTCCACCTGCCGCGCGTCGACCTGCTGGTGATCGGGCTGGCGGTGTTCTTCATGGCCGGCCTGTACATGATCGTGCAGCGCACCAAGATGGGCACCGCGATGCGCGCGGTCTCCGAGGACGGCGAGGCGGCCGCGCTGATGGGCATCGACGTCAACAAGGTGGTGGTGTTCACCTTCATTCTCGGCGGCGCGATGGCCGGCATCGCCGGCGTGTTCTACGCCTTCGTCTACAAGCAGGTGTATTTCTTCATGGGCTTCACCCCCGGGGTGAAAGCGTTCGGCGCCGCCGTCCTTGGCGGCATCGGCAACATTCCGGGCGCCATGCTGGGTGGGCTGTTTCTCGGCATGGTTGAATTGGTCGGCCCGACGCTGTTCCTCGACGGGCTCGGCATTCCGGCACCGTATCAATTGCGCGACATGATCGCCTTCACCCTGCTGATCATGGTGCTGATCTTCCGCCCGCAGGGCCTGCTGGGCGAGAAGATGGCGAAGAAGCGCGCATGAGCCTGCGCCATTACCCGGCGGTGCGTGCCGCGCTGATTGGCCTGATATTCGGCGCCGGGGCCTTCCACCTCGCCATCGTCGGCGTGTTGCTGATGCTGCACCATCGCTGGATCGTGGTCGACACGCTCAGCCTGGGCCAGGCGATTCTGGTGGGGATCGCGATCGGCGCAGGTGCGATGGCCACGGCGCGCGTCGAGACCAAGGGCGGCATCGTCGGGCATCTCGGCATCGGCGCCATTGCCGGGGCGGCCTGCGGCGTACCGGTCGCCATCCTGACGGTGGCCACCGTGGCGCTGCCGCTGCAGTCGATCTTCATTGCGCTGTCGTCCGACCTGGTGGACATGCTGACCATGAGCCTGGACCTGACGGTGGGCATGCCATTGCTGATCGTCGGCGCGGCGCTGGCCGGGCTGCTGGGCGCCGCATTGCGCCTGGCGCCGCCCGTGCTGACCCGCCCCCTGCTGCCCGGCGCGGTGACGGTGCTCGTCGCCGGCGTCTTCCAGGAATTGATCCAGCTCATGCTGCAGCAATGGCCGGTCCTCACCGATTTCCAGGAGTTGTTCTACACCTGGGAAGGTCTGACCGTGCAGGGCGCGGTGGGTCTGTTCATCATCGCCACCGGATTGAGCGTCGTGTTCCGCGCCGCACAGCGTCGCATGGTGGCGCGACGCGGACCGCCGGATCCCAAGCGCACCCGCCTGATGTGGGCCGGCATCGCACTGGCGGTGCTGATCGTGATGCCGGCGCTCGCCGGCTCGTATATCGGCCAGGTGCTGATGCTGGTCGGCCTCTACATCCTGATGGGCATGGGCCTCAATCTCGAGGTCGGGCTCGCCGGCCTGCTGGACCTCGGCTTCGTCGCCTTCTTCGCCGTCGGTGCCTACACCACCGCCATCCTCACCGCTGACAGCCCGCACGCGCTGGCGCACCTGTCCTATTGGGCGGCCATGCCGGTCTCGGTGTTCCTGTCGGTCTGCGTCGGCGTGCTGTTCGGCCTGCCGGTGCTGGGCGTGCGTGGCGACTATCTCGCTGTCGCCACCATGGGCCTGGGCGAGATCGTCCGCGTGCTGGTGATGTCCGATTTCGCCGCCCCGCTGCTGGGCGGCGCGCAGGGCATCCTGCAAATCCCCAAGCCGCGCATCGGCGCCTACGTGCTCAGCACGCCGGTGTCGCTGTTCTACCTCACCCTGGTCTGTTCCGCCGTCGCCGCCTTCGTTGCCTGGCGGCTGGAGAATTCGCGCCTCGGCAGGGCCTGGATGGCGCTGCGCGACGATGAGGACGTGGCCCAGGCACTCGGCATCAACCTGGTGCGCAGCAAGCTGCTGGCCTACGGCCTGGGCGCCGCGTTCGCCGGGCTGGGCGGCTCGATCTTCGCCGCCATGTTGACCTCGGTCTATCCGACCAGCTTCCAGTTGCTGATCTCGATCAACGTGCTGGCGCTGATCATCGTCGGCGGCATGGGCAGCCTGCCCGGCGTGGTGCTCGGCTCGATCGCGCTGATCGGCCTGCCCGAGCTGCTGCGCGAGTTCGGCGAGTACCGCTATCTGTTCTACGGCGCGGTGCTGGTGGTGATGATGCGCCTGCGCCCCGAGGGGCTGTGGCCGTCGGAAACCCGCCAGCGCGAGCTGCACAGCCGCGACGAATCCATCGCGCTGGATGCCGGCAGCGATGCCGTGCCGGCCCAGGGGGACTGAGACCATGGCCAACGCCATCCTCAGTTGCCGAAAAGTCACCATGCGCTTCGGTGGCCTGATCGCGCTGTCCGAGATCGATCTCGACGTCGCCGAGAACAGCATCCATTCCGTGATCGGCCCGAACGGCGCCGGCAAGACCACGGTGTTCAACTGCGTCACGATGAACCTGCAACCCACTTCGGGCGAGGTGTGGTTCAACGGCGCGCGCATCGACGGACTGACGCCGGATCGCGTCGCCGCCGCGGGGATCAGCCGCACCTATCAGAACATCCGGCTGTTCCGGAACATCAGCGCGATCGAGAACTTGCTGGTCGGCATGCACCTGCACCTGCGCTCCACCTGGTGGGGCGCCGTGCTGCACACGCCGTTCACCCGCGCCGACGAGCAGGCGGCGCATGAGGAGGCGATGCGCCTGCTGCAGTTCGTCGGGCTGCGCGGCCGCGGCGACCTGCTGTCGCGCAACCTGGCCTATGGCGAGCAGCGCCGGCTGGAGATCGGCCGCGCGCTGGCGACCAAGCCGAAGCTGCTGCTGCTGGACGAGCCGACGGCGGGGATGAACCCCACCGAAACCAGCGAGATGATCGCGTTCATCCGCGAGGTGCGCGAACGCTTCAACATCACCATCCTGCTGATCGAGCATCAGATGCGGGTGGTGATGTCGATGTCCGATCGGGTCACCGTGCTGGACCACGGGGTGAAGATCGCCGAGGGAAAGCCGGCCGAGGTGCAGGAAGACCCCGCGGTGATCGAGGCCTATCTCGGCAAGGCAAAGCGGGCGGCGTAGCACGATGGCGCTGCTGGAGATCGACGGAATCCACGTCTTCTACGACAAGATCGAGGCGCTGAAGGGCGTCTCGGTCAGCGTCGAGGACAAGCAGATCGTCACCCTGGTCGGCGGCAACGGCGCTGGCAAATCCACCACGCTGCGCGCGATCAGCGGGCTGCTGCATCCGCGCCAGGGCGAGATCCGCTTCGACGGACGGAAGCTGACCGGCATGGGCGCGCACGACATCGCGGCGATCGGCGTGCGCCAGGTGCCGGAGGGGCGGCGGGTGTTCGGCAAGCTGACGGTGGCCGAGAACCTGGAGATGGGCGCGTTCACCCGCAACGACCGTGCCGGCATCGCGCAGGACCGCGAGCAGATGATGGCGCTGTTTCCCCGCCTGCGGGAGCGGCTGAAGCAGTTGGCCGGGACGCTGTCGGGCGGCGAGCAGCAGATGCTGGCGGCGGCGCGCGCGCTGATGGGGCGGCCTCGGGTGTTGCTGATGGACGAGCCGAGCATGGGCCTGGCGCCGATGCTGGTCGAGCAGGTGTTCGAGACGATCAAGTCGATCAACGCCCAGGGCATGACGATCCTGCTGGTCGAGCAGAACGCGCCGATGGCGCTGTCGATCGCCGACCATGGCTACGTGCTGGAGAGCGGCCGCGTCGTGCTGGAAGGCCCGGGGGGGAGCTGCTGGACGACGAACGGGTGAAGCGCGCGTATCTGGGGTGAGTTCGGCCGTGGGCCTGGGGCCGCGCTATCTCAGAAGCGCCGCGATATCCCGATACATGCTGAGTACGGGCAGGACCTGGACCGGCGCTGCCTCGCGATAGACGATCAGATACCGGCGCATCACCGCCCAAAAGCGTACCGGCTGGTCGGTCAGATCCCGTCGATAGTGACCGATCGCCGGATGGTCGGTGAGGAACTCGAACGCATCATAGGCGGCGTCGATGAAGCGCTCCGCTGCGCTCGGATTGTGTCCGGCGATCCAGGCGGCGATTTCACGTACATCCTGCTCCGCGATCGGGGTGAGGACGTAACGCGTCACGCCCGTGTGCTGACCTGGGCAGCCAGGGTCGCCTTAACCCGCGCCCGCGACGCCGCGCCGTCGAGCAGCTCACCGCGGTCCGCCTGATCAAGACCGGTCTGAATGTCGGCGCGGAGTTGGGCCAGTTGCCGATCCTGCAGCGCATCGGTTTCAAACAGCAGACGGAGCCCTTCGCGGACGACCTCACTCGCGCTGGCGTAGAGGCCACTTTCCACCTTCTCGGCGATGCGGCGTTCCAGTTCCGGGGTCAGGGATACCTTCATTCTGCGGGCCTCCGACCTCGATTTATAGCGGCGTTCGCAAGCATCGGCCACGGACTGGAGTACGCGGTGACCACCCACCACCGCGATCACGAAATGGGCGGCACGACCCTCACCCGCGTCGCTGCGCGTCGCGACCTCTCCCGCAAGCGCGGGAGAGGTGAACATGCGCGCGTTACAGCTCGAACAGCCGTCCTGCACCCGGAACGACATCCTTCACCCCGGCCAACCGCAGGCAATGCCAGGCCATCGCGTGATCCGACGAGGTCACCGGGATCTCGATCTCCGCCTCCACCTCCGCAACAATCTCGCTCAGCCGCAGGCTGGTGCAGGAGACGAACACCGCGTCCAGCGTCGTGCTGCGCGCCAGCGTGCGAATCCCGTCGGCGATCGACTCCGGCGAGATCCGCGCCGCGTCGCGATCGTCCTGCTTGTCGAACGTCCCGAACGCGGCGACCGTCACGCCATGCTTGTCCAGATAGGCCCGGACGCCGGCATTCACCGCCGCCGAATACGGCGTCAATACGCCGATGCGCTGCGCACCCAGTGCGGCGAACGCGGCGAAGGCCGCGGTCACCGGCGTGGTGCACGCCACCCCCGGCCGCGCCGCATGGATCTGGCGGAACACCTCTTCCTCCCCCAACTCCATGCTGGCCGAGGTGCAGCCGAACGCCACCACGTCCAGCTTCACCCCCGGCAGAATCAATTCGGCCGCCGGCGCGATCCGCTCGCGCATTGCCCGCAGCGTCGCCGGCGTCACGTCGTTGTCGTTCCACAGCCGTGATTCGTACAGCGCCACGCCGTCCTGGCGCACCAGGCGGCGGAACTCGTGCTCCATCGTCTGGTCGCTCGCCAGCACCAGCAGCCCGATCGCGGCGCGGTGGGCGATCCCGCCGTCCAGTTCGCAGGCCAGCACGCCCAGATCGACCATCGGCATATCCATGTGCGCCTCCTCGGTAGGTTAGGGCAGGACGGACAAAAGATCGGCTCGCGTAGGCAGGCCGTTTAGGTGGACATGAAGACCAAACCCGCATGGTTGACCACATTACTCCCGACCAGTGGACGTTGCGAGCACCATCCAGCTCCACTCGCCCTCTCGCGGCAGACTGGCGCCGCCCCACCGGCCGGCCCGTGGCCTGCGGCAACTTGACCAGGTTGACCAACGTCCCCGCCAACCCTATCTGGTCAGCCTGACCAACGAGCAACCTCATGCCCCATTTCGTCACCCTACACGAAGCCAAGACCCACCTCTCCGGCCTGGTCGATCGCGCCGCCGCGGGGGAAGAAATCGTCATCGCCAAGAACGGCGTGCCACAGGCCCGCCTCGTTCCCCTCGCCGCCCGCGGTGTACGCCGCGCGCCGGCCAACGCCATGCGCATCCGCCGCATTGCCGCCGATTTCGACGCCCCGGATCCTGCCATCGAGGCCCTGTTCGGCGGCGAGGATGCGTGAACCTGCTGCTCGACACCCACGTGTTCCTGTGGTGGGACTGCGCCGATAAGGCGCTGAACGCCGAGGCCCGGGCCCTGATCGCCGACCCCGCCAACCAGGTCTTCATCAGCGCCGCCTCGATCTGGGAAATCGCGATCAAGCGCCGCCTGAAGAAGCTTGATTTCCGCGGCTCGGCCGTCGCCGCCATCGCGGCCAACGGCTTCCACGAACTGCCGATTCTGCCGATCGACGCCGAGACGGCAGGCGCCCTTGCGTGGCAGCACGGCGACCCGTTCGACCGCATGCTGGTCGCGCAGGCACGGCGCCTGGGCCTGACCCTGGCCACCGCGGACGCGGCGATTCGGGACGCTGGAATGATCGCCCAGATGTGGGCCGGGTGAAGCCATGTAGTTTCGGTCGGGAAACCGGTGCGATCAAAGTAAGTCGTGGGTGGCCGGCCGGAGCCTGTCCTCGGGCGGCCCTCTGGGCCGACCCGGGGGCCGGCCATGACACAGGGGGCGCTATGCCAATCCCGCCACCGGAATCTCGGTCTGCCGTCCCGCGATCAGATCCGCCACCAGCCGCGCCGAGCCATGCGACATCGTCCACCCGATATGCCCATGCCCGGTGTTGTACCAAAGATTCCGGTGCCGCTTCCGCCCGATGATCGGCAGATTGTCCGGCGTCATCGGCCGCAGCCCGGCCCACATCTCGGCCCGCGCATAATCCGCCCCATCCGGATACAGCTCCCGCGCCACTCGCGTCATGTGTGCGAAATCCGCCGGCTTATGGCTGGTATCATACCCAGCGAACTCCGCCGTCGCGGTCACCCGCACGCGGTCGCCAAAGCGCGAGATCGCCACCAGGTTCCCCTCATCCAGCACCGCCATGGTCGGCGGCGCGCGATGGTTGCCGATCGGGATCGTCAGCGAGTAGCCTTTGATCGGATAGATCGGCAGATCCACTCCCAGCGGCCGCGCCAGGAATGGGCTCTGACACCCCAGCGACAGCACATACGCGTCCGCCGTCAGCACGCCCGCATCTGTGCGCACCCCGCTCACCATATCGCCCGAGGTCTCGATAGCCTGCACCGTCACCCCGGTGCGCACCGTCACTCCACGCGCGCGGCAAACCTCCGCCAGCCCGCGGGTGAACATGGCGCAGTCCCCGCTCTCATCGGTCGGGCACAGGATCGCCCCGGCGATCTGCCCCGCTGCACCCTCCAATGCCGGCTCCCGCGCCACCACCTGCGCGCGGTCCAGCACCTCGATGCGCTGGCCATCCTCGGCCAGAATCTGCATATGCGCGATCCCCGCCTGCAACGACGTCGCATCGCGGTAGAAATACAGGATGCCCTGCGTGTTGCGGTCGTAGGCGATCGCCTCGTCGGCCAGCGTCTGCTGCAGCACCGACTGCGAATACACCGCGATCTGGTGCTTGCGCAGCGTGTTGACGCGCGCCTTCGCGGCCGTGCACTGCATCAGAAACTGCCAGGACCAGCGCCACAACCGCGGATCGGCAGAAAACTTGAAGCGCAGCGCCTGGTCGGGCAGCACCAGCGACTTCAGCAGGATCCACGGCGCCCGCGGCGAGGACCACACGAAGGAGTGACCGGGCGCGATCATGCCGGCATTGCCCGCGCTGGTGTCCTGCGCCACGTCGGGCAGGCGCTCCACCAGCACGACCTCGTGACCGTCGCGCTGCAACTGATAGGCGGTGGTGACGCCGACCACGCCGCCGCCCAGCACCAGGATCCGCATGTCCGGCTCTCCGCCCCGTTCCGGCGCGTTGCATCACAGCGCCCGTTCCCACCCAGTGTAACAAAGCGTTAGAACCACGGCCACGCGGTAAAATCGCCTTGTCGTTGCCGCAATACCGACTTTAGGTGTGGCATCACGATCTTGGCGCCGGTCGTCCGGCGCCAACAGCGGAGCAGGCCCGTCGCGAATGGACGAGCGCGTCAACCGACCCGAGACCGCGACTCCCTCCCTGTCGGTGCCGCCGCG
The DNA here is from genome assembly GCA_963773345.1 of uncultured Alphaproteobacteria bacterium. GTDB lineage: Bacteria > Pseudomonadota > Alphaproteobacteria > Acetobacterales > Acetobacteraceae > Palsa-883. Next base: position 1,460,863 of record CAVZBG010000002.1, on the reverse strand, counting down.
CCGGCGCCGCCGGGGCTGGTTGTGGCTGCTGCTGTTGCTGATCGCGGCCGGGGGCGGCGTGGCGTTCTGGTATCACACCCACCAGGCACCCCAAACCGCGTCCAATGCCGCGCCCCAGGCGGGGCCGCGTGGCGGCGCCGTGCCGCCGCAGCCGGTCGGGGCGGCCACGGTGGACACCGGCGACATCCGCGTCATCCTGAACGAGCTCGGCACCGTCACGCCGCTCGCCACCATCACGGTCACCACGCAGATCAGCGGCCAGTTGATGAGTGTAGGGTTCCAGGAAGGCCAGATGGTCAAGAAGGGCGACTTCCTGGCGCAGATCGACGACCGCCCGTACCAGGTCGCAGCTCGAGAAGGACCAGGGCCAGCTCGCGCACGACCAAGGTCTGCTGGCCCAGGCGCAGTCCGACCTGAAGCGCTACCTGACGCTGGGGCGGCAGGACTCGATCGCCCAGCAGCAGGTGGACGATCAGCGCTTCCTGGTGGAGCAGTACCAGGGCACCGTGAAGGTCGACCAGGGCGCGATCGACAACGACAAGCTCAACATCGGCTATTGCCACATCACCGCGCCGGTCGGCGGGCGCGTCGGACTACGGCAGGTCGATCCCGGCAACTACGTGCAGGCCAGCAGCACCACCGGGCTGGTGACCCTGACGCAGCTCGACCCGATCTCGGTGATCTTCTCGGTGACCGAGGACAATCTGCCCGAGGTCATGCAGCGGCTCGATGCCGGCGCCACGCTGCCGGTCGACGCCTACGACCGGTCCAACACGACGCACCTCGCCACCGGAAAGGTCGCGGCGGTGGACAGCCAGATCAACACGACCACCGGCACCGTCAACATCCGCGCGCTGTTTCCGAACGCGAACGACGCACTGTTCCCCAACCAGTTCGTCAACGCGCGCCTGCTGGTCGACACGCTGCACAACGTCACGCGCGTGCCGGTAGCGGCGGTGCAGCAGGGTGCGCCGGGTGCGTTCGTCTATGTCATCAACGCCAACGACACGGTGTCGGTGAAGACGGTGAAGCTCGGCGTGACGGACGGGGCGCTGGAGCAGGTGATCTCCGGCCTGACGCCGGAAGAGCGGGTGGTGACCGACGGCACCGACCGGCTGCGCGACGGCGCCAAGGTGACGGTGCCGGCTGCCACGGGGACTGCGAAGCCGGCAGGTACCGCGAAGGCCGCGGGAACCGGCACGTGGGCGGGAAGCGGCAAGGCCCAGGGGACGGCAACCGGCACGGCAACCGGGACGACAAGCGGGCAGGACGCCGCGCAGGATACCCCCGCCTCCGGCACCGGCCGGCACCAGGGCCAGCAGGGTCAGTGATCCCCCCGGCGACCGAGGGAGCGGCGCCATGAACCCGTCCCGCGTCTTCATCTGAACGCCCGGTGGGCACCTCGCTGCTGATGGCGGCGATCCTGCTCGCCGGCATGGCGGCGTTCTTCTTCCTGCCGGTCTCCGCGCTGCCCGAGGTCGATTACCCGACCATCCAGGTGCAGACCTTCTACCCCGGCGCCAGCCCCGAGGTGATGACCTCCTCGGTCACCGCGCCGCTCGAGGTGCAGTTCGGCCAGATGCCGAGCCTCAACCAGATGTTCTCCACCAGTTCGGCCGGCGCTTCGGTGATCACGCTGCAGTTCGGCCTCGATCTCAGCCTGGACGTGGCCGAGCAGGAGGTGCAGGCGGCGATCAATGCCGCGGGCAACCTGCTGCCGGCGGACCTGCCGGCGCCGCCGATCTACGCCAAGGTGAACCCGGCCGACGCGCCGATCCTGACGCTGGCGCTGACCTCGAAGACCATGCCGCTGCCGGACATCGAAACGATCGGCGAGACCCAGCTGGCGCAGAAAATCTCGCAGCAGCCGGGGGTCGGCCTGGTCAGCATCGGCGGCGGAGCAACGTCCGGCGGTGCGCATCCAGGTCAATCCGCGCGCGCTGGCGGCGAACGGGCTGAACATCGACGACCTGCGCACCACGCTGGGCAACGCCAACGTCAACACGCCGAAGGGCGGCTTCGACGGCCCGACGCGGGCGACGACGATCAACGCCAACGACCAGATCCAGAGCGCTACCGACTACGCCAATATCGTGATCGCCTACCGCAACGGCGCGCCGGTGCATCTGCGCGACGTGGCGACGGTGGTGCAGGGGGCGGAGAACACCAAGCTGGGCGCCTGGGCCAACACCACGCCCGCGGTGATCCTGAACGTCCAGCGCCAGCCGGGCGCCAACGTCATCGCCGTGGTGGACACCGTCAAGCGTCTGCTGCCGCAGTTGCAGGCCGGGCTGCCGGCGGCACTGGATGTCGCGGTGCTGACCGATCGTACCGCGACGATCCGCGCCTCGGTCGCCGACGTGGAGTTCGAGCTGGGGCTGGCGGTGGTCCTGGTCGTGCTGGTGATCTTCCTGTTCCTGCGCAACCTGCCGGCGACGATCATCCCCAGCCTGTCGGTACCGCTGTCCCTGGTCGGCACCTTCGGGCTGATGTACCTGCTGGGGTTCAGCCTGGACAATCTGTCGTTGATGGCGCTGACCATCTCGACCGGCTTCGTGGTCGACGACGCTATCGTAATGATCGAGAACATCTCCCGCTACGTCGAAGCCGGCGACAGTCCGATGGCGGCGGCGCTGAAGGGGTCCGCGCAGATCGGCTTCACCATCATATCATTGACCGTGTCGCTGATCGCCGTGCTGATCCCGTTGCTGTTCATGGGCGACGTGGTCGGCCGGCTGTTCCATGAGTTCGCCATCACGCTGTCGGTCACCATCGTCATCTCCGCGGTGGTGGCGTTGACCCTGGTGCCGATGATGTGCGCGCGCCTGGTGCGGCATCATCCGGATGCGGAACGGACCCGCTTCGACCTGGCGGCCGAACACGGCTTCAACTGGGTGATCGGACGCTACGACCGCGCCCTGAACGTGGTGCTGGACCATCAGCCCCTGACGCTGCTGATCGCGTTCCTGACCCTGGCGGTGACGGTGGCGCTGTATGTCGTGGCACCAAAGGGGTTTTTCCCGGTGCAGGACACCGGCGTGATCCAGGGCATCTCGGTGGCGGCGCAGTCGATCTCCTACGACGCGATGGCGCCAGCGGCAGCAGGCGCTGGCATCAGTCATCCTGAAGGACCCTGACGTGGTCAGCCTGACCTCGGACGTCGGCGTCGACGGCACCAACATGACGTTGAACACCGGGCGCTTCCTGATCAACCTGCGTCCACGTGACGACCGCACGCTGACCGCCACCGACATCGCCAAACGGATCGAGCAGGAGACGGCGAACGTTCCGGGCGTGACCCTCTATCTGCTGCCGGTGCAGGACCTGACGATCGACGCCGCGATCAGCCGCACGCAGTACCAGTTCGTGCTGGAAAATCCGAACCTGAGCGCGTTCGGCACCTGGGTGCCGAAACTGGTCGACCAGTTGCGCCAGTCACCGGAGTTGACCGACATCGCCAGCGACCTGGAGCAACAGGGGCTGACGTTGAACCTGGTGATCGATCGCGCCACCGCGGCGCGCTTCGGCATCACCCCGGCGACGGTGGACAACGCGCTGTACGATCTGTTCGGCCAGCGCATCATCTCCACGATCTACACGCAGTCCAACCAGTCCCGCGTGATCATGGAGGCGGCACCCGATCTGCAAACCTCGCTGGCCGGACTGTCGACGATCTACCTGCCGACCGCGCAGACCACCACCGGCCAGGTGCCGCTGTCGGCGATCGTGCACGTGGAGGAGCACGCCGGACCGCTTGCCATCGAGCACCTGGGACAGTTTCCCGCCACCACGATCTCGTTCGACACCGCGCCCGGGTCCTCGCTCGGCGCGGCGGTCACGGCGATTCGCCAGGCGGAAAAAGACATCGCCCTGCCGGACAGCTTCATCACCGCGTTCCAGGGTGCCGCTGCGGCGCTGGAGTCCTCGCTCAGCAACGAACTGCTGCTGGTGCTGGCGGCGATCGTCACCGTCTACATCGTGCTGGGCGTGCTGTACGAAAGCTTCATCCACCCGATCACCATCCTGTCCACGCTGCCCTCGGCCGGCGTCGGCGCACTGGTCGCCCTGCTGATCGCCGGCGACGACATCGACGTGATCTCGATCATCGGCATCATCCTGCTGATCGGCATCGTCAAGAAGAACGCCATCATGATGATCGACTTCGCCATCGTGGCGGAGCGCGACGAGGGCAAGGACCCGCGCGCGGCAATCCACCAGGCCTGCCTGCTGCGCTTCCGTCCGATCATGATGACCACGATGGCGGCACTGCTGGGCGCGCTGCCGCTGATGCTGGGCGCGGGCACCGGGTCGGAGCTGCGCCAGCCGCTGGGCGTCGCGATCGTCGGCGGGCTGATCTTCAGCCAGGCGCTGACCCTGTTCACCACGCCGGTGATCTACCTGATGTTCGACCGGCTGGTGGTGCGGGTACGGGGGCGTCGGACCGGCGAAAGGCTGGCCGATGACGGGGTGGCGGATTGAACATTTCCGGCCCGTTCATTGCGCGACCGGTGGCCACCACGCTGCTGACCATCGGCATCGCCCTGGCCGGGTTCTTCGCCTATCTCCGGCTGCCGGTCGCGCCGCTGCCGCAGGTCGATTTCCCGGTCATCTCGGTGCAGGCGCAGCTTCCCGGCGCCAGTCCCGAAACCGTCGCCACCTCGGTCGCCGAACCGCTGGAGCGGCATCTCGGCGCGATCGCCGACGTTACCGAAATGACCTCGACCAGCTCGGTCGGCTCGGCGCGCATCGTGCTGCAGTTCAGCCTGGACCGCGACATCAACGGCGCCGCGCGCGACGTGCAGGCGGCGATCAATGCCGCGCGCGCCGATCTGCCCGCCAGCCTGCGCAGCAACCCGACCTATCGCAAAGTCAACCCGGCCGACGCGCCGGTGCTGATCCTGGCGCTGACCTCCAGCACGCTGACCCGCGGCCAAGTCTACGACGCGGCCAGCAACGTGATGGGACAGCGCCTGTCGCAGATCACCGGCATCGGCCAGGTGATCATCGGCGGCGCCGCGCAGCCCGCGGTGCGGGTGGAGCTGAACCCGCAGGCGCTGTTCAAATACGGCATCGGCCTGGAGGACGTGCGCGCGGCGCTGGCCTCGGCCAACGCCAACAGTCCGAAGGGCGCGATCGAGCAAGGCGACCGGCACTTCCAGATCTACACCAACGATCAGTCGCTGTCGGCGGCTGCCTACAAGCCGCTGATCCTGGCCTGGCGCAACGGCGCGCCCGTAAGACTGGCGGACGTCGCCGACGTGATCGATTCGGTGGAGAATCTGCGCAACATCGGCCTGTCCGACGGCACGCCTTCGGTGGTCGTGCTGCTGTTCCGCCAGCCGGGCGCCAACATCATCGACACGGTGGACCAGGTGACGGCGGCGCTGCCGGAGCTGGAGGCGGCACTGCCGAGCGACGTCCAGGTCACCATCGCCAACGACCGCACCACGACGATCCGTGCCGCGTTGCACGACACCGAGCTGACGCTGCTGCTGGCGGTGGCGCTGGTGACGCTGGTGGTGTTCCTGTTCCTGCGCCGCGCGCGCGCGACGCTGATCCCGTCCATCGCCGTGCCGATCTCCATCGTCGGCACGTTTGGCGCGATGTATCTGCTGGACTACAGCCTGGACAACCTGTCGCTGATGGCGCTGACGGTGGCGACCGGCTTCGTGGTGGATGACGCGATCGTCGTGCTGGAGAACATCCAGCGGCACATCGAGGATGGCGAGCCACCGCACGTGGCGGCGCTGCGCGGCGCGCGGCGAGGTGGGATTCACCGTCATCTCGATCAGCCTGTCGCTGATCGCCGTATTCATCCCGATCCTGCTGATGGGCGGCATCGTCGGCCGGCTGTTCCGCGAGTTCGCCGTGACATTGTCGCTGGCCATCCTGGTGTCGATGGTGATCTCGCTGACCACCACGCCGATGATGTGTGCGTTGCTGCTGCGCCCCGAGCCGCCGCGACCGGACCGGCCGCGCCGGCGCAGCCTGTTCGACCGCGCGCTGGGCCTCTACGAGCGGACGCTGGCCGTGGCGCTGCGCCACAGCGCGCTGGTGATGCTGATCCTGCTGCTCTGCGTTGCCTTGAACGTCGCGCTGTTCGCAATCATGCCGAAAGGATTCTTTCCCGAGGAGGACACCGGCAAGCTGATGGGTGGCATGCAGGCCGACCAGAGCACCTCGTTCCAGGCGATGGAGGTCAAGCTGCGCCAGATGGTTTCGATCGTCGGGCATGATTCCGCGGTCGACCACGTGGTCGGCTTCGCCGGGTCGAGCGGCTTCGGCGCGACCAACACCGGCTCGGTGTTCATCGCGCTGAAGCCGCTCGGACAACGACCGTCGATGGCGACGGTGATGGCGAATCTGCGGCGCGCGCTGGCGGTCGTGCCGGGCGCGCGGCTGTACCTGACGCCGATCCAGGACATCCGGGTCGGCGGCCGAGCGTCCAATGCCACGTATCAGTACACGCTGCAGGGCGATACCACCGCGGAGATCTATGAGTGGGCGCCCAAGCTGGAGGCCGCATTGGAACACAGCCCCGTGTTGCAGGACGTCAATTCCGACCAGCAGCAGAAGGGTCTGGAGACCGACCTGATGATCGACCGGGCGACCGCGAGCCGCCTGGGGTTGGCGGTCAGCCAGATCGACAACACGCTGTATGACGCGTTCGGCCAGCGCCAGGTTTCCACCATCTACCAGGCGCAGAACCAGTATCACGTGGTCATGGAGGTGGCGCCGCGCTACTGGCAGAGCCCCGAGATGCTGAAGCAGATCTATGTCAGCACCGCCGGCGGCGCGGCGCGCGGCACCGAAACGAGCAACGCGGTGGTCGGCACCGTGCAGGCGGCGGGCACCGCCAACACCGCGGCCAGCATCGCCGCCAGCTCGGCGCGCAACGCGGCGACCAACGCGCTGGCCAACACCGGCAAGGGCAGCGCGTCTTCCGGCGCCGCGGTCAGCACCAGCCAGGAGACGATGGTGCCGCTGTCCGCGTTCAGTCATTACGTGATCGGCAATACCCCGCTCGCGGTCAATCACCAGGGGCCGTTCGTTGCGGCCACCATCTCGTTCAACCTGGCACCCGGCAAATCGCTGAGTGACGCAACCACGGCGGTCGACCAGGCGGTGCGCGACATCGGCATGCCGGCCAGCGTGCATGGCAGTTTCCAGGGCACCGCACAGACGTTTCAGCAATCGCTCAACAGCGAACCGCTGCTGATCGGCGCCGCGTTGATCGCCATCTACATCGTGCTCGGCGTGCTGTACGAGAGCCTGGTGCACCCGATCACCATCCTGTCCACGCTGCCCTCGGCCGGCATCGGCGCGTCGCTGGCGCTGCTGCTGTTCCACACGGAGTTCACCATCATTGCGCTGATCGGTGTGATTCTGCTGATCGGCATCGTCAAGAAGAATGCCATCCTGATGATCGACTTCGCATTGGAAGCGGAACGGACGCGCGACCTGACCCCGCGCGAGGCGATCTTCGAGGCCTGCCTCAAGCGGTTCCGCCCGATCATGATGACCACCGCCGCGGCGATGCTGGGTGCGATGCCGCTGGCGCTGAGCTTCGGCAACGGCGCCGAGTTGCGCCAACCACTGGGCATCGCCATCGTCGGCGGGCTGATCGGTGAGCCAGGTGCTGACGCTGTATACGACGCCGGTGCTGTATCTGTATCTGGATCGCTTCCGCCTGGCCGCCCGTGGCCGCTGGCGGCGGGCGTTCCCGCTGGCATCCGGAGCGGCCGAGTGATGGCGCAGCATGTAGATGCGGGGCGCGTGGATGCGGGGCACCGGCTCCTCCCCACGTCATGCCGGCGGATGCCAGCATCCACGCCATGCCTTCGTGCGAGCAGAAATGTAGTGGATGCCGGCCCGCGCCCGGGATGACGCCGGGATGGCGTCATTGGCCTGCACCCCTCGGTGCGATGTTCCTCGCCGCGCTGCTGACCGGCTGCATGGTCGGTCCGGACTACAAACGTCCGGAAGCGCTGGTGCCCACCACCTACAAGGAGCTGGCCGGTTGGAAGCAGGCGACGCCCCTCGACGGCATCGATCGCGGGGCCTGGTGGTCGATCTACAACGATCCGGAGCTGGACCAGCTCGAGTCGCAGGTGGAGATCTCCAACCAGAACGTGAAATCCTTCGAGGCGTCCTACCGCGCTGCCGCGGCACTGGTGCGCGAGACCCAGGCAGAGTTGTTCCCGACGGCCACGGTGACCCCGAGCGTCACCCGCACCCGGTCCGGCAGTGGCAGCGGCGCAGTCGGCTCGTCTGGCGCCGTTGTCGGCGGCGGCGGCAGGGGCACGATCCGCACGCAATACTCGGTGCAGGGCAGCGCCGACTGGACGCCCGATTTCTGGGGCAAGATCCGCCGCCAGGTGGAAAGCAACGTGGCGGCGGCGCAGGTCAGCGCGGCCGACCTGGCCAACGCCACGCTCTCGGCGCAAGCAACGCTGGCCATCGCCTACATCAACCTGCGCTACGAGGACTCGCTGCAGAAGCTGCTGACCGACACGGTAGCGGAATACGAGCACGCACTGGAGATCGCGCAGAACCAGTACCACGCCGGCACGGCCTCGAGCGCCGATGTGGTGACGGCGCAGGCACAACTGCAGACCACGCAGGCGCAATTGATCGCCGTCGGCGTGCTGCGCGGCCAGTACGAGCACGCCATCGCCATCCTCACCGGCCATCCGCCGGCCGATCTGACGATCTCGGTCGAGGCGCTGCCGCGGCAGGTGCCGGTGGTGCCGGCCGGTATTCCCTCGACATTGCTGGAGCGGCGTCCCGACATCGCCGCGGCCGAGCGGCAGATGCAGCAGGAGAACGCGCTGATCGGCGTCGCGATCTCAGCCTACTATCCGGACGTTACGCTGTCGGCGGTGCTCGGCCTGGCCGGCAGCACGCTGTCGCAATTGTTCACCGCGGCGAACCTCGCCTGGTCGCTCGGCGCGTCGGCGACGGAGACGATCTTCGATGCCGGCTCCCGTTCGGCCGCGGTGGACGTTGCCCGCGCCACCTACGACCAGTACGTCGCCGACTATCGCCAGACCGTGCTGACGGCATTCCAGCAGATCGAGGACGAGCTGGTCGCGCTGCGCGTGCTGGCGCAGCAGGCGGCGGCGGAGGATCTGGCGGTGGCGTCGGCACGGCGCGCGGTGGCAGTGACGCTGAACCAGTACCTCGCCGGAACCGTTGCGTATACCAGTGTGATTACCGAACAGACGCTGCTGCTGGGCGATGAGGAGACAGCGCTCGGCATTCAGCAGAGCCGGCTGGTCGCCAGCGTCACGCTGATCGAGGCGCTGGGCGGCGGCTGGCAGGCGGATGATCTGCCCAAGGACTTCACGATCAAACCGAAACAACTACTGCCGTGACCGTTGTCCTCGAGACGCACCGCGCATACACACCCCCTGTCACGCACGCCCCCTGTCATTGCGAGGAGCGCAGCGGTCCCCGGGCTTGACCCGGGGACCGCTGCGCTCCTCGCAATGACAGAGGGTATCGGCAACGCCGGTTGGCCTGAACGCGCTCCAGCCAAGGTGCAGTCGCCTGCTGATTGACAAGATCGCTTGCCGGGCGTCGCGTTACCCGGCGATGCCTGCCCCCGGCAAATGCGCGTTCAGGACCGACCAATCATGACCGACACACCCGCCACCCCCACCTTTCGCACCCCGACCGTCACCGAGATGCTGGTCATCCCGGTGGCCGGCCGCGACTGCATGCTGCTGAATCTTGCCGGCGCACACGGCCCGTTCTTCACCCGCAACGTCGTCATTCTGAAGGACAGCGCCGGCAACACCGGCGTGGCCGAGGTCCCGGGCAGCGAGGGCATCCGCCAGACCCTCGAGCGCGCGATCCCGCTCGTCGTCGGCCAGCCGATCGGTGGCATCAACGCGATATGCAATGCCGTCCGCGCCTCGTTGCCCGGTGCGAAGGGCGCGCGCAGGACCATCGTCCACCAGGTGACGACAGCCGCCGAGGCCGCGGTGCTGCGCCAGCCGCACGAGATCAACCTGCGCACCGACAACGTGATCACCGCCGTCGAGGCGGCGCTGCTCGACCTGCTGGGCCAGCATCTGGGCGTGCCGGTCTGCGCGCTGCTCGGCACCGGCCAGCAGCGCGGCGCGGTGAAGATGCTGGCCTATCTGTTCTATGTCGGCGACCGCACCCGCACCGACCTGCCCTACCCGACCGCGGCCGGAACGACGCAGGGCTGGGAACGCGTCCGCACCGAGCCCGCGCTGACCCCCGACGCCATCGTCCGCCAGGCCGAGGCCGCCACCGAGCGCTATGGCTTCAGCGACTACAAGCTCAAGGGCGGCGTGATGCAGGGCGTCGAGGAGATGCAGGCGGTGACCGCGTTGAAGCGACGCTTCCCCGAGGGCCGCGTGACGCTCGACCCGAACGGCGCCTGGCCGCTGGCCGAGGCGATCGAGCTCGGCCGCGCCTACGGCCACGTCATGGCCTACGCCGAGGACCCCTGCGGGCCGGAGGCCGGCTATTCCGGGCGTGAGACGATGGCGGAATTCCGCCGCGCCACCGGCATTCCGACCGCGACCAACATGGTGGCCACCGACTGGCGCGAAATGGGCCATTCGTTGCACCTGAACGCCGTCGACATCCCGCTGGCGGATCCGCATTTCTGGACCATGCAGGGCGCGGTGCGCGTGGCGCAGATGTGCGACGATTTCGGCCTGACCTGGGGGTCGCACTCCAACAACCATTTCGACATCTCGCTGGCCATGTTCACCCACTGCGCCGCCGCCGCACCGGGGGAGATCACGGCGATCGACACGCACTGGATCTGGCAGGAAGGCAACGAACGCCTGACGCAGGAGCCATTGCGGATCGTCGGCGGGCATGTTGCAGTGCCGGACCGGCCTGGCCTCGGCATCGACCTCGACATGGAGCGGGTGCGGGCGGCGCACGAGCTGTACCAGAAGATCGGCACCTCGGCGCGCGACGATGCGATGGCGATGCAGTACCTGGTGCCCGGCTGGACCTACGATCCGAAGCGGCCAAGCCTGGGGCGTGGTGCTGCGTAGTATCCGGTGCCGCAAGGAGCGACGTAATCCGGCCGCCGGCGTCGCGCCCCGCAGGTTGCCGCCCGACCCAAGCCGGGGCTAGCGTCCCATCCGAACAAGCGGGAGCGACCACCGTGCTCATACTCGGCTATAAGGCCTCCGCCGAACAATTTGGCCCTCGGCAACTGCTCGACTTCTCCGTCCTGGCGGAAAAAGTCGGCTTCGACTCCGTCTTCGTCAGCGACCACTTCCAGCCATGGAAGCACACCGGCGGCCACGCCCCCTCGGCGCTGGCCTGGCTCGGCGCGCTCGGCGCCTCCACCAGCCGCATCGTCATGGGCACCTCGGTCCTGACACCGACCTTCCGCTACCACCCCTCGGTTGTTGCCCAGGTCTTCGGCACGCTCGGCGCGCTGTTCCCCCGCCGCGTCGTCCTCGGCGTCGGCACCGGGGAATCGCTGAACGAGGTACCCGCCACCGGCATGGCGTGGCCGGAAATGAAGGAACGCTTTGCCCGCCTGCGCGAGGCCATCAGCCTGATCCGCAAGCTGTGGACCGAGGACCGCGTCACCTTCGAAGGCCAGTACTACAAAACCGAAAAGGCAACGGTCTACGACAAGCCCACCACGCCGGTGCCGATCTACGTCGCCGCCGCCGGCCCCCAGGTGGCGAAATACGCCGGCCGTTCCGGTGACGGTTTCATCTGCACCTCGGGCAAGGGCTGGAAGCTCTACACCGAGACGCTGCTGCCCAACGTCGCCGAGGGCATCGCGCTGGCCGGCAAACAGGACGCCGCCTTCGACCGCCTGATCGAAATGAAGGTCTCCTTCGACACCGACCGCCAGCGGGCCTTGCAGGATACCCACCACTGGGCTGCCCTGGCACTGACGCCGGAGGAGAAGGTCACCGTCGAGGACCCGATCGAAATGGAGCGCCTGGCCGACGCCTTGCCGATTGAACGCACCGCCAGCCGCTGGATCGTCTCCACCGACCCCGACGAGCACATCGAGAAGATCCGTCCCTACGTGGAGCTCGGCTTCCGCCACCTGGTGTTCCACGCCCCCGGTCCGGACCAGGAACGATTCCTCAAACTCTATGGCGAGACCGTGCTGCCCAAGCTGCGCCGCGCGTTCGCGTAACGACCCATAGACGTAGGGCGGAAAAGCCAACGCCCCCGGCCCCCCGGGTCAAGTGCCCGAGGGCATGCTTGTTCCGGGGGGCAGCGCATTACGCCGCCCCCCGGCCGCGTCGAGCCTGCCGGCGGATTGCGCTACGCTTATCCGCCCTACGCCGCCCTACGTCCTCATCACCCTTGACCGCGGCGCCAGTCCGCGATTTGTCCCGCACCTGTCGTGACCGCGCAGGATTGAGGCCGCCTTCGATGTCCACCCCGGACCAATTGCAGCTCTTCGCCCTGCCGGACCTGCCCATGGTCCAGCCCGGCGACGACCTGGCCGAACTGATCGTGGCCGCCCTCGCACGCGCCGGCCGCACGCTGGCCGACCGCGACGTGCTGGTCGTGGCGCAGAAGGTCGTCTCCAAGGCGGAGAACCGCGTGGTCGATCTCGCCACCGTCACGCCCACCCCCCGCGCCATCGCGCTCGCCGCCGAGGTCGGCAAGGACCCGCGCCTAGTCGAGGTCGTCCTCGCCGAATCCACCCGCGTCGTGCGCAGCCGCCCGAACCTGATCATCGTGCAACACCGTCTCGGCTTCGTCATGGCCAATGCCGGCGTGGACCAGTCCAACGTCGCCCCCGCCGACGGCGTCCACCGCGCCTTGCTGCTGCCGGAAAACCCCGACGCCAGCGCCGAGCGCCTGCGCGCCCGCCTGGCGGCCCATTACGGCGCCCGCATCGGCGTCATCATCAGCGACAGCTTTGGCCGTGCCTGGCGCCGCGGCACCTGTGGTGTCGCCATCGGTGCCGCCGGCCTTCCCGGCCTGATCGACCTGCGCGGCTCCCCAGACCTGTTCGGCCGCACCCTCGAGGTCAGCATCATCGGCTTTGCCGACGAAATCGCCGCCGCGGCCTCCCTGCTGCAGGGCCAGGCGGCCGAGGCGCGCCCCGTCGTGCTGGTGCGCGGCCTGGCCTGGACCGCCCCCGACACCCCGGCCGCCGATCTGATCCGCCCGGGCAACGAAGACCTGTTCCAGTGAGCGTCCTCGCCCTGTCCGGCGGCGTCGGCGGCGCCAAGCTGGCACTTGGCCTCAGCCGCGTGCTGCCGCCCGACGACCTGACCATCGTCGCCAACACCGGCGACGATTTCGAGCATCTCGGCCTGGCGATCTCCCCCGACATCGACACGCTGGTCTACACGCTGGCCGGCCTGGCCAACCCCGAGCTCGGCTGGGGCCGCCGCGACGAGACCTGGAATTTCATGGAGACTATCGCCACGCTCGGCGGCGCGACCTGGTTCCGCCTCGGCGACCGCGACCTGGCGATGCATGTCGAGCGCACCCACCGCCTGCGCCGCGGCGAGACGCTGACCGAGATCACCGCCGATCTGTGCCGCCGCGTCGGCGTCGGGGCGCGCATCCTGCCGATGACCGACGGGCGCCTGCGCACCCGCGTGCTCACCGCGACCGGGTGGCTCGATTTCCAGGACTATTTCGTCCGGCAACGCTGCGAACCGGTGGTGCAGGAGTTGATGTTCGAGGGCGACGCCCAACCGCAGCCCGCGTTCCTGGCGGCGCTCGCCGATCCGGCGCTGACCGCGGTGGTAATCTGCCCATCCAACCCGTTCATCAGCATCGAGCCGATCCTGTCCCTGCCGGGCGTGCGCGAGGCGCTGCACGCCTGCCAGGCGCCCGTTGTCGCGGTGTCTCCCATCATCGCCGGCCGCGCCGTCAAGGGCCCCACCGCCAAGATGATGACCGAGCTCGGCCTGGACCCGTCTGCCCGCGCGGTTGCCGAGTGGTACGGCGAACTGCTCGACGCTTACATTGTCGATCATGCCGACGCCGCCAACATGGATGGCGCGCATCCGCGCGTCATCGCGGCAAAGACGCTGATGCTGACCATGGAAGACCGCGAAGCCCTGGCGCGCGTGGTACTGGACGCGGCGGCATCGCTATACTCCCCCTCTCCTTGAGGGCTTGGGCCGTGAAACGGACCAAGGCGGGGGAGGGGTCGTTTCCGGTGTCGCACCAACGCCGCCAGTCCGCATGATCCCCACGCCCGACATCTGGGCCGCGCTCCCGGTCAAGGAGTTCGCCGACGCCAAGCAGCGCCTCGCCCCGCTGCTGACGCCCGCCCAGCGCCAAACCCTCGCCGCCACCATGCTGGAGGACGTTCTCACCGCCCTCGCCGGCGCCGCCCTCGCCGGCATCCTGGTCAACACGCTCGACCCGCTGGCCGCCGCGCTTGCCCGCCGCTACGGCGCGCAGGTCATCACCGACGACGCGCGCGCCGGCCATACCGGCGCCGTCGCCGCCATCGCCCGCGCCCTGACCCGCGAGGGCCGTGCCGGGATGCTCGTGCTGCCCGGTGACACCCCGCGCGTCACCGCCACCGAGATCGACGCGCTGATCGCCGGCCGCCGCGCAGCGCCATCCTTCACCATCGCCCCGGCGCACGACGAGCTAGGGTCCAACGGCGTGCTGTGCCTGCCGCCCGAGGCGATGCCATTGCGTTTCGGCGACAACAGCTACTTTCCCCACCTCGACACCGCGCGTCGGCACGGTATCGAACCAACAGTGGTCAGGCTGTCGGGGTTCGCGCTGGACATCGATCATCCCGACGACCTGCGCGCCTTCCTGCGCGCCACCCCGGAGATGCCCACCCGCACGCTGGCGCTGCTGCGTCGCTTCGGCTTGTGATGTCAGGGGGTTGAAGTCGGTTCAGGCTAGCCGGAGACGCCACCTGTCATTGCACGGCCGGCGATTTCAGGACGTAGGGCGGAAAAGCCAACGCCTCCGGACCTGATCCGGGGGGCAGCGCATTCCGCCGCTTGCATCGCATCGGCAACCATTTGCGGGTCCGTCGAAGGGTGGCGGAATGCGCTGCCCCCGAGTCAAGCGCCCGGGGGCGTTGGCTTTTCCGCCCTACGATGCGTGGCCCACGCGCCGTGCAGCCCCACGAGCCGCAATGAGCACGCTAGTGCACCGCCACCAGGGCCAGGCCGAGCCGGTTCATCAGCTCCAGCGCCAGATCCAGCTCCTCGAACGACGCCACCACCACCCCGTCGGCGCCGCGAATCGTGTAGGCCACCGGTTCGCCGTCGAGCATCGACGCGGTCAGATAGGCGACATGGGTCAGCCCGAGCATCCGCAGTTGGCCAGCCGTCAGGCGCCTTGCATCGATCTCGATCGGTGCCGGCCGCGGGGTGCCCTCGCCATACCCAGCTTCGGTCATGTTGCGCGACATGGCGGGCTCCTTGCGTTCCTGCCGCGCGATCGCGGCTATGCGGCGACGATGGCGACCCAGACCAGCAGCAGGCAGGCGATCAGCCACACGGTGGCGCGGATGTTCGCCACCGCGTTCATCGGCTGGGCGAGTGTCCGCGCGCCGGCGCCAGGCTGTGCGGCCGGGTGCATCGGGTGTTGCTCATCGCCGTCGCGAAGTCTCGCATCGGTCTGCTCGCGCCGCATCGTGCCCTCTCTGCGTGTCGAAACGCGCTGTGCTGGTCATCGGTCTTGCCGTCGCGACCATGACGCAAGCACATTCGCGCGAGAAGCAAAATTCGGAAATGCGCGTACGGGATTCTACGCCCGCGCCGGCGCGCCGTGGCTACTCCGCCAGCACCTTGCGCGGCGGCGTCTGCACGACCGGCGCCAGCTCCGGCGCGCCGAACGATGCCGCCCGCCGGTCATTGCCGACCGGCCCGTACAGCCGTCGTCGCGCTGTCGCGGCACGCGGCCGATCGAGCCGATCAGCGCCTCCATCGCCTCGGGCGGAAACTCCTGCCCGTGCTGCGTGCCCGCCGCGCGCGAGATGCTCTCGTTCATCAGCGTGCCGCCGAGGTCGTTGGCGCCGGCGTTCAGGCACAGCGCCGCGCCCTCCGGCCCCATCTTCACCCACGATGTCTGGATGTTGGTGATCAGCGGATGCAGCACCAGCCGCGCCACCGCGTGCATCAGCACCGCCTCGCGCAGCGTCGGCCCCTTGCGCGCCAGGCCGCGCAGATACATCGGCGCTTCCATGTGCACGAACGGCAGCGGAACGAACTCGGTGATCCCGCCGGTTTCCGCCTGCAGGTCGCGCAGCACCAGCAGATGCCGCGCCCAGGAGATCGGCCGCTCGACATGGCCGTACATGATCGTGGAGGTGGTCCGCAGCCCCAGCGCGTGCGCCGCGCGCAGCACATCGACCCATTGCGCGGTGTTCACCTTGTCGGGGCAGATCACCGCCCGGACCTCGTCGTCGAGGATTTCCGCGGCCGTGCCCGGCAGCGTGCCGAGCCCGGCGTCCTTCAGCTCGGCGAGGAACGACGACAGGCTGCGGCCCAGCGTCGCCGCGCCCTGCGTCACCTCCAGCGGCGAGAACGCGTGCACGTGCATCCCCGGCACCGCCTGCTTGATCGCCCGGCAGATGCCGAGATAGGTCTCGCCGGTGTAGTCCGGATGGATGCCGCCTTGCAGGCACACTTCGGTGGCGCCGCGATCCCACGCCTCTTCCGCGCGGCGAACGATTTCCTCCAGTGCCAGGTCGTACGGCGTGCCGCGCAGCGCCTCGTGCGTCTTGCCCTTGGAGAACGCGCAGAACTTGCAGCGGTAGTAGCAGATGTTGGTGTAGTTGATGTTGCGGTTGACGACGTAGCGGACCACCTCGCCGCTGACCGCCTGGCGCAGTTCGTCCGCCGCGGTCAGCACGCGCTCGTAATCGGCGTCGCGCGCGCCGAACAGCCGCACGATCTCCGGTTCGTCCAGCCGCCGGCCGCCCATCGCCTTGGCGATGACCGCTTCCACCTGCGGATCGACGCTCGGACAGCAACGGCGTGGCCTGACGGGGGAGCGTGGTCAGCCCCGGCGCCCAGTCATCGTCGCGCGCCCAACCGTCGGCGTCGATCGCGCGGCCGCACCCGCGTGCGCGATCGCCGGCGCCAGCCAGCGCTCGGCGGCATGCGCATAGGCCGGATAGACCGGCAGCCGCGGCACCAGGATCTTGCCGCATCTCGGCCGTGCGTTCGCGCCAGCGCGTCGATTGCGGGCCACGGCGCCTCGGGGTTCACGTGGTCGGGCGTCACCGGCGACACGCCGCCCCAGTCGTCGATGCCGGCGCCGATCAGTTTTTCGTAGACCCCGGGCGAGAGGTTCGGCGGCGCCTGCACATGCACATCCGCCGGCAGGATCAGCCGCGCGGCGGCGATGCTCCACAGCAGATCGTCCAGATCGGGCTCCGGCGCGTTCGCCCGCTTGGTGTTCGGCTTGGCGCGGAAGTTCTGCACGATCACTTCCTGGATGTGGCCGTGCGCGCGTGCAGCTCGGCGATCGCCGCCAGCGACTCCAGCCGTTCCGCCCGCGTCTCGCCGATGCCGATCAGGATGCCGGTGGTGAACGGCACCGCCAGTTCGCCGGCCTGGCGCATCATCTCCAGCCGCACCGCGGGCAGCTTGTCGGGCGAGCCGTAATGCACGCCGCCCGGCTCGCACAGCCGCGCGCTGCTGGATTCCAGCATGATGCCCATGCTGGCCGAGACTTCGCGCAGCGCCGCGATCTCCTCGCGCGTCATCACGCCCGGATTGACGTGCGGCAGCAGCCCGGTTTCCTTCAGCACCAGCGCGCACATCTCGCGCAGGTAGTCGATCGTCGTCGCGTGCCCGCGCGCCGCCAGCGCCTCGCGCGCCGCGCGGTAGCGCAGCTCCGGCTTGTCGCCCAGCGTGAACAGCGCCTCGGTGCAGCCGGCCGCCGCGCCGGCGCGCGCGATGGCCAGCACGTCCTCCGGCGACAGATATGCCGGCCGGCCCGGCGCGCGGCCGTTCGGCGAAGGTGCAGTAGTGGCACACGTCGCGGCACAGCTTCGTCAGCGGAATGAACACTTTCCGCGAGTAGGAGACCAGCCGCCCGTAGGCCGCATCGCGCTTCGCGGCCGCCGCCGCCATCAGCTCCGGCAGCGGCGCCCGGGCGATCCAGCCGATCAGGTCGTCGTCGTGGGTCATCAACTTGCGCACCACCGTCTTCGCTGAAGCGTTGCATCACGTCCAGGGTTTCCCCGATCGTCGGACGTTGCAGATACAGGATCACGTGTCGCGCGCCGGCCTCGGCCAGCGCCGCCGCGTCCTCCAGCCAGTCGGCCACCGAGCCGGTGAACATCTGCCGCTCGCCATCCGGCCCGGTCTGCGCGGTTTCGTTCGGCGGCAGGAACCACAGATAGCCGACGTCGATCGACAGCGGATCGCGCCCGGCCTTTTCCGCCACGCGCTGCATGCCGTCGATCCCGTCCTTCAGCCGCTCCGGCGTGTTCAGCCGGATCTGCTGGTTGTTCGACACCGGATACCAGGCGTCGCCGAACTGCGCGACGCGGCGCAGCGCCGGCGGGCTTTCGCCGCCAACCCAGATCGGCGGATGCGGCTTCGACGTCGGCTTCGGCTCGAACACCATGTTTTCGAACTTCGCGTACTTGCCATCCAGCGTCGGACGCTGCTGCGGTCCACAGCGTCTTCCACGCCCGCAGGTATTCGTCAGTCACCGCGCCACGCTCGGCGATAGGGCGGCGTGCCCAGCGCCTCGAACTCCTCGCGCATCCAGCCCGACCCCACCCCGGCGATCACCCGCCCGCCCGACAGCACGTCCGCCGTCAGGAACAGTTTCGCCGCCAGCACCGCCGGCCGATATGGCACGACCACGACCGAGGTCAACAGCTTGATCCGCTGCGTGCAGCCGCCAGGAACGCCAGCGTCGCGATCGCATCGAAGCATTCGCCCGGTCGGCGCGCCCGGCCAGATGCCATCCGCCGTGTACGGATAGCGCACGCCGCTCTGCACCGGCACGACCAGATGGTCGGCGACGCCGAGATACGCGTAGCCGAGTGCCTCGGCCCGCTGCGCCAGCGCCATGATGTTGTCGCGCGACGCCAGGCAGCCGCGCGTGCCGAAATGGATGCCGAAGTCCATCGCGTCGATCCCCTCCTGGTCCCGTGTCTGCGTATCGCTGGCCCGGGCATCGTGTGCTATCGACGATTCAAGCGCAATTCAAGCCGGAGGAACAAATGCAGATCGGTTGCAGCGCCCCGACCAGCGGACCCCTGATCGGCCCCGACAGCCTGGTGCGCATCGCCACCGAGGCCGAGGCGCTCGGCTTCGACTACGTCACCGTCAGCGACCACGTGATGATCCCCACCAGCATCGCGTCGCGCTATCCCTATTCCGAATCGGGCGAATTCCCGTCCGGCGCCGCCGCGCCACGGCTGGAGCAGTTGACCACCGCCGCGTTCATCGCGGCCGCGACCTCGAAGCTGCGCATCGTCACCTCGGTGATGGTGGTGCCGCATCGTCCCGCCGTGCTGACCGCGAAGATCCTCGCGACGATCGACTATCTGTCGAAGGGCCGGCTGACGCTGGGCATCGGCGCCGGCTGGTGCGAGGAGGAGTTCATCGCCATCGGCGCGCCGCCGTTCGCCGAGCGCGGCGCGGTGACCGACGAATGGATGGCTGGTCTGCAAGGAGCTGTGGACCAGCCGACGCAGCCGAAATTCGACGGCAAATACGTGAAGTTTTCCGACGTGCTGTTTCCGCCGAAGCCGGTGCAGACAGCCGATCCCGATCTGGATCGGCGGCGAGAGCGGCCCGGCCATGCGCCGCACCGCGAGCATACGGCGATGCGTGGTATCCGATCGGCACCAACCCGCAATTCCCGATGGACACGCTGACCCGCTACAAGGCCGGCGTCGCGAAGCTGCGCGGCATGACCGAGAAGGCCGGGCGCGATCCGGCGTCGCCGTCGGGCTGGCCTATCGCGTATCGTCCAACCCGGAGGCGCAACCGAAAGGCACGGTGGACGGCGAGCGCAAGCTGTTCACCGGCGGCGCTGCCGACTATCGTCGGCGACATCAAGGCGCTGTCCGAGGTCGGCGTCACCGCGTTCGACTTCGGCCTGTTCGGCCCGTCGCTGGCCGCGACGCTCGACAACATGAGGCGGTTCCGTGACGAGTATCATGACAAAAGTCCGCTAGCGGAGGCGCGCCATGCAGCTTGGCATCACGGTCGACATGTCGGGGCCGACACCCGAAACTCGACATGGAACGGGTGCTGGAAGCCGAGCGGCTCGGCTTCTCCCAGGTGTGGACCGGCGAGGCGTACGGCACCGACGCCGTCACCCCGGTCGCCTGGATCCTCGCGCGCACGACACGGATCAAGGCCGGCACGGGGATCATGCAGATCCCCGCGCGCACCCCCGCCTGCGCGGCAATGACCGTGATGTCGCTGCAGATCCTGTCGGGGAATCGGTTCCTGTGCGGTCTCGGCGTGTCAGGCGCGCAGGTGGTGGAAGGCTGGCACGGCGTGCGCTTCGGCAAACCGATGACGCGCACCAAGGAATACATCGCCATCATCCGCCAGATGCTGGAACGCAAGGCGCCGCTGGAATTCCACGGCGAGGAATACGTGATCCCCTATGCCGGCCCGGACGCCACCGGCCTCGGCCGCGCGCTGCGCAGCATCACGCACGGCAATCCGGACATCCCGTTCTACCTCGCCTCCATCACGCCCGCCGGCCTGCGCACCGCCGGCGAATGCGCCGACGGCGTGCTGCCGATCTTCTACTCGCCGGAGCAGCCGCAGATCGTATCGGCACCGATCCTGGAGGGCATGAAGAAAGCTGGTCGTGCCGCGACGCTGGCGAACTTCGATGTCGCTCCCTACGTCCGCGCCAAGCTCGGCCCCGATCGTGGCCGCCTGCCGCGATGCGATCCGCCCGGAACTGGCGCTGTATATCGGCGGCATGGGCGCGCGGGCAAAAAACTACTACAACGACGTCGCCATCAAGCTCGGCTACGAGGGCGCGGCGAGGACCATCCAGGACCTGTATCTCGACGGCAAGAAAACCGAGGCCGCCGCCGCTGTGCCCGATAAGCTGATCGACGAGATTTCCCTTGTCGGGCCAGCCGAGCGGATCACGGACCGGCTCGCCGCCTGGCAGCAGGTGGCGAACGACCGCGCGGTCGGCACCATGGTGCTGAAGGGCGCCAGCATCGAGGTGATGCGCGTAATTGCGGAAGCCATTCTGTAACGTATATGGATCGACCAGCCCCATCGCCCTCCGTCATGGCCCGGCTTGACCTGGCCATCTGCGCTTCAACCGTGGTGCGCGGATGGCCGGGACAAGCCCAGCCATGACGGAGAAGTACAACCAAGGAATCGCCAATGTCCGAAGCGCCACTCGTCACTCTCACCCGCGAAGCCGACATCGGCGTCATCACGGTCAACTACCCGCCGGTCAACGCGCTCGGCCCAGGCGTCGCCGAGGGCATCATCGACCTGCCTGAAGCAAGGCATCGCCGACCCCGCCATCGCTGCGATGGTGCTGATCGGCGCCGGCCGCAGCTTCATCGCCGGCGCCGACATCCGCAGCTTCGGCACCGGCCGCAAGCGCCTGCCGTTGGGCGAGCGCGTCTACGACATCCTCGACGCCAGCACGAAGCCCGTCGTCGCCGCGATCCACGGCTATGCCCTGGGTGGCGGGCTGGAGATCGCGCTGGCCTGCCACTACCGCATCGCGGTGGACAGCGCGAAGGTTGGCTTGCCGGAGGTGCTGATCGGCATCCTGCCCGGCGGCGGCGGCACGCAGCGCCTGCCGCGGCTGGTCGGCCCGAAGGCGGCGATGGACATGATCGTCACCGGCCGCCACGTGCCGGCGCGCGAAGCAGGCGCGCTCGGCATCATCGACGAGGTCATTCCGGACTCGGCGCGGCCTGCGCGACAGCGCCATTGCCTATGCGCGCCGCATCGCCGCCGCCCGCCCGCTGCCCCGCGTGCGCGACCGCGCGGAAAAACTTGCCGAGGCCAAGGCCGATCCCGGCATGTTCGACGCGATGCGCAAATCCATCGCCCGCCGCGCGCGCAACCAAAAGGCGCCCTACAACTGCATCGCCGCGGTGGAAGCCGCCTGCACGCTGCCGTTCGACGAGGGCATCCGCCGCGAATCCGAGCTGTTCCAGGAGCTGGAGAACTCCGACGAAGCCCGTGCCCTGCGCTACGCCTTCTTCGCCGAGCGCGAGGTTGCCAAGCTCCCCGACCTGCCCGCCGGCGTCGCCGCCAGACCGTTCAGCACCGCCGCGGTGATCGGCGCCGGCACGATGGGCGGCGGCATCGCCATGAGTTTTGCCGATTTCGGCGTGCCAGTGAAAATCATGGACGCGACGCAGGAAGCGCTCGATCGCGGCATGGAACGGATCCGCGCCAATTACGCCACCTCGGTCAAGCGCGGCAGCCTGGCCGAGGACGAGATGCAGCGCCGCCTCGCCCGCATCCAACCGGTCGCCGGCTACGACGACATCAAGGACGCCGACATCGTCGTCGAAGCGGTGTTCGAGGAGATGGACGTCAAGAAGCCCATCTTCGCCAAGCTCGACGAGGTGATGAAGCCCGGCGCGCTGCTGCTGTCCAACACCTCGGCGCTGGACATCGACCAGCTTGCCGCGATGACGCATCGCCCGGAGGATGTCGCCGGCGCGCACTTCTTCAGCCCCGCCAACGTGATGAAGCTGCTGGAGGTGGTGCGCGGGGCGAAAACCTCACCCGAAACTTGCTGGCGGTCATGCAGATGGGCCGCAAGATCGGCAAGATCGCCGGTGTCGCCGGCAACTGCGACGGCTTCCTCGCCAACCGCTCGCGCGCCCCGTTCAACACCGAAATGGTCATCCTGCTGGAGGAAGGCTGCCTGCCCGAGCAGGTCGACAAGGTGATGGTCGATTTCGGCTATCCGATGGGCCCGTTCGCGGTCGGCGATCTTGCCGGCCTCGATATCGGCGCGGCCGGCCGCCGGCGCCGCGCCGCCGCCAATCCGAATTACCGCAAGCTGCCGATCGCCGATCGCCTGGTGGAACTCGGCCGCTACGGCCAGAAGACCGGTGCCGGCTGGTACCGTTACGAAAAGGGCGACCGCACGCCGCACCCCGATCCCGAAGTCGCCGCGCATCATCAAGCAGATCACCGCCGAGTTGGGCACGCCGCAGCACGAATTCACCGACCAGGAGATCCTGCGCCGCCTGTTGTTCTCCTCGGTCAACGAGGCCTGCCGGATCCTGGAGGAAGGCATCGCCTACCGCGCCAGCTGACATCGACGTGATGTGGCTGCACGGCTTCGGCTTCCCGCGCTACCGCGGCGGCCTGATGTTCTGGGCCGACGGCATTGGCGTGCGCGAGGTCTACGACCAGATCGCCGCCTGGCACCAGCAGTATGGCGATCGCTGGGCGCCCGCGGCGCTGCTGCGCCAACTGGCGGAAACCGGCACGCCGTTCCGCGAGGCACGGGCGCCGCAGCGGCGGTAAACGTCGGCGGCAACCGGGAGGTGAGTTGGCGGAATGCGCTTCGCTTTTCCGCCCTACACGGCGGCGTAGCGGTGTAGGGCGGAAAAGCGAAGCGCATTCCGCCAAACTACAGCGTTTCGATCTCCATGGGGAACAACGAGTCGGGATCAGGCGTCCGCATCAAATGATAAACGCTGAACCGATACGCCGGCCCTAACGAAACCTCCGGCGGCGTGAACGGAAACGCCAGGTTTCCCGCCGTCGACAGCCGCCCCGGATAGCCATGATGCAGCAGATACTGCTTGGTCGTTCGCACCACCTCGGCGGCGCGCTCGTGCGTGGGCGCGATGCATTCGCCCATGATGAACGCTTCGCCCAGCGTCGGTTCGCCATCGGGCGCGAACCCGCGCACGCCGTCCACCCCGTACACCCGGAACCGCAACGTATAGTCTTGCGGCTGGTCCTCGCACACCAGCTCGCGCACGACCTCGGCGACCGCGGGCAGAATCTCGGCATGCCGGGCGATGAACCGCGGATCGGCGGCGCCGGCCAGCAGCACGGCGCGCTCGCCGATGCAGGTGGCGCCCTCCAGCTTGATCGTGGGCTCGGCGCTTGGCATCCAGCGCGCACCGACCACGCGCGTGCGGCGATCGTCCAGGGCGGTGTAGTGCGCGTCACGCAGATCGACGTGTCCTTCCGGTTCCGTCACGCTGTACGGATCCGCCTGCTCGTACAAACTGTGCGCTGCGACCGAGGTCGGGGTTGCACGCCGCGCCGGGTTCATGCTTTCCAGCTCGAACCCCTCCGCATCCAGCGTCGCCAGAATCGTATCGCGCCCACCCGGCACGCAACACAACGAGGCGCACTCGATAATCTTTGCCATGTGCCCACAAACACCAGGCGGAAAATCCAGCATGGTTGGCAGCGCGGCAAAAATCGCGGTGTCGCAGGCGCGCCCGGCGACGATCACGTCGACGTCTTCCGCCAACGCCCGCCGGAACGGCCCCATGCCCATCTGGCCGACGATATGCGATGCCTCGTCGATATCCTGCTCGGTCAGCGCGGCCATGCCGTCCATGCCGGTCATGCGCCCCTCGCGCACGGCCTGCTTCAGCAGCGCTCGCGGCATGTCGGCGCGGATGACCGCCATGCGAAAATGCAGCCCTTCCGCCCGCGCGATGTCGCGGATCATCGCCAGCGTAGCCTCCAGATGCGGCGCGGCGCCCGCGGAGCCGGCGGACCCGATCACCAGCGGCACATCCACCTGCCGGGCACCCAGCAGCACCTTGCGCAGATCGCGCCCCGTCGCCACCGGTGAGGTCGCCATTTCGCCCTTGCCGAGATAGGTCGGACCGATGTCGATCGAGCCCATGTCGCAGCCGATCAGATCGGGCTGCCGCGCCAGGCCGGCACTGAACGCCGGTGTCGGGATGCCGTAGCCCAACTGCCCGGAGGCACCCAGGAAGCGCATCGCTCGTTTGGTGCGCCGAACATCGTCCAGTACCCGGTGCGACGCGCTCATATCTCGACCCCCAACAGCGGCGCGTGCTGCTGCGCGCCATAGACATCACGATCGCCCGGGTCGCCGGCGGTCTGTCGCGGCAGGGTGATCTTGATCGCGCGGCCGAGCGGATAGGGGATCACCGCGACGTCTTCGGGTGGAATGCGATACAGTCGCCCGATCGCCTCGCGCGTGAACGCCGGCGACTGCACAACGCGCTGATAGTCGGCGTCGGAGGCGAACATCACGTCCAGCGTCAATCGGCGCGGTCCGGCATTCTTGCTGCGAATCACTTGGGCGAGGTCCGACAGAAGCATCCCGATCATTCCTTGCCGAAGCGTCGGGCTAAAAACGCCAGCACATCGGCGGCGCAACGATCCGGCGCGATGTCGCAGATGTTGTGCGGTAATCCTTCGTAGGCGATCAGTTCCCCATCGGGAATCCGCGCTCGCATGACCTCGTAGTTCTCGGTGCCGCCGACCGTCTCGGCGCCCGGCATCACGAGCAAGGCCGGACACTGGATGCGGTGCAGCACGTCGGCCCACCACAGCGTCGTCATCAGCCCAACGAAGCGGCCGATCCAGGCTGTGTCGTTCTTCGCGGCCTCGTCCAGGAACCACGTGATGTGTCCGGGGTCTTGTCCCGGCGGAAAGCGATCCTCGATGGTGGCGGCGAGGAAGTTCCGCAGCCCTTCCTTCGCCACGCGCGGCAGCCACTCGCGGGCCTGGCTGTTCTTCAGCCCCGGCGTGGAGCCGAACAGAATCAAGCTGCGCACCAGGTCCGGCGACTGCATCGCCAGGTTCTGCGCCACGTAGCCTCCGGCGGAGTTGCCGACGATGTGCACCGCGCCGCACGCCAGATGGTCCAGAAGTTCGCGCACATCCTGCACCAGCCGATCCATGCTCAGCGGCGAGTCCGCCGGTGGAACCTGGGACGCACCATGGCCGCGCAGATCCATCCGCACGACACGGTAGCGCCGGCTCAACGCCGGCACCGCGGCATACCAGCGCCCGGCGTGCCCCATCGCGGCGTGCAGCAGCAACAACGTCGCAGGCGTCCGCCACGGATCGGTGAAGTCGTCGACATAGTAGGCGATGCGCATGCCGTCGCTGGTCTGGAAGGAATGCGGCATGCGCAACCTCAATGCGGCTTGTGCAGTTCGGCGCGCGCGCGTGTCACCGTGCGCCTGCCGCGCTTGAACACCGCCAGAGGGGGGTAGATCTCCTGCACCGCCTGCTCCGGCGTCGTCGCATCCACCACCACCAGATCGGCGGGGTTGCCGACCTTGATGCCGTAGTCGGCAAGATTCATCAGCCGCGCCGACCGTTCCGTCAGCATGTTGAAGCACTCGCGCAGCCGGTGTTGGTGGCTGATCTGGCAGACGTTGGCCTGCAGATTGGCCATGCGCAGCAGCGAGCAATCCCCCAGCGGCGTGAACGGGTTCAGCACGTTGTTGGTGGAGATCGAGCAGTTCACCCCGTACTCCGTCAGCAGATTGGCATCCGCCAGGCCGCGCCGCACCGAGTGGTCCTGATCCCGCCCCATCATGAACAGGTCCGTCGCCGGCAGCACCGTCACCGCCACGCCAGCGTCGGCGATGCGTCGCGCCAGCGCCCGCAATTCCAGCGGCGGCAGCGTCGAGTATTTGCAGCCATGCCCCACCGCGACGCGGCCGCCCAGCTTGTATTTTTCCGTCAGCTCGCAGACGAGATAAATGTCCATCGACTCCGGCGAGTTGCCGGAATCCAGATGCATGTCGATATTCACGTCGAATTCGCGCGCCAGGTCGAACACGCGATGGATCTGCCCGGCATGGTCAGGATCGTAGTTCGGCGCGGCACCAATCACCTTGGCGCCGCGCTTCAGTGCTTCCACCAGCAGCGTGTCCGCCTGGGGATTGTTGGTCAGCCCTTCCTGCGGAAACGCGCACACCTCGATATCGATCGCCCAGGCGTAGTCGCGGCGCAGCGCCTCGATCGCCTCGAAGCTGCGCAGCTCGACCCCGGCATCCAGCTCTAGATGTGTGCGCATCCGCGTTGCGCCGTGCTTGATGCACTTCTCCAGCGTACGGCTGGCGCGTTCGTAGACATCCTCCACGGTAAAGGTCGACTTCACTGCGGCGACGCGCGGCACAGCGTTGGCCTGCCGATCGGTCTCCGGCGCGCAGCGTTCAAGGATGCAGGACTTGTCAAGATGGATGTGTGTCTCGACGAAGCCGCCGCACACCAGCAGGCCAGCGGCGTCGTACTCCGCGGCCTCGGCCGGCAGACGCCGCTCGATCGCCACGATGCGCCCGGCCGCGACGCCGATGTCGACCGGCGGTGCCTCGGGTGCATGCGCCAGCCGCGCGTTGCGAAGGATCAGGTCCATGCGAGGGCTACTTCAGGTGCCGATGCCACATCGCAAAGATCTTCCGCCAGGTTTCTTCCGCCGCGAGCGTGTCGTAGACCGCGCGTTCCGGAAAGCAGAAGCCGTGATGCGTGCCGGGAAACACGTGCAACTCGTGCTTGGTGCCGGCCTTGTCCAGCGCCGCCTTCAATGCGGGGATGACGTGCTCCGGCACCGACTGGTCGTGCTCGGCGAAGGCGTAATACAGCTCACCCTTGGCCTCGTTCAGCAGCAGGTGCGGCGAGTCCTCCTTGTCGGTGACGATCCCGACGCCGTACAGCGACGCCGCGGCCGCTATGCGGTGCGGGAACTTCGCCGCCGCTGTCGTGATGTATTGCCCACTCATGCAATGCCCGACACAGCCGACCTTGCCCGGCGTCACGATGTCCAGCGCGTCGAAATACGCCAGCAGCGCCGCGGTCTCATCGATCACCCGCGCGTTGGTCAAATGGTTCATCGACGCGCGAATCACCGCCGACATGCCGTCATCGCGCCGCGGAATATCGAACCGGACCGTTCCCAGCCGGTAATACATGTCGGGCAGCAGGCAGACATAGCCGTGCTTGGCGATGCGCCGCGCCATGTTGCGCAGCTCCTCGCGGATGCCCGGCGCGTCCATGTAGAAGATGATTCCGGCATGCGGCTCGTCCCCATCCGGTGCGGCCAGGAACGTCGGCATCCGGCCATGCTTGGTGGTGACGATCATTTCGCGTTCGATCATCGCAACCCCCTCCTCTCAGAACTGATAGCGCCGCAAGCCGCCATCCACCGGAATGACCGTTCCGGTGACGTAGCGCGCCAACGGACTCGCCAGGAACACCGCCATGACAGCCAGATCCTCCGGCTCGCCCCAGTAGCGTACCGGGATCTCGGTTTCCGCAAAATGCTTGCGGTAGTCCTCGGGATAGTTGCGGCGGATCTGCTCGCTCATGATGCGCCCGGGCGGGATGGAGTTCACCGTGATGCCGAACTGCCCCACCTCGCGCGACAGCCCCTTCGCCCAGGCATGCACCGCCGCCTTGGCGGAGAACGCGGCGTTCAGATGTTCCGGTTCCGACTTGCCGGTGATGTTGATGATGCGGCCCCAGCGCCGCTCGATCATCTGCGGCAGCAGCGCGTGGGCGATCTGGCGCTGGCGGGTGAAGTTCAGCGTCATCGCCTCCACCCAGCGTTCCTCTGGCGCATCGACCGGCAGTCGGCGGCTGCCGCCGGCGTTGTTGACCAGGATCTCGACGTTGCCCAGTCCCGCCAGCGCCGCGTCGCGCAGGCACGTCGCGGCGTCCTCCGCCATCAGGTCCTGGCAGATCAGCGCCGGCCGCTTGCCGCCCGCCGCGACGATCTCGCCGGCCAATGACTCCAGCAGCTCGCTGCGCCGCGCCGCCACCGCGACCTGCACGCCCTCCGCGGCCAGCCCCTTGGCGATCGCGCGGCCGATCCCCATGCTGGCGCCGGTTACCAGTGCCGTCTTGTCACGCAGTTGCAGGTCCATCGTCTCATCGTCCCTTGAACACCGGCTTGCGCTTCTCGATGAAGGCACGCCGGGCCTCCTGCGCATCCTCGGTCTTCGACAGGAATACCGTGACGCCCTGTTCGAAGCGATAGCCGTCGCGCGACGGCATGTGCATCGTGGTGTTCATCGACTGCTTGGCGTAGCGCATGCCGATCGGGCTTTTCGAGGCGATCTCCTCCGCCAGCTTCATCGCCTCCGGCATCAGTTGCTCCAGCGGCACGCAGCATTCGACCACGCCGGTGCGATACAGCTCGGCCGCCGGCACGCGCCAGCCGGTATAGAACATGCGCCGCGCGCGCGAATGGCCGAACAGCGTCTGCAGCATCGCCGCCCCGCCGGCCAGGCCGACATCGATCTCCGGCATGCCGAACTGCGCGTTGTCGGAACACAGGATGATGTCGCAGGCCGCCACCAGTCCTGCGCCCGCGCCCAAGGCCGGGCCGTTCACCGCCGCGATCACCGGCTTGGCGCATTCGTGGATCGCGTTGAAACACTCGCGCGCGCCGCGATTGAACTTCCAGTATTCGCCCGGCACGTCGGCGTTCGGCCGCTCCTTCATGTCGGCGCCGGCCGAGAACATTTTCCCGGTGCCGGTCAGGATCGCCACCCGCACGTCGTCCCGATCGGTCAGCGAATCGAAGACGCCGATCATCTCCTCGCGGAACGCGTGGTTCTGCGCGTTCACCGGCGGCCGGTCCATGACCACCGTGGCGATGAAGTTCTCGACAGTCAGCTTGACGGCTCCGGCCATGGGCGTGCCCTCGGCTCGGCGTTTCTTGTTGCGGGTGACAGGCGGGTTTACGCTAGGCGAAGGGTTTCGCGACTGGCAAGGAAGCGCCGCGTGTCCATCTTCGATCATGATCTCGATCGCACGGCGGCGAACCATGTGCCGCTGTCGCCGGTGTCGTTCCTGCTCCGCGCCGCGCATGTCTATGGCCCGCGCGTCGCGGTGATCCACGGCGCGCGCCGCATCACCTACGCTGCAGTTTCTGCGAGCGTTCGCGCCGGCTGGCATCGGCGCTGGCTCGCGCCGGCGTCGGCAAGGGCGACACGGTCGCGATCATGGCGCCCAACATCCCGGAGATGCTGGAGGCGCATAACGGCGTGCCGATGCTGGGCGCCGTGCTGTGCCCGATCAATTTTCGCCTCGATGCCGGCTCGATCGCGTTCATCCTGCGCCATTCGGAAGCCAAGGTGGTGCTGGCCGATCGCGAGTACAGCCCGGTCATCGGCCAGGCGCTCGCCGCACTCGACCGCAAACCGCTGGTGATCGACATCGACGACGCGCTGGCGGCGGGCGGCGAACGCCTCGGCGCGATGGACTACGAAGCGTTCATCGCCGACGCCGATCCGGCGTTTCCCGTTCGCCTGCCGGACGACGAATGGCAGGCGATCTCGCTGAATTACACCTCCGGCACGACCGGCAATCCGAAGGGCGTCGTGCTGCATCATCGCGGCGCCTATCTGAATGCCTGCGCCAATGCGCTGACGTTCGGGTTGTCGCCGCGCAGCGTCTATCTGTGGACGCTGCCGATGTTCCACTGCGACGGCTGGACCTATACCTGGGCGGTGACGCTGGCGGGCGGCACCCATGTCTGCCTGCGCCGGGTCGATCCGGCTCCGGTGTTCGCCGCGATCGCCGAACATGGCGTCACGCACATGTGCGGCGCGCCGATCGTGCTGACCATGCTGATCCACGCGCCGGCAACGGCACGCCGCGCGTTTCCCGCAGACGGTGCAGATCGCCACCGGCGGCGCCGCGCCGCCATCGGCGGTGATCACGCAGATGGAGGCGATGGGTTTTGCGGTCACGCATCTCTACGGGCTGACGGAAAGTTTTGGTCCGTCCACCGTCTGCATGTGGCAGCCGGAACTTGACGCGATGGCGATGGACGCAAAATCCGCGTTCATGGCGCGCCAGGGCGTCAACACGCCGATGCTGGAGGAAGCCGACGGTGCGCGATCCCGCGACGCTGGTGCCGGTGCCGGCCGACGGCGCAACGATGGGCGAGCTGATGCTGCGCGGCAACACCGTGATGATGGGCTATCTGAAGAATCCCGCGGCGACGGCTGAGGCTTTCGCCGGCGGCTGGTTCCACACCGGCGACCTCGCGGTGCATGCACCCGGACGGCTATGTCGAGGTCAAGGACCGCGCCAAGGACATCATCATCTCCGGCGGCGAGAACATCAGCTCCCTGGAGGTGGAGGAAGTGCTGTACAAGCACCCGGCGGTGATGGAAGCCGCTGTCGTTGCGCAACCGGACGAGCGTTGGGGCGAGACGCCGCACGCCTTCGTTACGCTGAAGCCGGATGCGCCGGCGGTGACGGCGGCGGACATCATCGCCTGGTGCCGCGCGCACCTGGCGCATTACAAGTGCCCGCGCCATGTGACGTTCGCGCCGCTGCCGAAGACCTCGACGGGGAAGATTCAGAAGTTCGAACTGCGGAAGAAGGCGCGGACAGAATGAGGCAATGTGTTCAGACTTTTCTTGAGATCACTTTGCCTCGTGTTCCAAACCAGCACAAGTTTGCGATGCCAGGTGCAGCGTTGTATTCGACCACGTCCGCCCAACGAGCCGCGGGACGCTCTGACGGGGTTTCGTAATCTTCCTTGCTCCACCATCGGTTTAGTACCACACAAGACCCGCTCGGTGGTTTAACAGTCTTACGTTCATTGAGTGGGATTTTTACAAAGTGCGCCAGCGCCCATTCGACGATATCTAGATGGGGATCGGTACGCTTGGAACGCCGTCCCGGAATTCCCGCCGTCGCGATTTCTCCTAACCACAGTCCGGTGGTCGTAATTTGCGAGAGCTTATGATGGCTAGGGTACAATCGGGTCACTAACGGATCGCCGATCCCAATGTACTGGAGCGTCGTCCGGCCTTTTGCCACCCCGGGTGCATGGCCTATCGCGACATAGAGCCCGGCGTCAAAATCTGCACGAGCGGCATTCCGTGCGCTCCTCAACAACGCTTCTGCGTTATCCCCCACGTATGGGCCGTACCAATCGACGATGCTTGCCATGTGCTCTGGCACTGGCGTGCTCCCCGGTTCGAGCCGTGAAATCGAAGGGGCCTAAAGATCCGAAAAGGCCTGTTCATCCTCGTTGGAGTCCCACTCCCAAAACGTAGAGAATGGATCTTCAAACGGATCCCCGCGGCGAGCCTGCAATCGGGGCGCCCTCGTCAGTGCCGTGCACTTTGCCAGAGCTTTATCGGCGATCGGGTCGGCTCCGTCGGCCGTCGATGTGCGCTCCACCTCGGGCGTTGTTGCTCGCCTTCGGCTGCGCGGCTTGCCATTGGTCACCGTCGGAACTCCATGTACCTTATCGTTGCAAATAAGCGTTCTAAGACGGGGTGGTCAATTACCCGGCCACCATCACAGCCATCAGACGGTACGTGGATGGCCGGGTGATCCCCGGGACAAGAGCCGGGCACGTTGGCCCGGCCATGACGGAGAGGGCCTACTCCGCCGCCACCTTCTGCGCCGCAATATCCGTCGAGTACTTCAGATGCACCGGCGCATTCGCCTCCCACGGGTCCTTCAGCCCCAGCGTCTTGCCGTGCTCGCGCACCGCCGGCATCACCTCCTTCACCAGCAGCTCGATGCAGCGGCGGCGGTCCTCCTTCGGCACCGTCCCGTCGCTGCCCCAGATGCCCATGATGCCCGGCCGCGTGTGCTCGATCAGCGTCTTCAACTGCGGAATCACCGTGTCCGGCGTGCCGGCGATGATCATCGTGCTGGCGACCTGATCCTCGAAGGTCGGGTTGCCGCGCGGGTTCTTTGCCCGCCCCACCGCGAACTCCACGAACGCGCGCCGCCCGGACGGCGAGAAATACCCCGCCGGATTCGCCCACACCGGATGCGCCAGACCGGTGAACTCGCCCTGCATCCACATGAACTGCCGGGCGTTGCGCAGCGCCTTTTCCATCGTGTCCTGCACGTGCACGCGGATCAGGTAGCCGAAATTCTCCGGCCCGGCGGTGTAGCCGACCTCGGCCGCCGCCTTCGAATAGGTGTCCCAGATCACCTTGGTCGCATCGATCGCGGTGTTCAGCGCGATGTACGGATAGCGCTGCTGCGCGGTCCAGATCACCGTCTCCTTCGACAGCACGCCCGGGATCCACACGCGCGGATACGGTTTTTGCAGCGGCACCGCCCAGGGGTTCACCACGCGGTGCTGATAGTGCGTGCCCTCCCAGCGGAACGGTCCGGGCACGGTCCAGGTCTTCTGGATCAGGTCGTGCGCCTCGATGAAGCGCTCGCGGTTGAACGCGGGGTTCACGCCGGTCGCCAACTGCTCCTGCCCGCCGCCGCGCACGAAGCCCGACACCAGCCGTCCTTTCGAGATCATGTCGATCATCGCCAGCTCTTCCGCCAGCCGGATCGGGTTTTCCGCCAGCGGCAGCGGGTTGCCCAGCAGCACGATCTTCGCCCGCTTGGTCACCGCGGCCAGGATCGAGGCGAACACGTTGCACTTCGCCTGCATGCAGAACGGCGCGTTGTGGTGCTCGTTCAGCATGATGCCGTCGACGCCCCACTCGTCGGCGAGGATGTATTCCTCCAGATATTCGTTATACAGCCGGCTGCCCGCCACCGGATCGAAGTTGCGAGTTGGAGAACGTCAGCGCGGTGGCGCCGTAGCGCAGCCCTTCCTGGGCGTCGTAGGCCCCCATCGGCTGCTCGGTGAAATACATCAGGTGCATGGCGGCCTCCCTCGATCGGGTGTGACGGCGATCAGTTCGCGGTGACGAACGCGGTGACCAGCCTGGCCAGCTCGTCCGGCTTTTCCATATCCACAAGTGCCCGCAGGCGGGCACGATTTCCAGCCGCGCGGACGGCAGCGCCCGCACATAGGCGTCGGCGGCGCTGCGCGGCACGATGCGGTCGTCGTCGCCCCACACCACCAGCGCCGGCGCCTGCACCCCGCCCAGCAGGTGCGGCAGGGCCGGACTGTACATGTAGGGCTTCCACGCGGTGCGGAAGCACATCTCGCGCGCGATGTCCCAGGCTTCAAGCTGGTCCGTGCTGACGCCGCCGTAGACGCGCTCGAACACGCTCGCGTCGTGGAACCCGGCCCTCGGATAGTCGATATACGAAACGATCGCCTGGTCGGCGATGTCGCCCTCCGGCGGCTTGATGCCCATCGCGCCCACCAGCACCAGGCGGTGGAACGCGGTCGGCGCCAGGCTCGCCATTTCCGCAGCGATCCAACCGCCAAAACCCAGCCCCACCAGCGACACCTCGCGCGCACCCAGCGCGGTCAGCAGCCACTGGTGCATCGCCGCGATGTCGCGCGGGTTGCGCAGCCATTGCGGCCGCTCCGACCGGCCCCAGCCCGGATGGTGCGGCACCAGAACGTCGAAACTCCGCGCCAGCGCATCGTAGAACGGCAGGCGGTCCAGGCGTGCCGATGTCGTGGTGCAGCACCAGCAGCGTCGGGCCGCTGCCGCCGCGCGTCAGATGCATCTGCGTGCCGGCGATCTCCACCGTGCTGTCGGTCCAGGTGACGCTCGCCATCCGATTCCCCCTCAACGCGTCCTATGCTCGCGGGAAGGATACCCACCGGTAGCCCGGCTTGTCCAATCGCCGGCCGCGCGCCTACACGACATCATGCGGACGCAGGCGGCACAGCGCGGCATCGGCATCGGTTTCGATCTGCAACGTTGCGTGGCTAATGCCGAAGCGGTGCTGCAACTCGTCGTGCAGCTCGTGCAGCCGCCGCTCACTGTCGGCCGCGCCATCGCACACCAGGTGCGCGGTCAGCGCGACATCGGTGGTCGACAGTGCCCAGATGTGCAGGTCGTGCACCTCGACCACGCCCGGCAGGCCGGCGAGGAAATCCTGCACCTCGGCCTGCACCACGCCACCGGGCACCGCGTCCATCGCCAGATCGATCGCGCTACGCAACAGACCCCAGGTCGCCACGGCGATCGCGACCGCGATCGCCAGGCTGGCCGCCGGATCCAGCCATAGCCAGCCGGTCGCCCGCATCGCCAGCGCGGCCAGCACCACGCCGGCCGCGACCACCGCGTCGGCCGCCAGATGCAGGACCTGGGCGCGGACGTTCAGATCCTTCGGCAGGTCCCGCGCCATGTCCCCCGGCTGGTCCCCGGGGCGCGGCCGCACGAACACCAGCGCGGCGCCGGCGTTGATCAGGATGCCAACGCCCGCGACCGCCATCACCGTGACCGCCATCACCGGTTCGGGCGCCAGCAGCCGACGGATCGCCTCGACCCCGATGGCGCCGACGCCGACCAGCAGTACGGCGGCGTTGACCAGCGCCACCAGCACCGTCCCGCGGCCCCAGCCATAGGTCCGCCGCGCGCTCGGCGGCCGCCGCGCCAGCCACGCGGCACCCCAGGCCAGCAGCAGGCCCATGACGTCGCCCAGGTTGTGCGCCGCATCGGCCAGCAGCGCCATGGAGTTGGCGGCGACGCCGAAGACCGCCTCGGCGATCACGAACCCGCCATTCAGCGCCACGCCGATCGCGAACGCGCGATCGTAGCGCGCCGGCGCATGGGCATGGCCGTGATGATGGTGCGCCGCTTGGTGGTCGTGGTGGTGCCGGTCGGTCATGACGCATCAATATGCCACGCTGGCGATTGCTACATGACAATCAATTAATCGATCGGCGATGGCACCAATCGAGGCGTCCGCCGCGCCAGGGCGAGCCGGTGCGCCTGGTGTTCGTCGGCAATCACTGCAAGGGATCAATCTTTCGCGACGGCTCCAGCCTGGCCACCGAAGCGCTGACCGCGCGCATCGAGCAGATGGCGCGCGCGCTGCCGGCGTTCCATTTCGGTCGCATCGACGTGCGCGTCGCCTCACTGGCCGCGCTGCGCCGCGGCGAGGGCTTTCGCGTGATCGAGATCAACGGGGCCGGCTCCGAGGCGACGCATATCTGGGACCGGCAGACGCGGCTGTGGGACGCCTGGCGCGCGCAGTTCTTTCATTACGGCCAGCCGTTCCACATCGCTGCGGCCAATCGCGCGCTCGGCCACCGGCCGGCCGGGATCGCCGCGATGTGGCGGCACTGGCGCCGGCAGAAGCGGCTGATGGCCGCGTATCCGATGAACGACTGAGCGGGACGCGCTGAACCTACCCGGCCCAGTCATGGCCGACCTTGTGCCGGCCACCGGCCACCACTGTTGAAGCGCGGACAGCCGTGGCACAAGGCCGGCCATGACGGGGTGGGCCATGTCGCGTATATCAGCGCTCATTCGGCCGGCCAGTTGCCCTACGGCGCGTGCTCGATGGCTGCCTTGAGTTCGTCCTCCTCCTCGCAGCCGAACCAGCAGGCGTGTTTCAGCTTCGCGAGGTTTTGCTTCGCCAGGTCGAGCTGTCCAAGTTCGATGTACAGCTCGCCCTGATATTCCAACGCGCCCTTGTGCGAGGGATCGATCGCCAGCGCCTTGTTGTAGTAATCCAACCCCTGTCGCCAATCGCCGGTCTTCCACAGCGCGTGGCCCAGCAGGCTGTAGACGTCGGGGGTTTTGTAACTGACCACCAGCACCTTCAGTTCCGCCAGCGCCGCGTCGTATTGCTTCGCCTTGACCTCCGCGCGCACCCGCGAAAGGTCCGGCACCGGGGTGACGGGATTGCTGTCGGACGCCTGCACGGGCGGGCCGATCGCCGCCGCGGCAAGCAGGCCGGCGAAAGCCAAACAGGGAACCAGGATTCGCATGGTATGACGTCCTCCAGCTAGGGCTGAACCCGTGGCCGGCGCCGTTGTCCCCGACGGTACCGGCCCGGCGCGTGAACATGATCGTCATGTGCCGGCACTATCCGCGCAAACGTCCACTTCGGCAACAACCCGCGTGGGAAGAGCGGGCTGGCACCCCGACGGCCACGCATGCCGGCCGCAAGGTTGCCGAATCCCGCGGATTCCGCCACCTACCGGGGATGGACACGTTGCAAGCCATCGTCATCGCCATCGTGCAGGGCGCCACCGAGCTGTTCCCGGTCAGCAGCCTCGGCCATGCCGTCGTGCTGCCCGCGCTGCTGCACTGGCACATCGACCAGCAGGCGCCGTCGTTCCTGCCGTTCCTGGTGATGCTGCATCTCGGCACCGCCATGGCGCTGCTGGGCTATTTCTGGCGCGACTGGTGGGCGCTGGCGATCGGCGTGCTGCGGCCTTGCCGACGCCCATCAGGTGGCCGAGGCGCGGCGCGTGTTCCTGCTGATCGTCATTGCCACGGTCCCAGCGGTGATCGTCGGCTTCGTGCTGGAGCACTTCTTCCGCCGCCTGTTCGGCGCGCCCACCGTGGCGGCGACGTTCCTGATCGTCAACGGCGCGCTGCTGCTGTTCGGCGAGCGGCTGCGCGGCCGCACCCACCGCCCGCTGTCCAGCCTGACCATGCTGGACGCGCTGATCATCGGCTGCTGGCAATGCACCGCGCTGATCCCCGGCATCTCGCGCTCCGGCGCCACCATCGTCGGCGGCCTGCTGCGCGGCATCGACCACGAGGGGGCGGCGCATTTCTCCTTCCTGATCGCCACGCCGATCATCCTGGGCGCCACGGTGCTGGAGGTGCCGAAGCTGCTGCACGCCGAGCATTCCGCACGGGACGTTCGCGCTGGCCGCGCTCGCCGCGGTGATCGCCGGCGTCACCGCGCTGGCCAGCACCGCGTTCCTGATGCGCTATTTCCGCAGCCACGACGCCTGGGCGCTCAACCCGTTCGCGTATTACTGCCTCGTCATCGGCGTCGGGAGCCTGGGGCTGCTGCTGCTTGTCCACTGAGCTCCGCGCCGGCGGTGCGCTCAAGCTGCAGCGAGATCAGCGGCGCCAGGGCAGAGATCCCAGCGACCACCAGGAACGCCACGGAGAAATCACCCAGCAGCGGCGCCGTGTGGCCACGCATCGCCAGTGACGCCGCCAGCGCCGCAGCCGAGACCGCGATGCCGAGCGTCAGGGCCATCTGCTGGAAGGTCGTGTAGAAGCTGGTCGCCACGCTCATGCGCGCCCGCGACACGTCGGCATAGGCGATGGTGTTGTAGGCCATGAACTGCAGCGACTGGAAGAAGCCGCTGGCGATCAGCAGCGTGTAGATCAGCGGCATCGGCCAGGCCGGCCGGATCGCCGCGATGCCAGGCCACCAGCACCACGGCGATGCTGCCCACCCAGATCAGCACGGTGCGGAAGCCCAGCCGGCGCAGCAGCGCGGGCGCGGTGACGCGCATCATCAACGAGCCGATGGAGCTGGCGAAGGTGATCAGCCCGCTCTGCGCCGCCGACATGCCGAAGCCGAGCTGCAGCATCATCGGCAGCAGGAACGGCTGCGCCCCGGCGCTGATGCGCGACAGCGAGCCGCAGATCACCGACAGGCGGAACGTGGCGATGCGCATGATACGGAAGTCCAGGATCGGCTGCGCGCAGTGCCGTGCGTGCCAGGCATAGAGCGCGCCGGCCGCCACGCCCGCCGCGATCACGCCGAGGCCGATCGAGGCGCCGACGCCGCGGGTGACCATCTCGATGCCGAACAGCAGGCAGGCCAGCGCGGTGCCGGACAGCGCCAGCCCGAGCACGTCGAACGGCTCCGGCGACGGCTCGCGCATCTCCTCGATGTAACAGGGTGCACAGCACGATGCCGAGCAGGCCGATCGGCACGTTGATGTAGAAGATCCAGTGCCATGACAGATAAGTGACGATGAAGCCGCCGACCGGCGGGCCGAGGATCGGGCCGATGGTCGCCGGGATCATCAGCCAGGCCATGGCGCGCACCAGCTCGGCCTTGGACACCACGCGCAGCAGCACCAGCCGCCCGACCGGGGACATCAGCGCGCCGCCGGTGCCTTGCAGCATGCGCGCCAGCACCAGGAAGCCCAGGCTCTGGCGCCTGCGCGCAGGCGATCGAACCCAGCGTGAACAGCGCGATGGCGCCGCGGAATACGGTGCGGGAGCCGAAACGGTCTGCCAGGCGCCCGCTGGCCGGGATGAACATCGCCAGCGTCAGCAGATAGGAGGTCAGTGCCACGTTCATGTGCAGCGGGTCGGCGTTGAAGCTGCGCGCCATGGTGGGCAGCGCGGTGGCCAGCACGGTGCCGTCAAGCTGCTCCATGAACATCGCGCTGGCGACGATCAGCGAGATGGTGCGCGGGCTGGCGAGTCGGCCGACCTGGGGCGGCGCGGGGGGCGGCGGGGGGGGCGGCGGGGCGTCGGGCGAGTCAGGCATCGCGCCAGCATCGCCGTTGCCGCGGCCCGGCGGAAGCCGACCCGACGCATGGCGGCCCATAGGACGGCGCAGACTGTGCATCAGTGCCGGGGACGGCTGTGTCGCGGTCGGGGTCGCCCTCGCCCGGGAAAATTCTCAACCGATCGTTTCGACCAGGCGGTCCTTCGCCTGCTCGAGGAACGCCACGACCTGCGCCCGCGTCACCGACGGGAACCCGTCCAGGAACTCATCGATTGTGTCGCCGCCCTCGAGGTAGTCGAGCAGCGTCTGAACCGGGACCCTGGTGCCGCGGAACACGGGTGTGCCCCCCATGACCTCGATGCTGCGCGCTATCACGGGCTGTTCCATGCCGGCACCCTACTCCTTGGCAAGTTCGCGCTTCAACGATTGACCCGCTGGCGATGCGGGTCGGTGGACGACGATCCGCTGCATGGCTACCGGTAAGACGACGCAAATCCGTGCATAGCCGCCGACGGAGTCGCGCGGGTGGCACGTCGAAGCGGTTTCGATCACATTGCCTCGATTTCCACCTCGTCGCCGCGCGGCGTGAAGCGCGTGTTCCAGGCGGCGCTGCGGGTGGTGATATCCGCCAGCTCCGTCGCCTCATCGGCCAGGGCGCAGGGCACGGTCTCGTTGCGGTCGTTGTGGCGAACAAAACGGAACCGGACGCGCTCGATGCCGCGCCCGCCGATTGTCGCTGTCGGCATCATGCCGATCCAGTCGCCGTGCCGGCGGCCGCCATGGCCGGAGTGGAAGCAGAAGCTGCCCAGGCCGTAGAAGATGGCGCGCCCTTTGTAGACCTCGACCGGCAGCGAATAGTGCGGGCCGTGGCCGATCACCAGGTCGGCGCCGGCGTCGATCGCGGCGTGGGCGATCTCGCGCATATAGGCCAGCACCTCCTTGTGCAGCCCCCAATGGCACGATGCCACCACCACGTCGGCCCGCGCGCGCAACGC
This sequence comes from uncultured Alphaproteobacteria bacterium, assembly GCA_963773345.1. Taxonomy (GTDB): domain Bacteria; phylum Pseudomonadota; class Alphaproteobacteria; order Acetobacterales; family Acetobacteraceae; genus Palsa-883. Next base: position 1,420,899 of record CAVZBG010000002.1, on the reverse strand, counting down.
CGCAATGTCCTCGGCGAACGCTGCGCAGATAGTCGGGATCGGCCCAGGTGATGATCACCGGCGGAATGCCCGGCCGGTTGAGCGGCGGGATCTCCGGCCGCGTCTTGTGCATCGGCACCTGATAGGCGGTGTGCGCACGGATGACCGCGATGCCGGGATCGTGCGGCCCGGCCTCGTGGTTGGTCGGCCAGTAGACCGAGCTGCGCTGCAGGAAACCCGACGCGCAGCCCGGCGCGCTCGACGATCGCCGGCGCGCGCGCCGTGGCAAGATCGGCGCCGGCGCCGGTGTGCGGAATGCCGAGCGCATCGAGCCGCGCGATCGAGGCAAGGATCGCGGCCTCGCCGTAATTGACGTTGTTGGCGATGCCGACCGCGGCGATCCCGGCGTGGCGCAGCGCGGCACCGCCAATGACCGGGTCAGCGAAGAAGCCTTCATTGTGGAACGAATGTGCCGACGGCGGTTGGTACAGGCAGCATTCCAGGTTGCTGAACACCAGCGCGGCGTCGGCGAACAGCGGTGCCACGCGGGCGAACGGCACCGCCGGATCATCGACGTTCATCAGATTCACGTCGCCGGTCAGGATCATCGTTGGCATCGCGCACCTCCCGTGCGCCGAGCGTAGAAGCGGCCCGGCGCATTGCCAACCGACGGCGACACATCGCAGTCTCGGCTGGACGACCACGCACGGGGGGAATGGATGGATCAGCCGGAACGCGCGACCGGCCCGCTTGCCGGCATCCGGGTGATCGACGTCACCAGCGTCGTGCTCGGCCCGTATGCGACGCAGATGCTGGGCGACCTTGGTGCCGACGTGATCAAGATCGAGCCGAAGGAGGGCGACAGCACGCGCCAGATCGGCCCCAGCCGCAACGTGGGCATGGCCGCCTACTTCGCCACGCTGAACCGCAACAAGCGCAGCGTCGTGCTGGATCTGAAGCGTCCCGCGGCGAAACAGGCGCTGCTGCGGCTGGTCGAAACCGCCGACGTGTTCGTGCACAACATGCGGCCCGGCGCGGCGAAGCGGCTCGGCCTGGATTATGCCAGCCTGGCCGCGCGGAATCCGCGGATCGTCCACGCCTCGGCCGCGGGCTTTCGCCAAAGCAGCAGCGCGCGCGACGATCCGGCGTTCGACGACCTGATCCAGGGGTTATCGGGCGCGGCGTTCCTCAACGCCGGCCCCGACGGCGCGCCGCGCTATTTCCCGACCGTGCTGGTGGACAAGATGACCGGGCTGATGCTGGCCTCGATGGTCGGCATGGCGCTGTTCCATCGCGAACGCACCGGACAGGGGCAGGAAGTGCGCGTGCCGATGATGGAGACGATGGTGGCGTTCCTGCTGGTCGAACATCTCTGGCATGGCGTGTTCGGCGAGCCGGAGAAGGGCCTGGGCTATCCGCGCATGCTGACGCCGCACCGCAAGCCGTACGCGACGAAGGACGGCTACATCTCGGTGATCGCGCTGACGCACGCGCATTGGAAAAAACTGTTCGCGGCGATGGGCCGGGCCGAGCTGATCGAGGATTCTCGATTTTGTTCGATCGCGGCACGATCGGCGAATGTGGACGCGCTCTACGCGACGCTGACCGAGGGGATGCAGGCGCGCACCACCGTGGAGTGGCTGGAGATTCTGCGCGCGGCCGACATTCCGTGCGGCGCGGCCAGCACGCTGGCCGACCTGATGTCGAACGGCTATCTGCGGGAGACCGGGTTCTTCACGGAGATGCAGCATCCGGTGGACGGCAAGGTGGTGCTGCCGGCGATCGCCGCGGAATTCTCCGCCAGCCCGCCGAGCGTGCGGCGTCTGTGGCCGACGCTGGGGCAGCATACCGAGGAGGTGCTGCGGGAGGCTGGTTACGACGACGGAGACATCTTGGGCATCACATCACCGGAATGAACCGGAGAGGCCACCGCTCCTGTCGGGTCACCATATGGCGTCGATCAACTCGCTCAGTAATTCCTGGGTCCGCTCAACCGTGACCTTCAGCGGCTGGCCGAGACTGGTTCCATGTGCAACACGGTTGCGCTCTTCTCTCACGGTGGTCAGTTCCGCGTACATCTGGGCTGGCACCAATCCTTCGGTCACCAAGAAAATACTTGCCAGCGAGTTGAAGGTCCGACCATCACGAACGAGACGTTCGCGGAGCGCACGTAGCACGGGAACGTTGTAATGCTCGCGGATATTTTTGCGTGCCTCGCCGACTGCAGTGGCGACGCGACGACGAAACGTGTCTTCGAACGATGCACACAGGTCGAGGAACCCAAGATAGTCGATCCGCAGTCTCATGTCGCCAAACGCATCTGTGAGCTTCGTTCGCGCGATCTCGGGCCGATCGGTATCAGCAACCAACCCCCAGTCCCTGGCCTGCTGCGAAACGGGTTGGCGAAGTGCCACGGCCTCGGCATGATCAAGTATACTAACCAGTCGGACGTATCGCGCATACGCGTCATCAACCGCCGACATCAGACAACACCATCACTGGGCGAGCAGCAGGTCGAGCCCTTCCTCGAGAGTTCGATTTGGTCAACGGCCGCGTTTGTTGGGTCAACATCACGTTGCCCTTCCTTACCAGCGCAATAGCCCAGGTCCCGTCCGGCGGTGTAGCTGCGATCCAGCGGAGCCTTATCGCTGCCTCCCGCATGTGGCCCTGGACGTACATGTCGACGCGTCCGTCGCCACCAAGGTCGTAGCGCGCGACCGGGCTGCATACGACATTGCGCAAACCCATGTGCACGAGAAGCATATCGATGTCGTAGGTACCCAAAATATCTTCGGAACGGCTAACTTGGCGTGTTTCGAACTGGACAAGGCTCTCTCGCTCGTACTCCGCCAGGTACTGCCGAACGCGGGTATACAAGTCGGCGACTGCCGCCCGCCATGAGGAAATTGCTTCCTCCGGATGAGCATCCTCGGTCAATTGGTTGAGTTGTCGAAGCTTTTCCCGCAGCGACATCGACTTGCACCCTCCAAAGTGGAGTATACGTCCGCCACGCGGGTGGCGCTACACCTTGCCGACTCGCCACCTCCCTCCGGCGACGTGAACTGGAAATTCACCCCCGCCCAACCCGCAGCGACGCCGGCGCGCCCGTCGGCGGATGCGCCCGGACGACCGCCTCGTTCACCTCCGCGCCCCAGCCCGGGCCGGTCGGGATCAGCAGCTCGCCGGCCTCGATCACCGGGGCGCGCGTCACCAGCTCATCCTTCCACGGCACATCCTCGACATCGATCTCCATGATGCGGAAATTCGGCACCACCGCGCACAGATGCGCGCTCATCAGCGACGCCAGATGGCCATTGAAATTGTGCGGCGCCACGTTCACCTCATAGGCGTCCGCCATGGCCGCGATCTTCACCGACTCCATGATCCCATTCCACGCCACGTCGATGATCGCCACATCGACCGCCTGTTGCTCGAGGAACGGGCGGAACTGCCGCCGCCCATACAGCGACTCCAGCGACGCCACGCGCGTGCGCGAACTCCGCCGGATCAGCGCCAGCGCCGCGGGGTCGTAGCTGTCGATCTCCACCCAGGTCAGCTCGAACGGTTCCAGCGCCTGCGCCAAACGGATAAAACCCTCGGTCTTGAAGTTGAAGTTCAGATCGACATGCAGCCCCATGCGCGGCCCGGCGCCGGCGCGGAACGCCGCCATCTGATCCACCAGCCCGCGCACAATGTCGCCGTCGATGTTCAGCTCCGGCCCGGACGGCTCCCACATGAAGCCGGGCATGTGCAGCCGCGGCGTCGGCCCGTCGAAACGGAAGATGTTGGTCTTCAGCCCCTTGAAGCCGCGCCGCGCCACCTCCTGGCCCATGCGCTCGACGTCGGCCAGCGAGCGGATCGGTGCGCAACCGGTCATCGACTGGAAGCGCTCGCCGTTGCCAATGCGATACGTACCGCAATGCGACCAATAGAGCGGGATGCGTTGGCGCACCGGTCCGCCCAGCATCTCGTACACCGGTACCCCGAGCGCCTTCGCCTTCAGATCCACCAGCGCGTTCTCGATTGCCGCGATGGCCTGCTGGTTGATGCCGCCCGGTGCCTGGCGCGTCACGGCATAGAGCCGCGCGGTGTGCCGCTCCACCGGGCGCGGATCCTCGCCGATCAGCAGCCCGCCCAGCCGGTGGATCACGCCGCTCAGCCCGCCGGAGCCGTAGCCCTCGAGATATTCCGACCAGCCGACCAGCCCGTCATCGGTGGTGATCTTCAGGAAGGAGAAGTCGCGCCAGCCCGCGTTGCAGTGCAGGTCCTCGATCGTTGCGATGCGCATGGATGGGTCTCCCGTTTTGTGCGCGATGCCAGAGCAGGACCACGTACACCTCTCCCGCCCTTCGCGGGAGAGGTCGCGGAGCCCTTGCGACGCGGGTGAGGGTGGTGCACGCGGCACCAACCCTCACCCGTCGCGCTTCGCGCGCCGACCTCTCCCGCCAAGCGCGGGAGAGGTGTACTTACCCATCACCCCATCTCCAAGGAACGCCGCCTATGCGTCTGCCGGTCCGCCTGCTGCTTGCGCTGTCGCTGCTCGTGCTGCCCGGGTCCGCGATCGCGCACACCATCCTCGCCGCGGTGCCGATCTCGCGCATGGACCTGCCCTGGTGGCGCGCGCGCTTCGAGGCGAAGCAGGTGGAGCTGCGCGAGAAGCACCCACGCCTGATCTTCCTCGGCGATTCGATCACGCAGAACTGGGAACGGCACGGACCGCCGGACTGGGCCGACTACGCGCCAGCCTGGCAGCGCTTCTACGGCGATCGCGACGCGGTCGATCTCGGCTTCAACGGCGACACCACCGCCAGCCTGATCTGGCGGATCAGTAACGGCGAGCTGGCGGGGATCTCGCCCAAGGTTGCGGTGGTGCTGATCGGCGCCAACAATCTCGGCTATCTGCACTGGTCAGCCGCCGACACTGTCGTCGGGATCGATACGATCATCGCCGATCTGCACCGCCGCCTGCCGCACACCAAGGTGCTGCTGCTGGGCGTGCTGCCGTCGGAACGCACCGCCTGGGCCACCGAGACCACCGTTGCGATCAATCGCATGCTGGCGGCGAAATACGCACGCAGCGACTTCGTGACCTTCCTGGATGCCGGGCACGTGTTGCTGCGCGACGGCAAGCTGGACCGCGCGCTGTTCTACGATCCGAAGCTGACCCCGCCCGAGGCGCCGCTGCATCCCACCGCGCAGGGCATGGCGCTGCTGGCCGCGGCGATGGAGCCGACGCTCGCCGCGCTGCTCGGCGACCGCAACCATCTGCTCCCGCCGTAGTCTCGCGTAGGGCGGAAAAGCGCAGCGCATTCCGCCACCTTGCGGCGGAATGCGCTGCGCTTTTCCGCCCTACGTATTCCCCGATCAGCCCAGCGCCTCGGCCAACAGTTCCAGCGCCCGCCTGGCGAACACCCGCATGTTCGCCACCCGGTCGACGCTGCCGGTCTCCAGCGTGATCGCCCGCGTCGTGGGTCCGGCCAGCGCGATGCAGGTGTGTCCCGCCGCGTCACCGTAACGATTTCCCGTGGGTCCGGTCGCGCCCGTCTCGCCAAGCCCCCAGGTCGCGTCCAGCCGCCGCCGCACCGTCTCGGCCAGTAGCGACGCATACGACTCCGTCGAGGCGCGCTGCACCGGCGCCGGCATCGGCTCCGGGATCTCCAGCAGCCCCCAGCGCGCCTGGCGCGTGTAGATCACGCCGCCGCCGCGGAAATACGCGCTGGCGCCGCCGACCGACAGCAGCGCCGCCGAGATCAACCCGCCAGTGGACGACTCGGCGATCGCGATCGTCTCGCCGCGCGCCTTCAGCCGCGCGCCGATCGCATCCGCCAGAGGCAACAGGTCCTGCATGTTCGCTTCCTCCGTTCCCCGCCGCCTCAATCCTGCGGCTTCACGTTGCCGCAATCGCTGCCGAGCCACTTGCCCTGCAGGCTGCGCTGCATCGTCGTCGTTTCGGCGCCGGTGCCCATCACCACGTGAATATCGCCCTGCATCGTCTGGGGATCGACCGCCGTGAATCGGAAGTCGCCGACCATCGGGCGTGACCGGAACATTCCTCATGCGCCACCAACTGGCGCGACGAGTTGGACACTATTTTCCGCTGGCAGGACGGATTGGGCCGCTGGTCGAAATTCAGTCCGCGCCGCAGCTCGTCCTCGGTCACGCAGCGCTGCGCGACCTGCGGCTCGCCGGCCCGCGCCATCGCCCCCTGCATCATGGCCTGGGCCTGCGCCCGCTTTTCCGGCGGCATGCTGGCCAGCACCTCCGGCGGGATCGGCGGCGCGCCGGTCATCGAGCCGGTCGAAGTGACCTGCCACAGGCCGGGCTTCAGATCGAGCGACGGCGTTTGCGCCAGGGCAGCGCCCGCGACGCCAAGCCCCGCAACACAAAACAACAGGGTCGCGCCAGGCACACCGCGGATCGGCCGATAGTTACGCAACATGATCCTCCCGTCACCACACGCCCCGGTCAGCCACGCAACGATCGCGCCGGCGTGGCCGTCATTATATCACCCGAATGGCGGCACGTCGCCGCACGCCGCGCCGAGCCATTTGCCGTGCAGCGTCTGCCGGATCGTCATGCTGTTCGCGCCGAGCCCTGCTTGCACGGCGATCTCGCCCGCCACGGTCGCGCGATCGAGCACCCGCAGATGCACCGTGCCGCTCACCCGGTCGTGCCCGCCGCACGCCACCTGCATGTCGAGACCCGTCGGCGACTGCGATTGCACCGTCCGCTGGCAATTCTTCCCACCGATCCGGCCGAGATCCAGCCCCTGCCGCACCTGCTCCGGCGTCACACAGAACTGCATGCTGTGCGGCATGCTGGCCTGCGCAATGATCGCCAGCACCATGGCCGTGGCGATCAGGCGCTGATCGGGCGGCAGCCGCGCCAGCGCCTCCGCTGGAATTTGCGGCGTCCCCGAGGTCGAGCCGACGGTCCCGATCTCCCACAGTCCCGGCTGCACATCGAACGACAGGCCCGCCGCCAGGCCGGCGCCGGACGCGGCGAGGCCCAAACCGGCCACGCAACTTAGCGCCCAAAGCCGGGTGTTCACCGCACGTCGGCCCATGGTCCGTCCTCCCTGCTCATCGCGTGCCGCCCGCGGCAAGGATGTCGTCGATGACGCGCTGCGTCGCAAGCGCCTCCTCGCCCGGGATCGCCGGATCGCGCCCCGTCTCGATCGCATCCAGGAAATCCGCCAGCACCGCCTTGTGCGGCTCGTGCGAGAAGCCCATCAGGTTGGCGCCGCTGCCGGACCCGCCGGCGTTGGCGAGGGTTTCCTCCCGCCCGTCCAGCCAGGCCACGCGGAGATTGCCGCCGGTCAGCCACGCGGTGCCGCGCAGGCCGATGATCTGCACCCACTCCGCGCTGCCGGGATACGCCGCCACGGTCGCCATGACGGTGCCCGGCGCACCGTTGCCGAGCCGAACCAGTGCCGCCGCGTAATCCTCGGTCTCCATGCGGTGCAGCGCGGTCGTGGCGACCTGCGCGGCGTCGACCCGCGAGACGCCGACGAGCCAGCGGAACAGATCGAGCGTGTGGATCGCCTGGGTCAGCAGCACGCCGCCGCCGTCGCGGGCGCGCACGCCGCGCCCGGGCGCATCGTAATAGTCCTGCCCGCGCCACCAGGGCACCGACATCGACGCCGCCTGGATCGTTCCCAGCTCGCCGGCGTCGAGGAGCTGCTTCAGGCGCAGGCTGCCGGGCCGGAACCGCATCTGCAGCATGATGCCCAGGCGTCTGTCCGGCACGCCGCCCCGCCGCGATCAGTTGTTCGCCGCGCGTCACGGTGATTTCCAGCGGCTTCTCGCACAGCACGTGCTTGCCGGCGGCGAAGGCCGCCTCGGCGATCGGCAGGTGCACGTTGGGCGGTGCCAGTATCATGACCGCCGCGACCGCGGGATCGGCGATTGCGCGCGCGACATCCGTGGTGACCGGAAAGCCGAAACGCTGAGCCGCTGCCTGGGTGCGTGCTTCCGAGCGCGCGCACGCCCATACCACGCGTGTGCGGTCCTTCAGCTCCAGCAGACTCTTCGCGTGCGGCTCCAGCGCATTGCCGAGGCCGATGACGGCGATGCCGATCATGCGCGCTGCGCAACCGCTTGCGAGGCTTCGGTCGTGTCGTCGACATGCCGGTGATGCAGCCCGTTCGCGGCGAAGCGTGCCATGCGCCTGTCCTCCGCGCGGCAGGCTCGCACCATCTTGGCCGCCTCGCAACCAAGGTCCACACTGGACCGGCAACACCAACCCTGGGGGGAGTTTGAACCATGGCCGATCGCGTCGCCGTCATCACCGGAGCGGGCAGCGGCATTGGCCGGGCGTCGGCCCTGGCGCTGCTGAAGGACGGCTGGTCGGTGGCACTCGCCGGCCGCCGCAAGGAGGCGCTGGAGGAAACCGCCCGCATGGCGACGGGCGGGCACACGCTGGCGGTGCCGACCGACGTGACGGATCCCGCCCAGGTGGCCGCGCTGTTCGCCGCGATTGGGGAGAAATTCGGCCGCGTGGACATGCTGTTCAACAACGCCGGCGGCGACGTGCCGAGCACGAATTTCGGCGACCTTCACCTGGGAGATGTGGACCCGGGTGGTGGCGGTGAACCTGAACGCGATGTTCTTGTGCGCCAATGCCGCGTTCCGCATGATGCGCGAGCAGACGCCGCAGGGCGGGCGCATCATCAACAACGGCTCGATCTCGGCGCACGACCCGCGGCCGGGGTCGGCGGCCTACACCACGACCAAGCACGCGGTGACCGGGCTGACCAAGTCGATCGCGCTGGACGGCCGGCAGTACGACATCTGCTGCGGCCAGATCGACATCGGCAATGCGGCAACGCCGATGACCGCGCGGTCAACCAACGGCCAGATGCAGCCCTATGGCCAGATGGCGGTCGAGCCGCGGATGGACGTGAACCATGTCGGCGCGCAGGTGGCGTTCATGGCCAATCTGCCGCTGGAGTCGAACGTGCAGTTCGTGACGATCATGGCAACGAAGATGCCGTGGATCGGGCGGGGGTGAGAGGCGTTCTCCCCCTCCCTCAAGGGGAGGGGGAAGATTGTTTCGGGTACTACCCCAGCAGATCAACCCGCGCGCGTCGTTCCTCGGCCGCATCCAACATCGCATCGACCGCCAACCGCGGCAGCCGACCGAGCAGCCCGCGCTTGCGCGGTCGAAACACACGGGGCTTCGCGCGCTTGCCGCCCAGCTCGCGCACCAGGCCATCGAGGTCCGCGAACCCGTCGATCAACCCGTGCGCCAGCGCGCGCTCGCCCAGCATGAAGCCGCCGTCGAACACCTCATTCTCATCGGCCGGCAGCTTGCCGACGCGCCGCGTCCGCACCCAGTCCTTGAATCGCACGTGCAGATCGTCCAGCAGCGCCTGCAGAAACACCACGTCCTCCGGCCGCTCCGGCGCGAACGGATCGAGCCGCGCCTTGTTCACCCCGGCGGTGTGCATCCGCCGCTCCACGCCCAGGCGCGCGATCAGATCGGGAAAGCCGAACCCCCCGCCGCGCACGCCGATCGAACCGACGATGCTCATCGGATTGGCGTGGATCACGTCGGCCGCGCAGGCCAGCCAGTAACCACCGGAGGCGCCGACCTCCTGGATCACCGCGTGCACCTTGACCTTTGCCTCATCGGCACGCCGACGGATGCGCGCGGCGAGCAGGTCCGACTGCACGGGTGACCCGCCAGGACTGTCGATGTCCAGGATCACCGGCAGCCCGCGCGCCTCGCGAAACGCGCGGTCGATCAGGCCGCCGTAGCCGGCGATGTTCAGCATTCCGGGCCGCGGGGCCAGCAGCCCGTGCAGCTCGATCACGCCGACGCGCGGCGCCTGCCAGAACTTCAGCTTGAACCGCATGCGCCTATCCCGCGACGCCGGCGAGGCGATTCATTTCGACCCAGCTTGCGCGATAGGCCGCCTCGCCCGGCGGCGCAGCGGCGTCGATCTCGGCCATCCAGCGGTCCTCGACCGCGCTCGCTTCCGTCCAGCATGCGGCGACCACCGCCGCCCGATCGGCGGCATCGCCACCCGCCGCCACGTCCATCACGCGCGCGTAAAAATCCGCCTCCAGCGCGTCGCGCTCGTCGCGGATGGCGGCGAGATGGATCGGAAAGTCGCCCAGCATGGCGCGGTGCAGCCGCTCGTGCCGCCACCACAACGCGCGCGGATCGAAATGATCGGTCGGCCGCGGCCCGTGCGCCGGCGGCGGCGCATCCGCGAACACCGGCTTGAAGATCGAGCTGCACGGCGCCGCCGTCCCGGTGACCCAGTGCACCGCGTGCGCCTCCCGCAGCTCCGAGACCAGCGAGTTCACCGTCTGCCCGCCGCGCTCGCCGTCCGCCGCATGCATGCAGATCGTCCGCGTGGTGGCGTGCTGCGGATGCCAGTCCGGATCGGCCTCGGCCGCGGCTCCGTGGTCGCGCAGGATGGCCATCATGTCGGCGGCGGTCAGCCGCCCGGCGCGACGTTGCAGCAGCGTGGAGGACCGGACACACCGCGCGCGGCCGTGGCTGACCGTATCGCGCTGCGCATCGGCGATCACCGCGGCGTAGTCAGGCGGACGGTCCGGCGCCGCGTCGTTGCGCCAGCCGGCATCGTGGATGTGCGCATCCAGTCCGACGCTGACGCGATCGGCCTCGCGGCCGATGCTGTAGGCGTTGGAGATCGAGCGCACGCCGCGCGCCCGCGCCACCAGCCACTCGCGGCGCATGGTTTCCAGCACGAACGCCTCGCGCGGATCGGCAACGATGAAGCTGTTGTGGTAGAAGCGCGGCGTCAGATGGCCGCAACTGCCGCCCTGGCCGTGCGTCTCCAGCAGCGTGATGATGACCTCGACCGCCTCTTCCGCCGTCGCCGCGCGCTCCAGCGCCAGGCGCAGCAGGTCCATGCCGATCAGGGCTTTTTCCTCCTGCGGCGGCGTGCGGGCGTGCACGGCCTCGTTGCCGATCACCACGCCGTGCTCGTTGGCGCCCATCTCGGCGCCCCACATCCAGAACGGCCGGCACAGCAGCGCAGCATAGGTGCGCCGCGCCTGCGGGATGGTGATGTAGGTGCAGGCCACCTCGGCGCCGTGCGGATGATCGGCGGGCGGGGCGAACTCGACCGACTGCGCCTCGTTGCGCTCACGGTCGCTGTTCTTGCCGAACAGCACGACGCGGTTGGCGGTGGCCTCGGGCAGGGCAACGATGGTGTCGCACATGGGCGCCTCTGTCTGTCTACGCCGCGCCGAGCCGGCCGCGGCATTCGCCGAAGCCGATTCCCGCCCGGCCAACGGCGGTACAATGCGCGCGAAAGATCACGTCGTCACCGTCCAGCAGCCGCGTTGCCCCGCCCCTTGAGACCGCCGCGCCCCCCGCGCACACTCCGCCCCCGCCGCGCAAGGAGCACCGCCCATGGCCGACGCCGCGAACCTGCTCCGCCACGAGACCTCGCCCTACCTGCTGCAACACGCCGACAACCCGGTGCACTGGCGCCCCTGGGGCGCCGCGGCGCTCGCCGAGGCGGCCGAAGGCGACAAGCCCATCCTGCTGTCGATCGGCTACGCCGCCTGCCACTGGTGCCACGTCATGGCGCACGAATCCTTCGAGGATCCCGACACCGCCGCGCTGATGAACACCCTGTTCGTCAACATCAAGGTGGACCGCGAGGAACGCCCCGACATCGACCACCTCTACATGTCCGCGCTGCACGGCCTGGGCGAGCAGGGCGGCTGGCCGCTGACCATGTTCCTCGCCCCCGACGGCGCGCCGTTCTGGGGCGGCACCTATTTCCCGCCCACGCCGCGCTGGGGCCGCCCGTCGTTCCGCCAGGTGCTGCAAGGCATCGCCGCCGCGTGGCGCGAGCGCGACACCATGGTGACGCAGAACGCCGGTGCGCTGCGGCGGATGCTGGAGCGGCAATCCGCGGTGCAGGGCGGCGACCTGCCGACGCCCACGCATCTCGACGCGGTCGCCGCAGCGCTGCTGCGCATCACCGACCCGGAGCAAGGCGGCATCAAGGGCGCGCCGAAATTCCCCAACCCGCCGATCTTCCGCTTCCTGTGGCAGAACGCCTTTCGCACCGGCGCGCCCGCCGGCCAGGACGCGCTGCACCTGCTGCTGCAACGAATGTCGCAAGGCGGCATCTACGACCATCTCGGCGGCGGCTATGCCCGTTACGCCACCGACGCGATCTGGCTGGTGCCGCATTTCGAAAAGATGCTGTACGACAACGCGCAGATTCTCGAGCTGCTGGCGTTCGCCCACGCCCATCGCCCCGACCCGCTGTATGCCGCGCGCGCCGCCGAGACCGTCGGCTGGATGACGCGCGACATGACCGCGGCCAAGGTGGACGGCCGCGCCGCCTTCGCCGCCTCGGAAGACGCCGACAGCGAAGGCGAGGAAGGCCGCTTCTACGTCTGGACCGAGGCCGAGATCGACGCGCTGCTCGGCGCCGGCTCGCCCGCCTTCAAGCGCGCCTACGACGTGACGCCCGAGGGCAACTGGGAAGGCCACACCATCCTGCGCCGCGTCGCCGAGGCCGGATCGGAGGCGGAAGAAGCGGCCCTGGCGCAGTGCCGCGGCATTCTGTTCGCCGCCCGTGCCAAACGGGTGCGGCCCGGGCGCGACGACAAGGTGCTGGCCGACTGGAACGGCCTGGCGATCGCCGCCCTGGCGCGCGCCGCCGCCGTGTTCGGCCAGCCGGCGTGGCTGGAACGCGCCATCGCCGCCCACGATTTCATCCTGGCCAACATGACCGCGCCCGATGGCCGCGCGCAGCACGCCTGGCGGCTCGGCCGCGTCACCGCCGCGGGGCTGCTCGACGACCAGGCCGCAATGGCCCGCGCCGCGCTGGCGCTGTACGAGGCCACCGGCGCCGCGCGACATCTGGCCGAGGCGATCCGTTTCGCGGATGCCGCGTTGGCATTCTTCGCCGACGGGCAGGGCGGTTTCTACACCAGCGCGGCCGACGCGACCGATGTGCCGCTCGCCCGCCCGCGCACCGCGCACGACAACGCCACGCCGGCGGCCAACGGCCTGCTGGCCGAGGTCTTCGCCCGCCTCTGGCACCTGACCGGCGAGGCGGCCTGGCGCGAACGGGCCGAGGCGCTGCTGCGCGCCTTCACCGGCAACGACGAGCATCTCGCGCAGATGCCGACATTGTTGGCCGCCGCGGACCTGCTGGAGGAGGGAGCGATGGTGGTTGTGGTGGGAGGCGGCGGTACTTCTCCCCCTCCCCTTGAGGGAGGGGGATGGGGGGAGGGGTCGGTGCCACGGACGCACCGCAACCTCGTGCCCCGAAACCCCTCCCCCCGGCCCCCTCCCTCAAGGGGAGGGGGAGTCTCCTTGCTCAACGCCGCCCTGACCTCCCCCGATCCCGCCACCGTCGTGCTGCAAGTGCAGGCAACCGATGCCCTGCCGCCACTGCATCCCGCCCACGGCAAAGGCAGCCACCCCGCCGCCTACCTCTGCCGCGGCAACGTCTGTTCGCTGCCCGTCACCGACGCCGCCACGCTGGCGAAGATGTTGCATGCCAGATCGCAGCCCAACTGACCCCCACTCCAGGAGCAGACGCATGAAGCGCCGCGATTTCCTCAAGACCAGCGCCGCCACCCTCGCCGCCGGCAGCCTCGGCGCGCCGGCGATCGCGCAATCCGCGGCCAAGACGCTGCGCTTCGTGCCGCAGGCCAATCTCGCCAACCCCGACCCGATCTGGACCACCGCCACGGTGGCGATCAACCACGGCTACATGGTCTGGGACACGCTGTACGGCATCGACAACGCCGGCGTCAGCCACCCGCAGATGGTCGCCGGGCACGAACTCTCCGACGACAAGCTGACCTGGACCTTCACCCTGCGCGACGGCCTGCTGTTCCACGACGACGAACCGGTGCGTGCGATCGACTGTGTCACCTCGATCGCGCGCTGGTCGAAGCGCGATCCGTTCGGCCAGCAGCTTGCGCTGCAGACCGAGGAGATGAAGGCGCTCGACGACAAGAAATTCACCATCCGCCTGAAGAGGCCGTTCGCGCTGATGACCTACGCGCTCGGCGCCGACGGCTGCTTCATCATGCCGCAACGCATCTCGTCCACCGACGCGTTCACGCAGATCAGCGAATATGTCGGCAGCGGTCCGTTCAGGTTCCTCAAGGACGAGTGGGTCTCCGGCGCCAAGGCGGCATGGGCGAAGTTCGACAAGTACAATCCGCGCCAGGAGAAGGCGGAATTCTTCTCCGGCGGCAAGCACGTCTACGTGGACCGCGTGGAATGGCAGGTGATTCTCGATCCGGCGACCGCCTCGGCCGCCTTGCAGCGCGGCGAGGTCGATTGGGTGGAATGGCCGCTGATCGATCTGCTGCCGATGCTGAAGAAGTCGCACGGCGTGGTCATTGCTATCAACGATCCGCTCGGCGTGCTGGGGATGATCCGCTTCAACCAGCTCTTTCCGCCGTTCGACAATCCCAAGCTGCGCCAGGCGCTGTTCCCGGCGATCGACCAGAGGGAGTTCATGGACGCGGTTGCCGGCGAGCAGACCGACCTGGTGAAAACCGGTGCCGGATTCTTCACGCTCGGTACGCCGATGGCAAGCACCGCGGGGATGGAGGCTCTGACCGGCCCGCGCAGCATCGAACGGGCAAAACAGCTTGTTGCCGACAGCGGCTACAAGGGCGAGAAGATCGTGCTGATGTCGCCGACCGACCAGCCGGCGATCCAGTCGGTCTGCCAGGTCGTGAACAGCGTGTTCCAGAAGGTCGGGCTGAACATGGACTATCAATCGATGGACTGGGGCACGCTGGTGACGCGGCGTGCCAGCAAGGCGCCGCCGGACAAGGGCGGCTGGAACATCTTCTGCACCTCCTGGACCGGGCTGACCGTCGCCAACCCCGGCGGGCATTTCCCGCTGCGCGGCAACGGCGCCAGCGCCTGGTTCGGCTGGCCGACCGATCCGAAGCTGGAAGAGCTGCGCGCCGCCTGGTTCGACGCGCCCGACCTGGCCGCACAGAAGAAGTTCTGCGAGCAGATCCAGCTCACCGCGTTCCAGGACGTGCCGTTCATCCCGATCGGGCAATGGTTCCAGCCGACGGGATACAGGTCGAACGTCACCGATATCGTCAAGTGTCCGCAGATCCTGTTCTGGAACGTCAAGAAGGCCTGAGGCGCAATGACTCCCCTCCCCCCTTGCGGGGGAGGGCTGGGGTGAGGGGTTCCGCAGCAAGGTACTTCGTTTGACCTCCAAGAAGACCCCTCCCCCCATCCTTGGTCCGCTTGGCGGCCCAAGCCCTCAAGGGGAGGGGGAGAATGTTGCCCCACCCTAACCTTGTTCACCCCGCCTTCACCACCCGATACTCCCGCCGCACGATCTCCATCAACTCCGCCACCGAGGTCGCCGCGGTCGCCTTCTCATACGTGATCCTCCCGCGCTGCATCAGCATGATCCGGTCGGCGATCTCCAGCGTCTGCGCGTAGTTGTGCATGATCATGGCGATCGACAGATCGCCCTTCGCCTTCAGCCGCAGGATCAGATCGATGATCAGCCCCGCCTCGCGCGCGCCCATCGCCGCCAGCGGCTCGTCCAGCAGCAGGATCCGCGCCTCCGAGTTGACCGCCCGCGCCACCGCGATCGCCTGCCGCTGCCCCCCGGACAGCCGCTCCACCGGCAGATCGACCGACGGGATGTTCACGCCGATCTCCTCCAGCAACTCCCGCGCCCTCCGACGCATGGCGCGGTGGTTCAACGAACCGGATCGGCCCCGGATACGTGATCTCCCGGTTGAGGAACATGTTGTGAGTGACGCTGAGCGAATTGGCCAGCGCCAGGTCCTGGTACACGCACTCGATCCCCAGCGCCCGCGCATGATCCACCGAGCGCAGCGCCGTCTCGTGCCCGTCGATCACCAGCCGGCCCGAAGTCGGCCGCTGGTAGCCGGTCAGGATCTTGATCAGCGTCGATTTGCCGGCGCCGTTGTCGCCCAGGATGCCAAGGATCTCGCCCCGCCGCAGCTCCACCGAGACCCCATCCAGCGCCGTGACCGCACCGAAGCGCTTGACGACGTTCTCCGCGCGCAGCGAAACGACACCCTCCGTCATTCCGCTTTCCCGCTGCGCGCCAGACGCACGATGTGGATGTTGAAGATCATCGCCAGCAGGATGGCGACGCCCAGGATGATGTTGAACGTGAAGGCGTTGATCCCGATCAGCGTGAACCCGTCGCTCAGCACGCCCAGCACGCCGGCGCCGATCAGCCCGCCGATGATCGTGCCAGAGCCGCCGGCCAGCGGCGTGCCGCCGATCACCCCCGCCGCCACCGCCAGGAACATGATCTGATTGCCGCCCGCCTGCGGATCGATCGAGGAAATGCGAAACGCCTCCAGCATCCCGGTCAGCCCCGCCAGCGCGCCACACAGCACGAAATTGCCGATCTTCAGCCGCTCGACGGCGATGCCGGCCTCGCCGCGCCGGTCGGGTTTGCGCCGGCGGCCGATGGTGTGCAGCCCCCAGCGCGTATGCCGCAGCACGACGTGCATCACCGCCGCGATACCGAGCGCCCAAAGTATCTCGCTGTAGCCCCATGCGCCCATCACCTGGGCGAGCGCCGCCCCGCCCGGCGGTTCGACCGGCGTGCCGGGCGAGATCGTCAACGTGAAGCCATTGACCAGGAACAGCGTGCCGAGCGTGGTGACGAAGGACGGCACCGCCAGCTTCACGGTCACCAGCCCGTTCACCAGCCCCACCAACGCCGCCGCCGCGACGCCCGCCACCAGCGCGAGCGGCGCCGGCACGCCGGCATCCGCGGCAAAGTACATGATGAACGGCGCCATCGCGAAGACCATGCCGGCGGACAGGTCGATCTCGCCGCAGATCATCAGCATGATCTCGCCGCAGGCGATGATCGCCGCGGGTGCGATGAACTGCGACAGGTTCTCCAGGCTGGCGCCTGACAGCAGGAAGTCGCGGTTGGCCGCCTCGAAATAGCCGATCAGCAGCAGCGCCACGACCAGGATGCTGGCTTCCTGCCAGCTGCAGGAACAGCTCCCACAGCCCGGGGCGCTTCGGTTGCGGCATGCGATCAGACGTTGATCGGGCCGGAGCGCTTGACGATCTCCGGCTTGGCGGACGATGCCCTCGTAGCGCGTCTTGCTGCCCAGGTACGGCCCGACGCTGCCCTTGGTGACGAACTTCAGCCCGGTGTTGATGTCGGCCGGCCCGGTCAGCCCGCCCGAGGCCAGGAACATGAACATCTCCATCGCCGTGTAGAAGCCCTGCAGATAGGCCTGCTGGTCGATGGTGAAGTCGAGGAACCCGGCGTGGATCAGCTGCAGCGTCTTCGGCAGCAGGTCGTAGCCGCCGGCGTGCACGCCCTTGGCCGGCAGGTTGAACTGCTGCATCACCTCGCCGACCCCCTGGGTGCTGCCGGCATCGACGGCGAACATGCCCTTCAGGTCCTGGTGGCCGAGATAGAAGGACCGGATCTTGACAGTTCCTCGTTCACCGTGGGTCCGGTGGCGATCGACTGCACCTCGATCTGCTTGCCGGACTTCTTGATCGCGGCCATCGCGCCGTCCAGCCGCGGCTGGATGTTGAGCTGCCCCGGCGTGGCGATGAAAAGCACGACCAATCCGGCATCGATCATTCCGGCGATCCGCTCGCCCATGCTGTAGCCGGACTGGTAAAGGTCCTGCCCGATATAAGCGAGCCGCTTGTTGCCGCCGCCGGGCGGCGCGTCGGCGTTGTAGGAGAACACCGGAATGCCCGCCGCCAGCGCCTTGTCGGTGGGGTCGTTGAAGGCGCGCGGATCGACGATCGGCACCGCGATCGCGTCCGCCTTGGCGGCGATCGCCGCGTTCATCGCGTTGACCATCTCGCCGACATCGGCGTTCGCCGACCCGGTCCATTGGAAGTGCAGCCGAGCAGATCGCAGGCATCCCGAATGCCGTACTGCGTGGGGACGAAGAACGGATTGGTCGTCACGTGGTTGACGAACACCAGGCGCCACGCCGGGTGCGGCGGAAACGGTCCGGGCGCCGCCGCCCGCGCCGCACCGACACCGCCCAGCAACGCCAGCGCGCCACCCAGGCCCGCGCCAAGACCGGCGCCACGCAACATCCCCCGACGATCGAGCTCGGTCAGCGTTTCGCGTCCCCTGATCCGGTTCATTCCCGTGTGCTCCTGATTATGTGCGGCCCACTTCGGGTCGAGATAAACATGGCGAACAGGGCAATGAAAGCCCCGCCGTGGTCAGGTTCGCGGGCCGATGATAATCCGCGCCCATCGTTGCCGAATTATTCACGGCGGCGTACCGCGGGCGTCGGCGATCAGGGCGCCGAGTGGGGCGTGCAGCGCGCCGCAGCGTCGCGGACCTATGCCGCCTCGCCCCGCCGCAGCCCCACCGCGCGGAACCCTGCCTCGATCTGCGCCGCCAGCGCATCGGTCGTCGGCTGGCGCGGCCGGCGGCCTTTCAGCAGCACGATGCCGAATTCCGGCAACGGCGGCAGTCCCTCGTCGGCGCGCAGCGGCCGCAGCCCCTCGGGCAGCCAAGACAACGTCGAGACCGTCACCGCCAGCCCGGCCAGCACCGGCGCGTGCGTGCCCACCTGGGACCCCGACGAATAGGCCAGCCGGTAGCGCCGCCCGGCGCGCTGCAGCGCGGTCGTCGCCGCGCGCGCCCAGTCGCAGTTGCGCGACGCGTTGGTGTCGACCTGCGCCAGTGCCAGCGGCAGCGGGTCCAGCCGGTGCGGCGCGTGGCGCGACGAGGTCACCCAGACCAGCGGCCCACGCCAAACTGCACCGTCGGCCAGTGCCGCGGCTGGTGCCCCTCCGAGGACAGCGTCAGGTCGAGTTCCCCGTCCTTCAGCCGCCCGATCAGCTCGTTCGATGGCGCGCACAGCACGTCGACCTGCACCGCCGGGTGGGTGTCGGCGAAGCGCTTCAGGATCGGCGGCAGATAGCCGAACGCGTAGTCGTCCGGCGTGCCGAGCCGCACCGTGCCGGCCAGAGCCGGGGCACGGAACATCGCCACCACCTCGTCGTTCAGCGACAGGATCTGCCTGGCGTGGGCCAGCAGGAATTCGCCGTGCGGCGTCAGTTCCACGGTGCCGCCCTTGCCGCGGTTCAGCACCTTCTGGCCCAGCGTCTCCTCCAGCCGCTTGATCTGCATCGAGACGGCCGATTGGGTGCGGCCGACCATCTCGGCGGCTTCGGTGAAGCTGCGCCCCTCGGCGATCAGCACGAAGGCGCGCAGCAGGTCGGCATCAAGCGCGTGGGGCATGCTCATGGCCATCAATATCGTTGATACAACTCATAAAGGCAATTCGTTTTGGTAATCTCGGACGCGTCCCCATCTTGCCGCTTGTCACACAGGCCGACCCGTCGGTCGGCCGCACAGCAAGAAGGAGGGTCCGTTGCTGTCACGCTCGCATGCGGCCCATGCCGCACCCGCCAACTGGCTCGACGACGCACGCACAGCATTGCGCGCGATCGCGCGGGCCGCCAGCCGCACCTGGCGCAATGCTCTCACGCGTCGGGAACGGGCCGTGCGCGATGACCGCGTGCCTGCCGGTATCGCCGCCGCGCATGCCGCGGCGCTGACCGGGGTGGATCGCTTTCCCTGGGACAGCCTGCCGCGTTGGCGTCAGCCGCGTCGCGACACCGGGCCGTCCGTCTGGCAGCGCGCCGGGACGATGTGGCAGCGCCACCGCTCCCGCCGGCACATCGCCTCGCTGGATGCCGCCATGCTGAAGGACATCGGCGTCAGCTTCGCCGAGGCCGAAGCCGAAGCCAACAAGCCGTTCTGGCGCGGCTGATCGCCCGCACCCGCGGCAATAATTCACCTCTCCCGCTCTTCGCGGGAGAGGTCGCGGAGCAGAGCGACGCGGGTGAGGGTGGTGCGCGCGGCACAACCCTCACCCGGAGCGCTCCGCGCTCCGACCTCTCCCGCGAAGAGCGGGAGAGGTGTTGATCGTTCCGGCCGCGCTCTAACCCGTCGGCGTTCGCGTCGCCGTCGACGCCGCGACTCCCGACCCAGGCACCGCAATTGTCGTGGCGCTGGGCGGCGCGCTCTTCTGGCTGGATCCCGAAGCGCACCATGTAGTCTCGGAACTTCGCCCGCTCGGCCGTGCCGTCGAGGCCGTGGTCCTCGAATCGATACACATGCGGTGCGTATCCGCCGGTCGGCTGCCGTTCCACCCTGCGCTCCATGCGCGCGCTCGCGTCGAGCGGCAGCGTCATGCCGAAATGCCGGTAGACGCTTTCCACGGTCGCCACCGGATCGGTGATCAGGTCCACGTGATGCACATGGCAGATCGGCTCGGCCAGCGGCACCGCCGCCTCGGCGCCGATCATCCGCCGCGTCCCTTCCAGCCAGCGCGCGCTCTCCTGCCGGCCGATCTCGATCGGGTCGAGCCGGCGGGTGAACGGCGCGCGCACCACCTCGGTCAACCGCGCCACCGACAGCAGGACATTGACCGGATCGCGATGCACGAAGACCAACCTTGCGTCCTTGTAGACCGTGCGGATCGCGTCGAGCGCGAAGACATGATCCGGGCATTTCAGCACCCAACGCCCGGGCGCGAAGCCAGCCGCCGCGTCCTGGGCCTGCAGGTGCTGGAGGAACCGCTTGTGAAACTGATAGGCCGGCACATGGCCGGTGGCATCCAGCCAGGTCCGGTACGACGGGATCCGGTAGGTCGTGTCGAATCGCAGGCTGCGAAACACATGCGCGGTGATCTCGCTGCATTCCTGCGGCGAGGTCGCGAACAGCGGATGCAACCCGTGGAACTGTGGGGCCAGCCGCTCGAACGCCCGCAGTTGCTGCGTCACACGCGCCACCCGCCGGTCGGGGCCGTCCCCCGGCGGAAAGGGGTAGATCGTCTGCCACACCAACGGCGCGCGATTGTCCCGATCCGCCATCATCAGCCGATGCAGGAACGTCGTGCCGCTGCGCGGTAGCCCGGTGATGAAGATCGGCCGCTCGATCGGCTGGTGCGCGATCGCCGGGGAAAGCCGCTCCGCCGTCCGAAACCGCAACAGATTGATCAGAAACCGCACCGAATCCCAGCGCAGGGCGAGACGTCCCACGACACTCAGCGACGCCTCCTCGACACAGGCATCGAGCAGGAGCTGAAGCGGGTCGAGAAACGACATGTCGCCGAAATCATCGGCGCCGGCGCGGTGCCGCGCGATGCGCAGCAGGTCTTCCGCACGCAGCTTTCGCCGCAGCACCCCGAGGCGATCTGCCATCGCATCGGCCAGCGAGAGGACAGTGGCCTGTACGTTCACGACGGACCTCCTGTCGCGCGGCACGGTGCGCGCCGATCCGACCGGCGCGCGAATAGTATGGTGCCAACCATCCGGCTGGTCGAGGCGACCGGCACGGCCCTGCTCCATCACGTTGTTGAGAGCACGCAACCGGTTATGCTGGGCAAGACCATGTTACGCGCGTGTCTCCGACCCACCCGTAGGCCAGCCGGGGGATTTGCCATGCCGACACCGACCCCGATATCGACATCGACCCCGGCGCTGGGCCGCCGCGCCCTGGCTCGCCTGGCTCTGCTTTGCCTGATGGTCGCGCCGATCCCGGTGCGCGCCGCCGATTCCGCCGTCACCGCGCCAATTCAGCGGCTGTACGACGCACTGCTGGCCGTGATGAAGGCCGGCCGGGCGACGCCGTTCAATCAGCGGGTCGATCAACTGGCACCCGCCATCGATGCCGTGTTCGACCTGCCGGCGATCCTGCAGACCTCGATCGGTCCATCCTGGGATGCAATGCCCGCAGATCAGCAATCCGCCCTGCGCACGGCATTCCGCCGCTACACGGTCGCCACCTACGTCGCCAACTTCGACGCCTTCAGCGGCCAGCGCTTCGAGGTCTCGCCCGACACGCGCGCGCTGCCGGGCGGCGAGCAGGTGGTGAGCTCGCGCATCATTCCGGCGTCGGGGGAGGCGCATCGACTCGACTATGTCATGCGGCAGGTGCGCGGCGCCTGGCAGGTGGTGGACGTGCTGGCGGATGGTACGATCAGCCGCGTCGCCGTGCAGCGCTCCGACTTTCGCCGCCTGCTGCTGCAAGGCGGCAGCGCGGCCCTGGTGGTGAGCCTGCAGAGGAAAGCCGATCAGCTTGCCGGAAGCTAGAGCGCGTTCACGAAGACCGGGATCACCGGCCCACCTGTCATTGCGTGTTCCCGACCGGCCCTGGATGAAAAAATTCTACACGACCCCTCTCTTGGCCGGCGCGAGAGAAAAGTTTCCACCTTTTTCTCGTTAGGAGCGAAGCGACGACGCAATCCACCGACCCGGTCGCACAATCTCGTGTCTTGCCACCGGCGCCAGGCCGTTGGCGCTGGGCCGGCAGAACGGATGGGCGCCAATATCGAGCTGCGGATACCGCGCCTCGATCGCCCGGAACCCCGCGGCGATCACCCACTCCGGCAGCCCCACCGCTTGCTGCACGCTGCGCGGCCAACGTCGGGCACGACCTGGGGGCTAAGGCCACCGCTTGTAGACCAGACGCCGTCGTGTCGGCTCACGCTCCTTCTCGCCGTTCCGCCTCGAAGATCAACTGCTCGACCGCGATGGCGAGAGGCGACAGGTGCTCGGTGATAATGTTCCACGTCGCCATGCTATCAGTGCGCTGATATTCGTGCCGGAGCAGATTGCCGATCGCAGCGATCTGGTGCCAGGGAATGTTCGGAGCAAGTGCCTTCAGGTCATCGGGGACGTGGCGGCTGGCCTCGGATATGATCTCCAGCCCACGCTCCACGGCGCGCTGCATCCCCCAGCTATTGGCGAATCCGTCGAACGCGGCGCCGGCGGTCACGTCGTGAATCCCGCTGATCGCGTCGCGTATGTCGACGAGACGAAGCAGGACGCTGCGCGGTACGTCAGAACACGCGCAGCGCTTCCGCCTCGATCTGCGGGCGAAGCATTGGATGCAGGCTGGCCCGGGTCATCACGTCGGTTTCCGCGCCAAGGATATCGTTGACCTGCTGCTGGACATCCACCAGCTCGATCAGACTAAAACGCGGGTTGTCGGTGTCGAAGAACAGATCGACATCGCTGTCCGGCCGGGCTTCCCCACGGGAAACCGAGCCGAACAAATAAAGTCGGGCAACCCCGGCCCGATGCAGCTCCGCCTCGTGGGCACGAAGAGTCTTGATCACGAGGTCTCGATCCATGGCCGTCTCCGGATATACGCTCGGTCCGTACTATGCCGGAACGCGCGCTTCAAGACGCAGCCATCGGAACGCAAGGGTTCTCCCTGGGGCGCGGTCGGATGCGCCCGAATGGCTAGCCCGCATTTCTCACACTCTCGCGGGTGCTGGCTTGGTCCTTGCCGCGCCAAGGGGTTTTCGCGCCTTGCCAATACAGGCCGGTATTGGCGGCGGCGCGAAAACCCCTTGGCACGACAATGCCCGTCGCCATCATCCCGCAACAGTGTGAGAAATGCGGGCTAGGGCGAGCGGCGGACCGCGTGCCAGGATCGCGCCCGGGCGGAGCCTGCGGCAGGCACGAGAAGGGTGCGATCAACAAGTTCGGCGAGGACCTGCTGCAAGGCATGAAGGAAGCCTGCGGGTTTGCCGAGGGCAAGTCCTCGGTGGCGCGGGTTCAGGTCGTGGACGCGCCTGACCTGGGCGCCATCCGGTGGCTGATTCATATGCCGCAGCACGAATTCGCCAGCGCCTTTCGCATCCCCCTCGCGACGCGCAAGAACTGGGAGCAGCGACGGCGCGCACCCGACGCGTCGGCGGCGGCTTACCTTCAGGCGATCGCCTGCCAGCCGCAGATGATCTCGGGAGGCATTGCGGCAGGAATGACATGCGAACGGTGAAAGCGCCGACACCGTGGAGCAGCGATCGGGCCTACATCTGTTTCGGTTCGTCTGTCGGACTGGCAAATTCGGCGCCCAGAAACTGGCGAATCCGCGCGAGCGTTTTGGCCTCATCGTGCCCTTCGTTCGCATATGCCTTGGCGGCATGCCGAGCTACATCCGCCAACAACAAACCCCAGGCGCCGAGGTCCTGCCATGTCGTCTTCAGGACCAGTTGCTGAGGTTCTTCAGGAACCGCCCATACCCGCAGAACTTCAATTGCCGCCGGATTTTGTGCATTCGGCGGCGGCGCCAAAGATCGCGACTTCGGTTTCCCGAACATGGACGTTCCTTTCGCGCTCACTCAATCGCGCATTGCGGCCGCTCGCGCACCGGTCTCGCAACGAGGAGGGTGACGTTATCAAACTCCACGATACGCTCCGGATGATCGTATAGTGTCTACCCCTCCGGTTCCCCCGGAACCGGCACCTTGCCAAACCCGGTGATCAGCGCGGTAACTTCGGCAATTGCCGCCTCCGCCGCCGCGACGTCGGTGCCCTTGGCGACCAGCGCCACGCCGTTGCCGCCCGGCCGGTAGAACGGATAGCTGCCCAGGTCGAGGTGCGGGTAGCGCGCCTGGATCGCACCCAGGCCCTCGGCGATCACCCCCTCCGGCAGCCCGATCGCGTGCACCGCGCGCTGCTCGATCTTCGGCCCGCCCTGCAGCCGCGGCGCCAGCCACTCGAACATCGACTGCATCACCCGCGGCACGCCCGCCATCACGTAGACGTTGCCGATCTGGAACCCCGGCGCCACCGACAGCGCGTTGTCGATCAGGCTCGCCCCGCGCGGCATCGTCGCCATGCGCTGGCGCGCGGCGTTGAAGTCGCCTGGTTTGTAGCTGCGTTCCATCCGCGCCCACGCCTCGGGATGCGGCTCCCACGGCACGCCGAACGCGGCGGCGACGCACTCGCTGGTGATGTCGTCGTGCGTCGGCCCGATGCCGCCGGTGGTGAACACGTAGTCGAACATCGCGCGGGTTTCGTTGACCGTCCGGATGATCGTTTCGGCGATGTCGGGGATCACCCGCACCTCGCGCAGCGGAATGCCGAGCTCGCCCAGCTTCACCGCAATGAACCGGATGTTGGCGTCCTGCGTGCGGCCCGACAGGACCTCATTGCCGATCACCAGCAGGCAGGCAGTCGGGTTTCCCGTG
This sequence comes from uncultured Alphaproteobacteria bacterium, assembly GCA_963773345.1. Lineage (GTDB taxonomy): Bacteria > Pseudomonadota > Alphaproteobacteria > Acetobacterales > Acetobacteraceae > Palsa-883. The sequence goes on along the minus strand of CAVZBG010000002.1, from coordinate 1,395,922 downwards.
GCCATGAGTGTCTCCTTCGCCGGCGAGACTAGACCGCAGCCGTAGGGCGGAAAAGCCAACGCGCCCGGGCGCTTGACCCGGGGGGCAGCGCATTCCGCCTTCTTTGCTGCCCCCCACGCAGGAGCCTGTCGATGGCACCGAAGCGGCGGAATCCGCTGCCCCCCGGGTCAAGCGTCCGGCGGCGTTGGCTTTTCCGCCCTACAAAAACTCCCGCAGCAGGGGGACCAGCGGCTTGTCGGCCGGCGGCATCTCATATTCCGCCAGCCGTGCCGGGCGCACCCAGCTTAGCGTCTGACCCTCGCGCGCCCGCGGGATGCCCTTCCAGCGGCGGCACAAATACAGCGGCATCAGCAGGTGGAAGCGCTCATACGCATGCGAGGCGAACGCGAACGGCGCCAGGCAGGCGGCCGAGACATCGATACCCAGCTCCTCCTTCAGCTCGCGGATCAACGCCGCCTCCGGGGTCTCGCCCGGGTGCATTTTCCCCCCGGGGAATTCCCACAGCCCGGCCATCTTCTTGCCCTCCGGCCGGCGCGCCAGCAGCACGCGGCCGTCGCTGTCGATCAGCGCGCAGGCGGCCACCAGCAGCAGCGGCTTGCTCCCTGGCACGGTGGCCGGCTCCGCCGGCGGTCCGGCCTCGGCGTGGCCAAAGATGTCGTCACGCGTTGCCACGAACTGCCACACCGGGTGTTTTCCCCCGCGCGAGCGGAATTCGTCCACCCCCTCACCCGTCTGACGGAAGCCGATGCGGCGCAGCACGGCGGCGGAGGCCGGATTGTCGGTCGCCACCTCGGCGACCAGCCGGTCGATCGCGAGGTTGGCCATCGCCCAGCGCGCCAGCCGGCCGGCCGCCTCGGTTGCGACGCCATGCCCCCAGAACCGCCGCCCGACCCAGTAGCCGATGCGGCCGGTGCGTGCCGCGGCATCCAGCCGCACGCCGGCAACGCCGACCAGCATCTCCTCGGCGCCTTCGTGGCCGGTGATCGCCACCTGGTAGGCGCTGCCCTCCGCCAGCTCCCGCGCCGTGGCGGCGATCCACTCGTCGGCCAGCGCGCGCGGGTAGGGAAACGGCACCACCGTCAGGTTGCGGGTGACCTCGAAATCGTTGACCAGGCGGTGCAGCGCTTCGGCATCCGCGGGCACCAACGGGCGCAGCGTCAGCCGGTCGGTGGTGAGCAACTCCAGCCGCGCGACTGGCTCGGACGCATCGAGCGGCAGCGTCGCGGATTTGCGGTCGCCGCGCGCACGCGGGCGCTTGGCCGGCCGGGGGGGCGTCATGGGCGGATCATCGAGCGCTTCGGGGTTGTGCCATCCCAGGGTGGCGCAGGCCGCCGTGGCCGCGCAAGGCCGTCCGCGGGGGCCGTGGGGCGGTTCGAATGTCTGCATAGGGTGGAATCCGGACCTTTATCGTGTACCGCGCCATCGTTCTCGAGCGAAGCACACCAATGAGCATATGCACGAAGAAGGGCCCAGAGAGACGATCTGGGGGAAGTCGGGTAATGGGGTGGCGTCCCTCAGGGACGTGTGTTTCCGGTTCTGGCCCCGCTGGCGCCAGTGACTTTTTTGAGGCCCCGTCGCACCGTGGTCCTTTGTGATTGTGCGAATACACCACTGACATACGGGGCATCGGCCATCGGGCGTCGACACGGCGGGCGTTAAACCGGTTGCAAGCCACTCCGGCGGTATGACCTGGCGCCATATACACGGCCGGCACGTCTCGCTAGCTTTGAGGGAGGGAGGGATACAGAGGATTGCGATCCGTCGAGTTCAACATCCGCAACGATCCGGCGGATCTCGCGGTGCTCAGGGAGGCGCTGGACCGGCTGGGCGAGGCGCACTCGATTGCCGATCGGGCGGTGATCGCGCTGCAAGTGGCGCTCGACGAGATCGTCACCAATGTCATCCGATACGCTTGGCCGGAAGGCGGTGCGCATGACGTCCGGGTTCGGTTGGTGGTCACCGATTCCGCGGTCGAGATCACGGTGGCCGACGACGGGCTTGCCTATGACCCACGCCAGGCACCGGCACCCCCGCCGGTCGCACCGGGGCAGCGGCGGCGGCCCGGCGGTGTCGGCATCCACATGGTCAGGCAACTGGTCGACGGCTTTCATTACGAGCGGGTTGACGGATACAATCGAACGACGTTGACGAAGCGATGCGTCGTCGGTGCGGAGCAGGCAAAATGGGGGGCCGGATGATGAGCGAGGGGCTTGATATCGCGCAGACCGACAGCGGCGAGGTCTGCATCGTCACGCTGTCTGGCCGGATCGACAATTCGAATTCGGCCGAGCTGACGCGGCGGCTCAACACCCTGATCTCCTCGGGCCAACGAAACATCCTGCTGGACTTCGCCGCCGTCCTCTACCTCACCAGCGGGGCATTCCGCGCCCTGCTGGTCGCCACTGACGCGGCGGAACGCGGTGCCGGCCGCCTGGCGCTGTGCAGTGTCATCGGGCACGTGCGCGAGCTGTTCGAAATGGGGGGACTGCTCGATGCATTCACCATCCTGGGCTCGCGTGAAGAGGCTCTTGCGCAGCTCGGGTGAGACGCACGTCGCTCGCCGGCCGACCCGCCCGCCGGGGCTGGTTTATTCCGTTGATGAGACACCACCGCAATTCGTGCTCGTGATCGCCGCGCTGCAGCAGGTCGCTCTGATGTCGAATTCGCTGGTCTATCCCATCATCCTCGGTCGAGCCGCGGGGTTGTCGGCAGATCAGCTGCTCAATCTCGTCTCGCTCGCGATGCTGGGCCTCGGGGTGGCGACCGTTCTGCTCTGTGCCAGAACCCGGCTCATCGGCTGCGGCTATCTCTGCCCTGCCGGCTACTCGCAGATCTATCTGGGTGCGTCGCTGTCTGCCATCCAGTCGGGCGGTCTGCAGCTGATGTTCGGGATGACCTTCCTGGCGGGCCTCATGCAACTGGCCATCGCGCCGCTGCTGCGGCGCGTCCGTGTCCTGCTGCCGCCCGAGATCGCCGGCCTGGTCATCGCCATCGTCGGCCTGTCGCTCGCGATCTTCGGCGTACGCTATAGCCTGGGTGTCGGGGCGGATGGAGGCATCGATCCGGACGCGCTCGCGGTTGCCGCCGCTGCCCTGGTCACAATGGTCATCCTGAACGTGTGGACCAAAGGCCACCTGCGGATCTTCTGCTCGATCCTCGGCATGGCCATGGGCTACGCCGCCAGCGCCGCCCTCGGGATGCTCAACCTGTCGGCAGCGGTGCCGGCAGGCGGCCTGGCACTGCTGCGCCTGCCGCGCTTCGACGTGCTGGACTGGCACTTGAACACGAACATGCTGGCACCCTTCGCGGTGGTGGCTGTCGCCGGCGCCCTCCACCTGATGGGAAACATTTCTACTGCGCAACGTGTCAACGATGTCGATTGGGTGCGGCCGAATTTCGGCTCATTGATCGGCGGCCTCGCCGGCAACGGGATCGCATCGATGATCTGTGCGGTGTTCGGCAGCATGGGCGTCAATAGCTACAGCTCGAGCGTCGGCCTGTCCATCGCGACCGGCATCACCAGCCGCAGCCTCGGCTATGCCATCGGCATCATCTTTGCCGTGCTCGCCGTGTTGCCGCCGGCCGCCGCCGTCGTCGCAACCATTCCGGCACCGGTAGTCGGTGCCTCGCTGTTCTTCACGGCCGCCTTCGTCTTCAGCAACGGGCTGCAGATGATCACCGGCCGACTGCTGGACTCCCGCAAGATCATCGTCATCGGCTTCTCGTTTTCCATGGCGATCATGACGGACGTCTATCACGATCAGTTCGCCAGGCTGCCGCCGGCCCTGCAGCCGATCTTCGGCAACGCGCTGGTGCTGGGAACCATCTGCGCGGTGCTGCTGAACGTCGTCATGCGCATCGGCGTGCGCAAGCGCGTCACGCTGCGCCTTCCGCCGGGCCATCTGGACCGCGACGCGGTGGAGCAGTTCCTGTCGGCGCAGGGCGCGCGCTGGGCGGCACGGCCCGATGTCATCGCCCGGGCCAATTTCGGCGTCGTCCAATCGCTGGAGGTGCTCGGCGACCTGCCCGGCGGGGCCGAGATCGACGCCAGCTTCGACGAATTCAACCTCGACGTTCGCATCCGCTATGCCGGCGCCCCGCTGGTGATTTCTGAGCAGCGGCCCAGCCCGCGGACGATCGCCGCCAGCGAGGACGGCGAGCGCCTGCTCGCCGGCTATTTGCTGCGCCGCAGCGCCGACCGCATCAGCAGCCGTGCCACGGGCGAGCGGGCCGAGATCCACCTGCACTACGATCATTAGGCGTGAACGAGCGGTCGCCATCGTTGTCCTGGGGTCGCGCGGCGCGATTGTGGCGCGGCCTGATCGACCGCCGCGAGGAGCGTCTGTCCACACGCCCGCCGAACCTGCTGTATGCCGTGAACGAAACGCCGCCGCAACGCATCCTCGTGCCCTCGGTGCTGCAGCATGTCGCGGTCATGGCGGTCACGCTGATCTTCCCCATTATCCTGGCGCGCGACGCCGGTCTTTCCGGCGCGCGCTTCCTCGACATGGTGTCGCTGTCGATGCTGGCGCTGGGGGTGGCCACGCCGCTGCTGTGCATGCGGTCAAGATATGTCGGCTCCGGCTATCTCTGTCCGGCCTGCTTCACCGGGATCTTCTTCGGCCCCTCGGAATTCGCCCTGCGGCACGGCGGCCTGACGCTGGCGTTCGGCATGACGTTGGTCGCGGGCGTGCTGCAGATCGTCATCGCCCCGATCCTGCATCGCCTGCGGGCGCTGCTGCCGACCGAAATCGCGGGTGTCGTCATCGCTGTGGTCGGTCTGACGCTCGGCTCGCTTGGTGTGCGCTACGGCCTAGGCATCAACGAGGGTGAGGTCATACGGCCCGGATTTCTTGCCGTGTCCTGCCTGTCGCTCACGACGATGACGGTGTTGAACGTCTGGACCGGGGGCTATGCCAGGATGTTCTGCGTGCTGATTGGGGTCGCGGTCGGCTATGTCGCCAGTGCCGCGCTAGGGGTGTTCGATCCCACGATAGCGCTGCCCACGAGCGGCGAGGGCCTTCTCCGCATACCGCGGCTGGATGATGTCGGCCTGAGCTTCAACGCTACGACGCTGGCACCGTTCGTCGTGGCAGCGCTTGCTTCGACCCTGCGGGTGATGGGCGACGTGTCCAATGCACAACGCCTCAACGATGCGGACTGGGTGCGCCCCAACCGCCGCACACTGGCTGGCGGCGTCGCCGGCAACGGCCTCGCCACGATATTCTGCGGGCTGGTGGGCAGCTTCGGCGTCAACACCTACAGTTCATGCATCGGCTTGTCGGCTGCCACCGGTATCACCAGCCGCGCTGTCGGCTATGCGATTGGCATTGCCTTCGTTCTGCTGGCATTCGTTCCGGGTGCAGCCGTGCTGCTCGCGGCGATGCCGGTCCCGGTGATGGGCGCCTGCCTATTCTTCACCGCCGCGTTCATCATTGCCAGCGGTCTGCAGATGACCACCACCCGCCTGCTCGACTCGCGCAGGATCATCGTCATCGGATTCTCGCTGATCATGGCGGTCACGGCCGATGTCTATCATGCCGTCTTTGCCCGGCTGCCGGCGATGCTGGAGCCGTTGTTCGACAACGCGCTGGTGCTGGGAACGGTCTGCGCGGTGCTGCTGAACCCGATCCTGCGCATCGGCGTGCACCAGCGTGTCACGCTGCGGCTGCCGCCCGGACCGCCGGACCGTGGCGCAGCGGAGCGGTTCCTTACCACGCAAGGAGCGCACTAGGCGGCCCGGGCGGACATCATACGCCGGGCAGTTTTCGGCGTCGTCCAGTCGCTCGATGTGCCGGGCGAACTGCCCGGCGGGGCCGAGATCGAAGCCAACTTCGACGGGTTCAACCTGGACCTGCGCATCCGCTACGATGGCGCCCCACTGGTCATCGCCGAGCAGCGACCCAGCCCGCGGACGATCATGGCCAGCGAAGACGGCGAGCGCCTGCTCGCCGGCTATCTGCTACGCCGCAGCGCCGATCGCATCAGCAACCGGATGTCAGGCGATCGCGCCGAGATCCATCTGCACTACGATCACTGATCGGGCGCCGCAGCGAACCAGCGCAGCGCGAGCACCGTCACATCGTCGGCCTTCGGTGCCATGCCCGCGAAGGCGTGCACGTCATCGGTGACCATGCGCACGATGTTTGCCGGCGTCGCCTCGCCGCCGGCGCGCAGGACCGCCGCAAGCCGGTCGGCGCCATACAGCACGCCCTGCGCGTTCATCGCCTCGATCACGCCGTCGGTGACGACCAGGATGGCATCGCCATGCCGCAAGGCCGCGGCGCGGGCCTGGTATGCGGTGCCCGGCCGCACGCCGAGCGGCATGTCCGGCTGCCCGCCGAGCTGGCCGATGCCGCCGGATGCATGCAGCAGATGCGGCAGCGGATGTCCCGCATTGACGTAGGCGAGCGTGCCGTCGCGCGTGTCGAGCAGGCCGAGGAACAGGGTGACGAACATGCGGTCGTCGTTGTTCTGGCACAGCTCGCGATTGACCGCCTCGGCGACGCGCGCGGGTGCGATCGGCTCGCTGCTCCATTGCTGCCAGAGTTCGATCGCCATGCGCGCCAGGCTGCGCGTACGCGCCATGAACATCGCGGCTAAGGCGCCTTTGCCGGACACGTCCCCGACCAGGAAGCAGAACAGGTGGTCCGTCGCGTAGAAGCAATCATAGAGATCGCCGCCGACCTCGCGTGCCGGCTCCATCGTCGCATGCACCCCGACCGGCCGGTCCGGGGTTCGCGCGGGAAACACGCTGGGCAGCATGCCAAGCTGCAGCGTCCGTGCCGCCTCCAGCTCGCGTTCGAGCCGCTGCAGGCTGGAGCGGATTTCGTCACGCAGGCGCTTCTTTTCGAGGCTGGCGCCGACGCGGGCGCGCAGCAGCGTCGGGTTGAACGGCTTGGGCAGGTAATCGACCGCGCCCAGCTCGATGCATTTGATCACGCTGGCGATCTCGTCGAGCGCGGAGATCATGATCACCGGAAGATCGTGCAGCTTGTTGTCCGCCTTCAGATGGCCGAGCACCTCGTAGCCGTTCATCTCCGGCATCATGATGTCGAGCAGCACCAGATCGAATGGCTTCGCGCGCAGTTGCAGCAGCGCCTCGCGCCCGTTCACCGCCGTCGCAACGTTGCTGTAGCCGAAACGCGCCAACCGGCGCGACAGCAGGTCGCGGTTGTCCTCGTTGTCGTCGACGACCAGCAGTGCCGCGTCGGCACCGGTCATGCCGCAGCTCGTGCGGGCGCGAGCGATCGGGCGCGGCAGCGTGGGCCCGCGAACGATGCCGGCGCGGGGCGGATTGCATGGCCCGCCCGCCGCCCGAGGACACAACAGTGCGGCTGCATTGGCGCAGCCTAGGCGGTGTCCGCGGCCAGTGGAAGCCGCCCGCCATCACTCCAGCAGTTCTCAATGCGATTGAGTTTCGGTTGCAGCGTCGTGGCGAGTCCAAAAAGCCACAGTTGGCATGAAACGTGTGTCGGCGTCGAAATAGGGGATTCGCAACGCCCGAGGAATGCGATTCCTGGTGGGCATGCGCCTGCTCAATTCGCTGCTCGGCTCATTGCGATCATGCCTGGACGCGTTTCCGGACAAGCGTCGGGGGATCAACACGTCCTACGGCATGGGCGAGATTGGCATGGCGGCTTTCTCGGTGTTTTTCATGCAGAGCCCGTCGTTTCTGGCCCATCAGCGGCAGTTCGAAGCGGGTCATGGGCGTTCCAACTGCACCAGCCTGTTCGGCCTCTCGAAGGTCCCGAGCGACAATCACATTCGTGACATGCTCGACCCCGCCTCACCGACCCTGCTGCATCCGATGTTCGCCGAAGCCGTCGGCCAGCTTGAGCGGATCGACGGCGGGCTTGATATGTTCCGCCGGCTCGGCGGGCGCGTGCTGATCGCGCTCGACGGCACGGAGTATCATTGTTCGCGCAACATCCATTGCCCACACTGCTCGACCCGGCTCAGAGGCAAGGATGAGACTGAATATTTCCATGCCATGCTGGCGGCGACACTGGTGGCACCCGGGCACGGCAAGGTCATCCCGCTGGAGCCGGAATTCATTGTCCCGCAGGATGGGGCGGAGAAGCAGGATTGCGAGAATATGGCCGCCAAGCGCTGGCTTGCCGCCCATGGAAGACGCTACGCGGCGCTTGATCCGGTGTTTTTGGGTGACGATCTGTTCTCCCGCCAACCGCTCTGCCAGGCGGTGCTGGACGCCGGCAGGCATTTCATCTTCGTCTGCAAGCCGTCATCGCATCCACTGATCCAGGAGGTACCTGACCGGGATCGACCTGCCGGCGGTCGAGACGACGGTCAAGCGCGGCAAGCAGCGCTTCGTCCATCGCTACCGCTGGCTCCATGACGTCCCGCTGCGCGACGGCAAGGACGCGCTCATGGTCAACTGGTTCGAGATCGAGATCATCAACGCCAACGGTGAGACGACGTATCGCAACAGCTTCGTCACTGATCTGCCGGTTGGCCCCGACCATGTCGTTGAACTCGCCGCCTGCGGCCGGGCGAGGTGGAAGATCGAGAACGAGACGTTCAACGTTCTGAAGAACAAGGGCTACAACCTTGAACACAGCTTCGGACACGGGAAGAAGAATTCTCGCAGCCATCCTGGTGAGCTTGAACCTGCTGGCCTTCGCGATCCATACGATCTGCGACATCGGTGATGAACTCTGGCGCGCGGCAAGGGCAAAGCTCGGCCCGCGCTACAACTTCTTCGGCAAGCTCGCGGCGATCACGACGTTTCTCATCTTCCCGTCCTGGGACGATTTGCTCCTCACTCTTGCCTTCGCAAAGCCGCCGCCGATCCCGCCGTGACCGTTGTCACCCTTCTGACGTCGCTTGCCCACCTGCCAAACCATGAAAGCCCAAATCGAGACTTGCCGCCTGCTCGTCGGCAACTCTCATCTTGGCTGGGTCGTGCACGCCCTCACCGTCATCGACGGGTCCTTGTCCCAGCCTTCGCCGTAGTCGGCTCCGGCCATCCGCCAGGCCAAATGACCCCAGATGGCCGCAGCATGCCTCAGCCATGCACGCGATCAGGCGCCGCCATGACGTTGGGACAACGTCAGTGCGACAAAATTAGAATTGCTGCCATCACTCGGGTGGAGTAACCCTTGGCCGCCAACGCACACGCGGCCAGAGACGACGGCGGCTTGGGAACCCAGCGTTGGTCGCACCTGGGAGAGTCCGCAAGGGGTCGAATCCGGCTGTTCAGGCCCAACGACCGGGCCACTGCTGCCTCGCGTCGGCATCATTCAAACCGGCCTGCTACCTCGCTGGGCCGTCAAGCCGGACCGTCGTGCCGGATCGGTCCGGGCAGAAAACCGCCGGTCCAGTCCTTGCCAGCATGCATCGTAGTCGCGCTGCAGCGCCGGCGTCTCCAGCGCGAAGCGCGTCGGCCGCAGCACCTGGCGAGTCTCGAACATGAAGGCCAGCGTGTTGTCCAGCTTGTGCGGCACCAGCTCGGCCGCCATCGCGCGTCCCGTGCTGTCCGCGTCCGGTCCGTGCGCGCTCATGCAGCCGTGCAGGCTGGCCCCACCCGGGCTGAAGCCACCCGCCTTGGCGTCATAGGCGCCGTGGATCAGGCCCATGAACTCGTTCATCACGTTGCGGTGGAACCAGGGCGGGCGGAACGTGTGTTCGGCCACCATCCAGCGCGGCGCGAACACCGCGAAATCGACATTCGCCGCGCCCGGCGACTCGGTCGGCGAGGTCAGCACGGTGAAGATCGACGGATCCGGATGATCGAAGCTGACGGTGTTGATCACCATGAAGCGCGCCAGGTCGTATTTGTACGGCGCAAGGTTGCCGTGCCAGGCAACGACATCCAGCGGCGAATGGTCCAGCTCGGTGGTCCACAGCGCGCCCATGAATTTCTGCACCACTTCGGTGGGTTCATCGCGGTCCTCGAACCAGGCCACCGGGGCCAGGAAGTCGCGCGGGTTGGCCAGGCCGTTGGCGCCGATCGGGCCGAGCTCCGGCAGCCGCAGCAGGGCGCCGTGGTTCTCGCAGACATAGCCGCGCGCCGCGTCGTCGGGCAGCGCCACCCGGAAGCGCACGCCGCGCGGCACCACGGCGATCTCCCCCGGCGCGACGACCAGCCGGCCCAGCTCGGTGTCCAGCGCCAGCCGTCCCTGCTGCGGAACGATCAGCAGCTCCCCGTCGGCGTCCCAGAAGATCCGCTGCATCGCGCGATTGGCGCCATACAGATGCACCGTGACGCCGCCGCCCGCGACCGCGTCTGCATTCGCCAGCAGCGTCACCAGCCCGGCAACGAAATCGGTCGGCGCGTCCGGCAGCGGCAACGGGTCCCAGCGCAGCCGGTTCGGCGTCGGATCGGCCAGCGCGCCGCACAACGATCCGCCATCGATCCGGCGAAACGCCGGATGGTTGGCCGACGGCCGGATGCGATACAGCCAGCTTCGCCGCGCGTCGCGCCGCGGCACGGTGAACGGCGTGCCGGAAAGCTGCTCGGCATACAGCCCGAGCGGCGGGCGCTGCGGCGAGTTCTGCCCCACCGGCAGCGCGCTGGCCACCGCCTCCGTGGCGTGCTCGTTGGCGAAGCCGGACAGGTAGGTCAGCTCGGTCATGGCGTCCTCATCGGCGGCGGCGGGGCAACGCGGCAGCCCAAAATCCGGCACACGGCCGCTGGGCCGTTCCCTCGCAGGAACAGACACGCTATACAAGCGCGGGGAGGGGAGGTAGTTGACGATGAAACGACTGTCAAGAAAGCCAAACACCACTGGCCCGGCGGCCAACGGCTTCCGGCTCGAGGATTTTCTGCCGTATCGGCTGTCGGTGGCGTCGAACCGCGTGTCCCGCCTGTTCGCGCGGCGCTATTCCGAGGCGTTCGGCATCAGCATCCCGGAATGGCGGGTGATCGCGGTGCTCGGCCGGTTCGGCACGCTGTCGCCCAGCGCGGTCGGCGAGGCGACGGCGATGGACAAGGTGAAGGTCAGCCGCGCCGCCGCCGGCCTGGTGGCACGCGGCCTGGTGAAGCAGGCGCCGGACCCGCACGACGGCCGCGGCCGGCGACTGAGCCTGTCGCGCAAGGGCGAAGCGGTGCACCAGGGGGTGGTCCCTCTGGCGCGCGAGCTGGAGGCGACACTATCGGAGGGTCTCACCCGTGCCGAATGGGCGGCGCTGCAGAAGGCGCTGGCCCGGCTGAACGCGCACGTGCACGAGATCGAGGGACCCAACCCCGGCAGCGGGATCGACTGAAATCAGCGTCCCGACACCGGCCGAAGGGTCGGGTCCAAGGTGCTACGGAATCACCGGTCAGCGCCGCCGGCGGTCACTGCGGCGGCGCACCGAGCACGTGTCCGTTCACCGTCGTCCCGTACATCGAGAACTTGCTGTCGTGGAACTTCTGGCGCGTCTCCGCGACCGAGCCGACGAAGCGTGGGTCCTGCGGCCGTTCCTGACTGTCCACGAACAGCGCGACGTCCCACGCCTGCTGCACGGTAAGGGTGCCGGGGGCGCCGAACGGCATGTTGGCACGGGCGAATTCCGCCAGATTCTTGACCTCGCCCATGCCCGCGCCCCAGTTGAACGAGGCATCGCCCCACAGCGGCGGGAAGACGGTTTCGCCCCGCACCGACTGCCCTTGGCCGTCCGCGCCATGGCAGAGTGCGCAGTTGGCCTGATACACCGCGGCACCGCGCGCGTAGTCGGCCGGTGCCGGCGGATCCGCCAGCGTCGGATAGCCGCGGCCCGCGAGCGGCCGGCCGGTCGGCGCCCCCGTCGCCAGCCAGTAGGAATAAGCCTCGAGCGCAACGATGATGTCGCTGTCGAGCGCCGGCACCTTGCCGTTCTCGCTGTAGCGGAAGCAGCCTTGCAGGCGCATCCCGAAGGTGTTGACCTTCTTGTTCTTCGACCGATACGCCGGGTAGGCCACATAGGCGGCCCACAGCGGGCTCGATCCGGCCAGCGCGCCGCCGCCGAGATGACAGTTGCTGCAGTTCAGCCGGTTGCCGATGGTCCCCTTGGCATACACCGTGGTGTGGCGGAACACGTTCTCGCCGAGCTTTACCGCGGCGCCGAATTCGCCGCCGGGCATGCTGCCGGGCGGCGGCGGCGTGAAGGCCGCTGGCTGATCCGCCGGCACCCCGCCGCCGAGCGCGATCGTTGCCCATCCGATCGCACAGGCGGTGGCAACGACGAGCATGCGCGTCCGACGTGTCATTTGCCTGCCTCCGTCGCCCCCGGCTTCAGCAGCTCGGACGGATTCGCTGCGAGCGCAGCATAATAGGCGGCGGCGGCTTCGATCTGCGCCTGTGTCAGCTTGGTCGCGACGGTGTGCATCAGGTTCAGCGGATCGCCGCTGCGGTTGCCCTGCTGCCAGGCCTGCATCTGGGCGGCGAGATAGGCGGCGGGTTGCCCGGCAAGTCGGGGGAACGCGTCGCCCACCCCTATCCCATAGGGACCGTGGCAGGAGTTGCAGGCCGGCACGCCCTGCGGCGAATTGTTCCAGGCGCCGTTGGCGGCAAGGTCGGCCCCGGCGCCGCCCGGCAGCGGGCTGGGCTCGGGCGCCTGCGGAACCGTCATGGCAGCGTAATAGGCGGCAATCGTCTGGCGTTGCGCCGCGTCGAGGCTGGCCGCCTGGGCGGTCATAAGAGGATTCTTGCGCGTGCCCTGCTTGTAACTTGCAAGCTGCCGCTCGAGGTAGGGCGCGGGCAGGCCGGCGAGCGCCGGCAACCCCGCACCGGCGTTGCCCATGCCGTTCGCTCCGTGGCATGCGGCGCACACGGCGACCTGCGGCGGCGCGGCCCCGGCGGGGCCGACGGCGCCGATCAGGATGAGGCCGATCAGACCGGTTGCGATTTTCATCAACGGCAGGGCCACGCAGTGTCGCACCGCGCGCCCCGGCGTTCCCCAATGGAAGCCCGAACACCCGACGCAGTTTCAGGTTAGCCGCCGATCGGGGTGCGCTGCAACGGCGCGACCGCCGACCGGCCCGCTGCGGCATCGCCGGCCGGCCGTGGATGGCCACCTGAACGGCAAGCACCCGCCTGCATCTCGGAGGTCCATCCGCTAACGAGACGGACCGGCGTGGCCTGTCCGCCGCAGCGCCATCACCGGCACGGGCCGGTTCGCAGATACGGTGCAGGATCGATGCGGTGGCCGTCGATGATCATCTCGAAATAGAGATGCGGGCCGAACGTCAGCCCGGACCGTGCCACCTCAGCAATCTTCTCGCCGGCGACCAGCGTGCGCCGGCCGCGCAGCAGGGCCGGTGCCAGCAGGCCGAGATGCGCGTACAGCGCGACGAAGCCCGGATGCCGCACCAGCACCTCCAGGCCGCCGGCGCCGTGGCGATCGATGCCGATCACCCGGCCGGCGGCGACGGCACGCACCGGCGCACCCAGCCCGGCCCGCAAATCAATGCCATAATGGAACGTACCTGCCACCGGCAGACCCGCCAGCACGCGCGGCCCGAACGGCGAGGTGATGCAGGTCGGGCTGACCGGCGGCGGCAGCGATCGCGGCGCCGGCTGCGCCGCCGCGACCCCACCGAGCGCCACCGCAGCAACCGCGCCGACCAGCAGACCAATCGCGCGCCCAAAATCGCGTTCACCCAAGCCGGAGTCCCCGGCCCCCCTGTCATTGCGAGGAGCGGAGCGACGAAGCAATCCCCATCCGGGTGCGCCCATGGACGGGGATTGCTTCGTCGCTCCGCTCCTCGCAATGACAGGCTGGGGCATGACAGAGGGCAACATGACAAGCAGCGTTGCCCGTCAGCGCGAAACCAACCTACGCAGCGAAGCGCCGGACCGCATCCGGATCGAAACCGAACCCCCATCCCGGCCGGTCCGGCACCACCGCGTCGCCGTTGGCATCCAGCACGATCTGCTCGCGGTAGATCTTCTCGAACCACGGCATGTGCTCCAGATAGTACCCGCCCGGCAGCGCCGCCAGCAGCGCCAGGCTCATCTCCGGAAACAGGTGCGACGAGCATGGCACGTTGAACGCCTCGCACAGATGGCCGGCCTTGAGGAATTCCGTCGGGCCGCCCATCCGTTGCAGATCCGGCATTACCACGTCGGCGGCGCTCGCCTGCAGCATCGCCAGCACGCCGCGATGCGTATAGACCGTCTCGCCCGAGGCGATCGGCGTGTCCAGCGCGGCGGCAATCTGCGCCTCGCCGGCGTGGTCGTGGCAGATCACCGGCTCCTCGAACCAAGTCAGGTTCAGCTCCTCCAGCAGCCGCCCGAAGCGGATCGCCTGGTTCACGGTCATCTGCTGGTTGGCATCGACCATCAGGGCGATGTCCGGCCCGACCGCCTCACGGATCGCGCGCACCCGGGCGAGCATCCGTTCCGGCTCGCGCGGCCCCACGCGCGTCTTCATCGCGCGGAAGCCGCGATTCACGAAGCGCACCGCCTGCTTCTGCAGATCCTCGACCGAGCCGGACAGCCACAGCCCGCCCGAGGCATAGCATGGCACCGCCGTGCGGCAGGCGCCGATCAGGTGCGCAACGTTCAGCCCCGCCGCCTTGCCGCGCAGGTCCCACAGCGCGTTGTCGATCGCGGCCAGACCGACGATCGAAACGCCCTCGTAACCCAGAAAATTCAGCTCCTTCCAGGCCCGCGCATTCAACCCACCGCCGAAGCGCGGATCCAGCCCGACCACCAGATCCTCCAGGTTGCGAATCATCTCGTGGATCACGCCGAGCCGGCGGTTGTTGATGGTGCAAACCAGCCCCTCGCCGACCAGCCCCTCGTCGGTTTCCAGATAGGTCAGCACGCAATCGGCCGAGACGATGTTGCCGAAGATCGCGGTCAGGATCGGCGGATCGATCGGCAGGTGCACAGGCTGGGTACGCAGCCGGGTGATCTTCACGGCGAGCTCCTCTCCAGACGATGACCTGATCTACAGGCGATGCACGGTCGGCTCGGCAAGCTGGTAACGGCGCAGCACCTCCGGGTCCGGATCGCGCCCCAGCCCGGGCCCGGTCGGCACCGCCGCCTTGCCGTCCTCCACCAGCACCAGCTCGTGGTACGGGTTGGCTTCCATGTCGATGAACAGCCGCTCCAGCGGCGCGTCCGGTGCCAGCGTCGCATTCAGGTGCAGCGACGCCAGGTGCCCGGCGCCGAAATACGCATTGTGCGGCACCAGCCGCACGCCGTGCGCCTTGGCCAGCGCGGCGATCTCGAACATCGCCGACGGCCCGCCGATCTTGATCACGCTGGGTTGGGCGATGTCCTGCGCGTCGGCGGCGAAGGCGTGCTGGAAATCGTGCAGCCCTCCGGCGTTTTCCCCCGCGGCGATGCGCACGCCCTCGGCGCGCACACGAGCGAGGCCGGCGTGATCCTCCGGCGGCCAGACCGGTTCCTCCAGCCAGCTTAGGTCGAACGGGCGGAAGGCGCGCGCCCGGTCGATCGCCTCGGCGACCGTCCAGGGGCAGTTGACGTCCACCATCAGCTGCACCTCCGGCCCGATCGCCTCGCGCGCGGCTTGCACCATCGGCAGCTCGATCTCGTGCAGCTTGATGTCGCGGTAGCCGCGCGCCACCGCCCGCGCCGCGGCCGGCCCGACCAGGTCCGGCGCGCCGTAGCGCAGCAGACTGGCATACGCGGTCAGATGCGTTCGCGGCGTCGCGCCCCACAGCCGCCACAGCGGCAGTCCGGCGGCCTTGCCGGCAATGTCCCACAGCGCGATGTCGAGCGCCGACAGCGCGTAAATGTGCGGCCCGTTGCGGCCGAACAGGTGCAACGTCTTGGCGAGGCGAGCGCGCAACCCGGCGATATCGCGCGCGTCCTGGCCGAGGATCGCCGGCGCAAGCTGGGTGTCGCACACCGTCTTGGTGGCGGCGACGCAGGCGTGGCCGAAGCCCTCGCCCCAGCCGTCCAAGCCCTGGTCGGTGACGACGCGTACCCACAGCGTGTTGAGCGCCTGCCAGCCCACGCCGCCGAACGAGACGGGTTTTGCCCCCATGTCGAACGGGATGCGGGTCAGGCTGGTCTCGACGGCGATGATCTTCATGCGGGCGTCCTCCGGGGCGGCAGGATGCTATGGGGTAGATGCTATGGGGCAGGCGACGAGGAGATGGCACCATCGTCGCGTTGTGAAAACCTTCGATGGAGTGCCCCATGCCAAAGTTTGACGACCTCAGCCGGTCCCTCGTCGCCCTGGACCAGGATAGCACGTTAATCGCCGCGATCGAGCTGAGCCGCTCGAGCTGGCTTGTCGGCGGCCTTGTCCCTGGCCTGCGGCGGGATCCGCGCAAGAAGCTGGAACCCGACGCACCGACCCTGCTCGGCCTGCTGTACCGCTGGCGCGACGAAGCGATCGCCGCCGGTCGGCGGATCGAGCGGATCTGCGTTGCCTACGAGGCCGGCCGTGACGGGTTCTGGCTGGCGCGTTGGCTGCAGGCCCGCGGCATCGAGTGCCACGTGATCCATCCGACCAGCATACCGGTCTCGCGCGAGCACCGGCGGGCGAAGTCGGACCGGCTCGACCTTGGGCTGCTGCTGCGCGCCTTGCTCGGCTGGCTGCGCGGCGAGGCGAAGCACTGCTCCATGGTCGCGGTGCCCACGGTCGAGGAAGAGGACGCCAAGCGCCCGATCCGCGAACGCGACCGCCTGACGGTCGAAGCGACCCGTCTGGTGAACCGGATGACCTCGCTGCTGGCGCTGCACGGCATCCGCGGCTTCAACGTGAAGCTGAAGGGGGCGGCGGCGAAGCTGGCCACGCTGCGCACGGCGGAGGGCGCGCCGCTGCCGCCCAACACGGCGGCCGAGCTGCGCTCGGCGATGCAGCGGCGGCAGGTGATCAAGGTGCGGATCGCCGAGATCGAGGCGGCGCGGCTGGCGCGGCTGAAGCAGGCGCCGCACACCGGGCCGAACGCGATGATCGCGCTGCTGGCGCGCGTGGTCGGCGTCGGCGTCGAGACCGCCGAGATGCTGGTCCACGAGGTGCTGTCGCGCCCGTTGCGCGATCGCCGCGCGGTGGCCCGCTACGCTGGCCTGACCGGCTCGCCCGACGAGAGCGGCAGCAAGCGGCGCGAGCAAGGCCTGGCCAAGGCCGGCAATGCCCGGGTGCGGCGCGGGCTGATCCAGCTCGCCTGGCGCCTGCTGACGCATCAGCCGCAGTGCGAGCTGGTCAAGTGGTATCGCGAGCGCACCGTGGACGGGCGCCCCATCACCCGCAAGGTCATGATCGTCGCCATGGCGCGCAAGCTGCTGATCGCGCTGTGGGACTATGTCACCCACGGCACACTGCCGGCCGGTATGCGACTGCATCCGGCGGCCTGAACCGCCCCGCTTCGGCAAGCGGCAGAGGACGCATAGAAGAGGAGGCATAGAGACGGAATAGAGGGTTCGGCGCTCGTCTGCTCGCGGAGCAGGTGTTGCCGATGACGATCCGAGGTGGCGGTGTCCCGCTTCCGCCCACGGCCCTGGTGCCGCTCTTGTAGAATGGGCCCGCCGCTCGGAGCTTCGCCGCCGATGCGAATGTCTGCATCATGGTATCGATCCCGCAGGATCGGCCGAATACAAGGTTGCCACGCGAAGCATCGCGGGGCGCAGGGCGAACTCCCCTCTGGTCGGATGGCAATGCCGATCGACCGCCCGGGCATCACGAGCCTGGCACCGTGCTCGCCGGCGTCAAGGACGCTGCGCGCCGCCTCCGGCGGTGGCCTGCGGCCCATCCTTGACCCCGGCTCCGCGCGGTGCCCGCTGAAGCCTCAGGTCGGGACGGAGAAACGGTCCCTTCAGTCGAACCGAGAAACTGGAACGCAACGATGAAATAGGCCTTGACAGAGAAAGCCCCATACAAGGGCGGAAAAGCCATGCCCCCGGGCACTTGACCCGGGGGGCAGCGTATTCCGCCACCTTGCGAGCGCCCAGCCGGAACCCGTAGTGCGACGCAAGCGGCGGAGGGCGCTGCCCTTTTCCGCCCTACGCCGAGCGCCCGGGGCGTGGGTTTTCCTGCGCGCAGCACGACGAAATTTGCCAGAATGCGTTTCATTCGGGGGGCGGACCTTGATCTGCCGCAAAGGGTCCGGTAGGCCGGCAATCCAGGAGCTGGGCCACATCGCGGCCGGGCGGGACGTAAGTGGGATGGACGGGTCGATGCGCACCTTCCGGCGGCTGTGCGCCGCGCTGATCGCTACCTTCGCCGCGCGAGGAATCGCCCTGCTTGGGCAGATCCTGCCGTTCCTGGTGACCGGGCCGGCACTCGCGCAGCGGGTCTACGCCCCGAAGCCCTGGGAAATCGGCATGCAGGCGTCCGGCGGGCCGCTGAAGACGCAGGAAATCTGGCTGCACAACATCGTGCTGGTGATCATTACCCTGATCACCCTGTTCGTCGGCGGGCTGCTGGTCTGGGTGATCTACCGCTACAACGCCAAGCGCAACCCGACCCCCAGCCAGACCAGCCACAACACCGTCGTGGAGGTCGCTCTGGACGGTGATCCCCGTGCTGATCCTGGTTTTCATGGCGATCCCGTCGTTCCAACTGGTCTACTACGAGGACCGCACCCAGGACGCCGATCTGACGGTCAAGGTCACCGGGCACCAGTGGTACTGGGAATACAGCTATCCCGACAACGGCAATGTCGACTTCTCCAGCTACATCGTGCCGGACGACCAGTTGAAGCCGGGGCAGCTCCGCTTGCTGACGGTGGACAATGACGTGGTGGTGCCGGCGGGCAAGAACATCCGCGTGCTGGCCACCAGCGGCGACGTGATCCACAGCTTCTTCATCCCCTCGCTGGGCGTGCAGCGCTACGCCATCCCAGGGCGGACGATCGAGACCTGGTTCCGCGCCGACCAGCCCGGCATCTACATCGGCGAGTGCAACCAGATCTGCGGCACCAACCACAGCCGGATGCCGATCGTGGTGCGGGCGGTGACGCCGCAGGATTTCGCCGCCTGGCTGGTGCAGGCGAAGGCCAAGTTCGCGAACAACGGCGACAAGACACCCGCGCCGGTTGCCGTTGCGTACCCCGCGGCGCCATCGGCGACGGCCCCGGCGGTGACGACGCAAACAGTGACGGCCCAATCCGTGGCGGGCCAACCGGTAGCGCGCCAACCCGGGGCGACCGGATCAGCCAGCACGCCGCCGGCCGAGGTCAAGCTCATCAGGGCCACGTCGGCCGCCGCGACGGGGCTCAAGCCGTTCAGCCTGCTGGCGGCGGCACAGGTTCAGCGCTGACCGGCAATCGGCGCGCGAAGGAGAGACGGACGATGTCGGCCTACACTCACGACGATGCACATGGTCACGACGCGCACGCGCACCACGACCACAAGCCCGGGTTCTTTGTGCGCTGGCTGTGCAGCACCAACCACAAGGACATCGGCACGCTCTACTCTGCTTCGCGGTGTTCGGCGGCCTGGTGGGCGGCATCCTGTCGGAGATCATGCGCGCCCAGTTGATGTTCCCCGGCAACCACGTTGTCAACTCCGGGCAGGAGTGGAACACGATCGTCACCAGCCACGGGCTGCTGATGATCTTCTTCTCGGTCATGCCGGCGCTGATCGGCGGGTTCGGCAACTGGTTCGTCCCGCTGATGATCGGCGCGCCGGACATGGCGTTCCCGCGCCTCAACAACATCAGCTTCTGGCTGCTGCCGCCGGCGTTCTGCCTGATCTTCACCGGCCTGCTGATGGGCGAGTCGGGCACCGGCTGGACGCTGTATCCGCCGCTGTCGAACCCGACCTATGAGCCCGGCATCGGCATGGACCTGCACGCTGTTCGCGCTGCACCTGGCCGGCGCCAGTTCGCTGCTGGGCGCGATCAACTTCATCACCACGATCTTCAACATGCGCGCGCCCGGGCATGACGCTGCACAAGATGCCGCTGTTCGTGTGGTCGATCCTGGTCACCGCGTTCCTGCTGCTGCTGTCGATCCCGGTGCTGGCCGGCGCGATCACCATGCTGATCTGCGACCGCAACTTCGGCACCGCGTTCTTCGACCCGACCGGCGGCGGCGACCCGGTGCTGTTCCAGCACCTGTTCTGGTTCTTCGGCCACCCCGAAGTCTACATCATGATCCTGCCGGGCTTCGGCATCATCAGCCACGTGATCTCGACCTTCAGCAGGAAGCCGATCTTCGGCTATCTCGGCATGGCCTACGCCATGGTGGCGATCGGCGTGGTCGGCTTCGTGGTGTGGGCGCACCACATGTTCATCTCCGGCATCGACGTCGACACCCGCGCCTATTTCATGGCGGCGACCTTGGTCATCGCGGTGCCGACCGGGCATCAAGATCTTCTCCTGGATCGCCACGATGTGGGGCGGCTCGATCGAGTTGAAGACGCCGATGCTGTGGGCGATCGGCTTCCTGTTCGTGTTCACCATCGGCGGCGTCACCGGCGTGGTGCTGGCCAATGCCGGCATCGACGAGATCGTGCACAACACCTACTACGTGGTGGCGCATTTCCACTACGTGCTGTCGCTCGGCGCGGTGTTCTCGATCTTCGCCGGCTTCTACTACTGGATCGGCAAGATGTCGGGCCAGCAGTATCCGGAGTTCTGGGGCAAGGTGCATTTCTGGCTGACCTTCATCGGCGTCAACCTGACCTTCTTCCCGCAGCACTTCCTGGGCCTGGCCGGCATGCCGCGGCGCTATCCCGACTATCCCGAGGCGTTCGCCGGCTGGAACTTCGTCTCCTCGATCGGCGCCTATATCGGCGGCGGCGGCGTTCGTGGTGTTCCTGTATGTGGTGTTCCGCACCTTCACCTCGAAGGAGCACCTGGCCGACAACTACTGGGGCGAGGGCGCGACGACGCTGGAATGGACGGTCTCCTCCCCGCCGCCGTTCCATACGTTCGAGGAACTGCCGCGGATCAGCTAGGGCCGGGTGCGAGATGATGATTTTGGGCATGGCAGGGCAAGTGCCGGCATTTGACGCCGGGCCAACGCGCCACATCGGCGCGATGCGCGGGACCGGCGCAATGCGCGGGACCGGTGCAGTGCGCCGCGGCGCCCCGATGCGTCATGCCGGCGCATGCCGGCATCCACGACTTGCCTTCGTGCCGCGAGCAAAGCCGTGGATGCCGGCATGCGCCGGCATGACGGGGGGCGCGGGCATGCGGGGATGGGCCTGCATGACCGGGATCGGCGCATGACCGGCGTGACCGACAGCAGCGAAGCCCTGGAACCCGGACCGGCCCCCGCTGCCCCCGCATCCCTCACGCAACAGGCGGAACTGAGCGACTGGATCGCGCTGCTGAAGCCGCGGGTGATGACCCTGGTCGTGTTCACCGGGCTGATCGGGCTGCTGGTGGCGCCGGGACATCTGCATCCGGTGCTGGCGTTCACCGCGGTGCTGTGCATCGCCGTCGGCGCCGGCGCGTGCGGCGCGATCAACATGTGGTACGACCGCGACATCGACGCGCTGATGCGGCGCACCCGCAACCGGCCGATCCCCGCCGGCCGCATCGCCCCCGGCGAGGCGCTGGGCTTCGGCGTCACCCTGGCGGTTGCCTCGGTGATCGTGATGGGCCTGGCGATCAACCTGGCCGCTGCGGCGCTGCTGGCGCTGTCGATCGGCTTCTACGTGTTCGTCTACACGATGTGGCTGAAGCGGCGGACGCCGCAGAACATCGTCATCGGCGGCGCCGCCGGCGCCTTTCCGCCGGTGATCGGCTGGGCGGCGGTCACCGGCTCGGTCGACCTCGTGCCGCTGATCCTGTTCGCCATCGTGTTCTTCTGGACGCCGCCGCATTTCTGGTCGCTGGCGCTGTGGGCGAACGACGACTACCGCCGCGCCAGCGTGCCGATGCTGCCGGTGGTCGCCGGCGCCAAGGAAACCCGCAGGCAGATCGTGCTCTATTCGCTGCTGCTGGTGCCGCTGTCGCTGGCGCCCTGGGCGATCGGCTTCGTCGGCACCGTCTATGCCCTCGCCGCGGCGGTCCTCGGGGCCGGCTTCCTGCTGGGCGTCTGGCGCGTCGCGCGCGACCGGCAGGACGCGACCGGGGTCAGCCTGACCGGCGACGCACCGGCAAGGGCCGCGTTCAAATACTCGATCATCTACCTGTTCGTGCTGTTCGCCGCGCTCGCCGTCGACCGGCTGGCGGGATGAGGCCGGCATGGACACCGACGGCAGGCCACCGGCACGCGACGCGGCCAAGCAGCGTGACGGCCGTAAGCGCGTCGATCCGGAGCGCATCGATCCCGGGCGCGCCGATCCCAGGGGTCCCGACCCCGCGGGCTTCGAGCGACGCCGCCGAGCGCGCAACTGGGCGTTGCTGGCCGTGCTGCTCGGCCTGTCCGCGCTGTTCTACGCGATCACCCTGGTGAAGCTGCACAAGGGTGGATAAGCAAGCGGCGATGTACAAGCCCCGATGAACAAGACTGGGCGCAATCTGTGGATGGCGTTGTCGCTGGTGAGCGTGACCCTGGCGATGCTGGGCGCGTCGTTCGCCGCGATCCCGCTGTACCGCGTGTTCTGCGCCGTCACCGGCTACGGCGGCACGCCCCAGATCGGCCCGGAGGTCCCGCACGGCATCGCCGCCCGCAAGATCACCGTGCGGTTCAACGCCGACGTGAACCCCGGCCTGCCCTGGCAATTCGCGCCGGAGCAGGACCACATCACACTCAACCTCGGCGAACAGCAGGTCGCCTTCTACACCGCGCGCAACGAGGCCACAACGCCGGTCACCGGCATCGCGCTCTACAACGTCACCCCCGACAAGATCGGCAAGTACTTCCACAAAACCGCCTGCTTCTGCTTCAACCAGCAGACCCTGGCCCCAGGGCAGCAAATGGAGTTCCCGGTCAGCTTCTGGGTCGATCCGGCCATCGCCACCGATCCCGAAACCGCCGACGTCCACGTCATCACCCTGTCCTACACCTTCTTCCGCACCCTCGCCGACGCGGCAAAAACCGGCACACTGGCCAAAGCCGGCCCCCATGTCGGCCCCTACACCGGCCCGATCGCCACCCGATGAGCGAAGGAAGCAAGGCAGGGGCTTCGCCCCTGGACCCCACCAAGGGGCGCTGCCCCTTGGATCCCCGACAAGGGCAGCGGCCCTTGGAACCCGTCCGTTGGTTGGTGTGAGGGAGGGGGGGCGGGGCGGGCCTGGGCGACCGCCATTACGACGGCGATCCGTCGTAATGGCGGTCGCCCAGGCCCGCCCCGCTCCCCCCTCCCTCACACCAACCAAAATGAATGGATTCCAAAGGCTACGCCTTTGGTGGGGGTCACAGCCCCCTGGCGGGTTTCAGGGCGGAGCCCTGACCTTGCTTCCTTCGCCCTTGAATGGGCGGGCGATATGGGGATGATGCGGTTGCCGTGCCGGGGCGGTTTCCCTGGTTTTCTTGGTATGGGTTTGGCATGAGCAGCGACGCGCACGGCGCCACGGTTCCCGCAGGCCATGGCCTGCATCATCCCTATCACCTGGTCAATCCGAGCCCCTGGCCGATCATCGGCGCGTTGGGCGGGCTGTGTACGGTGCTGGGGATCATCTTCGCCGCGCATTTCGGCAACTACGTGCTGCTGGTGATTGGCGCCGTACTGGTGCTTGGCACGATGTTCTTCTGGTGGCGCGACGTCATCAAGGAGAGCCGCACGCCGGGGATGCACACGCCGGTGGTTCGCCTAGGCCTGCGCTACGGCATGATGTTCTTCATCACCAGCGAGGTGATGTTCTTCGTCGCCTTCTTCTGGGCGTTCTTCAATTTCGCGATCTTTCCGGACACCCAGGGCAACGGCCAGACGGTGTGGCCGCCGAGCACGATCACCACCTTCGATCCGTTCCATGTGCCGTTCCTGAACACGATGATCCTGCTGCTGTCGGGCACCACGGTGACCTGGGCGCACCATTGCCTGCTGGAGCGTGACCGCAAGGGCCTGGTCTGGGGGCTGGGGCTGACCATCCTGCTGGGGATGAGCTTCACGTTGTGCCAGGCGATCGAGTACTCCAATGCGCCGTTCAAGTTCTATGGCGGCGGGGTCTATCCCTCGGTGTTCTTCCTGGCCACCGGGTTCCACGGCTTCCACGTGATCGTCGGCACCTGCTTCCTGATCGTCTGCTGGTTCCGCGCGAGGGCGGGGCAGTTCACGCCGGAGCGGCATTTCGGCTTCGAGGCGGCGGCCTGGTACTGGCACTTCGTCGATGTGGTCTGGCTGTTCCTGTTCAGTTGCATCTACTGGTGGGGTGCCAGCCCGGTCGTCGCGAGCTGACCCGTTCGGTGGCGGAGGCGCCGCCCTCGGTTCTTGCGGCGGCCTTGCGATGCCGGTGCCCGCGCTGCGGGCGGGGCAAGTTGTTCGCGGGTGTGCTGACCGTGCGCGACCGCTGCCAGGTGTGTGGGCTCGATCTGCGGGCGCACGACGCCGGCGACGGGCCGGCGGTCGCGGTGATCCTGGTGCTGGGCGCGATCGTCATGGCGCTGGCGTTCTGGGTGGAGTTCCATTTCGCCCCGCCGCTCTGGGTGCATGCGATTCTGTGGCCGGCGATCACGTTGCCGGTGCGCGATCCTGATGATGCGGCCGCTGAAGGCGGCGCTGGTGGCATTGCAGTTCCGCCACCGCGCCTCGGAGATGGGGCTGTGAGCCTGCCGGCCGACGCATTGCCCAGCGGCCGAGCGCCGGTCCAGCGGCTGCCCGTGCGCCGTCTGATCGGGCCGGCGCTGATGACCGCCGTCATGTTTCTGGTGCTGATCGGGCTGGGCACCTGGCAGGTGCGGCGGCTGGCGTGGAAAGAGGGCATCCTGGCGCAGATCGCGCGCGCCGAGGCGGCGCCGCCGGTGCCGTTGTCTTCCGCCTCGGGGACGCCGGTGCCGGCGCCGTTCACCAAGGTCGCGGTCACCGGGACGCTGCTGCACGACAAGTCGGCGCTGTATGGCGCCGAGGTGCGCGACACCGCGGCCGGCCCGGAGCTCGGCGCGCAACTGATCGAGCCGCTGCAACGCGACGGTGCGCCGCCGCTGCTGGTCGACCGCGGCTGGGTGCCGCTGAAGCGGCGGATCATCCGGTGGCGATGCCGCGGGGGCACGGTCACGATCGCCGGTTATCGTGCATCCCGGCAGACGCGCCGGGGCTGTTCTCGGCGCACGACGATGTCGCCGGGCGGCACTTCTACACGCTCGATCCGGCGGCGATCGGCGCCGCGCTTGGGCTGGACCGCGTTGCGCCGTTCATGCTGATCGCGCTGGGCCCGCCGCCGGCCGCGGGGTGCCGCAAGTGCCCGATTCCGGCCGAGCATCTGCCGCGGCCGCCGAACAACCACCTGCAATACGCCATCACCTGGTACGGCCTGGCGGCGGCGCTGCTGGTGATCTTCACCATCTGGGCACGCAAGGGCCACGCGCGCATGACCGGCAATGCGTTCCGTCCTGCCTATGACCGCCTGACCGACCGGTTCACCCGCATCGCCACGATCGGCGAGGCCGGCGGCCGTGCTCGGCTGGGACGCCGCGGCGATGATGCCGCCGGGCGGCGCCGCGGCGCGCGGCGACCAGCTTGCGGTGCTGGCCGGGCTGGCGCACGGGCTGCTGACCGCGCCCGAGGTGGCCGACGACCTGGCGGCGGCCGAGGCGGCCGGCCCGGATCCAGATCCCTGGCGCGCCGCCAATCTGCGCCTGATGCGCCACGCCCACACCCGCGCGACGGCGCTGCCGGCTGACGCTGGTGGAAGCGCAGGCGCGCGCCAACTCGGCGTGCGAGAAGGTGTGGCGCGAGGCGCGGCGGACGAACGATTTCGCCCTGGTCCGGCCGCATCTGGCGGAGGTGCTGCGCCTGGTGCGCGAGCAGGCCGCCGCGCTGGCGCCGGCGCTTGGGCTGGCGCCGTACGATGCGCTGATGGACGGCTACCAGCGCGGCGTCGCTCGCCGCCGACGTGGCGCCGGTGTTCGCCGCCTACGAGGCCTTCCTGCAACGCGCGCTGCCAGAGGTCGAGGCGCGGCAGGCCGCCCTGCCCGCCCCGGCCCGTCCCGCCGGGCCGTTCCCGGTCGCGACGCAGGAGGCGCTGTGCCGGCGGCTGTCCGAGCGGATCGGGCTCGATTTCGACCACGCGCGGCTGGATCGCTCGGCGCACCCGTTTTCCGGCGGCATCGCCGACCGATGTGCGGATCACCACCCGCTATGACGAGGCGGATTTCACCCAGGCGGTGCTGGCCGTGGTGCACGAGACCGGCCACGCGCTGTATGAGCGCGGGCTGCCGGCGGCGTACGCGCGCCAGCCGGTCGGCGAGGCGGCCGGGATGGCGGCGCACGAGAGCCAGTCGCTGATCGTCGAGATGCAGGCCTGCCGGTCGGATGCGTTCCTGGCGTGGCTCGGCCCCGAGCTGCACGCGACGTTCGGCGGCGACAAGGCGCCGTATCGGCCCGCCAACCTGGCGCGGCTGTGGCGGCGCGTATCGCGCGGGTTCATCCGGGTGGACGCCGACGAGATGACCTATCCGGCGCACGTCATCCTGCGCTTCCGGCTGGAGCAGGCACTGGTGGCCGGCGATCTGGCGGTGGCGGATCTGCCCGGAGCGTGGAATGACGGATTTGCGGCGCTGCTCGGCCTGACCCCGCCGGATGATGCGCGGGGCTGCCTGCAGGACATCCACTGGTACGACGGCGCGCTCGGCTATTTTCCGAGCTATACGCTGGGGGCGATGGCGGCGGCGCAACTGATGGCGGCGGCGCGGCGGGCGTTGCCGGGGCTGGACGCGGCGCTGGGCAAGGGCGACCTGTCGCCGCTGATCGGCTGGCTGCGCGCCAAGGTGCATGGCATGGGCAGCCTGCTCGGGTTCAACGACCTGCTGCGCGCGGCGACCGGCAAGCCGCTCGATCCGACGGATTTCCAGGCGCATCTGACGGCGCGGTATCTCGCCTCGTAGCCGCGTAGGGCGGGAAAGCGCAGCGCATTCCGCCATTCGTGCGGCGCGCGTGCCCGGCCGGCGCGGGTGGGGCGGTTGGGCGTGCGGCCAACGCTTCCATATGCGGTGCGATGGCGGAATGCGCTTCGCTTTTCCGCCCTTGTATGGGGCTTTCTCTGTCAAGGCCTATTTCATCGTTGCGTTCCAGTTTCTCGGTTCGACTGAAGGGACCGTTTCTCCGTCCCGACCTGAGGCTTCAGCGGGCACCGCGCGGAGCCGGGGTCAAGGATGGCCGCAGGCCACCGCCGGAGGCGGCGCGCAGCGTCCTTGACGCCGGCGAGCACGGTGCCAGGCTCGTGATGCCCGGGCGGTCGATCGGCATTGCCATCCGACCAGAGGGGAGTTCGCCCTGCGCCCCGCGATGCTTCGCGTGGCAACCTTGTATTCGGCCGATCCTGCGGGATCGATACCATGATGCAGACATTCGCATCGGCGGCGAAGCTCCGAGCGGCGGGCCCATTCTACAAGAGCGGCACCAGGGCCGTGGGCGGAAGCGGGACACCGCCACCTCGGATCGTCATCGGCAACACCTGCTCCGCGAGCAGACGAGCGCCGAACCCTCTATTCCGTCTCTATGCCTCCTCTTCTATGCGTCCTCTGCCGCTTGCCGAAGCGGGGCGGTTCAGGCCGCCGGATGCAGTCGCATACCGGCCGGCAGTGTGCCGTGGGTGACATAGTCCCACAGCGCGATCAGCAGCTTGCGCGCCATGGCGACGATCATGACCTTGCGGGTGATGGGGCGCCCGTCCACGGTGCGCTCGCGATACCACTTGACCAGCTCGCACTGCGGCTGATGCGTCAGCAGGCGCCAGGCGAGCTGGATCAGCCCGCGCCGCACCCGGGCATTGCCGGCCTTGGCCAGGCCTTGCTCGCGCCGCTTGCTGCCGCTCTCGTCGGGCGAGCCGGTCAGGCCAGCGTAGCGGGCCACCGCGCGGCGATCGCGCAACGGGCGCGACAGCACCTCGTGGACCAGCATCTCGGCGGTCTCGACGCCGACGCCGACCACGCGCGCCAGCAGCGCGATCATCGCGTTCGGCCCGGTGTGCGGCGCCTGCTTCAGCCGCGCCAGCCGCGCCGCCTCGATCTCGGCGATCCGCACCTTGATCACCTGCCGCCGCTGCATCGCCGAGCGCAGCTCGGCCGCCGTGTTGGGCGGCAGCGGCGCGCCCTCCGCCGTGCGCAGCGTGGCCAGCTTCGCCGCCGCCCCCTTCAGCTTCACGTTGAAGCCGCGGATGCCGTGCAGCGCCAGCAGCGAGGTCATCCGGTTCACCAGACGGGTCGCTTCGACCGTCAGGCGGTCGCGTTCGCGGATCGGGCGCTTGGCGTCCTCTTCCTCGACCGTGGGCACCGCGACCATGGAGCAGTGCTTCGCCTCGCCGCGCAGCCAGCCGAGCAAGGCGCGCAGCAGCAGCCCAAGGTCGAGCCGGTCCGACTTCGCCCGCCGGTGCTCGCGCGAGACCGGTATGCTGGTCGGATGGATCACGTGGCACTCGATGCCGCGGGCCTGCAGCCAACGCGCCAGCCAGAACCCGTCACGGCCGGCCTCGTAGGCAACGCAGATCCGCTCGATCCGCCGACCGGCGGCGATCGCTTCGTCGCGCCAGCGGTACAGCAGGCCGAGCAGGGTCGGTGCGTCGGGTTCCAGCTTCTTGCGCGGATCCCGCCGCAGGCCAGGGACAAGGCCGCCGACAAGCCAGCTCGAGCGGCTCAGCTCGATCGCGGCGATTAACGTGCTATCCTGGTCCAGGGCGACGAGGGACCGGCTGAGGTCGTCAAACTTTGGCATGGGGCACTCCATCGAAGGTTTTCACAACGCGACGATGGTGCCATCTCCTCGTCGCCTGCCCCATAGCATCTACGGGTTCGGCGGATCAGGCAGGTGCGGCTTGCGGCGGGCGGCATTACCCGGCATATTTCTGGATATATTCGGAGCACGCGCGTGGCCGACACCTCGCAGAAACGCGCGCTGCGGAATTACCGGTCCCGCCTGACCGAGCGCGGCATGGCGCGCTTCGAGGTGCTTGGCCTGGACGCGGACCGCGAGCTGGTCCGGCGCCTCGCCGAGGACGGCCCGGAGGCTGCCCAGGTGCGCGAGACCGTCAGCCGCACGATCGCCGGCGAGCGGCCAAGCAAGGGCGGCATCCTGAGGGCGCTGCGCCGGTCGCCCCTGCTCGGGGCCGTTTTCGATATTGCCGGATCCGGCAACGCCGGCCGCAAGGTCAATCTACGCGACCGTGCCCTTGGCGTGTCTCCCGGGGTCGTTACCGATGAGGCGGCGGCGCTGCGGCAGGTCGATACCCTGGTCGCGCGAATGGAAGCCGATCTCGATCAGGCGATCTCGGCGCTTTCGGCCACGATTGCCCGGATCAACGCGCGGTGACCGACTGGTTCGACCGGCTTGCGCGTCTGGCAACTCTTGCCGAGCGCATCACGACGTTGACCGATGGGGGTCAAGGTGCTGGCAGGCAAGGTGGAGGACCATCAGACACGTCTGGTACGCCTGGAGACGATCGTCGAGATCGAGCGCCTGGACGGCGGAGTTCTGCGCCTTGCACCCAGGACGCCGGAGGCGACGCGGACATAGGGTGTTTCTGGATGATGGCGGCATCAAGTGTCGCAGGGCGCACAGGCCCCGTCATGCCGGCCCGCACTGGCCGGTCTGCACAGGAATGACCGGGGAACGTGTCCGGGTGACATCAATCGGTTCGGCTGCTCGCGCACGGACCTGAGGATCAGCGACGGCCGCTCCGGGCAGTCACGACCGGCGGCAGCAATTCTCATTACGGCAAATCCTGGGGATTTCCCGGGCAAATTCCACTGGCAAAAAGCGTTGCCGAAGGCAAGCGTCGTCGGGCAGGATCTGCGATAGCGACCTTCCTCAGGCGGTCAGACTGAGTTTGCCCGCGTGCGGCGCCGCACTCGCCACGACTGTTGCCGGAGCCGCAGCCGAACTCGACGGCGGTTTCGGCAGCGTTACAGTCTGACCGAGCGCTTTGGCGGCGGCCATGATCTGCTTGCCCAGAGCTGCCAATATTTGCGCACTTGACCCATGCGTTTGGTCGTAGGCGTACTTGGCCAGCAGTTGCTTCAACGCGGCCTGCTGTTGCGCGCTCGATTTGCCGGCGGAACCGGCTGGCGCGTCCGCGCCGGCGGCTGCACCAGATACCTGTCGGCCGCCGCTTCCGTCGGACGCTTCTCCGCTGAGCGCTTCAGTAGCGCCCTTGGCCTGCGATGCCGCCCTTGGAGGCGGCGTAGCGCTTGGTGCAGCCTGGATGAGCGGGCTGGTGCCAGCGATTGTGAGAGCCATGTTTGAATCCGATCGACAGGAAGACGTTGAGCCTCGCCGTCACTTTTTGCCGGCCACAGCACATAGGCGCGTTCAATCGATAAGAACCGGTGAATTTTGATCATCTGCGCGGTCACTCCCCGGCCCCGGGGGCGACGATTGCCGCGTCGGGCGCGCTGCCGAGCCGCCAGCAGCGTGCTCCGGCATGCCAACAACACATCTGTCTGCGGGCGAGGGCGAAATGCGCTGTGCTTGTCCGCCCCATGTGTCACGCCGTCAGCAGCTCCCGCGCCAGTGCGTCCCACTCCGCGTCCAACGTCCCCGTCGCCGGCGCGCGGCCGGCGCGGTTGTACCAGTAGCGCGCGTTGGACAGGTCGCCCTCCTTGCGGTGCAGGTAGGCGTGCACCGAGGAGCCCGTCTTGCCCTCGTCCTGCTGCGCGCATTCGTGCGCGTGGTTCCAATCGTTCTTGGCGTCCCACCACAGCGTCTGCAACGCGAGGCTCAGCCCGGCCGGCGGCTCGGCCAGATGCAACGTGCCGCGAAAGTCGTCGACGTTCATGAACCAACCTCCCTCCGACGAGCCGTTGACGGCCTGAGCAGGAACCGTAGGGCGGAACAGCGCAGCGCATTCCGCCGCTCCCACACGGATTGCCATATGGCTCTCGTCGCACACCATACCACACGGGGCAGCGTGGCAGTCGCACGCAAGCGGCGGAATGCGCTGCGCTGTTCCGCCCTTGTATGGGGCTTTCTCTGTCAAGGCCTATTTCATCGTTGCGTTCCAGTTTCTCGGTTCGACTGAAGGGACCGTTTCTCCGTCCCGACCTGAGGCTTCAGCGGGCACCGCGCGGAGCCGGGGTCAAGGATGGGCCGCAGGCCACCGCCGGAGGCGGCGCGCAGCGTCCTTGACGCCGGCGAGCACGGTGCCAGGCTCGTGATGCCCGGGCGGTCGATCGGCATTGCCATCCGACCAGAGGGGAGTTCGCCCTGCGCCCCGCGATGCTTCGCGTGGCAACCTTGTATTCGGCCGATCCTGCGGGATCGATACCATGATGCAGACATTCGCATCGGCGGCGAAGCTCCGAGCGGCGGGCCCATTCTACAAGAGCGGCACCAGGGCCGTGGGCGGAAGCGGGACACCGCCACCTCGGATCGTCATCGGCAACACCTGCTCCGCGAGCAGACGAGCGCCGAACCCTCTATTCCGTCTCTATGCCTCCTCTTCTATGCGTCCTCTGCCGCTTGCCGAAGCGGGGCGGTTCAGGCCGCCGGATGCAGTCGCATACCGGCCGGCAGTGTGCCGTGGGTGACATAGTCCCACAGCGCGATCAGCAGCTTGCGCGCCATGGCGACGATCATGACCTTGCGGGTGATGGGGCGCCCGTCCACGGTGCGCTCGCGATACCACTTGACCAGCTCGCACTGCGGCTGATGCGTCAGCAGGCGCCAGGCGAGCTGGATCAGCCCGCGCCGCACCCGGGCATTGCCGGCCTTGGCCAGGCCTTGCTCGCGCCGCTTGCTGCCGCTCTCGTCGGGCGAGCCGGTCAGGCCAGCGTAGCGGGCCACCGCGCGGCGATCGCGCAACGGGCGCGACAGCACCTCGTGGACCAGCATCTCGGCGGTCTCGACGCCGACGCCGACCACGCGCGCCAGCAGCGCGATCATCGCGTTCGGCCCGGTGTGCGGCGCCTGCTTCAGCCGCGCCAGCCGCGCCGCCTCGATCTCGGCGATCCGCACCTTGATCACCTGCCGCCGCTGCATCGCCGAGCGCAGCTCGGCCGCCGTGTTGGGCGGCAGCGGCGCGCCCTCCGCCGTGCGCAGCGTGGCCAGCTTCGCCGCCGCCCCCTTCAGCTTCACGTTGAAGCCGCGGATGCCGTGCAGCGCCAGCAGCGAGGTCATCCGGTTCACCAGACGGGTCGCTTCGACCGTCAGGCGGTCGCGTTCGCGGATCGGGCGCTTGGCGTCCTCTTCCTCGACCGTGGGCACCGCGACCATGGAGCAGTGCTTCGCCTCGCCGCGCAGCCAGCCGAGCAAGGCGCGCAGCAGCAGCCCAAGGTCGAGCCGGTCCGACTTCGCCCGCCGGTGCTCGCGCGAGACCGGTATGCTGGTCGGATGGATCACGTGGCACTCGATGCCGCGGGCCTGCAGCCAACGCGCCAGCCAGAACCCGTCACGGCCGGCCTCGTAGGCAACGCAGATCCGCTCGATCCGCCGACCGGCGGCGATCGCTTCGTCGCGCCAGCGGTACAGCAGGCCGAGCAGGGTCGGTGCGTCGGGTTCCAGCTTCTTGCGCGGATCCCGCCGCAGGCCAGGGACAAGGCCGCCGACAAGCCAGCTCGAGCGGCTCAGCTCGATCGCGGCGATTAACGTGCTATCCTGGTCCAGGGCGACGAGGGACCGGCTGAGGTCGTCAAACTTTGGCATGGGGCACTCCATCGAAGGTTTTCACAACGCGACGATGGTGCCATCTCCTCGTCGCCTGCCCCATAGCATCTACGGAGGGCACAGGTCCAGCGGTCCAGATCGGTGCATGCGCCTCACGGCAGCATCTCGCTTCGCGTGTAGCGGCGCCAGGCGCTCATCTGGATCGCCGAGGTCAGGCAGTGCACCACCACCGGCTTGGTCTTCACCGCGAAGGCGCGCGCGATGCCGTCCTTCACCTCCGCCTCCTCGCGGATGGTGATGCCCTCGGCCCCGAACGAGCGCGCCCAGGCGGCGAAATCCGGATTGGTCAGCCGCGTGCCGTCCATGAACGGGCGGTCCGGATAGCGCACGTAGCTGTGCATGCCGATCGTGCCGTACATGCCGTTGTCCGAGATGATCACGATCGGGTTGACGCCGTACTGGCAGGCGGTGGCGATCTCGTTGCCCATCATCAGCGCGCCGCCGTCACCGAGGAACGCCACCACCTGGCGTGCCCGGCCGCCGCAGCCCCGCCGCGACCGCCATCGGCATGCCCGACCCCATCGCGCCGACCACCGAGGACAGGAACACCTGGCCCTGCCGGAAGCCGATATAGCGATGGACGAAACTGCCAAAATTGCCGGCATCCGAGGTCACCGTGGCGTCGGCGCGCCAGGTGCTTGTCCACCTCGCAGACGATGGCGGCGAAGTTCACCCCGTCGGTCGTCGCGTCCCACTCCTTGGCCAGCAGCCGGCGATGGATCGCGTGCAGCCCCGCCACCCAGCCGCGCCGCTTGTCCGCCCCGCCCGGCGCGCCGCGCTTCAGCAGCGCCTTGACCACCTCGTGCGGGCTGCACGGGATGCCCAGGTCGGGACGACCAGACGCGGCCGATCTCGTTGGCGTCCGGCCAGACGTGCACGAACGGCAATTGCGGCTGCGGCGCCTGCGGGAAGCTGTAGGACTGGCTGACCGTGTCGGTCATCCGCTCGCCCAGCGCCACCAGCAGGTCGGCGCGCTTCATTTCGGCGATCAGTGCCGGCGGCACGCGGATGCCCATGTAGCCGCCGAAATTCGGATGCGTCGCGTCGAACAGCTGCGGCCGGCGATGCGTCGGGCTGATCGGCAGCACCCAGCTCTCGGCAAGCTGGTTCAGATCGGCGAACACCGCGTTGTCGTACATCGCGTCGGCCAGCAGCGCGCCGCCCACCAGCACCAGCGGGCGCTCCGCCCGTTCCAGCATCTCCGCCAAGTCGATCGAGGTCCTCGGCGCGCGGCCCGGCCAGCACGCGCGGGCGCGGCGGGTCCAGCTCGGCGTCGGTTTCCTCGTCGAAGATGTCCTCCGGCAGGATCACCGCCACCGGGCCCTGCGTGCCGCTTTCGGCGATGTGGAAGGCGCGCGCGATCGCT
Source organism: uncultured Alphaproteobacteria bacterium (assembly GCA_963773345.1). Classification (GTDB taxonomy): domain Bacteria; phylum Pseudomonadota; class Alphaproteobacteria; order Acetobacterales; family Acetobacteraceae; genus Palsa-883. Next base: position 1,361,998 of record CAVZBG010000002.1, on the reverse strand, counting down.
TCCGAGGCCTGCTCGGGCTCGTTCACCTCGATCACCAGCTTGGTGACGTCGGACAGCAGCCGCGAATAGTTCTGCTCCTGCAACGCCAGGCGGCCGAAGTCCTTGCGCTCCACCTGGCCGACCAGCATCACCACCGGCGTGGCGTCGTGATAGGCCGTGTGCAGCGAGACCATCGCGTTGGACAGGCCCGGCCCGCGCGAGACGATGCAGCAGCCGGCGCGCTGGCGCAGCCGCCCGTCGGCCACCGCCATGATAGCCGGCGCCGGCTTCGTGCCGGCAGACGATCAGGCGGATGGTGTTGCGCTGCAGCAGCGCACTGGTCAGGCCGACATAGCTCTCGCCCGGCACGCAGAAGAGCTGGTCGATGTCGTGGGCCTCCAGGCTTTCGGCCAGCAGGCGGGCGACGGTCTGGGGCATCGTGGCTGGAGCCTCCTAAGGTCTGCGCGCCTCCCGCGCATACGGTCTCTGCGCGTCCCGCGCATGGGGTCTGTGCGCGTCCCGCGCATGGGGTCTGTGCCTGGCCGCACGTCAGCGGGCCGGGCAGCGGATCAGCGGATAGGGGAAGTCGGTGCAGTGCGGGAAGCGTGATCTCGTTCTCGCCGTGGCGCTGCACGTGCAGCAGGTTCGCCGTCTCGCAGCCGAACCCGACCACTGGCGCGGTGCTCGGCGGACCGAACAGCGTTCCGCCCTCGGCGGCCGGCTGGACCGGCGCCAGGAAGCGGAACTCGGCGCCGGTCGCGGTGGCGCGCACCGTGTCGATCTCGCGCTGCGTGTAGGTCAGCTCGGTGAAGCTGGCGCGCATCACCAGGTCGCGGGTGAAGATCACCACCGGCTGCGACAGGCATTGCGCCGCGCTGACCGTCTCGGGCGGCGGATACAGGCCGCCGATCCAGGCGCCGAACAGCCAGCTATGCGGCGGCAGGGCCGGGCCCTGCGCCCGGGCGGGCAGCGCCCCGGCGCATGACACCAGGGCAAACAGGCAAACTGCGACGCGGCGCATGCGGACCCTCGGCGTCGTTGACGAGGCGGGCAGGATAGGGCGCGGTTTGCCGGCCGGCCAGGGGGGCAGTGGTCAGCGGTCAGTCGTCAGTGGTCGGGACCAGCGGTCGGCGTTCAAGGGATGGCGATCAGCGCCACTGACGATATCCCGCCCGACCACTGGCCACTGGCCGCTGACCACTGTAGGACGCGGCATGCTTCGTCGTCTCTACGTGCGCACATTGGCGCTGGCGGCCTCGCCGCGCGCCCCCTGGTGGCTGGCGGCGATCGCCTTCGCCGAGGCAAGCTGCTTCCCCATCCCGCCGGATGCGCTGCTGATCCCGATGGCGCTGGCACGGCCGGATCGCGCCTGGCGGCTGGCGCTGGTCTGCACGCTGGGCAGCGTCGCCGGCGGGGCGCTGGGCTACTTCATCGGCTACGCGGTGTTCGACCAGCTCGCGCGGCCGCTGATCGAGCTTTATGGGTATGGCCCGCGCTTCGCCGCGTTTCAGGCGCTGTATGCGCAGTACGGGCTGTGGATCATCGTGATCAAGGGGCTGACGCCGATCCCCTACAAGATCGTCACCATCGCCTCGGGCGCGGCGCAGTTCAATTTCGCGGTGTTCATGGCGGCGAGCGCCGCGACGCGCGGGGCGCGGTTCTTCCTGGTGGCCGCGCTGCTGCGGTTCTTCGGCACGCCGGTGCGCGATTTCATCGAGCGGCGGCTGACGCTGGTGACCACGCTGCTGGCGGCGGGCGTGATCGGCGGGTTCCTGATCCTGCGGCTGATGTAGTGCCAGGCGCGTGGTGTCGCGGCGCAGGGTGACGGCGTAGGGCGGAACAGCCAACGCCCCCGGGCTTGTTCCGGGGGCGTTGGCTGTTCCGCCCAATGGCCGTAGGATCCTACGGCGCGCGCAGCGCTGCGGCGTAGGCGGCGACCGTTGCGGCGAAGCCGTTTTCCAGCGCGTCCGCGGTCAGCTCGTGGCCGATCGAGGCCTCGGCGAGGAACGGCACCGCCGCCATCAGCGGCGGGATGTTGTGCAGGTTCAGGTCGTGGCCGGCATTCACCACCAGGCCCAGCTCGTGCGCGCGCCCCGCGGTCTCGGCGATCGCGGCCAGCAGCGCCGCGTGGCCGCCGGTGCGGAACGCGGCGGCGTAGCTGCCGGTGTAGATTTCTATCCCGTCGGCCCCGGCGTCGCGGGCGCGGGCGGGCACGTCCGGGTGCGGATCGATGAACAGGACCACCCGGCAGCCGAGCGCCCTGGCGGCGACGATCGCCGGCCGCGCAAGCTGCATCTGCGCGGCGTCGAGCTTCCAGCCCTCCTCCGAGGTGAAAGCGTCCGGCGCGTCCGGCACCAGGGTGGCCTGCTCCGGGCGGGTGTCGCGCAGGATGGCCGCCAGGCGTTCGTCCGGGTAGCCCTCGATGTTGAACTCGATGCGCGGGCGCAGCGGCTGCAGCAGCGCCGCCAGCGCGGGGACGTCGGAGCCGCGGATGTGCCGCTCGTCCGGGCGCGGGTGCACGGTGACGCCCAGCGCGCCGGCGTCCAGCGCGATGCGGGCGAAGTGCAGCACATCGGGCACGCCGGTGCGGCGCGAGTTGCGCAGCAGCGCGACCTTGTTGAGATTGACGCTGAGCCGGGCCATGCGCCGATACTAGCGCAGCCCGGGCGATGAGGGGAGACGCCAATGCCGGCAGTAGAGCCAACCGTGACGCCGGGCGGCGATGTGCTGGGGGCGCGGATCACCGGCCTCGATCTTGCCCGCCCGCTGAGCGATGCGGCGTTCGGCCTCGTGCTGCGCGCGCTCGCCGTGCACGGGGTGCTGTGCTTTCCCGACCAGGACCTGACGCCGGCGGCGCAGGCGGCGTTCAGCCGGCGGTTCGGCGAGCTGGAGGTGCATGTCTCCGGCGCCTTCCAGGTGCCGGAGCAGCCCGAGGTGATGATCCTGTCGAACATCGTCGAGAACGGCCGGCCGGTCGGGCTGGGCGATGCCGGGCAGGACTGGCACACCGACATGAGCTTCAGCCGCACCATCGCCTTCGTGAACGTGCTGTATGCGCTGAAAGTGCCGCGGCGCGACGGGCGCGTGCTGGGCAACACCGAATTCTGCGACATGGCGGCGGCGTATGACGATCTGCCGGGGGAGCTGCAGGCGCGGCTGGCGACGCTGACGGCGACGCACGACTTCGAAAAATTCTGGGAGATGATGCGCGCCCGCGGCGGCGAGGGAACAACGCGCGCGAAACTGACCGAGGCGCAGCGACAGCGCAAGCCGCCGGTGTCGCAGCCGATGGTGCTGACACATCCGCTGTCGGGGCGAAAACTGCTGTATGCCAATCCCGGCTACACGGTGCGGATCGACGGACTGCCGGCGGCGGAGAGCGACGCGCTGCTGGAATTCCTCTTCGCGCACCAGCTTCAGCCGAAATACCGTTACGCGCATCGCTGGACCAAGCGTGACCTGCTGCTGTGGGACAATCTGCGCACGATCCACAACGCAGTAGCGGATTACGGTCCGGACGAGCATCGTTATGTGCGGCGCTGCCAGGCGATGGCGGACCTGGTGTTCCAGCCTGCGTTCGCCGCGCTGGCAGATGCTTGAGCTTCTGCCCCCCAACGCGCCGTCGGAGTTCCGGTAACAGCTCCGCCAAGACGCGCGCGGCGTGCAGGACGCGAATCATCAGCGGTGGGCGGCACTCCACACTGTAGGCGATAGATGCGCGATGACAGTCGCCAGCGAGGGCAGTGCAATCGGGTGAACGCGGAAACGGCAGCCGATCAGCCGCTTCGCTCCTCGCAATGACAGCCGGATCCCGGCGGCTCGCGGCTTCACCCGATTGCCCTGCCAGCGAGGGGTGAGGCGAAAGAAAAAAGCCGTTTACCCCTGTGGGGTTGGCGCCCGGGAGCGTTATCGTTTCGCTGCCGCGATCAGCAGATCGACGAATTCCTTCAATGGCATGCCAACCCGGCCGCCGAGCCGGGCCGCGGCCGCATTGACGTGCGACAGGATGCCGTCGCGGTAGAGCGCGCGGGAATCGCCGATCGGGGCACTGTCCGCCGAGGTCGTGCCCGCGGCAATCCCTTTCTGGTCGAGGTCGGCCAGCCGCGCGATGCCCGCCCCGTCCATTCCGCCGCCGGCATCGCTGAAGAACACCGCGTAGATGCCCGGTGGCACCACGTTGTCCGGCCGGCCTCCGGACAGCGCACCATGCGATGCCGTGACGACGATCTGACCCGCATCGTCGGGTTGCAGCATGCCGACGGAATCGGCGCAGATCAGCCGTGGTTCGCCGGGAACGTCGCGCACGACGAATCGAGCGCCCTCGGTGATGCTCGGCGGCGCCGTCGCCGGCACGGTTGCCGAACGCATAAGCTCGGCGCAGTCCCGGACGCTCTGCCCCGGCGCGCAGCCAAGAGTGGCCGCGGTACGATTGACGTGGCTGATGATGCCATGCTCGAGCATGTGGTCGCCGTCGCCGATGTGGCATGTCTGCGCATCCGCGGTCGCCGCCGCCAGGTTGATCTGGTCGAGATAATCCAGTCCGCGAATGCCGGCGTTGTCCTTGCCGATGCCGGCATCGTTCATGATCACGCCACGCACGCCCCATTTGGCCGCATTGAAGGCGTTGTACCTGCCGCCGTACGACCCGGAGACGATCACATGCGAACGATGCTCGGCGCGCACAAACGAGCAACTGGCGACCGTCAGGATCTTCACCTCCTCGTTGGCAGCGCTCATCGGCGTTTCCTCCATGTTGGATGCCGCGCCATGGTGCGTTTGCAACGACTCACGCGGCGCCCGCCTGCCCCAGCACCCGCCCGATCTCGTCCAGCGCCGCCGGGTCCTCGATCGTCGGCGGCACCGGCGCCGCCTCGCCGTCGGCGATCTTGCGGATCGTGCCGCGCAGGATCTTGCCCGAGCGCGTCTTCGGCAGCCGCGCCACCACGCGCGCGTCCTTGAACGCCGCCACCGGACCGATCCGCTCGCGCACCAGCGCCACCAGCTCGCGCGCAGATCTCCGCCTCCGGCCGGTTCACCCCGGCCTTCAGCACCACCAGGCCGATCGGCGTCTGCCCCTTCATCGCGTCCTTCGCCCCCACCACCGCGCATTCGGCGACATCGACGTGCGAGGCCAGCACCTCCTCCATCTGCCCGGTGGACAGCCGGTGGCCGGCGACGTTGATGATGTCGTCGGTGCGGCCCATCACCGAGACGTCGCCCTCGGCGTCGATCACCCCGGCATCGCCGGTGCGGTACCAGCCCGGGAAATCCGCCAGATAGGCTGCGTGATAGCCGGCGTCGTTCTGCCACAGCGTCGGCGCGCAGCCCGGCGGCAGCGGCAGGCGCACGCACAGATTGCCGGTCTGGCCGCCCGCCAGCACATGGCCGTCGTCGTCCAGCGCGTGCAGATCGTAGCCCGGGCAGGGCCGGCCGCCGCGAGCCGGGCTTCGGCGTGAACAGCCCGTAGTCGCGGAACCCGCTGGTGATCGGCCAGCCCGTTTCGGTCTGCCACCAATGATCCACCACCGGCTTGCCGAGCAGCTCCGCCGCCCAGATCGCGGTCGGCGGGTCGCAGCGCTCGCCGGCCAGAAACAGTGCCTCCAGCTTCGACAGATCGTGCTGCCGCAGGAATTTTCCCTCCGGGTCCTGCTGCTTGATCGCGCGCATCGCGGTGGGCGCGGTGAACAGCACTTTGACCCCGTGCTGCGCGCAGACGCGCCAGAACGCGCCGGCATCGGGCGTGCCGACCGGCTTGCCCTCGTACATGACGCTGGTGCAGCCGCGCAGCAGCGGCGCGTAGACGATGTAGCTGTGCCCGACCACCCAGCCGACATCGCGACGCCGCCCAGTAGACGTCGCCGGCGTCGACGCCGTAGATCATCCGCATCGAGTTCCACAGCGCCACCGCGTGCCCGCCATTGTCGCGCACCACGCCCTTCGGCCGGCCGGTCGTTCCCGAGGTGTAAAGGATATACAGCGGATCGGTTGCCGCCACCGGCACCGGATCGTGCGGCGCCGCCGTCGCCTCGGCCTCCAGCAGATCGTGGTCGCGGCCCGCGATCAGCGCGGCCGGCGCCTGCGCGCGCTGCAGGATCAGGCAGGCGTCGCGGCTTGTGCGGCGACAGCGCGATCGCCGCGTCGAGCAGCGGCTTGTAGTGCACCACCCGGCCCGGCTCCAGGCCGCACGAGGCCGAAACGATCACCTTGGGCTGCGCGTCGGCGATGCGCGCCGCCAGCTCGGCCGCGGCGAACCCGCCGAACACCACCGAGTGGATCGCGCCCAGCCGCGCGCAGGCCAGCATGGCGATCACCGCCTCCGGCACCATCGGCAGGTAGATCACCACCCGGTCGCCGCGCGCCACGCCCAGCGCCGCGAGCGCGCCGGCGAGTCTTCGCCACGCGCTGCGGTCAGCTCGGCATAGGTGAAGTGCACGACCTGGCCGGTCATCGGGCTGTCCCAGATCAGCGCCGCCTGCGCGCCGCGGCCGGCGGCGACATGGCGGTCCAGGCAGTTGAAGCTGGTGTTCAGCATCGCGCCGGGGAACCAGCGCCCGTACGGGCCCGAGCGCGGGATCGAACAGCGCGTCCCAGCGCTTTTCCCAGGCGATGCCCTCGGCGGCCTCGGCCCACCATGCCACGCGGTCGCGTGTCCAGGCGCCATAGGCAGCCGTATAGCTGGATCCGCTCGGGGCATCGGTCATGACGCAACCTCCCTGTGCCCGACGCCGCGGCGCCGGACAGCGGGCAGAGGATACCACCGTGCGGACCGATCGCCAGCACGGAGCTGGTTCGCGGCGCGAGCCGTCATCGTGCGCGCGGCAATGCCGCCGTGGCGACGCGTCGCGTAAGCGCGCCGCCGCGTCTGCGCGCCCGCTTTCCCCGGGAACCGGGCGCGCCGGTGCCCATGCACCGCGCCGGCCATTCTGCCGAGCCGCCGCCATGATAAGCTCGCGGTGATGGCATACGTCCTCAGGCGCCCGGGCGGCACTGGACTCCTGCGCCGCATGCCGGACGTGCTGCGCGGCATCCTGTTGATGTGCGCCGGCGTCTCGCTGTTCCCGTTCATGAACGCCGGCGTCAAGCTGCTCGATGCGAACTACCCGGTCGCCCAGATCGTCTGGGCGCGTTTCACCGGCCATCTGATCTTCATGCTCGCCATCTTCATGCCGCGGCATGGCTGGGCGTTGCTGTGGCCGAAGCGGCCCGCCGTGCAGCTTGCCCGCTCGGCGCTGATGCTGGTCAGCAACCTGGTCTACGTCATGGCAATCGGGCGGGTGCCGCTCGCCACCGCCTCGGCGATCGGCTTCACCGCGCCGCTGATCGTCACCGCGCTGTCGGTGCCGCTGTTGCAGGAGAGTGTCGGGTGGCGCCGCTGGAGCGCCGTGACGGTCGGTTTCGCCGGCGCGCTGCTGGTGATCCGGCCAGACACCGGATTGCGCGATCCGGCCGTGCTGCTGCTGCTGGCCTCGGCACTGGCGTACGCGCTCTACCAGATCGCCACGCGCTGGGTCGCTCGGCATGACGATGCCGCCACCGGCATCATCTTCGCGGCGTTGCTCGGCTCGCTGGCGATGAGCGTCGTGCTGCCCTTCGTGTTCACGCCGCCCCGGACGGTAGGAGATGGCATGCTGTTCGCCTCCCTCGGCCTGTTCGGCGGGATCGGGCACTACCTGATCATTCGCGCCTTCCAGCTTGGTCCGGCCGCGGTCATGGCGCCGCTGGGCTATGTGGAGTTGGTCGGCACCACCGTGCTCGGCTACCTGATCTTCGGCAATTTTCCCGATGCGTGGACCTGGGCGGGCGCGGCGGTGATCATCGCGTCGGGCCTCTACATCGCCTCGCGCGAGCGCCAGCGGCGGGCGCGCGGCTGAGCCGTATCGCGCCACCTCCCGGCGCGCGCGACGCGCCATGCTGCGGTGCGACCGCCCGAGCGCGCCTGGCGACGGCCGCGGCGCCCGCCGGCAGCGCCCGGCGCCCGGCCACCGGTTAATGCATCAGTAGGAAATGCCCCCGTATGGCTTCACCCCGCCCGACGTTATAACATCGCGCCGGGGGTGACAGGTGACGACGCATGGCGGACGACCCGGACGCTGAACGGACGCTCGTCCTTTCAGTGCAACCAGCGGGCCCCGGCGAGCGCCGGCTGGCGGCAGCGGCGGTGCTGCTGTCACTGCTGATCTTCGCGGCGGCGGTGCCATTCGCCACCGTGAAGTTGCCGCGACTGACGCCGTTCATCCCCTGTTATGAAGCGACACTGACCGTCAACGACCTGATCACGGCGGCGCTGCTGTTCGGCCAGTTCAGCATCGCGCGATCACGCGGGCTGCTCGTGCTCGCGAGCAGCTTTCTCTACATCGCGCTGATGACCATCAGCCACGCGCTGACCTTTCCGGGTCTGTTCTCCCCGAGCGGGCTGCTCGGCGCAGGCACGCAGAGCACCGCATGGCTCTACATGTTCTGGCACGCCGGCTTCCCCATCGCGGCACTGTGCTACGCCCGGTTCAAGTATGACGGCGCCGCTCCGACCCACACCCGGACATCCTCCGCCATCCTGCTGAGCGTCGCGGCCGTCGTCGCGCTGGCCATGCTGCTGACGGCGCTCGCCACCGCGGGGGAGCCCCTGCTGCCCCGGATCATGCAGGGCGACCGATACACGCCGGTGATGATTTTCGTGGTGGCGGCGGTCTGGTCGCTGAACCTGGTCGCGCTGTGCACCATGTTCGTCCGGCGACCGCATTCGATCCTCGATCTGTGGCTCATGGTCGTGCTGTTCGCCTGGCTGTGCGAAATCGCGCTGAGCACTGTGTTCAACGCGGGGCGGTTCGATCTCGGCTTCTACGCCGGGCGACTCTATGGCCTGCTGGCGTCAAGCGTCGTGCTGGCCGCGCTGGTGCTGGAGACGGTCGCGCTGTACCGGCGGCTGGCCCGCTCGCTCGAGGCCGAGCGGCACGAGCGCGAGCGCCGGCTGCGCGAAATGCGCTCCGAGCTGATCCACATCTCGCGCGTGAACGAGCTCGGACCGATGGTATCCGCACTGGCGCATGAGGTGAACCAGCCGCTGACCGCGGTCGGCAATTACCTGCGCGCGACCCAGCGGCTGGTTGACGTCGGCGATGCGGCCAAGGTGCAGACCGCGCTGGCAAAGTGCGTGAGTGAGGTGAGCCGGGCGAGCGAGATCATTCGCCGGCTGCGGGATTTCATCCGCAAGACCGACAGTGAAAAGCGTGCCGAGAACCTCCGGGCGATGATCGAGGAAACCCTCGCGCTTGCCGTGGTCGGACCCGCGCGGGCCGCGGTCAGCGTGGAGCTGCACCTGGATCCGCAGGCGTCCACGGCGCTGATCGACAAGATCCAGATCCAGCAGGTTCTGCTGAACCTGATCAGGAACGCGATCGAGGCGATGGCCGGCCGGCCGCGCCAGGCCCTGGTCATCGCCACGGCACCGTCGGCCGGCGCCATGGTCGAGCTCAGCGTCGCCGACAGTGGTCCGGGCCTTGCCGCCGAGGTGCGGAAGAAGCTGTTTCAGCCGTTCGTCACGACCAAGAGCAGCGGCATGGGGGTGGGGCTGTCGATCTGCCAGTCGATCATCGAAGCGCATGGCGGCCGGATGTGGGCGGACGATAATTCCGAGGCCGGCGCGGTGTTCCGGTTCACCTTGCCGCAGTGCGGCGCGGCGTGACATCGATCGCCGAACCGGATTGAGTGCGCCTGCCGGCGATGACGGCGAAGACAACCTGCCCCGCCAGCCAGGGCAATTGGGGGAAGCAGCGAGACCGCCCGGCTCTTGCTGTCATTGCGAGCGTCGCGAAGACCCGGGGGAAGCAATCCCCCGCGCGGAGCGCACCTGGATGGGGATTGCCGCGCCTGCCCTCGGGCAGTTGACCCGAGGGTCGCTGCACTCCTGGCACTGACAGATGGGCGGCTGATCGGCCGCCTTTCCGGCGCTCACCGGATGGCCCTGACCCGGCAGCGTGAACGGATTTCGCAACCGGGCTACGCTCGCCGGCATGCCAGCCCCCGCCTCCCGCTTCCTGCCGTATCCCCTCGCGCTCGACCTGCAAATCGCCCATGGCCTGCACCTCGCCGCCGCCGGTGCCGTGGCCGACACGCGGCTGCGCGATGTGCTGGCGGACGACCACAACACGCATGGGATCGTGCTGGCTGCCGACGGTCGGCTCGAGGCGGCACTTGGCTGCTTCGAGGCGGCGGTGGCGACGCATGCCGCCCATGCCACCGCGCTCAGCAACCGCGCCATCGTCCTGCACCTGCTCGGCCGGCTCGACGCGGCGCTGGCCAGCAACACCCGGGCGCTGGCGGTCAATCCGCGCCACCTGGATGCGCGCTACAATCGCGGCCTCATCCTGACCGGGCTGGAGCGGTTCGAGGAAGCGCTTGCCTGGTTCGACCAGGTGCTCGCGGCGCAGCCGGATCACGCCCTGGCGCTGAACAATCGTGGCACTCTGCTGCATTTCCTCGGCCGACTCGATGCCGCGATCGCCAGCTTCCAGCGGGCGCGGGCGCTGCGGCCCGACGATCCGACCCCGCGCTTCAACGAGGGCCTGGCCCGTCTGGCGCTGGGCGAGTACGCCGCGGGTTGGCCGCTGTACCAGTTCGCGTTGGGGCACAGCATGGCACCCGGTCAGGCACGCGTTCACGCAGCCGCAATGGCGCGGCGAGGACGTGACCGCCGATCGCACCATCCTGCTGCATGCCGAACAGGGCTACGGCGATACTTTGCAATTCTGCCGCTATGTCCCGCTGGTGGCGCAACGGGCGCGCGTGGTGCTGGGGGTGCCCACTGCCTTGCGGCGCCTGATGGCGAGCCTGCCGGGCGACAAGTTGATCGTCACCGAGGATGACGCCTTGCCGCCGTTCGATCTGCACTGCCCGCTGCTCAGCCTGCCGCTCGCGTTCGGCACGACGCTGGCAACCATTCCCGCGACGATACCCTATCTGCGGGCGGATCGCCTGCTGACGGCGCGCTGGCGCAAGCGTCTGACGGCGCTGCCGGGGCTGAAGGTGGGGCTGGTCTGGGCCGGTGAGTCGAGCCAGGCCATGGCCGACGCGCAGGCGCGGGATCGCCGGCGGTCGATTCCGCTCGCCCGCCTGGCGCGGCTCGGCGATGTCCCCCGGGTCAGCCTGGTCTCATTGCAGAAGGGCGCCGCGGCGACGCAGGCGCGGGAGCCGCCGGCGGGTCTGACCATTCACGACTGGACCGACGAGCTGACGGATTTCGCCGACACGGCGGCCCTGGTCGCGGGGCTCGATCTGGTGATCAGCGTCGATACCGCGGTGGCGCACCTGGCGGGTGCGCTCGGCAAGCCGGTCTGGGTGCTGAACCGCGCCGATGCATGCTGGCGCTGGCTGCGCGATCGCAGCGACAGTCCGTGGTATCCGACCGTGCGGCTGTTCCGCCAGCCGACGCATGGCGACTGGGACCCGGTCATCACCGAGGTCGCCGCGGCGCTGGCTACGTTCGAGATGGCGCCGCCGCCGCGTCAGCGCCGGCGGACGAAGGTCCAGTAGGCCGGCGTGCGCCCGGCCCGCAGTGCCTTGGCCTCGTAGCGGGTTGGCGGCCAGTCCGCCGGCCGCGCCGCGGCGGGCGGCGGCGCGTCGAACAGGGTCTGCTCGGCCCATCACCTCGGTCACCCAGGCCTGATAGGTGGGATCGTCGCTGGCGAGCCGCCATTCGGCGCCGGGCGCCAGCACGCGCGCCAGTTCCGGCAGCAGGTCGGGATGCACGAAGCGGCGCTTGGCGTGGCGCGCCTTGGGCCAGGGGTCGGGAAACAGCAGGAACAGGCGCTCGAGGCTGGCATCCGGCAGCAGGCGCAGCAGCCGGCGGGCGTCATCGGGCCACAGGCGCAGGTTGCCGGGCAGCGGCGCCGTGGCTTCCTGCGTCGGGCGGCACGAGCCGCGACAGCAGCGAGCAGATGCCGTTGTCGAACACCTCGCAGGCGATCAGGGCAGTGTCGGGGTGCGCCGCGATCTGCGCCAGCGCATGCTCGCCGCTGCCGAAGCCGACCTCCAGCCAGAGGCGGCGCAGGCCGGGGGCGAAGGCGGCCAGGGGGTGCGCGGCGTGCTCGGGCGCGAAGGCCAGGCGCGGCAGGGTGACGGCGAGCAGGGTCTGCTGGCGGGCCCGCAGCTTATGGCCGCGGCCGCGGCCATACAGCCGGTCGGGCGGCGGCTTCAGTGTACACCTCTCCCGCCAGCGGGAGAGGTGTACCGGGGTGGCGCGGCGATGCCGGTCACGCGGACCGCGCGCTAGCGGCCGAAGGCGGCCTGCAGCGCCGGCACCAGGTCGGTCCGCTCCCAGGTGAAGGTGCCCTTCTCCTCGTCCGGCTCGCGGCCGAAATGCCCATAGGCCGAGGTCGCGGCGTAGATCGGCCGGTTCAGGTGCAGGTGCTCGCGGATGCCGCGCGGCGACAGGTTCATCAGCTCGCGCAGGGTCGTTTCCAGCCGCGCCTCGTCGACGTCATTGCCGGTGCCTTGCAGGTCGACATAGACCGACAGCGGGCGGGAGATGCCGATCGCGTAGCTGATCTGGATGGTGCATTTGTCGGCCAGGCCCGCGGCGACGACGTTCTTCGCCAGGTAGCGGCAGGCATAGGCGGCGGAGCGGTCCACCTTGGTCGGGTCCTTGCCGCTGAACGCGCCGCCGCCGTGCGGCGCGGCGCCGCCATAGGTGTCGACGATGATTTTGCGCCCGGTCAGGCCGCAATCGCCGTCCGGCCCGCCGATGACGAACTTGCCGGTCGGGTTCACGTGGAACTCGGCTCCGGGCGGCATCCAGCCCGCGGGCAGGATCTCCTCCACGATCGGCCACAGCATGTGCTTGATCTCGGCCTGCTCCAGGTCCTCGACGTGCTGGGTGGAGACCACGATCGAGGCGGCGCCGACCGGCTTGCCGTCCACGTAGCGCAGCGTGACCTGGCTCTTGGCGTCGGGCAGCAGCCCGGCGACCGAGACGTCGTTGATGCGGCGGCGGTCGCGGATGTGGCGCAGGATCTCGTGGGCGTAGAAGATCGGCGCCGGCATCAGCGTCGCGGTCTCGCGGCAGGCATAGCCGAACATGATGCCCTGGTCGCCGGCGCCCTCGTCCTTGTTGCCGGCGGCGTCCACGCCCTGCGCGATGTCGCTCGACTGCGAGTGCAGGTGGCAGGCGATGTCGGCGTTCCTCCAGGAAAAGCCGGCCTGGTCGTAGCCGATGTCGTGGATGGCCATGCGGGTCAGATGGGTCAGCAGCTCGGGCGTCACCGTTTCCGGCCCGCGCGTTTCGCCGGCCAGCACCACGCGGTTGGTGGTCACCAGCGTCTCGCACGCGACGCGGGAATACGGGTCGGCGGCGAGATAGGCGTCCAGCACGGTGTCGCTGATCCGGTCGGCGACCTTGTCGGGATGGCCTTCCGAGACGGATTCGGACGTGAACAGGAATTCGCCGGTATCGCGCATCGCCTCGGTCTCGCGGGGGTTGGGTGTGTGGCGGGTGTGTGACCGAAAGGGTTGGGGGGGTCAAGGGGACGGATTGGCGACGCAATCCGGGGCACGAAGGGGGGGAAAGGGTTGCCACTCGATCGGCCGCTGCTATGTTCCGCCCCGGAGCGGAGGGATGGCCGAGTGGCTTAAGGCGCACGCTTGGAAAGCGTGTGTACGTGAAAGCGTACCGTGGGTTCGAATCCCACTCCCTCCGCCAGTCTATATAAACCCAATGTTTTCAACATCTTACGGCACTCGAACCCGCCGGATTTGACCAACGATTTGACCAACGCTTGTCCATCGCCGTAGAGTGTCGCCGGAGGTGGCTCTCCGGTCACGATGGTCAGGTCTCACTACCCTCACTTGTTGAAGCAGCGTCGCCGCTGGTTCGTGCGGATGGTGGTGCCTGTCGATGTCAGAGACATCATCGGCCAGTCGGTGTTCAAGGTGCCGACCGGCCACACGGACGAGCATCGGGCGGCGACCGTGGCAGCCCCGATTATCGCTCAGCTACAGGAACGCATCAGGACAGCACGTGAGGTTGGCAAGAGGCTGGAACAGGTCACCGCCGAACAGCTTGCCGGGCGATACCGGGCCGAGCGGGAGACAGACCCCGAACGGGCCGAGATCACCAAGATCACCGATGTCGTCAATTTCGTGCTGAACCAGCAGGGCCACCATTGGGCCGACCACGCCAGACGGGTGCGGGAAGCCGGATACGACGTTCACGAAGCTCTCCGACGCTTGCCGGGAGGTGAAGCTGCGGCCAAGGCCGCCGACCTGATCACCGGCCATGCGACGCCGTTCCTGACCTATCTCGAACGGTGGCGGCCCGACGCTGGCCTCAAGCCACGGCCGTTGGATCAGGCGGTCTCGTCGCTCAGGCAGTTCGACAAAGCGGTGGGTAAGGCCATCGAGGCGATCGAGGGCAAGGACGTTCAAGAGTGGATCGACGCCCTGATCAACGCTGATGGTGACGTTGGCCTAAGCTCCAAGACGGTCAACCGCAAGCTGGGGGAGATTCGGAACTACTGGAAATGGATGCAATCTCACCAGATCATCATGGATGACCGAACTCCATTTGCTGGGCGTCGGGTCCGAGACCCAGCCAGCCGGCGAAAGTCGAAAGAGGAGATGCGGCAACGCTTCCGGCCCGAGGACGTCGTACGATTCGAACAGATTGCCACTACCAAGGCGGACCATCCATTGGCCGCCGCTATTCGGATCGCTGCATACAGCGGTGCACGCATTGAGGGTGTCTCGCAACTTCGAAAGAGCGACATCCGAATTGATCCCGACACCAAAATCCGGTTCATGCGAATGGCCGACAAAACGGCGGCGGGTGATCGCTGCGTGCCTGTGCATCCCAAAATTTCACACCTTCTCGACAAGCTCATCAAAGGTGCAGAGGAAGACGGCTACCTGATCAATAGCACAGCGAGGAACAAATACGGCGAACGTAGCCAGCCCATTGGAAAACGATTTGGGAGACTCAAAACCGACCTTGGCTTTGATCACCGCTACACCTTCCATTGCATAAGAAAAACCGTCACGCACCTCTTCGAAGCAGCCGAATGTCCTCTTGGCGTGGCCAAAGACATCGTTGGCCATCAAAAGACCGATATGACTTTTGGCATCTATTCAGGTGAAACCCGAATGGACCACCGTGCGAAGTGGCTGGCGAAGGCGATCCGCTATCCCGCCATCACAGATGTCCGTCGTCAGGCACCGGGTCAAACGGAAACTCATCCTCAGCAAGACGGACAACCTGGACAGCCTCCATCCGATTGACACCACCTTCGACCCGATACCGGACGTTCACGAAGGAACCGGCCAGCACCTCTCGTGGCGCCATTGGTCTCGCCTGTGCGTCATAGAGTACCGGCTGCCGCTGAGAGAAAAACATGGTCCGATCTTCGAAGGCGACACCATATAGCTTGGTGTCCACGCCTCGATACCGGAGCGTCGAATGCAAGGCGGCATACGCAACGGTCATCTTCTGTCTCCAATCAACCACGGTGTGCCATCATCTACCACATAGGCAAATCACAAATCGAGTCCATCCTGCCGATAGCCTGCCTCCAACCATCATCCTCGACAACGCTCCCTGACCGCCAGGAAACAGACTTCAGGATCGTCCGGGCGCTGGGCGGTTGGCGGGACGGTGAAGAGAGGATAGTGCAGACGGTTCAGACGGCTGGCGGCACTCGAATTGTTGAGCTACCCGACCGTAGGATAAATACGGTCTCGCACAACCTGACCGACGATAAAGGGCGGCTATCCCGTAAAAAGGGTTGTCGTCTTTTCGCTGTACAAGGCTCTAGGAAGGCTTGGGAAGGCTTACAGGGCCACCATCTTTGCCGAGCAACCAACCCGGATTGGCCTTCGCAATCCTGGCCTCGAATTGCAAATCCCGCGCCAACCAATTGAGGATTTTCTTTCTCAAGATGTCGGGCCTTGTCGGGCGAGCCTCGCCAGCCTTGGCCTTTTTCAACCACATCGCTTTTTCTTTAGCTCTAGCCGCAGCAGTATCACGTACCCAATCGGGATTGGCTTTCGCAATCTTGGCCTTGAATTGCGGATCATCGCCTAGCAGCCGATTCAACCGTTGGCCTTCCACATTGTGAAAGGCTTTCGGTTTAGCCTCGCCAGCTTTCGCCCGTGCGAGCATGCCAGCCTTGAACACTTCGGTACCATCATCACGAAACCAATCGGGACGGTCCTTGGCAATGGCAGCCTTGAATTGCGGATCAGTCCGCAACCAACGTCCGAGCCGTTGGCCTTCTAGGGTCCTTGAATGTGGCCGGACTGCACCCGCTCTGGCTTTAGCCAAGAATGCAGCTTTGCCGCCCTCGGTATCACGCAACCAATCGGGATTGACCTTGGTAATGGCGGCGTGGTACTCGGGATCGATGTTCACCAGATTAGAAAATCGTGCACCTTCCTTAGTGCGTTGCGGTGGCCGCTTTTCGCCAGCCTTCGCCTTGGTGAGCATCGCAACTTTGAACATTTTCACATCGTCATCAAACAATGTCGCCAATGAGACCGTCTGGCCTTGGCTTATTCCCCTCACATTGCGGATCGCATACAACGGAACCGCCATCGCATTGATCGTCCTGACACCCCTTGGTGCCACTTCGGGCGGGTCATCACCCTCCAGAGTCAGGCTCGAATTCATCACCATCGACCTGTAGCTCGACCTCGGTACCCGAAAACACTTGCACCTTAGCGTCAAAATCATCCTGCGACAACGCATTCGCAGCGGCCAGGACATGCGCAGCTAGCAAGGTCCCTCGTGGTATCGCACCTTTCGCATAATAGTGCATCAAATCCGGCGCCACATAATACAAACTGATGGGCTTGCCGGACCACTTCCTCGTGGTGCGGCCAATCCGTTGCATCATCCGGGCAATGCGATTCTTGCTCAACTGGCGGTGAAACCGGCAATCGAACGCCAGCCATAACGGCGGCATGTTAAATCCCTCTTGCAACATACCAACGGCAAAAATCACTTTGATGAAACCCTGCTCAAACTCGTCAATCAGTTTCTCGGAATCCGGCTGGAATGAATTCACCGCATCGCATGGAATATCAGAACGCTTGGCGAATTCTTTTACCGCCCATTCTGCCACAGAGATGTTAGGCGACCAGAAGATACACGCCTCACCGGCATGATTTTTCAAATATAAATCCATCATAGCCGTGTGCCGATGGCGAATAATCATTCTGGCGCTCTCAGTCGCCTCGATCTCTTGCTTGGTTTGCGGATCATGCACAATTTTGGGAATCAATACACCCTTCTCTTTGAGCCGGCGAGCGAGATTGGCCAGTTTCGAGTCGGTCAGTTCCTCGATCTCTTCCATGTTCCTGCCAAACGCACTTTCAATCCGTGCCACGGTTGCCGAGACACCGGTCTCAACCTCGATCATGTGCACCGTGTTGAGCAAATCATCCTCATAGGCTTGGCTCATGGTATAGACGAAAGAGAAGCCCTCACGCTTGCCGAGCAGCTTTTCAGAAACAACATTGGTCGTGGCACTGATCATCACCCGTTTGAGCGGCTTCAATGCGCTGACGATTTTCTTATAGCTCTTGTTGATTTCGTTCGAGCCACCGAGATGGGCTTCGTCGAAATACAAAAGAGCGCCGGGCATATCCCGTTCATAATTCTTCGGATTGACAGCAACGCCCTGCCATGTCGCAACGATCCAACGGTGACCAGCCGGGCTGTCAAAATCAGTGTCGCCAACTGGCGTAAAGCCGAATTCGATAAGCGACTTGCGATGCTGCTTGGCAACCTTGGCAGTACCGACAATAATCATTCTGTAGCCGACGAAGGGAGCTTGTTCACCATGCAAGGCGATAGCGAAGGTCTTTCCGGTTCCGGTCGGTGCTTGGATATAGGCGTGATCGGAAGTCATAAGGCACGTGTTGAGAAAGGTGCAGCACTCAAGCTGCCACCGATGCGGAGTGTAGTTTGTCATGTTTTGCATGATACAAACTCACGGTTTCAATTACAACAAAAAAACGCCAATCGTCCGGGGCGCCCAGTTCGTTTGATGACGGTGCAAGCGGCTCCGGCGAAAACTGCGTCATCTGGACACCGCTGACCACCTCCATCGACCTCCTACCGACCGCCATTCTACCAGTTTTCTGATCGGCTTGGCGCTGGACGGTCGGCTGTTATCCTTCCCCGCTATCTATTTGACCGACTTTCCATTTCGTGAGATGTAGAAAGTCCTGCAACCCGAACCCCGGCCAACGCAATGCCTCTAAATTCAACGGGTTTCCGCAATAAGTCCGGCCAACCGAACAAAATCAGAAAACGCAACGATACCCTGCCGCTCGATCAGCTTGTCCGAGAGGGTAAGGCATGCGCCGCAGCCATCGCAAAGGCCGATGCCAACACGAACGCAAGCACTCAAATCGCCTTCCTCGGCAACATTGCCCAAGCCGGGAGGCTCTGGACCGCCGCTGAGGATGGTGTGCTGATCGGCGCCAAGATCGTCAAGCTCAAAGGTCCAAAGTTCGTGGCGTTTGCGGAATCGATCAGGGTTGGCAGAACAGTTGCCTACCAACAAGCCAAGCTGTATCCGAAATGCGACGAACTGATCGCCTGGGGCCGCGAGGTCGCATCAGAGGAAGGACGTTGGCCGACGCTCAGCGCCATGTTGCGGTTTGCCGGACCAGAGACAACCGCACATCATAGCTCATCGCAAGCGGCGCAGCCTGCGATCGGTAAAACCCAGTACCGAGGTATCATGGGCACGGTCGGAAACGAGGACAGATCGACACCCGCGTACATCTTCGATCACCAGAACAAAATCCACAAATTCGATCTGGACGTGTGCGCCGATGCCGCGAACGCCAAATGCCGCCGGTTCTTCACAAAGAGGCAAAACGCATTGAAGCAGGAATGGCACTGCACGACGGCATGGCTGAACCCGCCATACACCGCACGCATGATCACGACCTTCCTGAAAAAAGCCATTGCAGAGCTACATGCGGGACACGCAAAAAAGGTCGTTGCACTTCTTCCGGTTTGGTCGGAGACGCCGTGGTTTCACGGCTTGGCTAGTCACGGTCACATTACTTTCCTCACGCAACGGCACCGGTTCGGCGGAATAAGCGGGTATGCACCGTTCCCAAATATGCTGGTCACATTCACAAGGACATCAGTGCGACGTGGCAACACCCTGTCCGCCAGCTTGCTGACCATCCCGAAAGCATAGGCCGCACACCCGGGCCTGTGGGCTGTGAACATCGCATGGGCTTCATGCCAGAATGATTCGGGCCAGCCTCCCGGCATCGGGTCGTGAACCGTCCGTCCACGAACCCGCCGAGCGTCTGAAAACGACTTCTCAGACGCTCGGGGAGGTTGGTGGGTGCGGTCATGTAGACGCTTGTGGCCGATCCTAGGACGACGATGCAGCGCCACCGTGTGATGACGCTGCGCCAATCGTGGATGTCAGTCGGCGGGCTAAGCCGCTTGTGCGACCTCCGGCGGATCGTATGAGTGGCCACGCAAATAGTACCAGTACCTTCCGGCGACGCCTCGAACCGTCATGATGACGACCCCTTTGGGATGCACAAAACAGGTATCAAAGCTCTTGCGCATCGCCCATTGAATATCGTTAGCCTCGAACGTCCAACCGTCACACCGGCTCAGTGCCACCTCTTCGCTTTTGGCCCTGGCGATTTTGCATGCTTTGATGAGCGTTGATTTGTCATCGAGCACCGGGACACGGTCCTCTTTGAGCTTCTCATGAGCGATTTGAGCCTGCTTTCCGGCACATGAAACATCCTGTTCCTCCACTAGGTACTCCGATTCATGTTTGCAGAACAACCGTAGTGCAAAACTGTCAACGATGTCGGCATCCGGCGCCAAGGTTGCTTCGAGGAAATTGCGGTTCGTATCGTCATGGGCCTTGACGACGATGCCGGATGGCGCCCCGACAACCTCGGCAATCTTGAAACGCCCATACATCATTTTGGCGATCTCCTGCTTGATCGCCTCTCGACCGAGATGCAACGTCGGGGGTTCGTTTGAGAAGGCAACCACCTGCTCCAATGACATCCCAGGGCCACCTTCGACACCGTTCTGACCATTGACGATCACGTAAGTCCCGTCCTTACGAGACTTTCGCAACAGCAATCCTTCGTGTCTGAGTTTTCGGCGCAGCCTGTCCTCCATAATCTTTATATCGTGAGGGTTGTCCATCTTCATTTGTCGGCGAACTCCAAGCTCTTGGCAAAGCTCCACCGTCGTCCTTTTCGATTCAGTCATAATGGGGGTCCTTCATTTCTACAGGGTTAATTCCCTGTCGACGACCAGAACGTATCGTATCGGCCCCCAAGAGTCAAAGCGATTCTGCAAGTGGAACCGGACAATCCTGATCATCCCCAAAACCTGAAAGTTCCTATAGTTATCCCACAACCATTTTTCTCCTGGACTCTCGCCACACGATCGATTACATAGGCTCACACGATACAGCACGGCGGTCGGCGGCTCTCAAAGAGAACTGCCAACGGATTTTCCCGCATCACCGTGGCTGCATCGTCTACACAACATTTTAGGAATAGTCATGAAATATTACCGAAATTATCCCAAGCAATCCGTTAGCCCAGTTGGCCCGGCGCACGAAACCCTAGAGGCGGCGATAAATGCTGCTGTACCTCTGTACCAATCCCGATCATATCGAAGTGTATTTCGACGTGGACATCCTGGAGTACGATGAGGATGATGATATTGTGCGGAACTGGTGCCGTTCAGACCTCACCAGCGATTATCGCATTCCAGCCGGTGACGAAGATATCCTGCTGATCCAACAAAGGAACAAAGAACTTTGCCGACATTGGCAACGCCAGCAGATCAAAGGACGGAAGAATTGCTTCGTCAAGGTCGAGCTTCCAATTCTTGAGCGTGAGTTCGAGCTAGCAGAGCAGCAAAAGGGAGTACCGGACCAAACCACAATTTTGAAAGATGTTTGACGATGACACTCATGATGAACGATGACGCTTCCAAGCAGATTTTAGAAATGTTCGCTTGCATAAATGACTGGTACTCAGACTACCCGGAACGATTACCCCACAAGCTCCGTGAGGTTCCGGGTCTGGCCGATGTTTTGACGAAGCACTGGCGCAACACGCATCCAAAACAGAGCGGCGGCCCAGACATTCAAGTCGATAACGAGAGGATTTGAGACGATGAGTGAGAACCATTACACAAACTTGGGACGCATCGTGCTCGCCCTTTCACTACATGAGGTCGGAGATTGGGGAGATTGTTCGATCAATGACCCGATCGTGACGCTCATCGACTTGCAACGACCAGCACATGAACTGCTGGCTGCGCTGGCATCCATGAGCAAAGAGGATGCGGCGGGCATAGTTGCCCAGGGTTATGGCGACGGCACAGACCACATCAACGATAATGGAAGGATTTAGACCGATGGGACTGAAAAAGGACATCAACTACCATTACAAACGAGGCGCAAAGTTCGTGGTAGTCGGCCACGGGGCGATCTATGGCACTGGCGACACGCCTGATTTGGCTTGGGACGAGGCCATTCGCTGCATGGGATCACAATCGCAACAGGGTATCCATCTTCCCGGCACCCAGTGCTTCGATGCCGCACCAAACGGCCCGATGGTCAACGATTGGTTGACCAGATCGGGCACGGACACCACCACATCTGAGAAGGGACCGAGTGATGTTGAGTGATTCCTGCCACGAGTTTTTGAGTTCAATCGGAGCGGCAGCGGTGAGGTTGCAAGCTGCTGTCGAGCATTATGCCGACCCGCCCTTTTGCTATCGGGCGGAGGACATCTCGAATATGCGGATGGCCTGCGAGGCTGTCGTGTCTACGGTCTCCGACGCACCGTGGAAACCGGACGCCATGCTTGCATTGGTCTCGGCAGCGTACCAGACGCTAAAGCGTCATGATGCGCCTCCTTGTGACGAATCATATTGACTCTGTACGCTCGTTTTGGTATGTTGACTAAATAGACCGTCATCACCGGCACAGAGTACAGTTTGGTCAGGCAGGCCACCATGCAAGCCAAGACCCTAGGAAAAACCCTCCCCGCTGGTGATGACAGTTTGGAGGGTTTTTCATTTTTGATCAGCCCGAAACATACTGCGAGAGGCGTCGAAGATGGTGTTGGCCTCACACCGAACCCGGCGATGGGATGAACGGAAACGACGGACCATCGAGGAGCTACCGCAGAGCTACGGGCGACTCCACGATGTTCCCATTCGTGTTGGGCGACTCCCTTGTGCCACGAGCACTCAAAGGTAGCACAAGACGCCATACTTCTGTGAACTTGAGGATATGGCACCGTCACCGGACCAGATTTTGCCGATCCGTTGACGCACCGAATAGTGACGATCATCGAATTACAGCGACCCGCAAGCCGGCAGGCGCAGCTTCACACACTGCACGCCCACTCGAAACGATGAAACCGCACGGATAACGCTTCTATGAATGGTACCGCCGAGAGCGGGAGTATTCCACCATTCGTCGCACTACACCAATCAGCGACAAGAGCGGGCAAACGCATTGAGGCTCCATACCTCTATACGCAGTATCCCCTTCATAAGATTGAACGCAGAAACCCTGCACTATCTTATGAGGGGGGATAAAGCATGTACCACCACCCATTGCCGCAATGCAACCACGGGCTTACCCGAAATAAACCAATCTGAACTGCCGTTTGTAGACTTCGTTCGTCGAATCTTGTGGGAAGGAACCCATCTGAGATACGACTTCAAAAAAATCACCGAGCAAACCGAGCCGATAGGCGAAGGCGGCGAAGGTGATTGGCCTTGACCAAGGCGGAGCCGAGCGTAGCGAGCCGAACGCCTTGGGCAACGGCCATGAGATACCAAGACCAACCGACCAACGGGCCAAAGCCTTCCGGCTCTTGTCGCCAGCCATGTCCAAAATCTGCTAGGAGATCGCTCTCCGTCAGCCGTACAGGTCGACGCCCGATCTACACCAGCGCCTATGACCACGGATCAGCCGTATGGCCACCTCGGTCGGCGTCAGAACGCCGATATCTCATGGCCGTTGACCAAGGCGTTCGGCTCGCTACGCTCGGCTCCGCCTTGGTCAAGGCCAATCACCTTCGCCGCCTTCGCCTGTCGGCTCGGCTTGCTCGGTGATTTTCCTGACAGAATCGGACTTCTTTTTGTTGACGGGCGGCATGGACGAGCAGCGAGCAGTCTTACCGAGCGGTCTCAATACGTTGGAATCGGTAGTTCCCTCGCCATCCTGCGTATGCGGGCGGCATCGGGACTCGATCGGACTTCTTCTCGTTGAAAAGCCGCATGGATCGCCGCTTTGATTTCACGGCGAGATGCCTGACGACCTTCGTGGTACCAAAGAATCCGAATTGCAGGATTTGCCCGAGTGACACCCCTGCCTAACGGCTCGAAGCCATCGGTGATCAGGATGCCCACCACTTCGGGATTGGTCGCCACCTGCCCGGGGATGCACTCCAGGTCGGCAGGCTTGTTCGCCTCACGCCGATGCGCTGTCGGGATGGCGAGGAAAGGACATGCCTTGGCGGAGAATTCGGCGCAATCAGGATGGGCCGGTGGGTCAGAATAGAGCCGTTGGGCTGCTGACAGTGGGCCGCCGACGAAGGCCATCTCCTTACCCAGCGGTTCGCCACACACCCAGCACCGACGCTCTTTGAGCGCCTGCTGATGGCGATTGGTATCCATCACTCGGAAGTCGATTGGGCCATTTGCCGGGCGACGGACGAACCACGGGATCGGCAGACCTCGATGGTCCCGTTCGAGCGCAGCGATCGATTCTGGCATAGCAGGCAGGTCACGCATCGTTCAATCGCCCATCACCGATTTGGCACGGTGTTCATAGTGATCGGGTGGACTCGGCTCATGTGGTCCCCTCCTATGCTCGTGCACAGGTTGTCCGGTCACCAATCACGGAACGGAACCTTCGATGCCAGAGCAACTTGGCGCCCTTCCAGCGGCCCTCTAATGCCGTTTCGCATCAGGAGGGCTGTCACCGACCATTGTGATAACTGCATGTGTGGGCACGGCCCCACGATGACGTGTAGAATTGGTAGAGCGCTCTCCTTGCGGATCGACAGCTTGTAGTACGGGGTGATCATCGACCGGCCTGAACGGAATGCGAGCATTTCATCCCCGAACATGACCGTTGACGAGACCAAGCGCCATTCCCTTTCGTCAGCAAACGATGATTCTTTGAAGAAGACGCCGCACCGAAATAGGATATCGGCCAGCGGCCCACGAAAGCCCCAATCTGTCCTTGACGGCACGGCCAATGCATCGTCCAGGCAGTGCTGGATAGCCTGCTCCACGATCCTGTGCTGAAGGTCAGGATCGTAGATGCACTTGCCGAGTTTGAATTCCGTGGCCCGTTGGAGCGTATCGCTGTTGAATCCGATTGCGTAGCCCTGACCACCTCCGGCGTAGCCACGCCACTGGCTCAGTAGATCGCCATTCTCGCAGAAGCAGGCGGCGAACAGATTGATTTCTTCGAGGCCATCAAGTGACCTGCGGAACGCATGACAGGCGAACCTCCGGGAAATACCAGCATCGCCATCTGGAATTTCGGCTATCAGCGCATCCAACCTGTCTCTCGCCATGTCGAGCGCACGCCCGAACTCTGTGGCATCGTTCATGTACTGCACTTTCGTGCACCACAGTTCGGCCTTCTCGATGATACCGATCAGCCCAGCCTGTCCGGTGTAGTGGTACAGGACATCTGGCGGCTCTGCCTGAAAATGTTCAGTGAATGCCGGCGGCACATACTCGTCTGTCATGGTGGTGTTCCGGTGGATTTGGTCGGCTGGTGATGTGACTTCTGCGCCGAGGATAGCCGCCTGACAGGCGCCTGTCTGCCCATGGCTCTCGTCAGCGAGGGAACTTTACCACCATCCACACCACGATCCCGGAAACCGTGGTATCATGGTCCCGAACGGTCACGGAGACCCACGATGCTGACGATGAGTGCGGAACGGCGGTATCAGCAGATCAGGGCTGGCGTCCAAGCTCGGCATCTGGCTGTCACGGTTGCCGGGGTCGATTGGAACGAACTATCGCCCTTCATCTCCGTGGACAACTTCCTGACCTTCCTGGACGCCGTGGTTGAGCCTGACGCCGGCCAGCCTGGGCCACACAGGGCCGGCGTCGAGAGGTAGCTGGCGGCTGTCATGCACTTTTTGGCCATCGCCGTTCTGCTATGCCTGCTGTTCCCCGCCTTGGGCCGGCTGCTCGGAGGCTTCTTCAAAGCGATCTTCTGGATGATTCTGGTACTCGTGGCGATCGGGTTGTTTGGCGCACTGGTTCACGGATAGGTTATTGCAACCACCAACAGAACGGAGGCGAGCGATGCCGTGGCGTACGAACGGTGGAGCGATGGACTCGCCAACGCTGGTCACGCTCATGGCGGCTGGCTTGTTCGCCTACTCGGCATGGCTCACATCCATCGTCTTCTGTGCCGTCAATGACAAGTACCCGCTGCTGATCGTCTCCGCTTCATTCTTTCCGGTCGGCGTCGTTCACGGCATCGGCGTGTGGTTCGGCGGATGGTGAGATTTCAGCCGGCATTAGAGGCGCCAGCACGGATGAACCAAACAATTTTTTTGCCGGACATGCTTCAGGTCTCCGGCATAAATATGGGATGACCCAAGAACCCAATATCCCTATGAGGCACGAACCCGATGAACATCGGTGGATCGTCCGGCTCGTCCCTCGCTCCACAGAATTAGCCCAACCCACAGCGTGCTCGTCCCGTGACTTTTTTCGGGCTTCGCTCGTTGCCGGGAAACCTGATGGCGAACACAATCCTTCAATCGGGACCGTATCATTCCGTATCCGCTCGACCGCCCGACGATTTGCCCGAACCTGGAATAGCGGGACTGCCACGCAACCGACTCCATAGGTCAGGCCGCCTCAGCGACGGGCGTGGCCGAAATCGACCGGCGGATATTGATGACCGTGCCCGGCGACACTCTATATCTTCTGGCTGTCGGCCTGATGCCGCCACCCGCCGCAATGCACGCCTGGATGCGTAGCCGAACGTTGGCCGGCACCTTGGGTCGGCCAATGATTTTACCGACCTCTCGGGCGTTGACGATACCTTTTCGAATAGCTTGGGAAAGCTTCGCTGCACGATACACCGTCACCAAATCGAGGAAGGCAGTCGATCCGGCGCTCGTGTCGATGCCCTCGGTCAGCAGGAACAGGCTGACCCCGTGATCCCGAAGGGTTCTCAGCAGCCGGAGCAGGTCTTTCACCGTCCGGCCCGGCAGATCACCCGCCGTGGCCACGACCACCTGATCGACGCCATCAAGATTGCCGAGGATGTTCTTCCAGCCGACATTGCGCTGCCTGAGGCGAACCTCCGGACCGTAATCGACAAAAGACCCGACGACGGTATCGCCTCGGTCTTTGACCGCTTGCCGCAGGCGTTGGATGGGGTCTGAGGTAGTCTCGCTTGAGACAGACCGGGTATCTGCTCGACCCCGGTTTGATCGGCGTTTTGAGGGATAATTCGCCGACGCTTCCGACTGGCCTAAAAAACCTTTGACACGGTCACGGCCGAGTCGATTCTAAACCAGGGCGTGCCCGAGCTCCCCGACCTCAGCCAGCTGAGCCACGCCGAGAAGGACGCCCTGATCCGGGCGCTGTGGGCGCAGGTGCAGAGCCTGACGGTTCGGGTGGCGGCGCTCGAAGCCAGGCTCGGCGAACCGTCGAAGACACCGGATAATTCCAGCCTGCCGCCGTCGAGGGGTCAGAAGCCGAACCAGCCGGAGCAGGCCAAGCGTGTCGGACCACGTACCGGCAGCCTGGGTCGTAAGGGCGGCGGTCGCCCACTGGCCCGCGATCCCGACGAAACGGTGACCGCGAAAGCGGCCGCCTGCGCGCATTGCCAATCCGTGCTGACAGATGCCGATCAAGTGCTGCACGGTCGTTACGACAAGATCGACCTCCCGGTGGTGCGCCCCGTGGTGACCCGTGTGGAACGTTATGCTGGGCATTGCCCATGCTGCGGCGGCGTAACCCTGGCAGCGATACCCGCGGGCCTGGAAGACGGCTCGCCGTTCAGCGTGAACATCGTGGCGCTGGCGATCTATCTGCGCTTCACCCATGCCATCAGCTATCGCCGCCTGACCCAGCTGTTTCTGCACCTCTATGCGCTGCAGATCAGCGAGGGCGCGTTGGATGCGATGTTGCAGCGCGCCAAGCCAAGTTTCGACAACGAGGTCGCCGCCATTCTTGCCCGGCTGCGCCGTTCGCGGATCGTCTGTTCGGATGAGACCTCGGTGCGCATCGACGGTCGCACCCATTGGAATTGGGTGTTTCAGAACGATCAGGTGGTGATCCACGTGGTGCGCAACAGCCGCGCGGCCAACGTGGTCACCGAGACGATGGCAGGCCATCGGCCGAGCATCTGGGTCTCCGACCTGTATGGCGCACAGCAGGGGCATGCCGATCTATGGCAGGTCTGTCTGGCGCACCAACTGCGTGACTGCAAATACGCCATCGAGGCGGGCGATACCATCTTCGCCCCACGCATGAAGGCGCTGCTGCTGCGGGCTGTCGTGCTGGCGCGGCGGCGCAGGAGCCTGGCCGAGAGCACGCGGCGCAGCTATCAGCACAGGCTGGATCACGAGTTGAACGCGATTATGGTGCTGGCGCCCACCAACCACCATGGCAGGCGACTGCGAAAGCGTTACGGGAAGGTGCGCAGCCACCTGTTCACCTTCCTGGAGCATCCGGAGGTTCCGCCGGATAACAATGGCAGCGAGAGGGAATTGCGGCCCACAGCCACATACCGCAAGGTCACAGGTGGCTTCCGTTCTACCTGGGGTGCCGACCTGTTCGCCGGCGTTCGATCCGTCGTTGGAACAGCAGCGCGACGGGGAAAGGATGCGTATCAGGCTATTCTCGCAGTTCTGGACGCCGAATCTATCATTCAGCCGGGTTGAGCAGATACCAGACCGGAGGAAGGTGTAGATAACGACTTGCTTCTGCATAGCCATATTGAACTACAAATCCAGGTTTTGTCAATATATATGTGTCTGTCCGCCGGTCTTTACTCCAGACTCAAATCGGCTCCCACGCTGCCGGCCTCGTAGAACGCCCACCAGCGGCTCGACCGTCTCCGGGCTGCCGCAGGTGGTTCATGTCGGGCGACCGGCTCAGGGACGCTCTCCAAGGTTTTTTGAACGGGTTTGGGCGTTGACCAGGGGAGCCGGGCTGCAATCGGGGTCGGGTCTGGTCTCCAAAAGCCAATTTGGGGGTGGTCGGCCACGGTCCGGTTCGTACCGGCCACGCGGCGGCGTCGATCCGGCGCCCTCCCTGCCTGAAATCGGCCAGCCGCCATTCCGAGCTACGATGCCCGTCTCCATCGTCGCAGGCACCGGCCACCAGAACGCTCAGGCGTCACCGATCGGGTGCATCCCCTTGAACCGAGGCTCGTGGCACTATGCTTCATACCGTTGCCTATGGTAAGCTGAATGAAGCGGTCGGTTCGGTGTGAGGAAAACTCAATGAGAAAGCCAAGCCAAATCGCTCTGGCCCTTCATCAGACCGGGTAAGGTCGGCGGCAAATGGCTTTTCGGACATTTCGGCTAGCGGCAGGAATGCCGCTCTACTTCGCAACCACACTTGCTCCCAAGAAGTCGGGGCGGCCAGCAGACGGGCCGGAGATTTTGACGCCGCAGTGGCTCCGCCAATACGGGACGCCGGCTCTCTACTTTCCGGCCAGTGAGGCACGTGATCTTTTGAGCCGACTGACGGCTGGAGCACCCGATCGGTGGGCAAATGCCTCTCGCCCGCGCCTCCTTCGGTTTTTCACGACGCGGGTGCTTCGCGTCTTGGATCGTGCTTCGATCCCGGAAAGACCAATGAACTTGAGTCTACTTTCGGCGCAGGGAATAAGCCGCGATGAGGTACTTGTATCCGATCTGGGGCTAAACGGTTTTGTCATGGACCTTCGAGTTGGTAGACCAAACCGCCTTTCTCCGTGTCTGCTGTTTGAGTTTATGGACCCGGTAGGCTCACTCGAACTCAAAGAAGTGTTGCATTTCCCGCACCTTTCTACCGAGCAAGGCGCAGCCGACCCAGAGCGATACTCGCGCTGGCTGGCCGACGATCCCCCACTACCACCACCCAGCATCTCCGAGATCGGACCGGTCAGGTGAGGGCGAGAGCCAATGGAGTGCGGTTCAGGCGCCACTTGTGCCGCCACGCTGCTGGGAGAGGATGCGGGCGGGCGGCTGGCAAGCGGCTCGCAGCAATGGGATCAGCCCGGCCTAGGTGAGCAGGGTCAAAGCGCAGATGCTCGGCGCCGGGATGATGGTATAGTCGGTCGGACTACGACGCCATATCCCGCCGACCGTCCCCATCCTACCAAGCGAGCATCTGGCTGGCTAAACCCAGCAATGGGTTGACAGTTCACGGAAGCTCGTTCTCCTATTCGGGCCATGACCCAAGAAACCATCTCCAGCCGGAACAAGTGCCCCAGGGCACTTCTTCCGCTCTCCGAAGGAATTCCCACGCTCGATCAGCTATCGGTCGAGTGCCGAGCAGCGTCCGCACGTATCCAGCTACATGAGAAGGCCGTCAGTCGTTCGACAGAGGAAGCCTTGCGTGGTTGGCTCGAACAGGCAGAACGTCTGGCAATCGTCGTCGAGGTTTATGGTCTGATAGGCAAAGCATTCGAGACGTGGGCGGCGAAGGCCGGGATCAACCCACGCCGGGCCTATGATGTGTACAAACTGAACGCCTGTCGGGGTGACATCCTGGCACGATGTGAGGAAGAAGAACGAGAAGCGACGGACCAAGGCGAGGCGTATCGGTGGCCAAGCTGGAAGAAGATGTTCCGCCAGCACTGCCGCACCGATTCTGAACCGCTCGATGACGATACCTACGTTGAGGCCGACGAGCCGAGACGTTCGAACATGGCGGTGCATTACTCGTCAAATCGGGATGATTGGGCGACGCCGTGGCACATCTTCAACCACTATCATCGCATGTTCCATTTCACTCTCGATGTAGCGGCATCGAGGTCGAACGCCAAGTGCCAACGATTTTTCACGAAGCAGGTTGACGGCCTGAAGCAGAAGTGGACTGGCACCTGTTGGTTGAACCCACCATTCAGCGACATCGAAAAATGGTGCAAGAAGGCGTACAAGTTCAGCGAAAGCCGGCGCCACCGTTGTCGCCCTGTTGCCGGTTCGCACCGATACGATTTGGTTTCACCAGTTTGTATCGCATGGTCATGTGAGATTTCTCAAAGGACGTATAACGTTCGTTGACGCAGACGGCCCGGCACCGTTCCCTTCGATGATTGTGGTATGGAAAGGCAAGTCGCAAGCAAAGGACGGACGGCTGACGGTCAGCCTGGAGACGATGCCCAGACGATGACCGTCCCAACTCCTCTCAGAACCGTTGGCCGGTGATCAGGACAGTCGCCAGACAGCCTGCTCGGCCTGCCCCAGCACGGTCAGGATGGTCTCGTACTGGTCATCAGTCACCGCTGGGTCGCACTCCCCGCCGACCTCCCAGCAGACAGATAGTGCCTCAATCTCGGCCTGCGACAGCGCCAACACGACCGGCAGCCCAGGCAGCGAGATGGCATCCACCTCGGCCAGTTTCGCCCGCAGCGCCGCCACCACGTCGAGTGGCATGGGTGGCTCTGGCCATTCATCGAGGCCCTCCGTGGCGCAATCGAAGGCGTGGCGCAGGGCACGGAAGTGGTGCGGTTCCAGCCGAATCATTCTGCCGTATCCTGTTGCCGTGTCGAGGGAGCACCTCAACCCTTCGGATCGAGACTACCTCGAATTTGATGGTTGTCCAACGGAGGCACTTCGCAATGGCTATCACAGAGGTCGTTGGCATCGTGACGGTCTCAGGTTCTCAAATCATCGTTCGGGTGCCGCTGGCTAAATAGTCCTATGAACACCACAACACCTTGGCCCACCAACAGATATGGAAACACATGGCGACATGCTATGGCATTCTTCGATTGGGGAGACGAAAAACTTTTTTATGAAACCGTCGAGACCATCGATCCATTGAAGATCACCTTCCGCATTCGGCCGGTCATCGTCGTCGGTCCCATCGAGGTTGAAAATATGTCTATGAAGGATTTTGCCCAGGTCGTTCGGGAGGATGACCAGAGGTTCTGCGCCATCGACCCACGCCCCGACCTCGACGGAAAATGTGCTGAGATTGAACAGGAGATCGGCGGCGACGCTGGGTACATCGTCTTGGGACTGGCACAACTCGATCTCGCCGACGAAGCGACCTACGAAGCGTTGATTTCAGCGTGCGAGGATCGTCGTGAACGGTTCACCCGATGGACGCCCTACATCGAGTTCTGACGGTTCTTGAAGGAGGTTGCCGCCGAGGATGGGTGGACGATGGCGAGATTTTCAGGGACCGTCTGACGACGGTGAGGAAGGGTCGGGAGCGGAGACCCGTTGAAGCCGGCCGCCATCAATGTTGAACGCCCCATCAGCACCGCCAAGGGCCGGAACAGGCTGCCGGGACTGGCCGTGATGCTCGGTGCCTTGGTACGCGGTGTCGTCGATGCCGCCGTGGTCTGGTGCATCTCCACAGCCAAATGAAAACCTTTTCATTCTGTTGCGACCTCGCAGTTGGATGCCAGCACCGCCACGCACCGGAACCGGGTGCCAGGGCTGGCGGCAATGCTCGCTGCCGTGGCACGCCTCGATCTTGCCGACGAAGACACTTACCGAGCGTTGACCAGAGCGTTCTGCAAAAGGGGGTTTCCTATAACAGGGGACTATGACACTCGGCCCGGTGGTAGGGCATCAACGCGGTGGGGTCCACTGTCCCGCGTCGGTGAAGTATGGGCATCGGACGACACCGTAGGCGTTCCACAAGGCATCCAACAGTGGTCGAAGGTGACTGTGCCATTCCCCGGCCAATTCGACCGTAGTGATTGTCACGGGATCAATCGACAAGTTTTCTCGATCGGCAAATTGTCTGGTGCCGCCCAAGAGGGTGTTTTTCACGCCGATCAAGGAAAGCATGACGACGAACGGGGGGCCGAACCCAAATCTTGCGAGAGCGCGTATGTAGGCCGGCAACCGTTCGAGGCCCTCCAATAAGTCGGGTGGGTCGATTGCTCCGTTGTCCATGATGATGTGGCCCCGAACAGTCTCCAAACGCCCATCGCGGAATAGCTGGGTGTATGCGGACACTATTCCATCGTGCCCGCTGACTGTGAGGGTCAGAAGACCGTCGAGATTGGGTCTCCAATGGTTCGTGAAAGCCGATCCGAAGGGCGCAAGGTCGTTGTGATGGGTGACAGCCTCGCCTATGTCGAGGCTCTGATCGGACGCACCGAGTGGCACGATGTGTAGCGCAACAAGACCCCGCTTGGCTGGCTGCGGAGGCGGTTGTGAAGATGTGCGAGGTCCGGCGCCAGTCCGGAGAATGATGGGTTGGTTTCTGATCTGCGCTGGCCCATTCCCCGAGGCGATCAGGTCTAACCGCTCCTGACGAAACACGCGCACCCGCTGCTCCATTTCGGACGCACCGAGGAACACGGCGCGAAGCTGCTCAACGTCCATCGGATAGGCTCCCGTCGAGTTCCGCCCAAAGAACCTATTGTCGCCCATCAGGACCCGATGAGGTGGATTCCAGGACCTCGGCACGTGGATCACCAGGACGAACCCACCGGCCACGGGCACATGCTGCATCTGAACGCCGAACAGGCGGGGTTCAACGGCGTCCCTCAGAACGTTCTCAAGGCGCTGCTTCTCGCCATCGAAGGAGCGGTCCACGATTGGGACGGCCTGACTGGCTATTCCATCGTCTTCGTCCATGCCGATGATGAGATGACCACCGAACGTGTTTGCGAGGGCCGTTACGTCCTTCAGGAACTCGCGCGTTGCATCTCGGCCACCGCCGTATGGGTCGCGTTTGAACTCCAGTTCGCGGCTCTCGCCTAGGCCGTCCGCCGCCAGACGCGCTATGTCGGCGGCAGTGATGTCCCCAATCGCCAGTGCTGACAGGAAGGTGCTCACCATGCCCTACACAAGCTGGACGACGCGGCGGAGCAGCCTCCCAACATCTGATCGAATCCGAAGCGACCCATGCTAGGCGCCCCCAGGCTTCGGCAAGCTGCGATGTGCCTGCACCAACATCACGATATTCGACGCCGCGAGATGTAGCGCGAACCCCGCGATGTGTTCCGGCACTGGCGTCTCGGTTGGCGCTGGGCCATGCCCACCGGCCTTGTCCCGGATTTTCGGAAGACCAGCCTTCATCGCGCCGACCAGATTGTCGAAATAGCCGCCGAGGTAGTCCGGGAACAGCCCGTTGGCACGGACGACCGCGATCAGCTTCTCAAGTGTCGCGCCGTGATCGTGTGTCCAGCCTCGTGCGTCGCAGATCACCTTCAGCACAGTCTCCATGCACCGGAGGGCGGCCGTGTTGCAGTCACGCAGCTTGCCAGAACGATAGTGCTCATGGGCAAGCCGGAACTCTTGGTTCGCCTGCGCAAACTCGGGAGCAGCAAGAAGCTCCAACGCTGGCTTCACGACCTCCGCGTGAATGTATTGGCTATCAACTCGGGTGATGCCCCCTCGCTCGAACCGATAACCAACTCGCGCATCCTCAAATCTCTGATTGACCTCCTTAAGCCCATCGGCAGGGTGTTGCGTCACGCCGCGTTGGCGCAGCGTGTGAGCGTCCAGTTTCGTCAATTGGTCCATGATGCGACAGCAGGTCTCGATCAGACTGAGGACACCGTCCAAATCGGCCGATGTGTTCAGATACGATAAACAGCAGTCGTGTGAGGTGGTTCTCCGCCCCCCCACGTACTCCGCATATTGGAAGCTGGGAAGCTCGCGATCGAGCACCTGAGCAACGCGATCCCATTGCAGGTTAGCATTGGGAGGCGAGGTCATATCATAGAGACCGGGCCGATAACCCGGTCCGATGCAACATGTAAAAATCTGGCCCAACTGCTTTCGCAAGAATGGGGGGATTTGGTCGTAAAAGAGCGCATCAGCCTGCCCGACGTTTTGCAAGCGTTGAACTCTGCGAGCGTAAATGTCGACGACGGCCATTATGCTTCACCTACATGCGGTCTGTTGACGGAGGCCCCTGCCCACTCTGGCGATACGCCGCCAGTAGGACCGCTCTGAGTGTTTGATCCTCGCGAGCAACGTCGATCAAGACTGCCTTGAGGGTTTCCAGCACCGTGTCGCGTTGTTCTCGGGGACCCCTCCTCCGAGCGAACCCATCGCGCAGATCAGCGCGTAACGACGGCTCAAATCGGCTTCGCACAGCCTCCATGATTGGCCCGAGTTCGGCGGGACCGCACAGCTTCGATAGGTCTAGCGCCAAGTTCTTGAGCATGCGGCGCAGGATGTAGCGCGCTCCAACCTCGAAGAGAACATCAAGCGTTTTCTCTGCCCACGCCGATCTGCCTTGGCGTCTCTCGCGCGCAATCCTCCGGGCAGCGACCAGGAAGCCGACAGCGGTGATGATCTTGGCTATGTCCCCAGGCGTCTCGGAAATGTGGCTTTGCCATTCCTCGGCAAGGCGCTCGCGCCGGTCGTCAGGCAGTTTGCTGGTAGCGCGTCGGATCAAGTATGCGATGCCGCGAGGCGTCCACGCCTTCAAGTCGTCAGCGACCAAACGCGCGATCACGCCACCGATCGCGGCCGTTGCGATTACTGCGCCGGCTCCCATCAGGCCCACGCTGGCCTCCCGAACGCCGGCTCAAGCTCCCTGAACGCCGCCTTGGCCTTCTTCGCGCCCATCCCGGTGACCCTGTAGAACCGCCTCCGTGGCCTCCCCAGGGCCTTCGGGTCTTCCGCTTCCCAACGGCTCTCCAACCACCCGGCGCCCTCCAAACGCATCAGGATCGGGTAGAGTGTGCCTGACGCGAGCTTGGTAGCCCGCCCGATCTCGGCACCGGACAATTCGTCACGCGGGGTCGCCAGCAAGGACCCGAGGACCTTGAGGGTTGGGCCGGTGATGCGGGGGTCATCGGTGCTCATGTCGGAACTCTACATAGGGAGGTCGGTGGGCGTCAAGTCGGTTGCCGCCGCCTCCACGGTAGCAAGCCAGCGCGATGCGCTGGGTAGTGGCGGGTCGGGGTGTTAGCTGGCGGCCCTTGCGCAGCCGCATCCCCCTCATCAATCCGCAGCGCGGCATCTTCAAGCCGCAGCAGATGCGATACCTGCTGTCGATCAAGACCGTGTTCCCGAAGCCGGGCGGCAAGGTCTGGTACGACGACCAGCGCGAGGTGCACCGCCAGATTTTCGAGGGTGACGAGACGATCGACTACGCCTTCATGCGGCAGAACCCCGACGCTGCTGACAACCGATGGCTGCGCGAGGCATTCGAGCAACAGGTGCCCGTCATCTACTTCCTCGGCATTGCACCCGGCCGCTAGCAGGCGGTGCTGCCCGCCTTCATCTCAGAGCGGGAGAGCAGGACGTTGAAGGCACGGGTGGCCTTTGGGGTGCCCGACCAGGACATCCTGGCCGCCCCTGAGAACGCGCTCGAAAGGCGCTACGCCCTACGCGCAGTCAAGCAGCGGCTTCACCAAGCGTCGTTTCGGGAGGCTGTCATCACCGCCTACAACGGCCGCTGCGCCCTGTCGGGCCTGCCGGAGCCGCTGTTGTTGGACGCGGCGCACATCGTCGCGGACAAGGACGAGAGGCTTGGTCAGCCGGTGGTTCCCAACGGCATCCCGCTCTCGAAAATCCACCACGCCGCGTTCGACGCGCATCTGGTTGGCATCGACCCAGACTACCGCCTGCACGTGTCGGCCCGACTGCTGCGGCAGAATGACGGCCCGATGCTCGAAGCCCT
The DNA here is from genome assembly GCA_963773345.1 of uncultured Alphaproteobacteria bacterium. Taxonomy (GTDB): domain Bacteria; phylum Pseudomonadota; class Alphaproteobacteria; order Acetobacterales; family Acetobacteraceae; genus Palsa-883. Next base: position 1,326,174 of record CAVZBG010000002.1, on the reverse strand, counting down.
GAAAGGGCTGGACGGCGGAACCCTCCATCTCCCTGTGAGGGTGAGAGACCGCCCGGATCGTGACCGTCTTGCGCTGAGGTTCGAGCGATTCAAGGCGGCGGCGTGATGACATGCCAGAACCACCATCGCGAGACCCTGCTCGGCAGGTTGGCCGACCGAGGTGGCTCCAGGCCGGCACTGAGACCGCCGGCATCGGCGGTATAGAGAGGTACCGGTGGGCACCAGGGCATGTGTCTGTCCCAAGGCCACGCATTGACGATTGCCCGAATCATAAACATTCCGCTATGGTCGGACCACGACACGCACCAACACAGGAGGCGACGATCATGGCAGCATCCCCATCGGGCGGGACACCAGCCAATCCGCTGCTGCACATCCTGAAGGAGACGCTCACGGCAAGCGTGCGGAGCGACCATCCCGATTTCTCCGCCCGCCAACTGACCGTGTTCTTGAAGACCTATCTGGAACCGGGCACGGAACACACCGTTCGTGGTCTGGCGGAAGCACTGAACGTCTCGAAGCCGGCCATCACACGGGCGTTGGATCGGCTCGAAGAGTTGGAGTTTGCCAAGCGTGAGACCGACCCAAAGGATCGCCGGAGCGTTATCGTGAAAAGGACGCCCAAGGGTTCAGCCTATCTGGGCACACTCAATGGGTACCTGAACGCTGCAAGCAAGGCTGCGGACAAGCAGGCGAAGAAGTAGGCCGCACCACGGCGGCGGCGCTGAGCAGGTCCGGGAACGGCCAGGAAGCCGCGTCCCTATGGAGGAAGCCACATGCATCGACTGGCTTGGCTCGTCATCCCCTTGTCGCTCGCTGCCTGTGGGGGCAGCAAATCGGCGTCGACTCTCTCCGTCACCTGCGATGGGGGCACCCAACTGTTTGGCGCTGCGTCGATTGACGTGTCGGGAGACCTTGTGGATGGGCGTCCGACCATGACCTTCCCTGATCCTGCCAACCCTGGCAAAACCGGCACAATCTCAGTGCCACCTCACGGTCACTGCAAAGTCACGCCGCAGGCGCCGAGTTGACCGCTAGAACGTCGGCGGCGAGCATCGGTCGCAGCCGGTTGTCGCTGTCCCGCCACCTGATCCGTCCTCGCCCGACCGTCTGATCAGCGTTATGATCCCCTTGAAGGGAGGGGCGGCGTATGTCCTGGGTCAACGATCTGGCGTCGGGATTGGGGATACCGGCGGGCGCAGCAACGCTCGCCGTGGCAATGTATGCAGCGTGCACTGCCGCCGAAAAGGCCGCTCGACCAGCAGCGTTGCAGGACATTGGCCGCATCCTCAAGGACACGACGTGGGGACGCTCGGTGCGACCGTCTGCAATCATCGAACGGGTGTTCAAGTGGACGTTTGGTGACCGGCACCTGAGTTGGAAATGCGGCCGCCGATCACTTATGGCCACTTTGTGTATTGTCACAACCACCGCACTCGTAGACTTTTTACGTAGCGGTGTAAGGCCAAATATAGAGGACTGGGTTGATCCGAGAAATATTTTTGATGTCATGCTTACCTTCGTTATTTTGTCATTCGTGCCAGATTATCTTGCTCTCTGGAAAAGTCGGTTTCTTGTGAGTCTACCAATATCGAAATTTGAAGGAATATTTCTGGTAGTCGCAGACGTAATATTGTCATTGGCAATTTCCTCATTCTTAGTATTTCTGTATGCCCAAGTAAGATTCGGGATTCCGCCGGGTATCCATACAAGTATCGTAGAGTACGCCCGGGGAATCGGTGGCGCTCTGATCAATAACCTTGGTGGGTTTGTCGGCGCTCGCAATCACGTACCGCTTGTTGGACCGATGTATGTCTCAACCCTCTTTACCTCCATCTGGACGATCCTGATCCTCCTTTCTACAACCGTTCTCAAGCTGCTCGTCCCGGTCCATCGGTTCACGGCATGGTTCTTCGACGTTGAGAGGCATCCGGTGCAGGCCATCGGCATCGTGGCGGGCGCACTGGTCATGATTGGGTCGTTGATATGGACCGTGCTGCGAGCGGTGACCTGAAACCATGCAAAACCGCTACGTGGGTGACATCGGCGACTTCGTAAAGCTCGGCATCCTTCGCAGGCTGTTGCCAGGGTACCGCCTCGGCGTCGCATGGTGGCTCTATCCAGACGAGAGCCAAAACGAGGACGCTCGCCAAATCGGCTACCTCCAGCAGCCTGACCTATGGTGGCACTTCGACCGTCCGCTTTTCGACGCTCTCGAAAAGATCGTGGCGTCCGGTCAGAGGGATGTTGGAGCATTGGAGATGGCCAATCTCCTCCCAGGAGCCATCTTCGCCAGTGAGATCATACCCGTTGCCGGGACGATTGCGGAGCGTCTGAATCAGCGTCACCAATGGTTCACGACCGTCCAGCGCACCCTGGAAGGAGCCGACCTCCTATTCGTGGACCCGGACAATGGGCTTGAGCCTGAGGGATACGGGCACGACTCAGCCACGGCTGGCAAAAGCGTCCTGCTCAGTGAACTACGTGCGCTGGCACGGCCAGGACGCTGCCTGATCGTCTATCACCATCACACCCGCCGGAAAGGTGGCCATCATGCTGAGATCGAGTATTGGGCCGACCGTCTGCGGGAATGCGGTTTCGCCACGGTGGACGCATTGCGAATCAAACCGTTCTCACCGAGGGTATTCTTTCTGCTGGATGCGACGGCTGATGTTCGCCAACGGGCGGAGCGGATCGGCGCCTGAGCACGATCACGCTGTTTGATGGCCTTGCGGTCGCGGATTTTGATGGGCTTCCCGCTTCCGCTTCCCGTTGGCTGTAGGGAGTGTGGGAAGCGGAAGCGGGAAGTGACGTCGGCGTGGTGCCGTGGCGGGGCCTTGTTCGGGGATGCGGTGATGTCGAGAATTATCCCGGCATTGCGTTCCGCGGGACTGGGAGCGCTGTGGTTCAGCGAACGATGAGGCTGTAGCCGTTGGCGGATTTCGTGACGATGCCGGCGGCGATCATGGCGGCGAGGCGTTGGTAGAGGGTAGTGGCACGAACGCGGCAGGACGCGCGCAGGTCGGGGAATGGCCGTGGCTGGCTGGCGTCGGCGAGAACCGCGGTGATGCGCTGATCGACGGACTCCTGATGGACGGAGCGGTTGGGTTGGGGATCGGCCTGGACGGGCCGCAGGGCGAGGGCGTCATCGCGCTGGGCAAGTTCGAGCGTGATGCCGGCGATGGCCGCGGCGGCGCGATGCTCGACGGTGAGTGCGATGCGATCGTCGGTGTCGCGGCGGAGGTAGAGGTTGGAATCGCCCCAGGCATGGAATTCGGACGAGCCGCGCAGGGCCTGACCGGCACGGACGGTTCCGGCGCCCTTTCTGGCGTGATGGACGACGGCGATGGCGACGGCGTGGCGCCGCTGCAGTTCGCGCAGGAAGGCGAGCAGCGGGGCCACGTCGCCGCTGACGTTCTCGTCGATGCGATGTAGGCGCACGAACGGATCGAGGATCAGGAACCTCGGCGTGAGGGTGGCGACGGTCTGCTCGAGACGCGCACGGTCGGCGTCGAGATCGAGGCGCAGGCTGGGCGCGGTGATCACCTGGACGTCGAGTTCGGCGAGAGCGGTTCCGGCAGCGGCACAGATGCCCTCAAGGCGGCGGCGGACGACGTGCAGCGCGTCCTCGGCGGGATAGAGCAGGACCCGACCGGGCCGCGCGACCGCGAAGCGGCGCAGGCAGGGTGTTCCGGCGGCGACGGCGACAGCCAGATCGAGGGCGAGGAAGGATTTGCAGCATTTGGGCTCGCCGCCGATGATGCCGACGGCTTCCTCGGACCACAGCTGATCGACCAGCCAACGCCGCTGCTCGGGAGCCTCGGCGAGACGCCAGGCCGGCTGGACCGGAAGCTGGGTCATCGGCGGCGGCGGGTCGCCGCCTTGGCTTCGCTGGTGGCGGGCACGGCGCAGACCTCGAAGAACAATGCCTCGTCGATCTGTCGGGCCTCGCGCTGCGCCGCGGCCTCGAGCAGTTCGGCCGCCATGATCATCAGGGCGCGTGGATTGCCCTGCGCATGATCGCAGATGGCCGCGATGACTTCCGCGGTCATCAGGGTGGGCGCGCCGGCCTGCCGGAGGGCGTGGCTGAGGCAGCCCTGCAGGTCCTGCGGCGATGCGCGTTCGATCGGCAGGCGTACCCGCACGCGGCTGGCGAGTGGGAGGAATTCATCGGAGCGCAGGCGTTCGGCGAGCCGTCCGTCTCCGGCGAGCACCACGGTCAGCAGGATGTTCGAGTCCAGATCGGTGGAGGCCAACAGACGGAGTTCGGCCATCACCGCGGTCTGCATCTCCTGCGCCTCGTCGACGACCAGCACGGGCCGGGACAACGTGCCCTGGATGTGGGCCTGCCAGCGCTGGCGCAGGATTTTCGCGCCGGCGAAGCGATTATGCGGGCGCAATTCGACACCGAAGAGTTCGCCCATCTCGCGATAGAAGTCGGCGATGTTGGCCTGTGGGCGGCTGATCACGCCGACGGTTGCGTCGCGCTGTGTCGCCAATGACGCCGCCAGGATGCGCAAGGTGGCGGATTTGCCGCACCCGGGCGCGCCGGTGACGAGGGCGAAACCGCCGTCTGCGGCAAGTTGTTGCACGCGCCAGCAAAACGATTCCAGGCGCGGGGTGACGTGCAATGCCTCGGTCGGCACGTTGGGGGTGAACGGGTTCCATTTGAGGCCGTAGAGCGCGAGCATCTTGTTCACGCGTCGTCTCCTTCGTCCTTGGGGAGATAGGCGGGCGGCAACCCGGTGGCGACCTGCCGGTCGAGCATTCGCTCCAGGAGCGGTCCGATGCCGCACGCCGGCGGCGGCGGGGATCGCGACGGCGATGGCAGCGACGATGGTTTGGACGTTTCGGTGGCGATTGGCTGCAGCTCGCGGCGCTGGCCCGAGGCGTTGGCCGCCTTGTCCTGGGGGAACAGGCGACAAAGAACCGTGCCGGTATGCGGATCGACGAGATAGACCTGGGTGAGATCCCAGGCGGCGAAGCGAACTTCCAGCAGCGAGAGATGCCGATACTGGTTGGGCACTTCGAAGCGGCGGCCTTCGATGACGGCGGTGACGTCGCTCTTGCGCAAGGTCCGTCGTTCGGAGCGGGTGAAGGCCAGCCGCAACGCGGCGGCATCCGGGCAGCGGCGAGTCACGGAAGGACCGGCGAGGAAGCGGGCGAGCGGCGTGCCGTTGATCTCGCTGTGCCGCTTGCGGTTATAGTCCTGCTCCACCCAGGCCTGTGTCACCTCGTTGAGCCGGGCCAGGGTGAGGTCATCGACACCTTCAAGCATAGCCATCAGCCGGCCTTCGACCGATGCCCAGAGAACCTCCTGCTTGCCGTTTTGGTAGGGAGAGTAAGGGAGTGTCGTTTGGTGAACGATGCCGAGCCGGGCAAGACCTTCGCTGATCTCGGCGGCCGTCATCGCGCTGCCGTTGTCACTCATGGCGGCGCGCGGCAGGCCGCGCTTCTGCATCGCCTGCGACAAACCGTGCGCGATGTTCTCCGCGGATTCCGCCAGATACCATTGCAGATGGCAGGCCAGCCGCGAGCGATCGTCGAGCACGCCGAACAGGATCGGCGTGCGCCATTCGCCGCGCGGCGTCAGCACCTTGCGCGAACCGTGGTGGCAATCCCAATGCCACAGTCCGTTCACGTACTCGGCCTCGAAGCTACGCACCTCGCGCGCCTCAAGCCGCGCCGCGGCCGCGAGCGTGCCGTCGGTCTGGCGCGTCGTCGGGGCACGGCGCTTGATCAGGCCGTTGGCGGCGAGGAACCGCCGAACCGTCGTGTAGGATGGCACCGGACGCAATTCCGGTCGTGTCTCGGCCAGGGCGACCAGATTGTCGTGATGCAGCTGCGCGCTCCAGCTTTTGTGGGAGCCGTACTGCGCCAGCAGCGCCTGGCGCAGCGCCGACGTGATCGACGCCTGCGCGCCGGCATCGTCCCGCCGCTTGCGGCGCAGCACGCCGACCGGATCATGCTGCTCGTTGCGGGCGCGGTAGAGCCATCGCTCGAGCGTGGAGATGCTGAAGCGGACCGGCACGCCGGTGCTGGGGTGACGCCATTCGCGTGCCGCCAGTTGCTGCAAAGCCGCGCGCAGCGCGCCCTTCGCCGGCGGTGCCGCCAGCAGCGCACCGATAATCGAGAAGCGCAGCCGCGCCCAACGCTCATGCACCCGCGATCCGTCTCGCTCCGCCACATCAGCCCCCCGAAAAATCAGCGGACCGACGCTAGGCGCCCTCACCGAGGGCCAGCGACGCGCATCCTCTGCGGATCGGTGGCGCCCGTCAGAAAGCGCGCATCGCCGATTGGCCGCCGGTCAGCGGACCAAGGAAGCGCAGAAAGGCGATGAGCTGCTCGCGCACGTCGCCGGCAAAGCGGTCGAGCAGCGAGACCGGCAGTGCCGCGATGTCGATCGGCGGCACCACTGCGGCCCTGGCGACCGCCGCGAAGGGGCTGTCGGTGAAGGTGGACAGCCACCAGGCGCGCCAACGCGCCAGCGTCCGGCGATCAATCCCCGGTACGACCGACAGACGCGCCAGGCGGGACGGCGTGATGCCGAGCTGCATCGCCGAGATCAACGTCACCACGGTGGCGAGATAGACGTGCCGACCCAGAAAGCGCAGCGACGGTGGAGTGGCGCGCGTGCGGCAGCCATCCACCGCGCAGCAAAAGCTGAAACGCTCGGCGTACTCCTGGCCGAGCCCGGCCGGACCGCCGCGCGGCTTGCGGTCATACGAACCGGAATGCAGCGCGCCACCGCAGAGCCGGCACCGTGCCGCCCGGGCGGAGGCCGCAAGGTCGCGGTCGAAGACGAGCAACTGCTCATGGAACTTGGCGTCGGCCAGCACCGCTTGGTACATTGGGTCCGTCCTTGGAACAGAAGTTGGCGAAATGGCCAAAATCGGACGGAATGATCCCTGCGCCTGCGGCAGCGGCAAGAAATACAAGAAGTGCTGCATGGCCAGTGACGAGGCCGCTGCCCGTGCCGCACGGCCGGCCGCGGTGGCGGCGCGCCAGCCCGCCTTGGCCAACTGTGTTCAGGAACACGACGAACTCGACGAACTGACCGAGGCGTCCAACGCCGTGGTCGACATGGTTCACGCCGGCAATCTCGATGCCGCCGAACAGGCCGCTCACGAGCTGCTCGCGCGCTTTCCCGATGTCCATGATGGCTACGACCGCCTCGGCATGGTCTGCGAAGCCCGCGGCGATCATCGCCAGGCCGCCGACTACTACCGCCGCGCCATCACCGTCATCCGCGACCACCCCGACAACTACGATCCCGGGTTCGAGGCCGTCTTCCAAAGGCTCGTCGACCGGCTCGAAACTCAGCCGGACGACGCCGCCGGTTGAACCTGCCGGCCCGCCCATGGCTCCAGCCTCGCCGGGTGCTCGGCGGCGTCAAGGCATCCACGCCTGCGCCGCGGAGCCTCCTTGACCCCGCCTGCGCTCCCAGGGATCAGGCTCACCGGCCGAAAGCATGGGGCTCTGCCCCCAAACCCCCGGGATATTTAACGCCCAATGATGAGGCGGTAGGCTACCTGCGCGGTGCAGGCGGGGACGCCGATGACCGCGCCCGGTGATGCGGCCCGGTATCCACAAGGTGCCGGGTCGTCACGCTCGCACCCCGCAAACCCGGCCGGGAAAACCCAGACGCGACAGAAAAGCCACCACGATAAGCGAGGGGGCAGACACATCGTCCATCGTATAGCGTGGTCAGAAATGGACTGAACTACCCTCAGATAGTTTGCCCGTGCTCAGCGCCAACCGGCAGGGATGGATCACGTGGCATCCTGATCGGACGATGGAGGGCAGAGGCCGTCTGATCCCAGCGGCGGCACACCAGCCGGCTGCAATGCCAACAGGCAGCCTACCGACGCTGCCATCCACACCGGCTGAACGGCATACGCCGCTGTCATCGGTGCCGAAGAAATCCGGTCGGACCAGAAGCCGTGGCACCACCCAGGTCGGATACGTCAACCCGAACGGCCAAGAGGTCGTTCGACCGACCGGCAATCCCGGCACCGACCACGGCCAGTACGTGTATGTGCTGCGGTGCCGAACGTGCGGCCACGAATACGGAGCCAACGGTTCTGACATCTTTCGGCGACGGTGCCCGGCGCACGATGGTGGAGCGCCGGGGATGGAGTTCTGAGGCACGGCGGCGGGGGCGCTATGCTGCCCTGGTCGCTCGGAGCGGCTGCGTCGTACCGTCGAACCGCCCGTGCTGAGATTCCTGAGTTGAGGTGTCTGAGGGATAACCGCTTCGGCCCGATTTCGGCAGCGGAGGTAAGGCGATGAGGACGCAGGCAGATGTCGCGCTCATGCTGCGACTAAAGGGACTCGGATGGGGGTTGAAACGCATTGCGGGCGAGCTTGGCTACTCGCGAAAGACGGTACGCAGTTGGCTGGCACAAGGTGAGTGGCGTCCGTATGCCTCGCCGTCACGGCCAAAAAAGCTCGACGGTCTATCGGACTGGCTGCGCGAGCGTTTTTGTCTCCATGCCGGCAACACGGACATGGTGCGCCAGGAATTGGAGCGAGACAAAAATATAACTGTCAGTCTTCGCACGGTCGAACGGGCGGTAGCGCCGCTCTGGCGGGAGTTTGTTGTTGCGGCGCGTCCGCAGCAGTCTGCGTTTGAATGGATGCGCGCCGTCCTCCAGAAAGACGTTAGCCTCGATGCGCTGCGCGGCGAGATTGGTGACTTTCCTGACCTCGAAACTTTGCTTCAGCGCCTCTATGATGGGCGCCTCGCTGACCGGAACCGATCCATAGTCGTCCTCGCTTCCCGCCGTGGAGTAAGTAGTGGATCTCGTTTGCAGCTTCCTTGGCATCGACAAGAAGACGCACCGCAGGTGCCTTCGGTCGTTCAAAGATGGAGGGTGCGATGCGCTGTTCACGCGCCAGATCAGGGCCACGCGGAAATTTGACGATGAGGCGATGAAGCAGGCGGTTTTCCGGCTTCTTCACGAACCTCCCTCAAACCATGGCATCAATCGTACGACATGGATCATGTCTGACATGACGCGAGTTCTCCGCGAGAGCGGACACCCCACCTGTCCCGAAGTGATCCGCAAGATCACGAAGGCGGCTGGCTACCGCTGGCGGAAGGCACGCATTGTGCTCACATCATCCGACCCAGCCTATAACGAGAAGCTTTCTCGCATCCACTCCATCCTCGCGGAGCTTCGGTCAGACCAAGCCTTCTTCTCGATAGACGAGTTCGGTCCATTCGCAGTGAAGATGAAGCCGGGGCGCATGTTGAGCGCACCCGGCGAACAGCGCGTCGTTCCGCAGTGGCAGAAATCAAGAGGCTGTATCATCATGACAGCAGCGCTTGAGTTGTCCGGCAACCAAGTCACCCACTTTTACAGCCAAAAGAAGAATACGGCAGAGATGATCCGTATGATGGAGCTTCTGGTTCAAAAGTACCGTGACCACCGCAAACTGTACCTATCCTGGGATGCGGCCTCGTGGCACATCTCGAAGAAGCTGTCCCAATGTGTCGATGAGCACAATGGGGCTATCCTCGCGGGTCGTCGCGGACCGATGGTTGAAACCGCTCCGTTGCCAGCAGGAGCGCAGTTCCTCAACGTGATCGAGTTGGTGTTCAGTGGCATGGCCCGGTCGATCATCCACAACAGCGACTACAAGACCCTGGACGATGCGACGGCAGCAATCGACCGGTACTTCACTGACCGGAACGCGCACTTTACGCTGCATCCCAAGAGGGCCGGGAAAAAGATTTGGGGAAAGGAGCGGGAAGTGCCCGAGTTTTCATCGGCAAACAACTGCAAGGACCCACGATACCGTTGAGGGTTCTTGATTGATGGACCCGATGATCTGGGACGCAGAATGACCAAGACCGAGATGCGGCAGGGGGAAGTCTGTAAGCTAATGGTCGCAGGTGTCGATCCGGCGGCGAGAGGTCAGCGTGCCTGTCCGCCCCTAATCATCCTACACAGGCGTTGACACCAGATCATCGCCCCCAACCCTCCTTGCACCACCTCCCGACCCTGCTCATAACCTGCCGCCCACCCACCAGGAGCATCGTCCCGACCGTGTCCAGACCGTCGCTCAGGATCACCCGCTACGATGACCGAGACCCACCTGGGGATGTCTCCTTCGAAGTGTGGAACCCGATCGCTGCCACCTATGAGCCGGAGCCATCCCTGGACAGTGGGCTATTCCGTTTGGACGAGTTTGCCGAGTGGGTGCGGCTCATGTGGGCGCAGCACGATCCGGCGAGAACGTCCCTCAAGGATGCGCCCGATCCGGCGGAGGACGACGACAGCGAATGGGCCGAGCTTCGGGTCAACGCCCAGGCCAGCCGGGTGTACCAGACCCACAACTTCGATCAGCTTGGATGGGCGACGGCGTTGAGCAGATCGGCTGCTGTCGAGACGATCTGCAACGAGATTGGGTACGTTCCGCCGTAGGAGGTCGGAGACGGCTATCCAGCGGCCATCGCCTTCGTCGCCCTCACCGGCAGTTTCAGAGCCTTGCAGAGTGCGCTCAGGTTGGCAGCATTTGGCCGACAATGATCCGTCTCCCAGAAGTAGATGCTCTGAGCACAGACACCGACCTGCTCTGCAACGGCGGTGACAGATAGGCCACGCTCGATGCGAGCGTTGCGGACATAGCGAGAAAAGCTTGGCTTACGAGGCATCTTGGTCTCCGACTCAGTTCATGCGGTTGCGATGACAATTTAGTGACGGTTTGGGGTTTCGGCAAGCCTAATCCAAAGTCGCTGAGATGCGGATTACGATGATGCTCGCACGGTCACTGAATGTCTGCACAGTCGGACGGCACCGGCAGCTATCTTCGAGCGCGTCTGAAGGTCACACGTTCTCCGGCAAAATCGACCAGATCGACGCTGTATCCAGCATCGAGCCACGATCGGCAATGAACGTGAGAGCCGAATTGCTCGTTTGCCCACCATGCCCGATGGCTTCTCGCACTCGGCGGCAGCTTAGAGCCAAGAACTTGCTCAATTTCCCAAAACTCCATCGGGATTTCCGCCTTAGTCTGACCTTCCAGATACCGGCTCAGCAGATCATACTTAGCCATCCGACTACCCCTTCGGCTTCCATTTCATTCCGCCCTTTGCCACGCAACCCTTGGGACAAGCCCAGTACGCCTGCCGGTCGGCCTTGGGCTAGGAAGCCACTCATCAGAACGCTGTAGTGATGGAAACTTAGTGATCGTGGCCAAGGTCGGCAACTCGCCAGTGATCGGGGGAACATCTGGGGAGCCGACACGTGGCGCAGCCCTTGCCCTGTCGATGCCTCTCAATATGGTATCAACGTCATCTTTGACTCTATCTGGTGCCTTGATGTCTTCGACCGGTATCGGGCGACTGAATGCGTCGAGCAGATCGCAAGCCCATAGGTCACCCGCAGCACAGTCCTCTTGAACCCGTGTCATGAAATCGGGCCGCCGTGCATGACAGCCTGCGATGATCGTCAGCACGATAAGCATGACGGCTTGCCAACACGGGTGATCCTGCGTGCTGCATGTGCCCGCCATCACGCCACGGCGAAGAAATCGACCGTCCACCCCGCCTTGGTCATCGCCTGCTGAAGGTCGGCCATGAACCGTCTGGTGGCATCCATGCCGCCAGTGCGAGGCCACGGCTGGCCAATGAAGTGCTCTGCCGAGGACATCGAGCAAGGAGTCCCGCTCGACGGCATCCAAACCGCCATCAGCGGTCGCATCGCCATAGTAGGCGTTCAGGCAGCGCACCAGCTTCGGGTCTTCCTCGACCACGATCCGTAGGGCGATGTTCGATGGCGGCGTCATGTGACGCTGCTCAAGCTCCCATCGGCAGCACGCCAATGCAGCGGGAAGTAGGGTGGCCAAGGTCTTCTCCGAGGGCCGGGTGTTCGAATGTTCCGGCCCGATTGCGCTATATGGCGATGGGAATGCCGTCCTTCCAGACCGAGGGGAGCCTGTGGGCGGTACGCCAGCCCTGCTCGCCAATCCCGGTCATGGTTGCAGCGTGCCCCTGGTTCACGTGAGGCCGGTTCGAACCCCGCCGCAACCATGCTGCAACCCCGATGGCCCCAATATCCGCCGGGAGCATCACATCTGAACCGCTATGACCAGCCGCTCAGACGATAATCTACAGGCATTACCGCCCCGGCCTCTTCGACCGGACGAGCGAGAGCTTGTCGCGGAGTGGTTGGCCGCAGCAGGCGATGTCGCATTGGCCTACGTCAGTGCCCGAAGAGGTGACAACGCCGCCATCTATCGGCGGATCGTCATCAACGTGGACGGGGATGACCAGCCTTCCTAGCTCATCGACACACCTGACGGCACCGATTTGTGGATTGTCGTCCAGTGCCTCCGTGAACTGGACGCTTACCAATTTGGCACGCTTCGAGAGGCGCTGGACTACGTCCGGCCAGTGCTCTGCCAGTCAACCGATCCGGCCATCGACGGATGGCGTGCTAATGGGGGCGGCGCTCCGCCCAACCGTGTGCATCGACACCAATCAAGCGATGGGTGAAGGTGTAGCGGCGTCGGTGGCGCCCCAAGTTTGACCCCCGACTCCGATTTCGCCATACCTGTGCAACCCATGCCGCCAAGGCCACCAATCGGAGATACGCGAATGATCCAACAACCGGAAGACCGACGAGCCGACAGGCAGGCACCCAAACAGAGGGCGTCCTGTTTCCTCCACGCGCTTAGGCGCTTCAACGCCAAGGAACGCAATTTCCTGATGCGTTATGCGCTCTCACCTAAGCTCTCGCCGCAGTTCGAGACTGATCTGAAAGAACGGCTCAAGAAGATTATTGGGCCTGAGTTGGAACCCATGAACGTCGTCTATTTTGGCATGGACTATCATCTGGATTGGGTCCACGCATCTTTGCTTGTAGCCACAGGCAGGCTGACACCGGGGGATATCGCAACCATACACCCGGACAACGACCAGTCGGGGAAAATCGAGGACGCCGATCTTCTAGTGGTGCTGAGCAAAGCAGATGGCACTCTGGTTCTTGTCCTCATCGAAGCGAAAGGCGTCATATCGTTTAGCAAATCGCAGATCGAGAGCAAGGCGAAACACCTGGAGAAACTTCGGCCTCCTGCCGACAAGGAGAGCGAATGGCTGACGACTATCGTGCTACTCATGTCTCCCAACGTGTCGAAACCGGTCTTAGCCAATCTAGCCGTGTTCAAAACGCGTTTCGAGAAGGCCGGGTTTTGGCCATCGAAGGCTGATCCAGAATTTATCTGGATGGAACTAAAGGACTTCTTCGCGGATGTCGAAGACAACCTCGAACGTCCGCTGCGTATTCGCGCATGTTATCCAGACGGTACTACTGCGAAGACCCTTGAGGAAAAGGAAAAAAGAGGGGAATATAAACATTGGCATGTTGTTCGGCGGTTTCCGAGATTCGTGAACAAGAGCGATGACCAAACCCCTCTCAAAGCCTGCGAACCGCTCAAAATCCGCGACGTTTCATGACTGACATCTCCCTCACCGTCCACCGTTCCACGAACGAGATCGGCGGAAATTGCATCGAGATCGCCACCAGCGACGGCGGGAGGCTGATCCTCGGTATCTGCTCGACCCCGGTTTGATCGGCGTTTTGAGGGATAATTCGCCGACGCTTCCGACTGGCCTAAAAAACCTTTGACACGGTCACGGCCGAGTCGATTCTAAACCAGGGCGTGCCCGAGCTCCCCGACCTCAGCCAGCTGAGCCACGCCGAGAAGGACGCCCTGATCCGGGCGCTGTGGGCGCAGGTGCAGAGCCTGACGGTTCGGGTGGCGGCGCTCGAAGCCAGGCTCGGCGAACCGTCGAAGACACCGGATAATTCCAGCCTGCCGCCGTCGAGGGGTCAGAAGCCGAACCAGCCGGAGCAGGCCAAGCGTGTCGGACCACGTACCGGCAGCCTGGGTCGTAAGGGCGGCGGTCGCCCACTGGCCCGCGATCCCGACGAAACGGTGACCGCGAAAGCGGCCGCCTGCGCGCATTGCCAATCCGTGCTGACAGATGCCGATCAAGTGCTGCACGGTCGTTACGACAAGATCGACCTCCCGGTGGTGCGCCCCGTGGTGACCCGTGTGGAACGTTATGCTGGGCATTGCCCATGCTGCGGCGGCGTAACCCTGGCAGCGATACCCGCGGGCCTGGAAGACGGCTCGCCGTTCAGCGTGAACATCGTGGCGCTGGCGATCTATCTGCGCTTCACCCATGCCATCAGCTATCGCCGCCTGACCCAGCTGTTTCTGCACCTCTATGCGCTGCAGATCAGCGAGGGCGCGTTGGATGCGATGTTGCAGCGCGCCAAGCCAAGTTTCGACAACGAGGTCGCCGCCATTCTTGCCCGGCTGCGCCGTTCGCGGATCGTCTGTTCGGATGAGACCTCGGTGCGCATCGACGGTCGCACCCATTGGAATTGGGTGTTTCAGAACGATCAGGTGGTGATCCACGTGGTGCGCAACAGCCGCGCGGCCAACGTGGTCACCGAGACGATGGCAGGCCATCGGCCGAGCATCTGGGTCTCCGACCTGTATGGCGCACAGCAGGGGCATGCCGATCTATGGCAGGTCTGTCTGGCGCACCAACTGCGTGACTGCAAATACGCCATCGAGGCGGGCGATACCATCTTCGCCCCACGCATGAAGGCGCTGCTGCTGCGGGCTGTCGTGCTGGCGCGGCGGCGCAGGAGCCTGGCCGAGAGCACGCGGCGCAGCTATCAGCACAGGCTGGATCACGAGTTGAACGCGATTATGGTGCTGGCGCCCACCAACCACCATGGCAGGCGACTGCGAAAGCGTTACGGGAAGGTGCGCAGCCACCTGTTCACCTTCCTGGAGCATCCGGAGGTTCCGCCGGATAACAATGGCAGCGAGAGGGAATTGCGGCCCACAGCCACATACCGCAAGGTCACAGGTGGCTTCCGTTCTACCTGGGGTGCCGACCTGTTCGCCGGCGTTCGATCCGTCGTTGGAACAGCAGCGCGACGGGGAAAGGATGCGTATCAGGCTATTCTCGCAGTTCTGGACGCCGAATCTATCATTCAGCCGGGTTGAGCAGATACTATCCTCGATGTTGGCCGCACCCTCGATGCCCCACGGGACGCAGTTGATCTGCTGGCACCATCGCTCGACGTGACCAAGGCGGTCGATGGCGTTCTGATCTCCCATCCCCATCAGGATCACTATGGCCTGTTGGAGGAAGTACCGAAAAGCTGGCCCGTCTTCTGCGGTGAGGCGACCGCCCGATTGATCCACCTAACGTCGGGAATCCGGGGCACCAAGACCGACCGCACATTCAGACCTTGGAAAAGTAGCGTGCCGCTATCTGTCGGCCCGTTCCGCGTCACCCCCTTCCTCACCGACCACTCTGCCTTCGACGCCTACATGCTGTTGATTGAGGTCGGTGGTAAGCGCATCCTGTATTCGGGCGACTTCCGCGTTCATGGTCGGAAGTCCGTTTTGGTGGATCGCTTCATGGTGAACCCACCACCGGACATTGATGTGCTGATCATGGAAGGCACTAACCTCGGCACCGACAAGCCGTGGATGACGGAAGACGACGTTGAAACCGATTTCGTCAAGCTGTTTGAACAAACGACGGGACGAGTGTTCGTCGCATGGTCGGGGCAAAACGTTGATCGCACGGTGACGCTGTATCGCGCCTGCAAGAAGGCTGGGCGCACTCTCGTGGTCGATCTCTATACCGCCGAGGTTCTTGACCTGCTCAAGGACTTCGCACGAATCCCACGGCCCGGATCGCCGAACTTGAAGGTCGTAATCACCAGTGCGTTCAGACGCATGTACCATAAAAAGGGGATGGCTTCCTTTGTTGATCGCATGGCCAAGGACGGAATCGCGGCCAGAAGGCTCGCTGCCAGCCCCGAGACATGGGTGCCGATCATTCGGAAGTCCCTGATCCGCGATTACCGCTCCAATGGTGTTGTTCCCAATTCGGACGACGTGTGGAGTTGGTCGATGTGGCGTGGCTATCTGAGCAGCGACGACGGTAAGCAGGTGCAAGATTGGTTTGAGGCGGGCAAGACGCCCGCGACGCACATCCACACCAGCGGTCACGCATCACCATCCGACCTTCGCGCCTTTGCCATGAGCGTCAAGCCGAAATGGATGATTCCGGTTCACGGGGCCGCTTGGGATACAGAGATGGATGGCTTCCCGCCGATCCGGCGACTTCGGGACGGCGAACTGATGGTGGTCTGATGCCGTACCGAGCGCGCCGTCACCGCGTAGAAGCCGTTGAACCCATTTGAATTGTGGTCTATTCTCCTTCAAGAGTACGGAGAAAAGCCGTGCGTTACATCGTCTATGACACCGAGACGAGTTGCGAAGCCAGGAATCTGCACCTCGACCGTGCATTGCTGGTGGACACGATGGCGGTAACCGGCGCCGGGTTCTTCGAACTCAGACCCTACGCATCCACATCGTCCGGACTGGCTGAGGCATGAAACCTGGGAGTGCGCCGTCGATGGCAGGATGCCGCGCAGCTTGGTCAGTGCCGCCGAGGTATCGAGCCGCTGCGCGCTACGACCATGCGCCAGCGCCATCGGCAGGCGATCACGCCGCCCGTCATCGAGCCGATGCCTGTGGTGGACGGCTCGTGCTGCTGCTCGGATGAAGCATTCGTGATGAAGGATTCGGGATGAAGGATCGGAAAAATACCGAACCTCCGCCAGAGGCCCGATGGATCACGTGGGAGATTGGCACGGCTGAACTGCAACGCTCGGTGATGGCTGGGGAGACGTTCGATGACTTGCTGGCCGGCGAGAACTCATGTTGAGCAGCTTCGCAACAATATCCGCCGCCGACGCAAGCTGATCGTGCGGGAGTCAACTGGTCAGTGGTCCACCGATCCCAGCGAGAGATTCGTCAATGAGCACGCTTGGGTACTGTCCCTAATGAACCAGTACGGGATGATAACCGCCGTGAATCGACGGACCAAGCGAACCTCTTTGCTTCCGCTTGCAGCCATAAAGCTGCCGGCACTGATAGACGAAATGAGGCGGACCGAACCGCGCGAATGGAAGGAAGGGCCGCATCAGAAGCCGCCGGGCTGGTGACGTACGCTGGTATAGGCGTGCATGCGACCCGATATGGATCATGATGCCCTATCCCGCCGCCATAGCCCTGGTCGCCTTGATCGGCAGCTTCAGGACCTTGCACAACGCCGACAAATTCTCAGTCCGTGGTCGGACCCGACCCGTCTCCCAGAGGTAAATGCTGACGGTGCTCACGCCGATCTGTTCGGCAACGGTGGCGACCGTCAGCCCACGCTCGATACGAGCGTTGCGGAGGTGGCGGGAGAGGCTGGGCTTGCGTGGCAATGTGATCTCCAACGTGGTGGTTGCGGTTGCGGCGGAAACTTAGTGGCGGTTTGCGTTGACGACAAGGACAATCTCGCAGCCATGCCCGACAGCACCTTTGCCGATGCATTCACCCGGAGCCGGTCCACCATTCTTACCATCGGCCATTGCATTCCACGGCGCAGTGAGCGCAATCGTGCGGCTGTCCGTGCGCTAACGGATTGAGGCAATCAATGAGCCTCGGCAAACATTTCTACGATCAGCGCACTGTGGTCCGTCAGCCCCGTTGTCCTGGTGCTATGGTCATAACTGCAGACTGGCACATACCGTCCAAGAAACTCGTCGTTGGCGAATGCATGATCAATCCGGAACCCGTTCCCGGTGGTTGAAAGCCATGACCATTCTCGTGCGTCCTTGTGCGTGTTGCGCCAGAGGTCAACTAACTCATCCGAGTGGCAAAGTCGGTCGAAGCCATCGGGGCACCAATACATAGAGCCTTTTTCGCTTCTGTCGGTGATCTGGTTCCCGGTGTTGAGGTCACCAATCAGGATGAACGGTTTGCCCCGATACGACGCAATGACCTGGGAGCACTGGTCGAAAAAGACCGCCTTTGCCTTCCGTTGCGGGAAGTAGCATCCGAGCATGGTGAAGTCAGGAAAACATGCCCGCATGAGCTTGCCTGCGCCGCACTCGATTGGGGTTTCCGAGTAGCCTTCAAACTCAGCTCTCGATGCGATGAACACGCCATTGGCAGTCCCACCATTGGCGAGACCAACGTGCCGCATCGAACGACCATCGGCCCATTTTTCGAATACCCGACCTCTGGCGTTGTCTTGCCATTCTGTCAGGACGACGGTGTGCGGATCGCATGTGTCGAGATACCGACACAGGCTATCCACCTGGGTTCTGCCACCCTGTCGAACATTCAGACCTATGATGCGTTGCACGTTGCCGCCCGCTGGCTCATCCGGCCTCCATTGCCTACAAGAACATCGCCTTCACCAACATCGGGCCATGTGGCACGAAACCGTTGACGAGCGGCTTCTTCTGGCCTTCGGCGGTCAGGCTGGTGATCGCAACCCGATCCTGCTTCGCAAGCTGCACGAGATTGCCGGCTTCCCAGAAGAGCGCCCAGGCGGTGTCGGCAGAATGTTCCTCGATTGTGGCTAGCGGTCGGATAGCCGGGTTGGGATGTTTCCCCGCCCTCGCAGGAATCATGCCGAGGTAGGTTCCCCGGAATGTGACGTAGCCGGGAGCGCACAGCTTGTCAGGATCGCCGTAGTGGTGGGTGGGGTAGATCAGCACCGGCAAGCCTTCACCATATTCCCGGTTGGTTTTGTCGAACTTGTCTTTCGCTCCGTCGATCAGCGGTACCAGTGTGCCATCCAAGCCGCCCGGTCGATCATGGATGAACGATGAGAGGTCGATCGAAAATGGCACCGGCCAACAGCGAGAGATAGGCCAGGAGCACCGCCGCAGCCATGATCGCACCGTTGAGCGGCCGGTGGCGATTGGTACCGTGGTGAAGCCCGACGTGCGTTGGACGCCTCGATGATGTCAGCCAGGGTCGGGAGCCATGTTGCGTTGGGATTCAGCCTCCAACCCGAGGCGTGCCAATCGAATCAGTTCAGGTAGGTTGTTCCGCATTGTGACCAGTAGCTCGGCAAGGTCTGGGGCTAGATAATTCCCAATTGATACGAGAACCGGCTCGCCCTGCACATAGCCAGTGGTGCGGACATGAGTGAAGTGAGTCGTCCCATCGGGGTAGTCGTGCGGCTCCTGCTCAATACGCCAAGGTGCCTCCGGCTCGCAGCTTTGATTTAGCTCCGCAAGTCGATCAAGCAAGCGATGGGCTTCGGCTACCGGCAACGGTTGGTCGATCATCAAATCACCTTATCCTGTCCAGCGCCGACCGTAAAGCCGCACATCATGGCTGCACGGTGAGAGGGCGACGAAGGATGGCAGCGGCCACCGGCCAGAGATAGGCCTGGAGCACCGCCGCAACCACCATCGTGGCACCGTTGGAGAAGCCGATGGCGATTGGTGCCCTGGTGACGCTGTGGTGACGCTGGCTGGTTCGATTACCCAGCCGCCATCGCTCTGGTCGCTCGAACTGGCAGCTTCAACACCTTGCACAATGCCGAAAGATTTTCAGCCCGTGGTCGACAGTGATCTCTCTCCCAGAAGTAGATGCTCGCCGTGTTCACGCCGACCTGTCCGGCAACATCAACGACCGACAAGCCACGCTTAAGTCGAGCGTCACGAAGGTGGGCCGCAAAGTTGGGTTGGCGGGGCAAAGTTCCAGTTCCTTGTGTTGATAGGGAGGGGCAACATAACAGCGTCAGGCCGGTACAACAAGACGCACGATGGCGAGACGGCGACCGATTCGAGACTTCTGAGGACGAATGCGATGGACTTGGGGCTGATCCGAGAGGATGTGCTGGTGCAAATCGGATGTCGGCCTGAACGGTCAACCTACGGATTTCGGGACCAAGATTTTGGTGCGGATCAGTTGGTAGATGTCGAACCGGATTGGACGCACGTATCAGCAAAAGGCATTGCACCGGATGTCGGATGGCTCTGCTCGACTTGGTGGAATGGTACTGGGCGAGCGCAGCTACGTCGGCCAGCAAGCTGTCCGCCTAGCTGTGCAGCAATCACCTTCGCAGCCTTCGCCTCATCGGCTCGGCCTGCTCGGTGATTGATTGCGTGTACGGGATTGGGATTTCATCATATCGGTAGGAAACATAAACCAGACATCGAGTCCGGCGAGCCATAGCTATCCAACGAAAATCTGATTTCAGAAGCACCAGCGGTGTGTGTCCTGCGGATTCAAGCGGTGTAGACATGCTTTTCTCCCCCCTTGGAAAGACGATTGAAAAATCGTCAGACCAAAAGGGGGAATCTTGCATGCGTATGACGAAGGGAGCCACTGAATGCGTTGTCCGTCCCGTTCCGCTGCGTGTTGTCACAGTGCGGAAAGCTGGCGGGGTCCTAGCCAGCATGAGGAACGTTTCCGTGACCTTATCGCGTTCCGTTTGCATGGGCGTGTGACTTGTGAGGTCACGGCTTGTTAGGCCATGTGCTGGTCATGTCAAGAATGCGGGATCACTACCCGGTTCGCATCGCTCGAATGCGATGCGGCGCATCAACCGAGCCGACAATCTAACCCGATGGATGCCGACAAGGTGCAATATCACAGCATCGCTTGTCGTCTTGTTTTGCCAAAATCGGCGGACTGACAGACACATTTCAGGTTCCGATTAGGTCACGAATGGTTCAGTACCATCCGGGCGCAGTTTGTTGCGTATCCTACGTGCAACGGGAAGCCTCTACCCGGTACTACTTCTCTCCCGGTTCACAGTCCCTCGGTGCCGACTCACTCACCCATACTGACCCGTCTGTCGTCCGGGTTTCTGGCTTGCGGCGGGCCACCGTCACGTTGATTGCGCCCTATCGGTCATGTGTCGGGGGTTATCAAAAATGAAAAGCCCCAGGAAGGTTGCATCTTCCTGGGGCTGTGGGCTTTGGCTTCCTCGTGGATGTGCCTAGCCGAACTCGTGACCGGGTTGATGCAACCAACCGTCTATTTAGCGAGTATGCCTGAAGTCGGTGCCTGATTGCAATATAAATCGTCATCGTCGCCCACTGATTTTAGTGAGCCTCCAGCCCTTGTGACGATAGATCGAACATCCCACGGCGGCACAGCAACTGCGCTCGCTTCCAGGCTCGTCATGATAAATCGTTGAAAGGAGATCCCAATGCGCCTCGACGAATTCACCGACCCAAGCACCTACATATCAACCGATGCTGACACCAAAAGCCTTCTCAGGCAGATTGAACGCCTCTGGTCAACCAACCTGGACGATGATGACGTACCGTTCCCAATCCGTCCGCGTCAGCTTCGGCAGAACGAGCGAACGAAGCGTTCGGACAAACGCTGAAGGTCGGTCGCATCATCCCAGCCTCAGTCAACAGTGATATCAGCACCACTCATGGCCACATTCACCGCTTTGCACGGTAGGTTTCTTGAGCGCAGTCCATCACAACCAAGATGGTCTCCGATGATCTTCGTGAAAATCTCTACGATTTTCTCCCAATCATCGTTCGGCGGATCGACGGGGCTTGCAATCGTTGCGAGCGCATCACCGCTATGCGGTACGGTCACGAAGACCGGATAGACCAAGGCAGCGTCACGCAGCGCAGCCCCAAATTCGGTTGCCATCTCGTCCAGCGATTGTCTGATGATTGCCCGTGCTGCTTCATGCCGTTCGGCGGGTGATAATTCGTTGATCGTGTCCATAATGGTGTCCTCCTTGAGATGGAGGTATTTATCATCGTGGAAACCCGGCCTAGATCGGCCTCGGCCCTTTACCTTCCCCCCACGCCTTCCACGCTGCTGCGTTGGCGGCTTCGGCCTCGGGACGTTCTGCCTGCTTTCGTTCAGCCCGACTCAGCCGAGGCGGAGCCAGTCGCAGCACAGGCTGGGTGTCAGTCGGATCGTCGTCAAAATCGTCGTCATCATCGTCGGCCAGCGGTCGAGGAACCCGCCGACGCCACGCTTTCCAACATTCGACAAGAACCAAGCCAGCGACGCCCACGCCACCAGCAGCCCAATGCACCGGAGTGATGGCGCCAACCGCCGACGTGATAGCGTGCCACACCTTGCCAATGATCTGGGCGCCCTCGCCAATAAGGCCGAGCACAGCGAACCCGATCGTCCCGGCCATAAGCGGGATGCCAAGAAACAAACACAGCGGGATGGCACACAAGAAGGCGCCGATCAGGGTACCGATGCACCATACCACAACCGAGTGCATCCATTCGGGCATGTGCGGCCACAGGATTATCAGGCCGATGACCGTCAAACCGATCCATCCAGGGACCAAATACGCAATGATTCTTGGACTAAAGACGATGATGCAGATTGCCAGAGTCACAGCCCAGATCATTCGCCTATCCTCTCAGAGCTTGCCTGACGGTCCCGAACGAGAGCCATGGCGATCGTGGCGGGGAAGGTCATTGGCGGCCTGTGCGGGTTTCCTACGCCGCCTCCGCCAACTGTCCGGCCATCTCCCGCTTGACCCGCTGCACGGTGCCGGAACCGACGCCCACGATCTTCGCCACCTTGAGGATGCCGTGGCCGGCATTCAGATGCAGGCGGATTGAAGCCTCGACCTTCGCCGGTACCTTCGGGCGACCGAGCTTCTTGCCCTGCTGCCGGACACGATCCAGGCCAGCAGCCGGCCTGAGAAGGGTCAGGAGCAGCGTCGAAGGCATGATCGCACAGGTCAGCGAGGCGATGGCGGGTGGCCCCTGGTGACGCTGTGGGGTGGGCGTGGGTTGCTTTTGCAAAAACATTGAGCAAATATGACGCACGCAGAACCCAAAAAAACACCAGGAGGGACCCAATGGCATTGCGGAAGTTCATCATCGAGCGTGACATCCCGGCTGTCGGATCACTGGAACGGGAGCAGCTTCGTGGCGCTGCGGCGAAATCGAATGAAACGCTGCGTCAACTTGGCCCAGACATTCAGTGGGTCGAAAGCTATGTCGCTGACAACAAGACCTTCTGCGTCTACCTCGCCAAGGACGAGGCTATCATCAAGAAGCACGCAGAGATCAGTGGGTTCCCGGCGACTAAGATCACCGAAGTTCGCAAGATGATCGACCCGACCACCGAGCAATCTGGTTAGGCGCCAGTTGGCATCAGCCCCATCTGGATATCAGGCCGCCTCCCGTCGATCACCATCAGTCTGCACAGCGAGCACCCGATACACGCTGGCCCGACCGATCCCTAGCCTGACAGCAATTTCCGAGGGCCTGATGCCCGCCTCCTTGAGCCGGATGATCTCAGCAGCCCGTCGCCGGACGGTCGGCACACGACCCTTGTACTTCCCCTCTCGCCGAGCCTTGGCGATGCCCTCCCTCTGGCGTTCAAGCATGGCCTCTCGCTCGGCCTGACCCACGGCACCGATGACGGCAAGCATGAGCCTGCCAGTCGCCGTCCCTGTATCCAAAGGTTGGCTGCCCGACATCGACAACACCCTCAGCGACACCTTCTTCGCCTCCAAACGGGCGACGATGCTCAGAAGGTCACCGACCGACCGGGCGAGGCGATCGAGCTTCGTGACGACAAGCCCATCTTCTTCGTCCCGCACGTAATCGAGCGCAGCCTCAAGCTGGTCTCGCTGGGCTACAGAGGACACCTGTTCCCGGAAAATCTTGTCGCATCCGGCGGCACGAAGCTCTCGCTCCTGGGCTTCCAAGCCGGCCTGTTGCCCGACTGTGGATGTGCGTGCGTAGCCGACAAGCATAATATCTCCCTGTCTCATATGAACTCATGACGTAATGATACCACAGGTCTCGAATCTGTCGAGCGATTTGTGTGAGACGGGTTGCCGGTATCTCACTAGGGGTTGCCCTATTGGGACTGAGATTCTGAGGCGATCAAGCCTCGCTGATCTCGTTCATGGCACTCGCGCCGGCATCGTCGCCGCGTCGAGCCGGCGATGTATTAGCGACACCGTGCTCATCAAATCCTCTGCGTCCTCAAGGCTCATCGGCCAGTGGATGCGTGCCTCGTGCGAGGTCGGATTGCGGAACATGCCATAGCAACCGAGGATCAGGTTCACGAATCCCTTCTGCTCATCTCGTTGGCTCTTCGTCGCGCGTGGGTTGATGGCCAGCAACGGCGTATCACCGCCAAGCGCTGGGTTGATTAGGTCGGCTCCGTCCCAGGTCAAGCCGGTGAGGGACCGCACCTTATCCATGATGCTTTTCACTGCTTCCTGCGCCGCGTGGAAATGGTCATCCACCAGCCACTCGGCTGCACAGAACCGAAGAACCTCGGGATGAACGCCGCGTCGCTCCAGCCCTACCCTTAGCGTGCGCGCACGCTTCTCCGCCTCGCTGATGGTGTCCGCCGCGTCCACTGACGAAAGCGCCCCAGCCTCGCTGCACTCCAACCCTGCCAACAACAATGCACGGTTCAGCCTGAACCGCATCGCCTCGTGCCTTCCCTGCTTCTCCAAATGCAGGGCGGGCTTCATGGCTTGCCTAACGAACTCCAAGATCGCAGAGCGCTCACCCCTGGCATTCTGCTTAGCTGCAAAGGCTGCCTGCACGCGCTTCCACTTGATGACGCCTGCACCGGGGTCGTACTCGCCCATCCGGCATATTGCGAGCAGGTGCCCGATTTCACTGCCCGTCAACGCCTCATCCTCGTCGCCAGTCGCCAACGCGCGTGCGATCGAGTCGATTTGGGCCTGCTCGAATCGATTTGCCATGTTCAGCTTTATACGTTGAGCCGAACCGTTCGTCACTACGGTGACGAACCCGACACGCTGACGAGAGGCGCCAACGC
Source organism: uncultured Alphaproteobacteria bacterium (assembly GCA_963773345.1). Taxonomy (GTDB): domain Bacteria; phylum Pseudomonadota; class Alphaproteobacteria; order Acetobacterales; family Acetobacteraceae; genus Palsa-883. Next base: position 1,301,505 of record CAVZBG010000002.1, on the reverse strand, counting down.
ATCATCACCCAACCGCCTCGAATAACTCCAGCCCATCATCCCTCGACTGACCGCCCAAACCCTCAGGACATCATCGCCAGCCATTCCCAGCAGCGTCGCAGGATCGTCCTCGACCTCACCCAGCCACGTCGGCCAATCGCTCATGCCCGAAGGTGGAGGACTGCGCCTGTTTATATGCCAGGGTAGCCCGTACGATTGCTCTGGGTTCCCCGTGGGCATCAATCCGGCCTCACGTGTGCCTTGTCACATTTGGAGCCGGTTCACGGTCCGTTATGAAGTCAACATGGTCTATTTCGTGCGGAGCAATCGCCTTGTTTATTGCTGCCCGAAATTGGGTGAAGGTTCTTCGTTCGGGTTCCAGGCGGGAGAGACGGAGCCACTCCCCCCAAGGTGGGCGGGCGTTGGCATCAGCGTGGACAAGAAGGCGGCGTGCTTTCGTCCCCGAAAATGCCAAGGGCCGGGTCACACGTGCAAGGTCTTCGCCAACAATCTCTGACCAGCCATTCGTCAATGCCACGAGGCATCGACATATTTCTTCTGACGAGGGGCGTGGTTTCGAGTCAAAATCCCACGAGCGATACATCGGACCGCCCAAGGGACCGATTCGGTATGTAGTTGGTTCGTCTACAAAATAGAAATCTGAATCGGGGATTTCGCCTACGATTTCCGGGCAACCATTGCTTTCTGCCCAAGCTACCGTTTCCTCCCACCGTTGCATTTTCTCGCAGTCATTGGTGTACGCCCGACCGGCTAGAATGAGAGGGACTGGCGGCGAGGGTGGAATGCAGTTGCGGGAAGTTGCATGTAGCTTGAGTCGCTCAAATGCGCTGTTCCACGGAATTGGATTCGGGCAAATGCGTTTCATCTGACATTCTCCAACGGACAGAGGTTCGAGCCGACATTTCCCAGGTTACCTGCGGTTACGCCGATCACGCTGCCAGAGGAAGCCCAAGCCACACAGTTACCGTCCGGCCTCCTGAAGCCCTCCCACAGGCCGGCGAACGCCATCGGTTGACCGTCCATAGGTGCGACGGCGTAGGGCTGCTTACCGCCTTCCACGACCTTCCATTCATAGAAGGCGTCCGCAGGAACAAGGCATCGTCGCCGGGCGAATGCTGACCGGAACATCCCCGATGTCACCACCGTCTCAGCCCGTGCGTTGATCGGTCGCTTGGCATGGGCCGGGTCTTTCGTGAAGCTCGGCAGCAGACCCCATTTCAGCAGATCGAGGTGACGCTCACCCGTATCCGGGTGACGGCGCACCACCATCGCATCCTGCGACGGAGCGATGTTCCATGATGGTGCGACGTTCGGTAGTGGGTTCACGGTGTGAAACAGGCGTGCCACGAACTCAGGAGGTCGGGAGCTTGCATAACGACCGCACATCAGTCGGATCAGCCCCTCAGCCAGGGCGCACGTGTTCTCTCAACGTGAGGCAATATGCCGTGTCCCATTCGACGTGTGGCGGGTGTTGATGTCGTACGCCGTTTGAATTTTCGTCCGAGCGTTGGTCAGACGGGACACGATGAGGTCGATGTGTTTTCGGACCATCTCAACTGAGGTTTCGAGCTTCGCAGCGATCTGGTGTGGATCGAGACCATCCGAGATGTGATACATGACCTCAAAATGTCGGCGCATCAGCGGAGCTTGGGTTGCGACGGACCGTGCGAGCTTGCGTATCTCGGTCAGTTGTCGATGATGCTCCGCCGACATCTCGGAGTTGATGACACCAACCGCATCGTCGCCGCACAGGATGATTGCTGTGATCATGTTGCCGAGTCTCCCCGTGAGGTGGGGATTGTGTGCCGGTTCAGGCAGTCATGGCAAGCGTTCGGTCATTTGGCTCCGGCCACACCTCTCTCACGCTTCACAACGAATTCACCGACTGACCGGCCAAACCCTCAAGACATCATCGCCAGCCGGTCTCAGCAGCGTCCTGGGATCGTTCTCGACGTTGCCCAACGATGCCTGCCAATCTTCAGGTTCGAGGATCGTCGGCATCCTGTCGTGAAGCTCGGCCATCGTCGCGTTGGCCTCGGTGGTGATGGTGAACGCCCTCGACACAGTCTCCCGACCTCACCGAAACGTCAGACAGGTTTTCCGGGAGGCGGACGCATCAGCAGTCGCAAAATTATGCCTACGCCGGCTCCCCAGCACCCAACAATCAGGAATGTGATAAGGAAGGCATTGGCCGACCACCCTCCTGCGATTGGCTGATCCTTGATGATTGGGACGATAAACAGGCTGACCATGGACGCCACAATTCCAAGCCCAAGGCCACGCACCCACATCGGTGGCGATGCTGGCAGCCAAGGCAATATCAAACCGAAGACGGCACCCCACATTCCTCCCCAGAAGCAAAGGTTGATTATTTCCGGCACGCCAAATGGCGGAACGGGCCAAGTCGGAAAAGGCGGCGGCATTATGCCAACGAGGTACAGAAAACCCCACATGCCCTGATGGAAGACAAGGACGGATATTACCGCCGCCGAAAATCCAAGGACGATCCGTTTCCACAGCGTCGGCATAGAGTTCTCGCTCGCACTGGCGTTTCGACGGCAGCCAGATCAGCCCCGCTTCCGGCGAGCTTTTTTCTGTGTCCTCCAATGCCCTAGGCCGACTTTCTTGGATATGGCAGATCGCACCTTGGAATATGACGACGAGACCATTGGATACCCACGTGGCAGTCCATACTTGGCACGGTACTGCTCCGCCGTCATCGCATGTTCGCTGCCGAGGTGCTTCTTGAGCGTCTTGAACGATCTCCCGCATCCAAGGCAGACGAGGTGATCAGCGAACACCGACTTCTTCACCTCGACGACAGGTTCGGCCTTGATTCCCTCGGCAGGAGCTTCACCAACCGTTGCCAGCGTCCGATGCACTTCTCGAATCAGCGTGGGTAGCTGATCGGCACGCACCGCATTGTTGCCGACGTGCGCCGCCACGATCCGGGCCGTCAGGTTCAGGATGGTCTCGTTCATTGTCTTGGTCTCCCCGGAGGTGTTGGGTCAAGTGGTAGTCTTCTGGGGGAGATTCGTCTATACGAAAGCTGTGTAGCGACGCTCGCTGACAGAACCGGCTGGGACGATCATCAACACCGTCGCTATGCGTCGGGATTATCGTATGCGCCGAGGGAGGTTGGAATGGACAAGAAACAGGGAAAGCCGAGAGAAGCGGTCCGCAAAGTTGTCGAGACAAAGAGGGAGGCAGAGGTGGATAGGGCGGCAAAAGATGCAGCGTGGACCCGCATGCCGTCTATAGCGGCCGTGATGTTGGCCCAATCACGCAGGCGGATTACGTCCTCGTGGCAGTACTTTGGGCGATGGCGATTCTGCTGCGATTCACGTTGTGGGAGCAGTCGGGGGATTGCTAAGGGGATGGCACGATTCGATAGCCTTCGGACGCCGTAAGATGAGCGATTGGTCGCCCGAAAAAGCAATCGCCATGGAACGGCGCCATATTCTAGAGGGCGAGAAAAGAGTCTCCCGGCAGGAGGCGCTGGTGGGACAACTGATTGAGAATGGCGGACGCTATCAACTCGTGCAGACGGCCAATGAGGTGCTGGGCCTCCTGCGTGAATCGCTGGAGCTTTCGAGGGACCGCCTCCGGTACTTAGAAGATCAGTATGGCAAGGCGCCGAGTCGAAATTAGGACACTACCGTTTGCCAAGCGGATAGCCGTTGTCACAACCAACCATCCACCCACTCCGACCCCACATCGTCCTCCCAACCGTTCTCTGACGGTCTCAACAAGCAGCCCGCCCAGGCGTTCTGGACGAACGTGGGGTGACGGTTGGTGGAGGATGGTGGGATGATGCGGTGCCTACCAGACAGAAGGGTAGGGCAGTGGACGCAACCATTCTGAAGCCCGAAAACTGCTATCCTGGCGCCAGATGGTTCTGGTTGGAATCCCATGGCCCACACTTACTACAGCATCACTTCCGGTCCTTCGAGTTTGCCGGGACTTACGCCGGATGAAGCGGCCTATATCAGTGGCCTCTTGGCCTTGGTCGCCGCCCTCCCGAGGGGCGCACCGATCGCCAGTTCCGTACCGGTGCCGCCGACTCTCGCAAGGTTCGTGGTGCATCTGGGCGTCCCGCTAGCGATGCCCGCCTGCACCAACCCCTATCCTGACCGCCTTCGATGACCCGTCCGGGTCTGTCGAAACCAACTGAACATCGACCGACCCTCGGTGGCACGTCTGGCAACGAAGCCTGCTGACGATCTCCGAGACCGTGTGCTGCCCTCCATAGACGGCAGCGAGATCAGGCGAGGTTCAGGCCCAACCATCCCGGCCACACTGACCTCACATCCTCCCCACCGTCCCCCTGACGATCCCAACAAGCAGCCCGCCCGAACGTTCTGGAAAGGCTTGCGACACGGTTGGTGAGGATGGTTGGTATAGTTGCTCGAACCAGATGGCGATGCGAGCAGACTTCGACCGAGCATTGGAGGAGGACGCCATCAGACAGGCGCGAGCCGCCGTGGAACCAAATCCTTGGCAGGTCGCGTCGATCTGGATCGATGGCTTAGAGTTGGTTCGAGACGTTGGTGAAGGCCGTGTTGAGGCCGGTACCGAGGGTGGTGAATGCCGTGACCACGACAACGGCCAGCACACCAGCGATCACGCCATATTCCAGGGCGGTGACGGCACGACGGTCGGTCTTCAGTTCCATCCAGGTCTTCAGATACTCGATCATGGCTTGTGGTCCTTCGCGTGTTGCATCAGTGCATCGAACCCAGCGCAGAGGAGGTGCAACGTTGGGTTCAATGGGCTTGGTTGGCCACCGCCGACTTCGATTTGTCTGGTCAGCAATGGCGGATTCCCGTGTCGGTTGTGGATTAAGCCACAAGAATTATATATCGCCTTTCAAGATACTTTCAAAGTATTATTTTGCTCGACCAGTATAAAAAAGGACAACAATGGTTGCGCGACGGTTTCTAACTCGTTGCAAGCAGGTTTCAGGCTGGATTTTTTGTAAGGAATGACACCGAGATGGCGAAGTCTGACACTCGTGCAGGTCGTCGGTTGGGATGAAGGTTATCTCGAAGGGTGGCTGCCGCCAACACCGGATGCCGTCCACTGACGGTCTCAACAAGCAGCCCGCACGGACGGTCTGGGAAGGGTCAAGGACGGTTGGAGAGGATGGGTTTGACGGCGGATTTGCTCGATGACGATCTGAGGGACGAGCAGGGCTTCCGATCCCTGGCTGATCCGGCAAGCGTTTGGCAAGCGTGGTCGCCCTAGCCAAATGGGTCTACATCACCTATACGTCGTTATGACCATGTTTGTGCTGGGAGTTGGAACTATGGAAATCCCTATTCTCGTGGCGATCATCAGCGTCACCGGAACCCTATTGGGAACCGTTGTTGGCGGAGCCATCGCCAGCTTCGGTAGCTTCTACCTTACCAGGAGGCAGGAGCGACTGGTATTTCGAACGGTGAGCTGGACCCCGAAAACTGGACAGGTAGCTAAGAGAGAGTCTCCCCTTGGAACGGCTGGGTGGCCGGAGGTGAGACATGACCAATACACGGAAGAAGCACAGCGCTGAGTTCAAGGCGAAAGTTGCACTGGCGGCGGTGCGTGAGGAAGGCACTGTTGCGGAGCTGTCGAGCCGGTTCAGTGTGCACGCGAGCCAGATCCATGCGTGGAAGAAGACGCTGCTGGATGGAACGGCCTCTCTGTTCACGCGCAGCCACGCCAATGGGCAGGACGGCGCGGCGGCGTCGGAGGCCCAGCTTGCCCCGTTGTATGAGAAGATCGGGCAACTGACGGTGGAGCGGGATTTTTTTCGCAAACGGTCTGGGCCATGAGCCCGGCCGCGCGGCTTGCGCTGGTCGACCCGGCCGAGCCGGCCCTGTCGATCGTCGCGCAATGCCGGCTGCTGAAGGTGGCCCGCTCGACGCTGTATTACCGCGCTGTGCCGGTCAGCGCGGAGGATCTGAGGCTGATGCGGCGGATGGATGAGCTGCATCTGGCATATCCGTTCTACGGATCACGCCGCCTGGCGGCGGTGTTGCGGCGGGACGGCTGGTCGGTGACTCGCAAGCGGGTCAAGCGGCTGATGCAGGTGATGGCGATGGAGACGATCTACCAGAAGCCGAGCACCAGTCAGCCGCATCCCGATCATAAGGTGTACCCTTATCTGTTGCGCGGCCTTGCGATCGAGCGGGTGAACCAGGTCTGGTGTGCGGACATCACCTACATTCCGATGGCCAAGGGGTTTGTGTATCTGGTGGCTGTTATGGACTGGTTCAGTCGTCGGGTCCTGGCGTGGCGGGTGTCGATCAGCATGGACACGAGCTTCTGCGTCGAAGCGTTGCAGGAAGCGCTGGAACGGTACGGCCAGCCGGACATCTTCAACACCGACCAAGGGGCGCAGTTCACCAGCACGGAGTTGAGCCTGAGCGCGCAAAGCGACGGGTTTTAGGCGGTTTTTGATCACGGAATTTGATGGGGCAGCGCGCGGCCCCCTCGCCGAACGTGCTCAACGGGTCTTTTCGGAAGTATTCCTTGGTGAGACTGAAGGACCATTCCTCGGAGCCGACCTGCGCACGTGACCGCCGGGAGCGCAGGCGGGGTCAAGGAGGCTCCGCGCCGTAGGCGTGGATGCCTTGACGCCGCCGAGCACCCGGCGAGGCTGGAGCGGTGGGCGGGCCGGCAGGCTCAGCCGGCGGCGGCGTTCGCCTGGGCGTCCAGGCGATCGACGAGCTTCTGGAAGACGTCCTCGAACCCGGGATCGTAGTTGTCGGGGTGGTCGCGGATGACGGTGATGGCGCGGCGGTAGTAGTCGGCGGCCTGGCGATGATCGCCGCGGGCTTCGCAGACCATGCCGAGGCGGTCGTAGCCGTCATGGACATCGGGGAAGCGCGCGAGCAGGTCGTGGGCGGCCTGCTCGGCGGCATCGAGATCGCCGGCGTGAACCAAGCCGACCACGGCGTTGGACGCCTCGGTCAGTTCGTCGAGTTCGTCGGGTTCCTGGAAATAGTTCGCCAAGGACGGCTGGCGCGCCGGCGCCGCGGCCGCCTGAGCGGGACGTGCGGCAAGGGCGGCGGCCTCGTCACTGGCCATGCAGCACTTCTTGTATTTCTTGGCGCTGCCGCAGGCACAGGGATCATTCCGTCCGATTTTGGCCATCTCGCCAACTTCTTGCAAAGGACGCACCCAGTGTACCAAGCCGTGCTGGCCGACGCCAAGTTCCATGAGCAGCTTCTCGCCTTCGACCGCGACATTGCGGCCTCCACCCGGGCAGCACGGTGCTGGCTCTGCGGTGGCGCGCTGCATTCGGCGCCGTATGACCGCAAGCCACGGGGCGGTCCGGCCGGGCTCGGCCGGGAGCATGCCGAGCGCTTCAGCTTCTGCTGCGCGGTGGATGGTTGCCGCACGCGTGCCACCCCGCCGTCGCTGCGCTTTCTGGGCCGGCGCGTCTACCTCGCCACTGTGGTGACGCTGATCTCGGCGTTGATGCTCGGCACCACGCCGTCGCGCCTGGCGCGTCTGTCGGTCGTGCCAGGACTTGATCGTCGGACACTGGCGCGCTGGCGCGTCTGGTGGCTGTCCACCTTCACCGATAGCCCCTTCGCAGCCGTCGCCATGGCCGCAATGGTGCCGCCGCTCGACATCGCGGCGCTGCCGGCGTCGCTGCTCGAGCGGTTCGCCGGCGACATCCGCGAGCAGCTCGTCGCCTTGCTGCGCTTCCTCAGGCCGCTGACCGGCGGCGCATCGGCGATGCGCGCTTTCTGACGGGCGTCACCGATCCGCAGAGGATGCGCGTCGCCGGCCCGCGTTGAGGGCGCCCACCGTGGTCACGCTCATTTTTCGGAGGGCGAGCGTGACAGAACGAGGCGGATCGCGGGTACATGAGCGATGGGCGCGGTTGCGCTTCTCGATTATCGGCACGCTTCTCGCCGCGCCGCCGGCGAAGGGCGCGTTGCACGCGGCGCTGGTGCAACTGGCCGCGCGCGAATGGCGCCACCCGAGCACCGGCGCACCGGTCCGCTTTGGTGTTTCTACTCTTGAACGATGGCTCTACCGAGCCCGCGGCGAGCAACATGATCCGGTCGGTGTGCTGCGCCGCAAGCGGCGGGGGGATGCCGGCGCGCAGGCATCGATGACGCCGGCGTTGCGCGAGGCGCTGCTGGCGCAATACGGCGCCCACAAAAGCTGGTCCGCACAGCTTCACCGAGACAATCTGGCAGCCCTGGCCGAGGCGCGACCGGAATTACGGCCGGTGCCGTCTTACGCAACGGTTCGACGATTCCTCGCCGCGCGCGGCCTGACCAAGCGGCGACCGATGACGACGCGTCAGACCGAAGGCGCGCTGGCGGCAGCGGCACGGCTCGAGGCACGCGAGGTGCGCGGCTATGAATCCGAGTATTCCGGCGGGCTCTGGCATTGGGATTGTCATAACGGTTCTAGAAAGGTTCTGACGCCGCGCGGCGAATGGCGAACACCGGTGCTGTTCGGCGTGCTCGATGACCATTCGCGGCTGGCCTGCCATCTCCAATGGTACTTGGCCGAGAATGCCGAAAACATTGCACATGGTCTGTCGCAGGCGATGCAAAAGCGGGGTCTCCCGCGTGCCGCCATGAGCGACAACGGCGCAGCCATGACGGCGACCGAGATCACCGAAGGTCTCGCCAGGCTCGGCATCCTTCATCAGACCACGCTGCCATATTCCCCCTATGCCAACGGCAAGCAGGAAGTTCTCTGGGCCTCGGTCGAAGGCCGGCTGATGGCCATGCTCGAGGGTGTCGACGATCTCACCCTGGCGCGGCTCAACGAGGCGACCCAGGCCTGGGTCGAGCAGGATTACAACCGCAAGCGGCACAGCGAGATCAACGATACGCCGCTCGCCCGCTTCCTCGCCGGCCCCGCCGTGACACGCCCCTGCCCGGATGCCGCTGCATTGCGGCTGGCCTTCACCCGCAGCGAACGGCGGACCTTGCGCAAGAGTGACGGCACCGCCGTCATCGAAGGCCGTCGCTTCGAAGTGCCCAACCAGTATCGGCATATCTCCCTGCTGGAGGTCCGCTTCGCCGCCTGGGATCTCACCCAGGTCCACCTCGTCGATCCGCACACCGGCACGGTTCTTTGTCGCGTGTTCCCGCAGGACAAGGCGGCCAACGCCTCCGGCCAGCGCCGCAGCCTACAGCCAATCGCGACCGAGCCGGGCAAGCCATCGCCACCACCGGCCACGCCACCATCGTCCACGACGGCGCGCGGCATCGGACCGCTGCTGGAGCGAATGATCGACCGGCAGTCCGCTACCGGGTTGCCGCCCGCCTATCTGCCCAAGGACGAAGGAGACGACGCGTGAACAACAAGATGCTCGCGCTCTACGGCCTCAAATGGAACCCGTTCACCCCCAACGTGCCGACCGAGGCATTGCACGTCACCCCGCGTCTGGAATTGTTCTGCTGGCGCGTCCAGCAACTCGCCGGCGACGGCGGCTTCGCCCTCGTCACCGGCGCCCCCGGGTGCGGCAAATCGGCCACCTTGCGCATCCTGGCGGCGTCGCTGGCGACACAACGCGACGTCAGCGTCGGCGTGATCAGCCGACCGCAGGCCAACATCGCCGACTTCTACCGCGAGATGGGCGAACTCTTCGGGGTCGAATTGCGCCCGCACAATCGCTTCGCCGGCGCGAAGATCCTGCGCCAGCGCTGGCAGGCGCATATTCAGAGCACCCTGCGCAGGCCCGTGCTGGTGATCGACGAGGCGCAGGAGATGCAGACCGCGGTGCTGGCAGAGCTGCGTCTGTTGGCCTCTACCGATTTGGACTCGAACATCCTGCTGACCGTGGTGCTGGCCGGAGACGGACGGCTCGCCGAACGCCTGCGCTCGGATGAATTCCTCCCGCTCGCCAGCCGCGTGCGGGTGCGCCTGCCGATCGAACGCGCATCGCCCCAGGACCTGCAAGCCTGCCTCGGCCACGCCCTCCGGCAGGCCGGCGCCCCCACCCTGATGACCGCGGAAGTCATCGCGGCCATCTGCGATCATGCGCAGGGCAACCCGCGCGCCCTGATGATCATGGCGGCCGAATTGCTCGAGGCCGCGGCCCAGCGCGACGCCCGTCAGATCGACGAGACGCTGTTCTTCGAGGTCAGCGCCGTGCCCGCCACCAGCGAGGCCAAGGCGGCGATCCGCCGCCGCCGATGACGCAGCTTCCGGTTCAGCCGGCCTGGCGTCTCGCCGAGGCTTCCGAGCAGCGGCGCTGGCTGGTCGATCAGCTGTGGTCCGAGGATGCCGTCGGGATCATCGGCGGCGAGCCCAAATGCTGCAAATCCTTTCTCGCCCTCGATCTGGCCGTCGCCGTCGCCGCCGGAACCCCCTGCCTGCGCCGCTTCGCGGTCACGCGGCCCGGTCGCGTCCTGCTCTATCCCGCCGAAGACGCGCTGCACGTCGTGCGCCGACGCCTCGAGGGCATCTGTGCCGCCGCCGGTACCGCTCTCGCCGAACTCGACGTCCAGGTGATCACCGCGCCCAGCCTGCGCCTCGATCTGGAGGCCGACCGCGCGCGTCTCGAGGAGACCGTCGCCACCCTCAAGCCGAGGCTCCTGATCCTCGATCCGTTCGTGCGCCTGCATCGCATCGACGAGAACGTCAGCGGCGACGTGGCACCGCTGCTCGCCTTCCTGCGCGAATTGCAACGACGCCATGCCACAGCCATCGCCGTCGTCCACCATGCCAGGAAGGGCGCCGGAACCGTCCGTGCCGGCCAGGCCCTGCGCGGATCGTCCGAATTCCACGCCTGGGGCGATTCCAATCTCTATCTCCGCCGCGACAGCGACGACCGCATCGCGCTCACCGTCGAGCATCGCGCCGCCGCGGCCATCGCCGGCATCACGCTCGAACTCGCTCAGCGCGATGACGCCCTCGCCCTGCGGTCCGTCCAGGGCGATCCCCAACCCAATCGCTCCGTCCACCAGGAATCCATCGATCAGCGCATCGCATTGGTTCTCGCCGATGCCAGCCAGCCACGGCCATTCTCCGACCTGCGCGCGTCTTGCCGCGTTCGTGCCACCACTCTCTACGAACGCCTCGCCGCCATGATCGCCGCCGGAACCATCGTCAAATCCGCCGACGGATACCGCCTCGCCGCACGCTGAACGGTCAGAGCCAAGCGCCGAACCCACGCGGCCGTCGCGCCAAGCCAGATCCGAATATCGCGACCACCGAAACGCGACCGCGCCCCGCCATCTCGAGCATTCCCAGTTCCGGTTCCCAAATACCCTACGGCAAACGGGAACCGGAACTGGGAAGCCCATCAAATGCCGCGATCACAAGCCCATCGGAAACCGTGATCCTGCTCAAGTTTCTGGCTGAACTGGAGGCTCGCGGGGTTCGGGTCAGCATGGATGGCAAGGGGCGGTATCTGGACAACATCTTCATCGAGCGGCTGTGGCGGAGCCTGAAATACGAGGAGGTGTTCATCAAGGCGTATGGTTCGGTGGCGGAGGCGCGCCGGAGCATCGGCGGGTGGCTGGCGTTCTACAATGACGAGCGGGTGCATCAGGCGCTGAGCTATCGCACGCCGCGCGAGGTGTTCGAAGCGGCTGCCTGTGTATATGTGGACAACGCTTCCGCTACGCTACGCTGCGCTCACGCGTTGCCCACATATACACAGGCACAACATCAGCAAGAAAGGGTATTGACTGAAGTATAAGAAGGTCTATACTTACAGGCGCACACACCCCTCGGATCGGGAGGGGCCATGGAAACCGGAGAGACTCTCTCTTAAGTCGCGCCGATTCCTGTCCAACCGATGGGGTCCACCTCACGGCGTGCCGCCTTGTTGCGGTGGAATTGCAAGACAACTCTTTCATTGTCGAATTCGCCCTCAAGAATAAACTTTGGTGGCGTTCCGACGAGGAGTTGACAACGGAAGCTTGGAAGCAATATCAGAATGTCCTGGCCCCGCACCTACCATATGAGGCTTTGGTTGATTTGGGGGTTGCGGTGAACGCGGTAAAGAACGTCAAGCTTCTAGCCGCTCAACCTCGTCCACTCGACCAGCCTTCCGAGATTTTTTTTGGAGCCAACTGTGCAGGCGCTTACTCTCCTCTTGAATCACATGAAAAAGGGAGGTGTCGGCCTTATACCATACCTTCTCTAGCTCAGTAGCTAGGCGCTGTCGCAGCCCAACCGTCCCCACACCGACCCGACACCATCCCCCCACCGTCGTGAACCGCAGTGACAGGCCACAGCGCCCGGATGGTGCCGGACAGGGTTGGCCCGAGGGCCGACATTCTCACCGGAATGGTAGGTTCGTCCCTGGTTGGTCGATGTCCAAGAGCCAGTCTAAACTGACCCCTGTTTTCTTGCGTAAGGTGACTAAGAAAGCGACCGTAGGTTCCGCCTCACCACGTTCATAGGATTTGTATGTGAAAACTGAAAATCCAAGCAGCACCGCAAATGTGGTCCTACCCAAATCGGGAAGGTCAATGCTCTCGCCATACGTCCTGCGCACCCTAGCGAGACGTTCACCCAACATTGTTAGATCAATGAAATCAGTGGACATACAACCCTGCGGTTAGCACTGCTGGTCAGTGAGCGTTGTTGGGAACGGAAGAGGTTGGTCTGGCGGGGCGGTCGCGGGGGATGAGCCATCGGCTAAGCGACGGCTCCGAGCAGATTAGCAATGTTGTTGAAGGCATGATCGAGGCTACTGCCGAGGGTGGTGATCGCGGTCAACACGGCTACCGCCAGTAGCCCCGCCATCAGAGCATATTCGAGGGCAACCAGCGCACGTCGGTCGGCCTTTAGTGCCATCCAGGTCTTCAGATACTTGATCATGGTGGCAGTCCGTTGTGTGTCGCATCGGCTCGGATCGAAATACGAATAACGGTATGCCTGGAACATAGTGGCGCAGGGGGTTGCCGGAGGATTGCGGGCACCGTCGCCCACATGGTCTAGACCACGACGGGCCGAGGATTTCGTTCACCGACTCCACGGCGCACCACCTCGAACCACAGGTGCCGCAGGACCTTGGCAACCCACCCAGCACGACATCTCCCGAAACACCCTCGCCCAACCACGCCACGACAGCCCCCAGGCGGCAGTGGTCTTGGACGGTTCCCGGAGCATGGGCGTGACAGTTGGAGACGGTCGGGTGGACGGTCTGGTGAAGGGGTTGGTCGGGAGATGGGGTTGGCAGAGGGTTGGCCTGGGCGGTTGGGGAGGTGACGAGACGGACCTGCCTGAGTGTCATCACCCGACACCTCCACGGTCACCACATCGTCTGCTCCAGCCGTCCCACGACGGCCTCGACCACCAGCCCGCCCGGACGGTCAGGAGATGGTCGTGGGGCGATTGGAGAAGATGGTGGTGGCGGAGAGTTAGGGCGTCCTGGGTGACGGTCCGCCCACCAATGGCCACATACCAGACGGTCTTGCGCTCCGTGCCTTGGCCCCCGTACCATCCGGGCGGAAGGGAGACGATTGTGGATCGTGTAACCGAGAACCTGCTGGCGAAGTTCACGGCGGAGCACGCGTTGGCCGCTCTGCCCGAAGACCGTCGCTTTGAGCATTTTGCGAGCTACGTCACCGTCAGGCAGCAGCATCGCGAGACGTTCGATACCACGGACATCGCAACCGGTGGGGGCAACGACACCGGCATAGACGCCGTGGCGATTTTAGTGAACGGGCAACTTGTGACGGACGTTGATGAGTTGGCTGACGTGGCCGCCAGCGGCAGCCTCGATGTCGTGTTCGTGTTCGTCCAAGCGGATCGAGGCGCTGGTTTCGAAGGAACAAAGATAGCAAACTTTGGCTTTGGGGTCGCAGACTTCTTCGACAGCCAGCCCAAGCTCCCTAGGAATGACGCTATCAAGAACGCGGCGGCGATTATGACCGCGATATACGAACGGGCCGACAAGTTTCGGCGTGGTCGTCCGCAATGCCGTCTGTATTTTGTCACGACCGGGGTCTGGCAGGGTGACCTGACACTTGAGGTCCGGCGGAAGACCGTGGTGGAGGACCTACTCAAGCTCCAGCTTTTTGACGGAGTGGAGTTTATCCCGGTCGGTGCGGACGGCATTCAAAAGCTCTACACTGACACTAAGAATGCTATCTCGAAGCGATTCGAATTCCCACGAAAGACGACTGCCCCGGAGATCAGGGGAGTGTCGGAGGCGTTTCTCGGCTTCCTCCCCGCCAAGGAGTTTTTGTCCATCATTACCGATGATGACGGCGAGATGATCAGAAGCATTTTCTATGACAACGTGCGGGACTGGCAGGGCGACAACGCTGTCAATTCCGGGATGTCCAAAACGCTTGGATCGGACATCAAGGACCGGTTTCTTCTGATGAACAACGGGATAACAATCATCGCGCGGTCCCTCAAGCAGATCGGCGACCGAGTTGTGATAGAGGACTTCCAGATCGTGAACGGCTGTCAGACCAGCTATGCCGTGTTCAACAACAGCGCGAACATCGATGACAAGGTGATGGTGCCGCTGCGCCTGATAGCTACGCAAGACGAAGATGTTATCACGTCCATCATAGAGGCGACGAACCAGCAAACATTCGTGAGACCTGAACAATTCCTGGCGGTTACCGACTTCCAGAAAAGGCTAGAGCGGTTTTTTGCAGCGTTTGAAGGGGACGGGAAACTTTACTACGAAAGGCGCTCGCGCCAGTACGACGCGGTGAACATCGAGCGCGTTCGGATCGTCAGGCCCGTCGATCTGATTCGCGCATTCGCCGGCATGTTTCTGAATGAGCCGCACGGCACCACGAGAAGCTATGCGCGGCTGAGAGAAAGGGTCGGAACGGACATCTTCGGGGCGCCGCACAAGCTCGACCCGTATTATGTCGCGGCATTCTCCCTGTACAGACTGGAATTTCTGTTTCGGAATCAGCGCCTTGACGCGCAGTACAAGCCGGCACGCTTTCACCTTCTTTTAGCGGCTAGGCTATTGGCTGCGCCTGATGCGCTGCCGCAGATGAATTCCAACGCGATGGAAAAGTACTGCGCAAAACTGACCGCAATCCTTTGGGACGTAGATCAGTCGGACGCCCTCTTCACAAGGGCAACCGAGATTGTGTCTGCTGTGGCTAAGGGGAACTTCGATCGTGACACGATAAGAACGCAGCCATTTACCCAAGGTGTTATAGACGGGTGTAAAGTCGCAAACGGGCAAGGTCCCACGGTATGATATTTTTGCAGCAGGCAATGCGCGAAGACCGGTTGGCCGAATTCATTGCCCAAGAAGCGTCCCGAGGCATCGGCGCCGCGACTGGGGAGGACTTTCATTCTACATCGGTATCCTGACCGCTCTCGATGAACCATCCGCGTCCGTGGAGACCAACTGAACATCGACCGACCCTCGGTGACAGGTCTGGCAGCGAAGCCGGATGACGATCTCGGCAACCGTGTGGTGACCACCGTACACCGCACCGAGATCAGCCACCCGGTAGGTTCCAACCCGGTCACACAGCACGCACTTCATCCTCATCGACCACTCTCGGCAGGCTCCGAGCGGCGTTGTCGGGGACGGCCTCCACGGTGCCTCGCCAGCCATCCGGCGAGATTATGTTCTCAGGATGTTCTCTGTCAACGGTGGGGCAGGAAACTGGCCGGTATGGGGTTGAGCACCCGCAGGCACCTACGCAACCTCGTGCCGCGCAAGCCTCTCAATCAGGTCGAGGTCCAGCGTTCCCGCCGCCCCCCAACCGCCGACGCCGGGCGGCACCTCGGGCCGGAACCGCTCATAGAGCGCGTAGGCACGGTCAGCGAGCACCTCTGGCGGCAACGACCGGGCAAGCTCAGTCATCGCCCGGCGAGCGTTGTCGAAGCTCCCGCCGAATTTGCTGTGCAGGTAGCGTTCCACACTGTCTGGCGAGACCGGCCGTTCCCTGCTCCATGATTGGCGGTCGCCTCCTATTGTCCCAGCACCCGGTTCAGCTTCTCCTGCATTTGGTCGGCGTTGCACCGATACCAGAAGATCGGAGAGGTCTCGCGGTCGAAGATCGGATACCACTCGACCCGCACCTTCTTATTGATGTCGATCACCCGGACCAAGCACGACCCAACGGTCACCATCAGCATCTTCTCGCCGTTCAGCCAGATCAGATAGTCGTCCACGCCGATCTGTTTGATGTGGTCCAGCGAGACGCTGTGGCCGTTCTCGAACGACAAGGCAATTCCATCATCCGAGGCGACCTCCGTGCAGGCGCCGACCTCACCATCATAGAAGCAATCATGGGCCTTGATTGTCATCGCATGGGCCGGCACGGCAGCCAGCACCAGCGCGGTGGTGAGCAGAAGCTTGTGCATAATTTCTCCGGAAGGGGAAAGACCGTTTTGGTCGTGTTGTGTCGTTGGCCCTTCTATACACCCGTTTCAGTCGAGAGCACCCTTCCAGTTCGTCATCTCAGATCAATCCGCCGAACCCTCGCGAACGCGATCACCCGGCACGACACCCCCACAACCCTCCCCAACCAGTCCCAACAGGTTCAGGCGGCCCGTGGTCGCCAATCGTCTGGGGAGCATGGGCGAGGCGGTCTCGGAGACGGTGGTGCGGACAGTCGGGGGACGGTCTGGGACCGGCCCCGACCAGTCCCCCGAACAGCCCCAGGCGGCAGGTGGACACCGGTCGTCTGGGAAGCATTGGGCGAGACAGTCTCGGAGACGGTTTGCGGGATGGTCAGGGGAACGGTCGGCAGGGTGGTAGAAGGGTTGGACGGCGGGGAGCCTTGAGGGAAAGGTCTGGATGGCAATCACCCACCTGTGGCGTTGTGCCGGGCCGGGTCGGTGGTCACCTCACGCTGACCCGTGGTTCGAATGCGGCGATGGGATTCGAACCGAGGGAGGGCGCTGAAACAGCCCGGAATGCACCTGATTTGACCAACGTTTTGACCAACGTTTGCCGTCTAAGTGATTGATATATTAATGAAAACAACAGCTTGTGAGCCATCTGCGGAGACTCCCACTTCCTCCGCCAAAGCAACCACGTATCCCATTGATTACTAAAGAAATTCAAAAGATGTCTATCTTTACCCCCAATTCTACCCCTAACGCCACGAATGACCGCGCAGGGGGAAGGTTGCGGACCATGATCTTGGGTTCTCCCGAGGCGGCCTTGGTCCTCGGTCCTGACATCTGAGAGCGTGAAAATGTATCGAATTTGGGCCTCAACACCACAAGATATGGTGGCGGCAACGCCGCTTCATCCCATACATATTGTGCCACCTGCCGTGCTTGACCGATACATTTTCAGGCTCTGAGTTCGAGCAGTAGCAGGCGGATCGCATCGAACCCGAGATCGCCGCCGATGTTCTTGCTATGTTCCGGACGGTCTCCTATGGCGATGTTTCACTTCCCATACTCACCGCTAGGGGTAATGGTCGCCTCACCTGGTGATTTGAAGGTCGTACATCTCGCTGGTTTCGTCCTGGCATTCGCCCATCCCGCTATTGGACCATTGGCCGTAGTCAAACACGCACCGGAAAGAGCCGCCGCCGGGCGCCGACATGATGATTGACCCCTGCCCTGACGTGGGGAGGCCGACCCCGAGGCCGGTTGCGGTCGCCGTATGGGCGCCGCTGAAAGCTGTAGCGGAGGCCACCGACACGCTGCCTGCCCCGCTCACATAGACCCAGCGCCCGGTGTAGCTCTTGGAACCGACCGAAAGCACGATGTCGCCGCTTGATCGGCCCGCTGGCGTGACCATGGTCTGCCCGGTGGCGCCGGTCGTGCGCCCCACGACGTATACGGTGCGCCCACACCCAGCGAGCGTCAGGAGAGCGACGGCGAGCGCCGTCCCACTTTTCACGAGCGGGCTTGGGCTTTGGTTCGGGAGGCCGCACCACCTTGGCAAACGCCAGGTCGAATGCCTCCGGGCTTTCGTCCACCTCCACGTCGCGGGCCATGTCGATGAACCGCTGAGACTCGGCGGGATCGTCGTCGGCGGCGGGGACCTCGGGTTTGGCCGGTGTCCGAGCGGCGGTCATCTGCCGATTAAATCAAGCAGCATGTGCAAACTCAACCAATGATCGGCGTCCGTTCGGAACAAAGCGTACTGGCGGTCGTCCCCTTCTTGCTGGCGCCTTAGGCGCGCGAGGGGTTGGGGGGGTACTTTGAAACGGCGTGAGACCTTCTCCGAGAAGGGCGAGCCGAGCCGATAGCATTTCGGTCGCGATAGTCCATGCCGCGTCGGTGTCCATCGCGACCCCTTCCACAAGCCCATCATGCTGATCTGTCTGCACAATCAGCGCCGACCTAGCCCAAAGCTTCTGCGCCAGAAGACCGGCGCCGCCCCACTTCCCCTCCCAACCTTGGTCGAACATCTTGTCCATGAGGCCGAAGGGCATTTCAAGGTCCGGCCACGCGGCGAGATTCACAGTTGCAAGCTCGGCTGATGTCAACCGAGTCCGCCCAATAAGCCCAAGCCATCTCGCCTGGTCGCGCCAAGCCGCCTCCAGCATGAAGCCAAGAGGAATGTCGGGAGCGCGAGGCTGCGTCATATCCGCACAGAACAATATGCGGGAGATTCGAGCCATGGACGACGGGAGCTTCGTCATGGGTTACCCACTAGGGCCTGTCCTCAATTGAGCCAAACGACGCTGGCGACGAGCTGGACGGCGGCCAGGAAGTTTCGCGCGGTCTTCTCGTAGCGGGTGGCGATCGCGCGAAACTGCTTGATCTTGGCGAAGAAGTTCTCGATCAGATGGCGCGCCGCATAAAGCTCTCGGTCATAGTCGCGCGGCAGGGACCGGTTGGTTCGCGGCGGGATCACCGCGGTCTTACCGGCGGCCGCAAGCGGCTCAAGGACGCGCGCGTCGGCGTCGAACGCCTTGTCGGCGATCAGCGTGTCGGCCTCCATCGTGGGCAGCAGGTGGTCGGCCCCGACCAGGTCGTGTGCCTCGCCACCGGTCAGAAAGAAGCCGATCGGGTTGCCTAGCGCGTCGACCAGGGCGTGGATCTTGGTGCTCAGTCCGCCGCGCGAGCGTCCGATCGCCTGGTCCTCACCAGCTTTTTTTGGGCGCCGGCGCTATGCTGGTGAGCGCGCACGATGGTGCTGTCGATCATCGCATATTCGTTGTCGGCGTCTGCGGCGAGATATTGAAATACCCGCTCCCACACACCGCTTTTGGCCCAACGGCTGAACCGCAGGTGGACCTTTGTCCCGTCGCCGAACCGCTCCGGCAGATCGCGCCACGGCATCCCGGTACGATACCGATAGAGCACGGCGTCCACGAACAAACGATTGTCTGCCGCTGTCACTCCGACCGAGCCTTCGCGCCCAGGCAACAGGTCCTTGATCCGCTCCCACTGATCGTCGCGCAGTCCGAACCGTCGCATCGGTCAGCCCCCCACATGCTGACCGCCTATGAATCGAAGAAATCGCCGCGCCGGAATCGGCCACGTATCACCCGGCGCCGATTGAAGGCTGAGTGTGGCAATCGGGACTCACCGGCCCACTACCGGCCGGACGCAAGGTGTGGATTGGCACCTCTCACCCTAGATGCGGTTAATTGATGACAGGCCCTAGGCGCCGCCCCCTCCTACCCGCTACAAGCGATGGCCGACTGTTTCGGGTACTCAGCAGGGAAAGGAACGGATACGATACCCCCAAGTGACTGAAGGATGACGGGTAACCGACTGGCCATGGAACCTGACGATAGCCAAAAGCAGATATTGAACGACGTGGGAGAGGAGATTCTCGCCGCACTTATTACGATCGCGCAAGCCGCGCAACGAGCACTCTCCGACGGGTCGTCCGATATTTCCGCCACTGCTCTGATGCGTGCCACAAACACGATGGTGGAGGCCGGACAGGCCGAGAGAAATATTCGCGCCATCAATTCTGACATCCGAGAAAACCTCAGGCGTCTTGCCCGCGAACCATTCGTGGCACGGGTAGAAGTAGAGTGGGACCACGACGATAGGCGGTCGGTACAAACGTCACTATTTCTCGCGCCCGTCGGCGGCAGGGTTTCTATCCACGATAGCGAAGGCAACGCTGGTAACGGCCGGAGCCCAACTCGGACGCCTCGCGGAGTTTGAGGCCGGAGAGATAGCCTTCATAACGGTCCCCGGAGGCGAACGGGAAGGGCGCATTCTCCGCCGGACGATCCCGCGCCCGGAGCAGCAAAATGGCATATGGGATGCGCTTGTCAGGAAATTCGAGACGGTGCCCTGGGGCGACGTGCTTGAGCTTCTACGACACGAATTGCTGCGTCGTGCGCTTGAAGAGATAACGGGAAAGGGTCTCGGCCCGCTCACAGATGACGACATTCTAGGTCAGCTCCTGAAGGAGGCAGCCGAAGCGGACTTCGGTACGGCAGCGGTTCGGGCGCAAGGTCGTGGACCGAATCGCACTTCGCGATCAAGCCATCCTCGATAAATTCCAGGTATCTGCTCAACCCGGCTGAATGATAGATTCGGCGTCCAGAACTGCGAGAATAGCCTGATACGCATCCTTTCCCCGTCGCGCTGCTGTTCCAACGACGGATCGAACGCCGGCGAACAGGTCGGCACCCCAGGTAGAACGGAAGCCACCTGTGACCTTGCGGTATGTGGCTGTGGGCCGCAATTCCCTCTCGCTGCCATTGTTATCCGGCGGAACCTCCGGATGCTCCAGGAAGGTGAACAGGTGGCTGCGCACCTTCCCGTAACGCTTTCGCAGTCGCCTGCCATGGTGGTTGGTGGGCGCCAGCACCATAATCGCGTTCAACTCGTGATCCAGCCTGTGCTGATAGCTGCGCCGCGTGCTCTCGGCCAGGCTCCTGCGCCGCCGCGCCAGCACGACAGCCCGCAGCAGCAGCGCCTTCATGCGTGGGGCGAAGATGGTATCGCCCGCCTCGATGGCGTATTTGCAGTCACGCAGTTGGTGCGCCAGACAGACCTGCCATAGATCGGCATGCCCCTGCTGTGCGCCATACAGGTCGGAGACCCAGATGCTCGGCCGATGGCCTGCCATCGTCTCGGTGACCACGTTGGCCGCGCGGCTGTTGCGCACCACGTGGATCACCACCTGATCGTTCTGAAACACCCAATTCCAATGGGTGCGACCGTCGATGCGCACCGAGGTCTCATCCGAACAGACGATCCGCGAACGGCGCAGCCGGGCAAGAATGGCGGCGACCTCGTTGTCGAAACTTGGCTTGGCGCGCTGCAACATCGCATCCAACGCGCCCTCGCTGATCTGCAGCGCATAGAGGTGCAGAAACAGCTGGGTCAGGCGGCGATAGCTGATGGCATGGGTGAAGCGCAGATAGATCGCCAGCGCCACGATGTTCACGCTGAACGGCGAGCCGTCTTCCAGGCCCGCGGGTATCGCTGCCAGGGTTACGCCGCCGCAGCATGGGCAATGCCCAGCATAACGTTCCACACGGGTCACCACGGGGCGCACCACCGGGAGGTCGATCTTGTCGTAACGACCGTGCAGCACTTGATCGGCATCTGTCAGCACGGATTGGCAATGCGCGCAGGCGGCCGCTTTCGCGGTCACCGTTTCGTCGGGATCGCGGGCCAGTGGGCGACCGCCGCCCTTACGACCCAGGCTGCCGGTACGTGGTCCGACACGCTTGGCCTGCTCCGGCTGGTTCGGCTTCTGACCCCTCGACGGCGGCAGGCTGGAATTATCCGGTGTCTTCGACGGTTCGCCGAGCCTGGCTTCGAGCGCCGCCACCCGAACCGTCAGGCTCTGCACCTGCGCCCACAGCGCCCGGATCAGGGCGTCCTTCTCGGCGTGGCTCAGCTGGCTGAGGTCGGGGAGCTCGGGCACGCCCTGGTTTAGAATCGACTCGGCCGTGACCGTGTCAAAGGTTTTTTAGGCCAGTCGGAAGCGTCGGCGAATTATCCCTCAAAACGCCGATCAAACCGGGGTCGAGCAGATACTCTTGCTTGCTTGCTCACTTGCTTGCGATCGCTGCACGGCGTGCGCCTGTGGCATCTTCAGCACGAGCGCATCGCGGGCCGAGCCGGGACCGGCCGCACTGCCGTCCGCCGTGGTGACCGGATCCAGCCGTCCGGGGCGGAACCGGCCGGACAGCAGCGCGCCCAGCAGATGCCGCTTCGCGTCCTTCCAGGCGCCGCGGCGAGACAATTCTCCGGTCAGTGCCCCGCGCCAGCGTGAGGCCCCGGCGATCCTAGGCAAATATCCTGGCAACCGGAATGAGCACGCCCGGGATCGCGTTGATCGTCAGGCTGTCCGAACGACCGGCGCGCGTGACGGAGGTATAGAGGTCGGCGACCGGGGATTGGTAGACCTCGACCTCCGCCGCCGCCAGGTTGACGATCCAGACTTCAGGAATGCCACTGCGGGCGTAGAGCGCCAACTTGACCTTGCGATCGTAGTCCAGGCTGGTGTTGGCCACTTCGACCGCGAGCACGGTGTCTTCCGGCCGTGGCAGCGTCCGGCGGTAGTCGTCGCGCGGTTTGAGTATTGAGAAATCCGGCTGCGGCTCGCTGTAGCGGGTCAGCCTGACGGGGTTGCCGACGGAAACAATGCCGCGGTCGCCGACGGCCAGCACCAGCAGGCGGTTGAGCGCATTGGTGGTGGCGATGTGCTCGCTGCCGATGGGCGCCATCGCGACAAGTTCTCCTTCGATAAGCTCGACGCGATCGTCGTCGGTCAGTATCCCCGCCTCGCCCATCCGGTGGTAGTCATCGACCGTCAACAGACGGCGAGGCGCTGCCGGATAACGCGACAGCAGGCCCAGCTCCTCTCGATCCACGCCTCGCCTCCTTTTGCTCGTCGCGGCCAGGGTAGAGCCGCACGGCCGACTTTCCAAGCAGCGCCGGCCCGCGCGCGGAGCAATCGGGTGAACCAGCGGGCCCACCCGGCCGCGCAGTGCGCCGAGAGACCGCTGCCGCGCACGGCGAGCAGCGTCGCCAGATGCGGCTCCGGCCGGCCGTTGCCCCGGTCCACCCCCACGCCGCGCGAGGCCGCGGCCAAAGCCGGGCCACGCGCGGCGATCGGGCGTTTGGCGACCGCCTCCGCGGCGACGCCGCGGCCGGTGTTGCCGATACAGACGAACAGGATGCGGCCTGTCATCAGCAGTATTCCCGATCCGGATCCCGGCGAGTTGTTCACCGACATCAGCACGCAAATCCATGGCTGGACGAAGGACGGCACGATTGATCCCGCCGCCTCGCCGATGAGCGGCTTCGTCGACGACTACATGCGCCAGAAGCCGACGACGCCGGCGCTCGATCCCTACGCGATCATGCATTATTTCACCCCCGGATCACGTGCCGGTGATCAGCCAGTTGGCGCGCGGCCAGCGTCGTGAGCGATGTGCTGGCCGGCCATCGGCCGAGCATCTGGGTCTCCGACCTTTACGGCGCTCAGCAACGCCATGCCGATCTTTGGCAGGTCTGCCTGGCGCAACAGTTGCGCGACTGCCAGTATGCCATCGAGGCGGCCGACACGATCTTCGCGCCACGCATGAGGATGCTGCTGCTGCGGGCGGTCGTGCTGGCGCGGCGGCGAAAGGAACTCGCCGAAGATACCCGGCGCTCCTATCGATGCAGGCTGGATCGCGACCTGAACGCGATGATCGTGCTCGCCCCGGTCAATCAACATGGCAGACGGCTGCGCAAACGCTACGGCAAGGTGCGCAGCTACCTGTTCACCTTCCTCGAACATCCCGAGGTCCCGCCCGACAACAATAGCAGCGAGCGCGAGTTGCGGCCCACAGCCACCTACCGCAAGGTCACCGGCGGGTTCCGATCACGCTGGGGCGCCGACCTGTTCGCCGACATCCGATCCGTCCTAGGAACCGCAGCGCGACGCGGCATCGACGCTTATCAGGCGATTCTCGCAATTCCGCGCGGCGGATCAGTGCTCCAGCCGGGTTGAGCAGATACAATTCCAGGGAGAGATTTTCCGGCTCCCACTCTACCAGCAGGTAATGCTGTTTGGGCCGCCGGGTTCGGGCAAGACGACGACGCTTATCAAGCGGCTTGCGCAAAAGCGAACACCAGACGCATTAACGGAAGACGAAGAAAGACTTATCTCCGGCCACGTTGGCGACAACCTCCTCAGACCGGATAGCTGGGCCATGTTTTCACCCGCTGAATTGTTGAAACAGTACCTAGGCGAGGCGTTCAATCAGGAAGGCGTACCCGACGCGGGCAATGTTCGGACATGGAATAAAGAACGGCATGACCTAGCGCGAAACGTTCTGAACATCCTCCGGTCGAATAGTTCTGGGCGATTCCAGTTGGACGAAAATCTCGGCCTGCTTGTTGACGGATCAAGCCAAGGCGTCACGAAGCTGCATGACGAATTCGCCACGTACGTCGAACTGAATGTACTGAAGCGGTGCAACGATGCTATGGTGAGCTTACTGGCATCGACGGATGAGAACGTCAGGAGAGCTGCGGCGAACCTCCAACGTGCGCTCGGCAACACAAAGGACCTTGGCGTCTCCGATCTTCTCCGGCTGTTTGATCGTGTCGAGGGTCTGCAAGCCGAAATCAGACGAATAAGTGATCATATACCCCGCTCACGCGATAATCCGGAACTCCGTTGGGTTTATGATACGGAAGTTGTCCGTGACCTCATCGCAGTAGGTGCGCCAGTTCCTGGGCACGTCGTCGCGCAAGAAGTTCAGCATTGCGATGCTGAAGTCCCTAAAGGAGCTGTAGCACTTGTTGTGGGTGGTGTGTCTGTGCATCAACCCCCATAACCGTTCGATCGGATTGAGGTGCGGACAGTAGGCCGGGACGAAATGAAGCTTGATCCGGCAGTCAGGCCGCGCCAGCCAAGCTTGAACCAGTTTAGCGTGATGGTATCTGGCATTGTCCAGAAAGACGTGAACCAGCCGCATGCCTGGATACACCGCCTCGATTGCCATCAACAGCATGATCGTACTCAAGGCATCCACCGTCAGCACATCCTTCATGACGGTCTTGCCGGTCTCCAGGTCGATCGCGCCATGGATATTCAGGCGGTCCCGCCCGCTGCTCTGTTCCACCGCGACCGGCACCTCTTTTGGCGCCCAGCAGCCAACCGGCCGCACCGCGTGGGTGGGATGCACCGCATCAACGAAGATCACCGCTTCATCAGCGGATAACTGGTTCATCAGGGCCTCGTAACCCTTGACGAACGCCGCCTGTTTCGCCGGGTCCAGCTTGCGCGAGATCGCTTTCGGCTTGCGGTGTTCCATGCCAAGGCGGTGCAGCAGAGCGATCAGCCCAGACCGGGTCTGGTATTCGATGTCGCATTCACGCGCGATCCACGCGCCAACTGCACGCGTCGAGCGTGGCAGGGTTTCGCCAATCCAGGCTTTCAGTTTGTCTTGTTGCTCCACCGTCAACCGACAGGTACCCCCTTCATGGCCGAAGCTCGCCAGACCCTCGATCCCGTCCTCCCGATAGAGTAGGTACCAGGTTCGGACCGTGTCGCCGTCAAGCAACAGCACGTCGGCGACCGACTGACAGCTCATTCCTCGGTCCAGCAGCACCAGCGCGTTGGCCCGCCGCGACAAGCGGTGCGCGGCGGAACCGTCGCGGGCCAGCTCAATCAGGTCGTGGCGCGATTCGCTGTCCAGGAAGCCAGGGCGGATCATCGATGAAGCAGAATCGCCTCAAGCCCGGTTGGCAAGAGGTTTTTCCGGATTTCCGCAGAGTCGGGGTATATCTCCAGCGAGTTCGGTAAGATCGTAAATCGGCTGCTAAACACCGACAGGAATTTACTGGAGGAAGTAGTCGCAGCACTTCCGACGATCAAAGATGACCAGGCAGACGAACCCGAGGAAGACGCCGACGAGGTTGCCGAAGCTGTCCAACTCCCAGCAACTGCGCGCGGGGAAGCCTTGAGTATCCTCATGAACGCGCTTCGCAACTGGGCGCGGGCGATAGCGGAGGGGCGCCCTACAATTGGTGGACGATCGGGTCGCGTGATCGAGGTCATCGGGACCAGGCTACCGCATGGAAGCCTGTTTGCGAATGTAGGCGCGAGTATCGCGACGCTTTCGCGACTTCGGACGCTCGTTCAAGCGCCGCGGACATTTGTAATGGGAGTTCCAGGAATGTACGCGCGATTCCGTCGGCAGGCATTGAGGGACGGACGCCACTTTGTAACAAACGAAGTGACATCGAATTTCTTTAGTCGCGGCAGAATTGCGCCAGACGGAGTCGACGCGCTCATACTCGTCATGCTTCGCAATGCGCGGCGCCTTTTGCAATATCCTGACGGCAACCGACTCGAATTGACCACCCAGCATGACTGGCTGGATAGCATCAAGAACCGTTATTTGATGCGGGTTTTTGTCGACGAGGCTACCGACCTCTCGGCGCTCCAACTCGCCTGTACAATCAGAGCTCTCCCATCCCAAACTGCGCTCCTGGTTTGCCTGTGGGGATCTTCGACAGCGAATCACTGCTAACGGCATTCAGGATCGTTCCGAGCTTAAGTGGCTGGATCGCACTTCTGGAGTTCAAATAGACATACGTGAGATCGACATTGGATACCGGCAAAGCCATAGACTCCGGATCTTAGCGGATGCACTCGCTGCGCTCGATGCCGACGCCGACGTACGCACCAGGGCACCGAGCGGAAGCGAGGAAGCGGATGTTTGGCCACTGCTCAGCGAGAATCGTTCAGGAGAAAAACTTGGCGCGTGGCTCGCCGAGCGAATTCAAGAGGTAGAAGGAGCTATCGGCAGGCTACCTTCGATTGCTGTTTTTGTCGACGGGGACAACCTTATTGATCCGTTGATTCAATGTACGCACACGATCCTGGCCGAGCGAAATATACCGATCGTCGGCTATAAGGGGGGAACCGTCGTCGGCGACGCTCGTGAAGTTCGCGTCTTTGACATACAGCACCACTGCTGTCCGGTAAAAAAGTGAACAATTCCAATTGGTTGCTGTCTATGACATCCTCGAACCGGTCGGGCGTTGCCAAAATCGCAGCCTGAATCGGCATCTTCTCGAAAACTGTGACCGAAAAGACCTGCAGCAATGTGTAGAGCGACACCTCCAGCCGGAGTCGCTTCTTGACGATGGCGATCAGCACGTAGACTGACACCGCGATCCAGATCTGGGTCTTCACCGCGTTTTCCGAAATGCCGTAGAACTGCTTGATGCGCAGATGCTGCTTGATCCACTTGAACAACAGCTTCACCTGCCAGCGACTCTTGTAGAGGGCACAGATCGTCAAAGCCGGCAGCGTCGTTTGATTGGTGAGGAAGACTAGGCCCTGTGGACAAACCGGCCCTGGCGCTGGCGCGGCCGGGACGGCTTGGGCGGCGCGACAGCCGCGTGGCCCCTGGGGTGACGAGCTGATCGGCTGACCCGACCGGAAAGCAAAAAATCAAAGGGCGCTGCGGCAGATTCCAAAAAGAATCGTAGCTCCTGTCCCGGGATTCGTTTCGTTTCTTTCTTGCGTCAGGGGATTCAATTGACCGGCTTGCGGTCAATCTTGACCGGCCTCTTGGTAAGCTCGAGGCCGACCATGATCCGCGGACTGATGACGGACGAAGAGTGGGCGATCTTCGCGCCCTTCCTGACCACACCCTCCTCGCGTGGCGGGCGTCCACCCAAGAACCATCGGCACAGGCTGGACGGCATACTTTGGATCTGCCGGACCGGAGCGCCGTGGCGCGACTTGCCGGCGGCGTTCGGCAAATGGAACTCCGTGTGGAAGCAATTCCGTCGCTGGTGCGAGTCTGGCATCTGGGACCTGCTGCTTCAGGCGCTGGCTGACAGCGGCGGCGCATTGGACATGTTGCAGATGATCGACAGCACCATCGTCCGAGCGCATCGCTGCGCCGCCGGCGAAAAGACCGAGCAGCAGAATCAAGCGCTCGGCCGCTCGCGCGGTGGGTTCAGCACCAAGATACATGTGCGTTGCAACGCCGCAGGTCTCCCCATCGGGGTCGTACTCAGCGAGGGCGAGGCCCATGACGTGACGGCTTATGAAGAGTTGATGGAGCAACGCGACAGCGATCCCGGCGCCATGTTGGCGGACAAAGGCTACGACAGCGATGCGATCCGCCATGACTTGCGGGATGGCGGTGCGACACCCGAGATCCCGACCAAGAGCAACCGCAAGGTGCAGTACTCGGTCGACAAACCGCTCTATGCGCTGCAGTCACGGATTGAGTGCTTCATTGGCCATCTCAAGGAGCAGCGGCGCGTCGCCACCCGATATGACAAGCTCGCCACCAGCTTCGTGGGATTCGTCTTGCTCGGATGCATCCGTATCTGGGCGAGGTTTGTCCACAGGGCCTAGCGTCTTGCCGGTCTCGGGGTCCTTGAAGCGAATGCGCCGCAGGTGCGTGGGATAATTTTGCTGTGTGAGGTAGCCGTCCATCGCGATGGTCTGATCGCATATCACGCCTGCGCTTCGGTCTGCCGGCGCCGAATAAACCCGGTGGGCATCAACGTTCGACTTTGCCCGGGTCACGAAGAAGGCGCCGGCCTGATGCAGCACATGCAGGCGGGCGAAATCCACATAGCCCCGATCCATGACGTAGATGGCACCAGGTTCGGGAAGCAGCATGTCGAGCGCATGGACATCGTGCAGTTTGCCGTCGGATATGTGGATGAAGCTTGGAATGTTGCCGCGCAGGTCGAGGAGCGTGTGCATCTTCACCGCCGCCTTGGTCGACCGGAAATGTGCCCATGGGAACACCGACAGACACAGATCGATGGTCGTCGAGTCGAGCGCATAGACGGTGCTGGGCAGATCCACATCCAGATCGTCGCCGGCATACAGCCGCTTGGCCTGCGCGATCAGCCGTTGGGCAAACTCGGCGTAGATCCGCCAATCGCGGGTTTCGTTGGCGTCGGCCAACGTGGAACGGCGAATCGGCCCCTGCAAACCCATGTGATAGAGCTTGGCCGATTGCGCTGACAGACACGCCTCGATGTCGCGCAGGCTCTCCCTATAGGTGATCTGGGCAAATGCCATCACCTGATACTGTGCGGCGCAGGGCAGCGTCCGCACGGCGCGGTTGCCATTATAGCGCGCGACAATCCGATCGAATGTGCTCCACGGCAGAAAATCCATCAGCTGCGCGAATAGCGTCTTGCCGGTGTTCATGGTCTGGCCCCCCCGCCACATTCTCGGGGAGAGCCATCAGGAGATCAAATCCACCGCAGCAACGAACTATCAAAATCCCTTATGTGGCCGCGATGTTTGGAAAATCCCTGCTCAGCGAACCGGACAGCAGTGATACAGCACATCAAAGGACTGGAATTCGAGGCCGTTTTCTTCGTGGGTATAGATGGCCTCGCCGAACGGATTCCTGATCTATTTCAGCGCTTCTTTTGCGTGGGCGTTACGCGCGCAGCGACCTACTTGGGACTGACCTGCGATGGTGTGCTTCCGGAACGGCTTGAGCCCTTGGGCTCGTATTTCAGTTTGAATGGCTGGGGGTAATACCCTCATGACTCCCCTCATTTGTCAGACCGGCCCGAAAACGTCTGCGAAGAGCGGCTGGTCTTGCAGCATCTGAGAGAAGCGCCGCATCAGCGGCCGCAGCCTGATTTCCGGCATTGTCGGGATCAGATCGTAAAGCATGCAGCCCTGACGGAACAACGAGTGGACCCGGCGCTTGGCTGTGTTGGTCTTGAGCATCCGGTCATAGCCCAGCGCCTCACCGGCAGCACCGAGCAACGTCAGCAGCACCACCGCGAAAGCGTTGATCAGCCCCAATCGGTCGCGCCGCTCCGGCGATTTGACGTGTATCACGCCCATTCCCATGCCGAAACGCAGGTCCTTGGTATCGCGCAGCGCGCACTCGATGCCCCAGCGACGGCCGTAGTATCCGGTCAGATGCCTGGCCGTGGCGTCGGTGCTGCTGGCGGCCAGGCAGCAGGCCTGCTTCATGTCCGGGTCCTGCACGCAGACCACGGTTCCCACCGCATAGCGGTCGGCGGTGACTGCGGCGCCGCGCAGCACGCGGGCGCGTCCACCGGGCCGCACCCAGGCGGCGGCGGTGCGGGTTTCGCCCGTCGTGGCATTGACGGTGATGTCGCCGCGGAAGCGGATGACGTAGTCGAAGCACAGTTCCTCGGTCAGCAGTTTGTAAAGCTTCTGGTCGCCGAAGCCGCGATCGGCGACCACGCAGACCTTGATGTCGGCCGGCAACAGTTCAGCCAATCTCACCAACACACGATGCTCGTAGAGGCTGCGGTTGTCCTTGAGCGTGTGCTTGTCGACTGTCAGCCACACCAGCGGCGTGGCACGGCCGTGGTCGGTGATCAGCGACAGCATGATAGTGGCTTGCTTGTCGGCCTCGAAGTCGGTCCAATCCAATGCCACGACGATGGAGCTGCGTGCGCCGACGATGTAGGGCACCCAGCGGGCCGCGATGTCATCGACGTTGATGTTTGGGTTGGAGAGCAGGCGGTCCACCTGCTTGGTCGCGTGCTTGGGATTCAGACCGCGCGCGGCGGCAAGGCCCTGGCCGATGGTGCAGACCGCAAGAGAGGCGCTGCGCAGCACGCCCAGAGTGGCGTCGCACAGCGAGTCGACGCGCTTGGCGTGCAGGTCGTGGCCCAGCACACCGCCGAGAACCTGCTTGACCTGGTTGAAGGAGAACCGCCGTTCCCTGATGGCCATTGTATCCCCCGGCTTGCCGTTGCGGGGCGGGAGATTTGTTGCTTCTCGCGGCGTTGGAAGTCGCCTTGGCGAATTCGCAAGGATATGCCAACGCCGGCGGTTGTCTGATTCTTTCCGGAATCGCCTTTATGACCAGCCGATTCTTTTGTGTCCCAAGGAAAATGAGGGGATGAGTGAGGGTAATACCCTACCGATCCGCGTCACCCGCGCCCCGGTCCTGCCCCTCTGGGCAACGGTGGTTGCCGAGCGGCTGGTCGAGCATTTGGAGCGGTCGGGTTACGTGGTCATGTGCAAGCCGCCGCTGGGCCAGCATGGGGCACCGGGGAGCCTGGCCGGGTGGATCGGGAAGGCCACGAAGTCGGACCGGGGCGAGTAACTCGGCGTCCGGTCCTGAGACGCATCAACCTGGCGGCTGACTGGCCACGCCCGCAGCGTCTGATCCGGTGCGTGGGCCACGCGGGCTGACATCCCGCCTCGCCCATCTACGCGGGCCGGTCGGCTTGACGCAGGATCATTGCGGCGCAACCTGATGACTGACCTTTGGCGAGCAGCTCCTATTGATGGTCTTTCATCGGCGCCCATCTAGCACGGTCGCCGCGTGAGTTGCAGCCTACCGCAGCTGGTGCACCAGGGGAATCGCACTTCGAAATTGCTTGACAGGCGAATCGCCGCTTGCCCGATTCGGGCATGATCGACTCTACCAATCGGCGTGCAAAACGCAGCTTGGGAGAGCGCCGTGGATCAATTTGTCGCCTGCTGGGACGGGTTGGAGGATCCGCGCACTGGCAATGCCGGTTTGCACGAGTTCCACGAAATGATGGTGATCGCCCTATGCACCGTGCTCAGTGGCGGTCAAGGCGCGACACATATGGCGGCGTTCGCGGTGGCAAACGAGCGGAGGCCGTAGGCCGACGGTCGTGGCAGCGCCCGCCTCGGCATCGCCCGAATTATCCGACCGTCCGCGCCGCCGGACGTTCACCGCGCAGGACAAGCTGCGCATCCTGGCCGAGACCGATCGCGCCGCCGAAACTGGTGGGATCGGTGCCATTCTGCGGCGCGAGGGCCTCTACTCCTCGGCCCTCACCGACTGGCGCCGGCAGCGGGATGCCGGGGCCTTCGGCGCACTGGCGCCTGCCAAACGTGGCCCGAAGACCGCCGAGCCCAATCCGCTGGCAGCGGAACTGGCCCTGGCCCGGCGCGACAATGCCCGCCTCACGCTGCGGCTGAAGCGCGCCGAAGCCATCATCGAACTCCAAAAAAAAGTTGCGGAGCTGCTGGGCATCCCGCTGGCGCCGAACGGCGACGAGCCTTGACGAACGCAGTCGTGGCCCTCGCTCCGGACAGCGGGATGACCGCTGCGGCCTGTGCCGCGCTGGGGGTTTCACGTGCCAGCGTGCAGCGCCGGCGTGCCCGGCTCGCCGTGCCGCCGGCACTCCGCCGCCCAAGGCCGAAGCCGGCACGCGCATTGACCGTCCCGCAGCAGCAGGCGGTGCTGGACCTGTTGCACGCACCGCGCTTCGCTGACCAGAGTCTGCCCCTGCGAAGGCGGGGGCACCGGCCGAGATCTACGCCACCCTGCTCGATGAAGGTGTCTACCACTGCTCGATCCGCACCATGTACCGCATCCTCGGCCAACGCGGCGAAGTCCGCGAACGCCGCGAGCAACGGAGCCTGCCCCCGGGCACTTGACCCGGGGGCCATCCCACCTACCGGAAGCCCGAACTGCTGGCCGAACGTCCGAATCAGGTCTGGTCCTGGGACATCACCAAGCTGATGGGGCCAACCAAGTGGAGCTACTTCTATCTCTACGTCATCCTCGACATCTTCAGCCGTCGCGTGGTCGGCTGGTGCGTCGCCGATGCCGAGAGCGCCGCTCTCTTCCGGCCGCTGTTCGACGACGCCGTCGCCAAGCACAACGTGCCGCCCGGTCAGCTTACTCTGCATGCCGATCGCGGCGGCCCGATGAAGGCCAAGGCCACCGCCCTGCTGCTCGCCGACCTTGGCGTCACCCGCTCGCATAACCGGCCGTATGTGTCCAACGACAATCCGTTCTCCGAGAGCCACTTCAAGACCCTCAAGTACCAACCGCAGTTCCCCCAGCGCTTCGGCTGCATCGAGGACGCCAGAAGCTTCTGCCGCCACTTCTTCGATTGGTACAACCAGGACCATCACCATATCGGCATCGGACTGATGACCCCGGACCAGGTGCACTACGGCCAGACCGATGCGGTTCACGCTGCGCGGCAGACCACACTCGATCGGGCGTTCCGCGACAGCCCGGACCGCTTCGTCAACAAACCGCCGACCCCGCCCAACAAACCAACCGCCGCCTGGATCAACCCGCCAACGCCGAGGAGCCGGACCTGAATGCGGCACTTGGCAAGATTGACGGCATCGCTCCGGTATGTGCCGTCTCACCGCGTCGTTCCCGGCAACCCCAGTTTACCGCCCGCCCTCTGCGCTATGTCTTATGGGTCGGCCCCCACTGGGTTCCGTTACGTAACGCTATGCAGGCTTCCCACGTCACCGGAGAGGCTGCCTGCAATCAGCCACCGACCGCAGAACGCGTCTCGGTCACCCAACCTCACCGATTGGCCGACCCCGAAGCAGGAGCCGACAAGCAACATCAGCCGAGCCTAAATGCCGAACCCGGATGTATCAAAATCGTTGACACGCTCCGAACCTTACCCTAACCCCCGACGAACTGGCTCTTCTCCAAGCGCCATGGTCCGGCAGCGGCGGCTTTCAGAAGCACCTCGTGCCTAATCTCCAGGCCAAAGTGACGCAGGCCGGAGTCATTGAGCTGGACGACAGCGAGCTTGGAGAGATCGTCCGGTATGCGAGCTATGAGCAAAGCGGGTTTCGCGATCGCGTGCGGAAGGTGTTTCGGCGGTCGATTATCGAGTTGATGGAACGCAAATAGCGACGCTACGCAAGGTTTCCATCCAGCCCTGGGCCGAGCGTGCGACCGAGCAGTGTTTGCAGCCGCGCTTGCCAGCCGCCGCGCTTGTAGCGGAACGCATACCGCTGAATTTGATCCAGATCGGCTGCCGTCAGGGTCAGGTGGCCAGTTGTTTTGTTGGTTCGTTTTTGCAATCCAACCAGAAGACTTTGCCATCCGCCCTCATGTTCCGTATCGGGGTCCTGCTTCAATAGCTCCTGAATTTCGGTGTGATTCAGTCTCACGTCCACGGCGCCTGCTTGAACCTCTTCGATGCGCTGGCGCGCCGTCTCGATGTAGGTTTGGTCGATGTCAACCCCGATACCCTTTGCGCCGGCTAGCCGGGCGGCAACAAGTGTGGTTCCCGTGCCGACAAAGGGGTCAAGCACTTTGAGGCGCTCTCCACCGTGGAGGTAGATGCCTCACTCATCCCCTCATTTTCCTTGGGACACAAAAAATCGGCTGGTCATAAAGGCGATTCCGGAAAGAATCAGACAACCGCCGGCGTTGGCATATCTTTGCGAATTCGCCAAGGCGACTTCCAACGCCGCGAGAAGCAACAAATCTCCCGCCCCTCAACGGCAAGCCGGGGGATACAATGGCCATCAGTGAACGGCGGTTCTCCTTCAACCGGGTCAAGCAGGTTCTTGGCGGTGTGCTGGGCCACGACCTGCACGCCAAGCGCGTCAACTCGCTATGCGACGCCACTCTGGGCGTGCTGCGCAGCGCCTCTCTTGCGGTCTGCACCATCGGCCAGGGCCTTGCCGCCGCGCGCGGTCTGAATCCCAAGCACGCGACCAAGCAGGTGGACCGCCTGCTCTCCAACCCAAACATCAACGTCGATGACATCGCGGCCCGCTGGGTGCCCTACATCGTCGGCGCACGCAGCTCCATCGTCGTGGCATTGGATTGGACCGACTTCGAGGCCGACAAGCAAGCCACTATCATGCTGTCGCTGATCACCGACCACGGCCGTGCCACGCCGCTGGTGTGGCTGACAGTCGACAAGCACACGCTCAAGGACAACCGCAGCCTCTACGAGCATCGTGTGTTGGTGAGATTGGCTGAACTGTTGCCGGCCGACATCAAGGTCTGCGTGGTCGCCGATCGCGGCTTCGGCGACCAGAAGCTTTACAAACTGCTGAACGAGGAACTGTGCTTCGACTACGTCATCCGCTTCCGCGGCGACATCACCGTCAATGCCACGACGGGCGAAACCCGCACCGCCGCCGCCTGGGTGCGGCCCGGTGGACGCG
Source organism: uncultured Alphaproteobacteria bacterium (assembly GCA_963773345.1). Taxonomy (GTDB): domain Bacteria; phylum Pseudomonadota; class Alphaproteobacteria; order Acetobacterales; family Acetobacteraceae; genus Palsa-883. The sequence goes on along the minus strand of CAVZBG010000002.1, from coordinate 1,266,773 downwards.
CCCGCGTGCTGCGCGGCGCCGCAGTCACCGCCGACCGCTATGCGGTGGGAACCGTGGTCTGCGTGCAGGACCCGGACATGAAGCAGGCCTGGTGCCTGGCCGCCAGCAGCACCGACGCCACGGCCAGGCATCTGACCGGATACTACGGCCGTCGCTGGGGCATCGAGTGCGCGCTGCGCGATACCAAGGACCTGCGTTTCGGCATGGGAATGGGCGTGATACGCGTCAAATCGCCGGAGCGGCGCGACCGGTTGGGGCTGATCAACGCTTTCGCGGTGGTGCTGCTGACGTTGCTCGGTGCTGCCGGTGAGGCGCTGGGCTATGACCGGATGCTCAAGACCAACACAGCCAAGCGCCGGGTCCACTCGTTGTTCCGTCAGGGCTGCATGCTTTACGATCTGATCCCGACCATGCCGGAAATCAGGCTGCGGCCGCTGATGCGGCGCTTCTCTCAGATGCTGCAAGACCAGCCGCTCTTCGCAGACGTTTTCGCGCCGGTCTGACAAATGAGGGGAGTCATGAGGGTAGATGCACCAAAGCGGCAGTTCCACCGGAAATGTGCCGGGATGATTGAACTTCTGCGCCTTACTCTTGACCGTCGAGTACGGGATAAACCAGGTGTCGCCTCGGCACCGAAGATCGCGCGCATGACCGCGTCGGGCGATGTTCGTCTTATCCTGGAATGGAAGTCCGATCGACAGCCTATCCAACTCGACTTCGTTGTTGAGCGTCAGGTGGAAAATGTGTTCATGGTTGTGATGCATGAACCGCCGGCCGCCAATGGGCTTGAAGTGGCCGCGCGAACTCAGTTTCCATCCCGATCAATTTAATCCAGGTGATGTGGTTTTGCAGAAAGAATCCGAGACCGCGCAATCGCACCATTAGCTCGAACGGCACATAAGGGCGGCTACTCGATCCTGTGATGTTCAGGAAGAATGAGCCGTTTGGTTTCATCACTTTTTTGATCGCCGCAGACACCTCAAACAGCCAATCGACGTATTCGGGTTCCTCGCGCGAATCGTCGTAGACACCATACGCAAGATTCAGGTTGTAGGGTGGTGAAGTGACCACAACATCGATCGACTGCGCTGGCATCCCTGCCATCGCGGTGAGGCAGTTGCCCAGCTTCAGAACCTGATCACCAGCCTTTTTGATCACTATCAGCCCGCTTGTTCCGTCCGGCATGCCGCCCCCGCCCAGCTTACAATACGACAGGCTCGTACCATAATCGCGCGGAGGGTACCAGCCCTAATTGGCGGCCCGACTCTCCTGCCGCGCTTCCCAATCCGCCAACGCGTTCACCATGTCCAACAGTTCGTACAGCTTCGTGGTCACGCCAGCCGCACCACTGACGCGCGGTCTTAGAGTCCGACTCGAATCTCAAACCGAACTAGCCTTACGGACCGTGTTGCGCGAAATCCTCAGGTCGCGGGCGATCTCCTTGATCGACTTCCCCTGGACGAAATGCTCACGTCGTATTCGGCCGATCGTCTCCACAATGAGCATCCCCCACCACCTGCTTCAGGACCAAGCAGGCAGCCAGCAGCACAGCACTCAGGGGGGTCAATTTTGGACGCCGATCCCCCCGCTCAGGGGGTCAAAATTGCACGCCGAAACACATCTCGGCCGGTGCCCCCGCCTTCGCAGGGGCAGGCTCTGGTCAGCGAAGCGCGGTGCGTGCAACAGGTCCAGCACCGCCTGCTGCTGCGGGACGGTCAATGCGCGTGCCGGCTTCGGCCTTGGGCGGCGGAGTGCCGGCGGCACGGCGAGCCGGGCACGCCGGCGCTGCACGCTGGCACGTGAAACCCCCAGCGCGGCACAGGCCGCAGCAGTCATCCCGCTGTCCGGAGCGAGGGCCACGACTGCGTTCGTCAAGGCTCGTCGCCGTTCGGCGCCAGCGGGATGCCCAGCAGCTCCGCAACTTTTTTTTGGAGTTCGATGATGGCTTCGGCGCGCTTCAGCCGCAGCGTGAGGCGGGCATTGTCGCGCCGGGCCAGGGCCAGTTCCGCTGCCAGCGGATTGGGCTCGGCGGTCTTCGGGCCACGTTTGGCAGGCGCCAGTGCGCCGAAGGCCCCGGCATCCCGCTGCCGGCGCCAGTCGGTGAGGGCCGAGGAGTAGAGGCCCTCGCGCCGCAGAATGGCACCGATCCCACCAGTTTCGGCGGCGCGATCGGTCTCGGCCAGGATGCGCAGCTTGTCCTGTGCGGTGAACGTCCGGCGGCGCGGACGGTCGGATAATTCGGGCGATGCCGAGGCGGGCGCTGCCACGACCGTCGGCCTACGGCCTCCGCTCGTGGCAGCGCCCGCCTCGGCATCGATCGGGGTCTGTGGCATGGGCATGTCCGTGGTGATCCTTCCGCGCCCTCAAGTCTAAATTCCCGGGGGTCTGGTGTCTCACCTTCATTGGCACGGAGGGTGCCTGGCTCACTGAGCCGAGTTCGTGCAGCGCACCCCCATCCGCCGAGTTGCGCTCGTCGACCTCTCTCGCGTGCGGGAGGTGTTACGCATGCGATGCTTCCACTCAACATGAAAACGCTCTAGCGTCGACCCAGGGAGCCTGCTCGGATCGCCAGCGCCGCGAGCGGCAGGCCGCGAGGGAACGCCATGGATGCGCCGGTCAATGTCGGCCTGACGGAAGATCCCTGGTCCATACCGCTGGACCGGATCGATGTCAGCAACCCGCATCTCTACCAGGACGACACCTGGCACCCGTACTTCGCGCGGCTCCGGCGGGACGATCCGGTGCACTACACCAAGGATGGGATCTACGGGTCGTTCTGGTCGGTCACCAAGTATCGCGACATCATGGCGGTGGACACCAACCAGCAGGTGTTCTCGTCGGACGCCATGCTTGGCGGTGTCGTGATACGCGACCTGCCGATGGAGTCCCGGCGGCCGAGTTTCATCTCGATGGACCCGCCGAAGCACGACGAGCAGCGCAAGGTGGTGGCGCCGATCGTGGCGCCGGCGAACTTGCAGAAGCTGTCGGGCACGATTCGCGAGCGGGCCGGGCGCATCCTGGACGGGCTGCCGCGGGGGGAGACGTTCGACTGGGTGGATCGCGTTTCGATCGAGCTGACCACGCAGATGCTGGCAACGCTGTTCGACTTCCCGTTCGACGAGCGGCGCACCTTGACATACTGGTCGAACGTCGCGAGCGTGAACACCCGCGCGGGAACCGAAATCGATTCGGAGCAGAAGCGGGACGCGGTGCTGCAGCAGGCGCTCGGGTATTTCACCGCGCTGTGGCACGAGCGTGCGAAGCAGGCGCCGAAGCCCGACCTGATCTCGATGCTGGCGCATGGCGAGGCGACGCGCGACCTGCCGTCGCGTCCGAACGAGTTCATGGGCACGCTGCTGCTGCTGATCGTCGGCGGCAACGACACGACGCGCAACTCGATCTCGGGCGGATTGTTGGCGCTCAACAAGTTTCCCGACCAGTACCGCAAGCTGCGCGAGCATCCAGAGCTGATTCCGAGCCTGGTGCCGGAGATCATCCGCTACGTGACGCCGGTAATCCACATGCGGCGCACGGCGGCAGCGGATATCGCGCTTGGCGGCAAGACGATCCGCAAGGGCGACAAGGTGGCGATGTGGTACATCTCGGGGAACCGCGATGAGGAAGCGATCGAACGGCCGGATGAGTTCATCATCGACCGGGCGCGGCCGCGCCAGCATCTGTCGTTTGGGTTCGGCATCCATCGCTGCGTCGGCAACCGGCTCGCCGAGATGCAGGTGACGATCCTGTGGGAGGAGATCCTGAAGCGCTTCCCGCCGATCGAGCTGATGGGCGAACCGAAGCGCAGCTATTCCAATCTCATTCACGGGATCACGTCGCTGCCGGTGCGCATCTCGGACTGAACCTTGTTGCGGCGGAGGGGGGAGTCGTGACGCAACTGACCATGAGCTACGTGCACGGGGTGAGCGATATCCCGCTGATCGGCGAGACCGTCGGGGGATTGCTCGATCGGGCAGCGGCGGCGTTCGGCGTCGACGAGGCGCTGGTTTCGTGTCACCAGGGCATCCGTTGGAGCTACGCGGAACTCAACCGCGGAGTGGACAAGGTGGCGGCCGGATTGCTCGCGCTCGGGCTGCAGCCGGGCGAGCGGATCGGCATCTGGTCGCCGAACAATGCCGAATGGCTGCTGACGATGTTTGGCGCGGCCAAGGCTGGGCTTATCCTGGTCAGCCTCAATCCGGCCTACCGGATCGGCGAAATCGAGTACCTGCCTGAACAAGGTCGGCTGCCGCGCGCTGATCGTGGCGGATCGGCTGAAGACCTCCGACTACATTGCGATGATGCGCGAGCTGGCGCCAGAGGCTGCGGAGTGCCGGTCGGGTGAGCTGCGTGCGGCGCGGCTGCCGACGCTGACCACGCTGATCCATATCGGCACCGGCGACGAACCGGGGTTCCTACGGTTCGATGCGCTGGCGGGGCTGGGCGGTCCGCCGGAGCGGGCACAACTGGCCGAACTGGCGCAGCGCATGCAGTTCGACGATGCGGTGAACATCCAGTTCACCAGCGGCACGACCGGGCGATCCAAGGCGGCAACGCTGACGCATCATGGCGTGGTGAACAATGCGATCTTCACGGCCCGCATCTGCAAGCAGGTCCACGGCGATCGTTACGCCTTGCCGGTGCCGATGTTCCACGCGGCCGGCATGGTGGTGGTCCTGACGAGCGTCGCATTGGGCTGCGCCGTTGTCATGCCGGCCGAGTCGTTCGACCCGCTGGCGACGATGCTGGCGATATCACAAGAGCGCTGCAGCATCATCGGCGCGGTGCCGACCATGTTCGTCGGCATGCTGAACCATCCGCAGTTCGGGAGCTTCGACTTTTCCTCGCTGCGCACGGGTTATATCGGTGGCGCGCCGTGCCCGGTGGAGATCATGAAGCGATTGGTCAGCGACATGCACCTGACCGAGATGACCATCGTGTTTGGCATGACGGAGACGTCGCCGATCAGCTTCCAGACCAGGCCGGAGGATACGCTGGAGCGTCGCGTGACCACCTGTGGGCAGGTGCATCCGCATGTCGAGGCGAAGGTTGTGGACCTGGAGGGGCGCGTCGTGCCGGTCGGCGTGCCGGGCGAGATCCTGGTGCGGGGATACCTGGTGATGCGCGGCTATTGGGATGATCCGGAGCGCAATGCCGACGCGATCGACGCAGCCGGGTGGCTGCATACCGGCGATCTTGGCACGATCGACGCGGATGGGTACTGCAACATTGTGGGGCGCTCGAAGGACATGCTGATCCGCGGCGGCGAGAACATCTCCCCGCGCGAGATTGAGGAGTTCCTGTACGCGCACCCGTCGATCGACGACGTGCATGTGTTCGGCGTGCCGGACGACCTGATGGGCGAGGAGGTCGCGGCGTGGGTACGGTTGAAGCACGGGGCCGCGGCGGATGAGGACGATGTTCGCGGCTTCTGCCGCGGCCGCATCGCGCATTACAAGATCCCGCGCTACATCCGGTTCGTGGACGAGTTTCCCACCACCGCGAGCGGCAAGGTGCAGAAGTTCAGGATGCGTGAGGCGATGATCCGCGAGTTGGGGTTGGTGGTGCCGAGGACGGCGTGAGAGGGCGCAGCAGTCGGCGTGCCGCCACCCCGTGCCAATGCGGCGCATCCCAACGACCCGAAGCGGCGCCCGATGTCGATGGCAATACGACGATCGGGGCGAAATCCCCAGCAGGCAACCGCGTCGGGTTCCGGCCCTATGAGCAGTTCCGGCTGGACGTGCCGGAGGGCGCGCAGGGGTGTGGAGCGAAGGAAGAGTTGCACGTGGGGCGGATTGTCGGGGCAGCCGGATGATCCTCCCGTTGCCCTGCATTTGATCGCGAACGCTCCTGCGATACGCTGCCCGAACGGCCCAGCCGAAGACGGCGGTCACGTCACCGCGTCACGTCGCGACGCGGTGCCGGCGTGATCGTCGCTGGCAGCGACGTTGCGGTCCGGCTCCTCGATTTCCACTTGGGCATGATCTAAATCAATACCGGCTCCGTTGGGTGCTTTTGACTGGCACAGAGCACCGTCATTTCGTCGCTGATAGGCGGCCCCAGCACAAAGTACCCGTATTCCGTAGTCCATACGGCCCATCGCCGGTTAAGTACGCCCTGGCGCCGCCATTCTGGCGCGACCCAGGCGAACATCATTAGCCATCCTGGCGCTACGTTCGCCCAATGCTTGCCATCAAGGAATGCGACAACGCCAACGGTTACGTCGCCATCCTCGATCAGCAGAATGGCATGTGGCGGGGTCGGCTGATCCTCCGACCACCTCCAATTTTAACCAGTGCGGCTCCATTGGATTGCGTAACCATGCTCCCGGCTCAGACGACGTGAGCGTTCATATACCATTTCACTACTGTCCGGTCAATAGCTGAATAAATTCAATTGGTTACCGTCCATGACCTCACTCATCCCCTCATTTTCTTTGGGACATAAAAGAATCGGGCGGCCATAGGGGCGATTCCGGAAAGAATCGCACGAGCGCCGTCGGCGGCATATCCTTGCGAATTCGCCACGACGACTTCCAACTCCGCACGACCCAACACATCTCCCGCCCCGCAACAGCCGGTCGAGAGATGCGATGGTCATTCGGAAGCAGCGGTTCTCCATCAATCAGGTCAGGCAGGTCCTTGGCGACGTGCTGGGCCACGACCTGCACGCCAAGCGCGTCGCCTCGCTCAGCGACGCCACCCTTGGCGTGCTGCGCGGCGCCTCGCTCGCGGTCTGCGCCATCGGCCGGGAACTCGCCGCCGCCCGCAGTCTGAACCCCAAGCACGCGACCAAACAGGTCGATCGCCTGCTCTCCAACCCAGAGATCAAGGTCGACGACATCCTCTCCCGCTGGGTTCCCTTCGTCGTTGGCGCGCGCAGTTCCATAGTGGTGGCATTGGACTGGACCGACTTCGATGCAGACAAGCAAGCCACCATCATGTTGTCCCTGATTACCGATCACGGCCGTGCCACGCCCCTGCTGTGGCTGACGGTCGACAAGCGCACGCTCAAGGACAACCGCAGCCTCTACGAGCATCGCGTGCTGGTGCGGCTGGCAGAACTGCTGCCGGCCGACGTCAAGGTCTGCGTGGTCGCCGACCGCGGCTTCGGCGACCAGAAGCTTTACAAGGTGCTGACCGAGGAATTGTGCTTTGACTACGTCATCCGCTTCCGCGGCAACATCGCTGTCACCGCCACGACCGGAGAAACCCGCACCGCTGCCGCCTGGGTGCGACCCGGCGGACGCGCCCGTGTACTGCGCGGCGCTGAGGTCACCGCCGATCGCTATCCAGTGGGAACCGTGGTCTGCGTTCAGCACCCCGACATGAAGCAGGCCTGGTGCTTGGCCGCCAGCACCACCGACGCCACCGCCAAGCATCTGATTGGATACTATGGCCGTCGCTGGGGAATCGAGTGCGGGCTGCGCGATACCAAGGACCTGCGCTTCGGCATGGGGATGGGCACGATGCATGTCAAATCACCGGAGCGGCGTGATCGGTTGTGGCTGATCAACGCTTTCGCGGTCGTGTTGTTGACGTTGCTCGATGCCGCCGGCGAGGCGCTGGGTTACGACCGGATGCTCAAGACCAACACCGCCAAGCGGCGCGTCCATTCGTTGTTCCGTCAGGGCTGCATGCTTTACGATCTGATCCCCACGATGCCGGAAACCAGGCTGCGTCCGCTGATGCAGCGCTTCTCTCAAATGCTGCAGGACCAGCCGCTCTTCGCAGACGTTTTCGGCCCGGTCTGACAAATGAGGGGAGTCTTGAGGTCCATGACATGTTCGGAACCGTCGGCTGTTTGGAAGATGACAGATTCTATCGAGCTCCTTTCAAATACTGTCACCGAAAATACCTGCATCAATGGCTTCCTCGCTGTTGAGAGTGGGTTGAAACGTGTTCGCCTTGCTTGATGAGCCAGTGCTGCCCATCTGAGCCTGTTTCTTGGTTCGGCTGACGGGGGCCGTTTCTTCGTCCCGGCCTGACACCCCCCAGCGGCGCGCGCAGCCGTGGTGAAGGATGGTCCCGGCGCTTCGCCGGGGCCACCGCGAAGCGGCGCGCAGCGTCCTTGACGACGGCGAGCACGGCGCCAGGCTCGAGCAGGCCGGGCCGCGCGCGGAGGATCGATCATGCGTGACACAACTCTGCTGCAACTGGCACTGGCGCTGACCCCGCCCTGGACGGTGAGCCGCAGCGACTTTGACCCCGAGGCACACCGGCTGGACATCGAGATCGACTTCCCCTCGGGCAGCCGTTTTGCCTGTCCGAGCTGCGGTGCCGCGGACTGCCCGGCCTACGACACCGAGCGGAGGACCTGGCGTCACCTCAACTTCTTCCAGCACCAGGCCTACCTGAATGCTCGCGTGCCGCGCGTGCGCTGCGACACGTGCGGCATCAAGACGGTCGGCGTGCCATGGGCACGGCCGGACAGCGGCTTCACGCTGCTGTTCGAGGCGCTGGTCATGACCATGGTCGCGGCCATGCCGGTCAAGGCGGTGGCGCGGATCGTGGGCGAGCACGACACGCGGCTGTGGCGCATGGTTCACTACTATGTCGACGCGGCCCGGGCGCGCATCGATGCCTCTGGCGTGACGCGGATCGCCATCGAGGCGACCGCCGCCCGGCGCGGCCAAGATTACATCACGCTGTTTGTCGATATCGATCGGCCTCGGGTGCTGTTCGCCACCGAAGGCAAGGATGCCGAGACCGTCGCGGCCTTCGCCGACGATCTGGCCGCACATCGGGGTGACCCGGAGACGATCGAGGAGGTCTGCATCGACATGAGCCCGGCCTTCATCAAGGGTGTCGGCGACAGCCTACCCAACGCCGCCATCACCTTTGACAAGTTCCATGCCGTCAAGATCATCAACGATGCCGTCGAGAAGGTGCGACGAGCCGAGCAGAAGAGCCAAAGCCTGCTGCGCGGCACGCGCTATATCTGGCTGCGCAATCCGGCCAATCTGTCGGCGCGGCAACGGGCGACACTCGAACGTCTACCAACGCGCCATCTCAAGACCGCGCGTGCCTATAATATCCGACTGGCGTTCCAAGACCTCTACGACCAGCCATCTGTGCAGGCTGGGGCGGGGTTCCTGAGGAAATGGTACTTCTGGGCCACTCACAGCCGGCTCGAGCCGATCATCGATGCCGCGCACACCGTCAAGCGCCACTGGGACGGCATTCTGCGCTGGTTCGACAGCAAGATCGCCAACGGATTGATCGAAGGCATCAACAGCCTGGTGCAGGCCGCCAAAACAAAGGCGCGCGGCTATCGCTCAGCCAGAAACCTCAAGGCGATGGTCTATCTGCTCGCCGGAAAGCTCGACATGCACCTGCCAGCGTAAGACCGTTACTGCCCATGATAAACAGCGAGGAACCTGTTTTTCCGGTCTTGGCGTCCCGAAAGCGCACCCGCCGGAGGTGCCCGGGGTACTCTTGCTTCGTGTAATGCCCATCCAGCCTGATCGTCTGATCGGCAATTACGCCGGTCGTCCGGTCCGTCCGGGCGGAATACACGCGATGCGCATTGAGATTGGATTTGGCGCGGGTTACGAAAAAGGCACCAGCCTGGTGCAACACATACAGGCGGGCGAAATCGACATACCCGCGATCCATCACATATATCGCGCCCGCTTCCGGCACGATCAGATCAAGAGCATTCACATCATGCAGCTTACCGTCGGAAATGTGGATGAAGCTCGGGATGTTACCGCGTAGGTCCAGCAAAGTATGCATTGTCACGGCAGATTTGGTTGAGCGAAAATGCGCCGAGGGGAACAAGGACAGACACAAATCCATGGTGGTCGAGTCCAACGCGTAAACCGTGCTGTCCAGGTCCCCCAGCAGGCTCTCTTCTGCATATAGGCGTCTCGCCTGCGCGATTAGCCGCTGGGCGAACTTCGCATAAATGCGCCAATCTCGGACTTCATTCGCATCGGCCAGCGTCGATCGTCGGACCAGTCCGCGAAAGCCCATATGCAAAAGCTTCGCGGGTTGAGCCGACAGGCATGCCTCAATATCACGCAAGCTTTCGCGATAGGTCAGTTGCGCGAATGCCATGGCCCGGAATTGCTCGGTGCAAGGGAAAATTTGCACCGAGTGGTCGCCATGATACCGCGCGAACGTGCTCCACGATAGGCAATCCATCAACTGCGAGAACAGTGTTTTTCCGGCGTTCATCGGTGGGTCCTCCACCGAAAAGGGTCGGGCAAACCGCCAACAACTTCAAACCGACACCATCCAAAATCGGCGGAAAAACGTTATGAATGAACTATTTAGGCGAAGTTCGTTCGGAAAACTCCGGACAGTAGTGATACCATTTGATGCATCCAGCGGGGGCTGGTTATGTCCACTCTCACATCACCGTGCTGGGCGAGTGTGGCAATCCGATTGTCAGATCGTGGTGGAAGTGTTGACGCGGTGGTGCGATGAAATGCCCGATGTTGGCGACGATCATCCTCACTATCGCGCACATACGAGAAGCTGCAGAAAGGACAGGTACTGCCGTCTTGCAGCCGCCACAGCGACGCCAGGTCTTCACAGGTCATCTTCGCGCCACCCCGCTTCTAGCGTTTGCGATGAGCAACCGCCTGGTTTCGGCGATAATAGCCAGCAATCACTGACTGCGGCGCGGTGCCGGGTAATACGCAGGTCATAGGAAGTGCCCTGGACCCCACCACTCTCAGTCAGCGGCCGTCCGCGCCAGCAGGTTCCGCACCGTCGAGTCGTGCCAGGCCCCACCTCGCGCCGTGCGGATGCCCCGCGCGTTCAGCGCCGCGGCGATGGCGCGGTGCGTCGTGACACCCGCCGCCTCAATCTGGCGAACGATCGGTAGCACGTTCGCCGCGAAGGCGTCCGCCGCCGTCCGGTTCGCCGCCGCGCCCTTTGCCTGCGCCTCGCCCAGATTGGTCGGGTTGCCCAGCTTGGCGCCGTGCGCCTTCTTCTGCGCCAGTGCGGCACGGGTCCGCTCGGCGATCAGCGCCCGCTCCTTCTCGGCCAGGGCCGCATAGATGTGCAGCATGAACGGGTCGGCATCGGCCCCTAGCTCGGCCACGATAAACGGCACGCGCTGCGCCATCAGGCCCGAGATGAATGCCACGTCGCGCGACAGGCGGCACAGCTTGGCTACCACCACCGCCGCGTTGCCCTTGCGGGCCTGCGCCAGTGCCGCGGCGAGCTTCGGCCGGCGATCCAAGGCGTCGGCACCCTTGCCGGTCTCAACCTCGACAAACTCGCCGACCACCTCGCACCCCTCGGCCGCAGCGAAGCGGGCAATGGCGTCGCGCTGGGCCTCGATCCCGAGGCCGGACCTGCCCTGCTTGCCAGTCGATACCCGGATGTAGCTCACTACCGGTCGCATGGTGCCCGCTCCGCGCCTTCAAGCAAACACTATACGCTCCTATGGAGTTTGAGCAAGCCCTAATGTGAGGGGGGCGGTGCAACCAGACCGCCTCCACCACGGTACCCTCCATCTGCTCATTTCCTCATCCGCGCGCGACGGGATACGCTCCCCACCCATGGCTCCCACACCACCCCCGATCTGCGTGAACCGCGCCCCGGTCCTGACCCTGTTGGCCACCGTGGTCGCCGAGCGGCTGGGCTACCCACCGGAGACAGCGTTGACACGCGGCAGGTTCCTGGCAGGGTCCAGCGCCAGCGCCAATGGCCGCGTTGAGACGAGCTGCTGCCAACGACCATCGATCAGCCCGACGACCAAATGTCCGAACCGAACGGCCGCGCCGGCGCCGCCTCTGCGGCGGCCCGCGTCCGAGGGACGTCCGGAGAGGCGCATCAATGTCGAATCCCTTATCGCGGTGCCGTCGCGGGCGATGGCCACGGCCATCACAATAACGGCGTCGGTGCCCTCGCTCGCGACATCGCAGGTTTCGCTCACAACCTCAGAGTATCGGCGAGGTTTGCACATCGGACGCAAGGGAAAACGGTGCGTCAGCCGCGCACCAATGGTCACTTGCGCGGCGCCAGCCGGACCGACTATCCGACGGCCACGGCGAGGACCGAAACCATGCCGCGCCGCGCCTTTTATGCCCACGCCAATCATACCGCGCCGCGCAGCCGCGGATCCAGCACGTCGCGAATGCCGTCGCCCAGCAGGTTGAACGCCAGGACCGTCAGCGTGATCGCCGCGCCCGGGAACAGCACCAGCCACCACGGCGGCACCAGCCCGGAGTTCAGCGCGTCGGCCAGCATGTTGCCCCAGGTCGGCATCGGCGGCGGGATGCCCACGCCGAGGAACCCCAGCGAGGCCTCGATGATGATCGCCACCCCCAGATGCGTGGTCGCCAGGATCAGATACGGCGCGATGCATTGCGGCAGGATGTGCCGCGCCATCAGCCGCAGGTTCGACGCCCCCAGCCCGCGCGCCGCCTCGACATACGACATCTCCTTCAGCGACAGCACCACCGCGCGGATGATCCGGCCGCCGAACGGGATGCGGGTGATGGCGATGGCGACGATCACCGTGCCAGTGCCGGCGCCCAACGCCATGGCGATCGCCATCGCCAGGATGAGGTCCGGGAACGATTGCAGGAACTCGATGACGCGCTGGCTGAGCAGGTCGAATTTTCCCCCAAAGAAGCCGCTGGCCAGCCCCCACACCGCGCCGAACGTGGTGCCCAGCAGCACCGCGCCGAACGCCACCGCCAGGGAGGCGCGGCTGCCGTAGATCACCCGGCTGAGCGTATCGCGGCCGATCTGGTCGGTGCCGAAATAATGGAGCATATTGGGCGGCTTGGTCATGTGCCGGAAGTCCGACTTCAGCGGCGCGTACGGCGCGATGTCCGGCGCCGCGATGGCGACGACGATGATTGTCACCGCGACCACGCCCCAGAACGCCGACAGCGGCGAGCGGCGGGCGAAGCGCCACAGCGCGTTGCCGATGCGCACCGGCAAGGCGCGAGCGTCTGCGGTCTGTTCCGGCAGTTCGCCGAACTCGGGTGCCGTGACGCTCATGATGGGACGCTCATGTGCGGACGCTCATGCGGGGCGCACTCATCGGTAATGGATCCTCGGGTCCAGCCAGGCGTTGATCACATCGACCACGATGTTCAGCGACACGAACACCACGGCATACAGGAACACCAGGTTCTGCATCACGAAGATGTCGCGCTCATAGACCGCGATGAACATCGACGAGCCGAGCCCCGGCGTGCCGAACGCGCGCTCCACCGGGATCGATCCGGCCAGCACGAAGCCCAGCAGGATGCCCGACAGCGTGATCACCGGCAGCAGCGCGTTGGGCAGCGCGTGCAGCGTTATTACCAGCCGCCCGCTCAGCCCCTTGGCGCGCGCGGTGCGCACGAAATCCTCCCGCACCACCTCCAGCAGGGACGAGCGGGCCAGGCGCGCGATATAGGCCGCCTGGCCGAGCCCCAGCACCACCGCCGGCCCGATGATGATCTGGAAATTGCCCCAGGGATCGGCGAACAGCGACACCCCGGCCATCGGCGATTTGTAGCCAAACCAGAACAACGACGCCAGCACGATCAGCATGCCGAACCAAAAGCCGGGGATTGCCAGGAACAGGATGCTGAAGAACCGGGTGATGTTGTCGATCAGGCTGTTGGGCCGCATGGCGCTGAGCACCGCCACCGGGATGCCGACGATCCAAGACAGCGCCACCGACAAGAGGGCGATCTCCGCGGTCAGCGGCCCGCGCCGCATGATCGTGTCCGCCACGCTCTCGGCGCGGAAGAACGAATGACCGAACTGGCCGCGGGCGATATCCTCCACCCAGTGCCAGTACCTGCAGCGGCAGCGGATCGCTCAGGCCCAGCGCGGCCATGTAGTTGGCGCGCTGCGCCTCGGTGAGCTTGGTGAACCCCTCGGCCCCGAAGATGGCGACCAGCGGGTCCCCCGGCAGGATGCGCATCACCACGAAGACGATGATCGACACGCCCACGATGGTGAGCGCGCCGAACACCAGCCGACGAACGATGTAGTTGAACATTACACCTGCGGCCGCATGCGCGCCGGCCCCCGCACTACTTGTCCAACCAGAACGTATCGAGCCGGACCACGTCGTAGATGCCGAAATAGTCCTTCGGATTATGCCCCTTCACGTAATTGTAGTAGATGTCGTTGATCCGCTCCCACGCCACCGGCAGCACCGGCGGGTCCTGTTCCATCAGCATCTCGTCCTCGCGGACCAGCGCCAGGCGCTTGCCGGCATCGACCTCACGGTCGATCTGCGGCTGGCGGTCGTCGAACGCGGCGCTCTTCCAGGACGAGTAGTTCTGTGGACCGCCGCCCTTGTACCAGGCGTTGAAGTAGTCCGACGGGTCGAGCAGCGTGGAGACGACGGCGCCGATCGCCATGTCGTAATGTCCGTTGGCGATGTCGTCGAACCAGACCGATTCCACCACGGTGCGCAGGTTGCACTCGACGTTGATCGACTCCTTCAGCATGGCCTGGATCGCCTGCGCCCAGATCTTGAAGCTGGCGACGTCGCGGACCAGGTAGTCCAGCCCCTTGATGCCGTCGGCATGGCCCGCCGCCGCCATCAACGCTTGCGCTTCCTTGACCGCCGCCGCGTTGTCCTCCTGATAGCCGATCCGCTTGAACAATTCGGCCTTCGGTGTGGCGAAATCGGAGAACGGGTAGATGAACCCGCCGACCTGCATCGGCGTCACGTCCTTCACCACGTCGATCAGCTCCGGCCGGTCGAGCGCCAGATGCATCGCGCGGCGCACCCGCGGATCGTCCAGCGGCTTGTGCTTGGTGTTGACCCAGGTGCCGTGGATCACGCTCTGGTTGAACGTGGCGGTGGACAGTCCCGGCATCGCCCGCGGCCTTGCGCGTCGTCACGGGATCGACGATGCGCGCGTAGTCGACGCGGTTCGACAGGATCGCCGAGCCCAGCTCGGTCGAGAACGGCAGTGCATGGTAGAACTCGACCCCGTCGAGATAGGGCAGGCCCTGGTTCCAATAGGCGGTGTTCTTCTCCATCACCCAGACTTCGTTCTCCACCCGCCGCTTCGACTTGAACGGGCCGGTGCCGGGATAGACCTCGACCTTGCGCAGGTTGTAGTTGTTGTCCTCCAGCGTCTTCTTGCGCACGATCACGTTCCAGCCGCTGGCGAATGGCCGACATGATGAAGCTCGCGGGACGCGGTTCCGACAGCTTGAACTGCACGGTGTAGGCGTCCGGCGTGGTGATCTCGCTGACCGTCGCGAACAGGATGCTGCGCGGGATCATGATGCCTTGCGGCGGCTTGGCGATCCGATCGAACGTCGCCTTGATGTCCGCCGAGGTCATCTCCGCACCGTCGTGGAACTGCACGCCCTTGCGCAGGAAGAACGTATAGGTCTTGCCGTCCTTGGCGATGTCCCAGCTATACGCGAGGTCGGGGATGATGGTCTGGCCGCTGTCCCGCGGATCGCGGCGGACCAGGTTGTCGAACATGCAACCCTGGGCGCCCAGGTTGTTGATGGTGCCGGACTGGTGCACGTCGAAATGCGGCGGCCGGTTGGTGATGGCGTAGCGAAGCACGCCGCCGCGCTTGGGGTTCGGCTCCGGCGCGGCGAGCTGGAACTTCGAGCCGTCGAATTGCAGCGGGACGTCGGCCGCCAGGCCGTAGCGCGGCGCCATGCCATACAGACCCGCCAGCGCCGCGGCGCCGCCCTGCAAAAAGCCGCGGCGGCCCCAACCAGGGCGCACCGACCCATCCGGACGCCCGCCTGGATACATCGATTCGTCGGTATGCATGACGTACTCTCTCCCGTTTTGTATTTTCATTCTTCCCGCCGGTGTGCTCTGATGGCCTTGCCGTCGGCGCCTTGCGACTAGAATAACAGACGGGCCATAGGGAGTCACTTGTTGAATCCGAACGACGTCGCCATCGCGCTGGCCGGCGATATTGCGACGCCGCCGGCGCAACCGATTCTGGAGGTGGACAACCTCAGGACGCACTTCTTCACCGCCGACGGCGTCGTGCCGGCGGTGGACGGCGTCTCCTACGCGGTCAACGCCGGCGAGACGCTCGGCGTGGTCGGCGAATCCGGCTGCGGCAAGAGCGTCACCGCCCTGTCCATCCTGCGTCTGGTCGCCGACCCGCCGGGGCGCATCGTCGGCGGCGCGATCCGCTTCCAGGGCACCAACCTGCTCGAGCTGACCGAGCCGGAGATGGAACGCATCCGCGGCAACGACATCTCGATGATTTTTCAGGAGCCGATGACCTCGCTCAATCCGTTGCAGACCGCGGGCCAGCAGATCAGCGAGGCGATCGCGCTGCACCAGGGCCTGTCGCGCCGCGCCGCGATGGAGGGCGCGGTGGACATGCTGCGCCGGGTGCACATTCCGGAACCGGAGCGGCGTGCCCAGGCCTATCCGCACCAGCTTTCCGGCGGCATGCGCCAGCGGGTGATGATCGCCATGGCGCTGTCGTGCAACCCCAAGGTGCTGATCGCCGACGAGCCGACCACTGCGCTGGACGTCACCATCCAGGCGCAGATCCTCGAGCTGATGCGCGAGCTGCGGCAGACGTTCGGCACCGCGATGATCCTGATCACGCACGACATGGGCGTGGTCGCCGAGAACGCCGACCGCGTGGTGGTGATGTACGCCGGCCGCAAGGTGGAGGAGGCGCCGGTCGACGATCTGTTCGAGCGTCCGGCGCATCCCTACACGAAGGGGCTGCTCGCCTCGATCCCGAATCTCGACGCGGCGGCGCGCGCCGAACCGGTGCGCTCGCGGCTGACCGAGATCAAGGGCATGGTGCCGGTGCTGTCGCGCCTGCCGCCGGGCTGCGCTTTCGCCCCGCGCTGCGGCTTCGCCACCGATCAGTGCCGCGTCGCCCCCCCGCCGCTGACCGCGGTGCGCGGCTGCCACGTGGTTGCCTGCTGGCACGCCGACCGTATGTTGGACGCCGCCGCATGACCGCGCCCCCGCTGCTGGAAGTGCGGCATCTGAAGAAGCATTTTCCCATCTACCAGGGCGTGTTCTCACGCGTTGCCGGCCAGGTGCGCGCGGTAGATGGCATATCGTTTCATATCGATCGCGGCGAGACGCTCGGCCTGGTGGGCGAGAGCGGCTGCGGCAAGTCCACTGCCGGGCGCACGTTGCTGCGCCTGCTGGAGCCGACCGCGGGACAGATCCTGCTGGGCGGGGCGGACATCACCGCGCTTGGTGCCGCGGCGCTGCTGCCGTTCCGCCAGCGGATGCAGATGATCTACCAGGATCCCTACGCCTCGCTCAATCCGCGCATGACCGCGGGCGAGATCGTCGCCGAGCCGCTGACCATCCACCGCGCTTGCCCGCCGGGAGAGCGCAAGGACCGCGTCGCCGCGCTGTTCAACCGCGTCGGGCTGCGCCCCGCGCTGATGGCCTCATATCCGCACGAGTTTTCCGGCGGCCAGCGCCAGCGCGTCGGCATAGCCCGCGCGCTGGCGCTGAACCCAGAGCTGATCGTCGGCGACGAGCCGGTGTCCGCGCTGGATGTTTCGATCCAGGCACAGATCATCAATCTGATGATGGACCTGCAGGACGAATACCGCCTGTCCTACCTGTTCGTGGCGCATGATCTGGGCGTGGTCGAGCATATCAGCCACCGCGTGGCGGTGATGTATCTCGGCCGCATCGTCGAGATGACCGACAAGGTGAGTTTATTCGCGGCGCCGCTGCATCCGTATACCGAGGCGCTGCTGTCGGCCGTGCCGATCCCCAAGGCGCGGGCCCGCGGGCGCAAGCGGGTGATCCTGACCGGGGATGTGCCGAGCCCGATCAACCCGCCGTCGGGGTGCCACTTCCACACGCGGTGCCCCTACGCGATGCGCCGCTGCCGGAACGAGGAGCCGGTGCTACGCGAGGTCCTACCGCGGCATTGGGCCGCATGCCATCTGCACGAGACGGGCGTACGCCTGCCGCTGGCCGAGTTGGCGGAGTGATGGTTGCCGACAGGCTCACCGCCTCGATCTCACCATGTTGCTTGAACTCGGCTACCCGCCCGAGACAGCCCTAACCCTCGGCCGGTTCGTCGCGGGGTCCAGCGCCCGCGCCAAGGCCCGGCGGCACGCCTCTAGCGGACCCTTCTCCCGGCGCGCCAGACCGTTCTACGATGGCACCGCTGGCACCTTGTCAGGTCTCCGCCGATGATTGCCATCTCCGCCCCACGTGGTCCTGTCCGAGTTCCGGTGCACCAACCGGAAGAACGCGGACATCTTCGGTGCGGCCGTGTTACTTTACCGAGGCGCCAGAAGACCCGAGGGAGGCGGAGGCGTTCTCAGTGAGGGAGGGGATCAAAATTGCGGGTGCGGTAGCGCTGATTGGATTACTGGGTGCTGATATAGGCCTCCAAACTGCGCGCATATTTGGATTAGCCCGAAGTCCGCAAGGCGATTACCAAGGGGCCGATCAATCCCACAGCACAGATAGCCCCGGCAACGCGACTTGCCCACCGGCCGCGCTCCCCACCGATATGAGTGCCACCAGTCAGAGCGCAGGGTCCGCCGCCGGTCGCGCCAGAAATCCGAGCCAGAATAAGGACAGCGGCAGCATATGGGCAAGAGGGGCAAAACCCCGGGCACGCAGGTGCAGCATGACCGAGGGTCAGCCGACGGAATGGCGGAAATCCGCCAGCGTTACGGCGGCGGGCATCGCAACAAGGCCCGACTTTCCATAATCTGCCCGGGGTTTTGCCCCTATTACGCATATGGGTGGTTCTCCAGGGGTTGTCCGCGCCATTTGTCGCCGCGTTCACGCTGGTTTTGATGTTGGTCGGGATTGGCCAACTCAAAATATACCGCCTACAGGCTGGCATCATGCGAAGACAGGCTCGCATTTCCGCGAAACAGGTCGATATCTCTTAGAGTTTGACTTGAATCTCAAACCGAACGAGCCATCCGTCGTGTGATCAGCATGACGGAAGCGGCGTAGAGGAATGCGGTTGCGGAGGGGATGGTGGCCTCGAAGTCCTTGGCGAGACGGCGGTTGCGCTCGAGCCAGGCGAAGAAACGCTCGACCACCCAGCGGCGTGGATGCACGGCAAAGCCGATCTGGCCGGCCTGTTTGCGCACGATCTCGACGATGACCCTGGTGGCGTTCGCCACTCGTTCAGCGGCATAGGCGCTATCAGCGAAGGCGCGTTCGATGAAAGGATACAGCGCGCGGGACGCCCGTAGCAGTGGGATGGCGCCGTCCCGGTCCTGTACGGAAGCCGAATGGACTTGAAGCTTTAACCCTCGCCCATCCGGGTCGACCCTCACTCATCCCCTCATTTTCCTTGGGACACAAAAGAATTGGCTGGTCAT
Source organism: uncultured Alphaproteobacteria bacterium (assembly GCA_963773345.1). GTDB lineage: Bacteria > Pseudomonadota > Alphaproteobacteria > Acetobacterales > Acetobacteraceae > Palsa-883. Next base: position 1,247,511 of record CAVZBG010000002.1, on the reverse strand, counting down.
AAAGGCGATTCCGGAAAGAATCAGACAACCGCCGGCGTCGGCATATCCTTGCGAATTCGCCAAGGCGACTTCCAACGCCGCGAGAGGCAACAAATCTCCCGCCCGCAACGGCAAGCCGGGGGATACAATGGCCATCAGGGAACGGCGATTTTCCTTCAACCGGGTCAAGCAGGTTCTTGGCGGTGTGCTGGGCCACGACCTGCACGCCAAGCGCGTCGACTCGCTGTGCGACGCCACTCTGGGCGTGCTGCGCAGCGCCTCTCTTGCGGTCTGCACCATCGGCCAGGGCCTTGCCGCCGCGCGCGGTCTGAATCCCAGGCACGCGACCAAGCAGGTGGACCGCCTGCTCTCCAACCCAAACATCAACGTCGATGACATCGCGGCCCGCTGGGTGCCCTACATCGTCGGCGCACGCAGCTCCATCGTCGTGGCATTGGATTGGACCGACTTCGAGGCCGACAAGCAAGCCACCATCATGCTGTCGCTGATCACCGACCACGGCCGTGCCACGCCGCTGGTGTGGCTGACAGTCGACAAGCACACGCTCAAGGACAACCGCAGCCTCTACGAGCATCGTGTGTTGGTGAGATTGGCTGAACTGTTGCCGGCCGACATCAAGGTCTGCGTGGTCGCCGATCGCGGCTTCGGCGACCAGAAGCTTTACAAACTGCTGACCGAGGAACTGTGCTTCGACTACGTCATCCGCTTCCGCGGCGACATCACCGTCAATGCCACGACGGGCGAAACCCGCACCGCCGCCGCCTGGGTGCGGCCCGGTGGACGCGCCCGCGTGCTGCGCGGCGCCGCAGTGACTGCCGATCGCTATCCGGTGGGCACCGTGGTCTGCGTCCAGGCCCCCGACATGAAGCAGGCCTGGTGCCTGGCCGCCAGCAGCACCGACGCCACGGCCAGGCATCTGACCGGATACTACGGCCGTCGCTGGGGCATCGAGTGCGCGCTGCGCGATACCAAGGACCTGCGTTTCGGCATAGGAATGGGCGTGATACACGTCAAATCGCCGGAGCGGCGCGACCGGTTGGGGCTGATCAACGCTTTCGCGGTGGTGCTGCTGACGTTGCTCGGTGCTGCCGGTGAGGCGCTGGGCTATGACCGGATGCTCAAGACCAACACAGCCAAGCGCCGGGTCCACTCGTTGTTCCGTCAGGGCTGCATGCTTTACGATCTGATCCCGACAATGCCGGAAATCAGGCTGCGGCCGCTGATGCGGCGCTTCTCTCAGATGCTGCAAGACCAGCCGCTCTTCGCAGACGTTTTCGCGCCGGTCTGACAAATGAGGGGAGTCATGAGGGGTCGACCATGGCGTGACGCTTGCGCCCGTTGATCTTCTTGCCGGCATCATATCCCCTGGGGCCACCTGCCTCGGTGGTCTTGACGCTTTGGCTGTCGATGACCGCCGCACTGGGGCTAGCCTCACGGCCGACACGCTCGCGATCCTGCATCACCAGTTGATGGTTCAGCCGTTCCCAAGTTCGGTCGTCGCGAAACCGGGTGAACCAGCGGTGGACCGTTTGGTGCGGCGGAAAGTGCGCCGGCAGCATGCGCCACGGGCAGCCGCCGCGCAGCACGAAAAAGATCGCATTCATCATCTCGCGCATCGGCCACGATCGATGACGGCCGGTCTCGGCGGGCGGCGGCAGCAACGGCGCGAGTATCTGCCATTCCGCGTCGGTCAAATCACTCGGGTAGCGCAGCTCGTCCCGGTCATGCTCTGCCCGGGTGTCGGGGGTCCACATCGGAGGCTCCGCGAAAAAGCGAGTCGCTTAGATTCCATGGATCGGTCGGGATTTAAGTCCGCTCGGGACAGTTTCGAGACAGCCTCTGAGACGCAACTTCTTTTGATGGGGCTGCAAACCGATTTACTGGAAAAACAGAAAGAGATTGAGCGGCAGGGCCATCTTGCCACGCATCGACCAAGGCTTTCCGTCCGCAACGTTGTCTTGAAAGCGAGTAGACAACATTGGCCTGGAAGAGAAGACCTCATTATCGGCGAACTGCCGGAAGGGCAGCTTTATGTCGTGAACAGAGGCGGATCGGAGGCTTGGATCACAGATGCTCTCGTTATGGTATATACAAATGAGAAATCGCATCTGCCCATGGAGCGGCCATACGAGGCCATGAATGATAGTGTCGGACCGATGAGCTATTCGTTGTTGGCCGGCAAGTCGGTCACGATACCGTTTGGCAACAATGAACGTATCGGCTACGATACCAGATTGCGCATCCTTCGCGGGGCTGGCGGGGGGTATCTCTACGTTATGGGTTGGATCGAGTACCCGAGACGGTGGGTGCGATATTAAGACAGACACCCAACTTACTCGACGCACCGCGTTCTGCCGAAAATACGATGCAGCAACTGAGCGTTTCGTTCGAGTTCAGGACGAAGACTATGAGCACGAAGAATGAGATCAACCGCCAAAAGGAAGTGCTGGCGGCGTCGCTCCCGTCCGAGGAATTGAATCGCGTCGGGTTCCGGCTCTATGAGCGGTTCCGGCCTGACGTGCCGGAGGGCGCGCAGGGTGGGGTGCGAAGGGGGAGTTGCGGGTTGAGCGGATTGTTGGGGCGGTGGGGTGATTGCCGATCCTCATCTACTGGATTACGGACACGCTGGTGCCACGGTGCAGCTACGGTACAGACTGGGAAGGTGATGACCGTCGCGACAATGGGGCCGGCGGGGTCACGTGTCAGCCCTTTTTCGTCAGCCTAGGAGCAGGAGAGTTATGGGCGTTGAGGGAAACCTGCCTGCAAGCACGGAACGAGTTCGACGGGAGCCGTACCGGACCCGGATTACGATGTCGCGATATCGTTTCTCGCGAAAGATCAGCGCATAGCAGGTGAGCTTGCCGAACGCCTTGGAGAAACGCTGAGGGTCTTCTATTTCCCGCACGCTCAGGAGACGTTGGCGGGAACGGATGGCTTGGAGTTGATGAGAGTTCCCGTCGTGTCGGGATCGCGCACCGTCAGAGGTGGCCGGCTTGGTCTGAACAGCGTTTCGGTCCCGATAGATGGCTTCCCAACCGTTCCTCTGCATCGATTGCCGTTGCGGGAAACCGCGTAGGGCTGGCGTAGCCCGACCGGAGCGGTGCTCCGCAACGGCGGCGAAATTCAAGCCGCCTCCGTCACCGCGAGGCCACCGAAATAGACGTGATCCGGCGTCCGCCCGTCAAGGCTCGAATGCGGCCGCTTGCGATTGTAGAAGGCCAGATGACCGCCGATCGAGCTGCGCGCCTCGGCCACACTGTCATAGGCGCGCAGGTAGACCTCTTCATACTTCACCGAACGCCACAGCCGCTCGACGAACACATTGTCACGCCACGACCCGCGCCCGTCCATGCTGATCCTGATCGCGTTGTCCAACAGCACTCCGGTGAACGCCGCACTGGCGAACTAGCTGCCTTGATCGGTATTGAAGATCTCCGGCTCGACCGTACCGGACCAGCGCTTCGTCAAGCGCATCCAGGCAGAAATCGACCTCCATGGTGATCGACACCCGCCAGGACAGCACCCGCCGACTGAACCAATCCATCACCACGGCCAGGTACACGAAGCCATGGGCCATAGGTATGTAAGTGATGTCCATCGTCCAGACCTGGTTCGGTCGTTCGATCGCCATGCCACGCAGCAGGTATGGAAACACCTTGTGCCCGTCTGCCGGCTTGGAAGTATGCGGACGGCGATACACCGCCTCGATCGCCATCCGCCGCATCATCGTCCTGACCAGTTCCCGGCCGATCGCGATCCCCTCGCCGCGCAGCAGGTCACGCAGCATCCGACTGCCCGCGAACGGATACTCGAGGTGCAGCTCGTCGATCCGTCGCATGATCGCGAGTTCGGCAGCACACACGGGACAGGCACTATAATAGAGACTGCCTCGGCTGATCCCCAGCAGTGTCGCTTGGTGGGTCAGCGGCAGCCTGTGGCCGCGGTCGATCATCGCCTTGCGCTCGGATGGTCGGCCTTGCCGAGCGCAGCCGATAAAAAATCGTTCGCCAACGTCAGCTCGCCGATCTTCGCGTGCAGTGTCTTCAGGTCTACCGCCGGTTCCGACTGCTTGCCAGACGAACCTGCCCCGAACAGGCTGACTGCCCCCTCCACAAGTTGCGCCTTCCATGCCGTGATCTGCGTCGGATGCACGTCATGAAGCTGCGCCAGCTCAGCCAGCGTCCTCTCCCCCTTGATCGTCGCTAAAGCCACCTTCGCCTTCAACGCCGGACTGTGGTTGCGTCGTGTACGCCTCGACATGTTTCCCTCCTGTTGCGCGGCATCCTCGCCGCCGTCAGGCTGGGAATCCACTTATCGGCCTGTTCAGTTTTGCCCGGCCACCTCTCCGTGCGGCGGCTTAACGATGCCATACACGCGGCCGCGCGGCGGGCCGGGATCGACAAGCGCGTGGGTCTGCACACCTTGCGACACTCCCCGGGCTTGACCCGGGGATCAGCCACGCATCTGCTGGAGAGCGACACCGACATCCGCATCATCCAGGCATTGCTCAGAAGGGCGACATACTGCCCACGAACATCTGGTTGAAGGGCGGATCTACTATCGGTTCCATCCGCGAAGCGGCGAGACCGTGCTGATCAAGCGACGGCTTGAGTACCGCGGCGTCGAGCTGGTGGTCATCTTGCAGCCAGACGGCTCGCTTGCCTGCATTCCGGCATGGATGACGCGCGAGTCCGCAGCTCAATATGAGCTCAGCGAAGAGCCAAATTTCTCCCTCGACATCCTGCGATCCCTGCGCGCCGATATCGACGTGCTCTTAGGCTTTCTCCATCCCGAATCGAAGGTGGAGGAAGCCGATCATGTCGCGCCGATCCAAGGATCTCCAGCTAGGCCTGTTCGAGGGGGACGAGACACTCCATATCGTGTTGACGACTGCGCAGATGGTCGATCTGGCGGCGTTGGTGGAAGCTCTTCTGCGCGAGATCGCGACGGCGCTGACCATCGGGGAGGTCAGCGATGAGCAAGATCACGGTTGAGCATCTGGCACGCTGTGCGTATGTTTATATTCGGCAGTCAACGCCCGATCAGCTAACCCGCAATCATGAGAGCCAGCGTCGGCAATATGGTCTTGCTAATCGCGCCCGTCAGCTCGGCTGGGCCACAGTCGAGGTCATCGACGATGATCTTGGCCGCTCGGGCGGCGGCACTGCTCGGCCCGGCTTTGAGCGCTTGTTGGCCGCGATCTGCGAAAGCCGGGTAGGCGCCGTCCTTGCGATCGAGGCGTCCCGCTTGGCACGCAACGGCCGTGATTGGCACACGTTGATCGAATTCTGTGGGTTGGTCGGTACCCTCATCATCGACGAAGACGGAATTTATGATCCTCGCCATCCCAATGATCGACTATTACTTGGCATGAAAGGGACGATGAGCGAACTTGAGCTGTCGATGTTTCGTCAGCGCTCGCAAGAGGCATTAAAGCAGAAGGCGAGACGCGGTGCGCTGATTCTCGGCGTTGCCGCCGGCTATATAAAAGTTGGGCGCGATCGGATTGAGAGGAATCCCGACCAGCGCGTTCAGGAGGCACTGCACCTCGTCTTCTCAAGATTTGCCGAGTTCCAAAGTGTCCGCCAGGTCCATATTTGGTTGCGCGACGAAGGCATTGAGTTGCCGATGAAGTCGCGCCAGGGCGAGGCCCGAGGCATCATCTGGCGATTGCCAGCCTACAATGTCGTGCATAACATTCTGACCAATCCGATCTATGCTGGTGCCTATGCCTTCGGGCGCACGACAAGCAGGGTGAGCGTTGAGCAGGGGCGCAAACGTGTCAGGCGCGGTGTCCATCGGCCGATGGCCGAATGGGACGTTCTGATTAAGGATCATCATGAAGGCTACATCAACTGGGAGGAGTTCGAGAGGAACCAGAGCGTGATCGCCAACAATGCAACCGGCAAGGGCAGCGCCGCGGTCAGGGGGGCAGTGCGGCGTGGGGAGCTATTGCTGCCCGGCCTTTTGCGCTGTGGTCATTGCAGTCGCAAGCTGCATGTGTCCTACAGTGGTAGGCTCGGCCGCTACAACTGCCATGGCGCCCGCACAAACCACGGCACGCCACGCTGCATCTCGATTAGCGGCTTGTACATCGATAGTGCCGTCGGAGCAGAGGTACTACGCGTCCTGAAACCGCTTGGCATGGACGCTGCCGTCAATGCAATCGAGGCCCAGACGAGCAGGACATCGGCCGTACAAAGGCAGCTCGACCTATCGCTTCAACAGGCGAGGTACGATGCCGCGCATGCCCGGCGGCAATATGATGCGGTCGATCCGGCGAATCGCTTAGTGGCGGGCGAGCTGGAGCGCCGCTGGAACGATGCATTGCAGACTGTACATAATATAGAGAGCGAAATCGCTGCCATCGTTGAGGCCAAGCCTCCACCACTGGGCGAACGTGAGCGGCAGCAGCTGATGCGACTCGGCGCGGATCTTGAGCTTGCCTGGTCGCATCCGGCTGCCACAGCTGCCACGCGCAAGCGCATCTTGCGGACAGCGCTCAACGAGATCGTGGTTCGCAAGGAGGGGCCAGTCATCAACATGGTTCTGCACTGGAAGGGCGGAGACCACACTGCATTACAGATCAAGCTGAAATTGAATGCCGCCGGCCGGCACCACTGGCCACCGCCTGAGGATACCGCAGCACTGGTGCACGAGTTGGCACGTTTGATGCCGGATCGACAGATCGCCCGTCTCCTCAATCGTTCTGGCAAGTCGACTGGGAATGGCAACGGATGGACCGAGCAGCGCGTGCGCAGCTTCCGCAACCACCACAATATCGCGGTATACCGCGACGGCGAATGGGCCGAGCGCGATGAAATCACGCTCGACGCGGCTGCACGAATCATTGGTGTCGCTAAGATGACGGCACTTCGCATGATTCGGAGAGGCGATCTCAAGGGGAACCAGGCCTGCAAGGGCGCGCCCTGGGTAATCAAGGCGGAGGATGTCGCGGCATTTGGTCCCCGGAGCCGACCAATAGGTCCGGTAACACCAAATCCGGGGCAGCAGACCCTTGGGTTTCAGTGAGGTAGGGGATGCGTATTATGACTCATGGCTGCTCGGGCACAAGAAGCTCGACACCACGGCGCTCTATACCCGGGTCGCCATCAAGGCGATCGGCGAGGTCACCAGCCCGCTTGACCTGCTGCTCACCGAGGTGAGACCGCCCGCCTGATCGCGGCTCGCCTTTGTCACGACCGGCGATCGAGGTGGCGGATATCTTCCGCCGCCACGGCCCGGCCTGGCGCAACGCCAACGCCGGACGGGTGAGCCTCGGGCAACTGAAGGTCATGTCGGCCATCGAGAGCTGCCGCACCGCAGCTCTCGGCGGCCATGTCGAGCGCTGCGAGGATTGCGCGCATGTGCGGATCGCCTACAACTCCTGCCGCAATCGGCATTGCCCGAAGTGCCAGGCCATTGCCGCCAAGGAATGGCTGGCCGACCGCGAGGCCGAGCTGCTGCCCGTGCCCTACTACCACGTGGTCTTCACCCTGCCGGCCGCGATCGGCGACATCGCCTACCAAAACAAGGCCGCCGTCTACGATCTGCTGTTTAAGGCGGCGGCTGAGGCGCTCGTCACCATCGCCGCGGACCCGAAGCATCTCGGCGCGCGGATCGGCTTGACCGCCGTGCTCCACACCTGGGGCTCGGCGCTGACCCACCATCCGCATGTGCACATCATCGTGCCCGGCGGCGGCATCTCGCAGGACGGCGAGCGCTGGATTGCGTGCCGACCTGGATTCTTCCTGCCTGTTCGGGTCCTCTCGCGGCTGTTCCGCCGGCTGTTCCTGGAGCAGATCACTGCGGCGTACCATGAGGGGCAGTTACAGTTCTTCGGCAACCAGGCCGCACTGGCCGACCCCAAAGCGTTCAACGACCATCTCGCTCCGTTACGCAGGACCGAGTGGGTCGTCTATGCGAAGCGGCCATTCGGCGGCTCAGAGGCGGTGCTGGCCTACCTGTCCCGCTATACCCATCGTGTCGCCATCGCCAACAGCCGCCTCGTCGCGTTCAACGATTCCGGGGTCACTTTCAAATGGAAGGACTACCGCGCCAAGCAGCAACGACGGGGCAAAGAGCCTGCCCCCGCGGGCGGGGTGATGACACTCGCCGTCGACGAGTTCATCCGCCGTTTCCTCATCCACGTGCTACCCAGCGGGTTCCACCGCATCCGCCATTACGGCCTGTTCGCCAATGGCGGCCGGGCTGAGAATATCGCTCGCGCCCGTCAGTTGCTTCAGGTTCCCGAGCCGCCGCAGTAACCCGACGACACGGACTGTGCGGATGGCGGCGAGGTCCAGCCATCCTCGTATCCCTGCCCGTGCTGCGGCGGGCGCATGATCGTCATCGAGACATTCGAGCGTGGCTGCACGCCGCGGCATCAGCCAACGCAACGCATCCGGATCGACAGCTCATGACCACCGCAAGACACCTGACACGGTCCCAGCTTGCTGACATCGCCAGCTTGCCCGCAGGGCGGACTGCGCCCCGCTCGATCCACGATCATGGCCTCGCCGTATCTCGCGCACGCGATTTCACCAATATGAAATGCAAATCGCTTCCGCATGTTGGTTCAGCCAGGCAGGCCACAGGGAATTCTGGCCGTGCCCGACCTCAAGCCGCCGACTTCCCAACTCTCGCGATGCTCAAACCACCATAGGGCGGCCTCGGCATCATCGCGAACCTCCCCGCGGTTTCCTCCTTCCAGCCTTATCGGACGCTTGTCGGACGCCTGCCGTCCGAGACTCGTCGCTCGGTCCGTGCTCGGCAGGCGTCCGGCAAGCGTCCGATAACCCTCAAGGATCAAGGAAAGCCGACCTTCGATCGGGGTGATCTTCGACCTGTTTCGATCGCGTTAGGGCGACGGGTCGGCTGGCATGGACAACCCGTGCGCGGTCGGCCCGTACTCTCGACAATTCACCGTGGCGGCGAACTCGCCGAGCTTGATCGCTCTCCGATTGGCACTCCTTTTGTCACCCGCCGGAGACGAGTTGGAGAAGCGGCGAACGGCGGCTACCCTCCGGATTAGCTGGCATCCACGCGACGCTACCCTGCCAGCCGGGGGGGAACCATGACTGCGACGCAAGACGTCATGATCGCCGAACTTCAGTGCGCCAATGCGGAACTGCGGCAGGAGCGCGATGCGTCGCTGACACAGCGCGCCAGTGATTACGACGAACGGATCGTCCGTCAGGCGGCGAGTATCGAGGTGTTAAAGGCCATCCCCGGGCCGCGTGTATCGGCAGTTCCATGTTTTCGGTATCCCAAGACGGCATTGATCCGGGCACCCCACATCAAGTGGCGTGCGGCCTGAATGAGGAAACCCCATGCGCTTCGGTATCGGGCAACCCGTCCCTCGCAAAGAAGATCCGAGGTTCCTGACCGGGCGGGGGCGATATGTCGCCGACATTGATCTCGCCCGCCAAGCCTACGCGGTCTTTATCTATGCACCACACGCCAGCGCCCGCATCCGCGTCATCGACAAGGCCGCCGCCGAGCAAGCCCCAGGCGTTCATGCCGTCCTGACCGGTGAGGACTGGGCCGCCTCCGGACTCGATTGCCTGGAAACCGAGTTCATGTCCGAGGACGTCGGCGGGCCGAAAGGAATTCGTACCAGCATCTGGCCGCTGGCACGCGACCGGGTGCGCCATGTCGGTGAGCGTCTCGCCGTCGTCATCGCCGCGACCGAGGCGCAGGCTCGTGACGCGGCCGCGACGGTATCAATTGATTATGATGTGTTGCCCGCCGTCGTGAGTTTGGCGGACGCACGGCACGCGGATGCGCCGTTGGTTCATGCCGAGGCCCCGGGCAACACCAGTTTCACGATGACCGTGGGGGACGCGGACGCGACGGAGCGGGCCTTCGCCAGGGCGCACCACGTCACGAAACTGACGGTCCGGAACAACCGGGTCGCCGCCATCAGCATGGAGCCGCGCGGCTGTCTGGCCGATTACGATCCTGGCACGCGTCGTTACACTCTCTACACCAGCACGCAGCACGTCCATGGCGTCCGTTCGACGCGGGCGCATCAGGTGTTGCGCATTCCGGAAAACCGCATCCGCGTGATCGCTCGCGATGTGGGCGGCGGTTTCGGCATGAAAGGCCAGACCTATCCCGAGGAAGCCGTCGTCACCAGGGCCGCGCGGCACGTGGGACGGCCAGTCAAATGGATCCCGTCCCGTACCGAGGCGTTGTTGAGCGACAATCACGCCCGTGACCAGACGGTCGAAGCCGAACTTGCGTTGGGCGCGGATGGCCGGTTCCTGGCGTTGCGATGGACCGGCGCGCACAACGCCGGTGCATATGTTGCGGCTTATGGTGCCGTGCCGATCCTGTTCTCCATGATGTTGGCACCTGGCGTGTATGAGATCCCCGCGGTCGCCGTGACCGGCAGCCTGGTGTTCACTAACACCGCGCCGACCATGCCTTATCGCGGCGCCGGCCGTCCTGAGGCGATTTACATCATCGAGCGCCTGGTCGATCAGGCGGCGCGGGAACTGGGCTTCGATCCCGCGGAGCTTCGGCGGAAGAATCTGATCCGGCCAGATGCATTTCCCCACCAGACGGCGACCGGGCTGATTTATGATTCCGGAAACTACGCGGCGGCGATGGCGAAGTGCCAAGACCTGGCGGACTGGGACGGCTATGCCGCGCGCGCGGCGGCCAGCGCCGCCGCTGGCCGGCACCGTGGCCGAGGGGTCGTCTGTTATGTCGACAATACCGGCATTTTCAACGAACGCATGGAACTGCGCTTCGATTCCGGTGGGGAACTGACGATCGTCGCCGGCACGCTGTCGCACGGGCAAGGGCATGAGACCATTTACGCGCAGATGATCGCGGACTGGCTTGGCATGCCCGAGGACAAGATCCATCTGGCGCAGGCAGACACCGACGGGGTCGCCATCGGCCGCGGCACCTATGCCTCGCGCAGCATGATGATCGGTGGTAGTGCGCTGCGTGCCGCCGGCGACGACATCATCGAGAAAGGCAAACGCCTCGCCGCGCATTTCATGGAGGCGGACGCCGTTGATATGGCGTTTGCGGACGGCACGTTCACGATCGTGGGCACCGACCGGTCGATGCCGATCGAACAGGTGGCACGCATGTCGTTCATGCCGATGGGTCTGCCATCTGCGCTGGGTGTGGGACTACAGGGGATGGGGGCATTTTCCTCCGACCTGGCGAGTTTCCCCAGTGGCTGTTACATCTGCGAGGTTGAAATCGATCCGGAAACCGGCGCGGTGGCCGTTGATCGATACGCGGTGGTCGACGATGTCGGCACCGTGATCAATCCGCTGCTGGCGATGGGACAGATCCAAGGCGGCATCGCGCAGGGCGCGGGTCAGGCGCTGTTGGAGGAGGTTGGTTACGATCCCGACAACGGCCAGTTCCTGACGGGATCGCTGATGGATTACGCCCTGCCGCGTGCCGATACGCTGCCAACGATCCGCATCGATTTCAGTCCGGTGCCCAGCCCGACAAATCCACTTGGCGCGAAAGGGGCGGGCGAAGGGGAACGGTCGCTGCGACACCTTCCGTCATGAACGCGATCCTGAACGCGCTGGCGCCGTTTTGTGTCACCGACCTGACGATGCCGGCGACGCCCGAGCGGGTCTGGCGGGCGATCCGGGATCGGACCGCGCGGTAGCACGCCAGGCGTCACCGGCGGCGTCATTTGGCCAGTAGGGCGGTCAGAAAGTACCGTTTTCACAATCTGCTAAACCGAAACACGCCTCTGGCCGGCTGCGAAGCGGAGTTCCGGGAACGCATCGACCATCGACAGGCGACCTCGGATGTGTTGGAGGCGATGTCGGCGTCGCCGGGAGGCGCGCCTGAACAGACACCCCGCGGAAGCTGCTGTGGGGCCACCGGAATGCACTTGGAGGGAAGGTCCGCAATGGGTCGATTCCGGCTGTAGCCGCCGCGGCGATCGATCTCGCCGCTGCGCATGCCGAGCCCGTACGCGTCGCCGGCAGCGCATCGAGGCCCCTCAGGCAACGCTGCATCACGGCGCCGGCGATCGACCGCGCCGCTGCGCATGCACCAGGTCGCGCACGCCACCAGCAGCACCACGCGGCCGAGCTGACGCCGCTGCACCAGCTTGCCGGCGAGCGGCCTGCGCCAAATTGGAAGGCCGGTATGAGCGCCGGCAGGAGACGAATGCCTATGCCGTGCTGCCGGAGACGCCGTGGCGCGGCTACAGACCGCCCCAGGACCCGCCAGCGCCGGCCCCGGGCACCTGGTGCGACCACCCCGCCCCTGGCCTCCGGACCAGGCCATGGCCGCGCGACGGACAGGCACCGATCTGGGCGAGGTGGTGCAGATCCTCGCCAGCGATCCGGGCGACCTGCTGGGGGCGGCGTTCGCGAGGCTCGGCAAGGCGATGGGGCTGGGGCAGGCCACAAGAGCCTAGGATTTTACCGGACTGCACGGGATTCCAAGAATCCGAGTCCGGTACCAATTCTCACTGGAGGGCCTCCGTCCAAACCCCAGCAAACTCCCGAGCAGCGAGCGAACCCGGAGCGTGCCAAAGGTGCGCACACCCTCGCTTTGTGCTCGCAGGAGGAAAGAGGCTCAGGGAAGGGAGCAGGGCTGACGGTCGAAGCGTCCGAGGCGGCAGCGCGGCGCCGGTCGAGCGAGAGCAGGCCAGCGCGTGCCAATACATCACCACCGGTGGCCGATTGCGGAACGGACGCACCCGCCCCGCCAGCCGTCCCGGGCCTCGGTTGTTATGGCCTTCGGCGCAGCCGGCCATGAGCGCAGCGTGCCGCCTGCGCGCCTCCGCAAGCGCTTCCGCTCCATGTTGGGCGGCCCGCCCAACAGAGCTGATGCTGGAGCGCACCAGCGCCCCCACGGCGTGCCATACTTCCGGTCATACGATTGAATGCGGGTCATCTCCAGGCTCCTTGTAGTGTGTGAAAGCGCCGGCTGGCCCTTCTCCGGCATATACAGTCCGTTTTTTAGACTCGGCATCGACTCGGTCTGCTCCATTCGCAGGGCTGGTCTGCTTTTTGTGGAATGGCCGCGAAGCCGCTGATTGCTGGGGCGGCTACCCCGGGCGGAAACGGCTCGGATCGATGGCGGCGACGATGCCGCGTACGGCGCCGGGCGTGCGTTCACGGGACAAGGTCGGCGACCAGACGGCCGGCGGCGGGCGCGCCCTGGATGCCGAAGCCGCCCTGCCCCACTGACCAGCAGAAGCCGTCAGCATCGGGATCCCAGCCGAAGCAGAGATTGCCGTCGGGGGTGAAGGTGCGCAGCCCGGCCCAAGCGCGGTCGACGCGTTTGACGTCAATGGCCAGCGCGCCCTGCACGCGGTCGATGGCGATGGCGATGTGGATCTCGTCGGGCCGGATCAACGCGTGGCCGGCCCGACGGTGGCGGCTTAGACTGAGAAGTCTGCAATAGGTGGGGAGCGGCGGTTTGGCGACGCGGTGACACTCCCTCGGGGTGGTCACTGGTGGGAGACCGCCCTTGGTGTTCACAGTAGGGACGGCCACTACTGACCGCCCCCGCATAGATTCGGACGAGCCCAATTGAGGCATCCGGCTCCTATAGGGAGTATTTGGCGATACGTCGTATATCGTTACGACCTGCCGCACGCGGCCCAGCGCCCGTGACACGCTTCCCGGTTCTGTGCCCGTCGCTGCCAACGGCTTGGGTCGAATTGGGTGCTCCATCTAGGCCCTGTGGACAAACCGGCCCTGGCGCTGGCGCGGCCGGGACGGCTTGGGCGGCGCGACAGCCGCGTGGCCCCTGGGGTGACGAGCTGATCGGCTGACCCGACCGGAAAGCAAAGAATCAAAGGGCGCTGCGGCAGATTCCAAAAAGAATCGTAGCTCCTGTCCCGGGATTCGTTTCGTTTCTTTCTTGCGTCAGGGGATTCAATTGACCGGCTTGCGGTCAATCTTGACCGGCCTCTTGGTAAGCTCGAGGCCGACCATGATCCGCGGACTGATGACGGACGAAGAGTGGGCGATCTTCGCGCCCTTCCTGACCACACCCTCCTCGCGTGGCGGGCGTCCACCCAAGAACCATCGGCACAGGCTGGACGGCATACTTTGGATCTGCCGGACCGGAGCGCCGTGGCGCGACTTGCCGGCGGCGTTCGGCAAATGGAACTCCGTGTGGAAGCAATTCCGTCGCTGGTGCGAGTTTGGCATCTGGGACCTGCTGCTTCAGGCGCTGGCTGACAGCGGCGGCGCATTGGACATGTTGCAGATGATCGACAGCACCATCGTCCGAGCGCATCGCTGCGCCGCCGGCGAAAAGACCGAGCAGCAGAATCAAGCGCTCGGCCGCTCGCGCGGTGGGTTCAGCACCAAGATACATGTGCGTTGCAACGCCGCAGGTCTCCCCATCGGGGTCGTACTCAGCGAGGGCGAGGCCCATGACGTGACGGCTTATGAAGAGTTGATGGAGCAACGCGACAGCGATCCCGGCGCCATGTTGGCGGACAAAGGCTACGACAGCGATGCGATCCGCCATGACTTGCGGGATGGCGGTGCGACACCCGAGATCCCGACCAAGAGCAATCGCAAGGTGCAGTACTCGGTCGACAAACCGCTCTATGCGCTGCGGTCACGGATTGAGTGCTTCATTGGCCATCTCAAGGAGCAGCGGCGCGTCGCCACCCGATATGACAAGCTCGCCACCAGCTTCGTGGGATTCGTCTTGCTCGGATGCATCCGTATCTGGGCGAGGTTTGTCCACAGGGCCTAGCGCAAAACATGTCGGGGGGCAACGGGGGATTCTTCGCCGTCCCGAGTGGACGTACCACCTGGCCTTGCACAAGTTTGTCCCCTGCGCTCTCGGCTCGGTCTCTGATAATCTCGAGCCACGCCCACGCGCTCGTGCCCGTGAAGCCACATGCCATCCCAAGAGAGCACGTATCGATAAACTGGAACCGCTCTCCGATCTTTTGTGCATCAGGATGCACGTCACCACATGTTTTGAATTCAACCCGAATCGGTACAAACAGCAAATCGCAAAACCCGCCCGTTGGTCAACCAACCGGAATTTCTTGGTCCCACGGCGTGCTGTCGCACTCGTCCTGCCTGCGCCCTGCTGCTGCAAACCGTGCGAGGGCTGTAACGTCTGGTCTCAGTTGAACACGGCCTTCAGGAAGTCGTTGTCCTTCGCGTCGATGTCCGACTTCTCGCCGCCGAGCGCAAGGTAGAGCGAGAGCACGCGCTTGTAGGATTTCAGGAACATCATGCCCTCGGACTGGTTTTTAATCCCGCTCGGCGGCCCCACCCAGAGCGGGTCTATCACGGTAACCGAGCCGTTTCGCGCAACGATCACCTGCAGGTCACTGATCAGCGCCGTGCGCGAGGATTCCAGGATCCCGCGCAGAGTGCCCCTCACGTCGGCGACTTCGCCAGAACGCTCCTCCAGCAGCTTGACGAGCACCTCCTTGGACGGCGGTTTGCTGAGTTTGAACACCCCAAACTCGGTCGTGTCCACCTTGGCGCCGTTCAGCGTGCCCACTATGATGTTCAGCAGCACGGCTGGATTGTCGGTCTTGTTGATGTCCAGCGTCTCGCCCGGCTCCAAGTCCATTTGCAGCGCCACGTTGCCTTTGAGCCTCACCAGCTTCGGGCTCGGCACCTTTATGCCGAGTTGGATCACCTGCTGGTAGGCCGCGTATTCCTCCCGGGCCGCCTTCTCGCTCATCTCGGCTACGAGCTTGCTGTCGAACTGGTGCAGTGTCTTGAACTGGCTGCGCTTCCAATTCGGCTTGGTCACGCTCTTCAGGTCGATCTCCTCAAGCTCCTCCGGTGTGTCGCTCAGGACCGTCTTAATCAATTCCACCTTATCGCTTGAAGACTTGCCGCTGGAGCTGCTGGAGGAGACCTCGTCCCGAGTGTCGCTCATCGCAACACCTCACGCCGCAGGCAGCGCGGCTAGCAGCGGCTCGCGCAGGCGCACCTGAATGCCGAACACGTTGGGCGATTCAAGCGCGGCGACGATCTTGTCGGTGTCGAGCCAGCGCCGCAGGTCGGCCGCCTTCTGCGGCGAGAGCGGCGGCCCTGGCAGGTTGGCGCGCACGCCAAGCACCATCACCAACACTTGGTCGGCGCGCGGATGGGCGCGCTTTTTGATCGCTGCCTCCAGCGCGCGCAGCGTAGCCACCGCAGCGTCCCGGGCCGGTCCCCAGCCCGCCTCTGCTGCCACGGAAGCGGACGGCGCGGGGTGCGCTGCCATGGGAATGGCCACCCCCAGCACCTGCCACACCCACGCCGCACGCGCGTCCGCGCTGCTCTGTGCCATTCCGACCTGCCTGTACTGAGCCGACATTCCCCAGATGACCACCCCATCCGGCCATCTGATCGGTACGATAGCCACCCCGCGGCGCGTTTTGCAATGGTGCTGCCTTTTGGAAGACACCGACGGTCGCGCCGACTGGCAGCCGATCGCTTTCGTTCAAACTGAGACAGGCCCCTCCAAAGCGAGACGCCAGGACAGCTATGACCGGGATGAGCGGACTTCAGACCAGACCACCACCTCGGGCGCACAAATCAAGAAATATGTGACGAAGCGGAACGCCCGAAATCACAGGGCTTTCCGGTTGCATGGATCTGGTGCGCAGAGATTGATGCCGCTCCGGCGTGCCAGAAGCGGTGTTCCGAAGGACCGCTTAGGGTCGATCCGGCTGTTCCCGCTCGGGCGAGCCGGCCGCCACCGCCTCCGCGGTGTGCAGCCCGTGCCGAAGGCGCCCACCCAGCTTCTGACCGCTCGCTATGGGTGCACAATGACACCAACTCGGCGTCGTCACCCCACCAGCGCTGCCGGCATCTCAGCCTTCACCCTCTGCACGGTGCTGACACCCACGCCGAGGGTCTTGGCCACCTTCAGCATACCGTCGCCCGCAGCCAGACGTTTGCGAATCGCGCGCTCAACCTTCGTACTCACCTTTGGCCGACCGAGCCGAACGCCTTTGGCGCGCGCCCTGTCCAGCCCCGCATTCACTCGACTGCGGATCATCTCACGCTCAAATTCGCTGAAGGCCCCGAGGATGTGAAAGAACACGCGCCCCGCGGGCGTGGTCGTGTCGATCGCCTGCTGGTGCAGGAACAGGTCCACGTTGGCGGACTCCAGGTCCTGCAAGGTGTCCATCAAGTTCCGCAGTGAGCGGCCGAGGCGATCCAGCGCCCACGCCATCACCACGTCGCAGCGCGCCCGCGAGGCGTCCTTCAGGAGGGTGTCAAGGCCGGGGCGCCGATCTCGGCCCTTGGCACCCGAGATGCCGTTGTCCTCGTAGACGTTGGTGACCATCCAGCCGCGTTGCGAGGCGACCGCCTCCAATGCCAGGCGCTGATTCTCCGTGGTCTGCCCGTCCTGGCTAACTCGCAGGTAGAGCACGGCTCGCTTCGGCTTCCTGATCATAGCGACTGCCTTCCTGCTTGTGTCCGGGCACCAGTATCGCACGGTCTTATACGTTAATCAATTGTATTTCGAATGGGTAATCCGCGTGAACGAATTCCGCAGAAATCCGCCATCCGTGAGAGTCGTTTTCAGACTGGATTTCGGTATAGGGGGTCCCTCTCGTGTGCGGGTTGACAGATTCGGACCGCCGAATCCAGCTCGGTCGGACCTTCGTTGTCACGGTTTGGTCGTCCCTCGATGGGCTTCACGTCTCCGCTGTGCCGAAAAGTGAACTTCGCGGACACTCTCCGAGCATTGTTTGTCTGGCGACCGCCCCTGTGCCCAGTGCTTCGGCAATCGCTTCATTCAGCCAGATAACAGCCTAGCAGCCTGTCGGACTTAACGCCACGGGGCGAACTGGTTAGAATCGTAACGACGATTCGCACCAACTGGATAGCCTTGCATGAGCAACTTCCGCCCGACTGACCGGCAGACCGGCTTTCTGATGCCGCCCACGATAGACGAATGGCTGCCGGAACGACACCTGGCACGCTTCGTGGTTGAAGTGGTTGACGGGCTGGACCTGCGCGCGATGAGCGGTGCCTACCGCGGTTCGGGTTCGGCGTCCTATCACCCCGCGGTGCTGCTGAGCATCCTGGTGTATGGCTACGCGACGGGGGTGTTTTTCAGCCGCAAGCTGGAGCGGGCCACCTACGATTCGGTGGCGTTTCGCTTCATCGCCGCGAACGATCACCCGGACCACGACACGATCGCGACGTTCCGCCGGCGGTTCCTCAAGGAGATCGAGGCGCTGTCCGTCGAGGTGCTGAAACTGGCGCACGAGATGGGCGTTCTGCGGATGGGCACGGTTGCGCTGGATGGGACGAAGATCCATGCCAACGCCAGCCGGCACAGCGCGCTTTCCTATGAGCACGCGGGCTCGATCGAGACGCAACTGAAGGCCGAGGTGGCCGAACTCTTGGCCAAAGCCGAAGCTGCGGATCAGGCGGACGTGCCGGACGGGATGTCGATCCCGCAGGAGTTGGCGCGACGGGAGGCACGGCTGGAGAAGCTTGCGGAGGCACGGGCAAAGATCGAAGCCCGCGCGAAGGAACGCTTCGAGCGGGACAACGCCGAATATCAGGCAAAGCTTGCAGCGCGGGAAGCGAAGGCCGAGGCCACTGGCCGCGCGCCCGGTGGCAAGCCGCCGCAGCCGCCGGTGGAAGCTCCGCTGCCCACGGATCAGATCAATCTGACCGACGAAGCCTCGCGCATCATGCCGGTGGCCGGCGGCGGGTTCGATCAATGCTACAATGCGCAGGCAGTGGTGGCCCAGGGCAGCCTGCTGGTGGTGGCGACCGACGTATCGCAAGCCGCCAACGACAAGCGGCAGCTTCAGCCGATGCTGAACCAGCTCACTGCGTTGCCCGACGAGTTGGGCGAAGTTGACACGATGCTGGCGGACCATGGCTATTTCAGCGCGGCGAACGTGACGGCCTGTGTGGAGGCGGAGATCGAGCCGCTGCGGCACCTGGCGGCACGTGCTCGGCACCGACGAGGTCGGGCACGACGTGTTCAGCCGACTGCTCGCCTCGATTCGCGTCAGCCTGTCGGTGGCCTTTGCCGGGACGCTGATCGGCTCAACGCTCGGCACGACACTGGGATTCCTCGCGGCACATTTTCGTGGCTGGTTGGACGATGTCGTGATGATGCTGGCCGACGCCCAGGCCGCCATCCCATTCATCATCGTGGCGCTTACCATCATCGCCTTCTTCGGCACCTCATTGGCCCTGTTCGTGGCCGTCGTCGGGCTTTATGGCTGGCAGACCTATGCGCGCCTGGCCCGCGCCATGGCACTGTCGACGACGCGGCGGGGCTACGTCCGCGCCGTGGTCGCGCTGGGGGCCCGACCGACGCGAATCTATCTGCGCCACGTGCTGCCCAATGTCACCGGCGTGCTGATTGTCAACGCGACCATCGGCTTCCCGGAGGTGATCCTGTTGGAGACCGCGCTGAGTTTCCTTGGTCTCGGCATCCAGCCGCCGCTCTCCAGCCTTGGCAGCATGCTGAGCTATGGGCGCAGCTATCTGGACAACGCTTGGTGGATCGCTGTGCTGCCGGGCATCGTGCTGTCGCTCTGCACGCTGTCGGTCAGCCTGATCGGCGATTGGGTGCGCGACCGGCTGGACCCGACATTGCGGTGAGCCGACGCGACACCGGCGCACAGGTGAGCAAGAGCAATTCTACCCAGGGCGATGCGCGGTACACGTCGCCGCCGGTGCCTTCGTGTTCAAAAACCCCATCACCATCCACCCTCGCCGACCCCGGCAATTCCGGCACTTTCCAGGCATCGAAATGATGTTCACAAAACAGCGGTTTTATGATCGGGTCTTTGGTAGAGTCTGGCGATCGGCAAGGAGACCGGATATGACCAAGCGCGTCGCGATCTACCTCCGGGTTTCCACTGGCGAGCATACCACAGCCAACCAGCGGTTGGAGCTTGAGGCGTGGGCAGCCCGGTGCGGTCATACGGTCGCCGAGGTCTATGAAGACCACGCCATCAGTGGCGCGAAATCCAGCGACCAGCGTCCCGCCCTGTCCAGGCTGCTCAAGGACGCCGTCCGCCGCCGGTTCGACATGGCGGCGGTGTGGGCGGTCGATCGCCTGGGGCGCAGCCTGACGGATCTGCTGAACACCTTGCAGACCCTGAAGCAGAGCAAGGTCGGCCTGTTTTTGCACCACCAGGGCATCGACACGTCGACCGCCGCAGGCAACGCCTTCTTCCAGATGCTCGGTGTGTTCGCCGAGTTCGAGCGCGCCATCATTGTCGAGCGCGTCAACGCTGGTATCGCCCGCGCGAAGGCAAATGGGACGAAGTCGGGCAAGGCGATCGGGCGTCCGGCGCTGAGGCCCAAGAGGCAGGACGCGGCCCGCGCGGCGCTCGCGGAGGGCAAGAGCATCCGCGCCGCGGCGCTGGAGGCGGGTATCAGCGTGGGATCGGCCGCAGCGCTGAGGAAGGCGATGGCGGGCTGATCAGCCGGGGTGTCGTGAGTGGCCTGGAGGGGTTCACGCTAGTCCGGGCCCGGCGTCTCATCGCGCGCCAAGTAGCGGAGCTAACTCAGCCGTCAGGGAGCGGCCATCATCACGCTTCCACGCGCATTGCGCACCTGGTTCCACCACCCGTAGCCTCCCCCAAGCAGCAAGGATGCACCCCCCATGGCTTCCAGCATCGCCGATCAGCGCGACCGGGCCTGCCGCAATCTCCTGACGCGCGTCCATGCGATCACCGACAAGGTGGGGATCACTTCCTCCGCTCTGCATGCAATCAAGCTCAGGCTGGTGACGCTGGCCGCGAAGACGCTCCTGTTTCCGCCCAGCGATTTCGAGATGCCCGTCGCGCAAGGCCGAACCCAGCCGCTGCTGATCGAAGAGAATGACGGCCACGGCCTCTATCTGACCATCAACATGCCGGGCAAGGAGGCTGCGCCACACGACCACGGCATCTGGTGCGTGAACGCCGGTATTTCCGGACGTGAGCGGCACATCCTCTACCGCCGTACCGACGATGGGGGGAAGGCAGGCAGCGCCACAGTGACGAAGGTGGGAGAGGTGATGGTCGAACCGGGCAGCGGCATGGCGATGGCCGATCACGACATCCACAGCACGGAGGTGATCGGCAAGGAGCCGGCGATCGGCCTTGCACTCTACGGCTACGCGCTGGCGCGCTTCCCGTCTGTGGTGTGGTTCCATCCGGAATTCTCATCCATGCGTGCGAGCCCGTCCCGTCGCCACACCGCCGCGACCGCGTGAGACACGCGATGGCACGAGCGCCGAAGAGCTATCAGGTCAGCATCAAAAACAGGGGACAGGTGATCCGCTGCGCGGCGGACGAGACGATCCTGCATGCAGCGATCGTGGCGGGAATCGACTATCCGTATGCGTGCGCGACCGGCAATTGCGGCACGTGCATTTCCCAACTCGATGAGGGCACGGTCACCATGCTGCCGCGAAGCGACGCCGCCATCAGTGCCGCGCAGGTGCAGGCCGGCCAGACCCTGGCATGCCGCGCACGACCAAAGGGCGATGTCACGATCACTTGGCTCGGGCGGGGGCGGCGGTAAGTGTCAAGCTCTGGTGAAAACCGCGGGTTGGCCGAGGAGAAAGGCTCGGGTAGCGCCTGGCTGACCCCAAACGAGTTCCCGGCAGCGCCGCTCGCCCACGATCGTGGCGAAGATGTCCGGCGGCAGCCGGATCGAGTTCCGCCGCGATCAGCGCCCCCCGCCGGTTCCCGTCGTAAACCGCGGCGCGGCGGCAGGCTCCTTCCCGCCGCCCTCCGCCCTCTCCCTCGATCTCCGCCGGCGCCTCGGCAGGCGCCTCATTCACCAGCCCGCGGCGCATGAACGACAGCAGCAGCTCCTTTTCGGCGGTGGCTAGGACGGAGGTATCGATCCGCAGCGCACCCTTGTCCTCGTTCGGATCGTAGTCGGGGGGTTTGCCGTAGGCCCAGGTCAGGATGGTCTGGGCGGCGACGACGACGACGCGGCCGTCTTCGATTGGCATCCCTCGGCTGTCCCGTTCCTTGGCCCGACCCACGACATCGATCAGCGCCTCGGCGGCCATCATGCTCTTGGTGCGACAGAGTGCCCGCACCTCGCGCAGGGCGGTGGGCCGGCCGCCGGGATTACCAAACTCGCCGGGCCTGAATGGCGCGATCCGACCCCCGCCATGGGCCGGCACGATAGTCGTGCGCACAGTGTTATCAGTGGACAAGTCGTTGCTCTGACCGTGGTTTTGCCATTCGGATCATGCCGGCAAAGTAGGGCGTCGAAGATCCCGCAGCCGGATCAGCATAGCCAGCGTCCGTTCCAGCTAGCGGTCGAGGTGAACCTCGTAGCGGGCTGTCACTTCCAATCGCTGGCCGGTGTACGCGGAACCGATCGCCTGCTCCCTGATAGCGTCGCGGTGTTCAAGCTCGGCAATCGGCCCGTCATGCCACTCCGTCCAGTGCCGTCGCAGCCAAGTGCGGATTCCGACGAAGGCGGCCAGGCATTCCAATTTGATCGCGGCCACCATTCCAGTCTGATGGCGGCCAGGCTGGCATCGTCTCGCAGGCCGGTTTTGTTCATGTCATGATGGTGGTAACTGGGTCAAGCGGTGGTGCGCCGTTTGGGCTGACCCGCTGCCTGGAATTCATACATTCATTGCACCTTAATCCCGCCCGTAACCGCGCGGCGGCTTGATCTCGGTCGCGCCCTTCCCGCACAGTGACGCCCGCGCTGCCGCGGCCAGCTTGCGCGCCTCGGCCAGCGGCACGCCGCCGGGCGGCTCCCCCACTGGCCCCAGGCCCATTTCCCGCGCCTTGCCGCGCAGGGTGTAGCGGAACAGCCAGGACTTGGTGTCGCGGGGTGCTACCTTATCGCCGGGCGCCACACGGCGGCGCGCTCACGACGTGCGTTTCGCGTCGGGCACACCGATGACCGCAGCGGACGCGGAATTCTCGCTGCAGCGGGTGGTGACGCTCAACCTGACGCCGGGCTTCATCCTGACCCAGTTCGGCTTCACCAAGGACAATGTCGCGCAGTTGATCCGCGCCACCGCCCCGCACACCCTGGTCATGGAGCTGCCGAAGTCGGCGGCGACCAGCTTCGTGCTGTACTGTCTCTCGGCCAATGTCGGCGGCATCGTGGAGAAGGCGACGGCGCTCGCGCACCAGGAAAAGGACGACCTTGGCAACCACTGGCTGACCAGCCATTCCGCCGGCAACGGCCCCTATCAACTTACCTCGTGGGCGGCGAACGACCACGTGATCATCGACGTCAATCCCCACTCGCGAATCCCAGTCGCCACCAAGCGTATCTTCATTCGCCACGTGAAGGAACCGTCGGAGCAACTGCTGCTGATCAAGCGCGGCGACGTCGATATCGCCCGCGACCTGACCAGCGATATGCTGAAGGACACCGCCATCGATAAGAACCTGTACAAGATCACCTCGCCGACCACCAACCAGATGTACCTCGCCGGCAACGAGGGCTATGCGCCGTTTGCCAAGCCGGAGGTGCGCCAGGCCATCAAGTGGGCGATCGACTACGAGGGGATTCAGAAGAACATCGTTTCGGACACCTACATCGTGAACCAGGCGTTCGAGCCGACCACGATATTGGGTGCCGTGACGACCAATCCGTTCCACAAGGATCCGGACAAGGCGAAGGCCCTGCTGGTACAGGGCGGCTATGCCCAGGGCTTCGACGCAACCCTGGATCATTTCTCCGAGCACCCCTACACCGACATCGCCGCGGCAATTCAGGCGGATCTGGGGGCGATCGGGATCAAGGTTTCGCTGCTGCCCGGGACCCGCAAGCAGGTCCTCACCAAGATGCGCGCCCGCCAGCACTAGTTGATCATGAACGAGTGGTACCCGGACTATTTCGATTCGAACTCCAACGCCCAGGCGTTCTGTGCCGATCCGGACGATTCCGACAACAGTTCGATGAAGATCATCGCCTGGCGCAGCCACTTCCACAACCCTGACCTGACCGCGGAGGTCGACCAGGCGGCGCAGGAGCTGGACATCGCCAAGCGCGTCGCGCTCTACCACAAGATGCAGGACCAATTCTGGGACCAGTCGCCGATTGCGTTCATGCTGCAACAGACGGCGGTGGCCGTGGTGCGCAAGAATGTGACCGGCTTTCAGCTTGGCGCGCAGTCGGACTTCATCCGCTACGGCAAGACGAGGAAGATCTAAGCCGGCGGCCGGTGGCGTGACGCGCCGGGCTGAGAGCGATGGCGCGACCTGCGACCGCTGTATCGACTTTGTCGCGCCGTGGAAGATCGTTCCGCAGAAGGTTGTGGCCAGCGCGCTGGTGACCGACGAGCCGATCGATGCGATCAACGCGAGCTTCGATCAGACGCAGATCGAGGCACACGCAAGAGCGTGGAATCCGTAGGGCAGCGATGGCGTTTCGCGACCACGCAATGGCGACATAAATCCGTGCGCTGCCCAGGGAGGATGTGATGGCCGCTATAGAATGCTTCTTCGATTGTTCCAGTCCGTGGACCTATCTGGCATTTCACAACCTGCTCGCGGTAGCGGCTGAGTTCGGCGCGGGGATCGCGTGGCGGCCGTTCCTGGTCGGCGGCGTGTTCAACGCGACCAATCCCAGCGTGCAGGCGGCGCGCGACCATCCGGTGCCGGCCAAGCAGGCGTATATGCGAAAGGACCTGCAGGACTGGGCGGATCAGGCGGGGTTGCGCATCGTGTTTCCGCCGACGGTCTTCCCGGTGAACAGCGTCAGGGCGATGCGCGGCTGCCTGGCGCTGGAGCCGGACTGCAAGCTGGTGCCATTCGCGCGCGCGGTGTTCGAAGCCTATTGGCGCGACGATCAGGACATCTTCCGCCCCGAGGTGCTGGCGGGCATCTGTCGCCAGGTCGGGGTCGATCCGGAGTCGTTCCTAGCCGCCGTCGAGGCACAAGCGGTCAAGGACCGGCTGCGCGCCAACACGCAGGAGGTGATGGATCGCGGCGGGTTCGGCTCGCCCACGATCTTCGTTGGTGGCGACGACATGTATTTCGGCAATGACCGGCTGGAACTCGTGCAAGCCGCGCTGCAACGCCGGCGCGCGAACGGGTGACCGCCCCGCGATCGATCGCACCGCCAAACCCAACCTAGGGTGGAAAAGCCAACGCCCCCGGGCTTGATCCGGGGGGCAACGCATTCCGCCGCCCAACCGACATCAGGAGGCTGCCAGGGCGCTTCCAGCATGGCGGAATGCGCTACGTCTTTCCGCCCCACTTCGTTACGCCGCCTGTTCCGCCCGATGCGCTTCCGCCATCGCCGCCATGGACGGAAAGTGGAAGTCGTAGGCGGCGCCCTCGGGCGGGGCCATGGTGGCGCCCCAGCCCTGCTGGTCGTGCGCGCCGGTCGATCCATGCCGATGCCAAGCCGGACCGTTTCGCCGGCGCGTGGTCGTGGAACAGGCTCTGCGCCGTGTGCAGAATGTCCGCCTTGGCAACACCACGCTGCGCCAGATGCGCCAGCATGTACTCGAAGTTCCGCGGATCCGGCTTGTACGACCCGACGTCCTGCGCGGTGTAGATCGCGTCGAACTCCACCCCCAGGCGGCGGTTGCTGCCCTTGAAGCTCTCGCGATCGACGTTGGACAGGATGACAAGCTGGTAGTGCTGCTTCAGGTAGCCCAGCGCGGCGGACGAATCGGGAAACGCCGGCCAGTCGGGCACCGAGGCACCGAACCGCGCATGGTCCGCTTCCGCCATCGACACGTCCCATGCATGCGCCAGGCGCCGATGCACCACCGTCAGCAACTCCGAATAGACCATGGCCGGCGTCGCCGCCTCCTGCGCCAACTCATGGCGCGCGAAAGTTTCCAGTGCGGCATCGCGCGATAGCGTCTGGCCCGTGGTTTGCTTGACCTTTTGCAGCAACGGCTGCAGCGCGGCATGGATGCCGGACTCCCAGTCGATCAGCGTGCCGTAGCAATCGAAGGTCAGGACACGGAAGTCGGACAGTCGCATGGGTGCGGTCTCCTGGGTGCCGTCGGGTCGGCGGGAAGGGTAGAGTGCATCGTGCGCAATCGATCAGGGGACGCAGGACGATGACACGGGGGCTTCTGTTGGTGAAATCCGGCGGCGACGAGGCGGTGCCGGAATGGCAGGCGGGATTTCGCGCGGCCGCGCCCGACCTTGAGGTGCGCGGCTGGAACGATCTCTCGGTCGATCCGGACGCGGTGACCTATGTGCTGGTGTGGGAGCCGGAGCCGGGCCGCATCGCGGGCTATCGCAACCTGCGCGCGATCTTCAGCAGCGCGGCCGGCGTCGATCATATCGTGCGCGATCCGACGGTGCCGGCGCACCTGCCGATCGTGCGCATGGTCAGCGAGGAGACCTCGCAGACGCTGGGCGAATATTGCTGCCTGGCGGCGCTGTCGATCCTGCGTGACTATCCGCGGATGATGGCGGCGCAGGCCGCGCGGCGCTGGGACACGTTCGAGCCGCCGCACACCGCGTGGGACAAGCGCGTCGGGATCATGGGGTTCGGCACGATCGGCCAGGTCGCCGCGCGCATGTTGGGCGGCTTGGGATTCCAGCTTGCCGGCTGGGCGCGCAGCCACAAAGCCGTGCACGGCGTCAGCATGTTCGCCGGCGACGACGAGCTGCCGGCGTTCCTGGCGTGCTGCGACATCCTGGTGAATCTGCTGCCCGACACGCCGGCGACGCGTGGGATATTGGATGCGCGGCGGCTGGCCATGCTGCCGCGCGGCGCCGGCGTGGTGAACGGCGGGCGTGGCACGGCGACCGTGCTGCCGGACCTGATCGCCGCGTTGGACAGCGGGCAGATCGGCGCCGCGGTGCTGGACGTGTTCGAGGAGGAGCCGCTGCCCGCCGAGCATCCCGCCTGGGTGCACCCGCGCATCACCGTTACCTCGCACCTGGCGGGCTATGCCTCGCGCCGTGCCCGCGCGGCATCGGTCGCTGCTACGCTGGAGGCGCTGGAGCGCGGCGAGACAGTTCCGCATCTGTACGATCCGGTGCGGGGGTATTGATTTATGCCGAGCGCCGAAGGGAACCACAGCGCGTTCGCGCGGAACGCCACCATCGCCCCCACTGTCATTGCGAGGAGCGCAGCGACGAAGCAATCCCCATCCGGCTGCGCACCTGGATGGGGATTGCTTCGTCGCTGCGCTCCTCGCAATGACAGGGAGCATCCGTCCTCCGCTACTGATCTACAACGCGCTGCACAAGCGCAACGCATCGTAAACCGCGCCATGCACATTGCGGCTGGTGACCGCGTCGCCGATGCGGTGCAGCTCGAACGCGCCGCCACGCGGCGGCGCCGCAAGTTGCGGCCGCCGTTGCAGCAGCGCTTCGAGCGTCCGTCACCCCGTCATTGGCGGAATCCCCGCGCAGCGCATCGAACAATTCCGTCACCGGCACGGTGCCGTGCTCGATCACGATCTGCGACGCCGACAGCTCCATCGTCGCACCCGTCAGCTCATGGCGGAACGTCGCGACCAGCCGGTTGCCGGCCTGCCGCACGCGCACCAGCGTGTTGTCGGTCGTCACGCGCACGCCGTTCTCCGCGAAGCGCTTGCGGTAGATCGTGCGCGACGGATATTCCATCTCCATGCCGACATATTCGTCGATCGTGACGAACTGCACCTCGCGGCCGAGTTCCGCCAGGTGCAGCGCGCAGGACACCGCCTGGTGCCGGCCCGGTGCCGTCATAGACGAGCACATCGTCCTTCGCCTGCGAGGCATCGACCAGCATGTCCCACACCGTGGTGCAGTGCTCGGCGCCGTCCAGCCACTCGGTATCGGGCAGGCCGCCGGTGGCGATGATGACGGCGCTCGGCTGCTCGGCCAGCACGTCGGCCGCTTCGGCGTAGCGGTTCAGCCGCACCTCGACGCCGAGCCGTTCCAGTTCGGCGGCGCGCCAGTCAACGATCGCGATCAGGTCGCGCCGCCAGGTGGCGCGCACCGCGGACAGCAACTGCCCGCCCAGCTTCGCACCCGCTTCGAACAGAACGACGCGATGCCCGCGCTCGGCGCTGACCCGCGCCGCTTCCAGGCCCGCCGGCCCGCCGCCGACCACCACCACCTTGCGCCCCGGCGCGGCGGCGCGTTCGACGATCTGCGGCAGCCGATCCTCGCGCCCGGTCGCCGGATTGTGCAGGCACGCGACCTTCTTGTACATGCAGTACGACGCGCCGACGCAGGGACGGATGCGCTCCTCCTCGCCGCGCAGCAGCTTGTTGACGATCTGCGGGTCGGCCATGTGCGCGCGCGTCATCGCCACCATGTCCAGCAGCCCCTCGGCGATCGCGTAGCGCGCCGTGGCGATGTCCTGGATGCGCGCGGCGTGGAACACCGGCAGCTTCACCTCGCGCTTGAACGCTCCGACTGATCCGCAGGAACGGCGCCACCGGCTGCGACATCCCCGGCATGCAGTGTTCCGCCAGCGCAGACATCCGTGTCCATGCGGCCGAAATTGGTGTTGAAGAAGTCGATCTGCCCCTCCCGCTCGAAGATGCGCGCGATGCGGACGGCTTCCTCGAAATCGATGCCGTCCTCGGTCGCTTCATCGACGAAATAGCGGATGCCGATCAGCCAATCGTCGCCCACCGCCTTGCGCATCGCCTCGTGCACCATCAGGCCGAACCGCGCGCGATTCTCGGTCGAGCCGCCGAACCCGTCGGTGCGGCGGTTGGTGCGCGGGGAAAAGAACTGGCCGATCAGGTGGCCGCCGGTCATCGTTTCGACACCGTCGAGCCCACCTTCCTGGCAGCGCTTCGCGGCGGCGGCGTAATCGCGCACCACCCGCGCGATATCGTGCGCGTCCATCTCGCGCGGGAAATTGCGGTGCCGCGTCTCGCGCACGCGGCGATGGCGCGATGCGTCGGCAGCCAGTTCCAGCCCATCGCATCGGCGCGGCGGCCGAGATGCGAGATCTGGCACATGATCGCCGCGCCGTGGCCGTGGATGCGGGCCGAAAACTGCCGCAGGTAGGGAATGATCGCGTCGCCCGAGACGTCGATCTGCCCGCCGCCCCAGCTTGAGTCCCGGGAAACCATCGACGACCCGCCGAACATCGTCAGCGCGATGCCGCCCTTCGCCTTCTCCTCGTGGTAGCGCTGATAGCGCTCCTTCGGCATGCCGTCTTCGTCCAGCGTCGAGGCGTGGCTGGTGCTCATGATCCGGTTGCGGAACAACACGCGCTTGATCCGCAACGGCTGCAGCAGCGGATCGCTCCTGCGCGCGCCTGGTTCGCCTTGGTGAGTGGGTGCGGTGACGACGTTCATGAGAGACCCTTCATTCGGCTCGTTCGTAGACGGTAGCTTGCGGCATCGCGTCGCTGCCGGTTTGCGCCGCCAGCAGTTCCTGCTCGGTGCGATGGCAGCGGATCGCGGTGCCTTTCGGCAGGCGGCGCACCGGCGGCAATTGCGTCTCGCACACGCCGTCGATGCGCATGGCGCAGCGGCCGACGAAGGCGCACGGCGACGCGGCGGAGCGCACCGCGGTGCCGTTCCCGGCTTCGGCCAGATGCGATTTGCTGATGCCGTCCAGCCAGCCCGGCCGCAGCTCGGGCACCGAGGAAATCAGCAGATCGGTGTAGGGATGCCGCGGCGGGGTCAGCAGCGCGCTGCGATGGCCGTATTCCACCGCCTGGCCGGCGTAGAGGATCATCACCTCGTCGCAGATCGCCCGCACCGTGGACAGGTCGTGGCTGATGAACATGTAGGCCAGACCGAGTTCGCGGCGCAGCTCCGCCAGCAACTCCAGGATCGCCGCCCCCACCACGGTGTCCAGCGCCGAGGTCACCTCGTCGCACAGGATCAGCCGCGGCTCGGCGGCGAGCGCGCGCGCCAGGTTAACCCGCTGCTTCTGTCCGCCGGACAGCCCGGCCGGGTAACGATCGGCGATGGTCGGCGACAGCCGCACCATGTCGAGCAGCTCGCGCACGCGGCGCAACGCGGCGGCACCGGACAGCCCGTGATAGAAACGCAACGGCCGCGCCAGGATCCGCGCGACACGGTGCGCCGGATTCAGTGCCACGTCGGCGCTCTGGAACACGATCTGGATGCGCCGAAGCTGCTCGCGCGTGCGCTGCGCGGCGGCGGCCGGCAGCACCTCGCCATCCAGCGCGATCGTCCCGCGCGCGGCGGGCAGCAGGCCGGCGACCACGCGGGCCAGGGTGCTCTTGCCGGAGCCCAATTCGCCGATCACGCCCAAGACGGAGCCGGGCTGGATGGTAAGATCGACATCGTGCAGCACGGGCAGGCGCGGCAGTCCGTTCGAGCTGCTTCCGCCATAGCCCGCGATCAGTCCCCGCACCTGCAGCAGCGGCGGCTCGCGCTGCGGCGGTGGCGCCGACGGTTTGGCGTGGGCCGCCGGATCGGCCGCCGCCAGCAGGCATTGCGTATACGCGTGCGCGGGCACGCTTAGGATCCGCGCGGTCGGCCCGGTCTCCTGGATCGCGCCGTCGCGCAGCACGATGATGCGATCGGCAATCTGCGCCACCACCGACAGGTCGTGCGACACATACAGCGCCGTGGTGTACCGCTGCCGCACCACCGATTTGAATGCGCGCAACACCTCGATCTGCGTGGTCACGTCGAGCGCCGTGGTCGGCTCGTCCATGATCACCAGTTCGGGGTCGGTGATCAGCGCCATCGCCGCCATCAGGCGCTGCAACTGCCCGCCGGAGACCTGGTGCGGAAAGCGATGGCCGATCCCCTCGGGATCCGGCAGGGCAAGTGCGCGAAACAGCTCGACCGCCTTCGCCTCGGCCGCGGCGCGCGGCATCAGCCCGTGGATCAGCGCCCCTTCGATCACCTGGGCCATGACTCGGCGCGCGGGATTGAACGAGGCCGCCGCGCTTTGCGCGATATAGCAGACGTTTCGGCCGCGGAAGTCGGCCAGCGCGCGGCGCGGCAGCGCCAGCACGTCGGTGCCGCCGACCCGCAGCCGCGCGGCGGAGATGGCGCAGCCGTGGCGCGCGTGGCCCATCAGCGACAGCGCGATCGTCGTCTTGCCGGAGCCGGATTCGCCGATCAGCCCGATCACCTCGCCGCGCCCGATGATGAAGCTGACGACATCGACGATCGATTGGCGCGCCCCGCCTGCGCCACCGGGCGCGGTCACGCAGAGGTTCTCAACCTCGACCGCGGCGTCAGCGCCCATCGGGGTAACCGCGGCGCCTGCCGCCGGCGAAACCATCGATCAGGAGATTGACGCCGATCGTCAGCGTGGCGATCGCCACGGCCGGCATAATGACGGCCGGCGCGCCGTAGCCGAGCCCCTGGATGTTCTCGCGCACCAGCGCGCCCCAGTCGGCCGCCGGCGGCTGGATGCCAAGGCCAAGGAAACTCAGGCTGCTCAACAGCAGCACGATGAAGACGAAGCGCAGCCCGAAATCGGTCAGCACCGGCAGCACCATATTCGGCATGATCTCTTCGAACATGATCGACAGCGTCGTCTCCCCGCGCGCCCGCGCCACCAGCACGAACTCCATCGGGTTGATGTCGACGGCGAGCGCGCGGGAGATGCGGAACGCGCCGGGCGTGTAGATGACGGCGGCCGTGCCGATCAGCACCGGCACCGAGGAGCCGAGCGCCGCCACCATCACGAGCGCGAACATCAGGCCGGGCAGTGAAATGAGTGTATCCATCGCACGGCTGAGCACGGCGTCGAGCACGCCGCCGCCGGCCGCCGCCGCGGTGCCGAGCACGATGCCGGTGCCCGACGCCAGCGCGGTCGCGGCCAGCGCGAGGCCGATCGTGTAGCGCGCGCCGTAGAGAGTCAGGCTCAGCACGTCGCGGCCGAGATAGTCGATGCCGAACGGAAAGCGCCAGGTCATCGGCCCGAACACGGTATTGCTGACGATCTGCGCCTCGCCGTGCGGAGCCAGCAGCGGCGCGGCGACGGCGATGACGATCCATGCCCCGATGATCGCGCCACCAAGCACACCGGCGCCTGGCACGCGTCGGCGCACGCGGATGGTCCGGCTCGCGGTGGGGGTGGTGGCGCTCATCGCAGGCGCAGCCGCGGGTTGGCGAGGATCGCGGCAATGTCGGCGACCAGCACCAGCAGCAGGTAGAAGGCGCAGAACAGCATCGCGCAGGCCTGGATCAGCGGCATGTCTCGCGTCGAGACCGCATCGACCATCAGCCGCGCGAGGCCCGGATAGTCGAAGATCGTCTCGACGATGATGATGCCGCCGAGCAGGAAGGACAGGCTGAGCGCGATCGCGTTGGCGATCGGGCCGACCGCATTCGGCAGCGCGTGCCGCAGCACCACGCGCACCGGCCGCGCGCCCTTCAGCACCGCCATTTCGACGTAGGAGGATTCCAGCGTGTTCACCAGCGCCGCCCGGGTCATCCGCGCCATTTGCGCAACGATGGCAAAGGCGAGCGTCATGACCGGCAGGGCGAACACGCGGAACAGGCCGAACAGCGAATCCGCACCGCCGAGATAGGCGAGCGCCGGCAGCCAGTGCAGCCGCACGGCGAACACCAGCACCGCCAGGGTGGCGACCAGGAATTCCGGAACCGAAACGGAAGCGATCGTCACCACGTTGACGATGCGGTCGTACAGCGTGCCGCGCCAGATCGCCGCGGTGATGCCGAGCGTGAGCGCGATCGGCACCGAAACAAGCGCGGTGAGGCCGGCGAGCAGCAGCGAGTTCGGCAGCCGGCTGGCGATCAGGGCAGCGACGGAATTGCCGTTGACCAGCGAATGGCCGAGATGCCCGCTGACCAGGTCGCCGAGCCAGATGCAGGTAACGCAGCGCGGCGGGCTGATCGAGGTGCATCGCCGCGCTGCAGTCCGGCGACCGCCTCCGGCGTCGCGCCCTGGCCGAGCACGATCTCGGCGACGTTGCCCGGCAGCAGCTCGGTGCCGAGGAACACCAGTAGCGAGATCGCCAGCAGCAGCAGCAGGTTTGCCGCGATCCGCACCCCGATCAGGCGCAGGATCACGGGGTTGCGGATGATCCCGCCGCCTCTGGCCGGGGACCGGCTAATCGAACCAGACATGCAGGGGACCGGCTAATCGAGCCAGACATGCTGCGCGAAGTTGAAGCCCATCAGATCGCCGGTGGGCACCGGCACCAGTCCCTTCACTTGCGTCGCATAGGCATCGAGCATGCTGATGAACACCGGAATGCCGATGCCGGCCTGGTCGCTGATCATCTTCTGCATGTCGCAGAACATCTGCTTGCGCTTGGCAAGATCGGTCTCGGCGCGCGACTGCAACAGCAATGCGTCGAATTTCGGGTCCTTCAACCGACTCTCGTTCCACGGGGCGTCGGACTTGAAGAACAGGCTCAGCAGGATATCGGCGGTCGGGCGCGGGTTGATGTTGCCGTATCCATCGGTGCCTTCATCCAGTAGTTGGACCAGTAGCCGTCGGTCGGCACGCGCCGATGTCGAGGTTGAGGCCGATCTTGCCGCGCCGCCTCCTGCATCAGGACCGCCATGTCCTCGGACCCGGTGGCCGCAACCGAGCAGACGACCGGCACCGTCGTGTTCGCCAGCCCGGATTTCTTGAGATGGAACTTCGCCCGATCGAGATCGAACGGCCGCTGCGGCAGCTCCGCGCAATACATCGGGCTGGTCGGGTCGATCGGCTGGTCGTTGCCGATTGTTGCGTAATTGAGGAAGACCGCGCTCTTGCATCCGCTCGCGATCCAGCAGGTACTTCATCGCCATCACGAAGTCCGGGTTGCCGGTGTTCGCGACATCGAGGCGCAGGATCAGGTCGGTGTAGTTGCCCGCCTTGGTCTCGAACACCTGATAGCCCTTGGCCGCCTGGATCTGCTTTGCCGAACGCGGGTTGATCGCGGCGGCGATCTCGATATCGCCCGACAGCAGCGCGTTAACGCGCGCCGCCTCGTCGGCGATGCCGAAATGGGTCGATCTGGTCGAGATACGGCTTGCGGCGCATGGAAATAGTCCGGGTTGCGCACCGCAACCGACGCGCACGCCGGGAGAAAACTCCTTGCAGCGGAACGGGCCGGTGCCGATCCCCTTGCTGAAATCGGTGGTGCCGTCCTTGACGATCACGAACTGGTAGACCGCGAGGATCGCCGGCAAGTCGGCGTTCGGCCCGCCCAGCGTGATTGTCACCTCATCCGGCGCGGTCGCCTTGATCTCGTGCATCTGGCTCGCCAGCGGGATCACCACCGAGCCGGTCTTCGGGTCCTTGCAGCCGGGACAGCGAAAAGACCACGTCCGCGGCGGTGAACGGCGCGCCGTCGTGGAAGTGCACGTCCTTGCGCAGCTTGATCGTCCAGACGGTGGCATCGGCGTTCTCGACCGACAACGCCAACTCGGGCTGCGGCACCAGGTGCGGGTCGAACACCGTCAGCCCGTTGTAGAACATGAAGCAGCGCGAATAGTCGGTCGAGTTGTTGGCGCGTCGCCGGGTCGAGTGTGTCGGCGGTCGAGGAATTGTAGGCGGCAACGCGGATGCTGCCCGCCCTGCTTCGGCGTCTGCGCCAGCGCCTGGCTGGCGCGCGTGAGCACCGCCCCGGCGGTCGCCAGCCCCATGCCCGCGCCGGCGAGCCAGCCGATCGTTTCGCGTCGCGTGGCACCGCGGCGCAGCATGTCGCGTATAACGGTCTCGGCGTCCCTGGTGTGCTTGTCCATTGCAGTCCCCCGCCGTTTCACCCGGTTCGGCGCATCACTGTTCCACAGCGGGGCCGTCCGGTCAGCTTGACAATGCGAACGGGGGCCATACGCTGTGCGTATGCCCGGCCTTGGCCAAGCTGATCCCCTCGCCGCGCGCCCTGCTGATCTTCGAGGCGGCGGCGCGGGCCGGAACATGCAGCGCGGCGGCACGCGAGTTCAACCTGACGCAGCCCTCGGTCAGCCGCAACATCGCCCAGCTCGAGGAGCACCTCGGCGTCGACGCTGTTCACCCGCAGCCCGGTCGGGCTGGAGCTGACGCCGGAGGGACAGTTCCTGTATGGCTCGCTGTCCGACGGGCTGGCCAAGATCGAGGCGGCGCTGCGCGAGCTGATCGCGGAACGATCGCGCAAGCAGGTGGTGGAGCTGTCGCTGTCGACGGCCTTCGTCACGCACTGGCTGATCCCGCGCCTGAGCGCGTTCCACCTTGTATTCCCCGAGGTCGATCTGCGCTTCCAGTTGATCTCCGGCACGCTGCGTGGCGCGCCCGGCAATGTCGATCTGGCGATGCGCATGCACACGACGGAGCACGACGCCGACGATCACTCCTGGCGGTTCGCGCCGGAGATCGTCATTCCGGTGTGCAGCCCGTCCTATGCCGCGGCGCACGGCACGCTGGAGGCGCCGCTGCGCGAGACCGGGCACGTGCTGCT
This sequence comes from uncultured Alphaproteobacteria bacterium, assembly GCA_963773345.1. GTDB lineage: Bacteria > Pseudomonadota > Alphaproteobacteria > Acetobacterales > Acetobacteraceae > Palsa-883. The sequence continues at coordinate 1,212,283 of CAVZBG010000002.1, read as the reverse complement.
GCACCTGGCCGATCCGTTGCTGGACTGGGAGACGTTCTGGGGTGGCGTGGCGCGGCGGCGCACCAGGCGGGCGATCTGGCTGGAGTTCACCGACTACGCCGTGGTGCTGCAGGGCGCGATGAATGGCGAGGGGATCGCGTTGGGCTGGATCACCGTGGTGGCGCGCGCGCTGGGCGACGGCAAGCTGGTGCCGGCGTCGGAACGACGTGTGCACACCGGGCGGGACTATCACCTGTACGCGCCGCGCACAAAGCCGGTACGCGAGGTGGTGCTGGCGATCCGTGACTGGATGATCGCGCAGATGCAGGACGACATGGAGCGGCTGGGCGATTTGTTGCGGTGAGGGCTTCGGGGGCAGTCACGGCAGATGGTGCATGATCGAGGTGCGCCGCGCGCGGCGACTGTCGGCCGCAACATTTCTTCATCGTCTTCGTCGTCTTCGTAGGGCGGAAAAGCGTAGCGCATTCCGCCGCTTGCGTCGGAGCGACGGATTGATCATCGGGGCGCTCGAAGATGGCGGGATGCGCTGCGTTATGCCGCCGTACGGTGCGCGAGGCGCCGATTCACCCGCGCCGGAACACGCAGACCGTTTCGACCCGCGCCGACCAAAGGAACTGATCGATCGCGGTCGCGCCGGCCAGCGCGTAGCCGGCGCCGTGCAGCAGTCTGGCATCGCGCCCGAACGTTGCCGGGTTGCAACCGACATACACCACCGTTGGCACGCCGGCGGCGGCGATCTGTGCGGTCTGCGCGGCGGCGCCGGCATGCGGCGGGTCCAGCACGACCACGGCAAACCCGGCAAGTTCCTTGGCCGACAGTGGCTGGCGGACCAGGTCGCGCTGCGTCGCCGTGACGCGGCCGGCCAGACCGCCCTGGTTGATCCCCTGTTGCAGCGCGCCGACCGAGGCTGCGTCGCCCTCCCACGCGGCGACCCGCAGCGCGCCCGTGCGGGCGCCGGCCAGCGTGAAGGTCAACGTGCCGCAGCCAGCGTACAGCTCCGCGATGCGCGGCCGCGCGGGCAGCCGTGCCGGCAGGCCGCGCAGCACGGCATCGACGATCGCGCGCTCGCCCGCTTCGGTGGCCTGCAGGAACGCGCCGGGCGGCGGGCGCACGGTGATGCCGGACAGCGTCGTGATGGCGGCCCGCAGCAGGCAGATGGTTTCGGGTGCACCACTACCGGCGGCGTCGCTGCGGTGCGCCCATGACACCCGCGGCAGACCGTGCGCCCGGGCGAAGGCGGTCAGTGCGGTACGATCCTCCAGCGACGGGGCCGTGTCGGTGCGCAGCAGCAGGTCGGGGCCGGAGTCGAGCAGGTTGGTGACGACCTCACCCTGCCGGCGGATCGCGCACAACCCGTGCAGCAACGCGCGCAATGGTTCGAGCAGCGCCAGCAAGGTCGGGTGCAGCACTTTGCAGTCGGTCAGGTCGACCACCTCGGCCGAGCGCGATCCATGCAGCCCCAGAATGATCCGCCCGCCGGCGCGCCGGACGGCAAAGTCGAGCCGCCGCCGCTCGCCCGGTAAGGCCGGGGACCAGCTCGATCGGGTCCGGCGGGGCAAATCCAGCGGCGCGCAGAGCGGTGTCCAGCAGGCCGGTCTTCCAGGCGCGGTAGGCCGCGTCGTCCCAGTGCTGCAGCACGCAGCCGCCGCAGGCGCCGAAATGCCGGCACGGCGGGGGCACGCGCGCGGGACTGGGGACCTCGATCGTTTCGACTTCGGCGAACCAGCCATCGCCGTGCGCGCGCAGCGGGCGGGCGATGACCAACTCGCCCGGCAAGGTCAGCGGCAGGTAGACCGGCGAGCCGTCCGCCAGCGTGCCAACTCCGTCGCCGGCCGCGCCAATGCGATAGATACGGACGTGGCTCGGCGGCGGCGGTTTGCGGGGCGGGGTCAACGTGCCGAACCATGAAGCGGGCGGTGCCGGTCGGGTCTCCGCGGTGATGTTTCGGATCAATGGCGAGACCGGCGCACGGGACCGGAGGCTAGGCGCGATCCGTGCGGTTCGCAATGACCAATGCGTGCGACCAAAGCGGGCAGGCGGCAGGGCCACCGGCTGAAGCAGCGATCGCGCCGGGATTTTGCTGTCATTGCGAGCGCAGCGAAGCAATCCCCCGCGAGGAGAGAACCTGGATGGGGATTGCTTCGTCGCTTCGCTCCTAACAAGAAAAAAGGTGTGGTTTGCTCCCAGGTGCCTCTCTGGCAGAATTTTTTCATCCATGGCGGGTCGGCCGCCGCCGGCCGGTGGCTAACTCGCAATCACAGCGAAACGGCTGGTCGGCCACCTTTCCTGCGTTCACCCGATTGGCCTGGAGCCGCCTGCCGCCGCGGTTGCCCACACGGCGCGTCCCGGCCAGGATGGGCGGCAAGCGGCTGCGCCGGGGCGGCGCAGCGACAGGGAGAACGCCATGCAGTTGAACCGCGAGTCGCTTCTGAAGGCCTATCGCGACATGGCCACGATCCGCCGCTTCGAGGAGCGCGTGCAGGACGAATTCTCCAAGGGCGGCATTCCCGGGTTCGTGCATCTCTATGCCGGCCAGGAAGCCTCCGCGGTCGGCGTCTGCTCGCATCTCGGGCCGAAGGACCATATCGCCAGCACGCATCGCGGGCATGGCCACAGCATCGCCAAGGGCTGCGACGTCACCGGCATGATGAAGGAGCTGTTCGCCAAGCAGGGCGGGCTGTGCGGCGGCAAAGGCGGCTCGATGCATATCGCCGATCTGGACCAGGGCATGCTGGGCGCCAACGGCATCGTCGGCGGCGGGCCGCCGCTGGTGGTGGGCGCCGCGCTGACCGCCAAGACGCTGCGGTCCGGCAACGTTGCGGTGGCGTTCACCGGCGACGGCGGCTCCAACCAGGGCACCACGTTCGAGGCGATGAACCTGGCGGTGGTGCTGCAGCTTCCGGCGATCTTCGTGTTCGAGAACAACGGCTACGGCGAATACACCGGCGCCGCCTACGCCGTCGGCAGCCGCGACATCGCCGGACGCGCCGCGCGGCTTCGGCATGCCGGCCGCGAAGGTCAGCGGCGACGATTTCTTCGCCGTGCACGAAGCGGCGCGCGAGGCGGTCGAGCGCGCCCGCGGCGGCGGCGGCCCCAGCGCGATCGAGGTCGATACCTGCCGCTTCTACGGCCATCATTCCGGCGACGCACAGCTCTATCGCACCAAGGACGAGGTGCGCACGCTGCGCGAGGAACGCGACTGCCTGAAGCACTTCCGCCGCCGCGTCGGCGAGGCCGGCCTGCTGGAAATGCACGAGCTGGACACGGTGGACGCCGAGGTGGCGACGCTGATCGACCAGGCGGTGGCGGCGGCCAGGGCGGCGCCGCCGCCCGATGCCTCGGCGCTGCTGACCGACGTCTACGTGTCGTACCTCGAGGGAGCGCGCACCCGAAAGGGAGAATATCATGGCCCAGAAAACCATCCGCCAGGCGCTGCACGAAGCGCTGGCCCACGAGATGCGCCGCGACCCGCGCGTGGTGGTGATCGGCGAGGATGTCGCGGGCGGTGCCGGCACGGGCGGCGGGCGCGACGCCGCCGGCGGCGTGCTCGGCGTCACCAAGGGGCTGATCGGCGAGTTCGGCGATGCCCGCGTGATCGACACGCCGATCACCGAATCCGCGATCATGGGCGCGGCGGCCGGCGCCGCGATGACCGGGCTGCGGCCGGTGGCGGAGCTGATGTTCTCCGACTTCCTCGGCGTCTGCTTCGATCAGATCTTCAACCAGGCGGCGAAGTTCCGCTACATGTTCGGCGGCAAGGCGCGCACCCCGATGGTGATCCGCACCATGATCGGCGCCGGCCGCAGCGCCGCGGCGCAGCACTCGCAGAGCCCGTATCACATCTTCACCAGCGTGCCCGGGCTGAAGGTGGTGGTGCCGTCCAACGCCTACGACGCCAAGGGGCTGCTGATCCAGGCGATCCGCGACGACGACCCGGTGATCTTCTGCGAGCACAAGCTGATGTACGACCTGAAGACCGAAGTCCCCGACGAGGCCTACACGATTCCGTTCGGCGAAGCGAACATCGTGCGCGACGGCGACGACGTGACGATCGTTGCGCTCGCGCGCATGGTGCACTACGCCAACGAAGCCGCGGACAAGCTCGCCGCCGAGGGCATCGAATGCGAACTGATCGATCCGCGCACCACCTCGCCGCTCGACGAGGACACCATCCTCGACAGCGTCGCGCGCACCGGCCGGCTGGTGGTGGTGGACGAGGCGACGCCGCGCTGCAGCATGGCAACCGACATCGCCGCGCTGGTCGCCGACAAGGCGTTCGCTGCGCTGAAGGCGCCGATCCGCAGGGTCACCGCGCCGCACACGCCGGTGCCGTTCGCGCCGGGGCTGGAGAAGCTGTACATCCCTGATCCGGAACGAATCGCCGCCGCGGTGCGCGAGGTCTACGGATACGCGCGATGAGCCCCGCCATCACCGCGATCACCATGCCCAAATGGGGTCTGACGATGACCGAGGGCAAGGTGGTGAACTGGCTGCAAGCCGCCGGGCGCGGCGTTCGCCGAGGGCGAGGAACTGCTGGAAATCGAGACCAGCAAGATCACCAATGTGGTGGAGGCCGAGGCGGACGGCACGCTGCTGCGCATCGTCGCGCCCGAGGGCAGCACCCTGCCGATCGGCGCGCTGCTCGCCGTCATCGCCCCGCCAGGCACGCCGGCCGCCGAGGTCGAGGCTTTCGTCGCCGGCTTCGTCGTTGCGGAACCGTCCGAGGCGGACGCCGCCGATGCGGCAGCGCCGGCCCCGCGCGAGATCGACGCCGCCGGGCAACGGCTGCGCGTCCTGGAGATGGGCGGCGACCGAGCTGGCAGCGTCCCCGTGCTGCTGCTGCACGGTTTCGGCGCCGATCTGAATAGCTGGATGTTCACCCAGCCGGTGCTGGCGGAAGCCGGCCGGGCAATCGCGCTCGATCTGCCCGGACATGGCGGATCGACCAAGGAGGTTGGCGCCGGCGACGCCGATGCGCTGACCGGCGCGGTCGCCGCGGCGCTGGACGCGCTCGGCATCGCGCGGGCGCACCTGGTCGGCCACTCCCTGGGCGGCGCGGTCGCCGCTTGCCTGGCCGCACGCCGGCCCGACCGCGTGGCGACGCTGACGCTGATCGCCTCCGCCGGCCTCGGTCCGGAGATCAACGCGGCATTCATCGACGGTTTCATCCGTGCGGCCCGGCGCAAGGACGCGGTGGAGGTGCTGCACCTGCTGGTGCACGACCCCGCGCTGGTCAGCCGCACGATGGTCGAGGACGTGCTGCGCTACAAGCGGCTCGACGGCGTAACGGCGGCGTTGGAGACGATCGCGCACGCCTGGTTCGCCGGCGGCCGCCAGACGCTCGATCTGGTTGCCGCGTTGACCGCGGCGAACGCGCCGGTGCAGGTGATCTGGGGGCGCGACGACCGGATCATTCCGGTGGCGCACGCCGAGGCGCTGGCCGCGCACCTGCCAGTGCATGTCGTGGCGCAGGCGGGCCATCTGCCGCACATGGAGAAGTCGGGCGAGGTGAACCGGCTGATCCGGCGGTTCATCGCGGGCTGAGCCGTGCCGGGCGGCATCGAGCCTGGGTATGGACGGGCGGCTACTCCAGGGCGCCTCGCACCCCCACCGTGCCCACCCAGGCGATGAACCCGCCGATGAACGGCAGCACCGCCCAGAGCGGCTGGTCGAGCAGCCAGGTCTCGACCGCCTCGAGCGCCGGTAGGCCAGGGAAATACGGTTGCGTCCCCCCAGCGTAAGCCAAAGGTCGCGGAAGGGGACGGGCGTCCAATAGCCGTCCATGACCCTCGTGACTCCCTGCCAGGCGGCCACCAGCAGGCCAGCCAACGTGACATCGAGTCCCACGAACAAGGCCAAGGAGCGCATCGCCGGGATACCTGTGGTCGGTTCCTCCGCTGCCGGTTGCCGGGTCCCCAGACCGGCGCCAGCCTAGTCCGAAAGGGGTTACGTGGTGGTTGCAAGCCGCCGCGCCGTGCATCAATTTGAAATTGCCGCCGCTGTCGGGCACACTCGACCGGCCGTGTTGGCAACCGGTGCACACGACGCGCCATGTCGGATCGCCGCAGGACCAGCCATATGAAGCAGTGGCCGTCATGGCCCCGCGTTGGACAGCCTCGCATCGGCTTGCGACATGCGCTGCTCATGGTCGCGCTTCTCGGGCCCGTGCGGTGCCTGGCGCACGCGGCGGAACTGGATGGGGTGCAACTGTCCAACACGCTGCAGGCGGGGGGCAAAATCCTGCACCTGAATGGCATCGGGCTGCGCACCTATTCGATCTTCGGTTTGCACATCTATGTGGCCGGGCTCTACCTGGAGCACCCGAGCACCGATGCGGACGCCATCCTGCAGTCGCCCGAAACCAAGCTGCTGAACATCAGGTTCGTGCGCAACGTCAGTGCCGACGCCGCCCGCAATGCCTGGCGCACGGGGCTGGCGAAGAATTGCCAGCCGCCCTGTCAGCTTGACCCGGAGGATGTCGCGCGGTTCCTCGAGCACGTTCCTGCGATGCACGTGGGCGAAGGCTATACCATCCTGTTCACCCGGCAGGGTGCCACGGTGACCGCCGACGGGGCGCCGCTCGGCACCATCACCAAGCCGCAGTTCGCCGAGGCGATGTTGGCCACGTTCCTCGGCCCTGTGCCAGCGTCGTCGCGGCTGAAGGCGGAGTTGCTTCAGGGGCACGACTGAGACCGCCCCCCTGTTTGAGCGTGACTTGGCGATCGCCAACGACGATCCCGGCAGGCGCGAACCCGCGGCGATGGCGCGCCTCGCTGCCTTGGCCGGCCGGGGATGCCGTGGAAGCTGAGTGGGAGCCAGCGGCCCAGAGGTGGCAACGTCCTCGCACGGTTTCTCGGGGAGCAACGTCCGGTGCACGCCAGGCTGCAAGGGGCGGGAGGTGCAACACGCAAGGCGCGTTGCGGTACCGTCGGAGCCGCGGGTCAAAGAGATGACCCTCAGTCGCGGTAGGGCGGAAAAGCGAGGGGAACTCATGCGCGCATCGCCTTGCCGGTATCCCGCATCAGGATCTGCGCGAACACGCCGGTAACCGCGGCGTGGTGGGCGACCGCCTCCGGCGCCATGTCGAACGCCGGCCGCTGTTCGGGCGCGAAATGGTGATAGCGGTCCTCGCCGCGCACCAGGGTCGCGCTGTCGTGCCCGCCCACCACCTGGCGGACATAGGTCGGGATGTAGCGGATGGCGAATCCGATGCGCCGGCTGTCCGACGGGTTCGGGTCGGAGCCGTGGATCAGCCGCACGTGGTGCAGCGACATCTCGCCGGCGCGCAGCTCCAGCGCTACCGCCTCGCGCTCGTCGACCTCCACCGCGATCTCCTGGCCGCGGCTCAGCAGGTTGTCGGGCGCGAAGGTGTCATGGTGGGCAAGCTGGTCCATCCGATGGGTGCCGGGGATCACCCGCATGGCGCCGTTCGCCAGGGTGCTGTCCGACAGCGCCACCCAGGCGGTGACGATGTCGGGCGGCTCCAGCCCCCAGTAGGTGCTGTCCTGGTGCCAGGAGACGTAGCTCGGGTCGCGCGCGTTCTTGGTGAAGAAGCCGGTGCTCCAGCACAGGATGTCGGGGCCGATCACGTCCTCGACGGCGTCCAGGAGGCGCGGATGGCGGATCAGGTCGTTGAGCCAGGTGAACAGCAGATGCGACTTCTGCCGCAGCGGCCCCGCCAGGGCCCCGGCGCTGGCCTCGTACGCCTCCAGCCGGGCGCGCAGGTCCGCGGCTTCAGCCGTGCTCAGCGCCGGCACCGGCGCGATGTAGCCCTGGTCCTGATACCGGCGCACCGCCGCTTCGCTCAGTGTCCGCATCCTCCCCTCCTTCGGCCGATGCCTCCGGCACCGTGTCTTCGGCGTCGATCGCCGGCGCGGATGGCGCCATGGCCGCCATGTAGTTGTCCAGCACGATGTCGGCGGGACCATCCTCGCGCACCCGCCCCTGATCGAGCCAGATCACCCGCGAGCACCAGGCCCGCATGACCGTCGCGTCGTGGGTGGACAGCACGAAGATCTCCGCGCCGCGCACCATGTCCTCCAGCCGGACCCGCGCACGCTCGAGGAAGGCGGCGTCGCCGGCCAGGATCCACTCGTCCATCAGCAGGATCTGCGGGCGGATCGCGGTCGCCAGCGCGAAGGCGAGGCGGACCATCATGCCCGAGGAGTAGATGCGCACCGGCAGGTCGAGGAAGTCGCCGAGATCGGCGAAGCCGGCCACGTCGTCGGCCAGATGGGCAAGCTGGGCCGGCCTCAGGCTGTCGTAGAGGCCGCGCAGCAGGATGTTTTCGCGCCCGGTGAGTTCCTGGTTCATGCCGAGCTGGGTGTTGAGCAGCGCGCTGATGCTGCCCCGGACGCGAATGCGGCCGTCCACCGGCTCATAAATGCCGGCGAGGGTGCGCAGCAGGGTGGTCTTGCCGGCGCCGTTGGAGCCGATCAGGCCGAGGCGGTCGCCTTCACGCAGGCAGAACGAGATGTCGCGCAGCGCCTGCACGCCGGGGCGATGTTGCGCGTCGCGGCCGAGGCGGCCGGTGGCGGCGGCGAACACCGTCTTCTTCAGGCTGCGGCTGTTGCCGTGGTACAGCGGGAAGAACACGGTCAGGCCCTCGACGTCGATCCGCGCCCCTCGCCGGTCGACCTCGGGCCGCGCCCCTTGCGGGTCGACCTCGATCCGCGCCCCTCTCGGGTCGACCTCGGTCCGCGCCTCGCCTGGCCCCTCGGCTGCCATCATCACAGCCAGAACGGCACCCGGCCGCGCGCGCGCGTGAATATCCACCACGCAATGCCGAGCAGCACCAGGCTGTAGACCAGCGCCATGACCCAGGTCATCGCCGAGGGCAGCTCGCCGAGCATCGGCGCGCGCACCACGTCGATCAGTGCGAAAAACGGGTTGTACGGCAGCACCCAGGCGCGCACGCCAAGCTGCTGCGGCTTCCAGATGATCGGCGTGATGAAAAAGGCGATCTGCACGATGCTGGCAACGATCGGCGGGATGTCGCGGAAGCGCGCGCCGACTGCGCCCAGCAGCAGCGCGACGGCGAACGCGTCGACCATCCACAGCAGGACCCCGGGGACCGCCAGCGTCAGGGTACGCGCCCGGCCAGATCGAGAACCACAGGTAGACGCCGACGATGACAATCACGTTGTGCGCCAGGACCAGCAGGTTGCGCACCAGCACGCGCGCCGCATGCACCGAGAGCGGCATGCGCATCGACAGGATCAGCGGCTCGCTGGCGGTGAAGCAGGTGCAGCCGTCGGCGATCACGGTGGAGAGAAACCCCCACAACACCTGCGACAGCGCCAGGAACGGCAGATACTCGCGCACGTTGATGTGAAACAGCGCCGCATACAGCACGCCGAGCGCGGAGACCATCACCGCGGTGGACAGGGTCAGCCAGAGCGGACCCAGCATGGACCCGCGATAGCGCAGCTTGATGTCGAGCCAGCCGAGCGTGACGGCCAGCCGCCAGAGGCGCAGGCCGTCCGCCACGTCGCGTAGCGCAAGTGTGTTCAGGGCGGCCCGCGAACGGTCGCCCTTCAGCTCGAGAAAGGCCTCCCGGGCGGTGGCCTGACGATAGTCCTGTGCGGCGGCGCTCATACGAGGCGGGCCGATAGCCGATCCCGCGTGGCAGGGCAATCGGGGGGACGAGCCGACGGCGGCGGGGGGCGGGACGGGGCGGCCGTGCCACGGTGTAGGGGCCTCTGGTCGGGGCCTGCGGTTTGGCTGCCGGCCGGCCCGACCGTGCCCGGTGCATTGGCGCCCTGGTCGGGGTCGTGCGCTTTGGCGGCCGGCCGGGCCGACCGTGCCACGGTGTATGGGCCGCTGGTCGGGATGTGCGCTTTGGCTGCCGGCCGGGCCGACCGTGCCACGGTGTATGGGCCGCTGGTCGGGATGTGCGAGTTGGCCGCCGGCCGGGCCGACCGTGCCACGGTGTACGGGCCGCTGGTCGGGAGGTGCGCGTTGGCTGCCGGCCGGGCCGACCGTGCCACGGTGTACGGGCCGCTGGTCGGAGTGTGCGCGTTGGCTGCCGGCCGGGCCGACCGTGCCACGGTGTACGGGCCGCTGGTCGGGATGTGCGCGTTGGCGGCCGGCCGGGCGGTGCGGCGCGCGTTGTATGACATTACGTCCTGACCTTTCGCTGCGCGCCCGGCCGGGTCCGGCGGCGATCGGCCGAGCGGGGGCGGCACGTGGACTGGGCAGGCGATGGGGCGCGCCGCAGGCGGGTCGGCGCGGCAGGCCGCGGGCGGGCGGCGGGCACCGTTACGGGCGGGGCGGCAGAGGTGGGTCAGGGGGCACCGCCTGGGCGCGGGCGATGAGACTGTTGACGAACTCGCGCGGCGTACGTGTCTGAGCGGGGCCGCAAGCCCGGGGGGCGTCGGCTGGGCGACGGGCGACGCGTGCGGGGATCAGACGGGACATGCGCGCCGGTGGCGTCGGCGGGCGGGAGCGGGTGGGGCGTGATGGCGGCAGCGGGCCGGTCGGCGCGGAGGCGACAGGTCGGCATGATGTCGCGGAACCTCGGCAGTGATGGGGTTGGCGGGGAGGGACATGTGACAAAGCTCCAAGTGAAATATGTTGACCGTGAATGATAGGCACACTAACGTATATCATGGCAAGGCAGGCGGCGCCAGCACCGTCGCCATCCGGGCGGCCAGGTGCCATTCGGCTGCGCTGTTGCCGGTGATGGCGCGCTGATCGACGACGCCGCAAAACGATCCGCCATTGCCCGCATGAACACCCTGCTCGGCGCCGGCAGCACCCTGACGTCACCCGCGCTGCCCTCGCCGATGGTGGCCATCGCCGGTCGCTGGCAGCGCTGCATCGGCTGCTTAAACCCCCCGGACCATGAGCGACCCGACCTTAAGGCCACGACGGGACCGCCATACGTTCCAAGGAAGTGAGTTTCATACGCGCGGCGGATCGGCCCCCAACTCGAGCGAGCACTGGACGTCGACGCGTCGTCAGCGCGGTTGCTACATGCGTTTTGGACCTGGTGCGAAAATCAACACATCTGCATCGAGCGCCGACCGGTTCACCCTCCCGATTAGCGCGTGATAATCCGGTTTATCGCCGACCAGCCACAGGCTACACACCCAGAGCGTGCCAAACCCGCCGCATTGGGCGGCAGAGAGAATGACGCGAGTAGGTCACGCCAGAGACTTTGTGCTGACTATACCCCGACTCTGCGGAAATCCGGAAAAACCTCTTGCCAACCGGGCTTGAGGCGATTCTGCTTCATCGATGATCCGCCCTGGCTTCCTGGACAGCGAATCGCGCCGCGACCTGATTGAGCTGGCCCGCGACGGTTCCGCCGCGCACCGCTTGTCGCGGCGGGCCAACGCGCTGGTGCTGCTGGACCGAGGAATGAGCTGTCAGTCGGTCGCCGACGTGCTGTTGCTTGACGGCGACACGGTCCGAACCTGGTACCTACTCTATCGGGAGGACGGGATCGAGGGTCTGGCGAGCTTCGGCCATGAAGGGGGTACCTGTCGGTTGACGGTGGAGCAACAAGACAAACTGAAAGCCTGGATTGGCGAAACCCTGCCACGCTCGACGCGTGCAGTTGGCGCGTGGATCGCGCGTGAATGCGACATCGAATACCAGACCCGGTCTGGGCTGATCGCTCTGCTGCACCGCCTTGGCATGGAACACCGCAAGCCGAAAGCGATCTCGCGCAAGCTGGACCCGGCGAAACAGGCGGCGTTCGTCAAGGGTTACGAGGCCCTGATGAACCAGTTATCCGCTGATGAAGCGGTGATCTTCGTTGATGCGGTGCATCCCACCCACGCGGTGCGGCCGGTTGGCTGCTGGGCGCCAAAAGAGGTGCCGGTCGCGGTGGAACAGAGCAGCGGGCGGGACCGCCTGAATATCCATGGCGCGATCGACCTGGAGACCGGCAAGACCGTCATGAAGGATGTGCTGACGGTGGATGCCTTGAGTACGATCATGCTGTTGATGGCAATCGAGGCGGTGTATCCAGGCATGCGGCTGGTTCACGTCTTTCTGGACAATGCCAGATACCATCACGCTAAACTGGTTCAAGCTTGGCTGGCGCGGCCTGACTGCCGGATCAAGCTTCATTTCGTCCCGGCCTACTGTCCGCACCTCAATCCGATCGAACGGTTATGGGGGTTGATGCACAGACACACCACCCACAACAAGTGCTACAGCTCCTTCAGGGACTTCAGCATCGCAATGCTGAACTTCTTGCGCGACGACGTGCCCAGGAACTGGCGCACCTACTGCGATGAGGTCACGGACAACTTCCGTATCATAAACCCAACGGAGTTCCGGATTATCGCGTGAGCGGGGTATACAAGACGTAGAAGATCTCTTTCCAAGACGCAGCCGAGATCGCCGTCGATCGGGCACCTCGAAGCGGGCCGGAATGTAGGTATGTAGACGCGCCGTCCGCTACACGGTGGCAATATGCTTAGCCAGAGCCCTCAAATGGAGACAATATGTCGATAGACCGACCCCCGTAGATGGTCTACCTATCTGCCCGAAGGAGATCGGTCAGATGAGCCAGATCACAGACGCCGGCTACGTTAAGGAACTCGCGGGGCACCTTAAGGAATTGCGATAGCGTATGCACCTCTCGCAGGAAGCCCTTGCGAAGAAGAGTGGCGTCAGTGCTCAGCAAATCTGGAGGATCGAGACCGGCAAGCAGCAAACTGTCCGGGCGCTCACCGTCGAAAGGCTCGCACGTGCATTCGGCGTCGCTTCGGGAATTCTAACCGGCCAGCATCCATCGGACATTCACATAGACACCGAAGTGCGAACATTGGACATTCACATAGACACCGAAGTGCGAAACGCGTTCACGCTCGCGGCCAGACGCTATGGGATTCCCATGGAACGGATCGTGGAACTGGCGCCGTTCCTGTTCGTGGTTGCGGCTGAACGGAGCCTTGAACGACGGCGAGCGCGTTTAACCACGCTTAAGGACGCGCTCGATCGGGCCGACGCGGTGGTGGAATCAATCATTCATCTGCCAAGGACGATCGGTTCGAACGCCGAAGCACGCGACGCGATCCATGCCGAGGAGAAATCGATCGCCGATGGGGATATCCTGGCGGAGGATCTTGTCTTCCGTTGGGGTGAAGCTGCGCACCGGTTCGACACTGAAGAGGAAAATCCGTTCATATCCAGCCTCCAGGAGGATGCGATCGATCCCGCAATGGCGGAGATCACCAATTTTTCGTGTGACGCTGTCCGTATCAGGGTCTGCCACGCCGAGGCAGTGCGGCTTGCCGACGGCGATGAAAAACTTGGGTCCAAGATTCTAGACGGTTGGGCAACAATCGATGACATGCCTCCCGATTTACTAGAGGAAGGTGCCGTCAAAGGTCGCCTCGATTGGATTCGGAAGAAAACAACCGAGAACGAGAAGGCGTCGGAATTAGCCATGTCGAGGCTCCGCAGCTTTTCAGTTGTCGATGGGGGGGCTGGGTCATGAGCGCGACCGAATTGACCCGGCATGCGATCACGCGCCTGGCGCAGCGCGGGTTTCACGACGGTGATGTCGATCTCATTCAACTGATCGGAACGGGGGTAGAGGACGGATTTTTCGTGTTCGACCGGGACTGTCAGGCCGCCGAGCACGAACTCAGGCGGTTGATGGAGCGCATCCGGCGACTACGCGGCAAGCGTGTTGTTACTACTACCGCCGGCCACGTCATCACCGCTTACCGGGTCGGGAAAGCAACTGAACAGCGCCTTGTGCGCGCGGCGCGGAGGACCGCGACTTGGAATATTCCTAGTGAAAGACAATACACCTAATATGCTCAAGACTCCCCTCATTTGTCAGACCGGGCCGAAAACGTCTGCGAAGAGCGGCTGGTCCTGCAGCATTTGAGAGAAGCGCTGCATCAGCGGACGCAGCCTGGTTTCCGGCATCGTGGGGATCAGATCGTAAAGCATGCAGCCCTGACGGAACAACGAATGGACGCGCCGCTTGGCGGTGTTGGTCTTGAGCATCCGGTCGTAACCCAGCGCCTCGCCGGCGGCATCGAGCAACGTCAACAACACGACCGCGAAAGCGTTGATCAGCCACAACCGATCACGCCGCTCCGGTGATTTGACATGCATCGTGCCCATCCCCATGCCGAAGCGCAGGTCCTTGGTATCGCGCAGCCCGCACTCGATTCCCCAGCGACGGCCATAGTATCCAATCAGATGCTTGGCGGTGGCGTCGGTGGTGCTGGCGGCCAAGCACCAGGCCTGCTTCATGTCGGGGTGCTGAACGCAGACCACGGTTCCCACTGGATAGCGATCGGCGGTGACCTCAGCGCCGCGCAGTACACGGGCGCGTCCGCCGGGTCGCACCCAGGCGGCAGCGGTGCGGGTTTCTCCGGTCGTGGCGGTGACAGCGATGTTGCCGCGGAAGCGGATGACGTAGTCAAAGCACAATTCCTCGGTCAGCACCTTGTAAAGCTTCTGGTCGCCGAAGCCGCGGTCGGCGACCACGCAGACCTTGACGTCGGCCGGCAGCAGTTCTGCCAGCCGCACCAGCACGCGATGCTCGTAGAGGCTGCGGTTGTCCTTGAGCGTGCGCTTGTCGACCGTCAGCCACAGCAGGGGCGTGGCACGGCCGTGATCGGTAATCAGGGACAACATGATGGTGGCTTGCTTGTCTGCATCGAAGTCGGTCGAGTCCAATGCCACCACTATGGAACTGCGCGCGCCAACGACGAAGGGAACCCAGCGGGAGAGGATGTCGTCGACCTTGATCTCTGGGTTGGAGAGCAGGCGATCGACCTGTTTGGTCGCGTGCTTGGGGTTCAGACTGCGGGCGGCGGCGAGTTCCCGGCCGATGGCGCAGACCGCGAGCGAGGCGCCGCGCAGCACGCCAAGGGTGGCGTCGCTGAGCGAGGCGACGCGCTTGGCGTGCAGGTCGTGGCCCAGCACGTCGCCAAGGACCTGCCTGACCTGATTGATGGAGAACCGCTGCTTCCGAATGACCATCGCATCTCTCGACCGGCTGTTGCGGGGCGGGAAATGTGTTGGGTCGTGCGGAGTTGGAAGTCGTCGTGGCGAATTCGCAAGGATATGCCGCCGACGGCGCTCGTGCAATTTTTCCGGAATCGCCCTTATGGCCGCCCGATTCTTTTATGTCCCAAAGAAAATGAGGGGATGAGTGAGCCTAATATGAGGAATTGATCGAATGACAAGTAAGACGTCCTATGGACCGGACATGGCCAATTCCGACCCAACCGACGACCTGACCAGCTTTAAGAACCGGGTCTTGGACGACCTGCTCCCTAAATTTTGCGGTGACCCCGAACGCGGGATGGGCTCTGCTGGGTTCAGGCCAGATTGGTCCAAAGTCAGCAAATTAGACGCGGAAGATTTCTTGCAAGCGCTGGACGCCAATCTGGTCAAACATGTCAGTCGCGGGCAATATCTTGCGCCGAGGAGCGCGGCCAAGGAGCAGTTTTTCTGGTCAGGCCGAAAGAACGTCGCGCCCCGCCCTTTTTCTCTCTGGGTGGAACCGATAATTACCGTCGCGGGGCTTGCTCGACTCCATTTTGAATATGGGTGGCCAAGCAAATTTCTTGGAACGCAATCGCCAAAAAAATGGGCGTTTGATCTCATGGCCTATAATGGATTGGCTCTGGTGAATGAGCATGTCGCGTGCGAGGTTAAGAAGTCCATTTCAGAGCTCGATCATGTCGTGAGGCTTATGCAACAATTTGCCGCCAACAATGTGCAGTCTGAAGCATCAATGTCTGAACTGGAGAAAAATGCCTTCCGCAAACTGAAGGCGCTCAGAGACCGAAAGGTTCCTGTCTTTTGGGCGTTGGGCCCAGGCGGAACCGGCCACGTTTTTCGAATGGTCTATGGCGAAGTCGGCTTGGTCACGTTTAATGCGGCGTCTGAGCATGATCTGCGTTTTCGCGAAGCCTAGGCCCCTTGCAAGGGTGTTACGTCTTCCGGAAGTCGCGATTTGTTAGCCACAATGGGCTGGGGTTCTCCAGGAGTTATGATGAGAGAGGTGGCCGGCTTGGTCTGAACAGCGTTTCGGTCCCGATAGATGGATTCCCAACCGTTCCTCTGCGTCGATTGCCGTTGCGGGACACCGCGTAGGGCGGGCGTAGCCCGATGCATGCGGCTATGATGCCCGGCCGCCGAGGCGAGCTTGGCAGTCATGGTTCCGCAGTGGAGGTGGCATGACCGATCGGGACTATGGCACTGATCTCGCGCTCTGGGCCGATAGCCAGGCACGCGCCCTGCGCGATGCCAGCCATGCCGGCACCAACCTGCCGATCGACTGGGAGAATGTCGCCGAGGAGATCGAGGCCTTGGGCAAGTCGCAGGCACGCGAACTGGCCAGCCTGATCGCGATCGTTCTGGTGCACCTGATGAAGCTGGAGGCGTCGCCGGCGCCTGAACCGCGCGCCGGCTGGCAGGAGACGATCGCGCAGCAGCGCGGCGATATCGAGCGGGTGCTGGCGGATTCGCCGAGCCTTCGACCGACCATCCCCAGGGTGATCGACAGCGAGTTGGGCAAGGCCAGGCGGGTGGCAGCTCTCGCGCTGGGCGGCCATGCTGAGCAGCCAAGGGTGGACCTGGGAAGTGTTCGCTACACGGCGGAACAGGTGCTGGAGGATTGGTTCCCCGACACGCGGTGAGGGCCGACGCCGCCTATCGCGTCGGCCGCGGCGGCGTCTGGGTATAATCGTAGAAGCCGCGGCCGGTCTTGCGGCCGAGCCAGCCGGCCTCGACGTATTTCACCAGCAGCGGGCAGGGCCGGTATTTGCTGTCCGACAGCCCATCGTACAGCACCTGCATGATCGACAGGCAGGTATCCAGCCCGATGAAATCCGCCAGTTCCAGCGGCCCCATCGGGTGGTTGGCCCCAAGCTTCAGCGAGATGTCGATCGCCGAGACCGAGCCCGACGCCCTCGTACAGCGCGTAGACCGCCTCGTTGATCATCGGCACCAGGATGCGGTTGACGATGAACGCCGGGAAATCCTCGGCCACCGCGGTGATCTTGCCGAGCTTGTGGGCCAGCGCCTGCGACCGCCTGGAAGGTCGGCTCGTCGGTGGCGATGCCGCGGATGATCTCCACCAGCTTCATGACCGGCACCGGGTTCATGAAGTGCATGCCGATGAATTTCTCCGGCCGGTCGGTCGTCGGCGCCGAGCCGGGTGATCGAGATCGACGAGGTGTTGGACGCCAGCAGGCAGGTCGGCTTCAGATGCGGCGTAAGCTGCTTGAAGATCGCCCGCTTGATGTCCTCCTTCTCCGTCGCCGCCTCGATCACCAGGTCGGCGTTCGTCGAACGCGGCGTAGTCGGTGCTGGTGGTGATGCGCGCCAGCGCGGCGTCGCGATCCTCCGTCGCGATGATGCCGCGGTTGACCTGGCGGTCCATGTTGCGGGCGATGGTGGCCATCGCGCTGGTCAGCGCCGCTTCCTTGGCGTCGAGCAGGATGACCGGCAGGCCGGCCAGCGCGCAGACATGGGCGATGCCGTTGCCCATCTGGCCGGCGCCGATGACGCCGACCCGGGCGATCGGCGGGCTCGGCCGACAGCAGCGTGCCGGCGGCGGGCGACGGCTTGACTTCGACGTTCATTCAGGTGCGCTCCAGTTCCGCCGCCAGCTCGGGCAGCGCGGTGAACAGATCAGCCACCAGGCCGTAATCGGCGACCTGGAAGATGGGCGCTTCCTCGTCCTTGTTGATCGCCACGATCACCTTGCTGTCCTTCATGCCGGCGAGGTGCTGGATGGCACCCGAGATGCCGACGGCGATATACAGCTCCGGGGCGACGATCTTTCCGGTCTGGCCCGACCTGGTAGTCGTTGGGCACGAAGCCGGCATCCACCGCGGCGCGCGACGCGCCCACCGCGGCACCGAGTTTATCGGCGATTGGTTCCAAAAGCGTGAAGTTGTCGCCGCTCTGCATGCCGCGGCCGCCGGAAATCACCACGCGGGCGGCGGTCAGCTCGGGCCGCTCGCTCTTCGACAGCTCGGCCGAGACGAAGCGCGACATGGCGGGCAGCTCGGGCACCGGCGACCGGCTTCGATCGGCGGCGCTGCCGCCCTCGGCCGCCACCGGGATCGAAGCTGGCGGCGCGGACGGTGATGACCTTCTTCGCATCGGCCGACTTCACCGTGGCCATGCCGTTGCCGGCATAGATCGGCCGGACGAACGTGTCGGCGTCGACCACGTCGGCGATGTCGCTGATCGGCTGCACGTCGAGCAGCGCGGCGACGCGCGGCATGATGTTCTTGCCGACCGCCGTGGTGGCGGCCAGCAGGTGCGAGTAGGCCGGCGCCAGCGCGACCAGCAGCGCCGCGGTCGGCTCGGCCAGCAGGTGGTCCAGCGCCGGAGTGTCGGCGACCAGCACCTTGGCCACGCCGGGCAGCTTCGCGGCGGCGGCGGCGGCGGCGGCCAGGCCGGCGCCGGCGACCAGCGCATGCACCTCGCCCAGCTTCTGCGCGGCGGCGACGGCGCTGCGCGACGGCTGCTTGATCCCGGCGGCGTCGAATTCGAGCAGAACGAGAGCGGTCATCGGTCAGATCACCTTCGCTTCGGTGCGCAGCTTGGCCACCAGCTCGGCGACCGAGCCGACCTTCTGGCCCGCCTTGCGCTTCGGCGGCTCGACCACCTTCAGCACGGTCAGCCGCGGCGCCGGATCGACGCCGAGATCGGCCGGCTTCACGTTGTCGATCGGCTTCTTGCGCGCCTTCATGATGTTGGGCAGCGAGGCGTAGCGCGGCTCGTTCAGCCGCAGGTCGGTGGTGACGATCGCCGGCAGGGTCAGCGCCACCGTCTCCAGCCCGCCATCGACCTCGCGGGTGACGGTGATGCGCGTCGCCCTCGATGGTGATCTTCGAGGCGAAGGTGCCCTGCGGCCAGCCGAGCAGCGCGGCCAGCATCTGGCCGGTGGCGCTCATGTCGTCGTCGATCGCCTGCTTGCCGAGGATGATCAGGCCCGGCTGTTCCTTGTCGGCGATCGCCTTGAGCAGCTTGGCGACGGCCAGCGGCTGCAGCTCGACGTCGGTTTCGACCAGGATGCCGCGGTCGGCGCCCATCGCCAGCGCGGTGCGGATGGTCTCGGCGCACTGCGGCACGCCCAGCGAGACCGCGACGATCTCGGTGGCGACGCCCTTTTCCTTCAGGCGGACCGCCTCCTCGACGGCGATCTCGTCGAACGGGTTCATCGACATCTTCACCCCGGCGGTCTCGATGCCGGAGCCGTCCGCCTTCACGCGGACCTTGACGTTGTAGTCGACCACCCGCTTGACGGGGACCAGGATTTTCATGGGGAGGACCGTGTCGTTTCCAGGTTTTGGGCGCTGCAAGGGCCGGGAAACCCGGTCTCTTCGCACCTGCAACAGAGCGGCCGGACCATATGCAGGGGGTCGAGCCGTGTCAAACGTCTGACACACGCGTTGGCTGCTTGAGAGATGCGTTGGCGGCGCACCTGGGGGGCGTTTGGAGGGGCTGCCGGCGCACCGGCCGGCGGGTCAGGAGCGCAGCAGGCTCATCAGGATCAGGATCAGCAGGATCGCGCTGCCCTGCAGGATGACGCGCCAGCGCATCAGCCGGTTCGACCGCCGCGGGTCCGGGCTGCCGCGCGCGAGGCCGATCAGCCCGGCGAACAACACGCCCACGGTGCCGAGCATCGTCAGCACGAGCAGGATGGTCAGGAAGGTCTTCACGTCATCCACATGGGCAGGCGGGCACGGTATTCCACCTGGCGTTGCGCGCCGTGCGGTCGGCGCAGTGACGCGCTAACTCACCTCTCCCGCTTGCGGGAGAGATCGTGGAGCGGAGCGACGCGGGTGAGGGTCGTCTGTGCGGCACGCACCCTCACCGTTGATCCGCTTCGCGGCTCAACCACTTCGCTCGCCGCCTTGGTCCGCTTCGCGGCCCAAGCCCGCGAAGGGCGGGAGAGGTGGACGCTCGGCCTACAGGTTGCTGGTCACCCAGTCGCGCAGCCGGCTCTTCGGCATGGCACCCACCTGGGTCGCCGCCGGCTTGCCGTCCTTGAACAGGATCAGCGTCGGGATGCCGCGCACTGCATAGGCGTTCGGCGTCATCGGGTTGTCGTCGATGTTGACCTTGGCGACGGTCAGCTTGCCGGCCAGCTCGCCGGCGATCTCTTCCAGCGCCGGACCGATCATCTTGCAGGGGCCGCACCATTCCGCCCAGAAGTCGACCAGCACGGGGCCGTCGGCTTGCAGCACGTCGGTGGCGAAGGTCTCGTCGGTGACCGGCTTGGTGTTCTCGCTCATGGGGGCCTCGGGATGACAGGGTGGGCGTGAGGTGGGGGGACGGGCCGGCGGATCAAGGCGCATGCGCCCCCTCATGCAGCCCCATTTCCCCTGGGGGGCATGCAAGTCGAGCAATGCGTCCGGCAGAATGGAGACCCGCGCGGCCTGGGTCCAGATCAGCGCGCACTGCACCGGGCGATCGGGAAAGATCTGCCGCAGCACCGCGCGGTAGGCGGCAAGCTGGCGCAGGTACAGCACCGGCGTGTCGGCCTCGGTGGCCGGCGGGCGGCGGTTGGTCTTGTAGTCGGCCAGCAGCACGCGATCGTCCAGCACCGCCAGCCGGTCGACCAGCCCGCCGACCACCGAGGCGCCGATCAGCCCGGTCAGTGGCACCTCGGCGCGGCTGGAGGGGCCGAACAGCGGCGCCAGCTCGGGATGCGCCAGGATCGCCAGCACCTCGTCGGCGAGTTCGACCGCCTCGCCGGGCGAAAAATTGTGGCCAGGCCGGTCCAGCCAGGCGCGTGCCGCAGCCGGGCGGATGGCGGGCGGCAGCGCCGGCAGGTGTTGCAGCAGCGCGTGCACGATCTGGCCGCGATGGAACCGATCGACCCCGCCGGCGCGCTCGGCCAGCGGGGAGGCGGCGGCTGGCACCTCGCCCAGTTCGACGCCTTCCGGGCGGCTTGGTGCCAGCGGCTCGGGCCGCCCCGGCTCGGCCGGCGGCGGCGTCGGCCGCCAGTCCGGCGCCTGGCCCGCCCATTCGGGCAGGGGGTCGATCCGCGCGGAGGCACCGGAGTCGGCCGTTTTCCCGGGCGGCGCAAGCTGCGGCGTGTGGTGGCGTTGCGCGTCGCCCCAGTCGGCGAACGGGAAACGTTCCACCGGATGCTGCGTCGCCAGGCGCTCGAAACCGCGCTCGACCAGCCGATACCAGCAACTGTCCGCCATCGTCCGCGCGGTCTGCCAGCCGCAGATCACCAGCCGGTCCTCGGCGCGGGTGAGCGCGACGTAGAGCAGCCGGTTGTGCTCCTCCATCCGCCGCGCCGAGGCCGCGTCGCGCAGGGACTGCGCCGCCGCGCAACGCAGCTCGCGGCGGGGAGAAAAAATCGGCACGGCGCGGCGCGAGGCGGGATCGTTGGCCCACAGCAGCCCGCCCTCCTCGGGCGGCAGCGCGGTGGTGTCGGGCAGGATGACCAGCGGCGCCTGCAAGCCTTTTGCCCCGTGCACCGTCATGATGCGCACCGCGTCGGCCGCCACGTCCTGCTCGCGCTTCACCTCGGCGGCGGAGCGGCGCAGCCAATGGAGAAAACCCTGCAACGACGGCGGGTGCGTGCGCGCGTAGGCCAGCGCGGCGCTGCAGCAGTTCGTCCACTGGTTCGGCGGCCTCGGCGCCGAGGCGGGCGAACAGCCGGGCGCGCCCGCCGAGCGGGCCCAGCGCCTGCGAGAACAGCGCGTGCGGGCTGAGGTAGTCGACGCGGGCCAGCAGGGCGGCGAAGAATTCCCAGGCGGCGCGCCAGTCGTCCTGGTCCTGGGCGCGGTCGCGCAACGCCTCCCACAGCGCGCCGCGGCGGCCGATCGCCAGGCGCATCAGGCTGTCGTCGGTCAGGCCGCCGAGTGGGCTGGTCAGCAGGCAGGCGAAGCTGAGATCGTCCTGCGGCAGCAGCAGCGCGTCGGCCAGCGCCATCAGGTCCTGCACCGCCGGCTGTCCGGTCAGCAGCAGGCGATCGAGGCCGGCGACGGGCACGCCGCGCGACTTCAGCGCGCGCACCAGGGCGCGGGCGAAATCGTTGCGCCGGCGCACGAGCACCATCACGTCGCCGGGGGCAAGCTTGCGGTTCCGGCTGGCGAGCGGCACGGCGCCGCTGGTTTCATAGGCGATCCAGTCGGCCAGCCGCTCGGCCAGGATCTGCGGCGCGGTGCGCTGGCCCTGGTTGCGCTCCGGCACCGTCCACGGTTCCGGGTCCGGTTCGTCCGGGCGCAGCGCGAGGGGCCACAACTCGACGCATCCGGCATGTCCGGCGCGATCGGCATAGTGGCGCAGCTTGCCGGGGTCTTCGACGCCGGCGGCGGCGAGCGGGTCGGCGAACACCGCATCGACCAGTGCCAGCACCGGCTCGGTCGAGCGGAACGACACGTCCAGCGGCACCTCACGGAATTCCTGGTCCGATGCTTCCACCCGCCGGCGCAACGTTGTGCGGGCGCGATCGAACTCGTCGGCGTCGGCGCCCTGGAAGGAGTAGATCGACTGCTTGCGATCGCCCACCGCGAACACCGTGCGGTGCGTCTCGCGCGCGCCGAGACCGGCAAAAAATTCCTCGGTCAGCGCGTGGGCGATGCGCCATTGTGCCGGCGCGGTGTCCTGCACCTCGTCCAGCAGCAGGTGGTCGATGCCGCCGTCGAGCTTGTACAGCACCCAGGCGGCGCCGGGATCGACCAGCAGGTCCGAGGCGCGGCCGATCAGGTCGTCGTAGTCCAGCAGCCCGGCGTGGCTCTTGCGCGCGGCGTAGGCGTCCAGCATCGGCGCGGCGAGCGTCACCAGCGCGTGCGACACTGCGGCGACTTTCAGCGCCCGCCGGCTGTCCTCGATCGTTTCGATACGCGCGGCTTCTTGCAGGAACGGCTCGGGCAGCGTCGGTTGCGTCTTGGCCAGGTTGGCGTTGACGAAGGCGCCGGCGGCGCGCGGCTGGCCGGATTTGGTGTGAAATTCCTCGCGCCAGTTGTCCCAGACCTCGACGCGGGTTTCGGCGTCGAGGCCGAGCCAGAGCAGGATGTTTTCCGCCCGCGCGGCGACCGAGGGCGAGCCGTGCTCGTGGACGAACGCGGCGGCGCGGCGCAGGCGGGGTTCCTCCTGCCAGTTCACCGCGTTGGCCAGGATCTCCGCGTCGGTGGATGCGGTGACGCCGAGCGCGCGGCGCTGCGCGGCGATCAGGTCGGGGCCGAGCGCCAGCGCGTCGTGCAGGCGGTGGCGGTCGGACTGGAGGGCGACGACGTGGCGGCCGAACTGCTCGGCCGAGGCGAGGCCGGCCAGCAGCGCCAGCGCGCGCTGCATCGTTTCGGTGGTGGCGGCGGCCAGCATGTCCTCGCGCGCCTCGGTCATGGCATCGGCGGCGTCGGGGTCGTCCATCAGGCGGAAATGCGGCGACAGCGACGCTTCCAGCGGGAAGCGGCGCAGCAGCGACTGGCAGAAGGCGTGGATGGTGCCGATGCGCATGCCGCCGGGGAGGTCCAGCACCTGGGCGAACAGCGCGCGCGCTTTTTGGCGCAGCGTGTCGGAGGGGGGGATGGCGAGGTTGGCCAGGTGGGCGTCGAGGGCCGCGTCGGGCAGGGTGACCCATGTGCCGAGGGTGTTTTGCAGGCGGACCGACATTTCGGCCGCGGCGGCCTTGGTGAAGGTGAGGCATTGGATGCGCTGCGGCGGGACGGGTGGGTTGGAGAGCATCAGGCGCAGCAGGCGGTCGGTCAGCAGCTTGGTCTTGCCGGAGCCGGCCGAGGCGGCGACGAACGCCGACGCCGCGGGGTCTGCGGCGCGGCGTTGTTCGGCATTGGCACGGGCGCGGGCGGAGTCGCTCATGGGGGTATTCTCGCCCCTACGGAGATTCACGGCTATATCCCGACGCTGGACGTGCACGCCGTCTTCCGGGCATGAAAAGGGAGTTCAACGGCATCTCAAAAATAAATTTTGGCGCCAAGTCATTGATCCGTCTATAATATTTCTCACTAATATCGTGTAGATAACTGGCCTCTTGAACGCCGTTCTCTCTTTTCCACATCCCCGGCCTTCATTGTGGTGGTGGAGCCAAGAGCATGAATGCCGACCAGGAACGACGCCTTTCGCCAGCCTTTGACGCCGTAGAGAAGCGCCTAGTCGCGGGGCGGGGTTCCCGCAGGCCACCGTCGCGCCAGGCCAAGCTTGCCACGTTCCTGGTGCTACTGTGGCGCAAGGAGCAACCGGTATGGCCGCGACGTATGCTAGCTCAAGCCGCAGGCTATGCGAGCAAGGATGGCGTCGATAAGGCGGTGCAAGCATTGATCGGAAGCGGTCTGTTTACGCCAAAAATCCGCACGACAACCGGAAGTAGCGCCAAGGGACCGAGCATCCGTCGCCAGCGATATCTCGTGCCTAATCCCGACCTATTCAGCTTGGTATGCTCCAAGGTCCTCTGGCGGGTCTCACTCATCCCCTCATTTCCGTTGGGACACAAAAGAATCAGTCGGCCATTGGGGCGATTCGGGAAAGAATCGCACGAGCGCCGTCGGCGGCATATCCTTGCGAATTCGCCAAGGCGACTTCCAACTCCGCATGACCCAACAAATCTCCCACCGCGCAACAGCCGGTCGAGGGATACGATGGTCATCCGGGAGCAGCGGTTCTCCTTCAACCAGGTCAAGCAGGTCCTCAGCGGCGTGCTGGGCCACGACCTGCACGCCAAACGCGTCGCCTCGCTCAGCGACGCCACCCTTGGCGTGCTGCGCAGCGCCTCCCTCGCGGTCTGCGCTATTGGTCAGGGCCTCGCTGCCGCCCGCGCCCTGAACCCCAAGCATGCGACCAAACAGGTCGATCGCCTGCTCTCCAACCCGAAGATCAACGTCGACGATATTCTCGCCCGTTGGGTGCCCTACATCGTCGGCGCGCGAAGCTCCATCGTGGTGGCTTTGGACTGGACCGACTTCGATGCCGATAACCAGGCCACCATCATGCTGTCCCTGATCACCGACCACGGTCGTGCCACGCCCCTGGTGTGGCTGACGGTCGACAAGCACACGCTCAAGGACAACCGCAGCCTCTACGAGCATCGTGTGTTGGTGAGATTGGCTGAACTGTTGCCGGCCGACATCAAGGTCTGCGTGGTTGCCGACCGCGGCTTCGGCGACCAGAAGCTGTACCGCATGCTGACCGAGGAGCTGTGCTTCGACTACGTCATCCGCTTCCGCGGCAATATTGCCGTCACCTCCGCGACGGGCGAAACCCGCACCGCCGCCGCCTGGGTGCGGCCCGGTGGACGCGCCCGCGTGCTGCGCGGCGCCGCAGTGACTGCCGATCGCTATCCGGTGGGCACCGTGGTCTGCGTCCAGGCCCCCGACATGAAGCAGGCCTGGTGCCTGGCGGCCAGCAGCACCGACGCCACAGCCCAGCATCTGATTGGATACTACGGCCGCCGCTGGGGCATCGAGTGTGCACTGCGCGATACCAAAGACCTGCGCTTCGGCATGGGGATGGGCGTGATGCATGTCAAATCGCCGGAGCGGCGTGATCGGCTGTGGCTGATCAACGCATTCGCCGTGGTGTTGCTGACGTTGCTCGGTGCCGCCGGCGAGGCGTTGGGCTATGATCGGATGCTCAAGACCAACACCGCCAAGCGGCGCGTCCACTCGTTGTTCCGTCAGGGCTGCATGCTTTACGATCTGATCCCGACAATGCCGGAAATCAGGCTGCGACCGCTGATGCAGCGCTTCTGTCAGATGCTGCAAGACCAGCCGCTCTTCGCAGACGTTTTCGGGCCGGTCTGACAAATGAGGGGAGTCATGAGCTGGCGGGTATGACGTTCCTGCATCCCACGGGGATCAACTTGGCATGCAATTCGTTACCGCAAAGTCCCGGCGTTGAGGGAGGCACACCATATGGCTGAAAAGGTTGTCGCTCAAATGGAGACCATCCGCGAAGCATTGCTCGCGGCTTATGCTGAACTGGCAACAATCCGACGTGAGTTGGACGACTGGCTCGGTCGCATGGGTCCGAGATGGAGGCCAGACAACACGAGTCGCCGCTTCTTCATCTCATCGGTTCGCGACGACTTGGAGATCATCGCGGCGCCTGATCTAACCTGCATTCCAGAAGACATCCTTGCTCGCGAGGTTTGCGTGGTGTTATGCGTGGGCAGCAAGAGTTGTGAAACACGGCGACAGAATTCTCTGGCGAGGTTGCGCCCCGCAGTTGCCAGCCTTCGGAAAGCAGGACTAAACTCAGTAGTCGAAAAGATCGGCCTCGACATCAAGCGAGTTGATTGGACATTCCGAATCCGAGGCGCTTACGAGTAAGGGGCCTATGGCGCTGGTAGTGACGGAAGATCATGCCCGCGTTGTGCATCAGAAATCTGTATCAGAAAAGCCCGATCGGGTCAGCGGCCTCGGTTCGATACGAATGTCTTGATCTTCGCAACGCACAGGCTCCGGAAGGGTACGCACCCAGCCCAGTGCGTCACGCAATCGCCGAAACCCAGGCTATGGGCACGACACCGTTAAGCGCTCTCGAAACGTCTCGACATATGGCTCTGATCAGCGAATTCAGCCCCGACCAACGCGAACCGCTCGGCGTGAGTGTCGGGATCACTCGCCGAGGGCGCGGCGAACGGCATCGGGATCTCGTTCGATCACCGTCAGATAGGCGAGCAGCGCGCTGTCGGCCTGGGTTCGTCCCTGCTCCAGATCACGCAACCGCGCCACGTTGATGCGGTAGGTCCTGGCGAAAGCCGCCTGGCTCAGGCCGGAGTGTTGTCGTGCCTGCCGCACCAGCCGAGCACTGCGAAGCTTGCCAAGCTCGTCACGCGTCAGCGGTTTGTTATCCGCGTCCTCGTTCGCGGCGGCGGTGATCTCCGCATCCGTCATGCGCTCCAGCCGCCGCCGTTGTGCCGGCGTCAGCCGAGGCAGGTTGTTGGGGTCGAGGCTAAACCGCGCCATAGGCTCGTTGCTCCGTCACGTTTGTCCGTCGCGCCGAGATGATGCGACGCTGGCCTCCGCGGTCGACATAGACGACCGC
Source organism: uncultured Alphaproteobacteria bacterium (assembly GCA_963773345.1). Taxonomy (GTDB): domain Bacteria; phylum Pseudomonadota; class Alphaproteobacteria; order Acetobacterales; family Acetobacteraceae; genus Palsa-883. Next base: position 1,185,304 of record CAVZBG010000002.1, on the reverse strand, counting down.
ATGCAGCTTGCCCTCGATCAGCCCGACGGCCTTGCGCGCGCCTTCCATGTCGCCCTCTCGGCTGGCATCGAAATCGACCCTGTTGGGGTCGAGAAAAACCCGGACAGCGTAGGGGAATGGAACGCCGTGCTTGGCAAGATTGCTCCGCGCTTTGGCCTCATCCCAGTTGAACTCCCGCCTAGGTTCCATGCCTGTCTATACGGAAATCCCGCATATGTGTCTATGGGAATCTCTTCAGGCCAGGGTCACGGTAAACGCTTGTTTGGGGACATGGTGAGCCTGTAGGGAAGCCGGAGCCAATTGTAAGGCCGAAGGAGCATTGAGAGTGCCGCTGACACGCAGTTTTCGGGAAACTGTGGCCAAACGCGCGCGGAGCGATGCGGCGTTCCGTGCGGCACTCGTCGAGGAGGCCGCGCAAAACATCCTCGACCGGGATGTCGAGACCGCACTCGGCCAGTTGCGCGACATGGTGAATGCCACAATGCGCTTCGATGCTTTGGCGGCAGCCACCGGCCTGCCCAAGACCAGCCTGATGCGCATGTTGGGTCCGCACGGCAACCCCCGCGCCGACAATCTCGGCGCCATCCTCAAGGCCCTCGGGGGGCACCCGGGCGTGCACATCGTCGCACGGGCGGAGCCTGTTCCGGAGCCTGAAGCGGTCTGAGGCCGCGATCGCACCTTACAACCGGTCGCTTCGCCGCTACGTGGCCTGTCGCATCGCCGTAGCCGGCTCCGGCCTATGCGCCTCGCCAGCCCTGCGACCCTAAGCCGCCGCAGGCTTTCCGGGGCCTGCCACCCAGTCGTCCGTTGGCCTTGGAGGCGTTCGCCCGCGCGACGGCGCGCCGCATGACGGTCGAGCCGAGCTGGTCCTCCAGCAGCGTCGGGACCGAAATGTCCGCGTCCAGGCTCGCGACATGCAGTCCGTAGCCTCCCCCCTCGACCTCGATCCTGCGCAGATCGTCCGGCGTGGCCTGCTCCAGGCCGGGCAGCGCGGAGAGCGGAAACCCCACCACGGCGCCGTTGTTCAACGTGATCATCACCCGTTCGTTGCGCCGGTCGTACCTTGCATCCACCGCGAGAAGCTGCCGCTGCATCCGCTCGGCCGTCCGCCGCGTGATCGCGTCGAATTCCTGCTGCGTGGGAGCCTTGAATTCAGCCATGCACCGCTCTCCATTTCGCGCAAATCGCGGAAAGTTCCGCCGCAATGGCCTCGCCGATCTCGGCAATCTCCGGCGCCCGAAACCCAACCTGCCCGACCAGGGTCGCCGGGCCGTGTGGACAATTCAGCTCAAACTTCGCCAGCGCGCGGCCACGCCTGATCGCGTGGACGTGCGGCGGCGGGTGATCGTTGGAATAGATCGCCACGCGGACGTTGGGATCGTCAGGACCGTTGGCACGCCGGACAATGCCAAAAACCCAGGCGTATGTCTAGGTTTTCGGCGCCGGCCGAGCAGCGCGGGGCGGCGACAAGGCCTTGCGCGGCGTACGCTTGGCGACGAGTTGCGGGTGCCGGGCCCGCGGCGGCCTCGGTGCGATACTGGCACCGACCCCTCCCCCCAACCCCTCCCCCCAACCCCCTCCCTCAAGGGGAGGGGGAGAAGATTATTCCCCCTCCCCCGCCGCCGACCACTCCGCCACCCGCGCAAGCTGCGCATAGTCGGCGAACCGCGGGGCGCGGCCCGGATGCGGGTGCGACAAATAGGGCCGCGCCGAATCGTCGAACGTGTCGATCAGCCGCGCCAGTGCGTCGGCCGCCGCGGCCACCGCGGTCGCGATCGCCGCCGCGTTGCCCTTGAACAGCGACACGCTCGCGCCGGGATCGAACCCGCCCGACAGGTGCCAGTAGATCAGCTCCGCCACCGGCGCTGCGAGGTCTGCCCCGAACGCGCCCGCCTCTGCCATCGCCGCCTCCAGCAGCAGTTGCGGCGCGAGGCCGGCGTCCACCTCGGCCTGGCTGGGCGGGGTGCCGGTCTTGTAGTCCAGGATCGCCAGACCCGGCCCCGGCCGCTTCTCGATCCGATCCGCCCGGCCGACCAGCTCGAACAGCCCGCCGGGACGGGCCAGCGTCCAGGCCCCGCGCGCCTCTGACACGATCGCCACCGGTGGCGCCACCGCGCGGCGGGCGGCTTCGACCTCGGCCACCCAGTCGGCGATGCGGTCGAGCCGCGGCGTCCACCAGGCGCGCAGCGCCTCGCGCGGCTCGGAGCGGGCCAGCGCGCCGACCAGCGCCTCGCGCAGCCGCGCGGCCGCCCCCGGCGGCCACGCGGTGCCGTGCTCGTGCAGGAAGCGATGCAGCCCGGCATGCACCAGCTCGCCGTAGTCCGCCGCGTCGGTCTCCTGGTCCAGCGGGTCCAGCTTCTTCAGTTTCAGCACGTGCCGGGCGTGGATGGCGTACGGGTCGCGCAGCCAGGTCTCGATCTCAGTCACGCTCAGCTTGCGCGGGCGCAGCGCCGCCGCCGGCCGCGGCTCCGGCGGCCGCACCGGCCGCGCCCCGCCGTGCGGCTGATCGAGCCGGCGCGCCCAGTCCGCCGCCGGGTGCTCCGCCAGCGTCACGCCCTGGCCCTTCAGGAACATTTCCAGCCGCGTCAGCCAGCGCGCCGGGACCGCCGGGGCGCCGTCGCGCCGGCGCGGGCAGGACAGCACCACGATCGGCGCGGCGCAGGCGGCCTGGGTGAAGTCGTGCGCCGACTGGCCGACGGCTTCCTCTGGCGAGGGCAACCCGACCGCCGCGCGCATCGGGCGCGACAGCCAGGGGCCGGGCTCCGACCTGCGGCGGCCAGACGCCCTCGACCAGCCCGCCCAGCACGATCACCTCGGCGGATTGCAGCCGCGCTTCCAGCAGGCCCCAGATGAACACCCGCGGATGCTCGGCACCGGCCCCGCCGCGCAGCGCCCGGCGGGTGCGCACCACGGTGCCCTCCAGCACCGCGTCGAGCAGCCCGGGCAGCACGCCGCGCGGCTGGTCGCCCAGCACCGGCAGCGCCGCCTGCACCGCGGCCAACGCGGTTGCCAGCGCCTCGCCCTCCTCGCCGGCCCACAGCCGGGAGGGGCCGGGCGTGTCGTCGGTGGCCGCAAGGTTTTCCGCCGCGGCGATCAGCCCGGCCAGCATCTCGGCGGGCGCCGCCTCGACCGAGGCGCCGATGCGCAACGCGGGTTCCAGGCAGCTCTCCAGCCGCGCCAGCAGCGCCTCGGCGGCGCGCAGGTCGCCCCGGTCGATGGTCCTGCCCTCGCGGCCCGGCGCGTCGCGTGCCCACCCCTCGCGCGCCGTGTCGATGCCCTGGCGTAGCCCGGTCAGCCCGGGCCGAGGACGCGGGCCGCGCAGGGCGGCAAGCTCCAGTGCCCGAGCGCCGGCGCGGCAGGCGGGCAGCACCAAGCCGGCGCCGGCCAGCGGGTGCTTCAGCGCCGCCAGCAGCGGCACCGGCGCAAGCTGCTCGGCCAGCGCCACCGCCAGCAGGCGCAGGAACACCGCCGGCGGCGTCGCGGCGAGTGGCTCGCCCGCGCTGTCGTCGGCGATGACCCCGTAGCGCGCAAGCTCGGTCGCCACACGGCCGGCGAGGTCGCGGTCCGGCGTCACCAGCGCGGCGCGCGCGCCCGGGGTTTCCAGCGCCTGGCGCAGCACCAGGGCGATCGCGGCGGCTTCCTCCTGCTGATCGGCCGGCGCCAGTCGGAGCAGCCCGTCGATCGCAACGGGGCCGTCGCCGGTCCAGTCGTGCAGGGCGTCGCCAGGCAGCAGCGCACGGCTGAGCGTCGCGGCACGAGTGGGGAGGACGTTCTCCCCCTCCCCCTGAGGGAGGGGGAGAACGTCCGCCCGGCTTGCCCCCAAACCGTTCAACAACCGCCGCAACCCGGCCTGCGGATGCGAGTCCTCCAGCACCTCCCAGGCCGCATCGGCCATGCCGGTATCCAACCCCGGCAACACCACCGCACCTGTCGGCAGCCCGGCGATCCCCCGGGCCAGCCGGGCCACGGCGGGGATGCCGCCGCTGGCCCCGGCCAGCAGCACGCGCTCAGAGGGTGGCGCCGCACGCCATGCCGCGGCCTGCGCGTCGAGCAGCGCGACTTGGCGGGCGGCCGGGTTCGTCAGCCCCTGCTCGGCAAGCCAGGCGGGCCACGCTTCGGTGACGATCGCCAGGAACTTCAGCGTTTCCGCCCAGTGCGCGGCGTAGCGTTCGTCCGCGGCGTCGGGCAGGCACGCGCCAAGGTCGACGCCGGCCCGCTCCGCCTCGTCCATCAGCGCCGCCAGCTCGGCGGCCAGCGGCCAGGCCCGGTCAGCGGTGCGCGGGGCGCCGCTCTCGCCGCCCAACGCCAGGATCATCCGGGTCAGCACGGCCAGCCGCTGCGCCGGCTCCACGGCCGGCGGCAGGTCCAGCGCCCCAGCCAGCGTCAGCGGCGCCTCGTCGAGCGCGCCGAGCGCCGTGATGCGCGGCAGCAGCAGTGCCCGTCCGCCGGAGACTCGCAGGAACGCCTCGGCCAGCGAGCGCGCCGCGCGGCGGGTCGGCAGCAGGATCAGCCCGTCGGCCACCGCAAGCGGATCGGGCGCGCGATCCAGCCACTCCGCCGCCACCACGTCGAGGAACGGCAGGTGCGGCGGGATGCTGAACAGGTTCATCGCGACTCGCCGGCCTGGCGCAGATGCAGCACCGACTCGGCGTCGGACAGATCGGCCGGGGTGGACAGGTGAAACCACAGCCCGTCATGCACCACCGCCCGCACCCGGTCGGCCGCGATCGCTCGGTCCCACAGCAGGTTCATGCTGAACGGGCCGTCCGGCGCGCCGTCGAACAGCGCGGGCGAGACAAGCTGCACGCCGGCATAAAGGTAGGGCACCACCTCGCGCTCGCCGCGGCGGCGCGGCCGACCCAGCTTGTCCACCATGAAGTCGCCGAAGCCGACCTCGGCGTGGACGTGCGCGGTGCGGTAGACCAGCAGCACCGCATCGAGCTGGCCGGGGTCGAATGCTTCGGCCAGCCGCGTCAGCGCCGGGCGCGGTCCGTTCAGCCAGAAGGCGTCGCCGTTGACCACGTAGAACGGCGCCTCGCCCAGCACGTCCAGCGCGGCACGCACGCCGGCACCGGTGTCCAGCAGCGTGGTCTCGCGGCGCAGGATGATGCGCGGCCGGGTACGGCCGGCAAGGTGCGCCGCCAGCCGATCGGCCTGCCAGAACGCGTTGACCACCACCGTCTCCACCCCGACGCCGACCAGGTGATCGAGCGCATGGTCGATCAGCGGCCGGCCGCCCAGCGGCAGCAGCGGCTTGGCGGTGGCCTCCGTCAGCGGGCGCATGCGCACGCCGAGGCCGGCGGCGAGCATCATTGCGGTGGTCGGGCGAAGGCTCATGCGGGGCGACTCATGCGGCAAGGTCCGGCGGGTTGGCGCGGCGTGCGGGCGGGATCCAGCGGTCCATGGCGGCGGCAAGCGGCGCCGCGGCCGGGTGGCGCAGGGCGTCGTCCAGCAGCGCCCAGGTGTGCGGCCCGTATGCCAGATAGGTGGGGCGGTTGTCGCGCTGTGCGAGGCGCACCCATTGTCCGGCGACGCGCAGGTGGCGCTGGGCGGCGCAGGCGGCGTAGGCGGTGCGGAAGGCGGTGGCGTCGAGTTCCGGGCGGGCGTCGAGGTAGCGCGCGATGCAGCGCGCGGCGATCGCGGCGGGGATGGCGCGGCGGGCATCCTGTAGCAGGGAGACCAGGTCGTAGGCGGGATGGCCGATCGAGGCGCCCTGGAAGTCGATCACCCCGACCCGGCGGAGGCCGTCGCGCTCGGGCAGCCAGAGCAGGTTGCCGGCGAAGTAGTCGCGATGGACGACGCCGCGCGGCCCGGCGGCGACCGGGGCGAGCAGGTCGGTCAGGGCGGCGGTGAAGTCGGTGCGGGCGGCATCGGGGGCGGGGATGCCGAACGTCGCGGGCCACCACCAGTCCAGCAGCGTGGCCAGCGCGGTATCGCGCATGGCGGCGGCATCCCAACGGGGGAGATCGGGGGGTGGGGGGGTGCGGTGCATCGTCACGAGGACGTCGATGGCGGCATCAAAGAGAGAGGCGGTGGAGGAGGAGCATGTATCTTCTCCCCCTCCCCTTGAGGGAGGGGGCCGGAGGGAGGGGGCGGTGCCAGTGTCGCACCGAAGGTTCGTGCCCTGGAACCCCTCCCCCCGCCCCCCTCCCTCAAGGGGAGGGGGAGTAGTCACGAATCCCACCTCCCCCATCACCACCGGATACAACGCGTCCCCCAGGTCCTCCTCCAGCACCAGCCCCGCCGCAGTTTCCGCGGCGAATATCTCCGGCACCGAGATCCCAAGCCCCGCAAGATGCGCGGCGATCCGCAGGAATGGGCGGACATCCTCGGGCGGCGGCGCATCCATCAGCACCGCCGGTCGTGGGCCATCGATCAGCCGCAGATACCGTCGGAAACTCGCATCCTGGGCCAGCGGCGCCGCATGCGCGCCCGCATAGCCATGCCGCTCCAGGAACCTTGCAACCTCGCCCTCGCGGCTCATGCCAGACAGCCGACGCGGTCGGGCCAGCCGGCCAGGGTCGCGCGCCTGGCCTCGCCGGCATCCAGCACCAGGGTGATCACCAGCGCATCCTCCGGCCAGGCGGCGCCCAGCCGATCCGGCCACTCCACCAGCACGACGTCGGCGCGCGCGTCGTCCCAGCCCAGCTCGGCCAGCCCGCCGCGTCCCTCCAGCCGCCAGAGATCGAAGTGATGCACCGCGCCGATGCTGGTGTCGTAGCTCTGCACCAGCGTGAAGCTGGGACTCGGCACCTCCAGCCACCGGTCGCCAGTCGCGGCGCGCAGGAACGCGCGGGCGAACGTCGTCTTGCCGGCGCCCAGCGGGCCGGCGAGCAGGATCGCATCCCCCGGCCGCGCCAGTGCCGCGATGCGGGCGGCCAGATGCTCGGTCGCCGCCAGGTCGGGCAGGGATAGCTCGATTGCGTCCACCGGCGGAGTTCTGCCAGTCCGGCGGAGTCCCCGGCAACCTCGTCAGGCCAACGGCGTCGGCACTTGATCCAGCCCGGTTCGGCCGCTACGCGCGGCGCATGGCAGAGACGATCGAGACCGATGTGGCGATCATCGGCGCCGGCCCGGTGGGGCTGTTCGCCGTGTTCGAGCTCGGCATGCTGCAGCATCTCCAGCGTGCTGATCGACGCGTTGGCCGAGGTCGGCGGGCAGTGCACCGCGCTGTATCCGGAGAAGCCGATCTACGACATCCCCGCCCATCCGGCGATCGAGGCAGCCGAGCTGGTCGCGCAGCTCGAGCGGCAGATCGCGCCCTTCCACCCATCGATGCTGCTGGGCCGCCGGGTCACCGGGCTGACCGGCACGTCGGGGGCTTTCGCGCTGACCACCGATGCCGGCGACACGATCCGCGCCAAGGCGGTGGTGGTGGCGGCAGGTGTCGGGGCATTCGGGCCCAACCGCCCGCCGCTCGACGGCCTCGCCGCCTACGAGGCGAGCGGCGCGGTGCAGTACTACGTGCGTCGGCGCGAGGCGCTACGGGGGAAGCGCGTGGTGATCGCCGGCGGCGGCGATTCGGCGGTGGACTGGGCGCTGGCGCTGAAGGACATTTCCCGCGTTGCGGTGGTGCACCGGCGGGCAAAGTTCCGCGCCGCGCCGGAGAGCGCCGCGCAGCTCGATGCGGCCGCGGCACGCGGCGAGATCGAGATGGTCATTCCATATCAGGTGCACGCCCTGCACGGCGAGGCCGGCCGCCTGCACGAGGTCGAGGTCGCCACCCTGCAGGGCGAGACGCGTCGGCTGCCGGCCGATGTGCTGCTGCCGTTCTTCGGCCTGTCGATGGACCTTGGGCCGATCGCCGGCTGGGGCCTGGCCCTGGAGCGGCACCACGTCAGCATCGATCCGGCAACGTGCCAGACCAGCCTGCCCGGCGTGTTCGCGATCGGCGACGTCGTGACCTATCCCGGCAAGCTGAAGCTGATCCTGCAAGGCTTCAGCGAGGCCGCGGTCGCCGCGCACGCCATCTTTGGCGTGGTGCGTCCCGGCCAGGCGCTGCACTTCGAGTATTCCACGACGAAGGGCGTGCCCCAACCGTAGGGACCCCAGGCCGTAGGGCGGCAAAGCCAACGCCCCCGGGCGCTTGACCTACGGGGGCAGCGCATTCCGCCACCGCCGCACCGCGGTCCATGCACCGTGGGCGCGGTGCCGCGATATGGCTGCCGGCGTGGCCTGTGGCCGGTGAGCGGTGCCGCCGGCCGGGACGCGCCACCCGCCGCTTGGCGGATTCGCCGCCATGGCCGGAAGTTGTCTGTAACCAAGCCCGACTTGATCTTTGGACAAATGCCCTGAGGACGTGACATCCATTCGATTTATACAGTCCCAATCCATACAAGCGTATTCTTGGCATGATTTGTATCAATGCTGAGACTATGATTTAAACGTAGTCTGCACGCCGTCGAACAAGACCTTGCAACAGGCAGACGGCCATGACGATCGAATGCTGGACGGTGATCCATCGCGTGATGGAGCCGATCAGGCGTGCTGTGCCGATCCATCGCATCGCGCACCACCTGGTGAATCCCAAATCCACGGTACACGCGGCGCATGCCATGCATGTCGCCGCGCCACATGCGCACACCTGGGTCGAGGTGGTCTGCCGTGTGTTGCCGGCCGCGGCCGCCGCTGGTGGGACGCTGATCCCGCACCAAGCCGGGCTGCCACCACCCCACGCGCCGCCGGCAATGACCGCGCCGTCTCCCATGAGTGCCGGCACGCCGGCCACCTTCGCGCCGCCGATCCGCTTCGCGCCGCCGATCACGTTCCCGCCGTCGGTCCGCTACGCCACGCCGGTTGGCCCGGCACCCCCGGACCCCGCATCGCCCAAAACGTCGGTCGCGGAACCGTCGTCCCTCGCGGTCCTGCTGAGCGGCCTGGGTGGACTGGCATTCCTGCCGGCGGTCCGGCGCTGGCATCTGGGGCGGCACCAGGCCGAGCACCTAGGTCGCCCCATGTCCGACGGCAGCGACGCACCGGCCTCGCCACCACAAGCCTGAGACGCCGGTGACGCCGGGAACGGCGCGGTTCAGCCGGCCACGGTCAGCCACGCACGCAGGCGTCCGATCTGTTCCGGTGCCGCCCACTCCTGCGATCCCTCGGTGCAGGAAACCAGATCCCGCGCGCGACCGGCATAGACCAGCGCCTGCGGCAGGCCGAAGCGATCATTCTCGATCCGGAACGCCGCCGCCACCGACTGATTGGAGGTCTGCGGGGCCAGGCGCCACAGCCGGAAGGCAAGCCCGGCGCGCCGGGCATAGGCCAGGTCGCCTTGCCAATTCATCGCATGGCTCAGCAGTACGATGTCGATGCTGTCGGGGCCAACCCGCTCGACCATCTGCCGCAGGCCCGGCAGCTCGATCAGACAGCCTTCGCACCAATAGGCCCACTGGTTCACCAGAATCAGCGGTCGTTGCAGCTCATGCAGGCGATGCGTGGCCCCATCGGCGGCGACGAAATCGGTCGCCGCCAGCGCCCGGCTTTGCCGCTCGATGGCGGCCGGCGCCGCCGCCGCGCGACGCGCCAGCCCGTGCACCGTCACCGTCGCCGCGGCGGCAATGAGACTCCGGCGCCCAACCCCACGCACTGCGCGCATTCAGCGTCTCCGCCCCGGCATGACGCGCGTCGCTCGCACGACGCAACGGCGAACGCCAGCCACAGGATACGCCGATGATAACGCCACAACACCGGAATGGAAACGGCGCCAAGCCAACGGCGATCGGCAAGGCAGGCAAGGCCAGGGGCGTTGCCCCTGGACCCCACCAAGGGCCGCTGCCTGCGCCTGCCCCCGGGCACTTGACCCGGGGGGTGGGGGTCCAGGGGGCCAGGCGGGTTTCAGGGCAGCGCCCTGACCTTGCTTACCTTGCCGTTCGCCGTTGGCTTGGCACCTCCGGCGTGCGCCGTTATACCCGGCGGGTGCCTGATCCCTCCTCGGCGGCCCCGGATGCCACGTTGCTGGACATCTCCGGGCTCACCGTCAGTTTCCCGACCGACGACGGCCCTTTCGTTGCCGTAAAGCGGCTCGACCTGCGGGTGTCGCCTGGGGAGACCGTGGCCATTGTCGGCGAATTGGGCTCCGGCAAGTCCGTCGCCGCGCTCGCCACCACCCGCCTGATCGACTATGCCGGCGGCCGGATCGACGCCGGCCATGTCCGGCTGTGCGATCGTGCCGGCGCCTGGCTGGATCTGGCGCGTGCGAGTCGAGGAGCGCATGCGTCAGGTGCGCGGCCCCGAGTTGGCGATGATCTTCCAGGAGCCGATGACCAGCCTCAACCCGGTGCTGCGCATCGGCGATCAGATCACCGAGGGGCTGATCCTGCACCAGCGCATGGACCACAGCGCCGCGCGGGCCGAGGCGCGGCGCATGCTGGAGCGGGTGCGCATTCCGGAAGCCGATCGCCAGCTTGACCGCTACCCGTTCCAGCTTTCCGGCGGCATGCGCCAGCGGGTGATGATCGCGGTGGCGCTGGCCTGCCGGCCGCGCCTGCTGATCGCCGACGAGCCGACCACCGCGCTGGACGTGACGGTGCAGGCCCAGGTGCTGCGCCTGCTGCGTGCGCTGCAACGGGAATTCGGCATGGCAATGATCTTCATCACCCACGACATGGGCGTGGTGGCGGAGATCGCCGACCGCATCGTGGTGATGCGCGCGGGTGAGAGGGTGGAAGAGGGCGATGCATTCGCCATCTTCGACCACCCGAGCCACCCCTACACGCGGGCGCTGCTGGCGGCCGTGCCGACGCTCGGCAGCCTCGCCGGCCAGACGCTGCCGCTGCCCTTCCCCGACCCCACCGGCCGCACCGCCGTGCCGCAGGACACCGTGGACCACGACGCGCCACCGGTGCTGGAGGTCACCGGCCTCACCACGCGCTTCGACATCCAGCGCGGCCTGTTCGGCCGCCGTGTCGGCCGCATCCACGCAGCCGAGCAGGTCAGCCTGACCATCCGCCCCGGCGAGACGCTCGGCCTGGTCGGTGAATCCGGCTGCGGCAAGTCCACCACCGGACGCAGCATCATCCGGCTGGAGCAGCCGGACGCCGGGCGCATCCTGCTCGCCGGGCAGGACGTGAGCCGGCTCGACCGCACCACCGAGACCCTGCTGCGCCGGCGGGTGCAGTACGTTTTCCAGGACCCCTTCGCCTCGCTCGATCCGCGCCTGACCGTCGGCTTCTCGATCGCCGAGCCGATCCACACGCACCGGCTGGCGAGCGGCGCGGAGGTCGAGCAGCGCGTGCGTGCGCTGCTCGAGCAGGTCGGGCTGCCGGCGGAACATCTGCACCGCTACCCGCACGAGCTGTCCGGCGGCCAGCGCCAGCGCGTCTGCATCGCCCGTGCGCTGGCCAGCGAGCCGCGGCTGATCATCGCCGACGAAGCGGTGGCCGCGCTCGACGTCTCGATCCGCGCCCAGGTGGTGAACCTGATGATGGCGCTGCAGGCGGCGCACGGCCTGGCCTACCTGTTCATCTCGCACGACATGGCGGTGGTCGAGCGCATCGCGCACCGCGTGGCGGTGATGTATCTTGGCCAGATCGTCGAGATCGGCCCGCGCGAGCGGGTGATGGGCGACCCGCAGCATCCCTACACGCGCCGGCTGCTGGCCGCCGTGCCCGTGCCGGACCCGCGCCGGCGCGACCACGACCGGGATCTTGACGACAGCGAGGTGCCGTCGCCCATGCGCCGCATGGACGACGCGCCCACGGTCGAACCGCTGGTCCGCGTCGGGCCCGATCATTACGTCGCCCGCCACCACGTGGGTGGCCTCTACTGATCGACCGCAACCGAAAGGAAACCACCATGCCGACCAATCTCAACGTCACACGGCGAGTGTTCATGGGCGGCGCCGCGACGGCCGCGGGCCTCGCGTTCCAGGACCTCGCGTGGGCGCAAACCGCGTCCGGCACCCTCACGGTGGGCGTGCCCGCCGACCTGCTGTCGCTCGATCCGGCCAACGCCAACGACACGCTGTCGCAGTCGGCCGTGCGGCTGGTGCTGGAAGGGCTGCTGGGTTTCGACCGCGACATGAAGGTGATCCCGCAGCTTGCCGAGTCCTATACGGCGAATGACACAGCGACCGAGTTCACCTTCCACCTGCGCCAGGGCATCCAGTTCCACGACGGCACGCCGTTCGATGCCGAGGCGGTCAAGGTCAACTTCGAGCGCATTGCGAATCCCGCCAACCACCTGAAGCGGTTCAGCCTGCTCGCCATGCTCGACCACGTCGAGGTGGTCGACCCGCACACCGCAAAGTGCGTGCTGAAGACCCCGTTCGGTGCCTTTGCCCCGACCGTTGCGCATCCGTCGCTGCAGATGCACAGCCCGGCGGCGATCAAGCAATACGGTGCCGAGGTCGGCCGCCACCCGGTCGGCACCGGCCCATTCATCTTCGCAAGCTGGGTCCCCGACACGCTGAAGGTCACGCGCAACCCGCACTACTGGCGGCCCGGCCTGCCGCACCTCGCCGCCGTCGTGGTGCGCAGCAACCCCGAGGACGGCGCGCGCATGGCCATGCTGCAGGCCGGCGAGGCGCAGTTCATCTATCCGGTACCGGCGCAATTGGCCAAAATCGTCAGCGCCAACCCGAAGCTGACGCTGCACAGCGACCCGTCGATCTACGCGTTCTACGCGGCGATGAACGTCATGAAGAAGCCGTTCGACGATGTGCGGGTGCGCCAGGCGCTGAACCACGCGGTCGACAAGGCCACCTTGATCCGCGTGGTCTACAACGGCTTCGCCAAGCCGCTGGAGTCCGCCGAGCCGCCGAAGATCACTTTCTACCAGAAGCAGGACCCGTATCCGTACGACCCCGCCAAGGCGAAGCAGCTCCTGACCGAGGCCGGCTACAAGGACGGCTTCGAAACCAGGATCTGGGGCGCGAACCAGACCGTCCGCGTCGCCGGGATGCAGTTCTTGCAGCAGCAGCTTGCCGCGATCGGCGTGAAGGCCGCGGTCGAGCCGCTCGAGGCGGGCCTGCTCGACCAGAAAATCTGGTCGGTGCAGAAGCCGGAGGACTCCGGGCTCGAGATGTATCTCGGCCAATGGTCGTCCTCGACCGGCGACGCCGACTGGGCGCTGCGCCCGCTGTTCGCGACGGCGAGTTTTCCGCCGCATCTCTACAACGTCGGCTACTATTCCAACCCGGCGGTGGACAAGGCGATCGACGGCGCGCTGCAGACCGCCGATCCGGAGAAGCGCGGCGCCTTCTACGCGGCGGCGCAGGCGCAGATCTGGAAGGACGCGCCCTGGATCTTCCTTGCCGTGCCGGACAACCTGAACGGCCAGGCCAAGGACCTGCATGACGCTGACCTGCTGCCCGATGGCGGTCTTGCCATCGGCGACGCCATGCTCGGTTGACCGAAGGCGCGCGGGGGTTGTTCGACTATCTGCTGCGGCGCCTCGGCGGCACCGTCCTGGTGCTGTTCTGCGTCTCGGTGTTCGCGTTCGGCTTCGTCCGCCTGCTGCCCGGCGATCCGGCCCGGCTGCTCGCCGGGCAGGACGCGACGCAGCGCGAAGTGGAGATGGTGCGCATCACCCTCGGCCTCGACAAGCCGGTCTGGCAACAATATGCCCGCTACGTGGTGCAGACGGCCGAGGGCAATCTCGGCCGCTCCGCCCGCACCGGCCAGTCGGTGGCGACGGCGATCGCCGAGCACTTCATGCCGACCCTGCTGCTGACCCTGGTTGCGATGGTCTGGTCCACGGTGCTCGGCACCGCACTCGGCGTCGTCTCCGGCGTCCGCCGCGGGCAATGGCAGGACCAGGTCGGCATGGTGCTGGCGGTGTCCGGCATCTCGTTCCCCGCCTTCTGGCTCGGCCTGCTGCTGATCGACCTGTTTGCCGTGCGCCTGCACTGGCTGCCGACCGGCGGCGAGACGGACTGGCGCAGCTTCCTGATGCCCGGCTTCACGCTTGGGGTCGGCGTCGCCGCGGTGATGGCGCGCTTCACCCGCTCGGCCTTCGTCGAGGTCGCCGCCGAGGACTACGTGCGCACCGCGCGCATGAAGGGCCTGGGGGAGCGAGTCGTGGTGTGGAAGCACACGTTGCGCAACGCACTCATTCCGGTGATCACCATGGCCGGGTTGCAGTTCGGCTTCCTGCTCGGCGGTTCCATCGTCATCGAGACCGTGTTCAACTGGCCGGGCCTCGGGCGGCTGCTGGTGGACAGCGTGAGCTACCGCGACTACCCGGTGATCCAGGCGGAGATCCTGCTGTTCTCGTTCGAGTTCGTGATGATCAACCTGGCGGTCGACCTGCTCTACGCGTTCGTCAACCCGGAGATCCGGCTGCGATGAGCGCGACCGTCGGGCTCGACCGGGGAGAAATCCGTTCGCCGGTCGCGGAGTTCTGGCGGCGGTTCCGCCGCAAGCGCATTCCGGCGGCGGCCGGCGTGGTGATTCTGCTGATCGTGGTTTCGGCGCTGCTGGCGCCGTGGATCGCGCCGTATCTTCCCGCTGCGCCCGACTACGACAACATCCTTGCGGGTCCGTCGTGGGGCCACCCGTTCGGCACCGATGCCTACGGGCGCGACATCTTCAGCCGGGTGATCTGGGGCGGGCGGATTTCGCTCACGGTCGGCTTCGTTTCGGTGGCGCTGGGAGGCACCGCCGGCGTGCTGCTCGGGCTGGTCAGCGGCTATCTCGGCGGGCTGGTGGACAGCGTCATCATGCGCTTCTGCGACGTGCTGCTGGCGTTTCCCGGCATCCTGCTGGCGATCGGCATCGTTGCCGTGCTGGGGCCGGGCGTGACCAACGTGATCTATGCCGTCGCGGTGTTCAGCGTGCCGGTGTTCGCCCGGCTGGTGCGCGGCAGCACGCTGGGGCTGAAGCAGGCGGTCTATGTGCAGGCGGCGCGCAGCATCGGCGTGCGCCGCATCCCGCTGGTGCTGCGCCACATCCTGCCGGGCACGCTGCCGGGGGTGATCGTGTATGCCTCGCTGCGCGTCGGGTCGGCGATCCTGGTCGCCGCCGCGCTCAGCTTCATCGGCCTGGGGGCGCAGCCGCCGAGCCCGGAGTGGGGCGCGATGCTGGCCGAAGGACGCAACTATCTCGGCGTCGCCGACCAGATGACGCTGTTCCCCGGGCTGGCCATTTTCGTAACGGTGCTGGCGTTCAACCTGCTGGGCGACGGCCTGCGGGATGCGCTCGACCAGCGGCTGCGATAGGGGCGCGATGTGCGCGGACCCGGCTGCGGAAAGGCGCGGATGGGTGAACCGGATCGTCTGAACGACATGGGCCGACGGGATTGAATTGTTCGGTCCGGGCGTGATCGCGGACGACGCGCTGCTCGCACTGCCTGCCTCGACCGGGAAGGCGGTCATGCGGTAGGATCGGATGTATCTCGCGGCAGCTTGCGACTAGCCCTTGGGAGAACGGACGTGCGGTACACCGTGGTTCTGGAACAGGAACAAGATGGCGGTTACGTGGCCAGCGTGCCCGCGCTACCGGGGTGCGTCAGCCAAGGCGACAGCCGCGACGAGGCCCTCGCCAATATCCGGGAAGCGATCGAACTGTACCTGGACGACTGTCGCGCCGCCGGGGAGCCGATTCCGATCGAGGCGGGCAGGGAATTCGTTGAGATCGAAGCCGCGTAGACGGGCGAGGGATTCGTGGCCAAGCTTCCGACCGATCTCTCCGGCCGGGAGGTACGGACCGCCTTGGAACGTGCCGGCTTCGTGTTCCGCCGCCAAGCCGGCAGCCACATGATTCTCCGGCGCGACGCGCCGTATGCCAGAGTTGTCGTTCCCGACCACCAGCAGATCCGAGCCGGCACACTCCGCCGCATCATTACCGACGCAGGTCTCACAGTCGAGCAGTTCATGCGGCTGCTCGGACGATAAGGCGGTCGTCACATCGAATGTAGGGCGGAAAAGCCAACGCCCCCGGACTTGTTCCGGGGGGCAGCGCATTCCGCCACCTTTGCCATCTGCCGACACCGGGATGGCTGCGTCGCACGTGGCGGAATGCGCTGCGCTTTTCCGCCCTACGCGACAATGCTGCGTGGCGGCTCAGGATGGTGCCGCGCCAGCTCATGCCCGCACCCGCAGCGCCGCCATGATCCGCCGCGCGGTCTCGCTGTCGAATAGGTGGGCAATGTCCGCGCCGCATCCGCCGGCGCCAATTGGCGCGCTCGCGATCGGTGCCCGGCAGGTTCACCGCGGCGGTCTCGCCGACCAGGTCGTCGGCCTGCACCAGCGCGAGCAGCGCCGGGCGAGACGGCGATCAGCGCGTGCACGGCCCCCGCCAGCGTCGGGCTGATTGGTCCGGCCGGATCGGGCACCGGGTCCAACAACCCTTCCTGGCGCAGCAGCGCCAGCAGCGCCGCCTTGTCCGCCGCACGCTCCGCCAGCGCGCGCTCGGCCGCGGCGGCGTCGAGCAGCCCGAGCGAGGCGCGTTCGGCGATGTCGGCCGCTTCCCACCAACCCGCCAGTGTCGGCAGGTCGTGCGTCGAAACGCAGGCGGCGGCGCGCGTCGGCCAGCGCGCCGGCGGACGGAACGCCGCGCCGTCGCGCTCGAACCACAGCACGCGATAGGACAGCACGTCCGCTGCGGCCAACGCGTTCGCGGCAGTCCTTCCGGCACCGTGCCGAGATCCTCGCCGACCACCAGGCATGCGGCCCGCTGGCTTTCCAGCGCAAGCTGGCCGAGCAGATCCTGCAACGGATACGCCAGATACGCGCCGTCCCGCGCCGACGCGCCGTCGGGCACCAGGAACAGTCGTTGCAGTCCCATCACGTGGTCGATGCGCAGCGCCCCGGCGTGGCGCATGTTGGCGGCGAGCAGCGCGGCGAAGCCCGGAAAAACCCTCGCCCGCCATGGCCAGCGGATCGGGCGGCGGCAGGCTCCAGACCTGGCCGTCGGCCGAGAATGGATCCGGTGGCGCACCGATCGACACGCCGGCCAGCAGCGTGTCCTGCCGCCGCCACGCCTCGGCCCCGTCGGGCGCGGCGCCGACCGCAAGGTCGCGGTAGAGGCCGAGCGCCAGCCCGGATCGTTGCGCTGCCGCGGCGAGTTGCCGGTCGGCGAGGAACTGCAGGAAGCCGGCGAAGCGCACCCGATCGGCGCGCGCGGCGGCGAACCCGGCGACGGCCGGCCGCCTGTGGATGGCGCAGCGCCTCCGGCCAGCGCTGCCACGGCGTGCTGCCTTGCGCCTCGGCGATCGCCTCGAAGGTGGCAAAGCGGCGCAGCGGCTCGCCCCCGGCCGCGAGGAAGGCGTCGAACGCCGGGTCATCCGCCGCGCCGGTGTTGAACAAGGCTTCGAGTACGCGCCGCTTCGCGGCCCAAACGCGCTGGTAGTCCACCAGGTCGAGCGCCGCCCCGGCGGTGGACGAACCGGTGGACGAATTGGTGGATGAACCTGTGGACGAACCTGTGGACGAACCGGTGGACGAAGCGGTGGACGAAGCGGCCAGGGCGTCGGCCAGCAATCCCGTCGGCACGCCGGGCAGCGCGCCCACATCGATATAGATCGGATCGAGAAATTCGCGGTCCGAGGGGTGATACGGGCTGGCCCGCTCGCGCGCCCCGGGGAACAGCGCATGCAGCGGGTTGAGCCCGACCACCGCAGCGCCCTGCGCGGCCGCAACGGCGGCAAACTCCGCCAGCGTGGTGAAGTCGCCGATGCCCTGATCGCCTTCCCGCCGCAGGGAATAGAGATGCGCCGCAATGCCGAAGCGCCGGTGCCCGGCCGCGAGGCCTGCCGGCAGATGGCAGCGCGGCGGCACCACTGTGAGATGGCAGGGCGCATCCGGGAAGCCATCCAGCCGCAGCAGATGCCGCCCGATCGGCTGCGGCGGCAGCACCACCTGCCGGCCGTCATTCGGCACCGCCGGAAACTGCGCCTCGGAGGCATTCTCGCGCCGCAGCGTCAACCAACCCCCGCGCCCACCCGCGCCGAGCGGCACCGCGATCGGCGTGCCCGCGCGCACCACCAGCGCCGGCGGCAGCGCTCGGGCGCGGACCGCGGCGAGCCGCGCCAGGCTGTCGGCAAGCTCGCCCGCGCTCCCCGCCGGCAGCCGCATGGCAGCGAGCAGGGCACGTTTCGTATCATTACCGACGCGATGCTCCTGCCCGGCGATGTCCCACCAGGATGCGGCGATGCCGGCGTCCCGCGTCAGCCGGTCGAGCGCATCGTCGGTCGCGCCCGGGCGTGGCCGACCACCGCCTGCCGCCTCGACCAGCAGCACCACCGAACGCCCGGCCACGGCGAACGGGCTGTCCGCCGACCCGGCCCGCTCGGGCGCCGCGCTGTCGAGAACGCACCGCCAGGCGTGCCCAATGCGCGGCGCCGGCAGACTGACCTCGATGGAAGCCGGCCCCGCATGCAGCACCGCCAGCGCCCGGCTGCCCGGCGCGTAGAGGCCGGCGATCAGCGTGTGATGGTCCGGGTGACGCCAGTCCTCCGGCGCCAGCGCGCGCCCGTCCGGCAGCAGCCAGGCGACATCGGGTATCAGGCTGGCGTCCACCGCCAACCCGGTCAGCTTCTGCGCGCCGGTCAGCGCGGCACACGCGCGCCGGGCCCGCAGCAGCCGCGCGGTGAAGTCGATCAGCGCCCCATCCGCCGTCGTCCAGTCGAGCCAGGATACGGCGTTGTCCTGCGCATAGGCGTTGTTGTTGCCGCCCTGGCTGCGGCCGCACTCGTCGCCCATCGCCAGCATCGGCGTGCCGCGCGACAGCAGCAGCGTCGCCAGCAGCGCGCGCACGTCGCGCAGGCGGGCGGCGCGCAGGGCGGGATCGTCGCCCGGCCCCTCGACGCCGTTGTTCCACGACAAGTTGTTATCGGTGCCGTCGCGGTTGGCCTCGCCGTTCGCCGCGTTGCGCTTGGCGGTGTAGGCGACCAGGTCGGCCAGCGTGAACCCGTCATGCGCGGTGACGAAGTTGACGCTGCGGGTCAGCGGCCGGTGGCGTGGCGCGAACACGTCGGCCGAGCCGGCGAAGCCGGGTGGCCAGCTCGCCGAGCATGCCGCCGTCGCCGCGCCAGAACCGGCGGACGGTGTCGCGGTAGCGGTCGTTCCACTCGCCCCAGCCGGCCGGAAAGGCGCCCAGCCGGTAGCCGCCGGGGCCGATATCCCACGGCTCGGCGATCACCGCGCGATCGCGCAGCAGCGGGTCCTGCGCGATCGCCGACGAGCAGCGGGGCGGCGGGATCGAAGCCGCCCGAACCCGAATCTGACCCGCCAACGCCTGCCCCGCCAGCATCCGACCCGGCCGACCGCCTGGCCAGCGTGGTCGCAAGGTCGAGGCGAAACCCATCGACGCCGGCGCGCCGTACCCAGCCACGCAGCGCCGCCATGGCCAAGCGCAGCACCGGCGGGCGGTCGACCGCCAGCGTGTTGCCGCAGCCCGTGTCATTGATATAACGGCTGGGATCGTCCGGCCGCAGCCGGTAGTAGCCGGCGTTGTCCAGTCCGCGCAGCGACAGCGTTGGGCCGAGATGATCGCCCTCGCCCAGATGGTTCAGCACCACATCCAGCAGCACGGCAATGCCCGCTGCCCGCAACGCGCCGACCGCGGCGCGCACTTCCGGCCAGCCGCCGGGCGCCAGGCGCGGGTCCGGCGCCAGCAGCGCCACCGGGTTGTAGCCCCAGTAGTTCGACAGCCCGAGCGGCGGCAGATGGCGCTCGTCGATCCAGGCAGCCGAGGGCATCAGCTCGACCGCGGCCACCCCGAGCCGATGCAGGTGCCCGATCGCAGCCGGGTGCGCCAGCGCCGCGAAACGGCCGCGCAGGGCCGGCGGGATATCCGGATGGCGCATGGTGAAGCCGCGGACATGCAGCTCGTAGATCACCTGCCCGTCCCACGCGAAGGGCGGGCGCGGCGGCCCGGCCGGTTCCTCCGCGACGACCAGCGCCTTCGGCATCGCCGCCGCGCTGTCGGCCGCGTTGGGACCATCCCCATCGAACAGCGTCGGATCGAGCCGGAACCCCCGGTCGATGGCGGCGGCAAACGGATCGAGCAGCAGCTTGGCCGGATTGAACCGATGCCCCCGCGCCGGATCCCACGGCCCGAACGCGCGCAGCCCATAGCGCGCGCCGACCCCGACGCCACCGACATGGCCGTGAAACACGTCGCCCGTGCGCGCCGGCAATGGAATGCGCGCCACCTCGGCGCCCTCGGCATCGAACAGGCAGAACACGATCGCCTCGGCATGCGCCGAGAACACCGCCACGTTCACCCCAGCCACATCGACGCGCACGCCAAGCGGCTCGGCCACACCGTCGCTGACCGCGTGCCCGCTCATGCGGGTGGACCGAAGGAAGGCCAGGGGCTTTGCCCCTGGACCCCACCAAGGGGCGCTGCCCCTTGGAACCCCGCCACCCGGCCCCCCACCCCCTCACCAACCAACCGGATGGATTGCAAAGGCTCGGCCTTTGCTGGGGGGTCCAGGGGGGCAACGCCCCCCTGGTGGGTTTCAGGGCGAAGCCCTGACCTTCCTTCGTTCATCCGACTGTGCCCGGGTGCTCAGCCAGCAGCGCGCGGTACAGCGCCGCGTAGTGCGCGGCGGGGCGACGCCAGGACACGTCGGTGCGCATGGCGTGGCGTTGCAGCCGTTGCCAGGTGGGCGGCTGACGCCACAGGGCGGCGGTGCGCTGCAGCGCGGTCTGCAGCATTTCGCGGGTGACCGGGGCGAACTGGATGCCGGTGCCGCTGCCGGCGGCCAGTGCTGCCTCGTTGGCGTCGATCACCGTATCGGCCAGCCCGCCGACCCGCGCCACCACCGGCAGCGCGCCGTAGCGCAGGGCGCAGAGCTGGGTCAGGCCGCAGGGCTCGAAGCGCGACGGCACCAGCATGGCGTCGGCGCCGGCCTGGATCTGGTGCGCCAGCGCCTCGTCGTAGCCGATCTGCGCAGGCGATCCGGCCGGGATCGGCGGTCGCGGCGGCGGTGAAGCCGTCCTCCAGCGCGCGATCGCCGGCGCCGAGCAGGGCAAGCTGCGCGCCGAGACGCGGCAGTGTGTCGAGATCGGCGAGCAGCAGATCGAGTCCCTTCTGCCAGGTCAGCCGGCTGATCACGCCGAACAGCAGCGCGTCTGGATCTGGCGCCAGGCCGAGCCGCGCCTGCAGGGCGGCCTTGTTGGCGGCGCGCCGCCGCAGCCGCGTCGGTGAGAATTCGGCGACGATGAGCGGATCGGCGGCGGGGTTCCACACCGCTTCGTCGATGCCGTTCAGGATGCCGTGCAGCACCGGCGCGCGCGTGCGCAGCAGGCCGTCGAGCCCCATGCCGCCTTCGGGCGTGCGGATCTCCGCGGCGTAGGTCGGCGAGACGGTGGTGATCCGGTCGGCGAAGAGCAGGCCGGCCTTCAGGAAGCCGATATTGCCGTAAAACTCGACGCCGTCGATGCTGAACGCGGCCGCCGGCAGGCCCAGCGCCGGCAGCAGCGCCGCCGGGAACAGGCCCTGGAAGGCCAGGTTGTGCACGGTCATCACGGTGCCGGGGCGCCGGCCGCCGCGGTAGTGCAGATAGGCGAGCGCGAGGCCCGCCTGCCAGTCATGCGCGTGCACGATGTCGGGAACGAACCCGGCTGCGATTGCCGGGGCGATGCCCGGCGCCGCCGCCGGAGCAATTCCCGGGACGACCCCTGGAGCGATCCCGGATGCACCGCCCGCCGGCGCCCCGGCAAGCTGCGCCGCCACCTCGCCGAGCGCGGCGAAGCGCATCGCGTTGTCCGGCCAGTCGCGGCCGTCCGGCCCCAGATAGGGATTGCCTGGCCGGCGCATAGAGGTGCGGCGCGTCGATCGCCAGCAGGTCGAGCCCCGCGGCACGGCCGCGCAACAGCCGCGCCGGTCCGCCGAACAGCTCGGCGAAATGGTGCGCCGGCGTGGCATCGTCGAGCCCGTCGAGCACCGCGGGATAGCCCGGGACCAGCGTGGTCACCTGCACGCCTTCCGCAGCCAGCGCCGCCGGCAGCGCGCCGGCCACGTCGGCCAGGCCACCCGTCTTGATCAGCGGAAAGATCTCGGAGGCGACGCCGAGAACCGTGACCGAGGTCATTCCGCCAGCTTGTCGATCATCGGCTGGGTGATCAGGCAGATGCCGTTCTCGGTGCGGCGGAACCGCCGCGCGTCGTCATCCGCATCCTCGCCCACCACCAGGCCCGGCGGGATGCGCACGGCCTTCTCCACGATCACGTTGCGCAGGCGCGCGCGCTGGCCGATGTCGGCGTCCGGCAGGATCAGCGCATTCTCCACCTGCGCGTAGGAATGCACGTGCACGCCGGTGAACAGCAGCGTGCGGCGCAGCCGTGCGCCCGAGATGATGCAGCCGCCGGACACCAGCGAGGAGACCGCCTCGCCGCGCCGGCCGTTCTCGTCGTGCACGAACTTGGCCGGCGGGGTGATTTCGCCATAGGTCCAGATCGGCCAGTCGCGGTCGTACAGATCCAGCGCCGGCACGACGTCGGTCAGGTCGATATTGGCCTCCCAATAGGCATCGACGGTGCCGACATCGCGCCAGTAGGACTCCCCCTCGGTCTCGGAGCGGACGCAGGACCGCGAGAAGCGGTGCGCCACCGCCTTGCCGCCCTTTACCAGGTACGGAATGATGTCGCGGCCGAAGTCGCGCGAGGACGTGGCATCCGCGGCGTCGCGCCGGAGCTGGTCGATCAGCAGGCTGGTGGCGAACACGTAGATGCCCATGCTGGCCAGCGCGGTGTCGGGCTTGTCCGGCATCCCCGGCGGGTCGGCGGGCTTCTCGACGAACGCGGTGATGCGGTCGTTGGCGTCCACCGCCATGACGCCGAAGCCGCGCGCGTCGCCGCGCGGCACCTCGATGCAGCCCACGGTGACGTCGGCGCCGCTTTCGACGTGCTGCGCCAGCATCATCTCGTAGTCCATCTTGTAGATGTGATCGCCCGCCAGCAGCACGATGTACTGCGGGGCATAGGCTTCGATGATGTCGATGTTCTGGTAGACGGCATCGGCGGTGCCGGCGTACCAGTTGTCGCCGAAGCGCTGCGAGGCCGGCAGGATGTCGAAGCTCTCGTTGCGCTCCGGGCGGAAGAAGTTCCAGCCGCGCTGCATGTGGCGGATCAGGCTGTGCGCCTTGTACTGCGTCGCCACGCCGATCCGGCGGATGCCGGAATTCAGCGCGTTCGACAGCGCGAAATCGATGATGCGGCTCTTGCCGCCGAAATACACCGCCGGCTTGGCGCGGACGGCGGTGAGCTCCTGCAGGCGCGAGCCGCGGCCGCCGGCCAGCACATAGGCCATGGCGGAACGAACCAGCGTGGCGACTGCCGATCGGTTGCTGGCGCATGGGTCGGCCCTCCAGGCGGCGCGCGATGCTAGTCCGGCTGCCACACGAAATAAACGCTGGCGAGCGGCGGCACCAGGACCTCGGCGGAGGCGGGAAGGCAGTGCGATCGGCGCGGCTCGGCGCGGACCTCGCCCTGGTTGCCCAGGCCGCCGCCGCCGTAGGCGGTGGCGTCGGTGTTCAGCACCTCGCGCCAGCGCCCGGCGTACGGCAGGCCGATCCGGTAGCCGTGCCGCGGCACCGGGGTAAAATTGCTGACCACCGCGACCGGCGGGGCACCCGGCGCGAGACGCAGCCAGGCGAACACCGAGTTGTCGCGGTCGTCCGCGGTGATCCAGCGGAAGCCCTCCGGCTCGCAGTCGCGCGCATGCAGTGCCGGCGTGTCGCGATAGAGGCGGTTGAGATCGCGCAGCAGCGCCTGCACGCCGCGGTGCGGCGCGTGATCCAGCAGCCACCAGTCCAGCGAGCCGTCGAAGTTCCACTCCCGCGACTGGCCGAACTCCTGGCCCATGAACAGCAGTTTCTTTCCCGGCTGGCCCCACATGAAGCCGTAATAGGCGCGCAGGTTGGCGAAGCGCTGCCACTCGTCGCCGGGCATGCGCGCCGAGGATCGAGCCTTTGCCGTGCACCACCTCGTCATGCGACAGCGGCAGCACGAAATTCTCCGTCCACGCGTACAGCAGGCCGAACGTCATGCGGTCGTGGTGCCAGCGCCGGTGCACCGGATCGAGCGCCATGTAGTCCAGCGTGTCGTGCATCCAGCCCATGTTCCACTTGAAGCCGAAGCCGAGGCCGCCGGCATCGGTCGGCCGCGACACGCCGGCCCAGGCGGTGGACTCCTCGGCGATGGTGATCGCGCCGGGATGGCCGGCGTAGACCAGCTCGTTGCAGCGGCGCAGGAAGGCGACGGCGTCGCGGTTGTCGTTGGACGCCGTCCGGGTTCGGCAGCCACTCGCCCGGGCGGCGCGAATAGTCGAGGTAGAGCATCGAGGCCACCGCATCGACGCGCAGCGCATCGATGTGGAACCGGTCGAGCCAGTACAGCGCCGAGGCGATCAGCACGTTCGCCACCTCGCGCCGGCCGAAATCGTAGATCGCGGTGTTCCACTCCGTTTGGAAGCCGCGCCGCGGGTCGGCGATGCTCGTACAGCGGCTGGCCGTCGAAGTGGGCGAGGCCGTGCACGTCGGTCGGGAAATGCGCCGGGACCCAGTCGAGGATGACGCCAAGCCCGGCCTGATGGGCGCGATCGACGAAGCGGGCGAAGCCGGCCGGATCGCCGAACCGGCGCGTCGGGGCGAACAGGCCGATCGGCTGGTAGCCCCAGGACGCATCGAGCGGATGCTCGGTGACCGGCAGCAGCTCCAGGTGGGTGAAGCCGAGATCGGCGGCATACGGCACCAGCGTCTCGGCGAGCTCGTCGTAGCTGAGGAAGCGGCCGCCCTCGCCGCGGCGCCAGGAGCCGAGATGCACCTCGTAGGCGGACATCGGCTTGCGGCGCGGCTCGCCCTCGGCGCGGCGGGCGAGAAAATCGGCGTCATTGAACGCGAAACGATCGGTGCGCGCGACCACCGAGGCGGTGGAGGGCCGCAGCTCCGCGGCGATAGCCGAACGGATCGGCCTTCAGCGGCTGCAGCGTGCCGTCGGCGGCGACGATCTCGTATTTGTAGACCGCGCCTTCAGCCGAGGCCGGGGACGAAGATCTCCCACAATCCGCTGTCGATGCGCTTGCGCATCGGGTGGCGCCGGCCGTCCCAGGCGTTGAAGTCGCCGACCACCGAGACGCGCGCGGCGTTCGGCGCCCAGACCGCGAAATGCACGCCGTCCGCCGCCTGCCCGGCGAGACACACGTGGCGCAACGGGTGTGCGCCCAGCCGCTCGTACAGCAGCCGGTGCGTGCCCTCCACCAGCAGGTAGTCGTCGAGCGGGCCGAGCACGGGGCCGAACGCATAGGCGTCCCGCAGCTCCCACGTGCCGCCGGCATTCTCCGCGCGCAGCCGGTAGGGGACAGGCTGCCGGCAGTCCGCGAGGCAGGTCTCGAAGAACCCGGCTTCGTCCCGGCGCGTGAACCCGGCCAGGCGCGTCGCCGTCCGCGGCCAGCAGCCAGAGCGCGGCGGCATCCGGGACGAACGCGCGCACCACCAGCCCGGCCTCGGTCGCGTGCGGCCCCAGCACGGCGAACGGATCGGCGTGACGCGCCGCGACGATCGCCGCGATATCCGCCGCCCCCGCCCGCCAGTCGGTCATGCCCAGCCGGTCATGTGCCGTCCGGCAACGCCCGGCCGACGACCGCGCCGACCGGAACATCCCAGATCTTGCCGGCGTATTCGCGGATCGCCCGGTCCGAGGAGAACCAGCCGACGCCGGCGGTGTTCAGGATGCTGCTGCGCCACCATGCCGCCGGCTGGCGCCACAGCGCGACGACGTCGCGCTGGGCGGCGCAGTAGGCGTCGAAGTCGGCGCAGACCATGAAATAGTCCTGGTGGCGCAGCGATGTCGACCAGGCCGCGATAGCGGTCGGGCTCGTCGGGCGAGAACACGCCCGACTCGATCGCGTCCAGCACCTGCCGCCAGCACCGGCGAGGCGGCGATCGACGTCGCCGGCATCGAGCCCGCCGCGCCGCGCCGCTCCGCCACCTCCTCGGCCTGCAGGCCGAAGATGAACATGTTGTCCGCGCCCACGCGGTCGCGGATCTCGATGTTGGCGCCATCCAGCGTGCCGATGGTCAGCGCCCCGTTCAGCGCCAGCTTCATGTTGCCGGTGCCGGAGGCCTCCATGCCCGCGGTCGAGATCTGCTCCGACAGGTCCGCCGCCGGGATGATCGTCTCGGCCAGGCTGACCGAATAGTTCGGCAGGAACACCACCTTCAGCACGTCCGCGCACGGTCGGGTCGTTGTTGATCACGCGCGCCACGTCGTGCGCCAGCTTGATGATCAGCTTGGCCTGACTGATAGCTCGCCGCCGCCTTGCCGGCGAACAGCTTCACCCGTGGCGTCCAGTCGCGCGTCGGCTGCGCGCGGATCGCCGTGGTACAGCGCGACCGTCTCCAGGATGTTCAGCAACTGGCGCTTGTATTCGTGGATGCGCTTGATGTGCACGTCGAACAGCGCCGCCGGATCGACGCTGGATCTCCAACTCGCGCTGCCGATCAGCTCGGCCAGCGCCACCTTGTTGGTCCGGCGCACCGCGGCGAAGCGCTGCTGGAACGCCGCGTCGGCGGCCAGCGGGCGCAGCCGCTCCAGCGCCTCCTCGTGGTCCAGCACGCTCCGGCCCGACCGCCTCGACCAGCAGCGCGGTGAGGTCCGGGTTGGCCTCGTGCAGCCAGCGGCGGAAGGTGATGCCGTTGGTGATGTTGACGATCCGCCCGGGCAGCAGCGCGTTCAGGTCGCGGAACACGGTCTCGCGCATCAGGCCGGTGTGCAGCGCCGAGACGCCGTTGACCCGGTGCGCGCCGAGGAACGCGAGATGGCTCATGCGCACCCGCCGGTCCGCTGTGCTCGTCGATCAACGAGACGCTGGACAGCAGCCGCGTCGTCGCCGGGATGGCCGGCGCGGCACCTCGTCCAGATGCAGCGCGTTGATCAGGTAGATGATCTGCATGTGCCGCGGCAGCAGCCGCTCCATCAGCGGCACCGGCCAGCTTTCCAGCGCCTCCGGCAGCAGCGTGTGGTTGGTGTAGCCGAAGGTCGCCTGCACGATGCGCCACGCCTGCGCCCACGGCATGCGCGTGCAGGTCGACCAGGATGCGCATCAGCTCGGCGACCGCGATCGCCGGATGGGTGTCGTTGAGCTGGATCGCGGTCTTGTCGGCCAGCGTGTCGAGCTCGCCGAACGCCTTGATGTGGCGCCGCACCAGGTCCTGCAGCGAGGCGGCGACGAAGAAATACTCCTGCCGCAGCCGCAGCTCCTGCCCGGCCGGCGTGGCGTCCGAAGGATACAGCACCTTCGGAGATCGTCTCCGCCCGCACCCGGTCGGCCAGCGCGCCGGCATGGTCGCCGTGGTTGAAGGCATCGAGCCGCAGCGGGTCGGCCGACCGGGCGGACCACAGCCGCAGCGTGTTCACGCGCCGGCCGCGCCAGCCGACCACCGGCGTGTCGTAGGCGACCGCCTCGATCGATCTCCGCCGGGATGCCAGACGGCGGGACGCAGCGCCGCCGCGTCGAGCGGCTCCGCCGCGACCGCCGGGTCCGCCTCGACCGTGCCGCCGAAGCCGATGTCGTAGTGCACCTCCGGCCGCTCGAACTCCCAGGGGTTGCCGAACGACAGCCACTCCTCGGGATATTCCTGCTGCCAGCCGTGCTCGATCACCTGGCGGAACAGCCCGTGGTCATAGCGGATGCCGTAGCCGTGCGCCGGGATGCCGACGGTGGCCATGCTCTCGATGAAGCAGGCGGCCAGCCGGCCGAGGCCGCCGTTGCCGAGCGCCGCATCCGGCTCCAGCGCGCGCAGCCGGTCGAGATCGACGTCGAGCTCGGCCAGCGCGGCGCGCACCCCGGCGGTCAGGCCGAGATTGTTGAGGTTGTCGACCAGCAGCCGGCCGATCAGGAACTCGAGCGAGAGGTAGTAGACCCGCTTCTCGCCCTGCGCGTAGGCCGCATCCGTGCTCTCGATCCAGCGGCGGACGGCGACGTCCCGCACCACCCAGGCGGTTGCCAGCAGCCAGTCCCGTTCGGTGGCGACGGCGCGCCGCTTGCCGAGCTGGGATTCCAGCTTGGCGAGAATCCTGGCGCGCAGCACCGCCACGTTGGCGGTGCCATCCGGCGCGAAGACGCGGTCCTCGGCGCGGCGGGCGGGCGTCTGCCCGGTGTCGAATTCAAGGTCCAAGAGTGATCTCTCCACCCCATGCGATTGGCCGGCAGGACGAAAGCACCTTTCCGCCGCGTGCGGCAACCGCTGGGCAGCGTGCGCCAGTCAAGACAAAGGGAGGGTTAATTTTGACCGTCCGAACCGTTGATCCACGGGTTTGCATCGCTGTCATGGCACACGCAGGCCGTCTATACACCACTTTCGCTGCAGCCGCGTGTCAGGAAGATGGGCGGTGGCGATCCCCGGTTGCAGGTGCCGTCCTTGGGTGGGGTCAGCCCAGCGGCCAGACCTGGATGGCGGCCGGGTCGATATCGACTGCGCAGCGGCTGCCCGGCTCAAGGCCGGTTTGCCCGTCGAAAACCCGGATCATCGCCTCGCCAAGGCGGACGGTGACCTGGTACCCGATCCCCACCGACGTCGTGCCCTCCACCGAGCCCTGGTATGGTCCAGCCGTGGTGATCCGGGCGCGCCCCGGCAGAATGCTCCAGCCGACGCGCTCGCCGGTGCGCAGTGCCGGGGCCGCGACGCCCAGCATCACCCCGTCGCCGATCATGATCCGATTGCCCTCGGCCACGACGCCCTGGGCCACGTCGTCGGCACCGAGCAGGCGGGCCACCGTCTCGTTGACCGGGCGCCGGAACACCTGCGCGACCGGACCGCATTGCAGCGGGCGGCCGGCTTCGAGCACGAGGATCTCGTCGGCCAGCAGCGCCGCTTCGGCCGGATCGTGGGTGACGAGGATCGTGGTGGCGGCGATCTCCTGCTGCAGCGCCACGAACTCCTGGCGCAGCCGCGCCCGCAGCGGCGCGTCGAGGGCCGAGAACGGCTCGTCCAGCAGCAGCAGCCGGGCCGGCCGGTTGAGTGCCCGCGCCAACGCGACCCGTTGCTGCTGGCCGAGCGAGAGGGCGGCCGGGCGCCGCTGTTCGAGGCCGCGCAGGCCGAGGCGCTCGATCCAATGCGCGGCCACCTGCGGCGCGGCCCCGACCGGAAACCGCAGGTGCTCGGCCAGCGTGAGATGCGGAAACAGGCCGTAGTTCTGCGGGACGTAGGCAATCGCGCGCGCCGCCGGGTCGAGCCGCGTAAGGTCCGTCCCGTCGATGACGATGCTGCCGCGATCGCACGGCTCGATCCCGGCGATCAGCTTGAGGGTCAGCGATTTTCCCGACCCGGACGGACCCAGGATCGCAAGGCGGCGCGCACGGCACGACCACGCGACGTCGAGCACGAAGCCGCCAAGCCGCTTTTCAAGTCGCAGGCGCATGTCGGCGGGGCGCGCCGGCGTATGGGGCGGCACCGCCACGCGCGCGGATGCGGCAGCCGGCACACCATTCAGCGGCGCTGCGCCGGCTTGCCGTCCGTTGCGTTGGCCGGCGGCAATGCCGCTGAGCGCCATGAAGGCGACCGCGAGAACCAGTGTCGGCAACAGCACCGGCAGCATCGCCGGCAGGCCTTGCGATCCGAATGCGACGTAGGTGTACACCGGCAGGGAATAGGGGTGATAGGCGACCATGACGGTGGCGCCGAACTCGCCGAACGCCCGCAGCCAGGCCAGCAGCAGGCCCGACAGAATGGTCGGCCACGCGATCGGCAGGCTAACGCGGCGGAACACCTCGAACGGGCGGCGGCCGAGCGTCGCCGCGACACCTTCCAGCACCGGGTCCATGGCGGCAAAGCCCGCGCGCGCGGCGATGATCAGGAAGGGCGCGGCGACGAAAACTTCAGAAAGGACGATCCCATAGAAGGAATCGGTCAACACCCCGCCGGTCAGGCGCCCGAACGGCGTGGAATAGCCCACCAGAAACAGCAGCAGGATGCCGCTGGTGAGCGGCGGCAGCGCCAGCGGAAGCTGCACCAGAAAGCCGAGGCCCGCCATCGTCCGGCCGGGAACGCGCGCCAGGAGATAGCCGAGCGGGACCCCGCCCAGCGCGATAATCAGCGTCGCCACGGAAGCGCTCGCGAGGGAGACCACGCAGGCGTGAGCCAGCGCCCCGACCTCGACCGAGCTCCAATCGGCAAGCCCGACCTGGCGCGCGCCGGCGACAAGCGGGGCGATCAGGTAGACCGCGAGAAGCCCGGCAAGCCACGGCAGCGGTGCCGCGACGCGGCGCGTCACTTGGCCTTGTCGAGCTGCGCACGAATATCCGCCGGCACGGCGTCCGCCGCGCCGGTCAGCGCGGGCTTCTGCAGATCGAGGCCGTGCGCCTTCATCACCGCCGCTCCGTCGGCGCCGAGCAGGAAGGCCACGAACTGATCGGCGCCGGTCGGATTGGGCGCGTCGCGCAGGACGGTGATGGTGTAGACCGCCTTGGGCGCGACCGCGGCGGGCAGGTCGATGGCCGGGATCTTCGCGTCGGACGTCTCGGTCGAATAGAAGAAGCCGACATCGAGCTGACCCGATTGCAGCCGGCCGACCAGGGTTTCCTCCGGCAGCACCTGCGCGGGGTTCTCCGGCGCGCCGAGCACCTGCTGCGCCAGGCCGGGAACCTTGTAGGTGGTCTCGGCCTGCTGCATCAGATCGAGCGTCAGTGCCCCCTTCGGATCCAGTTTCGGGTCGGTGCGGCCGATCCTGATGCCGGGTTCCGTCAGGACCTGGTACCAGGGCTTGGTCTTGAAATCCGCGGCGAACCGGCTGGACGGGTTGTAGCCGATCACCACCGGGGATTGGGCGAACGCGATGTACCAGGTGACCCAGTCGCCGCTCGAGGAGCCCATCAGGGCGATGTTCACCTTGGGATTGGCGCTGATGAACACGTCGCCGTGCCGCAGCTTGCCCTTGACCTGGTTGGCCAGCAGGCCCGACCCGCCGGCATAGCCCTGGAAGGTGTTGCCGGTGGCCTTGTCGAAGGCCGGCCCGATGCCGTGCTCCATGAGATTCACCAGCGACCCGGCGTACAGCACATTGACGGTTCCCTCCGCGCAGGCCGCCGGCGCCTGCACGAGCAACTCGGCGGCGGCCAGGAGACCGACGCCGAGCCAGGCGACGCGGCCCGGCGTTCGTCCGGCTCGCCGCGTCCGCGCGCTGGCCGCCAGCGTGCGCGCGACCGGCATGACCGGGTGTTCGGGTGCGCGATCATCCGGCATCGCGTTGTCTCCATTCCCAGGGGTGGTAGCGTTATAGTCATCCTAATACGGCGTTTCATGGCGATGTCCATACCAGGCTGCGTCGTTGCACCCGCGATGGCGCAAGCCGCGACACACCGGCAAGCATCGGATCGGGCGCGACAGTGCCCAAGAGCACCGCGGCCGGCGGTACGCGGATGCACGAGGGTGATTGATCACAACGGGCGGAGGGTGTTTGGTTATGCCGCCATGCCGAAGCGAGTTCGAAAACCGTCGGAGCCGACCAGTGCCAGCGATCGGCTGAGCATCCGCCTCGACCTTGCATCCGGCGCCCGGATCGGCCCGGGCAAGATCGCGGTGCTGGAAGAAATCGGCCGGTCCGGCTCGATCTCCGCCGCCGGGCGCGTGCTGCGCATGTCCTACCGGCGCACCTGGGAGCTGGTCGAGGACCTCAATCGCAGCCTGGGCACCGCGGTGGTGGAAACCGCGGCCGGCGGCAGCGGTGGCGGCGGCGCGGTATTGACGCCGGCCGGCAAGGCTGTCATCGAGCGGTATCGCGCTATCCAGATGGATACAGCCCTGGCAGCGCGCAAACATCTGCTCGCACTCCATCGCGCGGTTGCCAGCAAATCAGCGCCGCCTGCCAAGGAGACCGCCGCATGAAACTCTCCGCCCGCAACCAGATCGCCGGGACCATCAGGACCGTGAAGCCCGGCGCCACCACCACGCACGTGACCATTGAAGTAACGCCGACCGTGACGATCACCGCCTCGATCACCAACGAGGCCGCCGAGGAACTTGGGCTGAAGCCGGGCATGCCGGCGTTCGCCGTGATCAAGGCGTCCGACGTGATGGTCGGGGTCTGATTCCCGGGCAGCGCCCGTCCCGCCTCACGCCCGCCGCACGGCCACCACCAGTGCCACCTGCCCCAACAGCGCCGAGCCGAGCAGCACCGTCGCCACCGGAAACACCGTCCCCGGCCGCCAGGTCTCCACCACCACGGTGCACAGCACGCCGTAGCCCATCTGCATGAACCCGTACATGCCCGACGCCGCACCGATTGCCAGCGGATTGACGCTGACCGCGCCGGCGACGGCAAACGGGCTGGCCATGCCGGCACCCACCATGAACAGCGCCACCGGCGCGATCACCGTCGCCACGGACAGTTGCCCGGTCAGGTCGGCCAGCATGAACGCCGCCGCCGCGGCGATCGCCAATCCGTTGGCGATGCGCAACGCCGTGCGCGGCCGCACGCGCCCGGCCATCCGGTTGGAGCTGAACCCGCCCAGCGCCACCCCGCCCATCAGCACCAGGTAGTACAGCCCGATCTGCTGCGGCGGCTGATGCAGCAGGTTCTCGAAGATGAACGGCGAGGCCGACATGAACGCGTAGAACGAGGTGGTGGTGCACGACCCGCCGATCGCATAGCCGAGAAACGCCCGCGAGCGCAGCAGCCGCACCGAGCCGCGCAGCATGGTGTGAAAGCCGTGCCCGCCGACGTGCGCCTCCAGCGTTTCCGGCAGCCGCAGCAAGATCAGCCCGAACGCCAGCGCCCCCAGCAGTGCGAGCAGTGCGAAGGCGGAGCGCCAGCCGAGATAGGCCGTGGCGTAGCCGCCGATCACCGGCGCGATCGCCGGGGCCATCGACATCACCAGGGTCAGCAGCGCGAGCTGTGCCGCCGCCCGGTCGGCCGTCGCCTGGTCGCGCACGATGGCGCGGCCCAGCACCAGCCCGCCGCAGGCGCCCACCGATTGCACCACCCGCGCCGCGATCAGCACGCCGGCGTTCGGCGCGACCGCGGTGACCGCGCCGGCCAGGGTGAACAGCGCCAGGCCGCCCAGCAGCACCGGCCGGCGGCCGAACCGATCCGACAGCGGTCCATACAGCAACTGTCCGATCGCCAGCCCGATCAGATAGAGCGTGATGGTAAGCTGGATCTTTGCCTCCGACACATGCAGCCCGACGGCGGTTGCCGGCAGCGCCGGGATGATCATGTGCATCCCGAGCGTGCCGGTCGCCGTCACCATGGCGAGCAGCAGGAACGGCGCGCGGAGGCCGCGGCGCAGCAGCGGGCGATGCAACCAGGTCATGCCACGCATGCTGCACTGCGAAATGGCACGTGAAAACCCGCGCGAAAGGCGAGCCTGAAGCCTAAGCAGGTACTGCGGCAGAAGAACCAGTGGTTTCAGCCGCGCCCACCTATCCGTACTCGCCAGGAGCGATCGCCCGCGGCTGGGTGTTCGGTGCCGGCCAAGTGGCGTCGGATGAGCGCGGGCAGATCGTCGGCATCGTGGATGTGCGCGCAGACGCGGCAGGTGCTGCGGTATGCCAGCTTAATCCTGCGCGAGGCACAGCGCCGGACCGCAGAGTGAGCCGAAATGCAACGTCTATCCGGCGGACATGCGGTGTTTCCGGGCGATGCACGAAGTATTCGCCGAGACCTTCCCCGCCGATTACCGGTGTGCGTCATAGTGAAGGCCGCTCTGGCCGAGCCGGGGATGCTGGTCGGTATCGCGGCGATCGTCTTCATCGGCATCGCCTGACACGACACGCTACAGATTAGGTGAAGCCCGCATCCACCGCGACGTGCGTGCCGTTGGGATTGGCCACTGTCACTGTCACTGGACCGGCCGCCGGGGCCGGGGGGACTTGGCCCGCCACCACGCTGCCGTCGCGGCTGACTCGCGGGTTCAGGAGCACATTGGTGCCGATCGTTGCCGTGACATTAGGTGCGAAACCATTGCCACGAATCACCATGATGTCGTTCGCGTGGCCCTGCGATGGTTGGATTTCCGCCACGCTCAGCGCGCCGGTTTCCTGTTCCTGTGGCACCTGCAATATCAGCCGCGCGACCTCGTAGAGGAAGGAAAAGAACCGGCGTTCCTGCGTGCCCAGGATGAACGACGCGACGTAGAGCACGGGTTCCGACGGCGATGTCTTCGGATTGATGGCCTGCAACAGGACCAGCGTCATGAACCCGACGACACCGCCGCTGACCGGACGGCCGAAATGCCACAGGTTGTAGCCGTCATCCCAACCCTGGGTATGGCCGACCGGATGGTCATAGATGCCTTTCAAGCTGATGACGATGCCACCGAGCATGCCGAACCAGGTGCTGTGCACGACCAGCCGCATCGAATCCGGAACAAGACCATAGCGGGTGCTCGATAGCAGATACGTCGCCGCCAACGCGACGAGGACAATGATCAGCACCACGTCGTAGAAGAATATCTTGTCGCGCATGGTCATGGGTTCCGTTCCTTCTTGCGAGAACAACGCCATCAGGACGTTTGGCGAGACGATCGACCCGGAACGTTGTGCGTTTTCATTTCACAAAGCAAGGTTATGTGGCTCGAAGCGCCGCGACCTCAGCCGAATCGCTCCAGCCGGTAATGCGGATCGACCGTCTCGCGCCCCAGCACCGCGTCCGCGGTGATCCGCCCGATGACCGGCCCCAGCGTGTAGCCGATCGCCGTCACCGCGTTGAAGAACCCCGGCAGCCCCGGCGCCTCGCCCAGGATCGGTGCCCGGTCGATCGACGGATTGATACCATGCCAGCAACGAATAAAGCTCAGCCCCTGCAGCACCGGCAGCACCCGCGCGCACACCGCCAGGTTGCCCTCGATATTGCGCCGGACCGATTGCGTGCGCCCGGTCGCGGGATTGACCTCGCCGTTCCATCCGCCGCCGATCAGGAATCCGCCGATCGGCGCCTGCTTCAGCGACAGATGCCGCCCCGCCAGCGCGATCAGATGCCGCGTCATCGGCAGCACCGGCTCCGTCACGATCACCTGCTGCACGGTGCCCTCCACCGGCAGTTCGACGCCCACCATCCGCCCGACATGCCGCGCCCACGGCCCGGTCGCATTCACCACCCGCCCCGCCAGCACCTCCCCGCGCGTCGTGCTGATGCGCCAGCCCGCCCCGTCGCGCGCCACCGCGGTCACCTCGGCCCCGTTCAGCAGCCGCGCGCCGTGCCGCAGCGCCAGCCGCCGCACCGCCAGCGTGCCGCGCAGCGGATCGCCGTAGCCTTCCGCCGGCACGAAGTCGGCGCCCACCAGCCCCTCGGTCAGCGCCGGCGCCAGGTCGCGCAGCTCGTTGGCCCCCAGCACATGGCTCTCGGTCCCCCAGCGCCGCTCCATCGCCGACTTGCGCCGGAGCCAGGCCAGCTCAGCCTCGGTCTCCGCCACCATCAATCCGCCTTCGGTGCGAATGCCGAGCGATTCACCGGCTTCCGCCGCGATCTCCTTCCACAGCGCGATGGAGCGCGGTGACAGCGGCAGGGTGTGCGCCGGCTGCCCGCCGTCCGCCGGCATGTCGTCGGTGAAATCGTAAGGCAGCAGTTGCGCGTGCAGGCTGCCGGCGTTCGCCGTGCTGGCCGCCATGCCGGCCTCGTCACGATCGATCACCAGAACGTCGGCGCCCTCCTTGGCCAGCCAATAGGCGGAGCAGAGCCCGGCCAGCCCGCCGCCCAGCACCGCGATGTCGGCCCGCCGCAGCTCCGCCGGCAGCGTCGGCAGCGGGTGCAGCCGCACCGGCGCCTGCGGCGAGGCCATCAGCTCTTCGTCGAACGCCACCGGGAACATCAGCGGCGCCGCCGGCACCGGGCGCACCGGCCAGCGCGGCGCGGCGAACGCATAGTCGTCCTGCGGCGCGGCGCCGGTCAGGCCGGCGGCGAGCCGCGCGACCGTCGCGGCGCAGAAACGACCCTGGCAGCGTCCCATGCCGGCGCGCGTCGCCTTCTTCAGTGTCGCCACCGACCCAAGCCCGCCGGCGATTTCTCGCCCGCAGCCGCCCGGCGGTGATCTCCTCGCAGCGGCAGACGATGGTCGCGTCCGGAACGTCCTCGGGCCGGAACGGCGGCGGCGCGAACACCCGCCACAGCGCGTCCTGGAACGCCAGCGCGCGGGCCAGCGCGGCGCGCGCGGCGGTATCCTCCGGCGCGGGGAACCCCAGGTCGCGGGCCGCCGCCAGCCCGGCCAGCCGTCCGCGCGCCAGCGCCGACGCGCGCCCCGCCCGAGCCGCGCGCCGTCGCCCACCGCGAACACGCCGGCCACCGCGGTGCGGCCGTCCTCGTCGGTCTCGGTCGCCAGATGGCCGATGCCGACATCGACGAAACGGTGCGGCACGCCCAGCGCGCGGGCCAGCCCGACCTCCGGCTGGAAGCCGAGGTTGAGCGCGACGGTGTCCACGGCCAGCGTCTGGCCGTTCGACAGCCGCACCGACGCGACGCGCGCCTCGCCCTCCAGCGCCAGCACGCGCGTCCCCCACAGCACGGGCACGCCGGCGCGCCGCAGCCGCGCCAGCATGCCGATTCCCTGCCACGCAAGATCGGGCGCGGCGCGGGCCATGCGCACGACATCGCGCAACGCCGCCAGGCCAGGGAACGGCGCGGCTTCCACCACCGCGACCGGCTTCACCCCACAGGCCAGCATCTCGCAGGCAAGCTGCAGGTTCAGCGGGCCGTTGCCGGCGATCAGGACCTGCCCGCCCGGGCTGACGCGCTGCGCGCGCACCAGCGTCTGCAGCGCGCCGGTCGTCATCACGCCCGGCAAGGTCCAGCCGGGCACCGGCACCGGCCGTTCGTGCGCGCCGGGCGCCAGGACCAGCCGGCGCGGGCGGAATGTGACCGCGACGCCGCGCACCAGCACGGCGATCTCGTCGGGCGCGAAACCGGCCCAGGCGATCGCGTCGGTCTCGATCGCCACGCCGGCGGCGACGCGCGCGCGCGCCCAGATCGCGGCCCAGCCGGAACTGCTCGTCCGGCGCCGCGTCCGCGTGGCTGTCGGCGAGCGGCTTGGCATATTGCCCGCCGGTCGCCGCCCGCTCGTCCAGCAGCACCACGGCCGCCCCCGCCTCGGCCGCGGCGATCGCCGCCGACAGCCCGGCCGGCCCGCCGCCCACCACCAGCACGTCGCAGGCGCGTTCCGCCGCCGCTGGATCCGTCGAGACCGCGGCCAGCGGCACCGGAGCCTCCGGCGTCGCGCCGCTCACCTGCATCCCGTCGGCGACCTTGGCCAGGCAGGCGCGCTGGCCGATCCGCCCGTCGATCGTCACCACGCAGTCGAAGCAGGCGCCCATGCCGCAATGCAGCCCGCGCGGCGCGCCGCCCGGTGTGCGGCGAAACGCGACGATCCCGGCTGCCGACAGCGCCGCCGCGACGGTCTCGCCCGCCAGCGCCGGGATGTCCCGCCCGTCGAACCGGATGCTGATCGCCGCTCCGGTCGGGCGGATCGTCCTGTGAGTCAGTCGCATGTTGCTGTTGTGTCGCCGTGTTGCCGGCTACCATGCTGCCCGAACGCCGCGCTTCGTAACAGGGACGCGGCCGAGCAGAAGGAGCCAGCGATGCCCGACTTCGACCTGATCATCCGCGGCGGCACGGTCGTCACCGCCGCCGACACGTTTCGTGCCGATGTCGGCATTCGCGGGGGAAAAATCGCCGCGCTGGCCGAGGCGCTGACGGACGGACCGGTGCTGGACGCCGGCGGCCTGCTGGTGATGCCGGGCGGCGTCGACTCGCATTGCCATATCGAGCAGCTCCGCCCCGGCGGCGGCGTCGACGAGGAAAGTTTCGTCACCGGCAGCACGTCCTGCCTGGCCGGCGGCACCACCTCGGTGATCACTTTTGCGGCCCAGTTCAAGGGCCACCCGCATCAGCGACACGCTGCCGGAGTATCACCGTCGCGCGGCGCAGGCGATGGTGGATTACAGTTCCACCAGATCATCACCGATCCGACCGATGACGTGGTGCGCAACGAAATTCCCGAAGGTCGTCGAGTCAGGCATCCGCAGCCTGAAAGTGTTCCTGACCTACGAGCCGGCGCACCTGGACGACCGACAGTTCCTGCGCGTGCTGGCCGCGGCGCGGCGCACCGGGGCGCTGGTGACGGTGCATTGCGAGAACTACGAGGCGATCGGCTGGCGCACCGAGGCGCTGATGGAAGCCGGCCGCACCGCGCCGAAATACCACGCCTGGTCGCGCCCGCCGGTGGTGGAGCGCGAGGCCACCTACCGCGCCATCGCGCTGGCCGAGCTGGTCGACCAGCCGATCCAGGTGTTCCACGTCTCCTGCTCCGAGGTCGCCGCGGAAATCGCCCGCGCCCAGGCGCGCGGGCTGAAAGTCTGGGCGGAGACCTGCCCGCAGTATTTCGTGCTGGAGGCGGCCGACATGGACCGCCCCGGCTTCGAGGGCGCCAAGTTCATGTGCAGCCCCAGCCCGCGCGACGCGGCCAGCCGCGCGGCGCTGTGGGACGACATCCATCGCGGCACGATCGACATCGTTTCCTCCGATCACGCCGGCTTCGGCTACGAGGGCGAGGGCAAGGGCAAGCGGGTGCGCGGCGGCAACGCGCCGTTCCCGGTGATCCCGAACGGCGTGCCGGGGCTGGGCTCGCGGCTGCCGATCATGTTCAGCGAGGGCGTCAGCCAGGGTCGGATCGATGCCAACACGTTCGTCCGCCTGGTCGCCAGCAACCCGGCGAAGCTGTTCGGGCTGTATCCGCGCAAGGGCACCATCGCGCCCGGCTCCGACGCCGATATCGTGCTGTGGGATGCGGGGAAGCGGGTGACCATCACCAACGCGCTGTTGCAGCACGCGATCGACTACACGCCATACGAGGGGATGCAGGTGACCGGCTGGCCGGTGGCAACGGTAAAGGGCGGCGTTGTGGCGATGCGCGACGGGAAAGTGCAGGCGGAGCCTGGGACGGGAAAATTCCTGGCACGCGCGCCGTACGACATGATCAAGCCGCACGGCGTGCTGCCGAACGATTTCGATGCGGCACAGTTCGCGTAGCGGCGCGGCCGGTCCATCATGCCGGCGCTACGGGTCAGGCCTGAGCACGACGGGCTGGACTGAGGTCACTGGGGTTGCGTCGCGGAGAGAGAGTCGACGACTTCGCGGTCGCCCGTGCGCGGCCTCGGGTGGTTGGGCGCGGCGATGGCATTGCCCGCAGCGGCAGGGCGAGCTTGAAACTGACCAGGCGGTTCAGACTGACCCCGGCCTCAGCGGCCTCGATGGCGAGCAGCCGGTGCAGTTCGCTGGGCACGCGCGCGACGAATTCGCCTGAAAACCGCCGGTCCGCCAGCGGCTCGGGGGGGATTTCACCGCCGGCCTTCATGTCCCGGACGATGTCGCCGACCAACTCCCGCAGGCCGTCGATCGCCGCGACCTGGCTTTCTGCCAGATGCGAGAGGCTGGGAAACTCGGCGCAGGTCGCGACAAATTCCTGATCTTCGCCGGACCAGGAGACACGATAGGTGTAGTGGTCAGTCGCCGCGCCGCGTGCCGGCCCGCCGCCCGGATCGCGCCGGGCCCGGGTGTTCGCGATCGCGTTGGCTCTCCTCTGCACGCGTCATCTCCAGCCGGTTGATGGCCGCCAGGAGTTGTCGAACCTGATACGCTTTCGCTTTTCCGCTTGGCGTTTGTTGCAGATTGACACGAGGATCTCCCGGCCAGGGCATGCGGAATACATGGTGGCTGCCGCTCCGCCTTGGCGGCCCGAAACGCGCCTGGACAACCTTCACGGCGTCGCTGAAGCGAACGTCGCGCGGGTTGTTGCGCATTTCGGCCAGCAGATCGGCGATGGAAGCCATGCGTGCCCCAATCCGCGTATGGTGTCAATAGTGATACTGGACGTTGGCAGGGCAATCGGGTGAAGCAGTGAGCCCAACTGGATCCTGGTGTCATTGCGACCCCGGCGGAGGTCGGGGGAAGCAGTCCCCCGCCGAGGAGCGTATCTGGATCGAGATTGCGTGGCCGGGTCAAGCGTGGCCACCGCTTCGCTCTTCACAATGACAGTGAAACCACCGATCGGGCACCTTGCCTGCGTTCACCCGATCGCCCTGGCAATGTCATCGTCAGTGCCCCCGATGGCGCTTGGTTGCGCTGCACGAGCGGTTTGCCGGCGCAATCGACCGCCCGTCCCGCGCTTGCGCCGCCGAGGCGCGCAGCGAGCATCTCGTGCGCGAGGACGCTACCGCGCCCGGCCGTGTGCGCCACCTGCTCACGCAAGCGACCATTATGGCATAGGTGGACATCGCGCCGGCGACATTGTGCTAGGCTGGGCGCCGTCGTCCGCTGGGGGAAACGTCCGATGATCGGCATCGACTGGGGCACCACCTCGTTCCGCGCCTTCCGCATCGCGCGCGACGGCGCGATTCGCGACCGCCGCGCCAGCCCGCGCGGCATCCTCAACGTGCCGGACAGCCGCTTCGCCGAGACGTTGCGCGAGGAGATCGGCCCCTGGCTCGCCGCCGGCGATGACCATGTGTTGCTGTCCGGCATGATCGGCAGCCGGCAGGGCTGGAAGGAAGCCCCCTACCTGCCCTGTCCGGCCGGGGCGCCGGAGATCGCCGCGGCGCTCACCGACATCCCGTTCGACTGGGGCCAGGTGAAGCTGGTGCCGGGCCTCGCCGCCGAGGACGCGGCCGGCGTGCCGGAGGTGATGCGCGGCGAGGAGACCCAGATCATCGGCTGCCTGGCAACGATCGGCGGCGCCGGCCTGGCCTGCCTGCCGGGCAGCCACTCCAAATGGGCGCGGATCGAGGGCGGCCGGATCACCGGCTTCACCACGCACCTGACCGGGGAGGCGTTCGCCGCATTGCGCGGCCACACGATTCTGGCGCGCATGATGCGCGACGGCGCGACCGACCCGGCGGTGTTCGACCAGGGCGTCACCCGCTCGGGCGACGCGGAGGGC
This sequence comes from uncultured Alphaproteobacteria bacterium, assembly GCA_963773345.1. Taxonomy (GTDB): domain Bacteria; phylum Pseudomonadota; class Alphaproteobacteria; order Acetobacterales; family Acetobacteraceae; genus Palsa-883. Next base: position 1,144,496 of record CAVZBG010000002.1, on the reverse strand, counting down.
CTGCTGCACCATGTGTTCGGCGCGCGCACGCTGGCGCTGACCGGGCGGATGGCGGAAAGCGCGACCGCGTCCTATCTGTCCGGCATCTTGATCGGTCACGAGGTGCGCGCGGCCCTTGGCGCGCGGCGCGGCGAGGTGGTGCAGTTGATCGGCACCCCCGAGCTGACCGCGCTGTATGCCCGCGCCATCGCCGCCTGCGGCTGCTACGCCGAGCGGCACGACGGCGACGCCGCGGCGCATGGGCTTGCCGCGATCGGCGAGCACGCGGCGTGGAGCTGAGCCTAGCCACAACGTTATCGCGGGCGCTCCACCCGCAGCCGGATCATTCCGTTACCGGGTCCAGCAGCTCCGGCCGATCGTTCCGCACATTGTTGACCGCGGTGCCGACCCGCCAGACGCGCACATCGGCCGCGGATGGACGCAGCAGGTCCGTCGGCTGCCCATCCGTCTCGCCCAGCCACAGCGGCCACGCGGCTTCCTCCAGGATCACCGGCATCCGCTCGTGCAACGGACGCAGCGCATCGTTGGCCTGCGTCGTGACGATGGTGAAGGTGCGCAGCACCGTCCCGTCGGCACCTCGAAAACCCTCCCACAGGCCGGCGAACACCAGCGGCGCGCCGTCCGCCCGCGCGATCGCCCAGGGAAGTTTGGCTGGGAGTTTCCCGCCGTCGGTCGCCTGCCACTCATAGAACGCGTCGGCCGGCACCAGGCAGCGGCGGCGGGCGAGCGCGTCGCGGAACATCGGCGAGGTCGCCAGCGTCTCGGCCCGCGCGTTGATCGGCTGGCGGACCGATTTCGGATCGCGCGCCCAGTGCGGCACAAGGCCCCAGCGCAGCAGGTCGAGGTGGCGCTGGCGGGTCTCCGGGTGCAGGCGCACCACCGGGGCGTCGCGCGTCGGCGCCATGTTCCAGGTCGGCTGCAGGTTCGGCGTCGGGTTCACCGTGCGGAACAGCCGGTGCAGCCGGTCGGCGGGGATGAACGAGGCGTAGCGGCCGCACATGATGGTAGAAAACTCCCTGCCCGGGCGGGTCGGGCGTCGGCGCGGCCGCGACGAAGGCGGAAGCGTTATGTCAATTGGCACACGGCCGGGGTGCCCAGCCACGCGGTCTCCGCAGCTAACGCGGCCTGACGGGGTGATCAAGCCGCGCGGGCGCAGACTAATCGAGTGAACGCACGAAAGACGACCGACCAGCCGCTTTACTGTCATTGCGAGCGTAGCGAAGCAATCCCCATCCAGGAGCGTACCTGGATGGGGATTGCTTCGCTACGCTCGCAATGACGGCGGGATCCGGACGGTCTCGCTGCTGCACCCGATTGCCCTGGCATCCCGCAAAACTGACGGACATTTCGATCTGCGCTACCCTGCTGGTTCCAACCGGCGGGAGCGCAAAGTGAGCGGCGACCAGGAGAGCGCGGCAGCGGCATCAGCACAGGTCCCGGCGCAGACGGCGGATCGCGCGCCCTCGGTGCGCGGCGAGGCAGCCGTTGCCATCGGCGCGGCAGTGATCGGCGCGTTGGCATTGGGCGCGCTCGCGGTTGGGGTGCTGGCGATCGGCAGGCTGGCAATCGGGAAGCTCGCCCTCGGCCGGGCCAGGCTGCGCAGCGGCACGGTTGATGAGCTGCGAATCGCCCGGCTGACCATCGGCGAACTGCGTATCGAGCGTATGCCGGAGCGGCGATAGAGACCACGCCATGATTGGTGCGCCTTCGATCCCGTCTCTGCCACGAGGCTTGGCAGCGGCGATCTGTTTTGGGTCGACCCGACCGGTTCGAACCGAGCGCCCCAGGCGGCCGCGGCACGGAGTGGGCCGCGGCTATCGGCTCGTCACATCGATTGTGCGCGCACGCCCGTGCGGCTGGTGCGATCATCGGCAATCGGTGGAATACTCCCGCAGACCAAGGGCCGCTGTTAGGTCCGCTCACCGGGGGGAGAAAGTCAGCATGGCGCACGAAGAAGGCGAAGACACCCGCAAGCTGCTGGACTGGGAGGCGCTGGAGGTCGGCGAAAGCCTGCCCTCCTTCTCCTACGTCCTCACGCAACAGATGATCGACGAGTTCCGCCAGGGCGTGATGGACCCCGAGGCCGCCTTCCCCACCATCGCGCACAAGATGGACGTCAACGCCTACCACATGGTCTATCGCGACAGCGGCTCGGTGAATGCCCGCTGCGCCTTCCACTGCTACAACCCGCCGATCCCCGGCAAGCGCATCACCGTCCAGGCGTGGATCGCCGACAAGTACGCCCGCCGCGGCAAGACCTACATCGTCACCCAGGCCGTCTCGGTCGATGAGGACGGCCGCCTGCTCGATCGCGTCATCACGCACGAGCTCAAGCAGCCCGCCGAGGTCGGCAAGAAATGGCAATGACACGCAGCTACGCCGTCGGCGATCAGCTCCCGCCGCTGAGCAAGACCATGACGCAACAGGCGATCAATCTGTTCGAACGGAGCGGGGGAAAAACCGGCCCGAGCCAGTTCACCGATGTGGAAACCGCGCGCGACACGCTGGGCACCAGCGGCACCGTCGCCTCGGGGCGGATGTCGCTGACCTTCGCCACCGAGTTGCTGCGGCGCTACTTCGGCGCCGATGTCTACAACCGCGCGGGCATGGTGGAGCTGCGCTTCCTGCGCCCGGTGCGCCCGGGCGACACGGTGACGTTCACCGGCAAGGTGACCGGCATCGCCAAGGTGACCGATGGCGGCCGCGTCAGCGCGGAGGTCACCGCGACCAACCAGAAGGGCGATGTCACCGCGGTGGGCACGGGCGCCTGCACCGTGCCCAGCATGTGCGTGCCGGCGGAGGAATGATACCAGGCGTCCGACCGATCAACTCGTCGACGCAAGCCACCCCGCATGTCGGCGCATGCCGGCATCAACGTCTTGCCTTCTTGCCGCGGGGAAACCTGCAAATGTCAGCATGCGCCGCCGCGATACGGGCAAAATCGCGAAACCCCGAGGCGGCGAAGCGCAGCACTTCCTGGCGGCTGTCGTCGGGCAGGTCGTCGGCGGTGCCGCAGATGGTGAAGGCGCTGCGATCACACTCTGCGGGTGCGACAAATAGATCTGCTCAGAGTTTTGCGGGGTAGGCGGTTACGAAGCGCGGCGCCGCGTCGGCATCAGCCATCCAAACTGTACTGATGCACGGATTGCGCCCATCCGGTGTCTGAATCTGGCAACGTACGATGAGCTTCCGCCCGTACCCTGTTTCCTCTTCGACCGCGATTGGATTATCGATTGGGTGCCGGCTGAGCGCCTGCTCAAGGACCCGCCACCCTGCATCGGTAAAGCCTCGAGCGAGAAAAAATCGTGCCTTCGACCGTCCCTCGCGGTGATCGATGTCGAGAAGATAAAGTCGGATCTTCCTTTCCGAAACCTCCCAGCTCAAGAACGCAAACCGTCTGCCGGCACAGTCACCAGGCACTCGAAAGGTTCCGAGAATTCCACCTCATAAGCGCGGCCGCCTTGCCAGACCCCGACCACGGTGCCGTGGGCGCCGGCCGGCAGATCCTGGTCCAACGATGCGACACGGACGGGCGCTGCCAATGTCACATCATCGAGTTCCGCAAAGACGCGCGTACCGCCGGAGCCGCGGCCGTTCCGTCCGCTAGTTCGGCCTCCACCATTCTGGACAACGGCATGGCCGACCGATCGGTTGGAACTCATCCATGCTCTCCCCGCGATATAGGCCAACTCTCGTTCGAGGGCGTTCGGACCGTTTCCGGTTCGCTTGCCAGATCAGCGTCATGGTCAGTCACATTCCGCGTGCCGGTCTCCGGCCGGAAATTCGACCCGAACCTGATCCCGTAAAGCGGGTCCAGATAGATCATCTACACATTGCCGTCGAGATTCTCCCGCTGCGCCAGGCTCGCCATGATCCGCCGCGAATCGCCAGGGATCAGCCGGTTCGCGGAGTCCATGTCGTGCTGACAGAAGCGCGCCGCCTGCGCGTAGCTCAGCTTGGGATCGGCGAACAGGTCGCGCGTCACCTCCGGCCGCGCCGCGGTGCGCATGATCGCCTGCGTGCGCCGCCGCCCGGCCATTCCGATGCTTCCTTGAATCGCTCGCGTCACAGTCTAGCCGATGCCGACTGAGCATGCACGCTCCGGTCCGGTTTCTGGCATCGTTATTCCGCGGCCTCCGTTGCGGGATGCCTGCGGCGGCGGAATACGCTGCGCTCTTCTGCCCTACGCCTGCTTCAGCTCGATCAGGCTGCGCCTGATCTTCCGCCCCCGCTCGACCATGTCCTCGATATACGCCGCGTCGCCCCAGCGCACCGCGCGCGACATCGCCTGGGCGTCCTCCATGAAGCGCGCCAGCATCTCCAGCAGCGCCTCGCGGTTGTTGAGAAAAATGTCGCGCCACATCACCGGATCGCTCGCCGCGATGCGGGTAAAATCGCGAAACCCCGAGGCGGCGAAGCGCAGCACCTCCTGCCGGCTCTCGTCGGCCAGGTCGTCGGCGGTGCCGCAGATGGTGAAGGCGATCAGATGCGGCAGGTGCGACACGATCGCCAGCACCCGGTCGTGATGCGCCGGCTCCATGGTCTGCACCATCGAGCCGCAGCGCCGCCACAGTTCGGCGACCCGCTCGACCGCGTCCGGGTCGGTGCCGGGCGGCGGGGTCAGCAGCGCCCAGCGGCCCTCGAACAGGGTGGTGAAGCCGGAATCCGGCCCGGAGTATTCGGTGCCCGCGACCGGATGGGCCGGCACGAAATGCACGCCCGCCGGCACCAGCGGCCCGACGTCGCGGATCACCGACTGCTTGGTGGAGCCGACATCGGTCAGCACCGCGCCCGGCGCGAGATGCGGCGCGATGGCGGCGGCCAGGTCGGCGAAGGCGCCCACCGGAGCGCACAGCATGACGCAGTCGGCGCCGGCGACGGCCCGGCCGGCATCGGCCTCGATCCGGTCGGCGAAGCCCAGCTCCTGCACGCGGTCGAGCGTCTTCTGGGTCCGCGCGGTGACGACGACCTCGGCCGCCAGGTCGCCGCGCTGCCGGGCGATGCGCGCGACCGAGCTGCCGATCAGGCCGATGCCGATCAGCGCCAGCCGCCGGAACAGCGGCCGCTGCAAGACCGGTTCAGGCATGCGGGCCCGACATGAACTCGGCCGACATGAACTCAGTCAGTGCGTCGATCACCACCTGGACCTCCTCGGCGGTGCCGACGGTGATGCGCAGGCAGTGCGGCAGGCCGTAGCCGCCGACCGGGCGGGCGATGACGCCGCGCCGGCGCAGATGCGCGTCGGCGGCCTGGGCGCGCGCCGCCGTGCCGAAATCGGCCAGCACGAAATTGCCCTCGCTCGGCCAGACCTTGATGCCCGCCGCCTCCAGCCCCGCCGCCAGCTTCGGGCGGTATTCGCGGTTGTGCGCGCGCCCCTTCTCGACCCAGCCCGGCTCGGCCAGCGCGGCGATCGCCGCGGCCTGCGCGGCGATCGAGACGTTGAACGGCGCCGCGCACCCGGTTGAACACGTCGATCACCGCGGGCGGCCCGTAGGCCCAACCGATGCGCATGCCGCCCAGGCCGAACACCTTCGAGAAGGTGCGCGTCATCACCGTGTTGTCGGTGGCGTTCACCAGCCGGATGCCGGGGTCGTAATCCGGCCGCTCGACGTATTCGGCATAGGCCGCATCCAGCACCAGCAGCACCTCGGGCGGCAGGCCGGCGCGCAGGCGGGCGACCTCCTCGTACGGCAGCATGGAGCCGGTGGGATTGTTCGGGTTGGCCAGGAAGCACAGCCGGGTGGCCGCCGAGACCGCGCCCAGCAGCGCATCGACATCGGCGGTCAGGTTGCGCTCCCGCGTCTTGATCACCCGCGAGCCCGCGGCGGTGCCGGCGATGTGGTAGATGGAAAAACCGTGCTCGGTCATCAGGATGTCGCGGCCGGGACCGCCATAGGCCGGTGCAGAGCTGGTAGATCAGGTCGTCGGAGCCGGCGCCGCAGACGATCCGCGCCGGGTCCAGGCCGAAGCGGGCGCCGATCGCGCGCCGCAGCTCCAGCGCCCCGCCATCGGGGTAGCGGTACAGCTCCCCGGCCAGCCGGCGATAGGCTTCCTGCGCGCCGGGCGGGGGGCCGAACGCGCCCTCGTTCGACGACAGCTTGTAGACGCGGTTGACCCCCTCCAGCGTCGCCTCGCCGCCGATATAGGGCGAAATTTCCAGGATTTCCGGGCGCGGCCGCGGGCTGGTCATGGGGTGGTTCCGTCCACTGGGATGGCGTAGGCGCCCAGCACCACCGGGCGGTGCAGCACCGTGTCGAGGGCGCCAAGGCGCGGGTCGTCGTCGGCCACGAAGCCCTCCACCTCCGCCAGGACGCCGGCGGCCGACGCGCCCGGGTCGCGGCGCAGGATGATCTGGCTCGGCTCGAAACCCGCCGCCGCGAGGGCGCCGGTCAAGCGGGCGCGACTGACCTCGAGCGGCAGCTCCAGCCCCAGCAGCGAGCGGTCGGCGCCCGAGGCGTCGGGCGCCACCGCGGCGACCACCAGGGCCTGGATGTCGGGCGCGCCCTCCGGCCGCGGCGCCCAGAACGGCAGGCGGCCGACCACATGGATGCGCGGCTCGTCCTTGTGCAGCAGCGCCGTCCACCAGGCGTCGCGCGGCGCCTCGGTCTCCGACGGCAGCGGCAGCACGGCGATGGTCGCGGTGCCGGCGCTGACTTCGCCGATGGCCTGTGCCGGGCCGCGATGGGCGCGCAGCGGCGTCAGCGCGCCGAACTGCTCGCGCGCGGCCTGGATGTACTGGCTTTCGCCGCCGGCGGTGCAGACCGCCATGGTGAAGCCACCCTGCATCGCGGTGGTGCCGGCCAGCAGCTCGCGCCAAATCCGTGTCAGCGTGGACGCTCGGCAGACCGCCTTGGTGGCGGGCGAGCAGGCGGCGAATGATCGCCGCCTCGCGCCCCGGGCGCAGCGCGCCGCGCTTGCCGGCGCGCGCCACCTGCTCGATCACCCCGGCCCGCTGCATCAGCAGGTCGTGCAGCGCGTCATCGATGCGGTCCAGCTCGACCCGCAGCGCGGCCAGGGCGCGCGCCTCGGCGCCCCGCCAGCCATCCGGCGAGGGCGGCGCGTCACCGCCGTCCTCCTGCGGGACGGGCGCGTCGGTCATTTGGGAGGGGCTGGACATGCTTGGCGCGCGCTCGAGCTGGGACGGGGTCTGGGCAGCGGAACCGGATGAGATAGCCGATGCGGCCCAACCTGCAAACCCAAACCGGCGGGCAACAGCAGTTCTCAATGCGATTGAGTCTCGGTTGCAGCGTCGTGGCGAGTCCAAAAAGCCACAGTTGGCATGAAACGTGTGTCGGCGTCGAAATAGGGGATTCGCAACGCCCGAGGAATGCGATTCCTGGCGGGCATGCGCCTGCTCGATTCGCTGCTCGGCTCATTGCGATCATGCCTGGACGCGTTTCCGGACAAGCGTCGGGGGATCAACACGTCCTACGGCATGGGCGAGATTGGCATGGCGGCTTTCTCGGTGTTTTTCATGCAGAGCCCGTCGTTTCTGGCCCATCAGCGGCAGTTCGAAGCGGGTCATGGGCGTTCCAACTGCACCAGCCTGTTCGGCCTCTCGAAGGTCCCGAGCGACAATCACATTCGTGACATGCTCGACCCCGCCTCACCGACCCTGCTGCATCCGATGTTCGCCGAAGCCGTCGGCCAGCTTGAGCGGATCGACGGCGGGCTTGATATGTTCCGCCGGCTCGGCGGGCGCGTGCTGATCGCGCTCGACGGCACGGAGTATCATTGTTCGCGCAACATCCATTGCCCACACTGCTCGACCCGGCTCAGAGGCAAGGATGAGACTGAATATTTCCATGCCATGCTGGCGGCGACACTGGTGGCACCCGGGCACGGCAAGGTCATCCCGCTGGAGCCGGAATTCATTGTCCCGCAGGATGGGGCGGAGAAGCAGGATTGCGAGAATATGGCCGCCAAGCGCTGGCTTGCCGCCCATGGAAGACGCTACGCGGCGCTTGATCCGGTGTTTTTGGGTGACGATCTGTTCTCCCGCCAACCGCTCTGCCAGGCGGTGCTGGACGCCGGCAGGCATTTCATCTTCGTCTGCAAGCCGTCATCGCATCCACTGATCCAGGAGTACCTGACCGGGATCGACCTGCCGGCGATCGAGACGACGGTCAAGCGCGGCAAGCAGCGCTTCGTCCATCGCTACCGCTGGCTCCATGACGTCCCGCTGCGCGACGGCAAGGACGCGCTCATGGTCAACTGGTTCGAGATCGAGATCATCAACGCCAACGGTGAGACGACGTATCGCAACAGCTTCGTCACTGATCTGCCGGTTGGCCCCGACCATGTCGTTGAACTCGCCGCCTGCGGCCGGGCGAGGTGGAAGATCGAGAACGAGACGTTCAACGTTCTGAAGAACAAGGGCTACAACCTTGAACACAGCTTCGGACACGGGAAGAAGAATCTCGCAGCCATCCTGGTGAGCTTGAACCTGCTGGCCTTCGCGATCCATACGATCTGCGACATCGGTGATGAACTCTGGCGCGCGGCAAGGGCAAAGCTCGGCCCGCGCTACAACTTCTTCGGCAAGCTCGCGGCGATCACGACGTTTCTCATCTTCCCGTCCTGGGACGATTTGCTCCTCACTCTTGCCTTCGCAAAGCCGCCGCCGATCCCGCCGTGACCGTTGTCACCCTTCTGACGTCGCTTGCCCACCTGCCAAACCATGAAAGCCCAAATCGAGACTTGCCGCCTGCTCGTCGGCAACTCTCATCTTGGCTGGGTCGTGCACGCCCTCACCGTCATCGACGGGTCCTTGTCCCAGCCTTCGCCGTAGTCGGCTCCGGCCATCCGCCAGGCCAAATGACCCCAGATGGCCGCAGCATGCCTCAGCCATGCACGCGATCAGGCGCCGCCATGACGTTGGGACAACGTCAGTGCGACAAAATTAGAATTGCTGGGCGGGCAAACCAGGGCAACGCCGGAAGCAAGGCCACGGGCTCCGCCCCTGGACCCCGCCAAGGGGCTGTGCCCCTTGGAACCCCGCCAAGGGCAGCGGCCCTGTCATGTAAATCATCCCCGGGGGCGGCCGCGCGCGGCGAACGCTCCGCGGGCTCAGGCGGCGGTTTCGGTGAGTTGAACCTGGAACCCCATGTTGGTGAGGCGGCGGACCAGGTGCCTCGCGTTGCGTGTTCGATCGAGCCTGTCGAGAAATCCCGCCACAGTTGGAGAGTGCCGAGGTCTGGTCCGTCGCCGCAAGCCAGCAAAACGAGCCGCCATTTACTGTCAAAGCGGTGCGGGCCAGGCCGCTGGGCGACTTGGAACCCGTCCGTTGGTTGGGGCGAGGGAGGGGGGAGCGGGTCAGGCCTGGGTAGCCGCCATCACGACGGATCGCCGTCGTGATGGCGGCTGCCCAGGCCTGACCCGCTCCCCCCTCCCTCGCCCCAACCAAAATGAATGGACTCCAAAGGCTCCGCCGGCGCCTGCCCCTGGGCACTTGACCCGGGGGGGTCCAGGGGGCAAGGCCACCCTGGCGGGTTTCAGGGCGGAGCCCTGACCTTTCCTTCCTTCCGGCGATGGCCCTTCCGCCGCAGCCACCACAGCAGCCCGCCGGAGGCCAGCAACAGGCTGCCCGACGCCGGTTCCGGCACCGTTGCGAAGGCGTAGTCGAAGGCGATGCCCCCGGTCCCGTCTGCTGTCAGGTCATAGCTCAGCGTGAATGTCGTTATCGGCGCCGCGGTGTAGCCCAGGTCGATCACGTCGTCGGTCAGGAAGGCGTCCAGGCTTGCCGGGTTGGTGAAGGTCCACGTGGTGTCGGAGCTGCTCCCCCCGGCGGTCACATCGACCGAGAGCGACATCGACACGAAGCCCGACGGGTCGGTGTCGAACGCATCGTCGTCCTGGATGAATCCAAGGACCAGCGTGCCGAGGGCGTGCGATCCCGCCGAGAACGAGAACACATCCTTCCCGGTGTAGCTCTCCGCCTCGCCGCTGCCGTTGTAGTTCGCCGCGCCGACGCCCGCGCCCAGAAGCTGGCTGTAGGGTCCGAGAAGCCAGGTAGTGACGTTCGGTCCCGGGTTCATTGCCGCGATGTCGGTCGGCATCACCACCGCCGAGCCCGACACGGTGGTGGGCGGGTTCGCCAGCGCAGGGGCGCTGATCCCGCCATTGGCGCCGGAGACGCTCGAGGCGTTGCCCACGGTGGCGGTGGCCACGGTGACCTGCACGCTCTGGCCGGACGGCAGGTTGTTCGTCGCCATCGACGACACGGCGTTGCTGCTCGCGCCGCCGGTCGCGAACGACGCCGCCGTCGCCGCCTGCCCCACGCTGTTCGTGGTGGCGCTGCTGGTGGCGCTGGTCGTCGCGCCGTTGCTGCCGTCAGCCAGCCCGCCGTTGCCGGACCCGCCGAGGCCGGCCGATGCATTGGCGACTGAGGAGGCGGTGCCGACATCGGAACTCGCCGTGGCAAAGGACGCGGCATTGCCACCGTTGCCGCCGGCTGCCGTGCCGTCGGTGTTGTTTGCGGTCCCGCCGGTGCCGCCGAACGCCGAGGCGACCGCGTCCGCATTGCTGCCGGCACCGGTTGAGTTCGCGTAGGCGTGGGCGTTGCCGCCATTGCCGGCAACGTTGAAGCCATAGCTGGTGCCGCCGGTGCCGCCAGTGGCGGTGCTGTCGCTAGTGGCGTAGCCGCTGGTCGCGTTGGAGATGGCGGCCGCGTGGGCGTCGCCGCCGGTGCCGGCGGTGGTGCCGGCATAAACGGCGCCGCCCTGGCTGCTGGCGCCACCCTGGCCGCCGGCTGCCGTGGCGTAGACGTCGCCCTCGCCGCCGGTCGCGTTGCCGGTCGCGGTGGCGTGGGCATTACCGCCATTGCCGGCGACGCCGGTGCTGGCAATCGCATCGCCGCCGATGCCGCCGTAGGCGTTGGCGCTGACGGACAGCGCCGTGCCGTTCGCGGTCAGGTTCGCGCTGCCAAGGCCGCCGACGCCGCCATTGCCCGCAGCGGAGCCGTAGCCGCCGTTGCCGCCGACGCCGGCGCCGACGAAAAGCACGGTCGGGCCGGTCACGGTCCCGGTGGCGATGCCGTTGCCGCCGGCGCCGCCATTGCCCGCGGGGGCGCCGACCCCGCCATTGCCGCCAATTCCGGCCACGCCGACGTTCGCGCTGGCGGTCGCGGTCTCGTTCGCCGTCGCGGTGGAGTTGCCGCCGGTCCCGCCGGCGACGGCGGACGCGCCGGAGGTGTTGCCGCCGGCGCCGCCCTGGGCGCTGGTGCTGTCGTTGATGGTGGGCGTAGCCGTGAACGTCGAGGTCGCGCTGGCGGCGCCGCCATTGGCACCGGTGCCGTCAGTCGAGTCGCCGCCGGTGCCGCCGGTGGCGGCGGTGGTGCTGCTGATCTGCGAGCCGGCGCTCGCCGTGGTTTGCGCCGTGGCCGTGCCGCCGTTGGTCGCGGTTCCGTTGGTGGTGCCGCCGTTGCCGCCATAGGCCAGGTTGCTGAGGGTGAGGTCGCTGCCGCCGATTGCCAGGTTAAGCGTGGATGCAGCGTGGCCCGCGGTACCGGCAGTGCCCGAGTCGCTGTCGCCGCCGTTGCCGCCTTGCGCGTAGTTGAAGGCGCTGACGTTGCCGGTGCTCGAGATCGTGTTGTTGCCGGCGGTGATCGTGGCGTCGGCGCCGTTGCCGCCGTTGGCCCCGGAAGAGCCATTGCCGCCGTTGCCGCCGAAATTGATGACGTTGCTGGTGACGCCGGCGCCCGTGGTGTCGGTGACGTTGGCGTTTGCCGTCGCGACGCCGCCGTTCCCGCCGCTGGCGGCGGTGCCGGAGCCGTCACCGCCGTTGCCGCCGGCGGCGAACACGGTGCTGGTGACGCCGTTGCCGGTCAGCGTGGCCTGTGCGTTGGCGGTACCGCCGTCGCTGCCGCTGGCCCCGCCGCTGCTGCCGCCGTTGCCGCCAAAGGCGTAGCTGTTGCCGGTCACGGTGCCGGCGCCTGCGGTGCTCAGGGTTGCGGCGCCGTTCCCCGCGGCGCCCGCCGGGCCGCTGTCACTGTTGCCGCCGTTGCCGCCCTGCGCATAGTCGTAGGCGGTGATGGCGCCGGTGGTCGCGATGGTGTTGTCACCGGCGCCGATCGTCGCATTGGCCCCGCTGCCGCCACTGGCACCATTCGTGCCGCTGCCGCCGTAGCCGCCGAAATTGAACAGGTAGCTGGTGATCGCGCCGCCGCCGGTCGAGGTCAGGTTGGCCGTGCCGGTCGCCAGGCTGCCGGTGCCGCCGCTGTTGCCTGCGCCGCCCCCGTTGCCGCCGGACCCGGCCTGCCCGTTATAGGTGCCACCCGCATAGAGATACGACGTGATGGCGCCGGTGCCGCTGGTCAGCGTCGCCGCCGCGGCGGCCGTGCCGCCGGCAACGCCGTTGCCGACGCTGGCACCCCCGCCATTGCCGCCGACGGCAATAGTGGAGGTGGTGGTACTGGCATTGGTGAGGCCGGTGTCATTGAAGGTCGAGGACGCCGTCCCGGCTGCGCCCGCCGCGCCGCTGTCGCTGTTGCCGCCGCTGCCGCCCTGCACATACTGCGACAGTTCGAGCGCGCCGGTGGTCGAGCCGGTCGCGGTGTTGGTCGCGGACTCGCTCGCGCCGCTGCCGGCATTGGCGCCGTTGGATCCCTGTCCGCCGTTGCCGCCGTAGCTGAAGACAAACGACTGCGCCGCGCCGCCGCCGCCGGCAGCGGAATTTGCCGTGGCGGTACCGACGGCGCCATTGCCGGCGCTGTTGCCGGTGTTGTCGGCATCGCCGCCGGCGCCGCCGGATGCGTTGCTGTAACTGTAAGCCGTATTCCCGGCCGCCGCCGCGGCGTTCGAGGATGCGGTCGCGCCGGCGCCGTTGCCACCGCTCTGACCCGTGCTGCTGCCGTTGCCGTAATCCACCTGGCCGCCGGTCCCGCCATACGCGGACGTCGTGGCGCTTGCCGCGCCGGCCGTGGAGGTGATGTTCGTGGTGGCCCCGGCGGTGCCGCCGCTCTGGCCGCTGATCGTATCGGACCCGCCGCCATTGCCGCCGGAGGCGCTGTTGTATCCGGTGGCATTGCCCGCGGTGGTGCCGCCAAGCTGCGAAACGGCATTGCCGGCCAGGCCGGGCGTGCCGCCGCCAAACGAATACCCGCCCGGGCCGGCGGCGATCGTCTGGGTGAGGCTCAAGCTGCCGCCGGCGGTGCTCGCCGTCGCGGCGTTGATCGCGGTCTGGTTGGCGCCGTTGCCGCCGGACGCTGCGCTGTTGCCGGTGCCGCCGGCCCCGCCGGTCTCCTGGACGGTCGCGGTGACGTTGCCGCCGCCGGTCGAGGTCGCGCTCGCCGTCGCCGTGGCGACGCCGCCGCTGCCGGCGGCGTAGTCGTTCGGCGTGCCGTCACCGGATCCGTCTCCCCCGCTGCCGCCGGTCGCGCTCGCGGTGGCGTTGACATCGCCGCCACCGGTCATGGTGGAACTGGCCGTGGTATTGTTGCCGGGCGCGCCGTTGGCCGGGTCCGACCCGAAGCTTGCGAGGACGTCAGTCGGGCCCCCGTTGCCGAGGGCGGGATATGGCGACAGCGGCAATGGGTTCGTCACCGGCTGCGCCGCGGCGGGCGGCGCCGGCACGGTGACCGCCGCGCCGATGGCCAGCGCGGCCGCTATGGGAGCAAGCAACGAACGGACCCGCCTCATGGCTCGTGAGCTCCGCTTCGGGTGAAAACTGCCGGGATAGAGGGTGTCCGCCGTGGGTCTGGCGACCTCGACCGCCGCGTGCGGGACCGGAGGGTCGGTCGGCGGAACCCGGGCGGCGGCTCGGCACGTGCCATCCGCAACATCACAGGTCGGGCGGCCGAGGTGGCGGTGAACCTCGCCGGCGCATCGCCCGAGCGCGATGGGTTCGCCAGCCGCGGCAGGGTGGCGGCGTCGGGAAACACGTGGCGCGTGCTGCCGGAGCTGTGCACATACGGCACGGGCGAAACTCCTCGATCGAGCCGTGGTTGTGCGCCGGCCGTCAAATCCCGGCGTCAGGCCAATCCCGCCGGCGCGGATGCTAAGTGGGTAGTCATCGGCGACGAAATTCCCTTATTGATAACAGTTCGGCTTAGATCATTCAACCAAATGTTGAATTCTGCGATGGAATTCTCGAATTTGATTCGCCGCAGCCGCAGGATCTCGACACGGGTCAGGGTGGTCACACCCCAGGCCTCGTCGGGTTCTGGTCGTTCGATGGCCGTGCGGCCCACGCCGGTCGATCCGCCGATGACGTCGTGCCGGACGGCGACGACGGCCGCGCATGCGCTGACTGTGGCAGGGAGGGGTCGCCCTGCAGGTCGAACCGACGGCCCTTGCTCGGGTCCCCGCCGGCCTCGGTCCGTTTCGCGGCGCAACCCCTCAAGGGGAGGGGGAGAGCAGAGTCCCCGCCGCCAAAACAGGGGAATCGTACTTGGAGCTTCCTTGACGGTTTCACGGCGTCAGCCCACCGATCATCGGCAAATCGGGGTTTGCCGCCGAATGAACCGCCTAGACACCAAGACGCCATATGTGGACGGCCCCCGGCTTGCCAGAGAGTTCAGGTGGTGGGTCGGATCGCTTGCGCTCATATGTCCGGTTTCGGCGCCCTGATCGGACGCTGCCGAGCTGGTTTCCGCGACGTGCATTCCAAACAAGGCGGCGACATTGACTTATGTGGACGCAGGGCAATCGCACTTCAAAACAGGGCCAGCAAGCGGGCGAGGTAGCGTTCATCCCAACCGGCCCGCATGAACTTGCCGCGGAGCGATCCCTTGGAGGTGTCCTTCTGCATGACATTCAGCGCCATGTGTCGCAGCACTGCGAGGTTTTGCGGACCGTTGCCCAGGCGGGTGCGGTCCTGATCCTCGTTCATGACGACGTCCAGGCGCCAATGCAGCCGGTTCTCAACCCCCCAATGCTCACGCGCGACTTCGTTGAAGCGTTCGCCTGACAACGCCGTGCTGAGCAGGTAATAGGCCGTCTCAGTCGTCGTCTTGCTGGCGGTTTCACGGACCCGGGCGACTTTGCCGATCGCCGCCAGACCCGGCCACTTGTGGTCCTCCTGCAGCCAGGCGATGTCGGTGGAGACCGTGGCTGTGCGTGTCTCGATGCGGCCATGATCGGCGTCCACCACCGGTGCGGCGGTGATCGCCTCGCAAGCCGGATCGTCGAGAAACTGGCTCACGTCATCATGCAGTGTGCCCTGGTTCCCCTTCAGGGCCAGGGCATAGTCACCGCCCTGATCAATGATCTGCTGAGCGATGGCGCGCTGACAGTTGAGCGCGTCAACCGTGACGATGGTGTCCTTCAACGAGAGCATTGCCAGTAGCTTTGGCACCGCGGTGATCTCGTTTGACTTGGCGTCCGTGGCGATCTGTCCCAGCACCAGCCTCGCATCGCTGCCCCAGGCGCTGACCATGTGCAGCGCCGACTTGCCGCTGGCCTTATCGAACGAGCGGCGCAGCACCTTGCCATCAACCGCGACAACACCTTGGCAGGCATCGGCAAACCGGCCCATGAAGCGCTGGAAGCAGGCGCGGAACTGCTCGGGATCGAGCCGGCGAAACAGACGGCTGAACGTATCGTGGCTCGGCAGGCCGTGTTCCAGCTTGAGGAAGCTGCGCAGGAACGGCTCCTTTGCCACCGCGAACGCCGCCATATGTGTCGCGCCTTGACCGCCACTGAGCACGGTGCATAGGGCGATCACCATCATTTCGTGGAACTCGTGCAAACCGGCATTGCCAGTGCGCGGACCTCCAACCCGTCCCAGCAGGCGACAAATTGATCCACGGCGCTCTCCCAAGCTGCGTTTTGCACGCCGATTGGTAAAGTCGATCATGCCCGAATCGGGCAAGCGGCGATTCGCCTGTCAAGCAATTTCGAAGTGCGATTCCCCTGTATGTGGACGGCCCCCGGCTTGCAAGAGAGTTCAGGTGGTGGGTCGGATCGCTTGCGCTCATTGAGGTGGACCCCATCGGTTGGACAGGAATCGGCGCGACTTAAGAGAAGTCTCTCCGGTTTCCATGGCCCCTCCCGATCCGAGGGGTGTGTGCGCCTGTAAGTATAGACCTTCTTATACTTCAGTCAATACCCTTTCTTGCTGATGTTGTGCCTGTGTATATGTGGGCAACGCGTGAGCGCAGCGTAGCGTAGCGGAAGCGTTGTCCACATATACACAGGCAGCCGCTTCGAACACCTCGCGCGGCGTGCGATAGCTCAGCGCCTGATGCACCCGCTCGTCATTGTAGAACGCCAGCCACCCGCCGATGCTCCGGCGCGCCTCCGCCACCGAACCATACGCCTTGATGAACACCTCCTCGTATTTCAGGCTCCGCCACAGCCGCTCGATGAAGATGTTGTCCAGATACCGCCCCTTGCCATCCATGCTGACCCGAACCCCGCGAGCCTCCAGTTCAGCCAGAAACTCCGTGCTGGTGAACTGCGCCCCTTGGTCGGTGTTGAAGATGTCCGGCTGGCCGTACCGTTCCAGCGCTTCCTGCAACGCTTCGACGCAGAAGCTCGTGTCCATGCTGATCGACACCCGCCACGCCAGGACCCGACGACTGAACCAGTCCATAACAGCCACCAGATACACAAACCCCTTGGCCATCGGAATGTAGGTGATGTCCGCACACCAGACCTGGTTCACCCGCTCGATCGCAAGGCCGCGCAACAGATAAGGGTACACCTTATGATCGGGATGCGGCTGACTGGTGCTCGGCTTCTGGTAGATCGTCTCCATCGCCATCACCTGCATCAGCCGCTTGACCCGCTTGCGAGTCACCGACCAGCCGTCCCGCCGCAACACCGCCGCCAGGCGGCGTGATCCGTAGAACGGATATGCCAGATGCAGCTCATCCATCCGCCGCATCAGCCTCAGATCCTCCGCGCTGACCGGCACAGCGCGGTAATACAGCGTCGAGCGGGCCACCTTCAGCAGCCGGCATTGCGCGACGATCGACAGGGCCGGCTCGGCCGGGTCGACCAGCGCAAGCCGCGCGGCCGGGCTCATGGCCCAGACCGTTTGCGAAAAAAATCCCGCTCCACCGTCAGTTGCCCGATCTTCTCATACAACGGGGCAAGCTGGGCCTCCGACGCCGCCGCGCCGTCCTGCCCATTGGCGTGGCTGCGCGTGAACAGAGAGGCCGTTCCATCCAGCAGCGTCTTCTTCCACGCATGGATCTGGCTCGCGTGCACACTGAACCGGCTCGACAGCTCCGCAACAGTGCCTTCCTCACGCACCGCCGCCAGTGCAACTTTCGCCTTGAACTCAGCGCTGTGCTTCTTCCGTGTATTGGTCATGTCTCACCTCCGGCCACCCAGCCGTTCCAAGGGGAGACTCTCTCTTAGCTACCTGTCCAGTTTCCGGGGTCCAGCTCACATATGTCCGGTTTCGGCGCCCTGATCGGACGCTGCCGAGCTGGTTTCCGCGACGTGCATTCCAAACAAGGCGGCGACATTGACTGCCGTGGCGTCTTTCGGAGTGTTGCGCGTCTGGGATCGACCGATCACACCATCTCTTCCTTCTCTGGCAAGTTCCGGCTTTGGCGTGTGGTGGTGGTCACCGCCCGCCAAACCGCACGTTCAGTTTCTTGGTTCGACCGAGAGCAGTTTCTCCGTCCCGACCGTATTGCTGGCAGTGCGCTGCGCGCAGCCGCGGTCAAGGAGCGCTCCGCGCAGCGGAGCGACCGCGCAGCGGCGCCGCAGGCGTCCTTGACGGCGGCGAGCACGGCGCGAGGCTGGTGCGGTCGGGCCGATCGGGCTCATGCCGCCTGCTTGAGCATTTCGTGGCTCGCCGGATCAGGTTGCGGGTGAGCGTGGCGCGGATTGTAGCGTTGGCCGCTGACCATCAGCTTCCAGGCGATGCGGGCGGTCTTGTTGGCAAGTGCCACCGCGGCCAGTTTGGGCGGCTTGCGCTTGAGAAGCTCAGCCAGCCAGGGCGAGGGTGCGCGAGACCTGGCTTGCTGGATGACGGCGGTGGCGCCGCAGACCAGAAGCGTGCGCAACGTCTCGTCGCCAGCGCGGGTGATCACGCCCAGCTTGAGCTTGCCGGCGGTGGAGTGATCCTTCGGCGTCAGTCCAATCCAGGCCGCGAAGTCGCGTGCGCAGCGGAACGCCTCGGGATGGTTGACTTTGGCGGCGAGGGCCGCGGCGGTCACCGGTCCGATCGCCGGCACTTCGGCCAGCCTTTGGCTCTGCTCATTGCTGCGATGGAAGGCCATCAGCCTGGCGTCGATCTCGGTGCACTGGGCATTGGCGTGCCGGTACTGCCCGACAAGGACCAGGAACATCTCCCTGGCGAGCGGCGGGATCGTGAGATCCTGCGCGATCTGCTCGGCCAGCCGCTCGACCTGCACAAGACCCTTGGGCGCCACCAGCCCGAACTCTGCAGCATGCCCTCTGATCGCGTTGCTCACCTGGGTGCGCCGGCGCAGCAAAGCCTCGCGCACCCCGATCAGCATCTGGGCGGCCTGTTGCTCCGCCGTCTTGGCCGCAACGAACCGCTTCTTCACCTTCGGCCGGCTCATCGCCTCGCAGATCGCCTCGGCATCGGCCGCATCGTTCTTGCCGCGGTCGACGTAGGGCTTGACGTATTGCGGCGGGATGAGCACCACCTTGTGGCCCAGCGCCGCAAGCTGGCGTGCCCAGTAATGCGACGCGCCGCACGCTTCCATGCCAATCACCGTCGGCTCAAGCTTGGCAAAGAACCCAAGCACCTGATGCCGGCGTAGCTTCCGCCGCAGCACAGGCAGCTCGTTCTCGTCTACCCCATGCACCTGAAAAACACTCTTGGACGTGTCCATGCCGATGCGGATAATCTTGCTCACGGACGGCTCCTTTGTTTGAGGGTCTTCAACGACCTCAATCTGGCACATTCGATGCCGTAGGGGGCCGTCCACACCAACAAGGTTCTGATGGCTCGAACACGTCGCCGTATTCCTGCCAATCCCCGCTTTTCCTGGCGCCTTGGCGTCTTCGCGGTTCACTTGCCGGCAGCGCCGCAAACCGCGGATGACGCCAATTCCAAATGCGATTGCTCTGGCGCCAAAGCGCCCCCCTGGACTCCCATCTGCGCATCGCGTAAACGCCCCGCCTCCATACGGAACGCGGGAGACGCCACGCCGGCGGGTGGCGTCGTTTGCACCGCGGTCCCTCGGCAACTGACCAGGACCAGGGATCATGGCGAAGAAGATCGTCGGCTACATCAAGCTGCAAATTCCGGCCGGCAAGGCCAACCCGTCGCCGCCCGTCGGGCCGGCGCTCGGCCAGCGCGGCCTGAACATCATGGCGTTCTGCAAGGAATTCAACGCGGTGACGCAGAACATGGAGCCCGGCATGCCGGTGCCCGTGGTGATCACCGCCTACGCCGACCGCAGCTTCAACTTCATCACCAAGACGCCGCCCAACACCTATTTCCTCAAGAAGGCGGCGGGGATCGAGAAGGGCACCACGGCGGCCGGCAAGGGCGCCTCGGTCGGCAAGGTGACGATGGCCCAGCTGCGGGAAATCGCGGCGGTCAAGATGAAGGACATGAACGCCAACGACGTCGACGGCGCGGTGCGCATGCTGGCGGGCTCGGCCCGCTCCATGGGCATCACCGTGGTGGAGGGCTGACGCCATGGCGAAGAACAAGCGGCTGGCGGCGGCGCGCAAGGCGATCGACCCGACCAAGGCCTATCCGCTGCCCGAGGCGGTCAAGCTGATCAAGCAGACCTCGAAGGCGAAGTTCGACGAGACGGTCGAGATGTCGATGAACCTCGGCATCGACCCGCGGCATGCCGACCAGATGGTGCGCGGGCTGACCAGCCTGCCGAACGGCACCGGCAAGACGGTGCGCATCGGCGTGTTCGCCCGTGGCCCGAAGGCCGAGGAGGCGCAGGCGGCCGGGGCCGACGTGGTGGGCGCCGAGGACCTGGCGGAAAAAATCCAGGCCGGAGAAATCAATTTCGACCGCTGCATCGCCACCCCCGACATGATGGGCGTGGTCGGCCGGCTCGGGAAAATCCTCGGCCCGCGCGGGCTGATGCCGAACCCGCGCCTGGGCACCGTGACGATGGACGTGAAGGGCGCGGTCAGCGCCGCCAAGGCCGGCCAGGTGGAGTTCCGCGCCGAGAAGGCCGGCATCATCCATGCCGGCATCGGCAAGGTCAGCTTTGACGAGGCCAAGCTGATCGAGAACGCCAAGGCGCTGGCCGATGCGATCCAGAAGGCCAGGCCGACCGGCGCCAAGGGCACCTATCTGAAGAAGGCGTCGCTCAGCTCGACGATGGGCCCGGGCATCCGGGTGGACATCAGCACGCTCGCCGGGTGACGAGACAGCCGGGTCCACAATGGGCCGGGCGTGCGGCAGGACGCACGCTCACGCCCCGACCGATCAGTTCGGGAAGCCGGGCCCAAGCACCTGGTCTTCGCTGAACGTCAGGTGGTCCGGGTCGGCAAGCGGTTGCTCCGCGAACTCCGCAAGGTCCAACAGCGCAAGCGTGCGAGCGCCGGCCATTTCGTCGTTGATCGCCGCCGGCACAAGCTGCCGCAGGCTCGGACTGTCTTTCAGCAGGCGGCCGATCTGCAGGCGTTGCTCGACGACGGTCCGCTGCCACCCGGCTCGGGGCTGGGTCGCGGGAGACACCTGCAACTTGATCAGGTGCCGCAGGATCGTCTGGATTTGGCTGCTCAGGTCGCGCCGGTCGCCGTTGCCCAAGGATTCGATCTCCTCGGCGACGTTCGCCCAATCCACCTGGTCGTTCACCCGTTCGCCCGCCTTCATCCGCCGCAACAGGTCGGCCTGATGATGCGACCGGACGACAAGGTCCGTGTCATATTCGCTCACGCCCCATACCTCCGGTTGAGCAGGTCAGGCGACAGGCTACCGGCTCCGCGCGTTGTAGCGCCTTGGATCATGCGATCAAGTCGCCCGATCGAGTCGCCCAATTGGATCGCCATGTGCCATGTCCGGTTGAACCCCTCTCGACTCGCCCGCCGCTTTCGGCTAGGTCCCCGCGCTTCCCACGGACCGCACGATACACTCCGCCGTCGGCGGACCGTGGCGTACGAATGTATGGATACGCCGCTCCGGCTCGCCGCCGGGACGGCGGGCAGGGCGCATTTCGGTGCGCCCGAACCTGTCCGAGACCGCACGTGATCGTCCTGGGCGCGTCCATCGTGGGCCTGTCCGGGGCATCCTAAGGGGCCGCGAGGCCCGCGCGTGGGAGACGGGGAAGCCGAGTTTTTTGCCCCGGGGCTTGTCTCCGGGGGTCGAGACTTTGGCGGTTCCGGCTGTGGTCCCCGGGTCAAGCCCGGGGATCCGAAGGACAGGCGAACCGGACCGTTTCGGTCCGGCCCGCGGGGCTTGCCCCGGGGGTCGCCTGATACGGTCCATGGGCAACCCGGCCCGGCGCGGTCCACACGCGCCTGGCCCTTGTCCCCGGGCGTGACCCGGGGATCTGGAGACGAGACTTGGACCGTACGGAAAAGCGGGAGTTCGTCGCCGGGCTCGCCGCGTCGCTGGCGGACGTCGCAATGGTCGTGGTCACCCGCAATCAGGGGCTGACCGTGGCCGAGGCGACCGATCTGCGGCGGCGCATGCGCGCCGCGGGGGCGACCTTCAAGATCGCCAAGAACCGTCTGGCCCACCTCGCCCTGGAAGGGACCCGGTTCGACGGCCTCAAGCCGATGCTGAAGGGACCGACCGCGCTCGCGTGGTCGCAGGATCCGGTGGCAGTGGCGAAGGCGGCCGTCGAGTTCGCCAAGACCAACGAGAAGCTGGTGCTGGTCGGCGGTGCGCTTGGAACCCGGACGCTGGATGCGACCGGGATCAAGGCGCTGGCCGAGCTGCCGAGCCTTCAGACGCTGCGCGCCGGATTGCTGGGGATGCTGAACACCCCTGCCACCCGGCTCGCCGGCGTGCTGCAGGCCCCGGCCGGTCAGTTCGCGCGGGTCTTCGGCGCCTATGCCAAGCGCGATGAGGGGCCGGAAACGGTGCCGGAGGCGGCCTGAGCGACCCCGCATGCCAGTCTGAACCGTGGGCCGGTGATTCCGGCTTGCATGGAACCAACCGAAGTCTAGATTAAGGGACACACGAACATGGCTGATCTACAGAAGCTGGTGGACGAGCTGTCCAGCCTCACCGTCCTGGAGGCTGCCGAGCTCTCGAAACTGCTGGAAGAGAAGTGGGGCGTCTCCGCTGCCGCGCCGGTAGCGGCGGCCGCCGCAGCGCCCGCGGCCGCCGCCGCGGCTGCCCCGGCCGAGGAACAGACGGAGTTCACCGTCATCCTGGCCAAGACCGGGGAGAAGAAGATCAACGTGATCAAGGAGGTGCGGACCATCACCGGACTTGGCCTGAAAGAGGCCAAGGACCTGGTCGAGGGCGCGCCGAAGACCGTCAAGGAAGGCGTGAACAAGGACGAGGCCGCCAAGATCCGCAAGATGCTTGAGGACGCGGGCGCCACGGTCGAGGTCAAATAACGACACGGATCAACCACATCCCGGCCGCGCGCTCCCGTTGGCACTGCCACTTTGGCACTGTCACTGGGGCGCGCGGCCGGCACGGACGGGATGTCCCACCGGGACGGGCGAGAATCGGCTGATTCTGGCCCGCGTAGCCGTTTCCGCGGGGGCTGACATGCGCGGTCCGGACGGACAGTTTCAGGCGGAGGGAGATTGGCCAAGCGAGTGCCCGGGCGGCCGGGGATACGTCGAGGCCGCGGACGTACGTAGCTGAGTGATCGGCGCTCGGTGATCAGGCAGGAAGCGTCCCGACTGACCACCGACCACCGACCACTGACCACTGCAAGGTGTCAGGACAGTCGATGAACGCGATTTCCAGGTCTTTTACCGCGCGCAAGCGCATCCGTCGCAGCTTCGGGCGTATCCCCGAGGTCGCGCCGATGCCGAACCTGATCGATGTGCAGCGCGCCAGCTACGAGGCGTTCCTGCAGATGAACGTCGCCCCCGACAGCCGGCTGCATGCCGGGCTGCAGGAGGTGTTCAAGTCGGTCTTCCCGATCGACGATTTCGCCGGCCGCGGCCGGCTGGAGTTCGTCTCCTACGAGCTCGAGGAGCCGAAATACGACGTCGAGGAATGCATCCAGCGCGGCATGACCTATGCCGCGCCGCTGAAGGTCATCCTGCGCCTGATCGTCTGGGACGTCGACGAGGACACCGGCGCCCGCTCGATCCGCGACATCAAGGAACAGCCCGTCTACATGGGCGACATGCCGCTGATGACCGACAACGGCACCTTCATCATCAACGGCACCGAGCGCGTCATCGTCAGCCAGATGCACCGCTCGCCCGGCGTGTTCTTCGACCACGACAAGGGCAAGACGCACTCGTCCGGCAAGTACCTGTTCGCCGCCCGGGTGATCCCCTATCGCGGCTCGTGGCTGGATTTCGAGTTCGACAGCAAGGACCTGGTCTACGTCCGCATCGACCGGAAGCGGAAGCTGCCGGTCACCACGCTGCTCTACGCGCTGGACAGCGTCGCGACGGAAGCGCTGCGCGCCGCGCGCGCGGCCAAGGGCGAGCCGGTCGAATTGCACGAGATCCGCGGCATGGACCCCGAGGAGATCCTGCATCGCTTCTACGGCCAGGTGGTGTTCGACCGCACCGCCAAGGGCTGGGCGCGGCCGTTCGATCCGGAGGCGTTCCGCGGCGATAAAGCTGCTGGAGCCGCTGGTCGACGCCGCCACCGGCGAGGTGGTGGCCGAGGCCGAGGCGAAGCTCACCGCGCGGCAGGCCCGCAAGATCGCCGAGAAGACCAAGGAAGTGCTGGTCGGCCGCACCGACCTGCTCGGCCGCTTCGTCGCCGAGGACCTGGTCAACGCCGAGACCGGCGAGATCTTCGCCGAGGCCGGCGAGGAGCTGACCGAGCCGAAGCTGGCGGCGCTCGAGGACGCCGGCTTCACCCGGCTGCCGACGCTGGCGATCGACCAGCAGAACGGCCCGTGGATCCGCAACACGCTGGCGGTCGACAAGAACACCGACCGCGACAACGCGCTGATCGACATCTACCGGGTGATGCGCCCGGGCGAGCCGCCGACGCCGGAGACCGCCGAGGTGCTGTTCCGCGGCCTGTTCTTCGACCCCGACCGCTACGACCTGTCCGCGGTCGGGCGGGTGAAGATGAACATGCGCCTGGGCATTTCGTCCGAGGCGGTGCCGGACTCGGTGCGCATCCTGCGCAAGGAAGACCTGCTGCGCACGGTCAAGACGCTGTGCGACCTGAAGGACGGGCGCGGCCAGATCGACGACATCGACAACCTCGGCAACCGCCGGGTGCGCTCGGTCGGCGAGCTGATGGAGAACCAGTACCGCATCGGCCTGCTGCGCATGGAGCGGGCGATCCGCGAGCGCATGGGCTCGGTCGACATCGACACCGTGATGCCGCACGACCTGATCAACGCCAAGCCGGCGGCGGCGGCGGTGCGCGAGTTCTTCGGCTGCTCGCAGCTTCGCCAGTTCATGGACCAGACCAACCCGCTGTCCGAAGTGACGCACAAGCGCCGCCTGTCGGCGCTGGGTCCGGGCGGCCTGACGCGCGAGCGCGCCGGCTTCGAGGTGCGCGACGTGCATCCGACGCATTACGGCCGCATCTGCCCGATCGAGACGCCGGAAGGCCCGAATATCGGCCTGATCAACTCGCTGGCGACCTACGCCAAGGTGAACAAGTACGGCTTCATCGAGACGCCGTACATGCTGGTGAAGGACGGCGTGGTGCAGCGCGAGCCGCGCTACCTGTCGGCGATGGAGGAGGAAAAGCTGGTCGTCGCCCAGGCCGACGCGCCGATGGACTCCGAGGGCCGTTTCACCGAGGACCTGGTCTCGGTGCGCCGGCAGGGCGATTTCCGTCTGGTCAAGCCGACCGACGTGACCGCGATCGACGTCTCGCCGAAGCAGCTTGTGTCGGTGGCCGCGGCGCTGATCCCGTTCCTGGAGAACGACGACGCCAACCGCGCGCTGATGGGCTCCAACATGCAGCGCCAGGCGGTGCCGCTGATCCAGGCCGACGCGCCGCTGGTCGGCACCGGCATGGAAGCGGCGGTGGCGCGCGACTCCGGTGCCACGATCGTCGCCCGGCGCGAGGGCGTGGTCGACCAGATCGACGGCGCACGCATCGTGGTGCGTGCGACCAACGAGGACGCGCACGACCAAGGGCGTCGACATCTACCGGCTGCGCAAATTCATGCGCTCCAACCAGTCGACCTGCATCAACCAGCGCCCGCTGGTGAAGGTGGGCGACCGGGTCGGCGACGGCGAGATCATCGCCGACGGCCCGTCGACCGAGCTCGGCGAGCTGGCGCTGGGGCGCAACGTGCTGTGCGCGTTCATGCCCTGGAACGGCTACAACTTCGAGGACTCGATCCTGATCACCGAGCGCATCGCGCGCGACGACGTGTTCACCTCGATCCACATCGAGGAATTCGAGGTGATGGCGCGCGACACCAAGCTGGGCCAGGAGGAGATCACCCGCGACATCCCGAACGTCGGCGAGGAGGCGCTGAAGAACCTCGACGAGGCCGGCATCGTCTATATCGGCGCCGAAGTGAACCCGGGCGACATCCTGGTCGGCAAGGTCACGCCGAAGGGCGAAAGCCCGATGACGCCGGAGGAAAAGCTGCTGCGCGCGATCTTCGGCGAGAAGGCGTCGGACGTGCGCGACACCTCGCTGAAGCTGCCGCCGGGGGTGACCGGCACGATCGTCGATGTGCGCGTGTTCAGCCGCCGCGGCGTCGACAAGGACGAGCGCGCGATGGCGATCGAGCGCGCCGAGATCGAGCGGCTGGCCAAGGACCGCGACGACGAGAAGGCGATCCAGGAGCGCAGCTTCCTCAACCGGCTGCGCGAGAAGCTGCTGGGCCGCAAGGCGTCCGGCGGGTTCAAGGGCATCAAGGCCGGCACGCCGATCGACGAGGAGGTGCTGGCCGAGCATCCGCGCGGCGCCTGGCGCCATATCGGCGTGCAGGACGACGCGGTGATGGCCGAGATCGAGACGCTGAAGCGCGAGTTCGACGCCGCGGTGCACCGGTTGCAGGCGCGCTTCGACAGCAAGGTCGAGAAGCTGCAGCGCGGCGACGAGCTGCCGCCCGGCGTGATGAAGATGGTCAAAGTCTTCATCGCGGTGAAGCGCAAGCTGCAGCCCGGCGACAAGATGGCCGGCCGGCACGGCAACAAGGGCGTGGTGTCGCGCGTCGTGCCGGTCGAGGACATGCCGTTCCTGGAGGACGGCACCTCGGTCGATCTGGTGCTCAACCCGCTCGGCGTGCCGAGCCGGATGAATGTCGGGCAGATCCTGGAGACGCATCTGGGCTGGGCCTGCGCCACGCTGGGCGCGCAGATCGGCGAGCTGGTCGAGGAGTACCGCCGCACCGGCGCGGCGCGCCAGGAGCTGCTGGACAAGCTGCAGGATATCTATGGCGAGGAGGTGTTCGCCAACGAGATCGCCAATCTGGACACCGAGCAGCTGATCGAGCTGTGCGGAGAACCTGAAGAAGGGCGTGCCGATCGCCACCCCGGTGTTCGACGGCGCGCGCATGTCCGACATCGAGGCGATGCTGGTGCGGGCCGGGCTGAACACCTCCGGCCAGGTGGTGCTGGTCGACGGCCGCACCGGCGAGCCGTTCGAGCGCAAGGTGACGGTCGGCTACATCTACATGCTGAAGCTGCACCACCTGGTGGACGACAAGATCCACGCGCGGTCGATCGGGCCGTACTCGCTGGTGACCCAGCAGCCGCTGGGCGGCAAGGCGCAGTTCGGCGGCCAGCGCTTCGGCGAGATGGAGGTGTGGGCGCTGGAAGCCTACGGCGCGGCCTACACGCTGCAGGAGATGCTGACGGTGAAGTCGGACGACGTGTCCGGCCGCACCAAGGTCTACGAGGCGATCGTGCGCGAGCAGGACACCTTCGAGGCCGGCATGCCGGAGAGCTTCAACGTGCTGGTGAAGGAGCTGAAGTCGCTGGGGCTGAACGTCGATCTGGATAAGCGCGCCGCGTGACCAAAGACTCTGCCCCTCCCCTTGAGGGAGGCGGCTGGGGAGGGGTTCCGCGAGACACCGCGTCGGTGCGACCCGGCACCGACTCCTGCCCCGCCCCCTGCCTCAAGGGGAGGGGGAGTCTCGCTCTTCCACCACGCTGACGACTTGCTGCACCCGTTGATTCAAAGGGTACCGAACGCATGAACGAACTGATGAAGATCCTCGGCCAGACCGGCCAGGTCGCTGACCTTCGACCAGATCCGCATCCACATCGCCAGCCCGGAGCAGATCCGCTCCTGGTCGTACGGCGAGATCAAGAAGCCCGAGACCATCAACTACCGCACCTTCAAGCCGGAGCGGGACGGGCTGTTCTGCGCCCGCATCTTCGGCCCGATCAAGGACTACGAGTGCCTGTGCGGCAAGTACAAGCGGATGAAGTTCCGCGGCATCATCTGCGAGAAGTGCGGCGTCGAGGTCACGCTGGCCAAGGTGCGCCGCGAGCGCATGGGCCACATCGAGCTCGCCTCGCCGGTGGCGCATATCTGGTTCCTGAAGTCGCTGCCCAGCCGGATCGGCCTGATGGTCGATCTGACGCTGAAGGAGCTGGAGAAGATCCTGTATTTCGAGAGCTACGTGGTGCTGGAACCCGGCACGACCGACCTCAAGATGCACCAGCTGCTGACCGAGGATCAGCTTCTCGCCAAGCAGGACGAGTTCGGCGAGGACCAGTTCGAGGCCGGCATCGGCGCCGAGGCGATCAAGAAGATGCTCGGCAAGCATCAACCTCGACGAGGAAAAGGTCCAGCTGCGCGCCGACCTGAAGGAGACCACCAGCGAGGCCAAGCGCAAGAAGCTGGTGAAGCGGCTGAAGCTGATCGAGGCGTTCGCCGAGTCGGGCGCCAGGCCCGGACTGGATGATCCTCGACGTGGTGCCGGTGATCCCGCCCGAGCTGCGCCCGCTGGTGCCGCTGGACGGCGGCCGGTTCGCCACCTCCGACCTGAACGACCTGTATCGCCGCGTGATCAACCGCAACAACCGCCTGAAGCGGCTGATCGAGCTGCGCGCGCCCGACATCATCGTGCGCAACGAAAAGCGCATGCTGCAGGAAAGCGTGGACGCGCTGTTCGACAACGGCCGCCGCGGCCGCGCCATCACGGGCGCCAACAAGCGGCCGCTGAAGTCGCTGTCCGACATGCTGAAGGGCAAGCAGGGCCGCTTCCGGCAGAACCTGCTGGGCAAGCGCGTCGACTATTCCGGCCGTTCGGTCATCGTTGTCGGCCCGGAACTGAAGCTGCACCAGTGCGGGCTGCCGAAGAAGATGGCGCTCGAGCTGTTCAAGCCGTTCATCTACGCCAAGCTGGAGAAATACGGCCACGCCACCACCATCAAGGCCGCCAAGCGGATGGTGGAGAAGGAGCGTCCCGAGGTGTGGGACATCCTGGAAGAGGTGATCCGCGAGCACCCGGTGATGCTGAACCGCGCGCCGACCCTGCACCGCCTCGGCATCCAGGCGTTCGAGCCGGTGCTGATCGAAGGCAAGGCGATCCAGCTTCACCCGCTGGTCTGCACCGCGTTCAACGCCGACTTCGACGGCGACCAGATGGCGGTGCACGTGCCGCTGTAGCCTGGAAGCGCAGTTGGAAGCGCGCGTGCTGATGATGTCGACCAACAACATCCTCAGCCCGGCGAACGGCAAGCCGATCATCGTGCCGAGCCAGGACATCGTGCTGGGGCTGTACTACCTGTCGCTGGAGACGCCGGAATTCCGCGACGTGCGCGGACGACGACGCGCCGGCGTTCGGCACTGATCGGCGAGATCGAGCACGCGCTGGCGGCCGGCGCGATCAAGCTGCACGACAAGATCAAGGCCGCTGGGAGACGATCGACGCCGGCGGCAACTCGGTGCGCTCAGGTCGTGGTGACCACGCCGGGCCGCATGATGATCGCGCAGATCCTGCCGAAGCATCCGAACGTGCCGTTCGAGCTGATCAACCAGCAGCTTACCAAGAAGAACGTCTCCGACGTGATCGACGCGGTGTACCGCCACTGCGGCCAGAAGGAGTGCGTGATCTTCGCCGACCGGCTGATGGGCCTGGGCTTCGGCCAGGCGTTCAAGGCGGGCATCTCGTTCGGCAAGGACGACCTGATCATCCCGGTCGAGAAGGAGGAGATGATCCGCAAGACCCAGGGCGAGGTGAAGGAGTTCGAGCAGCAGTACCAGGACGGCCTGATCACCGCCGGCGAGCGCTACAACAAGGTGGTCGATGCCTGGTCGCGCTGCACCGACGAGGTCGCCGGCGCGATGATGAAGGAGATCTCCAAGCAGGAGGTCGGCGTGCCCACCAACTCGGTGTGGATGATGTCGCACTCCGGCGCGCGCGGGTCGCCGGCGCAGATGCGTCAGCTTGGCCGGCATGCGCGGGCTGATGGCCAAGCCCTCGGGCGAGATCATCGAGCAGCCGATCATCGCCAACTTCAAGGAAGGCCTGTCGGTTCTGGAGTACTTCAACTCCACCCACGGCGCCCGCAAGGGCCTGGCGGACACCGCGCTGAAGACCGCGAACTCCGGCTACCTGACGCGCCGCCTGGTCGACGTGGCGCAGGACTGCATCATCGTCGAGGAGGACTGCGGCACCGACCGCGGCCTGACGGTGAGCGCGGTGATGGATGGCGGCGAGGTCGTTTCGAGCCTGTCCGAGCGCATCCTGGGCCGCACCTCGGCCGAGGACGTGCTCGATCCGACCACCAGCGAGGTGCTGGTCGCCGGCGAACACGCTGATCGAGGAGGAGCGAGGCCGAACGCATCGAGCGGGCCGGCGTCGAGGCGGTGAAGATCCGCTCGGTGCTGACCTGCGACAGCCGGATCGGCGTCTGCGGCCATTGCTACGGCCGCGACCTGGCGCGCGGCACGCCGGTGAACATCGGCGAGGCGGTGGGCGTGATCGCCGCGCAGTCGATCGGCGAGCCGGGCACGCAGTTGACCATGCGCACCTTCCACATCGGCGGCGCGGCGCAGCGTGGCGCCGAGCAGTCGAGCGTGGAGGCGAGCCACGAAGGCACCGTCACGGTGAAGAACCGCAACGTCGTGATGAACAGCCAGGGCATGCCCGTGGTGATGAGCCGCAACTGCGAGATCGTGCTGACCGACGACAAGAAGCGCGAGCGCGCCCGCTTCCGCGTGCCGTATGGCGCTCGGCTGCTGGTCGACGAGGGCCAGATGGTCGCGCGCGGGCAGAAGCTGGCGGAGTGGGATCCGTACACGCTGCCGATCATCACCGAGCGCGCCGGCCAGGTCGAATACATCGACCTGATCGAGGGCATCACGCTGGTCGAGCGGATGGACGAGGTCACCGGCCTGACCTCGAAGGTGGTGGTCGACTACAAGCAGGGGGCGAAGGGCGTCGATCTGCGGCCGCGGCTGCAGCTGAAGGACGAGAAGGGCGAGGTGCTGCGGCTGCCGAACGGCACCGATGCGCGCTACTTCCTGTCGCCGGACTCGATCCTGTCGGTCGACAACGGCGCGCATGGTGGCGGCGGGCGACGTGCTGGCGCGCATCCCGCGCGAGGGCAGCAAGACGCGCGACATCACCGGCGGTCTGCCGCGCGTCGCCGAACTGTTCGAGGCGCGCCGGCCGAAGGACCACGCGGTCATCGCGGAGACCGACGGGCGCGTGGAGTTCGGCAAGGACTACAAGGCGAAGCGCCGCATCATCGTGAAGAACGACGAGACCAGCGAGGAGACCGAGTACCTGATCCCGAAGGGCAAGCACGTCTCGGTGCAGGAAGGCGACTTCGTGCGGCGCGGCGATCCGCTGGTCGATGGCCCGCGCGTGCCGCACGACATCCTGAAGGTGCTGGGCGTCGAGGCGCTGTCGGACTACCTGGTGAACGAAATCCAGGACGTCTACCGGCTGCAGGGCGTGAAGATCAACGACAAGCACATCGAGGTGATCGTCCGCCAGATGCTGCAGAAGGTGGAGATCCTCGATCCGGGCGACACCACCTTCCTGGCCGGCGAGCAGGTCGACCGCACCGAGTTCGATCGCGATCAACGCCAAGCTGGGCAAGGACGACCGTCCGGCGACTGGCGATGCCGGTGCTGCAGGGCATCACCAAGGCGAGCCTGCAGACCAACAGCTTCATCTCGGCGGCCTCGTTCCAGGAGACGACGCGGGTGCTGACCGAGGCGGCGACGGCCGGCAAGACCGACAGCCTGATGGGGCTGAAGGAGAACGTCATCGTCGGGCGGCTGATCCCGGCGGGCACCGGGGCGGTGATGAACCGGCTGCGGGCGATTGCGGCTGGGCGCGACCAGAAGACGCTGAGCCTGAGCAGCCCGGAGCCGGCGAAGGCGGCGGAGTAGCGCGCCGGGTTCAGGCTCGGAGAGCACGGGGGCCGGTGGCGCGTGAGTGCCGCCGGCCCTTTTTTCTGTAGGCGATTATGCACTTTGCAAACACGGCGGCGAAACGGGAATGGAGTCCGGTGGCATCCTGATTTCGTCGTCTACGGACACGCCGCGAAGTAGACACCCTTCATCGCCGTCACTTTTCCGTCGGCGCCATCTCTCCATACGACGTTCCACACGAGATCGCACGGAAAGCTGCCCTTGTGGAATGAGTTGACGTGTGTAGATGGGCTGTCACCGCAGTCAGGCGATGCCTTAAATCCTTAGCGGGTAAGTTCCAGGGACACCTTGTCCGTTGACGATCCGATCGGAAATTCCGTTTGGATTCTGCGGTCAAATTCCTTCTCTGCGTCACCAAAATCGGCGGGGAGGTTTGAGGCCAGTGGCGGCGTTGCCGAGCAAGCGTGAAAGCCTGTCGCGGCCGCAATCGCTGCAATGGCGCCAATTGCCCAAAAGTGGGGCCGACGCGGTCGCCAATTCACTTTTCGGGCTTCCTCGGCTCGCTCTTCGGCTTCTCCGCGCGACTAGCGCCAGCTTGGCCTCGCCTCCGGAGTACTTGTGAAGTGCATGACCGCCTTTCAGTAAGAGGCGAGCGGATGCGACGACCCCAGGCAGTGGAGCGCCCAAACACACCGTCCGGACTACCGGACACACTCCTTGATTTCTTGTCCGATTATCCTAACATAATCCCATGCTGACACTGACATGGAAGCGCGATGCCCTCAAGGCGCTGATGGGGATGCAGCCCAAGCGTGCGGCGGCGATCAGGGAGAAATGTCGAGAGATCGCCGCCACTCCGCCGCCGGCGACCCACAGCAACTTGCGGCCGCTGGCTGGGGTCCAAAATGGCTACAGGGTGAGATTCGGCGATTGGCGGGTCAGTCTCACGATCGACCACAGCGCCAACGTCATGGAGGTGTTCGAGGTTGCGACACGCGGAGGAGCCTACCGATGGTGAACAAGGTCGAGGCGGAAATCACGGCACTGCAGGCCGATTTCGCGCATACGGTCGCTTGGCTGCGCGGGGATTACCTTCCCAGCCCACTCCCCAAAGTCGTCGAGGATCGCCTCGCCAACCTTGCGGCACGGTTCGACGACTTGCGCGACATGGTTGAGGAACGCGAAGCGACCGTGGCCTTCGTGGCGACCCGGAATCAGGAATCCGTGCCTGACGCGATTGTCGGCCGTCTGATCGACGGCGAAAATCCGATCCGCGTCTGGCGTGAGCATCGCGGCCTGTCGCTCCGCACTCTTGCGGCGCGGGCCGGCACGAGCCCATCCGTGCTGAGCGACATGGAGACCGGGAAGAGCGAGGGGCGCCTGGCCATGTTGTACAAGATCGCGAGCATCCTTGGCGTCAGCCTGGATGAGCTGGTCCGCTCTGCCGACCGCGGAGCCGTTGATGCAAGCTGACGCAGGGGGGTGGTCCTCGGGGCCTCGCACCGCAGGCGCGGCAACGGCCGACGATTTGCAATCGCTCGGGGAAGCCCGCGAGCTCGGGGCGGACCTGCCGCAGGTCGAGGTCGAAGCGCACCATCGGCGCTGGCTCGATAACAACCGCGAGGCGCTGATCG
The DNA here is from genome assembly GCA_963773345.1 of uncultured Alphaproteobacteria bacterium. Classification (GTDB taxonomy): domain Bacteria; phylum Pseudomonadota; class Alphaproteobacteria; order Acetobacterales; family Acetobacteraceae; genus Palsa-883. Next base: position 1,111,590 of record CAVZBG010000002.1, on the reverse strand, counting down.
ATGCCAATGTGTTTCTGGCCCGGTATGGCCTGTGGAGCGACGGCAAGCGCCAATTCTGATGGAATGTGTTGTCAGGTCGATCGCGGCGACTGAACCGTCCCGCGCTTTGACCTCCTCCGGCACGAACCGCTCGCCCGATCGCAGCTTGAAATGTCGTGACGAAAGTGCAGGAGGCTAGGGACAGCGGCCCGCCGTCCGCTATCCTGGGCGTGCGGTGCGAACCGGAGAGAGCAGTGGCGGAGCCGAAGCACACCGTTTCGATCATGGCCTGTGCGCGCGGCGTGACCGCGTACGTCACCGAATGGCTGCTGTACCACCAGACGATGGGCTTCGACCACGTCTATCTCACCTGCAACGACGAGGACCCGACCGATCTCTACACCCAGGTGCTGCCGTTCTGCCAAGGCGAGGCGCCGTTCGCCACGTTTACCCACTTCCCGTTCCCGGGCCAGCAATTCCACATGATGATGCATGCGTTGCGGCACCATAAGGACGCATCGCAATGGGTCGCGTTCCTCGACGTCGACGAATTCCTCGTGCTGCATGGTGTCGACGGCATCCAGGATTTTCTGCGCCGGTGTCCGGCGAACTGGGATTCGATCCACTTCAACCGGTCCGTTTTCGGCACCAGCGGCTACATCGAGCCTCCGCCGGGCAGCGTCCTCACCACCTACACACGCCGCGAGGACCGGCTGCATCCCGCCACCAAGACGATCACCCGCAGCGCGAAGATCGACCTGTCGCGCATCACCGGCACCCTCTACTTCTGGCACGCCTGGGGGGGCGCGTTCGGCCCGGACTTCCACGCGGTAAATGTGGCGGGCGTGCCGATGACCGTGGTCGCCGGCGATGACGACGGTGCGAGCCATGTCCGGTCGGCCGAGTCCCAGGCCGGCATTCGCCGCATCGGTTACGTCAACCATTACGCCTTCAGGTCGGCACGCGATTTCGATCTGCACATGCAACGCGGAATGCGCGGTGACCCGCGCTTGCCCCCGCGCTTGCCATTGATGTGGCAGCACGTGGCCGATGTCCCCGGTGCCGAAGCCGCGCTGGGGGCATTGAATGCGGTCGAGGACACCTATCTCGCGGATTTCTGGCGCCGCAAGCTGCGCCTGGGCCCGGCGCAACAGGTCGTCCCGACGCCGCAACTGCCGAATATCGCGCTCGGCAAGGGGGCGGATCAGAGTTCGCTGTCGGAATGGTCACGCGGCGCCACCACGCGGGACGACGCCGCGGGCGCCATCAACGGCCGCATCACCGGCGGCGCACAGTGTCACACCGAACTGGAAACCGATCCGTGGTGGATGGTCGATCTCGGCGGGCCCCATCTGATCTACGAGATTCGCATCTTCAATCGTGTCGACCTGCCCGCGGCGCGGGACCGGCTCGGTGTGTTCCGCCTCGAGCTGGCGGGCGATGGCGGTCCCTGGGCGACGATCTACACCCATGACGCCAGTCGCCCGATCGGCGGCGCCGACGGGGCGCCGCTGATCCTGCGACTGGCCGCGCCGCAGGTCGCCGTCCGGCTGCGTCTGGTTGCGCTGGGGCGGACCTGTCTGCATCTCGATCAGGTCGAGATCCACGGCGTGCCGGTCACCGAGGCCGCGCTGCGCGATGCGCTCGGCCACCGCCGTGCCGGCCCGCGCGCGCATGCGGTGGGCGCCGGTCCGGCGGCGGACGACGACTCGCCCGTGGTGCATGTCGAGCAACGCGGCAGCATCGCGAACCGGATGATCCAGTACATGGCAGCCCACGCGATTGCCGCGAGCGTGCCGGGCTGCCGCCTCTCCGGGGTCGACCTGCCGGACTGGGGGATCCATCACCCGGAGATCCCGCACGACACCGGAACGCGCGAGGCCCACGTCGGCGGACCGGACATGCGGATCGGCCGCGCCGAACTGGTCGCTGGCCTGGTCAGCCGACGGATCAACCGGATACACCTCGAAAGTCTCGCGCAGCACCTGGACAATTTTCCCGCGCGCGAGGTGTGCGCCACGCTGTTCCGTGCTGCCGTGCCCGACGTCCCCGCGTTCGGGCGGGATCAGCTCGTCATCCAGCTTCCCGGCACGGCACGAGGCCACGCGGTAGACTCGGACCATCCGCGACTGCCGGCCGAGTTCATCCAGGAGATCGTGGCGCAGAGCGGCCTGCGGCCTGTGTTCATCGGACAGGCCGGCGACACGCCTTATGTCGACCGGCTGCGCGCATCGTTCCCCGACGCGGTCTTTCTGCCGCGCCGGACGCTGCCAAGCGACCTCGAGACCATCCGGCGCGCGCCGAACATCCTGCCCGGCGTTAGCACGTTCGGCTGGCTGGCCGCGTGGCTGTCGCAGGCCGAGCGCATCTACCTGCCGCTGACCGGCTTCCTCAATCCCGCGCAGTTCCCCGAGATCGACCTGCTGCCGCTCGAAGATCCGCGCTACCGCTTCTATTTGTTCCCGGCGAACTACGCCGTACCGGACTCCGAGATCGCGGCGATGCACGCGAGCCTGTGCGGCCAGTGGCGCCTGATGACGCCGGCGATGATCGCCGAGCTGCGCGCGCGCCGGCCGCGCTTCGGCAGTCCGCTGGCACTGTTCCAGACGCATTTCGACGAGGCGTTCTATCTGCGGCAGAACCAGGCCGTCCGCGACGCGGTGGCCGCCGGCGGCTTCAAGAACGGGTTCGAACACTACCGCGACTACGGCTATTTCGAGCGGCTGGCGCCCTTCCGGCTGGACCGCGCCTGGTATGGCCGGCAATACCCCCTGGCCGCGATCGAGGTCGGTCAGGGCGACTTCGCCGACTTCCACCACCATTACCTGGCCATCGGCCGCCAGCGCGGCTACCTGCTGTTCGCTCCGGCCTGATCGGGGGATGCTGTTCTCCTGGTCTCCCCCTCCCCTTGAGGGCTTGGGCCGCGAAGCGGGCCAAGGTTGGGGGAGGGGTTCTGCAGCACGATGCCACGGAACCCCTCCCCCCGCCCTTGGTCCGCTTCGCGGCCCAAGCCCGCAAGGGGAGGGGGAGATTCTTACCGGGCTACGGCGCGCCGGCCTCCTCGCCGCTCAGGTCGCGCTGCGCGATCTCGGCCAGCAGCGACCAGACCCGGGCGGGTTCGATCGGCACGTCGGGATCGTTCAACAGCCGGTCGAGCTCGTCCAGCTTCCGCGCATACTCGGTCTCGGTCATCGAAGCGTCTCCAGTGCCGGGCCGGCAGATTGAGCCTGAACATGGCAGTTCTAAGAAGATATTTGTTACCAGAAAATTACCAGTCACGCCGCTACAGCCGGTGACGCAAATAACCCGCCGGTCGGGCGTGACGGACCGCGCGCGCTGGGCTAACACCCGGCCGTCGCAAGTCGTCCCCACCATCACCATCCGGGCAAATGTCGAGCACACTGCATCCCACGCTGGCGCTGCGCCGGCGGCTGCCGAACCGTTGGGACCTGTTCGCGATGGTCGTCGTGTTCGGCGCGCTGATCGGCGTGGCGCACGTGGCGCGCGGCACACTGGTGCCGCTGAACGCGCCGAACGCCACCACGATCAGCCTGGACCCGATCCACCTGCCGGCCTACGCGGTGCGCACCACGCTGCGCATGTTCGCGGCCCTGCTCGCCTCGCTGCTGTTCACCTTCACCTACGCCACCGCGGCGGCGAAAAGCCGGCGGGCCGGGCTGATCCTGATCCCGATCCTCGACATCCTGCAGTCGGTGCCGATCCTGGGGTTCCTGACCTTCACCGTCGTGTTCTTCATGAACCTGTTCCCCGGCAAGGTGATGGGGCTGGAGCTGGCGGCGATCTTCGCGATCTTCACCAGCCAGGCCTGGAACATGGCGTTCAGCCTGTTCCAGTCGCTGAGGACCGTGCCCGCCGACCTCGAGGAGGCGTCGAACAGTTTCCACCTGACCGGCTGGCAGCGATTCTGGCGGCTCGAGGTGCCGTTCGCCATTCCGGGCCTGGTGTGGAACACCATGATGTCGATGTCGGGCGGCTGGTTCTTCGTCGTCGCGTCCGAAGCGATCTCGGTCGGCGACAACACCTGGAAGCTGCCCGGCATCGGCTCCTACGTCGCGCTGGCGCTGGAGAAGCAGGACATCGCGGCGGTGCTGTACGCGATCGTGGCGATGCTGGTGGTGATCCTGGCCTACGACCAGTTGCTGTTCCGCCCGCTGGTCGCCTGGTCGGCGAAGTTCCGCTTCGAGACCACGGCGGGCGCGACGGGCGACGACCCCTGGGTGCTCAAGCTGATGCGCCGCACGCGGCTGCTGCAATGCGATCGGCGACGGCGTGGGCGCGGTGTTCCGGGCGATCAGCGGCTTCCCGTTGTCGCTCGGCCTGCGCGCGCCGGACCGACGGCGCGCCGCCCTCGCGCGTGGTGGATGCCGTCTGGGTGGCCATGCTGGCGGCTGGTGCTGGCGTACGGCGCCTGGCAGGTCGTCAGCTTCGTGGCCGACCGACTGACGCTGGCACGATGTCGGCGTCGCCTTCCTGCTGGGGCTGTTCACCCTGACGCGGGTGGTCGTGCTGATGGTGCTGGCCAGCCTGATCTGGGTGCCGATCGGCGTCTGGGTCGGGCTGCGGCCGGATCTGGGCGCGCCGGGCGCAGCCGGTGGCGCAGTTCCTCGCGGCGTTCCCGGCCAACCTGCTGTTCCCGCCGTTCGTCGTGGTCATCGTCTACTTTCCACCTGAACGCGGACATCTGGCTGACGCCGCTGATGGTGCTGGGCACCCAGTGGTACATCCTGTTCAACGTCATCGCCGGCGCCGCTGCCTTCCCGGGCGACCTGCGCGAGGCGGCGGAGAACTTCCGCGTCGGCGGCTGGCTGTGGTGGCGCAAGGTGATCCTGCCGGGGATCTTCGCCTATTACGTGACCGGCGCGATCACCGCCTCGGGCGGATCGTGGAACGCGGCCATCGTCGCCGAGGTGGCGTCCTGGGGCAACACCAAGCTGACCGCGCACGGCCTGGGTGCCTATATCGCCGAGGCGACCGACGCGGGCGACATGGCGCGCGTGGTGCTGGGCGTTGCGGTGATGTCCGGCTTCGTCGTGCTGTTCAACCGGCTGCCTGTGGCGGCCGCTGTACGCCTATGCCAACCGACGCCTGACCCTGGCCTGACGCCGTCGAACGAGGGCCCTTCCATGGATGCAGCAACCGATGCCAGGACCGGCGATCGCTGCCTGCTGAAGGTGCAGGGGCTGCCGTCAGGCCTATCACAAGGAGGCCAGCGCCGACCTGGTGGTGCTGGACGACGTCAACCTCACCCTGCACGAGGGCGAGATCGTCGCCCTGCTCGGCCGCTCGGGCTCGGGCAAATCGACGCTGCTGCGCATCGTCGCCGGCCTGCTGACGCCGACCGCCGGCGAGGTGCTGTGGCGCGGCCGCAAGATCGACGGGCCCGACCGAGGGCGTGGCGATGGTGTTCCAGAGCTTCGCCCTGTTCCCCTGGCTGACCGTGCAGGAGAACGTCGAGCTCGGCCTGGAGGCGCGCGGCGTCGCCGCGCGCCGAGCGCGAGAAGCGGGCCGAGGAAGCGATCGACCTGATCGGCCTCGGCGGCTTCGAGAGCGCCTATCCGAAGGAGCTGTCGGGCGGCATGCGCCAGCGCGTCGGGCTGGCGCGCGCGCTGGTGGTGCATCCCGACCTGCTGCTGATGGACGAGCCGTTCAGCGCGCTGGACGTGCTGACCGCGGAGAACCTGCGCACCGACCTGATCGACCTGTGGTCGGAAGGGCAAGCTGCCGCTGAAGTCGATGCTGATGGTCACCCACAACATCGAGGAGGCGGTGCTGATGGCGGACCGCATCCTGGTGTTCTCAGTCCAATCCGGGCCGGGTGGCGAACGAGCTGCGCGGTGAAGCTTCCCGCACCCGCGCAACCGGCACGATCCGGCGTTCCGCCAGATGGTGGACGACATCTACGCGCTGATGACGCGCCGCGCGATACCGAGCCGCACGCGCAGGCCGCGCCGCCGGTGGTCAGCATCGCGACGCCGCTGCACCGCGTCGGCACCAACCTGATGGCCGGCCTGATGGAGACGCTGGCCGGGCCGCCGTACAACGGCCGCGCCGACCTGCCGGCGCTGGCGGAATCGTTGCAGCTCGAGGCTGGACGAGCTGCTGCCGCTGGGCGAGACGCTGCAATTGCTGCAGTTCGCCGTGCTGGAGGAGGGCGACATCCAGCTCACGCCGGCCGGGCGCGCGTTCGTCAATGCCGACACCGAGGAGCGCAAGCGGCTGTTCGCCGCGGCGCTGCGCGCGCACGTGCCGCTGGTCAACATGATCCGCCAGGTGCTGGACGAGCGCTGGAACCATCGCGCCTCGGCGGTGCGTTTTCGCGACGAGCTGGAGGACCACATGTCGCCCGACTATGCCGAGGACACGCTGCGCTCGGCGATCGCCTGGGGGCGCTATGCGGAGCTGTTCAGCTACGATGAGGAAGCGGAACAGTTCAGCCTGGAGGACATCGGCTAGGGAATTTTTATTTTGACTGGAATCGCCGGCCCACCTGTCAATGCGAGGAGCGCAGCGACGAAGCAAACTCCTGCCTCGGGAGCGGTCCCCGGGTCAAGCCCGGGGACCGCTGCGCTCCTCGCATTGACAGGTGGATCGGCGATTCCAGTCAGGGTGAAACCGCTCTAGGCAACACCGTAGGGCGGAACAGCCAACGTCCCCGGACTCGTATGAGGGGTTCCCTGTCAAGCGGGAATTTCGCAGCCGAAGAACGATTCTGTGGTTCATGGTTGGTTCGTACATCGGTCCGGTCATCACTGCCTTCAGGGCGTGTTTCTCTGTTCGGTTGTCAAATCGTTTCCAATCACGACCCCCTTTTCGCGTCCAAATCCGACCCCTTTGAGGAGCTCGGATCAGCTTTTCCAGATCGTGCATTGGAGGGATCCACGACCGGCGGCGCGCGAGCGCCCCCGCGCTTCGATCGCCATCGGTCAGTCCCTGCCGAACCCTCGTGGCGGGTCGATTGCCTGGAGGTCGGAGAGATCGAATTCACAGATCGCCTGCAACGCCTCGGCGGTGGCGCCTTCATGCAGGCTGGGCGGCAGTGCTTCCAACCAGGTGGCATACCTGAATGTCATGCAAAAGGACGCCTCCAAAGGTTCGTTCCGTGGCAAGCTCAAGTGCGCAGGCTGGGACGACGCCTATCTCTCGCGGATTCTGGCGCTGCTTTGAAGTGCGATTGCCCTGCCGGCCCCGATCGTCAACCCAGCCGCTCAGGTAGCCTTCAATTTCAAAATGCGTCACTACGTGTGCCGCGAACACACCAACTGCGAGGGAGGTGTGGAGCTGCAAGAGAGATGAGGGCAGGCCCCTCGGAGCCGGCGATCAGGAGCTGGCTCCAAACCGCTGCGAGCTGCTGGCGTCAAGAGCGCTGGTGGTGAGCGTCGCAGAAAAGGCGGGACCTGATCCCGTCAGGTGAGATCCGGAGAGACGAGCGAAAGCAAACCGCTGATGACGTGCCGAAATTCACAGGACGGTGTCGAAACCGGGGGGATGGTAGTGGCCTCCGGGATGAGTTCGGGCGGAGCCTCGAAGCCCGGCCCGAGCGGCACCCGGCTTGGAGGCGGCGTGAACCCGGATCAGGCTCTGTTGCGGAACGCGGGAACCTGTCGTCCCGATGTCAAGGGAGAAGCTCAAGCGGGAGGCCCCCGCAAGAGCCAGAGTACCGATGCGGGGCACAGGGACGGGGCAGCCCGTAGTAGGGGTGAAGGTCCTGTAATGGGGCTGGACCGAAGGGGCTGCGGTATCCTGCTGCGGCAGGCGGCCAACCGGTGACGGGAGGAGCCGCATGACCGAGGCAAAGCCGTTCGACATCCCGAAGCGGGAGGTCTGGGAAGCCTTCAAGAAGGTGAAGGCCAACCAGGGGGCGGCTGGCGTAGATGGACAGACGATTGCGGAGTTCGAGGCCGGCCTCGCCGGTAACCTCTACAAGCTCTGGAACCGGCTGTCCTCGGGGAGCTACTTCCCTCCACCGGTGCGACGGGTGGATATCCCCAAGGCGAGCGGCGGCACGCGTCCGTTGGGCATCCCAACGGTGGCCGATCGTGTCGCGCAAGAGGTTGTCCGCCGGTATCTGGAGCCGTGCCTGGAACCCGTGTTCCACGCCGACTTGTACGGCTACCGGCCCGGCCGCTCGGCGATCAATGCCGTGCGCCAGGCGCGCCAGCGGTGCTGGCGGTCCGACTGGGTGCTCGACATCGACATCAAGGCGTTCTTCGACAGCATCGATCATGCGCTGCTCTTGCGTGCGGTCCGGCGACATACCGGCTGCCCGTGGGTGCTGCTCTATGTGGAGCGCTGGCTGAAGGCGCCGATGCAGAGGGAAGATGGCGTGATCGAGCCTCGCGATGCAGGGACGCCTCAGGGCGGCGTGATCAGTCCGATCCTTGCCAACCTGTTCCTGCATTACGCGTTCGACATGTGGATGGCCCGGACGTGGCCCGCCGTTCCGTTCGAACGGTATGCCGACGATGCCATCTGTCATTGCCGGACACGTGACGAGGCCGAAGCCTTGCAGGTCGCGCTGCAAGAGCGCTTTGCGGCCTGCCGGCTGGTGCTCCATCCGCAGAAGACGAAGATTGTCTACTGCAAGGACACCAACCGGAAGGGGACGTATCCTGCCGTGACATTCGACTTTCTCGGCTACTCGTTCCGGCCGAGGCTGGCGGCATGGCGCGGCGGCAAATACGGCGTCTCGTTCCTGCCGGCGGCAGCCGACACGGCGCTCAAGAGGATGCGCGAGGAGGTCCGGCGCTGGAGCCTCCAGACCCGAACCGACAAGGCCCTCGATGATCTGGCCCGAATGTTCAATCCGCACATCCGGGGCTGGATCAACTACTACGGCCACTTCTACAAGTCGGCGCTGTATGACAGCCTGCGCCGGATTGACTTCCACCTGAGGAAATGGGCACGCCGCAAATACAAGCGCTTCCGGCACAAGCCGAAAGGCGCACGCGAGTGGTTCGCCCGGATCATCAGGACCAACCCAGCGCTCTTCGCGCACTGGCAGCTTCTGCATGCGACGCGGCCGGATACTGGGAGCCGGATGAGCTGAGAGGTTCACGTCCGGTTCTGTGAGAGCGCGGCGGTGAAATTCCGCCGCGCCACTCGCCCGCCCCGGGACCATGTTGGCGAGCGACACCGGATTACCCGAGGGATCGTCTCGGAGCCCGCAACCCGGTCGGGCACCGACCGGTCGCGCGGCGACACGCCGGGATGTGACCGCCAGGCCCGATGAACACCATATCAATTCGCTTCCATGCCTCGCCGCACTATCATTCCGCGATGCCCCCGCAGCCCGCCACCACCCCGGACGACCTCTTCGGCCCCCCAGCCGCGCCGGAAACCCAAGCCGGTCCGCGCCCGCTTGCCGACCGCCTGCGTCCCCGCACGCTCGAAGAAGTCGTCGGCCAGGACCACCTGCTCGGCCCCGACGGCACGCTGGCGCGTGGCTCGCTGGCCTCGCTGATCCTCTGGGGGCCGGCCGGCGTCGGCAAGACCACGATCGCCCGCCTGCTCGCCGCCCGCTCCGGCCGCGCTTTCGTGCAGCTCTCCGCGGTGTTCTCCGGCGTCGCCGACCTGAAGCGCGCGTTCGACGACGCGCGCCGCCGCCGCACCGGGCAGGGCACCCTGCTGTTCGTCGACGAGATCCATCGATTCAACCGCGCCCAGCAGGACGGTTTCCTGCCCGTGGTGGAGACCGGCACCATCACCCTGATCGGCGCCACCACGGAAAACCCGTCCTTCGCGCTGAACGGTGCGCTGCTCTCGCGCTGCCAGGTACTGGTGCTGCGCCGGCTGGACGACGCCGCGCTGGAGCTGCTGCTGGCCCGCGCCGAGGCCGAAATGGCCCGCACCCTGCCGCTCGATCCGGAGGCACGCCTGTCGCTGCGTGCCATGGCGGACGGCGACGGCCGCTACGTGCTCAACATGGCCGAGCAGCTCTTCGCCCTGCCCGCCGACACCGCCGTGATGAACGCGACCGAACTGGCTGCCCTGATCGCCCGGCGCGCGGCGCTCTACGACAAGGACCGCGAGGAGCACTACAACCTGATCTCCGCGCTGCACAAATCGCTGCGCGGCTCGGACGCCGACGCGGCGCTCTATTGGTTCGCCCGCATGCTGACCGGCGGCGAGGACCCGCGCTACATCGCCCGCCGCCTGGTGCGCTTCGCCGCCGAGGACATCGGCATGGCGGACCCGCAGGCGCTGGCGGGGTGGGAAACGTATGAACGTCTTGGCTCGCCGGTGGTGGAACTGGCTTTTGGCCCAGGTAGTAGTGTACCTGGGGACTGCGTCGAAATACGACGCGCACCGCACCGCCTGCGACGCGGCGCGAGCACTGGCGAAAGCGACCGGCAACGTTTTCGGACGAAGCAGGGGACATCATGAGCGACCTCTATGATGAGGACATCCTTACCTGGTCGGAGCGGCAAGCAGAGTTGCTGCGCCGTCTCGCCGCCGGCGAGCGGGTCAACGACCAGGTGGATTGGGAGAACGTCGTCGAGGAGGTCGAGAGCGTCGGGCGCAGCGAACTGCATCGAACCGAGTTGCTGCTGACGCAGGCGCTTCGTCACCGGCTCAAGATCATGGCTTGGCCCAACTCGCCAGAGGTGCCGCATTGGCAGGAGGAGGCAACGCTGTTTCAGATGGATGCAGCGCGTGCGTTTCAGGAATTGATGCGGCAGCGCCTTGACGTGGCGCTCATTTACCGGCGCGCCCGCCACCGCTTCCCGCAGCAGGTCGACGGCCAGCCGCCCCTGCCTCTGCCCGAGACCTGCCCGGTGACGCTGGACGAGCTGCTGACCGGACCGTGACCGAGCTGGGCGTGGAGGGTCAGTGATGAGCGCAGTGGCAGAGAAAGCGGCCAGGGAGAGGCGCGTTTTTCAAGAGTCCATTGACAAGTCGGGATTACCGATTAGCCCGCAAAGCGTCGAGAGCCGAAGGCCTCCGGAACCTTACATACTCTGTTGCCATCGGGATGAAGGACGGATCGCGTTCGAGCTGGCTGAAATATGCGATTCAGCCATTGCCCGTAAGACGCGAGGGAGAATCAGGAACGAGGTCGAATACATCCGCGGCAGCGATCCCTCGCGGCGCATTGTAAAGGATAAGCTTAAGAAAATCTACAAAACAGAACATCCCATTGAACTCCTCTGCTACAATGCAGGAAGTGTGATCATCTCCGGATGAGCAAATTCTCGAGGGGATTAGACGAGCGATTGACAAGAGCAAGGGGCAATTGCAGCGCATTTGGCTTCTCGGCGCCAGATGTCATCTCGGTGCCAGATGTTATCGGGTTTGGCCGGTGAGCGAACGGGGGCCCCATGACCGAGCGGAATGACCGATATCGACCCGCAACTCACGACGACGTTGTTGCGGCCATATGCAGCCTTGATGCGCGGCTTGTTCCTGAACTAGAACGTATCCGCGCCGCAATCGAGGACCTGCAAGAACAGCAGAGGCAGGCTTCCGATACCCAGGACAGGCGAACCATCGCGAGCCCTGATCGTCTCAGGGAAATCGAGAGAGGAATTTGGTTTGCGCCCCTACTGCTCGCGGGAATCATAGGCATTCTGCTCTGGCGCTGATGGGGTCGCCTACCCAACGTCGTAGGACGGCAAGCGCCGGAGATGCATATCTGTGGCAGATTTAGCGTCGAGGAGTCACCCTACCCCGAGACCACCCACGCGCCGTTCGCATCTACCGAACAGCCACACTATCTTCCACCGGTGCCCACCAGAACCTCCCCCACCCCGACCGACCTGTTCGGCCCGGCCGCCCCGCCGGAACCCACCGGCGCGCCGACCGCCGCGCGTCCGCTGGCCGACCGACTCCGCCCGCGCTCGCTCGAGGAGGTGGTCGGCCAGGACCATCTGCTCGGCCCCGACGGCCCGCTCACCCGGATGCTGGAGCGCGGCTCGCTCGCCTCGTTGGTCCTCTGGGGCCCGCCCGGCGTCGGCAAGACCACGATCGCGCGTTTGCTCTCGGCCCGCGCCGGCCTGTATTTCGTACAGATCTCCGCGGTGTTCTCCGGCGTCGCCGAGCTCAAGCGGGTGTTCGAGGAGGCCGCTCGGCGTCGCCGCGTCGGCGAGGGCACGCTGCTGTTCGTCGACGAAATCCACCGCTTCAACCGCGCCCAGCAGGACGGTTTTTTGCCCGTGGTGGAGGACGGCACGATCACCCTGATCGGCGCCACCACCGAAAACCCCTCCTTCGAGCTGAACGGCGCGCTGCTGTCCCGCTGCCAGGTGCTGGTGCTGCGCCGCCTCGACGACGCCGCGCTGGAACAACTGCTGGCCCGCGCCGAGGCCGAACTCGGCGGGCACGCGGGTCAATCGGCCGGGGGCAGGCCCTTGCCGCTCGACCCTGAGGCGCGGATCGCGCTGCGCGCCATGGCCGACGGCGACGGCCGCTACATCCTCAACATGGCAGAGCAGATCGCGGCGCTGCCGGCGGATACGGCACCGCTGGACCCGGCGGGGCTGTCCGTTTTGCTTGCCCGCCGCGCCGCGCTCTACGACAAGGACCGCGAGGAGCACTACAACCTGATCTCCGCGCTGCACAAATCGCTGCGCGGCTCGGACGCGGACGCGGCGCTGTATTGGTTCGCCCGCATGCTCACCGGCGGCGAGGACCCGCGCTACATCGCCCGTCGCCTGGTTCGCTTCGCCGCCGAAGACATCGGCATGGCGGACCCGCAGGCGCTGCCGCAGGCATTGGCGGGGTGGGAGACCTACGAGCGGCTCGGCTCGCCGGAGGGCGAGCTGGCGATCGCCCAGGTGGTGATCTACCTGGCGACGGCGCCGAAATCGAACGCGGTCTACACCGCGTTGGGCGCAGCGCGGCGTGCGGCGAAGGACACCGGGTCGCTGATGCCGCCGGCGCACATTCTCAACGCGCCGACCAAGCTGATGCAGGAGCTGGGCTATGGCGCGGGGTACGCCTACGACCACGAGGCGGAGGACGCCTTCTCCGGGCAGAATTACTTCCCGGACGGCATGGCGCGGGCAGAGTTCTATCAGCCGCGCGATCGCGGGTTCGAGCGGGAGATCGGCAAACGTCTGGCGTACTGGGCCAAGCTGCGCGAGGAGCGGAATGGGTAATCGACAAGATTCTCCCCCTCCCCTTGAGGGAGCGGGTTGGGGGGAGGGGGCTCCCGGCACGAGATTTCAATTCGGGCCTCACCGCGCGATCCGTTCCGCGCGCATGGCAACCGTTCCCGCCCTCACGGGGACGCCTCCCCCCGACCCCCTCCCTCAAGGGGAGGGGGAGAAGAAAATGCCCGAGCCATGACGGTCGCCGTACGCACCGTCACCGACGACGAAGCGGAAATCCGACTGGATCGCTGGTTCCGCCGCCACTTCCCCGGACTGACGCAGGGCGCGATCCAGAAACTGTGCCGCACCGGCCAGGTGCGCGTCGACGGCCACCGCGCGGAGGCCGCCACGCGGCTGGCGCCCGGCCAGGCGGTGCGCGTGCCGCCGCTGCCCACCGCCCCCGCCACACCCAAGCCGGCCATCGACATCGATCCGAACACCGCCAAAGACCTCCAGCGCGCGGTGCTGTACCGCGACGACCAGCTCATCGTGCTGAACAAGCCGCACGGGCTGCCGGTGCAGGGCGGGCCCGGCATCACGCACCACCTCGACGCGCTGCTCGACGCGCTGCGCTTCGGGGCTGGCCGCCCGCGCCTGGTGCACCGGCTGGATCGCGACACCTCCGGCGTGCTGGTGCTGGCGCGCACCCCGGGCACTGCGGCCAAACTCGCCGCCGCCTTCCGCGGCCGTGCGGTAGAGAAGACCTACTGGGCGGTCGTCGCCGGCCGGCCGATGCCGCCCGAAGGCCGCATCGACCTGCCACTGCGCCGCACCGGCGGCCCGCGCGGCGAGCGCACCGTCGCCGCCGAGCGCAGCGACAAGGAAGCCGCCCACGCGCTCACCGACTACCGCACGCTGGACCACGCCGGCCAGAAACTCGCTTGGCTGGAGCTGCAGCCGTTGACCGGGCGCACGCATCAACTCCGCGTGCACTGCGTCGCGCTCGGCGCACCGATCCTGGGCGACGTGAAATACGCCGAACCCGACCAGAACGACGCCTTCAGCGCCCTGGTCGCCGGCCTGTCCGACAAGCTTCACTTGCACGCGCGCGCGCTGCGCCTGCCCCATCCCGCCGGTGGCACACTCCTGGTCGAAGCCGACCTGCCACCGCATATGCGTGAGACATTCCGCACGCTCGGCTTTCACGCGCCGCTGGCCCGGCCGCCCACTCGCATCGGCGGCGGGCGCTAGCCTGGAGGAGTTCCAGTGATGGCACTCGAGCCACCCCGCCGCCGCGGCCGCCTGCTGCGCATCGTCGCGCTCGTCGTCGGCGGCGTCATCGTGCTGGCGGCCGCCGGCATCGCCGTGTTCATCGCCACGCTCAATCCGAACAGTTTCAAGCCGCAGATCATCGCCGCGGTACAGTCGGCCACCGGCCGCACGCTGACCATCGGCGGACGCATCGGCCTGTCGCTCTCGCTGCAGCCGACGTTGCAGGTGAGCGACGTCAGCCTGGGCAACCCGCCCGGCTTCTCCCGCCCGCAGATGGCCACGCTGCAACAGCTCGAGCTGCAGCTTGCGCTGGTCCCGCTGCTGTCCCGGCACGTGCAGATCGAGCAGCTTGTGCTGGACAAGCCGGACATCCTGCTGGAGACCAATGCGCAGGGGCAGTCCAACTGGAATTTTGCTCCCCCCGGCACGCCGGGCGCCCCGCCCGCATCGCCCCCGCCGCCGCAACCCGCCAACGCCTCCGTCACGCCGCCGCAACCCGCCAACGCCTCCCCCACGCCGCCGCCCAGCATCGTCCTGTCCAGTCTGAAGATCGAGGGCGGCACGCTGGCGATGCGCGACGCCGCCGGCCGCACCACGACGCTCGCGCTGAAGGAGGTCACCGCCGGCGCGGCCACGCCGAGCGCGCCGCTGCACCTGACGCTTGACGCCAGCTATAACGGCGCACCGGTCAGCCTGACCGCCGACACCGGTCCGCTGGCCGGCCTGCTCGGCGCCGCCGGCGCGCCCTGGCCGGTGAAACTCGCCGCCACCGCCGCGGGCGCCAAGTTCACCGTGAACGGCACCGTGGCGCATCCCGCCGAGGCCGGCGGCGCCGCGGTCGCCGTGACCGCGGACATTCCCGACCTTGCCGCCCTGTCGCCGTTGGCGGGCACCCCCCTGCCGCCGCTGAAAACCATTGCCGCGCAGTTCAAGCTGGCGGACACGAACGGTGGTAACGGCATCGCGCTGAACGATCTCACGCTCACGCTGCCGCAGGCCGACCTGGCTGGCGCGGTGTCGCTGCAGCGCGGCACCCCGCCGATGGTCACGGCGAACCTGTCCGCCAAGCAGATCGATCTCGATGCGCTTGGGAAATCTCTCGCTGCGGGGGCAGCACCGACCAGCGCGGGCAAGCCGGCGACGCCCGCGACCCCGGCAGTGCCGACAGCGCCATCCGGCCGGCTGATCCCGGACACCAAACTGCCATTCGACGCGCTGCGCCTGGCCAACTCCGACCTCCAGCTTGCCGTCGATGACCTGCGCACCGGCGAGCAGGACTACAAATCGGTCAAGCTGCACGCCGTGGTGAAGGACGGGCAGCTTACCCTCGATCCGCTCACGCTGGATGTCCCGGGCGGACAGGTGAATGCGACCGCCAAGGTGGACGCGACCCGGGCCACGCCGCCGGTGGCGCTGACGCTGCGGGCGCCCGCGCTGGCGCTGCAGCCGCTGCTCCAGGCGATGGGCAAGCCGGGCTATGCCAGCGGCATGCTGGAACTGCGGGCCGATCTGCGCGGCGCCGGCGACACGC
The DNA here is from genome assembly GCA_963773345.1 of uncultured Alphaproteobacteria bacterium. GTDB lineage: Bacteria > Pseudomonadota > Alphaproteobacteria > Acetobacterales > Acetobacteraceae > Palsa-883. The sequence continues at coordinate 1,095,756 of CAVZBG010000002.1, read as the reverse complement.
CGCACGCGATCGCGGCATCGCTGGACGGCGCGATCGGCGCCGCGGTCGAAAAGGGCCAGATCGACAGCCGGGCTCTGGCCAGCCTGCTGGCGAGCCTGCTGCGGAAAACCGAGCTCAGCCAGCTTGCCAACATAGCCGGGATGAGCACGCTGAACTGCTTCGCGCTGCGGCTGGATGCCAGTCATGGCATCGGCACGGTGAGTGCGTTGCGGCTGGATACCAGCACGCTCAACATGACCGGCACCGGCACGCTGGATTTCGGCACCGAGACGCTCGATCTGCACCTGCGCCCGTCCGCCGGGATTGCCGGCACGGCCATTGCCGCGCCGGTGATCGTGACGGGCACGTTCGCCAACCCGTCCGTCCAGCCGGACGTGGCCGGTGCGGTGACCGGCAACGCGGCCACCGCAGCCAAGCTGGCGCTGGGTGCGAGCACCGGCGGGCTGGCGCTGATCATCGGCTCGGAGGTCGACAAGAAGCTGCCGGGCGACGCCTGCGCCGGGCCGCTCGCCCTGGCGCGCTTCAGCCAGGCCCCGGCGGCGAGCAGCCAACCGGCCGCCACCGTTCCGGCGGCCAGCCCGGCCCCGGCGAAGCGCGCCAACCCCCTGAACATGCTGAAGAAGCTGTTCCAATGATGCGCCGGATGGCACTGCGGTGGTGAAGCGCTTCTGGGACCACGCGACCGCCGAGCCGATCGACGGCTTCTATGCCATCCTGCTGGATGGCAAGCCGATGCACCTGCCCGGCGGCGCGACCCTGCGTCTGTCACATCCGCCCCTGGCACACGCCATCGCCGCCGAATGGCAGCGTGCCGGCGGTGGCAAGGGCGGCGAGATGTCGTTCGCGGACACGCCGCTGACCCGACTGGCCGGCACGGCGCAGGAGCGCATCGCCGCCGACCCCTGGCCGGCCGTCGATGCCATCGCGCGCTACGGCGAGACCGACCTGCTTTGCTACCGCGCCGAGACGCCCGAGGCGCTGGTGCAGCGCCAGGACGCCGCCTGGCAGCCCTGGATCGAGTGGGCGGAGCGCCGCCATGCAGCGAAGCTGCGCGTCACCTCGGGGATCATGGCGATCCGCCAGCACCGCAGCAGCATCGCGGCGCTGCGCGCGGCGGTGGGCGCGCTCGACCCCTGGGCGCTGGCCGCGCTCGGTGTCGCGGTGCCGGCGCTGGGCAGCCTGGTGCTTGGGCTTGCCCTGGCGGAACGACTTCTCGACCCGGCCGCCGCCCATGCGCTCGGGGCACTGGACGAACTGTTCCAGGCCGAGCAATGGGGCGAAGATGCGCAAGCCGCCGCACGCCGCCGGGCGGTCGCCGACGACATCGAGGTGGCGGCGCGTCTGATCGCACTCACGCGGGATTAGGCCCACAGGAGCAGGCCCACGGATGGCAGCGAAGCGCCTCATCATCGCCGGACGGGTGCAGGGGGTGGGGTTCCGCGACTGGCTGATCGTCCATGCCGAGGCGGCCGGCGTCTCGGGCTGGGTGCGCAACCGGCTGGACGGCACGATCGAGGCGCTGATCGCCGGCGACACCGCCGCGGTCGAGGAGCTGGTCCGGCTGTGCCGGCGCGGACCGCGCATGGCCATGGTGACCAGCATCGAGGAGGAGTTTTCCGACGTGCCGGCGGAACCAGGCTTTCGGCGGCTGCCGACGCGGTAGAGTGCGTCGACGCAGCGCGAAAGCACCGATCCACCGTGTCATTGCGAGGAGCGAAGCGACGAAGCAATCCCCATCCCCGTGCGTACCTGGATGGGGATTGCTTCGTCGCTTCGCTCCTCGCAATGACACGGTAGCGACACGACAGGCGCCCTTTGTCGTTGCTATTCCGCAATTACACGGTGGCGACACGATCGGGGGTGTTTCCGGTCACCGTGAAAACACTTCTGCCGGCGCCGCACTGCCCAGCATCACCGCGGCCTCGGCCTCGAACGCGCTCATCTCATCATCGACGCAGCGCGCCAGCGTCTCGGCCAGGCTGTCGCGCGCCGCGGCGAGCAGCCACGCCCGCGCCTCCGGCCCGGGCCGCGGATCGCCCACCAGCCGCGCGCGCAACGCGCGCATGATCGGATCGCGGGCGCGGTCGGTGTTGAACGTGACCTCGTGCACCAGCCTCCGCCAGGCGCGCATCGTGTTGCTCGGCAGCATCTCATCGAGCAACGCGGCCAGCGCGGTGGCGGACTCGCGGGCGGGCGGCGCGCCCTCGGCAATCGCCTCGCGATACAGCTCGACATAGGCTGCGACCGCGTCGTCCAGCCGCGCCTCGCGCCGGATCCGCGCCGACACCTGCGCCGCGTCCGCCGGATCGTAGGCGGCGATGGCGGCGGCAAGGCGCGCCTCGGTGACCGGCTGGGTCAGCAGCGCCGTGCCGAAATTGAGCCGCCGCCAGGTGTCCAGGTTCGCCGCGGTCAGCGCGCCGGCGAAGCCGCGCCCGTCCACGACCACGACCGCGCAGCCGACCGCGGCGGCTTCCAGGGCCATGCGCGCGGTGGCGAACACCAGGTCGTAGCGCGGCAGCTCCTGCTCAAGCCGGTCGGTGACCTTCCCGACCCCGGGGCCCAGCGCGTCCAACGCGATCCCGGCCGCCTGGCAGGCAGCGCGGACCGCGTCGTGGTGCCCCTGGTTCTTCGTGAGCAGCAGCGCGCGGCGCGGCCGCGGCGGCAGCCTGGCACGCGCGCGGAACCGCGTCGTGTCCACCGCGTTGGGAATGATCCGCAGGCGGTCCGGCGACACGCCGGCGCGGCGGCAGCGCTCCGCCACCATTTCGTCGACCGCCACGGTCCGGCGGAACTGCGGGTGCCGCAACGGGGACTCGATCTGCGACAGGACGCCGTGCACAACGTGCACCGCGGGCACCTGCGGAAATCCGGCCAGCGCCACCAGCGACGGCGGAACGTGCTGCGCATGGATCACGTCCGGAACGAGCGGGCCGAGCCGTTCCAGGCGGTCCACCAGGGTGTGCCCGCGATCGGCCATCCGCTTGGCTTGCGGACCGAGCTGCGGCGCATACACCACCGGGCGATGACCGGCGTCGCGCAGTCCGTCGGCCAGCGATTCGATCACGCATTCCGAGCCGGTGTTGGCCGCGATGAAGAGGTTGGTCAGCAGCACCGTCAGGCCCATGGTGCGGTCCTCTCAACCGGCGATCGGGCGCAGGAGGCTGCGGCCGGACCAGCCTCGTCGCCGAACACCCCGTCCCAGGTCGTGCGCAACGCCGCGTCCACCTCCGCCATGGCCACCGCGCGGCCGAGGGCGGCGAGGCTGGTGACGCCGTGCTCGCGGATGCCGCACGGCACGATGCCGGCGAAATGCGACAGGTCGGGTGCCACGTTCAGCGCCACGCCGTGCCAACTGACCCAGCGGCTGACGCGCACGCCGATGGCGCCGATCTTGGCCTCGTTCCCGGTTGCCTGGTCGGCGACCCAGATGCCGACGCGGCCGTCCCGCCGCTCACCGCGCACCTCGAACCGGGCGAGCGCGCGGATTAGCCATTCCTCCAGCCCGTGCACGAAGCAGCGCACGTCGCGCGCCGGGACCGTGCCGTGCGGGCGCGCCAGGTCGAGCATCACGTAGGCTACCCGCTGCCCGGGGCCGTGATAGGTCCATTGCCCGCCGCGCCCGGCGGCGTAGCTGGGGAAGCGTGTCCGGTCGGTCAGCTCGGCCGGCCGCGCCGAGGTCCCGGCGGTGTACAGCGGCGGGTGTTCCACCAGCCAGACCTGCTCGCCGGCCGTGCCGGCGCGGATCGCGGCGACCCGTGCCTGCATGGCGGCGAGCGCCTCCGGGTAAGGCGTGAGGCCCACGGTGATGCGCCACGCCAGGGGGTGCGCGAGCGGGCCGCCAGGGGGAGCGCCAGGGGAAACGGCAGGAGGATCGACAGTGGGGTCGGCGATCATTGAAGCCCCGTCATTCATCCGCTATACCGCGCCGCCCGCCGGCGCGAGAAGCGCCGCGTGCCCCATGATATGCGGTCGTGGCGGAATGGTAGACGCGCAAGCTTGAGGTGCTTGTGGGGGAAACCCCGTGGAAGTTCGAGTCTTCTCGACCGCACCAGCTCCGATCCGCCAGGCCGCTGCCTGACCTGCGCCGCGCAGCAGGGGAAACTGCACTGCAATGAGACCGGTGCCATACGAAGTGGCGGCGGCGGCCACCTGGTCAGTGGTTGCGCCGGCCGGTGTGGCACGCCTGGCCGCGCCGGAGGACGCAGCGTGGCAAACCTTCACGCGGCTGGTATGAGACTCGGGGTTGACTCCATCGACGCGGCGATGATGACACGAATGGATGCAAGGCATGGCGCGGTCTAGGGCAACGTCGCCGCCGGGTCGGGACCAACTTGGTCACGCTGACCATCCCGGCGCCGCCCGGTTCGGTGCGGGCCCGACCGTCGCGCCCACCGCGCAACGTCCGACGGGTCCGCAATGAGTTCGGGCACGACGGCCATCGGCGCGCCCCCTCGCGCCACGCCGTTCGGCGAACGCTGCATGGCGTTGGCCGCCACGCGCGCGGCGTGGTGGTCGGTGCTCGCCGGGGCCTGCGCGGTGCTGCTGGTGCCGCTGTTCCTGGTCGATGTGCCGCCACTGCTCGACTACCCGAATCATCTGGCACGCATGTACGTGCTGGCGTTCGGCGCGCACGACCCGATCCTGTCGCGGATGTACGAGCAGCACTGGGCGATCATCCCCAACCTCGCGATCGACCTGGTGATGCCCGAGATGCTGAAGCTGCTGCCGATCTACGTGGCGGGGCGCGTGGTGCTCGGCGCGACGCTGCTGCTGCCGCTGGCGGGGGTGATCGTCTATCACCGCGTCGCGTTCGGCGTGCGCTCCTACTGGCCGCTGGCTGGCGCGCTGGTCGCCTACAACGTGCTGTTCCTGTTCGGCTTCATGAACTTCCTGCTCGCGCTGGGCATGGCACTGCTGGCGGCGGCGGGCTGGCTGCGCTGGCGCGAGTCGCACCCGGTATGGGTGACGCTGTGTGGCGCGCTGGCGACCGCCGCGATCTTCTTTATGCACCTGTTCGGGTTGGTGCTGCTGGCGGTACTGCTCGGCAGCGAGGAGCTGGCAACGTTCCGGCGGCTGCGGCGGACGACCGGGGCGGGATGGGTCCATCTGCTGCGCCGCGCGGCGATGGGTGCGATCGCCTTCACGCCACCGGTCGTGCTGGTTCTGCTGGCACCGCTCGATCATCTCGGTGGCGGCGTGATCTATCGGCCGCTGTGGCACAAGCTGTACTGCCTGACAGAGCCGTTCCTGGCGTATGACGGGTTCCGGGACGCGCTGGTCGGGGTCATCTTCCTGGTCGGCCTCTGCGTGGCGGCCCGGCAGCGCCGGCTGCGCGCCGCGCCCGGCATTACGCTGGCGCTCGTGGTGCTGTTCGTTGCGTATCTGCTGTGCCCGTTCGTGATGAAGCAGACCGGGTTCCTCGATGCGCGCTTCCCGATCATGCTCGGGCTGCTGCTGTTCGCCGGGCTGCGGCCGCAGGGGCTGTCGCCGCGCGCGCGGGCCACCATCGCCGCGGTACTGGCGCTGGCGTTTCTCGCCCGCACGGCGAGCCTCGCCGACGTGTGGTTCGACCACAATCGCGACCTGGCCGACTTCCGCCAGGTGGTCGCGACGGTCGCGCCGGGCAGCCGCGTGCTGGTGGTGTCCGTCGATCCCGAGGACGCGCCGGCCTACTGGGACCGCGTGCCGCGCGGGCGGCGCATTCCGGGCTTCTTCCGCGTTGATTTCCACCTGCCGGCATTGCTGACGATCGAGCACCGGGCGTTCATTCCGTACCTGTTCACCGTCGCCGCGAAGCAGCCGCTGGTGGTGCGGCCGCCGTACGACCGCATCTCGGTGCCGGAGGGGCAGCCGCCTGACTGGCAGTCGCTGGTGGTCGGCTACAGCGTGCACCCGGTCACGCCGGCGCCCTACCTCGCGGACTGGCAGCACCATTACGATTACGTGCTGCTGCTGAACGCGGGCGGGGCGGGGGATCTGCACCAGTTCCTGCCGGACAAGCTGCGGCTGGTTGCGGCGCGCGACGTCGCGGCGCTGTACCGCATCCGGCACGACTGACTCCGGCGCGACTGGCGGCGGGTGCGCGCGGCCGCCGGACCCGTGCGCCGTCGGGATCGGGGCGGGGCGCTCGGTCACCGGGGACGGGGACCCGTCGTGGAGCACGCGGAGGTCGTTGCCCCCGCCGCGACCGGCGGCCGGTGGTAGGGAGTTGTGTGGCTTCGATGGTCGGCCAGAAAACCACGCACCGCCGCGCCGACGGGGTCGGTCGCGGGCAACGCCCGCGGACTCCGCCAGCCCCGGTTCATCCGATCGCTGCGCACCAGACGTCTGCATCAGGCACGCCCAATTCAATCAAGGTCGCTTTCGCGTTGCAAATTTCTTGAATTTTGCGTTGAGGTTGCCGCACTGCCCCGACGACGCGATGCTTTTGACGTCGGCGGGGGCATCATAGGCTCACTGAGTATGTCTCATTGGAAGACGGGTGATGCACGTGCGGCAGCGATTGCTTTTGATCCTGTTCGGGGCACTGGCCATCGCGACGATGATCATAGAGTTTACGTCGGGCAAAGCTTACCCCGATTGCGATAATAGCGCGGTAAGAGCCGCACTCGCCAAACTGTATGATAACCGGCGTCTTCTGCATGCCGTCGATGTCAGCGCCCTACGCCTGCTTAGCGACGGCCTGAAGGGTAGGTATTGCACCGCCAAAGTGAAGTGGGGCAATGGATCGGAGATCGAGATGCATTACGAATTTTATCGCTCAGGTAGACAAAACCGGTATCTTTCAATGTGGATCGACTACAATGGAGGCATGCGTGGGCCATCCTTGTGATTGATCGACCAGACGGCCGACGATCGGTGTAAAAGTGTTGAAGCATGCACCAGATGCAGTCTGTCATCTGTGCTGCTTCCGTTGTGGCCACGGGGCTTCCGAACGTCCGAAATCCACCCAAAGCCGAAGTTCAAACTGACCCACTCCCGTCAGGCGAAGCCGCTTGCCGGCGCGTGGCCGACCTATGCCGGATGGGCCGGCGGCCGCGTGCCCATGTTACGCTGACAAAATACGCTGACCCGCCTCAAGCAGCATATCGCTGACCGAGGCCGCCTGCATCGCGTCCCGCTGCACCGTATGACCCGCCTGGCGGATGCGGCCGAAGATGCTCTCCATCGTCTTGACGACTTCCGGATGGTCGGGCTGCCCGGGATAACCGAGACTCTGCGCGAAATCATTCGGACCGATGCTGTACATATCAATGCCCGGCACCGCGAGGATGGAGTCGAGATTGTCCAGCACGGCGGCATCTTCCAGCAGAGCGCACACCAGCATCTGCTCGTTCGCCGCGCGGTAATACGCTGCCTTGTCCGGGATCATGGCATTGTAGGCGGTGCCGCGGTTACCGCCGAACGACCGTTCGCCCAGCGGGCCGAAGTAACAGGCGCGCACCAACTGGCGGGCGTCGGCCTCGGTGGCGATGTGTGGGCCCAGGATGCCCATGATGCCGCGGTCGAGATAGCGGAGGATGGTGGAGGAGCCGATGTCCGGCACCCGGGCGAACGTGGTCACGTTATGGCGTTCGGCGGTCCGGCAGAGGTCTTCGAGCTGGCTCAGGTCGAACGGCCCGTGCTCGCCGTCGATGAAGACGTAATCGAAGTCGAGCTTGCCCAGGATGTCGATCACCCAGGGGCATGGGAAGGTCAGGCCGTAGCCATGCGCCTTGCGGCCGGCGCGCATGGCGGCCTTGATCCGGTTCGGTTGCTGCATCGGATGTCCTCCTGTTTGCGCGCGACGGCGCTCCCGCTGTCCGGTCGCTGTCCGGCCCGATCATGGCGGCCAAACGCGCCATCGGGGAGGCTATATCCAAGCGGACGGACTTGCCACCGCCCGGTCTGACCGGGCAGCTCCGCATGGACGGCGATGTCCGCCGCGCCATGCCCGACTACCGTCGCTCGGCCGCCTGCCTGTATACCAGTGTCGCCACCAAGAGATGAGGCCGACCGCCATGAACGTCTCGATCACCCCGGAGTTGGAGACGTACATCCGCCGAAAGGTCGCGATCGGTCCCTACAGCGACGCGAGCGAGGTCGTTCGTGACACGTTGCGGCTGATGCTTGAGCGCGACAACGGCGGTCGCCCGGCACCGACGAAGGCAGCCGTGGTCGCAGCGCTGAAGGCGCTTGAGCCGGAGCTGCGCGGGCGCGGCGTCGTCTCGGCCGCGCTGTTCGGCTCTATCGTCCGTGATGCGGCGCGGCCCGACAGCGATGTGGACGTGCTCGTTGGGGTCGATCCGGCGGCACGGTTCGATCTGATCGATCTGGTCGGGGTCAAGAACCTGCCGGGCGATCGCCTTGGGCACGAGATCGATGTCGTTGAGAGAGACTCGCTCAAGCCGCTGATCCGCGACACGATCCTGGCAGAAGCGGAGACGGTGTTCGGATGACGCCTCGGCGCGATCCTCGGGTCATTATCGCGGACATCCTCGAGGCAATCGCGAACATCGAGGCGGACACCGACGGGTTGGACTTCACCAGTTCGCCGCGGACCGGCGCGTCCGGCAGTTGGTCGAGCGCAACCTTGAGATCATTTCCGAGGCGAGCCGCCGGCTGCCGGACGATGCCAAGGCGGCCGAGCCGGATGTTCCCTGGCGCGAGATTGCCGGCATCGGCAACCTCCTTCGGCACGATTATGGCACTGTGCGGCACGACATCTTGTGGGGCATTCGGACACACCGGCTGACCACCCTGAAGGGCGCCATGCAGCGGCTGCGCGATCGGCTGCGCGGCTAGGATCGTCCTGCCGCAGATCTCAAGTGCGCCAGCCTCCACGTCTGGCGCCCGGCCGCCCCATGCCTGTATGACGCCGGATGCTATGCTGCCGAATACCTGCGGGGGAGCGGCCACACATGGACGATGATTTTCGCCGCGCGGCGCTCGACTACCACCGCCTGCCGCGGCCCGGAAAACTGGCGATCGAGGCCACCAAGCGAATGGCCACCCAGCGCGACCTGGCGCTGGCCTACACGCCCGGCGTCGCCGCCGCCTGCGAGGCGATCGTCGACGACCCCGACAACGCCCGCCTCTACACCGCGCGCGGCAACCTGGTCGGCGTGATCTCCAACGGCACCGCCGTGCTTGGGCTCGGCAACATCGGCGCGCTGGCCGGCAAGCCGGTGATGGAGGGCAAGGCCGTCCTGTTCAAGAAATTCGCCGGCATCGACGTGTTCGACATCGAGGTGGACGCGCAGGACCCGGCCCGTTTCTGCGACGTGGTCGCCGCCCTGGAACCGACTTTCGGCGCCATCAACCTGGAAGACATCAAGGCCCCGGAATGCTTCGCCATCGAGGCCGAGCTGCGCGCGGCGCATGCGCATCCCGGTGTTCCACGACGACCAGCACGGCACCGCCATCACCGTCGCCGCCGCGGTGCGCAACGGCCTGCTGCTGCAGGGCAAGCAGCTTGCCGAGGTGCGGCTGGTGACCTCGGGCGCCGGCGCGGCGGCGCTGGCCTGCGTCGACCTGCTGGTCTCGATGGGCCTGCGGGTCGGAGAACGTGACGCTGACCGACATCAAGGGCGTGGTGCGCGCCGACCGGGCGGGCATGCTGCCCAACATGGCCCGCTACGCGCGCGCCACGCAGGCGCGAGACCCTGCCCGACGTGCTCGCCGGCGCCGACATTTTTCTTGGTCTGTCGGCGCCTCGCGTGCTGAAGCCGGAGTGGCTGCACCTGCTCGCGCCGAAACCGTTCATCCTGGCGCTCGCCAATCCCGACCCGGAGATCACGCCGGAGCAGGCCCGCGCCGTCCGCCCCGATGCCATCATCGCCACCGGCCGTTCCGACTATCCGAACCAGGTCAACAACGTGCTGTGCTTCCCGTTCATCTTCCGCGGCGCGCTGGATGTCTCCGCCACCACGATCAACGAGGCGATGAAGATCGCCGCGGTCGAGGCGATCGCGGAGCTGGCCCGCGCCGAGGCCTCGGAGGTCGTCGCCGCGGCCTATGGCGGCGCCGCGCCGGTGTTCGGCCCCGACTACATCATCCCGAAGCCGTTCGATCCGCGCCTGATCCTGGAGATCGCGCCGGCCGTCGCCCGCGCGGCGATGGACAGCGGCGTCGCCCGCCACGCCATCGCCGACTTCGCCGCCTATCGCCGCGACCTGGAGCGCTTCGTGTTCCGCTCCGGCCAGCTCATGCAGCCGGTGTTCGAGGCAGCGCGCAAATCGCCGAAACGCATCGTCTACAGCGACGGCGCCGACGAGCGCGTGCTGCGCGCCGCACAGACCCTGGTGGATGACGGCATCGCCGTGCCGATCCTGATCGGCCGGCACGCGGTGATCGAACGCAAGGTGCGCGAGATGGGACTGCGGCTCGATCTCGGCGGCGCGGTGCAGGTGCTCAACCCGGCCGAGGACAGCGCGGTGTTTTCTCCGCTGCTGCCCGACTACCAGCGCCTGGCCGGGCGGCGCGGCGTGCCGCCGGAAGACGCGGCGCACTGGCTGGTGACGCGCCGCACCGTCGCCGCCGCGATGCTGCTGCATGCCGGCCACGCCGATGCCGCGATCTGCGGCGGCACCGGCGACTGGTGGCGCCAGCTTCGCCAGGTGCTGCCGATCATCCCGCGCCAGCCCAATGTCGCGCGCAACTACGCGCTGTCCTGCCTGATCCTGCCGGGCGGCTCGCTGTTCGTCTGCGACACGCACATGGTGGTCGATCCTACCGCGGAACAGATCACCGAGATGACGCTGCTCGCGGCCGAGGCGGTCAGCCAGTTCGGCATCGAGCCGAAGGTGGCGCTGTTGTCGCACTCCAGTTTTGGCGCCTCCGACACCGATTCGGCGCGCAAGATGCGCCGCGCCCTGGCGATGATCCGCGCCCGCGCCCCGGCGCTGGAGGTCGACGGCGAGATGCACGGCGATGCCGCGCTGCTGGAGGTGATCCGCAACCGCGCGGTAGCCGACGGCCGGCTGCACGGCACGGCGAACCTGCTGGTGATGCCCTCGCTCGATGCCGCCAACATCGCCTTCACCCTGCTGCGCGCCGCCGCGGACGGGCTTGCCGTCGGGCCGATCCTGCTGGGCATGTCGAAGCCCATCCACGTGGTGGTGCCGAGCGTCACCGCGCGCGGCATCGTCAACCTGAGCGCGCTCGCCGTGCTGGGGGCGCAGGAGCTCGCGGCCAGTGCTGCGTCGGGACCGGCGCCAGGGCCGGCCCCGGGGACGGTATCGGCCTGAGCCATGCTGTGGCTCGTCCTCGGCGGCCTGATCCTGTTCCTGTTTCTTGGCGGGATGCGCGCGTTCGAGCGGGCGTCGATCGGCACGATCAAGTCGCTGTTCGCCTGGATCGCGGCGCTCGGCGGGCTCAGCTTGGCGCTGCTGCTGATCCTGTCGGGGCGCGGCCCAATGGCGCTGGGGGCGCTGGCGATGTTCGGCCCGATGATCTGGAACCGCTGGCGCGCGGCGCATCCGCGGGCGGGGCAGGGCGGCGGTGCCGCGGGGCAAGGCGGCCGAGGCGGCGCGGGCCAGGGCAGCCCAGGGCAAAGCGGCGGGCCGGGCGGCGCAGGGCAAGGCGGAGGGGGGCAGAGTGGCCCGGCGCGCCGGTCAAGCGCGATGACTCGCGAGGAGGCGTATCAGGTGCTCGGCCTGAAGCCCGGGGCCAGCGAGGTCGACATCCGTGCCGCGCACCATCGGCTGATGCGCGCGGCGCATCCGGACGCCGGCGGCTCCGACTGGCTCGCCGCGCGGATCAACCAGGCGCGCGACCTGCTGTTGGGGGGCTAGACCAGGATTACGCACACGCCCACTTGCGCCGGCCCACTTGCACCGGCCCACTTGCGCTGTCCCGCCTGTGCTGGCCTGATCCCTTGCCACACCCCACTGGCGCCAGCTCGAGTACATCGACGGCATGATACCGCCCGCATCGCTGTCAGCTCTGTGCTGAGTTCGTCAAGACAACGAGTGAATGCGCCCGATAAGAGCCGGTCCGCGGAAACGCCATACGCGTAGATTCCGAACCTGCCCGCGGCAAACCACGACGACTATCCTCGCGACAGATCGCGCACGGCGACGCCGCAGCCGTGCTGGCGAGGATGATCGAGCCGGTGTGCGGGCTGGGTTTGCAGGCGGCCTGATCGGTGGCCGGACACGCGTGACCGACGAACCTCCACAAACAGGAGCTACCCATGGCAAGTAAAATGCACGTCGCCGTCGTCGAGCACTTCGGCAAGCCTTTGGTGCTGCAGGAATGGGCCATCCCGACGCCCGGTCCCGGCGAAATCCTGGTCAAGACCGAGGCGTGCGGTGTGTGCCACACGGACGTCCACGCCGCGACCGGTGACTGGCCGCTGAAGCCCAAGCTTCCGTTCATCCCCGGTCATGAGGCAATCGGCCGGGTCGCGGCGGTCGGCGCGGGTGTCACGATCGTCAAGGCAGGCGACCGCGTCGGCGTGCCGTGGCTCTACTCGGCCTGCGGACATTGCGAGCATTGCCTGGCCGCCTGGGAGACGGTCTGCGCCGAGGCGGAGTTCGGCGGCTATACCAAGAACGGCGGTTTTGCCGAGTACCTCATCGCCGACCCGGACTACGTCGCGCACATTCCGGCCAGCCTCGATCCGAAGGCGGCCGCGCCGATCATCTGCGCCGGCATCACGACCTACAAGGGCATCAAGGAGACTCGGGCGAAGCCGGGCGAGTGGATCGTCATCTCCGGCGCGGGCGGCCTCGGGCACCTGGCCATTCAATATGCCAAGGCGATGGGCCTGCAGGTCTGTGCCGTCGACGTCGATGACGTCAAGCTCGAGCTGGCCCGCAAGCTGGGCGCTGATTTCGTGGTCAATGCCAGGCACGACAACGCCATCGAGGCTGTCCGTAAGGGCACCAGCGGCGGCGCGCATGGCGTGCTGATTACCGCGCCCTCGCTGGGCGCCTTCAAGCAAGGCGTCGGCATGGCGCGCAAGCGCGGCACCTGCGTCCTGGTCGGACTGCCACCGGGCGAGTTTCCCGTTCCGCTGTTCGATGTCGTGGCGAACTGCATCACCATCCGCGGATCCTTCGTCGGGACGCGCGAGGACATGGCCGAGACGCTGGCATTCGCCGCCGCCGGCAAGGTCAAGGCCGATATCGAGCTGCAACCGCTGTCGCAGATCAACACGGTGTTCGATCGGCTGCTCCATGGCAAAGTCGCGGGCCGCGTGGTCCTCGATATCGCCGGCGCTTAGACACCGCCGCTGGTTGAACGCCTCCGCGGCGACGAAGCAGGGCGCCGTCGCACGCGCGATCACGCGACGCTGAACCGTGCGGGCCGGGTTGGGTGCGGTCCGCACGGGCGGCCACGTCGTTTGCGCGCGTCCCAATGAGCGACATTCCAACTTTCCCCATTCACTCGTTTGGGACGAGTGTCCGCCCGCGTCGGTCGGCGGTTCCACGCGACAGGATGCGTTCAAAGACCGGCAGGGTTCGCGCCGACAGGACGGCCGGGATTGTCGCGCGACGCTGGCGAAGAGCATTGTCTTGGGGTGGGCTTGAGCGCTGCCCCCACCAACATAGGTTGTAGTCGCAAGGCGCGGAGGACCTTGGCGCGATAACGACCGAGCCAGTACCCGCGACAGTAATGTGAAGTCCGGGCTAGACTGGCCGTTGCAAGATTGGCGGAACCTTGCACGAGCAGTGCCACGGTTTCGCCGGAGGGCTATGACTGTCTCGCCGAGGACGCAGCTTGAGGACTGAGAACATTGAACAAACCACTTCGCAAGGCCGTGCTGCCGGTTGCCGGCCTCGGCACGCGCTTCCTGCCCGCCACCAAGGCGATGGCCAAGGAGATGCTGCCGGTCGTCGACAAGCCGCTGATCCAGTACGCGGTTGAGGAAGCGCGCGCCGCCGGGATCGAGCAGTTCTGTCTGGTCACCGGCCGCGGCAAGACCGCCATCGTCGAGCATTTCGACATCGCCTTCGAGCTGGAGGCGACGCTGCGCGAGCGCGGCAAGGCGGACGCGCTGGAACTGCTGAAGGCCATCCAGGTCGAGCCGGGCTCGATGGTGACGGTGCGCCAGCAGGTGCCGCTGGGCCTCGGCCACGCGATCTGGTGTGCCCGCGCCTTCGTCGGCGACGATCCGTTCGCCATCCTGCTGCCCGACGACCTGATCCTGGCCGAGACGCCCTGCCTGACCCAGCTTGCCCGCGCGTATGAGGAAACCGGCGGCAATGTGGTCGCGGTGACCGAGGTGCCGCGCGAGCACACCAACCGCTACGGCATCCTGCAGGTCGGCCGCGACCAGGGACGGCTGGTCGAGGTCACCGGCCTGGTCGAGAAGCCGGCGCCGGACGTCGCGCCCTCCAACCTCTCGATCATCGGCCGCTACGTGCTGATGCCCGAGGTGATCGGTCATCTGGCCCGGATGGACCGCGGCGCCGGCGATGAGGTGCAACTGACCGACGCGATGGCGAAGCTGATCGGCACGCAGCCGTTCCACGGCGTGCGCTTCGAGGGGCGGCGCTTCGACTGCGGTGACAAGGCAGGCTTCCTGGAGGCGCAGATCGCCTATGCGCTGATCCACCCCGACCTGGCCGAGGCGGTGCGCGGCTTCCTGCGGCGGTATAGCTGATGACGTTTTCGCATCGTTTCGATCCGACGACGCTGCGCGAGTACGACATCCGCGGCATCGTCGGCCGCACGCTGCACCCGGCGGACGCCTTCGCGATCGGGCGCTGCTTCGGGGCGATGGTTGCCAACGCGGCCACCGCCAGGGCCGCGCGTCCCGGCGCGACCACGGTGGCGGTGGGTTACGACGGCCGCCTGTCCAGCCCGGAGCTGGAACAGGCGCTGGTCGACGGCCTGATGGCGAGCGGCATGACGGTGCTGCGCATCGGCCGCGGCCCGACCCCGATGCTGTACTACGCCGCGGCGACGCAGCCGACCGGCGGCGCGGTCATGGTCACCGGCAGCCACAACCCGCCGGGCTACAACGGCTTCAAGATGACGCTGGGGGGAAAACCGTTTTTTGGCGCGCAGATCCGTGCGCTGGGCGACATGGCGGCCACCGGCAACGTGGTGCCGGAGGCGGCCGGCAAGGTCACCACGCTGGACGTTTCGGCGGAGTACATTGCGCGTCTGCAGGCCGACTACGACGGCACGCGGCCGCTCTCGGTGGTGTGGGACAACGGCAACGGCGCGGCGGGCGAGGTGCTGGAAAGACTGGTCGCCGGCCTGCCCGGGACGCACACGATCCTGTTCGGTGAGATCGACGGGCGCTTCCCCAACCACCACCCGGACCCGACGGTGCCCGCCAACCTGGCGCCGCTGATCGCCGAGGTGCGGGCGCGCGGCGCCGACCTTGGCATCGCGCTCGACGGCGACGCCGACCGCATCGGCCTGATCGATGATGCGGGACAGATTCTGTTCGGCGACCAGCTTATGGTGCTGCTGGCGCGCGACGTGCTGCGTGCGCGGCCGGGGGCGACGATCATCGCCGACGTGAAGGCGAGCCAGGTGCTGTTCGACGAGATCGCCCGCGCCGGCGGCGCGCCGCTGATGTGGCGGACCGGCCACAGCCTGATCAAGGCCAAGATGGCGGAGACCGGCTCGCCGCTGGCCGGCGAGATGTCGGGGCACATCTTCTTCGCCGACCACTGGTACGGCTTCGACGACGCGCTGTATGCCGCGGTGCGCACGCTGGGGATCGTCTCGCGTGGGGGGGAAAAACTGTCGGCGATCCGCGACGCGCTGCCGCACGTGGTCAACACGCCCGAGCTGCGCTTCGACTGCGATGACCGCCGAAAATTCGCGGTGATTGAGGAGGTGGCGGCCCGGCTGCGCGCCGCGGACGCCAATGTGTCGGAGACCGACGGCGTGCGGGTGCTGACTGCGGACGGCTGGTGGCTGCTGCGCGCGTCCAACACCCAGGCGGTGCTGGTGGCGCGCGCGGAGGCGGCCGATGCGGCCGGGCTGGAGCGGCTGAAGGCCGCGCTGGTGCACCAATTGGAGGCGTCCGGGTTACAGGCACCGGATTTCGACGCGCCGTCCGCCGGGCATTAGGGCGTTTTGGGTCTTATTTGAAACGATCTATCATTGCGCGAACAAGAAACAAACTCCCCCTCCCCTTGAGGGAGGGGGTTGGGGGGAGGGGTTCGTGGCGCACTGCCCCCTCCCCCCAACCCCCTCCCCTTGAGGGAGGGGGAGGCCGATCAAGGTGGAACCGCACTAACCGCCGCCCGCCGCGTCGGCTCGGCCGGGTCGGCGGACGGTTCTGACCCTCCCGCTGCCGCCGCCGCCGCAAAACAACTGATCGCCGCCATCGGACTCCAGCCCCGACACGCCAATGCCAGGTGGCATCTCGAGGCTCTCCAGGACTTCGCCCGTTGCGGGATCGACTCGCCGCAACTCGCTCTCCTCGCCCTCCCAGGTGGCGTGCCAGAGGTCTCCGCCGATCCAGGTGACCCCGGTGACGAAGCGGTTGGACTCGATGGTGCGCAGGATCGCGCCTGTTTCAGGGTCGATCTGATGGATCTTGCGGCCGCGATGCTGCCCCACCCAGAGCGTCCCTTCGGCCCATGCCATCCCCGAATCGCCGCCGCCACCCGGCGCCGGGATCGATCCGAGCACAGTTCCAGTCGCCGGATCGATCTTGTGGATGCGATCCTCGGCGATCTGAAACAAATGCCGGCCGTCGAAGGCGGTTCCCGCATGCGCGGCGACATCGATTGAGCGCAGCATGGTCCCGCTCGCGGGATCGACTTCGTTCAGCCGGTCGCCGGAGGCGAACCAGACGTGATGGCCGTCAAACGTCACGCCATTCACGCGGTCGGCGCCCGGAAAGGGTCCATACTCACGCACGATGTTGGCCGCTGATCGCGTCATGTTTCCCTCCAGGTCACGCATCATGCCGCCATTCTGGTCAACTCGGCCGAGCAGCGGGAGTAACAAGGTCGTCGTGAATCCTGCCATGATTGAGGTCCCGCGCCTCGCGACCGGTGGTGCGTGGCGGCTGGCATGGACGCGGCACGGGTCTGGTGGAGCGGGGCACCGACGTTTATTCTGTCCCCCAGCGCGAGGGGGATACCGACATGAGCACAGTGGAAGGCTTCGTTATACCAGCGGGCGGCGGCAAGCACATTGAATCGCCGACGCCTGGCCGCTGCTTCGACCTGAAGCTACTCGGCCGCGAGACCAGCGAGAGCATCATGATGTTCGAGGAAACCCTGCCGGCCGGCACCACGAGTCTGTTTCATCTGCACCACGACAGCGACGAGGTTGCCTGGGTGCTTGCCGGAGAATTCACCTTCATGATCGGCGAGCAGGTCACGGTCGGTGGGCCCGGAACCTGCGCGTTCATGCCGCGCGATGTCCCGCATGCCTGGAAGAACACCGGCAGCGAAACCGGCCGCGTGCTGTTTCTTTACACGCCGGCGGCCGCCGGCGGCTACATCGAGGCGATGGCGGAGGGTCGTCCTGCCGACGCCGACGAACGTGAGGCATTGTTCGAGCGCCACCGCTGGAAGGTCCTCGGCCCCAACCCGCTTTGAAGCGGGCCGGTTAACCCGGCAACGGTGCGGGCAGCAGCAAGGTCGTCGTGAAACCCGGCATCGGCGGGGTCATCCAGCGGCGCGCCCGCGCGCGACCGAGCGCCTGCACCTTCCCCGCCGCCGCAAGCGCATCAAGCGCCCGCTGCACGGTGCGCTGGCTGGTCCCGAGCGCCAGCGCCAGGGCCGAGCTCGACCACGACTCGCCGTCGGCCAGGAACGCCAGCACCGCCGCATGCGCCTCCTCGACCGGCCGTGCCAGCACGACGACTTTTTCGGCGCCGCGCGGCACCAGCGCGAACCCGCGTTTCGTTGCGCTCACGCCGGCCAGCGTCCGCAACGCCGCGCGCAGCCGTCCGATCTCGACCCGCAGCCGGGCGCGATGCGACTCATCGGTGAACTTCGCGCCGAAGGCCCGCGCGAGCAGTGTGCCCCGCGCCACGTCGGCGGGCCACGCCTCGCCTAGCGCGCGGGCGAGCGCGAACAGCACCGGACGGGTCGCGAGCGAAACCACCGTGCCCGCGGCGCGCACGACGTGACGGCACGCGTCCACGACCACCGCCGGCGACGCCAGCAACGTTTCTACTTCGTCGAGCAGCAGCGGCCGCTCCGTGCCGCGCGTGATCAGCCGCGCCGCGGGCGTTGCCAGCACGCGCGCCGCGCTTTCGACCTCCGCCATCAGCGCCGGGATGCGGGCGTCGCGCGCGGCCTGCGCGGCCCGGGCGAGCGCCGCGCGTGCGGCCGTCGTGCGCAGCCGCCGCAGCGCGATCCCCGCGACGACCAGCTCGTGCGCGGCGCGCGACGCCGGCGGGAACGGCGCAGGGTCGAGCAGCGCGAGCACCCGTTCGGCCTCGTCGAGGCGCCCGATCAGCAGCAGGCGCCGCACCGCGAGATGCCGGGCATGCGCCGCGTTCAGCCGGTCACCGTGCGCCTCCAGCGTCGCCCGCGCCGCGTCGAGCGCCTTCGGCGTAAACCCCAGGTCGCGCGAGACCAGCGCGATCTCGGCCTCGGCGACGACGCAGCGTGCGCGGGCCACGGCCTCCCTCGGACCGAACGCGCGCACCGCACCGCGCAGCAGCAGCTTCGCGCGCTCGAGATCGCCAAGCTGCGCCATCGCGATGCCGCGCAGCGCGAGCGCCGGCGCGTCGTCGCGCAGGGCGACGCGGTTCAGCGCGCCGATCGGGTCACCGGCGGCGAGCGCGCGCGCCGCGGCGGTGATCAGACTGTCCATCGGAATCCCGCCACACTTGTCACTCTCACCGTTCGATCCCCGGCGCTAAGTCCGTCGCGTAACCAGCAACCACCAGACGGAGAACCCGGATATGCCCGATATTCTGCACAAGGTCGGAGTGAAATCGTCCTCGCCGGACAAGGTCTACCAGGCGTTGACCACGCTCGACGGTCTTTCCGGGTGGTGGACGACCACCACGCACGGGGACTCCAACGTGGGCGGCGTGCTGCAATTCCGTTTCGGCACCGGCGGTTTCGACATGAAGGTGCTGGCGCTCGATCCGGCCCGGCGCGTGCTGTGGCAGGTGGTCGCCGGGCCGGAGGAATGGATCGGCACGACGATCAGTTTCGATCTGCAACAGGACGGCGACTGGACCATCGTCATGTTCAGGCACGCGGGCTGGAAGGCGCCGGTGCCGTTCATGCACCACTGCAGCACCAAGTGGGCGGTCTTCCTGCTGAGCCTGAAGTCGCTGTTGGAAACCGGCAAGGGCGGCCCGTGGCCGAACGAGATCAAGCTCGACGCCTGGGAAGAGAACCGTACTCACTGAAGGCGGGACACGATGACCGACCAACGGCATCTGGGGCGTCTACCCGTGGCTCGATCGCGCCCCCAAGGGGCGCGACGAAACCGGCATCTGGGGGCGCCGCCACGAGGTTTCATGCCCTGGTCGGTGATCGCAGGGGACAAAGGGCTGTGTGGGTCCTCGGCTAACTGGCGGATCGTGTTCGAGTTCGCGGGCGAGAACGCAACGAATGTCGATCTCGTGGACTGCCACCAGGATAGCAAAGGAGAGCGCCAATGAAGATGCATAACCCGCCGCATCCCGGCGAGATTCTCCGCGAATTGTATCTCAAGCCGCTCGGCCTGACGGCGAAGGCGGCCGCCGAGGGCCTCGGCGTAACGCGCAAGGCGCTGTCCGAGCTGGTGAACGGTGGCACCGACCTGTCGCGCGACATGGCGATCCGGTTGGCCAAGGCGTTCCCCCACACGGACATCCGCCTGTGGCTCGATCTGCAGGTGCAATACGACACATGGCAGGCCGAGCAGCGGGCCTCCAGCATCAAGGTCAGGCCGTTTCCGTCACCGGCTCCGGTATAGACAGGCACATATCGGGCAAACCGAAGGACGGCCAGCGGCGGCGCCGCTGGGTAGCGAGCCAGTTTGAGTGTTGTCTTACGACCCGTTCCGGGCATAGCCCGGCCGGTCAAGCGACCCCGGACGCGGACATTCTTGACGATACCCTGTGGCGGCAGGCGGGAGAACGAGAGGTTGCCTCGATAGTCGGTGGCATCAGATAGCAGGTCGGCGTTTGGTACCAAAGACCGGTTGGCGTGAGAATGGTTTCAGGCGCCAATTCTGCCTGAAATCCAAGAGCTGAATGAGTAGCGGTCTTACGTACGCGAAAGGGCGCTGGGCCTCACAAGATTGGCCTGCACCAGCACGACCAAAACGCATACTGCCAACCCCGACGCCTCTTCCAGGAGTATACCAACGCCGTCCTCCATAGGGAATGCGCCCTCGGCCTTGCGGCTGCTGTCCAAAACAGAAAGGACAGCCAGCCGCTTACCTAAGCCAACAGCATAGGCGGCCGCCTGCGGCGCGTATCGTCGGCAGTCATCGAGATGGAGAGTCCGGTCGGACGAGGCCTTGAGCTCAATACATATACCGCGATACGCGAGGTCCGCGATGCCCCCTGAAACCTGCGGGTGTTCCTCGAGTTCAGATCCGATCTCGGGCACTCTTCGCAGCTCTCCCCGTATTGCCCTTTGGAAACGCGCCTCCGACCATATCTCATTGACTTCGTTATCGCGAACACAGCGCCCGGCGAAGTTGGCAAGAACTCTCAACACCGACAGTGCATTGATGATGTCCCCCGGGGGCACGGTTGATTCCGATCGGAGAATGTCCCGCAGATTGAGGAGCTTGGTGTCGAGATTCGGAAATCCTGTCCAACGCGTCCTTTTGAGGTCAAACGCCTCGATGCGGAGTGTGCGTTGCCCGACGATTGCCATCGGCTCCTCGGACATTGTGGGTTCGAAGTGTGGTGCGTAATGAAACTCACTCGGCCGTGCGTTCAGGCCATGCGCAAATTTGACTATCGCACGTCCATTACTGGTCAAAATGAACGGGGCGTCTCCCGCCGGCTTTTCGAGACGAAAGACAGGAAAAGAATAGCTCTCGGGCGGGTCGATACTGAGGGGACGAAGTTCTAGCAAATGGGCATTCTCCGGCCACCTGGAGACGCGAACTTCTATTTCCAAGTCGTGCGTCTCACCCGGTGTAAGGTAGTGCGTGCCAACAGCTGGTTCACCGTCGATTGAAAATTTGAGGAAGGCTACCGCAAGTTCGAATAATGGCTTCCTAGCTTCGTCGAGCTTTGTCTCCATATCGTCCTTCGCATCCCGATCAGGAATCCACATGCGCCGCTCTTCGCGGAATACACCGACCGGAATCGGTACCGTCGAAATCGATTCCAGGATCGGACCGACTTCCCGTATTGCTGAGACCCGGGTTATGGCGCTACTCGCCGTGAGCAGGGATTGCGCCGCCTGTTTTCCTTCAAACTCAGTCGTCCATATTACGTAACGTTCCGTCGCTGCGCGAACGAACCTTTCGGCTTCAGGATTGGCATCAAGTACCGCCTTCCGCCATTCCACAAGCGGGGCGCAGACGCGCAGGAGTTCGGCCAGGGCCGTGTACCCGACGGCGGTCGCTGAATGCTCGTAGAGGGGCGTGGTCGCGTCCAGTTGGTCGGCAGCCTCGCGAAGCAAATCTGCGATCGCCTTTCGCGGATCGATGGCGCCTCAAAGCGCCTCAAGAGCCGCAATCCTCGCCGAAAACAGCTGGAGGACTAAGGCGCGCTGCCTCATCGACGAGCCTCTGCAAGTTCGCGATCAAGGCGCCGCCACTCGGTCGAAAGCGATGCAATTTCAGCGATCCGCCCCTCGGCGATCGTCCGCTCCAGCTTTACTGCCGCGAGCAGAGACAAAAACACTAAGCGGCGAATGGCGTCTCGTCGTGTATCCGGGACCACCGCGACTGCACGCTCCGCAACCTGCGTCGCCGCATCCCAGTCCCCTGCTTTACCAAAGACCTCGACGAGCACCCCGCGCAACGTGAAGCCATCTTCATTTTCCCCAGACGTTACAGCCATATCCAGAAGGTCCTTGCGGTTATCTCCCAGGGCAGAGGCATCTAACATTCTGAGCGCAGTATAGATGTCGTCAGATCCGTACGACATCTGTTCCAAATCCAACATCGACCTGACGACCAGTCGCCCGAAACCTGGAAGTGTCCCGAATTCTTTGGGAAAGGCGCGAAGTTCCCTTGCGTAGTGCTTGGGTGAGTGTGACGCAAGAATGCCGACGAGCCACTCTCCAACCTTCCCGGTCATCTGTTGGGGAGTGAGATGACGGCGCGCCAGGAATGAAATGCACGATACTAGGAGGGCCGAGTGCTCTGTACTCTTGGCATTGGGTTGGATGATTGTAGCGACCCAACTCGCTACGCGCGCGTGGAGCGCCGGCGGCAGGTCCATGTATTCCAAGGCAGATATGGCGGACGAAAGAGGCAAGACAAACGGGTCGGACAGTAGCGACACCAATCCTTCGAGGAGAAGCGGTGGGGCATCGTCACGCTGACGTGGCGAAAGCTTGCCGATTACTGCGGCCGCCCGTGCCCGCGCGAGGGTGCTTGCTCCAACAAGGGCCGAATATAGCGACGGCAGGATGGCGCCGAAGGTTTCGGGCGAGTCGACCAACTCCCCCAGGTGGCTAACCAGCAGCGCCCTGAACGCCTCCTTGTCTTCGGGCAATCCGGCAAGTACGGCCAAGTAGGCATCTATTCTCCGCATGTCCCCGCAGATCGCCTTCACGACCCAGCCGACCAGGTTGTCCCTGATGTGGATCAGTCCCGAACGCCGACTAGCCGCCTCCATCCTTTCGATGAAGTTCGTAGCCCGGGCGTCATGTTCGTCTGGCGCGCTGAGTTTCTCGTCCAGCAAGGCCGCGGCGCCGAGGAGAGAGTCCACATGTCTGCTCGCCATCGCGCGGATTCCATCGGCCCTCCCCCGGAAGGCCTCCTCGACCTCCTTCTGCACCTCGGCAGTCATCGCCCCAGTCGTCGCTTCGAGAAGCCGTTGCAGGGCGAGGTCCTGGGCAACTCCCGGCGGTCCCTTTCCGTCATCTGTTCGTCTGAGCACCTCCCTATAGACGGAGAACACGCGTCCCTGACCGGTGTCAGTCGCTCCCTGACGGAAGGCATTCATGAGTTCGTCGGTGCCTCGTGGGTCCTGCTCGAAGGCGTCTCCCGTCGCAGTTCTGAGGTCGTTGAGGATGTCTCGTTCGCCGGGCTCGTACTCTGGGATGTCGCGCCCCCTGGCGAGCTTCGAGATCGTGGCCCGGGACAACCGGACGGCCGCGGTACCGTCGACTTCGGTGATAACGAGTATGCCGCGAGCCGCCGTTCCGACAATCGCAAGATCCGACTTCCAAAGGAACCCCTCCAGAGCCGCCTCAACTGCACGAGGCTGTGCACTGTGCAGCGCTAGCAGCGGCCCCTGCACCCGCGTGGGCTCGCGGTCCAGCACCCATCGGCGGAGAGGATGGGCAAGTTCAATTAGTGGCTGAAGAATCCCCTCAACGTCGTCGGGTGGCACGAGCGCCACATTGTGCTCGACAATCTCGGCCGCGACCGATTCCGCGTGGCCGCTCCGTAGCGCCAACTCCGCGCAGTGCACCAACCGGCCTTTGTCCACATCGAGAGTACGAAGCGTTGTGAGGGCTACACCGGCTGCCCAGTGTTCGCCGGTCTCAACCAGCCGGAAGAGGTGCTCCACCAGTTGAGGGGCAAAGACCTCTGGCGCGAGGCTGGCGGTTGTTGCGAGAGCTTCGTCCGCAAGTTCGTGCCCGCCACCGTCCAGGGCCTCAAGTTGATCGACGACGGTCGCTTGCACCGGGTCAAGCGTCCTTCGAAGCGTTGCCCTCTCAACGCGGCGTGCAGCTCGCGCCGCGTCCGCAGTTTGCCTCGCGATTTCTTCCTCAAGTTCCTTCCGCCGCGCCGCAGCATCACGCTCTGCGACAAGTTCCGCCAAGTTCGGGAAGCCGGCCGGCTTTCTATGGGAGCAGCCAACGCAGTTTGCGTCATGAAACCGGAGGGCCGAATCCGCCAAGTCCCAACTGGCCCAGCCACCGGACGCGGCGTGATCGCAAACTACGAAGTGGTGGCCGATCGGGTCGCCGGTCATTTGTTCTACAAGGCCAACCCCGCCAGCTTTTTCGATGCGCGCGTGCGCGCACCAATTCTGCAACAGGCAGAGTGTCCGCCGGTTCTTGGCGCCTATTTCAACTGCTTGGCGAATGCGCGGGTCCTCGCGCCGGCTGCTTTCGGTCATGATACTAGACTAGCACCGGCCCACGCCGTTGTCTGTGCGAAGCCGATCTCTGCCGATGAGCAACGTCTTCTTTTGCCGAGGAATGCCCTTAAAGCTGAACTTCCGCTCCCCACCCCTTGCAGACATTCAAATTGACACACCATCCGCCTCTGGCCCCCGCCCGACGCCCAGACCGGGCCAGGGTCCGGCGGTAGAGCCCCTCGGTGGGATCCAGGCGGCTCCGCCGCTGGCCTTCCCCCGCTTCCCCCTACTGCGCCGCCTCCGGCTCGCGCATCCGCCGGATCGTGCCCGTCGTGCTGTGCCCCTGCTGCAGATCGACCAGCACCACCCGGCCGCCCCAGCTCTGCACCTCCGCCGCCCCGACCACGTTCTCGATCCGGTAATCCGCCCCCTTCACCAGCACGTCGGGCCGCAGCGCGCACACCAGCTCCAGCGGCGTCGCCTCGTCGAACAGCACCACCAGGTCCACCGGCGCCAGCGACGCCATCACCGTCGCCCGCGCCGTCTCGTTCTGCACCGGCCGCGTCGGCCCCTTCAGCCGCTTCACCGAGGCGTCGGTGTTCAGCGCCACCACCAGCCGGTCGCACGCCGCGCGCGCCTGGGTCAGCAGGTGCACATGCCCGGGATGGATCAAATCAAAGCACCCATTGGCAAACCCGACGCGCAGCCCGGCGGCGCGCCAGGCCGCGGTGCGCGTCGCCGCCTCGTCCCAGCTTGCCGCCACCTTGCGGTCGCTCGCCACCAGCTCCTCGAGGTGCAGCACGCCCAGCAGTTCCTCGCCGCTGACCGTGGCGGTGCCCGGCTTGCCGACCGAGATGCCGGCGGTGACGTTGGCCAGCGCCGCCGCGGTCGGCAGCGGCGCCCCGGCCGCGACCGCCACCGCGAGCGCGGCCACCAGCGTATCGCCGGCGCCCGAGACATCGGCGACCGCGCGCGCCCGCGTCGGCAGGTGCAGGGTCCGCTGGTCGCGCCGCACCAGGGTCAGGCCCTTCTCGGATCGGGTGACCAGCACCGCCTCGCCCCCGGTTGCCGCGAGCGCCGCGTGGCCGGCGCGTTCGGCGCCCAGGTCGTCGCCGGCGTCGATCCGCGTCGCCAGGCGGATCTCCGCCTCGTTCGGTGTCAGCACCGTCGCCCCATGATAGGCGCCGAAATCGGCCCGTTTTGGATCGGCAATCACCATGCGATTGTGTGCGGCCGCCAGCGCCAGCACGCGCCCCAGCACCGCATCGCTCAGCACCCCCTTGGCGTAGTCGGACAGCACGATCACGTCGATCGTGTCGAGCAGCGCCTCGATGCGCGCCAGCAGGGCCTCGGCGACCTCGGTGGCGATCGGTGCCGTGGTCTCGTCGTCGAGCCGCAGGAGCTGATGCGTCCCGGCCAGGAACCGGGTTTTTGCGGTGGTCGGCCGCGCCGGCGCGGTGACCAGCACCGCATGCATGCGCTCCGATCCGGCGAGCAGCCGCGCGATCTCGGCGCCGGCGGCATCGTCGCCGACCACGCCGGCCAGCCAGGCCTCGCCGCCCAGCGTGGCGATGTTCAACGCGACGTTCGCCGCCCCGCCCAGCGTCGCCTGCTGGCGGCTGGGGCGAAGCACCGGGATCGGCGCCTCGGGCGACAGGCGCTGCACGCTGCCGACCACGTAGCGGTCGAGGATGACATCGCCCACCACCAGGACGCGCGCCGTACGGAAGCTGCGTACTATCGTACCCAACTCGGAGTCCGGCGGCGGCGTATGCGGATCGGCACCGCCGGGGTGCAGCCGCAGGCTGTCGGTCATCCGTGCTGTTCCATGCGTCGTCCCGCCATCTCCCGGTTCGCCGTGCGTGCCGACATCCTAGCACAGCACACCGGCATTGTCGCAGCCATCGCGCGCCCGCCGGGCGCATACATTTACGCGCAGCCGTTCGCGAGATCGCGATACCGCGGCTTGCGGATTGCGATTTTTTGCCGGCTCTCGCATGATCGCGCGCGACAGGATAGAAGGCCACAGGAGGCATCGTGAACTACATTCCGCCGTTTGATCTGTTGCGTCGGTCGGTCGAGATCTCGACCGTGCGCGGCGAGCTCCGCGTCAGCCTGTCGTATGACGACTTCATCAAGCTGGTCCGCTTGATGATCGCCGGGATCGAGGTGGATGAGGCGTGGTATCGTGAGCAGTACCGAGGACATAGGACGCGCGATCCGCGACGGCCAGATCGTTTCCGCCAAGCAGCACTTCGTCGACGATGGCTATTTCGAGGGCCGGCTGCCGTTCCCGATGAAGGTCAATGACACCTGGTATCAGACCAAGTACCCGGACGTCGCCGAGAGCGTCCGCACCGGGGTCGTGGCATCGCCACAGAAGCATTTTGATGAAGATGGCTATCGTGAAGGCCGCCTGCCGTTCGATCTCGCGTAAGGTGGGGTGGACGGCGCCGGCCTGGCGGGTCCGCGCCGGTCGGCTCACACTAATCGGCCAGCGCTGATCGGCCCGTGCTGATCGACCCACCCCGATTGGATGGCAGGCGGCGTGCGTAAGCTAGCATGAGC
Organism: uncultured Alphaproteobacteria bacterium; assembly: GCA_963773345.1. GTDB lineage: Bacteria > Pseudomonadota > Alphaproteobacteria > Acetobacterales > Acetobacteraceae > Palsa-883. The sequence goes on along the minus strand of CAVZBG010000002.1, from coordinate 1,069,094 downwards.
ATGACGAGCGAAGGGCGCTGATGGACACCGCCGACATGGTCGCGTTGACAGATGGCATTGGCCCGCGCGCGCCAGGCGGGATACACGGATGGGGGCAGGCGTGAAGTCGTCGGACTCAAGGCAGCCGGGCACCCGGGCGAAAGCCGCGGCGTCACCGGACGCCGTCGTGCGGACCCGCCGCCAGAAGCCGGCCGGCCAAGGCCGTGTGGCGTCGTCGGTGCCGGACGGACCCGATCGGCCCGGCGCGTCGGCTGCGATCGGCGCCGCGCGGCATGCGGAGGTGCGTCGCGCCAACGAGGCCGCCCCCTCGGCCGACGCCGACATGGCGGGCGATGCCGACATGGCGTCCGATGCCGGCGTGCCGATCGACGCCGGCCATGCCGCGGCGGCCGCGTGGGGACCGCCCGATCGAATCCTCATCGAAATCAATCCCACAATTGCGGGCGGCTTCCTCAGCCAGCGCTACGATCTCGAGATCCGCGGCTGGGTGGTGGCGACCGCTCCGGTGGAGGAAGTCACCCTGTTCCACGGCGATGCCATCGTCGGCCAGGTCCACTACGGCCCGCCAAGCCCCACCGCGCGGGTGGTCCTGCCGGACGGCACCGTCGTCACCCGGCATGTGTTCACGCTGTGGTTTCTCCGCCCCCGCGCCGAAGCCGGCGGTCCCTGCACCGTCACGATCACCGCGCGCACCGTCAACAATCAGTCGCATCGCGAGACCTACTCGTTGGTTGTCGACCCGCTGCTGCCCACCCAGGTGCGGGTCGAGTCCGGCCCGACCCGGCCGAGCGCCGAGTATGCCGGCGAACCCGCCCCGGTGGTGTTGTTCATCGAGCGCGCTGCGCTCGATTCCAGCGGCTACCTGCAGCTTCTCGGCTGGGTGGTCTCGCTCGGCACGCTGGTGGCGATCCAGCTCTACATCGGCGACGAGCGCATCAGCCCGCCAAGGCTCGGCCTGCGGCGGGAGGACGTGGCGAACGTCTTCCCGTCCTATTCCAATGCGCTGAACGCCGGGTTCTCGCTGTCCACCATGGTGAGCGAGACGGCGCGTCAGGCCAGCACGCTGCGCGCGCAGGCGATCTGCGCGGACGGCTTCTCGCACGAGGTGGTCGTCCCACTGGAGCTGGTTGCCCGCCTCGCGCCGCCGCCACCGCCGCCCCCGCCGGCCGTGGCGCTGGACCCGGCACGCCCGGCCGAGCTGGCGCCTGCACCGGGGCTGTCGCTGCCACGCCAGGACCCGATGTATCGGCTGGTCGCCGGCTTCAACCTGTCGCCGGACGTGCTCGCCGCGGCCGGCGGCTACGTGCCCCAGTCGCCGCTGGCGTCGCCGGTGCCGTCGCTTCCGCCGCCGCAAGCGGCCCAGCAACCCCAGGACCCACGCCGCGTCATCAACTACTACTGCGACCTTGCCACGCTCTCCGCCGATGGCGAGGTCGCGGTCGAGGGCTGGGCGGTTTGCGCCATCGGCATCGCCACGGTCGAGGTGTGGCTGGACGACCAGCGCCTGGGCGAGGCGGAACTCGGACTGTCGCGCGAAGATGTCGGCGAGGAATACCGGTCAATTCCCATGGCCCGCTACGCGGGCTTCCGCTTCGTCGCCACGGTGCCGCCGCCGCCCGACGGCCAGCGTCGGCTGCGCGTCATCCTGCGCAATGGCCTGGACGATGTCGCCGAGGACGTCTCGGTGCACCTCATCGACCGCCCCAAGCCGCCGCCGCCCGCCGAGGTGCCGCAGGAATTCCGCTTCGAAATGGACGCGCCAACGCTGGCGGGCGGCGCCATGGTCGAGCCGGTCACCGGACGCCTGACGATCGAGGGCTGGATCCTGTCCCGCTCGGGCGTGACCGAGATGCTGGTCTGGCTGGACGACCAGCGGCTCGGCGACGTGCATCTGGGGCTGGCCCGCCAGGATGTCGCCAACGCGTTCCCGGACTGGCCGAACGCGCTGCGTAGCGGCTACGCCTTCCACTGCCCGCCGCGCAGCTTGCGCAACGGCCCGCACGTGGTGAAGATCACCGCGCGGGCGCAGAGCGGCGCCGAGATGGAACGCCTCTTCCACATCGAGGTGCGCAAGCCCGAGGGCAGCGACGACAGCGGCACCATCCGTCGCCGCATGCCGCTGGTCGAGATCGACATGCTGACGGAGACGCTCGCCGGGCTGGACCAGCATCCCGCGTTTCGCCTGGTGCTGCGGCAGAACGGTCCGATCGACCCGGCGCTGCTGGGCCGCACCTTCGCGTCATTGCATGGCCAGGCCTATCGCGATTGGCGCCTGACGGTTCTGGCCGAGGACGGCGACAGCGCCGACGTGGCCCGCGCCAGCCTGGCGGAGCAGCCGGCCGGCCTCGCCGATCGGCTGACGGTGGTGGACGCCGGCGCGGCCGGGCAGGAACTCGACACCCCGTTCGGCGTCGGGGAAACCGTCACCGGCCCGCTGCTGTTCGGCCTGCTCTGTCCGGGCGACGAACTCGGCTGCGACGCGCTGATCGAGATCGCGCTGGCCCGCGGGCAGTCGCCGGGTGCGGATTTCCTCTATGCCGACGAATACCGGATGCAGCCCCACCAGCCGCGAGCGGGAGGCGTTCTGCAAGCCCGACTTCTCGCCCGACCTGCTGCTGTCGACCAACTACATCGGCCGCCCCTGGTTCGCCACGGCCGAGCTGCTGGCCCGCGCCGAGGTCACGCCGCGCGCGCTGCTGCAGGACGCCGAGTACGACATCGTGCTGCGCTGCACGGAGCAGGCGGAAACGGTCGGCCATGTTCCGAAACTGCTGTGCCGGCGCGGCAGCGAAACGCTGGACAGCCCCGGCGCGGCGCGCGCCGCCCTGCGCCGCGCCGCCGCCCGCCGCGGCATTCGCACCGAGGTGCAGGAAACGCCCATCCCCGGCACCTTCCGCTTCCGTCGCCTCAGGCGCGCCAGCGGCAAGGTGTCGATCATCATCCCGACCTGTGCCGCGCACGGCCATATCGAAATCTGCGTCCGCACGCTGCGCGAGCACACCAGCTACCGCGACTTCGAGATCGTCTGCATCGACAACGTCCCGGCCCATCAGGTCGGCTGGAAGCGCTGGCTGCGCGACAACGCCGACAAGGTCGTGGACATGCCGGAGGCGTTCAACTGGTCGCGCTTCAACAACCGCGCGGCCGAGGTGGCGGACGGCGAGTACCTGCTGTTCCTCAACGACGATATCGAGGTCAACGATCCCGGCTGGCTGGACGCCATGCTGGAGCATGCGCAGCGGCCCGAGGTCGGCATCGTCGGCGCCCAGTTGGCGTATCCGGCCGGCAAGGTGCAGCACGCCGGCATGTTCCTCGCGACCCTGGGCGTCGCGCGCCACGCCTTCCGCTTCGCCGCGGCGGACGAGCCCGGCTATTTCGGCCTGGCACTGACGCAGCGCAACGTCATCGCGGTGACCGGCGCCTGCATGCTGGTTCGCCGCGAGGTGTTCGAGGCGGTCGGCCGGTTCGACGAGGCGCACCAGATCATCAACAACGATCTGGATTTCTGCCTGCGCGCGCACCAGGCCGGGCTGCTGACGGTCTACACGCCGTATGCGCGGCTGATCCACCACGAGGAAGCCAGCCGCGACCGGCTGGATGAGGTGTTCGACACCAGTCATTTCGAACGGCAATGGAAGACGCTGTTCGCCGCCGGCGATCCGTATTTCAGTCCGCTGCTGTCGCGCCACGCCGACGACTACCGGCCCGACGACGAACCGGTGGAGGGCATCTACGCCGGCCATCCGATGTTCCACCGCGACGAGATCAAGCGGATCCTGGCGGTGAAGCTCGATCACATCGGCGACTTCATCACCGCGCTGCCGGCCATGCGGCGGCTGAAGGCGCACTTTCCCACCGCCACGCTGCACGTGCTGGCGGCCCGCGGCGCCCGCTTCTTCGCCGGGATGGAAAGCTGCATCGACGGCTTCATCGAGTTCGAATTCTTCCACGCCCGGTCCGGCCTGGGCCAGAAGGAGCTCACCGCGGACGACTACGCCGCGCTGCGCGCCCGGCTGGTGCCGTACGGCTTCGACCTGGCGATCGACCTGCGCAAGCACGACGACACGCGCGAGGTGCTGCGCCACGTCCCGGCCCGCTTCCTCGCCGGCTACGACCGCATGGGCCAGTTCACCTTCCTCGACATCGCGCTGGAGTGGGAGGGCGACCAGAACCTGCAGCGCAAGCGCGGCCACGTGAGCGACGACCTGATCAACCTGGTCGAAGCGGTGGCCACCAAGGCGGTGGAGGAACGCACCAGCTTCACCACGCTGGCCTGGCCGGCCGCCACGCTGCCGGACTTCCTCGACGACGCGGCGCGCGCGCTGTTCGCCAAGCGGGTCGTCGCCATCCATCCGGGCGTCGGCACGGTGATGCGGCAATGGCCGGCCGAGCATTTCGCCACCCTGGTCGATCTGCTGGTCGACACCCAGGGCGTCAACGCCCTGCTGATCGGCGGCCCCGACGAGGTCGAGCTGACCGAGGAGGTGCTCGACAAGGTGGCGCACCGCGATGCCGTCGTCTCGGTGGCCGGCAAGACCTCGCTGGCCGAGCTGACCCGGTTGCTGGCGTGCTGCGCGCTGTATGTCGGCAACAACAGCGGACCGAAGCACATCGCCGCGGCGCTGGGCGTGCCGACGATCGGCGTGCATTCCGGCGTGATCGATCCGATCGAGTGGGCACCGATCGGCAAGCGGGCGATGGCGCTGCGCCGGAACATGACCTGCGGCCCCTGCTACCTGGCGCGCGAGGCGGACTGCCCGCGCGCCCTTGCCTGCCTGCGGCAGCTTGAGCCGGTGAGCGTGTGGCACACCTGTCGGACGATGCTGGCGACCAGCCGCATGCCAGTCTACGTGGCGGCGCCGGTCGAGGGGCAGGCCGGGGAGGTCGCCGAGAGCGCCGGCCCGCCGACGGGCCGCAAGCCGCGCGCCCGGCGCAAGCGGGCTGCCGGCGCGGAGGCGCCAGTGGCCGCGGCGGCAGAGGTCCTGGCCGAGGCGTCGGCGCCCGGCGAGGCGGTGAGCGAAGCGCCAGTCGCCGCGGCGGCGGAGGTCCTGGCCGAGGCGTCGGCGCCCGGCGAGGCGGTGAGCGAAACGCCAGTCGCCGCGGCGAGCCAAGTGCCGAGCGAAGCACCGGGCGAAGCGCTGATCGAAACGCCTATCGAGGCTCGTGGTCGAGGACGCGACCGCCGCCGCCGGCGCGCCGGTCGCCGAGGCACCGCGCGCGCGCGGCAAGCGGGTTGCCGGCAAGGCGATGGCAGCTTCGGAGCTTGCCGTCGCGGGGGATGCAGCGGAGCTGAGCGGCACGCCGATCGAGGCGCCTATCGAGGCGCCAATTGAAGCGCCGACCGAAGCACCGAGCGAAGCGCCAATTGCAGCGCCAGCCGAGGCGCCAATCGAAGCGCCAGCCGAGGCGCCTGCCGCGGCGCCGACCGAGGTGCCGAGCGCCGTGCCGAGCGAAACGCCGGGCGAGCCGTCTGCCACGGATGTCGCCGCCGTGCCGATCTCCAGGACCCCGCGCGGCGGACGAAAGCGGGCTGGCGCCAGGGCTGCCCGGCCTGGCCCGGCGCCTGCGGACGAGGTGCCTGCGGACGAGGTGCCGGCGGGCGAGGTGCCCGCGGGCGAGGTGCCTGCGGACGAGGTGCCTGCGGACGAGGTGCCTGCGGACGAGGTGCCGGCGGTGCATGACACGCCAACCGAGCCTTCGGTCGAGGATGCCGGGGGCGCTGCCGATGCGGCACTGATCGAGGCTTCGGGCAGCGGCGGCGAGTGTTAATCCAGCTTCGCAGTCGCCTCTGCGCCAGCGCGACGCTGGCGCGTGGTCGGCGGTTGTCGTCGACCGGTCTAGACAGTCGCGGTGATTGGCGGTGCGCCGCGCCGGGGCTAAGCTGCCGGACGGACGGGGAGGAAACCGCCATGATCGACATGCACGCCCACTGGAAGCCCGCCGAAGTCGCCGACGCCCTGCGCGCCCGCGGCAAGGAACCGCGCATCCTGCGCAACCAGGATGGCGTCGAGGTGTTGCAGGCCCCGCGGATGGGCGAAACGCCGCTCGACCAGGCGTTCGATGACGCCGATGTCCATCTCGGCCGCATGGACCGCCAGGGAGTCTCGGTCAGCGTGCTGTCGCTGCTGGGGTCGTTCTGCTGGGTCGAGTCCCAGCCGCCGGAGGTGTCCGGCCCGCTGTGCCGGCGCGTCAACGACGGACTTGCGGCGATCTGCGCGGCGCATCCCGGGCGTTTCGCCGCGTTCGCCGCGCTGCCGCTGACCGACCTCGCCGCTGCCGCGGCCGAGTTGGAGCGGGCGGTGGGCCTGCCGGGCATGATCGGCGCGCAGTTGCCGGGCAACTTCTTCCTGACGCGCAAGGACGCCGAAGCGGTGCGTCCGCTGCTGGAGGTCGCCAACCGCCATCGTGCGGTGCTGCTGATCCACCACGGCCCGCGGCCGGGCGACGCGTTTCCCAAGGTCGGGGGCGATACGGACAATGCGCGCCGGCGCAACGGCACGCTGGACATGCAGGCGAGCCTGTCGTCGGTGATGGTGACGCTGTGCCTGACCGACCTGCTGGCGTCGTACCCGGACGTGACGGTCGTGGTGCACAATCTGGGCGGCAACATTCCCTATGAGGTCGAGCGCATGGATCACCGCTGCCTGCTCGACACGCCGGAGGAGGAGCTGCCGTCGACGCGCTTCCGCAAGGCGAAGGTGTATGTGGATTGCAACTCGTTCGGGCCGCGCGCGATCGAGGCGGCGGTGGCGCTGTACGGCGCCGAGCGGATCGTGTGCGGCACCGACGGCACTGCGTTCGGGGTGGACTGGACGCGGAAGGCGCTGGCGGACGCGCAGATCGGCGAGGCGGCGCGGGAATTGATCCTGCACCGGAATGCGGCGGCGATGCTGGCGCGGATGGGGCGGAGTGTGGAACGGGAGCAGGTCGCCGCCTGAGGGGGCGGCGTCTGGCCAGCCCCCTACCGGGGGATGTCGGAACGGTCGCACGCGCCCGCCCAGTCGATCGCCAAGGTGACAGCGATGGACCCCTGGGGCGCAGGGCTGATGATAATATCGCAAGTACGCTGTTGCTGCAGAACGGGCAGAACGGGCAGAACCAAATGGTCGAAGATGAGGTCGCCACGAACGGCCTATCGGCCGCGGTTGAGCTGTTGAATTGACCCCACGTGAAGTGATGAACCGTCTACGACGCGAAAACTGAACGGAACGGGCCGGCAAGGGCGCGCACGTGGTATTCTCAAAAGCCGACCGCACGGTCGTCGTGTCGAACCACGCTGGCGATATCAAGTCGGGGACGCCGCGCTCCATTTGCCGCGGCGCGGGCTGGGACTATCCTCCGCAATGGTGAAGGAGATGGGCGTGAGGAATTACATCGCGATCGCCGAACCGTCAGACGGTGGCAAGACCTGGTGGATCAGCTTTCCCGGGCTCCCCGGCGTGACCTCCGCCGCGGACGGGCCGGAGCAGATCGCGCGCCAAGCCCAGGATGCGCTGACCTCGGCGATAGAAGCAGGCGCGGCGCCGCCGCCGGCGATCGAGGACGGCGTGATCCCTTCCTACGACCTCGGCGAGTACGAAAACCCGTTGGTCGTTCTGGTGGCTTATGAGCCGGCGGTGGCCGCCTGAGGCTTGTGCCTGGGACCGGCACCGCGTTCGGCGTCGACTGAACCCGGCAGGCGCTGGCGGAGGCGCAGATCCGCGAGGCAGCGCGCGAGCAAGATCCCGCACCGGAATGCGGCGGCGATGCTGGCGCGGGTCGGAAGAAGCGTGGAGCGGAGCGAGTCGCCACATGATGCGGCGGGCAGCGGCGTCCGCTGCTCAGTCGAGGTGGAACGCCTCGACAATCACCGCGATCCCCGGGGGATCGAGCCTGATTTCGCCGGACAGGAAAACCTGGGTGGCAATCTGGTCGTTCGGCAGGCGCGCGTGGTGAACGATGCGCTGCTCATCGGGCCAGACGATCAGGTAATGCTGCACCGACGGCAGCTTGAAGTATGCTCGGAGCTTGGTGGCCCGGTCCCGTGTGCCACTGTCCGGGGACAGCACTTCGACCAGTACCACAGGGTCGGTGACTTTGGTTGAGTCACCCGGCAGATGTGGGCCGCAACGCAGGAGGGCGTCAGGGACGAAGTCGCTGTCTTCGACCTGAACGGTCATGCCGTCGGCGAAGACCTGGCAGGACGTCAGGCCCGCCTCGCTGGCGGCACGTCGCAAGGCATCGCGCGCCGCAGCCTTGCGCAGGTTGTGCGCCGCCCGCTCGGGCGCCATCGCGACCACGATACCATCGATGCGCTCGAACCGGCCGAATGGCTGCTGCTCCACCCAGGCCAGGAACGCCTCCCGGGTCATAGGGGTCTCCGGCTCGTGGGTCTGGGCGCGTGCCATGGCAGGACCTCCGGCTCTCTCGGTCTAGAGGTAACATCGCGGGAAACACCGTCAACAGCGCAGATCGACGAGCAAGCGCGGCCACCGACCCCGCAGCGAAATTGGCGGCGATGCTGGCCGGGGTCGTGCGGACGGCGGAGGCGCAGAGAGAGGCTGCGTGAGACGGCAGCAGGGAGCAGCCGGCGTGGCGCACCGGCCCGCGGCGCTGGCGCTTTGCCGGCACGATCTTTATCCTGGCGATTGCGCCGCATCGGCAACCAAGGGCCAGGCGTCCGTGCGCCTGGGTGGTGCGCGCAGGGTGGGGGTCCCAAAGATGACGCCGCTCCGGTCGCCCGATCTTCAGATGTTCCTGACCCGTGCCGAAGCGGTCATCCGCCGGGGATCGGGTGCCGATCAGCGGATGCGCGCGGCGGCTGAACGGATCTTCACCGCGCTGCAGGCGCCATCGACGCAGGGCGAGCCGCGAGGCACGGCTCGTCTGCCGGTCTGCCACCATCTGCCGACCGCGCTGCAGCAGGTACGCGGCCAGCCAGGCCCCGTCGGCGCCTTGGCCGATGCCTTTGCCGCGATTGAGCAGCGGCTTCACTGGACGGTCCGGGCCGGCGCCGCGACGCAGGGCGAGCTGTTCCTGAACGGCCATGCCAACGCAACGATTGTCGGCTCGGACGAGGGGTTGGAGATACGGCCGGATGTCCGGATCGGCGTCAGTCTCATGGCGCCCAATGTGCGCTATCCCGACCACCGTCATCCGCCCGAGGAGATCTACGTCGTGCTGTCGGACGGGCAATGGCGCCAGGCAAGCGGCCCATGGCACGATCCCGGCATCGGCGGCCTGGTGTACAATCCGCCGAACATCATCCATGCGATGCGTTCGTCGGATCGGCCGCTGCTCGCGCTGTGGTTCCTTTGGACAGCACCGGCCAACGCCTGATCCTGGCGGAACGGGCTGCGATGGGGCGCGTGTGGCCCGCGCCGACACAGTTCGGTGCCCGATCCTCACACCGCCGCGCGGCCGCCGTCCACGAACAGATTGGCGCCGTTGATGTAGCTGCCCGCGTTGGAGCACAGCAGCAGGGCGGCGCCCACCAGGTCGTCGGGCCGACCGAGGCGGCCGGCGGGAATGCGTTGCACCAGGGCCTCGGCCTCGGTGGCCATCTGGGCGCGGTTGCGGGCCGTCAGGATGGCGCCGGGCGCGAGGTTGTTCACCGTCACGCCGTGACCGCCGAACTGGCGTGCCAGGCTGCGGACCCAATTGAGTTGCGCGGCCTTGGTTCCGGCATAGACCAGCATCGCGGGGTGGGGCTTCTCCTGCTGCACGCTGCCGATGGTCACGACGCGGCCCCAGCCGCGCTCCGCCATGGGCGGCGCCAGGGCTTGCAGCAGTTCCAGCGTGGTGCGCAGGTTGACGGCGATCTGGCGATCGAAATGCTCGCGGGTGATGGCCCGCAAATCCTCCGGCAGTTCGATCGAGGCGTTCAGGACCAGGATGTCGATCGGCGCCCAGGCGGTGACGGCGGTGGCGAGGGCGTGGCCGGCATCGTCCTGGGTGAAATCCTGGGGGAACGCGGTGGCTTCTCCACCCATCGCCCGAATGTCCCGGACGACGGCGGCGGCATCGCTGTGTTCCTCTTGCGTGCCGGCATGGTGGATGGCCAGGCGGGCCCCCGCGCCGGCGAGACCCAGGGCGATCGCGCGGCCGATTTCGCGGCGGGCGCCGGTGACCAGGGCGGTGCGGCCGGTCAGGCGGAACGGCGCGAAGGGGTCGGACATGCGGGGACTCCAAGGACGCAATCGGAGTGTGGATATCTCGCGGTCAATGATGGGGAGGGCAAGGTTGCCGTCGTGTGCAAAGACGGGCCGAGGGAACGAGGTTGTATGAGCTACACGATGACGTCGTTATTCCGTACGAGATCGAACGAATCGAGCACCACTGTTTGCGCGCCACGTCGGCGGTGGGGAGCTGTCGTCGCCTTTCCGGAAGGCGACGGCGAATGCGGATTGCAACTCCTTCGGTCCGCGCAACGCCCACCTTTACGCTATCCAATAGCGGTCGAGCTGCCGAGCTCGCGCTTCGTGCGAATTCCTAGCGCTTGGCGAGGACAATTTGGGTCTGATCGTTGGGCTTGCGGGCGCCGCCACCCCAGGTGTTCTCGATCCTTCCCTCACGGGCGAGCTCGACGCACACGTCCTTGACGTTGGTCTCGCGCAGCATAAACGCCTGCAGCAGCGCGTCGACCACATTGGTGAAGGGCAGTAACTTAGCTTCACCCAGCATCTGAGAGAGGCTCTCTTTGGCGAGCTGCATCTGCTCGGTAACGACCTCGTCGATCGAGGCCTCGCGGTAGGCCGCCTCGAACTCGGCGAACAACTCCGCGGTGCCGCTCTTGGTCTGACGCTTGCGCATCATGGCCGCCGAGCGGGCGCGCGCATGCTCGTGCAGCGCTTTGTATTCGATCTCGCGGAACGCCTTCAGCCCGGCGCGATTTGTCGTCGCATAGGCAAGGAAGAAGTGCGGGCGGTTTTCGGTGCTCTTGTCGATTTTCGTCAAGACGACCTAGGCGAACTTCCCAGCGGAATCCAGCGTTTCGCGGAAAAGCTTCTCCACCGCCGGGCCCGGCTTCATGTTTGGGTCGAGTCGCTTCCGCCAGCCAGGCCCACCCAACACGGGATCTAGCGAGGCGATAATCTTTTCGTAAGGGTTCGTCAGGAACCGGCTGATATGGCCGTACATGACATTGATCAGCGCCTCGCATTTGCTCGACGCGAACAGCGGCGCGATCTTGGTGAACGGGTACTCAGTCCAGCCGGTCGGGTCGATAAAGATCAGCGGAAAGGACCGGCCGACGAATGTCCTGATTTCCTGAACCGCGTCCACGAACTCGCCGTGAAAGGTTTTGATCTCGAAATCCTCGTCGGGGTGATTGAAGGGCGTCACGGCGGCGGCCATCTGCTTGTAGGACGTCGCGTCCTTCTCCGAGAAGAAGCACTTGACCATGCGCCGGACGCCAGTCTGGGTGGCAACCTTGCCCTGTGCGTCCTTCAAGACGCCGATCGCGATCATGAAAGAGGTGTCGGAGAGGTCGGGGGCCTTTGACTCCCACGGCCCCGAAAACCCGTCGACGTAGGCGATGTCCCACCCGCGCAGAACCTTGAAGGCCAGCTCCTGCAAATAGCCGCGCAGAATAAAATGCTTGGCCTTGGTTTGCTCGCGATCGATGTACGCGCTCATCGTTCTGCGCGCGTGCGTTATGCCGCTTTACGGGCGGGTGGGCTCTTGGTCTCCGGGTACTCGCTCCATTCGCGACCCATCAGCAAACGGCCGCCCGACTTTGGACGGGAACCTCCCCACTGCTTGAAGAAGAAGGCCACCTTGTCCCGCCTGCACTGATCGCGGATTTCCACCGCCCACTCCTCGGCCATCGGCCGGGCGTGAGGTCCGCTCTCACCACCGACGATCGCCCAATCGATGCCCTTCAGGTCGACCGGCCCGACCGAGGCGAGCAGAGGTTCAAACGAGATGAACTTCACCGACGCCTGCGCCGCCTTAAGATGCACGACGCGGACGACATCACGCTTGGCCTCAACGGATACACCGAGCCAGATGTGCACCGGTGCTTGGCCCTCTCCATAGCGGCGTCGCAGGTAGCGCGCCAGAAGCGCGCTCCGCTTGGTCAGCACCTGATAGGTGTGCCAGTCCGCCTCCTCCATAGTGTCGAAGACGGAGTCGATGAATGTTACCGGCACGTCCTTATGGAACAAATCGCTCATCGAGTTGACGAAGATACGCCGCGCCTGGCGCCATTGCAGAGGTTGCCTCAGCCGCGCGGGCCGGACCGTAAGGTCGAATCCGTCCTCGAATGGGTGACCCTCGACGCCGCGAAATCGCTCAGAGAATCGCTCAGCGTAACAGAAATCGCAGCCGGCCGTGATCTTGGAACAGCCCGTCACCGGGTTCCAAGTCGCATCAGTCCATTCGATCCGCGTGGACCCAGCCATACCGAATCCTAGAACAAAAGTGGAATATAGGCAACGCCGCGCCGGACAGCGTCGTCCCTGACGACGGCTTACCGTACGGCTGCTTCACGAACCGATCCTCGGTGTGCCGGTCCGCTCGGAACGGACCAGCCGGCCGCGAAAGCTCTGACGATAGGATCACGCCCGGGTACTTCTCGACGCCCTTCCAATCGATCTCCAACCCGAATCCCGGCGCCTCGGACAAGCACACCATGCCATTCCTGACCTCGGCCCCGCCGCGATAAATTGCGTGGTGCAACGGATGCCGCCCCGGATCGCCATGCGATTCCGCGGCAAACGCCGCGTCGCCGAATGCCGACACCAGATGCCCGTGCAACTGCCCCACCGAATGCGGCGCGATCAACACGCCCTTCTGCTCCGCATAATGCGCAATCCGCAACGATTCGGTGAACCCGGCATGCCGCGTGGAATCGAACTGCACATAGCGGATCGCGCCGGAGTCGATGAAATCGCGCACCGTGTAGCGGTGCCACTCCCGCTCCCCATGCGCCAGCGGAATGGGCGACGCCGCGGCCAGGCGCTGGAAATCCGCCGGCTGCAGATACCAATGCAGCGGCTCCTCCAACCAGAAGATGTCGTAGGGCGCCACCGCGTGCGCGAACCTGATGCAGCCCGCGACATCATATGGCGCGTTCATGTCCAGCATGAACAGCACATCGGGGCCGATCGCCTGCCGCACGGCGCGGATCCGCGCCACTTCTTCGCGCAGCGACAGCGCCCCGCACTTCAGCTTGACGGCACGATACCCGGCAGCAACGAACCCCGCGAGTTCCTCGGCGGCGGCGCCGAGCTTCTCGCCTTCCAGGTAGTACCCGCCGGTCGCATAGGTGAACACCTCGGTCCGCGTGCCGCCGAGCAGCCGAAACACCGGCAACCCGGCCGCGTTGCCCTTGATGTCCCACAAGGCGATGTCGATCCCGCCGATCGCCGCCATGACCTGTGGCCGCTGGTTGCGCGGCATCGGTGCCGGCATGCCGTCCCAGCCGCCAAGGCCGCCCGGGCGCGGCGAGGTCAATGAAAACAGCTTCGTCCAGATCCCGGTGTGGCCCAGCGGGTCCATCCCCCGGACCACACGGGAAAAAGTCTTCACCAAGTCGCAGATGACGGTCTGCGGGCCGCCGGAAATCTCGCCGAACCCGACGATGCCCTGGTCGGTGCGTACTTCCACCAGAACCATCTGGGCGCGGTCCATGAGCTCATGCGCGGTCCATCGTGGCTGTGCCAGCGCGGCAGACAGCGGATGGGCGATGATTTCGGTGATCTTCATGGCGATCCCCCCACGGGCCCAGGCGCAGGCGCAGGCGTGCCGGATCATACGCCGGATCGATTGGACGCGTCGCGTGACGCCAATCGCACGATCGCGTTCGGGCGCCGGACGTGCGCGACCGACTGGCCCCTTCCGCAGGCACCAAGGCGGATCGTATCGTCCCGCCACCCCGCAACGAGCACCCATCATGCTGACGGATCACTATGACCTTCCCCTGTCCACCGCCTCGTCCCCCGCGCGGGACGCCTACGTCCAGGGCTGTGCGGCGAAGCTGACCATGTACCCCGGCGCGATCGAGGCGTTCGACCGTGCCATCGCCGCCGATCCCGGATTTGCCCTCCCGCACGCCGCCCGCGCGCACGCGCTGCTGGAACGCGGCGACGCGGCGGCGGCGCGCGAGGCGATGGCGGCGGCCCACGCCCTCGCCGCCGGCCTGCCCGCCCGCGAAGCCAGCCATATCGCGTTCTTCGGCCTGCTTGTGGCGGGCGACGCCGAGGCCGCGCTCGTCGCATTGGCCGAACATCTGACCGCCTGGCCGCGCGACGCGATGGTGCTTGGCACCACCGCGTTCACCAACGGCCTGATCGGCAGCTCCGGCCGCGCGGGCCAAAAACGCGCGCTGCTGGGCCTGCTGAGCCTGCTTGCCCCAAGCTACGGCGACGACTGGTGGTTCACCGCCCATCTCGGCATGGCGCTGTCGGAGAATGGCCAGCACGCCGCCGCCCGCCCGATGATCGACCGGTCCCTGGCGCAGAACCCTGCCAATCCTTGGGCGGCGCACGCCAGCGCGCATCTCAGCTACGAGGAGGGCGACGCGGATGCAGCCAGCGCGTTCCTGGCGGCGTGGCTGACCGGCTATCCGCGCGATGGCGCGCTCTACAGCCACCTGAGTTGGCACCTCGCGCTCGCCCACCTCGAGGCCGGCGACGCGGCGTCGGCGTCCCGGCTGTTCCGGGAGGCGTTCGCGCCCGAGGTGCACAGCGGACCGCCGCGCGGCAAGCTGAACGATGCGGTGTCGTTCCTCTGGCGCTGGGAACTTGCCGGGCAGCCGCGTGACACCGACGCCTGGCGCGTGGTGCACGACTTTGTCAACAGCGCGTTTCCCCACGCCGGCGCCGCGTTCTCCGACATGCACATCGCCCTCGCGCAGATCGTGGCGGGCAATGACGCGGCGCTGGCGGCGCGCGCACGGCAGATCAAGGCGCTTGTGCGCGAGGGTCGTTATCCATCCGGCCCGTGCGTTCCGGCGGTGTCGCACGCTTTCGCCGCGTTCGAGCGGGGGGATTTGCCCGCCGCGATCGACGCGCTGGAACCGATCGCCGACGAGCTGGAGCGCATCGGTGGCAGCCACGCGCAGCTCGATCTGGTGCGGTTCACGCTGCTGCGGGCCTATCTCGGGGCGGGGCGCCCGGACGACGCGCACCGGCTGCTGAGCGCGCGGCGTCCGCTTCCCTCGGTCGTTCCCGTTGCCGGGTTGCCGGTCGTGCACTGATCGACGCAGCGGCACCCGGTAACGCCGGGCGGTCGAACCACGGACGAACACGGACGATCCGTGCGGCAGCGACGTCGGTGTGCCGGTGGGCGCAGCCGTGGCCGCCGGGACGGATCGGCGGTGGTGGGTCAACGCTTCGGCAAGCAATCGCCGGCAGCCTCGCAAAGGAAGAAAGTTGTTACGCAGATGCAGGCTGATGCACGCGGATTCACCTAGCGCGGCCGATTGGCCGCAACCAACCACGGCACGGCGTCCCGCTCTCCGGCTGATAAGCTGGTCTGTGAGGAGCAGGAGCAGATCAAGCGGAGGGGAACGCCGTGCAGCAGTTTGCAGCCAAACACGCGGGGCATGTCATTGGGACGCTGTCCGGGTTTGACCGGCTGGTGTTCCGCGGCACGATGCGGGCATTGTGCAGTCGCGGCGGGCTGATGGCGCATCAATTCCTGAAACGCCCGCGCGGCATCCATCTGGAACAGCGTTGCCTCTTCCTGCCAGTGCGGCACATCAGGCGAGTTGGGCCAAGCCATCATCTTGAGCCGGCAACACAGCGCCTGCGCCAACAGCGACTCGGTCCGATGCAGTTCGCTGTGCCCCATGCTCTCGACCTCCTCGACGACGTTTTGCCAATGGATTTGGTCGTTGACGCGCTCGCCGACGGCGAGGCGACACAGCAGGTCCGCCTGCCGCTCCGACCACGTGAGGATGTCCTTGTCATAAAGGTCGCTCATGATGTCCCCTGACGGTCAGGAGGGGACCTGGAATTTTTCGAAGCGGTGTAGCTCATGTTCGATTCGGCGCTTATGCGCAGAAGCGTTGCCGTGGCCGACCCAGGTCCAGTGTTGCACCAGCAATGAACGGTTCTCGCGGTCGGCCTTCAGGTCGATGGCGGCGACGATCTCGTCGCCGACCAGCACGGGCAGGGTGAAATAGCCGAACACGCGCTTGGCCTTCGGCACATAGGCCTCGAAGCGGTGGTCGTAGTCGAACAGCAGCCGCAGGCGCTTGCGTTGGATGATCAGCGGGTCGAACGGCGAGAGGATGTGAGTCATTTCCCGCGCCGGCGACGGCAGCGCGTCGAGGGTCTGCGGCGTGGCCCAATGTTCCGTCTTGGGTGCGCCCTCGACCGCGACCGGCACGAGCGACCCGCGGCGCACGCGGGCGTCGATCACCCGGCGCACGGCGGCCTTGCGCGGGGCGTCGAGGTGGCAGATCGAGTCCAGGCTCACCAAGCCCTGCGACCGTAGCGCCCGGTCGAGCAGATAGTCCAGCGTCTGCCGCTCGGTCGCGGGTTTGGGCGGGTGGTTCCAGCCGAAATGGCGATCCATCAGCTCGTAGGTCTTGAGCATGCCGTACCGCTCGCTGACCGTCAGATTGCCCCGGTAGAACGCGAGTTGCAGCGCGCGTTTCGACGGTTTGCGGCTGGCCCAGGCGTGGTCCTTCTCGATCAGCACCTCGTCGTCGATATCGCGGATGCTGAGCGCGCCGTCCTTGCGGATCAAGCGCAGCACGCGGCGCAGATCCGGTTGCGAGACTGAATTGAACCCGCTTCTCGGCGAATGCCGGTGGCGCCGCATGTCCGCCAGGAAGAACGGCAGGTCCCGGGTCGGCACGTAGGACAGCGCGTGCGTCCAGTATTCGAACACGGTCTTTTCGACCGTCTGCGCCTGGCGCAGGTGCTCGCGCCGATAGGCCGGGATGCGCGTCCACAGGATGTGGTGATGGCAGCGCTCGATCACGTTGATCGTGTCGATCTGCACATAGCCGAGATGTTCGATCGCGCGGCGCGTCGCCTCGGTGCCGTCGCCGAAGGGCGTGGGCGTGTCGAGTCGTTGGGCGCGGAGCCAGATGTGTCTGGCGGCGGCCTTGGAGAGCGTGGCGGGTTTTTCGGAAGGCTTGGGCATGGGGAGGCGTGTCACGTCGCGGACTTATTTGAGGCGCCCGGAACCGCTTGCGGTCGATGGGAGGTGGGAATGTGCCTGGCATCCGGGGCCGCCTCAATATCCCTCCTCGACCGTCGCCTGCCACGGTCCGGGGTGGTGGCGGATTGCGAGGCCATGATGGGACGATAGGCGGGAAACGGTCGAGCGAGGTTGCTATATAACGCCGCTCGGGCACCAATCGGAGTGACCGACATGGCAGGTCAGGCTTCAGGTGAGCGCGAACTGCTCGCCATCGCGCCGCTGTTCTTCGTTACCGACGTGGCCAAAGCGGCGGCGTATTACCGCGACGTGCTGGGCTTCGGCTTCGAGCGGATCTGGGGCGAGCCGCCCTGCTTCTGCATGCCACATCGTGACGGGCTGACGGTCATGCTGAGCGAGGTCGATGACAAGGCGCGGGTTCGGCCGAACGGGGCGGACGGGTGCTCGTGGGACGCGTATGTGTGGGTGCGCGACGCGGACGCGCTGTACGCCGCGTTCAAGGCGGCTGGCGCGCTGATCGTGCACGCGCCGGTCGATCGGGATTATTACGGCAACCGCGAGTTCGCGGTGCGCGATTTGGATGGCTACATCATTGCCTTCGCGCACAGTATCGCGGCGAAGGCGAAGCGGGAGGCGAGCGGCGGGTGAACGCTATTGCCTGACCTGCGGCCGGGCTTGTCCCCACCATCCACGTTTCGACGGCGGTGCGCAGATGGCCGGCACAGGGCATGTCCTCGGGCCAGCCATCAGGGAGAGAGCGGTGCGGACGGTGAGGGCGGCGGATTACGCTTCGCTTATCCGCCCTACGACGCTACGCGGCTTCCGCCTGCTCGGCCGGCGCGGGCTTCGGGCCACTGTCCGTGCCCTTGGCGGCGGGATCGCGATCCATCAGTTCGATCACCGCCATGTTGGCCGCGTCGCCGTAGCGCACGCCCGCCTTCAGCACCCGGCAATAGCCGCCGGGACGCGACTTGTAGCGTTCCGCCAGCACGCCGAACAGCTTGGCGACGATGACGTCGTCGCGCAACTGCGCATAGGCCTGCCGGCGCGCATGCAGTCCGCCACGCTTGCCGAGCGTGATCAGCTTCTCCGCCACCGGCCGCAGCTCCTTGGCCTTCGGCAGCGTCGTGGTGATCTGCTCGTGGCGCAGCAGCGCCACGGCCATGTTGCGGAACATCGCCAGGCGATGGGTGGATGTGACGCCAAGCTTTCGCCCGGCTACCCCGTGTCGCATCGTTCAGTCCTCTATCAGACCGGCTCCTCGAGCCGTGGCCTCTATCACAACAGCTCGGCGAGCCGCCTGGCTTCGTTCGTATCGGCCGCGCGCGCCGCTTGCACAACGGCTGCGCGCGCTGCGGCCTGCGTCAGAACGGCTCTTCCAGCCGCTTGGCCATGTCCTCGATATTCTCCGGCGGCCAGCCGGACACCGCCATGCCGAGCGACAGACCCATGGAGGCCAGCACCTCCTTGATCTCGTTCAGCGACTTGCGGCCGAAGTTCGGCGTGCGCAGCATCTCCTGCTCGGACTTCTGCACCAAGTCGCCGATATACACGATGTTGTCGTTCTTCAGGCAGTTCGCGGAGCGGACCGACAGTTCCAGCTCGTCCACCTTGCGCAGCAGGTTGCGGTTGAACGGCAGGTTGTCTTCCGGCTCCTCGGCGCGGATCTGCTGCGGCTCCTCGAAGTTGATGAAGAGCTGCAACTGGTCCTGCAGGATGCGCGCGGCCAGTGCCACCGAATCCTCCGGCGTCACCGCGCCGTTGGTCTCCACCGTCAGCAGCAGTTTGTCGTAGTCGGTCACCTGGCCGACGCGGGTCGGCTCGACCTTGTACGACACGCGGCGCACCGGGGAGTAGATGCTGTCCACCGGGATCAGGCCGATCGGCGCGTCCTCCGGCCGGTTGGCGGCGGCGGGGACGTAGCCCTTGCCCAGGTTGACGGTGAACTCCATGCCCAGCTTCACGCCGTCGTCCAGCGTGCACAGCACCAGCTCGGGGTTCATGATGTCGATGTCGTGGCCGGCCTGGATCTGCCCGGCGCGCACCTCGCCCGGGCCGGTCGCGGTCAGCACCATCCGCTTCGGCCCCTCGCCATGCATGCGCAGCGCAAGCTGCTTGATGTTCAGCACGATGTCGGTGACGTCCTCGCGCACGCCGGGGATGCTGCTGAACTCGTGCAGCACGCCGTCGATCTGCACCGCGGTGACCGCGGCGCCCTGCAAGGAGGACAGCAGCACGCGGCGGATAGCATTGCCCAGCGTCATGCCGAAGCCGCGCTCCAGCGGCTCGGCGATCACCGTGGCGACCTTCGAGGGATCGGCGCCGGGCTCGATCTCGAGTTTCTCCGGCTTTTTCAGGGTTTCCCAGTTTCGCTGGATGACCAAAGTCTGTCTCATGCATCCAATTCCTGTTGCGCCGGGGCGCTGGCCCAATCACGGGCGGCGCGCCGGCCGGACAATGAAAGCAGCCCGCCTGCAATCGGACGCCCGCCGCTCGGACGCCCTGTGACCTGGCGGGCTGTGATCAGACCCGCCGGCGCTTGCGCGGGCGGCAGCCGTTGTGCGGGATCGGCGTCATGTCGCGGATGGCGGTGATCGAGAACCCCACCGCCTGCAGCGCCCGCAGCGCGCTCTCGCGCCCCGATCCCGGACCGCTGACCTCGATCTCGAGCGTTTCCATGCCGTGTTCGCGCGCTTTCTTGCCGGCGTCCTCGGCGGCCACCTGGGCGGCGTACGGCGTGGACTTGCGGCTGCCCTTGAAGCCCTGGCTGCCGGACGAGGACCAGGCAATGGCGTTGCCCTGCGCGTCGGTGATGGTGATCACCGTGTTGTTGAACGTCGCCGCCACGTGGGCGACGCCGGACGTGATGTTCTTGCGCTCCTTCCTGCGGGGGCGCGCGGCGGTGGCGGGTTTCGCCATGGGCTATGGTGTCCTGTTCCGGGTCGCAAATCGCGACGTGAGGGCGGCAGAGCGGGGTCGGAGAAATCCGTCAGTCACAGATCCATGAGGCACAGATCCATCGGGGGCAAAACGCGGTCCCCTACTTGGTGACCTTTTTCTTGCCGGCAATCGCCACCGCCTTGCCTTTGCGGGTGCGGGCGTTGGTGTGGGTGCGCTGACCGCGCACCGGCAGCCCTCTGCGATGGCGCAGGCCGCGATAGCAGCCCAGGTCCATCAGGCGCTTGATATTCATCGCCACTTCACGCCGCAGGTCGCCCTCGACCTGATACTCGCGGTCGACCAGCTCGCGGATGCGCAGCACCTCGTCGTCGGAAAGCTGGTTGACCCGGCGCTCGTCGGGGATCGAGAGCCGGGAGCAGATCTGCGCGGCCTTGGTCGGGCCGATGCCGTAGATGTAGCGCAGTCCGATGATGACGCGCTTGTTGGTCGGGATGTTCACGCCGGCGATACGGGCCAAGCTGGCTAACTCCTGTCGGCCCGGGCCAGACGGCGCCGGGCGGTCGGTGCCCCCAAGGTCGAGTCCAGGGAGGCGGTGATGTGCACAAGCGCCGCCCGCCCTGTTCGGGGGGTGCGGCGGAGGCGCGGACTATAGTGTCGGCAGATGGGGAGTCAACGCGCGAAGATCAATTCTTCGTGAGAGACGGGCGGCATTGTCAGAGCGGGCACTGAATCTCCAGCTCCTCGCATCCGGGACGGTGCTCGCGTCTTGGGCAGCTCGGCAGAGCGGCCCACGGGGGACGGTCCACCCGATGCGGCATCATCACCGGGCGCGCGGGGCAATGAGCTGGACCCCGAAAACTGGACAGGTAGCTGAGAAGAGTCTCCCCTTGGAACGGCTGGGTGGCCGGAGGTGAGACATGACCAATACACGGAAGAAGCACAGCGCTGAGTTCAAGGCGAAAGTTGCACTGGCGGCGGTGCGTGAGGAAGGCACTGTTGCGGAGCTGTCGAGCCGGTTCAGTGTGCACGCGAGCCAGATCCATGCGTGGAAGAAGACGCTGCTGGATGGAACGGCCTCTCTGTTCACGCGCAGCCACGCCAATGGGCAGGACGGCGCGGCGGCGTCGGAGGCCCAGCTTGCCCCGTTGTATGAGAAGATCGGGCAACTGACGGTGGAGCGGGATTTTTTTCGCAAACGGTCTGGGCCATGAGCCCGGCCGCGCGGCTTGCGCTGGTCGACCCGGCCGAGCCGGCCCTGTCGATCGTCGCGCAATGCCGGCTGCTGAAGGTGGCCCGCTCGACGCTGTATTACCGCGCTGTGCCGGTCAGCGCGGAGGATCTGAGGCTGATGCGGCGGATGGATGAGCTGCATCTGGCATATCCGTTCTACGGATCACGCCGCCTGGCGGCGGTGTTGCGGCGGGACGGCTGGTCGGTGACTCGCAAGCGGGTCAAGCGGCTGATGCAGGTGATGGCGATGGAGACGATCTACCAGAAGCCGAGCACCAGTCAGCCGCATCCCGATCATAAGGTGTACCCTTATCTGTTGCGCGGCCTTGCGATCGAGCGGGTGAACCAGGTCTGGTGTGCGGACATCACCTACATTCCGATGGCCAAGGGGTTTGTGTATCTGGTGGCTGTTATGGACTGGTTCAGTCGTCGGGTCCTGGCGTGGCGGGTGTCGATCAGCATGGACACGAGCTTCTGCGTCGAAGCGTTGCAGGAAGCGCTGGAACGGTACGGCCAGCCGGACATCTTCAACACCGACCAAGGGGCGCAGTTCACCAGCACGGAGTTTCTGGCTGAACTGGAGGCTCGCGGGGTTCGGGTCAGCATGGATGGCAAGGGGCGGTATCTGGACAACATCTTCATCGAGCGGCTGTGGCGGAGCCTGAAATACGAGGAGGTGTTCATCAAGGCGTATGGTTCGGTGGCGGAGGCGCGCCGGAGCATCGGCGGGTGGCTGGCGTTCTACAATGACGAGCGGGTGCATCAGGCGCTGAGCTATCGCACGCCGCGCGAGGTGTTCGAAGCGGCTGCCTGTGTATATGTGGACAACGCTTCCGCTACGCTACGCTGCGCTCACGCGTTGCCCACATATACACAGGCACAACATCAGCAAGAAAGGGTATTGACTGAAGTATAAGAAGGTCTATACTTACAGGCGCACACACCCCTCGGATCGGGAGGGGCCATGGAAACCGGAGAGACTCTCTCTTAAGTCGCGCCGATTCCTGTCCAACCGATGGGGTCCACCTCACAATGGGGGCAGCGCAACGCTTGCGCCACCTCGAAGACATCTATCGCTTGCGCAAGGCCTTGGTCGCTTGCACGCTTCAAGTCCCGGCGTCCCTCGCCCATGATCTCGCCATGGACACCATCACCCTGCCACCCGAGCTGGAGCCCTTCGCAACGGAGGCTGTCGCCACCGGCCGCTATCGTGATGTGTCCGACTTGGTCGCTGCCGGCCTGAGCCTGCTGCAGCGTCAGGAACATGCCCGCGCCGCGTTCGCCAGGTCGCTCGAGGAGGCGGAGGCCGAAAGTGGGCGTGACGGCTGGCACAGCCTCGACGATGTGCTGGCCGACATGGACTCGATCATCGTCGCGGCGGAACGCGACGCAACTTGAGCCGATCCGCCCGCTTCTCCGACCGCGCGCGGCCGGAGATCGCCGCGTCGCTGGAGACCATGGAGCACCCCGCCGCGCGGCGCAGGCTCCGACAGGTGATCGAGACCGCCGCGCGACGGATCGGCCAGCACCCGGCGCTCGGCCGCCGAGAGCCCGCGCTGGCTGACGCACGATACTGCTTCTGGTCCGTATCGAGCTTCCCCTATCTGGTCGTTTACCGGGCCGACACGTCACCCCCCTCGATCGTCCGCTTCGTGCACATGGCGGGCGACCTGCTGCTGTTGCTCGCGGACCTGTGGGTTCCGCCGGACCCGCCGGAGGAGTAGCACGCGTTCCGGCGGCACGTTGAATTTCATGGCCATTGCAGTCACATCGGTGTCACATCAGCGATGAGAGCCAGCCATGACCGCCGACAGTATCGTGCGCGCGCGGCTCGATACCGCAACCAAAGAGCTCGCTGCCGCCGCCTTGGAGGCCATGGGCCTGACCATCTCCGACGCCATTCGTCTGTTGCTGCTGCGGGTGGCCGACGAAAAGCGCCTGCCGTTCGAGGTGAAGGTACCCAACGCAAAGAGCCGCGTTGCCATGCAGCAGTTGGCCGAGGGCAAGAGCCGGCGTGCGGCCTCGGCCGCGGCGCTGTTCAAGGACCTGGGGATTTGAGGTGCTCGGGCCGGTCAGGTCCGGCCAGTTCGGGCGTCGGCTGTTCGCGAGCATGGTTCGTCGAATCGAGACGCTACCGGTGCCGGCCGGGTAGCGAACATCGTGGCCGCGGCAAAGAGAACCAAAAACGATGGGGGGGATGGAGTAGTGTCAGCAGGGCAATCGCATTTGGCATCGGGCATGCCAGTGAGGGGTGTGGTGCGTCGGTCAGGGACCAAGCAAGAAAGTCAGAATAACACGGAGCGCACGGAGACAGATAAAGCCACTGAGCACACGGAGAAGAAAATCAAGGCGCTTCGCGGAAGCCCCTGGGTTGGGTTCGCGCGAGGCGCATAAAATCCTGCTCCGTGCACGCCGTGGCTTTATCTTTCTCCGTGCACTCCGTGTTATTCCGACTTGCTTGCTTACCTTTCGAGCTTGCCGGCGCGTTTTCTCAGGCCACAGCATCACCGTCGAAGTGCGATCGCGCTGGTAGTGTCAGCACGATCGCTTGAAGAAGGGGGGTCTTGGGTGCAATGTGCTCTGAGACGGGCCATCGGGAGCCCGTGCGGGAAGTTCCGGACAGAAATCGGGTCCCGGTGGAATTGGCTGGGATGGCAGATCACGTGACGGAGAACTCAAAATGGCGATTCCCGCTGAAATGGGCAGACGGGTAGCTGTCGTGCTTTACGTGGTGGCGATGGCAGCCGTCATAGTCGGTGTAGATTTCGTGTTCTTCAGAAACCGATTTTGGGAACGGCTGACAGTGAATATTGGCATCGTCTTGGTGTTCGCAGCTTTCTACTTGAGGTTCCTCAGGCGTCCATGACCAAAGCACGATAGCGTTTAACGGAAACTGCCACATTCAAGTTTGGATGTAGCGATACTTCTCGCCATCGTCTCCTGAGGGTTGGAACTCCGCGGCACTCTCGGCGTCTTTCACTTTTAAGGGTTAGCAGTGCAGATGGTCCGTGCCGCCGCAAAGACCGTGAGCGAAACGGCAAATCTCGATTTAGGCCGGATGCGCTGCGCTTTTGCCGCCCTATGCTGCCTGATTCAGGGCCGCGTCGATCTGCCGCGTCACATCGTCAATCGCCGCCATGCCGTCGACCGTGCGCAGCACGCCCTGTGCGGCGTAGTGCGGCAGGATCGGCGCGGTCTGGCGGTGGTAGGCGTCCAGCCGCGCCTTGACGGTCTCGCGGTTGTCATCAGGCGCGGCGGGTGAAGGTGCGGCCGCCGCACTTGTCGCAAATACCCGGCACGCGGGTCGGTTGGAACGTGTCGTGGTAGCCCGCGCCGCAATTGGCGCAGGTGAAGCGCCCGGCGATCCGCTCAACGAGCGCCGCGTCGTCCACCTTCAGCTCGATCACCGCATCGAGCTTCAGGTCCCGCTCCGCCAGCAACGCGTCCAGCGCCTTGGCCTGCGGCACGGTGCGCGGAAACCCGTCCAGGATGAAGCCGTTGGCGCAATCGGGCTGGCCAATCCGGTGGCCCAGCATGCGGATGATGATGTCGTCGGACACCAGGTGCCCGGCCTCCATCACCGCCTTGGCCTCGCGCCCGATCGGGCTGCCGGCGGCGACCTCGGCGCGCAGCATGTCGCCGGTCGAAATCTGCGCGATATCGAAACGGTCCTGCAGACGCTTCGCCTGCGTGCCCTTCCCGGCGCCGGGAGGGCCCAGAAGGATCAGGTTCATCGCCGTCCCTTCACCCGCGCCTTGCGGATCAGGCCTTCGTACTGGTGCGCCAGCAGGTGCGACTGGATCTGCGTCACCGTGTCCATGGTGACCGACACGACGATCAGGATCGAGGTGCCGCCGAAGTAGAACGGCAACCCGTAGTCGCTGATCAGGATCTCCGGCAGCAGGCACACCGCGACCAGGTAGAGGCCGCCCACCGTGGTCAGCCGCGTCAGCACGTAGTCGAAATACTCGGCCGTCGCGCTGCCCGGGCGGATGCCGGGGATGAAGCCGCCGTATTTCTTCAGGTTGTCCGCCGTCTCCTCCGGGTTGAACACCACGGCGGTGTAGAAATACGAGAAGAAGATGATCATCGCGGCATACAGCGCCATGTAGAGCGGCTGGCCGTGCGAAAGCTGGTTGGCGATGAACTGCAGCCAGCCCGGCCCCTGACCCTGCGAGAAGCCGGCGATGGTCGCCGGGATCAGCAGGATGGAGCTGGCGAAGATCGGCGGGATCACGCCCGAGGTGTTCATCTTCAGCGGCATGTGCGTCGAATCGCCGCCGAACATCCGGTTGCCGACCTGGCGCTTCGGGTACTGCACCGCGAATGCGGCGCTGCGCTCGCTCCATGAACACGATGAACGCCACCGTCGCGACCGCGAGCACCAGGAAGCCCAGGATGAAGAACACCGACAGCGCGCCGGTGCGGCCGAGTTCGAGCAGGCTGGCCAGCGCATTGGGCAGGTTGGCGACGATGCCGGCCATGATGATCAGGCTGGTGCCGTTGCCCACGCCGCGCGCGGTGATCTGCTCGCCGATCCACATCAGGAACATCGTGCCGCCGACCAGGGTGATCACGCAGGAGAAGCGGAAGAACCAGCCGGGATCGATGACCGCGGCACCAAAGCTGCCGCGCATGCTTTCGAGGCCGATGGCGATGCCGTAGGACTGGAACATCGCGATGAACACGGTGAGGTAGCGGGTGTACTGGTTGAGCTTCTTGCGCCCGCTCTCGCCTTCCTTCTTCAGCGTCTCCAGCGTCGGGATGGCGGCGGTCATCAACTGGATGATGATGCTGGCGCTGATGTAGGGCATCAGGTTCAGCGCGAACACCGTCATGCGCCGCAGCGCGCCGCCGGTGAACATGTCGAACATGCCCAGGATGCCGCCGCCGTGCTGGTTCAGCATCTCGGTCATCACCCAGGCATCGACGCCCGGCACCGGGATGTAGGTGCCCAGCCGGTAGACGATCAGCGCGCCGAGAGTGAACCAGATGCGCTGCTTGAGCTCGGTGGCCTTCGACAGGACGCCGAGATTGAGGTTGGCCGCAAGTTGTTCGGCGGCGGATGCCATGTGCGGTTCCTCGCGTGGTTCAAGGAGGGACTCCCGCTCCCCTTGAGGGAGGGGGAGCAATTAAGCTGCCGGCCCAGCCACGGCAACCGTCGTCGTCACCGACCCTCCCGCCTGCTCAACCGCCGCCTTCGCCGCCGCCGACGCACCCGACACGGTGATGGTGATCGCCCGCCCGATCGTCGCCCGTCGCCAGCAGCCGCACGCCGGCAAGCTTTTCGCCCGCTCACCAGACCGGCGGCGCGCAGCGTGTCCTCGGTGATCGGCAGAGCGGCGTCCAGCTTGCCCGCCTCGATCGCCTTGGCCAGCGCGCCCAGATTGACCGGCGCATATTCCTTGCGGAACGGGTTCCAGAACCCGCGCTTCGGCAGCCGGCGGTAGATCGGCATCTGCCCGCCCTCGAAGCCGTTCAGCGCCACGCCGGTGCGCGCCTTCTGGCCCTTCACGCCCTTGCCCGAGGTCTTGCCCTTGCCGGACCCGATCCCCCGTCCCAGCCGCTTCGACTTCAGCCGCGAGCCTGGCCGGTCGCGCAGTTCGTTGAGGTTCATCTCAGCCCAGCTCCTCGACCTTGATCAGGTGGGCGACCTTGCGGATCATCCCCCGCGCCGAGGGCGTGTCCTCCAGCTCGCGCGTGCGGCGCTGCTTGTTGAGGCCGAGCCCGATCAGCGTCTCCTTCTGGCCCGGCTTGCGCCCGGCCGCCGAGTCGTATCTGCGTCACGCGCACCTTAGGCATTGGGAGCGGCCTCCTGCGCCGGCGGGGTGTCGTGCGAGGCTGCCACCGGCACGCCCCCGATGACCGCCTGTGGCGGCCGGCCGAACAGCTCGGCCACCTTCTTGCCGCGGCGATTGGCCACCGAGCGCGGCGAGGCGACCCGCTGCAGCGCCGCGAACGTCGCCTTCACCATGTTGTGCGGGTTGCGGCTGCCGAGCGACTTGGCGACCACGTCGCCCATCCCCAGCGTCTCGAACACCGCGCGCAGCGGACCGCCGGCGATGATGCCGGTTCCCGCGGGGGCGGTGCGCAGGATCACGCTGCCGGCGCCGTAGCGGCCTTCCACGTCGTGGTGCAGCGTGCGGCCTTCCTTCATCGGTACGCGGATCATGGCGCGCTTGGCCCGCTCGGTCGCCTTGCGGATCGCCTCCGGCACCTCGCGCGCCTTGCCGGCGCCGTAGCCGACGCGGCCCTTCTGGTCGCCGACCACCACCAGCGCCGCAAAGGCGAAGCGGCGGCCGCCCTTCACCACCTTGGCCACCCGGTTGATGGTGACCAGCTTGTCGATGATGTCGTCGCCACCTTCGCCGTGCCGATCGCGTTCCCGCTCGCGGCCCCGGCCTTCGCGTGCTTCGCGTGCCACTATCTCAGTCTCCCTAGAACGCCAGCCCGCCTTCGCGGGCGGCATCGGCCAGCGCCTTGACGCGGCCGTGGTAAAGATACGCGCCGCGATCGAACACCACTTCGGTAATGCCGGCGGCGATCGCGCGCTCGGCCACCAGCTTGCCGACCGCGGCGGCGGCGGCCTTGTCGGCCCCGGTCTTCAGCGCGCCCGCCTTCATCGCCTCGCGCAGCGCCTGGTCGAGCGAGGACGCGGCCGCCAGCGTGCGGCCCTGGCTGTCGTCGATCACCTGGGCGTAGATGTGCTTGCTGGAGCGGAACACCGACAGCCGCGGCCGTCCGCCGGCCTTGTGGCGCAACTGGAAGCGCAGGCGCTCACGCCGCCGCTCCCGCAGATCCTGTCTCGCGCTCATGCGCGGATGCCTCCGTGCTGGCCCCAATCTGTCATTGCGAGGAGCGCAGCGACGAAGCAATCCCCATCCGGGTGCCCCCCTCGCGGGGGATTGCTTCGCTGCGCTCGCAATGACATCGGGCGCGAATACCCAACCATCACCGTCACTTCTTCTTGCCTTCCTTGCGCCGGACCTGTTCGTCGCTGTAGCGCACGCCCTTGCCCTTGTACGGCTCGGGCGGGCGGAACGCCCGGATCTCCGCCGCCACCTGGCCGACCAGGCGCTTGTCCACACCTTCCACCTTGATCGCGGTCGGCCGCTCACAGGTGATCTTGATGCCCTTCGGCACCGGATAGACGATCGGGTGCGAGAAGCCGAGATTGATCTCCAGCCTTTCGCCCTGCACCGCGGCGCGGAAGCCGGTGCCGGTGATCTCCATCGACTTGCTGTAGCCGGCGGACACGCCCTTCACCATCGAGGCGACCAGCGCGCGCGTGGTGCCCCACATCATCCGCGCCTGCTGTTCGCCGGTACGCGGCGTCACGGTCACCTTGCCGCCGTCGACCTTCGCCTCGATGTGGTCGGTCAGCGCCAGCGACAGCTCGCCCAGCCTGCCCTTGGCGGTGAGGATGCCGCCGGCGATCGCCACCTGGACGCCCGCCGGGATCTCCACCGGATATTTGCCAACGCGCGACATCAACCACTCTCCGTCAGAACACGCGGCACAGGATTTCGCCGCCGACATTGGCGGCGCGGGCCTCGGCATCGCTCATCACGCCGCGCGGCGTGGACAGGATCGAGACGCCGAGGCCGGCATAGACCCGCGGCAGCTCCTTGATCCGCGAATAGACCCGCCGGCCCGGCTTGGAGATGCGCGTGATCTCCTTGATGACCGGTTCGCCTGCGTCATATTTCAGCTCGATCCGCAACTGCGCCACGCCGGGGCGCAACTGCTCGGCGGCGAAGCCGCGGATGAAGCCCTCCCGCTTCAGCACGTCCAGCACGTTGGCGCGCAGCCGCGACGCCGGCGCCACGCAGGAGCTGTGGCGCGCGCGCTGCGCGTTGCGAATCCGGGTCAGCATATCGCCCAGGGGATCGGACATCGACATCGCGTGCCCTCTTACCAGCTTGCCTTGGCCATGCCGGGGATCTGCCCGGACGAGGCCAGCTCGCGCAGCGCGATGCGGCACAGCTTGAACTTACGGTAGTTGCCGCGCGATCGGCCGGTCAGCGCGCAGCGCAGCCGCACCCGCACCGCCGCGCCGTTGCGTGGCAGTTGCGCCAGCTTCAACGTGGCGTTGAAGCGGTCTTCCACCGGCAACGTGCGGTCCATCACCACCGCCTTCAGCGCGGCGCGCTTGGACTTGTCGCGCTTCGTCTTGCGCTCCCGCATCGCGTTGCGGTTGACCTGTGAAAGCTTGGCCATCCTGTCTTCATCCTCCGGAACCTGCAGTCCCCGGGCGTGACCCGGGGATCCGCGGTTTTCCAAAACCTCAGTTGGCGAACGGCAGATCGAACGCCTTCAGCAGTGCCTTCGCTTCCGCATCGGTCCGCGCGGTGGTGACGAACTGGATGTCCATCCCGCGCACCGAGTCGACCCGGTCGTAGTTGATCTCCGGGAACACGATCTGCTCCTTCAGCCCCATGGCGAAGTTGCCGCGCCCGTCGAAGCCCTTGCCGGTGATGCCGCGGAAGTCGCGCACCCGCGGCAGGGCGATGGTGATCAGCCGGTCGATGAACTCATACATGCGCGCCTTGCGCAGCGTGACCTTGCAGCCGATCGGCAGACCCTTGCGGATCTTGAAGCCGGCGATCGCCTTCTTCGCGAGCGTCTTCACCGGCTTCTGGCCGCTGATCGCGGTGAGCTCCGCGACCGCCGCGTCCAGCTTCTTCTGGTCCGCGGTCGCCTCGCCCACGCCCATGTTGATGACGATCTTCTCCAGCCTGGGCACCTGCATCGGGTTCTTGTAGCCGAACTCGCTGGTCAGCTTGGCCCGCACCTCGTCGCGGTAGCGCCGGAGCATGCGCGGTGTTTCCTCGGGCGAGGCCTGCGGCGATGACGCCGGTGTCGGCCGACTTCTCCCGCGCCACCTTCTGCGGCGGGCCGCCGCGCGGGCCGCCGCCACCGCCACCGGCGGCCGGCTTGCCGGCGGCCTTGGCGCCTGGCTTCCCGGCGGGCCTTGCTGCCGGATTTGCCTGCTGCGGACTTGCTCTTGCTGTCGCTCATCGCCGTTGCCTCAGCTCTCGATCACGTCGCCGGTCGCCTTGGCGACGCGCACCTTGCGACCATCGTCCAGCACGCGGAACCCGACCTTGGTCGGCTTCTCGCTCTTCGGATCGATCAGCATCAGGTTCGACAGGTGCACCGCCGCCTCTTCCTCGACGATGCCGCCGGGCTGCGCCATGCCCTTCGCCTTGGTGTGCTTGGTGGCGACGTTCACCCCCTGCACCAGGGCGCGGTCGGCGCGCGGGAAGACCCGCAGCACCTCGCCGCGGCGGCCCTTCTCGGCCCCCGCGATCACCACCACCGTGTCGCCCTTGCGTATGCGCGCGGCCATCATCGTGTCTCCGACGCGTGGGTCATCATCGTGTCTCCGACGCGTGGGTCATCATCGTGTCTCCGACGGGTGGAACATCACAGCACCTCGGGCGCGAGCGAGATGATCTTCATGAACTTCTTGGCGCGCAGCTCGCGCACCACGGGGCCGAAGATCCGGGTGCCGATCGGCTCCAACTGCTTGGTGATCAGCACCGCGGCGTTGCGATCGAACCGGATCGCCGAGCCGTCGGGGCGGCGCACCGGATAGGCGGTGCGCACGATCACGGCCTGGTGCACGTCGCCCTTCTTCACCTTGCCGCGCGGGATCGCCTCCTTGATGGAGACCACGATCACGTCGCCGACAGAGGCGGTCCGGCGTTTCGAGCCGCCCAGCACCTTGATGCACTGCACGCGGCGGGCGCCGGAGTTGTCGGCGACTTCCAGGTTGGATTCGACCGAGATCATGCAACGGCTCCTTCACCCGGTGCGCTGGCAGCCGGCGCACCCGCGGTCACATGAGCACCGGCGGCCCCGAGGGCTGCAGCCCAGCGGCGCGCCGTTGCGCTCGATCACCATCCAGGTCTTGCGTTTGCTGATCGGGCGGCATTCCTCGATGCGCACGGTGTCGCCGACCTGGCACAGGTTGGCTTCGTCATGCGCCGCGTATTTCTTCGAGCGGCGGATGAACTTCTTGTAGATCGGATGCATGACGCGACGATCGACAAGCACCGTGACGGTCTTGTCCATCTTGTCGCTGGTCACGCGACCGGTGAGCACGCGCTTCGGCATGTCGCGCCTGTCTCCTTACTTCGCCATGGCGGAGGAGCGCTGCTTCTCCGCCAGAATGGTTTTCGCGCGCGCAATCTCGCGCCGCACCTCGCGCATGCGGCCGGTGCCTTCCTGCTGGCCGGTCGCGCGCTGGAACCGCAGGTTGAACTGTTCCTTGCGCAGATCGAGCAGCAGCGTGCCGATCTCGTCCGGGGTCTTGGCGCGCACGTCGCCCGCCTTGTTCTGTGCCGCCCGGGCCATCTCAGATGACTCCCATCTCAGGCGTCTCCCATCCGGGCGACGAACTTGGTGCGAATCGGCAGCTTGGCGGCGCCCAGCGTCAGCGCCTCGCGCGCGAGTTCGTTCGGCACGCCATCGACCTCGAACATGATGCGGCCGGGGGCGACGCGGCAGACCCAGAACTCGGGCGAGCCCTTGCCGGAACCCATGCGCACCTCGGCCGGCTTGGTCGACACCGGCACGTCCGGGAAGATGCGGATCCAGACCCGTCCGGTGCGCTTCATCGCCCGCGTGATGGCGCGCCGCGCCGCCTCGATCTGGCGCGCGGTGACCCGTTCCGGTTCCAGCGCCTTCAGCCCGTAGGTGCCGAAGTTCAGCGTGAACCCCGCCTTGGCGTTGCCGTGGATGCGGCCCTTGTGCGCCTTGCGATAGATGGTCCGCTTGGGTTGCAGCATTGTCGTTCTACCGATCCGTCTAGCGTTGCGGCGCCTGCTCGGCCGCGCGGCGGTCCTGCGCCATCGGGTCGTGCGTCAGGATTTCGCCCTTGAACACCCAGACTTTGACCCCGCAGGTGCCGTAGGTCGTCTTCGCTGTTGCCTGGCCGTAGTCGATGTCGGCGCGCAGCGTGTGCAGCGGCACGCGGCCCTCGCGATACCACTCCACCCGGGCGATTTCCGCGCCGCCCAGCCTTCCGCCGCAGTTGATGCGGATGCCCTGCGCGCCGAGCCGCATCGCCGACTGCACCGCGCGCTTCATCGCCCGGCGGAACGCCACGCGCCGCTCAAGCTGCTGGGCGATGTTCTCGGCGACAAGCTGCGCGTCGATTTCCGGCTTGCGGATTTCGACGATGTTCAGCGACACGTCGGCCTTCGCCATCTTGCTCAGTTCTTTCTTCAGAACTTCGATGTCCTGGCCCTTCTTGCCGATCACCACGCCGGGACGCGCCGCGTAGATCGTGACGCGCGGCTTCTTTGCCGGCCGTTCGATCACCACGCGCGAGACGCCGGCGCCGTGCAGCTTCTTGCGCAGATGGCCGCGCAGCTTCAGGTCCTCGTGCAGCATGGCGGCGTAGTCGTCGCCGGCATACCAGCGGCTGTCCCAGGTGCGATTGATGCCGAGCCGCAGCCCGATCGGATTGACCTTGTGACCCATCCTACGCGGCCTCCTTCCCGGCGGCCTGCGCACGCTCGGCGACGACGATCTTCAGGTGGCTGAACCACTTCTCCACGCGCGACGCACGGCCGCGGCCGCGCGCGTGGAAGCGGCGCATCACCATCGAGCGGCCCACCTCGGCGCGCGAGACCACCAGCCGGTCGACATCAAGCTGATGGTTGTTCTCGGCATTGGCGATCGCGCTCTCCAGCGCCTTTTTCACCTGCTTGGCGATGCGCCGCTTGGAGAAGGTCAGCGTGGCGACCGCCTGGCTGGCCGGCAGGTTGCGGATCAGCCCGGCGACCAGGTTCAGCTTGCGCGGCGAGACGCGGATATTGCTGACGATCGCCTGCGCTTCGGTGTCCGCCAGCAGGCGGGGATGTTTTGGCTTGCTCATGGCTCAGGTCCGCTTCGCCCTCTTGTCGGCGGCATGGCCGGTGAACGTGCGGGTGGGCGAGAACTCGCCGAACTTGTGGCCGACCATGTTCTCGTTCACCTGCACCGGCAGGAATTTGCGGCCGTTGTAGACACCGAAGGTCAGGCCGACGAACTGCGGCAGGATGGTCGACCGGCGCGACCAGATCCGAATGATCTCGTTGCGGCCCGACGCGCGCGACGCATCGGCCTTGTTCAGCAGGTAGCCGTCGATGAACGGACCCTTCCAGACGGAGCGCGCCATCCTACTTGCCCCTCATCACTTACCAACCTTGCGACGGCGGATGATCATCTTTTCGGTGCCCTTGTTCCGGCGCGTCTTGTAGCCCTTGGTCGGCTGTCCCCAGGGCGAGACCGGATGCCGTCCGCCGGAACTACGTCCCTCGCCGCCGCCCAGCGGATGATCGACCGGGTTCATCACCACGCCGCGGTTATGCGGCATCCGACCGAGCCAGCGCGAGCGGCCCGCCTTGCCGATCTTCTGGTTCATGTTGTCCGGGTTGGACACCGCGCCGATCGAGGCGATGCACTCGGCGCGCACCAGACGCACCTCGCCGGACATCAGCTTGACCTGCGCCCAGCCGGCATCCTTGCCGACAAGCTGGGCGTAGGTGCCGGCGGCGCGGGCGATTTTTCCCCCGGCACCCGGCTTCATTTCGATGTTGTGCACGATGGTGCCAACCGGGATCCCGGCGAGCGGCTTGGCGTTGCCCGGCTTGATGTCGGCGCGGTCGCCGGCTTCAACCATGTCGCCGACGCGCAGCCGTTGCGGCGCCAGAATATAGGACAGCTCGCCGTCCTGGTACTTGATCAGGGCGATGAACGCGCTGCGGTTCGGATCGTATTCCAGCCGCTGCACCACCGCCGGCACGCCGAACTTGCGGCGCTTGAAGTCGATCGCGCGGTACGACTGCTTGTGCCCGCCGCCGCGGAACCGGCTGGTGATGTGGCCGTGGTTGTTGCGCCCGCCCGTGCTGGGCTTGCCCTCGGTCAGGCCCTTGACCGGCTTGCCCTTCCACAGATCGGAGCGGTCGATCAGCACCGTGCCGCGCAGGCTGGCGGTGACCGGATTGAAATTCCTCATCGGCATGGCTGTGCTTCCCCGCCGCTCATGCGAGCACGTTGGTGAAGTCGATCGACTGGCCCGCTTCGAGCCGGACGAACGCCTTCTTCACATCGGACCGCACGCCAGGCCGGCCCTTGAACATCCTGGTCTTGCCCTTCTGCACCAGCGTGTTGACGCTGAGCACTTTCACGCCGAACAGCCCCTCGACCGCCGCCTTGATCTCCGGTTTCGAGGCGCCGATCGCCACGCGGAACGCCACCTGGTTGTGCTCCGACAGCCCGGTCGCCTTCTCGGTGATCAGCGGGCTGCGCAGAATGTCGTACATCGCCTCGCGCGAAAGTCTTTTGGCCCGCTTGGCGGCGCCTTTTTGCGTCCCGCTCATGCTTGCGCCCCTTCTGCGCCGGTGCCCGTCGTATCGGAGGCGGCAGCCTCGGCCGGTGCGAATCCGGTCGCTGCTGCTTCGGCTGCTGCCGCCTCAGCCCCTGCCGCCCCGGCCTCCGCCGCTTCAGCTCCGGTGGCCTCAACCCCCGCCGCCTCATCCCCTGCGGCCTCATCCCCTGCGGCCTCATCCCCTGCGGCCTCGGCGCCGACGGCTCCCTTGGCGCGAACCCTGGCCAGGCGCTGTTTGAGTCCCTCGACTCCGGCGGCGGTGATCGCCAGCACGTCGTGGTTCAGGATGTCGTAGACATTCGCACCGAGGCTCGGCAGCACATCGAGGCCCGGAATGTTGCGGCTGGCGCGCAGGAAGCCCGCGTCCACCGCGTGGTCCACCACCAGGGTCGAGCGCCAGCCCAATGCCTTCAGCTTCTTCGCCAGCACGCCGGTCTTCGTCACGCCGGCGACGGCGTCCAGCACGATCAGCTTGCCCTCGGCCTGCTTCTGCGACAGCGCGGAGATCAGGCCCAGCCGGCGCACTTTCTTCGGCAGGCTGTAGGCGTGCGAATGCGGCACCGGGCCGTGCACGATGCCGCCGCCACGGAACTGCGGCGCGCGCAGGCTGCCTTGCCGGGCGTTGCCGGTGCCCTTCTGGCGGTACGGCTTCTTGGTGGTGCCCTGCACGTCGTTCAGCCCCTTGGTGCTGTGCGTGCCGGCGCGCCGCTTGGCGAGCTGCCAGTGTAGCACGCGCGCCATGA
The DNA here is from genome assembly GCA_963773345.1 of uncultured Alphaproteobacteria bacterium. Taxonomy (GTDB): domain Bacteria; phylum Pseudomonadota; class Alphaproteobacteria; order Acetobacterales; family Acetobacteraceae; genus Palsa-883. The sequence goes on along the minus strand of CAVZBG010000002.1, from coordinate 1,033,736 downwards.
TGTCGGTGCGCGGCTTGGCGGCGAAGAACTCGTCGGGCAACTCGACGGAGCCAAGGTCTGCGTTACCGGCAGCATCGCCGGCGGCGTGGTCGAGGGAGATGATTGCGATCTGCATCGTCCTGCGTCCTGCCCTCGCTCAGCCCGCCAGCGCCGCCGGATAGGGCGCATCGGCCGGGCGCGCGCGCTTGACCGCGTCGCGCACCAGCACGTAGCCGCCCTTGGCACCCGGCACGGCGCCCTGGATCATCAACAGCCCCTTGTCGGCATCGACCCCCGCCACTTCCAGATTGAGGGTGGTCACCCGCTCGACGCCGAGATGGCCGGCCATTTTCTTGTTCTTGAAGGTCTTGCCCGGATCCTGCCGGTTGCCGGTGGAGCCGTGGCTGCGATGGCTGATCGAGACGCCGTGGCTCGCCTCCAGCCCGGAAAAGTTCCAGCGCTTCATCGAGCCGGCAAACCCCTTGCCCTTGGTGGTGCCACAGACATCGACTTTCTGCCCGACGATGAAATGCGCCGCCGACAGGGTCGCCCCCGGCTCCAGCAGCGCGTCGGGCGCGACGCGGAACTCGGCGAGCTTCGCCTTCGGCTCGACCTTTGCCTTGGCGAAATGGCCCTTGTTCGGCTTCGACACGTTCTTCACCTTGGCCTTGCCCCAGCCGAGTTGAACGGCGGTGTAGCCGTCCTTCTCCTGCGTGCGCGCGGCGACCACCTGCACCTGGTCCAGGTGCAGCACGGTTACCGGCACGTGGCTGCCGTCGTCGCGGAACATCCGCGTCATGCCGAGCTTCTTGGCCAGCAATCCGGTACGCATCGGTGCCATTCCCGCCCTGGATGCCCTACCCTAGATCTTGATCTCGACGTCGACGCCGGCCGCCAGGTCGAGCTTCATCAGCGCGTCCACGGTCTGCGGCGTCGGCTCGACGATATCGAGCAGCCGGCGATGCGTGCGCATCTCGAACTGCTCACGGCTTTTCTTGTCGACGTGCGGCGAGCGGTTCACCGTGAACCGCTCGATATGCGTGGGCAGCGGGATCGGTCCGCGGACCCTGGCACCCGTGCGCTTGGCGGTGTTCACGATCTCCTTCGTGCTGTTGTCCAGCACGCGGTGATCGTACGCCTTGAGCCGGATGCGGATGTTCTGGTTGTCCATCGTTCAGTTTTCCGCCGTATCCCAAGCCACTTTCGGTAAACGCACGTCACGCAGTTTCGGCAAAACGAAGGCCGGCGCCCTGCCCGATGGATTCCCGTGGGGTTTCCCTAGGGCGGGGCGCCGGCCCAGAACCTGGCGCTAGGCAGTGATCGAGGCGACGACGCCGGCACCGACCGTGCGGCCACCCTCGCGGATGGCGAAGCGGAGCTGCGCATCCATCGCGATCGGCGCGATCAGCTCCACGTCCATCGTCACGTTGTCGCCCGGCATCACCATTTCGGTGCCTTCCGGCAACTGCACCACGCCGGTCACGTCGGTGGTGCGGAAGTAGAACTGCGGCCGGTAGTTGGTGAAGAACGGCGTGTGTCGGCCGCCTTCCTCCTTGGTCAGGATGTAGGCCTCGGCCTTGAACTTGGTGTGCGGGGTGATCGAGCCGGGCTTGGCCAGCACCTGGCCGCGCTCGACCTCCTCGCGCTTGGTGCCGCGCAGCAGCGCGCCGATATTATCGCCCGCCTCGCCCTGGTCGAGCAGCTTGCGGAACATTTCGACGCCGGTCACCACGGTCTTCTGGGTCGCGCGAAGACCGACGATCTCGACTTCCTCGCCCACCTTGATCACGCCGCGCTCGACGCGCCCGGTCGCCACGGTGCCGCGGCCGGAGATCGAGAACACGTCCTCGACCGGCATCAGGAACGGCCGATCGGTGGCGCGCACCGGCTGCGGGATATAGCTGTCGACCGCATCCATCAGGGCCAGGACGGATTTCTCGCCGAGCTCCGGATTGCGGTCTTCCAGCGCGCACAGCGCCGAACCGCGAATGATCGGGATGTCGTCGCCGGGGAACTGGTAGGAGGACAGCAACTCGCGCAGCTCCATCTCGACCAGCTCGATCAGCTCGGGATCGTCCACCATGTCCACCTTGTTGAGGTAGACCACCAGCGCCGGAACGCCGACCTGGCGGGCCAGCAGGATGTGCTCGCGGGTCTGCGGCATCGGGCCGTCGGCGGCGGAGACCACCAGGATGGCGCCGTCCATCTGCGCCGCGCCGGTGATCATGTTCTTCACGTAGTCGGCGTGGCCGGGGCAGTCCACGTGCGCGTAATGCCGCTTCGCGGTTTCATACTCGACGTGCGCAGTGGCGATGGTGATGCCGCGCGCTTTTTCCTCCGGCGCCTTGTCGATCTGGTCGTACGCCGTGAACGTGGCGCCGCCGGACTTCGCCAGCACCTTGGTGATCGCCGCGGTCAGCGTCGTTTTGCCATGGTCCACATGGCCGATCGTGCCGACGTTGCAGTGCGGCTTGGTGCGCTGGAACTTTGCCTTGCCCATCGTCGTTGTCTCCAAACTAGGTCCCCGGTCGCCGAACCGGCTCCCGGTTTTGATTGTCTACCAGCGGTAATGGCTGAAGGCCTTGTTGGCCTCCGCCATCCGATGGGTGTCTTCACGCTTCTTCACCGCCGTGCCGCGATTGTTCACCGCGTCCAGCAGCTCATTCGACAGCCGGTCTTCCATGGTGTGCTCGCCGCGTTTGCGCGCGGCGTCGATCAACCAGCGAATGGCCAGCGCCTGGCGCCGCTCGGTACGCACCTCGACCGGCACCTGGTAGGTGGCGCCGCCGACGCGGCGGGAGCGCACCTCGACCGCCGGCTTCACGTTGTCCAGCGCCTCGTGGAACATGCGCACCGGGTCGGCCTGGGCGCCGCCGCGGCGCTTCATGGTGTCCAGCGCGCTGTAGACGATGGTTTCGGCGGTCGACTTCTTGCCGTCGTACATCAGCGCGTTCATGAAACGGCTGATCACCACGTCGCCGAACTTGGCGTCCGGCAGGATCTCGCGCTTGGTGGCGCGGCGACGGCGGCTCACTGATCAATCCCCGTGGGCTTATTCCCCATGATCATCCTCACTTCGGCCGCTTGGCACCGTACAGCGAGCGGCGCTGCCGGCGTTTGGCGATGCCCTGGGTGTCGAGCACGCCGCGCAATATATGGTACCGCACGCCGGGCAGGTCCTTCACGCGGCCGCCGCGGATCAGCACCACCGAGTGCTCCTGCAGGTTGTGGCCCTCGCCCGGGATGTAGCTGACCACCTCATAGCCGTTGGTCAGCCGCACCTTGGCCACCTTGCGCAGCGCGGAATTCGGCTTCTTCGGCGTGGTGGTGTAGACGCGCGTGCAGACGCCGCGCTTCTGCGGGCAGCCGGCAAGTGCCGGCACCGTGTTGCGGGTCTTTTGCGGCTCCCGCCCCTTGGCGATGAGCTGGTTGATGGTCGGCATGGACCGTTGTGCTCTTTCGTGACCGTTTGGCGTGACCGGCTGGTATTATCGACTGGCATCCCGACCGCCCATCCTTGGCGCGGCCGTCCGTTCAACAGGCGTTGCCCCCCGGCCTGGGCGATCCCAGCCCGCGGGGTGAGTGGCTTGCGGCCTGGGCCCGCCGGTTGAAGTCCGGGGACGGCGCCGCACGCGCTGGTGCCTGCAAAACGACGGCCGGCCCCGGGGGGTCGGCTGAGGGCGCGGAACCTAGTGGCGGCCCCAGGGCGAGTCAAGCCACCGCGCGACCGATTGAACGAAGCCAAGGCCGCCGGTTTTGTCCGCGTGGCCCGCGACGCGGCGCAGGCCTACCGCGCCGCGGCACGTGTTGGGAACCCGCCGGCGGCACGGGCCCTCGAAGTTCGCTGGGTCGGTGTTCGGAACCGGTTGGTCTGGCCGCCCGGAAGCCAGCCAAGCCATCTGGCCCGGGAAAAAGCCCGGGGAAAAAGACAGACAGAAGCGAATGTCTCGCTGGTGTGCAACGATCACATCCTGTTACAATCGGCTCTGCCATTCGGAAGCCGACCCGTGCCCACGAAAACTGTCAGGTATCGCGGTTATCAGATCGTGATCACGCCACCTGACACCCCAGGCGGCCGCTGGCGCGCGCTCATCTGGCCGCCGGACAAGCCGCCACCGATGATCATGCCGACACACACCACGGAGGAGAACGTCATCCAAGACGCGCGGAGCGCCGTCGATCGACTGCCTGGCGAACCCGAGCCGCCATCCACTGGTTCCCAGGCCGCGTGAGGGGCCCGCGGCCTGGGAACCAGTGGATGCGCGCTCCGAACTGTATGTGAGGCAGGCCATACCGAGAACAAAAGGTTGATCAACCGTGAAAGCTGGTGCCTGATATCGTGCGCGGGGTTGCCCAGGGGAAGCGGCTTGCGGCCGCCGACCGGGCGAACGGCGAGCCGGCGCCGCAACCAGGCTCGGGCCCACCACCAGGACGCCGCTCGGCAGCCATTGGCCGAACTCGCGCCCGATACCCTGTTGGCAAGCGGTTCGGCCAATCCCTTATCGTCGCGGCAAAACCGTCGCATGCGGTAGCGTGCCGCCGGCGACGACCCGATACAGCCGATAGGTCTCGACCGGCTGCCCGTCGCGCTGCCGCGTCACCGCGCCGACCAGATTGCGCGCCGCCCACGGCCCGGCACCGCTCGGCGCCTCCCGTCGCGTGCTGCGCACCAGAATCCCCACCTGCCCGCCCAGCACCGCCATCGGCAGATCGAACATCCTCCAGCGCTGCTCGATCCCGACCACCGGCGCATCCCCCGGCAGCCAGTAGGCCAGTTCGCTACCCACCCCATACTGGTCCACCGCAACGAAACCGGCACCGACGCGTCGGCGCGCCGCCTCGACTTGCGCCGCCAGTTGCGGCCAGCCGGCAAGCTGCAACGCCGACGGATCGAACCGGATCGGCACCGGCAGCAGCCCGAGCGTTGCCTGCAGATACGCCACCGCCGTCATCGCCAGGCCGAGCAGCACCGCCGGGCGGATCAGCCGCCGCCACGCGGGCGCCGCCAGCCCGGCCGCCGCGATCGTCGCCGCCGGGTAGACGATCGCCGGCCAGTTGGCCTGCACCCGGTCGGCGAACACGTGCTCCACGAACACCGCAACCGCCGGCAGGCTGAGCGCCACCAGCAGCGTTGCGCCCGACTCGCGCTGCTGCCAGGCCCGACGGCACGCCAATGCCAGCCCGGCGACGCACAGCAGCAGCACCAGCGGCGTCGCCAGGCCGAGCTGCCCGGCGATCAACTCGCCCAGGAACTGGACTGCCCGCGCCGGCCGCCATTCATCGATCCGCCCGCCCTGCTTGGCAAAGCTCGCCCAGCCGTGCGCCGCGTTCCACGCCAGCACCGGCGCCACCATGAGAAGGGCGATCAGCAGGCCCAGCCACGGCCACGGCCGTGCCAGCCATCGCCACTCGGCGACCAGCAGCCACAGCCCGATCCCCAGCACCAGAAAGGCGGCGGTGTATTTGCTGTCGAACGCCAGCCCGGCGAACAGCCCCACCGCCAGCCACCACGCTCCGGGCTGGCGCTCGGCGTCACCCGCGGTTCCACCCTCGGCGTCATGCTTGGTCCCGCTCTCGGCTCCGGCCTCGACGACGCTGCTGGCTGCCTGGGCTCGCAGCCGCGCCAGCGCCCACAGCGTGCACACCCAGAAGAACAGCAGCGGCGTGTCCGGGGTCATCGTCACCGCCCCGGCGCCCAGCAACAGCGTCGCGTTCAGCAGCGCGGTCGCGGCCAACCCGGCACGGCGCCCCTGCAGCAGCTTCTCGGCCGCGTCCCACAGCAGCCAAGACCCCAGCGCCGCCGCCAGCGGTGCCAGCAGCCGGATGCCCAGCACGCCATCGCCCGCCACCAGCGTTCCGGCGCGGATCCACAGCGCGACCATCGGCGGATGGTCAAGATAGCCGGCCGCCAGCGCGCGCGACCACAGCCAGTAGTACGTCTCGTCCGGCGCCAGCGGCAGCGCCGCTGCCACCACCAGGCGCACCGCGGTCAGCGCGGTCAGTCCCGCCACGGCGAGGGCCACGACCCGCCTGGGCACAGCCCCTGCTGGCGCGGCCCCCCCTGGCGCAGCCCACCTCAGCGGGCGCGCCACACCAGCGTCGCCGAGACCGCGTAGTTCCACACCACCCCGATCACCGCCCCGATCGTGCCCGCCACAGTCCAATAGGTGTGCGTCTGAACCAGCACCCGGGCGATGCCGACATTGGCCGCCGCGCCGATGCCGCAGACCACCATGAACAGCAGCAGGCCACGCCACAGCCGCGGCCCGCGCAGCCGCTGGTCGCGATAGGTGATCTGATTGTTGAGCTGGAAGTTGAACACCATCGCCACCAGGGTCCCGGCAAGCTGCGAGGTCCCGAAGCCCAGGCCCAGCCCGTCGCGCCCGGCGATCAGCACCAGCAGGTTCACCCCGACGCCCAGCAGACCCACCAGGGCGAACGACAGGAAGCGCAACGGCAGCAGCCCGCCCAGCGCCTTGTCCGCCAGCAGCCCGGCGAACTGCGTCAACACCAGCACATCCAGCTTGCTCTCGCCGGCCAACCGCTTGCGGAACTCCGCCGGAACCTCGATCACCCGCAGCGGGACCTCAGCGCTCAACACCAGGTCCAGCAGGATCTTGAAGCCCTGCGCGGTCAGCGATGGCGCAAGCTGCTCGAACAGCGCGCGCGGCAGCATGAAGAACCCGCTCATCGGGTCGCTGAGTTTCACCGGCAGGAATCGCTGCGCCAGCGATGCCCCGGCGTTCGACAGCATGTGCCGCCGGCGTGACGCGAGCCCCGCCGCATCGCCGCCCGCCACGTGCCGGCTGGCCACCGCAAGATCGTACTGGTCGCTCCGCAGCGCCTCCAGCATGACCGGCAGCCGCGTCTCATCGTGCTGCAGGTCGCCGTCCATCACCGCGATGAACAGCGCCGAGGACGACAGCGCGCCTTCGACCACTGCGGAGGACAGGCCGCGTCGCCCGAGCCGTCGGATGCAGCGCACCCGCGGGTCCAGCCGGCCGAGCCGGCGCGCCTCCGCGGCCGTGCCATCCGGGCTGTCGTCGTCGACGAACACCACTTCCCAGGCAATGCCGGCGAGCGCGGCGTCCAACGCGGCGACCAGCGGCGCGACGTTGGGACGTTCGTTGTAGCAGGGCACAACGACGGTCAGGTCCGCGACGCCTCCGATCCGTGGCGCGGGCGGCGGATCAGTCGTGTCGGTCGCCATGCCGTCCTGCCGGTCTCGTGTTGCTGGCCCCGCGCGGTGTTAACCGCCGCCGGCCCGGCGTCAAGCTTACCGCGCCCAGTTCGCCGCGTCAGGCTCGCCGCCGCAGGTTCGCCCTACAATGGCACCCCGGCCAGGGTCCGGCTGGTGCGGATCGTCTGCAGGGTCTGCACCCGGCTGACCGACGGCGAGCCGGTCAGCCGCTGGGTCAGCTGGTTCTCGTGCGCGGTGTCGCGCGCCACCAGCTTCAGCAGGAAATCCCCGCCGCCGCGGATCATGTGGCACTCCCGCACCTCGGGCCAGGTGGCGACAAGCTGCTCGAACGCCGACAGCACCGCCTCCTTCTGGCTGTCCAGCCCGACGATGGCGAAGAACATGATCTCCCAGCCGAGCTTCTGCGGCTCGGTGTCGGCGTGATAGCCGCGGATCACCCCAGCCTCCTCCAGCCGGCGCACCCGCCGCAGGCAAGGCGGGGCGGAGATGCCCGCGCGGCGCGCCAGCTCGACATTGGTCATCCGCCCATCCACCTGCAACTCGGCCAGGATGCGGCGGTCGATCGCGTCGAGAATCGGCGTCTCGTGCGTCGAGGTTTTCATGCGCAGCGCCTTGGCCTGTCGGTTGGCGGCTGGTGAGGCACGCGGGGCGCGCAATAATATTGCACATGGACGCGGCGGCAAGCCCATATCCGGCGGCTTCCTTGTGCTGCACCGACTCCGACCGATATCGTCGGGGCGTGCACAGAACCGGATCGAGTCGATGCCCTACACCCACCAGGTCCGCGTGCTGATCATCGGCGCCGGACCTGCCGGCTATACCGCGGCGATCTATGCGGCGCGCGCCAGCCTGCGACCGGTCCTGGTGGCCGGGCTGCAGCCGGGCGGGCAGCTCATGATCACCACCGATGTCGAGAACTATCCCGGCTTCGCCGACGTCATCCAGGGACCCTGGCTGATGGAGCAGATGGCGCTGCAGGCCGCGCATGTCGGCACCACGATCATCGAGGACATGGTCACCGCGGCCGATCTTTCGGTGCGCCCGTTCCGCTTCACCGCCGATTCCGGCGACGTGTTCCTGGCCGATGCGGTGATCATCGCCACCGGCGCCCAGGCGCGCTGGCTCGGCCTGCCGTCGGAGACCCGGCTGCGCGGCGCGGGCGTCTCGGCCTGCGCGACCTGCGACGGCTTCTTCTTCCGTGGCAAGGACGTGGCCGTGATCGGCGGCGGCAACACCGCGGTGGAGGAAGCGCTGTACCTGACCCACCACGCCGAACGCGTCACCCTGATCCACCGGCGCGACGCCCTGCGCGCGGAAAAAATCCTGCAGGCCAGGCTGTTCGCCAACCCGAAGATCAGCGTGGTCTGGAACAGCGTGGTCGAGGAGATTCTTGGCGGCGGAACGCCGGAGACGGTCGCCGGCGTGCGGCTGCGCGAGGTGCGCACCGGCGCCACGACACGGCTGCCAGTCGAGGGCGTGTTCGTCGCCATCGGCCACACGCCGAACACCGCGCTGTTCCGCGGCCAGCTCGAGATGGACGACGAGGGCTACATCCGAACGGTGCCCGGCAGCACCCGCACCTCGTTGCCGGGCGTGTTCGCCGCCGGCGACGTGCAGGACAAGATCTTCCGCCAGGCGGTGACTGCGGCGGGCACCGGCTGCATGGCGGCGCTGGAGGCGGAGAAGTTCCTCGCCGGCCTGGCCGAGGCCCCGGCACGTGCGGCGGCGTAGCCGAGAAGCGGCCGGGCTGCCGCGTCACCGGGCTGCGGGTCGGGCGGCGGCGCGCGTCGGGGCAGGCCGGCAGGGGTCTGGGGCTTCGGATGGTCCGCGAGAAGGCAGGATCCACCGCGGAGCGCGCGGAGAGCGGTCACGGCGTGGCCGGGGCTGCCCGGTCGGCCGTGATCTTCTCCGCTTGCTCCGCGGTGAATCTGGCTTGCCGAACGCCGGGCGGCGGTGTCCTCTCCACGGTCCGCCAAGCTGTCTGTGGCGCCCGGGCCTCATTTCCCTGGGCGCGATTCGGGAAACATCGGTTAGACTGACGGTCTGCGCCGCCATTTACGCGTCCGGCCAGGGGAGAGGCTCCACAATGGACTGGGACAAGCTGCGCGTCTTCCACGCGGTGGCCGAGGCCGGCAGCTTCACGCATGCGGGCGACACGCTGAACCTCAGCCAGTCGGCGGTGTCGCGGCAGATCTCGGCGCTGGAGGAGGCGCTGCAGGTGCCGCTGTTCCACCGCCACGCCCGCGGCCTGATCCTGACCGAGCAGGGCGAGCAGCTTAACCGCACGGTGCGCGAGGTGTTCGCCAAGCTGGCCATCACCGAGGCGCTGCTGACCGAAAGCAAGGAGAAGCCCGCCGGCCGGCTGAAGGTGACCACCACGGTCGGCTTCGGCGCCTCCTGGCTGGCGCCGCGGCTGCACGAGTTCCTTGAGATGTATCCGGATGTCTCGGTCTCGCTGCTGCTGGACGACCTGGACCTTGACCTGGCGATGCGCGAGGCCGACGTGGCGATCCGCATGCATCCGCCGAAGCAGCCGGACCTGGTGCAGCGCCATCTGCTGACCATCGACTGGCAGATCGTCGCCTCGCCGGACTATCTGAAGAAGCACGGCGTGCCGCAGCGCGCCGAGGATCTGGACGCGCACCGGCTGGTGCTGTTCGGCGAGTACCATCCGCCGGTCGCCGATATCAACTGGCTGGCCGAGGCCGGGCGGCGGCCGGGCAATCCGCGCCGCGCGGCGCTGGAAGTGAACAGCACGCAGGCCGTGCTGCTGGCGATCCGATCCGGCCTTGGCATAGGCGTGCTGCCGGATTTCATGATGGCGGAAATCAACGACCTGGTACGCGTGTTGCCCGAGCTGAAGGGGCCGAAGGTCGACGTGTTCTTCGTCTATCCGGAGGAGCTGCGGAATTCCAAGCGCGTCGCGGTGTTCCGCGACTTCCTGCTGACCCGGCTGGCCGCGCTGCACTGAGCGCGCGGCGGGCCGCTGCCGGCGCGGTGCGGGGTCGGTGCTGTGCGGCGCGCGCGCTCGATCGTACTCAGGCGCGGCCAGCCACGAAAGGCGGAAGAGGCCTGCCGTCGGATTTCCCCCTCCCCCGCTGTGCGAGGGCTCCCTCCAGGGGAGGCTGATCGTCACGGGCCCGGAACCGGCGGCATGCGCCGTGGTCGAAGGCCTCATGCAGGCTCAAACCGCTACCGGACCGCACGGGCGCCGGCCGCAACCCGGTTCCGTCCCTGGCGCGGCTGATCCGATCACATTCCGGCTTGTCGTTTCGGGGCGTTGTTTTCCGGTTTTCCGAGCGGCTTTTCCTGGCTAGGCGTTAATGGGGAAACCATCGCGAGCAGCGGCGGACGGTCGCGAGCGATCCGACTGTACCTGGATTACGCAGCGCGGATGTGGGAGGCGTTCGGCTGCGCGCGGCTGATCGTCACGGGACCGGAACTGGCTGCGGCACGCGCCCTGGTTGAACGCTTCGCACAAGAGCAGACCGCCGCGTGATCCGGCATCCGTCGCACGCGAGGCCATCGTGTGATACCAGGTGACCGAATGAGTGACTCGTCGGCGGCACCCACCTCGTCATGCCGGCGGATGCCGGCATCCGCCGGCATGACGAGGTCGCAGCGACGATGGGTCAATCGTTTCGCCGCCTGGTATGAGGCACCTGATTGCGGGCGGCGTCGGGCGGCTGGCTGCGACGCACGGCATCATCACCAGCGGATCCGGCGGAGCCTGGCAAATTCAGCGCGCGATGCGTCGGCATCATGCGATCGATACGGCGTTGACCACCGCAACGATCGGTGACTGATTGGGTGTCTGGTACCGGCTGCCGTCGACAGTGCCTGTCCGGGCGGTTCAGCGGTCATGGCCGACGCAGGCAGATCATCCATGACTTTGATACGCGCACCAAGGCAATTCGCGGATGGCCGGGCCGCGCCGACCGTGTGGGGGTACGCGCGGCGAGTTGAGATCAACGCCGATCGATAGCGACCCTATCGTGCGATCCCTCGGGGCGTCGCAAAATCCGTTCCTGCCCGTGCGCTCGCGCACTATTACGGAACCCTGCTTCCATCGCAGTCGACACGCGTCGAAAAAAGCGACGGCGCGATTGCACGGATGTCAGGCCGACACTGTTTGTCACATCGCCGCCATAATTGATGCGGTGCGTCATGCGATCTAAGCATGTCGGCTCTTCGGGTTTTAGCGTTGGCAACCACGGCATGCCATCCCTACGTTCGGTGCGATGGTTACGGCGGCTTTGCCGCCAGTATTCCAGCTCTCGTAGCTGGAAGGGGGCCTTTGGCCCCTGCGTCTCCCAGACGTGAAGCCTCCCTGTTTACCTGCCCCCGGCCTTGTGCCGGGGGCCCTTTTTTCGCGGCACCAATTTCACGCTGAGTTGATGCGGCAATATCGTTACAGGCACGACGTTTTGTAACGGCATGGCTCCGAAATCACCGTGTTGCGCGGCACTCTCACCCTCCAGTGCCAAGCCCGAGCGCCGACAGCGTGGCGCGGTCCATCGCCGCCCTCGCCGGCGTGCGCGGATCGATGCCGAATCCCATCACATCATCGTAACCCCAGAGCGCCCAGCCGATGCCGCGCTGCGCGCAGGCCAGCCGCACCGCCGCGAGCCAGGCCAGCCGCGCGGGCGCATTCAACGCACGACTGGCGCCGAACTCGCCGAGCAGCGGCGCTACGTGGTGCACCCGGCCCCAGGCGGCGGCCTGCTCGATCCGCGCGCCGACCCGGGCGGCGTCCCAGTGCATCCCGCAGACGAAGCCGATCACGCCACGCGTCGCGGCGTCCGCCGTGCTGTCGGACGCCGCGCGGCAGCCCACCGGGTCCCCCGCTGGGTCCATCGGGAACGGCAGGCGGGCCAGCGCCGCGCGATCGAGGCCGGGGTGATACGTCGCCAGCGCGGTCAGCTCTTGCGGTTCGTAGAAGTGAAAGCTGTAGATCACGTTGGGGTCGGCGACCGGGCGCAGCGCCAGCAGCCCGTCGATGCCCCCCCAGTCGGCCCCGGTGAGCACCACCGTCGCGTCCGGCAGCGCCGCGCGCACCGTCGCCAGCGCCGCGTCCTGCAATGCCGCCCATGCCTGGGGGGCTTCGGCGAACACCGGCTCGTTCAGGATTTCCGGAAACGTCAGGCGCGGGTCGAGCGGCCGCAGCGCCGGCGCCACGCGGCGCCAGAATCCCAGCAGCCGGTCGCGATCGGCGCTGCTTTGCTCCAAATGCCAGGTCGTCGGATACGGCCCCAGCACGACCGCGAGCCCCGCGCGCTGCAAGCGGGCAACGACCTGGACCAGCAGCCGAAGCCGCCCTGGCACGGCCTCCAGCAGCTCCGGCTGCACCGCCAGGCGGACGAAGGTGAAGCCGGCCCGGTGCAGCGCCGCGAGCGCGGCGTCATCCAGATAGAAGCGCAACCCGGCGTCATCCGTCCGCGGGGGGAAGCGGAACCAGTGGGTGATGTTCACCCCGCGCGCCAGCGCCGAGAGGCGGTCGGGCGGCGGCGCCGCGCGGCCGGCAGGCATGGCGGCGAGCAGCACGAAGACCCCCAGTAGCAGCCGCGCGATCAACCTCACGTCAACCTTCTCCCGCTAATGGGTCCGGCCGGGACCATGCCGATGAACCGTAAACAAATCCCTTGGAACGCGGCTGCCGCCTTGCTGGTCGGCGCCGGCGCGCTGCTGGCCACGGCGCTGCTGCGCGGGCCGGAGTACGACGAGGGCTACACATTGCTGGTGGCCGCCGGGACGCCGCGCCCGGCCTGGCCGGCGGGCGTCTTCACTGCTGCCGAGGCGCGCGCGATGTTCGCCGGCCATGCTGGCTTGGTGCAGATCGCACAAGAGCTGCGCGCCACCGACGTGCATCCGCCGCTGTATTTCTGGACGGTGGCGGCCTGGCGCTGGTTGGCCGGCCCCAGCTTGTTCGGCGTGCGGCTGCTCTCGGTGTTGTTCGGTGTGCTGGCGCTGGCACTGGTTGGCGGGATCGCCCGGCTCGCCCGGATCCCCCCCGCCGGCGCCATCTTGCTGACGGTCGGGTGCTACGGGTTCGCCTATACTGGGGCGATCGCACGAGATTTTGCCCTGGCCCAGGTGCTGTCGCTGGCCGGCGTGTGGCTGGCGCTGCGGGCGGATGGCGGGAGCCGCGATACTCCCCCTCCCCTTGTGGGCTTGGGCCGCGAAGCGGACCGAGGGTGGGGGGAGGGGTTGGTGCCCAGGTGGCGTCGAAAGTTCGCGCCACACGTCCCCCTCCCCCCACCCTCGGTCCGCTTCGCGGCCCAAGCCCGCAAGGGGAGGGGGAGTATTTTTGCTCGTCCCACCCCCACGTCTGTGCCGCTCGCCCTCGCCGCCGGCCTGTGCCTGGGCGCTGCCTCGCTGAGCAACTATCTCGCGGCCTTCGTCGCCGGCGGCGTCCTGCTATGGCTGTTGCCCCGCCGGCGCGCCTGGCTGGCCGCATCCTCCGGCTTCGCTGCATTCCTGCCGGCCGACCTCTGGTTCTTCCTCGCCCAGCGCGACAGCCGTTCTGGGCAATTCCCCCCCTTCTCGCTGCTCGGCAGCCTGCCGAGGCTGGCCCAGTACAGCGCCGCCAACCTGTTCGGCGGCCTGCCGCTCTACATGCCGGACCCGGCGCGGCAAGCTGTCGCCGCGGCACTGGCCATTGTCGCCGTTCTTCTGGCGGGCCTTGTCGCCCTACGCTGGCGCCGCATCGCCACACCACGCGCGCGCACGCTGCTGACCCTTGGCGTGCTGGCGGCACCGATCGGGCTGCTGCTGCTTGGCCTGGCCTTCGACTCGACCCCCATCGAGCTGCGCTACCTCGCCTTCGCCACGCCCTTTGCCGGTCTGCTGTTCGCCGGGGCGCTGGCCAGCCTGCCGCGCCGCTGGTGCCTCGGCCTCGGCGGTGCGCTGCTGGCGATCCAGGCCACCGCGCTGCTCGGCCTGATGACGGCGCAGGCAACCATGCAGCCGGGGCGCGCGACCGCGCTCGCCGCCGCTGCGCTGGCCAAGGGCGGCGTGGTGCTGCTGCCGCGCGGCAATGACGGCGTCGGCGTGGTTGGCGCCTTCGTCAACGCGGCACCTGACCGGCTACGCCTGTCGATCGCCGAGCCGACCGATACCCAACCGCAGCTTGACGCTCGCATCGGCGGCGCCAGCCGCGTCGTGCTGGCGCTGATCGGCGTGGACGCGACCTCGCGCGCCACCTCGGCGATGCTGCGGGCCGGTTTTTCCGCCGACCCGTGCTGGCGCGAGGCGGGAATTGGGTTCAACGTCCTCGCCTTCGATCGGATCTGCGCGGGGGGTGCGGATGTTCTTCGACGGCTTCACGCTGACACGGATAGAAGTTCCGGGCGGTAGCATCCGGCTGCGCCACGGCGGCTCCGGCCCGCCATTGCTGCTGCTGCACGGCAATCCGCAGTCGCACTGCATCTGGCACCTCGTCGCCCCGGCGATGGCGCAGCGCTTTACGGTAATCTGCCCCGATCTGCGCGGCTACGGCGAATCGCACAAGCCGCCGGTCACGCCGGACCACGCGCCCTATGCCAAGCGCGAAATGGCCAAGGATATCATCGCGGTGATGGATCATTTCGGCATCCGGCGCTGCCGCCTGGCCGGCCACGACCGCGGCGGCCGCGTCGCACACCGCGTGGCGCTGGATTATCCGGACCGGGTCGAACAGCTCGCCACGCTCGACATCATCCCCACCATCGAGCATTTCGAGCGCACCAACATGGATTTCGCACTGAGCTACTATCATTGGTTCTGGCTCGCCCAGCCGCACCCGTTCCCCGAGGTGCTGATCAATGCCGCGCCCGAGGCGTGGTTCCATCATCACACCAATCGCTCGCCACGCCCGGCGGCACTGTTCCATCCGGAGGCGCTGGCCGACTACCTGGCTGCCGCGCGCCGGCCGGAGAACATCAGCGGGATGTGCGAGGACTACCGCGCCGCCGCCAACATCGATTTGGTGCACGATCGCGCGAGCCGCGCCGCGGGGCACAAGGTGCGCTGCCCGATGCTGGTGCTGTGGGGCGGCAAGGGCCGCGTGGCCAAGTGGTACGACGCGCCGGCGATCTGGCGGGAGTACTGCACCGAAACGGTGACCGGCGGCGCGGTCGATTGCGGGCACTATCTGCCGGAGGAGGCGCCGGAAGCGGTGATCGACTGGTTCACCCGCTTCTTCGGCTGACGCACGGTGCTGCGGCGCATTGGCAGGGCACGTTGACAAATAATTGCGTCGAGTTCGGGCCGACTGCCCCCCGTGTCATGGCCGGGCTTGGCCCGGCCATGACACAGGGGGCAGCGTCACGACCGACCGCAGCGCTTGTTTCGCAACGAGCCCTAAGTTGAGCGGCTCGGTCGCTGTCTTGTAAGCAATACGAGCGCGCGGAGATCACACCGCCCCCGGCACCACCAGGAACAGATCCGTATCCCCCGTCTTCTGCCCGCACGCGGTCAGCATCGCGTGCGCCTGGCCGCGATGGTGCGTCTGGTGGTTGAAGAAATGCACCAGCAGTTTTCCCCGCGGCCGCCGCATCTCGCGCCCTGCCGCGCCGCTGAACCACACCAGGTCCTCGGCCAGCCACGCATCATCGACACGCCCAGCCCAGGCCTCGATGTCCGCATCCGCCTTGACCCGCCGGGCGCGCAATTCGGAAAAATCTTCGTGCATGCCGGCGCTCAGCTTGATCGGCACCTCGGGCTTCGCCCAGCCGTCGAAACGCGACATCCACTGGCAGTCGCCCCAATAGAGATGCACCAGCGTGCCGTGGATCGACTGCCAGAACGCGCCGCGATCGGCCTTGCGCTCGGCATCCGTCAGGTTGGCGGCGGCGCCGTACAGCCGGCGGTTCATCTCCGCGTTGTAGGCGGCCATTATCCGCACGTAGTCGGGTGTGATCATGTGCGCTCTCCCCTCCGCATGACCAATTCTACACGGTTCGGACGGCTCCAGGATACCAGCGCGCACTACCTTGGCCACATGTCATCGCACACCGCGTCGGCGGGGCCGCAGGGCACCCGCCGCGATTTCCTCGCCCTGATCGCCGGCGCGGGCGCAGCGATCGGCGGCGCGGCGATCGGCTGGACGCTGATCGAACTCGATGGAGCCCTCGGCCGACGTGATCGCCGCCGGCGCGCCGAACGACGTCGACCTGACCCCGATCGCGCCCGGCCAGCAGATTGTCGTGCTGTGGCGCGGCAGCCCGATCCTGATCGTCCGCCACACGCCGGCGATGGTGCAGACCCTGCGCGAACCCCTCACTGCTCAGCCGGCTGGCGGACCCGAATTCCGAGGTGCCGCAGCAGCCGATCTACGCGAAAAACTGGCACCGCTCGATCAACACCGAATTCGCCGTGCTGGTCGGCATCTGCACGCATCTCGGCTGCCTGCCCGGCTACCTGCCCACCCCGAGCGCCACGGACCCGGTGGCGAACTGGCCGGGCGGCTACCTCTGCCCCTGCCACGGCTCGAATTGCGACCAGGTCGGCCGGGTGTACCAGGGCGTGCCGGCGCCGTACAACCTGCCGGTCCCGCTCTACCACTTCCCGAATCCGAAGACCCTGCGCATCGGCGAGAACCCGGCGGGCGAGACGTTTACACTCGCCTCCGTGGTGCAGATGTAGCAGCCCCGCACCGGCAGAAATTCCGCGAGCGCCACGTCGCGGGGGTGTTCCGCACCCGTGCGATCGGTCATGTTTCTCCCCTGGATGCACCACGCAGGGGCTGACCTCCAGATGGGGGAACACATGACGGAATCGAACCTGAACTTCAGCCGCGCCGAATATGCCGGGCGACTGGCAAAAACCCGCGCGGCGATGCAAGCGGCGGGCATCGACCTGCTGATCATCAGCGACCCGTCGAACATGGCATGGCTGACCGGCTACGACGGCTGGTCGTTCTACGTGCACCAATGCGTGCTGGTGCCGCCAGGGGGAGAACCGTTCTGGTACGGCCGCGGCATGGACGCGGAAGGCGCGAGGCGCACCGCCTGCATCGCGCACGATCACATCCTGTCGTACCCCGACCACTACGTGCAGTCCACCGAGCGGCACCCGATGGACCTGCTCTCGCGCATCATCGAGGACCATGGCTGGCAGAGCGGGGGCTGGCAGCGCGGCCGCATCGGCGTGGAGATGGACAACTACTGGTTCAGCGCCGCCGCCTACGCGTCGCTGCAGACGCACCTGCCGAACGCGCGTTTCGTCGACGCGACTGGGCTGGTGAACTGGCAGCGCGCGGTGAAGAGTCCGCAGGAGCTGGACTACATGCGGCGCGCCGCCCGCATCGTCGAGGCGATGCATGCGCGCATCCTGGACAAGATCGAGCCCGGCATGCGCAAGAACGACCTGGTGGCGGAGATCTACGACGCCGGGATTCGCGGCGTGGATGGTTACGGCGGCGATTATCCGGCGCTGGTGCCGATGCTGCCGTCCGGAGCGGATGCGTCCGCCCCGCATCTGACCTGGGACGACAAGCCGATGCGTGCGAACGAGGGCACGTTCTTCGAGATCGCCGGCTGCTACCGGCGCTACCACTGCCCGCTGTCGCGCACGGTGTTCCTCGGCAAGCCGCCGCCGGCGTTCCTGGAGGCCGAGAAGGCGGTGCTGGAGGGCATGGACGCCGGCCTCGCCGCCGCCCGGCCGGGCAATACCTGCGAGGATATCGCCAAGGCGTTCTTCGCGGTGCTGAAGAAGTACGGGATCGTCAAGGACAGCCGCACCGGCTACTCGATCGGCCTGAGCTATCCGCCGGACTGGGGCGAGCGCACCATGAGCCTGCGGCAAGGCGACCGCACCGAACTGCGGCCGGGCATGACGTTTCATTTCATGACCGGGCTCTGGTTGGCTGACAGCGGGCTGGAGATCACCGAAAGCATCGCGATCACCGAGACCGGGGTGGAGTGCCTCGCGTCGGTGCCGCGACGCCTGTTCGTCAAGCCGTGAGGCGTTGGTAGAAACACACCGTGTTGCACAGCGTGCCGTCGGCATTGCGCGCATAGTTGGGAATCCTCCCAGCCTCCGTCCAGCCCATGCCGCGATACAGCGCCTCCGCGGCGTCGCCGGCGCGAGTGTCCAGCGTCAGCAGCGTGCGCCCGGCGCGGGCGGCCTCGGCCTCGAGACGCTGCATCAACGCGCGGGCCATGCCGCGCCGGCGCGCCGCCGGATGGACCAGCAGTTTTTCCACCTCGGCGCGGTGCGCCTGGTTCGGTGGCGTATCGAGGTTCAGCGTCACGCAGCCAACCAGCGCGCCATCCGCCCAGCCGGCGATCAGCAGCCGCCCGCCCGCCGCCACCTCGCTGGCATGGCGCCGCCAGAACGCGCGCGCAACGTCGGGCGCCAGCGGCGGCAGGAACGAGACCGAGGCGCCGTCGGCGACGCAGGCCGTCAGCACCTCGGCCAGGCAGCGCTCCGCCGACGCAGCGGCGGCGGCATCCAGCACGACAACCCCGTTCACCGGCTTGGCATAGCCGAACTCCAGCGAGTTCGACAGATCGTTGAGCACCCGGATCGGCCCGGCGCGCACGTAGCCGCGCCGCTCGTAGAACCGGTGCGCGCGCTCGAAGCGGGTGTCGCTCCACAGCGCCAGACGGGTCGCGCCGGCGCCGCGCGCGTGCGCCTCCGCCTGGTCGAGCAGGCGGTGCGCCAGCCCGGCGCCACGCCACGGCGCCAGCACATACAGGCGGCAAATCTCCCATGCATCGTCGTGCGGGGCGACGGCGATCATGCCGACCACGTGGCCGTCCGCCTCCGCGGCCCACAGCGTGCCGCCCTTCGCCGTGTAGTAGGACGCCAGCGCGTGCAGCTCCGGCACCTCGGCGTCAAGGTCGAGCACAATGGAGGGATACTCGCCCCAGCAGGCGCCGATCAGGGCGATAAAGCCGGCGGCGTCGGAGTTGCGGCCGGGGCGGATGGTGAATGTCGGTGTGTCCATCTGCTGGTCGAGACTAGCCGAGGTTCAGTCTCAGGGCGGCGCGCATGCTACCGATCATCCGCGATCTTGCGGCGTTCGCAAGGCGGCAAGATCCACCGCGGAGCGCGCGGAGCACGCGGAGAAGGCAAAGCGGCGCTGCGCGAAGCGGCGACTTCCTTCCTCCGCGCGCTCCGCGTGCTCCGCGGTGGATCTTGCTTGCCGAACATCGATCATTCCGACGCCATCACACGCACGGCTCGGCCGCATCGCTCTCACCCCAGGCTCGCCAGCACCATGTCGAGCCGGGCCAAAAACACGTCGTTGCGATACCCCGCCGCGGTGCGCCGCGCCGCCGCGCCCAGCCGTTCGCGCAACGCCGCGTCGGTTGCCAGCACGCGCAGCAGATGCGCCAGCAGATCGACATCGCCGGTCGCGTGCATCAGGCAGTTCACGCCGTGGCGCCAAACCCCTTCGTGCGCCGGCAGGTCGGACAGCAGCACCGCCTTGCCGCGCTGGCCCGCTTCCAGCGGCGCGATTGGCAGGCACTCGCTGGACGAGGGCAGGGCGAAGATGTCGGCGCGCCCGATCAGTCGCAGCGTCTCGGCGTGCGGCACCTGCCCGGTGAAGGCGAAGCGCCCCGGCGCCGCCTTGGCGACCTCAACGGCCGCGGGCTCCAGGTGCACCAGCGCACCCACCAGCAGGCATTCGAGCCGCAGATCGGTCAGCCGCGCGACGGCACGGATCAGGTCGGCCTGCCGTTTGCGCGGGTAGACCGAGCCGACCGAGATCACGCGCACCGGCCGGTCCGGCGGTGCCGGTTCCGCGGCGACCGTCGCGGGATCAAGCGGGTCGAGGCCCGGCGGGATGACGTGCTGCCGCGCCTCCGGCACGCCTAGCAGAAAGGAGCGATAGACCTGGTCGCGAATGGCGGCGGAGGGGAAGATGATGGCGTGCGCGGCATGGAATGCTCGTCCCGCGCCCGGGTTGCGGATCAGCAGCGGCAGACCGGCCTCGCCCTCGTGGATCCACCAGACGGTGCGCGCGGTGGGCGCGGTTTGCAGCACGTAGCGCGCCGCCATCACGGTGTTGCAGACCACCAGCATGCGGCCGTCGACATCGAAACGTTCCGCCAGCTCGATGCCCTGGGCGCTGTACGCCTCGCGCAACGGACCCTTCGCGCTCGGTTCGTGCACCGCGACGATATCGTGACCACGCCGGCGCAGGTGCGACGCCCAGCGGAACAGCAGCAGCGCCGCGCCGTGCATGTCGAACTCGGTGCCCAGCAGCACGATGCGCATGGCGGGTTATACGTTTCGTAGTTGAATCGTAATCTGCCGGCCGCGTGGCATCGTGCGGGTCAGCGCAGCGCGTCGCAGAACGCGCCGATGCGCCGCAGACCTTCCACCAGCGCCGCGTCGGCCACCGCCGTGCTGACCCGCAGATAGGGGCTCATGCCGTAGGCCGCGCCGTGCACGGTGGCGACGTATTTTTCCTCCAGCAGCGCCAGGCAGACATCCTGATCGGTCTCCAGCCGGCGCCCGCCCGGCGTGGTGCGGCCGATGCAGCCGGCGACGTTGGGAAACACGTAGAACGCGCCTTCGGGCTTGTGGCAACTGATGCCCTTGCAGGCGTTCAGCATCTCCACCGCGATGTCGCGCCGGCGCCGATAGGCGGCGATCTGCTCGCCCACGCCGTCCTGCGGCCCGTCCAGCGCGGCGGTTGCCGCGGCCTGGCCGACGGTGGAGACGCCGGCCGTCGCCTGGCCCTGCATGTTGACCATCGCCTTGATCAGCTCGCGTCGGGCCGCCGGCGAAGCCGATGCGCCAGCCGGTCATCGCGTAGGTCTTCGACACGCCGGTGACGGTCAGGATGCGGTCGCGCAGATCCGGCGCCACCTGCGCCATCGTCGCATGCCGGAAGCCGTCGAACACCAGGTGCTCATACATGTCGTCGGACATGATCCAGACATGCGGATGCTTGCGCATCACCGCGGCGATCGCCGCGCAGCTCGTCGGCCGAGCACGCCGCGCCCGAGGGATTGTTCGGATTGTTCAGCATCAGCCACTTGGTCTTCGGCGTGATCGCCGCGTCGATGTCCTCGGCCCGCGGCTTGAAGCCGTTGTTCTGCGGGCAGGTCACGAACACCGGCTCGCCACCGACCAGCCGCGTCATCAGCGCATAGGCGATCCACGACGGCAGTCGGAATGACCACCTCGTCGCCGGGATCGACCGTCGCCATGATGGCATTGAAGATGCACTGCTTGCCGCCGTTGCGACACCGCGATCTCGTCCAGCGCGTAATCCAGCCCGCAGTCGCGCTTGAACTTGCGCTGGATCGCCTCCTTCAGCGGGCGGATGCCGTCCTGCGGCGGATACTTCGTCTCGCCGCGCAGCGCCGCCTGGTGCGCCGCCTCGATCGCGTGCGGCGGGCTGTCGAAATTCGGCTCGCCGATGGTCAGCGAGATGACGTCCTTGCCCGCGGCACGCAGCTCGCGCGCCTTGATCGTCATCGCGACGGAGGCGGCGACCTGGACGCGTTTCAGCCGTTCCGCGAGTGCCGGCTTCCTTGCCGGTTCCGTTGCGGGCATCAGTGCAGCCCCTCGCAGAAGCGGTGGATGCGGGCGCAGGCTTCCTCCAGCTCCGACGTGGCGTTGGCGTAGCTGATGCGGAAGTGGCCGGGATAGCAGAACGCCGCGCCGTGCACCGTGGCGACGCCTTCCTCCTCCAGCAGCGCGGTGACGAACGTTTCGTCATCGACGATCAGCTTGCCGCCGCGGCTGGTCTTGCCGATGCAGCCGTGGATCGAGGGATACACGTAGAACGCGCCTTCGGGGTTGTGGCAGTGCAGCCCGGGCGCCTTGTTCAGCGCCTCGACCACCAGGTTGCGGCGTTCCTCGAACACCTTGCGCATCGCCTCGATCGATTCCTGCGGGCCGGTCAGCGCCTCCACCGCGGCGGCCTGGGCGATCGAGTTGGTGTTCGAGGTGGACTGGCTCTGCAGCTTGTCCATCGCCTTGATCAGCGCCACCGGCGCGCCGGCGAAGCCGATGCGCCAGCCGGTCATCGCATAGGCCTTGGAGCAGCCGTTCATGGTCAACGTGCGCGAGCGCAGGCGCGGTTCGACCTCCAGGATCGTGGCCGGCTTGAACCCGTCGTAGGCCAGCTTCTCGTAGATGTCGTCGGTGAAGATCCAGACGTTGGGGTGCCGCATCAGCACGTCGCAGATCGGCTTCAGGTCGTCCTTGCTGTAGGCCGCGCCGGTCGGGTTGCACGGGTTGTTCAGCATGAACCACTTGGTCTTGTCGGTGATCGCTGCTTCCAGATCCTCGGCGCGCAGCTTGAAGCCGTGGTTCTGCCCGCACGGCACCAGCACCGGCTTGCCGTCGGCCAGCGTGACGATGTCGGGGTAGCTGACCCAGCAGGGGCTGGGGATGACCACCTCGTCGCCGGGGTTCAGCGTCGCCAGCATGGCGTTGAAGATCACCTGCTTGCCGCCGGTGGAGATGATGATCTCCTCCGGCTTGTAATCGAGGCCGCAGTCGCGGCGTGAACTTCTCCGCCACCGCCTTGCGCAGCGCCGAGCGTGCCGGCGACGTCGGTGTAGTGCGTCTCGTTGGCCTCGATGGCGCGGATCGCGGCGTCCTTGACGTTGCGCGGCGTGTCGAAGTCCGGCTCGCCCTGCGACAGGCTGATGACGTTCTTGCCGTCGGCGATCATCTTCCGCGCCACCGTGGAGATGGCGATGGTCAGGCTGGGCTGGATGCGGTCGAGGCGGTCGGCGGTGAGTGACATGGCTGAGTCCCGCGAAATCGGCGGCGGACCGTATCGGAGCGGCGGGATCGCGGCAACCGCGGCCGGGGCAAGGCAGGGGGGCACTTTTGCAACCGGACCGGTGGGTCGGTCGGGATAGCAGGGGCGCGGGCTGCCCGGTCCGCCGGCGGTGCCGCGGAGTCGAAGGGCGGGCCCGCCGCCGAGCGCGCGGAAACGCGCCATCACGTGGCCGGCTCGGGGTTCACAGGGTTGATTTGGGGAAATCCGAACTCGGGGTTTGGCGCTGCGGTGGCCGTCTCGGGATTCATGGGGTCGATTCGGGAAAGCGTGGAAGTGGGTTTGGAGGGGGTGCGGTGCCCGTCTCGGGGTTCAAGGGGTCGATCCGGGACAGCGGTGGAGTTGGGGATTGGCCGGGATGTGGCGGGCGGCTCGGGGTTCAAGGGGTTGATTCGGGGAAACGCGGACTTGGGGTTTGGCGCTGCGGTGGCCGGCTCGGGGTTCACAGGGTTGATTCGGGAAAGCCTGGAAGTGGGTTTGGACTGGGGTGCGATGCCCGCCTCGGGGTTCACGGGGTCGATTCGGGACAGCGTGGAGTTGGGGGTTGGCCGGGGCGTGGCGGCCGGCTCGAGGTTCAAAAGGTTGATTCGGGGAAACGCGGACTCAGGGTTTGGCGCTGCGGTGGCCGGCTCGGGGTTCACAGGGTTGATTCGGGAAAGCGTGGAAGTGGGGTCCGGCGCGAAGCGGCGCGCGATCAATCGGCGCGCGCAGCTCGCTCGCCGTGCCGGCGTTCCGCTGCGCCGCCAGTGCCGTGGGCAGCCAGGACAGGAGGTCGAACGCCGCGTTGTGCAGCCGCGAGCGGCTGAGCAGAACCAGGGCGCGGCGGGTCTCGGCGGGCAACGCCGGGTCGGGGCGGGTTGGGGCGTAACCGCCGTGGGCGGTGGGCGCGGCGGCCAGGCTGGCAAAGCCGGCCGGCGTGCGCGGGCCGGTGCAACCGCCGCGAGACCTGCGCGATGGCAGACGTGGCGCGAGAGAGCGGCCAGAGATCGCGACAATGGCATCCGGGATCGTGCAAGCGGTGGCGGCAATCTGGGTCATTGGCGGTCCAGGTGCGCTGTCAGTTAGTCAGACACATTTACACCAAACGTCAAGCCGGCGCCATGCAAACCACAGGGAAGGACGTGCGGAGGCAGCACGGAGCCGGCGGGCGACCATGCGGGTCGGCACGGTCAGCGCAAGACCCGACGCGACGCGCAGGCCGACTGCCGCGACCCCCCGGGTCGCCAGCCCGGCCGTGGATCCCTCACAGGCAGCCGGATGCGATCGCCTGTGGGGCAGCGCGGTCATGCGGCGTGGACGGACCGGCCGCGAAGCCGACATCGTGGCTGCAAGGTTGGGAAAAACCATTCGCGCAATTTCCGATGAAGATAGTAAAATAATCTTTCTGTGCCGCTGATATTGCGCCGAGGTGGAATAATATACTTTACTTGACCCGGAGCGGTTGGTCCGGCGTTCGCCCGCCGGCAGCCGCGACGCCGGCACTCGCGACGAATGAGAGAAACGCATGGCCGTACCGTCCCGAACCACGCGGCGCCGTCGACCGGCGGCTGTCCTGCTTGACCGCGCGCGGCGATGTCGCTGCGCCGCCAGGGTTACCGCGGCGTGCCGAACCGGCAGGCCGCGCTTTGCTGCGGTTTCGGGAAAGACCTGACCGATGATCCAATCGCATGTGATCGAGGTCGACGGCGTGTTCGTTGGTGCGGCCATCCGGCTCGACACCGGCTACCGCTTCGTGGCGACCGACTTCCGCCTCGAGCAGCTCGAACTCCACGATCTGGCCGAGCCTGGCGGATGTGCAACGCCTCGCCCGCGGCCTGTATTTCAACGGCGGCTTTGGCGGGCGGGACACGGTCCAGGCACCGGCACCCACACGTCCAGGCGCCGGCGAGGGGCACTGAACGGCGGCGCGCGCCCTAGCGCCGGACGTTGCGGTCCTGGCCGGCGGCCTGCAGCCATGCCACGACCAGCAGGATCGCCGCAACGACGCCGACGATCACCGTCGCCAGCGCGTAGATCTCCGGCGTCGCCCCCAGCCGCGTCAGCGAGAACACCACCATCGGCAGCGTCGAGGCCCCGGGCCCGGAGGTAAAACTCGCCACCACGACATCGTCCAGCGACAGGGTGAACGCCAGCAGCCATCCCGCCGCCAGCGCCGGCGCCATCAGCGGCAGCGTCACCCGGGTAAACGCCACCCAGGGCGGCGCGTAGAGGTCCATGGCGGCCTCCTCCAACACGGTGCCGGCGTCGGCCAGCCGCGCGCGGACCACGACCGCGACATAGGCCACCGACACCGAGGCGTGCGCCAGCGTCACCGTCGTGGCTCCGCGGCCGGCCGGCCAGCCGACCGCCTGCTCCAGCGCCACGAACAGCAGCAGCAGCGACAGGCCGGTGATCACCTCCGGCAGCACCAGCGGCGCCGCGACCGCGGCGGAGAATGCGGCGCGGCTGCGGAACCGCCCGAAGCGGGCCAGCGCGTAGCCCGCCAGCGTGCCGACGATCAGCGCCAGCGTGGCGGAGGCGGCGGCGATGCGCAGCGACAGCAAGGCCGCGTCGATCAGTTGCCCGTCGTGCGCCAGCGCGACGTACCAGCGCAGCGAGGCGCCCGACCAGGCCGTGACAAGCCGCGAGGCGTTGAAGCTGAACGCGATCAGGAAGCCGATCGGCGCGTAGAGGAACGCGTAGCAGACGATCAGCCAGGTGATGTGTGGAACGCTACGCATCCCGTGCGTTCAACGTCGTCGCGCGGCCAGGTGCCACACGCCGCCCGGCACGATCAGCAGCACCACCAGCAACATGACCGCCAGCGCCGACGCCGTCGGCCAGTCGCGGTTGGCAAAAAACTCCTCCCACAGCACGCGCCCGACCAGTTGCGCCTGCGGTCCGCCGAGCAGCTCCGGGATGACGTATTCGCCGACCGCCGGAATGAACACCAGCAGCAGCCCCGCCCACACCCCGGGCAGCGACAGCGGCAGGGTCACCCGCCAGAACGCCACCAGCGGCGGCGCGCCCAGGTCGGCCGCCGCCTCCAGCAGCACCGGATCCAGCCTGGTCAGCCGCGCGTACAGCGGCGGCACCATGAACGGCAGGTAGGTGTAGACGATGCCCAGGTACATCGCCGTGTCGGTGTACAGCAGCCGGTGCGCCCCCAGCCCCACCGCCACCAGTGCCGCGTTCACCCAGCCGTCATCCTGCAACAACCCGATCCAGGCGTTGATGCGCATCAGGAAGCCGGTCCAGAACGGCAGCATCACCGCCAGCAGCAGCGCCGTTGCGATGCCGCTCCGGCGCGCGCGCGATCGCCAGGGCCATCGGATACCCGGCCAGCAGGCACACCAGCGTCGAGATCCCCGCGACCTTCACGCTCAGCAGCAGCGCGCGCAGATAGAGCGGATCGCCGAGAATCAGCGCGTAGCTGTCCAGGCTGATCGCCACGCGCGGCAGCCACCCCGCACCCCAGTGCAGCAGCGCGCTGTACGGCGGCACCGCATCCACCGGCGCCGCCAGCGAGATCTTCAGCACGATCGCCGCCGGCGCGAGCAGGAACAGCCCGAGCCACGCCCAGGGCAGCGCCAGCACCAGCGCGCGGGAGGACAATCGCCGGATGGGTCAGCCTCGGAGGAACGCGTTCATCTCAGGAGTCGCGAGCGAGGTGTCGATATAGCCGAACGTGCCGTGCTCGCGCACCTCCTTCGCCGCCGCGTGCAGCCCGGTCATCGCCGCGCGATATAGCGAGGTCGCCAGGCTGATCCGTTTCACCCCCGCCTCGGCCAGCGCCGCGACGGTGAAGGATTTGCCCTTGATCCCCACCATGAAGTTGAACGGTTTTGCCAGCGCCGAACACACGGCGCGCACCGCGGCAAGGTCCGGCAGCCCGGGCGCCATCAGCGCACACACTCCCGCCGCCTCGTAGGCCTGCAGCCGCTTGATCGTGTCGTCCAGATCGAGCCTCCCACGCAGGAAGTTCTCCGTCCGGCCGGTGAGCGTGAACGGGAAGGGCAACGCCCGCGCCGCGGCGACAGCGGCGGCGATGCGCGCCGTCGCGGTGCCAAGGTCGAAGATCGGGCGAGTCCGGATTGCCGGTCGCGTCCTCGATCGAGCAGCCCACCAGCCCGGCTTCCGCGGCCAGCCGGATCGTTTCGGCAACGACCGCGGGGGTGTCGCCAAAGCCTTTCTCCAGATCGGCGGAGACCGGAAGGTCGGTGGCTTCGCAGATGATCCGCGCCTGCGCCATCGCCTCGTCGCGGGTGACTTTTCCGTCGCGCCGCCCGAGCGTGCCGGCCGAGGCGCCGGAGGAGGTCGCCAGCGCCGCGAACCCCAGCGACGCCATCATGCGCGCCGAACCGCCGTCCCAGACATTGGCGATGACGAAGGCCCCGGGCGCGTGATGCAGTGCGCGGAATGTTTGCCCTTTGTCGGCCTGGTTGGTGGTCATGTGCGGTCCTCCTGTCCCGATTGTTGGCGTGGGACCATAGGGACCGCGCATCGGTTCGGATGGGCCGATCGCGCTGCGGCCCAGTAGACCAGTTCGACGCAGGCGGCGGTGGTTGCCGGACAGTCCCCGGCCGGCGTGCAACATCCTCCCCTCCCCTTGAGGGCTACGGTCGTCACACATGTACGGCACGACTTGCCGGACATCTTCAGGTGACAACGCGCTGCCGCCTGCCCGGCCGGCGCGGGCCCGATCGGCGGCTGATCGGCACCACGGCGGACGCGGCGGCGACCGCGTCGGAGAGAACGGCCTGCCGTGCGCCGGGTTCACGCAAGAATCTGCCGCGCTCCCGGTCCATCGGCCTGTGGCGCCGCACTGATCCGGGGCGCACGGCCGAGCCAGCCAAGCTCAATCGTCGCGACGCCACTCCACCCGCAGGAAATATCCATCCTCATCGTAGGTGAGAGCGAGGTTGCCGCGGAACGCGTCCTCCAGCGCCTCGCCGATCCGTCTCGGCAGGTGAATGTCCGTCGTCGTGACGATGGTCCGCTCCCCTTCCTGCTCGATTTTCATGATGCGGTTGAATGGGTGTTCCGCCTTTTCGTTCGCTTCCTGGCGCCGGACGATATGCAGGATCTCGTCGCGGTGCTGGTCCAGGAACCTGCCGCTGAGGGCGACGATGCCCGCCGGGTAGTCGTCGTTGATCCGGTGGCAGGCCTGGCAGAGCGCTTCATGCGCGCCGGCGGGTCGCTCCTTGGCCCATTGCCAGCGCCCCTCATGGAAGACCGCGCCGCACTGCGGGCAGACGGTCGGCTCGTGCGGCTTCGGCAGTTGCTTGTAGGGATCGGTGATGAGCCGGTCCTGGGCCCGCCCCCACCGGCGCATACCTTGTGTAGGACCGGGTGCAGGACCGGGTGTAGGACCGGGATTGACGGGCGACGTCATGGCATACCCCTGCTGCATCGGTTGGCCGCCGCGTTGCCGCTGGCTGGCAGATGCGCGGCGCGAGGCGGTCCAACCCAGGAAACATGATCGCAGCGATCTTTTTCGGCGACCTTGATTTGCATCAAGGAAAGCCGCGCCGCCGCTTGCAATCGTCGGCGGGCCTGGCAGCAACACGGGGTCGCAGAATGGCAGTATGGACGCTCACGCCGGTGGACCCGAATGACCCGAACTGGGCCGCCAGCTCGCATCGCGGCCCTGCCGTGGTGCGCGCGCGCAACGAGGCGGAGGCGCGGGCAGTGGCGGCGCGGGCATTCGACGTCAAGACCGGTTTCGCGCCGGGGAAAGGGGTGCTGTTCCCGCCCTGGAGCCGTGCCGCGCTGGTCAGGGCCGAGCACGTCGATGATCCGCGGTTCGAGGCGGACGGCCCGGCGGAGCTGCTGGAGCCCAGCTTCTGACCGCCGCCGCGGCGCGGCGAGGACTGCGACGCAGGGTGCCGGCAGCCCCAGCCGCCCGCCGGCTTGACGTGGGTCCCGGCTTGACGTGGATCCCGGCTTGACGTGGATCCCGGCTTGACGTGGATCCCGGCTTGACGTGGATCAATGACGGGCGAGCGCCGGACCGCGCAGGTTTCGTGGTGTCTCCCGCGGCCCTGCCGGTGGCGACGGCAGGGTGCCCGCCGGATGTCGTGACCAGGAGCATTGGCCATGCAGCATCTTGTCGTCATCAGTCATCCGAAGCAGCGCAGCTTCACGCAGACGGCGGCGCACGAATACGCAACTTTCGTCGAGGCATTGGGCCACGAGGTCGTCGTGCGCGACCTGTATCAACTGCAATTCGATCCGGTCCTCGGCGCGGATGAATTGCCGACCACGGGCAACCCCACAATCCCCGCTGCGGTGCAGCGCGAGCAGCGCTACCTCGCCGACGCCGGGGCGGTCGCGTTCTTCTATCCGCTGTGGTGGGGGTTCATGCCGGCGATGATGAAAGGCTACATCGACCGCGTGCTGTCCTATGGCTTTGCCTATGCGATGCAAGGCGATGACATCGTGCCGCTGCTGTCGGGCAAGCGGGCGCTGATTTTCACCAGCTCGGAGGCGTCCATGACCGAGCTGCGCCGCAGCAAGCAGTGGCATGCGATGCGGGTGCTGGAGGAAGACAACATCCTGTCGCTGTGCGGCATTCAACTGCTCGACCACCTGCACCTGCCGTCGGTCAAGCCAGGCCTGACAGCGCAAACGGTGGAAGACTACTTCACGGTGGTACGGAACGCGGTGCAGGTGCACTGGGGGGCGCAGCCGGTGCCGGTCGGGTGACCGCCTTGGCGGCCGATCGTCCGCCGAACCGGCAGCCGGTCCGCGCCGCATGTCGATGGAGGATACGATGAGCACCGCAGGCCTCGAAGTATTCGACAAGACGCTGCAGACGACGAACATCTGGCTCGACGAGGTGATGCAGGCGGTCGGTCCTGACCGGAAAGTTGCCTGGCACGTGCTGGGCGCCGTGCTGCGGACCTTGCGCGATCGCCTGCCGTCGGAGGTCGCCGCCCATCTGGGGGCGCAACTGCCGCTGCTGGTGCGCGGGGCGTACTATGACGAGTTCCGGCCGGGCCACGTTGCGGCGCGGCTGCACACCGAGGACGCGTTCCTCGCCGTGGTCGCCGAGGATTTTGGCGGCGTCCGGCCGGTCAATGTCCGGACGGCAACAGCCCGCGTGCTCGCGGTGCTGGAGCGGCATGTCGCGCCCGGGCTGGCCGACAAGGTGAAGGCCGCGTTGCCCGCGCACGTCCGTACGCTGTGGCCCGCCGCGGACGAGGTGGTCTAGCCCTGATCCGTGGAAGGTCGGCGTCCGGCTGGCGCAAAGGGCGTGGCTCTGACGACGACGCGGCGACCTTAGCCGATGGCCGCCGCAAGGTTCGACACCGCGGTCACAGCGGGATCACCGTGCTGACCTGGGGCCCCTGCTCGCCCTCCCCCTCCTGCGCCACGTAACGGACCTCGTCGCCCAGGCGCAGCTTGTCGAAGCCGCGGCCGAGCACGGCGTTGCGGTGCAGATAGATCTCGTCGCCATCGTTCGTGACGAGGAAGCCGTGGTCGCGTTCGGGGAACAGGCGCACGACGCGACCGATGACGGGCGCCGCGTGCGTCTTGGCGTCGCCGCGCAGCGCGCGCGCGTGATCCTGAAGCTGCCGCCGGGCCGCGTCGAAGGCATCGCGGATCACGACATGCAGGTCTTCATGCGCGTGGTGCGCCGGCGGCTCGCGCCGCACGACGATTTCACGCTCGGGCACGACCAGGTCGATGCGAACGTGATACAGGCGACCCTGGCGGTGATGCCGGTGGTCGGCTTCCACGATCACCTGGCAGGCGATGATCCGGTCGAAGAATTTTTCGAGTTCCGCCGCACGGCTGCGAATCTCTGCCTCGACAGCGGCCGGTGCGTCCAGGTTGCGGAACGCGATACGCAACGGTTCCTGCATGTCAGCCTCCTGACTACGTTGGTTACACCTAGCCGGATGGGCAGTGGGCGCGTTGACCTTGATCAACCGGCGGACCGACCGGGGCGCGCTCTCCTATTGGCGCCGGGATGACGGTCTGAGACCCGGGAATGGTGCCGCGCCTCACGCCGGGCGAGGCCTCCCGAGGACTCTGGCGTTCACGATCTTGCTGACCGCGCAACGGCCGCAGGATCGGACCGAGGTTCGGCATGCGCGTTACCGGAGTGTTCATCTTCATACGCTACGGACAGGGTCACATCCCCCGCTCCGGACCCAAGCCCCTGAACGCGCCCATCGCCATCCCCGTCATCGCCCGCATCCAGTCCTTCGCCTTCGCCGGCATCGAGGCGGTGCCGGTCGAGGTCCAGGTGCAGATCTCCGCGGGCCTGCCCGCCTTCCTGGTGGTCGGCCTGCCCGACAAGGCCGTGGGCGAGGCGCGCGAACGGGTGCGCGCCGCGCTCAGCGCCATGGGCCTGGCGCTGCCGCCGCGCCGCGTGCTGGTGAACCTCGCCCCGGCCGACCTGCTGAAGGAGGGCAGCCATTTCGACCTGCCGATCGCGCTCGGCGTGCTGGCGGCGATGGACGTGCTGCCGCGCGAGGAGCTTGGCGGCTACGCGGCACTGGGGGAACTGTCGCTGGACGGCACGCTCAACCCGGTGGCCGGCGTGCTGCCCGCGGCGATCGGCGCCTCCGCGCGCGACCTTGGCCTGATCTGCCCCGCCGCGCAGGGCGGCGAGGCGGCGTGGGCCGGGCGGATCGACATTCTCGCGCCGGCCGACCTGCTGTCGCTGATCAACCATTTCCGCGGCTCCCAGGTGCTGACCCCGCCGGAGCCCGCCGGGTTGGCGGTCGCCGGCCTCGGTCCCGACCTGGCCGACGTGAAGGGCATGGAAACCGCCAAGCGCGCGCTGGAGATCGCCGCGGCCGGCGGACACAACCTGCTGCTGATCGGCCCGCCGGGCGCCGGCAAGTCGATGCTGGCGGCGCGGCTGCCGGGGCTGCTGCCGGACCTCGCGCCGGCCGAGGCGCTGGAGGTCAGCATGATCCACAGCGTCGCCGGCATGCTGGACGGCGGCCGCCTGTTGACCCGCCCGCCGTTCCGCGAGCCGCACCACTCCGCCACCCAGGCGGCGCTGACCGGCGGCGGCCCGCGCGCCAAGCCCGGCGAGGTCAGCCTGGCGCATCGCGGCGTGCTGTTCCTGGACGAGCTGCCGGAATTCCCCAAGCACGCGCTGGAATCGTTGCGCCAGCCGATGGAGTCCGGCCGCACCACCGTCGCCCGCGCCGCGGCGCACATCACCTACCCGGCGCGGTTCCAGTTGGTCGCGGCGATGAACCCCTGTCGCTGCGGCTATCTCGGCGACGGCGCGCGCGAGTGCGGCCGCGCGCCGCGCTGCGGCGAGGACTACCAGCACCGCATCAGCGGCCCGCTGATCGATCGCGTGGACCTGACGGTCGAGGTGCAGCCGGCCTCGGCCGTCGGAGCTGGCCCGCGCGCCCACCGGGGAGGCATCGGCGGCGGTGGCCGCGCGGGTCGCGCGCGCCCGCGCGGCGCAGCGGACGCGCTATGGCGAGATCAGGGGCGGTCAGCAACGCCGAGGTCGACCATCAGACCATCGCTTTGGCCCCCGAGGCGCAGGCACTTGCCAGCCAGGCCATGGATCGGCTGCGCCTGTCGCCGCGCGGCTACACCCGCGTGCTGCGGGTGGCACGCACGATCGCCGATCTTGCCGGTGCGGCGATCGTGGGACGGGTGCATGTTGCGGAAGCCCTGGCGTTCCGGCATCGGATGCCGGGGCGATGATGGGAAGAATGGCGGAATGCGCTGGCCCCCGGAACAAGTCCGGGGGGCAGCGCATTCCGCCACCCCCGCCGTTGCGGACTTGTTTCGCAACCGGTTCTCACACCCACGGCGACACCGCGCCGACCCGCAACCACCCCGCCTGCTCCGACGCCAGCGACCGGTCGATCGCGCGCAGCACATTGCGCCGTAACAGATCATATTCCGCTGTCATTTTGTTCCGTGGCCGTGGCAACCGGATCGTCAGCGTCTCATGCACCCGTCCGGGACGCGGGCGCATCACCACGACGCGGTCGGCCAGCACCACCGCCTCCTCCACGTCGTGCGTGACGATCAGGATGGTCGGCCGCAATTCCTGCCACAGGTTCAGCAGCGTCTCGTGCAGGCTGGCGCGGGTAAGCGCATCCAGCGCCGAGAACGGCTCGTCCAGCAGCAGGATCTCGGGATGGCCGATCAGGGCGCGGGCGATCGCCACCCGCTGCTGCTGACCACCCGACAGGTCCTTCGGCCAGCGCCCGCCGCAGCCAGCGAGGCCGATGCGCTCCAGCAGCTCGGCGACGCGGCGCGCCCGTTCCGGTCTGGCAACGCGCCCGCCGCCAAACGCAATGTTGCGCCCCACCGTCAGCCAAGGCAGCAGGCGCGGCTCCTGGAACACCGCGCTGACCGCCGGATGCGTGCCCTCGACCGCCTGCCCGTCGATCGCGACGCCGCCGGCGCTCGGCCGATCCAGCCCGGCCGTCAGCCGCAGCAGCGTCGTCTTGCCGCAGCCCGAACCACCCAGAATGGCAACGATCTCGCCGCTGCGCGCGACGATGTGGATGTCGCGCAGCGCCTCGGTACCGTCGGCGTAGGTCTTGCACAGGCCGTCGATCGCGAGCCGGATCATAGTCGCTCCCGTACCGTATCCTGCCAGCGCAGCAGCGGCCGCGTCACGGCAACCAGCACGCCGTCAGACGCCTTGCCCAGCAGCGCGAACACGATCATCGCCACCAGGATGGTGTCGGCCCGGCCCATCTGCTGGCCTTCGAGCAGCAGGTAGCCCAGGCCCTCGGACGCGCCCATCAATTCCGCTGCGACAACGAACATGAACCCGAGCCCAAGGCCGCTGCGCAACGCTGCGATCCAGGCCGGCAATACGGCGGGCCAGGTGATGCGCAGCATAATGCCGAGGGGGGAAAGCCCGAACACGCGGCCGACCTCCACCAGCTTGCGGTCGACGCTCTGGATGGCGGACAGCACGCCGAGATAGACCGGGAAAAACACGCCCAGCGCGATCAATGCCAGCTTCGATGCCTCGAAAATGCCGAACCACAGGATGAAGATCGGCACCCAGGCGATCGAGGGAATCGCCCGTAGCGCCTGGATGGACGGATCCAACACCCGTCGCGCGGTCGCGCTGGCGCCGGTCAGCATGCCGAACACCGTGCCGGCGAGCGCGCCGATGCCGAAACCGATGGCGACGCGGGTCATGGTCGCGGCGATATCAGCCTGCAGCTCGCCCGAGGCCGCGAGGGCGATCGCGGTGTGCAGCAGGCGCGACGGCGGCGGCATCAGCCGGCCCGGCGCGATGCCGGTGCGCACCGCCACCTCCCAGGTCACGCCGAGCGCCGCCGGAACGATCAGCGCGGTGAGCCAGCCGCGCAGGTGAAGCCACGTCACGGCGGGCCTGCTTTTCCCCTCCCCTTGAGGGAGGGGGATGGGGGGGAGGAGTTGGGACAAGTGTCGACGCGAAACTTCCCGCCGCGGGACCCCTCCCCCCATCCCCCTCCCTCAGGGGGAGGGGGAGAAGCCGGCCCCGACTCCGCAACAATCACGCCCCGGCAGCGCGCGCGTAGGTTGGGTCGATCAGCTTGCCGGTCACCGCCGCCACGTCCGCATCCGCTGGCAGCACACCCGCCTGCTGCAGCGCCTTGCCGGCCTCGATGATGGTCTGCGCCTGCGTCTCGCCGATCGCGCCGCTCGACAGGTCGGTGCGTTCGAGTTGGCGCGCGACCACCGCGCCCGGCAGCTTCATCGCGGCGACCATCAGGGCCTTCAGCTCCCCCGGGTGCGCCACCGACCAGCGCCGCGCCCGCTCATAGGTCGCCAGCACGCGCCGCACCAGCTCGGGGTGCTCCGCGGCGAATGCCTCGCGCACGTTCAGCACGCCCCAGGTGTTCGCCGCCGCATTGCGATAGAACAGCCGCGCGCCGTTCTCGATCTCGGCCGCGGCCATCATCGGATCGAGGCCGGCCCAGGCGGCGACATCGCCGCGTACCAGCGCGGTGCGGCCATCCGGATGCTGCAGCAGCACCAGCTTCACATCGTGCTCCGTCAGTCCGGCGGTGGCCAGCGCGCGCACCAGGAAGATGTCCGGATCGGTCCCGCGAGTCACCGCGACGCGCTGTCCCTTCAGGTCGGCAACCTGATGGATCGGGCTGGTCGGCATGGTGACCAGCGCGGTCCACTCGGGATGCGAGTAGACGTAAATCGCCTTGATCGGATTGCCGTTGATTTTGCCGATCAGCGCCGCCGCGCCGGCGGTCGAGCCGAAATCAATCGAGCCGGCGTTGAGAAACTCCAACGCCTTGTTGGACCCCAGCGACTGCACCCAGCGGATACCGAT
Organism: uncultured Alphaproteobacteria bacterium; assembly: GCA_963773345.1. GTDB lineage: Bacteria > Pseudomonadota > Alphaproteobacteria > Acetobacterales > Acetobacteraceae > Palsa-883. Next base: position 998,543 of record CAVZBG010000002.1, on the reverse strand, counting down.
CTTGTCGGGGGCGAATTCCTGCTCCAGCAGCGCCTGCTGCTTCAGCACGATGCTGACCGGGTTGTAGGTCGCCCAGTCGATGGTGATCTCGGTCGGTGGTGCCGCACGGGCAAGGCGCGGGGCGGCGAGCAGGACGAGCGCGGCGCCGCCGAAGGCGCGGCGCGACAGGTGTGGCGGCAAGGCGACCTCCCTCGGTTGATCCCGGCGACAAAGAAGGATTTTGTCATAAAGGCAAGAGCCACCATCAGAAGAGAAGTTTTTCGCGAAAATAACCCAAAACATGCGGCCTTATTCTATTGATAGGGCTTGCCGCATCGCCGCGCGCGCGGCAAGGAAGGCCAGGGGCTTTGCCCTGAAACCCACCAGGGGGCTTTGCCCCATAGGCGTTAAATTAGCCATTGACACGGCGCGAATCGGTACAATTCTCGGGGCAGATGCATCACACAGCATCTCTCCCGGCGGACCACTTCGACGAGGTGTTGCGCCGCTTGCCGGCTGAACTGGACCTCGACGCGCTTGCGTTGCGGACCCGGGCGATCGAGCGACAGCGCAAGATCGCGGAAGGCGCCAGCCTGCTACGGCTGGCGCTGGCACGCGGCCCTGGCGGGCTGTCACTCAGTGAGACGGCGGCCTGGGCGTCGATGATCGGGCTGGCCGAGATGAGTGATCCGGCGATCAAGTTCCGCTTGGACAAGGCGGTCGAGTTCCTCGAGGCGGTGGTGTCGGCGCAATTGGCGGTGCTGTCCGCCGGGGCCAGTGTGCGCTGGCCGGGCCGCGTCCTGCGCGCCGCCGATGGCAGCTCGATCAGCCAGCGCGCCAGCAGCGGGACGGATTGGCGGGTGCATGGGGTGTTCGACCTGGGTCGCGGCGGTTTCAGCCATCTGGAAGTGACCGACAAGCACGGTGCCGAGGCAGTGGACCGTGGCGCACCGCTGCCTGGTGAGGTGCGGATCGGCGACCGCAACTACGCCGGAGCGAAGGGTCTGCGACGCTTTCGCGAGCAGAGCAACGGACAGGCCGACTTCATCACCCGGCTGCGTTGGAACGGGTTGCGCCTGCTCAAACCCGATGGCAAACCATTCGACCTGATCAAGCATCTCGCCACACTGCCGAACGACACGCAGCCCCACGAAGTGAGCGTGCAGGCCGTCGTGGCCCGCTTCCAGCCGACCCTGCCGCTGCGTCTGATCATCCGGCGCAAACCACCCGAAGCGGCCGCAGCCGCCTGCAAGACGCTGCGTCGTTCGGCCAGCCGCAAGCAGAAGACGCTCGATCCGCGCAGCCTGATCGCCGCCGAGTTCATCATCCTGGCAACCTCGTTGCCGGCGGAGGGATACCCGGCCGAGGAGGTGCTCGCCGCCTACCGGCTGCGCTGGCAAATCGAGCTGGCCTTCAAGCGGCTCAAGTCGCTGCTGCACATCGATCGGCTGCCAACCCGAACCCCCCAGGCGTCGCGAAGTTGGCTCTACGCGCATCTCATCTTGGCCCTGCTGTGTGACGATCTTAGCCAGGAGTTCCTGGAATCTTCCCCCTGAGGACCTGCTCGACGCCGACTACCTGCCGTCGCTGTGGCGGGTCTACAAGATCGCCGCCATGATGCTGCTCGCCAGCGTCCGTGGGCACCTCTGCCTCGGCCTCCTCGCCCGCGCCGGGCCGGCAATCCATCGACGCCTCGCAAATCCACCGCGCACGCGAAAGCCTCACATCCGGTACCCGATCAGGTGCTAATTTAACGCCTATGGGGCTCTGCCCTCTGGACTCCCGCCAAGGGCTCCGCCGGCGCCTGCCCCCGGGCGCTTGTCCCGGGGGTGGGGGTCAAGGGCGCAAAGCCCCATACGCATCAGGATAAGCGCATGGCCCGGGAAAACCCCCGCCCTCCCCTTGAGGGAGGGGGTCGGGGGGAGGGGTCAGTGCCAGCGTCGCACCGAAGCTTCTTGAGCTTCTTGCGCCCCGGAACCCCTCCCCCCACCCCCCTCCCGCAAGGGGAGGGGGAGAATGTTGCCCAGCCTCGGGCTTATCCTGATGCCTATGGGGCCAAGCCTCCTGGTGGGCTTCAGGGCAAAGCCCTGGCCTTCCTCACGACACCACGCGCAGGCGCGGGCGGGTGTGGACGGCGAGCTGGCGATACAGCGCGAGGTAGTCGCTGGCCATCCGCCGTGCACTGAACCGTCGCTCGAAGCGGCCTCGGATCGCCTGGCGCGACAGCCGTTGCAGGCGCGGGATTGCGGCGACCGCGGCGTCCTCGCTGTCGACGACGAAGCCGGTCACGCCGTGATCGACGATCTCCGGCACCGAGCCGCAGTTGAAGGCGATCACCGGGGTGCCGCAGGCCATCGCCTCGATCATCACGAGGCCGAACGGTTCGGGCCAGTCGATCGGCATCAGCAGGGCGTGGGCGCCGCTGAGGAACGCGGCCTTCCGGTCGTCGCCGATCTCGCCGATCATCTCGATCTGCTCGCCGTCGATCATCGGGCGGATCGTCGCATCGAAATACGCCTGGTCCACGCGATCGACCTTGGCGGCTATTTTGAGCTTCAGTCCGGCGCGCCGGGCGATGCGGATGGCGCGATCGGCCCGCTTTTCCGGGCAGATCCGGCCCAGGAAGGCGAGGTAGCCCGGCTCGACGCATTGCGGTGTCAGCAGGTCGATCGGGATGCCGTGATGGATGGTCTTCACGTAGTTGGCGTCCGGCCGGCCGCGGCGCTGCGCGAAGGAGATCGAGACCAGCGGCACGTCCGGGAACAGGCCGTAGATCGGGGCATGGTCCGGCAGATCGAGCCGGCCGTGCAGTGTGGTCAGGAACGGTGTCGTCGCGCGACTGAACAGCGAGAACGTCCAGTAGTCGAGGTGGCAGTGCAGCACGTCGAACTCGTGGGCGCGGCGGCACACCGCCTCGATCATCGCCATGTGCGGTGCGATCGGGTCGCGCAGGGCGGTGTCGAAGCGCAGCGCGCGGGGCGACATCGGCTCGAGCGTCGCCGAGGTGACCGAATCGCCGCTGGCAAACAGCGTCACGTCGTGGCCGAGCGCGGTGAGTTCTTCCGTCAGGTACGAAACGATGCGCTCGGTTCCGCCGTAGAGCTTCGGCGGAACGGACTCGGTCAACGGCGCGATCTGGGCAATTCGCATGATCGTGAAGCTCCTGTCGGGTCGGCGGCGGCCGCGCACCGTGCCCATCAGGGCACTGTAATCGGGCCATTTTGCGGCGCCCGCGCCCGGAATCCGCCGCACATTGTAACCGGCGGCTCTTGTCAACATGGTGTGTGCATTACCACATGGATAGCCGCCGAGTGGACACGCGCGTCGCGGCTACGCGGGCGGAGGTGCGCGCGCGGGTTCGCGACGCAGTTTCGTGACGAAAAGTTCATTTGCTGGGGAGACGTAATGACAGGTCTCGACCTGGCGGTGATCGGCAACTGCACGGTCGCTTCCGTGATCGCCCCGGCCGGGCGCCATGTCTGGTTCTGCTTTCCCCGGCTCGACGCCGATCCGGTGTTCAACGCGCTGCTCGGCGGCGCGGCGCCGGCGGCCGGCTTCCTGGAGACACGGCTGCGCGACCAGATCCAGGCCGAGCAGCGCTACCTGCCGAACACCGCGGTGCTGGAGACGGTGCTGACCGACCGCGAAGGCGGCCGGGCGCGGGTGATCGATTTCTGCCCGCGTTTCCGCCGCTACGGCCGCATCTTCCGCCCGCCGATGCTGGTGCGCCGGATCGAGCCGTTCGCCGGTCGGCCGCGCATCACGGTGGCGCTGCGGCCAAGCTTCGACTATGGCGCCAACCCGCCCGGCCGCAGTTTCGGCAGCAACCATCTGCGCTTCCTTGGCCCGAACCAGGTGCTGCGCGTCACCACCGACATGTCGCTGTCGTATCTGACGCACGAGACCGAGTTCGCGCTGGACCGTCCGATCAGTCTTTTCATCGGCCCGGATGAGCCGGTACCGGAAGCACCCGAGCCGCTCGCCCGGCAGTTCCTGGACGAGACCATGTCCTACTGGCGCGACTGGGTGCGCGATCTCAACGTCGGGTTCGACTGGCAGGAGGCGGTGATCCGCGCGGCGATCACGCTTAAGCTGTGCAGCTACGACGACACCGGCGCGATCGTCGCCGCGCTGACCACGTCGATTCCGGAATCGCCGGGCTCCGGCCGCACCTGGGACTATCGCTACTGCTGGCTGCGCGACGCGTATTTCACCATCGGCGCGCTCAATCGATTGAGCGCCACGCGCACGATGGAAGGGTTTCTGCGCTTTATCCTCGACGTCGTCGACCGCGAGGGCGATGCGGAGCTGGCGCCGCTGTATCCGATCGCGCCGGGCGTCGATCTCGAGGAGCGCGTGGCCGAGGCGTTGGCGGGATTTCTCGGCGACGGGCCGGTGCGCATCGGCAACGCGGCACGCGCGCAGCGGCAGAACGACGCGTATGGCTCGATCATTCTGGCGGCGGCGCAGATGTTCTGGGATGAGCGGCTGCCGCAGCGGGGCGGTCTCGATCTCTATCAGCGGCTGCGCCCGATCGGCGAGACGGCGGCGCGGCTGGCGCTGACCGAGGATGCCGGGCTGTGGGAGATTCGCGGCCACAGGCGCGTGCACGCGTTCTCCGCATCGATGTGCTGGGCTGCGCTCAATCAGCTCGGCATGATTGCGCGCCTGGTCGGCGCCGTCGATGACGCAACGATGTGGCACGCCCGCGCCGCGGAATTGCGCGCCGAGATTCTGCGGCGCTCGGCCACGCCGGAGGGCTGGATCTCGGCGACGCTGGATGGCGCGACGATCGATGCCTCCACCCTGCTGCTGCCCGGGCTGGGCCTGCTGCCCGCCACCGACCCGCGTTTCCTCGCGACCGTCGCGGTCACCGAGCAGCACCTGCTGCGCAACGGCTTCGTCATGCGCTACGTCGAGGCGGACGATTTCGGCAAGCCGCACAGCGCTTTTCTGGTGTGCACCTTCTGGTACATCGACGCGCTGGCAAGCGTCGGGCGGCGGGGCGAAGCGCTGGCGCTGTTCGAGAACGTGCTGGCGCACCGCAACCATCTCGGCCTGCTGTCGGAGGACATCGCCCCCGACACCGGCGTGCTGTGGGGCAACTTCCCGCAGACCTATTCCCAGGTCGGACTGATATTCGCCGCAATGCGCCTGTCGCGCTCGTGGGAGGAGGGCATGTGGCGCGCCTCGTAATCGTCTCCAACCGGATCCCGTTGCCGTCGGAGCGCGGGCCGCGGGCCGGCGGCCTCGCGGTGGCGCTGGCCGATGCGCTGCAGCCGGGGTCGTTGTGGTTCGGCTGGAGCGGGCGGCGCGTCGAGACACCGTCGGAGACGCCGAACGTCACGCAGGCGGACGGCATCAGCTATGCCACGGTCGACCTGACGGAGGCCGAGTACCGCGCCTATTACGTCGGCTTTGCCAATAGCGCGCTATGGCCGCTGCTGCATTTCAGGCTCGGCCTGATGACGTATCGGCGCGAGGATTATCAAGGCTACTGTGCGGTCAATCGGCACTTCGCCGCCGCGCTGGCCTCGGTGCTGCAACCGGACGACCTGGTGTGGGTGCACGACTACCATCTGATTCCGCTGGCCCAGGAGCTGCGGCGGCTGTCGGTGCGAAATCGGATCGGCTTCTTCCTGCATATCCCCTTCGCGCCGCCGGTGATGCTCGAAGTGTTGCCCTGCGCAACGGAGGTGCTGGAAGGGCTGGCGGCGTACGACGTGGTCGGCTTTCACACCGACGCCTATCGCCGGGCCTTCCTGCAATGCGCACAGCAGATGCTCGGCGTGGAACTGGACCACAGCAGCTTCGCGCACAACGGCTCGACGGTGGAGGCAATCGTCGACCCGATCGGCATCGATACCGAGGCGTTCGCCAAGGATGCGGCGCGGGCGGCGCGCGGGGCCGAGGTGCGGCGGCTGCGCGACAGCCTGGGCGGGCGCACGCTGGCGATCGGGGTGGATCGGCTGGACTACTCCAAGGGACTGCCCAACCGGCTGATCGCCTTCGGCCGGCTGCTGGCGAACTACCCGGAACACCGTCGTGGCGTCAGCTTCCTGCAGGTAGCGGCGCGCTCGCGCGAGGACAACACCAGCTACCAGCAGCTTCGCCGCGAGCTGGATGGGATCGTTGGCGACACGAATGGGCGCTACTCGGAATTCGACTGGACGCCGCTGCGCTACATCACCCGCGCGCTGAGCCGGCGGACGCTAGCGGGGTTCTACCGCTTCGCCCGCGTCGGCGTGGTGACGCCGCTGCGCGACGGGATGAACCTGGTGGCGAAGGAGTATATCGCCGCGCAGACCCCGGCCGATCCCGGCGTGCTGGTGCTGTCGCGCTTCGCCGGCGCGGCGGATGAGTTGACCGAGGCGCTGCTGGTCAACCCGTTCGACCCGGACGAGATCGCCGAGGCGATTCACCAGGCGCTGTCGATGGAGCTGGACGAGCGCCGCGCCCGCCACGAGGTGCTGGCCGAGAAGGTGCGCCACTCCACCGCGCAGCGGTATTGCGAGGTGTTCCTGCAGCACCTCGCGGCGGTGCGGACGCAGCAGGCGCTTGAAAATGCCTAGTCCCGCTGCACAGAGATTTTGACCGATTGATCTTCCGACGGACGCAGCGCGGGCTCGTGGCAAGCTGGCCTTGGCCGGCCCCCTCTCCGCCAACGACGCAGAGCCGGTGAGCACGCCACTACACAACGAAGCGGTGGAGGCCATCCATCAGTCGGGGCGCGTTGAAATTCAGCAGCAACCCGACGCGGATGCCGCTCATGCGGAGATAGGTGCGCAGTTGCATCTCGTGCACCGCCAGGATCGTCGCAACCGACTTGATTTCCAATATGAGCTGTTCGGCCACAACAACATCCGCCCTGAAACCGTCACCGACCTGCTCGCCCTTGTAGAGTATCGGAATGGGCACCTGTCGCGCGAACGCGACGCCTGCGCGCCGCAGCTCGACACACAGGCACTGTTCATAGACGGCTTCGAGCAAGCCCGGGCCGGTGTTGCGGTGCACCTCGATTGCCAGTCCGATGCTCACTCATCCCCTCATTTTCTTTGGGACATAAAAGAATCGGGCGGCCATAGGGGCGATTCCGGAAAGAATCGCACGAGCGCCGTCGGCGGCATATCCTTGCGAATTCGCCACGACGACTTCCAACTCCGCACGACCCAACACATTTCCCGCCCCGCAACAGCCGGTCGAGAGATGCGATGGTCATTCGGAAGCAGCGGTTCTCCATCAATCAGGTCAGGCAGGTCCTTGGCGACGTGCTGGGCCACGACCTGCACGCCAAGCGCGTCGCCTCGCTCAGCGACGCCACCCTTGGCGTGCTGCGCGGCGCCTCGCTCGCGGTCTGCGCCATCGGCCGGGGACTCGCCGCCGCCCGCAGTCTGAACCCCAAGCACGCGACCAAACAGGTCGATCGCCTGCTCTCCAACCCAGAGATCAAGGTCGACGACATCCTCTCCCGCTGGGTTCCCTTCGTCGTTGGCGCGCGCAGTTCCATAGTGGTGGCATTGGACTGGACCGACTTCGATGCAGACAAGCAAGCCACCATCATGTTGTCCCTGATTACCGATCACGGCCGTGCCACGCCCCTGCTGTGGCTGACGGTCGACAAGCGCACGCTCAAGGACAACCGCAGCCTCTACGAGCATCGCGTGCTGGTGCGGCTGGCAGAACTGCTGCCGGCCGACGTCAAGGTCTGCGTGGTCGCCGACCGCGGCTTCGGCGACCAGAAGCTTTACAAGGTGCTGACCGAGGAATTGTGCTTTGACTACGTCATCCGCTTCCGCGGCAACATCGCTGTCACCGCCACGACCGGAGAAACCCGCACCGCTGCCGCCTGGGTGCGACCCGGCGGACGCGCCCGTGTACTGCGCGGCGCTGAGGTCACCGCCGATCGCTATCCAGTGGGAACCGTGGTCTGCGTTCAGCACCCCGACATGAAGCAGGCCTGGTGCCTGGCCGCCAGCACCACCGACGCCACCGCCAAGCATCTGATTGGATACTATGGCCGTCGCTGGGGAATCGAGTGCGGGCTGCGCGATACCAAGGACCTGCGCTTCGGCATGGGGATGGGCACGATGCATGTCAAATCACCGGAGCGGCGTGATCGGTTGTGGCTGATCAACGCTTTCGCGGTCGTGTTGTTGACGTTGCTCGGTGCCGCCGGCGAGGCGCTGGGTTACGACCGGATGCTCAAGACCAACACCGCCAAGCGGCGTGTCCACTCGTTGTTCCGTCAGGGCTGCATGCTTTACGATCTGATCCCCACGATGCCGGAAACCAGGCTGCGTCCGCTGATGCAGCGCTTCTCTCAAATGCTGCAGGACCAGCCGCTCTTCGCAGACGTTTTCGGCCCGGTCTGACAAATGAGGGGAGTCTTGAGAGTCCGATGACCTGTTCGGTCAATGACTCTGCCAGAAGCATGCGGGACTCCGTGTTCCCCGTGGTCCTCCGCCCTTCCTCCGTGCGAATCAAAAATAGATCGTTAACGCACCGGCCGTGGGTGGGAGGCCACGGGGCGCGGCGTGCTGCTGGGTCGGCACATGTCGTGCGATCGTGCGGACCGTTGCATTCTTGATTCGCACGGAGGAAGGACGGAGGACCACGGGGATCACGGAGGGGATACTTGCGCGGCCCGCGGTTGGCGTCCTGTACCGAGGGGCTGATCCGGTTGATCGTTTGGGCATGGCACCGCGCCGATTCGTGACAAGCCAGCTCCCGCCGCTCGGCTGGTGCAAAAATCAAGATTTCTGCACCGTGCAGCCGACCCGAGCTATTCAACGGCGTACGTGGTGCACAATTCCGGTGCGTATGTCCGCTCTGCTCGGAACCTGCACTCCCGCACCGAGCCTCACCGGCGGACAGGCAGTCCGGGGTGGCTTGCCATGCAACCAGTCAAAACCTTCGTGCAGGGGTACTAGGTGCAGACTGGCTGTTCCGCCGTGAACGCGGCGGCGATGCGCCGCACCGCGCCCGCCGCATCCACCACTATCACGTCGAACCGCACGCCGTTGGTGCCCCACGCGGGATGCTCGGCCAGCAGGATCTCCGCGGCGGCGATCAGCCGGGCGCGCTGCCGCGCGGTGAGCGCGGCCGCGGCGTCGGCCAGGGTCGGGCGGGATTTGACCTCGACGATCGCCAGCAGCCCGTCCTTCTCCGCCACGAGATCGATCTCGCCGGCCGCGGTGCGCAGGCGGCGCGCGTGCACGGTCCAGCCGTTACGGGTCAGGGCGGCAGCGGCGGCGGCCTCGGTGTCGACGCCGCGCGCCTGGGCACGTCGGCCGCGTCGCTCGCGCGGGTGCATCTATTGGTGCTTCGTATCGATCTGGGCGCAGTTGGCGCGGCGGGAGGCGACGCAGTCCTGAAGCTGGGCCGCCTGGTTCAGCCGGTGCATGATGAACAGGACGGCACCGACCAGGGCGATGACCAGCAGCAGCGCGACCAGCGCGCCGCGCGGCGGGCCCGACGATGGTTCGCTGTCGGGCTGGTGATCAGACATCCGGCCGCGTACTCACCGACGCTACGGCTTCGTCGAAGGCGCGGGCGTGCCCGCGGCTGGCGGTGTCGCGGCCGGCGCCGGTGCCGCATTTGCCGGGGCCGACGCCGGCGCGCCGCTCGCGGGTGCCGGGGCGGGCGTCCCACCGGCCGGCGACGGGGCGGGTGCAGGCGTCCCACCAGCGGCGGGGGCTGGGCTCGCCGCGGGTGACCCGTTGGCGGGGGCGGCGGATGGCGCTGGCGGCGGCGCATAGGGCTGGGTCGGCGCCTGGCTGGTCGGCGCCTGGCTGGTCGGCGCCGGCGCGCTCGGTGCCGGGGCAGCCGCGCGGGCCCGGTCGGTCAGGTCCTGCACGCAGCGCCACAGCGTCGCACTCGCCGCGGTCGAACCGCTGAGCGACAGCACCCAGGGCGCCTCGTTGCCCGTCGGAAATGTCACCGTCATCGTGCTGCCGTTGCGGAACTGCGTGTCGAAGTTGCGGATCTCGGACGCACTGACCACCCAACCGACCGAGGTGCCGTGCCCGTCGCCCTGCGCCTGCCAGGGTCCGTTCTGGTCGATCTGCATGTCGGCCTCGAGGATGGTGCCGTCGGGGATGGTCCAGCTCGGCTTGCCGGCGGTGAACGTCAGGTCGTTGCCGCCGACGGTATAGGTCAACGTCAGGTTGCGGTTGTCGGTCTGGATCGCCGTGCCGATGCCGCAGATTGCCGCCCCCTGATCGTCCTTGTCGGTGAAGGCGTACCAGGCGCCGGCCCGGTTGTAGACCGTCGGGGCGGCCCGGCCCGGCGCGGCGCCGAGCAGCACGGCCAGCGGGAGCGCGGCGGCGAGCGTGCGTGTCACGCGGTGCGGCGTGGCGCGGCAAGGGCTGGTTCGCATGGGTGTCTCCTGTGCCATTAAGCTTTCATCGGATTTTACCGTGTACCGGCTCGGCTGCCGGCTGGCGAGGGGGTGGTCGAAGTGCTAGCCCTCCGCCACAACCAAGGATGGAGTGCCCGCCATGGCCGCAATCGCCGATGTGATCGCCCGCGAGATCCTGGACAGCCGGGGCAACCCTACAGTGGAGGTGGACGTCGTGCTGGACAGCGGCGCGCACGGCCGCGCCGCGGTGCCGTCCGGCGCCTCCACCGGCGCGCACGAGGCGGTGGAGCTGCGCGACGGCGACAAGGCGCGGTTCGGCGGCAAGGGCGTGCGCAACGCGGTCGCCAATGTCGTGGGCGAGATCGCCGAGGCGGTCGAGGGGCTGGAGGCGACCGAGCAGGTGGCGCTCGACGACCTGCTGATCGACCTGGACGGCACGCCGAACAAGTCCCGCCTGGGCGCCAACGCGATCCTGGCGGTGTCGCTGGCGGTGGCGAAGGCGGCGGCGGCCGATCTCGGTATGCCGCTGTATCGCTATGTCGGCGGGGTCTACGCGCGCACCCTGCCGGTGCCGCAGATGAACATTCTCAATGGCGGCAAGCACGCCGACAACCCGATTGACATCCAGGAATTCATGATCATGCCGGTTGGCGCGGGGACGCTGGCCGAAGGCGTGCGGATGGCCTCGGAGGTGTTTCATACGCTGCAGCACGAGCTGCACGCGGCGGGGCACAGCACCAATGTCGGCGACGAGGGCGGTTTTGCGCCGAACCTGAAATCGGCTGACGAGGCCCTGGGGTTCATCGCGCGTGCCTGCGAGAAATCCGGCTACCGGCCGGGCGAGGATATCGTCTTCGCGCTCGATCCGGCTTCCAGCGAGTTCTTCAAGGACGGCAAATACGTGTTGGCCGGGGAGGGCAAGACGCTCGATGGCGACGGCATGGTGCGCTACCTGGAGGGGCTGTGCGCCCGCTACCCGATCGTTTCCATCGAGGATGGCTGCGCCGAGGACGACTGGGACACCTGGAAGAGCATGACCGCGGCGCTGGGGGACCGGCTGCAGATCGTCGGCGACGACATTTTCGTCACAAACCCGGAACGGCTGCGCCGGGGGATTGCGGAGGGGTCCGCCAACGCCATCCTGATCAAGCTGAACCAGATCGGCACGCTGTCGGAGACGCTGGAGACGATCCAGATCGCGCATCACGCCGGCTGGCGCTGCGTGATCAGCCACCGGTCGGGCGAGACCGAGGACACCACGATCGCCGACCTGGTGGTGGCGACCAACTGCGGGCAGATCAAGACCGGCAGCCTGTCGCGCACCGACCGGATCGCGAAATACAACCAGCTTATCCGCATCGAGGCGGAGCTCGGACCCGCGGCGCGCTATGCCGGACGAACGGTGCTGCGCGGCTGAGGCCGCGCCGGGCGCCAGGCTGCATCCCAGGCCAGGCGTCGTGACAATCTGCATGACCGCCTCCGTCGCGACACCCTAAGGTCGCCAACCGGCCGAGGCGACCGCAGCTTCATGGCCGCACCGCGGCGGAAATTGGGCGCGCCGGTCACGCGCGACAGAAGGCTCGCGCTGGCGGCGGGATGTGCTATAAGCCGCCTTGTGGCGGCAATGGGTTAGCGCATGGCGTTCGGGCGTGAGGTGAAGCGGCGGCTGCGTGGGGCGATCGCGCCGGTGGTGTTCCTGGCGGTCACCGCGTATTTCTGCTGGAACGCGGTGCAGGGACCACACGGGCTGAAGGCCTTCGCCGCACAGCAGGCGGTGCTGAAACAGGCGCAGGCCGATCTCGCCGCGGCGCAGGCCGATCGGGACGCCTGGCAGCGCCGGGTGCATGCGCTGGAGAGCGACCACCTCGACCGTGACATGCTGGACGAGCGGGCGCGGGCGCTGCTGAACCTGGCGAACTCGAACGACATCATCGTGCAGTACGGGCCGCAGGACCGGCTGTTCTAGAGCGCGATCACGCACACCGGCCTTCCTGTCATTGCGAGAAGCGTAGCGACGAAGCAATCCCCGTCCGAGTGCCCCGGGACGGGGATTGCTTCGTCGCTGCGCTCCTCGCAATGACAGTACGCTCCTCGCAATGACAGGTGGTGGCACGCCAGGTGGCGCATCACCGCATCTGCGACTCCAGCTTGATCGTCTTGCCATCGACGACGAACGTGCCGTAGCCGTGATGATGGATGGTTTTGGGGTGCTTCTGCGCCGGGTCGGTCCAGGCCTTGACCACCTCCAGGACGAACAGGTTGAATTGGTTGACCAGGGTGGTGTCGACCACCTTGCACTCCAGATTGGCGAAGCATTCCGCCACCAGCGGCGGCGCCACCAAGCCGGCCGGCGCCGGCGTCAGTCCGAACGCGGCGAATTTGTCACGGTCGCGGCCCGAGCAGTTGCCAACCTGCACGACTTTTTCCGCCAGGTCCACCGCTGGGACGGCGATCACGCACTGCCCGGTTGCCTGCAGCGCGGCAAAGCTGTGATCGCCGGCGCTGACGACGCAGGCGACCAGCGGCGGCTCGAAATCGACCATCATGTGCCAGGACAGCGTCATGACGTTCGCGCGGCCGTTCCGGGCGGTGGTCAGCAGCGCCACCGGACCGGGTTCTAGCAACCGGTAGACCTTGGATAGCGGCAGCTCTTGCATCATGGTTGCGTCTCCGGACTAATTCTGCGCCGGCGTGCACCTCTCCCGCTCTTCGCGGGAGAGGTCGCGGCGCGTAGCGACGCGGGTGAGGGTTGCACATGCGCCACCACCCTCACCCGTCTCGCTCCGCTCGCCGACCTCTCCCGCGAAGAGCGGGAGAGGTGTAGGGGTGGCGCTGCTACGCCTTCGGATACCCGACGGTCTGCGAGAACATGATGAACTGCGTCTCGGCCAGCTTCAGCGTGCGGGCCAGCCGCGCCTGGTCGAACGAGGCGCGGAACACGCAGGAGAGGCCTTCCGAGGCACAATACAGGTACACGTTCTGGCCGATGAAGCCGGTGTCCGCGGCGGCGAAGCGACGCTGGTCCTCGGGCGACACGCCGCTCATGTGATCGGCGTCGGAGACGTAGACCAGGTCGAGCGGGGCGGTGCCGACGAAGTCCTGCACGCCGGTCTGCGCCCGGACATCCCCGGCGAGGTGCGGAACCAGCCGATGCGCGACCGGATCGTAACGCCAGACGCCGTCCGCCATGACGGTGAATATTTCGGTCTCGCGCGCGTGCCGCCAGGAGGGCGCGGTGCGATCCGCCGTGGCCGGCCGGTTGACGCCGTAGGCGCACCGCAGCAGCTCGGACAGCACCAGCGGCGGCAGCGGGCGCGGCGCGAACTCGCGCGTCGAACGGCGCCGCTTCAGCGCCTGTGCCAGCGATCGTGCCGAAATCGGCGCGCGGCGGCGGCAGCTCGATCGGCCGCAGCTCTTGCGCGGCGGCGATGCCCGGCGCCAGCACGAGGCCGGCCGCTGCCGCCATCATGCCCAGGCTGACTTCGCGTCGTGTGGTCATTGCGGGAACTCCTGATCGGGCGCCGCCGGCTGCTTGCAGCACGGCGCGGCGCACCAGCGCTGCCAGGATCGGCAGCTTGTAGGCGTTGTGCGGCAGCGGCATCGCACCGACGATGGCAGCCTGACCCGCCGCATGTGCCACGGCCGGATCGATCATCTGCCCGACCAGCGCCACCTCGGCCCGAAGCGCGCGCCACGGCACCGGTGCGGCGGCGCCCAGCACGACGGCGGCGCCCTGGCAGCGTCCGTCGGGCGCGCGGTCCAGCACCACGGCGACCTCGGCGATCGACCAGTCGGCGGACAAGCGTTCCGCCTGCTTCAGGAACGCCGACCGCGCGCTGGCTGGCGCCGGCGGCAGCAGCACCGCGGTGAGCACTTCGCCGGCGCGCAGATCGGTTTCGCGCCTTGATGTCGGTCTCGGGTCCGACCAGGAAGTCGGCCAGCTTCACGCGGCGCGCGGTGCCTTCTGCGCTGTCGCCAGCTCGACCCGCGCGTCAAGCGCCACCAGCGCGGTCGCGACGGTGGAGGGATGCACGATGGCGCAGCCGTCCTGGCCGAACACGGCGTGGTACTGGTTCTCGCCGGCGAACGCGAAGCAGTGGTCGCCGCCCTTGCGCGCAGCAATGGTGCGCCGCCGAACGGAAATACCAGCAGCGCGGCCGCTGCAGCAGGTTGCCGCCGAGCGTCGCCACGTGGCGGATTTGCGGACTGGCCGCGCTGCCCGCGGCATCCGCGAGCGCGGTGTAGCGCTGGCGCAGTGCCGGATGCGCCGCAAGCTGCTCAAGCGTGACCAGCGCGCCGATCCGCAGCGCCGCGCTCGTCCTCGGCGATGCCATCCAGTCCCGGCACCGCGCGCAGGTTGACCACGCGGCTCGGCCGCAGCAGGTCTTCCTTCATCAGGTCGAGCAGATCGATGCCGCCGGCCTTCAGCACCACGCAGTCGGCCGCGGGCGGCTGCGCCGGGTCGGCCAGCATCGCCTCGGCGACCGTGCGCTTGGCGAGCGTCGCCGCCTCGGCCACCGATCGCGCCTTCTGCCATGCGAAGCGGTTGCATCGCTCAGCTCCGTTGCGGCATGCGCGCCGAGCGCCGCGAGCACCGCGGCCGGCGTCATCGGCAGCTCGCGCAGGCGCACGCCGAGCGCGTTGAACACGGCATTGGCGATCGCCGGCGCGGTGGCGATGTTCGACGGCTCGGCGATGCCGTAGGCGTCGGTGGCGCTCTGGCCCTGGTAGTTCTCCAGCAGCACGACCTCGATCGGCGGCGTCTCGCACGGGCCAGGCAGCTTGTACTGCTCCAGGTTGGCGTTCATCACGTGGCCGGTTTGCTGGTCGATGACGCGCTGCTCCAGCAGGGCGTAGCCGATGCCCATCAGCACGCCGCCCTGCACCTGGCTTTCGATCAGCTTCGGGTTCATCGGCCGGCCGCAATCCTGCACCGCGACGACGCGCTCGACCCGGATCGCGCCGGTTTCGGTATCGACCGCGACTGCGGCGAATTGCACGCCGCCGATGTCGGTCTGGCGCGGCGTTGGCGTCGCCCATGCGGCGGCGGAAGCCGCCATAGTCGTCGCGCGCGCGATTCCGTCGCGCTGAGCTGTTCGGTGCGCAGGCCGGCGGCGGCGTCCCGGAAGCTCATGCCGCGCGCCGGATCGTCGCGCAACGATGATGCGGCCGTCGCGCGCCACCAACTGCTCGGGCGCGACGCCGAGCGTCGGCGCGACCTGGCGGAACAGCATCTGCTTCACCTTCCACGCGGCGGTGCGCGCGGGCGGCGTGATCGAGGCGGTGGTCCGGCTGCCGTGCGACGGCGGGCCGGCGGGAAAATCGGTGTCGCCGATGCGCACCGTGATGTCCTCGGGCCGCAGGCCGAGTTCCTCGGCCACCACCTGCGCCAGCACCGTGCCGATGCCGGTGCCGAGGTCCTGCACGCTGGACAGCACCTCGACCGAGCCGTCGCGCAGCAGGCGCACCTCGCAGGACGGCGTTGCTCTGCACGTTGGCGCCCCACAGCGACTGCGCCACGCCGAGGCCGCGCTTGATCGCGTCCGGCATCGGCGCCCGGCTTGTGGCGGCGCTCCCAGCCGATGCGCTGCGCGCCGAGGCGGCGTTCCTCGCGCCGCACCGGGCTGGGGTCGATGCGCTCGCGCAATGCCAGCGGATCGAGGCCGAGCTTGTCGGCCAGTTCGTCGATCGCCTGCTCCATGGCGAAGGCGCCGGGCGTGTTGCCCGGGCCGCGCATCGCCGAGCCGCGGCCGGCGTTGATGAACACGTCGTTCTGCGCGGCGGCGAAGTTGGGGCAGGTGTAGAGCGACTGGGCGAAATTGCCGATGCCGGCGCCGACGCCCACGCCGGCGGTGCCGTATTCCAGCAGCGAAATCGCGGTCAGCGTGCCGTCGCGGCGCGCGCCGAGGCGCAGGTGCTGCCAGGTGGCCGGGCGGTTGCCGCTGTCGAGCTGTTCCTCCTGCCGATCGAACACCAGCCGCACCGGCGCGCGCGCCTGGCGCGACAGCATGACGGCGTAGCGGCCATAGGTGCCAAGCTGCGATTTCGAGCCGAAGCCGCCGCCCATGGCCGCGACCTTCACCCGCACCTGGCTGAGCTTCAGGCCGAAGCTCTGCGCCAGTTCCTCGCGCACGCCGGCGGTGGACTGGGTGGAGATCCAGACGGTCAGGCCGTCGGCCCGCCAGTCGGCGACGATGGCGTGCGGCTCCATGCAGCAATGGGTCTGCGTCTGGGTGCGGTAGTCGCCTTCGACGATGACCTCGGCCTGGGCGAAGCCTTGCGCAAGGTCGCCGCGACTGCCCTGGGTGTCGGGGCCGCGCACGTTGCCGGTCAAGGCCAGGCCGGTGGCGACGGGGATCTCGGCAATGGCGAGCGGCGGCGTCTCGCCCGCCGGATACACCAGCGGTGCGTCCGGCCTGCGCGCCAGGTCGGGATCGACGACGAACGGCAGGGGTGCGTAGTCGACGCGGATCAGGCGCAACGCCGCGTCCGCCGCCGCCGGCGTGCGCGCCGCGACCGCCGCGACCGGCGCGCCGACATAGCGCAGCACGGCGTCCTTCGCGGCGATGACCAGCACGGCGCGCACGCCCGGCTGGCGTGCAGCGGCCGCGGCGTCGATCGCCTGCACCCGCGCATGCGGCAACGGCGAGCGCAGGATGCGCGCGTGCAGCAGGCCGGGCAGCTTGATGTCCACGGTGAACCGCACGGCACCGGTGACTTTTTCGCGCCCGTCCTGGCGGTGCGCGGGCTTGCCGATCACGTTCAGCGCGGCATTCACCGGCAGTGGCGGCGGTTCGTCGGCCGGGATGCGGCGCTCGATCGTGCCCAGCCCGACACTGGCAATACCGAACGGGAATTGTTCCACCCTCAGTGTTTCTTCGGCCATGGTCAGGCCTTCCGTGCGGTGCCGGCGGCCTGCATGGCCTCCAGCACGTGGGGATAGCTGCCGCAGCGGCAGAGATGCCCGCTGATGGCCGCCTGGACGTCCTGCGGCGTGGGGTGCGGGGTGCGTTGCAGCAGCGCGGCGCAACTCATGACCATGCCGGATGTGCAATAGCCGCATTGCATCGCATCATGTTCGATGAATGCGGCTTGCACCGGGTGCAGCGTGTCGCCTTGTGCCAGGCCCTCGATGGTGGTGACCGCGCGGGGGCCGACATCGATCGCCAGCAGCATGCAGGACGCGACGGGCGCGCCATCGAGCCAGACCGTGCAGGCCGAGCAGGCGCCGCGGTCGCAGCCGATCTTGGTGCCGGTAAGATCGAGCGGGCCGCGCAGCACCTCGGCGAGCGTGGTGCGCGGTTCGACGTTCACCTCGCAGGTCCGTCCGTTGACGGTCAGTTTGATGGCGACGGCGCCGGGACCTGCAATCGCCGGCTCGTCGGCCGCGATGGCGAGGTGTGCCTCGCCCAACAGGGCCACGCTGCCGGCTGCGACGCCTGCGCCACCAAGGAATGATCGGCGAGATACCGAAGAGGCACGACAAGGCTCTGACATGAACAGCTCCATGTCCGCCATCGCCCGCGTCATCGCGCGAGGCACTTTCGTCGCGAGAAGTCTTACGGCGGCGACCGCGGCGCCGCCTTGACCCAGATCAAAGGCCGGACGCGCGTCCGGGAGCCACGACCTTGACCCAGATCAAAGGTCCGCTGCGCCTTATGCAACCGCCGAAATGGATGACCTTCCCGCGTGATGGCCGGCCCGAGGACAGGCGGAGCCTGCCCCAGGCGAAGGCCGAGGGGCGCCCATCGGCGACTTTGGTTGCTGCACGAAGGCAAGTCGTGGATGGCCGGCCTGCGCCGGCCATGACGGGGTGCGCCGCCCGTGCGTCAAGATCAATGCCGCCCGGTATTACGGTGCTGCGACTGTCCTGCGCTACTGCGACAGGATCTGCCCGAGGAAGGTGCGCGTGCGTTCGTTGCGCGGATTGGCGAAGAATTCCTCGGGTGGCGCTTGCTCGACGATCTCGCCCTGATCCATGAACACCACGCGATGCGCGACGCTGCGGGCAAAGCCCATCTCGTGCGTCACGCACAGCATGGTCATGTCGTCCGCCGCCAAGCCGATCATGGTGTCGAGCACTTCCTTGACCATCTCGGGATCCAGCGCCGAGGTGGGTTCGTCGAACAGCATCACTTTCGGGTGCATGCACAGCGCGCGGGCGATCGCCACCCGCTGCTGCTGCCCGCCCGAGAGTTGCGCCGGGTACTTGTCCGCCTGCTCGGGAATGCGCACGCGGGCGAGCAGTTGGCGCGCCAGTGTTTCGGCGGCGTCCCTGGCCATGCCGCGCACCTTGATCGGCGCCAGCACACAGTTCTGCAACACGGTCAGGTGAGGGAAGAGGTTGAAGGATTGGAACACCATGCCGATCTCGCGTCGCACGCGGTCCAGGCCCTTGGTGTGCGGCCCGACCTCCATGCCGTCGAAGGTGATGCGCCCGGCCTGGTGGTGCTCGAGCTGGTTGATGCAGCGGATCAGCGTGGACTTGCCGGAGCCGGACGGCCCGCACAACACGATGCGCTCGCGCTTGCGGACGTGCAGCGTGATGTCGTGCAGCGCGCGGAAGTCGCCGAAATATTTTTCGACGCCGTCCATGGTGATGATGCAGTCGTCCATGCGTCACGTGATCCCTATGCGCGTGCTTCTCCCCCTCCCCTTGAGGGCTTGGGCCGCGAAGCGGACCAAGGGTGGGGGGAGGGGTCCCCAGGGCGCCCAGATTTGCAACGGCATGCCTCTGGGACCCCTCCCCCCACCCTTGGTCCGCTTCGCGGCCCAAGCCCTCAAGGGGAGGGGGAGAATGTTTCTATTTCAGAACACTGGCAGTTCCGGCAGCGGGACGCCCAGCCATTTGCGGCAGATCGCGTCCAGCTCGCCGTTGTTCTTGATGAAGTAGACAAACGTGTTGGTCCATTGCAGCAGATCGGTCTGGCCGCGACGCAGCGTGATGCCGTTCGGCTGATGGCGCAGCGAGAACTTGTATTCATAGCCCGCCGCCGGGTTCATCGTCTGAATCTGGTGGCCGGTGATGGTGTTCACGCCGATCGCGTCGATCTGGTGCGACAGCAGCGCCTGCGACGTGGTGGCGTCGTCGTCGAAGCGCATGATGCGGGTGCCCGCCGGCGCCACCGCACTGAGCGCGGTGTCCTGCGTGCTGGCGCGCGCCACCCCGACCTTCAGCGGCTTGAGATCCGCCGGGCCGCTGATCTTGACATCCTTCGGCGCCATCAGCGCGATGTCGATGCTGCTGTAGGGGATGGAGAACTGCACCTGGCGCGCGCGCTCCGGCGTGATGCCGAAGATCGCCACCAGCACGTCCACCTTGCTGGTCAGCAGATAGGGAATGCGGTTCGGCCCGGTGACCGGCACCAGCTCCAGGGCGACGCCGAGATATTTCGCCATCAGCGTGGCGACGTCGACGTCGTAGCCCTCGTAGCCGCCCTTGGCGTTGACCACGCCGAACGGCGGCAGGTCCACCAGGATGCCGACCTGCAGCTTCTTCTTGCCGAGGACATCATCGATGCTCTGCGCCTTGGCTTGTTGCGTGGCGGCGAACGCGGCGGCGGCGAGGCCGGTCAGCCCGAGGGCAGCGAGCGGCCGGCGGGCGAATTTCGGGAAAGCTGCTGATGACATGTACATCTCCATGCGGCCGCATGGTGTTGGCATGTGCCCGGTGGCCGACCGCTTGCCACGGGCACGTTGGGGTGCTCAGCGCGACACGGTGCCGAACCGTTGTTCCAGGTGCTGGCTCAGCAGCGACAGCGGCCAGCACAGGACGAAGTAGATCGCGGCGACGATGCCGAACACGAGGAACGGCTGGAACGTGACGTTGTTGATGATCTGCCCGGCGCGGGTGACCTCGACGAAGCCGATGATCGAGGCGAGCGAGGTGCTTTTCAGCAGCAGCACCAGAAAGCCGACAGTCGGCGCGATGGCGAGTTTCCCCGCCTGCGGCAGGATCACGTAGCGCATGCGCCCCAGATGGCGCATGCCGAGCGCGGTCGCGGCTTCCCACTGACCGTTCGGGATCGCCTGGATGCAGCCGCGCCAGATCTCGCCGAGAAACGCCGCGCCATTCAGCGTCAGCGCGATGGCGGCGGAGGTCAGCGGTGCCACGTCGGCGCCGATCAGGTTGGCGCCGAAGAAGACGAGAAAAAGCTGCATCAGCAGTGGCGTGCCCTGGAACACCTGGATGTAGCCCGCGGCGATCCGGCGCAGCCAGGCCGGGGGCGCGGTGCGGGCCAGCGCCACCAGCAGGCCCGCGATGCCGCCGCCGGCGAACGCCAGTGCCGACAGCAGCAGCGTCCAGCGTACCGCCAGAATGATGAACAGCGCCTCCCCGGTGCCGAATGCGCGCATCGCGGCCTCAGCGCTGGCCCGGGCGCGCGAACACCACCCGATAGATGGTGCCGAATGCGCCGGAGAACAGCATCGACAGCGCGAGGTAGATGCCGGTCACCACGATGTAGATCTCGAAGCTGCGGAAGGTGCGCGCCTGCAGGTCGTTGGCGGTCGCCGTCAGTTCCTGCGCCGAAATGGTCGAGACCACGCTGGAATTCAGCATCAGCAGGATGAACTGGCTGGACAGCGCCGGATAGACGGTGGCGAGCGCGGGAAACAGCACGACGTAGCGGAACACCTGCAACGGGCGCAGGCCGAGCGCCAGGCCGGCCTCGATCTGGCCGCGACTGATATGCTCGATGCCGGCGCGCACGATCTCGGTGGCGTAGGCGCCGACATTCACCACCATGGCCAGCAGGGCCGCCTGGTTCGAAGTCAGCATGATGCCGGTGCGCGGCAGGCCGAAGAAGATGATGAAGATCTGCACCAGGAACGGCGTGTTGCGGATCACCTCGATGTAGGCGTCGATCAGCCAGACCAGCGGCTTCGGCCCCATGGTCTTGCCCAGCGCGCCGAGCACGGCGACCAGCAGGCCGAGCAGCATCGAGATCGCGGAGAGCTGGATGGTGAGCCAGGTTCCCCACAGCAGGTCGGGCCATGCCGCCCACACGTCGCCAAACTGGAACACGTAGTGCATGCGGCGGCTTGCCCTGCCTGTGTCGATGTCCGTCCGACTGCGCGCGTCGCCACGCCGATGGCGAAATGCGGCGCGGCGGCGAGACGGTGGCTCAGCCGTTCTGGCCGACCCGCCTCGCAGGGTCGCCGAACCGGCCGGGCTGTCATTGACGCAAATCAACCTGCTCCGGGCGCCACCCGATCGGTGGCGCGCTACCGGTGAGCCGATTGAGCTGCCCACGCATTCTCCCCGGACGCGGTCGCCGACTTGATCGGGGCCGCCGTGCGCGTCATGCGCCTGCGCCGGTCGGCGAGTGCAGGCGCGTGTCGAGGGCGAAGGGTTCCTGCACCACCGAGACGTAGCAACCGGTGGCCGCCGCCGGATCGAAGATCACGTTCCAACTGTGAACGGAGACCACGCTCAGGATCAGGACGAATTTGTGTGCCTTCAGCATGGTGTCGCCGAATGCCTGCTGGCCGGCGCCGGGTACGCCCGGCCGCAGCCAGTTCGGGTTCGGCACGTCGGCTGCTGTCACGACATGCGCCTGGCTGGCGTCGGCGATCCGTGCCGAGGTCAGAACGTGGGGGACGGTGTCGAGCGCCTTGAACGTCTTGTGCACGGCCACTTCCAGGATGGCAGTGGCGGGGTCCAGGGCAGCGTAGACGGCGCGAACGCCGCGCGAGCTCCAGCGCCCACCGGCAAGATAGCTGCCTTCGCCGCTATCCCACGTGGGGGCGAACTTTGCCTGATCCAGCCGCCAGAGGACCAGCTCGCCTGACCCGAGGGGCGGCGGCAGCGGTGTCACGTGTAAACGCCGTACTCAAGTCGCGTCAGATGGTCTTCGACGGATTCCACGCCCGCGGGCGTCGACAGCAGGTCGATCGGCTTGCGTTGCTCGAGCGCCATCGCCGGCCGCTCCAGCCACGCCTCGGCCTCGGCCTGCGAGCCGAACAACGCGATGGCCCGGCCGAGAATCTCGGCGAATTTCCATGCCCGACCGCTCTGTTCCGGGCTCAACTTCTTCTCGGGCGCATCCTTGCGGCGCTGGTAAGTCCGCAGGCTGATGCCGACGGCTTTCTCCAGGCTGCCGTGATGCGGTGCGCACAGCATGACGACGTTGGTCACCAGGTGCTTCAGCGCGTGACCCGGCAGCCCCGCCTGAAGCAGGTCATGCGCTTCCAGGCGGCTACGGATCGGGCGATGCAAGGTCCGTCGTCCGCCGAGCAGTTCCACGGTTCGGTTGACCTCACTGTCTTCGATCGCTGGCTCCACGGGCGCCATGGGTGTCTCCGTCATCTGTCGCGATTAAAGTGACAGTTGACGCAATGGGTTTCAAGCCTGGCAAGTGGCCAAATGCCTCGTTCGCAAATCCGTCGTCGTCGCCCGGTCATTACCGGCGGCGGCGCAGGAGTACGCGCAGCTCGGTCAGTTGACGCGTGTTCAGCACGTCGTCCGGCTCCAGCCAGCCGCGGCGCGCCTGGTCGACGCCGAAGCGCATGAAGTCGAGTTCGACCGCGGCGTGCGAGTCGGTGGAGATCGCCACCTTGAGCCCAAGCTGCTTGGCAACGCGGCAATGCGCATCGGTCAGGTCCAGCCGCTCGGGCTGGGCGTTCAGCTCGAGATAGCATCCGCGTTCGACCGCGCCGCGCATCACCCGTTCGATGTCGATGGCATAGGCCGGGCGCTGGTTGATCAGCCGTCCGGTCGGATGCGCGAGGATGTCGAAGCAGCGGTGGTCCATCGCCCGCAGGATGCGCTCGGTCTGCTTCGGTTCCGACAGCTCGAAATGCGAATGGATGGCGCCCACCACCAGGTCGAGCCGGCGCAGGATCTGCTCCGGCAGGTCGAGTGTGCCGTCCTCCAGGATGTCCACCTCGATCGACTTCAGCACGACGAAGCCCGACATCCCGGCATTGACCTTGTCGATCGCATCGATCTGGCGGCCGAGGCGTTGCGGATCGAGGCCATGTGCCATGGCCACGCGCCGGCTGTGGTCGGTGATCGCGAGATACGCGTAGCCCTTCGCCTGCGCCGCCTGTGCCATGGCAGGCAGGCTGGCGCGGCCGTCGCTTTCGGTGGTGTGGGCGTGCAGGTCGCCGCGGATGTCGTCCACCGTCACCAGGTGCGGCAGGTGTCCGGCGCGGGCCGCGTCGATCTCGCCCTGGTCTTCGCGCAGCTCCGGCGGAACGAGGGTCAGGCCCAGGCGCTGATACAGCTCCGCCTCGGTGCGGCCGGCGAGACGCCTGGTGCCCTTGAACAGGCCGTATTCGTTGAGTTTCAGGCCGCGATCGACGGCGATCTGACGCAGCGCGATGCTGTGCGCCTTGGCGCCGGTGAAGTAGCACAGGGCGGCGCCGAAACTTTCCGGCGGCACCACGCGCAGATCGACCTGCAGACCGTTGCGCAGCACGATCGTCGAACGGGTGGCGCCCTGCGCGACGACCTGGGCGACATCGTCGTAGGCGATGAACCGCTGCATCGCCGGCCGGCTTGGTTCGGCGGCGACCACGATATCGAGATCGCCGACCGTCTCGCGCCGCCTTCGGTAGCTGCCGGCCACCTCGATCTGCCGCACGCCGTCGGCCTGCCGCAGATGCCGCAGCAGGGGGGTGACGATCTGCTCGGCGATCGCGACACTGGTCCGCGGCGCCTGGCCGGTGCCGGCGGCGATGGCGCGCAGCACCTGCGCCTCGACGCCCGCGCCGATGCCCGGCACAGCACGCAGTTTTCCCGCCTTGGCCGCCGCTGCGAGCGTATCGATCGTGTCGATCCCAAGCGTCTCGTGCAGCAGGTGCACCCGTTTGGGGCCGAGGCCTGGCAGCGCGAGCAGGGCGGTGATCCCCGGCGGCATCTCGCGCGCCAGGTCGTCGAGCAGCGGCAGGTGTCCGCCACGGGCGAGGATGGCGATCTTGTCCGCAAGGTCCTTGCCGATGCCGGGCAGTGCGTCGAGGTCCTCGCCCGCTTCCAGCATGTCGGCGACGTTGCGCGGCAGCTCGCCGACGACCCGGGCCGCGCGCCGGTAGGCACGCACGCGGAAGGGGTTGGCGCCCTCGATGTCGAGCAGGTCGGCAACCTTGTCGAGCTGGCTGGCGATTTCGGCGTTGACCACCGGCATGGTACGGGTCGTGCCCATCTCCGTTCGATCAGGGGGACGACCGCGTTGATAGCGTCAAACCGTCTGCAATGCGCCTTGACCTGCGTCAACAGCCCGCGGTCTCGCGTGGAATTGACGGAGATCAACGCAGCACGGCGCCGGGCATTCCGCTACCGCCGGCGGAATGCGCTGCCCCCGGGGGTCAAGCGCCCGGGGGCGTTGGCTTTTCCGCCCTACGCTTCGGCCCGCTTGGAGAAATCCAGAATCGCGGCGAACCCGGTCTCGGTGCCGATGGCCATGAACGCGCCGTCGGGGCTCCAGTCTAGTGCGGAGACCGGACCGTGCTCGGGCGGGGCGATCGGCAGCACGCGCGAGGAAGCGATGTCCGCCACCACCACCAGCCCGTCGTTGAAGCCGCCGGCGACCAGCTCGTCACGCGGGTGGCAGGCGACCTGGGTGCAGGTGACGCCGTCGCCGCCGGCCAGTTCCAGCGGCGCCTTGCCCATCGGGCCGCCGCCGAAGAACGGCCAGAGCACCATCGCGTCGGCCCCGCTGCTCGCCAGCCACTTGCCGTTGCGGGTGAAACTCAGCGATTGGGTCTTCGTCGGGTAGCCGCTCATGCGCATGTGCTGGTTGTCGGACAGCCGCCAGCCGTGCAGCGCGTTCTCCTGCATCGCGGTGACCAGGGCCTCGCCGTCCGGGTGGATGGCGATGGCGGTGTGGCTGCCCTTCCACTCCAGCAGGCGCGGGCTATCGGCCTTCGCGCCGACATACCACAAGGAGGCGCCGTTGTAGTGCGAGGCGCCGATGCGCTTGCCCTTGGCGTCGAACGCCAGGCCGGTGACTGAGGACGGATGGTTCAGCGTCTTTAGCTTTTTGCCGGTACCGTCGAACAGGTGCACCTGCTTGCCGACGGTGCAGGCGAGCAGTCCGTGCCCCTTGTCGCCGGGATGGCTGGCCACGTGCTCGACCCATTTCGTGCCGAAGCGGGCAATGTCGCTGACGCTGTCGTCGGCGGCGATGCGGCGGAACGCGCCGTCATCGCCGCCCGAGACGAAACCGCGCGCCGCGGCGTCGGGGGCCAGCGCCAGGGTGGCGCCGTCGTGCACGGTGATCTCGCGCCAGGTTGCGCGATCGGCGAGATCGACCAGGCGCAGCGTGCCATCGCCCAGCGCGAAGGCCGCCGTGCGGCCGGCGCGATCGAAGCGGGCGGCGACGACGAAGGCGCCAAGCTCGTGGGTGACGCCGCGATGGTTGATCAGGAAGCTGGCGGAGATTGTTTCGCTCATGGTCGATTGCTGTTACTCCCCCTCCCCTTGCGGGAGGGGGATGGGGGGAGGGGTTCGGCGTGGGCGCTGTTGGCGAGTTGGGTGCCGCTGGGACCCCTCCCCCCAACCCCCTCCCTCAAGGGGAGGGGGAGTATCATAGCTCTCGACCACCGCCTCACCGTCTCACTCCACCTGGCACGATTCGAACCCCCGGCGCAGCAGCGGGCGGCTCAGGTTGCGGCCGATGAACACCAACCGGCTCACCCGCTTCTCGCCCGCCTTCCACGGGCCGATGAAATCGCCGTCGGCGATCATGTGCACCGCCTGGAACGCGAAACGGCGATCTTCGTTGGCGTACGACAGGATGCCCTTGGTCCGCAGCAGGTCCGCTCCCTTGTCCTGTAACAGCAGGCCCATCCAGGCATTGAACCGCTCCGGATCGATCGGCTTGTCCGCCTCGAAACTCACCGAGGTCACCTCGTCGTCGTGTTCGTGCTCGTCCCCGCCGTCGAGGAAATCGGGCACCATCTCCAGCATGCGATTCAGGTCGAACGCGCCGCGGCCCAGCACCTGCTCGATCGGCAGCGCCGCGCGCTCGGTGCGGTGGATCGTCGCGAAGCGGTTGATCGCGCGGATCTGGCTTTCGACCTTGGCCAGCTCGTCGGGCGAGACCAGGTCGGTCTTGTTCAGCACGATCACGTCGGCGAACGCGATCTGGTCGGCCGCCTCGTGGCTGTCTTCCAGCCGAGCCGGCAGGTGCTTGGCGTCCACCACGGTGACGATCGCATCCAGCCGGGTCTTCGCTCGCACTCCCTCGTCGACGAAGAAGGTCTGCGCGACCGGCGCCGGGTTGGCGAGGCCAGTGGTCTCGATGATGATGCCGTCGAACCGGTCGCGCCGCTTCATCAGCCCGCCGACGATGCGGATCAGGTCGCCGCGCACGGTGCAGCAGATGCAGCCGTTGTTCATCTCGAAGATTTCCTCGTCGGTGTCCACGACAAGGTCGTTGTCCACGCCGAGCTCGCCGAACTCGTTGATCACCACCGCGTATTTGCGACCGTGCTGCTCGGTGAGGATGCGGTTGAGCAGGGTGGTCTTGCCGGCGCCGAGATAGCCGGTGAGCACCGTCACCGGCACCCGCGAAGCTGGGTCCGCGTCCGCCATCATATGCACTCCAGGGTCAGGTCGGGCCGAATATAGGGTGGGCGGCGCGGTTCAACCACCTGTCGCCGCACACGGCCACGGTGCCTGGCCACGGCGCCCGGTCGCGCCCTCCGGCTGGCGCGGGCGCCGGCCGATCGCGCCCGGCGTCGTATTGTGCCGGGTCACGGCGTCGCTTAATGACACGCGCGTGCTTCATACCAGACCAGCGAGCCAGGGCGTGGATGCCACGGCGACGAGTCGCCACGAGGATGGAGTGCGACGTCAGCCAGTGGGCGCCGGTGCCGGTGTTCGCCGGCCGGCCGACGCCCGGTATTGGCATCGAACGCCAGCAGCGGCCCCGGCCCATGCCGGCCGTCCGCTGGAGACTGCCGACCAATGAGGGTTGACCTCCTGGCGCGCAACGGCGCCGCGTCTCTCCCGGCACTCGCCGAAACTGAAACGAATTGGCAACCGGGCCTGCCGACGATCCTCGCGGTGCTGGCGGCCTTCACGGCGCTATGGGCGGTCTATTTCACGATCACCGAGGCGCCCTTCGCCATCAAGCACGACATGGCGGAGGCCTACGCCTGGGGACACGAATTCCAGCTTGGCTACAACCAGCATCCACCGTTCTTTGCCTGGGTGTGCGGCCTGTGGTTCCTGCTGTTTCCGCGCACCGGATGGGCCTTCGCGCTGCTGAGCAGCCTGAACGCGGGCGTCGGCCTGTGGGGCGCCTGGAGGCTGATCGGCGACTTCGCCCTGGGCCGCAAGCGCATGGCGGCGTGGCTGCTGCTGCTGCTGACGCCGCTCTACACGTTCTACGCCTATAAATACGATGCCAATACGATATTCCTGTCGATCTGGCCGTGGACGCAGCACTATTTCATGAAATCGTTGCGGAGTTGCGGGACCGGGGACGCCGTCGGGCTGGGCGTCTGTGTCGGTCTCGCCATGATGTCCAAGTATTATGCGGCCATCCTGGTGGCAAGCTGCCTGCTGGCCGCCCTGCAGCATCCCGCGCGGTGGAAGTATCTTGCGTCGGCTTCGCCCTATATCTCGTTCGCCGTGGCGGCGGTGATCTGCGCGCCGCACATCGAATGGCTGCTGACCCATCGGGCGCCGCCGGTACGCTACCTCGAAAGCATTTCCGACCTGCCATGGGGTCTGGTCATCGGTCTGGCGGCGCGAACCTTTGCCAGCGCGCTGGGCATGAGTCTCGGGGCGGTTGGCATCGTCGGGCTGGTTGCCTGGCTGTCGCGCCGCGACGGCCCCGCAACGGTCGGCCGCGACGTGGACGGTCCGACGCTGCGCGTGCTCGGAACCCTGGCGCTGGCGCCGCTGGTGCTGACGATCGTGGGTGCCCTGGCGCTGCGCACCCGCAGCACGCCGGAAATGCCGATCGGCACCTTCGCCCTGTTGCAGCTGCTGGCGATCGAGGTCGCGCGCATCAGGCATATCGATCGGCTGTATCGGATCGCCTGGCGGCTGGCGGCGGTGGTGAGCCTCGGCGCGCTGGCGCTGTCGCCGGCGATCGCCGCGCAGCGCGCCTTTCTGTCGCCCGAGGCCATGAAGGTCGCGCCGTACCAGGAAGTGGCGGCCGCGGCGACCCGGATCTGGCGCTCGCGCACCTCGCTGCCGCTGGCCTATGTCGGCGGCTCCGACTGGTACGAGAACGCGATCGCCTTCTACAGTCCGGATCGGCCGCACGCCTTCGTGCACTTCGATTACGCGCGCAATCTCTGGGTGACGCCCGAGGTTCTCGCGCAACACGGGCTGCTGTCGGTGTGCATCAGCGACGACCGCGTCTGTCTGGCCGAGACGGCGCGCTTCGTGACGCCGGAGACGACGCGGACCGAGATCACACTGGCGCACGCGTTTTGGGGGCATGTCGCCCGGCCGGTGCATTTCGTGCTGACGGTGATTCCGCCACGGTCCTGATGCCGGCGGTAGTTGCTAAACCGGAATCAGGCGCCGCCCAAGAATAGGCGAAGCCGCTGCGTTCGCACCCACGTCATGACATCCGGTCCCGCCACCGTGCCTCGGCCAACC
Source organism: uncultured Alphaproteobacteria bacterium (assembly GCA_963773345.1). Classification (GTDB taxonomy): domain Bacteria; phylum Pseudomonadota; class Alphaproteobacteria; order Acetobacterales; family Acetobacteraceae; genus Palsa-883. The sequence goes on along the minus strand of CAVZBG010000002.1, from coordinate 969,636 downwards.
CCCAGCCCAGCAGCAGGAAGAACCACCCACCCATCGGCATCGAGGCGAAGCCGCTGGATGACGCGATCGGCCAGAGCTGGATGAAGGTTGCGGCGAACAGGCCGACCCGCAGCGGGTCGGGCGATTGGCGCAGGCCGCGCCCGAGGGCCATCAGCCAGGCCACCGCCAGGGCGCAGAACAGCGCCAGGCCGACGAAACCGCCGTTGTCCAGGGCCTCGAAGTAGAAGTTGTGCGGGTGGTGCCAGCAGAACGCGACGCCGCCGCCGTCCGGCAGGCTGCCGTCGAACGTCGGGCGGAAATACCGCGGCATCACGCAGCCGTAGCGGAAACCGTCGGCGCCCAGCCCGGTCGCCCCTTGCTGCACGCCGATTTCCCACGCGCGGGCATACAGCTCGCCATACGGGCTGGTGGCGAAATGCGTCAGCAGATCGGAGAACTGCACGACCAGCCGCCCGTAAGCGCCGGGCGCGATAACCGGTGTCGCGGCCAGCAGCAGCAGGCCGATCACGCCGGTTGCCACGACGACCCGGCGCAGCGAGCGGAGAAACAGCGCCACGACCACCAGGCCGAGCCCGACGAGCAGGAACGGGATGCGCTGGCCGATCAGTTCCATGACGAACAGGCCACCGGCCAGCAGCGCGCCGGCGGCAAGCGAGGCGAGGAGCCGCCCGCGTCGCAGCAGCGCCGTGGCCGGTGGAATCACGACCGGGAGCAGCATGCGCGACAGCGGCGGCCCCGCGCGCTGCTTGGCGAACGGGCCGGTCAGCACGTGGTCGGCGGCCGCGGGGACGCCGTAGAGGTTGTAGCCGACCACGAACTGAAACAGCACCTGGATGGCGATATAGGCGGCCGACGCGGCGATAACCCGGTAGAACCAGCGTCGCACGACGGCGCCGCTCAGCACGGTCTGTTCGCAGGCCGCGGCCAGGACCAGGAAGCGTACGACAACGAGGCCCTGGATCAGCGACGGCAGGCCGCCGGCCCCGATGCCATGCCAGTGCAACGGCAGCGAGCATAGCACCGTCCAGCCCCACCAGGCCCAGCCGATCAGCAGCCAGGGCGTGTGCACCCATCCCCATTGGCGGGTGATCGCCGAGCGCGCCAGGAAGCAGCCGTTGACGACGCCCATGGCGACCTCGCCGATGCCGTGCGCGTGCATCAGCAGCAGCGGCAGCAGCATGATGGCGCCGACGGCCGTCTGGTCGAGCGCGGACAGGATCCGGTTCGTCTCGACAGTCGGAACCGGGCCGGAGGCGGCGCTCATGGCGATCCGCCGCGGCCGGCGCGCGAGGCGAAGACAGCGCGCTGCCGGCGCAGGCCGTGCGCGCACCGGCTCAGCATGGCCGAGCGGCCAGGACGTCACGCCGCATCGCGTTCCAGCGCGCCGCCGTGCCGGGCAGATCGAACTGGCGCACCCGTTCCCGGCAGGCGCGCTGGACTGCCTCGAGGCGTTCGCGGTCGCGGCCCAGGTCGAGCAGCGCGTGCACCAGGGCGTCGGGCGAATCGGGGTCGAAATAGACGGCCGCGTCGCCACCGATCTCCGGCAGGCCGCCCCGGCGCGTGGTGATCAGCGCCGCGCCGCAGGCCATGGCCTCCAGCGCGGTCAGCGGACAGGGATCCTGCCAGCGGCTGGGGATCACGACGATCGACGCACAACTCATCGCTTCCAACACGGCGGCGTGCGGCTGGTAGCCGCGCAGCACCACCGGTCCGGCGCGCTGGCGCACCTGATTGGTGAAATCGGTGTGGGGGCTGTCGGGCCGGAAGCGGTCGGCACCGATGACCTCGGCCCGCCAGCCCGGCAACTGGGGCAGGGCGGCGGCACATGCGGTCACGAAGATGTCGGTGCCTTTCTCCGGCACGACCCGGCCGACGAACAGGATCAGGTTGTCGCGGGTGGCCGGCGGGGCGGGCAGATCGGTGAAGTTGATCGGGTTGATCATCACCAGCGGGGCCGCCTGGTTTTGCGGCGCGACGCCGTCCATCCACCGGCGACGGATGTAGTCCGACACGCAGACGATGCGGGCGAACCGGCGAAGCAGCCGGCCGCGTTGTGCCGGTTCACGCGCGCCCGGCATCGTCTGCGGGTCGTTGTGCAGCACCAGGACGACGGGCGTCGGGTGGCACGCCGCGGCGATCCAACGCGCCACCTGAAGCCGATTGTGGACTTCGATCATTGCCGGGCGGAGGCGCCGGAGCAGCCGCACGACGCCCTGCGCATAGCGCAGGTTGTCGGCAAACGGCGGCCACCATGACGGGGCGGCGACGTGGTAGGGGACATCCGGAAATGGCGGCACTTGCAGCGGCGGCCCGACCACCTGTGCCAGCAGCGGGGGCAATAGGGCATCACCGGCGGAAGTTGCGAGATGATGGACCACGGTGCCGATGGCGCCAACCCGGCCGGCTGAGAATCCCTCCTTCGGGGGCAGTACCATCGCGATCCTGGCCGGCACCGTTTGCATCGGCGACGGGGGGTACTCGGTTCGCTGGTGTTGAGCAACGCCGCAACCGGGTGGCGCCAGGGCAATCGAGTGAAGCAGCGAGCCAGCCCGGATCTCGTTGTCATTGCGAGTTGGCCACCGGCCGGCGGCGGCCGACCCCAGGGCAATCGCTTGAAAAGCCCGTTTGGCACAACGGGTTGAGGGTCGGCGCAACAGGGGGGATTCTCAGCAGGAACGAAACGTGATTCCTGGGCGGCCAGTTCCGATTCGGAGGCCGCCATGGCTCGCCCGCCCGAGACCACGTCCCTGCTCGACCGCTTCGCAGCGCTGCAGGACCCGAGACAGCTCGTCAAGGTGCTTTACCCGCTCCCCGAAATCCTGCTGCTGGTCTTGTGCGCCACCATCGTCGGAGCCGATGACTTCGTCGAGGTCCAACACTGGGGCGAACTCCATCTCGACTTCCTACGCCGGTTCCTGCCCTACAAACACGGCATCCCCAGCCACGATGCGCTGAACGATCTGATGAACGCGCTCAATCCCGGGCTGTTCGCCGAGTGCTTCATCACCTGGGTCAACGGCCTGCGCGACAGTGACCCGGACATCGTCGCGATCAATGGCAAGACCTCCCGGCGCACCCATGCCAAGTCCAAGGGACGCCAGCCGCTGCACCTGGTCTCCGCCTGGGCGTCACGCCAGCGCCTCGTGCTCGGTCAGGAAGCCACCGACGTTAAATCCAACGAGATCACCGCCATCCCATTGCTGCTCCAGCGCCTCGAACTGAAAGGCGCGCTGGTCACCATCGACGCGATGGGCTGCCAGACCAAGATCGCCGCCGCCATCCTCGATCGCGGCGCCGATTACCTGCTCGCCGTCAAGGACAACCAGCCCGCTCTGCACGATAACATCAAGCGCTATTTCGACGATGCGCCGGCCGAGGAACTGCAAACCTACCAGACCACCGACGCCGACCACGGCCGCATCGAAGTCCGCCGCCATGTCGTCAGCCACAACGTCAATTGGCTTGCCGAGGACAGTCGCTTCCCCGGCATCAAATCCATCGCCATGGTCGAGAACACGGTCGAACGCAACGGCGAAACCTCATGCGAACGTCGCTACTATATCTGCTCCCTGCTCCTGCTGGTCGTGCTGTTCGCCAACGCCGTCCGGTCCCACTGGCACATCGAGAACCGCCTGCATTGGGTGCTCGATGTTACGTTCCACGAGGATCTCTCGCGTTTGCGCACCGGTCATGGACCACACAACATGGGCACCCTCCGGCACATGGCGATGAACCTGCTGCGCTCCGCCAAACCAGGAAAGAGCCTCAAGGTCCGACGTAAGGTCGCCGGATGGGACCCCGACTACCTTCACGCCATCCTGCGAGGTGTAGCTTGATTTTTTCGAGCGATTCCCCTGCGGCCGACCCGCCCTGGATGAAAATATTCTATCAGGGCGGCGCTTGGGAGCAAACCACTCCTTTTTTCTTGTTAGCGCAGCGAAGCCATCCCCCGCGAGGGGCGTACCAGGATGCGGATTGCTTCCCCAGGCCAAGCCCGGGGACCGCTGCGCGCCTTGCAATGACAGGTGAGGCCAGCGATTCCGGCCTGCGTAAACGCGCTCTATAGCCGTGCGCGGGTGCGGGCGGCATGCTGGGCCCGGCATGCTCGCGCGCAGGTGGATTGTCGGGGTGATGGCACTGGCGACGGCGCTCGGCCTGGGCGTGTTGCTGTGGCGGGTGCTGGCGCCCGGTGGCTGGACAGTGGCCAAGCTGGCCATGGCGGTCGGGTTCATCGGCACGGCACCGTGGACCGGGCTGTGCCTGGCGAATGGCCTGGTCGGCTTCCTGGTGCTGGTGTCGGCGCGCGCACCGACGCCGGCGGCCGCCGCGTCCGCCCCGCCGCCGCCGATGGCGGTCGCCGTGACGGTCCGCAGCGAGGACTTGGCACCGGTTCTGACTCGGCTGCTCCGCCTGCTCGACGAGTTGGCGTTGGCGTGCCCGGGCTGGCCGGTCGCCGCGTTCGTGCTGTCGGACACCTCCGATCCGGCCGCGGTGGCGGCGGAGGCGCGGGCGCTGGCCGCACTGAGCGAGGCGAACCGCGGCCGGATCCGCTACCGCCGGCGCACCGACAATGCCGGCTTCAAGGCCGGCAACGTCATGGAGTTCCTCGACCACCACGCGGACGAATTCGAGCTGATGCTGGTGCTGGATGCGGATTCCGCGATGTCGGCGGCAGCGGTGCTGCGGCTGGCCCGCGCGATGCAGGCCGATCCGCGGCTGGGCATCGTGCAGCACCTGACGGTGGGCGAGCCGGCGGCCTCGGCATTCCCACGGCTGTTCCAGTTCGGCATGCGTGCCGGCATGCGCACCTGGGCAGCCGGACAGGATTGGTGGCAGCGCGATGCCGGGCCGTACTGGGGCCACAACGCGCTCGTCCGCATCGCGCCGTTTCGCGCGCATGCTCGGCTGCCGCTGCTGCCGGACGGGCGGCACATCCTGTCGCACGACCAGGTGGAGGCGGCACTGGTGCGCGGTGCCGGCTGGGGCGTGCGCGTGCTGGCCGAGGAGGACGGCTCATTCGAGGTCTTCCCGCCGGCGCTGCCCGAGCATTTGCGACGCGAGCTGCGCTGGCTGGCCGGCAATCTGCAGTATGTGCATCTGCTGCGGCTGAAGGGACTGCGGCCGATGGAGCGGTGGCAGCTACTGCAGGCGATCCTGCTGTTCGCCGGCGCGCCATTCTGCGTGCTGTTCTTGCTGGGGGCGGCGGTGGCGGCGGCGACCGATTGGGTCTCGGCGTTTCCGGCCGGCGCGGCATTGGCGCTGACCCTGGCGTGGGCCGGGGCGCTGTATGCGCCGAAGCTGCTGGGGTATCTGGAGGTGCTTATCTCGCGAGCGAAACGTGCGCGCTATGGCGGCGCGGCGCGGTTCCTGGCGGGCGTGCTGGCGGAGACGGTGTTCACGCTGACCTATGACGCCATCGGGCCGTTGAGCAAGACCATTGCCATCGTGCGGCTGGGGTTGGGCGCGCGGCCGGGCTGGGGGGTGCAGAACCGTTACGCCCGCGGCGTGGGGTGGGGCGAGGCGTTACGGCTGTGCTGGCCGTACACGCTGGTGGGGATCGCGGTGTTTGCGATGTTCGCTTGCGCCGGGGCGCGCGCGGTGTTTTGGGCGCTGCCGTTCGCCGGCGGGCTGCTGTGGGCGGTGCCGTTCGCGGTAATCACTGCCGATCGGCGGGTGGGGGGGTGGCTGCGGCGGCACGGGATCGCGGCGGTGCCGGAGGAAGTCGTGCGCGACGTTGCGGATGCGTCACGCCGCCCGTACACCTCTCCCGCTCTTCGAGGGAGAGGTCGGCGCGCGGGGCGCTCCGGGTGAGGGCGGTGCACGCGGCGCGACCCTCACCCTCGACGCTTCGCGTCTCGACCTCTCCCGCGAAGTGCGGGAGAGGTGTTCGAGTGCCGCATCCTTCAGCCCCCAGCCCGAACCAACCTGCCCGGTGTCGCGCCGGTATACGCGCCGTGCTCGAACACGGGTGTGCCGGCGACGAGCGTCGTTACGTACCCGTCCACCCGCTGAACCAGCCGGCGGCCGCCGGCGGGCAGGTCGTAGCGGACCTCCGGGACGTGCAGCCGCATCGCCTCGAAGTCGATCACGTTGACATCGGCGCGCAGCCCGGGCGCCAGCCGCCCGCGATCGCGCAGGCCGAAGAAATCCGCCGTCTCGCTGGTCTGCCGCTTCACCAGCAACTCCAGCGGCAGGCCCGGTCCGCGCGTGCGGTCGCGGCCCCAGTGGATCAGCATCCAGCTCGGCACCGAGGCATCGACGATCGAGGAACAATGCGCCCCACCGTCGCTCAGCCCCAACACCGTTGCGGAATCGGTCAGCATCGTGCGGATGATGTCGAGGTTGGCCTCGGAGTAGCCGACGATCGGAAAGAACAGGAACCGATCGGCACCGCCGGCCAGATAGTCGTAGGCGACCTCATCCGGCGTGTGGTTGCCGCGCCGCGCGATGGCGGCGATGCTGCTGCTTTCCGCCGGCTCGTAGTTCGGCGGATCGCCCATCACGAACATGCGGTCCCAGCGTGTGGTGATCTGCTGGCGGAACTGCGACAGCACGCGCACCAGCTCGGGCGACGGCGCCTCGCTGAGGATTTTGGCCCGCATCGCCGGGTCGGCCAGGCGGCGAAGACGTTCCGCCGCCGGAAGTTGCAGCAAGGCCTGGTAGCTTGGTCGGATCGAGAACGGATTGAGCGCGGTGTCGACGCCGAGCAGCACGCCGACCGGGCGGCCGGCGACCTGCGCGGTGACCATCGCGCCCTGCGCGCGCGCCGCGTGCACGCCCTGCATCAGCCGGCGCCAGCGCTGCGGGTCGGCCATCCGGTCGGTCAGCAGGAACCACACCGGCCGGCCGGTGTCCTGCGCCAGGCGCGTCATCCAGGCCAGCTCTTTCGCTTCGTCATCGAAATCGCTGTTCATGCCGAACGCGCCGTAGCCAAGGCCCTTCAGCGCGGCGCCGATGCCCATCAGCTCATCGACTTCGGAGTAGCGGCCGGGCACCATCTCGCCGGTCAGCGTCTTGTGCGAGTTGGTGCGCGAGGTGGTGAAGCCGAACGCGCCGGCCTGCATGGCCTGGCGGGTCAGCCGCTGCATCTCGGCGATGTCGTCCGCCGTGGCCGGCTCGCGATCGATCGCGCGGTCGCCCATGACGAACACGCGCAGCGGATGGTGCGGGATCTGCGCGCCGATATCGATCGCGTGCGGCATGCGGTCCAGCGCGTCGAGATACTCGGGGAAGCTTTCCCAGTCCCATTTCAGGCCTTCGGCGAGGGCGATGCCGGGGATTTCCTCCACGGCTTCCATCAGGCCGATCAGCGAGTCGTGGTGCTCCTTGCGGACCGGGGCGAAGCCGACGCCGCAGTTGCCGAACAGGATGGTGGAGACGCCGTGCCAGGATGAGGGGGCGAGTTCGGAGTCCCAGGTCGCCTGGCCGTCGTAATGCGTGTGCGCATCGACCCAGCCGGGCGTCACCAGGAGACCGTCGGCGTCGATCTCGCGCCTGCCGGGGCCGGCCTTGCCGCCGACCTGGGCGAGCTTGCCGTCCTCGAGTGCGATGTCGCCGGAGAATGCCGCGCCGCCGGTGCCGTCGATGATCGTGCCGCCGCGGATGACGGTGTCATGCATCGTCTGCTCCCCTCGCTGGTTTCCCGCGCGGCATCGGACGCTGGGGCGCGGGCAGCGTCAAGGGTAGCGTGACCAGGGCAATCGGGTGAAGCAGCGAGACCACCCGGATGCCGCTGTCATTGCGAGCGTAGCGAAGCAATCCCCATCTGGGTGGGTACCTGGATGGGGATTGCTTCCCCGGATCAAGCCCGGGGACCGCTTCGCTCCTAACAAGAAACAAGACTCCCCCTCCCCTTGAGGGAGGGGGAGTGTCCTTCTCTTCGGCGACCCGACTGTTTCATTCAGGGCGGGTCGGCCGCTGGCCGGTGGGAACTCGCAATGACAGGGAAGCGGCTGATCGGCCGCGTTTCCTGCGTTCACCCGATAGCCCTGGCACCGCTCCCACCGTCATGGCCGGGCCCTTGTCCCCCGAACAAGAGCCCGGGGACAAGGGCCCGGCCATGACGGTTGGGTCGGTACGGAACTTATCAGGCAGCCGCCTTGCGATTCAGTTCCAGCCTCGCATCGACCAGCGCAACCGTCCGGTCGAGCGTTTCGTTCCGCAGCCCGTACTGCGCGCCGATCGCCTGCACCAGCTTGTCCGCCCGCTCGATGTTCGGCGCCCCATTGAACAACGCGCGCGCCGCCGAGGACGGCCGCACCAGGCCGTTGGCCGCCGCGGCGTATTTGTCGAATGGCACGAAGTCGTCCGGCGCGCCGCCAAGCCGGATGCACAGGTCGCGCACCCAGTCGTAGACCTGGCGCGAGGCGTCGAGATCGGTGTGCACCGCTTCCTTGATGGTGACCGCCCCGTCCGGCGTCACGCAGCGATAATTGCCGGTCACCAGCATGGCCCACTTGGCCAGCGGGACAAAAATCGAGTCGTGCACCTTGAGCTTGACTGGCAGGTCGATCGGGCCGTCGCCGGGATCGTAACGAATGGCCTCGACCTGCGCCTGCATCTCGCGCAGGATGGCGGTGTGCTGCTCGGATGCGAAAGCCGCCGCCTTGAAGTTGGTCGGCAGCGTGACCTGCAGCACGTTGATCTTCTCGCCCGGCGGGCGGATCGCCTGCGGGTCGGGACTGCACAACGTCAGCAGCCCCGGCTCGAAATTCCGCCACACCGTCGCGTCGGTGTAGCAGTGCGTGAGCTTGTCGGTCGCCAGGCCCGGGATGCGCTTCAGATAGGGTAGCGGCGGCATGTTCATGATCGACATGCAGGGCACGCGCGACAGCGCCACGGCGTCCAGCAGCTCGCGCACGCCGGGGGAGCGGTACTGCGGTTCCTGCATCGCCAGGCAGATCAGATCGTACTCGGACGGATTGACCGCGCCGGGGCCGGCGGCGGACAGGTGGCCCGGCAGCTTGCGCGAGTCGAGCTCCACCGGCGTGGCGCGGCCCTTGATCGGGAGTCGCACGTGGGCGCCCTCGGTGTTGATCGCCTCCACCTCGGCCGGCAGGCAGACCAGCTTCACGGTGTGGCCGCCGAACAGCAGCTTGGTGGCAAGCAGCGACCCGTAGGACGCGCCCAAGATCAGCACATTGTATGTGGCCACTTGAACTCCCTTCCCTTGTGCAGGACATGCCGGCGTGAGCCGCCGAAGTCCATCGTGGCGGTGCTTTTTGCCCGCCCTGGCGGACAGTCTGACACAGGCCGGGCCATAAGTTAACCACCTGCCGGCGCGGCGGCATTTGAATACGATAAAGCAACCATTACGGCCGGAATCCGCCGGTCATTGCGAGCGCAGCGAAGCAATCTCCCGCGGGGAGCGCACCTGGATGGGGATTGCTTCGTCGCTTCGCTCCTCGCAATGACAGCCCGTCCGGTGCACAGGCGTTTCGACCTGACCTGCCGCGGCAAGCCCGCCACCGCGACCACGCGGCGGGCTTGCCGCGGCGCCGGCGCTGCAACAGGGTGGCAGGCACGCAGACATGGGGCGGGAGGCTTGGTGAGCGACGGCAACCTGTTGGCGGACATCCCCACAGCCCTCGGCGCGGAAGAGCTGCGCGCGCTGCTGACCACGCCCGGGCTGCGGATCGAGCGCATCGTCTCCACCGGCCAGGCCAGCCCGCCGGGGTTCTGGTTCGACCAGGACTGGGCGGAGTGGGTGCTGGTGCTGGCGGGCCGGGCCGGGCTGCTGGTCGCCGGCGAGGCGGCGCCGCGCGTGCTGGGACCGGGCAGCTACGTGCATCTGCCGGCGCATTGCCGGCACCGGGTGGAATGGACCTCGACGGAGGCGCCGACGGTGTGGCTGGCGGTGCATTACCGCTGAGGCGTTGGCTTCACGGTCCGGACACGCGATGCGCTGGCGGCCGCTCGCTCGACGGCCGCCGAGCATCGGTTGCCCGATCACCCGCTTCGTGGTGTCGTCGAACATGAAGCTGCCCTGCACGATCGGCGACCATTCGAAGCCGGCTTTGCCGTCCTTGTGGAACTTGAAGGAGTATTGCCCCTGGACCTGGATGGCCGGCGGGTCGGCCGACTGGCCGCTGGTCCGCGTCACGCCCGAATGGAGCTGCTTCGGAACGAACATCACCTCGATGGTGCGCGGGTCGAAGTCATCGCCGGCGTCGCCCTTGCCGCCAGGGTCGGCCTTGGGTGGCCCGGTAAATGATCCCGCCGGCACGCGCGCGAGCACCGCGGCGCGGTCGTCCTCGCCCAGCCTGGCGACGACCGCCTGCCACTGTCCGCCAAGGTCGGCCTCGATCGTGAGGATGGCGGCGCCGATGCGGGAGTGGTCACCGGTGACGTAATCGGCGAACGCGTCGAGCTGACCGGACTTCTTCAGGTCGGCCATAAGGTCGAGGATGAACTGCATGTCGTAGCCGGCGAGCTCGTTGATGTCGGCCAGCAGGTCATACTTGTTCGGGTTCTTGTCCTGCAGGTCGCGCAGAATCCGGTCGTGCAGCCGGACCTTCGGCTTGTCCCTTTACCCGTCCGCGTAGCCGCGGTTGTAGGCGGCTTCCCCCTCGGCGGATCAGGGGCGCGTGCCCGGCCCGTGCATGCGGGGTCAGCGCACCGCCTTGGAGAGCGCGGTCAGCGTCGCCGTCAGGGTCTTTTCGATCGCGATCGGCACGAACGGGTTGGCGTCCAGCTTGGCAATGATCGGTTCGCTGGCCACGTAGGCTTCGTAGCGCTGCATGATCTGCCGCGCCTGCTGTACGAGCTGCGCGCGCTGCGCCGCGTCGGTTGCCTGGTTCACTTCATCGAGCTTCTCGGCGAGGCTGTGATCGAGCGCGTTCAGCATCACTTCGACATGCGTCTGGAATGCCTTCTCCAGCGTCTCGGCGGCGCCATGACCCTGGTAGGCCGAGGTCAGCGCGCCGTGCAGCTTGGCGATGTCGCTCTCGATCTTGGCGCGCGTGGCGACCCAGGCCATGCGTGACTTGACATAGAGCGCCGCGGGTGGGGCGGCAGCGCCCGCGGTGCCGCGCTGCGCGGCCGGACCGACACCGAGTACCCGGTGTACCCAGGCGGTCTGCTCGGGCGTTTGGGTGGATGACATTGCGGTACTCTCCCGGCCAGCCTGGCCACGTTGCGAGTCAACTACATTCCGGTTTCAGGTGAAAGCATTGCCCATATCGATGCGTTCCTGCAGATCGCGTTATGAAGTGGTTTCAACGTGGTGGGAATATCATAGCGTGAGTCACGGCTGTGGTCCCGTGGATCGGAGCGCAATGTAATCCACCTGGGTTATTGATACATATACACAACCATGTGAAATGGCAGAGCCGACATCGCGAACCGGCCGGCGCGGCGCGTCGGCTTCGCTCCCCGGGGGCGGTGGCATGGCGCAACCCGGTCGGGTCATGCCCTGTGGCAGGTCGTGGCGCCGCTGCCGCGGCGGCGGCCGTTCTGCCATCGCAGTTCAGCGAATCATTTTAAGTACTTGGAGTCGCTGGGACTCTTCCCTGGCACGCAATCTAGGACGCGAGTCCTCTTTTCCGATGGCCTTGTTCACTATAAGTTCTTCTTCCAGCGTGAACCATGCCCACCGTCCTGCCCCAGGTCCTGGCCGACCTCCGCTCCCGGATCGCCCGCATCGTCCGCGACCCGGCCCGCCGGCGCGCGCCCGCGATCCGCTTCGGCATCGCCGCACTCGACCGGCACCTGCCGGACGGCGGCCTCGCCGTCGGCGCGCTGCATGAGGCGGCCGGCACCGGCCCGGACACCGAGCACGCCGCCGCCGCCGCGCTGTTCGCCGCCGGCGCGCTGGCCCGGCTGCGCGGCCCGGTGCTGTGGGCGCTGTCGCGCGACGACCTGTTCGCCCCGGCGCTGGCCGGCGTCGGGCTGCACCCGGACCGGCTGATCCTGGCCGAGGCGGGCAGGCAGGTCCTGTCGGTGATGGAGGAGGGGCTGCGCCATCGCGGCCTGGCGGGGGTGGTCGGCGAGCTCGAGGGCCGGCTGACGCTGACCGCCTCGCGCCGGCTGCAGCTTGCCGCCGAGGCCTCCGGCGTCACCGCCATCGTGCTGCGCCGGGCGCGCCGGCATGACGACCCCGTTTTGGCCGAGCCGAACGCCGCGGTGACGCGCTGGCGGCTCGCGGCGCTGCCCTCGGCGCCGCCGCTGCCGGGGGCGCCTGATATGCCGGGGCTGGGGCGGGCGCGCTGGCGGCTGGACCTGCTGCGCTGCCGCGGCGGCGAACCGGCAAGCTGGATCGTGGAGGCGTGCGATGCGACGGGTCATCTCGCTCTGGTTGCCGAGCTTTCCGACCGATCGGCTGCGCCGCTGCCGGCCCCCGACGCTGCCGGTCGGCGGGTTGGCAGCCACCAGACCGACAACCGAGGGATCGCCGAGCGGCGCGTCGCCGGCTGACAGTCCGCCGGTTGACGCGCCCTTCGTGACCTCGATGCATGACGGGCACCGCCGGGTCATCGCCGCGGTCGACGCGGCGGCGCACGCGCTGGGGCTGCATCCCGGCCTGCCGCTGGCGCAGGCGCAGGCGCGCATCCCCGGCCTGGCGGTGGCGGAGGCCGAACCGGAGGCGGACGCGGCGGCGCTCGACCGGCTGGCGGCCTGGTGCCTGCGCTATGCGCCGCTGACCGCGCCCGATCCGCCCGATGGGGTGTGGATCGACGTCACCGGCGCCGCGCACCTGGCCGGCGGGGAGGCGGCGTTGCTTGCCGACCTGGTCGCGCGGGTGCGGCGGGCCGGGTTCGCCGCGCGCGCGGCGATCGCCGACACGCCCGGTGCCGCGCATGCGGTGGTGCGGTACGGGGAGAAGTTCCATCTTCTCCCCCTCCCCTGGAGGGAGGGGGAGAATGTTGCCCACATCGCCATCGTGCCCTCCGGCACCACCGCCGCCGCACTCACACCCCTGCCGATCCGTGCGCTGCGGCTGCCCGACGATACCGTGGCGACCCTGCGCCGCCTCGGCCTGACGCGGATCGGCCAGCTCATGGCCGCGCCGCGTGCGCCGCTGACCCGCCGCTTCGGCGCCGCCCTGCTGCGCCGGCTGGACCAGGCGCTGGGCCAAGTGTTCGAGCCGATCGTCCCCCTCGACCCGCCGGAGCTGATCAGCCGCCGCCTGCCCTTCGCCGAGCCGCTGATCTCCGCCGAGGCGCTCTCCGCCGCCATCGGCCGGCTGGCCCGCTCGGTCTGCCGCCGGCTGGAGCGGGCCGGCCTGGGCGCCCGCCGGCTGGACCTGCTGTTCGAGCGGGTGGACGGCAGCGTGCAGGCGATCCGCATCGGCACCGCGCGGCCGGCACGCGACCCCGCGCATCTCGCCCGGCTGCTCGACGAACGGCTGGAGACGGTGGATCCCGGCCCGGGGGTCGAGGCGATGCGGCTGACGCTGCCGCTGGTCGAGCCGTTCTCGCAGACCCAGACGGCGACGCTGCTCGATGACGAAGCGGCCCCCGATCTTTCGGTGCTGCTGGACCGGCTGACCAACCGGCTGGGTGCGGCGCGGGTCTATCGCGTCGCCCCGGTGGAATCCGACGTCCCGGAACGCGCGGTACGACGCGTCCCGCCGCTGGCACCACCGTCACGCCGGAGCTGGCAGGCGGACCTGCCGCGGCCGGCGCGGCTTTTGTCACCGCCGCAGCCGGTGCGGGCGCTGGCGCCGCTGCCCGACCACCCGCCGGTCGCCTTCACCTGGCGGCGCAAGCGCTTCCGCGTGCGCCGCGCCGACGGGCCGGAGCGCATCCACGGCGAGTGGTGGCGACGCGATGCGGAGATGCTGGCCGTGCGCGACTATTTCCGGGTCGAGGACGAGGACGGGCGCCGCTTCTGGCTGTTCCGCCGCGGCGACGGGATCGATGCGGAGACCGGCGATCTAAGCTGGTTCCTGCACGGGATTTTCTAGGCCCCGGGCCGACCTACTTGCCACGCATCGCCTTGTGGCCGGTGGTCGAACCATCGAGCAGCAGTTCGCGCGCCTGGGCGGTTGCGGAAGCGGCCATGTCGCGCAGGGCGGCGTCGCTCGCGCTGCTGACCGGGTGGGCGATCACCGCGAACTTGTAGCCGGGAAAGCCGAGCACGCGGGCCATCAGCTCGGCCGCGCTGACGAAGCGCGTGGTCATTACGGCCATCGCGGGAATGCCCAATCGTTCAGCGGTGATGCCGTCGTGCAAACTGCACGATGAGCAACTGCCTCAGTCGCCGATCCCGGTCACGACGGCCTGCCAGCGGCGAAGTCTCGTCAACGATGTCCGGATCGGCCGGGGCGCTGTAGTTGGACTTCACCCGCCGTGATCACCTCGGCCACGCGGAATTCCTCGCGCAGCATGCGGTCGAGATGGGCGAAGAACCCTGTCGTGCCCTCCTTGCCATTGGAGATGAAGCCGACGGTCTTGCCGGCCAGCGAGGTCAGGCGCGGTGCAAGCTGGCCAACCGGCGGTGCCGTCTCGTTGGTGGGGTCGAGAACCTGGAGGACCATGACGTCAGTTCATCGCCCCTGCTGGTGGCTGTCAACCGGTTCGCAGTCAACACAGGCGCCGATCGGCAGCGTCACGGCGCGGCTCTTGTTGCCGAGCCAGGGCGGGATAACGGCACCGAAGCCGCCGGCAGGGCCACCGGCCGCGATAACCAGCAGCCGGTCGGGCGCCTCCAGCGCCGCGTATTCCGTGTCGGCCTGATCGCGCACCACGGCGCGCTTGCCGACCTCGGCCCATTCGCCGCGACGAACGCGGGCGCGGGCGTGGATGAATTGCGGCGATGTCGGTCTTGCTCCAGCCGGCGGCTTGCAGATGGTCGCGGAGCTGCCTGGGGATGATCAGCGCGTAGTTGCCGGCCCAGATCGAATAGTGCCGCATGTTGGCACGCATCTCCGCGGCGAAGGTCTCCAGGATCTCCTCGGGATCGGTGGTCCATTCGTTCATGATCTGGCGCGGCGCGCCGGCCGCCATGACGGTGACGGCCGAGACCTCCCCCGGCAGCCCGCGCTGGACGTGCAGCGGGTTCCAGGTGGTGTCTTCCTCGTCCTCGGCGATGCAGTAGCTGAACTTTCCGGGATGGCCGAGGGTCGAACGATCGATGCCACCGGGCCGCACCTCCAGGATGTTGATCAGTGCCAGGCGGATCGCGCGGCCGATCACCGCCGTGGCGCGGTCGCTGTTGCCGAGCGCATTGAATGTGCCCGACGCGCCGAGCTCGCGGCGGATCGGGCCGTTCAGGATGATCAGCACGGCGCAACCGCCGGTGGAGGAGGTGGCGCCGTGCAGCAGGAACTCGGGCTGCAGCATGGCGGCGACGGCGGTGAGGACGACGGGGAAATGCATCGGCAGGCAGCCGGCCATGACGGCGTTGATGGCGAGTTTTTCCGCCGTGATCGACACGGCGCGCACCGGCTCGATGCCGAGGAGCTGGTCGGGCGGCGTCATCGCCCAGTCGAGGCAGGCCTGCACCGCGTCCGCCGTGGGCGGCACGATCGGCAGCCCGTCGGTCCAGCCGTTGGCTGTGGTAGAGTTCCTGGGCGGCGTGGAAGTCGGCGACGGTCGTAGGTTTTTGCGGCGAGGGGCATGGCGGGATCCAATGGTCTGAACTCCAGACGCAATCCTACTGGCCGCTATGCGCTGGCTGCCAGCACGGTCAGCCCGAGTTCGCACGCCGCGGTCGCCAGACGCCGGTCGAGTGTAACAAGTGCCAACCCCAGCTTGCGGCAGATCGCGGCATGCGGTGCAGCGGAGGCGCGAAACATCAGATCGAAGTGCCGGACGTAGATGTTGGCCAACCTCGCAGAGCTGCGTCGGTGGTAACGCGGGTGCACCAGATATCGAAATCCGCCAGCCGGGCTACCGCGTCCGCGCCATCGAGACGGTGCGTGCGCACCAGCCGTGACAGGGCCGACGCCAACTCGACCGCCGCAAAATCGCTGACGACATGCACGGCATAGCCTCCATACCGGGGTCAAGATTGGCCGCCGATGTTGATCCCCCGATAACCGGAATTTTCATTATTTATCAGTGTCTAAGCTTCCGCCGGGGTGCGATCAAAGTCGGCCGCCGAACCACATTGCGACGGTGCGACGGCGAGTGCGAAGGCGAGAAGCGTCGTGGCCCAAGCGGGAACCCGGTTAGCCGTCATCCATCACCAGGATGAACTTGTCACGCAGGTCACGGCATTGCCAGTCGATACTCTTGGCATCATCAGGTTTGAAGATAACAAAGCCCAGGACTCCCTCGGCCGGCTTGTCGCGTGCGCCGTCAAGGTGATCTCCCGGTCGGCGCACGAGGTGGCACTCCAACGTTCGCGCGTCGTTGTTCAGTACGGTGGCGTCGATCTTCCGGATCGTGCCCTTGGCCTCCGTCGTCAACATGAGGCCGACACATGGGGTCACCGACTCCGGGCAGGGCGGTTCCCTCTCGTAACTTTCGGCAACGTCGAGCACATATCCCAGCATGTCGCGGCCGGTCGCGTGCCGGATCAACTGCGGCAAGCAATCACCGCCCGGCCGCGGCGCCAGTTCCAGCAGCACAGCCTGCGCGCCTGCCACGATGAAGTCGACCATACAGACCGCACGTTCGATCCCGACGGCGCGGGCGGCGGTCAACAGGTGCGCCGCAAGCCGGTCCTCCTGCAGGTTTGCGGGCAGGTGCCCTGGCACGATATAGGCCAGCGTCCGCTCCGTCCGCCCGTACGGTGCGCGAAGCTTGCGCGCAATGCGAAGGATCTCGATCCGGCGACCGTCGATTCGGACATCTGCGCTGTATTCGGGCCCCTCGACGAACGCCTCGATCAGCACCGACCGGCTCGGGTCGACTTGCTGGCCGTTCGCGTCGTAGGGCGCATACATCCGGTTGGTGCGTTCGGCCGACAGCCCGTCCTGCACAGCCTCGAAAGCAGCGTGCAGCGCGGATTTTGTTTCGGCTATATAAACGAACTCGCCGCCGCTGCCGGTACGGGGTTTCACGATGCACTTGCCGCCAAGACGCGCGAACACCATCAAAGCGTCGTCGACATCCTCCACAACCGCGCCGTCGGGGCAGACGATGCCGGCGGCCTTCCAAAGCTGCTTGCTGCGATACTTGTCGCGACAAGCGAGGACGGTGTGCCGCGACGGATAGGGCAGAGCGAAGACCGGCGCCATCGCCGCCGCCAGCGCCATCGACTCGCAGTCAAAGCAGGCCACACCGGACAAGATGACGTTATTGTCGTCGACGTGGCGGCGCACGGCCTGCACCGCCCCCTTCTCATCGGCAAGATCGAACAGGATTTCCGATGATTGCGGGGTTGACCATGCGGTTGCCAATCGACGCTCGCGCGCGTCGGTCAAAAAGACGACGCGATCGGGAAACCGGCGATCCAGCTCATCGATGTAATCGGCGGTGGTGCCAACCACCAAGACCCTGGCCTTCGACATAGCGCGAATCACCGTGCGCCGAGGCAATACAAAGGACGTCGATCGAGCCGGAACCGTTCCTTCCACGAGAAATCGCCGCAGAGGAAATCCACCCGCTCCAGCCGCTGGCTGCACGCCCACGCCATGTGATGCAGGTTGATGACCTTAGCGATGCCGAGAAACGCTGAGTTGGTCCCTCCGGCGAGCAGAGTGTAGGTGCCGCCATACACACAGCCGAGATCGACGGCCGCCACCCGACCGTCGATCAGGGCCGTCGTGAGGCGAAGCCAGCCATTGGCCTGCAGCAAGCCCAGCACATCCCGGAACGCGTTCTCGAACCGCGGATCGTGAAAATAGGAGTTGCGTCCGAAGGTCTCGAGGTTCAGGGCGACCAGCGCCTCGTAGTCGGACAAGACGTCATAGCGATAGCGGACCTCTCTGCTGAGTGCCGCGATATCCTTCGCAAGGATCTTGAGCCTCTTGCGGGAGTAACTGCCGAAATATCGCTCGAAACGATGGTCATAACTGCCGGGCATGAACAGATAGCCCACTTCATCCACGGCGAGAGGGCGCGTCGGCGCAGTCTCCGGCGGCAGCAGATAGCGCAGCTCGTAGGGGGTCGGGCAGCGCTCGACGAGGCGATCCAACAGCGAGGCACTCGCCGTGGGGAGCCGGTTCATCTCGATCCATGTCCGCGCCTGCCAGGTTTCGCCTGGGAAATATCCGTAGCCGCCACCCTCCTCGATGAAGCTGAGCGGCAGAAGGCCGGAGCGACCGCCCTCCTCTTCCACTGTCAGGAAGTGCGGCGTGCGCTCAAAATGACGCTGAAAGCAGGCGCGGAACGCCCAAAGATCGGCGATGTTCTCGCAGGGAATCGTTTTCTCCCATATCCGGCGGCAGTCCGCTAGATCAGTGATCACGCGAAAATCCAGCATCGGCCGCGCTTCGGGCCCTCGGGTTCCGTCACCCTGTTGGAGGTCGGCCATCCCAGCCCGCCCGTTGGCCGAGCGCCGAGCGCGCGGACCCGGGAGGGAACTGGCGCTCCTCGGGAGCTGGCTGTCTGTTGGGTGGTGCCATGGTTAGGTCCCGATCTTGGTGGTCGCGCCGCGAGGTGGAATGGTTTGCCCGCCGACTGTCGCAAGTCTCGGGAGGCAATCACATCCGTCGGCCGGGAGGACTACCACTCCTCGCCTCAAATGGTTTTCAACGAAGACAGGCTCCATCCGTTCGGTGGGGAGACGGGGGTTACGCCAGCCGTCGGCAGCATCCTTCGCGGACATCTTTTCCATTGATGGCGCCCGAGCAATTTGGGTCATGATGGTCGATCCGACTCGACTGTCAATCGGAAGGTCGTACATTGCCGAGCGGGAGGATGGCAACAAGCTCGCGGATGTTTGTGTACGTGCCGCGAAAGCAACCGTGCTCGTCTCGCATCGAGAGCCACCATGTCTACGGGTACCCGGCGGGCGGACGGCCGCCTTGGGTCATTACCTGCCCCTGAGCGGAAGCGGTCGCAATGTCCGGATTCCACCGATTGCGGGCATTGCAACCGGCAGACCGCCACGCAGTACCTCCCTCGGGCGGCCGAACCCGGCCGCAATGCGCTGCGGCCACGGGCCAGGCTGTCGCGGAGGAATTGGGCTGAACGTATGATCGCAGTTTCCCACCCGTGTCCCATCGCACGTAGTCTCTCCGCGAACGCCTGACAGGATTCGAGTCGCACCATGGCGAGCAGCCCAAATATCGGCGCGACTGACCGCACCCGACAGCGCCACGGCAGCCGGATGGCCGGCTGCACCCGGTCGGCCGGCACATGATCGCACAGCTCACCGGGCGGATCGACCAGCTCGCCGAGGGAAGCTGCATCGTCGACGTGAACGGCGTCGGCTACCTGGTGCACGCCTCGACCCGCACCCTGGCCGCGCTGCCGGCGCCGCCGACACCGGCACGGCTGCTGATCGAGACCCATGTGCGCGAGGACGCCATCCTGCTCTACGGCTTCGCCGACGCGGCCGAACGCGACTGGTTCCGGCTGCTGACCACGGTGCAGGGGGTCGGGGCCAAGGTGGCGCTCTCGGTGCTGTCGTCGCTGTCGCCGCGCGACCTGGTCTCGGTGATCGCGGCCAGCGATCGCGCCAGCCTGACGCGCGCGCCCGGGGTGGGGGCGAAGCTCGCGGTCCGGCTGCTGACCGAGCTGCGCGACAAGGCGGGGATGATGCCGTCCAGCGGCGGGATCGCCGTGGCGCCGCTGCGCCCGCCGGGGGTGGCGGAGGATGCGCTGTCGGCGCTGGTCAATCTCGGGTATCGGCGCCCGGAGGCACAGCCGGCGGTGGCGCGGGTGATCGAGCGGCTTGGTGAGGGCGCGGCGCTGGACGCGGTTATCCGAGACGCGCTGCGGGAGCTCGCGCAGAGGGCGGCGGGATGAGCGGGGCCAATTTTACTCCCCCTCCCCTTGCGGGCTTGGGTCGCGAAGCGGACCAAGGTTGGGGGGAGGGGTCGATGCGGCGCGCTGTTGGGGGCTTGGGTGGCTAGGACCCCTCCCCCCTCCCCCCTCCCTCAAGGGGAGGGGGAGAACAGTCGCACCATCTCCCCCGCCCGCCGCGAGGAAGACGCCGCGGAAGCCTCGCTGCGCCCGCAGACGCTGGCGGAATTCATCGGCCAGCGCGCGTCACGGGAAAATCTCGCAATCTTCATCGCCGCCGCCCGGGCGCGCGGCGAGGCGCTCGACCACGTGCTGCTGCACGGCCCGCCCGGCCTCGGCAAGACCACGCTGGCGCAGATCATCGCCCGCGAGCTCGGCGTCGGCTTCCGCGCCACCTCCGGGCCGGTGATCCAGCGCGCCGGGGATCTCGCCGCAATCCTGACAAACCTTCAACCCAGGGATGTCCTGTTCATCGACGAGATCCACCGCCTGCAGCCGGCGATCGAGGAGGTGCTCTATCCGGCGATGGAGGACTTCCAGCTCGACCTGATCATCGGCGAGGGCCCCGGCGCGCGCAGCGTGCGCATCGACCTGCCGCCGTTCACCCTGGTCGGCGCCACCACGCGCGCCGGCCTGCTGGCGACGCCGTTGCGCGACCGGTTCGGCATTCCGCTGCGGCTGGTGTTCTACACCCCGGCGGAGCTGGAACTGATCGTCACGCGCGCCGCCTCGCTGCTGGGCATGCACCTGACCCACGACGGCGCGGCCGAGATCGCCCGCCGCTCCCGCGGCACCCCGCGCGTCGCCGGGCGGCTGCTGCGCCGGGTGCGCGACTTCGCCGCCGTGGCCGGCACCTCGCCGATCGACCGCGCCGACGCCGATGCCGCGCTGACCCGGCTGGAGGTGGATCGCGTGGGCCTCGACGCGATGGACCGGCGCTACCTGCGGCGCATCGCCGAGCACCATGCCGGCGGGCCGGTCGGGGTCGAGACCCTCGCCGCCGCGCTGGCCGAGGCGCGCGACACGCTGGAAGACGTGATCGAGCCGTTCCTGATCCAGGAGGGCCTGGTGCTGCGCACCAGCCGCGGCCGCATGCTGGGCGAGCCGGGCTGGCGGCACCTGGGCCTGCCGGTCCCGCCCAGGGACACAGGAGGGGGCGATCCCGGCCAGCTCGACCTGCTGCGCGTGGCGGGCGCCGCCGGGACGGGTGCCGATGCCGGGGGCGACGGCGGGGTCGATGCGGGGGCGATGCGGGGGGCGATGCCGGGGGGCAATGAATGAACGGACATCCCGCCTCCACACTGGCGGAGGGGCGCCACGCCTATACGCTGCGGGTCTACTACGAGGATACCGACGCCGGCGGCGTGGTCTATCACGCCAGCTATCTGCGCTATGCGGAGCGGGCGCGCACCGAAGCCCTGCGCGATCTGGGAATCCCCCATGCGGCGCTGGTGGCCCGGTATGGGCTGATGTTCGTGGTGCGGCGCATCAAAGTGGACTATCTGCGGCCCGCCCGACTCGACGCATTGCTCACCGTGGTGACCGAGCCGCTGGCCGTGGGCGGCGCGTCGCTGGTGCTGCGCCAGGAGATCCTGGACGGCAGCGCATCCTGCGCCGGTACTGGAAGTGCAACTTGCCTGCGTCCCGCCGAACGGCGACAAGCCGGCCCGGCTGCCGCCGCCCTGGCGATCGGCGCTGACGGAAATGCGCGACGCAAGGGTTGGGCATGACCCCAGGGTGGGCATGACACAAGGGGTGGGCATGACACGGGGATCGGCCGGCACGCCAGACCCCGGAGTGGAATGGAACGCGACGCCAGGCTCGGCGGACGACATGGGAAGTGAGAGGGGTTCAGCAGGTGGATCGGGCGGTTGATGCGGTGACGCTTGGCGCGGCGGGCGGCGACCTGTCGCTGTGGGGCCTGTTCGTCCAGGCCGACATCGTCGTGAAGCTCGTGATGCTCGGCCTGCTGGCGGCGAGCGTCTGGGTCTGGGCGGTGGTGTTCGAGAAATGGACCAGCCTGCGGCGGGTCAATCGCGACGCCGACGGGTTCGAGGACCGGTTCTGGTCCGGCGGCAGCCTGGACGAGCTGTACGACCAGGAGGGCACCAAGCCGACGCACCCGATGGCCGCGGTGTTCGGCGCGGCGATGGGCGAGTGGCGGCGCTCGGCCCGCGTCGCCGGCGCCGACATGAGCCGGTCGGGCGCGCGCGACCGGGTCGACCGGGCGATCGGCGTGACGATCCAGCGCGAGATGGACCGGCTGGAACGCTGGATGATCTTCCTCGCCTCGGTGGGCGCGACGGCGCCGTTCATCGGGCTGTTCGGCACGGTGTGGGGCATCATGCACTCCTTCTCGGCGATCGCGGCGCTGCACAACACCAACCTGGCGGTGGTGGCGCCGGGCATCGCCGAGGCGCTGTTCGCCACCGCGATCGGCCTGGTCGCGGCGATCCCGGCGGTGCTGGCCTACAACAAGATCAGCACCGACCTGGCACGGTTCGCCTCGCGTCTGGAAGGGTTCGGCGCCGAGTTCAGCGCCATCCTGTCGCGCCAGAGCGAGGAGCGAGCCTGATGGGCAACCGCGGAACCGGCTGACACCCGAACGGCCATCCATCCCGGCCATCTCGCGCGGGGACAGGAGCTAGCGATGGCCGCCATGCTCCCCGGGCAGTCCGTCGGCCAGCGGCGCGGCCGCTACCGCCCGCTGGCCGAGATCAACGTCACGCCGCTGGTCGACGTGATGCTGGTGCTGCTGATCATCTTCATGGTGACCGCGCCGCTGATGACCTCCGGGGTCTCGGTGGATTTGCCGAAGACCTCGGCGCAGCCGCTCAACACCGACAGCGAGCCGCTGACGGTCAGCATCAACGCGGAAGGGCAGATCTTCCTGCAGAACGAGCCGGTCGACCTGACCGACCTGGTCGCCAAGCTGCAGGCGATCGCGCAGAACAATCCCGACCGGCGCATCTTCGTGCGCGGCGACAAGGCGAACACCTATGGGCGGATCATGGAGGTGATGGGCACCATCACCGAGGGCGGTTTCACCAAGGTGGCGCTGCTCGCCGAGCAGCCGACACTGCCGGCCGGCAGTTCGGCCCCGGCCGCGCCGGCCGCGTCAACCCCCGCCGGGTCCTCCCCTGGCGGCACCGCGCCCGCGGGCGCGGCACCCCCCGCCCCGTCAGCGCCAAGGCCAGCCGCTCCTGCTCCAGCCGCGGGCCCTGCCAAGTCCGGTTGAAGGCGCACGATGCGCGTGTCGGCGAGCCAGCCGGGATGACCCGAGAGCTGCGATGACCCGCGATCTGCGTCGCGGCGCCTGGGTTTCGCTGGCCGCGCATCTCGTGCTGGGGGTGGCGCTGCTGTTCGGCATCCCGGTTCGCCGCCCCCCGGACGCGCCCGAGGAGACCGCGGTGGCGATGGTGTTCCAGGGTACCGCACAGGCCTCGATGCAGGCCCCGACGCCGGCCCCGGTGCCGGCGCCCGCCACGACGCCGACACCGGTACCCACGCCGCCGGCACAGGAGCCGCCGAAACCGGTGCCGAACGAGCCTCCACCGCCCCCGCCGCCGCCGCCCCCCACACCGCTACCGCCGGCGACGCCAACCCCGCCAAGCCCGACGCCGCCGTTGCCGGTGCCGCCGCCGCAGCCGTCGCCCACCCCGGTGCCGACCACCCCGTCCCCGCCCACGCCGCCGGCGCCGCCGCAGCCCACGCCGCCGCAGCCGGAGCGGCCGTTGCCGTTGCCGCCGCCGCCGACCCCGCCCCCGCCGGCGCCGCCCAGCACGACGTCGCAGCCGAACCCGACGGCGAACCCGGCACCGAACAGCACGGCGCTGGAGAACACGCTGATCAAGCTGCGCGCGATGCAGCAGCAGCTCCAGCCGCCACGGGCCTTGCCGAATCCGCAGCAGGGCGGCGCACCGAACGGGGGCGGGAATCCGCAGGGTAATGACACCGCGGCGCTGTCGGCCGACCAGCGCGGCGCGATCGGCGATGAAGTGCGCGCCTGCTGGACCTATGATCCCGGCGCCCTCGGGGTGGATCAGATGCAGGTTCTGCTGACGGTTACCACGGATGCGGCCGGCGTCGCGCGGCTTGCGGTGCCCGCGGGGTCCGACGTGGGACGGCAGTCGGATCCGGTGTTCCGGGCCTTCACCGAGCGGGCGGTGCGGGCGGTGCTCGATCCGCGCTGCGCCAATCTGCCGCTGCCGCGCAACATGCTCGGCCGGACCAACGTGCTGACCTTTCGGTTCCGGCCATGAAGACGGCAGCTTCAGTTTCTGAGGTCGCCTTAGGCCATGCCGGACGTACAATTGTACGTGATTTCCGTGGGCCGCGCCGAGTCGATCCCGATCGAACTGGAGGCGGAGGTCGGCAAGTGTGGTTCGCGATGTCTGTTCGCTTCTTGTGTTTTCCGAGCCATCCTCTATGTCGTCGCGGCACCCAGCCCGGCCGCGCCGGTCAGGCCTTCCTCGATCTGAGGCAATCGCCCCTCCGCGCCGGAGGTAAGTTGATCGCCAGTGTGAAGGCCACCCGCCGATGGCAATCGATCTCCTCCTCCCCAACATACTTCCACTCGCCGGTTCGAACGCAAGGTCGGCGGCTTCCGCGGACAGCGCGGCCGCCATCAAAGCCGCTGGCGATCCGATCATTCCCGTTTGGCGGGTGGTGGACCCGGCCGAATTGCGCTACGTTCAAGCCCATGGGAACTATGGATCGAGCCCCAGCCAATCTGGAAAGTACTTCGCGTTGACTTTAGCCGGCGCACAGGCGTTTGCGAGCGCACCGATGAACTCGGGAAGCGCGATTACAGCCACGGGATTGCCGCAATCCGTCGTCAACAGCGGGTTCATGGTTAATGATCCCGGGCAATATGGCGCTGGTTCGTCTGTCTTCTTTGCAGAGAGGCAGCCACCGACGGTTTACGGTGCGATGACGCCACCGGTGATCCTGTCGAAACCGGGACCATGATCATGACGAAGAGCGAATTCCGCAAGCTGCTCGTGCAAGCATTGAACCGCGCCGCGGCGAGCGCGGAGGTTGAGCTTGCAAGGCCGGTTCCGCGTTCCTTCCTGATAGAGTTGCACGGGGCAGGAAGTCCGGGTCAGACTGTACCTGTCGATGCGGCGCTCAACCGACTCTACCTCGGAAGCGACCGATTTTACAGGATCATTGATGTTGCGATAAAGAAACTTCTTCCTGGGAAATCCGTGGCGTTCGTGCGCGTAAGCGGCCACGCGCCAACCAACTTCGATAAGACCTGGAATCCGTCCGACCTGGGCCCATTCAAGCAGATCATTGGTGAGACAATTGAAGATCAACATAGCCTCACCCCCTGATTCGTCTGTCAGTCGGATGCTGCCGGACATGGCGCCATCACTGCGGACGTTTGCCCGCGCTGTGCGGCAAGCCGTTTCCGCCGTCATGGGCCCGACTGCGCGGAGGATTGATTGACCCAGGCCACCGCCTTTGGAGACCCAAGAACCTACCTGAGGTCATCTCGGGGCAGAGCGTAACGCCGCTATGTCGCCGCTTGCACCGGCGCGCGGTACTGGCAAATCGCACGGTAACAGGAGGGTGGACTGCGATATGACCGATCGTAGGATTTGGCTTCCGACTGATATGCGCCGCACGGCCGGCGCACTGGCACCCGTGTCGGCACCCGTGCCGGTCTTGGGGTTCGGGCGGCGCGGCCTGCTGGCCGGCGCGGCCGGGTTCGCGGCGATGCTCGCTGCGCGCATTCCGGTGCTGGCGCAGACGGCGCCCCCGGTGCCAGCCGCGCCCGCAGGCGGGCGGCCATCCGCCTCGGCCGCCGGCCAGAGCGCGGTGATCGACGTCGATCGCGCGCGGGCCGCGCCAATCCCGATCGCGATCCCCGACCTGGATGGTGCTGACGCCGACGCGACGCAGCTCGGCGCGCAGATTTCCAGTGTGGTGACCAATGACCTGGGGAATTGCGGCCTGTTCCGCGCGATCGCCCAGGCAGCGTTCATCCAGAATGCGCCGCCTGCCGGCGCGGCCCCGAGCGAGGTGCCGAACTTCCAGAACTGGCAGGTGATCGGCGCGCAGGCCCTGGTCACCGGGAAGGTGGAGCTGCAGGGCGGTGGCAACATCCGCGTCGAGTTCCGCCTGTGGGACGTGCTGCCGCAGACCCAGTTGCAGGGCACCGCCTACACGACGACGCAATCCAACTGGCGGCGAATCTCGCACATCATCGCCGACGTGATCTACGAGCGGCTGCTGGGCGAGACGGGCTACTTCGACAGCCGCATCGTCTATGTCGGCCGCACCGGCCCGCGCGACCGGCGCACCAAGCGGCTCGCGATCATGGACCAGGACAGCCAGAACAACCGGTTCCTGACCGATGGAAGCTGGCTGGTGCTGACGCCGCGGTTCCATCCGACGAAGGATGAGATCGCGTTCATGAGCTATGCCAACAACCGGCCGCGGGTCTATCTGTTCAATCTGACGTCCGGGCAGCAGAGCGTGCTGGGCGACTGGGCGAACATGACGCTGTCGCCGCGCTTCTCGCCCGATGGCTCGAATGTGATCATGTCGGTCACCAACGGCGGTGGGGCCAACATCGTGGTGGTCGACCTGGCCAGCCGCGCGTCGCGCCGGCTGACCGACACGGGCGCGATCGACGTCAGCCCGTGCTACAGCCCCGACGGCACGCAGATCACGTTCAACTCGGACCGCGGCGGCGACCAGCAGCTCTATTTGATGGGCGCCGACGGCAGCAACGTGCGGCGGATCAGCTTCGGCAAGGGCCGCTACGCCACCCCGGTGTGGTCGCCGCGCGGCGACCTGATCGCCTTCACCAAGCTTGGCGGGGACACCGACAATTTCGCGATCGGCGTGATGCACCCGGACGGCTCCGGCGAGCGCCTGCTGTCGGCGGGGTGGGACGTGGAGGGACCGACCTTCTGCCCGAACGGGCGGGTCATCATGTTCTGGCGGGACGAGCCGGGCCGGGGGCGGATCGCCGGCTCGTCACGCCTGGTGTCGATCGACATCACCGGGTTCAACGAGCGGGTGGCGGTGACCCCGACGGACGCGTCCGACCCGGCCTGGTCGCCGCTCGGCGGGTAAGCGGGTGCCGTTTGTTGCGGCGCGTTCGACATGGACGATATGTTACAGGCGAATGCACACGCCAAATTGAGTGTATACCGAGCTTGGCCGCGAACGCACACGCGAAACTGAGTATTTACCGAACTTGACCGCCGATGGGCCGCGAGCTAATCGCAGGAGTGGCGGAACCGGCTACCGTTTCGCGCGCTTTCCGTTGACCCACCGCTAGCCACCCCATCCAGGGACGAAGCAAAATGAACATCAAGATTCTCGGCGCGCTCGCCGCTGTCGCCCTGTTGGCGGCGTGCTCGACCACCCAGACCGCCGCCACCACCGGCTCCGGCGCACAGGCCGCCCCGAGCGGTCCGGTTCCGGGCAGTGAGGAAGACCTGGTCCGCAATGTTGGCGACCGCGTCTTCTACGACTTCAACATGTCCAACTTGAAGCCGGACGCCCGCGCGACGCTCGACAAGCAGGCCGACTGGCTCGCCAAGTATCCGCAGAACAACATCCAGGTCGCGGGCAACTGTGACGAGCGCGGCACCGAGGAGTACAACCTCGCGCTCGGCCAGCGCCGTGCCAATGCCGCCGCCGGCTATCTGGAGGCGAAGGGCGTCGCGCAGACGCGGGTCACCACGATCAGCTACGGCAAGGATCGCCCGACGGCGCTCGGCCACGACGAGCAGGCCTGGGCGCAGAATCGCAACGCGATCACCTCGGTGCGCTGAACCGCGACCCGAGACGCAGCGTTGGCGTGATCGAACCGGCGGCCGTTGGCCGCCGGTTTCGTTTTGGCGGCCATCCGGCACATCACGTTCGCCGGCACATCACGTTCGCCGGCGCATCGCGCTCGCCGGCGCCATGCAGTGTTCGGCGCCTGGCGTTCGCCAGCGTCCGGCCTGCGAACCTCGCGTGACGCCGAACGTCCCTCCGGCACGAATTTGCCGCGGTTTGCACCTGCCGAGGGCTTGAATTTGCCTGGGTGTTGTGGCCCGGATCGACTCTGGCCATAGCAGAACTGCGGGTGTGCACGGGAGAGACCATGACATGATGCGGACAAGATCGTTGCATTGGCTGCTGACGGTCGCCGTGTTGCTGGCGGCGGGTCTCGCCGCGGCCCCGGCGCGGGCGCAGATCGAAAGTCGCGAGGGCATCGCGCTGCGCGACCAGATCGACGAACTGCGCCACGAAGTGCAGATGCTGCAGCAGCAGGTCTCCAGCGGCCAGGGCGGGTCGATGCTGGGCGCGGCAGCGCCCCCGCCGCCGCCGAGCGGGAGTGCCGGCAACGACGTGACCGCGCAGTTGCTGGTGCGGGTCGATCAACTGGAATCCCAGGTTCGGCAACTGCATGGGCGCATCGACGAGTTGCAGAATCAGTTGCAGCGGCAGACCGCCGATCTCGGCAAACGGATCGATGACCTGACCTTCCTGGTGGAGAATCCGAAAGCCGCTACCGAGGCCGCCGCGGCGGCGCGGCGGGCTGCCGCGGCAGCGGCGGCACACCCGGCTGCCCCGCCTGGCGGCGCGCCGGCGCCGACACCATTGGGCGGCGCGCCGTCGCCGTCGCTGCCGACCGGCGTGCTCGGCACGCTGCCGGCCGGTCCGCCAAACGCCGCGCAACCATACGCCGGCCCGCCAAACGCCGGCGCGCCGGGCTATGCGCCGATGGCCGCCACGCCGCTGGGCGCCGGATCGCCGCAGGCAGGTCCGCCGGGCGCGGGGCCGGCCGTACCACGCACGCCGGAGCTGGCGATGCAGGAGGGCACCGCCGCATTGGCGCGGCGCGACTACACCACCGCCGAGGCGGCGGCACGTGAGATCCTCAATGGCAAGCGCACCTCGCCGCGCGCCTATGACGCGATGTTCCTGCTCGCCCAGGTGCAGTACGACCAGCGGCAGTATTCCCAGGCCGCGCTGTCGTTCGACGATACCTACAACCGTGCGCGCAAGGGACCGCATGCCTCGGACTCGCTGGTGGGACTTGCCAACTCGCTGATCGGGCTCGGCGACCGGACCTCGGCCTGCCAGGCCCTGACGAAACTCCATTTGGAGTTTCCCACGCTGCGCGAGGGCATGCGCGAACAGGTCGCGCAGGCGCGCCAACGGGCCGGGTGTAGGTGAGTGATCAGTGGTCAGTGGTCAGTGATCGGTAGGAAGCCAGTTGGCATGGGGGGGGGGGTGACCGAACGCGCATTTGCCGCTGCGATGGCGCGGCTGGGGCCGTTCGAGCCGGCGCCGCTGCTGGCGGTCGCGGTCTCGGGCGGGGCCGACAGCCTGGCACTCGCGGCGCTGGCCGACGCCTGGGCGCGGGGGCGCGGGGGCGGGATTACCGCGCTGGTGGTCGACCATGGCTTGCGCGCGGAGGCGGCGGACGAGGCGCGGGCAACCGAGCGGCTGCTGACCGAGCGCGGCATGGCGGTGCGGACGCTGCGGCTGGCGGGTCTGCGGCGCGGGGCGGCGTTGGCCGAACGGGCGCGGGTCGCGCGCTACGCGGCACTGATCGAAGCCTGCGAGGCGGCGGGTGCGCTGCATCTGTTGCTCGGCCACCACCTGGCGGATCAGGCCGAGACGGTCGCGCTGCGGGCACTGCATGGCAGTTTTTCGGCGGGGCTGGCCGGCATGGCGGCGCTGGTCGAGCTGCCGACGGTCCGCCTGCTGCGACCGCTGTTGGGAGTGTCGCCGGGCGCTTTGCGCGCGTTGCTGCGAGCCGAGGGGATGCAGTGGATCGAGGACCCCTCGAATCACGATACGCATGCGCTGCGCGTGCGGCTGCGGTTGCTGGCGGGCGATCGTGACGGTGCCGCCGCTGCCCGGGTCGCCGGGGCGGCCGCCGTCGCCGGCGCGGCGCGCGCGGCAACGGAGAGGCAAGCCGCGAAGGTCTTGGGATGCGAGGCGTCAATTCACCCCGAGGGGTTCGCCGTCGCCGCCGATCGGGCAATGCCGCCTGCCGCGCTCGGCGCATTGATCCAGGCGGTCGGCGGGGCGCCGTATCCTCCCGCACCGGATGCGGTCGCGGCGCTCGCCGCCCGGCCGGCACCGGCGACGCTGGGGGGCGTCCGGCTGTTGCCGGCCGGTCGGCTCGGGCCGGGACTGTTGCTGGTTCGCGAGGCCGCCGCCATGGCGCCGCCCATCCCCGCCCGCCCTGGCGCGGTGTGGGACGGCCGGTTTCGTCTCGCCCGCGATGCCGCGCCGCCTGAAGGTGCGATGCTCGGCGCGCTGGGCGAGGATGCCGCGCGGCTGCGCGGTCGCTCGGCACTGCCGGCGGCGGTGCTGCGGACTTTGCCGGCGCTGCGGGCGGGCGCGGCGCTGCGGGCGGTGCCGCACCTGGACTATCCCGACGCGGCGACGTGTGCGCGCGCGCGCGTGCTGTTCGCCCCGTCCCGCCCGGCGGCCGGCGCGCCGTTCCGTCCGCCCAGCGCAGAGCAGTCCTCAGCAGAGCAAGCTGCATTGGGGGGTGCGATTTGAGCACGGTTGCACTATGTTAAGCTCTCGGCGTGCCGATGGAGACCGTTGCGCATCAACGGGACATGGTAGACTGCATCGTCGCCGGAACCGTGCCGCCTGGGGGAGCGCCCCTTGGGCCGCGCGCGGGGCTGCGGGCTTGGAAACCAGAGTGAAGAGACAGCGATGAGCAATTTCGGCCGGAACCTGGCGCTTTGGGTGATCATCGCCCTGCTGCTGGTGGTGCTGTTCAACCTGTTCCAGCCGGGCGCCACGCACACCGCCGCGACGCAGGTCGCCTATTCCGACTTCCTCTCCGAGGTGAACGGCGGGCGCGTGCGGACGTGGTGATCCAGGGCCACACGATTTCCGGCCAGCTCACCGACGGCCGCACCTTCCAGACCTACACGCCGGACGACCCCTCGCTGGTGAAGACGCTGACCGACAAGGACGTGCGCGTCATCGCCAAGCCCGAGGACAGCGACGTCAACCCGCTGCTGCACTACCTGCTGTCGTGGTTCCCGATGCTGCTGCTGATCGGCGTCTGGGTGTTCTTCATGCGCCAGATGCAGGCGGGCGGCGGCCGCGCCATGGGCTTCGGCAAGTCGCGCGCGCGCATGCTGACCGAGAAGCAGGGCCGCGTGACGTTCGATGACGTCGCCGGCATCGACGAGGCCAAGGGCGAGCTGCAGGAGATCGTCGAGTTCCTGAAGGACCCGCAGAAGTTCCAGCGCCTCGGCGGCAAGATCCCCAAGGGCGTGCTGCTGGTCGGCCCGCCCGGCACCGGCAAGACGCTGCTGGCGCGCGCCATCGCCGGCGAGGCGAACGTGCCGTTCTTCACCATCTCGGGCTCCGACTTCGTCGAGATGTTCGTGGGCGTCGGCGCGTCGCCGCGTGCGCGACATGTTCGAGCAGGGCAAGAAGAACGCGCCCTGCATCATCTTCATCGACGAAATCGACGCGGTCGGGCGCCATCGCGGCGCCGGGCTGGGCGGCGGCAACGACGAGCGCGAGCAGACGCTGAACCAGATGCTGGTCGAGATGGACGGCTTCGAGAGCAACGAAGGCGTCATCCTGATCGCCGCGACCAACCGGCCGGACGTGCTGGACCCGGCGCTGCTGCGCCCCGGCCGGTTCGACCGCCAGGTGGTGGTGCCGAACCCGGACGTGAACGGCCGCGAGAAGATCCTGCGCGTGCACATGCGCAAGGTGCCGCTGGCCTCCGACGTCGATCCGAAGGTGATCGCGCGCGGCACGCCGGGCTTCTCCGGCGCCGATCTGGCGAACCTGGTGAACGAGGCGGCGCTGCTGGCGGCGCGCATCGGCAAGCGCGTCGTCGCCATG
Source organism: uncultured Alphaproteobacteria bacterium (assembly GCA_963773345.1). GTDB lineage: Bacteria > Pseudomonadota > Alphaproteobacteria > Acetobacterales > Acetobacteraceae > Palsa-883. The sequence continues at coordinate 937,978 of CAVZBG010000002.1, read as the reverse complement.
GCCGAGTTCGAGCACGCCAAGGACAAGGTGATGATGGGCACCGAGCGCCGCTCGCTGGTCATGACCGAGGCCGAGAAGCGGATGACCGCCTATCACGAGGCGCGGCCACGCGCTGTGCGCCATGCACGAGCCGGAATGCGACCCGGTGCACAAGGCGACCATCATCCCGCGCGGCCGCGCGCTGGGGCTGGTGATGAGCCTGCCGGAGGGCGACCGCTACTCCAAGAGCAAGTCCAAGCTGCTGGCCGAGCTGACCATGGCGATGGGCGGCCGCGCGGCGGAGGAGATCATCTTCGGCCCCGACAAGGTCTCCAACGGCGCCGCCGGCGACATCAAGATGGCGACCGACCAGGCGCGGCGGATGATCACCGAGTGGGGCATGAGCGACAAGCTCGGCATGATCGCCTACGGCGACAACAGCCAGGAGGTGTTCCTCGGCCACTCGGTGACGCAGAGCAAGAACGTCTCCGAGGCGACGGCGCGGGAGATCGACAACGAGATCAAGCAGCGTCATCGACCGGGCCTATGCCAAGGCGAAGCGGATCCTGACCGAGAACATCGAGGAACTGCACCGGCTGGCGCGCGGGCTGCTGGAGCACGAGACGCTGAGCGGCGACGAGATCCGCACGGTGCTGCGCGGCGAGCCGGTGATCCGCAAGGTGGTGGACGAGCCGGCGCCGGAGAGCCGCCGCGCCTCGGTGCCGACCGCGGGCCGGCCGGCGCCGCAAGCGACGCCGCCAGCGGGCGGGCTTGGGCCGGCACCACAGCCGGGGTGACGCACTTCTGCTCCCTCTCCCCTTGGGGGAGAGGGTTGGGGTGAGGGATATGACCCCCACCGCGGTAAAGCTCCACGACCCCTCACCCCAACCCTCTCCCGCAAGAGGAGAGGGAGTTCTCCAAGCGACCTGGGCTGGCCTGTCCCTCGACTGCCCCCGCGTGATGGGCGTGTTGAACGTCACGCCGGACAGTTTCAGCGACGGCGGGGTTCATCTCGATCCCGACACTGCCATCCGCGCCGGCCTGGCGATGGCTGCGGCGGGTGCCGACCTTATCGATGTGGGCGGCGAGAGCACCCGGCCCGGCTCGCGGCCGACCTTGCCGGCGGAGGAGCAGACGCGGGTCTTGCCGGTGGTCCGCGGGCTGGCGGCGGCCGGGCTGTGCGTCTCGATCGACACCCGGCATGCGGTGACGATGGCAGCGGCGCTGGACGCCGGGGCGGCGATCGTCAACGACGTGACGGCGCTGTCGCACGACCCGGCCGCCGCGCCCCTGGTCGCGGCTCACGGCTGTCCGGTGGTGCTGATGCACATGCGCGGCGACTTCGCCACGATGTATGCGCAGGCGGTCTACAGCGATGTCGTGCGCGAGGTGCGCGACGAGCTGGCTTCCCGGATCGCCGCCTGCGAGGCGGCAGGGATCAGCCGCGCGCGAATCGCCGTCGATCCCGGCATCGGCTTTGCCAAGACGGCCGCGCAGAGCACGGCGATGCTGCGGGGTTTGGACGCGTTGCGCGACCTGGGGTGCCCGATCCTGGTCGGCGTGTCGCGCAAATCGTTCATCGGCGCGCTGGCCGACGAACCCGATGCCAGCCGCCGCCTGCCCGGCTCGCTCTCCGCGGCGCTGTTCGCGGTGAGCCGGGGCGCCTCGATCCTGCGGGTGCACAACGTGCCCGAGACCATCCAGGCGCTGCGCGTCTGGCAGGCGTTGACCGCGTAGAGGCTACGGCACGCGGACCGCGCCCCGGCGTGCTCACGGCGGACGGAAAAGCCAACGCCCCCGGACCTGTTCCGGGGGCAGCGCATTCCGCCACTTGCGGTGCATCGACGGCCCACTGCGGCGTTCAGAGGCGGCGGAATGCGCTGCCCCCCGGGTCAAGCGCCCGGGGGCATGGATTTGCCGCCCGGCACCGAGTCGCGGCGATCCAGGTCGCCATCAACCTGCTCGCAGGGGTCACTCCGGTCCGGCCCGTATGCCAATTCGCGGGTGGCATTCAGGTCATCGCAAAAAGTGACTTGCATAATGAAACTGACGGGCGTATGTGACTAGCATGATGATAGTCGTGGGCGGCGCCGGGCATCCCTGTGCCGCCCCGGCCCCTGACCGCAGGCTGCGCCGGCCCCGTCGAGCCCGGCGCGGACAGGCACAGGAAGGAGCCCGCCATGTCCGCAATCGTGCTCGACCGCGACACCACCGTCCGCCCGGTCCGCCCGCGCCAGAGGGCGCCTGGCAAGCGCTTGCTGGCCGCCGCTGCCGTACTGCTGCTGGGTGCCGGCGCGGCCTGGTATGGCACGGACTGGTGGACCACCGGCCGCTTCATCGAGAGCACCGACGATGCCTATGTCGGCGGCAATGTCACCTCGATCGCGCCGCACGCCGCCGGGTTCGTCACCGGGATCGCGGTGACCGACAACCAGTACGTGCGCGCCGGTCAACTGCTGGTGCGCATCGATCCGCGCGACTACCAGGCCGCGCTCGACCACGCGCAGGCGGTGGTGGCGGCGCGTGCGGCGGCGCTCGTCAGCCTGCGGGCACAATACGTGCTGCAGCAGTCGACCATCCGCCAGGCCGCCGCCGACCTTGACGCCAAGGCGGCACAGGCGGCGTTCGCGCACGCCGATGCAGTGCGCTACGCGACACTCGCGCGCACCCCCGCCGGCTCGCGGCAGGATGCCGAGCGGACGTTCGCGGCCGACGAGGCGGCACGGGCGGCGGTGCTGGGCGCGGGGGCCGGGCTGGCGGCGGCGCGGCAGCGGCTCGAAGGTGATCGCGGCGGACACCGGCGCGGCCGAGGCGGCCGTGGCGCAGGCGCAGGCCGATCTGCAGACCGCGCGGCTCAACCTCGGCTACACCGAGATCCGCGCGCCGATCGACGGCTATGTCGGCAACCGCGCCGCGCAGGTCGGCGCCTATGTCACGCCCGGCACCTACCTGCTGTCGATCAGTCCGGCGCACGGGCTGTGGGTCGACGCCAATTTCAAGGAGGACCAGCTTGCCGGCATGAGGCCGGGCCAGCAGGCGACGGTGGTGGCCGACGTGCTGCCCGGGCATGTGCTGCACGGCCACGTGCTGAGCCTGGCCCCGGCGACCGGCGCCATCTTCAGCGTGATCCCGCCGGAGAACGCCACCGGCAACTTCACCAAGATCGTGCAGCGCGTGCCGGTGCGCATCGCGCTCGACGGCGCCGACGCCACGCTGGGCACGCTGCGCCCCGGCCTGTCCACGACCGTCAGCGTCGACACGCGCGCAGACGGTACGCGCGCGGTCGATGCGCGCGCCGACGCGAAGGCGGCGCCATGACCACGCCCGCGGCACCCGCACCCGCCGTGCCGGACCCCACCGTGCCCGACCGGCCGCCGAGCCTGCTGCCCTTCGTGGTGATGTGCGTCGGCATGTTCATCGCGCTGCTGGACATCCAGATCGTTGCGTCCTCGTTGCAGGACATCGGCGGCGGCCTGTCGGCGGCGCAGGACGAGATCAGTTGGGTGCAGACCGCCTATCTGATCGCCGAGATCGTCATGATCCCGCTGTCCGGCTGGCTCACGCGCGTGTTCTCGACGCGCTGGCTGTTCACGGCCTCGGCGGCCGGCTTCACCGCGGCGAGCATGCTGTGCGGCCTGGCCTGGAACATCGACAGCATGATCGTGTTCCGCGCGCTGCAGGGCCTGCTGGGCGCCTCGATGATCCCGACGGTGTTCACCTCGTCCTTCCATTATTTCCAGGGCGCACGCCGGGTTTATTCCGCCGCCGTGGTCGGCACCATTGCCTCGGTGGCGCCGACCCTGGGTCCGGTGATCGGCGGCTGGAATCACCGACACGCTGAACTGGCACTGGCTGTTCTACATCAACCTGCTGCCGGGCCTGGCGGTCACGCTGCCGATTCCGTTCCTGGTCAGGATCGACGAGCCCGACCTGGCGTTGCTGAAAGGCGCCGACTATCCCGGGATCGTGCTGATGGCGATCGGTCTCGGCACGCTGGAATACGTGCTGGAGGAAGGCACGCGGTGGAACTGGTTCAGCGATTCCACCATCCGCGCTTGCGCCTGGATCGCGGGCATCGCGCTGGTGCTGTTCGTCGCGCGCAGCCTGACGTACCGCAACCCGGTGGTCGATCTGCGCGCGCTGGGCAACCGCAACTTTGCGCTCGGCTGCGTGCTGTCGTTCATCACCGGCATCGGCATCTTCACCACGATCTACCTGACGCCGCTGTTCCTGGGCTACGTGCGCGGGTTCAGCGCCTGGCAGACGGGTGTCGCGATCTTCTCGACCGGGGCCGCGTCGCTGGCCGGCGTGCCGGTCTACATCCTGCTGGCGCGCAAATTCGACCTGCGCTGGCTGATGATGTTCGGCCTCGCCTCATTCGGCATGGCGATGTGGAGCTACAGCTTCATCACCCATGAGTGGGGCGCCGCCGAACTGCTGCTGCCGCAGATCTTCCGCGGCTTTCCGCAGGTGTTCGCGGTGGCGCCCAGTGTCAATCTGGGCCTCGGCAGCCTGCCGCCGGAGCGGCTGAAATTCGCCAGCGGGCTGTTCAACATGATGCGCAACCTGGGCGGCGCGGTGGGCATCGCGGTCAGCCAGGCGATCATCAACGACCAGACCAACTTCCATTTCCAGATGATCGCCGCGCATCTGACGCCGGCGAACGGCGCGATGCAGCGGTTCCTCGCCGGCGTGACGCAGCGCTACGCGGCGTTGCCCGGCAGCCCGGGGGCGGGTCACGACGCGGCGCTGCGGCAGTTGTGGCAGCTTGCGTATCGCGAGGCCTCGACGCTTGCCTTCGCCGATGCGTTCCGCGCGATCATGCTGGCGTTCGTCGTCGCCACGCTGCTGGTGCCGCTGCTGCGCAAGGTGGGGCTGCCGAAGGCGGTGCCCGCGGAGGCGCACTGAGGCGAGTTCGTTGCGCCCATGTACACCTCTCCCGCGAAGGCGGGAGAGGTAAAGAAAGGCCACACCGGGCTACGGGTCGCGGCTCAGGCCCTTCATTGCGAGCGCGTTCAGATAGTCCTGCCAGCGCTGCTCCTGCTCGCGGCCGATCTCGTGCAGGTACTCCCAGGAATAGATGCCGGTGTCGTGCAGGTCGTCGAACAGCAGCCGCACCGCGTAGTTGCCGACCGGCTCGATGCCGATGATGCCGACATGCCGGCGCCCGGCAACGACCTGGCGCTGCCCCGGTCCGTGCCCCTGCACCTCGGCGCTGGGGCTTTCCACCCGCAGATATTCCGCCGGCAGACTGAACCGGGCGCCGTCGTCGAACGCCACCTGCAGCACCTGTGTCGCCTTGTCCAGGCGGATTTCCAGCGGGATCGGCATCAGTCCTCGAGCTTTCGCGCTTCGTCGACCAGCATGATCGGGATGCCGTCGCGCACCGGATACGCCAGGCCCGCCTGCCGGCTGATCAGTTCGCCAGCAGCACGGTCGTACTCCAGCGGCCCCTTGGTCAGCGGGCAGACCAGGATCTCCAGCAGCCGCGGGTCGATCGGCGACGGGGCGACGCCCTCGGTCAGCGCCGGTTGCGTCCTCGGTCAACTGAGCGCCCGCTCGCCCAGACGTGTCCGGCCCGACCGCGCCCATGCGCAGCAGGGTCAGCAGCATCTCCGCCTGCTCGGCGAGGGTGCCGGCCTCCAGCAGCGCCTGTTTCTCCGCCGGCTCGAACGGGCAGACCATGGCCAGCGTGATTACCAGGTTGTCGTCGCTCAGGTGCTTGATCGCGTCCCAGTTCGCCTCCACCCCGCGATGGGTGAAGTAGCCGCGCAGCGCGGTCAGCAGGGTATCGCGCGCGACGCCGATCGGTTGCGGCGACAGATCGAGATCGCCGAGGAACGCCGTCATGTCCCCGCGCACCCGCCGATAGCCGCGCCGCCCCGCCACCTCGGCCGCGACGGCAGAAGCGGATCACCCCGGTCAGCGTGATCTGGTAGCGCCCGTCATCGGTCTCGCTGAACGCCGACAGCCGGCCCAGGCAGCCGACGCGGAACAGGGCGGGGCCGTTCGGCCCCTCCGGCTGCGTCGCATCGGGCTGGATCATGCCGAACATGCGCCCCTGGCCGAGCGCGTCCTCGGTCATCGCCTTGTAGCGCGGCTCGAAAATGTTCAGCGGCAGCTTGCCGCGCGGCAGCAGCAGCGCACCCGCGAGCGGAAAGACCGGGAATTCGCCCGGCAGCTCCTCGGCGCGCGGGTGGAACGCCGCCATCAGGCGAACAGCAGCGCCGAGAGCTTGCGACGCGCGGCGACGGTCGCCGGATCGTCGAAGCCCCAGGCCTCGAAGAACTTCAGCAGTTGCAGCCGAGCGGCGTCCTCGTTCCAGGTGCGGTTGCGGCGGAAGATCTCCAGCAGCGCGTCGGCGGCCTGCTCGCGCTGGCCCATCGCGTTCAGCGCGGTGGCCAGGTCGTAGCGCGCCTGGTGGTCGGCCGGGTCGGCGGCGAGCCGTGCCTCCAGCGCCGCAAGCTGGCCCTGGGCCTTGCGGCCCTCCTCGGCGAGCGTCAGCGCGGCGCGGGCGCCGGCGATCTCGGCGTGCTCGGCAAGCTTTTCCGGCACCTGCGCCAGGGCTTCCTTGGCCTGGTCCTCCTGGCCGAGCGCCATCAGCGCGCGGATCAGCCCGCCCCAGGCGTCGGCGTTCTCCGGCTCCTGCGCCAGCAGCTCGCTGAACAGTTCGCCGGCGCCCTGCGCGTCGCCCTGCTCCATCGCGGCCTTCGCCTCGGCCAGCAGGTCGGCTGTCGGCATCTGCCCGCCGGCCGCCTTCAGCAGGGTCTCGACGAAGCGCTTCACCTCCGACTCGGGGACGCGCGCCCTGGAACAGGTCGGCGATCTGGCCCTGCCAGAACGCCGCGACTGTCGGGACCGACTGCAGCGGCAGGCCAAGCTGGGCAAGCTGCTGGACCAGCGCGCGGTTGGCGTCGATGTCGATCTTCACCATCTTCACCCGCCCGCCGGCGGCGCGGACCACCTTCTCCAACGTGGGGGTCAGCTGCTTGCACGGGCCGCACCAGGTGGCCCAGAAATCGACCAGCACGGGGACCGTGCGCGAGGCCTCGATGACGTCGCGCATGAAGGTCTTCTGGTCGCCGTCGATGATGGTGCCCGGGGGAGCGCCGATCGGGGCGCCGGCTGGCGTGCTGGCGGTCGCGGCGGTGCCGGGCTCGGCCGGGGTTTGGCCGATGATCACGTTCATGGGGGTTGGCTTCCTGGAAGTCGCGTTGCAGGCATAGATGTCACATCCACGGCGCTAGACAAGCACCGGGTGGCGCGTGCCGGACCATGCCGCCGCGCGCGCACGGCGTCCAGATGGGGCGCCCGGAGGCCGGGCGGTGCTTGATTTTGCGGCGTTGGCCGGGTGCCGTGGGGACGCCGGGGCACGTCCCGGCCTTGCCACAAGTCGTGCGATTGCGCGGATCGCAGAGCAGAGTCGCCCTTCTCACGTTGCATAGCATTGCGTCTGAGACGGTCGCAGTCGCATCCCTGGCCGCCGGCCAGGCGTGATCCGAGCCCGATCGCCGAGCATAGCCAGCACGTCGATGCTGGCGCGGGGGATGCTCCGTTTCCGCGCCCCCCGGTGTCATGGCCCGGCCATGACACCGGGGGCAGCCTGCCGACCGGCAGCAGCAGTTGTTTCGCAACGAGCCCTTAGAACGCCACCTGTGCAACGAACTGAACCGACCCGTCCAGCGTCGGATCGGCCCCGCCCGCACCGGTGACCGAGCCGCCCGCCTGCACGCCGATCTGCATCTTCATCTTCGAGTTTGGGATGTCGAACTGGTAGGCGAGCTGCCCGCCCACCATGACCTGGCCGGCCACCACCATCTTGATCGATCCGTCCTTGGCCTGCTGCGCCTGCATCGCGCCGCCCAGCACCTGCACCAGAGGGGCAAGCTGCAGCGCACCGTCGAACCACGACTTCACCCAGGCAGCCTGGAAGCCGGACATGTAGTTTGTCACCTGCCAGGTCTGGCTGTTGGGATCATTGTTGGTGGAGACCTGCGCCACCACGGACAATTCCGGTCCCGACCCGTTCTCGGGATGCAGCTCCAGCGTGACCTGTGCATTGAACTGGTAGGGGATCTGGCCGGGCGGCGGATCGTTGCTGGTCTTGTGGGTCTTCAGGTCGACATGCCCGGTCCACGGGATCACACCGATTCCCATGTAGTAGGTGATCCGATGGCTCGATCCGCCCGGTACCGTCGGCGGCGATATCATCGGCATCGCGACCTTCATCGCCAGGCTGCGATCGATCATGCGGCCGTCCAGCGCAGCCTGTTCGACGACCGTATCAAGCACGTCCGACATGCTCTGCGTTTGCGAGTTGAACAGGCAGGTCTGGTGCATGCCGTTATCGAACGGGTCGGCCCGCAGCCCGTAGAATTCCAGGAACCCGTCAACCCATTCGGCGTCGGATCCATCCTTCGCCGTGAAACTGCCGCCACCGCCAGCCTTCACCAGCTTCTTCTGGTCGCCGACATCGCCGGCAATCAGGCCCTGATAGACATGCTGGCGCAGCGCCGTCTGGTCGTCATCGTCCAGGGTGTGCAGCAGCGCCTGGAATTTGGCGCCAAGGTGGCGCTGCACCCCCAGGATCGCCGCCATCACCCGATGGTCGGACGGCGCCAGCGCGGCGAGCGCATCGAGCTTGCGGGCCTTGCGCAGCGCCTCCAGCGCGTCGAGCAGCGCGGCGGTGTCGAGCTTCTCCAGCGGCGCGACATCGTCCGCGGTGGGACCGCGCTGCGCCATCGTGGCACCCGCCTGCCGGCCGCCGGCGCGGTCGGCCAGCAACTTCTGCGCGGCCGCCTGCGCGGCCGAGCGGCTTGCCGAATAGCCGGCCAGCGTCGCCTGCTGGTCGAGCGTGTCCAGCACCGCGTCCAGCGCGTCCGGCGCCTGATTGAACGTGCAGTCCTGCTTCGCGTCCGGGTTGGGATCGGGCGGCGGCGCGAGGTTGTAGTAGGCGAAGAAGCCGGTGATCCAGCTTTCCGGCGCCGGCGGACCGCCGGTGCCCCAGGTGGCGGGCGCCGGATTCGGGTGCCAGTAGAGGCCGCCATCGCCCTTCCGCTCCAGCACCCCATCGGGTGGCGGCGGCACCGTCGGCGCCGACCCGGTCGTGGTGGTGGTCGCGCTGCCGGCAACGTCCTCGGCGGCCTTCAGCATGGCAGCCGTCAGGTCGACCGGTGGCGGCGCCGCGAGGGGCGCGTCGTCATCCTCCGGCTCGTCCTCGATCTTCTGGTCGACGTCGATCTCGACCTTGGCGAGCGGCACGCGCTTGACCAACTCCAGCAGCTTCAACCGCAGCGCACCCGGCGTGTCCTTGTTCACGGTGAACTTGACCAGTCCGGAATCGACGTCGGTATCGACCTCGGCCTTGCCGAAGCGCAATGAGGGCAGGTCGAGCTCGACTTTTGCCTTGCGCGCGTCCGCCTTAAGCTGGGCCAGCAGCTTCCGCGGCTTGAGCCGCCGGTTCAGCAGGATCACGCCGTCATGGTCCTTGGTCATGCCGATGACCGCGCTGACCGGTTCGCGCTTCGACAGCATCAGCAGCGGCTTCATCTCGGCCGGCGACATGATGGCATCGGTTGCCACTCCACCCTTCTTGTCGGCCATCGGTGCGTCTCCTTCCGTCGTTCCAGCGAGGTCGGCGTGGCGGGCTGGCGGTCACGCGGCCAAGGCGGATCCGGCGTGCACACGAAATCGCGATCCAAGACGGGGCCGTCGCACCGGATTGGCGGGGGCACGAACATCCGAGCTTGCCCCGGCCGACGGCACTGTCGACCGCCCGCCGCAAGCTAGCCGCGGATTGAATTTTTTGGCAACGATTGAGTGCGGCCGCCGTGCTCAACAGATCGTGTTGGCAACCAAGGGATGGCTCTACGCGGACATGGCGTGCGGACATGGCCCGCAGGGCCGGCATGCACGTCGCGCCCTGGTGCGCCGGCTCGCGTTGCGCCAGGATCGCGCCCCTGGCTGCGAGAAGATCAGGGCTGCGAGAAGACCAGGGATGGAGTCGTCCGGCGCTGAACCCAAAGTGGCGCATCGCGCACTGATCACCGGCTGCGTGATGCTGGCGACGCTGATGCAGGCGCTCGATTCCACCATCGCCAATGTCGCGCTGCCGTACATGCAGGGCAGCATGTCGGCGTCGGCCGACGAGATCACCTGGGTGCTGACCTCCTACGTCATCGCCGCCGCGATCATGACCGCGCCGGTCGGCTGGATGGCGGTGCGGTTCGGCCGCAAGAAGCTCTATATCGTCTGCCTGGCCGGCTTCACCGTCACGTCCATGATGTGCGGCGCGGCACAGAGCCTGCAGCAGATCGTGCTGTTCCGCCTGGCGCAGGGCATGTGCGGCGCCGCGCTGGTGCCGCTGGCGCAGGCCACCATGCTGGACATCTACCCCTACCGTCGGCGCGCCCAGGCGATGGCAATCTTCAGCTCCGGCGTGACGATGGGGCCGCTGATGGGACCCACGCTCGGCGGCTACCTGACCGACTGGTACAACTGGCGCTACGTGTTCTACGTCAACCTGCCGTTCGGCATCCTGGCGATCGTCGGGCTGCTGCTGTTCATGCCGAATACGAAACCGAAAGTCGGGCTGAAATTCTCCTGGTCCGGCTTCGCGATGCTGGCGCTGGCGCTCGGCTCGTTTCAGATGATGCTGGATCGCGGCCAGGTGGACGACTGGTTCGGCTCGCGCGAGATCATCGTCGAGGCGGTGCTGGCCGGCCTGGGGTTCTACCTGTTCATCGTGCACATGTTCACCGCCGAGAAACCGTTCCTGCCGCCGGCACTGTTCCGAGACCGGAACTTCGTCGCCTCCTTCATCATGGTGGTCTGCGTGTCGATGGTGATGCTGGCGACCTCGGCGCTGCTGGCGCCCTACCTGCAGAACCTGGCGGGCTACCCGGTCTACACCGCCGGGCTGTCGCTGTCGCCGCGCAGCTTCGGCACCGTGGCGTCGATGTTCCTCGCCGCGCGGCTGTCGAAATGGATCGACCAGCGCAAGATCATGGCGATGGGCCTGCTGATGCTGGGCTGGGCGCTGCACGCGATGAGTTCCTGGACGCCCGACGTGACCGAGGCGCAGATGATCGCCACGCTGATCGTGCAGGGATTCTCGATCGGCCTGGTGTTCAACCCGCTGGCGGTGATCGCCTTTGCCACGTTGCCGACGTCCCAACGCGGCGACGCGACCGCGCTGCAGGCGCTGGCGCGCAACATGGGCTCGGCGATCGGCATCTCGGTCACGTCGTTCACGCTGGAGCGCAGCGCGCAGGCGATGCACGCGGACATCGCCGCCGGCATCACGCCGTTCGACCGGCTGCTGCAGCACACCGGCGCGGTGGCGCGGTTGTATGATCCGCTGCTCAGCCGCGGCGCCGAGCTGCTGAACCAGGAGATCACGCGGCAGTCGCAGATCATCGCCTACAACAACGACTTCCACATGATGGCGTTCATCGTGGTACCGCCGCTGCTGCTGATCCTGCTGATGCCGAGGGCGGTCGCGGGTGGGCCGCGCGGGTGAAGGTGCCGCCCGCCTGTCATTGCGAGGAGCGGAGCGACGAAGCAATCTGGTGCCCCCGAGGCAGGGGATTGCTTCGTCGCTCCGCTCCTAGCCCGACTTTCGCAACTCGCCCTCGGTTCGGCAGATTTTGCTGCCCTGCCACCCCGGTAAGTTCTTGAAAAGCGCGGGAGCTGCGCGAGGAAACCTGCTGAAACCGCGTGCGGTGCCGACCAAGCCCCTTGCGAAACGGCCGGCGGCTTTGGAAGCCTTGCGGCATGTTTCTGCGCCACAAGCTTCGCCGCAAGGACGGCAACGAGCACCGCTACTGGAGCATCGTCGAGAACCGCCGGGTATCGGGCGGGCGAACGGTGCAGCGGCATGTGCTGTATCTGGGCGAGATCAACGACGCCCAGAAGGCCGCTTGGTGCCGGACGATCGAAGCATTCGACGAGGGTGGGCAGGACGCGCGGCAGATCGCGCTGTTCCCCGAGGATCGTGCGGCGCCGGCGCTGGATTGCGACGTGGTGCATGTCCGGCTCAGCGGTCTTCGGCTGCGTCGGCCGCGGCAATGGGGTGCCTGTTGGCTGGCCTGCCATGTGTGGGATCAACTGCGGCTGGATGACTTCTGGTCGCCCCGGCTGACGGCGTCGCGGCAGGGGACGCGCTGGCTGAACGTGCTGAAGACATTGGTGGCCTACCGCCTGATCGACCCGGGCAGCGAGTGGCGATTGCACCGGCAGTGGTACGAGCGAAGCGCGATGGCCGACCTGCTGGGCGAGGACTTCGCTCTGGCCCACAAGGACAATCTGTATCGGTGCCTGGACAAGCTGCTGGCACACAAGGCGGATCTGTTCAGCTTCCTGCGGCAACGCTGGGAGACGCTGTTCCAGGCTGGGTTCGAGGTCCTGCTCTATGATCTGACCAGCACATATTTCGAATGCGATCCGCCCGGCGTCGGCAAACGACGTTTTGGCTACAGCCGGGACAAACGATCGGATTGCGTTCAGGTGGTCATTGCCCTGATCGTAACGCCGACAGGCTTCCCGCTGGCCTACGAGGTGATGGCGGGCAACACCGCGGACAAGACGACGCTGCGCGACTTCATCCGCCGGATCGAAGCCCAGTATGGCAACGCCGAGCGCACCTGGGTGATGGACCGCGGCATCCCGACGGAAGAAGTGCTGGCCGAGATGCGGGCAGCCGAGACGCCGGTCTATTATCTGGTGGGCACGCCGCGCGGACGGCTCAGCCAGTTGGAGCAGGACTTTCTGGCCAAGCCGTGGGCCCAGGTTCGCGACTCCGTTCAGGTGAAGCTCGTTGAACAGGACGGCGAGCTTTACATCCTGGCCCGCAGCGGCGCCCGCCGCGACAAGGAACAGGCGATGCGGCGGCGGCGGCTCAAGAAGCTGATCAAGCGCCTGCATGAGCTGCGCCAACAGAAGCTGACCCGCGACCAGTTGCTGATCAAGCTTGGGGCGGCCAGGAAAGAGGCCGGGCCGGCGGCTTGGCGGATCATCGACCTCCAACTGCCCGACAAGGACCAAGCGGTCACGCCGGAGACGTTCGGCTTTCGCCTGAACTGGCAGCGATTACGCGAGGCGCGCCGCCGGGAAGGCAGCTACCTGCTGCGGTCGAATGTGACGGGCAGCGATCCAGCGCAGCTCTGGGCGTTCTACCTGCTGTTGGTCGAGGTAGAGCAGGCATTCAAGGAGCTGAAGGGAGATCTGGCGATCCGGCCGATCTACCACCAAACCGATGAGCGTATCGAAGCGCACATCTTTGTCGCCTTCCTGGCCTACTGTCTGCAGGTGACGCTGAAGCAGCGACTGCGATCCCTGGCTCCGGGACTGACGCCGAGGTCGGTGCTGGAGAAGATGGCAGCGATCCAGATGGTCGATGTGCACCTGCCAACGACGGATGGCCGCACCGTCATGCTGTCACGCTACACCGAACCCGAGATGGATCAGGCCATCCTGCTGCAACAGTTGAAGCTCGAATTGCCCGCCCAGCCGCCTCCCAGGATTACCGCGGCCGGTGCTCCAGGGCGGCCCTGACCGGCGGTCTTGTGGTGCCGACCTTGGCAGCCTCGCCCACGAGAAATCAATGGCTTGCTCAATTCTGGGTCGCGAGTTGCGAAAGTCGAGCTAACAAGAAACAAGACTCCCCCTCCCCTTGAGGGAGGGGGTTGGGGGGAGGGGTCGGTCGGAGATTCGCACCGATCGACCCCTCCCCCCAACCCCCTCCCTCAAGGGGAGGGGGAGTGTCCTTCTCTTCGGCGACCCGACTGTTTCATTCAGGGCGGGTCGGCCGCTGGCCGGTGGGAACTCGCAATGACAGGTTGCGATTGCGGTCAGGGTGAAAGGGCTTTATCGCCCCACAGCAGATAGATCGCCGCGGTCCAGGAGAAGTCCTCGCCGCCGGCGCCCTCACCGGTGACGGGATCGAAATATTCGCTGGGTCCCGCGGCCTGGATCAGCGCCAGGGTGTCGGCGCAGATGCGGCCGGCGGTCGCCGCGTCGCCCGCCGCGCCGAACCCATCTGCGATCATCCAGTTCATCATCGCCCAGACCGGCCCGCGCCAGTAGCGCTTCGGCTCGAACCCGGCGAATCCCGGATCGGTGGAGGGCACCAACCGCGTCACCAGCCCGGCCCAGCGCGCCAGCGTCGCCGCCAGGGTCGGGGCGCGCTCTGGCGCGTGCCGCGCGAACAACGGCAGGAATCCGGCCGAGATGCCGATCGGGATCGTTTCGTGCGTGGTCAGGTCCATGCTGGCATACAGCCCCAGATCGTCGCGCCACAGGCGGTTCAGCGCGGCATGCAGGCGATCGATGCGCGCGGCGATCTCCGCCCGTTCCGCAGGCGTGCCGAAGCGCGCCGCCAGCGCCAGCAGGTCCTGCTCGGCGCGCAGCAGGATCGCGTTGGTGCCGACGTCCGCAACCCGGAACGGCGAGGCCGCCAGCATGCGCGTCGGGTCCCAGCCCACCTCGCGGAACAGATCGACCAGGTGGATGAACCGCTGGTAGTCCTCGGCGCGCGGCCGCATCGTTGCATCCACGAGCGTGGTGTCGCGCCGGCGGATCGGCGTCACCGTCTCGGTCGGCACGCGCGCCAGGGCCGTGTCCCAGGCGGGTGAGTTGTCCATCCCGGTCTCCCACGGGTGCAGCGTCGCCACCAGGCCGCGCCGCTCGGGATCGCGTGCCGCCTGCCACCAGCGATGGTTGCGCAGCAGCGCGGGATAGATCGCCGCCGCGGCCGCCTCGGCCAGCGCGGATCGCGCCGGTGCTCCCACAAATGCCGCGTCGCCGTCGCCAGCACCGGCGGCTGGGTGATCCCCGAGGTCGGCGGCGGGCGCGCGATGCCCCACACGTCCGGTCCGGGAAAGTAATCATCCGACGGCGCGTGAAACACGATCTGCGGGATCATGCCGTCTTCCCACTGCCCGTTCAGCAGCAGGCTGATCTCCTGCCAGGCCCGGGCCTCGTCGAAGCGTGCCCCAGCCCATGCGCGACGAAGGCGGAATCCCAGTTCCACTGGAACGGATACAGCCGCGCGGTCGGCACGCAGTAGCCGCCACGGTCGTTGGCGCGCAGGATGGCGCCGGCGCCTGCTCGAGCGGTGCGCTCGCTCATGGCGGAGGCTCCAGTGCCAGCGCCGGCTGGCTGGGTCGAACCAGGCAGATGTGCTCCGGCGCGCGGCCGCAGGTGCAGCACCGACCCGGCGGCGGGGCGCAGGTCCGAGGCCGCGATCACGCGGATCAGCTGCGTCCTCGGCCTGCCCGGTCAGCAGCGTGTGCGAGCCGAGCGGCTCGGTCACCTGCACGGTGAAGGCGAAACCGTCATCGGCTCGGCAACGGCTCCAGATCCTCCGGCGCGGATGCCCAGCACGACACGGTCCCCGGCTGTGACGCGCCGCCGGGCGGCGTCAGACGCAGCGCGCCGAGCCGCACCTGGCCGGCGGTGCACCGGCAGCGCCAAGAAATTCATCGGCGGGCTGCCGATGAAGCCGCCGACGAACTGCTGCGCCGGGTGGCGATAGATTTCCGGCCGGCGGCGTCGATCTGCTCGATGTGCCCGCCGTGCATCACGGCGATGCGGTCGGCCAGGCCCATCGCCTCGGTCTGGTCGTGCGTGACATAGAGCGTGGTGGTGCCGGCCGCCTGCAGCACCGATTTCAGCTCGGCGCGCATCTCCAGCCGCAGCAGCGCGTCCAGGTTGGACAGCGGCTCGTCCATCAGCAGCACCGCGGGCTCCACCGCCAGCGCGCGCGCCACCGCGACGCGCTGGCGCTGACCGCCGGAAAGCTGCGCCGGGTAACGATCCAGGAACGGCTCGATGTGCAGCAGCTCGGCGGCGCGCGCCACCTGGCGGTCGATCCGCGCCGCAGTCGGCGCCGGTCATGCGCAGCCCGAAGCGCGACGTTGTCGCGCACCGTCATGTGCGGAAACACCGCGTAGTTCTGGAACACCATGGCCAGCCCGCGCTTGCGCGGCGGCAGCGCCGGACATGTCGCGCCCGCCGATCAGCACGCGGCCGGAGGTCTGCGTCGCCAGCCCGGCGATGATGCGCAGCAGCGTGGTCTTGCCGCAGCCGGATGGGCCCAGCAGCGCGACGAACTCGCCGTCGGCGACGGCAGCGAGACGCTGTCCAGCGCCACCGTGCCGGCCGAACGCCTTGCATGCCGATCGATGACGATGTCAGCCATGGCGGCCATCAGCGGTTCGCGATCCCCCACATGCTGAACAACTGCTTGCGCACCAGGAAGATGAACAGCACGGACGGCACGATCAGGATGAAGCCGCCGGCGAACTGCATGTGCAGCGGGCTTTCCGACAGCACCGTGAGCAGATAGGCGGTCAGCGTCCGGTGGCGCACGGTCAGCACGGTGGCGGCGAACACCTCGTTCCACGAGATGACGAAGGCGAAGATCGCCGCCGCCGCGATGCCGGGCAGCGGCGATCGGCAGCACCACGCGCAGGAACGCCGACGGGCCGGAGCAGCCGAACACCCAGGCGGCTTCCTCCAGCTCGCGCGGGATCGCCTGGAACAGGCTGGCCGAGATCAGCACCGCGAACGGCATGCGCCAGCACGCTGTGCATCAGCCCGACGCCGATCGGGCGAGTCGTACAGCCCCAGCCGGATGAAGCTCGACCGCCAGCGGCAGCGCCAGGATCGCCACCGGGAAGGCGCGCGTCAGCAGCACGAACAGGCGGAAGCCGGTGGCGCCGCGGAACCGGTAGCGGGCCAGCGCATAGCCGGCCGGCGCGCCGAGGAGCGATGCGAGACCACCATGCACAGCGTCGCCGCCTCGACGCTGTACAGCACGCTCATCCAGACGCCGCTGATGTTGAGGAACTGCTGCAGCGGTTCCAGCGACATGCTGACGTCGGCCAGAACGGTTTCGGCCAGGCATTCACCACGGCCTCGCCGCCGATGCGCGCCGAGCGCGATCAGGTAGATCGGCACCAGCGTCCAGGCGCACAGCGTCGCCACCCCGGCCAGGAACAGCGCCCGCGCACGGCACGCGTCATGGCAGTTGCGCCGGCGGGGTGCGCAGCAGGCGCAGATAGACCAGCGTGGCGCCGATCGAGCACCGCCATCACCAGCACCGCATAGGCGGCGGCGACGCCGTAATCCTGCTGGAAATATTGCGCGTTGAACGCCTGGCTCATCAGCACCGGGAAGTTGCGGCCGCCCAGCGCCAGCACGGTGGCGAACATCTCGAACGCCAGCACGGTGCGCAGGATCAGCGCGGTCTGGATCGACGGGCGCAGCAGCGGCAGCGTCACGCGGGTGAAGCGCTGCCAGGGCGTGGCGCCGAACACCTCGGCCGCCTCGCCGTATTCCTTCGGCACAAGCTGCACGCCGGCGGCCAGGATCACCAGCACGATCGCGGTGGCGCGCCACAGCTTCTTCCGCCACGATGGCGATCAGCAGCGTGGTCGGCGTCTCGTAGGTCAGCCAGCTCTGCGGCGCGGCGATGATGCCGAGGTGGAACAGCAGCGTGTTGAGGTAGCCGCGGTCGGTCAGGATCGCCAGCCACACCAGCCCCGCCGCCAGGTCGGAGATGCCCAGCGGGATCGACCAGATCCACAGCACGAGGTCGCGGCCGTGCCTGACATGGCGCAGCATCATCGCCATGCCCAGCGCCAGCGCCAGTTGCAGCGGCACCGCCAGCACGACCACCTCGAACGTGTTGACGATCGCGTCGTTGAAGTTGATGTCGCCCGCCATGCGCGGTGAAGTTGGCGAACGAGAACGATCCGTTGGCGCGGAACGCCAGCGCCATGGTCTGCACCAGCGGCACCATGAACAGCACGCCGAGGAACACCGTCGCCGGCGCGATCAGCAGATAGGGTGTGAGCGCGCCGCGACGCATGGCGGCTTCCTAGCGCACGGTCACGGCGACGGGAGCCGGTGGCACCACCTGTCATTGCGAGGATCGCAGCGACGAAGCAATCCCCCGCGACGGGGTCCCCGGATGGGGATTGCTTCGTCGCTGCGATCCTCGCAATGACAGGTGGGGGTTCCCGTAAGGATGACGAGGCTTTGGCGCATCTGATTACTCGACCCGGCTACTTCACCTGGCAGGCGCCGGTGGACGGCGGGTCGGGCGCCCAGCACGGCGCGCCGGACTCGGTCATGACCTTCTGCAGCACCGGCGCCTCGCGCGCCAGCGCATCATGCGGCTTTGCCCCGCGCAGCACGATGAGCTGGAAAGTGTCGAGCATCACCTTGTCGAACTCCCCGCCATGCGTGCCGAGGCCGACCGGCAGCAGCGCCGGCACCGCGTCCTTCGCGTCCTGCGTCCGGGCGATCGCCGATGCGGCCAGTCTTCACGCCGGGATCGAGGTCCGCCGGCAGGTCGCGCCTTCACCACCGGGAAGAAGCCGACCGCGCGCGCCGTGGCAATCTGCGCCGCGGGCTGCGTCAGGTAGCTGATCAGCGCCGCCGCGCCCGTCGCATCGGGGGCGTCGTTGGCGATCGCGAGGCCGGCGAGCACCGGCATGTAGCCGCGCCCCTTCGGTCCGGCGGGGGCGGGGAACGTTACGAAGTCGTCCGGCTTCTGGCGCAGCGCGTCGAGCAGCCGCGCGACGTGGTCGAAGGCGATCCACACATCGCCCGACAGCAGCGGTTGCTGCATGAAGTTGTAGTTGGTGGAGTTCGGGGTTGACGCTCTCTTTCCACAGCGCGGCGAACCGGGTCCACATCGCGTCCGCCGCCGGGCCGTCGAAGGTGGTGACCAGGCCGCCGGTGTAGGAGGGATACAGGAACCCCTCGATGAAGCGGTGCATCAGCCCGGTCGGGCCGGCGGGAAAGCCCAGCATGCGCTTGCCGGTCTTCGCCTGGATCGCCGCGCCCCATGCGGCAAGCTGCTCATAGGTCAGCGCGTCGAGATCGGCGCCTTTCGGCAGGTAGGGCAGCGCCTGCTTGTTGGCGACCATGAAATAGGTCGCCTGCATCCAGGGGATGTACATCTGGTGCGCGGTGCCGAGCTTGCCCAGCGTCATCAGCCCGGCGGGGATGCCGCGGTCCTGCAGCTTGGCTGCCAGATCGTCGAGCGGAACGATCCCGTGCAGTGCCAGCAGCGGCGCCAGCTCGCCGTGCAGTGCGCCGATCAGGCTGATCGTGTGGGTGCCGCCCTGCCGCTCGGCCTGGATGCGCACCGGCAGCGCCGACGGTTCCTCCGGCACATAGGTCACCTTGCCGGTGTAGTCCTTCAGGATCACGTCGCGCATCTTCTGCGCTTCCTCGATCGGGCGCAGTTGCGTCGACATGAAGACGGTGTCGGCCGCGGCCGGGCGCGGCGTCAGCGGCAGCGCGAGCAGCAGCGCGCTAAGGGCGGCGAGGGTGCGTGGTGTCATGGCGTCCTCCCAGGACGAGGCTTGTTGGTTTCGGGCTTGTCCCCGCGGCCGCGTTGCTCGTGAGTCGGCGCCGGACCGTCGGAGGCGCGCGGGATCAGCCGCGCCGGCCAGATTTCCCGTTGCGTTGCCGGATCGGCGCCGCCGAGCAACGCCAGCAGTATCGCCACCATGCGCGCGCCGGCGCGGGCGATCGGCTGCTCGATCGTGGTCAACGGCGGATCGGTGCAGCCTGCCATCGGCAAATCGTCATAGCCGATCAGCGAAATGTCGCGCCCGGCGCGCAGCCCGGCGTGCGAGGCCGCGTGCAGCGCGCCGACCGCGAGGCGATCGGTGGCGCACAGCACCGCGGTGGGCGGCTCGCGCTCAGCCAGCAGGGCGCGCATCAGGGTGAAGCCGGCCTCTTCCGAGGGTTCGGCGTGGCGGATCGGGCCGGGCGGCAGGTCGGCGGCGGCCAGCGCGGCGCGCCAGCCCTGCTCGCGGTGGTGCGCAAACATGTAGTGCGGCGCGGCGTTGATCAGGCTGATGCGGCGATGGCCGAATCCGATCAATCGTTCCGTCGCCGTCTGGCAGGCGGCGGCGCCGTCGATGTCGACGAAGGCGTAGGGGCGGGGATCCTCGCATCTTCCATGCGCGACGAACGCGGCGCCGCGGTCCAGCAGGTAGCGGATGCGCGGATCGTCGCGGCGCGTGCGGGCCAGCAGCATGCCGTCGACGCGGCGGCCCTCGACCAGGTGGCGGTAGGCGCGCAGCTCTTCCGCGCCGGGGCGCGCGGTCATCACCAGCAGGTCCAGCCCGGCGCGCTGCAAGGCCGGGCCGACCGCGGCAAGCAGGCGCAGGAAGAACGGGTCGTCGAACTGGCCGGCCTCGGCGGGCAGCACGAGGCCGACCGCCTCGCTGCGGCCGTGGCGCAGCCGGCGGGCAAGCTGGTTCGGGCGGTAGTCGATACGGGCCGCCTCGGCGCGGACGCGCGCGCTGGTGGCGGTGGCGACCTCGGGGAACCCGCCGAGGGCACGCGAGACGGTGGTGACCGACAGGTCGAGCCGCTTGGCGATGGCGCGCAGGGACACCTGGACGGGACGTTCCAAATCGTTTTGACTTGCCGGTACGGGTAATTCAAATCGATTTGGCGGTCAATCGCGGGGAGGGATCATGCCGGACACAGCACCGCCCTACGCGGTCGGGCAGCGCGATGCGCGCCCGTGGGGCGAATGGATGGTGATCGATTGCGGGACGGGCTTCGTGGTGAAGCGCATCACGGTGCGGCCGGGTCAGCGCCTGTCGCTGCAGCGCCATCGGCACCGGGCCGAGCAGTGGGTGGTGGTGGCCGGCGTGGCGCAGGTGACGCGCGGGGATGCGGTGTTCGCGCTGGGCGCCGGCGAGACGGTGCACATCGCGCCGGGCGAGGCGCATCGCGTGGCGAACCGGGGCACCGATGACGTCGTGTTCATCGAGGTGCAGACGGGATCGTTGCTGTCCGAGGATGATATCGAGCGGCTGGACGACGATTACGGCCGGACCGCGGTGCGGTAGATGCATTGCCGGGTCGGCCGGTCATCGGCGGAAGTGACGGGTTCGCAGGGCAATCTGGAGAAACGGCGTCACCGCCTCGATCCATCTGTCATTGCGAGCGCAGCGAAGCAATCCCCCGCGAGGAGCGTACCTGGATGGGGATTGCTTCGCTGCGCTCGCAATGACAGATGGATCCAGGCGGGCTCGACGATCGCGCGACGCTGGCCGCTCATCCGCGCGGTCGCACGATGCTGCCCGGCGGCACGCCGGCCAGCTTGTGGGCCTCCTGGAATTCCCCGGCGAGCGCGTCGCGATCCGGGCCGGACGGGCCGCACGCGACCTGTCGCTCCATGTCCCGGGCGCGGCGGGCGGCGGACTGCCAGGGTCGATCGTCGGTCATCGGGCCTTCGACGGAGAAGAAACCCCGGTCGTGGTCAAGGATGATCAGGTAGAACGGTGCGATCGGGCGGGCGTCGGACATGACTGTATATAGCCCCTTTCCCACGGGTGCGGGCAGTCCCATACGTGCGGTCGACGGCGCCGGTCATGCGGTCCGCGCGATCGGGGCCGCGTGAACGGCGGCGTCGCCGTCACCCGCGCGCGGCCGGGCGGGCGCTTCGCTCGCGACGGCTGGTCCGACGTCGGGCCAGCGCTGCAACGCCGCCTCGCCGAGACCAGTGAGCCGATAGACGCCGCGCTGCGTGCGCTCGAACCAGCCGTAAACATTGCGCCGCAGAATCCGGCCGGCGTCGGGCGCCTCCGCTCGCAGATCGTGCGGCCGGCCAGGGCCCGCCCGCAGCAGCGCCGCACAGGCCAGCGCCTGCTGGCGGTAGGCGGTCATCACCGGCTGGCGGGTCGAGCCGCCGGGCGACGGATCGCCGGTGCGCCGCGCATGTTCGCTGAGCAGGCGGGCGCGGCGGCGCTGATCCGGCCGCGGGCGGTAGGGGCCGGGCTCGGCGAGCACCTCGACCCGATCGCGCGCGGCATGGACCGCCAGCAGGCCGAAGCCGACGAGCCGGCAGAGACGGTGCACGCGCGGGTCGCGGTCACGTCCGCGCCGTGTCGCGGGCACGGCCAGCCACACCTCATCCGCAACACGCCCGCGGTCCGTCGCCTGCAGCAGCAGATCGAGGTTGAAGCCAAGCTTCATCTCCACGATCACAAGCTGCGGCGGTTCGCCGTCGTCGGCGGCGCGGTCTTGCACCGCGACCACGTCGCAGCCGTTCACCTCGCCCTTCACGCGAAAGCCCGCTGCTTCCAGGAAGCGCTTCACGGCCGGATAGAGCGAGGTCTCGCGCATGCGGCGCAGCCTGCGCTACGCCGCCGCGTCGCCGCAATGGCCGTGGGCCAAAAGCCTCAGCGCCGTCCGCCGACCTCGTCGATGTGGCGCAGCAGGTCGGCGGGATCCTCGTAGACGCGAATCGCGCCGGCCTGGCGCAGCTCGTCGGGGCCGTAGCCGCCGCTCAGCAGGCCGACGCCGAGCGCACGGCACCGCGTCGCGGCCAGCATGTCCCAGATGGCATCGCCCACCACCACGGCGGTCTCGATCGGCGCGGCCAGCCGTTCGGCGGCCGCAAGGAACAGATCGGGATCGGGTTTGGCGTATTTGACCTGATCGCGCGTGACGACGGGCGTCACAGCCGGGTCGACGCCCAGTGCGGCCAGGTTCACGGCAGCGGTCTCCATGCGGCCGCTGGTGGCGATGGCCCAGGGAATGTTCGCGTCGGAGAGCCATGCCAGCAGCTCGCGGGCGCCCGGCAGCGGGCAGATCCGCGCCGCGTAGCTGCGGTAGGCAGCGGCGTGGCCCTGACGCAGCCGGTCAATCCGCTCGGGGGTGATCTCCATCCCGGTTTCGCGCAGCAGTTGATTGGTGAACAGCCCGCCGCTCATGCCGATCTTGCGGTGGATGCGCCAGACGGACAGTTCTATCCCCTCGGCGTCGAGCGAGTCCTTCCAGGCCAGGACATGCTGATACACGCTGTCCACGAGTGTGCCGTCCAGATCGAACAGGAAGACATGTTGGTTAGCCATGGCACTCTCCTTGCCGGCGGACACGGGGATACGCCGACCAGAGTAGCGGAAATTCGTGGCAAACGGATGAAGGTGACGGCCGAGCAGCGCGTGCCGTCCATCCGGCGGCAGGATGATCGCCCGGCTTGGACGCCATGCAGGCGTCTACCAGCGCTGCTCCATCGCCAGCGCGTCCAGCCGCTCGGTCATGCTGCGCAGGTCGTTTGCGCTGCGCTCGTTCTGCGCGACCGTCTCGGTCAGCACCGGCGCCGCGCCGTCCTGCGGGGCGTAGCCGATCGTGCGCTTCGTGGTCTCGATGTCCCAGCGCATGCCGGGATTGTCGCTCATCAGGTTGAGCACGGCGAAGCCGACACCTTCGGCCAGCACCGCCCGCTCCATCGCCTGGCACAGGTCGCGGTTGGACAGCCACATTGCCTGGCCCCAGGCGCTCCATCCCATGTGCGGGCCGGGCTGGTTGTCGCCCTGCTGCAGGTAGCCGATGCGAAAACAGATCACCGACAGTCCGTGCCGAGCGTGCGCGCTGTGACCCATGCGTTCACCCACCAGTTTCGACACGCCGTACGGGTTGATCGGATACGGCGCCATGTCGGTGGTCAGCATGCCCTGGCCCGGCCGATGCCCGGCCATCACCCAGTTGGAGCTGGCGAACACCACGCGCGGCGCGCCCTGTGCCACGGCAGCCTCGAGCACATTCGCCGTCACGTCGATGTTCTGCCGCTGTGCCACGGCCCAGGGCGTGCGCGGGCTGCCGCTGGCGGCGAGGTGGATCACCGCGTCCACGCCGGCGAACCGCGCCACCCAGGCGTTGTCCCAGTCCGCCAGGTCGGCGGTCTGGATCGCGACATCGCCGCGCGCATCGGCGTCCAGCAGCCGCAACGTCCAGCCGAGGGTGGAAAAATGCGCGCGCAGCTTGGTGCCGATGTTGCCGCCGGCGCCGGTGATCAGCACGGTCCTGCTCATTCGCCGTCTCCTCACCTGTTGTTGAACGACCCGTTGCGGCCCATTGCGCCATCCCCCGCCCTGGGGCAACAGCGGCGGGCGCCATTATCATTGATAGAAACGGCACGTTCCGAGAATGTGCATAATCCGGCTTGGTGACATCTCCGTTATCATATCGTCATGAGTGCGGCGTTGCCGCCGGCGGCTGCCTCGTTCATCGACAACGTGCGCTCTGCCACCAGTCGCAGCAGCGCGGCCGTATCGAGCGTCTCGATCACCGGGATCAGCTTGCCGTCGCGCGCGGCGAAGTGCTGACGCACCGCGGACGCAATTGATGGCGCGATGAGCACGGCGGCGCAGTTGGCGTCCTGCCAGCGGGCGACGCGGGTCATCTGTTCTCGCAGCGCCGCCGGCAGCGCGTCGGCCAGGCGTGTCGCGGCGGGCCGGTCGGCCGCGATCAGCGTGTTTCCCGCCGCCAGCGCCAGGCCGAAGCCGCGCAGCAGCACCGTCACATCTTCGGCGAGGCTGAGCACCGGCCCGCGTCCGGCGAAGCGCAGCGTGTTGGTTTCGCCGACGGGGCCAGGCAGGGACAGCGTGACGGGCAGCGGTGAGGCCGCTCGCACTGCCTGCAACCACCGCGCCAGTGCCGCGCAGTCCGGTGCCGCGAGCAGGTCCCCGGCGCCTCCGGCGACCCAGGCACACAGCGCATCGAACGGTGCCAGGCGTGTCTCATCGCGGACGGCAGGATCGGCCTGGTCGCGTGCACCGGACAGCGTCGGCGGCGGCCCTTCGCGCAGCAGGCGATGCAGATAGAGCGGCCCGCCCGCCTTCGGGCCGGTGCCGGACAGCCCCTCGCCACCGAACGGCTGCGCACCGACGACGGCACCGATCATGTTGCGGTTGACGTACATGTTGCCGACCCGCGCATGGGCCGCGACGTAGCCGATCGTCTCGTCGATGCGCGAATGCACGCCGAGCGTCAGCCCGTAGCCGGTGGCGTTCAGCGCCTCGACCAGCGCGCCAAGCTGGTTGCGCTCGTAGCTCAGCACGTGCAGCACCGGGCCGAACACTTCGCGGCCAAGCTCGGCGATCGAGCCGATCTCGATCAGGCTGGGCGCGACAAAACTGCCGTGCGCGCCGTCCGGCCCGGGTTGCACGGCACAGCGCACGCGGTGGCGCGCGAGATAGGTGCGCAGGGCGGTTTCCGCCTCGGCATCGATGACCGGGCCGATATCGGTTTCGATGCAGGAAGGGTCGCCCACCGCCAGCTCGGCCATCGCACCTTGCAGCATGGTCAGCACACGGTCGGCGATCTCGCGCTGGACGCACAGCACGCGCAGCGCGGAGCAGCGCTGGCCGGCGGAATCGAAGGCGGAGACCAGCACGTCGGCCACCACCTGTTCGGGCAGGGCCGAGGAATCCACGATCATGGCGTTCTGCCCGCCGGTCTCGGCGACCAGCGGCACGTCGCCGCGCGCGGCCAGGCTGCGGTGAATGGCGCGCGCGACCTCGGTGGAGCCGGTGAACAGCACGCCCCGGCAGCGCGGGTCCGCCACCAGCGCGGCACCGATGGTGGCGCCGTCGCCGGGCAGCAGGTGCAGCACGTCGGCGGGGATGCCGGCCGCGTGCAGCAATCGAACCGCATGGGCAGCGATCAGCGGGGTCTGCTCGGCCGGCTTGGCGAGCACGGTGTTGCCGGCGACCAGGGCAGCCGAGATCTGTCCGGTGAAGATGGCGAGGGGAAAGTTCCACGGGCTGATACACACGACCGGGCCGAGCGGGGTGTGAGGCCGGCCGGCCAGCTCGGCGCGCGCGCGGGCGGCGTAATAGCGCAGGAATTCCACCGCCTCGCGCAGTTCGCCGATGGCATTGTCCATGGTCTTGCCGGCTTCGCGCGCCGCCAGCGGCACCAGCGTGTCGCGCGCGTCCTCGAACAGTGCCGACGCGCGGTCCAGCATGGCGGCACGGTCGGCCACTGGCACCTGCGCCCAGCCGGCGGCAGCCGCTTCCGCGAGCGCCATCGCGCGCGGAAGCGCAGCGGGTGTGGCGTCGTGCACGTGGCCGACGACATCGCGCCGATCAGCCGGATTGCACACCGGCCGCGCCGGCGCGTCGCCTGCGTCGCCA
This sequence comes from uncultured Alphaproteobacteria bacterium, assembly GCA_963773345.1. Classification (GTDB taxonomy): domain Bacteria; phylum Pseudomonadota; class Alphaproteobacteria; order Acetobacterales; family Acetobacteraceae; genus Palsa-883. The sequence goes on along the minus strand of CAVZBG010000002.1, from coordinate 912,032 downwards.
GCGGAATAATTCTGTGCCCGGCTGGCGGCAATGGCAGCTTCCAGCGCGTGGCGCGCGGGGGGAGACGCCAGGTCGCAGCCGGCGGAGTTCGTCCGTTCGGGGTCGAACAGCGCCGCCGGCAGCACCACTTTCGGGTGCGGGGCGCCAGCGTAACGCGCGGCCTCCGTCACCGGATCGGCGGCCAGCGCCGCGACCGGCACCGCGTCATCGACAAGTTGGTGCACGAACGAACTGTTCGCGCCGTTCTCCAGCAGCCGGCGCACGAGGTAGGCCAGCAATGTCTCGTGGCTGCCCACCGGCGCATAGATGCGGCACGGACGATCCAATTTTGCCCCGCCGACCACCTGATCGTAGAGTGTCTCGCCCATGCCGTGCAGGCACTGGAATTCCCAGTCGCCAGGCCGGAATTCTTGGCCCGCGAGGTGGTAGACTGCACTCAGCGTCTGCGCGTTGTGCGTGGCGAATTGCGGGAACACCGCATCGCGCGCGCCCAGCAGCAGCTTGGCGCAGGCGAGGTAGGATACGTCGGTGTACGGCTTGCGGGTGAACACCGGATAGTCCGGCATCCCGTCAACCTGGGCGCGCTTGATCTCGCTGTCCCAGTAGGCGCCCTTCACCAGCCGCACCATCAGCCGCCTTTGGTGCTGCCGTGCCAGCGCGATCACGTGCTGCACCACCGCGCTCGCGCGTTTTTGATAGGCCTGCACGACGAAGCCGAGCCCCTGCCAGTCGGCCAGGCCGGGGTCGCCCGCCAGCGCGTCCAGCAGGTCGAGCGACGGTTCCAGGCGGTCGGCTTCCTCGGCATCGATGTTCAGGCCGATGTCGTGCGCGCGGGCCAACTCGGCCAGGTTGCGCAGCAGCGGCAGCAACTCGCCACTCAGGCGGCGCGGCTGGGCGTAGGTGTAGCGCGGATGCAATGCCGACAGCTTGATCGAGATGCCGGCGCCCGCGTAGACGCCGCGGCCGCGATTGGCCGCGCCGATGGCGCCGATCGCCTGGCGGTACTGCTCGGCGTAGCGGGCGGCATCGGCCGCCGTCATCGCTGCCTCGCCGAGCATGTCGTAGGAGTAGAGGTAGCCCTTGGCCTCGTTCGGCCTGGCGTGGTCCAGCGCCTCGGCGATGGTCTGCCCGAGCACGAACTGCCGGCCGAGCAGGCGCATCGCCAGATCGAGGCCGCGCCGGATCAGCGGCTCGCCGCCGCGCGCCAGCAGCCGGCCGATGGCAGCCGAGAGGCCCTGCTCGCTGCTGGTGGCGACCAGATTGCCGGTGATCACCAGCCCCCAGCTTGCGGCATTGACGAAGAGCGAGGGGCTGGCGCCGACATGCGAACGCCAGTCGGCGCCGCCGAGCTTGTCGCGGATCAGCCGGTCGCGGTTGGCGGTGTCGGGAATGCGCAGCAGCGCCTCGGCCAGGCACATCAGGGCGACGCCCTCCTGGCTGGAGAGCGAGAACTCGCGCATCAGCGCAGCCACGCCGGAGCCCTGCGTGCGGTCGGCGCGAAGCTGGCGTACCAGACGCGCGGCCAGCGCCTGGACCGGGGTTGCCAGGTCGTCGGGCAGGCGGGCTGCCACGATCAGCGCCGGCACGCACACCGGTTCGGGCGTGCGCTCGGCGGCGATGACCGCCGCACGGGTCGCACCAAGGTCGGCGTCTGTCACGGCATCACCGGCGGGACGGAGTTTGCGGGGCTGCGCGCGACAGTATGGGGTGAATTGGCGGCCATTGCACCGGAATGTGCGACGGTGGCGCGTGTCGGCAATCCGTTTCTTGTACGGATCGGAACGCCGGGGCGGCCGCCCTGGCATCACCCGTCACATTCGCGTAGCATGGACCGATGCGGCCCGATCGCGCCCTCAACCACGATCCGCCGCCGCGCGCATCGTGCCTCGCAGGTTGACGAAGGGTGCCGATGACACTCGACCCGCTCATCCTCTCCCGCCTGCAGTTCTTCTGGGTGATCGGCTGGCATATCCTGCTGCCGGCGTTCACGATCGGGCTTGCCTCCTTCATCGCGGTGATGGAAGGCGCCCACCTGCTCACCGGGCAGGAGGTGCTGTTCCGGATTTCGTCATTCTGGATCAAGATATTCTCCGTCGCCTTTGGCATGGGCGTGGTGTCCGGCATCGTGATGCCGTTCCAGTTCGGCACCAACTGGAGCCGGTACTCCGCGGACACCGCCAACATCCTCGCGCCGCTGTTCGCCTACGAGGGGATCGTGGCGTTCTTCCTGGAGTTGGCGTTCCTCGGCGTGCTGTTGTTCGGCCGTCGACTGGTGCCGCGCTGGGCGCATTTCGTCGCCGCGTTGATGGTGGCGCTCGGCACGCTGTTCTCGGCGTTCTGGATCCTGTCGGCGAACAGTTGGATGCAGACGCCGCAGGGTTACAAGATCGTGAATGGCCGGTTCTATCCGGTGGACTGGCTGGCGATCGTCTTCAACCCGTCGTTTCCCTATCGCTTCGCGCACATGGTCTGCGCCGCCTACATCACCACCGGCTTCGTGGTGCTGAGCGTGGGTGCCTGGCTGATCCGCAACGGCCGGTTCGTCGCCGAAGGCCGGCTGATGTTCTCGATCACGCTGTGGCTGCTGCTGGCGCTGGTGCCGCTGCAGATCTTCCTCGGCGACCAGCACGGGCTCAATACGCTCGATGTATCAGCCGGCCAAGCTTGCCGCCATCGAGGGCGATTTCAACACCGAGACGCCGACGCCACTGAACCTGTTCGCGATCCCCGACCAGGCCAGCGCGACCGACCGGTTCGACATCGCGGTCCCGCTGCTGGGCAGCCTCATCCTGACGCATAGCTGGAACGGCACCGTGAGGGGCCTGGACCAATTCCCGCGCCAGGACTGGCCGCCGGTGATCTTGCCGTTCTTCGCCTTCCGCATCATGGTGGGCGTCGGCTTCCTGATGCTGGCGCTGGTGTTTTTGGGCAATTGGATGCGGCGCGGCGACCGCCTGTTCCGCACCGCCAGCCTGCTGCGCCTGTTCGAGTTCGCCGCGCCGCTCGGCTTCATCGCGGTGATCGCCGGCTGGGTCACGACCGAGACCGGACGGCAGCCGTGGACGGTGTACGGCCTGCTGCGCACCGCCGATTTGGTGACGCCCTCGCTCACCGGCTGGAACGTGCTGGTGTCGCTGCTTGGCTACATCGTCGTCTACGCCGTCATCTTCCCGTCCGGCTGGATCGTGATGTCGCGCATCGTCCGCCGCGGGCCGGAGGCGATGGTCACGGAGGATGCCGAGGTGGAGAGCGGACGGCAGGGCCATCCGGTCACCGAGATGACTACCGATGATGACCGCGCTGCCGCTCGGACTGGATTGCGTGCCGATCTGGACGCTTATCCTGGGCGTCGGGGTATTCTTCTACGTGCTGCTCGACGGCTTCGACCTTGGCGTCGGCATCCTGTTCGGCCTGGCGCCCGACACGGCCTCGCGCAACCTGGCGATGAACGCGATCGCACCGATCTGGGACGGCAACGAGACCTGGCTGGTGCTCGGCAGCATGGGGCTGCTGGCGGCGTTCCCCGTCGCCTTCGCGATCATTATGCCGGCGGTCTATTTCCCTATCCTGGTGATGGTGCTGTCGCTGATCTTTCGTGGCGCGGCCTTCGAGTTCCGCTACCGCGACCGGGAGCACCGCGGCCTGTGGGACCATGGGTTCCACTACGGCTCGGTGCTGGCGACGTTCGCGCAGGGGATCGTGCTCGGCGCCTTCATCCAGGGGTTCCACACCGACGGGGCCGTGTTCACCGGCAGCAGCCTCGACTGCTTCACCCCGTTCAGCGTCGTGGTCGGCGTGTGCCTGGTGTTCGGCTATGCGCTGCTGGGCGCCGGCTGGCTGGTGCTGAAGTCCGAGGGCGAGATGCAGGCCTGGGCGCGCGCGCATGGACGATGGGCGTTCCTGGGCGTGTGCGCGGCCGTGCTGGTAGTGAGCATCTGGACGCCGATCGCGTTCCCCGACATTCGCAGCCGCTGGTTCGCGTGGCCCGACATCGCACTGCTGGCGCCGGTGCCGATCGTCACCGCGGCGGTTGCGTGGCTGGAGTGGCGGGTGCTGAACCGTGCCGCCTCCACGGCCGGGCCATTCATCGGCGCCGTCGCGCTGTTTGCGATGTCGTATCTCGGCCTGGGCATCAGCCTGTTCCCGTACGTGGTGCCGCACCGGCTGACGCTGTGGCAGGCGGCGTCGGATCCCTCCACGCAGGTGTTCCTGCTGCTCGGCACGCTGTTCCTGCTGCCGGTGATCCTGATGTACACGGGCTGGTCGTACTGGGTGTTCCGCGGCAAGGTGCGGGCAGATGAGGGCTATCACTGAGACCGGCACTCACTAAGACCGGCAGCGGGGACGGCCCACCCGACCGACGAATGACCCCACGTCGTGCCGACGGTTGCTCACCCATATACTTCGCCGTGATTGCCGCAACGCAAGGTCGGGGTTGACATGCACACCGACGCGAGCGTCTAAATCCCTCGCGCGTCCCGCCCCGCACATGGAATCGACGTTCGAGCGGGTGTGCACCAACCGGGTGACGATACGAAAAATGAATGAAACGTTAGATGACATGCGCCTGCGTGCAGCCGAAGCGCAGATGCGGCATGCCCTTGGTCTGGACGGCCAGCCACAAGCACCGAGACCCGAAGAGCAGCCGCCCCCATCAGCGCCGTCGCATGACCGCTTGTCATTGCACCGGCCGCCCCGGCGCTTCGTCAAGGACGGCGAGGTTCCGGTCACCGTGATGCGGCGGACGCACCCGGCCGAAGGGGTGCCCAGCATCGCGCCGGCGAACTCGAACCAGCTTGAGGCGGCGCGGCAGACGATCCGCTCTCAGGCGGTTGCCACCGAGCGGGCGGAGCGGGCACTGAACGATGCGCAGGTCTCGATTCGCGACCTGCGGACCAAGCTGGCGCATGAGCGGATGGCGAAGGAGGAGGCGTTCCAGACGGTGCGCCGGCTGGAAGCCGAACGCGACGCGGCGCTGAGCAGCCTGCAGACGATGCGGATGGATTTGGCGACCGAACGGGTCGGGCGGGAGAAACTGGAGCAGGAACTGCGTAAGGCGGTGGATGCGCGGCAGGCGGCGGAGGCGGGGCAACTGGTGCCGCGCCGGCCGCGCGGGCGGCCGCGCAAGGTGGTGGTGGCCGCGCCGGCCGATCCGCTGGCGCTGCCGCGCAAACGCGGCCGGCCGCGCAAGGTGGTGGCCGTGTCGACCGAGCCACCGCCGCCACCGCGCAAGCGGGGGCGGCCGCGCAAGGTGCAGGTGGCGGAGCAGACCGCATTGGACCTGCCGACGACGGACGCACCCCGTCGCGTTGGTCGCCCGCCCAAGGTCCGGGAGCCGAAACCGGTCAAGTGGTGGACCAAGGGGTGGAAGCCGGCGGCCGGACCCCGCGTCTGATTGGCGCTCGGGGGTGCGGCTGACACTTGGTTCGCGGCACGTGGCCGTCAACGGCGTCGTTGGCAGCGGCCCGATGTGAATCTGCGTCCTCATTTCGATCTGTCCGCGGGGGCCGGCGCGCGCAGCCGAACGGACGCGCGGCATTGAGCGAGGACACGCCGGGCGGATCGCTGGCGACAAGGACCATCAAGGGCGCCGGCTGGCTGATGGGCTGGCGCATCGCCAGCCGGCTGCTCGGCATCATCAACACGGTTGTCCTGGTTCGCCTGCTCACCCCGAGCGATTTCGGCCTGGTGGCGCTGGGCTTGTCGTTCTCGTTGGCAATCGACAGCGTCTCCTTCCTTGGCGTGTCGGATGCGCTGGTCCGCGAGCGGGCGCTCGACCGTGCCATGTACGATACCGCCTTCACGATGACCATCCTGCGCGGGCTGCTCACCACCGTGGTGATCGCCGCCTGCGCCTGGCCGGCCGCGCGATTCTTCGGCGACCCGAGGCTGACGACCATCTTTCTTGCCCTTGCATTAACCCTGTTCCTGAGCTCGCTGGGGAACATCGGCACGGTGGATTTCCAGCGCGACCTGACCTTCGGCAAGCAATTCCAACTGCAGATCTTGCCGCGCATCGCCAGCATCATCGTCACCATGGCCTGCGCTGTCATATGGCACAGCTACTGGGCGCTGATCGCCGGCATGATAACCAACCGTGGCGTGGGCACCGTGCTCACCTATGTCATCCATCCCTACCGGCCGCGCATAACGCTGCGCGCCTGGCGTCGGCTGGTCGGCTTTTCGTTCTGGTCCTGGACGCTGTCGATGACCGCGCTGCTGCAGGCGCGGGCCGACACGATCATCATCGGCGGCTATCTCAATCCGACCGCGGTCGGGATCTATTCCGTCGGCGGCGAGGTCGGCGGCCTGGCGTCAACGGAGCTAATGGAGCCTATCAGCCGTGCGCTGTATGCCGGTTTCGCCGCGGCCCGCCGCAGCGGAGGCGGGGTTGGCTGGGCCTATATGCGGGCGATCTCGCTGGTGGCCCTGCTCACCCTGCCGGCCAGCGCGGGGATCGCCCTGCTCGCGCGGCCGATGATGCACCTGGTGTTCGGCGCGCGCTGGGATGCGGCAGTGCCGCTGGTGCAACTGTTCGCGTTTGTCGGCGTGTTCCAGGTCGGCAGCGCCGTCAGCATCATCCTGCTTACCGTCGAAGGCATGCTGAGTGTCAACTTTCGAATCGACCTGAGCCTGTCGCTCCTGAGGATCATCGTCCTGCTGGCGGCAGTGCCCGCCTTCGGCATGATCGGCGCGGCGTGCGGGGTTGCCGCGGTCGGATTGGTCCAGGAGGCGATCTATCTGATTGTCACGTTTCGCCACACCGGGTTGCGCGCGCGCGACCTGGCGCTGAACCTCTGGCGGCCGGCGCTGGCGACGGCGGGGATGGCACTGGTCCTGCTGGCCACCGGGCTGGCCCAGCCACCGCTTGACGCGAGTGGCGTGCGGAGCGGTTTGTTGCTGGCCGCGCCGGTGCTGACGGGCGCGCTGGTGTTTGCCGCGATCCTGCTGCTGGCCTGGCTCGCGTCCGGGCGACCGCGGGGCGCGGAGACCTACCTGTTGTCGGTGGCACGTCAGGTCATCCGTCACAGGCTCGGGCGATGAACGGGCAGCCGGGGCGACCGTCTGGCGCGCGAGTATCCGGTCGCGTGACGGCTGCCTACTGACCCTGCGCCTGCGCGTTGGCGGCGCTCGTGGGCGTTCTCCCTCGCCCGTGTGCGGCCCGCATTGATCGGCTGCGCGCCCTCACTTCAGCGCCGACACCCGGCTCGAGCGCCGACGGCAGAAAATACCGGCTTGGTTCACGCTGCTTTAACGGTGCACCGCGCCCGTGTCGTGCATGATCGCGTCAAGCGCGAGGTCGCATGTCGTCAAGGCATCCAAGTCCTTGATGGAGGTGTCAAAAATGGCCCGGGAGAACCGAGGAATGTCGTTGAAGCGAAAAATGTCGGTCAGCCGACCGGGCCAGGGAGGGGCACGGTCATGAAGGTGGTGGCGCGTGGATGACCTTGGGTTACTGGCAGCGCACCTCGGCCCACCGCGCAGCTTGGCCGGGCCGGGGCGAGACCGAGGCAGCATGTCCCTCGGATCCGTGATGCCCAACGGGTTATTGATCTATCATCAGGACTGGTTCCTCGACGCCGCTACCGACGGACGGTGGGGGGAAGCGCGTGTCGTCGATGGGGGCCATCTGGTCGGACGACTGCCCTATGCGCTCGAAACATGTGCGGGGGCTACCGTATCTCGCATGCCAAGCCTGATCCGCACGCTCGGGCCGGAGATACCGACATTGGCTGGCAAGTCGGCGACCGTGCTGCGCCGGCGACTTGAGATCGCCCATGCTCTGATCGATCAATTGCCCCCGGTCGCGGATTTTTATCAGGTCTTCGATCCGCGAATCACCGAGGCGGTCGCTTTCACGCAGCGCGGATTTGGCGTCAATCTGGGCTACGCATTCTGGCTCGAACGCGGCCGGACCGAAGCGGAGCTGCTGGATGCCATGACGGCCGAGCCCCGCCGCCACTTGCGGAAGGCAGCCGGCCAATTTTCCATTGTCCAGCTTGACGACATCGCGGAATTTTGCAGATTTCACGACGCGAACCTCGGCGGCAATAAGAATTTCCATGGCTCCAAACGGATGCAGCGACTGCTCGAGGGGGTCATCGGTCACCGGGCGGGTATGCTGTTGGGCGCACGCTCGGGGCAGGGCGAGCTCGTCGCGGCGATTGGCATCATCTGGGATGACCTGGCGGTGCGCAATTATGTGGGATCGCGGCAACACGGCTCAGGTGGCGCCAGTCTCCTGCTGTTGTGGGAGGCGATGCGGATCGCCTGCAGAAGAGGCCTGGCATTTGATTTCGACGGCGCGACATCCCCTGGCATGTTCGAATTCCTTTGGGGAATGGGGGGCACGCTCGTGACGCGGTTGCGCGTTCGACGCTCTACCCTCTCTTTCAAGGCGGCGCGGGCTTGTGCTGCCATTGTCGGGTTGAAACACTACTTCGATGGCACCAGGCGATCGACCGCTCGACTGCGAAACGGCGCAGACTCGGGTTCCGCGTAAGACCTGTCGATCTGGACCACCATGAAGCGTCTGATGCGTCACGTTCGCCGCGATCCGTCCAGGATCCCCGCCCTGCTCTGGCAAAATCTCCGCTATCCATTCACCGCGGCGGCCGCCGAGCTGCGCTTCGATCGGTCCCTCGGCATTGATACGGCCGGAGTGATAGAGGCGGACGAGCTCGGCAATGGTGCCGGCGCCAAAGGCTATCACGCTATGCCGCCGAAAATCGCCGAATACATGATCGCTCAAGTCGCGTCGCGCGCCAAGGAATTTACCTTTGTTGATGTCGGGTCGGGAAAGGGCCGCGTCGTGCTCATCGCAGCCCGGTATCCGTTTCGTAAGGTCATAGGTGTGGAATTATCTGAGCCGCTTTGCCAAGTAGCGCGCCAAAATATACGAAACGCTGCCGCTCGTTTAAACTGTATCACGCCGATCGACATTGTTCACGTCGACGCCAGGACCTTTGTGTTTCCGAATGGAAGCTGCGCTCTATTTATGTACAGTCCATTTATCGACGAGGTTGCGGACCAAGTGGTAAATAATATACTCCAGTCATTCGAAGCCGAACCGCGCGAGATCCTCATTCTCTATTACTCGGATGCGTTCCCCGCGAGATTATCGGCCCCACCTTTTGTGAAAAGAGATCTGCCTGCGCAGCCCAAGGATCGCCTATATTGATACAAGGCCTTTGGCCTTCGCGCCGTCATGTTTGAGCTTACACCCGAGCCGGGGCACGCGGTTTCCGTATCACGCTGATCCCGGCAAGACGCGACCGGCCTGGCGAGACCGGCAGGCACCCATCGCGCGACCGGGCCGCGTTCATCACTTCCGTCCTGCCGCAGGCGACGGCATCGGCCACGAGTTTAGCATCCGCGGAACGTGCACCGAGCAGCGTGCCGGCTTCGCGGCCAGGATCTCCTTAATAGCGGATATCGCGATCACCTCAGACTCCAATCTGTTTACGAAACGGAACGCATGTCTGACGGGCACCGTCGCCCCTCAGCAGCGCGTCGCGCAGTGCAGGTTGGGCGAACCCTAAATTGATAAATCGAGCGTCTTTACGGATCTCGATTGTTAACGTGTGATCGGGTGGTCTGCAATAGAACTCCGGGCGGTATGAGTTCACGATCTCGAACGGCTGCCAGCCATGCAACCCGAAAAAATCAGCGACGTCGTCGAAGGTCATGCCGTGGTCCGCAAGCGCCTCAATACTGATTTCCACCAGTATAAGGCAGTCCTCGCGCAGATATGGCAGGACGTTACGCATACCCTGCAACACCAGCCATTCAGCTCCTTCTACATCGATCTTGATGAGTTCGAGCCGTTCGGACTTCCTCGATCGGCAGGATGTCTGTAAGCGGGCGGCCTTCAACGACTGCTTCAACGGTCGTGGCGTTTTGGCTTGCCTCGCTGGCTATGATCGTCGTTCTGCCGAGGTTACTTGCGTCATTCAGGAATATGGTCACCGGTCCCGTGTGGTCGGTGATCGCGGCATTGTAGACCGCCACCTGAGAACAATTGTTGATCTCCAGATTTCGCGCTAGGCGACGACAGATTGTCGGCGATGCCTCTATTGCGTGAACACGCCCGTTCCCGCCCACCAAGTGTGCTGCAAGCAGAGTGTGAGCTCCTACGTTCGCACCGATATCGATACACACGTCGCCGACGCGGAGATGTTGCCGAAAAACTCGGGTAACCCCTGGCTCCCAAACTCCGAAGAAATACAGGTAGCTGTGGATCATGTCCGGCAACCCGCCTTCAAGCAAAGCTCCGAACGTTGTAACGGCGATTATAGGCAGGGTTCGCCATAGGAGATAGGGGCGAACGACATGGTTCCAAAGATATGGCTTACCGAGACTGAACGGAAGCCACCGCAAATAGGCCCTGGTCGCGGCACAAAGGATCCTGATAAGCCGATCTTTCATCACCGCTCCGCCAGACTCCATGGTCACAGTTCGTTGCCGCCAATGCACCGCTGTTTATCGGATCATCCTGACAGCGGTTGGATCGAGTGAGACGCCTTTCTGCCTCAGTTATCAGCTCCAGAGGCTCCGTGTCTACATCGCGCGTATCCGGCTACCTACCCAGCCGGCAGAAGGACGACAGTATATTCGGCGATACCGTGCGCCAGCGGAACTGGAGTACGATGTCACCTTCATTGGACGCTGCGGAACCTGTCAGTGTCGTTCGGGCACACGGCGTTTTCCGCGTAGGCGGCGAAATTCCAGGGGTCGGGATTTTGCTGGTAGGTCGCCTCGAAAAACGCGGCCGGCACGGTGACACGTGGACGCGCCCGCCGACAGGCGTGCTGCACGAACGGATGCCAGATGTTCTTCCACAGCAGGGCCGGCATGGTCTTGGGGCGGCGCAGGCGATTGAGCAGCTTCGGCAGCAAGGATTTCACCGTATCGAGGTCAGGATGTCGTGCGAGGCATAAGGCGCGGGTCGGTCGGGGCACTCGCACCACCCAACGATACACCGCCCGGGCACGCCGCGTCACGCGCGCCATGCGTACAGCCTCGATTGCCACAACCCGGTTTCAGGGGCACCTGCGTGTCACCCCAACCGCTTGGCCAGCGCGCGTACCACCGTGCCCGGGACCAGCAGCAGCACCGAGGGGTCCTCGGCCAGATACCGCCGCGCGCACGCCCAGCCCGGAAACCCGCGCGCCGCCTGGTGCACCAACGTACGCGCCGCATCGGCTCGATTGCCCGCGCGCCGTTGCCGCATCAGCGCCAGCAGCGCTGGGCTCAGCGGACACTCCGCCATGACCTGCGCGCAGAACGCCACTTCGTCGCGCAGCCCGCACAGCTCCTGCGGCGAGCCCCAGCCGGATGCGGCATACACGTTCACCCCGACATCGCACTGCATGACGCACGCCTCGGAGAACATCACGCACCGCGCCCGCCGCGCGATCGCCAGCCACATCAGCGTGTCCTCGTGCGCGTTGCGGTAGTCCGTCGGGAAGCGCAGGTCGGCGAATTTGCGATGGTCGTAAACCACCGTCCCGGTGCCGATGTGGAAGCGCAGCAGCGTGTCGATCAGGTCGCCGGTGTGCTCCAGGATGTCGGGCGACCCCGGCACGGGTTGGGTGAACCGGCCGATCAATCCGTGCCGCTGAAACTCCGTCTGCGCCATGTTGGCGCGCCGGTAGTCGGCGAAATAGAACTCGGCCCCCGCCGCCAATGCGCGCTCGGCCCGCTCCAGATGTCCCGGCGCCCAGACGTCGTCCGAATCCAGGAAGGCGACATGGTCCACCTGGCCATGCAGCATCTCCAGGCCGGTGTTGCGCGCGGCCCCGGGGCCGGCATTGGGCTGGCGGCGCGCCACGATCTCGCCGCGGAACGCCGGCAGGCCGGCCAACTCCGGTTCCGGCGGTACCGGCGATGTGTCATCGACCAGCACCACAAGCAGTTCGCTGTCAACGCGCTGCGTCACGATCGACTGCATCGTGCGTGCGAGCAGGCCCGGCGTGCGCTGGTAGAACGGCACGATGACGCCGATCCGGCTCATTCGGCGGTCCCGTCCGCCGCCGCGCCGGTCCGACACGCTTCGTGAAAACGCTCCCAGCGCGTGCTGAAATGGGCGATCGTGCGTGGACTGAGCCGGAACCCCGTCGGGTCGTCGTCGATCAGGTTGGTGATCTGCGAGCGATGGCAGGCGATGGCCGCCCGCTTGCGACGCAGCACGCGCGAGACGTCGATGAAATAGTGGCGGAACGGTGTCTGGCGCGGATCGATCGCCACGCCCGCGCGCCCCGGCGTGCCCCAGATCCCATACTCCAGCAGGCGCGGACGCCGTTCCAGCCGGTCCAGTGCGGCGTCGATGATGCGGAACGCGGCGCGATGGTCGTCGTGCGCGTCGCCGCGCAACGGGGCCACCACGGTGTCGGTGCGCCAGCGGGAGAGAAGGTCGGCGACCACGTCCACCGCGGCGGCGAACGCGGCCGTGCCGGCCTCGCCCGGCACCGCGCCATCGGGCAGCCCGAGGAACTCCAGCTCGCCGGCGGGGTCCAGGCCCAGCCTGGCGACGGCGGCGCGTGCCTCCGTCTGGCGCAGGGCAGCCAGCTTCGGGCCAGGGTAGCGGCGGGAGTTGGGGTGCGAGAAGCTGCCGTCGCTCATCACCACGACGCGGACGGCGCTGCCCCCATCCTTCAGCCTGGCGATCAGGCCACCGCAGCCCAGCGATTCGTCGTCGGGGTGCGGGGCGAAGATGGCGACGCGGCCCAGTGCGGCCAACGGCCCCAGTGTGGTCGCGTCAGGAGGCGAACTTGCCCAGGCCGCATCGCCACGACCGAACAGGCCGTTCAGCTTTCCCAGCAGCCGGCGCCACATGCGCGGTTCAACCTCGCCCGCCGTCGAAGAATTCCTTCACCTTGGCGAAGAAGCCCTCGCTCTCCGGGCTGCCCTTGGCGTGTTTTTCCGCCTCGGCCTCGAACTCCTCCAGCAGCTCGCGCTGGCGCCGCGTCAGGTGCTGCGGCGTTTCCACCGCGACCTGGATGTACATGATCGCCGCGCGCCGCGCTGCGCAGCACCGAGAAACCCTTGCCGCGCAGGCGGAACTGCTCGCCGGTCTGGGTGCCCGGCGGGATCTTCACCTTGCACCCGCGTGCCGTCGATCACCGGCACCTCGATCTCGCCGCCGAGCGCCGCCTGGGTCATGCGCAGCGGCACGCGCAGCGCCAGGTTGGCGCCGTCGCGCTGGAAGATCGGGTGCGGCCGGATCGCGACGTGCACGTACAGATCGCCGGGCGGCGCGCCCTGGGCCGCCGGCCTCGCCCTCGCCGGCGAGCCGGATGCGCGTGCCGTCCTCGACGCCGGCCGGGATCGCCACCTGCAGCGTGCGCTCGCGCTGCACGGTGCCCGCGCCCTGGCAGATCCGGCACGGGTTGCGGATCACCCGCCCGGCGCCGCCGCAGGTCGGGCAGGTGCGCTCGACCAGGAAGAAGCCCTGCTGCGCGCGCACCTTGCCGGCGCCGTGGCAGGTCGCGCAGGTGTCGGCCGGCGCGTTCTTGTCCTCCGATCCGGTGCCGGTGCAGGCCTCGCAGACCACGCGCGTCGGCACGCGCAGGCTGACCTTGACCCCGGCGAACGCCTGCACGAGGTCGATCTCGACCGCCTGGCGCATGTCGGCCCCGCCGCGCGGCGCGCCCGCCGCCGCGCCGGCCGCCGCCCATGAACTCGCCGAACATCTGGTCGAAGATGTCGCCCAGCCCGCCGCCGGCCGGTGAAGTCGAACCCGCCCGGCCGCCCGCCGCCGCCCTGCTCGAACGCGGCGTGGCCGAAACGGTCGTAGGCGGCGCGCTTCTGGTCGTCCTTCAGGACGTCGTAGGCCTCGTTGACCTCCTTGAAGTTCGCCTCGGCCTGCTTGTCGCCCGGGTTGCGGTCCGGGTGGTGCTGCATGGCGAGCTTGCGGTAGGCCTTCTTCAGGTCCTCCGCGCTCGCCTCGCGCGCCACGCCCAGGGTGGCGTAATAGTCCTGCTTCGCCATCTCAGCCCTCTCTGCCGGCGCCGAGCACGTACCATTACGCCCGCGTTCCGGAACACGCGGGCGCAATGCGTCCAGCCCAGCTGCGTCATGACGCGCCGCTCTTACGTCAGCGCCGCTCTCGGATCAGGCGGACTTCTTCTTGTCGTCCACTTCCTCGAACTCGGCGTCCACCACCTTCTCGTCCGGCTTGCCGGAGCCACCGCCGGCGCTGCGGCCCGGCACCGGCCCGGCTCCCGGCCCGGCACCGGGACCGCCCGAGCCGGCAGCCGCCTGCTGGGCCTTGTACATCGCCTCGCCGATCTTCATCGCGGCCTGGCTCAGCCGGTCGGTCGCGGACTTCAGCGCCGCGGCATCGGTGCCCTCCATCGCCGAGCGTGCCGCGGCCAGCGCCGCCTCGGCCTCGCCCCTGTCCTGCGCCGACAGCTTGTCGCCGTACTCCTTCAGGTTCTTCTCGACCTGGTGGACCAGCGCCTCGGCGTGGTTCTTCGCCTCGACGAACTCGCGGCGCTGCTTGTCGGCCTCGGCGTTCGCCTCGGCCTCCTTCACCATGCGCTGGATGTCGGCCTCCGACAGCCCGCCGCTGACGCCTGGATGCGGATCTGCTGCTCCTTGCCGGTGGCCTTGTCCTTGCGCCTGCACCGAGACGATGCCGTTGGCGTCGATGTCGAACGTCACCTCGATCTGCGGCACGCCGCGCGGCGCCGGCGGGATGCCGGTCAGGTCGAACTTGCCCAGCAGCTTGTTGTCGGCCGCCATCTCGCGCTCGCCCTGGTAGACCTTGATGGTCACCGCCTGCTGGTTGTCGTCGGCGGTCGAGAAGATCTGGCTCTTCTTCGTCGGGATCGTGGTGTTGCGGTCGATCAGCCGGGTGAACACGCCGCCCAGCGTCTCGATGCCCAGCGACAGCGGCGTCACGTCCAGCAGCAGCACGTCCTTGACGTCGCCCTTCAGCACCGCGCCCTGGATCGCCGCGCCGATCGCCACCACCTCGTCGGGGTTGACGTTGCGCGCCGGCTCCTTGCCGAAGAACTGCTTCACCGTGTCGATGACCTTCGGCATGCGGGTCATGCCGCCGACCAGGATCACCTCGTCGATCTCGCCGGCGGTCACGCCGGCGTCCTTCAGCGCCGCGCGGCACGGGTCGAGCGTCTTGCTGATCAGGTCGTCGACCAGGCTTCCAGCTTGGCCCGCGTCAGCTTCATCACCAGGTGCTTCGGCCCGGAGGCGTCGGCGGTGATGAACGGCAGGTTGATCTCGGTCTCCTTGGAGGACGACAGCTCGATCTTCGCCTTCTCGGCGGCTTCCTTCAGCCGCTGCAGCGCCAGCTTGTCCGTGCGCAGGTCGATGCCCTGCTCCTTGCGGAACTCGTCGGCCAGGTAGTCGATGACGCGGGCGTCGAAGTCCTCGCCGCCGAGGAAGGTGTCGCCGTTGGTCGACTTCACCTCGAACACGCCGTCGCCGATCTCCAGGACGGAAATGTCGAAGGTGCCGCCGCCGAGGTCGTAGACCGCGATGGTGCCGGTGTGCTTCTTGTCCATGCCGTAGGCGAGCGCCGCGGCGGTCGGCTCGTTGATGATGCGCAGCACTTCCAGGCCGGCGATGCGGCCGGCATCCTTGGTGGCCTGGCGCTGGCTGTCGTTGAAGTAGGCCGGGACGGTGATCACCGCCTGGCGTGACCGGCTCGCCGAGATAGGCCTCGGCGGTCTCCTTCATCTTGCCCAGGATGAAGGCGCTGATCTGGCTCGGCGAGTATTTCTCGCCCTTCGCCTCGACCACGGCGTCGCCGTTGTCGCCGCGCACGATGGTGTAGGGCACCAGGCCCTTGTCCTTGCGCCACCATCGGGTCGTCGTAGCGGCGGCCGATCAGGCGCTTGATGGCGTACAGCGTGTTGGTCGGGTTGGTGACCGCCTGGCGCTTGGCGGACTGGCCGACCAGCCGCTCGCCGCTGTCGGAGAAGGCGACCATGCTGGGCGTGGTGCGCGCGCCCTCGCTGTTCTCGATCACCCGGACGTCCTTGCCTTCCATGATGGCGACGCAGGAGTTCGTGGTGCCGAGGTCGATGCCGATGACTTTAGCCATTGATGATAAGCTCCTTTTCAGCGGACGCGGGCGGCCCGAAGCACCGCGCGCGTCCCCACGGTGGGATTGACTTGGATGTATTGAGGTCGAGCCGGTCCGGCAAGGGTCCGCCGCGGTAGGAATCTGGTCCGGCGGCGTCCATCGGGCGCCCGGCTCAGGCCGTGGTGTCCACGCGGCCGGCGCTGCCGCGGCGATCTCCTCCGCGGGCGCCTTGGCGACCACCACCATGGCCGGCCGCAGCAGCCGCCCGTTCAGGGTCCAGCCCTGGGTCCAGGCCTGCATCACCGTGCCGGGCGGATGCGCGGCGCTCTCCTGCTCGGCCATCGCCTGGTGCAGGTTGGGGTCGAACTGCTGGCCCGTCGGATCCTCGCGCTTGATGCCGTTGCGTTCCAGCAGCGGCGAGGAAGCTGCGCTCGACGCCGGCGAACCCGTCGCGCAGGCGGCTGACGATCTCCGGCTCGCCGTCGGCGGCGGGCGGGATGGCTGTCGAGGCCGCGCCGCAGGTTCTCCGCCGCCTCGACCACGTCGGTGGCGAATTTCTGCACCGCGTATTGCCGCGTTTCGTCGACCTCGCGGCGGGTGCGGGCGCGCACGTTGGCGGTCTCCGCCTCGGCGCGCATCCAGCGGTCCTTCATCTCGGCGAGCTCGGCCTCCAGCTCGGCGATGCGGGCCGAGGCGGCCTGCATCACCTGCTCGGGGGTCTCCGGGACGCCTGCGGCGGGGGCGGGATCGATCGGGTTCTTTTCGGGTTCGGTGTTCATGGCCCGATCAGTTAGGGCGATCAGGGGCGAGGAACAAGGGCGGCCCGCTGCAAACCATCGGGTGCGTTAACGAACCGTTGGCCGTTGGGTGGGTCAGGCCGGCAGGACCGTCAGCCCGTGCCGGGTGGCCGCTCGGCGCAGCGCCCGGTCGGTGGTAACGAGCGGGATGCCGCGGCGGATGGCGAGCTCCAGGTAGGTGGCGTCGTAGGCGGTCAGCGCCTCGGCGGTGGCAAGCGCCAGGACCGCGCCGCGCCACCCTGATCCGGCGCCGGCCGTATCGGTTTCGATCGGCAGCCTGTCCAGCAGGCCAAGACGCTCCTGGATCGCCGCCGGGGCAATGCGACCACTGCGGCCGGCCTGCAACAGGACGTTGGTGATCTCGATCGTCCACGGCGGCGGCACGACGGCGCCGTTGACCTGTACGCGATCGAGCAGCGCGTCGAGCTGCGGGGTGGCCGCGTCGTCGAAGCACCAGGCGACGGCGAGCGTGCAGCCCAGCACCAGCACGGTCAGCCAGGCTCGATCAACGACGGCCGGTGTCGCGCAGCGTCTGCCAATCCAGACCACCGAGGGTGGTGCCCGCAACCAGGGCACGTAGCCGCGCGACCGCCTCGGCGGCGTGGGTGCGCGCGGCGTCGATGGCGGGCACCAGGCGGGCGACCGGCCGGCCGCGGCGGGTGATCACCAGTTCTTCGCCCTTTTCCACGCGGTCGAGCAATTCGGAGAGGTGGGTCTTGGCGTCGAACGCACCGATGCCGTCCATGGCTTGCGGGCCTATCTGGTTTGTCGAACCAGTTAAGTGAAGCCTACGATCGGGTCCATCGCGCTCGACCAGATTGCCAGGGCACCCGGATCAACCGAAGGCGGGCGAGGGCTTTGCCCGCTTCCCGCGCAACGCCGACCCCCTGGGGTGAACCGTGGCACCGCGGATGCAAACCCAGAGACGCCCATGCCGTGGCGCCAGGCGCGGCCGCCCGGCCTGGGGCCATATCCGCAGGCATCCTGCTGGCGCTCGCGGCACCGGCACGCTCGACGGCTCCGCTCAGGCAGATTCCGGCCCTCCGAGGGGCGCCGGATGCCAGACGGTCCCTCCGGCGATCTGAGTAGATTCCGAGTCTGTCGTCACTGCGTCACAGCCGGTTACACTCGCACCCGATCATTTTGGCGTCCTGACCGATAGCGGTTGACGGTCGGCCATTCGGCTGTGGCGCCCATAGATGATCATTTGGAATTGTCGCACGAGGCCAGTGCTGGTGGCTCTCGACAGGAGGCGTTATGACCGACACAACACCGACAACAGCAACCCGCAACGGCGACCCGAGAGAGTCAGAGAGTGCTCGTGAGCAAGCTCAAGATGACGAAGGCGGCTCGTCCGGTTCGCCAGTGCAGCAGGGCAATGCAGGTTCGTCAGGCCAACGCCCTGCTCCAGGCCAACGCCCTGCTCCAGGACGAAGGCCACTCTTCGGCACTTGAGGATCGCACCACATCGGCGTCGCGTGATGGTGGATGCCAGGTGAAGCTCATTACCAAGATGGGCAGCACACAAGCAATCTCCAGAAACCCGCGCAGTGACAACATCTCGATCCTGACCTGTTCGACATCCTTATGTGAGATGTGACAACCGGTCAGGGGCATGTTCGAGCTTGACTGCGCTTCAATGATACGATCATGGAGCATTGACGTGCATGACTTAATTTCGTGTGGTGGTGCCTTCGATCTTGATTGGTGCCCTGATGGTGCTGGTCGACATCTACGCTACGCCCTGGTTCTCAGCGATGTGGTGGGTGCTTCACCCCGGTCGGTGACGGGGGTTGCAGCCATTCTATTCCGAGATGTCATCATTCGACGGTTGGCAGCGGCGCCCACCGGTCCAGATGTACATGTTTTACACGGTTGATAATGCGGGCCGCCATAAACTCATCCGTAGCCGGTTAACTAAGTAGTATCCGAGTCTGTTCCCTTGCCGTTGCGTCGCCTACATCGGAGGGAACAGCGAGCGAATTCCGCTTGGTGACAGGCGACCGGAGGACACGACATGCTTCGATTTTTGCTGGTGGCCACCGCGGTCATGTCAATGATGTCAGGCGCCGCGGCGCAAACATCCCCTGCAACTCCAAGCGTGGGATCGCCGGTCACGACTTCACGTGGCACAGGCGTCGTGACGGGGACAATGGGTTCAACGTCCACCACGACTATCCCAGGCTCCGGAAGTCAGGGCCTCATCACGAACAACGGGAATGGCACGAGCATGATGACTGTTCCAGGTCAACCTCCACAGGCGATTGCAACGCCAAGATAGTACACCGACGTAAACGTTCCAAGAGGAGAGCCACGTGAACCTGATAGTCCTTGTTATCATCCTGATGCTTCTGTTCGGTGGTGGGGGCTTCTACCTTGGCGGCCCTTATGTTGGTGGCGGACTCGGCACCATCCTTCTGATCGTCTTGATCGTTCTGCTGGTGCGAGGGTGACCTGCGCGCCCTGACGATCAGCGAGGGTGCGATCGCCAACATCCTGGCCCGTGCGCAGACGCCGCTGTTGGCCGCCGCCGCCCCGATGGCCGCCGCGGTGCGCGCCAGTGCCGTGGTGGGGTCCGACGAAACCTCGGCGCGGGTCTGCGGCAAAACATGGTGGCAGTGGGTGCTGCTGAGTTCGACAGCGGTCTGCCACATCATCGCCGACACCCGAGCCGCCTCCGTGGTGACCACGTTCCTGCAAGGTGCACAGCCGGAAGTGTGGGTAGCCGACCGCTATGGCGGTCAACTCGGGCATGGCGCGGTACGGCAGATGTGCCTGGCGCATCTGCTGCGCGATGCGAAATATGCCATCGAGGACGGCGACACAGTGTTCGCACCTGGCTTCCGGCAGTTGCTGTTGCGGGCAGTGACGATCGGCAAGCGGCGCGACGCGCTGAAGGACACCACGCTGGCGCAATACCACGCTGATCTGGACCGCCGGCTGACCCGGCTCCTGTCGGGGCCAGCGCCGACGAACAAACCGGGCCGCCGTCTGTTCCGCGCCATGCGGCGCGATCGCGACGACCTGTTCCGCTTCATCACCCGCCGCGACGTGCCATACACCAACAATGCCTGCGAGCGGGCGCTGCGGCCTTCGGTCATATTCCGCAAAGTGACCAACTGCTTCCGCGCCGAGTGGGGTGCCAAAGTCTACGCCGCGGCGGCGAGCGTGATGGCTACGGGACGTCTGCACGGGCTTACCGCGCTCGAGGCCCTCCGCGCCGCGCTCGCCGGCGTGCCGATTATGCGATCAGGGTGATCGCGGCGCTGGGGGTGAGTAATACCCATGAACCAGTGAACTTCCATGCCGGGAATGTAGAGCAGACCAGCGCCCGGCGCGAGTGCTGCTGTGACGTGTCGTGTGCCGACTACGGCGCCAGCGGTGCGGTGTGCTGCACCGGTTGGCACGGGACTGCTGGAGGGGGTCGAGGCGGCGGGTCGGTGACGGTGCAGCCGCGGAGAACGATGACCGTTAAGGAGATGGGGGCTGCCTGGGTAACACGGCGGGCACCGCGACAAAACGATGCGACGGCCAACTCCGATACCCCCTGGCGGCCCTGAGTGGATTCCGAGGCTACCACCGCGGTTCACCGCCGCTATCCTATCATGGCGTCGTTCAGGCAAGGAACACTTGGCTCTGCGGCGTTTGCGGGCTGGGTGGATCCGCATCTGGCCTAGGCTCGCCAGGTTGAGATCGAGCGACGGCGTTGTCATGCCCTGTCATACAAAGGAGTTTGACCATGTCCGAAATCACTTCAATTACCTCCGGAACCCTCATCGCGGCCGACAAGGTGAAGGGCACCAATGTCTATAATCCGGCGGGGGACAAGCTCGGCAGCGTTGATGATATCATGATCGACAAGGTCAGCGGTCGCGCGATCTACGCGGTGATGTCGTTCGGCGGCTTTCTCGGCATGGGCGAGATGTACCATCCACTGCCGTGGGCGACTCTGAAGTACGACGCGCAGAAGGGCGGCTACGTGGTCAATCTGGACAAGAAGCTGCTGGAAGGCGCACCGAACTACGATCGCAGGTCGGCGTTCACCTGGACGCCAGACTACGGCCGCAGGGTCGACAGCTACTACAAGGTGCCAACCTACTGGATGTGACCGGCATTCCCCCACTTGGACGGCGCGACTGACGGAAGGTCGTGCGCTCGACGTGAAAGGTTCTTGCCACCGATCACCGCGGTCTACGGGACGATCAAGGCCGATCACGAGCAGCAGGCGCGCGAACCCGGTTGACACCGAGCCATCCCGCGGCCACCGGCCGCGGGCTTTGCCCGTGAGGGCGTCAACAAGCGGAGAGAGAGCGACATGGACAAGGATCGTATCGCCGGCGCGGCCAAGCAGGCCAAGGGCGCCGTCAAGGAAGCGGCCGGCAAGGCCGTCGGTGACAGCAAGCTGGTCGCCGACGGCAAGAGCGACAAGGTCGAAGGCAAGATTCAGAACGCCGTCGGCGGCCTGAAGGATGCGCTGAAGCAGTAGTGCGACCCG
Organism: uncultured Alphaproteobacteria bacterium; assembly: GCA_963773345.1. Taxonomy (GTDB): domain Bacteria; phylum Pseudomonadota; class Alphaproteobacteria; order Acetobacterales; family Acetobacteraceae; genus Palsa-883. The sequence goes on along the minus strand of CAVZBG010000002.1, from coordinate 890,686 downwards.
GGAATGCCCGGGCCGGGATCGACCCTGGCTCCGGGCGATTCCGCGGCGCATGATCAGTCACTTGAAAGGAACGGCTATGACACGTTCGATTGCACTTCTGGCGGGTGCTGCCGTCATAGCGGCAGCGCTGAGCGGACCGGCCTTTTCGCAGGGTCCGCCACAGACGCTGTCCCTGATGAAGGTCGACCCGGCGACGCTGGCCACCGGCTACCGGACCTCCAAGGTGGTGGGCAGCACCGCCTATAACGAGGCCAACGAGACCGTGGGAACAATCGATGATCTGATCGTCACCCCCGGCGAGAAGGTGCCCTTCGCGGTGCTGTCGGTCGGCGGCTTTCTGGGCATGGGCACGAAGTACGTCGTGGTGCCCTTCAGCTCGCTCCAAGTGAGCGACAAGCGGATGGTACTCTGCCGGCGCGACCAAGGACTCGCTGAAGAGCCTGCCGGAATTCAAGTACAGCACCGCCCCCTGACCGATCGTGGGAAGGTGGGCTGACCTGTGCTCCCCGCGGCGTGCCTGTAACGATCCTGCGCCGGCCGATCATCCGTGCCGTGGCCGGTGACCGCGTCGGCCCCCGTCGCGGCGCCACCTGCACCGAGGTCGGTGCAGCCGTTGTTACCTCTGAGCGGTTCAACCGGAGTGCGATGAATGAATAAAACCCCTATCGAAGACTGGGCCGCCGGCGTCGCGGGCGAAACACGGGCTGCGGTCGGTGCTCTTGCTGGTACTGCCAAGACCCAAGTGGAGGAGCTGGCGAACCAGGCGACTGCGGCGGCAGGACATGCTTATGGCCAGGCTCGAGACCACGCGCGCGGCGCGGCGGCGACCGTCGCCACCTCCGTTGAGCGGCAACCCCTCATCACGCTGCTGGCCGTCGGATTTATCTGTGGCACAGTGGGCTTTCTACTGGGGCGACGCTGACGTTGGGGCTGAAGCTGATCGCGCCGCACTGCCACGTTGACGTTCCGATCGAAACCGCATCAAGCAAAGGAGATGGCCATGGGCCGCGGAATCCTGCTTTACCTTCTGGGCGTGCCGATCCCAATCATCATCATCCTCGCGCTGCTCTGGCATTGACCGGACAGGAGCAGGAACATGTCAGAAGATTCCATGGCCGGCACAGCCGTTGTCTATGTTGAAGACCGGATAGAAGACAGGCCCCGGTTTGAGGCTTCGACCTCGGGCGTCGCGTGGCCGGCCATCATCGGCGGTGCGTTTGCGGCAGTCGCGCTGTCGCTGGTCCTTGTGGCGCTCGGATCGGGCCTCGGCCTTGCTTCACTGTCGCCCTGGTACAACGCCGGAGTCTCGGCGACGACGTTCACGGTGATGACGGCGGTGTGGCTGATCGTCGTGCAATGGCTGGCTTCCGGCCTGGGCGGCTACCTCACCGGCCGGCTGCGGACCAAGTGGGTTGGCCTGCACACGCATGAAGTGTTCTTTCGCGACACGGCGAACGGCTTTTTGGCCTGGGCGGTGGCCTCGGTGATCGGAGCAGCTTTCCTTGCCTCGGTGGCATCCTCCGTCGTGAGCGGGACCGCCACCATGGTGTCCGGCGTCGCATCCGGCGCGGCGGTAGGCGCGAGCCAAGGGGCACCCCAGGCGGCAACGCGATCGGGCGACTCTCTTGCGGACCCGATGGGCTATTTCGTCGACAGCCTCTACCGCACCGATCATCCGAGTGCGAACGTGCCGAACGAGGACGTGCGGGCGCAGAGCACCCGCATTCTGCTCAACGGCATGCGGAATGGCGAGGTTCCCGCGCCTGACAAGACCTATCTCGCGCAGCTCGTTGCGGCTCGCACCGGACTGTCGCAGGCCGACGCGGCGAAGCGGGTCGACGAGGTGATCGCACAGGAGAAGGCGGCGGAGGTGAAAGCGCGGCAGATCGCGGACGCGGCTCGCAAGGCGGGGTCGTACCTTTCAATCTTCACTGCCTTGTCGATGCTGGTTGGCGCGTTCATCGCCTGCGTGGCAGCGGCCTTGGGCGGCCAGCAGCGGGACGAGTACTGAATAACCTTGCACCGAGACGAGACCCACAGCGCGGCAACGACCAGGCGGGCGCCACTTGTGCCCGGACTTGTGATCCTCATTTGACCGGTATTATGTAGCAACGGGCACCACAAGATATCAGCCTGCGGGCGCTGGTTCTCCTACCATATCCGACATGAAGGATACAGACCTAACCAAGCTCCGCCGCGCCCGGACGAGGGCATACATGCGGCTGCACCGACTCGAAGAACTGGCCGGTGTAGCCCGCGATCGGATATCGGCGATTGAGGCCGCCATCCTTGACACCGCGCCCGGGCAACCATTGGTCCCGGCGCGTCGGGCTGGCCCCAGACGCTTTCGCAAGAGTGAGATCGTCGCCGTGACCCTTTCCGCCCTACGCGAGGCGCACGCCCCGATCGGCGTCCGCGAAATCGCGCTTCGGGTGCTGGCCTCGAAAGGCATCCAGGCCGAGGAAAGCGCCGTCCAGTCAACCTTGTACGGCGTGCAGAAGGTTTGCGGATCGCTGACCCGGCGGGGGATCACTCGCAAGGTCGGACAAGGGAAAGCGACGCGGCACGTCCTTGTGCCCCAGGATTGAGCGAACGCACTACCCGGGCGCAAAGCCGCTCAAGTCGCCGCCAAGGACGCGCCCGAATGCACGGCGAAGCCTGTTTTCCCAACTCCCATTCCCGTACTTGAACGCGTACATCCTAATGCGGGCCGCATCTCGGGCAGTCAGCAAAAGGCGGCCCGTCGCATGGTCAAGCCGCCGTTGAAATCTCACAAGCAATCCCTGAAAGCCGCCATCCTTGGCGGTGCGAGGGTCCTGTTTGAAGATTTCGTGCATCTCGTCGTTGGTCAGAACTACTTCCATTTCACCCACGTCGGTCGCCTTTCCAGATCGTGATCTGCCGGAGCAGATGGGAAGCGATACGCAACAAGACAAGCATTCCTAGCCTCCCGGTAAGTAATTTAGTTGCGAAGAAATGGCATAACAAGCAATTGTACCTCGCGCCCTTTCTTGGTACTCCTCCGCCGAGCAGAGGGCGCCATGCAGTGGGAAGATCGGATTGCCAACTACGTCCGAGTCACGGGCTTTCCGCGCAGCCTGTTCACGTCCGAAGATGGCCGGGTTGTCGGCACCTGGATCATGGGCAACGACTACCGGGTAAAGTCGGAATATTACGGCGGCTACCCGGCCGGATACCTCCGGCGCATCAAAGCCCTATTCCCAGACAAGCGCCGCGTCCTTCACCTGTTCAGCGGGAAGGTCGATCTCGGCACGCTGCCGGGCGACACGGTGGACATCAACGCCGATCTGGCACCGACTTACATTGATGACGCCCAGCGCCTCGAAGGCGTGCCATTGGCTGCATACGACCTAGTGCTGGCAGATCCGCCCTATAGCGTCGAGGACGCGGAGCGGTACCAAACTACGATGGTCAAGCGGAACGCGGTGTTGCGCGCCCTACAGGGCGCATCCCCAGGCACCCACATCGTATGGCTAGACCAGGTGCTCCCGATGTACCGCAAGGATGCGTTCGCGATCGACGCCGTGATCGGGATGGTGAAATCGACCAACCATCGCTTTCGGGTGGTGACGATCTTTCGGAGACTGGGGCAGTCCGTGAGCGACGCTCCCCGCAAAGCGGCGCCGGATAGCGCCCGTGCTCGCGCAGAAACGCGCCAGCTCGTGCTACTGCCGGGTCATGGGTCCAAGTGAGCGCCGGATAACGTGGAGATCGGTGTGGCGCAGAAGGGTTGGGACGCGACGGAGCCGGCAGCGGTCCTTAGAACGCCTTCGGAATCCCAGCCTGCTTGAGTATCCCGTTGGCTGTGTGGCGGCTCTTGATGTTGGCCGGCACCGGGAAATTGCAATTCGTAAGGGGGCTATACCAGATCGGATGCCGTCCATATCTGACGAACAAACAGCCGTTTTGCTGTAGCAACGCAACTACTAATGGATTGTAATTGGAGGCCATTCAGGCTGGGACGCGCACCCCTTCGATGCGATCGGCCATGAGGTGAATTTCGACGGGTTGGGGGGGCAGTTGATGGTTGAGTTGAAGTAGATCGGGAACGATCCCCCGCAGTTCGTCGATCAATCCTTCTAGGGTATCCAATTCGGCGACAAGCCCTTTGATGTCAGCGCTCTCGGCCCACCATACCTTGGTCTCGTCGTCCCAGTGCGCCAACACGCGAAACGCCTCCATTAAGCCACCCGTGATCTAAAGGTCAAAGTAGGGTCGGGAGAGGAGAATCAACTTGGACTCGGCTGTCAACCCACATCTCCGGAGTCAAGCGAAATTTTTAGCATAGGGGAAATTTCCTAACAAATGGTTACCGGGCAGCCCGCTGCCAATACCCGCACCAGTCCACCGACACCGGGGCCGCCATCGCCAGCCCGCATGACGCCCTGGACCTGCCGCCCGTTGTCCACCCGCCGGTGATCCTCGCGCCACGACGCCTCTTGCGCGTAGCGGATCAGGTACGGCGCCGGCGACATGGTGGTGGTGGCCGATCTCGGCGCGGCGCATGCGGGTGAAAAATTCCTCGGCCCCGTTCGTGTAGACGCCACGGTCCGAGTACAGCCGCCTGATGGTCGATCCGCTGCATGGCGAAGCGGGCCTGCAGGTCATTCCACGAACCGGCTTCGTCCGCCACGATCTCGGTCCCCTTGGCGACGCGGGAGGCGATGAACCCCAGCGCCGCGCCCTCGGACTTGAACACGGCCGGCAGGGTCCGGCCGTCCCGCTCGCGGACCACGACCACGACCTGGCGCTTGCCGTTCTGGTTCTTGGCAAGGCGACGGTCCCGGCGGTTCTCCTTGTGGTTGGCTGGCTTCACGTAGCCGCCGAAATATCCGCCGTCGGTCTCGACCACCTTGCCGGCGCCGCCGACCGTCATGCCCTTCAGCTCGGACGCCATCGCCTCGCGGAGCTTGTGGGCCAGGACGAATGCCGTCTTGTACTGGCGTCCGAGATCGCGGGACAGCGCCAGCGCGGACTTGCCCTTCACCTCGTTGCAGAAGATCGCGATGGCCGCGAGGTAGGTGCGGAGCGGCAGCTTGTGGAACGCGAACATCGTCCCGCACGTGACGGAGAAGTCCTTGCGGCACGCCTTGCAGCGCCAGCGCGGGGCGCCGTTCGGCCGTGCGGCAATCCCATAGACGGTCGGGCATTCGCAGTGCGGGCACACCGGCTTGCCGTCCGTGCGTCCCAGCGGATCGACCGGAAAGCCGCCTCGGCTTCGGTCTCGGTCATGCGCATGACGGCGCGCGAGGGAGAGCGTCCGGGCACGGGCGGAAAGGAGGAAGTGTTGGGACATGGATCGTATCCGCTTTGAACAAAGCGAATATGATCTCTACTGACCCACTTGTCAACTGGAAAAGATCGTATATGATCGGCTCAGGTCGATTTTGATCGGAGCGTGATATGGGATTGACGCCTAAGGAAAGGGAGTGGGCCGACAAGATGCGGCGGTTCCTCAAGGCCGAATTGAAGCGGGCCGGTGTGACCTATGCCGAGCTGGCCAAGCGGCTGAACGAGCATGGTCTAGAGGGGGAGACCGAAGCATCCGTGAACAGCAAGCTTGTCCGGGGCACGTTCTCAGCGACGTTCCTCTTGGCGTGTCTGGCCGTGCTCGGGATCACGGTTCTGGCGCTGGCAGACCTATGACGACTTGATACCAAAGCTTGCGGCTTTGTCGGGCGTCACGTGCAAAAGTTGTGATTTGCCGCCAGAGTATCTGTGTAGCATTTCCATGATTTGTATCGCGAGTTTCACAGATGGGTGCGTTGACCCAATTCTGATTTCACCAATAAAAACAGCTTCAATTATCCGATACGGCCCTCCTTGGTACATAAAAGTTACGTTGGACTAACCCGCTTCGCGGGAGTCGTGTGATCGAGACCGCTTTCTCTGATTTCACCGGTGCGATTGCCGAGGCCCCTCTGCCCCTGGCCTGACAACTCAGCCGCGAGACGATGCGGTGGCGCCATGTGGCGCTGTTCGTCTCGCAGAGGAGTTGCCAATGACCCCGCTTCGCCGCCGCATGATCGAGGATATGCGGATCCGTAACCTCTCGCCACAGACACAGAGAGTTTACGTCGAGCAGGTTTCCCGGTTTGCCCGCCATTTCCGCCAGCCGCCCGAACGTTTAGGTCAGCACGAGATCAGGGCTTGGCAGATTCACCTGGTCGAGGAGAGGCGGCTAGCGGCCAGCTCGATTTCGGTCGCCGTGGCCGCGCTCCGGTTTGTCTACACAGTCACCCTCAAACGGCCTTGGATTGTCCAAGACGATATCCCAACCTGCCGGCAGCCGAAGAAGCTCCCCGTCGTGCCGAGCCCGGAGGAGGTCGCCCGCTTTCTGGATGCGGTGAAAAGCCCAAAACATCGGATGATCCTGACCGTGTGCTACGCGACGGGGCTGCGCATTTCAGAGGCGGTTTCCCTGAGGCCCACCGCGATCGACAGCCAACGGATGGTCATTCGGGTGGAGGCGGGCAAAGGCCGGAAGGACCGGTACGTGATGCTCTCGCCGACGCTGTTGAAGCTTTTACGGACCTACTGGAAGGAGGCTCACCCAAAAGCGTGGCTGTTTCCAGGTGACCGTCCCGAGCAGCCTATCACGGCGTGCGCCGTCGAGATCGCGTGCAGGCAGGCGCTTGAACAGTCGGGGCTCGGCAAAACGATTACCCCGCATTCCTTGCGGCATGCGTTCGCCGTTCACCTGCTGGAGTCCGGTGCCGATTTACGTACCATTCAGTTGCTGCTGGGGCATCGCAGCCTGAACACCACGTCTCGTTATCTGCGTATCGCCACCAGCAAGGTCTGCGCCACGGCCAGTCCGCTGGAAGCCTTGCACACCGCGATCGCCAAAGTGCCCACCCTGCCGCCCGCCTGACGGCACTGCTATGCCACGCGAGGGGCTGGAAGTGGCGGACATATTCCGCCACTTCGGCCCGGCTTTCCGTGATCAGCACGGCGCGGCGCTGTCCGGCGCGCGCCGCCGTGCTATGATCGCTATCGAGAGCTGCCGCACGGCAGCGCTTGGCGGTCACGTAGAACGTTGCGGCGAATGCGGCCATCAACGCATCGCGTACGAACTCGTGCCGTAATAGGAACTGTCCGAAGTGCCAGGGTCTCGCCCGCGCCCAGTGGCTCGACGACCGTCAGGCAGAGTTGCTCGACGTGCCCTACTTCCACGTGGTGTTCACGGTGCCGGACCAGATCGCCACGATCGCGTTCCAGAACCAGGCCGCGGTCTATGACATCCTGTTCCGGGCGGCGTCGGAGACGCTGCACAAGATCGCTGCCGACCCAAAGCATTTGGGCGCGGAGATCGGCTTCCTGGCCGTGCTGCACACCTGGGGGCAGAACCTTCAACACCACCCACACGTGCACTTTCTTGTTCCTGGCGGTGGAATCGCGCCGGACGGCAAAAGCTGGATCCCCTGCCGGCCGGGATTCTTCCTGCCGGTCCCGGTGTTGTCACGGATGTTCCGGGGCTTATTCCTGCACTATCTGAAGAAGGCGTTCGCCGCCGAAACGCTGAACTTCTTCTCCGCGTATCGCCACCTCCAGGAGCCCGCCGCGTTCCGGCGTTACCTGACGCCGGTTTGGAACACCGAGTGGGTCGTCTACGCGAAGCGGCCCTTTGCCGGGCCGGCACAGGTTCTCGACTATGTCGGGCGGTACACCCACCGTGTTGCCATCTCCAACAACCGCCTGGTGTCCATGGACAACGACAAGGTCCGCTTCCGCTGGAAGGATTACCGGGACGACAACCGCCAGAAGACGATGACCCTGGACGGCGGGGAGTTCATCCGCCGCTTCCTGATCCATGTGCTACCGGACGGGTTCCACCGCATCCGGTACTACGGCTTCCTCGGCAACTGCCATCGTGCGCTGAAGCTGGCGCACTGTCGGGAACTGCTGGCGATGGCACCGGCCGCACCGGCGGATGATCTGCCCGCTGACTATCGCGACCGCTATGAGGTGCTGACCGGACAATCCTTGCGGGCGTGCCCGCACTGCCACACCGGCATCATGGTGGTGGTCGGCTGCATTACGAGACCAACCGTCTGCCAGCCGGCGCCGGACACATCATGACGCCGGATCGACGACCCGACTGCGCCAAGCCGAACCACCCGCCAGATCGGGGCGGGAATCCTGTGGCCGCGAGCGTCTTGAACGTGCCCGTGGGCGCGTTTCATCAGGGGTCAAATGGTCAGCTCCGGTCTACCCTGGCCGCACCAAGGCTTGGCTGGGGCAGCCGTTGGCACCAAACCGCCGCCCCGAATGCCCCGATGGTTCTCCAGCAAAAGGGTCAGCGCCATTCAACACCCATAGTCGCGGCGGCGGCGGGAGCGGCTTAGTCCAATCCGTTTTTCGCTCACCGGCGCGGCCCCCAGTTTGGGTGCCCACGCGGGAAGGCTCGTGCGCCGCGCCGCCAAGCGAAAAACGCTCTTCATTATCAAAGGTGCATTTGACGAACTCAAAGCCATCAAGATTGACTGTCTGGTTTTTGTACATTTGCTGCCAAATCGGCTCCATGGGCGCATCTTTGAACTCTGGGACATACCCTTGGGCGCGCGGGACGAAGCGGTCAATAATTCCGTGCTTTGCGAGGGCGACGACCGAGAAAAAGTGAGCTGGACCCCGAAAACTGGACAGGTAGCTAAGAGAGAGTCTCCCCTTGGAACGGCTGGGTGGCCGGAGGTGAGACATGACCAATACACGGAAGAAGCACAGCGCTGAGTTCAAGGCGAAAGTTGCACTGGCGGCGGTGCGTGAGGAAGGCACTGTTGCGGAGCTGTCGAGCCGGTTCAGTGTGCACGCGAGCCAGATCCATGCGTGGAAGAAGACGCTGCTGGATGGAACGGCCTCTCTGTTCACGCGCAGCCACGCCAATGGGCAGGACGGCGCGGCGGCGTCGGAGGCCCAGCTTGCCCCGTTGTATGAGAAGATCGGGCAACTGACGGTGGAGCGGGATTTTTTTCGCAAACGGTCTGGGCCATGAGCCCGGCCGCGCGGCTTGCGCTGGTCGACCCGGCCGAGCCGGCCCTGTCGATCGTCGCGCAATGCCGGCTGCTGAAGGTGGCCCGCTCGACGCTGTATTACCGCGCTGTGCCGGTCAGCGCGGAGGATCTGAGGCTGATGCGGCGGATGGATGAGCTGCATCTGGCATATCCGTTCTACGGATCACGCCGCCTGGCGGCGGTGTTGCGGCGGGACGGCTGGTCGGTGACTCGCAAGCGGGTCAAGCGGCTGATGCAGGTGATGGCGATGGAGACGATCTACCAGAAGCCGAGCACCAGTCAGCCGCATCCCGATCATAAGGTGTACCCTTATCTGTTGCGCGGCCTTGCGATCGAGCGGGTGAACCAGGTCTGGTGTGCGGACATCACCTACATTCCGATGGCCAAGGGGTTTGTGTATCTGGTGGCTGTTATGGACTGGTTCAGTCGTCGGGTCCTGGCGTGGCGGGTGTCGATCAGCATGGACACGAGCTTCTGCGTCGAAGCGTTGCAGGAAGCGCTGGAACGGTACGGCCAGCCGGACATCTTCAACACCGACCAAGGGGCGCAGTTCACCAGCACGGAGTTTCTGGCTGAACTGGAGGCTCGCGGGGTTCGGGTCAGCATGGATGGCAAGGGGCGGTATCTGGACAACATCTTCATCGAGCGGCTGTGGCGGAGCCTGAAATACGAGGAGGTGTTCATCAAGGCGTATGGTTCGGTGGCGGAGGCGCGCCGGAGCATCGGCGGGTGGCTGGCGTTCTACAATGACGAGCGGGTGCATTGAGCCTGAGCGCGCAAAGCGACGGGTTTTAGGCGGTTTTTGATCACGGAATTTGATGGGGCAGCGCGCGGCCCCCTCGCCGAACGTGCTCAACGGGTCTTTTCGGAAGTATTCCTTGGTGAGACTGAAGGACCATTCCTCGGAGCCGACCTGCGCACGTGACCGCCGGGAGCGCAGGCGGGGTCAAGGAGGCTCCGCGCCGTAGGCGTGGATGCCTTGACGCCGCCGAGCACCCGGCGAGGCTGGAGCGGTGGGCGGGCCGGCAGGCTCAGCCGGCGGCGGCGTTCGCCTGGGCGTCCAGGCGATCGACGAGCTTCTGGAAGACGTCCTCGAACCCGGGATCGTAGTTGTCGGGGTGGTCGCGGATGACGGTGATGGCGCGGCGGTAGTAGTCGGCGGCCTGGCGATGATCGCCGCGGGCTTCGCAGACCATGCCGAGGCGGTCGTAGCCGTCATGGACATCGGGGAAGCGCGCGAGCAGGTCGTGGGCGGCCTGCTCGGCGGCATCGAGATCGCCGGCGTGAACCAAGCCGACCACGGCGTTGGACGCCTCGGTCAGTTCGTCGAGTTCGTCGGGTTCCTGGAAATAGTTCGCCAAGGACGGCTGGCGCGCCGGCGCCGCGGCCGCCTGAGCGGGACGTGCGGCAAGGGCGGCGGCCTCGTCACTGGCCATGCAGCACTTCTTGTATTTCTTGCCGCTGCCGCAGGCACAGGGATCATTCCGTCCGATTTTGGCCATCTCGCCAACTTCTTGCAAAGGACGCACCCAGTGTACCAAGCCGTGCTGGCCGACGCCAAGTTCCATGAGCAGCTTCTCGCCTTCGACCGCGACATTGCGGCCTCCACCCGGGCAGCACGGTGCTGGCTCTGCGGTGGCGCGCTGCATTCGGCGCCGTATGACCGCAAGCCACGGGGCGGTCCGGCCGGGCTCGGCCGGGAGCATGCCGAGCGCTTCAGCTTCTGCTGCGCGGTGGATGGTTGCCGCACGCGTGCCACCCCGCCGTCGCTGCGCTTTCTGGGCCGGCGCGTCTACCTCGCCACTGTGGTGACGCTGATCTCGGCGTTGATGCTCGGCACCACGCCGTCGCGCCTGGCGCGTCTGTCGGTCGTGCCAGGACTTGATCGTCGGACACTGGCGCGCTGGCGCGTCTGGTGGCTGTCCACCTTCACCGATAGCCCCTTCGCAGCCGTCGCCATGGCCGCAATGGTGCCGCCGCTCGACATCGCGGCGCTGCCGGCGTCGCTGCTCGAGCGGTTCGCCGGCGACATCCGCGAGCAGCTCGTCGCCTTGCTGCGCTTCCTCAGGCCGCTGACCGGCGGCGCATCGGCGATGCGCGCTTTCTGACGGGCGTCACCGATCCGCAGAGGATGCGCGTCGCCGGCCCGCGTTGAGGGCGCCCACCGTGGTCACGCTCATTTTTCGGAGGGCGAGCGTGACAGAACGAGGCGGATCGCGGGTACATGAGCGATGGGCGCGGTTGCGCTTCTCGATTATCGGCGCGCTTCTCGCCGCGCCGCCGGCGAAGGGCGCGTTGCACGCGGCGCTGGTGCAACTGGCCGCGCGCGAATGGCGCCACCCGAGCACCGGCGCACCGGTCCGCTTTGGTGTTTCTACTCTTGAACGATGGCTCTACCGAGCCCGCGGCGAGCAACATGATCCGGTCGGTGTGCTGCGCCGCAAGCGGCGGGGGGATGCCGGCGCGCAGGCATCGATGACGCCGGCGTTGCGCGAGGCGCTGCTGGCGCAATACGGCGCCCACAAAAGCTGGTCCGCACAGCTTCACCGAGACAATCTGGCAGCCCTGGCCGAGGCGCGACCGGAATTACGGCCGGTGCCGTCTTACGCAACGGTTCGACGATTCCTCGCCGCGCGCGGCCTGACCAAGCGGCGACCGATGACGACGCGTCAGACCGAAGGCGCGCTGGCGGCGGCGGCACGGCTCGAGGCACGCGAGGTGCGCGGCTATGAATCCGAGTATTCCGGCGGGCTCTGGCATTGGGATTGTCATAACGGTTCTAGAAAGGTTCTGACGCCGCGCGGCGAATGGCGAACACCGGTGCTGTTCGGCGTGCTCGATGACCATTCGCGGCTGGCCTGCCATCTCCAATGGTACTTGGCCGAGAATGCCGAAAACATTGCACATGGTCTGTCGCAGGCGATGCAAAAGCGGGGTCTCCCGCGTGCCGCCATGAGCGACAACGGCGCAGCCATGACGGCGACCGAGATCACCGAAGGTCTCGCCAGGCTCGGCATCCTTCATCAGACCACGCTGCCATATTCCCCCTATGCCAACGGCAAGCAGGAAGTTCTCTGGGCGTCGGTCGAAGGCCGGCTGATGGCCATGCTCGAGGGTGTCGACGATCTCACCCTGGCGCGGCTCAACGAGGCGACCCAGGCCTGGGTCGAGCAGGATTACAACCGCAAGCGGCACAGCGAGATCAACGATACGCCGCTCGCCCGCTTCCTCGCCGGCCCCGCCGTGACACGCCCCTGCCCGGATGCCGCTGCATTGCGGCTGGCCTTCACCCGCAGCGAACGGCGGACCTTGCGCAAGAGTGACGGCACCGCCGTCATCGAAGGCCGTCGCTTCGAAGTGCCCAACCAGTATCGGCATATCTCCCTGCTGGAGGTCCGCTTCGCCGCCTGGGATCTCACCCAGGTCCACCTCGTCGATCCGCACACCGGCACGGTTCTTTGTCGCGTGTTCCCGCAGGACAAGGCGGCCAACGCCTCCGGCCAGCGCCGCAGCCTACAGCCAATCGCGACCGAGCCGGGCAAGCCATCGCCACCACCGGCCACGCCACCATCGTCCACGACGGCGCGCGGCATCGGACCGCTGCTGGAGCGAATGATCGACCGGCAGTCCGCTACCGGGTTGCCGCCCGCCTATCTGCCCAAGGACGAAGGAGACGACGCGTGAACAACAAGATGCTCGCGCTCTACGGCCTCAAATGGAACCCGTTCACCCCCAACGTGCCGACCGAGGCATTGCACGTCACCCCGCGTCTGGAATTGTTCTGCTGGCGCGTCCAGCAACTCGCCGGCGACGGCGGCTTCGCCCTCGTCACCGGCGCCCCCGGGTGCGGCAAATCGGCCACCTTGCGCATCCTGGCGGCGTCGCTGGCGACACAACGCGACGTCAGCGTCGGCGTGATCAGCCGACCGCAGGCCAACATCGCCGACTTCTACCGCGAGATGGGCGAACTCTTCGGGGTCGAATTGCGCCCGCACAATCGCTTCGCCGGCGCGAAGATCCTGCGCCAGCGCTGGCAGGCGCATATTCAGAGCACCCTGCGCAGGCCCGTGCTGGTGATCGACGAGGCGCAGGAGATGCAGACCGCGGTGCTGGCAGAGCTGCGTCTGTTGGCCTCTACCGATTTGGACTCGAACATCCTGCTGACCGTGGTGCTGGCCGGAGACGGACGGCTCGCCGAACGCCTGCGCTCGGATGAATTCCTCCCGCTCGCCAGCCGCGTGCGGGTGCGCCTGCCGATCGAACGCGCATCGCCCCAGGACCTGCAAGCCTGCCTCGGCCACGCCCTCCGGCAGGCCGGCGCCCCCACCCTGATGACCGCGGAAGTCATCGCGGCCATCTGCGATCATGCGCAGGGCAACCCGCGCGCCCTGATGATCATGGCGGCCGAATTGCTCGAGGCCGCGGCCCAGCGCGACGCCCGTCAGATCGACGAGACGCTGTTCTTCGAGGTCAGCGCCGTGCCCGCCACCAGCGAGGCCAAGGCGGCGATCCGCCGCCGCCGATGACGCAGCTTCCGGTTCAGCCGGCCTGGCGTCTCGCCGAGGCTTCCGAGCAGCGGCGCTGGCTGGTCGATCAGCTGTGGTCCGAGGATGCCGTCGGGATCATCGGCGGCGAGCCCAAATGCTGCAAATCCTTTCTCGCCCTCGATCTGGCCGTCGCCGTCGCCGCCGGAACCCCCTGCCTGCGCCGCTTCGCGGTCACGCGGCCCGGTCGCGTCCTGCTCTATCCCGCCGAAGACGCGCTGCACGTCGTGCGCCGACGCCTCGAGGGCATCTGTGCCGCCGCCGGTACCGCTCTCGCCGAACTCGACGTCCAGGTGATCACCGCGCCCAACCTGCGCCTCGATCTGGAGGCCGACCGCGCGCGTCTCGAGGAGACCGTCGCCACCCTCAAGCCGAGGCTCCTGATCCTCGATCCGTTCGTGCGCCTGCATCGCATCGACGAGAACGTCAGCGGCGACGTGGCACCGCTGCTCGCCTTCCTGCGCGAATTGCAACGACGCCATGCCACAGCCATCGCCGTCGTCCACCATGCCAGGAAGGGCGCCGGAACCGTCCGTGCCGGCCAGGCCCTGCGCGGATCGTCCGAATTCCACGCCTGGGGCGATTCCAATCTCTATCTCCGCCGCGACAGCGACGACCGCATCGCGCTCACCGTCGAGCATCGCGCCGCCGCGGCCATCGCCGGCATCACGCTCGAACTCGCTCAGCGCGATGACGCCCTCGCCCTGCGGTCCGTCCAGGGCGATCCCCAACCCAATCGCTCCGTCCACCAGGAATCCATCGATCAGCGCATCGCATTGGTTCTCGCCGATGCCAGCCAGCCACGGCCATTCTCCGACCTGCGCGCGTCTTGCCGCGTTCGTGCCACCACTCTCTACGAACGCCTCGCCGCCATGATCGCCGCCGGAACCATCGTCAAATCCGCCGACGGATACCGCCTCGCCGCACGCTGAACGGTCAGAGCCAAGCGCCGAACCCACGCGGCCGTCGCGCCAAGCCAGATCCGAATATCGCGACCACCGAAACGCGACCGCGCCCCGCCATCTCGAGCATTCCCAGTTCCGGTTCCCAAATACCCTACGGCAAACGGGAACCGGAACTGGGAAGCCCATCAAATGCCGCGATCACAAGCCCATCGGAAACCGTGATCCTGCTCACATCAGGCGCTGAGCTATCGCACGCCGCGCGAGGTGTTCGAAGCGGCTGCCTGTGTATATGTGGACAACGCTTCCGCTACGCTACGCTGCGCTCACGCGTTGCCCACATATACACAGGCACAACATCAGCAAGAAAGGGTATTGACTGAAGTATAAGAAGGTCTATACTTACAGGCGCACACACCCCTCGGATCGGGAGGGGCCATGGAAACCGGAGAGACTCTCTCTTAAGTCGCGCCAATTCCTGTCCAACCGATGGGGTCCACCTCAAAAGATTCCGATCAGAAACCAGGCCACTCGACTGTCTGTGGCGTCGGATATCCATTCGTCGATCGCAGGAACGTGAGAACTTACCTTGGGCCAGGTGATCGCCAACGCCGCTAAGGCGACAGCGAGAGCGAACATGCCGCGCACGAACCATCGGTGAGTCCACCCTGCCTGAAGTCATGGCGACAGCGATCGCCCCCGCCGCGAGCGACCCAATAAATAGTTGGACCTCCAGGCTTCCGACCTCAGACATGCCGAGTCCCCCCGCACCAACCCCGCAAGGTCAACACGGTTATCCTCAACCTGGCAACGGACGCTCACGGCGCACCTCTCGCTAGAGAGGTGGAACCGGACGGAACGGATTGCGAACACGGGTTGGTGCCCGTTGCTACATAATACCGCATTTGACGGCTTATGCGAAAACATACCCGAAACTCATCCTATGCTTTTCCGATGATGATGGCACGGCTGGCGGCTGCGTCGTGGGAGACGATCTTGCGCCGCACCCTGATGATGGCCCAGGGCAGGTGCAGTCCGGCGGAGTTTCGCCGCATGGCAGCCGAGAAGGCGGCGGCAGTGCATTTCTCGACGGCGGCGCTCATGAGAGGGCGGAGCAAATCCGCGATGCTGGCGCCGTTTGTCAATCGCGCGCGGGCAAACGTGAAGCGGCTCCGTCGCAACGCGTAGACAACGGCAATTTGCGGGGCCGCGCAGTCGCCGCGACACGGCGATAGGCCGCCGCCGAGGTGGGCGCAGAATAGGGAGGTAAGCATGAGCGACCCAGTCGGCAGCGGTATCCAGGACGCGGCCGGACGGGGAGCACGAGGGGGCGCGGGCGGCGTTCATGACGCGGCGGACGAGGTCCAGCGTGCGGTATGCCGGGTCCGAGGCGGCATCGGTGCGGTGCGGGAGGTGATTCCTCCAGGCACGCCGCCACGGCCTCATGCAACGAGCCCGTGTAGTCATCCGCGCCCACCGCCGCACGCAGCCGTTCATCTTCCAGAATCGCTTCCCCGGCCGGCCACAGCCCGACCAGCACCGGGACATCCGGTGGCAGCAGCCGGCGCAGCCGCCGCAACAGGTAGCGCAGATGCGACGGACCGCCGGACAGCTCCAGGTAGGAGCACAATTCCCTCGTGGGGCCACCGTGTGGTGTGGCTATTCCCATTGTAGGGGGTTGGCACTGTCTTCCCGTCGCTTTCAGCTTGGCCTCGACATAGGCGAACGCGGCGGCTTCGTCTTGGGGACGGAGAGTTCGGACTTCATGGCGGGTTGCTCCTTGACCGCCAATCTACAGGTCGGGGATGGGGATGTCAGGTGTAACATTGCCGCCATTTCAGCCGCTGGACAAATGGGGGGCCTTGCTCCGTGTCCCGGAGGCGGCGCAGCGGGTGTTGGCGGAACTCGCCTTGGCGGCATCGGCCATGCCGGTGTTCGACACCTGGATCGACAATCTGGATCGCGACAACGATGGCAACCTGCTGGCCGCGGAAGACGCGCGCCGCATGGCCGTCCGATACGCCTACATTGACCACGGCAGCCCGACGCAGGGTTGGCGAGACGGCCCGCTCGCCAACGTCGCGCGACTGGTCGGCCCCTACCCAGCCGGGGTGAAATCCGACGGCAAGACCATTGGCGAGACCATCGCCGCTATCGAAGCGCTGTCGGACGCGCACATCGGCGCGGTGGTCGATCGCATACCGGAGGCGTTCATCAATGCGCAACGCATGGCAGGTATCCGTAAGGGGTTATGCCAGCGCCGGCGCGACTTGCGTGGCGCCCTCGCCGGTCTGATGGTCGCCCGGCGATGACCTGACCATGGCACCGAAACGGCTGCGGCTCGCCTGCGCCCTGCTCCAGTACCGGCCGGACCTGGCCGGGCAGCGGACCAAGCCGACCAATCTGGGCGTCCTGATGGAGTTTGCCGCGGCCAACACCTGGGCCCCTCGGCCTGGCGATGCGGGAGGCTGTCGATCGCGCGGCACCGGACGGGCTGGGCGATCTGTCACGCATGCTGATCGAGGCCTGCCTGGACATCATGAAAGCCGAGGCGGACGTGGCGTTGCGCGCACCGCGACGCCTGGGCGACGCCTGGGCGACGCGCTGCGCATCCTGGCCGAGCGCAATCCATGGTCGTTCCACGTCGCACCGCCGCAGCCGCTGTCGATCTCCGCCCGGGACGCGGCGGCCATGCCGACGGTCGGCGGTCGCGAAGAAGCACGTCCTGCTGGCGTTTTCGCGCACCACTCGGCCCACGCCGGCGACCAAAGGCGGGCGCGCGGTCCGGGGCGCGTCGGCGCGGCCTGTTTCGGTCATGCCGGCCGAGGTTCCGCCGGCATGGATGTTGCTGACCATATTCTGGCGCCTGCCGTCCGGCGACCGCGGCCGACCGGCTGGACCCGGCCATCGGGCCAACGCGGCATGCTTGGCGCTCCGACCGGCACGTCGCGGTGGTGGCCGGCGCGGCGCATGCCGGACTTGCCGGCTCGGGAAAAGCCGGCAAGATGGCCCATATGAACGCCGGCGCCGGCCGCGAGTGGCCTCCGCCAGCCAACCGGCCGAGCGGAAGGAACCCCGTCGTGAACATCGTGACCCCCAGCGCGTGCCGTGTCTCGGCGGCGCACAGCACCGACCGTCCGACCCGCGAGGAGGCCGAGGCGGCGGTCCGCACGCTGTTGCGCTGGGCCGGCGACGATCCGGCACGCGAGGGTCTGGTCGGCACGCCGGATCGCGTGGTGCGGGCATATGAGGAGTTCTTCGCCGGCTACGACCTTGATCCGGTGGCGATCCTCGAGCGTACCTTCGAGGAGACCGACGGCTACGACGAGATCGTCCTGCTGCGAGACATCCGGCTGGAGAGCCACTGCGAGCATCACATGGTGCCGATCATCGGGCGGGCGCACGTGGCCTATCTGCCGCATCGGCGGGTGGTGGGGATCAGCAAGCTCGCACGGGTGGTGGAGGCCTATGCCAAGCGGCTGCAGATCCAGGAGAAGCTGACCGCGCAGATCGCCAACACGATCCAGGAGGTGCTGCAGCCGCGCGGCGTTGCCGTGGTGATCGAGGCGGCGCATCAGTGCATGACCACGCGTGGCATCCACAAGCCCGGGGTGACCATGGTCACCAGCCGCATGCTCGGCGCCTTCCGCGACGATCCGACAACGCGGCGCGAGTTCCTGGCGATGATCGGCACGCGGGGCACCAGTGTGCTGGGCGACTGATTCGGACGCCCTCTGTTCCGGCTGGTTAGCCGGGAGTTAATTAACCCGCGCCACTCTGTCCCCGGAGACAACGGCAGCTTCGGGCGATGCGCGGCAAGGGCGGCAAGACGGACAGTCGAAACTCGGGCGTCACCATCATCCGCAGGGAGGAGGTGACCGAGGCCGAGTCGCATGGCGGGGCCTGGAAGGTCGCCTACGCCGACTTCGTCACCGCCATGATGGCGTTCTTCCTGCTGATGTGGCTGCTCAACGCCACCACCGAAGACCAGCGGAAGGGCCTGGCCGATTATTTCAGCCCGAACAACCTGCTGAGCCACGCGTCCTCCGGCACCGGCCAGCCATTTAGCGGGCACACGGTGTTCGACCAAGGCGCCATGGTCTCGGATCGCGGGGCGGTGCAGGTGATCGTCGGCCGGCGACCGGCCGTGCAAGCCCCGGACGACTCGGATGCCGACACGCCGCTGCTGGCGGATCGGCATAACGCGGCGGAGGAAGCCGGGCCGGCGGGCAGGACGGACGCCGTCCCGCCGGGCTCCGCCAAGGTGCAGCCAGCAAACCCGCCGGCTGCCAGCGCGGGGACCGCCAGCGCCACGGCTGCCAGCGCCACGGCTGCCAGTGCCACGGCTGCCAACTCTGCCGCCGCGGACCCTGTGGCCGTCAGTTCCGTGGGTGGCAATGGTATGGGTGCCAGCGCCGTGGCCGCGAGTCCCGTGGCCGCCGGTTCGCTGAGCGCCAAAATGGCGGATGCCGCCCAGCCGGCGCCGGTCGTGGCGCGGGCCGTGACGCAGGCTGGCGACCACGCGCCGACCGAGGCCGAGCTACTCGCGGCGCAGGCGCTGCGCGAGAAGCAGGCGTTTGAGCAGGCCGCCGAGGAGCTTCGCCAGGCGGTGCGCGGCGATCCGGCCCTGGCCGCCCTGTCGCGCCAGCTTGCGATCGACATCACGCCGGAGGGGCTGCGCATCCAGTTGCTCGATGAGGAGCGGCTGCCGATGTTCGCCACCGGCTCGGCCAACCCGAACGAGCGCGCCCAGTTGCTGCTGGCCAAGGTGGCGCCGGTGCTGATGCGCCTGCCGGAGGAGATCGCCGTGGTCGGACACACCGATTCGGCACCCTACGCCGGCAACGGCAAGACCAACTGGGAGCTGTCGACCGAGCGGGCGAACGCGACGCGGCGGCTGCTGACCGATGCGGGGTTGGCGGACACGCGGATCAGCCGCGTCACCGGACTGGCCGATCGCGATCCGCTGCTGCCGGCCGATCCGCTTGCCGCGGCCAACCGGCGCATCGCCATCATCGTGCTGCGCGGCACGGCGAAGCCCGCCGAACCGGCCGCCGCGCCGCCGACCCGGCCGTCCGCGCCGGCAGCCATCGCACCGCCCGCCTCGCCGGGTGTGCCGTCATCGGCCGCACCCTCGGCGGCGCCATTCATCGCGAAGCCTGCCGCGCCGCCCGCGGCATCGCCACAAGTCGCAACGCCTGGTCCGCCACCTGCGCCATCGTCCGCCACATCTCCGCCCCTCGCGCCGCCCGTGCCGTCGTCCACGTCGCCGTCCGGCCGGTCATTCGCACCGGCCTCCACCCCGCCATCCATCGCGCCGCCAGCCCCGTCATCCGCGGCAACGTCCGCACCGACCTCCGCATCGACGCCGGGTGCGGCGCCCGCCCCTTCGTCCGACCAGCCATCCGACGCGCCATCCGCGCCGCCGGCCGCCCCGCCGCCGGTTCCGTCGTTCGCCCCGTCGTTCGTCCCGTCATTCGTGCCGTCATTCGCCCCACCATCCGCGGCGCCCGCGCCGCCGCCGCCCTGATCGCGCACCTATGCTGACGATCGGCGGCCTGGTCTTCCTGCTGCTCTGCGTGTTCGGCAGCTACCTGGTCTCGGGCGGCAGCATCGCGCCGCTGGTCGAGGCCCTGCCGTTCGAGCTGTGGACCATCGGCGGCGCCGCGATCGGCAGCTTCGTCATGGCCAACAGCATGCACGACGTGAAGCACACGCTCGGCGGCTTCGCGCAAGATCATCAAGGGCGCGACCTTCAAGAAGGCCGACTACGTCGATCTGCTGAGCCTGCTGTACTTCCTGATGCGGCTGGCCAGCACCAAGGGCAACATGGCGCTGGAGGCCGCACATCGAGAAGCCGGAAGAAAGCCCGGCGTTCCAGAAATACCCGAAGATCCTCGCCAACCATCACGCCGCCGGGATCATCTGCGACTACCTGCGCATGGTGGGAATGAACGCCGACGATCCGAACCAGATCGAGGACGTCATGGCGCGCGAGCTGAAGAAGACGCTGGCCGAGGAGCTGCACGGCGCGCACGCATTGCAGACCATGGCGGACGGGCTGCCGGCGCTGGGCATCGTCGCCGCGGTGCTCGGCGTGATCAAGACGATGTCGCACATCGACCAGCCGCCGGCGGTGCTCGGCGCGATGATCGCCAGCGCGCTGATGCGGCACCTTCCTTGGCGTGCTGCTCGCCTACGGGATGGTCGGCCCGTTTGCCTCGCGGCTGAAGGGCGTGGTCGAGGAGGAGGCGAAGTATTTCGAGGTCATCCGCGCCGTGCTGGTGACGCACCTGCACGGCAACGCGCCGCAGGTCAGCGTGGAGTCCGGGCGGAAGATGGTGCCGAACGAGCACATGCCGAGTTTCGTGGAACTCGAGGAAGCGGTGCAGGCGGTGCAGGTCGGCTGAGCATCTGAGCATCGGCACGGGCGCCACCGCGCGGCGCTCGCGGGCGTGTCCCGCCGTCCTGTCGCTCTCCCGCAACACCGGCTTCGTCAGGCTGCGTCCAACACGTCGCGATAGCGGCATGGCACCGGCAGCACTGGGTACCGGCAGCACTGGGTACCGGCAGCACTGGGCACCGGCAGGGAATTCGTGGCAAGCGAAACCGGCTCATTGCAACGCCGCTTCGCGAAGGCGCGGCGAACCGGGGATGAGCAAATACCCGGCGTGGCATGCCGGTTCGGATGAGCTGCGGGCGTTCCTGTTCACGCCCGAGGCTGCCTGAGACTGGTGCGACCTTTCGCGCCCCTTGCGCGCGCGATTGCAATGTCGTTTTCGCTCTCGGCCTCGCGTCGCCGCCAGACGCAATCACGCTGCAACAACCATCGGGTTAGAACCCGCGTCACTCAATCGACACCGAGCGCGGAGCCCAGCATGGCGGACGGTGGACGCGACCCGACCTGCACGCCGTCCTTCCCAACGGCTGCGGCTGGTCGCTGCCCGCGACGTCGCGGCGCTCTGCCGTATCCGGCGGCCGTGATCAGATGGCGGAACCGGCCGATCATCCGCCGACCCGTCTCGCCGGCGCCACCCGCCCTCGTCCGATGTGGCCAATGCCGACACGCTTGAGGTCGCTTCGGCGTGTCCAATGATCAGATCACGATGAAGCTGCCATCGCCGGGCGCCGGCGCGCGCAACCACACGCTCGACGGGATCCGTGGCGTCGCGGCTCTGACGGTATTCCTGTCTCATTGCTTCCAATACAACGGCATTGCGGTGCCGTTCCATCCGGCCACCTATGCGGTCTGGACATTCTTTGTGCTGTCCGGCTGCGTGCTGGCGCCGACGTATCGAGGGCGGTACATCGCGTTCCTCGCCAAGCAATTCGTCCGCCTGTGGCCGCTCTATGCGGTCTGCATTGCCGCGGGCGTGCTGCTGTCCGGTGTCGCGCCGCCCTGGACGCGCTGGCTGTGGTGGCCGATGCTGAACGCCAATGCACCTGATGCGATCGACCCGCCGGCGTGGTCCTTGCACGTCGAATGGTGGGCCATGTTCTTCATGCCCCTGATCGTGCTGTCGCGGCGCGGACTGTCTGTCACGGTGGGCCTCGCCGCCGTGTGCCTTCCGCTGATGCTGACGGTTTCGCCCTGGTTCTTTTTCGGCCCGTTCTTCCTGTTAGGCGCATCGGCATCGCAATTCGAGATCCGGGCACGCTGGCTGGAACATCCGCTGGCGGAATGGCTTGGCAGGATTTCGTATCCGTTGTATCTGAGCCACGCTATCGTGCTGGATGGCTGCGGCCTGCCGATCTGGGCCGCCGTCCCGGTGGCGATCCTGATTGCGCAACTCCTGACCTGGACGGTCGAGCGGTGGAGCATCGAGGCATCACGGCTGGTCGGCAGGTCTCGCTTGCTCAATCGTCGGGCGCAGATTCGAATGCCAATTCGATCGCCAGGGTCTGGACTCAGCCAACCCACCCGATGACGGCGGCAACCAAAGCGATGGCAGGGGCAAAGTCTCTGGCGAGTTTGTCGTAACGGGTGGCGATCCGACGGAACTCCTCGAGGCGACCAAACATCCGCTCGGCGAGATTGCGCTCTTTATAGGCTTCCAGATCAGTCGGCCATTTGTGCTTGTGCGGTGATTGGTCGGATGACGCTCGCCGGGCCCTGGAAGGCCAGAGTCTCGCGCAGTTCCAGCGCGTCGTAGCCCATATCGCCGATCAGACAGCCATTGGACAGCAGCCGTGTTCTGCGATGTCGCCGGTTAGAGCGCGTCGGCGACGCGGGTGAACATGGTAGCCAGAGCCGTGGCGAACGGGCTGCTGACGGCGAAGACGACGAACACCATCACGCCGGCGATGAGCGCGTATTCCAGCGCGACCACGGCCTGCAGGTCGCAGCAAAGGGACATCCACCGCGCCGGGCGCGGTTTCCTGCCTCCGATCATGGCGGCGACGAAGGTCGCGGACGGGGCAGCGCTGGTTCCAAGGCTTGGTCTTTCGGTGGCCTGACGCAAGGCAGCACACCCTGGGTTACGGAAACGTTTCGAGGGGGCCGCCTTCGACACCATTTGGCCTCGGGTCGCCGGGCGTATTGCACGACACCGGCTCGTCGTGTGGTGGCGATGGGCTCGTGACGGGCGAACTGCCGCGGCGCTCCCTGTCGCTGCCGGCGCACCGTTCGGATTCGCAGATGACCGGTTGACGGCAGCGACGAGCGCCCCTTGCGGCCCGCAACAAGATCGCTCCGACGGGTGCCGGCAATGGTGGCCGTTGGCGATCTGCCCGTGGCACGTCCCTCGGCTACGCGGCGTCAGGGAACAGCGAGGCGGGGCGCCTGGCCCGGCACCGGCGCAACGGTGCGCGACAGCACCGGCTGCGCCGCCTGGCAAATGATGTCCACCACACAGCCCGGTCCATCGGAGATGACCAGCGTGAAGCCGTGCCGCTTGACGATCGCGGCGACCAGGCTCAGGCCGAGGCCGACCCCAGGCGTGCCCCGGCTTTTGTCGGCGCGGTGGAATCGCCGGGTCACTGCGTCGTGCTCCGCCGGATCGATCCCGGGGCCGGTGTCCGCAACCCGAATGACCGGGCCGTCGGCGCCGCCACGCAGCCCGATGCACACCGCGCCGCCGGCGGGGGTGAACTTGACCGCGTTGTCCACCAGGTTCGCCACCGCCTCGAACAGCAGGTCGCGATCGCCGATCACCGCCATCGCGTCGCCCGCCTCGACGCGCAGCGCGACGCCCTTGTCCTCGGCGATCGGGTCATACAGTTCGCCGACCCCGCGGACGATCTCGACCAGCGGCACGACGTCCTGCGCGGCGAGGTATTGCTCATGGTCGAGTTCAGCGATGCGCAGCAGCGCGGTGACGATCGCCAGCGACTGGTCGAGACCAGCGATGGCGCGGTCGTTCAACGCCTGCAGCTCGGCCAGTGTCCGCGCCTGGTCGCGACCGCGTTCCAGCGTCGCCCGCACCCGCGTCAGCGGCGTGCGGATATCGTGCGCGATGTCCTCGCCGACTCCCGCGAGCGCACGCACCAGCGCCTCGATTTCGTCGAGCATGCGGTTGACGATGGCGCCGAGCCGGTCGAGCGGGTCTCGGGTGCGCCGGATCGGCAGCCGCTCATGCAGCTCGCCCGAGACGATGCGGCTGGCCTGACGCCGCATTGCCTCGATGCGCCGCTGGGCGCGCAGGCTCAGCAGGGCACCCGCCAGCAGTGCGAGCAGGGTGGCCGGCACCAGCCCCAGCGCAAGCGCCCGGCCGACGATCGCGGCGGTCTGGCGCACCTCCTGGGCATCGCGCCCGATCACCAGAATGTTGCCCGAGGCCACGCGGATGCCGACGGCACGAACGGTCTGCGGCTCATGCCCGCGCGCGGCGACCCGCATCACCGAGGTCGCGTGCGCGCCGCCGTCCAGCGGCAGGTCGGCGGGCAGCGCCTCGACATTGCCGGCAATGCGCTGGCCCGACGCGTCGAACAACCCGGCGAGCTTGATCCGCCGCGGATCGTCGCGCAGCCGCCGTGCGATCGCCGCCAGCACCTGCTGCTGCCCCGCGGCGGGCGGATCGCCGGCGATGAGGTGCGCCTCCTCCATGATCGCCCCGTCGATGTTGGCGGTCACGTACATGCAGGTCTGCCAGTAGAAGAAACCGAACAGCACCAGCGTGCAGACCGCAAAGGCGCCGGCGACCAGCAGCGCCCAGCGGAACGGCGTCGCGCGCAGCAGTTCGCGGACGAGCTTAAGCAGGCGCATGGAGCATGAAACCGACGCCGCGTACGCTGAGGATCATCGGCGTCTCGTTGGGGCCATCGAGCTTACGGCGCAGCCGGCCGATATGCACGTCCACCAGGTTGGTCTGCGGCGGGACGAAGCGGTAGTTCCAGACCTGCTCCAGCAGCATTGCGCGCGTCAGCACCTGGCCCTCGCGGCGCATCATGTATTCCAGCAGTTGGAACTCGCGCGGCAGCAAGTCGAGCTCGCGATGGCCGCGATGCGCCTGGCGGGCCAGCAGGTCGAGTTCGAGCGGCCCGACGCGCAGGATCGTCTCGCGCGGCGTGGCGGGGCGTCGCAGCAAGGCCTCGAGCCGCGCGACGAGCTCGCCCAGCGCGAACGGCTTGGCGAGGTAGTCGTCGCCGCCGGCGCGCAATCCGCGGATCCGGTCATTGACGGCGCCCAGGGCGCTCAGCACCAGCACGGGCGTCATGATGTTGTCGCGGCGCAACGCCTCGAGCACCGCCAACCCGTCAAGTCCGGGCAACATGCGGTCGAGCACCAGCAGGTCCCAAGGACCGTCACCGGCGCCGGCCCGCGCGCGTTCGAGCCCGTCGGTTCCGCTGCAAGCACGTTCCAGCCGGTAGCCATGGTCGCCGAGGGCGGTCATGACCTCCTCGGCGGTACCGTCGTCGTCCTCGATCACAAGTATGCTGGCCAGCGCAGCCTCCGTCCCACCGCCGCCGTCTTGCAGCATCGTCGCAGACATCACGGACTCCTCCGCAAGGGACAGGTGCCGCCGCGATCGATCCGGCGCCGGCGGCTTCCCCGCAGAAAGGCCGATGCCAGGACGTTTCTGGCGGCTCGGGCGCATATAGGAACGCGGGGCGGCGCCGGCCACTAAATCGCAGTTCAGAACACTGACGCCGAATTTAGCGGCGGTCCGGTGGTCACGTCGCCACCTGTCGGCTGCTTCCGGGGGCGGTCCTCGCCGCCCTCTCAGCAACAGGAGAACGACGATGAAGACCATGTTTCTGACACTGCTGGCCGTTCTTGGCATCGCCCTAGGCACCGCCTCGCTGATTCCCGCGGCGCATGCCTCGAACGTGCAGCTCTACCCGCCGACCCAGTCGGACGGCTAGTCCATCGCCGACGGCCTCTGAAACAGCCCGGCAGGAGCCCGACAATGTCGCTGATTATTCTGGTTGCCCTTGGTATTCCCCTGGGCGCCGTGGTGGCGGCGGCGATGCTCGGCGCGCTGCTGGGGCCGTCGGACCGGGTGCCTGAACACAACTTCCTGCGCTCGCAGTGGCCGGCACCTCTGTGGTTGAGCGCCGCGCCATTCGGCGGATTGCATGCCGCCTGACAGCGAATCGATGGGCGTCTCGCAGGTCTTTTAGGATCGGATCAGGATCGGTCCGGATCCGCTACTTTCTCCGCAGCAGGAACAACCCCTGCTCCCCGAACAGGTTCGCGAGGTGCGGGAACCGCCGCCACGGCGCGCGCCGTCCGGCGTCGTCGGCCGCCAGCCAGCGCTCGACCACGTAGCCCTCGACCGCGCACAGGTCGAAGAAGTCGTGAATGGTGCAGGGATGGATGTTCGGCGTCGCGTACCACATCCGGTCCCAGGTCGCGGTCACCGGCATCCGCCCGCGGGTGAAAAGCTGCAGCCGCAACTGCCAATGGCCGAAATTCGGGAAACTGACGACCGCGCGGGTGCCGATGCGCAGCATCTGACGCAGCACCGCGCGCGGCTGCTCCACCGCCTGCAGGGTGCGCGACAGCACGACGTAGTCGAACGCGCCGTCCGGATAGTGCTGCAGGTCGGTGTCGGCATCGCCGTGCATCACCGGCAGACCGTAGGCGACCGAGCGGATCACCTCGACCATGTCGATCTCGATGCCGCGCGCATCGCAGCCCTTGGTGCGGAACAGGTGCTCGATCAAGGAACCGTCGCCGCTGCCGATGTCCAGCACCCGCGTGCCGGGCGCGATCATCTCGGCGATCAGCCGCAGATCGACCCGCATGTTCTTGGCGACGAAACGGACGGGGTCGTGGGTGGTCATGCGGGCCGCCTGGATGATCGGGCCTTCGGCCGGACCCGGGGGCCGGCATGACGGGGGGGTGGCGCCGGTGGGTCAATTTCCACGACCGACGGGGTCATACATCCAGCCTCGCGTGCTCGGCGCAGCCGGCCAGGAAGCCCGCCAGCGTGCGATGAAAATCCGGCTCGTCCAGCAGGAACGCGTCGTGGCCCTTGTCGGACGGAATCTCGACGAAGCTCACGTTCGCCCCGGCGCGGTTCAGCGCGCGCGCGACGGCTCGGCTCTCGGCGGTCGGGAACAGCCAGTCGGAGGTGAACGAGACCAGCAGGAACCGCGTCCTGGTGCCGCGAAACGCGTTGGCGAGATCGCCCTTGTGGTCGCTCGCCAGGTCGAAATAGTCCATCGCCCGGGTGATGGTCAGATACGAATTCGCATCGAAGCGGCGCACGAAGGTGCTGCCCTGGTGGTGCAGGTAGCTCTCGACCTCGAACATGTCGCCGAACAGGGTGATCGCCTCGCTCGGGTCCTTCGGCGCGTTCTGCAGTCGCCGCCCGAACTTGCGCGTCAGTGCCTGCTCGGACAGGTAGGTGATGTGCGCGCACATCCGCGCCACCGCCAGCCCGCGCGCCGGCACCTTGCCGGTCTGCCAGTAGCGCCCGCCCTGCCAGTCGGGGTCGGCGAAGATCGCCTGCCGGCCGACCTCGTGGAAGGCGATGTTCTGCGCCGAGTGATACGCCGCGCAGGCGATCGGCAGCGCGGCGAATACCGCGTCGGGATACGACGCCGCCCATTCCAGCACCTGCATCCCGCCCATCGAGCCGCCCAGCACGGCGAACAGGCGGGTGATGCCCAGGTGCTCGATCAGCCGCTTCTGCGCGCGCACCATGTCGCGGATGGTGACCGGCGGAAAGTCGGTGCCCCACGGCCCCAAGGTGCCGTCCCCGGCGCCATCGCTATCGCGCTGGCTGCGCGGACCGGTGGAGCCCATGCAGCCGCCCAGCACGTTGGCGCAGATGACGAAGAAGCGCTCGGTGTCCACCGGGCGGCCGGGACCCACCACCGCCTCCCACCAGCCTTCCTTCCCGGTGATCGGATGTGTCTCGGCGACGTACTGATCCCCGGTCAGTGCATGGCAGACCAGAACCGCGTTGCTGCGCGCGGCGTTCAGCGTGCCGTAGGTGCGGTAGGCGACGTCGAGCCGCCGGAGCGTCACGCCGCATTCCAGCGTGATGCCGTCCGCGAAGCTGACGGTCTGGTGCGCGATCGTCGCGAGTGTGTCCGGCTGATCCATCCCGCTGATTGCATAAGCCGACCAAGGCCGCCGGGGCAACCGCCTGAAGGAAGGAAGGTCAGGGCTCCGCCCTGAAACCCGCCATGGGGCCAGCCTTGCCCCCTGGACCCCCACCCCGGGTCAAGTGCCCGGGGGCAGGCGCCGGCAGCGGCCTCTGGACTCCATTTTTTGGTTGGGTTGAGGGAGGGGTGCCGACGGGGCCGACCTCGGCACTCTCCAGCTGTGACCGCTGAGAGGCCGAACGACTAACCGGCGGCAATCGCCGGCTCCGGCAACCACGGGCACAAAGGCACGTTCCTGGCGGAGAAATTCCGCCGCCTCGCCGCCAGACGCGGCGGGATGAAGGCCGCTGTCGCGATCGCCCACAAGATCCTGGTGTCGGTCTGGCACATGCTCAGCACCGGGACCTTCTACCAGGACCTTGGGGGCGGGATTTCTCGACAGGCTCGATCGAACACGCAACGCGAGGCACCTGGTCCGCCGCCTCACCAACATGGGGTTCCAGGTTCAACTCACCGAAACCGCCGCCTGAGCCCGCGGAGCGTTCGCCGTGGGCGGCCTCCCCCGGGGATGATTTACATGACAGGGCCGCTGCCCTTGGCGGGGTTCCAAGGGGCAGCGCCCCTTGGTCGGGTCCAGGGGCGAAGCCCCATATGCGTTAGGTTAGCCCCATAGCGTAGAAAACGTTTCCCCCGACGCGGTCGGGTACGATTCATGGCGGGGATGCAAACCCTGGCATCCCATCCCGACTCTGATTGGCTGGACATTCTGTCGCGCCTTCCGGCCGACCTGGACCTCAACCGTCTGGCCCGCGATACCCTGGCGATCCAGCGATTGCGCGGGATCACCGACGCCGCAGACCTGTTGCGCCTGGGGCTGGTGCGCGGCCCTGGCGGAAAGACCCTCGTGCAGACCGCCGCGTGGGCCTCGATGAACGGGATCGCCGAACTGTCCGCCCCGTCGCTGTCTGACCGGTTGCACCAGTCCGTTGGCTTCTTTTCCGCCCTGACCAGCCAGTTGCTCGCCGCGGGCCGCTGCACCACTCCGACCATCTGGCACGGTCGCTGCCTGCATCTGTGCGATGGCAGCAGCCTGAGCCAGCGCGGCAGCACAGGAACGGACTGGCGGATCCATGCGACCTATGACCTTGGCAGCGGCAAGTTCAGCCACCTGGAGGTGACCGATGGGCAGGGCGCCGAAGCGCTCAGCCGTACGGTGTGCGATGATGGCGGGGTGATGATCGCCGACCGCGGTTATGCCAAAGCCGGAGAGATGGCGGCATTCCGCGTGGGATCTGGTGGCCGGCCCAGGGACTTCATCGTTCGCACCGGTTGGAACATGCTTCGCCTGGAGAGCCTGGATGGCAAGACATTCGATCTGATCGGCGCGCTGCGTCAGATGGAGCAGGCCCCCCAGCCAGATCCGCTGAACCAACCGCGGGAATGGACCGTCCAGGCGCTGTACGGGCGCGACAAGAACACCCAACGACTGCCGATCCGGCTGGTGATCCTGCCACTGCCGCCGGAGAAGGCCGAAATCGCCCGCAACAAGGTCAGGCGAAGTGGCAGCAAGCGCCAGCAGCAGGTCGACCCGCGCAGTGAAGTCGCCGCTGGCTTCATGGTGCTGGCGACCTCATTGCCGATGGAGATTCCGGCCGATGAGATTTGCGCCGTCTACCGGTTGCGCTGGCAAATTGAGTTGGCGTTCAAGCGGTTGAAGTCGTTGATCGGGATCGACCGATTACCAACGCGTACCAAAGCGGGGAGCTTGAGTTGGCTCTATCCGCATCTCATCCTGGCACTGCTGAGCGACGACATTTGCCAGGAAATCCTGGAATCTTCCCCCTCTGGACCGTGCTGACGACGCTGGGGTGCCATCCCTATGGGCGATCCAGGCCGTCGTCATCGCTCTCCTGCGCACCGCCCTGGCGCCACGCAACTTTACCTTGGCCGACTTGGCGCGCGCGAGGCGAGAAACCTGCCGGCACCTCGCCGAGGCCAAACGCAAACGACGACGGCAAAGGATATTTCCCGCAGAAACCTTATCCTAACGCATATGGGGCGAAGCCCCGGCCTTCCTTTCTTCCGGCGATGCCAGCCGGCCGGCCAAGCCCGGGCTCGCCGTCGCATGCCATATTCGCTTGACGCCGTGTCAGGGCGGCGGCGCACAATTGCGCCCGTACTGAGGAGCTCGACCCCTGCCCTACGCGCACAGCATTGGCGGCACCCGCCACGTGTTTCCGGACCTGCCCACCCTGCTGGCGCGGGCGACGCCGTTCCGCTCGGGCGACGCGCTGGCCGGCCTCGCCGCCGCCTCCGCCGCCGAACGGGTGGCAGCGCAGATGGCACTCGCCGACCTGCCGCTGCGCACGCTGCTGATCACCCCCGTCATCCCCTACGAGGCCGACGAGGTCACCCGCCTTATCGCCGACACCCACGACCCGATTGCCTTTGCCCCGATCGCCGCCCTGACCGTGGGCGCCTTCCGCGAGTACCTGCTTGCGGCGACATCCGAAGACCTGACCGCCATCCGCGCCGGCGTCACGCCGGAAATGGCCGCCGCGGTCAGCAAGATCATGCGCCAGCAGGACCTGATCGCGATCGCCGCGAAATGCCGCGTGGTGACTAAGTTCCGCAATACGCTCGGCCTGCCCGGCCGGCTGTCCGTCCGCCTGCAACCCAACCACCCCACCGACGATCCGCGCGGCGTCGCCGCCTCGGTGCTCGACGGCCTGCTGCTGGGCGCCGGCGACGCGGTGATCGGCGTCAACCCCGCCACCGACAGCGTTGACGCCACCTGCACCCTGCTGGACATGCTGGACGCGATCCGCGACCGTTACGCGATCCCGACGCAGACCTGCGTGCTGGCGCACCTCACCACCAGCCTGCGCGCCATCGAGCGCGGCGCACCGCTCGACATCATGTTCCAGTCGATCGGCGGGACAGAGGCGGCGAACCGCAGCTTTGGCGTCTCGCTCGCATTGCTGAAGGAAGCGCACGACGCCACTCTCTCGCTGCGCCGCGGCACCGTTGGCGACAACGTGATGTATTTCGAGACCGGCCAGGGCAGCGCGTTGTCGGCCGACGCGCATCACGGCGTCGACCAGCAGACCGTCGAGGCGCGGGCCTACGCCGTTGCCCGCGCTTATTCGCCCCTGCTGGTCAACACGGTAGTCGGCTTCATCGGGCCAGAATACCTCTACGACGGCAAGCAGATCACCCGCGCCGGCCTGGAAGATCATTTCTGCGGCAAACTGCTCGGCCTGCCGATGGGGGTGGACGTCTGCTACACCAACCACGCCGAGGCCGACCAGGACGACATGGACGGGCTGTTGACGCTGCTCGGCGTCGCCGGCGTGACGTATGTGATGGGCGTGCCGGGCGCCGACGACGTGATGCTGTCGTATCAGAGCACCTCGTTCCACGATGCGCTCTATCTGCGCGGCGCGCTGGGCCTGCGTCCCGCGCCCGAGTTCGAGGACTGGCTCGCCCAAGTGGGCATCGCCGGCCCGGTGACCTCCGAACGCTTCCCGGAGGGATTGTCGCCGGCGCTGATTGGCCTCGGATGAACGCCTGGGGATGCGTGCATGGGCATGAACTTCGGCACCTGAACACTGGCACATGAGCACATGCATATGAGTACGGCCGGGACGCGCACCCCGGCACGCTGGACCGACCTGCGGCGCTTCACCCAGGCCAGGGTGGCGCTGGGCCGGGCCGGCAACGGGTTGCCGACCGGGGCGCATCTCGCGTTCCAGGCCGCTCACGCCGCGGCGCGCGACGCGGTGCACGCCGCGCTCGACGTCACGGCGCTGCGCGGCGAGCTGACCGCGGCCGGCATCGACAGCGTCGCCGTGCACAGCGAGGCCGCGGACCGCCACGCCTACCTGCTGCGCCCGGATCTTGGCCGGCGGCTGCGCGCGACGGATCGATCACTCCTGGCCGCGCAACCAGGCGCGTTCGCCTTCGTGGTGTGCGACGGCCTGTCGGCCACCGCGGTGGCGCGTCATGCCCCCGCGGTGCTGGCGCTTGCGGTCCCGGCACTGCGCGTCCAGGGGCTGATGGTCGCCCCGGCGGTAGTGGCGGAGCAGGGCCGCGTCGCCCTGGGTGACGACATCGGCGAAGCGCTCGGTGCCGAGGCGGTCGCGGTGCTGATCGGCGAGCGCCCTGGCCTGAGCGCCGCCGACAGCCTGGGCATCTACCTGACTTGGCAGCCGCGGCGCGGGCGCACCGACGCCGAGCGCAACTGCATCTCCAACATCCGCCCGGAGGGCCTTCCCCCCGCGGCCGCGGCCGACAAGCTGCTGTGGCTGGTCGGCGCGATGCGGCGGCTGCGGCTGACCGGGATTGGCCTGAAGGATGAGCAGACCCCGGCGCTGCAACAGGACCTGCCGCACGCGGGACCGCTGCCCGACGGTGCGGTGCCGGATACCGCACTGCACGATTGACCGCGCACCGGTGCCAGCCGCTATGCTGGACGCAGAGCCAAAAGAAGGCTGGGGAGCTTTGCCATGCAATTCGCCATGCAGTCGCCGCCTATGCGGGCTTTTCTGGGTTTCGTCGCCGCCGCGATCTCGGTCCTGACGTTCCACCAGGGCATGTGGGCGCTGCTCCATGCCGTGGGTGCGATGCCGATGGCGCCGTATCCGACCCGCCCGGTCCCGCCGTTCGGCGTGCCGCTGATCGTCGATCTGTGCTTCTGGGGCGGGCTGTACGGTCTGGTGTTCGGCCTGCTGCGGCCGCGGTTCACCTGGCCGCTGTGGCTGTGCGGGCTGATCATGGGGATCATCGCCGCGCTGGTCGGCATGTTCATCGTTGCGCCGATCAAGGGGATGCCGATCGCCGGCGGCTGGATGATCTCGGCGATCGTGCGCTCGTTCCTGATCAACGGATGCTGGGGACTTGGCGTCGGCCTGATCCTGCCGCTGCTGCTGCCGCGCGCCCCGCGGCACGCCGGGGACGGGCTGCAGGCCTCCAGGTGACAGGGCGCGCCCGGGCGCACGATCCGCCCGGCGGTCAGGGGTCGTTCGACGCGCCGACACTCACGCCATAAGTGGCGCCAGAACGCCGTCGCGGGCCATTGCGATGATGCCCTCCGGCAAGTTCCGCACGCTGCATCGGTTTACTTCACGCTGGCGAACCGCGTGCCAAGCTGACCGTTCGGCGCCACGCCGGCCGCGGGCCGGATCCGGCCGGAACGCGGGCACCGCCTCATGGTGACGCCAGCCAGCCGAGGCTGTGCGCCAGCATGTAGAGCGCCACCAGCACGACCACCCCGCCGAACACCCGGTTGAGCGTCTGCCGCCCCTTCGACAGGTGGCGCGCCAGCGCGGCCCCCAGCCAGCCGCCGGCGATCCCGCCGGCGATGAACAGCGCGGCGATCCACCAGTCCACCAAGCCTGACACGGCGTAGTTCACCGCGGTGGTCAACCCGAACGCGCCGACCGCCACCAGCGAGGAGCCGATCGCGTGCAGCGTGGAAAGCTCGGCGGCGAGGATCAGCCCCGGCACGATGAGGAATCCTCCGCCGATGCCGAAAAAGCCGGCCAGCGCGCCGGCACCGAAGCCCACGCCGAGCAGTCGCGCGATGGTGGCAGGATGCAACCGGCCTTCGTGTCCCACCGCCACCCGGCGGGGAAGCTGCATCAGCCCGGCGATCACGATCATCAGCAGGGCGAACAGGATCAGCAGGCGCTGGCCGTCGAACGCCTTGCCCGCGGTGGAACCGGCGTAGGCGCCGATGACGCCGGCGGCGGCGAAGATCACCGCCTCCCGCCAGCGCACGTTGCCGGCCCGCGCGTGCGGCAGCAGGTTGGCGAAGGCGTTCACCGCGACGGCGAGCGCGCTGGTGCCGATCGCGCGATGCGGATCGGTGACGCCGACCACGTAGAGCAGCAGCGGCACGGCCAGGATCGACCCGCCGCCGCCGATCAGTCCGAGCGAGAAACCAACGAGCGAACCCGATCCGAGTGCTAGGGCGAGGTGCATGGCGGCCTTGTGGGTGTGTTCAAAGCGGAGCGACCTGGGTTGGCGGGTGCATGCGTCAGGCGCCGTGCCAGTGGATCGCCGCCGGACGGGGTGAGGCCACCGGGATGACTTGCGTCAGCCCCGGGAGCGCCGCGCTTTGCCCGTCGCCATCAGGCGCCGCGGGGCCGGCTACTGGAAGGCGCAGCCCGGCTTGGCACCCAACGCCTTGAGCATCGCCGCGGGACAAAACCCGGTGATGCTCGCCTGGATCAGGTTCAGTCCGACAAAGGCGGTCAGCAACAGCCACCACGGGCTGACCAGCCAGACCAGCACGGCGCTGACCAGCACCATGGTGCCGGCAACGGCGAGAACGGCGCAGTCGATCGTCATCGGTATGGTATCCTGTCACGGCGTGAGGGTGGCCAGGCCGTCGCGCGCCCAGCGCACGATGGCATCGGCGTTCATTGCGCCGGCGGTCTGCGCCAGCACGCTGCCGTTGCGGAACAGATACATCGCCGGAATGCCGCGCACGCCGAGCCGCGCACAGGTCTCCGACGCGGTGTCGGCGTTCAGCTTGAGCAGGCGAACCCCCGGCTCCAGCACCGCGGCGGCGCGTTCGAACTGCGGCGCCATGGCGCGGCAGGGGCCGCACCACGGCGCCCAGATATCGACCAGCACCGGGATGTCGTTGCCGCGCAGGTGCCGCTCGAGCGCTGCCTCATCGACCTCGACGGGGTGGGCTGCGAACAGAGCGGCGTGGCAGCCGCCGCAACGCGCCGCGGTGGCCGGGCGCTCGGCCGGCACGCGGTTCACCGTGCCGCACTGCGGGCAGACGATGTGCGACGCGGTGGCCATGACACTCCTCCTGCTGCACCGGCGTGGATTGGCAACCGCCCGGCCGATGCGACCCGACAATATTACGCGTGCACGCCGAAAGCGACAGGGCGCCGATGCCGCCTGGTGCCGACCCAGCGGTCTCGGCTTTGCTCCTCGGCGTCGGCACCTTAGTTTTGCCGCTTGACTATATATTCGTATCATCGTAGATACGCAAGTACGAAAATGCAGATCAATCCCGACCACATGCTGGCCGCCGCCGACCAGGCGAGCGAACTCCTGAAATCGCTCGGCAACCGGCACCGCCTGCTGATCCTGTGCCAGTTGACCGAGGCCGAGCACTCGGTCGGCGATCTCGCCGCGTTCCTGAAACTGCGCGATTCGACCGTCTCGCAACACCTGTCGCTGCTGCGCAGGGACGGCCTGGTGCAGGCGCGCCGCGATGGGCAGACCATCTGGTATTCGATCGCCAGTCCGCCGGCCCGGCGCGTGCTGGAGACGCTGTTCGAGATCTTCTGCAAGCCCAACTCCCGGTGTGCGCCGCGGGGCAAGGCGCCGGCCCGACCGACGCCGCGACGGTCCGGCAGCCGATGATGACGTCGCGGCCCAGGTCCCGATTGACCGCACCGCCGGGCACCCGCGCATTGATCGGTGTCAATGCCGACCGCCGGTGTCGCGCTAGCGCCTGGCTGGCCGGCCTCCCGGCCACCACGCACATGATGGGCGGCATCATGGCCTGGAAGCAGGCGCACCTGCCGACGGTCACGCGCGATCCCGCCGCCGGCACCGTTCGCGACCGACGCTGACAGCCGGTCCTCGGGCTCGGAGACATGTCCATGCGATTCGCTGCCTTGCTGGCGATCCTCTGCCTGGTCGGGCTGGCCGCCGCCCGCGCCCAACCGACCTTCACCGTGCAACGCGGCGAGCTCACCGACGAGAAGGCGGTGTTCGCCACGGTGGAAAGCCCCAACGTGGTGCCGGCGCGCAGCCGGATCGGCGGCACCGTCGCCAGCCTGTCGGTGCGCCAGGGCGACACGGTCACCCAGGGCCAGGTGATCGCGGTCGTCGCCGACGAGAAGCTGCTGCTGCAGATCAGGTCGCTCGACGCGCAGATCGCCGGGCTGCAATCGCACGCTCGCGCAGACGCAACACCGACCTGGCGCGCGCCGAGACCCTGTTCCGTCAGGGCGCCGGCCCGCGCACCACGATGGACCAGTCGCGCACCGCGGTGGAGGTCGCCACCTCGGCGCTGCGCGCGCGCACCGCGGAACGTGCGGTGGCGCAACAGAATCTGGAGGAAGGCCAGGTGCTGGCGCCGGTCGCCGGGCGGGTGCTGACCGTGCCGCTGACGACAGGCACGGTGGTGCTGAACGGCGACACGATCGCCACGGTCGGCGAGCAACCCTTCCTGCTGCGTCTGCGCATCCCCGAGCGGCATGCCCTGTTGCTCAAGCAAGGCGATCGGGTCCGCCTGGCCGCGGGCTGGCTGGGTGCCGAACAGGGCAGCAGCGGCAGCATCACCCTGGTCTATCCGCAGATCGAGGAGGGCCGCGTGGTGGCCGACGCGACAGTCACCGACCTCGGCAATTATTTCGTTGGCGACCGCGTGCTGGTCTGGATCAGTGCCGGCACGCGGCCCGGGCTTTGTGATTCCGGCGGACTACGTCGAAACCCGGTTCGGCCTCGACTATGTGCGGCTGCGCCGCCCTGACGGCAGCGTGGCCGACACCCCGGTGCAGCGTGGCGAACCACGGCCCAGCGCGGCGATGCCGGACGGGCTCGAGATCCTCTCCGGCGTCCGTTCCGGCGACGTGCTGGTGCACCCCGGCCAGTCCGCCGGGACAGGCCCCGGCCAATCCCTCGGTTCAGGCCCTGACGGGGCCGCCGGGACAAAGCAGTGAACCTCGGCCTGTCCGGCCGGCTGACGCGGGCGACGATCCGCTCGCCGCTGACGCCGCTGTTCCTGCTGGCCGCGCTTGCCGCCGGGCTGGTCGCGCTGCTGACCATCCCGCGCGAGGAAGAACCGCAGATCAGCGTGCCGATGGTCGACATCATCGTGCAGGCGAACGGGCTGCGGGCGCCCGACGCGGTCGAGCTGGTGACCAAGCCGCTGGAGGCGATCGTCAAGCCGATCCCCGGCGTCGAGCACGTCTACAGCCAGACGCAGGACGACCAGGCGGTGGTGACCGTGCGCTTCGTCGTCGGCACCAACGAGGACGACGCGGTGCTGCGGGTCAACGACAAGATCCGCGCCAACCTCGACAAGATCCCGATCGGCATCCCGGAGCCGCTGGTCGTCGGCCGCGGCATCAACGACGTGGCGACGGTGGTGCTGACGCTGTCGCCGAAGCCGGCGGCGGCGTCGCGCTGGACCGACAAGGACCTGTACGACCTGGCAGTGAAGCTGCGCACCGAGCTGGTCAAGGTCGACCAATATCGGCACCAGCTATCATCGTCGGCACCGGCCCGGAGGAAATCCGGGTCGAGCCGGATCCGGAAAAACTCTCGCTGTTCGGCGTCACGCTGCAGCAGCTTGTCGCCAAGGTGCGCGACGCCAACCGTGAGTTCGTCGCCGGCACGGTGCGCGATGCCGGCCTGACGCGCACGCTGGCCGCCGGGCAGACGCTGCGCGGCGTGCCGGATATTGGCCTGCTGCTGCTGACCACGCGCGACGGGCGACCGGTCTATGTGCGCGACGTGGCGCAGGTGGTGGTCGGCCCCGGCACGGTGGACCGGCGGGTGTGGAACCTGACGCCGCCGGCCCAGGGCGGCACCGGCCAGAGCGACACTGGCCAGGGCGGCACCGACCAGGGTGGCACTGGCCAGGGCGGCGCGCGGTCGTGGGATCGCGTCCCAGCGGTCAGCCTGGCGCTCGCCAAGCGCGCCGGCGCCAACGCCGTCGTGGTGGCGCACGACATCATCGCCCGCGTGTACACGCTGGAAGGCCGGCTGATCCCGTCCGACATCCGCGTGCAGGTCACCCGCGACTACGGCCAGACGGCGAACGACAAGGCGAACGAGCTGCTGTTCCATCTCGGTCTGGCAACCGTTTCCATCGTCGTGCTGATCGCCCTCGCGGTCGGCTGGCGCGAGGCGGTGGTGACGCTGGTGGTGATCCCCACCACCATCCTGCTGACGCTGCTGTCGGCCACGCTGATGGGCTACACGATCAACCGCGTCAGCCTGTTCGCGCTGATCTTCGCCATCGGCATCCTGGTCGACGACGCCATCGTCGTGGTGGAGAACATCGCGCGGCACTGGGCCATGCGCGATCGCCGCAGCCGGATGCAGGCGGCGATCGAGGCGGTGGCCGAAGTCGGCAACCCGACCGTGGTCGCCACACTCACGGTGATCGCGGCACTGCTGCCGATGCTGTTCGTCTCCGGCCTGATGGGGCCGTACATGGCGCCGATCCCGGCCAATGCCTCGGCGGCGATGCTGTTCTCGTTCTTCGTCGCCATGGTGGTGGCGCCCTGGCTGCTGTGCCGGCTGCATCCGGAACGACTTGGCGCCGACACGGCGGCGCGGATAGCCGAGGAGGCGGAATTTGTGCCGGCGGGCGCGCCGGGCGTGGATCGTGACCTGGCGGTGCATCATGAGGGTCGGCTCGGCCGGATCTACCGCGCCGTCGCGGCGCCGCTGGTGCGCACGCGGGCCCGCGCGCTGGACCTTCCTGATCGGCGTCGGCCTCGCCACGATCGCCGCCTGCGTGCTGTTCTACACCGAGGCCGTCACGGTCAAGCTGTTGCCGTTCGATAACAAATCCGAGGTCGCGGTGGAACTCGGCCTGCCGGAGGGCAGCAGCCTGGAGGACACCGAGCGGGTGCTGTTCGCCGCCGCGCGCATCGCCCGCGTGCTCCCCGAGGTGCGTTCGATGCAGGCCTACGCCGGCACCGCGGCGCCGTTCAACTTCAACGGCCTGGTGCGGCATTATTACATGCGCCAGTCGCCGGAGCTGGGCGACCTGCAACTCAACCTGACCGACAAGAGCGAGCGCGAGCGCAGCAGCCACGCCATCGCGCTCGACCTGCGCCGGCGGCTGCGCGGCGCTGCAACTGCCGGAGGGCAGCACGCTGCAGGTCGTCGAGGTGCCGCCCGGTCCGCCGGTGCTGGCCACGCTGCTGGCGGAGATCTACGGCCCGGATGCCGGGACGCGCCTCGCTGTCGCGGAAGAGGTCAAGAAGCTGTTCAGGTCGGTGCCGTC
Source organism: uncultured Alphaproteobacteria bacterium (assembly GCA_963773345.1). Lineage (GTDB taxonomy): Bacteria > Pseudomonadota > Alphaproteobacteria > Acetobacterales > Acetobacteraceae > Palsa-883. The sequence continues at coordinate 851,706 of CAVZBG010000002.1, read as the reverse complement.
TATCGTCGATGTGACGGACTCCTACGGCCATCCGCGTCCGCGGCTGCGCATCAGCATCGACCAGGATGAGCTGGAATATTTCGGTGTCGAGCAGAGCGACGTCTACGACACGATCCAGGCGCTGTTCGGTGGCGTGCCGGTCGGCTATTCGCACCGCGGCGACGACCGCGATCCGATCGAGATCCGCGTCGGCCTGCCGAAGCGCGACCTGAGCTGGGATGCCCGCCTGGCCTCCACGCCGGTGCCGGCCAACACCGCTGCCCGGCAGCAAGACCGTGGTGGAGCTCGGCCAGGTCGTGCGCGCGGACCAGGAACTCGGCACGCCGGTGCTGTTCCGCCGCGACGGGCACTTCGCCGACATGGTGATGGCCGAGCTGGCCGGCGCGTTCGAGGCGCCGATCTACGGCATGCTGGCGGTCGACAAGGCGATCGCGCAGCACGACTGGGGCAAGCTGCCGAAGCCCACGATCAGCCTGCGCGGCCAGCCCGAGGATGAGTCGCGCCCGACCCTGCTGTGGGACGGCGAGTGGGAGATCACCTATGTCACGTTCCGCGACATGGGCGCCGCGTTCGTCGTGGCGATGCTGGGCATCTACATCCTGGTGGTGGCGCAGTTCCGCAGCTTCAAGCTGCCGCTGGTGATTCTGACGCCGATCCCGCTGACGCTGATCGGCATCGTGCCCGGGCATTGGCTGTTCGACGCGCCGTTCACCGCCACCTCGATGATCGGCTTCATCGCGCTGGCCGGGATCATCGTGCGCAACTCGATCCTGCTGGTGGATTTCGTCCGGCACGGGCAGGGCGCGCATGGGTCGGGAACCGGGCGCAGCCTGCGCGCGGTGCTGCTGGACGCCGGCGCGATCCGCTTCAAGCCGATCCTGCTCACGGCGCTGTCGGCGATGATCGGTGCCGCAACGATCCTGACGGATCCGATCTTCCAGGGCCTGGCGATCTCGCTGCTGTTCGGGCTGGCGTCGTCGACGCTGCTGACCGTGCTGGTGATCCCGGCGATCTACGTGGTGCTGCGCGATGCCGATCGCGCGGTGCCCGGGTAGCACCGGGCCGCCGTGTCGTTTGATCCGCATCAATGCGGCACAGCGTCGGTGCGCCGACAAGCGGCGATCGATCAACCGGAGGTGCCGACATGCACACGAACTGGCCGGAGCTGGCCGCCGGACTGAACCCGGCGCTGAAGGAGCTGCGCGCGGGAACGCCTGACGTGATGAAGGGGTTTTCCGCGCTCGCGCGCGCCGCGCTGGAAGCCAAGGCGCTGGACCGCAAGACCAAGGAGCTGATCGCGCTGGCGATCGCGGTGGCGATCCGCTGCGACGCCTGCGTGGCGTTCCACGCCGAGGCGGCGGTGCAGCAGGGTGCCACGCGCGACGAGGTGATGGAGACGATGGGCATGGCGGTCTACATGGGTGCCGGCCCGTCGGTGATGTACGCCGCCCAGGCGGTCGAGGCGTACGACCAGTTCCGCGCGACGCAGCCGGCCGAGGCCGCCTGATCCGGCCCGCCGGCCGCGTCTGATCGGCCCCGGAAACAGTCTTCTCCCCCTCCCCTTGAGGGAGGGGGCAGGGGGGAGGGGAGCCGGGCCCAAGACTTGTGTCCGCCCGCGACCGGCCATACCACTCCGGCATGATCACGCGGGCGGACATCATCTGGCTCGGCGTTTCCGCCGGCGTCATCGGTTCCCTGGTGGGCGGCATGATGCTGGGCATCGGCATGAGCATGGTCATGAACGGCGAGCCGCACGGCTGGCTACTGCTGTTGCCGGGCGCGCCGGTGTCCGCGGTCCCCGGCTGGCTGCTGGCGCGGCGGTTGGCGCGCCAGGTGTAGCGCTGCGCGGTCTGGCATCACGCCGGCCGGCTGAGACCTAGCTGCCAGGTGTTGCGGCGGCCATCCGCGCCGCCTGATCCAGTGCGCTGAGAAATCGCGAGCGGTCGGCGCGGGTCAGGGACGCCGGGCCACCGGTGGTCAGGCCGATCTCGCGCATGTGGCGCGCGACCTCGCGGCCGGCGAGCGCGTTGCCGATGTTGTCGGTGGTCCAGGGCTTGCCGTTCGGCGCGATAGCGCGGGCGGATTTCGCCAGGCAGCGCGCCGCCAGCGGGATGTCGGCCGTGACGCAGACGTCGGCTGCGGTGATCCGCTCGGCAATCCAGTCATCGGCAAGGTCGGCACCGGCGCCGACCACGACCATGGTGACATTCGGTAGTCCGGGCGGGCGGATCGGGCGGGAGCCGTTGGACACCACGAACACGCGCAGGCCGAGCCGCGTGGCGACGCGATAGATTTCCTCGCGCACCGGGCAGGCATCCGCGTCGACGAAGATGTCGGTCACGGCGCCACCAAACTGGTTACCAAGCGTAGGGCGAAAAAGCGCAGCGCATTCCGCCGCCCGCGCCGCACGGTCGCGCGACCGCCCCGGATCACTTGCGGAGGCGGAAGATGGCGGAATGCGCTGCCCCCCGGGTCAAGCGCCCGGGGGCATGGCTGTTCCGCTCTACGGAGGTTGCGCACGCCGTGTGCGTTGTCATGCCGGCACGTCGCCCTGCAGCATTATGCGATAGAGATACCGCACCTGCGTCATGTCGTAGTCGCCGTTGGCCTTGTGCAACAGACAACGGTTGTCCCACATCACCAGATCGCCCGGCAGCCACCGGTGGCGATACTCGTACTGCGGCTGGCGCGCGTGCTCGAGCAGCTCGTCGAGCAGCGCCAGCGCTTCGGCTTCGGCCATCCCCTCGATGCCCTCGATACGGATCGGGTTGAGGTAGATCGCCTTGCGGCCGGTCTCCGGATGGGTGCGCACCAGCGGATGCAGCACCGCGTCCGGGATCGCGTTGCGGTTCTCCTCGCTCAGCGTCATCAGTTTTCTCGCGCTGTGGCGGCTTTGATAGACGTGGATGGCGCGCAGCCCGTCGATCCGGTGCCGCAGCGCTTCGGGCAGATCCTCGTAGGCGCTCTGCATGTTCACATATTGCGTGTCGCCGCCGCGGTCCGGCAGTTTCACCGCGTGCAGGATCGTGGCCTTGGGCGGCGCGGCCGCGTTGGAATGGTCGGTGTGGTAGCCGGCGCCGGGGATATAGCGCGTGCCGTCGGGGTAGCTGTCCTGGTTGGACACATAATGGATCAGCGGGCACTCCGGCAGCGAGAATTTCTTGTCCTGCTGCGGGAACACTTTTCCGAACAACTGCACTGCGTCCAGCAACTGCTGCGGCGAGAGATGCTGGTCGCGCACCACCAGCACCGAATGCTCGGAGAATGCGCGGTTCAGCCGGGCACGCAGCGTGTCATCCACCGGACGCGCCAGATCGACCCCGTGCACCTCGACTCCGGTGTGCTCGGACAGTTTTGTCAGCGTGCAGTCCATCGTTGTGGTCATGGACGTTCCTCCGTTTCCCCTCGAAGGTAGGACAGGTTCAAGTGGGTTGGAACTGGGTATACCTCTCCCACTCTTCGCGGGCTTGGGCCGCAAAGCGGACCAAGGCGGCGAGCGGAGCGGTTGAGCCGCGAAGCGGATCAACGGTGAGGGATGCGCCGCGTGCACCACCCTCACCCGCGTCGCAAGCGCTCCGCGACCTTGATCCGCTTCGCGGCTCAAGCCCGCAATGCGCGGGAGAGGTGTACTTACTGGTCTTCCACCCGGCCGAGTTGCCGTCGACCCAGCGCCAGCTCCGTGACGATGCCGTGCAGCGTGCGCAGCTCCTGCTCGGTCACCTCGCCGCGCTCGAAGAAGTGGCGGATGTTGCGCACCATGCCCGGCCGCTTCGGCAGATTGCGCAGGAACCCGCAGGCGTCGAGCTGATCCGTCAGGTGGGCCAGAAAATTCTCCAGCTCCGCCTTGGTCGCCACCCGCGTCTCGTTGGTCATCAGCACCCGCGGCGGCGTCGTTTCGGCCGCGGTCCACCACTCGTACGCCACCACCATCACCGCCTGCGCCAGGTTCAGCGACATGAAGGCGGGGTTCAGCGGAAACCGCACCAGCGCGTCGGCCTGCGCCATGTCGTCGTTGTCCAGCCCGGCGCGCTCCGGCCCGAACAGCAGGCCGGCGGCAAGCCCGCGGCCGCAGATCTCGCGCAGCTCCACCGCGGCGCCGCGCGCGGTCAGCACCGGCTTGACGATGTGGCGCGGGCCGCGGGCAGGTGGCGAAGACATGGTGCAGATCGGCCACCGCGTCGGCGACCGTCGGCGTGCACCGTCGCGGCGTCCAGGATGCGGTCGGCGCCGGATGAATTGCGCCAGGCCTTTGCCTGCGGCCAGCCGTCGCGCGGCGCCACCAGCCGGAGGTGGAACAGTCCGCCGTTCGCCATGGCGCGCGCACAGGCGCCGATGTTGTCGGCAAGCTGCGGGCGCACCAGCACCACGACCGGCGAGTTGCCCATCGGCACCAGATCGGCGCCGCCCTCGCGGCCGGTCATGCGATGTATCTGTCATTGCGAGGAGCGCAGCGACGAAGCAATCTCCATCCGCTGCGCCCCCGGATGGAGATTGCTTCGTCGCTGCGCTCCTCGCAATGACAGCGGCGGATGGCAGGCGTTGCCCTCATGAGGCGCGACGCCACGTCGTGCCGCCAGGCCCGTCCTCCAGCACGATGCCCTGCGCCGCCAGCTCGGCACGGATGGCGTCCGCGCGGGCGAAGTCGCGCGCCTTGCGCGCCGCCAGCCGCTCGGCGATCGCCGCCTCGATCGCCGCGGAGTCGTCGCCGGCGCCGCGGAACCAGGCGCCGGGTTCGGCCCGCAGCAGGCCCAGCACCTCGCCCGCCGCGCGCAGCCCGCAGGCGGCGTCGAAATCGCCCGCCAGCGCCGCGTCCGCCAGCGCGTGCATCGCCGAGATCGCCAGCGGCGTGTTCAGGTCGTCGCACAGCGCGTCCATCACCGGTGCCGGCACGTCCACCGCGGCAATGTCGGGATAACGTTCCAGCGCGCGGTAGAAACGGTCGAGCTCGCGCCGCGCCTCGGCCATCGCCGCGTCGGAGATAATCGGGCGTGGAGCGATACTGCGTGCGCAGCAGCAGCAGCCGCATCGACCTCGCCCGGCACGCGCGCCAGCACGTCGCGCAGCGTGGTGAAGTTGCCGAGGCTCTTCGACATTTTCTCGCCGTTCACCAGCAGCATGCCGTTGTGCACCCAGTAGCGGGCGAAACGGCTGCCGGGAAACGCGCAGCAGCTCTGCGCCGCCTCGTTCTCGTGGTGCGGGAAGATCAGGTCGGTGCCGCCGCCGTGGATGTCGAAATTCTCGCCCGAGGTAGCGCCACGACATCGCGCTGCACTCGATGTGCCAGCCCGGCCGGCCGCGGCCCCAGGGGCTGTCCCAGCCGGGCAGGTCGGGCGGTCGATGGCTTCCACAGCACGAAATCGCCCGGGTCGCGCTTGTAGGGCGCCACGTCGATGCGCGCGCCGGCCAGCAGCTCGTCCGGGCTGCGGCCGGACAGGTGGCCGTACGCCGGATAGCTCGCCACGGCGAACAGCACGTGGCCCTCGGCCGCGTAGGCATGGCCGCCGGCGATCAGCCGTTCGATGATCGCGATCATCTCGGGGATGTGCGCCGTGGCGCGCGGCTCGACGTCCGGCGGCAGCGCGCCGAGCGCGGCCATGTCGGCGTGGTAGTCGGCGATGGTGCGCGCGGTCAGCGCCGCGATCGGCTCGCCCAGCTCGCGCGCGCGTGCGTTGATCTTGTCCTCGACGTCGGTGATGTTGCGGACATAGGTGACGCGCGGATAGAGCCGCCGCAGCAGCCGCGCCAGCACGTCGTAGACCACCTCCGGGCGCGCGTTGCCGACATGCACCAGGTCGTAGACCGTCGGCGCCGCACACGTACATCCGCACGTGCTGGGGATCGAGCGGCACGAACCGCTCCTTCCGGCGCGTCAGGCTGTTGTGCAGGGTCAGCGCGTGCATGGGTCGATGGATCCGTTGGGGTCCCGCGGGAGGTCCGAGAGGGATGCGCTTTCTCCGCCAAACCTGAGGCAAATCAACGCGGGCAGCGGGCGCGGTTGACACAGTGCCGGCCGCCCACTACCTGACATCCACCAAGTTGCGAATCACTCGCAACTTGGTGCTGGCGCCGGCATCGGGCACGGCACGACGAGCAACCCGATGGACCGAGGCCCGATGAGCGACGCATCCGCTCAAATCGCACGACCAACCGGGGCACGACCGGCCGCGGCGCGATCGAGGCGCCTGGCCCACACGCTGGCGGTGTTCGGGCCCGGCCTGGTGGTGATGCTGGCCGACACCGACGTCGGCAGCGTGATCACCGCGGGCCAGAGCGGCGTGCAGTGGGGCTACCGGCTGCTGGCGCTGCAGGTCGTGCTGATCCCGATCCTCTACATGGTGCAGGAGCTGACCGTCCGGCTGGGCATCTTCACCGGCCGCGGCCACGGCGAGCTGATCCGCGACACGTTCGGCCCGTTCTGGGGCTGGGTGTCCGCCACCGGGCTGGGCATCGCCACGACAGGCGCGCTGCTGACCGAGTTCTCCGGCGTCGCCGGCGTGGGCGAGCTGTACGGCGTGCCGCGCTTCGCCTCGCTGCCGCTCGCCGCCGTCGCCCTGCTGGCGGTGGTGACTCACCGGGTCGTACCGGCGGGTGGAGCGGGCGGCGATCATCCTCGGGCTGTTCGAGCTGGCGTTCTTCTTCGTCGCCTGGGCGGCGCATCCGGACCCGGCCGCGCTGCTCGCGGGCAGCTTCGACATCCCCTACGCCAACAAGGACTATCTCTATCTGGCGGCGGCCAATATCGGCGCGGTGGTGATGCCGTGGATGATCTTCTACCAGCAGTCGGCGATCGCCGATAAGCGGCTGCGGCCGGAGCACTACGCCGCCGCGCGCTGGGACACCGCGGTCGGCGCGGTGGTCACCCAGCTTGTCATGGCCGCGGTGCTGATCGCCTGCGCCGCGACGATCGGGCGTGAGCATCCGGACGCCTCGCTCGCCACGGTCGGCGACATGGCGCAGGCGCTGACGCCGTTCCTGGGCACCGCGATGGGCAACCTGGTGTTCGGCGCCGGCGTGCTGGGCGCCGGCATGGTGGCGGCGATCGTGTGTTCGCTGGCGTTCGCCTGGGGACTGGGCGAGGTGGCCGGCTACCGGCGCTCGCTGGAATACCGCCCGCTCGAGGCGCGCTGGTTCTACGGCGTCTATACCGCCTGCGTGGTCGGCGGCGCGATCGTCGTGGCGGTGTGGCCCGACCTGGTGTCGCTGAACGTCGGCGTGCAGGTGATGAACGCGCTGATGCTGCCGCTGGTGCTGGGGTTCCTGATCGCGCTGGCGATGAAGGCGCTGCCGCACGCGCACCGGCTGCGCGGGGCGTATCTGTGGGCGGTGCTGGTCGTCGCCGCGCTGACCTGCGCGCTGGGCGTGTTCGGCGGGTTTTCCGGCGCCGGGCTGCTGGGGTAGGTTTGCGTCCCGGCTGGGGAGCGAAACCGCCATGCGCAACACCGCGTTCGAGATCCGTCCGATTGCCGGGGCGATCGGCGCCGAGTTGCATGGCATCGATCTGGCCGCGGACCTGTCCGCCGAGACGGTGGCGGCGCTGCGGCAGGCGCTGCTCGATCACCTGGTGATCTTCTTCCGTGACCAGGATCTGCCGCCGGCGCGTTTCCTGGCGCTGGCGCGGCGTTTCGGCACGCCGATCGAATATCCGTTCGTCAAGGGGATCGACGGCTTCCCGGAGATCATCGCGGTCGCCAAGCTGGAGCACGAGCGGGTGAATTTCGGCGGCGTCTGGCACTCCGACACGACGTATCTGGAACAGCCGCCGATGGGCACGCTGCTGGTGGCGCGCGAGGTGCCCCCGGTCGGCGGGGACACGCTGTTCGCCAACCAGTACCTCGCTTACGAGGCGCTGTCGGAGCGGATGCGGGCGATGCTGGAGGGGCTGAAGGGGGTCAGCAACTCGGCCAAGGCGGATGTGACGCGCACGCGCGAGGACCGCGTGAAGAGCGCGGGAACGTCCCAGGCGCGCGAGTTGCTGACGGCCGAGCACCCGGTGGTGCGCACGCATCCGGAAACCGGGCGCAAGGCGCTGTTTGTCAATACCGCGCACACGCAGCGTTTCGTCGGCATGACCGAGGAAGAGAGCGCCGGCCTGCTGGGGTTTCTGTTCCGCCACCAGGTCCGCCCCGAGTTCACCTGCCGCTTCCGCTGGGAGGTCGGTTCGCTGGCGTTCTGGGACAATCGCTGCGCGCAGCACAATCCGATCAATGACTATCACGGGTATCGGCGGGTGATGCACCGGATCACGCTAGCGGGGGACCGGCCGCGGTAGGCATCAGACGCATTCGACGGAATCATTCACCAGATCGAGTTCGATCCGCAGCTTCTTGCGGGTGATTTCCGGGCGCTTTTCCCGCCCCTGCGCCACCATGCGGATGAAGCCGGCTTCCTCCAGCTTGGCGAGCGTGCGCGAGAGATTCCCCTGATCGCGGCCGGCCGTTTCGGCCAGTGCCGAAATTGAATGCGGGTGCTCGCGTCCGATCAGCGACAGCAACTGACGATTCTCCGGTGTCAGCAACCGCATCAGCGCATCCACCGACATCCATAGCCGCGGCGCATCGCGCAGGCTCTGCTCGCCACGCGCGGCCTTGCGCAGCAGGTCCCGCATCTGCCGTGGCGAGGCAATACCGACATCGACGTCGCGGGGGATGTTCATTGAACCAGTCCTTGGCAGGCTCCGGTGGCGACGGGTTCAGTCGCTGCGCAGATGCGGTGGCAGGTGCTGGTCGATATCGCCGAAGAAGTCGGCCAGAAGCGTCTCAATGTCGACAAACGCATACGGAACGATCTCGTCGCGGGCGAAGCGGTGCCAGTGATCGTAGGGCACCCGACCTGCCCGCGTGTCGGCGCTGTGGCTGTTGTCATAGCGGACCAGGCACACATTGCTCGGGCTGAAAAACGCCAGAGCGTATTTCAGGCCAGCCGGCCTGGCCGCGGTCGGCGGCACCGCGCGGCACTCCACCTTGTACCAATGTCCGGTCTCGTAGCGGTATTCCAGGCCGTGGCAGTCCAGGAAGAATGTCCGGCAATGGTCCATTGCGGCGTCTCTCTTTGGCATCCAAATTGGAGAACATCACAATGGCACCTAACAAATATGGTTAACGGCAGGGTTGGTGGGCACGTTAAGCCCGCCGGCCCGGCTTTATATGTGCTTAAGACACATATGTCAAGCGATTGCCGTCACGCATCCGCCCCCACCTCGGTCAACGCCAGTACCTGCCGCTCGAACAGCCGGCGATAGATGCCGCCGGGCTGCGCCAGCAGCCGCGCGTGATCGCCCTGCTCGACCACGCGGCCGCGGTCGAACACCAGGATGCGGTCCAGCGCGCGCACCGTCGACAGCCGGTGCGCGATCACGATCGCCGTGCGCCCGGCAAGCAGCCGTTCGATCGCCTGCTGGATCAGCGCTTCGGACTCCGAATCCAGGCTGGAGGTCGCCTCGTCCAGGATCAGGATCGGCGCGTCCGCCAGGAAGGCGCGCGCGAGCGCCACACGCTGCCGCTCCCCGCCCGACAGTTTTACCCCGCGTTCGCCCACCAGCGTCGCGTAGCCGCTCGGCAGCCGGGCGATGAAGTCGTGCGCGTTGGCCAGCCGCGCCGCCTGCTCGATCTCCGTCGGGGAGGCGTCGGGCTGCGCATAGGCGATGTTCTCCGCCAGCGAGCGATGGAACAGCACCGGCTCCTGCGCCACGATGGCGATCTGCGCGCGCAACGACGTCTGGGCGACCGCCGCGATGTCCTGCCCGTCGATCAGGATGCGGCCGTCCGTCACGTCGTACAGCCGCTGCACCAGCCGGACGAAGGTGGACTTGCCCGAACCGGAATGGCCGACCAGGCCCACCCGCTCGCCGGCCCGGAGCGCCAGCGACAGGTCGTGGAACAGCGGCTGCGGATGCGCGCCGTAGCGGAACGTGACACGATCGAACCGGACGGCGCCGCGGCTGATCCGGATCGGCGGCGCACCAGCGCGGTCTGCCACGCCGAGCGGCTCGGCGTGCAGCGCCACGACCTCCTCCATCTCATTGATCGAGCGCTGCAGGTTGGCGATGTGATGGCCCATGTCGCGCAGGTAGCCATGGATCACGAAATAGGCGGCCAGCACATAGGCGACGTCGCCCGGCGTCGCGCGGCCGTGCCAGCACAGCACCAGCACGGTCCCGATCACCGCGGCGCGCAGCACCAGCAGCGTGCCAAGCTGCGCCGTGCCGTTGTTGGTGCCGCGCGTCCAGGTGCGCATGGTGCGCCGCTGCCAGCGCGCCAGCACGCCGGCCAGCACGGCATCCTCGCGCGCCTCGGCGCCGAACGCCTTCACCACCGCGTTGCAGCCGATCGCATCGGCCAATGCGCCGCCGATCCGCGTGTCCCAGCGGTTCGACAGCCGCGCCATCGGCGCGACGTAGGCCAGCGTGCCGGTGACCGACAACGCCAGGTAAAGCGCCGCGCCCGCGGCAACGACGCCGCCCATCGCCGGCCAGCGCAGCCCCAGCAGGACCGTCGAGCCGAGCAGCACCACCACCGACGGCAGCAGCGCGATCAGCAGCGTGTCGTTCAGCAGGTCCATCGCCCACATGCCGCGGCTGATCTTGCGCACGATCGAGCCGGCGAACGCGTTGGCGTGCCACTCGGTGGACAAGCGCTGCACACGCCAGAACGCCTCGCGCGCCAGCGCCGTCATGATGCGCAGGGTCAGCCGGATGATACCGAGAAACGCCAGATGGCGCAGCACGATCATCACCAGGCCGAGCAGCATGATCCCGCCCAGCGCCATCAACGCGGCGTGCCGCGCCGCGGCGCGATCGATGGCCAGCGTGCCCACTGCGTCGACCAGGCGGCCGGCGAAAGTCGGCATCGCCACGTCGGCCACGGTCGCGCCGATCAGCGCGGCGGCGGTCGCGGCGGTCAGTCCGGTGTGGCGCCGCCAATGGCGCCAGGTGAACCCGAGCACCTCGCGAAAGGCGCGCATGCCGAGGTTCGTGCGATCTTGGGTCACTGGTTCAACACGGTGCCGCAGGCGCGACAACCGATCCCTGCAACGAGGAAATGATGCGCCAACGGTGCCGATAGGCCCGTCAGCCGGTCTCGACGGTCAGGTTGGCCGAGGTCTGGTGGTCCGCGGGGCTGTCCCTCGAACCGTCGCGATCAGCGCGACGGAATCTCGGGTACAGCGAGCAGGACGAGATAATGCATGCAAGCCTCCCGAGCTTCAGGGTTGAACCGCAGCAATTATAACTTCAGTCGGTGCGTTTTGCAACGATGATTTTTGGCGATGAGTTTTTCGTGATGTTTTCCGGGGCGCGCGGATGGCCGCGCTCATCCGGCGGCCATCCGCAGCCGCTGCTCGGCCCGCGCGCGGCCGATCAGCGGCAGCAGCTCGCTCAGTTCCGGGCCGTGGTCCTCGCCGGTCAGCGCCAGACGCAGCGGCATGAATAGCGCGCGCCCCTTCCGGCCGGTCGCCTGTTTCAGCGCATCGGTCCAGTCACGCCACACCTCGGCGTTCCACGGCTCCGGCGGCAACGTCGCCGCCGCCTGGCGCAGGAAATCACCCTCGCCCGGCAGCGGTGGCGGAACGATCGTGCCGGCCACCACGTCCCACCAGTGGCGTGCCTCGGACAACAGATCGAGGTTGCCGCGCACCGCCAGCCAGAATGCCTCGGTGGCCCCCGACGGCAGCCGATCCGCTACCGCAGCGAACGCCAGCCCATGCAGCACCCGCCGGTTCAATGCCAGCAACTGGGAAATATCGAACCGCGCAGCCGAGTGCGACACGTGCGTCAGGTCGAACCGCGCCGCCAGCTCGGCAATCGGCAGCGGCTGCGGATCGTCCGAGGTGCCCAGGCTGGCGAGGTAGGCGGTGATCGCCGACGGCTCCACCCCGTCATGGCGCAGCGTGCGCAAGGTCAGGCTGTCAAGCCGCTTCGACAGCTTTCCCCCGTCGCTGTCGGTCAGCAGCGGCAGGTGGGCGAATCCGAGCGCTGCCGGATCGGCGCCGAGGGCAGCAAAAATGTCCATCTGCACGCCGGTGTTGGTGATGTGATCCTCGCCGCGGATCACGTGGGTGATGCCGGTCGCGATATCGTCCACCACCGAGGTGAACGTATACAGCGGCGTGCCGTCGGCGCGGATCAGCACCGGATCGGACACCGTCGGCAGCTTCACCTGGCGCCGGCCGAGCACCATGTCCTGCCATTCCATGACCGTACCGGACAGCAGGAAGCGCCAGTACGGCCGCTTGCCGTTCGCCTCGGCCTGCGCGCGCTGCGCCGGCGTCAGCTTCAGCATGGCGCGGTCGTAGACCGGCGCCAGGCCGCGCTTCAGCCGCTGCTCGCGCTTGGCGCGCAGTTCGTCCTCGGACTCGAAGCACGGGTACAGCCGGCCCGACTGCTTCAGCCGTTCCGCCGCTGCCGCGTAGTGCTCCAGCCGGTCGCGCTGGCGGAAGCTGTCGTCCCAGTCGAGGCCGAGCCAGCGCAGATCGCGCGCGATCGCCTCGGCATACTCGTCGCGTGAGCGTTCCGGGTCGGTATCATCGATGCGCAGGATGAAGCGCCCGCCGTGATGGCGCGCGAACAGGTAGTTTGCCAGCGCGGCGCGCGCGTTGCCGACGTGCAGCAGCCCGGTCGGGCTGGGTGCGAAACGGACTGCGATCATGGCCGTTCAATCGTCGTCGTCGTCGTCATCGTCGTCATCGTCCAGCCGCCGCGGATCGAGCGCGCGCCAGTCACGCTCCTCCGCCCCGGCCTGGCGGTCGACGAAGTCGCCGAGCTCGGTGGCGCTGCGCCAGCCGCCCTCGCCGGCGTCGACCACCTCGGCATCCTCGCCGAAGGCGAACCACGCCTCCAGCACCTGCTTGGTGTCCATCCCCGGCACGCGGCACCGCTCCACCGAATCCCGCACGTAACGACGCGCGAAGGCATTCGCGTGCATCAGGGTGGGGAATCCGGCAATCTCCTCCACCACGTTGCGCTCCGCACCGCCCGACAGGTCGAGGATGCGCACGCACCAGCCGCCTTCCGGGGCAAACAGATCGCTCATTGCCGCAAGCTAGGGAGTTCGCCGCCGGCAAATCAACGCGCGGCGGCGGGCGATGAGGTGGCGTAGGGCGGAAAAGCGCAGCGCATTCCGCCGTCATCCGCGGAATGCGCTGCGCTTTTCCGCCCTACGCTTCGGCCCGGTCCCCGCCCCCGTTCGCACCTACGGTTCCGTCTCCACGCCCAACGCGGCCAGCTCCGCCAGGATGCCCTGCTGGCGCGATTGCAGTTCGGCGACGGCAATCTGCTTCACCTGCGCCAGAAACCCGGGCGACACGGCGATCCCGCGCGAGTGCGTCGTCGACGCGCCTTCCTCCGACATGTGCAGGCTGGAGTCGCCGGGCGCCTCGATGACCACCTGGAACGCATTGCCCTCGGCGCGCGCCGCCATGGCGATCAGCGATTTGACGTCGTCCAGCTCGGCGACCAGGTGATTGACGCGGTCGATATCCGCCAGTTTCATCCGCCGCCCCCGCGCCTCAGTCCGTCGGCCGCTTGCGCGCGCCGTTCTTGCGCAGCAGGAACTCGCGGCCGAGCTTCACCATCGGCACGCCGTCATATTCGATGATGTCGGCCGTGGCATAGGTCTCGTGCCACGCATCCGGAATGAAACTGCCGGTGCCGACCACGTCGATCGGCGCGCGCGCGTCGGCCATCACCCGGCACTTCTCCACGCCGAAGCCGGAGGAGGCGACGATCTTCGCCTTGGCGATGGCCGGCCGCGTCCAGCGCCTCGCGCATGCGCCAGATCGCCGCGGCCGAGACGCCGGTGCCGACCAGGAAGCGCAGCTCGGTGTCGCTGCGGTAGCGGCGGATCGCGCCCGGGCGCGTAGCGTTCCAGCACCGCGTAGCTCTCCGCCGGATCGAGCCCCTCGACGAACCGGCCGCCATGCGTGTCGAGCCGGAACGACAGCATCCCGGCCGCCGCCAGGTCGCGGAAACCGCGCGCAGACCGCCAGCGCGTCGCTGATCTCGCGGCCGAAATAATCGACCAGCACGGTCATCGGCTTCGTCGGGAAACGTCTCGTGGAACATCTCGGCGGCGCGCAGCGTCGAGCCGGCGTAGCCGATCAGCGAATGCGGCATGGTGCCCAGGCCGTGCGTCCTGGCCGAACCAGTGCGCGGTGCCGTCGTTGGCATTGCCGATGAAGCCGTTGGCGCCCTCGCGCTTCGCCGCCTCGCTGCCGACCGCGGCGGCATAGGCCATCATCTCCTGCATCTCGGCCCCGGCGCAGTGCCGCGCCTCCATCGCCAGGAACGTCACCGCGCGGCAGCGCCAGGCACATCTGGTAGGCGTTGTGCGCGGCGACCGAGGCCGGGCCGAGCTTCTGCAGCAGGATCGTTTCGAGTTCCGACAGCTGCACCAGGCTGCCGGTGATGTAGGCGATCGGCTCGCCGGCGCCGACCCAGGCGCCTTCCGGGTACATCACCTCGATCTCGAACCCGGCGCCGCGCGCGGCGGCCACGGTTTCCAGCCAGTCCACCATCAGCCGCGGCGCGGAGATCACCGGGCGGCGCAGGAACACCGCGTAGGTCACCCGCTTGTCGCCGAACCGCGCCACCACGCGGCGGGTGCGGCTGAAATAGCTGTCGGTCCGGGCGGCGATGTCCGCCGCCAGGTCCGTCGGCATGGGCAGACCGTCGGCAGTCATTGCGCGCCCGCTACTCCGCGGCGGCCGACAACGGGGCGCCGGCGCGGCGGCGCTTCAGCTCCTCGGCGACCAGGAACGCCAGCTCCAGCGACTGTTCCGCATTCAGCCGCGGGTCGCAGAAGGTTTCGTAGCGCTCGCTCAGGTCCGCCTCGGTCAGCCGGTGGGCGCCGCCGATGCATTCGGTGACGTTCTGGCCCGGTCATCTCGACGTGCACGCCGCCCGCCCAGGTGCGCTCGGCGGCGTGGATGTCGAAGAAGCCGCGCACCTCCGACAGGATGGCGTCGAAGCGGCGCGTCTTCACGTTGTTCGCGACCGTGATCGTGTTGCCGTGCATCGGGTCGCATGATCCACACCACCTTGTGGCCGGACCGCCGCACCGCGCGCACCAGCGGCGGCAGCCGCGCGGCGACCTTCTCGGCGCCCATGCGGCTGATCAGCGTCATGCCGCCCGGGCTCGTTGCCGGGATTGAGCGTGTCGAGGATGCGCAGCAGATCGTCCGGCTCCAGCGTCGGGCCGCATTTCATGCCGATCGGGTTCTTCACCCCGCGCAGGAATTCGACATGCGCGCCGTCGGCCTGGCGGGTGCGGTCGCCGATCCACAGGAAATGCGCCGAGCAGCCGTACCAGTCGCCGGTGGTGGAATCGACGCGGGTCAGCGCCTGCTCGTAGGGCAGCAGCAGCGCCTCGTGGCTGACGTAGAAATCGGTCTCGCGCATGTCGCGCGTGGTTTCGCTGGTCATGCCGCAGGCGGCCATGAAGCGACAGCGTCTCGTCGATGCGGTGCGCCAGGTCGCGGTAGCGCTCGGCCAGCGGCGAGCGCTCGACGAAGCCCAGGTTCCAGCGATGCACCCGGTGCAGGTCGGCATAGCCGCCCGAGGCGAAGGCGCGCAGCAGGTTCAGCGTGCTGGCGGACTGGAAGTAGCCGGTCTCCATGCGCGCCGGATCGGGCACGCGCGATTCCGGCGGTGAAGTCCGGGCCGTTGATGATGTCGCCGCGGTAGCTGGGCAGCGTCTCGTCGCCGATCGTCTCGGTGTCGGAGGAGCGCGGCTTGGCGAACTGCCCGGCCATGCGGCCCATCTTCACCACCGGCAGCGAGGCGCCGAAGGTCAGCACGACCGCCATCTGCAGCAGCACGCGGAAACTGTCGCGGATGATGTTGGCGGTGAAGTCGGCAAAGCTTTCGGCGCAGTCGCCGCCCTGCAGCACGAACGCCTTGCCGTCGGCGGCGTTGGCAAGCTGCTCCTTCAGCCGGCGCGCCTCGCCGGCGAACACCAGCGGCGGGTAGCGGCCGAGTTTTTCCTCCATTGCGGCCAGGGCGGCCGGGTCCGGATAGGCCGGCACCTGCTTGATCGGACGGCTGCGCCATGAGTTCGGAGACCAGGCGGTCGTGCTGGCGGTCATGTCTTCCTCCTCCGCCGCCCGAATATGGGCGGTCCCCGGGTGTCTGCAGCCCCGGAAGCGCGCGTTATCCACCGAAACGGCGCGGCGCGCTACTGCGACGGGCGGATCGGGCCGCCGGTGCCCCCAGGGCGCCGAGGCGACAGCGTTCGGGACGGCGACCTGCGCCCTATTCCGCGGCTTTGGCGACACCCGCAACGCGGGTGCGGGTGCGCAGCGTGACGAATTCCTCGGCCGCGGTCGGATGGATGCCGATGGTGCGGTCGAAATCCGCCTTGGTCGCGCCCATCACCAGCGCGATCGCCAGGCCCTGCATGATCTCCGGCGCATCCTCGCCCAGCATGTGCGCGCCGAGCACCTTTTGCGTCGCCTGGTCCACCACCAGCTTCATCAGCTCTTGCGCGCCCGCCCGGTCAGCGTGTGGCGCATCGGGGTGAACTTGCTGAGGTAGATGTCCACCGGGCCGTGCGCGGCGGCCTGCTCCTCGGTCAGCCCGACGGTCGCGAGCGGCGGGGTGGAGAACACCGCCGTCGGCACGTTCTGCAACGAGATCGTCCGCGGATGCTTGCCGAACAGCGTGTCGGCGAGCGCGTGGCCCTCGGCGGTGGCGACCGGGGTCAGGTTCAGCCGGTCGGTGACGTCGCCGATGGCGTAGATGTGCGGCTGACTGGTGCGCAGGTGCGCGTCCACGATCACCGCGCCGGCGGCATTCGTTGCGACACCGGCCTTGTCGAGGCCCAGCCGCGCGGTGGCCGGGGCGCGGCCGAGCGCGCTGAACACCAGCTCGGTGGTCAGGCCCGTGCCATTGCTGAGGGTCAGGATTTTCGTGTCGCCGTCCGGTTCCAGCGACCGCGGCCGTGCAGCCGGGATGCAGCGTGATGCCCTGCGCGGTCAGCGCCTCGGCCACCGCCTCGCGCATGTCCTGGTCGAAGCCGCGCAACGGCAGCGGCGGCGCGGTAGACCAGGTCCACCTGGGCGCCGAGCGCCGGCAAAGATGCCGGCGAATTCCACCGCGATGTAGCCCGAGCCGAGCACCGCGACGCGCCGCGGCATCGCCGGCAGGTAGAACGCGTCGTCGGAGATGATGGCGTGCTCGGCTGCCGGGGATAGGCACGCGGGTCGGGATGGCCGCCGGTGGCGATGACGATGCGCTCCGCGGTGACGCGCTTGCCGCCGACCTCGAGCGTGTGCGGGTCGAGCAACACCGCGCGGGCGTCGAAGATCGTTGCGCCGGCGTTGTCCAGCAGGCGGCGGTAGATGGCGTTGAGCCGGCCGATCTCCCTGTCCTTGGCGGCGATCAGCTTGGCCCAGTCGTGCGGGCCCTTCTTGATCGTCCAGCCGAAGCCCGCGGCGTCGTCGGCCCAGCCGCCGTATTCGCCGGCCTGCACCAGCAGTTTCTTCGGCACGCAGCCGACATTGACGCAGGTGCCGCCCCAAAAGCGTTCCTCGGCGACGGCGACGCGCGCGCCGTGGCCGGCGGCGATGCGCGCGCAGCGCACGCCCGCCGAGCCGCCGCCGATGACGAAGAGGTCGAAGTCCATGCGAGGTGTCTCCGGGTTTCGGGTGGGCAGCTTAGAGCGGGTCCCGGGAAGCGTCACCACGTATACCTCTCCCGCGAGCGGGAGAGGTCGGAGTGCGAAGCGCTCCGGGTGAGGGTGGTGCCGCGTATGCAACCCTCACCCTCGGCGCTCCGCGCCTCGACCTCTCTCGCGAAGAGCGGGAGAGGTGTACCTACCCCCCGCGAATCGCCCGCCAGACCCGCTCCGGCGTCACCGGCATCTCGATGTGCTTCACGCCGAACTCAGCCAACGCGTCGACCACCGCATTCACCACGACGCCCAGCGCCGGTGTCGTGCCGCCCTCGCCGGCCGGGCGGATGCCGAGCGGATGGGTGGGCGAGGGCACCTCGCTCATTTCGGTGACGTAGGACGGCAGCAGGTCGGCGCGCGGCATGGAGTAGTCCATGAACGATCCGGTCAGCAACTGGCCGGTTTCCGGGTCGTAGACGCACTGTTCCCACAGCGCCTGACCGACGCCCTGGGCGATGCCGCCGTGCACCTGACCGTGCACGATCATCGGGTTCACCGCGCGGCCGACGTCGTCCACCGCGACATAGCGGATGATCTGCGTCACGCCGGTGTCGGGGTCGATCTCCACCTCGCAGACATGGCAGCCATAGGGGAAGCTGGCGTCGGGGATCGTTTCGTCGCTGATCGCAGCGAGCGGGCCGCGCAGTTCGTCCGGCAGGTCGTTGCGCGCGAAGGCTGCGGCGGCGATCTCGAACAGGGGGATGTGGCGGTCGGTTCCGGGCAGGCTGAAGGTGGCGTCGGCGAAAATGAGGTCGGCGGGGTCGGCCTCCAGCACGTGCGCGGCAATACGCGTCGCCCTGGCAATGATTTCGCGCGCGGCATTGTGCATCACGATGCTGCCGAGCCGCAGCGCGCGGCCGGAATGCGCGCCGCCGCCCCATTTCACCCGGTCGGTGTCGCCGGTCACCATGCGCACGGTCTCGTTCGGCACGCCGAGCCACTCGGTGATCAACTGAGCGAAACTGGTCTCGTGGCCCTGGCCCTGCGAGCCGGTGCCGATCATCAGCTCAACCACGCCTTCCGGCTTGACGGTCATCTCGGCGCGCTCGCGCGGCACGCCGGTGGCGGTGTCCACGTAGTTGGCGACGCCGATGCCACGATGCCTGCCGCGCGTCCTGGCCTCGGCGCGACGCGCAGGGAAACCGTTCCAATCGCCCAACGTCAGGGCGCGTTCCATCACCGCGTGATAGGCGCCGCTGTCGTACGTCATGCCGAACGGATTGCGGTACGGCATCGCGCTTTCCGGCACCAGGTTGCGCCGGCGCAGCGCGACGCGATCCAGGCCTGACTGGCGCGCAGCAAGGTCGATCAACCGCTCCATCACGAACATCACCTCGGGCCGGCCGGCGCTGCGATAGGGCCGCGTCGGCGCGGTGTTGGTCAGCGCGGCGCGGGCGCGGAAATGCACGGTCGGCACGTGGTAGATGCTTGAGGCGATCGCGACGCCCTTCTGCAACGGGCTGAATCCCACCGGATAGGCACCGATGTTCGACAGATTCGACCCGCGCATCGCCAGAAAAGTGCCGTCGGCGGCGAGCGCCAATTCCGCGGTCACCGCCAGGTCGCGCGCCTGGTAGTCGCTGAGAAAAGCCTCGCTGCGGTCGCAGGTCCATTTCACCGGGCGGCCGACGCGGCGCGCGGCCCACACCACCAGGGCGAACTCCGGATTGAACGCGCCACGGGTGCCGAAATTGCCGCCGACGTCGTGCATGACCATACGCACCTCGGCCTCGGTGACGCCCAGCACGGCGACCAAGTCGTTGCGCGGGCGCACCGCACCGCCGGCGCCGGCGTGCAGCGTGTATTTGTGGGTGTCGCGGTCGTAGACGCCGATCGCCGCGCGCGGCTCCATCGGCACGCCGGCGACGCGCTGCACCCAGGTGTCGAGCCGCACGACGTGCGCTGCAGCGGCAAAGGCGGCTTCGGCGGCGACGGCGTCGCCGACCTGGGCGTCGATGCAGATGTTCGACGGCGCGTCGGCGCGGGCGCGTGGCGCGCCCGGAGCGACGGCGGTGAGCGCATGGGTCACCGCCGGCAGGGGGTGGTAGTCGACGACGACAAGTTCGGCGGCGTCCTTGGCCGCGGCGACGCTGGTGGCGACGATGACGGCGACGATCTCGCCCACCTGGCGCACGGCGTCGGTCGCCATGCAGAAATGCGGCGGGTTGTAGGCTTTCGAGCCGTCCGAGTTGGGCAGAAAGATCTCTGCTGGATGGTTAGACCAGACCGCATGCGGAATGGGGTGCAGGCCGTCCGCCAGCATGTCCGCCCCGGTCAGCACGGCGAGCACGCCGGGTGCGGCGCCCGCCACGCCGGCGTCGATCGCGCGGATCAGCGCGTGCGCATGTGGCGAACGCAGCATGATCGCATAGGCCTGCCCGGGCAGGTTCAGGTCGTCGCTGTAGCGCCCGCCGCCGGTGAGCAGGCGGAGGTCCTCTCGTCGGCGAACCGACGCCCCAATGCCGGTCTTGGCGGCGTTTCCGATCATTGTACCTCCTGCACGGCGGTCGCTTGTTGGCGCTACTGCTCCAGCTTTCCGCTGTAGCGGTCGCGACCGATCCAGAAGGTGCAGACTGGGCAGTATTCGCCCTCGTAGTCCACGCCCTCCTCGTGCGGGCAGCCGAAGATGCGGTCCATCATCGCAATAGATTTGACACCGTTCGCTTCGAAATACTCCAACAGTTCCGCCGTGACGACCGGATCGGTGCGCGCGTCGCCGGTTTCGACGAACCATTTGCGCATGTCCATGTCGGCGTCCTCGCGGAGCTGGATGCTGGCGACGAGCTTCGTGGCGTGCCGATCGTCCGGCCCGTAGTACGCGACCGTACCAAGCGGGTAGCCGCGCATGCCGCGGCGCGCCTTCTTGGTCAGTCGCTTGATCGATCGATCCAACATCGGCAATTCCTCCCTGCAAGCGGTATCGAGCGATAAATCGCCGTCGAGCCGGTATCGCAACCGGTTTTCGAATGGGTTTCCGTGTTCGGTCGAGCCGGCTTCACTCCGCCGCGATGGCGGCGCCCTCGGCCTGGAGGCTCTCGCGATCCAGGATATCGACCATCCAGGCGTTCAGGCTTTTGTGGGCGATCGCCGCGGCGACGGCATAGCGGCGACGCTGCTCCTCGGTCGGACGCAGGGTCAGTTTGCCGGTCCAGGTCTTTTCCGGCTTCACGCCGAGCTTCCGGCAGTAGTCGACGTAGGCCTCGACACTGGTCTTGAACTCGCGCTTCAGTTCATCGACGTCCTTGCCGTAGAAATCGACCACGGCGTTGATGCCGATGACGCGGCCGCGCAACAGGCTGGCGTCGGCGTCGAAGCCGAACTCGGCGCGGTAGTCCTTGTAGGACAGCACATTGCTCAACATACGCACCCCTCCGATCCAGGGCTGATACCGGCTTTCAACAGAAACTCCCGGGCGGATTCGACCGATCGCTTCTTCATCGTTGGCTGGGGATGCGGACGGTGAGACACCGCGATCACCCCATTCAGTCGCATGCGCCGCCTTGACCCGGCCGCTGATTCCACGTCTCCCCCCGCGCCGAGACCAACAAAGCGAAGCTTGCCCAGGTCACCGTCGCCGCGGTCGGGGCGCGGAAGATGGCGCAGAGGGTCCTGCAGTACTTTGAACTGAAGCCCATGCAGTATGGTGGCGCTTTCAGCCACCATGGTCAAGCTCGCTATCAGGCCGGCACTCGGAACATTTGGATTGGTTCAGGCTGTTGACCTGCTCATCATGCCTGGGACCCTGCCGACGTGTCGCCGCACGAAATCGAACACAGCATTGCGATTTGCCGCCCTCTCCGGGCGGCGTAAATGCCCCCGATTATGATTCCGTCAGCGCGCGATCCACGTCTGCCGCAAGCGGTGGCAGTGCGTCTTGGAGCGCATGCCAGATCACCGAGAAAGCAAGCCGGCTACAGCCTTGACTCAGGCGGCTTGCCGCGCGGTGGATGTCGCCCCAAGGCGCGCCAAGCATCAACGGTGCGGCTTGGCCGCCTAGCTGAAACGCCGCCTCCGACCGCGTCGTTCGCACGGCCGTCGCGCTGCAGATCATCGTTAGTTTTCCCTTGGCAATCTGGGACCTATGGGGAGGCACTTGCAGTGATGGTAAGGCAGGAGTATGGTAATGTGACACATTATGGGGACAACGGTCAGATGACCTCCAAATTGATTAAGCATGAGTTGTCCCCCGGCCACATCCGGCGGGAAGTGGTAATCGATTGTTTGACGTTCATGAGGACAGTTGTTGCGCTTGATCTAATCGGGTTGACGCGTGTTATGGTGGTGTTGATTTCGGTCATATTTCTATTTGTGGTTGTGAAAGCCGGGTTCGCGCGCCAAACGGTCGCTCTGGCGCTTGTGTCAATTCTCGCCTGCATTACCCTTGGGAGATGGCTGATTGGGATCGCGATCGGCGTTATAAACGGGCGAATCTGGGCGGACGTAGCGGCAGGAATTTTCATGTTGCTGTTCGATATTGGCGTCTATAATAGTCTGTTCTATCACTCGGGTCAGATCGCAGATTGGCCGGGCGCAACATCGGCAACGATATATCTGAATATGTCATTTCTGGCCTATCTTATATGCCGAATCACAGGCCGACAGAAAGCCGTAGGACAGTGATCAATGTCCCTCAGGTGCTGAATGGGATACGCGAGCCGTTTGTGTTGTGGGTATCAACGCTCTTTCATCCGATACAGCAACTTTCGTCACTGACAGGCGATCATCCGAATTCGGAGCCGCTAAACCAACTCTTCAAGATCGCCGTGTCATCGTATACGCTAAGCTTATTTTTCTATGCGCCGCTCCTGCACATGTTTGGCATCGACATCGGCAACGCGGGATACGTGATATCCAGTCTCTTGGCTCTTTCGCTTTCGTTCACGGTTATCTCGATCTGCATTCATCTGGCGCTTCGTGTTCGAGGACAGAAGTCAGAGTTTGTAAAAACGCTAGCGATATATAACATGCCAATCATAACCTATTATCCCGTGACGGCTTTGTTGAGTGCGCCCGCAACCTTTAGGTTTTACGACGCGTTGTATCAGGTCAAGCGGCAGAATTTGCCTCTATTCCAGGCTGTAAGTTCGGCATTCAGCTATATCAAACTCCATCAGGAAACGAACACTGCAATTATCACCTGGCTGACCTACCTGTCATTGGTGTCGTTTATTTCATCATCCATACCTTGTATCTGCTCGACCCCGGTTTGATCATCGTTTTGAGGGATAATTCGCCGACGTTTTGACTGGCCGAAAAATCATTTGACACGGTCACGGTCGAGTCGATTCTAACCGAGGGCGTGCCCCAGCTTCCCGACCTCAACCGCCTGAGCCACGCCGAGAAGGACGCCCTGATCCGGGCGCTCTGGGCGCAGGTGCAGAGCCTGACGGCTCGGGTGACGGCGCTCGAAGCCAGGCTCGGCGAACCGTCGAAAACCCCGGACAATTCCAGCCTGCCGCCGTCGAAGGGTCAGAAGCCGAACAAGCCGGAGAGGCCAAGCGTATTGGACCACGCACGGCAGCCTGGGTCGCAAAGGCGGCGGCCGCCCGCTGGCCCGCCATCCCGACGAAACGGTAACCGCCAAGCCGGCGGCCTGCGCGCATTGCCAAGCCGTGCTGACAGATGCCGATCAGGTGCTGCACGGTCGTTACGACAAGATCGACCTGCCGGTGGTGCGCCCCATGGTGACCCGTGTGGAGCGCTATGCCGGACATTGCCCGTGCTGCGGCGGCGTCACCCTGGCGGCGATACCCGCGGGCCTGGAAGACGGCTCGCCGTTCAGCGTGAATATCGTGGCGCTGGCGATCTACCTGCGCTTCACCCACGCGATCAGCTATCGCCGTCTGACGCAGTTGTTCCTGCACCTGTATGCGCTGCAGATCAGCGAGGGCGCGTTGGATGCGATGTTGCAGCGTGCCAAGCCCTGTTTCGACAACGAGGTCGCGGCCATTCTCGCCCGGCTGCGCCGTTCGCGGATCGTCTGCTCCGATGAGACCTCGGTGCGCATCGACGGACGCACCCATTGGAACTGGGTGTTCCAGAACGAACAGGTGGTGATCCACGTCGTGCGCAACAGCCGCGCCGCCAGCGTGGTCACCGAGACGATGGCGGGCCATCGGCCCAGCATCTGGGTCTCCGACCTGTATGGCGCGCAGCAGGGGCATGCCGATCTCTGGCAGGTCTGCCTGGCGCACCAACTGCGTGACTGCAAATACGCCATCGAGGCGGGCGATACGATCTTCGCCCCACGCATGAAGGCGCTGCTGCTGCGGGCCGTCGTGCTGGCGCGGCGGCGCAAGAACCTGGCCGAGAGCACGCGGCGCACCTATCAGAGCAGGCTGGATCGCGAGTTGAACGCGATCATGGTGCTGGCACCCACCAACCAGCCATGGCAGGCGGCTGCGAAAACGTTACGGCAAGCTGCGCAGCCACCTGTTCACCTTCCTGGAGCATCCGGAGGTTCCGCCGGATAACAATGGCAGCGAGAGGGAATTGCGGCCCACAGCCACATACCGCAAAGTCACCGGTGGCTTCCGTTCCAACTGGGGAGCCGATCTGTTCGCCGGCGTTCGATCCGTCGTTGGAACAGCAGCGCGACGGGGAAAGGATGCGTATCAGGCAATTTTCGCAGTCCTAGACGGCGAGTCTGTCATTCAGCCGGGTTGAGCAGATACCATACCTTTGGTTTTGTCATCGGAAGCTATAGTTCAGATATACGACAATGATCGCCCGAGCACCTATATCGCGATCACGGACGGCGCTTTAGTCGGCATAGTTCTAGGTCTTCCAATTGGGGCCGCGTTCTACATCTTTGTGGCATACGCGTTCATTAGCATCTCTTGACTTGATGCGCCAACCCACCCGTCTTGACCACCGCTAACGCCTTCGATACCGCCGGTCGTTGCTTCGCCCGCCGCCAAACGAGACCGCACAGCAAGGCGCCGCCGTTCCGGATCCATGGCGGAGCGTGTCCAGTCCGGGGCCACCCAGCCACAGCGTTGTCATACGGTCCATGACGGGAACGTAGGATGCGATGGGCTCGAATATTCTCCAGTATGTCGGCGACAAATACTCCCTGGTCATGGCTAGAAGGCAACGCGGCGGTCTCGCTCCACGTTGGCCCGCAGGCGCGGGTGCTCGATCGGTTCCGGTAGCAGATCGACGCTGTGGCCGAGGATCTCCGCCAATCGCCGTTCCAGCCCGACCAGCCGAAACACGCCGATCCGCGCGTCGGGGTCCAGCTCCGCCACAAGGTCAACGTCACTGGCGGGGCTCGGCTCACCGCGCGCGAGTGAGCCGAACATACCAAGATGGCGGATGCCCGCGCACCGCAGTTCTTCCGCGTGCGCGGGCAACGCGGAGATCACGGCATCAGGCGTCAGAGGCTCGCTCACGGTCATTTGCGGCCGAGCTTACCACAGATCGCGGCGTGACGGGCAGTTCTCTCCGGTGCCGACGAAGCGACAGGCGGGCTATGTCAGTCCGCCTCCCGCGTCAGGTCCCGATGCCGCCCACCGCCAGGTACTTGATCTCCAGATAATCCTCGATGCCGTATTTCGACCCCTCGCGGCCCAGCCCGGAGGACTTCATGCCGCCGAACGGCGCCACCTCGGTGGAGATGATGCCCTCGTTGATGCCGATGATGCCGTATTCCAGCGCCTCGGCCACGCGGAAGATGCGGCCCACGTCGCGGGCGTAGAAATACGATGCCAGGCCGAACTCGGTGTCGTTGGCCAGCTTGATCGCCTCCTCCTCGGTCTTGAAGCGGAACAGCGGCGCCACCGGGCCGAAGGTCTCCTCGCGGAAGATCAGCGCGTCGTTCGGCACGTTCGCCAGCATGGTCGGCTCGAAGAAATTGCCGCCCAGCTTGTGGCGATGCCCGCCGGTGACCACGTGTTGCGCCGCGCTTCAGCGCGTCGGCGATGTGCTCCTCGACCTTCTTCACCGCGTCGGCGTTGATCAGCGGGCCCTGCGCTGACGCCGGGCTCCATGCCGTTGCCGACCTTCATCGCCTCCACCGCCGTCTTCAGCTTGGCGGCGAACGCGTCGTAGACGCCGTCCTGCACCAGGATGCGGTTGGCGCAGACGCAGGTCTGGCCGGTGTTGCGGTATTTGCTGGCCATCGCGCCCGCCACCGCCGCGTCGAGGTCGGCGTCGTCGAACACGATGAACGGCGCGTTGCCGCCCAGCTCCATGCTGGTCTTCTTGATGGTCGGCGCGCACTGCGCCAGCAGCTTGGCGCCCACCTCGGTGGAGCCGGTGAACGTCAGCTTGCGCACCAGCGGGTTGGCGGTCAGTTCCGCCGCCCATCGCGCCGGACGGGCCGGTGATGCACGTTGCACACGCCGGGCGGCATGCCGGCCCGCTCGGCCAGCACCGCCAGCGCCAGCGCCGAGAACGGCGTCTGGCTGGCCGGGCGGATCACGCCGGTGCAGCCGGCGGCCCAGCCGGGGCCGGCCTTGCGGGTGATCATGGCGGACGGGAAATTCCACGGCGTGATCGCCGCGAACACGCCGATCGGCTCCTTCAGCACCAGGATGCGGCGGCCCTTGGCGTTCTGCGGGATGGTGTCGCCGTAGATGCGCTTGCCCTCTTCGGCGAACCATTCGATGAAGCTGGCGGCATAGGCGATCTCGCCCTTGCTCTCGGTCAGCGGCTTGCCCTGCTCGGCGGTCATGATCACCGCCAGGTCCTCGGTGTTCGCCAGCATCAGGTCGTACAGCTTGCGCAGGATCGCCGCGCGCTCCTTCGCCAGCATGCGCGCGCCAGGCGGGCTGCGCGCGGTGCGCCGCCTCGATGGCGCGGCGGGTTTCGGCGGCGCCCATGCGCGGGCACCTCGCCGATCGCCTCGCCGGTGGCGGGGTTCTTCACCACGATGGTCTGGCCGCTGTCGGCCTCGCACCCATTTGCCGTCGATGTAGTTGGCCTGGCGGAACAGCGTCGGGTCCTTCAGCGGCAGCGGCGAGGTTGGGTTGAGCATGACGGCTTCTCCTCTTCTGTGGGGTTTGCGCGACGCTATAGGCCCATCGGGGCGCCTTGTCAGCCTCGCGTCCCCAGAGCCCTGGCATGCAGCCCGCGCCGTCGCCGCCGGTTCTGCCGGCCCCGCTCAATTCTTCTGAATGGTGAGGCCGTTCTTGTCCAAATTGATCTCGACGCGGCCCTGGTGCTGACGCTGCTGGTAGTACATGTAGCCCAGCACGCCGACAGCCACGACCAGCACGACGATCACCAGATTGCGCAAATTGCTGTTCATTCCGCCCCCTGTGCCATGCGACCGGGTCGGCGCCCGGTCCGCGCCATGTTGCCTGGATAGTCGTGGTCACGGCAATGCCGGTGCGCGACAGGGCGGTCCGCGCCACCTTGGTTCGCAGCGGGGCCGCCGGCGCCTATGATGCCGCCCTGCGCCGGCGCGCCGTGGGAGAGGACCATGCCCTCATTCGAGTACGTCACCGTCAACGTGTTCACCGGCACGCGCTTCGCCGGCAATCCGCTCGCGGTGTTCCCCGACGCGCGCGGGCTGACCGACGCGCAGATGCAGGCGCTCGCCGCCGAGTTCAACCTGTCGGAGACCACCTTCGTGCTGCCGCCGGACAACCCGCAAAATCACGCCCGCGTGCGCATCTTCACGCCCAAGCTGGAGCTGCCGTTCGCCGGACATCCCAATGTCGGCACCGGCTTCGTGCTGGCCTCGCGGATGGACGACCCACCCGAGCACCTGGTGTTCGAGGAGCTGGCCGGCCTGGTGCGCGTGCACATCCAGCGCGGGCCGGACGGTGCGATCAGCGGCACGCGCATCGCGGCCCCGCGCGCGCTGTCGATCGATATCGCCATCCCGACCGAGACGGTCGCCGCCTGCGCCGGCCTGGAACTGGCAGACATGCTTACCACGACGCATTCGCCGCTGATCGCTTCGGTCGGCACGCCATTCGTGATCGCCGAGGTCGCCGATCTCGATGCGCTGTCGCGCGCCAGTCCCGATATCGCCGCGTTCCGCACCGCGGCGGCGGCGTTCGGCGAGATTTCCACGCGGTTCGCACTGTATCTCTACGTGCGGCGCGACGGCGATGTGACCCGGTTGCGCGCGCGCATGTTCGCCCCACTCGGCGGCGTGCTGGAGGACCCGGCCACCGGCAGCGCCGCCGCCGCGCTGGCGGCCGTGCTCACCTCGATGGCGCCGGGGGAAAACGCCGATCTGCACTACGATATCGAGCAGGGGGTGGAGATGGGCCGGCCCAGCCAGATCATCGCCGGGGCGCAGAAGACCGCCGAGGGGCCGGTGCTGGCGACGGTGGCGGGAAGCTGCGTTAACGTGATGCGCGGGGTGGTGGAGGTGTGAGGCGGGTGCGATGGAGATCGACGAGGACAAGATCGACCGGGCGGTGCTGGCGCTGCTCTGGCTGACGCTGCACGACGGCGATCGCGCATGGAAAGGCCATGATTGGGACGCGATGGATCGGCTATTCAAGAAGAGGTTCATCGACAATCCGGTCGGCAAGACCAAGTCGGTCGTGCTGACCGAGGAAGGATTGCGCGAGTCCGAGCGGTTGTTCAACGAGATGTTCGGCAAGCCGGGGACGTAGAGCAGGCGGCACTGCGGTCCACTACTTGGCGTCCCGCAGAAATTCGCGGCGCATCGCGTCTCGATCGTGTAGTGCGTCCCGGTCCAGCTTCCCGACATCAAGCGACAACCCCTCGCGCATCCGCCGTTGGGTGCGCTCCCACGCTGCCTGCTGCGCCTCGGTCAGGACACGACGGCTGGGCAGGTGGGCTTTCTGCTCTTCGTCAGGCTTGCGGGACATTCGAGGAGAGCTCCAACGGGTCGATAGAATGGCACAATCGGAGTAGCGGCCGAAGCGTGGGCGCATAGCCACGGCATCAAACCGCGTCGAACAATCGCAAAACCGCAGGCGGAATCTCATCGCCGATGAATGGGTTCAATATCCGCACGCCATAGAGGAAGGACCCGTCCGACATGTCCTCCGTCAGAATAGCGCTGCAGCCGGCTTCCGCCGCCGTGGCGATCAGCAGTGCATCCCAATAAGCGGTGCGTTGCGTCTCGGCAACGGCGAGAGCCGAACGCACCGTGGCCTCGGTCGCGGCGACGGTGGGAAACACATCCAGCCAATAGCCCGCGACACGGCTTGCCTCGGGCCGCGAGACAACGTTCTTGCGCGTGACGACGGTGTAGAATTCGGACACCGCCTGCAGCGTCAGGCAACAGGAGGCCGCACGTGCACAACGGACGATCTGGGCGGCACGCGCATGACGCGACAGGTCACGGCGATCGACGCTGTAGACAAGAATGTTGGTATCGAGCGTGAACCGCTCATCGCTCATGCAGGGCATCCCGGTCGAGCGGCCCCGCACCGATGTCCCAGCCCTCCTCAATCACGGCCTGCAGCCGCGCCCACGCGGCTTCCTGCCGCGGCGTCAACACGCGGCGCTTGCCCACTGGCGTCAGCCGCGCCACCGGCGTACCGTTGCGGGTGATGACGAACTCCTCGCCCGCCTCCACCGCGCGAACATAGCGGGCGAAGCTCTGGTTGGCCTCGCGGAGGGTCACGACGTTGCTCATGCACATGATGTAGCACATCCCGTGCTACATGCAAGACCTCACTCCACCGTCACCGATTTCGCCAGATTCCGCGGCTGGTCCACGTCGGTGCCCTTCAGCACCGCCACGTGATAGGCCAGCAACTGCACCGGGATCGCGTGCAAGATCGGTGCCACGAACGGATCGACGCTCGGCAGCACGATCGTCTCGGTCGCGATCCCGGCCAGCTTCGCCGCTCCTGCCGCGTCGCTGAACACGATCACCTTTCCGCCGCGCGCCGCTGCCTCCTGCAAATTCGACGCGGTCTTCTCGAACAGCGGACCCGAGGGCACGGTCGCAATCACCGGCACATCCTTGTCGATCAGCGCGATCGGCCCGTGCTTCATTTCGCCGGCGGCGTAACCCTCCGCGTGGATGTAGCTGATCTCCTTCAGCTTCAGCGCCCCCTCCAGCGCGATCGGGTAGCAGTTGCCCCGCCCCAGGAACAGCACATCGCGCGCCAGCGCAATGCGCGCCGCTAAATGCTGGATCTCCTCGTCGCGCTCCAGGATCTCCGCCGCGCGGCTGGGAACTTCCAGCAGCGCGTCGGTCATCGCCGCCTCCTGCGCCGCGGTGATCGCGCCGCGCGCCCGCGCCGCGGCCAGCGCCAGGCACGCCAGCACGGACAACTGCGCGGTGAACGCCTTGGTGCTGGCGACACCGACCTCCGGCCCCGCCACCGTCTCCAGCACCGCGTCGGACTCGCGCGCCATGCTGCTCTCCGGCACGTTGACGATCGACAGCACCGACTGGCCCTGCTCGCGCATGTAGCGCAGCGCCGCCATTGTGTCGGCGGTCTCGCCCGACTGGCTGACCAGGATGCCCAGGCCCCCTTGCGCCAGCGGCGGCGTCCGGTAACGGAACTCGCTCGCCACGTCGGCATCGGTCGGGATGCGGGCGACCGCCTCGAACCACCAGCGCCCCACCAGCCCGGCGTAGAACGCGCTGCCGCAGGCGCTGATGGTGATGCGCGGCACCGTGGCGAAGTCGAACGGCAGCGCCGGCAGCGCCACCGCGCGGGTCGCCGGATTGACCATCTGGTGCAGCGTGTCGCCGATCACCGCCGGGTGCTCGTGCAGTTCCTTTTCCATGAAATGGCGGTAGTTGCCCTTGCCGATCGAGGCCCCGGTCAGCCGCGTCAGCTTCACCTCACGCTGCACCGGCTCGCCGTCCGCGCCGAAGAACCGCGCGCCCTGGCGATCGACCACCGCCCAGTCACCGTCCCTCAGATATGCGATGCGCCGGGTCAGCGGTGCCAGCGCCAGCGCGTCGGAGCCGACGAACATCTCGTCCTCGCCGTAGCCCACGGCCAGCGGCGCGCCGTGCTGGGCGCCGACGATCAGCTCGGGATGGCCGGCAAAGATCATCGCCAGCGCGTAGGCGCCCTCCAGCCGGCGGAACGCCGCACCGGCGGCGCTGACCGGGTCCATGCCCTGTTGCAGGTGCAGATCGACCAACTGCGCGACCGTTTCGGTATCGGTCTCGGTGGAGAATTCCTGCCCCGCCGCCTCCAGCTCGGCGCGCAGCTCGGCGTGGTTCTCGATGATGCCGTTGTGCACGATGGAGACGCGCGAAGTGCCGTGCGGGTGCGCGTTGGTCTCGTTCGGCACGCCGTGCGTCGCCCAGCGGGTGTGACCGATGCCGGTGGTGCCGCTGAGCGGATTGCGCTCGATCACGCCGGCCAGGTTGCCCAGCTTGCCCTCGGCGCGGCGGCGGTCGATGTGGCCGTTGACCAGCGTGGCGATGCCGGCGCTGTCATAGCCGCGGTATTCCAGCCGGCGCAGGCTGTCCAGCAGCAGCGGGGCCGCCGCCCGCGATCCGATCACGCCCACGATGCCGCACATGTCAGCCCGATTTCCTTCTGCTGGCGCGGAATGCCGCCGCGCGTCCCGGCTTGACCGCCTGCCGCCCTCGCGCCACCGCCAGCGCGTCGTCCGGCACGTCCTCGGTGATCACGCTGCCGGCGGCGACGATGGCCCCGTCGCCGACGCTGACCGGCGCCACCAGCGCCACGTCCGAGCCGATGAACGCCCGCGCGCCGATCCGCGTGCGGTGCTTGTCGAAGCCGTCGTAGTTGCAGGTGATCGTTCCGGCACCGATATTCGCGGCCTCGCCCACCTCGGCGTCGCCCAGATAGGTCAGGTGGTTCGCCTTCACCCCGGGGCCGAGCAGCGCCGCCTTCAGCTCGACGAAATTGCCGACGTGCACGCCTTCTCCCAGCACCGTGCCGGGACGGACGCGGGCGTACGGACCGACGATGCAACCGGGCCCGATGCTGCACCCCTCCAGGTGGCTGAAGGCGCGGATCTCCGTCCCCGAGGCCACCCGCACGCCCGGGCCGAACACCACGTTGGGTCCGATCGTCACGTCGCTTTCCAGCACCGTATCGGCGGCGAGGAACACCGAGGCGGGATCGGTCATCGTCACGCCGCCCTCCAGCGCCGCGGCGCGCAGCCAGGACTGCACCATCGCCTCGGCCTCGGCCAGCTCGGCGCGCGAGTTGATGCCGCGCACTTCGCCGTACGGCGCCAGCACTGCGGCGACCCGCGCGCCGTCGCCGCGCGCCAGCGCCACGAGGTCCGTCAGGTAGTATTCGCCCTTCGCGTTCTCGGCGCGCACCGAGCGCAGCCAGCACGCCATGTCGGCGGCCGCGGCGCACAGCACGCCGGCGTTGCACAGCGTCCCGGCCCGCTCGGCGTCGGTGGCGTCGGCCCATTCGACGATGCGCTCGACATACTCGCCGGCACCGATCACCCGGCCGTAACGACCAGGGTCCGCCGGGCGCATCACCAGCAGCGCCAGCGCGGCATCCCCCGCGGCGCGGCGCGCCAGCAGGCCGCGCAACGTGTCGGGCCGGATCAGCGGATTGTCGGCATACAGCACCGCGACCTCGCCGCTGCCGAACAGCGCGGCCGCGGCCAGCGCGGCGTGTGCGGTGCCCAGCCGCTCGGTCTGCACCACGCACGGATGCGGTGCGGCCAGCGCCTGCACCGCTTCCATCTCCGGCCCCACAACGACGACGATGCGATCGAACACCTGCTCGCAACTTGCCAGCAGGTGGCGCAGCATGGGCCGCCCGGCGAGCGGGTGCAGCGCCTTGGGCAGCACCGACTTCATCCGCGTGCCCAGACCGGCGGCGAGAATCACGGCGGTTGCAGGCATCGTCACATCCTGGTTCCCTTGGGGTTTCCCTGGGGTTTCCTTGGGAGGCTTCCCGGACCCTGCTTCGAGTCCAACGGGTAACGGCCGACCATACGCCGTGTCAAAGCCCGCCTGAAACCCGTTCAGTCAATTCGCGTTTCGGAGTGCTACACGTTGACTCGCACCCTGCTGCTCGATCTTGACGGCACGCTGATCGATACCGTCCCCGACCTGGCGGCCGCGCTGAATCGCCTGATGGCGGCGCGCGGACTGGGGGGTTTCACGCCGGCGGAGACCGCGTCGATGGTGGGCGACGGCGTTGCCCGGCTGGTCGAGCGCGCCTGCACCGCCCGCGGACGGACGGCCGACGCCGCGGACGTGGCCGCGTTCTCCGCCGACTACGCGGCGCATGCGGTCGAGGCGTCGCGCCTCTATCCCGGCGTCGCCGAGACGCTGCGCCGGCTGGACGCGGAGGGCTGGCACCTCGCGGTCTGCACCAACAAGCCGGAGGCGCCGGCACGGGCGCTGCTGCGCGCGTTCGGCCTGGACGCGCTGATCCGCGCGGTTGGCGGCGGCGACAGTTTTCCGGTGCGCAAGCCCGATCCGCGGCACGCGCTGGCCACCCTGGCGGCGGCCGGCGGCAGCGCGGACCGGGCGGTGATGGTGGGCGACCATGCCAACGACGTGGCGGCGGCAACCGGCGCCGGGTTGCCGTGCATCTTTGCGGCTTGGGGCTATGGGACGCCCGGCATGGCGGCGGGCGCTGCGGCCACTGCTTCCGCATTCAGCGAGGTGCCGGGCCCGGCACGTGCGCTGCTGGACCGGCGACGCGACACGGGGTCGTGACGCAGGTCTGCTGACGCGGGGGGGCTCGGCTTGAGTGTAGGCAGCAAGTCGATTGCCCGCCCGCCATCGTCCATTTCGACACTGTCCCGCCACACATCGCCGAACGTTGCCTGGACCATTGGCGCTGGCCGCCTCAGGCCGTGACGATCAGCACCAGGCCGGTGGTCACCAGCCCGCCCGTCCACAGCAGATCGAAATTGATCCAACTCCGCCGCAGGAACGCGAGGCCGAGCCACTCATGCACGGCCAACGCGACGAGCCCGGTTACGGTCAGCATCGCCAGCGTGTGCACCGCCACGGCCGCGAGCGAGACCAGCAGCGATCCGCCGCCGATGATCGGCATGCTCGCGCACAATGGCACAAGGGCGGGCACCAGCATCAGTCCGGCACCGTGTGCGGTCGCCATCAGAAACGACCAGAGAACGAGTTCCGCGACCCCCACCGTCATGCCGACGCGCACGCGATGGCGATGGCCATAGAGCCAGTGATATGCCGCCCAGACCACGAGGACGCCACCGGCGATCAGGCGGATGGCGGCGGCGTTGACCACCGTCCCCATCACCATCACGGCGGCCGCCACGAGCCAGATGGACAGTGCGTGGCCCGCTGCGATCGGCAGCAGCGCCAGTTGCACGGTTTGGCGGCCGCGGCGATGCAGGCCGAGCGCCACCGCAAACAGCCACCCCGTGGCCGGGTTGAGACCGTGGAACATGCCGAGGCCGGCAAAAGTGAGCCAGGGCCAGGCGGTCTCCAGCGTCATTGCACGGCTGCAGGTGTCGTAACGGTACCGATCTCAGGGATAGCAGTAGGAATCCGAGGAACAGTCGCCACCCTCCAGGCGCACCTGGTGCGGCCGGTGGGTGGTTGGCCAGTCGACGAAGAAGTTCTGGTCGAAGGCGATGCCGCCACCCGGCTGAGCGTCGAGTTTTACCATCCAGCCGTTGACGCCCTCGGGATAGAACTGCTCATCGATCGCACCATAGAGCGAGTTGGTGAAGTAGACCCGCCGGCCATCGCGGCTGATCTCCACCATCTGCGGCCCGCCGTTCAGTGCGCCATTGGCGGCCTTTGGATGGGTGGCGCGGGAGACGATGCCGCCGATCCTGACGGTGCCGGTCAATTTTGGCGCGAACGGATCGGACACGTCGTATTGCCGTAGGTCGCCGGTGCCCCAGCACGCAACGTAGAGGAAGCGGTCGTCCATCGAGAGGTCGATATCGGTGACCAGCGGCGGCACGGCCGAAAAACCCTTGAGCATCGGCGGCAGCAGGTCGGGCGCCGCGGCTTCGGCCGGAATCTCGATGATCTTCTTGACCGCCCACTCGTTGCCGTCGCGGTACCATGTCCAGATCGATGCGGACAGGTCCTTCAGGCTGATGACCGAATTCACGAAGCCGTAGGCCTTGGTCGGGTCGTGCGCTGGACGAAGCTCGAAGACGAGCTGGTTCTCGGCGCCGAAGTCGATCTCCTGCTTGTGCTTGCGCGCGTGCAGATCCCAGAAGTGCAGCTTGTGGCCGTAGTTGCCGCCGAGCAGGACCTCCGGGACCAGGCCGTTCTCGAAGGTTGCCGGCAGGCCCCATTCGCTTGTCACCATGGTGTCGTAGCCGAGGTGCCACCATGCGTCGTAGGCGAGGCGCTGCGGTCCCCGGTCGATTTCCCAGCGGCCACGGATATCGAAGGTCTCGTGATCGATCAGGAACACGCCGCCCGGTGCCTCGCCCTGCGCGTTGGCCAGGGCGGCGACGTAGATGCCCTCCGGGCCGCAGTGGATCGTGTGCGGGCGCGTGTAGCCGGAGCGCTCCGCGACTTCCCCCGGCTCCAGCACCCGGACGATTTTCGGCTCGCGCGGGCTGGCCTTGGTGTCGAGGATGTGGATGCGTGACGAGCGCAGGCCGGGCACGATGAGATAGCGACGTTCGGCGTGCGGATGTGGCGCATTCGGGCAGAGGCAGGAGCTGCAGGCGTTCCAGCCGAAATGGTGCAGCTCGTCGCCGGCGTTCGGCATCGTCACGGTTCCGACAATTTGCGAGTAGGTCGTCGATTTGGGATCGACATCGACCACGGCGATCGCGTCCGGAACAGCCCGCCTGGGGTCGAAGCTTGCGACGTAGGCAAGGGTTTCCGCGGGCGCCTTCATGGCCATGCGCGGCGAGGGATAGAATGTCGGATCCGGTCTCCAGGTCGCCATGGTCGGTCCCTTTACATTATGATCTTTTATTCCGCGTTCCGTGGAGGCATGGGACTATCAGGCGCTTGCGCGGACTGAAGTCGCCGGTCTTGGCTGCTGCTGCGAGAAGCGCGGCGAGGACGACCGAGCCCCTGTGGGCGAGAGATTGCTTCGTCGCTACGCTCCTCGCAACGACAGGTTGGACGGGATGGGGTCGGTCCATGTCGCGCGCGTGCGTCAGTCACCCGATGACGAGGGCAACTGGCCCGGGCCTGCCTCGGTCAGATACATCGTTGCGTCACCGAACCAGCGGGTTTCCAGGGTCAGGCGCACCGGCAGCGGCATCGCGCCGGGCACGACCTGCGCCAGCCAGGCCGAGCCACGCAGCGGGCGGCGCTGCGTCTCGTCATCGCCCTCGAGGAACCCGGCCAGCATGTGCTCCTCGAAGTCGCAGCGCAGTGCCGTGCCGCTGAAGACCGAGCGGTCGGTTGGCGGCATGGTCTCGAAGCCCGCGGTGCGCGACGCCGCCTCGGTGGCGCGGCGGCCGTCGTAGGTGTGCACGGTGCCGTCGCAGGTGCCGGTGGCGGCAACGTGGCGCATCAGCTCGGCCAAGGCGCTGAGGGTGTCGACCGTGTTGGCCTGGAGGTCCGACGGTACGGGCACGCGTTCGGCCTCGTTCGGCGGCACCAGGCTGCGGATCTGCGGCTGGCCCTGGTGGTAGTCGATCAGGGTGTTGCGATGCAGCCCACGCCAGATGCCGTCGCCGGAGTACTGATGCGGCGTTGAGTGCTGGTCCGTCCAGGACCCGGTCACGGTGTTGAGCTGGTGCCCGTCGAAGAAGACCCCGGCGAGGCCGACGGTGTGGTAGGCGAGTCGCACCTGATACGACCAGGGGCCGAAGCCGAAGCCCGCCTCGACGCTGGCCACGTGCAGACCGGCCGCATAGGCCTGGTAGACGGCATGGATGTCGCCGGGCTCCTCGTCGCGGGCGGGCGCGACGAGCAGCACGGCCAGCAGGAGGGGCGCGAGGACGCCGCGGATCATGCCGCGATAGTATACGAGGCCGCGACGGCGGCAAGAGAAAAGTGGCAGTCGGGCAGGGCAAAGCGGGCGGGGTCCTGCGTCCAGGGGTTGGCTTCGCCGCGGCCGCGCGCGAGCATGGCGGGATGCGACAGACACACCTCATCATCGGTGCCGGTCAGGCCGGCGGCTGGGCCGCCGTCGCCATGCGGCAGGCCGGGTTCGCCGGTCGTATCGTGCTGATCGGCGAGGAGCCCTGGCGGCCCTATGAACGGCCGCCGCTGTCCAAGGCGATGCTGACCGCCGAGCCGGTGCCGGAGGTGCAGTACTTTCATCCCGCCGCGAAATATGTCGAGCAGGACATCGAGCTGCTGCTGGGCGTCGCGGTGGCGGAACTTGATCCGGGCGCGCATCGGGTTGGTTTGGCCGACGGTCGGGTGCTGGACTACGACCGGGTGCTGCTGGCGACCGGCGGGCGGGCGCGGCGGCTCGGCGTGCCGGACGGCGAGCACGCCCTGACCCTGCGCACGCTGGAGGACGCGCTGGCGATCCGCGCGCGGCTGGCGGCGGCGCGGCGCGTCGTGTGCATCGGCGGCGGCGTGATCGGGCTGGAGATCGCCGCCTCGGCGCGGGCGCGCGGCGCGGAGGTGACCGTGCTGGAGACGCTGGCCGGCGCGATGGGCCGCGCGGTCTCGCCGGAGGGCGCGCGCTTCGTGGAACGCCTGCACCTCGACGCCGGGGTCGATCTGCGCTTCGCCGTCACGGTGGAACGCATCGAGGTGGAGGCCGGCATGTTCGTCGTGCGATGCCGCGATGGGGCGGCGTTCCCGGGCGAGCTGGTGATCGCCGGCATCGGCATGCAGCGCAACCTGGCGCTGGCGGAGCAGGCCGGGCTGGCGATCGAGGGCGGCATCGTGGTGGACGCGCTGGGCCACACGAGTGTGCCGGATGTGTTCGCCGCGGGCGACGTGGCGGCGTTCTTCCACCCGCTGTTCGGCCGGCACCTGCGGCTGGAGTCGTGGCGGCACGCGCAGAACCACGGCATCGCGGTGGGCAAGGCGATGTGCGGGGATGTCACGCCGTATGACGACATCCCCTGGTTCTGGACCGACCAGTACGGCGTCAACCTGCAGGTCGCCGGGCTGCCCGCCGAGGCGGCGCGCACCATCGTGCGGGTTGACGCGCCGCCCAAGGGATTCGTCGCGGTGCATCTGGCCGCGGACGACAGCGTGATCGGCGTGACCGCGGCCAACGCCCCGCGCGAGATCCGCGCCGGGCAGGCGCTGATCAAATCCGGCAAGCCGGTCGATGTTGCGCGGCTCGCGGATGCGTCCGTTCCGCTACAGCAATTGATCCCGCGATAGGGCGACGGAGGGCTGCGGTGCTGCTGAACCTTGACCACATCGGCCAGATCGCGCTGCCGGTCACCGACGTCGATCGCGCCGAGTCATTCTACCGCACGACGCTCGGCCTGCGGCACCTCTATCGTTTCGGCGACTTGACCTTCTTCGACTGCGCTGGGGTGCGGCTGATGCTGGAGAAGACCGATGATCCGGCCAGCGCGCCGCGAAGCTCGGTGATCTACCTGCGCTGCGCCGACATCGCGCTGGCTGTGCGCGCGCTGCGCGGGCGCGGGGTGACGTTCGACGATACGCCGCACCTGATCGCGCGCATGGACGACCACGATCTGTGGATGACCTTCTTCCGCGACCCGGACGGGCACACGCTGGCGCTGATGCACGAGGCGCCGAAGGGGTATCAGCCGGCGGTCGGATATCGAGCGGCGAAAGGCAAGCAATCAAGCCGACACAGAGTTTCACCGAGTGCACACCGAGTTTCACAGAGGAAGACAGCAATGGCGCTTCGCGCGGCTGGGTTGGCTGGCTTCGCGCGAAGCGCAATCAATTCTTCTCTGTGAAACTCTGTGTGCACTCGGTGAAACTCTGTGTCCGCTTGATTGCCTGCTACGCCGCAGCGCGCGCAGACCATCGCGCCTGACCCCAACCAATCACGCCGCCGATCGCCGCCGCCCGCTCTCCGTCCGCAACTGCCCGCACGCCGCCAGGATGTCGCGCCCGCGCGGGCTGCGCACCGGCGAGGCGAACCCTGCCTCCATTACAATCGCGGCAAACCGCTCGATCGCCGCCGGCGTCGAGGTCTCGTACGCGCTCCCCGGCCAGGGATTGAACGGGATCAGGTTCACCTTGGCGGGCATCCCGGCGATCAGCCGCACCAGCTCGTGCGCGTCCGCCGGCGTATCGTTCAGCCCGTTCAGCATCACGTACTCGAAGGTGATGCGCCGCGCGTTCGACGCCCCCGGATAGCGCCGGCACGCCGCCAGCAGCTCCTTGATCGGGTACTTGCGGTTCAACGGCACGATCTCGTCGCGCAGCTCGTCGCGCACCGCGTGCAGCGACACCGCCAGGTTCACCCCCAGTTCGGCGCCGGCACGATCCATCATCGGCACCACGCCGGAGGTCGACAGCGTGATGCGCCGCCGCGACAGGGCGATGCCCTCGTTGTCCATCAGGATGATGATCGCCTTGGCGACGTTGACGTAGTTGTACAGCGGC
This sequence comes from uncultured Alphaproteobacteria bacterium, assembly GCA_963773345.1. Classification (GTDB taxonomy): domain Bacteria; phylum Pseudomonadota; class Alphaproteobacteria; order Acetobacterales; family Acetobacteraceae; genus Palsa-883. The sequence continues at coordinate 812,703 of CAVZBG010000002.1, read as the reverse complement.
TCGCCCATGCCCATGAACACGATGTTGGACAGCAGCCGCCCGGGGGCGGTGTCACCGGGCTTGTCATCCGCGGACCGGTCGCGCCTGGCCCGGCCCTCCCTGGGCGCGTCGGCGTTGCTTGCCCCTGCGCTCGTCCCCAGGCCCGGCCATTCCGCATACGCATCGCGCGCCGCCATGAACTGTCCGACGATCTCGGCCGCGCCCAGGTTGCGCGTCAGCGTCTGCGTCCCGGTGTGGCAGAACCGGCACGACAGCGTGCACCCCACCTGGGAGGAGACACAGACCGCGCCGCGGTCCTCCTCCGGGCTGGGGATGTAGACCGTCTCGGCCTCCTGCCCGTCACGGAAACGGAACAGGAACTTCTGTGTCGAGTCCGCGCTGAGCTGCGCGGTCACCGTCTGCGGCCGGCCGATGACGAAATGCTCGGCCAGCTTCGCCTGCAACGGCCGCGCGATGCTCGACATGCGACCGAAGTCCGTCACCCCGCGGTGGTAGATCCAGTGCCAGAGCTGCTTGGCGCGGAACGGCGCCTCGCCGATGTCGGCGACCGCCGCCGCCAGCTCGGCGCGCGACAGGCCCACCAGGTCGCGCCGCCCGTCCGCGAGCAGCGCCGGCGGCGGATCGAACAGCGCCGACTTAGCGAGGATGCGCGCCCGCTCGGTCGCCGTGAGATCAAGGGTCAGGTCAGGCGTCGGCTCGGGCGTCGGCGCGGACGTAGAATCGCCTGCCCGATCGCGGTTGCGCGGGCGATCATGCGCCGGATTGGCGGCCGTCGCGGACGTCGGAAGCTGGGCTCGGGCGAGCATCACTTCGGCGGGCAGTCCCGGTTGATCGCCGCGTAGGCAGCGCTGAACCCGCGCAGGCTGAAGGTATCGGCCACGTGCGCGTCACGCGGCCCGGGGGAATGGGCCTGCGCCTCAACGCCCTTCTGGAACGCGACGACCGCCGCCTTGCCGTCGCGCGCGAAGGCGTTGCGGTCGACGGTGAAGAAATCCAGGGCGGTCGTGTCGACCTGCACCGTCACCGCGGCGCCCTTCGCGTAGGCGAAACCGGCGCTCATCGCCACGTCATCGCGGGCGGTGGGACGCTCGGCGACGGTCAGCACGACCTCGCCGCGCTTCGGCAGGTCAGGCACCGAGTGCGCGGCATAGGTGAAGGCGTAGCAGACTTTTACGCCCGCTTCCTCGTGCGTCGCCGCGATCCAGTCAGCGAACGTGCCGAGCTTCTTCGGCTCGTTGGCCGCGGGCGGATGCGCGGGCGGGGGCGCCGGCGGCTTGGGCGCCTGCGCGACAGCCGGGACGGCGAGGCAGGCCAGACTTGCGATGAGCAGCAACGGGTGGATGCGCATGGCGGCACAGATACGGTCTGCGTCCCGCCGCGACAACTGCCGGCGGTGACTTACTTCTCCGCGTCCGCGTCGGTTTTCAGCCAGTCCGGCAGCGTGCGGCGGAACCGTGGCGCGCCGTGTCGGGTGGCCGCCGGCGCCCCCGGCGCCACGGTGCTGGCCGTCCCGCCGCCGGATGGGTTGACCGCTGTGCTGGTCATGGCACCTCCCGACGTGCTTCGCCCCGACGTGCTTCCCGTGGCGCTCCCCACTGGCCGCTCGGCGAAGCGGCCGTGCTGCAGCAGCCGGTCGTACAGCACCAGAGCGCCTGCCACCGCCAGGTTCAGCGCGAAGCGCGTCGGCACCCGCACCACGTGCCGGCAGCGCGCCAGCAGCGCCGGCGACAGCCCGGCGCGCTCCGGCCCCAGCACGTAGGCGGCGTTCAACGGATGGCGGAATGACGGCAGGTCGATCGCGTCGTCGAGCAGTTCTACCCCCACCAGCACGCAGCCCTGAGGTAGCTCCAGCGCGGCCAGGTCGGGAAAGCGCCACAGCGGCACGTGGGTCGGCGTCTCGGCGGTGTCGGCGTGCCGCGCGGCGCGGGCGTCCCAGCCCGCACCGACGCTGAAGCAGAACGCGGCACCGAAGGCGTGCGCGGTGCGCAGCAGCGCGCCGACATTTTCTCCCTTGGACACCCCCTCCACGCCGATGCCGAAATAGCCGCGCGTCCTGGGTTCGGTCATTCGGCCCCCATCGTCTGGTCGCGGGTCATCTGGCCTCCATCCTGGCGCCGGTCTATGCCGCGGGCATGACCGACGCAACCGACGCCCAGCTTGCCGCCCAGTACGAGGCGTTCCCCTACCCGCTGCGCGACCCGCGCGACGAGGCGCGCCGGCTGGTGGTCGGCAGTCCCGGGCACCTGCGCGAGATCGACTACTGGATGTTCGGCGCGCGCCGTCCCGCGTCCCGCCCGCTGCACGCGCTGTTTGCCGGCGGCGGCACCGGCGACGGCACGCTGATGCTGGCGCAGCAGATGGCGACGGCCGGCCGCGCCGGGTCGGTGACCTGGCTCGACCGCTCCGCCGCCGCGCTGAGGGTCGCCCAGGCGCGGGCCGCGGCGCGCGGGCTGAGCAACATCGTCTGGCAGAGCGGCTCGCTGCTCGACCTGCCGGGGTCAGGGCTTGGCCCGTTCGACTACATCGACTGCTGCGGCGTGCTGCACCACCTGCCGGACCCGGCCGAGGGGCTGCGCGCGCTGACCTCGGTGCTGGCGCCGGACGGCGGGCTGGGGCTGATGGTCTACGCGCCGCACGGGCGCACCGGCGTCTACATGGTGCAGGACGCGCTGCGCCTGCTGGCCCCGGCTGCGGAGCCGCCGGCGGCCCGGCTGGACGTGGCGCGCCGGGTGATGCGCCACCTGCCGGAGACGGCCTGGCTGCGGCAGAACCGCTTCCTGGACGACCACGTGAACGGCGGCGATGCGGGGCTGTATGATCTGCTGCTGAACCCGCGCGACCGTGCCTTCAAGGTGCCGCAGCTTGTTGCGCTGCTGGAAGCGGCCGGGCTGCGTGTCGCCTGCTGGGTCGAGCCGGTGCGCTACGACCCGACCGCCTGGCTGCCCGACCCGAAGCTGCGCGCCCGGGCGGCGGCGCTGGACCCCACGTCACGCGCGGCGCTGGCCGAGGCGCTGATCGGCAACATCAACGCCCACGTACTCTACTGCGTGCGGGCCGATGCGCCAGCGGAACGGGCCGACCCGCTGGCGCCGGAGGCGGTGCCGATCGGGAGAGAAGTGACTGGCGAGCAGCTTGCCGGCTTCATCCAGCCGGACGGCACGCTCACCATGCACTTCGACGGGCTGCGCGCGCCGTTCCCGCTGCCGGCGATGGCGGCGGCGATCCTGCGCCTGGTGGACGGGCACCGGTCGGTCGGCGAGATCGCTGCCACGCTGGCCACGCGCGGGTCGAGCCCGGAGGCGTTCGCCCGTGCCTGGAAGGCGACATTCGCGGCGCTGGAGCACGTCAACCGCCTGCTGCTGGTGGCACCGGGGTAGGGTCGCGAGCAGGCCTGCTCCGTGCCGCAGCCGTGATGGGCGCGACGACCGCATTGGCCTTGTGGTAGAATACGCCGTGCATGAATTATAGGGCCAGAGAGGTTCGGTCGTGAGAACCGTCGATGAGATCTTGCCGCAGCAGGCGGCAGCCGAACTTCGGGACTTCAAGCGCGCCGTTGAATTCGCCGTGCCGGGCGTCGAAAAGCTGATCCTGTTCGGCTCCCGGGCGCGCGGGCAGGCGCGCGCCGACAGTGACTATGACGTCGCTGTCGTCGTTCGGGACCTGTCGGATCGCCGGCGCGTTAGGCGGACGCTTTCCGACCTGGCCTATGAGCACATTCTCAACGGCTTCTTTATTCGGCCAATCCCCCTGCCGCAGGACGACCTCGAAACGCGCGGCCGGCGGCCGAGCGAGTTGGCGGAGGAAATCATCCGAGACGGCGCCGAGGTCACGTGAACGCCGATCCCGGCCGCGCGGCCTCGTCCTGGCGAAAGGCCGAAGCCCACTGCCGGGAAGCCTTGGCGCAGGATCCCAAAGATTCGCCGATGGCTGTCATCCACTCCAGCTACTACGCCATGTTCCATGCCGCGCGGGCGGTCCTGTTTCAGGCCACTGGCAGTGCGCCCAAGACGCACGATCGAGCCATTCAGCAATTCGGATTGCTGGTGCGGGATCTCGATGAGGCACTGCGGGCGGCCGGCAGGGCGTTCAACGAGGTGAAGGATGAGCGTACTGCCGCCGACTACAACGACACCGTCCTGCCTTCGGCGCAGGAGGCTCGCGATGCATTGCAGGCGGCCACAGGTTTCCTCGCCGCCTGTGGCGCGCGCTACGGCTTCCGTCGGGAGTCGTCGCCGGCGCCACCTGCCCCATCCACGGCGAAATGACGGTCTAGCAGCCTGTCGGACCTAAGCACGAAGCAAGAATAAAGTGGACTTTCATTTCGTCATTGGTCCGTAATGGGAAATATGATGGCCATTTTCTGCCCCAACGCAACTCATTCTTCCGCAAACTTGCTCAGTCCGACAAACTGCTAGGGCGCGGCAATCGCTCAGGAGCAGATCGGATGCGGGTCAGCGCCGCTGCGCTCGAGACCATCAGCGTCGACGTGCCGGAAGCCGCGCTGGAGGCCTTCGAGGCGGCGCTCGGCAGCGTCTGCGCGACCGTCGGGTTCTTCCGCGATCACGCCACGGCGCGGTGGCGTGTGGAGGGCGTCAAGCCGGCGGGCGAGGGCGACCCGGCACTGACCGCGGCGCTGGCGCTGGCGACCGCCCTGACCGGGGTGGAGGCGCCGCTGCGCCGCGCCACTATCCCGGCGGAGGGGTGGCTCGCCCGCACCCGCGCCGCGTTTCCGCAACAGGTGGTCGGCCGCCGCTTCGCGGTGCGCGGCACGCACCTGTCCGGGCCGCCGCCGGCCGGGCGGATCACGCTCACGCTCGATGCCGGGCTTGCGTTCGGCTCCGGCGAGCACGGCTCGACCCGCGGCTGCCTGCGCGCGCTGGAACGCGTGGCGTATCGCCGGCCGCGGCGGATTCTGGATCTGGGAACCGGCTCCGGCATCCTGGCGATGGCGGCGGCGCGGCTGCTGCACCGGCGGGTGCTGGCGGCCGACATCGAGCCGTGGTCGGTGCGTGTCGCGCGGCAGAACGCCGAGCTCAACCGGATCGGCCCGATGCTGCGCTGCTGGCGCGCGGACGGTTGGCGCGACCGGGCGGTGTGTGCCGGTGGGCCGTACGACCTGGTGCTGGCGAACATCCTGGCACGGCCGCTGTGCCTGATGGCACGCTCGCTTGCGACGCATCTGGCGCCCGGTGGCACCGCGATCCTGGCCGGGTTGCTGGCGAGCCAGGTCAGGCAGGTCTTGGCCGCGCACCGACGCCAGGGGCTGCGGCTGGAAGCGATGATCGCCGAAGGGCCGTGGACCACGCTGGTGCTGCGCGGGGGGGCGGTCCCGTGGGCAGGTAATCAAGGCTGGGCCCGAAATGACGCAGTAATACCGGGAGCCGAAATGATCGACCGTTCCCGTCATGGCCGTGTCAGGCACGGCCATGACGGGGGAAAGTCACCCTTTTCGACGCCTGGTATAAGACGGGGTGATGCAATCGGGCCCGCGCGGATCCTGCTGTCATTGCGAGCGTAGCGAAGCAATCCGCGTGATGGTGCGCTCCTGGATGGGGATTGCTTCGCTACGCTCGCAATGACAGTGAACCGGAGGGCGGGACGGCCTTGGTCAGGCCGCCCGGCTTACCGCCATCTCGTCGAGGCTCTCGCGCAGGGCCTGGTCCAGGATTGCGACCGCGCGATCGATCTCGTCCGCCGATACCGTCAACGGCGGGGCGATCCGCCAGACCGACCCCCGCTCCGGGCGCCGGCGGATATTCATGCTCAAACCCATCTCGAAACATTTTTGGGTTGTGCGCGCGCCAAGCTCGTGGTGCGGCTTGCGCGATTCGCGGTCCTGCACCAGCTCGACGCCGAGCAGCAGGCCCTCGCCGCGCACGTCGCCGATCGCCTCGTAACGCTGCTGAAGCTCCTGCAGCCGCCCGCGGAGATAGCCGCCCACCGTCCGCGCCCGTTCGACCAGGTGCTCCTCGGCGATGACTCGCAAGACCGCCAGCCCGACCTCGGCGCCCAACGGGTCGGAGACGTGGCTGGTGTAGTAGTTGAAGCCCTTGCGATGGGCGCTGTCCTCGATGGCCGGGGTCGTGATCACCCCCGCCAGAGGCAGGCCGCCGCCAAGGGTCTTCGATACGCTCATGATATCCGGGGTCACGCCGAAGAATTCCGCCCCCGTCTTGTGCCCGATGCGGCCGAACGCGGTCTGCGCCTCGTCGAAGATCAGCAGCATCCCGCGCTCGTCCGCGGCGTGGCGCAGCGCCTGCATATAGACCTTGGGCGGCACCAGCACGCCGCCCGCGCTGATGATCGGCTCGATGATGATCGCGGCCGGGCGGCCGGACGACTGCATGTCGAACATCTTGAGCCCGAGTTCGAGGCAGGCGAGTGCCGAAGCCGCGTCCGAGCCGGCATCGATATACGGGCGGTAGGCGTTCGGCTCCGGCATCACGAACACGCCGGGCACGGGGACGCCGTAGCCCTTGCGGTCGCTGGCGAACGAGACGGCGCTGGCGCCCCCGGTCACGCCATGCCAGGAGCCGCCGACCGTCAGCACCTCGTATCCGCCGGTGTGCAGCTTGGCCATGCGCAGCGCCGCCTCGTTGCTCTCCGAACCGGTGTTGACGAACAGCGATTTTGACAGCCCGTGCGGCATCCAATCCAGGGCCAGCGCCTGCCCCAGTTCGGCGACCACCTCGGGGATCATGCCGCTGAACAGGTGGAATGCTTTCGCGCCGGCCGCGTGGACCGCCGCGACGATGGCGGGGTGGTTGTGCCCGATGGTCGCGCACATCTGGCCCGAGGTGAAATCGAGGATCTCGCGCCCGGTATCGTCGCGCACGATGGTTCCCTTCGCTGCGACGAACAGGTTGGGGAAGGCGTCGCCGCCGTAACGGACCAGGTATTCCTTCGCGGCGTCGCGCAGTTCGGGATTCATGGGGCGGTCCTTTCGATCAACTTATTGAGTCGGCGCGCGCCGCTTCAGGCGTCGGGACGCGCCCCAGGCGGACGGTTGCCGACCGGGCGGTGAGGGGATCGTCTGACGTGGTCTTCGAGCACGTCGAGCGCGCCCAGCAGATGCTGCTGCACGCAGACGCCCGCCGCGGTGGGATCGCGCCGTCCGACCGCATCCAGAATCTGACGATGCTCCCTGATCGACTGCGCCAGCCGGCCGGGGATGCTGTACAGGATGCTGAAGGGGAAACTCAGCCAGGCCTGGTCGATGAACTCGAGCAGCATGGGATTGTCGGCAGCGGCATAGAGCGTGCGACGAAACGCCAGATCGGCGCGCGCGGCCTCGGCCGTGTCGCCGGCGCGCCGGCCGGCTTCCATCCGCCGCACCTGCGCCTTCATCGTGGCCAATCCCGCGGCGGACAGCTTTGCCGTCCCAAGCTGTGCTGCCTCCGTCTCGAGCAGGCAGCGCACACGGTAGATGTTGCGCAGCCGCGGCAGGTCCAGCTCGGCGACGCGAACGCTGTGGTGGCTTTCCTGGACCAGCACACCGCGCGCCAGAAGTTCCAGCATCGCCTCGCGCACCGGGGTCGAGCCCAGGCCGAGATCGGCCATGAGCTGCGTCTGTCGCAGCGGTTGGCCTGGCGCGTAGCGGCCCGACTGGATCGCATCGCGCAAGGTTCCAAGCGCCAACGCCCGCTTGGTGCGGAAGCTGGCGGCGGGCTGATCCATCGACTGTGGGATATTTTGCATTTTGCAAAATGTATATTAGGACGGGGCCGATCGCAAGAACCGGCGCAGAAGTCGGCAGAGCAATCGGGTGAAGCAGCGACGCCGCGCGGACCCTGCTGTCATTGCGACCCAGGCGAAGGCTGGGGGAAGCAGTCCCCCGCGAGGAGCGTCCCTGGATGGGGATCGCCGCGCCTGCCCTCGGGCGCTTGACCCCCGGGGGGTCGCTTCGCTCCTAACAAGAAACAAGCTCCCCCCCCCTTGAGGGAGGGGGGTTGGGGGGAGGGGTCGTCGGGGATTCACACCGATCGACCCCTCCCCCCAACCCCCTCCCTCAAGGGGAGGGGGAGTGTCCTTCTCTTCGGCGATCCGACTGTTTCATTCAGGGCGGGTCGGCCGCCGGTCGGTGGGAACTCGCAATGACGGTGAAGCGGCTGATCCGCCGCCTTTCCTTCGTTCACTCGATTGCTGTGGTTGCCTCACTGCCCGCCCGTCACATCGATGGTCACCCCCGTTACGAAATCGGCGTCCGACGATGCCAGGAAGCAGATCACCTTGGCCTGATCCGCCGCCTGCGCGATCCGCCCCAGCGGCACGCGGGCGATCTCCGCCGCCTGGTCCTGCGGCGCGCGCTGGTTCCAGTGCGGCAGCAGCCGCTCGCTCAGCGTCAGGCTGGGCGCGATGGCATTGATGGTGATGCCGAACGGCCCCAGCTCGAACGCCAGCTTGCGGGTGAACGCGATGATGCCGCCCTTCGCTGCGGCATAGGCGCTGGAGGACGACCGGCTCAGCCCGCGCCCGGCGATCGAGGCCAGGTTGACGATTTTTCCCCGCCGCACCCGCTTCATGACAGGCACGACCGCATGGGTGAACAGGAACGTCCCCTCCAGGTTGAACGCGATCACCTTTTGCCAATCCGAAAAACTGAGCTCGTCCACCGTCGCCGAAGGCCGCGCGATCACGGTGCTGCCGCCCACCGCGTTCACCAGGATATCGACGCCGCCGAACTGCCGCGTCGTCTCCGCCACCACCGCGTCCACCTGCGCCGGGTCCAGCGCGTTGGCGCACTGAGCGTGTGCGCGCCCGCCGGCGCCGGTGATCGCCCCCACCATGGCGTCCAGCTTTGCCTGGTCGGTGTCCACGCCGACCACGATGGCGCCCTCGCTCGCCATGATGTCGGCGGTCGCCCGGCCGATCCCCGCGCCCGCCGCCGTGATCAGCGCGACCTTGTCCTGAAACCGCATCGCTGCCTCCGTTTTTCTGCCGTGCAACCCAGCATTGCGCCCGCCGACCCGGTTGTCATCCGCCGGGCCGGTGACACGACCGCCCGCCTCGGGGCAGAGTCCGGTCGCATCGGGGGGAACATGGCCGACGACGTGAACGCCCCGGCGGCGCAAGCCGCCGCAACCATGGCGCCGGTACCGCCCGCCGCAACCATGGGCTCGGCGCACGCCGTGGCCGCCGCGGCCCTGCCCGCCCCGCCCATCCTCGTCGAGCCGGCGGGGGACGCGCGACGCACCTTGGTGCTGGCCGCCTGCCTGATGGGCACCTTCATGGCGGCGGTGGAAAGCACCATCGTTGCCACCGCGATGCCCACGATCATCGGCGACCTGCGCGGCTTCAACCTGTTCAGTTGGGTGTTCACCGTCTACCTGCTGTCCCAGGCGGTCAGCATTCCGGTCTACGGCCGGCTCGCCGACCTTTACGGCCGCAAGCGGATGTTCTTCGTCGGCGCCGGGCTGTTCCTGGTCGGCTCGACGCTGTGCGGGCTTGCCACCAACATGGTGCAGCTTGTGCTGTTCCGCCTGCTGCAGGGATTCGGCGCCGGCGGCGTGCAGCCGGTGGCGATGACCATCCTGGGCGACATCTACAGCCCGGCCGAGCGCGCCCGCGTCCAAGGCGTGGTCTCCTCCGTGTTCGGCATCTCCGCCGTGGTCGGTCCGTCGCTCGGCGCCTTCCTGGTCGAGCACGTGAACTGGGAGTTCGTCTTCTGGGTCAACCTGCCGATCGGTGCCGCCGCGATCGGCATGATCGCAACCTTCCTGCGCGAAGACCTCCGCCCGCGCGCGCGGCGCATCGATTGGCTCGGCTCGCTGCTGATGCTGCTGGCGATCAGCGCGCTGCTGCTGGCGCTGGTGCAGCAGTCCAGCCTGCCGCGCCCGGCGCTGCTGGCCCTCACCGTCGGCGGCCTGGCCGCACTGGTGGCCCTGATTCTGCACGAGCGCGCCACCAAGGAGCCGATGCTGCCGCTGGAGTTGTGGCAGAACCGCGTCATCGTCGTCGGCAGCGTCGGCGGCGGCCTGGCCGCGGCGATCATGATGGGCGTCTCCGCCTTCCTGCCGGCCTACGTGCAGGGCGCGATGGGCCAGACGGCCACGATCGCCGGGCTGGTGCTGGGCGCGATGTCGGTGACCTGGACGTTCGCCAGCATCCTTGGCGGACGGCTGATGGTGCGCACCACCTATCGGCTGGCCGCGGTGCTCGGCGCCCTGGCGCTGCTGCTGGGCAGTCTGCTGCTGGTCACGCTGACGCCGGCGCGCGGACCGGCGTGGGCCGCGGTCGGCTCGCTGGTGATCGGCATCGGCATGGGGCTGTGCAACACCACCTTTATCGTCTCGATCCAGGCGGCGGTGCCGTGGCACCAGCGCGGCGCGGCGACCTCGTCGTGCATGTTCCTGCGTTTCCTCGGCCAGTCGCTGGGCACCGCGTCGTTCGGCGCGGTGCTCAACCTGACCCTGCTGCACCGTGCACCCGACCTGATGTCGCAGGCCGACCACCTGCTCGACCCAGCCCGCCGCGACGAGCTGGCACCGGCCGCGCTGGCGCGGTTGACCGAAGCGATGACCGTGGGGCTGCACAACGACTACCTGCTCGCCTGCGTGCTGGCGGCGCTGACCCTGCTGCTGTCGTCGCTGCTGCCGGCGCGGCTCAGCCCGAGGGGCCAGCCGCTGCGCCGCTGAGCAAGGAAGGCCAGGGGCGTTGCCCCTGGACCCCACCAGAGGGCGCTGCCCTCTGGTGGGGGTCCAGGGGGCAAAGCTCCCTGGCGGGTTTCAGGGCAGCGCCCTGGCCTTCCTTGTGTTGCACTGCGGCGAGGATTCTGCCTCTCTTGGCAGGCGGGCGACGAGGAGGTGGGGATGGCCGGACCGGAGATGGGTGCGGACCTGTTGAACGCGATCATGGGCGCGCCGCCGGGCTCGGCGCTCGCGGCACTGCGCGCGCAGCGGCCCGAGATCCAGCGCCACACCCAGGGCAGCCACGACGTGCTGCTGTCACCGCAGGACCCGGGCGGCCTGTCGCTGGCCGAGCGAGCGCTGGTCGCGCGTTGCGTCGCGGAGTTGGCCGGCCATGCGGCACTGACCGCGCACTATCAGGCGCTGCTGGACGCCCGCGGTGCACCGCTGGCGGGACCACGGACCGCGGCGATCCTGGCGCATGCCGAGCGCCTGGCGACCGCGCCCGGCAGTGCGACGAAGCCGCACCTGGCGGCGCTGGAGCCGGTCGAGCTGCAGCCGCGCGACATCGTTGCGCTGGCGCAGCTTGTCGCGTTCGTCGCCTATCAGGTGCGAGTGGCGGCCGGCCTGTCGCTGCTGGCGCAGGACATGGCCGCATGAGCGCGGGAAAATTCACGCTGGAGGCGGTCGAGTGGGATCCCTGGCTGGCGCCGGTCGAGGCGGCGACCGCGACTCCCGCACAGCGCGCGGCGCTGGATGCCAGCCCGCAGGCCAGCTCGCCCTATTTCCGCACGCTGGCCCACGATGTCGATTCGCTAGCGGAGCGGTCGCCACTGTTTCATGCCGTGATGTATGTGCCGCGCGGCCTGAAGCGCGCCGAGCGCGAGCTGGCCACCGTGATCGTTTCGATCATCAACGGCTGCGTCTACTGCTCGTCGGTGCACGCCCGCCGCTTCGTGGAGCTGACCAAACAGCCCGAGGTGATCCGCGCGCTGTATGACCAGGGCCTCGACACGCCCCTGCCGCCGCGGCTGCGCGCGATCGTCGACTACGCGGCCAAACTGACGCGCGCGCCGGCGACGATGACCGTCGCCGACCTGACGCCGTTGCGCGAGGTCGGCATGGACGACCTGGAAATCCTCGACCTGACCCACGCAGTGGCGATGTTCGCCAATGCCAACCGGCTGATGCAGACGCTGGGCGAGCCAATCGTGCCGGATACGCACACATAGCCGCGCTGTCCGACCGGATGAAGGCCCTCTGACGATGCACATGCCGGGACTGCACAAGCCGACCGCGCGCCAGCGTGACATCATGCAACGCGCCGGCGTGCTGGCCGCGCGGTTCGGCGAACGCGCGCAAGTGAACGACCTTGCCTCGATATTCCCGCACGAGAATTATCGCGAGTTGCACGACGTCGGCTATTTGCGCCTGGCGCTGCCGGTGCAGTATGGCGGCGAGGGCGCCGACGTGTTCGACATGGTGCTGGCGCAGGAGATCCTCGGCCGCGGCGATGCCTCCACCGCGCTGGTGGTCGGCATGATGCTGAGCCTGCTCGGCCGGGTGGTCGACTCGCGCGCGTGGCCCGACCCCGTGCTGGCTGATATCTGCGGCACGCTGGCGCGCGAGGGCGGCACGATCAACAACTGCGTGACCGAGGCCGAGCTCGGCAGCATCTCGCGCGGCGGGCTGCCCAGCATGACGGCCGAGCGCGCCGACGGCGGCTGGCGCGTCACGGGCCGAAAAATCTTCGTCACTGGCGCACCGGTGCTGCGCTTCCTCGCCACCGCGGTGGTGCTGCCGCCGAGCAACGCGGCGCCACGCGGCGAGCTGGTCAGTGCGATCGTCGAGGGCGGCTCCCCCGGCCTGTCGATCGACGACACCTGGAGCGGCGCGCTCGGCCTGCGCGGCTGCGGCAACCACGCGGTGAACTACGACGGCGTGTTCGTTCCGGATGCACGCATCGTCGAGCGCGTGCCGGTGGGCGGCCCGCGTCGCGCGCAGGGCATCAGCGGATGGAACCTGCCGTTGGCCGCGGTATATCTTGGCATCGGCCAGGCGGCCTGCGACGCCGCCTCGCACTACGCCAACAATCGGGTGCCGCCGGCATTGGGCAAGCCGATCGCCACCGCGCCGCACATCCAGCAATGGATCGGCGAGATGGACGTGACGCTGCGCGCCGCGCGCACGGTGCTGCACGATGCCGCACGCACCTGGGTGGCCGGTGACGTGCCGCCCGACTTCGGCGCGACGATTGCCGCGGCGAAATATCTGTGCACCAACGCCGCCTGCACGGTGACCGAGACGGCACTGCGCGTCGCCGGTGGGTTCAGCATGACGCGCGACCTGCCGCTGGAACGCTATTTCCGCGACGCACGCGGCGGGCTGTTCCAGCCGCCGCAGGATGATCTGGCGCTGGGCATGATCGGCCGCGCCGCGCTGGACGCTGAGAAAACGCGCGCGCCGGAGGAACCAGCGCAAGGACCGGCTGGCCAACGTCGCGCCACAGGCCGAAGAATCTCCCCCTTCCCTTGAGGGCTTGGGCCGCGAAGCGGACCAAGGGTGGGGGGAGGGGTTCCGGGGCACCAGGCTTCGGCTCGACCCGATCGCGACTCCTCTTCCTCAACGCAAAGTGGTTCCCGATTGCACCGGAGACACGCATGGCAGACGGATTTGCGACAGCACGCACGATCGAGGACCGCGTGGCCGCGCTCGATTGGCCGGCGATCGAGGCGCGCTTCGACGCGGCCGGGCACGCCATATCAGGACCGCTGCTGTCGCCGGCGGAATGTGCCTCGATCGCGGCGCTATATGACCGGGACGACGCGTTCCGCTCGCGTGTGGTGATGGCGCGGCACGGCTACGGCCAGGGCGAATATCGCTACTTCGCCTATCCGCTGCCCGATCCTATCGCGGCGCTGCGCCGGTCGTTCTACCCGCGCCTGGCGGCCACCGCGAACCGCTGGCGCACGCTGCTTGGCGAGGCCGGGCAGTTCCCCGCGACGCTCGATGGATTCCTCGCCGACTGCCACGCCGCCGGGCAGACGCGGCCGACGCCGTTGCTGCTGAAATACGGCGCCGGGGACTACAACCGGCTGCATCAGGACCTCTACGGCGAGCGCGTCTTTCCGCTGCAGCTTACGATCCTGCTGAGCGACCCGTCGCGCGACTTCGCCGGTGGCGAATTCGTGCTGGTGGAACAAAAGCCGCGTGCCCAGTCACGCGCCGAGGTCGTTCCCCTGCGCCAGGGCGAGGCGGTGATCTTCGCCGTGCATCATCGCCCGGCGCAGGGGGCGCGCGGCGTGTATCGCGCGGCACTGCGCCACGGCGTCAGCACCGTGCGCGACGGCCAGCGCTTCACGCTGGGGGTGATCTTCCACGACGCGGCGTAGGGTCGCACTCCCGGCGGCTGCTCCCACTCGCACTCACCGTCATGGCAGGGCCTGTCCCCGATAAGGGCATGGCCGGTGAAGCTCCCCCTCCCCTTGAGGGCTTGGGCCGCGAGGCGGACCAAGGCTGGGGGGAGGGGGTGAGTAGGCTACAGCGCCCCCTCGGCCCGCAGTGCCTCGACCTCCGCCTCGGTCATGCCCAGCCAGTTCACCAGCACGGCACCGGTGTGCTCGCCCAGTTCCGGCGCCCGCTTCAGCAGCGGCGGCTTGCCGTCCACCCGCACCGGCCAGGTGGGCATCTTGTAGGTCCCCAGCTTCGGGTGCTCGATCGTCTGCATGATGCCGCGCTCGACGAACGTCTGATCGTTCTGCAACTCCATCGTGTCGAGCACCGCCCCCGCCGGCACGCCCACGCTGCCGACCAGGTTCATCGCCTCGTATTTTGTGTGCCGCAGCGTCCAGTCGGTGATGATGGCATCGATCTCGGCCTCGTGCTTCACCCGGTCCGCCGGCGTCAGGTAGCGAGGATCGTTGATCATCTCCTCGTGTCCCAACAGCGTCATCAGCCGCGACCAGTGCTCGGGGTTGCCCCGGCTGGTCATGATGTAGACCCAGTCGTTCGACCCACCCGGCTTGCACGGATACAGCCCGGACGGCGCATTGGTGATGCCCGGCACTTTGCCGCCGGCGCGCCCCACCGCCTTGCCGGTGCGCCGCTGGGTGGAAAAATTGGTGCGCATGTAGTGCAGCATCGCATCCTGCATCGCCACCTGCAGCCGCCGACCTTGCCCGGTCTCGCGCCGCTGGTACAGCGCGCCCAGGATGGTGATCGCCATCAGCATGCCTGTTCCGGTGTCGCCGACCGAGATGCCCGGTTTCACCGGCATGCGTCCGGCCTCGCCGGTCACGCTCATGGTGCCGCCGCAGGCCTGCGCGATCATATCGAAGGCGAGATTTGTCTCGAACGGGCTGCCTTCGCCGAAGCCTTTCACCTGGCAGTAGATGATGCTGGGATTCAACGCCTTCACGTCGTCATAGCCCAGCCCGAGCCGCTCGATCGTGCCGGGTGCGAAATTCTCCACGCAGACATCGGCCTTGCGCAGCAGGTCCTTCACCAGCCCGAGGCCGCGTGGCGACTTCAGGTTGACCGTCATCGATTTCTTGTTGGCGTTGAAGATGTAGAAATACCACGGATCGTCGTCCGGCTTACCCGGCTGCCGCCGCCGGCCGGGATCGCCGAGCTTGGGGTTCTCGATCTTCACCACGTCGGCGCCGAGCCAGGCGAGCGCCTCGGTGCAGGAAGGTCCTGCTTCGAACTGGGTAAAATCGACGATGCGGATGCCGGAGAGGAATTCTACCGGTGCCGTGTTGGTGTTCATCGCTTGTGGCCCCTCCCATCCAGGGTGATCGCTGATTCGTGGAAGAATGGCACAGGGGCGCGCGATCTCCAATGGTGGGGGGAGACGGCGCAAGGGTGTGGTTACTCCCCCTCCCCTTAGAGGGAGGGGGTTGGGGGGGAGGGGTTGGTGCCGGTATCGCACCGAAGCTTCGTGCCTGCGGAACCCCTCCCCCCACCCCCTCCCTCAAGGGGAGGGGGAGAATTGCCATCTGGCCTCGCCGCGTCGTCATCACACCGAAAAATACTTCGCCTTCGGATTCAGCACGACGATCGCGCTCGTGGACTGCTCCGGGTCCAACTGGAACTCCTCGCTCAGCGTCACCCCGATCCGCCCCGCATCCAGCAGCCGCAGCAGCGGCACCTGGTCCTCAAGCTTCGGACAGGCCGGATAGCCGAACGAATACCGGCTGCCGCGATATCCTTGGCCCAGCATCTTCTCCATCTCGCGTTCGTCCTCGCCGGCGAAACCCAGCTCGGCGCGGATGCGCTTGTGCACGTACTCGGCCATCGCCTCGGCCATCTCCACCGACAGCCCGTGCAGGTAGAGATAATCCTGGTAGCGGTTCTCGGCGAACCACGCGCGCGCGACCTCCGAGGCGCGGCTGCCCACGGTGACGATCTGCAAGCCGATCACGTCACGCTCGGCGTCGTCGATGTCCCGCACGAAGTCGGCGATGCACTCGCCGTCCTCCCGCGGTTGCCGCGGCAGCGAAAACCTCGCGACCTCCGTGCTGCCGTCGGTATCGAACAGGATCAGATCATTGCCCTGGCCCGCCGCCTTCCAGTAGCCGTACGCCGCCTGCGGCTTCAGGATGTCCTCGGCCTCGCAGAGTCCCAGCATCCGCCGCATCACCGGCCGCAGCTCCTGGCGCGCCCAACCGAGAAAATCCTCCAGCGAGCGCCCCTGCTTGCGAAATCCCCACTGGAACTGGTACAGGCTGCGCTCGTTCATAAACGGAACGATCGCCTTGGGCGCGGCCTCGACCACGCGCGCGCCCCAGAATGGCGGCGTCGGCACTGGAACGTCCTGCGTGATGCGCCGCCGCCGCGCCTGCACCGCGAGGACATCGACCGGCCGGAACGCCCGCGCATCGGCCTGGCCCAGCGTGCGCGCGGTGTTGCGTGTCTTGCCGCTGCGCCGCGCCTGCACCGCGGCCAGGTAGTCGTCGAACGCGTTGCCGGTCACCTTGTCCATCAGGTGCAGCCCGTCGAACGCGTCGCGCGCATAGGCGACGCGGCCCGACGCATAGGCCGCGACGCAGGCATCCTCCACATAGCTTCGGGTCAGCGCCGCGCCGCCCAGCAGCACCGGGATGTCCAGGTTCTGCCGCGACATTTCTTCGAGATTTTCGCGCATCACCACGGTGGACTTCACCAGCAGCCCCGACATGCCGATGGCGTGCGCATGGTTCTCCCGCGCCGCGGTCAGCATGTCGGCCAGCGGCACCTTGATCCCCAGATTGACCACGCGGTAGCCGTTGTTGGTCAGGATGATGTCGACCAGGTTCTTGCCGATGTCGTGCACGTCGCCCTTCACGGTCGCCAGCACGATGGTGCCCCTCTCCTGCCCCTCCACCCGTTCCATATGCGGTTCGAGATAGGCGACGGCGGCCTTCATCGTCTCCGCGCTTTGCAGCACGAACGGCAACTGCATCTTTCCCGCGCCGAACAGGTCGCCCACCACCTTCATGCCGTCCAGCAGCACGTTGTTGATGATGTCGAGCGGCGGCAGCCTCACCAGCGCCTCGTCCAGATCGGCGGCCAGCCCCTTGCGGTCGCCGTCGACGATGCGGTCCTTCAGCCGACCCTCCACCGTCTCGGCCCGCTTCTTCACCGTCGCGTCGGCGGCCTTGCGGTCCGCGAAGATCTCCAGCAGGCGCTGCAACGGGTCGTAGTCTTCGCGGCGGCGGTCGAAGATCAGGTCCTCGGCGACCTTGACTTCCTCCGGCGCCAGCAGGTGGATCGGGCGGATCTTCGACACGTGAATGATCGCCCCGGTCATGCCGGCGCGCTGGGCGTGGTCGAGGAACACGCTGTTCAGCACGGCGCGCGCGGCGGGGTTCAATCCGAAGCTGACGTTCGACAACCCCAGAATGATCTGGATGTCGGGGAACTCGGCGCGGATCGCGGCGATGCCCTCCAAGGTCCATTCCGCCAGCTTGCGGTCGTCCTCGTTGCCGGTGGCGATGGTGAACGTCAGCGGATCGATCAGTAAATCGGATTGCGGTAGGCCGTGGCGGGTGCAGGCGAAGTCCACCAGCCGGCGGGCGATCCGCACTTTTTCGCTCGCGGTCTTCGCCATGCCCTTCTCGTCGATCGTCAGCGCGATCACCGCCGCGCCGAACTGCTTTGCGAGTTTCAGCCGGTCGGTCGCGTGCCCCTCGCCGTCCTCGAAATTGATCGAGTTGATGATCGGTTTTCCGCCGTGCAGCTTCAGCGCCGCGGCCAACACCGGGGTTTCCGTGCTGTCGATCACCAGCGGCGCGTTGACGCTGCCGGTGAAGCGGCGGATCACCTCGTTCATCTCGCCCATCTCGTCGCGGCCGACGAAGGCGGTGCAGACATCGAGCGCGTGCGACCCTTCGCCCAACTGCTCGCGGCCCTGGGCGACGCAGCCGTCCCAATCGTGCTTTTCCTGCAGCTCGCGCCACTTTTTCGAGCCGTTGGCGTTGCAGCGCTCGCCGATCGCGAAGATGGCGTTCTCCTGCCGCAACGACACCGCCTGGTACAGGCTGGCGACCGACGGCACCCACACCGGTTTGCGCGGCACCGGCGTTGGCCGCGTCTCCCCGCGTCGCCGCAGCATCGCATCGAGTGCGGCGATGTGCGGGATCGACGTGCCGCAGCAGCCACCGATTAGGTTGACACCGTCCTCGGCAACGAAACGTTCCAGCCAGCTCGCCAACTCCGCCGCCCCCAGCGGATAGTGCGTCTGGCCGTCGACCAGCTCCGGCAGCCCGGCATTCGGCTGCACCGACAGCAGGCCGGGCCAGTTGGCGCCGAGCCAGCGGACGTGCTCGGCCATCTCCTGTGGCCCGGTGGCGCAGTTCAGCCCCATCAGCGGCACGTCCAGCGCGTGTACCACCGTTGCCGCCGCGGCGATGTCGGGGCCGACCAGCAGCGTGCCGGTCGTTTCGACAGTGACCTGCACGAAGATCGGCGTGTCGGTGCCCGCGGCGGCGCGCGCGATCTTGGCGCCGTTCACCGCCGCCTTGATCTGCAGCGTGTCCTGGCAGGTCTCGATCAGGATGGCATCGACGCCGCCGGCGATCAGGCCGCGGCATTGCTCCGCCAGCGCCGCCTCCAGCGCGTCGTAGGCGATGTTGCCCAGGCTCGGCAGCTTGGTGCCTGGGCCGAGGCTGCCCAGCACCCAGCGATGCCGGTCGTCGGCGAAACTTTCGGCGGCCTCGCGCGCCAGTTCGCCGGCGACGCGATTGATCTCGAAGGCGCGGTCGGCCAGGTCGAATTCGCCGAGCGTGACCGGCGAGCCGCCGAAGGTGTTGGTCTCCACCATGTCGGCGCCGGCCTCGAAGTAGCCGCGGTGCAGTTCGCGCACGAGGTCCGGGCGCGACAGGCAAAGCACGTCGGTGCAGTTCTCGCGGCCCCAGAAGTCACGCTCGACGTCGAGCGTCAGGGCCTGCACGCGAGCGCCCATGCCGCCGTCGCACAGCAGCACGCGGTCGCGCAGCGCATCGAGCAGGTGGGGGCGGGAGGTCATCAGAGGGCGGACATCAAGGTCGGGGTTTCCTGCGATGCGGTGACATTCGTTCCGGCGTCGGTCGTTGCGGACCAGAGCTGGACGGTGAGCGGCCCCGGGACCTGCCCCGGGGCCGGATCGGCGGCCCGGCCGCCATGCCGGCGTCGCGCAGCAGGTGCTGCATCCGCGGCTCGGCGAACCCGGGGTGGCGGTGCGCCAGGCGCGCGGTCAGGTCCTGACGGTCATGCGACGCGAGGTCGATGACGATGGCCGCCCCGCCCGGGCGCAGCACCCGCGCCGTCTCCGCCAGCACACCAGCCGGGTCCTCGGCGTGGTGCAGCACCATCTGCAGCACGACGAGATCGAACGAGGCATCCGCCAGCGGCAGCCGGTACATGTCGCCCAGCCGCACCGCGCAGTGCGCGCAGCCGGCCCGCGACAGACGGGCGCGGGCGAGCGCCAGCATTGCCTTCGACGCGTCGATCCCCAGCCCGCGCGAGATGCGCGGGGCCAGCAACTCCAGCACCCGCCCGGTGCCGGTGCCGATGTCGAGCAGCCGCCCGGCGTCCTCGGGCACCATGCGCAGCAGCGCGGCCTCGACCTCGGCGGCCGGCAGGTCGAGCGCGCGCATCTCGTCCCAGTCGGCCCCCTGGCGGCGGAAACTCTCCGAGGCGACGCGCGCCCGCTCGGCCAGCACGCGGGCCGCCTGGCGGCGGTCGGCCTCCAGGATCGGATCGTCCGGCCGAAGGCGCGCGCAGCAGGTCGCGCACCAGCGCCAGATCGGTCCCGCCGGGCAGGGCGAACCAGACGTTGGCGCCCTCCGGCACGCGCTCCAGCAGGCCGGCGTCGCACAGCAGTTTTAAGTGGCGCGAGAGGCGGGGTTGCGACTGGCCGAGGATCTCGGTGAACTCCATGACGCAGAATTCGCCGCGCGCGGCGAGGGCGAGCAGGCGGAGGCGGGTCGGTTCGGCGGCGGCGCGCAGGGCCAGCAGGAGGCGATCCATGCTCTTGTCAATGACATAAACATATCCTTATGTCTAGTGGATGATCGAAGCGGGCGACACACGGGTCGGGGTGCGATTCGGCGCGGCGGAAGACGCCGGACCGGAGGACGCGCTGCTGATCGAAGGCGACGCGCCGGGTCCAGGCGATGCGCCGCGTGACGGCGAGGCGCAGCTTGTCGGTGGTGCGGTGGTCGAACGCGATGCGCCGGCCGCGCGGCGAGCCGTGGCGCGGTTCGCGCTGCCGGTCCGCATCGCGACGCATCCTCGTGGTTGCCTGTGCTGCGCGCCGCGTGGCCCAGCGGCGGAAGCGCTGGGAAGGCTGTTCCTGGCCCGCGCCCGGGGCGAGCTGCCGTGGTTCCGCTCGGTCGTCGCCGTCACCCGCAGCACTGCCGGCGCGGACGCGGTACGGGCGGCGCTGACCGGGGATGTGGTGACGGCGGCGCGGTTCCGCGGCGAGCTATGACGCCGGAACGCCTTCATCCCGGCCAGGGGCGCCGTGATACACCTCTCCCGCCCTTCGCGGGGTTGGGCCGCGAAGCGGACCGACGCGAGGCGCGCAGCGCCGAGGGTGAGGGTGCTGCCGCGCGGCACCACCCTCACCCGCGTCGCAAGGGGCTCCGCGACCTCTCCCGCGAAGCGCGGAAGAGGTGTACACGACCGTTCAACGCAAGGGGGCCAGCATGGCGCGCGTGCGCAGCATTCCGTCCAGCGAGTTGCCGGCGGACCTCGCCGACATCTACGAGCGTTTCGCCGCCGGCTACGGACCGTTCCGCAACCAGGTCGCGGTGTTCGCCCAGGTCCCGGCCGCACTGCGGCACCTGATGGCGATGCTGATGGAATTGCGCGCGGCGGCGACGTTGCCGAAACGGTATCTCGAGCTCGCGATTATTACCGTCTCCAAGCTCAACGAATGCGACTACTGCGTCGCGCACCACAAGCCGTTCCTGGCGGTCGAGGGCATCTCGCCCGCAGGCGCGGACCGTGTGCTGGACTACGCGGATCATCCGGAGTTCGATGCGGCCGACCGGCTGGTGGTGGAATACGCCATCGCCGCATGGAACGATCCGCACCGGCTGCGCGATCGGCTGTTCGACCGGCTGCGGGCGCATTTCTCCGAAGCGCAGATCGTCGAGCTGACCCTGCGCATCACGCTGTGCGGCTTCTTCAACAAGTTCAACGACGCGCTGCAGATCGAGGAGGAGAGCGAGGCCACGGCACGGCTTGCGGCGATCGCGTGAGTGGTGGCACCGGGGATGGCGACGCGGCGATCACATCGCGCGATGGTCATATCGGATACCATCGAGCAGACCGAATGGCCCTCCCCGTCATGGCCGTGCTTGTCACGGCCATCCACGACTTTGGCGTTCACACGAAGGCAAGTCGTGGATGCCGGCATGCGCCGGCATGACGGACGGAGTCGCCGGCGGCGCCCCGCCACGCAGCAAGCCGCTCGCGACGCCTACAGAATGAACCGGCTCAGGTCGCCCTTCTGCGCCAGCGGCGCCACCCGCTCGTTCACGTAGGCGGCGTCCACCGTGATCGTCTCGCCGGCGCGGTCGGTGGCGGTGAAGCTGATCTCCTCCAGCAGCTTCTCCAGCACCGTGTGCAGCCGGCGGGCGCCGATATTCTCCACCCGGTCGTTGATGTCGGCCGCCAGATTCGGCCAGCGCATCGACCGCATCGTCGGCGAACACCAGCTTCACCCCCTCGGTGCCCATCAGCGCACGCGTACTGCTTCAGCAGCGAGTGCTCCGGCTCGGTCAGGATGCGCCGCAGGTCGTCGCGCGACAGCGGCGCCAGCTCGACCCGGATCGGCAGGCGGCCCTGCAACTCCGGCAGCAGGTCCGCCGGCTTGGCCAGGTGGAACGCGCCCGAGGCGATGAACAGCACATGGTCGGTCTTCACCGGGCCGTATTTCGTGCTGACCGTGGTGCCCTCGATCAGCGGCAGCAGGTCGCGCTGCACGCCCTCGCGGCTGACACGTCGCCGCCGCGGAAACCGCCTTCCATCGTGCGGGCGCAGACCTTGTCGATCTCGTCGATGAACACGATGCCGTTGTTCTCGGCATGCGCCACCGCGTCCTTCGCCAGCCGGTCGTTGTCGAGCAGCCGGTCCGCCTCCTCGCTGCTCCAGCGCCGCGCGCGCCGCCGCCACCGTCATGCGCCGCTTCTGCGCCGGCCGGCCGCCGAACATGCCCTTCATCATCTCGCCCAGGTTGATCACCTGGCCGGGCGGCATGCCGGGGATGTCGAGCTGGCCGATCGGCATGCCCTGCGGCTCGCTGACGGCGATCTCGATCTCCTTGCTCGTCCAGCTCGCCGGAGCGCAGCATGCGGCGGAACTTGCGAGCGCGTGTCGGCGGCCGCGGTGCTCGCCGACCAGCGCGGTGATCAGCCGCTCCTCGGCCGCCAGCTCGGCCTGCGCCTGCACCTCCTTGCGCGAGGACGTCGCGCAGCATGTTGATGCTGGCCTCGACCAGGTCGCGCGCGATGCTTTCCACGTCGCGGCCGACATAGCCGACCTCGGTGAACTTGGTGGCTTCCACCTTCAGGAACGGCGCCTGCGCGAGCTTCGCCAGCCGGCGGGCGATCTCGGTCTTGCCGCAGCCGGTCGGGCCGATCATCAGGATGTTCTTCGGCACCACCTCCTCGCGCATCGCCTCGGGCAGTTGCTGGCGGCGCCAGCGGTTGCGCAGCGCGATCGCCACCGCGCGCTTGGCGTCGTTCTGGCCGACGATGAAGCGGTCGAGTTCGGAGACGATCTCGCGCGGGGAATAGGTGGGGACGTCCATCATCAGCATCGTCTCGACGATCACGTTGGTGTTGGTGTAGACGCAGATCTCCGCGGCGATCTTCATGGCGCGGCGGGCGATCTCCTCGGCGGACAGGCCGTCGATGGTCGATCAGCGCGCGCGCCGCGGCCAGCGCGTAGTTGCCGCCGGAGCCGATGGCGATCACGCCGTCCTCGGGCTCCAGCACGTCGCCGTTGCCGGTGAGGGTGAAGCTGCGGTCCTTGTCGGCCACCGCCATCATCGCCTCCAGCCGGCGCAGATAGCGGTCGGTGCGCCAGTCCTTCGCCAGCTCGACGCAGGCGCGTTCGAGCTGGCCGGGGAAGCGCTCGAGCTTGGCCTCCAGCCGCTCGAGCAGGGTGAAGGCGTCCGCCGTGGCGCCGGCGAAGCCGGCCAGCACAGCGCCGCCGGCGCCGATCCGGCGGACCTTGCGGGCGTTGCCCTTGACGACGGTCTGTCCAAGGCTGACCTGGCCGTCCCCGGCCATGGCCACGTGTCCATCCCGCCTGACGCACAGGATGGTGGTGCCGTGCCACCCGATCGGGTCGGCGGCGGCGAACTGGATGTTTTGCATAACGGCGGAGATGGGCCGGCAGGAGCGGGAGGACAAGACCTGGGCCAGTGGGGGTTTCGCGACGCACAGAGCAGACATGCGGCACAATCGGAGGGGCGCTGAGGCTGTCGCTGCGGCTAAACCGACCTCTCCCGGAATGGCCGGAGCGCTCACGCCGCAGCGCCGAGCGGCCTTGCCCGCGCGATCCGCTCGCGCTCGCGGGGGCTGGTCATCGCCTGCCACAAATCGTTGCGCCGCTGCACGTTGAGCCAGAAGTCAGGGCTGTTGCCGAACACGCGCGCCAGGATGAGCGCGGTCGCCGCTGTCACCGCCCGGCGGTCATTGCACAGCTCGTTGACGTGCTTGCGCTGCACGCCTATCGCCTGGGCCAACGCGGCCTGCGTCAGCCCCATCGGGCGCATGAATTCCTCGACCAGAATCTCGCCGACCGTGGCCGGCTTGCGCTTCGTCGTCAGCATGGTTCGCCTCATCGGTCGCTGTGGTCGTCGAGATACACGCCTGCCGCCTCGCCGCGTCTGCCGTCGCAACGGAAAATCAGCCGCCGCTGATTGTTGACGCGGATCGAGTGGCAGCCGGCATCGGCCGACCATGGCTAATCCGCGTAGATTTCCTCGACGCTGACCGCGATGCCGGGCGGGTCGAGCCTGATCTCGCCGCTCGCCACCATCGCCGTCTCGATCGCACCGGCCTCGCCGCGGCGGTGATGCACGATCTGCCGGCGGTCCGGCCAGACGATCAGATAGTGGTGGACCGATGGCAGCCGGAAATACTCGCGTAGCTTCCATGCGCGGTCGGTAGCTCTGGTCGCAGGCGACAGTACCTCAACGATCACCACAGGGCTGGGAACCGTCGTGCTGTCCGGCGGAAGCCTGTCGCCGCAGTAAAGGATGGCGTCGGGCTCGTAATCGCTGTCGCCAACCTCCACCGTCACCCCGTCGCCGTTGACGTGGCACGGCAGCCCGGCATCGCGAACCGCACGCCGCAGCGCGAGCCAGGCCCGCATCTTTCGGTCATTGTGTTCGAGCCGTTCGGGGGCGATCGCAACAACGACGCCGTCGATGCGCTCGAACCGGCCGGAAGGCTGCCGCTCGGACCAGGCCCGGTATTCCGCGCGCGTCATGCGCTGACAGGGTTCGGCGATGTGCGCTTTTGCCATGACGTGGTTCCGTGCAAGGCGGCGTCCAGGGAGCGGGTGTCTCGGGGACCAGGTGCGGGAAACGACAGTCTAGATGATGGCGTCCCCCGGCTCCAGCACCGCGCCGCCGGCGGCGTTCTTGAGTTTGTGCATGGCCGATCAAGCTGGCGTGTCCAGGCCGGATCATCAAGGCGCGTGGGGGAGCCGCGTTATTGGCGCATGGCCCGAGGAATGGCCCACCCTTGACGCATGGGCGCAGTTCGCCCCCGATATGACCCAAGGGCCGGAGTCGTCTCGGGCCGATAACCAAGGAGGAGACCGTCCATGGCCCAGCCCACCGCGCCGGAACTGGCCGCGCGCCTCGACCGCCTGCCGATGAGCCGGCACATCTGGGTGCTGGTCACGCTGATCTCGCTCGGCGGCTGGTTCGAGCTGTATGACCTGTTCCTGACTGCCTACATCGCACCGGGCCTGGTCCGCGCGGGCTACTTCAAGCCGGAGTTGCTCGGCGTCTTCAACGTCCTCGGCCCCTATGGCGTCGCCGGCGTGGGCACCTTCGTGTTCGCGCTGTTTGCCGGGCTGTTCGTCGGCGCCATCTTCCTCGGCCACTACGCCGACCGTTACGGCCGCCGCACGGTCTTCACCTTCTCCTTGATCTGGTACTCGATCACCACCGCGGTGATGGCGTTCCAGACCTCGGGCTTCGCGGTCGACCTGTGGCGCTTCATTGCCGGCATCGGCATCGGCATCGAGCTGGTCACCATCGACACCTATGTCTCGGAGCTGGTGCCGCGCACCCATCGCGGCCGCGCCTATGCCTACAACCAGGGCTTCCAGTTCCTCATCGTTCCGGTCATGGCGTTCATCGCCTGGTTGCTGGTGCCGCAGGCGCCGTTCGGCTTCGACGGCTGGCGCTGGGTGGTGCTGTTCGGCTCGGCCGGCGCGATCTTCGTCTGGTTCATCCGCCTGGCGCTGCCGGAATCGCCGCGCTGGCTGGCCCGCCACGGCCGGCTCGCCGAAGCCGAGCGGGTGGTCGCCGGCATCGAAAAGCAGGTGGCGGCGGAGTCGGGCGGGACGCTGCCCCCGGTCGGCGCGCCGGAGGTGGGCGAGTCCGGCGAGGGCACGTTCGCCGAGATCTGGCAGCCGCCGTACGACAAGCGAGCCATCGTGCTGTCGGTGTTCAACTTCTTCCAGACCTTCGGCTACTACGGCTTCGCCGCCTGGGTGCCGACGCTGTTGATCGCCAAGGGCATCAACATCACCACCAGCCTGGAATACTCGTTCATCATCGCCATTGCGAATCCGATCGGACCGCTGCTCGGCATCCTGATCGCCGACAAGATCGAGCGGAAATGGCAGGTCTGCCTGGGGGCCATCGGCATCGGCGTGTTTGGCATGCTGTTCGCCAATGCCAACAACCCGGCGCTGGTGATCCTGCTCGGCGTCGGGGTGACGCTGTGCAACAACCTGATGTCGTACAGCTTCCACAGCTACCAGTCTGAACTGTTCCCGACTCGCATCCGCTCCCGCGCCATCGGCTTCGTGTATTCCTGGAGCCGGCTGTCCGCGGCGCTGTCGGGGCTGGTGGTGGCGTTCCTGATCAACCTCGGCGGGGTGAACGCGGTGTTCGAGTTCATCGCCGTCGCCATGCTGATCGTGGTGATCTCGATCGGCGGCTTCGGCCCGCGCACGCTGCACCTGGCGCTGGAGCGGATTTCCAACGCCTGAGGCGAAGGGGTGGGTATTCTCCCCCTCCCCTTGAGGGAGGGGGCGGAGGGAGAGGTTATCGCGATAATCGGCTTCGGTGCGACCCCGACACGAACCCCTCCCCCCAGCCCCCTCCCTCAAGGGGAGGGGGAGAGTCTTCGCTTCACCCCTACCCCCTTAAGTGGCACGCCACCCAGTGCCCGTCGGCGGTTTTGCGTAGTGCCGGCTTCTCCGTGCTGCACCGGGGCAACTCGCGGATCGGGCAGCGCGTGTGGAAGTGGCACCCGGTCGGCGGCCGGATCGGGTTCGGAACGTCGCCCTGCAAATGGATGCGCTGCCGTTTCGCCGTCGGATCGGGGATCGGCACCGCCGACAGCAACGCCTCGGTGTACGGATGCAGCGGCGCGGCGTACAGATCGTGCGCCGAGGCGATTTCGACGATCCGCCCCAGATACATCACCGCGACCCGCGTGCTGATGTGCTCCACCACCGACAGATCGTGCGCGATGAACAGGTAGGTCAGCCCGAACTGCGCCTGCAGGTCCTCCAGCAGGTTGATCACCTGGGCCTGGATCGACACATCCAGCGCCGAGACCGGCTCGTCGCACACGATCAGCTTCGGCGATACCGCCAGCGCGCGCGCGATGCCGATCCGCTGGCGCTGCCCGCCGGAAAATTCGTGCGGATAGCGCCGGATGTGATCGGTGTTCAGCCCGACCGTCTCCAGCAGCTCCGCGACGCGGTCCTCGAACGCGCGGCGGCTCTTGGCCAGCCCATGGATGATCAGCGCCTCGCCAACGATCGCGCCCACCGTCATGCGCGGATTGAGCGAGGCGTACGGGTCCTGGAAGATGATCTGGATGTCGCGCCGCAGCGCGGTCAGCGCCTTGTGATCCAATTCCGTAACATTCTTCCCTTCGAACCACACCTCGCCCGAGGTCGGTTCGATCAGCCGCAGGATGCAGCGCCCGGTGGTGGACTTGCCGCAACCCGATTCGCCGACCAGCCCCAACGTCTCGCCGGCGGCGATCTCGAAGCTGACGCCGTCGACCGCGTGCACATAGTCCACCGCGCGCCCCAGCACGCCGCCCTTCACCGGGTAGTTCTTCACCAGCTCGTTGACGCGCAGCAGTGGCTCGCTCATCGCCCGGTTCGTTCCCCCCTCAATACAGGATGCAGGCGACCTTGTGGCCGGCCTCGATCGTGCGCAGTTCCGGCATGGCATCGGTGCAGGCCGGCATCGCCCGCTTGCAGCGCGGCGCGAACCGGCAGCCGGGCGGCGGCTGGATCAGGCTCGGCACCGTGCCGGCAATCGCCTCCAGCCGCACCTTCTTCACGGCATCCGTGTCGATGCGCGGGATCGAGCGGATCAGCCCCTGCGTGTAGGGATGCAGCGGCCTGGCGAACAGCGCTTCGACCGAGGCCTCCTCGACGACCCGCCCGGCATACATCACCACCACCCGCTGCGCCGTCTCGGCCACCACGCCCATCGCGTGGGTGATCAGCATGATCGCCATGCCGAGCCGCGATTTCATCTCGGTCAGCAGATCGAGGATCTGCGCCTGGATGGTCACGTCCAGCGCCGTGGTCGGCTCGTCGGCGATCAGCAGCTTGGGGTTGCACGACAGCGCCATCGCGATCATTACGCGCTGGCGCATGCCGCCGGAGAACTGGTGCGGGTAGTCGCGCACCCGCCGTTCCGGTGTCGGAATGCCCACCAGGCGCAGCATCTCCACCGCCCGGTCCATCGCCTCGCGCCGTGTCATCCCCTCGTGCAGCCGCAGCACCTCGGCGATCTGCTGGCCCACCGTGTAGACCGGGTTCAGCGAGGTCATCGGCTCCTGGAAGATGATCGCGATCTCCTTGCTGCGGATCTTCCGCATCTCGTCGGCGGGCAGCTTCACCAGGTCGCGGCCCTGCCACAGGATGCTGCCCGCGACGATCCGGCCCGGCGGCATCTGGATCAGCTTCAGCACCGTCATCGCGGTGACCGTCTTGCCGCAGCCGGATTCGCCGACCACGCCCAGCGTCTCGCCGCGGTCGATCGTCAGGTCCACGCCGTCAACCGCGCGCACCATGCCGTCGTCGGTCTTGAAATGCGTCTTCAGCCCGCGGATGTCGAGCAGCCGGTCAGCCATGGCGCGCGCCCCCAGTACACCTCTCCCGCACTGCGGGAGAGGTCGGTGCGCGCAGCGCGCCGGGTGAGGGTGATGCGTGCGGCACAACCCTCACCCGGCGCTTCGCGCCGACCTCTCCCGCAGCGCGGGAGAGGTGTATGACGGCGAAGCCCGCTGCCGACTGCCCCATCACATGATCCGGCGCGGGTCCAGCGCATCGCGCAGCCCGTCGCCGATGAAGTTGATCGCCAGCACCGCGAGAAAAATCGCCCCGCCCGCGATCAGCGCCCAGTGCGGCGCCACGTCCAGATAGTCCTTGGCGTCGAATAGGATACGCCCCCAGGTCGGAATATCCGGCGGAAACCCCAACCCCAGGAACGACAGCGTCGGATTCCGCAATGATGGCGTTCGCCACGTCGATCGTGCCGGCGACGATCACCGGCCCCAGCGCATTCGGCAGCACGTGCCGCACCACCAGGCGAAACGTCGAGGCCCCCAGCGCGCGCGCTGCCTCCACGAACTCTTTCTCCCGCAGTGCGAACAACTGGGCGCGCACCAGGCGTGCCACCGTCATCCAGCGAAACGCGCCGATCCCGGCGACGATCAGGACGAAGATGCCCAGTTCCGGCCCCAGCAGCGCCGTCAACGCACCGCGATACAGGTAGATGATCACCAGCAGCACCGGCACCTGCGGCAGCGACAGGAACAGGTCGATCAGCCACACCAGGGCGGCGTCGATGCTGCCGCGCGACACGCCGGCAATGGCGCCGACGATGGTGCCGACGATGACCGACACCGCCATCGCCGCCAGCCCGACCGAGATCGAGATCCGCCCGCCATACAGCATGCGCGCCAGCAGATCCTGGCCCAGATCGTCGGTCCCCAGCGGATGCGTCCAGCCTGGCCCCTGCAGTTGCGCCGAAAAGTCGATGTCGTTGATCTGCACCGGCCACAGCAGCGGACCGAACGCCACTGCGAGGATCAACGCCAGCATGACCACCGCGCTCACCACCGCCAGGCGATGGCGGCGGAAGCGCCGCCAGGCGTCGGTCCACGGCGTGACCTGCCGCGCCCGCGCCTTGAGCGGCGACGCCGGCGTCAGCGGTAGGAGATGCGGGGGTCGAGCCAGCCATACAGCAGGTCCGCGATCAGGTTGAACAGGATCACCAGGCACGCGAAGACGAACGTCACCGCCATGATCACCGGCGTGTCGTTAGCCAGGATCGCGCTGATCAGCAGCGAGCCGATGCCCGGCACCCGGAAGATCTGCTCGGTGATGATGGCGCCACCGAACACGATCGGCATCTGCAACGCAATCAGCGTCACCACCGGAATCATCGCATTGCGCACGATGTGCTTCAGCACCACGCCGCCCTCGGCCAGCCCCTTGGCGCGCGCCGTGGTGACGTAGTCCATCCGGATCACGTCCAGCACGGCCGAGCGCACGAAGCGCGTCCAGGTGGCGCCCTGGAACAGGCCGAGCACGGCGATCGGCATGATCGACTGCTTGATCTCCTCCCACCACCAGAGCAGCCCGGTGGCCGCCAGGTCGGAACGGTAGACGAACGGCAGCCAGTCGAGCTGGATGCTGAACACCAGGATGAACACGAGGCCGGTGAAGAAGGTCGGCAAGGCGAAGCCGATGAGGGCCAAGGTGCTGGCGATCTGGTCGAAGATCGAATACGGCCGCGTCGCCGCGTAGACGCCGACCGGCAGCGCGACCAGCACCGCGAGCACCTGCGATGCGCCGATCACGCCCAGCGTCACCGGCAGGCGTTGCAGGATCAGCGTATCGACGTTCACCCGGCTGACGAAGGAAAAACCCCAGTCGCCGTGCAGCATGGCCACCAGCCAGTGCAGGTAGCGCACATAGATCGGGTCATCGAGACCGAACTTGGTGCGCAGCGCGGCCTGTACCGACGGCGGGATCGCGGGATTGGTGGCGAGCTCCCAGAACGGGTCGCCCGGGGCGAGCGCCAGCACGGTGAACAGCACGAGGCTGATGCCGAGCAGGCTCGGCACCGTGATGAGCAGGCGGCGGATGAGGTAGCGGCTCACGGAGCTGCCGTCTTATCGGCAGCGCTGGTGCAAAGAATCTCCCCCTCCCTCAAGGGGAGGGGGAGAAATTGGCTGGCCGGCCCCCGTCCCCTCACGGCCGGCCTCAGGCGTCGCGATACCAGTCCTGCAGCGCGTAGAAGTTGCTGTCCCAGCCGCTCAGCGGCGCGTGCAGCTTCTTTCCCACCGCCGACACGTTGGGGCGGGTCACGACCGGGATCACCACCACGTCCTTGATCACCATGTTGTTCATGGCGATGAACATTGCCGCGCGCTTGACCGGGTCGAGCTCGGTGTCGCTCTGGTCATGCAGCTTGTCGTAGTCGGCGTTCTGCCAGCGGGTGATGTTGCGGCCCTGCCACTTGTTCGCCTTGCTCGCGACCTCGGACGACAGGAACTGCCGCATGAACACGCCGGGGTCCGGCTGCGACATCGTCGTCGTATACATCTGCAGGTCGGTGTAGAAGTGGGTGTATGTGTCCGGGTTGGCGACATCCGAGGAGAAGAAGACCGACGCGGTGACGGACTTGATCTCGATCGAGATGCCGGCCTTCTGGCAGGCCTGCTTGACGATCTCCTGGGTCTTCTGACGCGGCGCGTTGATCGAGGTCTGGTAGACCGCGTGCAGTTTCACGCCGTTCTTTTCCCGCACGCCATCGGCCCCGGGCTTCCAGCCGCCGTCGTCCAGCAGCTTGGTCGCCTTGGCGACGTTGAACTCGTAGTGGGTATCCTTGGAAACGAACTTCGGCGGGGCGTTCACGAAGTTGGCAGTGTCGAACCCGGTGCGGCCGTAGATGTATTTGTGCACCGACGCCTTGTCGACCAGCAGGTTGAGCGCGTTGCGCACCGCCGGGTCGGTCAGGAACGGATGCTTCGTCTTGATGCTCGACCGTTCGCCGTCGACCTCCTTCCAGGGGTCGGTGTTGTTGAGCTGGATGTGCTCGATGCTGCCGGTGGGGGTGATCTCGACATGGCCCTTGCCGGCTGCCTCCAGCCGCTTGAGGATCTCGTCCTCCACCTGCATGTTCCACGCGAAGTCGTACTCGCCGGTCTGCAACACGGCGCGCGCGGCCGACACCGCGTCGCCGCCGCCCTTTCATTTCGATGGTGTCGAAATACGGCCGGTTGGCCATGTGGTAGTCCGGGTTCAGCTTGCCCTGCACCAGGTCGCCGGGGCTGAACGACACGAACATGTAGGCGCCGGTACCGACCGGCTTCAGGTTCGCCGGCGCATCGCGCGACTTGCCGCCTTTGTAGGCCTCGAACAGGTGCTTGGGGATCATCATGCCGTAGACGCCCACGAAGGCGTCGGCCCAGAACGGTGTCGGCTTCTGGAACTCCACGCGTATCGTATGGTCGTCGACCTTGACGGTCTTCACGTCCTTGTAGCTGCCGATGGTCGTGCATGCGCTGGCGGGGTCGGCCGCGTATTCCCAGTTGAAGACGCAGTCGTCGGCGGTGAACGGCTGGCCGTCGTGCCACTTGACGCCCTGCTTGAGCTTCCAGATCACCCACATGCCGTTCTTGTCGAGACCGCCGTTCGCGACGGTCGGGATT
The DNA here is from genome assembly GCA_963773345.1 of uncultured Alphaproteobacteria bacterium. GTDB lineage: Bacteria > Pseudomonadota > Alphaproteobacteria > Acetobacterales > Acetobacteraceae > Palsa-883. The sequence continues at coordinate 780,656 of CAVZBG010000002.1, read as the reverse complement.
TCGGCGGCGAGCACCGGTACCAGGTCGCCATCGGGGCCCCAGCCGGCCAGCGGCTCGTAGAATATGCGCGAGGCGTCCTGGTCCTTGGTGCCGACCGCGAAATGCGGATTGAGCAACGTCGGCGCCTGCCACCACAGCATCTTCAGCGCCCCGCCGCCGCCGCGCTTGGTCGGCTTGTAGACGAATTTCGGCGCTGCCGCGGCGACGCCGGACGACGCCAGCATCTGCGCCGCCAGGGGCGCGGTCAGGCCGAGGCCGATCATCTTCAGGGTGAACGCTCGTCGCGACAGCTTGCCGCGGCGCACGTCTTCGATCACCTCACGCAGGTCGTGTTCGTTCATTGTTCTTCTCCGATGTCCCAGAGCCCCCGGTACCGGGCCGCGCGTCGACCGTGCGCGCCGTGGCGCGGTACGGCTGGATGTTAGGCAGCATCGGCGAGGCGCACAATTGGTATGTTGCGGTCCGCACCCGCTGGGCACCGGCGCCTCACGTGCCGGCACCCACGGTGCGGGCGCCGCGCCACGGTCCGCCCCTGTCCCGCGGGCGTGAAGCGGCCACGCTCGATGGCCTCGAGTCCGGCCTCAGGCGTCGCGGTACCAGTCCTGCAGGGCGTAGAAGTTGCTGTCCCAGCCGCTCAGCGGCGCATGCAGCTGCTTGCCCACCGCCGCCACGCTGGGGCGGGTCACCACGGGGATCACCACCACGTTCTTGATCACCATGTCGTTCATGGCGATGAACAGCGCCGCGCGTTTGACCGGGTCGAGTTCGCTGTGCGCTCTGCTCGTGCAGCTTGTCGTAGTCGGCGTTCCGCCAGCGGGTGACGTTGAAACCCTGCCATTTGTTCGCCTTGGACGCGACCTCGGACGACAGGAACGCGCGCATCAATGCGCCCGGATCCGGCTGCGTCATCGTCGTCGTGTACATCTGAATGTCGCTGTAGAACTTCCTGTCGGTATCCGGATTGGCGACATCCGACGAGAAGAACACCGACGCCATGACCGTCTTGATCTCGATCGAGATGCCGGCCTTCTGGCAGGCCTGCTTGACGATCTCCTGGGTCTTCTGGCGCGGCGCGTTGATCGAGGTCTGGTAGACCGCGTGCAGTTTGATGCCGTTCTTCTCCCGCACGCCGTCGGCCCCGGGCTTCCAGCCGCCCGCCGTCCAGCAGCTTGATCGCCTTGGCGAACGTTGAACGCGTAGTGGGTGTTCTTCGACACGAACTTCTCCGGCGCATTCACGAAATTCGCCGTGTCGACGCCGGTCCGGCCGTAAATGAATTTGTGCACGGACGCACGATCGACCAGCAGGTTGAGCGCATTGCGCACCGCCGGATCGCACAGGAACGGGTGCTTTGTCTTGATGCTCGACCGCTCGCCGTCGACCGTCGTCCACGGGTCGGTGTTGTTGAGCTGGATGTACTCGATGCTGCCGCCCGGGGTGATCTCGACACGCGCCCTTGCCCCCTGCCTCCAGGCGCTTCGAGGATCTCGTCCTCGACCTGAAGGTTCCAGGCGAAATCATATTCGCCGGTCTGCAGCACGGCGCGCGCCGCCGACACCGCATCGCCGCCGCCCTTCATCTCGATGGTGTCGAAGTAGGGCCGGTTGGGCATGTGATAGTTCGGGTTGAGCTTGCCCTGCACGAGGTCGCCCGGATTGAACGATACGAAGGTGTACGGGCCGGTGCCGACCGGTGCCAGGTTCGCCGGTGCCTCGCGCGATTTGCCGCCAGAGTAGGCCTCGAACAGGTGCTTTGGGATGATCATGTCGACGCCCACGAACGCCCCGGCCCAGAACGGCGTCGGCGCTTTGAACTCCACGCGGATGGTGTGGTCGTCGACCTTGACGACCTTGACGTCCCTGGTAGGTGCCGATCGTCGTCGCCGCGGTCGCCGGGTCGGTGGCGTATTCCCAGTTGAACACGCAATCATCGGCGGTGAATTTCTCCCCGTCGTGCCATGTCACGCCCTGCTTGAGCTTCCAGGTGACCGACATGCCGTCCTTGGCCAGGCCGCCGTTCTCGAGCGTCGGGATTTCCGCGGCGAGCACCGGCACCAGCTCGCCGTCGGCACCCCAGCTTGCCAGCGGCTCGTAGAAGATGCGCGAGCCGTCCTGGTCCTTGGTGCCGACCGCGAAATGCGGGTTGAGCAGGGTCGGCGCCTGCCACCACAGCGCCTTCAGCGCCCCGCCGCCGCCGCGCCTGGTCGGCTTGTAGACGAATTGGTCCGCCGCCATGGCCACGCCGGACGACGCCAGCATCTGCGCCGCCAGCGGCGCGGTCAGACCGAGTCCGATCATGCAGCGCGTGAACGCACGTCGCGACAGCCTGCCGCGGCGCACGTCTTCGATCACCCCACGCAGCTCTTGTTCGGTCATGGTTGGTCCTGACGTTCCCAAAGCCCCGGCGCGGCCAAGTGCCCGCCGATCGGCGAGCGACGGATCTGCACGGCAAAACCTAGGCAGCACCGCAGCACGGCACAATTGGAAATCCGGGCAGGCACCGGGCGGCGTCGCGCTGTGGCGCGGGACCAACGAGTCTCCCTCAAGGGAAGGGGGGTCTGCGGTGGGGCTCCCCGCCCCTTGCTGGCCGCTCCCGCCCCCCTGGTCTATAGGGCGGCCATGGCTGCCCGGTCCCTCGTGCGAATCGCCGTCAACGTCGCCTTCGATGGCGGCCTGGCGGCGGCGTCCGTGCCGCTCGCCCACTGGATCGCCGCCCCCGCCGCCGACCCGTTCACCCCGCTCTGGACCATCCCCGCCGGCGCCGCCGCGCTGCTGCTGGCCGGCGCGCCGCTGCGTCTCTCCTTGCAATACTGGCGCTTCCTCGGCCTGTCGGACCTGCTCGCCGTCGCCGGGGCCGCGGCGCTCGGCGCGGCGCTGTTCGCCACGCTGCTGGCGCTGACCGGCACCGCGCTCCCCAGCCCCGCCTTCCCGGTGGTGCACGCGCTGACGCTGCTCGCCCTGCTCGGCACCCCCCGCGTGCTGTATCGCCAGCACCAGCTCCGCCGTCCGCGCGCCGGGGCCGAGGCGCGCGACGCCGCCGCGACCCTGCTGCTGGTCGGCGCGCCGGAGGACCTGGACCTGTTGCTGCGCGCCCTCGCCCAGGACCGCCGCCAGAGCTTTCCGCTGGCCGGCCTGATCGCCATCGGCTCCCGCCAGCGCGGGCGGCGCATCCAGGGCCAGGCGATCCTGGGCGGCATCGACGACATGCCAGCCGTGCTCGACCGCCTCGCCGCCGAGGACCGGCTGCCCGGCACCATCGTCATCGCCTCGCCCGACCTGGGCGGGGCGGCGCTGTCGCGTCTGGTCGATCAGGCCGACCGGTTCGGGCTGGCGCTGCGCCGCGCGCCCGCGCCCCACCGCGCTCGGCCCCGCCGGCCCGGCGCGCCGGCTGGAGCTGCGCCCGGTGGTGATCGAGGACCTGCTGAACCGCGCCGCAGGTGCCGCTCGACCGCGAGGGCATGGCGCGGCTGATCCAGGGCCGCCGCGTCATCGTCACCGGCGCCGGCGGCACCATCGGCAGCGAGCTCGCGCGCCAGGTCGCGGCGCTCGGGCCGGAGACGCTGATCCTGCTCGACAACGGCGAATACGCGCTGTGGCAGATCGACATCGAGCTGGCCGAGACCCACCCGCAGGTGCACCGCCAGCGCGCTGATCGCCGACATCCGCGACGAGGCCCGCATCCGCGCGGTGTTCGAGGCGTACCGGCCCGAACTGGTGTTCCACGCCGCGGCGCTGAAGCACGTGCCGATCGTCGAGGCCAACCCGCTGGAGGGGCTGCTGACCAACGTCGCCGGCACCCGCCACGTGGCCGATGCCGCGCGCGCGGTCGGGGCGCAGGCGATGGTGCTGATCTCCACCGACAAGGCGGTGAACCCCACCAGCGTGATGGGCGCCTCGAAGCGGCTGGCGGAGATGTACTGCCAGGCGCTGGATATTGCGGCCCGGAGCGCCGGCCACGGCATGCGCTGCATCACCGTGCGGTTCGGCAACGTGCTGGGCAGCACCGGCTCGGTGGTGCCGCTGTTCCAGCGCCAGTTGGAGCGCGGCGGGCCGCTGACGGTGACCCATCCCGACATGCAGCGCTACTTCATGACGGTGCGCGAGGCGGTCGGGCTGGTGCTGCAGGCCAGCGTGATCGGCGTCGGCGGCGACAGAACTGCCGGGGGCGGAGCAGGGCGGCATCTTCGTGCTCGACATGGGCGCGCCGGTGAAGATCGTCGATCTGGCGCGGCAGATGATCCGCCTGGCCGGGCTGCGGCCGGACGAGGACGTGGAAATCCGCTTCACCGGCCTGCGCCCCGGGGAAAAGCTGCACGAGGAACTGTTCCACGGCCAGGAACCGCCGGTGCCGACCGGCTATCCCGGCCTGCTGATGGCCGCGCCGCGCACCGCCGATCCCGCCATCGTCGGCCGCGCGATCGAGGAGATCGCCGCCGCCTGCCGCGGCGGCCAGCCGCGCCTCGCGCTGACCCTGCTCGGCCGCCTGGTGCCGGAGTTCGACCACAACGCCGACGGCGCCGCCGAGCCGGCCCGTGCATTGCCTGAGAGGTGACCTTGCCGATGACCCAGCCCGCCATCCCGTTCCTCGACCTGAAGGCGCAGCAGGCGCGCATCGCGCCGAACTGCGCCGGCGGATCGATGCGCGTGCTGGCGCATTGCCAGTTCATCCTCGGGCCGGAGGTGGCGGAGCTGGAAGCGCGAGCTCGCCGGCTTCTGCGGCGCAAAGCACTGCGTCGGCGGTCGTCCTCCGGCACCGACGCGATCCAGATCGCCTTCATGGCCGAGGGCATCGGCCGCGGCGACGCGGTGTTCCTGCCCGCCTTCACCTACACCGCCACCGCCGAGGTGCCGCTGGTGCTCGGCGCCACGCCGGTGTTCGTCGATGTCGATCCGCGCACCTTCCAGATCGATCCGGCGCACCTGGCCGACCGCATCGGCGCCGTCCGCGCGGGCCGGAAACTGCGGCCGCGCGCGCTGATCGGCGTCGACCTGTTCGGCCAGCCCGCCGACTGGCCGGCGCTGAACGCCATCGCCGCGCGCGAGGGGCTGTTCACCCTCGACGACTGCGCCCAGAGCTTCGGCGCCTCGCTGCACGGCCAGCCGCTTGGCACCATGGCCGACGCGACGATCGACCAGCTTCTTCCCGTCCAAGGCGCTGGGCGCCTACGGCGACGGCGGCGCGCTGTTCACCGAGCGCGACGACCGCGCCGCGCTGTATCGCAGCCTGCGCACCCACGGCGAGGGCACCACGCGCTACGAGGTCCTGCGCACCGGCATGAACGGACGGCTGGACACGCTGCAGGCCGCCGTGCTGCTGGCCAAGATGACGGTGTTCCGCGAGGAGCTTGTGGCCCGCGAGCGCATCGCCCGCGCCTACGACCAGCGCCTGGGCAACGCGGTGGTGATCCCCGCCCGCGTGCCCGACAGCACCAGCGCCTGGGCGATCTACGCCATCCTGCTGCCCGAGGGCGTGTCCCGCGACGCGCGTCCAGGCGCGGCTGAAGGAGCAGGGCGTCCCGACCGCCATCTACTATCCCCGCCCGCTGCACCTGCAGCCCGCCTACCGCGACCACCATGACGGCACGCCGCTGCCGGTCAGCGAGGGCCTGGCGCACCGCATCCTGGCCCTGCCGATCCACCCCGACCTGTCCGCGGCCCAGGTGGATCACATCGCGGCGGCGGTGCGCGCGGCAGTCGCGTAGGGCGGATAAGCGAAGCGCAATCCGCCATCGAGGTACAAGATGGCGGATTGCGCTTCGCTGATCCGCCCTACGGCGCCCGGGCCAGATTATCGGCCGCCGTCCACCTGCAGGATCTGTCCGTTGACGAAATCGGCGAGCGGGCTGGCGAAGAACAGCACCGCGTTGGCGATGTCCTGCGGCGTGCCCAGGCGGTGCAGCGCAATGGTCTGGAGCATGGCCGCCTGCTTCTCGGCGCCATAGCCCTCCCACTGCGCGGCGGAGGCGGGGTTGCTGGGCACCAGGCCGGGGGCGACGCTGTTCACCGTGATGCCGAACGGGCCGAGCTCGTGCGCCATCTGGCGGGTAAAGCCGATGACGGCGTGCTTGGCGCTGCAATAGGCCTGGATGCCGGTAAGCGAGGCCTGCAGCCCGGCGCCCGAGGAGATGTTGACGATCCGCCCCGAGCGCGCGCGCTTCATGCCCGCGGCGGCGGCGCGGGTGAGGGTGAATGCGGCGCCGAGGTTGACCGCGACGATCTGATCCCAGTCGGCGTCCGCGATGTCCTCGATCGGGCGGAAGAGCTGGCCGGCGACGCCGCCGGCGTTGTTCACCAGGATGTCGATGGGGGCGCCGGTGGTGCGCTCGATGCCGGCGATCCAGGCGGCGCCGGCGGCCCGGTCGGTGAGATCGACGGTGGCCATGCTGACGCCGTCGGTGGCGGCGGCGGTCGGGGCACAGCCGAAGACGCGGGCGCCAAGGCGGGCGAAGGTCTGGGCGATGGCCTGGCCGAAGCCGTGACCGGCGCCGCTGACCGCGACGATCTTGTTGGTGAAGGTGAGGTTCATTGGGAGGGTGGCCCCGTTGTCTCGTGGTGGGTGGGACGTCACGTCACGTTCCGCCGGCACGATAGATGGCCTGCCGGCGGCGTCTACCTTGCCTCGGCGTGCGGGTTTGCGGCCGTGCGATATCAGCCAGAGGCCGACACGACCTTGCTGTCTGGTCATCAACCGCGCGTCGCAGGTGGTACAGAAAGTCTTGCAGACGGTCTGCTGCTACCCGCTGGCGCTTGCAGCCACGCCATCCGTGCCCCACATTATTGTAATTGATGTCGGACATAAGGTGCGGGCATGACCACGAACCAGGCTGCGAACAAGCCGCGAGGAACGCGGAAATCCTCCGCACCCAAGCACAACCCGCGGACGGGCGGCCCTGGCGGCGACACCCTGACGAGCACTCGGCTCAAATTTGCGGTTGTCGAGCTGCAACGCTCCGGCGCCCTGGCGGGCGCGCGTTCGAAAAAACTGAGCACGCGGGTCGATCCCGGCCTGCTTGCGGCTGCGCGTCGGCGAACCGGCTTGCAAAGTGACTCCGATCTGGTCAACGCGGCGCTGGCGGTCGTCGCGGCCGGCGACGATTTTGGCGCGTGGCTGGTGACGCAGGCCGGACGGCTGCCAGAGGACTTCGAGCTTGCCCTATAGCCCGGGCGACGTGCTCGCCCGGCACGATCCTGCTGCCTGGACCAGGACGCTGGCGTATCGCGCACGCGCGGAGCTTCCCTTCGACACAGCGTCTGTCGGCGGTGCAACGCCGGTCATGCTCGACACGACCGTCTACCTGGACGCCCTTAAGGCGCCGGGCCTCCCGGCCCCGGTCGCCCGACTGGTGGCGCGAAACGTGGTGCTGCACAGCGCCATCGCGTGCGCCGAACTGGCCGTGAGCGTTGGCCACCTCGATCCTGCGCATCCTGGGACGGCAGCGCACCGCACGCCGCTGGTCGACGTCCTGTCGCGGATGGTCCCGGCACGGATCGTCGCACCCAGCGCCGACGCATGGACCGAGGCCGCGCTCATTGCGGGCATCCTCGCCCGCATCCGGGGCTACCAGCGGGAAAGTCGCCGGGAGGCTCTCCACGATGCGTTGATGCTGCTGACTGCCACGGAAGCGGACGCGACATTGATCAGCCGCAACGTCCGCCACATGGATCTGCTGCTGCGGTTTCGCCCCGATGCGCGGGTGCTGCTGTATGATCGGCTGGCGCCGGGGTAGGACGCGTCGCACTTCGTTGGTGGGCAATCGCGCCCGTTATCCCGGGATGATCCTGGAGCCAATCCAGATAGTGGAGTAGAATTCCGACATGAACCGGGACGCCGTCATTGCCGCACTGCGGGCTCACGAACCGGAACTGAAAGCGGCCGGCGTCGTGCGGCTTTCGCTGTTCGGTTCCATGGCGCGTGACGCGGCCGGCGCGGAGTCCGATATTGACCTACTGGCGGCGTTCGACGCGACCCGCCCCCTGTCACTGCTGGATGTGATCAGGATCGAAAACCAGCTCGCCGACCTGCTCGGCCAGCCGGTCGATCTGATCGAGGAAGGCACCCTCAAGCCGCGCGTGCGGCAGAACGTTGATCGCGAGGCGGTACGTGCCTTCTAGCGATCCGATTCAGCGCTTCACCGATATCATCGACAATATCGGCCGCATCGAGCACTTCACCCAAGGCTTGAACGCGAAGACCTTCGCGGCGAATGATCAGGTTATCTTCGCCGTCAAATACGCGTTGGTGATCATCAGCGAGGCGACCGCCAAGCTTGGTGACACCGCCGCCGATCTTCGGCCCGATATTCCGTGGCGGGAAATCCGCGGGCTCGGCAATCGGCTGAGGCACGAATATGACACCGTTGATCTGGCTCGCGTCTGGCTGGTGGTCGAACGCGACTTGCCCCCGTTGAAGGCAGCCTGCCAGGACGCTCTGCGGGCACTATCCCACAACGAGCCCAACGGCTGATCGACCCGCGCCGATCCAGATTACACCGGTCGACCGACTGGTCTAAACTGCCGGCATGAATCAAATTCCGCTCAAAGAGGCAATCTCGGTCGGCGCCTATGAAGCCAAGGTCAAGCTGTCGGAACTGCTCGACAAGGTCGAGCATGGACAGCAGGTCGTGATCACGCGGCACGGCCGGCCGATCGCGCGCCTGATTCCGGAGGCCGGTCACGACGTCGCCAAAGCCATGGCGGCGGTCGATGGCCTGATCGCGATCGGCAAAGCCGTCGCGGCGCGGGGCGTGCGGGTGACCCAGGAGGAGATCCGGGCCATGCGCGACGAAGGACGGCCGTAACAGCCTTGGCGGGATTGGTCCTTGATGCATCCGTCACGATTTCCGCGGCGCTTGAACAGGCCGACACGGAGGGCGCGCGCGCGAACCTGCGGCATGTCGCGGAAGTGGGTGCGGTCGTGCCGAATCTTTGGCACCTCGAGGTGGGGCAGACGCTTCTGGTCGCTGAGCGGCAGGGTCGGCTGACTGCGACGGAGCGGGAGACGGCTCAAAGCCTGCTTCTGGACTTGCCTGTTGCTGCTGACGTGGACATCTGGGCTCGCGCCATGCAGGACACCGTCGCGCTGGCCGGGGAGCAACGTCTGGCGTTGTACGATGCGGCCTATTTGGAACTGAGCCGACGCAGCGAACTGCCTTTGGCAACGTTCGACGCAAATCTTCGTCGAGCGGCGTCGGCGATTGGTGTTGTCCTGCTATAGGGTGAAGCGTCCGGCACATGGTGCCGACCGAAATCCGGGACTTTCGGATACTCCGTCGCCGCCCGATCGATGGGCGATGCGGGAGGTGATGACGAAGGGTCTGGAGGGATGCGTGCGATCTCGGGCGACTTGAACCCCTTTGCACTGGATGCCATGGCGGCCCGTTCCTCGATCGACCGCCCGCCACTCGAACTTCTGGAGCGCCTCACCCCGCCATGCTATGCACGCCGCCATGAGTGTTGCCCTGCAAAAGCCTGTAACGTTGGCTGAATTCCTCGCGTGGGAGGAGCGGCAGGAGCTGCGCTACGAATTCGACGGGTTCGAGCCGGTCGCCATGACCGGCGGAGCCATCGCGCATGACCAAATCACCTTCGACCTGCGGACCGCCCTGATGGCCAGGCTCGCGGGAAAGCCGTGTCGCCCGCTCGGCCCAAACCTCAAGATCATCGCTGACGGGCGAGCCCGCTATCCCGACGCAATCGTCGTGTGCCGCCCGGTTTCCCCCACCGCCACCGTCGCCGACGATCCCGTTGTCGTGTTTGAAGTTCTCAGCGAGGGCAGCAGCCGGACAGACCTGATCGACAAGAACCGCGAATACCGCGCGACGCCGTCGATCCAACGCCATTTGGTCCGGCAACAGACGCACAAGGCGGCGATCGTCTTCGTGCGGCGACAGGATGGCTGGCTGTCGGAGATCGTGTCGGGGGATGACGCCAGGTTGGACTTGCCGGAAATCGGCATCGCGGTGCGATTGCACGAGGTCTATGCGAACGCGGGGCTGTCCGAAGTGCCGCCGGAGGCAACGGCAGTGTGAGGTTCTGGCCCGCGCCGGGATTTCCTGCTGTGCGCGGTTCCGAAACTTAAGACTTTCAGGATTTCCGGAAGATATCACCGTAATGGTGCCCCCGCGGCCTTGCAGCCAGCGACGGCGCGCCGGTCCGGCCTGGTCGGCACCGTTGTGCCCCCCACTGGCGTTTCCGCGGTTGCCGTGGCCGGCCGCGGCGGGCCTCTCGCTCTCGTCATGACCGCCCGTCCGGTGGTATGGCGGCCCCATGGCACCCGGTTTCACACCACCTTATTCCGCACAGTCCGGACGTTGAAGGCAAACCGCCTTCTGGCCGCGCGGTTTTGGCGAACTGCCTCGGGGTACTGGCGCGCCCCCCATGCGTTGGACGCATGGATCCTCACTGTGGCGCTGATCGGGGGCACCCTGCTGCAACTGGCGCTGGGGTTTCGGCTCAATTATTGGAATCGTGATTTCTTCGATGCGTTCGGGCACAGGAACGGCTCCGCACTCCGGGTGCAGGCAGTGGTCTTCCTACTGCTCATGGGTATCAGTATTGCGCTAGCGATCCTGGCAGTTTGGGCACGCATGACGCTCCAACGCAAATGGCGCGCGTGGCTGACGCGGCATCTGATCGACCGCTGGCTGGCGAACAATCAGATCCGTCAGTTGCATTTCCTGAGCAGCGAGGACCGCAACCCGGAGTTCCGGATCGCCGAGGATGCGCGCGTGGCGACAGAGTCGCCGGTCAGCATGGCTGTCGGACTGCTCTCGGCGGTGCTCAACATCATCATCTTCGTCGGCATCCTGTGGGGCGTCGGTGGCGATCTCGTCGTCAAGGCCTTTGGCAGCGGCGTGACCGTGCCGAAATACCTCGTTATCGCCGTGCTGACCTATTCCGCGTTGGTGACGTTGGCCATGACGATCATAGGTCGCCGCATGGTCTCCGTCATCGCAGGGAAAAACGCGGCCGAGGCGCAATTCCGCTCCGTCGCTTCCACCTGGCGCCAGCGCGCCGAGTCCACGGAGATGGCGGGCCATGCGCCCGCATCGCATCGCTCGGTGAGCGAGGCGTTCAACGTCGTGATCGGACGCTGGCGGGACATCTGCCTCCAATTCATGCGAATCACCGTGGTGGCGCACGGCAACTCTCTGGCGGCTCCGATCGTCGGCTGGTTCTTGTGCGCGCCGAAATATCTGGCCGGCACCATGTCGCTTGGCGAGGCGGCACAGGCGGTTGCCGCCTTCGTGACGGTGCAGGCGTCACTCAACTGGCTGGTCGACAACTATGGCGCCCTGGCCGAATGCCTCTCGTCGGTGAACCGCGTTGCTTCGTTGCTGCTGGCGCTGGATGAGATCGAACGTGGCGACGCGTGAACCTTCAGTGGAAATCTCAAGACTTCCGGGGACTTCGACCGCCCGAGCATTTTCATTTGGTTGTTATTTCCGAAACATACGACCAAAAAAGCGGCCAATGGCGCGGGGATTCTCGCTATCAGACGACCCGATCCCCCTTTCTCCTCAAAACGGTCGCGGTGTCCGGAAGATACGACCGGAACACAGCGGACAGAGCCGAACCGGCGTGGGGAGAATCGGTTGGCGATTGCGTAATCGGGGCGCCCCCTCTCTCCGCTTGGTCCGCTTCGCGGCCCAAGCCCCACACAAGGGGGGAGGGAGTGATTGCGGCACGTTGCACCCCCACCCACCCCATGCTAGAGGCCCGCCCGCCGGTCCGGGCGCCGGCATCCCCTTCGCCCGCGCTCACGCGCGACCGCAACCAACAGGACCTACGCAGTGGCTTCAGGCGGCACAGTCATCTCCTCCGGCGGCGGCCTCGAAGACCGCTACGCCGCCGCCCTCTACTCGCACGCCGAGGACCTGCACGCCCTCGACACCGTGGTCCACGAGATGGAAACCCTCGGCCGTCTGATCGACGCCTCGCGCCGATTTCCGCCGCCTGCTGGAATCCCCGCTGATCGACCTGCACCAGGCCCGCCGCGCCGCCCTCGCCGTGCTGGAATCCGAAGGCTTCGGCAAACCCGTCCGCGACCTGGTCGGCGTCGTCGCCTCCAACCGCCGCCTGCGCGCCCTGCGCGCAGATCGTCGCCGCCTTCGCCACCCTGGTCGCCGACAAGCGCGGCATCATCACCGCCCACGTCGCCTCCGCCCACGCGCTGAACGACGTGCAGCGCCAGCAGCTCCGCGCCCGGCTGATCGAGGCCGGCTACGGCAACGTCAACATCGATGAATCGGTGGAACCCGACCTGCTCGGCGGCCTCGTCGTGCGCATCGGCGCCCGCCTGTACGACACCTCGCTTGAAATCCCGCCTCCAGCGCCTGCAGTACGCCATGAAGGGAGCCGCCTGATATGGAGATCCGCCCCGCCGAGATCTCGGAGATCCTGAAAAAGCAGATCGCCGCGTTCGACACCGAGGCCAACGTCGCCGAGACCGGCCAGGTGCTGTCCGTCGGCGACGGGATCGCCCGCGTCTTCGGCCTGCAGAACTGCATGGCCGGCGAGATGGTGGAATTCCCCGGCGCCGGCCTGCGCGGCATGGCGCTGAACCTGGAAACCGACAACGTCGGCGTGGTGATCTTCGGCGACGACCAGCAGATCCGCGAGGGCGACACCGTCGCGCGCACCGGCTCGATCGTCGACGTGCCGGTGGGCAACGGGCTTGCTCGGCCGCGTGGTCGACGGGCTCGGCACGCCGATCGACGGCAAGGGCCCGCTGACCGACGTCGTCCGCGGCCGCGTCGAGGTGAAGGCGCCCGGCATCATCCCGCGCAAATCGGTGCACGAGCCGGTGCAGACCGGGCTGAAGGCGATCGACGCGCTGATCCCGATCGGCCGCGGCCAGCGCGAGCTGATCATCGGCGACCGGCAGACCGGCAAGACCGCGGTGATCATCGACACGATCATCAACCAGAAGGGCATCAACGCCGGCGACGACGAGTAGAAGAAGCTTTACTGCATCTACGTCGCGATCGGCCAGAAGCGCTCCACCGTCGCGCAGCTTGTGCAGACGCTGGAAGAGAACGGCGCGATGGCATACTCGATCGTGGTCGCCGCCACCGCGTCCGATCCGGCGCCGATGCAGTTCCTCGCCCCCTACACCGGCTGCACGATGGGCGAGTTCTTCCGCGACAACGGCCGCCACGCGGTGATCTTCTACGACGACCTGTCGAAGCAGGCCGTCGCCTACCGCCAGATGTCGCTGCTGCTGCGCCGCCCGCCGGGCCGCGAGGCCTATCCCGGCGACGTGTTCTACCTGCACTCCCGCCTGCTGGAGCGCGCGGCGAAGATGAGCGACGCGTACGGCGCCGGCTCGCTGACCGCGCTGCCGGTGATCGAGACGCAGGCCGGCGACGTGTCGGCCTACATCCCGACCAACGTGATCTCGATCACCGACGGCCAGATCTTCCTGGAGACCGAGCTGTTCTTCCGCGGCATCCGCCCGGCGGTGAATGTCGGCATCTCGGTCTCGCGCGTGGGCTCGGCGGCGCAGGTCAAGGCGATGAAGCAGGTCGCCGGGCGCATCAAGCTGGAGCTGGCGCAGTATCGCGAGATGGCGGCGTTCGCGCAGTTCGCCTCGGACCTCGACGCCTCGACCCAGGCGCTGCTGGCGCGCGGCGCGCGGCTGACCGAGCTGTTGAAGCAGCCGCAGTACCACGCCGGTGCCGGTCGAGGAGCAGGTGGTGGCGATTTTCGCCGGTGTGCGCGGCTATCTCGACAAGATCGCAGTCGGGCGCATCGGCGCGTTCGAATCGCAGTTGCTGGGCGAGTTGAAGTCGCGCGAGCCGGCGATCCTGGAGGCGATCCGCACCGACCTGGAGATCAAGCCGGACACCGAGAAGAAGCTGATCGCCTTCCTCGACGGCTTCGTGAAGACGTTCGCATGATGACGGCGAGCGGCAGCAGCAAACACACTCCCCCTCCCCTTGAGGGAGGGGGCTGGGGGAGGGGTCGCAGTGGCACCCAATTCTCCAACAGCGTGCCACGCCGACCCCTCCCCCCAACTCCCTCCCTCAAGGGGAGGGGGAGAAGATGAGCTAGCATGCCCAGCCTCAAAGCCCTCCGCACGCGCATCAACAGCGTGAAGTCGACGCAAAAGATCACCTCGGCCATGAAGATGGTCGCGGCGTCCAAGCTGCGCCGCGCCCAGCAGCAGGCCGAAGCGGCGCGGCCCTACGCCGAGCGGATGGAGCGCATGCTTGGCGCGCTGGCCGCCTCGGTCGCCGACTCGCCCAACGCGCCGCCGCTGCTGGTCGGCACCGGCAACGACAAGGTGCACCTGCTGGTCCCCGTCACCGCCGATCGCGGCCTGGCCGGCGCGTTCAACACCAACATCGGCCGCGCCACGCGCACCCTGGCGCGCCGGCTGGAAGCCGAGGGCAAGACGGTCAAGATCCTCGCCGTCGGCCGCAAGGGGCGCGACTTCCTGCGCCGCGAGCTGGCCAGCCGCATCGTCGGCGACACCACCTATGCCGGCAAGAAGCGCATCGAGTTCACCGACGCCGCCGACATCGCCCAGCGCATCACCGCCATGCTGGCCGCCGGCGAGATCGACGTCTGCACGCTGATCTACAACCGCTTCCGCTCGGTGATCTCGCAGGTCGTCACCGAGCAGCAGCTGATCCCCGCCCCGCCGCCGCCGGACCAGGCGGAGGCGACCGCCGCGCTGGCCGGCGCCAGCTACGACTTCGAGCCGGACGAGGAAACCATCCTGGCGCGCCTGCTGCCGCAGAACCTGGCGATCCAGATCTATCGCGCGCTGCTGGAAAGTGCCGCCGGCGAGCACGGCGCGCGGATGACCGCGATGGACAACGCGACGCGCAACGCCGGCGACATGATCAAGCGCCTGACGCTGAACTACAACCGGGCGCGCCAGGCGAACATCACCAAGGAACTGATCGAGATCATCTCCGGCGCCGAAGCCGTCTGAGCGGCGCCCGCCAACCCTCACCCGCCACGCTTTCGCGTGGCGACCTCTCCCGCTTGCGGGAGAGGTGAAAGTTACAAGGAGCCTAGCATGGCCAGCAACATCGTCGGACGCGTCACCCAGGTGATGGGCGCCGTGGTGGACGTGCAGTTCGACGGCGAGCTGCCGTTCATCCAGAACGCGCTGCACACCAAGATCGAGAACCGCACGCTGGTGCTGGAAGTGGCGCAGGAACTCGGCGAGCGCACCGTGCGCTGCGTCGCCATGGACAGCACCGACGGCCTGGTGCGCGGCCAGGAGGTGGTGGACACCGGCGGCCCGATCACCGTGCCGGTCGGGCCGGAGACGCTGGGCCGCATCCTGAACGTGATCGGCGACCCGATCGACGAGCGCGGCCCGGTGAACACGAAAATGCGCTACCCGATCCACCGCGAGGCGCCCTCGTTCGAGGAGCAGGCCACCTCGGCCGAGATCCTGGTCACCGGCATCAAGGTGGTCGACCTGCTGGCGCCCTACCTGAAGGGCGGCAAGATCGGCCTGTTCGGCGGCGCCGGCGTCGGCAAGACCGTCATCATCCAGGAACTGATCAACAACATCGCCAAGGCGCATGGCGGCGTGTCGGTGTTCGCCGGCGTCGGCGAGCGCACCCGCGAGGGCAACGACCTGTACCACGAGATGATCGAAGCCGGCGTGATCAAGCTGGGCGAGGGCGGCTCCACCGAAGGCTCCAAGGTGGCGCTGATGTATGGCCAGATGAACGAGCCGCCCGGTGCCCGCGCCCGCGTCGGCCTGTCCGGCCTGACCCTGGCCGAATACTTCCGCGACGAGGAAGGCCAGGACGTGCTGTTCTTCGTCGACAACATCTTCCGCTTCACCCAGGCCGGCGCCGAGGTGTCGGCGCTGCTCGGGCCGCATCCCCTCGGCGGTGGGCTACCAGCCGACGCTGTCGACCGACATGGGCGAGCTGCAGGAGCGGATCACCTCGACCAAGAAGGGCTCGATCACCTCGGTGCAGGCGATCTACGTGCCGGCCGACGACCTGACCGACCCGGCGCCGGCCACGTCGTTCGCCCACCTGGATGCCACCACGGTGCTGTCGCGCCAGATCGCCGAGCTGGGCATCTACCCGGCGGTGGACCCGCTGGATTCCACGTCACGCTCGCTGGATCCGCGCATCGTCGGCCTGGAGCACTACGAAGTTGCGCGCGAGACGCAGCGGATCCTGCAGACCTACAAGTCGTTGCAGGACATCATCGCCATTCTGGGCATGGACGAGCTGTCCGAGGAGGACAAGCTCGTTGTGGCGCGGGCCCGCAAAATCCAGCGCTTCCTGTCGCAGCCGTTCCATGTGGCCGAGGTGTTCACCGGCTTCCCCGGCATTTTCGTCCCCGTCGCCGACACGATCCGCAGCTTCAAGGCGATCTGCGCCGGCGAATACGACCACCTGCCCGAGGCCGCCTTCTACATGGTCGGCACCATCGAGGACGCCGTGAAGAAAGCCGAAACCCTGGCCGCCACCGCCTGATCTTTCTGTGTCATGGCCGGGCTTGTCCCGGCCACCCACGACTTCCTTCGTGGGTTAGCAACGTCGTGGATGGTCCGCCGCCGTGGACCATGCCACAATTGAAACGCCGACCAGGGATCCACGCGCATGCCCGTCGCCCTCGAAATCGTCAGCCCGGAGAAGCTGCTGCTGTCCCGCCCGGTGGACATGGTGGTGATCCCCGCCAGTGAAGGCGACATGGGCGTGCTACCCGGCCACACGCCGATGATCGTCATGCTGCGCGGCGGCACCATCGCGCTGTATGACGGCGACACCGTCACCGACCGGCTGTTCGTCGGCGGCGGTTTCGCCGAGGTGACGCCGGAGCGCTGCACCGTGCTGGCGAGCGAGGTGGCGCCGGTCGCCGAGCTGAACCGCACCGAGGCCGAGAAGCGCCTGGCCGAGGCCGAGGCAGAACTGGCAGCGCTGGACCCCAACGATCTTGTGGCCGAGGAAATGGCGCTGGAGCGCGCCCAGACCGCGCGGGCGATAATCGAGGCCTTGCAAGACCTGATCGCCGGCGGGCACCAGGCGCAGTAGTCGGCAGTCGCGCGGAGGTCACGAGGAGACGACCGGCTAGGAGCCGCCGACAGGGTCAGACCGAGTAGATGGTGTGGGCGTAGCGTCGGATTGCAGCGTAACGATTATTCGCAAACGCCGGCGGCTGTCCGAAGTTTCGCGATCATCTCCCCAGTCAGTGTCACACGCCCCGCTTTCGCATTCGCAAGCAACCGGCACTCAAGCAACTGGCCGAACTGTCTTGGCAGGTCCCATCCCTCATCGGATGCTATTACGTGTAAAGCGATCGTCTCGGCCGCTCCCGGTGAGGCTGGCGCAACTGTGTCTGCGAGTAGCGTCGCCAATGCCGGGTCGATGTCCGCCGGATTGGTGGTGATCTGACCCGGCTGCAAATCGCGCCATGCCCGATCCGCGGTACTGCTGACGAGCATTGGACCCAAGGTTGTCGCAATGCCGCGCGGCAGCATCCCGGCATCGGGCCGGGCGTTCAGCGCATGGCGCAGAGTCTCCCGCACGGATTCTGGCGTGTCGGCAGGCAAACTTGTCACCAGGTCGTCTGCCTGTGGAGCAGCGAATTTAACACCTCGCAGATCCGCCAACCCGATTTGCGTCGCCGAACTCATGGTCACATTCCACAGGTTCGCGTTGTTCAGGTGTGCGCCCTGCAATTCTGCTGCGCCGAGCTTGGCGCCCTGTAATTGCGCCCGCATCAGGCCCGCACCCTGCAAGTTCACGCGGTCCATGTACGCACCCTGCAACTGTGCGCCAAACATGTAGGCGCCTTGCATCTGTGCGGGATTCAACCCGGACTCATTGTTCATGGACGCGCCTTGCAACTGTGCCTCGATCAGGATCGCGCCCTGCAATTGCGCCCCTTCAAGCTGGACTCCTTGCAATTGAGCCTGGTACAGGTCCGCATCCTGCAATTGCGCCTCGAACAGACGCGCGCCGTGCAAGTCAGCTCGCTCGAGAACCGCGCGCTTCAGGTTGGTATTCGACAGATCAGCATACTGCAGTTCTGCCCCATTGAGATCGGCGGCGATCAGTTCGCTGCCAGTCAAGACTGCGAACCGGAGGACCCGTTCGCGCAGCGAGGCACCTTCGATCGCGCCAAGGCTTTTGTCGTTGGCTTCAGCCCCGCCACGCAGCTCGACGAAGCCCTTGCTATCCCATACTTTGGCCACCACTGGTCGATAGGCGACAGTCAGGAACCTGCAGCCCCAGCCGACATATCGACAAACCAGCAGGTCAATTGGCTGCCGCGGAAGGTTGACCAGCACAGCCAGCCGCCAATCGAGCTGGGTGCCCCGCAACATGGGCCAGCGATAGGTCACGATGTCCGATCGCATCGTATCCGAATCCGGTCCAGGCACCTGCAGCCACGCCAGGTCCATCACAATGATCGCGACAGGCAGCCAGCAGAGCGCCGCCTTGCGTCGGGCGAGCGATGTCCAGAAGCTGCCGCCGTCGTCGCCTCGCAGACGGCCGAAGAACCAGACGAGCAGCACGAGATCGATCGCCAGGCAGGCGTGATGCGTCCAATTCACGACCTCGTGCTGAAGGCGCAGCGAACTGATCTGCACCAAGAGCAGCACCGTTACCGGGAATACGGCGATCAGCATCGTCACCGTCAAACGAAACAGCCAGCTTGAGGAACGCGACGTCGCCGGCATCACCAGGGCGTTGACGAACTCCACATTGGCAAGCAACTGCCGGCAGCGTTCCCGGTTAACCTCCACTGGAACCATCCCCGGCAGGTCGGCCAATAGCTGCCGCACGTTGCCCGCCAGCATGTCGTAGCGGATGAGCGTGTAGAGATGCGCCGCCAGGAACACTGCGGGCGCCAGACCGAAGGCGAACACCACGGGCACCTGCGCGCCGCCGAGTTGCGAGATGCTGATTACGTGGTTCAACAGTAGATCCTCGTCGGTCGCCGAGAACGCGGTGGCAAGCAGGAACAGGCCGATCGCGGTAAAGGCCAGCGCTCCGAGCTGCGCCGACTTCGCCCCGTCATTGATCGCGGCGATCAGGCTGCCGATGTACTTCGGCGGCTCGAACGGCTCCACTAGGTACCCTCCCAAGCAATCCAAATTCGCGGCGAGAATGGACACGGACGCACAATGAGGCAAGTCTGCCGCGGCGCTGGTTCGAGGCGAACGCTGGCAGATCGCGGATGCGTCGCCCGTTGGATCGAATCGTGTCGTCGACGGCCATCATCGTCGAGCCGGGTCCCCGGGGCGAGCGCCCGTGGGCAAAGTGCGGCCACGACGGATGCGCGAGCGATCGGGCGAAAGTCAGGATTGTTGCCGCCGGGTAAGATGCTTGACAGCACCTCCCCGCAAGCTGACGTTTCCGCACCGTGCTGGTTGCGCCTCCGCCGGGTCGCGCGGCCCGCCGGGTAACGCAGCGAGGGGGCAGGCTCATGACGACGACACCGGGCTCGGTCGCAGTGCCGATGCCGCACGAAACGCACAAGGCGGTATACGCCGCCGCCATCGGCAACGTCCTCGAGTGGTACGACTTCGGCGTCTACATCTTCTTCGCCGGCACCATCGCGCGCATCTTCTTCCCGGCGGGCAACCCCACCGCGTCGCTGCTGGCCTCGCTCGCCGTGTTCGGCGTGGGTTTCCTGATGCGCCCGCTGGGCGGCGTCATCATCGGCCGGTTCGGCGACACGCACGGCCGCCGTGCGGCCCTGACGCTCACCATCATGGCGATGGCGTTCGGCACCGTCATGGTCGGCCTGCTGCCGGGCTATGACAGCATCGGCGTGGCAGCGCCGGTGCTGCTGGTGGTGGCGCGGCTGATCCAGGGGTTCTCGGCCGGCGGGGAGTGGGGCGGCTCGACCGCCTTCATGGTGGAATGGTCGCCGCCCAGCCGGCGCGGCTATTACGGCAGCTTCCAGCAGGCCTCGATCGCCGCGAGCCTTGTGCTCGGGTCCGCCACCGGCGCGCTGCTCACCACGCTGCTCAGCCCCGACGCGCTGGTCGCCTGGGGCTGGCGAATTCCGTTCCTGTGCGGCATCCTCCTCGCGCTGGTCGGCGTCTATCTGCGCCGCAACGTGGAGGAAACCCCAGCCTACCGCGCCGCCGAGACCGCGGCCCGGCCGGCGGCACACGGCGGGCCCGCCGCCGCGTTGCGCGCCTTCGGCTTCACCATCCATTGGACCGTGGCGTTCTACATCCTGCTGTCCTACATGCCGACCTTCACCCGCCAGCACGCCGGCGTGACGGCGTCGCAGGCGCTGTCCGCCAACACCGTCGGGCTGCTGGCGCTGATGCTGCTGATCCCGCCGTTCGGTGCGCTGTCGGACCGGATCGGCCGCAAGCCGCTGTTGCTGGCGTCCTGCGCGTTCTTCGCGGTGCTGACCGTGCCGCTGTTCTCGGTGATCCTGAGCCAACCGGGGTTCGGCGTGCTGATGCTGATCCAGATCGTGTTCGACGCGGCGATCGCGCTGTTCTCCGGCGCCGGACCGGCAGCGATCTCAGAGATGTTCCACACCATGGGGCGCTCCACCTGGATGACGCCCTCCTACGCGCTGGCGGTGGCGATCTTCGGCGGCTTTGCGCCGTTCATCGCCGCCTGGCTGATCTCCGTCACCGGCTCGCCGCTGTCGCCGGCGTACTATGTGATCGCCGCGGCGGTGGTGAGCTTCATCGTCATCTGGCGGATGCCGGAGACCGCGCACGCGCCGCTGCGGTGAGCGGGTCGCAAGAACGAACGAGACGCCGTCCTGGTTAGGCACAGGCTGCCACTGACGAGCATGCAGCGGACAACAGCAGGTGTTGGACTCGGGATCGCCGGATCCATCGCGCAGCGGCGACTGTGTCGTGTCTCAGTTTGAACAGCAAGGCGGAGCCGGCCCGGCGCCCACGTAGAACGCCGCGTCCACCGTCTCCAGCATCTCCGCGCGCGATCCTCCCTGCTTCAGCGCGGCCTCGGCATGGAACGCGATACCACCACGAGGTTCTGCTGGGCACCGGTCGCGCGATGCTCTATACGAGCCGCGGCCATACCGGAGCCGTTACGGTGGCCATCACGTACCGAATTCTTGCCGCGGCCTGCGCGGTGTTCTGGTGTGTCGCCGCCGCACAGGCACAGACGCCGGCGGATACGATGAAAAGCGACATCGGGGCGGCGTGCCGCGCCGACTGCCGGGCCCATTGCAGCAGCGTGCCGAAGGGCGGCCCGGAGGCGACGGCGTGCCTGCAGCAGAATCTGTCCGTCCTGTCGGCACCCTGCCGGAGCGCGTTGGCGCAGTTGCCGACGGACGCGCAAAGAAGCGCGATCCGCTCGGCCTGCCGCTCCGACTACTGGGCCTATTGCCGCAGCGTGCCGACCGGTGGGGCGGCGGCGCTGTCGTGCCTGCAGCAGAACCGCTCCTGCCTGTCGGCGTCCTGCCAGAGTGCGGTCGGTGCCGTTGGTCGCACCGCCGCCCCTAAGCCGGACTTTACGCATTTTTCGGCAGACCCCAATGAAATCAACGTGTTATGCGAAATAGTGGGTATGGAGTAACTCATTGATATGAAAGACCTTTCCCGAAAAATGCGTAAAGTCCAGCTAAGGCAACGCCCAAGAATTAACGAATTGGCGGCGGTTGCGAAGTTGGGCGCTCCCGCTGAGCGAGTCGGCGCAGGTCGACCGCAAGCAAGCAAGCCGAAAGAACGCCAGAATAACACGGAGCTCACGGAGAAAGATAAAGTCACGGAGTGCACGGACAAGAATTTATGCGCTTCGCGCAAGCAAGAACGCTGCTACACGGTGAACTACCTCTGATCTGTTGCTTGCGCGAAGCGCCAAAATCCTTGCTTCTCCGTGCACTCCGTGACTTTATCTTTCTCCGTGAGCTCCGTGTTATTCTGGCTTTCTTGCTGCCAATCGAGCCAGGCGGTTACGGACGGGCAGCCGGCATAGGGACCCTCACGCCTGGCCCCTCCGTCGGTCCATGGCGCACCGTGAAGCGGCAATTTATGGGCGTCGCCTAAGCCGGTGGGGTCGCTGCCGACCGGATCGGCCGTTGCGGCGCCGCAGCGGTCGCACGGCCTTCCCCCGGATTGGCAACGCCAGGCATGAGGCCGCCCGTCGAAACCCTGCTCGTCCTTGGCGCGATCATCGCCGCCGCCGCACTGGGTATGTTGAGCAAGCGTGTGCCGCCCGAGCACCACCTCGGCGACGGGACCCGCGTGCACTACGCCGCGACGATATCGGTCGTTGCGACCCTCGCGGCGCTCGTGATGGGTTTCGCGATCAGCAATGCCAATACGAACCGCCTTGCGATGATGCAGGATGTGGCGCTGATGTCGTCGAACATTATTCGCGCCGGCGCGCTGCTGAGCCGATACGGACCCGAGGCCAACGATGCGCACGACACCCTCGCCCGCTATGCCACGCAGAAGCGGCAGGATCTGTTTCCGCAAGCGCACGGCAAACGCCCTGCCTTGTGGGATCCGGTGTCGGACACGCAGTTGGATCAGCTTCAGCGCCAGATCATCGCCTTGCACCCGAAGGATGGCTTGCAGCGGTTCCAGCAGTCTCAGGCACTGGAGGCGTCGAACCAGATCATCGCCACGCAATGGACGATCGCTGAACAGCGGTACGCGATCGCGCCCAACATGGTCATCGTCTTTCTGACATACTCGATGATGGTCCTGTTCTTCACCTATGGTCTGTTCACGCCAAATCACGTCACGGCGGTCGTGGCGATATTCCTCAGCGCAACGGCGATCGCTGCCGCGATCATGATCATCCTGCAAGGGCGTATGCCGTTCGATGGGGTCGCTGCAATTCCGTTCCAGCCGCTCGCGGATGCCGTAGCCGCCGTCCAGAGGTGTCCGCCGGCGATAGTTCGATAAGGTCGTGGCATACCGTCGGGACTAATTTCGTTTTTCGAACCGCGCATCACGGCGTCCTGCAAAACCGCCGCGCCACTCAATTGGTTGGCGTCATCACGCAGCCACTCGGTCCGCCGCTGCATCAAGCCGCCAGCGCGGCGACCCCGGGCAGCGTCTTACCCGCCAACCTGGTCCGGGCCGCCCCGCGGTTCAGGCCGTCGTACATGACGCGATTCGCAGCGCCTCGGCGGCCATCTCTGCGCGAGCCCGCTTCAGGTCGTAGATCGCCTGCAGGTTCATCCAGTACTGCGGTGTCGTGCCGAACGCCTGGCCGAGACGGATCGCCATCTGCGCGCTGATCGAGCGCTCGCCATTCATGATCCCGGTAACTGCATTGTACGGAACATGGATGTGCTCGGCGAACTTCCGGGCGCTCAGACCAAGGGCGGCAAGTTCGTCTCTGAGGAAGCTGCCAGGGTGGATCGCAGGAGGATTGTCGATCGTTCGCATCTGCGACCACTACCCCTGCGGTGCCAGAAGCTTGAATCTTCCGGGGCTGATGACCTCTCTCGTCGTTATCACGCGGCGGTCGATATTCCCGTTCAGGGTTTGCGCGAGGTCCTCGGTAAAGACAGGATCGCCGAAATACCACGAATGAGATCGGTACTCCGGTCAGCGTCAGAGGCGGTGGCAGTTGAGCCGTAGCTTGATAATAGTCGCCGCAATCAACATTGACCGCCGTGGGTGGCGAATTGGTCGGCAGACCCACTCTTCCAACCCTAGGGGCGACGCCCACCCGTTTGACATTGGAGAGCTGCAGCACTTCATCGTAAGGATTGGAATAGTTGGTAAGTCGAATGCAGTGGCGATAAATTGAATCGCTGCTGGAATTCCCGGCAGACATCGAGGCGCTTGAGACATCACCCGCAATAAGTGCGAGCTGGCTCACAGTCCAGTTTGCCGAAGCAACTGCGTTCCGATCGTCGGCGTCATCGAATGCTTCCCGGATCACATACGCACCGGTGGAGTGCGCAAGCAGGTGCACGTTCGTATCGCAGTCTCCCTGGGCTTGTCGTCGGGCAAGCAGCATGATGCAATCCTGGACCAATTGAAGCGCTGTGTTCTTGGCCCGCACGCGGTCAGCCACATAGGCAAGTGCGACATCATCACAGGGCCAATCAAAGCTGACCACCATGCCCCCGAAGCCATGGTTGGGAAGTCCTTGTTTCAATAAACGATGCCGCGTGAGGACGTCGGCAATCGTATTGTTGTAGCCGTGGATAAACACCAGGACGTCGCTCCGAACCGTGCCGGTCGCGTCTGGTACAGGGGGTGAAAGGCTCAGTACTTGACCGACCCAAACCCCGGGCGCCAGAGCGACGGCTTGCGAATAATCCGATTGGCCGTCTGGTACCACCAGGAACTGCGTTGGACCGGGATTATCCGTGAATGCACCAGCGTCATCGCGTGCGCGGATGGTGATGACATAGTCCGGCATTTGCGTTTTCCTTCCAACAAAGGCAGCGTACCCACCATTGGC
Source organism: uncultured Alphaproteobacteria bacterium (assembly GCA_963773345.1). Classification (GTDB taxonomy): domain Bacteria; phylum Pseudomonadota; class Alphaproteobacteria; order Acetobacterales; family Acetobacteraceae; genus Palsa-883. The sequence continues at coordinate 756,283 of CAVZBG010000002.1, read as the reverse complement.
CGACGCTACGTAGCGGCACAAAAGATTGCAACTACCGACTGGGATGAATTCCCGGGAATTCGCCGCCCATAGACCTGTCACGCCGACCCGAACAGGTCCTCCGCCTCCCCTCCGTCAGTCGCGGCGCACGGCGGTATTGCATATGCGGCACGCCCACCGCGCCCGCTGATCGTTGCACGCGTCCCGGTTGGGCGGGCAATAGATGATAGATATCGCCTAACGGTCAACGCGGACGCGGCGGTACGGCCCGCCGATTACGTCTCGGCGACGGCAATTGGTCCGGCGCCGGCGTTACGCTGCCAGCGCGGCGACCCCGGGCAGCGTCTTGCCCTCCAGCCACTCCAGGAACGCGCCGCCGGCGGTGGAGACGTAGCTCAGCTTGTCCAGCACCCCCGCGTGGCGCAGCGCCGAGACCGTGTCGCCGCCGCCCGCCACACTGCGCAGCGTCCCGGCCTGCGTTGCCGCGGCGACCGCTCGCGCGACCGCGGTGGTGGCCGCATCGAACGGCGGTGTCTCGAAGGCGCCCAGCGGGCCGTTCCACACCAGCGTTTTCAACGCGGCAATGTGCCCGTTCAGCGCCGCAACGCTCGCCGGGCCGACGTCCAGGATCATCGCGTCAGCCGGCACCGCGCCGATCGCCACGGTCTGCGTCGGCACGTTCGCCTTGAGCTCGCGCGCGACCACAGCGTCGGTCGGCAGCAGGATCTCGCAGTCGGCCGCCTTCGCCGCGGCCAGAATGTCGCGCGCGGTGGCGTGCATTTCCGCTTCCTGCAACGATTTGCCGACCGCGACGCCCTGCGCGGCCAGGAATGTGTTGGCCATGGCGCCACCGATCGTCAGCACGTTCACCTTGCTCACCAGGTTGCCCAGCAGTTCGAGCTTGGTGGAGACTTTTGCGCCGCCGACGATCGCCACCACCGGGCGCTGCGGATTGCCCAGCGCGGCGTCCAGCGCCTCCAGCTCCGCCTGCATCAGCCGCCCGGCATAGGCGGGCAGGATGTGCGCGACGCCCTCGGTGCTGGCGTGCGCGCGGTGCGCCGCCGAGAACGCGTCGTTCACATAGAGGTCCGCCAGCGCGGCGAGGGCGGCGGCGAAACCGGAGTCGTTCTTCTCCTCCTCGGCGTGGTAGCGGGTGTTTTCCAGCACCAGCACGCCGCCGTTGGCCAGTGCCGCGACCGCCTGTTCCGCGATCGGACCGATGCAGTCATCGGCAAAGGCCACATGCGTGCCCAGCACCTGCCCCAGCGCGGCGGCAACCGGCGCCAGCGACATCGCCGGCACGCGCTTGCCCTTGGGCCGGTCGAAATGGCTGCAGACGATGACCTTGGCGCCCTTGCCGGCGAGTTCGCGAATGGTTGGGCACAGCCGCTCGAGCCGTGTCAGGTCGGTGATCTTGCCGTCGCGGACCGGAACGTTCAGGTCGGCGCGCAGCAGCACGCGCCTGCCGGCGACGTCGAGGTTGTCGAGCGTGCGAAAGGACATGGGCCTCCTCCGATCTTACCTCTCCCGCGCTTGCGGGAGAGGTCGGCGAGCGGAGCGAGACGGGTGAGGGTGGTGCACGCGGCACGAACCCTCACCCTCGGCGCTTCGCGCCTCGACCTCTCCCGCGAAGCGGGAGAGGTGTTCTTGATGCCAGTCTACAAACTCCCGAGCAGCGCCGCCGTGTCCAGCATCCGATTGGAGAAGCCCCACTCGTTGTCGTACCAGCCCATCACCCGGGTCAGCGCGCCGTCCACCACGGCGGTCTGCGTCGCATCGAAGGTGCACGATGCCGGGCAGTGGTTGAAATCGACGCTGACCAGCGGCGCCGTGTTGTAGTCCAGGATCCCCTTCAGTTCGCCCTTCGACGCATCCTGGATCGCCGCGTTGATCTCGTCCTTGGCCGCCGGCTTCGCCAGGTTCACGTCCAGCGACACCAGCGACACGTTCGGCGTCGGGACGCGGATCGCGGTGCCGTCCAGCTTGCCCTTCAGCTCCGGCAGCACCAGCCCCACCGCCCGCGCCGCCCCGGTCGAGGTCGGGATCATCGACACCGCCGCCGCGCGCGCGCGGTGCAGATCCTTGTGCAGCGTATCGACGGTGTTCTGGTCGCCGGTATAGGCGTGGATCGTCACCATGTAGCCGCGCAGGATGCCGAAGCGGTCGTGCAGCACCTTGGCCATCGGCGCCAGGCAGTTGGTGGTGCACGACGCGTTGGACACCACCGTCATGTCCTTGGTCAGCACCTTGTGGTTCACGCCGTAGACCACGGTCGCATCGACGTCGTCGCCCGGGGCGGAGATCAGCACTTTGCGCGCGCCGGCCGCCGATCAGCGCGGAGGCCTTCTCCTTGCTGTTGAAGATGGCCGGTGCATTCCAGCGCCACGTCGACGCCCTGGTACGGCACCTTGGTCGGATCGCGCTCGGCCGAGACCTTGATCGGGCCGTACACCTTGCCGTTGTGGCGGACCGTGATGGTGTCGCCCTCGATCTCAAGCTGGCCGGGGAAGCGGCCATGCACGCTGTCGTAGGCGAACAGATGCGCGTTCGCCTCCACGCTGCCCAGGTCGTTGATGGCGATCGGCACGATGTCCTGCCGGCCGCTCTCGACGATGGCGCGCAGCACCAGGCGCCCGATGCGCCCAAAGCCGTTGATGGCGACCTTCACGGCCATGTTCGGCGCTCCTTCATTGCTGGTGACGGCGTTCCCGGTAACCGAATTCCCGGTGATCGGCCTGCGACAGTCCTGACGGCAAAGGGTTTACGAAGCATTGATGTGGGTCAATCGAATCATGACGGTCTGGCGAACCATGACGGTCTGGCGAACCATGACGGCCTGGCGAACCATGACGGCCTGGCGATCCCCGTCCCGCGCACATCGTCAACCCAGCCTTTTCTTCACCGCGGCGACCACCGCCTCGGCGGTGATGCCGAAGTGCCTGTATAGAGCTGCTCAAACGGCGCCGAGGCGCCGAACCCGGTCATGCCGATGAACACCCCGTCCGGCCCCAGCCAGCGCTCCCAGCCGAAGCCGCACGCGGCCTCGATGCCGATGCGCGGGGCGCCGCCGAGCACCCGGGCGCGATACGCCGCATCCTGCGCCGGCGAACAATTCCCAGCAGGGCAGCGAGACGACCGCCGACGGGAATGCCCTCGGCGGCCAGCGCCGCGCGCGCGTCCATGGCGATCGGCACCTCGGAGCCGGTGGCGATCAGCGTCGCCTGGCGCGGCCCGTCGGCCTCGGCCAGCACGTAGCCGCCGCGGGCACAGCGGTTCTCGGCGATGTCGGTGCGCAGCGCCGGCAGCGCCTGGCGGGTCAGCACCAGCAGGCTGGGGCCGTCGGCGCGGCGGATCGCCAGCTCCCAGCACTCCGCGGTCTCCAGCGCGTCGGCCGGGCGGAACACGTGCAGGTTCGGCATGGCGCGCAGGCTGGCGAGGTGCTCGACCGGCTGGTGCGTCGGCCCGTCCTCGCCCAGCCCGATCGAGTCGTGCGTCAGCACGTGGATCACCCGCTGGCGCATCAGCGCGCCGAGCCGGATCGCCGGGCGCATGTAGTCGGTGAACACGAAGAACGTGCCGGTGTAGGGGATCAGCCCGCCGTGCAGCGCCATGCCGTTGGCGCAGGCGGCCATGCCGTGCTCGCGGATGCCGTAATGGATGTAGCGGCCGGCGTAGTTGCCCGGCGTCGACCGTGCCCATGCCCTTGACGAAGGTCAGGTTGGACCCGGTCAGGTCGGCCGAGCCGCCGACCAGTTCCGGCGTCGCCGGCACCAGCGCCTCCAGCGCCTTCTGGCTGGACTGGCGGGTGGCGAGCTTCGGCTTGGTCTCGGCGATGCTGCTGCCTTCAGCGCGTGCCACCGCCTCGTGCCAGCCCTCCGGCAGCTTGCCGTCCAGCGCGCGCTCGAACTCCGCCCGCATGTTGTTGTGCGCCAGCCGCTTCAGCCAGGCGCGGCGCGCGCCGGCGCCGCGGTTGCCGGCGGCGTGCCAGCGGTCATACAGGTCGGCGGGCATGGTGAACGGCGGCTCGGTCCAGCCCAGCGCCGCCTTCGCCCCCGCCGCCTCGGTGGCGCCGAGCGCCGAGCCGTGCACGGCCGCGGTGCCGGCCTTGGTCGGCGCGCCGAAGCCGATGATGGTGCGGCAGGCGATCAGCGTCGGCTTCTTGCTGCGCGTCGCGAACGACAGCGCGGCGATCACCTGCGCGGGGTCGTGGCCGTCGACCCGCTTGGTGGCCCAGCCGTGCGCCGCGAACCGCTTCACCACGTCGTCGGAGACCGCCAGCGCAGTGTCGCCGTCGATCGAGATGTGGTTGTCGTCGTACAGCACGGTCAGCTTGTTCAGCCGCAGATGCCCGGCCAGGCCCATCGCCTCGTGGCTGATGCCCTCCATCAGGTCGCCGTCCGAGGCGATGACCCAGGTGCGGTGATCGACCAGCGACTTGCCGAACCGGGCGGCCAGCATGCGCTCGGCCAGCGCCATGCCGACCGCGGTGGCGAGCCCCTGGCCGAGCGGCCCGGTGGTGGTCTCGATCCCCGGGTGCTCGCCGTGTTCGGGATGGCCGGCGGCAGGCGGAGTGCGAGCTGGCGGAACCGCTTGATGTCGTCGATCGTCATGCCGGCCTGGCCGGTCAGGTGCAGCAGCGCATACAGCAGCATCGAGCCGTGGCCGGCAGACAGCACGAAGCGGTCGCGGTCCGGCCAGCGCGGGTCGGCGGCGTCGAATTTCAGGAAGCGGGTCCACAGCGCGGTGGCGACGTCGGCCATGCCCATCGGCAGGCCGGGATGGCCGGAGTTGGCGGCCTCGACGGCGTCGATCGCCAGCGCGCGGATGGCGTCGGCCATGCGGCGGGCTGGCGTGACGGGGCGGGCCAGAATGGCGGCCTGCGCGGCGAGCGCCGGGTTCTCGGTGGGGAGGTCGGTTGGGCCGGCCATCGGGGGTCCTTCGGGCGTCTCTCGGGTTGGCGGCTATAGAGGGCGGCAATTGGTGCGGCAAGTGGGCGCCGGATGGGGCGCGGGATTAGGGCAGCAGTGCGGCGGGCCGGAGCGCGAGGCACCACGTCGCCGCCCGCTGGAGACGCGGCGACAGGACACCGCGGCCAACAGTCTACCGGTGATGCGGCGGCAACCGAGCACAGCACGCAGCACGGTCGCGGTGTCGTCTGCCTGCGTATGCCGGTCGATGACGGTGTCGGGCGAGCCAGTGCCGACGCGGATATCCGAACCGAGGCCAGGGCGCCGCGCGCCGGTATAGCCCGCGTCCCGCCGCAGCACCGCGTGGTCCACGTCCTGGCTGCGGCAAGCGGCCTGCTGCCGTAATCAGGAACAAACCAGAAATGTCGGCGAAAGCACTGCGAGATAATGTCGGAGCATGATCACGGCATTTTTTCCAATCCGCCCAGCCCGTACTTCCAGGTGTGAAACCATTCATAGCGCGGGAACGAATAACCGTCGCAATGGAGTTGCCGCCGCCGGAGACCGCCGCAGGACGATCGAGCCGATCAACGAAAGGGGTTCGACATGCGCACTCGTGCCACGATGCAAAGCCCGTTGACGGACAATCAGCCTGGCTCGGACGCGCAACGCAAGCCCGTTGCGGCCTCCATTCTCTCCGGGAGCGCGCGCAGGCGGAATGTCAGATCGCCGATCGGCGGTGTACTGCTGCTGCTCCTCGCCGTGGCGTCGGTCATCACATGGCTGCTCTCGATGCATTCCACGGCCGCAGACGGACAAGCGCCACAGAAATGGGGTTATGTCCTTACGATGCAGGGCGGCCCGTCGAAGACCTTCGGCCCATTCGCTGACATTAATGCGTGCGATCTCAGCCTGTACACGGTCATGGCCGACCTTAACCTGAGGCTTCCGGGCCTCTATGTCGTAAGGCCATGCGCGCGAAATTCGCGGTAGCTGCCCGTCTCAGTGCATGCGTTCGATCTGCTTGGCTCGCAGTGTCACGACCTCCGGGCCGCCCGGCAGATCGGCAATCTCGACGGCGTACGCCGCGCCATGGTCATAGACGGCGACAACGGTGCCAGGCGTATCCTTCGGAATGCGATAGCCTTCAGCCCTGACGCTGCGCGTCACGCGCACGATCTCATACGCCGCAATCGGTAAGGAAAGCGTGGCGCCGTGCGTCGCGGAGCCTTTGCGCGGGGCTGTGTCCATGGCCCGATTGATAGCATGCCAGTCGCGGCGAATGAAGCTGCCGACCACTGGGGCGCCGAACCCACCGTGATGTGGGTAACCTATCTGGCAAATGGGTTACTTCCGAGGTCGCATCGCTGGTTGCCCCAACCGCCCGTCACAGCGTCCGGTTTGCCCGCGCCAGCACCGCCTCGAACAGCACCTGGCAGCCGGCCTCGGCTTCCTCGGGCTGGATGCTCTCCGCCTCGTTGTGCGACAGCCCGTCCTTGCACGGGGTAAAGATCATCGCCGTCGGCACGTGCCGCGCCACGTAGACCGCGTCGTGCCCGGCGCCGGAGACGATCTCGCGCGCTGAATACCCGAGCTTCGCTGCCCCCTGGCGCACCAGCTCCACGCAGGCGGGATCGAACGGCTGCGCCGGAATGCGGAACAACTTTGTCAGCTCCAGCCTCACGCCGCAGTCGCGCGCGATGAACCCGGCCTCGCGCGGGAACTGCGCGTCCAGCCGGTCCACCTCGGCCTCGTCGGGGTGGCGGAACTCGACGGAGAACCGGACTTCTCCAGGAATGACGTTCCGGCAATTGGGCAACACCTGAAGCTGCCCGACGGTGCCGCGGCCGTCCTCGCCGCGGGCGCGCATCATGCGGTCCACCAGGTCGATGATCCGCGCGGCACAGACCAGCGCGTCCTTGCGCGCCGAGGGCGGCGTCGTCCCGGCATGGCTGTCCTGGCCGATCGCCACCGCGTCGTACCACACCTGCGCCTGCGCCCCGGTGACGATGCCGATCTGCTTGCCCTCCCGCTCCAGGATCGGGCCCTGCTCGATGTGCAGCTCGAAATAGGCGTCCGCCGGGAACGCCGCCGCCGGCTCCGGCCCGGCATAGCCGATCCCGTCCAGCGCGGTCTTCACCGTCACGCCCTCGGTGTCGGTCAGCCCATACGCCTTTTCGAGCGGGAAGACGCCGGCCCACACGCCGGAGCCCATCAGCGAGTGGCCGAACCGGCTGCCTTCCTCGTCGGTCCAGTTGACCAGCTCGACCGGCGCCTCGGTGACGATGCCCAGGTCGTTCAGGCTGCGCATCACCTCCAGCCCGCCCAGCACCCCCAGCGCGCCGTCGAATTTTCCGCCCGAGGGCTGGCTGTCCAGATGGCTGCCGAACAGCACCGGCAGCCGGTTCGGATCGCGGCCGGCGCGGCGGGCGAACATGTTGCCGATCGCATCGACGCGCACGGTCAGCCCAGCGGCCTCGCACTCGGCGCGGAAGCGGTCGCGGCCGCGCCTGTCCACCTCGGTCAGCGTCAGCCGCCGCACGCCGCCCTTCGGCGTGGCGCCGATCTCGGCCATGGACATCAGCAGCGTCCCACAGCCGCTTGCCGTCGATGCGCTGGTTGGTCTGGACCGGCATGGGGCACCTCATATCGCTGGACGCCTGGGGATCGCTGCTCGCCTGGCATCTTGCCGAGCGCGCCGCTTCCTGCAAAGTCACGCCCGGAACGCAACGGTCGGTGAACAGTGGTCGGAACGCGCATGATCGCAGGCATGGTGCTGCTGGCCGGCCTGTCGTTGACGGGCTGCAAGCTGATCGACCAGACCACGTTCGCACCGGCGCCCGAGGCGCGGCCGGCGCAGGCGCAGGCGACGCTGCCGCGCATCGACCAGCGCACGCCGCTGGTGACCATCGGCTACGAGCAGCCGAACCCGCACTACCAGGCGATGCTGGGCTACGCCGTGCACGCCGCCGAGGCACGCGACGCCGCGGTGCAGTACGACGTGTTCGTCGTGGTGCCGGCCAAGGGCTCGCCGATCGACCAGGTCAAGGCCGCCGTCGTGGCCCAGCCGGACGCGGTCGAGGTGATGAAATCGATCATGGCATTCGGGGTGCCGGCGGTGCGCATCCACCTCGGCATCCGCGCCGATCCGGCGATCACCGCCGACCAGGTGCGCGTCTACGTCCGCTGAGGTCCCCGGTGTCGCCGCCGTAGCCGTGCCCCCCCGGCATATCCCCACCGGGCGCGTCGCGTCGGGGCGCGTGCCGTCCGAGCGCGTGCCGTCCGAGCGGGCCCCATCTGAGCGGATAAGGGGCCTGGCGCTGCTGCTGCTGACCGCCTGCTCCTGGGGCTTCAACTGGCCGGTGGCGAAATTCCTGCTGAGCGAGCTGCCGCCGTTCACCATGCGCGCGACCTGCTGCGTCGGTGCCGCCGGGTTCGCCTTCCTGCTCGCCGCCGCGCGCCGCGAGGCGCTGATCCCGCCGCGCGCCCAATGGGGCCGGCTGCTGCTGTTCACCACGCTGAACTACGGCGCCTTCGTCGTGCTGACGACGTTCGCGCTGGTCTGGCTGAGCGCATCGGAGGCGGTGATCGTCACCTACACCCTGCCGATCTGGGCGGTGCTGCTGGCCTGGCCGGTGCTGGGCGAGCAACCCACCCTGCGCCGCGCCGCAGCGGTCGTGCTGGGGCTGGCCGGCGTGGCGCTGCTGGTGGGAATCGGCGAGGTGCAGGCCGATCCGCACAAGCTGCCCGGCGCCGCCTGCGGCCTGGGGGCGGCGATGCTGTTCGGCCTCGGCACGGTGATCGCCAAGCGCCGGCCGCTGGCACTGCCGCCGATCGCCGGCGCCGCCTGGCAGATCGCGCTGAGCGCCGCGCCGCTGCTGCTGCTGGCCGGGTTCGAGCGGCCGGACTGGGGCAGGGTCACCGCGCTGGGCTGGCTCGGGTGCGTGTTCTCGGCGACGCTGCCCTACACGATTGCCTACCTGGCCTGGTTCGCCGCGCTGCGCCGGCTGCCGGCCTCGACCGCGACGATCGGCGTACTGCTCGCGCCGGTCGTGGGCGTGTTCAGCTCCGCGATATTGCTGGGCGACCCGCTGGGCGCGCGGCAGGTCGTGGCGCTGGCGATGACGGTGGGCGGGATTGCGCTGGCGGCGCGGGGGTGAGGGGGTGGCCGCATGTCGGGGCACGCGATCGGCGGCGTGCGCAGGGCAATCGGCTGAAGCGGCGTGCCTGCCCGGATCCTGCTGTCATTGCGAGCGTAGCGAAGCAATCCCCATCCAGGAGCGCTCACTACTCCCCGGGTCAAGCCCGGGCACGGCCATGACACGGGGGCTGTGATCCGCCCGTGGTCGATTCGATTATTTCCCCACGAACCCTTAGATCTCGAGTGACGTTGATGTTCGCAGCGATCCCGCACGGGGTCAGTCCGACACGGTGATCCGCTGCTCCGTTGCAGCTTCATAGACTTCGGCAGCCTTTTAAGTGTCCGTAGCCCCGGACATCGATCTCCTCACAACCGCGCGATTTACGTGGCTACAATTTTGATCTCTTTCATCAAGCAAAGGCATGATCTTGAGCGCTCGACGTAATTCCAAATAGGAAGCTCGGTCCAGGGGATTCTCACATCTCGACATACATATCGAAATCAATGGGCCATCGCCCGCCTGTCGGCTGCCTGTGAAACTTGCGCCAGTGATCCGCCCGCCCGAAAAGACGTAGAGCGGAACCCGTACCTTTGCGATGTCAGCAGGTCAAAATTCCGCCCCCGACATTACATGTGCGCATGCCCGAGAGGACGCTGTGGGGGCGACCAGCGCAGGATCGCCAGCCCCAATCGGCGTGCACAGGCGTCAGGCGGCGCCGTGGCAAAATCGTGGCTCGCGCAGCCCGCAAAGACAAAACTGTGACAAAAGCAGCCATCGGGGAGCGCCGCTTGCACAGGCGCCGCGATTCGATGACCATCCCCTCTCCATCAACCGGCGTGGAGACAATGTCATGGCCAGCGAAGCCAAAATGCATCGGTCACATCTGCCCATCGCGACGCCGGAGCGGACCGGCCTGATCACCTATGACGCGAAGGACCCGGACAGCAAATTCCCGCCCATCGAGCAGTTGCGACCGCCCAAGGGCGCACCGAACGTGTTGATCATCCTGCTCGACGACGCCGGGTTCGGCTCTGCCAGCGCGTTCGGCGGCCCCTGCCAGACGCCGAACGCGGAAAAGCTTGCCGCCGGCGGTCTGAAATTCAACCGCTTTCACACCACCGCCCTGTGCTCGCCCACGCGCCAGGCCTTGCTTACCGGACGCAACCACCATTCCGCCGGCATGGGCGGCATCACCGAGATCGCGACCGGGGCACCGGGATACAACTCCGTGCTGCCCAATACGATATCGCCGTTGGCGCGAACGCTGAAGCTCAACGGCTACTCCACGGCGCAATTCGGCAAGTGCCATGAAGTGCCGGTATGGGAAACCAGCCCGGTCGGGCCGTTCGACGCATGGCCGACGGGCGGTGGCGGCTTCGAGTATTTCTACGGTTTCCTCGGCGGCGAGGCGAACCAGTGGTACCCGACACTGTACGACGGCACCACGGCGGTCGAACCCAAGAAGACGCCTGAAGAGGGCTATCATTTCATGGAGGACATGACCGACAAGGCCATGGCCTGGGTGTCGCAACAGAAGGCACTGGCGCCGGACAAGCCGTTCTTCGTCTATTTCGCCCCCGGCGCGACCCACGCACCCCATCATGTGCCGGCGGCGTGGGCCGACAAATACAAGGGCAAGTTCGACCAGGGCTGGGACAAGCTGCGCGAGGAAACCCTTGCCCGACAGAAGAAGCTCGGTGTCGTCCCGAAGGACTGCCAGCTTACGGCGCGCCATGCGGAGATCCCGGCCTGGGACGACATGCCGGAGGCGCTCAAGCCCGTCCTGCGCCGCCAGATGGAAGTGTACGCCGGCTTCATGGAGTACACCGACCATCATGTCGGACGTCTGCTCGATGGCCTGAAGAAGCTCGACATCCTCGACGACACGCTGGTCTACTACATCATCGGCGACAACGGCGCCTCGGCCGAGGGCACGCTCAATGGTGCCTACAACGAGATGGCCAACTTCAACGGCCTGGCCGCCCTGGAAACCCCGGAATTCCTGATGGCGCGGCTCGACAAGCTCGGCGGTCCGAACTCGTACAACCACTACGCCGTCGGCTGGGCGCACGCGATGAACGCGCCCTATCAGTGGACCAAGCAGGTTGCGTCGCACTGGGGCGGGACACGCAACGGCACCATCGTACACTGGCCGAGCGCCATCAAGGCAAAGGGCGAAATCCGCTCGCAGTTCCATCACGTCATCGACGTGGCGCCGACCATTCTCGAGGCGGCCGGACTGCCGGAACCGGTTTCAGTCAACGGCGTGCACCAGCGCCCCATCGAGGGTGTCAGCATGCTGTACTGCTTCAACGACGCGACTGCCGCGGAGCGGCACGAGACGCAGTATTTCGAGATGTTCGGCAATCGCGGCATCTACCACAAGGGCTGGACCGCGGTGACGAAGCACGGGACGCCCTGGGTGCTGGTGGGCCGCAAGACCGTGCCGCTCGACGATGACGTCTGGGAACTCTACGACACCAGCAAGGACTGGAGCCAGGCGAACGACCTGTCCAAGCAGATGCCGGAGAAGCTGCGTGAACTGCAGCGGCTGTGGCTGATCGAAGCGACGCGCTACAACGTGCTGCCGATCGACGACCGGGTCATCGAGAAGATGAACCCCGACACCGCCGGCCGGCCAGTCCTGATCAAGGGGAAAACCCAGTTGCTGTTCGGCGGCATGGGGCGCCTGTCGGAGAACTGCGTGCTGAACATCAAGAACAAGTCCCACGCGGTCACCGCCGAGATCGTGGTGCCCGCCTCCGGCGCCGAGGGCGTTATCATTGCCCAGGGCGCGAACATCGGCGGCTGGAGCCTGTACGCGAAAGGCGGCAAGCTCAAGTACTGCTACAACGTTGCGGGCGTCAATCACTACTACGTCGAAGCCACCAGCCCGCTGCCCACCGGCGAGCACCAGGTGCGCATGGAGTTCGCCTACGCCGGCGGCGGTCTCGGCAAGGGTGGCCAGGTCACGCTGTATGTCGACGGCAAGAAGGTCGGCGAAGGCGTCGTTCCGATGACGCAGGCCATGGTCTTCTCGGCGGACGATGGCTGCGACGTCGGCGAGGACAGCGGCGCCCCGGTCTCCCCGGACTACGGCTCGCGCGGCAACGCCTTCAACGGCACGGTCAAGGGCGTGCAGCTCGCCATCGCCGATGCCGCCGAGAATTCGGACCACCTTGTTTCGCCGGAGGAGGCAATCCGCATCGCGATGGCGCGGCAGTAGGCCAATCGCGCGCCGTGCGGAACGTGCCTGCAGCGCGGCGCCGTGCGGACGCGCTGCAGGCCGGCTCCGTCCCCGTCCGCTGACAGCGATCCGCGGGCTTGGGGTCGACCCCAAGATGGGCCTTCCCCACGCTCGCCACGCGTCGACCCTAGCTGTAGCCGCCGTGATCACCCTGCAGCCGCGTTGGGTTGAACCCAGCGGTTCAGGCCGAGCGCCGCGTCCGGCGCTGCTTTGGGCCGTCGGACGGCTTTCCAACCCACCCCCTCGACCCACGCGCGGGTTCAGCTCCCGGCCGAAGCTGCGGTCGTGCGGTGGTGGTCCGATCGGTCCGGTGGCACAGGTTTGCGTGGCGCCGGCGGGCGATCTGTTGTAAGGCATACTAACTGTCTACTAACCCGCGAGGATCGCCGATGCGACCCATTTCAGCCGCCGCCCGCTTCACCTCTCCCGCGCCGTTTTTGCCCCCCAGGGCGCTGCCGCCGGGCCTCGCATTCCAACGCGTGGGGCGGCAGCCCGGCAACATCAGGCGGCAAGGTCGGATGCCGCGGGTGCCGGGCCTGGGTCTACGTTCGGGCGGCAAGCTCACGCCGCGAAATGTGGACACCATCCATGCGTCGTGCAGCGGCGAGGTCCGGCAGCGCGGATGCCGGGCTGCGGGTTGGCCACGCGCAGCGCGCGCGGATCGTGAAATCCGGACAGGACCCTATGCACCAGCAAGCGGTGGCGCTTGACGGCGCGGGCGCCGGGCTGGGGACTGACCACGCGCCGAGGGCACGGATCGCGAAATCCGGACAGCACCCTATGCACCAGAACACGGCGGGGACTGTCGGCGCGGATGCCGGGCTGCGGGTGGGCCACGGGCGGCGTGCACGTCTCGCGAATTCCGGGCAAGACTCTATGCACCAGAAAGCGGCGAGGATCGACGACGCGGATGCCGGGTCGGGGGCTGGCGACGCGCCGGGGGCACGGATCGCGAAAGAAAGCGGTGGGTGCTGGCGAGGCGGATGCCAGGCTGGGGGCTGGCCACGCGCCGAGGGTGCGTATCGCGAATTCCCAACAGCACCCTATGCACCAGAATGCGGTGGGCGTTGGCGACGCGGCTGCCGGGCTGCGGGCTGGCCACGCGCCGAGGGCGCGTATCGCGAAATCCCGACAAGACCCTGTGCACCAGAAAAGCGGTGGGTGATGGCGACGCGGATGCCGGGCTGGCGGGTGGCCACGCGCCGAGGGCACGGATCGCGAATTCCGGACAAGACCCTATGGACCAGAAAGCGGTGGGTGTTGGCGATGCGGCTGCCGGGCTGGGGCCTGACCACGGACGGCAGCCCCAAATCGCGAAATCCCGCAACGACCCTTTACAACCAACAACGGCGGAGATGGACGACGCCCTACGCCGCGCACCCCGCATCGCGCAGCAGCTCCGCCACCGCCTCCTCCGGCACGTCGCGTCGCGGTGAACGCCTGGCCGATCCCGCGCACCAGCACGAACTTCAGCGCCCCGTCCCGCACCTTCTTGTCGCGCCGCATGTGCCCGATCAGCGTCGCCGCCGAGAACCGCCGGTTCAGCATCGCCAGCTCCGCCGGCAGCCCCACCGCCGCAGACATGCGCGATCACCCGCTCGGCATCCGTCCGGCGTGCAATGCCCGAGCCGCGCCGACAGCCGGAACGCCAGCCCCAGCCCGATCGCCACGCCCTCGCCGTGCAGCAGCCCGCCGTCGTAGCCGTACTCCGCCTCCAGCGCGTGGCCGAAGGTGTGCCCCAGGTTCAGCAGCGCGCGCCCGTCGTTCGGCTTTTCCTCGCGCTCGTCGTCGCCCACCACCGCCGCCTTGAACGCGCAGGCGCGGCGGATCGCCTCGGCCTGCGCCTCGCGCATCGCCGCCGACCACCGCGGCGCCGTACCGCTCGCACCAGGCGAAGAACGCCGCGTCGCCGATCAGCCCGGCCTTGACGATCTCGGCGTAGCCGGCGCGCAGTTCGCGCGGCGGCAGCGTGGCCAGCGTCGCGGTGTCGGCCAGCACCATGCGCGGCTGGTAGAAGGCGCCGACCAGGTTCTTGCCGTGCCGCGTGTTCACGCCCGGTCTTGCCGCCGACCGAGCTGTCGACCTGCGCCAGCAGCGTGGTCGGCACCTGCACGAACGGCAGGCCGCGCAGCGCGGTCGCCGCGGCGAAGCCGGCCAGGTCGCCGACCACGCCGCCGCCCAGCGCGATCACCGCGGTGCGCCGCTCGACCCGCGCATCCAGCAGCTGGTCCACCACGTCGACGATACGACTGCGAGGCTCTTCGCTGGCCTCGCCGGGCGGCACGACGATCTCGCTGCGCGGTGATCCCGGTCTCCGCCAAGCCCTGGCGCAGCGCCGGCAGATGCAGCGCGCGCCACCGTCTCGTCGGTCACGATCACCGCGCGCTTCTGCGGCAGGCGCGGCGCCAGCAGCGCGCCGGCGCGGGCCAGCAGCCCGTCGCCGATCACCACGTCGTAGCTGGCGCTGGACAGGCTGACGGTCAGCCGCCGCGGCGGCCGCCAGGCCAGCAGCGCATCGAGCACCTGGCCGGTGGTCGCGTCCGGCGGCTTCGTCGGCGCAATCGACGATCACGTCGGCCTCGGCATAGACCGGATAGCGCTGGTCCATCAGCCGCTGCATGATCTCCGCCGGGTCGCCGCCGTGCAGCATCGGCCGGTGGCTGCGCCCGGCGACGCGGCGCATCAGCGCCGGCAGGGTGCAGCGCAGCCAGACCGAGACCGCCTCCTCGCGCACCACCGCCCGCGTCTCGGGGTCCATGAAGGCGCCGCCGCCGAACGCCAGCACCAGCGGGTCGCCGGCCAGCAGCCGGCGGATCACCCGCCGCTCGCCGTCGCGAAACGCCTGCTCGCCGTAGCGTGAAAACAGCTCGGGGATGGTGCAGCCGGCCGCCAGCCTCGATCTCGGCATCGGCGTCGCGGAACGGCAGCCCCAGCCGCGCGGCCAGGCGCCGGCCGATCGAGGTCTTTCCCGCGCCCATCAGCCCGACCAGCACGATGCTGCGTCCGGCCAGGGCGTCGGGCAAGGGCGTCGCATCGCGGAGGACGGTGTTGCGTGTCATGGGCGTGCAAGGCTAGCACACCGCCCGCACGTCGAGGCCACGCAAGGGCCCCGCAACCGGAGTCGGCCCGCCCATCATGCTCCGCGCGTTCCTGTTCGTCCTCGCCGCCGGGCTGATCGTGCTCGCGGCGGGGGTCGCGTTTCTGGGGGCCTTCCCACCCGTCGCCGCACGAGCAGACGTCGAGAAAGTGCTGCCGAACGACAAGTTCCAAAGTCATTGAGTCCTGGGGGCACTGAATGGACCGCCACATCGAGGCGTTCCTGGAGATGCTGGCCGCCGAGCGCGGCGCGGCGCGCAACACGCTGGCTGGCGTACGAGGCCGACCTGGAGGATTTTGCCGACTTCGCCGCCGCGCGCGGGCAGGCGCCGGCGCGGGCCGATGCGGCGGTGCTGCAGGCCTACATGGCGGGCCTGGCGCGAGCCGGCCTGGCGGCACGCACCGCGGCGCGGCGGCTGTCGGCGCTGCGGCAGTTCCACCGGTTCCTGCTGCGCGAGGGCGTGCGCGCCGGACGATCCGACCTCGCTGCTCGATGCGCCGCGGCTGCCGCAGCGTGCTGCCGAAATACCTGACCGAGCAGGAGGTCGAGGCGCTGCTGGCGGCCGCCGGCAAGCGCCCGGGCAGCCACGGCGTGATCGCGCGGGCGGCGCTGGAGATCCTCTACGCCACCGGCCTGCGCGTGTCGGAGCTGCTGGCGCTGCCGCGCCGCGCGCTGGCCGGCGATGCGGCGGTGCTGCTGATCCGCGGCAAGGGCGGCAAGGAGCGCATCGTGCCGCTGTCCGAGGCGGCGAAGGCGGCGGCCGCCGAGCTGGTCGCGCTGCACGACACCGGCACGCGCTGGCTGTTCCCCGGCCGCGACGCGCGCCACGCGCTGACCCGGCAGGGCTTCGGCCAGATGCTGAAGCAGGTGGCGCTGGAGGCCGGGCTCGATCCGGCGCGCGTGTCGCCGCATGTGCTGCGGCACTCGTTCGCCTCGCATCTGCTGGCGCACGGCGCGGACCTGCGCAGCCTGCAACTGCTGCTGGGACACGCCGACATCGCAACGACGCAGATCTACACCCACGTGCTGGCCGAGCGGCTGCAACGCCTGGTCGAGGCGCACCACCCGCTGGCACGCGGCGTCGTAGGGCGGATAAGCGAAGCGTAATCCGCCGTCGTGATGGCGGAGTACGCTTCGCTTATCCGCCCTACGTCTGTGTGCGAACGCGATCGACCGCCTGGCGCAGCGCCCGCCGTGCCGCCGTGGCATCGGCGGCGAGCGCCAGCAGCGCCGGAAGCTGCGCGGGATGCGCCAGGACCGAGCCGATCACGCGCACCACTCCGATGCCGCCGTGCCGATCCAGCGCCATCAGCGCGGCCGGCGGCAGGTCGCGCTCGGCCGGGTCGCAAACCGCGCGGAGCACCGCGAAGGGCAGGCGGTGCTTGGCCGCGACCCGCGCGATCGCGCCGCTTTCCATGTCGACCGCCACGGCGCCGGTGACGGTGAACAGGGCGCGCTTCCCGGTCGCACTGGCAATCACGCGGCCAGATCCCAACATGAGGGACGCTGAAAAGCCGCCGAGGCGGTCGCTCAGTGCCGGATCGGTGGCGAAGCGTTGTCCGCGCGTCAGGATCTGGCGCGGGATCACGAGCGTGCCGGGGCGCAGGGCCGGATCGAGGCCACCCGCCAGGCCGAACCCGATCAGTGCCCTGGCGCCGTTGCTCACCAGCAGTTCTGCGGCGGCTTGCGCGCCGTCAACCGTGCCGCCACCGATCGCAATGGTCCAGCCAAGCGGCAACGCAAGGCGCGCCTCGGCTTCCAGGCCGACGACAACAGCAGGCGTCGGCGGCGCGCTCACCCCCATTCGAGTCCCTTGCCGTAGCGATGCAGCACTTCGGCGACCTGCGGCATGACCGACCGCAGGGGGACCGGGTCGTGGGTGACGGTCACCACGAGATCGTCCCGTTCGAACAAAGCGACACAGGCTTCGCCTGGATCATGCCGAGAGCGGTAGAGGAGGCCGTCCGGACGTTCCGGGTGGGCGAACCACGCGTCCGCCCACAACCCGCAGTTTTCGTACGGCCCGGTATTGATGGTGCCATCGAGGCCGAGCCGTTGCAGCCCCGGTCCGCGAAGGTCGACCAGCTTAAGGTCTCGATTGGCAACCAGCGCGGCAACGCCTCTTCTGGACAGATCGTCAATACTGATCAATCGGCTCGCCGGCTTGCGCAACAGCGTCTCGACCAAGGCCCCACTGAACGTCAGCGCAACATACAGGACACCGAACGTGCCGACTGCACTATCAAACCGACCCTGCGCCGGCCTGCCTCTGCCGGGTGAAAAATGGATCGGTCCGTTAACAAGATGATGCACGCGGGTGAACGTTGTCGCCGTTGGCAGCACCGTGATCGGCAACTTGGTTGTGGTGAGGTCCTTTGGCGGCGGTGGCGGCGCGCCTGACGGCCCACGACGCCGATCGGACATAGCACCGATGCCTTGCGCTAGGGGTGGGCCGACGGCTGGTTCATGCGGGTTGGTCGTCTGGTGGACGTGGCGTTCTTGATCCTCTCGCAGACGCGAGCCCGTCGGGGCCGACATGGTCGGTCCCCCGTCTGTCCGGAGCCCACCCTGCGACGCGCGAAGCAATTCTGCCAATGGTGGATGATCCAGACGACGCGCCTGCGTGCCGATGCGTGAAAGTGGAGCGGTTCGTCTCGAGCCAAGCGGTCAACCATAGGCGTCAGCGGCAGCGGCCGTGAGCTGCCGCTGGACTGTGGCGGCGAGCGATCCGCCATGCCGCAGCGCCTCCAACGGGGTCAGCCCCTCCAGCACATCATCGGGCGTGATCAGGAAATCGAGGATCGACCACGGTCCGGAGTTCGGCCATGCATCGCAGCACCATTGCCACCCCGTCAGGAACCGTCCCATCGAAATCCACCTGAACCGCTGGATAACGCCAGTCGGCGCCAACCCGCATCGCCAGCAACTGACCGGCCCGCCGCCGCTTGTCGACCGCCTGCCGGCTGATCCCACCGAGCGCCGTGCCCATCTGCGAGGCGGTCAACAGGCCACCGGCTTCCTTGATAAGCTGCTGCTTGATTTCGATGCCGCGCGCGATGGCTTCGGCAACGGGATCGAGCGTCGCAGTCGCATCCTGCCCTACGGTGGCGGAGAGCAGCCGCGCGACAGCCCCGGCGTCGGTCGGCGCGCTGAGTGCCTCGGCGAGCGCCGCCGGCGTGGCGACCTGCGTGGCGCGCGCAATCGCTTCGCTGGCGCGGCGTTCGAATGCTGCGCGGAGCAGTGACGCCTCGGCGGTGTCGGTCGGGCGATCGAGGGTGGTGACTGGCAAAGCACGCCCCGTTTGGTTGACGCTGTCCAATATAGGGGGCCGTGGCACAACGTCAACTTGCCGGCAGTCAGAAGCCAAACGTCACGTGCTTCGCGTTGCCGTGCCGCAGGTTGCGGTAGCGGGCCAGCGCCATTGTTGGGAAATAGCGCCGATAGCCGTGGTAGCGCAGGTAGAACACGCGCGGAAACCCGACCGCGGTGTAGGGCAGTTCCGTCCACTCCCCGTCGTCGCGCTGTGTCGCCAGCAGATAGTCGATGCCGCGCGCCACCGCGGAATGGTCCGCCGCGCCGGCCGCCATCAGGCCGAGCAGCGCCCAGGCCGTCTGGCTCGGCGTGCTCTCCGTGTAGCGGCCGTGCGGGGCGTCGGCGTAGCTTTCCTCGTCCTCGCCCCAGCCGCCGTCCTCGCGCTGCACCGAGGCCAGCCAGTCCACCGCCCGGCGCACCATCGGATCGTCCGGCTGCACGCCGGCGGCGTTCAGCGCGCACAGCACCGACCAGGTGCCGTAGATGTAGTTGGTGCCCCAGCGGCCGAACCAGCTTCCGTCCGCCTCCTGGCTGCGCCGCAAAAAACCCAGCGCGCGCGCCAGCACCGGATGTTCGGCGACGCATGCCGATCTGCGCCAGGAACGACACGCAGCGCGCGGTCACGTCCGCGGTCGGCGGATCGAGCAGCGCACCGTGATCGGCGAACGGGATGTGGTTCAGGTAGAGGTGCGTGTTCTCCGGCTCGAACGCGCCCCAGCCGCCGTCCGAGGACTGCATGCCGATGATCCAGTCGCGCGCGCGCGCAATGGACTCCGCGTGCGCCGGATCGCCGTTGCGGTGCAGCAACATGCCGACCACGGCGGTGTCGTCCACATCGGGGTAGTGCGGGTTCTCGTACTGGAACGCCCAGCCGCCGGGCGCGAGGGCGCGCCGCCGCACGCTCCAGTCGCCGACCACCTCGGTGATCTGGCGTCCTCGCAGCCAGGCGCAGGCGCGATCCGTTTCGATCCCCGCTTCGGCGAGCGCGTGCCCGGCCAGGCTGGTGTCCCAGACCGGCGACAGGCAGGGCTGGCAGTAGGCACGGTCGGCCTCGATCACCAGCAGTTTTCGCACCGCGCGCCAGGCGGTCGCGGCGGGCGGGTGGTCGGGCGAATAACCCAGCGTGTCGAACATCATCACGCTGTTGGCGATCGCCGGGTAGATGCCGCCCAGGCCGTCGTCGCCGTTCAGCCGCTCGGTGACGAACGCCACCGCCTTGGCAACCGCGGTGTCCGCGCAGCTCTGCGGGAACCATGGCTGCACCGCCCGGAGCAGGACGTCGACGCCCTTGAAGAACCGCCCCCAGGCCGAGCGGTACGGCCCGCGGATCCAGTCGGTGATCCGTTCCGGCGGCGTGCGGAACAGCTCCTGCACCTGCACGCCGCGCGGGTTGCGCGCGCGCGGCTGTTTCGCCATCAGCACCAGCAGCGGCACGATCACCGTGCGCGACCAGTAGGATACCTTGCTGAGGTGGAACGGAAACCACAGCGGCAGGTGCATGATCTCCAGCGGCATCACCGGCACCGCGCGCCACGGCACCTGGCCGAACAGCGCAAGCTGGGCGCGGGTGAACACGTTGCTGCGTTCCGCCCCGCCGGCGGCCAGGATCGCCTCGCGCGCGCGATGCATGTGTGGCGCGGCCGGATCGTCGCCGATCGCCTTCAGCGCGTAATACGCCTTGACGCTGCAGGACAGGTTGAACGCGCCATCATGGAACAGCGGCCAGCCGCCATGCTTCCCTTGCGCCGCGCGCAGGTAGACGCCGATCTTCTGCTGCAACGGTTCGTCGATGCGGCCCAGAAAATGCTCGAGCAGCACGTATTCCGCCGGAATGGTCGCATCCGCCTCCAGCTCGAAGACGAAATGGCCGTCGTTGCGCTGGTGCGCCCGCAGCGCCGCGGTGGCGCGGTCGACCGCGGCGGCCAGGCGGTCCTCGGAGGCGGCGATGTCCATCATCTCAGGCGGGGATCTCAGGTGGGGCCCTAACCAGCGCCGTGGCCGGCCAGCAGCCCGGCGGCGGTTTCGCCGGACCTGATGGCACCTTCGATGGTGCCGGGCAAGCCGGTCGCGGTCCAGTCGCCGGCCAGCACCAGATTGGCCAGCGCGGTGCGTGCCGCCGGCCGCCGCCGCTCCTGCGCCGCCGTCGCCGCGACGGTGGCGCGCCGCTCCTTCACGACCCGCCATGGCGGCATCCGCCCGCCCAGGCCGAGCGCCGTGCGCACATCCGGCCACACCGAGGTGGCGATCCGGCCGGCGTCCGTCTCCACCAGCCGGGTGGCGGCGCTGGTGGTGGTGGAGACGTGGCCCTGCTTGACGAACACCCACTCCGCGGTGCCGCCGAGCAGGCCGATGAAGCCGGCCGGCCCGGGGTCGGCGTCGACACGGAAATGCACGTTGACGATCGGCGTGAACACCGTGGGCACCTGCAGGCCGGGCAGCAGGTCCGCCGCCACCCACGGCGGCGCCGCCAGCACCACGGCGTCCGCCGGACCGAGCGGGATCGGGCCGTCCGGGCCGGTCAGGCCGAGCACCCGCCCGCCGGCGATCTGCAGGGCGGCGATCCGGCGCCCGAACTGAAACGTGGCGCCGCGTGAGGCCGACAGCGCCACCGCCGGGTCGATCAGCGCCGCGGACAGCCCGTGGCGCGGAAACATCGGCAGGCAGGCGTCGCCGCCCGCCATCAGCGTCTCGCGCACGACCGCTGTCAGCAGGCGCCCCAGCGCCGCCTCGGGCTGGGTGTTGAGCGCGGCGGTGGTCAGCGGCGCGATCAAGGGCCGATACAGCTTCTGCTGGCGGAGCGCGGTGTAGACCGTGGTGTCCCCGCGGATGCGCAGCATCCGCAGCAGCGCCAGGTAGTCCATCAGCGTGGTGTCCGGCACACGCCGCGCGCGCGACAGCACCCACCACGGCAGCAGCCCACGATTCGGCCGGACCGCCCAACGCTGGCCGTTGGTGAGATCGATGAACGGGAACATCGGTTCGTCCGGCCGCGCCATCGCCGAGCGGCCACCAAACGCACTGAGATAGCGCATCGCCGCGCGGTTGCCGGACAGCAGCAGGTGGTTCCCGTTGTCGATCGTCAGGCCCAGCTCGCGGTCGAAATACGATCGGCAGCGGCCGCCGGCAACGGGGCCGGCCTCATAGACCGTCACGGTCCGGCCGCGCGCGGTCAGCGCAAGCGTCGCCGACAGCCCGGCGAGGCCGGCGCCGATCACGTGGACATGGCCGGTCATGGACGGACGGCAAGGCCCCTGGAAGGTGGAGCGGGTGACGGGAATCGAACCCGCATAACCAGCTTGGAAGGCTGGGGCTCTACCATTGAGCTACACCCGCGGAAGAGGGGGAGGTTTAGCGGGTGCCGGGGGGCCGGTGCAATCGCTCGCCGTGCTGTCGCGTTGCAGCGGGATGCCGACGACGCGACTCAGCGCTTGCTCCGGTGTCCGGCAGCTACCCTGGCAGGCAATCCGTCCACCGGATTGGCGCGCCCCTGCCCACGACCACTCCACCCGCATGGTCGGCGCAGGTCGGTCATGTCGCGGCAGCGTCATTCGCACGGGTTGCCGATGCCGTGGATGATCGCCTCGGTGCCCGCTGCCTTCAGGTTGCGTAACGACATGCGCGCGGCTAGGGTTCATGGCATGTCGGACACGTCACCCGTCGGGCACGCCGCGGTGGTCGCGCCAAAGCCCCGCCGGCGCGGAGTGAGAAAGTCCCACGTTTTCGCTATGCTCGGTTCGCTGGCCGCGGGCGCCGCGGGGACGGTCACGCTGCTCGATTCCTGGCAGAAGGTCCTTGAGGACCTGGGCTTGCGGAAGAGCGAGGCGTTCGTGCTGGCCGAGCAGAACGCCGAGGGTGACCTGGTTCGGCAAATGACGCGCCTCGTCTCGCAACGGCTGTTCTGGATCGCCCGCTACAGCGGCGATGTCGCGGAGGGGTTCCCGCCGGAGGACCAGGAGGCGGCCTGGAAGCAGTACAACGACAGCGTCATCGCCTGGAACGAGAACTACATGATCAACGTTCTGCTGACCGAGAGATATTTCGGGTCGGCGACGATGAAGCAGCTTACCGATATCAACTGGGTGATGCATCAGATGAACAATTGCCTGAACCGGATCCATTATCGCGCTCTGTACGAAGCGAAGGACCCCGCCTGCTACTTCAATGCCGCCAAAGGCGGCACGCAGGACCAGAATATCGCTGCTCTGAACAAGGCGACGGACCAGGTGAATGCGGCGTTCGGGGCCTTCCTCCAGTCGCTGTCGAAGTAGGCGCGATCGGGGTCAACCCAGGGAAATGGGGTGAACCTGCCGGGCTTATACCAGGCACCAAAATGATTGACCGTTCCCGTCATGGCCGTCCCTGTCACGGACATCCACGACTTGCCTTGGCCGAGCAAGGCAAGTCGTGGATGGCCGGTCTTCGCCGGCCATGACGGGCGTGATATCAGCCCAAAGTGCCAGCGGCGTGCGCGACTTTCAGCGCCGGCAGGACGTCGCGCGCGATGCGCTCGAACATCGGCATCTGCCGGTCCAGCATCGGGTAATACAGTGCCACCTCTGAGATCCCCAATGCGATCACCTGCCGCGCCATCTGCGCGAAAATCTCCGCTGAATTCGTAATAACCATACGCGCCCCCGCTCGATCGCGCACCCGGGTCGAACATCAGATAGGAGCGCCGCAGGCTGGCCGGATCGCGCCCGATCGCCGCGCAGCGCGCATCGATCGCCGCGATGCGCTGGCGGGTCTCCTCAAGCTGCGCCTCGAATGTCTTGGCAAAACTCAGGCTGTTCCAGATATCGGCGTGCCGCGCCGCGTGGCCGAGCATCACCGGTCCCATCGCGGCGATCAGGATGGGCGGGCGTGGCGACTGGACCGGGCGCGGGCGCAGCGCGGCGGCCTCGACCTGATAGTATCGCCCGCGGTACGAGACCTCCTGCTGCGACAGCAGCCGGTCGACGACCTCGACATACTCGCCGAACCGGGCGACGCGCTCCTTCGCGGGCCAGTTCTCGATCCCCATCATGCGGTAGGAGGGATCGATCTCCAGCCCGGTGCCAAGCCCGAGATCGAGCCGGCCGCCGGAAATGTGATCGGCGGTCAAAGCCTGCAACGCGAACAGCGCCGGATTGCGCAGCGGGATCTGCGCCGCCAGGGTCGCCAGGCGGATGTGTGTCGTCGCCATGGCGATGGCGGCAAGCTGCGCCCACAGCTCGAACCACGGCCCCTTGCCGCCGGCCCAATCGACCAGGTGATCGGCCAGACCGAGCGCGTCGAAGCCGAGATCCTCGACGTGCCGGCAGCGACGCAGGAACTCGGGCCACGCCACGTTCGGCAGCACGAGCACGGAAAAGCGGAGATCGTGCGGCATCGTTATGTTCTCCTTGGCGTGCGTAGGGCGGAAAAGCGTAGCGCATTCCGCCACTTGCGCCCAACCGACGGTGTCTCGCGTCGTCTCGCCGCCAATCCGGCGGAATACGCTTCGCTTTTCCGCCCTACGCCACCCGCCGCGGGTCAATCCAGCCGGTACACGCGCCGTGCCGTGCCGCTGAACAGCGCGGTCTTTTCCGCCGCCGACGCACCGGCAGCGATGCGCTTGAACGCGTTCCACAGTCCCGCCCAGCCGATGCCCATCTTGTCGACCGGGAAATTGCTCTCGAACAGGCAACGGTTCGCCCCGAACGCCTCGATGCAGGTCTCGATGTAGGGACCCCAGTGCGCCGCCAGTTCCTCCGAGGTCGGCGGCGCGTCCATCGCCAGATAGTCGAACGCCGCCAGGCGCATCATCATCCCGCCCAACTTCATGCTGACGTTCGGGCACTTCGCCAGCTCGGCGATCGACGCCTTCCAGGCGGCGAACACCGCGTCGCGCTTGCCGGCATACGGTCCGTAGCCCAGCAACCCGCCGCAATGGCCCATGATGAGGTTGGCGTCCGGGCAGGCACGCGCCAGGTCGATCACCTCGTCAAGCTGGGTGAAGAAGGTCCAGGCATCGAGCGACAGGCCAAGCTTCGTCAGGCACGCCAGGCCGGCGCGGAACTCCGGGCGCAGGTAGCGGTGCGGTTCGGACGTGCCGTTGCCGATGATCGGGTCGGCGTCGTAATTGCCAGAATCACGTACACCGCGAAAACGTCCGCCGCCGGCACGAATGTGCGCCTCCAGGATCGGTTCGACGCGATCGCCCAGCGTCAGGTCGGCGAAGCCGACGATCCCGGCGGCGACGCGGGGGGTGCCGAACATCCCGCTCGCGCTCATCGCCGCGATGCCGTTGACGAACTCGGTCTCGCCGATCGGGCGCAGCTCTTCGGGTCCGTCGGCGCGATACATCGTATGGCATTGCAGGAACACGCTGGAGAGCAGGTTGTGGCCGGTGGCGACGTCGGCGAGATACTCGTCCAGCAGGTAGCGATGCCCGCCGCGAATCCACAGGTGATGGTGTGTGTCGATGATCGGCAGGCCGGGATCGAGGATCGGCTCCGGCGGACGTTGCGCCAGCCACGCATCGTCGGGTGGGAAGATGCGGCCGAACTGGTTCGGTTGTTGCCCTTGAGGCATCGTTGTCCTCCCGTGGTCGACTTGTCGTGGCCGATGATGGTTAGATCATTTTCACACTGAACGGAAACACCACCCGTCCTGGTCCTACCTGTCATTGCTTCGTCGCTACGCTCCTCGCAATGACAAGGGGTACGACAGGTGCATGAGCGCGCGCTAGATTTGAACGGCTGCCACCCTGGCCTCGATCCGGTCCCAGATCGCCTGCTCCAGATGCACCCCGTCAAACCGGGCAATCTCCTGGATGCCGGTCGGCGAGGTCACGTTGATCTCGGTCAGCCAGTCGCCGATCACGTCGATGCCGACGAAGATCATGCCCTGGGCGCGCAAGGTCGGTCCGATGGCGGCACAGATTTCCCGGTCGCGCGCGCTCATCGCGTATTTTTCCGGCCGGCCGCCGACATGCATGTTCGACCGTGCCTCGCCTTCCGCCGGCACCCGGTTGATCGCGCCCATCGCCTCGCCGTCCACCAGGATGATTCGCTTGTCGCCCTGGCGCACCGCCGGCTCGTAGCGCTGGAACATCAGCGGCTCGCGCGAGCGGGCGAAGTGCATTTCCAGCAGCGCCGCGAGGTTCTCGTCGTCCGGCTTGATGCGGAACACGCCGGCGCCGCCATTGCCGAACAGCGGCTTGACGATGATGTCGCCGTATTCCATGCGGAACGCGCGGATCGCCTCAAGGTCCCAGGAGATCATGGTCGGCGGCATCAGCTCGGGGAAGTGCGTCACCAGCAGCTTCTCCGGCGCGTTGCGCACCGCGGCCGGATCGTTCACCACCACGGTCTTCGGCTGGATGTGCTCCAGCAGGTGCGTTGCAGTGATGTAGGCCATGTCGAACGGCGGGTCCTGGCGCATCAGCACCACGTCCATTGCGCCAAGGTCGACGGTCTCCATCGCGCCGAAGGTGTAATGCGCACCTGGCACGCGCTGCACCGTCACCGGGCGGGCGCGGGCGAACAGCCGCTCCTCGCGCCGCTCGCCGCGATCCTTGGCGTCTGGGCGCCTGGCGCCCTCGCGCAGCGACATGTGGCGGACTTCGTAGTGATACAGCGCGTGGCCGCGCGCCTGGCCTTCCAGCATCAGGGCAAAGGTGGAGTCGCCTTCGATGTTGATGCTTTCGATCGGGTCCATCTGGACCGCAACCCGCAGCCGCCGCGCCATGATCCGCCCTCGTCCGCTATTCGGAGGCGTGTCTAGAACACTTCGCGGGTGACGGGAATTCGAGGGGCGCGGTTCGGGGGCTTGCGGGATAAGACTGGGGCGCTCGATCCGCTGAAAGGAAGGTCCACCGCGGAGCGCGGAGCACGCGGAGATTGATCGTGGCGCTGCGCGCGTCGCGCCATCCGATCCTGGCTTCTCCGCGCGCTCCGCGGTGGATCTTGACTATCTTGCGGACGATCCGCAGCCGCGCACGGTTGGGTTAAGGCTATGCGCCCAGATCGAACAGCAGCAACTCCGCCGGCGTTTCGGCACGCAGGGCCAGCGCGGTTTCCCCGTCGATTGCCGCGCCGTCGCCGGCTGCCAGGTGCTGGCCGTTCAGCTCCACCGCGCCGCGTGCCACCTGCACCCATTGCACGCGGCCAGGCCTCGGGGCGAAGTCCGTCTGCTGGCCGGCGCCCAGACGGGCCGCCCACAGCTCGGCGTCCTGGTGCACCGTCACCGCGCCGTCGCGACCGTCGCGCGCAGCGACCAGCCGCAGCTTGCCGTCCAGGTCGTCGAAGTCCTTCTGTTCGTAGCCCGGGGTCAGGCCGGACCGTTCCGGCAGGATCCAGATCTGCAGCAGGTGCACCGAGGCGGTGCGCGAGGCGTTGAACTCCGAGTGCCGGATGCCGGTGCCGGCGCTCATGCGCTGCAGCTCGCCGGGGCGGATGGTCGCCTGGTTGCCCGTGCTGTCGCGGTGCGCCAGCGCGCCCTCCAGCACCCAGGTGAGGATCTCCATGTCGCGGTGCGGGTGGGTCGGGAACCCGGCGCCGCCGGCGATGCGATCCTCGTTGATGACCCGGAGTGCGCCAAAACCCATGTGGCGCGGGTCGTGGTAGTCGGCGAACGAGAAGCTGTGCTTGGTGTCCAGCCAGCCATGATGGCCGCCGCCGCGGTCGGCCGACTTGCGCAGGGTGATCATGGTTGTTCCTCCTGTTTTCAGGTTGCCGACGTTCAAGTTCTTGGGCGGGCTTGCAGCGCCGCCGCGACCTCGGTCACCCGGCGGCCCTGGAAGCGCGCGACGGCCAGATCGTCCTCGGTTGGCGCCGCGTTGGGCGGCACCACCGCGGTCGCGCCGTACGGCGTGCCAGCCTTGAACATCGCCCCATCGGCATAGCCGGTGGGAACGATGACAAGACCAAGATGCGCCATCGTATTGTAGAGCGACAGCAGCGTACTTTCATTGCCGCCATGCCGGGTGGACGTGGCGCCGAACGCGCCGCCGGCCTTGCCGTTCAGCTTGCCCTGGAACCAGACGCCACCCAGGCTGTCGATGTACGCCCGCAGCTCGGAGGCGGGGGCGCCGAAGCGCGTCGGCGTGCCGAAGACGATGGCGTCGGCCCAGACCGCGTCATCCTCGGTGGGGGCCGGATAGGTATCGTTCATGCGCGCGGCCGCGTCGGCCCAGCCGGGGACGCGGGCGATGACCTCCGGGGCCACGAGCTCGCGGGCGCGGCGCAGACGGACGTCGGCGCCGGCGGCACGGGCGCCCTCGGCGACGGCGTTGGCCAGCGCCTCGGTGGCGCCGTTGCGGGAGTAGAAGGGGATCAGGACCTTGGTTGGGATTGGGCTCGGCATGGCGGTGTGTTCCTCGATCTGTGCCGGCTGGCGGCTGTCACGCTGGCAAATAGGGCTGGCGCGGCATCGATAAAACCGAGATAATATCGAAGATTGATATCGAATTGGTGGATGGGATGGACGCTGGGACGCCCACGCTCGACCAGCTTCGTGTGCTCACCGCGGTAGTCGAAGCGGGCAGTTTCTCGGCCGCCGCGCGCCGGCTGCACCGCGCGCAGTCGGTGATCAGCTACACCATCGCCAACCTGGAGGCGCAGCTTGGCGTGGCGCTGTTCGCGCGCGACGGTCGGCGGCCGGTGCTGACCGAGGCCGGGCGCGCGCTGATCGCCGACGCGCGGCGGGTCGGCCGGCTGGTCGACGAGCTCCGCGCCCGCGCCGTCGCACTGCGCCGCGGGCTGGAGGCGGAGCTGGCCCTGGCGGCGGACGTGATGTTCCCGACCGCGCGACTGGTCGCCGCCCTGGACGACTTCGCGCGCGAATACCCGACCGTCGGGCTGCGGCTGCGCATCGAGGCGTTGGGCGGGGTGGCGCAGCTTGTACTCGATGGAGCGTGCCGGCTCGGGGTGACCGGCTGGCTGGCGACGGTGCCGGACGCGCTGGAGCGGCGGGCGATCGGCGAGGTGCGGCTGATCCCCGTGGCCGCGCCGACACATCCGCTGGCGCGCGGGCAGCACGCCTCCTCCGGGCCGATCGCCGGCGCGCGGCTGCGCGAGGAGGTGCAGCTTGTGCTGACCGATCGGACCGCGCTGACGCAGGGGCGGGATTTCGGCGTGCTGGCGCTGCGCACCTGGCGGCTGGGGGACCTGGGGGCGAAGCACGCGCTGCTGCTGGCCGGGCTAGGGTGGGGCAACATGCCGGCCGAGATGGTGGCGGACGACATTGCCGCCGGACGGCTGGTGCGGCTGCGGGTCGCCGAGGCGCCGGAATACCGCTATCCGCTCGGGCTGATCCACCGCATCGACGCGCCACCCGGGCCGGCGGGGGCGTGGCTGGCGGAGCGGCTGGCGGCTGAATGTCGCATGCCAGAACCAACTTCGATCTAGCGATGACGCGCCGTACCACCGCCAAATGCGCCACGGAAGATCGTGCCCACCGGCTCGCGGCCTTTCTTCTCGCCCACCCGGTGCTTCTGCGATACGATCCCGCGCGGCGACAGGCCGTGCACCAGGCGCGTGGTGCGATACGCGCCGCAGGGATCGGCACGCCAGGAGCCACGGGACAACGTCAGGAGGCACAGCGATGGAGACCAAAAAAGGCGGCGCGACCCCGGACGACATCATGTCCCCGGCCGAACTGAAGCCGCTGTTGGCAATGTCGAAGCGAGAGCCGGTCAATGCTGCGATCGGCATGACCAGGGACCATGAGGGCGTGATCCTGCTCGATCGACGGATCAAGCCGAGGAAGCTGCTGGCCCAGCTCAAGGCCGAGGCGCGCAAGGCCAAGCTCGAACTCGACATCACCTCGCTGCGGTTCGGCAGGGCGGAAGTCGATACCGCCGCCGATTCCGGACTGGTCGTGTTTACCGTCAACAAGGAACCGCCGGGTGCACTGCACATGAAGCTGCTGGAGCTGATCCGGCGCGTGCCGTACGGCAAGGTCGAGATCGGCGTCGATCAGAAGTTCGAGGAGGAGCCGGAGGACGAGGACGACGAACACACGGCAACAACGCTGCGGACCGACAATCGCAATTAGTTGCCGGACGCAGTGCCGGACGCACCGCCGTTTCGTCAGCTCGAGTTGTAGCCAGACGCCGGCGACACCCGCCTGACACAGTGCCGGGCGGGGCGACGGCGTGCCGCCACGTCAGTGCCCCAGCCCCTCCCGCGCCGCCGTCGCCAGGGCGTCCGCCCGCTCGTTCATAGGATGGCCGGCGTGGCCGCGCACCCAGCGCCAGTCGATCTGGTGCGGCGCCGCGGCGGCCAGCAGCCGCTGCCACAAATCCACGTTCTTCACCGGATCGCCGGTCGCGTTGCGCCAGTTGCGGCGCACCCAGCCCTGGTGCCAGCGAATGATGCCGTTGCGCACGTATTCGCTGTCGGTGTGCAATACGACGTGGCAGGGCCGCTTCAGTGCCTCCAGGGCCGCGGCCGCGGCGATCAACTCCATGCGGTTGTTGGTGGTCTGGGATTCCGCCCCGCTCAGCTCGCGCTCGTGGCCGCCCGAGCGCAGGATGGCGCCCCAGCCGCCCGGGCCGGGATTGGGCTTGCAGCCGCCATCGGTCCAGATCTCGACATGGTCGCGCGGCTCAGATGCCATAGGCGGGTTTCCACGACTGCCACATGGCGCGCTGCCGTGCTTCATGGCGTCCTCTAAGATGCTGAAATAACGGGATAAAATCCGTGATCATGCATGATGCGGTTCCTACGCTGTCATACCGTGCGACACCACACCCCTCCCTTGCACCTAAAAGACACCTAGACATGCACCTCGCTGACGCGCCAACTGTGCCGTACCTCAACCGCGACGTCGCCTACGACATCGGGCTTCCCGCGTGTGGCAGGACAAAAAATCTCGGCGGCCGGATGCACGAATTGCGGAGGGATGGCTGGGATGTCGAGACCGAGATACGACGAGGCGTGTTATTCTATGCGGTGACACGACAATGCCCTTCGTCATAATCCAGCAATAGTGTAAGAAATACTGGCTGGAACGAGCGGAGAGCTGATCCTGCCGGACCAGCTTCCCATTCTTGTCGCGCCATGGTGCCTCAGCGTCGGCGTTCCCATTTCGGGGTTTTGGACAAGCCCGTCATCCGGTCGACCGCCTCACGTCCGATGATGGCGTTTGCCAAGGCCCGGTCGACCGCCTCACGCCCAATGACGGCGATTGCCAGGGCACAGACGACAACGAAAAGTGTGGCCATCATTGTCACCTCCCATAGGAATGCCACCGCCTCCCAGGCTGCTGAAGCCTTCGGTGCTACTGGTTGCCGTCGCAGGGCGGATGGAAGACAGCCGCATTGGCCGGTGTGCTGAGGCTGGGGGCGCCGAGCACGACACTCAGGATGGCCAGGGCAGCGAAGACGCACTTCTTTATGGGACTCTCCTTCGGTTTCCGCGCAGTGCGGAGTTGGTTGTTGTTTCGTCGGCTCGTGCCGTACTTCCGCTTCAGCCTCGCTGACAGACGGAGAATGGCATGCGGATGATGCGCCCCGCTCTGAAGTGTTTCACAGCACGACAACCGCGTCGCCAATGCGGCGTACGCACCGGACAGCGGTGGCCACAACGGATCGCGGGACAAACCGATGCTGCCGCGGACACCGTAAAGGGTGACAGACCTTGCGGAGAACGATCGATCCGTCATCGGGGATGATTCGACGACCTTGGCCGCACAGCCGGTGTAATATGGCTTGCCGCTCGGCTTGAGATGGAGGTCTTGCCTTGGCAACATTGGTTGGTGTGATTGCCTTCCGAGATATCGATGCGTCAGCGCTGGAACGGATCGAATCCAGAAGTAGATTGCTGGAATTCCGCGACGGTGCGCGGATCTTCGCCCAGGGCGATGCGGCCGACGCGGTTTTCGCGATCATCGGCGGCCCAGGGCGCGTGCATATCGGCGCGGTCGGACGGGACAGCAAGGGTTTGATGGTCGAGATACTCGGTACCGGAGACATATTCGGCGAGATCGCGGTGATAGACGGCGGGGTTCGCTCCGCCGACGCATTTGCCGACGGGAACGTGCGGATATTGCGGATCGGTGCACCGTTGTTCATTGAGACCCTCGCGGAGCACGCCACACTTGGCCGCAACCTGTGCGGCACGCTCGCGGCCCGGTTGCGGCGTACATTCGACCTGTTTCAGGATGCCACGTTCGAGAGTCTGGAGGTCCGGCTGGCCAGGCAGGTGCTCTATCTCGCCAAGCGTGACGGACGACGCTCCGAGCACGGACTGCGGTTGGCGGGCCGGCTCCGTCAGGGCGACCTGGCAGACCTTCTGGGAGCGACCACCCGTAGTATCATCACGATCCTGAATGCCTGGAGGGCGTCCGGCCTGGTGACCTATGACGGTAACCGCGCGCAGCTAACCCTGGTCGACGAAGCAGCGCTGCAGGCGCTGATCGACATTGGTGCGGCTGGGTAACCGCCTCAGATCCCGACTCGAGTCTGTTTCGGAACATCCATCAGATCGTTGATTTCCCTGGACACTGGATCAGCCTCGCGCAGCGCGCCAGTAGGCCAGATCCTTGAGAGCACGTTATGTTTCTAGATTCTGGCAATATTACGAGACAGCCGCCCTCAGGTGGGATTGGCGATGATTACAGTTGAGATACCTCGCGATGCGGCCTACAGTGCCGCAACAACGATGTGGGGGGCAGATGATCAGCAAGATCCTTATCGTCGCACTGGCGCTATGTGGGCTTGTGGGTTGCACGGCAGAGGGGCATCTCTATGCCTCTGACGGAACAGCTACACGTATATATCTCACCTATATCACCGGCATCGCCGGGCAGGTTCAGTGGACCGCGCCGTCCGGTGAGG
The DNA here is from genome assembly GCA_963773345.1 of uncultured Alphaproteobacteria bacterium. Taxonomy (GTDB): domain Bacteria; phylum Pseudomonadota; class Alphaproteobacteria; order Acetobacterales; family Acetobacteraceae; genus Palsa-883. The sequence continues at coordinate 723,795 of CAVZBG010000002.1, read as the reverse complement.
TGTTCGTTGGCGATTACGATACGGAAGATGCGGGGCAGTTCAATGACCTGACTCTAAATCTGCCATTTGATGGCAAGACGAAGCGCCTCCTGGGCTTCGAACCCGGGCATTCCACTGGTCTTCAAGTCGGTCGCATCACGGCTCATGGGAACCAGGGCTCGGTCGTCCGATGCGTCATATTCGCCAACACCGTACCGGCACCTCCCCTCATCCATGGGCATGGCGGTTGTATCGACCAGAAGGACCACGTATACGAATTGTATTATTGATTGAGGCCATTCCGGTTTCGCGGTGGTGCCGGGCGTCGGTGACGCGGATGCGCAGCGCGCCGTGATGCGTCTACCCCGACGGCGTTGTTGGTGGGCGGCCGCGGTGCGAAGCGGTCTTCGTGGCTGACCCAATAGCGGGTTCGGTTCAATGTCGGCCCGATGCGGCATCCCGCGAGCCCCGGGCAGCGATTGAGCATGGCGTCGACAAGTTGTAGTGCGTCACGTCGTTTGAGGTCAACGGAGTTGGCGACGCGCCACTCCGCGAATTGTTTGAGGACTCCCTCGGTCACGCCAGCCGCAGCGCCGTCGGCGAGGATGCGACCCCAGGTGCGATGCTTGTAGAATAGAGACTTCGCGGCGCGACAGATCGCTTCCCCCTCCTCGCTCAACAGAATGCCCGCGCGGATGGCCGCGTCGAATGTCGCGCGAACGTTCACCATCGCTTCGGTGAGCGGCAGAAACCCGAGTTCCGCCGGCCCGTGCTGGACAGCGACCTCATCGTCGTCCTCGAGCGTGCCATCGCGATAGGCACGAAAAATGTCGCCAACGCCGATCATCCCGAACGGCTCGAGCTCAACCGCACGCAGAGCGCCGATGCTGGCGGCACCGAAGACGACAACGCCTTCCGAAAGCGCATACACTATTTCTTTGTGCCATACCGCTGCCGTCGTCTCGAACACGCCGTCGATCAACCCGATGACCGCCGGGCGAGATCCGACCGCGCGCGTCATGTCGCCGCAACGCGCCGGCGGGCGGAAATCGATGCGGCGCGCGGCTGTCGGGTCAGGGCTACCCATGCTCGGCCCTGCGAAGGCGATCAGCTCCACGCGCGTATGGCCCTGCGGGCGCGTTTTCCGGGCCGGTAACCCGCCTTATTCGACATGCCCTCGAGGTCGGGGATCACGAGGCGGACACACGGCAAGCCGATCGCGCCCGGTGTAAGGTCGATCCGCGCGACACAGTCGATGCCTCGTGCCGAGAGCTTCGTCAGCACGGCCCCGACATCGGCTTCTATCGAGTTCGGCGTCGAAGGACAGCACGCGGGGAACCTGGCCGGTCGCGGGTTGTGCCGCCCGCTGATCGGCAATCAGGTTCGCGATGCTGCGCTGCCAGCCAACGAGTGCGTAACTGTCGATTGGAAGGTCATCACGGGTTCCCACGATGAACGTCAGGCGACTCTGTGCCGCTTCGGCGAGCGCCCGGCAGATCGCAACATCGACGCTGGGATGGCATCCGCCTCCACCGAACCGTCCGAGGAACGGTGGCTCGCCGGCGGCGTCATCGATAATGCAAAAGAACGCCGGTACGTCTATGTCAGATGTGATCTCCCACATCTCGACCCTCATTTTAGCCGCTTCGTAGCGATCCATCAGCGTCTGAACCGATGCGTCAGCGCTCTGGCGCGGGTCGACACGCGTGGTTGCGCGATGCCTCTCCGGTCCAAGCTTCCAAAGCGCGAGTGCATCGCGCTCGATGAGTTCGCACATCGCGTGCAGGACTGCTTCATCGTCGGTATTGCCGGACGCGAGTCCATTGCTTATACTTTGAAAGATCCCATGTCCGCGCCGCTGAGGGACGCGATAATCGGTGGTAATCGTTTCCTCGGGAATGAGGACTGACCTACCGGAAATCAGATCGGCCCCAGCGACCCATGGGATCTCGACGTCCATCCGCAAACGGCTCCGAACGCGGTTGCGCGGTATGATGCGGCAGGACCGCTCGAGCGTAGACGGGCTTGCCCAGATAGCGCCGCATCCAGCTGCCTCCGCGCAGGCGAACTCGTATGCCTCCATGATTGCCGATGCTTTCGCCGCATCGAGCGAAAGACCTTTGCCTTGATAGACGGACAGATTGTATGAATTCGGTCGGACGGACATGACGACAGGAATGCCAAGATAGTCCAGGCCGGTGACGTTGGCGACGCGCGTAACACCGAAGGCACGCAGGTGCAAGGAAACCCGGTAAACGGTCTCACTCGGGGCACATGCACGGTGCGTGCCCTCCTTGAACATCTTGAAGGCTCTATGCGGGCCTGCCTCACGACGCATCGAAGTCGCTCTCGGCTCTTGCGCCGCAGCTTGGCTTCCTGATCGGGCCACGGTGGCGAAATCTGCCAGACGAAACCACAACACCGGCGGGCTGACATGGACTTAGGACAATCTTCATCATCCCGCGTCGAGAACGTGCACGATCCCCTTAATAACGGCAGCGTCGACCTTCATTGCAGACGGCAACGCAGCATACGTTTGGAGGAATGTCGTCACGGTGGTCAGATCGGGGGCCGTGAGGGCGAACTGCTGCACCACATCCATAGGGATCACATACACTTTCGCTGAAGCGCCCGCCCTTGCGCGCTTGCGGCCGAGAGCCGCCGATTTTTGGGAACGACGCTAACGACGAGTGCGGAATTGATGTACCCAAGACCTATTGGGTTTGCAGGTTTCTTCGCCATTGTCGTCTACTCCTGTGCGGTCGCTAGTGCCGGCGGTCTCCAAGGCTCAGGCGCTACTCCGGGAGGCCAGCATGACGTAACGCCTTTTCCATCATATCAAAGCGTTTGTCCCGTGTAAAGTAGACACGCGTCCGCCATTCCGATATCCGAAACGAGGGGATTTGCACCGATAGCGCTGCCGCCGCCGCATGCATCTCGTCAATTCGTCCCAGATGCCAAAGTGCAGTGATCAGAATGCGATGCGCCATTTCCGGTTTCGTCATCAACGTCAGCGTGCGAGTCGCGTACTGCGCGGCGGCCTCGTAGTCGTGTAAAAGCAGGTACGCATAGCCTTTCGCGCACAGCGGCAGGAACAGGCGAGTATCCCTGGGACTAAGCGACAGCGCCCGGTCCGCGTGGTGAATTGCAGTCTCAGGATCGTCGAGGTAAACCCGGACCATGCCACTGCGCATCCAGGCCTGCGCGTAATTCGGATTGACCTGCACGGCCCGGTCAAGAAGGTGGGCTGCACCGCTATAGTCCGCGGCCAGGCTGGCGATCGTGTGCCCTGCGAGGCACAACACCATCGCGTCGTCCGCGCCGTTCCGCAGCGCTGCGTGGGCGAGCCGCAGCCCCTCGGCCGTGTCGTCGATATCCGGAGTCGCCCAACCCTGATCATGCCGCCCGGCATGGCACATGGAAGCTACGGCCATTGCGGGGGCAAATGCGGGATCGAGCCGCATCGACTCGCCGAGCAACTGCAACGCGGTCGTGTATGCCGGCCCGGTGAAGCTTTCCATGTTCGGCATGGCACGAAGGTAGTAGTCGTAGGCATCAAGGCTCTCGGTTGGCTTGCGCCGCGCACGGGCGAGTTCGGCAGCCTGGATCTTCGGCTCTATGGCGGCGGCGATGCGCTGACTGATAGTGTCCTGCAATGTGAAGATATCAGTCAGTTCGCCGTCGAACTTCTCGGCCCAGATCTGTGCGCCAGTCCGGGCGAACGCGAGACGAGCCGAGAGGCGCACGCGATCACTTGTCCGCCTGATACTGCCTTCGACCACGTAGTCAACCCCGAGATCGCGGGCGATCTCGCGCAGGTCGACATCGCGGCGCCGGTAGGAGAAGGAGGAGTTCCGGGCAATCACAAAGAGATTCCGGAAGTGCGAGAGCTCGGTGATGATGTCGTCGACAACGCCGTCTGCGAAATACTCCTGCGTTGTGTCATCACCGAAGCTGACGAACGGTAGCACAGCGATCGAGTTGCGCGGCGGCAATGCTGGGGTGGCTTTGGATGGCGCGGGCCCGATCAGCATTGCCGCGCGCTCGGCGTCTAAGACGCCGCTCGCGATTGCGTCCGGCGTCCGCCGCTCGCCGATCAGGTCGTCGGCGCGCAAACAGAACGCTTCAACCGATCGATTGACGTTCTTGAGCACGAGGGGGCCGAGCGCATGAAAGGGCAGTCCCACCCGCCCTTCCACGTGGTCATGGATCGTGCGCGAAATGCATACGCCGCCAGGAGGGCACGCGGCCTGCAATCGCACAGCGATGATCACACCGTCGCCGTGAAGATCGGTCTGGTCGGCGATCGTGTCACTGATCTCGATACCGATGCGGACATTCAATGGCTCGCCCGCAGGCAACGTCTGATTCATTGTGTCGATGCGGCGTTGCGTGTCGATGGCGAATTCGACCGCACCGAGGATGCTCTCGAACGTCAACAGCAGCGCATCGCCGGCAGTCTGCACGAGCCGGCCGCCCCTGCGCGCCAGCTCTGGCTCAACAATCTCCGCCCGCAGCCGCCGGATGCGCGCCAAAGTGCCCACGTCGTCGGCCGCGATAAGGTGTGTGTAGCCGACGATATCCATATGCACGACAGCAACGAGCCTGCGGCTGACGATCCCCGCGTCGGATGGCGTCGCCGCGACCCGAGGGCCGGTCCGGCGCAGTGCCGTCCTGGGGAGGCCGCGGGCCGCCGTCATCCAGGTGCGCTCGATGGACGGGCGATCCCGCCCGGGCCCGCGATCCCCTCGCGACCGTGCCGCGTCTCGATTTCTCGGAACACGTGGCCGAGCTCGGCGTCGACGCGGCGGTGCGTGCCCTCCTCGGTGCGCCCCATCAGGACGCTGTAGCCCACGATTTCGGCGCCCATGATGGCCGCGAGCGGGCGCAGGATGCGGCGCCGCGCAGCTTGGCCTGCAAGTGTAGAAAGTCGGTAGGCGCCCCGTACGATCATACTTTTCCCGCGGTGCGGCCACACCGGATCGGCCGACAGCCCGCCAAAGGCTCGGGTTGGCCCGGGCGTGGCGCGGCTCGGTGCGGCGGGTCTCCTATCGGAGTGACCATAATCTCGTCGGCGAAAGAGAGCAACAAATCTACCCCCCGCGCATTGAGAGTGAGCGCTTCCCATCAAGCGGGCTGATTGGGCATCGATCCATGGAGCCGGCATCTCGACGCCGTGATGGTTTAAGGTTCGGGTCGTGCGGAATACCCCGCGCCGATCCACCCTACCCCAGCCCCTCCCGCGCCGCCGTCGCCAGCGCGTCGGCGCGCTCGTTCATCGGGTGGCCGGAATGGCCGCGCACCCAGCGCCAGTCGATCTGGTGCGGCGCCGCGGCGTCGAGCAGCCGCTGCCACAGATCGACGTTCTTCACCGGATCGCCGGTCGCGTTGCGCCAGTTGCGGCGCACCCAGCCCTGGTGCCAGCGGGTGATGCCGTTGCGCACGTATTCGCTGTCGGTGTGCAGCACGACCTTGCACGGGCGCTTCAGTGCTTCCAGCGCCGCCGCCGCGGCGATCAACTCCATGCGGTTGTTGGTCGTGTTGGGGTCGGCGCCGCTTAGCTCGCGTTCATGACCGCGGGTGCGCAGAATGGCGCCCCAGCCGCCCGGGCCGGGATTGGGCTTGCAGCCGCCATCGGTCCAGATCTCGACGTGGTCGCGCGGCTCAGATGCCCCCCGTGGCTCAGATACCATAGGCGTGCTCGTCGGGCGCCGCCAGGTGGAAGCGCAGCCGGCGCAGATACTCGATCGGGTCTTTTCGCGTGACCAGCGCGCCCGGCGGCGTGTTGACCCAGTCGTACAGCCGCGTCAGCAAGAAGCGGATCGCGGCGCCCTGGCACAGCACCGGCAGCGCGGCGCGCTCGTCCGCCGACAGTTTTCGCCGCGCCCCGTACGCCGCCAGCATCGCGCGCGCCTTGGTGACATTGAGGGAGAAATCCGCCTCAAAGCACCAGGCGTTCAGGCAGACGGCCAGGTCGTAGGCCAGCAGATCGGTGGCGGCGAAGTAGAAGTCGATCAGGCCGGACAATTTTCCATCCAGGAAGAACACGTTGTCCGGGAACAGGTCGGCGTGGATGTGCCCGACCGGCAAACCCGTCGGCCAGGCGGCCAGGATCGCCGACAGCGCCGCCTCCAGCTCCGCCTCCAGGCCCCGAGCGACCTCGTCCGCCCGGTCCCGCGCGCGCTCGAACAGCGGGCGCCACCCGTCGGGGCCCAGCGCGTTGCGGCGCGTCGGCGCGTAGTCCCGGCCGGCCAGGTGCAGGGACGCCAGCGCCGCACCGACCGGGGCGCAATGCTCCTGGCGCACCCGGCGCGGCCAGACACCGGGCAGGAAGGTGGTGATCGCGGCGTGGCGGCCGGCCAGCACCCGCAGGGCGGCGCCGTCGCGTGCATGTACCGGCCGCGGGCAGGTGATGCCGCGCGTCGCCAGATGGTCCATCAGGCCGAGGAACCAGGGCAGATCGGCAGGATCCACCCGCTTCTCGTACAAAGTCAGGATGAAGTCCCCCGCGGTGGTGCGGAGGGAAAAATTGCTGTTCTCCACCCCCTCGGCGATGCCGCGGAACGCGACGATGCTGCCAAGGTCGTAGTCCGCCAGGAATGCGGCCAGCGCCTCATCGCCGACCTCGGTATAGACGGCCATCTGCGGGTCAGTGATCGGGCTGCATTGTTGATCCGGCGGGCAGCGGGCACTATGCCGCCGCGTTGTCCCGCCGGCAACGATCCCGCTTGGGCATCGCCCGGGGCATTCCCCTGCGGAGTCCTCGGGGGATCCTCCAATGACGACTGCCCTGCCGCCTGCCACCGCCCGGAGCCACCGATGCCAAGCCTTACGCCTCGCCACGCGGCCGTCATCCTGCTGGTCGGCCTGCCCACCCTGCTCGCCGGCTGCGGCCCCGCGAAGGACGAGTTCCCGCCCGTCTGTCCGCGGGCCGGCCTGGTGTGGCAGGCGGCCGACCTGAGCCGCTATCGCGACGAGTCCGCCGCGGCGACGCAGGATCTCCGCGACCTGATGCTGTCCGCGCGGATCATGGCCATCCAGGGCCAATGCAAGGCCGGGGACAACGCGAAGCAGCTCGCGGCCGAGGTCGCGGTCACCGTGCGCTACACCCGCGGCCCGGCCATGCAAGGCCGCTCGGCCGACGTCCAGCTCTTCGTGGCGGCGGCCGAGAACGGCAACATTCTCGACAAGGCGGTCTACCAGACGCACGTCGCCTTCCCGCCCAATGTCGATGAGGTGACGCTGACCAGCGCCCCGGTTCACATGGTGTTCCCGGTCAGCCCGTCGAAATCCGGCGCCGCCTACACCGTCCTGACCGGGTTCCAGCTCACCCCGGATGAACTGGCCTACAACCGCCGCCACGGTGTCGACCACCCCTGACGGCACGCCCCCGTATGCCGCGGGGAAACACTCCTTTAACGGGCATGTGGTCTCTTGGTGCCTAATTCGGCACGGGAGCTACCAGTGGTCGGCAGCCGGCTTGTCAATCGCAACGTTGTCGCGGCGCGCGGTCGGACCAGCATGCGCCTGGAACCGGAGCTATGGGATGCGCTCCTGGAGATCTGCCTGCGCGAGGACCTCGATGCCAGCGAACTGGTCCGCCAGATCGAGGCCAAGGGACATGCCGGCGGGCGGACCAGTGCGGTGCGGGTCTTCGTGCTGACCTACTACCGCACCGCCGCCACCGAACACGGCCACCTCGCCGCCGGCCACGGCCTGAACACGCGCCACGCCGCGTAAACCGCCCGCCCGACGTTCGGTGCCCGGTGCCGCGAACATGGCGGATCGGCCGGCCACCACAAGCCAACGACAACTGTCGCCCAAACGAAAGGCCGGGAGACGGGCTCCCGGCCTTGCATCGTCGGGCGGCGCGCGCCATGCGTTTGGCACGCTCGGCGTCAGATTCAGCCTTCGTTCGGCTGGCCGGGCGCGATGGCGACGAACACCGACTGGCCGTCGCGGATGATACGCAACGCCACCGCATGGCTGGAGCCACCGAGGGCCGCATGAATATCCTCCACCGCCTGGCCGGGGTTCTCGACCGCATGGTCGCCCACGGCGACGATCACGTCGCCCTGCTGCAGGCCCGCCTGATCGGCCGGCGAACCCTGCCGGACGCCGCGCACCAGCACGCCGTGCGTGCCCTCCGGCAGATTGAGCTGGCCACGCTCGTCCGGGGTGATCGGGGCGAGCGCCAGGCCGAGCTCCGCGTGGTGCGACGGCATGCCGCTGGCCTCGGCCGTTTTCTCGTTCGGCAGCGTGCCGACCTTCAAGCTGATGGTCTGGTTCTTGCCGTCGCGCACGATGTCGAGCTTCGCCTCGTCGCCCGGCTTGATCGCGGCCACCTGCACCGCGAGGTCGCGCGGATTGTCGATCTTCGCGCCATTGACGGTGCGGATCACGTCACCCGGCTGCAGCCCGCCCTGCGCAGCCGGTGTGTCCGACTGTACGCCGGCGATCAGCGCACCGGACTTGTCCGTCAGGCCCATCGCCTTGGCCATCGTCGGGGTGACCAACTGCGCCTCGACGCCGATATAGCCGCGGGTCACGTGGCCGCTGGTCTCAAGCTGCGCGACGACGGTCTTGATCGTGTTCGACGGGATCGCGAAGCCGATGCCGACCGAGCCGTGCGACGGCGAGTAGATCGCGGTGTTCATGCCGATCACCTTGCCGTCCTGGGTGAACAGCGGTCCGCCGGAGTTGCCCGGGTTGATCGGCGCGTCGACCTGGATGAACTGGTCGTACGGCCCATCGCCGATGTCGCGCCCCAGGGCGGAGACGATGCCGGCGGTGACCGAGCCGCCCAGCCCGAACGGGTTGCCCATCGCCACCACCCACTCGCCCGGCTGCACGTCGGTCGAGTTGCCGAGATCGACGTACGGCAGCGGATGCCCGGCGTCGATCTTCAGCACCGCGATATCGGTGCGCGGATCGCGGCCGAGGACCTTCGCGGTCAGGTTGGTGCCGTCGGACAGCGTCACCTCGACGCTCTTGGCGTCCTTGACCACGTGGTTGTTGGTGACGATCGTGCCGTTGGCGTCGATGATGAAGCCGGAGCCGCGGGCCTCGACCGGATGACCGGCCTGCGGCATCATCTGGCCGAACGGCATCTGGTTGAACGGGAACGGCAGTTGCTGCGGCCCCTCATCGGACGCGTCGGCCGCCGACAGCTTGGTGGTGACCGACACCACCGCCGGCTTCACCTGCTTCACCAGGTCGACAAAGCCGGGAATCTCCTGCCGCGACTGCGCCGCCGGCGGGTTGACGGGCTGGGTCCCGGTGACCGCTGCCAGCGCGTCATGGCCGACCGCGAAGCCGCCGAGCGCCGTGCCGGCCAACAGCACGGCCGCCAGCGCCGTGCGACGCAGCAGGGGGCGGGCGTTGCGGATCTGAATTCGTTGCATCTGGTCTGGTTCCCTTGGGGATGTGTCGCGTAGCTGTGCGATGCCGCCATGGCACCGCGATGCGCCCTATATGCGGTCGCGCGGGTGACCGTTCGCCAGGTGCAGCGGTTAAACCGATGTCATGTCGGTCTTTCTCACGGAATATTCATCCGAATTCGCCGCATATCGCCTGCCGCGCCGCCCTGGTCTAAGCTGCCAGCCGGTCACCCGGAGCGCCCTCACCATGAGCGAACGTTACCTGCGCAGCGGCATCTTTCTGGCGCCGTTCCACGACCTGCCGGAAAACCCGACGCTGGCGCTGCAGCGCGACATGGAGCTGTTGCAGCTCCTGGACCGGCTGAACTACCACGAGGCCTGGATCGGCGAGCACCATTCCGGCGGGTTCGAAATCATCGGCTCGCCGGAGATCTTCATCGCCGCCGCGGCCGAGCGCACGCGCCACATCCGCCTTGGCACCGGCGTGGTGTCGTTGCCCTATCACAACCCGTTCCTGGTTGCCGACCGGATGGTGCAGCTCGATCACATGACGCGCGGGCGGGTGATGCTGGGCGTCGGCCCGGGGTCGCTGGTGCACGACGCGATGAAGATCGGCATCAAACCGGCCGACCAGCGCCGGCGGATGAACGAGGCGCTGGATGTCATCGTCGAGCTGCTGGACGGCAAGACCGTTACGCGAAACAGCGACTGGTTCGATCTGCAGGACGCGCAGTTGCAGCTTCCCTGCTACACGCGCCCGCGGCTGGAGCTGGCGGTTGCCGCCTCGCGCTCGCCGGCCGGCGCGCTGGCCTCGGGGCGGCACGGCATCGGCATGCTGTCGATCGGCGGCACCAGCCCCGAGGCGATGGCCAAGCACACGCAGAACTGGTCGCTGTACGAGGAGCAGGCGCGGCTGAACGGCAAGGTCGCGGATCGCGCCAACTGGCGCCTGGTCACGCATGCTGCACATCGCCGAGACGCGCGAGCAGGCGCGCGAGAACGTGCGCTTCGGGCTGGAGGCGTTCCGCCGCTATTTCCGCGACGTCGCCACCTTCCCGATCGTGCCCGACGACATGGGCGACGCGTACGAGTTCCTGACCACGACGGGGGCCGCCTGCATCGGCACGCCGGACGACGCGATCGCCTATATCGAGCGCCTGCTGGACGGCTCGGGCGGTTTCGGCGTCATCATGGAGCTGGCGCACAACTGGGCCGACTGGCCGGCGACGCAGCGCCACTACGAGCTGATGGCGCGCTACGTGCACCCGCACTTCCAGGGCTCGCGCGAGCTGCGCAGCGGCAGCTACGCCTATGCGCTGGCGCACCACGCGGATTTCGTCGGCCAGTCGGCCGCGGCGGTGCAGGCGGAGATCGATCGGCTGGCGGCACGGCAGGCGGCGGCGGAATGATCGCCGCCGTCGTCCGCGCAGGTGCAACGGACGTGGGGGCCCGACAGGTCCGCGATGCGCGCACACAGCCACCACGGCGCTGAGTCAATGACCGGACGTCAGGCCGTCAGGTGAAGTTGCTGGACGTCAGATGCGTGATGTTCTCGAAGGTGATATGTGTATTGTCGGATAGGGTGATCGTCACCGAATGTCCGGTCGAGACTTGCCCCGCAAGGGCGTTCGCGGCCTCGTTCGGGCCGTAGTTGGACAGCGAGATCAGCAACTGGCTGGCGTTTGTCAGCCCCATCACCGTGTCCGATCCACCGGCCTGACCATTGATAACGTCGAACACGCTTTGGAAGCTGGTTGGGATGGCGGTGATGGTCGCGTGGCCGGAGCCCAGCACGAAGGTGCTCTGGCCCGTGCTGCCGGTGATCTGGTCGTTGCCGCTTCCGCCATAGAAGGTGTCCTGGCCGGAAGCGAAGCCACCGAACAGCGTCTCGTTGCCGGACGCGGCGTGCAGTTGCTGCGGCGCGCTACCGCCGGCATAGAGCTGATCGCCTTTGCCGCCGGCGAACAGGGTGGCGGGGCCGCTGCCGGCCTGCAGGAAATTGTTGCCTGCGGATCCACCTTCGAGCAGATCGGAGCCCGTACCCCCGTATACTGTGTCACTGCCGGTACCACCGTACACCGTGGCGCCGCCGTCAGCGATCAGGAACAGCATGCTCGCGTTGCCGTAGATGACGTCCGTCGCCGGCACGGTGCCTGCGCCGAGAGCGCCCACGGTCTCGGACCCCGAGCCGGCCAGGATCGTGTCGGAGCCAGCGCTGACGATCTGCGTGCTGCCGGATCCAAGCTGGATGTAGTTGTGTCCCGCGCCGGCGTTGATCGAGTTGTTCCCGCTGCCAAGCGCGCGAATGGTGTCATTGCCCGCGCCGGTGTTGATCAGCCAGTTGCCGGAGTTGTTCGCGGGAATCAAAATCTGATCGTTGCCGTCGCCGGCCACAACGGACCCGCTGCCGCCCGCCGCATCGAAGTTCAGGTTGCCGGTACCTGCCAGCACTCTCTGGTTCGCGTCTCCGGATCCAAAGATGACCGCCTCGGACGAGGTGTCGGGCACGACGACGTTGTCGTATCCATGCGGCAGGAAGGTGACCGTATTTGTGCTCGCGACGAATTCCCCGGTCTGTCCGGTACCCAAGGGCGGCGGCGGGCCGTTGCGGCTGTCGGCCGGAATGATTGTCCCGTCGGTGACCCCGGCGGATATGAATCCGGCTATCTGCTTCGCGATGGCAACGCTCTCGTCTGACGTATAGGTGAGGGTGACGGTCGTATTATGAGCGCCCTCAACGGTGATCGCTGTCATCGATCGAACTCCCCTTTAGGCAGAACCAAGCCTGCTACTGCTGGAAGCTACGGGCGACGCGAAGTCTCGACCTTAAGCCACGATGCGCAATGCAGTCCGGTGCTCGCGCGCCTGCCGTGGGCGGCCTGATTACCTGCCACCGGCATCACGACAACAGCAACGTCCAACACCCGTCTGGACCACCCCCCTAAGGAGCGGGGCACACACTTGCATGCCGCGCTGCGGCAATACGATAAGCCTATGTCAATCCATCGTTAGTAACGCGCGCAGTGAAGCCATTCGTCGTCTGATAACTCGATCGTGATGATCTACGATCCATTCTCTTCAGGATCAGGGAGCGGCCACCCGCCGGTGCAATGGACCATGCGGAACGGCAGCCCCGATAGATTGCTTCGTCCAGTGATTCGGCCTTCCTCAGCCGTGAACCTGGCTGCGGGACAGTGAACTGTCTGTTGGTCACCCTCTTTGATGCCGATTTAACGCCCCTGGCATCACTGGCGTCACGCTGAACGCCTTGTCACAGAGGCACCTTCCGCGCGCGTTTCGGCAGTCAGCGGAGATCACGAAGGCGAACCGGCGAGCACAACATTCCTGAAGCCAACGGCTCCATAATGGCTCTGCCTGCCGTATTGCGCGGCGAGAGCAAATTTGTCGCGCGCCGTAGCGGGAAGAAATGACCGTCGTTTCTCAGTGCTGCCAGTGAGGCGTGTGGCTGTTGACGGCCGGAGGAGCGTCATGAGAGTAGCTCGAGTGGTGATCGCGTGCTTGCCTATGACGGTTGGCGCTGGTGTTGCGCATGCGGGTTACGTTTATTCCTCGATCGCCGACCCCTCTGCGAGCGGTTATACGGTCGCCGAAGGCATCAATGATGCCGGGCAAATCGACGGTTTCTACTATGACTCCGGCTCAGCGCAGCATGGATTTCTGCTGACCGGCGGAGGCTATGTCCCGATTGACGTGCCGGGCGCTGCGTCGACCCAGGCGAACGGGATCAACAATGCAGGGATGATCGCGGGATATTCCACCACCGGTGGTGGAGCGACCACCGGGTTTGAACGAACGTCTGGCGGCAGCTTCTCCGGCGTGATTGTTCCCGCCAGCACCGGAACCAACGCGTGGGGTATCAACGGCGCAGGTACTGTTTCAGGATATTACACCGACGGCACCGGCGCTCACGGCTTTGTTGACAGTGGCGGCACGTTTACGCTGCTGAACGATCCGAACGGCACGGCCGGTAGCACCGCAGTCTATGGCATCAACAGTGGCGGCACGGTGGTCGGGTCCTACATCGCCGGCGGCACGCCACACGGATTTATCTGGTCTTCAGGTAGCGGGTACATCACCCTGGACGATCCGCTCGGCACTGCCGGCACGATTCTTTCCGGTATCAATGATTCCGGCGAGGTCGTCGGAACGTACCTCGACTCTGTCGGATCCTTCGCGTTCGTCGAGTCCGACGGCTCTTTCACGACCTTGGACGTTCCAATGGCCGCGACCGGTTTCACTCAGGGGCTGGGCATCAACGACCTGGGCGACGTCGTCGGCGAGTATGTGGACGACTCCAGCGGTGCCATAGTCGGATTTGATGCGGCGGCTGTGCCCGAGCCGGCCTCGCTTACGATTTTCTGGGTTCATGCTGGTCGGACTGGCGGCGGCCCGGCGTCGCAGCGCCTGAGGCGGAACGTTTACGTCTCGTCTGCATCAGGTCGTTGACCGGGGCCGCTTGTCGCGCTCCTGATCGACGCGCGGCACCCGTGTGCGGAGAAGCTCGACTCAATGCACCGTGGATCGACCGGATGGCGTGACTTCGTTTGCACGACGCGTGCGGCGGCACTCAGGTGTCAGGCCGGTGCGAATACGCCCTCCGCCGATGCGTCGGGTGCGGCCGTGAACGCAGCGGGCGGCCGCGCGAACTTCGCATCATGCTGCAACACCGGCAGCACCCGGTCGGCGAACAGCCGCATGTTCACCTCGGCCTCCTCGTGCGGCAGGCCGCCGAACGAGAACTCGGCGATCAGGTGATCGAGCCCGGTCAGCGCGTGGAGCTGCTCGATCTTCTGCTGGCAGTCGTCCGGCGTGCCGACGATCTGAATGCCGACATAGAACTCCGTCGCCTTCTGCCGGCGGCTGGCGTCCTTCATCTTGGCGTAGGTCTGGCCGATCTTGTCGTACGCCTCGTAGCCCTTCACCGCGTTCAGATGACCGTCGGAGAAGCGGTAATGCGCATCGATCGAGTCCCATTTGCGCCCGAGATAGACCAGCGCGCGCTCATGCGCCTCCTCCCGGCTTTCCGCGCAGGAAACGTTGGTCAGGATCATCGGCGGACGCGGCGTGTGGCCCAGGCTCTCGGCCAGCGCGCGGAAACGATGGATGTCCGCCGCCGCCTTCGGCCATTCGTTCTGCATGATCACCAGCATGCTGAAGCCGAGCCGCGCCATCACCTCGACCGAATCCGGGCTGACCGCGGTGCCGTAGAAGCGCCGTTCCGGGTGCGAGAAGGCACGCGGGCGGATCGCGGTGCGCGGGATCTGGTAGTACTTGCCCTGGTACTCGAAGCTCTCCTGCGTCAGCGCGCGCTGGATGATCTCGGCGCTCTCGATGAAGCGCGGCCGTGCCTCGTCCATCGGGATGCGGAACCCCTCGTATTCCGCGCTCGCCGCGCCGCGCCCGAAGCCGAACAGGCAGCGCCCGCCGCACAGGATGTCCAGCAGCGCGATCTGCTCGGCGACGCGGACCGGGTCGTGCCACGGCAGCACGATCACCGAGGTGCCGAGCGCGATGCGCCTGGTGCGGCCGGCGTAGTAGGACAGCAACTGGGTCGGCGCCGGCGACATCGCATAGCCGGTGAAATGATGTTCCAGCGCGAACAGCGAATCGAACCCCAGCGGCTCCGCCAGGTCGCCCAGCGCCAGATGCTCGCTGACCACGGCCACGTCGGACCGTCCTGGCTGCGACAGCATGTTCAGCGCGGTGCCCACTTTCATGGCCGGTTTCCTCCGCAACGATGCGCGTCGCGCGAACCGAACCTAGCACACGGCGTCGGCGTCCCCCAAGAGAGCGGGGGTTCGGCGCCATCGCGGGCTACGCGGCGCGTGCCAGCATCCTGCCGCGGTGAAGGGCCGGCACTTCGATCTGGAAATGCAACCACCACGCCATGCCCAGGGGAATCAGCACCGCGCCCGGGACCCACAGCACGGTGAACAGCGTCGACCCGCCACCCGCCGCCTGCGCCAGCGCCACGCCAAGCAGCTTCTGGATCGGCTCGTTCACCAGGTACAGCGAGTACCGAGATCGCGCCGAGCCGGCGCAGCGACGGGCTGCACAGCAGCGATCCGAGCCCGCGCAGGCCGTACCAGGAATCGCCCGATCGCCCCTGCGCGGCTTGCGCCGCCAGGCAGACCACCCAGACGAACGGCTCCATCACCTTGAGCGGATTGTCCTGCCGCAGGCACAGCAGCAGAGCCACACCCACGACGATCACGAACCGTGGCCAGCGGCGCGGGTCTTCGATCAGCCCCGCACTGGCCACGCCGAGCGCGAAATACATCGCCTTGTTCGGCAGGAAGGCGCGGCTGAACCACCAGCCCGGCGGGGTCATGGTGCGCCAGGCGAGGCCCGCCAGTGCGATCCCGAGCAGCAGCAGCACCAGCCGCCACCGTCCGTCCTCGCCGCGCCCCAGCCGGGCGCCGATCAGCGCCACCAGCGCGTAGAACTGCCACTCGGTCGACAGGCTCCAGGCCGCGCCGAGGAAGCTCACCCAGGCATCCGGCAGCACGGCGTTGGGAAACAGCCCATGCAGCATCGTCAGGTGCGCGGCGAGCTCGGCCACCCAGGCCGCGGGCCAGCCGTCCGACCAGATCGCCCGCGCCGGGCTGTCCGGGCCGATCCAGGGCATGCGGACGAAATCGATCGCCACCGGCTGCACCAGCACCGCAAAGGCAAACACCGGCAGGAACACCGGAAAGATGCGCGCCACGCGGGCGATCAGGAACGGTCGCACGCGATAGTCGTAGTGCTCGAGCGAGCGGACGATCACCAGCCCGCTCAGCACGAAGAACACGTCCACCGCCGCCTCGCCATGCGACAGCAGCCAGACGATCCAGGCCGGCAGCGCCGCGAACGGCGCCATGTGCGTCAGCAGCACATACAGCGCCAGCACGCCGCGCAGCCCGTCGAGGCACTCCAATCGCTTCACGCCGTTGGTCTCCGGCGCGCAAGAGTGGATGCGCGTGGTTAAATAATGCCCGCATGACGCATACCATCGTCAGAAGGCGCGGGCCTGGGTGCGCGCGTCCGGAGCATGGCTGGGGATCATCCGGAGGGGGGGCATGGGGCAGCGTGATCGGCCGGCGCGGATTGACCCGGTGCGGATTGGGATCGTGCTGTACGACGGCGTGGAGCCGATCGACCTTGGCGGCACGGTCGGCGTGATCAGCATGGCGAGCCGGCTGCTGCCCGGCCTGTCGGCGGTGACGATCGCCGAGCACGCCGGCCCGGTGCACTGCGCCGGCGGGCTGACGGTGCTCGCCGCGCATGGCTTCACCGATGCGCCCGCCTGCGAGGCGGTGTTGGTGACCGGCGGGGCGGGATGGGCGGTGCAATCGTGCAATCCGGCGATGCTGGCGTTCCTGCGCGGACTGGATCCCGCGCGGCTCGCCTCGGTCTGCACCGGCGCGCTGATCCTCGGCGCGGCCGGGCTGCTCGACGGGCACAAGGCGACCACCCGGCGAACCGCGATCGGCGCGGAGCGGCAGGCGCCGCTGGCGCTGCTGGCCGCGCAGGGCGCCGAGCCGAGGGTGGCGCAGATCGTCGACGCCGGCGGGCCGGTCACCGGCGGCGGGGTGAGCCTCGCGCATGACCTGACGCTGCACCTGATCGGCCGGCTGTACGGCGAGGCGGCGCGCGACGAGGTGGCGCGGCTGATCGAGTACGACCGCGCCTTCGCCGCCAACCGGGCGGCGCTGGGCATCGTCGTCGATTGACCCGGCGGCAATGCCAGTGCCAACCGGGCAGCACTGACTACGCGCATTTAATCCGGCCGCCGGTTGCCGGGCGCTGTCGGCGAGTGTTAGCGTGTAACCGGGACGCAACAGCAAACCGGCACAGCCGCATATTGATTCGCGATCGTGCCGACATAACAAGCAGAGGGGGCTAGCATGAGCATTTCGCGACGCAGGGTGATCGGCAGCGGACTGGCGGCCGGCGTCTTCGCACCGATGATCCGACGAGCCAACGCCGCGGCCGGCGACACCAGCAGCCTGCGGGCGGTGATGCAGGGCGACCTGCGCTCGTTCGACCCGATTTGGACCACGGCGAACATCAGCGCCTATTACGGCGCCATGGTCTACGACACGCTGTTCGCCGTCGACACGGAGTACAAGTCGCAGCCGCAGATGGTCGACAAGTGGAGCCTGAGCGACGACAAGAAAACCTACACGTTCCAGCTCCGCGACGGATTGGGGTGGCAGGACAACACGCCGGTGACCGCCGCCGACTGCGTCGCCTCGATCCGCCGCTGGGCGGTGCGCAATTCCGGCGGCCAGGCGATCATGGCGCGCGCGCAGGACCTTTCGGCCAAGGACGACAAGACCATCGTCCTGACGCTGAAGGAGCCGTTCGGCATGGTGATCACCGCACTCGCCTCCTGCACCACGCCGCTCTGCTTCATGATGCCGAAGAAGGACGCCGAGACCGACCCCTTCCAGCAGATCAAAGGTCGCATCGGGTCCGGCCCCTTCACCTTCAACCAGACCCTCACCCAGCCGGGCAGCAAATATGTCTGGGACAAGTGGGACAAGTATGTGCCGCGCAGCGAGCCGGCGTCCGGCCTTGCCGGCGGCAAGGTGGTGAAGCTGAAGCAGGTGACGTGGGAGAACATCAGCAACGAACAGACCGCGAGCGCGGCGCTGACCGCCGGAGAGATCGACTTCTACGAACTCCCGCCGCTCGATCTGGTGCCGCAACTGGCGAGCAACCCGGATCTCAAGCTGATGATCATGAACCCGACCGGGTATGACGGCATCTGCCGGCTCAACACGCTGCATCCGCCGTTCGACAACGTGAAGGCGCGGCAGGCGATGATGTACCTGATCGACCAGAAGGCGATTCTCAACGCCACGTTCGGCGACCCGAAATACTACCACCCGAACGACTCCCTGTTCGGCTACGGCACGCCGATGTCCAACGACGCCAACACCGCATGGTTCAAGGCGGCGCCCGACCCCGCGAAGGCCAAGCAGTTGTTCCAGGACTCCGGCTACAAGGGCGAGAAGGTCATCGTGTTGCAGGCGACCGATTTCGCCTTCATGAACAACTCCGCTCAGCTTATCGCCGGATGGTTGCAGGCCATCGGCGTCAACGCCGAGCTGGCGGCGATGAACTGGGGCGAGGTGATCACCAGGCGTGCCAGCACGAAGCCGGATGACCAGGGCGGCTGGGACATCTTCATCACCTATGGCGGCGGCTACGATTTCGCCGATCCGATCATGCTGATCGCGCTCGCCGCCAACGGCAGCAAAGGCTGGTTCGGCTGGCCGGAGAATGCCGACTACGAAGCGTTGCGCACCCAATGGGGCGAGGCGGGCACGATCGCCGAGCAGCAGGCCATCGCGCAGAAGATGCAGGCGCTTGCCTGGGATTTCGTGCCGATGGCGATGCTGGGGTCGTGGACGCAGCCGGCCGCCATGCGCAAGAACGTCGATGGCTTCCTGACCAATCCGGACGTGGTGCCGTTCTGGAATGTCAGCAAGACCTGAGCGTCGCTGATGGGCGCCTACATCGCCCGCCGGCTGCTGGCGACGCTGATCGTGATGGCGATCGTCGGGGTGATCGTGTTCCTGCTGCTGCACCTGGCGCCGGGCAGCCCGGCCGCGATCATCGCCGGCGATAACGCCACCCCGGCGCAGATCGAATTGATCAACCACGAGCTTGGCCTCGACCGCTCGCTGCCGGTGCAGTTCGGGATCTGGGCCTGGGCCGTGCTGCGTGGCCACTTCGGCACCTCGATCTTCTCCGGCGCGTCGGTCATGCAATTGGTGCTCGAGCGGCTGCCCGCCACCATCTCGCTCAGTCTGGTGACCATCGTGTTCGCTGCGACGCTGGCGGTGACGGCCGGCGTGTTCGCCGCCTGGCGGGCCGGCGGCCTGCTCGACCGAACCCTGATGGCGGTTGCCGCGCTGGGGTTCTCGGTCCCGGTGTTCGTCGTCGGCTACCTGCTGATCTACCTGTTTGCCATCACGCTGCATTGGCTGCCGGTGCAGGGCTATGTGCCGCTGTCGCAAGGACTATGGCCGTGGCTCAGTCATCTGTTGCTGCCGGCGCTGGCACTCGGCTTGGCCTATCTGGCGCTGATCGCCCGCATCACCCGTGCCAGCGTGCTGGAGGTCCTGGCCGAGGACTATATCCGCACCGCGCGGGCCAAGGGCGCCTCGTCGCTGAGCCAGCTTTTCCATCACGCGCTGCGCAACGCCGGGGTGCCGATCGCGACGGTGATCGGCATCGGCATCGCGTTGCTGATCAGCGGCGTGGTACTGACCGAAACGGTGTTCAACGTTCCGGGCATCGGCCGGCTGACCGTGGATGCGATCACCAATCGCGACTACCCGATCATCCAGGGCGTGATGGTGATCTTCTCCGGCGCCTATGTGGTGATCAACCTGCTGGTCGATCTCAGCTACACGCTGATCGATCCGCGCATTCGGCGCTGACAAGGTGTCGGGCGCCGCGCCGGTGTCGGATGCCTCCCTGGCCGCCATTGCCGTGCCCCTGCGGGTGCGCGGGCTGCGCCGGCTCTGGCGCCGCCATCCCACCCTGCTGATCGGCGGGGCCGTGATCGCGGCCATGGTGCTGCTGGCAGTGGCGGCGCCGCTGTTCGCCGGCAATCCGTTGGCAATGAACCCGATGCATCGGCTGCGTCCGCCGTCGGCGCAGCACTGGTTCGGCACCGATACGCTTGGCCGCGACGTGTTCGCCCGCACCGTCTTCGGCGCCCGCGTCTCGCTGTTCATCGGGCTTTCGGTGGCGTTCGGCGGCATTGCCGGCGGGCTGGTGATCGGCCTGCTCTGCGGCTTCTACTATCGTATCGATGCCGTGGTGATGCGGGTGATGGACGGGCTGATGGCGATCCCCGCCATTCTGCTGGCGATCGCCCTGGTATCGCTGTGGCAAGGTGGGGTTCCGGTGGTGATCCTCGCGATCCTGCTGCCGGAGCTGCCACGCGACGTGCGCCTGGTGCGCGCCATCGTGCTCGGCGTGCGGGAGCGCCCGTATGTAGAGGCAGCCATCGCCGGTGGCGCGCGCACGGGAAAAGTCCTGCGCCGGCACATCCTGCCCAGCACCATCGCGCCGCTGACCGTCCAGGGCACCTATGTGTGTGCCTCGGCGATCCTGGTGGAGGCCGGGCTGTCGTTCCTTGGTGCCGGCATCCCGCCGAGCATCCCGACCTGGGGCAACATGATCGCCGGGTCCCAGCTCTATCTCGCGCTCGCCCCATGGACGATCTTCTGCCCCGGCATTGCGCTGGCGGTGCTGGTGCTGGCGGTGAACCTGCTCGGCGATGGGCTCCGTGACCTGCTCGATCCGCGCATGTCACGCCAGCCATGACGGCGGGCACGCTGCTGAAGGTCGAAGGACTGAGCACGCAGTTCTTCGGCGAGGACGGCGTCACGCGGGCGGTGGACGGGGTCAGCTTCGGCATCGCGCCCGGTGAGACGCTCGGGCTGGTCGGCGAATCCGGCTGCGGCAAGAGCGTCACCGCGCTGTCGGTGATGCGCCTGCTGCCGCGCAACGGGCGCGTGGTGCAGGGCGCGGTCCGTTTCGAAGGCAACGACCTGCTGGCCCTATCGGAAGCCGGGATGCGCGACATCCGCGGCAACCGCATCGCGATGATCTTCCAGGAGCCGATGACCAGCCTGAACCCGGTGCACACGATAGGCCAGCAGATCGCCGAGGCCGTGCGCATCCATCAGGGGCTGGGGCGCGCGGCGGCGATGGCGCGGGCACAGGAGATGCTGCGGCTGGTCCACATTCCGGATGCAGAACGGCGGGCCGGCGACTATCCGCACCAGTTCTCCGGCGGCATGCGCCAGCGGGCGATGATTGCGATGGCGCTGGCCTGCTCGCCCACGCTGCTGATCGCCGACGAGCCGACCACCGCGCTCGACGTCACCATCCAGGCGCAGATCCTGCGGCTGATGCTGGAGCTGAAGGAGCGCATCGGCGCGGCCATCCTGCTGATCACGCACGATCTCGGCGTGGTGGCGGAGACCTGCCAGCGGGTGATCGTGATGTATGCCGGCCGCACCGTGGAGGAAGCACCGGTGCTGGAGCTGTTCGATCATCCGGCGCATCCCTACACGCGCGGGCTGCTGACCTCGATCCCGCATCGGGCAGGACGGCGACGCAAACGGCTGCCGGAGATCCCCGGCGTGGTGCCGTCGTTGCGCGAGCCGATCGTCGGCTGCGCCTTCGCCCCGCGCTGTGCGCTGGCGGTGGAGGCCTGCCGGCGGGAGGCGCCGCCGATCCGTGCCATCGCCCCCGGCCACCACGTCGCGTGCTTTCGGGCGGAGGAGGTGGTCGGGTGATGGTAGGCCGGAGCAACACCACGGTTCTCCCCCTCCCCTTGAGGGAGGGGGGTGGGGGGAGGGGTCTCGCGGTAATCGGCTTCAGTGCGACCCCGGCACGAACCCCTCCCCCCGTCCCCCTCCCTCAAGGGGAGGGGGAGAATCCCGCTGCATCCCGGCGCCCATCATGACCTCCACCCCGGTCCTTGCAGTCCAGAACCTAGCCAAGCGCTTCCCGGTGCAGCGTGGCCTCCTGCGGCGCACCGTGGCCGAGGTGCACGCGGTCGATGGCGTCTCGTTCGAGGTGGCCGCCGGCGAGACGCTGTGCGTGGTCGGCGAGTTCGGCTGCGGCAAGTCCACGCTCGCCAAGCTGATCCTCCGCCTGATCGAGCCAAGCGGCGGGCGCATCGTCATCGAAGGCACGGACGTCACGACACTCAGCCCAGGGGCGATGCGCAGCTTCCGCCAGCGCGTGCAGATGGTGTTCCAGGACCCGTATTCCTCGCTCAACCCACGGCTGTCGGCCGAGGAGATCGTTATCGAGCCGATCGCGAACTTCCAGCACCTCGATGCCGCGACGCGCCGTGCGCGCGCCGTGGAACTGCTGGAGCGTGTCGGGCTGCGCAGCGACGTGCTGGCACGTTTGCCGTTCGAGTTCTCCGGCGGCCAGCGCCAACGCCTGGGGATCGCCCGCGCGCTCAGCCTGCGTCCGGCCCTGATCATCGCCGATGAACCCGTCTCCGCGCTGGACGTGTCGGTGCAGGCGCAGGTGCTGAACCTGATGGCCGACCTGCAGGGGGAATTCGGTCTGGCCTACCTGTTCATTTCGCACGATCTCGGCGTGGTCGAGCATATCGGCCATCGCATCGCGGTGATGTATCTGGGCCGGATCGTTGAGCTCGCGGACCGGGATGCGCTGTTCGCCGTGCCGCAGCATCCGTATTCCGAGGCACTGATCGCCGCCGCGCCGCTGCCCGATCCGCGGGCCCGCAAGACGCGGCCGATCATCGAGGGCGAGGTGCCAAGCCCGATGAACCCGCCCTCGGGCTGTGCGTTCCATCCGCGCTGTCCGTATGCCGTCGCGCGGTGCGGGACCGAGACGCCGGCGCTGCGGCAGATAGCGGATGGCCGGCTGGTGGCCTGCCATCTGCGCTGAGGCACCGTGCCCGGGCAATCACGGCGCGCCCCGATCCAGCCGCACAGCGTCGGTAACCATCCGTCAGCAATTGGCGCCTACACTTGGTTCGCTCCCGGTCATTCGGCTGGGGGTCATCGGAGGAGCAAGGGATGCGAATTCGCATTCGCTGGCTGATCCGGTGAGGCAGGTGGCGGGTGCGAGTAACGATCGCACGCCGCCGTTAGCCTGCTCACCGGAGCCGGGGGGCGCGCGAGCACTCCCCGCGCTCCGTTTAACATATCTCGGCATCGCGACGCGAGCACCAAATTATCCGGTTTGCATCTACATGCGTTCGTATGCGGCAGGGTGTTGTGGGCGCTGCACCGCGGTCGCGCGCCAGGGGACGGCGGCGTCCACGCACTCCACGCCGAGGGTTTTCGTCGGCTGTGCCAGCCGAGATTCGCCCCATCACGACATTGCGTGCCATCGAGCACGCGTGTCGACGACTGCGGCAGTCGGCAAGTCGCAGCGGCACGGGATGGCGCGGTCGGATTACCGGGCGGTTATTATACGATTGCGCGAAATTCATGGGCATGATACAACCTACGCTCGTGAGTCCCTGGGGGCAGGTGGCCATGCTGCAGCTAAGCCGCTACATCATCGAAACCAACATCGAGCGCTTCGAGGAGCATCTCCGCAACGGCCTGCTGGACGCGGCGCAGACCCGAACCGTCACCGCGCTGCTGGCCGAAGCACGCGAGGAGCTGGCCGAATTTGAACGGCGCGGCGTGATCACGCACCGACCAACGCCCGCCCAGGTGCTCGGGCCGACCAGAGTGCATCCAGCGTGACTGGAACCCCCGCACCTGCCGCTCTCCACGCCGCGTAGGACGGAAAAGCCAACGCCGCGAGGCGCATGGCCACCCCCGGAATCAGTGCAGCGTCGCCAGCACGTCCGCGTGGGCACGCAGCACCAGCAGCCGCCTGATCTTCTGCGTCGGCGTCAGCAGGCCGTTCTCCAGCGTGAACGGGTCCACCAACGCGTGCTTGCGGATCCGCTCGGTGACCGACAGCCGCTGGTTCACCCGCGTCACCGCCAGCGCCACGGCGATCGAGTCGTAGCCGTCCGCCGGCACGAGCAGCGCGCTCAGCCCGGTGCGGCCCTCGCCGGCGACAACCGCCTGGGCGATCTCCGGCTCGGCCATCAGCATGGTCTCGATCCGCGCCGGGGAGACGTTTTCGCCGCCCGACAGCACGATCATGTCCTTCTTGCGATCGGTGATGCGCAGGTAGCCGTCGGCGTCCTGCACGCCGATATCGCCGGTGTGCAGCCAGCCGTCCCGGATCACCGCCTGGGTGTCCTCCGGCCGGCCCCAATAGCCGTGCATCAGCAGGTCGCCGCGCACCAGGATCTCGCCATCCTCGGCGATGCGCACCTCGACGCCCTGCAGCGGCGGCCCGACGGTCTCGATGCGGATCGCAAACGGCGGGTTGGCGCTGACCACCGGCCCGGCCTCGGTCTGGCCGTAACCCTGCATGATGCGGATGCCCAGCGCCAGATAGAAGCGCCCGACCTCGGGGTCCAGCCGCGCGCCGCCGGACATCGCGGCGACCAGCCGGCCGCCGAACCGCGCCCGCACTTTCGCCCGCACGAGCCGGTCCAGCGGCCAGTCCAGCAGGTCCTCGACGAACGACAGCGGCGCATGATCGACGCGCTTCAGGCCGATCGCCAGCGCCCGGTTGAACAGCGCCCGCCGCCAGGGCTTTTCGCGCGCCACCTGGCCCAGCACCCGGGCGCGGATTACCTCCAGCACGCGCGGCACCGCGGTCAGGATGGTCGGGCGCACCGTCAGCATGTCGGCCGCCAGATGTTCCACCCCGCGGGCGTAGACGATCTCGGTGCCGATCGAGGGGAGAAAAATCTGCCCGACGGTGTGCTCGTAGCTGTGCGAGATCGGCAGGTAGGAAAGGTAGACCTCGTCCTTCAGCCGCAGCGGGCGCACCAGCTCGAACGCGCCGCGGCAGTTCGACAGGATGGCGCGGTGCGGCAGCATCACCCCCTTGGGCGCGCCGCCGGTGCCCGAGGTGTAGATCAGGCAGGCCAGCGAGGCCGGCGGGATGGTTGCCGCCTCGGCGGCGATGTCGTCCGGCGGCGTGGTGTCGGCGATCAGCTCGGCCCAGGGGATCAGCCGTGGCGCGCCACCCGATGCTTCCGGCGCGCCGTCCATCACCACCAGCAGGTCCAGCCCGCCGGCGCGCGCGCCAGCCTCGCGCAGCCGTCCGGCAAGCTGGGCGGAGGACACGATCGCCGCCCGCGCCGCGCTGTCGCGCAGGATATGCGCGTGGTCGTCGACCGTGTTGGTGACGTAGGCCGGCACCGGGACGGCACGGATCGCCATCAGCGCGGTCTCGGCGATCGGGTATTCCGGCCGGTTCTCGGCGACGATCACCACGCGGTCGCCGGCCGCCACGCCGGCGGCGCGCAGGTGCCGCCCGACCGAGGCGGCCTGGCGGGCGAATTCTGCCCAGGTGATGCTTTGCCAGTGTCCGTCACGATGGGCGCGCAGCATCGGCTTGTCCGGCCACTCCCGGGCACGCGCGAACATCATCGCCGCGAGGTTGGGCCAGGTCGGGTAGGTCTGCACGTTGTCTCGCGTTGGGCCTCGGGTTGGGCCCCAGGCTGGGTATCGGCGTCGGGTCCGGCTCTTTGCCGGGCGTCCCTACGCGCTTACATGCAGCACGACCAGAGCAGCCCCCGGGGCAACCGGGACGGCACCGACAACCACGACACAAGGACCAGCCACGTGATGCGGCGACACGTTTCCCCGGTTTTTTCCGCCTCTGCCGCCACCGCGGCCGATGACGCCCTGCCCGGCTGGGACCTGTCGGACCTGTATCCCGGGCCGGACAGCGCCGCGGTCGCCGCCGATTTTGCCGCCGCCGAAGCCGCCGCGACCGCGTTCGAGACGACCCATGCCGGCAAGCTGGCGGGGTTGTCCGGCGCCGCGCTGGCGTCCGCCATCGGCGACTATGAGCGGATCGACGAGATCCTCGGTCGCCTGTCCTCCTATGCCCAGTTGCTGTTCGCGGGCGATTCGACCGACGCGGCGATCGGCCGCTTCTACCAGACCGTCACCGAGCGAGTGACTGCGATCAGCAGCCACCTGCTGTTCTTCACCCTGGAGCTGAACCGGCTGGACGAGGCGGTGCTCGATGCCAAGCTTCATCCCCACGCTGGACCCCGGGATCGGGCCGATCGCGCGCTGGCCCACTGGCAACCCTGGCTGCGTGACCTGCGCGTGTTCCGCCCGCACCAGCTCTCCGATGAGCTGGAAAAGCTGCTGCACGAGAAGGAGGTAACCGGGCACTCCGCCTGGAGCCGGCTGTTCGACGAGACGATCGCCGGCATGCGCATTCCGGTGGGCGGCCCAGGGGACGAGAAGCCCTGACGGTCAGCGCCGCGCTCAACAAGCTGTCGGACCGCGACCGCGCGGCGCGCGAGGCGGCCGGCAAGGCGATCGGCGCGGCGTTCGGTGATCGGGTAAAACTGTTCGCGCTGATCACCAACACGCTGGCCAAGGACAAGGAGATCATCGACACCTGGCGGCACTACCCGCGCCCCGGCAGCTACCGCAACCGCGCCAACATGGTGGAGGATGCGGTGGTGGACGCGCTGGTCTCCGCCGTCACCGGCGATTTCCCGCGCCTGGCGCATCGCTACTACGCGATGAAGGCGAAATGGCTGGGACTGGACAAGCTGCAGCACTGGGACCGCAACGCGCCGCTGCCGGAGGATGACGATCAACTGATCCCGTGGGACGCGGCGCGGACGCGCGTGCTCGACGCCTATGGCGCATTCAGCCCGGAGCTGGCGGCGATCGGCAGGCGCTTCTTCGAGGCGCCGTGGATCGACGCGAAACTGTCGCCCGGCAAGGCCGGCGGCGCCTTCGCGCATCCCACCGTGCCGAGCGCGCATCCGTATCTGCTGCTGAACTATCACGGGCGGGCGCGCGACGTGATGACGCTGGCGCACGAACTCGGCCACGGCGTGCACCAGGTGCTGGCGGGGCCGCAGGGCTATCTGATGTCGGGCACGCCGCTGACGCTCGCCGAGACCGCCAGCGTGTTCGGCGAGATGCTGACCTTCCGCGCGATGCTGGACGCCGAGACGGATCCGCGGCGGCGGCGGATCATGCTCGCGGCAAAAGTCGAGGACATGCTGAACACGGTGGTGCGGCAGACCGCGTTCTACCTGTTCGAGACGCGGCTGCACGACGAGCGCCGGTCGGGCGAGATCATGGCGGATCGCATCGGTGCGATCTGGCGCGGGATCCAGACCGAGAGCCTGGGGCCGGCGTTCGAGTTTTCTCCCGAATACGACGTGTTCTGGGCCTATATCCCGCATTTCATCCACACGCCGTTCTATGTTTATGCCTATGCGTTCGGCGACTGCCTGGTGAACGCGCTCTACGCGGTGTTCCAGTCCGGGCATCCGGGCTTCCAGGCGAAGTATCTCGACATGCTGCGCGCCGGCGGAACGAAGCGGCACAAGGAGTTGCTGGCCCCGTTCGGGCTGGACGCGTCGGACCCGGCGTTCTGGCGCAAGGGGCTGGATGTGATCGCCGGCTTTATCGATGAGCTGGAGGCGGAGGGGTGAAAGGCGACGTAGCCACTACTCCCCCTCCCCTTGAGGGAGGGGGCTGGGGGGAGGGGTCGGCGCGGACTCCGCCGCTGCTCGACCACGCGCGCGAAATGCGGCGGGACGCCACACCGGCGGAACGAAAACTGTGGCAGGGTCTGCGGAATCACCGCCTTGGCGGGTTGAAATTCCGCCGCCAGATGCCGCTGGGTCCGTTCATCACGGATTTCTACTGCTCGTCGGCCAAACTGGTGGTTGAAGTCGATGGCGTGTCGCACATTGATTCACCGACGGACGGACGGCGCGACGCGTGGATGAACGCGCGAGGAATCCGGGTGCTGCGGTTCTCCAACGAAGAGGTGCTGCGCAATCTCGAAGGCGTGGTCATGGCAATCCAGCAGCACGCCTGCGGAACCCCTCCCCCCAACCTTGGTCCGCTTCGCGGCCCAAGCCCTCAAGGGGAGGGGAAGTAAGAAATGTCTGACGAATCCACCCTGTTCGGTGAACTCCGCCGCATGGCGCGCACCTCCAGCGCCGTGGGCGGCATCGCCGCGCGCATGGCCGGCAAACGGATGTTCGGCATCAAGACCGATCGCGCGGCCCACGCCGAGGACCTGCGGGTCATCCTCGGCGGGCTGAAAGGCCCGCTGATGAAGGTGGCGCAGTTCCTGTCCTCGATCCCCGACGCGCTGCCCTCGGAATACGCCGACGAGCTGTCGCAGTTGCAGGCCAACGCGCCGGCGATGGGCTGGGCCTTCGTGCGCCGACGCATGGCGAGCGAGCTGGGCCGGGACTGGGAAAGCCGTTTTGCCAGCTTCAGCCATGAAGCCGCCGCGGCCGCCAGCCTGGGGCAGGTGCATCGCGCGGTCATGCACGACGGCGCGGCGGTCGCCTGCAAGCTGCAATATCCGGACATGCCCAGCACGGTGGAAGCCGATTTGCGCCAGCTCCGCCTGGCGATGGCGATCTATCACCGCATGGACAACGCCATCCAGCACGAGGAGGTCTACAAGGAACTCTCCGAACGGCTGCGCGAGGAACTCGACTACGAGCGCGAGGCCGCGCAGATGCGGATGTACCGGCTGATGCTGGCCGACCAGCCCGACGTGCATGTGCCGGTGCCGGTGGCGGACCTGTGCACGCGGCGGCTGCTGACGATGACCTGGCTCGACGGACGGCCGCTGATGCACCGGCTGGCCGAGGACCCGTCGCTGGAGGAACGCAACCGTATCGCCACGGCATTGTTCCATGCCTGGTACGTGCCGTTCTACCGCTTCGGCGTGATCCACGGCGACCCGCACCTGGGCAACTACCAGGTGCGGCCGGACGGCAGCGTCAACCTGCTCGATTTCGGCACGATCCGCGTGTTCGAGGCAAAATTCGTGCGCGGTGTGATCGACCTGTATGAGGCGGTCCGCGACAGCGACGAGGCAAAGGCGCACCACGCCTACACGACCTGGGGGTTTACCGACCTGACGAAGGAGAAGATGGCGGCGCTGAACCTGTGGGCGGAGTTCCTGTACGAACCGCTCTGCGACGACCGGGTGCGGCGCATCCAGGAGACCGACGATCCGAATTTCGGCCGCGCGGTGGCCGAGCAGGTGCACGCGGGACTGAAGCGCACCGGGGGGGTGAAACCACCTCGAGAATTCGTGCTGCTGGATCGTTCCGCGATCGGGCTTGGTGGGGTGTTTGTACGGCTTGAAGGCAGAGCTGAACTGGAGCCGGATGTTCCACGAGCTGATCGCGGATTTCGATGCGGCGGCGCTGGGGGAACGCCAGGCGGCGGTGCTGACCGAGGCCAAGGTGCCGCCGGCGGGGTAGCCGTCGGGCAATCGCCCGCTCGCACGCTACCGGATCATCTCGACAACGACGCCGACGGCCTCGGCCACCGAAAGCCAGCTCCGATCTGCGGTCAGCGCGGGGCTGACGCTGCGCTGTGCCAGGGCCAGGCAGAGCCGATCTCCAAGCGACAGACCCGCCGGCCGAGTCACTTGCGCCATCAGGGCAGCTCGCAATGCCAGATCCTGATCGACCGCCACCAATGCGACCGGCAACCGCGTCTGGAGCGCCCGCGCCTCCGCTACCGCGCCACGCAACACGTATTTCGTCGCGACCTCGGCAAAATTCGCCGTCGTCATCTCCGCGCCGTCGAGGATCGCCTCGGTCACCCGATCCGCGCCGGGCTCCCCAAGCAACAGGGCCCGAACCGCGGAGGCGTCCAGAACCACTATGGCTGGTCGTTCTCGCGCGCGGCTTCCGCGTGCCGCTCGCGCAGGAAGTTCTCGACGCTTTCGCCGGAGCCCGCGAACACCCGTCGCGCTTCGGCCTGAAGCTCCGCCAGGACGTCGCGCACCGAGCGTATCCGGATCTCGCCGTCCTGCACGCGAGCCACCACCGGCCCGCCGTGCTCTAGTCCGACCATCCGACGCAACTTCGCCGGCAGGCTGACTTTACCTGTACCTGATACGCGGGTCGTTGTTTCCAATTGGTCCACGAATGTCAGTCTAGACCTGAATGGCCGCCGGGACAAAAGTTGCCAACGGGCACCGTCGCGCCGCCGAGCCCTTGGCGGCCGGCGCGCGGCCCGCAGGATGACTTTAACCAACCCGCCATAGCCGCCCGCCTGCGCACATCGTAAACTGTCAGCCCAAACCCAATCGCCAGGGAGGCACCGCACCATGTCCGCCGATCCCAACCACCTGATCCTGACGGGAGAAAACCCGTTCATCCGCCTGAGCGAGACGGATGGCGGCCCCACCACCACCAACGCCAGCTTCTGGCGCATCATCCTCAGCCCCGCTGGCCCCGGGCACGTGCTGTATCTGAAAAGCGAGCTCGCCCAGGACCACTGGCGCATCTACTCGGACAACATCGCCATGGCCCGCTGGCTGCAGGCCACCGTGCAGGGCATGCTCAACGCCGAGACCGCCGACCAAAGCATCCCGGTGACCGACGCGGAGTTCAGCCGCTCCGGCGACGTGCGGGATTTCTGGACCGAGAGCCTGGTCACCCACGACGAGGAGATCGAGCTCACCTGGTACAACATAGGCGTGCCGCTGCTGATCCACACCCAGCCGAACGCAGTGCCGGGCCGTCCCTACGGCGTGTGCACGGTGCTGATCCCCGCGCTCGGCGCGCGCCTGACCCGCAACGGCGTGCAAGCCACCGGCCGTCCGTTCGCCACGCAGCGCGAAGGCCGTCCGTTCAGCACCTGTGCCCTGGCGTTCTCCGAGAGTT
Source organism: uncultured Alphaproteobacteria bacterium (assembly GCA_963773345.1). Taxonomy (GTDB): domain Bacteria; phylum Pseudomonadota; class Alphaproteobacteria; order Acetobacterales; family Acetobacteraceae; genus Palsa-883. Next base: position 693,126 of record CAVZBG010000002.1, on the reverse strand, counting down.
GGACCGAGGCGCGGTAACAAACGACCGTAGGGCGGATCGGCGCAGCGCATTCCGCCACTCGCGCCACATCGTTGAAGATCGCTGGCGTTGGATTGTGGTGGAGGCGGCGGAATGCGCTGCGCTGTTCCGTTCTACGGTCGGTCTGACGCGATGATCGAGCGCCGCGCCGACTCTGGTCTATGTCTCGCTGCGGCCGACACCGGGCGCACGCCGGCAAATTGACCCGGGACATCAGCTTTGCGGAAACCCCACGCGTCGGCCCACGCCGTCGCGCGACGCGGCTCCACCGGGCGGATCATCGCTGCAGCCGCCAACCTGGAACCACGGAAGTTGGCCGGGCTGGCCCTTGCAACGCCTTGCCTCGCGGTGCATTGGGTGCCCGCTCGATCGGTCCGGGCCCTCCGGAGAGGCCCGGCTGCCTGCATGACTGTCCGGGTTTCCTTGCGTGAAGGATCAAGCGGATGCGCCTTGCGGTGCTGAAGGAACGGCGCGGATCGGAAACCCGCGTCGCGGTGACACCTGACACGGTCAAGCGCCTGATCGCCCTCGGCCTGACCGTCGCCGTCGAAACCGGCGCCGGCGCATCCGCCGCCATGCCCGACGCCGAGCTGGCCGCCGCCGGGGCCGAACTCGCCGCCGATCCCGCCGCCGCGCTCGCCGGCGCCAACATCGTCTTCGCCGTCCAGGCCCCGCTGCCCGAGCAACGCGCGCTGATCCCGCGCGGGGCGCTGCTGGTGTGCACCGCCGGCGCCTTCGCCGACCCCACCCTGGTGCCGTCGCTGGCCGAGGCCGGCATCGACTGCGCGGCGATGGAGCTGCTGCCGCGCATCACCCGCGCCCAGTCGATGGACGTGCTGTCCAGCCAGGCCAACCTGGCCGGCTACCGCGCGGTGATCGAGTCCGCCTTCGCATTCCAGCGCGGCTTCCCGATGATGATGACCGCCGCCGGCACCGTGCCGCCGGCGCGCCTCTTCGTCGTCGGCGCCGGCGTCGCCGGATTGCAGGCGATCGCCACCGCCCGCCGCCTCGGCGCCATCGTATCGGCCACCGACGTCCGCCCGGCCGCCAAGGAAGAAATCAAGTCGCTCGGCGCCGTCTTCGTCGGCGTGGAGGACGCGGAAACCGCCGGGCAGACCGGCGCCTACGCGAAGGAAATGAGCGACGCGTTCCGCCAGAAGCAGGCCGAGCTGATGGCCGTGACGGTGGCAAAGAACGACATCATCATCTGCACCGCGCTGGTGATGGGCCGCAAGGCGCCGGTGATCGTGACGCAGCCGATGGTCGACTCGATGCGCCCCGGCAGCGTGATCATCGATCTTGCCGCGGACGCCGGCGGCAACTGCGCCGCCACCGTGCCGGGCCAGCAGATCACCACGCCGAACGGCGTGACGATCCTGGGCTGGTACAACTGGCCCGGCCGCATCCCGGTCGCCGCCTCGGCGCTCTACGCGCGCAACCTGTTCACCTTCCTCAGCACGTTCTGGGACAAGGAGACCAAGGCCCCGAAACTGCCGGAGGCCGACGATATCGTGAAGGGTGTCATGCTGACCCGCGGCGGCGCGGTGGTGCACCCGAACTTCCTGCCTGCCCAAGCCGCCTGACCGAGAGGTTGCGATGGATCCCACTCAACTCGCCCAAGGGGTCGCTCAGGAAGCGGCGCAGCTCGCCGCGCGTGCCCAGGAACTGGCCGAGCACGCCCAGGCGCTGACCCACGGCGTCGCCGCGGCCGGCCCGGTGATCGGGCCGTTCATCTTTCTGTTCTCCGTGTTCGCGATGGCCTGCTTCGTCGGCTACTACGTGGTGTGGAACGTCACGCCGGCGCTGCACTCGCCGCTGATGTCGGTGACCAACGCGATCTCCTCGGTGATCGTGGTCGGCGCCATGCTGGCGACCGGGCTCGGCACCAACGGCTGGGCGATGGGCTTCGGCTTCATCGCCGTCACCCTGGCCAGCGTGAACATCTTCGGCGGCTTCCTGGTGACCCAGCGCATGCTGTCGATGTTCAAGAAGAAGCAATAGGGCGCCGCCAATGTCCGCTGACCTTACCGCGCTCGCCTATCTCGTCGCCGGTGTGCTGTTCATCCTGGCGCTGCGCGGGCTGTCCAGCCCGGTCACCTCACGCCGCGGCAACCTGTTCGGCGCGATCGGCATGGCGATCGCCGTGGCCGCCACGCTGCTGCACCAGGGCATGGCGCTCGCGGGCTACGGGCTGATCGTGCTCGGGATGATCATCGGCGGCTCGATCGGCGCGGTCGTCGCGCAGCGCATCAAGATGACCGCGCTGCCGCAGCTTGTCGCGGCGTTCCATTCGCTGGTCGGCATGGCGGCGGTGTTCGTCGCCGCCGCCGCGCTGAACGCACCCGAGGCGTTCGGCATCGGCACGCTCGGCCACATCCACACCGAGAGCCTGGTGGAGATGTCGCTCGGCCTGGCGATCGGCGCCATCACCTTCTCCGGCTCGGTGATCGCGTTCGCCAAGCTGCAGGCGCTCATGAGCGGCTCGCCGATCACCTTCCCCGGCCAGCACAAGCTGAACCTGGGGCTGGCGATCCTGCTGCTGGTGCTGATCGTGGCGTTCATCGCCACCGGCCACCAGGTGCTGTTCTGGGCGATCGCGCTGCTGGCCTTCGCCATCGGCTTCCTGATCATCATTCCGATCGGCGGCGCCGACATGCCGGTGGTCGTCTCGATGCTGAACAGCTACTCCGGCTGGGCCGCCGCGGGCATCGGTTTCACCATCCAGAACATGGCGCTGATCATCACCGGATCGCTGGTCGGCTCCTCGGGCGCGATCCTGTCCTACATCATGTGCAAGGGCATGAACCGCAGCATCTTCAATGTGCTGCTGGGTGGGTTCGGCACCGACACGGGCGCCGCGGCGGCGGCCGGTCCGACCGGCGACCGCCACGTCAAAAGCGGCAACGCGGAGGATGCCGCGTTCATCATGAAGAACGCGTCGAAGGTGATCATCGTGCCCGGCTACGGCATGGCGGTGGCGCAGGCGCAGCACGCGTTGCGCGAGATGGCGGACACGCTGAAGAAGGAGGGTGTGGTGGTGAAATACGCCATCCATCCGGTGGCAGGGCGCATGCCCGGGCACATGAACGTGCTGCTGGCCGAAGCCAACGTGCCGTACGACGAGGTGTTCGAGCTGGAGGAGATCAACAACGAGTTTTCCACCGCCGACGTGGCCTACGTGATCGGCGCCAACGACGTGACCAACCCGGCGGCGAAGACCGACCCGAAATCGGCGATCTACGGCATGCCGATCCTGGACGTGGAGAAGGCCGGCACAGTGCTGTTCGTCAAGCGCTCCATGGCGACCGGCTATGCCGGCGTGGACAACGAGCTGTTCTTCCGGCCGAACACGATGATGCTGTTCGGCGACGCGAAGAAGATGACCGAAGAGATCGTCCAGGCGCTGGGGCACTGAACCAGCATTCGAAATTACTCCCCCTCCCCTTGAGGGAGGGGGTTGGGGGGAGGGGTTCCGCGGGTATGAGGCTTAGGCGCGATCCTGGCACCAACCCCTCCCCCCATCCTTGGTCCGCTTCGCGGCCCAAGCCCTCAAGGGGAGGGGGAGCAGGCATTTAGATGCCCACTGATCTCACTTCCCACCGCGCACTGGTAACCGGCGGCACCGACGCGTTGACCATGGCCGGGGGCGCGCGTAAGGAACCGCAACGGCTCCGGCCCCTGCTTGATGGCCGGAAAGGACGATCAGGAGTCACCGCGTGAAAGACGTCCGTGATGCGCTGATGATGGGGCGCACTTCCGACGGCAGACTGGTTCACCGACCGCTGTCGCCGCATTTGATGGACTATCGGCTACAGTTCACCACCGTCCTTTCGGGCCTGCACCGTATCACCGGCCTTGGCCTTGGCCTCGGAACATTGCTGTTGACCTGGTGGCTGGTGGCGGCGGCCACATCGCCCGAGGCCTTCGCCACGGTGCAGTGGTTCATCGGCTCGCCGATCGGGCTGCTGATGCTGTTCGGCTGGACGTTTTCGCTATTTTTCCATCTGTGCAACGGCATCCGCCATATGGCCTGGGATCTCGGGCTCGGCTTCGAGAAGGCGCAGTACACCGCAACGGGTTACCTGGTCGCGGCGGCTTCCGCGATCCTGACCGTTCTGGTGTGGATCATCGGCCTTGTGATCTGGTGAGGGCAGCCATGTCCGAAACGAACAAGACCCCCCAGGTTCAGATCATGCGCTCGCAGCTTGGCCGCGCGCGCGGGCTGGGCGCGGCGAAGGCTGGCGCGACGCAGTGGTGGATGCAGCGCGTGACCGCCGTCGCACTGGTACCGCTGAGCCTGTGGTTCATCTATGCGGCACTGCGCCTGGTCGGCGCCTCGCACGCCGAGATGCTGGCCTGGATCGGCGGACCGGTCCCGATGGTCCTGTTTATCGCCCTGGTGCTGGCCACTTTCTACCATCTCGCGCTGGGCGTGCAGGTGGTGATCGAGGACTATGTTCCACGCGAGACGACGCGGCTGGCCACGCTGCTGGTGCTGAAGGGCGTGATCGTGCTGCTGACGCTGACCTGCCTGATCTCCATCCTGAAGCTCGGCCTGTAGGCCGCAAGATGCAACGTATGGGCGGACGATGAACGCGATCACCCTGCCTTCGGCGCGAGCCTACAACATTGTCGATCACACCTACGACGTGGTGGTGGTCGGCGCCGGCGGCTCCGGCCTGCGCGCGACGCTCGGGATGGGCGCCGCCGGCCTGAAGACCGCCTGCATCACAAAAGTGTTCCCGACGCGCAGCCACACCGTCGCCGCGCAGGGCGGTGTCGCCGCCTCGCTCGGCAACATGGGCGAGGACGAGTGGCGCTGGCACATGTACGACACCGTGAAAGGGTCGGACTGGCTGGGCGATCAGGACGCCATCGAATACATGTGCCGCGAGGCGGTCCCCGCCGTGCACGAGCTGGAACATTTCGGCGTGCCGTTCAGCCGCACCGAGGCCGGCACGATCTACCAGCGTCCGTTCGGCGGCCACATGATGGACTACGGCAAGACGCCGGCGCACCGCGCCTGCGCCGCCGCCGACCGCACCGGCCACGCCATCCTGCACACGCTGTACCAGCAAAGCCTGAAGCACGAGGTCGAATTCTTCGTCGAGTATTTCGCGCTCGACCTGATCATGGACGACGAAGGCGTCTGCCGCGGCGTGACCGCCTGGTGCCTGGACGACGGCACGATCCATCGCTTCCGCGCCCAGATCGTCGTGCTGGCGACGGGCGGCTACGGGCGCTCGTTCCTGTCCTGCACCTCGGCGCACACCTGCACCGGCGACGGCAACGGCATGGTGCTGCGCGCCGGCCTGCCGTGCCAGGACATGGAATTCGTGCAGTTCCACCCCACCGGCATCTTCCCGGCCGGCTGCCTGATCACCGAGGGCGCCCGCGGCGAGGGCGGCTATCTGACCAACTCCGAAGGCGAGCGCTTCATGGAGCGCTATGCGCCGACCGCGAAGGACCTTGCCAGCCGCGACGTGGTGTCGCGCTCGATGACGATCGAGATCAACGAGGGCCGCGGCTGCGGTCCGAACAAGGAATACATCTATCTGCATCTGGAGCATCTCGGCGCCGATCTGCTGCACGAACGGCTGCCGGGGATTTCCGAGACCTCGCGCAAGTCTTCGCCGGCGTCGACGTGACCAAGGCGCCGATCCCGGTGCTGCCGACGGTGCACTACAACATGGGCGGCGTGCCGACGAACCTGCACGCCGAGGTGCTGCGCCCGACGCGCGACGACCCGGACGCGGTCGTTCCGGGGCTGATGGCGATCGGCGAGGGCGCCTGCGTCTCGGTGCACGGCGCCAACCGGCTGGGCTGCAACTCGCTGCTCGACATCGTGGTGTTCGGCCGCGCGGCGGCGATCCGCGCGGCGGAGCTGATCAAGGCCGGCGCCAGCCAGCCCCCGCTGCCGCCCAAGGCCGGCGAGGCGTCGCTGGATCGTTTCGATCGCGCGCGCCACGCCAAGGGCGGCACCAAGGTGGCCGATCTGCGGCTGGACATGCAGCGCACCATGCAGACCCACGCCGCGGTGTTCCGCAACAGCAAGACGCTGGCCGAGGGCGTGGCGAAGATGCGAGCAGGTCTGGGACGGCATGGCCGACATGTCGGTGTCCGACCACAGCCTGATCTGGAACAGCGACCTGATGGAGGCGCTGGAGCTGCAGAACCTGATGGGCAACGCGATGACCACCATGGTCGGCGCCGAGGCCCGCCACGAAAGCCGCGGCGCGCACGCGCACGACGATTACCCCGAGCGCGACGACCACGAATGGATGAAGCACACGCTGGCCTGGTGCGACGACAAGGGCGCGGTGCGGCTGGACTACCGGCCGGTGAAGATGCGGACGCTGACCAACGAAGTGTCGGTGTTCCCGCCGAAGAAGCGCGTTTACTGACCCCGTTGTGTCACCCCAAGTGTCATTGCGAGGAGCGAAGCGACGAAGCAATCCCCATCCGCGGAGGGAGATTGCTTCGCCGCTTCGCTCCTCGCAATGACACTTGTCTCGCAATGACACCTATCTCGCAATGACACGGACCTTCTGATCCAGGACGCCAGACGATGGTTGAATTCACCCTGCCGGCGAACTCCCGGGTGCGCCCAGGCAAGACCTTCAAGGCACCGGCCGGCGCCAAGCGGGTGCGCGACTTCAAGATCTACCGCTGGAACCCCGACGACGGGCAGAACCCGCGCACCGACACGTACGAAGTCGATCTGGACGCCTGCGGACCGATGGTGCTCGACGCGCTGATCAAGATCAAGAACGAGGTCGATCCGACGCTGACCTTCCGCCGCTCCTGCCGCGAGGGCATCTGCGGCTCCTGCGCGATGAACATCGACGGCCGCAACACGCTGGCCTGCCTGAAGCCGATCGAGGACGTGAAGGGCGCCGTCAAGATCAATCCGCTGCCGCACATGCCTGTCGTGAAGGACCTGGTGCCCGACCTGACCCTGGCCTACGCGCAGTATCGCAGCGTCGAGCCGTGGCTGAAGTCCGATACCGCGCCGCCGCCGGACGGCGAGCGGATGCAGATCGCGCGAGGAGCGCGCCAAGCTGGATGGCCTGTGGGAGTGCATCCTGTGCTTCTGCTGCACGACCTCCTGCCCGAGCTACTGGTGGAACGGCGACCGGTATCTGGGTCCGGCGGTGCTGCTGCAGGCGTATCGCTGGATCGCCGATTCGCGCGACGAGGCGACGGGGGAGCGGCTGGATGCGCTGGAGGACCCGTTCAAGCTGTATCGCTGCCACACGATCATGAACTGCACGCAGACCTGCCCGAAGGGGCTGAACCCGGCGAAGGCGATCGGCGCGATCAAGCAGTTGATCGTGGAACGGCAGGTGTAACGTCTCTTCTCCCCCTCCCCTTGAGGGCTTGGGCCGCGAAGCGGACCAAGGACGGGGGGGAGGGGGTCGCACGGCAGCCACAAACGACGAGCTAGACTTTCTTCAACCTCCCGCCCAACTCGATCGAGTCAATCGTCTCATTCCAGAAATCCATCAGCGCTGCCTCATTCAGCCTGATCCATTGCGACACCAACTCAAAATCGGCCGGCGCCAGGTTCCCTTCGATCAACCGCGGGCTCGGCCGAATGCCGACCACTGCCGTATCCCCGATGTCCATCCTTCCCGGAGTCAAAGAAACCTTGATTCTCGCGTCGTGCCTCGCTCGTCCACGCGGGCTGACCCACACGGTCAGTGGCAGGCCGGTGGTCCGCGGAAACAAGTTCGCCATCTCGTAGAGCTCGTCCACTTCCTGATCCCGCCGGTCGCTGGTGATCACGCGTGGCTTGGGAGCCCGTCCCGTCAGAGAGCCTAAAGCCATTCCGAACCTCCGGCATCCTTGTAGCACGTTCGGAGTTGCACGATAAACGGGTGGTGCGGCCGCGCACCGGGGGGGAAACGGGCGCGCCGGCCGGCTTATCGCGCAGCGGCTGCAGTGAGGGGGCGACGACCCTTCGCCGAGACCGGTTGGCTGCGGCCCGGCCATAGGCGTGGTGCGCGCCGCGGGCACCCTCCAACCCGGCCGACAAGCCGGCGCCGCATGGTCCGTTCGACGCCCGGATGTCATAATTCCGTCATGCCGAGACGCGCACCCGTGCCATAGGTAAAAATCGCTATTCTGGTTCGAGGGGGACATGATGCAACACAAGTGCCTGACCTGCATTGCCGCCGGCGCCCTGGCTGTGGCGGCTGCCCCTTGGGCTTGCAGCCCCGCCGCGGCCGCGCCGCCCGGCGGCGCGGTGGCACCGGCCAGCATCATCGGCAGCCGCACGCAGGACCGGCTTCGGACCGCCACGCCGATCAAGCACCTGGTCGTCATCTTCGAGGAGAACGTTTCGTTCGACCACTACTTCGCCACCTACCCGAACGCCGCCAACCCGCCGGGCGAGCCGGCCTTCACCGCGGCACCCCGACACGCCGTCGGTCAACAACCTGGCCAACGCCCACCTGCTGACCAACAATCCCAACTTCACCAACACCGCGAACGGCGCCGACGCCGCCGAACCGTTCCGGCTCGATCGCACGCAGGCCAACACCGCCGACCAGAACCACGCCTACACCGCCGAGCAGCAGGCCTATGACGGCGGCAAGGCCGATCTGTTCCCGAAATACACCGGCAAGGGCACCCCGGGCGGCGTCGGGGCGTTCGGCACCAAGGGCCAGGTGATGGGCTATTTCGACGGCAACACCGTCACCGCGATCTGGCACTACGCGCAGCACTTCGCGATGAACGACAACGCCTACACCGACACCTACGGCCCCTCGACGCCAGGCGCGCTGGAGGTCGATCGCGGGCCAGACCAACGGCGTGCGGATCGTCGCCACCACCAAGCAGCCGTCCACGCTCGCCGCCGTGTCGTACTACATCAACGACGGCCAGGGCGGGGTCACGATGATCAACGACGTCGATCCCGGCTACGACGTCTGCTCGGTGCCCGCGGACCAGGCGATGATGACGGGGAAGAACATCGGCGACCTGCTGAACGCGGCGGGCATCACCTGGGGCGGCTTCATGGGCGGCTTCAACCTGGAGACGAAGAACGCCAACGGCACCACCGGCTGCAAGCGCAGCACCCAGTCGGCAGTGGTCGGCAGCGACGTCGTGGACTACATCCCGCACCACAACTGGTTCCAGTACTTCGCCATCGACCGCCAACCCGAAGCATGCCCGGCCCAGCTCGATCCGCGCCATCGGCTACAGTTACGAGCAGGACGGCAAGACGCGCGATCCGGCCAACCACGAATACGACCTGCAGGATTTCTACGCCGCCGTGAAGGCGGGCAACTTCCCCGCGGTGTCCTACCTCAAGGCGCTGGCGTACCAGGACGGCCACGCCGGCTATTCCGATCCGCTGGACGAGCAGGCGGGACTGGTCGCGCTGATCAACTTCCTCGAGCAGCAGCCGGACTGGAAGAACACAGCGGTGATCGTCACCTGGGACGACTCGGACGGCTGGTACGACCATGCCTTCGCCAAGCCGACCAATCCGTCGCTCGACGCCGAGGCCGATCAGCTCGACGGGCCGGGCAAGTGCGGCACCGGCACGCCGCTGCCCGGCGTGGACGGCAAGCCGGTGAACGGTCGCTGCGGCCCCGGCACGCGCATTCCGTTCCTGGTCATCTCGCCCTGGGCGAAGCCGAACGCGGTGACCCACACGCTGATTTCCCAGGCCTCGGTGGTGCGCTTCATCGAGGACAACTGGCTGCACGGCGAACGGCTCGGCGGCGGCTCGTTCGATGCCGGCGCCGGGTCGATCATGGACATGTTCGATTTCGCTTCCGGCGCGAAGCGCGTGCCGCTCTATCTGGATCCGGCGACCGGCGACCCGCTGCCGAAGCCACCTCCGATGCTAAGACCGGAGGCGCTCTGATCGCTCGCGCGCACCGTCGCGTCCGGTGGGGCATTGGCGGCATGCTCCTCGCCTGCCGTCGCAGGTGGCCTGCTTGCCCTGGTGGCGCGCAGCCCGTTGCCGCTGGACGCCTGGATGACGCACCCGCGCGCAACCTTCCTGCTCAGCCTGGGCGAGAACCCGTTCCCGGTGCGGCTCGTGCGTCCGCCGGTCGCACCGCTGTCGGCGATGGCGCAACTTGGCCGGCAGGTGTTCTTCGACCCCAGCCTGTCCTCGTCCGGCCGGCTGTCCTGCGCCGCGTGCCACAGCCCGGCGCATGCCTACGGCCCGCCGGGCGATGCGCCGGTGATGACGGGCGGCCCGGACTTGTCGCGGCAGGGGCTGCGGGCGGTGCCGTCGCTGATGTATCTGGAGCGACAGCCGAACTTCAGCGTCGGGCCGGACAACGACGAAAACGAGAACATCAGCCTGGCCCAGTTGGCAGCGCAGAGCTCAACGTGCCGCGCGCGCAAGAAGACCGCCCAGGACACCGCGCAGAGTGCGGCCAATCTGGTGCCGTCAGGGCGGGCTGTTCTGGGACGGCCGCGTCGACACGCTTGCAGGACCAGGCGCTGTGTCCGCTGCTGAACCCGCTGGAGATGGATGGCGGCAGCATCGAGGCAGCGGCCGCCAGGCTGCGCAACGCGCCGTATGCGCAACGGTTCATCCAGTTGTTCGGCCCGGCGGTGTTCGACAATCCGCGCCTCGCGGTGGCCGAGGCGCTGTTCGCGGTGGCGCGCTACCAGATCGAGGACCCGAGCTTCCATCCCTACACCAGCAAATACGACGCCTGGCTGGAGGGAAAGGCGCGGCTCAGCCAGGCCGAGTTGCGCGGCTATCTGCTGTTCAACGATCCGGCGAAGGCCGATTGCGCCGGCTGCCATCTGGATCAGGCCAGCCCCGACGGATTGCCGCCGCAGTTCACCGACGATCAGTACGAGGCGCTCGGCGTGCCACGCAACATGGCGCTGAGCGTCAACCACGATCCCGGCTATTTCGATCTTGGCGTCTGCGGCCCGATCCGCACCGACATGGCGGATCAGACGCAGTACTGCGGCATGTTCCTGACACCGACGCTGCGCAACGTGGCGACGCGGCATGTGTTCATGCACAACGGCGTCTATCACACGTTGCAGCAGGTGATGGACTTCTACAATCTGCGCGACACCGATCCGGTGGCGATCTATCCGACCGGGCCGGACGGCAAGGTCGAGAAATACGACGACATTCCGCCACGGTATCGTGCGAATGTGGACGCCGTTGATCCGCCACTGGATCGGAACCTGGGCGAGAAACCGGCGAACAGCAAGCAGGACCTGCAAGACATCATCGCGTTTCTGAAGACGCTGACAGACGGATACAGATCAGAGGCCGGCGCGACGCCTTAGAGCGTGTTCACGCTACTCGGAAGCGCCGCCATTATCGGCCCCCCTGTCATTGCGAGGAGCGCAGCGGTCCCCGGGCTTGACCCGGGGAAGCAATCTCCTGCCCCAGGCCCGCTCGCGGGGGATTGCTTTGTCGCCACGCTCCTCGCAATGACGGGGGCGTCGGCAATCCCGGTCCTCGTCGCCGCACTCTAGGTATCCGCCAGCTCGGCCAGCGTCCGATCCCGCGCCGCAACGTCGCCCTCGGCGTGCACCGGCTGGATGCAGACATGCGTCGCACCCGCGGCGAAATGCGCGCGCAGCCCGTCCTTCACCTTTGCCGTGCTGCCCCACAGCACCATCGCGTCGATGAACCGGTCGGAGCCGCCATTCGCCAGCTCGGCCTCGGTGAACCCCAGCCCAAGCCAGCAATTGCGATAATTGTCCAGCACCATGTAGCGCGACAGCTCGGCACGACCCAGCGCGCGGGCGCTGCACGGGATCGGTCTCCAGGCACACCTTCTGCTCGACCGCGAGCCACTTGCCTGGCCCCATGATCTTCGCCGCCCGCGCGGTATGTTCCGGCGTCACATTGTACGGCAGCGCGCCGCGCGTCTTCTCCCCCGCCAGCTTCAGCATCAGCGGGCCCAGCGCGGCGACGGCGAGCGGCCAGTCCGTCCGCCCCCGCCTGGCCTTTGCAGATGCCGTCGAGATAGGCGCGCATCACCGGGATCGGCTTTCCGTAGGTGTGGCCGCGAACGCCCTCCACCATCGGCAGGTGGCTGACGCCCAGACCCAGGATGAAGCGGTCGCCATACAGCGCGTTCAACGACAATCATCCCGCGGCGCGAGGTGAACGCGTCGCGCGCGTAGATGCTGGCGATCGAGCTGCCGATGTTCAGCGTCTTCGTCGCGCCCAGCATGAAGCCGGCGACCGAGAACGATTCATAGCCGCGCGATTCCGGATACCACAGCGTGTCGTAGCCGAGCCGCTCCACGTTGGCGGCGAAGGCGGCGATCTCCTTCGGTCCACCAAGCTTGTCCGTGCTGTACCAGGCGCCGAGCCGTCCAAGCTGCATCGTGCGTCTCCTGTCAGATCACGCCGGCGGCGCGGAACCCCGCGATGTCCGCCGGACCGTAGCCGAGCTCGCCGAGCACCTGCTCGGTATGTTCGCCCAGCCGCGGCGGTGGCGCGTCGACCCGCGGGCCGTCATGGTCGAACATGAACGCCGCGACCGGCACGCTGAACGCGCCCGGCACGCCCGGCGCACCGTCAGCGAAACGATGCAGCACGCCGCGCGAGGCGATCTGCGGATCGGCCACCGCCTCGCCCATCGTGCGCACGCGCGACGCGGGCACGTGGCGCTGCCTGCAAGAACTCCTCCCATTCCGCCGCCGTGCGGGTCAGCATGATCTGCTCCAGCAGCTTCTCCTCGTTGGCATGATCCGCGTCGCGCTCGTCGTTGCTGCGCTTGATCATGTCGGGACGTTCCAGCACCGTCCACAGCCGCTTCTGCTGGCGCAGGTTCGACGCACCCAGCATCACCAGCCCGTCCTTGGTCTGATAGGCGCTGTTGGTGGCGTGCGGATGCTTGTTGCCGCTCGGCTTCGGGTGCCGGCCGTTGCGCAGGTAGCCGGTCAGGTGCGAGGCCATCAGGATCATCGCCACGTCCAGCATCGCCATGTCGATGCGCTGGCCCTGCCCGGTGCGCTCGCGCTGGAACAGCGCCGAGGCCAGCGCGAAGGCGCCCATCGTCCCGGTGGCGTAATCGATTGCCGGCGCGCCGATCTTGACCGGATGCGCCGCCGGCGTGCCGGTCATCGCCATGATGCCCGACGTGGACTGGATCACGTGGTCATAGGCGGTCTGCGTGCGCCGCGGCCCGCCCTGGCCGAACGCGGAAAACGACGCGTAGATCAGCTTCGGATTGATCTTGCGCAGCGTCCTCGTAGCCCAGCCCCAGCGCCTCGAACGCGCCGGGGCGATAATTCTCCACCAGCACATCGGCGGTGGCGACCAGCTTCTGCAGGATCTCGCGCCCCGCTCGGCGTCTTCAGATCGAGCGTGATGGACCGCTTGTTCGACGCCTGGGTCAGGAACCCGGTGCCCATGCCGGCATGGTTCAGCGCGGGGTCGCTGCCGGTGCCGCGGCTCTGGTCGGGATCGTCCGGGTGCTCGACCTTGATCACGTCGGCGCCCTGCAGCGCAAGCTGATAGGCCGCGAACGGCCCGGCCAGCACGTGCGTGATGTCGATGATGCGGATGCCTTCAAAGGCGCGCGCCATGCGCGGTTCCCCCCGATACGTCGCCAACCGCGCCGACGGTGCCGCCTTGTCCCCGGCAGGTCAACACGCTTGGATGGGCGCCGCAGAACGGAGGCAACGCGATGTCGGTCGAGCTGATCATCGAGGGCGCGGTGGCGAAGGTGGTGCTGAACCGCCCCGACAAGCTGAACGCGCTGACGCGCGAGATGCGCGTGCAGTTGCGCGAGCATTTCGAACGGCTGCGCTTCGACGACGCAATACGCGCCATCCTGGTGACCGGCGAGGGCCGCGCCTTCTGCACCGGCGCCGATGTCGGCGGCATGCAGCGCGGCGGGCTGCGCGCGGAACGCGAGCGGCTGCAGGGCAACAGCCACGCGTTCCTGCGCGTGATGCACGCGATCGAGAAGCCGATCGATCGCCGCGGTGCGCGGCCCGACCGTGGGCATCGGCTGGTCCATCGCGCTGGCGTGCGACCTGATCGTTGCCTCGGAGACCGCGCGGTTCTCGCAGATCTTCCGCCGCATCGGCCTGGCACCGGATGGCGGGGCGATCTGGTTCCTGACCCGCCGCATCGGCATGGCGAAGGCCAAGGAGCTGGTGTTCACCGCGCGCTTCGTCGAGGCGCCGGAGGCGCTGTCATTGGGCCTGGTGAACGAGGTGGTGCCGGACGATCAGCTTATGGCGCGCGCCGCGGCACTGGCGGCCGATCTGGCAACCGGGCCGACCTTCGCGTTCGGGCTGGCGAAGAAGCTGTTCCACATGGCGTCCTCGCCGAGCTACGAGGACTTCCTGGACATGGAAGCGCTGGTGCAGCCGCAGCTCGACCAGACCGAGGACCATCGCGAAGGCGTTGCCGCGTTCAAGGAAAAGCGGCAGCCGAATTTTGTGGGACGGTAGGAGGGCGCACGCAACGTTCTCCCCCTCCCCTTGAGGGCTTGGGGCGCGAAGCGCACCAAGGCTGGGGGGAGGGGTCGAACGGTACTACGCTGCGGCGCGACCCTGGCGCCAACCCCTCCCCCAACCCCCTCCCTCAAGGGGAGGGGGGAGTCTAACCCCCATCCCTCCCTCAGATCGGATCCCAGCTATACACGTCCCGCGTCCTCTCCAGCGGGGTAAAGCTGTTCTGCACCGCGGGCAGCCAGTGTTCGGCCAGCTTCTCCGGGGTCCAGCCGTCGCTGCGCGCCATGATCCGGATCGGCCGCGGCTGGTTGTAGAGATAAACCTCATTGCCGCGCACGCCGAAGATCTGCCCCGACACGCCCTTCGCCGCGTCGGTGCCCAGGAACGCGATCAGTTGCGCGATGTGATCGGGCTTCGTCTTCTCCGCCCGCGCCTTCAACTGCTCCTCGCTCTGTCCCGGCACCGTTTCGATCATGCGGCTGAACGCGTGCGGGCCGATGCAGTTCGACCGGATATGATAGCGTTGCATGTCCATCGCGATGCAGCGCGACAGCCCGGCGATGCCCAGCTTCGCCGCGCCGTAGTTCACCTGCCCCACGCTGCCGATCAGCCCGGACGTGGAGGTGATGTGCACGAAGCACCCGCTCTCCTGCTTGCGGAAATGCGTGACCGCGGCGCGGCTGACGTAGAACGCGCCGTACAGGTGCACCTTGATCACCGCGTCCCATTCCTCGGGCGACATGTAGTGGAACATGCGGTCGCGCAGGATGCCGGCGTTGTTCACCACCATGTCGATGCGGCCGAACGTGTCGATCGCGGTCTGCACGATGCGCTGCGCGTTGGCCCATTCGGCGACGCTGTCGGTGTTGGCCACGGCGCGGCCCTGGCCGTGCGCCTGGGCGATCTCGGCGACCACCTGCTGCGCCGGGCCGGCGTCCTGCCCCTCGCCGGTCACCGCGGCGCCGACATCGCACACCACCACCTTGGCGCCGTTCGCCGCCAGGCAGATCGCCGTCGCCCGGCCGATCCCCCTTCCCGCGCCGGTCACCACCGCAACCTTGCCCTCCAGCATGTTGCCGCTCATCGCGTTTCTCCTCCTCGGCTTGGATACTGCATTGGATACTGACCGGTAGCATGCGCCAGGCCGCGCGCTGTGTCATCCTCCCGCCCGGACCGGGGGAGGGGCACATGGACCTGGGGTTTCTTGGCCTTGGCCAGATGGGCGCGGCGATCGCCGAGCGCCTCGCGCAGGCCGGCGCGCGGCTGCACGTGTTCGATCCGGACCCGGTCGCGCTGGCGCCGTTCGTGCTGAACGGCGCGGTCGATCATGCCTCGGCGCGCGCGGTCGCCGACGCGGCAACGATCGTCTTCGCCTGCCTGCCCGGTGCCGCCATCAGCCGGGCGGTGGCGGCGGAGGTGGCGCAAGGCACGGCGCTGCGCGTCTATGTCGAGATGTCAACGATCGGCAGCCGCACCATGCGCGATCTTGCCGAGCAGCTACAGGCGCGCGGCATCGCGCTGATCGACTGCCCGATCAGCGGCGGGCCGAAGGGCGCGCGCGCCGGCACGCTGTCGGTGATCGCGGCGGGGCCGGCGGCGGCGCTGGCGCAGGTGCGGCCGTGGCTCGACCGCATCGGCAAGTCGGTGTTCGTGATGGGCGATACGCCCGGCCAGGCGCAACTGATGAAGCTGGTGAACAACCTGCTCAGCGCCGCCAATCTCGCCGCCGCGTTCGAGGCGCTGGTGCTCGGCGCCAAGGGTGGTCTCGATCCCGATCTGATGGTGCAGGTGATCAACGCCTCGACCGGGCGCAACAGCGCGACGCTGGACAAGGTGCCGCGCGCGGTGCTGCCCGGCACGTTCGACTACGGCGCCAAACTGGCAACGATGGTACAAGGACGTGACGCTGGGGCTGGAGGAGGCGCACGCCCTCGGCGTGCCGATGTGGACGCACGAGACGGTGGCGCAGCTTTGGCGCTTCGGCATGCAGCAGGGAATGGGCGAGCAGGATTTTACTGCCCTGATCAAGCTGATCGAAGGCTGGGCCGGCGCCGCAGGTGCGCAGCCGGTCAGGTTAGCGCGTTCATGCAACACCAGCGACCCCATGGTCTGATCGGTCAGCCGGCGTCCGGCCGCCGGCATCGGAGCATCGCCTCGGCAACCCCGCCATTCGTCGCGTATCCGTACCGACGTATCTTGCTGACCCACGTCACCGCTGCGGCATCGGATAGGTGGTCACGGCAGTGGGTCAGTTTGAATCTCGGCTTTCGACCCAAAGCAGTACCTTCTTAAGTCTGGGCGGAAGAAGTGGCCATGCAGGCGCCGGCGCACAGCGTCTCAGGAATGATACAGGACGTTGTCATGCGTGAGATTGACCCATAGTACAGGCGAACCTTTATGCCGACCGCACGTGACGCCCTCGTCTACATACTCGTGTGGTAGTCGCAGGACGCTCTGGGAGTTCTAGAAGCAGGTGCTGCGTTATAGAACGAGCGTTGTAAGGCGGGACACGGCACCGTCATCGTGCCGAGAGATTTTCTCGGATTTAGGGAGATCAGACGATGACAGTCCAATATGATGCGATAGCTCTCGCCTGCAACACCGGAATCCGAAACGGCGAGTGGGAGAAACCGTTCGATCCGGGTGATCCACCTCTGTTCGATGCGCAGCTGAGGGCCAGCGCGAAACTTGCCCTGAAACATCAGGCACCCTTATTTCTGTCTGGCGCCGACACGGATCCCGACCATCTCGAAACGGAAGCCCGGAATCACTGGGTAAGGCTCCACAAGATCGGCACCGATCTCCGCTCGCGTCACTGAAGGTCGTGTTTGAAGAAGACACTCGCAGCACCACGGGCAATGTCTTGTGGACGTTCGCCAAGTTCGCGGCTTCGTTCGGCTTCTACCCGACCAGGATTGTTTTCCTTGGCTTCCCTTTCAAGGCACCGATGTTTTCCTCCGCCGCGGCCAGTCTAAACCTGGCCGGGCGCTTCGATTACATCGGGGTCGCCGACCCGGCCGCTGGCCCGCGCCTGGACGCCGCGCGTGCCGGTGCGGCTGCCAAGGTGACGGCGATGGCCACTGGCGGTTGGCAGGCGTGGCGGCTCGACCATCAACAGCGAAACCCTAGGAATGTTCCTGTATCGACGTTCCTAGATGCCGGGGCTGAATCGGTTCGCACACTACGTGTTTGCCGACGGGCCTGAGGCTCCGATCCCGTCGTGGTCATGGCGGGTTGCGTCGCCGTGCGCTCGACCTCTGCCGTGTCTCGTGAAAGGTGGACACCGCACATCTGGTCGCGGCATCCCTGCCGATAGCAGATTTGTGGGGACCTATGGTCCCCGCAAATCGCGGCGACGGTGGGCGGCGTCGCAGTGTCTCGACGTGCACGTTACACGTGGATGGTCGATCAGGGCAAAGTGATGTCAACAACGGGTCTTGCTGCGGAGTACGCCAGATCACCAAGCGTAAGCGGGAGCAGGAGCCCTTCGGGAATTCAACGCTGAATTCAATCATCATCAGGCGGTGCATTTGCGACTGAACCATCTGCCTGAGCTTGTCGCTGAATTCTCTGGCGAACAGGTACCGAGGCTACCATAGTTGCGGTTCCGCTCGCGCCAAACACATTCAACATACCCGCCGGTCCCCATTCACCGAGCGACGGGGCATAGACCGCATACCCAACGGTTGTAGAGGACCTCGGCCACAGCCTCTTTTGTTGGGCGTCGCGTGATAACTTAGTCATCGTATCGTACTGCGAAGGCGTGCCATGCCACCGCACATCCACCCACCTACCATCTGGAATATCACCGTCGTGTAGTCGAGGGGATTGTCGGATCGATCAGGATCATAGGCGTGTCGCCGAATTTCATGGGTCACAACACGTGAGAGCGTGATGCGCTGCCTGTCGCAATATTCAAAGAACCACCTGTGCGCGTCCTCTAACGCCTGCTCCATGAAATTTCCCGATCTGGCGATCCACCTCGGGTGCTTCCGCTGGGGGCTATCGTCGAGAGGAAACCGTGTCGTGGACACGACCAAAGTGTCCGCTGATAGGAGGTCCTGGCGAACTCGCGGAGGCTCTCTGCCATAGGTCTCCTTTAGCAGGTTAAACGTGACGTCCGCGATGGGGCTCCCAGTGCCTCCCGAAGGTAGATACCGCCTACCCCATCTCGGACCATGTGCATTGTTCTTTGTCGGTTGCCCCACCGACCCTCTCGATTGTTGTCGAAAATCTCCATCGATGGCACTTGGTGGCAGAAAGAAATCCGCCCGACGCGGCGACCAGCTTCGACCGACATTGCATGATGATCCCTAGGTTCAGGAAGACAGTAACCCTCTTCGCCCTTTGTGCCGCTTAAGGCCCCATCATGACCACGGAGACGCTTGGTGCCGGCTCCTCGCGTGCGCGAACTCCCCCAGCCGCAGTGGTAACTCCCATGCCCAGCTACCCAGCGAGGTTCTCATCTCGCCGGGTGGGTTCCCGACGCCTGACATGACGGATCTGGCGACATTGACCCCGATCGGCGGTGCGATGGCAACCGCCGGTCCCCTGCGACCTGGTCGCCGGCACGAGCTGGACGGCCGACCTTTTCTCTCCACGATTTCAATGCGTTGTATCGCCTATATGTGATAACCGCGTATCACATAGAGCCGGAGGGCCTTGCTACCCTTGTTCCCTAGGCGCGAATTCGCACGGCAAATCGGCGGCTACCGGCCCCACCGCCAATTGTCCAGCAAAAATGTTCTCCATTGGCGAAAAAACTTCTTGCGCAACGCGGGCGCGTTCCGCTTATCTGACACTGTCAGTCACTTTAGAGGGATACCTGCCATCAACAGGGCCGAGACCCGGCCCGTGGGAGGCTGTGAGGCCTCCTTCCACCGTCAGCGCTGCCGGGCGACCGGGACGCGGGCGGGGCGCGGCTGGCGGAATCGCCGCGCCCCTCGGAATTCTGGGCTTAAACCGTTGTTACCCCTGCACTCCGTCTTGGCGGCGCTGCGCGATTCCGCGTGGCGTGATGGAGAGCAAGCCGATGTCTAACTACGACGCAAAGGCCAGTGGCTGATCAGACAACGGGGATCAAGGCGGCGACGCTACGAAAAAAGGGGCCAAAACTGGTTTACGATGGCTCTGCAACCCGCCGGTGCTGAAGGCGATTATCGCCCTTGCTCGGCTTGGATATGAGCTGAGCGGCATTCCTTCTGAGGCACTGACGATCAAGGCCCAGTCTTCCAACAAACCACACCATCAGAGCGGGGGGACCATGCTGAGCGAAGCGCTGCGGTTGATCCGCGTTTTCCATGATATGTCGCAAAGGGATCTCGCGGCGCGGCTTGGGATCGGCACCCCCTACCTGTCGGAGATCGAGGCCGGAAAGAAGGAGCCAACTCTCCAATTGCTGCGCCGCTATGCGACCGAGTTCAAAATGCCCACTGTCGTCGATCATGTTTTTTTCGGAACACATGGAGGACGGGACGCCGGTAGGTGGACTGAAAGTAGCCGTGTCCGGTAAGGTGCTCACGCTCTTGAAATTCATTGCCGAACGCGCAGGGCGCGATGCCGCGTAGCGAGCCGCGCTACCACCCGCTTACCCAATCGCCGTTCTATGCCCTGCAATCGCGCGCAAAACTTGCCGCGCTGTTCGGCCTGACACGGAAGACGCTTGACGACGTGCTGGCCATGGAGCGGCCCTATAGTTGCAGGAGCTTTGAGGAGGAGCGGCATGGCAAGCTCAAGACCCGGATCATTCAAGAACCGCGCGGCGCTTTGCGCCCCATCCACGTCGTGGTGCGGAAGGCGCTGTCAAGAGTTAGAGCCTCCAGAATTCCTGTTCTGCCCGGTGAAACGCCGATCCTATGCGTCGAATGCCGCCCAGCATGTCGGCGCGAAGGAACTGCGTATGATCGACATCAAGGCTTATTTTCCTTCGACGCCGCGACAACGGGTAATATGGTTTTTCCATAAGGTGATGCGCTGTAGCCCGGACGTGGCCGTGATTCTCGGCCAACTGCTCACTGCTGATGGGCATCTCACGACCGGCAGCACTGTCAGCCCGATCATGTCTTTTTTCGCATTCTACGATATGTGGCTTGCCATCGCGCAGATCGCGAAGGATGCGGGTTGCGTGCTCACCGTCTACATGGACGACATCACCATCTCCTGCGACCGCATTCCCGGCAAAGTTGTATGGGCGATCAAGCAGGAGATTCACCGCCGGGGCCTCAACTACCACAAGGAGCGCCGCTATACGCGCGGCATTGGCGAGGTGACCGGTGAGTCATCAGAGACGGTAAGGTCGTCGTGCCAAACCGGCAGAGGAAGAAGGCCTACGACATTCGCATGCAGCTCTCCACGACCACGGACCCGGCTGAAGCTCTGCGTCTCGCATCCGTTTTGCGCGGGCTTGATGCGCAGCGCAGGCAGATCGAAGGATAATGCTAGCGCAGGTAAGCTTGCTACGCTTTGGAAAAATTGTAGCTGATGGAGATTTCGCGGTTCAAGCGCCGGCCGGAACGGCCGCTGCCCACCCAAAGCCGAATTTCAACCAAACCCACCGCCAATGGTCACATCCCCCCTTTACAACCCCCGGTTGTTCATGTTATGTTCTCTCCCCTTTTTATCATCGAGGAACGCCCGCCATGACAACCTCCCAGACCAGCGCCGAGCCTCTCCCCCTCGACCCCGCCACCTTCAACACCATGCTCCGCTCCACCATCGAAGCCCTGCCGCCGCCCCCGCGCGCCACCGCCGAGGCGTGCGCCCAGCAGCGCGAGGCCGCCTTCCTCGCCATCGCCGCCCTGCATCCACGCGACCCGCTGGAGGCGATGGACGCCGCCCGCATCGTCGCGCTGCACTTCCACGCCATGTACGACCTCGGCTGCGCCATCCAGCCCACCGTCACGAGCGAGCTGCAGCTCCGCTGCCAGACCCGCGCGCAGGCGCTCGGCCGGCAGTCGGACAAGATGCGGGCCGACTACCTCCATCGCCAGGAGAGCGAGCCGGCGCGCCGGCCGGCGGGCCTGCCCGCCTCCGCCGCCGTCACCCCCCAGCCGCAGCCGATGCCGCAGCCCCAGCCGCAACCACAACCCCAGCCGGCACCGCAAGCCGCCGCGGCCGACCCAACGGCGGCACCCCCCACGGCCGAGGCCGCGCCGAAGCCCGCGCCCGCCGCGCGACCGGCCCCGGGCGCGCCGGCGGCACGGCCCGCCAAGGCGCCCGTCCCCGCGCCGCGGCTTGGTGACGCCATCCCGCTCGACGATGCCGCGTTCGCGCAGCTTCTCGCCGAGCTCGATGCCCGCCTGCAGACCTCAGCCGTCGCCCTCGCCGCTTAATGGGGGAAGACACCCTATGCACCGTGAGAACACGCACCCGCACCGCTCCGCCGCCTGACCGCACGCCGCGCAACTGGTCAGTCTGACGCGGAGGCGAGGCGCGGGATCGATGTAGGGCGGAACAGCGCAGCGCATTCCGCCATGCAGTGCCGCGAGTGGCGGAATGCGCTTGCGCTTTTCCGCCCTACGGTGGTCAGCCAGGACACGCCCGACATTTACCCCGCCGCGACGAACCGCTCCAGCCAATGGATGGTATAATCACCCGCCTGGAACGCCGCGTCGTCGACGATCCGCTGATGCAACGGAATCGTGGTCTGGATGCCGCTGATGGCAAATTCCGCCAGCGCCCGGCGCAGCCGCCCGATCGCATCGGCGCGCGTCGGCGCGTGCACGATCAGCTTGGCCACCATGCTGTCGTAATAAGGCGGCACCACGCAGCCGGCGTACAGCGCCGAATCGACCCGCACCCCCAGCCCGCCGGGCGCATGGAACGCGGTGACGCGCCCCGGCGTCGGCATGAACGTCACCGGATCCTCGGCGTTGATGCGGCACTCGATGGCGTGGCCGGTGAAGCTGATGTCGGACTGGCCGTAGCCCAGCTCCGCGCCGAAGGCGATGCGGATCTGCTCGCGCACCAGGTCGACGCCGCAGATCATTTCTGTCACCGGATGTTCCACCTGCAGGCGCGTGTTCATTTCGATGAAGGCGAACTCGCCGTCCTGGTAGAGGAACTCCAGGGTGCCGGCGTTGCGGTAGCCGATCTTCGCCAGTGCCTGGGTCGCCACCCGCCCAAGCGCGTCGCGCGCCTGCGGCGTCAGCGCCGGCGAGCCCGCCTCCTCCAGCAGCTTCTGGTGCCGCCGCTGCAAGGAGCAGTCGCGCTCGCCGAAATGCACCACGTGGCCGTGCGCGTCGGCCAGGATCTGCAGCTCGATATGGCGCGGCCGATCGAGGTATTTTTCGACGTAGACCGCATCGTTGCCGAACGCGGAACGTGCCTCGGTGCGCGCCAGGGCGAACGCCTCCTCCAGGTCCTCGGCGCGTCGGCCCACCTGCATGCCGCGCCCGCCGCCACCGGCCGCCGCCTTGATCAGCACCGGATAGCCGATCCGCGCGGCGGCCGCCTTCGCCGCGGAAATGTCCGCCACCGCGCCGTCGGAGCCCGGCACCAGCGGCACGCCCAGCGCGGCCATCGCCGCCTTGGCGGCAATCTTGTCGCCCATCATGCGGATATGTTGCGATCCGGGGCCGATGAACGTCAGCCCGTGCGCCTCCACCATCTCGACGAAGTTGGCGTTCTCCGACAGGAAGCCGTAGCCGGGATGCAGCGCGTCGGCCCCGGTGATCGCGGCCGCGGACAGGATCGCCGGGATGTTCAGGTAGCTGTCCTTCGCCGGCGGCGGGCCGATGCACACGCTCTCGTCCGCCAGGCGCACATGCATCGCCTCGGAATCGGCGGTCGAGTGGACGGCGACGGTCGGGATGCCCAGCTCGCGGCAGGCGCGCTGGATGCGAAGCGCTATCTCGCCCCGGTTCGCGATGAGGATCTTCTGGAACAACGGTTCATTCCAGGATCATCAGCGCCTCGCCGTATTCGACCGGCGCGCCGCTGTTGACCAGGATTCGCGCCACCGTGCCGGCCCGGGGGGCGCGGATCTGGTTGAAGGTCTTCATCGCCTCGATCAGCAGCAGGGTCTGGCCGGCGGCGACGCTCTGGCCGACGCTGACGAAGAGTGGTGCGCCCGGCTCGGGCGACAGGTAGGCGACGCCCACCATCGGGCTGAGCACCGCCCCCGGGTGCTGGGCGTCGTCGGCGTTCGGCTCGGGCGGCACCGGTATAACGCCGGAGACGGGCGTGGGACTGATCGGCGCAGGCGGCGCGGCCGCGGCGACTGGCGCCGCCCGCACCACGCGGATGCGGCTGTCGCGCTCCGCCACCTCGATCTCGGTCAGGCCGGTCTCGGCCAGCAGGGCGGCGAGCGCGCGGATCGCGTCCGGATCGAACGGGATGCGGCTCATGCCCTGACCCTCATGCCCTCACCCTCATGCCCTGGCCCTCATGCCCCGACCCTCATGCTTGGCACCCTCATGCGCGGTTCTGCACCAGATCGGCGATCGCGGTCAGCGCCAGTGCGTAGCCCTGGATGCCGCAGCCGCAGATGACGCCGGTGGCCGCCTGCGAAACGTAGGAATGATGGCGGAACGCGTCGCGGCGATGGATGTTGCTGATGTGCACCTCGATCACCGGCAGCTCGACCGCCAGCAGCGCGTCGAGCAGCGCGACCGAGGTGTGGCTGTAGCCGGCCGGGTTGATCACGATCCCGGCGGCGCGGCCGCGGCATTCCTGCACCCAGGTGACCAGCTCGCCCTCGCCGTTGGTCTGGCGGAAGTCGATCGCCAGCCCGAGCGCCTCGGCGGTCTCGGCGCACAGCACCTCGACATCATCCAGCGTGTCGGAGCCGTAGATGTGCGGCTGGCGCAGCCCGAGCATGTTCAGGTTCGGACCGTTCAGCACGACGATGAGCGGGCTGGAGGCGGACTGGGACATGGCCCGGCCGTAGCATAGGGGGCAGCGCCGGTCCAACCCCGGACCGCGGTCGCCGCCCCCGACCGGCGCGGGTCGCCAGGCGGCGCATCCCGCCGGCCCGCTGCACGCGGACAGGCCGCGCCGCAGCGATCAAACCGGGTCGAGGCGCAGCGTGGTCGGCAATATCTCGCTGCGCACCATCTCCTTGGCGTAGGGGCTGGCCGCATATTTCTTGAGATAGGCACCACTGACCTCGCCGATCAGCACCGGATCGGCGACCGGCGTCACGCGGACCGGCCAGCGCTGATCGCCGAGTTCCAGCGTCGCCCGCCTGTCGGCGATCGCCGCGACGTACCATTTTGCACCCGGGCCGCGGAACGAGCGGGCGAACACGGAGTCGCCAACCACGACCACCCAGATGACGATCCCGCGTTCCGGGCTCGCGCTGGTGCGGATGGCGACCTCGTTCGCGTCGCGCAGGATGCCGAGGGTCACCCGATCGAATGTTTCCGCCATGCCGGTTGCTCCGCCAGTACCCTCGATCCCAGATGGTGCCTTCGCGGCAGTGCGTGGCACGAGGACGTGCGACCACGGAGCGCCGACCGTGCCTCACTGCTTGTATGCTTGAGATAGCACCATGCACTGGCGGTTGCCGAGAGAGACAAAACTGGAAGCGCGGGGCGGTGACCAGCGATCGGATGGCTGCACCGTCGTGTTCGGGAACCCTGGTTGTCGGACGCGAGCGGCGGCGACGAGTGGAAATTGAATGTGAGGCCGATGCGCGCTACGTAGCGCGGCGTGATCCGGTCGTTCGCAGACAAACGCACGGCGGCGATCTGGGCCGATCGGATGCCGAAGGGGTTTCCGAGCGGTCTGGCCAAGGTGTCGCGCCGCAAGCTGCGCACGCTGGCGAATCAAGCTGGAGGATCTCCGGCAGCCACCGGCCAATCACCTGGAGGCATTGGCAGGCGACCGGGCCGGACAGCACAGCATCCGCGTCAACGATCAGTGGCGGCTGTGCTTCATTTGGCGAAACGGCGACGCCTACGACGTCGAGATCGTGGACTACCATAGGGGTTGATGATGACGATCCGCGTTGCAGACGTAACCGGAATGGATTTCTCGGATGTGGCAGGCACCAGGCGAATCGGCGCGGTGACGCCCGGCGAGGTGCTGCGCGCGGAGTTCATGGTCCCGCTTGGATTGTCTGCTCGCGCGCTGGCCCGCCAGCTCGGCGTGCCGTCGAATCGCCTCACCGCCATCCTGGCCGGCGACCGCGGCGTGACCGCCGAGACTGCAATCCTGCTCGGCGATCGGTTCGGCACCTCGGCCGAGTTCTGGCTGAACCTTCAGATGATGCATGAGCTGGAGAAGGCGCGACGGCACATGTACCGGGCGGCGTGATGGGCAAAGACCGGGAAACCCAAAAGCCAGGTCCGGACTTGGATGTAGCTCGTCAGACCGGAGCGTTGGTGGAAGCAGAACGGTTGGCCATAGTGACCACGGCTTACCTGGCGATCACGCCTGCTCGCGCGGCCTGCTCGCCCAATTATACACCGCGCCTGCCGCCATCAGCACTGCGGTACCCAGAAACACCGCGCGCATGCCGAAATGCCCGCCGACAAAGCCGCCCGCCAACGGCCCCACCACCTGCCCGGCGTACTGCGACGACGTCGAATACCCCAGCATCCCGCCCGCAACGCCATCCGGCACGCTGTGGCGGATGACGCTGGCGATGCACGGCAGCAGGCCGCCGAGCGACAGCCCCATCAGGAAGCGCAGCGCCACAAGCTGCCATCCCGTGGTGACGAAGGCCTGCGGGATCAGCAGCAGCGCCGAGGCCAGCAAACACAGGAGGATGACGTTCCAGTGCCCGATCCGGTCCGCCAGCTTGCCCAGCCGTGACGCCGACAGAATGCTGCCCAGCGCCGCCGCCGACATCACCAGGCCGGCGATCCGCGTCACCGCGCCGGCGTCGTGCACCAGTTGGGCAACATAGAGGGTGATGATCGGCTCGATCGACATGTTGGCCAGCATCAGCAGCAGCCCGGTGGCCATCATGGCAATCAGCGGTCCCTTGTCTGGCACCGCCCCCCAGCCGCCGCGCGCCCGGGTCTTGTGCGAACCGGGCGCCCGTTTCTCCTCCCGGATCAGGAAAGTCGTCGCCAGGAACGTCACGAAGATCACCCCCCCGGCCGCGAGGAACGTCCAGCGGATGCCGATCAGCGGCGGCAGAAAACCGCCGATCAGCGGGCCGGCCAGATTGCCCGCCATGACGCCGGAGGACAGCACGCCGAGCGCCCAGCCCGACCGGCTTTTCGGCGTCTGCGTCGCGATCAGCACGATCGAGCCGGACGCGTAGCCGCCGAGAAACCCCGCCAGCAGCCGCAGCGCGACAAGCTGCCAGACGTTCTGCGCCATGCCGATCAGCGACATCGCCACCGCCATGCCCAGGCTGGCGCGGATCAGCATCAGTTTTCTACCATACAGGTCCGCCAGCCTGCCCCATAGCGGCGCGCACAGCGCGGCGGAGCAGAAGGTCGCCCCGTAGGCCGCGCCCGACCATTCCGCGATCGCCGCATGATCGGTGACGCCAAGCTGCTCGACATACAGCGGCAGGAACGGCAGCAGCAGCGTCATCGCCACGATGGTGGTGAAGCAGCCGAACACGCAGACGACCAGGTTGCGCTGCCAGTGCGCCGGGTCCTCGACCGCGGAACTCCGGTCGCCGGTGGTGATCGGGGCGGCGGCGGATGCGGGCGCGGCAGACTCCGGGGCGGCGGACACGACCGTGGTGGACCCGGGTGCGGCGGTCAGGCGGTGCGAAACCGCCTCGCTTTCGCCGCTCATGTCCCGTGCTGCCCAACCAGATGCTTCCCAACCGAGCGACGCCCGGCCTCGTGCTGCCCGACCGGCTGCTGCTCGACCAAACGCTGCCCGATCACGGCAAAGCCGCGCGCGCGCAGGCCGCGCCGGTCCTCGTCCAGCGATTGCAGCAGCCGGTCGCGCGTCGCCTGGACGTGCGCGGAAGCCTCGCGCGCCGCGGCGTTCGGCAGCCGCTGGCGAATGAATGCGAGGATGCACCGATGCTCCGCCCAGGCCTGCTCGCGAGAGGCCTCGGTCAGCACCTCCAGCCAGCGGGCGCGCGCAAGCCGTGTCATCACGCCGCGCACCGCCTTGAGCAGGAACGGATTGCCGGACAGTCGGGCCAGCTCGACGTGGAAATCGGTCCCGGCCTGGTGCCACGCCTCGCGCGGCGCGTCCGAGCGGCACGCATCCAGCAGCGCCGCAACGGTGTCGAGGTCGCTGTCTGTCGCCCGCGCACAGGCCAGGCGCACCGCGGTGGTCTCCAGCGGCTCGCGGAATTCCGCCAGCGCGGCGATCTCACCCAGGTCGATCGGTGCCACCATCCAGTTGCGCCCGTCGCGCCGCACCAGCTCCTCCGCCTCCAGGCGCAGCAACGCGGCGCGGATCGGGGTGCGGGAGCCCTCGAAACGGGTCTCCAGCCAGCGCTCGGTCAGCCGCTCGCCGGGCCCGAGATCGAGCGACAGGACCATTTCCCGCAGTTGCCCGTAGATCTGCAGCATCTGTGACATGGGGTACGGCTTGCGATACCAGGTTGGGATACCAATTTGGCATCCCTATCGCAGCACCCGCCTCGGAGCAAGAGTGACCTGGATCGGTCCGCGACCGCGGTCAGCCCGGATCGTACTTCCGGCAGAACGCCGCGGCATCCAGCCGGCGGAAATCCTCCAGCCCGTCGGCAAGCCGCGCGCGATCCCAATCCCACCAGGCGATGCGCTGCAGCGCCGCGACGATCTCGGGAGCGAAGCGGTAGCGCAGCACCCGCGCGGGCACCCCGACCGCCACCGCAAACGGCGGCAGGTCCTTGCTCACGACCGCCCCCGCGCCGACCGCCGCTCCGCTGCCGATCGACACGCCCGGCAGCACGATGGAACCGTGGCCGATCCAAACGTCATGCCCGAGCGTCGCGCGATGCGACCGCCGCCAGTCGAAGAAGCCGGCATCGTCCGCGCCCAGGCCATACGCCGAGGACCGGTAGGTAAAATGGTTCAGCGCGACCCGATCCAGTGGGTGGTTGCCCGGATTGATTCGCGTCTGTGCCGCGACCGAGCAGAACCGGCCGATCTTGCTGTAGATGATGTCCGCGTCGTTCACGACATAGGAGTAGTCGCCGAAGCTGCTCTCGGCGACCTTGGTGCGTGCGCCCACCTCGCAATAGGCGCCGAACCGGCTGTCGCGCACCTGCGCGGTGGGATGGATGAACGGCTCGGCTCCGAACTGCTTCGGGGCGGTGATGATACGTGGCCGATTCCGGCGCGGCGGTTTCTTCAATTCATAAGCGGTCAGCTTGTAGGAGGCTGACCGATGCGACGGTTTGGACTGCGCGACGATCAGTGGGAGCGGATCAAAGACCTGTTGCCTGGGCGCGAAGGCTCGGTCGGAGTGACAGCGGCAGACAATCGTTTGTTCGTGGACGCCGTGCTCTATCGGTACCGTACCGGGATGCCGTGGCGCGATCTGCCGGAGCGGTTCGGCGACGGGACAAAGGTCCACCTGCGGTTCAGCCGTTGGGCCAAAAGCGGTGTGTGGGAGCGGGTATTTCAATATCTCGCCGCAGACGCCGACAACGAATATGCGATGATCGACAGCACCATCGTGCGCACTCACCAGCATAGCGCCGGCGCCAAAAAAAGCTGGTGAGGACCAGGCGATCGGGCGCTCGCGCGGCGGACTGAGTGAGGTGGACCCCATCGGTTGGACAGGAATCGGCGCGACTTAAGAGAGTCTCTCCGGTTTCCATGGCCCCTCCCGATCCGAGGGGTGTGTGCGCCTGTAAGTATAGACCTTCTTATACTTCAGTCAATACCCTTTCTTGCTGATGTTGTGCCTGTGTATATGTGGGCAACGCGTGAGCGCAGCGTAGCGTAGCGGAAGCGTTGTCCACATATACACAGGCAGCCGCTTCGAACACCTCGCGCGGCGTGCGATAGCTCAGCGCCTGATGCACCCGCTCGTCATTGTAGAACGCCAGCCACCCGCCGATGCTCCGGCGCGCCTCCGCCACCGAACCATACGCCTTGATGAACACCTCCTCGTATTTCAGGCTCCGCCACAGCCGCTCGATGAAGATGTTGTCCAGATACCGCCCCTTGCCATCCATGCTGACCCGAACCCCGCGAGCCTCCAGTTCAGCCAGAAACTCCGTGCTGGTGAACTGCGCCCCTTGGTCGGTGTTGAAGATGTCCGGCTGGCCGTACCGTTCCAGCGCTTCCTGCAACGCTTCGACGCAGAAGCTCGTGTCCATGCTGATCGACACCCGCCACGCCAGGACCCGACGACTGAACCAGTCCATAACAGCCACCAGATACACAAACCCCTTGGCCATCGGAATGTAGGTGATGTCCGCACACCAGACCTGGTTCACCCGCTCGATCGCAAGGCCGCGCAACAGATAAGGGTACACCTTATGATCGGGATGCGGCTGACTGGTGCTCGGCTTCTGGTAGATCGTCTCCATCGCCATCACCTGCATCAGCCGCTTGACCCGCTTGCGAGTCACCGACCAGCCGTCCCGCCGCAACACCGCCGCCAGGCGGCGTGATCCGTAGAACGGATATGCCAGATGCAGCTCATCCATCCGCCGCATCAGCCTCAGATCCTCCGCGCTGACCGGCACAGCGCGGTAATACAGCGTCGAGCGGGCCACCTTCAGCAGCCGGCATTGCGCGACGATCGACAGGGCCGGCTCGGCCGGGTCGACCAGCGCAAGCCGCGCGGCCGGGCTCATGGCCCAGACCGTTTGCGAAAAAAATCCCGCTCCACCGTCAGTTGCCCGATCTTCTCATACAACGGGGCAAGCTGGGCCTCCGACGCCGCCGCGCCGTCCTGCCCATTGGCGTGGCTGCGCGTGAACAGAGAGGCCGTTCCATCCAGCAGCGTCTTCTTCCACGCATGGATCTGGCTCGCGTGCACACTGAACCGGCTCGACAGCTCCGCAACAGTGCCTTCCTCACGCACCGCCGCCAGTGCAACTTTCGCCTTGAACTCAGCGCTGTGCTTCTTCCGTGTATTGGTCATGTCTCACCTCCGGCCACCCAGCCGTTCCAAGGGGAGACTCTCTCTTAGCTACCTGTCCAGTTTTCGGGGTCCAGCTCAGAGCACCAAGATCCACGCCCTGGTCGACGCGCTAGGCAATCCGATCGGCTTCTTTCGCTTCCTCGCTGTTGAGAGTGGGTTGAAACGTGTTCGCCTTGCTTGATGAGCCAGTGCTGCCCATCTGAGCCTGTTTCTTGGTTCGGCTGACGGGGGCCGTTTCTTCGTCCCGGCCTGACACCCCCCAGCGGCGCGCGCAGCCGTGGTCAAGGATGGTCCCGGCGCTTCGCCGGGGCCACCGCGAAGCGGCGCGCAGCGTCCTTGACGACGGCGAGCACGGCGCCAGGCTCGAGCAGGCCGGGCCGCGCGCGGAGGATCGATCATGCGTGACACAACTCTGCTGCAACTGGCACTGGCGCTGACCCCGCCCTGGACGGTGAGCCGCAGCGACTTTGACCCCGAGGCACACCGGCTGGACATCGAGATCGACTTCCCCTCGGGCAGCCGTTTTGCCTGTCCGAGCTGCGGTGCCGCGGACTGCCCGGCCTACGACACCGAGCGGAGGACCTGGCGTCACCTCAACTTCTTCCAGCACCAGGCCTACCTGAATGCTCGCGTGCCGCGCGTGCGCTGCGACACGTGCGGCATCAAGACGGTCGGCGTGCCATGGGCACGGCCGGACAGCGGCTTCACGCTGCTGTTCGAGGCGCTGGTCATGACCATGGTCGCGGCCATGCCGGTCAAGGCGGTGGCGCGGATCGTGGGCGAGCACGACACGCGGCTGTGGCGCATGGTTCACTACTATGTCGACGCGGCCCGGGCGCGCATCGATGCCTCTGGCGTGACGCGGATCGCCATCGACGAGACCGCCGCCCGGCGCGGCCAAGATTACATCACGCTGTTTGTCGATATCGATCGGCCTCGGGTGCTGTTCGCCACCGAAGGCAAGGATGCCGAGACCGTCGCGGCCTTCGCCGACGATCTGGCCGCACATCGGGGTGACCCGGAGACGATCGAGGAGGTCTGCATCGACATGAGCCCGGCCTTCATCAAGGGTGTCGGCGACAGCCTACCCAACGCCGCCATCACCTTTGACAAGTTCCATGCCGTCAAGATCATCAACGATGCCGTCGAGAAGGTGCGACGAGCCGAGCAGAAGAGCCAAAGCCTGCTGCGCGGCACGCGCTATATCTGGCTGCGCAATCCGGCCAATCTGTCGGCGCGGCAACGGGCGACACTCGAACGTCTACCAACGCGCCATCTCAAGACCGCGCGTGCCTATAATATCCGACTGGCGTTCCAAGACCTCTACGACCAGCCATCTGTGCAGGCTGGGGCGGGGTTCCTGAGGAAATGGTACTTCTGGGCCACTCACAGCCGGCTCGAGCCGATCATCGATGCCGCGCACACCGTCAAGCGCCACTGGGACGGCCTTCTGCGCTGGTTCGACAGCAAGATCGCCAACGGATTGATCGAAGGCATCAACAGCCTGGTGCAGGCCGCCAAAACAAAGGCGCGCGGCTATCGCTCAGCCAGAAACCTCAAGGCGATGGTCTATCTGCTCGCCGGAAAGCTCGACATGCACCTGCCAGCGTAAGACCGTTACTGCCCATGATAAACAGCGAGGAACCCTTCTTTCTGACCGGCGGCGAGGCACACGACCTGGTCGGGGCCGACCACCTGCTGCCCACGATGGCGGCCGACACGCTGATCGCCGACAAGGCGTTCGACGCCGACGCGCGCGTCCTTGAGCCACTTGCGGCCGCCGGTAAGACCGCGGCGATCCCGCCGCGAACCAACCGGTCCCTGCCGCGCGACTATGACCGAGAGCTTTATGCGGCGCGCCACCTGATCGAGAACTTCTTCGCCAAAATCAAGCAGTTTCGTGCGATCGCCACCCGTTACGAGAAGACCGCGCGAAACTTCCTGGCTGCCGTCCAGCTCGTCGCCAGCGTCGTTTGGCTCAATTGATGACAGGCCCTAGCCATCGAGAGAATACTGGGTGCTGCGCTCGGTGCATGTCGCGTCGAGTGGGATCTGTCGCCATAGTGCATCACATCGGGCAACGATCCAAGCCAACGTCGGTCGGGCACCGGCAACGGTTTCCTAGGCGACCGCTCTGTGAGGGATACCCTTCTCGGCCAATAGTGTTTCGAGTTCGCCCGACTGGAACATCTCGGTGACGATGTCGCAGCCGCCGACGAATTCCCCCATCACGTAGAGCTGCGGAATTGTCGGCCAGTTGGCGTAGTGCTTGACGCCCTCGCGCAGCTCCATGTCCTCGAGTATGTTGGCAGTTTGGAATGGTACGCCGAGGTGCGTGAGGATCTGCACCACACGTGCGGAAAAGCCGCATTGCGGGAACAGCGCGGTTCCTTTCATGTAGAGCATCACAGGATTCGAGGTTACGTCGCCGTGGATACGCTCGAAGATGGGGTTGGTCATGTGTGTGGGACTCCTGGTGGATGGCAGCGGACGAATACGTGGTTGTCGGTTTGCAGCCCGACATCGGGTGGGTCTTCTGCCTAACCTGCGCGCACGGTTCGACACGAAAAGGGGCAGAGCGCACTCATTCCGGCGCGGAGGTCTGCAGGGCCAACGCGTGCAGTTCTCCTCCCATCCGACCGCGCAGCGCGGCGTAGACGATCTGGTGTTGCTTGACACGGGGGATGCCGCGGAACTGCTCGGAAACCACGATCGCGGCGTAGTGATCACCATCGCCGGCAAGATCCTCGACGGTCACACGCGCATCAGGCAAGGCAACCTTGATCAGCGCCTCGATCTCGTTCGCCACCATCGCCATGGTTTGGGGCCCCCTCAGCCCATCCAGGTCCGGAAGAACCGCGCATGCGCCTCGCGCAACGCGGCAACCGATATGGTTGCACCGTCCGGCAGTGTCAAATCCCTTCCGCCCGACGTGCCGATACGCGTAGCCGGCAACCCTATTGCCTCCGCGGCGCGGATGACGATGCCGGCCTCGGGTACCGCGAGCACGTAGCGGCCCTGATCTTCACCGAACCAAAAGGCGTGGCCCGGGATGTCGCGTGGATGGGCGGACAGCCGAGCGCCGGTGCCGCTAGCCATCGCCATCTCGGCCACCGCGACCAACAACCCACCGTCAGAGACGTCGTGGGACGCCCGCACCACCCCGTTGGCGATCTGCCCGCGGACGAAATCCCCAGCCGCGCGCTCGGCTGCCAGGTCAACCGGTGGCGGGGCGCCTTCCTCCCGCCCGGCGATCTCACGCAGCCACAGCGACTGGCCGAGCCAGCCCTTGGTCGCGCCGATCAGCACGATGTCGAGCCAGGGGGGCAGCGCCATGCCAACGGCGGCGGCAGCGTCGTCCAGCACACCCAGACCGCCGATCGTCGGGGTGGGCAGGATCGCACGGCCTTCAGTCTCGTTGTAGAGCGACACATTGCCTGACACGACGGGGAAGTTCAGCGCCTCGCAGGCCGATGCCATACCACGAATGGCAGCGGCGAACTGGCCCATGATCTCAGGCTTTTCCGGGTTGCCGAAATTCA
This sequence comes from uncultured Alphaproteobacteria bacterium, assembly GCA_963773345.1. Lineage (GTDB taxonomy): Bacteria > Pseudomonadota > Alphaproteobacteria > Acetobacterales > Acetobacteraceae > Palsa-883. The sequence continues at coordinate 659,182 of CAVZBG010000002.1, read as the reverse complement.
TGTTGTCGGTCAGCGCGAGCGGACGGGCGCCGACCGCAGTCAGGTTGCGCCAAGCCTCGGCGACAGCCTGACGGCCGCCTTCCTCGGGATCGGCGGCGCAGTAGCGGGGAGTGCAGTCGGTGGTGAGCGCCAGCGCCAGCTTGCGGCCATCGACCTTCACGACCGCTGCGTCCGCCGTGCCTGGGCGTTTGACCGTCTGGCCGCGCACGGTGGCGTCATATTGGTCCCAGATCCAGGAGCGGGAACACAGATCAGGGCAGGCGATCAGCCGTTCCAGGGCGGCACCGAGGCCGAGGCGATCCTCGATGCGACCAGCATTGAGCGGCTCCTGCTTTTTCGTCTCGGTGGTGGGGCGGTGATAAAGCGGTGCCTGGTCATTGAGCGGGGCAAGAGGGATGTCGGCATTGATCCTTCCCTGATGGCGGACGACGATACGCCCAGTATCAGTCAGATGGCCGATGACCGCAAAATCCAGTTCCCACTTCCGGAAAATCGCTGCGGCCAGCTCCTGCCTGTCGGGACGGAGGATCATCAGCATCCGCTCCTGGCTTTCCGACAGCATCATCTCATAGGCCGTCATGCCAGTTTCGCGCTGTGGCACTCGGTCCAGGTCCAGCTCAATGCCCACGCCGCCCTTGCCTGCCATCTCGACCGAGGAACTGGTGAGACCCGCCGCGCCCATGTCCTGGATGGCGACGATCGCGTCTGTCTCCATCAGCTCCAGGCAGGCCTCGATCAGCAGCTTCTCGGTGAACGGGTCGCCGACCTGGACGGTGGGTCGCTTCTCGTCGGAATCGGCGGCAAACTCAGCCGAAGCCATGGTGGCACCGTGGATGCCGTCGCGCCCGGTCTTGGAGCCGACATACACCACTGGGTTGCCGACGCCCGCGGCGACGGACAGAAAGATTCGGTCAACCGGGGCGATGCCGACGGTCATGGCGTTGACCAGCGGATTGCCGTCGTAGGCCGGGTGGAAATTGATCTCGCCGCCCACGGTGGGGACGCCCACGCAGTTGCCGTAGCCGCCGATGCCGCGCACCACACCGTCGACCAACCGCTTCGTCACCGCGTTTTCCGGCCGGCCGAAGCGCAGCGCATTCAGGTTGGCGATCGGCCGCGCGCCCATGGTGAAGACGTCGCGCAGGATGCCGCCCACGCCGGTCGCGGCGCCCTGGTACGGCTCGATGAAACTCGGGTGGTTGTGGGACTCCATCTTGAAGACCGCAGCCAGCCCATCGCCGATCTCGACGACACCGGCGTTCTCGCCCGGGCCTTGCAGTACCCAGGGGGCCTTGGTCGGCAACTGACGCAGCCAGATACGGGAGGATTTGTAGGAGCAGTGCTCCGACCACATCACACTGAACACGCCGAGTTCAGTCAGAGTTGGCGTGCGGCCCATGATTCGCAAGACGGTGGCGTATTCGTCGGCAGAGAGGCCGAACTCCCGCGCCAGCGCCTGATTGACATCACGCTGCATCACGCGGCGAGGGCGTCAAACAGCGGCTTGCCGTCGGTACCACCCATCAGCGGATCGACCAGGTTTTCCAGATGCGGCATCAGCCCGAGCACCCGCAAATCAGGGCTGTAGATGCCCGCAATGTTGCGTGCGCTACCATTCAGGTTGGCCGCTGGTTCAATCTCGCCGGCCGGGGTGCAATAGCGGAAGGCCACCAGCCCCTCGCCCTCAAGCCGATCCAGCGTGGCGTCATCGGCGAAGTAATTGCCCTCACCATGGGCCAGTACGGCACGCGCCACTTGGCGCCGCTGGTAGTGGTTGGTAAAGGCGGTGTCGGATCGCTCAACCCGCAAATGGCAGTCCATGGCCAGGAAGCGCAGTGAGGCGTTTCGCAGCAGCGCGCCGCGGAGCATCCCAGCCTCGACGATGATCTGGAACCCGTTGCAGGCGCCCAGCAGGTAGCCGCCGCGCGCGACATGCCGGCGAACCGCGTCCATCACTGGCGACTGAGCCGCCATCGCACCGCAGCGTAGGTAGTCGCCGTAGGAAAAACCTCCGGGGATCACCACCAGGTCCAGCCCGGCCAAGTCGGTCTCGGTGTGCCAGATCATGCGCGGCGCCTGGCCGGAGGAGCGTTCCAGCGCGATCGCCATGTCGCGCTCGCGGTTGATGCCCGGAAAGACAATGATGCCCGCCTTCATGGCTTCTTCGGAGCCCCGGGACCGCATGGGAAGAAGCGCACGACGCTCTGACCGATCGCCTCGGCCGCGGGACCGTCCTCGTGCGTATCAAGATAGGCGGTCACCACCTCGGCGAGAAGTTCCGCGTCCAGGTTGGCGGGCGGACAGACCCCGGCGGGCAGTTTGGGGGCGAATTGGAGGTCATAGATGCCACTGACATACCCCAGACATTGGGCATGCTTCGTTGCGTCGGTGGCATGGCAGAGGGTGGCCAGGGCTTTTACGCTGAGCGGCGTCCAGTCGGCGCGTGCAGGGACGGTGGCCACCAGGAGAAGGGGAAGAACCAGCAAGCTACGCATCGACTGATACCCGGAAGCTCTCGATGACGGTGTTGGCGAGCAAGCGGCGGGCCATATCCTCGGCCTGGGCACGGGCCCGGCCAGGGTCGGTTTCGGCCAGATCGAGCTCGAAGACCTTCCCGGCGCGAACCTCACCCACTGACGCGAAACCCAGATTGTTAAGAGCGTGGCCGATTGCCTTGCCCTGCGGATCGAGCACCCCGTTCTTCAGCATGACGGTGACAGTCGCCTTCACTGCATCATCTCCGGCCCTTTCATGTCGCGCATGCCAGCCTCGGGCAGGATACCGAGGCGCTTGGCGACCTCCTGGTAGGCTTCCTCCACCTTGCCGAGGTCCCGGCGGAAGCGGTCCTTGTCCATCTTCTCGTTGGTCTTGGCGTCCCACAGGCGGCAATTGTCCGGGCTGATCTCGTCGGCCAGGACGATGCGCATCTCCTCATTTTCCCACAGTCGGCCGAATTCCAGCTTGAAGTCCACCAGGGTGATGCCGACGCCGAGGAACAGGCCGGTCAGGAAGTCGTTGATTCGCAATGTCAGGGCGACGATATCGTCCAGGTCCTGGGTGTTCGCCCAGCCGAAGCAGGTGATGTGTTCCTCCGACACGATCGGATCCTGCAGCGCGTCGTTCTTGTAATAATATTCTATGATCGAGCGCGGCAGCCGCGTGCCCTCGGGGATGCCCAGGCGCTCCGACAGGCTACCGGCAGCGACGTTGCGGACCACCACCTCCAGCGGGATGATCTCCACCTCGCGGATGAGCTGCTCGCGCATGTTCAGCCGGCGCACGAAGTGCGTCGGCACGCCGATATCGGCCAACCGAAGCATCAGATACTCGCTGATGCGGTTGTTCAGCACCCCCTTGCCAGTGATCACGCCCTTCTTCTTGGCGTTGAACGCGGTGGCGTCGTCCTTGAAATACTGGACGAGCGTACCGGGTTCCGGACCCTCGAACAGGATCTTGGCCTTGCCCTCGTAGAGCTGCCGCCGGCGTGCCATCAGACCATCCTTTTTTTGCCCCCACCGGGCGTCCGGCGTCATATAGCAGTCACCCCGGCCTGGCGCGAGGCCATGGTCGCGCAGGTCAGCCGCCATGCAGGCGGGCCAGGCGGCGCAAGCCGGCCCATTGCTGGGCCAGGTAGCTACCCGTCGCCATCGCCTCCTCGGCGTTGGGATCACCAGTCGGGGCATATTCGTCGCTGAAGTCGGCGGTACCGAACAGCATGTCCCACCACGGCAGCACGGCGCCGTAGTTGCAGCTACGCCGCCCGGCGGCGCGCACCGCATGGTGCAGGCGATGGAACCGTGGCGAGACCACCAGCCGGTCGCCCAGCCAGCCGAAGGACAGCCGAACATTGGCGTGTGACAAGCTCTCGATGAAGCGTAGCACCAGCACCAGTAGCGGGAACTGCATGGGCGGGATGCCGATCAGCAAGCCAATGGTCATGAACCAAAGGAAGGCGATCAGGTCGTCCAGGACGTGGTTCCGGTCATCGGACCAGAAGGTCATCTGGCGTTGCGCATGGTGCAGCGAATGCAGCGCGTACCACCAGCGGAACATGTGGGATAACCGGTGCCTCCAGTAGTCTGCGCAGTCGAGGATCACGGCGTAGAGACAAAATGTCAGAACCTGGCGGCCGAGCAGGAACGGGAAAACGCCCTCGAGCGTCGGCGGCACCCAGCCATTGTCGGTCAGCCAGCCGTTCAGCGCCACCTGGGCCTGGTAGAAGGCGACGAAGGTCACCAGTGGCAATACGCCGACGCGTGAGATGACGGTGTAGAGCATGTCCACCCCGATCGCGCGCCGGTCCGGCCAGTGTTCCAGCGGGCCGCCAGCGCTCAAGCGGCAGGCACACGGCGTAAGTGACGGCCACCTGGACGGCGCCGTAGATCGCGAACAGCGCCCAGCCGTAGGACATATCCTCCCACCGCATCCAGCCGAGCTGGTAGAGCAGCGGGATGAGCGCATGCTGCTCGATCCAGCCGGCGGTCAGGTCGAACGGGTCAGGCATAGGCTTGGGCTCCGGTGGCGATGCCGCACCGCGGTATCAATCGCTGATATGGTGTGTCGAGCGAAGCGCCGCAATCGGTTCCACCGGCACGATTGCTCAGGGTGCTGCTGCGTTGAGAAAGATGCCATGCGGCTGCAGTCCGACCTGCTACGGTCTGCATGTGCCCGGTCGTCGGATCGAGGACCGGCGACCCTCTCGGCGAAGCGGCATGTGATCCAGATCTTGCCGTCCGGAGCGAAAGCTAGGTCGTCCGGGCCACCTGGCACGCGATAAGTCCGCACCGCCGCGAGCGTGGCGGCGTCGAGCACCGTGATGGTGCCTGCGGCGCGGTTGTTGACGTAGATCAGCTTGCCGTCCGGCGAGGCGAACAACTGGTGCGCCCCGTTGCCGGTGCGGATGCGGTTGATCACCTTGCCATCGGCCGGATCGACTTCTGCGACGTAGTCGGTGCCCATGTCGGCGACCAGGACATGGCCGCGATTCCACAGCACGCCGGCCGGCGTGCTGCCCACCGGGACATCCCAAATCATCGCAAGCCTGTTCAGGTCGATCGCGGCCAGACGATTGGTTCCCTGCAGCGAGACATAGACCGTCCCCGAGTCCGGCGAGAAGGCGAGGTGACTCGGCATCGACGCGATGGGAAATCGCTTGACCAGCTTCATGGTCGCCGCGTCGTAGACATCGACCTGGTCGCGCGCGAGGCCGTTCACCACCAGCCACTTCGCGTTCGGGCTGAACCCGAGCTGATACGGGTCGGCCATTGGCAGGCGGCGTTGGACCGCGCCGGTGTCGGGATCGAGGAAGAACATCGCGTTGCCGACGGTATCCCCGACCAGCAGGGATTTGCCGTCAGGGCTGAGCACCAGGTGGTGCGGCTCGCGCAGCATCGGCATGCGGCGCAGCTCGACCAGCCGTGTCATGTCGATCAGGCTGACCGAAGCACTCCGCGAATTGACCACGAAGGCGAGACCGGTGGCGGCGGCGGGCGTGGCGACCGACACTGCCAGCAGGAGCAGCAGCAACAGGCGGGCGGCGAGGCGCATTGGCACGGACCTTGACGGCGGCGTGGTTGCCTACGCCACAGCCGTTGCCTTGGGCAAGTCGGAACCCCGAGCTGGGGGGACCGTGCGCGCCTCGCCGACAAAGACCGCGGCCACAAAGCTGAACAGCACCGAGGCCGGCGTCGAAATCAGCACATTGTCGGTGACGGCGTGCGCGGCGAAGGCGATGAAGATCAGGCGCATGATCTGCCGTTCGGCGCGCGGCAGGCGGCGCGTATGGCGGATCGTCCAGAGCGTGAAGGCGACGATCAGCAGGCCGCGCCCGATCTGGCCCCCCTCCACCTCGATCCGCAGATACTCATTGTGCGCCGCCCAGGTTTGCAGGAGCTGTGCCACATCGCTGTCGGGCGGGATGATGAAATTGCCCGCCCCGAGACCCCAGCCAAACCAGAAGGACTGATCGGCCGCATGCTCGAACGACGGCCACAACAGATTTCGGCCGCTCAGATCGGTTGTATCCGTGGTGAGTATGTTGAACAGCCGGATGTCGGACAATGCGGGGTCGAGCAGCGCGAGTGCCGGCAGCAGCGTCGCCGCGCCGAGCAGCAGCAGCCATCGCTGGCGGGCGGGTATGCCAGGTGCCGGGATGAACGCGAGCGTCACCGCCGTAACAGCGACACCGTAGGCCAGCGGCGCACGTGCGCCAGTCAGGGTGAGGATCAGGAAGTTGACCCCGAGCAGTGCCAGGTCGCCGCGGCCGCCGCCACGGTAGAGGCGTATCAGGCAGGCGTAGACCGCGGCGAGGCATACTCCGGCCAGGAACGCCGGGTGGCCCAAGCCGGCGAGTCGCGCGCCACCCGAGTCGACGAAGAGCGGCCGCAAGCCGGCGACGTCCAGCGCCGCGCCACCCGCCACGCTCAGCAGCGGGATCCAGCGCGTGGCGCGGATCATCGCCGCGGCCCAGTCGCGTGGTGGGCGGCTGAAGCAGAAGGCGAAAGGGGCGACGGATCCGGCCAGTGAGCGCAGGCTGTCGGCCGTGCTCAGACCTGGATGCAGTCCGTGCAGCAAGCCGATGACGAAGATCGCCAGGTAGGCCCAGGCCGGATTGAACGCGTCGAGCCGCGGGCCGTATCGCAGCATGCACAACCCGGCGAGGCCCAATTCGGCCGCCTTCACGACGGCGATGGTTGCACCGTATGCCGAGGGGCCGACCAGATCGTGCAGGGTCATTTCCAGCGAAACGCCGGCCAGCAGAAGCCATGCGACGCTGAACCCAATCAAGTGGCGCCACCCGAGGAAGGCGAACCCGAACAACGCCGCAGCGCCCAGTAGCGGCCAGAGGGCAACCGGGACCAACCCCGCGACAGCGAGGACCGCCGCGAAGAAGATAGACAGCAAGGCCATTCCCGGCGACGGCAGGCGCACTGCGGTGAGCACGTCCTTGTCTACTCAAATGGGATGAACAGCTTGCTAACGCCCTCCGCGACCGGCGCCATCCGTGGCGATCCTCCGAGCATACCGGGGTCAAGATCGCGATCACGGCAAAGCGGTAGGGCGTTATTCCAAGACCGCCTGCACTGCCAACTCTCGTTGCTTCGCCTCGCCTAATCCTCCCGCCGGAAACCCCTTTGCCCACAGACTGGACTGATCGGCTGCCACAATTTCGATCAGATTCACGACCGCGTGACCCGGATCGGGCAGGCTGGTGTCCCACCGGCGGGGTCGTTGGCCCGAGGGCGTCGTCGATGTGGTTGGCATGGGCGTTGCGTAGCCGCAGCTCGAGGCGGCCGGGTGCCGCGTGCCAACGGGCCGGCGCGCGGCGAACTGTCCGCCCGGACCTTGATATGGGCAACTCCAGGACAGAACAGGGAAACAGGGAAGACACACATGGAACCTGCGGATACCACAATCACCCGCCGCGGCCTGGGAGGCCTCGGCGCCGCCGCGCTCACACTGGCCGCCATGGGCGCGGTCAAGGAGGCGGTTACACCGGCCGCGGCACAGACCGCGCCGTCGGGCGGCACCATCAAGGTCGGCATCCTGCACTCGCTGTCCGGCACGATGGCGATCAGCGAGACGACGCTGAAGGACGTCATGCTGATGCTGATCGATGCCCAGAACAAGAAGGGCGGCCTGCTCGGCAAGAAGCTCGAAGCCGTGGTCGTCGACCCGGCCTCCAACTGGCCGCTGTTCGCCGAGAAGGCGCGCCAGCTCATGTCGGTGGACAAGTGCGCCGCGGTGTTCGGCTGCTGGACCTCGGTGTCGCGCAAGTCGGTGCTGCCGGTGTTCGAGGAACTGAATGGCATCCTGTTCTACCCGGTCCAGTACGAGGGCCAGGAGTGCAGCCGCAACGTGTTCTACACCGGCGCGGCGCCGAACCAGCAGGCGATCCCGGCGGTCGACTACCTGATGAGCGAGGAGAAGGTGACGCGCTGGGTGCTGGCCGGCACCGACTACGTCTATCCGCGCACGACCAACCAGATCCTTGAAGCCTACCTGAAGGTCAAGGGCGTCAAGCCCGACGACATCATGATCAACTACACGCCGTTCGGCCATTCCGACTGGCAGAACATCGTGGCCTCGATCAAGAAGTTCGGCTCGGCCGGCAAGAAGACCGCGGTGGTCTCCACCATCAACGGCGACGCCAACGTGCCGTTCTACAAGGAACTCGGCAACCAGGGCATCAAGGCGACCGACATCCCGGTGGTGGCGTTCAGCGTCGGCGAGGAAGAACTGGCCGGCATGGACACCAAGCCGCTGCTCGGCCACCTGGCCGCGTGGAACTATTTCGAGAGCGTCGACACGCCCGAGAACAAGGCGTTCATCGACGCCTGGCACAAGTTCATCAAGAACGCCGAAGCGCACCACCAACGACCCGATGGAAGCGCACTACATCGGCTTCAACATGTGGGTGAAGGGCGTCGAGAAGGCGGGCACCACCGAACCGAACGCGGTGATCGACGCGCTGATCGGCGTCTGCGGTGCCCAACCTGTCCGGCGGCTATTCGGCGATGATGCCGAACCACCACATCACCAAGCCGGTGCTGATCGGCGAGATCCAGGACAGACGGGCAGTTCAACATCGTCTCGCAGACCCCGGGTCTGGTGGTGGCGCAGGAATGGTCGCCCTACGTCGCCGACACCAAGGACCTGATCGGCGACTGGCGCGAGCCGCTGCATTGCGGCGCCTTCAACGTGAAGACGCATACCTGCGGCGCCGGCGGCGGCAAGAAGGCGTGACGCCGGTCTGATCGCATGGCGGGGATGGGCCGGCGCATCCTGCCCATCCCCGCCCGTTGCTGGAAGGAAGCTGGATGCGCGGTCTACTGGGCCTGCTGCTGATCGCCCTGCTGGCGCTGGCGCCGGTCGCCGGCCAGCGCAGATCAAGCCGACGAGGCGTTCGGCGATCTCGCCTCCGACGAACTTCGACACAATCCGCCACGGCGTGGAGCTGCTGGCATTCTCCGGCCATCCCGCAGGCGCTGGCGATCCTCTCGGCGCTGCAGGCCGGACACCTCTACGCGCGCACCGCGACCACGCGCTGTTCATCAAGACCGACGCGGGTGGCTTCCTCGACGCGGCCACCGGCAAGCCGGCGCCCGATGTCATGGCCAGCGGGCTGAAACAGGTGCGCATGAACAACCCGGTGCGCGGCGAGATCGAGGCCGCGCTGGGCAGCCTGCGCCTGCTGGCGCCCGAGCCCGCGGCCCGCATGACGGCCGCCGAGGCGGTGTTCCATTCGCACGATCCCGCGGCGCTGCCAGCGCTCGACAAGGCGCTCGCCAAGGAGACCGATCCTGCGGTGAAGCAGCGCATGGAGCAGGCGCGTGCCGCCGCGCTGCTGTTCTCCACCGATGCGACGGAGAAGGATCGCCTGGCCGCGGTCGCCACCATCCGCGCGCGCGGCGACCTGGACAGCCGGGCGCTTGCTCGACTCGCTGACCGAACCAGCCGCCGGCGGTGGCCACAGCGGCGCGCACCGCGGTGGCCGCGATCGACCGCGTGCTGCAACTTTGGTCGATTGCTGCAGAGCGTCTATTACGGCCTCAGCCTGGGCTCAGTGCTGCTGCTCGCCGCCGCCGGCCTCGCCATCACCTTCGGCGTGATGGGCGTGATCAACATGGCGCATGGCGAGATGGTGATGATCGGCGCCTATGTCACCTTCGTCGTGCAGCAGGTGATCCGCGCGGTGCGCCCCGGGCCTGTTCGGCGCCAGCCTGCTGATCGCGGTACCGCTGGCCTTCATCGTCGCCGGCGTCGCTCGGCATCGTCATCGAGCGCACGCTGATCCGCTGGCTGTATGGCAGGCCGCTGGAAACGCTGCTGGCGACCTGGGGCCTGTCGCTGGTGCTGCAGCAGGCGGTGCGCTCGATCTTCGGCGCCAACAACCGCGATGTCGGTCACGCCGGACTGGATGAGCGGCGCGACCCAGTTCGGCGGCCTGACGATCACCTTGAACCGCCTCTACATCATCATCTTCGCCGCGCTCGTGCTGGCCGCGCTGATGGCGGCGCTGCGCTTCACCTCGCTGGGCCTGTCGATGCGCGCGGTGACGCAGAACCGGCGCATGGCGGCGGCGATGGGCATCCGCACGCCGTGGATCGACGCGCTGACCTTCGGCCTGGGCTCCGGCGTCGCCGGCATGGCGGGCGTGGCGCTTGAGCCAGATCGACAACGTCTCCCCCAATCTCGGCCAGAGCTACATCATCGACAGCTTCATGGTCGTGGTGTTCGGCGGCGTCGGCAATCTGTGGGGCACGGTGGTCGGCGCGCTGACGCTGGGCATCGTCAACAAGTTCCTTGAGCCCGTCGCCGGCGCGGTGCTGGGCAAGATCGTCGTGCTGGTGCTGCTGATCCTGTTCATCCAGCGCCGGCCGCGCGGCATGTTCCCGCTCAAGGGACGGGCGGCCGAGGCATGACCAGGCTTGCCGGGACCACGACCATCGCGTCCTGGTGCTGGGCGGGGCGATCCTGCTTGCCGCGCTCAATCTCGCCACCGCGCCGACCTCGCCGGCTGCATGTGCCGATCTATGTGATTTCGCTGGTCGGCAAGTATCTCTGCTACGCCATGCTGGCGCTGGCGGTCGATCTGGTCTGGGGCTTCGCCGGCATCCTGACGCTCGGCCACGCCGCGTTCTTCGCGCTCGGCGGCTACGCCATGGGCATGTACCTGATGCGCCAGATCGGCGCGCGCGGCGTCTATGGCAATCCGATCCTGCCCGACTTCATGGTGTTCCTGGGCTGGGATCAACTTGCCCTGGTACTGGCACGGCTTCAACTGGTTCGCCTTTGCCGCGCTGATGGTGGTGCTGGTGCCCGGCATGCTGGCGCTGGTGTTCGGCTGGCTGGCGTTCCGCTCGCGCGTCACCGGCGTCTATCTGTCGATCATCACGCAGGCGCTGACCTACGCGCTGCTGCTGGCGTTCTTCCGCAACGACATGGGCTTCGGCGGCAATAACGGCATGACCGACTTCAAGGACATCCTTGGCTTCCGCGTGCAGGCCGAGAGCACGCGCTGCGCCCTGCTGGTCATCACCGCGGTGTTCCTCGTGCGTGCAGTTCCTGGTGGCGCGCTACATGGTCACGTCGCGCTTCGGCAAGGTGCTGATCGCGGTGCGCGACACCGAATCGCGCACGCGCTTCCTGGGCTATCGGCCGGAGGCTTACAAGCTGGTCGTCTGGGTGCTCTCGGCGGTGATGGCCGGCATCGGCGGCGCGCTGTATGTGCCGCAGGTCGGCATCATCAACCCGACGGAGTTCGCGCCCGCCAACTCGATCGAGGCGGTGATCTGGGTCGCGGTCGGTGGCCGCGGCACGCTGGTCGGGCGCCATCCTCGGCGCGGTGCTGGTCAATCTCGGCAAGACCTGGTTCACCAGCGCGCTGCCGGAGCTCTGGCTGTTCGCGCTGGGCGCGCTGTTCATCTTCGTCACCCTGCTGCTGCCGCGCGGCGTGATGGGCCTGTTGCCACGTCGACGAGCTCGGTCGGCGTCGACCCGGCGGTAGCCGCGCAGGAAGCGGCGATCGCGCAGGAGACGGTCGCGGCGCAGGAAGCGGTCGAATGAGCGGCGCAACGGTACAGAGCGGCGACACGCTGCTCTATCTCGACGGCGTGACCGTCAGCTTCGACGGCTTCCGGGCGCTGAACGCCCTGTCGCTGGTGCTGGAAGCCGGCGAGATGCGCGCGGTGATCGGCCCGAACGGCGCCGGCAAGACCACGATGATGGACGTGATCACCGGCAAGACGCGGCCGGACGCGGGCAAGGTGGTGTTCGGCCAGGACACCGACCTGACCCGCTCGACGAGCCGGCGATCGCCGCGCTCGGCATCGGGCGAAAGTTCCAGAAGCCGACCGTGTTCGAGCCGCACACCGTGTGGGACAATCTGCTGCTGGCGCTGGCCGGCGATCGCCGGCCGCGCTTCACCCTGTGGGCGCGCGAGACCGCCGCGGAGAAGCGAGCGGATCGAGGAGATCCTGGAGACCACCCGGCTGACCGAGCAGCGCCAGCGGCCGCGCCGCCGACGCTGTCGCACGGCCAGAAGCAGTGGCTGGAGATCGGCATGCTGCTGGCGCAGGAGCCGCAATTGCTGCTGGTCGACGAGCCGGTGGCCGGCATGACCGACTGCCGAAACCGAGCAGACCGCCGAACTGCTGCGCGAGATCAACCAGACGCGCAGCGTCGTGGTGGTAGAGCACGACATGGCGTTCGTCCGCGCGCTCGGCGTGAAGGTGACGGTGCTGCACGAAGGCTCGGTGCTGTCCGAGGGATCGATCGACCATGTCAGCGACGACCCGCGCGTGATCGAAGTGTATCTGGGCCGCTAGATGCTGGAAGTCGATCACGTCGATCTGCACTACGGCGCGGCGATCGCGCTGCGCCAGGTGTCGCATCACCGCCGAGGTGGGCGCGGTGACCTGCCTGCTCGGCCGCAACGGCGTCGGCAAGACCTCGCTGCTGCGCGCGATCGTCGGCGCGCATCCGATCACGCGCGGCAGCGATCCGCTGGGAAGGCGCCGACATCACCCGGCTGCCGACCTATGAGCGGGCGCGGCGCGGCATCGCCTGGGTGCCGCAGGGCCGCGACATCTTTCCGCTGCTGACGGTGCGGGAAAATCTGGAGACCGGCTTTGCCGTGCTGCCGCGCGGCGCAGCGCAGGGTGCCCGACGAGATCTTCGAGCTGTTCCCGGTGCTGAAGACCATGCTGCGCCGGCGCGGCGGCGATCTGTCGGGCGGCCAGCAGCAGCAACTGGCGATCGCGCGCGCGCTGGTGATGAAGCCGCGGCTGCTGGTGCTGGACGAGCCGACCGAAGGGCATCCAGCCCAGCATCATCAAGGATATCGGCCGGGTGATCGCGCTGTTGCGCTCGCGCGGGCGATATGGCCATCCTGCTGGTCGAGCAGTATTTCGATTTCGCGCGGGAACTGGCGCAGACGATCGCGGTGATGGACCGCGGCGACATCGTGCTGTCCGGACGGCGGGAGGAGCTCGACGAAGCGGATGTACGACGCCGCCTGTCTGTCTGACCCCCCAACGCTGCAGCGTGCGGTCGGCGAGCTGGCGGTTTCGGTCCGCCGGCGCGACGATGCTACGGTGCTGGACGGGCTGCGCCAGGCCGGCTGCCTGAAGGCGCGCTTCCCGCGGGCGCTGGTGTCGGGATGGATCGACGTGGTGACGCTGAACACGTCCGGCGGCGTCGCGGGCGGCGACCGGCTGGACAGTACGTTCGATGTCGCAGGCTGGCGCGCGAGCGTCGATCGCCGCGCAGGCAGCGGAACGGTTCTACCGCGCGCTGCCGGGAAGCGAGCCGTCGCGAGTACGCACACGCATCGTCGTGGAACCGGGCGCAGCGGCGGAGTGGCTGCCGCAGGAGACGATCCTGTTCGACCGCTGCGCGCTGGATCGCCGGCTGGAGGTGGATCTTGCCGAGGACGCCTGGTTCCTCGGCGTGGAATCGCTGGTGTTCGGCCGCGCGGCGATGGGCGAGGTGGTCGACCAGGCCTGGCTGCGCGACCTGATCCGCGTTCGCCGCGGCGGTCGCCTGCTGCTGCACGATGCGGTCCGGCTTGACGGCGAGGTGGCGGCCACCCTGCGACGCAATGCCGTGGCCAACGGCGCGCGCGCGGTGGCGACGATCGTGCATGTGGCACCCGACGCCGAAGCGAAATTGGACGCCGTGCGTGACGTTCTGAACGTACACCTCTCCCGCTTGGCGGGAGAGGTCGACGCGCACAGCGCGTCGGGTGAGGGTCGCGCGCACACCCGCAGATGCGATCGCAGCACCGCCGCCGCCAGCGCCTGGAACGGCATGCTGATCGCGCGTATCCTCGCCGCCAGCGGCGCGGCCCTGCGCGCCACGATCGTTGCGGTCCTGCGTGTGCTGCGGGGCGATCGCCCGCTGCCGCGGGTGTGGCTGTGCTGAAGGGAACGGCAGGATGAACCTGACGCCGCGCGAGAAGGACAAGCTGCTGATCAGCATGGCCGCGATGGTCGCGCGCCGGCGGCTGGAGCGCGGGGTGAAGCTGAACCACCCCGAAGCCGTCGCGCTGATCACCGACTTCGTCGTGGAGGGCGCGCGCGACGGCCGCAGCGTCGCCGACCTGATGGAGGCCGGCGCGCAAGGTGATCACGCGCGCTCAGGTGATGGAGGGCGTGGCCGAAATGATCCACGACGTGCAGGTCGAGGCGACGTTCCCCGATGGCACCAAGCTGGTCACCGTGCACGAGCCGATCCGATGATCGGACCCGGATCAAGTCCGCGGCATGAGATTGTTGCCAAAAGGTAATCCCATGATCCCTGGCGAATCCTGACCCAGCCCGGCGACATCGAGCTGAATGCCGGCCTGCCGCGGACCGTGCTGACCGTCGCCAACACCGGCGACCGCCCGATCCAGGTCGGCAGCCACTACCATTTCGCCGAAACCAACCCGGCGCTGTCGTTCGACCGCGCCGCCGCGCGCGGGCAAGCGGCTCGACATCGCCGCCGGCACCGCGGTCCGCTTCGAACCCGGCCAGACCCGCGAGGTGACGCTTGTCCCCTACCGCGGCAAGCGCGTCGTGTACGGCTTCCGCGGCGACGTCATGGGAGCACTCGACTGATGGCCCGCATCACCCGCGCCGCCTATGCCGACATGTTCGGCCCCACCACCGGCGATCGCGTGCGCCTGGCCGACACCGACCTGTTCGTCGAGGTCGAACGCGACCTGACCATCTACGGCGAGGAAGTGAAGTTCGGCGGCGGCAAAGTGATCCGCGACGGCATGGGCCAGTCGCAGGCCTCGCAGGCCGAGGGCGCGGTCGACACCGTCATCACCAACGCGCTGATCATCGATCACTGGGGCATCGTGAAGGCCGACGTCGCGATCACCAACGGCCGGATCGCCAGGATCGGCAAGGCGGGCAATCCGGACGTCCAGCCGGGCGTCGATATCATCATCGGCCCGGGCACCGAGATCATCGCCGGCGAGGGCAAGATCCTGACCGCCGGCGGCATCGACAGCCACATCCATTTCATCTGCCCGCAGCAGGTGGAGGACGCGCTCGCCTCCGGCATCACCACGCTGATCGGCGGCGGCACCGGGCCGGCCACCGGCACCGCGGCGACCACCTGCACGCCGGGCCCCTGGCACCTCGCGCGCATGCTGCAGGCGGCGGAAGGGCTGCCGGTCAATCTCGCCTTCGCCGGCAAGGGCAACGCCGCGCGACCCGCGGCGCTGGAGGAGATGATCCGCGCCGGCGCGTGCCTGCCTGAAGCTGCACGAGGACTGGGGCACCACGCCGGCGGCGATCGACTGCTGCCTGTCGGTCGCCGACCGGTTACGACGTGCAGGTGATGATCCACACCGACACGCTGAACGAGTTCGGCTTCGTCGAAGACACCATCGCCGCGTTCAAGGGCCGCACCATCCACGCCTTCCACACCGAAGGCGCCGGCGGCGGTCACGCGCCGGACATCATCAAGGTCGCCGGCCTGCCGAACGTGCTGCCGAGCTCGACCAACCCGACGCGGCCCTACACGGCGAACACGCTGGATGAGCATCTCGACATGCTCATGGTGTGCCATCACCTCGACAGCTCGATCCCGGAGGACGTCGCCTTCGCGGAAAGCCGCATCCGCAAGGAGACGATCGCCGCCGAGGACATCCTGCACGATCTCGGCGCGCTCTCGATGATGTCGTCGGACAGCCAGGCGATGGGGCGCGTCGGCGAGGTGATCATCCGCACCTGGCAGACCGCGCACAAGATGAAGACGCAGCGCGGCGCGTTGCCGGGCGACGGCGCGGCCGACAACGCGCGGGTGAAGCGCTACGTCGCCAAATACACCATCAATCCGGCGATCGCGCAGGGCATGGCGCGCGAGATCGGCTCGATCGAGGCCGGCAAGCTGGCCGATCTGGTGCTGTGGTCGCCGGCGTTCTTCGGCGTGAAGCCCGACCTGGTGATCAAGGGCGGCATCGATCGCCTGCGCGCCGATGGGCGATCCCAATGCCTCGATCCCGACGCCGCAGCCGGTGCACTACCGGCCGATGTTCGGCGCGTTCGGCCGCGCGCTGGCGGCAAGCTGCGTCACCTTCGTGTCGGCGGCGGCGCTGGAGGCCGGGATCGGCGCTGCGCTGGGGCTGCAGCGCCGGCTGGCCGCGGTTGCCGACACGCGCGGCGGCATCGGCAAGCGCAGCATGATCCACAACGACGCCACGCCGGTGATCGAGGTCGATGCCGAAACCTACGAGGTGCGCGCCGACGGCGTGCTGCTGACCTGCGAGCCGGCGACCGTGCTGCCGATGGCGCAGCGCTACTTCCTGTTCTGATGCGCGCCGAGCGCGTCCTGCCGGCCGGAAGCTGGGACGCTGGCAGCGGTGGTCGATCGCGTGCTGATCGACTTCGACCGCCGGCATCGCCGCCGCATCCTGCTGGCGACCGAGGGCGGGCAGCGAGGTGCTGCTCGATCTGCCGCAGGCGGTGCGGCTGCGACATGGCGACGGGCTGGTGCTGGATGACGGCGGCGTCGTGCGGGTCTGCGCGAAGCCCGAGCCGCTGCTGGAGATCCATGCGCACGAGGAAGGCGAACTGGTCCGCATCGCCTGGCATCTCGGCAACCGGCATCTGCCGGTGCAGTTGCTCGGCGATCGCATCCGCATCCGCGCCGATCACGTGATCGAGGAGATGGTCGAGGGCCTGGGCGGCCACGTCGACGCGATCGAGGCGCCGTTCGATCCGGAGGCGGGCGCCTATGCCGGCGGGCATCAGCACCATCATCACGACGATGACGACGGCATGAACATGGGTGACGACCAGGCCGCACAAGGAGGACGATCGGCCAGGCGCTGCTGCGCCTGCTTGCCTGGCTGTCGCCCGCCTTTCCCACCGGGGCTTCGCCTATTCGCACGGGCATCGAATGGGCGGTCGAAGCCGGCGACATCACCGACGGCGACACGCTGCGCGACTGGCTCGCCGACCTGCTGGCGCATGGCGCGGCGCGCAGCGACGCGATCCTGCTGCGCCACGCGCATCGCGCGCGGCGATGCCGACGCTCGATGCACTGGCGGAACTTGCCGCCGCCACCGCGCCGGCCGCGAGCGCCAGGCCGAGACGCTGAACCAGGGCACCGCCTTCGTGCGCGCGGCGCGGCCTGGGGCTGTCCGGCGCTGCCGCGATCCCGTCGCCTACCCGGTCGCGGTCGGCGCGCTCGCCGGCATGCACGGCATCGACGCCGACGCCACCGCCGTCGGCCTATCTGCAGGCCGTCACCGCCAACCTGATCTCGGCCGCCGTGCGCCTGGTGCCGCTCGGCCAGTCCACCGGCCTGCGCGGTGCTGGCCGCGCTGGAGCCGGTCATCCTGCGCGTCGCCGCTGAAACACGCAGCGCCACGCTGGACGATCTCGGCGGCGCCGCGTTCCGCTCCGACCTCGCCGCCATGCGGCACGAAACCCAGTACACGAGGCTGTTCCGCTCATGACCACATCCCCGCACGGCCCGCTGCGCGTCGGCATCGGCGGCCCGGTCGGCACCGGCAAGACCGCGCTGATGGACGCGCTGTGCAAGACACTTGCGCGACCGCTACGACATCGCCGCCATCACCAACGACATCTACACCAAGGAGGACGCCGAGTTCCTGACCCGCGCCGGGTCGCTGCCGCCGGAACGCATCCTGGGCATCGAGACCGGCGGCTGCCCGCACACCGCGATCCGCGAGGACGCCAGCATCAACCTCGCCGGCGTCGCCGAGCTGCATCGGCGCTTTCCCGGGCTCGACCTGATCCTGATCGAAAGCGGCGGCGACAACCTGGCCGCGACGTTCAGCCCGGAACTGGCGGACCTGACGATCTACGTCATCGACGTGTCCGCCGGCGACAAGATCCCGCGCAAGGGCGGCCCCGGCATCACCCGCAGCGACCTGCTGGTGATCAACAAGATCGACCTCGCGCCGCATGTCGGCGCCAGCCTCGAGGTGATGGACCGCGACGCCCGCAAGATGCGCGGCGAGCGGCCGTTCGTCTTCACCAACATCCGCGCCGGAACCGGCGTGCCGGAGATCGCCGCATTCATCGAACGCCAGGGAGGGCTGGCACGCGCTGCCTGATCGGCTAGCCTGTTTCCCCAACGCATCTCAGGGGGAACCGACCATGAGCGACATCCGCGTCATCGCGACCGGCCTGAGCTTTCCGGAAGGACCGGTGGCGATGGCAGACGGCTCCATCGTGCTGGTGGAGATCGAGCGGCAGACTGTCAGCCGCGTGCGCCCGGACGGACGCATCGAGGTTCGTGGCGCACACCGGCGGCGGCCCGAACGGCATGGCGGTCGGGCCGGACGGTGCGTTCTACATCTGCAACAATGGCGGCTTCGGCTGGCGCCTGGAACACGGGCTGCTGCGCCCGGTGGTGCAGGCGTCCGACTATGCCTCGGGCCGGATCGAGCGCGTCGATCCGGCCACCGGCAAGGTCGAAGTGCTGTACGACAGTTGCAACGGTCACAAATTGCGTGGGCCAAACGATGTCGTGTTCGACGCGCACGGCGGCTGCTACTTCAGCGACCTGGGCAAGAGCCGCGCGCGCGATCGCGACCATGGCGGGCTATACTACGCGCTGGCCGATGGGTCGAAGATCGTCGAGGTGGCGTATCCGATCCTGACCCCCAATGGCGTCGGCCTGTCGCCCGATGGCAGCGTGGTCTACGTGGCGGAGACCGAGACGGCGCGGCTGTGGGCGTTCGATGTGGTGGTGCCCGGGGTGGTGCGCAAGCGGCCGTTCCCGTCGCCGCATGGCGGACGGCTGGTCGCCGGGCTGGGCGGCTACCAGCGGTTCGACAGCCTGGCGGTCGATGCGCTGGGCAACATCTGCGTCGCCACGCTTGATCACCGGCGCGGTCACCTCGATCGCACCGGATGGGCGGATCGTGCGGCAGGTGAAGATGCCGGACCCGGTGACCACCAACATCTGCTTCGGCGGCGCCGACCTGCGCACCGCCTTCGTTACGCTGTCCGGCACGGGGAAGCTGGTCGCGCTGGAATGGCCGGAGGCGGGGCTGAAGCTGCACCACAACGCCTGATCTCGGCGGTTTGCGGGCCCGCCCAGATCAATACTTTGCAGTAATAATGATGCGCAGGCCGGACGGTCCGTTGCCATATCGATCGCGGACCGGGTGGCTGGTTTTGGATGCGGTATCGATAGATATTTAAGTTCGCTATCGGAGTGATGGCGCCGCGTGACGGACGGTCGCACGGCGCGGATGGCCGTGCAGGTCATGGCTGGCCGGGTTTCTTCTCCTCCGGCTTCTTCTCTTCGGGATGCGGTGACGGTGCCGGATGGGCCTCCGAAGCGGGATGCGGCGCGGCTGCCGGATGCACTTCGGGAGCGGGGTGCGGCTCGACGGCGGGCCGTACGGCCGGCTCGGTCGGGTGCGCAACAGGAGCCGGGTGAACCACCGCGGGAGCCGGGTGCTCGGGTGCCGACGGCGCGGGGCCGTGGGGCGGCTGCGCCGGAGGCGCGACCGGCTGGCCGGGACGGGCGACCGCGGGATGCTCGGTGGCAGGCTGAGCTTGCTGGCCGGGGTGGAGCGTCGGTTCGGTCGGGTGCTCGGCGGGGGTCGGACGCACGACGGCGGGAGTTGGGTGGGCTGGCACCGTTGGCGTGGGGCCGTGCGGTGCCTCGGCCGGAGGCGCGACGGGTTGGCCGGGACGGGCGACAGCCGGGTGCTCGGCGGCCGGGGGTGCGGGCTGGCCGGGACGGGCGACGGCAGGGTGCTCGGCCGTCGGCGGTGCCGGCTGGCCGGGGTGTAGTGTCGGCTCGGTGGGGTGCTCGGCGGGCGCCGGGCGCACGACGGCGGGGGTCGGGTGGGCTTGCGTCGGCGGCGTGGGGCCGTGCGGTGCCTCGGCCGGATGCGCGACGGGCTGGCCGGGGCGGGCGGCGGCGGGGTTCATCGGGGGGCGCAGCGGCACGACGCGGGGACGGCCCGCCTGGGACTGCGCCACCGGATGAACGGCCGGGCCGGGAGCGACGCGCGGGGCGGGCGCGCCTCGCGGCGTCTCGATGTGCAATTGGCGCGCCGCGGCGGGGGTGACGCCGGCCGTCGCGGCGGTCGGGCGCAGCGGTTCGCGGTCGACCACCGGGCGGGCGGCGGCGAGTTCCTGCGGCGAGACCGGGCGCACCTCGCGGGCCACCGGGCGCGAGTCGGCCAGCGTCGCGGCGGGGACCACCGTCGCGAAGCGGGCGTTGCGATAGGTGTTGATGGTGACGTTGTTGATCGTGGTGATGTTGGTCACGTTGGTGACGTGGACGTTGACGTTGCGCACGTATTGCGGGCTGGCGTGATACCAGGGGTGATACACCTCGCCGGGACCCAGCGGGCACCAGCCGATCGAGCCGCCGATCGCCACCCCGACGCCGACGCCTGCCGCGCCGACGCCGAAGAAGGTGACCAGCGCGGGGGCGTAGACCGGGCGGGCGACGATGCCGGCCTGGACGCCGGGGATCCAGCCCCAGCGGTTGCCGATATGGGCCCAGCGGCCGTAGTGGAACGGGGCGAACCCCCAGGGGGCGGCGTCCACCCAGGTCCAGCCCCAGGGCGCGACATAGGCCCAGTGCCCGTCGCGGTAGGGCACCCAGCTCGCGGCGACCGGCGGATACCAGACCTGGCCGTAGTCGGGGGCGGCGGCCCAGGTGCCGGTCGTGGTCAGGTCCTCCCCGCCCGGCAGCTCGGCGACCGCGGGCGGCGGCGGGGCGGCGCCGGGCGGCGGTGCCGGCGGCTGCTCGCGCGCCAGCATGGCGGCGAGGAACGGGTCCGGCGCCGCCGGGCCGATGCTGCCCTGGAAGGTGTCGGTGCCGGTGAGGGTCGCGGCCTGGTTCGGGCCGACGTTCAGCGCCAGGTTGGTGCCGCTGACCTGGGCGGCACCGGTGACCACCGTGACGACCGTCGGGTCCGCGGTGTCGCCGGCGACCACGTCGTACTGGCCCGGGGTGGCGATGGTCACCGTGCCGCGCGGGGTCTCCAGCGTGACCGTCTCGTTCGGCGCCAGAGTGCTGACGCGGAGGTAGACCTCGCCCTGCGGCAGGGTGGCGTTGGTGCCGCTGTCGTCGAGCGTGTTGAGATCGACCTCGGTGGTGGCCGCCATGGCGATGCGGGTGCCGCCGAGCTCCAGGTCGGCCTCGGCGTCCGGCTGGGTCCAGAACGAGTCGCCGGACGCCACCGGGTAGTTGAGGCTGGCCGGGCTCCAGTCCGTGTCGGCGGCGGTGTGGAAGGAGACGGTGCCGGTGACCAGCGCGAGGCGGCCGACTCGGGCGGGCGGGTCCGCCGTGGCCGGGGTGCCGGGGGCGGGTGCGAGCGGCGGCAGCGGCGGCGGGGGCTGGGCCGAGGCGCGCTGCGCCAGCGGGGGAGCGGCGAGCAGGGCCGCGGTCGCCAGGAGGCCGGTCAGGCGGAACAGGTCGCTGCGCATGCGCATGGGGTCGCCTTGTGAGGGTGAGGCGGCCGATGGGCGGGCATGATTGGGTCGGTATCGTGGCGAAAGCGGGTGGGGCGCGGGGCGCGGCCTTCACATTGGCTCGATTGGGGGGAGCGGGCGGCGGACCGGCGTGGGGCGGAGGCGCGGCGGGGCCGTCGCTAGGGTGTACGGGGTCGCTGCCGGGGTGGGGAGATTCGCCGGCCGGGGGGGCCGCCGCGGAGGGCGTGGCGCGGGCGGCGGCGGGCCGTTACGGGTTGGGCGGCAGGTCGTCCCAGCGGACGATGTCGGCGACGGTGCCGGTGCGCGGAATGCAGCGGGTGCGCAGGCGGATGATGTCCTCGGCCACCTGGCGCCGGGCGGTCTGCATCGCCGAACGCGTGTCCTGGCCGGCCTGCTTCGCTCGGTCGGTCGCCAACACGACCGGCCAGCCGCCGAGGCGCGCGATGTTGCCGGCCATCTTGTGGGCCTCGGGCGTGTGGCAGACGGTGCCGGCCAGCAGGACGTGGCGGAACGGGTTCGCGGCGGCGCGCACCGTGCCAGGGTGCAAGGGGCTTTGTTCGGGGGTTTCGGGTTTGGCCGTTTCCCCGGGGGTGGGGGCACGGCGCGGGCCGCGGCTTGGGTGGGCGCGGCGGGAGGGGCGGGCGGCAGGGGGGCCTCGGCGGTGGCGCCACCGTCGCCACGGTGTACGGGGCCTTGTTCGGGTTTTCCGGGATGGCCGGTCCGGCCGGGCGGTTCGACCGGGCGAAGGGCGGGGAGCGGGGCCGGGCTGGGAGGCAGACCGGCCGATGCCACCGTGCCAGGGTGCAAGGGGCGTTGTCCGCGTTCTGCGAAGGGAGCCGCCAGGTCGGGGACGGTGGCCGGGCGGTCGCCGCCGTCCGGGCCGGGCCGGAGCGCCACCGTGCCAGGGTGCAAGGGGCCTTGTCCGCGTTGTTCGAAGGGAGCCGCCTGGTCGGGGATGGCGGCCGGGCGGTCGCCGCCGATCGGGGCGGGCGGGAGCGCGGCCGTGCCACCGGGATGAGCGCGCGGTGGCAGCCTCCGCTTGGAGGATCGTCCGGGGTTCGCGCGCCGCGCCGCCCGCTGGGCGGCCCGCGCGGCGCGCTGGGCGATCCGCGCCCGCGCGATGGCGGCGCGCCAGGGCGCCAGCTTCGCGCGTTCCAGGCGGGCGGCCTCGCGCTCGGCCTTGCGGCCTTGCAGCGCGGGACGCGGCTTGGCGACGAACCGGCCGCGCGCGTCGCGGCCCTGCGCGGTCCGTCCGGTGGTGCATAGGGTCTTGTCCCGGATTTTCGCGACCGGCGCCTGGGAGGGGTGCTGCGGTGCCGCCAGGTCTGGCGCCCCCTGCCGCCAGCGCGCTTGCAGGTCGGGCGGCAGATACTCCAGGAGCCACCCGGCCACGACCAGCACCCGGTTCCGGATGATCAGCGTCCGGACGTAGCGCTGGCTGGCGCGCGCCGCCGCGGTGTGGTTGCCGCGCCTGGTGTGCGCCCGCGCCAGATCGGCGAGGCCCTTCGGGGTGCGCGGCCCGGTGCTGGCACCGCCATGCATGCGGCAGCGGCCGTTGGCCATGGCCGGCGCCTGGCAGGGGCAGCCGGTTCGGCGGGCCTTGGCGCCGCAACGGGGGGCGAGGTTGGGGTTGCCTCGGGGGTTGCCGCTGCGGAGGGGGCCGGTGCGGGGGTGTATGGGGCCGTTGGCTGGGGGCGCGACGATGGCGTCCGGGACGGTGGCGGCGGCGAGGGAAGGGGCGGTGATTTCGGTCATCTGGAGATCCTGGCGTCTTGGCAGTTAGTTATGTCACCTTACACCAGATCGTCCTGATGCGCCACGTCAACCGCCAGCGTAGGTGACGCTCGCGCGGGCATTCCACCAGGGCCAGGCGGGCGGCCCGAGGCGCGATCGATGGAACGCAGTCAGCCGAAGGTCCGCACAGACGGTGCGTCCTGACCTGCATTGGCGCGCGAGCGCGTGCGGCAGTATTGGCGACTCGGGCGGTTGTGCGCAGATATCTGGCTTCCCAGCAGACTCGCGGTTCGCGGGTAGGGAGTAGGTTGCGTGAACGACCGCACGTTTGTTTTCCTGAACCATGCCACGCCCGAGGACAACGCCTTCACGGCTTGGCTCGGGGCGAGGCTGGCTGCGGCCGGATACGATGTGTGGTCAGATATTCTGATGCTTGGCGGAGGGGAGACCTTTTGGAACGACATCAACGACAGCATCCGGCGACGCTCGGCGTTGTTCATTCCCATTCTCTCGCCTGCCGCGGCGAACCCTGAGAAGCGCGGGGTCCACAATGAAATCGCCATCGCGATGCAGGTTCAGCGTCGCGAGCACCGCGGCAGCTTTATACTTCCGGTCCTGCTGGAACGGACGGCCGAGGTGAACCCGGAGCTGATCCAGCTAAACTACATCGACTTCTCTCAAGGGTGGGCCACGGGCCTAGCCCGTCTTTTGGATCGCATGGGTAAGCTGGGCATCCCCCGTCGCGACGGCCCACAGAGAGGTGCGCTAGACCGCTGGCTTGGCGTCCAGGGATGCTTGGCGGGAGCCGTGGAGGATAGTCCCAGCCGGCTGTCAAGTAACTGGTTTCCAATCACGTCAATGCCCCCGCTGATCCGTTACGTTGGGACCCCGGCCGGCCGCCCAGCGTGGGATCGGGCAACCCGTGACTGCAAACTTCCGATGCGCGCACACATGCGGCTGGCAGTGACTTTCGCCGAGCCGAGCGAAATTCAATTGGAAGTTGGGCCAGACATACCCATCAGGACCGAATATGAGATGCCTACGCAGTCCTTCATGGACGGAAGGCCGCCCCGTGGGATGCCAGAACTCAAGGGCGTGGACGCGCGCCGCATGGTGGTAGACATGCTCCGCCAGGGCTGGGAGGCGTTCGCCCAATCCAGGGGCCTCAAACGCTATGAGATGTCGGGTGGGAGCTCTTGGTACTTGCCCGAGGGATTGCTGCCCGGGGACTGGGGCCACTTCATCGACGAGAGCGGCAGGCGAGGACGGCGCAAGCTTGTGGGCATCAGGGGGAAGCGCAAGATTCGCTATCACTTTGCCGTCAGCGCCCGTCCACAGGTTTTACCATTCCCTCGGCTGATCATTCGTTCGCACGTCGTATTTACGGAAGGCGGGGTCGTGGTCACCCAAAAGGTCGCGACCCAACGGAATCGGAAGGCGCTGTGTAAGAATTGGTGGAATCCCGAATGGCGAGACCGTCAGCACGCAATGCTTGCTTTTCTCGCAAAGGGCGAGGCGAGCCTTGATCTACTACTCGGTGGGGTAGTCGCCACCGTGTCGGCGTCGCCGATGTTATTCGAAGCCCCGTGCACATACATCCGACACACTGCGGACGATCCGATGGGGGAAGAAGAGGAACCGGACGACTTCGATGCGGCGCTGGCGGACCTGGACTCGGAGGAAATCCCGTCTGACGACGAGGGCGATGAATGAACGCGACGAAGTTGATTCGGGTTGCCGAGCCTCTCTTGGCCTTCCGTTATGGCCAAAGGGCTGAGCACCCGCGTGACGGCTTGTTCCTGTTCGGCCCGATGGACGACAAGCAGCATCCGCCACAACTGCGATATGGCATCATTGGTCCTGCGATGGCGATCGCGCGATTTAAGGCGTGGTCACTCCGGGCGAGAGGCCCGCTGCCGGCGAAGGACGCGAGCAAGGCACACCACACCGCATGGCCAGGGTTCGAGGCCACCTTCAGGTGTGAGTGGCCGGACGAAGCAATTGCGGAGATCCCGGTCAGCGACGAGGCACTGACGAAAGCTATCCATATCGGCGATCGCCACGAGGCCATCTACCGAGCTGTCCAACTCTACGAGAAACCCATACTCGACTATCTCTCCTCGAACGAGGTGCGGCCAGCTCTCTGGTTTGTCGTTATTCCAGAGGAAGTCTACAGGCTTGGCCGCCCGCTGTCCGAGGTTACAAGAAGTGAACGCACTCCGAGCCAGGTCAAGGGCTTCCTGCCCGGCAAGGCATTGCGCATTGCGGGCCAAATCCCCCTATTTGACGGCGATCGAGAAGCGGATGAGATGAGGCGCTACGCCAAGCATTTCAGAAACCAACTCAAGGCCAAGCTGCTGAAGCACTTAGTAGCCGTGCAGGTCGTGCGGGAGACGACCGTTGCGCCCGACGACTTCCTGAACCCCTTCGGCCGACCAGTGCGAAAAGTACAAGACTCGGCGACATTGGCGTGGAATCTATGCACCACTGCGTTTTTCAAGGGAGAAGGCAAACCATGGCGGCTTGCCAGCGCGCGCCAAGGCGTCTGCTACATCGGCCTGGTTTTCAAGCGCGATCCTTCCGGCGACTCCGACCTGTACGCGTGCTGCGGCGCACAAATGTTCCTGGATTCAGGGGATGGTGTAGTGTTTCGCGGCGCATTCGGGGACTGGTGGCGACGGGAAGAGAAAGAGTACCACCTGGACGAAGCTGCAGCGAAAGACCTCGTGCAGCGAGTGATGGCCCAGTATGCGCACGAGCATGATGGCAAGCCGCCCAAGGAATTGTTCATTCATGGGAGGGCCGCGTTCACCGATGATGAATGGAAGGGATTCTCCGCCGCGGTTGACGACCGGACCAACCTCGTGGGCGTTCGCATCCAGCAAACCAGGGACATCAAGCTCTTCTCGCCGGGGTCGATGCCGATTATGCGCGGCATGGCCTACCCGCGGTCTGACACCCGTGCGTACCTCTGGACGTCCGGGTACGTTCCCCGGCTGGACACGTACCCTGGCTGGGAGGTCCCTAACCCTGTGAACGTCGAGGTGCTCCGGGGAAGCGCCCCATTAGAGGTCGTGTTGGCCGATGTGATGGCTCTTACCAAGCTTAATTACAACTCGGCGGACTACAGTGCCACGCTGCCGGTCACGCTCGGGTTCGCGGACGCGGTAGGAGAGATACTCATGGCAGCGCCCGAAGGAGACAGGCCAATCCCACCCCTGCCGTTCCGGTACTACATTTGAAACTGCCCCAGTCTGGCCGATCCCGCCTTGTCAAGGTGCACCGCCTCTTGTAAACATTCAGGTATAAATGGGGCGCACGGGGCAACCATGGTAGAGATCGCACTGGACTGGAAGAGAATAGAGTGGCTTCCGAATGAAACCTGGAAGAAAGACACGGCCCCGAAGCTTGTGGACTGCGGGCTGAAGCTCGACGATCTGCAGCGCAGCGTTTACGTTATCCGCCTCAATGGCGATTACTGCGTGGAATACCCTCTTGGAACTTTGCCAACGCTTTACATCGGCGAAGGTAATTTCGCCCAAAGAATCGGCAGCCATCGAGTGTGGGTGAAAGAGCTTCAAGAATTTGTCGGAGAGTTCTCGTTCCAAATACGAATTGCTGTTCCGCGTGTTCGGAAGAACCCATTGGCGTATAGGGATTGCGAGGCGGCGCTTCTGATTCGATTTGGTGACAACTTTGGTTCAGCCCCCCTCTGGAACAAGCAGATCGAGAGACGCCTTAACCCAAGCTATGTATATAATCAACGACAAATCGATCAAGCAATTTGTAAGGGAAGTGGTACGAAATATAAATGGTCGTTCAAGCCAATGAGATCCTCCACGTTTTATTCCGATTTCGTAAGAACACACCAACAATGATGTGCGGCTCAATGACCACCCCACCTGCCGAACCTCGGCGATACCGTTGAGACGTCACAGGCTCTCAACCGAACGGTCCCGCAAGCCCGATCCCCCCTCACCCCGGAAGAATCGCCACCGCCCTGGTCCACCCCGCGGACGCGCGGTGCACCTTGACCGGGAAACACACCACCTCGAAGCCGTCCGCTGGCAGTTGCTCCAGGTTGTGCAGCTTCTCCAGGTGGGAATAGCCGATCTCGCGCCCGGCCCGGTGGCCCTCCCAGATCAGCCCGGCGTCGCCGGTCTCCGCCACCTTCTTCCGAGTCAGCGAAAACGGCGCGTCCCAGCTCCAGCCGTCGGTGCCGACCAGGCGGACGCCGCGTTCCAGCAGCCATAGCGTCGCCGCCTTGCCCATGCCGCAGCCGGAATCGACATAATCGTCCGCGCCGTATTTTGCGCCCGCGCTGGTGTTGACCACGACGATCTCCAGCGGGCGCAGGGTGTGGCCGATGCGGCGCAGTTCCGCCTCCACGTCGCCGGGGGTGGCGACGTAGCCGTCCGGCAGGTGGCGGAAATCGAGTTTTACCGCGGGCTGGAAGCACCACTCCAGCGGCACCTCGTCGATGCGCCAGGACGGCTCGCCGCCCGGCTTCAGCGCGTGGTTCATGGTGGAGAAATAGTGATACGGCGCGTCCAGGTGGGTGCCGTTGTGCGTGCTGATCGTGGCGCGCTCCACCGCGGCGTATTCGCCGTCGGGCAGTTGGTCGACGCGCACGCCCATATATTCGGCCATGCGCGGCGCGGTCATGTGGTGGTCGAAATATTCTATCTGTGGCAGCGCGTACGGCGGGTCGCTCTTGATGCCGGCCTGGAGCGGGACGGAAATGTCGATCAGGCGGCGGGTCATTGCTTGGGCGTCTTTCGCTGGAGGACGTTCACGCAGCGTGGGGCACGGGTTCACCGGTCATTGCGACGGCGCGGCGAAGGCGCAATCCGGTGCCTCCGCGGCGGGAGATTGCTTCGTCGCTGCGCTCCTCGCAATGACAGGTGGGGGGCAATGACAGGTGGGGGGCAATGTCAGGTGGGGGCAATGACAGGTGGGGGCAATGACAGGTGGGGGCAACGACAGGTGGGGGCGATGACAGGTGGGGGCGATGACAGATGGGCAACGACAGAAGGGGAACCCGAAGGCCGCGCGACCGCTCGGCGCATCTGCGTGCATTCGCGTGCATCTGCTGTCATCTGCGTTGAATCTTCCTTGCTTGCCTTTCTTGGCCGCCCGCTACTCCGCCGCCATCAGCTTGGACGGATCGGCGCCGACGCGGCCCGTCTCGCCCTCCACCGCACGGGCCAGGCGGAAATCGTAGTGCACCGCCTGCAACCCCGGCACCGGCGAGGCAGGATCGTCGGCCGCGGCGACCACCAAGGAGCCGGACACGCCGAACACGGTGTCGGAGTCGATGTGCTCGTCGTCGCCGAAATAGAGCGCGGTGACCAGCTCGCGAAAACCCTCGCCGCCGATCAGGAAATGGATGTGCGACGGGCGGAAGCCGTGGCGGTGCTGCGCGCGGACCATGGCGCCGACCGGGCCGTCCATCGGGATCGGGTAGCCCAGCGGGCGGACGGTGCGGAAATGGTACCGCCCCTGCGCGTCGCAGCGGAAGCTGGCGCGCAGGTCCATCACGTCGTGGTGTTCCGTTTGCAGATCGTACAGGCCGTGCTCGCTGGTCTGCCAGACCTGGACGGAGGCGTGCGGGATCGGCGCGCCGGCGTTGTCGGTCACCTGGCCATACAGCACGATCTGCGCCGAGGACGGGTTGCGCACGATGCAGTCGCCCAGGGCCAGCTCCGGGGAGCCCTCGCGGTAGAACGGGCCGAGCAGGCTGCTCTGGGTGCCGAGCTCGCGCGCCTTCTTGTCGTGCAGCGCGTTGACCACGGCGGAGACGCCGAGGACGTCGGACAGCAGGATGAACTCCTGGCGGACCGGGGTGCAGGCTTTGCCGACCTGGGTGAGGAAGGCGATGCCGGTGAGCCATTCGGCGGGGGTCAGGTTCACCTCGCGGACGAAGGCGTGCAGGTGGCGCACGGCGGCGTCGGCGATCTGCTTCAGGCGGGGGTCGGGGGTGGCGGCCATCTGCGCCAGCGCGGCGTCGGTCGCGGTGAATTCGTCCAGGTCTTGCATGGGGTGCCTCCCGAGGGTTGGGGGGAGCTTAGCGCGTGGGGGCGGTGGGCTGGAAGGATGGTGGTTTCTCCCCGTCCCTTTGAGGGAGTGGGCCGCGAAGCGGACCTAGGCAGGGGGAGGGGTTGGCGCCAGGGGCATGCCGAAGCCTCGTACCGGTATGACCCCTCCCCCCAACCCCCTCCCTCAAGGGGAGGGGGAGACGCTGGCCGATCTCCCGTGCTGGGCGACCAGGCGTTCCAGGCGCTCGAGCCGGTGGTCGGTGCGGCCGTGGGCGCGTAGCACCGCCAGGGTGTGCGTCAGGTATTCGGCGCAGGTGCCCAGGCTGCCGGTGGCGACGGCCAGGCGGGCGGCGATTGTGGCCTCGGGCAGGCGGCCGGCGTAGCGCGGGTGGGCGGGGTTGGCGACGAAAGTGGCGGCGCGGATCGGGCCGGCGTCGGTGTCGACTCGCACCCAGCGCGCGAGATAGGCGCCGGTGAACATCTCGCGCCGCCAGGGCAGCAGCAGCTCGGCGTGGGCGGTGGCGGCGGGGAAGCGGAATAGCAGGCCCACCGAGCTGCCGCCGCGGTCGAGGGCGAGCATCAGGCCGGGCGACTCCGGCGAGCCGCGGCCCATGTGCGCCCACAGGCAGTAGCTGCGGTGCCAGCCGCGGACCAGGCCGGGGCGGCTCTCGGCGTAGTGCATCGCCGGGTTCCACATCAACGAGCCGTAGCCGAACAGCCAGACGTCCTGGTCCGCCGGATGCTCGGCCAGGATGGCCTGCAGGCTGGCGGCGATCTGGGCGTCGGACAGCAGCGACGGGTCGCCGGCGTTGCGCAGGCGGGCGGCCGCGATCAAGGAACCGTCGCGCAGGGCGTCGGCGGTGATGTGGATCCGCTCGGAGGGGTCGTCGGGTGGGGTCACGCGGCGGCCGGGCGCCGCGGGACGACGAGCTTGGGCGTAAAGGTTTGCACCGGCTCGCCATGCTGGTTCAGCGTGACGCAGCGGACGATGGCCATGCCGCGGTCGGGGCGCGAGCGCGAGGGGGTGATTTCGAGCACCTCGGTTTCGACGTGCAGCGTGTCGCCGGGGCGGGTCGGGCGCGGCCAGGTCAGCTCGCCGCCGCTGCCGATGATGCCGCCGGCGACCGGGACGCTGTCGATCACCATGCGCATGGTCATCGCGGCGGTGTGCCAGCCGCTGGCGGCCAGGCCGGCGAACAGGGTGCCGGTTGCCGCGGCGTCGTCGAGGTGGAACGGCTGCGGATCGTAGCGCGCGGCGAATTCCATGATCTCCTCGGCGGAGACGCTGCGGGCCGCGCTGACGAAGCACTGGCCGACGGTCAGGTCCTCGAGGAACAGGCGGTCGGACATGGGGTGGTCTCCCGTGGGGGGTGCGAAGCGGGCGGGGTGTGTCGCACCCGTCACTTGTATTATGGTAGTGACCGTTCTATGTTGTGTCCATGCGTCATACCAGCCTGTCCGACATGCCCTGCCCGATTGCCCGCAGCCTCGACCGCGTGGGGGAGTGGTGGAGCATCCTCATCCTGCGCGATGCGCTGCGCGGCGTCACGCGGTTCGAGGATTTCCGCCGCAACCTGGGAGTGGCGCCGAACATGCTGACGCGGCGGCTGGGGGCGCTGGTGGAGGCGGGGCTGCTGGAGCGGCGGCGCTACAGCGAGCATCCGCCGCGCGACGAATACGTGCTGACCGATCGCGGGCGGGATTTTCGGCCGGTGCTGCTGTCGCTGCTGGCGTGGGGCAACCGGCATTTCGCGCCCGAAGGACCGAGCGTGGAGATCGTGCATCGGACGACCGGCCTGCCGGCCGATCCGGTGCTGGTGGATCGGCACACCGGATTGCCGGTCGATGGGCCGGAGTATCGGACGGTGCATCACCGTTTGCCGCGCGCGCTGCCCGAGCGCGTCGGCGCCGAGGACGTGCCGGGCGCGGCATGACGCGTGTCGGCGCGGCCGGCGCCTGGTTGACGTGCGCGGGCGAGCGGTGCGCTCTGGCGCCGCCGCATTCCGCCGCATAGGATCGCCCGCAAGCAACAAGCGGGAGGATTCTCGACATGCGTATCGTGCTGATCCTGGCGTGCACGCTGATCGGACTGCTCGGCGGGCCGGCGCGGGCGCAGGCGCCGATCACCATCGGCTTCGGCATGGCGCTGACCGGCGGCCTGGCGCCGAACGGCAAGGCGGCGCTGCTGGCGATGCAGATCTGGGCGGAGGAGGTCAACGCCAAGGGCGGGCTGCTCGGCCGGCCGGTCAAGCTGGACTATTACGATGACCAGTCGAACCCGGCGACGATCCCCGGGATCTATACGAAGCTGCTCGACGTGGACAAGGTCGACCTGGTGGTCAGCGGTTACGCCACCAACATGATCGCGCCCGCCATGCCGGTGATCATGCAGCACCACCGCACGTTCCTCAGCCTGTTCGGCCTGGCGGTGAACACCGAGTTCAACTACCCGAACTATTTCTCGTTCATACCAACCGGCGGGCCGCAGCCGAAGCAGAGTTTTTCCCAAGGGTTCTTCGCGGTGGCGATGCAGCAGACGCCGAAGCCGCAGACGCTGGCGTTGGCCGGCGCCGATGCCGAGTTCCCGCACAACGCGCTGGACGGCGCGCGCGAGTTGGCCAAGGCGGCCGGGCTGAAGGTGGTGTACGACAAGAGCTATCCGCCGAGCACCACCGACTACACGCCGATCATCCGCGCGATCCAGGCGACCGATCCGGACCTGGTGTTCGTCGCGTCGTATCCTCCGGACAGCGTCGGGATGGTGCGCGCCGCGCACGAGGTGGGGCTGAAGGCGAAACTGTTCGGCGGCGGCATGGTCGGGCTGCAGAGCCCGGCGATCAAGGCGCAGCTCGGACCGTTGCTGAACGGCATCGTCGACTTTGATTTCTGGCTGCCGTGGGCGAAGTTCGCCTCGCCGGAGGCCAAGGCGTTCCTGAAAGTGTATCAGGCGCGCGCGGGGGCGGCGGGGGTCGATCCGCTGGGCTACTACCTGCCGCCGTTCGCCTATGGCTACATGCAGGTGCTGCAGCAGGCGGTGGAGGGCACCAAGAGCCTCGACCAGGCCAAGCTGGCGGATTACCTGCGCACGCACACGTTCCAGACCACGGCGGGGGAGATCAAGTTCGCGCCTGGCGGCGAGTGGGCCGAGGCGCAGGTGATGGAGGTGCAGTTCCGCGGGTTGAAGAACAACGAGGTCAGCCAGTTCGCCGACCCGGGCACGGAAGTGATCCTGTGGCCGCCGCAGGACAAGACCGGCGACGTGATCTATCCGTATACTGACGCGCAGCACTGAGCGGCCGTCGGCTGTGGGCGACCGTGGATTAGTTTGAGCTTGCACAAAGAGGGGAAAGCGGACGTTCCCTACCGTCAGCTGATAGGGCGAACCCAGAGGGGAAGCTTGCCGTTGCGCGGAGTGGCGACCGCTCTGCGGCCCATGGCGATCGTTCGGGCGCAGAGGCGCCTCCGAAGCGGACATCAGGCGCCAGCAGTCTGATTATATCCTTGATATCCAATTTACAACCTTGACAATTGCCGGCGCCCGCGTCATGCAGCGTGAAGGTCCGACGCAAGGAACCGGCCATGGCGAGCGACCTGCTGAACGAGAGCCCGCACGAGGAAGGCGCCGCCCCCGGCCGGTTTGCCGCCGTGGTCTACGAGCAGATCGACCGGCTGATCCGCCGCGGCGAATTTCCCAAGGGCTGCAAGCTGCCGCCGGAATCCGAGCTGGCGCGGCGCTTCGGCGTCTCGCGTCCGGTGGTGCGCGAGGCGCTGGCGCGGCTGCGCGACGAAGGCATCGTCCGCTCACAGCAGGGCTCCGGCACCTTCGTCATCCGCGGCATGTTGCCGAGCGCCACCGCCCTGCCGCGGATCCGCACGCTCGCTGATCTGCTGCGCTACTACGAATATCGCATCGATGTGGAAGCGGCGACGGCCGGGCTCGCCGCCGAGCGGCGGACCGCGGACGATATCGCCGACCTCGCGAAGGTGCTGGGCAATGCCGAGGACATGCTGAAACAGGGTCAGCACCAGTTGCTGGCCGACACCAATTTCGCCTTCCACCGCAGCATTGCCCAGGCGACGCGTAACCCGTTCTACGTCCGCACGCTCGAAATGCTGCCGAACTTCATCGGCCACAACCGGCTCGATCTCGTCGCCTCGAGCCGGCAGGGCGGCGAGGAGCAGTTCTGGCGCATCCACCGCGAGCACGTGGCGATCTTCGCCGCGGTCGAGACCGGCGATGCGACGCGCGCGCGCGTCGAAATGCAGCGCCACATCCTTGCGGCGCGGGATGTCGTCCTGAACCGCCAATCGCTGCTGGAACGCGTCGAGGTCGATCTCGACAGAAACTGAGCAGCCAAGTGTCGCCCGACCAGAAGCACATGCGGCCAAGTGTCGCCCAACCAGAAGCACATGAGGAGGAAACATGCTGACCAGACGCCACACGCTGCTGACGCTCGCCGGAACGGCAGCTTCCGTCGCCGTGCCCGCGCGCGCCGACGAGCGGAAGATCACCATCGTTGCGCATGCCGTCCATCGCCAGGCGGCGACGACCGGGCCTGGGGGCGACATCACCGCATCCTGGCGCGAGGCCAACAACGCCAGCATCGAATGGCTCACCTTCGGCGTCGACGCCACCAACGAACGCGTGCTGCAGGACGCGAGCCTCACCCAGGGCAGCGTGGATATCGGCTTCGTGCTGAACGGCCACACCGGCCCGCAATACGCCCATCTGTTCGAGGACCTGCACGACTGGCAGGCACGCAATCCGATTCCGGCTTTCGACGAAATCCCCCGGACAATGCTCGCCACCCACACCTATGGCGGCAAACTTACGGCGCTGGCTTACCGTCACGCGACACAGGGGCTGCACTACAACACCGCGCTGTTTGCCGAGCGCGGCGTCGCCGGGCCGCCCGGGACCATCACCGACTGGATGGCGCTGGTAGAGAAGATGAGCTACGAGCGCAGCGACGGCACCCGCGTCTACGGTCTCGTCGTCAGCATGGAGGATCTCTCCTGCACGCTGGACATCGTCCGCGCCTTCGGCGGCGATTTCATCACCGAGGACTTCAAGGTGGTGATCGACCAGCCGCCAGCGGTGCGCGCGGTCTCGGTACTGCGCGATCTGATCAAGAAGAACGCGATGCCGCGCAACACCACGAACTTCAAGAATGAGGATGTGATCAGCTACATGCAGCAGGGGCGGGCGGCGATGACCAACAGCCCGTTCGGCCGCTTCTTTACCTTCAATAATCCCAAGGCGAGCAAATTCCCCGGCAAGGTCGAGGCGGTCAGCCTGCCGCTTGCCATCGACGGCAAGGCCACCCCGGCGAAGACCTCCGTCTGGGCGATGGCGATTCCCCGCAATGGACGCGACAAGGACCTCTCGTGGAGTCTGATCCGCCATCTCAGCACGCCGGAGAGCACGATCCTTGCCGCGCTGAACGGCAACGGCCCGGTGCGTCCGTCCGCCTATGACGATGCGCGCGTGCGCAAGATGCTGCCCTATGCCGAAGCTGAGAAAACCGCGCTCGCGACGGCCAGGCTGATCACGCCGAACTTCCCCGAGGCGACACGCGCGATGGACGCAATGATGGAAGAACTCGGCCTCGCACTGCTCGGCCGCAAGGACGTCCAGACCGCGATGAACGACGCCAAATCGCGCGTGGAGCCGCTGCTGAGGGCGTCCTGAAGGCGAAAGGCCAGGGGCACTGCATTGCTCCTGGCGTTGCCGGCCTTCAGAGTTGCGCCCCCTGCGCGCGAAGCGCGTGCTGGATCGCGCCAATCGGCACATTGCGGGCTTCCACGCCGGTCTGGCCGGCGATTGCCGCGGCGACGCCGGCGGCCTGGCCGGTGACGATGCACCCGGCCTGCTGGCGCACGGAACCGCAGGCGACCCGGTCGGCGGAGACGCAGCGGCCGGCGACGAGCAGGCCGTCGACGCTTTCCGGCACCAGGATGCGGTAGGGAATCTGGTAGAGACGGCCGCCGCGGATCGCCGTCATGCGCGTCTGGTCGCTGCCGTCGATGTTGTGGACGTCGACGGTCGCGCCGCAATAGCCGATGCTGTCCTCGAAGGCGCGGGCCTCCAGCACATCCTCGCCCGTCAGCGTGTACTCACCGACGATGCGCCGAGTCTCGCGCACGCCGACATTGTCGGCGATCTGCAGGATGTAGGCGTTCTCGTACCCCGGCACGTATTTCCGGTAGAATTCGCCGATGCGCAGGGTGAAGTCGCGCATCGAGCCGATCGCCTCGCTCAACGTCTTGTTGTCGGTCGCATCGACACGATAGGCCATGTCCACGTTGTGCATCGTGGTGTCATAGATGACCCGCCCCTTGCGGAAGATCGGACGCAGGATGTTGTTGTGCGCCCGCGGGTTGAGCGTGGTGGAGCCGAACGCGGTCGGATAGTCGCCGGCCTGCGCTGCGGCCTCGCGCAGGCTTGGCAGGCCGGGAATGGTGAGCGGCTTGCCCTCCTCGTAAAGCCTGCGCAGTTGGCGGAGGTAGCCTTCGCTGAACTCCTCGCGGCCACTGCACGCATAATCGATCGTCTTGCCGAGATCGACGCCGCCCATCAGGAAATACAGCGTGATCGGCTGCACGTAGGTGGGATCGCCATTCTCGCCCTGCTCGTAGCGTGCACCGGCGAGCCAGGCCACGTGGCCATCGCCGGTGGAATCGATCACCACATCCGCCGCAAGTTCGTCGCCGTAGTTGGCGCGTACGCCGACCACCTTGCCGTCGCTGCGCAAGACGTCCGTCACCTTGGTGTTGAACTGGATCGCAACCCCGGCCTCACGGCACATCTTGTCGATCACGACCTTCATGATCTCGGGATCGAAGCTCACGCGGATGGTGGCCTTGCCCTTCTCGCCATACGCGCCGCCGGCGTCGATCAGGCGGTCGATCATTTCCTGGGCGATGCCCTGCACCACCTGGTCGCCGGAATACGAGGTTTCCATCTGCACCAGCGTTTCCTGGTCGCGCCAGGGCTGGTGGCGGAGCGAAACGATGCCTGGTACGAGCCCGCCCGTCATGGTGCCGCCGAGATAGCTCGACTGTTCGAGCAGCGTTGCCTGCGCGCCTGCGCGGACGGCCGCGATCGCGGCCGCGAAACCGCTGGTTCCGCCGCCGACCACCACCACTTTGGCCATCAAGTTTTGCTCCCGGTTGCGTTGCGTCCGCGGCTGGGGGCCGACAGACAGATTACAAGGATGTCCTTTCATCTTACATCATTGACAGAAACGCAAGGGGCTCCTAGACGGCTCCGCGAGGCCGGAGACAGCAGAATCGCGCTCCGGCACGGCGGAGGAAGGATGGCGCACGCCCCGGGACATGCCGCGACCGGCAACGTCGATCCGATGCCGCCTGCATGACCACGCCGACGGCCCGCTGGACCCCTCTGCCCCGCGCCGGCGCATCTGGCCGCGCCGCCGCGCGCCGCCTGTCCCTGGATGCACGACACCCGTCGTACGTGCTGCTTCTGCTGCCGGCGCTGGTGCTGCTGATCGCCATGCTGGCGGCGCCGGCCGTCTACATCGTCTGGCTCAGCTTCCAGAAATCCACGCTCGGCCAGCAGGCGCAGTTCGTCGGCCTTGCCAATTACATCAGGCTGTTCGCGAACCCCGCCTTCTGGCGCGCGGCCTGGAACACGTTCTTCGTCGTCAATGGTATCGTCTACGTCGAACTGGCGCTTGGCCTGGCCGTGGCGACGCTGGTGCGCAGCGTGGGTTTCGGCCGCAAGGCCATCATTGCCGCCATCATCGCGCCGTACGTCGTCACTGAGAGCAGCGGCATCGTGATGTGGCGCTTCATGATGGAGCCGGATGTCGGGCTGATCTCGCGCCTGATCGACCATGTCGGCCTGCCGCCGCTGGCCTGGGACACGGACCCGTGGGCGGGGCTCACTCTCGCGGGCCTCGTGGCCGTCTGGAACCACATGCCCTTCACCTTCCTGATCCTCTACGCGGCCCTGCTGACCGTGCCGAAAGACATGGCCGAGGCCGCTGCGATCGACGGCGCATCCGCCTGGCAGCGTTTCTGGCACGTGGACTTGCAAATCATCATGCCCGCGGTGCTGGTGGCCATCCTGTTCCGCACCATCTTCGCCATCCGCCTGTTCAGCGAGGTGTGGCTGCTCACCGGCGGCGGCCCGGCGCGGCTGACGGAAGTGCTGGCGATCTATCTGTACCGCGAAACCTTCGAGTACCGCGAATTCGGTGCCGCCTCGGCAACCGGCGTATGCATGCTGGTGCTGTCGCTGGCGATCGCTTCGCCATATCTGATCCGCATGGCGCGGGAGGTGCGGCGCGATGCGTAGAAGGCCACGGCGCGCCGCGCACCTGCTGCGTTGGCTCGCGATTCTGCTCGTGCTCGCCTGGAGCCTTGGCCCGATCGTCCTCGTGGTGCTGTCCTCATTCAAGGAGCCCAGGGAAATTTTTGAGGTTCCCTTCCGGCCATTCTTCATTCCGACACTGGACAATTACGCGACGCTGGTGCAGCTCCATCCGGAATTCCTGGCCGGGCTGGCGAACAGCGCCATCATCGCCTTCTTCGCCTCTGTGCTGACACTCGCCGCTTCCTTTGGCGCGGGCTATGTTTTTGCGAGGGCGAAGGCGGCGGGCTACCAGGTCTCGGCAGTGTTCATGCTGGTGGTGCGGATGCTGCCGCCGATCGTGGTGACGGTGCCGCTGTTTCCCGTGGTCAATTGGCTCGAACTGAACGATACCCACTTCATTCTGATCGTTCTGTACGCGGCTTTTTATGTCAGCCTGGGCGCGTGGATGATGCGCGCCTTCGTGGTGCGCGTGCCGGTGGAACTCGAAGAGGCCGCCGCGCTCGACGGCGCCTCGCTGCTGCAAACACTGCGGTTGGTCATCCTGCCGTTGGTCGCGCAGGGGCTGGTGGCGCTGACGCTCTTCATCGTGGTCTTTGCCTGGAACGAATACGTTTTCGCGATGATCTTCACGACGACCGACGCGCGCACGGCACCGGTGGTGATCGCGGAAATGCTGAGCACGGCGGAGGGCGTGCAATGGGGTGCGGTGTTTGCAGCGGCGACGATCCAGCTTCTGCCGGTGCTGCTGATCGCCGTCGTGCTGCAGCGTTTCCTCATCGCCGGACTGACGGCGGGGGCGGTCAAGGGCTAGGCCGGATCGACCATCAGTTCTGGCCGGTCGCGTGCTTCTGATCGATGGAGGTAGATTTGCGCGCACCCGCAACCACGGGCGCCGACGCTGACGCCGTGCGTGCACCTAGGTCCGGTCGGAAAACAAGTGCTTCAACCGGCCGCGCCGCGAGTTCCTGTGTCATGTCCGTCCCCGGGCTTGACCCGGGGATTGGCCCGGCCACCGACGTCCTTATCTTGTTGCCAGCAGCGAAGTCGTGGGTGGCCGGCCTGCGCCGGCCATGACACGGGGAGCTGTGACCCGTCCGCGGCTGATTTAGTTATTCCTCCACAAGCCCTTACCTGGCAACGTCTGCTTGGCGGGCACGTTCAGCAGGGCGGATTCGCCCGGGTGCTGTGCCGCGACGCGCCCTCGCAACCCGCCGCGCCGCGGCGCGGCTAGCTGATCTTGGTCTTCTTCGGCGTCGTCCGGTGCGCCAGCACGTGGTGCGTTGTGTGCGGCTTGTGTGACGCCACGGTGTGGTGCGTCGCCGGGTGGTGCGTGCTCGAGTGATGCGACGCCAGCTTTTGGTGGTGTGCGCTCGGCTTGTGCGGCGTGACGGCGGCGGTCGTGCTGGCCGAGGCGCCGGAAGCGGTCAGCGCGGCCGCGGGCAGTGCCAGACCGAAGAGGACGAGGAGGGAGCGGCGGGAGGTGATCACGGCGGGACTCCAAGGGGGTGAAGCGTGTCGGGGCGGGGCGGGGGCGCAGCTTAGAGATCGGTGAAGGATACGCCCTTAACGGATTGGCATCCTTGAACCATCGCACCGATTCGGACAAGCGATTTTTGCCCCAGCCGACCCACCCCACCCATCACAGCAGGCACAGCTCCTGCAGCTCGCGTCGCATCGCCGCCGGCAGCGCTGCCTCGCCGATCGCCCGCGGTGCCGCGGTTAGGTCCGGCGGGGCGTCCGACGGTGCCAGATAGCGCCAGCCCTGGAACGGCTTGGTCGGCCGGCCCCCCAGTGGCACCAGCTTGGGGTCCAGCAGCAGCCCGGCGCAGGCGCTGCCGTCGTCCCACGTGTCGTGGATCACGTCGAGAATGCGCTGCCGCGCCAGCATGCTGCCGCTGATCACCCAGTAGATCGAGCCGCCGTCGATCACCTCGGCCGCGCGGCGGGGAAAATTGCGCGTGCGGTGGCGCAGCGGCGGGTTGCGCGCCGCGCGCTCGGCCTGCAACTCGCGCAGATGCGCGATGTCGCGCACGCCGACAGCCAGCTTGGTCAGATGCAGCATCCGGGGCGACTCGCCATGGCCCGTCAATTCTGCCCGCCCCGCCTCAAGCTGCAAGCCGGGGCCCCGGCAATGTGGCCCAGAATCGTGATTGATCTTCGCGTTCGAGCACCGCACAGTCGGTGCAGGGGCGAACCGCTCCATACAGGGGAGACTTGATTGATGCCTTGGTTCAACCGCCGGCCTTTGTGCCGCCTGGTCGCCGGCCTGCTGCTGGCGGTCGGAGTTGGTTCGGTGGCTCACGCCCAGCAGGGCTCGGGGTCCACCACGCTGGATGCGATCCGCGCCCGCGGCCAGGTGCTGTGCGGCACCGCCGGAACCGTCCCGGGCTTCTCGCTGCCGGACAGTCAGGGCGTGATGCGCGGGCTGGATGCGGATACCTGCCGGGCCGTCACCGCCGCAGCCCTGGGCGATATCAGCAAGACGAAGTTCGTCATCACCACGACGCAGAACCGCTTCACCGCGCTGCAGTCGGGCGAGGTCGATCTGCTGTCGCGCTCCACCACCTGGACGCTGGGCCGCGAGGGCAACCTGGGCCTCGAATTCGCCTGGGTGAACTACTACGACGGCACCGGCTTCCTGGTGAAGAAGTCGTCCGGCGTGAAGGCGGCGAAGGAGATGGACGGCGCCACGATCTGCGTGCAGCCCGGCACCAGCACCGAACTGGCGATCGCCGACTTCTACCGGCTGAACAACATGAAGTTGACGCCGATCCTGATCGCGGACATCAGCGAGATCCAGGGCGCGTTCCTGTCCGGCCGGTGCGATGCCTACTCGACCGATGCCTCGGCGCTGGCGACGTTCCGGTTCAGCCAGGGTCCGAAGGCGGATGACCTGGTGCTGTTGCCGGACATCATCAGCAAGGAGCCGCTGGGGGTGATGGTGCGCAAGGGCGATGACAAGTGGTTCGACATCGTGCGCTGGACGTTCATCGCGATGATCAACGCGGAGGAGAAGGGGATCACCAGCCAGAACGTCGATACGTTCATGGATAGCAAGGACCCGGATATCCGCCGCCTGCTTGGGCTTGAGGGCGACATGGGCAAGGCGCTCGGCCTGGACAACAAGTGGGCCTACAATGTGATCAAGCAGGTCGGCAACCTGGGCGAGGTGTGGGACCGCAACATCACGCCGATGGGCGTGCCGCGCGGGATCAACAACATCTGGACCAAGGGCGGGCTGCAATACGACCCGCCGATTCGGTGAGAGTTCTGCCTGTTCCTTGAATGGGGGGTGGGGGCGAGAGGTGTTACGCCGGGTACCTGGCGACGACCCCTCGCCCCCTCCCTCAAGGGGAGGGGGAGAATTAATTGGGCCGGCATCGCGCTTGCATGCCGCGGTGGCCAACCGCAACGACGAGAAGGGGCACGCGCCAGCCATGTCCGGTACCACCGCTGACCCGCGCATGGCCGGGGCACGTGCCGTTCCGAAGAAGGCGCTGCGGGTATCCTGGTCCGACCCGCGGTTCCGGGCGATCTTCTGGCAGATCATCATCGTCGGCACCGTCGCGCTGATCGTCTGGTACCTGGTCGGCAACACGCAACCGCAACCTCGCCGCCCGTCACATCGCGACCGGTTTTGCGTTCCTCGGGCGGGTCGCCGGCATCCCGATCGGCGAGTCGCTGATATCGTACGATCCGGCGATCGATACGTTCGGCAGGGCGCTGATCATCGGCATCCTGAACACGCTCAAGGTCGCCGTGATCGGCGTTGTGCTGGCGACCATCCTCGGCACGCTGGTCGGTATCGGCCGGCTGTCCAGCAACTGGCTGCTGGCGAAGATCACCGCCGTCTATGTCGAGACGCTGCGCGACATTCCGCTGCTGCTGCAGTTGCTGTTCTGGTACGCGCTGCTGGAAGGCCTGCCCGCGCCGCGCCAGGCGCTTCACATCGGCAGCGTGATCTTCCTGTGCAATCGCGGCATCCGGCTGCCGGCGCTGATCTGGGAACCGGCGCACACCTGGGCGGTGCTCGCGTTCCTGGCCGGCGTGGCCGGCACCTGGCTGTGGAACCGCCACGCGCGCCGGCACCAGGAGGCAACCGGGCAGCGGCCTGCGGTCTGGCCGGTGGCGCTGCTGCTGCTGATTGGCCTCCCGCTGGTCGTGTGGGGCGCGCTCGGCGCACCGGCTGCGGTCGAGGTGCCGGTGCTGCACGGCTTCAACTTCCAGGGCGGCGGCACGATCACGCCGGAGTTCTTCACGTTGCTGGTCGGCCTGGTGCTCTACACCGCCGCCTACATCGCGGAGATCGTGCGGTCCGGCATCCAGGCGGTGGCGCTCGGCCAGTGGGAGGCGGCCGGCGCGCTGGGTCTGCGCCGCGGCGTCGGTGCTGCGCTGGATCGTGCTGCCGCAGGCGCTGCGCGTGATCGTGCCGCCGATGACCAGCCAGTACCTGAATCTGGCCAAGAACTCCTCGCTGGCGGTCTACATCGGCTTTCAGGACGTGATGTCGATCGCCAACACGACGCTCAACCAGACCGGCCAGGCGATCGAGGGCATCGCCTACATCATGGCCGTCTATCTCACCATCAGCCTGTCGATCAGCCTGTTCATGAACTGGTACAACGCGCGCATCGCGCTGGTGGAGCGCTGAGACCCCGATGAGCCAGATAAGCGGGAGCCAATCTCCGTCGCTGCGGTCGCTGACCCGCGCATCATCCCTGCGCGCGAGCGCCCGCCCGCCGGCAGCACTGGTCCCTGGGGCTGGGCCAGGGCCAACCTGTTCGGCTCCTGGTGGTCCACCGCGGTCACCCTGCTGCTCGGCTACGTGATCCTGCGCATTGGCGTGAGCTTCTTCCTCTGGGCCGTGGTCAACGCGGTGTGGACTGTGCCGTACAGCCCGCAGGGGGTCGCCAACACCGCGGCCTGCCAGAACGCCAAGGGCGTCGGCGCCTGCTGGGCGATCATCTCGGACAAGTACCGGCTGATCCTGCTGGGCCGCTACCCCTACGCACCAGCAATGGCGGCCGGCGCTCTGCGTGCTGCTGTTCATCGCGCTCTACGGCGTCTCGGCGATGCGCCGGTTCTGGCGCAAGGAACTGGCGCTGATCTGGATCGGGACGCTGGCTGCCGTCGGCGTGCTGATGTGGGGCGGCGTGCTGGGCATGCCCCTGGTGTCCGAGGACCAATGGGGCGGCCTGCCGATCACCCTGATCCTGGCGACCCTCGGCCTGGCCTGCGCGTTTCCGCTGTCGGTACTGGTGGCGCTCGGCCGCCGTTCGACGAACCTGCCGGCGGTCAGGATGCTGTGCGTGCTGTATGTCGAACTGATCCGCGGCGTCCCGCTGGTCGCCGTGCTGTTCATGGCGAGCGTGATGTTCCCGCTGTTCATGCCGGAAGGGCGTCAACATCGACAAACTGCTGCGCACCCAGGTCGCCATCATCCTGTTCGCCGGCGCCTATCTCGCCGAGGTGGTGCGCGGCGGGCTGCAGGCGCTGCCCAAGGGCCAGGCGGAGGCGGCGGACGCGCTGGGCCTGAGCTACTGGAAGAAGACCGGCCTCATCATCCTGCCGCAGGCGCTGCGCCTGGTCATTCCGCCCCTGGTCAACACCTTCATCGGCTTCGTTCAAGGACACCTCACTGGTGCTGATCATCGGTCTGTTCGACCTGCTGACCATGGGCACGGTCGCGCTGAGCGATCCGCCGTGGCAGAGCTTCTCGACCGAGGTCTACCTGATGCTGGCCGTGATCTACTTCGCCTTCTGCTTCGCCATGTCGAAATACAGCCGCGGGCTGGAGCGCGAGCTCGCCCGCGCGCAGCGCCGTCGACCGCGCTGCCAGTGAACCGACGCTGACAAGGCCCGCTTCTGTCAAGGAACCCCGCAATGAGCCAGGCTGTCCACGAACTGCCCCACATGGCGGATACCCAGGCGCCGCCGGCCATCGTGCTCGACAAGGTCAACAAATGGTTCGGCACGCTGCACGTGCTGCGCGACGTGTCGCTGACCGTGGCGCGAGAAGGAGCGCGTGGTGGTGTGCGGGCCGTCCGGCTCCGGCAAGTCCACCATGATCCGCTGCATCAACCGGCTGGAGATCGCACCAGGAAGGCCGCATCGTCGTCGACGGCACCGAGCTGACCGACGACACCGCGCGCGCTCGACACGATCCGCCGCGAGGTCGGCATGGTGTTCCAGAGCTTCAACCTGTTCCCGCACCTGACCATCCTGGAGAACTGCACGCTGGCGCCGATCTGGGTGCGCAAGATGCCGAAGGCGGAAGCCGAGGAACAGGCGATGAGCTTCCTGCACGCGGGTGAAGATCCCCGAGCAGGCGAAGAAGTATCCGGGCCAGCTTTCCGGGCGGCCAGCAGCAGCGCGTGGCGATCGCGCGGGCGCTGTGCATGCGGCCGAAAATCATGCTGTTCGACGAACCGACCTCGGCGCTCGATCCGGAGATGATCAAGGAGGTGCTGGACACGATGATCGCAGCTCGCCGAGGACGGCATGACCATGGTCTGCGTCACGCACGAGATGGGGTTCGCGCGCCAGGTCGCGGACCGGGTGGTGTTCATGGACCGCGGCGAGATCGTCGAGAGCGGCACGCCGCACGCGGATGTTCGAGGACCCGCAGACCGACCGGCTGAAACTGTTCCTCAGCCAGATCCTGCGCGGGCACTGAAGGCGCTGGGACGGGCCGCCCTCGTTCCGGGACAGCTCGGATCAGGTGGCGGCGCGTCGGCGCGTTCCGCGGTCGTTGGGCGACACCGGATAAGCCCGAAATTCCCTCGCGTCAGGGCACGCGGCTAATCGATGCCGAAAAGCTGCGACCGCAACCCGGCCTCGTACGCCGCTTTCGCGGCCTCGGCCTTGGCGCGAGCGTCTTCGGCCGCGAAGTGGGCGTTCTCCCACGTGTCGACTTCCGCCACCCTGTGATGCACCGATGCCAGCGCCTCTTCAGCGTGGATGGCGGCAACCCATGCGTCAACCGCCGCCCTGTAGGCGTTCTGCAGGCGGTCGAGTTCCGCGTCGTCGACGTGCA
This sequence comes from uncultured Alphaproteobacteria bacterium, assembly GCA_963773345.1. Lineage (GTDB taxonomy): Bacteria > Pseudomonadota > Alphaproteobacteria > Acetobacterales > Acetobacteraceae > Palsa-883. Next base: position 614,593 of record CAVZBG010000002.1, on the reverse strand, counting down.
TGTTCGCACTCCCGAATGATAGCCATCTGTGATCCGGTTCGCGCGCCGACGGGCGATGAGCGTCCCGTGGCGCCGTCGTGTTTCAGAACATCTGGCGAAAGATCACGTAGAGCGACCCGGCAATCAGCATGGCCGCCGGCAGCGTCATCACCCAGGCCAGCGCCATGTTCTTGATCGTGGCCCATTGCAGCCCCGATCCGTTGGCCGCCATTGTCCCCGCGACCCCGCTCGACAGCACGTGGGTCGTGGACACGGGCAGCCCATAGGCGTCCGCCAGCCCGATCGTTGCCATCGCCACGATCTCGGCCGACGCGCCCTGCGCATAGGTCAGGTGCGTCTTGCCGATCTTCTCGCCGACCGTGACCACAATGCGCTTCCAGCCGACCATGGTTCCCAGCCCGAGCGCCAGCGCGACTGCCATCTTCACCCAGGTCGGAATGAACCTGGTCGAGCTGTCGAGTGCATTCTTGTAGTTGGTCAGGGTGGCCGCCTCCGCGGGTGTGAACTTCACGCCCGCCTTCTGAATGACGCGGATTGCTTCGGAAACCATGAACATCTCGTTGCGAGTGTTTGACACCGCCGCCGCCGGCACATGACCCAGCGTGCCGTATTGCTTCGCCTGGTCAGCGACGTCGCCGATGACGGCAGCCATCGCCGAATAGGTCAGTTCGTTGTCCACCTTGCGCAGCTTCAGCGCATCGGCCAGCACATCCTGCGCCGTGCTCGTCGGCAGGAGCCCCATCCCGCGGGAGGCAAAGATGGTTTCGGCATGATGCGAAATCGCAATGAATGCCGGCGTGGCGCTTTCCGGCATGGCGCGATTGAGCGCGTAAGCGGTCGGTGCCACGCCGATCAGGATGAGCATGATCAGGCCCATGCCCTTCTGTCCGTCGTTGCTGCCGTGGAAGAACGAGACGCCCGTGCAGGTCAGTACCAGCAGGGCGCGAATTGCCGCCGGTGGCGGCTTCTTGCCTTCGGGTGCCACGTAAAGCGCCTTGGTGCGCACCACGAACTTCATCGCGATCAACAGCAGATAGGACAGGATGAACCCGATCACCGGGCTGAACGCCAGCGCCTTGAACACGCCCACCGCCTGGTTCCAGTCCACCCCCGAGGTCGCGACCCCGTTGACCGCCATAAGCTGGTTGGCGATACCCACGCCCATGATTGAGCCGATCAACGCATGCGAGGAACTGTTCGGCAGTCCCAACGCCCAGGTGCCCAGGTTCCAGATGATCGCCGCGATCAGCAGCGCGAAGATCATGGCGTACCCGGCGCCGCTGCCGACCTGCAGGATCAACTCCACCGGCAGCAGCGTGACGACCGCGAATGCGACCGCGCCGCTCGAGGTCAGAACGCCGAGGAAGTTCCATGCGCCCGACCAGATCACCGCCACCAGGGGCGGCAGGCTGTGGGTGTAGATCACGGTGGCGACCGCGTTCGCCGTGTCGTGGAAACCGTTGACGAACTCGAAGCCGAGCGCGATCAGCAGAGCGATGCCCAGCAGCACGAAGGCGCCGATGGCGAGGTTCTGTTCACCCGACTGGCCAATGTCGCTGGAGATGCTGAACGCGACAAATCCGAGCCCAGCGGCGAGCACCAGCAGGAAGACGATGGCGCCGACGTAGTGCGGCTTTTCGTCCAGGTGTGGAAGCGGCGACGGACCGCGCGCCAGGTCCCCCGACATCGTTGCGTCTGACACATTGTCCCCCAAAAGCCGTTGTTACGCACGTGCGGTGTGGGCCGACATGCCCGGGACAGGCAGCGGCACCGACCACTCGACAAGGCCGGAGGGTGGCGTCAGTTCGAACGATCAACCATCACCAAATCGTGACGGATAAGTGTCGTTTATGTTACAACACGGTTGCCGCGTGGGATGCCCGGACGCGCTTGAGCGGCAGCAGGCACAGCAGCGCCGCCACCGCGGCGATCCCGAGACCGCCGAAGATGGCGTGCGCCGGCAGGCTCGCAACCAGGGGCGCCGCGGCGGTCGGCGCCACCGCCTGGGCCAGCAGTTGCGGCAGCGCCAGCCGGCCGAGCCGCGTCGCATAGCCGCGCGCCCCGAACAGGAACATCGGCAGCGTGCCGCGGCTGATTGTCAGGATGCCGTTGCTCATGCCGTAGGCGACCGCGAACCCGGCCGCCGGGCCGCCGAGCAGCAGCGCGCCGACACCCAGCGGCAGCAGTGCCGCGCCCATCCAGGAGCCGGTCAGCGGGTCGATCCAGCGCCCGAACGCCCATTCCAGGATGCGGCCGAACACCTGGGACGGGCCGAACAGCGCGGCGACGCTCACGGCCGCCACCGCGTCCAGTCCAACGCCGTGCAGCAGGGTCAGCGCGTGCACCGAGACCACCGCGCTGATCGCGGCACGCACGCAGAAGAAGGTGCCGAGCAGCAACAGGGCGAACAGCCCGCCGGTGTTGCCGGTCTCGGTGGTCGAGGGGGTGGCGTGGGGTGGGGGCGCCGGTTGGGCGCGCGGGATCAGGCTGAGGAGCAGCGGCAGGTTCACCGCAAGCTGCACACCGGCATAGACCACCGCCGTGGCGCGCCAGCCGAACTGGTGGATCAGCGCCACGCCGGCCGGCCAGCCGACCGTCGAGGCGAAGCCTGCCAGCAGCGTGACGCCGACGATGGCCGGCCGCGCGTCGAGCCCCAGCAGCCGGCCGATGGTGGCGAAGGCAGCGTCATACAGCCCGAGCGCCATGCCGGCGCCGATCACCGTCCAGGCGATGTACCAGCCAAACAGGGTGGGGATGGCGGCGAGGATGAGAAGGCCCGCCGCCATCACGATCGTGCCGGCGGCCAGCGCACCGCGGCCGCCGTGCCGCTCGATCCACGCGCCGACGCGCGGCGAGACCAGGCCGGCCACCAGCAGCGACCAGGAGTAGCCGACCAGCAGCTCGGTGGTGGAATGGTGCAGGGTGGCGGCCGCGGGCCGCACGATCACCGCCGGAAGGTAGTAGGTGGTGGCCCAGGCCAGCGTCTGCGTGAAGCCGAGCACCAGCGCCAGGCGGCGGGGAGCGGTCATCCGGCCAGCATGCCCGCCGCCGGTGTGGGGCGCTATGGCGTGGGCTCGCCGATTGGGGGCACTTGTCCGGTTATCCCGGCCAGCACCTCCGCGATGTGGCGGGCCTGGGTGGCGTGGCCCTCGCGCTTGAGCCGGCCGGCGATGTTCAGCAGGCAGCCAAGGTCGCCGGCCAGCACCGTCGCGGCGCCGGTCGCGGCGATGTCGGCGGTCTTGTCGGCGACCATGCGCACGGAGATGTCGGGGTATTTGACGCAGAAGGTGCCGCCGAAGCCGCAGCAGACCTCGGGGTCGGCCATCTCGGTGACGGGGGCGCCGATGGCGGCGAGCAGACGGCGCGGCTGGTCCTTGATGCCCAGCTCGCGCAGGCCGGAGCAACTGTCGTGGTAGGTGACGCTGCCGCCGGCGTGGCGGGCGGCGGGCTGGGTGAGGCCGCGGATGTCGGCGAGGAAGCTGACCAGCTCGAAGGTTTTGGCCGCCAGGGCCTCGGCGCGGGGGCGCAGGTTGGGGTCGTCGTCGAACAAATGCGGCAGGTGCGTCTTCAGCATGCCGCCGCAGGAGCCGGAGGGGACGACCACGTAGTCGTAGCCGATGAAGGCCTCGATGATGCCGCGGGCAAGGTCGCGCGCGGTGGCGCGGTCGCCGCTGTTGTAGGCGGGCTGGCCGCAGCAGGTCTGCGCGCGGGGGAGTTCGACCTGGCAGCCGGCTTCCTCGAGCAGGCGGATGGCGGCGAAGCCGACGGTGGGGCGGTAGAGGTCCACCAGGCAGGTGACGAACAGGGCGACACGGGGTTTTGGCGCGGACATGGGGGGATGTTACGCGCGGGGCGCGGCGGCGGCTATCGCCGTGAGACAGGTCGAACGGCCGCGAACTGTGGGGCTGTGCGAAACGCCGCACCGTAACGGCAATGAGCGACCAATGTCTCTGGTACTGCCCGCTGAATGCTGACCGAGCTGCCGGCGGCGAGCGCGGTGGAGGAGCACGCCGGTCGGGTTACCGGCTTCCGCGCCTCGCGCGACCCTTCTATGCTCGCGCGCTGGTCTGGCCTGCCGGACTGTAGAAACGAGAGGAAACGCCATGATCCGTCGCCGTCGCCTGCTGCAGGCCTCGACCGCCCTTCTCGCCGCGCCCGCGATCGTGGCGCGCGCCAACGCCCAGTCGAAGTTCGACTGGCAGCAGTGCAAGGGCCAGCATATCGAGGTCAACTATCAGCTTTCGCCGCGCGGTGACGTGGCGAAGGCGAACATGAAGAAGTTCGAGGCGCTGACCGGCATCTCGGTCGGCTTCGAGCAGATTCCCGAGCAGCAGCAGCGGCCGAAAGTGGCGATGGAGATGGCCACCGGCCATCCCAGCTTCGACGTGGTGAATGTCGGCATGCACGTGCAGAAGCGGCTGATCGAGAAGGCGAAATGGATGGTGGACCTGCGCCCGTTCATTGCCGATGGCAGCCTGACCAATCCCGACTTCGACATGGCTGATTTCAGCAAGCCCTCGATGGAGGTGGCGACGGGCGCCGACGGCAAGCTGAACGTGCTGCCGCTGAACCAGGATCTGTTCATCCTGTTCTGGAACAAGGCGCTGTTCGCCCAGAAGGGGCTGAAGGGGCCGCCGCAGACGCTGGATGAGATGATGACGATGGCGCATCAGCTCACCGACGCGCCGAAAGGCGTCTACGGGTTCGTCGGCCGCGGCCTGAAGAACGCCAACATGACGTTCTGGGACGACATCCTGCTGAAGTGGGACCAGGAGACGGTGACCGCCGACGGCAAGACGCTGCTGACCGACACGCCGGCGGCGATCGAGGCCGGCAAGTGGTACCAGACGATCATGCGCGAGTGCGCGCCGCCGGGGGTGATCGGCTACAACTGGAACGAGTGCCAGACCTCGTTCATGCAGAGCCGCGGAGCGATGTGGTGGGACGGCATCGGGTTCTCGGCGCCGTTGCTGGATCCGACCAAGTCCAAGGTGGTGGACTCGGTGGCCTTCGCGCCCGACCCCGCCGGCAAGGTGCGGAACTGCGCCACCTTCATCGACGGCATCGGCATCCCGGCCGGCGCGAAGAACCAGAAGGCGGCCTGGCTGTTCGTGCAATGGGCCACAGGCAAGGAGCTGCTGGGCGAGGTGCTGCGCACGGGGTCCGGCACCCCGGCACGGCTGTCGGTCTACGCCCGCACCGACATCATCAAGAGCAGCAAGTTCCCGCAGGAATGGTTCGACACGACGGGCATCAGCCTGAAGATGGCGCGCTCCGGCCTGCCGGTGATCGTGCCGGTGACCGAGTTCCGCGACACCATCGGGGCGGGGATCACCAACATCGTCGCCGGCGCGGACGTGGCAACGGAGCTGAAACGGGTGACGGCGCAGTTCCAGCCGATCCTCGACAAGTCGAACGAGACGTAGGGCGCATTCCACCCCCCGATGCTCCGTAGCGCGCGCGAGCTGACGTGGCAACCACGCTGACAGCAGCGCCGACAGCGCATGGCGGCACTGCCGGCAGCGTCCCCGGCCGCGGGCGCAATTACGCACGGCGCTACTGGGCATTCGCCTTGCCGGGGACCGTGGTGGTGCTGGCGGTGATCGTGTTTCCCTGGCTGTTCACCGTTTACATGTCGCTGCACGAGTGGGCGCCGGGCGCCGGCACAAGCTGGGTCGGGCTGGGGAATTACGTCCATCTCTTCACCGACGCCGACTTCGGCTGGGCGATCCTGCGCACGCTGTATTTCTCGGTGCTGACGGTGGGGGCGCCGTTGCTGCTGGGTATCGCCGCGGCGCTGTGCTTCCACAAGCAATTCGCACTGCGCGGGGTTGCGCGCACCGTGTTCATCCTGCCGATGATGGCCACCCCGGTCGCCGTCGCGCTGGTCTGGTCGATGATGTTTCATCCGCAGCTTGGGGTGCTGAACTACATCCTGACCTCGATCGGCCTGCCGCCTTCGCAATGGACCTACAGCGCCGACACGGTGATCCCGACGCTGGCGATGGTGGAAACCTGGCAATGGACGCCGCTGGTCATGCTGATCGTGCTGGGCGGCCTGGCCAGCCTGCCGGTCGACCCGTACGAGGCAGCGAAGATCGACGGCGCCAGCGGCTGGCAGGCATTCCGCTACATCTCGCTGCCGCTGCTGTGGCCGTTCATCGTCGTGGCGACGGTGATCCGCACCATCGACGCGCTGAAATCCTTCGACGTGATCTACGTGATCACCGTGGGCGGTCCGGGCAGTGCCAGCACGACGATCAACATCCTGCTGTACCAGCAGGCGTTCTCCTACTACCACCTGGGCTTCGCCTCGGCCGTGGTGGTGGTGTTCTTCGCGCTGATCCTGGCGATCAGCTACGCGCTGCTGGTGGCGCGGCAGCAGGCGAGATGGCAATGAACCGCCACAAGCTGCGGAAATTGGCCGGCAGGATCGGCCTGTATGCCTCGGTGCTGGCGCTGGTGTCGCCGGCGGCCTTCGTCTTCCTGTGGATGCTGTCGCTGTCGCTGAAGAACGAAGTGGACAACATGGCGTTCCCGCCGGTGTTCATTCCGGCCCCGCCGACGCTGGCGAACTTCGTCCAGGTGTTCGCCGACAACGACTTCCTGCGCTACACGATCAACTCCTGCATCGTCTCGTTCGGCGCCACCGGGGTGGCGCTGCTGGTCGGCGTGCCGGCCGGCTACGGCGTCGCGAAGGCGAAGGCGACGCGCGCCGCGATGCTGATCCTGATCGCCCGCGTCACGCCGGGCCTGTCGTACCTGATCCCGCTGTTCCTGCTGTTCCAGTGGCTGGGCATGATCGGCACGCTGACCCCGCTGGTGATCACTCACCTGGTGCTGACGGTGCCGATCGTGGTGTGGGTGATGATCGGCTTCTTCGAGGGCCTGCCTGGCGAAATCGAGGAAGCCGCGCTGGTCGACGGCGCCACCATCTGGCAGGCGTTCCGCTACGTGGCGCTGCCGCTGGCGCGCCCGGGGATTACGGTGGCCACCATCCTGGCGTTCATCTTCAGTTGGAACAATTTCATCTTCGGCATCGTGCTGGCCGGACGCGAGACGCGGACGCTGCCGGTGGCGGTTTATAATGTGCTGACCTTCGAGCAGATAAGCTGGGGCCCGCTCGCCGCCGCCGCGCTGGTGGTGACGGGACCGGTGCTGATCCTGACGCTGCTGATGCAGAAGGAGATCGTGGCGGGGCTGACCGCGGGTGGGGTGAAGGGCGGCTGATCGAGGCGGGAGCCGACGGGAAATGGTGATGCCGGATGGCGCAGGGTCCGCGTCCGGCTTGATCTTGTCGACCTTGATGGGAGCACCCGGTCGGGGCGGCCGCGGCATGCAAAGCCGACCCGCCGCGCGGCGGCCGCGGCGGCGTGGGCGCGCGGGTTGGGGCCGTCGTCGAACAGGTGCGGCAGGTGCGTCTTCAGCATGCCGCCGCAGGAGCCGGAGGGGACGACCACGTAGTCGTAGCCGATGAAGGCCTCGATGATGCCGCGGGCCAGGTCGCGCGCGGTGGCGCGGTCGCCGCTGTTGTAGGCGGGCTGGCCGCAGCAGGTCTGCGCGCGGGGGAGTTCGACCTGGCAGCCGGCTTCCTGAAGCAGGCGGATGGCGGCGAAGCCGACGGTGGGGCGGTAGAGGTCCACCAGGCAGGTGACGAACAGGGCGACGCGGGGTTGGGGGTTTGGCAAGGGGGTGAGCGTACGCGCAGGGCGTCGCCGCGGCCATTGCCGCAAGGCAGCTTGAATGTCCGCGACGAAACCGTCCTAGAGCGGACCTAAGCCAATAGGTCCAGCTCGTCGGCACCGTCATCATGCTGATCAGGGAAGAACGCGCCTTCGTCCTGAGCATGTTTGATGATTAGCTCTGTCCACTCGGAAGCTTTGAGTTCTAAGTCGCGTTTCAGTTCTTCCCAATTGAAATCCGAGAGCGAGCCATTGAGCTGGTCTGTGGCCCACATGAGTTCTTCCAAGCCTGAATGGAATCCATATTCCTCAATTCCGCTGATCCTAGTAAAGAAAACGTCCCACAGCGCCTCAAGGGTAGCATCGCGGCCGGCATCAGCTACGATATCGTCTTCCTCGAACCGGGGCGTCCGCGGTAGTTCTTGCACAAGCGTCAATACGAATCGGTATGAACTTCGCCATGTGCCGCAATTTGCCATGTATCGGCGAACTAGCGAAGAATGCGCTAGCGCTCGCCTTCCATCGCTACCACCTGCAAGGCTTTGGACAAAGACCCAGGTCGGCCGAACCTTATAGGAATGAGCTAGATTTTGGGTTAGACTGTCAAACGTATGTGTTAGCCACGCGTGCTTCTCACTGTAATAGACTCTTTCGACTGGTGACATAGTCGGCATATCGACGATTGAAGAGAAGGTTGCAAACTCGAACGCATGCTCCTTGACCCCTTCGTCAACCGCGAAGGAAGGCATGTCTTTCCGCGATAGATACTTGCAAGTCGTTCTATGCGGGTCGCGCAAAATCGATTTATGCATCAGGCAAAAACCGATGCCTCTTCCAATAAGAAGAGTTTGCGCTGAGTTATGTATGCAGTTCCTGCAGCTAAATATCTGATCCATCACACGACCACCCGAAAGAAGCTTTGAACCTGGGTGAAGGCCCAGGTTATCAGCTCTTTGCGTTGCACACGCGTTATGTCGAACGCCCAGTCGATTAGACCCTCACGCCGTCGTATCGCGTAGCGTTGGGCCTGAAGCGCCTTCCGCCTGTCTAGCTTGTCACCGTCTAAGGCAGCAGCCCTTAGGCTCTGTATCAAGGCGTCATGCTCGATGATCGCGTGGCCTTGGTCGAGGATCTCGGAGCAAAGTGCCTGATACAGCGTTGGCCCGAAGTCATCGATCTTGTCGCGATCCAAGGAGACGCTTGTGTACTTGGTTCGCTTGCCCCTCGCCCGCACAATGTGCTCCGCTAAAGTGCAAGGCTTCGAGAGGTCAGGCGCGGTAACGCCCCCTTGCTGGTCGCGGCGATAGTAGTCGGGCATTGGCGCGCTCGTCATCCCAGTACTCTAGCTGAGATTGACGCATTCTGCACAGGCCCAAAGTGAGCCACCCCGCCAATGGCGAGGGGCGACGGCTGGCCTCGGACGCCCGGTCAGAGCCCCACCCCCGGTTTACTCGGAGGTCCAACCGGCACCTGCGCCCAAAGGAAGCCGCACACGTGCCGCGACGCCTCGGCAATCTGCTCCATGGTTTCCCTCCACTGACAGACACTCGCTTCGGAATTCGGCGCGAGATGCGCCGCCTCCATCGTCGCGGCGTACAGGTGCGCGGGGACGTCGTCCGGCAGGACCAAGATCGGCGTCTGGCACCTGCACACGATATCGCGTGTGACGGTGACGACGAGGTCAGGGTTGGCACCGTACATCCGCTACAGGAACGCATCGACCGTCGTCATCAATCACATCCGACCCAGTATGCGGCGCTTACGGCGGGGCCCTTGGAATCAACTCCACCTGCTTTGCCGTCAGCCGTTGCCGCGCCACCGCCAGATAGGACGGATCGAGCTCGATCCCGATCCCCTGCCCGCCCTCCAGCGCCGCCGCCAGCAGCGTCGTGCCGGTGCCCATGAACGGGTCCAGCACCACCGGATGGCGCACGCCGTGCAGCCGGATGCACCAGCGCGGCAGCTCCAGCGGGAAGGTGCTCGGGTGGTGGAACTTCTCCGCCTTGCTCTGCACCGTGTCGTAGGGAATGTGCCAGGTGTTCCCCCGGCAGCGCAGGTCGCGCGGATGCCCGCGCCTGGCGATGTTCGACTTGTCCTTGAACGGCACGCCGATCGCCAGGCGGTCCAGCTTCACCGATCCGGTCAGCGTCAGGTGGAAGATGTGCTCATGGTTGTGGTGCAGGAACCGCGCCCCGCCCACCGGCTTGTAGTGCCCGACCGAGTTCCGCCCGATCGCGATCGACTTGATCCAGGTGATGTGGTTCTGCAGCACGAACAGCCCGCGCAGCCGCACGATCAGTTCGAACGGCAGCCAGGGCGCCTTGGCGGAGCCGGAGATGTTGAGGAAGAACGACGCCTCCGGCCGCATCACCCGGCGCAGCTCGGCGGCGACCCGGAGCAGCCAGTCGAGATAGTCGTGCTCGGCCCGGCTGTCCTGGTAGCGCCGGTAGGCGACGCCGAGGTTGTACGGCGGCGAGGTGACGATCACGTCGATTGACTCGGCGGAGAGCGTCGGCAGCACGTCCAGGCAGTCGCCGCGGATGAGCCGATGCGCGCCGATGTGGGTCTCGACGGCGGATGCAAGGGGCTGGTCCACGCGCTAGACCGCGCGTCGAAAGGTGCGGCGCTTCGGTGTCATCGTCGGTGATGGCGGGCCGTCCACGACGTCGCTGACTGCACGAAGAGAAGTCGTGGGGGGCCGGCCTTCGCCGGTCATGACACGAAGGGGGTGGCCGGTCGTGACGGGGGGAACGGTCGTCGGCATGGGTGCGTCAATCCTTTCGACGCCAGGTATTACACCCCTGGCGCCGCGCGGGGCAGCAGCAGGTAGGCGGTGCCCGGCTGCTTCATCCGGCCGGCCATCGCTTCTGCTCCGGCGCCCCAGCCGAAGAAGATGTCGCCGCGGACCGGGCCCTTGATCGCGCCGCCCACGTCCTGTGCCAGCAGCAGGTGCCGCCACGGCGCGTCGCCCAGTGGGTTGGAGGTCGCGACGAACACTGGCGCGCCCATCGGCAGGAAATGGCGGTCCACCGCGAGTGACCGGTCTGGCGTCAGCGCGACGCCGAGCGCGCCGGGCGGGCCCTGGTCGGGCGGGGTGTTGGGGAGGATCATGAAGAACACGTAGGAGGGATTGGCGTCCATCAGCGCCGGCGCCTGGTCCGGGTGTGCCACCAGCCAGGCGCGGATCGTCTGCAGACTGACCTCGGCGCGGGTCAGTTCGCCGCGCTCGATCAGCAGGCGGCCGATCGGGACGTAGGGGCGGCCGTTCTGCCCGTCATAGGTCACCCGGACGATCCGCCCGTTGGGCAGGCGCACCCGGCCGGAACCTTGGATTTCCAGGAAGAACGCGTCGATCGGATCGGCCAGGTACAGCATCGCGAGGTGCTGTGCCGCCAGGGCGCCACGTTCGATCTGCGCGCGGTCGTAGTACGGCACCAGCCGCCCGTCCGCCACCCGACCGACGATCGAATGTCCCTTCAGGTCGGTCGCGAAGGCGCCGAGATCGGCCTGCACGAGATCATGCGGCCGGCCGAGCAGCGGGGTCTGGTACCGCCCGCCCTGCTGCGTCGCGCCGTCGACCTGCGGTTCGTAGTAGCCGGTGAACAATCCCTGGGTCTGGCCGCCGCCGGCGATCGCATAGGCCTGCAATGCCTGCTCCAGCATGGCGCGCGCCGCCGCGTCATCGCCTGCCGGGACCGCCGCCGCCGCGACACACAGCGGCCGCCACTGCCCGGCGGTGCCGCCGAGCCGTGCCGCCGCACCCTCGCCGCCCAGCGCCGCATCATCCGGCATATCCGCCAGTTTCGCGCACTCGCGCCGCAGCGGCGGAATGGCGGCGGCCAGGAGGTCGTCGTTCCAGCCGGGCACGGCGCTGAACGGCACCGCGGTCAGCGCCATCGAGGGAGCGGCGGGTGGTGCGGATGGGGGCTGAACGGCGCAGGCGGCCAGCGCCAGCGCGGCCAGCAGCCCGCCGGCGCGGCGCATCAGGCGCTGCGTGCGGCGACCAGGCGCCAGGTGGGATCGCGCGAGGACAGGTCGCGCTCGAACGTCCACTGGTCGGTGATCTCGGTCACCGCATCGGTGCCGGCGACCGGGTTGCCGCTCTGGTCGCGGGTCAGGCTGATCTGGTCGGAGACGAATTTGACCGTGATATGCGCCACCGCACCGTTGAGTTCGGCCGCCTCGATGCTGACGCCGGGAACCGCGCGGATCTCGCTGACCTGCTGGTGCCCGGCCGCCTCGCGCGCGGTGATCGCCTGGTCGAACGCGCGGAACGTGTCGTCGGCCAACAGGTTGCGCAGCGTCGTCCGGTCGCCGGCGGCGAACGCGGCGACGATCATGCGGAACGCCTTCTCGGCGCCATCGAGGAACCCGGACGGGTCGAAGCTGCGATCCGCGGCCTGCATCCGCGCCAGGGTCTGGCCAAGGGCGCTCACTGGCTCCGGCACCGCGCGGTGCGTCGGGGGGGCTGCCGGCTCGGCACGGCCGTCGATCACGGGTCCCGGGGGCGTCGGCCCGGCGGGCGGCTGGTACGGCTGCGGCGGCCGCTCGAAGCCGGTGCGCCGGCCGAGGATGCTGCGCAGGCGCAGCACCAGGAAGGCCGCGATCATGCCAAACAGCACCAGGTCGATCGGGAAACCGCCGCTACCCATCCACGCTCTCTTTCGTCCGAGAGTGGAGAGATAGGCGGCCCGGGCGCGGAACACAAACGAAACCCGCATCGACGCCGGCAGGGATTGTCGGGTCCGCCTGCCGCCTGTAATGCCGCGGCATGATCCTGCTGCGTCACGGCCAGAGCGAATTCAACCTGCATTTCGGCGCGACGCGCGTCGATCCCGGCGTGGTGGACGCGAAACTGACCGAGCTGGGGCACGCTCAGGCGGCGGAGGCCGCGCAGCGTTTGAGGGGGGAGAGGATTCGCCGGATCATCGTGTCGCCGTACACCCGCGCCTTGCAGACCGCCGCGCCGGTTGCCGCGGCGCTGGGGGTGCCGGTGTTCGTCAACCCGATCGTGCGCGAGCGCTACAAGTTCGCCTGCGACATCGGCACGCCGCGCACGGAGCTGGAACGCGCCTGGCCGCAGCACGATTTCTCGACGATCGAGGAGATCTGGTGGCCGCCGATCGAGGAGCCGGAGGAGTTCATCCTCGGGCGCGCGCGGTTGTTCCGCGCCGAGATGGCGGCGCTGCCGGATTGGGCGGATACGCTGGTGGTGTCGCACTGGGGGTTCATTCTGTCGATGACCGGACAGAGCGTGATGAATGGCCAGTCGCTGCGCTGCGATCCGACCGTGCCGGGGCCGGCGGAGATCACCTGGCGCGCCTGAAAGCGACCGGCCAGTTTTATACTTCGATTATCCATCAGGCTCCTTCCGGGCTGGCGCCGGGGTACCCTAGCGCGATCTGGGTGGGGGGTGAAGCTCTGTAGGGTCGTTCCCTGGCTGGCGGGGCACGTCTGCGTTCCGCACCATCTCCGAAAAAGCTTCGTCTGCCAATGCGGCTAAAAGAGTTAGATCGTCCCGCGGTAGACGACGAATTGCTGAATGTGCCGGATCGTCGTCCTCTGGTTCGTGGACGATGCGGACCCTAGCTTCCCGAGCGAGACACGTCTCTTTGATCCTGCCCACGTTACCAATCGCAAACGCACTTTTTGCGCCGACGGTCATCACCTTGCGCTTTGCTCAAATTGCATCGCGGACATTCGTGGCCTTATCTGGGTAAAACTCGACCCAAGTGACAGAGAGATATTCCTCGTCAGGCCTCAATTGGAACGCCTGCGGGAGGAATCCGAGCACGATGCTGTCGTCGTCACCGTCTCGGCGAAGCCTCCCCCATGGCACGTAGCGCATAACGTGGTGTTCGTCAGGCAGCGGTGTGATCTTGGTTGGCATGTGCAAACCAATGTTCTGGGTTATGGGCTGCAAGTCCCTCTGCGAGTCTGGCCACTCCCGTTTCCCCTGCAAATCGCTCGATATCACCATCATAACGGCGGGAGAGAACCCACTGAACACGATCATTGGGCAAAAACACAATGGTTAAGCGGTCGTTGTCCGTTGTCCAGGCGGCCACGAGATGGCCCGCATGAGACAAGCCAAGGCCAGGGCGCCGATCAGGACTGATGCTCAATATGGCCTTAAGGAAGGTCGTAAAAGATGACGCGTCAACAGGCCGATCACCCTCTTCCCACTCTGCGGGGTCAAGTAGGGAGTCGAGTTGACGAAAGAGGGCACGACGCCACTGTTGATCCAAATGCATTGCTACCTGCGAGGTAAGAATCTTGACCCGTGCAAGGGCGTCAAAAAGGCGTTCCTGGAGCGGTGCTTCCGCCGCTGTGGGGATGGCTTTGTGTGGCAGCGACCCTGGAGATGGGCCGTTTTGGAGAGACTGAACTTGGTGAGCAATCTGTCTCGTTCTGTCACCAAGAGCCGGCTCGAGTAAGGCCAGAGAACTGACCCCAGGGCTACCAATTTCCCTCTGGGTTCGGCTGACGATGGTGGTCATTTTTGAAACAACGCCCGCGCCCGCTCGGTGATGCACGCCTCAAATACACCGTTCTTTTTTGCTCGCATGCTGTTGAGTAGCTCATAGATATCATCGTCGTTCTGAGGAGAACCCTCAGACCTGGAAATATCTATATCAAGTAGGATAGAGTAATGATTTAGTAACGGCGAGGGGATTGACGCGGAATTTATGGCTACGCTACATTCAATATCGCGGATTGGCAGATGCACTTGCACACCGTAGCTTGTGCTCGGCCCTAGTGCCGTGGGTACTTTAGGGTAAACATTAAGATATTCTGTCTCTTCGATAAGGCCACCGACAACTCGTATATCGATTCGGTTAATAAACCGCGTACCAACGCGCAAAATCTTTCTAAACCCCCTGACGTTTTTCCATGCCTTCCAGTCACGCACGAATCGCCCAAAAAATTCTTCCCAGCCAGGGTAAGGCGCAAGTTGAGACACCATGAAAGTCAGTGGCATCATCACGAGAATCTCTGAATAATCGGAGCTGGACCGCTTGTGGCCGAGTTGTTGGTTGATCTGCGTAGTGGGTTCGATCCCGGCTCCGGGTGGGATGTCAACCTGCACACCCACAGTTTTTACCGACTCATGGCGCGGATAAAACGGCATGAAACGGCCGCTGATGGCGTTAAGGTCGGCAGCATCAACAGGCTGCGCAAACCGTATCTCAATCACCGCTTCGGTGATTGGCGGTTTTCTATACGGCTGAGACGACATCTACTGCCACTCGGCGACATTCTCGCGGGGTGCCTACGAAGCCTAGAACACGAACGGGCGACGGCCGCAGCGCGCAGCGACAGCGGCGAACACAAAGCGTGTCTTGTGGGCCTGAATGAGTGCGACTTGAGTCCCGTCGCCTACAGCGAACTCCGTGATGCGAGCCGGTTGGCCGCGCGGCAACGTATCGCGCGTCTCGCTTTTCGGTCTGATCACAGCGCACTCCTTTAGGCTACGGGTTGTACTCTTTTTTGGTCATCGTCTCGCTGCATGGGATTTCCCGCAGGGGATTCGAAGTCCATAAGAGCCGCTCGAAATCACCTGTCAAGAGAATTCTCCGCGGGGCCGCTCGCGCCTGACGCGGTGCCGCATTCAAGTGTAGGTCCCCCCTTGCCGCCCATCCACGGTGTGCGAGTCCTTGGCCCGCCGCCGCTGACCTTCCGCCATCAATCGTTCGATAGGTCAACCGTTTGTCTTTGGCGCCACGGACGGCCAGATCTGTGCGGGCAACATCATCCACGCCGCAGGCGGTGCGGTTGGTGTAGCGGAAATCGAATTCCGCCAGATACCACTTCAAGTGCGCCTCGCTAACGTGCCGATAGGCTCTACATTGCGTGGTGGATGACCGGCGTCATGTGGGCAAGGCTGTCAGATCTGCCTCCAGGGCGTCCCAATCCAACCCGGAGGGTGCGAGTCCCGTCACCTCCATCCACTCGCGCGACAGCGTCGCGTCCACCGCCACCGCGTAGGCCGACCAGAACGCCGGATGGATCACCACGTCCTGGCCCCAGGTGCGGCACACGCGCTCCGCGCCGTCGAACTTCGCCACGATGACGCGGTGGTAGCCCCAGGACCCTGGCTCCCAACCCGCGCCGCCGCCGGGCGGCTGTGACCAGACCGTCAGGTCCTGAGCCGCCTCGGGCAGTGCCAGAGTGACCTGGACGGGTCCGGTGTGGCCGATGGCGATGGCGATGTGCCCCGCGTCCGCCGGGTCCACCGTCGCCCAGCACACGACGTCGAGGTTCTGGTCGTCGATGCGGATGCCGGCAGTCGCCCAGGATGCCATCGCCTTGGCGGTGTCGGTGCCGTCATCCGGCAACCCGGTCGCCGGATTGAACCCGGTCAGCGCGGCGTAGAGGCCGAACGCAGCGTCCCGCGTCGGCCGCCAGGTGTCGCCCCGGGCATTGGCGCGACGCACCTGGATCGCCCGCAGCTCGGCGCACGGCACGCAGTCGCCCACGGCATCGTTGCCCAGACGGGTCGCCATCCGCCGGGCATCCGGCAAGCCAGTCGGCCGACTGCGGGCGGCGTCATCAAGGCGAGGCGGGCACGCGCGGCCAGCGGACGGATGGCGGGCGGCGCCGGGGTGTGGATCGCGCCGAGTTTCACCACAGCGACTCCAACCGCTCGGTGACGAGGACGGCGGCGATGGCAACCAGGACGCCGAGGACGAGGGTGCCGATGGAACAGCCGGCGAGGAACCAGATCACGACGCTGCGTACTCCTTCAGGATCGCCATCGCCTGATCGAGCGTCGTGACCTGGCGCGCCGCTGCCCGCAGTTGCAACCGCGCAGCATAGGTTGCCGGCGCGACGGCCGTCGCGGCCGGCAGATACTGGTTCACGAACGCCTCCAGGTCCGGCACCACCAGCGCGGCGGCGGCGACCGCCATGTTGAACGGTGCCGGGATGAGGCCGTTGATCGGTGGCGCGGCGAGCGTGTTCAGCACCGCGTTGAGGTAGCCCTCGACGATCTGCACTGTGGTTGCGCCGCTGGCGGCCGGCAGATTGGTCGTCGAGCGAGGACGCGGCGCCCTGGGCCAGCGCGAGATCATTTTGCAGCGTCGCCAGCATGGCGGCCGGGATCAGTTTCGGGTCGGTACCGGCAAGCTGCGTCAGGGCGCCCGAGAGGCCCTTCGCGGCGACGCCGGCCTCGGTGACGATCTGGGCCGGGGTCAGGGCATTGGCACCGCAGCTTGTCAGTGCGGCGGCCAGGGGGGCGCCAAGGATGGCGCGACGGGACAGATGCATGGATGATTTGCCTTTCAGGTTGCTTGCGAGATGGCGGGAGCCGCCGCAGGGGCGACGCGAAGTCGGGACAGGCGATGGCGCCGGCGGCGGCACGGCGGCCTGTGCGCCGTGCTGAAGTCCGGCCCGATAGGCGGCCAGAAGCTGTGGGATCAGCACCTCGGCGTCGGACGCGAGGGCCTGCGCCGATGCGGCGAGTTGCTTGTTCTCCGGCCAGATCAGCCCGATCACCGCCGCAACAATGCCGGGAATGGCCTGATCGAGCGTGATCTGCGACGTCAGCAGGGCGATCACGACGGGCACGCCGATCAGTGCGCCGATCCCGGTCGTGACCTCGCCGAGCCAGGACCTGATGGTGGTAGCGTTCATGTGGCCTCCTGTTTGCCGGCGATCCGCGCCGGCGCGGCGTCGTTGGTCAGGGCGCTGCCCCGGCCTCCGGCGGGGCAGGCCTGAAGCCCGGCAGGGGCGACAGCCCCGACCTTCTCTCGGTTCGCCCTCAGTCGGGTTGGCGCGCGGGCGTGGTTCGTGCTACCGGGCGCGCGGTAGGCGCGCTGGCCTTGGCGCGGCCTCAAACGGAGCTTTCGATGTCAGAGACAACGCCTGCCGCGGGTCCGGGCGCCGCCCCGCGGCCGCCCCCGCTGGTGGTGAACATTCAGTACGTGAAGGACCTGTCGTTCGAGGTCCCGGGTGCGCCGCAGATCTATTCCCAGTTGCGCGGCCAGCCGCAGGTCAACATCAACCTCGATGTGCAGGCGCGACGGGTGCAGGAAGGCCAGAGCGTGTTCGAGGTGGCGATCGTGATCCGTGCCGAGGCGCACGAGCCGCCCCAGGGCAACGGCCAGAGCGCCGCGGTGCCGGCCACCGTGTTCGTTGCCGAACTGACCTACGCCGGCGTTTTCACCTTGAACGGCCTGCCGGACAACGCGGTCGAGCCGGTGTTGCTGGTGGAATGCCCGCGTATCCTGTTTCCGTTCGCCCGCAACATCCTGGCGGACGTGACGCGCGACGGCGGCTTCCCGCCGGTATTGCTGCAGCCGATCGACTTCGTTGCACTGTGGCAGGCGCGCCGTGCCCAGGCGCAGGGCACCGCGCCGGCACCGGCGGTGGGATAACGCGGCACCACTTCCCTGTGTGACCGGGCGGCATCGCGCTCTGCCGGTTGCTCTGCTGTCGTAACGGCGCCGCGGCGGGACTCGTCGAGGGGTCAACCGAGGCTGTTCGAAGTCCTCATCGCGGGCGCGGAAATAGCGGTCGATGTCGAGGCGCAGTTGCGGCTTGTTGCCGGCCAGCTCCAGCACACCCCAGGTGTTGCGGATGAGGTCCGCCGCCGGATCGAAGGCGTTGCGTGTGAGGATCGCCCACCGATCGCCATAGGCGCGCTTCGGCTTGGCGCCATGCCAGTCGTGCTCGATGCTGCCGGACACGTAGCCGATGTTGCCGGCGAGGTGGCGGTTGGCACGGTCCTGCCAGCGCAGCAGCGGGCGCAGGTAGCCGTCGCCGATGTCGCCCGGCACGCTTTTGCTCACCAGGCCGAGCAGTGCCAGCGCCATGTGGTGGTCCCCGGCGCCCAGCGCTGGCAGTCTCGATCAGACCGCCGAGCAACGTCAGCGCGCGGCGGGTCGCGGCCCAGGCGTAGCCCGGATGGGCGAACGTGTAATTATTGGACGCGATCGGCGCGCCCTCGTGCGCCAGGCGGCAGAATGAACGATGCACCTGCAGATGTTCGTCGTTCGGGCCCAGGTCGTAGCAATCCGACCAGGGCTGCACGACGTCGTATTGCTGCAGCGCGTGGACCGTCTCGGATGCCCAATCGCAGCGGCGAAACGTGATGTCGGCGTCGATCCACGCGGCATGGCGCCAGTCCTGCGGCAGGCGGCCGAGGCCGATATTCAGCAGGTTTTCCTTGGTCCAGAGCAGGCTGCGCGCACGGACCGGCACATGCGTGATGTGCGGATTGTCGGCGAATTCGTGCGGGCAGTCGCCGTAGGCGCATTCCACGACGGTGAGGTGCACGCCGGAGTCCAGCATGTGCTCCTCGAACTGGCGATACAGCCGCGTGCGGCTCTGCCACCGGATCGGGTTGGCGATCGCGGTGACGACGTGCAGGGGATCCATGGCGTTCCTGGGGAATGCGGTGGTGGTTCAGGCGGAATGGGTGATCGGGCAGCCGGCCGGGTCGCGCTTGCGGCTGGCCACGGCGTAGGCGCCGAATGGCCGGTCCGGATCGGCATTCGGCAGCGCGATGCTGCGGTGGTAGTCGGCCCAGTCCTGCGGCGCGAACGCCTCCATATCACCGGTGAACCGGCTGGCGGTGAGGGTGGCCTCGCCGTAGACGCTGCGGGGCAGCGGCTGCACCTGAACCAGCGGGAAGTCCGGGCGCAGGCGGATCGGCGCATGCGTCCGGGTCAGCCGCAGGTTGATGAACAGCGGCCCGAACCAGCGGTCGGTCTCGATGATGCCCTCGAACGCGACATGGCCGCCTGGACAGGGCAGGTTGGCAGGCGCGCGCACCAGCAGGCTCCAGTCCGGCGCGGTCCGCACCATCAGCCCGGTCCACATCTGCAGGGTGCCCGGCTCCGGCAGCGCGGTCAGGAATGGCGGCGAGCAGCCCTGCAGCATCTCCGGCGCGGCGGCATCGAAGTGGTCGGCGAACCAGGGGAACTGCGCCGAGGGGAGCAGCGGGAGCCAGTCCTCCAGGCTGGCGTGGTGCCAGAAGATGTCGTGCCCATCCCACAGGATGCGCAGATCGGTCGGCGAGAACACCCACCAACCGAAGCCGGTGGCACTGCGCACCGCCTCGCAGTAGCGGTAGGCGCGGGTCGGCAGGGTGCCGATCGCGGAACGATCGGCGCGCTGTGGCGGGCGTGCCTCCTCGATCAGCCGATGGAAGTGCACGATCGGGGCATCAGGCTGGCTCATGGGGGCGGCCTCGCGGTCCGGGGACGACGGCGGCCCGGCGCACTCCGGGGCTTGCCGCAAGGAGCGGCGCGCCCCGGCCTGGCCGGGTGAGGGAGGGGGGTGAGGGAGGTGTGGGTGAGGGAGGGAAGGCAACGGACGTACTTCGCCCGTTGGCGGGCGGTGCTTAGCCCGGGTCCGGGCGCACGTCAAGCATTATTTCCCATATGACCAGGAATATTTCCTACGCTCCCGATCAGGCGCCAATCTTGGGGCCCGAAAGCCGACCCGGGCTTCCTGCTGGGCCACGCATGGCAGGTTTTACCGCGCGCCGATTTCCGCGTAGCCTACGGCGCCGACTCAAAGGCGGACCCAACACGGTGGCAATCCCGGCTGCGGGCGCGATCGACTGCGACATCCACCCGGCCCTGCCGGGCACGCATGTCCTCGTGCCCTATCTCGACGAGTACTGGCGCGCGCACGTGCTGATGCGCGGCCTCGAGCGCGACAATTACGGTCTGGCCGCCGTGCCGGCCAACGCGCCGGTCAATGTGCGTCCCGACTGGAAGCCGGCGGCGGGCAATGCCGGCACCGACCCCGACCTGCTGCGCCGGCAGGCGCTGGACGGCTTCGCCACGCGCTTCGCCATCTGCAACGTGCTGCACGGCGCCCAGGCGATCTTCAGCGAGGACCTGTCCGCCGCCTTCTGCCGCGCCATCAACGACTGGGTGGCCGCGGAATACCTCGATCGCGATCCGCGGTTCCGCGCCTCCATCGTCGTGCCGATGCACAGCGCCGAGCTCGCCGCCCGCGAGATCGAGCGCAAGGCCGAGGACCAGCGCTTCGTCCAGGTGCTGGTGCTGGAGATGGGCGAACTGCCGCTTGGCCGCCGGCAGCACTGGCCGATCTATCGCGCGGCCGAGCGCTACGACCTGCCGATCGGCATCCACGCCGGCAGCAGCTTCCGCCACCCGCCGACCAATCTCGGCTGGCCGTCGTATTACCTGGAGGATTACGTCGCCTGGTCGACCGGGTTCGCCGGCGTTCTGAACTCGCTGATTTCCGAGGGCGTGTTCGTCGAGTTTCCGCGGCTCAAGGTGGTGCTGATGGAATCCGGCGTAACGTGGCTGCCGGCCTGGATGTGGCGCGCCAACAAGACCTGGCGCGGCATCCGCGCCGAGGTGCCGTGGCTGGAGAAGTCCCCCGCCGACTACGCGCGCGAGCATGTCCGCCTGACCGTCCAGCCGTTCGACGCGCCGCCGCGCGCCGATCAGCTCCAGCGCCTGCTGGAGGAGATCGGCTGCGACGATATGCTGCTGTTCGCCACCGACTATCCGCATTGGCACTATGACGGCGCCGACGCGCTGCCCGACGGGCTGCCTGCCGACCTGACGCGCAAAATCCTGGTCGACAACGCGCTGAAGACCTATCCTCGACTGTCCGCGTGACCGGAGGAGTTGCCGCGATGAACGTCACCGTCCTCGACCGCCAGCCCGACGCCGACAAGCAGAGCCAGCTTGGCTTCGTCGATTGCGACGTGCATCCCTACACGAAATCGCCGGCCGACCTGGACCCGTTCCTGTCGGAGCGCTGGCGCGAGCATCGCCGGACGATCGGCGCCCGGTCGCGTTCGCCGTTCGTCGGCGCACCGAACTATCCGCGGATGTCGCCGGGCATCGGCATGCGGATCGACGCCTGGCCGGAGGACGGCAGCCATCCGGGCTCGGACCTCGACCTGATGCGGGCGCAGTTGCTTGACGCGTTCGGGGTCGCCTACGGGATGATGATGCCGCTGCTCGGCCGTGGCGGCGATGAGCGCAACGTGGAGTTCGGCGCCGCGCTGTGCGCCGCGGCGAACGACTGGCAGGCGGCGCTGTGGTGCGACCGCGAGCCGCGGCTGAAGGCGTCGGTCCAGATCACCACCGAATACACCGAGGCGGCGATCAAGGAGATCGAGAAGCGCGCCGGCGACCGCCGCTTCACCCAGGTGATGATCCCGCCGCGCGGACTGGAGCCGCTGGGCCGGCGCCGCTATTGGCCGATCCTGGAGGCCTGCGCGGCCAACGGGTTCCCGATCGCGCTGCACCTGGGCGGCACCAGCGGGCATCCCTCCACCGGCGGCGGCTGGCCGTCGTTCTATCACGAGGAGCACCCGTCCTATCCGCAGAGCAAGGAGGCGCTGGTTACCTCGCTGGTGATCGAGGGCGTGTTCGAGCACATCCCCAATCTGCGCGTGGTGCTGGTGGAGGGCGGCTTCGCCTGGCTGCCGTCGCTGTCCTGGCGGCTCGACAAGCACTACAAGCGGCTGCGCGACGAAGTGCCGCATCTGAAGAAGCTGCCGTCGGAGTATATCCGCGAGCACGTCTGGGTCTCGACCCAGCCGATCGAGGAGCCGGAGCGACCGCAGGACCTGCTCGCCACCTTCGAATGGATCGGCTGGGACCGCATCATGTTCTCGACCGACTATCCGCACTGGGATCAGGACGATCCGCGCTACGCCATCAAGGTGCCGGTGCCGGAGGTGGAGCGGCAAAAGCTGTTCCGCGGCAACGCGCTGGCGTTCTATGGGCTGGATTGACGCTCCGTCCGACCTGGACCCTGGCTGAATGCCGCGTCACGTCGTTGCCACGGTCGATGAGATCGCGCCGGGCACCTGCAAGATCGTCAGCGTCGCCGGGCGCGAGATCGGCGTGTTCAACGTCGATCGCGCGTTCTACGCGCTGGTCAATCGTTGCCCGCACGAGGGGGCGGCACTGTGCCGCGGCCCGATTCTCGGCCGGTTCGAGTCCGATCATCCGGGCGAATACCGCCTGACCCATGTGGGGCGAGATGCTGCGCTGCCCCTGGCATGGCTGGGAGTTCGAGATCAGGACGGGCCAGTCCTGGTGCCATCCCGACAGCGTCAAGGCGCGCAGCTATCCGGTCACGGTAGTGGACGGCGAGACGCTGGCGAAGGGACCCTTCGTTGCGGAAACGGTTTCGGTGACGGTCGAGCGGAACTACGTCGTCGTCGAGCTTTGATGCCGGCCGCCGCGGTCGCTCCGGCGCGGGCGCGTCATGCAGCCCAGTGCCGCCGTCGCCTGCCGTGCCGGACGTCCCGATACGACCGCCGCGCGCCGACCTCGTTCAACCCGAGATAGAATTCCTTGACCTCGGGGTTCTCGCGCAGCATCGCCGCCTCACCCTGCAGCATGATCTGCCCGTTTTCCATCACATAGGCGTAATCCGCAACTTCGAGTGCGAGCGCGGCGTTCTGCTCGACCAGCAGGACCGTCAGGTTCCGCTCCCGCTTCAACCGCAAAATGATCTGGACGATCTGCTCCACGATCAGCGGCGCCAGGCCGAGCGATGGTTCATCAAGCAGCATCACCTTGGGTTCGGAGATCAGCGCCCGGCCGATCGCCAGCATCTGCTGTTCGCCGCCTGACAGGTAGCCGGCCTGCTGGCGACGACGTTCCTGAAGGAGCGGGAACAGGTCGAAAACGAACTCAATACCACGGCGGATCTGGCGCAGCCTGGGCTGGGTATGGCCGCCGACCACCAGGTTCTCTTCCACTGACAAGCCCTCGAAGACGCGACGTCCCTCGAAGACCTGCACGACGCCGCGGTTCACCACGTCATGCGGTGGCAACTGGTCCAGCCGCTCGCCGGCGAGTTCGATCGAGCCCTTGGTGATCCGTCCGCGCTCGGCATTCAGCAGGCCGGAGATCGCCTTCAGCGTGGTGGTCTTGCCGGCGCCGTTGGCTCCCAGCAGTGTGGTGATATCGCCTTCGCGCGCGACGAGCGAAATACCCTTCAATGCCAGGATGACGGAGGCGTAGACCACTTCGACATTGTTCAAGGTCAACATGCGATCACCCGAGTCAGGAAACAAATCGGGCCGGCCAGCGCGGCCGGCCCGATGCGATGAAACCGGCGCTGTTACGATGCCGTGTTGACGGTGTGCAGCACCACGTCGCGATAGCCACGGAACCACTTGGTCTCCGGCACCATCCCGTCGCCCTTCACCTGGAAGATCTGCACCCAGCCGCCACCCTCGTGATCGGTCGGGGTGATGTCCAGCGGCGGTAGCAGGCCGCCGAGGGTGAAGTCGTGGATCATCTCGAATCCCTTCTTCATGTCCTCGCCGTTCGGCGGCTTGCCGCCGGTAACCTTGAGCGCGTTGCGCAACGCCTCGATGTGCAGTGCGGCGTCAAGGATGCCGCGATTGTAGTAGACGGTGGACTGCATCTCAGGCGGCGGCGTCTTGCCTGCCTTCTTGTACATCGCGATGATCTCTTGATCGACCGGGTAGTTGTCGCCCACGCCGGCGAACTGCATCGTGTTGTAGCCCTGCACCATCTGGAAGCCGCCGGCGGCCTTGATGTCGGCTTCCGAGGAGGCCCACACGAAGCCGAGCAGGTGCGACATCGGATAGCCCGACTGCTTCAGTGTTTTCAGTGCCACTGCCGGGGCGCGGCCGAACAAGTGCATCACCACGAAATCAGCCCGGTAACGCTGGGTGATGTCGAGGATCTGCGCGCTCATCTCCACGCCGGGCGCCGGTACAGCGAAGGTGCGGAGTTGGAACCCCTCCATCCGCTGCAATTGCTGCAGGATCGGCATCGGTACCAGCCCGGCCGGATTGTCGTAGTACAGGTAGGCGATCTTTTTGCCCTTCAGATCGCCGTTGAACTTGTCCTTGACGAACTGGATCGCGGCGCCGGCCTGCGACCAATAGGTCGCGGCGATCGGGAACACGTAGGGGTATTTGGCACCGTTCGCCGCGGCCGCCGCGCCGAAGCCGGGCGAGGTGCCGGGAATGTGGTCCGCGTTCAGCTTGGGTGCCAGCGCCTCGGCCTGTGGCGTGCCCCAGATTAGCGTGGAGACCATGCCTTCCTGCTTGTGGCGCTCGTATTCCTCGATCGCCTGCGGCACCTGGTAGCCGTTGTCCAACTCATCGATGCGAACCTTGTAACCGTCGATGCCGCCCTTCGAATTGATCAGGTTCACATAGTCCTGCACCGCCGGGCAGAACACCGTGCCGGTGATTTGCGTCGGCCCGGTGCGGTCGCATTGCGCGCCGATCAAGATCTCCTTCTGATCCGCCGCACTGGCCGTGCCGGCGACACACAAACCCGCCATCGCCCCGGCGAGAACGGCCAGATATTTTCGTGTTCCATGCAGCATTCCGGCTCTCCCTTGGTTGTGCCTGTTCAGTACGAAAACGGCCACGTCCGGAACCAGGTCCGGATGTTGCGCCACAGCCGGTTCAGGCCTTCCGGCTCCACGACGAGGAAGAAGATGATCAGCGTGCCGAAGATCGCGAGCCGCAAGCTCGGCACGTAGGCGGCCAGGTCAGCCTCCGCCACGAACATGCCACCGATCGAGTTCAGGGCGTGCCGCGTGAGGATCGGCAGTACGGTGATGAAAGCCGCGCCGAAGATCGGCCCGAGCGTCGAGCCGAGTCCGCCGATGATCACCATCGCCAGGAAACTGATCGACACGTCGAGCTGAAACTGTTCGTAGTTCGCGATTCCCAGGTAGTAGGTGTACAGCACGCCGGTGACGCCGGCGTAGAATGAGGAGATCGCGAACGCCAGCAGCTTGTAGTGAAAGATGTTGATGCCGATAATCTCCGCGGCGATGTCCTGGTCGCGGATGGCGATGAAGGCGCGGCCGATCCGGCCGCGGATCAGGTTCTGCGCAGCGACCATCGCCACCATCACGAAGAACAGCAGGAACAGGTATAACTGAGCCTGGGTGTGTAGCTTCATGCCGAACAACGCCGGCGGTGGCACCTGGATCGTGGCCTCGCTGCCGCCGGAAATGAACGGGACGTGATTGATCGTCCACTCGATGATCAACTGCGCTGCCAGTGTCGCGATGGCGAGATACAACCCCTTGATGCGCAATGACGGGATGCCCACCAGCGTTCCGATGAGTGCCGCCATCGCCCCGCCGGCCGGGATGGCGATCCAGAACGGCGCATTCAACTGGGTAATCAGGTGAGCGCCGGTGTACGCGCCTACGGACATGAAGGCGCCCTGGCCGATCGAAACCTGGTCGGTGTAGCCTACCAGGATGTTCAGTCCGATGGCTCCAACCACCGCAAGCAGGATCAGGTTGAGGACCGTCAGCGGGTAGTCGCCGCAGGTCAGCGGCACGACGACAACGAACAGTATCGCAAAGGCCGCGGCAGCCCAGCGCGCGCCGGGCATTGGCAGCATTGCCATGTCGGCAGCGTAGCTGGTCTTGAAGATGCCGGCCTCGCGGTAGAACATCGACCGTTCGTTCCCCCTGAATGTCTGTCAGATGCGTTCGATGCGACGGCGGCCGAACAACCCGTACGGCCGGATCAGCAGTACGAAAATCATCAGCACGTAAGGTGCAAAATCCTTGGTGCCGCCGCCAACCACCGGATCCAGGTAGCCGGCGGCCAGCGCTTCCACCACGCCGACGATCAGCCCGCCGACCACCGCGCCGACGATCGAGTCGAGTCCACCCAGGATCACCACCGGGAACACCTTCAGCCCCACCAGCGGCAACTGGTTGTCCACACCGAGCATCGCGCCCCAGATCACGCCGCCGAGTGCGGAAACGATGCCGGTCAGTGCCCAGGCCAGCGCGAAATAGCGCTGCACGTTAATGCCCATCCCCATCGACACGGTCTGGTTGGACGCCACCGCGCGCATCGCGACGCCCATGCGCGTCTTCAGGAAGAACCAGGTGAAGCCGGCCAGAAACATCAGGCTGACGGCGGTGCCGACAAGCTGTACCGGCTGCAGCATGATCGGCCCCAGGAACAGCGGCTCATCGCCCACCGGCATGTTGATCGATCGCACGCCCGCCCCGAACAGCAACGTCGCGAACCCGCGGATCAGCGACGCCAGGCCGATCGTTGCCATGATAACGGACACGGTCGGCCGGCCGAGCAATTGCCGCAGCACCACGCGTTCCAACGCGAAGCAGAACGCGATCATGCCGCCGAGCGACAGCAAGCAGGCCAACCAGAACGGCAGCTCGGCACCCAGCGCCGCGGCGGCAATCAATCCGCCGAGCATGACGAACTCGCCCTGCGCGAAGTTGATTGCGTCGGTGGCCTTGTAGACCAGCACGAAGCCGAGCGCGATCAGCGAGTACATCAGGCCGATCATCAACCCGCTCGACACCAAGAGAATGGTGAATTGCCAGTCGATGTCAGGCATGCACCACCTCGCGGTCGGATCCAGCGGACTCGCCCGGCACCGGGATCGCCGTATTGCGGTGGTCGAACAGCGCCTCGATCGCCTCCGCATGGCGCGCCACCGCGATACGCCGCTGGCGGTCGCGGTCGAGGCGCGACGCGACATCATCGGCCGCCAGCGGTTCAGCCAACAGCCGGAACTGGCGCACCCGTACCGCCGCCGCCAGATCGGCATTGCAGGCGGAAATCTCCTCGCCGAGCAGCCGGTGCACTTCCGGCAACGCTACCAGATCGACGAACGACGCTACAGGCAGGCGTTGCCGTTCGGCCCATTCGGCGAGCGCTGCACGATCGGGCGCGATCAGCGCTGCGACGAAGGGGCGACCGTCGCCGAAGGCCAGCGCATCGTCGATGAAGCGGCTGCGCCGCAGCCGCCCTTCGATTATGCGTGGCACGAAGTCGGTCCCGTCCCGCAGCCGGCCAAGATTCGCAAGGCGGTCAAGCACCGATAGCCGGCCGCGCGCATCGAACGCCCCGGCATCGCCGGTGTGCCACCACGCATCCGCATCGCGCGCTGCGTGTGTGCGCTCCGGTGCGCCATGATAGCCAAGGCAGACGGTCTCGCCCCGCGCCAGCACCTCGCCGCGCTCGCTGATGCGCAGCTCAGTGCCCGATACCGGCAGTCCGAGCGTGTCGGCCGAGAGCGGGTTGGCGGGCTGCACCGCGGCCAGCCCGGACAGCTCGGTCGGACCGTAGCTTTGCTTGAGGTTGACGCCGAAGGCGCGGAACAGTCGCCACACCGGCGGCGCGACCGGGGTGCCGCCGGTATGCGCCCAGCGCAGCCGCCCAAGCCCAAGCTGGTCGCGGACCGCGGCGAACACGAGGCGATCACGCAACGCCGCCCCGAACCGCGCGGTCGACAGGCCCGCCTCGCGCCGATGCTCCGCCTGTTCGGCCTGCCGGCGTGCGTGGGCGAACGCCGAGCGCTTCAGCCACGTCGCGTGCGCCGCACGATGCTCGATGTCGGCGAGCCACAAATCCCACACCGCCGGCGGAGCTGCCAGGATATGTGGCCCGATTTCGCGCAGGTCCCGACGTGCCGTCTCCGGGCGTTCGGGACAGTTGCAGGTAAAACCGACGCTCAGGCCAAGGGCCAGCGAATACAGCGCGTCGCCGACCCAGGCCATCGGCATGAACGCCATTGCCTCGTCGGTGGGACGGACCTGTTCGACCGTGGTGATTGCGTGGACCGCGGCCAGCAGGTTGGCGTGGGTCAGCATCACCGCGCCCGGCGCGTCGGGGCTGGGCAGCAACAGGGCAAGGTCGCCCGGGCGACCCTCGGCGAGTTCGTCGACCTGGCCTTGCAGCGTCGCGCCGCGCTGTTCGAGCACGGCGATATCTTGTAGCCACGCCGCGTTCTCGCCGCGCACCGCACGGGAGTCGAGCACCAGTGCCAGTGCCAGACCCGGCAACCGATCCTTCACCGCCAGCAGCTTGCCAAGCTGCTCCTGGTCCTCCACCACCGCCACGCTCGCGCCAGCATGGCCGAGCGCCTCGGCAACCGCGCCCGGCTCGGCATCGGGCCAGACGGGCATGCCGACGCCGCCCAGCGCCTGCGCGGCAAGCAGCGCGGCGTAGAGGCGCGGCCGGTTGTCACCCAGCACGGCCAGCCGGTCGCCGGGGCGGAATCCGCCGGCGGCAAGGCCGCGGGCCAGACGCAGCACCAGCGCCTCGTAGTCCGACCAGCTCGTTGTCTGCCAGATGCCGTGACGCTTCTCGCGCATCGCCGGGCGGGCGCCCATGCTCGCGGCATTGCGGCGCAACAGGCGCGGCAGCGTGTCGCTGGGCATCATGCCGCCTCGAGCTGCCGGTGGCTGCTGCCGAGATAGGCGCTGATCACGACCGGGTCGCGCTGCACCTGGGCGGGCGTGCCCTCGGCGATCTTGCGGCCGCGATCGAGCACGGTGACGCGGTCGGAGATATCCATCACCACCGCCATGTCGTGCTCGATCAGGATGATCGTGGTGCCCCACTGCAGGTTCACTTCCAGGATGAAGCGGGCCATGTCTTCCTTCTCGGCCTGGTTCATCCCGCCCATCGGCTCATCGAGCAGCAGCACCTTGGGCTCGAGCGCCAGGGCACGCGCCAGCTCGACGCGCTTGCGCAACCCGTAGGGCAGCGCGGCCGAGGGCTGCTTGCGGATCGACTGCAGTTCGAGCAGTTCGATCAGCTCCTCGACCCGGGCGCGGTGGGCGATCTCCTCCTTCTGGGCCAGTCCCCAGTAAATCAGCGAGGCGAACACGCCGGAGCGCATGTGCACGTGCCGCCCGAGCATGATGTTGTCGAGCACGGTCATGCCGGCGAACAGCGCGATGTTCTGGAAGGTCCTGGCCACGCCGAGCGCCGCGACCTGGGATGGGCGCAACCGCGTGATGTCGCGCTCGTCAAGCAGAATGGCACCGCTGGAGGGGCGATAGAATCCGCTGATCATGTTCAGCAGCGAGGTTTTCCCCGCGCCGTTCGGGCCGATCACCGACATGATCTCGCCGCGCCGAACCGACATTGTGACGTTGTCGACCGCGACGACGCCGCCGAATCGCTTCGAGACGCCAACCACGCCCAACTGCGTCTGGCCCTGATTTCCCGACGACGCTTGGATGAGTTCCACATCCATGCCGCCCGCCTCCCTGTGACACCGGCCCTTCGGGAGATCTATGCGCTCCCGTTATGGAAGGTATGATAGAATTGCGGGGGAGGTTGCACAAGCCTATCTTTTGTGCGGGTTTACGCGGGTTGTAGCCCGGACGTGCCGCTGCACCTGCGGCGGCCTGACCCGCCGCGGACTCGGTGCTACTACCCGCACGGCGGCTGGCCGCTCCGAATTTCAGCCGGTGCTTGATCTGATGGGCGAGTGCCAGGCGGCCGAAGTGGCGCGGTGAGACATCGCGCGGCCGGTGAGCCGGTGGGCTCGCCACGTCGAATGGCTGGCCCACCGATTCGCCTGTCGCAACCCGGGGCTCCGCAGCCGGCCCGCGTGACGTCAGGCAGGGACTGACTGACCGCGCGGCCGGCCCCCGGAACGCGGCGCGAATTGCGGATCGTCAGGTTCGCGAGGCGACGCCGGCCAGTATGGCGTGGAGTTCCGCTGCCTGGTCATCGAGCGTCGCAATCCGGTCCTTGAAAGGATTGACATGCGATCGGATCATGTCGGCACGGTCCAGGACCGCGACGATCGCTGCGACCAGCGGCGCAGGGTCGTTGCCGAGCGGCACGATATTGCCGTTGACGCCTTCGACGATGTCCTCGGCCGCGCCGCCGCTGTCGGTCGCAATCACCCAGACGTCGCGCACCAGCGCCTCGCGCACCGTAAGACCGAAGCTTTCCTTCCATTGCGACGGGAACAGCAGAACGTCGATGCTGGAGAAGAATGTGTCCATCTGGTCCTGCGCGTATGCCGGAACGATTTCCACCTTGCCTCGCAGGCGCCAGTCGCCACGATTGAACGAGGAAAAGCCAAGATTGCTCTTGTTGTCGACCAGAACGAGCGTCCAGTCGCCTCGGTCGATGCTCTGGAACGCGTTGCGAATCAGTGCCACACCCTTGAGCTGGTCGTTACCGCCGGCGTAGCCAAAGCGCAGGCGCCCGGGATGGCGCAATGGGCGTGGCGCCACCGGCCGCCTGACGCCGTTCCGATTGACCCGAATGCGGTCGTGCGCGATCCCGTTCGCGCAATAGAGGGCAGCGTGCGACGCGCTCGGCGACAGCAGAAGCGCCGCCGCGTCGAGGCTGTACATGAGGATGTCCATGCGGCTCCGCAGGTGATGCGCGCCCGGCAGGCAGCGCTCGCACACCTTCAAATCGATGGTGGTCTGTTGGCAGTAGGTGTTGTCCGCGCGCACCATGAACTGCCGCTGGCACAGCCACCATGCGTCGTGCAGCGTGACGACATAGGGGATCGACGCGCTCTGACAGGCGCGGACGATCGCAGCGCCAAACTGCTGGATCGAGTGGAAATGCACGATGTCGGGTGCTGTTGCCCGCAGCACGTCGGCGAACACGCGCCCCATCTCCGGATCGTCGAAGACGAGAATATCGTCGTGATCGTTCCGCAGGGCGACGCTGATGATGTCGAGGCCACGCGCCCGGTAACGATGCATCGTGTATTGCGCGGCGTTCGGCAGTCTGTGCGAGGTAAACACGAACACCTCGGTGTCGTCGCGTGCGTTCAGCCGGCGCGCCATCTCCTCGGCAACGATCGTGGCGCCGCCAAAGCTGTACGGCGCGAAGTAGATGTTGACCACGAGGATACGCAGCTTGGCGCGGCGCGGCGTCGCAAGCCGTTCAACCAGCGGCGCCACCTGCGTCGTTGCGATCGCCGCCGGCGCGTAGCGGGTGTGGATCCGTGCCGACGAGGCAGCGCCGATCCGCGCACGCAACGCCGCATCACTCGCAAGCATGCGCAGCGCGTCGAACCACTCGGTGTCGGTCGTGGCGAGAAAGCCATCGACGCCATGCTCCACAGGCGCGCAGAATTCGCGGCGCGGCGAGCACACCGACGGCAAGCCTACGGCGGCTGCCTCGATCAGTTTGATGTTGCTTTTCGCGTCGTTGAAGATCGTGTCCTCAAGTGGCGCGATCGCGATATCGGAGGCGCCGAGCACCGCAAGGTAGGTCTTGAAGTCGGTAAACGGCACGCGTTCGACCCGTTCCGCGAATGCCTCGAAACCCGGGGGGAGCACAAGTTCGCCGACGATCCGGAGCACTATGCGCGGATTGTCGCGCAGCAGGCGGAGTATGGCGGGTGCCGCGACGGCGAAGTCCGCGTCGTGTGTGTTGGTCCCGGAGCCGTACACGATGACGATATGCTGGTTTCCGTCGGCAGTGCGCGCCCGTGACGCGGCCGCGCGTCGTGCATCCTTGGCGAAGCGGAGCGTTTCCGCATCGAGCGCATTCTCGATCACGTCACTCCGCTTGCCGGTCGCTGCCGCCATCAGGGTGGCTAGCACGGTGGTCGAGGCGATCGTCCGATCGGTGGCCAACATCGCACGCCGGAAGAGCACCGCGCCATCCAGGAGGATGCGGCGGGCGGACCGGCTGAGGTGCATGCGGTCGATGGCCTGCTGGTAGAGCGCGACATCGAAGATGAGATCATCGACCTCCCAGATTGTCTCGACGCCGAGGCGGGCCGCCTCCTCGATCATAGCCAAAATGCCCGGATATCCGGGTACCCGGTAGAAGATGGCGAGCGTGTGGGTCTGCAGCGCCGACATGCTCTCGGCCAGCCGCCGCCAATCGATGACGGTGCACGGGACGCCGAGTTGCTCGAAATACGCCTGCTTCTGCCAGACGCGATACTTCGCGCATTGCGGCAGGGCTGAGTTCGGCGATGATCAGGACCCGACGGGTCAGGCGCCTCGCCGCAGGCTCGCCGATCGGCGCCCGATAGACATCGACGGGGGTTGCGTCGCCGGCATCGGCCGTCCGCTTGACCGAAACCGACCGAACCTGTGCCGTCCGCGGAAGGAGACGCGCTTTAATCCGCTTCGCCGTGACCGCCGGGCCGTCCTCGACGAGGGAGCGCAACGTTCGACGGACGACCAGGGCCGCGAACCTGATCCGATGGCCGGTCTTACCGGAAAGCAGCCAGTGCGGGCCGCCTGGGTGCCACGTCGGGCTCCGCTCGACCTCAATGCGGAGCATCGATGCGCGTACCGCGTGCAGCAGGGCGCTTTCAGCGAGGACGTACTCCATCGTGTGCCGCGGTCGCGCGTGCACCTCCGGCTCCGGCTGGATGAGCGTCGCTGACGGCATCGGGTCGTCCTGCTGTGCAGTCTGCCGGCCATGATGCACGGCCGACATTACCATGCCATCATGGTGGCGCCGCGGGATCCGATACAAGATGGTTCATCGGCGTCGCTACCCGCATGCCTTCGTATCGGCTGTCGGTAGTCATCAGGGCAGTCTTCGACGGGCGCGCCAAGCTTGTGCACCCGATACCAACGGTGACCGACCGCGGCGGAAAGCCGTTCAGGCGTGGCGGCGACGAGGCGATCGGCCTTCGGCGATCGGCGTCGGCGATCGGCGGTCGGGCGATCGGCTGGATCGGATCCATCATCCGCTGTCCGCACGCTTCCTCGAAATGCGGCTGCGGAACACGAAAAGGGGCCCGAAGCGTCCCGCTTCGAGCCCCTCCGATCGAACGCTGGTGACCGTTCCGGATCGGCCGCCGGTGATCAGTTGTTGCTGCGGTTGCCCATGATCTGCAGCAGCAGCATGAACAGGTTGATGAAGTTCAAATACAGGCTGAGCGCATCATA
Organism: uncultured Alphaproteobacteria bacterium; assembly: GCA_963773345.1. GTDB lineage: Bacteria > Pseudomonadota > Alphaproteobacteria > Acetobacterales > Acetobacteraceae > Palsa-883. The sequence goes on along the minus strand of CAVZBG010000002.1, from coordinate 581,267 downwards.
GACGCTGCGCTTGGCGGCCGCATCGACGCCGTCCGCGTAGGCATACTGCACATAGGCCGCCTTGATGCGCTGGGTGTCGAACGCCGTCAGCCCGGTGAACACCAGCACGCCGATGATACTGATCGCGAACTGCAGCGCCGAGCTGTGCATGAACATGTTCACCACGCCGGCAATGATGATGCCGATCAGTCCCATGAACAGGAAACTGCCGAACCGGCTGAGATCGGCCTTGGTGGTGTAGCCATAGATGCTCATGCCGGCGAAGGTGGCGGCGGTGATGAAGAACACCCGCACGATCGACTCGCCCGTGTAGACGATGAAAATGCTCGTCAGGCTGGCGCCCATGGCGGCGCAGAACACCCAGTACAGCGTCTGGGCCGCCGACTTCGACAGCCGGTTCACCCCCATGCTGAGCACCAGGATGAAGGCCAGCGGGGCGAAGATCGACGCGATCGCCAAAAAGGTCGGCTGGTTGTGGACGATCGCGCCGAACTGGGTGCGGGCGTCGCGATAGAACAATTGGTGCAGCGGCGGGTAGGTGGCGATCGCGTAGGCGACCATGCCGGTCAGCACCAGACCGGAGCTCATCCAGTTGTAGACGCGCAGCATGTAGGCGCGCAGCCCCGCGTCCAGTACGGCGGCGGTCGTCGCGGCCGATGCGCGCGGGTAGGTACGGAAATCAGGACTGATGGCCATGTGTAGTGTTCCCGTGTGGCGTGATGCCGTGGACAGTCAATGTTGGCAAGGGGATGCGCCGGTTCAAGCCGGACTCGCTCGCCCCCCGGACCCCCTGCCGGTGTCACTCGTTGCGCAGCAGCGGTGCGGCCTTCGCCCGCAACGCCGCCGCTGTGCCAGCGTAGCCGAAAACCAGCATCGTGGCGAGACAAACCATCAAGGTTCCCCCGAGCGTGCCGGGCAGGAAGGTCCAGTCGCTATCCATAATATAATGTGTGACACCCCAGCTCGCCACCGTGCCGACCAGCGCCGCAATCAGCCCGGCCGCCAAGCCCAGTGCGCCGAACTCCACCAGCCAGGCGGCGCGGATCTGCGCCCGGCTGGCGCCCAGGACCTTCAGGATCACCGCCTCCTGCGCGCGGCGGCGCTGTCCGGCCGCCACCGCGCCGATCAGCACCAGCCCGCCGGCGAGCAGGGTCAACGAGCCGGTCGCCGCCAGTGCCGCCGCCACCCGATCCAGCAGGTCGGCGAGCGCGGCCAGAATGTCGGCGACCCGGATCCCGGTGACGTTGGGCAGCGCGTCGGTGACCGCGCGCAGCAGCGCGCCCTGCGCTGCCTCCGGCACCCGGACGGTGGCGATGTGGCCGTGCGGGGCCTGCGACAGCAGCCCGGGGCTGGCGATCATCGCGAAGTTCAGCGATAGCGAGCGCCAGGCGATGTCGCGCAGGCTGGCGACCCGCAGGTCGATGTCGCGGCCAAGCACGTTCACGCGAATCACGTCGCCGATCCGTACTCCCCAGCCGCGCGCCAGCCCGGCGTCGAAGGAGACCAGCGGCGGGCCGTCGTAGTCGGGCGGCCACCAGTCGCCGGCGACGATCCGCGTGCCCTCCGGCGGGTTCGCGGCGTAGGTCAGGCCGCGGTCGCCGCGCAGCGCCCAGCGCGTGTCGGGTGTGGCCCGCACCTGCTCCGCCGGCACGCCGGCGACGCTGACGATGCGCGCCCGCAGCGACGGGACCTGGCGCAGATCGGTGGCGCCCGGGGTTGCCTTCACCAGGGCCTCGAAGCGGGGGAGCTGGCTGTCCTGGATGTCGATGAAATAGAAGCTCGGCGCGTCCGTCGGCAGTTGCTCGGCGATCTGATGGCGCAGGTTGCCCTGGATCAGCGCCACGGCCGCGAGCGTGGACAGGCCAAGCCCGACCGAGACCAGCAGTGTCGGCGCCGAGGTGCCCGGTCGATGGAGATTGGCCAACCCGAGGCGAACCCAGGGCGCCGTCGCTCGTGGTGCCAGGCGGGCCAGCCACACCAGGGCGAAGCCGCCGGCCCGAAACAACGCCAGGGTGCCGAGCGCGCCGGCGCAGAACCACAACGCGAAGCCGCGATCTGCCGCGGTAGCGATGGTCAATCCGACCAGGGCCGCCCCGAGACCGGCGGTCGCCGCGAGCAGCGCCGGCGCCGGACGCACGGCCTGCGGCACCAGGCCATCGCGAAACAGCGCGCCGCCGGGGATGCGCGCGGCGCGGCCTAGCGGCAGCAGGGCGAAGCCGAGCGCGGTCAGCAGGCCATAGGCAGCGGCGAGCGCCAGCGGTGCAGGGTAAAACCCCAGCACCGGGGGCACCGGCAGCAGATCGCGCAGCAGCCAGACCGCCAGCGGCGGCAGCGCCGCAGCCGCCAGCAGGCCGAGCAGGATGCCGGCCAATGCGAGGGCCAGCACCTGGATCAGCGCCACCGCGAACATCAGCCGGGCCGAGGCGCCCAGGCAACGCAAGATGGCGATGGTTTTCGCCCGCGCCTCCAGCCACGCCCGCACGCCGTTACCGACGCCGATGCCACCGACCAGCAGCGAGGTCAGCCCGACCAGGGTCATGAACAGCCCGGTTTGCCCGACGAACCGCGCCACCGCCGGCGCTGCCGCGCGCGGATCGCGGATGCGCCAGCCCTGGTTGGGAAAGGCCTGACGCAGGGCGGCGGTCATGGCAGTGGCGGTGCTGCCGGGTGGCAACACCAGCCTCAGCCGGTAGGTGACCAGCGAGCCCGGCACGATCAGTCCAGTGGGCGGTAGCGCCGCCAGGGAGATCAACGCGTGCGGACCGAACAGCGCCGGCGTCGCCAATGCGTCCGGCTCCGATGCCAGTGCGGCACGGACGGCGAAGCTTGCGTTGCCCAAGCGCGCGGTGTCCCCCGGGTGTAGGCCGAGCCGGTCGAGCACGACCTGGCTGGTCAGCAGCCCGAAGCGTCCACCCTGCTCGGCGAGCGCTTGAACGACCGGAAGGGAAGGATCGGTTCCGACGGTGCCGACCAATGGCCAGGCGGGATCGACCGCCTTCAGCTCGACCAGTGTGCGTTCGCCGGACGGGGCGACCAGCAGGGTACGCAGCTCGACGACCTCCGACTGACGGGCGCCGCGCGCGGTCAGCCAATCGCGCACCGTGTCGGGCAGGGTCTGTGCACCCGAGTCGATTTCGAGATCGCCCCCCAGCAGACGCCGCCCGTCGGCTTGCAACCCGCGCTCGGTCGCGATCCGCAGCGTGCCGACCGCGCCGATCACGGCAACCCCGAGCGCCAGGCACGCCACGACAATGCGCAGCCCGCGCACGCCGCCGCGGAGTTCTCGCCGCGCCAGGCGGAGGGCGAGGATCATCACTTCTCCCCCTCCCCTTGAGGGCTTGGGCCGTGGAACGGACCAAGGTTGGGGGGAGGGGTTTCAGGGCACGATGCCGCGGAGCGACCCTGGCGCCACCCCCTCCCCCCGCCCTCGGTCCGCTTCGCGGCGCAAGCCCTCAAGAGGGGGAGAGGGGTGGGATCGATCTCCGTCACCCTTCCGTCGGCGATGTGGATCCGCCGCTCGCACCTTGCCGCCAGCGCCGCGTCGTGCGTCACCAGTAGCAGCGTGGTGCCGGTGCGGGCCCGCAACTCGAACAGCTTGTCCATCACCGCCTCGCCGGTCGCCTGATCCAGGTTGCCAGTCGGCTCGTCAGCCAGCAGCAGCCGCGGCTCGGGCGCGAAAGCACGTGCCAGCGCCACCCGCTGCTGCTCGCCGCCGGAAAGTTGCCCCGGCAGATGGGTCAGCCGGTGCCCCAATCCGGCCGCGCGCAGCGCCGCCGCGGCACGATCCTCCGCGTCACGCCGCCCGGCCAGCTCCAATGGCACCGCCACGTTCTCCAGTGCGGTCATCGTCGGGATCAGATGAAATGCCTGGAACACAATGCCGATCGCGTCGCGGCGCAGGCGGGCCAGGGCGTCCTCGTCCCATGCGGTGATCTCCTGGCCGGCGAAGCGGACCGACCCGGCGCTGGCGCGCTCCAGGCCGGCGAGAACCATCAGCAACGAGGTCTTGCCGGACCCGGACGGCCCGATCAGCCCCGCTGCCTCCCCGGCGGCGATGTCCAGATCGATCCCACGCAAGATGTTGACCGGTCCGGCCGCCGAGGGCACGGTCAGCATCAGGCCGCGTACCGCGACAAGCGGCGCGGCCGGAGACGGCGGAGTAGCATCCATGGCTGCAGCATATGGCCTGCTAGGCCGGTTGCGGAAAGCTGTGGCGGCGTTACTGGCGCTGGGAATGGTTGCGGTGTCCCCGGTGCAGCCGGCAATGGCCAGTCCAATACGCCTGCTTGTGCTGGGGGATTCGCTGACCTCGGGTTATGGCGTGGCCCATGCGGAGGGCTTTCAGGCGCAGCTTGCCGCGGCGTTGGCCGCTTCCGGCCATCAGGTGCGGATCATCGACGGCGCAGTGTCCGGCGACACCACCGAAGATGGCCGCGCGCGGTTGGCCTGGGTGCTGGAAGGCGGGGCAGACGCCGCCATCGTCGAGCTTGGTGCCAATGACGGGCTGCGCGGCATCGATCCGACAGTGATGCAAGCCAACCTGACGGCGATCCTCGACACGCTGGCGGCGCGACACATTCCGGTGCTGCTGTGCGGGATGTATGCGCCGCCCAACATGGGGCCGGAGTATGCGCAGGCCTTCAAAGCGGTGTTCGACCGGCTCAGCCACCGGCCGGGGCTGTTGTTCGACCCGTTCTTCCTGGCGGGCGTGGCCGAGGATCCGGCGTTGAACCAGGCGGACGGGCTGCACCCGAACCCGGAGGGCGTGCGGCGTATCGTCACCCGTCTGCTGCCGCTGGTGGAGAAGCTGTTGGACGAGGTGAAAACCGGATGAGGCTGTTCGTCGCGCTGGACCTGCCCTGGTCGCTGCGCCGGCGGCTGGCGTCGCTAGGCGGGCTCGGCATCCCGGGGGCCAGATGGTTGCCGCCGGAGAACTATCACCTGACGCTGCGCTTCATCGGCGAGGCGCCGCGGCATCTGGCGGAGGAGATCGACCACGCGTTGGCTGCACTGAAGGCGCGTGACTTCGCGCTGACGCTGGCTGGCGTGGGGACGTTCGCCAAGGGCGGTCGGCCGACCGCGCTCTGGGTTGGAGTGGAGCGCAACCCGTCGCTGGATCACCTGCGCGGCAAGATTGAGACGGCGTTGCAACGGGTAGGGCTGGAGCCGGAACGGCGGCGTTTCACCCCGCATGTGACGCTGGCCCGGCTGGAGAACGCGTCGGAGGCCAAGCTGGCGGCGTTCGTGCAGGCGCATAACCTGTTTCGCTCGGACCCGGTGCCGGTGGGGCATTTCACGCTGTTCAGCTCGCAGTTGGGCAAGGAGCAGTCGGTGTATACGGCGGAAGTGGAGTACGCGCTGGGGTGACCAACGTAGGGCGGAACAGCGCAGCGCATTCCGCCGTTCCCGACGGCGGCCGAGACAAGCGAACGTTGCTGCGGCGCAAGTGGCGGAATGCGCTGCGCTGTTCCGCCCTACGCCTGTCACCCCAACTCGGCAAGAATCTCTGTCGTATGCTCGCCTAGTTCGGGTGCCGGCCGGTACACGCGACTTGGCGTTGCCGCGAACTTCATTGGGAATCCCAACATCCGGACCAGTCCATGCCCGGGATGCTCGATCTCCAGCACCATCCGTTGCGCCAGCACCTGCGGATCGACGAACACTTCATCGACGCCGTGTACCGGCCCACAGGGCACCCCCGCCGCGTTCAGTGCCGTCACCCAGTGCTCGGTCGTTTGCAGCGCGAGTTTGCCGCCGACGATTGCATTGATCCGCGTGCGATTCGCCAACCGGGCCGACGGAGTGCGGAACAACGGATCATCCTTCAGCGCCGGCTCGCCAAGCGCGTCCATCAGCCGGCCGAAGAATGCGTCGTCCGGCGGCGCCAGCGCCACGTGCCCGTCGCGTGTCGCGAACAACCCATACGGCGCCGCGATCGGATGATCGTTTCCCGCGCGCGGCGGGATAACGCCGGTGGCGAAATAGTTCGTTGCGATGTAGGCCAGCAGGCTGATCAATCCATTGGTCAGGCTGACCTCGACCGACTGGCCTTCGCCCGACGCCTGCGCGCGCCGCAACGCCGTGGTGATTGCCAGCGCCGCGTACAGCCCGGCCACCAGATCGCTGATCGGCAAGCCCGAGCGCAGCGGCGGGTCATCCGCGCGGCCATTGACGCTCATGAACCCGCTCATCGCCTGGGCGATGAAGTCGAAGGCGGGACGATCGCGATATGGTCCCTCAGCGCCGAAGCCGTTGATGCTACACACGACCAGACTCGGCCGCAGCGCCTTCAGTCGCGCGACATCGAAGCCCATCCGCGCCAGCACGCCGGGCCGGAAATTCTCCACCAGCACATCGGCCCGGGCGATCAGCCGCGCCAGCACCTCGCGGTGCGCTGCGGTCTTCAGGTCCAGCACGATGGAGCGCTTGTTGCGGTTGAAATTGGCGAAGTACCAGGACAATCCGTCACGCACCGCACCCTGGCGGCGCAGCAAATCGCCTTCCGGCGCCTCCACCTTGATCACGTCGGCGCCGAGATCGGCGAGCAGCGCGGTGCAGAACGGACCCGACAGCACGCGCGTCAGGTCGACAACCCGAACCCCGGACAGTGGCATTGCATCTCCTCCCGCGCGGGGATTGGCAGGCAGCGCGCGGCACCCGTAAGGTTGCCGCCGTCCATCGAGGGGAGGCAAGTTTCATGGCACCGAACGCCAAACGCGTATTCTATGTGAAGTATCTGTCTTCGCCGCTCTACGCCCAGATCATCGCGCGCCGGCCGGATGTGCAGCTTGACCGGCTGGAGAACGAAAGTCCCGACGAAATCGCGGCGCCGATCCTGTCGGCTGCGCATGTCTACCAGGCGGGGGCGTCGCGTCAGGTGATCGCGCCACACTATCACGCAACGCCGGTGCTGCTGGACCGCACGCCGAACCTGATCGCGGTGTCGTCGAACGGCGCCGGCTACGATCCGGTGGATGTCGATGCCTGCACCGCGCGCGGCATCGCCGTGGTGAACCAGTCGGGCGGCAACAAGGAGGCCGTCGCCGAACACGCGCTGGCGATGATGCTGACGCTGTCCAAGCGCATCATCGAGACCGACCGGCGGATGCGCGCCGGACCGAACATCCCGCGCAACAACTATATCGGCCACGAGCTGCTGAACCGCACCGTGGGCATCATCGGCATTGGCAATGTCGGCGGCCGCCTGGCCGAGCTGTGCCGCGGCTTGTTCAGGATGCGGGTGCTGGCCTACGACCCGTATCTGAGCGCCGAACAGGTGAAAGCGCGCGGTGGCGAAAAGGTCGAGTTGGACAAGCTGCTGCGCGAGGCGGATTTCGTTTCGATCAACTGCCCGTTGACGCGCGAGAGCCGCTACATGATCGGCGCCCGGGAGTTCGGGCTGATGCGGCCGGACGCCTATTTCATCACCACGGCGCGCGGCTTCATCCACGACGAGAACGCGCTGGCCGAGGCGTTGGCGGCCAAGCAGATCGCCGGGGCGGGCCTGGATGTGTGGGAGGAAGAGCCGCCGCCGCACGATCACCGGCTGATGGCGTTCGACAACGTTTTGATCAGCCCGCACACCGCGGGGGCGACGGTGGAGTCGCGCGAGAACATGGCGCGCATCGCGGCCGAGCAGGTGTTGGACATTCTGGACGGCAAGCGTCCGCCGCGGCTGATCAACCCGGAGGTCTGGCCGGCTTACCGCGAGAGGTTCGCCGCGATCATGGGATTCAGTCCGGAAGGGTAACGCGCACATGGCACCCAACATCAAGCGCGTGTTCTACGTCAACCATGTCTCCGCGCCGATCTTCCTGGAGATCCTCGCCCGGCGGCCGGACATCCAGGTGGACAAGCTGGTGAACGACAGCCCGGAGGACGAAGCCGAACCGGTGCTGGCGCGCGCGCACGCATTCCAGATCGGCTCGACACGCCAGGAGCTGGCGCGGCGATACCACGCGACCACCGCGCTGCTGGAGCGCATGCCTAACCTGGTGCTGCTGTCTACCACGGGCGCGGGCTACGACACGGTGAAGCTCGAGGACTGCACCCGGACCGGCGTGGCGGTGGTGAACCAGGCCGGCGGCAACAAGGAGGGCGTGGCCGAACACGTGATGGCGATGATGCTGGCGCTGTCCAAGCGCATCATGCTGACAGACCATTCGATGCGGCGCGGCGAGCAGCGGCCACGGCGGGAGTTCATGGGCGACGACGTGCTCGGGCGGACCATCGGCATCATCGGCCTGGGCAATGTCGGCTCGCGCGTGGCCGAGCTGTGCCGCGGATTGTTCCGCATGCGGGTGCTGGCATACGACCCGTATCTTACCGAGGCGCAGGTGACGGCGCGCGGGGCGGAGAAGGTAGCCGTGCTGGACGATCTGCTGCGTCAGGCCGATTACGTGTCGATCAACTGCCCGCACACCGCGGAGACGCGCGGCATGATCGGGGCGCGCGAATATGCGCTGATGCAGCCGCACGCCTACTTCATCACCACCGCGCGCGGCGGCATCCATGACGAGGTGGCGCTGGCCGAGGCGCTGCGCGCGCAGCAAATTGCCGGTGCCGGGCTGGATGTTTGGGACGATGAGCCGCCGGCGACCGACCATCCGCTGCTCGCGTTCGACAATGTGCTGGTCAGTCCGCACACCGCCGGCATCACCCGGCAATCGCGGCAGAACATCGCGCGCATTGCGGCGGAGCAGATGCTGGATGTGCTCGACGGCAAGCGCCCGCCGCGGCTGCTGAACCCCGAAGTGTGGCCGGACTATTGCGATCGTTTCGAGCGCATCATGGGGTTCCGGCCGGAGGGGTGAGGCGTCTCACATCACCTCTCCCGCTGTGCGGGCTTGGGCCGCGAAGCGGACCAAGGCGGCGAGCGAAGCTCGACGGGTGAGGGTGCGGCGTAGGCAGGCGACGCTGGGCACCACCGCCAGACCCTCACCCGCGCCGCTTCGCGCCGCGACCTCTCCCGCACGGCGGGAGAGGTGAATGGGCTTCGTCGCTTCTCCGCAACGTCCGTGGCGGCGTTCTACCGATCACCGCGTGCCGTAACGACCGGCCGAGTTGCCGGCGATCCGCCCGAACACCGAGCCCGACATCAGCCCTGCGCCGCCCAGGTAGTTCTGGTAGAACACGCCGCCCACCAGCTCGCCGGCGGCGAACAATCCCGGAATGACCCGGCCGGTGGTGTCCTCCACCTCGCCGTCGGTGGTGATTTTCAGCCCGCCGAAGCTGAAGGTAATGCCGCAGGTGACCGACGAACCCGCTGTATGGCGGCTGGTCGATCGGCAGCGCCCAGTTCGACTTGGGCGGCGTGATGCCCTTGGTGCACTTGCCGTCCAGGATCGCCGGATTGTAGTCGCCCGGCTGGCACGCCGCGTTGAACGCCGCCACCGTGCGCACCAGGCCGTCGGCGCTGATCTCCAGCTTCTCGGCCAGCTCCTCCAGCGTGTTGGCCTCGGCCTTCGTTACCTGACGGATGCGGTATTCGTCGCGCACCATCTTGATCGTCTTCTGGTCGAAGATCTGCACCGCCATGCGCTGCGGCTGCTTCATCACCTCGCGGCCGTACTTGGCATAGGTGTAGTTGCGGTAGTCGGCGCCCTTCATCGACGAAGCGCTCGCCGTTGGCGTTGACCATGATGCCGATCGGGTAGGAATGCTTCTGGTAGTTGTCCAGCACCACGCGATCGCCGAACGGCGGCGAACTGATGTCCCACTGCACCGCGTGGCACGACGACCAGCCACCGAACGCCGCCGCGCCGATCTCCAGCGCGGCCTTGATGCCGTCGCCGGTGTTGTGCCGCGTGCCGCGCACCTTGGCCATCTCCCAGCCGGGGCCGTAATAGCGCACGCGCATCTCGGGGTCGGCCTCGAAACCGCCGCAGGCGAGCACCACGGATTTCGCTGCAATGTCCTCGTAGCCGTCGGGGCCGAACACGGTGACGCCGGTGATCTCGCCCTTGCGGTTCTGGATCAGCTTGCGCAGCGCGGTGTTGTAGCGCACCGGGATGGCGTTGCGCTCGGCCGAGCGGAACAGGAAGTCGACCAGGCCCCAGCCGCCGCCGACCGCCTCGACGGCCATGCCGCCGAAGAAATGTTGGATCCCGTTCACCATGTACGACTGGCGGCTTGAACATCGGAATCCAGCGCACGCCCTTCTCGCGCATCCACACCACGGTCTCGCGCGAGCGGTTGACCAGCAGGTCGATCAGGTCCGGCTCCGACAGGTTCTCGGTGACCTTCATCAGGTCGTCCGTGTAGGTCTCCGCCGTGAACGGCGGGATGTGCATCTGCTTCGCCTCGGCCTCCGACAGATCGACCAGCACGTCCTTGCGCAGGTCCTCGACGCCGTGGTGCACGAAGCGGAAGCCGCCGGCGGTGAAGGTGGAGTTGCCGCCGCGCTCGTCCTCGCTCGCCTTCTCCAGCACCAGCACCTTGGCCCCGTGCTCGCTGGGCGGCGAGGGCGGCGCACAGCGCGGCATTGCCGGCGCCCACCACGATCACGTCAAACGCGCCGGCATCCGGCATGGCGGTCCTCCATCAGGTTCGGCGCAGCGCCGGCGCAAGCCGCGACGGCACCTTCCGCGCGCATCTCCTTACGAATGGTTGCCCGGCTGCGCAAGGCGCCGCCCCGGTCCGGCTGCCCCGGCCCTATTCCCACACCGCATTCCAGGGCAAAATACCTCACCCTCGCCATCAGGAGTTGCCGCGATGCCGCTGGACGCCGCCGGTCCGGATCGGACCTGGTACGAAATAACCCGGGACGTGCTGAAGCAGCACAAGGTCCGCCTGGTCACCTACGTGCCCGACAACGTGTTGCGCCCGCTGATCGAGCTGATCGAGGCCGACCCGTTCTTCACCTGCTTCGTCACCACGCGGGAGGAAGAGGCGCTGGGCATCGTCGCCGGCGCCTGGATGGGCGGGGTGCACGGCATCGTGCTGATGCAGACCTCGGGGTTCGCGACGTTGCCGAACGCGATCGCCTCGCTGGCGGTGCCGTTCCAGATCCCGGTGCTGCTGATGGTCTCCGAACGCGGCACGCTCGGGGAATTCAACATCGGCCAGGCGCTGGTCGCGCGGACCATGCGCCCGGTGCTGGATTGTCTGGCGATGGAGCACCACACGCTCACCCGGCTCGACGAGGTCGAATTCGTCATCGACCGGTCCATTCGCCAGGCGGTGGCCACCCAGGCGCCGGTCACCTTCATCCTCTCGCCCCTGCTGACGGGCGGAAAAGTCTTCCAGAAGTAGGAGCTGCGCATGGCCCTGACAGCGAACCAGCCGCTCCGCCGCGAGCAGGCCAAGGTGACGAACCGTTTCGACATCACGCAACGCATTGTCGCGCGGCTGCACTACGACGAGGCGGTGATCGGCGGCATCGGCTACAGCAACTTCGATCTCTGGGCGGCAGGACGGCGGCCGCAGAACTTCTACATGCTGGGCTCGATGGGCCTGGCGGTGCCGATCGCGCATGGCGTGGCGATCGCGCAGCCGCAGCGGCGGGTCATTGCGCTGGAGGGCGATGGCTCGATCCTGATGCAGCTTGGGTCGCTGACAACGGTGGCGCACCGGGGACCGAAGAACCTGACGATCGTCATCCTGGACAATGGCACCTACCAGATCACCGGCGGGCAGAAGGCGGCGAGCGAGTTGGGTGCCGATATTGTTGCGATCGCACGCGGCGCGGGCATCGCGCAGAGTGCCTGGGCCTCGGATGAAAGCGCGCTGGAGGAGATGATCGATCTGGCGCTGCGCGAGGATGGCCCGTGGCTGATCGGTTGCCGGATCGATACGGGAAAGCCGGTGGACACGACAGAGCGCGATCCGGCGCGGATCCGCGATCAGTTCATGCGCGGGTTGGGGGTAAAGAAGTAGCGGTTGACCAAGCCATAACGTCAAGCCGGCGAAGGCCGGCATCCACGACTTTGCTCGCGGCACGAAGGCAAGTCGTGGATGCCGGCCTTCGCCGGCATGACGTGGCGGTGACGTGACGTGGCGGCGACGTAACGTGGTGGTCGTCGACTTAAAGCACTGAGCGGCGAGGCGCGTCCTGGATCTCACTTGATCCCCGCGCGCATGAAACTCTGCACGAACTGCCGTTGGAACAGCAGGAACGCCACGACCAGCGGTGCGGTCGAGATCAGCGTGGCAGCGGTGATGATCGACCAGTCGATGCCCTGGTCGTTGGTCGAGAAGATCGCCAGCCCGACCGTGATCGGGCGCACGCTGACGGAGTTGGTGATCACCAGCGGCCACAGAAAATTGTTCCAGTGGAAGCTGACCAGCACCAGCCCGTAGGCGATGTAGGTCGGCCGCGCCAGCGGCACGTACAGCCGCCAGATGCGGGCCAGCACGCCCAGCCCTCAAGCCGCGCGGCGTCGTCCAACTCCTGCGGTACGGTGCGGAAAGTCTGGCGCAGCAGGAAGATGCCGAAGGCGGAGCCGAGGTACGGCAGCGCGATGCCAGGCAGCGTGTCGACCAGTCCGAGATGCGCCGATCGTCTGGTAGTTCTCCACCATCAGGATGTCCGGGCTGACCATGAGCTGGATCAGCACGACGGCGAACAGGATGTCGCGGCCGGGGAAGCGCAGGCGCGCGAAGGCGAAGGCGGCCGGCGTGCACAGCACGAACTGCGCGACCAGCACCATGCTGACCAGCATCACCGTATTGGCCATGTAACGACCAAGCGGCGCGGCGGCCCAGGCGGCGGCGAAATTGTGCAGCGTCAACGGAGCGAACAGGTTGTAGGCGATTAGCACCGAGGCGGGATGGATCGCGCTCCACACCGCCTAGAGCAGCGGCAGGATCCACAGCACGCCGAGCATCCAGGCGCCGAGGATTTCCAGCCAGCGTCCCGCGGTTGCCGCGGCGATGCGCGACTGCGACGGGGCCGCGGCGGCGAGGCTGACGCTCATCGGTAGTGCACCCGGCGGGCCAGCACGCCGAACTGCAGTGCTGCAACGGTTCCCAACAGGAGCAGGAGCGTGACGGTCAGCAGGGCGGCGTAGTTGGTGTCCCAATATTGGAAGCCGACCTGGTAGATGTAATAGAGCAGGATGGTCGTTGCGTTGTCGGGACCGCCCTTGGTGATCACCACGATCTGGTCCACCAGGCGGAATGCGTTGATCGCGGCGTTGATGAACACGAACAGCGTGGTGGGCATCAGCAGCGGCCAGACCACGCGGCGGAAGAATGTCCAACGCGAGGCACCCTCCAGCGACGCGGCCTCGCGCAGATCCGGCGGCAGCGATCTGCAGCGCCGCCAGGTAGAAGATCATGAAGAAGCCGGCCTCCTTCCAGATCGCGATGACAATGATCGCGGGCAGCGCGGTGGAGGAATTGCCGAACCAGTTGCAGCTCGCCCAGTCCGAACGGTGCCAGCGCCTTGTCGAACAGGCCGTAGCCGGGGGTAAAGAAATATAGCCAGATGTTGGCGACCGCGATCATCGGCAGGATGGTGGGCGTGAAGTAGGCCAGGCGCAGCAGGCCGCGGCCGGGCAGGTGCCGGTCCACCACCAGCGCCATCACCAGCGACAGCGCCATGGTCGCCGGGATGGTGCAGCCGGCATAGACCAGGTTGTTGCGCAGCGCCTGCCAGAACACCGTGTCCTCCCACAGGGTCTGGAGGTTCGTTGCGGGGGCGAAGCGCGAGGGATGGCCGGGCACGGCGGTGGTGTGCAGGCTGGCCCACAGGGTTTCCACCGTGGGCCAGTGGGTGAAAGCGGCGAGGAGGATCACCGCCGGGAGGACGAGGAGCCAGCCCTGGAGGGTTTCGCGCTTCATGGCGGATCGCGATGTGGGCGCGTGGAGGGGGCGGGGGCGGGTAAACGATTCTCCCCCTCCCCTTGCGGGCTTGGGCCGCGAAGCGGACCAAGGCTGGGGGGAGGGGTTGCTCCCAGCGTCATACCGAACCATCCCGCACGCGAACCCCTCCCCCCAGCCTTGGTCCGCTTCGCGGCCCAAGCCCTCAAGGGGAGGGGGAGAACCGCGTACCTCACGCGTGCTGGAACGGCGCCAGCACGCGGTTGGCGTTGGCCTGCGCTTCGTCCAGCGCGGCCTTTGGCGTCTTGCTGCCGGTCAGCGCCGCCTGCAACGCGCTGTTCAGCGGCAGCGTCACCTGCTGGTTCTGATGAGTAGATAATTCCGGTATCGCATATTTCAACTGGTCACGCGCGACCGCCGCCTGCGGCAGTTCGGCGATTCGTTTCTTCATCAACGCCGTGTCCCAGGCGTCCGGCCGCGTCGCGACATAGCCGGTGTCGATGCTCCACTGCGCGGCGCGCTCCGGCGTGGTGACCCATTTCACGAAGGCCATTGCGGCCTCGCGCTCGGCTTTCGTTGCGGTCTTGAAGATATGAAAGTTCGCCGCCGCCGGTCGGCGCACCGCGGCGCTTGTCGGCCGGCAGCATGGCGACGCCGAACGGGAACTTGGCGTTCTTGGTGACGAAGGTCAGATTGCCCGTCGTGGTCCACATCATCGCCACGCGCTCGGCACAGAAATCGGTCGGCGTGGCGCCCCAGTCCACCACGCCCGGCGGCTGGATGCCGTCCTTGCCCAGCGAAACCCAGTACTCCAGCGCCTCCACCGAACCCGGCGCATTAAAGAAGGCCTTGGTGCCGTCGCGGCTCATCAGCTCCTGACCGGCCTCGATCGCCAGACCCTGGTACAGCCAATAGACCCCGGCGGTGGCGGGAATTTGCACGCCCCAGCGGCTGGTCGTGCCGCCGGAGCGCACCACCAGCTTGCGGCCCATCGCCGTCTGTTCCGTCCAGGTTGCCGGCGGCTTCTCCGGGTCCAGCCCGGCGTCCTTGAAGGCGTTCTTGTTCCAGTACAGCACCGGCGTAGAGCGCTGGAACGGGATGCTCCAGGTATGTCCGAGCACGTTGCCGTTGGCGAGGAAGGCGGGGAAGAAGCCCCCCATCCACTTCTTGTCCTCGGCGCTGGTGGCCAGCTCGTCGAACGGCACGATCGCGTCGAGGTCGATCAGCGTGTACACCTGGATCGCACCCAGCATCGCGAGCGGCGGCGCGTTGCCACCCTTGAACGCGGTGATCGCCTTGGCGATCGTGGCATCGTAGTCGCCGGCATAGACCGGCTTGATGCTGATGTCGGGATGCAGCGCCTCGAAGTCGTGGGCGTAGCCGTCGATGATCCTGGTGATCGGGCCGGACGCGGCGATGGGGAAGAAGAACTGGATCTCGATCGGCGCGTTGGCGGCGCGCACGATGGCGGGCGCGGCGAGCGCGGCGGCGGCGGCGAGAGCGGCGCGTCGGGTAAGCTGAGGCATGGTGGGTCGCTCCGTTGCGGTGGTGGATGGGGTCAGGCGAGGGCGGGAACCGGGGCGTGGCCAAGCCGCGCGCCGGTGGTGGCGTCGAACAGGTGAAGCGCGTCGGGCGGGAAAGTGAGCCGCAGCAGCGCGCCGGCGGCCGCCGCGTGGCGGCCGGGCAGCCGCGCCTGCAATCGGTGCGGCGTGGCGGCAATGCAGCCGGTCAGCACCGTATCGGCGCCGAGGTATTCGCTGTGCTCGACCTGCAGCGTCAGTGTCGGGTCGAACCCGGAATGGATGGCGGGAGAGAGCGCCTCGGGCCGCAGGCCGGCGATCAGCGGCGTCGCCGCGGCGGGCGCCAGCACCGGCTCGTCGGTTCCGGCGATGACCATGCCGGCATCGCGCGCTTCCAGCGGCAGCAGGTTCATCGGCGGCGTGCCGATGAAGCCGGCAACGAACAGGCTGGCGGGGTGGTCATAGACCTCGGCGGGCGGCGCGGCTTGCTCCAGCCGGCCGCTGCGCAGCACGACCACCTGGTCGGCCATGCTCATCGCCTCGGTCTGGTCGTGCGTGACGAAGACCATGGTGAGGCCGAGCCGGCGCTGCAGGGCGACGATCTCGCGCCGCATCTCGGCGCGAAGCTGGGCGTCCAGGTTCGACAGCGGCTCGTCCATCAGGCAGACCGGCGCCTCGGCGACGATGGCGCGGCCGAGGGCGACGCGCTGCTGCTGCCCGCCGGACAGTTGCCCGGGCTTGCGCGCCAGCAACTGGCCGATGCCCAGCATGTCGATGGCGCGGTTCAGCCGGCGGGTTCGCTCCGCCGGTGGCACGCGCCGCGCCTTCAGGCCGAACAGGATGTTCTCGGCCACCGTCAGGTGCGGGAACAGGGCGTAGGACTGGAACACCATCGCGACGCCGCGGGCGGCGGGCGGCAGGTGCGTCACGTCGCGCCCGCCGATCTCCACCCGTCCCTCGGTCGCCGTCTCCAACCCGGCGACGATCCGCAGGCAGGTCGACTTGCCGCAGCCGGAGGGGCCGAGCAGCACGGTGAAGCTGCCGGGCGCGACGTCGAGCGTGATCCGGTCGAGCGCGGCCACCTCGCTCCAGCGGCGGCTGACGCCGATGAGCCGGATTGACGCAGCGGCGGGATCGGCCGGCGCGGCAAGGTCGGGGCGCGACATGTCGTGGCGGGGCCTCGGGTGCGGGCCGTCAGTGTGCGCCGGCCGCGCCGCCGCGGGCAAGCGGTCGGGTGGGCCGGCGGAGGCGGCCGTGCGACGTCCCGCGTGTCATGCGATCGTACCAATCGCAGGGAGATCTGACGACGCCGGTCTCACGGCACACGGCATTGCGTCGGAGACGTTCGTGTTCGGCACCATGGCCCCGCCGAAGCGCACTCCGACCACAGGTCGCGGCACGCCGCCCGCCGTTGCGTGGGTGGGATGGTCCGTTAGGGGTCCATAGGGTTGATTCGGGAAAATGCCGATTTGGGATTTGCGCGGGCGGGACGGTCCGCTCGGGGTTCAAAGGGTTGATTTGGGAAAACGCCGATTCGGGGTTTTGCGTGGGTGCCGCGGCCGGCTCGGGGTTCAAAGGGTTGATTCGGGAAAACGCGGATCCGGGGTTTAGCACGGGCGGGACGGTCCGCTCGGGGTTCAGAGGGTCGATTCGGGAAAACGCGGATTTGGGGTTTTGCACGGGCGCCGGCGCCGGCTCGGGGTTCAAAGAGTTGATTCGGGAAAATGCGGATTTGGGGTTTTGCGCGGGCGGCGCCGGCTCGGGGTTCACGGGGTTGATTCGGGGCAAGTCAGATTTGGGGTTTTGCGCGGGTGCTGCCGCATGTCGGCCCGGCTGGCTGACGCAGGCGCGCGACCCCGCCTTGCGCGCGACGACAGTGGTCTGCGACAGGCTGGCATCGAGGCGGTGCGGCGGCATGATCCCGCGCATTGCTCCTCGGGCGATGCGGTTGGCAGAGACGGACATGTGGCAAGGCTCCAGGTGAAAATGATAGCGAGGGTGCGTTATATGGGTTGACATTTTGCCTCAGCAAACTAACTGCGGTCGCGTGGTGCGAGCGGCGGGGTGCTGCGCTGCTGACGGGGAGGCGGGCCAAAATCTTCTCCAACGTCGCCCCGGGGAGAGCGCGCCTGGGCTATTGTCATCCGGGGCGGGTCGCCGGCAGGCCGATGTGGAACACGCAGCGACCGTGCGGGGGCTGATCGAGTACCACTTCCGGTTCACCCGATCGCCCTGGGGGCGCCGGACGGCGGCACATCGGCCTGACCGTTTCCCCTTCACCCGATCGGTTCGAACCATCCCTGCAGCCATTGGCATTATCGTGCGACGGCAATTTCAGCCGTCATGGCCCGGCGGCTGTCGCGGCCACCTGCGTGTCGGCCCTGGTGCGCGGATGGCCAAAACAAGTCCGGCCATGACGGCCGGCAATGCCGTCGCGCCCCAGCGCGAATGGCTGACACCCCTGCGAACGGATTGCGTGACATCGGCCCCCTGTCGTCTATTGCGGTCGTCTACTGGGCGGCTCGGGCCGGCAGGGTTGCGTTTGTATGAAACCTGCGCCCGGGCGGAGGGAGCGAATCGCATGACCATTCTGTCCGGCAAGGCGCGGCTTGCCGGGATCATCGGCTGGCCGGTGGAGCACTCGCGCTCGCCGCGGCTGCACGGGTTCTGGCTCGAGCGGCACGGGATCGACGGCGCCTACGTGCCCTTGCCGATCCGGCCCGAGTCGTTCGCGCTGGCGGTGCGCGGGCTGGTGGCGGCCGGCTTCGCGGGGGCAAATGTCACCGCGCCGCACAAGCTGGCGGCGTTCGAGATCTGCGACACGGTCGAGGCCTCCGCGCGACGGGCCGGCGCGGTGAACACGTTGGTGTTCCGGGACGGGCGGATCACCGGCCGCAACACCGACGGGCTCGGCTTCGTCGCCAATCTGCGGGCGCATGGCGTGGACCCCGCCGCCGGGCCGGCGCTGGTGCTGGGGGCCGGTGGCGCCGCGCGCGCGGTGATCGCCGCGTTGCAGGACGCCAGGGTGACGGTCACCGTCGCCAACCGCACCCGCGCCCGTGCCGACGCGCTGGCGCGTGACCTGCCGGGGTTGGTGGTGATCGACTGGACGGCGCGCTCGGCGGCGGTCGCCGACCATGCGCTGCTGGTCAACACGACCTCGCTCGGCATGGCCGGGCACCCGCCGCTGGCGCTCGATCTGGACGCCGCGCCGGCGGGGCTGGCGGTTGCCGACATCGTCTACGTGCCGCTGGAGACCCCGTTGCTGGCGGCGGCGCGGGCGCGCGGACTCCACCCGGTGGAGGGACTGGGGATGCTGTTGCACCAGGCGGTCGCCGGCTTTGCCGCGTGGTTCGGCGTGACCCCGGTGGTCGACGACGCGCTGCGCCGGTTTGTCGCCGGTGACCTGCTCGGATGACCGGCTCCGATGAGTCGCCAGGGCGATGAAGATCGTCGGCCTGACCGGTGGCATCGGGATGGGGAAGTCGACCGCCTCGGCGGCGTTCCGCCGCGCCCGCATCCCGGTATTCGACGCCGATGCCACTGTGCACCGGCTGCAGGGGCCGGGCGGGCGCGCGCTGCCGGCCATCGCGGCGGCGTTTCCCGGCACCGTGCGCAACAACCGGCTGGATCGTGCCGCCCTGCGTGCCGCGGTGCTGGGCCATCCGGAGGCGTTGGCGCGGCTCGAACGCATCGTTCACCCGCTGGTGCGGGCGGAGGAGCGTCGTTTCCTCGCCCGGGCACGCCGGGCCGGCAGCCGCGTGGCGGTGCTCGACATCCCGCTGCTGTTCGAAACCGGCGGACGGCGCACCGACCTGGTGGTGGTGGTCTCGGCGCCGCGCGACGTCCAGGTGCACCGGGTGCGCCAGCGCCGGCGGATGAACACCGCGGATGTCGCCGCGGTGCTCGCGCGGCAGATGCCGGATGCCGAGAAGCGGCGGCGGGCCGACGTGGTGGTGCGCACCGGGCTGTCGCGGCATCATGCGCAACGCCGACTCCGCCGCCTGATCAGGGAGCTGCTGGCATGAGCCGATCGGTTCTGTTCGACACCGAGACTACCGGCCTGGACCCTTTGCAAGGCGACCGGGTGATCGAGGTCGCCGTGCTGGAACTGATGAACGACCTGCCGACCGGACGACACTTCCACCGGCTGATCGACCCCGAACGCGACGTGCCGGAGGACGCCACGCGCATCCACGGCTTCACCCGTGCCGACCTGGTGGGCAAGCCGCTGTTCGCCGAGATCGCCGATGAGCTGATCGCGTTCCTCGGCGACGGCATGCTGGTGGCGCACAATGCGCCGTTCGATTTCGGGTTCCTCAACGCCGAGTTCGCGCGGCTGCGCCGGACGCCGCTCGATCCGGCGCGCATGGTCGATACGCTGGCGCTGGCACGGGCGCGGTTCCCCGGGCTGCCGAACAGCCTGGACGCGCTGTGCCGGCGTTTCGAGATCGATCTGTCGGCGCGCACCTCGCACAACGCGCTGCTCGATTGCCGGCTGCTGGCCGAGGTGTATGTCGAGCTGACCGGCGGCCGACAGCGCGGCCTGTCGCTGACGCTCGACGCCGGCGGCCAGCCGTCGGCGGTGTATACCCATGTCGGGCCGCGTACCGCCCGACCGGTCGTTCCGACCGCGGCGGAGCTGGCGGCGCATCGGGACTTCGTGGCGCGGCTGAAGGACCCGCTCTGGTCGCTGTTCTGACCGGATGCCGTTGCGTCAGTCGCGGTAGGGACGCGCATTATTGCGCGCCTCCCGCACAGAACCGTACGTGCGGCATTCCCGCATACGGCTCCTACCTTGGGTGTTTGACGCGGAAGCGTTGAGCGGGCCAGGGGTGGGATATCCGGGGCAACCTCTACCACCGCGCGCTGGACAACCTTGTCTTCCAGCGCTGCGATGCCGAGCGGTCGTTGCCGGCCGTCCGGTTTGGGGATGTAGGCACGTAGGCTCGGCTGTGCCCGGTAGCTGCCTCGGTGGATACGGCTTTCGAGGTCGCGTAGCCGCCCCTCCAGCCCCTCTCCGTAGGCGTCCCATGTCATCCCGTCCACACCGGGCGCCGCCTCGCGCTTCAGCCAGTGATAGGCCTGGTGCAGCAGCTTCGCGTCGATGTGGTGCAGCAGGGTGGTGAACTTTTCCCGTTTCCTCTCTCGTGCCGCTTTGCCCCCGGGTCAAGCGCCCGAGGGCAGGCTCCCGCGATCGATCCCCGATGACGAGGCTGCCCGCTCCCGTGCCCGGACCCCGTGTGGACCTGCCGCGTTCCCCTTGGCCCCCGCCCCCCGCCTTCGCAGGGGCAAGCTCTTGGCTCCGCCCGCTCCTCACCCGGTCGCCCGGACTCGTTCGCGGGTTTCACAGCTACCATGGCGAGGCCCCACTTCTCGTTGCCGTTCATCGCGGGCTTCGGCCTAGTGGCCTTCCCCGCGCGGACCGCCGGTGCGCTCCACCGTCGGCCACGGCGGGTACTTCGGTGGTTATGTGAAGCCTGCGAACCTGAAGGAGAACCGGCGAGATCGCCGGCTGGCCAAGAACCAGTCGGGCAAGCGCAAGGTGGTCGTGGTCGTGCGGGAGCGCGGCGGTTCAACGCTGTCGGCCGTGTTCAAGTCGGAGTCGGCTGCGCTCGGGTGGATCACCTCCCATGTCGCCAAGGGCACCAACGTCGTGACCGACGAAGCGCCGTCGTGGAACGATCTGCATTTTCGGTTCGAGGTTGCCCGCATCGACCATCAGCAGGCTTACAGCCTGGACGGCGTGTATTCGAATAACGCCGAGTCGTTCTTCGCCCGCATGAGGCGCGCCGAGATCGGCCATCACCACCATGTGGCGGCCCGTACCTGATCCGCTGCGCCCAGGAGTTGGCTTGGCGGGAGGACAAGCGGCGGGTAAGCAATGGCGATCAGGTTCAGATGACTGTGTCGCTGGCGCTGGCGTCCCTGCCGTCGCCGGATTTCTGTGGCTACCGGCAGAGGCACAAGGCGGCGCCGTAGCGCCGCCCGAGCCGTAAGGCGACACCCAACAATGAACGAATCGACGGCTCTGTGTCGCAGGTTGGTGCGCCTGCCGAGCGGGATAGTACATCGGGTTCATCTTGCGGCTGGCTTTCGCGGCAGGCCGGCAATCCCGGCAGCAAGAAAGCAGCAAGTATTTTTCGCATGGAGGAAGCAGGGAGGATCACGGATCACACGGAGAAGCAAGGATTCTGGCGCTTCGCGCAGGAGCGTGGTCACACACCGCGCGAAGCGCCAAAACTTGTATTCTCCATGTGCCCGTCGTCCTCCCTGCTTCCTCCGTGTTAAAAACACTTACTTGCTTGATTGCCGCAGGGTCGTACCACGAGGCATCGAATGCTCCCGCTGCCTGTCCAAGGCGCGGCTCGAAGCAGCAATTTTTGGGCGTCGCCTAAGGTCACCCGAGACCCTTGCGAACTTATGGAGTCAGGCGCCGTCGCGGGTGGCCTACAGCGAAGCATACGACGATGCTGCGGCGTCCTGAGTAGATTCCGAGGCTACCAAGTCGCCTCAGCGTCGCGTCATGGTTGCGGCAACCCGGTACTCCCCCAGTTCCGGGAACGGCGGACGGGCGTTCTGGGCTGCCCTGCCTCGAGGCTCGTCCGCGTCACTCTCACTCGGAAGGAGGGTCGCCGTGTTTGCATTGGGTTTATCCGCGTGGCTGATCTGCTCCGTGCTGGTCGCGGTATTGGTCGGCTATTGTGCGTTGGGCGAGGAATAGACGGCAGTGCGTCCCAACGGCTAAGGCAGCGCCCACCGCGCATTTGGCTGGCAAATGATCTTCACCACCATCCCCTTGGCCGCCAACCGTGCCAGGGCGGCCCGCAACTGGACCGCGATCGAGAACGTCGGCGCGTTGTCGGTCGGCAGCCCCTTGGCCCGCATGGCGTACTCGGCAACCTGGCGGGCGGACAGGGGCTGTCCGGCCTCCCGCAATGCAGCAAGGCAAAGGCGCATCTGCTCCCCCTGCCGGAAGAACAGTCCTCGGCGCGTTGGGCGGATGGCGCGGATCAGCTCGGGATTGGTAGCCGGTGCGAATAGCTGGATCGTCGCGTCCAAGGTTGCCAACACCTTGCGCCGCTCGGCAAGTTGCCGTTCGCCCTGCGCTATCTCGCCCGCCAAGTAGGCGCGCTTGCGTCGCAACGCCAGGGCGGCGTAGGTATCGCGGATGGGCGGGCATGGTCGGCAAAGCCGCAGTCAGGAACCACGGGTTTCGTTTTGTGTTTGCGCCATGATACCGGAAGAGTTAGCATTTCGAGCGCCTGGTGTCACACCGGCAGGAAGGCGAGGCAGTTGCCCCGCAGGCCGGCGCGGCACAGGAACTCGGCGATGATGCCGGGCGGCGGCCAGGCGGCGGTCTGTATCACCTCGGTCAGCCCCCACAGCTCGGTCACCGCATCCACGGCACCCGCCACGGCCGGATCGTGGCCGGTCATCAGCAGCACCGGCAGCGCGGGATCGTGCCGCGCCACCGTCATCAGCACATGGCAGCCATCCTGCCCGTCGGCATCCATCGCGGCGACCACCGCCATTGGCTGCCACCGCTGCAGAAACGGTAGTAGATCCTCATACGAATCGATCCGCTCGAGGGAGATGTCCAGGAAGTCGCAGATCTCGAGCATCGCGTCGGACATGGTTCGGGTATCCTCCAACGCCAGCACCAGCGTCACGCGACGGCGCGGGTCGGCGCGCATCAAGTCCGGGCGTTTCCCGGTTTGGATGCCAAGCTGGGGCATGCGATCGGCCCGGTAGGCGAACAGCGTATCGCGCTTCGGGATGGTCTCGGCGGGGATCGCGTTGTCTTGATAAGTCACCATGCCCTCCGTCATTGCACGTGTCCGCGTCTTTCCGTCACGAACGCTGGTGCGTCATGTGGCTGCGAGGTGGATTGTACGCCCCCGTTACAAACCGGTGAAGCTCGCGCACCGTTGGCAGCGCGTCAGATTGCGTGAGTACGGCGTTATTGTCCGTGAAATCTGCCGCACATCTCACGCGAGCAGCGCGAGTGCCTCATCCGGCCCGGCGAGGATCTCGACCAGGCGCACCTTCTCGGCGAGCGTCAGGCCCGCGTCGGGCGCGAGGCTGCGCACCACGACGGCGGTTTCGCGCAACAACGCGTCGTAGGTCGGCGCACTGCCGAGGCGGCGTGCCTCGGTCTCCAGCGCGCGAAGCTGGCGTGCCGAGTCCTCCAGTCGCTGCGGCGCACCCGGTTCCGGCGCCTGCCGCAATTCATGCAGCGGCGCGAGGAACTCGCCGGCCAGGCTGTTGGCGAAGCGGGAACGGCAACTGGTATCGAGCCGGCTCCGGATTGCCTCCAGCCGGGCGCGGCGTGGCGCCGGGGTTGTTTCGACATCGAGCCCATCGAGCAAGCCGAGGACCCGTCGCACCTGAATGCCGGCCTCGGCAAGGTTGAATGTCGACATCTCCGCGCTGAAGCCGTCATCGGACTCGAGCCGGGCAAGCTGCGTCTCCGACACCAGGTCCATCGCGGCATGCAGGGCGGTATCGCCGCGCCGCGTCGCCCAGGCGCTGGTCTGGCGGAGCACCGCATCGGCGTCGGGCAGCCGGCCCAGCAGCACGGCGAGCACGAAGCCCCATGCCACCGGCCCGCCGGCGACCGCCCTGGTCAGGATGGTGTCCACCACCCCGATATCGATCGGCAACCCCGCGGCGACATCGGCGACGATCGCATGCAGGGTCGCTGCCTGCTGCAGCACCGCCGAAATCCCGCGTGCGAGGGACTCATGCAGCACCGCCGGCAGCCCGGCGGCAACCCAGCCGGGCGGTCGCGGCGCACGGGCCAGGATGGTGGCGGCCTCGGGCCACAGCACGTCGCCGACCTGCTGGACGGTGTCGGCGTCTTCGGCGACGCGCCCGGCCAGGTCCGCCTCGATCTCAAGCACACGCCCGCCGAGCGCGGTGCGCACCACGTTCGCGAAGGGGATCAGGGCGGTTCGCGGCACCGTGGGCGTTCCGGCGCGAAACCGCGGCGGCGCGACGATCACCGGGTCGAGCGGCAGAAACAGCAGGCGGGTGAAGCGCAGCGGGCGCGGTGGCCGGATCTGGCCGAGGCGGGCACGAAACGGTCCGATCAGCTCGTCGGCGGTGCCGCGCTCGGCCATGCGGTCGATCAGAGCAACGACCTGGATCAGCCGTGCGTCGGTGACGCTGGACAAAGTGCGGCGCAGTTCGCGCAACTCGGGTGGTGCCAGTCCGGCGGATACCTTTTGCACGTGGCGCGTTCCCTGACCAGGCTATGCGGCAAGCGCGCGCAGGTGTTCGTTGCGCGCGACCCGTTCGAAATACATGCCGGTGCGCCAGTCGATGTTCTCCGGCACGATCTTCGCGAGGTAGCGGGTGACGTCGGTATCGACCTGGCGGCTCAGCCAGCCGGCGACCTCCTTCGGCAGGATCGGCACCATCAGGGAGAGCTCCATCAGCGCGACGTGGCGGGCGGCCTTCGTGGTGGCGCTGGCCCACAGCGCGCAAATCTGCTCCCAGCCATCCACCAGCCACTCCGAGCGGGCCAGGCGGGCGGCCACCGGTTCGGGCGCGGCGATCCATTCCCGCAACAGATCGCTGATCGTTTCGGGTACTGGCGCGGGCATCGGCCAGGGTGATTTCGGTGCAGGTGACCGTCACGCCGGCGATGGTCGCCGCCATGCTGGCGCGTGCGCCGGTGTCATCCGGGTTGTCACGCGCCCACGCGGCCGCCTCGGCACGGAAATGGGCGATCGCGGTGAGCAGCCGCGGGACCCGCGCCGGTGGATCTTGCCGATCAAGCCCGATCGGGGTCAGCACCACGGCCAACTGCTCCAGGCTGCTGAACACCCTTCCCGCATCGCAGCAAAGCAGTGGCGCGATCTGCTGCATGCTGCGCTTGGCGCGCTGGCGCAGCGCTGGGTGTCGGGCGAGCACTTCGGCTTCATCGATGCCGCCGTCCGAGTCGGTCTGCCTGACCGCGGCCACCATCAGCAGGAAGTTGGTTGCCAGGCGATCGCGCGTTTCGTTGACGTCCGCGAGACGTGCCGCCGCCGCGGCGTCGTGGCCTGCCAGGCCCTGGGACGCCACGGCCCGCGCGGCCGCGCGCATCGAGGACGGGGTGATGCCCTGCGTCTCGGCGATGTGCTGGTAGAGCCTGGTGTCGTGCACGGTCGGCCGGCAGATCCGGCAGACGCCGCCCCAGAGCAGGATGTAGACCCCTCGCCCGCCGGATGGGCTGGGGACGATCAGCTCGATCCCGCCGCGATCGGCCGGGCGCGCACGGGCGCCCAGCAGGGCCGGGGTGGTGAACGGCACCGCGACGCCACGTTCCAGGAAGGTGCTGGGATGGTGCGCGTGAACCAGCGGCAGGTTGGGGAGCGACATGGCAGCCAGGGGGTTGTCCTGGCACGATAATGCCTGCCAGTGATGAACGAAGCGTTTGCGCCGGCGCGGCGGCGGCCGCCGCTCAGGCGGGGAAATCGTCCATCGCCGGCCGGCCGGTCACATGCCGCCAGTGGTGCCAGAGCAGCCGCGCTGCCAGGGCGCGTGCCGGCCGCCAGGGTTCGGCCAGGATGCGCAACTCGGCCGGGTTCGGCCGCCTGTCCAGCCGCTTCAGGTCCGCTGCGGCGGCGGCCAAGGCCAGGTCGGCCGCCGGGAACACGTCGTGCCGCCCGAGGGCGAACAGCAGATAGACCTCGGCGGTCCAGCGCCCCAGGCCGCGCACCGTGACGATGGCCGCGATCGCCGCCTCGTCGTCCAGACGGGCAATCTGGGCTTCGTGCAGCGCGCCAGCGACGAACGCGGCGGCCAGCGCGCGGGCGTGCGCCACCTTTGGCCGCGAGAGCCCGGCGCCGCGCAGCGCCTCATCCGACAGGGCGGCCAGCCCGGCCGGGGCCAGCGCCCCGGGCAACGCCCGCACCCGCGCCCAGATCGCCGCGGCGGCCTGGTTGGAGATCTGCTGGCCGACGATCGCCTGCAGCAGGCCGGGAAATCCGGCCAGCCGCGTGCGCCAGGGCAACGCCCCGGCGCGCTGCTCGATCGCCGCCAGGTCCGGATCCCGGGCGGTCAGGCGATCGAGCGCGGCGCGTGCCGCGGGCGGCGGATGCGGAAAGCTCACATCAGCGGTTGTACCGGCTCAGCCGGTGCGGGTCACCCGCCCGGTCTTGCTGTCCATCGTGAAGCGGGCGATCACGCCGCCGTCCGCCGTGGCCAGGGCGAAGGCGATCCGGCCGTCGGGGCCTGCCGCCACCTCGGTCACCTTCCAGGTGCGGTTGCCGTTCCACAGCAGGAACGCCTCGGCGATCTTCTGCACCTCCGGTGCGGTCAGTTGCCGATCGTCCGGGTGATACAGCAGCGCGAAGGTCCGCATCCGGTGCATGGCGCGGTGCTGCCACCATCCGGGCCCGCCGGGATGCAGCCCCATCATGCGCCAGCCGCCCGGCGGCGGCGGACCGCCCGCCTGGGGCGGTGGTGGACCGCCGGCCGCGGGCGGCGGTACCGGCTGCGCGCCGGCCTGGGTGAGCAGGCAGCCGGCGGCGAAGCCGGCGATGGAAGCGGCCGCGGTGGCGGCCAGAAGTGTTCGACGCATGGTAAAGTCCCCAACCAGTCAACGATGCGAACATGGACGGCAGACGTTGCGCCCATGCGCCAAACTGGCGACGAAATGCAACGTAGTGCAACATGCTCTGCCGCTTGCCTGCATTTGTTCTTATGATCCCGGCATGGACGCGACACCGCACATCCTGGTCGTCGATGATGATCGCGAGATCCGCGATCTGCTGGCGCGCTTCCTCGAGCGTCACCGCATCCGCGTCACCGCCGTGCGCGACGGCCGCGAAGCCCGCCGGGCCTGGACCAACGGCCACTACCACCTTGTCGTGCTCGACCTGATGCTGCCCGGCGAGGGCGGGCTGGACCTGGCCCGCTGGATGCGCGGGCAGTCGGACATCCCCATCGTCATGCTCACGGCAATGGGCGAGGAGACCGACCGCATCATCGGCCTGGAGCTCGGCGCCGACGACTACGTGCCGAAGCCGTTCAACCCGCGCGAACTGCTGGCGCGCATCCGCGCCGTGCTGCGCCGCGCCGGCGACGCCGGGGATCATCGGGCCGATCCGATGGCGCGCGCCCTGCTGTTCAACGGCTGGACACTGGAGCCGGCGCGCCGCCGCCTGCTGAACCCGGAGGGTGCCGAGGTCGCGCTGACCGGCGGCGAATACGACCTGCTGCTGGCCCTGGTGGAGCGCGCCAACCGCGTGCTGACGCGCGACATGCTGCTGGACCTGCTGCGCGGCCGGCAGGCCGGCCCGTTCGACCGCGCCATCGACGTGGCCGTCAGCCGGCTGCGGCGCAAACTGGAGGATGACGGGCGCAACGCCCAGCTTATCAAGACGGTGCGCGGCGGCGGCTACGTGCTGGCGGCAACGGTCGAGCGCCGGTGAAGCTGCGCATCTGGCCCAGGAGCCTCGCGGCGCGCACCGCGGTGGTGCTGCTGCTCGGACTGGCGGTCGTGCAGGCGGCCGGCCTGACCATCCACGCGCTGGACCGGATGGAGCTGCTGCGCCTGGCGCAGGCGCGCGAACTGGCGGCGCGGGTGATGAGCGTCTACCGCAACGTGGTGAACGTGGACGCCGACCAGCGTGCCGCGGTGCTGGCCGACATGCGCCGGCTGCCCGGCGTCGGGATCGAGCTGTCCGATCAACTGCCGGTTTCCGACCTGCCGCCGACCGCGCAGCCGGAGCAGCGGCTGTTGCGGGTGAACATGAACCTGATGCCGATGCCCGGCACGCTGCGCCCGCACGACATCCACCTGTCCGGCGGCCCGTTCTGGCACCGCCTGATCGCCAGTCTGCGCCTGCCCGAGGGCAACTGGCTGACGGTGACGATGCAGGTCGAGCCGCCGCGCCCGTGGCACTCGCCTGACTTCCTGATCGCCTTCGTGCTGATGACCGCCGCCGCCGCGCTGCTGACGCTGTGGGCGGTGCGCCGGCTGACCGCGCCGGTCAGCACCCTGGCGCGCGCCGCCGAGGCGCTGGGGCGGGATGTCAACGCGCCGCCGCTGCCCGAGGACGGGCCGCTGGAGGTCGCCACCGCCGCGGCGGCCTTCAACACGATGGCGGCGCGCATCCGCCGGTTCGTGCAGGATCGCACCGAGCTGCTGACCGCGATCGGCCACGACCTGCGCACGCCGATCACCCGGCTCAAGCTGCGCGCCGAGTTCATGGAGGACGACGAGCAGCGGCGGAAGATGCTGCTGGATCTGGATGAGCTGGAGGCGATGGTGTCGGCCACGCTGGCGTTCGGCCGCGATGCGAAATCGACCGAGCCGGTGTCGCCGCTGGACCTGGCGGAGCTGCTGCGCACCATCCTGGACGAGGCGGCGGACGCCTGGCCCGAGGCGGGGGAAAAACTGCACTACGAGGGGCCAGGGCACCTTACGGTGCGGGCGCGGCCGCTGGCGCTGAAGCGGGCGCTGGCGAACCTGGTGGCCAACGCGGTGGCCTATGGCGGCGGCGCACGGGTGCGCCTGACGCCGCCGGCTTCCGGGGGGTCGCAGGGCGCGCTGACCATCGACGTGGAGGACGACGGCCCCGGTATCCCGCCGGCCGAGCTGGACCGGGCGTTCGAGCCGTTCCACCGCGGCGAGCCGAGCCGCAACCGCGAGACCGGCGGGGTGGGGCTGGGCCTGCCGATCGCACGCAACATCTTTCGCGCGCATGGCGGGGACGTGACGCTGGCGAACCGCCCGACCGGCGGGCTGCGCGCCACGGTGACGCTGCCGGTGTGACGGGCAGAGTGCCGTTGTGTCGCGCCATGGGCCAGTGGGCATTGCTGCCTGACATGGTGCCGACTTGCGCCTCGGGTTCCGCGCCGGGCAAGGTGCCACGATGAGCTGGGAAGCCGAGCAGATCGTCAGCCTGTATCGCCGGCACGCGCTCACCTGGGCCGAGGACCGGGGAAACCGGCTGTTCGAGACCGCGTGGCTCGATCGCTTTCTGGGGCTGGTGCCGGTCGGCGGGGCGGTGCTCGACATCGGCTGCGGCTCCGGCCAGCCGATCGCGCGCACCTGCATCGCGCAGGGCTATGCGGTCACCGGCGTGGATTCATCGCCGGAGATGATCGAGATCTGCCGAGAACAGTTCCTGCTGCAGACCTGGCAGGTCGCGGACATGCGAACGCTGGCCCTGGGTCGCCGCTTTGCCGGTCTGCTGGCCTGGGACAGCTTCTTCCATCTGTGCCACGCGGATCAGCGGCGCATGTTTCCGATCTTCCGGGCGCATGCCGCCCCGCGCGCCGCGCTGATGTTCACCAGCGGGCCGTCGCACGGCGAGGCGATCGGCAGCTACCGGGGCGAGCCGCTGTTTCATGCCAGTCTGGACGCCGCCGAATACCGCGCGCTGCTGGATGCGAACGGGTTCGATGTCGTTGCGCACGTGGTCGAGGACCCGGCCTGCGGCAGGCACACGATCTGGCTGGCGCAGCTTCGATAGGGCGGTGCCGGTGTCGCGGCTCGGGCAGCAGGATAGGGGCGCTGGCGCCGGGCCGTTGTTTCCGTCGGTGAATCCGGTGCGGGATCGCGTCGTGCAGGCACGCCGAGCGCCTTGGCGCGCACCCGACCTTCGCCTATGCAACCCCGGTCATTCGGCGGCACGCCGGCGCACGCCTCGCTGATGCCGTTCCACCTCTGCTCGCGTTGCCTTTGCGTCCTGCTCGGTCACCTGTGGCCGCGCTGCATTATCCGCCGGGTTGGGCTGCCCAAGCCGCCGCTGGTCGACACGTCCCCGATTCTTGTCGAGCAGATCGACGTGCACCAGTCGTTCAATGCGCGAGGTCATACCACAGCTTCCGTTCATGTGGTTCCGCGAGCCACGCCGTGATCAGGCGGCACGTATCGCTGCGACGAGTATAGACCACGAAAACACCTCGCCCAGCACATCTCCGATGACCTGATAGCGGCGTTCGGAATACGATCGTGTGTCCGGACGCTCGAGCACCACGCCCGGAAACATGCGGCTCACATAGGCGGCTCACATAGGCAAGATCGAAGCCGCGCCATTCGAATATCTCATCGCTCTTGGCGGGATCGAAGGTGATCTTACCGAAGGCGCGATAGACAAGCCGGAACGGGTGGGGCGGCGACATACGTGGTGGCGGGACACTCTGGGGTGTGATGTCCATACCGCCGACGGGTAAACAAATGGCTTCCTGATTTGGCGCACCCGCACTCCAGCCGACAACGCCGTATGCAATCCCGGTCCAAACGCAGCGTAGCGGGCACCGGCACCGCACTCGATCCGCTCAGTGGCCGACCGCGAATTCCGTGGCCACGTTGCCGTGCATGTGCACCGCGAAGCCTCCCGGAGCCGGTGGCGCGTCTTGTGCCTGCGCCCGGGTGGGGGGCGCAGCGCCGGGGCCATCGGCGCAGCCCGGCAGGGTCGCCACGCCCAGCAGCACCGCCATGCACAAGGTCCGGGTCCAGCTCATGCCGCGCTCCATAGCACATCGCGGCGCCTGGCGCATGTCATTCGCTCGGAATGCGGCTATGCTGGCGGCAAGCAATCGACCGGAGGAGCCCGCCATGGTCATCGTGCAGATCAACTACCGCCGCCCGGACATGCCGAAGGCCGTATGGGAGGCGCGCTACACCGACGACCGCGCCAGGCAGTTCCTCGATGTCGCGGGCCTGCAATGGAAGATCTGGCTGGACGGGGCCGACGAACGCCGCGCCGGGGGCATCTACCTGTTCGCCGACCGCGCCGCGGCCGAGGCCTACGTCAATGGCCCGATCGTCGCGCGCATGAAGGCCAATCCCGACGTGACGGAACTCGACATCCGCATCTTCGACGTGCGCCAGCGCATGAGCGAGATCACCCGCGCACCGCTGCCGTCGCTGCCGCTCGCGGCGGAGTAGCCATGTCCGCTCCACCCGCCGTGACCATCGCCCGGCTGGCGGAGTCCGCGCCGGTCGTGTTCGGTCCGCTGTCACACTACAACAAGCTGATCGGCGACGGGGTGCTGCCGATCTTCACCGGGGTGCAGACCTGCGCGCCCGGCTACCGGACGGCGCTGCACTGGCACCCCTACGTCGAATACCTGTTCGTGCTGGAGGGCGTGCTGGAGGCCTGGGTCGAGGGCCAGCAAGACGCGCCGCATTGCCTTGGCGTCGGCGACATGATCGCGCTGCCGGCGAACACGCCGCACGTGTTCCACAACCCGGGGCCGGACACGCTGCGGCTGCTGGGCATCCATCATTCGCCGGAGCGGGTGGTGAATCGGATCGAGGGCGCCGCCACGCCGGGGTAAGGTGATCCGGCCCCACGTCATGCGGTCACCGGGTGGCACGCTCAAAGCGGGACCGGCCGCCGCCTGTCCGTTCGCCGAGCAATGATGAGGCCGGAGCCACGCAACGGGGACGCGGCGAAGAACGTTGCGAGGTTGCCGGCAGGCTTTCTGATCCGCTCCCACTCGGTTGCGGACACGATCACGATGGCCGCGCGACCGCGACGGGTCACGGTCTGCGGCCCACGCGTGTGCGCGCCGTCAATCACTTCGCGGAATCGCGCTTTCGCTTCGGTAACGGTCCAGGTATCGGTGCTCAGGTGCGTCCCCCCGGGCCGGTGGTCATTGCCGTCAGCGTCGTCATCACGGCGATCATGTGCAGGCCTGGCGACAACCTCCCCCGCTCACGCCGCGCGCCAGACCTCGCCGTCGCGGAGCACCTTGCCCTCGCCCTCCAGCTTGAGCAGATGCGCCAGCACGTTGCGCTCGGCGGCACGGCGCAGCCGCGGATGCACCTGGGAATACAGCGTGTCCATCAGCGTGTAGGTGTTGGCCGCACCGGCCTCGAGCGCGGTCGCGATCGCGCGCTCGCGCGCCATGCGGTGGTGCAGCAACTCGCGCACCAGCTCGCGCGGGGACGGCAGCTTCGGCCCGTGGCCGGGCAGGAACACCTCGTCGTCGCGCTCCAGCAGAATGTGCAGGCTGGCGAAATAGGCGGCCATGTCGCCGTCCGGCGGGCTGACCACGCTGGACGACCACGACATCACATGGTCGGCGCTGAACAGCACCCTGGACCGGTCTGCCGTATTGAGCGCGAAACACAGATGGTCCGACGCGTGGCCCGGCGTGTGCAGCGCCAGCATGCCGGCGATCGTGTCGCCGTCGGCGAGCTTGATGTCGGCCTCGAACGTTGCCAGGCCGCTGTCGCGGAATCCCGCGGTCGGCGCGCCGGTCGCCTCCTGCAACGCCGCGACGGCGCCGACATGATCGTGGTGCGTGTGGCTGACCAGGATCAGCGCCACCTGGCCGCCGGTCGCACGCAGCACCGCTTCGACATGCGAACGATCGTCCGGACCCGGATCGAGCACCACCAGGCCCTCGGTGGTGTCGATCAGATAGGTGTTGGTGCCGTGATACGTCATCGGGCCAGGGTTCCCCGCGACCACGCGGCTGATGCCGGGCAGCACCGCCTGCAACGTGTCGCGCTCGGGCTCTGGTTCGGTCAGGAAGGGCATTGCATCCTCATGGTCCTCGCTCGCAGATGCAGCATAGCGGGCGGCGCGGCGATCAGGCCAGCGTCGCGTCGGCCGACATGCACACCGCGCCGGCGTGGTCGCGGCTTTCCAGGTGCAGTCCGCCGGCCTGCTGCCAGGCCAGCAGGGTCAGCTTGTTCTGGTGGAACGCCGGGCGGCGGCCGCGGTAGGCGAAGCCGGCGAGGCGCGCGCCCGGCGCGTGGCGGCGCACCATGTCGGCCAGCCAGGTCGCCTGCAGCGGGCCGTGCACGACGATGCCGGGGTAGCCCTCGTGGCGCATGGTGAAGTCCTGGTCGTAATGAATGCGGTGCGCGTTGCCGATCAGCGCCGAGTAGCGGAACAGCAGCACGGTGTTCGGATCGACGGTGCGCGAGGTGGCGCCGGCGGGCGGCGGCGGGGCGGGGTCGGCCGGCTTTACCGCGGCGCCCTCGGCGCTGCGGTAGACGATGTCCTGCTCTTCCTCGATCGCCACGCCGTCCGGGCCGCTGACGCGCGCGCCGACGGTGACGAACACCAGCCGGCCCGAGACGCCGGTCTTGTCCTCGATATTCAGGATGGTGTTGACGCGGGTGACCGGCTGCCCGGCGTACAGCGGCGCCAGGAAGCGCACCCGCCCGCCGGCCCACATGCGGCGCGGCAGGTCGTGCACGGGGGGCATGAAGCCGCCGCGGTGGGGGTGGCCGTCCTCGCCGAGGCCGTGCGCCGGCGTCCAGTCCTGGAACAGCATCCAGTGGCCGAGCGGCGGCAGCAGGGCGCCGGGAGAAAGCTCGGGCTCGGGGATGTCGAGCGTGGCGGCGAGGCCGCGCATCAGCAGCGGCCAGACCGTGTCGGTGGCGGTTTCGGTCTTGCCGACGTGATCCTGGTAGGGCATCGGACGGTCGCTCCGGTTGAGGCGGCGGCATGCTTGCCCGGCCGTTGCGTGGTCGGCAAGTCGGGGTGGGCGCCCGGTCAGGGGGATCGCGTTTGGCGGGTGGGTGGGGCGTGGGGCCGGGTTGGGGCCTGCCGGTTGCCCGATGGGGCCGGGCGCTTGACGGGTGGGCGAGGAAGGTTCACCGCGGAGCGCGCGGAGAAGGCCCGCGCACGCCGCGTCGGTCGGCCACCGACGCGGCCCTCGGTCGCATCGGCGTCGCCCCGAGGGCAAAGCCGGCCGCATGGCGCTTCGCGCGGAGCGACAGCGGTCCCCACGCGGTGGCCGGCGTCTCGTTTTGAATGGCGGCAAATGCTGGCTGGCCGCCGTTGCGGGGGCGCCGGGACAGCGACCGGATTGCGCCAAAATCTGGCCGTTGCGGATTGGTCTCGGCTACGCCGAAAGCCGACATTTATTCATGATTGCCACGAATGACGGCTCGCGGCCACATTCGGCCGCGTCTTCCCGTGCTTCGGCGCCGTTCAGGCATCGCCCATCGCCAAATCGCCGCGCCCAAGCGACCGATCCGCCTGTATTCGTTGCGCCGCGCATTCGCGGACGAGAAAATCCAATAGCGCCCGCACCGACGGCAACAGCCCGCGCCGCGAAGCGAACGTCGCGTGGACGATGCCCGCCGGTGGATGCCAGCCCTGCAACACTTCGACCAGCCTGCCAGCGGCGAGATCCTCCCAGATCATCATCATCGGGAGCTGGACGACGCCGACCCCGGCATAGGCCGCGTCGCGCAGCGCCGACATGTCGTCGGTGACCAGGCGAGGGGCGTGCCGAATCGCCGCCGTCCGGCCGTCCGCATGGCGGAGTTGCCACGCATGCTCGCGATGCGGCGGCCCGAGATCGAGGCTCGGCAGGCCAACAAGATCGGCGGGAGATATCAGGGCAAGCGCCACGACCGCGGGACTGGCGACAAGGCATTGGATGCTCCGGTCCAACTGGCGCATCACCAGATCGCTCGGCGCCAGCGGCGGAAAGCGCACGCGGATGGCGATATCGAATCCTTCGGCGATGACATCGACGCGCCGGTTGGTTCCCTCCAGATGCACCTCGATCGCTGGATTCTCCGCCATGAAGCGCGCGACCAGCGCACCGAACTGGAAGGCGAGCAGTGCGGTAGGGCAGCTCACCCGGATGATGCCGCGCGGCTCCACGCGCACTTGGGCAACCACCTGATCGGCGGCTTCCGCCTCGACCAGCATCGCGGCGCAGCGATCGTAGTATTCGCGGCCGATTTCGGTGATCGAGAATCGGCGCGAGGACCGGTTGAGCAGGCGCACACCCAGTCTTTCCTCCAGCAGCAGGATGCGGCGGCTGAGCTTCGATTTCTGGACGCCGAGCGCCCGGCCGGCGGGCGCGAAGCCGCCATGGTCGACCACCCGGACAAAATAGAACAGGTCGTTAAGGTCCTGCATATCGTCCTATGAATAGGACGCTGCATCGAGAATTTCAATATTTCGCCGTCAACGTCCCACGTTTATCTCCCTATCAACAGCGCGCCATTCCGCCAATCGCGACGGACCAGCCGCCACGGAGAAGATCGATGCGCAAGAAGATACTCGGCCGCTACGGCAATGATAGCAGCCATTGGGTGGGCGACGGTTTCCCGGTCCGCTCGCTGTTTTCCTACGACACGCTGGGTGCGCATATCAGCCCGTTCCTGCTGCTCGATTATGCGGGCCCGCATCGGTTCGCGCCGACGACCGAGCGGCGCGGGGTTGGCCAGCACCCGCATCGCGGCTTCGAGACGGTAACCATCGTCTATGACGGCGAAGTCGAGCATCGCGATTCCGCCGGCAATGGCGGCGTGATCGGCCCGGGCGACGTCCAGTGGATGACCGCCGGAAGCGGGATCATCCATGAGGAACATCATTCGCCGGCCTATGCCAAGGGGGGCGGGCCGTTCCGGATGGTGCAGCTCTGGGTCAACCTGCCCGCCAGGGACAAGATGGCGGCCGCCCGCTATCAGGGCATCCTCGCCGCCGATGTGCCGGTGGTCGACCTGCCGGGCGGCGCCGGCAAGGCGCGGATCATCGCCGGCGACTATCTCGGCGCCAAGGGCCCCGCGCGCACCTTCACCCCGATCAATGTGTGGGACGTACGGCTGAACCGGCGCGCCGATGTCACGCTGGACCTGCCCGAGGGCCATACCGCCATGCTTGTCGTGCTGGACGGGCATGTCACGGTGGAGGGCGAGCCGCTCCACAATGCCGAGATGCTGCTGCTCGATCGCGCCGGCGGCGAGGTAACGCTCCAGAGCTTCGGCGAGGCGACATTGCTCGTCCTCACCGGCGAACCGATCGACGAACCGATCGTCGGCCACGGCCCGTTCGTGATGAACAGCCAGGCCGAGATCCGCCAGGCGATCGACGATTTCAGAACAGGCCGCTTCGCGACGATCGCGGCCTGACCGCAGCCCGGTTCGGCCGGCGATCGGGTCCGGCCAGGGATCGGGGCACCCCCCCCACCGCAATCGGGACGGCGTGCGCTCGCTCCGTCCTCCAACCGCCGGACGCTGGTCCGCGCGGAACCCCAGCGGGCGCGCGAAAGGACTCCATCGTGACCACCGACGACACCTTGCTGACGAGCGACAATCACGCGCTGCTGCTGATCGACCATCAATATCTGCAGTTGCTTGCCGTGCGCTCGCACGCCAACGACACGATCGTCAACAATACGGTGATGCTCGCCAGGGGCGCCAAGATCTTCGGCGTGCCGACATTGTTCACCACGGCCTTTGCCGAACGCCAGGGCCTGATCAAGGAAATCCAGGCCGTGCATCCGGACCAGGTCCCGATCGACCGCACCGGTCTCAATTCCTGGGATGACCCGCGGGTTCGCGACTGGGTGCAGGCGACCGGCAAGAATAAGCTGGTGATGGCGGGCCTTTGGACCGAGGTCTGCCTGACCATGCCGGTGCTCTCTGCGATCGCGGCGGGACACGAGGTCTATATCGTCACCGACGCTTCGGGCGGCGGCAGCGTCGAGGGGCACGAGCGCGCCGTGCAGCGCATGATGCAGGCCGGCGCGCGTCCGCTCACCGTCGCCTCCTACGTCAGCGAGCTCCAGCGCGACTGGGGCCGGACGGAGACGGCCGAGGACGTCGCCAATCTGTTCGCCGAGTTGGGCGGCGGATTCGGACAGGGGCTTCGTTGGGAGTGGCAACTGCTGGGCCTCAAGGAAGGCACCCGCTGAGCCCTGCCGCCCGAAGAGGATCCCGACCTCTTCGGGCGGCCGCTACCCCGGGTTGCCGGCTTCAAAGCCGCCGTTCCGCTCCCGGCCAGCTCCGGCCAGGACCTGGCCTTCGGCACTCCCGCGAGAAGGTCTCAGACGGGTCGCCCCGGCGGTTCAGCCCAAGCAACCCGCGACCAGGCGACGGGACACGTCCGCCGCGGTCCGACCCAAGCGCGTCCGCCAAGCCGTCCAGACCGTGCTAATTCCAACTGCAATCGCGCTGGCTGCCCGGCCACCTCGCCGGCGTCACCCGGTTGCGAATGGCCCCTACGCGAACAGATGGGGCGCCAGGAGAAAGAGTGCGGCGATCGCGGCCCAGGCGAGCAGCAACGCGGAAAAAGTGAACGCCGCGTTCCACACCGTGCTGACCGTCCACGGCGCGACGCCGGCCCAGCGCGCAGTGGTGATGGCGCTGGCCGACATCGGCGTCATGCCGACGCCGAGCCCCCAGCTTAGCATGAACGCGAATGCCAGCGCCGCGGGCGGCACGCCGAGCGCGGCGGGATCGGGCACCGCGGCGCCGAGCAGCGCGATCACCGCGACGGGATTGAGGCCGACCTGCCCGCTGGCGATCAGCACCACCGGCACCAGCAGTGGCAGCGCCAGTGGCGGCAGTCCGCCGAGCAGCGGCGCCAGCCCGGCGGCGGGCAGCGCACCGGCCAGCGCAAACGCCATGAAGCCGGAGGCGGCGAGCACCGTTGCCTCGGCGCGGAAGGCGGGGATGCGCCGGCGGAAGCGGTCCAGCCGGCGCGAAAACATCGGCAGGATCAGCCGCGGCCGCTGGGCGCGAAGCTGCACCAGCAGCCAGGCGGCGGCGACGGCGGGCACCACCAGGGTGACCGCGGTCACCAGGGAAATGGCCGCGCCGCGACTGAGGCCCTCGGCCAGCAGCATCACCAGCCCGACCAGGGCAATGATGCCAAGGTGGATCGACCAGGGATCGGTTGTCGCCGGCTGCGTGCCCTGTGTCGCCCCGCCCACCGGCACCGGCGGCAGCGGCGCGCGGGTGGCGCGGCGGGCGGCGGACACCCGGTCCTCCGCCCAGCCGAGCGCGGCCATGCCGACGGCGACGACGAAGGCGATCGGCAGCAGCAGCGGCATCGGCGCGGCGGGCACCGCGGTGGAGACGACCGCGGTCATGATGTTCAGCGGGGACCAGCAGTTCATCACGCAGAAGCCTCGGTAGATCGCCATCAGCATGCGCCGGGCGCGCAGCGCGCGGGCCGGTGCCGCGGTGGCGGTGTCGGCGTCGTTGGCGCGCGTCACCATGGCGGCCAGCAGCTCGATCGCGCCATACGACAGGATGATGCCGAACACGTGGCCGCCGGCGGTCAGCGCGGCGTAGCGTCGCCCCGGCGGCTGCGCGACCAGGTGGCGGCCGCAGCGGCGCACCAACGGGCTGGTCTCCGCCGCGTCGCGCAGCGTGGTCAGCGCGAGGAAGAACGCCGCATAGGACGCGCCGCGCTGCCACGCCGCAAGGAACAGCGCGATCGGCCGCGGCGACGCGGCCACGCCGATCATGCCGATCGCGAGCAGGGCGAGGAACAGCACCTGGGCGTAGCGGCGCTGGTTGTGGAACTCGGCCAGCAGGAAGGCCAGGATGGCCAGTCCGGCGAGCGGGCCGGCGCCCGGCAGGTGCAGCAGTTGGGCCGCCAGCGTGGCGGCCCAGGCGAGGACGTAGCACCAGGCGCTCATGCCCCGGTGTTAGCCCGGATGACCGGCCCTGTCGCGGGCGCGGCGGCAGTGCCCGATCGTGTTCCGCCGGCGCGACGGCCGCGCCCGTCCGATCGGCGGCCCGGCGCCAGGTTAATCAATCGAACACCGTTCGGCCCGATGATGCCGCTCGCCCCGGGGACCCGAGCAGCGCGATGTCACGCCCGACCGACGACGTGAAGAACTGGATGAACATGTTCCGCTGGATCGTGAAGCTGATCCGCGACGACTACGACGTGGACGAGACGCGGCTGGTACGCACCGCCGTGCTGGAGACCGATTGCGGCCTGGTGATCGAGCAGGTCGAGGCGGTGCTGGCGATCATCGGCGAGAGCTTCCAGCTCCACTTTCCGCCGGAGACGCTGGACGAGGTGTTGAAGCTCGAGGAGCTGTGCATGCTGGCGAGCTGGATGAAGGGTCTGTACAAGCGGCCGGATTGCATCTCGGAGGGGTTCGCGGCGCACTGCCGGGCGCTGAACGCCGGCTGCACCTAGAGCGCGGCCAGCCGCGGCACTGGACACCTGGCCAGGCCCTGGGTCACCCTGCGACCGCGCATTTCGCTGCACCGCACCACGCCGGGAGACAGGCATGCTGTTCGACCTGACCACGCTCAAGGATGAGAACGCCTACAAATTGCTGATCTCCACCGTGGTGCCGCGGCCGATCGCCTGGGTGACGACGCGCGACGTGGACGGCACGGTGAACGCCGCGCCGTTCTCGTTCTTCAACGCCGTCTCGGGCAAGCCGCCGGTGGTGGCGATCGGCATCGGCGGCAGAGGCCCCGGCGACCTGAAGGACACCGGCGGCAACATCCGCCGCACCGGCCAGTTCGTGGTGAACCTGGTCAGCAACGCGCTGGCCGAGCAGATGAACATCACCGCAATCGACTTCGGCAAGCAGGTCAACGAGCTGGAGCAGGCCGGCCTGACCACCGCGCCGTCCACCCGCGTCGCCCCGCCGCGCATCGCCGAAAGCCCGGTGTCGTTCGAATGCGAGCGGCTGGTGATCGTCGAGGTGGGGGTCGATCGCGGCGTGGTGCTGGGCAGTGTGCTGGCGATCCACATCCGCGACGAGTTCGTGCTGGACCCGGAGCGCTGCTACGTCGACACGCCCAAGCTGGACCTGATCGGACGCATGCACGGCGGCGGCTGGTATGCCCGCACGACCGACCGGTTCGAGCTGCCGCGTATTCCGGTCGAGGCCTGGCCGATGCGACCGCCGGTGGAGAAGCAGGCCGCCGAATAGGCGGGGTAGCGTGACATGAGCCGGCGATAAGCAAGCCGCCGAACAGCCGGCCGCCTTGCAACCCGGTGCAATTCCGCCACGCGGCGCTATGCTGCGCGTGGCGATCGGGCGCTCGCATCGGGCGGGCGCGCCATGGGGGGTGTTGCATGAGCCCGCGCGATCTTCCTGACGGCGGCTACGCGTTCGTTCCGGCGGTGATGCAGTATTCCGCCGGCGTCCGCGCGCTGCCGGGGTTCCATATCGAGCGCGTCCGCTTCGCCCACCTGGTGTCGCTGCGCGATGGGTTCGCGCGCATCGCGGCCCGGCTGCGCGCGGCCGGGCGGCCACTGACCGCGTTCTGCGCCTGCGAGTTGCGCTCCCCGGCGCCGTTCACCGAGGCGGGATTCCGCGCCTTCAACCAGGACTATACCGGCGTGCTGCGGGAGTGGGGGCTGCTGGAGAACGGCGCCAATCCGGTGGCGCGCAGCAATGTCTGCCCGGAGATCGATCCGCCTGCCGAACCGTCATTCCATGCGTTCTGCTATGCGGTGCCGGATGCCGCGTCGGGTGGGGAGGCCGCGCCGTCGTGGGCGGTGGCCGGGTCGGGCGAGGTCCCGGAGGGGCAGGCGAACTACCGCGACCATATCGTCGCGCTGGGCGATACCAGCGTCGATGGCATGCGGGCCAAGGCGCGGTTCGTGCTGGGCGAGATGGAGCGGCGCATGGCGATGGTGGGCGGTGGCTGGGCCAGCGCCACGGCGGTGCAGGTCTATACGGTGTTCGACATCCATCCGTTCCTGGCCGATCAGGTGGTGCGGCGCGGGGCGGCGGCACACGGCCTGACCTGGCATTTCGCCCGGCCCCCGGTGGTCGGGTTGGAGTTCGAGGTGGATTGCCGCGCGGTGGCGACGGAGCGCGTGGTGGCGGGGTAGGTCGTCACCTCGCAAGCAAGAAAACAAGGATTCACCACGGAGAAGGCCGAGAGCCACGAAGGGCCACGGAGAAGGCATTGATGCGCTTAGCGCGGCCCAAAAACACGAGTGGGGGGGGGGTGTAACGTGAAATCATACTATAAATTTGTACTTCGGGACGGGAAGTTTGTAACAGTATCCATGTGCTGTGTAGCAGCATTTGGCTTTGTTTATTACGTTTACGATTATTTCTTTCACGCGGGATGGAACCTGGGTTTGCTGGGCGCTGCTTTTTGCGTGGGTATTTTTGTGATTGCAGTATGCGTATTCAAGTTTGTTTCGTGGATTCAGCGAGAGTTTTTCCCCGACGGGTGAGGCAAAGGCAGCGCGAAGCGCCCGAAATCCTTGCTGCTCCGTGGCCCTTCGTGGCTCTCGGCCTTCTCCGTGGTGAATCCTTGCTTTCTTGCTCGCGCGGGAACGGTTCCGGCGTCGTCCGCGCTACATCACCGGAATGAACTTCGCCCAGCGATCCAGCTCCGGCAGGATCTGGTCGGCCTTTTCCGACTCCAGGCTCACCACGACCCGCGCCACGCCCATGTCGCGGTACCGCCGCAACTGATCGGCATCCTCGCCCGGTCCCCAGATCGTCACCGGCAGCTCGTCCGGCCCGCGGCCGGCCTCGGCGGCCATCTGACGGAACTGCGGGAGAAAATCGCCGACGTCGCCGTATTGCGGCCGGCTCTTGTGCGGGATCCAGCCGTTGCTGTAACGGATTGCCCGGCGCGCGGCATAGGGGAATGCGCCGCCGACGATGATCGGCGGATGCGGCTTCTGCACCGGCTTCGGCCACGCCATCATCGGACCGAAATCCACGAATTCCCCGTGATACTCCGGCTTCGTCTGCGTCCAGATCGCCTGCATCGCCTCGACCCGCTCGCGCGAGAGCTTGTGGCGGGTGGCGAAGACCGTGCCGTGGTCCTCGATCTCGTCCTGGTTCCAGCCGTTGCCGATGCCGAACAGAAACCGTCCGCCGGAGACCTGGTCGATCGAGGCCACCAGCTTGGCGGTCTGGATCGGATCGCGCTGCACCACCAGGCAGATGCCGGTGCCGAGCTTCAACGTGTGCGTCACCGCCGCGGCCGCGGTCAGCGTCACGAATGGGTCCATGACGTCGTAGTATTTCTTCGGCAGCTCGCCGCCGCCGGCGAACGGCGTTTTCCGGGTTAGCGGAATATGCGAGTGCTCCGGCGCCCAGAGCGATTCGAAGCCGCGCGCCTCCAGCGCCGGCGCCAGCTCGGCGGGGGACATCGAGTAGTCGGTGAAGAACATTGCGGCGGCGATGTGCATTTGCGTCCTCCCTTGGGTCAGGTTCCGATCCGTTCCGGCACGATCCCGCCCGGCAGCACGCGCAGGATCACCAGCAGCAGCACGCTGATCAACAGCTCGCGCATCGCCGCGATCTGCTCGGCGGTCAGGAACGGCAGCAGCGGCGCGACAAAACGCGTGCCTTCCAGCAGGGTAACCAGGATCACCGCGCCCGCCACCGCGCCGAGATTGTTGCCGAGGCCGCCGACCACCAGCGCCAGCACGATATTGATGGTCAGCAGCGGGGCAAAAATGTCCGGCGCGATGTACGACGTATAGTGCGCATACAGCGCGCCGGCGAGACCGAGCACGCCGGCGCCGATGGCGAACGCCTTCACCTTGAACAGCAGCACGTTCTTGCCGGCGACGGCGGCCACGTCCTCGTCGTCACGCAGCGCGCGCAGCACGCGGCCGAACGGCGCGCCGGCGAGCCGTTGCGCCAGCAGCAGCGTGACCCCCAGCGCGGCGAGCACGATGCCCAGGAACAGCAGGTTGAACCGGTCGGGTGACAGCGTGCCGCGCCAGGGGCCGGGGATGCCGGCGATGCCGTCCGAGCCGTTGGTCAGCCAGATCTCGTTGGCCGCGACGATCCGCACCGCTTCGGAAAAGCCCAGTGTCACGATGGCAAGATAGTCGGCACGCAGCCGCGCGGTGAGCAGCGCGACGCCGGCGCCCGCCACTGCCGCCGCCACCACGCCCGCGGCGACGCCCGGCGGAATCGCGAATCCCGCCTTGGTCAGCAGCGCCGTCGCATAGCCACCGACCGCGAAGAAGCCGGCCAGGCCGAGATTGACCATTCCCGCCATGCCCCAGGGCAGGTTCACCCCGAGCGCCATCAGGGCGTAGATGCCAGCCGTCACGCCCATCGCGACCAGGTAGTCCAGCATCAATACGCCCGCGCACCGAGGATGCCGCGCGGACGCAAGGTCAGCACCAGCAGGATGGCGAGGAAGCCGACCACAGTGCGGTAGTCCGGTGGCAGCACCAGCAGCGAGAGTTCCTCGGCCACGCCGACCGCGAGCGCACCGACCACCGCGCCCGGGATGCTGCCCAGCCCGCCGACCACGGCGGCGGCGAACACCGCGAGCAGCGCGCGGAAGCCGGTCAGCGGATCGATCGAGGTGTCCAGCCCGATCAGCATCCCGCCCAGCCCCGCCAGGCCCATCGCGACGAAGTTGACCAGCACCGCAACCAGGTCCGCGTCGATCCCCTTGATGGCGGCGAGTGTCGGATTGTCGGCGACCGCGCGCATCGCCTTGCCGAGGCGGGTGAAGCGCAGGAAGGCGAACAGCACGGCGACGGCGACCGCGGCGATCGCCAGGTCCTCAAGCTGCTGCGGTCCGATGCGCAGGCTGCCGAAGCGCCAGTCGCGGAAGATCGGCAGGTCGTAGTCGCGCAACTGGTTGCCGAAGCCGAGTCGCACCAGGTTCTCCAGCGCGATGGTCAGGGCGACGGAGGCGATCGTTGCGGTGATCAGGCCGGCCGGCCGCAGCGGGCGGAGGACGATCCAGTCCGATACGACGCCGACCAGACCGGCGGCAAGGAACGCGACGAGCGCCGCCGGCACCAGCGGCCAGCCGAGCGCGACATTCGCCAGGTAGCCGGCGAAGGCACCCACCGTGGCGTGCGAGGCGACGGCGAAGTTGGGAAACCGCAGCACCGCGTAGATCGCGGTCAGGCCGATCGCGGGGACGGTCAGGATCGCCCCCGACATCAGGCCGTTCAATACCAGTTGCGGAACGTCGGCGAAGGCGGCAGCCATCGGGTGATGTCGCTACAAGAGACGAGTTCGCCCGCCGCCCCTGTCATTGCGAGGAGCGCAGCGACGAAGCTATCTGGTGCCTCAGGGGCAGGGGATTGCTTCGTCGCTGCGCTCCTCGCAATGACAGGGAGTGCGCCTGGGAGTGCGCCAGGGAGTGCGGCAGGGAGTTCGCCAGGGGGCATGACGGGGGTGCGGGCGGTCATACAGGCGACGCAGTGCCTACGCCACCTCGAGCAGCGTGAACGCGCCGTCCTTTACCTGGTTGAAACGGAACTTGCAGTCGCTGATGTCGCCGATGTCGGTGAACGTGCACGGGCCGCTGGCGCCCGAGTACTTGATCGTCTTGCCGGCCTTGATCGCCGCCAGCCCCGCCACCGCGGTGTAGACGATCTCGCCGTCGCTGTTGGTGATCTGGCGCACCGTGTCGCGAATCGCGGTGCCGGTCGCCTGGCCGGCGCGCGCGATGGTCAGGCAGACGATGCTGATCCAGTCGGTGGCCTGCGACTCGTAGGAATCCGGCGCGGGGATGCCCAGCCGCTTCACCTCGGCGGCATAGGCCGGCGAGTTCACGTCGGACGAGGGCTGCACGGTGATCACGCCCTCGGTCACCGGCTTCGGCAGCGCCTGCAACGACTTGTCGGTCAGTGCATAGGACTGGGTGAACTTCGTTCCGGTGTAGTCGGCGCGGTACAGGTCGCGCAGGATCACGCCGACATCCGGCGCGTAGCCGTTCAGGTAGAGCAGGTCGGGCTTGGTCTTCAGGGCCTCGTCCACTTCCGAGCGGTAGCTGGTCTTGTCCTTGTCGTAGATCAGCGTGCCGGTGACGGTGACGCCCTTCGGCGTCAGCACCGCGGTCAGCCGGTCCTGCGTCGGCACCGCGAAGGGCGCCTGGATCGACAGCACGAACACGCGCTTGTAGCCGTGACGGATGATGAAGTCGCCGTGCTTGGTGGCTTGGAGAAAATTGTTCGGCTGCGTGCGGATCAGGTA
The DNA here is from genome assembly GCA_963773345.1 of uncultured Alphaproteobacteria bacterium. Taxonomy (GTDB): domain Bacteria; phylum Pseudomonadota; class Alphaproteobacteria; order Acetobacterales; family Acetobacteraceae; genus Palsa-883. The sequence goes on along the minus strand of CAVZBG010000002.1, from coordinate 536,346 downwards.
GCCCTGGTGCGGCAGCTTGGTGATCGTGTCGGCGCCGGACACGGTGGTGAGGAAGGTCTTGCTCTCCCAGCACACGGGTGCGACCGCCGTGGTCACCGCCGAGGCCCAGGTGCCCATGATCACCGGCACCTTGTCCACGTCGATCAGTTTGCGCGCGGCACGTACTGCGGCTTCGGGGTTGGTTTCGTCGTCCTCGACCACCAGCTCGATGGGGCGGCCAAGCACGCCGCCGGCGGCATTGACCTCGGTGGCGACGGCCTGCATCGCCTTGAGCATGCGGGGGCCGTCGAATGCGCCGGCACCGGTCAGGGGGGTCAGCACGCCAAGTTGGAGTTTTGCGGCTTGGCCGCGCGCCAGGCGCGATGTTGCCAAGGGCGCGGCCAGTGCGGCGGCACCCAGCAGGGCGGCGCGGCGCGAGACGTGGGGCATCATGGTGAAGTCTCCTTCATGCGTGTGCAAAGCGTGTTCATCGTGGCCGGAATCGCTGCACCGCCAGTACACCTCTCCCGCCCTTCGCGGGAGAGGTCGCGGAGCGGAGCGACGCGGGTGAGGGCGGTGCACGCAGCACGGCCCTCACCCTCGGCGCTGCGCGCCTCGACCTCTCCCGCGAAGGGCGGGAGAGGTGTACGTGGCGGCTTTCCTCAAGCGTATGCTCTTTCATGCGACGCCACCGAGGAAGATGCGGCGGATCTCCGGGTCGGCGCGCAGCGTGGCGGCAGCACCATCGCGGCTGACGCGGCCGTCGACAAGCAGTGTCGCGCGGTCGGCGATCTCCAGCGCCTGGCTGGCGTTCTGCTCGACCATGGCGATCGCCACGCCGTGACGCCGTATTTCGATGATGGTGGCGAACAACTGCTCGGCGGCCAGCGGCGACAGGCCCGCCGAGGGTTCGTCCAGCAGCAGCAGCGCGGGTTCCACCATCAGCGCCATTGCCATCGCCAGCACCTGGCGCTGCCCGCCGGACAGCGTGCGCGCCGCACGGTGGCGCGACTCGGCCAGCAGCGGGAAGCTGGCGAAGGCGGTGTCGATGCGTTGGCGGGTCGCGGCCGGATCGATGTAGCCGCCCATCTCCAGGTTTTCCCGCACGCTCATGCTGGGGAAGACGTTCTGTTCCTGCGGCACGAAGGCGACGCCGAGGCGGGCGATCGCGCGCGGCGGCAGCCCGCCGAGCGGTGTGTCGCGCAGGTGGATCGCCCCGCGCACCGGGCGCAGCAGGCCGGCGATGGTTTTCAGCAGCGTGGATTTTCCGGCGCCATTCGGGCCGATGACGGCACGGATTTCGCCGTCGTGCATGGTCAGGTCGACGCCTTTCAGCACCTCGTCGTCGCGGCCGTAGCCCGCGACCACGCCAGCGACACGCAGCAGCGTCATCGGCGGCGACCCATGTAGGCTTCCTGCACCAGCGGGTCGGCCGCCAGTTCGGCGAACGTGCCTTGCTTCAGATGGCGGCCCTCGGCCATGACGATGACCGGGTCACACAGCGCGGCGATGGTGTCCATGTGGTGCTCGATCAGCAGCACGCTGATACCGTCGGCGAGCAGCGCACGCAGGTGCTCGCCGATCTCGCGCGCGAGGGTGGGGTTCACGCCGGCCACCGGCTCGTCCAGCAGCAGCAGTCGCGGGCGTGCCATCAGGGCGCGGCCGATCTCCAGCAGCTTTTTCTGTCCGCCCGACAAGGCAGAGGCGGGCGCGCCCAACAGGCGGGTCAGGCGCAGGCGTTCGGCAATTTGTTCCGCTTCCCGGCGCAACAATAATTCACGACGCCGTGCCGCGGTGGTGCGCATGACCGCCGGCCAGACGCGCTCGCCCGGCTGCGCGGGGCCGTACAGCATCAGGTTGTCCAGCACCGACAGGCGCGGGAAGCCGCGCGCGATCTGGAACGTGCGCACCAGGCCGGCGCCGGTGACGCGGTCGGCGCGCCAACCGGTGATGTCGGCCCCGTCGAACGTAACGCTGCCGGCGTCCGGCCGCACCAGGCCGGAGATGCAGTTGAACAGCGTGGTCTTGCCGGCGCCGTTCGGGCCGATCAGCCCGGTGATCCGCCCCGCCTGCACGCTGAGATCGACCCCGCGCAGCGCGTGCACGCCGTAATAGCTGCGCGCCAGACCGCGGACTTGCAGCAGGGACATCTAGAGCATTTTCATCCCGTCACGAAACGATTTGTCATTGCGGGGAGCGCAGCGGTCCCCGGGCTTGACCCGGGGAAGCAATCTGGTGCCCCGGAGGCAGGAGATTGCTTCGTCGCTGCGCTCCTCGCAATGACAGGTACGCCGGACATCGGGGGACTGCGTTGCACCGTCGGCCGGTTGCCGGGCGCGGGCGGCGAGAGTACGACCGCGCCCGGGGACTGGCCAGTGAGTACCATCATGCGGCGGGCAACGGCGATCGAGACGCCGACGATCGGCATCGGTCTGGGCGTGCTGGCATACGGCATGTTCTCGCTGCACGACGCCACCATCAAGTGGCTGGTCGCCGAGCTGCCGATCTGGCAGGTGCTGTTCTGCCGCAGCGTGGCCATCGTCATCGCCTGCCTGGTGATCGGCCGCGAGAAGCTGCTGGCCCGAGCCGTCGCGACGCCGCTGAAGGCAAGCCTGGTGCTGCGCGGCGTGATCACCCTGGCGGGCTGGCTGTGCTATTATACCGCCTCGCGCTCGCTGCCACTGGCGCAGTTGCTGAGCCTGTATTTCGCCTCGCCGCTGGCGGTGACGGTGCTGGCCGGACCGCTGCTGGGCGAGCAGGTGACGCGCGCCCGCTGGGGCGCCGTGCTGGTGGGCTTCGCCGGGATCGTCATGGCGACCGACCCGCTGGGCGTGCGGCTGTCGCTGCCGGCCGTGCTGGTGCTGATCGCGGCGGCACTGTGGGGCTACGGCGTCATCCTGATGCGGCGGATCGCGCGGCGCGAAAGCTCGATGCTGCAGATGCTGTATACCAACGGGACGTTCCTGCTCGGCACCGGCGTGGCGTGCGGCTTCGTGTGGCAGACGCCAGGCTGGTCGGAGGCGGCGCTGCTGCTGGCGATCGGCGTGCTGGGCGGGCTGGCGCAGTTCGCGCTGTTCGAGGGCTGCCGGCACGCGCCGGCCTCGGTGATGGCGACGGTGGAATACACCGCGCTGATCTGGGCGTTCATCCTGGGCTATGTGATCTGGGGCGACATTCCGGTGCCGGCGGTCTTCATCGGCGCCGGACTGATCCTGCTGGCGGGCCTGCTGCTGGTGCTGGCGGAGCGGCGCGCCGGGCGAGTGATGGTGGTGCTGCCGGAGGGGTGAGGCCGACAGGTGTCACGAGAATTTTCTTGACGGGGATGGACAATATATAGTACACGCTGACTTCGTGCGATTCGATGGAATTCGAGGGCCGCCGCAAGACGCCTGTGGTCTTTTACCAGACGCCCGCGGGTGGATCGGTCGTACTGGACTGGCTCAAGGGTCTTGCCGCCAAGGAGCGTGCAGTCATCGGGCAGGACCTGATGCGCGTGCAGTTTCGCTGGCCGGTTGGTATGCCACTTTGTCGGCCGATGGGCAACGGACTCTGGGAAGTGCGCAGCGATTGCCCCGGCAACCGGATCGCGCGGCTTCTGTTCTGCATTGTCGATGGCAAAATCGTCGTATTGCACGGGTCTATCAAGAAGACACAACAAACTCCGGCCGATGACATGAAACTGGCACGCCGGCGCCAGCGAGAGTTCGACCGATAGGAGACCACCATGGCGACGCGCAAAAAGCCACGCACCACCGAGGGGTTTGCAGCCCTTGACGAATTTCTGGACGCCGAGGGAACGCGCGAATCCTTCCAGGCGATCGCCATCAAGGAAGTGCTGGCCTGGCAGATCGCGCAAGCGATGAAGGCGCAAAATCTGTCGCGCAAGCGCCTTGCCGAGCGCATGGGCACGAGCCGAAGCCAGATCAGCCGCTTGCTGGATCCCAAGGACGGCAACGTGACCCTGCTGACCTTGCAACGCGCTGCCGAAATGATCGGCCGCAAGGTGCGTCTGGAATTGGTGTGACGTGCCTGGTCTCTTCGCCACTGTTTTCGCTCGATGCTTCAACGGCCAAACGCGTTCGGTAGGCTGGCCCAATTCACCCTTTTCGAGGGCTGCCGTCATGCGCCGGCCTCGGTGATCGCGACGGTGGAACACACCGCGCTGCTCTGGGCGTTCATCCTGGGCTACGTGATCTGGGGCGACATTCCGGCCCAGGCGGTGTTCATCGGCGCGGGGATGATATTGCTGGCGGGGCTGCTGCTGGTGGTGGCGGAGCGGCGCGCCGGGCGGGTGATGGTGGCGCTGCCGGAGGGGTGATTGCCGTCGTCAACATAGGCCGGCGCTCGATCGTTCCTCAGCTCATGCGCGCCGACGATGCTGAAATGGCACGACGATCAGACCCGCTCGCAGCACCTGCTTCGGAAACTCTACCGGACTGACCTGACTGCCATCCGACCTTTACGGCTCGGCCAACAGCTCATCCAGCGTCACCGGGCACGTTTCGGGCACCGGCATCGGCGGTTGGCCGTCCATCGTCTCGGGCAACGCGTGCCGCGCGAGACGGTAGATGCGCGCTAAATCGATTCTCTGGCGCATGGACGGGGCATAGCGGCCGGCTGCGTCGATGCGAAAACCGATCGCATCCGCCCGCCAGTTTGGCGCATCGCGACAGGTCGGCCACGCCTCGGCCTTGAGCATGTGGGTCAACGACTGCCGCAACAGCGATTCAACCGCGTTCAACTGGCTGCGGCCCACGTCCTCGATCTCCTCGGCGATGTTCGGCCAATCCAACTCGGCGTCGTTCACCAGTTCGCCCGCTGCACGGCGGCGCAGCAGAGCGCCTTGGCGCTCGCTCCAGATCAGGATGTCCTCGTCGTAATCGCTCATGTCGCCCTCTGCAGCCATGGAATGCGGGTCTCGATGCCGCCCCATCGGACCAGCGGCGACCGCAAGATAACCGATCCCGCAGCCCGTTCGCCAGCGAGCGTCATACTCTCGCCGCACCCATTGCCCGGCAAGCGCTGGCGAGGGTGTTGCCGCGCGATTGCCTTGCGCCACGCTTGGGCACAGTCTTGTCCATCGGATCAGCAAGGAGGGGAACCATGCAACCGATCGTCGCGGTGATTGCGCCGGGCATGATGGGAAGCGGCGTCGGCGGCCGCCTGGCGCAGAACGGCATCGAAGTGCGCACCGCGCTGGGCGGCCGCAGCGAGGCGTCCGTCCAACGTGCCAAGGCGGCCGGGATGGTGGGGGCGAGCGATGCCGAGATCGCCGCCTGCGACTTCATTCTGTCGATCGTTCCGCCGGGGGAAGCACAGGGGCTGGCCGACCGCCTCGCGCCCGCCCTGCGCGCGGCGGCGAAGAAGCCGATCTACGTGGACTGCAACGCGGTCAATCCGGCGACGGTGCTGCGCATCGCGCGCACGGTGGAAGAGACCGGTGCCACCTTCGTCGACGGCGGCATCATCGGCGGGCCGCCGACGCCGGGCAGCAAGGGCACCAAGCTGTATGTCTCCGGTCCGGCCGCGTCGCGCGTCATGGAGCTGGAGCAGTTCGGGCTGGAGCCGCGCCTGCAGTCCGGGCCGATCGGCGCGGCCTCGGCGATGAAGATGTCGTATGCCGGCATCACCAAGGGTTTCACCGCGCTGGGCGCGGCGATGATGCTGGCGGCCGCACGGGCCGGCACCACCGACGCGCTGCGCGCAGAGCTGTCGTCCAGTCAGCCGGCGCTGCATGGCTGGCTGACGCGGGCGATGCCGCGGATGTATTCCAAGGCGTATCGTTGGGTGGCCGAGATGGAGGAGATCTCGGGCTTCGTCGGCGAGGACCCGGCCGCGGCGCAGTTCTTCCAGGCTGCGGCGCGGCTCTACGAACGTATCGCGGCCGATTACGACGGAAAACGCACCGAGTGCGCGGCGCTGGATACGTTCTGCGAGGGCCAAAAATGATCCGCGGCACCTACCTGACCCCACCGATGGAGCGGGTGGTCTACGGCGTCCCGTTCGCCGAGGCGCTCGCCGAGCAGGTGCAGCGCGACGCGGCGCACGCGGTCTATGTGCTGGCCTCCGGTACGCTGGCGCGGCAGACCGACGTGCTCGACCAGGTGCGGGCCGCACTGGGCAACCGGCTCGCCGGGGTGTGCGCGAAGATCGGCGCCCACACGCCGCGGATCGACGTGGTGGCGGCGGCGAACGAGGCGCGCGCCGTCGGCGCCGACGCGCTGGTGACGGTCGGCGGCGGGTCGGTGACCGACGCGGCGAAGATGGTCGGGCTGTGCCTGGGCAACGAGGTTTTTGGCCCGGCGCAGCTTGACCGGTTTCGCGCGCATATCGAGGCGGACGGGCGGATGGAACGGCCACCGACGAAGCCGCCGCCGCTGCGCTCGATCGCGGTGCCCACCACATTATCGGCCGGCGAGTACACCTCGTTCGCGGGGTGTACCGACACCGTTCGCCACGTGAAGGAAAGTTTTGGCCAGGCGCTGCTGATGCCGCGCGCGGTGATCCTGGATCCGGCGGCGAGCCTGCACACGCCGGAGTGGCTGTTCCTGTCGACGGGCATCCGCGCGGTGGATCATGCGGTGGAGGACGTTTGCTCGATCAATGCGCAGCCGGTGTCGGACGGCACGTCGCTGCACGCGCTGCGGCTGCTGTGCCGCGGGTTGCGGGCGGTGAAGCGCGATCCGGCCGATCTCGAGGCGCGGCTGGATTGCCAAATTGGCGCCTGGATGTCGGTCATGGGGTCGCAGAACGGCGTCGCGAAAGGCGCGAGCCACGGCATCGGCCATGTGCTGGGCGGCACCGCGGGCGTGCCGCACGGCTACACCTCGTGCGTCATGCTGCCGCCGGTGCTGCGGTTCAATCTGGCGGAGACCGAGGAACGGCAGCGTTGGGTTGCCGAGGCGATGGGCCGGCCGGGCATGCCGGCGGCCGATGCGGTGGCGGAACTGATTGCCGAACTCGGGCTGCCCGGGACGCTGCGCGCGGTGGGCGTGCGGGCGGATCAGCTCGACACCATCGCGGCGGCTGCGATGCACGATCGCTGGGTGCACACCAACCCGCGCAAGATTGCCGGTCCCGCCGTGGTGCGGCAGATCCTCGATATGGCTTGGTGACCGGTGCCCAGCGACACGACCCCGCCCGCAAAACCCAGCCTGCTGATTCCCATCGTGGTTGCCTGCTCCTTCTTCATGGAGCAGCTTGACTCGACGATCATCACCACCGCGATCCCGGCCATGGCGAAGAGCCTGGGCGTCGAGCCGGTGCGGCTCAGCCTGGCGATTACCAGTTATATTCTGAGCCTGGCGGTGTTCATTCCGATCAGCGGCTGGTTCGCCGACCGGTTCGGCTCGCGGCGGGTGTTCTGCGCCGCGATCATCGTGTTCACCATCGGCTCGGCGCTGTCCGGCTTCGCGCCCAGCCTGCCGTTCCTGGTGGTCACGCGCGTGCTGCAGGGCATGGGCGGGGCGATGCTCAGCCCGGTGGGACGGCTGATCCTGCTGCGCTCCTTCCCGAAGGAGGAGCTGGCGCGCGCGATGGCGTACGTTGCGATGCCGGCACTGATCGGCCCGACGGTGGGGCCGGTGCTGGGCGGGTTCATCACCACCTATTTCAACTGGCGCTGGATTTTTTACGTCAACATCCCGGTGGGCCTGATCGGCATCGCGCTGGCGCTGCGCTACACTGAGGATTTTCGGGCTTCGGCGCCGAGCCGCTTCGACCTGCGCGGGTTCATTATCGTCGGCATTGGCCTGGCGACGCTGCAATTCGGCTTCGAGAATATCGGACGCCACGTGCTGCCGCCGACGGCGATCGCGGCTTCGTTCGTCGTGGCTTTCGTGACGCTGGGGCTGTTCGGCTGGCACGTGCGCGGGCATCCCAATCCGGTGCTGGACCTGGGGCTGTTCCGGATTCGGACATTTCGCATCGGCACGCTGGCGGGCGGGATCTGCCGCACCGGGATGAATTCGGTGCCGTTCCTGCTGCCGCTGCTGTTCCAGCTTGGCTTCGGACTCAGCCCGCTGCATTCGGGCCTGCTGACGTTTGCCTCGGCGATCGGCTCGATCACCGTGCGGCCGATGTCGTCCACCCTGCTGCGCTGGCTCGGCTTCCGCCGCCTGATGTTCAGCAACGCGATCATCGCCGCCCTCGTCATGGCGGGCTTCACGCTGTTGCGGCCGGAGACGCCGCACTGGATGATTTTGGGGTATATCATGATGTTCGGCGTGGTGCGGACGACGCAGTTCAACACCTCCAACATGTTGGCCTATTCGGAAATTCCGCCGTCGCGATTGAGCCGGTCCACCAGCCTGGGCAGCGCGATGCAGCAGTTGACGCTCGGGTTCGGCGTGTCGATCAGCGCCGCGCTGCTGGATACGGTGATGCCGCGTGAGGGCGTGCCGACGCTGCACGATTTTCACATCGTGTTCCTGGTGATGGCGCTGATTCCGCTGCTGGCCTCGCCCGGTTTCCTGCCGCTGGCGGAGACCGATGGCATCGAGGTCAGCCGCCACCGCGTGCGCAGCGTGCAGCCGGCGCGGTAGGCGGCTGTTCAAGCGCTGGCTGTTCAAGGGTGGGACCGCGTGATATCCGCGCGGTCATGGTGGTGAGCCACGCAACAGGGGACAGATCATGAGCGACGGAACGCTGAAGATACTCGGGATCGCCGGCAGCCTGCGCCGCGGCTCGTTCAACGCGGCGGCGCTGCGGGCGGCGCAGGAGCTGGCGCCCGCGGGCATGACGATCGACATTTTCGATATCGCGCCGATTCCGCTGTACAACGAGGACGTCAAGGCGCAGGGCTTTCCGCCGGTCGTGGCGGATTTGCGCGCGCGCATCAAGGCGGCGGACGGGCTGCTGCTGGCGACGCCGGAGTACAACTACTCGACCTCCGGGGTGTTGAAGAATGTGATCGACTGGGCGTCGCGCCCGCCCGAGCAGCCGTTCGACGGCAAGCCGATCGCGCTGATGGGGGCGAGCGGCGGCGCGCTGGGCACGGCACGGGCGCAGTATCACCTGCGGCAGATGTTCATCTTCCTCAACGCGCACATCCTGAACCGGCCGGAGGTGTTCATCGGTGGGGCGGCGAGCAAGTTCGACGCCGAGGGCAAGCTGACCGACCAGCCGACGCGGGATTTCGTTGCGGCGATGCTGGTCGCGTACAAGGCGTGGATTGGGAAGCTGCGCTAGGGGCGGAAGGTGTACCCCCGTCATGCCGGCGCATGCCGGCATGACGGGGCGGTGAGGTCGGCGGTCTACCCACGCGCGGCGCGGTGGTACTCGCGGTTGGGCATCATGTCGGTGCCCGAGGCCATGCGGTTCGACAGGTTGAAGAAGGCGACCGTCTCGTTCAGGTCGAACATGTCGGGCGCCGACAGGCCGACCTGCGTCAGCGCCGCGCGATCCGCGTCGTCGATCAGCCAGGGCGTGGTCGTCATCTTCCAGGCGTAGTCGAGCATCGCGCGCTGGCGCGGGTCCAGCTCCGCCACGCGGTAGTTCAGCGCCATCATCTCGCCGAGTTCGGGATCGCCCGACAGCACGCGCACCGCGGCGCCGTGCGCGACCAGGCAGTAGTAGCAGCGGTTGGCAGACGAGACGACGACGGCGATCATTTCGCGTTCGAGCTTCGACAGGCCGGACTCGGACAGCATGATCTCGTTGTACATCGCCATGAAGTTGCGCAGCCGCTGCGGCTTCAGGCTGTAGGTGCTGTAAACGTTCGGCACGAAGCCGAGTTTTTCCACGCACTTTTGCCAGATTGCCTGGAGGTCTGCGTCCAGCGCGACGGGGTCGGGGACGCCAAGTTTGGAAATGTGTTCCGGTTGCGGCATGGGTCATGCTCCTGGAACGTGTTCGGTGTGACGGGAGTTGCCTACACCTCTCCCGCCCTTCGCGGGAGAGGTCGGCGAGCGAAGCGAAGCCGGGTGAGGGTGGTGGCGCGAGCAACAACCCTCACCCGTCACGCTCCGCGCGCCGACCTCTCCCGCGAAGGGCGGGAGAGGTGTACGGGGGGCGTTTCAATCCAGCACTTCCTGGTTGATCACGTTCTCCCGCCGCGGCGCGCCGTCCAGCACGGACAGGATGTTCTGCGCCGTCGCGACGGCCATGGCGGCGACCGCCTCGGTCGTGACGCCCGCCATGTGCGGCGCGGCGATCACGTTCGGCAGCTTGAGCAGCGGATTGTCGATCGGCGTTGGCTCCGCGGCGAACACGTCGAGGCCGGCGCCGGCGACCTGGCCGCTGGTCAGCGCGGCGTGCAGGGCTGGCTCGTTGATGATGCCGCCGCGCGCGGTGTTGACGATGAACGCCCCCGGCTTCATGCGCGCGAACCGCGCCGCGTCGAACATGTCGATCGTTTCGGGCGTCTTCGGGCAGTGGATGCAGACGAAATCCGCCGCCGGCAGCACCGCGTCGAGATCCGTCACCTTGGTGCACCCGGCGGCGGCGATCACGCCGGCATCGACGTAGGGATCGTAGGCCAGCACCTGCATGTCGAAGCCCAGGCAGCGCTTGGCGGTGCGCGAGCCGATGCGGCCGAAGCCGACGATCAGGATCGTCTTGCCGGACAGCTCCATCGGCAGCGCGGCGTGCCGCTCGCCCCAGGTACCGGCGCGCACCAGCCCATCCAGCCGGCGATTGTGCTTGGCGAGCGCGATCATCATGTGGAACGCCTGCTCGGCGACACTGGTGGAGTTCGCGGTGCCGGCAATCATCAGCGGCACGCGCCGCGCGGTCAGCGCCGGCACCTCCACCGCGTCGTAGCCGACGCCGATGCGCGCCACCACCTGCATTGCCGGCGAGGCGTCCATCTCGGTCTGCTTGTACCGCGTGCCGGACAGCGCGATGCCGACGGCGTCGGCCAGCAGCGGCAGCAGGTCCGCCTGCTTGATCGTTGCGCTGTAGACCACCGTATCGATGTCCTCGCGCGCGCGCAGCACGTCCTTGCCCTGCTGGCCCATCGTGTGCGGGATCAGTACTTTCTTGCGATTGGTTGCCATGGTGCGGAGGTATCCTGGCGTGGGGTGCAGAGCGGTGGTGCAGGTGTATACCTCTCCCGCTCTTCGCGGGAGAGGTCGCGGAGCGGAGCGACGCGGGTGAGGGTGGTGCGTGCGGCGCGACCCTCACCCTCGGCGCTTCGCGCCTCGACCTCTCCCGCAGGGCGGGAGAGGTAAGTCGCTACAGTTTTCGTTCCAGGTTGGCGACGTAGCTGCGGTTCCAGGTCGGTGCCAGCATGACCTCGTTCATCACGACGTGCTTCGGCAGGCAGGCGATGTAGCGGATCAGGTCGCCGCAATCCCCCGGCTGCACCATCCGCGCGCGCGCCTCGGGTCCCACCGGGTTCGGCCGCTTGTCCAGGATCGGCGTTGCCACCTCGCCCGGCAGGAACACCGTGGAGCGGATGCCGTTGACGCACTCCTCCATGTTGATCGAGTGGCTCATTGCCACGACGCCGTGCTTGGCCGCGGTGTAGATCGGGCCGGAGAAGCCGCCGATGAAGCGCCCGGCCATCGAGGAGGTGTGGATCAGCACACCATCCTGCTGCGCGCGCATCAGCGGCAGCGCAACGGTCACGCAATAGAGCGCCGCGGACAGGTTGCCGTGCACCAGTTCGTCGATCCCGGCGGGGGTCAGCTTGTTCCAGTGCCGGTCCGTGATGTTCAGCCCGGCGTTGTTCACCAGGATGTCCAGCCGGCCCAGCGTGTCCTTGATGAAGGCGCCGACCTGCAGCACCTGCGACGACTGCATCAGATCGGCGGGCTGCACATGCGCTGCGGCACCGGTGGTGTTGGAACCGGCGCGGATGCGCGCGGCGACATCCTCCAGCGGCGCGGGGCGACGGCCGGTCAGCACCAGTGTCGCGCCTTCCTCGGCCAGCGCCAGCGCCGCGGCCTCGCCGATGCCGCTGCCGGCGCCGGTGACCCAGGCGACCTTTCCCGTGAGCTTGCCCATGCGCGTGCCTCCCGCGCCGCCGTGGCGCCGACCGGGCATTCAAGTTGCTTGGAGCGTGCTCCGCAAGGGCGGGTCCGCGGTCAGGCAGGGCGATCGGGTGAACGCAGGAACGGCGGCCAACCAGCCGGTTCGCGGTCATTGCGAGTTCCCACCGGCCGGCGGCCGACCCGCCCTGAATGAAACAGTCGGGGCGCCGAAGAGAAGGACACTCCCCCTCCCCTTGAGGGAGGGGGTTGGGGGGAGGGGTCGATCGGTGTGAATCCCCGACGACCCCTCCCCCCAACCCCCCTCCCTCAAGGGGAGGGGGAGCTTTTTTCTTGTTAGGAGCGCAGCGGTCCCCGGGCTTGATCCGGGGAAGCAACCCCCAACCAGGTACCCTCCTCGCGGGGGATTGCTTCCCCCGACCGTCGCCGGGGTCGCAATGACAGCGGGGTGCGGGCGGGCTCGTTGCTTCACGCGATTGCCCGGCGCGGCCGGGCGCGGGCTTGCGTGCCGCGCCGGCACGGCATATCTCAGACGCGCGCGCTGCAACCGACGCGCGGGTGAGGTGCGATGAAACCGATCCACTGGCTGGCCGTGGTGCCATTCGTCGGCATGCTGATCGGGCCAATCGTGCACAATGAAGTGCATCCGCTGATCCTGGGCATGCCCTTCCCGCTCGGCTGGGTCAGCGTCTGGGTGGTGCTCACCGCGTTCATCATGGCGATTATCTATGCGCTCGATCCGGCCAACCGGGACGATCCGGCCAACCGGGACAAGCTGCCATGAACAGCGCCCTGCTGCTGATTGCGGTCGCCGCGGCGGTGGCGCTGCTGCTGGGCGTGCTCGCGGGTTCCGGCAAGAAGATGGAGCTGGAGCAATGGGCCGTGGGCGGGCGCAGCTTCGGCTGGATCTTCGTGTTCCTGCTGCTGGCCGGCGAGATCTACACGACCTTCACCTTCCTCGGGGCCTCGGGGTTTTCCTACGGCCTCGGCGCGCCGGCGTACTACATCCTGGCCTACGGCACGCTCGCCTACGTGATCGCGTATTTCATGCTGCCGCCGATCTGGACTTACGCGCGCACGCACGGGCTGCACTCCCAGCCGGATTTTTTCACCCGCAAATACGACAGCCGGACGCTCGGCGTGCTCGTTGCGCTGGTGGACCTGGTTGCCCTGCTGCCGTATCTCGTGCTGCAACTGACCGGGCTGGGGATCATCGTCGTCGCAGCCGGGTATGGCGAGGTCTCGCGGGACGTTGCCGTGTGGATCGGCGCGGCGATCGTGACTGTATATGTCATGGTGTCCGGCATCCGCGGCTCGGCCTGGACCTCGGTGGTGAAGGACTTCCTGATCCTGGCGGTGGTGCTGTTCCTCGGCCTGTATCTGCCGTACCACCTGTACGGCGGCATCGGGGCGATGTTCGAGAAGATCGACGCGGCCAAGCCGGGATTCCTGGTGTTCCCGGCGAGCGGACAGAGCGTCGCGTGGTTCGTCTCCACGGTGCTGCTGACCGCGCTTGGCTTCTTCATGTGGCCGCACGCCTTCCAGGCCTGCTACTCGGCGAAGGAGGCGCGGGTGTTCCGGCGCAATGCGATCATCCTGCCGGTCTATCAGCTCGTGCTGCTGTTCGTGTTCTTCGTCGGCTTCGCCGCGGTGCTGGAGGTGCCGGGACTGACCGGCGCCGACACCAACCTCGCGCTGTTCAAGCTGGTGACCAAGGTGTTTCCGCCGGCGGTGGTGGGCATCGTCGGCGCCGCCGGCGTGTTCACCGCGCTGGTGCCCGGCTCGTTGATCACGATGACCGCTTCGATGCTGCTGGCGAAGAACCTTATCGGGCTGCTGCGGCCCGGCGTGACCGACCACCAGCACGTGGTGCTGGCGAAATGCCTGGTGCCGGTGGTGATGCTCGTCGCGGTGTATTTCACCCTGACGGGTAGCGCAACGATCGTGGCGCTGCTGCTGCTGGGCTACAGCTATGTCACGCAGCTCTTCCCGTCGGTCATCGCCAGCCTGATGCCGCGCAATCACGCAACGTCCGTCGGGGTGTTCACCGGCATCCTGACCGGGGTGGTGGTCACCACCATCCTGACGTTCACCAAGACGACGATGGGGTCCCTGTTCCCCGGGCTGCCGGAGGTGATCCGCGATCTGAATGTCGGGATCATTGCGCTGGTGGCGAACGTGGTGGTGATGGTGGTGGTGAGCGCGCTGACGCGGTCGCGGGTGGCGGCGGCGGGCGCGGCGTAGCTCGCGCCAGGACGGCCCTGTCGTACGCGGCGATCCGGCCGCTCGCGGTCAGGCGCGCGACTTCGGGCACAGCCTCTATCCTATTTGCAGGGGTACCGCTCGGCCAGGAAGTGCAACAATGTGCCGGTCGGCTCCGCACTTGCGCGCGACGGAACCGCGCGGACCCAACTGGCGAAATCGTGCATTGTCACCTCGCGCTTGAGTGTCAGACGGGAAACAGAACGGTCTGGTGGCGGAGTGGCGAAGGTCCAGATCGATCACGCCTTGGGCAAAACCGTTGCAGTAGTTCAGTCGCGCGGCGCCGATCAGGTCACGCGGAATGGCGCTGCACATCTCGGCAAGGTCGCCGGCCGTGCGGACGTGCAGGCTGACCGCCTGGGCGCAGGCGGGGCCGATGGACAGCGGTGCGGCGAGCAGCGCGGCGGCGGCGAGCAGCAGGGCGGGCTTCATGCGGGGTCTCCTGGCGTTGGGCGGAGAATATCAACGGGTTGATGGCACGATAAGGGCCACGCACGCGAGGGGCGGGGGCTGTCCTCTAAGGCCGCATAGGCGCGGCGGGTAGTGGGTGGTGACGCATTTTGAAATTTCTACCCGGTCAAGCATGCCCTCCTTACGCAAGCCGCCGGATAGTGCGACCTTGCAGGCCCGCAGTGGCCGCCGCACAATCGTTCCCTTGCTGTGGCGGAGGAGGAAATGCGGAAGGCCATATTGCTGGCGGTCCTTGCCATAACTGGTTGCAGCGATCCGCGCCCGGGCGCTTTTGCCACCGCCCGCGCCGAGTGCAAAGCACAGTCTCCCGCTCAAGTTGATCAGATCGTGGAACGCATTCGGTGCATAAACGCGGCCCGCTCCCAGATCTACCCGAACGACCCCATCACGCCGCTCGCGAATGCGGTCGGCCTTGAGTTAGCGGAGAAGGTTAAAGTTGGCCAGATCAGTTACACGGAAGCTGGCGCGGAATATTCACGCGAGATGTTTCAGGCAAACCAGCAGCTTGCCCAGACTCGCGCCGCCAATGCCGCCGCGACTGCCGCCATCCTCTCAACACTACCGCAATACCACAGCACGAGTTGCTATGGAGGCGCTGGTTTTGTGAACTGTAATGGGTACTGACGGGTATCTCTCGACTTAGACACCGCCCCTTAGGCGTCTGCGACACTCGGCTGACGCGGCTTGTAGGGGCCACGCGGCTTCCGCGTCGTGCGGCGGATCGGGGTGCATGTCCCGGTCACATCTGTTATGCTGACACCAACGAGGTTCGCATGGACAATACCGTTGATGTGATCATCCCAGTCGATGCCGAGGCCGCCAAGGCGCTCGCAAGCCCGGCGCGTCTGGAGGCGGCGGGTCGTAACCTGAGCGGACTGCTGACGGGTGGGCGCGTTCGCGATATCCTCGCCGCGGCCATCGCCGATGCCAAGCGCGACGCGCGTGCCAGTGGCCTGACGGACTCAGACATTGATGCCGAACTCGATGCCTGGCGGGCAGAGCGGAGAGTTTGATCGTCGCCCTTGACGCGTCGACGTTCGTTCGCCGCCATGCAACATTCCGCGTTCATCCGGGACCATCCGCGGTTGCTTGTTCTTCGGCGGCCCGCCATCGCCGCCACCCCGCCGCGCGCAGATCGCAGGCCGGGCAGGTGCCGCAGCCATAACCCCAGTCGTGATGCTGCGTCCGGTCGCCCAGGTAGCAGCTATGCGTGGCCTCGCGGATCAGCTCCACCAGCGCCGGCCCGCCCAGCGCCTGCGCCAGCTCCCAGGTCGCCGCCTTGTCGCGCCACATCAGCGGCGTCTCCAGCACGAAGCGGCGCTGCATGCCGAGGTTCAGCGCAAGCTGCATCGCCTTGATCGTGTCGTCGCGGCAGTCCGGATAGCCGGAGTAGTCGGTCTCGCACATCCCGGCGACGATGCGGCGCAGGCCGCGCCGCCAGGCAATGGCGGCGGCGTAGGTGAGGAACAGCAGGTTGCGGCCGGGCACGAAGGTGTTGGGCAGGCCCTCCGCGGTCATCGCGATCGCCGTCTCGCTGGTCAGCGCGGACGTGCCGACCGCGGCCAGGCCGGATGCCATGTCCACCATGTGGTCCGTCGCCGAGCCGGTCGCCCCATCCGGCGATGGCGGCCAAACCGGCACGCACCGGGGCGCGGCAGGCAAGCTCGATCGCGTGGCGCTGGCCATAGGCGAAGCCCACCGTCTCGACGTGCCGGTAGCGCGCCAGTGCCCAGGCCAGGCAGGTCGCGCTGTCCTGGCCGCCGGAGAACAGCACCAGCGCGCCGTCATTGCTGCACGTCTGCGCCATCTCAGACTGGATCCTTTCCTTGCAGTGGCTGCTTCGCTGCCCGCCAGCCCCCAGGGCCACTTCATGCCAGCCGCATCATGCTATAGCACCTTGCACGCGACCCACCGCGACCGGATGAGCGCCGCCCTTGGGGGCGTCCGGCCATTCGTGGTAGCCTGCCGCCAACCCATGGGCGTGCCCGGCGCGATCCGGAGATGATGATGGCCGACGGCGATCTCTATCAATCCGACATCCTCGCCTGGTCTGAACAGCAGACCGGCGCGCTGCGCGAACTCGCCACCCGCCGCGACCTGCCGAATGCGCTGGATCTTGTCCATGTTGTCGAGGAAATCGAAGACGTGGGACAGAGCGAATTGAACGCGGTCAGAAGCTTCATTCGTTTGGCCCTGAGCCACGCCTTCAAATGCTGGGCGGATCCCGAGGCGCCGAGCGTCCGGCATTGGCTGGCGGAAATCGGCAACTGGCAGAACGAACTGGCGGGGCGGCTGTCACCCAGCATGCGGAACCGGATCGATCTGGACGCGCTGTGGGCGCGGGCCATCCGGCAGGCGGAGCTGGAACTGGCGGAACATGACCGCCTGTCCGCCGATGTTGCCGCGCGGTTGGCGACGCAGGCCGGCGCCTGTGCGATCGCGCTGGATGACATCCTTGCCGATCCCGCGGACCCCGCGGCGTTGGTGGCGCGGCTGGGATAGCCTCTCGCAAGCTGCGCCGGGTCGGCCTATTTGTGGCGGATGGACCTCGACTTCAGCGAAGACGAAATCCGCCGCTACTCGCGCCACATCCTGCTGAGCGAGGTGGGCGGCATCGGTCAGGCCAAACTGAAGGCCGCGCGCGTGCTGGTGGTGGGCGCCGGCGGGCTGGGCAGCCCGCTGATGCTGTATCTGGCGGCGGCCGGGGTCGGCACCCTCGGCGTGGTCGACAACGACGTGGTGGAGCTGTCCAACCTGCAGCGGCAGGTCGCCCACACCACGGCGCGGATCGGCATGCCCAAGGTGGAGTCGGCGGCAATCGCGGCGACGGCGATCAACCCCGGCGTGCGGATCGAGCCGCACGCGCTGCGGCTGGCCGCCGACAACGCGCTGGCGCTGATCGAGCGCTACGACCTGGTGTGCGACGGCACCGACAATTTTGCCACCCGCTTCCTGGTGGCCGATGCGTGTGTGCTAGCGCGACGGACCCTGGTCTCGGCCGCGGTGCTGCGCTTCGAGGGACAACTTTCGGTGTTCAAGCCGCATGCGGGCGGGCCGTGCTACCGCTGCCTGTATGGCGAGGCGCCGCCCGAGGGCACGGTGCCAAGCTGCAGCGAGGCCGGCGTTTTGGGCGCGGTCACCGGCGTGATGGGCACGCTGCAGGCGACCGAGGTGCTGAAGGAGATTCTCGGCGTCGGCGAGACGCTCGCCGGCAGCTTGCTGATCTGGGACGCGCTGGCCAGCCGCTTCCGCACCGTCCGGCTGCGGCCCGATCCGCACTGCGCGCTGTGCGGGCCGGAGGCCACGATCAAGGACCTGTCGGCGCACCGCGACATCCTGACGTCAGCCGGGGCGGCACCGGCCTGTGCCGTCTGAAGCGCTCGGGATTCTGCTGCTGTCCGGCGCGCACGACCGTGCGCACTACGCCTTCGTGCTGGCAACCGGGGCTGCCTCGATCGGGCGGCGTGTGGTGCTGTTCGCGACGAATGCCGGCTGCCACGCGCTGCTGGCGGACTGGTCGGGGCTGACGGACGCCGAGCGCGACGCGCGGATCACCGCGGCCGGCGTGGCCGGCCTGGACGAGTTGCGCGACGCCGCCACTGCGCTCGACATCGGCCTGATTGCCTGTGAGGCGGGGCTGCGCGCTGAAGGGCTGGAGGCGGCCGCGTTGTATTCCGGCGTACGGGTTGCCGGCGTGGTCACGTTTTTGTCCGAGGTCGGGTCAGGGCAGATCGTGGCGATCTGAACCGATAGGTGGGGCTATTCCCCCTCCGAGCCGAACCGGCGCGGTTTGTGACAGCGGGTAACGGGCAGTGCCTGACGGTCGATACGCGTCAGTCAAGTGTCCGACCTATTCGTCATCCTCGAACGGATCCGGCACATCCTCCACCGGCGGCGAACCATCCGGGTCATCGTTGTCTTCTTCGCTGTCTGGATCAGGCGGCGGCGGCGGAGCCGTCTCCCGGCCGTAGCCCAACTTGTCCTTTATCTCCCGGACTTTCACCTCTTGCCGGTCCTTCAGCCATACAGCCTTACCGTAAAGCTCCTGGTGCCTGTCGCTCAGGAAACGCTCTTCCCACGGGGTCAGGCGCCAATCCCCGAGGCCCCATCTAACGAAATTCAGAAGCGATTGCCTCTCATCAGGCGAGAGCACACGTCCGGTCGATTCGGGCTGGCTCATCTTCGGCTTCCGCTTTATCAATTCGCCAACGGACATCGTTTGCCGATCGCTGATCAATATCAAGGGGTTTTGCGAGTAATACCAGGCAAGCCGCGCTTTGGTCACAGGGGCTAGGGCGCCTTATCCACAGTCTTATAGACCGGCCGGCCACCGGATCAGGCCGCGGTGGCCCGCCAAAGTGCGAATTGCTGGCAACTTGAACCCAGGCTTGACCGGCGCGGCGCGACCTTGGCACGCAGGTGCCATGTCCGTTGCGGCTTCGGTGTCCGGTCTGCGCCTGGCAGCACTCGGCCTGCTGCTGATCGGCACGACGCCGGCGTGGGGACAGGGCAGCGGCGCGACGCCGGTGGTGCGCGCCCACGGGCCGGCGCATGCCCAGAAGGCGGCCCCGCGTCACGAGGCCCTGCCGCTGCCGCCGCCGCCCACGCCGCGCGTGCCGCCGCTTGCCCCGACGCATCCCGGTGCGACTGCGACAGCCGCCGCACAACCCGGCGCGGTCGCCCGTCCCAAACCGCCGCCACCGCCGCAGAACCCGAACATCGGCAGCAACAGCGCCCTCCCCATCCCGCGCTTCGTCTCGCTGCGCGCGGCGCAAGTGAACCTGCGCGCCGGCCCGGGGGAGCGCTACCCGATCGAATGGGTCTATCAGCGGCGCGACCTGCCGGTGGAAATCGAGCGCGAATTCGACATCTGGCGGCTGATCCGCGACGCCGACGGGGTGCGCGGCTGGGTGCAGGAAGTGATGGTGATGGGACGCCGCGGCTTCGAGGTGACCGGGGCCGACCGCACGCTGCGGCACGATCCGGACGATGCCTCGCCGGCCGTGGCGATCCTCAAGGTCGGCGTGATCGGCCACCTCCGCGCCTGCGCGGCGAAATCCGACTGGTGCCAGGTGGAGGTCGACGGTTTTCGCGGGTGGCTGCGGCGCGAGGATTTTTGGGGCACGCTGCCGGGCGAGGCAGTGGGGAACTGAGTCTCGGCGACTGAGGGCGGGAAATCGAGTCGTCAACCGCGCGGGCCGACGCTATGCTCGCGGCATGGAGGGGGATGTGCCGGACAAGGACGTGCCTCGCGCCCACCACGACATGGGCGGGGCGGCAAAATACATGTGCGAGAAGGTGGACATCGCGCCGCACGCGCTGACCGCGTTCGACAAGGAGGTCGACGCGCTGCGCCAGATCCTCGGCATGAAGGACATCATGACGGTGGACGAGCTGCGGCGCGGGATCGAGGCGATCCCCGAGGCCGACTACCATCGGCTGACCTATTATCAGCGATGGGTCCGCTCGATCACCGACAACCTGCTGCGCAAGGGCGTGATCAGCGAGGCCGAGCTGGCCGCGGCGCTGGAGCGCGGGTGATGGCCGCATTCACGCCCGGCGCGCGCGTGCGGGTGCGCAACGACTGGCCGGAGACGCGCGGGCCGGTGCACATCCGCACGCCGCATTATGTGCGCGGTGCGCTGGGCACGGTGGAGCGCGCGCTGGGGGCGTTCCGCAACCCGGAGGATCTCGCTTTCGCCCGGCCGGCGCCGCCGCGCGCGCTGTATCATGTGCGCTTCGAGCAGGCGCCGATCTGGCACGCGGGCGGCCCAGGGGAAAATACCAGGGACGATGCCACGGGCGATGCCATGGGCGATCACGGCGACACTGTTCTGGTGGAGATTTTCGAGCAATGGCTGGAACCGGCATGACACTGCTGGAGACCGACGGCGAAACGCTGCTGGCCGCGGTGCGCCGGCTGCTGGAAGCCAAGGGCATCGCCTCGACGGCGGAGATCGCCGAACGGATCGACATCACCGATCGCGCCTCGCCCGGGCAGGGTGCGCGCATGGTGGCACGTGCCTGGACCGATCCCGATTATCGCGCGCTGATGATCGAGGACGGCAGCAAGGCGGCGGAAATGCTGGGGATCCCGATGCGCGGCATGCCGCCGCTGGGGGTGCTGGAGAACGCGCCCGGCCTGCATCACCTGGTGGTGTGCACGTTGTGCAGTTGCTATCCGCGCGCGGTGCTGGGCTATCCGCCGTATCTGGTACAAGTCGGCCGGCTACCGGTCCCGCGCGGTGCGCGATCCGCGCGGCCTGATCGCCGAATGGGGCACGGTGCTGCCCGAGGGCACGAAAGTGACGGTGGTCGATTCGACCGCGGATTATCGTTGGATGGTGCTGCCGCTGCGCCCGGCCGGCACCGAAGGATGGAGCGAGGTGCAACTGGCGGCGATCGTGCGCGAGGGCGACATGATCGGGGTCACCGTTCCAGCAGCGTAGGACGCCGGCGGAACCCCGGCAGCGACGCTGCGCCCTGGCCCGGCGCCGATCGAATCAAAGCCATGTGCCCGCTGACGTGGTTGGCCGGCGCCCCTCAGCGCGACTTGCCGCTGAACGGGAAACGCCAGCTTCGCCGGCGCTTCGGCGGTGGCGACGGCGGTGGTGGCGGGGCAACGGGCGCCGGCCGCGCGGCCGCGGCGGGCTGTGCCACCACGGGCTCCGGCACGACGGGCTTCGGCACGGCGGGCTCGGCCGCGACGGGGTCGGCCGGGGTGGGCCCAACCGCGACGGGCTCGGCGGGGGCGGGCTCGACCGGGGCGGGATCAACCGGGGCGGGATCAACCGGGGCGGGATCAACCGCGACGGGCTCGGCCGCGACGGGCTCCGGCGTTGGCGCCACGTACTCCACTGGCGGTGGCGACGGCTCGGTCCCGGCCCCTGTGGGCGCTTCCGCCGCCGTTGCGGCCTTCGCGCGCTCGGCCAGCAAGCCGTCGAGCCGGCGGCGGAACGCATCGTTTGCCGGCGCCAGGTCACAGGCACGCTGGGCGGCCGCGATCGCATCGTCCGTGCGGCCCTGGCGGGACAGCACCCGACTGAGCGTCATGTGAAACGGCGCGACCTCCGGTCTTGCCGCGACGGCCGCCTGGAGTTCCTGCGCCGCCTCCTCCAGCCTGTCGGCTTGCATCAGGAAGTCCGCGTGCAGCGCGCGCACCTGCGCGTTGCCCCCATCCAGTGCGACCGCGGCGCGCATCGCCTGAAGCGCCTCCTCGATCTTGCCCTGCCTGAACAGCGCGCGGGCCAGGCTTTGGTGGAAACCCGCCGCGTTCGGATGGAGTTCAGTGGCGGCGCGCGACTCCTGCTCGGCGGCCGGCAGATCGCCCTTGCGCAGGAACAGGTGGACCAGCAGCGCGCGAAATGATGCGCTCGCTCCATCGCAGACAATTGCCTGTCGCGCTTCCTGGATGGCCTCGTCGATCCGGCTCTGGCGGTCGAGCGTACGGGCGAGGCTGTCGTGGTATCCGCCGATGTTCGGCGCCAGGTCGATGGCGGCCCGTTGCGCGGCCTCGGCGCCCACCGCATCGCCTTTGCGCAGCAGAACGCCGCCAAGCAGGGCGTGAAATTGCGCACGGCTCGGATCCAACGCGACGGCGCGCCGCACGGCCGCCACTGCTTCGTCCATCCGATTGAGCCGCGCGAGCATCTGGCCGAGGGTGGCGTGCAAACCTGAGGCGTTCGGATCCAGCACGATCGCCGCGCGCTGTTCCCGTTCGGCCGCCGGGACGTCGCCGGTCCGCAGCAATAGGTTCGCCAGGTGGACATGGGGCTGAACCCCGACCGGCTCGAGTTCCACAACCTTGCGCGCGGGCGTCACGGCTTCCTCGACGCGGCCCTGCTGGAGCAGCAGGCGGCTGAGCTCGGCATGGCACTCGGCGCTGGCCGGGTCGCGCTCGATCCCGCGCCGGAGTTCGTGTTCGGCCTCGGTCAGCTTGCCTTGCCGGGTCAGCACCCGGCTGAGCCGAATACGCGCCTGCGGGGAAGTGTCGATGCCCTCGTCTGCGGTACTCATGCAATCTCCTGCCATGACATGGCGGCCTTGTCGGCCGGCGATGCGGCCCCATCATGGCACAACATCCGCACTGCTGCTGCCAACGATTTTGTGCGACCGCACAACCGCGGGGCTGCGTCGGGCTAGCGGACCTGCACCTCGACATGCGGGTGCCCGGGACCGCGCAGCAGATCGGGCGATGGCGGGCCGCCGAGGACGTCACCCGGGTCCCCGTGCAGGGCGTCCGCCGGCGGTGGCTGGTCGTCACGGCAGGCGTTGCCGGCGGGCGCGCCCATCGGCAGGTTGAGATAGCCCTGTCCGCTGGTCCCTTTCGGCACCCCGGGACGCCCGGCCAGGTCGATCCCCAGCCCCATGACCGGGCCGGTCGGGGGCGCCGGCGGGCAATCCGCGGGCTGCGCCGCGACCGGGCGCGGCAGCAGCAGAAGCAGGGCGAGCACGATCCACATGGCGCCAGCATGGCGGCGGCCGGTTAACGGGACGTTGTCAGCCGGGCTTCTGCCGCCGCAAGGACGCCAGCAGGGCCGGGACGAACACCAGGCTGGCGAGCAGCGTGCAGGCCAGGCTGATCAGCAGCAGCCGGCCCATGCTCGCCGTGCCGGGATGGCGCGACAGCGCCAGCGAGCCGAACGCGGTGCCGGTGGTCAGTGCCGAGAACAGGATCGCCCGCGCCGTCGCCGAGCCCAGCAGCCGCGTCCGGCCGGCGCGCCAGTTCATCACGAAATAGATGTTGAACGACACGCCGACGCCCAGCAGCAGCGGCAGCGCGATGATGTTGGCGAAGTTCAGCGGCAGCGGCAGCAGCACCGCGACCAGCAGGGTCAGCAGCGCCGACAGCAGTCAGCGGCGCCAGCACCAGCAGCCACGTCGCGCGGCCGGCGCAGCACCACCAGCAGGATGACGGCGATCGCCACCACGGCGAGATCGCGGCCGTCGCGGAACGCGCCGATGATGGTGGCGCTGGTCGCCTCGATGGTCACCGCCGAGCCGCCGGCCTCGGGGGCCACGCGCGTCACCTGGTCGACGAATGCGCGCAGCCCGGCGCTGCTCTGCGTCGCCGGCTTGCGCCATGCACCTGGATGCGCGCGCGTGCCGTCCGGCAGCACCCAGTCGCGCGCGAGGTCGGGCGGAATGTCCGTCAGCGTCACCGGCCCGGCCGACAGCACAGTGCCGCAGCTGGTCGAGCTGATCCGGCAGGAAGCGGGTCAGCGCCTGCGTTGGTCGCCAGCAGCACCGCGTCCGGCGCGGCCTGCAGCCGCTGCAGGTCGCCGGCGATCGCGACCAGCGGATGGTCCGGCGGCAGCTTGGCCAGCGCCGGATCGATCTGCGCCAGCGCGGTCTTCGCCGCCAGGCGGATCTGTCCGGGCGTCACCGGCGCGACGGCTGCTGCGGCGCCAGCAGGTTGGCGCCAGGATGTTGTCGGCGTCGGCGATCAGCGCCAGCTTCTTCGGCTGGTCGTCCGGCACGAAGCTGCTGCAACGTGAGCACCTGGTCGACACAGCGGCAGCGGCTTGAGCTTCGCCGCCAGCGCCGCCGCGGCGGCCACGTTCGGCGCCAGGATGTCGATGCTGTACGGGATTGGTCAGCGGATCGTTGATCAGGTCGCGCAGCGTGCGCATCGCCTCGGTGTTCGGGTTCTTGGTGTCGCAGCGGATCGGAGTCGAACGTCAGGCGCGGCGAGACGGCCACGCGCCAGCACGGCCAGCGCGACGAACACGCGCCAGGATCGGGCCGCGCCGGCGCGCCACCATCGGCGTCGAGCCGCGCCGCCCAGGCGAACCCGACCTCGGCGGCCTCGGCCGGGCGGACGGAACAGCGGTGATCGCGGCGGGCAGGAAGGTCATGGTGCAGAGGAAGGCGATCAGCATGCCGACGCCGGCGATCAGCCCGAGTTCCGGCACGCCGACGAACGCGGTCGGCACGAAGGCAAGGAAGCCCGACGCGGTGGCCAGCGCGGCGACCAGGATCTGCGCGCCGGCGCGCTCGGCGGTCTGGCGCAGCGCCTCGGCGGGATCGGGGTACTCGAAGCGGCGCTCGCGGTAGCGCACCGAGAACTGGATGGCGAAATCCACCGCGATGCCGACGAACAGGATGCCGAAGCCGACCGACACCAGGTTGAGCGTGCCGACCGCCACCGCGGCGAACAGCAGCGTCAGCATCAGCCCGAGCCCCAGCGTGCAGCAGGATCGGCACGATCAGCCGCCAGGTGCGCACCGCCAGGAACAGCCAGAGCGTGATCAGCAGCACGCTGCCGATCAGCCCCTCGACCGCGCCCTGGGCGACGGTGGCGAACTCCTCGTCGGCCAGCGCCACCTGGCCGGTGATGCGCACCCGCGCCTCGCCGGCCTTGCACGAAGGGCAGGCCGGCGATCGACCGCGCGCATCGCGTCGGTGGCGGCGCCGCCGGGCTGCAGCGCGCCGTAGTCCTGCTGCGGCTGCACCAGCACGAAGCGGTATTTGCCGGCCAGATCGGACAGGCTCGCCGCCCAGCAGGCGCTGCCAGGACAGCGGCTGTCGGGTGGCCGGCGAGCGCGCGCGCCATCGCCTGGTGGAACGCCTGCAGCGCCGTGTCGTACGGGCGTGAGATCGGCGTCGCCCTTGCTCGACGCCCATGCCGAGCAGCGACAGCGCCGAGAACAGGCCGCGCGCCGTCGGATCGGCGACGAGCTGGCCGAGGAAGGGCTGCGCGTCGATGGTGCGGTCCAGCAGGTCCGACAACTGCTTCGGTGTCGAGGAACAGCAGCCCCTCCTTGCGCAGGATAGGGCGAGGCGTCGGGCCGGCGGACGGACAGGAAATGCGCGTGATCGGCGGCCAGCGCCTCGGCAAGCTCGGCCGCGGTGGCGTCGGCCTCCTCCGGCTCCTGCGCGTCGATCACGGCGACCAGCAGGTCGCTGGAACTGCGGGAAGTCGCGGTCGTAGCGCGATCGGCGCGCTGCCGCCAGGGCAGGCTGGCGGCGAACATCTCGTCGGTGTTGGTGCTGACGCCGAGGTGGTGGGCGGCGTAGATGCCGGACAGCGCGGCGAGCAGCACGCTGGCCAGCACGACGAGCCAGGCGTGGCGGCGGCAGAGCTCGGCGAGATGCGCGAGCAGGCGGTGGAGTGGCATCCTGATCCGAGACTGACGGGGTGCGGCTGGCGCCGGCCGGCACCAGATAGGGGCTTCGCCGCGCCGGGTCCATGTCCGCGCGGGATGGTTGACATCGACGTGAGCGGTGGCGCATGGCCGCGCGGCAAGCCCGTTAGGGCGCAGTGAGGGGGAACGCAAGATGTCCAGCTCGACCGTCGCAACTGCCGTCGCGCCGCGCACCCGCCCGCCATTCCGCGCCGATCACGTCGGCAGCCTGCTGCGGCCGATGGAACTGCGCGAGGCGCGTGCCGCGCGCAAGGCCGGCACGATCTCGGCCGAGGCGCTGCGCGCGGTGGAGGATCGCTGCATCCCGGCGGCGATCCGCCAGCAGGAGGAACTCGGGCTGCGCGCCGCGACCGACGGCGAATACCGGCGCGCCTACTGGCACTTCGATTTCGTGGCCGGGCTGGACGGGGTGGAGCTGTACGAGCCCGAGCAGAAGATCATGTTCAAGGGCAACCTGCCGCTGCCGCTGGCACTGCGGGTGACCGGGCCGATCCGGTGGAACAAGCCGGTGATGGTGGATGATTACCGCTTCGTCGCGTCGCATGTGCGGACGGCGATGGCGAAGCAGACCATTCCGTCGCCGAGCGTGGTGCATTTCCGCGGCGGGCGGCGGGCGATCGACGCGACGACGTATCCCGACATGGACATGTTCTTCGCCGACCTGGCCGAGGCGTATCACGGCGCGGTGCAGGCGTTCGCCGCGGCGGGGTGCCGGTATCTGCAACTGGACGAGGTGAACATCGCCTATCTGTGCGATCCCGAGCAGATCGCCGGGCTGGTGGCGCGCGGCGAGCACGTGGAGAACCTGCTGCAGACCTATGGCGGCATGATCAACCGGGCGATCGAGGGGCGGCCGGCCGACATGACGATCAGCATGCATCTGTGCCGCGGCAATTTCCGCTCGCACTGGGTCGCGTCGGGCGGCTATGAGCCGGTGGCGGAGGTGCTGTTCAACCAGATCGACGCCGATGCGTATTTCATGGAATACGACAGCGACCGCGCCGGCGGGTTCGAGCCGCTGCGCTTCGTGCCGCGCGGGCACAAGGTGGTGGTGCTGGGGCTGGTCACATCGAAGACCGGGGAGCTGGAGAGCAAGGACGAGCTGAAGCGGCGGATCGATGCGGCGGCGAAGTATCTGCCGCTGGAGCAGTTGGCGCTGTCGCCGCAGTGCGGGTTCGCCTCGACCGAGGAGGGCAACTTGCTGACCGAGGAGCAGCAGTGGGCCAAGCTGCGGCTGTGCGTCGAGGTGGCGCGCGAGGTGTGGGGCGGGGTATAGGCATGGCGCAACCAGGTCAGTGGCCATGACAAGTGCAACGAGGATTCGCGTCGCCTTGAAACCAGGGGTGGCAGACGCCGTGCGGAACGCCGTCGAAAGCGGCGAATATGCCTCGCGTGACGAGGTGGTCCAGGCCGCGCTGCTCGAGTGGCGTCTGCGGCGCGCGCTGTCGCCTGCGGACCATGACGCTATTTGCCGGCTGTGGGACGAGGGTGTCGCGAGCGGCCCGGGCCGCTTCGGCAGCATCGAGGAGATCAAGCAGGAAGCTCGTCGGCGCTGGGAAGCGGAGCGATCCGGTTCCGCCGACTGACGTACCCGCTTGCCCACGATCGTCCGCTCCCGCCAGTCGGAAGATGATCTGATTGAGATCTGGCGCTTCATCGCCCAGGATAACCCGGGCGCCACCGATCGCGTGCTCGATCGGATCGAGCACGCTGCCAATTTGCTCGCCCGCCATCCCCTGATGGGTCCCGCGCGTCCCGATCTGCGCAGAGATCTTCGCTATTTCGTATCTGGACGCTATCTGATCTTCTACCGTCCGATCGCCGGCGGTATCGAAGTGGTCCGTGTGGTTCACGGAGCGCGGCACTTGCCTGACCTGCTGTGACGGCGCGCCGCTTGTGCCAGACGCCTGCCATAATATCGACGGTCCTCATCGCGCCACGCGCTACAAAGTCAGCGGCAATCCGACGTAGTTCTCCGCCAATGTCAGCGACGCCGCGTGCGAGCTGAACACGTAGTCCAGCTCCGCCGCCTGCATCTGCTGCTCGAACGGCGTGTGATCGAAGAAGCGGTGCAGCAGCGTGGTCATCCACCAGGAAAAGCGCTGCACCTTCCAGATGCGGCGCAGGCAGGTTGCGGAATACGCATCCAGGCGCTCGGTCGTTCCATGCTGGCAAAATTCGGCGATGGCGCGCGTCAGCACCGCCACGTCGGCGGCCGCGAGGTTGAGGCCCTTCGCCCCGGTCGGCGGCACGATGTGCGCGGCGTCGCCGGCGAGGAACAGCCGGCCGCACTGCATCGGTTCGGCCACGAAACTGCGCATCGGCGTGATGCCGTGTTGCAGGATCGGCCCCTCGGTCAGTGCGAACCCGTCGCGGGCGGCCCGCGTCTGCAACTCCTCCCAGATCCGGTCGTCCGGCCACGCGGCAAGGTCTTCGTCGGGTGCGCACTGGAGATACAGCCGGCTCAGGGTCGGCGAGCGCATCGCCAGCAGGGCGAAACCGCGCTCGTGGCTGACATAGACGTTCTCCGCGGTTGACGGCGGCGCCTCGGCGAGGATGCCGAGCCAGCCGAACGGATAGTCACGCTCGAAAATGCGCAGCACGCCGGCGGGGATCGAGGGACGACACACGCCGTGGAAGCCGTCGCAACCGGCGATGATGTCGCAGGCGATTTCATGGTTCGTGCCGCCGTGGCGGTAGCGGATGCGCGGGTGGTCGGTCTGGAAATCGTGGACGCTGACGCCGGCGGCCTCGAACACGATTTGCCCCTCCGCGGCGAGGCGCGCGGCGATCAGGTCCTGCACCACCTTGTGCTGGCTGTAGACCATCACGTGCTTGCCGACGAGGTCGGCGAAGTCGATGCGATGGTCCGTGCGGTCGAAGCGCATGACCACGCCGGGATGCAGCAGGCCCTCGCGCCGCATGCGCACGCCGACGCCGGAGTCGTTGAGCAACTGCTCGGTGCCGTATTCCAGCACGCCGGCGCGGATACGGTTCTCGACGTAGTCACGGGAACGGGCTTCCAGGACGATCGAGTCGATGCCGCGCAGATGCAGCAGGTGCGACAGGAGAAGTCCGGCGGGACCCGCACCGACGATGCCGACCTGGGTGCGGGCGGTGGTCATGAGTGTGGCGGCCGGGGGGGCGCCGGATGCACAAATTCTCCGCCTCCCCTTGAGGTAGGGGGCTGGGGGGAGGGGTTCGGCGGCACGATGCTGCTGAACGACCCCGGGAACAACCCCTCCCCCCACCCTTGGTCCGCTTTGCGGCCCAAGCCCTCAAGGGGAGGGGGAGTAAAGCAACGTTCGCAGACAATCCCCCTCATGCTGCGAACAGAACGTCGTCCGGTGCCAGCACGCTGCTGGCGCCGTGCATCGTGGCGTGGGCCAGGCCGTGCGCCTGCGGCAGCACGTGATCGGCATAGAACCGCGCGGTGGCGAGCTTGGCGCGATAGAAGCCGGGGTGCAGGTTGTCGCCCGCTGTCAGACGTGTCTGCGCCACATGCGCCGCGCGGCCCATCTGCCAGCCGCCGGCGACCACGCCGAACAGTTTCAGGAACGGCACGGCCCCGGCGGCCACGGCGCGCGGGTCGGTCGCGGAGGTGTCTACCACCCACGCAACCGCGCGCTCCAGCAGCGCGACCGCGTCGGCCAGGGCAGCGCGGATCGGTGCGACCTCGGCGCCGTCGAGGGCGGCGATCGCCGCCTGCATCTCGGCGATCGCCGCGCGCGCCGCGTTGCCGCCATCGCGCGCGATCTTGCGCCCTACCAGGTCGTTCGCCTGGATGCCGGTGGTGCCTTCATAGATCGTCAGAATGCGGGCATCGCGGGCGTGCTGCGCGGCGCCGGTCTCCTCGATGAAGCCCATGCCGCCGTGCACCTGGATCCCCGTGGAGGTGATGCCGAGCGCCGTCTCGGTGCTCCAGCCCTTCACCACGGGGATCAGCAGATCGGCCATCGCCTGCGCATCGGCACGCTGCGCCGCGTCCGGATGGCGGTGCCCCACATCCATCGCCGCGGCGGCGACGTAGGCCAGCGCGCGCATCGCCTCGGTCTCCGCCTTCATCGACAGCAGCATGCGGCGCACGTCGGGATGGCGCAGGATCGGCACGCGTGCGCCGCCGCGCACGCCGGTCTCGGTGCCCTGCACGCGGTTCCGCGCGTACTCCAGCGCCTGCTGGTAGGCGCGTTCGCTGATCGCCACGCCCTGCATACCGACGCCGAAGCGTTCCTGGTTCATCATGATGAACATGTATTCCAGGCCGCGGTTCGCCTCGCCCAGCAGATAGCCGACGGCGCCGTCGTGATCGCCATAGGCCATCACCGCGGTCGGGCTGGCGTGGATGCCCAGCTTGTGCTCGAGCGAGACGCAGTGCACGTCGTTGCGCGCGCCGAGCGAGCCGTCCGGGTTGACCAGGAATTTCGGCACCAAAAACAGGGAGATGCCTTTTACGCCCTCCGGCGCGTCGGGCAGGCGAGCCAGTACCAGATGGAGGATATTGTCAGTGAAATCGTGCTCGCCGTAGGTGATAAAAATCTTCTGCCCGAACAGCCGGTAGGCATCGCCGTCCGGCACCGCGCGGGTGCGCACCGCAGCGAGATCGGAGCCCGCCTGCGGCTCGGTCAGGTTCATCGTTCCGGTCCAGCTCCCATCGATCAGCCGGGCCAGGTACAGTGCCTTCTGCGCCTCGGTGCCGGTGAACGACAGCGCCTCGATCGCCCCCATGCTCAGCAGCGGGCACAGCGCGAAGCCCATGTTGGCGGCGTTCCACATCTCCTGCACCGCGGCCGAGACGAGCGCGGGCAGGCCATGGCCACCATGGTCGGGATCGCCGGTCAGCGCGGTCCAGCCGCCGGCGATGAACTGGTGGTAGGCGTCGCGGAAGCCGGGCGGCGTGTGCACCGCGTCGTGCACCAGCCTGCTGCCCTGCGTGTCGCCGATGCGGTTCAGCGGCGCCAGCTCGTCACGGGCGAATTTGCCCGCCTCGTCGAGGATCGTGTCGACCAGTTCTCTGCCGATGTGCTCGCAGCCCGGCAGCGCGGCGATGCGTTCCAGCCCGATCAGCTCGTGCAGCACGAAGCGCATGTCGGGCAGCGGCGGTACATAGTCGGTCATCGGCGACCCCTATTGGATGGCGCTGGCGGATTTCGCCATGTCGCGCAGCACGAATTTCTGGATCTTTCCGGTCGAGGTCTTCGGCAGCTCGCGGAACACGAAGCTCTTGGGCACCTTGAATCGCGCCAGGTGCTCGCGGCAGTGCGCCAGCAGTTCGTCCGCGGTGACCGAGGCGCCCTGCTTCAGTTCGACGAAGGCGCAGGGCACCTCGCCCCATTTCTCGTCCGGCTGCGCCACGACGGCGGCGCTCAGCACCGCGGGGTGGCGGTACAGCGCTTCCTCCACTTCCAGCGACGAAATGTTCTCGCCGCCGGAGATGATGATGTCCTTGGAACGGTCGCGGATCTTCACGTAGCCGTCCGGCTGCATCACTGCGAGATCGCCGGTATGGAACCAGCCGCCGGCGAACGCCTTGTCGGTGGCGCCGGGGTTCTTCAGGTAACCCTTCATGGTGATGTTGCCGCGGAACATGATCTCGCCCATCGTCTCGCCGTCCCACGGCACCGCCTGCATCGTTTCGGAATCGAGCACCGTCATCGCCTCCTGCAACGGCGTGCGGACGCCCTGGCGGCCGTTGCGCTCGGCCCGGTTCGGCAACGGCATTGCCGTCCAGCCGTCGTGCTTGGCGCAGACCGCGGCGGGGCCGTAGGTCTCGGTCAGGCCATAGACGTGGGTCAGTTCGATGCCGATCCGCTCGGCGCCCTCGATGATCGCGGCGGGCGGCGCGGCGCCGGCGACCTGGCCGCGCACCGTGTGGTGGATGCCCTGGCGCAGCGCCTCCGGCGCGTTGATCAGCGTGGCATAGACGATCGGCGCGCCGCACATGTGGGTCACCTTGTTGGCGCGGATCGCGTCGAACATCGCCTTCGCCTCCACCCGGCGCAGGCAGACATTGGTGCCGGCGCGCTCGGCGATCGACCAGGGGAAGCACCAGCCGTTGCAGTGGAACATCGGCAGCGTCCAGAGATAGACCGGATGCGACGGCCATGTCCCAGTTCAGCACGTTGCTGATCGCGTTCAGGTGGGCGCCGCGGTGGTGGTAGACCACGCCCTTCGGGTCGCCGGTGGTGCCCGAGGTGTAGTTGAGCGAGATCGCGTCCCACTCGTCCGGCGGGTTGGCCCAGGCGAACTCCGGGTCGCCCTCGGCCAGGAACGCCTCATAGGTAAGGTCGCCGACGCGCTTGCCGGCGGGAAAGGCCGCGTCGTCGATGTCGATCACCAGCGGGCGCGTTTCGAGCAGCGCCAGCGCCCGCTCGACGGTGGGGGCGAACTCGCCGTCGGTGATCAGCACCCGCGCGCCGGCATGGCGCAGCATGAAGGCGATCGTCTCGGCGTCCAGGCGCGTGTTCAGCGCATTCAGCACGCCGCCGGTCATCGGGACGCCGAAATGCGCCTCGTAGATGGCCGGGATGTTGGGCGCCATCACCGCCACGGTGTCGTTGTGGCCGATGCCGCGCCGCGTCAGTGCCGAGGCCAGGCGGCGGCAGCGCGCGTAGGTCTCCGCCCAGGTGAAGCGTTGCGCGCCGTGCACCACGGCGAGCCGCGTCGGGTAGACGTAGGCGGCGCGCTCGATGAAGGTCAGCGGCGTCAGCGGCGCGTAGTTGGCCTGGTTCCTGTCCAGCCCGGTCAGGTAGGTGGGGTTGCCGGTCATGGCGGTTTCCTCCGGTGGGCTTCCGATCTTAGCGCAGAATTCGCCCGTCATAGCGCCTTGTCCGTAGCTCTGTCAGGCCGGAAGGCAGGATGACGGTGGGTGGCCCGGATCCGGACCGCATGCGCGCCAGAGGCTCGTGCGTTCGGCCCCGCGGTGGACCGATGTCCCGCTGACCCGTGGCAGGTGAGAACCCCGCCACGGTGTTAAGCGCCGCAAGCACCGCGCCCACAGATGTCGAGGCGTCTGTGCGGCCTCCATGCTTCCAAGCCCGAGCCAAAGAGCCTACATCTCGCGGTGAACGCCGTCAGGGGATGAGGATGGCTGCACTGAGCGATCAGGAGCTTGAATCGTTGCTGTGCACTGGTGAGGCTGATTGCGTCGAACGCAAGCGGAATGCATCCGACCTGGATCGTGTGCAGGAAGCGGTTTGTGCCTTCGCGAACGACCTACCGGATCGTCGGCTCCCGGGGGTGGTATTCATCGGCGTGGAGGACGATGGCTCCTGTGCGCAACTCCCGATCACCGATGAACTGCTGACGAGTCTCGGCCAAATCCGGGATGACGGCGGGATCACCCCGTTTCCCAGTATGGAGGTGCGGCGCGCTGTGCTCTCGGGCTGCGCGCTTGCGGTCATCATAGTGCAGCCGTCCGACAATCCACCCATTCGAACGCGCGGTCGCAGTTGGCTACGTGTCGGTCCGCGGCGCGCGATCACCACGCCGGACGAGGAACGCAGGCTTGTCGAGAAGCGCCGATGGGGCAATCTACCGTTCGACGCCCAGCCGGTCCCGGGAGCCGGATTGACCGACCTCGATCTGAACCGTTTTCGCCTCGAGTACCTCTCGCAGCTCATCTCGCCAGATACCATCGCGCAGAATGAACGAACGACGGACCAGCAGTTGCGGGCGCTGCGCCTAATAGACGCAAACCAGGTACCGACCACGACCGCCATTCTTATGCTGGGCAAGTCGCCGCAAGGTTGGTTTCCGGGCGCCTGCATCGCGTGGCGCAAGGTGGGGGGGTTAGGCAACGCCCAAGAATTAACGAATCGGCGGCGGTTGCGAAGTTGGGCGC
Source organism: uncultured Alphaproteobacteria bacterium (assembly GCA_963773345.1). Classification (GTDB taxonomy): domain Bacteria; phylum Pseudomonadota; class Alphaproteobacteria; order Acetobacterales; family Acetobacteraceae; genus Palsa-883. The sequence continues at coordinate 502,714 of CAVZBG010000002.1, read as the reverse complement.
TCCCGCTGAGCGAGTTGGCGCAGGTCGACCGCAAGCAAGCAAGCCGAAAGAAAGCCAGAATAACACGGAGCTCACGGAGAAAGATAAAGTCACGGAGTGCACGGACAAGAATTTATGCGCTTCGCGCAAGCAAGAACGCTGCTACACGGTGAACTACCTCTGATCTGTTGCTTGCGCGAAGCGCCAAAATCCTTGCTTCTCCGTGCACTCCGTGACTTTATCTTTCTCCGTGAGCTCCGTGTTATTCTGGCTTTCTTGCTGCCAATCGAGCCAGGCGGTTACGGACGGGCAGCCGGCATAGGGACCCTCACGCCTGGCCCCTCCGTCGGTCCATGGCGCACCGTGAAGCGGCAATTTATGGGCGTCGCCTTAGCCTCACGGATACGACGCTTGATGAGCGCATTCTCACCGGCACGATCGCGGATCAGCTTCGTCGTATCGACGAAATCATGGACAGTTCGATCTCCATCGGCGTTGCTATGGGCCCGGCGGTGCACACGCGAAGCGCGGACTATCCCTTGCAGGCGTTACAGCAGCTCGTTCGCAACGACATCATGCATCGATCATACGACACGACATCGCCCGTACGAGTGACATGGTATAGTGACCGTATCGAAATTCTCAACCCGGGCGGCCTATATGTGCGGTTACACCTGCAACGTTCGGCTTGCCGGGTTTTACCGATTACCGGAATCCAACACTCGCCGAGGCGCTAAAGGGTTATGGCTTCGTCGAGCGATTCGGGCAGGGGCTGGAAATCGTTCGGCGCTCGCTTGAGGCGAACGGCAATCCCCAACCGGAGTTTTCGTTCCAGCCTTCTGAAGCTCCTGCATGGGTGCATGTCACCATTCGGAGGCAACCGTGAAAACGATCGTCTTTTTCAACAACAAAGCCGGTGTGGGCAAGACCTCGCTCCTCTTCCATATAGCGAACATGTTCGCCCTGCGTGGTTTGCAGGTCGTCGCCGCCGATCTTGATCCTCAGGCCAATCTGACCGGGATGTTCCTTCAGGACGATCGTATCGAAACTCTTTGGGCCGCCGGTGGAGGCGCCACGGTTTATTCCGCAATGCAACCGCTGATCGAGGAGACGGGAGACCTGATTCAGGTGACCCCGCAGATAGTGGCGGATCGACTTGGCCTGATCCCCGGAGATCTGATGCTCTCGGAGATTGAAGACGAGTTGTCGGCCCAGTGGCCGCGATGCCTCAACGGTGAGGCACATGCGTTTCGCGTGAGTGCCGCATTCGATCGCATGCTGCGGGGCGTCGGGGCGGCACAGCATGCCGATCTGGGATTGATCGATGTTGCACCGAACCTGGGGGCGATCAATCGGTGCGCACTTGTGGCGGCGGATTTCGTGATCATTCCCATTGGGGCGGACCCGTCCTCCATTCTGGGATTACAAAATGTTGGTGGCCGACTGCGCGCCTGGCGCCGCGAATGGCTGGAAAGACGGGAGCGTGTCCCTAATTGCCTGCACTTCGAGTTGCCGCTGGGCGAGATGCGGCCGCTTGGCTACATCATCTCGCGTTACTCGTCGGCCGGTCGATACATGTCAAGCGCGTATCAGAAATGGGTTGATCGCGTGTCGCAGGCCTACGCCAAGGACGTGCTCGGTCAGCTACCGGCTGACGACGCGCAGGCATCCGACGAGAACAGGCTGGCCCAACTAAAGGACTATCGATCGCTGATGCCCATGGCGCAGGAGGCACGCAAGCCGATGTTCCTCTTGAAGCCGGCTGACGGTGCAATCGGCGGCCACCAATCAGCGGTACGGTCCTGCTACGAGGACTTCGAGCTTCTTGCCGCGGAAATCGAGCGGCGGGTTGCGGTTGGCGCGGGATCGGTAGCTTGACGGACGGAACCACGCCATGACCTGTGGCATTGTTGCCCATGGTACCGACGGTGGCACCTTTGGCGCGCTCATGTCCGCAACGTCATCGGTCCTAGCGCAAATTCACCCACCTGGGATCGCCCTCCTTGAGTCGATCCCGTCGCGCGCGAGCCGGCACCGGCGCATGGCCGGAGTCACGGGTCACCGCAGAGCGAGTCGTAGAATTCCTTGTCCGCGTCCAGTCCTGTTGCCGGGCGTGCCAGCACGCGATCCTGCGGTGGGCGCACCCGTTCCGCCAGCTTCACAGTCTGATCCAGGCGGCGCAGCTCATTCTCCACGGCACAGTTTGCCGTTGCGGTCTTGTTGCGACGCGTCCGCGCAGCCCGCGTCTTCGCAAGGCCGCCGAATGTCTTATTCCCCGTATTGAGCGGCATGATGGCACCCCGCGATTGTGCAGGCATGATAACGCCAGGGCGCGCAGGCCACACAAGCTTTCTCGCGCTACACCTCCGACCCCAAGCGGCCAGGTCTTTCTGGCGCGCAAAAGTCGTTTCGGGATCGGCCAACGATGCCTGGGTGTTGGCGAGATTGGCGCGCGCCTGGTCGATATCCTCGGGCCGTGTGCCGGCCAGCAGCAGGTCGAGCTGCGCCTTTGCCGCATCCCGCCGCGCCTCGGCGAGCGTGGCGGCGCTCTGATAGGTCGCCGGATCGAGCTCGGCGATCACCTCGCCGACGCGGTCGCCCTCGTGCTTGGGCATGACGATCACCGTGCCCTCGGCATTGAACGACAGGTCGACCTGGCGGATCTCGACGTTGCCATACAGCGTGCCGGTCGGTGCCTCGCTTGCCAGGCGCCGGACCAGCAGGGTCATCCGTTGCGCAAGGCCTCCCGCAGGAACCGCCCGCCGGCCGCAATGGCACGCCGTCCGGCGGCCAGATCCGGGTAGTACATGTGCCAGACATGCACCATGTCCGGCCAGATCTCGAGCGTCACCGGCACGTGCGCGGCGCCGGCCATCCCGGCCAGGCGAACCGCATCGTCCAGCAGGGTCTCCACCGCGCCGACCTGGATGAACAGCGGCGCGATGCCGCGCAGGTCGGCATAGATCGGCGCGGCCAGCGGCGCGCGCGGGTCGGCGCCGTGCAGGTAGAGCGCCGCCATCTCCAGCAGCGGTTCCTTCTGCACGGTGGGGTCTTCCGCGGCCTTGCCGGTCATGCTGGCGCCGATGCCCTCCATGTCGACCCAGGGCGAGATCGGCCAGCCGGCGGCCGGCTGCGGCAGGCCGGCGTCGCGGATCGCCACCAGGGCGGCGACCACGAGACCGCCGCCCGCGCTGTCGCCGGCGAGGGCGATGTGACCCGGCGCAAATCCGGCGTCGAGCAGATAGCGGTAGCCGGCGAGCGCGTCCTCGACGGCGGCGGGAAACGGATGTTCCGGCGCCAGCCGGTAGTGCAGCGCCAGGCAGCGCGCGCCGGCGGTGCGACCGACCTCGGCGGCGAGATGGCGATGGCTGTCGAGCGAGCCGATCACGTAGCCGCCGCCGTGCAGATACAGCACGGCCCGCGTCGGATCGGCGCCGGGCGCGATGGTCCATTCCGCGTGCACGCCGTTCACCGTGATGGGCTCGACGACGATATCCGCGGCGGTCCGGTAAGCGGAGGCGAAGGCATCGAAGCTTTTCCGTCGTTCGCCGACGTCGGTCGGGCGAACGCGCTGGGCCAGTTTTTCGCGCAGCGCGGCGATCTCGGGGTCACGCATCCTGGTTCCCTCCTGCGGGTTGCATGTGTGCGAGACTAGCCGGTTTTCTGCCGTTGTCGCACGTGCCGGGTTTCTGCGTCCGGCCCCGGGGACGGCGGCGGTCAGCGTGAAACCGCGTTATGGCCAGCGGCGCGTGCGGTCCGCCTCCTGAGCCGGGTTCAGTTGGCTCGGCCCGTCTGCCACCTGGGGCGGCAGGTCGGGCATGGCGGCCGGATCCTTCCAGCAATCCACCACGCCCAGGCTGCGGGTGCAGTAGGGCGGCGCATCGGGCGGCGGCTCCTTCGGGCGGCAATACGTCTTGCCCTCGTCCAGTCGCACCGCCGAGCAGTCCTTGCCGGTGACCAGGGAAACGACCGCATCGACCGGAGTGCGATGGATGACGGCCACGCTGCCCACGGTGACCGCCGCGATCCCTTCGGTCGTTGCGTCGCAGCCGGCCAGCAGCAGCACGGGAAGCAGCAGGGGCAGCAGCAGGGACGACGAGGAACGCGCCATCGGTCATCTGTGCGCCGCGTTGGTAAACCAATGGTTTCCGCCGACGCGGTTTGCCCGGCTTGGGTGTGCCGGGCGACGGTGCGTCCGGCGTCGGCACACCTGGCATCTCGTTGCCCGGTGTCGGTTTGCCTGGCGCCCGTTTGCCCGGCGTCGGTTTGCCCGGCGCGAGTCTCGCCGCTATGGTCCGCCGCCGCGCAGGCCGGGGGCGGTGTCGCCTGATCCGTCTCCCTGGTCTGTTGCCCCGGCGGCGCGCGAGGAACGAGAGGGTTCGTGGTCGATATCTTCGATGAGGTGGAGGAGGACCTGCGCGCCGAACGCGCACAGGCTCTGCTCAAGCGCTATGCCGGGCTGCTCATCGCCCTCGCCCTGCTGACCATCGGCGCGGCCGGCGGCTGGCAGGCGTGGCGCTGGTGGCAGGCCAAGCGCGACGCGGCCGCCGGCACTGCCTTCCTGGCGGCGATGACCACCGCGCAGGCCGTCGGCCCGGCGAGCGACGAGGCCAGCCGCAAGGCCGCGATCGCGGCGTTCGAGCAGGTGGCGGCGACGGCGCCGGACGGCTACCGCACGCTCGCCCGGCTGCGCGCGGCGGCGCTGCTGGCCGATACCGGCGATCTGGCCGGCGCCGCCGCGCTGTACGACCAGGTGGCCGCCGACAGCTCCGCCGACCCGCTGCTGCGTGACCTGGCCAGCCTGCTGTGGGCGCAGCGCCAACTCGACACCGCCGATCCTGTCGCTGCTGGAGGCGCGGCTGAAGGCGCTCGCCGAACCGGACAATCCCTGGCACGCGCTGGCCAGCGAGGACCTGGCGCTGCTCGACCTGCGCCAGGGTCATACCGCCGCCGCCAAGGTCACGCTGCGTCGCCTGGCCAGCGACGTGAGCCTGCCGCAGGACCTGCGCGGGCGCGCCAGCCTGCTGCTGAACCGACTCGGCGGATGAGCCGCATGAGCATCGGACGCGACGCCGTCGTGCACGGCCTGCGGCTGACGCGCCGTGCCGCACTGCTGGCGCCACTCATGGCTTCCGTGGGCGCGCTGGCCGGCTGCGGCCTGTGGGACAACTGGTTCGGCGAGAAGAAGACCCCGCTGCCCGGCAAGCGCGAGCCGATCTCCGCCGGGCAGGGCGCGCTGAAGGTCGACCCGGACGCGCCCAAGGTGGTCCTGCCGCCGCCGGTGCGCAACGCCGCCTGGCCGCAGGCCGGCGGCAACCCGGCCCACTTCATGGGCCATCTCGCAGGCGGGCGATCGGCTGGCCCAGGCTTGGTCGGCCGACATCGGCGCCGGCGCGCGGCTACCGGCGCAAGATCCTCGCGCAGCCCGGTTTCGGCCGGACGGCGTGATCTACACGATGGACTCGGAGGCGAACGTGTCCGCCTTCGAGGTCGCCACGGGCGCCCAGCTTTGGCGGGTCGACACCAGGGGGAAGAAGGACCGCAGCACCAATATCGGCGGCGGCCTGGCGGTCGATCAGGGCACGCTGTACGCGGTCAACGGCCTGGCCGAGCTGGTGGCGCTGGATGCCGCCAAGGGCACCGAACGCTGGCGTACGGACATCGGCACGCGCGGCGCGCTCGGCGCCGACCGTCGCGGACGGGCGGCTGTTCTTCACCACGATCGACGACCAGCTGCTGGCCTACGCCACGCAGGACGGCCGCCAGCTTTGGACGCTATCAGGCAACCAACACGGCGACCGCCGTGCTGGGCCAGTCGGCGCCGGCCTACGCCGACGGTTTCGTGGTCGCCGGGTTCGGCTCGGGCGAGCTCGCCACGCTGCGCGCCGACAGCGGCATCGTGGTCTGGACCGACAGCCTCGCGGCGCCGACCATCGGCGGCACCCTGGCCGACTTCTCGACCATCCGCGGCCTGCTCGGCGATCAGCCGACGGCACCGTGTACGCGATCAGCGTCGGGCGGCAGATGGTCGCGCTCGACCTGCACGCCGGCCGGCGGCTGTGGGAGCGCGAGGTCGCCGGCGAGGACTCGCCCTGGGTCGCCGGCGACTGGATCTTCCTGATCACGACTGAACCAGCAGATGGCGGCGATCGACCGCGACGGACGGGCGGGTGGCCTGGGTCACCGACCTGCCGCGCTGGGAGAACGAGGAGAAGCAGAGCGACGCGATCACCTGGTTCGGGCCGCGTGCTGGTCAGCGACCGGCTGGTGGTCGCCGGCACCAACAAGCGAGGCGCTCTCGGTCAGTCCCTACACCGGCAAGATCCTCGGCCAGCAGGGGCTGACCGGTGCCGCGCCGCTGGGTCCGGTGGTGGTCGCGCGGCACCGTGTTCATCGTCTCCGACGACGGCCGGCTGATTGCGCTCCGCTGACGCTGAGCGCAGTCGTCAGTTGCCAGTCGTCAGTTGTCAGATGGCCTTGGGGCGGCATTGGTAGCGCATGCATGGATTGGGGTGGGTGATGCTGCCGGTCGTGGTCATCGCCGGGCGGCCCAATGTCGGCAAGTCGACGCTGTTCAACCGGCTGGTCGGCCGGCGCGCGGCGCTGGTGGCCGACACCCCGGGCGTCACGCGCGACCGCAAGGAGGCCGAGGCGATGCTGCGCGGCCGGCGCGTGCGGCTGGTCGATACCGCCGGGCTGGAGGAGGCCGCGCCCGAGACGCTGCCGGGGCGGATGCGCGCGCTGTCCGCCACGGCGGTGGCGGGTGCCGACCTGGTGGTGTTCGTGGTCGATGCGCGCGCCGGGCTGACGCCGGCCGACCGGCATTTCGCCCAGTGGCTGCGCCGGCAGGGCCGCCCGGTGCTGCTGGTCGCCAACAAGGCGGAGGGGCGCAGCGCCGGCGCCGCGGTGCTGGACGCCTACGCGCTCGGGCTGGGCGAGCCGCTGGCGGTCTCGGCCGAGCACGGCGAGGGCATCTCCGACCTGATGGCGGAGATCGCCGACCGGCTGCCGCCGGCGGCGGACGACGAGGCGGCGGAGGACGAAGCGGCGCGGCCGCTGAAGCTGGCCATCGTCGGGCGGCCGAATGCCGGCAAATCGACCCTGCTGAACCGGCTGCTCGGCGAGGAGCGCATGCTGACCGGCCCGGAGCCGGGGCTGACGCGCGACGCCGTCTCGGTGCTGCTGCGCGATGCCGACGGCACGGCGATCGAGCTGGTGGACACCGCCGGGCTGCGCAAGCGCGCCCGCGTGGTCGACGGGCTGGAGAAGCTGTCCGCCGGCGCGGCGATCGGCGCGCTGAAGCTGGCCGAGGTGGTGGTGCTGGTGATCGACGCGGTGGACGGGCTGCACGACCAGGACCTGCACCTCGCCCAGTTGATCGAGCGCGAGGGCCGCGCCGCGGTGGTCGCGCTGAACAAGTGGGATGCGGTGCCCGACCGCGCTGCCGCCCGCCGCGCCGTTGCCGAGCGGCTGGAGGACAGCCTGGCGCAGATGAAGGGGATCGAGCTGGTGACGGTCTCGGCGCTGACCGGCGCCGGGCTGGACCGGCTGCTGCCCGCGGTGCGCCGCGCCCACGCGGTGTGGAACACGCGCGTGCCCACCGCCGAGCTGAACCGCTGGTTCGAGCAGGCGCTGGAGCGCCACCCGCCGCCGCTGGTGGACGGGCGGCGGCTGAAGCTGCGCTACGTCACCCAGGCGAAGGCGCGCCCGCCGACCTTCGTGGTGTTCGGCACGCGGGCGGAGCGCATCCCGGAGGACTACCGGCGCTACCTGGTCAACAGCCTGCGCGAGGCGTTCGCCCTGCCCGGCACGCCGATCCGCCTGCAGCTGCGCGGCACGAAGAACCCGTTCGTGGAGTGAGGCCGCGAGTCTGGTCCTCGAACGCAGGTCAAAGCGGGGCGACGCCGGTCCGGTGCGTGGGTCGCGCCGGGGCGTGCTCAGGATCGTATGGGGTCGGCGTCCGGGCGATCGGGTCGGCGGCCCTGTTGCCACAGCGCGATCAGTGCCGCGGCATCGAGGGCGCCTTCTGCCGAGGCCCCCGCTTGCTGGGCCGCGATGGCCTGGAGCCGGCGCAACGCCCGTTCAAGCTGCGCGGCCGCGCGCGCCGTCCGGACCGAGGTGCGCCGCAGGCGGGACGCGGTCCGGGCCGGAAGGTCCGGCGCGGAGGACTGCCAGCGCAGGTCGTCGGCCGCCATGCGCATGGCGACGAGCTGTCCGGCGAGACTGGCCTGCGCCGCGTCGGTCGGTTTGTAGGCGGCGATCGCCGCGATGAGGTGCGGTCGGCTGGGGTGCTGCCAGGCGACGGGGGCATCGGCGGGCGGCCGCGGCGTGGCGGCCTGCACGGCGTCGAGCAGGTCCGCCCCGAGGTGAATGACCGGCGTCGCCGACTGGATGGCGGGCTGGCTGGGTTCGACGGAGGTGAGGGACATTGGGGGGAGCTCCTGGTTCTGCGAGGCGCAGTGATCTACACTAACACATAATCTAACGATTGCTAACAATAATCGACCTGCGCCGGCCGGGCTGGGCGCGCCGGCGGGGTTCGGCGTGTCCGGGCTGGGCCGTGGCCGGGTTCCCGTGCCGTCGGGGCCGCGCCATCACCGCCGTTCGGTCGGATGGGATGGCCGGCCGCGACCGATCGATTGGCCTGGACATGCCGGAGCGTCGCGCCGGGGGTGCAATATTAATTCGACATCATCTCAAATAATCAATGCCGAGGCGAACGGTTGCGATAGGCACCCGGTTCTCACGCAATGAGCAGGCCGGACGTTGCTCGCAACACAATCGACTTGATGAGGACGCCGGCGGCAATGAACGGACAATCCGGCATGCGGCAGCGGTCGTTGCGTGCCTGGCGGGCGCGCCTCACGCCGGCCGGCGGCAATTCCATATTGCTGCCGGTCGGTATGACCGGTGCTATCGTAAAGTTGATGCAACGATCAGCGTCAGTCTGCTTCCCCGCGAGCTTGCCGGGTGGCATGATGATCCCGGGCGGCGGGGCGGACGTTCGTTGCAGGAACGCCCTTCGCGCAATGCCATGAAGGCCGCTATCCATCGCCGGACGGCGGCCGCCCGATCGACGACGCCCGGCACCAGGGTCCTCCTCGCCTGACGGAAAGGGGTACGACGATGGCCGACGCCACACCGAGCAGCTCCAGCCAGACTTCGCAGTATGCACGGGGCTGCGACCTGTCAGTCATTCCAAAAGCGGCCGATACGCCGCCGGCGGACATCAAGCAGCTTCTCGGGGTCGACAGCGCGAACCCGTTTCTCCGGCGGCTGCGCATCGAACGCGGCATCCTGAACCCGGCGGACCTGCCACGCGACCTGGCCACGAGCGTGCCGCTGGAGGGGGATGCGCTCGGCAAACTGCTGGGAGGCAACCCATGAGCGCGGTCGACTGGCGCTATCGCTTTGGCTGGCCCTGGCTCACCAACATCAAGGATCAGAACGGCTGCGGATCCTGCTACTCGTTCTCCGGCGTCGGCCTGGTCGAGGCGATGACGCGCATCGAACACTGCCTGTGGAGCCTGCGCTCGGAAGGCGACGTGGGCGATGCGATCTCGTTCCTGTTTGGCGCCCATTCGAAATGCGGCGGCGGGTCGCCCGAGCACATCCTGCAGTGGATCGAGGCGAACGGCATCGCCGATCCGGGCTGCTGGCCGTCGGTGAACAGCGCCCGTCTGGGCAACCCGACGCCCGACCGGCTGGGGCGCACGGTGAAGCTCGACAACTTTCACGCGATTTCCGGCCACACCAACATGAAGGACTGGGTCGAGCTTAACGGGCCGATCGCGGTGTGCTTCGCCTGCTATCCGGAATTCGACGACGCCTGCAAGAACAACTCGGTGTACATCTATTCGAATCCCGAGAACAAACCCAGCGACGGCCACTGCATCCTGATCGTTGGCTACGACGACGCCAAGGCGGCCTGGCTCATCCGCAATAGCTGGGGCACCGGATGGGGCACCCACGGCTACGGCTGGTTCGGTTACGGCCAGGGCGAGCACGGGCTGGAACACTATGCCGCCCTCGGCGTGGTCGGCGCGGACACCAACCCCGATCCGTGGTCCAAGCGGCGGATGCACAACGGCAACTTCTACGAAAGCGGCAACGGCACGAATCACCGGGATTTCGAGGTCTGGGCGCCGGGGCCGGGCGGCGTCATTCGTCACTACACCCAGGACGGCAAGACCCTCGCCTGGTCGCTTGTGGGGACGCTGCCGGAGGTCACGCTGCCGCCGGCGTTCAGCATGAAGGGGTACGACTGCGGCCGGCCGCCGACGGTCCTCGCGTCGACCTATTTCCGCAACTACGAAATCGTCTACCCGACCACGGGCGCGCAACTGCGGCATTTTTTCTACGACCAGGTGGGCAAGACGTGGAGCGCGCAGGCGCCGTTCGGCCCGACCGACGCGGACGGGGTCGCCGGCTTCATCCAGATCAACGTCGGGGCGCCGGGAAACTTCGAGGTGGTCGTGCGCCGCGCCACGGGTGTGTTGGAGAACTGGTGGCGCGACAACGTCGACAACAATGGGATCTGGGCATTGCGCAGCTCCTTCGGCTCCGGGACTCTGTTGAGCGGCGCGACGCTGGTGCAGCGCTGGGCCGCGGGCGGCAACCCCGCGGTCAGCGTGCCGGCCGGCCTGGACTTCGTGTGCGTGACCGAACACAACACCATGCAGCGCTGGTGGCGGAACGATCCCAACACGATGAACTGGGCGCCATGCGAGACTTTTGGGGAAAATGTCAACAGTCCCCCGGTGATGATTCGCTCGCAGTTCGGGGCGACCAACGAGACGATCCCGGGCAACTACGAACTCTGCGTGGCGGTCGGCGGGAAGATCGAGCACTGGTGGACGGGGGGAAACCCCGAACCCACCTTGCAGAGTTGGAATGGCACCACCGCGAAGTGGACGCTCAGCGAAACGTTCGGTACGAATGTGGCGGGGCAGCACGTCAAGCAGGTTCTGGGCTTGATGCAGTCGAGCTACGGTTTCGATCTCGAGCTGGTTGCCGAGCTCGACGACGGCAAGCTGCAGCATTTCTCGCGGGACGGCAGCGGCTGGCACGCCAGGGATGCGTTCGGTTCGGTGGTGTGACCGCCGACGCAAGCATGGAGTCGAGAACGCTGGCCGTGGGCGCCCGGTCGCTGGTGACGCTGCCGGGACTGGGTGCCGCGGGCTACCGCTGGTCTGCAACGGTGGACGATCCGACGGTCGTGGCCATTGCAGGCGTCGCCCTTGACCCTGGCCCGGCGGATCGGCCGCCCGGCGCGAGCCGGGACGAACGGTTCGCGCTGGTGGCGCTCGCGGTCGGCGAGACGATTGTGCATTTCGCGCAGGCACGCCGGTTCGACCCGGGCAGCCCGCCGCACGCGGTGCGCGAGATACGCGTTCGGGTCATTGCTGCGGGCGGGGAATGACCGCTCGGGCAAGCGGAACGATAGGTTTTGCGCAAGACCGCGCTTTGCGGACGCGCTGACGAACCTGCCTCCGCGCGATCGGCGTCCCTCTGGTGCCGTGACCTGCCGACATGGCGGTGCGGCCGCCATTGCGATAGCGTTGCGGCGGACTCACCTTGGTTCCTGCAAGGATCGCGATGGCCGTCACGCCCCAATCCCTGGTCGAGCGCTTCTCCCACACGGTCTGGAACGGGCCGACGAGACCGTCGCCCGGGAGATCCTGCATCCCGAGTTTCGCTTTCGCGCCTCGCTCGGTCCGGAACGGCTGGGGCCGGATGGATTCGTCGATTACCTGCGATCGGTGCATGCCGCCCTGGCCGGGTTCACCTGCCGCATCGAGGACCTTGTCACCACGGAGCATCGCGCCGCCGCCCGGATGAGCTTCACCGGCGTTCATCGCGCGCGCTTCTTCGGGGTCGAGGCGACAGGCCGGACGATCACCTGGGCGGGTGCGGCGTTCTTTACCACCGATGGCGACCGGATCATTGCGCTGTGGGTGCTCGGCGACATCGATGCCGTCAAGCAACAGCTCGGCGCGCCGCGGGATAGCGGCTTTTCGTTCGGTTAGGGTATTTTCATGCTAACCGGAAACGCCACCGGTCGCGTCGCCAGTCCCCCTGTCATTGCGAGGAGCGAAGCGACGAAGCAATCTGGTGCCCTCCGAGGCGGGAGATTGCTTCGTCGCTACGCTCCTCGCAATGACAGGGCGACGCAGGACTACAGCAATCCCGCAACGCCGCAAAACAACCCAACGGCGATGACCGTGGCCGAGATGCCGATCAGGACCCAGAAATACCCTCCGCGCGGACGCAACGACTCCGGCAATGCCGTCATCGACAACGCCACCAGGAACCCGATCACCAGCGGCAGCAGGAACGCATTCAGCACCTGCGCCGCGATGTTCAGCCCCACCAGGTCCGGCACGCGCCAGACCAGGGCGGCAGCCCCGACAACACATCCCGCATAGACCCCGTAGAACCATTTCGCCTCGAATGGCCGGAATTCCAGGGACCGCCGGTAGCCGGCAACCTCGCCCACCCCCCAGGTCAACGCCATCGAGGACACGATGGCCGCCACCATGGACGCGCCCAACACACCGATACTGAACACCAGGCGTCCGACCCGTGCGCCAAGCAGCGGCGACAGCGCCAGGCTGATCTGCCCGACGCTGTCCAGCCGCGCCGCGGCCCCGGGCGAGGCCAGCGTCGCCGCCACCGCAACCAGCACGGCACCCGTCAGGCACTGGGTCAGCACCGCACCGATTGCGGTGTCCCAGCGCGCCGCCTTCAGGTCGCTGGGTCGTAGCTTTTTGTCGGCAATCGCGGACTGCTGGTAGAAAATCATCCACGGGTTGAACACCGCGCCGATGACCGCCGCCACCAGGTACAGGAAGGCTCGGTTGCCGATCGGCAGGTCGAACGCATCCCTTGCCATGGCTCCGAGATTCGGGTGCGCGGCCCAGGCGACGGCAAAGAACGCCAGTTCGAACAGGCCGATGACGAGCGCCGTCCGTTCCACCCGCCGGTAGGAGCCAGAGGCAACGACCGCGAGCAGGGCGGCCGCGGTGACGGGCAACGTCAGGCCGCGTGACAGGCCATACAGCTCGCCGATGCCCGCGACGGCGGTGAACTCGGTCACCAACGAGCCGATCGTTGCCGCCGCCAGACCCGCCGTTGACAGCCACGCCCAGCCGAGGCCGAACCGCTCGCGGATCAGTTCGCCGTGGCCGCGCCCGGTGTGAATGCCCAGCCGCACGGTCAATTCCTGCACCATGGTGAGCATGGGGATCAGCAGCAGCACCAGCGGCAGCAACCGGTAGCCCCATTGCGCGCCGGCCTGGGCGCCGGTCACGACATTGCCGGCGTCGGTATCGGCCAGCATGACCAGCAACCCCGGCCCCCAGACGGCAATCCAGCGCACAGGGGCCTTGAACGTCGTTCCCGGTTTTGCGTCGGCGTCCGTGCTGCGGTGCTTCCTCAAAGGAATCCTTGGGTCAGGCCTGCCCGCACGGGGTTCCGGCTGCAGAGGGATAGTCAATCCGCCGCGACCGTGACAAGCGCGGCACCACGGCTAAGCTGCTCGGGTTCCGTCTGGGAGGAAGCATTGCGCGCGCTGGCACTCATGCTTGGCATCCTGTTCGCACTCGCCTTGCCGGCGCGCGCGCAGGTCGCACAGCACCACATGGTGATCCATATCGACAGCCCGGACCAACAGATGATGGTCGAGGCCCTGCACAACGCGACGAACCTGATCGATACCATCCGCCGGCAGGGCGGCAGGGTCGCCGTCGAGATCGTCGCCAACGGGTTGGGCACCGCGATGTTCGTCGACGCGCTGTCGCCGGTGAAGGATGAGGTGCGGCGCATCCACATCGCCTATCCCGATGTGGTGATGAGCGCCTGCGCCATCTCGCTCGCCCACACCGAAGCTGCCATGAACCGGAAGCTGACCGTGATGCAGGAGGCGCGGGTCGTCCCGTCCGGCGCGGTGCGCATCATGGAACTGGAAGAGCAGCACTGGACCTATCTGAAGCCCTGAGCGATCGACGCGGGATGTCATACCGCATCGCGGTCGCCCGGTCATGGCCGGCACACCGTCCTGGCCCGCCCCCGGGTCCACCGGAAGGCCGGCCCCCCGGAACGGTCCTGCGGGCCGCCCCGGGTGGCCGGCCATGACCGATGAGTTCGCCATCATGACGACGTTGGCGGATTGATCTGATGGCGTTCTGGACCGCGCTGCTGGTCAAGGCCGTGGCCACCGCCTTGATCGTCGTCATCGCCTCGGTCGCGGCCGAGGCCGCCGGCCCGTTCTGGGGCGGCCTGATCATCAGCCTGCCGATCGGCGCCGGCCCGGCCTATGTCATGTTGTCGCTGCAGCACGATTCCGGCTTCATCGCCGCCAGCGCGCTCAGCAGCTTCACCACCAACGCCGCGACCTTCGTGCTGCTGACGGTGTTCGCGCTGCTGGCGCCGCACCACCGGCGTGCGGTTGTGATCGGTGGCGGGCTGGCCGCCTGGCTGCTGTCGGTGCTGGCGATCCGCGCGATCGGCTTCGGCCTGGGCGGCGCGGCGGTGCTCAACCTGGTGATGATCGTGCTGGCGCACTGGCTGACGCGCCCTGCGACGCGCGCTCCCACGGCCCCGCGCGGGCTGCGGCGCCGGGGCTGGTGGGAGCTGCCGGGGCGCGCCGCGCTGGTCGGTTCGGTGGTGGCCGGCGTGGTGACCGCCAGCTACGCGCTGGGGCCGAGCGTGACCGGCACCGCCGCGGTGTTCCCGGTGGCCTTCACCAGCTTTGCGTTCCTGCTGCTGCCGCGCCTGGGCGGGCCGGCGTCGGCGGCGGTGATCGCGGGCGCCGTCCGCGCGATGCCCGGCTTCGTGCTGGCGCTGCTGGCGCTGCATCTCTGCGCGGGTCCGTTCGGCGCGTGGGTCGGGCTGCTGGCGATGCTGGCGACCTCGTTGCTGTGGTCGGCGGGCATGCTGGGGGTGCGTGCGCGGCGCGGTCGGGCGGCGGCGTTTTCTTCTGTCGGCGCGGCCCGCGGCACACCGGTCCCGACAGATCGCGTCAGCGACCTGTAGCGACTCTCTAACCATTTGATCCGCTCCGGCCCTGCATCTCTGCGCATATCGCCAGGTGGCGTGTGGCTGGTTGTTGCGCGTACGTACGTCGGAATCTTTTACATCCGAGATCGCTATCGTGCCGATCCGTTCTGGCACGACTATGATACGCCTTTGGAATCGCGGAGGCTTCTGTCAGATCGAGGATTTGTCTCGCGACTTGCGGGCACGTTGGCGCACTGGAACGGCACCCCTTCTGGAGTGATCTGGCCGCTGTCGACATGCCTGAAAACTCTCGCCCTGACGTCCGCCGCGATGCTGACGCTGCCCGCCGTTGGGCACGCCGCCAATCTTGACGTTGTCGAACACAGCCTCACCGACTGGACGGTGAGCGGCGGCGGTTTCACCAGTGTTTCAATCGACCGCAGCGCGGTCGCAACCCCCGGCAGCTTTGTCGCGGGACCGTTCTCACCGGCGACCAGCGTCTCCTTCACGGGGGCCTGGGCTGACACATTTTTGTGTCGAAAGAGAAGCCCCGGTTTGTCAGCGTGTTACTCCCCGGGGACGGCAAGACCCGGCGGAAACTGTAAAGTATCCCGACAAACTGGAACGAAATTCCGGCGGCCCTGAAGCGCCCGCCTGCCCGCACTGCACCGCCCCGTCGCCCTGTTCCCCCGCCACCCCCCATGCGATGCTGCCGCAAAACCCGTCGAGGAGACGCCGCATGGACCAAGCCCACATCGCCGAGGCCGCCGCGCTGCTGGTCGCCGCCAGGCGCGGCCGCGTCCGCATTCCCGCGCTGCCGCCCGCCTGCCGCCCGACCAGCGTGGATGAGGCGCATGCCATCCAGGACGCCATCACCGCCGCGCTCGGCACCGCGGTCGGTGCCTTCAAGGCCAATGCGCCGGCCGGGGCGCAGCCGACGCGCGGCGTGATCTACGCGCCCAGCATCCATCCCTCGCCGTCGCGCATCCCGGCGTCCCTGGTGCCGCAATGCGGCGTCGAGGGCGAGGTCGCCTTCGTCTTCCGCGCCGACCTGCCGCGGCGCCCTGCGCCCTACACGCGCGCGGAGGTCGCCGCCGTGGTCGATGCCTGCCCCGCGATCGAGGTGGTGACCAGCCGCTTCGCCGATCCCGACGCCGCACCGGCGCTCGACAAGCTGGCCGACAGCATTAGCAACGGCGCCTTCGTGCACGGCGCGGCGATCAAGGCGTGGCAGGGGCTGGAGCTTGGCAAGCTGAAGGTGACACTGACCGTCAACGGCACGCCAGTGCTGGAGCAGGTCGGCGGCCATCCGACCGGCGATCCGCTCGGCATCGCGGTGGCGCTGGTCGAGATGATGCGCGGCGCCGGCGGGGTGCGGGCCGGCCAGTTCGTTACCTGTGGATCGTGCACCGGGCTGCGCTACCTGAAGCCCGGCGATGTCTGCGGCGTGCGATTCGAGGGGCTTGGTGGGGTGGAGGTTGCTTTCAGCACGTGATCCATTCTTCCCCTCTCCTTGAGGGAGGGGGGAGGGGGAGGGGTTGTGCGGGAAGTGTTCGCGCCAGGGTCGCTCCGCAGCTCAGTGCCACGTCGACCCCCTCCCCCGCCCCCTCCCTCAAGGGGAGGGAGAGAACGTCATACTTCCCCCCTCAATTCCACAGCACGTTCTCCGGCCGCGCCGGTAGCTCGCCGCGTTCGACCCGCTTCACCACCTCGGTCAGCCGCGCGTTGGTCGGCGCCGGGACGCCGGCCGCTGCGCCCTTCTCGGCAATAAATCCGTTCATGAACTCGATCTCGGTGCGCCGCCCCTTGGCCATGTCCTGTGCCATCGACGGACGCTGGTGCGCGCTGCGCAATCCGCCCGCGCTGGTGTCCGTCAACTGCCGCTCGATCTCCGCCAGCGCCGCCGCGTCGCCCTCGTGCGCGCGCGCCAGCCGTTCCGGGTCCAGGGCGCCGATCTTCCCCAGCCGGTAGCCCAGCTTTTGCCCGACCCGCACCGCCTCGCCGCCCAGCGCGATGCAGACGCGACGCACCGCGTCGTGCCCGTCGCGCTCGTTGCCGCCCATCCCGGTGGCGGCCGACACGCCATTGCGCATGCCGTTGACGCAGAGCTTGGTCCAGCGCTCGCCCCACAGGTCGTCGGTCGCCTTCGCCGTATCGACCGCGTTCATCATCTCGGCGATCTCCTCGGCGCGCCTGGTGATCCGCCCGTGCGGCTCGCCGATGTAAAACGAGGTGACGTTCGGCTGCCTGGCATAGCCGCGGCGGATATGCCCGGGTTCATACAGATCGACGCCGACCCCGCCGCCGACGATGCAGCCCAGCGTGCGGCCCCAGCCGACCACGGAGGCGACGCGCTCCTCGTTGATGCAGTTCTGCATCGACACCACGCAGGCGCCGGGTGCGAGGTAGGGCCGGATCAGCAGCGTTGCCCACACCGTGTCGTATGACTTCACCGAAACGAAGGCGAGGTCGATCGGGCGCTGTTTCGCCAGGCTCTGCACCTCGGTCAGGTGCATCGCGTTGACCGGGACGCTGCGCCGCTCGGCCTCGGTCATGCCGTAGATCTGCATGCCGTGCGCGCGGATTGCCTCGACGTGCTCGGGCCAGGGATCGATCAGGGTCACGTCCTGGCCGCTTGCCGCGAGGTGCGTGCCGACATAGCCGCCGACCGCGCCGGCACCGACCACTGCGATCCGTTTGCGCATATCTGCCCCCGTGTCGTTTCGAAAGAAAATACACCTCTCCCGCGCTTGCGGGAGAGGTCGGCGAGCGCAGCGGTTGAGCCGCGAAGCGGATCAACGGTGAGGGTGGTGCCCGTGTGCGCCACCCTCACCCGCGTCGCTACGCTCCGCGACCTCTCCCGCAAGCGCGGGAGAGGTGTACGCGCCGCCTATTCCGCCGCGATCGGCAGTGCCATCGCTTCGGCCCGCAGCCACACCGCGGTGTCGTGGAACACCGCGCCGCCGCCGGGCGGGCCCGGGTCGTCGCTGGTCAGCGCGTTGATGCCGATGCCGCCCTCGAAACATTCGCTCGGCCAGATGCTTTCGGCCACCAGCACGCCCGGCTGCATCCCGCCGACCAGCCGCGCGTGCAGCACCACCTCGCCGCGCGTGTTGCCAAGCCGCACCGGCGCGCCCTCGGCGATGCCGAGCCGGTCGGCGTCCGCCGGATGCATCAGCACCGTCGGCCGTCCCTCGCGCTGCCGCGACGAGGCCATCTCGGTGAAGCTGGTGTTGAGGAAGCTGCGTGCCGGCGCGGTCACCAGGCGGAACGGATGTGCGGCGCTGGCCGTGTCGATGGTTTCCATATGGTCCGGCAGCTTCGGCATGCAGGCGTGCAGCGGACCCAGCGCCGCCCAGTCGGGAGCGAAATGAAACCGCCGGTCTTGGGTCGGGAAGCCGATCGGCGAAGCGCTTTTCGCGTGCGTCGCCGTACGCCTCGATCCAGCGTTCGCGCAGCACCGTCTGCGGCATCCGGCCAGCCGGACGCACGCAGCGTCGCGTCGATGATCTGCATCGCCGTCATCTCGAAGCCGGGATGTTTCGCGCCCAGTCGCGCCGCCAGCCCCTGCAGGACCTCGTGGTTCGAGCGGCATTCGCCGGGCGGCTCGATCAGCTTCGGCCCGATCTGGATGTGGCTGTGGCCGCCGGCCTGGTACAGGTCGTCGTGCTCCATGAACATCGTCGCCGGCAGCACGATGTCGGACCAGCGCGCCGTCTCGGTCATGAACTGCTCGTGGGTGCAGACGAACAGATCCTCGCGGGCGAAGCCGCGGCGCACCCGGTGGCTGTCCGGGCAGACCGTCACCGGATTCTGGTTCTGGATGAACAGGCCGTGCACCTGCGGCCCGTCGCCCAGCTCCGTGCGGTCGCCGGTCAGCACGCTGCCCATGCGGCTCATGTCCAGCTCGCGGATCGACGTGTCGCGTGCGTCGAGGCCCTCGATCAGCGTCTTGTCCCAGTGGTACATCTGCCGGTTCGACCACAGCGCGCCGCCGCCCTCGTGCTGCCAGGCGCCGGTGACGGTCGGCAGGCAAACCACCGCGTGCATGTTGGCGGCCCCGTTGCGCGAGCGGGCGAAGCCGTAGCCGGCGCGGATGTAGGCAGCGCCGCGTGGTGCCGTAGAGGCGGGCGAAATCCTCGATCTCGGCGACCGACAGGCCGGTGATCGCGGCCGCCCAGTCCGGACCGCGCGTCGCCAGATGTGCCTCCAGCGCGTCGGGGCAGTCGGCATGGCGCGCCATGTAGTCGCGGTCCGCATAGCCGTCGCGGAACGCCACGTGCATCACCGCGCAGGCCAGCGCGCCGTCGGTGCCGGGCCGCGGCGCCAGGTGCAGGTCCGCCACCGCGGCCGTCGGCGAGCGGTACGGATCGACCACCACCAGCTTCGCCCCGCGTTCCTTCCGGGCGCGCGCGACGTGGTGCATCACGTTGACCTGGGTGGAGACCGGGTTGCCGCCCCACACCACGATCAGGTCGGCCAGCGCCATCTCGCGCGGGTCGGTGCCGCGGCTCTGGCCGACGCCGGCGATCCAGCCGTCTTCCGGCAGAGAGGTGCAGATCGTCAGCTTCTGCCGCGAATAGCGCATCACGTGGCGCAGCCGGTTGATGCCGTCGCGCTGCACCAGGCCCATCGTGCCGGCGTAGTAGTACGGCCAGACCGCGGGCGCGCCGTGCCGTGCGGCGATGTCGGCGAAGGCGTCGGCGATGCGGTCCAGCGCCTCGTCCCAGGAGATTTGCCGGAACTGCCCGGAGCCTTTCGGCCCGGTGCGCAGCAGCGGATGCGTCAGGCGGTCAGGGTGATGGATGCGCTCGGCGTAGCGCGCCACCTTGGCGCAGATGACGCCGGCCGTGTAGCTGTTTTCGCCCGCGCCGCGCACCGCGCCGATGCGCGCGTTGCCCAGCACCTCCACCTCCAGCGCGCAGGTGGAGGGGCAGTCGTGCGGGCAGACCGAGGCGCGGATTTCTCGGCCCGCGCCGGCGGGGGCAGCATCTGGCATCGGGGACTCCTTCCGATCGGTCAGCCTAACGCATGGTCGGAGGCTGTGAAGCCCTCGGCCGCGGCAATTCGATCAAGGCAATTCAATCGTTGAAAAAAGCGTGCGACCGCCGCTAACCTGCCGGCGGGCCGGGCAAACGTGCCGGTCCCCGGGGACATCCCGGTCGAGGCTGCGCCCGAACGTACAATAACAACACGTCCAAGACGGCGGCAAGCACGACGGCTGATACAGGAAACACCGAGGCACCACCGCACGACGAATTTCGTTCTCACGAGCCTGCACGCGAAACCGGCCCGACGATCGCGCTGTTCGGCCGCTGCCGCGCCGCTTCCGCATTGGACAAATCTGGGAGAACGACATGACCACCTCCGGTCTCGCCGGCGGGTCGGCACTGCCGGCCAGTCATATCCTTGGCCGCAAGCTCGATAGCATTCCGTTCAGCGCCTACCATGTGATGCTGATCCTGGTGCTCGGTACCGTCGGCTTCGTCGAGGGCTACGATCTGGCGCTCGGCGGCTCGCTGCTGGTGCTGGCCAAGGTGCCGCTGCAACTGACCGGGTCGCAGATTCGCTGGCTGGTGGTTGCCCCCACCTTGCTTGTGGTTGTCGGCGGCTACGTCGCCTCGGCGATGTCGGACCGCATCAGCCGCAAGACGGTGATGCAGATCGGCGTCATCGTCAGCACCGGGTTCACCCTGATGATCCCGCTGGCGCAGACCGGGGAGCAACTGATCATCATCCGCATCCTCACCGGCGTCGGCCTGGGCTTTGCGATCTCGGCGCCGTTTCCGATCGCCGCCGAGCTGATGCCGAAGCAGCACCGGCGCACCTACGGCGCGATCTTCGAGGTCATGCTGGCGAGCGCCTTCACGCTGCTGCCGTTCGTCGGCTTCCTGCTCGCCGGCAACCCGGACGGCTTTCGGCTGATCGCGCTGCCGGGCGGGCTGGCGCTGGGGATCGTGCCGTTGCTGGTGCATTTCGGCCTGCCGGAAAGCGCGCGGTGGTACCTGCGCAAAGGCAACACCCAGGCGGCGATTGCGACGGTCAATCAGATGATCGCGCGGTGCGGCAACCGCGTACCGCCGCTGACCGTCGCCGACCTCGGACCAAACCTGGCAGACGCGCAGGAAGCACTGCCGCCGTTCACTGCATTGTTCCGTCAAGGTCAGTTGCGCTGGACCGTGGTGGGAATCCTTTGCTACGCCGCCGCGACCACCGCCTATTACTGTTCGGCGATCCTGCTGCCGAAGGCGCTGGTGGACCAAGGTTCAGCCGTCAGCCTGAGCTTCGGCCTGGGCACGTTGCTGTTCATGGTGACGATTCCAGGAAAATTCTTCACCGGGTTCATTATGGAGATCATCGGTCGCCGCTGGACCATCACCTATTGTCTCGCCGGCGCGGTCCCTGGGCTGGCGTTGATGGGAATGGCGCACAACGCGGGCGAGTACGCGACGGTGGCGATGACGGCGGGCGCGATCATCACCGGCCTGACCGTGCTGTCCTCCTTCACGGCGGTGCGGGTCTATCTCTCCGAGCAGTTCCCCACGGCGCTGCGGGGCCGCGGTCACTTCTTCGGCGAGGCGAGCGGGCGGGTCTTTTCGGGGGTGCTGACGCCGTTCTTTCTGGAACCCTACACCGGGTCGGCGATGATCTTCTTCGGCACGATCGCGGTGGTGGTGGCGATCGGTGCCTGCATTCCGCTGGCGTTCGGCAAGGAAACCGTCGGCCAGCTTGAGCTGGTGACCGAGCCGGGTGGGGCGGTGGTCGCGGAGCCGGTCTTCTAGCGCGGTCGCGGGCGTTGGCTTTTCCGCCCTGCGCGTTGGATGTGGCGCGGCTTGACCGTCTGACCGGAGGCCTCCAGATTGGAGGAAGAATGGAGGACCCGCCGGTGGCCACCCTGAACATCAAGAACCTGCCGGACGCGCTGCACGAGAAGCTGAAAGCCCGCGCCAGGCGCGAACGCCGGTCGGTGGCGCAGGAGGTGACCTTCCTGCTGTCCGCCGCGCTCGACACCCCGCCTCCCCTGTCCATTATGGACCTGCAGGGCCTGGGCAAGGACCTCTGGCAAGGCGTGGACGCCGCGGCGCATATCGAGGCCGAACGCGCGGCATGGGACTGATCGACGACCTTGGTCCCGGCAAGGTCGGGGTGGACGCGGCGATTTTCATCTACTTCATTGAGGCCGCACCCACCTGGCTGCCGGCGATCACGCCGCTGTTCCGTGCCGCGGACGCCGGGCAGCGGGAGCTGGTGACCTCGGCGGTGACCTTGCTGGAGGTGCTGGTCGTCCCCTATCGCGCCGGCAACGCGACGCTCGCCGCCCGCTATGAGGCCCTGCTGACCCACAGTCGTGGGATCCAGGTGATCGACCTGACGCGCGAGCAGTTGCGCCGGGCGGCACAACTGCGCGCGTTGACCGGTGTCCGGACGCCGGATGCGCTGCAACTGACCGCCGCGCGGGAGGCGGGCTGCACGGCGTTTGTCACCAACGACCGCCGGCTGCCGGCGATTCCCGGTCTGCGGATCGTGCAGCTCGCCCCCTACGCCGCGTAACGCCCGGCTGTCGCACGAACCGCGGCCGGCCCCCAGACGGGTTTTGGATGGAGCCCTGACCTTCCTTTCGGCGCCAACCCTTTCTATGGTGCGGCCAACCAAGAACCGGGAGACCAGATTATGCTGACCCGCCGCACCCTGCTCGCCAACTCGGCCGCCACCCTGGCCGCGCCGGCGGTCATCACCGAGGCGCACGCCGCAACCCCAAAGGGCATCGCGGTGATGGCCAAGCAGATCGACGACATCGTCAGCTTCGACCCGGCGGAATCATACGAGTTCACCAACAACGAGGTCGATGCCAACTGCTACCGCCGGCTGGTCACGCCGAATCTGGAGGACGCGACCAAGATCGACGGCGACCTGGCGGAGAAATGGACGGTCAGCAAGGACGGCCTGACCTTCACCTTCCACCTGCGCCGCGGGGTGATGTTCGACAGCGGCAAGCCGCTCACCGCGCACGACGCCGCGTTCAGCCTGCAGCGCGTGGTCAAGCTGAACAAGACGCCCGGCTTCATCATCACCCAGTTCGGCTTCACCCCCGACAACGTGGAAACGGCGGTGCGGGCCCTGGACGACTACACGCTGGAGATGAAACTGCCCGAGGCGCAGGCCACCAGTTTCGTGCTGTACTGCCTGACCGCCAATGTCGGCAGCGTGGTGGACATGGCGACGGTCATGGCCAACCAGACCAACGGCGATATGGGCAACGCCTGGCTGAAGACGCGCACGGCGGGGGCCGGGCCATACCGGCTGACCGAGTGGGCGGCGAGCGATCACGTGATCGCCGATCTCAACCCGCACGCCGCCGAGAAGGCGATCATGCGGCGCATCGTGCTGCGCCACGTCGCCGATCCGCCGGCGCAGCTCCTGCTGCTGCAGAAGGGAGATGTGGATATCGCCCGCGATCTCGGCTCGGATCAGCTCAAGTCGATTGCCGGCAACAAGAGCTTCACCCTCACCGCCTCGCCGCAGGGTTCGTCGCTGTATATCGCGATGAACCAGACGATGCCGGAGCTGCAGAAGGTCGAGGTGCACCAGGCGATCAAGTGGGCGATCAATTACGAGGCGATCGCCAAGAACATCACGCCGAACACCTGGGGCGTCTGCCAGACGTTCCTGCCCTCGGCCTTGCCGGGGTCGCTGAAGGCGACGCCGTTCCACCAGGATGTCGCCAAGGCCAAGACACTGCTGGCCCAGGCCGGGCTGCCGAACGGCTTCGCGGTCGCCATGGACTATATTTCCCATGCGCCGGACGCCGATATCGCCCAGGCGATCCAGGCGGACCTGGCCGCCATCGGCATCAAGGTGACTTTGCTGCCGGGCGAGCAGAAGCAGGTGATCACCAAGACCCGCGCGCGCCAGCACCAGCTTGCAATGCTGAAGTGGGGCACGGATTATTTCGATCCAAATTCAAACGCACAGGCCTGGTGCGAGAACCCCGACGATTCCGACCAGAGCAAGCTGAAGATCCTGGCCTGGCGCAGCCACTTCGTCGACAAGGAGCTGAACGACGAGGCGGTGGCCGCGGTGCACGAACTGGATCCCGCCAAGCGCATCGCGCTGTATCACAAGATGCAGATGCAGTTCATGGATCGCGCCCCGTTTGCCATGCTGCTGCAGCAGAACGCCGTGGCGGTGCTGGGCAAGGGCGTCAGCGGGTTCAAGGTCGGGCCGATGCCGGACTACACGCACTACGCGCAGATCAAGAAGGCTTAGCGGCGGGTGATGCCGGATAGATAACAAAATCGAGCTGGGCAACAAAATGGGGAACACGGTCATGCTGACACGACGCACGTTGCTTGCCACCTCCGCCGCCGGGCTCGCCGCGCCGGCGGTCGTCGGCACGGCCGAGGCCGCCACGCCGAAGAACACCTTGGTGCAGGCCAAGGCGATCGACGACATCGTAGGCGCGTTCGACCCCGCGCAGTCCTACGAATTCTCCAACAACGAGGGCTGCGGCAACATCTACCGCAAACTGGTGGCGCCCGATCCGAACGACACGTCCAAGCTGTTGGGCGACCTGGCGGAGAAGTGGGAGGTCAGCAAGGACGGCCTGACTTTCACCTTCCAGGTTCGCCACGGCGTGGTGTTCGACAGCGGCAAGCCGCTCACCGCCGAGGACGTGGCGTTCAGCCTGCAACGCGTGGTGAAGCTGAACCTCACGCCGGGCTTCGTGCTGACCCAGTTCGGCTGGAACGCCGACAACGTGGAGAAGATGATCCACGCGCCCAACGATCACACGCTGGTCATCGAGCTGCCCGAGGTGCAGGCGAGCAGCTTCGTGCTCTACTGCCTGTCGGCCACCTGCGGCGGCGTGGTCGAGAAGGCGGTGGCGCTGGCGCACCAGGACAAGGCTGACCTTGGCAACGCCTGGCTGCGCACGCACAGCGCCGGCGCGAGTTCCTACAAGCTGGTCGACTGGCAGGCGAGCGATCACGTCATCCTGGAGGCCAACCCGCATGCCACGGTGAAGCCGCGGCTGCCGCGGGTGGTGATCCGTCACGTTGCGGATTCCTCGGCGCAGTCCCTGATGGTGCAGAAGGGCGACGTGGACATGGCGCGCGACCTGAGCGCCGATCAGCTCAAGAGCGTGGCCGGGAATCGGGACCTTGTCCTGGTGAAGAAGCCGCAGCTTACGTCGATGTACATGGGCATGAACATGGGCAACCCGCTGTTCCAGAAGGTGCAGGCACGGCAGGCGCTGAAATACGCCATCGACTACGAAGCGATCGCCAAGAACATCGCGCCCAACCTGTGGACAGTCTGGCAGGCCTTCCTGCCGCAGGGGGTGCCGGGTGCGATCAGCGACATGCCATTCAAGAAGGACGTCGCCAAGGCCAAGGCGCTGCTGGCCGAGGCCGGCTATCCCGACGGGTTCGCGGCGACGCTGGATCACTTCGCCAAGTCGCCGTATGCGGAGATCGCGCAGGCGATCCAGGCCGATCTGGCCTCGGTCGGCGTGAAGGTGCAGTTGATGGCCGGCGAGCAGAAGCAGGTGATCACCAAGATGCGGGCGCGCCAGCACCAGCTTGCGCTGATGACCTGGTTCCCGGACTACCTCGACGCCAACTCCAACGCGCAGGCGTTCTGTGCCAATCCGGATGATTCCGACAACAGCAAACTGAGGATCCTGGCCTGGCGCTGCCACTTCTTCGACAAGGAGCTCACCGACGCGGTGGCGGCGGCGGCCAAGGAGCTGGACACGCCGAAGCGCATGGCGATGTACGCCAAGATGCAGCGCGACTCCATGGATCGTGCGCCATTCGTCATGTTGCTGCAGAACGCCGAGGTCGACGTGCTGCGCAAGGGCGTATCCGGCCTGGAGATCGGCGTGCTGCCCGACTACACGCACTACGCGCATGTCGTGAAGGCGTGACGGCCTGAAGGCGTGACGGCCTGAAGGCGTGACGGCATGACGATGGCGGGGCGGCTGCGCCCGGCACTGACCGGGTTGGCCAGCGTCCCGCTGACCCTGCTCGGCCTGGTCCTGGTCACCTTCCTGATCGGCCGGGCGATGCCGATCGATCCGGTGATCGCCATCGTCGGCGACCATGCGCCGCCCGACGTGATCGCCCGCGTGCGGCTGCAGCTTGGCCTGGACGATCCGCTGTGGGAACAGTTCGTCATCTACCTGGGCAACCTGCTGCACGGCGACCTGGGCAACTCGGTGATGACCAGCCACCCGGTCACCGCGGACATCGCGCATTTCTTCCCGGCGACGCTGGAGCTGGCCACGGCGGCGATCATCGTTGCGATGCTGGTCGGCATCCCGCTGGGCGTGTTCGCCGCGGCGCGGCAGGGCTCGCATTTCGACCACGTGGTGCGGGTGATCAGCCTGACCGGGCAGTCGGTGCCGGTGTTCGTGCTGGGCCTGCTCTGCCTGCTGGTGTTCTACGTCAAGCTGGGGATCGCGCCCGGCACCGGGCAGCTCGACGTCGCCTATGAGGGCATGGTGCCGCGCGTCACCGGCATGCTGGTGATCGACGCGGCGATTGCGGGGGACTGGGATTCGCTGTGGGACGCGCTGGCGCACCTGGCGCAGCCGGCGCTGGTGCTGGCGTATTTCTCGATGGCCTACATCACCCGCATGACGCGCGCCTTCATGATCGAATCGCTGGCCGGCGAATACGTCATCACCGCGCGCGCCAAGGGGCTGTCGGCGGCGCGCGTGCTGTGGCGGCACGCCTTCGGCAACATCGCGGTGCGGCTGATCACCGTGCTGGCGCTGGCCTACGCCAGCCTGCTGGAGGGCGCGGTGATCACCGAGACGGTGTTCAGTTGGCCCGGCATCGGGCTTTACCTGAACGTGTCGCTGCTGAATGCCGACATGAACGCGGTGCTCGGCGCCACGCTGGTGATCGGCATGGTCTATCTGGCGCTGAACCTGCTGGCGGATGTGCTGTATCACCTGCTGGACCCGCGGGTACGATGAAAGGCGTGCGATGACCGGCGCGGCGATGACGGGCGCGCGATGAGCGTGCTGTCGCGCGAATGGCTGCTGAGCGAGACGCCGACCTCGCGGGCGCACGCCGCCTGGGTGCGCCGCTATCGCGGCTGGCTGCAGTTCCGCAGCAACGGCCTGGCGATGGTCGGGCTGATCACCGTGCTGGTGATGATCGCCGCCTCACTCGCCGCGCCGCTGATCGCGCCGCAGGATCCGACCGCGCAGGACCTGGCGGGACGGCTGGCGCCGCCCTCGGCCGCGCACTGGTTCGGCACCGACGAGCTGGGCCGCGACCTGTTTTCGCGCGTGCTGTACGGCGGGCGGATCACGCTGGGGATGGTGGTGGCGGTGGTGCTGCTGGTCGCCCCGGTCGGCCTGGCGGTGGGCAGCGTGGCTGGCTACCTGGGCGGGCTTGCCGACCGCGTGCTGATGCGGGTGACCGACGTGTTCCTGGCGTTCCCGCGCCTGGTGCTGGCGCTGGCCTTCGTCGCGGCGCTGAGGCCCGGCATCACCAGCGCGATCATCGCCATCGCGCTGACCGCCTGGCCGCCCTATGCGCGGCTGGCGCGCGCCGACACGCTGACGGTGCGCGGCACCGACTACATCGCCGCGGTGCGGCTGACCGGGGCTGGCACGGCGCGCATCGTGCTGCGCCACGTGGTGCCGCTGTGCCTGACCAGCGTGATCGTGCGCGTGACGCTGGACATGAGCGGCATCATCCTGACCGCGGCGGGGCTGGGGTTTTTGGGGATGGGCGCGCAGCCGCCGACGCCGGAGTGGGGGACGATGATCGCCGCCTCGCGCGCCTTCATCCTGGACCAGTGGTGGGTGCCGACCATTCCGGGAGTGGCGATCTTCGCGGCGTCGCTGGGGTTCAACCTGCTGGGGGACGGGCTGAGGGACGTGCTGGACCCGAAGCAGCGGTAGGGATTGTCGCTGGGCGCGCGGCCAGCGTCGACCTGTCGGACTGTCGCGGCATGCCGGGTTTGGGTATAGAGTTTTGGACCCCAGAGTGATGCTCATCCGCACGGAGTGACTATGGACCCGTTGTTGGCGTCTCAGCTTGCACGTCTGCCCCGGCTCAACCCGGCCAACGTGCTTGCAGGCGCCGTGCCGTGCAAAGTGTGCGATAATCCAGCCCCGTTCTTCGACGTCGTGGACTTCAACAAGTGTGCCGGGGGCTACGCATTCGGACAATCCGGCATTTGCGTCCCATGGCACCGCTGCGACGATTGTGGATTTCTCTTTACACCGTTCTTCGACGACTGGTCGCCGCAGGATTTCAGCCAGTTCATCTACAACCAGGATTATACGCTGCTGGATCCGGACTATCTGTCCGCCAGGCCCCGGAGGACCGCCGAGCGCATAAGCCGGCTGCTCGCGGGCTTCGAGGACGCCCGTATCCTGGACTACGGCGCCGGCGCCAATGTGTTTGCCGCGCGCATGAAGGATCTCGGGTTTGCCCATGTCGAAAGTTTCGATCCGTTTTCCCATCCCACGAGACCTGACGGCAAGTTCGACATCGTCACCTGCATCGAGGTGATCGAGCACGCCCCGTCACCGCATGCCATCGTTGCCGACATGCACGAATTTCTGGCGCGCGAAGGCTGTATTCTCATCGGAGAAAGTCTGCAGCCGCCCGATATCGGCAAACTGCGATGCGGCTGGTGGTACGTCGCGCCGCGCAATGGCCACGTGTCCATCTATACCGCCCGCACATTGGCCAAATTGGCCGACCGCGCCGGGATGATCTTTCATCGGGGCACCGGCCATCCGCATCTGCTCCGGAACGGCACGTGGTCGGCGAAACTGGCGGCGCGATGCGGGCCGCCGTTGGCGTATGTGCGCCTGTGCGCCCCCGGCCGCTCGCCCGCGAAAGGCTTCAGCGGCGTGGAAGGCGCCCCGGGCCGCCAATTCCAGTGGACGACGGAGCCGGAAATATCCTGGACGATCGACGTTCCGGACTCCGGCCCCTGTTTCCAGATCATGGTTCCGTTTGCGCATCAGTCTCGCCCGGGCTTTGTGGCGACCTGTGTGCTGGAGGTGAACGGCCAGGTGCTCGCCACGACCATTCAGGAGCGGTCCGTCTTCGCCGAGACGGCGCCCCTCGCGCCCGGCCAGGCGCGCGTGACGCTGCGCACCGGTCCGCCGACCGCGGGTCCCACCCGGGCCATTGGCCTTGCGATAGCAACGGGCCGTTCCCCGGACCAACCCCCGATCGAGCCCCGGCCTTCGCCGATCGCGTCACCACGTGCCGTGTCTGACCCGTTGCCGGCGTGACGACATGTTCGGCCCGACCGCGATCGTATCGACAGCAGTTGGGTGAGTGGCATCACCCTGACCGCGGGCGGGGCTCGGTTGCTTGGGGATGGGCGCGCAGCCGCCGACGCCGGAGTGGGGGACGATGATCGCCGCCTCGCGCGCCTTAATCCTGGACCAGTGGTGGGTGCCGACCATTCCGGGGGTGGCGATCTTCGCGGCGTTGCTGGAGTTCAATCTGCTGGGCGACGGGCTTCGGGACGTGCTGGACCCGAAGCAGCGGTAGGGGGCCGGGGCATTGCCTGAACGGCTTACAGCATGAAATCCCGCTGCTGGAATCATTTAGAGCGCGTGTCGCCTACCAGCTTGCAGGTGGCTCGACTGCCGGGATCCAGAATGCCGGGGGCGCGACACCCGGTGAGTACGCGACATGGCCAAATCCACGGCGCGGAGGATTGTACAGCGAATGCACGTCACCTGCATGGACAAAGCGGTCCTGTACGAGATCATTCCTCACGTAAAACGCATTGGTGCCGGAAATCTCTGTGCCGACAAGCACGTATCCTTTGCCTGCCATCATCTTCGTCATTGACGCCAAGGACGCGCCCGACAAGAACCCTTCGCGTTTGCCTTCCGCCTCAAACGGAACGACCCACTCCGCTGGTGGCGGGAAGGTGGAATTGCATTCGATGACGATTACGCGCGGACTGATGACGTTAATTGCGCGGCAGACATGATAGTCCTGGTTATCGATATCAATGCTAAGGAGGTCGATCTCCCCGGTGATGTCGGCACTTCTGATAAGGTCGTTGACATTAGCCACGGTGACCTTCGTGTGTCGGACTGACAAGACACCGGCGTCCAGGGCCTTGGCGAAGACACGGCGCAGGTTGGCAATACGATTGGGAATAGCCTCCATCCATAGTCCTGACCAGCCTTGATAAAGCAGGAAATGAGTGTTGTTCTGGTTGCCGTCGGAGGCCCCGAATTCTACGAACCGACGATTGGTCGTGCCGATCCGATGAAAAATTTCCTGGATGATCCCATCCTCACCGCCTTCCGAAAACACCTCATAGCCATAGTGCTCCAGACGCCTGGTATTGCCGTATCGCGGGTCCCGCAGAAGCTCTCGCAGAAATCGATTTGAGTCTATTGCTAGCGCCCGGCGTTGCATCTGGAATACGTCAATGACGCGCTTGAGCTGCGCCTCATGCAGCTCTTTGATTTCTCGCAAAATTGAGATGATTTCGCTGACCTGCGCAAGAGCCGGGATCGGTTCATCCATGTGACTTGCACTCTATCCTGACAAGCTCGAACAACGCTAACTCATTGAGCGGTTGTGGTCAAGCGAACTCGTCCGGCGGCCCTACGCAGGACCATCCTGATCCGTGGCAGCTTCCCGGGCATGGGTGCGCAGCCGCCGACGCCCGAATGGGGCACCATGATCACGACCTCGCGCGCCTTCATCCTGGACCAGTGGTGGGTGCCGGCCACCCCGGGGTGGCGATCTTCGCGGCGTCGCTGGGGTTCAATCTGCTGGGCGACGGGCTGCGGGACGTGCTGGACCCGAAGCAGCGGTCGCGACCGAGACCCGGTTCGGCATCAAGCTGCGGACCAACGAGATCGAGAGGCTGAAGAACGTCGGCGACCTGGTGCGCATCATTGTGGAGCGGGCGGCGTAGGCGGCGATTTGCGCGATCCCACTTCGATCGCGTAGCTGCTGTGGCACATCCGTCCCCGTTAAGACATGCCCGTCGCTACCCGGCTTGCAACAAACGGCGCAGGCGATCGGTCAGCAGTTGATATCCGGGTGCCGTCAAGTGCAAATTGCCAGGGCCGAATAGCCGGCATGGGGTGTGGTGATCGCACAGGAATGCATCGTGGACATCAAAGAACCGAAACCGGGCGTGCGGCGCAGCGGTGGCGAGCTGCCGATTGACCTCGATGATCGTGAAATCGTGCTCCCGCAGTTCAACGCCACGCGGCAAAATGCTCGTTACGATGACCGTAGCGCTTGGGAATATCGTATGCACCTTGCGCACGACAGCCAGCACACCTTGCGCGATGGCACATGCCGGCCGCCGGATGTCGTTGGTTCCGATCAGCAGTATTACATATTGCGGGTCCTGGCGGCTCCAGTCGAGCGTCTCAAGCCGCCACAGCACGTCCTGCGTGCCATCCCCACCGAACGAGATGTTGAGGGTCGGCCGATCGAACGCTGCCTGCAGGAGCTTCAATTGCCAGCCAGCCATGATGGAATCGCCCAGCGCGATGGCGCCGTACGATTGGTCCGCCAGTCGCTGCGCGAACACCATTTGACGGTCGACCTGAAAATTCGGACGCGCCCTTGGCTGAGTTGTCCATCTCACCGCCGTCTCGTCGCAGGGTTGTGCCGAGACGGGAGTCCAAATGCCCATCACTACCAGGGCGAGGAGCAGCGATCGAATGCAGCAAATCATGGTGTCGTCCGCCGGTCCAGCCGATTCTGACGCCCGTAAACCAACGATAGTGGCGATTGGCAATAGCCATATTATGGCGGTGTGGGCGGCCAACAAACTGCCTGAAGCGAAGGATTTGCCGTTCAGGGTGGCCTGTCTGCCGTCGATCGTCCCGAAGTATCAGCCGCATTGGGTGGGCGAGGGCAATGATCGCACGCTGAATCCGGACTTCCGCAGGGATGCCCGAGATCTGATCGAAGCCGAGCGTCCGATCGCGGTGCTGTGCTTCGCGTCGGGCAGTTTCGGATTTGCCACCGGTGCGTTCAATTCTCCGCGACCGTTCGACTTCGTGATTCCCGGCCGTGAGGATCCTGGCTTGATCCAGGGTTCCGAAATCGTGCCTTACGACCTAGTTGTCCAGGCGGCGCTGATGGCAACCCCTTGGTGGTCGCAGGTCATCTCCACCGCACGGGCCTCGGCGCCTGCCCCGGTCTATTCCGTGTGCGTGCCGCCGCCGGTCGCCAGTTTTGATCCGTTTCTGCCCGCGCTGGGCCACGCATACACCAAGTCGAAGATCGAGCGCCTGGGCGTGGCCCCGAGCCCCTTGCGCTACAAGACCTGGTACGTCCAGATGGAGGCCGATGCGCAAAAGGCGGCAGCGATGGGGGCGGATTTTCTGCGGCCACCTGCCGGCGCACTGGATGCCGCCGGGTTCCGGCGCGCGGACTTCTCTGGTGATCTGATTCACGCCAACGCCGCATACGGGCTTCTGATACTCCGCCAGCTTGCCGAGAGAGTACATCCAATTCCGGACAAGGAGGGCTGACATGGCTGCGCATCCCTACAAGACCCTGCCGTCGCACTGCTTTTGGCGGCAGTCGGTTGTCGATCCTGCGTTCGGCGAGGTCGATCCGGTGGTCCGGGCCAAATTCACCATCAGCCGGTCGGACCGAATCGCCACCGCCGGCAGCTGCTTCGCCCAGCACATCGCACGGCATCTCTCGGCCAGCGGCTTTCGCTATCTGGTGACCGAGACGCCGCATCCCGTGTTGGCCGGCTGCGACGTGGCGCAGTACGGCTACGGTCTGTTCACCGCGCGCTACGGCAACGTCTATACGTCGCGCCAGCTCGTGCAGCTTCTGAAGCGCGCCTATGGTCGCTTCTATCCGGATGAGGATGTGTGGCCGCGCGACGATGGACGGCTGATTGACCCGTTTCGCCCGCAGATCCAACCCAACGGCTTCGCGTCGGCGGGGGAGTACCGGGCCGACCGCGCACAGCACTTCGCCGCCGTGCGCCGTGCGATCGAGACGCTGGATGTTTTCGTGTTCACGCTCGGCCTGACCGAAACCTGGGTGGCACGAAGCGACGGTGCGGCCTATCCGCTGTGTCCCGGTGTCGCCGGCGGCATGTTCGACCCCGCTAGACACGCGTTTCTCAATCTGTCGGTTGCCGAGGTGGTGGCCGACCTGGATATCGCGATGGACTTCATCCGGTCCATGAACCCGACCGCCCGCGTGATCCTGACGGTGTCGCCGGTGCCGCTGGTTGCCACGGCCGAGGATCGCAGCGTGCTGGTCTCCACTACCTACTCGAAGGCGGTGCTGCGGGTTGCCGCCGAGCAGGTTTCGGCGGCGCGCCCCTATGTTGCTTATTTCCCCTCCTACGAGGGTATCTGCTCGACCCCGGTTTGATCGGCGTTTTGAGGGATAATTCGCCGACGCTTCCGACTGGCCTAAAAAACCTTTGACACGGTCACGGCCGAGTCGATTCTAAACCAGGGCGTGCCCGAGCTCCCCGACCTCAGCCAGCTGAGCCACGCCGAGAAGGACGCCCTGATCCGGGCGCTGTGGGCGCAGGTGCAGAGCCTGACGGTTCGGGTGGCGGCGCTCGAAGCCAGGCTCGGCGAACCGTCGAAGACACCGGATAATTCCAGCCTGCCGCCGTCGAGGGGTCAGAAGCCGAACCAGCCGGAGCAGGCCAAGCGTGTCGGACCACGTCACCGGCAGCCTGGGTCGTAAGGGCGGCGGTCGCCCACTGGCCCGCGATCCCGACGAAACGGTGACCGCGAAAGCGGCCGCCTGCGCGCATTGCCAATCCGTGCTGACAGATGCCGATCAAGTGCTGCACGGTCGTTACGACAAGATCGACCTCCCGGTGGTGCGCCCCGTGGTGACCCGTGTGGAACGTTATGCTGGGCATTGCCCATGCTGCGGCGGCGTAACCCTGGCAGCGATACCCGCGGGCCTGGAAGACGGCTCGCCGTTCAGCGTGAACATCGTGGCGCTGGCGATCTATCTGCGCTTCACCCATGCCATCAGCTATCGCCGCCTGACCCAGCTGTTTCTGCACCTCTATGCGCTGCAGATCAGCGAGGGCGCGTTGGATGCGATGTTGCAGCGCGCCAAGCCAAGTTTCGACAACGAGGTCGCCGCCATTCTTGCCCGGCTGCGCCGTTCGCGGATCGTCTGTTCGGATGAGACCTCGGTGCGCATCGACGGTCGCACCCATTGGAATTGGGTGTTTCAGAACGATCAGGTGGTGATCCACGTGGTGCGCAACAGCCGCGCGGCCAACGTGGTCACCGAGACGATGGCAGGCCATCGGCCGAGCATCTGGGTCTCCGACCTGTATGGCGCACAGCAGGGGCATGCCGATCTATGGCAGGTCTGTCTGGCGCACCAACTGCGTGACTGCAAATACGCCATCGAGGCGGGCGATACCATCTTCGCCCCACGCATGAAGGCGCTGCTGCTGCGGGCTGTCGTGCTGGCGCGGCGGCGCAGGAGCCTGGCCGAGAGCACGCGGCGCAGCTATCAGCACAGGCTGGATCACGAGTTGAACGCGATTATGGTGCTGGCGCCCACCAACCACCATGGCAGGCGACTGCGAAAGCGTTACGGGAAGGTGCGCAGCCACCTGTTCACCTTCCTGGAGCATCCGGAGGTTCCGCCGGATAACAATGGCAGCGAGAGGGAATTGCGGCCCACAGCCACATACCGCAAGGTCACAGGTGGCTTCCGTTCTACCTGGGGTGCCGACCTGTTCGCCGGCGTTCGATCCGTCGTTGGAACAGCAGCGCGACGGGGAAAGGATGCGTATCAGGCTATTCTCGCAGTTCTGGACGCCGAATTTATCATTCAGCCGGGTTGAGCAGATACCTACGAGGTGATCACCGGCAATCATGCCCAGGGCCGCTATTTCGACACGGATCTGCGGTCGGTCAGGCCGGAGGGCGTGGCGCACGTGATGAGTTTGTTCATGAAGCACTACGCGAGCGACGCGGCCTCGGCGCGGAGCGCCGCTTTGCGCGACGAAGAGACAGATCGCGAGACCGCCGCCGTCATGCGCCAGGCCGAAGCGGTGGCCGCGGTGATGTGCGATGAAGAGGCGCTTGCTCGAGCGTAGCATCGGACGGAACAGGCGTGCAGAGGCGTGCATCCGCCTTCGTTGCCTCGTTCGGCAAGCCGGCCCGACAGGTTCGTCTTAGGTCTGTCGGCCCGAAAACGGCTGCCGCCCTGGGCGTGCAGCGAGCAGCGGTGGCCAGGGGTGCTACGGATGCGCCAGCACCAGCGTCAGCAGGCTTCGCGCGCTGATGAAACGATCGACCAGCATGCCGTCGGGGTGAAAATACTCCTCGATCGCCCGGTATTTCACCGCCAGGCCGGCGCTTGCCGTCGAAGCGACCAGTTCCTTCATGGTGTATTCCCTGACATGGATATTGCCGACTTCGTGCACGCGGTTCCGCTTGCTGTATTTCGCCTGCGCGCTGACGCCGGACGTCAGGGCCAGCACGCTGCCCAATGCCATGACGTTGGGGGTCGTCAGGTAAATGGCACCGTCCGGCGCCAGGATCCGCTTGAAGTCCTGCAGGATCTCGACCGGGTCGGCGCGCAGATGTTCCATGATTTCACAGAACAGAATGATATCGAACTTCCTCTCGCGCATATCCGGAAATTTCGTGCTGAGATCCTCGAGCTCAAGATTGATCTCGTAGTGTTCGTGCGCGCCATAGGCCGCCCGCGACTTGTCCTTGCCCGGGAATTCGGCAGTGCACAGGTCGATCTCGGGCAACACGGTGTGGTACATGCGGGATATCGGCATGACGCCGCAATCCAGCACGCGCACGCGCTCGCGATCCGGTAGCATCTGCCGCCGGATCGCCACCAGGGTCCGCAACTGGTCGGCAAATCGCAGCGCGTGGAAGCGGGTATAATTGTCGGTGAACGCGCCAATGGCCGCCCGGATGGCGTCTTCGAGATCCGGCGTCGCCACGCGGAACTTCCTGAACGCGGCGAAATGCTGCCTCTGCTCTGCCTCCAAGGGACGATAGAGCAGTTCGCAGACCTGCATGATCGCCAGGTTTCTGGTCATCTCGGCCTTGTTGAACAGCCTGGCACGCAATTGCGCCAGGTTGTCAAACTCGCCCACGAATTGCAGCGCCGCCTCGTCGCTCTTGGGAGCCCAGCCGAGGATCAGTTGGTAGGCGAGCGCGGCGAGCCTGGCTTTGTCTTCGATCATTGTGCCGACACTCATTGGGCCGAACGGACCGCAGCGGTGTTGCGGAGTGGCATTCGAGGTTGATTATCCCTGGCTGCGGCGGGACCGTTGCCTTGGCAGGAGACCCGCGCTTGCATCCATGGATCGATCAGATGCAGCGTGGTTGGTTGCGCGGTGGCGATCAACATGGCGCTGAACTCGCCGCGAAACACCCCAGTCTCCGCCCCCACGCCTTTCTTCGGGAGCATGCCAAGAAGCGCGTGCCTGGCCGAAACGGCGACGGGCATGATCTCTTCCTTTTGCTATTGCATCGCGGCATCGGTCCAATGCGACCCGACAAACCGAGCGCCGCTTCGACTTGCCGGCGGCAAAGTAGCCCGGGTCCGGGCGCGCGACAACGGTCAGGCGCGCTACCGACCTCGGTGGCGTGACCACCGGATGATCCCGATAAATGCAGGTCGCCGGGGCTGACCCGCCCGGCCGGGATTGGACTCCACGCCTGGCTGGCCTGTCGCCCCACGCGTCAGCCGCCTCAACCGCCACGGCCGCCTTGCGCTTGCCGTTGCCTGCGGGCAAAACTCGATCGTGATCCTTATTGTGACAGCCTGGCATTGAGCGCGGCAGCCGACAGCCGATTGCGTCGCGGCGGGCCAGGCTGCTGCCTGCTCGCTATGGCAAGAACGACCGACATCCTTCCAGGGAACGGCACCGATGTCTGACGGAATACCCCGCGAGCATGCCATTATACGGCCGATCACCGCCCATGCGATCGCCAAACGGGCGGATCGCGTATGGCCTTTCGTCGCACCGGCGAACTTTACGATTGCTTATGAGGCGTCCGTCCAGCCCGCCGAGGTGGTCGGCAGACCCATGATGTACTGCGCCGATCTCGTGGCCGAGCGGGCGCTCTACACGTTGCACAGTCGAGAAAGCATCGCCACGATGTTCGCGGAGCCGGTCCTCTATGCCGCCCAGTTGAAGCACGCACGTCGCATCCTCTCCGTCCCGTTCGAACGGCTTGACGAAATGGATCCGACGGACGGCTTGCACCCCACGTTCGTGTTCTCGCTCGGGCGCACCGGCTCGACCTTGCTTGCCCGGATGCTCGATGCCATCGGGCGCTCGTCGGTCTCCGAACCCGACCTGTTCACCCAGCTCGCCATCCTCGGTCCGGCTGGCGCGAAAGCGGCTGGGCGATGCGGCGGAGCGGCAGTTGTTCATCGCCGCGGTGGCCTCGCTGGCGCGCTATCGCGGCCGCGACGTGTTCATCAAGCTGCGCAGCCAGTGCAACGCTGCCCCGGAGCGGCTGATGGCGGGCCTGCCGTATGCCAAGGCCGCCTTCATGCTGCGCGGCCGGCACGCCTGGGCGATCTCGCGACACAAGGCATTCGGCGAAACGCCGCGCAAGGTCGCCAACACGCTGCGGGAGGCCATCGCGGCCCTGGACCGCCTCGTCAAGATGGGCGTCGCACCGACCGTTGTGTGGTACGAAGATCTGCTCGCCCGGCCGCAGGAGGTCTTGCTGAAGCTGCTGGCGCACTCGGCGCTGGCGCCGCAAGCCATCGGCAACGGCATCGCGAGTGTGCTGTCGGTGGACTCTCAGGAAGGCTCCGCCGTGGCGCGCGCCAAGGTCGAAGCCAAGCCGGTCGATCCGGCTTTTGCCGACGAATTCGAGCGCGAATGGCGCGAGATCAAACCGATCGCCCTGATCAAGCAGTACGGTCTCGCACCGCTGGCCTGAGGCATCGGCGCAAAAGCGTCCTCTGGTCCGGCCGAGGCGCCAGGCGGGCACCGGCCTTGTGGGATGATCAGCTCACGCGATCGCCACGACGTCCGAGCCGAACATCCGGGTCAGCTTGTAGTGCGGGCGGTCCTTGAAGGTTGCGACCGCGTGCCGCAGGAAGTGCCCATGGCAGGTATAGCTGGTGAGAAACAGCTTGTTGTAGGCGTGCAGGAACGGTGCGATGCGCGGTACGTAACGCGAATAGAACAGGCCGAGCGCTTCGGTGACACCGGGCCAATGGCGATGGAAGATATCGTCCAGCAGCACGACACCACCATCGCTCAGCAGGTCCTGCGCGATAAGAAGATCGTTCAGCGCGTGCTGGACCGTGTGGCCGCCATCGACGCTGAACATGCGAAACGGACCGTGGTTCAGCCCGACCGCAACGCGCTGGTCGATCGTCATCGCCAGGGAATCGGCCTGTATGGTCACCAGCTCGCAGTCGTCCGGGGCGAACTTCTTGAAATTCTCGCGCAGCAGTCCCAGGCTGCCTGCCCCGCTGCCGTCGATGTTCTTCGCCTGGTCGTCGAAGATATCGATGGCGACACAGCGTTCGCCGGGCCGCGTCAGGTGCGCCAGCGCGATCAGCAGCTTGCCGCGAAACACACCGATCTCCGCGATGTTGCCGGTGAATTTCGCGTCGTCCTGCGCCCGGGAGATGCACCGGAGATGGTCAAGCAGTTCCGCCGCCACCCATCCTTCGACCTGGCGAAATCCTTCTCGCCAATAACCATTGATGTCGCGTGTGGGCATGTCGCCGCCTCTGTGGGGATCAGCCAGTCAACCTGCGGACACTGGCGAGTACACCAATCATCCGATAGCGTCCACCCGTCATTGCCCCGTCTGTTGCCATTGAAGGTAGCGGTCGATCAAACCGGTTGCCGTCAGCGGATTGCTCTCCGGCAGGACGTGCGTGGGATTGGGCGTCCAGTACTGGATGACCGCCGTGGCCGGCTTCGGCCAGGGGCCCGACTCGAAGGCCTTGAAATGGGCCACGGCGTCGGCGATCCAGCTTGCGTCGGTCCTGTCCTGGCCGCTGGCGTTGTAGATCACCTGTAGCGGAATGCCCTTGCGCGCCAGCAATGCGGTCAGCGCCGGCATATGCTGCTGCCACCGATCATTCCACCAGAGATCGAGCCGGAAGAACGCCAGCTTATCGCCGACCGCTGCCTGATAGGCGTCGAACCATTCGCTCAGATCGTGCAGCCAGGCGTTGTTCTCGAACCATGGGTCGCGGGGGCTGAACGTCAGTGGTTCGACCTCGCCGAAACGCACGCCGGGGAACGCCGCGCGTGCCTGCGCCACCTTGGTGGCGACGTCCTGGGCAAGTGCGGCAATCGGGGTATGGCAGCCTCCCTTCCCCCCCTCCGGTCCGAACACGTGCCCGAAATACAGCGGCTCATCCATGCCGAAGACCTGCGGCGTCACGCCCAGCGCCTGCAACCGCCGCACCAGCGGGGGGATCGCCGGACCGCCGTAGCCTTCCACATGATAGCTGCAGAAAGATGGCCCACGTCCACCAGGTGAGGTCAATGGCTCCACGCCGATCTGCACCCCGATATTCCGGCGCTTCAGGTCGGTGAAGATCTGCCGCAAGTCCGCTTCCGGCGCGCTCATCACGAAGTGGCCCGAAACGCCCATGACCTGCACGTGCGCCGCGGCCCGCTGCCATGGGGCATCGGCGTGGAACAGGCCCATATAGTCGGCGATGTCGCCGGGCCGAGGTTGCGGGGCGAACCAGATCGTCTGCGCCGTCGCGGGCAATGCGGGCGCGAGACCGGACAGCAACAGCCCAAGCACGAGAACATGCAGCCGCAGCCCGAATTTCCAGAACTTGATCATTCAGCCCTCCTCGCCAACCGGCGACCGCGCGACGACTGCATGTCCGCATTGCGTGCGCGTCACCTGCCCGTGGTCAAGCCCTGCGTCACCGTCAAGCCGACCACCACAACCGCGGCACGCCGCGGATCTGTCCGCAAGGATCGGCACCTCGGTCATCCTCGTCGCCTCAGATGAACCGGTCGAATCCGGCGATGTCCCGGCCGAAAATGGACGCGTTGCCCGAGGCGTCGATCTGCTCGGAGATCAATGCATACACCTGCCTGTCCTCGGCGGTGATTTTCTCGATGAACGCCTGGTCGTCGGCCCGGATGTGCTCCGAGGTCGCGAACTTGCGCGATTCATTGGCCTTCGCGGTGCGGACCATGCCCCATCGATCGCGCAGCCATGCCGAATAGTGCTGCGTGTTGGTGATCTCCACATCGTTGATCACCAGGCGCCGGATGACCGATTGCACATCGCCGCTGCCGAGCCAATGGCAGATCGAGTTGGGCACGACGATCGTCTTGTCGCGCAGCATGATCCTGAACAGTCCGGCAATCACGTCATCCGGCATCTCCGGCGGCAGCCGGTCGATGCCGAGCTGGCGTCGCCACCCCTGGGTGTCCGGTGCCGTCTTGTCGGCCGCCTGGTCCTGCAGGATGCGGGTGATGATGTAGTTGACGTTGGACAGGATGATCTCCACCGGATCGCGGATCACGGTGAAGATCGTGTCGGTCGGGCGCACCAACTCCTGCTTGAGGGCGTCGCCGATCCGAATGTGGCCGTGCATCAGAAGGGAGTTGGAGTAGCGCAGCGCGACCGCGGCCTCGTGGACGGCCTCGTAAAGTTGCTCCCGCGACGTCCATTCGGGCCGGGTCAGGCCGATGTCGAGCACCGGGAAGCGCAACGAGAGACCGATCCGCAGGTCCGTGCCGGCGCATTTCGGCACGTGCAGGAACAGGAGACGGTGCTTCTCCGGATAGGCATTCAGGATCAGCGCGATGATCTTGCGCTGGAATTCCGGAGATTTGAGCGCCCCGCGCATGTGGTCGCGCGCGTTGAAGGCGTCCGGCATTCGGCAGGCCTGAAGCGACTCGGGCGGTCGGCCCAGGATGGCGGTGTAGATGTGGCGCGGCGCGATGCCGTCGACGTTGAGGCCGGCGAGCAGACCGTCCAGGCCGTGGGCCGGGTCATAGGTGGCGAACACCTCGAACAGGGATCGCGGATCGCGTGGGGCAGGCAACTGCATGCGCTGTGGGTTCACTCTTCAAATGCGCCGGGGCTGCGGCCGCTCGTTGGGCGCCGTGGCAATGACGGTGTTCTGCCATTTATGCCGCCTGCGCAGCAAGCCCAGGGACATGCGGCTCGTGGTGGCCGTAACAAAAATGCTGCTGACACCGATCCTGCGTGCTATCGCACAACACCAAACTTGTCCGGCACCGGCGGCTGCACGAACATATGCGTCAGTCTGTGGCCAATCGCGTCCATGCCCGCGGACCAGACGACGGCGATTCCCACGGTGGTGCGGGAGAGGATGGCTGAGCGGCCCGGATAGGTCGCGGCGATTTTCTGAAAGCCGATCTCCAGATGAAATCTGGGGTCGCGTTCCTGCTTGGTCCACAGCACGTCGTGAAACAACACGAGATGATCCGACGCCAGGAACGGTTGAATGGCGGCGAAGTCGAGTGCCTGCTGTTCGATCGTGTGCAGGCCATCGATAAACGCGAGGCTGATCGAGCCGCCGAGCTTCTCAACCGCAGCCGGCACATCCTGCGGGCTGGTGGCGAGCATCGCCTGACCACCGCCGAGGCCGGTAAGAATCTTGTTCGTCAGGTCGATCCCGGCGCGCCCCTCCTTGCCTTCGCCGCCGGAATCGATCGCGAGCAACCTGGACCACGGAAAGGCAAAGCGCATCGCCACGGTCGACCACCCGAACGCATTGCCGATAATGAAGATCGATTCCGGCTGCCACGCGTCGCCAAGCCATTCCAATACCGTCAGCTCACCCCACGGCATCCCCCAACCCGTACCCATTCGCTGATCGCCGCGCCACAGGGACGACATCTCACGGAACGCAGTCATGTGCGTCGTGTCGTACCAGAACGTCATCATATGCCCGGTCTGCACGGTGAAGCCTTCGCGCTCGTAGATGTCGAGCAGACGTTCGCGGATCAATGGCATCGAAATTTCTCCTGGTTTGCGCCAAATTCCCAGCCGGCACCTTGCCGCGCCTGCTGATTTTCCATCAGCCTGGCCATGCCGGCAAGTTCCCGCAACCTTGTGGCGCCGCCAGCCGCCATCGGCGATGTTGCGATCCCGACGCTTCGCTTGCAATGACCGCCGTGCGCTACGCGGCCTCGATAAACGTGATCAGATCGCTCGGGTCGTCTTGCGTCACCGATCGCGCCCATAGCGCCTCGCCGTCCGACCGGGTGAAGCCCATCCGGTCGTAAAGGTCCGCCACCACGTCGTTCTTCGGCGTCGGCAGATATTGGCCGACCAGGCGCGTGACGCCGCGCTGCCGCGCCAGCGCGAGCAGCCCGCGCAGGATGAACGGCTCGGCCGAGCGGGAGAACACGCGGCAACTCATCAGCCAACTGTCGATGCGCAGCGTGGCGCCCTGCTGCAACGCGATCAGGGTGGACACCAGGCCGTGATCGCCCAGCCGGTCGGCCAGGCGGAACGCCAGCACGATGGCGTCGTCGCGCGCCAGGAAGTCGCGGATCGCCGCCTCGTTGTAGCGCCGCGTGGTCAGGTTGAACTGGTTGGTCTTCTGCTCAAGCTGCGCCACCCGGGGGATGTCCGCCTCCTCCGGCCGATACAGCCGTCCCTTCATCGCCAGCCCGCCGAGGAAGCCGCCGAGATCGGTCGCCTGCGATTGCTCCACTATAGCCGCGGCGCGCGCGCTGTAGGCGGTGGCGCGGCCAAGGTCCTCGGTCGTGTAGTGCGGCAGGTCGAACCAATGGCCTGCATCCAGCCGTTCGATGAACTCGCCCGGATCGGTGCCGAGATGCACCACGGCGACCTCGCGGTAGTTCCTGGCGCACCAACTCGCACTCGGCCGGGTTGTCGTCGGCGAAGACGAAGCTGTCGATGCCGAGGTTCAGGTCCTTGGCGATGCGCCGCAGCCCGCCGGCCTTGTCGTTCCACGAGCACTCGAAGGCGGCGAAGTCCGGGCGTTTGAGCACGCTGCCCG
Source organism: uncultured Alphaproteobacteria bacterium (assembly GCA_963773345.1). Taxonomy (GTDB): domain Bacteria; phylum Pseudomonadota; class Alphaproteobacteria; order Acetobacterales; family Acetobacteraceae; genus Palsa-883. Next base: position 459,743 of record CAVZBG010000002.1, on the reverse strand, counting down.
GGTTGGCGAAGCCGGTCGCGGCGATCTCCGGGCTGTTCTTGGAACAGACCGCGAGGACGATCCCGCGCTCGCCGAGTGCCTTTATATAGGATTGCCATTCGGCGTAGGTCTCGCCCGCGGTCGAGCCGGGGCCGATGGCGATCCCGTCCGCCCCGTCGTCGCCGATCACCCCGCCCCACAGCGTGTTGTCGAGATCGAGCACCAGCACCTTCTTGGCCCGCGCGTTCGCCGTGCGCCACGCGGCGCGGAACAACGGCAGGTAGTCCGGCAGCCAGCGCGGGTCGAAGTCGAGTTTTGCCGCATGCCAGAAGCGGGTCGCGCCAAAATTGCGGGCACCGATTTCCTCGGCCAGCACCTCCATGTCCACCCAGTGCACGCGGCCGCGGCCGGCTTCCAGCAGCGCGGCGTTGAGGCGGCGGACCTGGTTGGCGGGCGCGGCGGGGGCGAGCCGCTCGGCGATGCCGCAGTAACGCGCGGTCGGCGGTACCATCGTGTGCTGGATGATTTTGATGCCCTTCGCGCTCAGCCGGTCCCAGAGTGTCGCGAACAGCCCGGCCTTGGCCTGAAGTGCGGCGTCCACGTCGCCCGCCGAGGCACCGATCGGCAGCGGCACGACAAGGTCGCGCCAGGCCGGCGCGATCACTGCGAGGTCCGGTGCGAAGCCGTGCAGTGGCGAGATGGGGTTCAGGATCTCCTGGACATAGGCCCCGAACGGCGCCCGATAGACCACCGGTGCCGTGCCCTCGATCAGGATGCCGCAGGCGACGGCGCGGGTGAGATAGTCGATCGTGACGCTGCCCAGGACTGCGACGCGCTGGATCGGCAGATTGGCCGGGATGGCGGCGGGATCCCCGGCGGATGGTGCCGTGGCGGCCAGGATGCGGTCCCCGGTCTGGAAGATCGCCGGCAGGGTCGGTGGCTTGGCGAGCAGCTTGCGGCGCAGGTCGGGGAGGGGGGCGGTCTGCGGCTTCGGGCTGTCCAGCATGATGGGTCACTCTGCGTCGGACGAGGGAGACTTGAAGACCGATTTTGCATCTGCGCGACTATCAGTGCGGTAATCACTCCATCTCGAAGTCGAGCCGCAGGAGTTACGAGGTCGCCAGGCCGCGCCCATGACAGACGGCCAGTGCGACTTCGCCAGCCGCGTCAGATCGGATGGATTCCCAGACTGAATCGGGGTTTGACTGTGCCCCCCTGGCGCATCGGGTGATCAAGCACATGCAGGACGAAAAGGTTGGTCATCCACCACCGCGATTGATCCTTTCTCTCGATCTTTCTTAGGGTATGCGCAACGTTGAATTCATGAATGGCCAACTCCTCGCCGGCCCAAGGGCATTGGGTGATCGTCTTTGCGTTGTCATCGAAATACATCGGCACGGCCGGCAGGTATCGCTCGGGCCGGAACGTGAGGAAGGGCAGTGCCCGAACCGTCGAGGAATAGAGATCGAGATCGTAGGAGGCGAATGCCAAAACCCGGTCCTTCAGTCGCGGTTCGAAGCCCTGGACGGTTTCGCCGACATCGCCGATCACCAGCTCGCAATAGTCGGGCAGCTTGGCGCGCAATGCATCCTGGTCAGGCATCACGAATTCACCGGGAATGAACATTTCCGGTTGATCCCGGTAGTCGCCGATCAGTTTGGGAAGACCGGTGCCTCCGTCGAAGCCGTAGACCTGAATGTCCAGCCCAAACTCGTCGCGGAACAGGGCGGCCGAACTGCACAGATCAAGCAGTCCGGCGCCGTAGAACACGCCGAACTCCACCGCCGCCAGACGATCGTACCCGCATATGATCGCCTCCTTCACGCCATACGCCAGACCAAGCAGGTAGTGGCGCTTGTCGATACCAAGTGTCTTGTGCAAGTCGCTGTTACGGACCCGCCTTATGAAGTCGCCAAAGTATTCGTTGATCTCCTGGAGAGACATCGTTCGCCAGTCACGCATCTGCTCGCTCCGGTTGGTGTGGGGGCATCAATGGCGGTCAACCAGTCCCTGAAACCGCCCGTATTTCATGGTGCCGGACGACCTCCCGTCCTGGCAAGCGTTTCATGGCGCGTCCGCCAGGCTTCACGATCACGGCGTGGGGCAACTACGCAAGCCGACGGCCGCATTTTTGAAAAGGATCGGGTTGTTGCCGCTCGCAGCGTCGGCGCTCCGACAATCTCCGCTCTTGCCGGACCAGCCGCTGGTCTGGTCATCTTGGCTTTTGCACCCACCATTTCGGCCCCTCTGTCGAAAGCCTGCAGGCCGAGTTTGGCCGCAAATTCGTCCGCGGCTTTCACCACGCCAGGGTGGCCCTTGCCGTAATCATCACCCACCATGTAGCCGCCCGGCTCTACCAGCGGCCAGTACGCAACACAATCCCGGATCACGTCGTCATAGGCATGCGACGCATCGATGTGGATCATTCCCGCCATGATGCCACGATTTCTCATTATATTGGCGGCCAATAGCGATGTTTGCGGCATCGGTACAACCACGTCAGTGACCCGGTTATAGTATACGTTCTCGATGAACGTCTGAAATAGATCGGGCCGCCCCATATGCCGCTCGAACAGCTCATGATTGGCCGACCAGTTCTCTGGTGACCCTAGGAACGTGTCGACGCTGATGACGCAGCCGTCCATTTTTTCCCGTTGGATCAATAGGGCAACATGGACCGAGGATTGGCCCTTCCACACGCCGACATCAATGAATATCTTGCTTGGCGCTTCTCGCAGCAGCTTCACGAAGCTTCCCCATTGACCGTTCCATCCCTGGATGGCCCCCTGGCTCGGTCGGCTCGGTATGTATCCTTGCCAGATGTCACGACCATAGAGTGCCTGCATGACGGCAGCTTGACGTGACGTGGGCGACTGTGCAGCAGCGGTATCAGAGGCTGTCGTCAGCATTGCTTGGGGTTCCTCTGATGGCGAAGACTGCGCATCGTCTTGCGACTGAGGGCCGCGGCGCACGTAGACCGGCACTGGTGAGAGCGTCAGGTTATAGAGTGCTACGCTGGCCATCCGGTCGTCCAGCGGGCGCATCGGGGACGCGATGCGCACAGCATCGGGGTGTAATAGTGCAACGGAGAGCTGTTCGAAGTCTTGCCATAGCCTGCATTCCAGCGTGCATTGAACGACCCGCCGTTCGGTGATATCAGCCTGCAGGACAAGTTCGCCGTTGGCTGCCACGCTCAAGCGCTGCCGCCCTGGCACTTCGATCAGCTCGGACGGACCGATTTCCATTTCCAGGACGAAGTCACTGATCGCAACCGGGCGTGGAAGGGCAATATGGCTCTCCCCACCGCTTGCCAAGACGCACCCAGCCCCTGGTGAATACCAGCCGTCGGTGAGGCAGGACTCATCGTCCTCCCGCCCGGCACCGAAGACGAGCGACAGTTCAGGCCGTCCGTTGAAATACCGTATGGCAGCCGTAATCGTCCGGCTTGCGTGCCGAAGCTCTGCTTCGTAGTTGAGTGAATCGGCTAGCTCCCAACCACGTTCCCCGATCAGGCGGGCCTGCTCATCATGCGAACGCAGCCACTCGACATTCTCGATCAAATCCGATAGGTCGGCTGCAACAGGTACGTAATTGACCCAAGGCTTCAGCCTGTCATAGTACCACATACGCAGACCGCGTGGCGAAGCAACTTTGAGTAGCGGGCCGCCGGTGAATAGTCTCTCGAACGGTCCTTGCCAGGCGCTTGTGTTACCGTCGATGTCGATGTGGTACTTGTATTGGTTTAAGTCCATGATCGATGCATAAGGCCGTAATAAACCAGATGAGCGTATCTCGTCGGCCGCTTGTTGGCTGACCTGCGCGATTCTGGAGATGCCGATATCCAGCAGGTCAGGTCGCGTCGCCGCAATTTCCGAGAGTCTGACCCGAGGCAGCGAGCGCCATCCCAACGACGGGTCGGTTGGATGGCCGGTTGTACTGCCACGCCAGTACGCCACCGGTTTGCGTTGGTCCCAGGGTATATACCTGTCACCGGAATAGATGGTTCTCTTCCATTTATAGCCGCGGCTGCTAATAAAGTTGCAATCGGGAACCACAAAGGCCTCGGGGCGAAAATCGTTGTACGACAGACCGGGCACCACGCCGCAATCGCCCGTGTTCAGCAGAACCGAGCCGCGCTCGTTCGGGCAAAGCCTGGCGTACTCTGTGAACAATCGAAACCCCCACGCGAATCGCGTGACCATATGCAAGCCGCCATCATGCTGCAGGACGTCCGGGCCGAAGGTAAATCGCGTCACATCCGGAAGAAACTCGCATAGAATGACGGTCGCGACGGGGCCTTCGGCGCTGACAGCGAATTCCGTGCGAAAGTTTGGGTCATCACGATCGCACAGGAAGCGTGCGGCGAGGTCGAGGCGCTGTACCGATGAACAGCCCATCCAGGATGTCATTGAAGGTGCCATTCTCGAGATGCTGCGCGTTCTGGTGAGTTTGGTAGACCTCAAGCACCATAGCTTCCGCAGCTTCGAGTTCGCCCGCCGCCGCCTTTAGCGCTGCCGCCGCAAGTGCGGGTTGAACGGCACGAACCGCCGGGTCTGTCCCATTCGCCAGCCGCTCCCACGCAGCAATCTTTCGCGGCGACCAACGGATTGGAACGTGCTTCCGAGTAGGCAGAGTACGCTCAAGCTCAGTGCCTAGTTGATCGGACATCCTTCATCCTTACATTACATCCTAAGCGAACCACCTTACTCCGTCCAAGGAGTGCGAGCCGACACCGGGTGTCTGACGTGCCGGCTGCTCCCAACCATACGGCTCTGCCCGCGGGTTCGCAATGTCTTCGATCTCGTTTTGTCGGGTGCGGAGCCACGGTCTGTGATGGTTCTGTGCCCCGGAAGAAGGGACCGGAGACAGCCCTCGGCCGCGAATCAACTGATTATCGGCACCCGGGATCGACCGAAGCGCGCGAACGGCCACGGCCGTGGGCCTGTGGGCGAGGCGCCGGCCCTGCCCGGGTGGTGGCGCGGGCGTCCCGCAGAACCGGATATATTCTTGGCGGTGACGGGTTGGCGTGGGCATGCTGCATCGACAGCGCCACTTGATCCCTGACTCCAGAAGCTTGTAGGGTGACAGCGGGGTCCGATCGGCTCGTAGCGGGTGGTAACGGTCTCGGTAGCAGCGCCCACCGGGACCACCGTGGATCAGATGGAGAAGCGTGGATGGGCGAACACGTGGCTTGTCTCCTACGACGGTGTGTCGCGATCGCGGTGGTCGGCCTTTGCCTTACAACGACTGCAATGGCGCAGGCGATCTGGTTCGCTCCCTGGGCTCCGCCACGCGGTCCAAGCGATTACATGGCATTGTTCCAGCCGAACGCGCCTTGGCAACGTGCCGCGCGTGCGGTGAAGGCGTTCGAGATACCGGACGAGTTGCCATTTTCGGCATCCCGGGCTGATATGATTCAAATCATCACATATCTCCGTCAGCACAATATCGACCTGGTGCAAGGGACCCAACTCCTGACAGGCGGGGGGGTCGGCCCGGGTCATTGCGGATATCACGTGGAGGGGTATGGCGCGGCGGGGGGGCCGCATGCATTGGCCCAGCGCCTGGCGGAACTGGGCGCGACGCCGCGGTATTTTGGCATGGACGAGCCATTGTATTACGGCCACGTGTTCGGTCACGTGGACGATATCTTCGGCTGTCGGAAATCCATCCCGGAACTCGCCCGTGATGTCGCCTCGAAAGTGCGGCAGATACGCTCGATCTTCCCCGGTGTTCGCTTCGGTGAGGTCGAGCCTCTCACGTTCACGGATAGAGATCCTTGGTTCAAGGATGACGCCTGGTTCGCCGATCTGTCCGCGTGGTTTGATGCGTATGAAGCTGCGGTGGGCGATAAATTGGCGTTCTTTCGTCTCGACCTGTGGTGGGGGACGCGCTGGCCGGAGGAGATGCCCAGGTTGGCGCAGCTTCTGCGTGCCAAGGGTATCCCGATGCAAATCATTTACAACGGGGACGGTCAGAACAAGACGGACGCCACTTGGGTTGCCAGTGCCGTGGCCCATTTCAAGCGATTTGAGACGGGCAACTGGCCATTGCCCGATGCGGTCTCCATCCAGTTCTGGGGCCCGTATCCGTCGCGCATACTTCCCGAAACGGACCCGCTGACCGCAACCGGTTTGATCGATCAGTATCTTGATTGGCAGCGGTCTCGTCCGCATAGGTGAGACAGCCGGCCGGTTTGCGCCGCCGGCCCGCGGCCTGGCCCGAACTGTCGAAGCGCGCGCGAGACCCCAAGCGCGCCCTGCCGATCACGGACGAGCGCCGGCCAGCCAGGGCGACGATGAGTTGGCGATCTGCATCGGACTGATGGACCCAGTGTGCGAAATAAGGACAGGCCGGATATGCTCCCGTCTCGCCATTGCCCGACGGCTCCGATAGTGTAATCCGCGACAGCGCGGCCGCACCTTGCCGGCTGGGTCATTCAAGCGACGAGACAGGATATGCCAAAAGAGTTGTTTCTGGTGATGGACAAGTTGTGGCGCATCCACGGCGACGATCGCGCCTGGATGTTCTGCGCGCATCCGTCGAAGTTCGGCGACTTCTTTCTCAGCCTCTCGGTGTTTCACAACTTCCGCTTCCGGCACGGCGCCGACCCGGACCTGCGGATGCTGGTGCCGACACCCGGCCACCACGCCATCGCGCGCATGTTCGAGCATCTGTTCACGTCCGTGCATTTCGCCCCGGACCTCGCCGAGGTCCATTCGCTTGACATGGAGGAATGGGCCATGTCGCGCGGCCGCGCACGGTTCGGCCCCGGGGGCCTCATCTGGATACACCCGTTCTTTTTCGCCTTTCCGCAGTACGAGATCGGCGCGCTGATCAACCGCGGGCGGGCCAGCTATCCGGAGCTCTGCCGCCTGGGCTACCGCCTGCCGTTCGAGCTGGCGTCGATGCCGCCGCGCGTCACCGATGCGACGCGTGCCGAGGCGGAAAACCTGGCCCTGGAACATGGCATCCGGCCGGGCCAATCACTGGTGTTGTTCCCCTATGCAAGCTCGCTGCGTCCGGATGGGTTCGACCACTTCACCGCCCTCGCCGAAATGGCGAAGCGGGCGGGGTACCATGTCGTCACCTCCATCGCCGGAGACGAGCGGCCGATCACCGGCACCCCAGGCGTATTCATTCCGTTCGACCAGTTGATCCCGTTCTGCGAGTTGGCGGGCGGCGTGGTTGTCATGAAGAGCGGCATGTCCGACATCCTTGCCGCCGCGGGCTGCCGCAAATTGATCGTCTACGCCAACCCGGGCGATGTCGAAATGTTCTCGGTCGTCGACTATGAGCTCGGCGGCAATTCCGCCGAGGTCGTGTTCAATTTCAGTCGCGGCAGCGTGGAGGAATTCCTGACGTTCTTCCCGCGTCTGCACGAACCGCCCTACGCCGACCTGCACAATGCCGTGCCGCTGTCGGTGCAGCGCTATCTGGCCGCGCATCGTCGCGAGGTGAACGCCGACATGTCGCTGGCGAAGCCCGACTACGTCCACCGCTTTGGCAAGTATCGTGGCGTCGGTGGGATAGTGCTGGGCAACGGCTGGTCCGGCCTGGAAGGCTGGGGCGCCTGGACGGTCGGTGCCCGCGCCTTCGTTTATGTTGGCAACGCCCATGTGGATCTGGCGAACGAGGATGGCAGCCCGCCCGATCTCGTCCTGCATCTCGATCTGGCGCCGGCGCTGAATGAACGCCACCTCGAACAGCAGATCCGCGTGGCACTCGGCGAGGTTGAACGTGCCTACACCTACGTCGCCGGTCAGCCCCGGCCAATGGTTGAGCTGGCGATCCCGGCATCGATGGCGCGTGAGCCCTATCTGAAGATCGTCATCGACATTTTGACGCCGCATCCGCCCAGCATCAACCCGGCAGACCCTCGCCCGCTTGGTGTCGGCCTAAGCCGTGCGTGGATAACGCCGGTCGTGGCGGAAGACACGCCAGCGTCAGATGAGATGGTGGGCCACGCAGCGACGTGAGGCTTTCCGCGCCGGGCAGCGGTTCACCAGGCCGGTCGGTGTGTGCGGGTCACTTTCCGGCACCGCATCAGCCGGATAGTTGATCTGATTTGGGAATGAGACCGCATCCGGCGAGCAACCAACGGCAGGCTCGAACGCCTCATGGTGCGCGACGGCTGAGGCGATCCGCACCTCGTCGGACGGGCCGGGGGAACCTCTCGCCGCCGATGCGGTCGGACCTCGGTCGCGGTTCGTCCGCCGCGCCGAAGACGCATCCGCTGGTGGACCGGTCGATCGACGTCGACGCGGCGCCCGCCAGGCAACTTGAGGTGCGCTGGCCGGATCGCCGCCGTGTCCATCGTGCCCCTCTCCGACCGGGCGCGGTGGGGCTTCCGTGCCGCATCGCGCTCACGATTTGCAACCAATGTCCAAACGCGTGTTCTCAGGGGCCGAATGAACATCGCGGATGTGTGATCGGCATGGACTTCCCAAATCAACAAGCGAAATATAGGGGGACAAGCGGGGCCTGCTGCTGTCTCGCCGCGAGATTGCAAATTCGATAGTGTGAGCTGCGGTGGCGGCGGGATGCATACCGTCGCATCGGCGGGACAAGCGATGAGTTAACAATATGCCAAAAGCGTCGTTTCTGGTGATGGATCGGCTGTGGCGCCTCCACGGCGACGATCGTGCCTGGGTGTTCTGCGCGCATCCGTCGAAGTTCGGCGACTTCTTTCTCAGCCTGTCGGTGTTTCATAACTTCCGCTTCCGGCAGGGGGCCGACCGGGACCTGCGGATGCTTGTCGGCACTCAGGGGCACCACGCAATCGCGCGCATGTTCGAGCATCTGTTCACGTCCGTGCATTTTGCGCCGGAACTCGCCGAGATCCACGTATTTGACATGCAGGAATGGGCCCTGTCGCGCGGTCGCGCGCGGTTCAGCCCCGGGGGTTTTATCTGGCTACACCCACTCTTTTTCGGCAGTCCGCAATATGACATCGGCTTGCTGATGAGTTACCAGCGCGCAAGCTATCCAGAGCTTTGCCGCCTGGCCTACCGCCTACCGTTCGAGCTCGCGGCGATACCGCCGCGCATCACCGACGTGATGCGTGCCGAGGCGGAGAAGCTGGCCCAAAAGCATGGTATCCGGCCACGCCGGTCACTGGTGATGTTTCCCTATGCAAGCTCGCTTCCTCAGGACGGGTTGGAACACTTTACCGCCCTGGCCGAGGTGGCGAAGCAGGCGGGGTATCATGTCGTCACCTCCGTCGCCGGGGTCGAACAGCCGATCACCGGCACCCACGGCGTGTTCATTCCGTTTGAACTGCTGATCCCGTTCTGTGAGCTGGCGGGCGGTGCGGTTGCCCTGAGGAGCGGCATCGCCGACATCCTCGCCTCCGCTCGCTGCCGCAAATTGTTCACCTACGGCTACCCGCACGATCTCGACATGTTCTCGGTCGTTGACTACGAACTCGGCGGCAACTCCGCGGAGGTCGTGTTCAATTTCAGTCGCGGCAGTGTCGAGGAATTCCTGACGTTCTTCCCGCGTCTGGACGCGCCGCCCTACGCCGACCTGCACAATGCCGTGCCGCTGCCAGTGCAGCGCTATCTGGCCGCGCATCGGCGGGAGGTGCATGCCGACATGTCCCTGGCGAAGCCCGACTACGTCCAGCCCTTCGGCAAGTATCGCGGCGTCGGGGGCATCGTGCTGGGCAACGGCTGGTCCGGCCTCGAAGGCTGGGGCGCCTGGACAGTCGGTGCCCGCGCCTTCGTGTATGTCGGCAACGCCCATGTGGATCTGGCGAACGACGATGGCAGTCCGCCCGATCTCGTCCTGCATCTCGACCTGGCGCCGGCGCTGAACGAACGCCACCTCGAACAGCAGATCCGCGTGGCACTCGGCGAGGTTGAACGTGCCTACACCTACGTCGCCGGCCAGCCACGGCCGCTGGTGGAACTGCCCGTCCCGGCATCCATGACGAGCGAACCCTGCATGAAGATCGTCATCGACATTCTGACGCCGCACCCGCCCAGCATCAACCCGGCAGACCCGCGTGCGCTCGGTGTCGGGCTGAGTTGCGTGTGGATAACACCGGTTGTCGTCGAAGCCGTGCCGGTTGCCGAGGAGCCGGCCAGCCAGGCAGTTCCGTGAGGCCTTGCCGATCAGCCGGGCAGCGCGCGCCGGCGTGGGCACATGGGCGGCGGGCCGCGTTCAGAATCCCGCCTTGAGACGCTCCGGGATCTCCACCATCTTATGGATGTTCATCGGGATGTAGTGCACGCCAGACGCCTCGGACACGCCGGCATCGATCAAGGCGATCTCCTCGGAGAAGTCGAACGGCTGCACGCCCCGCTGCATCAGTGCATTCAGTGGGTCGAAGAAGCACTCGCGCACGAACCGCTCGTTGCTGTAGCGCGAGTGCGCGCCCATCCCCGCCTCGATCGTGCGCTGCGAATACGACGCTTCCCGGCTGACCTTATGGCGCGCCATCGACAGCGTGTAGTCGAACATCTTGGTGTGGAACACGAACAGCTCGGGATCGATCTGCGGCGGACGGTCGCCGCAATGAAAGCCTGGCGTCCAGGTGATCGGCACCCGGGTGATCAGCGGCTTGCACTGCGCCGAGGCGAACATGGCGTAGCGCCGCTGCGGCAGGATCGGCTTGCTCAGGTCGAGCGGATCCTCCTGCGAGATGATGTGCACGACGTTCAGCCCGACGCAGGAGGCATAGTCGAAGTCGCGTCGCTCGACGTAGTCCTTCAGGCTCGGATAGACCGCCAGATCCGGAACGATGATCTCGTCGCCGTCGGTGTAGATCACCGTGTCGTAATACAGCAGCAGCCCCTTGCACAGTGAGTTGATGAAGCCGGTCTTCTGATGTTCGTCGAATGCGTCGCGCGGCAGCGGAATGCGGTTCACCTCGCCGAGGTTGGAGGTGCTGCCGTCGGTCGTGCCCAGATCGACCACGAACAGGTTCCGGTCCCCGAAGTTGCCGCCGTAGTGGCGGATCCAGATCGGCAGATTGAAGAACTCGTTGTACACGAACGTAACGACAGCAGTCTTCACCGTTGATTCTCCGATAACCCAAGGCGGCCCAGGCGGCACCGACGCAGCCGGAAGACTACCGGCGTTCGATCGCTCGGTTCCAGGCAATTTTCGCCCATGTGGGTCGCGCTCCCTCGGCCGAGAGCGGCGACGCGCGCGATGGCGCACCTGCTAACAGCAAGCGTGCCGCCTGTCCAGCCAATCCCCGACGGTGTCCGGACCCCTATGGCACGACCGGCGCCCCGGGTTCAGGCCGGCGATGCGACACGCGCGATCAACGGCCGGTGCGGCCGGATCGACACCGCCTCGATCCCGACGCCGAGCGTGCGATGGTCGGACGACTCCCCGCCGGACTGGTCGTGGGGCGACTTCGCACCGTTGATCCGGACATCGAGCCGCCAGGCCTGTTCCGGCGCGAGCTCCTCCGGGATGCGGATGACCGGCCGGCGCGTGCCGGCATTCATCTGGAAGACGGTCTGCGTGGTTGCGCCACCCAGCCTGAACTGCACGTCGAGCCGCCGCAATGCAGGGGAAACCGCGCCGCGTGCGGTGATTTCGATCTCGACCAGGCCGGACTCGCCCGGACGCCGGGGCGGGCCGTTCGGAAACGGGTTCTTGAGGAAGATCGACGCCCGCTCGCCGAGACTCCAGATGCCCCACGAATCAAGGTCGGCCCAACCTTCGCCCAGCACCAACCCGCGTAGCCCGCGCAGATGGCGCACCGGGAACGGCTGTTCCCCACCCAACGCCGCCTTGCCGTCCCAACTGTCGATCTGCTGGAAATACTGTCGCACGAAGCTTGGGATATCGCGGAGCTGCGCCGTCATCGGCCGCGGCGCGAGCAGCAGCGGCAGCACCAGCTCGACAAAGGCTTCCGGTGGCGCATCCGCGCAGCGGAACACGATCTCCTCGGCCGATTGGGTGGTTCCCATGTCGATGATCGAATAGTTGTTCAACCCCGGCTGGGTTGCGTAGATGATCACCTTGCGACAATCGACTGCGGCGAGAATGTCGGCGATGCCGCTGCGCACCACGACCGCATGGCCGGCCAGTTCGCAGAATGTCGGCAGCAGGTCGAACGGAATCCTGACCGGCACGGTGCCCGCGATCGGCGCTTCGCCGCCGGCGACCGAGGTCACCACCACGAATCCCTCCTGCATCGCACGCGCGGCCAGCGCGGCAAAGTGCGCGTCGGCCTCCTGCGGCATGGACTGGGCGTAGGGGAACAGCACTATGCTGCGTCCGGTCATCAGCCCGCTGGCGCCGGCGAGCAGTGCCGCCGCGCGTCGCGCCGGTTCCGCAAAGCACGGGCGCCCCAGCGCCACTTCCGACGGCAGGCGCAGACCAATCTTGCACAGATCGATAAAGGTCAGCGGCGGATTGGTCGGTGCGACCATCAGGTTGAACGGACCGTGCGTGTAGTACGACGGATGCAGATACAGCATGTTACCTGGCCCGAAATGATCAACGCCGCGGGCCTGGCACCAGAGCTGGAAGTCATGCTGCGTCACCGGGGCCAGCTCGGGGACCAGATGGGCCGAATCGAACGCCTTGGAGAACAGCCGCAGGACGGCCATGTGCCCTTCGGAGATCGCCAGCATCTTGATCGGGGCATCCACTGCGATGCGCCGACGGAACTGCTCCATCAGCGTCATCGCCATGTAGAGGTCGCCGTATTTCAGCCCCTTGGTGGTGAATATCCAGGACCCGGGCGTGCCGTGGTCACGCCACACAAGGTCCAGCAGGTCGGCGGCCGTGGGATCCGTCATTTCCAGCAAATCCCCTTGCCGGGCCCCCAAATCCTCGGCTGTGGGCGCAAGCGCCGAACCGCGGACGGGCGTCAAAGCGGCGATCCTCCAGCCGGACAACGTCGCCGATACAGGCCCATCGCTGACACGGTCGTCGATATCCTGCCATGTTCGTCGCCAGGCCGGTACCTGGCGCACATCCCACACAACCAAGTCCTGGCACGGGAATCTACCGCGTCAGCCTAGTCGCCGGGTTGTGAAAGATCGTACGCGCCACGTCAAGAATAGATGGTCGTACCAATTATAAGAATTGACGCAATCCTGCGCATTTGATTTAAGTGGGAAAGCAGCCCACGCGATCTGCCATCCGGAACATGGCGTATTATGCGGCATTGATCCGGCCTCGGCCCGTACGGGATCGCGTCAGCCTGGACCTGCCACCCTGGAAGATGCCGCGCACCGAAACGGCTTTGGGCCGGGCAAGATGCGTCCGATACCGTGCCGGAGCCGGTGCGGTGGTCGACGGTGCCGGATCCGGCGAAGTGGTCGACGATCGGCGCCCCCGACGCTAGCCTCGGGGAGGGCTCCCCCTGCCCTCGAACGGCCGTTCGGGCCGGCCCCGGGAACCGCGCGGAGACGCGTCATAAACCGCGCTCGCGTCAGAGCACCCGCGACCGCAGCAGGTCGTGCAGGTGGATGATGCCAAGCGGATGGCCGGCCTCATTCACCGCGAAGACGCTCGGGATCTTGTACTCGCCCATCATCTTCAGCACGTCCGCCACCAGCGCGTCCGGCGAGACCCCCTTGGGCGAGGCCACCATGACGCTGTCGATCGGCTTGTCGAGCAGCATGCCGTCAAGCCGCCGCCGCAGGTCGCCATCGGTGAAGATCCCCACCAGCCGGCCACCGGCGTCCACCACGCCGACGCAGCCGAACCGCTTCTCGGTCATCACCAGCACGGCGCTGTGCACCGACGCACCCAGCTTGACGATCGGCAGCTCGTCGCCGGAATGCATGATGTCCGACACCTTAAGCAGCAGCGAACCCAGTGTCCCGGCAGGGTGGTAGTCGCGGAAGTGCTCGGCGCTGAAGTGGTGCCGCTGCATCATCACGGCGGCCAGCGCGTCGCCGAGCGCCAGCGTCGCCGTCGAGCTGGTCATTGGCGCCAGGTTCAGCGGGCAGGCTTCGGCCACGTCGGGCAACAGCAGACAGGCGTCGGCCGCCTTGCCAAGCCGGCTTTCGGGATCGCGGGTAATCGCCACCAGCGGGATGCCGAAGCGCCTGGCGTAGTAGATGATGGCGTTGAGCTCGACCGCCCCCCCGGAGTTGGAAATGGCCAGGACGACGTCGTGCGCGGCAATCATGCCGAGGTCGCCGTGGCCCGCCTCGCCGGGATGCACGAACAGCGCCGGCGTTCCGGTCGAGGACAGGGTGGAGGCGATTTTTCTCCCGACATGCCCGCTCTTGCCCATGCCGGTCACGATGATGCGGCCGCGACACTCCTGCATCAGGCGGACTGCCTTGACGAATCCGTCCCCGGTGCCGATGGTTTCGGCCATCGACAGCAGGGCCGCCGCCTCGGCGCGCAGCACGCGGCGGGCCTCTTCGATGTCCGCGGCGGCTTCCCCGGCGTCCGGCAGGGCGGCAGTGTCGGCTTCGGCGTGCGCACTCATGCCAGCGCCTCCTCCAGCACCAGCAGGCCGTTGAAGTAGGCGGCCAGCATCGAATCGTAGTCGTCCTTCACGTAGCCGCTGAGCGACAGCCAGATCAGCCCGTGCAGCACGCGAATGTTGTGCATCTCCTTGCCCAGCCGGTCGTCGAACATGCCGCGCAGGTGCGACCAGCCGCCCGGATTGATCTGCAGCTCGGCCGCGCCGTCGTCCAGCTCCAGGATGAACTGCCGCCGGTTGAAATTGTCGTAATCGCCGACCACCGAGTAGTACAGCTTCGCCCAGTCGTAGTTCGCATCGCCGTAGAACTGGATGGAGCCGAACCGGCCACGCGGATCGATCAACCAGGGCTTGCCCGCGGTGTCGACCAGCATGTTGGAGAAGGTCGGATCGCCGTGGATGAACACGAAGGACGGCGGCATCAGGCTGTCGACAATCTCCTCCAGCAGCGGCCGGTGCCGGTCGTGCAGGATGTTGCGGCACAGCTTGCCGTTGACGCGCAGCGTTTCCCGCGCCGCGTGCTCCGGCAGCAGCAGCGGCACGCTGACCAGGCGCGCCAGCGTCTTGTCCAGGTAGATCTCGCGGATCACCTTCAGGCTCGCCGGAGTTTCGGCCAGCACGTGCAGCCGAGCCAGCATCGTCATGATGCGGTCGAGCAGGGCGCTGCGGCCCTTGCGGTCGCGCGGCAGCTCGAACGGATGCACGCCGTCGATGCGCGTCAGCGTCATCGGCTCCTCGGCCAGCAGGGCCGGGGTGTCGGTGAAGCCCAGGCGCGCAGCCTCCTTGTACCAGTCGACCTCGTCGCGGATCAGGTGGCGGTACTCGGCGACGCGGACGCGCTTGACCACGCGATCGGCCTCGATCGTCAGGTCGTTGAAGAACCGCGTGTGGGCGGAGGCGTTCCAGTGCTGGTTCAGCATCGCCAGCGTGCCCAGCTCGCTGACCGTGGGCAGCGACTGCGTCTTGAGCGGAATCCCGCTGTCGCGCAGCCACTTCACGAATTCGCCGCTCTCGGGCAGCCCGGCCAAGACATCGCGGTGGGGAAACGTGAACAGTCCCATGACGCCGTTGCCGGACGATCGTTCCTCGACCAGGCCGCGCTCCGGGTCGTTGGTCCAGCGACACGGAAAGGCGTCGGTCACGCCGAGGATCGCCGACTTGCTCGCCTGGAGGTCGACCGGCTCGTCAAATTTGAGATCGCACCACACCAGCGCGAACGGCTTGTCGGGATACGGCAGCTCGGCCAGTGCCTGCGCGATGCCGCTGTTCGTGCCGGTGCCGCGCGCGGTCAGCACGCGCACCGGCTTGGCCGGGGGGAATGCCTCGAGGAAGCGGCGGGCCACATCGGCGCGGTAGTCCAGGATGACGACGAACGCGGCGTCGGGAAACGCATCGAAGGTGTGATAGAGCAATGGCTGGCCGTCGACCGGGACCAGGCATTTCGGCTTGTTCCAGGTGTAGTGCTCCAGGCGGGTTCCCTTGCCGCCCGCCTGGATGATGACCTGTCGAACCATCGAGACCCCTTCACCCCGGCCGGAGCGGGCATCGTCGTCCGCCGGCGCCGTCCACCGCCGCTGGAGCGCACCCTGCCGCACCGCACGTACACCTCTCCCGCCCTTCGCGGGAGAGGTCGCGGCGCTCTGGCGACGCGGGTGAGGGTGGTCCACGCGGTACCACCCTCACCGTTGATCCGCTTCGCGGCTCAACCGCTCCGCTCGCCGACCTCTCCCGCAAAGGGCGGGAGAGGTGTACGCGGGCCCAGTCAGCCTATGCGTGTTCTAGGCCGGCCGCCTATACACCAGAAACCCGACGATCGCGTCCAGCATCGCCCGCGGTTCGTCCACCCGGATGGAATGACTGCTTTGCTCAAAAATTCGTAAATCGGAGCCCGGGATCAGCCGGTGGATTTCCTCGGAGAACTCCGGCGGGCAGATCCAGTCGTGCCGCCCCGCCAGGATCAGCGTCGGCGCGGTGATACGCCCCAGCTCCGGACGCAGGTCGAAGCGGCGCAGGAAACCGCCCGGCCCGAACGCCCGGTTCAGCGGCTCCGGCGCATAGATCGCCCGCCGCCGTCCCACCTCGGCCGCCACCGGATCGTGCTTGCGCGCATACAGCGGCCCCATCACGTCGTAGTAGCGCCGCATCTCGTCGGCGGTGCGGAACCCGCCCTCCCACAGCATCTCGCACACCCGCCGCTGCATCGCCGTGCCGCGTTCCTCGAGGATCTGCTGCGCCCGCGTGACGAACCCGCCATGCGCGGCGGTGACGATCAGCAGCAGGTGCGACACCGCATCGGGATAGCGCGCGGCGTGGGCCATCGCGACCATCCCGCCGTAGGAGGTGCCGATGCTGGCGATCGGCCCCAGCCCGAGGTGTTGCCGCAACGCCTCCATGTCCTCGACGTTCTCGTCGAGCGTGTAGGTCGCCGGGTCTGCCGGGTCGGACCTCCCCTGGCCGCGATGGTCGAAGTAGACAAGCTGCATGCGTTCCGACAGCGGGGCCATCGAGGGCTTGAAGCCGCTGTGATCGCCGCCCGGGCCGCCGTGCACCAGCATCGCCACCGGGCGCTCGCGCAGCGTCCCGCCGTCCGGCACCAGGCCGGCGCCGTCAATGTCAAAATACAATCGCGTGCCGCGCACGGAAGCGAACATGCCAGTCTCCGTCGAATGGTGCCCACAGTGTCGTCCAGGGCGAGGCGGTTTCCCAGCCCTCGCCTCGCAAGGTCAGGGCGGCGTCCTGACCTTGCTTCGCTCCAGTGGCGAGGCGCGCCAGCCCAGTGGACAAAATCTGACGTTTGAGTACGGGCGCTTTGGCGGATGTCTGCCAGGTACGCCGACGCGGCAGGATACCAAATGTCAGATTCTATCCACGAGCACCTCGGCAAAGAGGTCTGGGCAGGTTGGCTGACCGGCTGCCCCGGACTTCCTGTCCCTCGTCTGGGACTCCGCGCGGTGAGCCTGCTTGCGACCCTAAGCGGACGCTCGGAACGCTCCTCCAGGGCTTCGAGTTGCACCGACCATTGCGCAACGGACTTCTGCACCAAAATCGCGCAATCCAATCAAGGCCTGAGCCCTGCTGCGCACTTCTTAAATTGCGCAACAAGCCTGTTGTTCGGCCCGTGCCTAAGGCGACGGGTTGATATGGCGGGACGCCTTTCGTTATTTAATCGCGGCTGTTTTGGCAAGGAGTGACGCGATCAACGGTCCGGCGACGTCTCTATTGCGCGATTGCTGGACGTTGTGAGCGCCAAGGATACGACTGTTCGTAGGCGTGCGCCGCCCGCAAAAGGGTCGCTTCGGCCCAGGGCTTCCCGATGAGTTGCATGGCGACCGGCAATCCACCCAGTCCTGTCCCAGTGCAGACCGACATCGCGGGGAATCCCGTCAGACACGCGGGCGTGGTCAACGCTGGACGCTCGAAGAACGCCCACTTGGACATATCAACGATACGAGGCGCTTCGGCGGCCTGCGACGCATTGACCAGCAAATCGAGGTCCTCCATGGCCATCGCGGCTTCCCGGCAGAGGTCGCGCCGGCGGCGTAGCGCCTGGACGTAGTCTGTTGCTCGGATCAGCCCGCCCAGCGAGGCGCGGTCACGGAAGATCTCCCCGTAGGAGCCGCGTGCTGTCTTCAGCCAGGGTTCGTGGATCGCGTAGGCTTCGGCCATCAGAATCACGAATGTGCAGGCATTGTAGACCTCAAGCGGCGACAACTTCACCTCGCGCACCGTCGCGCCCTCCGCGGTGAACCAGGCCAGAGCGTCGTCAATGCCTTTTCGGGTCGCCGGACTGGCCGGATTGTCGGTCTCGAAGAAGTGCCGCACCACGCCGACGCGCAGGCCTCGCACGCTCTGCCCCAATTCCGCGCGAAAATCCGGAACGGGCCGGTCACTGCTGGCAGGATCGGACGGGTCGTGTCCCGCCATGGCCTGCAGGAGGATGGCGCAATCTTCCGCCGTCCAGGCAATCGGCCCGGGATGATCGAGTGTAAAAGCAAGCGGCAGAATACCCGCGCGGCTGACCCGCCCGTAGGTCGGCTTGATCCCTGTGACGCCGCACAACGCGGAGGGGCCGCAGATCGAGCCGGCGGTCTCCGAGCCCGTGCCACCCAGGATCAGCCCGGCCGCGACGGCAGCGGCGGTCCCGCTCGATGAACCAGCGGTGGTGTGGTCCAGGTGCCAGGGGTTGCTCGGCTGTGGCCAAGGAAGATCGA
This sequence comes from uncultured Alphaproteobacteria bacterium, assembly GCA_963773345.1. Lineage (GTDB taxonomy): Bacteria > Pseudomonadota > Alphaproteobacteria > Acetobacterales > Acetobacteraceae > Palsa-883. The sequence continues at coordinate 441,134 of CAVZBG010000002.1, read as the reverse complement.
ACGCATGCCCGCCCATCGCGAATTCGTGCGTGGTGAGTTTGCCTAGCATTACGGTGCCGGCCTCCACCAACCGCGCGACCGCTGTCGCATCGGTCCTCGGCACATTGTCTGCCAATAGCCGGGAGTGACCCGTCGTGCGAATTCCCGCGGTGTTGTAAATGTCCTTGTAACCGATCGGGATGCCATCCAACGGCCCCTTTGGCCCATTGCGCATGATCCGTGCTTCGGCTGCACGAGCGTCAGCCAGCGCGCGTTCCTCGGTCACCAGCAGGAAACTATGCACATTCGGGTCGATGCGTGCGATCCGATCAAGGCAGGTGCGCGTGAGTTCAACCGGTGAAAGTTGCCTCCCGGCGATCTGGCGCGCCGCTTCGGCAATTGTCGGCAGTTGCTGCATCACCGTTGCTCCGGTGTAAAAACCACAGCTGGCTCAGCCTCCATCGTCACCGGTCTGCCGAGCAGGTCTATCAGACGCAGCATGTGCTGATATCCCTCGAAGAGAGATGGCACCTGCTCTTCTGGCACCTGCATGCCACTCTCGGCGAGCATGGCCGAAAAAATTGACTGGTTCGGTGCTGACGCCATTTTGGTCACTCCCTTGGGATGGGTCGATTCGACCGCCGTATCGGGATGCGGGGCTCGCATACCTGATTCTGGACCCTACCAAACATGGTGGCCCGGCAGAAGCACTGGAGGCGATCGAGTTTTTCGCCCGCGAGGTGAGGCCGCTCCTTGGTTGACTGGGAAAGTTGTCCGATTTTCGTTCGACCCAAGCGCGAACAGTATCGCAAAATTCACCATTTCCCGAACGATTGCACGCTAAAATCACGCAACGCGAGGCATCGCGATTTCAAGGGCTCTGAGATATTACGCGATACCGGATTCATGAAAACCATCGGTAACCCTGGCGTCCAGCAAAGGACCCTTTGCTAGAAGGAAACTGAAGCCTTTGCCCGTAACGGAAGGGCGCCGCATCAGGGCAAGCGGCGGATCGTTCCGGCGCTCTACGGAATGTTCATCTATCATCTTCAGCTGATCGCTGACATTATCCCGTTGCCCAGCAGCTTGGGCAAACGGCGGACACAGGCCGGTTCACAGCTTTCTGGAGCTCAGGGAGGACAGTATGCCCGACGATCAAACGCCCGGTGGCTCACCACCGCAGGTGGCTCTGCTTCAGATGATGACCGGGTACTGGGTTTCGCAGGCACTTTACGTCGCCGCGAAACTGGGTGTGGCGGACCTGCTTGCCGACGGACCCCGATCGGTCGAGGATCTGGCGAAAGCAACCCTGACCGATCCTCCCTCGCTTCGGCGCGTGCTTCGGGCGCTTGCCAGCGCCGGCGTCTTTACCGAAGCAGGTCCTGGCGTGTTCGCGCTTACGCCACTAGCGGGTTTGCTGCGGACAGGAACGGCGGATTCCATGAACGCTCTCGCCATCATGTACGCGGAAGAGCAATATAGTGCCTTGGGGAAATGTACTGCATAGCGTGCGGACGGGGGAGACCGCGTTCGACCACCAATTCGGCATGAGCTATTTTTCGTATCTCGCCCAACACCCCGAGGCCGACGCCGTATTCAACCAGGCGATGACCGGCTGGACCATGCAACTCGTCAGCGCCGTGGTTGATACGTACGACTTCTCTCCCTTTAAGACTGTCATAGATGTTGGGGGGAGCTATGGAACATTGCTCGCCGGTATTCTGCGGAGCAACCAGACGGCACAGGGGATCTTATTCGACCAACCACACGTGGTAACCGCGGCCAAAGAGCATCTCGCCCTGGCAAATTTGGCAGCGCGCTGCCAGACCGTCGGCGGAGACTTCTTTGTTGAGGTTCCAGCCGGTGGTGACGCGTACGTGCTCGCCCAGATATTACACGATTGGAACGATGAGCAGAGCGGGGTCATTCTCCGTCACTGCCGCCGGGCGATGCCCGCCCATGCGAAGCTTCTGGTGATAGAGCTGGTGCTACCAGATGGCGAGGAGCCGTTCTTTGGCAAGTGGCTCGATCTGCACATGCTCGTCCTGGCTGGTGCTCGTGAGCGGACCGCAAGGGAATACGCGGGACTGTTGCGGTCGGCGGGATTTGAATTGACGCGCGTTACCGCCACACGCGCCGGACCAAGTGTCGTGGAGGCCGTACCAATTTGAACAGCGGCACAATGTTCCCGAAATTCCCCTCGGATAGGCAAGCATACCAGAATGTTCGACAGCTTCACATCACGCTCCGGGCGGACGCCCATGCGGCAGGTTCGTTGCATAATACCGGTGAATATCGGCCTCATCGAGCCGAAGGTTTAGATCCGAGCGAGCAACCGACTTGGTCTCGCTACTCTTAATTTGTGGAACGCTCAGATGGCTAAATGGTGAAACCGGTTGTCCATCTTCCAGCCAGGTCCGATGTCTCCCACATACGAATTCGTCGGGCGATTTCCGCATCGATGTTGGCGGATTGCCCGGCACTCAGACACAGATAGATTGTCATGGAGAGTTGTTTTATGATGCTTGCCGCTTGAAGGTCCGGTAGATCTCCATCATCGACACCATAGCCTTTCAGGAAGGCATGCCACCGGCGTTCACCGTTTGGAGAAAAACGTTTCGAGGTCACGTACATGGGGACCAGGTCCCACTCCCGTGGACCGGTACAAACCGAATCGAGATCTATCATCACCATTTCGCCGCCGCTTTGAACCGCGTTTCCCGGCATGGCGTCGCCGTGAAGTATGCCGCGACCGAGCCGTGTATTGCCCAACTGGTCAGCCATCGCAGCGGCGCGACTAACAACGCCGGTGAGCACTGCCTCCGCCTCTTTCGAGATAATCTCCGCAGCGCGAATTCGGTTTAACCGTTGCCGGATCCGCATCATCTGGTCGAAAGCCGGCACCGATGGGGCATCCGTGGCGGGCAGGTCGTGAAACCGCCGTAGAAGCTGCCCATAAGCGAAAGCACCGTCCTGTCCGGGCTCGTCCGCGACAACCCATTGCCAGACTGATGTTTGGTAGCCTAGCAAATTGAAGGGCTGCGCGGTCTCGATCGGCGAAAGTCGCACGGCCGGGAAATTCCGCTCCTTAAGCCATCGCGCGCTGATCACCATTAACGTCGCGCGGGTCTGATTCTCGCCTGGTCCATAAATTCGGAGTGAAATATCTGGGCCGAAAATATAAAAGATCGCATTCTGCCGGAAACTGATCAGCGTCTGGTGATAATTGGACAGGCCAGCGCGCACCATAAACGTGTCGCAGACTCTCCAGGCGACCGACTCAGACCAGGGCAGTTCCATTCTTTCCGTACCAACGTGGCCACTGATAATCTTACGTGCCTCCCCAGGATGGTGGCAAGTCCCGAGGCTTCAACTCCCCTCACGCTGAAGCGTCCGCCGTTCCGTGGCGATTCGGCTGGGGTCACCACGCGGCCGAATGTCCGGACTCCACCCAAACCCGCAACTCCAAGGCGCCGACCCGGCGGCCAGACCGGGCTGGGCCCGAGCGGCGCGACCAGAGAACGGCTGCGGCAACCGGCCTGAACCTCTATGCACAGCCACTGGCTGTCATGGTGCCAGGTGCCGGTCTCCGCGGCGCCGCGACGTTGGCATCCCGGAGGATTGTGTTTGTCTGACTAACTGACCAGTGCTATCTGTGCCGTTTCTGTCCCTGATCAGGAGCGCGCATCATGTCTCCCCTTTCCCCCGCCGTCGCGGCCGCCGCGGCCACCGCCCCGACGGACCCGCCGACCGCTGCCATCTCCCCGCCGCCCGCCGCAAAACGTCGCGGCAACCCCACCCTCCACCTCGCCCCCGCGCAGTCTGCCCGCGGGCTTGACCCGCGGGGCGCCCGCACCCGTGTTGGCTGCCGCTGCCAAGCGCCCGCCATCCGCCACAGGCTGCGCTGCCGTCTGCACGGCGCGCTCCACCGGCCCGCGCACCCCAGAGAGCCGCGCCAACATCCGCAAAGCCCGCACCATCCACGGCCGCGACAGCGCCAACGAGCGCGCCATGCGCCGCTACCTCATCACCCTGCTGCGCCGTAACCGCGTCACTGTCGCTGCCCGCCGGTACCAGGACTTCCTGCCGCCCATCTTCGTCGCCCGCCTGTACGACGATGCACCCGAGCTGATGGCACCACCCCACCCCACCGGCGACATCACGGCCGCCATGAATCAAATGCGTCGCCGCGCCTATGCCGCCGCCCTCGCTCCCTGGCGCCAGGCGATCGCCGATGCTCGCGAGGCCGCCCGCGCCTCCCACAAGCAAGCCGCCGCCGCCCGCGAAGCCGCCCGCGCCGCCGACCCGAGCGCCCGCGTCCGTCCGCCACGCTCAAGGTCCCTCCGCGCCAGCCCGGGCCGCCCGACGCCGCAGGCCCTGCTCGCCGCGCTTCTGGCAGAACTCCATGCACCAGAGCGCGCGGCCGCCGCGCACGACGCGCGCCTGACAGAACCCTATGTACCATTTCCGCCTGCCAGCCCCGCCGCCCCGAGACCCATGCCCGGCCCGGACGCACACCGCAGCGCCCACGCCGTCCCGGTCCGATGCGCGCGCGCAACCTCGGCGCCAGAACCCTATGTACCAGAGCGCGCCCCCACCGCGCACAACGTTTGCGCGGCAGAACCCTATGAACCATTTCCGCCTGCCCGCGCCGCCGCCCCGACGACCGCGCCCTCCCAGGACCCGCACCCCACCGCTCCCGCCGCCCCGGCCCGCCAGGCACACGCAAACGGCCAGCCAGAACCCCTTGTACCAGGGGGCGCCCCTGGCCCGCGCCAAACCTCCGCGCCAGAACCCTATGTACCAGTCCGCGCCGCCGCAGGGCCCGTGCTTCCGCCCGGGCTGCCCAACCGCGCCGCGCGGCGGCGGTGGATTCGCCAGCAGCGCCGCCTGCACAAGGCCCCGCCCGCCAGCATCCACCGATGACGGCGCGCGCGGCCATCACGCCGACACATGCAATGGCCGTGCACCGGCACCCCCGGGGCAGTCATGTGAAGCAAGCAGGGCCAGGGCGTTGCCCGTGGCCATGCCCTGCTGGACAGCCCGTGGCCCCATGTCCAGAGTGTCGCACCGGGTGAGATCAAGGACACATGCCATGATGGGCACCGACCGTGCGCCGCGAGCGATCGCGACGATCGGCTTCATCGGCCTCGGGGTCATGGGGGAGGCGATGTGCGGCCACCTCGCCCGGCGCTCCGGCCGGGTCGTGCTGGCCCATGACCTGCGGCCCGAGCCGCTGGAGCGCCTAGCCGCCGTCCGCGTCACCGCCGCGCCGACCGCCGAGATCGCCCGCCGCGCCGACCTGATCCTGCTGTCGCTGCCGGACGGCAAGGCGGTGCAGGCCGTGCTGGCCGAGCTGGAGCCGCACCTGGAGCCGGGCCAGTGCGTCGTCGACACCTCCACCTCGCCGGTCGCGATGACCCGCGAGATCGGCGCCAGGCTGGCGGCCAAGGACATCGGCTTCGCCGACGCGCCGGTGGCCCGCACGCGGGAGGCGGCGGCGCGCGGGGAGCTCTCCATCATGGTCGGCGCCAGCGACGAGGTGTTCGCCCATATCCGCCAGCTTCTGGAAACGATGGGCACCGACGTGACGCATTGCGGCCCGGTCGGCACCGGCCAGGTCGTCAAGATCCTCAACAACATGCTGGTGTTCGAGAACACTGCCGCGCTGGCCGAGGCGATCGCGCTGGGCCGGCGCAACGGCGTGCCGGCGGAGACGCTGCTGGCGACCATCGCGAAAGGCTCCGGCGACAGCTTCGTGCTGCGCAGCCACGGCATGAAGTCGATGGTGCCGCAGGACTTTCCGGAGCGCGCCTTTTCCACCCGCTACGCCATGAAGGATCTGTCCTACGCGCTGGCGATGGCCGACGCGGCGGGTCTGCAGGTCGAGGGCGCGCGGCTGGCGATGCGGCGGCTGCAGGCGGCCGAGGCCGCCGGCTACGGCGAGAACTACCACCCCGTGGTGCTGAAGCTGATCGACCCGGCATGACGCATTTCCCCGACCCGGCGGCGTGGCGGGCGGCGTGCGCGGACGACGCGGTGCTGCGCGCCTGGGCCGGCCCGTGGCAGTTGGAATTTGCCATCGAGGCGGACAACATTCTCCCCCTCCCCTTGAGGGCTTGGGCCGCGAAGCGGACCAAGGCCGGGGGGAGGGGTTCCGGGGCACAAAGCATCGGTTCCTTCCCCACAGCAGCCGCCTTGTTCGCCTTTGGCGATGGCCGCCCGACAGCGCCGGCGGGACAGCCGTGCTTCACCCTTGCGGCGCCGGCTCGGTGTGGGCGAAGTTCCTGACATCCGTTCCGCCTCGGCATCATCACGCGCTGTTCGCGCTGCTCGCGCGGGTGCCCGAGTTCACGGTGCGGGGCGATCAGCTTGCGTTCATGCAGCACTGCCACATCGTGCGACGCGTGCTGGACATCGGCCGCTGGCTGGCGCTGGGCGAGGCCCTGCCGGTGCCGACCGTCCTGAACCCACGTCTTGGCCGGCCGGCCCCGGTGCCCGCGGTCAGCGGCGGCTATGTGACGGTGGCCGCGCGGGGGGCAGAGCATCAGGTTTATTTCGAGACCGCCGGCACCGGACGTGACCTGCTGTGCCTGCACACCGCCGGTGCGGACGGACGGCAGTTCCATCGGCTGATGGCCGATCCGCGCCTGACCGCGCAGCATCGCCTGGTGGCATTCGACCTGCCCTGGCACGGCAGGTCATCGCCGCCTTCCGGGGCGGTGCATGGCGGGTGGCGGCTGGATACCGACCTGTACGTCGAGCTGATCATGGGCTTCGTCGCCGCCGCCGGGCTGGATCGCCCGATCGTGCTGGGCGCCTCGATGTCCGGCGAAATCTGCCTGGAACTCGCCTACCGCCATCCCGACGCCTTCACCGGCATCATCGCCTGCGAGGCGTGCGAGCGCATCGAACGCCGCCAGACACCCTATGCCGCGCATCCGCAGGTGAACCAGGCCTGTTTCGTTCCCGAATGGATCCGTGGCCTTACCGCCCCGCAAAGCCCGGCCGAGTGCGCCGAGGAGATCGTCTGGCACTACGCCCAGGGCGGCCCGGCGGTGTTTTATGGCGACATCGCATTCTATGCCGGCGACTGGGATGCGCGCGACCGCGTCGGACGCATCGACACCAACCGCTGTCGGTTGTTCATGCTGACCGGGGAGTACGATTACTCCTGCACCGTGGAGGCCTCGGCCGCGACCGCGGCAAAAATCCCCGGCGTGCGGTTCCAGCCGATGCCCGGGATGGGGCATTTCCCGTTCGCCGAGAACCCCGCATTGTTCGCCGAATATCTGCTGCCGATCCTCGACGAACTCGCCGTGGGTTGAGCGGCCACCGACCGGAAGGACGCTGCACGATGTCCGCACTTTCCCTCAGCCAGGCCCAGACGATTGTCACCACCGCGTTGGTGCATGCGCGGGAGAAAGGGTTCCAGCCACTGGCGGTGCTGGTGCTGGATGCGCGCGGCGTGCCAAAGGCGTTCGCCGCCGAGGATGGCACCAGCCTGCGCCGCTACGAAATCGCGCACGGCAAGGCGCACGGGGCGCTGGCGATGGGCATCGGCTCGCGCACGCTGGGCAGGCGCGCGGAGGAGCGGCCGCATTTCATTGCGGCGGTGACGCACGTGGTGGGCGGTGCGCTGGTCCCGGTGCCGGGCGGCGTGCTGATCCGCGCCGCCGATCGCGCGATCATCGGCGCAGTGGGGATTTCGGGGGACAATTCCGACAACGACGAGGCAGCGGCGCTGGCAGGCATTGCCGCCGCTGGACTGACGGCCGATCCGGGCTGACGCGGCGAGCTTGCTGGCGAAGATTGTGGTTCGTGACGGTGCATTTGTGATCTGAACTGCCAGCGTCGTCAGAGTTGCAGCACGGCCCGGACGCCATCCTCGACTGCCCGAAGATCCTCCCGCGACAACACGCCCACCGTCCGCGTGAGCCGTGCCTTGTCCACGGCCCTTACCTGATCGCACACCGCAACAGAACCTTGGCCGGCCGATGGGGTTGCCACCACGATCGGCGGGTGCGGTGTCGGGCCGGTCGACAGCGGCACCACCACGATGGTTCGGCGTGCGCGGTTCAGGCCATCGCCGCTCAGTACCACCGCCGGCCGCGTCTTGCGAAGTTCGGCCCCGCGGGTCGGATCGAGATCGACCCACCAGACCGATCCACGTTGGACGCTGACTGCTGTCTTTGCGCGAGGCGGGCGTGTCATTCAGCGGCGTCGTGCGCGCGGGTGCGCAGGGCGCAGGCCGTCGGCGACGGTTGCAGCCTCCCACTCCGCCATCTCCGCGGCGAGACGTGCATCCTGTTCCACCGCCAAAGCCGCCTGGTACAGCGGGTCGTCGTCGCCCTGCTCCGAAGGCAGTGCTTGCTCGAGCAAGTGCTGCACGAACGCACTGCGCCGTCGACTAGGTACGCGGCGCTTGAACCGCCGCACCAGATCGTCCGGCAATCGCAGCAGAAGCTGTTCGGTGGGCATGAAGGCGCCTTCGCCTGGGGTGGATATTGCTATTGATAGCAATGCACCCGACCAATGACAAGTCGCCGCCAACAGCAGCGGAGCCGGGTCGGGCGGAACTCGTGGACGCGGACAGGTCTGTGGCGCTGTTGCTCGTGCCTTGCGTCAATTCACCCGGTACTTCGCCACCTGCGCTGCATCGAAGCGCAGCCCCAACCCGGGCGTGGTCGGCATCACCAGGTGCCCCTTCTCCAGCTTCGGCGTCTCGTGGAACAGCTTCAGCATCCACGGCATGTATTCCACCGTCAGCCCGTTCGGGATCGCCGCGATCAACTGCGCGTGGAACTCCGGGATCACGTGGCTGACCACCGGCAGGTTGAACGCCTCGGCCATGCCGGCGACCTTCAGCCATTGCGTCACGCCGCCGACGCGGCACAGGTCGATCATGATGTAATCGACCGAGCGCGCCTCGATCATGTGCCGGAACGGTACGATGCCCCAGACATACTCGCCGCCCGCGATCGGCGTCGCCAGCGCCGCGTTGACCCGCGCGATGCCCTCGTAGTCGTCGCAGGTGGTGACGTCCTCCAGCCAGAACAGCCCTACGTCTTCCGCACGCTTGCCGATGTCGATCGCCTGCTCCACCCGCCAGCGCTGGTTGATGTCGCACATCAGCTTGATGTTCGGCCCGATCGCATCGCGCACGGCACGAACGCGGCGCACCTCCTCGGCCGGCGTCGGGTTGCCGGGCAGCGCCATCTGCGTCTTCATCTCGACGAAGCCTTTCTCAACCAGCCGGCGCGCCGCGGTCTGCGCCTGCTGGTCGGTCAGCCCACGCCGCAGCGAGCCGGAGGCGTAGGTCGGCACCCGGTCGCGCGTGCCGCCGAGCAGCTTCCACAGCGGCTGCTCCAGCGCCTTGCCCTTGATGTCCCATAGCGCGAGATCGATCGCCGACTGCGCCAGGGTGAAGATGCCGGAGCCGCAGGAATCGCCGGCGGCGGTGCGCAGCTTCTTGAGGATCGCCTCGATGCGCAGCGGGTCCTCGCCGATGAGCAGCGCGCCGAGCTCATCGACCGCAGTGCGCAGGCTGCCGGTCATCGCGCCGCCGTAGAAGGTCAGGCCGATGCCTTCGAGGCCGGCGTCGGTCTCGATCTGCAGCGTGACGATGGGCCGCAGGCGGTTGACGTCCTCCGGCATGTCGGCGAGCGGGTCATCCTCGGGAATCCGCAGGATGTGCGTGACGATTTTGGTGATCTTCATGGCGTTCCCCCGAGCTGGCGCGATGTGACGGCCGTGAGCTTAGCCGAGAGCGGCGCTGCTGGACATGGTGCGGGCTGGCTTGCGATTGTGGCCCATGATCGGCCGACCATCGCCCGGGAGACACGCATGAAACCGTCCATCGTTCTGCTGGGGACCGGGGGTCCGCGTCCCGATGTCGCGCGCGGCGCCACGTCGCTGCTGATCCAGGCGGGCGAGGACAATGTGCTGATCGATGCCGGCCGCGGCGTCGTGCGCCAGCTTGCGTCCCTGGGTGTCGATCTGGCGCGGATCGATCCGGTGCTGATCACCCACCATCACTACGACCATATCGGCGAGCTGCACGATGTCATCCTGTCGTCCTGGCTGCTGGGACGGGCGCGGACCCTGCGCCTGTTCGGGCCGCCGGAAACGCAGCGCATCGTCGATGCACTGGTGCACCAGGTGTATGACAAGGACATCGCGTTCCGCGTGCACGAATCCGCGAATGGCATCTGGCAGAAGGTGGAGGTGACCGACATCGTGCCGGGCATCGTCTGCGAAACGCCGGACTGGCGCGTGGTCGCGGAGGTCGTCGACCACGGCAACGGGCTCGACTTCCCGGCGGCGTTCAAGCAGCGCTGGGTGTGCCTCGGGTATCGTTTCGAATGTGCGGATGGGGTGATCGCGTTCAGCGGCGACACGGTGGACTGCCCGGGGCTGCCGCGTCTGGCGGCGAACGCCGATATCCTGGTGCAGTGCTGCTACCTGGCCCGGGCGGAGATCGACACGCCCCATGCGCGGCGCCTGGCTGCGCACACGCTCGCCTGCGCCGACACCGTGGGGCGGATCGCGACCGAGGCAAAGGTTGGCACGTTGGTGCTGACGCATTGTCGGCAGAAGTCCGACGCGATGCTGGAGCAGATGAGGAACGATGTCGCGCAGGACTTTGCCGGCCGCGTGTTGCTCGGACATGACGGACTGCGCGTCGGGTTGTAGGGCGGCCGTACACCTCTCCCGCTCTTCGCGGGAGAGGTCGGCGAGCGGAGCGAAGCCGGGTGAGGGTAGTGCCAGGAGCAAGACCCCTCACCCGGAGCGCTCCGCGCTCCGACCTCTCCCGCAAGCGGGAGAGGTGTACGCGGCGCGATTATCGGCGAAATGTCGCAATATGCGAGCTACAACGGAACCAGTGCCCGCGCCTCGGCAAACCCCAACCGCACCAACTGCGTGCCATCGTGATAGGCAAACCTCAGATGCCGGCGCCGCGACACAAGTTCTTCCGGCAACGGATCGTACCGCATCCCGGCGCCACCCAGCAGTGGCACCGCCGAGCCGACATCTGTCAGGTCCTCGATTTCCACCCGCAGCAGGTGCAGCCGCCGCCCGTCCGCGGCAACGCCCGCGAACGGAATCCCCGCCAGCCGCAGGAAGCTCGTTGCATCGGAGCACCGCGCAAAGCCCTCGACGAAGCTCGCCTCGACCAGATCGAGGTCGTGTTCGTGCGGCGTGGACGGTTCGTGCGCATGTCCCGGTGGCAGATGCGGCGTCTGCCATTGCACCGCCTCGCGCACGGTGTTGTGGCCGGGTCGTGCGTGCGGATGCGGGAGGGCGTGCGGTTGTGCGTGCGCGTGCAACGGGGTGCCGTCGTGCAAATGCCCGTGGTGGTCGTCATGCGGATGATCGTGCGGCCCGTCATGCATGGGTATCGCCTCAATACGTCACCGGCTGGTCGATGATTGGCTTGTGCTTGCCCAGCGTGCCGTGCGCCACCATCGCACCCAGCACCTCGACCACCACGCGCACGCCGAGCAGCGCTGTGATGTCGGAGGTATCGTACGGTGGCGAGACCTCGACAACCTCCAATCCGCAGACGCCCTGTGCGGCCACCAGGCCGAGCAGCTTGAGCGCCTCGCGGGGCAAAAAACCGCCGGGCTCGGGCCAGCCTGTGCCTGGAACGAAACCGCAATCCACCGAATCCACATCGAAAGAGATGTAGACCGCGTCGGCATCCTTCCACGCCAGCTCCAGCGCGATCTCCGCCGTCTTCTCAATCCCCAGCTTCTCGATATCCTCGATCGTCAGCACGTTGGTGTTGCGTCGCCGCGCCTCCTGCACGCCGGCGCGCGGCACCTGCCAGCCGCCGATGCCAAGCTGCACCAGGTTGGTCGCCGGCACATTGGGCAGGTTGGTCGCCCAGTACCAGGGCGTGGTGTGCATCCGCTCATCGAGGTCCTTCTCCTGGATGTCGATGTGGCGGTCGAAATGCACGATCCCGATGCGTTTCGAGGTGCACTGCGCGATCCCGCGCACGCAGGGAAACCCGATCGAGTGATCACCGCCCAGCATGACCGGCAGCGCCCCCGATGACGCGACGTGCGCCACGCCGCGGGTGATCTGATCGAAGCTCTTTTCGAGGTTCGCCGGGATGGTGAACACGTCGCCGGCGTCGCACAGCGTCATCTGCTCGCGCAGGTCGACGCCGAGCTCGTAATTGTAGGGTGTATACAGCGCCGAGATGCGCCGGATGCCCTGCGGGCCGAACCGCGTGCCCGGGCGGTATGTCGTGCCGGAATCGAACGGGATGCCGATCACCGCGGCGTCGTATTTCGCCACGTCGCGCACGTTCTCCACATACGGCGCCTTGAGGAACGTGTTGATGCCGGCGAAATGCGGCAGCTCGCCGCGGGCGAAGGTGGGGATCGAGCGGTCGGTCAGGCTCTCGGCCCCGGGCAGCCCCATGTCGAGCGCCCATTTCTGCTCGCGCCGCCAGCCATCCGCCGGCAGCCGCCCCTCGGCATCCAGCGACTTCCAGCCCTGCATCTCGCGAGCGTTGAAGTCGGGATGATGGAAGCGGCGGTCGCCCGGTGGCAACACCAGGCCCGCGTGGCATCTGGAACGGGTGAAAGTCACTGCCATGCGCTGTCTCCTGCGACGGGTGGAGATTCAACCGCGATTTGCTGCACCGCGGCAAGTGGTTGTCGCGCACAGTCATCCCGAACGGATGCAACCCCGACCGGTCACTCCCGGCGCCGCGTGATCGACCACAACGTGATGTCCCAGGCGTTGTGGATGCCGATGATCAGCAGCAGCCCCAGGCACAGCGCCAGCGCCATGCATCCCAGGGCCGATCGCAGCGCCAGGCAGACGCCCGACGCTGCCTCGAACAGGTAGCCGATCGCCGGCAGTACGGCGTACCAGATCCGATCGTCCCACTCGATCGATTTGCTCAAGCCGTCGCGCACGGAGTCGCGCCAGGTCAGGCCGTAATACGCCAGGCCGAAGATGCCGCACGCCACGATCATGATCCCGAGCGAGATCCAGCTCTGCTCCGGCGCGAGCACGATCAGGCAGGCGATCAGCAGGGAGCTGAAATGAACGACGCTGGCCGAGAGGAACATGCGCGACGCGGCCCGCCGGCCGCTGGTGAAGACGCCGGATCCAACGGTCGCGGCAACGAACAACAGGCCGACCAGGGTGGCCGACGCCGCGCCGAGCAGCGTGTAGAAGTCGTGCCAGTGCTCCAGCACGTCGGCCAGCGGCAGGTGGTGCGTGTCGGTCATGTCAGCCTCGTTTCGCCTCGAACCGATACGGGCTGGTACCGGTCGAGTTCGGGTCGAGCACCAGCCGGTGCTCCAGCGGCGGAAATGCCCGGCTGCGACAGTCCGGGCGGTCGCACAGCCGGCATGACAGGCCGATCCCCACCTTGGCCCGCTCCAGGTCCAGCCCGTCGGCGTAGACCACCTCGGCGGCATGCGCCACGGCGCAGCCCATCGCCACCACGTGGACCGGCGCCGGATCGCCCCAGCGCGCCGCCGGGCGGGTGACGGTGCGGGCGAAGCACAGGAACGCCGCGCCGTCCGGCAGTTCCGCTACCTGCACCCGGATCGTTCCGGGCGTGGCGAACGCGGTGTGCACCACCCAGCGCGGGCAGGAGCCGCCGAAGCGGGCGAACGGGAAGCCGGCGGCGGAGAACCGCTTCGACACGTTGCCGGCCGGATCGACGCGGACAAAGAAGAACGGCACGCCGCGCGCGCCGGGGCGCTGCAAGGTGGCCAGCCGGTTGCACACCTGCTCGAACGAGACGCCGAAGCGCGCCGCCAGCGCCTCCACGTCGTGGCGCAGCGCCTGCGCGGCGGCGAGGAACGGCGCGTACGGCATCACCAGCGCGCCGGCCGAGTAGTTCAGCAGCCCGACGCGGATCAGCATCGCCGCTTCGGGCGAGGATGGCGCGGCGTCGCGCAGCAGTGTCCTCCACCGCCTCGCGCGCCTCCAGCAGCGCAAGCTGGAACGCCATCTGGAAGCCGCGGCTTTCGCGCGCCAGCGTCTCGGACAGCACCAGCATGCGCGTTGCGGGATCGTAGCGGCGCAGCGCGCCGTCCAGCTTCTGCACCGTCACCGTCACGCCGTGCTGTTGGCGCAGCCGTTCGGCGATGGCGTGGTTCAGTCCCGCCGGGGCCGGCGCCGACGGTCGGCGGCGATCGCCTCGGCCGCCTGCTCCAGCGCGGGAAAATGGTTGGCGCGGGCGTCGAACAGGTCGCGCGCCTCCTCGTTCGGCAGCAGGATGCGCCGCCCGGACGGCAGGGCGATGCCGCCGGCATCCTCGCGCGCCACGCGCCAGGCGCGGTACAGCGCCAGCACCGCGCGCGCGGCGTTCGGGCCGGCGGCGGCGAGCTGCGGCGACCTCGGCCTCCGGCACGGCGTCGGCGCCGAGCAGCGGGGTCGGCGAACGCCTCGCGCAGGCCGACCTCGAGCTGGCGTTCCGCGCTGCCGGACAGCGTGGCGAGATCGACGCGCAGCGTCTCGCCCAGCTTGATCAGCAGGGAGGCGGTGACGGCGCGCTGGTCGTGCTCGATCAGGTTCAGGTAGCTGGCGGAGATGCCCAGGCGCGTGGCCAGCGCCTGCTGCGACAGGCGTGCGTTCGGTGCGCAGGCGGCGCACGGTGCGGCCGATCAGGGCGCGGGCCATCTTTACAACCTTTACAAATTTACCGGCTTTACCGTGAAGGCAGCGACAGGATTGCGCGCAGCCTAGCAGGTTTCCGCTCGCCTTCGCACGCGCAATGTGAATTCTTGACGCACTGCAATCCGCGCCAAGGAGACCCCACGATGCGTCCCACCCCGACCCGCATGCCCGACGGCATGGCCTCCGCCCGGCGGCGATCCCGAGCGCTTCGCCGGCATCCGCCGCGACTACACGCCGGAGGACGTCGCAGCGCCTCGTCCGGCTCCTTCCGCATCCGCCACACGCTGGCCGAGATGGGCGCCGCGCGGCTGTGGCACCTGCTGAAGACCGAGCCGTATGTGAACACGCTCGGCGCGCTGACCGGCAACCAGGCGGTGCAGCAGGTCAAGGCCGGGCTGAAGGCGATCTACCTGTCCGGCTGGCAGGTTGCCGCCGACGCCAACACCGCGGGGCAGATGTATCCGGACCAGTCGCTGTATCCGGTCGATTCCGTGCCGAACGTGGTGCGCGCGGATCAACGGCGCGCTGCGCCGCGCCGACCAGATCGAGCGCAGCGAAGGCTCGCGCGACGGCACCTACTGGATGGCGCCGATCGTGGCCGACGCCGAGGCCGGGTTCGGCGGCGCCGCTGAACGCCTACGAGCTGATGAAGGCGATGATCGAGGCCGGCGCCGCGCGGCGTGCATTTCGAGGACCAGCTTGCGTCGGAGAAGAAGTGCGGCCATCTCGGCGGCAAGGTGCTGGTGCCGATCGCGCACGCACATCCGCACGCTGAATGCCGCGCGGCTGGCGGCCGACGTGGAGGGCGTGCCGACCGTGCTGCTGTGCCGCACCGATGCGCAGTCGGCGCAGTTGCTGACCACCGACGTGGACGAGCGCGACCGCCCGTTCATCACCGGCGAGCGCACGGCGGAGGGCTTCTTCCGCCTCAACCCGGCACGTGGCGTCGACTACGCGATCGCCCGCAGCCTGGCCTACGCGCCCTATGCCGATCTGCTGTGGTGGGAGACCAGCGATCCCAACCTGGAGGACGCCGAACGTTTTGCCGACGCGATCCATCGCGAGTTCCCGGGCAAGATGCTGGCCTACAACTGCTCGCCCAGCTTCAACTGGCAGAAGAAGCTGCCGGCGGAGAAGATCGCGACGTTCCAGCGCGACATCGCGCGCATGGGCTACCGGTTCCAGTTCGTGACGCTGGCGGGGTTCCACAGTTTGAACCTGTCGATGTTCAATCTGGCGCGCGGCTACAGGGAGCGCGGCATGGAGGCGTATTCGGAGCTGCAACAGGCCGAGTTCGCCGCCGAGGCCGAGGGCTACACCGCGACCCGGCATCAGCGCGAGGTCGGCGTGGGGTATTTCGATGCGGTGGCGCTGGCGATCTCGGGCGGGCGCAGTCTCGACGACGGCGTTGCACGGCAGCACCGAGGAGGCGCAGTTCCACGATGATACGGCACCGCCGCGGCACCCGCATGGCTACGACGAGGGGCTGGTGCATGCCCATGACTGGGCGGTGGGCGGGAAGTAGCGGGACGAAGCTGGAAGAAAGAAAAGAAAGAAACTCCCCCTCCCCTTGAGGGAGGGGGCTGGGGGGAGGGGTTGCCGCGCGCGACAGACCTCGCCGGGTACCCGCCGCGGTGGCCTCGACGCCGAGTCAACTCATAACCCGAAGGCCTCAGGTGCCAATCCTACACGCGCAACTGGCATGATTTGGGCCGCCATACCGTCTCCGTCGTCCTTCCCCGTATGCTTAGAGCCTTATCCATCCGCGGCTCTTCTTGTCTCGGCGAAAGCGAAATGGGATCCGTGATCGGCTCAGCTCCCTTTTAGCGCCGTGCCGCCCTCTCCATCCGTGCTGGCCGGACCGATTACTCGATAACGCATTGAGTTGGTGTCCGCCTGGAGCACCTCGATCTCGAGAGCCTCAATTGCAAAGCGATTTGCCCGACTGAAGTCAACTTGATGCACGCGTCGGATACTTGGCGTGGCGTCGTTACCCTCGGTCAGTTGGAACATGAACGTCAGAACATTTCCCGACCGGCCGGCGTAGAACAGTTCCGCGCGGCGGTAGTCGTCGCCTCGCATGAACGCCCGGTGCATGCCGCCGAACAGGATGCCCTCCCAGTGCTCGCTCCGCTCGATTGAGCCCAATTCCTGAGAGATAAAAGGGGTTCCAACTATCGCGACGTCCTCTTGCCCGAGTACGAAGCTAGTCTTCGCGACTTCATCGACTGTTTTCGAAGAACAACCAGCAAGCAGGACTAGCACTATCAATATCCGATACATCGTGATGCCTCAGTTCAAGGCGCAATACCATGCGGCGCGTTACGGACGAGGTCCGTCCGCAGACGCATCATCCACCAAAGCCGATATCGCCGCAACTGTTCCGGAACCTGGACCGGGACAGGCCGCAAGACACGATGGAAGCAATCAATGGCCTCGATCACGTTACCTGCGGGTTTCGACAGACAGATATCCGCGCCATCGGCAGACCGAACGTGGCAGAGCGCCACCGGCGGCCTCAAGGACGGCCCCAAGCGGTCGCGCCGCTCGCTGGCCCGGCCCGCGCCATCGCGCCTGGTGAGTGCATGGCCGGGACAGAGGAGCGGCGCTCAACCGAACCGAGAAGCGCTGATCAGTGCGGGCACCACCGGCACCGTCACATTCACGGTGCCGATCCCTCACCTTTCGCGGTTGGTCGCGATGTCCAGCCCGGTGCGGCAAGCGCCTCCTTCGCCGCGATCAAGTACTCTCCCAGCGTGGCATCCAGCCGCTCATAGAGAAGACGATCGAAATCCGCCGCCCCCTCTTCCTGCAAGGCGCGGACATAGGCCGGCCGGTCCTCCGGCCGCACCGCGACCGGTGGATACCCGCCGCGCAGCAGCACCAGATTCATCAACAGCCGCGCCGTGCGGCCGTTGCCGTCGTTGAACGGATGGATCTCCACCAGCCGGCGGTGCGCGGCGAACGCCGTCGCCGGACCCTCGGGCGCGACGCCAAGCCAGGCGGCGAAATCGCCCATCAGCGCCGGCACCTCCGCCGGCGCTGAAAAGCTCTGCCGACCGGTCTCGGTCAACACAAACCGGCCCTGGTCGGCATAGCGGCCGGCAATCTCGGGCGCCGAACGCTTGACCACCAGGCCGTGCAGCGTGCGCACGTCCATCTCGGTAATCGGCGTTCCCTGCCGCGCAAGCTGGCGCACATAGCGTATGGCGTCGTAATGATCGACCGCCTCCAGATGATCCTTGAGCGGCTTGCCGCCGATGGTGATCCCCTGCTCGACGACCAGCGTCGTCTCGGCCGCCGTGAGCGTGTTCCCCTCGATCGCGTTCGAGGTATAGGTCAGCTCCAGATCGTGGGCGTGCTCAAGGTTGCTCAGCCCCGCCGCCAGTAGGGGGCGCAGGCGGTCAGGCTCGGCCTTCTTCGCAGCGATCCGATGCAGAAGCTCTTCCATGACCCGTCCTGGTGCGGCGCGCCGGCCGCGGTCAACCAACTCCGTGGCGACGGACAATATAGCGCATACGCCCCGGCCGATGCCGAGCAGCTCGTGGCCGAGGTCGAGGGCGGCCTCGCGGACCGCCGCGGCCGTCGATGCGTCATCGGCAGGCAACACCCCCCAACACCGTGAGAGCACCGTCAACGGCATACCAGCACCGCGGAGACCTATGACCTCCCGCGCATAGCCTGAAAGGGGACCCTCATCCGGCGAAAACCCGCTCCAGATGGTAGTTGATCACATGATGGATCGCCTGTTCCAGCCGCGCCATCCGGCCGGGCTCGAAACCCCGTGTGACCATGGCGCGCTGCAATGACAGGATCATGCCGGTGTCCTCGGCCAGCACCTGGGTCAGGTAGTCCACGTACACCTGCACCTTCTCGGCGAAGTCCGGTTGCGCGAATCGCTCCTTGGGAAACAGGAAATACGCGACGGAGTGGGTCCTGGTCGGACTGACCGGCCAGTGCGCCACCGGGCGCACATAGTCGCAGCGTGCCAGCAACGTCACGTTCGGCGGCAGGAAGCCGATGCGGCCGAACCGTTCCGTCTCGTTCTCCAGCCAGGGCATCTTGCCGAATCGCGTCTTGCCGTCCGGCGTCATCGTCTGGGTCTGATACGCGATGCTCAGCCTGCCCTCGGGCTGCGGGTTGAACCGGTAGCTCTGTTCGTCCTGAAACTTGCCGATCGTCTTCGCGTGCGTGGTGCCGACATGATAGATGTCCAGCAGGTTCTCGTAGACGAATTTCCAGTTGCAGTCGAAATCGACCTCGTACTTGTAAGCCAGACCGCAGTCTTCCTGCCGCAGGAAGCCGAATTCCTGCTGGAAGAACGCGACATGGCGCTCCAGTGGTTGCACGTCCGGATTGAAGCTGACGAAGATCCAGCCCGCCCAGGCGCCGATCTTCAGCGGCTTCAGGCGGCATTGCGCGATATCGAAGCCGACCTCCCGCATGAATGGCGCCCCGACCAGCCTTCCGTCCAGCTCATAGGTCCAGGCGTGGTACGGGCACTGGAACCGCTTCGCATTGCCTTTGCCCTGCGCCACCTCGACCCCGCGATGGGCGCACTGGTTGTAGAACGCATGCAGCTCGCCCGCCTGGTCGCGGGCGATGACGATCGGTTCGCCCATCACCGTGTGCGTCAGGTAGTCGCCGGGATTGCGCAGCTCGTCGCAATGCGCGACGAACAGCCAATCCTGCATGAACAGCCGTTCCTTCTCCAGCCGGAACACCTCGGGCGAGGCATACACCAGTCCCGGAACGTGCCGGGCGCGATCCAACGGCGCGCGCGTCTGCGCCATCGTCTCCGGCGTGATCAGCGGCGCGACGGCGAGCATTTCAAGGTCAAGCGGCATCGGCGGCCATCTCCTTTGCAGGCGGCAATGCTAACACGCCAGGGTCGCAAGCAAACCGGCGCCCTCGGCCGGGTGGCGCAGCACGCCGGCCTCGACCACCGGCACATCGCCGATCCACAGCGACTGGCGTGTGACCACGCCGTCAGGATGATTTTCCCCGCCGCCCGGCACCCACCACGGCAAGCCCAACCCAACGGCGTTGTGGCCGGCGACCCGAATGTCCTCGATGAAGGACGAACCGGCGAAGCGCGCAGCCGGATGGAAGCCGTGGCTCAAATGGATGACGTAGCCATAATCGCCGCCGCCGGCGCGTCGCAGCGAGCGATCCATCGCCGCCGCCTCCGGCCCGTCGCCGCGGACCTCGCGGATCCGTCCGTCCACGGTCAGCACGATCGGACTGCCGAGACGGCCGTAGTACTCGTGAAAGGCCGCCTCCAGCACGACCGCGCCGACGACCGTTTCGGGGACCGGGAACAGCATGGCCGACCCGGGCACGGTCTGCGAGCCCGGGGTGTCCGCGTGGCGCGTCTTTCTTGTGGCCGGCTTGCCCAACGTGAACCGCAGGTCCGTGCCGGCGGGCGTGGTGACGCGGCACGTGGCGCCTTCGGCGCGCGCGATCAGTCCGTCGATCGCCGACTGGACGGTGAAGAGCTGGTCGAAGTCCACCGTCCCGTACAGCCGCCCGAGGCCGGCCGCGCCGAGGTCGCCGATCAGCACGTAGCGCGGGCGCTTGGCCGCCATCGCCGCGTCGTAGGCGTGCGAGCCGGCCATGTAGGGAAAGGTCAGGTCGAACCACACGTCGCAGTGCTGCACGGCGACCCGCACCGGATCGGGAATGAACGAATCGGCGAGCGTGCCTTGGAACGGCAGGCGCGGGATCGTGATCACCGCGGGGTTGGCGCCGACGGAAGCGGCTGCGTCCACCAGCGCCGTCACCAGGGCGAGGTCGGTGGCGGTGTCGGCGGTGATGAGCACGCTCTCGTCACGCTGCGTGCAGAAATGGTCCGAAACCAGCACGCGGACCGCGTGGGTGAGGCGCGAATCGGTGGCGAGGTCGTTCATTCCCGCCATCTCGCCGCCGCGGGCAACGCCGACTGCCGCGCATAGCGGCTGACCGCCGGCGGCAGGCCGAGATGCTCGCGCAACGTCCGGCCTTCATACTCGCGCCGGAACAGCCCACGCCGCTGCAACTCCGGAATGACCAGCGCCACAAAATCCTCAACCGCGATCGGCATGTAGGGCGGCCGGAAGTTGAACCCGTCGGCCGCGCCCGTCGTGACCCATTCCTCCATCAGATCGGTGATGTCCGCCGCCGTGCCGATCGCGCGCAACGACCAGAACCCGCCGCCCACCATCCGATAGAGCTGGCGGATGCTCAGCCCCTCCCGCCGCACCTGCGCCAGCGCCGTCGAGGCATATTGGCCGAACACTTCCACCCCGGCCGGCAGGCCCGGCACCGGCGCGTCCAGATCGCATCCGGTATAGTCGGGCAGCCCGTAGCTCGCCAGCAGGCCCAGTCCCTGTTCGTCCGTCAGCAGGTCCTGCCGCCGATCGAACTTGTCCTGTGCTTCCTGCCGCGTGCGCCCGACATAGACCATGATGCCGGGCATGATCAGCAGGTCCTCCCACCTGCGCCCGTACCGCACCAGCTGCCGCTTCACCGAGGCGTAGTAGCTGCGGGCATCCGCCAGCGTCACCTTGCCGGCATAGACCACGTCGGCGTACTGCGCCGCGAGTTCCTGCGACTCCTCCGAGGTGCCTGCCGTAAAGAACGGCGGATGGCGCTGCGGCAGCGGCGGCAGGTCGAGCGGGCCGAGGACCTGGAAGAACCGTCCGCGGTGACCCAGCATGTGCATCTTCGCGCGATCGAAGAACACCCCGCTGGCCTTGTCGCGCACCACCGCGTCGTCGTCCCAACTATCGAACAGCGCCCCCATCACGTCGATGAATTCAGCCGCGCGCGCATAGCGCTCGGCCGCCGGCGGCAGCGCGTCATAGCCGTAGTTCCGTGCCTCGTCGGCGCAGAACCCGGTCACCAGGTTCCACCCGGCGCGGCCGTGGCTCAGATGGTCCAGCGCACCGACCGAGCGGGCGATGTTGTAGGGATCGGTGTAGGTGCTCGACACGGTGGGTACCAGGCCGACCTTGCTGGTGACCGCCGAGACCGCCGCGAGCAGCGCCAGCGGCTCGTGCTTGACCTGCTCGGCTTCGCGGTCGCGCGCGAGCGCCGGCTTGTCCAGCGACCGCGCCGACGCGGTGTCGGCGAGGAAGATGAAGTCGAATTTTCCCGCCTCGGCCAGTGCGGCGCAGCGCCGGTAATGCGCGAAGTGCATGGCCCCATCGGCCGGCACATCCGGGTGCCGCCACGCGGCGTGATGGTAGCCGATGCCGGCGATCGACAAACCGAGATGAATCTGCCGACGCATCATCACCGCCTCCATCCGAAGTAGGGCGGACCAGAGTAGGGCGGATCAGAGTAGGGCGGAAAAGCGCAGCACATTCCGCCGCAGCGGCACGATCCCAGCCCCAACTGCCGGAATGCGCTGCGCTTTTCCGCCCTACGCTGTTCCGCCCTACGCTTCTGGGCCATCGCCGTCACTCCGCCGCCGGCGACGCCGCGCGCGCGTACCGGCCGGGCGCCGGCCGCAGCCCCAAATTCTCGCGCAGCGTCCGGCCCTCATACTCCGTGCGGAACAACCTGCGCCGTCGCAGCTCGGGGATGACAAGCTCGACGAAATCCTCGGCGCCAGCCGGCATATAGGGCGGCTGCACGTTGAACCCATCCGCGGCGCCGCTGGAAAACCATTCCTCCATCGTATCCGCAACCATCGTCGGCGTGCCGATCAGGCCCAGGCTCCAGAAGCCGCACATCGCTACGTCGAACAACTGGCGCAGCGTCAGCTTTTCCTCCTTGGCGCGGCGGATCAGCGCCAGCGTCAGCTCCGGCTCGCGGCCGCTGATCCGGTGCTCCATCATGTCGGAGGTCATCGTCAGGTCGGGCACCGGCTCGTCCAACGGCCGCCCCGTCATGTCGGGGAAATGATTGAGCAGCAGGTGACCAATGCCGACGACCGGGTCGAGCAGCGCCTGGATGCGGGCGAACTTGTCTTCGGCCTCGGCCTGCGTGCGCCCGAGATAGCACTGGATGCCCGGCATCATCAGCATCTCGTCGTGCGTCCGGCCGTACTTGGCCAGCTTGCCCTTCACCGTGGCGTAGTAGGTCCGCGCGGCCTCGATGTTGGGCTGGCCGCCGTAGCTGATGTCGGCGAAGCGCGCCGCCAACTCCATCGCGTTGTCGGAGACGCCGGCGGTGACGATCGGCAGCCTGCCCTGCGGCGGACGCTCCACGTCCAGTGGGCCGCGCACTCGGAAATGGTGTCCCGCGTAGTCCAGGAAATGCACCTTCGACCGATCGACGTAGACGCCAGACACCTTGTCGCGCGGCAGCGCATCGGCCTCCCAACTGTCGAACAGGCCGTGCAGTACTTCGACGAATTCGATGGCGCGGGCGTGGCGGATGTCCGAGGGGACCGGCTTGTCGTGGCTGAAGTTGAGCGCCTCTTCGGGGTTGAAGCCGGTCACCATGTTCCAGCCCAGGCGGCCGCCGCTGATGTGGTCGATCGAGGCCATCCGGCGGGCGAAATTATACGGGTGGTTGTAGGTGGTCGAGGCGGTGGGAACCAGGCCGACGCGCGCGGTGACGGCGGCCAGCGCCGCGACCACCAGCGTCGGGTCCATCTTGAGCTGGGCGTGCTCGCGGTCGCGCGCGATGCGCGGATCCGTCAGGTTGAGCAACGAGGCCCAGTCGGCCAGAAACAGGAAGTCCATCTTGCCGCGCTCGGCGATCTGCGCGGCGCGGATGTGATGCTGCAGGTCCATCGCGCCGATGGCGGACACCTCGGGCAGGCGCCAGGCGGTGTAGTGATAGCCGACGCTGGCCACCGACAGGCCAAGCCGCATCTGCCGCCGCGCCCGCGGCCCGTCACGTCCGTCCGTCATGCCAACCTCATGCCCGTGGCGGGCATCATCGCCCGGATGCGACGATGCTGTCACCCCGCGCGGGGTGCGCGATGCAGCGTTTGCGTACACCTCTCCCGCTTGCGGGCTTGGGCCGCGAAGCGGACCAAGGCGCGGAGCACTTGCGACGCGGGTGAGGGTGGTGCACGCGCGACCCTCACCCTCGGCGCTTCGCGCCTCAACCTCTCCCGCAAGCGGGAGAGGTGTAGATGCCGGCTAGAACTCACCTAGCGTCTCGCGCAACGTCTTCTTTGTGTACCCCATCCGCACCAGACCGCGTCGTTGCAGCTCCGGCACCAGCCCCTCGGTCACTTCCGTGACCTGGCGGCGGTTCACCTTCATGTAGGGCGTGCTGATCAGGAAGCCGTCGCCGCCGACCTCCTGCATCGCCTCCTCCATGCGCGCGGCCACGCGATCCGGCGAGCCGATCAGCCGCAACCCACCGCCGTCGTATTTTTCCACTGCCAACTGGCGCAGCGTCTTGCCGCTGCCGTGCTGGGCGAACTCATCCAGCGCGCCCTGCGAGGCGGAGCTCGACAGCTCGGGCAACGGCCGGTCGAGATCGAACTGCGCAAAGTCGATGTCGGCGTTGATCGAGGCATTGGCCAGGGCACGCTCGACGAAGGCCGGCGTGGAGACCATCCGTTCGTGTTTGGCGAGCGCCTCCTCGTCGGTCTCGGCGATGACGGGATAGACCAGGAACAGCACCTTCACGTCGTCCGGATTGCGCCCGGCCGCCGCCGCGTGGCGGCGCACGTCGTCGCGATACGCCTTCATCCCCGCCAGCCCCGGCGCGGTGGCGATCACCGAGTCGGCGTGCTGTGCGGCGAATATGCGACCGCGCGCCGAGCCACCGGCCTGCACGAACGCCGGCCGCTGCTGCGGCGACGGCACTGTGTTCAGCGGGCCGCGGCACTTGTAATACCTGCCTTCGAAATGGATCGGCCGGACCTTGTGGTAATCGGCATAAGTATGGGTCGCCAGGTCCTGCACCACGGCGTCGCTGTCCCACGAGTCCCACAGCTTGCACACCCGTTCGACGTACTCGTCGGCGATCTCGTAGCGCAGCTCGCGCGGCGGCGGGCCGTCGAGGCCGAAATTCTGCGCCGCGGTTGCCTCGCCTGTGGTGACGATGTTCCAGCCGAACCGGCCGCCCGCGATGTGGTCAAGCGTCGAGCAAAGCCGCGCCAGCATGAACGGCGGATAGGCCATCGTGGACAGCGTGGCGACCACGCCCATGCGCGAGGTCCCGGCCGCGATCAGCGTGGCCAGCGGCGCGGGATCGTGCTTCGGCGCCAGCAGCGCGTGCTTGAGCGTGACCTCGGCGCTGCCGCCGTAGGCCTCGGAGACCATCAGCGTGTCTTCCAGCATGATGTAGTCGAAGCAGGCGCGCTCCATCGCCTGGGCGATTTCGACGTGGAATTTGCCATCCCATGGCGGCCAGCCGGCTGCGAACGGGTGGTCCCATTCGCCGGGCATGAAGTTACAGAACCAGGCCAGGTGCATCATCTTGCCGGCCATCGCTGCCCTCGTCGCGGTTCGGGTTGATCCGGGTGGCGTGGACGGGCGAATTCCTCGGGGCATTTGGACGCAAGTTCCGGGCCGCCGGTGGCGCGCGCGGGCACTGGCCGCGTGCCCGGCAGCGCGGTGCTACAACACCTGCAACCCCAGATGCGTCCGCATCGGTTCGAAATCGCGGTCATCGTGCAGCAGCGTATGGCCGTGCTCGATGCAATACGTGCCGATGATCAGGTCGACGGTCTTGCGCGGCGTCACCTCGCGGCTGCGCAGCAGCCGGTAATTCGCCGCTGCCTCCACCGCCAAGTCCGGCGACAGCATCGAGACGATCTCGAACTGTCGCATCTCGCGCTCGAGGTTCATGGCGTCCGCCGGGCTGCGTGCTCCTTGCAGCACTTCCAGCAGGATGAGGTCACCCACCAGCAGCGACACCAGGTCGCCAAGCGCCCGCAGCTTGCGAACCGGCTCCGTGACGACGTCTCGCAGATTTGCGATCCAGACGGAGCTGTCGACGACAATCAATCGCGCGCGCGGCCTTCCCGCATCGCGTCCAGATCGCCTTCCCAGCCCATGCCCTTCATGCGCTCGATGGCGGCGGCCTGATTGCGCAGTCGGATCAGGGTGCGCAGCGCCGCTTCGACAGTGGCGCGCTTGGTGGTGTGGCCCGTCGCCGCCATGGCCTCTGCCAGCAATTCGTCATCGATTTCGATGTTGGTGCGCATCGGTGCCGCCCATGTGTATCATTCGTCCGTTTCGTATACTTCTTCCCCTCACGATGCCAGCAATGCGGCGATCCGGTCTACGATGCCTGCGAATCGCCCCGGACCCCATCGCATGACCCACCTCCGCATCACCGCCGGCCCTTACAGCTTCCTCGCCCGCTGCGAGGACGCCAACGCGCCGCGCACCTGCGCCAAATTCCGCACCCTGCTGCCCTACCGCCAGCGCATCATCCATGTGCGCTGGAGCGGCGAGGCCTGCTGGATCCCGCTCGGCGATTTCGACATCGGCCTGGCGCAGGAGAACCACACCAGCTACCCGGCGCCGGGCCAGATTCTGTTGTATCCCGGTGGGATCAGCGAGACCGAGATCCTGCTCGCCTATGGCGCGGTGCGTTTCGCCAGCAAGGTCGGGCAGCTTGCCGGCAACCACTTCCTGACCATCGTCGAGGGGAACGAGAACCTGACCAGCCTCGGCAGGCTGGTGCTGTGGTCGGGGGCGCAGGACATCGCGTTCCTCGAGGCGGCATCGCCGTAGGGGGTCGCGGCGCAACGATTGCGGGTTGCGTGCGGTGGCGAGGTCGGCAAGAGGTGGCATGCGCTGCCCCCGGGCGCTTGACCGGGGAGCAGCGCATTCCGCCTTTTGCGCCGCCGGGTAATCGTTGCATGGGGGTCTCGGAACCGCTGCCCCGATCAGTCGGCGTTCCTCGCCGCACCCCCCAATGCACCGCGCGACAACGCCCACGTCGTCGTCGCCTGCGCCACCAATGCGCCGCCGCCCTCCTCAACGATCCGCACCTCGGTGGTGAACAGCCGACGCCCGGCGCGCAGCGGCACCCCCTCGGCCAGCAGCGGCAAGGCCCGCGCGGGACGCAGAAAATTGATCGTCAGGTCCACCGTCACCGCATCCGGATCGTGCCGCGCCGCCAGGATCAGCGCGTAGGTCACCACGTCAGCCAGCGCGAACAGCACCGGCCCGGCCACGGCTCCGCCGGGCCGCGACACGTGCTCGCCCGCGTTCAGCCGCAGCCGCCCGCGCGAGGCGGTGGCCTCGACGACCTCCAGGTTGAACAGCGGTACCAGCGGCAGCCCCTCGGCGATGTGCTGACGGATATGCTCCAGCGTCCAGTCGGTGGTGTCACTCATGCCCGCGTCGTTCGCATGGCCGTGACCGGTGGGCAAGGTTGCGCCACCGCGGCCTTGCGATACAACCGCCGCATGCCATTCAAGGTCCAGGTCGGCCCGCCGCAGATCGCCATCCACCAGGGGCAGATCATCCTGCTCACCGAGACGGACGGCCAGATCGCGTGGCCGTC
This sequence comes from uncultured Alphaproteobacteria bacterium, assembly GCA_963773345.1. Lineage (GTDB taxonomy): Bacteria > Pseudomonadota > Alphaproteobacteria > Acetobacterales > Acetobacteraceae > Palsa-883. The sequence continues at coordinate 414,080 of CAVZBG010000002.1, read as the reverse complement.
CGACAAGGGCCTGTATTTCTTCGACACCCGCGTGCTCAGCGCCTGGGCGGTCTACGCCAACGGCGAGACCTGGGACCTACTGAGCGGCGGTGCCTCCACCTACGACACGGCGCGGCTGTTCCTGACCAACAGCGCCTTCCTCACCGAGGACGGCGAGATTCCGGCCCGCACCATCGGCTTCATGCTGAGCCGCGCGCTCGACGGTGGATTGCACGAGGACCTGGACCTGACCAACCACGGCCCGAAGCCGATCCGCTTCAACCTGGAGATCGCGATCCGCTGCGATTTCGCCGACATCTTCGAGGTCAAGAAGCGACAGATCATCCGCCGTGGCCATATCACCACGGCGTGGTCCGAGGCCCGGCAGCGCCTCTCCACCGTCTATCGCAACGGCGATTTCATGCGTGCCATCAGCGTCCGCACGCGCGGGCGCGATTCGCGCGCGGTGTTCGCCAACGGGCGCATCAGCTTCGAGATCAGCCTCGATCCCGGCGCTGCCTGGCATTGCTGCCTGCTGTATGACCTCACCGACGGCGAGCGGCATTTTCCGGCGCCGCTCGACTGTGCCCATCACACGCGCCGCTCGTCGCATGCAAATTCAACCGAGAGCTGGCGGCAGACCGTGCCGCGCCTGCGCACCTCCAACGAGGAGTTCTACCGCTTCTGCAATCAGGCGCTGGAGGACATGGCGGCGCTGCGCCTGCAAATGCCGGGCACCGATGGTCCGCTGCTGTTCCCCGCCGCGGGCCTGCCCTGGTTCGTGGCACCTTTCGGTCGCGACAGCCTGATCGCCTCGCTGCAAACCATTCTGGTCGATCCCGGCTTCGCGCGGGGGGCGCTCGAGGTGCTGGGCCAGTACCAGGCCCAGGAACGCGATGACTGGCGTGACGCGGAGCCCGGCAAGATCCCGCATGAGATGCGCTACGGCGAGCTGGCGCATTTCAAGCTGATTCCACACACGCCGTATTACGGCACCGCCGACGCCACACCGCTGTATCTGATCGTGCTGCATGCCGCCTGGCGCGCCACCGGTGATCGCGCGCTGCTGGAGAAGCACCTGGCAACCGCCGAGGCCTGTCTGTCATGGATCGACGACTGGGGCGATCGCGACGGCGACGGGTTCCAGGAATTCGCGACACGCTCGCCGGTCGGCTACGAGAACATGGCCTGGAAGGATTCTGGGGATTCCTCGCGCAATAACGACGGCTCCCTGGTCAAGGGGCCGAAGGCATTGTGCGAGCTGCAAGCCTATGTCTACGACGCCTGGCAGCGCATGGTGGAGGTCTATGACGAGTTGGCGCGGCCGGACCGGGCGGCCGCGCTGCGCGCCAAGGCAGCGACGCTGTTCCAGAAGTTCAACGAGGTGTTCTGGGATGAGGCCGGCGGCTTCTACGCCTTCATGCTGGACGGCGAGAAGCGCCCGGTGTGGTCCGTCGCATCAAACCCCGGCCACTGCCTCTATTGCGGCATCGTTCCGCCCGAGCGCGCCGCGCGCGTCGTCGCCCGGCTGCTGGCGCCCGACATGAGCTCCGGCTGGGGCATCCGCACCCTGTCGGCGCTGCATCCGTCGTACAATCCGTATGCGTATCAACTCGGCGCCGTCTGGCCGCACGACAACGCCATCATCGCCGCGGGCTGCAAGCGCTACGGCTTCGCCGCCGAGGCCGGGCGGATCGCCCGCGACATCTCCGGCGCGGCGAGCCATTTCCTGCTCAACCAGGTGCCCGAGCTGTACGCCGGCATCGAGCGCGACGGCACGACCTTCCCCGTGCAGTATCGCGGCGCCAACGTGCCGCAGGCCTGGGCCGCCGGCTCGGCCTTCATGCTGTTGCAGGCGATGCTCGGGATCGAGCCGGATGCCCCGCGCGGCGTGTTGCACGTCGACCCGGCGCTGCCGGACTGGCTGCCGGACGTGACGCTGTATGGGCTGCGCCTGGGCGCGCACGATTTCGACCTTAGCTTCCGGCGCGACGGTGCCGCGACCCGCGTCGAGGTGTTGCGCGGTGACGCGACCGCAGTGCGGCAGCGCGGCGCGGTGGCCTGAGGATATGGTTCTGGCGGAACTACACCTCTCCCGCTTTTCGCGGGGTTGGGCCGCGAAGCGGACCGACGCGCGGAGCCCTTGCGACGCGGGTGAGGGTGGTGCACGTGGCACGGCCCTCACCCTCGGCGCTTCGCGCCTCGCGTCGGTCCGCTTCGCGGCCCAACCCCGCGAAGAGTGGGAGAGGTGTTGTCAGGTCACATGCGCCCTCGCCATTGCGACCGCGCCGCGCGCTGCGGCCTCGACCATCTGCACGTCGAAGCCGACCAGCAGCATCTGATACCCCGCCGCGCGCTTGGCCCGCGCCGCCTCCGCCGTCAACGCGACGCCGGCCAGCGGAATGCCGGCGTGCTTCACCTTGACCTCGGCCTCGGCCACCAACGCGGTCAGCTTCGGATGATCCAACTGCCCCGGCACGCCCAGGCTCATCGACAGATCGAGCGAGGCGATCGCGACGACATCGATCCCCGGCACCGCCAGGATCGCATCCAGGTTGTGCACGGCCTCGGCGTCCTCGATCGTGATGACGTTCAGTATCTCGCGGTTCGCCTGTTTGAGGTATTCCGCCATGCCGAGCCCCCAGCGCAGCGGTGCATAGGACGGCGCGACGCCGCGCACGCCGTCCGGCGGGTAGCGCACCGCCGCCGCGCCGGCGCGCGCCAGCGCGACGCTGGACACCATCGGGAAGTTGATCCCCATCGCGCCGGTGTCGAGCACCGGCTTGACCAGCCAGTGCTCGGTCCAGGGCACGCGCACGATCGGCGTGGCCTCGGTGCCTCGCGTCGCCGCGACCATCGCGTGCAGGGTGGAGATGTCGATCGGCCCGTGCTCCATGTCGATGGTCAGACAGTCGACCCCGCTCGCCGCCAGCACCTGCGCCATGGCAACGCTGGGCATCGTCACCATGAACGCGGTGACGACCTCCCCGGCGGCCAGCTTGGCCTTCAACCGGTTGGTTCCGTTCGCTGATGTCATGTCCGCTGCTCCCTCTGATACCCCATGTGATGCCCTTGGGTCCTGCCGCCTTGGGGTCCGCCCGATCCTGCCGCCGGCGTTAGCGACATTTTTACCCTTATCGCGGCAGGCTGCGCCCCATGTCGCAGGATCTGCCCGCCGAGGACAGCACGCGTGAGGCCCGGGACCGGGTCGCCCGGCATCTGGTCGACCTGTACCAGTTGCATCTTGCGCTGGCCAACGACGCGCGGGCCATGAAGGCGTTCTCCTTCGACGGCCGCGCCCTGGCGGAAATCGAACTGGCCAGCGAAATGCTGGAACAATATCTCGCCGCGTCCAGCGCCTTCCTGGAGAACATGCGCGGTCGGTTCGAGGCGCGGCTCGCGTTGCTGCGCCGCGGCGAACCCATCGCCAACGCCAACCGGGACGACGCGCCGGGCCACGCCGAGTTCTGGCTTGCCTTCTCGCGCCTGAGCGCGCTGCTGCGCCGCATCGGCCGCTGCGCAGAGACGTAGCGCGCGCCGCCATCGCCGACGACGTACCCGCGGCCATGGTACCAGTGGCGGTGGAATCAGTCGCGGCCTGGACATTGACGCGTGGCGCGTGTGCGGCCATCAGTGCCCGCCGCCGGCTGGCCGTTGCCGGTGCAGTCCAAGGGAGACGCCCATGAACCAGCGTATTTCGCGTCGCACCTTTGCCGGTGCGGCTGTCGCCACCGTTACGAGTTTCGGCATCCTCCGCCACGCGCGCGGCGATGCCCCGATCGACATCCGCGCTTCGCTGGACACGGCGCCCTCGCATCCGCGCAACGTCGCGTTCCGCGACTTCCTCGGCAAGATCGAGGCCGCCTCGGATGGGCAGATCAAGACCAAGCTGTTCGAAAGCGGCGCGCTGTTCCCCGATCTGCAGGTGGTCAAGGCGCTGGTGCAGGGCCAGGTGGAGATGTGCTGCCCGGGCACCTGGACGATCACCGGGTTCGTCGCCGACGCCGATTTCTCGCAGTTGCCGGCGTTCTACGGCCGGCCAATCGAGCTGGTGCACAAGGCGACGGACGGCGCGGGCGGCAAGTTCGTCAACGCGGAAATCGCCAAGAAGCTGCATGTCGAGGTGCTGGGCGGCTGGTTCGATCTGGGGTTCAACAACTGGTTCTCGACCAAGAAGCCGCTCAACTCGCTGGCCGACCTGAAGGACATGAAGATCCGCAGCCCGGGCGGCGTGCTGAATTCCTTCCGCATCCGCTATTTCGGCGGCATCGCCAACGTCACGGCCTGGCCGGATGTGCCGCTCGCGCTGTCGCAGGGCACGTTCGATGGGCTGATCAGCACCAACGAGAGCACCAACAGCTCCAAGCTGTATGATTCCGGCATGCATCATTCGTTGCAGGACCACCAGGGGATGGGGCTCTACGTGCCGCTGGTCAACCACGACGTGTGGGTGAAGCTGGGTCCCACGCTGCAGGAGATGATCACGAAGACCTGGGCCGACAACCTGCCGACCTGGCGGGAGAACACTGCCAAGGCGCAGCAGCACGGCCGCGAGGAGCTGGCAACCCATGGCGTGACCTTCGTCGATATCCCGCAGGCCGAGCTCGACGTGATCCACGCCAACATGCTGAAGGAGCAGGACAAGGCGGTGGCCGACGCGCACATCTCGCCGGAGTTGGTGAAACTGGTCATGGCGGATATCGGCGTCTGAGCCGGCACGGATGACCGCCGATCGCCGGTTACGGTTCTTCGACCGGCGATCGGCGTCACCGGGCACGTGGTCCGGTACAGTGGGGCAATGGCAAGCGCGGCGCGGCGGCCTTGGCCGGTCGGTTCCGGCGTAAACGCGCGGTTCGGTGCGGCAGCGGACATTGACAGGGCGTTACCGCGCGGACAACACTGCCGCGGAAGCCAGGCCATCGAACCGTCGGGGAAACGTTCATGCAGCCGATCACTCGTCGTGCCGTTGGGCGCGCGGCCGTCGCGACGTTGGCGGGCTTTACCATTCTCCGGCATGCCAGGGGAGAGGCACCGATCGAGCTGCGCTGCTCGCTCGACACCGCTCCATCGCACCCGCGTAACGTCGCGTTTCGCGCCTTTCTCGCCGCGTTCGAAGCCGCCTCGGGCGGCCGGGTGACGACCAGGCTGTTTGAAAGCGGCTCGCTGTATCCTGACCTGAGAGTAGCGACAGCGTTGATGCAGGGACAGGTGGAGATGTGCTGCCCCGGCACCTGGACGCTCACCGGTTTCGTTCCGGATACCGACTTCACGCAACTTCCGGCCCTGTACGGCCGGACGGCCGAGATGGTCGCCAAGGCGGTTGACGGCAACGCTGGCCATTTCGTTAATAGTCAGATCGCCGACAAGATGCACGTGCAGGTTCTTGGCGTCTGGTTCAACTACGGGTTCAACAACTGGTTTACGACGAAGAAGCCGCTGAATTCGCTGGCCGACCTGAAGGACATGAAGATCCGCAGCCCGGGTGGCATCCTGATCTCAACGCGGATCCGGTTCTTCGGTGCCATTCCCAATGTCACGGCCTGGCCGGATGTGCCGCTGGCCATGTCACAGGGCACGTTCGACGGTTTGATCAGCAGCGACGAGAGCGTCAACACCGCAAAGCTGGTCGATTCCGGCATGCGGCACGCGCTGCATGATGATCAGGCCATGATCGCGTATGTGCCACTCCTCAACCAGGCCTTCTGGAACAAGCTTGATCCCAAGCTGCAGGAAACCATGGCCAAGCTGTGGACCAACCACATTCCAGCCTGGCGCGAAGCGGCCGCGAACGCGCAGCGCCACGCGCGCGAAGTCCTGACCCAGCAGGGCGTGACCTTTGTCGACGTGCCGCAAGCGGAACGTGACGCGTTGCGCCTCCGAATGGCGGTTGGCCAGGACAGGATCGTGGCCGATGCGCATATGTCGCCGGAACTGGTGAAGCTGGTCATGGCGGATGTCGGCGTCTGAACCGCCCACAACACGAGCGGGCGAACGATCGGGCGTGCGCGGGATACTCGCGCGCATCGATCGGTGGTGGAACCACGTCGAGCGCAACCTGGTGGGCGTGCTGGGCGCGATCGCGCTGCTGATTGCCGTGGTGCAGGTGTTCGGCCGCTACATCGACCCCGCCAACGCCATCACCTGGGCCGAGGAGGTCATCGTCTACATCGCCGTCTGGGCGGTGATGATCATCGCCAGCCAGTTGGTGCGCCAGGACGGGCATGTGCGTCCGGACCTGGTGTTGCGCCTGCTGCGGCCCGGCGCGCAGCGCTGGGTCGAGATGTTCAACTGCCTGGTGGCGATCGCCTTCACGTCAGGCATGGTTTGGTACGGCTGGCAGGTGGTGGAGACCGCCTGGATGCTGGACCAGCGCAGCTCGACCGATCTGCAGTTCCCGCTGTGGATCTATTACGTAGCCCTGCCGACCGGCGGCTTGCTGATGCTGGTCCGCTACGTCATCCGGCTGCTGCGCTACGCGTTCCTGTTCGACCCGCGGACGATGTCGGTGGGCCACTCGATCCTGCACGAGGCGCCGCCCGAGCTGACGCGGCATCTCACCGAGCAGATCACCGACCAGCTCGTCGAATAGACCGGCGCGGCATGGCGACCATCGGCTTCCTGGTGCTGTTCTTCGGCCTGCTCGCAGCCGGCATGCCGATCTTCCTGGTGCTCGGCGCCTGCGCCGCGGTGCTTTATTTCGTGTCCGGCCAGCCGGTCATCGGCGTGGCGCAGAACATGATCGACCAGCTCAACTCCACCACGCTGATGGCGTTGCCGCTGTTCGTCATGGCAGCGGCGTTCATGCGCCGCGGCGGCGTGGCGCAGGCGCTGGTGGACCTCGCCACCGCGTGGCTGGGCGGCGTGAAGGGGTCGCTCGGGCTGGTGGCGGTGGTGTCCTGCGCGCTGTTCGCGGCGATCTCCGGCTCCTCGGTGGCGACCGCGCTGGCGATGGGCACCATCCTGCTGCCGGCGATGATCGCACGCGGCTATCCGCGCGGCTTCTCGCTCGGCGTGCTCGGCGCGTCCGGCACCATCGGCGTGGTCATTCCGCCGTCGCTGGCGCTGATCCTGTACGGCATCGTGACGGAACAATCGGTGCCACGGCTGTTCCTGGCCGGCATCCTGCCGGGGCTGCTGCAGGCTGCGGCGTTCTTCCTCTGGGTGCTGTGGTACGCGCGCTACAAGAACTTCCCGTCCGAGCCGTCGCTGCCGCTGGCGGCGCGGCTGCGCGTGACGGCGCGGGCGCTGCCGGCGATGGCGGTGCCGTTCGTCGTGCTGACCGGCATCTACGGCGGTTTCATGACGGTGACGGAATCGGCGGCGCTGGCCGCGGTCACCGCGCTGCTGGTCAGCCTGATCGTCTACCGCGGCTTTCCCTTCAGCCGCACGCTGGAGGTGATCGCCGAGGCGCTGTCCAGCGCCGGCGTCATCATGCTGATCATCGCCACCGCGCTGGTGTTCGGCCATTGGATGACCGGCTCGGGCGTGCCCGCGCGGCTGGTGGAGTTCGCCGTCGCGCAGCACCTCAGCACCTGGGAGTTCCTGCTGGCGATCAACATCATGCTGCTGATCATCGGCTGCTTCCTGGAGGTTGTCAGCACGCTGCTGCTTGTCATGCCGATCCTGGCGCCGGTGCTGGTGCCGCTGGGAGTCGATCCGGTGCATTTCGGCATCATCTTCACCCACAACATGGAGGTGGGGCTGGTGCATCCGCCAGTGGGGCTGAATCTGTTCGTGCTCGCGACGATCTCCGACGCGCCGATCGGCGAGGTGATCCGTGGCATCCTGCCGTTCCTGGTTATTTTGCTGCTGGTGCTGGGGCTGATCACCTATTGGCCGGCAATGACGCTGTGGCTGCCGAACGCGGTGTTTGGGAAGTAGTGCCCCCTGTCATTGCGAGGAGCGTAGCGACGAAGCAATCCCCGTCCGGGTGCTCCCTTCGCGGGGGATTGCTTCGTCGCTTCGCTCCTCGCAATGACAGGAACACCGGACAGCACACCACCGCCGCGCCTCAGGCGTACACGCCCGGCGGAACCTTCTGGCCGAAATACGCCTGCTCCAACCGCTGCGGCAGGTCGGGTTCGCTGGTCGCCGCCGTCAGCACGACCCGCCCGCGCGCCAGCGCAAACACCCGGTCCGCCAGGCGCAGCGCTTTGTCGATCAACTGCTCGACCAGCAGCACCGCCGTGCCGCCCTCGCGCAGCTTCGCCGCGACCGCCAGCACGCGATCCACCAGCACGGGCGACAGCCCGGCGGAGGGTTCATCCAGCATCAACAGGCGCGGCCGCCGCACCAGGCCCTGCGCGACCGCCAGCATCTGCTGCTGCCCGCCGGACAGCGCGCCGGCGCGCTCCTCCCGCTTGGCGTCGATCTCGGGAAAGAACGCCAGCGCCTCGGCGACGCGCTCGGCCCGCTCGTTACGCGGCAGGTCGTAGCCGGCCAGCCGCAGGTTATCGGCGACGGAGAGCTGGGTGAACACGCGATGGCCCTCCACCACGTGCACCAGGCCGCGGCGCGCGGCCTCGCGCGGCGACACGCCGGCCAGGTCCGCGCCGGCGAAGCGCGCCTCGCCGCTGCACGGCAGCAGACCGGACACCGCGCGCAGCAGCGTGGTCTTGCCGGCGCCGTTGGGGCCGAGCAGCGCGACGATCTGGCCCGCTTCCACCGTCAGATCGACACCGTGCAGGATGCCGATCTTACCATAACCGGCGGTCAGCCCGCGCAGCGACAGCAGGGGTTCAGGCGCCGAGATAGGCACTGACCACCTCCTCATGTGCGCGGATCTCGGCCGGCGTGCCGGCGGCAAGCTGCTTGCCCAGGTTCAGCACCGTCACGTGGTCGCAGATGTCGAAGATCAGGTCGGCATGATGCTCCACCAGCAGCACGCCGGTGCCGCATCGGCTGATCTGCTTGATCAGCTCGCCGAGGCGGCCGATCTCCTCGGCGGACAGGCCGGCCGCGGGCTCGTCCAGCAGCAGGAAGGCCGGGTGCAGCATCAGCGCGCGGGCGATCTCCATGAAGCGCAGCTCGCTGTGTTGCAGCCGGTCGGCGCGCACGTTGGCCAGTGCCTCCAGCCCGACGACCCGCAGCGCCTGCATGGCCCGCGCCGTCAGCCGGCGTTCGTCGGCGCGATGCCGCGGCAGGGTGAACAGCGATTCCAGCAGGGTGCCGCGACCGGTGATGGTGCCGCCGATCATCACGTTCTGCAGCACGGAGGCCTCGCCGATGCTGCGTGGGGTCTGGAACGTGCGGGCGATGCCGCGGTGCGCGCGGGTCTGCGGCGCACCGTCGCGCAGCGGCGACGGCCCCAGGGTCACCGTGCCCGACTCCGGCGCATTGAAGCCGGAGATGACGTTGAGCGTGGTGGTCTTGCCCGAGCCGTTCGGACCGATCAGTCCATGGATCTGGCCGGGCCGCACCTCCAGATCGAGGCCGTCGATCGCGCGCACGCCACCAAAACTCAGCACGACGCCGCGCAGCGCGATACGGTCGCGCGCCGCGACGTGGTCCAGCATCTCGGTCAGCAGCGCCGGACGTGGAACGATCGCCCGGTCGCCCGCCAGCGGCTTGCGGTTGCGGAAATCCAGCAGGTCGGCGATGCCCCCGGGTATCACGAGCACGATGAGCAGCAGCAGCGCGGCATAGAGGAAGGTGGACCACGCCACCAGCGGCGCGGCGAATTCGGGCAGCACGGTCAGCAGGATGGTGCCGAGCAGCGGGCCGAGGATGGAGCCGCGCCCGCCGATCAGGATGGCGATGAAGAACAGCACCGACAGGTCGAAGGTGAATGCATCGGGCGTGATGTAGGATTGCAGCGTGGCGAACAGCCCGCCGGCCACCGCCGCCGATGCGCCCGACAGCAGGAACACGGTCAGCAGCAGCACCGGCTTGGAAATCCCGGTGGCTTCGGCGGCCACCTCGGCGTCACGGATCGCCACCAGCGCGCGTCCGAAGCGGCTGCGCGCGACATTGGCCGTCATCCAGGTGGAGGCCACGGCGCAGAACAGGCAGAACAGGTAGAAGCCCCACGGCGTGTTGAACGGCGCCGGCATCACCGGACCGGGCACGCCGATGCCGCCGCCGGTCACGCTCTGCCACGCCAGCGCCACCTGGGTGACGATCGTGGCGAAGCCAAGCGTGGTCATGGCGAAATAGAAGGTGCGCAGCCGCAATGCCGGCAGGCCGACGATCACGCCGGCGACCGCGCCGACGCCGCCCGCCGCGGCGAACGCCAGGAACGGGTGCAGCCCGGTGCGCGCCACCAGAACGCTCGCGGTGTAGGCGCCGAGGGTCAGCAGCGCGACGTAGCCGATCGCCAGTTGCCCGCCGAACCCCACCACGAGGTTGAGGCCGGCGACCAGCACCCAGTAGATCGCCGCGCGCGAGGCGATCACCGCCCAGTAGTCGTTGCCGGAGAACGGCAGGGCCAGCGCAATCGCGAGCAGCAGCAGCCAGGGCAGCGCGCTGCGCAGCATGCCGGCGGCACGTCCCGACAGCGGCGGCGCGGCGACCAGGGTTTCGCGCGTCGCGCTCATCACACCCGCCGGGCAGCCGGCGCGCCGAACAGCCCCTGCGGCGCCGCCAGCAGCACGATGATGAACACCGTGAACACCGCGACCGAGGCGAACACGCCGCCGACGATGAAGTTGGCCGCCTGCTGGAACAGCCCGAGCGCCAGCCCGCCGATGACGGCGCCGCGGTTGTTGCCCAGCCCGCCCAGCGCCACCGGCACGAAACCGTAGAAGCTCAGCAGCGCCCCGTTGGCGAAGAAGGCCAGCAGCAGCTCGCCGGAGGAAAAGCCCGCCAGCCCGCCGATCACCCCGGCCAACGCGAAGCCGAGCATGCGCAGGTTGCGTTCCGGCAGCCCCAGCGCGCGGGCGGCAAAATTATCCTCGGCGATGGCCAGGAAGGCGTGGCCGATCAGGGTGCGGCGGTAGAGGAAGTCCAGCCCGATGACGGTCGCGATGCAGGCGATGACCGGCAGCCAGAACTTCTCGTCGGTCACCCCGCCGTTGCTGATGCCGAACAGATGCGGGAACGGCTGCGGCTCGGTGCTCCATTCGATGGCGGTGAACTGCTGGATCATCAGCGCGAAGGCCAGCGTGGAGAGCACGTAGAGGTGTTTCTCCAGGCTGCCCAGCACCGGCCGCACCGCGACGATCTCGGTGACCACACCGACCAGCGCGCAGCCGGCGAGCGTCAGCGGAAAGCCGAGGATCGCCGGGATGCCAAGCCGGTTGATGAACAGCGCGCCGAGCACGCCGCCCAGCATGCCGAGCTGACCGGAGGTGAAGCTCATCACCCGCGAGGCGGTGAACATCACGTTGTAGGTCACGCCGATCAGCGCGTACACCGCGCCGATCGCCAACCCGGCGGCGATGATGTTGGGCAGCATGCGGGTCAGCTACCGTAGCCCGGCGCGAGCGCGAAGGCACCCATGCGCGCGGAATTCGCCTTCGACATGACCACCTCGTTCGTCGGGTAGCCGTTGTGCTGCTGCGGCGTGTAGGTGTAGTCGCCGAACAGCCCGGGGTAGTCCTTCAGCGTGTTCCAGTAGCCGATAAGGTCGGCCGCTTCGCTGGAACCGGTCTCGCCGACCGCCTTGGCGACCAGGTTGATGACGTCGACGCCCGAAACCACCCACCACAGCGACGTGTCGCCCAGTTCGATCTTGCCCTTGACGCTGTCGACGAAGTCCTGCGAGCGCGCGGGCAGCTTGCCGGCGGCGTCGAAGCTGCAGCTCTTGTAGCCGATGATGTAGACCTTGTCCCAGTTCTCCGGCCTGGCGACGAGACCCTTGATGTCGCCGGTGCCCATGGCGGGGTGGCCGACGAAGGGCACGTCCCATTTCAGCGTCGCGCGCGCGTCGAACAGCCGCGCCTCCATCGCCGCCGAGACGGACCAGACGACGATCGCCTGCGCGCCGCCGTTCTTCATGCGCAGCATGTCGGGCATCACGTCCGGCTGGGTGGCGTCGATCTGCGCCTGGTAGACCACGTCTGCGCCGTCCTTCTTGAACGCGGCGACCGAGGCGCCGACGGCGGAAGTGCCGTAGCCGGTGGTGTCGCCGACGACGGCGACCTTCGTCGCCTTGGCGATGTTCAGGCAGTAGTTGCGTACCGCATCATCCCACTGCGTGTTGGAGGGCGCCATGCGGAAGGCGTTCGGGTATTTCACCGGATCGATCAGGCTGTCGACCACGCAGGGGTGGATGTTGGGCATCTTGAAGCGGGCCATGATCGGGGTGATGGCAAGCGACTCGCCGGAGTTGGTCGGCCCCCAGATGACGTGCACCTTGAGCCGGCTGATCATCTCCTGCGTGGCGTTCACCGCCTTGGTGGGATCGCCCTGGGTGTCGCGGGTGATCAGCTCGATCATCCGCCCTTTCACCCCGCCGGCGGCGTTGACCCGCTCCACCTGGTAGCGCACGCCGCGATCGAAGCCGATGGCGGGCGTCGAACTGGGGCCGGTCAGGGCGGCGAGCCAGCCGATGCGGATCGGCTCGCTGGCGGCGATCGCCGGCCGCGCCAGGGCGCCGGATGCGAGCCCGAGGGCAACGCCGCCCCGGGTGAAGCCACGACGGGTCAGAGCCAAAGCCATAGCGTTTCTCCTGCTTTCTTGGATGGGTTCCCCCGGTGACCGCGCGTTCGTTCCCCTGGATCGCCCGACGCGGCGCGGCTGGTCCGCCAACCGATCGCCGCCAGGCTACTCACGGGTAGCGCTGCTAGCCGGTGGGAAGCCGGGGCACATTGACGTGGATCAATGCGGCTGCGCGCGGCCGGATTGGGCGGCGGCGGGGACGTCAGCCGAGCGAGGCGAGCCTCGGTGCGTGGCGCAGCGCTGCCTTGGCGTCGGCCAGGCGACTCCGCCCGATTGGTGGGCCGGGCGCGAGATCGGGGTGTTCGCAAGCAAGTAAGTAAGCCAGCGGACACAGAGTTTCACAGAGTGCACACAGAGTTTCACAGAGTGCACACAGAGTTTCACAGAGGAAACGAATGGCGCTGCGCGCAAGACGCTTCCGGCCGGTGCACCTTTCAGCAGCGCGAAGCGCCAATAATGACTTCTCTGTGAAACTCTGTGAAACTCTGTGTCCGCTGGCTTACTTACTTGCTGGCTTGCTGGCGAATGAGCCAGCGCCCGTATCCCATCACCGGAATGCGCTGAAAGGCTCGGGCAACGATAGATGCAGGCCGGGCCGTTCGATGACCCTCGGCACGGCTTGGCCAACGCATTCGCGGGTTGGCGGGCATCTGGTCCGACCCACGCCCACCCCCGGAAAAGTTGCCAGCGACTGCTACCCGAGGAATCGCACCAGTTGCCCGCACGGTGTGCCCAGCACCTCGTCCTCGCGCATCACCGCCTGCCCGCGCACGATGGTGGCCACCGGCCAGCCGGTGATGTCCATGCCGGCGAACGGCGTCCAGCCGCAGGGCGAAACGATCCACGACTCCTCGATCTTCCGCTGCCGTTTCATGTCGACCAAAGTGAAATCGGCGTCATAGCCGGCGGCGAGGCGGCCCTTGCCGAGCACGCCGTAGACCCGCGCGGGGCCGGCGGACATCAGGTCCACCAGCCGCGTCAGCGACAGCCGCCCGGCGTTGACGTGGTTCAGCATCACCGGAACGATCGTCTGCACGCCGGTCAGGCCCGGCCGGGCAGTCCGGCCACGCCAGCAGCTTTTTCGCGCGCGGGTGCGGTGCGTGGTCGGAGCCGACGGTGTCCACCGTTCCGTCGTTGATCGCCGCCCAGGCGGCGTCGCGATGGCGTGGGCCGCGGATCGGCGGATTCATCACGCCGAAGCCGGCCAGCCGGTCGTAGCAATCGGGCGCGACCTGGGTCAGGTGGTTCACCAGCACCTCGCAGGTCGCAAGGTCGCGAAACTCCTTGAGGTAGTCGAGCTCTTCCGCGGTGGAGACGTGCAGGATGTGCGCCTGCCGTCCGGTCAGCCGGGCGAGCGCCATCAGCCGGCGGGTGCCGAGGAAGGCGGTCTCCTCGTCGCGCCATTCCATGTGGCAGGAATACGGGTCGCCCGACTTGAACAGGTGTTTTCTGTCCTGCAGGCGGTATTCGTCCTCGCTGTGATAGGCGATGCGGCGGCGCCCAGCACGCATGACGCGTTCCAGGTGCTCGTCGTCCTCCACCATCAGGTCGCCGGTCGAACTGCCGGCAAAGATCTTTATCGCGCAGACGCCTTTGCCAAGTTCCAGGCCGGCGAGTGCGGGGATGTTGGCCTTGGTGCCGCCGATGTAGAGGCCCATGTCGCACCAGGCGGCCTGCGCCACGTAGTCCTGCTTCCAGGCGAGTTTTTCGGCATCGACGATGGAGGGCGTCGTGTTCGGCATGTCGAACACCGCGGCGAGGCCGCCCAGCACCGCGGCGCGGGTGCCGGTGGGGATGGTTTCCACCGTCTTGTCGCCGGGGTCGCGCAGATGGACGTGCGGATCGATCAGGCCCGGCAGCACGTGCAGGCCCTTGGCGTCGATGGTTTCGTCTGCCGTGGCGTCGGCCGGCACGCCGAGCGCGGCGATGCGCCCCTGGCGGACGCCGACATCCGTGGCCTCGATGCCCCAGGGCAGCACGCAGGCGCCGTGGCGGATCAGCAGGTCGTAGTGGGCTGGCATGGCGGACCTCCGTGGCCGAGTCGCGGTATTCTACGGCGGTTGCGGCCTGGCCGGTATGGGACGAATGTCCAGGCCGCTTGCGCGCCGCCGCCACTGCGCCGCGCCGAACACCGACGGGGAGAGTGCGATGCGATTGCCGTACTGCGTGCTGCTGCTGGTGCTGCTGGCCGGCACGCACCCGTCGCCGGCGCGTGCCGACGACGTAACCGATCAGATCGATCAGGCGCTGGAGGCGTACCGGAAGCACGATCTTCCGGTGGCGGTCGCGGCGCTGGAGGCGGCGTCCAATCTCGTGCGCCAGGCGCAGGCGGATGCCCTGAAGGCCCTGCTGCCGCCGCCGCCACAGGGTTGGAACGCCGATAATGTCGACACGAGTGCTGGCCCTGCCGCGGCGCTTGGCCTCGGCACGACAGTCAGTCGTACCTACCACAAGGAGGATCAGCAGGTTGAGGTGCAGATCATCGCCGGGGGCCGGATGGTGCAGATCATGGCCGTGATGATCAACAGTCCCGTGGCGGCGGCGACCGGGGCGAAGACCGTGGTGATCGGCGGTCGGCCATTGTCCTATATGCCCAATGACAACAGTTTCGCGGCAGTTGTTGGCGGCACGACAATGGTGAAGGTGACCGGCAACAAGGCGACGCCCGAACCCACGGTGCGCAGCTTCGTCGCGGCGGTGGACTTCGCGGCGCTGGAGAAGTCGGCGCAGTAGCGCGTAATCGCGCGCAACAACGCATCCAGGCGCGCGATGCACGCGTTCGAACAGATGGGAGGATGCCATGGCGAAAGTTGCTGTGATCACCGGCAGCAACGGGCTGATCGGCCAGGCGACCTGCCGCCGGCTGGCGCAGGCGGGCTATCTCGCGGTCGGGATCGATATCGGTGCCGAGGCCACCGGCAACTGGCCGTACTATCAGTGTGACCTGAGCGATCTCGATCGCCTGGAGACGACGCTGGTCGGCATCGAGCGCGAGCACGGGCTGATCCGCGTGCTGTTCAACAACGCCGGCGTCTATCATCCGGACCGCGACTTCCTCGACGTGCCGCCGGCGCAGTTCGATGCAACGCTGGCGGTCAATCTGCGCGTGCCGTTCTTTGCCTCGCAATTTGTGGCGAAACGGCTGATCGCCGCCGGGCAGACCGGGGCCATTGTCAACACGGCGTCCTCGGCCGGGCAGCGCGGCAGCACGGTGGTGGACTATGGCGCGTCGAAGGCCGCGGTCATCAACCTGACGAAGAGCCTTGGCACGCGGCTGGGCCGGCACGGCATCCGGGTGAACGCCATCGCGCCTGGCCTGATCAACACGGCGATGGGCGCGCGCACGCCGCCGATCGCCAAGGAGCGCGCCAAGGGCAGCGCGCTCGGCCGGGCCGGCGAACCGGCGGAGATCGCCGCCGTGGTCGAGTTCCTGGTGAGCGATGCGGCGTCCTTCATCACCTGCGCGACGATCGACGTGAACGGCGGCGCGTGAGGCCGCCCGCGCCGTCGGTACTTCGTTTCAGGCCCAGCCGAGTTCCTTCATGGCCCAGCCGGCGTTCCAGATCTTCGTCATGTGCCGGATCTTGTCGCCGGCGAATTCCATGACGTAGACGTAGTCGGTCGTCGTGCTCTTGCCGGTTGGCGGACAGGGACCGCCCTGGCCGGTATGGGTGGCGGAGAACGCTCCATAGGCGCACACGCTGTGTCGGTCGGCGTCGGTGGCGAACGATTTTACGACATAGCGGCCGTCGGGCATGAACGTGAGCAACCCCTGCATCCAGTTGGCATATTCCCGCAGCGTTCGCACGTCCGCCAGCGGCTCGGCCTGTGCCGAGAAGCTTGCGTCGGGCGTGCAATACGCCTGGCATACCTCCCAGCCCCTGCCTGCTTCGCAGGCCTCGAAGAATTGCCTGGCAACTTCCATGATGGCTGGCATTGCTCCCTCCTTCCCGAGTGGGCAAGGCCGACGGCCCGCTATGGACGGCGAACCGGCCTTGCGTGCCAAACACTAACTCGGGCTCGATTGCAATTCAACATGAATCCGGCCGCATTCGGGCGTGACGTGCCGCTGGAGCGAGCGGCGGGTGGACCACGCGCCGTGACCGGACGCCGATCATCCGTTGGACATGTCGCGTCGGGCACCGGCATAGTGTACGGGTGCTGTCCGTGCAAAACCGCCAGGGGATTGCGATGCCACGAACCGCCGTCAATCGCGATGATCGCCTGGAGCTGCGCACCACGCGGGAAGAGAAGCGCCTGCTGGCCGCTGCCGCCGCCTATGAGCGGCTGGACGTGACAAGCTTCGTCATGCGTTCGGTCTTGCCGGCGGCGCGCAAGGTGGTGGATCGGCATGAGCGCATCGCCCTGTCCGAACGCGACACCGAGCGCGTGCTGGCCTTGCTCGACAACCCGCCCAAGCCGAGCAAGGCGCTGCTCGCGGCTGCCCGCGCCCATGCTTCGTGCGATTGGATCAGGGACGCCGACCAATCGGCGCACCCATTGCCAAATCTGCGGCGGTGCTTTTAGGGCCTGTTGACAAATTACCGCATTATCTCCTGCGGACCGCACCCTCCGTGTCATGGCCGTCCCCGGGCTTGTTTCGCAACGAGCCCTAAGGCGAGTCGCACAGGATATCGACGGCTGGCATTGCGACGGCCGGTGAGCGACACGCCGATTTGCGCTATGCTGCCCCCAGGCAGGCCGGATCGTGACGATGGCGAACCCACCCAGGAAGATCGGCTTCGTGCTGGCCGCGACCGAGCACGGCACGATGATCTTCAATCGCTTCGACTACCACCGCACCGACAACGGCACTTACGGAGTCGGCCACGTGCTGCTGTCCAACGCCATCTGGCAGCCCGGGGAAATCGGCAGTGCGGTGTGCCTGCTCGCGGCGCGGCGGGCGCATTTCGGCGACGGCGTGATGGCGATCGACTGTGGCGCCAATATCGGCACGCACACGCTGGAATGGGCGTGGTCGATGACCGGCTGGGGCTCGGTGATCGCGATCGAGGGCGCAGGAGCGCATCTTCTACGCCCTTGCCGGCAACATCGCGCTGAACAACTGCTTCAACGCGCGCGCGATCCTCGCCGCGGTGGCGGCGACGGACGGGACGCTGCGCGTTCCCACCCCGGATTACCTGACGCCCGGCAGTTTCGGCAGCCTTGAGTTGAAACAGTCCGGCACCACCGAGTTCATCGGCCAGCCGATCGACTACAGTGACGCCAAACTGACCGAGATCCGCACATTGACCATCGATTCCTTCGGTCTGGCGCCGCTCGACCTGATCAAGATCGATGTCGAGGGTATGGAGCTGGAGGTGCTCGCAGGCGCCGCGCAGACCATCGGACGCTGCCGGCCGATCATCCTCGTCGAGCACCTGAAGACCGGCCGCCACGCACTGGTCGCAGCATTCGCCCCGCACGGCTATCACCTGTACTGCCAGGGCCCGAACGTGATCGCGATTCATCCGACCGATCCGTCGATCGCGCAGGCCAGCGAGCGCCGGGGCTGATCGCCAAGGTCGTTCGGCGACCCGTCTGGTGGACGCGATCGTTGGCACACGCGATCGTCGCGCGCCCGGGGAACGGCGGGTGATCCTGCCGCCCCCCGGGGTTGTTACCCGCGCCGCGTCACTGGCCGATGTTGACCACGGCTACCCGACGATTCCGCGGCTCCGAGGTCTGATCCGGCGTCGACACGAGCAGGCCCTGCTCGCCCATGCCCACCGGTTGCAGCCGGTTGGCATCGACCTTGAAGTTGGTCTCGAGATACTGCGCCACCGCGGCGGCACGGCGATCCGACAGCTCCTTGTTGTAGTCCGCGGTGCCGACCGTGTCGGTATGGCCCTCGATGCGGAACCGATAGCCGGCCAGCGCCGGCTCGTTGAGTGCCTTGCCGAGTTCGTTCAGGGTCTGCATCGCCCCGGCCGTCAGGTCCGCCGAGCCTTCCGCGAACTGCACGTTCAGGCTCACCGAAGGCGCGGCCTCGGAGGACGCCGACGGCGCCACCCCGGCAGACCCGGAAGGCGCCGCGGCTCCGGCTGGCGGATTGACCATTCGGATGCCGCGGCCGGGCCCAGCGACCCCGCCCGGCGTGGGCGTCAGGGCTTTGACGATCAACTCGGAATTCGGATTGCCGGTCTGGGCGTAACCCGGGTTGGTCAGTGCGAGACCGGCGCCGAACAACGCAACGGCGACAAGCAGGCGTAGCGGGCACATAGTGCAACTCCCTTGGAAAGCTAAAGCGTTCCCCACCTCGGCGGCGCCGTTGGACATAGCATTCTCCGATTCGTCGTCGAGAACAATCTCCCAGGCGTGACAAGCCCGGTCACATCCGCACGATCCGCCGACACACGATCGGCCGACTGGTCACCCCTGCAACAGCACCACCGCCTCGACCTCCACCGCGATGTTGCGCGGCAGGCTGCCCATGCCGACCGCCGAGCGTGCCGGGCGGCCGGCGTCGCCGAACACCGCGACGAACAGGTCGGTGCAGCCGTTGATCACCTCGGGCTGCTGGCCGAAGTCGGGCACCGCGTTGACCATGCCGAGCACCTTGAGGATCGTGTCGACCCGATCCAGCGAGCCGGCCGCGCTGCGCATGTTGGTCAGCAGGTTGAGGCCGCAGAGCTTCGCGGCCTCGTAGCCGGCGGCGACGTCAAGGTCGGCGCCGACCTTGCCGGCGACCATGCTGCCGTCGACCCGGCGCGGTCCAACGCCCGAGAGGAACAGCAGGTTGCCCGCCAGGCGGAACGGCACGTAGTTGCCGATCGGCGCCGGGGGTGGCGGCAGGGTGAGGCCGAGCGTGGCCAGGCGTTGTTCTGCACTCATGGGCTTGTATCCTCCCTTGCGGGGCGCACGGTGCACGGGAGGGTGCCCGGATGTCCACCCTGCCGGCGGAGGCGGTCGGCGCCTTGTGTCGCGCCGGTGTCGCGCGACGGCGCCGGATGCCCGGGCCGGAACTCGCTGCGCGCCGACATGCCGCGGCTCTGCGGCAGGATCAGTGCCTGATAAGCATCCCCACGATTGATAGCGCAATGGCAATCGCCGCCAGGGCCACCGCGACCACCGCGATATAATTGCTCGGCCGGACTGTTGTAGCGGTCCGTCGGGCCGCGGCGGCCGCGTCCTCGGCGATGGTGTTGGCCGCGCGCGCCAGCTCGCCGGATTCGCGCGCGCGCGCGTCGGCCGCGCGCGCCAGGTCGGCGGCTTCGCCCGCGAGCGTGGTGGCCGCGTGCGCCGCCGCGGCGGCGTCGGCGACGGCCGCGCGTACGGCCTCCGCGACGGACGCGCGCACGGCGTCGGCGATGGACGCGTGCACCGCCTCGGCGCGTTCATTGGCCTTGCGGGCAAGTTCGTCGGCTCTGCGGGCAAGCTCGTTGGCTTCAGCGGCGGCGCGATTTGCCGCCTGCGCCGCCTCCAGCGCCTCGGCGCGCTCCTGGGCGGCTCCGGCGGTCTCCAGGTGCTCCAGATACTCACGGGCGAGGCGTTTCTTGGCCTCGCCGTAAACCTGCGTGCCGAGCCGCTTGCGGACTCCCTCGGCGCCGAGCTTCTTTGAATTCGGTCCACCAGACGTCGTGAATTTCACCTGACGGCAAGGGCTAGCTCCAGTTGACGGAAGCCGGCGATGGACGATACATGTCGCAGCCTCGCACCCTCGACCGGCCCGACCCGGAGGCAGCCGGACGGGGCCGCCGGTCGCCCGCTGTCCGAGAGGATCGCATGGCGGTTTCCTCGTTGCGGCGCGATACTAGGTGGAGCGTGCCGGCATGTCACGCCTGTCATCACGGCGTGATCTGGTAGCTGTCGAGGCGCTGTCCACCGTTGTCCAGCTCGACCACCCGCCCGGCGACCCTGACGTGGAGGATGGCATCCGGCCTCGCCTGGAGGTCGGTCAGTGCGACAGCGAAGCCATGCGCGCCGGCGCCCACCCCGGCGTTCAGCAAATTCTGCCGAAACACGTCCGCCAGGAATGACGCGACGGGTCGATCATTGATGAACAGGTCGAGCCGCACCGGATCGTTCGATCCGATCCGTTGACACCAGCCGAACACGCATCCGTGGGCAATGCCGTCGATCCTGCCCCGGTAGAGCCTGCGTGCGCGGCTGAGGTAGTCTGGGCGATTGGGCTCCACCACGCCGATCAAGCGGGCGCGCAGTGCCGCATCGCCCGGCACGCCGCTGAACCGCAGCAGCGCATCGAGAAAGCCTTCAGGGAAGATCAGCGCCTTCTCATAGCTGAGCAACAGGCTTGGGACGCTCGCGCTGTCGATGTAGGTGACCAGCGCCTCCAGTTGGCTGACCGCGTCGCGTAGCCCCGTCATCGCCGCCTTGTATTCGGAGAGCGAATTCCTGACGGCGATCGAGGCGATGTCCCGGAACGTCACGATCAAGCGCGCGTTGTCGAACAGCGCAAGCCGGTCGACGGGCAAGTAGACCTTGGGCAGCTTGAAGCCCCAGGTGCCGTGGTTGGCGTTGCGGTCGTCGATCAGCCGCCGCAGCGCGTCGGCGTCGCCGGAACGCAGGGTCGCGCCCATCTCTTCGTCTTCAAACACGGTGTCGTTGATTTGCCGGCCCATGAAGATGCCCGCCTGCTGCAGGATCGACGCCACCAGGCTGGTGCCGGATCGGTGCAGGCCGGTGACGATGAACGTGCGGCCGCCTTGCCCGCCCGGACCGGCCGGGCGATTGATGATGATGCCCTTGTTGATCAGGTCATCGTCGCTCATGGTGGCGAGGTTCGTCAGGATGGTTGGCGCCTGGCGGCGACCAACGCCACGCGCGGCGGCTTGGAGTCAAGGCTGCGGCCCCGCGCGTGGCCTTTCTCGCTTGCCGGCGGTGGGTGCATCCCTCTACCGTCGCGCCCGGACGACATGCAGCGACGGAGGCGATCGGATGCGCGGGCGAAACTGGTGGCAGGCGTGCGTGGTGGCGGCGGGACTTGCCTGCGGGATCGTGCCGGCAATGGCGCAGAAATCCGCGGACACCCTGCGATTCACTACGCGCAACGCGATCCCGAACGTCGATTTCTACTACAACTCGTTGCGTGAGGGATACGTCGTCCAGATCCACTCGCAGGACGGGCTGGTCTATCGCGATCCCGACACGTTCCAGATCAAGCCGCTGCTCGCCACGTCCTGGAAGCAGGTGGACGACACCACCATCGACTTCGAGCTGCGCCAGGGCGTGACCTTCCAGAACGGCGACAAATTCAGCGCCGACGACGTGGTCTACACGATCAATGGCCTGCTGACCGACAAGGATCTGGCGGTACCCAGCAACTACCTGTTCCTGGCCGGTGCCGAGAAGCTCGACGACTATCATGTGCGGGTCAAGCTGAAGCGGGTGTTCCCCGCCGCGCTGCAATACATCGCGATGGTGCTGCCGATCTATCCGAAGGCCTATCGCGAGCGGGTCGGCGCTGACGGCTTCTCCAAGGCACCGCTCGGCGCCGGGCCGTACCAGGTGACCAAGGTGGACGGCGTGAACGAAATCGATATGGAGCGCTACGACGGCTATTACGCCGGCAGCCCGAAGGGCAAACCGGCGATCCGCTTCATCAAGATCCACGAGGTCGCCGACGCCGCGACCGAAATGGCCGAGCTGCTGGGCGGACGCGCGGACTGGATCTGGGATTTCAGCCCCGACCAGTTCGACGCCGTTGCCGCGATGCCGAACCTGACCGCGCTGCGGGCCGAGACGATGCGCGTCGCCTACGTACAGCTCGATGTCGCCGGGCGTACCGGGGCGGACAACCCGCTGACCAAGGGCAAGGTGCGCCAGGCGATCGCCTATGCGCTGGACCGTGCGACGATGGCCAGGCAGCTCATGCAGGGCAACTCCCGACCGCTCGACGCGCCATGCTTCCCCACCCAGTTCGGCTGCGACCAGGCCGCCGCGGTGCATTACGGCTACGATCCGGCAAAGGCGAAGCAGTTGCTGGCCGAGGCCGGCTATCCGAACGGCTTCGACACCACGCTGGTGACCTACCTGCTGCCGCAATGGGCCGGCGCGATGCAGGGCTACCTGCAGGCGGTGGGCATCCGGGCGCACATCGACGAGCTGCAGGTCTCCGCGGAGATCCAGCAGGTGCAAGCGGGGAAGACGCCGCTGAATGCCGGGAGCTGGGGCAGCTATTCAATCAACGACGTCTCGGCGTTCTTCCCGTACTTCTTCACCGGCTCAGCGAACGACTATATGCGCAATCCCGAGGTCGAAAAGCTGGTGACGCAGGGCGGCGCGGTGACCGATCCGGACCAGCGCCGCAAGGCCTACAGCGAGGCGATCAAGCTGATCACTGAGCAGGCGGCGTTCGTGCCGCTGTTCACCTATGTGAAGACCTACGGCTTCTCGCGCCAGCTCAATTTCAAGCCGTTTCCGGACGAGCTGCCGAGGTTCTTCCTGTCGAGCTGGAAGTAACGCCGGCCGCTGACAAGATTGACCGACGCCTGCCGCCCGTCATTCCGCTCGTCATGGCCGTGCTTGTCACGGCCATCCACGACTTTGCCGCGTGCACAAAAGCAAGTCGTGGATGGCCCGCCTTCGCGAGCCATGACGAGGGTGTGCCGCCGGTGGCTCAAGATCAACGCCGGGTGGTATATTCCCACCGGCGCCGTGCGACCACGCGTGTCACGCCGACCGGCGCGGCACGGGAAGCAGCGTGAGACTGCGGATCCCCTGGGCGCCACGGATTAGCACGCCCTCGATATCGGCGGTGGCCGACGGCCCGGTCATCAGCACGGCATAGTTCGCCGTCGTGAACCGCCGGTCCCGGTAGGCATGGTGAAGATTGGGAACGATGTCGGCCGGGTCCAGCAAAGCGACAAGATGCTGCGCGAGATAGCCCAGTGCGATCACCCCGAGCTCCGCTTCGCTCAGCCAGATCGAGCCGGTTTCCGCCACCCCGAAGGCCGGCCGCACGACGGCAACCTCGACGTCATCGAGCTCAGCCGGCAGCTTGATGTTTTCCAAACGCTTGGTGCCCGTGACCTCGGCCACCGCGGAGCAGATGACCTGGGCATCCGGGAATAGCGTGGCGATCGTGGTGTTGAGATCGGCGCCGGGCGCGTGCTCGACGAACCTGCCGCCCAGCAGCTCGAACCCCGCCCGGAAGCCATCGAGCAGGAACGCAACGTCCCTGTCGAAGGTCGGGACCGGCGGCAGCTTCATCGCCGGGCTCGGCGCATTGGCGCGGACCGCGGCCAGGATCATGTCGCGACTGCTGCTCATTTCGCCCCCCTGTTCTCGATATACCACTGGCGGAAGGTCTTTGCCGGCGGCTGCGGCACCTCGCGCTGGCGGCCCCAGGGATTGAGCCAGTTGTAGATGGCAAAGCGCGGCAGGTCCTCAAGCGCCGTCTCGGTCGCCGACAGCGCCGTGCGGTACAGCCGCGGATTGCCGAACAGTTTTCCGGCCGCCTTCATCGTCGCCTTCTTCACGAACGGCAACTGGTTGCGTTCGGCGATGACGCGCCGCCATTTGTAGATCTGGTCGTGGATGTTGATCTTCACCGGGCAGACGCTGGTGCAACTCCCGTTCAGCGTCGAGGCAAAGGGCAGATTGCTGTATTTCCGGATATCGAAGGTCGGGTCGATGATCACGCCGATCGGCCCGGAATACGTCGCGCCGTAGCTCAGCCCGCCGCTGCGCCGATACACCGGGCAGGTGTTCATGCAGGCGCCGCAGCGGATGCATTTGAGCGAGTACCAGAAATCCGTCATGCCCAGCCGCGCCGAGCGGCCGTGATCGACCAGCACGACGTGCAGCTCGGCGCCCGCGCGCGGGGCACGGAAATGCGAGGTGTACTGCGTGATCGGCGAGCCCAGCGCGCTGCGCGACAGCAGCCGGATGAATACGCCCAAGTGCTCGACCTTGGGAATCAGCTTCTCGATGCCGATCGAGGCGATGTGCAGCTTCGGCAGGCTGGCACTGAGATCGGCGTTGCCCTCGTTGGTGCAGACCACGAAGCCGCCGGTCTCGGCAATGGCGAAATTGGCGCCGGTCATGCCGGCGTCGGCGCGCAGGAAATCGGGCCGCGTGGCGCGGCGCTGGCTCTCGGCAAGATAATTCACGTTCTCGTTGCCCGGCTCCGTGCCCAGCGTGCGCGCGAACACAGCCGAAACGTCACCACGCAATTTGTGCACCGCCGGCACGACAATATGGCTCGGTGGCTCGTCGTCGAGCTGTTGGATGCGCTCGCCCAGGTCGGTCTCGATCACCTCGATGCCGCGCCGTTCGAGAAACGGGCGCATGTCGCATTCCTCGGTCAGCATCGACTTGCTCTTGACCAGCAGCTTCGCCTGGCGCGCTGCGAGGATATCGTAGACGATCTGGTTGTGCTCCGCCGCGTCGCGCGCCCAGTGCACCTGGATGCCGTTGGCGATCGCGTTGCGCTCGAACTCTTCGAGATAATCGGCGAGATGCGCGAGCGTGTGCTCCTTGATGTCGGAGGCAAGCTGGCGCAGCTCCTCCCATTCCGGGATAGCATGCGCCTCGCGGTCGCGCTTCTGGCGCAGGTCCCACAGCCTGGCGTCGTGGAACGCCTCGTGGTTCGTGTCGGCGATGAAGCGCGACGCCGCTTCCGCGTGATCGAGCCGTTTCATGCGCGTGCTCCGTTGAGGATCTGCGCGATGTGGATAAACTTGATGTCGAGGCCGAGCCGCTCGGCGCAGCCCTTCTGGTGCATCAGGCAGGACATGTCGGCCGAGACGATGTACTCCGCACCGGCGCGCAGGTGGTCGTTGACCTTGTCATAGCCCATCTTGGCGGACACCGGCTCCTCGAACACCGCGAAGGTGCCGCCGAAGCCGCAGCATTCGTCCGGCCGCGCCGGGGTGACGAACTCGATGCCTTTGACGTTGCGCAACAGGTCGAGCGGCTTGGAGAACGGCGGTTCAGCGATTTCCGAGGCGGCGGCGGTGCGCAGCGCGCGCAGCGACGTGCAGGCGTTGTGCAGGCCGACCTTGTGCGGGAATTCGGCCCAGGGGAATTCGCCGACTTTCAGGACGTCGTGGAGGAATTCCACCAATTCGTAGGCGCTGGCACGGACTTTCGCGACCTCTTCGGTCTGCGGGATCGCGTCGAAATGCGCGCGCACATGGTGGGTGCAACTGCCCGATGGGGCGACGATGTAGTCGAAGCCGGAAAAATTCCTGACGAACAGCGCCTCGGCCGGCGCGGCGTCGGGCTGGCAGCCGCTGTTCGCCATCGGCTGGCCGCAGCAGGTCTGGTCCAGCGGGTACGCCACATCGAGGCCGCAGCGTTCGAGCAGCTCCAGAGTCGCCACGCCGACCTCGGGAAAGAAGGCATCGACGTAGCAGGGAACGAACAGTCCCACGCGCATTGCAGTCCTCCCTTTGTCGCGGTCCCGGGCGGCAGCATATGCCGCTTTGGGCGAAACGCGATCCACCCGCACGCACTTCGCTCTTGGTGGATCGGCATGCCCGGCAGCAGACGAAGCGGGGCCGCCCGCATGCCGGCGGCGCCGCCTGGCGCACGTCGGTCGGCTAGTGCAGCCGTATCACGGCCGGATCGACGAAATAGAAGGCCACGCCGAGCACGATCAGATACGCCAGCAGCACGAGGGTCCAGCCGAAATTGTGGCGGATGACCTCGCCTTCGTTGCGCACGAACTTGCTGGTCGAGACGCCGACGCTGGCGGTCTGCGGCGCGATCGGCTTGCCGATCTCGGAGCCGACCGAGTTCAGCGTCGGCAGCAGCAGCGGGGGAAAACCGAGCTGCACGCCGACCAGCGCCTGGAACTTGCCGAACATGGCGTTGGTCGAGGTGTTCGACCCTGACAGTGCCACCCCGATGAAGCCGAGCAGCGGCGCCACCACGATGAACCAGGTCCCGAGGTAGGAGAACCCCTTGGCGAGCGAGGAGGCCATGCCGGAATAGTTGAACACGTAGGCGAGACCGAAGATGAACACGCCGACCAGCAGCGCTCCCCACATCTGGTGGAAGGTCTTGCGGAAGATCGCGCCGATATCGCTCGGCTTGAGCTTGCCGGCGAGGGTCAGCAGTGCGGAGACGATCAGCCACGACGCCAGGATCGCGCTGCCGCCGACCCAGGGGGCGAACTTGAACGCCGCGGTGATGGTGGTCTTGGTCTCCGGCGCGAACGCCTGTACCTGGGCGGAGAACCAGCCGACCGCCGGCAGGCTGGACCACGGACCGGTCCACAGCGCGACCACCACGACCAGCACGGCGAACGGCATCCAGGCCAGCAGCACTTCGCCGCCGGTCAGCCCGTGTTCGCGGGACTTTTCCGCCGCGAGTTCCGCCGCGGTGACCGGGATGCCGCCATGGCCGAGAATGCGGGCCGGCTGCCAGACCTTCAGCAGCAGCAGCAAGGCGCAGAAGCAGACGATGGAGCCGGTGATGTCCGGCAGATACGGCCCGAAGAAGTAGGAGACCGGCCATTGGCCGAGGACGTAGCCAAGCGAGCCGACGATCGCGAGCGGCCAGCCGTCCTTGAACCCGCCCTTGCCGGCCACGAGGTAGATCAGCACCCATGGCGGCAGCAGCGCGAGGAAGGCGACGACCGTGCCGACCGAGCCGGACAGCGCCAGCAAGGGATAGCCGGTCACCGCGGCCAGGGCGATGATCGGGGCGCCCAGCGCGCCATAGGAGACCGGCGCGTTGTTGGCGATCGCCGCGACGCGGATGGCGTCGAGGTCGGTCAGCCCAAGCGAAATGAGGATCGGCGCCACCACCGCCCAGGGGTAGCCGAAGCCGACCAGGCCCTCGAGCAGCGCGCCGAAGGCCCAGGCGAACAGCATCGTCTGCACGCGGATGTCGAGCGTGCCCTGCGCGATGAGCCAGCGCCGGAAGTTCTCGAACACGCCGCTGGCGTTCAGCGTGTTGAACAGCATCAGGCCCCAGAAGGTGATCCAATCGACGTTCCAGATGCCGGTCGCCGAGCCGTACACGTAGGCCTGCACCCCGGTGCCGAACGGCATCTGCCAGACCCAGGCGGCGAGTGCGAAGGTGACGATCGAGCCGATCAGCACGGCCAGCCAGGCCGAGACGCGGAATACCGCCAGCAGCACGAGCAGCAACACGACGGGAACCAGGGCGACCAGACAGGTCAGCCCCAGGTTGCCGACCGGGTCGACGATTTGTGTGAACATCAGCTCTCCCTTTCACACCCGTTGTGGGCTTGCAGTGCGGCGTAGAGGTCGAGAACCGGGCGCAACGTCAGGGTCTTGCTGACGCCGCGGCGTGATCGGATGGGCGCAGACACCGGTCTGCCGGCTCGACCTCGGCCGCATCGACCGCGGACCTATGTGAGGGATATTATCACGCGGCCGTGACCCGCGCTGTAGACCCAGCGTTTGCCAAGATCGTGATACCAGTCCCCGGGGGGCCTGCCGCCCGCGGGACCGGACGGGGTCGGCGCGGCGGTTATGACCGGCGGAGCCCGCGTCGCAGAGCGGGCGGCGACCGAACCGATCGATCCGAACTATGCGAGGACCGCGGCTATCCGGCGCGATGCGATGCGGCCGGCGACCTTGCTGCGGCGGATCGGGCGGCAGTACCGGCAAACATGTGCGCGGGACCTGCGGACGCGAGGGACTGCCAACTCAGGGCCTGTTGACAAATAACTGCATTATCTCCGGCGGACCGCACCCCCGTGTCATGGCCGGGCTTGGCCCCATAGGTATCAGGATAAGCCCGGGGCTGGGCAATATTCTCCCCCTCCCCTTGAGGGAGGGGTTGGGGGGAGGGGTTCCGGGGCGCAAGAAGCTTCGGTGCGACCCTGGCACCGACCCCTCCCCCCAACCCCCTCCCTCAAGGGGAGGGGGAGGGTTTTCCCGGGCCAAGCCCGGCCATGACACGGAGGGGGGCGTCGCGACCGACCGCAGCACTTGTTTCGCAACAGGCCCTTACAGCATCGACCGGAAGATCCACTCACCGACGGCGCGCATGGTCATGCCGGTGCATATCGGCATCCACGACTTGCCTTCGCGCAGCGACCGAAGTTTTGGATGCCGGGCCACTGGCCTTCGCCCGCGCCGCTGTTCTCGGACCGGCCTTCGGCCAAACTCGGGGGCCCGGCATGACCTGGCTGCCGCGTCCGTGGATCAATCGTGCGGACGCTTGGTCCTACGCCGCCGACAACTCCGGCCCGTCGACGGGCACCGGCATGCGTAGCGGCGGCGCCGCCGGCTCGTCGTCATGCACGGTGCTCGGTTCGCGAATCATGTAGCCGCGGCCCCAGATCGTGCCGATCATGTTGTCGGCCCCGGCCTGCGCAAGCTTCTTGCGCAGCTTGCAGACGAAAACGTCGATGATCTTCATCTCCGGTTCATCCATGCCGCCGTATAGGTGGTTGAGGAACGCCTCTTTGGTCAGCACCATGCCCTTGCGGAGCACCAGCAGCTCGAGAATGGAGTACTCCTTGCCGGTCAATGGCACCGTACGCCCTTCGATAGTCACCTCCCGGCTGTCCATGTTGAGCCGCAACGGGCCGATATACAGCGTGGACTGGCTGAAGCCCTTGCTGCGCCGAACGATGGCCTGGATGCGGGCGAGCAGCTCGGCGCGATCGAACGGCTTGGTGATGAAGTCGTCGGCGCCCAGGCCCAGCCCCTTCACCTTGGCGGCCGGCCGGGTCAGGCCGGACAGGATCAGCACGGGGGTATCGTTGCGGCCAATGCGTAGACGGCGGACCACCTCGAACCCCTCGATGTCGGGCAGCATGAGGTCAAGGATGACGATGTCATAGTCGTAGTGGCGGGCGAGCTCGAGGCCTTCCTCGCCGGTGTCGACGTGGTTCACCACCGCGCCGGTCGACTTCAACATCAGGGCCACGCCACGTGCCGCGGTGATGTCGTCTTCCACGAGCAGGACACGCATTGACTTTTCTCCTTTGCGGGCTGTAATGAATACCACCATTGCGTGTAGTTCTCAATAGTTTTTTCACCAAATACGTGTAATTCCTTACAAACCTCGCGATGATTCGCGGTCAAACCCAGAACACTCCGTTGCTTGCGTCATGCTCCTGTCGGACAATCTCAATGCATGGAACGACTCTCGAGGAAAAGCTCCAAGCCTGCCGGGCGGGTCTGAGCGAGGTCGACCCCGTCCGCGTGGAGGGCACGTTGGTCGGCATCAGCGGCCTCGCGGTCGAGGTCGCCGGCCTGACCGGGGTCGCCTCGGTGGGCGACCGCATCGCCTTGACCGCCCGCGACGGCGGCAATGTCCTCGCGGAAATCGTTGGCTTCAGCGGCGGCGTCGCGCAGGCTCTGCCGTTCGCCGCAGCCGACGGTCTGGGCCCCGGGGGCAAGGCCGTCGTGCTGGGCCGGGGCGGCAGCCTTCCGGTCGACGACGCCTGGCTCGGCCGGGTGGTCGATCCGCTCGGCAATCCGCTGGACCGCCGCGGCCGGCTGCCGCCAGGCCCGGTCCGGCGCCCGGCACGCGCCGCCGCCCCGCCGGCGACACGACGCGCCAGGCTGGGGCCGCGGATCGAACTCGGCGTCCGCGCGCTCGACCTGTTCACCACCTGCCGCCAGGGGCAGCGCCTCGGCCTGTTCTCCGGCTCCGGACTCGGCAAATCCACGCTGCTGGGCATGCTGGCGCGCCGGGCCGCCTGCGACGTGGCGGTGCTCGGCCTGGTCGGCGAGCGCGGGCGCGAGGTGCGGGAGTTTCTCGAGGATGATCTCGGGCCGGACGGGCTGGCGCGCTCGGTGGTGGTGGTCGCCACGTCGGACGCGTCGCCGCTGATGCGCCGGCAGGCGGCCTACGCCGCGATGACGATCGCCGAGCATTTCCGCGACCAGGGCAAGTCCGTCCTGCTGATGATGGACAGCGTGACCCGCTTCTGCCTGGCCCTGCGCGAGATCGGGCTGGCCGCCGGAGAACCTCCGGCGACACGCGGCTACCCGCCAAGCGTGTTCGCCGAGCTGCCGCGGCTGCTGGAGCGGGCCGGGCCGGGACCGGAGCGCGCCGATGGCACGGCCGGACAGATCACCGCGATGTTCAACGTGCTGGTTGAGGGCGACGATCAGAACGAGCCGGTGGCCGACGCGGTGCGCGGCACGCTGGACGGCCATTTGGTGCTCGACCGGCGCATTGCCGAGAGTGGCCGCTACCCGGCGGTGGACGTGCTGCGCTCGCTGTCGCGCACCGTGCCCGGCTGCAACAACGCCGAGGAGAACGCGCTGGTCCGCCGCGCTCGCGCCATTCTGGCGACCTGGGCCGACATGGGAGACCTCGTCCGGCTTGGGGCCTATCGGGCGGGCACCGATCCGGTGGTCGACGAGGCAGTGGCGCTGGCGCCGCGCATCGAGGCGCTGCTGCGTCAGGAGAAGCAGGACCACAGCCTGCTGGCGGCCAGCTTCGCCGGTCTGCGCGCCGCGCTGGCGCCGCACTGACATGGCGCGCGACACGCTGGATACGTTGCTGCGCCTGCGCCGGCAGGAGGTGCAGCAGCAGATGCGCGCATTGGCGGCGGCGATGCGGGCCGAGGACCAGGCGTGCCGGATACGGGACACCTGCGCGGCAACCATTGTGCAGGAGACGGCGGAGGTGCGGGTCATCGCGGAACGCGACGCCGCGCTCGCCGGGTTCCTGCCCTGGCGGGAGCGCGCCACGCAGGCGCTGCGGGACGCCGAGGCCCAGGCGGCGGAGGCCGCCGAGGCGACGCGGGCAGCGCGGGCAGCGCTCGGTGCAGCGCGCGGCGCGATGCGTGCGGTGGAGCTGGCTTTGGAGAGACGCCAGGCGGAGACCGAACTGGCGAGTCAGCGATCCGCGCAGCACGCGCTGGACGATGCGACGCGGAGGGCAGGAGTCGCGTAGGTACACCTCTCCCGCTCTTCGCGGGAGAGGTCGCGGAGCGGAGCGACGCGGGTGAGGGTGGCGCCGCGTGCACCGCCCTCACCCGGCATCGCTTCGCTTGCCGACCTCTCCCGCGAAGGGCGGGAGAGGTGCACTTCACCCGCGAAGGGCGGGAGAGGTGCACTTCACTTGTCCGCTCCGGCAGCGGAACCAACATGGCACTGCGTCAGATACGGCACGAAATGCTCGATCCCCGGCGTCGGCAGAGACTTGACCTTCGCCGCATCGTCGTACCGCCGAAGGCGCACCGCCGCCTCGGCATGCGGTTCGGCCGCGAATGCCGCGACCTCGGTCGCGGACATCGGCCCGCCCTGCAACCCGAGGCTGAGCACGCTGTCGGGCGACAGCAGCGCGACATAATCCGGCTCGACTGCGCACAGGTACCGCTTCGCCGCAACATGCAGGCGGACCGGTTCGGTAACGTCCGCGCCGAACTGCCGCACGAGAAATTCGTGCCCGAGCATTTCATGTCGGTCGTCGACGCCGCCCTCGGCGGGGTTCTCCCCCAGGCCGTGCACCATGTGGCCGATATCGTGCAGCAGCGCCGCGGTGATCAGCGCCGGCGTGGCGCCCGATCGCTCGGCGAACATCGCGGACTGCAGCGCGTGCTGCAATTGTGTCACGTCGTGCAACCCGTAACGGCGCTGGCCCTTGTCCGCCATCAGCGATACCAGCCACGCGATCGATGCATCCATCCCACACCTCGTTCTGTTCCGACACCGGAATCTGCCATTGCGATGCCGGGTTGGAGCATCCACAGGCCGCCGGAAAACGCCGCCTGTCGTGGCGCCACCTGTCATTGCGAGGAGCGCAGCGGTCCTCGCAATGACAGGCGGGTTGATAATTCCAGCGGACGTGGACCCGCTCTAGCATTCGCCCCATCGGTGGCGCAATGCACGTTCCTGCGCCGCGGATTGGTGATTGGCAGGCCGCCTCGCCGGCGGGAACCGAGGAGATACTCCATTGCTCGACCAGACGCTCGATTGCCTGGTGTCCGATGCGGCCGCGACACGACCGCTGTTCGCGATCCGTCCGCAAGACCTGGCGGACTTTCTTGCCGGACTGTCGCCGCCGCAGGCAGGGTTCGTGCGCGACTGCGGATTCGCCGCGAAGGCGCAGGAGCTGGCCCTGCTGCCAGGGCCCGACGGCATCGCCGGCGCGGTGCTCGGTCTCGGCGAGGACCAGTCCCCCTACGCCTTCGGCAGCGTGGCCTTTCGGCTGCCGGCGGGGATGCCCTGGCGGCTGGAGCTCGCCCCAGGGGCAGAGGAAGCGGCACAGGAAGCGGCGGTGCTTGGCTTCTGTCTGGGGGCGTATCGCTTCGGCGGTCTGAAGCAACCGGCGGAGAGTACGCCGGCACGACTGCTGCGTCCGGCGCAACCCGGACGTGCCGAAGCCGAGGCGCTCGCCATATGGATGGTGCGCGACCTGATCAACACCCCCGCCAATCTGCTCGGCCCGGTGGAACTGGCGGAGTGCGTCATGGCGCTCGGCCGCCGTTACGGGGCGACGGTGACGATCCACGAATCGGCGGCGCTGGACTCGGGCTATCCGACCGTCGCCGCGGTCGGCCGCGGCTCCGCCCGCCCGCCGCGCGTGGCCTGCCTGCAGTGGTCCGGCAGCGCCGCGGCCCGGGATGCGCCGCTGCTGTCGCTGTGCGGCAAGGGCGTCTGCTTCGACACCGGCGGCTATGACCTGAAGCCATCCGCCGGGATGCTGCGCATGAAAAAGGATATGGGCGGCGCTGCGATGATGCTGGGTCTGGCCCGGCTGGTGATGGATGCCGACCTGCCGCTGCGCCTCGCGCTGCGCATCGGCTGCGTGGAGAATTCCGTGTCCGGGACTGCGATGCGGCCGCTCGACGTGATCCGCACCCGCAGCGGACGCACGGTCGAGGTGGGCAACACCGACGCCGAGGGGCGGCTGGTGCTGTGCGACCTGCTCGACGATGCCTGCGCCGAGGCGCCGGCGCTGCTGATCGACGCCGCCACGCTGACCGGTGCGGCGCGGGTGGCGCTGGGGCCGGATCTGCCGGCACTGTTCTGCAACGACGACGACTGGGCCGAGCATCTGCTGCGCGCCGGCACCGCAACGCACGATCCGATGTGGCGCCTGCCGCTGTGGCCCGGCTATGCCGCGTGGCTGGACAGCCCGGTTGCCGACCTGAACAACGTGTCCGGCAAGCCGTTCGCCGGCGCGATCGTCGCGGCGTTGTTCCTGCAACGGTTCGTTGCCCAAGGCGTGAAATGGGCGCATCTCGATCTTTACGCCTGGAACGACCAGGTGCGGCCGGGGCGGGCGGAGGGCGGCGAGGCGCAGACGATCCGCGCGACGTTCGCCGCGATCCGGGAGCGGCTGGCCGGGCCGGCGCTTGGCGGTTGCATCACGGGTGGGTGACGGACGAATCACCGATACCTGATCCCCGGCGGCGATGCCTGCCGCCGAAATGTGTTGCATTCTGTGATTGAAACTATGTAGGAGGCGGATCGGCCTCGCCGATCGAATCGCGACCCGCGGACCAACCACGGGCGGACGGCGAGCATAGTGAAAGGGTTGACCATGGCAATTCCCGCAACGCCCGACCAGCTTGTGGCGATCTTGAAACACACGACCGTGACACTGGTGCGCCGCGACGGGCCCGACCTGTCGGCGCGCCAACTGGCCGTCTTCCTGACCTGCTATCTGATGGATGGCGGACATACCGTCCGCGGCCTGGCCGCCGACCTGAAAGTGTCCAAGCCGGCGATCACCCGCGCGCTCGACCGGCTTGGCGAGCTCGACTACGCGCGCCGCAAGACCGATCCGGCCGACCGCCGCAGCGTGCTGGTGCAGCGCACGGTCAAGGGCGCGGCTTTCCTGCGCGACCTGCGTGGGATCCTGTCGGAAGCGTCCTCTGCGGCACGCAAGGGGCAGACTGCCACCGGCGAGGCGCCGGCCCGTCGCGCCGCCCGCGGCTAACGGTTGTGAATGGCTCGGGCGGATCACACGCCGGGGCCCGCTTTCGTGGACTGGTTCATCGTCCCGGTCTGACACGCTCAGCTGGGCGTTGGTGCCGCTTCGTGCAGCAGGCCGGCGGCGCGCAGCTTTGCCCAAAGCGCCGCGGGGATCTCGTGGTTCATCAGCGCCAGATTTTCGATGAACTCCGCGGCCGAACGAGGCCCCGGAATGATTGCCGCAACCTGTTGGTGCGCCAGCGGAAACTGCAACGCCGCGGCGGCGAGCGGCACGTCGTAACGGTCGCAGATCGCGCGGATGGCGTTGACCCGGCTGACCACCTCCGGCGGGGCTGCCGCATAGTTCCAGGTGTCACGACCGGCCAGGATGCCGGAATTCAGCGGCCCGCCGACGACGATTGAGGTGCCGCGCGCGGCGCATAGCGGCAGCAGGTCGTCCAGCGGCGCCTGCTCCAGCAGCGTGTAGCGGCCGGCGAGCAGGAACACGTCCCAGTCGGCAAACGTCAGCGCCTCCATCAGCACCTCGCGCTCGTTCACGCCGATGCCGATCGCGCTGACCACGCCGGCGCGCTTCAGCTCATCCAGCGCGCGGTAGCCGCTGTCCTGCAACGTTCGCATGTGGGCGGCGTGCGCTTCGGGTCCGTGCTGGTAGGTGCCGATGTCGTGCACCAGCAGCATGTCGATCCGTCCCAGGCCCAGGCGCTGATGGCTGTGCTCGACCGAGCGCAGGATGCCGTCGTAGCTGTAGTCGTAGACCGCCTCGAACGGCAGCGGCGCCATGCGGCCGCCGGTCGGCTGCGGCGGTGGATGGCGGGGGCGCAGCAGGCGGCCGACCTTGGTCGACAGCACCCACTCGTCGCGCGGCTGGTCGCGCAATGCGTCGCCCACGCGCCGTTCGGCCGCGCCGACGCCGTAGAACGGCGCCGTATCGACATAGCGCACCCCGGCGTCCCAGGCGGCGCGCACCAGTGCCTCGCCCTCGGCCGGCGTCACTTTTATCCGTGTGCCCCCCATCGTTGCGGTGCCGAGGCCCAGCACGCTGACCTCCAGGTTGGTGCGTCCGATCCGTCGTTTCTGCCACATGACGATTGTTCTCTCCCAATCAACAACACGGTCGCAAAGCCTATCGCACGCCGCCGGATTTACCCACCCGACACCGGTCGACGTCACCTCTCCCGCTTGCGGGTTTGAGCCGCGAAGCGGATCAAGGTCCCGCGCAGTGGCGGGCGAGGGCGGAGCCGCACATACCAACCATCGAATAGGCTGCACGGCCCTCACCCGGACCGCTTCGCGCTCCGACCTCTCCCGGAGGGAGAGGTGACGTCGCGTCGCATGCCGTCGGCATCGGCCACCCCTTGGCACACGGCCCGGTCTCCGCGAATCATGACGTTGGAACAGGAGCAATTGCCCGGGAGGAACGCCGTCATGCGGATCACCGCCGTCCGTGTCCTTGAAGTACGCGGCACGCTGCAGACCGACGGCCCGTTCTGGGAGGAACGGCTGGTGCGGCCGATCGACATCTATCCGGAGTACCGCGTGCGGGATGATTTCGAGGGCGGCAGCCAGATCGATCCCGGACATTTCGCCCTGCTGCAGTATTTCACCCGCATCGAGACCGACGCCGGTGTCATCGGCATCGCCGGCCCGCTGCCCGAGCTGGTGGCGGCCTTCATCGCGAAGCGGCTGCGGCCGATCCTGCTCGGGCAGGATCCGATCGCGGGCGAAAAACTGTGGGACCAGATGCACCGCATCATGGTGCACGGGCGGCAGGGCGACGCGATGCTGGCGATCAGCGCGGTGGACTGCGCGCTGTGGGACCTCAAGGGACGCTGGCTCGATCAGCCGGTGTATCGCCTGATCGGCGGGCCGACCCGCGACGACGGTGCCCTGCTACGCCTCGATGCTCGGGTTTGCCGTGCGCGACCTGGGGCGCGTGCGGGAGCGCGCCGCGGAGTACCAGGCGCTCGGCTACCGGGCGCAGAAATGGTTCTTCCGCCATGGGCCGATGAGCGGGCCGGAAGGACTGCGCGAGAACGTCGCGCTGGTGCGCACGCTGCGCGAGACGCTCGGCGAGGATGCAGACCTTATGCTGGATTGCTGGCAATCGTTCGACCCGATCTACGCGATCGAGCTGGCCGAGCGCATCGCCGAGTACCGGCCGCGCTGGCTGGAAGAATGCGTGATGCCCGACCGCATCGACAGCTACCGCCGGGTCAAGGCGGCCACGCGCATCCCGCTGTCCGGGGCCGAGCACGAGTACACGCGCTGGGGCTTCAAGCGGTTCATCGACGCCGAGGCGCTGGATATCCTGCAGCCCGACATCTACTGGGCCGGCGGGCTGAGCGAGACGCTGAAGATCGCGGCGTATGCCTCGGCGCACGACCTGATGGTGATCCCGCACGGCCACTCGACGCCGGTCAACCTGCACTTCACGCTGGCGCAGTCGCCGCTGCTGACGCCGGTGCAGGAGTACCTGGTGAAGTGGAACACCCTCAACCAGCACTTCCTGGCGCATCCGCTGGTGCCGGAGGGCGGGGAGCTGCATCTGCCGCGCCGGCCGGGGCTGGGGATGGATCTCGATCCCGGCAAGATCGAGCGGCAGACGGAGGCGCTGGCCTGACGGACGCCGGGCGATCCTCGGCGCGGCCGGCGGCGCGGCGTGGACGCCGTCTCCCGTGTCGGGACATTGCTGCGCGAGGTGAGGCTGCGCGCCACCACCGAGACGGGGTCGGTCGCGGGCATCGCTTGCGGAATCCGCCAGCCGGGCGCGGGGACCTGGGGCCGAAGCGGACGGCGAGCGCCGGCGTCATGCCCGATTCCCACGCGGTCGCCAGCGATGTGCCGCGCAGGGAAGCGGCCTTGGCCGGGGTGAGGCGGGCGAGCGGCGGGACGGGCCGCTCACCACCGGGACAGGTGCCCCACCGGGTCAAGCCCGATGGCAGGCTCCAGGGTGGCAGGCGGTGCAAGGCATTGCGTCCTGGATTTTCGGTTTGGCGGCCGGCTGGGGTGGGCTGCGGGGCGGGTACCGGGATTGCGGCGCGCGGCACATGCGGCGCGCGGCACATGCGGCGCGGGGCGGGCCGCCGGTGAGGGCGCGGACGGCCGCCCCGGGTCCACCGCCTCACGGTGTAAGGCGATGCGTCCTGGATTTTCGCTTTTCCCGCTGGCGGGTGTGGACCTGGGGGCGTGGATCAGGGCTGGCGAGCGCCGTGGCGGCGCGGTGGCGGCCAACGCTGCGCCGGCCGGTAGCCACGCGGTGGCGGGCGTTGCACCACCGCCGCAGCGCCTGGCGGCAGGCCGGCGGGGCGCGCGGCGCGCTCGGCGTCGGGCCGATCGGCCGGCTTGGCAGCGGGAAGAGCGCCCGGCTCACTCCCGGGTCGCGCCGCAGGCGTGCCCGAGGGCAGGCTTTGCTTGGCATTGCGTCCTGCGGATTGAGTTTTGCGGCCGGCGGCGATGCGGCCGGCCGGCGGCGCGGCGCGCCTTGCGGTGCGGGCGAACGCGATGGCCTGGTGCCAGGGAGCGAGGGCGGCGCGTTCGGCTCGGGCGGCCAGACGCTCGGCGGCGCGGCCGGCCGGCGGCGGGGGCTTGCAGGTGGCGGCGCGGCGCGTTTTCACCCCCGGGTCGCGCTGGTGGCGCGCCCGAGGGCTGGCTTTGCCAGGCATTGCGTCCTGCGGCGTAAGAAAGGGCAGGTTCGAGGGGTGGACCGGGGTGGCGAATTCGGCCGGGCCGGTCGCCAGCCGTGCCGCCATTTCCGGCGGCAGGCAGGACCACAGGCGCCGCGCGGCGTTGAGCAGGCGGGTGCGGGTGATGAGGGTGCCGACGTAGCGCTGCTCGGCCCGTTTCGCGGCGGTGAAGCCGCCGTGCTTGGTGTTGGCGGCGATCATGCGCGCGCGGCCCGCCGGCGTGGCGAGGCCGATGCAGTTGCCGCCGTGCATGCGGCACCGGCCGTTGGTCATGGCGGGGGCGCGGCAGGGGCGGCCGGTGGTCCTCGCCTTGGCGCCCGCGGGTCAAGCCCGCGGGCAGGCTCCGCGCGGGGCGAGGTCGGGGTTGCCGCGCGAGTTGCCGTTGCGGAGCGGGCCGGGTTCGGGTTTCGGGGTCGGCGCCGGCGGGTACGTCGGCGCGGCGAAGGTCGGTGGGAGGCTCGGCGTCGGGCCGGGAGTGGCGGCCAGGGAGCCGGCCGTGGCCAAGGCCGGGAGCCTGGCCCGGCGGAGGTCCGGGAGCCTGCCCCGGCGAAGGCCGGGGTCATGGCGGCGGTCATCGCGCGACCGACCGGGGGACGGCGCCGTGATCCCGGCCTTCGCCGGGACAGGCCGCCGGGTCCGCGGCGGTGCGGGGGCGCAGGACCTCGCGCGACCAGCCGGGGCCCTGGTCGAGCTGCCCGATCACCCAGTCTGGGGATGTGCCGGCGGCGCGCACGGGGTGCGGCGACGGGTCGGAGGAGCGGTTCTGCGGCGCGGCGGGCTCGGGGGGCGTGCGGTCCGGCGACCGGGGGCGGCCCGCCGGGCGCGGTTCGGTGTCGGCGGCGTGCGGTGCGGCGTCCGGCGGGTTGGGCGGCGTGGTGGTGTGGCGCGTCGGCCTGGCGTCGGGGGCGGGTGTCGGCGCAGCGGCGGGTTGTGGTGTCCCCGAGTCAACCCCCGGGACGACCGCCCGGGGGCGAGGCCGACCGGTGGCAGGTTTCAGAGTGTCCGGTGCCGGTGCGGCCGGCGGGTGCGTGATGCCTGCCGCCGAGGCGGCTAGGGCGCCTGCCCGGGCGGAGGCCTGGGAGCCTGCCCCGGCGGAGGCCGGGATCCCGCCGCCCCAGAGCGTGGCAAGGTCGGGGATATCGACCTCGTCCTGCACCACGGTGCCGTAGAACGGGACCGGTTTTTGCTGGTGGCGCTCCAGCGTGCGCTCCAGCGCGTTGGCCGAGCGCAGCAGCTCGGTGGTGGTGCGGGAGAGGCGGCACATCTGGGCAATGTCCGGCGCGGCGGCGTGGGTGCGGGCGCTGAAAGTGTCGACCAGCTCGCGGACGATCAGCAGGTGGGAGGCGATGCGCGCCTGGGCGGCGTCGGCGGGCTTGAGGGCGGCAATCTCCCCGAGCAGGCGGGTGAGGTGGGCCTGGCGCCAGGCGGTGGTGGTGTCTTGGGGCGGCGGGGGGAGGGCCGCGACGGTGCTCGCCATAAGGTCGGGGTCGAGGCGGTAGGGCGGCATGACGTCGCGAATGACGTCGGCGGTGATTCCGTTAGAGGGGAGGGCCATGCGGGAAAACTCCGAATGCAAGCCGATTGAAACCGGAGGATATATATACTAACTCACGGTGAAATGCTAGCTAACATCATTCCCGGGGTGCGGGTGGCGGCGGCAGGAAGCAAGGAAGGAAGCCAGCGGACACAGAGTTGCACGGAGTGCACACGGAGTTTCGCGGAGGTGAGTTGACTGGCGCCCCGCGCTGACGGCTGGTGCGCCGGTCGAAACGGGCAGGCGCTGAGGGCAGTCCGCTGGTCTGGGCGTCCCTCGCCGACCCGAACGGCGGTCGCTGCGGGGCTCGGCCGCATTAGCCGGGATCGACCCAAATCGGCGGTTCCGGCGACGCCGAAAGCCGTGCTGCGGCCAGTCCGCCGCAATTGAGCTTGGGTCTCTTCCACCCCATCATCGTTATCATCTTGGCCGGTTTTCCGTTAAAAACAAAGCCTTGTACGGCGAAATGCCCTCCACAACGCTGAACAGCACGGCGCCATGGGCCGGAGCGGGCGTTTATTTGCAGGTTTGCCGGAACTGGATAGTGCTCTTTCAGCTTCGACGTTACGTCCGCGCTAATAACGCGCGATTCGGCTGGTCTCGATGGCGTCGATCACCGCTCGGAAACTTCACCATCTTCGCCAACCCAGAGGACGTCTCAAAATGATGACAAATGTCCTGAAACGCGGCTCGTTGCTGATCCCAATCATCGCCCCCATGCTTGTCGGCGGCTGCGTTGTCTGGAAGAGCGACTATGACACGGTCGTGTCACAAAACCAGCAGCTTCAGCAGCAGAATGCCGCCGATGAGCAGCAGATTGCGGCCGACAAGGCGCAGATCAGCCGGCTGCAAGGAGCGATCAAGTACACCGTCAACAGCGACCAAATGTTCGCGCCGGGGAGCTGGCAGATGACCGCCCAAGGCCAGCAGATAATCGCCAAGATGGCGTCGCAGTTGGCGCCGACGCAGCAGAACAAGCTCGTGGTGAACGGCTATACCGACAACGCCCCGATCGGCCCGGCACTGATGCAGCAGGGCGTCACCTCCAACCAGGTGCTGTCGCAAAAGCGTGCGGACGCCGTGATGCAGTATCTGATCTCGCAAGGCCTGAATCCGGGTCTTGTCTCGGCACATGGGTTCGGCGAGGCCAATCCGGTCGCCTCGAACGACACCGCGCAGGGCCGCGCGCAGAACCGCCGCGTCGAGATCACGCTCGCCGGCTCCTGACGGCAACAACGGACCAATACCTGACCGGGTCGGGGGCTTGACCCGGAGTTGATCGGGAACAATGGTGGCTGGGACGGCCGGCGATACGCGTGCCTCGCATCGCAGACAGTGCGGGCGTTGCTGCGCGTGCGTTTGATCATGCTGGCCGACTGGAACTGGCGGGGTATGGCGGGGACGGCCTGTTCGCGATGCGTGCCCTGTCGCCGCCTGACTGACATCTACAACAGCAGGGGACTACACATGGGCATCGAAACTCTGAAATGGCCAAAGGTCGGCACGCTGCTGGCTGGGGTCGCGCTGAGCGCATTGTGTGGGTTCGTCACCCCGACAGCGTCGGAGGCACAGGCGCCGGCGCAAAAGCCGAACATCCTGTTCGTCATGACCGACGACGTAGGCTGGATGACACCGGGGTCTACCACCAGGGCCTGATGGCGGGTGAAACCCCCAACATCGACCGGATCGGCAACGAAGGCATGAGGTTCCTGGATGCCTACGCCGAGCAGAGCTGCACCGCCGGGCGCAACGCCTTCATGACCGGCATGAACCCGTTGCGTACCGGCCTGATCGTGCCGCAATTGCCCGGCAGCCCGAGCTGGCTGCGGGCCGGCACGCCGTCGCTTGCTAAAATGCTGCTCGATCTCGGCTACAACACGGGGCAGTTCGGTAAGAACCATCTGGGCGACAACGTGGAGGCGCTGCCGACCGCGCACGGCTTCCAGGAGTACCTGGGGCTATCTGTACCACCTGGACGCGATGCAGCAGGTCAGCTTCCCCGACGTCTACAAGAGCACGACAGAACTCGGCATCGCCCCGCCATGCAAGGCGACGTCGATCCCCGGCGTCCCCGATGACCCGAGTGCCGTGGACCCGATGACGACGACGTGTCTGACGCCGCCGCGCCCGGTGCTGTGGTGCCACTCTCCCGACGGCTCGCAGGCCAAGCAGACCTGCCACGACGAGGGGCCGGTCACGGACGTTCGTTCGGCTACCCTGGAGGAGGAGGTTTCCGCCAAGGCGATCGACTTCCTCGACCGCAACGACCCCAAGAAGACCGGCAAGCCGTTCTTTCTCTACTACAACACGGTTCGGATGCACGTCGACACGTTCCTGCCGCAGAAATACCTCGACATGCTGGGCACGAGGGCCGGCAAGGACTGGGGCATCAACGAAGCCGCGGCAAAGCAGATGGACGACAACCTCGGCTACGTGCTGAAAAAACTTGAGGACATCGGCCATCTCGACAACACGATCATCATCTGGACCGCCGATAACGGCGCCCAGACCCAAACCTACCCGGACGGCGCCATTACCCCCTTCAAGGGCGACAAGCTGACCACCTGGGAAGGCGGGATGCGCGTGCCGCTGCTCGTCCGGTGGCCGGGACACGTCAAGCCGGGCACGGTCACGAACCAGATGATCTCCATGCTCGACTGGATGCCGATGCTGGTCGACATTGCCGGTGGTCCGAAGGGCGATGGGCTGAAGAGGCAGATCGAGGCGGGCCAATACCCCGGGTTCCTCAAGACGACGCTTGACGGTTTCGATCAGCGCGATCTCCTGGAAGGCAAGGCGAATTCCACGCGCGATCACATCTTCTACTACACCGGCACGACACCCTCGGCGGTGCGGTACAAGAATTGGAAGATGTACTACGCGATGGAGGGCTCGACCGCCGCAGGCACACTGAAGGGCGTCGAAAGCTATGCCTGGACCCAGATGACCAACCTCGCCCGCGACCCGTTCGAGCAGAACGTCGGGGACATCCAGAAGTCGGCCACATCCATCGGCGGTGCGATTGCCTCGCCGAGTACCGCTTATCTCTATGACTGGCAGATGCTGCCAATCGGGCAGTTGTTGTGGATGAAGGAACTCGAGAGCTACCGGAAGTTCCCGCCATTACAGATACCGGCGTCCTACAACCTCGACGTGATCGAGAAGATGGTCTCAGCCAACGCCAGCCACTCGCATAGCGATTGATGCCGTAACGCGTGCCTTACTCAAAGCGGGCGGCCGGGAAGGGTCGCCCGTGTCGAATCAACTCGGCCCAACAGACGGCAATGCAGACGACCATGTCGGCCGCCCCTTCCGGCGGTCCGCACCACCTACCAACAGGAGTATATCGACATGTTTAGCAAATCTGTCTTGGCCGCGGCCGGTCTGGCCCTCGGTGCGCTCGCTCTGGCAGTGCCAGCGCGCGCGGATACCACCGTGAAAACCGGTATGATGACCTGCCATGTGAGCAGCGGATGGGGCTTTGTCTTCGGCTCCACCCGGGATCTTCGTTGCGTCTACTCAGGCAACGGACGGGACGAGAACTACACCGGTAAAATTTCGAAATTCGGCGTGGACATCGGCTATCTGAAAAGCGGGGTGCTCGTCTGGGCCGTGTTCGCGCCGAGCACCGACCTGAAGGCTGGCGCGCTGACCGGGGATTACGGCGGCGTCACTGCCGGCGCGGCCGCCGGCGTGGGCGGCAATGCCAATGTGTTGATCGGCGGCTCGACCAAGTCCATCTCTTTGCAGCCTGTCAGCATCGAGGGGGACAAGGGTATCAACCTGGCGGCCGGCATCGCGGCGATTTCGTTGAAGTATCAGCGCTAGAGAATAAGGCGCAGAGGTACGCCGGCGTTCTGTTAGGCCTCGGTTTGAAGGGCAGGATCGCCGGCGTCGCCATTGTGAGCCTGGTTGGGGGAGTAACCAGAAACGGCGCGGGGCGCCTCGGAAACGGCGTCGAGACCGTACCGTCCGGCAAGGAGACAATCATGCCGTCCTCCCCTTCCCACGGCCCGAACCGGCGCCTTCTGCTCGGCGCGCTTGCGGCACTGCCAACGCTGCCCGGGCTGCTCGGCGTCACCGTCGCGCAGGCGCAGACCGCGGCGCCGGCCACGCCGCTCGCGTCCTGGAATGACGGGCCGACCAAGCAGGCGATCCTCGATTTCGTGCGCGTGACGACCGACGGGGCCAGCCCGAGCTTCGTCCCACCGGAGGAGCGCATCGCCACCTTCGATCAGGACGGCACGCTGTGGGTGGAGCACCCGATGTACTCGCAGGTGATCTACTGCCTGGATCGGGTGCCGGCGGTGGTCAAGGCCAAGCCGGAGCTTGCCAAAGTCGAGCCGTTCAAGACCGTGCTGTCCGGCAATCGGCAGGCGATGGCGAAGTTCACGATGCCGGACCTGGAAAAGATCCTCGCCGCGACGCTCACCGGCATGTCGGTGGACGCGTTCGCGGCGGAAGCCAAGACGTGGCTCGACACGGCGAAGGATCCACGCTGGAAGCGGCTGTATACCGATCTCACCTACCAACCGATGCAGGAGGTTCTGCAATACCTCCGCGCCAACGGCTACAAGACCTACATCGTGACCGGTGGCGGCCAGGATTTCGTTCGTGTTTACAGCGAGCGGGTCTACGGCATCCCGCCCGAGCAGGTGGTCGGCACCGCCGGGGGGATCAAGTACGGCTACGGCAAGGACGGCAAGCCGTTCCTGACCAAGGAGCCGAAGCTGCTGCTGAACGACGACAACGCCGGCAAGCCCGAGGGCATCCACCTGATGATCGGCCGCCGGCCCCACGCCGCGTTCGGCAACTCCACCGGCGACCGGCAGATGCTGGAATACACCAAGGCCGGCGACGGCGCGCGGCTGTCGATGCTCGTGCTGCACGACGACGCGAAGCGCGAGTACGCGTACGGCCCGG
Organism: uncultured Alphaproteobacteria bacterium; assembly: GCA_963773345.1. GTDB lineage: Bacteria > Pseudomonadota > Alphaproteobacteria > Acetobacterales > Acetobacteraceae > Palsa-883. The sequence goes on along the minus strand of CAVZBG010000002.1, from coordinate 369,564 downwards.
CGCAGGGGCAGCCCGATACCAAGATGGGCACCTTCACCCAGGCGCTGTACGACGAGGCGAGGAAGGACGGCTGGGCGGTGATCAGCATGAAGAACGACTGGAAGCACATCTTCGCGTTCGAAACGTAAGGCATGATCCATTCGGCCGGAAGTACTGAAATGAAAGCCGCCAGCCGTCATTCATCGGTCGTCACTTGAATGCGCGTCAGTCCTTTTAGACGCACAGCCGGTCGCCTCGAACGACACCGCAAAGGGTCGCGCGGAGAATCGGCGCGTCGAGATCACACTCGCCGGTTCGTGACGGCGACGCCGGCGTAAGGCCTGACCAGACGGGAGTTTGCACCGAACCCCGGAGATGGAGCGCGCTGCCGGAGTCAGCTATAGACCAGGGCGCGGTCGTGGTCGCCAACTCGATCACGATGCCGGCCCATCGCTTCGACGACGCGCACCCGGTTGTGCCGAACGACACGACCGAGCGCCCGAACCGCCTACCAACAGGAGTATGTCGCCATGTTTAGAAAGTCTGTCTTGGCCGTAGCCGGTCTGGCCCTCGTTGCGCTCGCTCTGGCAGCACCAGCGCGCGCGCAGACCACCGTGAAGACCGGCATGATAACCTGCCACGTGAGCAGCGGATGGGGCTTCGTCTTCGGCTCCACCCGGGACCTGCGTTGCACCTACACAGCCACAGGCGGCGGGCATGTCGAGAACTACACCGGCACGATTTCGAAATTCGGCGTGGACATCGGCTACCTGCAAAGCGGGGTGATCGTCTGGGCCGTGCTCGCGCCAAGCGCCGACCTCGCGCCCGGCGCGCTGGCTGGGGATTACGGCGGCGTTACGGCCGGAGTGTCCGCCAGCGTCGGCGCGAGTGCCAATGTGCTGATCGGCGGCTCAACCAAGTCGATCTCCTTGCAGCCTGTCAGCGTTGAGGGGGACAAGGGTATCAACGTGGCGGCCGGCATCGCGGCGATTTCGTTGAAGTACGAACCCTAGAGACCGCGGGGCAGCGCCACTGCTGTCCCAAGGGTGAAATGGCAGTTGCGGCGAAAGCCCGTTGGCACGTCGCTGATCGGCCCTTTGAGGCAGGCGAGCCTCGGTTCCACAGTCGCGACAAGCCGCGTTTCAACGACTTGTCGCGGAGGAGACAGTGCTCCGGACCATCTTGCGATGCCGCTCGCTGCCAACGCCGTGCCGCTCGCCGCGGCGTTCCCGGACGCGCGGCCGGTGGAACGGGATTGGGCGGGGCACTTTCGGGAGGTAGCGGACTGGCGGACAGTGAACCGTTTGGTGGCGGATTTCCTGGCGGCGTGATGGAATGGAAGAAAATGTGGAACGGCGACGGGCGATCGTTCCTGCTATGGTACCCTAGTGGCCGGTAATGCCGCCATCAGCGCGGTGAAAGCGCATCAGGCGGGATCGCGGCACCGGCCAAAAGAGATCTGACATAATGCGCGAAACGCCGCTGGTGCCGCCGGAGTTACTGAACCGGGTCGTGGATTACTTCCACCCCCGCCGTGTCGTGCCGTTCGGCTCACGCGCGCGCGGCGAGTCGGGGCCGGACAGCGATATCGATCTTCTGGTCATCCTCGACGACGACGCGCCCCCGGATAAGCTGACCTTGCGGGCTGGGTGGGAATCGCGGCGTGGTTATGATCGCCCCGCGGATGTGATCCCGGTCAGGGACGCCGTCTACCGCCGCCGGGCCAGGATTGCCGGCACCCTGGCCTATGAAGCGGAAATCGACGGGATCGCCGTGTATGAGCGGGCCTGACCGGCCGGTCCGGCCCGAAAATCGGCTTGGAGCCAGGTGATGGCTGGCGATCGTCGATGAAGACATCGATGTCGCGACCGCCGCCGTGCGTCTCTCCCGTCTGGGAGCCAGCGCGTATCATGTGCAGCAGGCCGCCGAGAAACTGATCAAGGCCTTGCTCGTGCTGGCCGGCGAACCGTTCCGCCGTTCTCACGATCTGGACGATCTCGCGTCGCGGCTTCTGCCGGTTTATCCGCAATTCGGCCGTCAGGCCGAGGCCGTGCGCCATCTTTCCGTCTGGGGCATCGCCTGCCGCTATCCGGGTCTGGAAGATGCGCCTGAGCCATTGCCCGAAATCGAAGAGCTGGCACGAGCGATCGATATGCTGACAGAATTTGCCGCCATGGTTGGCTGCCTCATCGACGGGGAATGACCGGCGCCTGGGACGAATGCAGGGGCAGCCTTGGAGGGATCCGGCGCGGGTTCCTGCGTGCCAGGCGAGGTCCGCACATGGACCGTTGCACAATCCCGTGAATATCCGGGATTTCGAGAGAAATGCCAGATCACGACAAGCGGTTTCGTTTGTTGCATGATTCTCAATTTGTCCAGCAGCAACCAACACGATCATGCTTCCGCGCAGAAGGTCTGGAATCCACCCACTGCGGACATCCAAAGCGACCCGCTGCATGCGCTCGGCGCACTCGTTCAACTTCCGTCGGTCCGGCCGCGAGATTGGGCGTCTGGCTCACGGTCGTCGCAGAGGCACCGTCCATTTGCGTTGATTTGCGGTTGAAATTTCCTGCCTACTTTCCTGCCGCACGAAGCCAAAGGCGTGGCCGCCGGCCCGCCGGCCTTCGCGGGCGGCAGGTTCCGCCTGTCCTCGGGCGACCCGGAGCCTGCCCCTGCGAAGGCGGGGACCCGACCCGGGGGCCGGCATGACGGGGAGGGGTGGCGGGGCGGCGAGGCGGTGCCCCAGGGGCGTGGGACCGCGGCCGCTCCGGACCCACCAGCTTGCACCTATCCACGTTCGCGCGCACATGCGCCGCATGACCGTCCCGCCCACCCGAACCATCGCCCTGGCGACCGCCGTTACCGCCGGGGCCGCTATGGCCATTGCCCTGATGGCGGAGCACTTGCTCGGGTTCGCGCCCTGCGCGCTGTGCCTGTGGGAACGCTGGCCGTATCGCGTGCTGATCGTGCTGGGGCTGGTCGCGGCCGTGCTGCCGTGCAGGCGGGCGCGTAGCGTGTTGTGGCTCGCTCTGCTGGTCGCGCTCGTCGAGACGGCGCTCGCCGCCGTGCACGTTGGCGTCGAGCAGCATTTCTGGCCCAGCCCGCTGCCGGAATGCATCGCGCCGCGGTTCACCGGCGGCAACATCGCGCAGATGTTGAAGGCGATGCCGGCGCACCCGGCGAAGCCGTGCGACTCGCCGAGTTTCCTGATTTCCGGCCTGCCGCTGTCGATGGTGGCGATGAACCTGCTCTATGCCCTGGCGTTCACGCTGGTGCTGGCCGGCACGCTGTGGCGCACCGGGAGGCACGCGACATGACCGAAACGACTACCTGGCTGCCGGGCGACCCGCCGGCCGAGGCCGCCGTCGCGCGCATGATCCGGGTGGACCATGCCGGCGAGTACGCCGCGGTGCGCATCTACCAGGGGCAGCTTGCCGCGCTGCGTGCGCGCGGCAAGGCGGACCTGGTGCGGCACATGCTGGCGCAGGAGCAGCACCACCTCGCGACGTTCGACGGCCTGATCGCCGACCGCCGGGTGCGGCCGACCGCGCTGCTGCCGGTCTGGCACCTCGCCGGGTTCGCGCTCGGCGCGCTGACCGCGGCGCTGGGCGAGCGGTCGGCCATGGCCTGCACCGTCGCGGTGGAGGACACGATCGACGCCCATTACCAGAAGCAGCTTGCCGAGCTTGACGCGACCGAGCCGGAGCTGCGCGCCACGCTCGGAAAATTCCGCGACGAGGAGCTGGAACACCGCGACACCGGCCTGGCGCATGGGGCAGAGCAGGCGCCGGCCTATCGTCTGCTGCGCGCCGTCATCATGACGGGGTGCCGGGCGGCGATCGCGCTCAGCGAGCGGATCTGAGGGTGTGCGGCCGGGGCTTCAGCGTGGCGGACCCGGGGGCCTGATCCACCGCAAGCAAGGTCCACCGCGGAGCACGCGAAGCGCGCGGAGGAACGAAGCCGGCGCTTCGCGCGAAGCGCCGACATTCTTCCTCTGCGCGCTCTGCGTGCTCTGTGGTGGATCTTGCGGTCTTGCGAACGCGGCAGGGCCTTGCGCCGTTGGCCACAATCGCACGCGACCCCGCCTCGCCCCGCGCCTCAGCTCTCCAGCTCGGTGTCCCAGTAGAGATAGTCGCGCCAGCTCTCGTGCAGGTAGTTGGGCGGGAAGGCGCGCCCGGTCTCCTGCAGCTCCCACGTCGTCGGCTGGCGCGGGCTGCTGCGCGGGAACATGCGGCACTCCCGCGGCAGCCGCGAGCCCTTGCGCAGGTTGCAGTCGCCGCACGCGGTGACGACGTTCTCCCAGGTGGTGCGGCCGCCGCGCGAGCGCGGCACCACGTGGTCGAAGGTCAGGTCGTGCGCCGGCGAGCGCTCGCCGCAGTACTGGCAGGTGAAGGCGTCGCGCAGGAACACGTTGAACCGGGTGAACGCCGGGCGCCGCGCCGAGGGGATGTAGTCCTTCAGCGCGATCACGCTGGGCAGCCGCATGCTGCTGGCTGGGCGAGCGCACCTCGGTCTCGTATTCCGACAGCACGGAGACGCGATCGAGGAACACCGCCTTCACCGCGTCCTGCCACGCCCAGAGCGAGAGCGGGAAATACGACAGCGGGCGGAAATCCGCGTTCAGCACAAGCGCCGGAAAGAATCTGGCCGCCGTCGGGCAAGCGCCGCTCCCTTGCGCACGGCGCGCAAACACTGGTGGTGCGATTGCCATCGACCCGCCAGATATTGTGCGCCGCCGAGAACCCGACGCGTTTATGACAAACGCCGCCGCCGCTCGCAAGCACGACCGGCGCAGTCGGGGTGCGGATTCATGCCGCTGTCATGCCGGCCGGCGGCCGCGTTGCCGGGTCGATGCCGCCGCCGGCTTGCGTCATGCGAAGCCGCGCTGCAGCGCGAGCGCCCCCATCGCGAGGCCGGTGTCGTCGATGCCGTGGCCGAGGCGCGGGACATAGGTCGCCTCCACCGGCACGCCGGCGGCGCGCAACGCCGCCTCGGCCTCGTGCGAGCGCTCGACCGGCACCACGTCGTCCGCCTCGCCATGCACCAGCAGGACGGGCGGGCGGTGGGTCAGTTCGGTGGCCAGGCTCGCCGGGGCGATCAGCGCGCCGGAGAACGCCAGGATGGCGCGCGGCGCGGTGGCGCGGCGCAGCCCGGCGAACAGCGCGGTCATCGCGCCCTGGCTGAAGCCCATCAGGGCGTAGGCGTCCGCCGGCAGGCCCAGGCGGGCCAGTTCGGCGTCGACGAACGGGTCGAGGAAGGTCGCGGCGCGGCGCACCCCGGCCTCGACCACCGGCGGGCGTGCGGTCGGCGACGCTCCACCATTGCCGGCCGGTCGGCGCCAGCGTCGCACGGCTCGGGCGCGTCCGGCGCGACGAAGGCGGCGTCGCGGCAGCGCGTGCGCCCAGGTCGGCGCCAGGTCGATCAGGTCGTGGCCGTCGGCGCCGAGGCCGTGGCACAGCACGACAAGCTGGCGCGGCGCGCGCCTTCGACGCCGGCCCCCAGCGCGGTCCGTCGAGTTCCTGCATGCGTGGCTCTCCTGTCGCGGCGCGGTTCGGAGTACTCTGCGCGCGGTCCGCATGTCCATCGTCACCCGCTTCGCGCCCAGCCCGACCGGCTATCTGCACCTCGGCCACGCCTGCTCGGCGCTGATCGCCTGGCGGCGCGCGCGGCGAGGCGGGCGGGCGGTTCCTGCTGCGCATCGAGGACATCGATCCCGCCCGCTGCCGGCCCGAATTTGCCCGCGGCGATCGAGGAGGATCTGGCCTGGCTGGGCCTCGACTGGGACGGGCGCGGTGCGGGTGCAGTCGACGCACCTGCCGGAGTATCGCGCGGCGCTGGACGCGCTGGCGGCGCGCGGGCTGCTGTATCCGTGCTTCTGCACGCGCGCGGACATCCAGCGCGAGATCGCGGCGTCCGCATCGGCGCCGCACGCGCCGGACGGCAGCGCGGTGTATCCCGGCACCTGCCGGCGTCTGGCGGCAGGCCGAGCGGGCCGCCGCATCGCGGCCGGCGAGCGCTATGCGCTTGCGGCTGGACATGGCGCGCGCGCTGGCCGTGCGTGCCGGCGCCGCTGACGTTCGAGGAGGAAGGCGAGGGCAGCATCGCCTGCGCGCCGGAACGCTTCGGCGACGTGGTGCTGGCGCGCAAGGACGCGCCGGCGAGCTATCACCTGTGCGTCACGCACGACGACGCGGTGCAGGGCGTTACCCTGGTGACCCGCGGCGAGGACCTGAAGCCGGCGACCCACCTGCACCGGCTGCTGCAGGCGCTGATGGGCTGGCCCGCGCCGCGCTATGCGCATCACCGGCTGCTGACCGACGCGGCCGGGCGGCGGCTGGCCAAGCGCGACCAGGCGATGACGCTGCGGGCGCTGCGCGGGCAGGGCGTGTCGCCGCAGGAGGTGCGGCGGCTGGCCGATGCGTCCTCGGCCGATCCGGCCTGCGGCCCTGTCGTGCCGGGCATCCCCGCTTGACAACCCCGGTGCAACTTCACATGCACGAGGCTCACAGCCGCGCCGGCCGCGGCGATGCTGCACGCCCAGTCAGGACCTCGCGATGACCGTCCGCCGCGACGCGCCAACCCCAACGGGCACCGCGGCACATGCTGCGGCAGCGGGCCTTGCCACGACACCATCCGCGGCGACGGCAACCGCTGCGCAATCGACAGGACGGGCCGCGCGCATGATCGCGGCGCTGCTGCTGGCGGTCTGGGCGGCACCGTGCGTGGTCATCACCGCCGGCCTGTTCTACCGCTCGACGATGTTGCTGCAACGGAACTACAACGAGGGCTGGAACGCCTTCCACGCCGCATCCTGGCTGCACGGCGGGCCGCTGTACTACCCGACCTCGGCGCTGATCACCAACAACTATCCGCCGCTGTCGTTCATCGCGGTGGCGGGAATGATGCATTTCATTCCGGATGCGGTGTTGGCCGGCCGCGCCCTGGCGGACACCGCGCTGGTCGGTATGGTCGCATTGATCATGCTGATCCTGCGCGCCACGTCGCGCGACAGTCTGGCGGCGATTGCCGGGGGCGTGACGTTCCTCAGCTACATGGCGATCAATGCCGAGATGTATGTCGGCGTCGACGATCCGCAGTTCCTGGCGCTCGCGGTGCTGCTGCTCGGCCTCGCCATCAGGCTGCGGCCTGGCGCGGGGCCGGCGGCCGACATCCTGTCCGCCCTGGTGATGACGATCGCCCTGTTCATCAAGCACAACAATATCGCGCTGCCGCTGACGCTTGGGGTGTGGCTGCTGGTGTTCGATCCCAGGGCCGGACTGCGGTTCATCGTGACCGGCATCGTCGCGGGCGTGTGCGGGCTGCTTGCCGCGCGGTTCGCCTTCGGCCCGGCGTTCATCACCAGCCTGCTGGCGCCGCGGGTGTATTCGCCCGCGCTCGCCGCCCGCCAGGCGCTGGACTGGCTCAGTCCGATGAAGCCGCTGGTGGTCCTGGCGGCGATCCCAGTCGTGCTGTTCCCGCGCGATCGGACGGCCCTGCTGTTCGGCGGCTACCTCGCCATTGCGCTCCTGGTCGGCTGCATCGTCGCGGCGGGATCGGGCACCGGCCCCAACGCCATGTATGAGGTGGTCATCGCGGCCTCGCTGGCGGTCGGATACCTCGTTGTGCGGCTCGGCCAGACCCCGTTGCCGCGATATGCCCACCTGCGCGCCTGCGTCATCGCGGCGGCGGCGTTCGCCACCGTCGTCACGCCCGATCTCTATACGGCCAAGGATGTGCTGACGTTGCCGTCCTGGCTCGTGGTGCAGCGCCAGCGCGAGGCCGCGACGCGCGTTGCGGTGCAGTTCATCGCCAGTCAGCCGGGGCCGGCACTCTGCTCGACGCCGGCCTACTGCTACTGGGCGGGCAAGCCGTTCGAGGTCGATCCGTTCAACTTCGGCCAGGCGGTGCTGACGGGCAAAAAACCGCTGAGCGAGCTCACCGATCGCATCGTCGCCGGATATTTCGGCGCGATCGAGCTGTACGACGCCTGGGACGACCCGTCGATATCGGCCCGTTACCAGACCGATTTCTGGCCCACGCTGAAGGCCGCCATCGGGCAGGGCTACCGGCAGGTCCCGGTGACCCCGGGGGCGTCATCGTTCTGGGTGCGCAAGGCTCCCGGGGCCGGCGGATGATCGCGGTACCGATGCCGCTCGCGCCGATGCCCCCGGTGCCCCAGGTCACCTGACCGTTGGTCCCTGTACCAATGCCCGCCGCGCCGGCAATCCAGGACGGTGTCGCCACGTCTGCCACACCGGCATCGCGGCTGCTGCGCTGGCTGTATGCGCCGCGGCGCTTCGCCACGCTGGCGCTGGTCAGCCTGGGCATCGGGACCGCCCACGCGCTCAGCATCTTGCCGGTTGGGCTGGTGCTCGGCACCAGCGGTTTCTGGACCTTTCCCCGCGGCCTGATCCACGGCTCGGAGAACGACATGGCCCAGGTGCTGACCGGGCAGTTGTTCCTGCAGCAGGCGCCGTGGGCATGGCCGCTGCTGCAGGCGCCCGATCTCGGCTTCCCGGCCGGCACCAACATTTTCTGGATCGACGCGGTGCCCATCGTCGCGCTGATCGCCAAGCTGCTCGACAGTGTCGTCCACGGTCCGCTGAACCTGCTGGGGTTCGACCTGTTCGCCTGCCTGGTGCTGCCGGGGATCGCGCTGACCGGCGTGGTGTGGGTCGCCGGCCACCGGCACCTGCTCGCCGCCGTCACCGCGAGCGCCCTGGCCGACGCGGCCCCGCCGCTGCTCTATCGCTGGGGGCACATCCCGCTGATGGCGCAGTTCCTGATCATCGCGGCGCTCGGCCTGTATCTGCTGAGCCTGCAACGGCCGCGCGCGCCAGGCGTGTGCCTCGGCTGGCTGGTCCTGCTGGCGGTGACGCTGCTGACCAACGTCTATCTCTTCGCCATGGTCGGCGCCTGCTGGGCAGCGACGCTGGTGCAGCGCCGGGTGGACGGCACCGCCACGACCGGTGGCCTGGCGATCGAGGCGGTGGTCGCGGTGATCCTGATGCTGGGCCTGATGGCGGCGATGGGCATCCTGTGGGCCGGCTCGCCGGCCACCGCGCTGGGCCAGGTCCGCGCCGAGGGGTTCGGCTGGCTGTCGACCAATCTCGGATCCCTGCTGGTGCCGCAAATGAGCGGCGTGGTGCCCGGCCTGGCGCACTACCAGATCGGCATGGGGTCGCAGTACCGAGGGTTTTGGTTACGTTGGCGCCGGTGTTCTGCTGCTGCTGCTGGCGGGTTTGCCCGGCGCCGTGCGGCGGCTGCACGCCGACTCGCGCCACCATGCGGCGCTGATTGTCGTCGTGCTGGGGAGTTTCCTGTTTGCCCTGTCCAACCGGGTGTTTCTGGGCGGCCATCTGCTGGTCGCGGTGCCGCTGCCGGGACAGGTGCTGCACCTGTTCGGCCTGCTGCGCTCCAGCGGCCGGTTCGTCTGGCTGCCGGGCTACGCGCTGATGGCCGCCAGCGTCGTGTTCGCGCTGCGGCGGCAGCGGACATGGCCGACGGTCGCGCTGTGCCTGGCGGCCGCTGTGTTGCAGATCATCGACGCGGGACCGCTACGCGCGAGGATCGCGGCGGCGGCCTCGGGCCCGGTCCCCGCGCTGTTCGATCGCCAGCTTGTCGCCGCGCTGGCGGCGCGGGCGGACGCGATCGACGCCTTCCCGACCTATGGCTGCGTCGATGCCGCCATTGACGCCGGGAACGACCCCGAGTCCGCCTGGGGGCGGCTGACCCAGGCCAATGTGGAATTCCAGTTGATCGCCGCCCGGGCCGGCCTGCCGATCAACTCGGTCTACCAGTCGCGCCTGCCGACCGACTGCGGTGCCGAGGCAGCGCAGCGTGCCGCGCCGTTGCAGCCGGGATTCTTCTACCTCTATCTGGATGCGCCGGGCGCGACGGCGGCGCAGCTTGGCGGCCGGGACCCGGCGCGCACCTGCGGGACGGTCGACTGGGTGCGGTATTGCCTGATCCCCGCGACGGACCGGGCTGGCGGTGCGGGGCCGCGACCGGCTACCAGGGCACCGCCGTGATCGCGCGGGCGAATTCAGAGCGGACGGGTTCCGACATGAACGAATGGCAGGGCGTGCCGACCGGACGGGACCGCGGCGAGGCCGTCGCCGCGCCGGCGTGGCGTGCGTCGGACCCGCACCCGCGGCTGTCGATCGTGGCACCCTGCTACAATGAGGAGGCGTGCCTGCCCGAATTCCATCGCCAGGCCAGCGACGCCGCCCGCGCCGCGGTGGGCGAGGACTACGAGATCGTTCTGGTCAACGATGGGTCGCGCGATCGCACGCTTTCGGTGATGCGGGGGCTTGCCGCCGCCGATCCGCACGTGGTCGCGGTCGATCTGTCGCGCAATTTCGGCCACCAGAAGGCGCTGTCGGCCGGGCTGCAGTTCGCCCGCGGCGACCGGGTGCTGGCGATCGACGCCGATCTGCAGGATCCGCCGGCGCTGCTCGGCGAGATGATGGCACTGATGGACCAGGGCAACGATGTGGTCTACGGCCAGCGGCGGCGGCGGGCCGGCGAGACCCGCTTCAAGACCGCCACGGCCGCGCTGTTCTACCGGCTGCTGCGGCGGCTGACGGAGATCGACATCCCCGCCGACACCGGCGACTTCCGCCTGATGAACCGGCGAACGGTGGAGATCTTCAAGTCGATGCCGGAAGAGTTCCGTTTCATCCGCGGGCTGATCGCCTGGATCGGGCTGAGCCAGGTGCCGGTGCTGTACGACCGGGATGTGCGCTATGCCGGCACCACCGCCTACCCGCTGCGCAAGATGATCACCTTCGCGGTGGATGCGATCACCGGATTCTCGGTGGTGCCGTTGCGGCTGGTGTCGTGGGCCGGGCTGGCGGCGAGCGGCGCCAGCCTGCTGATGTTCGCGTATACGATCGTGCAATGGCTGAGCGGGGCGACGGTCGTCGGCTGGGCGAGTCTGGCCTCGATCGTGCTGATCATCGGCGGGTTGCAGCTTTTGTTCCTGGGCGTGCTGGGGGAGTACGTCGGGCGCATCTACATGGAGAGCAAGCACCGCCCGCTGTTCGTGGTGCGCGAGGTGTATCGTGCGGCGGGGGAGGCGGGCAGTGCGGCGGCGCAGCCGGCGGACGCTTTGGGGCCCGGCGCGCGGTAACCGCGGCAAATCGTGGATGATCCGCGCCCACCGCGTCACGCTCGGCCAGGTACGCCCCCGGCGAACATCGACCGCGAGGTCGTGCGGAGCGGCTTGACAAAACACCATGATGGTGTATTCTAGCGTTAGTGGATAAGCGCAAGCCGACCTACGATCTGCAAGCGTTCAAGGCTGGCTGAGGCAAGATCGAAACGCTGCACGTAACGGGGACGGCGTTGCGCGGGGCGGCGGCATTGGGTTTCGGACGCGCCGAGGTCGCAGCAACCATTCAAACGATGCAACGGCAGCATTTCTACAAATCGACGACCTCGTATGCGGACCATCGGATCTGGCAGGACGTTTACCACGTGCCCTCGCCGGCCGGACCGCTCTACATCAAGTTCACCGCCGACGCGGTGACGGGATTCGTGCTGCTGTCGTTCAAGGAGAAGGCGGATGACTGAACCGATTTGCCCGAAGACGGGCGCACCCATGCGTCGCGACACTCGGCCGATAACGCTGACCTACAAAGGTGAAAGCATCACGTTCGACATGCCGGGCTGGTATTGCGATGCGTCGGACGAGAGCATGCATAGCGGGGCCGACATGAAGCTTTCCGACCGGGCACTGAACCGACTCAAGGCGCGGTCTGATGGACTGCCGGAGCCGGACGAGATTCGCCGCATCCGGAAGAAGCTCGGGCTGACACAGGGCGAAGCCGGCGAGCTGATCGGCGGAGGGCCTCGGGCGTTCCAGAAGTACGAGAGCGGCGATCTGCTTCCCAGTCGGGCCGTCGCCAGCGCATTGGCGTTGCTGGACCACGATCCGGCAGCGTTGGCCGTCCTGAGACAGCGGCAGATGAAAACCACGCGTCATCCGGCCGATCGACCTAGGCGCCATGCGGCGTAAGGCAAGTTGGGTGATCAAATTACGTTCTGACGTGATGTGACTATGAGCGAAGGCCACGAACAATCGGACGCGTGGGAGCGCGTGCTCGAGTCGCTTTGCCGGCGGTAACGCGTGTTGCCGGACGCGGTGCTGGTGGGTGGGACGGCATCGGCGCTGTACGCGGGGCGCCGTATGTCGTTCGACCATGATCATGTCGTCGCCGATCTTCGGGAACGCTTTGATGTCGTTCTGGCCGAGCTGGAGGCGGTCGCCGGATGGAAGACCGCCCGGGTGATGCGGCCGGTCCTGATCCTCGGTTCGTTGGACGGCATCGAAACGGGCGTGCGCCAGTTGCGCCGGACGCGACCGCTGGAAACCACGGTCATGCACGTGGGCGACCATGACGTGGCCTTGCCGACCTTGCCGGAAACACTGCGAATCAAGGCGTTCCTCTGCCTTGAGCGTAATGCCACGCGGGATTACCTCGATGTTGCCGCCCTGTCGTCGCACATGCGGATCGAAACCGCGGTTGACGCGCTGTGGCGCATGGATGAGCTTTACCCAGAGAACAGCGGCGATCCATGGGCGGTGCGCACGCAACTTGTGATGCAGTTCGCCGCGCCGTCGCCGTACGACCTCGATAGCATCGATCTCGCGGAATATAAGAGCGTGCGATCTCCGTTCGATCGCTGGAGTCATGTCGCCGAGACGTGCGGCAGGCTTTCGGATGCGTTGCTGGATCGTTGCGTGCAGGCGTTGCAGGGCGACGTTTCGCTGCCGGCGCAAGAGGCGCGAGCCAGGATCGACACCTGGCGCGACTCGCGCGCGGCGGGCGACATGCCGCCGCCGGCGGAAATGCCGGAGCAGGAGGCATGAAGCATCGTCACCTGACGCACGAGGCGTTCACGCGTGCGGCGATCGAGGACATTCTCGCGCGTGGCCGCATGCCGGACTGGGTGCCGCTGATTGCCGCCATCCGCGCCGATCCGTTCGGGGAAGTGGCCGAGAAGACGCGCGTGCTGTGCGAACGCCGGTTGTATGGTGCGCCGGTGTTCCGCCGGGTGATCGCCGCCGCACGGGGGACAAGCGCTTAGACGGTCGATCACGCATATCATTCCGGCATCCAAGGCGTGGCCTTGCGCTTTCACGCCACGCGCCCCGTTGAGGATGCGCCGACGCCGCCGTCGATCGGCGCTGCAATTCGGAGAGGCAGCATGCAGGTGCTACCAATCAACGATCCGATCCTTCGGCGGTTTCGGGCTACGCTGACGGACCTGTATGGTGACCGGCTGGAACGCGCGGCCGGAATCCGACTATGATGTGGCGGTGTTCCTGCGCGACTATCACGGCTTGTGGGACGAAGCCGGACCGCTGGCCGATGCGACGACTGAGATCCTGTACGACACGGGAGCGGTGCTGACGCCGATCCCGTTCCCCGCCGGAGCTTACCGCGATCGCACCGCATTGATGAACGAGATCAGGCGAGAGGGCATTGATCTGTGACTCCCGCGTCTGCACCCTGCCAGTTGGCTGCAACCCATCGCTCAACGACTCGATACAGGGGCATGATCACCAGCTGACCGTAACCATCGCGCGCAACGAACGGAAATAAGTCGTTCCTCAGCTGCAGCATGGCTAGGAAAAACCGCAGAGAGGGATTGGGGCTTTTGGCGCTTAGAAGCGCCATTCTGCCGATGTAGGCTCGAAGAACCTCGAGGCACAGGGCCTGCCTCTCTTCTGCACTCAACGGCAAGGCAAAAATAGCACGCCAAGCCACATTCATCCGCCAATACTTATCTCGACTGTGCAGGATGATGCACATTGTCCCGATCCACCATCGCGATGCAGACGTGAAAAGCCTGCGACGAACTCACACTGCGTCCTGGCGCTCTGCCGGCCCCTCACGGCCCCCGCCGCCGCATCCCACCCCGCCCGCCGCGTCGCTTGCTCGGGTCATACCCCCCACCCCCCGGCCCCAGCGGCTCCGGCGTGCGATCGCGCCGCGGCCGCAACGAGGCACTCGCCACCGGCGGCGGCTCCAGCCCAAGGTCCAGCGCCTCCAGCCGCTTGATCTCGTCGCGCAGCCGCGCCGCTTCCTCGAACTCCAGGTCCGCCGCGGCGGCGCGCATGCGCTTCTCCAGCTCGGCGATGGTCGCCTTCAGGTCCTTGCCGACGAACTCCGCCATCGACGTATCGGCGACCGGCGCGACGGTGACGTAGTCCTGCTCGAACACGCTCTCCAGCACCTTGCCGATCTGCTTGCTTGATCGATTGCGGCGTGATGCCGTGCGCCTCGTTCCAGGCCCGCTGCTTGTTGCGCCGCCGTTCGGTCTCCTCGATCGCGGCGCGCAAGCGAGCGGGTCATCGTGTCGGCGTACAGGATCACCCGCCCGTCGATGTTGCGCGCGGCGCGGCCGATGGTCTGGACCAGGCTGGTCTGCGCTGCGCAGGAACCCCTCCTTGTCGGCGTCCAGGATCGCCACCAGCGCGCATTCCGGGATGTCCAGCCCCTCGCGCAGCAGGTTGATGCCGACCAGCACGTCGAACACGCCGAGGCGCAGGTCGCGGATGATCTCGATCCGCTCCAGCGTGTCGATGTCGGAGTGCAGGTAGCGCACTTTGACGCCATGCTCGGTCAGATATTCGGTCAGGTCCTCGGCCATGCGCTTGGTCAGCGTGGTGACCAGCACGCGCGCGCCGGCCGCGGCCACGGTGCGACATTCCGCCAGCAGATCGTCCACCTGGCGCTCGACCGGGCGCACTTCGGTGACCGGATCGATCAGCCCGGTGGGGCGGATCACCTGCTCGGCGAACGCGCCGCCGGTGCGTTCCATCTCCCACGGGCCGGGCGTGGCGGAGACGAACATCGTCTGCGGCCGATAGACGTTCCCATTCCTCGAATTTCAGCGGCCGGTTGTCGACGCAGGACGGCAGCCGGAAGCCGTATTCCGCCAGGATCGACTTGCGGTTGAAGTCGCCGCGATACATGCCGCCAAGCTGCGGCACCGTGACGTGGCTTTCGTCGACGAACAGCAGCGCGTTCTCCGGCAGGTATTCGAACAGCGTCGGCGGCGGCTCGCCCGGATTGCGCCCGGTCAGGTAGCGCGAGTAGTTCTCGATCCCCTTGCAGCGATCCGGTCGTCTCCATCATTTCGATGTCGAACGTCGTGCGCTGTTGCAGCCGTTCCACCTCCAGCAGCTTGCCCTCATGCGGTCAGCTCGTCCAGCCGGACCTTCAGCTCCATCTTGATGTCGGCGATCGCCTGGGTCAGCGTCGGCCGCGGCGTGACGTAGTGGCTGTTGGCGTAGACGGTGATCGTGTCGAGCGCGGCGGTCTTGTCGCCGGTCAGCGGGTCGAATTCCTGGATCGATTCGATCTCGTCGCCGAACAGCGACACCCGCCAGGCGCGGTCCTCGTAGTGGCTCGGGAAGATGTCCACCACCTCGCCGCGCAGCCGGAACGTGCCGCGCTGGAACGCGGCGTCGTTGCGGCGGTATTGCAGTTCGACCAGCGCCTTGGCCAGCTTGTCGCGGTCGATCTGCCCGCCGACCTCCAGCTTCACCACCATGCGCGCGTAGGTCTCGACCGAGCCGATGCCGTAGATGCAGGAGACCGAGGCGACGATCACCACGTCGTTGCGTTCCAGCAGCGCCTGCGTGGCGGCGTGGCGCATGCGGTCGATCTGCTCGTTGATCTGCGCGTCTTTCTCGATGTAGGTGTCGGTGCGCGGGACGTAGGCCTCCGGCTGGTAGTAGTCGTAGTAGCTGACGAAGTATTCCACCGCGTTGTCGGGGAAGAAGCTCTTTCATCTCGCCGTAGAGCTGCGCCGCCAGCGTCTTGTTCGGCGCCAGGATCAGCGTCGGGCTTCTGCACCGCCTCGATCACCTTGGCCATGGTGAAGGTCTTGCCGGAGCCGGTGACGCCCAGCAGCACCTGGTCGCGCTCGTCGGCCTGCACGCCGCCGACCAGCTCGGCGATCGCGGTCGGCTGGTCGCCGCTGGGCTGGTAGTCGGACACCACCCGGAACCGGCGCGTGAACGGCCGCGGCGGCTGCTTGGCCGGGATGAACAGCACCGGGGCGGGAGCGGGGCGGGCGAGGGCGGTGGCGGACATCGGGGATTCCTGGGGCTCCTGGGAACCCAAGATGTGGCGCGTCAGAGGCGCGGCGTCGAGGGGAGCGGCGGGTGCCGGGTGCCGCTCGCCGCGGAACAGTCTCAGCGACGGCGACTGGACGACGCTGCCGGCGGCAGGTCTGCTTCCAGGCTGGCGAGACGCTCCTTGTTTTCCGGGTCGTCGCGCCACAACGCCCGTGCCAGCGCCACATAGCGTTCGCCGCACGCCGTCATTGCCGCGACATACGCCTCGACCGGAAACGTGCGCGTGCCGAACCGTTCGCCGGTCATGGTCACCTCGGCACCGGACAGTTTGATCTCGACCTCCTCCTCATGGTCCATGAAGTCGACGGCGAGTTGGCCCGTCGCGCGCAGCTCGGCCAGCCCGCCCAGGCAGAACCGCCCGATCAGCAGCCCGAGCGTGTCGCCCATCTCGGTGAGCACCCCGTCCTGCTCGATCGAAAGCCGCCCTTCGGCCGAGGCCAGCTCGCCAATCTTGGCGGACGCCGCGGCCGGCTTGCGGGGAATATCCGCCTCGTCGAGACGCGCGCCGTCCGCCAGAAGAACGCCGAATCGTGCCGTCACCATGTCGCGTCACCTCCCGTCCGTGCGGCGCTCATCAGACCGCCAGCGCCTGCTTAATGCCATGCAGATCCTCGAACTCGAGCGTATCGAGAGCGCCAGACTTCTTCGGATAGAACTGCGTCACCCGAACCGTCTTTCCCATCGCGACCCGCTCGAACCCGAGCTTCACCTCTAAGCGCTGCCCGCTGACCGTTATGTTCGCCGTGCGCTGGGTGAAGTCGTTCTGCCAGATCGCCTGGCCGCCGACCGGGTTGTCGTAGGGTGGAATGCCGCCGCGGACCGCCTTGAGGGCGGCCGTGAGGTAGCCTTTCAAGGCCTTCGCGTCGGTGCCTTCCGGCCACAGCGTCGCGGGCTTGTGGTCGGCCGACGCCACCGGCGTGCCCTTGGGCGCAAGTGCCGAGCCGCCGAACGGGAAATGCTCACGCGTATGCCGGGTGAGGAAATGCTCCATGCGCTCCGGCGTGGAGCGCGCACCGTTCAGATCGACGCCGTCGAGGCTCTTGTCGGCGTTGCCCGGCGTCTTGACCGCGCATGACGCCGCATTGCGGATCAGGTTGCCGAGCGGCTTGGGCGTGTAGCCGGGGTTGACCGTCGAGGTGAGGTACGCCTGGCGCTGCTTGTCCTTGCCCGACAGGTCGGCGGGCTTCGGATTGGGCACCAGGTCCTGCTGTTCCTTGGGCAGAAGTTGGAAGTTGGCGAATGCCGTCGCGCGCTGGTTGAGCGCCTGGAGTTCGTTGACCAGCGCCGTTTGCGCATCGCCGAGGCCGTTCAGCGTGTCGAAGAACGGCGTCTTGAGTTTTTCCGGCTGGATGCCGTCCTTGTTGCTGAACCGGTTGGTGAGCACCTTGTTCATCCGCTCGCCGGCCTTGCGCTTCTCGTCGCCCGGCGCGAACGGATCGCGCGACGCGAAGCCGTCGACCAGCTTCCCGAGGTCTTTCTTGTCGGCGAAGGCGTCCGTCAGCGTCTTCAGGTGGCCGATCGAATCGCAGTCCTCGTCATCGGTTTTGCCGCCGAGGCCGGTGCCGACGATGCTGGCCAGCAGCTCCGGATCGCCCTTGAAGCCGGTGGCGAACATCTCCCTCAGCTCGTCGTCGTCGTCGTAGGTCTCGCGCAGCTTGGCAAGCGGCGGGCCGGTCATGCCGTGCTTCATCATGCCGGCCGCGTGCTTGACCCCGTCCAGCGGCTTGTCGTCCCCGGCAAGACCGGCGCCCAGCCCGGCGATCCCCTTGGCGCCGAGCGCCTCGGCCAGCTTCGCCAGATTGCCCGCGGCGACCTCCTTGGTAAGGTCGCCGGGATCGGCGGCGGCAAACAGCTCGGCGATCTTGTCGGCCCCGAACGCCTCATACAGCGCGGTCGTGACATCCTGACCGCTCGCATCCGTCTTGCCGTCAAGCGCGGCGAGCATCGCCGCCTGCGGCTTGCCCTGCAGCTTCGTCGCGACCTGCTTCTTGGCCTCGGCCACGTAGTTCTTCTGGTCGTTCGCGAGCTGCAGGATTAGCGTTTCCATGGCGTCGCGGGCATTGGCGTAATCGTGCGTCTTTTCCGCCAGGTTGCGCGCCGCCGTGAGCGCGGTGTCCCGCTGTTTCCTGGCCTTTTCCCGGTTGCTGCTGAGCTTGTTGAGGCTGTCCGGATTGAACGCGAGCCGCATCTGCGCGTCGGCCCGTTCCGCCGCATCCGCGTAGTCGAGGACGTCGGGGACCAGCTCGGCGAAGGTTTCCAGCGCGTCGATGCCGCTTTCGAGCGCCTCAAAATCCTTCTGCGTGACGATCTTGTCGGGAATCGCGGGCTTGAGCCCGTCCATGTGCTGCACGACCGGCTGGGGCAGCGACGGCTTCGCGTCGGCATACTCCTTGCACTGCGGCTGTGCGTCGCGGAAGCGCTGCAGCACCTCGGTCATCTCGTTGAACCGGGCGCGCGCCGACATGTCCTCCGACGTGTCATCCTTCGCGGCGATGTAGGCGGTCTGGAGGAACGAGCCGCGCTTGCCGTCCATCACCTGCTGGGCCTTGCCGAACGCCGACTCGATGCCCTTGACGGTCAGGCCCTCAATCTCGTTGTCATAGCGGCCGCGCACCGCCTTGATCTGGCCCGAACCGCTCTTGTAGGCGCCATTCACGGGAATGATCTTGGCAAGCTGCCTGTCGTACTTGTCCTCGACATCGTCGTGCTCGGTCCGATCGCGATCGGCGAACGCCGCCTTGTCCTCGAAGAACGTGTGCATCTCGGGCAGCAGCTTGCCCCAGCGCGCCAGCACTTTCATGCCGCCGTCGTAGTCGCTCTTGTCCTTGCAGGCGTCGACCTTCAGCCGCTCCTTGTCGAGCTCGGCCTTCTTGTCGTCCCCCGCCAGGTCGAACTGCGCGTTGTACTGGATGACCCCGCCATTATAGGTGTTCTCGAACAGCGCATACTGCGTCCGGTACACCGTGCGTTCGGCAATCCAGCCAAGGTAGGATTTCGCGTTCAACGCGGTCATCTTCTCGGGCAAGCCGCAGTCCCCCCTGATTTAATCGCGCCGTGCGCCGGATCAGCCCAGTTGCGCCGCGAGGCCGCCCAGCGCATCCGTCAGCACGTGTTCGACCTGGACCGGCACGAACGGATTGGCATCGATCCCGGTCAGCAGGCGCGCGTGGGCGGCATAGAACGCCTGGTATTCGCCGACGATGGCCGCCGCCTTGCTGCGCGCCGCCGCCTCGGCTTCCGGTGTCGTCGCGGTGTAGGCGGCGTCAAGCGCGTCAAGCAGGCGCTCGTCGAGCGCCTGCTTGAGGACGGCGAATTCGCCGATCGCGCTGTCGATCTCCGCGAAGTCCGGCTCGGCCGCGCACATCTTGCGCATCGCCGCCATCAGCGTGTCGATGCCCGTGCCGACCTGCTTGCGGGCCGCGTCGTATTGCAGCCGCGCCTGGGCGAAGATGACCTTCGAGCCGGACGGCTGGTTGGACGCCGAAGACGCGCCGTCCGGCAGCGTCACGCCAAGCACGCGCTGCACCCAAACGCGCTGTGGCGACGCATCCTCCGGCAAGCCCGATTCTCCATCCCGTGGCCGTTGGCGGAACGCTATCCATCGTCCGCGCAAATGCAAGGGCGGGCGGGCAGCGATCGATCGCCCGGACGGGTCTTCGCTCTGCCGCCACCGCGAGGCATTCGAGCGTGCACCCCATACCATGGAACGATCGGACCGCCGCAGGCGGCCTGTTCGGCTTCTCGGTCCGGTCGATGTCCGGCTCACGCGACCGACCGCAGCGTGCGGCAGGCACAACTATTGTGCGGTACCACGGTGCCGGGTGAGGGATTTGAACCCCCGACCTTCGGTTTACAAAACCGCTGCACTACCACTGTGCTAACCCGGCATCCGGCAGCCTTCTACCACAGGCCGGCCTGCTGCGACATCGCCATCGGTTCGGGCAAAACAACGCCACAGCGGAACCTTGTGGACGAGAAGCTGGACCGGGCCCGCGATCGTCTGCTGCGTGCGCTGCCTGTGCCGGTGGGCACACGGCTGTTGCCCGCCGCGGGGGCGTTCTGTCTGTTGGCCAGTATGTGCGCATGTCCGGCTGGCGCCGAAGCGGCAGCGCACGCCGTCAGCCATTGCACGCGAATCGGCGAAGGGCCGCGCCGAGGCAGGGCACGTGGATCGGCGGCGAACCCGCCCGTTCAGCAATCCGACACCCGTTGCGGTCGAGCCGCTCGCGCAGGGCAGGATCGTGCAACAGCCGAAGGATCGCGTTGCGCATCGCTGCCGCGAGGTGCGCAGCCATGGCTCGACGGGAACATCATCTATCGCCGCGAGCAGCGTCGGAAGCTCGCGATCGGGGTCCAGGCGGAGCAAGAAAATGCAATCGAAAAAGACATCTCTGCCGCGGGAGTTCGCCGTTCTCGCAGATCCGCGTGGCTGGGGCCGAGCTCAGGGTCCACTTGCCGGCCGCGCGATCGGTGCCGGCTCCAGCAGTTGGCTTATTCCCAGCTTCGCACAGGCCAGACGCAGATCGTTGTTGAGCGACAGTTCCTTGGAAAGATCGCGCTTGAAATGCCTTGGCGAGGCTCGCTGATAGTCCTTGCGACCTATCCCGGTGAAATGGCCCTCCGCGATGTCGGCTGCCTTGATTTCGCGCACGATGCCGCCGCACTGCGCCGCCCAGAAGCGTATGCCGACGCCGCATTCGTAATGATACGCGCGACGTCGTTCGGTCTGCTCGGCGGAACTGGCGATGTGCACCGGGAAGTTCATCCACCAGCCGCAGCCGTTTTCGAACTGGCTGCGGCTGGCGCCGCGCGTGCTGCAGCCGAGCACCTCCCAGTAGCGCCGGGTGGTGGGCGAAAACCGCGTGCGCCAGGTGCCGCGCGGCCGCACTGCCGCCATTTCGCCATCGAGCAACCCGGCGAACATCCGGGCGTAGCGCTGCATCTTCTCCATGCGCAGCAGGCAGTCGGCATGCCAGTAGGCCAGCCGGTCGCAGAAGCGGAAGATGAATTCCAGGGGAAAGTGCATCCACATCGACGGCAGCTTCAACCTGGCGTTGAAATCGACCAGTACCGCGCCCGGAATCAACGGCGGCGGACCCACCCGCGGGTCGAAGCCGACGACGGGAGTCCAGCCGACCTCATGCACCAGCCGCTGCTGCACATGGCACCAGTCGTCGTCGACGTTCCAGCAGAGCCAGGGACGGTCGATCCCCTGGAAGCTTGCAGCCCAGCGGTCCGCTTCCTCCAGCACCTGGTCAATGGACACGTTCCACAGCCGGAACCCTTCCCAGTCGCCCGAACCGACACGATAGGGAATGTTCTCGGCAGCCAGCCATTCGTCCTCGACATCTTCGACGGTCATCTGCGTCCCCGACACATGATCCCTCGTCCAAACTCGTTGCACGGCCTTACGCACGCACACCGCGTGCCGACCGGCCACGCTCTACGCCCGCTTGTGGTCAAGCGTCGAACTCGGGGCAGAACGGTGCCAGCGAAGTCGCGCGCACCACGGCGAGGATCTGGTGCTGCTCCTCCGGCGACAGTTCCTGCCGCCACCGGTACAGCGCCGCGGCGGTGTCGCGGAACACGGCGTAGTAGCGATCCCGCCCGGAATGGGTGGTGCTGCGCCGCAGGAACGCCTCGGTCTGGGGGTCCCAGCTCAGGCCGGCGAAGTCGAGCAGTTCGCGCGCCTGCTGCACCGGCTGCTCGCACAGGTCCTGGTAGCGCACCAGCTTCACCCGATCCCGGCCGGCCAAATCTTCGATCACCTTCTCATTCAGGATGGCCCAGTTCCACGCAAGCTGCTCGACCTGCGGCAACGTCGCGAACTGCGCCGGCGTCAGCCCGTAGCGGGCCGCGCGCTGCGGATCGACCAGTTCGGCGATCGGCAGCGTATCCTCGAACTTGCCGCGCGCCACGCCACGGCGCATCGACGCCACCTGGCCCCAGGCGTCGCGAACGATGAAGACGATCCTTGCCTGCGGCAGCGCCGCGGCGAACAGCCCGGCCCGCCCGAGCGAGCCGACCGACTTGATCACCACGCGAAGCTCGGGATGGCGCGCCGGGTCCAGCAGGTCCGGGACTGGAATGTTGCGCCCCAGCCGCTCGCCCTGCGGGCTCAGCGCGGCGACGCGCAACCCGTAGACGATGGCCCGGCGCAACAGCCGCGCCGGCACAGGTTCAAACCGCTTGGGGAACATCGGCAGCGAGCCGGCGGTCTTCACCGTGGCGGTCTCCATCAGCCGGGCCAGATAGGCGCGCGCCGCGTCGAGATGCAGCGGAATGTCCGCCGCGTCGCAGGCCCAGGGCAGGTCGTAGGCCCGCAGCACCGTGTCCGGCTCGTGACGATAGAGCACGTCCGGATGGCTGTCGAAGATCTTGGCCAGCCACGTGGTGCCCGAGCGCGGGGCGCCCAGGATCAGCACAATACGGTCGCTGGCAATGTCCGACAGCCGCATCGATCGGTGCCCCCGTGCGTCAGGAATGCACCAGGGAGTGATAGCGCCGCGCATAGTAGATCAGGTTGGCACTCACCGCGCCAAGCTCCACGGCTTCCACCACACAGAAGAACACGTCGTGCGTGCCGACCTCGACGATCCGGTCGATCCGGCAGTCGAACGCCACCGCGGCGCCGTCCAGCACCGGGGCGCCGGTCGCCAGCGTATGCCAGGTGCCGGCGCCGAACCGCGCCTCCATCGTGTGCTCGGTCAGGCCGGCGAACACCGGGGAGTGCGCCTCCTGCTCCGGCGTCAGTGTGTTCACGCACAGCACCATGTTGGCGGTGAACGCCGGATAGGAATTGTTCGCCCGGTTGGTGCAGACCAGCAGGGTCGGCGGCGTGTCGGTGACACTGCACACCGCGGAGGCGGTGAAGCCGGCCCGGCCGCCCGGCCCGTCGGTGGTGATCACGTTCACCGCCGCGCCGAAGCGGGCCATGGCATCGCGATAGGCTTGCTTGTCGACCGGCATGGAGGCCGCCCCCTGCGTAGACCGCGGACGCCAATATGCCGCAGCCGCGCGCGACCGGCCAGAACACCCGCGCCAGACCATTCGCATCAGTCGCCGGCGGCGGACAGCAGCGCCTGGTGCGGCGTTGCGATCATCGGCACAGTCTGCTGCCATGCATCCCGGACAACACCACACGGAGACGGCAATGGATGACTTCCTGGCCGAGACCGAGTTGACAATCGCGCGATGGCACGGGGTTGCCGCGCCGAACGAGCCGGCGCGGCGGATGGCGGCGGACCTGGCCAACACCATCGCCGCGTTCGAATCGCTGCGCGGCACGCTGCGCTTCGAGGACGAACCATCCAGTTTCGAAACCGCGCTGCACGACATGCAGGAGACGCCGTGATGGCGACGCTCGCCGATCTCACCCTGGTCGAGGCCGCCGCGGCGGTCCGCACCGGCGATGCCACCTCGCGCGACCTGCTGGATGCCTGCTGGGAACGGATGGAGTCGGTCAATCCGACGCTGAACGCCACGATCTGGACCGACCGGGAGGGTGCCGAGGCCGCCGCCGCGGCAGCCGATGCCGGCGCGCGACACGCCGGATTGGTTCGGCCCGCTGCACGGCGTGCCGCTGGCGCACAAGGACATGTACTACCAGGCCGGACGGCTCTGCACCTGCGGCTCGCGCCTGCGCAATGATTTTCGTCCCGACATCACCTCGACCGCGATCGAGCGGCTGTCCGCCGCCGGCGCCTACAGTTTTGCCGGCCTCAACATGGCGGAGTTCGCGCAGAACCCGACCGGGCACAACCGCGAGTTCGGCGACTGCCACAACCCGTGGAACCCGCCCTATATCACCGGCGGCTCGTCGTCGGGCTCCGGCGCGGCGGTGGCGGCGCGCTTCGTCTATGCGGCGCTGGGGTCGGACACCGGCGGTTCGATCCGCCTGCCGGCGTCGGCCTGCGGCGTCACCGGGCTGAAGCCGACGCAGACCCGCGTCAGCCGCTACGGCGCGATGCCGCTGTCGTTCACGCTGGACAATGTCGGGCCGCTGACGCGCACCGCGCGGGACTGCGCGCGGGTGATGACGCTGATCGCCGGGCGCGACCCGAAGGACCCCACCAGCTCGCACCTGCCGGTGCCCGATTACGAGGGCGCGCTGGACGGCGACGTGCGCGGCATGCGCATCGGCATCCCGATCAACTACTTCTTCGACGACGCCGACCCCGGTGGTGACTGCGGCGATCGAGCAGGCGGTCGAGGTGCTGCATGCCCGCGGCGCCACGGTCATCGCGCCTGGCGCTGCCGGTGATGGATGCGGTGTCCGGCGTATGGCGGCATCATCTCGCGCGTCGAGGCCGCAACGATCCACGCCGAGTGGATGCGCCATCGCGCGCAGGATTATGCGCCGCACCTTAGCGGGCGGATGTATCCGGGCTACGCCATTCCGGCACCGTATTATGTCGAGTCGCTCAGCCGGCGCGGCCCGGTGCTGCGCGCCTTCGCGGCGGAGGTGTTCGCCCAGGTCGACGTGCTGGCGACACCGACCATCCGCACCGCGCTGCCGACACTGGCCGAGACCGACATCGACAACGGCCCGCCCGGCACCGAGGCGAAGTTCCTGGCGGTCTCGGCCAACACGCGCCCGTTCAACTATCTCGGCCTGCCGGCGATCAGCATCCCGTGCGGCTTCGACGCCAACGGCCTGCCGATCGGGCTGCAGCTTGCCGGGCGGCCGTTCGCCGAGGCGCGGCTGCTGCGCCTGGCGGACGCCTATCAACGCGACACCGACTGGCACACGCGCCACCCGCCGGTGCTGGAGGCCGCGTCCGCCCCACTCGGGATCATCCTGGCGTGAGCCGGCGGACAGGGGCGCCCTGACCCCGTCGGCGCGGTGCCGCCGTCGGCGGATCGGCGGAGAGCGGGCGGCTCAGATGCCCGGTTGCTGCCGCGGCGGCGGCGTGCCCGGCCGCGGCGGCGGCGTACGCGGCGGTGGCGTGACGGGTGGCGGCGTGCTCGGCCGCGGCGGCGGCGTCCCCCCTTGCTGCGGCTGCGGGCTGCCCTGTTGCGCCTTCTGTGCCTTGGCTTCCTCGACCTTCGCCTTCAGCAGTTCCATCGACAGCTTCTGCTGCTCGTCGGCCACCAGGTCGGCAAACTCCTCGATCACGTCGCCGACCGCCCCGTCGATCTCCGCCAGGCGCGCGCGCTCGCCGCCCAGCGCACCGCGGAGCTGGCCGAACAGCAGCAGCCGTTCCTGCATGGCATCGGTCGTCGGCTTGCTGGGCAGCGGCGTCTTCTCGATGGCGCGGACCAGCGTGGTCAGCTCGACCGGCGGCTGCAGCTTTAGGGTGCCGTCCACGTCCATCAGTTCCTTCTTGCCGGCGTACCCCTCGGCGATCACGTCGTAGGTGCGGAACAGCACTGCGCCCTTAAGCGCCGGCTCCGGCAGTTTCTTCGACCAGTCGTCGTCCTTCTTGATTCTGCCGGTCACCTTCGAGTCTTCGTCGAATTTCTTTTCGAGGAACTCCTTCACCTTCTTGGCGTTGGTGTCCTTGTTGGCCAGCGTGTCCGCGTCGAGTCCGCATGCCTTGGCCATGTGCACCGCGACCGGGTCGTGTTCCTCGATCGCGCCGTAGGCCACGGCATATTTCGCCAGCGTCGCGTTCATCCGGCGCGCCTTCAGCCCCATGCGGCGGTTTTGCGGGTCGTCCAGCGCGGCCTTCGTCACTTCCCAGGCCGCAACCACCGCCTGCTGCGTGTTGAACTTATAGAGCGCCTCGGCGCCGGACTGCACCGCGCCGACGATGGTGACGGCCGGCGCCGCCATCGGGAACGCGGTGGCCGCCGCGGCGGCGACGATCTTGGCGCCGTTCAGCGCTGCCGCAATCGAGTGGTGGGCAAGCTGGTCCTTCTGGTTGTCGGCAAAGTTCTGGATCGAGGTCAGATACGGGCTCGTGCCGGCCTTCGCCCCCGCGGCCTCGTCAAGGAACTTGCGCAGGTCGACGGCGCGCTGCACCGCGGCGGCGATGTTGGCCGCCATCTTGATGGCCTCGGTGCCGATCGCCAGCGGGGCGAGGAAATTCGATGCCATCTCGAACCCACCCTGGCCAATCGTTATCGCCACCTGCATGATCGTGCGATCGCGCTCGATCTGCGCGATCAGCTTGTTGACAGTCTTCTGGTCGATCGCCGGGTTGTCGAGCCCCTTGAGCTGCTTCTGGAATTCCTCGCGCTCCTTCTCGATCTCCGCGACGATCTCCTTGCCGACCTGCTCGAAATCGGCCTTCTCGTCCTCGCGCTTGGCGGCCTTCTTGGAGACTTCCTTTTCCAGCTCGGAAAAACTCTGTTCCGCCACCGGTCCAAGCTGCTTCTTGAGCTGCTCCATCTCCTCCTTGGTCATCTTGCGCCGCTCGGTACGCCGCTGCTTCTTGTCCTTGCCCTCCGGCTCCTCGCCCTTTTTCGCCTCGTTGACCTTGCCGATGCCCTCCTTGATCTGGCCGCCGGCCGTCACCAGCGTGTTGTCCATGTTGCCGATCGCGGCGGAGGTGGTGTTGCTCGTTACGTCGAACGACGTTCCGCCTCCGGCCGACATCACGTTGTAGCCGGGATCGTGTTTCTTCTCGACGCCTTCGGTGATGATCTGTTGGGAGTCCTGCGTCATCGTCAGGCTGTTGAAATTCTGGTCGCCCTGCGCCTGCGTGATCTGCACCGCGTCGTTGATCACGCCGATCGACTGGATCGCGAAGTCCGTCGACATATCGACCGCGATGGCCCGCAGCTTCTTTGCGTCGCCGGTCTTGAAGGCGTCATAGAAAGCAGCGGCCTTGCCGCTCACCGCGGTGGTCGCCGCGCCGGTCACGTCGCTGAGCAATGAGATGATGTCCTGCTGCTGCTCGGTGTTCTGCGGGATGTCCATCAGCCCCGCCTGCAGCATGCCGCCGAAGAAGTTGACCAGCGTGCCGGGATCGGGCTTGCCGCTTTCCGCGGTCTGTACCACGCCCGCGATCAACGACATGCCGCCCTGTGCAATCTTGCCATAGACCTGCGCCATTTGCTGTTGATTCGCACTCTCGCCCGGCATGGCGCCGGCGATCACGTTGGACACCACGCCGCCCAGGCCGTTCAGCACGTCTGTCATGACTGAGGCATCGAGCCCGTGGTCGGCCAATTTGAAGCTGGTCGACACCGAGAGCTTGGCAAGCGCGGTGGCGCCGCTGAGAAAATCCTGCGCGATTTTCGTATCGGTACCGGCCGCCTGCAGCACCGCCTCGACAAGCTGCGAGCTCATGTCGATGTAGCCCTGCATCAGCTCGTTCATGCCCGAGCTGGGGTCGCTGGCGTCCTTCAGCTCCTCCTTGTACATCTTGTTGGTGGCGTCCAGCATGCGCTGCACTTTGCTGAACTTGTTGATGATGAAGTTCTCCGGTAGCACGTGCTCGCGCACCAGCGGCGTGTAGATCTCGTCCATCAGCTCGGTGTCGGTGAACAGCCGCTGCTCCGGCCCCTTGACGAACGGATCGACCGGCAGCGGATTGGCGGTCAGGTCGATCTTGTCCCAGGCGATGTCGCTGCGCTGCGTCTTCTGCCCCTGCAGGTCGTTCTTGACCGTGACCAGGAAATCCATCGCGCTCTTCGCCTGCTTCAGAATGTCGGTATTCTTCAATGGATCCTTGTCGGTGCCCCCGCCATCCTTGCCGTTCTTCTTCTTCTGTCCCGTCTGGCCCCGCTTGCCGATCTCGGTATCGTTGCGGATGTCGCGCACGTCGCCGGACTTGGACAGATCGCCGTCGTCGGTCTGATAGCTGCGTGTCTTGCCGTCCTTGGTGGTCTGCTCCAGGTCGAACGCCTCGCGCAGCACCGGCTTCATCGGCGCGATGGAACGGATCGCGTCAGTGATCAGCAGCGACTTCTTCTGTGCCTCGGCGAACTCCTCCGTCTCCAGCCTGGCGCGCAGCATCTCCTGCAGCTTCTTGCGGTTCGCGGCTTCGCGGGCTTTGGGGTCCAGCGGCGCGCCGGAGCCCGACGGGGGGCCGCCCGGCAGCGGCACCTGCACCCCGGTCGTCCGGTTGAGCCAATCCACCTGCTTGGCGTCGAGTGGCATGGGCTGCCTCCTTATGCAACGATTGGGTGTGAGCGCCGGGCCGAATCACGTACACCTCTCCCGCGCTTGCGGGAGAGGTCGGAGCGCGGAGCGCTCCGGGTGAGGGTTGGTGCACGCGGCACGGCCCTCACCCTCGGCGCTTTGCGCCTCGACCTCTCCCGCGAAGAGCGGGAGAGGTGTACGGCAGGCGTGGCGAGTCCGCTCGCGGTCACGCCGTCTAGCCGCTGATGTTCAGGTTGGTCTCCATGTCCCACAGCGACGCGCCGATCTCGGCCAGCGGCAGCTCGGCGCCGGGGAACGGGATGGCGGCAAGCTGACGCAGCAGCGGGTTCGCATCCATCATCTTGTGGATGCGCCGCACCTCGCGCAGCGCGTCCTCGCGCGCCGAGCCCACGTCGGCGGCCTTCGGCTTGCCCGCCGTCATGCGCTTGACCGCCCCCGCGAACGCGTCCTCGCGCAACAGGTTGCGCACATCCTGAAGTTTCTTCTCGAGGGCGCTCGCCGCGGTGCCCAGCGCGGTATTGCCGGTGTCGGCCCCCCGCACCGTCTCCACCAGGTTGTCGAGCGCGCCCGCCATCGTCTTGGCCGCATTCTTCCAGCGCGTCTCGACGGTCGGCAGTTCGTTGCGCGCCCGCGTGCTGGAGCCGAGCGGGGCATCGCCCATCCGCTTGCACTGCCGCTGGATCGCTTCGGCCAGCTCCTTGGCACCCGCCGCATCGCGCTTCTCGATCATGCCGCGTGCCACCTTGAGCGAGGTCTCCATCGACTTGATCTGCTTGGTCAACTGCGTGGCTGCCTCGCCTTCAAGCTGGCCCGCCTTCTCCTTCAGCAGCTTGATGTCCACGGCCTCGATCGAGTTCGAGCCGGTAGGTCACCGCCGCCAGCTCCTTCTGGCGATCCTCGGCCCCCTTCGTGCCGGCGTCGAGGTTGCGGGGCGGGGTCGCCAACACATCCGCCGCCTCGGTCTTCAGTGCCGTCGCCGCGTCGGAGTCGCGCTTCTCGATCTTGTCCTTCGTCTTCACGTCCTCGACGAGCTTGCTGATGCGGAACACCAGGTCGCCAAGATAGGTGTCGTATTTCTTGTTCTGCATGCCCTTGAGCTTCTGCACCTTGGGCCACAGGCCCTCGAGCTCGAAGATCAGGTTGCCGGCGGCCTCGTGCTCGCCCTGCGCCTTCTGCTTGGCCACGCCGATCTTCTTCTCCAGCTCGCCGAGCGTCACCAGCGTCGCGGCCGGATCGAGGGTGGCGAAATCCGCCAGGATCTTCGCCACCTGCTCCACTTCATCGGCCACGTCGTCGGGGCGCGGCGCGAACAGCGAATGGCCCAGCAGCGTTTGCAGCTCGGTGGCCTTTTTCTGCACCTTGGTCAGCTTGGGCAGTGAATTGTCGTGGTTCTTGCCCGGCGCGCGCTTCTCGAAATCGACGATGCGCTTGTCGAACGCAGTGAGGTTCGTTTTGACCTCGCCGATCAACCCCTCGTCCTTGCTCGCCAGCGGCGCGGCGATGCCCGCCATGTCCTGCTTCAGCGCTTCGGCGTATTTCAAAAGCGCCTCGCGTTCGTTGCGCTTACCGGTCCGGACCAGCGTCTCGTCCTTGCAGGCAGTGACTGCCGTGTCGATGCGCTTCGAGTAGGCCGCGATCAGGTCGCGGCATTCCTGGCGCAGCTTCTCCAGGTCCGTATCGCTCTTCGCCGGTGCGACCTTGTTCGCCTCGAAGAGCAGCGCCTTGGCATCGTTGGTCAGCTTCAGCAGCTCGGCGGTTCGCTTCTTTACATCGTCCGCGCTGCCGCGCGTCTGCGTCTGCTGCGCCGCCAGCACCTCCGCCTTGCCCGTCAGTGCCGACGGCTTGGTGGCCACGCCAAGCTTGATCGCCTCGTCGGAATTCCGCTCCATCACCTGCTTCGCCGCTTCCGCCAGCTCCGCCGCGGCGGCGCGGTAGGCGGCAAGCTGCTTGTCGAAATCGACGTCCTCCTTGCCGAACTTGCCGGCGGTCTGCGCCGAGTCCAGGCGCTTGTGATCCGCCTCCAGCCGTTCGATCTCCTTAAGGAACGGTCCGGTATCAAGATCGTCGACACTGAGCGCCTTCCCCTTCGCCGTTTCCCAGCGCTTGCGCAGGTCGGCCACGCGGCTCAGCAATTCGCCTTCCAGTTTCGTCGCCGTGGGATCGGCATGCTGGTAAAGCGCGGTGCACAGGCCGTCGAGGTGGTGCAGCTTGTCGTCGATCGGCTTCACCGTATCGGCGAGCTGCTTGGCGCGCTCGGTGGCGCCGTCGCCGGTGCCGACCTTGGCGTTGGGGTCCTTGAACAGCTTGACCGCGTCGGCCAGGAAGTCCTTCGCCTGGTTTATCTCCTTCTCCCAACGGTCGAGCATCCGCGCAGCGGAAACCGCCGAGTCGGGCGTCTCCGCCAGCATGAACTTCACCGTCAACAGTTCGTTCAGGGCGTTGTTTCCCTGCGCCAGGCCGCGCTCGCGCAGGTCCACCACGTTCTGCGGTACCGGCGGCACCTTCTTGTTGCGGACGCTGTCGCCCTGGTACTTCTGGTAGGCCGTGTAGGCCTCGCCGATCGGCGCCGCGGCGCGGATTGCGTCGCGCATGTCCTGGTCCAGCGTCGCCAGGCGCTTCAGCATGGCGTCAGCCGTAGGCAGCTTGTCCTTGGCCGGCGCGCCGAGCTTGTCGAGCTCCGTCGTCGCCTGGTTCAGCAGCGTCGTGGCCGCATCGAACGCGCAGGTCTCGATGTTGGCCAGCGCCTGCTGCAGCAGTTCGGCGATGGCGACGCGGGCTTCCGGCGCGCTGCCGTCCGCGGCGGCCGCGAGCCGGTTGCTCAGTTCGGTGTGCAGCGCCATGCGGCGTTGCGTCTTGCCGTTGTTCTCGTTGACCTTGACCTGCAGGCTGTTGCGCAGCTCCAGGATCTTGTTAGGAAACTCCTGCATCTCCTGTTCGTTGCCCTGGCCGGCCAGGATCAGCGAGGTCTGCGCCAGGTTCAGCCGCTCGGTGTATTTGCCGCGGTCGTCGTCGGACATCCTGCCGGTCGCGATCATCTCCTCGACCGCCTTCAGGTCGGCCGCGGCCTGCTTCGGCAGGTCGCTGCGCGCGCTCCTCTGCGCCTGCGCGCGGTCATCCAGCGTCTCGACAAGCTTCTCGGTGGCGACGCCGATCTTTTCGTGCAGGTCGGTCCAGTCGACCGTGCCGGGCTTCTTCTGTCCGTTGGCGAGCACGTTGCCCAACGCCTTGGCATCCTTCTTCGCCTCGTCCACCACGTCCTGGTAGCGTGGGTCGCCGTCATGCTCCGCGACCAGGCCGTTCAGCCGCTCCAGCCGGCGGACGCAGTCGTTGTCGTGCATCGTGCCGGTGATCTTGTCCTTCACCGCGTCGAAGCGTTCCTGCGCCTTCTTGGCGATTTTCTCGTTGTTGACGCTGGCCTTGCCGGCCAGCAGCTTCATCGCCTGCAGGAAACGCCGCCGCCGGCTGGGCTTCTTGCCGGTCTGGCCCTGCTGCGGCGGCGTGCCGGTGGTCGGGGTCGGCGCGGTGGTGGTGGTGCCCATGGTGTGTCTTCCCCCCTCGGACCGGTTACGTGGCCGGCTGCTTGCGCAACTGGGACGCGAGCGCGCCCAGCGTGTCGCGCAGCGTGCGCAGCGGCGCGTAGCTGCCGTACTCCTCGTCGGCGAAGGCCTGCAGCGCCGCCAGCACGTCCGCGCCCTGCAACTCCCCGATGTATTCGTCGATCTTGGCAGCCGCCGCCGTGCGCAGCTCGCTGCGGCGCGCGTCGTCCGGCTCCAGTTCGGCATCGGTCAGGATCGTCTCGAGTTCGGTGCCGAAACGGGGCAGCACGTCGCCGATGCGGTTGGCAGCGGCGATGACATCGTCGAGGATGTCTTCGTCGTCCTCGTCCTCCTCGGGGTCGTTGACCACGGCGTCGGCCAGCCCCTCGAGCTCGGTCAGCGCCTTGGCCTGGGCCGCCTGCCAGTCGTTGCGCAGCTTGCGATAGGTCACGGCGTCGCGCGTCATCGCCTTGGCTTCGGCGTTGCGCGCGGCACGGACGGCGGTGAGGTAGCCGTCTTCCAGCGCCTCGACCGCGATCTCGGCGGCCAGCAGGTCCACACCCCGCGCGAGCACGAGCGCCTGCTTGGCCTGCTCGATCAGCGTCGCCTTGTCCTCGGGCGCCACGTTGTTGAGCTGGTTGATGATGTCGCGGATGCGGCCTTCGAGCTGCTGGCGCAGTTTCGGGTCGCCGCCCTCCCCGGGTTCGGGCAGTTCGAGGCCGAGCACCCGCTCGATCCATTCCCGCCGCACCTCGTCGTTTCCCGTCCCGCTCATGCACCGCTCCGTGCTGGAGGCCCCGGGAAACCTTTGCCAGACTATCGCCGACTGCTCAACCTATGAACGAGTGCGGCACGGTGTTGCAATGCACCAGCCGATCGAACGTCACGGCACCGTAACGCAAGCATCATCCGGGAACATCCAGACATGACGCGACCAAGAATCGCCTTCATCGGCACCGGCGGCACCATCGCCTCGCTCGGCGCGGGGCCACTCGATCTGCAGGACTACGGCGCCACAGGCAACGTGATGCACGCCGAGGAAATCCTGGCGCGCTTTCCGGAGACCGCGCTGGTCGCCGAGGTGATCCCCGTACGCTACCGCAACGTGCCCAGCCCGAACATCGGCTTCCCCGACTGGCAGGCGCTGGTGCGGCTGTGCGACGAGCTGGTGGCCGCGCACGCCGACCTGGCCGGCATCGTCATCGGCCACGGCACCGCGACGCTGGAGGAAAGCGCCTATGCGCTCAGCCTGACGCTGAAGGTGAGCGTGCCGGTGGTGCTGGTCGGCGCGCAGCGGCCGGCGAGTGCGCTGTCGACCGACGCGGGGCTGAACCTGGTGAACGCGCTCCGCGTCGCCGCCTGCCCGGAGGCCCGCGGTCTTGGCGTGCTGGTGGTGCTGAACGACGAGATCCAGGCGGCGCGCGAGGTCAGCAAGACCTCGACCTTGCGGCTGCAGACGTTCCGCACGGCGGATTTCGGCGTGCTGGGCCACGCCGACGGTGACGCGGTGGCGTTCTACCGCCGCCCGCTGCGCCGCTGCTACCCGGACACCGAGTTCGACATCCGCGCGCTGCCGGCGCTGCCGCGGGTCGACATCGCGCTGGCCTACGCCGGCGCCGACGGCACCGCGGTGCGGGCGTTCGTGGCCGCCGGGGCGAAGGGCATCATCTCGGCCGGCTTCGCGCCCGGATTTGCTCCGCCGGGCGACTTCGAGGCGCTGAAGGCGGCGGCGGCCGCCGGGGTCGTGGTGATGCAGTGCACCCGTGCCGGCTCCGGGCGTACCTTTCGCGGCAAGCGGCTGCGAGAGGCGGGCTTCCTGATCACCGACAACCTGACGCCGCATAAGGCGCGGATTCTGCTGGCGCTGGCGCTGACGGTGACCAGCGATCCGGACGAGATCGCGCGGATGTTCCGCGCCTATTGAGGGCGGCGGTTCGTTGGGGCGGCGGCGCATCCTGCCGCTCGCGTCGTGGCCGGCCGCCCCCCGTGTCATGGCCGGGCTTGGCCCGGCCATGACATGGGGAGCGGTCCGGCAACCGGCTGCGGCGCCTGTTTCGCATCGAGCCCTCAAGGGGGTCGCGCCCGACGCTTTCTCGCTCCGCCAATTCTCCAACTGGTCACACCCCTGGGGGTTGACGCGGCGCGGCGGTACACCCATGTGGCCGAGTTGACGGGGGTCAGCCGTCTGCCTAGGGTGCGATTCCCTCCTTCCCGCGGCGCGCAATCGCCGCCATTCCATCCCAAAGACGGGGCGGCGACCGACCATCGATCAGCGATGGAGCGGCACCGCAGATCGGGCATCCCCGCCCTTTTCCGTCATTATCAGAGCGACCACACAACGATGCATCTCGCCGAACTCAAGGCCAAATCCCCCGCCGACCTGCTGAGCTTCGCCGAATCCCTGCAGATCGAGAACGCCTCGTCCCTGCGCAAGCAGGACATGATGTTCGCGATCCTGAAGAACCTGGCCGAGAACGACCAGGCGATCCACGGCGAGGGCACGCTGGAAATCCTGCCCGACGGCTTCGGCTTCCTGCGCAGTCCGGAGGCCAACTACCTGCCCGGGCCGGACGACATCTACGTCAGCCCGACCCAGGTGCGCCGGTTCGGCCTGCGCACCGGCGATACGGTCGAGGGCCAGATCCGCGCCCCGAAGGACGGCGAGCGCTACTTCGCGCTGCTGAAAGTCGACACGGTCAATTTCGAGCCGCCCGAGGCGGTGCGCCACCGCATCAACTTCGACAACCTGACGCCGCTGTATCCCGACGAGCGGCTGAAGATGGAGGTCGAGAACTTCCAGTCGGTGGCGAAGGGGCCGACCAAGGACTACACGCCGCGGGTGATCGACCTGATCTCCCCGATCGGCAAGGGCCAGCGCGCGCTGATCGTCGCGCCGCCGCGCACCGGCAAGACGGTGATGCTGCAGAACATCGCCGACCGCGATCGCCACCAACCATCCGGAAGTCTTCCTGATCGTGCTGCTGATCGACGAGCGGCCGGAGGAAGTCACCGACATGGCGCGCAGCGGTGAAGGGCGAGGTGATCGCCTCGACCTTCGACGAACCGGCCACGCGCCACGTGCAGGTGACCGAGATGGTGCTGGAGAAGGCCAAGCGCCTGGTCGAGCACAAGCGCGACGTGGTGATCCTGCTGGACAGCATCACCCGGCTGGCGCGCGCCTACAACACGGTGGTGCCGTCGTCCGGCAAGGTGCTGACCGGCGGCGTGGACGCCAATGCGCTGCAGCGGCCGAAGCGCTTCTTCGGTGCCGCGCGCAACATCGAGGAAGGCGGCTCGCTGACCATCATCGCCACCGCGCTGATCGATACCGGCAGCCGCATGGACGAGGTGATCTTCGAGGAGTTCAAGGGCACCGGCAACTCGGAAATCATTCTCGACCGCAAACTGTCCGACAAGCGCACCTTCCCGGCGATCGACATCACCAAGTCGGGCACCCGCAAGGAGGAGCTGCTGGTCGAGAAGAGCACGCTGTCGAAGATGTGGGTGCTGCGCCGCATCCTGAACCCGATGGGCACCGTGGATGCGATGGAGTTCCTGTTGGACAAGCTGAAATACAGCAAGACCAACAACGACTTCTTCGACGCGATGAATACCTGACGGCGCGCGTCCGGCCCGGTGCGTAGCGTGTAGGGCGGAAAAGCGCAGCGCATTCCGCCGACGCAACCATATCACGCCTCGGATGTGCCGAGCCGCATTGTCATTGCGAGGAGCGCAGCGACGAAGCAATCTCCATCTCCTGAGGCAGGAGATTGCTTCGTCGCTGCGCTCCTCGCAATGACAGTCGGCGCCACAGGTCAACGAGAAACGTTCTGAGGGAGAACGACGCCATGCCGACCACAGACAAGCTCCGCGTTGGCATCGTCGGCGCGAGTCCAGGTCGCGGCTTTGCGTCAATCGCCCATATCCCGGCCCTGCGTGCCCTGCCAGACCTGGAAATCACCGCCGTCTGCACCACGCGCCAGGAATCGGCCGACGCAACAGCCAAACATTTCGGCATCCCACTGGCATTCGCCGACCCGAAACAGCTCGCGCAACACCCCGAGGTCGATCTGGTCACGGTCTGCGTGAAGGTCCCCGACCATTATCCACCGGTGATGGCGGCGATCGAGGCCGGCAAGCATGTCTACTGCGAGTGGCCGCTCGGCCGCGATACCCACGAGGCGGTGCGCATGCTCGAGGCCGCGCGGCGCAAGGGCGTCATCCACGCGGTCGGGCTGCAGGGCCAGGTGTCGCCGGCGATCTGCTACGCCAGGGACCTGCTCGCCCAGGGCTATGTCGGCCGCGTCCTGTCGGCGACGATGATCGGGTGCGCCGCCAACTGGGGCGCCAAAATCGATCGCGCCTATCAGGTGGACCGCGCCAATGGCGCCAACCTGCTGACTATCACCGGCGGCCATCAGATCGACGCGCTGTGCCATTGCCTGGGCGAATTCCGCGAACTGGCCGCGTTCGCCGTCAGCCAGCGCGACAGCATTTTCGCCGAGGACCTCGGCGCCATGGTTGCCAAAACCTCTCCCGATCAGCTTGTGGTCAACGGCATCCTCGGCAGTGGCGCGGTGGTTTCGTTCCAGATCCGTGGCGGCATGGCACGCGCCACCGAGTTCCTGTTCGAGATCCACGGCGACGCGGGCGATCTTGCGCTCACTGCCACCACGCGCGCCTCGATGCAGCGCCAGGAACTGCGCCTGCAAGGCGCGCGCGGCGGCGACACCGCATTGGCCGACCTGCCGATCCCCGACACCTACCGCTTGGTGCCCGACACCACCCCGCAGGGATCGCCGTACAACGTCGCGCAGCTCTACGCGAAACTCGCCGCCAGCATTCGCGAAGGCCGCCCCGCCAGCCCGGGCTTCGATGCGGCCGTCAGGCGCCATCGGCTGATCGACGCGATCACCCGCGCCTCGGAGACCGGGCAGAAACAGGTGTTGGCCGCGTAGCACCTGAGTGTCATTGCGAGCCGCAGGCGAAGCAATCCCCATCCAGGTGCGCTCCTGGCGGGAGATTGCTTCGCCTGCGGCTCGCAATGACAATGGAATTCGACCAAGCCGCCGGCTTCACCCGATTGCCCTGTCCGGTCACCATTGACCGTCCCCTGTGCGGTTCCTAGCGTGCCGGGCTCGGCCGCGACATGCGCTGATCGGAAGACGCGACCCGCGCCAAAGTAGTTTCCAGGGGACCCCGATGGCCACGCACCGCTTCCATCCCACCCGCTATTTCAACGTGATCGGCACCGCCGAGCCGTGCCTTCGCATCGCCGACGGCGATACGCTGGTGACCGATACGATCGACGCATCCGGTCTTGACGCGCGCGAGGTTGCCGTCGCCGAACGGCCGAACCCGATGACCGGGCCGTTCTTCATCGAAGGCGCCGAGACCGGCGACACGTTGGCCGTCCGCATCGACCGGCTGACGCCGAGCCGGGCGACCGGTTGGACGTTTTCGCCCCTCGCGCTCACCGTGCTGGAACCGGCCGCGATTGCCGACCGGCCTGCGCCGCAGCGCGTGGTCTGGGACATCGGCGGCAATACCGGGACCGTGCGGCTGCGCGAACCGCCGAAGGGCCTCGAGGATTTCGCCCCGCCGCTGCAACCCATGATCGGCTGCTTCGGGGTCGCGCCGGCGCGCGGCCAGGCGTTCTCCACCGCAACCAGCGCGCAGAACGGCGGCAACATGGACTATCGCCTGTTTGCGCCGGGCACGACGGCCTGGTTCCCGGTCTCGGTGCCGGGCGCGCTGTTCTATCTTGGCGACGGCCACGCCTGCCAGGGCGACGGCGAGATCGTCGGCACCGGCATCGAGACCTCCTTCGAGATGGAAGTGACGTTCCGCGTCCTGAAGCGGACGATCACCTGGCCGCGCGGCGAGACGGCCGAGGACATCTTCACCGTCGGCAACGCCCGGCCGCTCGACCAGGCGCTGCAGCACGCCACGACCGAGATGCTGCGCTGGCTCGCCGAGGACTACGGGCTGGATGCCCGCGCTGCCAGCCATTTGATGGGCCAGGTCGTCCGTTACGATGTCGGCAATGTCTTCAATCCCGCGTTCACGGTCGCCTGCCGGATCGCCAAACGCTGGCTGACGAAGCTGTAGGACTCGGAAGCCCGGCCCCAATCCGGCGGCCGCTCATACCAGGTGTCCGAATGATTGGACTCGTCGGCGGCACCCGCCCCGTCATCCCGGCGCATGCCG
The DNA here is from genome assembly GCA_963773345.1 of uncultured Alphaproteobacteria bacterium. Taxonomy (GTDB): domain Bacteria; phylum Pseudomonadota; class Alphaproteobacteria; order Acetobacterales; family Acetobacteraceae; genus Palsa-883. Next base: position 331,625 of record CAVZBG010000002.1, on the reverse strand, counting down.
GCATCCACGCCTTTCTTTGCGGCACGAAGACAAGTCGTGGATGCCGTCCGTCCCCGGTATGACGATGTCGCAATGACCTTCGTCATCATCCCGCGACAGCGCGCGAAACCCGGGTCAATCCCCTCGTTGCAGCAACGCGTTGATCAGCCGCGTCCGGCCCTCGCGCAGGCTGCGGGCGGTGTTGCGGGCGCGTTCCGCAAAATCCTCGCCGGCGATAAGCTGAAGGCCGAGCGCCGGCCGGGTCGGCGCGGCCGCAAGGCGCGCGCGTTCCGCCGCGGCATGCGCGATCGCGGCGTCGGAGTTGTCCAGCCAGGCGAGCACGCGAAACCCGGCCGCCTCCAGCATCGTGCGGGTCTCCTCCGGCGTGTGCAGGAAGCTGATCGACGGGTCGTGCGCCCAGGGCACCGGATAGTATGGCGGGCCCGCCGGGCCCTGCGCCACGTCCTGCATCGCCAGCCGTCCGCCGGGCTTCAGCACGCGGGCCATTTCGGCATACAGGCGCGGACGGTCGGCGATGTTCATCACCGCGTTCTGTGTCCATAGCGCATCGAAGCTGGCATCTGCGAACGGCATGGCGGTGGCGTCGCCGAGGCGGAACGACACACGGTCGGCCATGCCGGTGTGCACAGTGAGGAACTCCGCCGCCGCAATGAAGTCCGGCGTCAGGTCGAGCCGATGACGCGGCAACCATGGTGATAGGCCAGATAGCGCGCCGGCCCGCCGATGCCACAGCCGACATCCAACACATGCATCTCGGCGGACGGGGCCAGCAGACGCGCCAGCTCTTCGGTCGCTTCCAGGCGCCGGCCGTGGAAATGATCGACCTCCCCCAGATCGTCGGGCTTCAGCCGGTCGATGTCTTTTCCCTCGGCGCGCAGCGCCTCCAGGATGGTCTCGCCAAGGTCCGAGCGCGCGTAATGCGCCGCGACCTGTTCGGGTGCTGTTGTCATGGCTGGCTTCCCCTTTTCCTGCGCGGCGCCGGCCGCGGTGCGCGTGCGGCGGAATGCGCTGCCCCCCGGGTCAAGCGCCCGGGGGCGCTGGCTGTTCCGCCCTACGCGCCCTACACCCGCTGCCCGCCGTCGATGTGGATCTCCGACCCGGAAATATAGCTCGCGGTCTGCGAGCACAGGAACAGCAGCAGGTCCGCCACCTCCTTCGACTTGCCCAGGCGGCGCAGCGGGATGTCGCGCTCGACGATCGCCTCGGTGCCCGGCGACAGGATGCCGGTGTCGATCTCGCCCGGCGACACCGCGTTCACCCGCACGCCGACGCGGCCGAAATCCGCCGCCAGCTCGCGCGTCAGCGCCCACAGCGCCGCCTTCGAGGTCGCATACGCCGCCGAGGCGTACGGATGCACCCGCGACCCGACGATCGAGCTCATGTTCACCACGGTGCCGCGCGCGGCCTCCAGCGGCGCGCGCAGCCCCTGCACCAGCGCCAGGCAGGCGAAGAAATTCACGTTGAAGATGTGCAGCCAGTCGGCATAGCCCATCTCCATCGCCTTGATCTTTCCCCCGTCCGGCCATTTCGGCGAGACCGCGGCGTTGTTGATCAGCGCGTCCAGCCGGTCGCCGACGATATCGCGCAGCCGCGGCATCTCGGCCTGCACCTCGGCCATGTCGGCCAGGTCGAGCTGGATGTGGTTCTTCGCCCCACCCTCCCACGGGCAGCGCAGATCGAACGGCTGGCGCGAGATGGTCAGCACCCGCCAGCCGTTGTCGCTGAACGTCTTCACCGTGGCATGACCGATGCCGCGGCTGGCCCCGGTCAGCAGCAGGACGCGTTGCCGTTCGGCCATTTCGTTTGCTCCAAACTCAAAAGCGCCCCGGGGATCAAAAACCCTGCCGGGCGATGTCCATGGCGAAATAGGTCATGATCAGGTCGGCCCCGGCGCGCTTGAACGCGCCGAGCGCCTCGCGCACCACCCGCGCCTCGTCGATCGCGCCGGCCTGCGCGGCGAACTTGATCATCGCATACTCGCCGCTGACCTGGTAGGCGGCGAGCGGCAGCAGCGTCCGCTGCGCGCACCGCGGCCAGCACGTCCAGGTACGGCATGCCGGGCTTCACCATCAGGATGTCGGCGCCCTCGGCCTCGTCGGTCAGCAACTCGTGCAGCGCCTCGCGGCCGTTGAACGGGTTCATCTGGTAGGCCTTGCGGTCGCCCTCCAGGTCGCAGCCCGCGGCGGCGCGGAACGGGCCGTAGAACGCCGAGGCGAATTTCGACGAATAGGCCATGATCGGCGTGGCGGAAAAACCCTCGGCGTCGAGCGCCTGGCGGATCGCCGTCACCTGGCCGTCCATCATCGAGGACGGCGCGATCATGTCCGCCCCCGCCTTCGCCGCGACCACCGCCTGGCGGCCGAGATTGGCGATGGTGTGGTCGTTGTGCACGTCGCCGTGCGCGATCACGCCGCAATGGCCGTGCGAGGTGTATTCGCAGAAGCAGGTGTCGGAGATCACCACCAGCCCCGGCGCGGCGTCCTTGCTGCGCTGGATCATGCGCGCCATCAGCCCGTTCGGGTTCCACGAGTCGCTGCCGTCGGCGTCCTTGTGGTGCGACACGCCGAACAGCATCAGGGCCCGCACGCCGGCGGCGGCGATTTCCTTCACCGCGGCGGCCAGCTTGCGCTCCGGAATGCGGAAGATGCCGGGCATGCTGTCGACAGGGGCAAAATCGTCCAGCCCCTCCTCGACGAAGACCGGGTAGATCAGGTCGTTCAGGGTGACCGTGGTCTCCTGCACTAGGTCGCGCAGCGCCTGGGTGGCACGCAGCCGGCGAAAGCGGGTCACGGGGAAGGCAGGGGACATGCGCTTGCTCCTTTGGCAGCGACCCGGGCCAAAACTCTACGCGAGCCGCAAGCGGGCGGCCAGCACGGCAGACGGCTTGCATGTGGGGCGGCGGGCCGAAAAAACGACACGTTGGCCGCGATTCCGCCGCCGCCCAGGCGCGCGAACGCTAGGCGTGCGCGTCCCTGCCGCACTGACACAGATCAATCTCGCGCGGATCGATCAGCGGGCGAGGCGTTCCGCGGACCGGCCGCCGGTTGCGGTCGCCACGGCTTGCCGCACAGCATGTCGAAGAACGCCTTGTCGGCTGCGACCCCGGTCAGGGGCGGCGACGGATGCGCGGCGCGGAGCCGGGCGAAACACTCCCGCAGCGGCAGGCTTCGGCGATCCGTCCGAGTTCTGCCGCCGCGGCGATCCTGATGGCGTCCTGCTTCGACACACCCCGCAGCTTGGCCAGCTCGCCCACCAATCGCGCCGTGGCGTCATCCCTGTCGTAAAGCGGCATGCCCGTCTCGCGACTATCAGTATATCCCGAACGGGGTGTCCCATCCGAGCGCCGGGAACAAGCTGCCACCGGGTGGACAAAATCCGACACTTGGAACACCCCCAGCCATAGTCGGTCGCGACACGTTGCCCGCCCTCGCTGCCGGCGCTCCCAGGTCCGATCTTGGCCGTAGGCGGAATGGTACCTGTCGACGATCCATTAGACGAAACCGGACATCGGGATTCGCTAGTCCGTCAGCAGCTTCTGCTGATCCAATGCGGTCCTTAGGCGACGACATGGATGGGGCTGCGCGCATGGCGATTGCGCGCCAAGCTTCTGACATTCCATTGACTTGAATCAATGTCGGAGCAATGGCCACTGATACAATCAATCCGATCGCAGCGGAGGGGGACGATCGTGAGATTCATCACAGCCATCGGCCCGAGCCGCCGCCGCATGCTCCGCGCGCTAGTAGCGTTGCCGACGCTGCATAGGTTTCCGGTCGCCACCATCGCACAGGCACAGACAATGCCCAACCCGCAACATCCCGTCACGGCCATCGACATCGCGCTGGAGCCAGACGCAGTGATGATCCGGCATGCGCACGCCGACAACGCCCGCCTCCTCAAAGCGTTTCCCCAGGGCTTTGCCCTGGACGCGACACATCATGCCCACGTCACAATGTTACAGCAATTCGTCCGCACGGCTGACCTCGAAATGGTCTATGCCGCAGCCGACCAGGTTCTGGTAAACGAGAAGCCGATCGGCTGGAAGTTGCGGGCGTTCAAGTACTACTACATTCCGTTACCGCCGCTCGGTGTTGCGGGCATTGTCGTCGAACGAACGGACGATTTGCGCAGGCTGCAACAAGCACTCATCGACGCGGTTATGCCTTTCACCGAGAAAACCGGCACTGCCGCAGCGTTCATGACCACCGAAGACGGCAGGGACATCCAGCCGCCTTTGATCAGCTATGTGGCCGACTTTGTGTCGGTCGCAGCCGGCGAGAAATTCAATCCGCACGTCACGATTGGCGTCGCACCTGAAGCCTACCTGAAGGAGATGCTCGCGGAGCCATTCCAGGCATTCACGTTCTCCCCAGCGGGGGCGTCGGTTTATCAGCTTGGCAGTTTTGGCACGGCTCGAAAGGAACTCAGGGCGTTGGCATCGAAACCCTGAGGCGGTGGTTAAGAAATTGAAACCTTCTTCGGTACGGATGAGTCGTCGAGCGCGTCGCGTAATTGCGGCGTCGGCCGACCCGCTGCCCTCCTGGAACGAAGGCAGGGTGAAGGCGTCGATCATCGAGTTCGTGCGTGTGACGACGGACACGGCAAGCCCGGATTACGTTCGGCCGGAAGATCGCATCGCCACGTTCGACAATGACGGCACGCTCTGGGCTGAGCAGCCCTACTATTTTCAGTTTGCGTTCGCTCTCGATCAAATCAGGGCAATGGCGCCGCAACACCCGGAATGGCACGACAAGGAGCCTTTCAAATCTGCGCTGACGGGCGACCCCAAGGGGATCCTGACGGGCGATCTGCATGCACTTCTGGAGATCGTTGCGGCCACGCATTTCGGCATGACCACAGACGAGTTCGAGGCGGAGGTGCACCAGTGGCTGGCGTCGGCGCGCCATCCGGAGACCGGCAGGCCCTATACCGACATGGTGTTCCAGCCGATGCTGGAGTTGCTCGAATATCTTCGCGCCAACGACTTCAAGACGTTCATCGTCTCGGGCGGTGGCATCGAGTTCATGCGGACCTTTGCGGAACAGACCTACGGGATACCCCATCACCAGGTGATCGGCAGCAGCGGCAAGCTGAAATTCGACATTCGAGATGGCAATCCGGTGTTGCTCAAACTGGCCGACGTGAACTTCATCGATGACAACGCCGGGAAGCCCGTCGGTATCCAGCATCATATCGGCCGTCGCCCGATCGCCGCCTTCGGCAATTCCGATGGCGACCTTCAAATGCTCCAATGGACGACAGCCGGAAAAGGCGCGCGCTTGGGGCTGCTCGTACGTCACACCGACGCCGGCCGGGAATGGGCCTATGACCGCAATTCGGATATCGGTCGGCTCGACAAGGCGCTCGACGAGGCCAACGAGAAGGGCTGGACGGTCGTCGATATGAGGAACGACTGGCGGCGAATTTTTCCCTTCGAGTAGCGGCGCGCGTCCTCTGTTGTCCGGCCTCGATTTCGGCTGTCCGCCCAAAGCAACCGTCCGCTGCCGTCACCCAGGTGGTTAGACCGCGCCGGCGACGCTCGGCGACGAAGCTTTCGACGGTGAACCAGTTCGCGGTCAAGTCAGCCACCGGCTTCTCACATTGATCGCCATCACGTCGCGCGCTGTCAGGCGGCACATGCCTGACACGTGCTGCGCAACGGGCGTCGGCCATGCCGGGTCGGCGCTGCCTTGCCGCGCCAACGACCCGCCACGCCATAGGCTACTTCGGCGCGCGGCGGGTCCAACGCCTGCTCGATCGGGTCGAGCGTCGGTCGACAGGCTTCTAGTGGTTGGCACCTCCGCTGGCGTCCTGCAGGCCCCGCAACACGGCATCAAGGTTGAACGAAGCCGGCTTCTGGCGCGGTGGGAAGGCCACGAACGATGGGATCATTTGCGCCACGACCGCCTGCATCGCATAGACTATGTAGACGTGCGTTATCACCCAATCCCAGTAGGTGTTCGAGTTCTCGTCGGCTCGCTCGAACGGATCGCGCCGCAAATGGAATATCTTTGGAATGCGAAGGGGCACGAACGGCTCCGCCCAGCATTGCATCGTCTTGGCCCGCTGCTCCATCAGCACCACCTTCCAGTCCCGCATCCGGAGCGCCATGATGTCGCCATCATCGCTGATGTACACGAAGCTCTCGCGCGGGCTTTCGGCGACCTCGCCGGTCAGATACGGCAGCATGTTGAATCCGTCGAGATGAACCTTGAAGGTCTTGGCGCCGGCTTTGTGGCCCTTGATGAGTTTTTCCTTGATCTCGGGCTCGCCGGCCGCCGCCAGGAACGTCGCCGCCCAATCCTGGTGGGTGACGATGCCAGTCAGCACCGTGCCGGCCTTGAACTTCCCAGGCCAGCGCACGAACGCCGGAACGCGCCAGCCGCCTTCCCAGTTGGTGTTCTTCTCGGCGCGGTACGGCGTGATGCCGCCATCCGGCCAACTGTTGTAATGCGGCCCGTTATCCGTCGAGTACATCACGATGGTGTCGTCGGCGATGCCCAGTTCGTCGAGCTTGTTCAGCATTTCGCCGATATGCTCGTCATGCGCGACCATCACGTCGTTGTACACGCCCTGGCCGCTCTTGCCCTTGTGTTTCTCGGCACGATGGGTGCGAAGGTGCATGGCCGTGGTGTTGTACCACAGGAAGAACGGCTTGCCCTCCTTGTGCGACTTGTCGATGAAGTTCAGCGCAAGTGCGGTCACCTCATCATCGATGGTTTCCATGCGCTTCTTGGTCAGCGGGCCGGTGTCCTCGACCGTCTGTCCGCCCTTGCCGTCGGCGAAGCAGTGCAGCACGCCGCGCGGGCCGAACCGCTGCTTGAATTCGGGCATTTTCGGATAGTCCTCGTCCTCCGGCTCCTCCTCGGCGTTCAGGTGATAGAGGTTGCCGTAGAATTCGTCGAACCCGTGCATCGTCGGCAGGAACTTGTCCTTGTCGCCGAGATGGTTCTTGCCGAACTGGCCCGTCGCGTAACCCAGCGGCTTCAGCAGTTCGGCGATGGTCGGGTCTTCCGCCTGCAGGCCGATATCGGCACCGGGTATCCCGACCTTCGTCAGCCCGGTGCGGATCGGGTTCTGCCCGGTGATAAAGGCTGCGCGGCCGGCCGTGCAACTCTGCTGGCCGTAATAGTCGGTGAAGGCAACGCCTTCGTTGGCGATGCGATCGATGTTCGGCGTGCGGTATCCCATCTGCCCGCGGCTGTTGTAGCTGATGTTCCACCAGCCGACATCGTCACCCCACAACACGAGGATATTCGGTTTCTTCGTCGCCATGATGCTTTCTCTCCGCTTGCATTCACCCCTCCGATGCAGGCCGGTGGGGTGTCGGTCTTCTTCCTGTCCGTTGCGGGCGCGGGGCCCGCCACTGATTTATCGAGCGCCGATATGTCGCGGGCGGGCAATCCACATTGACCTGGATCAATGTGTGCGTTGCCCACGGCACGCCTGTCGCCGCAGGATGGCGACCGCTACCGCGGTCAGCGGTACCGACGCTTCGCCCGCTCGGCCACCGGATCGGCCCTTCGGCTGACGGCGGCCCACATCCATACTGGCCGCGGGCCAACTATGTCGGTTTCCGGACCTAAAAAAGCACTTCCACTTCAGTCGCTTGAGCCAGATCAATGCGGCGGGCAGCCGCGACGCGAACGGTCCCGCTTATCCGGCCCATCGCCGAGGAAACTATGGCCATGTATCCGCCCGAAATATCTGTCGCCACCCCACCCCTCCCCGGGTCGCCGCCAACGCCAACGCCAACGCCATCGCCGCACGCCGGTTCGCCGCCGGCGGCGCCCATGAAGCCCCGAGCGCACGATGTGCCGGCGGCGCGGGCTTCGGCAGCCGCGGGGCGGGAGGTGCCGGCAAAGCCTGTCGTGGCGCCCACTAGGCGGATTGCGCCGGCAAAGCCAGTCGCGGCGTTCACCAGGCGAATCGCGGCGGCAAAGCCAGTTGTGGCGTCCACGACTCGGACTGCGCTAGCCAAAGCGATGACAACGGATGAACGCAGGGCTGCCGGCAAGCGGCTGCGTGACACCGTGCCACGCGATGCACATGGTGCCTGGCGGGCGCCGGCAGATCGGACGGACCCGCTCAGCATCCTTCTGGCCGCGGATAAGACCCGCCAGCCGGACCTGGTGCCCCTCCGCTACGGCCGCATGCTACAATCGCCATTCACCTTCTACCGTGGGTCCGCGGCGGTCATGGCGTCGGACCTCGCCCGAACACCTGCCACGGGACTCCATGTGCAGGCCTGCGGCGACGCCCATCTGATGAATTTCGGCGGCTTCGCCACGCCGGAGCGTCGGTTGATCTTCGACATCAACGATTTGGACGAGACGCTGCCGGCGCCGTGGGAATGGGACGTTAAGAGACTGGTCGCGTCGTTCGTGATGGCGGCCCGTGCCAATGGCCTGTCCGACGACAATGGGCGCGACGCGGCCATCGCCTGTGCGCGCAGTTACCGCAAGCACATGCGGGACTTCGCCGGCATGGGGGTGATGGACATCTGGTACGCGCGCATCGACGACGCCGATGTTCTGTCCATGCTGACGGACGAACAGCGGGCCATCGCCCAAAGGCGCCTCTCCAAGGCGACGTCTGCGAGCAGTTCAGAGCTGGCCTATCCGAAACTGGTGGACGATGCCGGCGGCCAGCCCCGTATCCGCGAGGCGCCGCCGGCGATCTTCCACCCCGACGAAGCCCGCTACCCTGGCTTCAAGCATCTGAGCATGGAGGTGCTCGATAGATACCGCGAATCCCTGTCCGACGACAGGCACGCTCTGTTTGACCGCTTCCGAATGGTGGACATTGCCGTGAAGGTGGTCGGCATCGGCAGCGTCGGCACATTGTGCTGCGTGGCTCTGTTCATATCCGTTGCGGGCAAGCCGTTGTTCCTGCAGGTCAAGGAAGCCAATGCCTCGGTGCTGGAACCCTATGCGGGGGCGAGCGCCTACGGCCATCACGGCCAGCGGGTCGTGATGGGCCAGCGCTTGATCCAGCCAGCGTCCGACGTGTTTCTGGGTTGGGTGACCGGGCCGTTGGGCCGCCACTTCTATGTGCGGCAATTGCGCGATGTGAAGCTGTCGGCCCTGGTCGAAACCTATGACGCCGAGATGCTGACGATCTACGCGCGGCTCTGTGGCTGGGCGCTGGCGCGGGCGCATGCCAAGGCGGGCGACCCCTGGACGATCAGCGGCTATCTCGGCAAGCAGGACCAATTCGACAAGGCGATGGGCAGGTTCGCGCTTGCGTACGCGGACCAGGCCGAGCGCGACCATGCGTCACTCAAGGCCGCCGTGCGTGCCGGCATCATCGACGTGCAGATGGACCGCTGAGGCGCTGACGAGGATGCAAGGCCTCCATCATGCCCAGCTCACGTGTCCTCGCGTGCGTCATCAAGGAACGCGCACCGCCCTCAATCATGTCCTGACGGCGCGGAATCAACACCAGGTTATGTGCACGGAACAAACTCCAAAGACCGGCGCGCCCGCATTGCACTCCCGCCGGAACCTTTTCGGTATCGCCGCCGGCGGTGGAGTCGCGGTCCTGTTGGCAGGATGCGCGACACCGCAGCGCGGGACGGCAGTGCCGATGGGTCGAACGACCCAGGCCAGCGTGCTGGGGGTGCCGAACGAGCGCTTCTTCCCGCTGTACGGCACGGAACCACTCGAAGCCGAGTTCGCTGCGGCTGCGGACCGTCTGCGCCGGGCGCAAGGCCTGGCGCCGAATGCGCCGTTGCCCGAGGTGCAGCTTCTGTCGGTGTCCGGCGGTGGCGAGAACGGGGCCTTCGGTGCCGGCCTGTTATGCGGCTGGTCCGAGCAGGGCACGCGGCCGGTATTCGAACTGGTGACCGGCATCAGCACCGGCGCGCTCACCGCGCCGTTCGCCTATCTCGGCTCCAGCTACGATCCGCAATTGCGCGCCGTCTACACCGAACTCACGCCAGCCCACGTGCTGTTGAAGCGCTACTTCACCGCCGCCTTGTTCGACGATGCGATGGCCGACAATTCACCACTGTTCAGGACCATCTCCGGCTACCTGAACGCGGACATGCAGGCTGCCCTCGCCAAGGCCTATGACGGCGGGCGCTTGCTTCTCATCGCCACCACGGACCTCGATGCCCAGCAGCCGGTTTTCTGGAATATCGGCGCGATCGCCAAGAGCGCGCATCCGCGCGCGCTGGACACGATCCGCCGCGTCCTGCTCGCCTCCGCCGCCATTCCCGGCGCATTCCCGCCGACCATGTTCGACGTGACCGTGGACGGCAAGCCGTATCAGGAGATGCATGTGGACGGCGGCGCCTTCGCGCAGGCGTTCCTCTACCCCGCCGCGCTGACACGGCAACGGCGCGCACGCATGACGAGCGGCCAGAGTGTGGTACCGGCGATCGCCTATGTCATTCGCAACGGTCGCCTCGACCCTGAATGGGCGACCGTTGAGCGCAGAACGCTCAACATAGCCGGGCGCGCGATCGACACCATGATCACAGCCAGCGGCTACAACGACGTACTTCGTATGTACAGCACCACCCAACGCGACGGCATCGGCTTCAATCTGGCCTATATCGGCTCCGACTTCACCCAGAAGCTGCCCGAGCCGTTCGACCAGGGCTATATGCGGGCCTTGTTCGACTACGGTTATCAGCGTGCCCGCCATGGCTACGATTGGTCGAAAGCGCCACCGCTTTAGCTGGGAATCCGCGAGCGGCCGGCGCCACATTCCTGGGAGCTATGAGGCCATGATGTGCGTCCACAAATTCGTTCGGAATGGCTTTGGGTCGATGTTGTTGTTGCTGAGCGAACGCTCAGCCGTGTGATCAGCCGCGTCCCCCCCCACGCGGGCCTGCAGCACGGGCACCGGGCGTCAGATTCATCCACGAAGGCGTGAGCCTTCCGCCTCACCGCACGCCGTAAACCGGCGTCAGCCACGCGGCGTGCTCGTTGGTCTCGCCGTAGACCACCTCGAAATAGCGCTGCTGCAACCGGCGCGTCAGCGTGCCGACCTCACCGGTCCCGACCTTGAGCCGGTCGATGCTCAGGATCGGCTGCACCTCGTAGCTCGAGCCGCAGAGGAAGGCCTCCTCGGCGTCGTACAGCTCGGTGCGGTCGATGTCGCGTTCCTCGACCTTGTGGCCCGTCATCTCCTCGAGCAGGTCGATCAGCGTGGCGCGGGTGATGCTTTCCAGGATCGAGCTGGTGACACCGGGCGTCACCGCGCGGCCGTGGCGGATCATGAAGCAGCAGGCACCGTATGACTCCGCCACGCGGCCCTGCTCGGTCAGCATCAGCACCGTGTCGTAGCCGTCAAGCTGCGCCTGCTGCGCGCCGAGGCGGGAGTTGATGTAGTTGCCGGTCGCCTTGACCCGCGGCGGCATCGCGGTGTCGGCGATGCGCCGCCACGACGACACCGCGCAGCTCACCCCCTCGGTCAGCTTGCTGCGCGGCCGTGGCACCGCGGCGACCGACCAGGCAACGGGGCCGGTTGCCAGCATGTCGCCCTCGCCGTCGACCCAGGCGAACGGGCGGATGTGGATGTCCTCGCGGAACTCGTTGGCGCGCACCACCTCCAGCACCGCCTCGGTCAGGCGCGCGTCGGTCAGGTCATGCGCCATGCGCATCACCCGCATGGAGAATTGCAGGCGGCTCAGGTGTTCCGGCAGGCGGAACAGGAACATCTGCTGGCGCCTGGCGTTCCAGTAGCCGCGCACGCCCTCGAACACGCCGATGCCGAACTTCATGCCGGGCGACTGGATGTGCACCTTGGCGTCGGCGTAGGGCACCAGGGTGCCGTTCATGTGGATGTATCTCGGGTTCATGCCGTCTCTCCGGGGTGCGCGCTGGCCATCGGCCAACGGCTCGCACGTTGGCGTGGCGTTAACAATCCTCTGCTTGGTTGCGGCGGGCGTGCCGCCGGATCGCAACCGGGCGTCCCGCGGCACGCGGGGCCCGTGGCGGCCTCGCCGCAATATCGCTTGCAGACATGCAGATATCTTTATATAGCGCCGCCGAACCTCAGGAGCACCGCCCCATGCCGACCAGCCACGACTACAAGGTCAAGGACATCTCCCTCGCCGAGTGGGGCCGCAAGGAGATCGCCATGGCCGAGGACGAGATGCCCGGCCTGATGGCGGTGCGCGCGGAATACGGCGCCGACAGGCCGCTGGCCGGCGCGCGCATCGCCGGCTGCCTGCACATGACGATCCAGACCGCCGTGCTGATCGAGACGCTGCAGGCCCTCGGCGCCACCGTGCGCTGGTCGTCGTGCAACATCTTCTCCACCCAGGACCACGCCGCCGCTGCCGTCGCGGCCGCCGGCACCCCGGTGTTCGCCTGGAAGGGCATGAACGAGGACGAGTTCTGGTGGTGCATCGAGCAGACCGTGCGCGGGCCGGCCCAAGGGACTGGTGAACCCTGGACCCCCAACATGATCCTGGACGACGGCGGCGACCTGACGCTGCTGATGCACCAGAAATACCCGGAGATGCTGGCCGACGTGCGCGGCATCTCCGAGGAGACCACGACCGGCGTGCACCGGCTGCGCGATATGGCACGCGACGGCACGCTGCTGACGCCGGCGATCAACGTCAACGACAGCGTGACCAAGTCGAAGTTCGACAACCTGTACGGCTGCCGCGAGTCGCTGGTCGACGGCATCCGCCGCGGCACCGACGTGATGATGGCCGGAAAGGTCGCCGTGGTGAACGGCTTCGGCGATGTCGGCAAAGGCTCCGCCGCCTCGCTGCGCAACGCCGGCTGCCGCGTGATGGTGACCGAGGTCGACCCGATCTGCGCGCTGCAGGCGGCGATGGAAGGCTACCAGGTCGTCACCATGGACGACGCCGCGCCGCTCGGCGACATCTTCGTGACCGCCACCGGCAATGTCGACGTGATCACCATCGAGCACATGCGCGCGATGAAGCACCGCGCCATCGTCTGCAACATCGGCCACTTCGACTCCGAGATCCAGATCGACGCCCTGCGCAACTACAAGTGGGAGAACGTCAAGCCGCAGGTGGACGAGGTGGTGTTCCCCGACGGCAAGCGGCTGATCGTGCTGTCCGAGGGCCGGCTGGTGAACCTGGGCAACGCCACCGGGCATCCCAGCTTCGTGATGAGCGCCAGCTTCTCCAACCAGGTGCTGGCGCAGATCGAGCTGTTCACCGCGCCCGCCGGCAAGTACGAGCGGCAGGTCTACACCCTGCCGAAGCAGCTTGATGAGAAGGTGGCGGCGCTGCACCTGGCCAAGGTCGGCGCCAAGCTGACCAGGCTCAGCGCCAAGCAGGCGAGCTACATCGGCGTCGATGCCGCGGGGCCGTTCAAGCACGATCTGTACCGGTATTAACATTTAGCAACCGTGGGTAGATTTCATGCTCCGGTCACGCACCGGTGATGGCGAAGGGGTTCGCGCTGCCCTAGACCAGAGCCACCGAGACGAAGGGGGGCTTGCCGTTGTCAGCCATCATGGGGTTCCGGTACCAACCTCGGACCGAGGCGGTGCGCCGGGCGCTGCGTGCCGCGCCGGACGAAACCGCCGTGCGGGACCTGCTGTTCCTCGAAGCGTGGGAGATGCAGACGCCCGGCGACATCGCCAGCACGCTGCGCGCCGGGCAGATCCGCCGCGCCAACCCGAGGCTGGCCGAGGCGATCCGCGCCGAACTGCGCACCGGGTCAACGCAGTCGGTCAGCTCCCGGCCACAATGAGCAGTACGCCGCCGACCACCAGCACCAGGCCGGCAATATCGCCCGGGCGCAGCGTCTCCTTCAGGTAGAAGCGGCTGAACAGCAGGGTGAACACGATCTCGACCTGACCGACCGAGCGCACCAGCCCGACCTCGGTCAGTGCGAAGGCGGTGAACCAGCAGGCGGAGCCGCAGGCCGACAGCGTGCCGACCAGCGAGGAACTGCGCCACGTCGTGACCGCCTTGCGCAGCTCCTCCGGCTCCCGCCAGGCCAGCCAGGCGGCCTGCATCAGCGTCTGCAACGTGTTGGTCAGCACCAGCACGAACAGCGCGCGGACGAACACGCTCGGCCCGGTCACCGACTGGTTGCCGAGCTTGATGAACACCGCGGTGAAGGCGAACAGGAAGCCGGCGCCCAGCCCGCACAGCGCGGCGGGCTGCAAGGTCGCCGCCAACACCTCGCGCGGCTTCAGGCCGCGGCCGGCCAGCGACAGCGTCATTACCCCGCACAGGCTGATACTGATGCCGCCGATGGCAAGCGGGCGGATCGTCTCGTGCAGCAGCACCCAGGCGAGTAGCGCGCTCTGCACTGCGTCGGTCTTGGAATAGGCGGTGCCGACGGCGAAATTGCGGAAGCCGAACGCCATGATCAGCAGGTTGGTGGCGAGGATCTGCAGCAGCCCGCTGGAGCTCGCCCACAGCAGCGTCCAGCGGCTCGGCGTGGGCAGCGGTGCGCCGGTCACCGCCATGGCGGCGATCAGCAGCACCAGGGCGGTCGGCGCGCCATACAGGTAGCGCACGAAGCTGGCGCCGTTCACCGACAGGATGTGCCGCAGCTTCTGCTGCATCGCGGTACGCCAGCACTGGAACAGCGCCGCCGTCAGCGTCACGGGAATCCAGATCGGCACGCGCCTCCCCCAGGTCCGGGCCATGCCGGATGGGTCCGGTGCCGAGGCGAACCGTACTGGCGGCTGGATGTCAGTCAACACGCGCTTGCCGGCAGGGTGGGATCGGGCGTCGGCGGGTCGGAGCGAAGTCAGGAATACCGTCGTGTGTCATCATCCGCGCCGCGCGCCATTAATCAATTGGCAATCTCACTGGTTGAGACTGCACGCAGCATGTTGTTCATTGTTCGCAACGCTGCGCGCCGCATCGCCGGTCGCCTGGGCAAGCAGTTCGGGCAACGCGCCGCGTTGATCCGTCTTGGCGTGTTGTCGCTGCTCGTTGTCGTGCTGGCAATCGGCATCACCGTCTGGGACCTGCGGCGCGCCACCCTGGCCGATGCCCTGGTCAGCACCGACAATCTGGCGATCGTGCTGGCGGCGCAGACCGGACGCTCGGTGCAGGCTGTGGACATCGTGCTGCGCGATGTGCAGGAGCGGATCACCAGCCTCGGCGTGACCACGCCGGCGCAGTACAAGCGCATGCTGCGGACACAGGAGGTGCACGAGTTCCTGCGCAGCCGGAAGGATCGACTGTCGCAGGTCGACAACATCGCCCTGATCGACGCCGACGGCGCGCGGGTGAACTATTCGCTCGGCTGGCCGGCTCCGCCCGGCGACATGTCCGATCGAGACTATGCGCAGCATTTTTCGACGCAGGACGATCCCGGCCTGTTTGTCAGCGAGCCGGTGGTCAGTCGGGCGACAGGGGAGTGGACGTTGTATTTGTCGCGGCGGGTGAACGGGCCGCACGGCGAATACCTCGGGCTGGTGTTGGGTTCGTTGCCGCTCATGGCGTTCCATGAGCTCTACAACACGATCAACCTGCCGCCGAGCGAGTCGTTCATGCTGTTGCGGCGCGACGGCATCGTCCTGGCACGGCATCCCGACCCAACCGATCGGGCCGGCGCGAAGATGCCTGCCGGCTCGGGCTGGTATGCGCAGGTCGCACAGGGCGGCGGCTATTATCAATCGCCCGGCGTTTTCGACTCGGATACGCGGCTCGTTGCGGTGCGGCCGCTGCCCGACTACCCGCTGGTGATGGATGTCGGGCTGGCCAAGGACGCCGCGCTGGCGACCTGGCGGCGGGAGGCGGCGCTGATCGCGCTGGGCACGGTTTGCGCGGGCGGTTGCCTGCTGCTGCTGCTGCGTGCACTGGAACGGCAGTTCCGTCGGTTGCGGACGCAGCAGGCCGCATTGGGCGCGCGCAATGCGGAACTGACGCGCATCGCCAGTGCGCTGCAGACGAGCGAGGCCCGGCTGGCCGCCACCTCGAGCGAGTTGTCGACCACGCTCGCGTCGATGGATCAGGGCCTGGTGATGGTGGATGCCGACGGCACGGTGGCGGTGTGCAATCGCCGCGCGATCGAACTGCTCGATCTGTCCGCCGAACTGATGCAGGTGCGCCCGCGCTTCGAGGCCGTGGTGCCGCTGCGCGTGCTGATCGATGGTCTCACCCGGCCCGGCCCCAGGGATGCAGACACGGACGCTGAGACGCACACTGAGACGGACCCACACGCGGACGCGGACCGCGCCTGCGTCGCCGTGTTGCCCGATCCGCCGCATTCCTACGAGCGGGAACTGCCGAACGGGCTGACCGTCGAGGTGCACAGCGGGAAGCTGGCCGGCGGTGGCGGCTGGATGGCGACCTTCGAGGATATCACGGCGCGCCGGCACGCCGAGCGGCAGGTGGTGTTCATGGCCCGGCACGACGGGCTGACCCTGCTGCCGAATCGGATTGTGTTCCGCGAGCGGGTCGAAGCCGCCGTGGTGCATGCCAACCGGGCGACCGCGGCCGCGGTGCTGTATCTCGATCTGGATCATTTCAAGAGCGTAAACGACACGCTGGGCCACCCGGTGGGCGACCGCCTGCTCTGCCTGGCGGCGGAGCGGCTGAGCACCTGCGTTCGCCAACTGGACACAGTGGCGCGCTTCGGCGGCGACGAATTCGGCGTGGTCCAGGTCGGCCCGGACCGGGTCGAGGACGTCGCGATACTGGCACAGCGCATCATCGACGTGCTGAGCGTGCCGTATGAGGTCGAAGGTCACCAGGTCATCATCGGCGTCAGCCTCGGCATCGCCATGGCATGCGCCGACGGATCGGACCCCGACACGCTGCTGAAGAACGCCGACATCGCCCTGTATCGCGCCAAGGCCGAGGGCCGTGGCGTCTACCGATTTTTCGCCCCCGAAATGGACGCGCGATTGCAGCAGCGGCGCAAGCTGGAGCTCGAACTGCATGCGGCATTGGCCAATGGCGAATTCGAACTGTACTACCAGCCGCAGTTGGATCTGGCGACCAACTGGATCTGCGGCTTCGAGGCGCTGGTGCGCTGGAACCATCCCGTCCGCGGTCTGATCAATCCCTACGAATTCATCTGGTTGACCGAGGAAATGGGGCTGATCGTGCCACTCGGCGAGTGGGTGCTGCGGCAGGCGTGCCGGGAGGCCATGCACTGGCCATACGACGTGCGGGTCGCGGTCAATCTGTCGCCGGTGCAGTTCAACCGTCACGACCTGGTCCGCCACGTGAGCGAGGCGCTCGCCGAGGCCGGCCTGTCGGCACAGCGGCTGGACCTGGAGATCACCGAATCGGTCCTGCTGCTGCACAATGCGGACAATCTCGCCACCCTGCGCGAACTGCGCGCGCTCGGCGTGCGCATCTCGATGGATGATTTCGGCACCGGGTATTCCTCATTGAGCTATCTGCGCAGTTTCCCGTTCGACAAGATCAAGATCGACCAGTCGTTCATCCGCGACCTGCCGAATGACAAGGATGCAGCGGCGATCGTCCGGGCGATCACCGCGCTGGGCACCTCACTGGGGATGGTGACGGTGGCCGAGGGCGTCGAACGAGCGGACCAGCTCGCGCGGCTGCGCGAGGAGGGGTGTGCCGAGGTGCAGGGCTACCTGTTCAGCGTTCCCCAGCCGGCGAGCGAGATCCCGGGGCTGCTCAGGCGGTTTCACGCCAGCGAGCCGCAGGCGGCGTGACCGCGCGGCACACCACACAACGCAGGGCGGAACGACGCGCTTTGGTACGACGTGGGCGGAAAGGCCATATTGTCGGCCCGTCGCCGCAAACGCGGCCTACTGTTCCCCGCCCGAAGTCACGCCCGCGATAGCGTCTGGGAGGCCGGCCATGCCGGCTGACCGACAGATAGACGCGCCGGCCCGCGCGCGACAGTTCGTCGGCGATCTGCGCGCCCGACGTGGTGGTTGCCTGATGGCGCTGTGGCGCGTGGCGGGCTTATCGCCGCGTGTGGTGCTGATCTGGGTGTGCCCCGGCAGCACGCCGATTTCGTTCAGCGGCGGGCCGCTCTTGGCCCGGGGCACCGCTGGCACGCAGCGGTCCAGCTCCACGTTCTCCCACTTGGTGTGAACTACCTCGTTCTTGCGCGCACCCGTCAGGTAACGTGAGGTTTGCCGATGCTCGGGGGGAGCCGTATGCCCTACCTTGATCCGGCCGGCGGCTTCGCGTCGTGCATTGCCTGCTGCTTGAACAGTGTGTCCGCTGCCTACTTCTGCGGCGCCGAAAGCGTCCTGTACAGCGTGTCGAAGGACGTCGCGAGTTTCTCGGTCCCATCGGCATAGGCGCGCGAGATCTGCGCGTAGGACTGCATGTTGGCGACCGCATCCATGCTCTGCATGCCGGCCGCGCGCTGGCGGAACAGCATGTCGGTGGTTTGCGCGTTGTCGCGCATGACCTGGGCGAAGGCGGTCCATTGCGGCATCTGTTCAGGGGTGATCGCCAGTTGGGCCTGCAGCCCGGCAATGCGCTGCTCCGTTGCCGCCTGCATCTGGGGCTGCACCGAGACCTGGGCCACCGGCGGTGCCGGCGGCCCTGGCGCCCCGGGCTGCGCCAGTGCGGTCGCCGGCGCTGCTGCGAGCAACAGCGCGGCGAAGCGGGAAAGCGTCGAGGTTCGGGTCATCATGGTCGTCCAGTATAAAATATTATGGCGATTCAGGCGCACTGGCCGGGCTGCGCGGGCAGGCGCGCGGAAGGTGGACCGCTAGTGGCCGTGGTCATGGCCGCCGCCCTGGTGTCCGCCCTGATTACCGGTGGCATGGCCGCCCCCCGCATGACCAATCCCACCGAGCGGCCGGACGACCCCAACAGCATGTCCCTGTGCGCTGGCTGACTGCGCGCCCATGATGGAGCCGCCCCCGGCATAGCCGCGGCTGCCGTGGTAGCCGCCGGCGTTGCCATGGCCGGCGTAGTAGCCACCGGCGTTGCCATAGTTGGCGTAGTAGCTGCCGGCATAATAGCCGCCGCGGCCACCATAGGTGGTGGACCACCATTCATCGTGCAGCACCGCGATGGCCAGCATCGGCGGGGCGATGAACAGCACGGGCCAAACCGACAGCGCGTAGGCCGGTGGCCAGAAGATCACCGGCGGCGGGGCGGCCTGGATCATCACCTCGGACGGTGGCGACACGACCACCGGCGGGGGCATCGCGGCCGACAGCATCGCCTCGGGGGTGACGACCGGACTGTAGTACGGCGCTGGCGCGCCCATCCAGGGCACGCTGACCACCACCGGCGGCAGCGCGACGTAAATCGGCGGCGGCACGAAGAAGACCGGCGGGGCAAAGAACGCGAACCGGGGACCGAGGCCCCAGGCCACGCCCCAGGCAGCGCCGCCGGTGATTACCTCGCCTTGCCAACCCCAGGCCCCGCCGCCCCAGGCCTGGCGGCCCACCCAACCTTGCTGTCCACCCCAGCCTTGATGGCCCGCCCAGCGGCCGGAACCCTGGTAGTATGCGGACCCGGCCAACCCAGGCTGGCCGTGATTGCTTCAACCGAGATGGCGGCCTTGATCGTGGGCGCCGCCGGCGTTGCCGTGCGGCTCACCCTGGGCCGCGGCTGGCTCGGGCTGCGCCAGCACCGCCCCGAAGGCCACTCCCGCCAGGAGTAGCAGGTGGGCCACGCGGCGGATTGGGAGGAAGGCCATTTCAGTTGGATCCGGATGATGGTGCGCTCAGCGGCAAGTCGTGACGTAAATGCCAGGACCAATGTTGCCTGGAGAAAAGGTATCAACGGGTATTATGGTCAAATTGAGCCGGCGGCAACTGCAATTAAGAGTGGGGAATTGCGAAATATTTACGTATTAATGCGGTTTTGCAACACAACCGACCCGGTCACTCGCGGATGGGGTTGCTATTGCGACTCGTTGTTCTCCCATCAGGCAGGGATTCGCCCAGCGAGCCGGTAGACTCGTAAACTACTCAGGCCCCGGGGTGTGCATTCGCTCCGATTGATCGACATTCACCATGGCCGATCTATCCGGCCATTGGGCAGGCAGCGCAACCGCGCTCCGAGGCGTTTTTCGACGATGGCATCGACAGACCGACGCTGGCAGCCTCGCCGACGGAGGCTCGATCACTTTTTGATCTGGGGTTTGGACCCGGACACCTGCTTCGGGGCGCTGGTCCCCTGACGGTGATCGTTGTGTCGAAATCGCGTGGCATGGCGGGAGCTTGGGCCGACATGGTTGCCAAGTGATTACGGGCCGGCTTCCGAGCGCCGCGCGATCCGTGCCGGCCTGCTGCGGCTCGGCGTCCAGTCGTGCGGGCCGTTGCCCTATGCAACAGTAGCCGGGTCGCCTGAACAGCCGGAATTGATCCAAAGCGGACGCTCCACCCGACGAGCTGCCCAATTCGGTGTCCGGTTGCGTTCCTCACCGATATCGGAAATCATTGACGTGCGCCTGCAGCCCGGCGACGCAATTGGGCCACTGTCCAGACGCGCCGCAGATAAGGCGTCGCGGAGCATGCGGCAGCGGGGCCGGGCATCGCATGGCGCACGCGGCGCGGAGGGGGCTGGCATGGGGCTGCTGGAAGACGTCAAAAGCGAGGCCGGCATCCTGGCCTCCATGCAGGACGTGTCGCTGAAGCAGTTCCTGTTCCTGCGCAACCTCGCCGAGGCGGTGACCGAACGCTTCGGCGCGGACGGCGTTCGCGTCCTCGACGAGGCGTTCATGCATTACGGCAAGTGGCGTGGCGACAACATCCGCATGGCGCAGGGCTCGATCGTCGCCGGGCACGATGCGTTGGCATTCCTGGCCAACTGGGACAGTTGCGATCTCATCCTGGCGAGCCTTGCTGGCGAGGTGGCGGTCGAGGGCACCGCCAGCGCCGCCGCGGTGCGCCTGCCGCACCTGCCCGGCGTGGACTATTTCCGCCTGCGCAATGGCGATTTCGACATTCTGCAACGATACTGGTCGGGCACGCTGCGCGGCATGCCCGCCGGCTACGATCGCAACCTGAGGCTGGCCTGCACCGGCGCCGCCCCCGATGCGCCCTGGACGATCGAGGTCGGGTTCGCCGGCGCGCCTACCGGCACGACGCGCGCCGAGGACGTCCGCGACCACATCAGCGGCGTATTTGCCACGCCGGAGCGCGCCCTGGCCATGGTTCGCGCGACCTCGCGCAACGCCGGCGCGCTGTACATGTTCGTCGCCCGCGAGGTCATGCGCGTCTACGACGCCACCGGCGAACAGGTGGTCCGCGACGGGGTTCGCCGCATCGGCCGCGAGCGCGGCACGGTGCTGAAGGAGCGGCATCAGCGCGAGGGCAAGCCGCTCACACTGAAGTCGCTGATGCAGGACTGGGATGGTCCGCTGGTCTCGACCTGGGTGTTCGAGGACAACGAGTACTTGTCCGATGGCGTCTGGCACCACGATTGCCGCTACTGCCCCTATGCCGACGTGTGGGCCGAATTCGGCCGCGAGGGGCTTGCCCTCGGCCTGCTGTACGACGTGGAACTACACACGACGATGTACCAGACTTATCATCCCGGGACGATCGTGCGCTGGGACGCCCTGAAGACCCGCGGCGATCACCTTTGCAAGTTCCGCATCTCGATCCCGGAGCTGATGAGTCCGAACGACCCGCACTACGTTCGGCCTGTGGGCCACTAGAGCATTTTCAGCCTGACCGGAAACGATCTGTCATTGCGAGGAGCGCAGCGACGAAGCAATCTCCCGGCTCAGAGGCAGGAGATTGCTTCGTCGCTGCGCTCCTCGCAATGACAGGTGGGCCGACAGGCGGGCCGGCGATTCCAGTCAAGGTGAAAATGCCCTAGCGGAATTTCGGGCGCGCCAAGCCTGCGGCCGAAGATCGGCGTCCAGGCCGGGCCGTGCAGTCCGCGCTCAGTGCATCCCACCCCGCGCCGAGACCGGCCACAGGCACTCCACCCTCCCGCCGCGCACGCCGACATACCAGTCGTAACGATCCACCGTCGGATCGCAGTGCCCCGGCACCAGCCGCAGCTTCTCGCCGAGCTTCGGGGCCGTGGTCTCCGGCGCGACCTCCAGCTTGCCGTGCTCGTCCGAGGCGCCGACGTAGCGGATGTCCGGCCGCTGCCAGACCACCGGCAGCCCGGAATCCACCGCCACGGCCTTGTGCCCGGCATCCAGCACCGCGATGTGCTTCTGCGGCACGCTCATCACCGTCGCCAGCACGAACAGCGAATGGCGGAAGGTGGCGAACGGCGCGCCCGCCGCGTCCAGGTTGCGCGCGTAGTCGGCATCCATGAATACGTAGCTGCCCGCCTGCATTTCCGTGTAGACGCCGGAGTGCGATTCGAGCTCGAACGTTCCGGTGCCGGCACCTCCGACGATCGGGCAATCCAGCCCCTGCTGGCGCAACTGCTCGACGGTGCGGCGCGACGCCTCGACCGCGCCGCCGATCATAGTGCGCCGTTCCGCCACCGTGCGCTTGTGCTGCGCGCTGCCGTGATAGGCCTGCAGGCCGCCGAAAACCAAGTGGCGCGACGCCGCGATGCGCTGCGCCAGCGCCACCGCGTCCGGCCCCGGCGCCACGCCGCAGCGGCCGGCGCCGACGTCGATCTCCACCAGCACCGGCAGGCGCACGCCGGCATCGGCCGCGGCCGCCTCGATGGCGGCGACCTGCGCCGCGTCGTCGGCGCAGACCGCGATCTTGGCAATGCGCGCCAGCGCGGCCAGCCGCGCCAGTTTCGAGGCCCCGACGACTTCGTTGCTGACCAGGATGTCGGGCACGCCGCCCCAGGCCAGCGCCTCGGCCTCGGCCACCTTCTGCACGCACTGGCCGACCGCGCCGCGGGCGATCTGCAGGTGGGCGATCACCGTGGATTTGTGCGTCTTGGCGTGCGCCCGCAGTTTTACCCCGGTGGGGGCGAGCAGCTCGGCCATGTGGTCGAGGTTGTATTCGAACGCGTCGAGGTCGATCAGCAGCGCGGGGGTATCGACCTCGTCCTCACGCATGCCGGGGCGGGCGGGGGGCGGCTGCAACATGGCGGCTTCCTTTGCTTATGCGGCTTACGCCGCGGGTGCTTCGGCGGCCTATGCCGCGGGCTTTGTCAGGTCGGCGTACGCCGTAGGCTTTGTCAGCGCGGCGCGCGCCGTAGGCTTGGTCAGGGCGGCGTCCGCCGCGGCGGCCAGGGGCGGCGCGTGGCGCCCGACGCGATCCAGGCGAACGCGACAGTCTTGCCGCGCGCGGTCGTGACGACAACCCGGCGCCGCAGATAGGGTGGCTCCTCGAACACGCGCAGGCGCGCCAGCGCGGCGGCGGAGGGGACCAGCACCGCGCCCGACACGTGCGCCGTCCGATCACGTCGCAAGGTCGGCCACGGCGTTCCGCGCAGGGCGACGCGCCGCCAGCCGGGAAGACGCGCGCGCGTCAGGCGCGCGGGCAGGGTCGGTCCGCCATGGCGGGTCAGCGTCATGGGATCGAGCAGCATGCCGTAGAGAAACACGCGCATGGGGTGCGGGTGAGGTGATTGGAGTGAAGCGTTGTGCGGCGGGACCCCTCCCCCCACCCCCCTCCCTCAAGGGGAGGGGGAGAAGAAGGTGCCGAGGGGTCAGCCACGCCGCAGCGCGGCCAGTACCGAGGTGCACACCTCCTCCGGTTGGGCTTCCAGCGCGCGCAGCACCTCGCGCAGCGTGCCGCGCAGCGCGTAGATCTGGTCCAGCAGCGACAGCACCAGCGGCATCATCTCTTCGCCGATCTCCATCGCGCGACGCAGGTCGTGGATCAGGCGCACGCGCGCCACGTCGATCTCGAGGAACTCCCACGCCCCGGCGTCCGCCTCGCCCCGATCCGGGTCATACGTTTCGGGCAGCACCCAGCCGCGCACGACCCAGCTTGTCAGCTCGGCTTCCGGCAGGTCGGCGAACAGCGCGACGACCGCGGCAATGCGCATCAGGTCTCCTCCAGCCCATCACGCGGATTGAAGGGATGCCGCGGCGACCAGGTCTTCAGGAATTCCGCCAGCTCCGGCTCCTGTTCCGGCGGCAGCACGACATGCAGTTGCACGAACTGGTGGCCCTGGTGGATGCCGCGCCCGCGCAGCCGCAGCCGCGTGCCGGTGCCCGAGTTGGGCGGGATGGTCAGGCGCACCTTGCCCTTGATCGTCGGCACTTCGAGCGTGGCGCCGACCACCGCCTCCTGGATGGTCACTGGCAGCTCGACGATGATGTCGTCGCCCTCGCGACGGAACAGCGGATGCGGCGCGACGACGATCTCCACCAACGCGTCGCCGGGCGGGCCGCCGCCGAAGCCGGCCATGCCCTGGCCCTTCAGCCGTAGCACGTGGCCGTCGCGCGTGCCGGCGGGGATGCGCACGTCCAGCGTCTTGCCCTCCGGCAGGGTGATGCGCCGGCTGGTGCCGTTGGCAGCGTCGAGGAAGCCGACGGTCAGCGTGTAGTGCGCATCGCTGCCGCGCGCGGTGAAGTGCTGGCCGCCGCGCGCGCCAGGCCCGCGGGCGCCGAATGCCTGGGCCAGGATGTCCTCCAGGTTCTCCGCATCGAAGCCGGTCGAACCGCGGTAGTGATGGTCTCCCCCGGCGTCGGCGTAGTCGCGATAGAACGGGCGCTGCGGCGGCACCTCGTTGCCCGCGGCGTCGATCTCGCCGCGGTCGTAGCGGGCGCGCTTGTCGGCGTCCGACAGAAGCTCGTAGGCGGTGCTGATCTCCTTGAACCGCTCCGCCGCCTCCGGCTTGCCGGGGTTCAGGTCGGGGTGGTGTTTTTTGGCGAGTTTTCGGTACGCGGCGCGGATCGCGTTCGCGCTGTCGGTCTTTTGCACGCCCAGGGTTTCGTATGGATCCTTCATCACCCTAGCATCTACGGGCTGCACGCTGCGTTGACCACTCCCCGCCGTTCACGGCACCAGGAACCGAAATCCCGATCGTGCGGTGGGGTCAAGGGCCCCACCAAGCGGAGCGGGTACGCCAACCGACGCCCGCGGAGCGGGTGCGCGCAGCGCGGCCCCAAGGGGCCGATGACCGGCCAACGTGCGATCACTCTCACAATGAAAGGGGTCGCGAGGGCAACATCAAGCCCCGGCGCAAGCCCGGTCAGGTCCCGGTCCACACCGGCGGGCGCCTGGCGAGGAACGCATCGATCCCTTCCGCCGCGTCGCGCGCCAGCATGTTCCGCGTCATGACCTCCGCGGCGTAGGCATAGGCGGCGTCGAGCGTCATCTCGGCCTGGCGGTAGAAGGCGTCCTTGCCGATCGCCACCGTCAGCGGGCTTTTTGCCGCGATTTGCCCGGCCAGCGCCGCGACCGCCGCATCGAGTTCGGCCTCCGGCACCACGCGGTTCACCAGCCCGAGTTCTCGCGCCCGCGCGGCATCGATGAGATCGCCGGTCAGCAGCATCTCCATCGCCGCCTTGCGTCCCACCGCGCGCGACAGCGCCACCATGGGCGTGGAGCAGAACAGGCCGATGTTCACCCCCGGGGTGGCGAAGCGCGCGGTGTCGGCCGCCACGGCAAGGTCGCAGCTTGCGACTAGCTGGCAGCCGGCGGCGGTCGCCACGCCATGCACCCGCGCGATCACCGGCTTCGGCAGCCGTACGATGCGCAGCATCATCCGCGCGCACAGCGCGAAGGTCGCCTCGTAGTGGGCGCGCGTCGGCGTGGCGCGCAGCTCGCGCAGATCGTGGCCAGCGCAGAAGGCCGCGCCGGCGCCGCCGATCAACACGACCTTGACCGAGGGGTCGGTCTCGATCCCCTCCAGCTCGGCGTCGAGCGCTTCCATCAGCCGCATCGACAGCGCGTTGCGTGACGTGGGCCGGTTCAGCGTCAGCCAGGCGACGCCATCGGCATCCCGGCGCAGCAGGATCGGTGCGGTCACGCTGGGTCCATCGTCCATGTCAATCTCCGGTCCGACACCTGCGCTCAGGCAACCAGCCGTGACTCCTTGCGGGCATAGGCGACCTGCCAGCCGTCCTGGCGTGGAATGGCCGCGCCGGCCGCGGTCGGGATGACTTCCTCGGACAGGGTGCAGCCCGGAAAGTCCGCCGCGACCTCCGCGCCGATGCAATTCACCGACTCACGGTCGGCGTCCTTCGGCGCGCCGTCGAAGAAGAACCGCAAGCCGATATGCTGCGGCGTCGTCGCGAACTGGACGCTGCGCAGGTTCGGCGCGACCTCCCCCCACAGCGCTCGGTTCAGCGACGCGGCGACGTCGGATGGAGCGGGCGCGGTCATGCGGCGGGTCCTCTCATGGTCTGGCGGGGATGATGTGGGCGCCGCCTTTCCGGTCGTAGACAATAACCCCCTTGGTCGTCTCGCGTGCAACGCCCGTCACCGGGTCAACATACATGCCGATCACCTTGCCGAAATTCACGCGTTCCTTCGATCCCGGCCGCCCGACCGGCACGTCGCCCACCGCGTCTCCAGTGCCGGCGGCGCGGTCCAGCAGCGCCTGCGGGTCCGGGTCGGTCGGGATGCTGCGCCCCGGGATGTAGTTGTTACTGCCGGCAATGTGCTTATCCTGCTTGCCTCGATCAAGGTGAGGCGCCCGGCCTGGGACGCAACCGCGCCGCGGTCGTGGTCGCGCCGGACCGTCTTGGTTGGGATCGACCATGGCTCTCTCCCGCGGGAGACCAGGAAGGCGCGAGTCCGAAGCTGCAGGAGATGGGGCCATGATCGACAGCGACACACAACCCCGCGGCGAGCTGGCGCTGCGCATGGTGGCGATGCCCGCCGACGCCAACCCCGCCGGCGACATCTTCGGCGGCTGGATCATGTCGCTGATGGACCTGGCCGCCGGCACCTCGGCCGCCGCGCGCGCCAAGGGGCGCAACGCCACCGTCGCGGTCTCCCATCTGAGTTTCCTGCGCCCGGTGAAGGTTGGCGACGTGGTCTGCGTCTACACTGAGGTGATCCGGGTGGGGCGCACCTCGATCTCGCTCGCGGTGGAGGCCTGGGCGCTGTCGCGCGGCCTGGGCGAGCGGCACAAGGTGACCGCCGCGGAATTCGTCATGGTGGCGGTCGACGAGCACGGCAATCCGCGCCCGGTGCCGCCGGCGTAGGGCGGCTACGGCTACCCGGGACGCCTCTGCCGCGGGACGGGCCTGGGCGGCAACCTGGGCCAGCAGCGCGGGCGTCGCCTGTGGCATCCGTTGCCGATCCGGCCGCCGGACGCCCGCCACATTCGTATCACCTGCTGCCCTCTTGACGGCCGCCGCGCCGCTTCCTAGCTCGCTTGGCACTCGTGGTCAGGGAGTGCCAAGCCGCCACCAAGAGGGTCGGCACGGCTGACGACGCGGATGTCGGGCGAATTGCGGGCTTCCTGCCTATGAGCAGCAAGGAGGAAGTGACACGATGGCACTGTTTGCGGATCCATTCGATACGCTGTTGAGTCTGCAGCAAGCCCTGGACTCGTTCCGGGCAAGCGGCTGGCTGGCATCGGGCCCAAGCGGCGGGGGCGCCTACCCGCCGATGAACATGTTCCGAAAAGGCGATGACTTCATCATCATCGCCGAGGTTCCCGGCGTCAGGAAGTCGGACCTGGAGGTTCAGGTCAAAGCCAACACGATACGCCTGGCCGGAACCAAATCGGTGAACTATCCCGAGAAGGCAAGCCTACACCGGCGCGAGCGGCTTGCCGGCCGGTTCGACCGGGCCGTGACCTTGCCCGTCGAGATCGACCCGGACGGCGTGAAGGCCGAATGCCACGATGGGATTCTGGCGCTGTTCCTGCCGCGCGCCGCGCGCGACAAGCCGAAGTCGATCCAGGTGGCGTGAGATGAGCAGACAAACCAGGCGCGGAACGGAGGACACAATGGCAACAGCACAGGAACTGGCGGTGCGCGACAAGAAGGAGCTGGTGAGCAAGGAGGAGAAGACGGCACCGGGCCGCTATTACGTCCCCTATGCCGACATCTACGAGACCGACGAGGCACTGACCGTGGTGATGGAGATGCCGGGCGTCGAAAAGCAGGCGATCAACATCGCGCTGGAGAACGACGTGTTGCGGGTGGACGGACAGATCGACTTCGCGAAGTACGAAGGCATGGAGCCGGTCTACACCGAGTACAACGTCGGCCACTACATGCGGTCGTTCTCGCTATCGAACAAGATCGATCAGGAGCAGATCAGCGCGCAGCTCGATGACGGGGTGCTGACGCTGACGCTGCCGAAAGCGAAGGAGGCCCAGCCGCGGCGGATTTCCATAGGGTGATCCGAGCCTCCCTCTCCCCGGACGGGGAGAGGGAGGAACGCCCCTGTTTCGCCCGTGGTCGGTGTGCCGCGACGTGGCAACCCGGTGCCATCACCGGCATCCGCGCCGTGGCCGGCGCGAAGGGAGTGTCGTGCGCAACAACATCGTTGTGGTGAACGACCGGATGCAGCAAGGCTACCGGTATGCGCGCGTCGCACCGGTCGGCCGTGATTTCGCGCCGGAATTCAAGCCGGAGCTGACCCCGCGGCAGATGCTGGGGCTTGGGGTTTTCTGCGGCAAATACATGACGGACACGCGCGGCGAGTTTCCCGCGAACTGGTTCGCCCGTGCCAAGCTCTCGCCGCACGGTCGGAACTGCGCGCTCAACTTCTTTGGGGTCGATGCGAGCCAGTCCTTGTCGGTTTGGCGCGCTAAGGGCTGGATCCACCCGGACGATCCGCGCGGCTGGTTCCAATGGTATTGCCGCTACTACATGGGCCGTCGCATGCCGGCGGAGGATCAGCGGCAGATCAGGCGCTGGCAGGCGATGCGCCGGCACATCCGGCAGATCCAGCGGAACTGCGAACCCGGTGACCTGAGTTGCCGCCGGCGGCAGCGGCAGGCGCTGCTGCACTGGGCCTACGACAGCCGCAACATCTGAAGTGGCGGCGCGATGCGCGATTGTGGGCTGCAGGCCCCATTCGAACCGACGCGCCACTTGATCCCGACTGCGGCCAGGGTGAGCGATAGCCGCGCCGCGGCAGGAGCGCTGATCCTCCGGGGCCGTTCCGGCGCCCTCCCTGGCACCGCGCGGGCGGGCTACTCAACCTGCGACCACGAGCAATCGCAAGCCGCCAGGCCGCACCTATTCAACGATGCCGTGCGCGATGCGCCCGAGCACGACCGCGACCACGCGGCCGCCTTCCTCGATGTCCAGCAGCGTCAGCGGCACCTGGCCCGCGAGCGCGCCGTTTGCCTCTTGCAGCCAGGCGCGGGTGTCATCCGGATTGTCGAACACCTCCTCGGCCATCGCCTGGGCACGCGCTTTGGCTGCCGCCATCACAAGATCTCCAGCCGTGCCGTTGCGGCCGACATGAAGACCGGCGCAGCGGCGGGCCGCAAGCCCGGCCCGATGAACGAAACGACCGCCCCCGCTCAATACCCAATCATCACCGCCACCGCCGCCGCCCCCAGCGACAGCACCAGCAGCCCCAGCCACAACGGCAGAATGAACCGCATCCACGTGCCATACGGCACGCCCCCGGTCGACAGATACGCCAGCAGCATCCCCGAGGTCGGCGTCACCATGTTGGTCAGGCCGTTGCCGATCAGATATGCCAGGACCGTGGTCTGCCCGCCCACGCCGCTGAGTTGCGCGATCGGCCACAGGATCGGCATCGAAATGGCCGCCTTGGCGCTGGTGGACGGGATCAGCACGTCCAGGATGATCTCGATCCCCACCAGCGCCTGCGCCACCACGACGGGCGCCTGGTTCTGCGCCAGCGCCGCCAGGTCGTTGATGATGGTGTCCAGCACCAGCGCGTTGGCCAGCACCACCTCGACCGCGCCCGCCAGGCCCACCAGCAGCGCCGCCAGCATCATCGACTTCATGCCGTCGACGAACGCCTCGGACGCGTGCGCGGCATCCATCCCGCCGATCGCGGCGATCAGCACGCCCAGGAAGATGTAGAAGGCGCCAAGCTGCGCGTTGCCCCAGTGCAGGTTACCGGCGCCATAGACGATCGCGACGACGCCCAGCACGATCGCCAGCAGGATCGCGCTGTGCCGGACGGAGAGTTTCGGCGCCGTGTGCACCTCCTGCGACGGGAGAAAACCGCTGCGCGCCAGCAGCACCAGCAGGTAGCCCATCCCCAGCGCCAGGAACACGACCCACAGCACCAGGCGGAAGCCCAGGCCGCTGAACACCGGCACCCCAACGATCGGCTGCGCAATGACCAGCGGCAGCGGATTGGTCACCGAGGCCAGGTAGCCCAGCTTCGCCGGGATCGCGATCAGCGCCACCGCGAACAGCGGGCCGAGCCGCAGCTTCTCGGCCAGCACCAGCGCCATCGGGATCAGCACCAGATATTCCGAGATCAGCCCGAGGAACGTGCTGCCCGCCGACAGCACGATCATCAGCACCGGCGCCAGCACGTAGACGTTGCCGCCGGTTGCCGCGACCAGGCGCTCGATCCCCGCGTCCAGCGCGCCCGAGGCCCGCAGCACGCCGAACATCCCGCCCAGGAACATGATCATGAAGATCAGCCCGGCCGCCGCCGTCATGCCCGCCGGGATCGAGCCGAACAGCGAGGCGACGTCCGCCGGATAGGCCGCGGTGTGGGTGCTGTGGTGCGGCCACAGCAGCGCCTGCAGCGAGAACTGTTTGGGAATTTCGTGGTAGGTGCCGGGCAGCACGTGGCCGTTCGGTGCGCGATCGAACAGGCCGGAGGGGATCAGCCAGCTCAGCACGACCGCGGCGGCAATGATCAGGATCATCATCACGACGGGGTGCGGGATCAGGCTGCGCCGGCGCGCCGGCGCGGCGGTGCCCGCAGGCGCGTCGATCCCCGCAGGCGCGGCGATCCCCGGCCGCAATAGTTCCAGCACGCTGCTCATGCCTCGGTCCCCCCTGACGGGCGCGAAGCCTAGCCCGCCGAAGGCAGGTTGTGCATCCCGCGGTTGCGCCCGACAGTCCGGCGCATGATGGACGAGGCGCCGAGTTCGCACGCCGTTGCTGTTCGCCTCGCTGCGCGGCTTCCAGCCGGCGTGGCTGCCGGGCGACGCGCTGGCCGGGCTGCTGCTGGCCGCCATCGCGCTGCCCGAGCAGTTGGCAACGGCACGGCTGGCCGGCCTGCCGCCCGCCACCGGACTGATCGCCTTCGTTGCCGGCACGCTGGGATTTGCGGTGTTCGGCACCAACCGCTTCCTGTCCTGCGGCGCGGATTCCACCATCGCGCCGATCTTCGCCGGCGGGCTTGCCGCGATCGCCGCTGCCGGGTCGGCCGAGTATGCCAGCGCCGCTTCGCTGCTTGCGCTGATGGTCGGCGGCATCCTGGTGCTGGCCGCGCTGGCCCGCGCCGGTTGGGTGGCGGACCTGCTGTCGGGTCCGGTGATCACCGGACTGCTCGCCGGCATCGCCGTGCACATCGTCGTCGGCCAGTTGGCGGTGATCCTGGGGGTGCCGGATGCGCCCGGATCGTTGCTGTCCCGCATGCTGCATTTCCTGATGCTGCTGCCGGACACCCGACCCGCCGCGCTGGCCGTGGGCCTCGGCGTGCTGGCGATCGCCCTGCTGACGGAACGTTTCGCTCCGCGCGTACCCGGCGCGCTGATCGGCCTGGTCCTGGCGATTGTCGCCGTCGCCACCTGCAACCTTGCCCCGCACGGCGTCGCCGTGCTGGGCCGCATCCCACCGGTGTCGCTGCGCCCGGTCATTCCCATGGTTGCCTCGGCCGCGGCGCTGGAACAGCTTCTGCCGCTCGCGCTGATCGTGGCACTCGTCTGCATGATGCAGAGTGCCGCGGTGCTGCGCGCCTACCCGTCCGAGCCCGGCGGCCCGCGCCATGTCAGCCGCGACTTCGGCGGCGTCGGCGCCGGCTGCCTGCTGGCCGGGCTGTTCGGCGCCTTCGCGGTGAACGCCAGCCCGCCACGCACCGCGGTGGCCGCGGAGAGCGGCGGCCACACCCAGCTTGCCGGCGTGGTCGCGGTGGTGCTGGCCGGGGCGCTGGCGTTGTTCGGCGGCGCCGTCCTGGCGATCATTCCGCAGGCGGCATTGGGCGGCCTGCTGGTCTCGATCGCCATCCGCATCTTCCGCCTGCGCGAGATGGCGCGCATCGCGCGCTACGGCGGCACCGAGATCGTGCTGGTCGGTGCCAGCGCTCTGCTGGTCATCCTGCTGCCGATCCAAAGCGGCATGCTGGCCGCCATCGTGCTGTCGCTGGTGCACAGCTTCACCATCATCGCGCGCCCGCGCTGCGTCGAGCTGCTGCGCGTCCCCGGCACGACCATCTGGTGGCCGCAGACCGAAGCCGAGGCCAGCCAGCGCGAGCCCGGCGTGCTGGTGTTCGCCGTCGGCGCGCCGCTGAACTTCACCAATGCCAACTACGTGTGCGGCCAGCTTGCGCAGGCGGTCGCCGCGGCGCCGACACCGCCGCGGCTGGTGGTGCTGGAAGCCGGCGGCATGATCGACATCGACTACACCGGGGCGCAAATCGTGCAGCAGACGATGGCGCGGCTGCGCGAAGCCGGCATGGCGGTCGCGCTGGCCCGGCTGTCCGCCGAGCGGGCGCAGGCTCAGGCGCATCGCCTCGGTTTGATCGACGCGTTTGGCCCCGGAATGGTGTTCCGCTCGGTCGAGGAGGCGGTCGCCGCGCTACGCCCGAAGCCGGAATGATCAGCAGGTTGGGGACGGCGACATCGCCTGGCCCGCCTCGCCTGGCCCGATTGACGTTTCCCGGACACCAACGATACTCGCCGGTAGCATCGCCAGCGGGCAGCCGGCGGGCATCTGGGGAAGCGTGATGTCGCTGTTCGATCTCACCGGCAAGATCGCCATCGTGACAGGTTCCAGCAAGGGAATTGGCCGCGCCATCGCCGAGCGGCTGGCGGAGCACGGTGCCAGGGTCCTGGTGTCCAGTCGCAAGGCAGATGCGTGCGAGGTGGTCGCCGCGTCGATCCGCGCCAGGGGTGGCGAGGCAGCGGTGATCCCGTGCCACATCGCGCGCAAGGAGGAACTGCAAAGCCTGGTCGATCAGACCATCGCGCTGTGGGGCGGCATCGACATCTTCGTCAGCAACGCTGCGGTTAACCCGTATCTGGGGCCGGCGACCGGCGCGTCGGACGAGGTGTATGAACGCGTGATGGGCGCCAATGTGCGCAGCAATTTCTGGCTGGCGAACATGGTGTGCCCGCACCTGGCCGCGCGCGGCGGCGGCGCGTTCATCATCGTCTCCTCGATCGGCGGGTTGCGCGGAACCGCGTCGCTTGGGCTGTACGCGATCTCCAAGGCCGCCGACATGCAGCTTGCACGCAATGTCGCGGTGGAATGGGGGCCGAAGAACGTGCGCGCCAACTGCATCGCACCCGGGCTGGTGCGCACGGACTTCGCCAAGGCGCTGTGGACCGATCCGGTACGGTATCGACGCGCCACGCGCGACGTGCCGTTGCAGCGCATCGGCGAGCCCGACGAGATCGCCGGCGCGGCGGTGTTCCTGGCCTCGCAGGCCGGCAGTTTCGTCACCGGACAGACGCTGGTGGTGGACGGCGGTACCACCGCCGGCGTGGTGATGCAGAAGGAGGAGTGAGTGGCGGCCGTGCTGACCCGCGCGGCGCTGGAGGCACTGGATCGCGCAGACACGCTGGCGCCGTTCCGCGAGGCGTTCGATCTGCCGGCGGATGTGATCTACCTGGACGGCAATTCGCTTGGCCCGCTGCCGACGGCAACGCCGGCGCGGGTGGCGGAGGTGGTTGCGCGCGAATGGGGCGGCTCGCTGATCCGCGCCTGGACTGCGCATGACTGGATCGGGCTGCCGCTGCGCGTGGGCGAGAAGATCGGGCGGCTGATCGGTGCCGAACCGGGCAGCACGCTGGTGGCGGACTCAACCTCGGTGAACCTGTTCAAGCTGCTGGCGGCGGCGCTGGCGGCGCGGCCGACGCGGCGGGTGATATTGACGGAAGCCGGGAATTTCCCGACGGACCTCTACATGGCGCAGGGCCTGGCCGAGTTGTTACGGCACGGGCACGAGGTGCGCGCCGTGGCCGATCCGGTGGCCGCACTGAACGACGATGTCGCGGTGCTGATGCTGACCCAGGTCAATTACCGCTCCGGGGCGATGCACGATATCGCGTCGGTGACGCGCGCGGCACACGCGGTGGGTGCGCTGACGCTGTGGGACCTGTCGCACTCGGTCGGCGCGGTGCCGCTGCGGCTGGCGCAGGACGGCGCGGATTTCGCGGTCGGCTGCGGCTACAAATATCTGAACGGTGGGCCGGGCGCGCCGGCGTTCGTTTCGGTGACGCCGCGATTGCAGGCGGACCTGCGGTCGCCGCTGACCGGCTGGCTGGGCCACGCGGAGCCGTTTGCCTTCGCGCCGGACTACCGGCCGGCGCTGGGCATCGGCCGCGCAACGGTCGGCACGCCGCCGGTGCTGAGCCTTGCGGCGCTGGAGGTCGGCGTCGATCTGATGCTGCGCGCGCCGATGGACGCGCTGCGGGCCAAGTCGCAGCGGCTGATCGATCTGTTCGTTGCGCTGGTCGAGCAGGAATGCGCCGAGCACGGATTCCGCCTGCTGACGCCGCGCGATGCGACGCGACGCGGCAGCCAGGTCGCGTTCGCGCATCCGGATGGCTACGCGATCATGCAGGCGCTGATCGCGCGCGGCGTGATCGGCGATTTTCGTGCGCCCGACGTGATGCGTTTCGGGATGGCGCCGCTGTATGTGCGGTATGTCGATACGTGGGA
Organism: uncultured Alphaproteobacteria bacterium; assembly: GCA_963773345.1. Lineage (GTDB taxonomy): Bacteria > Pseudomonadota > Alphaproteobacteria > Acetobacterales > Acetobacteraceae > Palsa-883. Next base: position 297,120 of record CAVZBG010000002.1, on the reverse strand, counting down.
TGCGGTGGCGTGCTGCGCGAGGTCATGCGGATGGGGGCGTGGCGCGAGCCGCGTTTTCAGAAGCAACCAGTGGTGACATAGCCGCATGCTTCTCCCCGTCCCCTTGCGGGCTTGGGCCGCGAAGCGGACCAAGGTTGGGGGGAGGGGTAAAATCCCACGGCTGGCGCCGGTTCGCACCCCTCCCCATCCTTGGTCCGCTTCGCGGCCCAAGCCCGCAAGGGAAGGGGGAGAAGTGCCTGCCTGCCTGCCGTCACCCCTTCGCCTTCTTCTCCACCGCCTCGGCAATCCGTTGCGGATCGACCTCGATCTCCACCCCGGCGCGCTCGATCTGCAGCTTCATGATCGCGCGCGAGTCCTGATCGCCCCAGCCGCGATTCATCGCCTCGGTCAGATCCGACAGCGCGATGTTCGCCAGCCGCATCGGCACGTTCATCTCGCGCCCGACCTGGGTGGCCAGGAACACGTCCTTGTGCGCCAGCCGCAGCGCGAAAGCGGGCGGTTCGTACTTGTTCGGCAGGAACTGGTCCGTCAGGGAATTCGAACGCGCCGCGCCGGCCGATCGCGCCTTGGCGCACCGCTTCCCAGATCGCCAGCGGCTCGATGCCGGCCTTCACGCCCATGGTGAACACCTCGGCCGCGCCGACCGTCATGATGTAGCCGAAACAGTTGTGCACCAGCTTGGCCACCGACCCGGCTCCGATCGGCCCGACATAGCTGGCCTGATCGGCGAACAGGTCGAGCACCGGCTTCCACTTGTCGAACATGTCGCGGTCGCCGCCACACCATACCGCCAGCTTGCCGGTGATCGCGCCGCGCGGCCCGCCGCTGACCGGCGCGTCGAACAGGTGCGCGCCCTTCGCCTCGAACGCGGCGTGCGCCTTGCGCACCGTGGCCGGCGAATTCGTGGTCAGATCGAAATAGGCCGCGCCCTTGCGGATCCCCTCGACAGTCCGTTCGGGCCGCTGACCACGGCATCGAACTCGGGCGGACCGGGCAACGAGCTGAAGATGATGTCGCACTCGGCCGCCACCGCCGCCGGGCGTGTCGGCCCAGCGCGCGCCGGTCTGGATGAAGCGCTGGCCCGCCTCGCGCCGGACGTCGTGCACCACCAGCCTGTCGCCGCGCGCCGTCAGGCCGCGCTGCAGATTGTTGGCCATGCCGGCACCCATGGTGCCGAGGCCGATGAACCCCGCCTGCATGGTTGCGTGCCTCCTTACGGATTCGCCTCGAACACCTCGCGCGCGATGTTCGCCGCCGACATCGCCGCCGGCCAGCCGGCGTAGAACGCGAGATGGGTGATCACCTCGGACAGCTCCTCCTTGGTCACGCCATTGATCAGTGCGCGCTCCAGGTGGCCACGCAACTGCTCGGGCCGGTAGGTGGCGATCAGCGTGGCGCAGACGATCAGGCTGCGGTCGCGCTTGGAAAGCTGCGGCCGTTCCCACACGTCGCCGAACAGCACCTTCTCCGACAGCTCGATCAGCTTCGGCACGGTGCCGCGGACGCGGTCGCGCGAGGCGGTCGATGGGGCTTTGGCCATGGTTTCCTCCTGGGTCGATGTCGGGTTGCCTACGGCCGCTATTGCACACCAACGACCCGGTCGAGTCCAATCGTGCCAATGGACGGAGAGGTGTCATGGCGGAACATCCCAAGGTCGCGCCCAAGGTCGTGCTGGTCACCGGGAGCGCGCTGAACATCGGCCGGGCGATCGCGCTGGCGTTCGCGCGCGACGGCATGCGCGTGATGGTCACCGCGCGCAGCTCGCGCGACGACTGCGAAACGACCGCGGCGATGGTCGGCGAGGCCGGCGGCGAGGGCGCGGTGCACCTGGCCGATATTTCCGACCCGGTGCAGGCGCGTGGCCTGGTCGAGGCCACCGTCGCACGCTTCGGCCGGCTGGACGTGCTGGTGAACAACGCCTCGGTGCGCCGGCAGACCAAATTCGCCGAGATGACGCCGCAGGAATGGCGGGAGATCCTCGGCAGCACGCTGGACGGGGCGTTCTACTGCGCGCAGGCTGCGGCACCACACATCGCCAGGGCGGGCGGCGGCTGCATCATCAACATCGGCGGCCTCTCCGCGCATCTCGGTGCGGTCGGGCGGGTGCACGCGGTCACCGCCAAGGCGGGCATGGTGGGCCTGACGCGCGCGCTGGCCAAGGAGCTGGCGGGGGAAAACATCACGGTGAATATCGTCGTTCCGGGGTCGATCAATACGATCCGCGGTGCCGCCGCCGGGGGCAACAGCGGGCGGGCGCATCTGCCGGACAACCTGGTCGGGCGGATGGGGCATCCGGAGGAAATCGCCGGGATGGTGCACTATCTCACGACGGCGCCGGCGCGTTTCATTACGGGACAGACGATTCACGTGAATGGTGGCGCGTTCCTGCCGTAGCTTGTGACCGGGTTGACGACAGATCGCGTCGCGGAACGAGAGCTCACCAATGGAATGGGAGAGCGCGTATCGTGCACATGATCCAGGGGCGCGCAGCGCCGCGACGCGGGAGAGGATTGTGCGCCGGGCGGACCCTCACCCGCCGCGCTACGCGCGCCGACCTCTCCCGCAAGCGCGGGAGAGGTGTACGTTGGCCGCGGCGCTTGCGGTCGGTCTGAACGTAGGTTCGCAGCTCACGCCTTCCACTTCGCCTCGGCGGCGGCGACCTCGGGCGGATAGACCGTCACCGGCTTGGCGTCCTGCCACTGCACCATCACCATCTTGGCGCCGATCCGGCGGCCACGCGCGTCGTATTGCAGGTGCCCGCCGGGGAACAACAGCGCCGGGCCGGTCGTCATGTCGAGCGCGTGGAGCGCCTCGTTCACCTTCACGCGGTCGGCGGCGCCGGCGCGCTCCAGCGCCTCCTTCAGAATCATCACATGCACGTAGGCGAAGATCGAAGTCGTGGCCGAACCAAGGTTCGCCGGTGCGCTTGACGAAGCGCTGCGGCGATGTCGGCGGCGTCCTTGCCGGGCCAGTTGGCCAGACCGACCAGCACGCCTTCCACCTCGTCGGGACCGGCGACCTTCAGCAGTTCCGGCACCGCCCAGTGCCCGCCGTTGCCGATCAGCGGCATCTTGGTCGGCGGCATGTTGAACTCGCTGAACTTGTCGAGCAGCAGCTTGTCGTCGGGCACGTTGGTCGAGGTCAGCAGCACGAAATCCGGCCGCGCGCTGCGCGCCGGCTGCACCAGCGTGGTCGCGTCGGTCAGCGGCGGCGTGTAGGTCTGGTCGACGACCGGGTCGAGTTTTTCGTCCTTCAGCACATGCGCGCGGATCGGCTTCATGAAGCTGACCGAGGCGGCGGTGTTGTCGCCGATCAGTCCCACCTTGGTCGGCCGCTTGCCGGAGGCTTTTTGTGCCAGCGCCATGATGACCGGCACCATGTCCTGCGACCTGCTGGTCGGCGGTCGGCGACGATTGGAACACGTATTTATAGCCGCGGCCGGTGATCAGATCGGAATAGGACAGGGTCAGCCAGGGCAGTTGCGCGCGCTCGGTCACCTCGGTGACGGCGAGCGTGAAGGTGGACAGCCAGCAGCCGAAGCCGCCGACCAGGTTGGGGTCCTGCGCGATCATGCGCTGCGCTGCGTCCTTGGCCTTTTCCGCGCTGTCCTGCGTGTCGTAGCTCGATCAGCTTCAGCTTGGCGCCGCCCAGCGCCTTGATGCCGCCGGCGTTGTTGACGTCCTCGATCGCCATTCGGCGCCCATCTTTTCCAGGATGCCCTGCCGCGCCCAGGGCCCGGACAGCGGCACCAGCATGGCGATCTTCACCTCCTTCGGCGCCTGGGCGCGTGCGTGGCGGGCGAGGCGGCGGCGCCGCGGCGGCCCAAGCGCGAGAGTGGATGCTGCGTCCGATGAGTTTGGTCATGGTTGTCGTTCTCCCTTGAGGCGTTCAGCCATCGCCGAGACCGAGATAGGAGCGCCGAACCCGGTCGTCGGCAAGCAGCGTCTCGTACGGCCCATCCAGCACGATGCGGCCGGTTTCCAGAACGTAGCCGTGATCCGACAGTTCCAGCGCCTCGGCGACGCGTTGTTCCACCAGCAGGATGGTCAGGCCGTCCTCGCGGTGGATCTGCGAGATGCGTTCGAAGATCGTGTCGGCGACCGCGGGTGCCAGTCCCATCGACGGTTCGTCCAGCATCAGCAGCCGCGGCGCCGAGGCCAGGCCGCGGCCGATCGCCAGCATCTGCTGCTCGCCGCCGGAGAGCGTGCCGGCAAGCTGGCTGGCGCGTTCGGCCAGGATCGGGAACAGCGTGTGGATCCGCTCGAGCGTGTGCGTGCCACTGCTGCGCGCCGGCCTTCGGTATAGGCGCCCATCTCCAGGTTTTCGCGCACCGTCAGGGTCGAAACACCTGGCGGCCTTCCGGCACATGGGCGATGCCGAGATGCGCGCGTCGGTCGGCGGGCAGCGCCAGCAGATCGTCGCCATCGAAACGTGATCGTGCCTCCGACGGGCGGGACGATGCCGCAGATCGTCTTGAACAGCGTGGATTTGCCGGCGCCGTTGGGGCCGACCACGGTGACGAACTGGCCCTCGCGCACCGTCAGCGACACGTCGGTCAGCGCGCGCAGGCCGCCATAGGAGACGGACAGGTTGCTGATCTCAAGCATGCTGGCGCGCCAGCCACTTCTTGCCGAGATAGGCCTCGATCACCGCATCCGTGCTCCACCACGTCGCGCGGCTTGCCGGCGGCGAGCACGCGGCCGTGGTCCAGCACGACGAAATGATCGGCGATGCGCAGCATGGCGTGCATGGTGTGCTCGATGATGACGATGGTCATGCCCTCGTCGCGCAGCCGCTGCAGCACGTCCAGCACCTCGTCGCACTCGTCGCGGCCGAGGCCGGCGAGCGTTTCGTCCAGCAGCAGCATGCGCGGCTGGCCGGCCAGCGCGCGCGCCAGCTCCATCAGGCGCAGCTGCTTGTTGGTAAGCTGGCCGGCGACGGTGCCGGCCTGTCCGACAGGCCGACGCGCGCGAGCGCGGCCTGCGCGGCGGCGATGGCGGCGCCGTCCGGCAGTCCGGCGCCGTAGGCGCCGACCACGACATTGTCGAGCAGCGGCAGCCGCGGGAAGCTGCGCACCACCTGGAAGGTGCGGCCGACGCCCATGCGGCAGACCTGCGTGCACCTTGCGGCCGAGCATCGATTCGCCGCCGAGCGCGCGCCGTGCCGGCATTGGCAGCGAGGACGCCGTTCAGCAGGTTGAACAGCGTGGTCTTGCCGGCGCCGTTCGGGCCGATGATGCCGAGGATTTCGCCCGCCTCGACGCTGAAGCTGACGTCGTCTGACCGCGCGCAGCCCGCCGAAGGAACGCGACAGGTGCGTCGACCTGCAGCAGCGGTGCCGGTGGCGGCGGCCGGGCGCGGTGGCAGGCGGTGCGTGCGACCGGCGCCGACCGGCGGCGGCAGTGGCGGCGGAACCAGCGGTCGCGGATGGTCCAGAACAGCCCCTCGGGCGAGAGGCAGCATGATGACGATGATGGCCACGCCGTAGACCACGCCCTGGATGCCGGGAATGATGTTGCCGAGCTCGGCGTTCAGGGATTCCGCCAGCGGAACCAGAATCGCGGCGCCGATCACCGGGCCCCAGACCGTGGCGACGCCGCCGAACAGCGTGACCACCAGCGCCTGGGCGGAGACCAGCACGCCGAACACGGAATCCGGGGTGACCACCAGCAGCACGCAGGCGTACAGCCCGCCGGCCGCCGCGGCCATCGCGCCGGACGCGATCAGCGCGCGCATCTTCCAGGTGCGGGCGTCGATGCCGGCGGCCTCGGCGGCCAGCTCGTTCTGCCGGATCGCCAGCAGCGCCAGGCCGAAGCGCGAGTTCTCCGCGGCGATGCGAGACCAGCAGCGCCGACCACCAGGAACGCCAGCGCGAGCACGGTGTAGAGGCGCGGATCGGTGAATTGCAGGTAGAAGAACGGATGTTCGCGATGCATCGGCAGCGAAACTTCCTGGAAGCCCAGGTATTCCATGATGTACATGATCGCCAGCGGGTAGGCGAGCATCGACAGCGCGAAATAATGTCCGCGCAGGCGGAACGTCGGCGTGCCGATCAGGAACGCCGCGACCGCGCCCACCAGCATGCCCAGCGGGATGCCGAGCCACGGCGTCAGTGACCAATAGACCAGCGCCAGCGTCACCGTGTAGGCGCCGACGCCGAAGAACGCCGCATGGCCGAACGAGGTCAGGCCGCGAATAGCCGGAGAACAGGTTCCACGACAGGCCCAACACCGCCCAGATCGGCACCAAGGTCAGCATAAGCTGGTAGTAGCTGTTGGTGACGAGGAGCGAGCCGCCGAGATAGACCAGCGCAACGATCACCAGCGCGATCCGGTCGCGGCGCAGCCGGGGCGCGGCACCCGGCCTCATTTGCGGGACCTCATGCGCGCTCCGCCGAGCGGCCGAACAGGCCTTGCGGGCGCAGCATGATGATCAGCAGGAACACCACGAAGATCGCCGCATTCTGCAACTGCGGCGGCAGGATCAGGGACGAGCATTGCTGCACGAAGCCGACCGTCAGCCCGCCCCAGAACGCGCCGAGGATGCTGCCCATGCCGCCCAGCACGACGCCGGAATACATGATGATGACGTAATCGAAGCCCGACGAACGGGGTGAACGACAGGTAGGTGGCGATCAGCCCGCCGGCGATGGCGGTGATGCCGCTGCCGATGCCGAAGGCGATGCGATAGGTGCGCTCGACGTCGACGCCCATGTAGGTTGCGGCGGTGGGGTTGTCCGCCGCGGCGCGCATCGACCTGGCCCAGCCTGGTGTGTTCCAGCAAGACGTAGAGCGCGAGCGCGGTCAGGATCGCCACGGCGCAGGCGACCAGGCGCGCCTTGTTCAGGAACAGCGTGGCATCGCCATACGACCGGGCCGATCTCGAAGGCGCGCGACGGACAGCGGCGTGCGCACGGTGCGCGGCGTGGAGCCGAACAGGATCAGCCCGCCGTTCTGCAGGATCAGCGAGACGCCGAGGGTGACGATCAACTGGCCGAAATGTCCGTCGTCGATCGATCCGGTGGTGCGCATGCCGGAGACGTGCGCGATCAGGAAACGTGCAGCAGCAGCGCCGCCGACGAACACGATCGGGCCGGCCAGCATCGCGCCGACGAAGGGGCCGACATAGGGGCCGAGGAACGCCAGCACGCCCCAGTCGCTGACCAGGTACAGGCTGACGATACATGCCCAGCATCAGCAGCTCGCCCTGGGCGAAGTTGACCACCTGCATGACGCCGAAAATCAGGCCCAAGCCCGACGCACATCAGGCCGTAGATGCAGCCGATGATCACGCCCGCGGCGAGCGCGTTCATCACGTTCTCGATCAGGATATCCAGATTCACCGGCGGCCTTCCCGCGTTTCCCCAGGCCGGCCCGTCGCGGGATCGGCGGTTCTTGCTGCATGATCTAAGCCCGTGCCCGGCATCTCCTCAAGGGACCAGCGATGCAGCAACTGGCCGAGATGGCGGGGCGCTTCGCCGCGCCACAGCGTGGTGCCGTCGGCGGTCACTCCCCAGGCTGCGGCGACCCCCAGCACGCGCAGCCCGTCCGGCGCGACGGCGCGATAGCAGACGTGATGATGGCCATGCACGATCAGCCGCGCGCCCATCGCGCGGGCGAGCGCGTCGAGGGCGGCATTGCCGGCAGGATGGCTGCTGGGGGCCTCGTGGGTGATCAGGATGTCGGCGCGCTGGGTGGCGAGCAGGTCATAGTCCTCGGGCCAGATGGCCGTGGCACCGAGCGAATGGGCCAGCGCGTTTCGATGATCGTCGCGCCAGTGCGGGCCGAGCTTCGCGAGATCGGCAGGCAGGTCCTCGCGCCGCCGCACGCGGGGCGGGTCGGGCGGTTCCCAGATACGTGGACGGAACGTTCCGCCGAGGCCGGCGATGCGCATCCCGCCGAGCTCAACCACGCGGCCGTGCAGCGCGCCGGGCGCGGTGCGTGGGTTGCGCGCGGGGTCCACCAGATTGGCCCACATCTCCGGGCCGCCGTCGTTGTCGTGGTTGCCGAAGATCCAGAACACCTGGATCCCGCGATCCAGCAGCGGCGCCGCCACCGCGTCCAGCGGGCGGTCGCACTCGATGTCGCCCAGCAGAACCGCGACGTCGGGCCGCGTGTCGCCAGCGTCCAGTCCGCGCACCACGTGCGGCCACTGGCGATGGATGTCGCCGACGAAGACGATCGTCATGGCGTGGGAACGGTGCGGTGCGGCCGGCATCGGCCAATGTGACCATGGCGGCGCCATGGCCTCAAGCCCCTCGGCGTGCGACGCCAGCGCATTCGGGCGAATGCAGGCAAGGCGCCCGCTCCTCCGCCGCCCTGACATTGCGAGGCGCAAAGCGACGCGGCAATCCCCGTCCGAAGACGCACTTCGCGGGGGATTGCTTCGCTGCGCTCGCAATGACAGAAGATGCGGGCGAACGACGCGACGTGACGCGGGGACGTAATGCGGGACGTGCTTGGCAGGGAAGATCCGGCGGCTGTTCTCGATCGGCTTGAACATGCCGCGCCCCGTGCGGAGACGCCCTGCGGCGACGGCACGATCGTCTGGCGCTGCTGGGGCAGCGGGCCCACGCTGGTGCTGCTGCATGGCGGCGCCGGATCGTGGCGGCACTGGGCACACAACACCGACGATCTGGCGCGCGATTACGGCCTGCTGGTGCCGGACCTGCCCGGGCTCGGCGAATCGGCGATGCCGCCGGAGCCGCAGACCGCCGAGACGGTGGCCGCGGTGCTCGCGCACGGCATCGATCTTATTCTTGGACCGGACGCGCACTATGATCTCGCCGGGTTTTCGTTCGGCGGCACCGCGGCAGGCTGCCTTGCCGCGCGGCACGGCGCGCGGGTGCGGTCGCTGACGCTGATTTGTTCCGGTGGCGTCGGGCCGTCGGCCCATCAGGTCGAGCTGCTGAAGGTGCGGCACCTGACCGGCGAGGCGCGCATGGCGGCGCACCGCACCAACCTCAACCGCCTGATGATCGCCGATCCGGCGAAGATCGATGCGCTGGCGTTGCTGATCCAGGATTGGAACACGCGGCATTCGCGGCTGAAGACGCCGTCGCTGTCGCGCAGCGGCGCGCTGCGCACCGCATTGGACGCCGTGCGCGTGCCGGTGAACGGCATCTGGGGCGGACTGGATCCGCCGGCGAACCCGCGCGCCCGGGAGCGCGAGGCGGCGCTGCGGGCCCTCCGTCCGGACGTGAACTTCCATATGATCGCCGGTGCCGGGCATTGGGTGGCCTACGAGGCGCCGGCGGAATTCAACGCGACGTTGCGTGCGATGCTGCGGCGAACACGCCCGTAACGACGCGGGAGCGGGATACGGCGCCGTGCGCTGACGAATCGGTGCCAATGCGGGAAGATCGGCATCAGCGGATGATGAGGCCCTGCCCGGTCGGCAGGTTCAGGATCATCGTTCCGTGCGCCCGGGCGAACGCGTCGAACGCGGCCTTCTGCGCGGTGTGGGTCGACCAGCCGTAGTCGTCGAGCAGCACCAGCGCGCCCGGCACCAGGCGGTCCCAGAAGAACTCGATCGCCGCGATCTCCGGCAGCACGATGTTCATGTCGATCGACAGATAGGCGACACGGCGGTCCGACGGAAATTCGCTGAGCGTGCCGGGCACCATGCCGTGCACCAGGCGACAGCGCGGCCATGGCGCGAAATTCGTCACTGCCTGCGCATAGCACTCCTCGTACGCTTCGCGGTTGTGCCAGCCGCCGATGCCGTTGCGTTCCGCCTCGGTCATCTGCTGGTCGGGAATGCCGGAAAACGTATCGAACAGCCAGAAATCCTTGTCAAGCTGGTTGAAGTCGAGCCAGTCGCAGATCGCCAGCGACATCATGCCGGTGTCGACGCCGCATTCCACGAAGTCACCCGGCAGCCGTGCCGCCTGCGTGGCGGCCCACAGCGCGACGTGGACGATCCAGCGATTGTCGTCGATGTGCCGGGTCTTCTTGCCGCCTCCGGTCCAGCCGCGCGCATGGGCGCGGCGATAGCGCGGATCGTCCAGGAAATCGGTGGTCTTGCCGAAACAGCGCAGGCCGCTGCCGCTGTAGCTGTAGGGGCGCATCAGCGGCTGGCCGCCGGCCGGATAGACGATCTCGCCGGTGTCGTATTGCAGCGCGATCGCGCGGGGGAGTGTGTTCGGATCCATTCTGGCCTCCATCGTCGCGAATGAGGGAAGGAACGTCATTTCGGGTGGAGGGCAGCCTGTGCCGACTTGGGTGAATCAAAAGGAAACGGCGCCGCCAGGGCGGGTTTACGCAGACTGAGATCGCCGGCCTCACTTGTCATTGCGGGGACCGTCGCGGTCCCCGGGCTTGACCCGGGGAAGCAACCCGGTGCCCCCGGGGCGGGCGATTGCTTCGTCGCTGCGCTCCTCGCAATGACAGATAGCGCGTTAGGGCCTGGATGAAACTGCACTACGACGCGGCCTCAAGTGCCTCTTCCGCCATGAGCCACTCGGATTCAGCGGCGGCGGCCAGCTTCTTGATCGCCGCGAGCCGTGCGGTGGTCGCGGCGATCTCGCCGGCGCGGCCTGGGCCGTACAGTCCGGGGTCCGCCAGTTTCCGTTCGATATCGGCACGTTCCGCCGCCAGCTTGGCCAGCCGCGCCTCGGCATCGCGCGCCTGCTTGCGCAGCGGTGCCAGCGCGGCGCGCGCCTCGGCCCGCTCGCGCCGGTCGTCGCGCTTGGTGCCGGGGTCAGGTTTTGCCGGCGGGCGGGCGCGCTCTGACAGCAGCGCGCGGTAGTCGTCCAGGTCGCCGTCGAACGGACGCACCGTGCCGTCGGCGACCAGCCACAACCGTTCCGCTACCAGTTCCACCAGATGCGGGTCGTGGGTGATCAGCAGCACCGCACCCTGGAAGTCGGCGAGCGCCTTCACCAGCGCCTCGCGCGCGTCGATGTCCAGGTGGTTGGTGGGCTCGTCCAGGATCAGCAGATGCGGCGCGTCGCGCGTTGCCAGCGCGAGCAGCAGGCGCGCTTTCTCGCCGCCGGACAGGTTGGCGACCGGGGTTTCGGCGCGGTCGGCGTCCAGCCCGAAGCGCGCAAGCTGGGCGCGCACCTGGCGCGGCGCCGCCCGCGGCAGGGCACGCGCCATGTGGTCGAGCGGCGATCTCGTCGGACACCAGCTCGTCCTCCTGGTGCTGGGCGAAGTAGCCGACGCGCAGCCTCGGGCCGCGGCGGATCTCGCCGTCCAGCGGATCGAGCCGGCTCGGCCAACAATTTCGCCAGCGTCGACTTGCCGTTGCCGTTGGCGCCGAGCAGCGCGATGCGGTCGTCGGTGTCGATCGACAGCGACAATCCGCGCAGCACGGGCGTGCCGTCATAGCCCACCGCCACGCGCTCCAGTGCCAGGATCGGCGGGGCGATGCGGGGCGGGTCGGGGAAAGTCGAAGCGGGTCGGGGCCGGCTCGATGATCGTTTCGATCTGCGGCAGCCGGGCCAGCGCCTTGATGCGCGCCTGCGCCTGACGCGCCTTGCTGGCCTTGTAGCGGAAGCGGTCGATGAACGACTGGATGTGCGCCCGTTCGGCCGCGACGTGCTTGGCGGCGCTGGCAATGCTGCATCGCGCGTTCGGTGCGGATGCGGACGAATTCGTCGAAGCCGCCGGGGGTCAGCGACAGTTTGCCGCGATCGAGGTGGGCGATCGCCTCCACCGCGCGGTCCAGCAGGCCGCGATCGTGCGAGACCAGCAGCGCGGCGCCGGGGAAGCGGGCGAGCCAGCCCTCCAGCCAGAGCGTCGCCTCCAGGTCCAGGTGGTTGGTCGGCTCGTCGAGCAGCAGCAGGTCGGGGTTGGCGAACAGTGCGGTGGCCAGCGCGACGCGCATGCGCCAGCCGCCGGAGAACGAGGCCACCGGACGCGCCTGGGCGTCCTCGTCGAAGCCGAGGCCGGCCAGGATGGTCGGCAGCGCGCGCCGGTGCGGCGTCGGCGCCGATCGCGCGCAGCCGGTCGTGGATCTCGGCCAGGCGTTCGGGGGCGGCGGTTTCGGCCTCGGCGAGCAGGGACAGGCGTTCTGGGTCGCCTTGCAGGACGGTGTCGGTCAGGGTCTCGGGGCCGTCGGGGGCCTGCTGGCGCACCGTGGCCAGCCGCGCGCGCGTGGCCAGGCGGATGTCGCCGCCGTCGGGGGCTAGTTCGCCGGCGATGGCGCGCAGCAGGGTGGTCTTGCCGGCGCCGTTGCGCCCGACCAGGCCGATGCGGCGGCCGGGGTCGACCGTCAGGTCGGCGCCGTCCAGCAGCGTGCGGCCCCCCAGGCGGATGGTGAGGTTGGAGATGACCAGGAGCGACATGGGACGGCGTGATCGGACGGGTTGGGGCGCGCGGTCAAGGGAAGCGGCGGCGTCAGACGCAGATCGTGGTTTCATCTGGCAGGGTGATCGGGTGAAGCCGTGGGACTGCCCGGAGGTCGCTGTCAGGCGCGGCACGGGGCACGCTTTGGGCGGTTGCCGGGCGGGAGGGTTGCTTCGCGAAAACGCGAATTCGAGGTTTTGCGCGGGTGGCGGGACTGGCTCGGGGTTCAAAGGGTTGATTCGGGAATATGCGGGTTCGGGGCTTTGTGCGGGTGGCGCGGTCGGCTCGGGGTTCAAGGGGTCGATTCGGGAAAACGCGGATTCGAGGTTTTGCGCGGGTGGCGGCGCTGGCTCGGGGTTCAAGGGGTTGATTCGGCAAAATGCGGATTTCGGGTTTTGCGTGGGCGGCGGGGCCGGCTCGGGGTTCACGGGGTTGATTCGGGAAAACGCAGATTGGGGGTTTTGCGCGGGTGGCGGGGTCGGCTCGGGGTTCAAAGGGTTGATTCGGGAAAACGCGGATTCGGGGTTTTGTGCGGGTGGCGGGGTCGGCTCGGGGTTCAAGGGGTTGATTCGGGAAAATGCGGATTCGGGGTTTTGCGCGGATGGCGGGACGGCTCGGGGTTCAGAGGGTTGATTCGGGAAAGCGCGGATTCGGGGTTCTGATCGGCCGGCGGAGCGACCGCGGGCCGCGGCCCGGGCGGCGCGGGCGGCCGCGCGGGCCTCGGTGATGGCGGCGCGCCAGGGCGCGAGAGAGGCGGCGACCGCGCGGCGCAGGTCGCGGTCCTCGGCCGCGGTGATGCCGCCGATGGGACGCGACGGGGGCAGCAGCTCCGGCGGGTACTGGCGGAGGCGGCCGGCGAACGCGGGCGCCAGGTGGGCCTGCCAGCGGGCGGCGGCGAGGTCGACCCGGCTGATGCGGGGCAGGATGACGCGGAAGCGGTTGAGGGCGCGCGCCTTGGCGCCGTCGTCGCCGTGGACGGTACGGGCGGCGCAGAGCCGGGCGCCGCCTGCGGGCGTGCGCGGGCCGGTGCTGCGCGCGCCATGCAGGCGGCAGCGGCGTTTACCGTGCATCGCGCGAGGGCGGCAGGGGCAGCCGCTGCGGGTGCGGGTGCGGGCGCCCCGCGGGTCAACCCTCGGGACAAGCGCCCGGGGGCAAGGCCTACCGCGGGCAGGCTGCGCGGGGGCGAGGGCGAGGTTGGGGTTGCCGCGGGGTTTATTTTCGGCCGGCGGGCCGGCAGACAGGGTGGCCGGCGAGTCGGCGACGACGGGGAGTCGTGGATGCAGCATCGGCGCCCTCCTGATAACCTGTCTAACTGTCCATGGTATACATTCCTACGACATAGGGCAACGATTGCGGTTGGCTGGGGTGCATCCGCACCGACATGGCGCGCAAGTTCCTCGCGTCGTCGGTTCGGTTGCGTTAGCCTTGCGTATCCAAAGCGGACACTGTGCGATGTGGCGGCCTGGGAGCATCCTCGCGGCGTGCGTGGGTCTGGGAGCCGGCAGCGAGGCGGCCGGCGAGTTGACCAGGGTCGCGCTGGACCTGCTGTTCGACGGCGCCGGCAAGGAAGTGATGGAGTCCCTCGGCGCCCGCTTGCACGGCGCGGCCGGTGGTGTGCCGACCAACCATGACCTGGAGCATGCGATCCGCCTGGCGGAACTGACCAGCACGCTGGTGCTGCTGGACGCGGCGCGGCGGCAGATCGACTTTGACCAGTTCGACACGCGTGGCGCCGCGCTGCCGCCGTTCATCGGCGCGGCGCGGCGCTGGCTGCACGCGCAGATCGGAAGCTGTCCCAGCTTCAAGACAGTCCCCAATGAAGCGCTGGTCGCCGACCTGGAGTCGCAGCTCGATCGTGCGCTCTCGGTGGGTGGACGTGGCGAGCTGCGGGCGATGCTCAAGACGGCCGAGCAGGAGGTCTGGGACGCCCTGCTGCACGGCGCTGCCGACAACGGTGCCGGCGAGCCGCCAATCGAGTTCCGCGAGCTGTTCTTCGGTGACGAGAAAGACAAGCCCGGCTGGTCGCTGGTCTTCCAGGCTTTCATCCGCGAGGCGCTCAAGCGCAACCCGCACGCCGAGATCGCGTTCGTCACCACCCGGCTCGCCGCGATCCGCGAGACACTGGTACGGCTGGAACCGAAAATCGACCGGATCGCGGGCGCTGTCGATCACATCGGCAGCACCGTCGATCGCATCGAAAGCTTGCTGGCTGCCCGCGGTGACCAACTTGAGCCGCTGCGCCTGCACAAGCGGCAACCCCAGATTACCGAACTGAATGACCTGCTGAAGGCGGACCGCCGCGCCACGACCCTGGTCGGCCGGCAAGAGGAGCTGGAGCCGCTGCGGCGATGGCTGACGACCTTGCGTGCCGGCCGCGACATCTCCGTCCACTGCCTTGTCGGGTCGGCCGGAGCGGGCAAGACCCGGCTGGCCATCGATTTGTGCGAGTGGGCCGAGGATCGGCGGCTGGTCTGCCGGGTTCATCCAGCAGGAGAAACTGGAGCGCTTCAGCCAACAGCACGATCCGTCGGAATGGCGCTGGCAGCGTCCGACGTTGATCGTGGTGGACTATGCCGCCGCCTCGGTGCGGGTGCTGCGAAGCTGCCTTGGTGAATTGGCACGCGGTGTTCCGGACCCGGCGGGTGAAAAGCCGCTGCGGGTGCTGCTGTTGGAACGTCACGCCGCGCGCGACGCCGGCTGGTGGGCGGCGCTGCGCCAGCCCAGCGGTCATACCGGCGACGGTGCGGACACCCTCATCGATCCCGGTGCGCCGCTGGCGCTGGGGCCGCTGCGCGCCATCGCGCATCGCCGCGCGTTGCTGGCGCAGGCCATGCAGCTCGCCGGCCCGCTGCTGGGCAAGACGCCGGCACCGCTGCCGGCG
Source organism: uncultured Alphaproteobacteria bacterium (assembly GCA_963773345.1). Lineage (GTDB taxonomy): Bacteria > Pseudomonadota > Alphaproteobacteria > Acetobacterales > Acetobacteraceae > Palsa-883. Next base: position 281,950 of record CAVZBG010000002.1, on the reverse strand, counting down.
CCCGGCGCCGATGCGCTGTTCGACCAGCGCCTGGCCGGCGACGCGATCGAGACCGAACCGCTGTTCCTGCTCATGGCCGGCATCGTCGCGGTGGACACCGGCGCTCCCTCGGCCCTGGCGATGAGCCGGTTGGACCTCGCGTTCTGGCTCGCCGGCGCGGAGCGGACGCGGCTGCAACGCCGGGCCCGCGGCATCGGGGCCGACGAGGATCTCGGTGTCCTACCTGGCCGCTTGCGTGACGCTGCAGGGCGGGTGTGAAGCCGAGGGCGCAACGGCGCTGGTCAAGCAGGAACGCGAGGCGTTCGGCGACCGTTCGCCAGTGCGCGACAACCGGCTGGTGGCGCTGTTGCGCGACGCTCTGGCGCCGAGCGAGGGGGACGGCGTCGACGCTGTACGCCCCGACCTGATCGGCGAGGCTTTTCTGCTCGAAGAACTCACCCGCGAGCGACGATCGCGGCCGCAACAGGCGCCCATCGTCGAGCGCGCGTTCGCCCGCGCCGGACCCCGCGTGGTCGAGACGGTCATTCGCACGGCGCAGGATCACGCGCGGGGCGAAGCAGCCCATCCCAGCGTGGCATGGCTGGATCATCTGGCCCACCTGACCGACGATCCCTTCCTGCTGATGGCCATCGCCGACCAATTGCCCGAGCAGACGCTGGCGTTGCGCGAGCGTGCCGCGGAGATCACCGGCCGCATCGTCGACGGGTTGGCTCGGCTTGCCGCGTCCGATCCGGAGGTGAACGCGGTTCGCGCGGGGTGGCTCAACGACTTTGGCAACAGGCTGAGCGACCTCGGCCGGCGGGAGGACGCGCTGGCGGCGGCGGAGGAAGCGGTCGCGCTCCGTCGCACCCTGGCGGCGCAGCGCCCCGACGCGTTCCGGCCCGATCTGGCAGGGTCGCTCAACAACCTGGCCAACAGGCTGAGCGACCTCGGCCGGCGGGAGGACGCGCTGGCGGCGGCGGAGGAAGCGGTCGCGCTCTATCGCACCCTGGCGGCGCAGCGCCCCGACGCGTTCCGGCCCGATCTGGCAACGTCGTTGTCGGTGCGGGCGGACTGCCTCGACGCGATGGGCCAGCTCGACTTGGCACTGGCTGACGACGTCGAGGCGATTGCCGTCCTGACGCCAGGCTTCGTCCGCCTGCCGCAAGCGTTCGCGCCGCTGATGGCGGAATTCGTGCGCGACTATGCGCAACGCTGTGAAAAGCACGGGACCGAACCGGATCGGGCGCTGCTGGCACCCATTGAGGCGGAATTCGCCCGCATGCAGGCGCAGCCGGAGGCGGGTACGGGTGGCGGCGGAGGAAATGGGTGACCTGCACGATCAGTTTGGGAGGTTGCGGACCGCGATGCACGAGCTGCATACCGATCTGAAGGATGAATTGCGCGGGCTGCGCGGGGATGTCCGCAATGAGCTTGGGGCGATGCGGGACGAGGTCCGTACGAAAGTGCGCGAACTGCGCGACGAGTTTCGCGGAGAGCTGGCCGGCATGAGCTGTCAGCTTTGAACGGCGGGATCAGCCGGGTTGGGGCGGGCGGGCAAGGGTGGCATAGTGTTAAGGATTGCTGGTGCAGCATGCCGCACCGTGATCCGGAGACCGCGTCTATGACCATCATGTTGGGCAGGATGTACGCCGCTCTGAAGGCCGCCGGCGCGCCCGACGACGAGGCACGGGCGGCGGCGGAGGAAGTCGGCGACCTGCACGATCAGTTCGGGGGGTTGCGGGATGAAATGCACGAATTGCGTACCGACGTGAAGGGCGGATTACGCGAACTGCGGGACGATTTTCGGGGCGAACTGGCCGGCGTGCGCAGCGAGGTCGCCTATCTGCGCGGGCGGTTCGACGTGCTGATCTGGGCGGTGGGGATCAATGCCGCCGCGACGATCGCCATCCTGGGCGTGCTGCTGCGGCATTAGCGATCGATGCTGACCGGCCACGCCCTTGTGGCGGGGCGGGTTGCGCGGTTGTCGGGGGAAACTCGCCGGCGATGGCGCGCAGCGGGGTGGTATTGCCGGCGCCGTGCGGCACGCCTTGCACAGCCGCGGCATCTTTGGCTACACCCGCGCCCTTTCGCGGGGGCGCGGTTTCACGGCTCGCGCCATCGGTGTCGATTTCGGCACCACCAACAGCGTCGTCGCGGTGCTCAACGATGATGCCGGCGTCAGCGTGCAGCGTCATGGCCCCGCGCTGGCGGATGTGTTCCGCACCGTGCTGTGCTTCTGGGCGGAGGAGACGCAAGGCCGGCAGTTGCTGCACGAAGCCGCCGGGCCGGCGGCGATCGAGGCGTAGAATCAGTCGATGCCGACCTGCCAGCCGACGTACCCGCAGCCAACCGTGCTGCCAGCGCCGTCGGTCTACGTGGCACCGCCCCCGAATTGATCCGACACCGTCGACGACACGCGACACGTGCGGGCGGCGCCGGTGTTTGTGCCGGTGGTCCCGCCCCCCCTGACCCCGGATCGTTTCCCCGCTGGCGTTTTCCCGCAGGGGAATCGCTCGAAAAAATCAAGCTACACCTCGCAGGATGGCGTGAAGGTAGTCGGGGTCCCATCCGGCGACCTTACGTCGGACCTTGAGGCTCTTTCCTGGTTTGGCGGAGCGCAGCAGGTTCATCGCCATGTGCCGGAGGGTGCCCATGTTGTGTGGTCCATGACCGGTGCGCAAACGCGAGAGATCCTCGTGGAACGTAACATCGAGCACCCAATGCAGGCGGTTCTCGATGTGCCAGTGGGACCGGACGGCGTTGGCGAACAGCACGACCAGCAGGAGCAGGGAGCAGATATAGTAGCGACGTTCGCATGAGGTTTCGCCGTTGCGTTCGACCGTGTTCTCGACCATGGCGATGGATTTGATGCCGGGGAAGCGACTGTCCTCGGCAAGCCAATTGACGTTGTGGCTGACGACATGGCGGCGGACTTCGATGCGGCCGTGGTCGGCGTCGGTGGTCTGGTAGGTTTGCAGTTCCTCGGCCGGCGCATCGTCGAAATAGCGCTTGATGTTATCGTGCAGAGCGGGCTGGTTGTCCTTGACGGCGAGCAGGTAATCGGCGCCGCGATCGAGGATGGCGGCGGCGATCTTGGTCTGGCAGCCCATCGCGTCGATGGTGACCAGCGCGCCTTTCAGTTCGAGGCGCTGGAGCAGCAATGGGATGGCGGTGATCTCGTTGGATTTAACGTCGGTGGCTTCCTGACCGAGCACGAGGCGCTGGCGTGACGCCCAGGCGGAGACCAGGTGCAGCGGCTGGCGTCCCTTGGACTTGGCATGGGTGCGCCGGGAGGTCTTGCCATCGATCGCGACGATGTCCGGGTCACTGTCGCGCAGGCCGTTGACCCAGGTGATGAAGCACTCGGCGAACAGCCCGGGATTGAGCGCGTTCATCAGATCGTTCAGCGCATCGTGGCTGGGGATGCCGTGTTTGTAGGGCAGGAACCGGCGTAGGAAGTCGAGATGGAGTTCGCCCCAGTGTTGGACCTCGACGAAGTCATCGGCTCCGACGATGGTGGCGCACAAGACCAGCAGCAGGATTTCGGGGAGCGGGTAAAGCACCTTGACGAGCTGTCTCGGGTCCTGCAGCGCTGCGAAGCGGTCGAGCAGGGACGTGGTCTCGGGCGGGCGGGCCATGGCGGCCTCCGAATCGGAACTGGCCGCCCAGGAATCACGTTTCGTTCCTGCTGAGAAGCCCCCCTGTTGCGCCGACCCTCAACCCGTTGTGCCAAACGGGCTTTTCAAGCGATTGCCCTGCGTTTCCCCGGCGGAGCCGGTGTTTTTCGCGACGGGCCGTGCTAGATTGCCGGCATGAGCGACGAACCCGACAACCCGATTCTAGCTGCACTGGCGCGGCTTGAGGCTGGACAAGCCGCGTTGCAGCAGTCGCAGGCCACGTTGCAGCAGTCCGTAGCAGCCCTGGCCACCCGCGCGGAGCTGACTCCGCTGCGCGCGGAGCTGACTCAGGTGCGCGCGGAGCTGACTCAGGTGCGCGTGGATCTGATGGCCCGCATGGACCGGCTCGGCAACGCGCTGTCTGACATCCGCGACGACATCGCGGTGAACTTCGGCGCGGTCGATGCTGTCAAGCGTCTGAACGACAACACCCGCGAGGAAGTCAGCGCACTGAGCTCCCTGTTGACCGATCTGGTCCGCAAGGTCCGGGCGCTGGAGACGCGCGTCCGCGAGATCGCGGGCGACCCATGAGCGACGAACCCGCCAACCTGATGCCGGCATCCCGCGGCTCCTGAGCCTTCCCGACCGACAGCGACGCCCAGATTGCTGAGCTAGATCGCGCCGAGCTGTAATGTCAGCCACGCCGTCGCGAGACAACTCGCCGGCGATGGCGCGCGGTGAGGTGGTCGTGCCGGCGCCGTGCGGCACGCCTTGCGCAGCCCCGGCGCCTTTGGCTACACCCGCGCCCTTTCGCGGGGGCGCGGTTTCATGGCTCGGGCCATCGGTGTCGATTTCGGCACCACCAACAGCGTCGTCGCGGTGCTCAACGATGATGCCGGCGTCAGCGTGCTGCGCCATGGCCCCGCGCTGGAAGATGTGTTCCGCACCGTACTGTGCTTCTGGGCGGAGGAGGCGCGCGGGCGGCAGTTGCTGCACGAAGCCGCCGGGCCGGCGGCGATCGAGGCCTATCTGGAAGATCCGCTCGACAGCCGGCTGATCATGTCGATGAAGACCTATCTCGCGCAGCGCAGCTTCACTGAGACGCGGGTGTTCGGCCGCATCTTCACGCTGGAACGGCTGGTGGGGGCATTCCTGCGCGCGCTGCTGGCGGAGGTCGGTCCGGTGTCGCGCATCACCGTCGGCCGCCCGGTGCGCTTTGCCGGCGAGTTTGCCGACGACGTTTTGGGGGCGGAGCGATTGCGCGGTGGCTTCGCGGAAGCCGGCCTTCCGGACGTGACGCTGATGCTGGAGCCGGCCGCGGCGGGGGCGCGTTTTGCCAGCACGCTGGGCGAACCGGCCACCGTGCTGATCGGCGATTTTGGTGGCGGGACCTCGGATTTCTCGCTGCTGCGGTTCGATCCGCGGGAGGGTGTCACGCCGCTGGGGCATGCCGGCATCGCGATCGCTGGCGACGTGTTCGACTATCGCATCATCGACCACGCGATCGCGCCGCCGCTGGGCAAGCACGACACTTTTCGGGTGATGGGCAAGTCGATGCCGGTGCCGGCGGAGTTTTTCGCCGGGTTCGCCCGCTGGCACCGCCTGTCGCTGATGCGCGTGCCCCGCACCCTGCGGGCGATCGAAGAGGTCGCCCGCACGGCCTCGCATCCCGAGCGGTTGCGTCACCTGATTGCGCTGATCGAGGACGGGCTGGGCTACGCGCTGTATCAGGCGGTGTCCGGCGCCAAGGCGGCGCTGTCGGCGGCGGAGGAGACGGTGCTGCGGTTCGGCCACAAGGATTTTTCGATCGAGCGGCGGCTTACTCGCGGCGAATTCGAGAGCTGGATCGCGCCGGATCTCGCGCGGCTTGGCGCGACGATCGACCAGGCGCTGCGCGATGCGGGACTGGCGCCGGACGCGGTGGATCGCGTGTTTCTGACCGGGGGTACCGCTTTCGTCCCAGCGGTCCGGCGGCTGTTCGCCTCGCGGTTCGGGGCGGAAAAACTGGCGGGCGGGGGAGAATTCGTCTCGGTGGCGGAGGGGCTGGCGCTGGCGGGGGCTTGAGCGGGCGGGGCGGCGGTCCCCGGTTGCCCAGCGGCGCCGAAAGCCCTAGACGGCGCGCGAACAGAGCAGACAGGAGCCCCTTGATGGCGCTTGAGCGTACGTTGTCGATCATCAAGCCCGACGCCACGCGGCGCAATCTGACCGGCAAGGTCAACGCGTGCCTGGAGGCGGCGGGGCTGCGCATCGTCGCGCAGAAGCGCCTGTGGCTGACCCAGGCGCAGGCCGAGGCGTTCTACGGCGTGCACCGCGAGCGCGGGTTCTTTCGCGACCTGGTGACGTTCATGGTCTCCGGCCCGGTGGTCGCGCAGGTGCTGGAGGGCGAGAACGCCGTGGCGCGCAACCGGGAGGTGATGGGCGCGACCAACCCGGCGAACGCGGCGCCCGGCACGATCCGCGCGCAATTCGCCGAGAGCATCGAGGCCAATTCGGTGCACGGCTCGGACAGCGCGGAGAACGCCGCGATCGAGATCCGGTTCTTCTTCTCGGACCTGGAGATAGTCGGGTAAGAGCGACCGCGTCCGGGCAGCGACGTGCTGCGATCGCAGCGGTGAGAACGGCCGACCCAACATCGGTGACGCCCAGCCCGCGGCCCGCACGCGAACGGCATTGGCGGGAGTTCATGGAGTTCGTCGACCGCCATGCCCAGTCGGTCTGGCTGTTTCGTGGCGTCGCGGACGCCGAGCGGCACCTGTTGGTGCCCAAAGTCGGGCGGGATCCAGAGCGCTACGACCCGCAACGGGAAAGCAAACTATTCGAGAATTTCCGGCGCCGCGCCGCGCAATTCCTTGACACGCGAGGTCTGTCAGCCTGGAACAGTCTTGCGTTGGCGCAGCATCACGGCCTGCCGACGCGCTTGTTGGACTGGACGTCCAACCCATTGGTCGCCGCTTATTTTGCGGTGTCATCCGAACCGCAGGACGCCACCGCTCGGGTCTACGCGGTGAGAGCGCGTAATCGCATCGATGACACCGAGAATGGGGATCCAATAACCTATGCTGGCCCGGTCACGTTCTTTGCCCCCTCCAACATCGCGCCGCGAATTGTGTCGCAGCGCGGGTTTTTCACGGTGCATCCCCAGCCGTCTGAGCCCTGGAAGCCGCCGCGTGCCGACACGTTCGACATCGAACGCACACATCGCGCGTTCTTCCGACGCCGGCTCTTCTACCTCGGGATCGACCCTTCCCATATAAAAGCCGACCTGGATGGGGTATGTGAAACACTCTCCTGGCAGTTCGACCGCAGCATCGCGATCGGCAGGTTCGACTATTGAGGAGGCTTGAGATGCCCGCCCACAAGACTGCCACCGGCAAGCCTGCCGAGAAAGAGCGGATGCATCGGATCGTTGAGGCGGTTCAGGATTTCCCGCTAACCGACTCGGAGTATTGGTCCGAGCTAAAGGAGCTGTCGGACCAGACCGAGTTTGACGGCATCGAGGTCGATCCAGCCGGGGTGACAATCACCAACAACGAGTTCGAAGGACTGATGAACGTCTATGTCGGGCTCAATTACGGCAAGGACGGTGGGGAGGCTCTGGTCAGCTCGGACGCCTTCACCGGTCGCTTCAAGGGGCATTTCGCGAGATCCGGCAAGCCGGAGATCGACGAGATCGCCATCGACACCGCCCCATTCTACGAGAACTGACCTCAACGCTTCCGACCTCCATCGCTGATTCGGACGATGGGCGGAACCGCCTGATGCACGAAGACACCATCTTCGCGGTTGCCTCCGGCGCCGGGCGGGCAGCCATAGCGGTCATGCGCCTCAGCGGCCCGGCCAGCGCGGCGGTGCTGCGCGCGTTGGCCGGGCGGTTGCCGCCGCCGCGGCGCGCCAGCGTGCGACGGCTGCGCAACGCGGACGGCGAGGAACTCGACCATGCGCTGGTGCTGTGGCTGCCGGCGCCGGCCAGCTATACCGGCGAGGACTCCGCCGAGTTGCATCTGCATGGCGGCCGCGCGGTGATCGGGGGCGTGGCGGACGCGCTGGTCGCGCTGGGTGCCCGGCCGGCCGAGCCGGGCGAGTTCACCCGTCGCGCGTTCCTGAATGGTCGGATGGACCTGATCGAGGCCGAGGCGATCGGTGATCTGGTCGATGCGGAGACCTCGGCCCAGCGGGCGCAGGCGCTACGCCAGCTCGACGGCGCTTTGGGGGCGATCTACCGCGACTGGGCGGACCGGCTGCGCGTGCTGCTGGCGCAGCAGGAAGCGCTGATCGACTTTCCCGACGAGGACCTGCCGCCGGAGACCGAGGCGCTGGCGCTCGCCGAGCTGGCGGCGCTGACGCGGGAGATCGGCGCGCATCTCGACGACGGCGGGCGGGGGGAGCGGCTGCGCGAGGGGCTGGTGTTCGCGGTCACCGGGCCGCCGAATGTCGGCAAGTCCAGCCTGGTGAACGCGCTGGCCGAGCGCGACGTGGCGATCGTGTCCGACAAGCCCGGCACCACGCGCGATGCGCTGGAGACGCGCGTGGTCTTGGGCGGGGTGCCGGTGACGCTGGTCGACACGGCCGGGCTGCGCGAGGCGCAGGACGCGATCGAGGCCGAGGGCGTGCGGCGGGCGCTGGCGCGGGCCGCGGCGGCGGATCTGGTGATCGTGGTGTGTGAGGCGGATTTTTCTCTCCCTCCCCTTGAGGGCTTGGGCCGCGAAGCGGACCAAGGGTGGGGGGAGGGGTCGGGCAGGCACCGGCCATTCGTGCCCTCGAACCCGTCCCCCCACCCTTGGTCCGCTTCGCGGCCCAAGCCCTCAAGGGGAGGGGGAGTCGATGTCGCTGGTGCCGATCCACCAACCCCCACACTCCTGCTCGCCAACAAGATCGACCTCGGCGGCACGGTCCCGCCCGACGCGCTCGGCATCAGCGTCCGCACCGGCGCGGGCATGGAGGTCCTGCGCGCGCGTCTCGTGGCCGAGGCGCGCGGCCTCACCGCGAGCTCGGGCCCGCCGCCGCTCACCCGCGCCCGCCACCGCGCCGCCCTACAGGAAGCTGCCGCCTGCCTGGCCCGCGCCGGCGATGCCGACCTGCCGGAGCTGCGCGCCGAAGATCTGCGCCTGGCGCTGCGCGCGATCGGCCGCATCACCGGGCAGGTCGGCGTCGAGGACCTGCTCGACACCATCTTCCGGCACTTCTGCATCGGCAAATAGGCGGATCCAGCCCCACATGTGGGCCGCCGGCTTGATCCGCTCTCCGACCGCCTCCCCGATCAATGTCAGGGTTACCGACGGCTGTAGACGATGTATTTGCCGGGACTGGTTGGCACGTATGAACCAATCAAATTTGCGATCAGCATTGAATGTTATCTCGGTACCGGTCGGAGTGAGCTGCGCTATCGTGGATTTACCCACATACTCGTAGCCAGCTGCATCGTGCCGGTGGCCGATTCCTGACCCACCTTGCACCGAGTTGCGCCCGCGCATCGACGATAAGGCGCGCGACGGCTGAGATACGCACGGGTACTGGCGCCACTTGCGGCTTCGTAATCTGCTTGCCCAGGTCGTAGATGTCCCCGGCAGATCCGATCCCGCCGACGGCCTGACGCTCGGTCCGGGTCTGACCCGCGACTGTGTCGACCCATGGACGTATGTGGAGTTCCGGGTCAACGGCGACGTTGCGCCCTGCTGCGCGCGACCAGGTGTCGGAAATCTTGCGTCGCAAAACCTTGCCGCAATCCTCAACGGAGAGCCGGTTCGCGCGTTGCGCGCTTCGCTGCTGGAGGGCGCGCTCGACCGGAGATGTGCGACCTGCACGATGCGCAGCCCGACGACACCAGCCGCGCTGACAGAGAGGGTTTCGCAAACTTCTGGCGGAGGTAACGGTGCCGTCCCACTTCGAGCCGGAGGCCTACTTGCGGGCTAATCCAGACGTGGCCAGCCGGAACGTCGATGCTTCACAGCATTTTCTGGCCTGTGGAAGACTTGAGGGCAGGCGGTTGCTGCCGGGGTCGGCGACAGTGCCCATTACGATCGAATTCGACTCTAAAGCGTATCTCCTGATGAACCCGGATGTCGCCAAGACAGGCCAGGACCCACGGGAACACTTCCTACTCTCCGGGCAATACGAGGGCAGGCGGCTGCTGCCTGGGCCATGCTCAGTGCCACTCACAATTGAATTCGACCCCGAAGCTTATCTGCTGATAAATCCGGACGTCGCCAGGGCGGCGCGCGATCCACGGGAGCACTTTCTCAGCTGCGGCCAATATGAAGGCCGCAAAATCCGGCCACGCGTTATCAGCGGTCGATGGCCGCAGGCTGACAACCTTACTCCAACTCCGCGGTCTGCTGCGCCTCCGCAGGGACCGGGGGCCGCGGCTGTCGCATCAGTTTCTCCCGCTGTCACGGACCCCTTGCGGTCATCAATCCCTCACCGGCACCAGGTCCTTGTCAACGCCTTCGTTGACGCGCCGGCCACATGACCGCGCCGCCGACGCGGCCTGGCTGATCTCGCGCAGACGCCTCGGTTGTTGTGGAATTCTGCCGGCGGACGTCCGCTCGCGCGACAGCACGGCGGCAAGTAACATCGCTTCGCACCGACAGTCGGAGGACAGCATGAGCCTGGCAGGCGAGGGCCTGATCGCGATCTGGAACGGCGTCGTGGCGGAGGCGCGCGACGACACCTACGAGTGGCACAACCGCGAGCACATGCCCGAGCGCGTCGGCATCGCCGGCTTCCGTCGCGGCCGGCGCTACCGCGCGATCGACGCCGATATCGAGTTTTTCACCCTCTACGAGACCGACACGCCGCTGGTGCACACCGGCAGCGACTATACCGCTCGGCTGAACGCGCCGACGCCGTGGACGCAGCGCTCGATCCGCGGCGCCCTCGACACGTCCCGCTCGCTGTGCCGGGTCGCGGCGTCGTTCGGCGTCGGGCAGGGCGGACTGCTGGTCACGTATCGCTATAATGTCGCGCCGGGGCGAGAGAATGCGCACCGCGATCTTCTGGCGCACCAGGTGCTACCGGTGCTGGCGGATGCGCCGGGGGTGGTCGGGGCGCATCTGGCGATTGCCGACCGCGCCGCCTCGGCGATCGAGACGGCGGAGAAGAAGGACATCGCCAAGCCGCTGGTCCCGAACTGGGTGATCCTGGTGGAGGGCGGCAGCGAGGCGCCGCCGCTGCTGGCCGCTTGCGATGCGGCGCTGCCGGAGAAGCGGTTGATCGAGGCGGGGGCGATCGCGCCGGTCCGACGCGGGCTGTACCAGCTTCAGTATACCCGGCTGAAGACCGCGCGCTCGGCCGGCTGATCCGGCCGGGCCCGACGTGTCAGACGCTGGCATGCCGGCTCTGCCGAAGCTGCGCGAGGTCATCGCCCGGCATGGGCTGGATGCCCGCCGCTCGCTGGGCCAGCATTTCCTGCTGGATGCGAACCTGACCGGGCGGATCGCCCGCCTCGCCGGGGACCTGTCCGGGCGGCAGGTGATCGAGGTCGGCCCCGGCCCCGGCGGACTGACCCGCGCATTGCTGGCAACCGATGCGGCCCTGGTGACCGCGATCGAGGTCGATCCGCGCGCCGTGGCGGCGATGCACGAGTTGGCGGAGCCGAGCGGGGGCCGCCTGCGCGTGGTTGCGGCGGACGCGATGCAGACCGACCTGGTGGCGCTGGTGCCGCCGCCGCGGGTGATCGTGGCGAACCTGCCCTACAACATCGCCACGCCGCTGCTGGTGGGCTGGCTGCGGCAGGCGGGGGCGTTCGAGCGCCTGGTGCTGATGTTCCAGCTTGAAGTGGCGGAACGGATTTGCGCCGCCCCGGGAACCGGTGCCTACGGGCGGTTGTCGGTGCTGGTGCAGTGGACCTGCGCGGCCACGCTGGCATTGCGCATCCCGCCCGCCGCGTTCGTGCCGCCGCCGAACGTGGTCTCCGCGGTGGTGGTGCTGGTGCCGCATGCCGCGCAGCCCGACCCGGCGCTGTTCGCGCGGATGGAGCGGCTGACGGCGGCGGCGTTCGGGCAGCGGCGCAAGATGCTGCGCGGGGCGTTGCGGAAGGTCGGTGGGGAGGCATTGCTGAGCGCGGCGGGAATCGCGACGGACCGGCGCGCGGAGACGCTGAGCGTTGCGGAATTCGATCGCCTGGTGCGGCTGTTCGCGTAGCACCGGCGCGCGGCAGGACGCCGGTGTCCTTCCCGGACGATCGAAGCGCCTGATGGCAATATCACGCCGGCAAACGGTCGTTTGAGATGCGACATGCCTGATCGAAAAGGCAAGCTTTCTGCTGCTTCCGGGCGAACTTTCGCGACCCGTTAACTCTTCACCGGCATCATCTGAGAACCGGGCCTTCCGACCCGACGGCAGAATGGGTGCTGTCATGACACTTGTCGATCACCGCGACAGTTCGGCCCGTCGCCGTTCGCCGTCCGGCGGCGTTCGCCGCAGCCTCGCGTGCAAGCTGTGGCGACTGCTATGCGCCATCCCGCTCGCGGCGATGCTGGCCGTGATGGGATGGCCGGGCTCCGCATTCGCTCAGAGTTGCACTGGTCCGCTGTCCCCTGCCGCGCTCGCCGCTTGCCAGGCTACGGACCAGGAAGGGGTGCTGTCGTCCTTCACCACCCTGCTGGGCTCGCCCGCGGGAGTGGCATTGCTCAATGCAAACCTCCAAACGGAGGAAAATATCTATCTCAATTCCACCCAGGCGCAGAAGATCGAGGCCGCGGAAAATTCGCTGTTACAGTACGCGCCGCAAAGCATTCTGATCCTCGCCTTCGGCACGACGCCGAGTTTCGGCTACGTCGCCAACATCCCCACCGCGACCGGGCTTCCGGTGACCGTGGCCAACGTGGTGGGGCTCGGCACGCCCGGCGCGCTATTCAGCAGCGTGCAGAGCACGAAGGACTTTTACGGCGCCTACAACATCTACGGCACGGCCTACGGCTACGCCGGCCCGTACGCCTCGCAGCCCGACATCAATGGCGACCCGCGGCCGTTTCAGACCTCGAGCCTGATTGGCGGCAATCCCTTTACTGCGGCCAATTCGTCGCCGTTCGCTTCCCAGGACCAGCAGAATCCCGCCGACCCGAATGGCCAGAGCTGGAGCGTCTACGTCTCGTCGCCGGCCTTCCCGAGCGGACATTCGTCCTACGGCAACATGTCGGCGCTGGTCTATGCCGTTCTGGCGCCGGGCGATTATCAGCAACTGGTCCAGGCCGGGGTGGATTTCGCCTATAGCCGCAACGTGTTCGGGGCGCACTATCCGCTCGACGTGATCGGCGGACGACTGGTCTCCACCGAGGTTCTCGCGGAAACGCTGGCCGGCAGCGCGACATATCCGTCCGCGTTGGCGACTCCGGGGAATCTCACCGCGCTCAGCCAGACGATGCAAACCTATCTCGGCAGCGTCGGCGTCAACAGTGGCGCCGGCTTGCCCCAAGCGGCACCCTGCGCGGCGGGCCTGGCCGCCTGCATCGCCGGCGGCGTGATCCCCACCGCGGCGGCCTACACCCAGGCGATCCAGACCTATACGTGGTATTTGACGTATGGCCTGCCCTCGGTCGGCGCCACGACCCTGGCACCGATTGTGCCGGCGGATGCGTCGTTCCTGATCGCCACGCGGTTTCCCTACCTGAGCGTCGCGCAGCTCAACGAGGTCCTGGCCACCACCGAACTGCCGTCGGGCGTGCCGCTCGACAACGGCAGCGGTTGGGCGCGGCTCAATCTGTACGCGGCGGCGAGCGGCTACGGCGCGTTGCCGAGCGACGTGACGGTGAGCATGAACGCGGCACTCGGCGGGCTGAACGCGTTCGACATCTGGAGCAACAACATCACCGGACCTGGCGGCCTGACCCTGCAGGGCACCGGCACGCTGGTCCTGGCCGGCAACGACAGCTACACCGGCGACACCATCGTGCAGGGCGGCACGCTGGGCGTCACCGGCACGCTGGCCGGCAATCTGACGATCTGGTCAGGCGCCAGCTTCGCCGGCAACGGCGCCGTCGGCGGTTCGCTGGCCCTGCTGCCCGGTGCCACCTATCTGACGGCGGTCGGTCCGAACGGCGCCAACCTGGTCCAGGTCGGTGGCACGGCAACGGTGTCCGGCAGCACCCTCGTCGTGGCGGCCATCGGCGACCCTCCGGCGTTGGGTCGCCGCATCCCGATCCTGATCGCGGCCGGCGGCGTGTCCGGCAGTTTCAGCGGGCTGATCGAGCCTGGCAGCGGCCTCGCCGCCGGCACGCGGCTCGACACGCTGTATGGCAGAAACGCGGTTTCGCTGGTGACGACGCCGGCGTTCTACGGCGACCTTGCCGCCGCCGGCCTGGCGGAGAGCCGGGGCGAAGACGTGGTCGGCGCGACGTTGGATTCGATCCGCCCGGCTCCCGGCGTGGCGCCGGATGCCGCCCAATCGGCGGTGTTCGACCCGCTCTATACGTTGCCCGCCGGCAGCATCACCGCGGGTTTGGATGAGCTGGTGCCGTCGATCGCCGCCGACGAGATGGTCACGGCGCGCAACGCCTGGTACCTGATGGACCATGCGGTCAGCGGGGAGTTGGCGGCCCGGCGTGGGCTGGCAGCCGACACCGCCGCCAACGCCGCGCCCGGCGCGAACGGCAGCACGATCTGGGTCACCGCGCTTGGCGGCTACGACAGTGTCGGCGCGGGTGGCGGGTCGCCGGGCTTTACCGCCGGGCTGGGCGGCACGGCAGCCGGCATTGATATCCCGGTGGCGGGTCTCCCGATGGGGGGCAGCTTGCGGGTCGGCATTGCGGCCGGAACGATCGAGGGGCAGACCTGGGCGCCGGGCAACGGCAATGCCAGCAACAGCACGGCGCAGTTCGCCACCTATGGCCAATGGCAGCGGGGCAGGTTCTTCGCCGAGGCGCAGCTTGGCCTGATGTACCAGCAGGAGACCGTGCGCCAGACACTGCCGCTGTTCGGCGCGAACCCGACGGGTGCCACCGACGGACTGGCCGGCGGCGGCGGGCTGCGCGTCGGCGTGCAGCAATACCTGGGTGCGTGGTTGATCGAGCCGAGCCTCGGGTTCGGCGGGTTCGACCTGCATGTCGGCGGTCTGACGGAGACGGGCGACGGGGCGCTGGCGGAGACGATCGGCGGCGCCTCGCTGGGCAGCGCCGAGAGCACGCTGGGCGCCAGCGCGCAACGCGATTTTGCGCTGAGCCCGACGATGCGGATGACCGTCCGCGGGCAGTTGGGCTGGTCGCACGAGTTCGCCGACAACACGGCGACTATTTCCGCCGGATTCGCGGGCCTGAGCGGCAGTGGCTTTGCGGTGACCAGCGCACCGATCGGACGCGACGCCGCCGTGGTCGGACTCGGCGCCGACCTTAAGGGTGCGTCCTGGCCGGTTGCGATGTTCGTCGGCTATGGCGGTGCGTTCAGCGGCAGCAGCGAGGCCCAGTCGTTCAATGCCGGGGTGCGATTCGCATGGTAGCGGTCGGCCGGGCAGTGACGGGCGTCGGCACGGCCTGGGCACCGGTGTTGCTGGCGGCCGGTCTGTGGGCATTTGCCTGGACGTACGCGCAGCCACCGCCACCGGGCGAGGCTGTGCCAGCCATTCAGCCAGCCGTTCAGCCAGCGCTTCAGCCATCCATTCAGATGGACTCTCCGCGGCCGCGGTCGCCGGGACTTGCAGCGTCACGAGCCATGCAGCCAACCGTTCAGATGGACTCTCCGCCGGCATCCGGTGCCGATCACGCTGCGGACGGTACCTCGCGCGCCGGCACCACGGAGCTTGCCAAAGCGCCGGAGAACCCGATCAGCGATGCCCACACGATGCCGTTGCAGAACAACACCAACCCGGGCGTCGGGTCGCGCAGCGGCACCCGGGGCATCCTGAATGTCCAATTGGTCATCTCGATTCATCCGGCCGAAGACCGGAAGGTGGCCACGCGCACGGTGCCGCCACCGGTCAGGCGCCGACCCGCGCAACCCGGACCGGGTGTGCCGTTCGGCCTGCCGGCAACGACGGTTTCCGTCTCTCCGGCGACATATCAGCCCATCGACGGATGGATGTCGGATGCAGGGCCGATCGTGCAGGTACCGACGATCATCAGCGAAACACCTGGTTCGGATGCAACGGAGGGCGGCCGGGCGCTCGTCGTCGCAAAGCCGGCCGGTCCGGTCGTTTTCGGGGCATACGTCAACAACGTGGCTTCGCTCGGCGGCACGTCGGGGCACGGTGCCACAATGTATGGCCTGCCTGCCGTCAATCCATTTGCGCAATATACTTTCGGCGACGGCTGGTTCGTGAGCAGCGCGGCGATCATCACGGCCCCTGAATTGTCGGCCAACGAACTGTCGGCCGATGAACTGTCGGCCGGTGCCAGATGGACGTTGCCGCTGGGCGCGCAGGTCGGGCGGGTGATCAGGATCAACGGCGAGCTGCCGGTCGATCTGCTTGCCGGCGCCTACTACAATGTTCTGCGGCCGCAGTTCGGCGGCGGGTGGCAATTTCGTACGATGGCGGCGCTCGTCTTCTAGAGCGCATTTACGTTGGTATCGCGCACCAGGACCGTCACCAGCGACCCGTGCGTCGTTGGTCATGCACGGCTCTCGGACTCACGTCGTCCGCACCAGGGCGGGGTCGATTCGTCTCACCCCGAGGCGGATAAATCGGTCAGCCGCCGGTACTCGTCCATCGCATAGCGATCGGTCATCCCCGCCACGTAATCCCCGACGGTCGTCGCGGCGCGTTGCGTGTTGGCCTCGCCGGCGCGGGCGCGCCAGTCGTCCGGCAGCAGGCTGGGGTCCTGGTGCAGCAGGCGAAACAGTTCTTCGGTCAGCCGGCGCGCCTTGCTGGTCATCCGGTTGACCCGCCAATGGCGATACATCCGGGTGCCCAAAAAATCCTTGATCGCCTGGTTCGCCTCGGCCATCGCCGGGCCGAACCCCACCACCGGCTGCTTCGATCGCCTTATCGCATCCGCATCCTTCGGCGCCAGCTTGGCGAGCCGCCGCTGCGTCTCCGCCAGCAGGTCGGTCACCATCGCGTCGATCACCCGGCGGATCGTTTCATGCCGCAGCCGCGGCGGCGGCACGTCCAGGCTGGCGATGCGCGCCGCGCGCACCGCCTCGCCCACCACCGGCAGGTGCGCAATGTCGTCGGGTCCGAACAGCCGTGCCCGCATCCCGTCGTCCAGGTCGTGGCCGTGGTAGGCGATGTCGTCGGAGACGGACGCCACCTGCGCCTCGGCGCCGGCGTGCGTGCCAAGGTCGAGTTTTTGCCGCTCGTTGTAGTCGGCGATGTAGCCGGGCGGGTTGCGCAGCGGGCCGTTGTGCTTGACCAGGCCCTCCAGCGTCTCCCAGGTCAGGTTGAGGCCGTCGAAGCTGGCGTAGCGGCTCTCCAGCAGGGTGACGATGCGCAGCGACTGGGCGTTGTGGTCGAAGCCGCCGAACGGCTTCATCGCCAGGTTCAGCGCTTCTTCCCCGGCGTGGCCGAACGGGGGGTGGCCCAAATCGTGCGCCAGCGCCAGCGCCTCGGCCAGGTCCTCGTCCAGCCCGAGCGCGCGGGCGATCGAGCGGGCGATCTGCGCCACCTCGATCGAATGGGTCAGCCGGGTGCGGTAGAAATCGCCCTCGTGGTTGACGAAGACCTGGGTCTTGTACTGCAGCTTGCGGAACGCCGAGGAATGGATGACCCGGTCGCGGTCGCGCTGCCAGGGCGAGCGGGTGGGCGCCTCCGGCTCCGGGTGCAGCCGGCCGCGACTGGTCTCGGCGCGCACGGCGTAGGGGGCGAGCTCCATGGCGCGGGATTACACCGGTGCGGGGCGGGCTTCAAATATGGGGCGGGAGGCCCTATGTTCCGTTCCATGGAACAGGTCGCCGTTACCGATCGTGCCGCCCGCCGTATCGCCGAGATCACCGCCGCGGAGGGTCGCGGCGCGTTGCGCGTCGCGGTGCTGGCCGGCGGCTGCAACGGCTTCCAGTACCGCTTCGAGCTGGACGACGCCACGCAGGACGACGACGTGGTGATCGAGCGCGGCGGAGCAAGAGTGCTGATCGATCCGGTCAGCCTGGACCTGCTGGCCGGGGCCGAGCTCGATTACGCGGAAGAGCTGATGGGCAGCTACTTCGCGGTGAAGAACCCGAACGCCAAGTCGGCCTGCGGGTGCGGGACGAGCTTCTCGGTCGACTGAGCCAAGCGCGGCGTCGGTCGCATCGCCGCAGCGACCGGCAACGGCGTCGCCGCCGCAAGTAACATGCTTGCCTTCGCCAGGATGGCTTTGGCCCTGCTGCTTGGGCTTCTGCTGGCGCTCGGACGGCTTCAGTGACGCGCCAGCGCAATTCATTGGGCGAGCACCGTCTTCGTGGAGCTGACCCGCTTTGTCATCTACATTGCCATTAGCATCTCGACGCGCCTCGGCGTGAAAGCGCTGGGGAGGCACCTCGCGGCCTCGTGGAACCACACCGCGTGCGTTGCGCGGTTGAACAGGAGACCCAGCAGAATGCGCATTCCCGCAAGTCACGGTGTTGCGGTCAAAGTGAAGGGCGGTGATGCCCTGAAGCTGATCAACCTGCATGGCAAGCAGGTGCTGGACACCTGGGCGTTCAACGCCGATGATCTTGGCGAGTATATGTCGATGGCCCATACCCGCTCGCGTAACAGCCGCATCTATGTCGGTCGCGGCGATGCGCTGGTAAGCAATCATCGCCGCACCATCCTGACGATCGAGGAGGATACCTCGCCCGGGCGCCACGATATCCTTCTCTGCGCCTGCAATCCCTGGATTTATCGAGAGCTCGGCGTGACCCAGTATCATCGCAACTGCGCGGATAACCTGCACGAAGCGCTGGCAACGCTCGGCCTTGCGATCCCCTGGACTCCGTCGCCATGCAACCTGTTCATGAACGTGCCAGTGGACTGCGAAGGACGGTTGGACCGATTGCCGCCGTCGAGCCGGGCCGGCGATCATGTGCTGCTGCGCGCCGCGTTCGATGTCGTGGTGGCGATCTCCGCCTGCCCACAGGATATCACTGCGGTAAACGCCGGCGCCCCGCGCGATGCAGAACTGGAGGTGGTCGCGGCCTGACGATATCACCGCGATGAGCCTGCCCGTCGAGAAGTCTGCCCCAAGTCGCGCCGGCGTGCATGGGACAGGTTGCCGTTACGGGGCGCGCCGCACGGTGCGTCGCGGAGATCACCGCGGAAGGGCCGCGGCGCGTTGTGCGTAGCCGTGCTGGCCAACGGGTGCAACGAATCCCAGTACCGCTTCGAACTGGGCGATGCCACCCAGGACGGCGACGTGGTGATCGGGCGCGGTGCGGCAAAGGTGCTGATCGATCCGGTCAGCCTTGATCTGCTGGCCGGCGCCGCGTCGAAGTCCGGGCCG
Source organism: uncultured Alphaproteobacteria bacterium (assembly GCA_963773345.1). Taxonomy (GTDB): domain Bacteria; phylum Pseudomonadota; class Alphaproteobacteria; order Acetobacterales; family Acetobacteraceae; genus Palsa-883. The sequence continues at coordinate 263,025 of CAVZBG010000002.1, read as the reverse complement.
CATTCCGGCGGCGGGACCCAGCCGGTCCGGCGCGCCTCGTTCAGTAGTGGTAGTGGGCACCCCCGCCGAACAGCAGGAACAGAATGAGGATGACCAGGATCAGGGTCAGGCCACCACCATAATGCACGCCACCATAATAGCCCGAGCGGTAGCCGTAATACCCACCCCCGCCAAACAGCAGGAAGATGATCAGGATCAATAGCAGCAGGCCCATGGTGCTCGCCTTTCCGTTTTCGATCATTGCCATCTTGCGACCGATCGAGGTGCCCGGGCGGCGACATTGTGGCAACGCGGCGGCAGTGCAGACGTGACGGTAAACTTGCCGGCATGACCTTCGTGCCGGGGCACGTCGCGTAATATCGTCCGCTGCCGCGGTTGGCAAGTACCGAGGCGTGGCAACCCGCTGCAGTCGCACGGTTTCGTGTGCGCCGCGACGGCCGCTTTCCGCCGGGACGCGACGTGATGCACTCTGCCGCTGCAACAGGCAGCGGGGGAGAGGAGACGATGCAACCTGGACTGTCACCATCGATCGGTGGCTGCCAATGCGGCGCGATCCGCTTCGCCGTCACCGAACCGCCGCCGATCGTCTACGTCTGCCATTGCCGGAAATGCCGCAAACAGTCGGCGTCCGCGTTCGGCATCTCGGTCATGGTGCCGCCCCCACGGTGTTTCAGGGATTCAGCGGCATTGCGTGTTTGCCGTTGAGTTGGGGGACCGGCGTCCTGCTGCAGAGCGTATAGGCAGCCCATCCGCTCAGTCGCACATGTCTGGCGCGGTGATCTTCGCCGCGCTGGTGGCCGACCATGCGATTTTGTGCGACGGGTGCAGGGTCTCCAAATGCCGAGAGGCGGCCGCATTGCGCCACATCGTGGATCGCCCCCCGGGCAATGTCCCTACTTGGCGTTCATCACATAGCGGTCGAGAAAAGTATGCACGCGCTCAATGCTGTCACGCGCGGCATCTGAATCGTATTGCAGAGGGAAGCTACCCGCGTATCGACGTGCTCTGAAAAATGGATTGTCGAACTCGTGGTACACGGCCTGGTAGATTTGCAGGTCCATCGTCCGGCCTTGGGGTAGTGCGGCCTTGAATTCAGTGCAAGTCTTGGCAGGATCACCGTACCTGTCGGCATCGCCGGCCAGCACCAGCAGCGGCACGGTGCCACGATATTGCGGAAAATAGCATCCGCCATAATAGTCGACGGCCGCCTTGATCAGCCCCGGTTGGTAGGAGTCGAACCCTTTCTGCGTCAGCATGACTGCACTGCCGCCGCCGTGGGAGAATCCCACCACGCCGATTCGATGGGCATCGACACCGGCGACCCGCCCAAGTGCCACGGCTGCATGGATCGCATCGCCAGCCCGATCATACATCTTCAGTTGGGACTGTGCCGCTGGGGAGCACACCTCGGACATCCCGCGTGGGTGCAGGCTGTCAACAATCAGTGTCGCGTACCCCCAGCCGTTGAGCCTGTCCGCCCATAGCTCCTCGTGATTTCCTGTGCTTCCGATACCTCCGCAGCCATGCAGGAGAATGATCGCCGGATATGCGCCGCCTTTCCCTGGTATCGAGAGCTGCCCGGTCAAAGGTTGCGACGCGAGGTGGAGGCCGGGAGCGGTGGGAATCGGTCCGGAGGGGAAGGACAGGACCTCCGACGCCAATACCGCCGTGGTCGTGGCCGTCAGGACCAGGCCCAGAACAATACCCAACGCCGCGAACTTCGCCATCTCACGCTCCTGATCGGCTCATGGTCATTGCGATCGACATTTCCCACATAAATCGGTATGCGGCAGATACGCAACTGGCTCGTTCTACCACGGAAGCAGACATGGCTATCGAGCCGGGCGTTCCACATCGGAGATGCGGCGGGCAAGGATCCTGGAAGCTTGGGAGTTCGACACCCTCCGCAGTGGATGCTGCTGCCCTGCGCAGCGGCAACACGATAGGATACGCAGCGGCAACACGATAGGATACAATGCCGGCAGGCCACCGCAGGAGCCGATACGATGCAGGCTGGTTTATCACCGTCGGTGGGCGGCTGCCAATGCGGCGCGGTTCGCTTCGCCGTCACCGAACCGCCGCAGATCGTCTACGTCTGCCATTGCCGGAAATGCCGCAAACAGTCGGCGTCCGCGTTCGGCATCTCGGTCATGGTGCCGCGCGAGGCGGTGCACCTGGCCAGCGGCACGCCGGCGCACTGGTCCTGCGCCGGGGATTCCGGCCGCATCTTCGATTGTGCATTCTGCCCAACTTGCGGCACGCGGCTATGGCACGCCGGCGAGGGCAGCGCGACGATCAGCATCAAGGGCGGCGCTTTGGACGAGCCGCCCGGGCTGCAAGACGCGGTGCACATCTGGGTCTCACGCAAGCTGCCGGGCGTTGTCGTCCCTGTCGGCGCGCGGCAATTCCCGCAAGAACCCGACGACTGATGCATCACTGCCCGGGGGAAAAACTCTGCACCAGGCTGCCGGCCACCAGACGCCAGCCATCGACCAGCACGAAGAAGATCAGCTTGAACGGCAGCGAAACGACGTTGGGCGGCAGCATCATCATGCCCAGGCTCATCAGCACGCTGGCCACCACCATGTCGATCACCAGGAACGGCAGGAACAGCAGGAAGCCGATCTCGAACGCGCGGCGCAGCTCGCCGACCATGAAGGCCGGGATCAGCGCGCGCCATGGCGTCGCGTCCGGCGTCGCCGGGGCCGGCAGGTGCGCCAGGTCGAGGAACACCCCCAGATCGGCGGGGCGCAGATTGGCCAGCATGAAGCGGCGGAACGGTTCGGCGGTGAGCCGCAGCCCCTCCATCTCGGTGACATGCCCCTGGGTCAGCGGCAGCAGGCCGGTGGTCCAGGCCTGGTCCAGCACCGGCTGCATCACGAAATAGGTCAGGAACAGCGCCAAGCCGATCAGCACCATGTTGGGCGGCGTGTTCTGCGTCGCCAGCGCGCTGCGCAGCAGCGACAGCACGATGATGATGCGGGTGAACGCGGTCAGCATCACCAGCAGCGAGGGCGCGATCGACAGCACGGTGACCAGTGCGGTGATCTGCACCAGCCGGCCGGTGGCACCGGCCTGACCGGCCGCGCCCAGGTCGATGCTGACCGACTGCGCCTGTGCCATGACGGGCGCCAGCAGCGCCAAGAGCAGCAGGCAGGCCACCGCGCGCCGCAACGTCACGCCCCCGGCTCCACGTTCGAGCGCGAACCATCTGGCCGCTGAAGGTCCGACCGTTCCACGTCTGACAACTGGCAACTGGCAACTGACGACTGCTTCAACCAGCCGACCACGAGGTCCTGCGCCCCGCCGGTCAGCAGCAGCACGCTGCGGTCGTCACAGCGCACCAGCGTCAGCCGCCGACGCGCGTCGAGTGCGAGCGCGTCCTGCACGGCGAGCCGCCGCACCCCGCTCGCGCGCGGCGCCAGCCCGCCCCAGCGGGCCGCGCGGCTCGCCAGCCAGACCAGCCCCAGCACGACGGCGAGCGCCGCGAGCGCGGTGAGCGTCGTGGCAAATGGCGACGCCATGCCGGCGGCGTCAGTCCGGCCGGCCGGTTGCACGCAGCAGGGCCGAGGACAGCGCCTCGACCCGCACGAGCACGGTGGCCAATTCGCCGCGCACGGTGCGCCCGTCCTCCGGCGGCAGGTCCAGCGCCTTGGCACACAACAGGCCGATCTGATCTTCCAGCCCGGCCAGATCGACGTAGCGCCCGGCGTCCACCAGGCCGCGCGCCACGCCGAGCGTCTGGGTCACACCATCGGCGAAGGCACGCAGCTCGGTGAGCGGCGCGCGGGTGGCGGTCGGGTGCATTGCCGCGGATTAGAGCAGGCAGGTGTTACCAAACCCTTTGCGGGACGTGGGTAACCCCGGCTGTGCACGCGATTGTCGGACGGTGACGAACGGCCCTGCCGCGTCCCTGGGGCGAACACTGGGACTTCAAGCTTGGCAGTCCGCCGTTGCACGGCGCGTCGGCCTGTCGGGACAAACCGGCCCGAGCGGGCTCGGCGACGGCATCATCCGTCAGGTTGTCGTTCACACCGCCTCGGCGCGGAAGCGGCCCGGCGCGGCGCAGCAACGGCAACCGCCCGGATGCGCGCAGCCCGGTGCCGCGAAGAGTGCCTCACGCGCCCCACCGCCGATCGCCGGGCTGGTCAAAGCCCGCGGGGCCAGGTCGCCGCAGTTCGGGCAGGGGCGGGGCAAGGCGTACTCCGCCAAGGGGCGGGACTCGGTGAACGGGCCGCACTGCTCGCAGCCATAGTCGTAGGTCGGCATCGATGCCTCGCGGTTCATGCTGATCGCTGTGACGATGCTGCCATCACCGGCCGCCGCCAGTCCAGCCGTCGGACAGCTCTATGTCGCGCTTCCGCAGTTGTGCGACGACGAGGTGACAGCGCGGCTCGACGAGGCGCAGGGTGTTGTCCCATCCGACCGCACCTGAGGGGAGACCGCGATGGCGCGCCGTCCGCTGACCCTGTTCGGCCTGCACCTCAGCCGCGACCTTGCCGAGCGTGTGGCCGGGCGCCTGGAGGTGGCGCTCGCGCCGCACGAGGAGCGCAACTTCGAGGATGGCGAGCACAAGACGCGGGCGCTGCTGGACGTGCGCGGGCACGACGTGTTCGTGCTGCATTCGTTGCATGGCGATGCGAGCGAGAGCGGCAACGACAAGCTGTGCCGGCTGCTGTTTTTCTGTGGCGCGCTGAAGGATGCCGGCGCCGCGCGCGTCACCGCGGTCACGCCCTATCTGTGCTACGCGCGCAAGGACCAGCGGACCAAGCCGAATGATCCGGTCATCACGCGCTACATTGCGGCGATGTTCGAGGCGGTCCGGGTCGATCGGCTGATCGCCGTGGAAGTGCACAACGTCGCGGCGTTCGAGAATGCGTTCCGCTGCCCGGCATGGCACATCGACAGCGCCCCGCTGTTCGCGGCGCATTTCGCTGCCGTGCTGCGGGGCGAGCGGGTGGTTGTGGTCTCGCCCGATGCCGGCGGGGCCAAGCGTGCCGGCCGGTGCCGCCAGGCGCTCGCGCACCTGACCGGCGAGGAGGTCGGCGGCGCGCTGATGGAGAAATATCGCAGCAGCGGCGAGGTGCGCGGCGAGTTGCTGGCCGGCGATGTCCGCGGCAAGGTCGCGGTGCTCGTCGACGATCTGATCAGCACAGGCGGCACGCTGGTGCGGGCCGCCGAGGCGTGTCGCGTGGCAGGGGCGGCGAACGTGTTCGTTGCCGCGGCGCACGGACTGTTCATCGACGCGGCCACTGCGCTGTTCGCGACGCCGGCGATCGACGGCATCGTTGTCACCAACACGGTGCCGCCGTTCCGCGTGGTCCCCGAGGTGGCGCCGCCGCGCCTGACGGTGCTCGATGCCAGCGAAGCCATCGCGCGCGCGATCGCAGCGTGCCATGACGCGAGCTGACCGGGCCGCGAGCCGATCGGCCAACGTTGGTATCGATCACGCAATAGGGCAGCCACGACCTGGCTTGCGGCACGAAGGCGAGTCGTGGATGCCGGCAGGAGCCTGCCCCGGCGAAGGCCGGGGCCGGCATGACGTCGTGGGCAGATCGTGCCCGGTTGCCTCGGCCATCGCGCGTCGCGCGCTTATTGCGCCATCGGGATGGTCTGCTGCACCAGGTTCATCGCGGCCTGGATGTCATTGGACGCAAGCGACTGCAGCGCCGCGCTGACGTTGCGCACCGCGGGACTCTGATCGGGACTACCGGTCGCGCCCTGCGGCACGGAGCGGGTCAACAGCAGCGTCTCGGCATTCTCCAGCGCCGACTGCGCCCGACCGGTCTGGCGAGCGGCCAGTGCATCGCGTGCCGCATGCAGATAGTCCACGGCCGTGGCGTTTGGACTCAGGTCCGCCGGGGGCAGCGCCGGCGCGATCACCGACCGCGTATCGGCAGTGGTGATATTGCTGGCGTGCGGCGACAGGGGCTCGACGCTCGGCAGGCCGGGAGGCCCGGTGACCACCTTGCCGGGCCCCGGCGTGACGGTTTGGGCGATGGCAGGTGCGGCTGCAAATGCAGTCAGCACGGTCAGTGACAGCAGCAGGGAACGCATGGCAACGGTCTCCTTGGCTGGGGTGAACAAGCAGGAGAGAGGTAGTCACTGCGGTGTCCGGCGGCATCGCGTGTGCCCGGGCCGGTCTCGGCAAGTTGAACCCATCGCCGGAATTCGCGGCGATCAAACCGGAGCCATTGGCGCGATTGCTGGCCGATTCAGCCCCGACAACAGCGCTGTCGCCGGCGTGGCCACCCTCACGTTGATGTGACGAGCGGAATCACGCTGCGAGTTGCACCTCGCGACGGCAAGAAAGCTGCGGCAGGCTGCCGATCGGCGTAATGCTATATCCACGGCGGTGCCGCGCCTGCCCCCGCGACAAGTAGTTAACCGAATTCCGGTTAACGCCCTCTATTGCGTTGCACAATCACGGTTTTTTGTCCGGCCAATCTTGCCCGGCCACCGCCCTGGCGTTACCTGTGGGCCGGGATCAGGGGTACAGGAGAGGCGTGCATGGCACAGGCGGCCACCAAGCGGGCGGCGGCGCGCGACCCGTCGGCGGACAAGGCGCTGCTGCAAAAGGCCTACCGCGACATGCTGCTGATCCGCCGCTTCGAGGAGAAGGCGGGCCAGCTCTACGGCATGGGGCTGATCGGCGGCTTCTGCCACCTGTATATCGGCCAGGAAGCCGTCGTGGTCGGCATGCACGCTGGCCATCGGCCCGGGTGACGAGGTCATCACCTCCTACCGCGACCACGGCCACATGCTGGCGACCGGCATGCAGGCCCGCGGCGTCATGGCCGAGCTGACCGGGCGTGCCGCCGGCTACTCGCGCGGCAAGGGCGGCTCGATGCACATGTTCAGCAAATCGGAAGAACTTCTTCGGCGGGCACGGCATCGTCGGCGCCCAGGTCAGCCTGGGCAACGGCCTGGCGTTCAGCAACTGGTATCGCGGCAACGACCGGGTGTGCCTGACCTATTTCGGCGAGGGCGCGTCGAACCAGGGGCAGGTGTTCGAAAGCCTGAACCTCGCGGCGCTGCTGAAGCTGCCGACCGTGTTCGTGATCGAGAACAACAAGTACGGCATGGGCACCAGCGTGGACCGGGCCTCGGCGTCGAAGGACCTGTCGAAGAACGGCGCGCCCTGGGGCATCCCGGGCGTGCAGGTGGACGGCATGGACGTGCTGGCGGTGAAGGCCGCCGCGGACGTCGCAGTGGCGGCGTGCCGCGCCGGCAAGGGACCGTATCTGCTGGAGGTGAAGACCTACCGCTATCGCGGCCACTCGATGTCCGACCCGGCGCGCTACCGCACCCGCGAGGAGGTGCAGATGATGCGCACCCAGCACGACTGCATCGAGGGCGCGCGGCACAAGCTGGAGGGCATGGGGGTCGATGACGCGGCCTTCAAGGCGATCGACGACGAGGTGAAGGCGATCGTGCAGGAGGCGGCGGATTTCGCCCAGTCCAGTCCGGAGCCCGAGCCCTCGCGAGCTTTACACCGACGTGCTGGTGGAGGGCTGAGCCATGACCACGCAGATCCTGATGCCGGCGCTGTCGCCGACCATGACCGAGGGCAAGCTGGCCAAGTGGCTCAAGCAGGTCGGCGAAGACATCCGCGCCGGCGACGTGATCGCCGAGATCGAGACCGACAAGGCGACCATGGAGGTCGAGGCGGTCGACGAGGGCAAGCTGGCGCAGATCCTGGTGCACGAGGGCACCGAGGGCGTGCCGGTCAACACGCCGATCGCCGTGCTGGCGGCGAACGGCGAGGATGTGTCTGCGGCGCCTGCGGCGAAGCCGGCTGCGAAGCCGCAGGCGGTCGAGGCGCCGCCACCTGCACCGGCTCCGCCGGCGGCCAAGGCCCCGCCGCCGCAGCCCGAGGCCCGGACCGTCGCTCCACCGCAAGCGCCGAGTGCGCCTGCGCCGGCCGCCGCGCCGGCGGGGGAGGAGAAAGATTGGGGGCCGACCAAGCCGATCACCGTGCGCGAGGCGCTGCGCGACGCCATGGCGCTGGAGATGCGCCGCGACGCCGACGTGTTCCTGCTGGGCGAGGAGGTCGCGCAGTACCAGGGCGCCTACAAGATCAGCCAGGGCCTGCTGGACGAGTTCGGTCCCAAGCGGGTGATCGACACGCCGATCACCGAGCACGGCTTCACCGGCATGGCGGTCGGCGCCGCGCTGAACGGGCTGAGGCCGATCGTCGAGTTCATGACCTTCAACTTCGCCATGCAGGCGATGGACCAGATCATCAACTCGGCGGCCAAGACGCTGTACATGTCGGGCGGCCAGATGGGCTGCCCGATCGTGTTCCGCGGCCCGAACGGCGCCGCCTCGCGCGTCGCCGCGCAGCACTCGCAGTGCTATGCAAGCTGGTACGCGCATGTGCCGGGGCTGAAGGTGGTGGCGCCGTGGTCCTCGGCCGACGCGAAGGGGCTGCTGCGCGCGGCGATCCGCGATCCCAACCCGGTGATCGTGCTGGAGAACGAAATCCTCTACGGCCACACGTTCGAATGCCCGATGGACGACGATTTCATCCTGCCGATCGGCAAGGCGAAGATCGAGCGCGTCGGGGGGCAGGTCACGATCGTCGCGTTCGGCATCATGGTCGGCGTCGCGCTGAAGGCGGCCGAGGCGCTGGCCGCGGAGGGCATCGAGGCCGAGGTGATCAACCTGCGCTCGCTGCGTCCGTTCGATACCGCAACGGTCGTCGCCAGCGTGAAGAAGACCAACCGGATCGTCACGCGTCGAGGAAGGCTGGCCGTTCGCCGGCATCGGCGCCGAGGTGGCGATGCAGGTGATCGAGCACGCGTTCGACTGGCTGGATGCGCCGCCGGTGCGGGTGCACGGCGTCGACGTGCCGCTGCCCTATGCGGCGAACCTGGAGAAGCTGGCGCTGCCGCAGCCCGAATGGGTGGTGGACGCGGTCAAGAAGATCGTCTGAGCGGGGGCGCGCACATGGCCACCAACATCCTGATGCCGGCGCTGTCGCCCGACGATGACCGAGGGCACGCTGGCGCGCTGGCTGAAGAAGGAAGGCGAGGCGATCAAGGCCGGCGACGTGATCGCCGAGATCGAGACCGACAAGGCGACGATGGAGGTCGAGGCGGTCGACGAGGGCGTGCTGGGCAAGATCCTGGTCGCCGACGGCACCGCGGGCGTGAAGGTGAACGAGCCGATCGCGGTGCTGGTCGAGCAGGGCGAGGCGGTGCCGGCCGCCGCCGCGCCCGCGGCTGCACCCGCGCCAAAAGCGGCCGCAACTCCTGCACCGGCTGCGGCCCCTGCACCGGCGGCGGCCCCTGCACCGGCCGCCGCACCAGCGCCGGCGGCGCCCGCGCCCGTCGCGGCAACGCCGTCTCCCGCCCCGTCTCCCGCCAAGGGCAACGGGCATGACGCCGCGGGCGAGCGCATCTTCGTTTCGCCGCTGGCGCGTCGCATGGCGTTGCAGGCGGGCATCGATCTGGCGGCGCTGAAGGGCAGCGGTCCGAACGGGCGCATCGTCAAGGTGGATATCGAGGCCGCGCTGAGCGGTGCCAGGCCGGCTGCGGCGGCTCAAGCGGCTGCACCAGTCGCCGCGCCTGCGGCGGCTCCCGCGGCGCCCCCGGGTCAACTGCCCGGGGGCAGACTCCGCCCGCTGCGCCGGTGGCGATCACCGCGCCGCACACGCTGGTGCCGAACACCAACATGCGCAAAGTGATCGCGCGGCGGCTGATCGAGGCGAAGCAGACCATCCCGCATTTCTACGTCTCGATGGACATCGAGATCGATGCGCTGCTGAAGCTGCGCGAGGAGCTGAACGCCAAGTCGCCGAAGGAGGGGCCGAGCGCGTTCCGTCTGTCGGTGAACGACCTGATCATCAAGGCCGCGGCGATCACGCTGCGGCGCATTCCGAAGGTGAACGCGAGTTTCACCGACGATGCGATCGTGCTGTACGACGACGTGGACATCTCGGTGGCCGTGTCGATCCCGGACGGGCTGATCACGCCGATCGTGCGCAAGGCGGATCAGAAGGGGCTGGCGGCGATCAGCAACGAGATGAAGGACCTGGCGGGGCGCGCGCGCAGCGGCAAGCTGAAGCCGGAGGAATTCCAGGGCGGCGGGTTCTCGATTTCCAACATGGGGATGTACGGCGTGTCGGAGTTCGCCGCGATCATCAATCCGCCGCAGGCGGCGATCCTGGCGGTGGCGGCGGGGCAGCAGCGCCCGGTGGTGAAGGACGGCGCGCTGGCGATCGCGACGGTGATGACCTGCACGCTGAGCGTCGATCACCGCGTGGTGGACGGCGCGCTGGGGGCGGAATGGCTGGCCGCGTTCAAGACGATCGTCGAGGATCCGCTGAGTTTGATGCTGTGAACCGAGGTGTGGGTGTGACCCTCGAGGATCACGGCACGGCCGCCCTCGAGGTCGAGGGCCCGGGGACGTGACTTGGGGCGGAGGGCCGCGAATCCAGGTTTGTCATCACTCGCTATGCCGACCGGATGGGTGCGCATCATGAGAAATCGTCCGAACGACGTCCGTCGTGTCGGCGTCACGAACCACTTGACGGACGGGATGTGAGAGCACTGGCCATGCACCGACCACTCCCTCTGAGGTCGGGTCCTACCTCATGGACCTGCGCCATGTGCTATAGATGTTCCATTGCAATGGTACCCTCCGGAAGAGGACCCACCCGGATGACCGATGAGCAGCCGATGACAAAGCGCGAAATGACGGCCGAGGAACTGCGCCAGGCGGCCGTGCATCTGGTCACAGCCATGCATCACATTCAGACCGCCATCAGCGAAACTCTGCCGGCAATTCGACACGCTGAGCATGGTCGACACCCACATTTCGGGCCGATCGAGAACAGTCTGAAACTGTCGCGAGACAGCTTGCTTGAGGCGTTCGAACTCCTGGAGGGGGAACTCCAACAAGGATGACTGACAATGTCATTCACTTTCATGACAAACTGGCAGAAAAGGTTGCACGGTCGCAGCCTAAGGAAGGCTCACCGGCACCAGGTTCGGTTGACGGTGGCGGGGGCGACGACGATCCTCCCGACATGAGAGAGATTTCGGGCCGCATCCATCGATTGGAAGGCGCCTACGACGCGCTCAAGGTCGTCCGGCCGATGACAGTCACTGTGGTCGCTATCCTGTTGACCGCGGCGATCGGAGCGGTCGCATTTCTCGGGGTACAGGTGGCCCGCCTGGACGGGCAGATAACCCGGCTGGACGGTAAGATTGATGCGAATGGTGACCGGCTGAGCGAAAAGCTTGACGCGATACCGCGGCGTCTGGCCGACGAATTTCGTGCGATGCGTGCAGAAATGGCGGCGCAGACGACCGCCATCGCAACAGCGGTGACAGCGAGTAAGCAGATCCCACCCCAAGTCCTGCTGGTGCCGGTGCAGCCGCAACAGCAGTCGCCGGACAAGCGTTGACGGCGGTTTGGCAGTGTTGCGGTGCAGGACCCCGTACGGCACGACCAAGTCTGCTCCTGGCCGCACATCGGCCTCAAGGGCTGCGCTGCGCGCACCCGCTCCGCGGGCTGCGGCCCTTGACCCCGATGCACGGCCAGGAGGCCGGCTTTTGGTGCCGTAAATGACGAGGAGTGAGTCCGTGCGCACGTGCACATCCCGCCATACACGGCACCAATGCCACCTGCTTGGCGTCGGCGCCGGGGTCAAGACCCGAAGCCCGCTTGCGGGTGCGCGCAGCGCAGGTCTTGAGGCCGGCGCCGACGCCAAGCACACTCGGTCCGCCGTGGGTGCAGGCGTATGACCGGCTTTGTGTTGCGCGATGCCGCGCCGCCCGACGTCCCCGACGTGCTGCGCCTCGTGCGCGGCCTCGCCGAGTACGAACATCTGCTGCACGAAGCCGTTGCGACCGAAACGGACTTCCATACCGCGCTGTTCGGCCCGCAGCCGCGCGCCCAGGCCGTGCTGGCGATCGCCGATGACCGCGCGGTCGGCCTGGCGCTGTGGTACTACACCTTCAGCACATTCACCGGTCGGCCCGACATGTTCCTGGAAGACCTGTTCGTCGAGCCCGCCTATCGCGGCCGGCGCATCGGGCTGGCGCTGCTGCGCCACCTCGCGCGCCGCGCGGTGGCGGAGAACTGCCGGCGCATCGACTGGCGGGTGCTGAACTGGAACCAGCCCTCGATCGAGTTCTACGAACGCATCGGCGCGCGGAAGATGCAGGACTGGCACGTGCGGCAACTGGGCGGCGCCGCGCTGCGCGCGCTCGCCGAAGGAGCGGACCATGGCTGAGCAGAGTTTCGACCTCATCGTGCTGGGCGGCGGGCCGGGCGGCTACGTCGCCGCCATCCGCGCCGCGCAGCTTGGCATGAAGACCGCGGTGGTGGAGCGCGAGCACCTCGGCGGCATCTGCCTGAACTGGGGCTGCATCCCGACCAAGGCGCTGCTGCGCACCTCGGAGATCAACCACCTGCTGCACCATTTGCCGGACTACGGTTTTGCCGCGGTCGAGGCGAAATTCGATCTCGACAAGGTGGTGAAACGCTCGCGCGCGGTGGCGAAACAACTTTCCTCCGGGCGTCGCGTACCTGCTGAAGAAGCACAAGGTCACCGTGTTCGACGGGGCCGGCAAGCTCGCGGGCAAGGGCACGCTGGCGGTGGAGAAGGACGGCAAGCCGGTCGCCACGCTGAAGGCGCCGCACATCATCCTGGCGACCGGCGCGCGGGCGCGGGAGCTTCCCGGCATCGAAGCGGACGGCAAGCTGATCTGGACCTACAAGCAGGCGATGGTGCCGCCTGCCATGCCGAAGTCGCTGCTGGTGATCGGCTCCGGCGCGATCGGCATCGAGTTCGCCAGCTTCTACCTCAACATGGGCGCGCAGGTGACCGTGGTGGAAGTGCTGCCGCGCATCCTGCCGGTGGAGGACGAGGAGATCAGCGCCTTCGCCCACAAGGCGTTCGAGAAGCAGGGCATGAAGATCCTGACCGGCGTCGCGGTGAAGGGCGCGAAGAAGGCGGCCGACAGCGTAACGGTCACGGTCGAAGCGGGCGGCAAGTCGCAGGAGATCACAGTCGATCGGGTGATCTCCGCCGTCGGCATCGTCGGCAATGTCGAGGGCATCGGGCTGGAAGGCACGGGCGTGAAGGTGGATCGCACGCATGTCGTGATCGACGGTTATTGGGCGCACCGGCGAGCCGGGGGTCTATGCCATCGGCGACCTCGCGGGACCGCCGTGGCTGGCGCACAAGGCGAGCCACGAGGGCGTGGTCTGCGTGGAAAAGATCGCCGGGCTGAACGACGTGCATCCGATCGAGGTGGGCAACATTCCCGGCTGCACCTATTGCCGGCCGCAGGTCGCCTCGGTGGGGCTGACCGAGGCGAGGGCGAAGGAGGCCGGGCACGAGGTGAAGGTCGGCCACTTCCCGTTCATCGGCAACGGCAAGGCGATCGCGATGGGCGAGCCGGAGGGCATGGTGAAGACGGTGTTCGACGCCAAGACCGGCGAACTGCTCGGCGCCCACATGGTCGGCGCCGAGGTGACCGAGCTGATCCAGGGCTACGTCATCGCCCGCGAGCTGGAAGCCACCGAGGCCGAGCTGATGCACACGGTGTTCCCGCACCCGACGATCAGCGAGACGATGCACGAGGCGGTGCTGGACGCGTATGGGCGGGCGATCCATTTCTGAATGCCGGCGCGGACGTCCGCACGTCCAGACCCGTCGCGGCAGCCAATGGGTCGGTGCTATAGGCTCCGCCAACCTGGCCCCGTAGAGGCAACCTGACATGCGACCATCGGACCTGCTTGCGCAACATCGTGCCGCCATCCGCCGGGTGGTGGCGGCGCACCGCGCAACCAATCCGCGGGTGTTCGGCTCGGCGGCGCACGGTGCAGACACTGACGCCAGCGACCTGGACCTGCTGGTTGACCCGCAGGAGCAGATGTCGCTGTTCGACGTGGGCGCGATCAGTGCCGAACTGAATGAGCTGCTCGGCATTCGCGTGGACGTCGCCACCCCTGCCGCCTTGCCCGAGACCATGCGCCAGCGCGTGCTGCGCGACGCCGTGCCGGTATGATCGGTCCGGCATTCCGCCTGCACGACTACCTACAGCACATCATTGACGCCATTGGTCGGATTAGCGGCTACGTCGCCAACATGGACCACGCCGCGTTCATGGGTGATGCGAAAACCCAGGATGCGGTCATCCGCAACCTGCAGATCATTGGCGAAGCTGCCCAGAACGTCCGGCAGCGCTTTCCGGAAGTGGTCGCCGCGGACCCTTCTGTGCCATGGCACTCGGCGTACGCATGCGCAATGCCCTGACTCATGGCTACTTCGGCGTCGACCTGGACCGCGTCTGGACCACGATCCAAAATGACCTGCCACCATTCGAGGCGACGCTGCGTCGCCTGCTGGCCAGCCTCCCCTGAACCGGCGACCGTGCTGCCATTCGATCCGCACCGCATCCGCGCTCGCCCACGATTCCATCAAACTCACCGGTCCCTACGGTCGAACGCGTCTCGGCCCCGCTTGACGCCCCCCATCCGCCCCGCCACTTCTCCCCCACCATGGCCACCCACCTCGTCATCGACCATCGCGCCGGAGGCGCGTCCAACGACCGGTCCGCCGGCGGCGCGTCCAGCGCCCAGGCCCTCCGCCACCCGGAGAAGGCGCACCGCCCGGACAACCCGATCCAGCGCAAGCCCGCCTGGATCCGGGTGAAGGCGCCCACGCACCCGGTCTACCACGAGACCCGCGCCCTGATGCGCGCCAACCGGCCTGGTCACGGTCTGCGAGGAAGCCGCCTGCCCGAACATCGGCGAGTGCTGGTCGCAGCGCCACGCCACCATGATGATCATGGGCGACACCTGCACCCGCGCCTGCGCGTTCTGCAACGTGCGCACCGGCCTGCCCGGCGCGCTCGACGCCGACGAACCCAACCGCGTCGCCGACGCCGTGGCGAAACTCGGCCTGAAGCACGTGGTCGTCACCTCGGTCGACCGCGACGACCTGGCGGACGGCGGGGCCGGCGCATTTCGCCGCCGTCATCCGCGCCATCCGCGCCGCCGCGCCCGGCACCACGATCGAGGTGCTGACCCCCGACTTCCTGCGCAAGCCCGGCGCCGTCGAGACCGTGGTCGAAGCCCGCCCCGACGTGTTCAACCACAACCTGGAGACCGTGCCGCGGCTGTATCCGACGATCCGCCCCGGCGCGCGCTACTTACCAGTCGCTGCGCCTGCTGGATGCCGTCAAGGCGCTGCGACCCGACGGTGTTCACCAAGTCCGGCCTGATGGTCGGCCTGGGCGAATCGCGGGCAGAGATCCTGCAGGTGATGGACGACCTGCGCATCGCCGAGGTGGATTTCCTGACCATCGGCCAGTACCTGCAGCCGACCGTGAAGCACGCCGCGATCGACCGCTTCGTCACGCCGGAGGAATTCGCCGACTACGCCGCCGCTGGCGCGCGCCAAGGGGTTCCTGCTGGTCTCGGCCACGCCGCTGACCCGCAGCTCCTACCACGCGGACGCCGACTTCGCCGCGCTGCGGGCCGCGCGCGCCGCCCGCCTGGCCGCGCGACCCGCCGCGCAACCCGCTGCCCCGGGCTGAGCCATGCCGACGCACGCCGAACGCCAGATCGTGCCGTATCGGCCGGAGCAGCTTTTCGATCTGGTCGCCGATGTCGGCAAATATCCGCAATTCCTGCCCTGGTGCGTCGCCGCCCGCGTCCGCAGCAGCACCGACGCGGAGCTGGTCGCCGACCTCACCATCGGCTTCGGCCCGTTCCGCGAGACCTTCACCAGCCGCGACGCCCTGGACCGTCCCGCGCCATATTCGCGTGCGCTACGAGAAGCGGCCCGTTCCGCTATCTTAACAACCAATGGGACTTCCTGCCGCACCGAGCAGGGCTGCCGAGGTCGATTTCTTCGTCGATTTCGAGTTCCGCAGCCGCATCCTGCAGGCCGCGATCGGCGTGGTGTTCAACGAGGCGGTGCGCCGCATGGTCGGCGCGTTCCTCAAGCGGGCGCGGGATGTGTATGGCCCGCCGGAGGTCCCCGCCTCGCCCGGCACCGCCCAACCGACCACCGCCCCGCCTGGCACTGCGTCGGCCGCCAAACCGTCACCGGTTCAGGGCTGACAACGCCGCCGTCGCCTGCTTTGCTGGAGGCGCGAGAAGGGGACCGTCGCCCAAGGGGACCACCATGACCTACACACCCGTCCGGCCCGACGCGCTGCTGCCGCCGGTGCGCGTCAATCTCTATTCCGACACCCAGACCCGCCCCTCGCCGGAGATGAAGGCGGCGATGGTCGCGGCCGAGCTCGGCGACGAGCAGCACGGCGACGATCCCACCGTGCACGCGCTGTGCGACCGCATGGCGGCGCTGCTCGGCAAGCAGGCGGCGGTGTTCCTGCCGTCGGGCACCATGTGCAACCAGATTTCCATCCTCACCCACTGCCGCGCGGGCGATGAGATCATCGCGCACGAGACGGCGCACATCGCCAACAGCGAGGGCGGCGGGGCCGCGGCGCTCACGGGCGCCTCCATACTGGGGTTGAAGGGCGCGCGCGGGCAGTACGACGCCGACACGCTGCGCGCCGCATTCCGCGAGAAGCGCCGCAATTCTCCCCCGCAGACGCTGGTGGAGGTGGAGCAGACCGCCAACCTCGGCGGCGGCTCGGTGTGGCCGCTGGACAGGCTGAACGCCGTGCTGGACGCGGCGCACGCGCACGGCATGGCGACGCACATGGACGGCGCGCGGCTGATGAACGCCGTGGTCGCCGCCGGCGTCCCGGCCGCCGAGATGGCCGCCGGCTGCGATTCCGTGTGGGTGGATTTCACCAAGGGGCTCGGCGCCCCGCTGGGCGCGGTGCTGTGCGGCAGCGCGGCGTTCATCGACGCCGCCTGGCGCTGGAAGCAGCGGCTGGGCGGGTCGATGCGCCAGGCCGGCATCTGCGCCGCCGCCTGCCTCTATGCGCTGGACCACAACATCGACCGGCTGGCCGACGACCATGCCAACGCCAAGTCGCTGGCCCGCGGACTTGCGCAAATCCCCGGCATCACGGTGGAAGAGCCGGAGACCAACCTGGTGTTCTTCGACACCACGGGCACCGGGCTGACGGCGGACGAGCTGGCCGCGCGCATCCGCAAGCAGGGGGTGATGCTGTCCACCATGGGCCGCTATCGCGCCCGCGCCTGCACGCATCTCGATGTCGACCTGGCGGGGATCGAGGCGGCGGTGCAGGTGATCAACGGCGCGATCGCCGCGTAGGGCATATTCCCCCCGACTTGACCGGAGTTTACCTCTCCCGCCTGCGGGAGAGGTCGAGGCGCACAGCGCCGAGGGTGAGGGTCGTGCCGCGTGGACCACCCTCACCCGGAGCGCTCCGCGCTCCGACCTTATCCGCTTCGCGGCTCAAGCCCGCAAGAGCGGGAGAGGTGGACGTCTGGCGCTCCGATTCCGACCTGCATCTTGACACCTGCCCAGGCGGGTTGACAGTCGGTGCCAACACGGCTGCGGTCGGACAACAATCACAACAGCGCGCAGGCGCAGGGAGAAACGGCAATGACACACCAGGCGGCGGGCTTCGGCGCGGGCCGGCGCGACATCCTCAAAGGCGGGGCTGCCGCCGCGGCGGCGGCGATGCTGCCGGCGTGCGTCACCGAGGCGCAGGCGGCCGAAATTCCGCGCAACCAGACCATGATCCTGATCGGCATCAACAGCCGTGACGGGCGCTGGGTGGATTACGAGCTGTGGAACCCGTACGCGATCGGCGCGAATCATCAGAACGGGCCGAACCTGATTTACGAGCCGCTGGCCTATTACAGCGCCTTTGCCGACAAATGGTACATGTGGCTGGCGGAAAGCTACCAGTTCACGCCTGACTTCAAGCAACTGACGATCAAGACGCGCCAGGGCATCAAGTGGAGCGACGGCACGCCGTTCAGTGCGGAAGATGTCGCCTTCACCATGAACAGCCTGCGCGATCTCGGGCCCAAGGTGAAATGGGGCGTCGACGTCAACCAGGCGCTGGACGAAGCGACGGTCACCGATCCGAACACCGTGGTGCTGAAGTTCAAGATCCCCTCGCCGCGGTTCTTCTTCTTCGCCACCTACAAATACGACATCGGCATCTACATCGTGCCGAAGCACATCTTCCAGGGCCAGGACTGGACGACGTTCAAGGCCTTCGACCTGGCCAAGGGCTGGCCGGTGACGACGGGGCCGTGGAAAGTCACGGCGTCCTCGCTGCAGCAGAAGGTGTTCGAGCGGCGCGACACCTGGTGGGCGGCCGAGCAGAAGCTGGCGCCGATGCCGCAGATTCTGCGCAACATCTGGCTGCCCTCGGTGGGCGAGCAGGAGACGGCGCAGGCGCAGATCACCAACAACACGGACTTCGGTGCCTTCTTGCAGCCGGCCACTTTTCCCACGGTGATCCGGCAGAATCCGAAGGTCACTTCGTATTCCGGCCAGAAGCCGCCGTGGGGCTATGTCGACTGGTGGCCGATCTCGCTCTACGTCAACAACGAGGTGAAGCCGTTCGACGACAAGGACGTGCGGTGGGCGGTCAGCCACTACATCGACCGCCAGCAGATCATCGACGTCGCCTATCTGGGCGCCGAGACCGTTTCGACGCTGCCGATGCCGCCATACAAGCCGCTGCTGCCGTATTTCGATGCGGTGAAGGACCTGCTCGCCAAATACAACACCATCGCGTTCGACCCAAAGAAGGGCGACGCATTGCTGGAAGCGAAGGGGTTCAAGAAGAACGGCCGGCATGTGGGAGATGCCGGACGGCAAGCCGTTGGCTCTCGACATCATCGGCTTCGGCGGCTCCGGTCCGGCCATTGGGCCGGTGCTGTCGCAGATGCTGAAGCGGCACGGCGTTACCGCCAGCCTGAGCCTGCCGCCCGACTTCGACAACCGGTTCCAGAAGGGCCAGTTCACCGGCTCGATCTACGGCCACGGCGGCAGCATTCGCGAGCCCTATGACACGCTGCGGCTGTACCAAAGCCAGAGCATCGCGGTGCCGGGCGCACATGCGGCGAATTTCAGCCGCTGGAAGAACCCCGAGTACGACAAGATCGTCGACGAGGTGTACGTCACCGATCCGGAGAATGTCGCCAAGCTCAAGGAGCTGTTCCGCGCGGCGATGGAGATCTGGCTGCCGGAGCTGCCGGACATCCAACTGGTGCAGAACTATCACCGCATTCCGCTGAACACCACGCACTGGACGAACTGGCCGACGGACGAGAACGCCTACATCAACGACGCGTCCTGGCACCTGACCTACAACATCGTGCTGTGGAATGCGCAGCCCGTGAAGGCCTGAGGCGGCCGTGACGAAGCCGATCCTGCCCCGCCGCGGCCTGGTCACGGCGGGGCTGGCCGCGGGCGCGGCTGCGATGCTGCCGGCCCCGATCGCCGACGCCCAACCGGTAACGATCACGCGCAACCGCACCCTCGTGCTGATCAAGAACGGCGGGCGGGACGGCAGCTGGGTCGATCACGAGCTGTGGAATCCTTACTGCATCGGCGCGAATCACCAGAATGGGCCGAACATCATCTGCGAGCCGCTGGCCTATTACAGCGCCTTCGCCGACAAGAGGTACATGTGGCTGGCGGAGAGCTACCAGTTCACGCCGGACTTCAAGCAGCTCACGATCAAGACCCGCCCGGGCATCACATGGAGCGACGGCACGCCGTTCAGCGCGGAGGACGTCGCCTACACGTTCAACACCCTGCGCGATCTCGGCCCCAAGGTGAAATGGGGCGTCGATGTCAACCAGGCGCTGGACGAAGCGACCGCCACCGATCCGAACACGGTGGTGCTGAAGTTCAAGATCCCCTCGCCGCGGTTCTTCTTCTTCGCCACCTACAAATACGACATCGGCATCTACATGGTGCCGAAGCACATCTTCCAGGGCCAGGACTGGACCAGCTTCAAGCATTTCGACCTTGCCAAGGGCTGGCCGGTGACGACCGGGCCGTGGAAGGTCGTCGGTGCGGCGCCGTCACAGAAAGTGTTCGACCGCCGCGACACCTGGTGGGCGGCGGACCAAAAACTCGCGCCGATGCCGCAGATCCTGCGCAGCATCTGGCTGCCGAATACCGGCGAGCAGCCGACCGCCGCAGGCGATGATCACCAACGAGGCCGACACCGCCTACGACATGCTGCCGGCGACCTTCCCAACCATGTTCCGCGCCAATCCGAAGATCATCACCCACACCGGGCAGAAACCGCCGTACGGCTACGTCGACTGGTGGCCGCTGTCGCTCTACGTCAACAACGACGTGGCAGCCGTTCAACGACAAGGACGTGCGCTGGGCACTCAGCCACTACATCGACCGCAAGCAGATCGTCGAGGTCGGCTTCCTCGGCGCGTCCCAGGTCTCCGCGCTGCCGATGCCGCCGTACAAGCCGCTGCTGCCGTATTTCGACGCGGTGAAGGACCTGCTTGCGAAATACGACACGCTGGAATTCAACCCGAAGAAGGGCGACGCGCTGCTGGCGGCCAAGGGCTTCAGAAGCAGGGCGGCACGTGGATGGACACGGACGGCAAGCCGCTGACCCTGGCGATCATCAGCGCCCCGCTTCGGCACCTTCGGCCCGGCCATCGGGCCGGTGGTCTCCGAGATGCTGCGGCGGCACGGCGTGACCGCCAGCCTGACGCTTGCCGCCCGACTTCAACGACCGCTTCCAGAAGGGCGACTATGTCGGCTCGATCTACGGCCACGGCGGCAGCATCCGCGAGCCGTATGACACGCTGCGGCTGTATCAGAGCCAGAGCATCGCGGTGCCGGGCGCGCATGCTGGTGAATTTCAGCCGCTGGAAGAACCCCGCCTACGACAAGATCGTCGACGAGGTCTACGTCACCGACCCGCAGAACGTGCCGCGCCTGAAGGACCTGTTCCGTGCCGCGATGGAAATCTGGCTGCCGGAGCTGCCGGACATCCAGCTGGTGCAGAACCATCACCGCATCCCGATGAACACCACCTACTGGAAGAACTGGCCGACCGCCGAGAACCCCTACATCAACGGCGCCTCCTGGCACCTGACGTTCCCGCTGGTGCTGTGGAACCTGCGGCCGGCCTGACGCGCGATGCAGCTTCTTTACATCGTCAGGCGCTTCGCCGTCTTCCTGCTGATCATCTGGCTGGCGGCGACGCTCAACTTCTTCCTGCCGAAGCTGTCCGGCCAGGACCCGGTGCGCACCAAGCTGCTCGAGCAGGCCTCGCTCGGCGGCTACGTGCAGGGCGGCATCGAGGACATGGTGAAGGAGTACCAGAAGAAATTCGGCCTGGATAAGCCGCTGTGGCGGCAGTACCTGACCTATGTCGGCGACGTGTCGCGCGGCGACCTGAACTATTCCATCGCCAACTATCCGCGCACCGTCGCCGGCATGATCGCCGACGCGCTGCCCTGGACGGTCGCGCTGCTCGGCCTGACCACGCTGTTCTCTTTCGTCGCCGGCACGATCCTGGGCGCGCTGCTGGCCTGGCCGGGGGCGCCGCGCTGGATGCGCTGGCTGATGCCGCCGCTATGGGCGCTGCACGCCATCCCGTTCTTTCTGCTCGGGCTGGTGCTGATGTACCTGCTGGCGTTCCAGTTCCAGTTGCTGCCGATCTTCGGCGGCTACAGCGCCGGCGCCACGCCGGCCTGGACGTTGCCGTTCGCCCTCGACGTGCTGCGCCACGCCATCCTGCCGGCGCTGTCGATCATCCTGGTCTCGGTCGGCGGCTGGGCGCTGGCGATGCGCGGCATGATGGTCACCACGATGGGCGAGGACTACGTCATCTTCGCCGAAGCAAAAGGCCTGCGCAGCGCAACGATCTTCACCCGCTACTGCATGCGCAACGCGATCCTGCCGCAGACCACCGGGCTGGCGCTGGCGCTTGGGCAGATCCTGTCCGGCGCCGTGCTGGTGGAGGCGATCTTCGGCTATCCCGGCATCGGCGCGCTGCTGTTCCAGGCGATCGAGGAGAACGATTTTTTCCTGATCCAGGGCATCGTCTTCACGGTGATCGTGGCGCTCGGCTTCGCCACCTTCGTGCTGGACGTGATCTATCCGCTGCTCGATCCGCGCATCTCCTACCGGCGGACCTGACCGGTGCTGCGCTATCTTCGCCGCAATCCTTCCTTGACGGTCGGCCTGATCCTGCTCGGCCTGCTCGTGGCGTTCATGGTGGTGGGCGCGTTCGTCGTCGATGCCGACAACGCGCAGCCGCTGTCGGTGCCGGCGTTGCAGCCGCCGTCGTGGGATTATCCGTTCGGCACCGACCGGCAGGGGCGCGACCTGCTGGCGGTGATGGTCACCGGCACGCCGCTGACGCTGCGCATCGGTTTCATCGCCGGCTTCATCGGCGTCGGCATCGGCGCGGTGCTGGCCTTCACCGCCGCCTATTACCGCGGCCTGGTCGACACGGTGATCCGCAGCATCGCCGACATCGGCCTGACCGTGCCCGGGCTGCTGATCCTGATCATCATCGCCGTGTCGCTGAAGGGCAGCCTGACGGTGAACCAGATGGCGATCGTGGTGGCCTCGCTCGCCTGGCTCAGCCCGACGCGCACGATCCGCTCCCAGGTGCTGACGTTGCGCGAGCGCGGCTATGTCGAAATCGCCCGGCTGAATGGCATGAGCGGACCCGAAATCATCTTCCGCGAGTTGATGCCCAACCTGCTGCCCTATCTCGCCGCCACGCTGGTCAGCAGCGTCTCCGCCGCGATCCTCGCCTCGATCGGGCTGGAGGTGCTGGGGCTCGGCCCGGTGGAGGCGCCGACGCTGGGCATGACGCTCTACTGGGTCAACTTCAATGCCGCCATCATCAACGGCTGGTGGTGGTGGTGGACCGCGCCGCTGGTGGTGATCGTCCTGGTCTTCCTCGGGCTGTTCTTCCTGACCGTCGGGCTGGACGAGATCGCCAATCCCCGCCTGCGGCAGCTCGCATGAGAGGGCTCGCATGAGGGCCGCATGAGCGAAGCCGTGCTGCGCGTCGATGGGCTGCGCGTCGCCTATGCGCACGCGCGCGGCGTGGTGCGCGCGGTTGACGAGGTGAGCTTCGAGCTGCGCCCCGGCGAGCGCCTGGGTCTGGCGGGCGAATCCGGTTCCGGCAAGTCAACGATGGCGCTGGCCATCCTGCGCATGATCAAGCCGCCCGGGCGGATCGAGGGCGGCGAGGTCTGGCTGGAGAACGTTGCGCTGTCGGGCCTGACCGATGCGGCGATCCGCCGGCTGCGGCTGGCGGGCATCGCGATGGTGCCGCAGGGCTCGATGAACTCGCTCAACCCGGTGGTGCGCATCCGCGAGCAGATCGCCGACGCGCTGGCCGATCATGGCAGCCTGCCGGCGCGCGGCGCGCTGACCCAGCAAATCCACGCGCTGCTGGCGCAGGTCGGGCTGCCGCCCGAGGTTGCCGCAAAGTACCCGCATGAACTTTCCGGCGGAATGAAGCAGCGCGCCTGCATCGCCATCGCGATCTGCCTGCGGCCGAAAGTGATCATCGCCGACGAACCGACCAGCGCGCTCGATGTCGTGGTGCAGCGCCAGGTGATGCAGACGCTCGGCCAGGTGCAGAAGGAGCTCGGCGCCGCGGTGATCCTGATCGGCCACGACCTTGGGCTGATGGCGCAGTTCGTCGACCGGCTCGGCATCATGTATGCCGGGCGCCTGGTCGAGATGGCGCCGATCCGCGACATGATCACTGCGCCGCGGCATCCCTATACGCGCATGCTGATCGACAGCCTGCCGTCGCTCGACGCACGGGGCACGCTGCGCGGCATCCCCGGCCTGGCGCCGCTGCTGCGCGAGCTGCCGTCGGGTTGCGCCTTTCACCCGCGCTGCCCGATGGCCGTCGAACGCTGCCGGTTGGACAAGCCGGCGGTGCGGCAGGTGGCGCCGGACGCGACCGTGGCGTGTCATCTCGCATGACACCCCTGGGCATCCCGCCAGACGGCACGGCCAAATCGGGCATGGCCGGATCGGGTACGGCCCGATCGGACACGCCGCCGCTGATCGAGCTGCGCGACGTCAGCAAGAGTTTTGCCAGCGGCATCCTGGGGCGGGACCGCCGGGTCGCGCTGGAAGGGTTCTCGCTCGCAATCGACTCGGACCGGCCGGGGATCATTGCGGTCGTCGGCGAAAGCGGCAGCGGCAAGACGACCCTGGCGCGGCTGCTGCTGGGCCTGGTCGAGCCGAGCGGGGGAAAAGTGCTGTTCAACGGCCGCGACCTGCGCCAGCTCTCGGCCGCCGGGCGGCGCGACTTCCGCCACGCGGTGCAGGCGATCTTCCAGGACCCCTACGAGGTCTACAACCCGTTCTACCGCGTGGACCACGTGCTGACCAAGCCGGTGCGCAAGTTCCGCCTGGCGCACTCGGCAGCCGCGCGGCGCGCGCTGATCGAGCAGGCGCTGCAGGCGGTCGGGCTGCAGCCCGACGAGATCCTCGGCCGCTATCCGCACCAGCTGTCCGGCGGCCAGCGCCAGCGCATCATGGTCGCCCGCGCGCTGCTGCTGCGGCCGCGGCTGATCGTGGCGGACGAGCCGGTGTCGATGGTCGATGCGTCGTTGCGCGCGACGATCCTGGGCAGCCTGCGCAAGCTGCACGAGACGCTGGGCATCTCGATTCTTTACATCACGCACGACCTTGCGACAGCGTATCAGATCGCCGACACGATCCTGGTGCTGTATCGCGCCTCGGTGGTCGAGGCCGGCGACGTGGAGCTGGTGGTCAAGGACCCGCGGCATCCCTACACGCAGTTGCTGATCGGCTCGATCCCGCGGGTCAGCACGGTGCGCGACTGGGCCGAGGAACAGCCGGCGATGCCGGTGGCGGTGACCGGGCCTGGCTGCCGGTTCGCCGATCGCTGCCCGGTGCGGCTGCCGGTGTGCCTGGAGCAGCGCCCGCCGCTGTATCGCACCGCGCCGCGCCGCGCCGCCGCCTGCGTGCGGCTGAACAGCGCGCCCGAGCTGGGTGCGTCGGATTTTTCGGGGCTGCTCGCGCCGGGCGTGCGCGAACGGTCCGCCGCGCCGGGAGCTGGCCCGGCCGAGCAGGCGGACGCTTTGCGGGTTGGTGCCGCGCCGTCCTGACTTTGCGGCGGAATGCGCTGCCCTCCGGGTCAAGCGCCCGGGGGAGTTGGCTTTTCCGCCACTCGCCGCCTCGCCGCGCCAACCGGGGCAAATGTTCCGCGGCGCATCGTGACCGCCCGTCGCCTTTACCGATTATCAACGCATCGCGGCGAGACTGCAGGCATTGCAACCGGAGAACCTCGCGATGCGTCTTGTTTTGCCCTTGGCCGCGCTGTTGTTGCTCGCCGCGCCGGCTTACGCCCAGACCACGCCGCCAGCCTCGCCACCTCCGCAGGTCACCGCGGCGCCTCCGGCGACCCCCGCCCCGGCGCCGCAGGCCACCGCTCCGGCCAAGCATCATCGTCTCACGATGGAGCAGCGGTTTGAGCAGGCCAATACGACGCATGACGGGCACCTGACACCGGCGCAGGCGAAGGCCGGCTACTCGACGGTGTCGCGGCATTTCACTGCGATCGATACCGACAAGAAGGACTACGTCACCGAGGACGATATCCGCGCCTGGGAAAAGGCCGCGCGCGACCGGCGCCACGAAGCGCAGCAGCCGGCCGCGCCTGCAAACAAGAGCTAGGCCTCATTTGGTCGGCGCCGCGCCCGGCCGGGGATCAGTCGGGCGCGGTGAATGTGGCTGCCCGAAGCTGCGCGGATTACCACTGCATCAGCGTCCGGACGTGCACCGCGACGCTGGCCGCCAGCGCGTCCAGGTCGTAGCCGCCCTCCAGGACCGAAACGATCCGACTTCCGGTGTGGCGCGCGGCGATCCCGAGCAGCTCGGTCGTGATCCAGGCAAAGTCGCGTTCATCGAGGCGCAGCTCGGCCAGCGGGTCCGCCCGGTGAGCGTCGAAGCCGGCGGAGATCAGCAGCAGCTCCGGCGCGAAGGCGTCGAGTTTGGGCAGGATCGTGCCTTCCCAGCCGCGGCGGAACGCCACGCTGTCGGAGCCGGGCGGCAGGGTCAGGTTGACGATGTTGTCGGCGACGCCGCGCTCCGACGGGTGGCCGCTGCCGGGATAGCAGGGGAACTGGTGGCTTGACGCGTAGAACAGGTTCGCATCGTCGGCGAACATCGCCTGCGTGCCGTTGCCGTGATGCACGTCGAAATCCACCACCGCGACGCGCGTCAGGTTCCAGCGCGCGCGCGCATACTTGGCGGCGACGGCGACGTTGTTGAACAGGCAGAAGCCGCAGGGCCGCGCCGGCTCGGCGTGGTGCCCGGGCGGACGGACGGCGACGAATGCGTTGCGCGCCCAGCCCTCCATCACCGCATCGACGCCGGCGATCGCGCCGCCCGCGGCACGCAGCGCGGCCTCGGCGCTGCCGGCGCTCATCACCGTGTCGGCATCGAGCGCGACGGTTTCGCCGGCTTCGGGCACGATCGCCAGGATCGCATCGACGTAGCCCTTGGGGTGCGCCAGCGCGAGTTGCTCGACCGTGGCGCGCGGCGCCGCCTCGCGCAGCAGATCGGCGAAACTTTCCTGCTCCAGCGCGCGCAGCACGGCGCGCAGCCGGTCGGGGGATTCCGGATGGTAGTCGCCGGGATCATGCCCGAGGCACGCCGGATGGGTGATCAGGGCGGTGGCGATGGGTGCCTCCGTTACGGTTGTCACGGACTCTGCGCGTCGCGCCGCGCCGCGGCAAGGCTCGGCCGGAACGCGGGTCGTGGTCTGTGCTGAACGTCGCATACCGACCCAAAGCGGGCATTGGGCCGGACCAGCATCTGAGGCCGAAGCTAGTCCAAGCCCGCGCGGCGGAAGGCTTCCAAATAGTGCTGCCGCTCGGAATCCTGCTTGATCGGCATTTGATTTGCGATCCAGGCGAGCGAAATATTGGGCTGCGCGCGGCGTAGCTCCTGAAGTGCGGCCGTGGCGACTTCGGTCTGTCCGGCCATGCCGGCGGCGGCGGTAAGCACGCGGTGTGCGCCGACGAAATCGCCGCGCTGACGGATGGCTTGGCGCGCGAGCCGCATCGCCTCGTCGTAATTGCGTCCGACGAACTGGGCGTAGGAGTCAATTCCGTAATATATCGCTGAAAACGGATCGCGCGGGCTCAGCCGCAGCGCACGGCGCGCAGCCAAGTCGCCTTCTTCCCAGCGCCCGCAATAGGCGAGGGTCAGGCCGTAATAACCCTGCGCCAGGGAAAAGTTCGGGTTCAGCCGCAGCGCCAATTCGAACTCGGCCAGCAGAATCGTCAAAGCGCCGCGCGCGCAGGTAAACCCAACCCAACGCGAGGTGCGCCCAGGGGTCCTCGCCATCGGCCAGGATCGCTGCAAGCGCCGCACGCTCTGCGACCGGCGCCACGGTCGCCATATCTGCCCAACCCATGTGAGCGCTGAACGTATAGCTGGTGGCAAGGACGCCCAGCGCCTGGCCGTAGTTCGGGTCGATGGCGATCGCCTTCTCGAGCAGCGCCTGCGCTACGACATTGTCCTGTCGCGTCACCCGCCAGTAATGCGACAGTGCCCGCATTACCAGATCCCAGGCATCCATGCTGTCGGGCAGCTTGCGCTGGGAGCGAAAATTTTCCGCGACATAAAGCTGCGGCTCGATTGCGGCGACGATGGCCTCCGTAATCTCGTCCTGCACCGCGAATACGTCGGCGAGGCCGCGATCGTAGCGTTCCGCCCAGATGTGGCTGCCAGTGGTGGCGTCGTTAAGCTGCGCGGTGATGCGCACACGCTCGCCGCCCTTGCGCACGCTGCCCTCGACCACATAGCGGACGCCGAGCTCCTCGGCGACCCGTTTCATATGGACGGCCCTGCCCTTGTAAATGAATGAAGAATTGCGCGCGATCACGAAGAACCAGCGCAGCTTGGACAGCGCGGTGATGATGTCCTCGCTGATGCCGTCGGAAAAGTACTCGTGCTCCGGATCACCGCTCATGTTGGTGAACGGAAGCACGGCGATGGCGGGCCGGTCGGGCAGCGGCAAGGCCGGGCGTGACTGCTCGCCGATTTCATCCGGCGACGGACCGTGGGCATGTGCCGGTTCGACGCCGATTGGTTGCATGCGCACGACGCCGACGAAGCGCAGGCCCTTGCGCGGGATGGTGCGGATCAGCCTCTGGTGCTCGCCGCTGTCGCCGACCGCCTTTCGAGCGGCGTTGATGCGGCTGGTCAGCGTCGAATCTGACACGATCCGGCCGCCCCAGACCGAAGCGATGAGATCATCCTTGCTGACGACGTGGCCGCGGTTCTGCAGCAGGTAAACGAGCAGGTCGAACACCTGCGGCTCGACGGCAACGGGCTCGGAACCGCGGCGCAACTCGCGTCGGTCGGTATCAAGTGCATGATCGGCAAAGAAAAATTGCACGTCAGTGCCCCAGAACCGGGCTGTGAAGCCGCTCTCAAGGAATAATCACGCCCATCTCAGGGACAAATCAAGCTCCGGGCAAAGTCTTTCGGTCGCGCCCTCGGCATCCTCCGTCTCGGTATCGCAGCCCGCGGTGCCGGGAAGCCACGTCCGACCAGGACACGGAAAGGAGGATGTCATGCCACTGGTGCAGATTTCGCTGATCAAAGGCGTCTTCACGCCGGCGCAGAAGCAGGAAATGATCCAAAACGTCACCAACGCGATGGTCTCGGTGGAAGGCGAGTCGATGCGTGGGGTCACCTGGGTGAAGGTTGACGAGATCGAAAGCGGCGACTGGGGAATTGGCGGCCATTGCCTCACGACTGGCGCTGTCAAGGATCTGCAAGCCGGCAAGGTCGCAGCTTAGTTCGGACTCCTCAGCGCGAAGTGCGTTGTGCCGCCGACGAGGAGGGCGCCGGCGGCCACCCATCGATTCTGCGGGGATGATGGCCGGGTGATGCAGTTCCCAGCCAGCGCCTGGGTGCGGAGGAAGTTGGCGAAGTTGTAGGCCAGCGCGTGCAGTTGCAGCCGCACAGCGTTTGCGGCAAAGCGGTGCACGACACGCATCGCCTGAACCGCCGGAATCGACCCAAAGCCGCTATCGGGCAGGATCGTTGGCACCAAACCGTGCGGTCACGATTTTACCTTTGCCGACCCGGATGCCGGGCTTGGCCGACGTGCCCCGATCTCACGTATGACAGCGTCCGGTCTCATGCGCGATCGACTACCCAAGACCGCTCGTCCGCAATGGGCCGATTCCCGTGGTCCCCGTCTGGGCGGCCCGGCTGCTCCTGCCCACTTCATGCCGTTGATCAAATCGCAGCGTGATCGTCGGTCGCAGCCAAAGCGTGAACGGCCGCCGCCGTACGGGTTTCGACACCAAGCTTCTGAAAGATATGCTCAAGATGTTTCTGAACGGTGCGGGCGCTGATTGCCAGAACCGTGGCGATGTCGCCGTTGGTCTTGCCAGCCGCGACCAGGGCCAGAACCTCACGCTCGCGTTCCGTCAAGGGCAATTGCGCGAGATCGGCCGCCTGCACGTCGAGACGCTCGCCCTTCATGAGCAAGAATCCGGCGGCGGTGTCGTCCGGATCGGGAACAAAATGCACGGTCAGCCTGCTGCCCAGACGCGACAGGGTGAAGTGCTGACCGTGATTGATTGCCGGCCGCTCCAGACCCCAGTTGCGACTGCGCGCAAACCACGCGAACAGCGCCGCCGGTAGCTTTGCCTGCAGACCAGACGCGTACTCAGGGAAAAACCGGTTCAAAAGCCGGAGTGCGGTCGGCGGCGCGTCCAGGATCCGGCCACCCAACGTCACCCGCACCATCTGCCAGCCGCCGTCGGCGGCAAGCTGGCTGATGCATCGCAGTCCGATACCGGCTTCCTCGCACACGACCAGATTGCGGTAGATCGCGGCGAGCGGCTGACGGACGGCATCCAACACGGCGCGTTCATGATCCTTGAAGTCGGAATAGCTGCGATTGAACACGACGCTGATGACGTTGGCGTTGTCGATGCGCAGCGGCAGCGCCATGACGTGGTTGATGCCGATGCGGCGGTAGTAGTCCGCATGCAGCGCCGAATTACAGAATGCATTCACATTCATGCAATCGGAAACGCGCTGCGTTGGTCCGCCCGGATGCGAGCTGTGGAAGCGCACCAAAGGATGGTCGCGAAAATGCCGATCGAAGGCCGCGCGGTCTGCTTCGGACAAGGATTCGCCTTTGCGCCCGACGACCCGACGGCTACCCCTCCCCAGGTCGCATATGCTCAGGGTCGTCAGATCGGAAGCGACGATGCCGGTCAACTGCTCGAGCGCGGCATCGATGAACGACGCGCTCGCCAGGCTCTGCTCAGCAAGGATTCGCAAGGCGCGCAGGGCGCCACGCAGATCGCGCTCGGGCAGCTTGGCAAGCACCGCACCCATGAGATGATCCAACCGCAGGGTCAGACAGTCCGTGAGCGCGAGAAAGATACGGAATTTCTTCCCCTGTTGGCAAGCAGGCGGCGGGATGTGGCGCCGCCGCCACTCAACTCAGCGTAAGCATGACGGTGCCTGAGACGGCGTCCGTTACCCCGAGCCCGGATCCCAGATCCTCAAGCGCATGACGAAACGTGTTGAGGGTTTCGATCATCCGCTGGCGGGCGGCGGCGAGCGTCGTCGTGTCCGGCCATTCTCCGACAAGAACGTAGGTCCGTTCGCCCGTGTTGATGATGAAGCCGCGGGTCATTCCGGGCCAAGCGGCCTTGCCGTCGCGATGGGCATCCAGGAACACCTGATCCATCCCCGGCTTGACGCGAAACCGCACGACATTGAAAGCGGTCATGACGTACCTCGTTGATTGGTGGCGCGACATCCTCGGATAGCGTTCGACGCGCGCCGGCGCTGTTGCGGAAGCGACGTATCAAGCGGCGTGCGTGTGGGCCGTCGCGTAGTCGAGCATACCTTGAAAATCGACGACGACGGCGACCTCGTCGCCAACCACCCAGGCGTCGTGGCCGCTCGGCAGCAGGGAGACGTCGCCCGGCCGGCAGTCGAATTCCGTACCGTCGTCCATTCGGATCCGAAGCACGCCGGCGACGTGATATTGGAAATGCGGCGCCTCGCAGCTTGACGTCTTGACGATCGGTTGCACGGATGTTGCCCAACGCCAGCCAGGCTCGAATATGGCGCGGCCGATCGTAGCGCCCCCGACCTTGATCAGTTCCAGACGGCCTTTGGGAAATTCGCGTATCTCGTCGGGTGACCCGAAGCTCTTGAGTTCGGCTTCTGCTGTCATCGCTGCTGCCAACTGGGACATGGCTTGCTCCCTGGAGTAGGTCTCCGGTTGTGGCTACGTCACGAGGTTAAGCGGCGAGGCGGCTTCCTACGAATACGTAACTTGGCGTACTCACGGATTGACGACGGTTTCGGGCATCGGGACCCGATCTCCGGATCTCGTAGGCCGCACGCGCTGCGGTGGGCATCGAAAGCAGCAACTGCCAACACCGCGGGAACCGCCGCTTACCACCCGATGCAGACATTCACGCCGACCCGTTACCGGGGCGCGACCCGCCGCGCCAGCCGCGCCAGCGCGCCCCCCACGCCGGACGGCATCACATACATGCAGGCGATCAGGATCACGCCGTAGACCGCGCCCGGGGCGGCCTTGGAAACCCCCTCGGCGATGTTGGGGATGAACTCGATGAACACGGCACCGAACAGCGCGCCGGGGATCGAGGCAACGCCGCCCACCACGAGGCCGACGAACAGCGTAATCGAGACGAACACGGTAAAACTGTCCGGTGCCACGAACTGCACGGCGATGGCGCCGAGCGAGCCGGCCACGCCCGTGCACATCGCGCTGACCGCGAAGGTACGGGTCTTCAGCAGCGCAATGTTGATGCCCATCGCCTCGGCCGCGAGCGCGTGGTCGCGGATCGCCATCATCGCCCGGCCGATACGTCCACGCACCAGGTTCCAGGCCAGCAGGAAGATCAGCGCGCCGACCGCCAGCGTGAACAGGTACAGCCATTGGTCGCCGCTGAGCGGCAGGCCGAACGGCGGGTCGGGCTTGTCGATCACCAGCCCCTGCACGCCGCCGGTCCACTGCTCCACCGCCTTGTGCTTGAGCACCTGCGGCACGGCAACGGCGAGCGCGAAGGTGGTCAGCGCCAGATAGAGGCCGCCCAGCCGCAGCGCCGGCAGCCCGATCAGGAAGCCGAAGCCGGCGCAGACGATCGCCGCCACCGGCAACGTTGCCCAATACGGAACGTTCCAGGAGGTCATCAGCACGCCGGTGGTGTAGGCGCCGATCGCATAGAACGCACCGTGGCCGAGCGAGATCTGTCCGTTGATCCCGGTCAGCACGGTCATCCCCAGGATCGCGATGGCGTAGACCAGGACCATGGTAAGCTGGAACAGGTGGTAATTGCTGAACAGGAACGTCGCCGCCGCCAGCGCGGCGAGGACGATCCCGGCCGTCGGCAGCGTCGCGCGCACCGGCTACACCCGGCTCGTCACGGTGCGGCCGAGCAGGCCGGACGGCTTCACCACCAGCACGCAGACGATGATGATCAGCGCCACGGTCAGCTTGAGCTCGGTGCCGACGACGTAGGCGCCCATCAGGTTCTCGATCACGCCGACGATGAAGCCGCCGATCACCGCGCCGAGCGGGCTGTCGATCCCGCCGAGCAGCGCGCCGGCGAAGGCGTAGAGCAGGATGCCCGCCATCATGTTGGGATCGAGGAAGACGACCGGCGCCACCATCATGCCCGCGATCGCGCCGATCGCCGCGGCCAGCCCCCAGCCCAGCGCCAGCATCCAGCCGACCCGTATGCCGACCAGCCGTGCCGAGACCGGA
Source organism: uncultured Alphaproteobacteria bacterium (assembly GCA_963773345.1). GTDB lineage: Bacteria > Pseudomonadota > Alphaproteobacteria > Acetobacterales > Acetobacteraceae > Palsa-883. The sequence goes on along the minus strand of CAVZBG010000002.1, from coordinate 230,299 downwards.
TTGAACGCGGCAGCACGCATGGCCAGGCCGAGCCTGGTGTGGCGGAAGAACAGATAGACCGCCAGCAGCACGATCAGCGTCACCGCGGTGGAACCGAGTTCGTGATCCGAGATATAGCCGCCCCACATCGGCTTGCCGCTGCCGAACGGGCTGGGGAACTGCTTGATCGTGTAGTCGAAGAACCAGCCCGACAGGCTGTTGATGATCAGCAGCAGGCCGATGAAGACGCCGACCGAGGCGAGCACCGGGGCGTCGGCCATCGGACGCATCAGAAGGCGCTCGATCGCCACGCCGATGGCGAAGGAAATGGCGACCGCGCCGACGAAGGCGACCCAGTAGGGCAGGCCGGCGTTGATCAGGGTAAGCGCGATGTAGGTGGAGAACGTCGCCATCTCGCCCTGGGCGAAGTTCACGTGGTGCGTCGCCTGGTAGATCATCACCAGCGCGAGGGCCACCGAGGCGTAGATGCCGCCGGTGGCGATGCCCGAAATGATCTGGTGGATGACGCCTTCGATCATGAGCGCGGCCATCCCTTATGCGTCACGGCCGGGCTTGACCTCATGTGCGCTATGATTGGGCGGCGAGCCATAACGTCACCTCTCCCTCCGGGAGAGGTCGGTGCAGCGGGCTCGATGATTTCTACATGCTGCTCGACCCTCACCCGCCGCTTCGCGGCGACCTCTCCCGCGAGCGGGAGAGGTGACGTTGTGACGCACCGCTGTCGAAGCGCGGATCGGCGGCTGATCCCTGGGACAGGCGCCCGGGGACAAGGGCCCGGCCACGGCGGCGAGGTCGGGATTCGCGTCGCACGCGGTAGATTCATTCCGGTATCCTAATACCCAAGATACGATCGGCGCACCGCCTCATCGCGGCGGATGTCTTCGGCCGCGCCGGCGACGACGATGCGGCCGGTCTCCAGCAGATACGCATGATCCGCGAAATCGAGCGCCAATGAAGCGTTCTGCTCGACCAGCAGGATGCTGACGCCCTCCTCGGCGCGGATGCGGCGCAGGATGACGAAGATCTCGGCGACGATCAGCGGCGCCAGGCCGAACGACGGCTCGTCGAGCAACAGCAGGCGCGGACGCAGCACCAGCGCGCGGGCAATCGCCAGCATCTGCTGCTCGCCGCCCGACAGCGTGCCGGCCTGCTGGCGCAGCCGCTGCGCCAGGCGCGGGAAATAGTCGAACATGCGGGCGATGTCCGCACGTCCTTCACGGTCCGGCCGCGTATAGGCGCCGAGACGCAGGTTCTCCTCGACCGTCAACTCCAGGAACGTGCCGCGCCCGTCCGGCACGTGCGCCACGCCGCGGCGCGCGATGTCCTCGGTCGTCACGGCATCGATGCGTTCGTCGCCCAGCCGGATCTCGCCGCTGCGGCGCAGCATGCCGCAGATCGCGCGCAGCGTGGTGGTCTTGCCGGCCCCGTTGGCACCCAGCAGCGCCGAAACGCCCCCCTGCTCGACCGCGAAGTCGATGCCATGCAGCACTTTTGTCGCGCCGTAGCTCGCGTGCAGCGCCTTCACCTCAAGCAGCGGCGGCATGCGCATCTCCGAGATAGGCGCGGATCACCTCGGGTTCGTTGCGCACCTCATCGGGCGTGCCGTCGGCGATCTTGCGGCCGAATTCCAGCGCGACCACGCGATCGGAGACGCGCATCACCAGGTTCATGTGATGCTCGACCAGCAGGATGGAGAGCGCGAAATGCGCCTGAATGCGCTGCAGCAACTGCGCCAGCTCATCCACCTCGCTGTGATTGAGGCCGCCCGCCGGCTCGTCCAGCAGCAGCAGGGTTGGCGCGCCGATCAGCGCCCGCGCCAGCTCGATCCGCTTCTGCATGGGAAACGGCAGGCTGCCGGCCTCCACGCCCGCCACGGCGCCAAGGTCCAGCAATTCGAGCAGCGGCTCCAGCCGTGCCGTCGCCGCGCGCTCCTCCCGCCGCACCACCGGCAGGCGCAACGCATTGGCAATGAAGCCGGAGCTTGCGGTGTGGTGCGCACCGACCAGCACGTTGTCGCGCACGCTCATTTGGCGGAACAGGGCCACGTTCTGGAAGGTCCGCCCGATGCCGAGCCCGGCCATGCGGTACCGCGGCAGGCCGGTGAGCGCGGCGCCGTCGAACGTGATCTGCCCGCGCATGCGGGCGGTAGAAGCCGCTGATGCAGTTGAACAGCGTGGTCTTGCCCGACCCGTTGGGGCCGATCAGGCCGCAGATCTCGCCGCGGCCGACATCGAACGACACGCCGTTCAGCGCGATCACGCCGCCGAAGCGCAGCATGACGCTGCGCACGCTGAGCAGGGGCGACGACGCGGCGGCCGGCATCAGGCGCGCAAGGCAAGCGGCCGCCGGCGGATCAACGCCCGGTCTCCACGCCATCCCATACGTCTCTCCCGTCAGACAGTCCGTTAGCGGATCATTCGGCGGTGGCGCACCCTGGCCGCGCCACGCGGTTCAAGTCAGCGCGGCGCGGAAGGCCGGGCAGATCGTGCCGGCCTTCCGTTCGCCCCGTTGCCGCTACGAGCTGGCGCCCTCGATCACCGGGCCGAACCGCACCCAGGTCTTGCCGTCCCAGCGCAGCATCTGCAGCGCCTTGATCGGGTGGTAGTTGGTCGGGCTGGTGCTGACCTTGATGCCGGGCAGCAGGGTCGGCAGCTCAAGATCGTGCAGGTTGGTCGCCTGCTTCATCACGTTCTCGCGCGAGAAGTCGCCGTTGCACTGCTTCAGCACCTGCAGCATCGTCAGGCTGACGCCGTAGGCAAACACGTAGCCGTTGTCCGTCAGGTCGGCGCCCGGCATGTACTTGGCCATGAAGTCGCGCCATTGCTGCATGCCCGGGTCCTTCGCCCAGCTCGCATCGACCGGATCCTTCCGATAGTCGCTCGACAGCATGCCGATCGCTTTCTCCGGCCCGGCCGGGGTCAGCACGGAGCCGACCGAGTTCGACACGTTGGTCATGATAAAGGTCGGCTTCCAGCCCAGGTCGTAGACCTTGCGGATCGCCTGCGCGGCGAATTTCGGAATCGCGACGACCAGCAGCACGTTGGCGCCGGAGGCCTGCAGCGAGGTGATCTGGCTGTCCACCGTCGCATCGGTGGTTTCGTAGGTCGCGGCGGTCACCATCTTGTCGTACTTGTCGCCGAGAATGTCCTTGACGCCGGCCGGGTAGTCCTTCCCGAAGTCGTCATTCTGGTACAGGATCGCAATCTTCGGATCCTTCACGTTGGCCAGTATGTACTTCGCGTAGATCTGCGCTTCGGTGCGGTAGCTGGGCTGGAAGCCGATGGTCCAGGGGAAGTGCTGGTAGTCGCCCCATTTGTCCGCGCCGGTGGCGACGAACAGCATCGGCACCTTCTTCTGGTTCACGTAGCGCTCGATCGCCGAGTTGGTCGGCGTGCCCAGGGTGTTGAACAGGAAGTCGACCTGGTCCTCCTCGATCAGGCGACGCACCTGCTCCACCGTCTTCGGCGGGCTGTAGCCGTCGTCATAGGAGATGAAGTCGATCTTGTGGCCGGCAACGCCGCCCTGGTCGTTGACCATCTTGAAGAAGGCGGATTTCGGTCTTGCCGATCACGCCATAGGCCGAGGCCGGCCCGCTATAGGCGATGGTGTGACCGATCTTGACCTCGGTGGCCGTCACCCCGGGCGTGCTCTGGGCATGTGCCGCGCTGCATCCCAGGCCGGCGGCCAGCACCGCGCCGATTGCCGCCGCTGCTATCCGAAACTGCATTCTTGCGTCCCCTTGATGTTCTTGCGTTGCCCGATCCGCGGGCACCGCCCGCGAACAATCCCAGCCTAGCCACGGCTAGACTATGGGGGTGCTCGCGGCGTTGCAACGCCGAGAGGTCCGGAGCCGCGGACGACGCACAGGCGGGGCGCTGCCAGCCAGCCCACCAGTGCGCGTTGCCCCACCCGGGCGGCGCGGCAGGTTCGGCATCAGCGAGGCTGACCACCTCGCGGCTGCCGCAAGTAGGTACGGCGTCGTGCGGCGAACCGGGTTCCCGGCGCAATGTTCAACATTCCGTGATCGGCGTCGGTCGCATCGCCCGCCGGGCGATCCCGGGCGATCCCGCCGAGGTGGCGGATTGTCGGCGGTCGGCGAGCCTCGGTATGGTCGGGACGGCTCCGCGCACCATGCACTGGCAGGGCGGGGCGCCACGACGAACGATCTGGCCCAACCATACTGCAACTGGAATGGATAACCCCGCGGTGGACGCCATCCTCGTGCTGGGCATGCACCGCAGCGGCACCTCCGCGGTCGCCGGGGCGCTCAAACTGCTCGGCGCGACGCCACCGGCGCATGTGCTCCCCGCGGCATCCGACAATCCGTCCGGCTTCTGGGAAGCGATGTCCATCCTGGGTGCCAACGACTGGATCCTGAGCAAGGGCGGCGCCACGTGGTACGACTGCCTCCGGTTCGACGCCGACACGCTTGATGCGCAGACGCGCACCACCGCCCTCACCTTCATCATGCTGTGCATGATGACGGAGTTCCGCGACGCCCCGCTGCCGCTGATCAAGGACCCGCGGCTTTGCCTGCTGATGGACCTGTGGCTGCCGGCACTGCGTGCCCGTGCGGTGTCACCGGTGGCGTTGCTGGTGTTGCGCTCGCCCGAAGCGGTCGCCGAGTTGCTGGCCGCGCGGGACGATCTGCCGATCGCCATCTCCGCCGCGCTGTGGCTGCGCCATATGCTGGACGCGGAATACGCCACCCGCGGCTGCCGGCGGCATATTCTGGCCTATGACGATCTGCTGCGCGATTGGCGGTCGGCGTTGACGCTGACCGGGCAGCGCGCCGGGATCGCCTGGCCGGTGGATCTGCAGGCGGTCGCGCCTGACATGGACCGGTTCCTCGATGCGCGGCTGCGCCATTCCGAGGCGGTCGGGCAGCCAAGCACGCCGGGTTCGATTCCGTTCGCCGTTTGGCTCGAAGAAGCCTACGCGGCGCTGCGCGACCTGGCGCGGGACGCCACCGATCAGCGGACGTTGCAGCGGCTCGACCACGTGCGCGCGGCCTTCGGGACCTGGTGCCGCACGCACGGCCATGCCTGGGCAGACGCATTTCTGCATCGCCACGAGCTGCGGATGTCGCGTCGTTTCGAGGTCCCGCCCAGTTGGCACCAGATCGCCGGGGCCATCCCGAAAGCCATGACGCCGCCGGTCGCATAGGCCGATCGGGGCGGCCGGCCTACGCGCCAGGCACGTGACTGGCGGTCGCCAGTGCTCGGCAGCCGCAGGTGCGGCACGCCTCCCTGCCGCATCGCGACCCGTCCCGAGGGGGAAGGGCCGATGACCTCCGGGTGAGATCCAGGGCGGGCCGGATCGCGGCAGGTGTCGGCAGGCACGGACTGGCCAATCGGCGCAAGCGCTGCGATCCTGGCTGCGGCACCGCCCACCGGCGTCGCGGGTCCGACGCGGCCGGGCGATGCCGGAGCGGCAGATGTCCAACGACTGGCGCAGCACACCGGTTCCCGTTGAAAGCGCGCCGCCGTCGCCGCGTAGCAACGCCGCGCGTGCATCGGGAGATGATCGGGACGTGGCCGAACTGATCCGGGTGCGCGGCCTGGTACAAGGCGTCGGCTTCCGCCCGACCGTGTGGCGCCTGGCACGGCGCTGCGGCCTGCGCGGCTGGGTGGCCAACGACGGCGATGGCGTCGAGATCAGGTTGTGCGGCGCGGCGGACGCCATCGCCCGGTTTGCCGACAGCCTGACGGTCGAAGCCCCGCCGCTGGCCCGGATCGACCGCATCGACCGCACACCGAGCCTGCCGTCGGCCGAAGACTCCGCGTTCCGCATCCTCGACAGCCAGCCGACCCGGGCGCGCACCGGCGTGGTGCCCGACGCGGCCACCTGCCCGCTCTGCCGCGCCGAGGTGTTCGACGCCGGCGAACGGCGCCACCGCTATCCGTTCGCCAACTGCACCCATTGCGGCCCGCGCCTGTCGATCATCGAGGCGATCCCGTACGACCGGCAGGCAACCACGATGCGGCGGTTCGGCCTCTGCCCGGCGTGCGCCGCCGAGTACGACGCGCCGGATGACCGCCGCTTCCATGCCCAGCCGATCGCCTGCCCTGCCTGCGGCCCGCTCGCCTGGCTGGAACGCGGCGACGGCAGCACGCTCGTGGTGGACGCAGGTCACCGCGCTGGATGCGGTTGACGGCGCGGCGAGCTTGCTGTTGCGTGGGTGCATCGTGGCGATCAAGGGGCTGGGCGGATTTCAGTTCGCCTGCGACGCGACCAATCCGGACGCCGTGGCCCGCCTGCGGCAGCGCAAGCGGCGCCCGCGCAAGCCGCTCGCGCTGATGGTGCGCGATCTCGAGATCGCGCGCGCGTATTGCGACCTTAACGGGCAGGAGGCGGAAATTCTGTGCAGCGCCGCCGCCCCGATCGTCATCGCCGCGCCGCGCGGCGACGGCCGGCGGGTTGCCGAGGGCGTCGCACCCGGCATCGGCACGCTTGGAATCATGCTGCCGAATACGCCGCTGCATCATCTGCTGCTGCAACGGATCGACCGGCCCATCGTGCTGACCAGCGGCAATCTCTCCGACGCGCCGCAATGCATCGACAACGACGACGCACGGCAGAGGCTGGGCGGCATTGCCGATGCCTTCCTGATGCACGACCGCCCGATCGCGCGGCGGGTGGATGATTCTGATCGTGCGGATGATGGCCGGCAAGCCCCGCATGCTGCGCCGCGCGCGCGGCTACGCGCCGGCGCCGCTGGCCCTGCCGGCAGGGTTCGCCGATGCCCCGCCGGTGCTGGCGATGGGCGGCGAGCTGAAGAGCACGTTCTGCCTGCTGCGCGACGGCCAGGCCGTCCTGTCGCACCACATCGGCGACCTGGAGGACGCCCGGACCTTCGCCGACTTTCGCCCGCTCGATCGAGGACTATCGGCGATTGTTCGAGCACGCACCGGCGATCATCGCGGTCGATCTCCATCCGGATTATCTGTCCACGACACTGGGGCACGACCTTGCGGCGCGCCAGCAGGTGGCGGTTGCCGAGGTGCAGCACCACCACGCCCATATCGCCGCCTGCCTGGCGGAGAACGCCGTCCCATTGGATGCCGCCCCGGTGATCGGCGATCGCGCTGGACGGGCTGGGATACGGCCTGGACGGCACGCTGTGGGGCGGCGAGTTCCTGCTGGCCGACTACCGCGACTGCCGGCGGCTGGCGACGTTCAAGCCGGTCGCCATGCCGGGCGGCGCCCAGGCGATCCGCGAACCCTGGCGCAACACCTACGCGCATCTGCTGGCTGCGATCGGCTGGGAGCGCTTCGCGGTGGATCATGCGGGGACGCCGCTGCATCGGTTCCTGGAAGCGAAGCCCCGCGCCGTGTTGGACGGCATGATCGCGCGTGGCGTCAATGCCCCGTTGGCGAGTTCCTGCGGGCGCCTGTTCGATGCGGTGGCCGCAGCCGTGGGCGTCTGTCGCGAGCACGCCGACTACGAGGGCCAGGCGGCGGCGGAGTTCGAGGCGCTGGTCGATGCGGGCACGCTGGCGCGCGAGGATGACAGACACGGCTACGCGTTCGCCATCGAGCGGCTGGAATCCGTCGACCTGCCCTATGTGGAACCGCGGCCGATGTGGCAGGCGCTGCTCGGCGATCTGGCCGCGGCAACGCCGGTGCCGGTGATCGCCGCACGGTTCCACAAGGGGCTGGCCGCGGCGATCGTGCGCATGGTCGACGCGCTCCGCCAGCGCGATCGCGACATGGTGCCGATCACGGCCGTTGCGCTGTCCGGCGGCGTGATGCAGAACCGCGTGTTGCTGGACCTGTTGATCCCCCGGCTGGAAGCCCTGGGCCTGCGCGTGCTGACGCACGCGCTGGTGCCCGCCAACGATGGCGGGCTGGCCCTCGGCCAGGCGGTGATCGCCGCCGCGCGGGCACGGACGCCCCGCCCGGGACAACCTACGTCCGGCCGCGAACCGGGAGAAAACACCGCATGTGCCTAGGCATTCCGGGACGCATCGTTGCCGTCTCCGACAGCGACGACATGACGGCGATCGTCGAGGTCGGCGGCGTGCGCCGGCCGATCAACATCTGCTTCATCGCCGAGGTCGGGCGCCCGCCGGAGACCTATGTCGGCGAATGGGTGCTGGTGCATGTCGGCTTCGCGATGAGCCGCCTCGACGAGGCCGAGGCCGCGCGCACATTGGAGCTGCTGGACCAACTGGGCGAGGTGCAGGCCGAGCTCGATGCCATGCGCGCCGGTGATCCTGGCGGCCTGCCCGGCGAGGTCGCCGCATGAAATACATCGATGAATTTCGCGATCCGGTGAAGGCCCAGGTGCTGCTGGGCGAGATTCGCCGGCTGGCCGCGGACCTTGGCCGCACGCGCACCCGGCCGTTGCAGATCATGGAGGTGTGCGGCGGCCACACGCACGCCATCTTCCGCTACGGCATCCAGCAGATGCTGCCGGATGCCGTCGAATTCGTGCATGGCCCGGGCTGTCCGGTCTGCGTGCTGCCGATGGGCCGGGTCGACGACTGCGTCGCGCTGGCGGAACGACCCGGGGTGATCCTCACCACGTTCGGCGACGCGATGCGCGTGCCCGGCTCGCGCAAGAGCCTGCTGAAGGCGAAGGCCGACGGCGCCGACGTGCGCATGGTCTACTCGCCGCTCGACGCCCTGGCGATCGCGCGCAAAAACCCCGACCGGGAGGTGATCTTCTTCGGCCTGGGCTTCGAAACGACGATGCCAAGCACGGCGATGACGCTGATCCAGGCGCGGCGGGAGAAAATTCGGAATTTCTCGTTGTTCTGCAACCATATCACCATCATTCCGACGATCAAGGCGATTCTCGATTCGCCCGATCTGCAACTCGACGGGTTCGTCGGCCCGGGCCATGTCAGCATGGTGATCGGCACCGGCGTCTACGATTTCGTTGCCCGGCACTATCAAAAGCCGATCGCCATCGCCGGGTTCGAGCCGCTGGACGTGCTGCACGCGCTCTGGATGGTGCTGAAGCAGCTCGCCGAGGGCCGCTGCGAAGTCGAGAACCAGTACGGCCGCGTCGTTGCCGCGCAGGGCAACAAGCAGGCGCTGGCGGCGATCGAGGAGGTGTACGAGCTGCGCGAGTTCTTCGAATGGCGCGGCCTCGGCTCGATCGAGCATTCCGGCGTGCGGCTGCGCGAGAGCTACGCCGCGTACGACGCGGAGCGAAAATTCGCCGTGCCCAACGTCACGATCGCCGACCCCAAGGCGTGCCAATGCGGCGAGGTGCTGAAGGGCGTGATCAAGCCGCACCAGTGCAAGGTGTTCGGCACCGCCTGCACGCCGGAGACGCCACTGGGCGCACTGATGGTCTCCAGCGAGGGTGCCTGCGCCGCGTATTACACCTACGGCCGGCGGGCGGCAGATATCGGCACACCGGAACAGTCCACCCGTGTCACCACGACGGAACCACTCGCCGCGGCGGACCGCGGCGCATGAACGTTCCGGCACAGATCACCCCGCGACGGGGCGGCAGGCTGCGCGAGGCGCGCATCAACCTGTCGCACGGCAGCGGCGGCTCGGCGATGCGCGCGCTGATCGAGGACGTGTTCGTCGCCGCGTTCGACAACCCGCTGCTCGCCGCGCTGGAGGACCAGGCGCAGATCCCCCTGGCCGACCTTGCCCGCCACGGCGACCGCCTGGCGTTCACCACCGACACCTACGTGGTCGATCCGCTGTTCTTCCCTGGCGGCGACATCGGCACGCTCGCCGTCGCCGGCACCGTCAACGATCTCGCAATGAGCGGCGCACGGCCGTGCTTCCTGTCGTGCGGCGTGGTGCTGGAAGAAGGCCTCGACGTCGATATCCTGCGCCGCGTCGTTGCCAGCATGCAGCGTGTCGCCGAGCAGGCCGGCGTCGCCATCGTCACCGGCGATACCAAGGTGGTCGAGCGCGGCGCCGCCGACAAGCTGTTCGTCAACACCGCCGGGATCGGCGTCGTGCCGCGCGGCGTGGCGATCTCGGCGCGACAGGCGCGGCCGGGCGACGTGGTCATCGTCAACGGCGTGCTCGGCGATCATGGCACCGCCATCCTGATCGCCCGCAACCAATTGGCGCTGGCCGCCGACATCGCGAGCGACTGCCAGCCGCTGGATGGCCTGGTGGCGGCGATGCTCGCGGCCTGCCCGACGATCCACTGCCTGCGCGACGCGACGCGCGGCGGGATCGCCACCGTGCTGAACGAGTTCGCGCACAGCTCCAACGTCGGCATCCGCATCCGCGAGGACGCGCTGCCGTTGCGCGAGGAGGTCAAGGGGGCGTGCGAAATCCTCGGACTCGATCCGCTGTATCTGGCGAACGAGGGCAAGCTGGTGGCCGTGGTCGCGGCGTCCGACGCGACGCGCGTGCTGGCAGCGATGCGCGCGCATCCGGCCGGGGCCGGCGCGGTGGCGATCGGCGAAGTGACCGAGCGACCGGTCGGCATGGTGGTGCTGCACACCGGTTTCGGTGGCGAACGCATCGTCGACATGCTGGTCGGCGAACAATTGCCGCGGATCTGCTAGCGATGCGCCGCGATGCATGAACTCGGCATCGCCGACGGGATCGTGCGGATCTGCGCCGAGCGCGCGGGGGATGCGCGGGTGATCCGCGTGCGGACGGAGATCGGCCAACTCGCCGCGGTGCTTCCCGACGCCGCGCGCTTCTGCTTCGATGTCTGCGCCAGGGAACACAGTGGTCGAGGGCGCGGTGCTGGAAATCATCGAAACGCCGGCGCGCGCTGCGTGCGGCGACTGCGCCCGCGAGGTGGCACTGGAATGGCCGTTCGGCCACTGCGCCTGCGGCAGCGCGAACCTGCGCGTCATCGCCGGCGATGAACTGAAGGTCAGGGAAATGGAGCTCGCGTGATGTGCACGACCTGCGGCTGCTCGGACACGCAAGATGTTCGCTACACGGTGCCCGGCGCGCCGGAGCTTGCAGCCGACGAGCCGGCGCACAGCCACGACCACGCGCATCCGCACGAGCACGACCACGCGCATCCGCACGAGCACGACCACGCGCATGATCACGACCACGCACACCCGCACGAGCACGGGCACACCACCGCGCACGATCACAGACACTCGCACGACCACGGCGATCCGCTCCCGCCGGCCGCCGACCCGCGCGCCGCGCTGCATGCCGGCATGCACGGCCGCACCATCACCCTGGAGCAGGACATCCTGGCCAAGAATCAGGCGCTGGCCGAACGCAACCGCGGCTGGTTCGAGGGCCGCGAGATCCTGGCGCTGAACCTGATGAGCTCGCCCGGCTCCGGCAAGACCAGCCTGCTGGAACGCACCATCCGCGCGCTGCGCGACGAGATGCGCATCGCGGTGGTGGAAGGCGACCAGGCCACCACCAACGATGCCGAGCGCATCCGCGCCACCGGCTGCGCCGTGATCCAGGTCAACACCGGCACCGGCTGCCATCTGGACGCTGCCATGCTGGCCCGCGGCCTGCAGCAGCTGAAACCCGCGCCCGGCTCGCTGGTGCTGATCGAGAACGTCGGCAACCTGGTGTGTCCGGCGCTGTTCGATCTCGGCGAATGGGCCAAGGTGGTGATTGCTGTCGGTGACCGAGGGCGAGGACAAACCCGTAAAATACCCGCACATGTTCCGTGCCTGCCGGCTGATGCTGATCAACAAGATCGATCTGCTGCCGCATGTCCGTTTCGATGTCGATCGTTGCATCGCCTACGCCCGCGAGGTCAATCCCGCCATCGAGGTGCTGCTGGTGTCGGCCGAGACCGGCCAGGGCATCGCGGCATGGTGCCAGTGGCTACGCGATGCGTTCATGGCTCAGCAGGCGACAAGGGAATTTGCCGATGCGTGATGCCGCAGCCAATGCTGCATCCGCAGGCACGTCGCGGCGCCGGTTCCCGGACCCACGCCGATCCGCGGCGCTGTATGCCGGCCTGATCGCGGCCAATGCCGCCGCGTGGGCCTGGGCCTGGGCCGCGTTGCATGATCGTCCGACGTTGCTCGGCATCGCCCTGCTGGCCTGGGTGTTCGGCCTGCGCCACGCGGTCGATGCCGATCACATCGCCGCCATCGACAATGTCGTGCGCAAGCTGATGCAGGAGGGCAAGCGTCCGCTGACGGTCGGGCTGTGGTTCTCGCTCGGCCACTCCACCATCGTCGTCCTGGCATCGCTGGCGATTGCCGCAACCGCCGCCGCCATGCAGGACCGGCTGGACGACCGCCAAGCAGGTCGGCGGCATCGTCGGCACGTTCGTGTCGGCGGCGTTCCTGTTGGCCATTGCGATCGCGAACCTGGTCATTCTGCGTGCGGTCTGGTGCAGCTTTCGCGAGGTGCGGCGCGGCGGCAGCCTGAACGAGGACGCGCTCAACCTGCTGCTCGCCGGGCGTGGGCTGCTGGCGCGGCTGTTCCGGCCGCTGTTCCGCGCCATCACGCAGACCTGGCACATGTATCCGCTCGGCTTGCTGTTCGGCCTGGGCTTCGACACGGCGACCGAGGTGGGTCTGCTGGGGATCTCGGCGACGCAGGCCGCGCACGGCATGTCGCCCTGGCAGGCCATGGTGTTTCCGGCGCTGTTCACCGCGGGCATGGCGCTGGTTGACACGACGGACAGCGTGCTGATGGTCGGCGCCTACGGCTGGGCTTTCATCAATCCGCTGCGCAAGCTGTGGTACAACCTGACGATCACCGCTGCCTCGGTGTTGATCGCGCTGCTGATCGGCGGCATCGAGGCACTTGGCCTGATCGGCGACCGGCTTGCGCTGAACGGGCCGTTCTGGAACGCGATCGGCCGGCTGAATGACAGCATCGGCAACCTTGGGTTTGCCGTGGTCGGCATCTTCATCCTGTGCTGGGCGGTCTCATCGATCGTGTACCGATTGAAGGGGTATGATCTGGTGCGATCGGAGTTCGCGCTGAAGGGGCAGTCAAGCGCGGGCCGGAATGTCTTGGCGCGCCCGTGCGGACCTCTGTTGCCATGGCGCTCACCGGCATCCAAATCGCGGCGGCAGGCAAGTGCCATCGTGGCAAATATTGTCGGAGCGTTCTGGACCCGCTTGCCAATGCCTGCCGATCCGGTCAGAATCGCCGAGTCTGGGAGGAGATCAAACATGCGCCGCTTGCTGGTTGCCGTATCGCCGTTGGTGCTCGCTGCCGCGCTCGCGGCCTGCAGTCCGCCGCCGCCGGCGCCGACCCCGGTTGCCGCGCCACCACCGCCGCCGCCGCGGTCCTACCTGGTGTTCTTCGACTGGAACAAGGCCAACCTGAGTGACCGCGCCATGCAGATCATCAAGGAAGCGGCGGACAACTCCATGAAGATGCACGTCAGCAAGATCGACGTGAACGGTTACACCGACACCTCGGGGTCGCCGCAGTACAACCAGAAGCTGTCGGTCCGCCGCGGCCAGGCGGTCGCGGCCGAACTGGCGAAGGACGGCGTGCCGCAGGGGTCGATCACGGTGCAGGGCTTCGGCGAGACGCACCTGCTGGTGCCGACCGGCCCGGGCGTGCGCGAGCCGCAGAACCGCCGCGTCGAGATCATCACGCCCTGATGTCTGGGGCAGCGCGGGCAGGCATCCCGCGCTGCCGCGACGGACGAACCGGGCCACAACGATCGCCGCGCGGGCGTCGAATCCGTTGATGGCGTCGGAGGCCGGCGGGGATCGGTGGCCGCGGTGCAGGGAAGCCGCGAAAGCGACTTCCCTGCATTTATTTCGGCGACGCCGCGTGAACGACAAATGCCGGCCGGCGCGTCTGGCCTGATTGCCCGCACTGCAAATCCGACGGTAAGCTGCGGCAGCGCGCTGCCGGCTACCTCGCGGCGGGCCAGGATGAAGGGAATGCCGATGGCAAACGGCGAGAATGACGAAAGCCGGCGGCATTTCCTCGCCTGGCCGACCCGCCGGCGGCTGGGGCGGCTCGCGCTGGGCACCAGTGCCGCCGCGGTCCTGCCGCGCCTGTCGTCGCGCGCCGCCGACTCGGCCCCGCGCCGCGGCGGCACGCTGGTCATGGTGCTGGACGGGGACCCACCGACCCTGAACCCGGACATCACCACCGGCGTGCCCGACGTGGTCGTCGGCGATCTCATGCTGGAGGGGCTGACCCGCATCGACGACACGATGCAGGCAGTGCCCAACCTGGCGGAGTCGTGGACCATCTCGCCGGACAGCACGCGCTACACGTTCAAACTGGTCGAGGCGAGCTGGCACGACGGCAAGCCGCTGACCTCGGCGGACGTGAAGTTCACCCTCGATCGCGTCAGCCGCAAATATGGCGCGAAATTCGCCGCCGCGGCCAGCCACGTCCAGGCGATCGACACGCCGGACGAGCGCACCGTGGTGCTGACGCTCGACAAGCCGTTCGGGCCGCTGCTGTTCTCGCTGTCGAACTACACCAATGCGGCGATCCTGCCGGCGCATGTCTATGGCGATGCCGACGTGCTCGGCCACCCGGCGACGCTGGCCCACCCGATCGGCACGGGGCCGTTCATGTTCAAGGAGTGGGTGCGCGGCGACCATATCACGGTGCAGCGCAACCCGAACTACTGGCGCAAGGACCGGCCCTGGCTCGACCAGGTCGTGCTGAAGATCATTCCGGACCCAGCGTCGCGCGTGCTGGCGCTGAAGACCGGCGAGATCGACTACTGCTACTTTTACTATTTCCCGACCGCCCACTTCGCCGAGGTCGAGCACGATCCGCACCTGCAATGGCGCGAGCGCGGGCCGCCCGAGGACCACCTGATCATCATCAACACGCGCGCCGCGCCGTTCAGCGACAAGCGCGTGCGCCAGGCGCTGCTGTGCGCGATCAACCGCGACTTCATTCGCAAGGCGGTCTATCAGGGGCTGGGCAAGGTGATGGACAGCGCCATCGACTCCGGCCTCGCCTGGGCGGTCAATCCCGAGGTCAGCCTCGCCAAGATGTACCCCTACGACCCCGCGCACGCGACGGCGCTGCTGGACGCGGCGGGATTGAAACCCAAGGCGGACGGGACGCGCTTCGACCTGCGGCTGGTGTACAACTCGACGGCCGGCGGCAACGACCAGCTTGCCCAGTTGCTGCAGGTGTTCTGGCAGAAGATCGGCGTGCACACCGTGTTCCAGGGTAGCACGCGCGCCACCGAGCTGAAGCAGGTGTTCTCCGACTGGAACTTCGACGCGACGCTGCAGGCCTACAGCACGGCGGGCGATCCGGCGCTGGGCGTGGAGCGGCTTTACATCAGTTCGGCGATCCGCAAGGCGCCGTTCGTCAATGCCTCGGGCTACAGCAACCCGGAGGTCGACAAGCTGTTCGCCGAGGGCGCCGATGCCACCGCGACAGCGGACCGGGCGCGCGCCTATCGCCAAGTGGCGGTGATCCTGGCGGAGGATCTGCCGGTGCTGCCGATCTGGCAGACCGCGCTGATCAACGTGGCGACCCGCCGGGTGAAGGGCAAATGGTCCTGGAGCACCGGCTACGACTACTGGGACGACGTGTGGCTGGAGGACTGACGGTGGCGCAGCGCGAACAGGCTTCGCTCACGGAACAACTGGCCGGATACTGGAGCACGGTGCGCTTCGAGGACCTGCCGGAGCCGGTGGTCGCCGCGACCAAGCGCGTGCTGCTGGATACGCTGGCGGTCGGCGTGCGCGGCGCCGCGGCCGAGGTGGCGCAGATCGTGTTGCGCGGCGTCACCAGCGCGCTGGAGTTGGGCGCCGGCGCGGCGCCGGGCGGGTCGGCGCGGGTGTGGGGCACCGACCGCCGCCTGCCGCCGGCCGCGGCGGCGCTGGTGAACGGCACCGCGGCGCACGCCTATGAGTTCGACGATTACGGCGGCTGCGGTCATTCCGGGGCCGTGGTGGTGCCGGCGGTATGCGCGGTGGCCGACCGGGTCGGCGCCGACGGCCGCCAGGTGATCGTTGCGCTGGCGGCCGGCTACGACCTGGCCGCGCGGGTGACCGAGGGCGCCGGCGGCTACCGCGCGCACAACGACCTTGGCTGGCACTCCACCGGCACCTGCGGCACGTTCGGCGCCGCGGCGGGCGCGGCCGTCCTGCTGGGACTGGATGCGGCGCGCTTCACCGCCGCCCTCGGCATCGCCGGGTCCTATGCCGGCGGCACCTGGGCGTTTCTCGCCGACGGTGCCATGACCAAGCGCTTCCATCCCGGCCGCGCGGCGGAGAACGGGGTGTCGGCGGCGCTGTTCGCCGAGGCCGGCCTGGTCGGGCCGCGCTATATCCTCGATGCCGCCTGGGGCGGGTTCTACAGCACCTATGCGCGCGAGGCGGCGCGGCCGGAGGCGGCGGTGCAAGGGTTGGGCAGCGATTTCCGTATCTTCGCCACCGGCACCAAGCCCTACCCGTGCTGTCGCGGCCTGCACAGCTCGATCGAGGCGCTGCTCGACGTGTTGGCCCAGGAACGGATCGATGCCGATGCCATCGAGCGCATGGTGGTGCATGGCGCCGACCGCACGGTGCGCCAGTTCCGCAACTATCGGGTGGAAACCGTGCTGGATGGCCAGTTCAGCCTGCCCTACGCGCTGGCCGTGGTAGCCGATCGCGGCCAGGCGACGATGGACGAATTCTTCCCACTGCAAACCGACCGCGGGCGCGTGCGGGCGTTGATGGAGCGCGTCGAGGTGCTGGGCGATCGCACGCTGGGACCGGCCGACGAGCCGGACCTGGAAGTGTTCGGTCGCGCCGGCCAGGTGTGGCGGCGGCACGTGACGCAGCCGCGCGGCGCGCCGGGGCAGCCGCTGGACGCGACGTTCCTCGCCCACAAGCACGCGAGCACGGCGACGCCGGTGCTTGGGCGGCCGCGCTACGATGCATTGCGCCAGCGGATCGAAGCGCTGGAGACGGTGCGCGACTTCCGCGACGTGACCGCGCTGCTCGCACCCGCCTGATCCGCGCCCCTCGGTCCGCTATCGGTGCTCCGCTATCTTCTGGCACGCCTGGCCTGGGCGGTGGCGATGGTGCTCGGCCTGGTGCTGCTGAGCTTCGTCGTCACCCATCTGCTGCCGGGCGATCCGGTCGACGCGCTGGTCGGCAACTTCCCGGCGCCGGCGGCGTATGTCGCCAAGGTGCGGCACGATTTCGGCCTCGACCGGCCGCTGGCCGAGCAGTTGTGGCGCTACGTGGTGAATTTGGCCCAGGGCAATCTGGGATTTTCGTTCCTGAACCGCCAGCCGGTGCTGCCGCTGGTGTTGCATCGCGCCGGCATCACGCTGCTGCTGATGCTGCCGGCGTTGACGCTGGCCGCGCTGCTCGGCGTGGCGATGGCGGTGTGGAGCACGGCGCACGCGGGCAAGCCACT
Source organism: uncultured Alphaproteobacteria bacterium (assembly GCA_963773345.1). Lineage (GTDB taxonomy): Bacteria > Pseudomonadota > Alphaproteobacteria > Acetobacterales > Acetobacteraceae > Palsa-883. The sequence continues at coordinate 213,052 of CAVZBG010000002.1, read as the reverse complement.
CGACCGCGTGGTGACGGCGGCAAGCCTGGTCGGCTACTCGATTCCCGTGTTCTGGCTCGCGCAGTTGCTGATCATGGTGTTCGCCGTCTGGCTGGGCTGGTTGCCGGCACAGGGGATGTATTCGGTGGCACCGGGGCACGGATTGGATGCGGCGATCGACCTGCTGCGGCACTTGGTGCTGCCGGCGCTGTGCATCACCGTGTTCTATCTCGCGGTGGTGGCGCGGGTGGCGCGCGCGTCAATGCTGGAGATGCTGCATCAGGACTTCATCCTGACCGCCCGCGCCAAAGGAGTGCGCCAGCGCGGCGTGCTGTGGCGGCACGTGCTGCGCAACGGGCTGATCCCGGTGATCACCGTTATCGGCTACAATTTCGGCCACTCGCTGACCGGTGCGATCCTGACCGAGACGGTGTTTGCCTGGCCCGGCCTGGGCGGGTTGTTCATCACCTCGATCGGCAATCGCGACTATCCGGTGCTGTCGGCGATTTTTCTCCTCGCCGCGACGGCGGTGGTGCTGGCCAATCTGGTGACGGACCTGCTGTACGCGGTGGCTGATCCACGCGTGCGGCTGGCCGCGCGACGGGTGGTGGGCTGATGGAGCAGGTGTTGCGATGCAAGAATTCTCCCCCTCCCCAGGGAGGGGGTTGGGGGGAGGGGTTGGTCCGGACGCCGAACCGACATGTTGTGCCGCGAGAGCCCTCCCCCCATCCCCCTCCCTCAAGGGGAGGGGGAGAATGTTATGCCCCGGCAATGGCGGATCGTAATGTGGTCGGATCGTCGTGAGAATCGCTGACAGACTGGCCGGCAACTGGGCGGCGCTGGCCGGCGTCTGCTACCTGCTGCTGGTCGCCCTGGCCGCGTTGTTCGGCCCGTCGCTGCTGCCAGACGATCCGCTGGGGATGTCGCCCGACCTGATGCTGCCGCCGGGGCGCCTGCATTGGCTCGGCACCGATGACCTTGGTCGCGACGTGCTGACGCAGCTTGTCTACGGCGCGCGCGTCTCGCTCGCGGTCGGCGGCGTGGCCGCCGTGACGGCAACGTTGCTCGGCACTGCCGTCGGCAGCATCGCCGGGTTTGCCGGCGGGCTGCTCGACACCGCGATCATGCGCGTGGCGGAGTTCTTCCAGGTGATCCCCGGTTTCATCCTGGCCGTCGTGATCGTAACGTTCGTCGGTCCCGGCGCGACGCGTGTGATAGCAGTGATCGCCCTGCTGGCCTGGCCGCAGACCGCGCGCGTCGCGCGGGGCGAGGTGCTGCGCCTGGCGCACGCCGAGTTCGTCGATGCGCTGCGCTGCATCGGCCTGGCGGAATGGCGCATCCTGTTCGCCGAGGTGATCCCCAACGCGCTCGGACCGGTCATCGCGGTGGGCACGCTGATCGTCGGCTATGCGATCCTGCTGGAATCGTCGCTGGGTTTCCTTGGGCTTTACGACCCCACGGTGGTAAGCTGGGGCCGCATGCTGAGCACCGGGCAGCAGTACCTGTTCACCGCCTGGTGGCTGTCGGTGTTCCCGGGCCTTGCCATCCTGCTCACCGTGTTATCGCTCAATCTGCTGGGGGACACGCTGAGCGATGCGCTCGATCCCCGCCGCATGGCCGTGCGCGGCGGCGCATGAGCCAGCCGATCCTGCAGATCGAGCATCTGCAACTAAGCTACACGGCGCGCGGGCGCGAGGTGCTCGCGGTGCAGGACGCCAGCCTGATCGTGGCGCCGGGCGAGGCGGTCGGGCTGGCCGGCGAATTGGGCTGCGGCAAGTCCACGCTGGCGCGCGCGGCGCTCGGACTGCTACCGGAAGGGATTGCCCGTGTTCGCGGCGGCCGCATCGTCATTGCCGGCCGGGACGTCACCGGATTCACGCCGCGCCAATGGGAAGACCTGCGCGGCAACCCGGTGGCGATGGTGTTCCAGGACCCGCTGAGCTTCCTCAACCCGGTGATGCGCGTCGGCGCGCAGATCGCCGAGGGCGTGCGGCTGCACGATCCGGCGGCCGATCCGTTGGGGCGGACGCGGGAACTGCTCGATCTCGTTCGTCTGCCGGAACGCGTGCGCCGCCACTATCCGGGCGAGCTGTCGGGCGGCATGCGCCAGCGCGTGATGCTGGCGATCGCGCTGGCCTGCCGGCCGCGCCTGCTGATCGCCGACGAGCCGACCACGGCGCTGGATGCGACCACGCAGATGGAGATTCTCGCGCTGCTGCGGCGCCTGCGCGAGGCGCTGCACATGAGCCTGCTAGTGATCACCCATGATCTCGGCCTGCTGCGGTGGAACAGTGACCGGGTCTACGTGATGTACGCCGGGCACACGATCGAGCACGGCCCGACCGAGCGCGTGCTGACGCAGCCGATGCACCCCTACACGCAGGGCCTGATCGCGGCGTCCCGCCTGGCGCGCGACGCGGATGGCCATTTCGCCACGATCGGTGGCGATGTTCCGGTGGCCGATCGTCAGACCGCCGCCTGCCCGTTCGTCGCGCGTTGCCCACAGGCGATGGACATCTGTCGGCGCGAGATGCCGGAGGACGTCGGTGCCGATCATGTGGCGCGCTGCTGGGCGGTGCGGGATGCCGGTCTGGCAACGCACGACGCCGGCGGGGCAGCGCGGAATGCTTGAACTGCGCGGCGTCGCGAAAACGTTTCACCAGCGGGGCCAGCCGCCGCTGCACGCCGTGCAGGACGTCAGTTTGACCGTGCAGCCGGGCGAGACACTGGCGCTGGTCGGCGAAAGCGGCTCCGGCAAGACCACGCTGGCGCGCATCGCGCTGTGCCTGGTGGCACCCGACAGCGGCGATGTGTGGCTGGACGGACGATCTTTGCTGCGCGCGAGCCGCTCGGTCCTGCGCGCCGCGCGGCTGCGCTTGCAGCCGGTGTTCCAGGATTCGTCCGCCGCCTTCAACCCGCGCCGCACGGTGCGCGCAATCCTGCGCCAGGTGCTGGCACAGGCCGGCGCGGCGTTCGACGATCTCGCGCTGTGCACGCTGCTGGAACGCGTGGAGCTGCGGCCCGCGGCGGGATTTCTGGGTCGCTATCCCAACGAGCTCAGCGGCGGGCAGCGGCAGCGCCTGGCGGTGGCGCGGGCCATCGCGCCGGTGCCGCAGGTGATCATCGCCGACGAACCGCTGTCGGGCGCCGACGTGTCGATCCGCGCGCAGATGCTGAACCTGCTGCTGGACCTGCAGGCCGCCTCGGGCGTCGCCTATCTGCTGATCACCCACGACATCCTGCTGGCGCAGGCCTTCGCCGACCGCATCGCGGTGATGCAGCACGGGCGCATCGTCGAGCAGGGCGACAGCGGGACGGTGTTCACCAGCCCGGCGCACGGCTACACAAGGCGTCTGATCGAGGCGGTGCAGTCGATCGACGCGGCGTCGTCCGGCACCAGGATGACCGATTACGGGAGGCAAGCATGCTGAAGCAGAAATCCAGCGAGTATCGCGGTTATCGCACCGCCGGCATCCGATTGAACGAGGAGATGCTGCCGCATCTCGCCAAGCTGTATGGCGAGCGCACCGCGCCGATGCAGCCGGCGATGCACGCCTTCGACAAGGCGCACACCGTGATGCTGGTCGAAGAGGGCCTGCTGAAGCCGGAACATGGCGCCGCCATCCTGAAGGGGATGCGTGCGCTGGAGGGCGAAGGCGAGGCGGCGACCCGCGCGCGTGTCGGCGGCGGACTGCACTCGGGCGAGCAATACCTGATCCGGCTGCTCGGCGAGGAGGTCGCCGGCCGGTTCCATCTTGCGCGCAGCTCCGGCGATCTCAGCGCCGTCGGCATCAACTGGATGCAGCGCGATAAGCTGCTGCTGGTGATGCGCGGCGTGAACGCGATGCGGCGGGTGCTACTGGAGCTGGTGCCGCAGACCACCGATGCGATCATGCCCGGCTACAGCTTCGGCCAGCACGCGCAGCCGCTGACGCTGGCGCATCTCTACCTGTCCTGGGTCGCGACGCTGGAGCGCGACTTCGACCGGCTGGCCGGCTGCTATCGCCGCATCAACGTCAGCGCCGCGGGGGCGGCGATCATGGTCGGGTCCGACTTCGTGGTGAACCGCAAACGCACCGCCGCGCTGCTGGGGTTCGACGCGGTGCACGAAAACTGCGCCGACGGGATCCTGGAACTGAACGCCGACGACAGCCTGGACGTGCCGTCAGTGATTGCCGTGCTGTACCACTCGCTGGCGAAATGGGCCGACGACCTGATCCAGTGGACCACCAGCGAATACCATTTCGTCGACATTCCCGACCGCTACTGTTCGACCTCGTCGATCATGATGCAGAAGCGGAATGTGATCGGCCCGGCGGAGGTGAAGGGCGCGTCGGCCGAGGCGCTGGGTTGCTTCGTTACGTCCTACCACACGCTGAAGGGGACCACCGGGCTGCCGATCACCGAGCGGTATTACGCGCTGGATATGCTGTGGCGCGTGGCCGACAACTGCGCGCGCGATCTGGCCTGGTTCTGCGAGCTGCTGCCGGCGCTGGTGATCCGTCGGGAGCACATGCTGGAGATGGCATGGAAGCATTGGGCGACGGCAACCGATTTGGCCGGTGCGCTGGTGCGCGAGAAGGACCTGCCGTGGCGCACGGCGCATCAGATCGTCGGCGTGATGATCCGGCTGTGCGAAGAGCGCGGCCTGGGGCCGGCGGACGTCACGCCGGCGATCCTGGACGAGGCGGCGACGCTGTATCACGGGGTGCCGGCGGGCCTGTCGCAGGCGACGATCGATGCGATGCGCGATCCGTTGCGATTTATTGCCGCGCGCACCGTCCAGGGTGGTCCGGCGGCGCCGGAGTTGCTGCGCCAGGCTCGGCTGTTCGGCGAACACCTGGCGCGCGACAAGGCGGTGGTGAGCGGCATGGAACAGCGCCTGACCGACGCGGCGCGGGCACTGGAGGCGGCAGTCGACGCGGTCATTGCCGGCGCGGCGGTCGCGGTGGGTTGAGCCCGACGGGTGGCGTGGGCTGTGAGTGCGCGGGCTGAGCGGTGACGGGGTCCGAAACGCGGCACATTCCGTCGGCCCCGTTTCCGGTCAGCGTGACGGTCTGCACCGCGCGGATCGTGCGTGTCCGCCTGGGTCCCGACGCGCCCGGCGTTGCATCCTACCTACCCACGCACGCCTGGACGGACGCAACGTATGCGTCCCGTCCGGGGTCGCCGGCGCAGGTCGATACCGGCGAGCTGACGCTGTCGATGGCTGCCGACGAGGTAGCGTTCGGCGACCGCAACGGGATGACACGGTTGCGCCTGGCGATCGATCAGACACGGTTGCAGCCGCGGTTGCTGGTGCGGCTGCAGATCATCGGCGAGCAGCATTTCTACGGCCTGGGCGAGGGCGGGCCGCAGTTCGACCGTCTGGGCGCCGTCCGTCGTCTGTGGAATTTTCAGGTCAATCGCGGCCAGGGGGCGGACATCGCCATTCCGCTGCTGCTGTCGCATCTCGGTTACGGCGTGTTCTTCGACTCGTCCGCAGCCGCAACATTGGCACCGGGGGATGCCGCCGACGGCGCCTGGATCGAATATCGCAGCGAGGCGGGGCCGCTCGACCTGTATTTCATCGGCGGCGCCAGTCTGCGGGACGTGCTCGGCGACGTGGCGACCCTGCTGGGGCGTGCGCCCATGCCGCCGCGCTGGGCGCTGGGCTACCTGCAATCGTCGCGGCATTTCAACGATACCGACGAGGTCCGCGATCTGGCAAAGACGTTTCGTGCGAAACGACTGCCCTGTGATGCGCTGATTTTCCTGTCCACTTACGGCGATGCGCGGGGCTGGAACCGAGGCGTCGGGCACCTTGAGTTCGAGCCGCATCTGTTCGAGCAACCGGACGACATGCTGGCCGGATTTCGCGAGCAGAACTTCCACGTTATCACCCATGAATATCCGGTGCTGCATCCGGACTCGCCGCTGTTCGCCGAAGCCGAACGGAGCGGCTACCTGCTCGACGTTGCCTATCCGCGGCTGGCGCCGGTGCATCTGGGTGCGGCCAGCTACAAGGAAGGCCAGCGGCTGCTGGATTTTTCCCGCCCGGAGGTCCACACTTGGTGGTGGCAAGCCCACCGACATCTGCGCGATCTCGGGGTTGCCGGCTGGTGGATGGACGGCGGCGAGGGGCCGCCGGCTACGGCGCCGCTGCACGCGGGGCCGGGCCGCGTCCTGCACAACCGCTACGACCTGCTTCGGCAACAAGCGTTCGCCGAGGGCGAGGCGGAGGACCGCCCCGATACGCGGCCGTTCCTGTTGTGCCGTTCCGGCGGGCCGGGGATGCAACGATTTGGCGCGGCGGCGTGGTCGGGCGACATCAATGCGACCTTCGAGAGCCTGGAGCTGCAGATCCGCACCGGACTGAACGTCGGCATGTCCGGCGTGCCGCACTGGGGCACCGATACCGGCGGCTTCTATCAGGTTGCCTCCGACGACGGCGAGCTGTTCGTCCGCTGGTTCCAGTTCAGCGCCTTCTGCTCGGTCTTTCGCGGTCATGGCTTCGTCTGGCGGCAGCATCTGCCGTGGTCGTATGGTGACGCGGTCGAGACGATCTGCCGCCGGTACCTGGAACTGCGCGCGCGGCTGATGCCATACACCTACACCCTGGCGTGGCAAGCACGCAGCCTGGGCCTGCCGACGATGCGGCCGCTGGTGCTGAATTACCCCGACGACCCGAACGTATGGGACCTCGGCACCGAGTATCTGTGGGGTGACGATCTGCTGGTCGCGCCGGTCACGCGCCGGGGGGCGACGCACTGGACGGTCTATCTGCCCGCGGGCGTCTGGCATGATTTCTGGACCCACCAGGCCTATCGCGGGCCCGTCGGCGTCACGGTGGCGGCGCCGCTGGACACACTGCCGCTGTTTGTGCGCGCGGGGGCGTTGGTGCCGCTCGGCCCGGTCAGGCAGTACGACGGTGAAGCAGTGTCGGACGAGCTGACCCTGCTGGTGTATCCGCACGGGCACGCATCGTTCAGCCTGTACGAAGATGACGGGCGAAGTAACGCCTACCTTGATGGCGCGTATGCCGTAACCGAATTCACCTGCAGCGCCGACACGGCGGGCTGCGCGTGCCGCGTGTTGCCGCCGCAGGGAGATGCCGCGTTCAGTCCGGCAGGACGTTCCTGCACTTTCCAGATCTATGCACCGCAGCCGCCGCGCGATGTGCAGATCGAGGGCGGCGGCGCGACGGTGTCAGATGGCCCGGCCTGGTGGCATGACGGCGTGTTCCTGTTCGTGCGCGCCGCCGGGCCTCCGGCCAGCGCGCGCGTCCTCTGGTAACCGGGTTCCTGGCTTCGGCCCAGAATTCCATTGCAGTGACGGACCGACTACCCTTCGCATCATCGCGACCAGGTAGTTTCTGATCCAGGAATGACCGGGCATAGTTCAGGTTATTCGAGGGAAGGCCACTACTCCGTCCCGGGGGCGGGCACGAATGCCGGTATTACCGCGCCCGCCGCCACCTTGGGAAACACCACCTGCAGCCCGGCACCGATTGCGAGCCGGCCCGCGTCGGCCGGCACCAGTAGGCGGCCGTACATCAGCGGTCCCTCGGCCAGCGTGACCGCCGCGAACACATAGGGCACGTCAGCCATGAATGCTGCGTGACCCGGGCGATGCACCACGGTCCAGCTTTGCAACCGGCCGGCGCCCGAGGCTTGCTGCCAGTCCAGACTGCCGCCGCCGCAATAGGGACAGCAGACCCGCGGATAGAACACGAAACGGCCGCAAGCCGCATCGCTGCAACGTTGCAGCATCAGCTTGCCGGCGCGGCAGCCATCCCAGAACGGCCGGTTGATGTCGGTGATCCGTGGTTGCGGTGCCTGGGTCATCACGGTCAGTCTTCTCGTTCAACGATCGCCGCGCTGCAGGACAGGCCTCGCCCGTAAGCGACCATCCCGTAGCCGGCCAGCACACCGCGTCGGCAGCGCGCCTGCCGGGCGCCGCCTTCGCCGCGCAATTGCAGCACGCCTTCCACCACGCCGATCATGCCGCCGCTCGCGCCGGCCTGACCGCCCGAAAGCTGTCCGCCGCCCGTGTTGATCGGGAAGTCGCCGGAAAACCGCACGTCGTGCTCGCGCAGAAACAGGTGACTGCCGCCGCGCGGTGCAATGCCCAGCCCCTCAAGCTGCAGGAACTCCATCACCGGGTAGTCGTCATAGAGCTGCGCGAAGTCGAGATCGCCCGGACCGATGCCGGCCTGCACGTACATCCGAGGCCCGATGTCCTCCCAGCCGGCGCGCAACGAAAACACCTCATTGGCCGGATAGTTGTGCATTTCGCCCCCGCCCAGGATGCGCACCTTCGGCACCTCAAGGCCGCGCGCCACCCGTTCGCTGGCCAGGATCACGCAATCGGCACCGACGCACGGCATGACGCAGTCGTACAGCCGCAGCGGGTCGGCGATCGGGCGCGCGGTCAGATAGTCCTGCATCGACAGCGGCGTGCGGAACAGCGCATTCGGATTGCCCAGCGCATTGTGCCGTTGCGCGACTGGCAGCAGACCGAAATCCGCTTCCGTCGCCCCGAACGTCTCCATGTACAGCCGCGTGTGCAGGGCAAACGTGCCGTTGGCGCCACCGAAGCCGTGCGGCGCCATCCAGTCGCGCATCGAGCCGTTGAATCGGTCCAGCATCTCGTTATGCGCCGTGACATCGAACACGTCGCCCGCCAGCACGGCGATCACATCGGCATCGCCGTCGCGGATCGCGCGCGCCGCATGCAGCATGCCGATGATGCCGGAGGCGCCACCATACACGCCGTGGAACAGGAAGCGCGCCTCGATGCCGAAATGTTCGGCGACCGTGGTGACATTGTCCGGCGGCAGCACGAAGCAGGTCAGCGCCAGGCCCTGCACCGAACGGAACGGCAGCCGCGCGGATCGCAGCCCGGCATCCAGCGCCTCCCACAGCACGCGGAACACCGGCTTGGTCGAGCGCTTTTCGTACGTTGCCTGTCCGGCACCGACGATATAGACGCTGTCGTAAGGATTGCCTGCCATCGTTGCCTCTCAGATCACGCCGGCCTCGACGAGCCGCGTCAGTTCCGCCTCGTCCAGGCCGATCCGATCGAGATAGATCGCGCGATTGTCCGCGCCCAGGCCGCGGCCGGCGTGCCGCACCTCGCCCGGCGTGTCGGCGAAGCGCGGCACCACGCCCTGCATGCGCACCATGCCGAAATCATCGTCCGGCACGGCGATGATGTCGGCACGCGCGGCATAGTGCGGGTCCTGCACGATGTCGGCGATGGTCAGCACCGGCCCCGCAACGACGTGCGATGCATCGAACAGGCGCATGATCTCATCGCACGGGCGGGCGTGGAACCACGCGGCCATGACGGCGTCCAGCGCATCGGCATGCGCGCAGCGCAGCGCGTTAGTGGCATAGCGCGGATCGCTGCTCAGCCCGGGCATGCCCATCGCGTCGCACAGCCGCTCGAACGTGCGTTGCGAACTGGCGGAAATGCCGATCCAGATGCCGTCCGCCGTCTCATACGTGTTGCGCGGCGAATCCTCGGCCAGCCGGTTGCCCTGGCGCTGCTTGACGATGCCGAGCTGATCGAAGCCGATCACCTGCGCTTCGGCCAGGCGGAACAGCGGCTCGTACAGGCTGACATCGATCTCCTGGCCGACGCCGGCGCCGCCCTGGTCGCGGCGATACACCGCGAACATGGCTGCCATGGCAGCGAAGGTGGCAGCCACCGAATCCGCCATCGGAAATCCGGGCAGCGTCGGCGGGCGGTCGGCGAAACCGGTGAAGCTCGGGATGCCGCTGAACGCCTCGGCGACCGTGCCATAGCCGCCGCGATGGGCGTACGGCCCGGTCTGGCCGAAGCCGGAGACGCGCACCAGCACCACGCGCGGATTGACCTTCGCCAGCTCGGTATACCCCAGGCCCCATCGTTCGAACGTTCCGGGTCGATAATTTTCGATCACGATGTCGGCGTCCGCGACCATGCGACGGAACAGCGCCTGTCCGTCGGCGTGCGACAGCGTCAGCGTGATCAGTCGCTTGTTGCGGGCGATCACCTTCCACCACAGCGAACGCCCGTCCTTCATCGGGGCCCAGTGGCGCATTGCATCGCCGATCCGCGGCTGCTCGATCTTGATGACCTCGGCTCCGAAATCCGCGAGATGCGTCGCCGCGAGCGGGCCGGCGATCATGGTGCCGGCATCCAGCACCCGCAGGCCCTGCAACGGCCCCTTGCCGCCGCTGCTGCCGAATGCCGAAGCGAGCGCGTCCAGGCCCATGCCGATCATCCCCGCCATCACAGGCATCCGGCCGGTATCGGGCAGCGTGCCGCGAGCGCGGCGGCCTCGGCGCAAACGCGTTGATTCAGCCGTTCCTCCGGCGCACCGATCACCTCGGCGATGAGGCGCGCCACGCTGCGGAACCCGGCTTCGTTCAGGCCGCGGATCGTCATGGCGGTGGTCCCGAGGCGCAGCCCCGCCCGGCCGGGATCGCCGGCGCGCACCGGCAGGCGGACGGCATTGCTGACCAGCCCATGCGCCTCCAGCCGCCGTTCGGCCGCGCGGCCCTCGATGCCGCGAGCGCGCAGATCGACCACCACCATGTGCGTGTCGGTGCCGCCCAGGTACAGCGGCAGCCCGGCCTCTGCCAGTGCTTCGGCAAAGCCGCGCGCGTTGCGCACCACGGCGCGCATCAACGTGGCGAAGGCGGGTCGCGCCACCAGGGCGAACAGTACGGCGCGCGCGGCGATGATGTGCGCGCCCGGCGCACCCTGCATGCCCGGAAATAGTGCGGCATCGACTTGTTCCGCCAGCGCCGCGCGGCAAAGCAGCAGGCCGCCGGTACGCGGCCCGCACAGCGTCTTGTGGGTCGAGGCGGTGGCCACGTCGGCATAGGGCACCGGATTGTCGTGCAGTCCCGCCACCACCAGGCCGGCGACGTGCGCCAGGTCGGCGAACAGCAGGGCCCCCACCTCGTCGGCCACTGCGCGCAGCCCGCGGAAGTCGATCGCCTTCGGATAGGCCGTGGAACCGGCGATGATGATGCGGGGCCGCAGCGCGCGCGCCTGCTCGCGCACCGCGTCGAGGTCGATGCTGCCGCGCGCTTCATCCACGCCGAAGCTGACCGAACGGTAGTCCCTGCCCGACACATGATAATGCGCGCCATGGCTATGGTGCCCACCGGCGCTCTCGCCCATCGACAGGATCGTATCGCCCGGCTGCAACAGCCCGCGCAGCACGGCAATGTTGCCGATCGTCGAACTCAGCGCCTGCACGTTGGCATGCTCGGCCTGGAACAGGGCGCAGGCGCGCGACTGCGCGAGCGTTTCGATTGCGTTGACGTACTCGCAACCACCGACGGCGCGCGATCCCGGATAACCGGTGGCATTCTTGGTCACCAGAATCGAGGCCTCCGCCTGCAATGTGGCGCGCGGGCAATAACTCTCCGAGGCAATCAGGTTGACCGTGGCGCTGTTGCGCGCCGCCTCCTGCGCGATCAGGCCGCCGATCGTCGGGTCGGCCTGCGACAGGTCCGCATCGAACAGGCCGGTCCAGTCGTGGTCATCCAACATCGTCGTCTCCCGGTCTTGCGATGGTCACAGCAGATAGGCCTCGTGGTAACGGCGCAGGAACGTCTTGAGCCGGTCGGACTGCGGATCGTTGAAGATCTGCTGCGGCGTGCCCTGCTCGACGATCGACCCGTCGGCCATGAAGACGATGCGGTCGGCCACGTCGCGCGCAAACTGCATCTCGTGCGTGACGATCACCATCGTCATGCCGGCATCCGCAAGCTGGCGCAGCACCGCCAGCACCTCGCCGATCAGCTCGGGATCCAGCGCCGAGGTGACCTCGTCGAACAGCATCACCTTGGGTTCCATCGCCAGCGCCCGCGCGATCGCCACGCGTTGCTGCTGCCCACCCGAGAGCTGGCGCGGATAGGCATCCAGCTTGTCGCCCAGGCCGACGCGATTCAGCAGGCGCGTCGCGATTTCCTCCGCCGCATCGCGCGGCACACCCTTGATGCGCACCGGCGCCACCATGACGTTGCGCAGCACCGTCATGTGCGGGAACAGGTTGAAGCTCTGGAAGGCCATGCCGATCGCGGCACGCGCCTTGGCGATCTCGCGTTCCCGCTGCCGACGCCGCTTGCCGTTCGCCGCCACGGTATAACCGATCGGGGCGCCATCCAGCCGCACCTCGCCGGCGTCGAACGACTCGAGCAGATTGATGCAGCGCAGCAACGTCGTCTTGCCGGAGCCTGACGGCCCGATCACGGCCACGACCTCGCCCGGGAGAACGTCCAGCGACACCTCGTGCAGCACGGTCAGCAAGCCAAACCGTTTCGAGAGGCGGTCGACCGCGACAATCGGCCGGGTCGCGTCACTGGCCATGCTGCAACCGGCGTTCCATCGCGTCGCCACACAACGACAGGCTGTAGCAGATGACGAAGTAGATGACGGCGATGCCGCCGAATACCTGAAACGGCGCCAGCGTGCGCTCGACCACCTGGCTTCCCGTCAGGGTCAGTTCCCCAAGTCCGATCACCGAGACCAGCGACGTGCCTTTCACCAGCATGATGCAGGTGTTGACGAAAGGCGGGCCGGCCAGGCGAAGCGCCTGCGGCACGACCACGATGCCCATCAGCCGGCTGCCGTGCATTCCCAGCGCGCGTCCCGCATCCCACTGCCCGCGCGGCACCGATGCCAAAGCGGCACGAAACACCTCGCTCATGAACGCACCGAAATACAGTGACACGACCAGCACGCCGCCGGTGGCGGCATCCACGTCGATGCCGGCATAGGGCAGCAGGTAATAGGCGGCGAACACCATGACCAGCAGCGGCGTGCCGCGCATCAGGTACAGATACAGCAGGGCGATGCTGCGGGCCAGCAGCCCGCCAAAACTCTGGGCCAATGCAACAACGATGCCGATGCATGCCGCCAGCACGGCGGAGACTGCCGACAGTGCCAGCGTGACACCGGCGCCCTGCAGCAGATACGGCAGATTGGCGAACAGCACGTGCGGCATCAGTCGGCGGGCCTCAGGCGCCATTCGGCCAGGCGCATCAGCGCGGCGACACTGGCCGTCAGCACCAGGTACAGCAGCGTCAGATCGGCAAACACCTCGTACGCGGCGGCGGTGCGGTCGATCAGCCGGCGTGCCCAGAACATCATGTCGGCAACCGACAAGGTGGAGACCAGCGCGGTGTCCTTGACGATAGCCACGAACTGGTTGGCCATCGGGGGCAGCACCAGGCGCACCGCCTGGGGAAAGATGACGATGCGGAACGCTTCGACCGGGCGCATGCCCAATGCCAGCCCGGCCTCCTGCTGATGGACGCCCACGCTGGCGATACCGGCGCGATAGATCTCCGACATGTAGCCGCCGTTCTGCAGCACCATCGCGAGCAGGCCCGCGACGAAGCCCGACAGGCGCAATCCGGCCATCGCAAAGCCGAAATAGAAGAAATACATCTGCACCAGCACCGGCGTGTTCCGCACCACCTGCACGTACCCGGCACAGCCCAGCCGCAGCGGCCGGATGCGCGACAGCCGGCCGAGCACCAGCACAACCCCCCAAAGCAGCGACAGCACGATCGCCAGGGCCGACAGTTCCAGGGTGACGCCCAGTCCGTCCAACAGCACGGGCACCGCCCGCGCCATCATGCCGAGATCGAATGTCACGGCGATGCGACCGTGCCGGTTACGCCTTCAGGTAGAAGCGTTCCGGCGGCGGATTGCGGCCGAACCACTTCTTGAACGCCGCGACGTATTCGTCGTAGCGCGAGCCGGTACGCATCTCCTGCACCACGGTGTCGAGGTACAGCCACCAGTCGAAATCGCCCGGCTTCAGGAAGATCGCGTTGTTCTGCACATTGCCGAGCAGGGTCGGCAGTACTTCGAAATCGCTGTCGTTGGCGGCGTACCAATCGACCACCGGCGTGTCCATCTGCATCGCCTGGGCCTGGCCGGTCTTCACGGCCAGCATCATCGCACTCGGCGTTTCGAACGTGAGGGTCTTCGCCTGCGGAAAGAACAGCTTGGCGCGGTCCGCCATTTGCGGATTGCTGAGATTGGCCACGGCAAATTTCGGATCGTTCAATCCGGCCAGCGAGGCGATCTTGGCGTCCTTACGTACCAGTATCGAAATGCCGGAATCCATGTAGCGCGTCGTGAACGCGACGCGCAGCGCGCGATCGGGATAGATCGTGGTGGAGGCGATGCCGAAATCCGCGCGCCCGGACAGTATGGCCGGCCAGCGCCCGGAGCTGTCCACGACCTGGAATTCGATCTTCTCGGGATCGCCGAACATGCCTTTGGCGACGATCCTGGCGATGTCGATGTCGAAGCCGATGAGCTTGCCGTCCTTGTCCGCATAGCACAGCGGCGGGTTGGTGCTGAACGTCGCCACCAGCAGCTTGCCGCGTTTCGCCACGGTCTCCAGCCGGCTTTCCCCGCCCGCAGCCTGCGCGTCCGCGGCGGCAGGCAGCGCGGCGGCAGCGGCGAGACCGCCGATGCCGAGGGCCAGTGAACGTCGCCGTGCCTGATTCGGGGTGCCGTCCTGCATCACATGCTCCGTCGCTCGAGGTTGACCGGAGATGCGGCGGGAACGCGCATGCTGCACCGACCGTCGGGCAATGGTTGACAGCGGCTGCGGCGTCTGCGAAGTCCCTTCCACTCTCACAATTCGATAGCTGACCTATCGATGGTTTATAGGAAGCCAGGGCGTGTCAAGCCATTTCTTCTCGCCGGCCAAGGCTCCCGCGCGAAAACCCGCGGCAGCGCGCAAGCAACAGCCGCTCGATCGCATGCTTGCGGTGATCGATGCGGTGTTGGCGATGCCAGGCCGGCTCTCGGTTGCGACGCTCGCGACGGAACTCGGCCTGCCGCTGCCCACCGCGGCGCGTCTCGTGACGCAACTGGAGGCCCGCGGCCTCATCAGGCGCGGGCTTGGCACACGGCAATTGTCCCCCGGACCGCGGCTCATCGGCCTCGGCCTGTACGCGGCGTGCGCGGCATTCACCGCCGACGCGGCGCACCTGCTGCTGGTGGGCCTCGCCGCAAGGCTGGGCGAGCACTGCCAGATCGGCGTGGTGCGCGGCACCGAGGTGGTCTACGTGGACAGCGCGCGCGGTGCGCGCGGTGCCAGTCTGCAATTCGAGCCAGGCGAGCATGTGCCGATCCATTGCACATCGACCGGCAAGCTGTTCCTCGCGGAGTTGGACGACGCGGCGCTGTCGCGCTTCCTCGGCGGACGCCCGCTGCGGCGCTACACGCCCTCGACCATCACCGATCCGCAAGCGCTGATCACGCAAGTCCGCGAGGCACGCCGGCGCGGCTGGGCGGCGACCGATGGCGAATACGCGGCCGGCGTGGTGGGATGCGCGGTGCCGATCCGCGGTCGCAACAATGCCATGCTGGCCAGCCTGGCGGTTGCCATTCCGGCGGCCCGCACGCCGTTCAGCGCCATCCACCGTTTCGTGCCCGCATTGCGGGAAACCGCGAGAGCGATCAGCGCGGCGATCGAACCCGACCGCGCGGCGCGCTAGTCTGGCCGCAGCCCGGAGGCCCCGCCGATCGAACCGCTGTTCCGCCCATTCCCCAAATACCTGCAGGTGCGGGAAGTCCTGCTGCGCCGGCTGGAGCGCGATCTGCAGCCCGGCCAACAGTTCCCCACCGAACAGGCGCTGTGTGCCGAATTCGGCATCTCGCGCGAGACGGTGCGCGAGGCGCTGCGAGCGCTGGAGGAAGCCGGCCTGATCTCCCGCCACCCCGGCCGCGGCAGCTTCGTGCTGCGCCCGCCGCGCCGTCGAGCCGAACGCCGGTTGACCGGACTGGTGGAGGATTTTTCCGACCTGCGGCTCGATACGGAGGCGAAGGTGCTGGATGCCGGCCCGATGGCCGCCACCGCCGAGCTGGCAGAGGCCATGGCAGTGGCGCCGGGCGCGCCACTGTTTCGCATCAGCCGCCTGCGAAAATTCGAGGGCCAGACTTTGGCTTTTCACGATGCGTTGCTGCCGGCCGAACTTGGCCGAACGGTTGCCGCGCTGGACCTGCGCCGCACGTCGATCCTGCATGAACTGCAGGTGACGCTGGGTTTGCGCTGCGTCGAACAGTACCAGCGCATCGAGGCCATCGCCGCGGATGCGCCACTGGCACGCGCGCTGGAGGTGATGCTTGGTGCGCCGCTGCTGCAAATCACCCGCCGCGTGGCCGCGGGCGGCGGGCACCGGCCGGTACTGTTTCGCTCGCAATTCCGCGCCGACCGCTACTACTACACGGTCGATCTGGCAGCGACGCGTCCCGCTGCGCGAGCCCGCCGTCGCGGATAATGCGAGGCGCCCGCACGGCTATTCCGCCGCTACCCGATGCCCGGCGCGCGACGCCTGGCGCAACGCGTCGTACAGAATGGACATGGCACGATCGACTTCGGCTTCGCTGGTGGTCATCGGCGGCACCAGGCGGATCACGTTCAGTGCGCCGCCCACCCCGCGCAACTGGAAGATCAGGCCGTTGGCGAGACATGCGTCGGCCACCATGCGCGCCGCCGCGTTCGCCGGTGTCTTGGTGTGACGGTCGGTGACGAGTTCGACGCCCAGCAACACCCCGCGTCCGCGAATGTCGCCGATCAGCTCGAGCTCGTTCTGCATGGCCGTGAGTGCGGCCTTGATGCGCCGCTCGATCGCCGTGGCCTTTCCCGGCATGTCTTCCTCGACGACGATGTCGATGCTCTCCTCGCCCGCGGCACACAGCAGCGGATCGGTGGCGTGCGAGCGGGTGGCGAAATAGCCGTTGGCGACCGCGCGCTCGGCAATCTCCGCCGTGGTGCAGACCGCGCTGATCGGCAGCCCGCCACCGAAGTGCTTCGATAGTGCAATGACATCGGGCGATAGCGTTGCCTCGTGCTGGAATCCAAACATCTTGCCCGTCTTGCCAAGGCCGGTCTGTGCCTCGTCGAGGATCATCAGCATGCCGCGCTGGCGCAGTTGTTCCGCGAGGGCGGCGTACCAGCCGGGCGGCGGCACGATCACCCCGCCGGCACTGAGCACCGGTTCGCCGATGAAGGCCGCCGGCTTGCTGGTGAAGTTGGCGTCGGCCAGTTCCATGCTGGTGGTCAGGCACTGCAGGCCGCAGCCGGGAAAGCGCAGCGACAGCGGGCAGCGATAGCAGTGCGGCGCCAGGATCGCCTGCGTGCCCGGCGCCACCGCGTGCTTCTGGCGATTCCAGGCGAACGAAACCGAGCGCGAAATGAACGACGTGGACCCGTGCAAGCCGACGTGCAGGCCGATGATGTCCAGACCGCCGGTCGCCTTGCGCGCAAGGTCGATCGAACCCTCGATGGAATTGCTGCCGCTGACCAGGAACAGCGACTTCTCCAACGGGCGAGGCAGTATCTGCGACAGCCGCGCATGCAGCCGCAGCCGCGGCACATTTGGCATCGTGTTGCTGGCGTGCAGCATGGTCTGCATCGTCTCGGTGATGCGCCTGACTATGCGCGGGTGCTGGTGCCCGAGTGCCGCGCCCATCTGGCCCGACTGGAAATCCAGGTACTGCTTGCCGTCGGTGTCGATGACGATCGAGCCGTGCGACTCGGCGAGGATCGGCTGGTCTTCCAGGCCGCCCATGTAGCTCGTGCCCTCGGTGGGGATCATGCTGTGCGCGATGATGTCGCGCGCCGTCTGCCGATCCATGCGCCTGTCCTTCGCTGCCGTTTAAATGTATGCTTGACCGGACATTTGGATCTGTCAAGCCGATTGTGTAACGCGGAATGGCAACGCGTCGGTCGTCGCTGTGGGCGGTCGCGCCGGACTTACCCACTATTCCGCGGCCAAGAGCAGCGTTCTGGGATTGATGCGAGGGGTAGCGATCGAATTGGCGCCACATGGCATGCGCGTTCTGGCCGTGACGGTATCGCTGGCGGATACACCTGGCTCGCGGGAAATGCTGCGCTCAGCCCGACAGTCGGGACACTCCATCACCGGGTGAAACGCGCGGCTCAGCCACGACCGGCGCGGACATCGACTCGTTGCACGTCGGTGCTATCCTCCCCGGGTGTACTCCATCAAGGGTTGGCAACCGACACATGCGAAAAGTCATTGATCTCGAATGCGACCTGCCACCGGACGAGAACGGCACGCCGCGAAAACTCGAATCCGCCACGCATCCGCCGGGCTACGGCGATCCCGAGCGGCTCCCGCCGCTGGAGGGCCACGGGTTCTCCAACTACCAGCGGATCTTCACGCGCCGCAGTGAGGGGGGCGCGACGGCCGAGCCCGCGCAGCAGCACGGCATGTCGATCGCCGACTTCGTCGGCCAAATGGACCGCGCCGGCGTTGAGGTCGGCGTGCTGCGCGCCGGCAACGCGATCATCGCCGATATCCTCAAGCAATTTCCCAGTCGTTTCATTGGCCTGGCGTCGATCAGCCCGCATGACGGCATGCGCGGCGTGCGTGAACTGGTGCGCCTGGTGCAGCAGGACGGGTTTCGCGCGCTGCGGGTGTCGGCACTGTACAACATGGTTCCGGCCAGCGACCGACGCTACTACCCACTCTACGCGAAATGCGTCGAGCTCGATATTCCGGTGCGCATCTACTGCAACATGAACTACGCGACAGACCGGCCATACGACCTTGGCCATCCGCGCCACCTCGACCAGATCGCCGTGGATTTCCCGGAGCTGCGGATCGTCGCCGGACTGAGCGGCTGGCCGTGGGTCGCCGACATGGTCGCACTGCTGCGGCGGCACCCGAATCTGTATTGCGACACCGCATCGCACCGGCCACGCTACTTCGGCGTGCCGGGCTCGGGCTGGGAACAGTTCCTGCAATTCGGCAACACCTTGCTGCAGGACAAGATCATGGTCGGCCTGTCATGGGAGGCGTTCGGCCTGCCCATGGAAACGCTGATCGAGGAATACGCCGCACTGCCGTTGAAGGATCACGTGATCGACAAATGGCTGTACGGCAACGCGCAACGCTTCTTCCGCCTGGGCTGACCTGCGCGGGCGGCCGTGGCTTGTCTCCGTGCGCGCATCGTCAGTATGCTGTCGATCGGCCACCGGTGCGCCGCACCGATGGCGATCCGTGAACGAGGCGGAGGGCAACATGGCGGGGCCGATACACACGACGCCGGTGCGGCACCCATCCGCCTGGTACGGCAAGGACCTCGCCAACGACCCCTGCTGGCTGGTGCATCTCTCGCCGCGAGACCTTGCCGAGATCGCCGCCGCGGTGCGGGGCGTACAGGCGCATGGCCTGACGCTCGCCGAGGTGGGGCACAGCAACTTTCCACTGCCCACGCTCGGCGACAAGCTGGCCCGGTACCTGGACGAGATCCGCGTCGGCCGCGGCTTCGCCGTGCTGCGCGGGCTGAACGCGGCCGACTACCGCGACGATGAGGTCGGGCTGATTTTTTGGGGACTCGGCGCCTATCTCGGCATCCCGGTGACGCAGAATCCGCACGGCGATCTGCTCGGCCATGTCTACGATCACGGACGCCGTTACGGCGACATCGACGTGCGCGGCTACGAGACGAATGCGCATCTGCCGTTCCATTCCGACGGCTGCGACCTGGTCGGGCTGCTGTGCCTGCGGCGGGCGAAAAGCGGTGGGCTGAGCAGCATCGTCAGCTCGGTGACGCTGCACAACGAGATCCTGCGCCGGCATCCCGAATACCTGCCGCCGCTGTACCGGGGGTTCCACTACATCCGGCGGGAGGCGGCACTGACCGACGACCCGGTGACGCCGCACCGCGTGCCGGTGTTCGGCGCCAGGGACGGTTTCACCAGCGCCCGCCTGATCCGCAACCAGATCAATGCCGCGTGCCAGAAGACCGGCACGCCGCTTGCGCCGCTGGAGCGCGACGCGCTGGATTTCCTCGACAGCCTGGCGTACGACCCGGACATCCACCTGGACATGGATCTGCAGGTGGGCGACATGCAGTTGTGCAACAATTACACGATCCTGCATTCGCGCACCGGGTTCGAGGATTTCCCCGAACCCGAGCGGCGGCGCCACATGATCCGGCTTTGGCTGACGTTTCGCGAGCGGCGGCCGCTGGCGGACGGCTTCGCGCCGCATGAAGGCTACGGGCGCAACCAGGTCACCGAGGTCGCATTGCAGTCGGTTGGCGCCGCGTGACCCAGGCTGCGCCGCGGCTGTCGGTTCGCGAGATCCTGCATCCGCGCGCGGTCGCGGTATTCGGCGCGTCGGAGGACCGCGACAAGTTCGGCGGCCGGATCATCGATTTTTTGATCCGGCACGGTTTTGCCGGCCGCATCGTGCCGATCAATCCTCGCCGCGCGGAGATCCGCGGCCACACCGCCTATGCCCATTTGACCGACGCGCCGCCAGGCGTGGACGTGGCGATACTGGCGGTACCCGCCGCGCATCTGCTGCCGGCGATCGAGCAGTGCGCCACGTCGGGCGTCGGTGCCTGCGCGATCATCACCACGGGTTTTGCCGAGGCCGATGCCGCCGGCGCAGACCTGCAGCAGCGCATTCTGGACATTGCGACCCCGGTCGGCATGCGGATCGTCGGGCCGAACTGCATGGGACTGATCAATCCGGGCTGGCATCTGGCGCTATGCTCCTCGGTCGTGCTGGATACGGAACGGCTGCTGACCGGGCGCATCGGCCTGGTCAGCCAGAGCGGCGCGCTGATGGTTTCGCTGTTCGACCGCGCCGCCGGCGAGGCGATCGGCTTCAGCGCCTGCGTCTCGCTCGGCAACCAGTCGGACCTCGAGATCTGCGACTTCCTCGAGTATTTCATCGACGATCCCGCGACGGACGCTGTCTGCGTCTATGTCGAGGGCCTGCGCGATCCGCCGCGCTTCGCGCGCGCCGCGGCCGCGTGCCGCCGGGCGGGCAAGCCGATGGTGGTGCTGAAGACCGGCAAGACCGAGGACGGGGTGCGCGCCGCCCGCTCGCACACCGCAAGCCTCGCCGGCAGCTACGATGCCTTCGCCGCGGTCTGCCGGCGGCACGGCGTGGTGCTGGTGGACGATCCAGTGACGATGGTCCGTGTCGCCGATCTGCTGCTGCGCTGGCCGCACCTGACCACGGACGGAATCGGCATCCTGTCCGGCTCCGGCGGCGGCACGGGCATCATGGTCGATCGCGTCGTCGGCGCCGGGCTGCGGCTGGCGCGGATGTCGTTGCGGACTCGTGCCGATCTGGGCCGTCTGCTGCTGCCGCCACAGGCGGACAACCCGATCGATCTCGGCGGCCGCCTGCCGGGCGCGCCGGAGGACATCGCCGCGCCGGCGGTGCGCGCGTTGGCGACCGACCCGGATGTCGGCGTGCTGCTGCTGTATCTGACCTCGATGCCGTTTTTCGAGGCACGCACACGCACGTTGGCCGCCGAGGCAATGGCGGGTGAAAAACCGGTGCTGACGCTGATGCTGCCCGGCCCGGCAGCGGAACGGCCGCGTGCGGTGCTGCGCGAGCTCGGCTGTCCGTATTTCGATTCGGCGGACGATCTGCTGGCGGCGCTGCGCGGGGTGTTCGAGCATCAACGGATGGCGGCGGAGACCGCCGACACACCCGACCGCCCGACCGGTCTGCCGGCCACGCTTCCGACTCTGGATGATCCGTCGCGCCTGGTTGCGGCCTATGGAGTTTCGGTTCCCGGCGCCGTCACCTGCACCACCCGCGACGAGGCGATCGAGGCCGCTACCGCGCTTGGCTTTCCGCTGGTGCTGAAGGGCCTCGTCGCCGGCGTGACGCACAAAACCGATCTTGGCCTGGTGAAGACCGGTCTGCACGACACCGCCGCCGTTACCACCGCCTGGCGGGACGTTGCGTCATCGGTCGCGGCGCACGGCCTGTCCGGCGCATTCGAAGGCACGCTGCTGCAGCAACAGGTGGCGCCGGGGCTGGAGCTGATCGCGTCGATCCGCCGCGATCCGCAGTTCGGCCCGTTCGTTTTGGTTGGCGCAGGGGGCACCCTGGTCGAACTGCTGCGCGACGTTGTTTCGGCACCCGCGCCGCTGTCGCCTGCCGCCGCGCAACGATTGGTACGCAGCTTGCGGTGCGCCCCCCTGCTGGATGGCTGGCGCGGCGCGGCGGCACGGGATGTCGGTGCGATTGTCGATGCGCTGGTGCGGTTAAGCTGGCTGGCGGTCGATCTCGGCGCCTATCTGATCGATCTGGAAATCAATCCCCTGATTGCAGGGGAGGTCGGGGGCGGCGTGTGCGCGGTCGATCTGCGCGCCACCTGGGACACGGAGGGAGACTGACGATCATGCAACGACTCAGGACCATCGCGATCCTGCTGGCTGGCCTGCTGCTGGCCGCGCCACAAGCCTTCGCACAAGCCGGCTGCACGCCGAAACTCGGCCACCCGCCGCTGGCGCGCAAGGGCATGCTGATCGCGGCGATCAATCCGACGGTGCCGCCGATCCAGTACATCGATGACGACGGCAACATTATCGGCATGGACGTCGAGCTGGGCAACGACATCGCCAAGCGGCTGTGCCTGACGATGAATTTCCAGAGCACGCAATTCGCCACCATGATCCCGATTCTGAAGGAAGGGCGCATCGACATGATCGACTCCTTCATGTTTTACACGCCGGAGCGCGCGGCGCAGGTGCTGATGGTGCCATATGGCGCGTCGACGATGGCGATCGTGGTGGCGAAGACGAACACCGATGCGATCAGCGGCCCGGAGTACTTCTCCGGCAAATCCTTCGGCGTGGAGCTCGGCACCGTCGACCTGAAGGACGCCCAGGCGGCCAGCGCGGCACTGGAGAAAGCCGGCAAGCCCGCGATCAACATCCATACCTTCGACACCTATGCCGACGTGCTGCAGGCGCTGAAGGCCGGCCAGGTGGACGGTGCGTTCATCGGCACCGAGGAGGCGTTCTACTATCGCCGCAAGGGCCAGGATTTCTTCCGCATCGCACTGACGGGCTACGACCCGCACGCCGAGGCGCTGGCGTTCAAGGATCCGGCGGTGGCCGATGCCGTCGCGGCGGCGATGAACGACATGCACGCCGACGGCACGATGGACAAGATCTTCAAGCCGTATGGCCATTGCCTGCTGCCGGGGCCGTACAAGGTCACCTCGGGTCCGCTGCCGGCGCCGGTTTGTCCGCCGCAGACGCAGTGAGCTGATACCCCCATCGGAATGACTTGACGTCGCCGCATCGATGGTGATTCCCGTGTCATGGCTGGCCCCCCGGGTCGGCCCGCAGGGCCGCCCGTGAACAGGCTCCGCCCGGCTACCCACGGCTTTGCTTGCATGATTAAGGAAAGCCGTGGGTAGCTGGGCCAATCCCCGGGCCAAGCCCGGGGACGGCCATGACACGGGAGGGTGCTTTCCTTCGCTACCTGGGATGAGTCGCGCTCAGGTATCGCGATGGCGTTTCGGATACGCCAGGCCAAGATGATCGCGCAGCATCGTGCCTTCGTACCCGGTGCGGAACAGACCGCGGCGTTGCAGCACGGGAACGGCCTGGTCGACGAACACGTCCAGCTCGTCGGGAAACCAGGCGGGCATGATGTTGAACCCGTCGCAGCCCCCCGACTCGAACCAGAGCTGCATGTGATCGGCAAGCTGCTCGGGCGTGCCGACGAAGGTGCCGTGCGACCGCGACTTCGCGACCAGGTTGGCGCAGGCGAGGACGGTCAGGCCCTCGCGCTCGGCACGGTCCAGCAGGCTGACCACCCTGGGCGTGAAGGCCTGGTCCGATGCGCGAATCTCCTCGCACGGCAGCCTGGCGTCCAACGGGTAGTCATACAGCCGGAACCGCATCTGCTCGCTGAGCATCCAGACCCCGACCGCGGGCAGAATGAGTTCGTCGAGCTCGGCTTCCTTGCGTTTCGCTTCCAGTTCGGTCGATCCGAGAATCGGTGACAGGCCCGGCAATACTTTCAGCGTGTCGGGGCAACGGCCGTATTTCGGCATGCGCTGCATGACCGCGGCGCGGTAGGCGCGGGCCTCGTCCAGCTTGCTCTGTGCCGCAAAAATCGCCTCACCCACCATGGCGGCGAATTCGATCCCGGCCGGCGAGCCGCCGGCCTGCACCAGCACCGGCCAGCCCTGCGGCGGGCGCGGCAGGCCCAGCGCGCCGCGCACCGAGAAAAAGCGGCCCCGATGGTCGATCGGGTGGATGCGCGCGGGATCGGCGAACACGCCGCGCGCCGGATCGGCCACCAGCGCGTCGTCGTCCCAGCTATCCCACAGCGCGGTGCAGACATCGATGAATTCCTTCGCGCGCTCGTAGCGAAGGGTCTTTTCCATGTGGCTCTTCCGGCCGAAATTGTAGGCGGCGTCGTCGTTCGCGGTGGTGATGATGTTCCAGCCGGCGCGGCCGTTGCTGATGTGGTCGAGCGCGGCAAAACGTTCCGCGATGTAATAGGGCTCGTTGTAAGTGGTCGATAGCGTCGCGACGAACCCAAGGCATTCGGTGACGGTGGACAGCGCCGAGGTGATCGAGATCGAATTGATGTTGTTCAGGCCGCCTTCGCGGATCACGCGCCCGTCCCGCTCGCGCGCGGCCAGCATGTCGCCGACGAAGAACAGGTCGAATTTTCCACGTTCGGCCGTCTGCGCCGCCTGGCGGTAGTAGTCGATGCCGCAGGTTCTGTGCGGATCCACCGCGGGATGCCGCCAGGCGGCGATGTGATGTCCCGCCGGGTAGATGAACAGGCCAAGGTGCATGCGGGGCTTCATGATCCGGCACGCTCCGCCGCCCCTTCCGCGTATTGGCTGCGCGGCCGTGACAGGCCGAGATGCTCGCGCAACGTCCCGCCGGTGTAGTCGTCGCGGAACAGGCCCAGCCGGCGCAGCCGCGGCACCACGGCATCGACCAGCCGGTCGAGATCGGTCGGCAGTACCGCCGGCAGCACGTTGAATCCGTCGCAGGCATCCTGCCGGCGCCAGGTCAGCAGCGTCTCCACCAACTGATCCGGTGTCCCAACGAAGCGCGGAGCGGCCGTCCCCGGCGGGACCAGCGCATCCAGCGCGGCGGCACGGTGCTGCGCCGCGGTCTCGGTGTCCTCCAGCACGACCATCATGTTGGCCAGCACGCGCAGCGGCTCAGCGCAACGCGCGCGATCCATCGTCAAATCACGCAATTCCCGACGCCGTGCGATTGCGGTCCGAAGCGACGCGCACGAGGTCAACAGCACATCGGCGGTGGCCGCGGCAAATCGCCGGCCGATCGCGGTGGCCGGATCCTCCAGCACCAGCGCGGGATTGCCCTGCGGCGGCCGCGGCACGTTCAGCGGACCGCGCACCGAAAAATACGCCCCGGCGTGATGGATCGGATGTACGCATTCCGGATCGACGAACATGCCGCTCGGCTTGTCGAGCGCGAACGCCTCGTCCTGCCAACTGTCCCAAAGTCGCCTGACCACGTCGATGAATTCGCCGGCCCGCGCGCAATACGCGGCGGGATCGTCCGGTCCGCCGGGACGACCGATGCGCGGCGCCAATGCCGCGGTGCCGAACATGCGCGCGATCCAGGCGGTGCGGCCGTAGGACAGGTGGTCCAGCGTGGCGAACACCCGCGCCACGTGGTACGGCTCGGTGTAGTCCACCGTCCAGGCGGCGCCGAGTCCGATCTGCCGTGTCACGCCGATCAGCGAGCCCAGCAACGGCAACGGATCAAGCTGCAAGGTGTTCGCGCCGCCAATGCCGCCGAGCGGCGCATCGAGCGGCAGCCCCAGCAGGATCGCATCCAGCCGACCGCGCTCCGCGGTGCGCGCGATCGCCTGGATCGCGGCGGCATCCGGGCGCGCCGGCAACGGCGAGACATGCCACGCGGCCGGATGATATCCGCTGCCGGCCAACGAAACGGTCAGGTGCAGTTCCACGCTCAGACGCCTCCTGTCACCAGCCGCAAGAATTTTTGCGTGCGTTCGTTGCGCGGGTTGTTCACCAGTTCGGCGGGTGTGCCCTGCTCGATGATCGTGCCGTCCTCCATGAACAGGATGCGATTGGCGGCCTTGTTGGCGAACTGGATCTCGTGCGTGACGATGATCATCGTCATGCCCTGCTGCGACAGGTCCAGCATCACCTGCAGCACCTCGTGCACCATTTCGGGGTCGAGCGAGGAGGTCGGCTCGTCGAACAGCATCACCTTCGGGTGCATCGCCAGGGCGCGCGCGATGGCGACCCGCTGCTGCTGGCCGCCGGACAACTGATCGGGATAGGAGGCCGCCTTGTCCTCCAGGCCGACCAGCGCCAGCAACCGGCGCGCGTCCGCGGCGGCCTTCGCCCGGGCGACGCGCAGCACCTGGACCGGTCCGGACATCACGTTGTCCAGCGCGGTCATGTGGGGGAACAGGTTGAACTGCTGGAACACCATGCCGATCTGCCGGCGCTGCTCGGACAGGGTCGCGTCCGACACGGCAACCCGGTCCGTCGTGCCGGCGCGATAGCCCAGCAGCGCACCATCGATCCGCACGGAACCCCGGTCCGGCACGTCGAGGTGATTGATGGTGCGCAGGAACGTGCTTTTGCCGCTGCCGCTCGGCCCAACGATGACCACGACCTCGCCCTTGCGCACCGTCAGGTCGATGCCGCGCAACACGTGGTTGTGGCCGAAATATTTGTGGATGCCCTGGGCTTCCACCATCCAGCCGTTGGCGGATTGATCAGGTGGCATCATGCGTCGCCACCGCCTCGGCCAGCTCGAGCTGTGGCGCCCGGTCACGCGAGCGGTTCGATGCGGTCACCGAACGGGAGAAATGCGCCTCCAGCCGGTGCTGCACGAAGCCCCACAGGGTGGTGAGCAGCAGATAGTACAAGGCGGCGACGATAAAGATCTCCAGCACCTTGAACTGCACCTGGATCAGCAGCTCGGTGCGGCGCAGCAGCTCCTCCATCGAGATCACCGAGGCGAGGGAAGAAGTCTTCATCAGCCCGTTGAACGCGTTGCCCAGCGGCGGAATGATGATGCGCAGCGCCTGCGGCATCACCACCACGCGCATCGTCGTCGTGCGCGTCATGCCGATCGCCCGCGCCGCCTCGAACTGCCCGCGCGGCACGGCGGAGATGCCGGCGCGGATGATCTCGGCCAGGTAGGCGCCCTCGTTCACTCCCAGGCCGAGCAGCGCCGAGGCAAGCACACCCAGTTTGATGCCAAGCTGCGGCAGGCCGGTGTAGATGATGATAAGCTGCACCAGCACCGGCGTGCCACGGAACAGCCAGACGTAGAATGAGGCGGGCTCGCGGATCAGGCGGTGACGCGACATGCGCATCAGGGCGGCGAGCAGACCGCACGCCAGGCCGATGAGCATCGCGCCGACCGACAGTGCCAGCGAGATTCCGGCACCCTTGATCAGGTAGAGACTGTGCAGGTAGTGGAAGAACGTTGTCCAATCCCACACGACAGCTTGTCCTCCTTGATACGCAGTCGCACGCCGGCACTGGGTGCAAGCCACACGCCGGCACCGGCTTCGTTCTCAATCATCGGTATACTCGGCAATACCCCGGGTTTGGGCAATGCCCGATCATTCCTTGTGTCTTCCTCGTAGATCGCGTTCAGCACCATGACGACCGCGCCCTGGACGATCTTGTCTTCCAGTGCGGCGATCGCCAGCGGCCGCTGTCGGCCGTCCGCCTTCGGGATGTACGTCCGGCGGGACGGTTGCGGCCGATACGCTCCCCGATGAACCCGGCCGTGCAGGTCTGCGAGCCTGGGCTCGAGCTCTGCCTCGTAGTCCGTCCACGTCAGGCCATCCACGCCAGGGGCGGCGTTGCGCTTGAGCGCGTAGTACGCCATCCGCAGCGTCTCGACGTTGACGTGGTGGAGGAGCGCGGTGAACCGTTCCTTCTTCCTCTGCCTTGCGGCGTTCCCACCGGATCAAGTCCGGTGGCAGGCTCCCACGGTCCAGCGCCTGGGTCACGCGCTCCCGGTTCTGTGCCCGGTGCGTGTTGTGCTGGTTCGCGTTCCCCCCGGCCTTCGCCGGGGCAGGCTCTCGGCCCCTGCCCTTCGCTCCACCCGCTCCATCCCCGGTTTCCCGGTTCCGTTCGCCCGCTTCACCGCTACTACGACAGGGCCTGACTTCTCATGCACGTGCATCGTCGGCTTCGGCTCCTCGCCTTCCCGACGCGGGCCGGACGGACCTACGTCCGTCCGGTCAGACACGAGACCTCCCAGAGCCTGCCCCGGCGAAGGCCGGGGCTCCGGCAGGTTCCCTTTGTGCGTGATGAGGTCTTCGACCACGACCGAGCGACGGCACCTCGCATCACGGTGCCGCACATGTTGCCTTCGGCTGGATGGACGGCCTCGGCCTCGGTGGCATTGTCTCTTTCGCGGCTCAATCGCTCACCCCGCACAATCGCTGTGTACGCTTCGTGGCCGCCGTCGCCGACGGAACGTCACGCAACACTCGCTACCAGGCGGGCGCTACCCCTTACCTGGGCCGGACTTCCACCGGCTGGAACCCGCCAGCTTCCTGGCGCACCCAGCCATGACTTTGCGGCGGGCAACAGGCAAAGCCGTGGGTGGCCGGCCGAAGCCTGTCCTCGGGCGGGCCTTCGGCCCGACCCGTGGGCCGGCCATGACACAGGGGGTGGCGTCGTGACCGACCGCAGCGCTTGTTTCCTAAGGCAACGCCCAGAAATTAGCGCTCCATATGCTGATCTCTGGGTGAGATGGTGGCCGCACCGTCATGCTGTCGCGCTACACCGAACCTGAAATGGATCAGGCCATCCTGCTGCAACAGTTGAAGCTCGAATTGGCCGCCCAGCCGCCCCCCAGGATTACCGCGGCAGGTGCTCCCGATCGGCCCTGACCCATCGCCTTGTGGTGCCGACCTCGGTAGTCTCGGTCACGAGAAATCAATGACTTGCACGATTCTGGGTCGTGAGTTGCGAAAGCCGGCTAGTGCCCTGGGTCGTTTATAGTGAGGGGTATAGCCTGTTCAGCCTAACGCGGGCGTCGGCGGTGGTGAACTGCCAGTCGGCCTTGGTGTGGTTCTTGTTGCGGCTGGCTTCCCAGGAGGCGACTTCCTCGACCAAGGTCTGCTTGTCAGCAATGCGCCGATCGAGACACTGACTCGACAACACGCTGAGTTCGGACTCAGCCAGATCGAGCCAACTGGATGCGGGCCTTCACCAGCTGGCCAGCACGGTGTCTGCCGTTGCGAATCAACGTGTTGAACCGTTCTCGCTCCTCGTCGCTGAGCGTCACGACATACTTCTTCACGGCAGCTTGTTTCGCAGTGACGATGCATCTCCGTCGTTGCGCAGCCATCGATTCAGAGATCCACATCAAAATCAACGACGTGGGGCACTGGGTCGCGTTACCCGTCAGCGTGAAAATGCGCGAGCGCCGACACCGGCCGGCCGCACGCGCGCCGTCAGCCGCGGATGTTCTGGCGCAGCGTGCTGCCCGTGTAGTCGGTCCGGTAGATCCCGCGGCGTTGCAGCTCCGGAACCACCGTCTTGACGAACTGCACGTAGGTGCCCGGCGAGATCGAAGGGCAGATCACGAACCCGTCGCAGCACCGCGCTTCGAACATGTCCTGCAACTGGTCGGCAACGGTGCGCGGCGAGCCGATCAAGGCAGGTGTGAGCTGGCTGACCCCATAGCGATATCCCGCCTCCCGCAAGGTCAGATCGGCGGCCTGGCTGCCTTGCAGCACGACGTCCAGCACCCCGCGCGAGCCGTCGGTAAGCTCCATGTCGCGCAGCTTCTGGTCGAGCGGAAACCGCGACAGATCGACGCCGATCGCGTTGGAGATATCACAGACGCCGACCTCGGCGCTGACCAGGCTGTTCAGGTAGTCCGCCCGCTCGCGCGCGATCGAATCGGTCTCGCCCAGCACGATGTCAATCGCCGGCGTGATGATGCATTCGTCCGGGGTGCGGCCGAGCCGTTCCATCCGCGTCTTGATGTCGGCATAAAACGCCTGCATGTCAGGCTTCGAATGTTGTAGGGTGAAAATGACTTCGGCCCAGCGCGCGGCGAACTGCCGGCCACGCTCGGACGAGCCGGCCTGCATGATCACCGGCCTGCCCTGCGGGCTGCGCGGCGTCGGCAGCGGACCGCGCGTCCGCACCCATTTCCCTGCGTAGTTGGTATAGTGGACCTTGGTCGGGTCGGCGTAGACGCCGCGCTCGCAGTCATAGACGATGGCGTCCGCGTCCCAGGAATTCCACAGCGCGTCGCACGCCTCCATCACCTCGTCCGCATGGTCGTAGCGGGCGTCCCGTTCCATCAGCCGATCGAGGCCAAAGTTTTGCGCCTCGCGCGAATTCGCCGAGGTCACGACATTCCACGCCGCGCGCCCGCCGCTCATGTGATCCAGCGTGGCGAAGCTGCGGGCGATGTGGAACGGGTGGTAGAACGCGGTCGAGAGCGTGCCGGCCAGGCCGATATGCCGCGTCTTGCGCGCCATCGCCGCCAGCAGCAGCATCGGATCGAGGTACCACATCTGCCCCGGTCCGGCGACCTGGCCGGCGAAGCTGCCCTGGTAGGTATCGAACAGCGTCAGCACATCGACGAAGAACAGCGCGTCGAATTTTCCCTCTTCGAGAATCTGCGCGATGCGCTCGTAACGGCGCGGATCGAGGGCCTCGTCCGCGTCGCTCTCGGGATGGCGCCAGGCACCGTTGTTGTGCCAGGTCGGCCCGGCGATCAGATAGCCGACGAAATGCATCTGCCGCGGCGCCATCAACATGCTCCGTCGCTGTGCCGATCGGTGCTGCGCCGGGGACACGCGTGCGCGGGCTCAGGCTGCAGCGCGCGCAACGATCGGCACGAGACAACCGTGGCGCGGCTCGAGTGGCGGAATACGCTTCGCTTTTCCGCCCTACGATCCGGGGTCGCCGTAGGGCGGAAAAGCGCAGCGTATTCCGCCACTGGCATCCGACGTCGCCGCGTCAAGATGGCCCAATCGTTCCGCAACGACTCCTACCCCGCCTCGCGCAACCGATAGCCGATCCCCGGCTCGGTGGTGATCAGCTCCGCCGCCCCCCCCAGCTTCTGGCGCAACTGCCCGATATACACGCGCAGGTACTGCACATCCTCGACATGCGCCGGCCCCCACACCGCGACCAGCAACTGCCGGTGCGTCATCACGCGCCCCGGATTGCGCGCCAGCACCGCCAGCAGGTCGAACTCGCGACGGCTCAGCACCAGCAGCGCGCCGTTCACGCGCACCTCGTGCTTCAGCAGGTCGACGGTCAACGGCCCGGCGCTGAACACCGGCTGCGCGCCCTGCTGGGTCAGCCGCCGGCGCAGGCAGGCACGCAGCCGCGCCAGCAGCTCGCCGACGCCGAACGGTTTTTCCAGGTAGTCGTCCGCGCCGCCATCCAGCGCGGCGATCTTCTCCGCCTCCCGCTCGCGCGCCGACAGGATCAGCACCGGCACCTCGCTGAACGCGCGCAGCCGCTGCAACATCTCCTGGCCGTCCATATCGGGCAGGCCAAGGTCCAGCAGCACCGCGTCCGGCGCACGTCCGGCGACCAGCCGCAGTCCTTCCGCGGCGGTATCGGCGCGTTCCGCCTCGTACCCCGCGGCTTCCAGCGCCGGCTTGAGGAAGCGGTGAATCTGCGCCTCGTCGTCAATCACCAGGATACGGCCGAGGGTCATGTCACCCGCCTCATATCGTCCCTCGTGCCAACGGCGCCATGGGTCACGCGGCTCGAGCGAAGCTGGCTTTAGATTCCTGCATTGAAACGCACAGCCTCCTGCGCCCCTCCGCCCTTGGCCGGAGGTGGGTACCCTTAGCCTGTCGCGAGACGTCCCGGAAGTGCCACGAGCGGCGCTGCCGACCCGTCCCGTCGCCGCCGCGTTGCCGTTAAGGTCCGAAAACCGCGAGACAGCCGCGGCCGCATGAGGGATCATCCGTGCATGGACATGGACGACGACGCCTGCTACCGCGCCATTGAGACACGAGACCATCGTTTTGATGGGCGCCTGTTCGTCGCTGTCACGACGACCGGAATCTATTGCCGGCCATTCTGCCCGGCACCGACGCCCAAGCGGAAAAACGTCCGGTTCTTTCGCACCGCTGCCGCGGCACAGGAAGCCGGATTTCGCCCATGTTTGCGCTGTCGGCCGGAAACGTCGCCCGAGCTTGCCTTCTGGCGCGGCAGCTCCAACACGGTGTCCCGCGCGCTCGGGTTGATCGAGGCGGGGGCGCTCGATGACGCAAACGTCGAGACCCTGGCGGAACGGCTGGGTATTGGCGAGCGTCAGCTCCGGCGCCTGTTCCGGCAGCATCTTGGCGCCTCACCGATCTCGATCGCCCAGACCAGGCGGATACTTCTCGCCAAGCAATTGATCCACGATACAAGCCTGCCAATGACCGAGGTCGCCGCGGCAGCGGGTTTCGGCAGCATCCGGCGATTCAACGAGACCTTTCAGCACCTGTTCAAGCGGCCGCCCAGGGCGCTCCGGCGAACCGGCGTCGCGAATCAATCGGTCGGCGCGACGGGCGCGGTCGCGGTCAGACTGGGCTATCGGCCGCCCTACGACTGGGAGTCCATCCTGGCGTTCCTGCACGCGCGCGCCATCCCAGGCATCGAGGTGGTCTCCAGCAGCCAGTATGCGCGCACGATCGCGATCGGCGACGGGCGCGGCGTGTTGGTCGTCGAACCCACGGGCCAAAACTGCCTCAAGGCAATCGTCCGTTTCCCCAATCTCAGGAATTTGCCGGCGATCATCGCCCGTGTCCGCCGCGTCTTCGACCTTGCCGCCGATCCGGTGGCCATTGGCGCGCATCTCAGTCAGGACCCGGTTCTGGCGCCATTTGTTGCCGCTCGCCCGGGCCTCAGGGTCCCCGGCGCGTGGGACGGATTCGAACTCGCCGTGCGCGCCATCCTCGGGCAGCAGATCACGGTGCCGGCGGCGACGGGGCTCGCCGGAAAATTGGTGTCGGCCTATGGCGAAAAGATTGCCGATCCGGCGGCGCGCGATCAGGGGCTGACACATGTGTTCCCCACGCCGCGGCAACTGGCCGGAACGGACCTGGCCGCGATCGGGATGCCAAAAGCCAGGCGGCTGGCGCTCTCCTCCCTGGCGGCCGCGGTCGTTGCCGACCCGCTGATCTTCGGCCCGCGCCGGAGCCTCGAAGCGGCGGTTGCGCAGTTGCGATCGCTGCCAGGGGTCGGCGAATGGACCGCCCAGTATATCGCCATGCGCGAACTGCGCGAGCCGGATGCCTTTCCGGCGGCCGACATCGGTCTCATGCGCGCGATGAGCGACGGGCGTGGCGTGCGGCCATCGCCCGCCGAGCTGCTCGCGCACGCCGAACGATGGCGACCCTGGCGCGCCTATGCCGCGCTGCATCTCTGGGCGTCCGAGTCGCACGCGCTCCCTTCCATCGAAAAGGTGCTCCATGACCAGCAAGCTGCCTGAACGCCTCCGGCTCGACCGGCTGACGACGCCGATCGGCGAATCGCTGATTGTCACCGATGAGGCCGGCTGCCTGCGTGCCTTCGATTGGGCCGATCGCGAGTCCAGCATGGCCCGTTTGCTTCGCCTGCATTACCGATCGATGGTGCCGGAACCAGGTGCCGCGCCCGGACATCTCATGTGCCTGCTGCGGCGTTACTTCGATGGGGATATCGGGTGTCTTGCCGCGATTGAATGGCGTACGGCCGGCACGCCGTTCCAGCGCGTGGTCTGGACCGGCCTTACCACCATCGCGCCGGGCGAGACCCTCAGCTACGGCGCCCTGGCGGCGAAGCTCGGATGTCCCAAATCGGTTCGCGCCGTCGGCCTGGCCAATGGGTCCAATCCGATCAGCGTGGTGGTGCCGTGTCATCGGGTGATCGGCGCCGACGGTTCGCTGACCGGCTACGGCGGCGGCATCGCGCGCAAACGATGGCTGCTCAATCACGAGGGCGCGGCGTTCCGCGACGCGCCGGTTCGTCCGGCTCGTGCGGCCTAGAGCGGGTTCACGCGGACTGGAAAGACGTACACCTCTCCCGCCCCTTCGCGGGAGAGGTCGGCGCGCGCAGCGCGACGGGTGAGGGCCGCGCCGCGTGCACCTCCCTCGCCCGCGTCGCAAGTGCTCCGCGCGTCGGTCCGCTTCGCGGCCCAACCCCGCGAAGGGCGGGAGAGGTGTACGTCTCACCAGGCCTCATATTGCCACCGGCAAGGTCAGCGTGATCATCGTGCCGGGGGCGCCATCGGCCGGGGCATCGGGACGCGGGCTGTGCGCCTCGATCGTGCCGCCCATCGACTCCATCAGGCCGCGCGCGATCGCCAGCCCCAGCCCGGTTCCGGGCCCCACCCGATCCAGCCGCCGCGCGCGATAGAAACTGTCGAACACCAGCGGCAGGTCGTCGGCCGGGATGCCGATGCCCTCGTCGGAGATCGACAGCGCGACGCGATCGCCGGCGGGCCGCCCGGACACCGAAATGATCCCGCCCGGCGGGGAATACTTCACCGCGTTGTCCAGCAGGTTGACCAGCACCTGTTCCAGCAGCGCCGGATCGGCCGCGATGCGCGGCAGGTCGGCCGGCAGATCGACGCCGACATGCGCCGTGCCGGGCACCCGTGCGACCGCCGCCTCGACCACCTCGGGCAGTGCCACCGCGGCAATGCGCGGCGCGATCTCCCCGGTCTCCAGCCGAGTCATGTCGAGGATGTTGGCCAGGAACCGCGTCATCCGTCCGGTATCGTCCTCGATGCTGCGCAGCAGGTCCGACCGCGTGCCCTCGTCCAGGTCGGCCCACGCCTCGCGCAGCGTCGAGGCGGCGCCACGAATTCCGGCCAGCGGTGTGCGCAGATCGTGCGACAGCGACGACAGCAGCGCGGTGCGCAGCTTCTGCGTCTCCTGCTGCGCGGCGCTGCGGGCAGCTTCGTTGGCCAGCCGCACCCGCTCCATCGCCACCGCCGCCTGGTCGGCCAGCGCCGTCAGCGCCTGCAGCAGCGGCTGGTCGACCTCGCCGTCCGGGCGCACCCCCAGCAGGCCGATCGGGCCGCGCACCGTGCGCATCGGCAGGAAACGCCAGGCGGAGGAAGGCAGGGTTGCGGTGCCCTTGCCGGCCTGCTCCTGCTTGCCGTAGGCCCAGCGCGCCGCGGCCCAGGCGGCGTCGTCCAGCGTGTCGATCGGCGGCGCGGCGGCGCGGATGTTCAGATCCTCGCCCAACGCCGTCATCACCACCGCCGCGCCGGCGATGCCCTCGGCCTGGCGGGCGATCTCCTCCAGCATCTCCGGCTCGGTGGTCGGCACGCCCAGGCTGCGGCTGAACGCGCCGATGCGGCGCAGCCCCTCAACCCGGCTGCGGGCCGCGCGTGCCTCCTTGCGGACGCGGCTGGCCATCGCGCCGGCCACGCCGCCGACGCCGAGGAACAGCAGGATCGCCACCGCGTCGCGCGGCTCGTCGATGGAAAATTGATACAGCGGCCGGATGAAGAAGAAGTTCCAGCAGGCGAAGCTCAGCACCGCGGTGAACAGCGCGACGCGCAGCCCCCAGGTGACCGAGGCGGCGACCACGCCGGCGAGGAACGCCATCCCCAGCGCTTCCGGGGACACCCAGCGGACCAGGATCTCGCAGATCCCGGTCACGACCGCGACCAGTGCGGCGGCGCCGGCCCAGGCGAACCAGGGTTCCGGGATCGTCAGCCAGGGCCGTTTCGCCTCCGGCGACGTCGACGCGGTCGGCACGACGTGCAGCGCGAACGCGGGCGCGCGCCGCAGCAGGCTGTGCGACAATGTGTGGCCGACCAGCCGGCGCCACAACGGCGGCCGGCCGCGGCCCATGACGATCTGCGTGACGTTGCGCTTGCGCGCCACGTCCAGCACCGCGGCGACCACGTCCTCGCCATGGGCGATCTCGATCTCGGCGCCAAGCTGGGCGGCCATCGCCATCGCCGCCCGCACGTCGCTGGCGACGCCGGGCCGCTCCACCGTCAACGCTATCAGCGGGGCATGCAGCGCCTCGGCCAGGCCCTTGGCGTGACGCACCACCGATTCCGAGGACGGATCGGGGCCGATCAGCGCCAGCACGCGCTCCCCAGCCGGCCACGGCCCCTCGATCGCCCGGGCGCGCATGTAGCCGGTGACGTCGGCATCCACCCGCTGCGCCGCGCGCCGCAGCGCCAGCTCGCGCAGCGCCGCCAGGTTGCCCTCGCGGAAGAAGCCCTCCATCGCGCGGCGCGCCACATCCGGGCGGTAGATGCGGCCCTGCGTCAGCCGGGTGCGCAGCTCGGTCGGCGACAGGTCGATCAGCTCGATCTCGTCCGCCTGCTCCAGCACCCTGTCGGGCAAAGTCTCGCGCACCCGCACCCCGGTGATGCGGGCGATCGCGTCGTTCAGGCTTTCCAGGTGCTGGACGTTCAGCGTGGCCCAGACATCGATGCCGGCGTCGAGGATCTCTTGGACGTCCTCCCACCGCTTGTGGTGGCGGCTGCCGGGCGCGTTGGTGTGGGCCAGTTCGTCGATCAGCAGAAGCTGAGGGTGGCGCTTCAGCGCGCCGTCCAGGTCGAATTCCTCCAACACCTTGCCGCGGTAGGCCACCGGATGGCGCGGCAGCAGCGGCAGGGTGCCGATCTGCGCCTCGGTCTCGGCGCGGCCGTGCGTCTCGACCACGCCGATAACGACGTCGAGGCCCTCGGCGCGCCTGATCCGGGCGGCGGCCAGCATTTCCCAGGTTTTTCCCACGCCGGGCGCGGCGCCGAGGAACACTTTTAACCGTCCGCGCCCTTCGCGGGCGGCGGCGGCGATCAGTGCGTCCGGGTCGGGCCGGGAGGTTTCCCTGGTGTCGGGGGGCATGCGGGGCACTCTACACCAGCGCGGCGGCGGCGCCGAACCTGTCTGACGCGGCGACGGATCGCGCTGCCCCCCTGCTGTCATTGCGAGTTAGCCACCGGCCGGCGGCGGCCGACCCGCCATGGATGAAAAAATTCTGCCAGAGAGGCACCTGGGAGCAAACCACACCTTTTTTCTTGTTAGGAGCGCAGCGACGCGGCAATCCCCCGCCCGCGAACCGCACCGCGCGCACCTGGTCGGTGCCGAGGCGCCCGCCGAAGCCACTGCTCTGGTCGGGCATTCCGCTCACCTCAGGGCAATCGCATTTGGCGTCGGGTATGCCGGTCAGGGGTGTCGTGCGTCGGTCATGGACCAAGCAAGGCAGAATAACACGGAGCGCACGGAGAAGGAATTGATGGAGCTTCGCGCGAAGTCAATACACCGGCTTGCGCGAAGCGCCATGATCTTGTTCTCCGTGCGCTCCGTGGCTTTATCTTTCTCCGTGCACTCCGTGTTATCCTGACTTTCTTGCTCACCTTTCGTGCTTGCCGGCTCGCTTTCTCAGGCCAGGGCACACAATCACCGTCCAAGTGCGATCGCCCTGGCCCACCTTGGCTTTCGTCCCCAAAAGTCCCTACGACCGATGATGGAGTTTGAAATGGCCCATGGCGACGCTGTCACATTCGCACGCAAGCGGAAGGTGAACCTGGCAGGCGGCATGAAGCGCCGGATCGATCCGTCGGTCCTGGAAAAAGCGGTCGGGGCGGCCGAAACCATTCCGAGTCCCGCGGAGACCGATACCCCTCTGGGCTTCGTTGCCGTTCGGCAGGAGCT
Source organism: uncultured Alphaproteobacteria bacterium (assembly GCA_963773345.1). Lineage (GTDB taxonomy): Bacteria > Pseudomonadota > Alphaproteobacteria > Acetobacterales > Acetobacteraceae > Palsa-883. Next base: position 175,607 of record CAVZBG010000002.1, on the reverse strand, counting down.
CGCCGGCACGCTGCGATCGACCGGCGGGCGGCCGGGGTTTCCCGACACGGAGCGGCGCAAGATCCCGGTCACCGAGCCGGTCTGGCGCATTGTGGCACAAGCCGCGGAAACCCTGGCCGGGCCCGGGTTCCATCCGAGCGCGGCGCAGGTGGCGAGCGCCATCCTGGAGGTCGCCGTCCGCACCACGGCCCCTGAGACGGTACGAGAGGCGGAGCACGCCCTCAGAGCGTCGCGGGCCTTCGCGCCGGAGCGCGAGAAGCACAGCGACCGGTTGAGGCCTGTCGGACGGCGAGATGCACGCCGCGTGACGACGCCAACGTCGTAGGCGCACCCATCATCGCGACCGGTACATGCGCGGTGGCAACCGATGGGGGCCGAGGCGGATGCGCTCTGGACCGTGGACCACGGCGGGGAGGAGATGGCGTATTGCTGCTTTTGCCGCTAGGCCCGGAGCCACGCATGGGGGACTAGAACCACATTATCTGCCACTGGGTCCCGGTGGCTGCTATCGAGCCGGTCCCAATGACATTTATTTTCACCACTGAGAACGCCTCCGCCTCCCTCGGGCCTTCTGGCGCCTAAGCTCGACTTTATCGAACTACGCGGCATAGGCGAGTGCGTTTGCGGCGCGGTCCCACAACTGGCGGGGAATTTTGCTGCTGTCCCGGTGGCACCGGGACATGAAAGAAACCTGATGGTGCCAGATCTGGCGGCGCACGGCGGCGATGGCATCGCTGAAGGTGCAGTGTGACTTGGGGTACCAGGCAGCGGTCGCGGGAAAGCTGAAGCCGTTCCCGCAATCAGGTCGCTTCGAGCTGTTCTACTGCTCCGACATGAGGGGACGCTGGCGCACCTTCGGAGATTTCGGTCGTCTCAAGCTCACTCTCGAACGAGCCCGAGAGAGCTTCCGGGAGGAAACAATCTTTCACGTCCACCCCGGGCGGTGAGCCTGCTCATTTTTCGATAAAGTCGAGCTCGGGGTGTGACTAGGGTGCTGATTAGGTGGCCGAATGGACTTGCCATCTGCGAAGTGCGAGTTCTCGAAAGGAGACGCTGCGATGGCCGGTGATTTGCGGAAGAAGCGGTAGCCGTTCAAAAAGGACCACCGCGATTTTGCGAAGAACAAGGCGTTCAAGCTGAATGTCGGGCCGCAGCTCGACAAGTTCGATAAGGCCCGTGACGACTTGTCCGATCTGCGCGCGGGGATGAAGAAGTCCATCAGCGAGATTGAAACAGCGCCAAAGTCGGTGCCGGCGTCGCTCAAGGTGTATGATGGCATTGCGGAGATGTTGAGCGACTCCGACAAGACAATATTGAAGGGGTTCAGGTCGTTCGAGGCGCTGTTCGACCAACAGTTTGACCAGGCGCTACGTCCAAAGGCGGGCGGCGCCGCCCCGTGATGCAGCCGCGTGGTCAGGCGGCGAGCGTCTCGCACCGCATGACGAACGCCACCGTCGGCGCCGGTGAGTTGCCCGCCAGGTCGGGGTCGAGGCTCGCGATGACAGGGATCGGCTGACGAGATCGCGCCGTCGTCGCCTTGGCGTCGTGGCGGCCCTGGGGGCGCATTCGGCCGCCAAACCGGGATCTGTCGACGACGGTCGGCACCTGGTCGGGGCGATCCGCGACACCTGTCAAGGGGATTCCAGGCGAGCTTCCCCGCTGGGTTGACCTTCGGTGGTGGACCATTGCGCCAGGGCCTCGTATACGGATCGCCATGAATATCGGCACCCGTCTGTTCACGCTGCTGAAGGGTCGCACCGTCGGCACCGACGCAACCGGCAATGTCTATTATGAGGAGCGCCGCCCGCGTCCCGGGCTGCGTATTCGCCGCTGGGTGGGCTACAAGGGCGCGCCGGAAGCTAGCGACGTGCCGCCGGAATGGCACGCCTGGTTGCACCACACGACGGACGCACCGCTGCCCGAGACCGGGCGCCGGCCCTGGCAAAAACCCTATGTGCCGAACCTGACCGGCACGCCCGGGGGCTATCGCCCGCCGGGCCACGACTACCAGGGCGGCCACCGCGCCGCGGCCACCGGCGATTACGAAGCCTGGACGCCCCCGGCTTGATGACGCCCCGCTTGATGACGCCCCGCTTGATACCGGGCCGCTGACGCCGCGCCATGGCTCGCCGCAATACCGCCGAGGTCCTGAGTGGCGCCGTGGTGCTGCTGATCGCCGCGGGTTTCCTCGGCTACGCGATCGCGCACTCGGGCCGCAGCAGCATCTCCGGCTACGCGCTCACCGCCAGGTTCGACCATATCGACGGACTGTCGGTCGGCGCGGACGTGCGCCTGGCCGGCGTCAAGGTCGGCAGCGTGCTGTCCGAGCGGATCGACCCGAAGAGCTTTCTTGCGGAGGTGACCCTGTCGGTGCGGGACGGCCTGGAGCTGCCGAAGGACACCAGCGCGTCGATCGACAGCGAGAGCCTGCTCGGGGGAAAATACCTGTCGCTGTCGCCGGGTGGCGACACCACGATGCTGGCGCCGGGTGGGCGTATCACCGTCACCCAATCGTCAGTCAGCCTTGAACAACTGCTGGGCAAGTTCATCTTCAGCGTGACCGACCTGGTCGGCGCGATGAAGCCGGGCCAAGGCTCGGGCCAGCCACAAGGCGCCCCCCAGGGGGGCGCAAAGGGGACCACGCCGTAATGATCCCGCCGCCGCCCGCGATCTGGCCACAGCCCGACGGCACGCCGGTGGCGTGCCGCGAGAAGCTGCGCATGCTGGCGGAGAACCATGCCGAGCTCGCGCAGGCGCTGCAGGATGCCTTCGAGGACGCGGTGCTGATGGGCGTCGACGAAGCGACGATGCGGCGCATCCTGGCCGCCATGGTCGAGGGGCTGGACTCGCCAAAGCGCGCCGCCGGCTGATGGCGCGGGCGCGCCTCTTGGGTCGCGCGGCGTGTGGTGCCGCCCTGGCGGCCGGCCTGATCGGCTCCGGCGTCCGGGCGCAGGGCTTCGTTGCCGCGCCACAGAGCCCGCCACCGGGCATCACGACCGAGCAGCTTGCCCCGCCGCCGGGCGTGCCCGGCCAGCCGCTCGCCGCACCGCCGGCGCAAGGTCCGCAAGGTGCCGCGCCGTCACCCTCGGTCGTCTATCCGGGCGCCGGACCGCCGGGCGCCACGCAGCCGGCGGCAGTCGAACCCGCAATTGTGATGCCACCTGGTGCGGCACCCACCATCGCATCACCCGGGTTCGCGCCGCCCAACGTCCCGCCGCCCAACGTCCCGCCGCCCAATGTGGCATCGCCCGGCGCTGCATCCCCGAGCACGGCATCAACCGGTGCCGCACCGGCCGGCGCAACATCGTCCGGTGCCGCATCAACCAATGCCGCGTTGCCCGGCGCCGCATCGCCCGGTGTTTCGGTGCCCACCGTCACAACGCCAGGCAACGCAAGGCCCAGCGCGGAAGCTCCGAATCGCGCAGCCTCCGGTGTCCCGGCGTCTGGCGGCACAGCGCCCGGCGGCACAGCGCCCGGTCTGGCGGCGCCAGACACGGCAACGAAGGGTGCTGCGCAGCCCCGTGCCTCGCAGCCCGGGGCCGCGCCGCCGGCCGAGGCCTCGCCGGCATCCAAATACACCCCAGCCCCGCCGGTGCCCATCATCTGGCAGCCGGAGACCACCGCGGTGCTGCAGCTCCTGGACAAGGTCGATGCCCAGTCCACCACGCTGACCGTCAAGGCAGGCCAGTCGACGCAGTATGGCGCGCTGACCATCGCCGTGCGCGCCTGCGACGTCAGCGCCGCGAACCAGGCGCAGGACGCCACGGCCTTCGTCGACATCACCGACAGCCACCCGGATGCGCCCAGCTTCCACGGCTGGATGCTGAAATCCGACCCCTCGGTCTCGATGCTGCAGCACCCGATCTACGACGTGCGGGTGCTGGGCTGCCGGTCCTAGATGGCGCCTGACGCGCCGCCTGCGGCCGCATTGCCCTTGCCCGCTTCGCCGCCACTGATGCTGCCGCCGATCGCGCGCGCCGCGCTACTGCTGGATCTTGACGGCACACTGCTGGACATCGCGCCGACGCCGGATGCCGTCGTGGTGCCGCCCGGGCTGATCGCGGCATTGCGCATGTTGCGCGGGCGGCTCGACGGCGCGCTGGCGGTGATCAGCGGCCGCCCGGTCGAGCAGGTGGCGGCGTTGCTGCCCGATGCCGCCCAGGCGATCGCCGGCGAACACGGCGGCGTGGTCCGTCACGCGCCGGGCGAGGCGTTGGAGCGGATCGATCTGCCCACCCCGCCGCCGGCGTGGTTCGCCGCCGGGGCGCGCATCGCCGCGGCGCATCCGGGGGCGACGCTGGAACGCAAGGCGCATGGGTTCGTGCTGCACTACCGCGCCGCGCCGGCGGCGGGCCCGGCGCTGGGCGAGGCGTTGGCGGCGCTGGTCGAGGGGTCCGACCGGTTCGTGCTGGTGCCGGCGCGCAAGGCGTGGGAACTGCGCCCGCGCGGCGCCGACAAAGGCGCCGCGGTGGCGGCGTTGATGCGGCGCGTGCCGTTCGCCGGGCGCGTACCGGTGTTCATCGGCGATGACGTGACCGACGAGGACGGCATGGCAGCGGCACGGCGGCTCGGCGGGGTCGGGCTGCGCGTGGCCGAGGCGTTCGGTAGCCCGGCCGGCGTGCGGGCCTGGCTGCACGCGGCGGCGGCCGAGGGCAAGTGGTAGAGCCGAGGGTCGGCCACCCCCTTGTGGGCGTGGGCGGCCAGGTAGCGGTGCCGCTTCATGCCGGGTGGCAAAATCCGCCGAATTCGCGCATGTCATCCGCGCCACCCGAACAAGGACGCCGCGATGTCCCGTCCCGTCGATGCCGTGATCGAGTCCGCCCGCGCCTTCCTGGGCGAGCGCATCACCACCAACGCCACACTGCGCGAGCACCACTCGCACGGCCAGGACACCCAGCCGCCGGTGTTGCCGGATGCCGTGGCGTTCGTCGAGACCTCGGAGGAAGCGGCGAAGCTGCTGGCGCTGTGTTACGCCCAGCGCGTGCCGGTCGTGGCGTGGGGCGCCGGCACCTCGCTGGAGGGGCACGTCACGCCGGTGCGCGGCGGCATCACGCTCGACCTGTCGCGCATGACGCGGATCCTCGAGGTCAGCCAGCCGGACATGGATTGCCGCGTCGAGGCGGGCGTGACGCGCGAGCAGCTTAACACGCACCTGCGCGACCTCGGGCTGTTCTTCCCGGTCGATCCGGGCACCTCGGCCTGCACCATGGGCGGCATGTGCGCGACGCGCGCCTCCGGCACCAACGCGGTGCGCTACGGCACGATCCGCGAGAACGTGCTGGGGCTGACCGTGGCGCTGGCCGACGGGCGGGTGATCCGCACCGGCGGGCGGGTGCGCAAGTCCGCCACCGGCTACGATCTGACGCGGCTGTTCATCGGCTCCGAGGGCACGCTCGGCGTGATCACCGAGATCCAGTTGCGCCTGCACGGCATCCCCGAGGCGATGTCGTCGGCCACCTGCCAGTTCGCCACCCTGAAGGACGCGGTGGAGACGGTGATCAGCATCCTGCAGGTCGGCATCCCGGTGGCGCGCATGGAGCTGCTGGACGAGGTGCAGATGCAGGCGCTGCATCGCTCTACTCGAAGCTGGAGGGGCTGGAGGCGCTGCCCACGCTGTTCTTCGAGTTCCACGGCACCACCGCGGCGGTCGCCGAGCAGGCGCAGCAGGCCGAGGAGATCGCGGCGGGATTCGGCGGACGCGGCTTCCGCTGGGCGACCGACGCGGCCGAGCGCAACAAGCTGTGGCAGGCGCGGCACGACGCCTACTGGGCGTGCCTGGCGCTGAAGCCGGGGCACCGGGGGATCGCCACGGACGCGATCGTGCCGATTTCGCTGCCTGGACGCGGCGATCCTGGGGGCGAAGGAGGATATCGCGGCGTCGGGCCTGACCGCGCCGATCGTCGGGCATGTCGGGGACGGCAATTTCCACACGGTCATCCTGGTGCCGCCGGAGCCGGACGGGCTGGCGCGGGCGTGGGAGCTGGACAAGAAGATCGTGGCGCGCGCGCTGGCGCTGGGCGGCTCGTGCAGCGGCGAGCACGGGGTGGGGATCGGCAAGCGCGAGTTTTTGGAGCAGGAGCACGGGGCGGAGGCGCTGGCGGTGATGCGCTCGATCAAGACGACGCTGGACCCGCGGGGGATATTGAACCCGGGGAAGATGTTTTTGAATTGAGCGGAGCGAATTGGGCGAATCAGACAAACCAGCGGGGCGAGTGGCGCGGCGGAATTTCACCGCCGCGCTCTCACAGAACCGGACGTGAACCTCTCAGCTCATCCGGCTCCCAGTATCCGGCCGCGTCGCATGCAGAAGCTGCCAGTGCGCGAAGAGCGCTGGGTTGGTCCTGATGATCCGGGCGAACCACTCGCGTGCGCCTTTCGGCTTGTGCCGGAAGCGCTTGTATTTGCGGCGTGCCCATTTCCTCAGGTGGAAGTCAATCCGGCGCAGGCTGTCATACAGCGCCGACTTGTAGAAGTGGCCGTAGTAGTTGATCCAGCCCCGGATGTGCGGATTGAACATTCGGGCCAGATCATCGAGGGCCTTGTCGGTTCGGGTCTGGAGGCTCCAGCGCCGGACCTCCTCGCGCATCCTCTTGAGCGCCGTGTCGGCTGCCGCCGGCAGGAACGAGACGCCGTATTTGCCGCCGCGCCATGCCGCCAGCCTCGGCCGGAACGAGTAGCCGAGAAAGTCGAATGTCACGGCAGGATACGTCCCCTTCCGGTTGGTGTCCTTGCAGTAGACAATCTTCGTCTTCTGCGGATGGAGCACCAGCCGGCAGGCCGCAAAGCGCTCTTGCAGCGCGACCTGCAAGGCTTCGGCCTCGTCACGTGTCCGGCAATGACAGATGGCATCGTCGGCATACCGTTCGAACGGAACGGCGGGCCACGTCCGGGCCATCCACATGTCGAACGCGTAATGCAGGAACAGGTTGGCAAGGATCGGACTGATCACGCCGCCCTGAGGCGTCCCTGCATCGCGAGGCTCGATCACGCCATCTTCCCTCTGCATCGGCGCCTTCAGCCAGCGCTCCACATAGAGCAGCACCCACGGGCAGCCGGTATGTCGCCGGACCGCACGCAAGAGCAGCGCATGATCGATGCTGTCGAAGAACGCCTTGATGTCGATGTCGAGCACCCAGTCGGACCGCCAGCACCGCTGGCGCGCCTGGCGCACGGCATCGATCGCCGAGCGGCCGGGCCGGTAGCCGTACGAGTCGGCGTGGAACACGGGTTCCAGGCACGGCTCCAGATACCGGCGGACAACCTCTTGCGCGACACGATCGGCCACCGTTGGGATGCCCAACGGACGCGTGCCGCCGCTCGCCTTGGGGATATCCACCCGTCGCACCGGTGGAGGGAAGTAGCTCCCCGAGGACAGCCGGTTCCAGAGCTTGTAGAGGTTACCGGCGAGGCCGGCCTCGAACTCCGCAATCGTCTGTCCATCTACGCCAGCCGCCCCCTGGTTGGCCTTCACCTTCTTGAAGGCTTCCCAGACCTCCCGCTTCGGGATGTCGAACGGCTTTGCCTCGGTCATGCGGCTCCTCCCGTCACCGGTTGGCCGCCTGCCGCAGCAGGATACCGCAGCCCCTTCGGTCCAGCCCCATTACAGGACCTTCACCCCTACTACGGGCTGCCCCGTCCCTGTGCCCCGCATCGGGTCCTCTGGCTCTTGCGGGGGCCTCCCGCTTGAGCTTCTCCCTTGACATCGGGACGACAGGTTCCCGCGTTCCGCAACAGAGCCTGATCCGGGTTCACGCCGCCTCCAAGCCGGGTGCCGCTCGGGCCGGGCTTCAGGGCTCCGCCCGAACTCATCCCGGAGGCCACTACCATCCCCCCGGTTTCGACACCGTCCTGTGAATTTCGGCACGTCATCAGCGGTTTGCTTTCGCTCGTCTCTCCGGATCTCACCTGACGGGATCAGGTCCCGCCTTTTCTGCGACGCTCACCACCAGCGCTCTTGACGCCAGCAGCTCGCAGCGGTTTGGAGCCAGCTCCTGATCGCCGGCTCCGAGGGGCCTGCCCTCATCTCTCTTGCAGCTCCACACCTCCCTCGCAGTTGGTGTGTTCGCGGCACACGTAGTGCGTCAGTTTGAATGGGTGCAACCTCATGACTCGCCTCATTTGTCAGACCGGCCCGAAAACGTCTGCGAAGAGCGGCTGGTCTTGCAGCATCTGAGAGAAGCGCCGCATCAGCGGCCGCAGCCTGATTTCCGGCATTGTCGGGATCAGATCGTAAAGCATGCAGCCCTGACGGAACAACGAGTGGACCCGGCGCTTGGCTGTGTTGGTCTTGAGCATCCGATCATAGCCCAACGCCTCGCCGGCGGCACCGAGCAACGTCAGCAACACCACGGCGAATGCGTTGATCAGCCACAGCCGATCACGCCGCTCCGGCGATTTGACATGCATCACGCCCATCCCCATGCCGAAGCGCAGGTCTTTGGTATCGCGCAGTGCACACTCGATGCCCCAGCGGCGGCCGTAGTATCCAATCAGATGCTGGGCTGTGGCGTCGGTGCTGCTGGCGGCCAGGCACCAGGCCTGCTTCATGTCGGGGGCCTGGACGCAGACCACGGTGCCCACCGGATAGCGATCGGCAGTCACTGCGGCGCCGCGCAGCACGCGGGCGCGTCCACCGGGCCGCACCCAGGCGGCGGCGGTGCGGGTTTCGCCCGTCGCGGAGGTGACGGCAATATTGCCGCGGAAGCGGATGACGTAGTCGAAGCACAGCTCCTCGGTCAGCATGCGGTACAGCTTCTGGTCGCCGAAGCCGCGGTCGGCAACCACGCAGACCTTGATGTCGGCCGGCAACAGTTCAGCCAATCTCACCAACACACGATGCTCGTAGAGGCTGCGGTTGTCCTTGAGCGTGTGCTTGTCGACCGTCAGCCACACCAGGGGCGTGGCACGACCGTGGTCGGTGATCAGGGACAGCATGATGGTGGCCTGGTTATCGGCATCGAAGTCGGTCCAGTCCAAAGCCACCACGATGGAGCTTCGCGCGCCGACGATGTAGGGCACCCAACGGGCGAGAATATCGTCGACGTTGATCTTCGGGTTGGAGAGCAGGCGATCGACCTGTTTGGTCGCATGCTTGGGGTTCAGGGCGCGGGCGGCAGCGAGGCCCTGACCAATAGCGCAGACCGCGAGGGAGGCGCTGCGCAGCACGCCAAGGGTGGCGTCGCTGAGCGAGGCGACGCGTTTGGCGTGCAGGTCGTGGCCCAGCACGCCGCTGAGGACCTGCTTGACCTGGTTGAAGGAGAACCGCTGCTCCCGGATGACCATCGTATCCCTCGACCGGCTGTTGCGCGGTGGGAGATTTGTTGGGTCATGCGGAGTTGGAAGTCGCCTTGGCGAATTCGCAAGGATATGCCGCCGACGGCGCTCGTGCGATTCTTTCCCGAATCGCCCCAATGGCCGACTGATTCTTTTGTGTCCCAACGGAAATGAGGGGATGAGTGAGGGGTGCAACGGGCTGGACGCGACGGTCCGCTCCAGTGGACACCGCTACCGCCGCTTTGGGTGGAATGCGGACGCTTGGCTTGCTGCGAAAATCAAGACTTACGCAACAGCGGAGTGCATCCGCGAAGGGGCCTTCTCGCAGTTCCCGCGCCCCGCCGCAGGAGTGATGGCATAGACCTACCCGGTCGGGGGGCGGATGAGCATTGGCCCTTCAGGCTCTTTCGCTAGAGGCTTTCCCGTTTTTGAAAGGAAAGCATTGTAGTAGCGGGGGGGATCGATCGACTGTAAGTTCCTGACCAACCACAACAGTTTCCACGAACTGTCACTCGTCTTCGCCGACGGTGGACGGACCTCTTGGAGAGAGCTGTAGGATAGTCCGGTCTCCGTGCTGCCGCCGAAGTCTCCAATGAAGCAGACGCGCTGACATCTCGCCGGATCCAAGTTCTTAGACTCCGTCTTAGAGGCGTAAATCCAGACCCGCATACCGGTGGTGACATCAGCCCCCAGCTTACCGAAGAGCCGGTCCTTCTCACTGCCGAAGGCAACCTCGCTGGGCATGCCATTTTCAATAGCGGAAAGAAGATGAACTAACGGAACCGGCGCAAGCAGGTCATAAAGCGCCTTTGGCTCTGGCATGCAATCCTCCCGAAGTTAACGGCCAAAGCATGCACCGGTGTCGCATCAATTGCTAGTACACCTCGCCGGAGATTTGAACCCGTTTGGGCCAGCCCCACGCGCCGAGCTGATCCCTGCGTTTTGGCCAGCGGAACGGAGTCGCCGCTTCCGGCGGGATGTACTAGTCCTTTCGACGGATACCCCCGAGCCGGGCAACCTGCCACCATGGGACCCCACCACCACCGCAAGGACCCAGCACGTGAGCCTGCTAGACCGCGAAGGTGCCGGCGCCATCCCCCCACCCCCCATCATCCCCCGCACCGAACCTCTACCCCCCCTCTCCCTGGCTGACCGCACCACCATGCACATGCTCGTGGTGGAATTCGCCGCACGCGCCCAGACCACCATCCTGGCCACCATGCTGCTGTTGCAGGTTGCCGGGGTAGTGCTGGCGTTCCGCTTGCTGCCCCCCTCGGTCAGCGTTGTGGATATCGTCAATATCATCCTGTACGGACACAAGTACCTGGTACACCTCGCCGGAGATTTGAACCCGTTTGGGCCAGCCCCACGCGCCAAGCTGATCCCTGCGTTTTGGCCAGCCGAACGGAGTCGTCGCTTCCGGCGGGATGTACTAGCCGCTTGGCGGCCCACACCGAGGTGCCGCTTGCCCAAATTCCTTGGACGCCTTCCGCGTCATCCCCGGGGCGCGCCACAACGGGCCTCTGGGCGGTCGGCTCTACCGTAGGCAGCGCAGACCGAGCGCGAAAGTCAAGAATTTCGCAACACGCTCCAGCCGCTGCAAAATCAATGACTTGGATGGTGCAGAAGTCCGGTGCGTATGTCCGCTTTGGGTCGGTTCCGGCTGTTCAGCCCATTCGACCCGGCTATCGCCACTTTCGGTCGGCACGTGCCGTTCAAACTGACTTACTACCAACCGGCCGGGCGGGCTTGTGCACGTGGGTGATCCGTGGTACTGTGGAACTATGAAAAACATCACAGTTTCTGTGGACGATGAGACCTATCGCGCGGCCAGGGTGAAGGCGGCGCAGATGGATACCTCGGTGTCGGCGCTGGTGAAGCGCTACCTCGCCGACCTGGCGGCGGGGGAGACGGAGTTTCAGCGCCTCGTCCGTCTGGAGCAGGAGGTGAAAGCGCGCATCCCCGCCGGGTTCAGCGCGTCCGACCGGCTGACACGTGATCAGGTGCACGAGCGCGACGCCTGACGGTGTCGCACTTCTTCGACACCAACGTCCTGCTCTACGCGATCAGCCCCGCCCCTCACGAGGCCGCCAAGCGCGCCCGGGCGGAGGTGCTGCTGCTTCAGCCCGACGGTGCGGTGTCGGTGCAGGTGCTGCAGGAGTTCTATGTCCAGGCGACGCGCGCGACACGTCAGGCACGGCTCGCGCACGAGGATGCGGTCGACCTTGTGCGCGCATGGACCCGGTTCAGGGTGCAGGAGATGACGATGGCGCTGTTGGAGCGGGCCCTGGAGATCAAGGCGGCGCATGGGTTTTCCTATTGGGACAGCGCGATCATCGCCGCCGCGTGCGCGCTGGGCTGCTCGACGCTGTATACCGAGGACCTGGCGCACGGCCGCCAGATCGACGATGTGGTCATCATCAACCCGTTCCGTTGAGAGACGGAAATTGCCGGGGCTGAACCGGGCCGACCGTGCCATCCGCGGGCGTGGAGGCGATCTCAGTGGTTAGAAATCTCACATTCTTCGAGGTAAAGTTGGCGCCCTTGTTGACCGCGCGATATCTTACCTTCCACCCTCAACGTCTCACCCTGATTGTAGCGACCTAGCGGTCTCGTCCATTCGTTAGAGAAATGGCACTCAACAGAACAGCCAGCGGCGACGGTCCCCCGGCGCAGCATACAAACTGGCCCCGCGCCTCCACTCGCGAGAAACGTTATCTCGCCTTCAGTTTTCATCCACATCCCCTTGAAGGGTTCCATGTCGTGATCGGCCTGTAATGCGGTCTTCCCGACGTACAAAGCCAATAAATATTCAGGAGACCTCGTAGTATACTCGCGGCCGGTTTCGAACCTCGGGCTAACGGTCTGGTCGGCGATGCGCAGTCTGCCGTCCGCTCGGTCCACCCATACCTTGCATCGATAATCGTAAGGCGCAGAGCCGACGCCAGTGACGCGCAATGTGATGAAGTGCGTTCCTTCCTTGGAAGGCTTGGGCTGCATTCCTTGTGCGAGAATTTCGAGGAACGTGTCAGACCGATCGTATACGCTTGTCGTATAGGGCGCTCTGGATGCTTCTCCATATCTAGCAAGAGGCACAAACCTGTGGTCGCCAGCCGCAAGCGTGAAACCGGATTCAAGCACCCAAGGGCCAGTGTATTCTGTTTGCGGCTCGATGGCCAGGACTGCGACCTTAATATCTGTAATTGCGCGCGCCTCGTGTATGTTGTCAACGCGCAGCCGAAGCGTTCGTTCCGTCCCGTAGATGTTACGCGCCTTTGTCTGACAGAAAAGACCATCCTCCCCGCACGATACCCTCATGGCGGATTGCGGACCCGCCACAGCCTGGGACCCGGGTTGTGGCGGTGCTAAAATCGGCTCCCTTCTCTGAGGGATTGCCGGTTCCCTATGCCGCTCCGCGAGCGGCGGTATCGAGGGCTTGGGAGCTCCTTGCGCTGCTGCCGATTGATGCCCATGCCTTATGCCCACTGCATAAGCTAACGCTGCAAGACCTCCTGCTGCTACAAGGGGCACAAGGTGTTGGGCCAGGATCGCTATCATCTGGGCGTCCGTGATCCCGAGCGCAGTCTCCAGGCGCGCTGAAACGGCCACATAAAGCAGGTGACCGAATGCCCAATCCAATATCCACCAGACGATAACGGAAGCGACGCCCAACGCGGTGAGGGAGGAAGCGCAAATCGAGTAACGCCGCATAACAGCCTCCGGGCGCCTCCCCCGAGAAGGCTCTCCCCGTTGGGGATGTGATCTCGCACGACCGCCCCTATTCCGTGTACAGTGTATGACCACGTACGGATGGGTGGCCAACCCACCATCTCCGGCGGCATGGACTCGGAATCCAGCCTCCATCCCCCTAAGTAGCAAGAGCGGCCGGGCGGCGCTACGGCTCCGCCTTGTGCCTCTGCCAGTGGCCGCAGAAGTCCGGACGGGGCCGCAAAGCTGGCGCCAGCGATACGGTCATCTGAACCTGATCCCCGTTCGACACCCGGCGCTTGTCCTCACGCCACGCAAACTCTTGGGCGCAGCGGGCCAGATACGGGCCAGCGACATGACGATGGTGTCCAATCTCCCCGCGCCGCATCGGGGAGAAAGAGGACGTCGCGCCATTTGAGTAGACGCCATTGAGCCCGTAAGCCTGCGGTCTGCAAATTGATCCGTGAACCACTTTGAGAAGACCTGCCGGGACGCTGCAGAACACGCGAATGGCCCGCTGGAACCGGCCCTGCGGGGCGGACCATGGCGAGGCCGCGCCACCGGTGAGGCAGGATCAACACGGGTCGGTTTGAGTGAGGGGCTGGAGCTTCGGCACCTCAGCGTGCATGCTGGCGCCGGATAAGCTGAAAGGACCTGGTCATGCCGCGGCATTTCGGTGTTCTGATCCCGTCGACCAACACCACCGTCGAGATCGAGTACAACCGCCTGCTGCCGGCGGACTATCAGGCGCATGTCGGGCGCCTGAAGAGCAGCGGCGGCACACCGTTCGCCCCGAGCATCGATGCGGAGGTGGATTACCAGTCGAAGCTGCTGGGCACCGCGAAGGTCGAGGTGATCGGCCTGGCGCAGACCTCGGCCAGCCTGTTCGCCGATGATTACGATGCGGACGTGCTGCGGCGGATGAGCGCGGGGGCCGGCGCGCCGGCGGTGACCTCGGCGCAGGCGATCGGCCAGGCGGTGCGGGCGCTGGGGGCGTCGCGGATCGCGCTGGCCTCGCCCTACTCGCAGGAGGTGATCGAGCGGGCGGGGCGCTATTACGAGACGAAGTTCGGGCTGAGTGTGCTGGGGCTGCACAGCTTCGGCGCGACCGACGCGTATATGATCGGCAAGCTGGGCCCGGATAACGCGCGCGACGCGTTCCGCGTGATTGATCGGGCGGAGGTCGAGGTTCTGGTGGTGCCCGGCGGGAATTTTCCCACCATGGCGTTTGTGCCGGACTGGGAGCGGGAATTCGGCAAGCCGGTGATCACCACCAACCAGGCGGCGCTGTGGGCGATGTTCCGGGTGATGCAGATCGAGGCCAAGCTGCCGGAGCTGGGGCGGCTGCTGGCGGACATGCCGTAACTTCTTTCACTCTCCCGTTCTTCGCGGGAGAGGTCGCGGAGCACTTGCGACGCGGGTGAGGGTGGTGCACGCGGCACAACCCTCACCCTCGGCGCTTTGCGCCTCGACCTCTCCCGCGAAGAGCGGGAGAGGTGGATGTACGTCAGACTGGGATCGTCAGCGCATCGTACTGGTACAGCCAGTCATATCGCTCACGCACCTTCTCCGGCGTCCATTCGCGATCGATATAGGCTGCGGCGGTGGTCGCCTGCGTCAGGGCCGGGTTATGGAAGCGCCTGGCGTTGTCGTTGGACCCGCGCACGATCGCCGCCGTGCGGGCCAGCCGCGCGGCGTCGTAGCGACGCAGCGCGGCGGCGATGTCGGCGGCGCCCGCCAGGCAACGGGCAAGCACCATCCCGTCCTCGATCGCCATGTTGGCGCCCTGCGCGAGGAACGGCAGCGTCGGGTGCGCGGCGTCACCCAGCAGCGTCGCGCGGCCGATGGAGAATCGCGGCAGCGGCTCGCGGCCGAGCAACGCCCATTTGAACGGGGTCTCGATGGCATGGATCATCGTCTGGATGTCGGGATGCCAGCCCTCGAAATCGCGAGAACATTCCTCGATCGTGCCGGCCTCGGTCCAGGATTCGACCTGCCAGTCGTCGCGCTCCAGCGCGCCGACGAAGTTCAGGATCTCGCCGCGGCGCAGCGGGTAGGTCACCACATGGCCGCCGCGGCCGTTCCAGTTGACCCCGACCAGGCGTTGCAGATGCGCCGGCAGGCGCGGCATCGGGATCAGCCCGCGCCAGGCCATGATGCCGGTGAACTGCGCCCGGCTGACGCCGAACATGTGCTGGCGGATCGCCGAGTGGACGCCGTCGGCGCCGACCAGGGCGTCGCCTTCCACCTGCTCTCCCGACGCGAGGTGCAGGGTGACGGCGGTGTCGGTCAGCGTGAAGCCCGTCGCGGCGGCGCCGGTGCGGATGGCGTCGGGCGCGGCACGCAGTACGGCCTCGCACAGGACGGCGTGGAAGTCGCCGCGGTGCACCATCCAGTAGGGCGCGCCGTAGCGGGCGACCGAGGTCTCGCCCAGGTCGAACAGGGGCCAGCTCTGGCCGGTGTTCCACAGCCGGATCTCCTTGCCGGTCGGTTCGCAGACGATCCGTTCCATCACGGGGCGCAGGCCGAGCGCGATCAGCACGCGGGTGCCGTTGGCGGAGAGCTGCACCCCCGCACCGACTTCGCGGAGCTCGGTGGCCTGCTCGTAGAGGTGCACCCGATGGCCGTCGCGCAGCAGCGCCAGCGCAGCGGTGAGGCCGCCAATGCCGGCACCGGCGATCAGGATGCGGGACATGCGGCGTTTCTCCGTTGGCTGAGCCGGTCGGCGCCGGTCATTGTCGGCTCGGCCGACGCGCCGGCGTCAAGGCCTCGCGCTTCGCACGACCCGCTCCGCGGCCTGCGGGCCTTGACTCCGTCACGCCGCCCGAGCGGTTGGCATTGGCGCCGATAGCGGATCGGTGTGGCTCAGAGGTCGGTGGTGAGGCGGTGCGCGGTTTGTTGCCAGGCCGTCAGGACCTGATCGCGGGCGATGTGCCGGCCGTCGCGGACGATGTGCCGGCCGGCGACCAGGACGTCGGTGACGCACGGGGTGGCGGCGGCGAAGACCAGGGCGTCGAGGATCGCATCTCCGGTGCGGCCCGTCAGGGTGGGGTGCGCAGGGTCGAGGATGACGATGTCGGCGCGATGGCCGGGGGCAACGGCACCGGTCGCGCGGTCGAGCGCCCGGGCGCCGCCGCGCGTGGCCTGGTCCCAGAGATGGCGGCCGGTCGAGACGCCGGACGGGGCCAGCAGGGTGCGGGCGCGATGGGCCAGGCGCTGGCCGTATTCCAGCAGGCGCAACTCCTGCGCCGCCGAAATGGCGGTGTTGGAGTCCGTGCCGATGCCGAATCTTCCCCCGGCGTCGCGCCAAGCCAGCGCGGGGAAGAGGCCGTCGCCGAGATCGGCCTCGGTGATCGGGCACAGGCCGGCGACGGCGCCGGTCGCGGCCAGCGCGGTCGTTTCGGCCTCGGTCATGTGGGTAGCGTGAACGAGGCACCAGCGTGCGTCGACCGGAGTCGTGGCGAGCAGATGCGCGACCGGGCATTGGCCGGTGGCGGCCAGGCAATCCTCGACTTCGCGAATCTGCTCGGCGACGTGGATGTGCAGCACGCGACCGGCGGCCAGCGTGCGGAGAGCAGTCAGCTCGGGCGCGGTGACGGCGCGCAGCGAGTGCGGCGCAAGCCCGAGGCGCGCGTCCGGCAGCGCGGCGATCGCAAGCTGGGCGCCGTCGAGCAGGGCGGCGTAGCCATCGAGGTCGGTGACGAAACGGCGCTGGCCCGGAGCCGGAGGCGCGGCGTTGAAACCGCCATGGGCGTAAAACACGGGCAGCAGCGTCAGGCCGATGCCGGTCCGCGCGGCGGCGGCGGCGATGCGCGTGCAGAGCTCGGCCGGGTTGGCGTAAGGGGTGCCGTCCGGGGCGTGGTGCAGGTAGTGGAACTCCGCCACCGTGGTGAAGCCGGCCTCCAGCATTTCCATGTAGGCAAGCGCGGTGATTGTTTCGATGTCGTCAGGCGTCAGGACGGCGAGGAAGCGGTACATGACCTCGCGCCAGGACCAGAAATCGCCGCCGCGCTGTGCCAGGCCGGCCATGCCGCGCTGGAACGCGTGGCTGTGCAGGTTGGGCATGCCGGGCAGCGCGATGCCGGGGAAGCGCGCCGCGTCGTCCGGCGTGGCGTCGGCGCGGACCTCGGTGATGCTGCCGTCGGCGACGGCGATGCGGACGTGGCGGGCCCACCCGGTGGGAAGCAGGGCGACGGGGAAGAAGAAGGCCTGCATGGCGCCTCGGCTGAAGGACGGGCCGGCATCTTCCGTGGCCGACCCGTCAGAGTAAATCCATCTGGGCGACTTCGCCCTCAATGTCGTTCCAGCGGTGGGCGGCGCGTCTGTTTCCGTCCGCCGACCGCGATCTCTATTGTCGGGCTCGGCCCATGTTTGCGCACCTGACTCACCCGACCGCGCCCGGCGTCGTCGTTGTGCTCGACGGGTTTCTCACCTATTTCGCCCGGCAGCACCATGAACATTGACCCTTCCAGGACTGTGCCGCCGCCGGCAGCCGCGGATACGACGGCCGGAGCGTTGTGCCGCGTCACCGGGTTCGTCTGCGGATCATGGAATGAGCCGTCCGCGCGCCTTCGGGCCGGACCCTGGTCGCCCATGCAGCGTCGGCGCAGCTCATGCCGCTTGGCATCGCGCGCCGGCTGCACGCGGTCACGGCCGACCGCATGAGCCGGACCGTCCTGGTCGTCGGCGCCGGGTTTGCCGGGGCGGTTTATGCCCGTACACTGGCCGAGCGTGGCTGGCACATCGATGTGATCGACCGACGTCCGCACGTCGCCGGCAATGCCTATGACGAAATCGACGCGACCGGAACGCGCATCCACCGCTATGGCCCTCACCTGTTCCACACGAGCAACGAGCGCGTGGTGACCTGGCTTACCCGGTTCGGCGCCTTCGTGCCCTATGAGCATCGGGTCCGGGCCGAGCTGCCGGACGGGCGCTGCGTGCCGCTGCCGGTCAATCGGCAGACCATCAACGCGGTGTTCGGCGTGCGTCTGTCCGACCCCGCCGCGGTACGGGATTTCCTGGCGACGCAGGCCGAGCCTCACCCGGCTCCAGTCAGCGCGGCGGACCACCTGCACGCCCATATCGGCCGACGCCTCACGGACCTGTTCTTCCGACCTTACACACGGAAGATGTGGGGCCTCGACCTGGAGGAGTTGGACGCCGCGGTGGTCAGGCGAATCCCGCTCCGCTTCGACGATGAGGACCGCTATTTTCCGGGCGACACCTTCCAGATGCTGCCGCGTGACGGCTACACGCGCCTGGTGCAGGCGATCCTCGATCATCCGGCGATCGATGTGGCACCGGGCGTGGCGTTCGATCGCTCGATGCTGCGGGGCCACGCACATTGTTTCAACAGCATGGCGATCGACGAGTATTTCGACAACTGGTTCGGCCCGCTGCCATACCGATCGATCCGCTTCCATCACGTGACCGTGCCGGCGGAGTACGCACGCGGCGACACCGGCACGCTGAATTACACCGATGACGGCCCGATGACGCGCGAGACCGACTGGAGCCGATTGCCCGGCCACGCCGCGCCGGCGGATCGGCCGCGAACGATCACCCGCGAGGAGCCTTGCGACTACCGGGACAATGATCTCGAGCGGGTACTATCCGGTGAAGACGACGGACGGCCGCTACGACGCGGTCTATCGGCAATATCGTGCGCTTGCGGCCCACGAGGGCAATGTCACGTTCATCGGCCGCTGCGGGACGTATCAGTACCTGGACATGCACCAGGTGATCAACCAGTCCCTGGCGGGCGCGGAGCTCTGGGCCGACAGCAACCGATAGGCGCAGTGCGGGCGGATCATCCGTGCGCCACGCCCGGGCGGGTCGCCGCGCTCACTTGTCCTGCTCCAGGATGACAAGTTGCGCTTCGTAGATGCGCGATCGGTTGGCGAAGAGATAGAACATGAAGAATCGTTCCGCCAGATATCCCGGATAGCGGAAGTCCTGAAACCGCTTCTCCGGCTCCGGTTCGGGAAAGCCGAGCTGACCAATCAGAATATCGAGGACTCCGAAAATCTGCTCGGCATAGCGGTCCAGCCAGCCTTTTGACGAAATGAAAACATTGAACAGGTGGGCCTTGTTGGTCAGGCGCAGGAAGTCACGGAATTTGCCGTACTCGGGATGGGTGTCGAACACGATCTCCCAGAACCTGTCCCAGTACGTCCGTGCGTGACTTGCCAGATAGTGCGCTTCGAGTGAGGCGCCGAGAAAATTGCCCTGCGGGACGATCACGTCGAACGTTGCCAGAACGTCGATGATTTTCTGGCGTTGCCGCGCATTGCTGAGATACGTGACGGCGGCGGCCGCGTCGGCGGCGTACACCTCGGGGGGCTGCGGATACGCGGGAAACAGGTTTAAGTAGCGGCGATAATGGTACAGCCCGACGATGTCGCGCCCGGGCCGGTTCTTCCACAGCCAATAGAGCGCGGTGAGTTCGTTGAAGTACGTTCCCAGCCGCGCAATGTTGTCGCCCACGTCGTTGCGCAAGGCGCCGGGGATGGCGACGGGACAATCGGTGCTGAGCATCGGACGCAGCCAGGTGGAGTCGTGCGGAAACGCAAACGGCCTGTGCGTGTAGATCAGGATGCTGATATCGGTCGGCACTGCGCGTCCTTGTGCTGATCGGAAGTCGGTGGCCGCATCGGGCGGTGGCCGTGGTGCAGCAATACTGCCGTAATGCCGCGTGTGGCGGAACGTTACCCGTCGATCCGGACGCCCTGCAACTGCGGCGTGGCGGAGCCGGCCAGGCGTGGCACGGCCGGGGCTTGGCGCTTGCTCGGCGCCGCGCATGCAGGACGCGGCGGTAGCGCGGCGCGCCCGATGCGGTCCGCACCCGCTACGCGTCGCCGAGGCAGATGCCCAGCCCGCGGGCGGTGTGGACCAGCGTGGCGTCGGCGGCCAGCAGTTGCGCCGGCTCGAACGCGGCGGTCAGCGGCACGTCCAGCACCTGGCGGTGCTGCCAGACCACCAGCCGATCGAATGTTCCCCGCGCCACCAGGTCCACGGCGTGCACGCCGAACGCGGAAGCCACCAGCCGGTCGTCCCAGGTCGGCTGGCCGCCGCGCTGCACGTGCCCGAGCACCGTCACCCGCGTCTCCGCCCCGGTCATGGTGGCCAGCGCCTCGCCGATCACGTGGCCGATGCCGCCATAGGTGGCGTTGCCCAGCGCATGCCGCCGCTCCACCCGCGCGCCGGTGTTGTCGCGCACCGCCTCGGCGACCACGACGATGGCGAAGTTGTGCCCGCCGTGCCGCAGCTTGCGGATATGCGCGGCGACGACATCGAGGCTGCAGGGGATCTCCGGCACCAGGATCACGTCGGCGCCGCCGGCGATGCCGGCCGCTAAGGCGATGTGGCCGCTGTCGCGCCCCATCACCTCCAGCACCATCACCCGGTCGTGGCTGGCCGCGGTGGGCTGCAGCCGGTCCACCGCCTCGGTCGCCACCATCACCGCGGTGTCGTAGCCGACCGAGTTCTCGGTGGCGCCCACGTCGTTGTCGATCGTCTTGGGGATGCCGACGAAGGGGATGCCGCCCTGCTGGGCCAGGCGGCGCAGGATGGCCATGCTGCCGTCGCCGCCGATGCCGATCAGCGCGTCGAGGCCGAGCAGGCGGGCGCCCTCGATCACCTCCTCCGAGCGGTCTTTTTTGCTGCCGTCCGGCATCGGGTAATCGAACGGGTCGCCGCGGTTGGTGGTGCCGAGGATTGTGCCGGCACTGCGCGCCATGGCAGCGGTGGCGGTTTGCAGGTCGAGTTCGGTGGCGTCCACCGGGCGACGCAGCAGGCCGTGCGTGCCCTGGTGGATGCCGAGCACGCGCCAGCCATAGCCGAGGATGGCGCGGGCGACGACCGCGCGGATCACGGCGTTGAGCCCGGCGCAGTCGCCGCCGCTGGTGAGCACGCCGATGGTCTTTTCGGGGGTCATGGGGAGGGTGCCTCAGGAGGGAATGGCGGGGGATGGTGGCACTTGGAGGTGCCGGGACACCACTGGTTTCGTCGCGGCGCGGAGCTGGCGGGCAATGCTGGCGCGGCGGCGTGACGTTGACGTGGCGGTTGGCGAAGACCAGGACACTGCGGCGATGATCGGGTTGCTGTCGGGCGGGATGGCCGGGCAACGACGGGCAAGCGGCAATGACATCGGGAACATCCTCGACGAGGTCACGGATGACTGAGCCTATCAGGGCATTTGCGACCCTGCGCGTTGCCGGCGACGATCTTGCGCCGGACGAGGTTACCAAGGTGCTAAAGATCGTCCCCACGACCACGTATGCGAAGGGGGAGCACTATTCGGCCGGCCCCCGCAGGCCTGATCTGGTCGGGCGCACCGGCGTCTGGTTTTTCTCCACGAAGGGTGTCGTGGCCGGCAACCGGCTCGCCGATCATCTTGCGTTCCTGGCGAGGCTGCTGCTGCCCGGTTCGGGGCAGGTCGGCCCACTGCCGCACTTGCAGCAGCTTCTGCGGCGCAGGTCGCTGCGCGTTGCGGTGAGTTGCTTCTGGCACGGTCCGGCGGGGGCAAGAAAGCCGTCGATCCCGCGCTCGGCCAGGGACCTGCTGAAACGGATTCCGGCTGATATCGAGATCGATTTCGACGGGGACGCGCGGCCGGGGCGGCACGCGGCGCAGCGGTAGCGGCGTAGCGGTACCTGATTGGGCGATCGTCGCAAGGCAAGGAGGCAAAATTTTAACACGGATGAGGAAGGGAGGAGGCACGGCGGATGCGGAGAAGGGAAGAATGGCGCTACGCGCGAAGCGCTGGTGAGGCTGAGTGCAGCGCGCGAGAAGGTTTTGCGTCTCTCGCGCAAGCCGCGATATTTGAGCGAGTCGAGTCCACCGTGTTAGACTATCAACTGCGGCAAAGCCGAGAGCGGCGATGACCGTCAAGGAAATGAGGCGTGCAATGGCAGATAGCGTGCGTGGTGCAATCGACTGGGCTCAGAGTCTGCCCGCCCTCCCGAAGGGCGTCATTTCGGCGGTTATCGTGCTTATAAGTGCGCTGATACTTGTCCTTCTTTGGCAAAGACCGGCAGAGATTGCGCCCGAGAAGCAAGCGCCGGGAGCCGCTACCCAGACTGGTAGTGCTGCTTCTAGCGGTCAGTCGGGTGGTGTAACCGCCGGTCTGTATATCAACCAAGCGCCACCCGTAACGGCGCAACAAAAGGAAGAAGCGTTATCAAGCCTTCAATCTGAGATCGAGGAACTGGCTGATTTCCCAAATCGCCCGGATATACCTGAGCACCGCACAATAATGGAACAAGTACTTGTAAACAAGGCACCACATCAGTTATTCATAATACTAACTAAGTACTATAAGAAGACTATAATGAGCGTCCCTAGAATCGGGGCGGAACTGTACGATTATAAAGCCAAATATTATGACTTTGAAGGCAAAGAATATGATTTCGAGAATGAAGCCACAACCGAGATAGGGAAGATCGTCACCGTGCGCTATAGGGCGGCTTGGTCAATATATTTCCGATACTTTCTCCTTCGGTCATATGGCCTGACCGAGCAGCAGATCGTCGATGGCGGGACCTTTCTAAACTATGGTATTACATGGGACGATGCGGAGAAGGTTTTTACTGGGCTTACAAGAGCCCCAGCTATAGGTCAGGCAATGGCAGAGAACTCTTCTTTGCAGAAGCGCATGGCGGCGGCGGCCACCAGCATCATCAACGCCTACAAGCGGCCATAGATGAATGCCCTTCGCCATCGTCCTGCGATAGTGCGAAAAATCCGGGCTAAACTGGGTGACGTGATCGCCGGGCGGCTGCGGTGCGCCCGATCCCTGGATGCGGAGCACACAGCATGATCGAAATTCCATCCGAGAAAAGTAGCAACAGCGTGTTTGCCGACATAGGCTTCGCGCCCGCGGAAGCCGCCGCGCCGACGGTGAAAAGCGCCTCGATCACCTCGATCGGCGACACGATCAAGGCGCGCAAGCTGACGCAGCAGGAAGCGGCACGACTGTGCGGCATGGATCAGCCGACACTCTCCAAAGTGCTCCGCGGCCGGATGGAGAGCGTGACGATCGACCGCCTCATCGCCTGGCTGACCGCGCTCGGCCGCACTGTCGAGATTCGCGTGCGCCCCTACGATCGGCGGGCGACAGCCGGCCAGCTCGCCATGGCCGAGACGTAGCCGCCTGCGGTTCCCTGACCTTGCTCCGGTCAGGCCGTTCGCGCCCAGGGTCGGTGACCGCCCCATGGCCCGATGCTGGCAGCGCATCCGCAGGCGAGGTCCAACCTGGGGAGCCTCCCCGACGCCCGCCGCTTGCCGACCCGGACGTCGCTCCCCTTGCGGTTTGCATGGCGCGGAGGGCCGAGTCGGTGTAAGACAGGTTAACTATCTTCCAACGCACCAGGATCGCGGATGCAGCCCATTCCAGACCTCTCCCCCTCTATCCCTCTGCCTCGCCGCGGTTGTCGCCTCGCCGGGCAGCATTCCTCTGCAACGTCGAGCCAACCTGCCGCGCGGCGGCGACCGTCTCGGCCACCCGCGCCTGGGCGAGAAAATTCGACCGAAGCGACCGGTGCGCCGCCGGACGAACCAACGACACGCAACGTCAGAGCCGCCGACGCGGCTGGCCCGCAAACGCGGTCACCGGCGAGCGGCCGCGACGAATGCCTGCCGCGGGGCATTTCGACAAATCAGGCAAGAACCCTGTACACCAGAGAGCCGTCGGTGCCGCCGAGACACGACCCGGCTGCGCGCGGCCGCGACGATGGACGCTCACCCGAGGGCATTTCAACAAGTCACGCAAGAACCCTATGCAACAGAGAATTGGCGGTGCAACCGGGTGCGGACGCGGCTGCCCGCGGTTGGCGACGGCGGGGGATCCCCCGGGAGCATTTTCGACAATTCGCGCAAGAACCCTGTGGACCAGAGGTCCGTCAATTCCGCCGGCCGCAAACGCCGCTGCGGGCGGACCGCGGGGACGCACGCCTGCCGTGGGGCATTTTCGACAATGCGCGCAAGAACCCTATGGACCGGAGGCCCGTTGATTCCGCCGGCCGCGGACGCCGCTGCGGGCAGACCGCGGCAACGCACGCTTGCCGTAGGGCACTTTCGACAATGCGCGCAAGAACCCTATGGACCAGAGGTCCGTCAATTCCGCCGGCCGAGGACACCGCTGCGGGCGGGCCGCGGGGACGCACGCTTGCCGTGGGGCACTTTCGACAATGCGCGCAAGAACCCTACGGACCAGAGGTCCGTCGATTCCGCCGGCCGCGGACGCCGCTGCGGGCAGGCCACGGCGACGCACGCTTGCCGTGGGGCACTTTCGACAATTGGCGCAAGAACCCTATGGACCAGAGGTCCGTCGATTCCGCCGGCCGCGGTCGCCGCTGCGGGCGGGTCGCAGCGACGGGTGGTTGCCCCGGGGCATTTTCGACAATTCGCGCAAGGACCCTGTGCACCAGAGAACCACCGGTACCGCCGGCTGCGGACGCACCCGCGGGCCGTCAGCGGCACCGGGCGCTCCCCGGGCCGCATTCCGCCGAGCCCAGCAGCGACCTTATGCAACCTAGCGCCGTGCCACCATGCGGGCCGCAACCGGCCCGCCGACCGCCGGCGCAGTGCCCGGCGCCCGGCCAGCGCCACCGCCCTCCCCCGCCCTTGCCATCCGCCGCCCGCTGCGCGAGGCTATCCCCCCGAGGGACGGGACAGATCAGCATAGCGAGGGCACCGTGAACGACTCAGTCATCGTCAGCGACTCGGTCAAGCGCTTCAAGTGGGTCGGCACGCGACCGATCCGACCGGACGGCGTGCCGAAAGTCACCGGCCGCGCGCAATTCGGCGCCGACTACGCGCTGCCCGGCATGCTGGTTGGAAAAATCCTGCGCTCGCCGCACGCCCACGCGCGCATCCGCTCGATCGACACGTCCAAGGCCGCCGCGCTGCACGGGGTCAAAGCGATCGTCACCTCGGCCGACTTCCCGGACCAGAAATTCGCCTATGTCGGCCCGGAACGCGTCGCGCAGAACCTGTGGCACACCACGCGCAACGTCATGGCGCGCGAGAAGGTGCTGTACGAGGGCCATGCCGTAGCCGCCGTCGCCGCGATCAGCGAGTCGGTCGCGCAGCAGGCGCTGGACCTGATCAAGGTCGACTACGAGGTGCTGCCGCACGTCATCGACGTCGACGAGGCGATGGCGCCGGACGCTCCGCTGCTGTTCGAGGACATGATCCCCCGCGGCGTGGAAGGTGCCACCAAAGCGTCCAACATCGCCAAGCGGCTCGAGTTCAAGATGGGCGATCTCGACGCCGGCTTCGCCGCGGCCGACGTGGTCATCGAGCACGCGTTCAAGACCGCCGCCGTGCACCAGGCCTACATCGAGCCGCACGCCTGCGTGGCGCGCTGCGAGGCCGACGGCCAGGCGGAGATCTGGTCGGCCAGCCAGGGCCACTTCCAGATGCGCGCGCTGACCGCGCAGCTCCTCGGCATGCCGATCGGCAACATCCGGGTGCACGCGGCCGAGATCGGCGGCGGGTTCGGCGGCAAGACGGTGACCTACCTGGAGCCGGTGGCGACGCTGCTCTCGAAGAAGTCCGGCTACCCGGTGCGCATCCAGATGACGCGGGAGGAAGTGTTCAAGGGCAGCGGCCCGACCTCCGGCTCGTCGATGTGGGCCAAGGTCGGCGTCACCAAAGACGGCAAGATCACCGCCGGCGACGCGGTGTTCAAGTTCCAGGCCGGTGCGTTCCCTGGCTCGCCGGTGATGAACGCCTGCCTGTGCTCGTTCTCGCCGTACGACGTCGCGAACGCCCGCACGGTCGGCTACGACGTGGTGTCCAACCGACCCAAGTCCGCCGCCTACCGCGCGCCGGGCTCGCCGATCGGGCACTTCGCGGTCGAGAGCGTGATCGACATGTGCGCCAAGGCGATCGGCATGGACCCGCTGGAGCTGCGGCTGAAGAACGTCGCGCGCATCGGCACGCCCACCATCGCCGGGCCGAAGCACGCGCATGCCGGGTTCGCCGAGACGCTGCAGGCGCTCTACGATCACCCCGGCTACAAGGTGCCGCTCGGCCCGCACCAGGGGCGCGGCGTCGCCTGCGGCTACTGGTTCAACGGCGGCGGCGAGTTCGAGCGCGACCATCCAGGTCAACGTCGACGGCACCGCGCTGGTGGCGACCGGCAGCCCGGACATCGGCGGCTCGCGCGCCTCGATGGCGCTGATGGCGGCCGAGACGCTGGGCATCGACTACAGCCAGGTGCGGGCGATCGTCGCGGACACCGGGTCGGTGGGCTACACCCACGTCACCGGCGGGTCACGGGTGACCTACGCGACGGGCACCGCGGTGGTGACCGCCGCGCACAACGTCACCAAGGATCTGTGCCGGCGCGCGGCAATGATCTGGGATGTCGATCCCGAGGGCGTGGTGTGGGAGGACGGCTACGCCAAGCCGGCCGGCGCCAATGTCGGCGACTTCAAGCCGCTGTCGCTGAAGGAGATCGCCGGCAAGGCCGGGGCGACCGGCGGGCCGATCACCGCCTCGGCCGGCGTGAACCCCGGCGGCCAGGCGCCCGGCTTCTCGGCGCAGTTCTGCGACCTTGAGGTGGATCCGGAGACCGGCAAGGTGACAATCCTGCGCTTCGTCGCGGCACAGGATGTCGGACGGGCGATCCACCCGAGCTACGTCGAGGGGCAGATCCAGGGCGGCGTGGTGCAGGGCATCGGCTGGGCGCTGAACGAGGAGTACATCTACAACGCCAAGGGCCAGCTCGATAACGCCGGGTTCCTTGACTATCGCTGCCCGGTCGCCTCCGACCTGCCGATGATCGAAACGATCGTGGTCGAGGTGCCGAACCCGGCGCACCCGTATGGCGCGAAGGGGGTGGGCGAGGCGAACATCTGCCCACCGATGGCCGCCATCGCCGCCGCGATCGAGTCAGCAATCGGCAAGCGGCTGACCGAGCTGCCGATGTCGCCGCCCAAGATACTGGAAGCGCTGGAGGCCGGGGACTGACGCCTATGGCGCTCACCGTCGCCCTCACGCTCGCACTGTCCGTCATGGCCGGGCCCATGTCCCCGGGTCTTGTCCCGGGGATCACCCGGCCATCCGCGCACCGGCGGCGAAGCACGCATGACCGAAACCCCCGCGCGGGTCGTCTTCACCTCCGGATTCAGTCGCCGTTATACCGGGGGTGTAACGGAATTCGCGATCGAGGCGAAAACGTTACGTGGCGTCATCAAGGCGATGGACCAGCTCTATCCGGGGCTGGGCGAACACCTTGAGGAGGAAACCACCGTCGCCATCGACGGCGAGCTGCACGAGGTCGGCTACTTCCAGCCGGTGAAGCCCGGGGCGGAAGTATTCTTCATTCCGAAGATCGAGGGCGGCTGACCACCGCCCAACGTCGCCCAACGTAGGGCGGAACAGCGAAGCGCATTCCGCCACCCTCGCCAGGTCGCCCGCGAGCAACCCGGGAGTGGCCACCACCTTGACGGCGGCCACCCCCCGGGCCACCTGATGGATACCAAGCCACGCTCCGGCGGTAAGAGGTCCGATGTCGCGTCTGCGTGTCCTCCGAAGCGCCCCCACGATCGACGTGCTTGAGCTGCTGCTCGAACCGCAGCCCTCGTCCGCATGCGGCAACGACGAAGTACTGATCGAAGTACATGCCGCCGCAGTGAACCCCAGCGACGTGAAGGCAACCCTAGGCTCGATGGCACACGCGGTCTGGCCGCGCACGCCGGGACGCGACTGGGCCGGCGTGGTGCGCGAGGGCCCCCCGACCTGATCGGGCAGCAGGTCTTCGGGTCCGGCGGCGACCTCGGCATCACCCGCGACGGCACGCATGCCCACCACCTGATCCTGCCGCGCGACTCGTTGGTAACCAAGCCGCCGTCGATGACGCTGGCCGAGGCCGGCGCGCTCGGCGTTCCGTTCGTCACGGCACAGGAAGGGTTGCGTCGCGCCGGCCTGCCGCGTCCGGGCGACGTCGTGCTGATGATGGGCGGCAACGGCCGGGTTGGCCAGGCCGCGGTGCAGATCGCCGCGATGCACGGGGCGACGGTGTTCGCGGTGACGCGCGGCAACACGCCCTACGCCGGCTACGCCTGCGCCCCGGTGCGCACGATCGACGCGTCGGCCGACGTGGGCGGAACAATCCGGGCGGCCACCGACGGGCACGGCGCGGACATCGTCTACAACACCGTCGGCAGCCCCTATTTCGCCGCGGCCAACCAGGCGATGGCGGCCGGCGGGCGGCAAATCCTGATTTCCACGCGCGATCGCACGGTGCCGTTCGACATCTTCGCCTTCTATCGCGGCCGCCACACCTATGTCGGCGTCGACTCGCTGGCGTTGGACAGCCGGGCCACCGCAGCGGTGCTGCGCGCGCTGGTACCCGGCTTTGCCAGTGGCCAGCTCAGGCCGTTCGAGGTGCGCGACGCAGCCTGTTACACGCTGGACCGGGCGATGGAGGCCTACCGCGTCGTGCTGGCAGGTGCGCCCGACCGGATCGTGTTGCGAATGGGCTAGAGTGCGCCCGCCCTCGATCGGGATCGCCGGCCCCGCATGTCATTGCGAGGAGCGCAGCGACGAAGCAAGCCCCATCCGGGTACCCCGTGCGTGGGGGATTGCCGCGTCGCTGCGCTCCTCGCAATGACATGTGGCCCTTTCCGTGCATGCTGCGCCCGTCCTTGCGAAGGAAGCTTAGGCGATGATCCTGCTCACCAATAACGAAGGCACCGTCGGCGCGCCGACGACCGCGCGGCACCTGGCGGACGGCCAGGACGCGCTGGACGCGATCGAGGCCGGCATCAAGCTGGTCGAGGCCGATCCCGCGGTGCGCACCGTCGGCCGCGGTGGCTGGCCCAACCTGCTGGGCGAGGTCGAGCTGGACGCCTGCGTGATGCACGGCAGCACGCTGCGCACCGGCGCGGTCGGCGCGCTGAAGGGATTTCTCCATCCGGTCAGCGTCGCGCGCGAGGTGATGCGCCGCCTGCCGCACGAGTTGCTGGTGGGCGACGGCGCCGCCCGTTTCGCCCGCGAGATCGGCGCCGAGCCGGCCGAGAACCTGATCCCGGATTCGAAACGGGCCTGGCAGGCCTGGTTCGACGCCGAACTGACGCCGGCACAGAAGCACGCCTGGCCCGACATCCCCCTGGCCGAGCTGTGCCGGCACGCGATCGATCCCGAGGTCGGCCGCGACACCACGGTGTTCCTGGCGCAGGACGCCAGCGGCACCATTTGTTGCGGCACCAGCACATCCGGCTGGGGCTGGAAATACCCCGGGCGGCTCGGCGACAGTCCGATCATCGGCGCCGGCTCCTACGCCGACACGCGCTATGGTGCCGCCGCCTGCACCGGCGCCGGCGAGATGACGCTGCGCTGCTGCACCGCCCGCTCGATCGTGCTGTACATGAAAAAAGGCGCCGCGGTCGCCGACGCGGTGCACGAGGCGGTGGACGACATGCGCCATCTGCAGGGCGGCCTGATCGGCCGCGTGACCATCCACGCCATCGACACCAGGGGCAACCACCGGGTGGTCGCGGTGAACGGCGCGGGCAACAACACCTACTGGCTCTGGCACCAGGGCGAGGCAGCGCCTGTCTCGCTGCCCGCGGACCCGATTGTCATCAGCAGCGCCGCGGCCAAGCCGACCGCGAGCACCCGCTATGCGCGGTGATACGCCGCCTTAGGCATCGCGATCGCTACGATGGATACAACGCGCGCGGACGATACGGATTGGCACGGATTCCGTCTCCGAACCTTTGCGGCGCGTACGGCGTCGATTTACACGGCGGCGCGTGACAGGGCCCGACGGAGACCGGGATGATCGCAACGCCGCGCCTCATTCTCCGGCTCTGGCGCGAGAGCGACCTTGCCCCGTTCGCCGCTTTGAACGCCGATCCCACGGTCATGCGTTTCATGCGGAGCGTCCTCACGCGAGATGAGAGCGACGCCTACGTCCAGCGTGCGGAGCAACACCTGGCGGAGCACGGCTTCGGTACTTGGGCAGTCGAGGCCCTGGGGGTGGCGCCGTTCATTGGTGCCGTCGGGCTCAGCCATGTCAGGTTCGAAGCATCGTTCACCCCGGCGGTCGAGGTCGCCTGGCGTCTCGACCGCCGCTTTTGGGGGCAGGGCTATGCGACCGAGGCGGCGCGCGCGGCGATGCAGGACGGCTTCACCCGTGTCGGGATGAAGGAAATCGTTGCGATCACGCGGCCTGCCAACATCCTGTCCCAACGGGTCATGCGGCGGCTCGGGATGATCCGCTCGGTCGAGTTCGACCATCCGCTCATCGCTGAAGACAGCCCGTTGCGCCGGCATATCCTGCATCGTCTTCCGGCGCCTGGTTGAGCGGCGCAGTGACCTCGGCCGGTCCGGGCCAGCCGGCGCGTGGCCAACCGTGCGGGGGCTCGCCGGCTTCGCAGCAAGGCAGTTTTCACCACGAAGACACGAAGATCACGAAGGCGGATCGATGCGCTCCGCGCGATGCACCATCATATTCCGGCTTCGTGGTCTTCGAGGTGAACCTGTCTTGCCGTGGAACGAGCGCCCCGGCCGCATCCCGACACGGCGCGCGGCGCGGACGCATGCCGCCCCCAGCGTTCGTCCACGCTAGATCACCTTGCGTGCCCGCAGATCGGCGATCTCCGTCGCGCCGTACCCCAGCTCGCGCAGCACCGCGTCGGTGTGCTCGCCCGGCTCCGGCGTTGGGCTGTGCACGCCCCATGGTGTGCGGCTGAGCTCGACCGCCTGGCCGATCACCTCGACGTCGCCCAGCATCTTGTGCGCCACGTGGCGCGTGATGTTCAGGTGCCTCACCTGCGGATCGGCGAACACCTGGTCGATGCTGTAGATCGGCCCGCACGGCACACCCGCCGCGTTCAGGATCTCGATCCACTCCGCCGAGGTCTTCGTCCGCGTGATCGCATTGATCGCCTCGCCCAGCTCGCGGCGATTGGCCGACCGATCCGCATTCGTCGTGAACCGCGGATCGGTCGCCAACTGCGGCGCACCGATCACCTTGCAGAACCGCGCATAGATCGCGTCACCCGAGGCGCCGATGTTGAAATGCCCGTCCGCCGTCACGTAAACCCCGGTCGGCATTGAGGTCGGATGATCGTTGCCCGCCTGGCCCGGCACCTCGTGCCCGATCGTCCAGCGCGCCGCCTGAAAGTCCAGCATCGCGATCTGCGCGGCCAGCAGGTTGCTCTGCACCCATTGGCCCTCGCCCGACACCTCGCGCTCCAGCAGCGCGATCAGGATGCCCATGGCGCAGAAGATGCCCGCAGTCAGGTCAGCCACCGGTATGCCGACGCGCACCGGCCCCTGGCCCGGCAGCCCGGTGATCGACATCAGCCCGCCCATGCCCTGGGCGATCTGATCGAACCCGGGCCGTTCGCGGTACGGCCCGTCCTGCCCGAAGCCGGAGATCGAACCATACACCAGCCGCGGATTGATCGGTTTCAGCGACTCGTAGTCGATGCCCAGGCGGAACTTCACGTCGGGCCGAAAATTCTCCACCAGCACGTCCGCCCCGGCGACCAGCCGCTGCAGGATCGCCACCCCCTCCGGCGCCTTCAGGTTAAGCTGCAGGCTGCGCTTGTTGCGATGCAGGTTCTGGAAGTCCGGCCCGTGCCGCTCCCCGCCCATGCCGGAATCGCCCTCAGGCGACTTCGATCTTGAGCACGTCGGCGCCCCAGTCCGACAGCATGCGCACACAGGTCGGCCCGGCGCGCACGCGCGACAGATCGAGCACCTTGAAGCGGGCAAGCGGCGTGGCCTTCATGAAGCCTCCAGGACGGAAAGTTTGCCGACGCGGTGACGGAGCGCCACGTCGGTGCCGGTCGATGCAGCCTGCCGTTCGGCAATCAACTGGCGCGTCAGCGGCAGCAGCTCGCGGCCATAGTCGATCGCGTCGTCCAGCGGATCGAAGCCGCGGATCAGGAAGGTCGTCACGCCAAGGTCGTAATAATCCACCAGCGCCTCGGCCACCTGGCGCGGCGTGCCGACCAGGCTGGTGGTGTTGCCGCGCGCGCCGGTCACCGCCGCGGCGCCGGTCCACAGCCGCTGGTCCAGCCGTTCGCCCGCGGCCGCCGCCGCCAGCAGCCGGCGCGAGCCTTCGTTGGCCGGCGCATGGTCCGTGACCCGCAGCGCCGCCTTGCCGCGCAGCTCGATGATCCGCGCCTTGATCCGTTCGGCGCGCGCCCAGGCTTCGTCTTCCGTCGCCGCCAGCACCGGGCGCAGCGACAGGCTGAACCGCACCGTCCGCCCGTGGCGCGCCGCCGCCGCGCGCACGCGGGCGGTGATCTCGCGGACCTGCGCCTGGGTCTCGCCCCACAGCGCGTACACGTCGGCGTGCCGGCCGGCGACCTCGATCGCCGCGTCCGAGGCGCCGCCGAAATAGATCGGGATGTGCGGCGATTGCACGCAGCGCACCGCGGTCGATGCGCCTGCAAATTGGTAATAGCGCCCGTGATGATCGATCGGCCCTGGCTCGGTCCAGATCCGCTTCAGGATCGCGACATATTCATCGGTGCGCGCGTAGCGTTCGTCCTTCGACAGCGTGTCGCCGTCGCGCCGCTGGTCGGTGTCGTCGCCGCCGGAGATCACGTGCAGCGCCGCGCGCCCACCGGTGATCTGGTCCAGCGTCGCCAGCTTGCGTGCCGCCAGGGTGGGCGCCACGAAACCCGGACGATGCGCCAGCAGGAAGCCCAGCCGCTCGGTGTGCGCGGCGGCGTGCGCGGCGACCAGGAACCCGTCCGGCGCATCGGAAAAATACCCGACCAGCACGCGATCGAAGCCGCCCGCCTCGGCCGCCTGGGCGAAGTCCCTGATGTAGCCGCGATCCAGCACGATCGGCGCCGGCGGATGGATCTCCGACTGGTGCCGGTGATGGATCATCCCGATGAACTCGACATCCATGCCGCCGTCCCTGCGCTGCCATCTTCGGCATCTTCCCATGCCGCCGGATCGGAGTCACGATAGCCGCAAATTGCCACCCCAAGCCGGCACCAACCACCGCGCGCGCCCGGCGCCACGGAGGATGCAACAAGATGAACGTCATGCGGAATGCGCAATATCGCCATATCGAGACGCAGCGGATCGCCGGCGCGCTCGGCGCCGAGGTCTCCGGCGTCGACCTGGCGGAAGACCTGCCGGACGAGGTGCTGGGCGAAGTTCGCGCCGCGCTGCTGGAGAACCAGGTGATCTTCTTCCGCGATCAGAACCTGTCGCCGGCGCGCCAGCTCGCCTTCGCCCGCCGCTGGGGGGAGATCCACCTGCACCCGTTCATGGTCGGCATGGAGGACCACCCCGAGGTGCTGCGCATCGTCAAGACGCCGAGCGACAAGAAGAACTTTCGGCGGGTTCCTGGCACACCGACCAGATGTTCTCGCCGCAGCCGGCGATGGGCACGATCCTCTATGCGGTGCAGGTGCCCTCGGTCGGCGGCGACACGATGTTCACCAGCCAGTACCTGGCGTACGAGTCGCTGTCCGACGGCATGAAGGCGATGATCGGCGATCTGCGCACGGTCTGCGTCGGCGACAACTTCAAGAAGAACGGCGGCAAGTCGCGCAAGGAGATGTATGCGCGGCAGATGAGCCAGATGACAGTGAAGGATCCCGGCGACGTGCAGACCACCAGCGTCCATCCGCTGGTCCGCACCCATCCGGAGACCGGGCGCAAGGCGCTGTTCATCGGCGGTCACGTGCAACATTTTAATGGCATGACGGACGAGGAAAGCCAGCCGCTGATCGACTTCCTGATGAAGCACTCGACGCGGCCGGAGTTCATCTGCCGCTTCCGCTGGCAAGCCGGGTGGCTGGCGTTCTGGGACAACCGCTGCACGCAGCACTACGCGATCAACGACTATCCGGCGGAGACGCGGATCATGCACCGGGTGACGGTGCGCGGGGACACGCCGTTCTGAGGGGAGTGCAGCTTTACCTCTCCCGTTCTTCGCGGGAGAGGTCGCGAAGCCCTTGCGACGCGGGTGAGGGTCGTGCCGCGTGCGCCACCCTCACCCGCGTCGCTTCGCGCCTCGACCTCTCCCGCGAAGAGCGGGAGAGGTGTACGCCGCGCAACGCGCCTCCCGGAACGACGCCGCGCTCAGCCCGCCAGCCGCGCCGCCACCTTCGCCGCGAACGCCTCGCGCGGCATGAATCCGGCGTCCTTCGCGCACGCTGCCTCGGTCGCGTGCAGGATCTCGTCGTCCGACTTGCTCAGATCCAGCGGCTCGCCATGCGGCTGCGGCACGTAGAACGGGGTGTGCAGATACGCCTCGAGCCGATTCCCCTCCGGATCGAGGAAATAGATCGACCAGGCATTGCCGTGGCTCACCGTGCGCATCGCCGTCGCGCCGCGGTCCAGCGCGCGTCGATGCACCTCACGCAGTTGCTCCAGCGAGTCGACCAGGAACGACACCTGGTTGATCGGGTTGAATCCGCTCTCCTCCGGCCGTCCGGTGACCAGCACCACCTGGTGATGCTCGCCGGGATCGGCGCTCATGAAGGTCAGATGCACCCCGCCGGCGCTGCTCACGCCCTCGTCGGTGACGACCAGCCCCAGCACGTCGCTGTAGAACTTCACCATCTTCTCGCGGTCGCGCACGAAGATGCCCATATGCGCCAACCGCGCCCGGATCGCGCTCATCCCCGTGCCTCCGTTTCCTCAGGCGGAAAATTCATCTCGATCGCGATGCCGTCGGGATCGAGATAGAACAACTGCGTCATGTTCATCCGCGGGAGCACCCGTTCCTCGTATTTCACTTTGTGCGTCTCCAGCTTCGCGCGCATGTCCTTCAGTCCGGTGCTGGCGAAGGCGATGTGATCCAGCCGCCCGGTGCCCGGCGCACCCTCGATCGGCTTATCGCCCTTGCGGTTGTAGATCAGGTGCACCGTCGGCACCCCGCCGCAGTACAGCCAGTAGCCGTCGAACGCCAGCGGCGGCCGATCGCCCACCTCCAGCCCGACGATGTCGGTGTAGAACTCCTTGGTCGCTTCCAGGTCGCGCGTCAGGATGGTGAAGTGATTGAGCGATTGCGCGGGCATCTTCTCGTCTCCCCTCAGAACTGGTTCTCCGGCGTCAGGCCGAACATGATCTGGCCGCAGGTCTCGTAATGCAACTGCCGCCCCTGCGACTGCTGCGCCACCGTATGGATGTCGCGCAGCCGGTGCTCGAACGGATTGGCCTCGAACACGGCGGCCGAGCCGGTGGCATGATACAGCGTGTTCACCACCTCGCGCGACTGCTGGATCGCCCAGGTCGAGGTCAGCCGGATCAGCATGCGCTGCTCCGCCGTCTGCTCGCCGGTCTGCTCCACCGTGCGCCAGGCATCCTCGTGCACCTGGTGCAGGAACGCGCGCGCCGAGCGCACCCTCGCCTCGCACTGCGCCAGTTGCGACTGCACCACGTTGTTCTCGCGCATCGTCCGCGCCGCGCCGCGCGAGGTCTTGTTGGCCGGCAGCTCCAGAAAATCCCTGATCGTGGCCCGCGCGATGCCCAGTGCCACGCCGGCGAACCCGGCCGAATAGAGCTGGTTGGAGGTGAAACGATACAGCAGGCCCGCCTCGCGCCGCTCGCGCGGGTCGTCGCGCGACAGGCTGTGGTGCTCCGGCACGAAGAGGTCCTTGACCACGTATTCGTCGCTGCCGGTGCCGCGCAGCCCGACCGTGTGCCAGATATCGACCATCCGCACGCTGGATTTCGGGAACAGCATGGTGCGCTGCGCCTTGCGCCCCTCCACCTTCATATGGGCGCCGAGCCAGGTTGCGTGGTGGCTGCCGCTGGCGAAGCGCCAGGTGCCGCTGATGCGATAGCCGCCCTCGACCGGCTGCGCTTCGTACGGCGCGCCGGGCGGACCCCAGGCGAGGATCCCAGTCGGCGGGCCGAA
The DNA here is from genome assembly GCA_963773345.1 of uncultured Alphaproteobacteria bacterium. GTDB lineage: Bacteria > Pseudomonadota > Alphaproteobacteria > Acetobacterales > Acetobacteraceae > Palsa-883. The sequence continues at coordinate 139,759 of CAVZBG010000002.1, read as the reverse complement.
GATCTCGCGCGCGGCTGCCTCGCTCAGATACGCCGCGGACATCGAGCAGCCGTTGTTCTGTCCGACGCACCAGGCGACGGAGGCATCAGCCTCCGCCAATGCCTCGGTCACCTGCGTGAAGACCACCGGGCGAAGCTCGGCGCCACCCAAGGACCGAGGCTGCAGCAGGCGAAAGAACCCGCCGTCGATCAGCCGCTGCACCAGCGCAGGCGTCAGTTCGCGCCGCTGCTCGATCTCGTCGGCCGAAGCGACGAGCGCCGGAGCCAGCGCGCGGGCGCGGTCGATGTAGTCGAGGTCCGGCGTCGTTTCGCTATCCATCCGTCATGGTCTCCGGCGCGTGCGCCCGCGGTGCGACAAGGCGTCGCGGCCGTAAGGAGACGCCGATGGATGATTGCGTCAAGTGGCGGGCGGTTGGCGACGCCCACCGCCACCCCAGCCGGTCGCCTCAGGTGCTGCTGGTCAGGTCCGTCTCCGAAATCGGCAGGCTGCGGATCCGTTTTCCGGTCACGGCGAAGATCGCGTTGCACACGGCGGGTGCCACCGGCGGCGTGCCGGGCTCGCCGATGCCGCCCCAGCGCGCACCGTGGCTCAGCGCCAGATATGTCTCGATCCGCGGCGCATCGGCCATGCGCACCATCTTGTAGGTGTCGAAATTGCCCTGCTCCACCGCGCCGTCCTTGATCGTGATCGCATCGAACAGCGCCGCCGTCAGGCCGTAGATCACGCCGCTTTCGATCTGCATCGCCACCAGCCGCGGATTGACCACCCAGCCGCAATCCACCGCGGCGACGACGCGCTGCACCTTGACCTCGCCGCGCGGGCTGACCGCGACCTCGGCCACTTGCGCCACGATGGTGTCGAAGGATTCGTGGATCGCGATGCCGCGGCCCAGGCCGGGGGGCAGCGGCTTGCCCCAGTCGCTCTTTTCCGCCGCGGTGTCCAGCACACGCACGAAGTCCGGCCGATGCGCCAGCAGCTTGCGGCGGAACTGATAGGCGTCCTGGCCCGCCGCGTGCGCCAGCTCGTCGATAAAGCTTTCCACCACGAAGGCGTTCTGCGAGCTGCCGACGCTGCGCCAGAACATCACCGGAATGTGCGTGTTTTTCAGCACGCATTCCACGCGCTGGTTGGACACCGCATAGGGCTGGTTGGCCAGTCCCTCGACCGCCTGCGGCTCCACGCCGCTGGACGCCGTGCCCCAGCCGAGCGAGCGGGAGATCGATCCGACTGCGGTCTGGATATGCAGCCCGTTCAGCGACCCGTCCGCCGCCAGGCTGGCGCGGCAGCGCAGCGCCGCCTGCGGGCGGTAGCGGTCGTGGCGGATGTCCACCTCGCGCGTCCACACCAGCTTCACCGGCTTGCCCACCGCCTTCGCCACGGTGACCGCCTGCACCAGCTCGTCGTTCATCGAACGGCGGCCGAAGCCACCGCCCAGGAAGCTCGTGTGGATCTGCACCTTCTCCGGTGCCACCCCGGCGGCGCGGGCTGCAAGCTGCAGCGCCATGTCCGGGTTCTGCGTGCCCAGCCACACATCCACGCCGCCCTCGCGCACCTGCGCGGTGCAGTTCAGCGGCTCCATCGGCGCGTGCGACAGATAGCGGCACGTCATAGGCGGCCTCGACCAGCTTGCCCTGGGTCAGTGCCTGCGCCGTGTCGCCCTCGTCGCGCGCCACGGCCAGCTTGCCGTCCAGCGCCGCGCGGTAGGCGGCACGGAACATGGCACTGTCGGTGCCCGCGCCGGCGCCGGGGTTCCATTCCACCGGCAGATCGGCCGCCGCCTGCTTGGCACGCCAGAAGCGGTCGGCTACCACCGCGACGCCGCCCGGCACCGGCACCACCGCCTGGATGCCGCGCCGGCCCAGAACCTTGCTGGCATCGTAGGATTTCACCGTGCCGCCGGGCACCGGACACAGCGAGACCGCGGCGTAGACCATGCCGGGCAGCCGCACGTCGATGCCGAACATCGCCTGGCCGGTGCATTTCGCCTGCGTATCCAGCCGCGCGAGCGGCTTGCCTGCCAGCGTGTACTGGTCGGGCGGCTTGATCGCCGGTTCCTCGGCCACCTGCACCTTGGCTGCCGCTGCCGCCAGCGCGCCGAAGCCCAATGCGCGGCCGCTGCCGGCGTGCCGCACCTGCCCCTCGCTGACGCTGCACGCGCTCGCCGGCACGCCCCATTGCTGCGCCGCGGCGGCAATCAACCGTACGCGCGCGCTGGCGCCGACCTGCTGCATCGTTGCGTGCAGCGAGCGGATCGACCGGCTGCCGCCGGTGCCCATCGAACCATAGTCGTGCGTCACCAGGTTGCGATTCGCCGAGGCATGCTCCACGCGCACCTTCTGCCAGTCGCAGCCAAGTTCTTCGGCAACCAGCATCGGCAGCGCGGTGTAGATGCCCTGGCCCATCTCCGACTTCGACACGCGGATCGTGACGCTGTCGTCCGGATCGATCACGATCCAGGCGCCGACTTCGACCGGTTCGTTCGCGGCCTCGGCGTGGCGCAGGCCCAGCATCATGCCGCCTGCCGCGGTCAGCGAGGCGACGACGAAACCACGGCGGCCGAGCGTGGGCCGGGTCAGCGTGGCAATCGGGGGCTGATAGGTCATGGCGCAGTTCTCCTCAACCTTTCGCCAGCTCGGCGGCGCGATGGATCGCCGCGCGGATGCGCGGATAGGTGCCGCAGCGGCAGATATTGGTGATGGCGGCGTCGATGTCGCCGTCGCTCGGGTTCGGCGTCCGTTGCAGCAGCGCGACGGTCGCCATGATCTGGCCGGACTGGCAGTAGCCGCATTGCGGCACGTCGTGCTCGATCCAGGCGCGCTGCACCGGATGCGAGGCGTCGTGCGACAACCCCTCGATCGTCAGCACGGTGGCGCCATCGACACCGCCCACCGGCACCAGGCATGACCGTGTCGCCTGGCCGTTCAGGTGCACCGTGCAGGCGCCGCATTGCGCAATGCCGCAGCCGAACTTCGTGCCGGTCAGGCCGAGTTCGTCGCGCAGCACCCACAGCAGCGGCGTTTCCGGCTCGACATCAAGCGCGTGTTTCTGGCCGTTCACCGTCAGTGTGATCATGACACCCTCGCGCAGGTTCAGGGTCGGTGCCCGACTTTCGCGACACCGGCATGCGCAAACATAGCGCAGCGACAGCCATTCGTGGAGTCCACCGCGAATCACGATTGCGTCTTGCCGCACCACGGGCTTACGCTGGTCGGAAGCGTGTGACACAAAACGGGGAGCGCCCATGCCGAGCGGGCTCGATCGACCGCCGACGCCCGATCTGTTGCATGCGCGCGCTGGCACCCGCCACGGTAACGGCAACCGCCGTGCTCCGGGCGAACATCGGCGGCACGTTCCGCCGGTTGCACCTGCCGCACAACCGTCCGCTCCCGCCGCCATGATGCAGGTTGACTCCCACCACCACGTCTGGCGTGTGGCGCGCGGCGACTATCACTGGCTGACGCCGGATCTGCCGATCCATCGCGACTACACGCTCGACGATCTGCGCCCGCTGCTCGGCGACATCACCGCGACGGTGCTGGTGCAGGCCGCACCCACCGAAGCGGAAACCGCGTTCATGCTGGCGGTGGCGCGAGATTCGCGCGGGCTGGTGCGCGGCGTGGTCGGCTGGACCGACCTGGCCGCGCCCGATGCCGCCGCTCGCGTCGCGGCATTGGCCAAAGCGCCGGAGCTGAAAGGCCTGCGGCCCATGCTGCAGGACATTGCAGACACGGACTGGATCCTGCGCCCGGCGGTGCAACCCGCACTGGCGGAAATGACGCGGTGCGGGCTGCGGTTCGACGCACTGATCCAGCCGCGCCACCTGCCGGCGCTGCTGGCGCTCGCCGAGCGCCATCCGCGGTTGCCGATCGTCATCGACCATGCCGCCAAGCCGGCGATCGCACACGGCGCGTTCGAGCCCTGGGCCAGCGATATCGCGCGCGTGGCGCGTGAGACCGATGCGTTTTGTAAACTTTCCGGCCTGGTGACCGAGGCCGCGCCCGATTGGCGGGACGACGATCTGCGCCGCACCGTCGATCACCTGATCGTCTGCTTCGGTCCGACGCGCCTGATGTGGGGCAGCGACTGGCCCGTGGTGGAGCTTGGCGGCGGCTGCCTACGCTGGCGCGCGGCGAGCCTGCATCTGCTGGCCGGTCTGGATGCGGCGGCGCGCGATGCTATTCTCGGCGGCACCGCAAGCAGCTTCTACAACCTTGGCCCCGACCTTGAGTGAGGCCGCATGATCCGCGTCACCGACCAGATCGTCATCGATCCGCGCGACATCGTCGAAACGTTCATGCGTGCCGGCGGCCCGGGCGGGCAGAACGTCAACAAGGTGGCCTCGGCGGTGATGCTGCGCTTCGACCTGCACGGCGCCAGTTGCCTGCCGAGCGAGGTGCGTGCGCGGCTGCAACGGCTGGCCGGCAAGCGGCTGTCGCAGGAGGGCACGCTGGTGATCACCGCGCGCCGCCATCGCACGCAGGAGCGCAACCGCGCGGACGCCCTGGCGGCGCTGGTGCACCTGATCCGCCGGGCGTCGGTCCGGCCGGCGCGGCGGGTGCCGACGCGTCCCAGCGCGGGCGCCGTCGCCACGCGGTTGGAGACGAAGGCGCGGCGGGCCCGCACCAAGGCGGACCGCGCCGCGCCGGGGCCCGAGGACTGATCGGTGCCACGAAAAAATCGTGGGCGTTGATCCAGATCAAAGCGGCCCCGCCGGCGTCGCGCTTTAAGAGACGCATTGGCGCGCCTGTCCCCCCTCCTTCCCAAGCGCGCGAACTGGGCGCGGAGGGCTTCAAGCCCTCCGCGCCAATTTTCGTACAGGGATCCTCCCTGGCCACAGCGACCGCCCTGGGCGGCCGCGTGAAATACCGCACGGTCAGTCAACCCCGGCCGCCCGCGCAATCAAAACCAACGCCAGCCCCGACAGAATCGTCAGCGCGATGCGCCGATGATGGTGCGGCTTGGCGTGGTGAAACGCCCAGGCCCCCAGGCGGGAGCCCACCAGCAGCACCGGCCACGCCAGCACGGCGAACAGCAGCACCTGGCCGTCGATCAGCCCCGCCACCGCCAGTGGCACCATCGCAACCAACGCGGTGAAGGTGAAGAACACCAGCGAGGTCGCACGCACCACCATCGCGCTGTGCGGCAGCGCCATCAGATACGCCACCACCGGCGGCCCCGACATCGCCGCCACGCCGTTCATCACCCCGGAGATCACGCCGACCAGGCCGACCATCCAGTTCGCCGGCCGCGTCGGCAGCCGCACGCCGCGCCCGAGCAGCACCACGGAGCCGAGGATCAGCACCCCGATGGTCAACCGCGCTTGGTTCGCCGACAGCCGCGTCAACAGAAGCAGACCGAGCGGCGTGCCCACCACCATGCCCGGCGACAGCCACAGCATAGAGCGCCAGTCGGTGATCCGCGAGGCGGCGCGCAGATCGATCAGACTCGCCAGCACCTGCAGCACCACGGTCAGCGGCACGACACGCGCCGGCGGCAGCGCGAGGCTGAGCAGCGGCACCGCGGCGATCGCGAAGCCGAAGCCGGTGAAACCGCGCAGCAGTGCCGCCAGGAACGCGCTGATCAGCACGAACAGAAAGGTAACAAACATGCACGCGGCACCCTGCGGCGCACGAGCGAAGTTGTCCATCCGACCGTCTGCGCGCCGGAATATTGCCGATTGCGGGTTGCCAAATCGAATAACGCCAAGCATCATCTCTGCTGAGGTCCGGTCGAGGCAACCGGAGAATGATAAATTATGTCGAAAGTTCACTGTGTTGGTGGACGAGGATCAGATCAGACCACACGCCGATCGCGGGTGGTCCGATTTCCATTGTACGGAGTGGTCATGTCCCTGCAACGATTGTGGCGATATTGTGGCGGCGCGCGCGCCGTGGGGCTGCGAGATTGGGCGATATTGCTGGCGGCGATGGCACTGCCGTTGGCCTCGGTCGGCGCCTCGGCGCAGGAGGTGCCCAAAGCCAAGGCAGTCTGGGTGGGTGAATCGGGCACTGCCTCCTATTACGGCAACCGGCACCAGGGGCGGCGCACCGCCTCCGGCGCGCGATTCGACCAGCGCCTGCTGACCGCGGCGCATCCCTGGCTGCCATTCGGCACCAAGGTGCGCGTCACCGCGCTGAAAACCGGCAAATCGGTGATCGTGACCATCACCGACCGGCTATACTCGCGCCGTCGGGTGATCGACCTGTCCACCGCCGCGGCGCAGATGCTGGACATGATGCGCGCCGGCGTGACCGAGGTCAGTCTGGTGCCTGGCTGATTCCAACCGGGCTGATCCCAACCGGCGGCCGATATGGCATGATGCTGCCGCAGGGGCGGGAGCATCCGATGCAGCACGATTCGCATGGACTGGCGCTGAGCACCGACTCGGACCCGGCGGCGCGCGCGTTCGATCACGCGGTGGCGGGCTACATCACCTATCGCGCCGATACCGGCCAGCGCCTGGCACCGCTGCTCGCCGCGGACCCGCAGTTCGCGCTGGCGCACTGCCTCAAGGGCTATCTGATGATGCTGAGCTACAAGCAGGCGAACGTTCCGCTTGCGGCGGCATCGTTGCAGGAGGCGCGGCGTTGGTCCGCAACGGCGCGCGAGCAGGCGCACATCGCCGCGCTGGCCGCCTGGATCGATGGCGAACCGGATCAGGCGAGCGCGATATGGCGGCAGATCCTGGCGACCCATCCGCGCGACGCCCTGGCGTTCCGCCTGGCGCATTTCACCGATTTCTGGCTGGGCCGGCCGGACCGCATGCTGACCGCGGTGCGCGCCGTGGAGGCGGCCTGGAGTGCCGAGCTGCCGCACTACGGCACGCTGCTCGCCTGCCGCTGTTTCGCCCATGAGGAGTGCGGCCTCTACACCGAGGCCGAGGCCGCCGGCCGCGCCGCCATCGCGCACGATCCCGGCGATGTGTGGGCCGCGCACGGCGTCGCCCACGTGCTGGAGATGCAGGGCCGCCGCGCCGAGGGGATCGCCTGGATCAACGGCCTGCGCGGCAACTGGGACGGCGCCAACAACCTGCGCCACCATCTGTGGTGGCACGCCGCGATGTTTCATCTGGAACGAGCCGAGACCGATACGGTCCTGGCACTGTATGACCACGCGTTCCGCGACCTGGCCGCGCCGCTGACCCAGGCGCAGCCGGATCTCTACATCGATGTGCAGAACGCCGCGTCGATGCTGTTTCGTCTGCAACTGCATGGCGTCGAGGTCGGCGACCGTTGGCAGGAGCTGGCCGACAAGGCCGAAGCGCGCATCGGCGACACGCAGTCGGCCTTTACGCTGCCGCATTGGATGATGGCATTGGCGGCAACCGGGCGTATCGAGGCGGCCACGCGCATGCTGGCGGCGCTGCGCGACGCGGCGCAGGCCGGCAGCGCGCATGCCGTGCTGGTCGGCACCATCGCACTGCCGCTGTGCGAGGCGGTGCTGGCCTATGGCCAGGATCAGCCGGCCCGCGCGGTCGCGCTGATGCGCCCGATGCTGGACGAGATGTACCACCTCGGCGGCAGCCACGCACAGCAGGACGTGCTGGAACAGCTCTACCTGCACGCCGCGCTGCGCGCCGGGCTGGACGATGATGCACGGCTGCTGCTGGAACGCGTCGCCGGACGCCACAAGGTGCCGCCGCATCGGCGCATCGGCTATCGCGCGGCGGCGGAGCGGCTGGGCTTCGCATGACCGTGCGCCGGGTCCACTCTGGCCCGGCAAAGGGACCAGGAGAGGAAACCGCATGGTTACCCCGCCCCGGGCGAAGGCGCCACCGCTGGCGTGCGGCTGCACTTCTACATCTTCGGTCCCTTCGAGCGGTTCCCGCTGGACGCCGGACGACGCTACTCGCCACCGCCCGCCTTGGTCCCCGACGCGGCCACGCGCCGGCGCGTCCTGGTGGACAACCCGGCAAGGCTCTACGGTTTCGCCGCGACGTAACGCCCCGCACCTTGATGTAGGGAGACAGAGTCCGTGAAGGTCGGCTTCATCGGCGTCGGCAACATGGGTGGGCCCATGTGCCGCAACATCATCAGGAACACCAACCACGAGGTCGTGGTGTTCGATCTCGATCCGGCCGCGATCAAGCGCTGCACCGATCTCGGTGCAGCGTCCGGCGGCTCCGTCGCCGAGGTGGCGAAAAGCTGCGACGTGGTGATCACCTCGCTGCCGATCCCGCGCATCGTCGAGGAGGTGGCGCTCGGCCCGAACGGCATCACCGAAAGCGCCAGGCCCGGCACGGTCTACATCGACCTTTCCACCAACGCGCCATCCACCGCGCGCCGCCTGGCCGAGGGCGCCCGCGCCAAGGACCTGGGCATGCTGGAAGCCCCGGTGTCGGGCGGTGTCGCACGGGCCACCGACGGCACCATCGTCATCATGGTCGGCGGCGATGCCGCCACCTTCGAAGCCCAGCTTCCGCTGCTGAAGTCGTTCAGCGGCGAGGTGATCCATGTCGGCGATGTGGGGTTCGGCTCCGTTGCGAAACTGATCAACAACATGCTGGCGTTCTGCAACTCGGCGGCGGCGGCGGAAGCGCTGATGATGGGCAAGCGCGCCGGCATCGACATGAAGAAGCTCGACGCCGTGATCCGCAACGCCAGCGGCGACTCCACCGGCTACCGCAACATGGCGACCAAGGCGCTGGCCGGCAACTTCGCTGCGACCTTCGCGCTCGACCTGGCGCACAAGGATTTGCGCCTGGCCATGGAGCTTGCCGACGAGGTGGGTGTCCCGGGCCTGATCGCGCCACAGGTGTTGAACCTGATGCGCATGGCCCGCGGCATGGGGCTGGGCGGCATGGATTCCACTTCGATCATGCGCGTCTACGAGACCACCCTCGGCACCGAGGTGCGCGGCTGAGGGAGCAGACGCGGCCGGGGCCGCCGGCGGTCGCGCCGGTTGCGGCCGGGGGGTCGCCGGGCTATATGCGCGCGGCTTGGCGTCCCCGGCTGCCGACGTAGCTCAGCGGTAGAGCAACTGATTCGTAATCAGTAGGTCCTCGGTTCAAGTCCGAGCGTCGGCACCAATGAAATCAACGCGTCAGAGGGCGGTATGCGTCGCGCCAACGGGGGCCTCCGGCACCGGGGCTCGAACGGGGCTTCACAGCTAGCGGGCAGGCGAGGACAGCGGCGCCATGTTCTTGATGCGTTGCTTGCCGTGCCGAACAGCGCATCGATTCACGGTCACCTGGCGCATTTCGCGGATCCCGCGGCGCTGCTGCCACGTGGCGACTGGCAGCACATTGGGAGCACTACGCGTGGCACTTCCGCATCGGCGCGGCCGCATCCCCGTATATTCTCGCGGCGGGGTTGACGGTGATCTGCGGCGTCACGCGCGGGACGGCTGCAGCGCGCGGCAGAGCTTCGCGGTGGGCTGGCGTCGGCCACAATTGGCCGGGCACCCGTCGCGGCAAGGCCGATCACACGCGGTTTATGGATTGCCGAGGTTTCAATGCAACCGGGTTGCAAGACTTTTGATGCAATCATCCGGCCGTGTGCAACGCAACCTGCGCCCACGCGGCATGTGCATGGAGGATGGCGCACCATGATGGACTATCTGAAGACCTGGCTCGCTCTGATGGCCGATCGGCGGGCCGTGACGTCCTTCGATTACACGATGATCGCCGGGGTGTTGGCGGTGGCGGTGCTGACCGAGGTGGTGTTGGGCGCCTTGGCGATGCATTGAGCAGCGGCGCCGCGACGGGGCCGTGACGCGGTTTCGCGGTAAAGGCGGTTTGGCCACCTTCGGCTGACGCCGCCTGCAGCGGTCGCTCCGCCGGCTCGGCCAGACCCGCTGCGACGCCGCATGCCGACACCGTCCGGTTGCGTGGGCGGCTGCCCGTGTGACGATGTCGTTGCAGTCCCGGTCAGGACTGGACGATCTGCAGCCACTCGGCCAGTCCCAGGTCCTGCAATGTCCGCTCGAGGTCCGCGGTCAGCTCGGCGGTTGGCGTAACCTCGACCTCGCAGCACAGGGTGATCGAGGCGGCCACGTGCCCGGCGGCACGCAGCCTGGGGAGCAGTTTGGTGCCCAACCGGTTCCATTTTTCCAGTGGCACATTGCCGTGGATGGTGATCTGCGCCGGACCGGGCCGCGCCGTTTCGGGCACGACATGCCCGGATGGGGTTCCGCCCGGCTGCAGCGGCGACGGCGCCGGGCCGCGGCTCGGTTCGCCCGGCGAGGCCGGGGTCGCATCGGGCGGCGCCTGGAGCGCTACCGCCACCGCCTGCTTCAGCAGGTACACCTCGGCGTCGAACGTGACCTCGTCGGGCGCGACAAGCTGATTGAACCAGACCCGGGAATATCCGCCATCTTGTTGCGCGCCCGAGGCGAGGCCGAACTCGCCGGTCTCCACCCATTCCATGATGCGTGACCGCAACAGGTGGTCGGGATCGAGCAGCCGCGTCAGCGATCCATCCAAAAAGCTCTGGCGCAGGCCCGACAGCGGCCAGGCGCCGGTGTGCAGCAGTGCCGGCGGCCACTTCCGATCGACGTAGCCGGCGCCGACCGATTCGTTGAGCAACCCTTGCGATTTCAGCGCCGCGAGAGCGCGGCCGGCCAGGGTTTCCCGGCTGCTGCTGTGGCCCGCGCCAAGGTCGATCACGCGCATCCGGCTCGGCTCCTGGCGGTCGGCGAAGACCAGGTAACGATAATCCGCCCAGACGGCGTCCCTGGCATCCTGCTCGGCCGTGCGGATGGAGGCGTCGATGCCGCGCGCCTCCTGCGGGTCGGTGTCGATGCCGAGCAGGCCCGCGGCAAGGTCCTGGCGCACCGCGCGCCACGCCAGCGCGGTTTCGACGCGCTCGAGCAGCACGCGCCCCGGCTTGCTCAGGCACCAGATCAGCGCCGCGGGGAACAGGCGGCTTTCCTTGCCACGCCGATACGCCCATTCGGCGTAATAGGTCCGCATTTCGTCGGTGCCGTCCCATGGTGTGTCGGGCTCGGCGATCAGCAGGCTGAGGCGCGGGGTGTCGCGCACGGCGGCGCCGTCGCCGGGGAAGGCGATCACCGGCACCGGGCTACCGGCCTCGAACTCGCGCTCGATCAGGCGGCGGGCTTCCGGCAGCACGTCGCGAAGTTCGTCGAGCGAGGCGCGCTTTTCCGCAACCACCTTGTTGAGTTTCGGTTTCGGACCGATGCGGTAGCCGTCCGATCCCACCTGGCGCACGAAGAACGCGCGGGATTCCAGCGCGGCGGCGGCGGTGTCGATGCTGGTGGTGTCCACCTGCGGGCCGCCGAGCGCGAACCGCAACTCCGGCAGGTGCGCCGCGCGATCCGTTTGGCCACCGGAACACTCGAACAGGATCGCGGTGCCGACCTGGCGATGGATGTCCGCCAGCGCGCCCTGTGTATCGGCATCGAGTGCGCGGGCGTGCCCGGTATCGGCGGCAAGGTCCGCCTCGATCGCGGTGTTCAGCCGCGGCTCGCCAAGCTGGCCCAGGATGGTGGCGCGGAAGCTGCGATCCTCCAGCGGCGCCGACCCGAGGGTGATCAGCGGTGCCGCGCGCGCCTGGCTGGTGATCGCTGGCGTAGAGCCGGCTGAGCCACTGGGCCAGCATGCCCAGCGTGCCGCGGGTCTGCTGGTATTGCGGCAGCGACTGCCATTTGCGCTGGAACACCGACAGTGTCGCGGGGTGGAACGGGTAGCAGGCGGCGAAACGATCGCGCAGCACTTCGCGCGCGCGACGTTCCGTCAGGGTCGGATCGACCGCGGTCCATTGCGGCGGCAGTTCGGCGCGGCGCTCGAAGCACCAGTCGGCGTAGGTTTTGGCCACCTGGGCGCGGGTGCGCTCGGGACCAAGGTCCTCGAACAAGCGGCGGCGGACGACTTCGCTGACCTCGGATTCGTCGTTGGCGATCAGGTCGCGGGCGACGCGCTTGACAATCTTGGTGATGCGGTCCTGCCAGTCCTGCTCGTAGTGCGTCATTTCGACCGCGCTCTTCGGCAGGCTGAGCACGACGGCGACGTGGCGCGTGCCGGTGGCGGCGCGCACCAGGTTGTCGAGGAAGGCGTAGAATGGATCGGCCAGGGAACGGTGTCGGTTGATGAAGTTCAGCACCTCGTCCATCAGCACCAGCACCGGGCCGCCGGCGCCGGCGAACAAGCGGGCAAGTGCGTCGGTGCCCGGCGGACTGGTGCGCGCGGCGTCGCCCAGGGCGGCGATCCCGGCCTCGCCGCCAAGCTGAAAGGCGAGGTCGATCCACGGGGTTTGCCGTATGCCGCTCGGGTCCCAGGCATTGCCGACGAACACGCCCAGCCTGGCGCGCGGGACGGCGGGCAGGTGTTCGCGCGCGAGCAGATCGGGCACGCCGGGGAGCGCGGCGGCCTCCGGGCCGATCCGGGCGAGGTGCCACAGCGCGGTCAGCGTGTGGGTCTTGCCGCCGCCGAACTGGGTGATGAAGGACAGCACCGGCGGCGCGCCCTCGGTCTCGCCCGACAGGCGGCGCAACACGGTGCCGATCTGTTCGCGCATCGCGGCGGTGAAATAGGTGCGGGCGAAAAACTGGGCCGGGTCGCGGTAGTCGATGGGTGCGGTGCCGGCGACCACCTGTTCCAGCGCGATGGCGAATTCGTCGGGGTTGAAGGAGCGGCCTTCGCGCACCTCGCGGCGCGGCGTGGTGACGCGGTACCAGGGGTCCATCGTCCTTCAATCCCCTTGTGCGATTGGCCAGGTACGGACACGGATGCGAGTATCTTCGACCAATACGACCGCGCCCGCGTGCAGTGCTGCCGCCGCTTCTGTCAAAGCGACGGATACGCGCCGCTGCACATGGGCCGTACGGACCGAGCGTAATCGCAGCAGGACGACGCCTGTCCCACCGCCCAGGCTGACAATCTCGCCGAAGTCGAGATCGAAGGTCACCACGATCCGCTGATCGGCCTTTGCATGGGCGAACACATGGCGGTCCTGCAAGTGTCCGAGGCCAAGTTCGCGCAGATGTAGCGCATCATGTCCCTCGGCGCGCAACTGTACCGCGACCTTCGGTGACATATTCATGTCGAGGAGCAGGCGCATCGGGGTATATCAGACGGACAGCACCTCCTCGCGCGCAAGCCATGCGGCATAGCCAAGCGCCTGATGAATGTCCTCGGCTTCCAGGTCCGGATAGTCGGCGAGGATCGCGTCGGATGTTGCGCCATCGGCGAGCAGGGAAAGCACCAGCCCGACGGTGATGCGCAGACCGCGGATGCAGGCGCGCCCCCCCATCTTGCCGGGTTCGAACGTGATGCGGTCGAAGCGACCAGCCGTCACCACGGGGTCGGCGGGTGTTGCGTTCTGCGACATGGCTTTCTCCCAGCTCAGCGCGGCATCGCCAGCAGCATAGCATCCAGCAGCCGCTTTTCCTCTGCCTCTTTCGGATAGAGCGCCGAAAGCGCGTTGGCCAGCCGCGCGAAGTCCCGCCCGCGCTCGGCCTCCGCCTGCAACAGGGCGCGCAGCGCGTTGGCCTGGCCGCCGCGCTGCAGCAGCATCGCGGCGTGCACCCGGTCGAGCGTCGTGGCCTGGCCGGCGTAGGGCCTGGCGGGCCGGGCCTTGGCGCGACCGCCGATCCGCAGCCGCGGCGGCGGCTCGGGCTCGGGGAACAGGTCAAGCTGCGCGGCGCGCTTGCGGTCGCGCTCGATGGCTGTGGCGATCGCCGAGACGTCGTCGGCGCCGAACAACTGGTGCGCGCGCTCGGCGACGGGCAGCAGGCGGACGGTGCCCTTGCGGGTTTCGATGATGCGGTCGGTCCAGGCGTCGAGGTGGATGCCGAGCGGCTGGGCGAACCGGCGCACCACGTCGTAGATCAGCGTGAAGCCGCGGGGCGAGCGGGGGGCGGGGTCGTCGTCGTCCGGCGCATCGGCGTCGTCCTCGTCATCGGCCGGCGCGGCGCCGGCGCCCTTGAACTCCGACTGCAAGGTCCACAGGAACAGCGCGGTCAGCCGCGCATCCTCCTCCAGCGCGCCGGCGAGGCCGTTGCGGGCGCGGGCTTCCTCGGTGCCGAGGATCTGTTCCAGCGCGGCACGGCCGACCACCTCCCACACCTTGCCGAGGTAGTCGGCCAGCGGGATGCGCGTGCCGTCGGGCGTTTCGACGCGGTCGTAGCGGCTGAAGATTTCCAGCGCGGGGCCGATGCAGGCGAAGACAAGGTCGGCGCCGCGGACGTCTTCCGCTTGCAGGCGTTCCATCCAGACCGCGACGCGGCCGGGGAGTTCGCGCAGGACTTCGCCCCAGTCGCCGATGCTGTGGCCCTCGCGCGGGCGGCAGACGAGGTGGACGCTGGTGGCCAGGGCGGCGCTCTCGCGGGCGCGCAGGCGGCCAGGGCGCTCGGTGGCGATCGGCCAGGAGGCGGTGATGGTCCAGCCGCCCTGGATCAGGCCGGAGAGCAGCGCCTCCCAGCCTTCGGTGGTCTTGTGGGCGAACACGACGCTGCCGATGCCGTCCTCGCGCGTGACGCGGCGGCCTTCGGCGAAGGCCTGCCCCATGGCGCGTTCGAAGAAGGCGCGATCCTTGGGGCCGTTGCCGTCGGTCTTGGTTTCGTCCTGGACGATCTCACCGGTTTTTGGGGTGAGGGGATTCGATGGATCGGTGGTGTCACGGAGCAGCTTGTGGCCCGGCAGCGCGCGCTTCAGCCAGACGAAGAAATAGTCGGAGAGATCGGAATAGGGGATGGCGTCGTAGTAGGGTGGATCGGTGAACCAGACGCCGGCTGAACCGGGATGCAACGGGGTCGATCGCGCATCGGCTTGATACACCTGGGCTGCGTCGTCTCCTGCCTCAAGTCTGTTGATCGCTTCGCACACCCAAGCGACCGCAGCCGGATAGCCGGAGGCTTCGCTTTGCAGCGGCGCGATCTCTACGAAATCCCACATGATCGGCAGCGCCTGACGCCCGAACGTACCGGCAACAGCCTCGACAGAATTGCGCCACCTAACCAACGACGAACTTTGCTCCGCACAGCGGCTGAACGCGAGAGCCAGACAATCTCTTGTTGCGGTGTCGTCAATGTCGGCGTTGCGATTTGCGAGGTATCTCAGGGTCAATTTCTGCCTGGCGTTGAATAGATCATACCAAGTCAGCATCCCGTACTTCTGGACCCGAAAGCCGAGCGTGCCTTCGGGCGGCAACGGCTCGGTCGCGATCGGACTTGACCCACACGCTGGTCGCGAAAGCCGGGCAGTTGTCGTGGCTGATGCCGCGTACACGGTGTCATAGTCAGCAGTCGTGGCGACTCGGTACTGTCGCCCGGTTTCCCCTGTCTTCAACGAAATGACCGCGAGAAGTGTCGCGCCACCGGCTCGCCGCCCCTTACTTTCGAACACCAGATCTGCACCGCCGCGTTGGGCGCGAAGCTGCGCACGCACGCGATCTGGCGCCAACGGCTTGCTGCAACATGCACATATCGCTGTCGCGCGACTGACGGTGCCACTGGGCACTTGACTTTCGTCGACTGGCTCGAACACCTCGAAACGCAGCTCCGGGGACGCGTCCTTCGGTCGCTCTACGTGATAGCGTAGTGCTCGTTGCCGATTTTTCTTCGTTGCCAACCAGAACGACCGCGCCAGCGGGATCTCCGCGCCGCAATCGCTGGCCTCACAGCGCACCGTCCGCGCCCACAGGTAGGCGATTGGCCGTGCTCCGTCAGGATCCAACGGATAGAACCGACCCAGCTCCCGCTCCGCTGCCGCCTTGATCTCCGCCCCGGCGGTGCGGACTTTTTCGGCCAACCCCGGCCCATGCCGCGGCACATCCTCCAGCATGGTCTTCAGGATCAGGCAGGCCACCGGATTCAAGTCGCTCGCATAGACATCGCAGCCCAACCGCAACGCCTCCAACGGGATCGAGCCGCCACCCGCGAACGGATCGACCACCAACGGCGTCTCCTCGCCATGGGCGGCGCGGATCAACGCCCGCGCGGCGGTGAGATAGGCCATGTCGGCGGACCGATCCCAGTCGGCGCAGTCGCCGATGAACCGCAGGACCGCCTCGCGCAGTTTCAGGTCGTCCGTGCCACGTGCGCCGCCCATGTTGGGCAGGTCCTGCAATGCCGTCCGCGCGCCCGCCTTGAATGCCTCCGGGCAGCACGGATCGGCCGGATCGGGCAGCAACAGTGCCAGCAGCATTGCGCGCGAGGAAGCCAGCGGCCGCCGCGCCCACCAAAGATGCAGCGTCGAGGGATGCCCATGTCGCACCGACTTCTCGCGCGCCGCATGCCGCGAGACCGTGGCGATCGGAAAATCCACCTCAGCCAGACGCTTGCAGTCGCGCGGGATCATGGCGGACCCTCGTAGAACGCCTGCGGCCGATCGCTAAGTTCCATCGGTCGCTTCAAGGCATCCACCGTCACGTAGTAATGGCGCGACGCTGGTCACCTCGTGCCACTCGATCGTCGCCGGATCCTTCCGCTGCTCATACAACACCGGCGTACTCGCGCAGTTCGTCACCACATACAGCCAGTAACAGTCGCGGCGATTTTCCGCGACGCGCTTTTCGTTCGGTGTCAGCCGGATGATCCCGGCCGCGCCCGCCAACCCCTTCACCTCGATCAGCCGCAGCGCGCCGCTGGCCAGATCGAGGCTGGTGATGTCGTAGCCCAGGTTCTTCTCGTGCACATCGAAGACCTGTCGGCCAAGCGCACTTTCGTGCGCCATCACCGCATCCATCGCCGCCTGTTCCGTTGCCGGATGCGGTCGCAGCAGCGCGATTTCCGGCGTCGCGCGGTCCAGCTCGCGCGCACGATCACGACGCGCGTCGGTTCGCGAAACAGCGAGCCGACCAGACTCTGGCCTTCTTGCAGGGCATGAGCCATTGGCAGGGACTCGGGACCGCGGACAACGAGCCAAGCTACCAGACGCCCTCGGAGTCAGATAGGGTGGCGATAGTCGTCACGCTTTGGGCGGCAAGGCATCGGACAGCTTCTCGCCCGACTGCACCACAACCTTGTCCTGCTCGATGATCCGACGGAACGCCTCGCTTGTCGTTGCCCAATCGACGATATCGACCCGCCATGGCAGATCGGACTCGGAAAAATCCTCGCGCAGCGCCCCGCTGACCTCAAACGACATGGGAGTATCGGTAATCACCGCGAGATCCAGATCCGAATACGTCTTCGCGGTCCGCTTTGCGCGCGAGCCGAAGGCCCAGACCTCGCGATCCGGCACGTGCTTGCGCAAGATATCCTGAACGATTTTGAGATCACCCGGGGAAATGTCAATCATTTCGAGCCTCTAGCGCGGCCAGCAGGCGGCCGGCATCGTGCACGAAATCCAGGCTGAGGGAATAGACCTTCGCGGCGACTGAAAGATTATAGGTGTGGGATGTATCGTTGCGCGCGTCATGATACCGCATCCAGACGGCGACGTTGTCGATCAGCCGGTTTTCCGCACCCATCCTGAACAATTCCCGTCTGGAGACGCCATCAGCGCTGTCCCGCCCGATGTTCTCCTCCAGCCAGCGTCTGATGAATTTCCAACTCAACTCATAAGTGAATTCGAAATGGTGGATGACGCCCGACCTGATTGCGTCCCGCGTGACTTGGTCCTGGGCTGCCATGAATGCAGTATCTTCGCTCTTGGCCTGGACAGCCCGCAGGGCGACGATGGCGTTGCGCAAACTGTCGAGCACCAGCGGCATCGATCCCCCTTCGTCCCGCGAGTCTTGGGGCCTGCTTACACCAGCAGCGTCATTCCACGCGACCGGGCTGTTTCGCCTGACCCCTCCCCCCAACCCCCTCCCTCAAGGCGGAGGGGGCGTCTTTCCGGCCGCTACTCCCCGGACAGCTCCCGCCGCCGCCGCTCCAGCTCGTCGTGTAGCGCCGCAACGCATAGTGCTCGGTCAGCAGCCCGATCACGTGGCGCGTGTCCGGCCCGTCGACCACCGCCAGCGCGTCGCTTTCGGCGTTCTCGAACAGCGCGATCGCCTCCTTCACCGTCATCTGCGGCAGCAGCACGATGTCGGTGTAGTGCAGCAGGTCGCTCACGTGGTGCCCGGCATCCGGGTCGGCGTGCGCCTCGGCGACCAGCACGATGCCGGCGTAGCGGTCCGTCGTCGTCCAGCGCGATCACGCGGTTGGTCGACGCCCAGCGGGAACTCGCGGCGGAACGCCGCCAGCGTGCGTGTCGGCGCGCACGTGTGCGCACCTCGCGGCGCATCATCCGCCCGACCGTCAGGTTGCGCATCCAGCCGATATCGACCGCGCTGCGGATCGCCTCGCCGCGCAGGTGGAAGCGCCAGGTGGCGAAGGAGTAGCCGAAGGTGCGCCGCACGGTCAGCGCCGAGACCACGCAGGCGGCCAGCACCGCGATGGTCAGCGGCAGGCTGCCGGTGCTCTCCAGCGCCAGGAACCCCATGGTCAGCGGCCCGCCGATGATCGCGACCGCCATGCGCGCTCATGCCGACCAGCGCAGCACACCACCGGCGGGCACGGCGTGCGCCGTGCGTGACCATCGCCAGCACGCCGGCGAACAGCTTGCCGATCAGCGCGCCCAGGAACAGCGAGGCGAAGAACAGCCCGCCGCGGAAGCCGGAGCCGATCGAGATCGCCGAGGCCGACCGCCTTCAGCACCGAGCAGCATGCGCGATATGCGGCAGCGTGTAGGGCGCACTCGATCACGATGCCCAGCGCGCCGTGGCCGGACGACAGCACCGCCGGCGTGACCAGCGCCAGCACGCCCACCGCCAGCGCCGCCGATGCCGGGCGCAGCCAGACCGGCACGCCGCTGCGGCGGAACAGCGCCTCGGTCAGCGTGACGCCGCGCATGATGGCGATGCCGATCAGCGCGCACACCATGCCCAGCGCCAGGATCGGGATGTAGTCCACCGGCTCGATCTGCGTCGGCACCTGCACGTCCAGGTCGAACGGCGACGCCGCCCAGCGCCTGCACGCACGGAATACCGCGACGATCGAGGCGACCGCGACCGGCGCGAAAGTGGCCAGCGTGTAGGTGCCGATGACCAGCTCGAAGGCGTAGAACGCGCCGGTCAGCGGGGCGTTGAAGGCGCCGCCGATGGCGCCGGCGGCGCCGCAGCCCACCAGCACCCGCAGGTCGTTGCGCCGCAGCCGGAAGCTGCGGCCGAAGCGCGAGGCGATGGCGGCAGCCGATCTGGGTATAGCCGGCCTCCAGCCCGACCGAGGCGCCGACGCCGTTCGACATCATCGTCTGCAGCACCACGACCAGAGCTGTCGTTCAGCGACATGCGCCCGCCGTACAGCGCGTTGGCCTCGATCGGGTCGACCGACCGGCGCGGCCAGTGGCGGCGCGACCAGCGTAGCCCGATCAGCCCGAACGCCAGCCCGCCGAGCGTGGGCACCGCCAGGGCGCGCACGGGTGGGCAGCTCGACCATGGCGCTCAGCCGCTCGGTCGGCTGATGCAGGAACAGCATCTGGTGGACCAGCTGGGTGACCTCGGTCATGAACCAGACCATGACGC
Organism: uncultured Alphaproteobacteria bacterium; assembly: GCA_963773345.1. GTDB lineage: Bacteria > Pseudomonadota > Alphaproteobacteria > Acetobacterales > Acetobacteraceae > Palsa-883. The sequence goes on along the minus strand of CAVZBG010000002.1, from coordinate 120,347 downwards.
CGGCGCCGGAGCCGACGAAGGCGGCCAGCACGACCAGCCAGATCTCGTCGGCGCGCACCAGCGCACGCAGCGTCTGCGGCGCGTGCAGCACCATGTCGCCGAGCGGGCGGCGATGCCGCCCAGTGGCCGGCCGATCGCGGCGCAGGCCGGGCGACGGGCGGGGCGTCTGCCGCGCCCGCGATGCTCGGGTCGCCTTGGATGCTCGACATGCGCGACGTCCAGCCCGCGCCGGCGGGGCACAGGAATCGTGATCCACACGCGCCGCCGACGAAGCCCGCGTGAGCCAGTCTCCTATTCATGGAACCGGCCTGCCGCGCGATCAACCGTGCATCGTGCCGCGGCACGGCATTTGCCGGTAAATTGATTGTTCAGTGGACGAAAGGACACAGTTCGGCCCGGTTGGCTGGGCCAGTCGGGGTTCGATCGGGCCGCCTCAGTCGGGCAAGCCGCGCTCCCGCCGCGTGGCCTCCAGGTCGTCGGCGACGAAGGCGCGCACCAGGTCGACCACGGCTTTCGTGCGGCGCGAAGCCGAGCGCGCGCGCGCGCACCGGCGCGAACGCGGCGGGCCAGGTGCCGACGATGGCGGCGATGTCGGGGTCGGCCGCCGCGGCGCACCAGGGCGGAGGCGCCGGGCTTCACCGCGTCCAGCGCCGCCAGCATCTGCGCCACGGTGGCGCTGATGCCGGGCGGGTTGATGCCGCGGTCGAGGCCCAGGCCGGCGCGTGTCCATCGCCGCGGCGTGCAGCAGCCAGTCGACGGCGCGGCGCGGGCTGGCGATCCAGGCGGCGAACTGCGTCCGGCACCGGCAGCTCCGCCGACAGACCGAGCAGCGGCTCGCGAATGATCGAGGAGAGGAACGAGCTGGCCGCCTTGTTCGGCCGGCCCGGGCGCACGATGATGGTCGGCAGGCGGATCGATACGGCGTCGAGGAAGCCGCGGCGCGATGCGTCGGCCAGGATCAGCTCGGCGGCCGCCTTCTGCGCGCCGTAGCTGTTGGCCGGCACCTGGCGCGCGTCGTCGGGCAGCACCGCGCGCTGGCCGCCGGAGAAGCTGGCGACCGAGGAGGTGAACACCACGCGCGGCGGGCGCGCCGGGGGCGCTCGACAGCCGGCGGCAGGCGTCCACCACCGCGTCGGTGCCGCGCAGGTTGACCCGGCGGCCGAGCTCGTAGTCGGCCTCGGCGGCGGCGGAGACCACGGCGGCGAGGTGGAACACCACGTCGGTGCCGGGCGGGATGGCGTCGTCGGGCAGGTCCACGAGGTCGCCGGCCAGCGCTGTGCACCGGGAACGGCGCGCCGGCGGGCGGCAGCGGGGCGGCCAGGTCGAACAGCGTCAGGCCGGTGATCCGGCGGTCGGCGAGCGTCCCGGCTTGCGTAAGCTGCGCCGCGACCTTGCGGCCGAGGAAGCCGGCGCCGCCGAGGATGGTGATCTGCATGGCCGCCTCCGTGCGGAATCCGAACTCACTACGCCACCGTCTCACTACGCCAACGTTGCGCTCCGGGGCAACGCGGTTCACGGTGGTGTTATGCTGGGGCCGCATCCGTTCACCGTGTTCGCCAATCCGCGCGCCGGCACGCCGGGCATGACCGTACTGCCGGAGGCAGGATTCCGCCGCGCCCGCGCGGCCATCACCGCCTGGCCGGGCTATGCCCCGACGCCGCTGCTCGATCTTGCGGCGATTGCGCGGCAGGCCGGGCTGGGCGTGCTGCGGCTGAAGGACGAGGCAGGGCGGTTCGGCCTGGGCAGCTTCAAGGCGCTGGGCGGCGCGTATGCGGTGGCCGAGCTGCTGGCGGGCGAGCTGGCGCGGCGCGGCGTGGCACCGGCGGCGACCTCGGCGGAGCTGATGGCGGGGCGGTGGGCGGAGGCGACACAGACCATCACGGTGACCTGCGCAACCGACGGCAACCATGGGCGCGCGGTGGCCTGGGGGGCGCGGCGCTGCCACTGCCGTGCGGTGATCTTCATCCACGAGGGCGTCAGCGCCGGGCGGGCGGCGGCAATCGCCGCATATGGGGCGGAGATCAGGCGGGTGCCGGGGACGTATGACGTCTCGCTGCGGGTCGCCGCGGCCGACGCGGAAGCGAACGGCTGGTTCGTCGTCTCCGACACCTCGTGGGAGGGCTACACCGAGGTGCCGCGCGCCATCATGCAGGGCTACCGGGTGATGGCGGACGAGGCGGTGGCGCAGTGGGAAGCGGTGCAGCCCGATGGGGCGCCGCCGACCCATGTGTTCATCCAGGGCGGCGTCGGCGGCGTGGCGGCCGCGGTGTCGGTGCAGGCGCGGACGGCGTTTTCCCCCGCGCCACGGCTGGTGGTGGTGGAGCCGGATCGGGCGGCGTGCCTGCTGGCCTCGGCCGAGCTGGGGGAGCGGACCTCGGTGCCGGGCGACCTGGACACGCTGATGGCCGGGCTGGCGTGCGGCGAGCCGAGCCTGCTGGCGTGGCAGGAGCTGGACCGCGGCGCGGCGGCGTTCATGGCGATCCCGGATGACGCGGCGGTGGCGACGATGCGCCTGCTGGCGCAGGCTGGGGTGGTGGCGGGGGAGTCCGGCGTGGCGGGGCTGGCGGGATGCCTGCTGGCGGCGGCCGATCCGGCGGCACGCGAGACGCTGGGGTTGCAGCCGGACAGCCGGGTGCTGGTGTTCAGCACCGAGGGGGCGACGGATCCGGAGCTGTATGCGCGGCTGGTGGGGACGTAAGACCGGCCGACGTAACAACTGCGTCACGGCGCGCGCCCTCGTGTCGTTGGCGACCCCCCGGGTTGCCCCAATGGGTCGCCCGAGGACAGGCGGAGCCTGCCACGGGGCCTGACCCGGCGGGCCGGCCACCCACCAAGGCCATTGCAGGTGACGAGACGATGGCCGGGCGCGCGGTCACGGGCGGGTGGCGACGGGTGGGGCGCGGTGCAGGCGGCGCTGCTGGTGCATCCATCGGCGCCGCGCGGCGCGGTTGGGCAGTCCGGGTGGGATGGCGGGCGCGGCCTCGGCGGGGACTGGTACAAGGGGTTTTGGCGCGGAGGTTTGGTGCGCGCCGGGTGCGCCCCCTGGTACAAAGGGTTCTGGCTGGCCGTTTGTGTGTGCGCGCTGGGCGGGCGCAGTGGGTGCAGTGGGGCGCGCGCTCCGGGCGGGCATGGGCGACGGGGCAGCGGGGCCGGCGGGCGGAAATGGTACATAGGGTTTTGGCGCGCCGATGTCGGGCGGGGTGGGGACGCGTTCTGGTACACAGGGTTCTGGCCGGGCATTCTCGTGCGCGCATCGGGCCGGGACGGCCTGTGCGGTTGCGTGCGGGTCCGGGGCGGGCATGGGCGCCAGGGCGGCGGGGCCGGCGGACGGAAATGGTACACGGGGTTCTGTCAGGCCGGCGTCGGGCCCGGTGGGCGCGCGCTCTGGTGCAAGGAGTTCTGCCAGAAGGGCGGCGAACAGGGCCTGCGGCGTCGGGCGGCGCGGCCTGGGGCGACGCGGACGGACACGGGCCTTCGGGTTGGTGGCGCGGGCGGCGGCGGCCTGCTTGCGGGCGGCGCGGGCGGCCTCGCGGGCGGCGGCGATCGCTCGCCGCCAAGGGGCGAGCGCGGCGGCGACGGCGCGGCGGCGCATCTGGTCCTGGGCGGCGGTGATGCCGCCGGTGGGGGTGCTCGGCGGCAGCAGCTCGGGCGGGTAATAGTGCAGGCGGGCGACGAACTCGGGCGGCAGAAAGTCCAGGTAGCGGTCGGCGGCGACAACGACGCGGTTGCGGCTCAGCAGGGTGATGCGACGGCGGTTTTTAGCGCGGGCCGTGGCGCCGTAGCCGCCGTGGATGGTGCGGGCAGTGCGGATGTTGGCGCGGCCCTCGGGCGTGCGCGGGCCGGTGGAGCGGCCGCCATGCAGCCGGCAGCGCAGCTTGCCGCGGATGGCAGGGGCCTGGCACGGGCAGCCGGCGCGGGTACGGGCGCCGCAGCGGGGGGCGAGCTGGAGGGTGGGGTTGCCGCGGGGTTTTCTTGCGGGCGATGGCGGGACGCAACCGGCCGGCGGGGCGGTGGCAGAGAGCGGAGACATGGTGCGAGCTCCTGATCGAGGACGGCAGCGGCCCTGGTAGCACTAGTCAGTCAGTATAACAAACACAATCGCGCAGGGTGCCGGCGTCGCGCCGCCGCGGAGGCCAGCGCCTGGCACCATGACAGCGCGTCGCTCTGCACAGAGGTCTGGACCGGTTGTGGCGGCAATTCTGTGGTCGCACGGCTCCGGTCCATCCCGGTCTGGCTGCCGGGTAGCCGCGTCGGAGCAGCGGCTTTGGGTGGGTTGCGGACCCTTCGGCGCGCAAGTTCGGCCGAAATCCGGCGACCCAGTCCTGCTCTCATGTCCCGAAATTGAGCATTTGATTGTTTTCCGGACAAGGGGCCGGTCAGGTTTCCGTCACCTTGGCGGCGGCAGCGCGCGTCAGCGTTTTCGCCCGGGCGATGTCGCCCTTGCGCGTAGCGCCCGGCCGGCCAGGGACACGCCCCGGCCCACCCATCGACAAAATGTCAATCCAGACATCATTCTCTTGCGCAATTGCAAAGTATATGGCAATGTCATTTTAAAAGGGAGTCAGCTATGCGGTCGAACGTGATCCATTTGCCGCGCCCGCGTCCGCAGCGACCCGGCCCCGAAAGCTTGGGCTTCTTCGTGCGCGTCGCGCGCAACGCTCATACCGAACTGCTGCATCTGCTCGCTACGGGCGAGCGGGGCTTCTTCGGCTTCGTCATTGATGCCCACAACGTCGAGCGTCACCGCGAGCTGATAACCGAGGCACAGAGACGCGATCTCGACGTGATTCTTGACCCGAAAACCCAGCAGATGGGCCTTCCGGGTAGTCACACCGAAGGTTTGGCGGCGCTGCCGTGGGGTCTGGAACGACACCATAACATAACGGACTTTGATGGCGACGAGGGCCGGCGGCGCGCGGAACAGATCGTGGAAACTGCCACGACAAACGGCTTCACGCAAATTCTTGGCCCGACGCATCTGCTGAACAGCGCGAATGATCCGTGGCTCCGACGCGACATCGCCATGATGAAGTGGACGGCCGACCAAATCGCCCGCAACGACGCAAAGCTGAGCCTCGTCTACCCCTTGGCTATGCCGATGAACGTGCTGCGGCAAACGGCCGAACGCCGCGCGATCATCGCCGCTCTCGCAGATGCGCCTCACGATGCGGTCTGGCTGAAGGTCGAGAATTTCGGCGACGACGCCACCGGGGAGAAAGTGGCGACATACATCGATGCCTGCCGGGATTTCCATGAACGTGGCCTACCGGTTGTCGGCGATCATATCGGCGGACTACCAGGACTTGGCGCACTAGCCTTCGGCGCGGTTGGCGGCATTGCCCACGGCGTGACCGGGCAGCAGAATTTCAGGGCGTCGGGCTGGCGGCGTCCGCCTGTGCCGAGCGGCGGCGGTGCACCCTGGCGCGTTTACGTTCCCCCCCTTGATCTCTTGCTCAAGCCGAAGATGGCTGCTGCGCTTTTTGCAACCTCGCCGAGGATCAGGGCCATGTGCGGATGCAGGGACACGCATTGCTGTCCGCACGGTACCCGCGACATGCTCGAACACCCTGTGCGGCACTCTGTCTATCAGCGAGCGCGGGAGATCGAGCGCCTGAGCGGCGTTCCGCAAAGCGTGCGCGCCGAAGATTATCTCAACCAAAACGTGCGGAGCGTGTCGGACGCCGTGGCGCGCATCGCAGCTGTCTCCATGAGCGACAACGATTTGGCGGAACGATTGCAGAAGAAGCAGCGAGAAATGAGCCGCTTCCGACAGACGATGGCACACATCGTCGGCGGCAACAAAGGCGCGGATTCTGCATCTGTTGCCGTGGCTCCGCCACGTCGGCAGGGGCAGCAAGGTGGGTAAACGATGCGAGGAAGGAAGGCGGTCATACGCAGATGGAGGCTAAGGCCATGACTAGCGCGGTTGCCAGAAAGCTGGATTCGCTCCGCGCAAAGGGGGCAATGAAGAATATCGAAGTTGCCAACCTCCTTGGCACGCGTCCGGAGACTGTTTCCCGCTGGAATCAAGGGCGGGCCTATCCGCACGCGGGCACGGAAAAGACGCTGTTGGAGCTGGAATACATTGTTGACCAGCTTGCGGATTTCTATGAGCCGAACGAAGCGCGGCAGTGGATTTTCGCGCCCCAGAAGCTCTTGGCGGGAACGTCACCGGCTGAGCTGATTCGCAACGGGCGGATTGACGAAGTTATGCGGCTGGTGAACCAACTCCGCGAAGCGGTCCATTTCTAAGCTGCGGGTGGGGCATGATCCATGATCAAAGCCTCGTCGATCAGCTAAGCGCGCTCCCGTTCGAGCGGTTCGAGGGTGAGGTTTTTCGGGCAACGGGCGTCAGCGCCGACCCTTTAGCCAGTTCGGTCAATGGTGGCCGCTGGGCACCAAGGGCGCGGGATGGCGCTGATGTGCCTACCCTCTACACCAGCTTTGAGCGGGACGGCGCGCTCGCCGAAGTGGTGTCATACTTGGCGATGTTGACGCCGCTGCCGTCGCGTCCGCTGAAAGTATCGCGACTGGGCGTCTCGACGGCCAAGACACTGCGCCTCGTGCGCGCTGGCCTCGAAAGCCTGGGTGTCAACATGGCACAATATGGCGAACGCGACTACGGCCGGACGCAGAGCATCGGCGCTGCGCTAGCGTTCCTGGGCCTTGATGGCCTGATTGCTCCTTCCGCCCGCTGGACCTGCGACAACCTCATGATCTTCACATTCAACCACCCGATGAACGAGCGGTTGGAGGTGATCGAGGCCGAGCAAGTCGAGTGGGGGGCGTGGGCGCGGGCGCACGGATTCATTGGTGATGGGTGATCGGATCGTGCAGGGAAAGCACGAAGCGCACCGCACGAGACACGCAGGTGCGTGGCACTCATTCTGCACCGGACCTATGCTCCAAATGCGCGGTTGTCAAATGGACCACACCGCAATCGCCTGACTTCATTGGATATTTCATCCATAAAACGGCATAGAGCAATTTCCGTATGTGAAACCCCAGCAAGCCGGTCGGTCTCTCCATCCGCTGGAAAAACCCCGGTTCTGGCCGCCAGCAACCTCAGGCGCCGTGTCCGCAATGGGTCGAATGCGGCGGTTCGGGCCGGGCACCCCGTCAACCGCTGCTTCGGGTAGCTAGCCGCGGCCCGACAGTTCCGCGATGAACTGCCGAATACGACCTTAGGCAGCCCCCGACGCGCCGTTGTGAAGACAACATTCGCTTGAGTTGCTACTGTCAGCCGACAGGTCTATCCCGTAACGGCGCGCAGCCCTGGAAAATAGGTGGAGATTGGCGTTTCAACTGCGTCCGCATTGTCGAGCGCTTGGCGTATCTGGGATGATATCTCGGTCTGATAAGTTGCGATCTTTGGAACCAGCGTGAAAATATCGGTCGTGTCGACGACAACCGTCCGCATTTGGTTGATATCGAACGGAATCACGTCAGCCTTGCGGATAATCTGAACAATCGGCAGTCGCATCATGTGCCGGATCGCAAGCTCATAGAACACGTTAGGATTGTGATATGATAGATCAACGATAACCAGCCGCGATTTGACGATATATTCGATGACTTGTTTCGTAATCACGCCCGGCTTGTCGATTCCGTCGGCCCTGACGACGGTAAGACCGAAGGACTCCAAAGCCGGCTCTATGAAGGAACCGAGGAACAGGTCGGAGTGCTTCCGCTGCTCGCTGTCGGGAGAGCCGATTGGGGTAATGTAAAAGCAGGTCGACTCGAAATGGGCGTGCTCGGCGGTAATGATTGCGCCCTGTTGCCCGCTGGTCGGCTGTGGACGCACCGGCGCACCTGAAGTGGGAATCTGGTCGAGCGCGTGATCTTTCGATACTATGCGTTCGGCGCCCGACAACGTGACCAACAGACCGACAAATCGAAGATTGACGATAAAAGTATTGATCGCCTCCTCCGCTGCGCTCCTAGAGGTCCCGATCTCCATCGCGGCATTGATGAGCGCGGCCCTGGCAGGGAGCGCTTTTCCCATGAAGCGTTCGTGCAGCTTTGCGAACACCTCGACCTCTTCGATCGCCAGCTTGATTCGTGCCCGGGCCTGGTCGCGCTGTGGGATCTGCGGATCGACCGCGCGCGAGCCATCCGGCGTCAGTTCGATGATGTCCGCCGTATAGCCGCCCTTGATGAGACCGTACCTGCCGGCATTGATAATGAGTTGACGGCTGGCGCCACTTTCCGGCGCTTTGCTGATATGGTCGAACAGGCTCAGCCTCCGAACGGACTCGCCACTGCCGAAGTCGAAAATCTGCCTCGCAAATGCCAGCGGCTCCTCAAAGGGTGATGCAGGGAAATTCCGCGTTATGCGTCTGCGATGTGCGACTTCGCTGGCGACCCTCTCGTTGACTTTTTCAACGGAGCCACGCGTCGCGGCGCGTCTTCGCGCGACCCCGGCCTTCGCTTTGGCATTCAGTGCCTCTTTACCGCGCGCCATCGCATGCCCCCCACGCCGCTTTCTTGTGCTCGCCCACGTCCGGAAAGGAGAATCGAGACCTAGAGTGTAAGGGAATCTCTCTGCGGGCAACAGCCGGAGATCCAACGCCCCAAGTCGTAGACCGCCTACCCCACAGATTTGCTCTATGCTGACTCTGGCGACTATTTGGGAGAGGCATGAACGTCGGGTACCGGGCGCTGTGCAGCTGCTCCGCGGGACGCCCTGTATGTCCGCTCCGGGTCGCAAGCAGTCTTGCGCAGAGTCCCGGACAAGGGAACGGAAGTCCGGGGCAGTCGGTCAGCTAACCTGCCAAAAACCACTGTGCAGACGTACCAGGCTGACGCGCCTCGCCACACGGCGCGAACCCGGGCGCGAACGCTACCCCTCCGCCCGGGCAGGCGCCAGGTCGATGGCCTGGCGCAGTGCCTCCAGCAGGCTGCGCTCGTCGGCCAGCCCCTTGCCGGCGATGTCGAACGCGGTGCCGTGGTCGACCGAGGTGCGGATCACCGGCAGGCCGACCGTGATGTTCACCCCGGCCTCCAGCCCCAGCACCTTGACCGGGCCGTGCCCCTGGTCGTGGTACATCGCCACCACAAGGTCGAAATCGCCGCGTACCGTGCGGAAGAACAGGGTGTCGGCCGGCAGCGGTCCCTCGACCCTCCAGCCGCGCGCGCGGGCGGCGGCGACCGCGGGCTCGATTTTTTCCTCCTCCTCGCCGTGGCCGAACAGGCCGTGCTCGCCGGCATGCGGGTTGATGCCGCAGACGCAGATGCGCGGGTCGCGGTATCCCGGCGCGCACCAGCGTGTCGTGGGCGCGGGTGATGGTCCGCTCCACCAGTCCGGCGTCGATCCGCGCCACCGCGTCGACCAGGCCGATATGGGTGGTCACGTGGATGACCCGAAGTTTTGGGGCGACCAGCAGCATCGACACCTCGGGCGTGCCGGTCAGCTCGGCCAGCAGTTCGGTGTGGCCGGGATAGTTGTGGCCGCCGGCGTGCAGGGCCGCCTTGTTGAGCGGCGCGGTGCAGATCGCGTCGATGCTGCCGGCCTTGGCCAGTGCCACCGCCCGCTCGATGTAGCAGTAGGCGGCGTGGCCGCACTGGCCCGACAGAACACCGAACGGAAAATGCGGCGGGATCAGCCCGAGATCGATACAATCGACGGTGCCGAAGGTGAAACGGGCCTCGGCCGGGCCGGCGACGGGGTGCACCTCCAGGGTCGAGCCGACGACCGGGGCGACCTCGCGCAGCCGGGCGGCGTCACCGATCACCAGCGGCCGGCAGCGCTGATAGAGATCGGCGTGGCCAAGCGCCTGCATGATGATTTCCGGACCGATGCCGGCGGCATCGCCCATGGTGATGGCGATCACGGGACGCGACATGTTTGTTCTCCTGAACGCGCTCCGTCGGCTGCCCGCAGGGCGGCGCGGCAGCGGATGAGGGTTTCCGGCCCCCCGAAGGCGCCGGCCTTGGTGACCACCGCCAGTGGGGCCACAGGCTGCGGTCCGGCGCCCTCGGCCGTGCTCAGCACCACACCCGGCTCGATCTCACGCACCAGACGCAGGCCGACGGCCCCGAGCGCACTCAGCAGCGCCCGCGCGGTATCGCCGCCGGTACAGACCAGGCTGCCCAGACGCCCCGCCGAGGGCACGACCAGGCGCCCAAGCGCCGTGCATAGCTGCCATCCTTCGGCAAGGTCGACGGTTTTTCCCCCGCCGATGGTGAGCAGCACATCGGCGCCGCGGTCAAGCGCCGCCGCCAGCGCGGGCCCGGCGGCCTGCCACTCGGGGTGGCCCGGCCCGTGCCGCAGGGCCTCGGGGGTGACGGTCAGCGTGGTGACGCCGGGTTCCGCCGCGAGCCGCCCGGCCTGCTCGCGCGAAACCGCGGACAGGCTGCCGACCACCACCAGAACGGGGCCGTGCGGATGGGCCGCGATCGGCGGCCGCGGCGCCGCGACGATGCCGGCGGCGGCTGGCAGATGGCGGGCCAGGCCGGCCGAGCCGACCCAGAACACTTTTCGGGTCAGCCGCGCCGAGGCCTCGGCAATGGCGGCCAAGTCCTGCCCGGTTTCCGCATCGCAGACCACCGCCGTCGCTCCTTCCTCCGCGACACGGTCCAGGGTGTGGCGGAAGGACGCCGCATCGCCGCGCACCACGTCGAGCGCCACCCGCGCAGGCTGCACGCCGGCGCGGGCGAGGATGGCGGCGATGTCGGCGACGCCAGCCAGCTTCTCACGCCGCCAGATCTCGGTCGCTTCCAGGGGCACGCCGTTGACGTAGACCCGCCCGTCGCGCGTGGTGCGCCCGGTGTCCGGAAAGGCCGGCGCAACGATCGCCAGGCCGGCCAGCGGGATCACGGCTGCCAGTTCGGCCGCGACATTGCCGCGCAGGGTGGAGTTCGATCTTCTTGTAGAGCAGTTCTCCCCCGGCCAGGTGGCGCTGGACCAGGCGGGCGTTGACCGCGGCGGCTTCCTCGGGCGGCAGGCGGCGGGAATCGGCGTCGAGCGCCAGAACGTCGGCCGCGACCGTGGCGGGGGCGTCGGACAGCATCACCACGGTCGACAGGCCGGATGCGGCGAAGGCGATCCCGCAATCCGCCGCGCCGGACAGGTCGTCGGCGATGACGAGGACGCGCGGCACGGTCAGGCGCCGCTTCGGGCCGGCGCGCCCGGGGCGGGGGTGTTGATCGCCGCCCCAGGTGGCAGGGGCACCGCCATCATGCTGCCAGGCACGCTGTCGTCGGCGCGCTTGATCGGAATTTGCCGCATCATCACTCACCCGATTGGTCGATTCCGCCGTTCCGGCGCCGGAAGCAATCGCGGCGCACCACCGGAATTGCGGCATCCGCACATTCCACCGCCGTTGCCGGGGTTCTTGGCGATGCGGCGGCGAGGCACGCATTGATCTGCCTCAACTGACGCAGATCTGCCTCAATGGGCGCGCGCGGCGGCGCAGGGGAGGCACTTGAGGCAAGCCGGCGGATTGGTCTACGCCTCGGACCGGAATGCGGCATGATGCGGCCGGCGGGCGAAAACCCATCTGCCGCGGACGCTGAAGGAGGAGCCCGGACAATGATCCATCATGTCTCGATCCCGGCCAAGGACCCGAAACACGTCGCCGACGTGCTCGCCGAGCTGATGAACGGCCGCGCCTACCCGTTTCCCGGCAGCATCGCCGAACTCGTTCATGGCGGTCAGCGGCGACGCGCACGGCACGATGATCGAGGTCTATCCCGAGACGCTGGCGCTGAAGGCCGGCACCACGGACGAGGAGCAGGTGAAGGCGACGAAGGCGAAGGCGCCGGCGGCCTATCCGTTCCACGTGCTGCTGTCGGTGCCGGTCGATCGCGCCACGGTGCAGCGCATCGGCGACCGCGAGGGCTGGCGCACCAAGGTGTTCGGCCGCGGCGCCCCCGGCAAGGCGCCGGTGTTCCATATCTTCGAGTTCTGGATCGAGAACCACCTGATGCTGGAGGTGGCGACGCCCGACATGCTGGCCGCCTATGCCGAAACGATCCAGCCGGCGCGGCTGGACGCGCTGTTCGCCCAGCGGGCGGCGGCCTGAGGCGGCGTGGACATCTACCACGCGTGGTGCGACCTGAAGCCGGGCGTCAGCGACATCACGTTCAGCGAGCAGGTGGCCGCCTATATGGGCCACCTGAAGGCGGCGGGACGGATCGAGGGCTGGCGCCTGACCCGGCGCAAGCTGGGTTTGGCGCCGCCGGGCCTGGGCGACTTTCACCTGATGATCGAGGTGAAGGACCTGGCGCAGCTCGAGGCGGCGTTCGAGCAAGTGGCCGGACGGCAGGAGCCGACCGAGGGGTTTCATTTCGGGGTGAACTCGCTGGTGCAGAACGCGACGTTCGGGCTGTACCGCGATTTCCCGGACTCGTTCCGCTATCACGGCGATGAACGGTTCTGATGCCGTGACGCTCGCGGTCCCTGTCATGGCGAGCGTCCCCGTCATTGCGAGCGTCCCTGTCATTGCGAGCGAAGCGAAGCAATCCCCCGCGCGCATTGGCGCGAACGCTCCAGCGGACCGCTTCGCCTTGCACGATGACAGCGTCGGCCAAGAGTCCGAACCGCCAGGATTGCGGCACCCGGGCGAGACCGATCCAGCATGAACAAGCTTGTGCTGCACACGTTCAGCGCGCTCAACGCCTGGGTGTACCGGGTCAGCGGCGGCCGGTTGTTGGGCCGCTTTCCCTCCGGCGCACCGGTCTGCCTGCTGACCACGCAAGGCCGCAAATCCGGCCAGCGCCGCACGGTGCCGCTGCTGTATCTGGCGGACGGCGACGATCTGGTGGTGGTCGCCTCACAGGGTGGCGCGCCGCAGCATCCCGGGTGGTACTTCAATCTCGTCGCCAATCCGACCGCCGAGGTGCAGATCGGCCGCCGGCGCTTTCCGGTGACGGCGCGCATCGTGAGCGCCGAGGAAAAAGCGGCACTGTGGCCGCGGCTGGTGGCGATCTATCCGCCGTACGAGGCGTATCAACAGCGCGCGACGCGGGACATTCCGGTGCTGCGGCTGAGCCCCTGCATGATCGGGTGCGGCTCGGGCCTCGCGGCATCACTGCATCCGTTGCGACTGCGGAAGTCTGCTGTTACGGGTGCGTGGCAAATTGACTGACACCGCGAGACTACAATGCGAAGCAATCCGGACGCCCAGCTTTCATGAATAGAGGCTTTCAGGTGAACCGCCTGATCGGGCGCATCATCGTATCCATCGTGTTGGTTACCTTGGGTACGCGGATATGACTTTGGTGGCGCGGCGAAACGCCCCAGGGCTCGGCCATCTGCTGGGTGCCTGCTGCGTTCCTCGGATCCTCCCCGCCGTATTGCCGATAGAGGCGGCGCGAACCGCGGGGGGAGGCCGCCGATCCGCTCCACGGCGAGCCCGCGCCGGTTCCTTGACCTCGGTCGATGCTGACGGTGCGATCGAATCGCCACCGCACATAACACCCTTCCAGGCCCTATGGGTCGAAGCCGAAGACACCGAAGAATGTCGCTTTCTGCGCAGCCAACCAGTCCGCCGGTGCGCTGCCAAGCCGGCCGGTGATTACCGATTTGTCGAGCGTTGCCAGCTTGTCGAACCGCACCGTCGAGTGGATCTTCAGACCAGTGCCCGGCGTCGCGTCAATGGTGGCCATATCCGGTCCGCTGCGCGGGATCGAGGTGATGACGCACACCATAACGTCGGTCCGCCGGTCCTTGTCGCGGGAAACGATCAGGACGGGCCGGCGCATGTCGCCGGCAAGGTCGGTGAACCAAAACCGCGCGACGGTAAGCGCCAGAAACGAGACCACAAGTGCCAGAGATGAAACGATTGAGCTGAACGCGCCTGTCAACTCGCGTCGATCAGTCCGGCGATGCTGTTGACGAATCGCCTGGCTGTCGCGATCGCCTCGGCCGCCAGTTCGGGGGACACCTTGGAACCGGGACCGGTTTCGTAGTCGGCAATGGCCTTGAGATTGTAGGTACGGCCGAGGAAGGCGCGCAGCTCCGCATCAAAGCGTGGCTCGTCCTTCGTCAGCCGTCCCAGTTCACGTTGTACGCCCCTATGCGTCTTGGCGACCTTGCCGGTCCTCTCAACGATCAATGCTTGCGCCCCGTGCAGGCCCGCGAGATAAGCCGCGCGGCCCGCTTCGTCGGGCCAGTTGGCCAGCATGCCGTCCGCCTTCGCGAGACACTCGCGGGCCTTGTCCAGAAACGCAGCGGTCTCAGGCTTCACAGGTCGATGCCGTCCGCGCGCAGCCCCAGCATCAACGGCGTGCGGTCGTTGTAGGAACCGGCCGGGTAGGGCATGGCATGAATGAACGCGCCGGTTTCGTCGAGGATTTCCGTGCTTAGGTCAGCCAGCCGGTTCATCTCCGGGAACCGGTCGGTCAAGTCGCGCAGGAACACTGCCACGTCGTAGTCGGACCCGGCATGCGCATCACCGCGGGCGCGCGAGCCGAACAGCACCACGCGCTCGATCCTGCCACCGTATATTTCGTCCAGTGCCTGGCGAAAGCGGGCAAGCACAGGGTCGTCGGTCACCGTCGTCGTCATTGCGGCCTCGCGATGCACCTGGCGGAGCGGCCCCGGCCCGCGTACCGTGAGGGTCGTTGCTGTCCCCGGCCCCGCCTCGTGCAGCATAACAGTGCTGATTTGCCCGCTCAAATGTGCTGCGGGGCGCGTGAGCGAGCAGTGTATCTTCGCCTCACGCGCCCCGCTCGCCGCGGCCTTCCGTCGTCAGACGGGCGATGTATTCGGAGCGACTTTCGCCGGCGGCGCGTGCCTGAGCATCGAGACGAAGCAAAATCCGGCGGGGCAGCGTGATGTTCACCCGCTCCACCGTACTTTCGACGGCCGCCCGGTCCACCGCGACAAACCCGAAAGCCCATCCGGCATATTCCGGGCGCGCGCTCACTGCCTCGATCGAGGATGGCGCCGGCACCGCGTCCCCCGCATCGAGCGTGGCGTCGATCCACGCCGCGGCCGCCTCCTCGGTGGTGGTCACCGCCTCGTCGAGCGTGTCGCCGGCCGAGAAGCAGCCGGGCAGATCGGGCATCACGACGCCATAGGCGACCGTCTCAGTGCCGATCTCGATGGCGATCGGATAGCGCATTGCCAACTCCTGCAATCCGGACGGCGCCCTCACTGCGCGCAACCGCACCAACCGCCCCCAACTGTCACAGCGCGAGCCGCCCCTGCCGCTCCGCCTTGCTGCCGCCATCGGCGGTCGCCCCCACCTCGCCGTCGGCGAACCGCAGCCGCAGCCGCGCGCCCGGGCGCACCGCCGCCGCCGTGGTCAGCGGGTGGCCACCCGGATCGGTCACCAGCGCATACCCCCGCTGCAACACGGCCAGCGGCGAGACCGACTCCAGCCGCCCCGCCGACCCCTCCAGCCGCGCCCGCGCCTCGCGCAGCCGCGCCGCCAGCGGCGCCGGCGACACCCGCGCCAGCACCCGCACCGCCCGATCGCGCCTCGCCGCCAGCGTGTGCCGCAGCGCGCCCGCCAGCGTCGAGCGCGCCAGCGTCAGCCGCGCCGCCCAGCCCCGCACCAGACCCGGCAGCGCCTGCCGCATGCGCCCCGACCGCTCATCCAGCCGCTGCCGCGCGGCGCCGAGCAGCGCCGGCAGGTCGGGCAGTCCACGCCCGGCCAGCGTCAGCCGCGCCGCCCAGCCGCGCACCAGGTTCGGCAGCGCGAGCCGGAGCCGCTCCGCCCGGTCGTCCAGCCGCTGCCGCGCCGTGCCCAGCAGCGCCGGCAGGTCGGGCAGCCCGCGCTCCGCCCGCGACAGGCGCAGCCGCCGCTCCTGCGTCAGCCGGTTCAGCGCCCCGATCAGCCGGGCGGCCGTGTGCGCCAGGTCGGCCAGCAGGTCGGTGCGCGCCGGGATCGCCATCTCGGCCGCCGCGGTGGGCGTCGGCGCCCGGCGGTCGGAGACGAAATCGATCAGCGTCGTGTCGGTCTCGTGCCCGACCGCGGAGATCAGCGGAATGCGGCAGGCGGCGGCGGCGCGCACCACGATCTCCTCGTTGAACGCCATCAGGTCTTCCAGGCTGCCGCCGCCGCGCGCCACGATCAGCACGTCCGGGCGGGGGATTGGCCCGCCCGCCGGCAGCGCGTCGAACCCGGCGATCGCGGCGGCGATGCGTTCGGCCGCGCCCTCGCCCTGCACCGGCACCGGCCACAGCAGGATCGGGCGCGGGAAGCGGCGGGCGATGGTGGTGCGGATGTCCTGGATCACCGCGCCGCGCTCGCTGGTCACCACGCCGATCACCGCCGGCAGCACCGGCAACGGCGCGCTTGCGCGCCGGCGTCGAACAGGCCCTCGGCGGCCAGCCGCACGCCGCAGCGCCTCGATCCGCGCCAGCAGCGCGCCGGCGCCGGCGTATTCCATCCGCTCGACGATCAGCTGGTAGGACGAGCGCTCGGCGTAGGACGAGATGCGGCCGGTGGCGATCACCTCGACGCCGTTCTCCGGCTGCATGCCGAGGCGCGGGACGGCGGACTTCCAGACCACGCCGGCGAGTTTCGCGCCCTCGTCCTTCAGCGAGAAATAGATGTGGCCGGAGGGATAGCGCTTCAGCTCGGTCATCTCGCCGCGCACGCGGACGCGGCCGAAGTTGCCCTCCAGCGTGCGCTTCACCGCCCCGGAAATCTCCGAGACGGTGTACTCGGGCACATTCGACGGCAGCGGCGCGGCCAGTTCGTCCATCGCCGCAGCCTATGCTAGAGGCGCGCCGCACGTGAAGCGAGAGGATCGGCGATGCGCGTGCTGGTGGTCGGATCGGGCGGACGCGAGCACGCGCTGTGCTGGTCGATCGCCGCCAGTCCGCTGCTGACGAAGCTGTGGTGCGCGCCCGGGCAACCCCGGCATCGCCGCGCGTGGCCGACCTGCGTGCCGATCGGCGTGATGGACATCGCCGCGCTGGTGGCGTTCGCGCGCGACAACGCGATCGACCTGGTCGTCCCCGGCCCGGAAGCGCCGCTGGTCGCGGGCATCACCGACGCGATGGAAGCGGCCGGCATCCCTGCTGCGGGCCGACCGCAGGCCGCCGCGCAGCTCGAAGGCAGCAAGACCTTCGCCAAGGAGATCTGCGACGCCGCCGGCATCCCGACCGCGCGCTGGGAGCGGTTCGACGATGCCGAGGCGGCGCGCGAATTCGTCCGCCGCCGCGGCGCGCCGATCGTGGTGAAGGCGGACGGCCTGGCCGCCGGCAAGGGCGTCGTGGTCGCCGCCACCGAGGCCGAGGCCGCTGGCCGCGATCGACGCCATCATGGACGACCGCATCTTCGGCGAGGCCGGCGCCGCCGTGGTGATCGAGGAATGCCTGACCGGCGACGAGGTCTCGCTCTTCGCGCTGTGCGACGGCGACGCACGCGGTGCTGCTCGGCGCGGCGCAGGACCACAAGCGGGTCGGCGACGGCGATACCGGCCCCAACACCGGCGGCATGGGCTGCCTATGCGCCGACGCCGATGTTTCCCGCCGGCGCTGGAACACGCGGCGATGGAGCGCATCATCCGCCCGGCGCTGGCCGAGATGGCGCGCCGCGGCACGCCGTTCCGCGGCATCCTGTTCGCCGGCCTGATGCTGACCGCCGGACGGGCCGAAGCTGATCGAGTTCAACGTCCGCTTCGGCGACCCGGAGTGCCAGGTGCTGCTGCTGCGGCTGCGCTCCGACCTGCTGCCGGCGCTGCTGGCCGCGCTGCGACGGCGAGCTGGCGCATTTCGACCTGCGCTGGCACGACAGCGCGGCGATCGGCGTGGTGATGGCGGCGCGCGGCTATCCCGGACGCGCCGGAGCGCGGCAGCGAAATCCGCGGCCTGGCAGCCGCCGCCGCGATGCCGGATGTGCAGATCTTCCACGCCGGCACCGACGGCGGACGCCGACGGGCGCCTGCGCGCCGCCGGCGGGCGCGTGCTGACGGTGTGCGCCACGGGCGAAACGCTGCCGGCTGCGCGCGACGCCGCCTATGCGGCGGTGGACGCGATCGACTGGCCGGAGGGATTCTGCCGCCGCGACATCGGCCATCGGGCGCTGGCGCGGTGACTCCGGGCCTGCCCGTAGCCACCCCGCATGCGGCGGTGCGGGCCGGCACCGGGCCGTGGGATACCGTAGCGCGCATCGGCAACGAACAATGCCCCCCGGTGGCGCGGACCAGCGGCGCATCGCATATTTCGTTTCGTATCCGGCCCACATAAGTGTCGGACCCGGACGCCGCACTGCCGTTCGTGATCGCAACCATCGGGATGCACGCCAGCGCCTCGACCTGGGTGTTCAACGTGGTGCGCGAGCTGTTGATTGCCACGCTGGGAGAGGCGCGGGTGCTGACGCTCTACGCCGACGAGTTGTCCCAGGTGCCCGAGGAGGCCGTCCGCGCCGGCCGGCACCTGGTGATCAAGTCGCACCATGGCAGCGCCGAGCTCGATGCCTGGCTCGCGGCGGTGCAGGCGCCCGGCTTCCTCAGCGTGCGCGACCCGCGCGATGCGTGCATCTCGATGTCGCAGCGCTTCAAGGCGCCGCTCAGCCACAGCGTTCGCTGGATCGCCAACGATTGCAATCGCCTGCTGCGCGTCGCGCCGCAAGGCCACATGCTGCTGCGCTATGAGGATCGGTTTTTCGAGAACCCGGCGGCGGCTGAGCGTCTGGCGCGCGCAATCGGGCTGCGCGCTGCACCGGCCGTGATCGAGGCCATTTTCGCCCGGTATCGCACCGAGGCAGTGCGGTCGTTCGCGCAGAGCCTGGCGGATTTGCCGCCCGAGCGCCTGACCTCGGTCGCCTCGTTCATGATGGACCGGGTCACGCAGATCCTCGCCCCGCATATCGGCGATGCACGCAGTGGCAAATGGCGCGACCTGCCGGGCCCGCCGCAGGCCGAGCTGACACGGATATTTGCGCCGTTTCTCGACCGGTTCGGCTATGCCCGCTGAGGTGCGGACACCGGGTCCGCGGCACGCCGCCGTCACCAACGCGGGTCAGCGCCGATCGGCGAAGAAGTCGCGCAGCAGCGCCGCCGCCTCGGCCTCGCGCACGCCGCCCACCACTTCGGGTCGGTGATGGCACGAGGCCGCATCGAACACCCGCGCGCCGTGCTCCACCCCGCCGCCCTTCGGGTCGTAGGCGCCGAACACCAGGCGACGGATGCGGAACAGGCTGATCGCCTGGGCGCACATCGGGCACGGCTCCAGCGTCACCACCAGATCGCAGTCGGTCAGCCATTTTCCCCCGCGCGTGGCTGCCGCGTCGCGCAGTGCCAGCAGTTCGGCATGCGCGCTGGGGTCTTGCGTGGCCTCCACTGCGTTGCCCGCGCGCGCGAGCGGCGTGCCGTCCGCCGCGACCACCACGGCGCCGACCGGCACCTCGCCGCGCGCCGCGGCCAGGCGCGCCTGCTGCAGCGCGATAGCCATCGGGGTCATCCGGTAAGCGCGCCACACGCCCGGGCTGCGTGTTGCGGCGAACGCGCGCACACTGGCGCCACCGCATCAAGCGACAGGAGGAAACCCATGCCCCGCATCCCGCTGGTGTCCGAGGCCAGCATGACCGACGCGCAACGCCGGGTCTACGAGGCGATGCTGCACGGCCCGCGCCGGTCGCCCCCGGTCGGGCCGCTGGCCGCGGCGATGCACCGGCCCGACCTGGCCGAAGCGTGGTCGGCACTCGGCCTGGTGCTGCGCTTCAACTCCAGTCTTCTCCCGCGGTCGCGCGAGTTCGTCATCCTGCTGGTCGGCCGGTTCTGGGGTTGCCAGTTCGAGTGGTTCTCCCATGAAGCCGAGGCGCGCAAGGCCGGGTTGTCGGCGGAAACGATTGAGACGCTGCGTCACGGTCGCGCCACGTTTGCCGCGCCGGACGAGCAGGCGATCCACGACTACGCTATCGAGTTGCTGCGCGACCATCACGCCGGCGATGCGACGTATCAGCCTGTCCTGGCGGCCTATGGCCCCGCCGGCATCGTCGAGCTGACCGCGCTGATCGGCTATTACTCCATGGTCGCGCTGACGCTGAACGCGCACGAGATCGGCCCCCCGGAGGGCGCGGAGCCGCCGCTGCCGTCCTTGCCCGGGCACGGCGCGAGGGTCTAGCAACGCGCCATGGCCAAGCGACCCATCATCGGCGTGACCCTGGATTCGGAGCAGCCGGGCGGCTACTCGAAATACCCGTGGTACGCGCTGCGGCAGAACTACGCCGACGCGATCGTCGCCGCCGGCGGGCTGCCGATGGCGCTGCCACACGACGCGGCACTGGCTGCCGACTACCTCGACCGGATCGACGCGCTGGTGGTGACCGGCGGCGCCTTCGACGTCGATCCCGCACTGTATGGCGATGGCGATCGGCACGCAACGGTGACGCTGAAGGAGGGCCGCACCGCCGCGGAGTTGGCGCTGACGCAAGGGGCGCTGGCGCGGGATCTGCCGGTGCTGGGCATCTGCGGGGGAGAACAGCTTCTCGCCGTGGCGCTCGGCGGGACGCTGGTGCAGCATATTCCTGACAGCGTGCCCGACGCGCTGGAGCACGAGCAGCCCAACCCGCGGCACGAGCCGGGCCATCCGGTCGCGGTGGTGCCCGGCACGTTGCTGCACCGGATCGTCGGCGCGACTGCCATGCAGGTGAACTCGGCGCACCACCAGGCGGTGCGCGCGCCCGGCCCGCATGCGGTGGTGAACGCGACCGCGCCGGACACGGTGATCGAAGGCCTGGAGGACACGCGTTACCGATTCTGCCTGGGCGTGCAGTGGCACCCGGAGTTTTTCATCGATCCCGGCGACAGGCGCATCTTCGATGCGTTCATCGCCGCCTGCCGGGGATGAATGCGGTCTGACGGTAGCGGGTCAGTCTGAATGTCGCGTACGGACCCTCAGCGGCCGTTCGCAGCACATTCTCGCACCGGCCAAGTCGTCGATTTTGCTACGACTGGGAAGCGTTGGAAAAATTTCGACCACTGCGCCGCCGCACTGTGGCGTGCACCATGCGTCTCGTGGTATTAAGAGTATGTCTGGTGAATATCGCGTTCGGGGAGGATCAAATGACGGAAATTGTCTACATTCTTGTCAATCAAGCGATGCCCGGACTGGTCAAGATCGGTCGGACAGATGGTGCTACTGTGGAAGATCGCATGAAACAGCTTTATACGACAGGAGTCGCGCTTCCATTTGAATGCTTCTATGCTTCTGAAGTTCAGGATGCCGCTCGTGTCGAGCGCGCGATCCATACTGCGTTCAGCGACCACCGCGTGACGCCAAATCGCGAGTTTTTCAGGATTTCACCGGACAAACCGAAAGCCATCTTTCAACTGTTGGAAATTCGTGATGCCACTCCCAAAGTTGACGCTATCGGCGAGCCAGGCGACCAAGAGGCACTGGATCAGGCAAAAACGAAGGCTCCGCCCTTCCGTTTCAGCATGATAGGGCTGAAGCCTGGTACTGAATTGCAATCAGTGTTCGACGAGGCGATCACCTGTACAGTCAAAGACGATAGAAGGGTGTCGTTTCGTGGTGTGGATGATAGCATATCAGCGGCGGCTTTGAAGGTCGCTAGGGAAAAGGGATATACGTGGCGCCAGATCGGCGGCCCAGATTACTGGAAGTACAATGGTCGGACTCTGAACGAGTGGCGATACGACCCGATATTGGGCGAGCAAGAGCAGGAAGGACCGGGATCCTCCCAATGACGGGAAGTGCGGCAATCCCGCAAGCACTGTGCAGGGGATAGCGCGTATGGGGTCGACACGCGTGCCAACCCACCAACAACCGATCTCCGACCATCATCGGAGGTCCGCCTACCCACCTATGCTAACATTCATGACCGACTCAATTACCCGCCTGACAGCAGCATTGAATCGAAGGGGCGAACGGCACAAAATGTCACTGTTGATCCGCGGGTCCGTGGACGAGTCAGGCACAGGAGAGGTGTATGGCGCAGGCCAGAGGGTTATTCGACCCCGGCAGGTGATTGAACGTAGGACACGGTTTGGATCGGAAGAGATAGTCGGTAGGATAGCCGAGGGCGACTTCCCCTCACGATGGGACTCCCCAATCATGAACACATCCTTCCGATGGCCCCGCACCTTGCACGAGGTCTCCGTGCGCACCAGCAACGGCGAGCAGGCGTTCGACCCCGCGCTGCGTGAGTTCCTCGATCATTTCTACGCCAACCCGGAGCACCGCGAGGCATCGTTGAGCACGCAGCCGGTGCCGCTGGATGATCTGCGCGATGCCTATCTCGGAGCCACCGCGGAACATCTTGCCAGGCGCTACGACCTGGACGTCCCGGCGTGGGCCGAGACGTACGGGCTGGCGCTCCGACGGCCATTTTTCGCCGGCGGTCTCGAATCGCTGAAAGCGCTTGCTCACGGTCGAGAGCCCGGCCGCCTTCCGCCGGCGGATGCTGTTCGTCAGCAAGAACGCGCTGGATCGCCCGCGGATGTTCCTCGATGAACCGGATCGCCCGGCGGCGCTCGAGCATCCGGTCCGGACGTGACACGGATCGCCGCGTGACAGCCCGCAATCGAACCGGTCCCGCCGCCGACCATGATGCGACGGCTACCACCGAGGCGCACGGCGAACGCATCGCGAAATGGCTGGCCCGCGCCGGCGTCGCCAGCCGGCGCGACGCCGAGAAGCTGATCGCCGAGGGCAAAGTTCGGCTGAACAACGCGATCGTCACCCACCCCGCCACGTTCGTCGCCCCCGGCGACCTCGTGCTGGTCGGGGGAAAACTGGTGGACGCGCCGCAGCGCACCCGCCTGTGGCGCTACCACAAGCCCGACGGCCTGGTGACCACGCATCGCGACCCGCAGGGCCGCCCCACCGTATTTGAAAAGCTCCGCGAGACCCTGCCGCGGGTGATCAGCATCGGCCGGCTGGACCTGAACAGCGAGGGGCTGCTGCTGCTGACCAACGACGGCGCCCTGGCGCGCCAACTGGAGCTGCCATCGACCGGCTGGCTGCGCCGCTACCGCGTGCGCGTGCACGGCATTCCCGACCCGGCCGCGCTCGCCGCGCTGGCCAAGGGCGTGACGATCGACGGCGTGCGCTACGGCGAGATCGACGCCGGGCTGGATTCACGCAAGGGCGACAACGCCTGGCTCACCGTCAGCCTGCGCGAGGGGCGCAACCGCGAGGTGCGCCGCGTGATGACGCACCTCGGCCTGACGGTGACGCGGCTGATCCGCATCGCCTACGGCCCGTTCCAGCTCGGCGTGCTGCCGCGCGGCGCGGTGGAGGAGGTGCCGGCCCGCGTGCTGCGCGACCAGTTGCCGCGCCCAGGCTGATGCGGCCCGGCCGATCGCTCCAAGCTGGCGCGGCCCAAGCGGTGCGGCCCGGCTGATGCGCATCGTTGCCGGCGCCTGGCGAGGCCGTGCCCTGCTGGCACCGCCCGGCGCCACCACGCGCCCCACCGCCGACCGGGTGCGCCAGGCGCTGTTCGACATGCTGCTGCACGCACCCTGGGGCGGGCGCGACACCATCGAGGGCGCGCGCGTGCTCGACGTGTTCGCCGGCACTGGCGCGTTCGGGCTGGAGGCGCTGTCGCGCGGCGCCGCCGTCGCCACCTTCATCGAGCAGGATCGCGCCGCGCTGGCGGCGTTGCGCGCCAATATCGCGGCACTCCGTGCGGACGACCGCTGCGCCGTGCTGGCCGGCGACGCACTGGCCGTCGCGTCCTCGGCCGCCGTGGGTGGCGCGCCATGCACGCTGGTGTTCCTCGATCCGCCGTACGGCGCGGACCTGGCCCCGCGCGCGCTGGCGCATCTGACCGCGCGCGGATGGATCGCCCCCGGCGCCCTGATCGTCGCCGAGACGGCGCGGGCCGATCCGCCGTTGCAGGCCGACCTGCTGGCGGAGCGCGTGCACGGGGCGGCGCGGATCAACATTTGGCGAGCGCCGACGCGTGAGCCGTAGTGCAACCAAGCCGTAACCGGTCGTGCGGCTCGGATCGGCGCGATGCGGCCGTGCCGCCGGTGGCAACCGGTTACAGCGGCCGCCGCACGAAACTCCGGCGACACCAATCGCGTGGCAGCTTGCCGAGGCGGGATCCCGAGTGACGGAAACCATGCACGACCACCGTGCCCAACCAGCAGCGTGTGCACTCGGCGCGTGGCGATCCGCGCCCGGCCGCATCGACGTCTGACGCGAAGCGAGGCGGACCCATGGCGGCAAGGCTTCTGGTACCTTTCAACGCCGTCTTCGCCGCGTTCGCGCCGATGACATCGGCCTGGGTGCTGCCGGTCGTCTTCTCGGGCATGACCGTCACGGTCACCACCCTGATCGAGTATCGCGCCCGCCTGGTCGCGTTGACCGGAAACGCCATGATCGGCGCGACGTCCCTCATGTATGGGCCGGCGGTTTCATCGACAGCGGAACGCCGCGCGACGCGGGATCCGTGCGTCGATCTTCGCGCCGAACTGCCAGGCCGCGCTGTCCGATGCGCGGCGGCAGGCCCGGGGTCCGAGCGCCCACGTGGAAGTCGAGGCACCGCGGGGCCTGACGCTCGGTGTCCAGCCGGGCACCTTGCGGCCGGTGCTGCAGGCCCTGCTGCGCAACGCGATCGAGCACGCGCCGGGAGGAAAAGTGTTCGTCGGCGCGATCCGCAAGGACGGCGAGATGCGCATCACCATCATCGACGACGGACCGGTTGTGGCCGAACCGCTGACCGGCGATGCGCGCACCTCGCTCGCCCGCCTGCTGGCGCTGTCCGACGCGTCGCTGCTGGTCGACCACCGCCCGGGCGACGGCACGACGGTGATGCTCTGTCTGCCCGACAGGGGCTAGGATCGGCGGGCCAGCCCAATCAGCGGGAGGTCCGCGATGCCACGCCAGCCGATCGTTTCGCCCACGCTCGCCCCGCCGAGCGGTCACTTCTCGCAAGGGATCGTCGTCGAGGCATGCGGCCGCCTGGTGTTCATCTCCGGCATGGTGGCCCGCCGTGCCGACGGCAGCATCGCCGGCATCGGCGACATCGAGGCGCAGACCAGCCAGGTCTGCGAGAACGTCAAGACCGCGGTCGAGGCCGCCGGCGGCACGCTCGCCGACATCTGCCGGGTCGACGTCCATGTCCGCAACATGGAGCATTTCCCGATCATCCACCGTGTGCGGCGGCAGCTATTTCCCCGATCCGCCGCCGGCCTCGACCATGGTCGAGGTCAGCAAGTTCACCCACCCCGACTACCTGATCGAAATGAGCGCGATCGCGGTGCTGCCGTAGTGCCGCGCTTCGTCGT
The DNA here is from genome assembly GCA_963773345.1 of uncultured Alphaproteobacteria bacterium. GTDB lineage: Bacteria > Pseudomonadota > Alphaproteobacteria > Acetobacterales > Acetobacteraceae > Palsa-883. Next base: position 95,183 of record CAVZBG010000002.1, on the reverse strand, counting down.
GCAGCATCACGCCGTGTTGCCGTCCACGATGGACGTGGCGCGGGCGGCGCGCGCGACGGCGCGCCGGACGGCACGGTGGTGGTGGCGGGGCGGCAGACGCGGGGCCGCGGCCGGCACGGGCGCGACTGGTTCAGCCCCGAGGGCAATCTGTACGCCTCGATCCTGCTGCGGCCCGGACTGCCGCCGGCGCGCCTGAGCGAGCTGGGCTTCGTCGTCGCGCTGGCCGCTGCCGACGCGGCGGACGCGGTGCTGCCGGGCGGGCGTGCCAGGCTGAAATGGCCGAACGACGTGCTGGTCGACGGGGGAAAAATCGCCGGCATCCTGGTCGAGATCATCGAGGACAATGCCGCCGTCATCGGCATCGGTCTGAATATCGCCCACGCGCCGGCGGGCGGCGCCGTATCCGGTCACCTGTCTGTGCGATGCCGGGGCGAATATTTCCCCGGAGGCGGTGCTGGCGCAGCTTCTGGCGGCGCTGGAGGTGCATGAGGCGCAGTGGAGCGAACACGGTTTTGCCCGGGCGCGCGCAGCCTGGCTCGCGCGCGGCCCGGCGCCTGGGGACGTGGTCAGCGTGCGCATCGGCACGCGCATCGACACCGGCCGGTTTGTCGGGCTGGACGCCGATGGTGCGCTGCTGCTGGCGGAGGGTGGGGCAACGCGTCGAATGGTTGTGGGTGAGGTGGTTGAATCGACAGCGTACACCTCTCCCGCGCTTGGCGGGAGAGGTCGCGGCGCCGTCAGCGCCGCGGGTGAGGGTCGAGCACGCGGCACGACCCTCACCCGCGTCGCAAGTGCTCCGCGACCTCTCCCGCGAAGAGCGGGAGAGGTAAACGATTGCCGCGACGACCGCAGTCTCGCTGAGCGCGCCCTACCGCCCGGTGAACACCGGCGCGCGCTTCTCCATGAACGCGCGGCGGCCCTCCTTGTAGTCCTCGCTGTCAAAACACAGCTTGCCCGCCGCGCGCACCGCGTCCATGTCGCGGTCGGCGGGGTCCTTCAGCACCTCGGTGATCGTCAGCTTCGACGCGGCGACCGACAGCGGCGCGTTGTCGGCGATGGTCCGCGCGATATCCAGCACCGCCTCGTTCAGGTCCTCATCGGACACCATCCTGTTGATCAGCCCGATCCGTTCCGCCTCCGCCGCGTCGATCCGCTTCCCGGTGTACAGGATCATCCGCGCGTGCGCCGGCCCGACCAGGTTCACCAGGTTGCGCAGCCCGTCGAACCCGTAGGCGATCGACAGCCGCGCCGCCGGAATGCCGAACTCGCTGTCCACCGCGGCAATGCGCAGATCGGTCTGCATCGCGATCGCCAGCCCGCCGCCCAGGCAGAAGCCGCGAATCCGCGCGATCGTCGGCTTACGGAACGCAGCGAACTTGTTCCGCCCGACGCTGGTCATCCGGTCGTATTCCTGCTGCGCGTCGGCGTTCGAGCGCAGCTTGTCGAACTGGCTGATATCCGCGCCCGAAACGAACGCCTTGTCGCCGGCGCCGGTCAGGATCACCACGCGGACCGAGCTGTCCTCGGCGAATTCGTCGAGAATCTCGCCCAGCCCGACCCACATCTCCACCGACATGGCGTTGCGCTTCTCGGGCTGGTTGAAGGTGATCAGCCCGATGCCGTCCTCCTTCGCGGCCAGCATCTTGCCGCCGGCGTATTCGACGGAGGTGCCCCCGTTGACGATCGCGTCCATGTCAGATCGCTCCCTTCTTGCGCATGTCCGCGATTTCCGCGTCGGTGTAGCCGACCGAGTGCAGCACTTCGTCGGTGCTGGAGCTGGCCTCCGGCGTCGGGGTGCGGATGTCCTTCGAGAAGCCCGAGATGTTGATCGCCGAGGCAACGACCTCGGTGGTGCCGCCGCCGGCGCGTGGCATCTTCCGCGCCATGCCCAGATGTTTCACCTGCGGATCGGCAAACGTCTGGTCGATGGTGTAGATCGGCCCGCAGGGAATCCCGGCGCCCTCGAACAGCTCGATCCAGTGGTTGGCCGGCTTGGTCTTGGTGATCTCGCCGATCGCGGCATTGATGTCCTTGCGGGCCTTGCTGCGGCCGGTCTGGGTCTTCCACTCCGCCTTGGCCAGCCAGTCCGGCCGTCCGATCGCCTCGCAGAAGCGGGTGAACACGCGTGACGAACTGGCGGCGATGTTGATGTGCCCGTCGCTGGTCGGGAAACACCCCGGTGGGGATGCCGGTCGGATGGTCGTTGCCGGCCTGGCCCGCCACCTCGCCCTCCATCAGCCAGCGGCTGGCCTGGAAATCCAGCATGAAGATCTGCGCTTCCAGCAGCGAGGTCGTCACCCAGCGGCCGACGCCGGTGCGCTCGCGGTCGAAGATCGCCATCATGCAGCCGAGCGCCAGCAGGTTGCCCGCGGTCAGGTCGTCGATCGGAATGCCGACGCGCATCGGCCCGCGGCCAGGCTCGCCGGTGATCGACATCAGCCCACCCATGCCCTGGGCGATCTGATCGACGCCGGCGCGCGGACCATACGGCCCGTCCTGGCCGAAGCCGCTGATGCTGCCGTAGACGATGCGCGGGTTGATCGCCTTCACGTCCTCGTACGACACCTTCAGCCGGTGCTTCACCTGGGCGCGCATGTTCTCCAGGATCACGTCGGCGGTCTTCGCCAGGCGCATGAAGGCGGCGTGGCCCTCCGGCGTCTTCAGGTTCAGCGTGATCGCGCGCTTGTTGCGGTGCAGGTTCTGAAAGTCGAAGCCGTGGCGGCGGCCCGCGACGTCCTCGCCCTCGGTGGCGGGCGGCTCGATGCGGATGACGTTGGCGCCCCAGTCGGCGAAATGCCGCACCGCGGTCGGGCCGGCGCGGGCCAGCGTCAGGTCCAGCACCGTGAGGCCGTTCAGCGGCAGGCGCGTCTCGGTCAACACGGTCTTGTCCATCGGGCTTTCCGGCATCGCTCTTCCCTCCAACGTCCCGCCGGATTGTCTGCCGCATTGGCCGATCGCTCAAGACCCGCCGATCGCAGCCGCCCATCGCAGACGCGCCCGTCGCAGCGCTAGCGGGTTCTTAACGGGAACGAGGCACATAAGGGGCCGAACGTGCCAACGCCATCCGCGCCCCATTGTCCTCTGTACGAGACAGTCCTATATGATCGAGGTCAGGCAAACCGGTGTCTTTGTCGCCTGGTTCGCCCATCTCCGGGATCGCGATGCACGGTCCCGCATCATGGCGCGCATTCGTCGCTTGCGCTCGGCAATTCTGGCGACGTGAGACCGGTGGGCGAGGGTGTGTCGGAGATGCGGGTCGATTACGGTCCCGGCTACCGGGTCTACTTCGTCAGGCGCGGCACCAGCATCGTGGTTCTGCTGTGCGGCGGCGACAAGCGGACCCAGGACCGCGATATCACCCGTGCCATCGACCTGGCACGAGACGTGTAGGAGGCCGCGATGCCGCGTGAGACCTATCCCTGGGACGCCGCCGACTCGTTGCGTACCAAGGAGGATATCGCCGCCTATCTCGACGCCGTTCTGGAAGATGGCGATCCCGAGCTGCTGAAAGCGGCGCTGGGGGATATCGCGCGGGCGAAGGGGATGACCGAGATCGCACGTGCCGCCGGCCTGGGGCGAGCCAATCTGTACAAGGCGCTGTCGCCGGACGGCAACCCGGAGTTCGCCACGGTGGCGAAGGTGCTACGCGCGCTCGGCCTGCGGCTGACGGTTGCCGCATAGGCACTTCCATCTGGCCCACACCGCGAAAACGGGGATCGCGCAAAAGAGAGAGCTATCAAAGGCGCTGCGAACTGCTGGCCGTCCTGCTTGAACACGCGGCCAATCAGGATTGACCGCTTCGGTCTACCGTCCCGGCGATCTTGTTTGGACTGCGTACCCGGAGCGGGAGAACCCGGCCCGACCAAGGCCACGGCATATCGGGTATATCGCATTGGCGGCCGGTGACGAGCATGGTCTTGTCTGATTCGTCGCCTACACGAGCAGCCAGCCGTGGAGCGATCCAAGGCCGTCGGGTCTGTACATGTTCGACCAGGCTAGCGCGGCGACGATGGGCCATGGGCGGAGGTTCATGCTTGACCTGCGGCGGCTTGCGGCGCTTCGGCTCACCTCCGAGTGGTTCCCCGATTTTGATCGACCCGGTCATGGAATTGTTGGCCGAGCGCCGGGCAGGCTTCGCATGGAGCTTGAAGCGGCCGCGATAGACCTCTTTCGTCGCCGCCCGGAGATCATTGAGCGGCTCGGTCCGGGCTGGCCAAGCCGTCGTCGCTGATCGCAACCCGCCCGCTGCCTCGCGCGTCGTGACACGCCGCCCCGTGTCATGCCGCCGCGCCAGCCCCATAATGCGGCATGGATGCAGTGGACCTGGCGCTGGTGCTGGCGGTCGATGGCTCGGCCAGCGTGACCTACGATGAATTCAACCTGATCGCCGGCGGCATGGCGCGCGCGCTACGCGATCCCGCCGTGGTGCGCGGCCTGCTCGGCGGCCCGGCGAAAGCCAGCATGGGCGCGCTGCTGCTCTGGTCCAGCTCCGGCGATCAGGCGGTGCTGACCGACTGGACGCTGATCGCCTCGCCGGCCGACGCGGCGGCGTTCGCCGATGACGTCGACAACATGTCGCGCGTCGTCCCGGCCGGACAGACCGCGATCGGCGAGGCGCTGCTGGCGTCGCTGACCCTGCTGGCGCACGTGCCGGCACACGCGGCACGCCAGGTGGTGGACGTGATCGGCGACGGCCGCTCCAACGACGGCGTGGCGCCCGGCCCGATCCGCGATCGGATGGCGGCGGCCGGCATCACCATCAACGGCCTGTGCATCCTGCATGAGGAACCGGACCTGTTGCAGTCCTACACCAAGGAGGTAATCGGCGGCCCCGGCGCATTCGCGGTCACCTGCGCGACCTATGCCGATTTCACCGAGGCGATGCGCCAGAAGCTGACCCGCGAGATCAGCGGGCCGATCGTCTGATGGCTCCGCCGACGCGCCGTGCCGGCGGGCGCCTTCTCGCCCTGATGATCTGCCTGCTCAGCCTGGTGCTCGCCAACTGTGCCACGCCAGCGCCGCCCGCGCCGCCGGCCGACCTGACCGCCGGGCCAGAAACCGAAACGATCTACCTGGTCGAGCGGGGCTGGCACACGGATATCGGCCTGCCGGCGGAGCAGGCGGGTGCCACGCTCAACCAGCTCCGCACGACGTTTCCCGGCGTCCGCACACTGGTGATCGGCTTCGGCCAACGCGCCTTCATGCTGCGTCCGAATCCCGACTTTGGCGACATGCTGGCGGCCTTGGCGCCAGGTCCCGGCGCGATGCTGGTGACGGCGTTGCGCGACACGCCGGAGACCGTGTTCCCCGCCGGCGACATCGTCGTGCTGCATGTCTCGGCGCGCGGGTTGGCGCGGCTGGTCGATTTCATTGCGCGGTCGTTCGAACGCGCGCCCGACGCCGCGCTGCACGCGATCGCCGACGGGCCATATCCCGGCAGCCTGTTCTATGCCTCGACCCGTACCTACAGCGCCGGCTACACCTGCAACACCTGGGCCGTCGAGGCGTTGCAAACCGCCGGCCTGCCGGTCCACGCCGCCGGCGTGGTGTTCGCCGACGAGGTGGCCGATCAGGCGCGGCAGGCAGCAGCCACGTCGCGCTAGGCGGTGCCCGTTACTGACACGGCGGCGGCGCGCCGTTCGCGCAGACCACCGTCGAGCCGGGCGGCACGACGATCGTGGTGTTGTTCTTCGGCGGCGGCGGATTGTCGCTGCTGAAGCTGCAGCCGCCGAACGCGAACGGCAGCAATAAGAGGATCAGACGAGTGACGCGCATGTGATGTGTCCTTTCGAATGGCTGCGTCGCACAACGACGATGCAGCACGGCACCTCCGTCGCGACGCCGCGGATGGTGCCGCTCGCGGAAGAAACCGTTGGCCGGCGTCGGAGCTGAACCTGGGCACGCGGCAGGGCGAGAATGTGACCTGCGGTTCAAAATCCGGTGATGCGCGGGTAACGGCTTCGTCAGTCCGGGCAAGGACCTGATCGACGGCTGCCCATCTTGCGATCGACCAGCGGCGTTGGCAGACTGATGCCATGACGGCACGTATTTCCGCCTGGGCGTCGATATTGCTTCTGCTGCTGGTGTCACCGGCCTGGGCCGAGCATACGGTGCATGCGCGGATCGATCGCGATATTGCCAGCTATGAGGTGCGCCGCGACCTGACCTGGGTGCTTGTCGAGGAAGTGGACGTCACCCTGTTCACGCAGCGCGGCATTCACGCCAATGATCGCAGCGCCTCGACGTTCTATCCCGACAAGCAGACGCTGGAACCGGTCGAAGCGTGGGTCGACCAGCCCGACGGCACCCGCGTCACGGTGCCGGCGAGCGGCATCTTCACGCGTCCCAGCGCGGCCGCGCAAAGCGCGCCCGGTTTCGTCAACAGCCTGACCACCACGGTATTGTTCCCGCAGTTGCGCGAAGGCAGCCGCACCCATGTCGTGTGGCGCCGGACCCAGAAGACGCCGGGCCTGTTCGGCTTCAACGTCCGCGATGTGGCCGATTACCAATGGGACACCGGCGATGACGAAACCCGCATCGCGATCCCTGCCGATGTCGACCTGCACTGGCGTACCCGCGGCTTCGAGGTGACCGACGGGACGGCCGACGGCGTCCGCCATATCGTCGCGCGGATACGCGACCGGCCGGGCGAGGATGTCGAACCGATGATGGTGTCGACCGATGATTTTCAGCCGACGTTCGAGGCGACCACGCTGCCCGACATGGCGGCGACCGGTGCCATCGTCTATCGCGAATTCGAAGGATCGCGCCGCGGTCACGCCGGAGATAGCGGCACTCGCCGCCCACATCGTCGGGACCCGCACGGGGCTGGATGCCGCGCGCGCGATCTATGACTGGGTGGCGGCTAACATCCGCTATATCGCGGTGTACCTGTCGCTCGATGACGGCATGGTGTCGCACACTGCGACCGTGGTCCTGCACGCCGGCTATGGCGACTGCAAGGACTACGTGGTGCTGATGCAAGCCCTGCTTGCCGCCCGCGGCATCGCGTCCGTGCCGGCAAGCATCGAGTGGGGCACACGCTATGCGGATCCGGTCTCGTGGGCGCCGTATTTCTCCAATCACCGGATCATCTACCTGCCGGACTTCCAGCACTTTGCCAATCCGACCGACCGCTACGCCGCGTTCGATGCGTTGGATCGTCGCCTGTCCGGCAAGCTCGTGGTGCTGGCCACGCCGGAAGGCGCGGTCCTCCGCACCCCGCCGTCCTCGCCCGAGCGGAACCGGTACCGGATGCAAAGCCGCCTGAGCCTGACGGCGGACGGTGCGATCGACGGCACCGCCAGCTATCAGATGTCACCCAACACCGAGGAATTCGCGCGCGCCCTGGTCAGCGGCGCGTCCTCGATGACCGATCTCGCCGCGCGGCTGCTGCAGCGCACGCTCGAAGGCGGCTTCGGCACGATGCAGGCCGGTGACCCGCACGACCTCTCCCGCCCGTTCACGCTCTCGGCGTCATGGCACAGCGCGCACGCGGTGAATGCGCAGGGTGACAGGATCTATCTGCGCGTGCCCGCCGGCCCCGACCTGCTGCCGCCCGGCTTTGAACGCGCGAAGATCGCACCGACGGGCAAGCGCCAGCATCCCGAGCTGGCCGATGCGCGCGACCAGCAATGGGACACGGTGATCAGCCTGCCGCCTGGTCTGCGGGTGGAACACCTGCCCGACGACGTCATGCTCGATACCGACGCCGGCCACTACACCGCGCACTACACACACGTCGGCAACGATATCGCCGTGTCGCGCAGCCTCGCCATCAATCGCGACGTGGTGGAGGCGGTGTTCTATCCGGCCCTGGAACGGCTGCTCTACGCCGCGCTGGTCGATGCTCGCGCGATCCTGGTACTCGGTCACGCAGAGTAGGGCGGAAAAGCCAACGCCCCCGGACTAGTTCCGGGGGGCAGCGCATCCCGCCGTCGCGGGATGCCGGAATGCGCTGCGAGGCTGGGCAAGTATGCGATTTTCGCCGCGAAGGCGGAAAAATTACGTCATGAATTCAGCCGGTTAGCGTTGGGGGGCCGGTCCGAATTCGAATACTTGCCCAGCCTCTGCGCTTTTCCGCCCTACGGCGTCCGAACGTTTGCCCCGGCCTGCTTGCGGCATCCGGGGAGCGGCGCCAGACTGACCCACAACACGCGCGGTCGATCGATCGCGCGGCACGATCGATAGGGAACGTCCACGCCAATGCCCACCGCAACACCTGCCGGTGCGTCCCGCTTTGCCGGTCTTACGCCGCTGCTGTCACCCCGTTCGGTCGCCATCCTCGGCGCGTCGAACGATCCCGCGCGCATCGGCGGCCGGCCGCTCGCCTACATGCTGGCGCAGAAGTTCGCCGGCGCGATCTATCCGGTCAATCCCAACCGGGCCGAGGTGCAGGGCGTGAAGGCCTATGCCTCGGTCGCCGACCTGCCGGAAACGCCGGATGTCGCCATCGTTGCGGTTCCCGCCGAACTGGCGGTGCAGGCGGTGGAGGACCTGGCGAAGCGCGGCACCAAGGGTGTGCTGATGTTCACCGCGGGCTTCGCCGAGGTCGATGCCAGGGGCGAGGCCGAGCAGGACCGCATGGTCGCCATCGCGCGGGCGCACGGCATGCGCATCCTGGGCCCGAACTGCCTCGGCGTGTTCGATGCGCGCACCAGCTACTACGCAACGTTCTCCTCGTCGTTCGACAGCGGCTGGCCGGTGCCGGGGCGCATCGGCATCGCCAGCCAGTCCGGCGCCTACGGCACGCATCTCTACACGCTGGCGCGTAACCGCGGCATCGGCGCCTCGCTGTGCATCATGACCGGCAACGAGGCCGACGTGACGGTGGGCGAATGCATCGGCTGGCTGGCGGAGAATCCCGAAGTCGATGTCATCGCGGTCTACGCCGAGGGCATCCGCGAGGCGCCCGGCCTGATCGCCGCGTTCGAAACGGCGCGTGCCGCCAGGAAGCCGATCGTCATGCAGAAGGTCGGGCACAGCGCGCTCGGCACCAAGGCGGCGAAGTCGCACACCGCCTCGATCGCCGGCAACGACGCGGTGACCGAGGCTGTCATGGCCGAGTTCGGCGTGCTGCGCGCGCGCAACTCCGAGGAGATGCTGGACATCGCGCATACCGCGACGCGGCGCATCTACCCGGTGCGCAACACGCTTGGCGTGATCACGCTGTCGGGCGGCGCCGGCGTGCTGATCAGCGACGTGGCGGAGAGCGCCGGCCTGCCGATGCCGGAGATGCCGCAGGATGCGCAGACCCGGTTGCGCGAGCTGGTCAGCTTCTGCGCGCCGCGCAACCCGGTGGACGCCACCGCGCAGGTCGGCAACGACATCTCGCTGCTGGGCACCTTCACCGAATCGCTGGTGCGCGACGGCGGCTACAGCTCGGTGCTGGGCTTCTTCACCATGGTCGCCTCGTCGCGCCGTTGGCCGCTGATGCGCGAGCAGCTCGACATGGTGCGGGCGAAGTATCCGGATCGGCTCTACGTGCTGTCGTTGATCGCGCCGCCGGAACGGATTCGCGAGCTGGAGGCCGATGGCTGGATCTGTCACGAGGACCCGACGCGCGCGGTGGTGGCGATCGACGCGATGGGGCGCTTCGGCGCGACCTTCGCCGCGCCGCCGCCGCTGCCCGCGCCCGTGGTGCACCCGGTGACGCTGCCGGACACCACACCTTCCGAGGCGGAGGCAAAGCGGCTGCTGGCATCTGCCGGAATCACGTCGGCGCCCGAGCAGGCGTGCGCCAGCGCCGACGAAGCGGTGGCGGCGGCGGAGGTGTTCGGCTTCCCGGTGGTGATGAAGATCCTGTCGCCCGATATCCTGCACAAGTCGGAGATCGGCGGCGTGCTGCTGAACGTCGCCGACGATGCCGCGGTGCGCGACGGCTACGACCTGCTGCTGGCACGCGCCAGACGCGCCGCGCCGGATGCGCGCCTCGAGGGCGTGCTGGTGGCGAAACAGTTGCAGGGTGGCGTGGAGTGCATCCTGGGCATCCACCGCGATCCGGTGTTCGGCCCGATTGCCATGTTCGGGCTGGGCGGGATCTTCGTCGAAGTGATGAAGGACGTGGTGTTCCGCCGCTGTCCGTTCGGCGCCGACGTGGCGGAGGCGATGATCCGCTCGATCAAGGGCGCGCCGCTGCTGCTGGGCGCGCGCGGCCGGCCGCCGGTGGATATCCATGCCCTGGCGCAGATGCTGGCGCGGCTGTCGGCGTTCGCCGCCGCCGCAGGCCCGCGGCTGCTATCGGTCGATCTGAACCCGGTGTTCGCGATGCCGGAGGGGCACGGCGCGTTCGCCGCGGATGCGGTGATCGAGGTGGCGTAGCGCCCGCGCAAATGTCTACGGGCTCTGGCCACCCAAGCCGCATGAGCCTATTGTGAGGTCATGCTGAATCGACGTCATCGCTCCACCCCGCCGAAACCCGAGGCGGCTCAGAATGCCCGATTTGCCCACGAAGCAGATCTGATTGCCCATGCTCGCGCCCAGATTGCCGCGGGTCAGGTGATCTCTGAGGAAGCCTTCGATGACTGGGTGGATAGCCTCGGCACGCCGACCGAGCTCCCCCGCCACGGGCCGCCAGGTCCGGTTCCGACTGACTCGACCCGTCGCAGGCGAAAACGGCGCGCGCTGTTCCTCTCTGAGGCGGCAATTGACGACATTGCCGGTATTTATCGTTGGTACAGGCAACCGGGCGCGGGAGCTGCGGCCGCTCGCCGCGTGCGGGCCATCCGATCCGCGATTCGCGGCCTGGTCGAATACCCTTGTCGATTTCGCCGCGGCCAGCACCCGGACACTCGGGAACTGATAACTCAGGGCCATGTCGTCGTTTACGAGGTGCACCCCGATACGGGCAATGATACGACGGCCGGCGACGTATTCATCGTCCGGGTGTTCGGTCCGGGACAGTCGCGCGATCAGCTCTAGGCGGGCGCGCGACGAGCGCCGTTCTGGGCATTGACTAGCTCTGCCGAAGTGCCTAGCGGCCGGATTCTATCCGGAGGATGTTTCCGAAATGCCTCGAAACCGCCGGCACCTGGGCGAACGCCTGCACGCGGTGCTGCTGCGGGCGTATGGCCTGAGAGATCGGGACTTCTCGCACAAGTGTGTCGACCGGGTGATGGCGGTGCTCAACGCGGTTCGCACTCCGGTACAGCCCATGATCGGCGAGGTTCTCTGGCTGCGCGCGCCCATGGCGTTCACGTTGCCGGGCCAATACTGCTATATTTCGCGGCAATTCATCGAACGTTGCAGCTCCGACGCGCCCGCCGCCTTCGCCCTGGCCCACGAGATCGCCCACCATGACCTCGGGCATCTTCGCGGCGCCGAGGCATGGGCTGCCAGCGCCGCCACGCATGCGCCGCTGCGCCTGGCCGCACTGATCCTGCGTGGACTGGCGCGGCGCATCTATTCGCGTGAGATGGAACTTGCCGCCGATGCCCGGGCTCTGGTGCATTGCCGCATGGCTGGTTTCGAACCTCGGAAATGCCTTGGCGCGTTCGACATCCTGACCTGGTACTTGCTCGACAACCGCAATCTGGACGCTGTTTACGGCACCGATACCGAGTTGGAACTCGCCCCGCGATCCGCGTCGAATCTGCTCGATCGGGCGTATATCGAATTGAGGTTGTGGCTGACCAGGCACCGCCAGTCGCATCCCGCGTTACACGAGCGGCGCAACGCACTTCTGATGGAAATCGCCTGGTGGGAGGCGAACGCCCTCTGATCCGCCGTTGGTCGGCGGTGCAGGCTCCCCCGAAGGCCCGAACTGATGCTATGATTGCGGGCATGGGCAGTCGCTACGATCAGGACCTGGTACTCTGGAGTGAAGAACAGGCGCGTGCTCTCCGTGAGGAAGGGCAGGCGCGATCGAACGCGGGGATCGACTGGGAGAACGTCGCCGAGGAGATCGAGAGCTTGGGCCGGTCGGACCGCCGCGCGCTTGGCAGCCATATTGCCATCATCATCGAGCATCTGCTGAAGCTGCAGGCGGCACCAGCGGCCCAAGCGGTCGGCGGTTGGGCAGACACCATCGCCCGGGCACGCGGTGACGTCGAGGACCTGCTGGCGGACAGCCCCAGTCTGCGCCGAGAGGTTGCCGACATGATCGCCAAGCGGCTTCCCAAAGTCCGTGCCGCGGTTCGCGCGAGTCTGGGGCGCTACGGCGAGCAGTCGCTGATCGACCTCGATCAGGTCACCTACACCAAGGACGAGGTGCTGGGGGACTGGTTCCCCGCGCCACCTGGCTGAGGTTGAGGATTGCCGTGGTGTTGTCGATCCCTTGCTGCTGGCAGTTCGGGTCCATGCCCGAGGGGCACGGGGCCTTCGTCGTCGATGCGGTGATCGAGGTCGCGGGCCTGTAGGGCGGATAAGCCAACGCCCCCGGGCGCGCTGACCCGGGGGGCAGCGCAATCCGCCATCTGCCCAACCTTTCGCCGCGGCACCCGACAATGATATGCTTGGCCTCATGGCAAGCATGTACGATCAGGACCTGGTACTCTGGAGTGAAGAACAAGCACGTGCGCTGCGCACTGCAGCCAATGCCGGGTGGAACGCGCCGATCGACTGGGAGAATGTCGCCGAGGAGATCGAAAGCTTGGGCAAGTCAGATCGCCGTGCGCTCGCCAGCCATATCGGGATCGTTATCGAGCACTTGTTGAAGCTTCAGACCTTTCCGCTACCAATCCTTTCCCGTGGCTGGAAGGAAAGCATCCTTCGTGCGCGGGGCGAGATTGAGCGATTGCTGGAAGACAGCCCCAGCCTGCGAAGCGAGGTCGCTGGCATGATCGCCAGGGAACTCCCCCGTGCACGCGCGCTGGTCCGTGCCGGCCTCAAGGACTACGGCGAGCAGCCGACGATCGACCTTGACCAGGTCACCTACACCGAGGACCAGGTGCTCGGCGACTGGATGCCCGAGCGATCATAGCCCGCGCGTCGAAGGCCGCCTGGACGCAAAGCCGCCGCGCCGGATCCGGCGCCAACCCGATCAGCTTGAAGACGCAACCTCCTCGACGCCGGCAAGCGGGACCCGGCTGCCGCGGAACGCCAGCAGCGCGGTCGCCGCCGCCGCGATCAGTGCGAACAGGCAGGCGCTCAGGAAAATGTGCGTCGGCGGCAGGCCGAGCGACAACAGATACCCGCCCAACACCGGCGCGGCGATGCCGCCGAGCCGCCCGATGCCGAGCGCCCAGCCGAGGCCGCTGGTGCGCATGCGCGCGGGATAAAGTTTCCCACACGCTCCGTTGGCGCCGGTCTGGCTGCCGGTGATCGTCATCCCGGCCAGGAAGGTCATCGCCAGCAGCAGTGTGTAGGGCAGCGCAACGAGCGCGATCGCCGCAATGAACAGGGCGCCGGCGGCGTAATGCAGCGCCAATGCGCGTTCGGGCCCGATCCGGTCAATCGCGAAGCCAAGATACAGCACCGCGAACAGCGCGCCGAAGTCCCGCAGGCTGGAGGCGAACACGGCCTGTGCCGGGGTCATGCCGATCAGGTTCAGCACCGTTGGCATCCAATAGGCGAACAGGAACAGGTTCAACAGGCTGCAAAAGTAAACGATCCACAGCAGCACGGTCTGCAAGGCATAGCCTTGGCTGAACAGCATCAGGACCGGATTGACCGGTGCGACATCAACCTGTGCATGCGCCGTCGGTGCGATGTCGAGACGCTGCAGCAGGGCGGCGTGGCGCGATGAAATTGTCTGCCGGGTGGCGAGGAATCGTGGCGATTCCGGCAGCCACAGCGCCAGTGCCACCACCAGAACCAGCGGGAATGCGCCGCCCAGGACAAAGATCATCGGCCAGCCAAAATGCGGCAGCAGCAATGCCACGATCTGGCCGCCGACGAAGCCGCCAAGGGGTGCGCCGGTGAACGTCGCCATGATCATCGTCGCGCGCAGGCGGTGCGGTGCGTAGTCGCCGGTCAACGCCGCCGCCCCGGAAAAGCCACCGCCGATGCCGATGCCGGTGAAGAAGCGCCAGAGGCTCAGCGCGCCGAGCGAGCCGGCCATGGCGCTGAGCAGCGAGGCCAACCCGAAGATCGTCAGGCTGGCGAGCAGCAGCGGCCGGCGGCCGAAACGGTCGCCGATCGGTCCCGCGGAGAGTGCCCCCACCAGGATGCCGATGCTCGACCACAGGAACGCCTGCGTGAACATCGACGGCGGCAGGTGCCATGCACGGATCAGCGACGGCACCGCCCATGCGACCGAATTCAGGTCGTAGCCGTCACAGGTCTGCACCAGCAGGCACAACGCCGCGACGCGAAGCTGCAAGCCGCCGATCCGCTGGTTCTCGAGCGCGGCCTCGGCCGCCGAATGCGCCGTTTCCGTCATCGTGGCCTCTCGACGTTTTTCTCCCGATTCCATTCTGCACGCCCGATGGTGCCGTGCAAGCGAATGGGTGCCGGCCAATAACGCAATCAGGTGACGCAGGAGCCGCGGCGGATCAACTGCTGCACTGTCATTGCGAGTTCCCACCGACCGGCGGCCGACCCGCCCTGAATGAAACAGTCGGATCGCCGAAGAGAAGGACACTCCCCCTCCCCTTGAGGGAGGGGGTTGGGGGGAGGGGTCGATCGGTGTGAATCCCCGACGACCCCTCCCCCCAACCCCCCTCCCTCAAGGGGAGGGGGAGCTTGTTTCTTAGCGTAGCGAAGCAATCCCCGTGACGGTGCTCACCCGGATGGGGATTGCTTCGCTACGCTCGCAATGACAGTCAGGTGATGCTCGCGATGACGGTCAGCTATCGGCGGTGCATGGCTTCACCTGGTGGCGCCACCCCGCCGGACGGCAACCCTTGGCTTGCGCCCGCCCTTGCCGCAACATCGCCGCCGGATGACGTCGCGTCCCGGAAGGAAGCGCCAAGTATGATCAACAAGATCGTCCAGTCGATGGCGGACGCCATGGCGGGCATCAAGGATGGCTCGACCGTGCTGATCGGCGGCTTCGGCGCTGTCGGCCAGCCGAACGCGCTGATCTACGGGCTGATCGAGCAGGGCGCGACCAACCTGACGGTCGCCTGCAACAACGCCGGCGTCGGCCATGTCGGCCTGGCCCACCTGATGGAACTCGGCCGCGTGGCGAAAATCATCTGCTCGTTCCCGCGTTCGTCTGATCCCGTAGTGTTCGAGACCCTGTACCGCGCCGGCAAGATCGAGCTGGAGATTGTCCCGCAAGGCACGCTGGCGGAACGGATGCGTGCCGCCGGCGCCGGCGTGCCCGCCTTCTTCACCGCGACCGGCGTCGGCACCAGGATGGCGATGGGCAAGGAAACCCGCGACATCGACGGCCGCAGCTACGTGCTGGAGCAGTGGCTGCCCGGCGACGTGGCGCTGGTGGAAGCGTGGGAGGCCGACCGCTGGGGCAACCTGACATTTCGAAAATCCGGCCGCAACTTCAACCCGGTCTGCGCGATGGCCGGCAAGCTGACCATCGTGCAGGCGCAGCATATCCGCGAGTTGGGCGAGATCGATCCCGACCACGTCGTCACCCCGGGGATCTTCGTGGACCGCGTGCTGCACGTGCCCTACGGTGACCCGACCGGCTTCTGACAGGAGGCACCAGCAATGCCCGACACCGCCCTCGCCGAATTCAAGCCGCTGACCCGTCCGCAGATGGCCGTGCGCGTGGCGCGCGACATCCCGGAGGGGTGGTATGTCAATCTCGGCATCGGCATGCCGACCGCGGTTGCCGACCACGTCCCGCTGGACCGCGAGGTGATCTTCCACTCGGAGAACGGCGTGCTCGGCATGGGCCCGGCGCCGCCCGAGGCGGAGATCGACCGCTGGCTGATCAATGCGGGCAAGCAATATGTCACGCTGCGCGCCGGCGGCAGCTTCTGCCATCACGCCGACAGCTTCGCGATGATCCGCGGCGGACACCTCGACCTTTGCGTGCTCGGCGCGTTCCAGGTGGCGGACAACGGCGATATCGCCAACTGGGCGACCAGCGAGAACGATACGGCGCCGGCGGTTGGCGGGGCGATGGACCTGGCCGCGGGGGCAAAGCGGTTGTGGGTGATGATGGAGCACACCGCCAAGGACGGCACGCCCAAGCTGGTGCGCAAGTGCAGCTATCCGCTGACCGCGCTCGGCGCGGTGAAGCGGGTCTACACCAACCTGGCGGTGATCGACGTCACGCCGCGCGGCTTCGAGGTGGTGGAAATGGCGCCGGGCCTGACGTTCGAAGTGCTGCAGGCACGCACCGAGGCGAAGTTGCATCCGAAACAAACGTAGAAGGAATGGCTGCCGGCGCGTACACCTCTCCCGCTCTTCGCGGGAGAGGTCGCGGAGCGGAGCGACGCGGGTGAGGGCCGCGCCGCGCGGCACCGCCCTCACCCTCGGCGCTGCGCGCCTCGACCTCTCCCGCCAAGAGCGGGAGAGGTGAATTGGCAACGAACTCGGACGGGCCCTTCACCCCCGCTTGAAATATGCCATCGCGTTCTGCCCGACATGGTGCCCGGGCATCAGGGTGCCGAACGGCGGGAATGCAACGCTGCCCAGGCAACCCGTAAAGATGCTGTCGTGGATCAGGCAGCTTGCGCGGATCGTCGGCCACACCGCCTCGGACAGCACGTCCTGGTCCAGGTGGTCGTTCTCCATCCGCCAGCCGGTATAGGCGCGCATCAGCCCGTCGGGCCCCGGCAGCACGTTGCCGATGCCGCCCCACATGCCGGCCAGCAGCAGGTCGGTGTGGGTGTACCAGTCGCGCATTGCGTGGAACCAGCACGACGACGCCACCCAGGCATCGACCGCGACCCGCTCCTTGACCGACAGCAACGAGTTGGCGTCGCGGATCAGGAAGCGGCGCACCGTCGGATCGGCCAGCACGTCGAAGCGCCACAGCAGGCGCCGGTGCTGCGGCACGCCGGCCGGCAGCGCCTTCAGCCGAAGCTGCACGCCGTGGCGCGACAGCTCGGTGCGGAACGCCGGCGGCACCGACGCGTCGTGGTAGACCCGCATCGTCCAGCCGGGGAACAGGTGCGCCAGGATGCGGGCACTCTCCAGCAGGGGAACCTGGTAGGCCCGGTCGTCGCCCCACAGGCAATAGGCGATGACGTTGTCGGCCGGGTGGGTGGGATCGAACGGCGGCGGCAGGCGGTCGGGGATCTCCGCCACCTTGGGACGGCCACGGAACATTGCGTCCTTGGCCTCGAGCGCCTGGCGGCCGTACTGCACGGCAAGGTCGGTGCGGCCGATCCGGTTGGCGGCATCGCACAGGCAGTCGAACACGTTCGGGCTTTGGCTGCCGAGCGCCAGGGCCCGCTCCGCCGCCTCGATCGCCGCGGCCGGTTGCTGGCCGAGCAGCAGCAGGACGCCGAGGTTCTCATGGATCTCGGCGGCCTCGGGGAAACGTCGCTCGCCGTCGCGCAGTGCGGCGATGCTGTCCTCGCTGCGGCCGGCGGCATGGTGCAGCAGGCCGAGAAACACGAAATCGCCCGGCACCACGTCGCGGTCGGCGGCGATCAGGTCCTGCTGGCGCGTCAGTGCCGCATCGAGCGCGCCCGAGCTGTAGGCGCGGCGCGCCGCCAGGCGCAACTCCTCCGGCGGCAGGTCAAACGGGGCGGTGGCCGACGATTCTGTCATTTCGACAGCAGAACAACGTCGGCCTCGGCGGTGGCGCTGACGCTGATATCCGCCGCCTCGGCGCTGGGCGGCGGCGCCGGCGCGGCGGCCGAGGCCGACATGGCCATCAGCCGCGCGATCGGCTGCGGGCGGGTGGTGTCCAGGTTGACCTGCTTGAACGAGCCGAAGCGCAGATCGAGCAGCGCCGCTGCCTCGTCGGCGCGGCCGCGCAGTGCGGCGATCGCCTTGCGCGTCGCCTCGGCCCGCGCCGCGTGCATCGCACTGTCGGACAGGCGCCAGTCGAGCTGCCCCACCGCCAGCCCCTTCTGCTGCAACGCACCGATCAGCTTGAGCAGCGCGGCGCCATCGTGGCTGGTCAGCTCGATCGATTGGTTGGCCTGCCAGCGCTCGGTGCGGTCCTGCGGCGTCGGGCCGACGCGCCAGACGAAGTAGCCGCCGGTGCTGACGGTGACCCCGGCCACCGCCTTGGCGGTCGCCAGCGCCGCTTCCATCGCCGTGTTCACCCCAAGCTGCGCCTGCGCCGGGTCGGCGGCCGTGGTCTCCACCCGCAGCGAGGCGTCCAGCTCGTCCGGGTGCGCCATCACGGTGGCCGTCTCGCTGAGGCGCAGCAGGGTCTCGGCGCGCGCGGGCGCGGCCGCCACCAGCAAGGCGGCGATCAGCAGAAGGCCCCAGGGGCGGGCCGAGGGACGAGCCGTGGTTCGAGACATCATGCGGCGCTCCACGCGTGCGGCGGGGGCGCACCCTGCCCCCGGCGTGCCGCGCGGGCAAGCGCGGGAGAGCCGCCATGACGCCCCATTCCCCCCTCCCCTTGCGGGCTTGGGCCGCGAAGCGGACCAAGGTTGGGGGGAGGGGTTCGCGCCAGCCTGGCACCGAACCCGGTGCCGCCGCCGCACTCTCCACCGTCCCCGTCCTGCCGCGGTTCGGTCTTGCCGCCGTCGCAGATTGCATGGCGTCGCTGCGCGGCGGCGCCGCTTCCGGTTATCCGCCCGCCCGGCTTGTGCCTCACTGTTCGGCGTGCAAGATCTTGTTCCATGCAAAACAAGGTGGCGACGTGTCGGTTGAGCAAGTCGAGACGCTGATCGTCGGCGGCGGTCAGGCCGGGCTGGCGATGAGCGAACAACTGAGCAAGCGCCAGCTTCCCCACCTGATCGTGGAACGACATCGCGTCGCCGAACGCTGGCGCTCGGAACGCTGGGACGGGCTGCACGCCAACGGTCCCGCCTGGCACGACCGGTTGCCGGGCATGCCCATCGCCGGCGTCGATCCCGACGGTTTTGCCGCGCGCGACCAGATGGTGGCGTATTTCGTCGCGTACGCCGAACGGATCGCCGCACCGCTTCGCTGTGGCGTCGCAGTGACGGCGCTGCACCGGCAGGCCGGCGGGACTGGTTTCCGCGCCGAAACGTCGCAGGGCGCGATCGACGCCGCCAACGTGGTCGCCGCCACCGGACCGTTTCAACGCCCGGTCATTCCCGTCGTCGTGCCGCCGGAGGCCGGCATTGTCCAGATGCATTCGAACGCATATCGCAACCCCGGCCAGTTGCCCGACGGCGCGGTCCTGGTGGTCGGCGCCGGTTCGTCGGGTGCGCAGATCGCCGACGAACTGTCACGCGCAGGCCGGCGGGTCTATCTGTCGGTCAGCCGGCATGAACGGCCGCCCAGACGGTATCGCGGGCGTGACTTCGGCTGGTGGTTGGGTGTGCTTGGCATATGGGACGAACCGGTCAGAGATCCGCCGCAGAAGCACGTCACGATCGCGGTCAGCGGCGCCTATGGCGGCCATACCATCGACTTCCGGCGCCTCGCGGCGCGCGGGGTGGTGCTGGTGGGCCGGACGGGCGCGTACGGCGATGGCGTGATGCGTTTTTCCCCCGACCTGGCAGGCGACCTCGCACACGGCGACGCGTCCTACCTGGCCTTTCTCGACGCGGCCGACGCCTATGCCGTTCGCGAGGGCCTCGACCTGCCCGAGGAGCCGGAGGCACGCACGCTCGATCCGGATCCGCAATGCGTCACCGACCCCATCCTTCAGCTCAACCTGCGCGATGCCGGAATAACCGCCATTGTCTGGGCCACGGGGTTCGCGCTCGATTTCGGCTGGCTGAAGGTGGACGCTTTCAACGAACGCGGTGCGCCGGTGCATCGGCGCGGCGTCACCGATGTGCCTGGGCTGCATTTCCTGGGGCTGCCCTGGCTGTCCCGCCGGGCCTCGAGCTTCATCTTTGGTGTCGAACGCGACGCGGCGCACCTCGCGGACCATATCGCCGCGCACGCGTAGCGGCCGGGAGCTGGCGGTCCTTTCCCGCCCGATGGCCGATACCCACGCACGCGGGTGCGTCTTCGCGCGTGTCCGTCGGGACGTTGCCTGGCGAGGGGCCCGCGACGGCACCTTGACGTACGTCAAACGGTCTTTCCGTGTGGGCGGGGCCTCTCGTCGCCGAAGGACCGCTTTGGGTCGAACCCGGCTGTTCAGGTCCGGCAACCCGACGATCGCTGCATTGGACCGGTCGACGCACTCAAACCGACCCACGACCCCGAATTGACAGTGCCCGCCGGCCCGCGTGAGATCGACGCCGGCGCGCGGTCGTGTCGGCAGTGAGGCTCGCATCGATCGATGGACGGAAACGGCTGCAATGGATTTCGGATTCTACCTGCCCTGCTACTGGCCGGACACCAGCTACCACGCAGCCGACATGTACCGCGACGTGGTCGAGGAGGCGCAGGTCGCGGAAGCCATCGGCTGCATCTCGCTCAGCATCCCCGAGCACCATTTCATCAACTATCTGGTGCACCCGAGCCCGCTGCTCACCGCCGTCCGGGTTGCCGCCGCGACCAGGCGCATCTCGATCGTCACCGCCGTGCTCGTGCTGCCGTTCTACGACATGCGCCGCCTGGCCGGGGAGATCGCGCAGGCGGACTGCCTGACCGGGGGGCGCATTCAACTGGGCGTCGGCCGCGGCGCGTTCCGTTACGAGTTCGACGCCTTCGGCGTGCCGGTCGACGAAGCCCGCGACAAGTTCGACGATTCGCTGAACCTGCTGATCAAGCTGCTGTCCGAGACCGAGGTAAGCTGGAACAGCAAGTATTACAAGTTCGGACCGCTGACGATCACGCCGCGTCCATTGCAGCACCCGTATCCGCCGATCTGGATCGCCGCGTTGAACCGTTCAAGTATCATTGATGCGGTGCGGCGCGGCTTCCACGTAATGACCACGCCGCTGCGCGACCCGATGGATGCCGTGCGGATGCAGGCCGGCGCGTTTTTCGAGGCGCTGCCGCAGGGCAGCCGCCAACGCTTCTCGATGTTGCGCATGGGCTATGTCGCGGCCGACGCGGCCGACGCGCGCGAGAAAGTGGCCCTGGCCTACGCCAACCACCAGCGCTTCGTGAACGTGTTCAGCACCCCCGGCACGGTGCGCCGGGGCGAGATTGTCCCGCTCGAGGTCGAAGACACGCTGCAGGACATCGAGGACCGCTTGCTGATTGGCACCGCCGAGCAGTGCGTGGACAAGCTGGGGCCGTACGCTGAGTTGGGCATCCACGACATCCAGCTCAACATGAATTTCGGCACCAGCCACATCGATGTCATGCGTTCGCTCGAGCGGTTCGCGGCGAAGGTGATGCCGCACTTCGCGTCGCGCGGGCAGTCGCCGGATAATTCCTAGAGCGTTGGCCCGCCGACCGGAACCGCCGCCCCACCTGTCATTGCGAGGAGCGCAGCGACGAAGCAATCCCCCGCTCCCGACGCAGGAGATTGCTTCGTCGCTGTGCTCCTCGCAATGACAGGAGGCGTCTCCGGTCAGCATGATAACGGCGTTACAACCGGGCGCGGAATGACCACATCGCGTGGCGCGCACCCCCACCCATCAGCGCGACCAGCGACCCGCCGGCCTACGCCATCATCGCGGCAGCGGACGCCACCCCGTACACGCCGCGCGCCCCGGGCGCCGGTGCAAGCCGGCTGGTGATGCCCAGCACCGTCTCCGCACCGCCGAGATACAGCAGCCCGTCCGGCGGCATCAGCGTGGCGATCGCATCCAGCACTCTGGCCTTGGTCGGCTGGTCGAAATAGATCAGCACGTTGCGGCAGAACACGATGTCGAACCGCCCGAGCGGACGCAGATCCGCCAGCAGGTTCCATTCGCGGAACTCCACCATACGCCGCAGCGCCTCGGCGACGCGCCAGCCCGCCGCCTCCTTGCGGAAATGCTTCACCAGCATCTGCATCGGCAGCCCGCGCTGCACCTCGAACTGCGTGTAGAGCCCGTCGCGCGCACGGGCGAGCTGCTCGCGCGCGATGTCGGTGCCGATGATCTCCACCTGACGCTCGCCCAGGCCGGCGCGCAGATCGGTCAGGATCATCGCCAGCGAATAGGCCTCCTGGCCGGACGACGACGCGGCCGACCAGATGCGCAGCTTGCGCGCCGGCGCGGCGCGCAGCATGCAACCGCGGCAGCGCCTGGGTGCGGAAATGCTCGAACGGCTTGTCGTCGCGGAAGAAGAAGCTCTCGTTGGTGGTCATCGCCTCGACCACCTCCTGCGCCACCGTCTCCGCCCGCGCGGCACGCAGCCGCTCGGCCAGTGCGTTCAGGTTCGGCAGGCTGGTACGCGCTTGCAGGATCGGCGCCAGCCGCGTGTCCAGCAGGTACAGCTTGTCCGGACCGATCGACCAGCCCGGAGCGGGCCTTCAGCAGATTGGCGAGCGTGTCGAACGTGCCGACAGCCAGCAACCGCTGTCGACTGTGCCGTGGGCCAGCAGCCCGCTCATGCGCGCCCACGCCCGAGCAGGGTCCAGCAGCTTGCCGGCGATTTCGCGGCAGCGGCAGCACCGCGTGACACAGCCCGGCCTGCGCCACCGCGCCCGGCATGCCCCAGACCACGCTGGTCGCCTCATCCTGCGCGACGGCGGTGCCGCCGGCGTCGATCACGCGGCGCGTGCCGGCCAGCCCGTCATGCCCCATGCCGGTGAGCATCGCCACCAGCACCCGCCCGTCGCACGCCGCGGCGGCGCTGCGCAGCATCGGATCGACCGAGGGGCGGCAGAAATTCTCCGGCGGGTCGTCGGACAGCCGCGCCTGCAGCCCACCGGCAGTGCGCTTCGACCAGCAGGTGGCGGTCGCCCGGGGCCAGATAGATCCGGCCCGGCCCGCAGCGCCTCGCCATGCTGCGCCTCGGCGCAGGGCAGGCCGCCGCAGCTTGCTGATGTGCTCGGCCAGGATCGGCGTGAAGGTGCGCGGCATGTGCTGGGTCAGCACGACCGGCACCGACAGCGTCTCGCCGAGACCCTGCACCAGCGTGAACAGCGCCTGCGGTCCGCCGGTCGAGCTGCCGATCGCCAGCAGCCGCGGCGGCAGCGCCGGCGGCCGGCCGCAGCGTCAGCGCCGTGCGCCGGCGGCGCCGCGCGCGGCGGCAGCGCCGCAGCGGCGGCGCAGCCGCGCCAGGCCCTTCACCTTCTCGATCAGCTCGCGGCGGAACGTTTCGTCGCCGCCCGCCCCGATCGAGCTCGGCTTCGGCACATAGTCGGCGGCACCCAGCCGCAGCGCGCGCATCGCGATGTCGGCGCCGCGCGTGGTCAGGGTCGAGGCCATGATCACGCGCAGTTGCGGATCGGCCCGCAGCAGCAACGGCAGCGCCGCCATGCCGTCCATCACCGGCATCTCGATGTCCAGCACCAGCACGTCGACCGGGGTGCGGGCCAGCTCTTCGACCGCCGCCTGGCCGTTCGCCGCACGGGCCACCACGCGGATCGCCGGGTCGCTCTCCAGCATGCGCGCGATCGCGCCGCGGATCGCCAGCGAATCGTCGCACACCATGACGCGCACCGGCGCCGGCGCCGGCTGGCGGCCTCGGGCTCGGCGCGCGACGGACCGCAGGGTCACAACAGGCCGACCTGGGCGAACTTGCCGATCAGAATCTCCTCGTCGAACGGCTTCATGATGAATTCCTGCGCGCCGTGCTCGATCGCCTGCTCGATGTACGACATGTCGGTCTCGGTCGTGCAGAACACCACCGGGGGTCGTCCGGCCCGAACTCGGCGCGCAGCGCCTTCAGGAAGTCGATGCCGTTCATGACCGGCATGTTCCAGTCGAGCAGCACGCAGTCGGGCATCGCCATGTCGGCAGGCGTCCAGCGCCTGCTGGCCGTCCGCCGGCCTCGCGCACCGCGAAGCCATGCCCCTCCAGGATGCGCCGGGCGACCTTGCGCACCACCCGGCTGTCATCCACCACCAGGCAGGAGTGCCCCATCGGCGGTCAGCCCGGCTCGCCAAGCGCCAGCAGCTTGCCGACGTCCAGCACCACCAGCAGCCGGCCCTCCAGCCGATAGATCGCCGGTCGCTGAAGCGCGCCCAGACCGGCGGCAGGGTCGGCGGGTTGCGCTCGAACGCGCTCGCCGGCAGGCTCATCACCTCGGACACCTGATCGACCAGCAGCGCGTAGAGCTCGCCGCCCTGCTCGGCGACCACCGACATGCGTCGCGTGCCCGGCGGGCGCCGGCGGCAGGCCGAGCCGGTGGCGCAGGTCGATCGCGGTGACGATGCGCCCGCGCAGATTGAGGCTGCCGGCGATCTCCGCGCGGCGCCAGCGGGATGCGGGTGATCGCCTGTTCGCCCAGGATGTCGCGCACCCCCAGCACCGGCACGCCGCAAAGCTGGTCGGCGACGGTCAGGGTGACGAACTGGCGGTCCGCCTCGTCGAGCATGGCGTCGGGACGGTCGAGCACATCGGTGGTCATTTTTCGAAACTCCGGGGCGTTGGGTGTCGTTGGAGGCACTCGTCGGGGGGCGTCTTCGGGGGACTGATAGGGGCGCTGTTCGTCAGGCAGAGATCGTTGGGCGTGGATCGGCGGACCATGGCAGTGGGGATGACGCGGACTCTCGCGGACAGCAGGCGGGCAACGGGACGCGGCACCGTGCGAATGCGGGCTTTATGGCTCTGTCGCAACGAATGATCGTTGGTACCTGTGGCGCCGACTGATTCAACACAGAGACGCAGAGGCCCCCGGGACAAGTGCCCGGGGGCAGGCTCCGGAATTGCGAAGAAGGCAAGCAAGTGAATGCGCTTCGCGCGAAGCGCAAAACTCCTTCTCTGCGATCCCTGAGGCCTCTGCGTCTCTGTGTTGAAAGCGGAATTCGCGCGCAGCACGCCCGTCGCCAATCCAGCCACGTCGTCGCCCCGGCCACGCCGCCCCGCATTGGCCAGGCACGCCATTCCTCGGCAAACGCCCCGACTCCAACACTCATCTTCGCCATCATCCCGCGACCCTATGAACGATGCCGGCCGGTCAGGCGGTGATCGGTTCGGCGAGGCACTGCTTCAGGCTTTCCACCAGCGCATCGCGCTCGAACTTGGCGACGTAGTCGGTGAAGCCGGCCTCGCGCCCGGCTTCGACATCGGCCGGGTCGGCGCGGGCCGACAGCGCGATCATCGGCAGGTTGGCCCACGGACCCTCGGCGCGCACCGCACGGGCGAATTCGTACCCGTTCATCTCCGGCATCTCGATATCGGACAGGATGACATCGAACATCGTGCCCGCCTCGCGCAGGCGCAGCGCCGCCGTCGCCGACCCCAGGGCGGTGACCTGATAGCCCGGCAGCCGCCAGGGTGGGGACCAGAAGCTGGCGGAAGAAGTCGCTGTCCTCGACCACCAGCACGCGCGGCTGACGGTCGCGCTTGCCATGCTGCGCCGTGCCGCGGAACCAGTCCTGCGATGCCTGGGTCAGCCAATAGCCGGTGTCGATCAGGTCGGTCGACTTGCCGGCGATCACCGCGGTGCCGAGCATGCCGGGCCGCGTCGCCCGCCAGTTCGATCTGCAGCCGGTCCTCCACGACGTCGATGATCTCATCGACCATCAGGCCCATCGAGTGTTCGCCGTCGGCGAACACCAGCACCGGCTGGTGCGTCCGCTCCGGATCGATCGCGCCGCCGAGCGTGACCAGCGGCATCAGCTTGCCGCGATACTGGGTGACCGGTTGGCCGCACGAGGTCTCGATCTTCTCGCGCGGGATGTCCTCCAGCCGCGCCACCAGCCCGAGTGGCACCGCCATCAGCGTGTCGCCGCCGGCGCGGAACAGCAGCATCGCCGTGTTCTCGCTGGAGCGGACCGCATCGGCCGCCACGCCGCCGCTGCGCGCCTTGCTCTCACCGCTCGCGCCGATGCCGGTGGCCCGGGCGATCCCGTTGGGGTCGAGGATCATGATGACCGAGCCGTCGCCCAGGATGGTGTTGCCGCTGAACATCGTGATGTTGCGCAGGATCGGCGCCACCGGCTTGACCACGATCTCCTCGGTGTCGAACACGCGGTCGACGATGATGCCCAGCATGCTGGCGCCGACCTGCGCCACCACGACATGCGCCGCCTCTTCCTCGCTGGTGGTTTCACCGAGCCGCAGCAGATCGTTCAGGTTGACCAGCGGCAGCAGCCGGTCGCGCAGCCGCAGCACCGGCGTGTCGTTGATCCGCTCGATGGTGTTTTCGGTACCGCCGTCCTCGCGCGCCTCGTTGCGCTTGGCACCGCGCTGGGCGCGCACCAGCTCGACCACGCTGATCTGCGGGATGGCGAAGCGCTCGCCGCCGGACTCGACGATCAGCGCCGACACGATCGCCAGCGTCAGCGGGATCTTGATGGTGAAGGTGGTGCCCTGGCCGGCGACGCTCTTCAGGTCGATCGTGCCGCCGATCTTCTCGATATTGGTCTTCACCACGTCCATGCCGACGCCGCGGCCGGACACCGCGGTGACCACCGCGGCGGTGGAGAAGCCGGCGCGGAAGATGAAGCGCTGGAGCTGCGCCTCGGTCATCGCCGCCAGTTCGGCCTCGGTGGCCAGGCCGTTGGCCAGCGCCTTGGCGCGGATCCTGCTCCATCGGCAGCCCGCGGCCGTCGTCGGCGATCTCGATGATGATGTGGCCGCCTTCGTGGTAGGCGTTCAGCGTGATGCTGCCCGGTCTCCGGCTTGCCCGCGGCGCGGCGCTCGGCCGGGCGTCTCCAGCCCATGGTCGCCGGAGTTGCGCACCATGTGGGTCAGCGGATCCTTGATCAGCTCCAGCACCTGGCGGTCGAGCTCGGTGTCGGCGCCCGTGCATCACCAGCTCGATCTTCTTGCCCATCTCGCGGGCCAGGTCGCGGACGATGCGCGGCAGCTTGTTCCAGGCATTGCCGATCGGCTGCATGCGGGTCTTCATCACGCCTTCCTGCAGGTCCGTCGTGATGTGCGACAGCCGCTGCAGCGGCACCGCGAAGGCGCTGTTCTCCTGCGTGCGCGCGAGCTGCAGCAGCTGGTTGCGGGTCAGCACCAGCTCGCTGACCAGCGTCATCAGGTCCTCGAGCACGTCGACCGTCGACCCGGATGGTCTGCTGCGCCGCAACCGCCTCGACCGGCGCGCCGGCGGGCGTTCCGCCGGCGGCCGCCGGATCAGTGGCCGCCTGGGCAGCGGGCGCATCGTCGATCGCCTCCACCGGGGTTGGCTCAACCGGGACTGGCTTCGTCGAGGATGCCGCCACGGCCGGCGGCGTCTCGGCGAGCACCGGTTTGGCCGCGGGCGGTGCCATCGCCGCGGCCGGGGCCGCCGGCGCTGGCGGCGGCGGCGCTGCCTTGCCGGCGGCGGCGCGGTCCAGCGCGGCAATCAGCTCGGAATCGTCGCCCGGCGGCTCCGCCTCGGTGGCGGCGAGACCGGCGATGATCAGCTTGATGCGGTCCAGCGCCGTGAGCACCTGGCTGATCACATCCGGCGTGATGCCGCAGCGCGCCGTCGCGCACCTTGCCCAGCACGTTCTCGGCGGCGTGCGCCACGCGCTCCAGCCGCGGCAGACCCAGGAAGCCGCAGGTTCCCTTGATGGTGTGCACCAGGCGGAAGATCAGCGAGAGCGTCCCGGCGTCGTCCGGCGTGCGCTCGAGCTTGCACCAGCGCGACATCGAGTTCGGCAAGGCTCTCCGTCGTCTCCGTGAGGAAGTCGGTGAGCAGGTCGTCCATGCTGTGGTCCCCAATCGCCTGAAGGTCCGCGCCGGCGAGCCCGGCCAGGTGGCGATCCTGCCGCAGCGCTTGCGAAGAAATGGTAAATAACCCGACCGGGAGTCTGGTCGCCGCGACCGGCGCGGGTGCCGCCGACGCGCCCCGGAGGCGATCGCCGGGGGTAATCGCCTGGGGCGATCGACGGATCAGCCGGCGGTGAGACGCAGTGGCGGCGCGGCGGTGGCCGGCCCGGATGGGAGCAGCACGGCCAGCCGCAGCCCATGGTGGCGCGCCAGCAGCGCGGTCAGCGGGGCCTGCACGTTCCGCGGTTCGGCCAGCGCCTGCCAGGCCGTGGCGGGGTCGGCGAGCATGCCGGCCAACCCGGCCGGCCACGCGGCATCCGGCCCGCTCAGCCGGGCGACCACGTCGATGGAGCCGCCGTCGAGGCGCAGCGCGCCGCCCCGCGGCAGCGAGTCCGCGGCGAGCAGCAACAAATTCAGCACCAGGCGCCCAACCGGCGGCGGAAATACCGTCGTCGCCGGCAGACCGGACAGGTCGAGCCCGACGCGACGCGCGGCCAGCCCTTGTGCCAGTGCAGCCAACTGCGGCAGGTCCAGCGGTTCCGGCTGGCCGCCCCAGGCCGCGCGCAGCAGTCGCAGGCGCTGCGCCAGCGCGGCGGCGGTCGCGGTCGCGATGGCTGCGGCCTCGGCGTCCTCGCTCGCCTCGGTCACCAGCTCCAGCGTGCCGACGAGGCCGCCGAGCAAACCGCTCAGGTCATGGCAGAGGCGCGCGCAGACCAGTTCGGCCAGAAGTAGGCGGTCGTCCATCCGCACGGTCCCCTGCTGATCTGTCGGATCGGCCTTCCGGCTGACAGGCGGGTAGCTTATGGCGCAGCCGGACCGGCCGTCGAGACCGGCGGTAACCTGCACCGCAATAACATGGAGCCGCGGTTGACGACCGAGGGAGGCGACGCGATCCCTTATGCGCTGTGCGCGGCGCGCCCGAGGACAGGCTCCGGCCGACCATCCACGACGTTCCGCCGTTCCGCGTCATGGCCGGCGAAGGTGGGTCATCCGCGACTTTCGTTCGTGCGCGCGACAAAGAACCTGTGCTGGCCATGGCGTTGGTGGACCGCGCGTGCGCCAGTCTTTTGGGTGGCTGGTAAATTCCTTTCGCTTTGCCGTGCACAGGCAATGTCCGAAGGCCGGCGCATATCCGGCAACGAACACGGGGGATGGCACGGCATGTGCGAAATATAACAGCGCAGCCCGTCCGGCAGGACACCTTGCAGGGGGGAATCGCTCGAAAAAATCAAGCCACGCCTCGCAACATGGCGTGGAGATAATCGGGGTCCCATCCGGCCACCTTGCGGCGGACCTCGAGGCTCTTGCCGGGTTTGGCCGAGCGCAAGAGGTTCATTGCCATATGCCGGACGGTGCCCATGTTGTGCGGCCAGTGTCCGGTGGGCAAACGCGAGAGATCCTCGTGGAACGTGACATCGAGCACCCAATGCAGTCGGTTTTCGATGTGCCAGTGGCAGCGAACGGCGTTGGCAAACGGCATGACCAGCAGGAGCAGGGAGCAGATATAGTAGCGACGTTCGCATGAGGTTTCGCCGTTGCGTTCGACCGTGTTCTCGACCGCGGCGATGGAGTTGATGCGACAGGGATTTGTTCAGTCTCCCCGGGTCACATTTCGAAGCGTCAATTGTAGGGTGTCGCCCTAACCATCCAGCTCCGGGTAGCGGCGGAAGATCCCGGTCTCCTTGAACGATACGCGCCGCTCGCTCGCCAGATAGGCCTTCAGTCGGGGCCGTTCCGCCGTTGCTCCGTGCAGCGCCGTCACGCGCGGCAGCTTCGCCAACTCTCGCCCGGCCGCGAGAGGAAACGCGAAACGCAATCCCTCAATCAACTGGAACAGGGACAGATCGGCATAGGTGGCAGAGCCACCAACCAGGTGATCCGCACCCGCCAGGTTCGCCTCCAGAATCCGCTCGAACCAGCCGAGGAACTTCGGCATCCGATCCCTGCGGAACACCGCTGCACGTGCGAGGGCCTCATCCTTCTGCTCGTGGAACCACTTATCCTCATCGATCGGATGGTGTGAATTATACACTTCCTTGACGATGTCGGTAATCGTGAGCTGGATCTGATGCGCCCATAGCCGACCGTCTTCATCGGTTGGCGCAAGTCCGATCCGCCCGCCCAGATACAGCAGAATCGCCGCGGTGTGGCTGACAATCACGTCGCCATTGCGCAGGAACGGAGGGGCAAACGGGATGTGTGACGCGCCCTCACCGCGCATCAGGGCCAGCATCGCCGGAACGCCGCGTCCTTCGCTCTCCAGCCCACGTGCCACATCGATATAATCGGCCCCTGCATCTTCCAGTGCCAGGCGAACGAACTCGCCACGTCCCTGAATCTCCGGCCAATAGAAGAACTCGTAAGCCATGACGCGCCTCTCCTGCCGATGACCGTTAGACCGCATCATTGGCGCGGAAGGTCCCGCTGTTCCAGCCTTACTGCCGCCGTGTCAACCCGGCACCATCGCCAGAGTAGCTTGTCCCGCCGCGATGCCGATGGCTCGGCGGATACCGATCGCTACGCCGCTCGGTATCCGTGCGGTAGCCCGGACACCGCGGCGACCAGCGGACTGCCTGTGGTCTGGCCGAGCAAGTGCGAGTTGGTCTGTCGCGTTGCGGGCGAGCCCGAGTGCCATGCCCGAGCAGATGAAGCGGTGCGGTTGTCCGGTCGTTGAGATGGCGGCGGGCCCCCGGCGGCGTAAGGTCACGGCGCCAGGGGGCTTCCGGCTCTACCAGGAACCGGTGTTGGGCATGCTGGTCCAGGGTTCGGCTGGCGGCAGCGCGCCGTCGGCTTGCAGCAGCTCGATGGAGATGCCGTCCGGCGTGCGGATGAAGGCCATGCGGCCGTCACGCGGCGGGCGGTTGATCGTCACGCCGCGGGCGATGAAGGCGTTGCAGGTGTCGTAGATGTTGTCCACGGCGTAGGCGAGATGCCCGAAATTGCGGCCGCCAGTGTAAGGCTCGGGATCCCAGTTGTAGGTGAGTTCCAACGCAGCCGCGTCGTCGCCGGGTGCGGCGAGGAACACGTTGGTGTAGCGGCCCTTCTCGTCCGGTCGGCGGCGGATCTCGTGCAAACCGAGAACCTCGAAGAAGGCGATGCTGTCCTCCAGCGAACTGACGCGGATCATGGTGTGCAGATATTTGGTCACGGTGTGTCCTCAGGTCAGGGGTCGACGTGTTCGTGGCGGCGCTGCAGATGGGTCGGGCTGTGGTGACAACGATGGTGAGGATGGCCGCCAAGGTTATCCAAATCGGCTGACATCATAATGCGAAACGTCTGCTTTGGAAGATCAGCGAGATTCGGCGGAACGACCGTCTTGGACGGGAACGCGACATTCGGTCAACCCTCTCCAGTCGGATCGCACCGGGCCAAAAATCCCCCTACCGGACGGTCGCGACCCGCAGTGCGTTGGTCGTTCCGGGCTCGCCGAACGGCACGCCGGCGGTGATCACCACCTTCGCACCGTGGCGCGCAAAACCCTCGGCCTGTGCCACGCGGCCGGCGCGCGCCACCGCCTCGCCCATCGAATGCACATCCGGCGCCACTACCGCGTGCACCCCCCAGACCACCGCCAGGCGGCGTGCGGTATCGACGTTCGGGGTCATGCCGATCACCGGGGCCTCCGGCCGTTCGCGCGCCACGCGCAGCGCGGTGGAGCCCGAGGCGGTGAACGCGACGATCGCCGCGGCGTCGACCGTGTGGCAGATCTGCCGCGCGGCGGCGGCGATGGCGTCGGCGACGGCGTGCTCCGGGTCGGGGCGGGAGGCGTCGATGCCGGTGCGCCAGCCCGGGTCCTGTTCCACCCGGGCGACGATGCGGTCCATCATGTTCACCGCCTCGAACGGGTATTGGCCCGCGGCGGTCTCGGCCGACAGCATCACGCAATCGGCGCCGTCGTAGACCGCGGTGGCGACGTCGGAGGCCTCGGCCCGCGTCGGCGCCGGCGCGGAAATCATGCTCTCCAGCATCTGCGTCGCGACCACGACCGGCTTGCCCAGCGCGCGCGCGGCGCGGACGATGCGCTTCTGCGCCAGCGGCACCTCCTCGGGCGGCAGCTCGACGCCCAGGTCGCCGCGCGCCACCATCGCGGCGTCGCTCAGCCGCAGGATGGCGTCGAGGTTGTCCAGCGCCTGCGGCTTCTCCAGCTTGACCATGACCCAGGCTTTGCCGCCGACCAGTTCCTTGGCCTCGGCCACGTCCTCCGGCCGCTGCACGAACGACAGGCCGATGTAGTTCGCGCCGTGCGCCACGGCGAAGGCAAGGTCGTCGCGGTCCTTCACGGTCAGCGCCGGGATCGGCAGCACGATGTCGGGGACGTTGACGCCCTTGCGGTCGGACAGCGGGCCGCCGACGACGACCTCGGTCTCCAGCCCGTCGGGGCGCTTGCGGGTGACGCGCAGGCGCAGCTTGCCGTCGTCCAGCAGCAGGGTGGCGCCGATGCCGGCGGCCTCGATGATCTCGGGGTGCGGCAGGTTGACCCGCTCGGCGTCGCCCGGGGTGGCGTTCAGGTCGAGGCGGAAGGCCTGGCCGGTCTGCAGGAACACCCGCCCGCCGGCGAACTGGCCGACGCGCAGCTTGGGGCCTTGGACGTCGCACAGCACGCCGATCGGGCGGTCGACCCGTTCCTCCAGCTCGCGGATCATGGCGAAGCGGGCGGCGTGGTCCTCGTGCGTGCCGTGGCTGAAGTTGAGGCGGAAGATGTCGGCGCCGGCCTGGAACAGCCGCGCCAGCACCTCGGGCGTGGAGCTGGCGGGGCCGAGGGTGGCGATGATCTTGGTGCGCCGGCGGCGGCGGATTTTTGGGCGGCTGGCCATGGGGGGCCTCCGGCGGGAGGGGGAAAGGACGTCAGGCGATCAGGATGGCGCGGATGTCGTTGACGTTGGTCAGCGTCGGCCCGGTTTTGACCAGATCGCCGATGGCGTCGAACAGCGTGTAGCTGTCATGGCCGGTGAGCACGGCGCGCGGATCACATCCCGCGGCGCGCGCGCGGGCCAGGGTGTCGGGGGTGATGATGGCGCCGGCGGCGTCGTCCGAGCCGTCGATCCCGTCGGTGTCGCCGGCGACCGCCCAGATGCGCGCGGTGGCGCCCCCGGGGTGCGTGCCGAGGGCGATGGCGAGCGACAGCAGGAACTCGGTGTTGCGGCCGCCGCGTCCGGCGGGGCCGCGGCCGATCGTCACGGTGGTCTCGCCGCCGGCCAGCAGCACGGCGGGCGGGGCCAGCGGCTGGCCGTGCAGGGCCACGCAGCGGGCAATGCCGGCGAACAGGATGCCGGCCTGGGCGGCCTCGCCTTCCAGCGCGTCGCCGAGGATCAGCGGGGTCAGGCCGAAGCCGCGCGCGGTGTCGGCCGCGTGGCGCACCGAGATCATCGGCGTGGCGATCAGGCGGAAGTCGCTGTGCGGCAGGTCGCCGGGCTTTGGGGTCTCATCGGTTGCGGTGGCGAGGCGGTGGGCGGCGGCGGCGGAGGGCGTGATGGCGTAGCGGGCGATGATTTCGCGCGCGTCGGCGAAGGTGGTGGGATCCGGCACGGTGGGGCCGGAGGCGATCACCGCCGGATCGTCGCCCGGCACGTCGCTGATCGCCAGCGTGACCAGGCGGGCCGGCGCGGCGGCAGCGGCCAGCCGGCCGCCCTTGATCGCCGAGAGGTGTTTGCGCACGCAGTTCATCTCGGTGATCGTCGCCCCCGAGGCGAGCAGCGCGCGGTTGATGTCCTGCTTGTCGGCCAGCGTCAGGCCCGGCGCCGGGGCGGCGCACAGGGCCGAACCGCCGCCGGAGATCAGCGCCAGCACAAGGTCGTCGGGGCCGAGGTTTTTCACCCGTTCCAGCAGGCGGCGGGCGCCGCGCTCGCTGTTGGCGTCGGGGACGGGGTGGGAGGATTCGATCACCTCGATATGGCGGGTCGGCACGGCCTGGCCGTAGCGGGTGACCACGGTGCCGGTGAGGGGGATGTCCGGCCAGGCGTCCTCCAGCGTCGCGGCCATCAGCGCGGCCGACTTGCCGAGGCCGACCACGATGCAGCGTCCGGTCGGCTTGGGCGGCAGGTGCGCCGCCAGCACCTTGCGCGGGTCCGCCGCCGCCACCGCCGCATCGAACAGGGCTCGCAACACCGTGCGCGCGCGCGTGTCATCCCAGGTCATTGGCCGTGCGTCCTCCGGTCCGCTGCGCGCGGAGTATGGCGAAGCGCGGCGGCGCGCGCCATCTTGGGGGGCAACGCAACAGGAGGTTCCGATGGCCGCACCCGATTTCGACCCCGCCACGCGCACCGAGCTGGAGGCCGCCGCCTTCCGCCGCCTGGTCGAGCACCTGCGCGAACGGGCCGACGTGCAGAACATCGACATGATGAACCTGGCCGGATTCTGCCGGAACTGCCTGAGCCGGTGGTATCGCGAGGCGGCCGAGGCAAAGGGCATTGCCCTGGCGGATCCCGATGCGCGGGAGATCGTCTACGGCATGCCGTACAAGGAGTGGCAGACGAAGCACCAGAAGGAAGCCAGCGCCGAGCAGAAGGTGGCGTACGCGAAGGCCAATCCGGGGCATTGAGGAGGCGAATCGCGACTCTCCCCCTCCGCTTGCGGGAGGGGGTTGGGGGGAGGGGTTCTGGAGCGAGAGGCCTCGGTTCGGCCCCGCAGAACCCCTCCCCCTGCCCCCTCCCTCAAGGGGAGGGGGAGAATGCTACCGCCCCCGCCTCACCTCTGCCACGAACGCGCGGATCAGCTCCGGGTCCTTCACCCCCGGCGCGCTTTCCACCCCGGAGGACACATCCACCGCCAGGGCCCCAGTCACCCGGATCGCCTCGGCGATGTTGCCGACCGTCAGCCCGCCGGCCAGCAGCCACGGGCCGGGGGCGGTCCAGCCGCGCATGATCCCCCAGTCGAACGGCAGCGCGTTGCCGCCGGGGCGCGTGGCGTCCTTCGGCGGCTTTGCGTCGAGCAGCAGGGCGTCGGCGCCGGCCATCTCGTGCGGCAGGTTCGACACGGCGGACACCCCCACCGCGCGCCAGACGGTCCTGCCGAAGCGGGCACGCAGCGCGACCGGGTCGACCGCGCCGTAGACCTGCAGGATGTCCAGCGGGACGCTTTCCAGCACTTCGGCGATCGCCACTTCGGTCGGTGCGACGAACAGCCCGACGCGTGGCGGCCCGCCCGAGAGCCGTGCGCTCAGGGCAGCAGCCCGCGCCGGCGTGACGAACCGAGGGGAGGGCGGGAAGAACACGAACCCGACCCAGTCGGCGCCGGCGGCCACCGCGGCATCGAACGCCGCTTCGCTGTTCAGGCCGCAGATTTTTACCCGGACGCCGGTCATGTGGGCGCTGCAGCGGTCGCGCGCCTGGCGCTGCAGAGTGGGACCCCAGCAATGTGGTTCGACTGGTCCTCCACGGCGACCCCTCCCCCCAACCCCCTCCCGCAAGGGGAGGGGGAGAATAGCGTGCGTGGCCTAATCACCCGGCGTTGGCGGCGACAATTGCGCCCGCAGCGCCTTTACCTGGTCCTCCAGCAGCTTCACCGTCTGCTCCGCCTGCCGCGCGCGGCGGCGGCGGCCCATCTCGCCGACCCACACCACGAACGCGCCGGCCAGAAACGCAACCGCCATCGCCCCGAGGATGACGATGCTGGCCGGCAGCGTGACGCTGTAGTCGGTCGGCCACAGGCCCAGCCGCAGCGCCGCGGTGTTGGACAGCGCGAACAGGACCAGCAACACCAGCAGCGGCACCGCGATCAGCAGGCGCAAGATGCGCAGCGCTCGCATGGCCGCCGCTCAGGCGCGCGCGCGTGACGGCTTGCCGCGGTTCACCCGCTCGCGCAGTTCCTTGCCGGCCTTGAAGAACGGCACGACCTTCTCGTCCACCGGCACCGCCTCGCCGGTGCGCGGGTTGCGGCCGGTGCGGGCGTTGCGGTGCTTGACGGTGAAGGCGCCGAAGCCGCGCAGCTCGACCCGCTCGCCGCGCGCCAGTGCCGCGGTGATCTCGTCGAAGATGGTGCCGACGATCAGCTCCACGTCCGCCGCCCGCAGATGCGGATTGGCCGCCGCGAGTTCGGCGATCAGCTCCGATTTCGTCATGCCCGCATCCGCGCGGTCCGCCGCCGGATTCAGCCGCCGCGGACGTTGCCAGACCGCCCACGCGCCGTCAAGCATAACCCCTTGGGAAAACAACGCTTTTCCAAGCAGTTCCAGAACAGCCGCCGAACAGGCTGCCCGCAAGCATCCGCTGCGGCCAGGCCCTCGGTCGTGACATCGTCGACCGGCAGCGTCGTCGGCACGCCCTTGCGCCGTGGCCAGCCAGGCGCGCGCCTCGCGCTCGCCGCCGATCGCGTCGATCAGGCCCAGCTTCAGCGCCTGCCGCCCGGTATAGGCGCGGCCGTCGCCAAGCTGGCGCACCTTGTCCGGGTCCATGTGCCGCCCGGCTGCGACCATGCCGACGAACTGGTCGTACATGTCCATCACCAGGCCCTGCAGCACCTCGCGCCCCTCGCGGCGTCAGCGGCTTGGTGTAGCTGGGCTGGTCCTTCAGCGGGCCGGAGACGATGGTCGTCCGCGCGTGACGCCGAGCTCTTGCAGCAGGCCCGGACACGTCCGCCGGTCTGCAGCAGCACGCCGATCGAGCCGGTGAGGGTGCCTGGCTGGGCGAAGATGCGCGCCGCCGGCACCGCGATCATGTAGCCGGCGGAGGCGGCCATTCCGCCCATCACCGCGACCACCGGCTTCTTCGCCGCGACCCGGGCGATGGCGTCGTGCAGCGCCTCGCCGCCGGCGACGCTGCCGCCCGGGCTGTCGATCGCGACGATCAGCGCCTTGACGCTGTCGTCCTCGGCCAGCTTGGCGACCGCGTCGTCGAGCTTGCGGTTCTCGGTGATGATGCCGCTGACGGTCAGCCGCGCGACATGCGCGGACCGGCCACCAGTCCCGCCTTGCCGTGCACCGCCACCAGCGCCGCGCCGATCAGCGCCAGCACCGCCAGGGTGCGCCAGAACGACCAACCGCCGCTTCAGCCGCCGCCGGTCGAGGAGCAGGTCGGTTTCTAGCGACATAGTGATCAGTGACAGTGATCAGTGATCAGTAGCGCCGCGACGGCGGCCATGGCAGCCGATCGGCGGCCAGTGACGGATCATCAGCGGCACGGCTTGCCTACTGATCACTGATCACTGGCCACTGATCACCGCCACTTACTCGTCGCCTGTCGACTGCTGGTTGCGCCGGCGGATCGCCGCACCGAGGATGTCGCCCAGCGAGGCGCCGGAGTCGGACGAGCCGAACTCGGCCATCGCCTGCTTCTCCTCCTCGACCTCCTTGCCCTTGATGGTGAGCGTCAGCTTGCGCGCGGCGCGGTCGACCGCGGTGATCTTGGCGTCCACCTTCTCGCCGACGGCGAAGCGGTCGGGCCGCTGGTCGCCCTTGTCGCGCGCCAGCTCGGCGCGGCGGATGAAGCCGGTCAGCACCTCGTCGACCTTCACCTCGATGCCGTTCGACTGGATCGCGGTGACCACGCAGGTGACCACGTCGCCCTTGTGCACGTCGTCCAGCACGCCGGCCGCCGGATCGTCCTGCAGCTGCTTGATGCCGAGGCTGATGCGCTCCTTCTCGACGTCGACGTCGAGCACCTTGGCCTTGACCACCTGGCCCTTCTCGTATTTGGCCATGGCCAGCTCGCCCGGCTCGTCCCACGACAGGTCGGACATGTGGACCATGCCGTCGATGTCCGCCGACAGGCCGATGAACAGGCCGAACTCGGTGATGTTGCGGATCTCGCCCTCGACCACCGAGCCGATCGGATGCTCGTCGACGAACTGCTCCCACGGGTTGCGCTGCACCTGCTTCAGGCCGAGCGAGATGCGGCGCTTGGAGCTGTCCACGTCCAGCACCATCACCTCCACCTCCTGGCTGGTGGCGACGATCTTGCCCGGATGCACGTTCTTCTTGGTCCAGGACATTTCCGAGACGTGCACCAGGCCCTCGACGCCCGGCTCCAGCTCCACGAAGGCGCCGTAGTCGGTGATGTTGGTGACGCGGCCGGTGTACTTGGCGCCCGGCGGATACTTCGCCGCCACGCCTTCCCACGGATCGGCCTCGAGCTGCTTCATGCCGAGGCTGATGCGCTGGGTCTCCGAGTTGAAGCGGATGACCTGCACCTTGACCTGCTGGCCGATCTGCAGCGCCTCGCGACGGGTGGTTGATGCGCCGCCAGGCGATGTCGGTGACGTGCAGCAGGCCGTCCACGCCGCCGAGATCGACGAAGGCGCCGTAGTCGGTGATGTTCTTCACCACGCCGTCGAGGATCATGCCTTCCTTCAGGCCCTGGATCAGCTCGCTGCGCTGCTCGGCGCGGGTTTCCTCCAGCACGGCGCGGCGGGAGACGACGATGTTGCCGCGGGCGCGGTCCATCTTGAGGATCTGGAACGGCTGCGGCGTGCCCATCAGCGGGGCGACGTCGCGCACCGGGCGGATATCGACCTGGCTGCCGGGCAGGAACGCGACGGCGCCGCCGAGATCGACGGTGAAGCCGCCCTTCACCCGGCCGTAGATCGTGCCGTTGACGCGCTGCTGGGTCTCGAACGCCTTTTCCAGGTTGGTCCAGGCCTCCTCGCGCCGCGCCTTTTCGCGCGACAGCACGATGGCGCCGTCGCGGTCCTCGTAGCGCTCGACGTAGAGTTCGATGATGTCGCCGGGCTTGACCTCCGGCTTGGTGCCGGGCGGGCCGAATTCCTTGAGGGCGACGCGGCCCTCGGACTTCAGGCCGACATCGACGATGGCGTATTCGTCGGTGAGGCGGACGACCCGGCCGGTGACGACGGAGCCGTCGAAGCCGGTGTCGCGGCCGAGGGTTTCATCGAGGAGGGAGGCGAAGTCTTCGCCGCGGAAATGGTCTTGCCCAGGGGGGCTTGGCGTGGGTGCGAGCGCGGTGGCTGATGCCATGAGGTGTGGGTGTTCCGTTGACTGGGCGCCGGCGGGTGCCGGCATTGGGTCGGGCTGGCGCGTTTTTCACCCGCCGTGGCGGGGAAACACGACTTGCCCGCGAGTGGCGGGCCGGTTGCGGGAGTGGCGGAGACATACGCTGCGCGGAACGGGAGTCAAGGGTTGCGGCTGGGCGGGGGCGGGGGCGGCGGCGGATTGCACGGGAATTTCATGGTGTACGGCAGCCCACCAGGCCGGTGCGCCGCAGGGCAGCAATTCGCTCGGGGTGGATCCGGGAGCGCGTCGCCGCGCCGGGTAGGCAGGATCGGCCGTCAGCGGTGCTCACGTGTGTGCCAAAGCCGCAGGACGATGATCGCATCGCCCTGAATTTCATAGCGGAGTTCGTGGTCACCGACGAACAGGCGACGGACCTCGCGAGGGACGAAGTCCCGCAGGCATGCACCGAGGCGTGGATTGTCGCGCAGCAGTCGCGCCGGGGCCGCCCGAAGGGACCGCACGGCGCGGCCCGCGGCCCGCCGGTTCACCGGCGCGAGGAACTCGTAAAGTCGGGCAAGGTCGGACAGGTCGGTCCGCGCCTCGGCAGTCCATAGAACCCGTATCAGTCTGGTTGCGGGATCGGCAGCTCCTGGTCAGTCCCGAGGCTGTCGGCCCAAGCCTGCATCGCCACGTCGTCGATCAGGCGATCGGCGTCGACATCGGCCAGGCCCTCCAGTGTCAGCCGCCGGCGCTGCTCGGCACCTGCTGAGTCCCGCGCGTCGGCCTCGCGCGCGAGACGGCGCTGTCTGTCCACAGCAGTCTCGGGGCGCGGGCTGCGGGCGCTGTCGCTCGGGGTGAGCTTGGGGAGGGCCATCGACGCAATATCGACGCAATGTAGCCCTGATGACGGCCGGTTGCCAGGATGGAGACGCGGATAGCATCGGACAGAGCCCGAGGCCACTCGCTCTTGAGCGCATACCGTAAATGCATTATAGTCACATAATGTCATTACGCGAGGCAGCAATGTCCAGGACGACCCAGCATCCGAAGGAAAGCACCTTCAACTTCCGCATTGACCCGACGCTGAAAGCCGCCTTCACCGCCGCTGCCGAGGCCGCCGACAAGCCCGCCGCCCAACTGCTGCGCGACTTCATGCGATCCTATGTCCAACACAGGAAGCGCCGTGCCTTCGAGGCCGAAGCCCGCCGCCAATCCCGCGCCATTGCAGCCCGCGCCAAGGATCCCCGCACCGACGACTATGCCGTGATGCAGGAAATCGCGGCCGAGCTCGAGCGCGACGACTTCGCCGACGAGTGGAAGGCATGAAACGCGGCGATCTGGTGACCATTGCCGTCGCCGGCGATTATGGCAAGCCGCGACCTGCCCTGGTGGTGCAGGCCGACGCCTTCATGTCGCTGCCATCCGTGACCGTGCTGCGGTTGA
This sequence comes from uncultured Alphaproteobacteria bacterium, assembly GCA_963773345.1. GTDB lineage: Bacteria > Pseudomonadota > Alphaproteobacteria > Acetobacterales > Acetobacteraceae > Palsa-883. The sequence goes on along the minus strand of CAVZBG010000002.1, from coordinate 55,256 downwards.
CCAGCGAGATCAATGCCGAGCACCTGGTGCGCGTCACAGTGCCGCCGACGCCGGAGAACGGGTTGCGCGCATCCTCGCAGGTCATGATCGACAAGGCGGTCTCGGTGCCCCGCACGCGCGTCGGGGCCGTGTTTGGTCGCCTTGATGACGCTCTGATGCTGAGCGTCAGCCGGGCGCTTGCTAGCTTTCTCGGGCTGGATGGCTTGGCGGCGTGAGCCGCAAACTCGCGGCGGTGGTGGAGTGGCCCTCAGAGGTATGATATTATATGATGTGGGTGTTGGGAGAATGCGGAGCGATGGCTGGCATCGAGCGGCTGACGATCACCCTGCCGAGCGACATGGCCGCGGTCGTGAAAGGCGCGGTCGACGGCGGCGACTACGCGTCGAGCAGCGAGGTAGTGCGGGAGGCGCTGCGTGACTGGAAGCTGAAGCGCGCGCTGCAATTGCAGGAACTCGCCGCGCTCAAGGCGGATATCGACAAGGGCCTTACCGACTTGGCGGAGGGCCGCGTGCGGGACTTCGACGCCAACCGCATCATCGAGCGTGGGAGGAAGTTGTTAGCGAACCGCTCCCCGTCCGCCTGACCGACGCGGCCCAGCCCCGTGTCGCCGCGTCGTCGACCGGGCGGCCCGCATCGACATCGGCCAGGCCGCCCAGCGTTTGCCGCCGTCGCCGTTCGGCACGTACTGCATCCCTGGAGTCGGCTTTACGGGCGAGGCGGTACTGTTGTTCCGCCTCGGTCTCGCAGCGGGTGGCGTTCGCGGTGACGCCAGCGGCACGCTTGGGGAAAGCCACGGCCGCGATGTCTCCCTGGCAACAGCCGGTCGCCAGCGTGGAGAGGCGCGGTGAGATCCGACGATGTCCGAGGCGTTCGGGGGTCGCCTTAATCTTACAGCAATCAGCTCGTGCCAAAGTCTGGCCATGGCACGACGCATCCCCGATGCAGCTATCGCCGTCAGCGAGTCCCATCCCGTCGTGGCCGGACCACTGGACCATGGCGGCGACGCACGGGAAGGCACCGACCGGGAGCTGCACGCCGGTTGAGCCAATTGGAGCCTGCCCCTGATCGTACGGACACCCGAGGGCTCGGGATTGTGGACGAGGTCGGCGACCAGCTGTCGCTTCCGTTCACAGTCGGCTTCTCAGCGAGCCAAAATGGGATGATCACCCGCGGGGCGGGAGGAGACGCTGGGAGCGGCGAGACCTCAACCCGCTTGACGTCCGCGGTCTTGAGCCGCCATTCCGCGAATGCGATTCGACTAGGCCGATTCGGATGTGATTCCATGGAGACCAGTGCGGGCCGCCTGATGGCGGACGTGCCTACGACGGGGCGGACGGTCGGTGGGTCCGATATCATTGGGCACGTCGCGCTCGGCGACGCGTACGACCTGCTCGACGAACTCCCCAAGAGCTCGGTCGACCTCATCATCACATCCCCCCCGTACTGGGGACACAGGGAGTACGGTCTGGAACACAACTGGAACCTGTTCAACGATATCTCGGCCGTCAAGCGCGATTTCGCTATCAAATCTCCTGGGTACTCGACCTATCGCAACCACCGGGGCGTGCTCGGACTCGAACCATATCCAGAGTGGTACATACAACACCTGACGCAGATACTCGCCAAAGCACAGCGGTGCCTCAAGCCGGGCGGGTCAATGTGGGTCAACGTCGGTGACACCTATTTCGCGCGGTGGGCGAATATCCGAGAGAACGGGCGACAAGGCCTAGCCGACGAGGGTCGTTTGCGGCGAAAAACCCCAACGGGAGGTTTTCGGCAGGAGAAGCAACTCTTGCTGATCCCATCGAGGTTCGCCATCGCGATGCAAGAGGCGCATTGGATTCTCCGTAATGACCTGATTTGGCATAAGCCGAATGCCACGCCGCGACCTGAAGGCGATCGCCTCAGGATGATTCATGAGCACTTCTTTCATTTTGTGAAAAAGCCAAAAGAAGGACGCGCATCCTACTACTACGATGTTCGGTTCACAGAGCCAAGACAGGGCGACGTCGTGACCGTCAATGTAACCGCGGGCGAAGAGGGGCATACGGCGACGTTTCCGCGCAACCTTATCGTACCGCGTATCTTATCATCGTCGCCACCCGGTGGGTATCTGCTCAACCCGGCTGAATGATAAATTCGGCGTCCAGAACTGCGAGAATAGCCTGATACGCATCCTTTCCCCGTCGCGCTGCTGTTCCAACGACGGATCGAACGCCGGCGAACAGGTCGGCACCCCAGGTAGAACGGAAGCCACCTGTGACCTTGCGGTATGTGGCTGTGGGCCGCAATTCCCTCTCGCTGCCATTGTTATCCGGCGGAACCTCCGGATGCTCCAGGAAGGTGAACAGGTGGCTGCGCACCTTCCCGTAACGCTTTCGCAGTCGCCTGCCATGGTGGTTGGTGGGCGCCAGCACCATAATCGCGTTCAACTCGTGATCCAGCCTGTGCTGATAGCTGCGCCGCGTGCTCTCGGCCAGGCTCCTGCGCCGCCGCGCCAGCACGACAGCCCGCAGCAGCAGCGCCTTCATGCGTGGGGCGAAGATGGTATCGCCCGCCTCGATGGCGTATTTGCAGTCACGCAGTTGGTGCGCCAGACAGACCTGCCATAGATCGGCATGCCCCTGCTGTGCGCCATACAGGTCGGAGACCCAGATGCTCGGCCGATGGCCTGCCATCGTCTCGGTGACCACGTTGGCCGCGCGGCTGTTGCGCACCACGTGGATCACCACCTGATCGTTCTGAAACACCCAATTCCAATGGGTGCGACCGTCGATGCGCACCGAGGTCTCATCCGAACAGACGATCCGCGAACGGCGCAGCCGGGCAAGAATGGCGGCGACCTCGTTGTCGAAACTTGGCTTGGCGCGCTGCAACATCGCATCCAACGCGCCCTCGCTGATCTGCAGCGCATAGAGGTGCAGAAACAGCTGGGTCAGGCGGCGATAGCTGATGGCATGGGTGAAGCGCAGATAGATCGCCAGCGCCACGATGTTCACGCTGAACGGCGAGCCGTCTTCCAGGCCCGCGGGTATCGCTGCCAGGGTTACGCCGCCGCAGCATGGGCAATGCCCAGCATAACGTTCCACACGGGTCACCACGGGGCGCACCACCGGGAGGTCGATCTTGTCGTAACGACCGTGCAGCACTTGATCGGCATCTGTCAGCACGGATTGGCAATGCGCGCAGGCGGCCGCTTTCGCGGTCACCGTTTCGTCGGGATCGCGGGCCAGTGGGCGACCGCCGCCCTTACGACCCAGGCTGCCGGTACGTGGTCCGACACGCTTGGCCTGCTCCGGCTGGTTCGGCTTCTGACCCCTCGACGGCGGCAGGCTGGAATTATCCGGTGTCTTCGACGGTTCGCCGAGCCTGGCTTCGAGCGCCGCCACCCGAACCGTCAGGCTCTGCACCTGCGCCCACAGCGCCCGGATCAGGGCGTCCTTCTCGGCGTGGCTCAGCTGGCTGAGGTCGGGGAGCTCGGGCACGCCCTGGTTTAGAATCAACTCGGCCGTGACCGTGTCAAAGGTTTTTTAGGCCAGTCGGAAGCGTCGGCGAATTATCCCTCAAAACGCCGATCAAACCGGGGTCGAGCAGATACCCCGGTGGGGTGGTTCTTGATCCATTCTGTGGCACGGGACGCGCTCTAGAGGTCGCCAAAGAATTTGGACGACGAGTCGTTGGCTTCGAGAAGTTCGCTGGCTTCCAACAGGTCGCACAATCGAAGGTGGACAGCATGGCCAAAGCTGCGAAGGGCGCTCCGAGGGACGTCGGCAACTATATCAGCGAGTGGTTTGGGCGCCGGATATATCCGATCGTGCGACTTGATGGTACCGAAGGCATAACGGGGCTTAATAAGAACATATGCCCGTTTCTTAGCGAGATGCTGTCAAATAAGACGGAATGTTGGTATCTGCTCAACTCGCTTGGAGCACTGATCCCCCGCGCAGAATGGCGAGAATAGCCTGATAGGCATCGATGCGGCGTCGCGCTGCGGTTCCGAGGACGGATCTGACGTCGGCGAACAGATCGGCACCCCAGCGCGATCGGAACCCGCCGGTGACTTTCCGGTAGGTGGCAGTAGGCCGCAGTTCCCGCTCGCTGCCGTTGTTGTCGGGTGGAACGTCGGGATGTTCGAGGAAGGTGAACAGGTGGCTGCGCACCTTGCCGTAACGTTTGCGCAGCCGTTTGCCGTGCTGATTGACCGGGGCCAGCACCATGATCGCATTCAAGTCGCGATCCAGCCTGCATTGATAGGAGCGCCGGGTACTCTCGGCCAGTTCCTTGCGCCGCCGCGCCAGCACGACCGCCCGCAGCAGCAGCATCTTCATGCGTGGCGCGAAGATCTCGTCTCCCGCTTCGATGGCATATTGGCAGTCGCGCAACTGGTGCGCCAGGCAGACCTGCCAGAGGTCGGCATGGCCCTGCTGGGCGCCGTAAAGGTCGGAGACCCAGATGCTCGGTCGATGGCCGGCCAGCACATCGGTCACCACGGAGGCCGCGCGGCTATTGCGGATCACGTGGATCACCACCTGATCGTTCTGGAACACCCAGTTCCAGTGGGTCCGCCCATCGATCCGCACCGTGGTCTCGTCGGAGCAGATGATCCGTGAGCGGCGCAGCCGGGCGAGGATCGCGGCCACCTCGTTGCCGAAGCAGGGCCTGGCACGCTGGAACATCGCGTCCAGCGCACCTTCGCTGATTCGCAGGGCAAACAGATGCAGGAACAACTGTGTCAGGCGGCGGTAGCTGACGGCATGCGTGAAGCGCAGGTAGATCGCCAGCGCCAGGATGTTCACGCTGAACGGCGAGCCTTCCTCCATCCCCTCGGGCACCGGCGCGAGAGTGACACCGCCGCAGCATGGGCAATGCCCGGCGTAACGTTCCACGCGGGTCACCACAGGGCGGACCACGGGCAGGTCGATCCGGTCGTAACGCCCGTGCAGCACCTGGTCCGCCTCGCCCAACCCCGCCTGGCAATGCACACAGGCCACCGCCTTCGCGATCACCGTCTCATCGGGATCACAGGCCAGCGGGCGACCGCCGCCCTTACGGCCCAGGCTGCCCAGGCGCGGGCCCTCTCGCCCGGCTTTCTCCGGCTGGTTGGACTTCTGTCCCTTCGATGGCGGCAGGCTGGAATTGTCGGGGGTTTTCGGTGGCTCGCCGAGCTTCGCTTCAAGTTCCGCAATCCGCCGCTCGGCGGCCTCAAGCCGCTGGAACAGCGCTCGGATCAGCGCGTCCTTCTCGGCGTCGCTCAGTTGGCTGAGGTCGGGAAGATGGGGCACCCGAAGCTTGAATCGAGTCGCCCGTGATCGAAGTCAAGGATCATCTTGCGGACGGTCAGATCATCACAGAACCACCCCGCCAAGGCGAGATAAACCGGGGATGAGCAAAGACGAATGTTGGAAGGGCGCGAACTCCAAGGGGGTTTGCACGATAAGCTCAGTGAGCAACGGAGTACGGCAGGATTGGCTAGCCTGTCCGCATCGTGTCATTCATACCAATATCGTGAAAGAGACATGTGGAATGGTATTTGGACCTGATGGTACAGACAAATACCCAATCCTCGTATCGGCCCTGGCTGATCTCGCGAAATTCGCAAAGCTTAAGGCCGAGGTTCAGACCACCGGTCGTGGATTTATCTTCTTCCAAGACAAGCTGGGCGGAGAGATTACGCTGAGCGGCACTAAAAAGAGTCCAGAAATGTCTTTCGACGTGACCCTCGTCGAAGTGCTGCGAACGAGCGCTGGCGGGTTTGGTTTGGGTCGCTATGGCATCATGGAGGTGCAGACGATGGACTTCCATGGGAGCTATAAGGGCGCGGTCTCGGCCCTAACCAATGCCCTTGATCTTCACGAAGAAGGGTTCCCAGCGACCCTCCAACTCAATCTGAACTGGGCCGGGCGTGGCGTCGAGGGGCCAAACATAGCGAATGTTTTCAAGAGAACGTTTTACCAGATGCTGGTTAAATTCCAACTATCCTCCGGCGGCGCGGCGGCAGGCACGGTCTTGGCTCTTCCGCGCGCAGTGTGGGATAGCTGGCAGCCATTTCTTGGAGCACCCAATCTACTTGAAACACGGTATGGATACAGTGTGATGGATGGTGCGCCGGCAAGTTCGCTGAACGCGTTCATCTGCATTTTTGATATCGAGTCATCGACTGGTCCAGCAGACCAGGGTGAAACAGGCGTTGCCGGCGCAAAGGATATCTCACCCGTGCGGATTGACAAGTTTATCCGCGTCGATCCGGAGACCCTGGCCCGTCACGCATTCACCGAGGTTCCGAACGAAATTCTGCGTAATATCTCGGGAACGGATCTTATCATGACCAGCATCCGGAACCGTCTCCTGCGGTTGTGGCCAGAGGTAACTGTCACGACCGACGACAACCCGCCTACGTCGGCGCCGCAGTCACTGCTTACCGAAAAGTCAAGGCGGCAGTCAAAGCCAAAATAGCGTAGATCAAATCGCTGCAGACGGTTTAAAATCCACCTCGGCAGCCAAAAGTGCTGCCGTGTAACAGCTGATGCGGTAGCCGAAGAAATCATGCTGACCCTCTACGGCTTCCTCCGCTCCGGCAACGTCTACAGGGTCCGCCTGCTGCTCGCTCACCTCGGCATCCCGCACCGGCGCATCGAGGTCAGCCAGCTTACCGCCGACACCGCCCGCCCCGACTTCCGCGCCATCAACCCGGTGGGAAAAGTCCCCACCGTGTTGTTCGACGACGGCCGCATGCTGTCGGAAAGCGGCGCGATCCTGCACTACCTCGCCAACGGCACCCCCTTCTGGCCGCACGAGCCCTGGGACCAGGCCCAGGCGCTGCGCTGGATGTTCTTCGAGCAATACAGCCGCGAGCCCGCCATCGCGGTGAACCGCACACTGCGCGTCGCCCGCGCCGGCGACGGCGGCGAGGGCCAGATCGCCTGGAACCACCAGCGCGGCATGGCGGCCCTCGGGGTGATGGACGCCCACCTCGCCGCGCACCCCTGGTTCGGCCCGGGCCGCTACGCGATCGCCGACATCGCGCTGTATGCCTACACTCACGTCGCCGACGAGGGCGGCTTCGACCTGGCCGGCTTCCCGCACCTCAACCGCTGGCTGGCCGAGGTCCGCGCCCAGCCCAACCACATCACGCTGCTGCAGGAGACCGGCGCGGCGTCGGTGGTGAGCCTCGACGGTGACCCGGTCGTTCCGCCGGCGCCCGGCTGATCCGGCCCATCCCCAGGGCAATCGGGTGAGCGCAGGCAACGCGGCCGATCAGCGGCCCCACTGTCATTGCGAGCGTAGCGAAGCAATCCCCCGCGAGGGGCGCACCTGGATGGGGATTGCTTCGCTACGCTCGCAATGACAGCGGGGTCCGGGTAATGACAATGGGGTCCAGGCGGGCACGTTGCTTCACCCGATCGCCCTGGGCCCATCCCCGCAGCGCCTTGCGGCAGCCCGGCCGGACCGCCACACTCGCGCCCGGACCGCCGACCCAACGGGAACCGCCAGGACAAGACTGCGCCGATGCAATGGGTTTTCCTCGTGCTCGCCGTGTGGGCCGCGCTGGTCGAACTGCATACCGGCACCTTCTACCTCGCCGCCGTTGCCGCTGCTGCGGGGTTCACGGCCTTGCTCGGCTACTGGATTCACAACGACCTGCTGATCCTGGTGTTCGTGCTGCTGTGCGCGGTCCTGCTGGGCGCGGTCCTGCTGTGGCGGCGGACCTGGGCGGCCCGCAAGGCGCTGGCGGATTTCGATATCGGCCAGAGCGTGTCGGTGCGCGGCGTGTCGCCGCAGAACAACCGCCTCATGGTCAGCTACCGCGGCGCGAACTGGGAGGCGGTGATGGACGACGGGTCCGCGCCCGTCCCCGGCGACACCGCCGTCATCGCGGGCAAGACCGACAAGCTGCTGCATCTCGTGTTGCCGGCCAAACAGGCGCAGACATAGGCCTCCACCGCCGACCGGCGTCCAAGGAGAACCGTCGTGCTGACCGCATTGATCGCCTCGCTGTTCCCGATCTTTCTGCTGCTGCTGTTCGGATTTGCCATTCTGCGCTCCGGGCTGCGCATCGTGCCGCAGCAGCAGGCGTGGATCGTCGAACGCCTCGGCCGGTTCCACCGCGCCCTGGGGCCGGGGCTGAACGTACTGATCCCGTTCACCGATCGCGTCGCCTACCGCTTCGACCTGCGCGAGGTGCCCACCGAGGTGGCGCCGCAGGTCTGCATCTCGCTCGACAACACCACGCTCACCGTCGACGGGTTTCTCTACCTGCAGATCACCGACGCGGTGAAGGCGGCCTACGGCTCGAGCAACCCGATGGCCGCCGCGATGCAGTTGGCACAGACCTCGATGCGGTCGGAGATCGGCAAGCTGCACCTCGACCAGGCGCTGTCCTCGCGGCAGTTGCTGAATTCCGCCGTCGCCGCGGCGGTGGAGGAAGCCGCGATCAACTGGGGCATCAAGGTGCTGCGCTACGAGATCAAGGACATCACGCCGCCGATGGAAATCCTGCGCGCCATGGAGCTGCAGATCACCGCGGAACGCGAGAAGCGCGCCACGATCGCCAAGTCGGAAGGCCAGCGCCAGATGCAGATCAACACCTCGGAAGGCACGCGCCAGCAGGAGATCAATATCGCCGACGGGCGCAAGCAGGCGGAGATTCTGCGCGCCGAGGGCGAGGCCAGGGCGATTTCGCTGGTTGCGACGGCCACCGCCGACGCCATCCGTGCCATCGCCACGGCGGCGGTCGTCGAGGGCGGCATCGAGGCGCTGCAGATGCAGCTTGCCAAGAGCTACATCGACCAGTGGGGCAATCTAGCCAAGGCGAGCACGACGATGATCATCCCGACCGATCTCGGCAATATCGGCGCGATGGTGGGAACGGCGCTGCAGATCGTGCGCGGCAGCTCGATCGGCGGGCCGGGGGCGCCGCCGCGGTCGAGCGGGTCGGTGCCGGCGGCGGGGTGATGGCGGCAAGGCCGGACCGCGCGGCCGCCGGCCCAGTGCCGCAATCGATCCATTGTCCCGCGCCGGTCACGCGCGCCAGATCACCCGCACGCCATACTGCGCGAACACCGGATCGCCGGAGACGATCGGCAGCGCCTCGTGCCGGCATTGGGCGATCAGCATCCGGTCGAACGGATCGCGGTGCGGTCCGTCCAGCGTGCCGGCCAGGCGCGCATGGTCGAGGGTGATCGCCAGCCCCGCAAAACGCGAGCGCCGCAGCAGCGCATCCAGGTCATCGACTATCGCGGCGACGTCCGGCCATTTCCCCAGGCGGTGCTTGGTCGCCAGCTCCCACGTGGTGGCCGCACTGACCAACACCGTGTTGTCCGGATCGGCGATTGCGGCCCGCGCCGCGGGTGGCAAGCGCTTGTCCTCGATCCACCACCAGGCAAGCGCGTGCGTATCGAGCAGCAGCCTCATTCCCAGACGGCCAGCTCATCCTCGGATAGCGGCTCGAACAGGTCGTCCGGCAGCGACAGCCCCTTCAGCAGCCCCGGCTGACGCGGGGCCGCGGCTTCCACCGGCACCAGGCGCACCACCGGCTTGCCGGCGCGGGCGATCACGATGTCCTCCCCGGCGATCGCGCGATCGACCAGGCGGGAAAGCTGCGTCTTGGCGTCATACAGGTTCACGGTCTCGGGCAAGGCGCACCAGAGTGAATGCGAGGTTAACGGACAATCTCTCGTACATTCAGACTAGACCAACAGACCTGACCAAGCAAGCCATATCCACCACGGTCTCCGCACCGCCTACTCACCGGCATACATGGTCCGCGCCGCCTCCCGGAAGCCCGCGCGCGAGGCGTCCTGCGTGTAGAACATGTGCCCGCCCGGAAATGCCACCAGCCGCACCCGCTCGCCCAGCCCCGCCCGCGGGATCTGGTCCAGCAGTAACTGCGTCGCGAAATAGGGCGTCACGAGGTCGTACAGCCCGTGCGCGATCAGCACGTGCAGGTGCGGATCGAGCGCCAGCGCGGTGCGCAGGAACGCCACCGACTGCGGTGCGGGCCGCAGGTCGCGCCCCCAGTCCCACTGGCGGCCCGCGCGTCGGGCTCTCCAGCCGATAGGCATACGCCGGCCGCCAATTCAGGTACGTCTCGTAGATCGCCACCATGGCGCTGCCGACCGGCGCTTTCAGCCCCTCCAGCACCGGATCGGGATAGTCGCTCATCGGTTCGCAGCGGCCACGGATCGGCGATGGTGATCGTGGCGTCGTAGGCGCTGCCGACCCGACCCGCGGCGCGATCCAGCTCGTGCAGGAACACCTCGTTGTTGATCAGCCCGTGGTAGCGCCGCACCAGCGCCGGATCGAGGCCGGTGAACGCCGCCACCCGCGCGCTGCGCCGCTCGATCGCCGCCGGGTCGCGCTCGCCCTGCGTCGCATCCTGCAGGAAGTCGCGTTTCGGCGTAGTGCTCCACGTCGGCAAGCTGCGCGCGCGTCATGGCCTCCCCCGCCGGCGCGTGCGCCGCGCGCGCCGCGGCGGTCATCGAGGGCAGCCGGTCGGCGTAATAGAACGGATCGAACACGAAGCTCCGCCCGCCGGCATCGAGCAGCGGCGAGACCATCACCAGGCCCGACACGCCGACGCCCTGCACCGAGGCCAGCTCGCGCGCCAGCCGTGGGGCGCGGAAGCCGCCGTAGCTCTCGCCCAGCAGGTATTTCGGCGAGACGTTGCGGTCGAACCGGTCCAGCCAGAGCCGGATCACCTCGGCCAGATAGGCGATGTCGCCGTTGACCGAGAACAGCCGCTTGCGCGCCTCGTCGTTGCTGGTGAGCACGCGCGAATAGCCGGTATCGGCCGGATCGATGAACACCAGGTCGGTGAAATCCAGCCAGGTCTCGGCATTCGGCAGCGGCTCGGGCGAGGCCGACGGGGCCGTCGCCCGTCCCCCATTGGCCGCCCAGCGGGATGCGCCACGGCCCCACGGCGCCGACCTGCAGCCAGCCCGACGCGAAGCCGGGCCCGCCGTTCATCACGAACGTCACCTTGCGGCTGCGCGGGTCGACGCCGTCAAGCTGGTAGGCGATGAACGCGATGTCGGCACGCGGCGCGCCCTTGTCGTCGGTCAGCCGGATCGCGCCGGCGGTGGCGCTGAAGTGCAGCGTCCGGCCGGGCAGCTCCAGCGTGTGATGGGTGGTGACGTCCGCCGGCAGCGGTTTTGGCGCCGGCGGTGTCGCCGGTGTGGCGCGCGCCGGAGGCGCATTGGGCTCGGCCGGCGCCTGGGCATAGGCCGCCGGTCCGCCGAGCAGCGCGGCCAGCAGCAGGCAGCTTCGCAACGCGGGGGAGAACATGGGGTGGTTCCTGGTGCGTATCGGATGCCGCTCAGCGTATACCAAATCCCGCGCGCGGCGCAGATGGCCGGCACAGAGCGGGCCATGACGATTTGAGTTGTCGCGACCCGGCCGAATTGATGATTGCCGCCATCCCAACACCCGCATTGACGTCCCCCGCGCCGCTGGCCTACACCCCGCGCCGGGTCACGCCCCCCCACCGGGGCGCTTCTCTTCTGAAAGGGAGAGCCAGTCATGGCAATCGCCGCGCGTCCGGACCTGCGTCCGGCCAATCCCAATTTTTCGTCCGGCCCCTGCGCCAAGCGTCCCGGCTGGTCGCTGGACGCGCTCGCCGGCGCGCTGCTCGGCCGCAGCCACCGCGCCGAAGAGCCGAAAGCGCGCCTGCTGGAGGTGATCGATCCGCTCGCGCGCCATCCTTGGCATGCCGGCGGACTGGCGGCTCGGCATCGTGCCCGCCTCCGACACCGGCGCGGTGGAGATGGCGCTGTGGTCGCTGCTCGGCGCGCGCGGCGTCGACGTCCTGGCGTTCGAGAGCTTTGGCGCCGGCTGGGCCACCGACATCCTCAAGCAGCTAAAGCTGACCGATGCGCGCCTGATCGAGGCGCCCTACGGCAAGCTGCCCGATCCTTCCGCGGTCGATTTCAGCCGCGACGTGGTGTTCACCTGGAACGGCACCACCTCCGGCGTGCGCGTGCCGAACGCCGACTGGATCCCCGCCGACCGCGACGGCCTGGTGATCTGCGACGCGACCTCGGCCGCGTTCGCGATGGACCTGGCGTGGGACAAGCTCGATGTCGTGACCTGGTCCTGGCAGAAGGTGCTGGGCGGCGAGGCGGCGCACGGCATGCTGGCGCTGTCGCCGCGCGCGGTCGAACGGCTGGAGACCTACAAGCCCGCCTGGCCGCTGCCGAAGATCTTCCGCCTGACCTCCAAGGGCAAGCTGAACGAGGGCATCTTCAAGGGCGAAACGATCAACACGCCGTCGATGCTGTGCGTCGAGGACGCGCTGGACGGTCTGCGCTGGGCCGAGAGCGTCGGCGGCCTGCGCGGGCTGATCGCGCGGTGCGAGGCGAACCTTGCCGCGATCGCCGCCTGGGTCGCGCGCAGCCACTGGATCGACTTCCTGGCGGAGGAACCGGACACGCGGTCGTGCACCTCGATCTGCCTGAAGCTGACCGCGCCGTGGTTCGCCGCGCTGCCGCCCGACGGACAGTGGGCGGTCGCCAGGCGCGTCGCGGCGCTGCTGGAGGCCGAAGGCGTGGCCTACGACATCGCCGCCCACCGCGACGCGCCGCCGGGCCTGCGCATCTGGGCCGGCGCGACGGTCGAGACCGTCGGATGTCGCGGCGCTGCTGCCCTGGCTGGACTGGGCGTATGCCACCGCCGCCGCCGAGCACGCGCCCGCGCAGGCAGCGGAGTAGTCATCAACCCGACACTCCCCCTCCCCTTGAGGGAGGGGGTTGGGGGGAGGGGTTCGTGCCGGGGTCGCAACGCACCCTATTACCGCGAGCCCCCTCCCCCCGCCCCCTCCCTCAAGGGGAGGGGGAGAACCTTGGAAGAGCACCCACCGATGCCCAAAGTCCTGATCAGCGACAAACTCTCCCCCGCCGCCGTCGACATCTTTCGCCGCCGCGGCATCGAGGTCGATCTCAAGCCCGGCCTGTCGCCCGCCGAGCTGCGCGCCATCATCGCGCCGTATGACGGCCTCGCCGTTCGTTCCGCCACCAAGGTGACCCGCGAACTGCTGGACGCCGCACCGAACCTGAAGGTGGTCGGCCGCGCCGGCATCGGCGTCGACAACGTCGACGTGAAATCCGCCACCGCGCGCGGCGTCGTGGTGATGAACACGCCGCACGGCAACACCATCACCACCGCCGAGCACGCCATCGCCATGATGTTCGCGCTCGCCCGGCAGATCCCCGAGGCCTCGGCCTCCACCAAGGCCGGCAAATGGGAGAAGAACCGTTTCATGGGCGTCGAGCTCACCGGCAAGACGCTCGGCCTGATCGGCTGCGGCAACATCGGCTCGATCGTCGCCGACCGCGCCGTCGGGCTGAAGATGAAGGTGCTCGCCTACGATCCGTACCTGGCCGAGAAGCGCGCGCTGGACCTCGGCGTCGAGAAGGTCGAGCTCGACACGCTGCTGGCGCGCGCCGACATCATCACGCTGCACACGCCGCTGACCGACGCGACGCGCAACATCCTGTCCCGCGAGGCGCTGGCGAAGACCCGCAAGGGCGTGCGCATCATCAACTGCGCGCGCGGCGGGCTGCTGGATGAGGCGGCGCTGGCCGACGCGCTCAAGTCGGGCCACGTCGCCGGCGCCGCGCTGGATGTGTTCGAGACCGAACCGGCCACCGACTCGCCGCTTGTTCGGCCTCGACAACGTGGTCTGCACGCCGCATCTCGGCGCCGCCACCGCCGAGGCGCAGGAGAACGTCGCGCTGCAGGTTGCCGAGCAGATCAGCGACTTCCTGCTGACCGGGGCGGTGGCGAACGCGATCAACATGCCCTCGGTGTCCGCCGAGGACGCGCCGCGGCTGAAGCCGTACATGGAGCTGTGCCGCCTGCTCGGCAGTTTTGCGGGCCAGCTGACCCAGGCGCGCGAGGGCATGATCCGCCGCGTCGTCATCGAATACGAGGGCCTTGCCGCCAAGCTGAACCAGCACCCGCTGACCGCCGCCGTGCTGGCCGGGCTGATGGCGCCGATGATGGAGGGCGTCAACATGGTCAACGCCCCGGTGGCCGCGCGCGAGCACGGCATCGACGTGGCCGAAACGGTGCACGACCGGCCGAGCGAGTATCAGACCCTGGTGCGCATCACCATCGAGGCCGACAAGCTGACCCGTTCCGTCGCCGGGACGTTGTTCGCCGGTGCCCGGCCGCGCCTGGTGGAGATCAAGGGCATCCGCGTCGAGGCCGATTTCGCCCCGCACATGCTGTATGTCACCAACCAGGACAAGCCGGGCTTCATCGGCCGGTTCGGCGCGACGCTGGCCGGGGCGGGAATCAACATCGCCACCTTCCATCTCGGTCGTTCCGGCCCCGGCGGCGATGCGATCTGCCTGGTCTCGGTCGACGAACCGGTGCCGGAGGACGTGCTGGCGATGGTCCGGACCCTGCCGCTGGTGATGCAGGCGACCTCATTGGCGTTCTGACCGGGAGCAGGATCCACCGCGGCGCACGCAAAGCACGCGGGGAAGGCAGAACCGGATGGCTGGCGCGACCTGGTTTCGATGTTCGGTCGCAAGGACTGTGCGCGGGTCACGCGGCGCACGTGCATGCTCCGGCAGCGGCGCAGATACGCGCAGGCGACGATGAATTGGCGAACTTCCGAGCGATAAACCTCTGGCTGCCGAAGTGCCGCCGCGACGCTGTCGCTCATGGTGCCGCCGGGTCGCTCGCCGGTGCATCCGGTCCACCCGCCAGGTGTCCGGGCGTCGGTTTTCGGGCACATCAGCCAACGCATCCTTTACGCCCTCCAACCAGCCGCGCGACAGTGCCGCCCATGACCACCTCCCTCGCCGCCCGCCTGGACCGCGCCCTGCAAACCCTTCCCCGCGCCTACCCTGGCCCGGGCGGCGCCGCCGCCGTGCTGCGCAACGGCGAGACCCTCGTCCGCCACGCCTGGGGCTGGGCCAACGCCGAGCGGCGCATCGCCTTCACGCCCCGCACGCTGTTTCGCATGTGTTCGATCACCAAGCAGTTCACCTGCGCCGCCGTTCTGGACGCCTTCCCCGACCCCTCGGTGCTGGACGCCGACGTGCGCGCGCGCCTGCCGAACCTGCAACAACCGCCGCCGGGCGCGCTGCACCTCTGTCACAACCAGTCCGGCCTGCGCGACTACTGGGCGGTGGCGATGCTGCACGGGTCACCGGCGGAATCGCCGTTCGGCGACGCCGAGGCCGCCCGCGTCATCACCGGCACGCGCACGCTTCATTTTTCCCCCGGCACCCGCTATTCCTACGTCAACCAGAGTTTTCGCCTGCTGTCGGACATCCTGCAGCACCGCACCGGCCGCGGCTTCGCCGAACTGCTGCGCACTCGCGTCTTCGACCCTGCCGGCATGCCCAGCGCGCTGCTCGCCGCCGACACCTCCGCCATGCCCGACGGCACCCAGGGCTACGAGGGCACCCCCACCGGCGGCTTCCGCGCCGCGGTGAACCGCATCCTGTGGACCGGCGATGCCGGGCTTGGTGCCAGCCTCGACGACATGATTGCGTGGGAGCGCCACATCGACGCCAGGCGCGACGACGCCGGCGCACTCTACCGCCGCCTCGCCGCCCCCGTCACCTTCGCCGACGGCACGCCAGCCGCCTACGGCTTCGGCCTCAACCGGGCCATCGAGCTGGGCCGCCAGGTCACCGCCCACGGCGGCGCGCTGCGCGGCTGGCGCAGCCATCGCCTGTACGCGCCCGCCGAGCGCGTCTCCGTCGTGGTAATGTTCAACCACCTGTCGGACGCGCACGAGGCGGCGGTCGATCTGTTCGCCGCCGTGCTGGACCACCCTCGGCCGCCGGCCCCCGCGCCCGCCCCGCCGCCCGCCTGGCTCGGCGCCTACATCGAGCCCGAAACCGGCCTTTCCGTGCGGCTGGACATGGACCCGCAAGGCCAGCTCCGCCTGCGCTACGGCCACACCGCGGAGCGTCTCGGCCTGCACCTCGACGGCACGGCGCACAGCGCCAGCGGCAACGTCCGCCTCCGCCCCGCCAGCGATGGGCTGTGGATGGACCGTCCGCACGAGAACCACACCTCGCGGCTTCAGCCGTGCAACGGCACGCCCGTGCCCAACGTGGCCGGCCGCTACCGCTGCGCCGAGCTGGAGGCCGAGGTCACCATCGCCGACGCCGGTGGCGTGCTCTACGGCGGCTGCTCCGGCTTCCTCGGCCAGGGACGCATGGAGCTGCTCGAGCCGATCGGCCCGGACGTCTGGGCACTGCCCTGTCCGCGCGCCCTGGACCACACGCCGCCGGGCGACTGGACGCTGGCCTTCCAACGCGACGATACGGGTCGGCCCATCAGCGTGCAGGTCGGCTGCTGGCTGGCCCGCCGCCTGCCCTACGCGCGCATCGGCTGAGCCACCGCACCGCGCCGCCCGCTGGCGGGTGCGCTGGATGGTGGACGCCGCCGCATCCGGTCGGCGCGGTGCCGCGTCAGGGCAGGTTGTTGATCACCACGTCGCAGTTGGTGCGCCCCGACAACAGACAGTCCTCCAGCGTCGCCTTGGCTTGCAGTTCGCGCACCAGGAACAGGCCGATCACCAGCAGCAGCAGCGTGATCGCCACCCCGGCCAGGCTCGCCGTCTGGCGATCGGCGGCCTCCTGATCCTCGATCTCATCCAGGAGGCGATCGTCCTGGCGCATCTCCACCCTCCAACGCGCGGCACGGAAGGCGCGTCTGGTCGGGGCGACTCTGCGCATGGCGCGCGCCGGTTGCAAGCTATTCCGCGCGACCGGTCATTGCACCGGATCGTTGCCGTGCGACCGGAACGAAGCGATATCCGGTGCCATGTCCGCCGCCGCGATTCGCCACCTGTCACGTGACCGCGCCTTCGCCCGGCTGATCCGCCGCGTCGGCCCGCCGCGGCTGGCCGCCGAGATCGATCGCCGGCAAAGCCCGTACGAGGCGCTGATGCGCGCCATCGCCTATCAGCAACTGCACGCCCGGGCGGCCGAGGCGATCCTGGCGCGCTTCCTCGCCCTGCACCCCGGCTGCGCGGGGTTCCCCGAGCCGGCGATGGTGCTGGCCCACCCGGAGGACGCGCTGCGCGGCTGCGGCTTCTCCGCGGGAAAAGTCGCCTCCCTGCGCGACATCTGCGTCCATGCGCTGAACGGCACGATCCCCACGCGGAACGACGCCGCGCGCCTCAGCGACGCGGCGCTGATCGAACGGCTGACCGCCATCCGCGGCGTCGGCCGCTGGACGGTGGAGATGCTGCTGATCTTCGGCCTGGGCCGGCCCGACGTGCTGCCGGTCGACGATTTCGGCGTGCGCGAGGGGTTTCGCGCGCTGCACGGGCTGGAGCAGCAGCCCAAGCCGCGTGCGCTGGCCGAGCTCGGCGCGGCGTGGGCGCCGTATCGCTCGTTCGCCGCCTGGTACCTGTGGCGTGCGGCGGAGGCGGCGAAACCGGTCAAGGTCCGGGCGAAGACCTGATCGGATCCGACGCCGACGCGATCACCTCCGGCAGCGCCCGCACCACCGCATCCACCACCGCAGCCCAGTCGCGCTCGGCGCCGCGCCGGAACAGCCGCGCCGTGGGATACCACGGGCTGTGCGCCCGATGCCGCAGCCAGCGCCGGAGAGAAACCCGATGGGATGCCAGGCCGAAGAGACCCAGAGCTTGTTCGCGAGGTTAATTTGAAGCGAACATTGATAGAAACCCATTGTCGAATGAGCAGCACTATATTGGTGATGGTGGCGGTAAAATTTTACGATAGGCCATGCACACTTGAGTGCATTTGTATGCAATTTTGACAGCGCTGGACATGCTCATCTTCATATGTCCATAAGGGAGGCTTGACGGATATCCTATTAGGTGGCGGGCTGATCATGGCACTGGACTCGAGTCGCAACCTGGCAATGGTACGCAAGACGCAAAAAGAGCGCGGGGCCTACTACACTCCCGAGCAGGTTGCGACCACGCTGCTGCGATGGGTGATCCGTAGCGACGCCGATAGGCTGCTCGATCCGGCGTGTGGTGACGGCCGCTTCATTGCCGGCCATCGTCGTAGCGTGGGCGTCGAGTCGGACGCTGAAGCTGGGCGGGTGGCGGTGGCACGAGCTCCTTGGGCTCTCGTGCATGAAGGTGATTTTTTCACCTGGGCGGCAAATACGAACGAGCGCTTCGAGTGCGTGGTCGGTAATCCGCCGTTTATTCGCTATCAGAGTTTCAATGGCAACACACGGAGCCGAGCACTCGCGCTTTGCTCCCAGCTTGGCGCGACGTTTACCGGGCTCGCGTCTTCCTGGGCGCCCTTCCTGGTTGCGGCCGCCGGTCTCCTCAAGCCGGGCGGTCGCGTCGCGTTTGTCGTTCCTGCGGAAATCGGCCACGCGCCGTACGCAGCACCACTCCTGCGGTACTTGGTTGGACACTTCTCGGTCGTCCATCTCGTGGCGATCAGGGACAAGCTGTTCCCAGATCTTTCGGAAGACTGTTGGCTATTGTATGCCGATGGCTATGGCGGCAACGCCAACACGATCCGCTTGACCCCACTCAAGCGGTTTGCAGCGTCGGAGCACCCGCCGGAAAGCTTCGTCTCCGTCTCGATCAAGGAATTGCAAACGGAGTGGAATGGGCGCCTAAGACCGTTTCTGATGACTCAGGCCGCCAGAGAGCTCTATCTCGCCGCTGGCAGCATCCCCGGCGTTGCTCGGCTCGGCGAAGTCGCCAGTGTCGGGATCGGGTACGTCACCGGTGCAAATGAGTTCTTCCACCTGCGCCGCTCGCAGGCGGAGCGGTTGGGCATCCCCGATCGGTTTCTCAGGCACTCCGTTCGGCGTGGTGAGGTGCTGCCAAGGGGATGCCTCACACGCGCCACCGTTGAGGTGTGGGAGCGTAAGGATGAACCCATTTTGCTATTGGCGCTGCCTCGCTCGGGGGCGCTTCCAAAGCCCGTGCTGAGCTACCTTCAAACCGCGGATGCGGAGACGGCGAAGCTAACGTACAAATGCCGTAACCGGACGCCCTGGTACTCGGTCCCTGATGTTCACACCCCGGACTTCTTCCTGACCTATATGTCGGGGACCGAGCCCAACTTAGTGCGCAATGAAGCCGGATGTACGGGCACAAACTCGGTTCATATGATCCGGTTGCGCGGAGAACAGAGTGCCCGGTTTCTGGAATTGGCATGGCGTTCCAATTTCGTCCGACTAAGTTGCGAACTTGAGGGACACCCGCTCGGTGGAGGTATGCTGAAGCTTGAGCCTCGCGAAGCGGGACGCATCTTGCTGCCGCCAGGCGATATGGAAGCCTTCGATGAGACGATCGTGGCGGAGGCGGTGACTACCATGCGATCCTGGAGGCACATTGCCGGCTAGGCGGAGGTCCGGGCGAGGCGTATGCCGTTGGCAATCGCTTGCCGACACGTTCAGACACATCGCCAGCTTCACCGGGCGAACCGAAAGTGCCGAACATATCAGGCCGCTGCATTGGTATGTGGCCTGCCGTCTCGTACTGGAAGGCGGATTCCTACCCGACGAGGTCATGCCGCGCCCACCATTTCGTATCGAGTTCCGAGGCAACCTGCCGCCGCTGGTGCACTACGACGAGGCAGTCGCTACCGGGGGCGAGCAGATTGTCTATGGCGGCCTCAAGACCAAGAATGTGGATGTGGTCGTCACCAAAGCGGGTTTGGGACCTGTACTGGCGATTTCGCTGAAGGGCATGCAGGGGACATTCCGGAATCTGACAAACCGGCTGGAGGAGATGGTCGGTGAATGTACCAACCTGCACATCACATATCCGGCTTTGACTCTGGGATCTCAAGACTCCCCTCATTTGTCAGACCGGGCCGAAAACGTCTGCGAAGAGCGGCTGGTCCTGCAGCATTTGAGAGAAGCGCTGCATCAGCGGACGCAGCCTGGTTTCCGGCATCGTGGGGATCAGATCGTAAAGCATGCAGCCCTGACGGAACAACGAATGGACGCGCCGCTTGGCGGTGTTGGTCTTGAGCATCCGGTCGTAACCCAGCGCCTCGCCGGCGGCACCGAGCAACGTCAACAACACGACCGCGAAAGCGTTGATCAGCCACAACCGATCACGCCGCTCCGGTGATTTGACATGCATCGTGCCCATCCCCATGCCGAAGCGCAGGTCCTTGGTATCGCGCAGCCCGCACTCGATTCCCCAGCGACGGCCATAGTATCCAATCAGATGCTTGGCGGTGGCGTCGGTGGTGCTGGCGGCCAAGCACCAGGCCTGCTTCATGTCGGGGTGCTGAACGCAGACCACGGTTCCCACTGGATAGCGATCGGCGGTGACCTCAGCGCCGCGCAGTACACGGGCGCGTCCGCCGGGTCGCACCCAGGCGGCAGCGGTGCGGGTTTCTCCGGTCGTGGCGGTGACAGCGATGTTGCCGCGGAAGCGGATGACGTAGTCGAAGCACAGCTCCTCGGTCAGCATGCGGTACAGCTTCTGGTCGCCGAAGCCGCGGTCGGCGACCACGCAGACCTTGACGTCGGCCGGCAGCAGTTCTGCCAGCCGCACCAGCACGCGATGCTCGTAGAGGCTGCGGTTGTCCTTGAGCGTGCGCTTGTCGACCGTCAGCCACAGCAGGGGCGTGGCACGGCCGTGATCGGTAATCAGGGACAACATGATGGTGGCTTGCTTGTCTGCATCGAAGTCGGTCCAGTCCAATGCCACCACTATGGAACTGCGCGCGCCAACGACGAAGGGAACCCAGCGGGAGAGGATGTCGTCGACCTTGATCTCTGGGTTGGAGAGCAGGCGATCGACCTGTTTGGTCGCGTGCTTGGGGTTCAGACTGCGGGCGGCGGCGAGTTCCCGGCCGATGGCGCAGACCGCGAGCGAGGCGCCGCGCAGCACGCCAAGGGTGGCGTCGCTGAGCGAGGCGACGCGCTTGGCGTGCAGGTCGTGGCCCAGCACGTCGCCAAGGACCTGCCTGACCTGATTGATGGAGAACCGCTGCTTCCGAATGACCATCGCATCTCTCGACCGGCTGTTGCGGGGCGGGAGATGTGTTGGGTCGTGCGGAGTTGGAAGTCGTCGTGGCGAATTCGCAAGGATATGCCGCCGACGGCGCTCGTGCGATTCTTTCCGGAATCGCCCCTATGGCCGCCCAATTCTTTTATGTCCCAAAGAAAATGAGGGGATGAGTGAGCTCTGGGATACCTTCTTGTCCTCAATGGCAACCGTCGGTCAACAGCCGATCGTCTATCGTCGTCACGGGAGCTTCAGGCTAACGATTTTGCTTTTGACTCTCGGGGAGAGCCGGTCAGCTCGATCGTTCGAATTCACTATGCTCTGACCCAGCTTCACGGGCGACGCGGCATACGTGAAGACGGTAGCCGATACGAAGCGGCGTCATTGGCGCTGCTTGAAACATCCGGTCCAAAAATGGGCGCACTGATCGGGACCTACCCGTTAGCAGACTCTCCGCTGCGCTTCGAGAATTTCTTCGCGACGCTGTATTCGCAGTACGATGAACGCTTTGTCTATGGCGCACCGTTGCTTGTCACGCGCCGCGTAACGCCGCGCCGGCTATGGTCACCTGTTTCGACCGTCTTTACGTCAGAAATGGCAGCCACCTACCCATCGCTGGACTTCGCACCGCGAACCGCGGCCGATCCGACGCAACCTGTCACCGAAGAGGAAGGGGACGACCCAACAGCGGGCTGACGCTTCCGTGACTTTCTGTTGGCCCGCCATGCTGCGCTGTGACGTGGAACCCGCAACTAATATGCGACCAGTAGGCGCACATCGCGCGGCACTGCACACAACCATTGGTCCAGCGGTCGCTGCGATCGCCGCACCTCTGCCGCATCGTCCCGCGATAACGTGAGAAATTCTGACTAGATCACCTCTGTCAGCGCCCGCACCACCGCATCCACCACCGCCGACCAGTCGCGCTCGGCGCCGCGGCGGAACAGCCGTGCCGTCGGATACCACGGGCTGTCCGGGCGGTGCCGCAGCCAGCGCCAGTCGGCGCCGCGCAGCAGCATGATCCACACCGGGCGGGCCAGCGCGCCCGCCAGGTGGGCGACAGCGGTATCGATGGTGACCACCAGGTCCATCTGCATGATCAGCGCCGCGGTGTCGGCGAAGTCGTGCAACGCGCCGGCGGTCAGGATCGTCAGCCCGTTCGCCGCCAGCCAGTCGCGATCCGCCTCCGGAATCTCCTTTTGCAGCGCGTGGAATTCCATGTCGGACCGCTGTAGCAACGGCTCCAGCGCGGCCACCGGCATCGACCGCTCCGGAATGTGCTGCGACCCCGACCAGGCAACCCCAATGCGCGTCCGGCAGCGTGGACCGAGGCGGTCGCGCCAGACGGCCAGGCGGTCCACCGGCGCACGCAGGTAAGGCACCGCGGCGGGGATGTTTTTCACCTCGGTCGCAAACGCCAGCGGCAGACTGAGCAGCGAGGTCAACAGATCGTGCGGCGGGTCCGTTTCGAATTCGACCACGTCGGCCACGCCGTCGAGCGTGCGCAGCACCGCAACGAGATCGGGATATGCCTCGACGACCACCTCGGCGCCGCGGTGGGCGAGCAGCGGCGCATAGCGGGCGAACTGCAGGATGTCGCCGCGGCCCTGCTCGGCCGCCAGCAGCACCCGCTTGCCCGCGAGTCCGCCAAGGTCCAGCACCTGGTGCCCCGCGCGCGGCGCGTCATGCGTCGGCACCGCGAAGCGCCACTCGTATTTCGGCCAGGCCTCGCGGTAGCGGCCAAGTTGCAGCAGCGCAATGCTTTCGTTCCAGGCGGCGGTCGGGTCGTCGGGCAGCCTGGCCCGCAGCGCGTGGCAGGTTGCCAACGCCTCCTCGACGCGATCGAGCGCCAGCAGCGCGCGTCCCAGCTCGCCATAGATATCGGCGAGGTGGCGCGCATCCCGCGCCGGGATGTCGCCGGCCAGTGCCGCGCGAAGGCTCGCGACCGCTTCCTCCGGCCGCTGCAGCGCGGCCGATGTGCGGCCGAGATTGTAGTGTGCCACAACGAAATCCGGCCGGATCGCCAATGCCCGGCGAAAGGTGGCGGCGGCCTCGTCGTACTGCCCCAGGGTGCGCAGCGCGTTGCCCTGGTTGTTGAGCGCATCGACGTGTTCGGGCTGCAGCGCCAACGCGTCGGCGAAAGCGGCGACCGCGTCGTTCGCGCGCTCGGCGGCGAGCAGCGCGTTGCCAAGATGGTAGTGCGCCTGGGCGACAGTCGGGCGCACCGCGATGGCGCGTTGCAGCCAGTCGATCGCCTCGGTCGGATGGCCGCCGTCCGTTTCGAGCACGCCGAGCAGGTGCAGTGCGTCGAAATCCCCCGCCTGCTCCCGCAGCGCCGCGTGACAGCAGCGTGCGGCGGCCGCGTGTTCGCCGGCACGGTAGTGACGCGCGGCCTGCTCCATCCACGCCGGCGGCAGCGCGCGGCCGGCGGCATCGACGCGGAACCGGTGGGACAGGTGGTAGACAGCGTCGGTCGCGGCGATGGTCAGCCTCGCTTGCCCGCCGGCTTGCCGCCGCGCGGACCCGGATACTTGCGTGACGCCGCCCGCTGCGGCTTGGGCTGCGGCTTCGGCGCCTTCTTGCCGGCGCGCAGATCGGCGATGGTGGCGCGCGTGGTGATCTGGTCGGGGTTCATCCGCAGCTCCAGCACCGCGGGGCGGCCGCTTTCCACCGCGCGGGTGAAGGCCGGCGCGAATTCGGCGGTTTCGCTTACCACTTCGCCGTGGCCGCCGAACGCTTCGATGTACTTGGCGAAATCGGGATTGGTCAGCGCGGTGCCGGAGACGCGGTACGGATAGGCGCGCTCCTGGTGCATGCGGATCGTGCCGTACATCTGGTTGTTGAACACCAGCACGATCGGTGCGACGCCGTGATGGAAGGCCGTGGCGATCTCCTGGCCCGTCATCAGGAAGCCGCCGTCGCCGACCAGCGACACCACCATGCGGTCGGGAAACACGATTTTCGCCCCGACCGCCGCCGGCACGCTGTAGCCCATCGCGCCGTTGGTCGGCCCGATATAGCGCTGCGCGTCGCTGAAATTGATGAAGCGCGTGGCCCAGCCGGAGAAGTTGCCGGCATCGGTGGTGATGATCGCGTCGGCATCCAGCAGCCGCTCGAGATCGCGCATCGCATGGCCGAGATTGAGCGTGCCCTGGTAGTTCGGCACCGCGCGCTGCGCCTCCCGCAGCGAGCGCAGCTCCGCGGTCCAGGCGGCCCACGGCGCGGCGACGGGTTCCAGCGCGGCGGCGGCCAGGGCAAACGCGTTCAGATCGGCAACGATTCCGAGCGCGGGCCGGAACACCCGCCCGATTTCCGCCCCGTCGGGATGCACCTGCACGATCGGCACGCTGCCGGCCATGTCGAGCAGCGTGTAGCCCTGCGTCACCGCATCGCCCAGCCGCGAGCCGATCGCCAGGATCAGGTCCGCGTCCTTCACCTTGGCGAGCAGCCCGGGGTCGGAACCGACGCCGAGATCGCCGGCAAAGTTGTCCAGCGTGCCGTCGTAAGTGGCTTGGCGCCGGAAGCCTGTCGTGACGGGAATATTGTTCGCCAGCAGAAAGTCGCGAATGGCGCTACGCCCCGCCGCGCTCCAGCACGAGCCGCCCAGCACCGCGACCGGCTTGCGCGCCTTGCCGAGCATCTTGCGCAGCGTGCCGAAGGCCGCCGGATCGGGATGCGCGGAGGTCACCGGCACGCGCGGCAGGTCGACGACCTCGGCGGTTTCGCGCTGCATCTCCTCGGAGAGCGCAATGACCACCGGGCCCGGCCGGCCGGAGGTGGCGACATCGACCGCATGCGCAACGATCTCCGGGATGCGCCTGGTCTGGTCGATCTGCGTCACCCATTTGGCGACCGAGCCGAACATCCGGCGATAGTCGACCTCCTGGAACGCGTCGCGGCCGGCGTCCCCGTGCGGGATCTGGCCGACGAACAAAAGCAGCGGCGTGCTGTCCTGCATCGCGATGTGCACGCCAATCGCGCCGTGGCAGGCGCCGGGGCCGCGCGTCACCATCGCCGCCGCCGGGCGTCCGGTCAGCTTGCCGTACGTCTCGGTCATGTTCACCGCGCCCGCCTCGAACCGGCAGGTCACCAGCTTCAACTTCTGCCGCACGTCGTACAGCCCGTCGAGCGTGTCGAGGAAGGATTCGCCGGGGACGGAGAAGACATGGTCGATGCCCTGCGCGACCAGCGCATCCGCCAGAATCCGACCGCCCATGCGCGGCGTCATGCGGACCTTGCGGGCCTGAGCCAACTCCATGCGGACCTCCCGGAGGACGACGTCGCGGGATGATTACCGGATCGGACAGGCCACGTCACGCGGCGAAGGGGGCCGTGGCAGGGCAATCGGGTGAACGCAGGAAGGGCGGCCGATCAGTCGGTTCGCTGTCATTGCGAGGAGCGATGCGACGAAGCAATCCCCATCCGGGTGCGCACCTGGCTGGGGATTGCTTCGCTACGCTCGCAATGACAGCCAGATCCGCGCTGGCAGGTTTGCGGGCCGGCGGCACGCCGCTGATCATGGGCTGGGTCGATCGGCTGATCTTCTGGCCGCTGCCGCTGTGGGTCTTTGCCGCGGCGTATGTCGTGCTGTTCGTCCACGTGCTCGCGCTCTGGTGGCTGGTGCCGCCCGCCTGGCCGGGACGGCGTGGGACTGGCGGGACCGCGGCCGGGACTCCATCATGACGGCGTGCGGCGGCCCGCTCGTGCCGTAGCCGTGCCGATGTGCCGTCGCGTTCGCGGCCGGCAAACGCCGACTGGCAGGCGAATCCGGGGGGAAGATCGATGGCGGAACTCGACTCGCTCAAGCGCACCATCAAGGTCTGCATGTTCGATCAGTATGGGACGATCGTCGACATGCAGACCGGGCTTTGGGAGGTCGCGGTCGACTTCCTCAAGGCCAAGGGCTGGCATGGCAACGCCTATGAGTTCGTCACCTGGTGGCGCCGGACGCACTTCGAAAACTCGATGATCGATGCGCTGCTGCATCGGCAGCACACGTCCTATCGCGAGATCGGCCACCTCTCGGTTCGGCACGTGCTGACCCGCGCCCGGGTCGACCATACCGAGGATGAGGTGCGCTGGCTCGTCTCCTGCATCGAACGGTTGAGGTGCTTCCCCGAGGTGCCGGCGGCCCTCGCCCGGCTGCAAACCAGATACCAGCTTGCCGTACTCTCCAACGGCGATCCCGACATGCTGGAGGCCGCCAAGGCGTTCCATGGCATCGCGTTCGATGCGGTGATCTCCGTGGCCGAGGCCAATGCGTTCAAGCCACACCGTGCGACCTATGAAATGGCGGCCCGCAAGATGGGGGTGGCGATGGACCAGGTGCTGTTCGTCGCCAACCACGAGTTCGACTGCGTGGGCGCCAAGGCGGCCGGGATGCACGCCGCCTTCATCGATCGGCGGCGGCGCCCGTTCGCACGGTGGCCCTACCAGCCTGACCTGATGGTGGAGAGCATGACGGCGCTCGCCGATGCCCTGGTCTGAGGCGGCGGGACGCGGCGTCGCACGTACACCTCTCCCGCTCTTCGCGGGATTGGGCCGCGAAGCGGACCAACGCGAGGAGCGCAGCGACGCGGGTGAGGGGGGTGCCGCGTGCACCGCCCTCACCCGTCTCGCTCCGCTCGCCGACCTCTCCCGCGAAGAGCGGGAGAGGTGTAAGCCGTTCCAGTGCGCTAAACCTCCGGCCGAGGGTCCGCCCCGCGCACGACCGGTGCCGATGCCTGCCCGAACGGGGCCTGCACGATGCCAAGCCATTTCGACAACCAACCGGTCGCGAGCGATGCCACGGCGGCCATCAGGAAGCCGCCCGCCATCAGCGGTCCGATCTCGGCCGGCCCTTCGCCGAAACGAACGGCGAACCAATAGGCGATCAGCGGTCCGGTCGCGCCGACCCCCGCGCCGTTCATCACGTTCGCGATCATCAGGCGCAGCACCAGGCGGTTCTCTCGCCGCTGAACGCCGTGCGAGGCCGGCTCCACCGCCGCAGCGCCGCGCGATGCACCCGTCTCGCTGTCCGGGGTCCGCAGGATCAGCGCGCAACACAGCAGCGAGCCGACCGCCGAGAGCAGGAACAGTGGCCGATAGGCGAGCGGCGCCCGGCAGGACGGCGTGCAAGCGGGACGGCGCCGCGGCCAATACGGCGCCCGACTGCGTTGCCCAGAAAACCCAAGCGCCGCATTCAGGCTGTAGACCGGCCCGCGCCGCGCCGGGGGCTGACCGACTGCGCCAGCCAGGCCTGCTCCACCGGGGCGAACGGGCCGGCGGCGCCATTGCCGCCACGGCCGAAGCCACCCACCACCGCCGCGGCACTGAGGATCGCGGGCTGCGGCGGACGAGGGTGACCATGAAGACCAACCGGACCGACCAGCGAATGCCGCGACATGCAGCAGCATGCGCGCCCGCCGCAGGGCTGCATACGCCCTGTGCAGGCCGGGTCTAGCCGCATGCATGGACTGGCGGACTCAGCCGCGCAGGCGGTGCCGATCCTGGATCACTTCGACGGCGAGCGGTTCTTCAACCCGTATGCCCCGCAACCCAAGAGCCTGCAGGACGTCCGCCGCTGGCGTCGCACACGCCAAAAGGCGCTGTGGCCGGAACATATCGAGGACCCGCTCTGCCCGCCCCCGGGCCGTGTCGCGCACGACCGTATCGCGGTCACCTTCATCGGCCACTCGACGTTCCTGTTGCAGATCGGTGGGGTCGCCGTGCTCACCGACCCGATCTGGTCGGAGCGCTGCAGCCCGGTTCGCTTTGCCGGCCCGCGCCGCGCCCGCCCGCCCGGCCAGAGCCTGGATGCGTTGCCCGGCGTGGAGCTGCTGCTGGTCACGCACAACCATTACGACCACATGGACTTGCCGACGCTGCGCCAGGTCCGCCGCCGCTGGGCGCCGCCGGTGGCGACCGGCCTGGGCAACGCGCGCCATCTCGCCAAGGCGGGCATTCGTTCTGCCGTCGAACTCGATTGGTGGCAGAGCACCGAGCTTGCCGGCGCGCGGGTAACCTACGTGCCCGCGCAACATTTTTCGTCGCGCGGGCTGCATGACCGGAACCAGTGCCTGTGGGGCGGGTTCGTCATCGAGGCCGGCGGGGCCGTGGTGTATTTCGCCGGCGACTCCGGCTATTGCCCGCACTTCGCCGAGATCGGGCGGAGGTTCCCGCGCATCGATCTCGCCATGCTGCCGATCGGCGCCTACGAGCCGCGGTGGTTCATGCGCCAGCAGCATGTGAATCCGGAGGAAGCGGTGCGCGCGCACCTGGACCTGCGGCCGCGGCGCAGCCTGGGGATGCATTTCGGCACCTTCCAGTTGACCGACGAGGCCATCGACGCGCCGGTGTCGGCGCTGCACGACGCGCGGTCCCGGGCGGGGGTCGCGGAGGCGGATTTTGCCATCCTCGCGTTCGGGGAAACCCGCGAGTTCGCGGTGGCCTGACGGGACCATCCGCGGGTTCTGTCGCCGGACGCGCATCTCCGGTATCCTGCCCGTGCGGCGGCGGGAGGCGGCGATGCGGGCGATCTTCGTGATGATCAAGTGCGAGATGGGCCAAGCCTACAAGGTGGCGCGGGAGGCGGCGGACAGCATCGAGCAGATGTCGGAGCTGTATTCGACCTCGGGCCAGTACGACCTGCTGGGCAAGTTCTACCTCGACCCGGACGAGGACATCGGCCGGTTCGTCACGGAAAAGGTTCAGGCGCTGCCGGGCGTGAAGGACACCTACACGCTGATCACCTTCAACGCCTTCACCAGCGGCCACGGCTGATTGCCGAGTACACCTCTCCCGCCCTCGCGGGAGAGGTCGAGGCGCGAAGCGCCGAGGGTGAGGGTCGCGCCGCGTGGCACCCCCCTCACCCGCGTCGCAAGTGCTCCGCGACCTCTCCCGCGAAGAGCGGGAGAGGTGGACATCACTTCAACGCTTCGCGATGAAGTCGATCTCGATCAGCGCCCCCCGCGCCAGGCCGGTGACGCCGATGCACGTGCGCGCCGGCAGCCGGTCCGGCGGAAAATACCCACGATACACCGCGTTCATCGGCCCATAGTCCTGATCAAACCGCGTGAGAAACACCCGCGCACTGACCACGTGGTGCAAACCCAACCCAAGTCCGCCCAGCACGAGGATCAGGTTGTCCATCGTGCGGCGCGTCTGCGCCTCGATCCCGTCCGGCAGCGGCGCCGCATCGTCGTCCGGCAGGTTCGGGATCTGCCCGGTCAGGAACACGAAGCCGTCGACCTCGACCGCATGGCTGTACGGCGCGACCGGGGTGGCCGCACCGTGGATCATGTGAAACAACCGCTCGGTCATGCCCGCCCCATCCCACCTGTTGCCGCGATCGCCGCCCATACCCGATTCGGTGTCGCCGGCATATCGAAATGCCGGATCCCCAGCGGCGCCAGCGCGTCGTTCACCGCATTCATCACCGCAGCCAGCGCGCCGACCGTGCCCGCCTCGCCCACGCCCTTGGCCCCGAGCGGATTGACCTTGGTCGGGACTTCGCGTGTCACCAACTGGAAGTCCGGCAGATCGTCGGCGCGCGGCATCTGGTAGTCCATGAACGAGGCGGTCAGCATCTGCCCGGTCTCGCGGTCGTGCACGATCTGCTCGCCCATCGCCTGGCCGATGCCCTGCGCGACGCCGCCATGCGTCTGCCCGGCCACCAGCAGCGGATTCAGCACGCGGCCGAGTTCTTCCACCGCGCTGTAGCGCACGATCTCGGTCACGCCGGTGTCGGGATCGATTTCCACCTCGCAGATATGCGTGCCGTTCGGGAAGGTGACGGCGGGCGCAGCGAACTCGCCGCTTTCGACCAGGCCGCCCTCCTCGCCCGGCGGGACATGCAGCGGGTCGTGCGCCGCGTGTGCGACGGCGGCCGAGATCGACCGATCGGTCCGTGCCGGCAATGGTGAAGCGGCCGGCGTCGAACGTCACGTCCACCACGGCGGCTTCCAGCAACTCCGCCGCGATGCGCTTGGCTTTCTCGATCACCTTGTCCACCGCCATCGTAACGGCCGAGCCGCCGATGCACAGCGCGCCCGATCCGCCATTGCCCTTGCCCCAGGGAAGCTGGTCGGTGTCGCCCTGTTCGTAACGCACCTGCTCCAGCGGCATGCCGAAACGATCGGCGACGATCTGGGTGAACGCCGTCTCCAAGCCCTTGCCCCACCGACACCGATCCGGTGCGCAGGATCAGCGTGCCATCCTCCGCAAGCCGCAGCGTGGACAGGTCCTTCGCCGGGCGCAGGAACGGCCCGCCGGCGACCTCGATGCAGTTGCACAGGCCGATGCCGCGCAGCTTGCCGCGCGCCTTGGCGTCCGCGCGTCGTGCCGGGAAGTCGTCGAGTTCCGCCAGCGCCGCCGCGGTCTGCATGTTGCCTTCGAACTCGCCGCAATCGTAGGTGAAGGTCAGCGCGGTCTTGTACGGCATCGCTTCGGGCGGGATCAGGTTGCGCCGGCGCAGCTCGTACGGCTCGATGCCCAGCTCGCGCGCCGCGACGTCGATCAGCCGCTCGATCGTATAGGTTGCCTCCGGCCGCCCGGCGCCGCGATACGCCGCGGTCGGCACCGTGTGCGTCATGATGCCGCAGGATTCCGCGTAGATCGTCGGGATGTCATACACGCCGGCGGTGCCGCCGATATTGCCGACCGGCCAGCCGGAGCGGCCGGACACATACGCACCCAGGTTCACGTCCCAGCGCAGCCGCAACGCGGTGAATTTGCCGTCCGGCGTCCAGGCCGAGCTCCGCGGTGATGCGCATCTCGCGCGCCTGCTCGTCGGTCAGCAGGCCCTCGGTGCGATCGGAGATCCAGCGCACCGGCCGGCCCAGTTTGCGCGCCGCCCAGCAGACCAGCGCGTATTCCTGCTGCACGCCCGACTTCATGCCGAACGAGCCGCCGACATCGCCCGGCAGCACGCGAATTTCCGTCGGCTCCAGATTGCAAGTTGTGCTGCGCCAGCCCGTTGCGCAGCGGGAATGGCGACTGGATCGACGCGTGCAGCACCAGCCGCCCGTCGGCGCCGACCTCGGCCCAGGCGCCGCGCGGCTCCATCGAGTTGGCGGTGACGCGCGAAACGAAGAACTGCAGCTTGGTCACGTGCGCCGCGTCGCGCAGCGCCTGCTCGGTGCGTGCCGCGTCGCCGCGCTTCCACAGGAAGCCGATATTGTCGGGCACCTCGTCCCATACCGCGGGCGCGCCCGGCTGCATCGCCGCAATCGGATCGGTCACCACCTGACGTTCGTGGTAATCGACTTCCACCGCGTCGGCGGCTTCCAATGCCGCGCCCCGCGTCTCGGCGATTACCAGCGCCACCGGTTCACCGACGAACCGCACACGATCGCCGGCAAGCAGCGTGCGATCGGTCTTCGCCGACGGACCGCCATCCGGGCGCGGGAAGCCGATCCCGCCGGGGATGGGGCCGACATCGGTCAGGTCGGCCTGAGTGAACACGCCGACCACGCCAGGCACAGCGCGCGCAGCTGCGGTGTCGATGCGCGTGACATCCGCGTGCGCGTGCGGGGACCGCGTCAGCACGGCCACCAGCATGCCGGGGTGCTTGCCGTCGGCGGCATAGTTGCCCTGGCCGGTCAGCAGCCGAGAATCCTCCCGCCGCCGCAACGGCTTGCCCTGCAATGCGCCCATGAAATCCCTCCTTCGTCCCGGTCCCCGCGCCGATTGTGGCTTGAGGCGGTGGTCTCGCCAAGTCACAGTGCCGCCAACAACCCGTTCGGAGGATCCGGCCATGGCAGCCCTGCGCGACATCTTGCGCAACCACCTCAAGGAAAAGCTGGCGCGCGACGAGGTCGTGGCCTCGATGACGGTGCGGCTGACCCGCTCGATCGAGATCGCCCAGATCGCCGCGACCGCCGGGTTCGACACGCTGTATGTCGATGTCGAGCACAACACGCTGTCGATCGAGAGCACGACACAGATCTGCCTCGCCGCGCAGGCGCTGGGCGTCACGCCGCTGGTCCGCGTGCCGGCCAACACGCCCGATTATATCTGCCGCCTGCTGGACGGCGGCGCGATGGGCGTGATCGCCCCGCACGTGCGCTCGGCCGAGGACGCGGCGCGCATCGTCGGCTACGCCAAGTTCCCGCCGTTGGGTGAGCGTGGCGCCGGCGGCGCGCTGCCGCACTACCAGTATCGCAGCTTCCCGCAGGCGGAGGCGAACGCCGCCATGAACGATGCGACGATGGTCGTGGTGATGATGGAAGCCGTCGCCGCGCTGGAGAACGTCGAGGCGATCGCTGCCGTGCCGGGCATCGACATGCTGCTGGTCGGCACCAACGACTTATGCAACGAAATGGGCATCACCGGCCAGTTCGACCATCCGAACGTGCGCGACGCGTTCACCCGCACCATCGCCGCCTGCCGCAAACACGGCAAGCATGTCGGCATCGGCGGCCTGGCCTCGCGGCCCGATCTGATGACGGAGTATGTGCGGATGGGCGCGCGCTATGTCTCCACCGGAACGGACCTGGCGTTCCTGCTGGCGGAGACCGCACGCAAGGCGAAGTTCGTGCGGGATATCAGCGTGTAGTACACCTCTCCCGCTCTTCGCGGGAGAGGTCGGCGAGCGGAGCGGTTGAGCCGCGAAGCGGATCAACGGTGAGGATTCGTGCACGCGCCACCACCCTCACCCGCGTCGCAAGGGCTCCGCGACCTCTCCCACTCCGTTGGAGAGGTTTACGTTCACCCGGGCCACGCCGCCTGGTGATATCCTAGCGGCACCGGCGGTCGGTCCCAGTGCGCTGGCGTCTCGCTCATCCGCACGATCGGCGCCAGGTAGCGGATGCGCCCGTCGGGTGCATCGACCTCGGTACAGAGCGGCGCGATCTCGGCGTCCGGCAGATCCGCGGCCAGGCCGGTAAGCTGCTCCGGTGCGAACGTTCCGCGATCGACGATCCAGCGCCCGGTCGTGGCCAGCGCGACGCGCACCAGCCAACTGCCGCCGATCGTCGCGCGCCGCGCCAGCGCCACCATGGCGCCGAACGCCATCAGGTTGCCAGACACGTAATCAATGGCGGAGACCGGCAAATGCTGCGGCTTGCCATCCACCCCCGACGCGTGTGCCATCCCCGTCGAGGTCTGCACGATCGTGTCGTAACCGCGACGGTTGCGCCAAGGGCCGGCGTGGCTCCAGGCGCTCAGCGTGACGCAGACGATGCCCGGGCGCAGTACCGCGACCGCCTCGGGTGAAAAACCCCGCGCGGCCAGGGCGCCGGGCCGATACGACTGCGAGAACACGTCCGCCGTGCGGATCAGTCCGCGCAACGTCTCGGCTTGCGCCGGATCGCGCAGATCGAGATGCGCTGACAGCTTGCCGATTCCGGTCTCCAGATCGAGCTCCCCGGAATGCGGCAGATCGGCGCGGGTGATTTTCAACACGTCGGCGCCGTGTTCCGCCAGGGTGCGCGCGCAGGTCGGCCCGGCGATGACGCGGGTCAGGTCCAGCGCGCGCACGCCGGACAGCGGCCGTGGACCGGTCGGCAGCGGGCGCGGCGGGGCGTCGCCGATGCGGATAATTTCGACCACGGGCAGATCGCGGATCGCGCTCGCGTGCGGATGTGCCGCCCATTCCGCGTGCGTGCGCGCGAACGCGCCGCAGGCACCGTTTTCGTGCAGCGCAGTTTCCAGCGTCTCGGCATCCCAGCCAGCGATCGCCTTGGTTGCAGCATCGCGATCGACCGGCGTGCCCAGCACGCGCGCGGCGGCATCGCGCAGATTGGCGAAATTGGTGTGCAGCATCGCCCAGCGTCCGTCGCGCGTCGGATAGAAGCCGCTGAGCGGATCCCACTCGCGGCCCGGCGGGTTGCCGTTGATCCGCATGTAGCGACCGGAGCGCAACGAGATCGTTGCGGGACGCATCGGTACCTCGACCGCCTGCTGGCGGCCGGTACGCAGCCGCCACAGCTCGGCCGCCGCCAGCCCGGTGGCGGCCAACGCCGCGGCACCGGCGGTGCCGACGCGATAGCGCGTCGGGATCACCGGCTCACCGCCAAGGATGCGTGCGTGCGCCGCCATGCCGCCGGGCAAGCCCGCCAGCGCGAGCAGCTCGTCGAGCGCGGCGTGCGACGCTGCGTCCGTGCGGGCCGCTTCGTCGATATCATTTGGCATCGTCGTTCCTCCCGACGGTTGTTCTATCTGCGCAGATGCGCGAAATCCCGTGCACAGCTTGCAATCAGATCATCGACCGTGTCGAATACCTGCGCCCCTGCGTCGCCCAGGCGTTGCGTCTTCGACCCGATCGTTCCGGTCTCGCCGAACACCAGCGCGCCGGCGTGACCCATCGACACGCCCTCTTTCGCCGCGCGTCCGGCGATCATCGCGTAGAGCGGCTTTTGCGCGCCCAGGCTTGCATAGGCATCGGCGCAGTCTTCTTCTTCGGTGCCGCCGACCTCGCCCACCAGCACGATGCCGGCGGTGCGCGGATCGGCGAAAAACAGCGGCAGCAGGTCGGCGAAGCGCACGCCCTTGACCGGATCGCCGCCAACGCCGATCCACAGGCTCTGCCCCAGCCCGCCGCGCGCCAGGCGATAGCCGGCCTCGTAGGACAGCGTGCCGCTTTTCGACATGATCGCCAGCGGGCCAGGGCGCAGGCAGACGTCAGGCAGGAACCCCAGTTTGATCTCGCCCGGGATTGCCATCCCCGGCGTCGAGCCGCCGATCCAGGTGGCACCGGCGGCGTGCACCGCGCGGCCGATGGCAATCGCGTCATGCAGCGGAATGCCTTCCGCCACCGTGACGACCAGCTTGATGCCGGCATCCAGCGCCTCATGCGCCCCGGCCAGCGTTTCCATCGCCGGCGCCATGACCACGCTCGCCATCGCGCCGGTCGCCGCCACCGCCGCGGCGCAATCGGGGAACACCGGCACGCCGGCGGCTTCCTGCACGTCGGTGCGGGTCGAGGTGCCGCCGACGATGTTGGTGCCATAGGCGCGCATCAGCGCCGCGTGCGTGCGCCCCATGCGCCCGGTGATGCCCTGCACGATCACCTTGGTCGCGCGCGACAGCGTGCCGATCATGCCAGCACCGCTTCGATGCGAACCAACGCCGCCTGCAGGTCTTCCTCCATCGCGATGTCCGGCCGTTGTTCCGCCAGAATGCGGCGCGCGTCGTCCGCCCCGCGCCCGACCAGGCGCGCAACGACCGGCACGCGCAGCGCCGGCGAGGCATCCACCGCGGCCGCGAGCAACCCGGCGAACTCGCCCAGATCGGTGATGCCGGCAAAGATGTTCACCAGCACCACGCGCAGCGACGGGCGCGAGGTGATCCAGTCCAGCACGCGGATCAGCCGCTGCGGGCTGCCGCGCAACTGGCTGCTGCGCACGTCGCAGAAATTCAGCGGCTTCATCCCGCGCGCGGTCATTTCGTCGATCAGCATCATCGACAGCCCGGCGCCCGTGGTGACCAGGCCGATCTCGCCGTTCGGATCGAGCTCAACGTAGTCGAAGCCCTCGGCCAGCTTGCGATTGGCGTCGAGATAGATCGACGGCCGCGCGGCAATCAGTTCCGCGATGCGCGGCTGGCGATCGACGGCGTTCAGGTCGACGACCACTTTCGCATCACCGGCGACACAGCCGGCGTCACCGACGAACAGCGGATTGATTTCTGCTAGCGCCAGCTCGCGCGCCAGCAGCAACTCGGCCAGCTTGCCGCCGACATCGGCGACCTGCGCGCGGACATCCTCGGATTCACGCACCAGCAACCCATCCAACGTGGCAACGATCGCCGCAAGCCCGGGCGCACAAACCACGCCGGCACGGTCCGCGCCGTCGCCTTGTTCCACGTCCACGCCACCCTCGGCCAGATAGATCACGCGCACGCCGTAGGTCGGCGGATCGACCATCAGCGCGAGGTAGCGTTCCGCGCCGGTCGCGACCTGCTCGATCAGGCACGCCTCCACCACATGGCCCTTCAACCGGCCACCCAGCATGCTGCGCACGGCGCCGGCCACGTCATCCGCCGACCCA
Source organism: uncultured Alphaproteobacteria bacterium (assembly GCA_963773345.1). GTDB lineage: Bacteria > Pseudomonadota > Alphaproteobacteria > Acetobacterales > Acetobacteraceae > Palsa-883. The sequence continues at coordinate 19,343 of CAVZBG010000002.1, read as the reverse complement.
CAGCGCCGAATGCCGCCGGCCTTGCCGCGGCCGCCGACCGGCACCTGCGCCTTGACCATCCACGGCCCGACATCCGCCGGCGGCGCAATGAGATCGCCAGCAGTCAGGAGCTGCCCGGCCGGGATCGCGATGCCATGCTCCATGAACAGCGCCTTGCCGTCGGCTTCGATCAGCAGCATCCGCCCGCTCCGTCAGTAGGTATCAAGACTCAGGATGCCCTCGCCGACATCCTGGTCGCCGACGATCTTCTTGCCGATCAGATCGCGCAACGTCTCCGAGGTGCCGCCGCCGATCGACCCGTAGCGCGCACCGCGATACAGCCGCGACACCGGATACTCATCGGTGAACCCGAATCCGCCATGCAACTGCACCGCCTCGGACGTAACCCGCAACGACATCTCGTTGTTGAAGATCTTTGCCGTCGCCGCCAGGAACGGATCGGGAAACGGGTTCGCCGTCAGGCAGGCGCGATACAGCAGGCCGCGCCCGGCCTCGATGTCCTTGAACATGTCGGCGAGCTTCCACCGCACGCCCTGGTGATCGGCGATCGGCCGGCCGAATACGGTGCGGTCGCGCACATAGTTCACCGCCTCGTCGAATGCACCCTCGGCCAACCCCAGCGAAATCGAGGGGTTCAGGCAGCGCTGCGTGTTGAATGCGCTCAGCAGCCGGCGGAACCCGTCCTCCTTGATGACCAGGTTCTCCAGCGGCAACTCGCAGTCGTTGAACTGGATCTCGTGCAGGTTCTCCCCGCCCATTGTGTGGTAGGTGCCGGTGACCTCGAACCCCTTGGTGTCAGGCTCCAGCAGCACGCAGCCGATGCCCTCGCGGCCGGGCTTGCCGTCGACGCGGGTGAACACGACGAACATGCCGGCCTCCGGTGCGCGGCTGATCAGCGTCTTGGTGCCCTTCAGGATCACCCGGTCGCCGACGACGCGCGCGTTGGTGCGGTAGTTGGCGACGTCGGTGCCGGCGTGCGGTTCGGTCATGCAGATGGCCAGCATGCAGTCGCCGGACACCACCTTGGGCAGGATTCGATCCTTGATCGCATCGGGTGCGTAGCGCGCGATCACGCGGGTCTGCACCCCGGCCTCGCCCAGCACTGCCATGGCGGTGACGTAATCAACCTTGGCGATTTCCTCGAGGATCAACGCCGTGTCCAGGATCGGCAGTCCCAGGCCGCCGTATTCCTCGGGCACCGACATGCCCAGTACGCCGAGCGCGGCGAGCTTTTTCATGTTCTCCCAGGGGAAGGTGCCGTCCATCCACTTGCCGGCGGCCTGCTTGAATTCGGTCTGCGCCAGGGCACGCACGGACGCGACCATCTCGCGTTGTTGCGGGTTGATGTGGAAGTCCACTGGTCGCTCCTCTCCGATGGCCGCACGGCGCTCCGAGTGTGCTTGGCGGGGGCGTCGCCCTCAACCCCTCGCCGGAGCCTGTCCTCGGGCGGCCCGCAGGGACGACCCGCTTCGCGGGCTGCGGGGGTTGACCGCGACGCCCCCGCCAAGCAAGACGCTCTGGTGCCGTGTATGGCAGGACGTGGCCAACGGATGCGGGAACGTTTTGAAGGGTGCTGGGTGTGGATTTGCAGCGGAAACGCGTGGCATGAACGATAGTGTCGCGCACAGGATCGCCTCGATCGATGCGGTCGACGCGGGGTTGGCGTCGGTCGGGTATATTCCCAGCCGGCAGATCGCCACCGCGGTCTACCTGGCGGATCACCTGCAGAAGCCGATCCTGGTGGAAGGGCCGGCCGGCGTCGGCAAGACCGAGCTGGCGAAGTCGGTCGCAACATGGCTCGGGCTGAAGCTGATCCGCATGCAGTGCTACGAGGGGCTGGACGAGTCGAAGGCGCTGTATGAGTGGAAGTACGGCAAGCAGCTTCTCTACACCCAGATCCTGAAGGACAAGATCAACGAGGTGACCGGCGACCGACCGACAGCCTGGATGCCGCGATCGGACAAGCTGCATGGCTTCGGCGACATCTTCTTCGCCCCCGAGTTCCTGGAGCCTCGGCCGCTGCTGCGCGCGCTTGCAGGAACCCGCCGGCGCGGTGCTGCTGATCGACGAAATCGACAAGTCGGACCAGGAGTTCGAGGCCTTCCTGCTGGAAATCCTGTCGGACTACCAGGTGACCATCCCGGAGATCGGCGAGGTGCACGCGCTGGTGCCGCCCCGATCGTGCTGCTGACCTCCAACAGCACGCGCGATCTGGGCGACGCACTGAAACGTCGCTGTCTGCATCTGCATATCGGCTTTCCCGACGCCAAGCTGGAGGCGCGCATCATCGCCTCCCGCGTCCCCGGCATCGACGCCAGCCTGCGCGCGCAACTGGTAAGTTTCGTGCAGCAGTTGCGCGCGCTGGACCTGAAGAAGGCGCCGTCGGTCAGCGAAACGATCGACTGGGCGCGCGTGCTGCTGCTGCTGCACGCTGCGGCGCTGGAGGTCGACATGGTGCACGACACGCTGAACGTGCTGCTGAAGTTCGAGGCGGACATCGAGGTCGCCGGCCGCCAGCTCGGCAGCCTGACCGCCAAGGCGCGGCAGGACGCCGGGCTTGTGGTCTAGGCGATTTGCAGCGTGACCGAAGCCGCCCCCTGTCATTGCGAGGAGCGCAGCGACGAAGCAATCCCCCTCCTCCGGGGCAGGAGATTGTTTCGTCGCTATGCTCCTCGCAATGACAGGTTTTGCCGGCGTCGCCAGGCCTCGTAAGCGCACGCCACCATGCAAGCCACTGAACCTCTGCGGCAGTTCCTGCAGGCCACGCGCAGCGCCGGGCTGCGCGTCTCCGCGGCCGAGGGCATCGACGCCGCCCGCGCCGTCCGCGTGGTGGGCTACGCCGACCGCACCGTACTGAAGGACGCGCTGGCACTGGTGCTGGCGAAGACGCCGGACGAGAAGGCGCTGTTCGACGAGTGCTTCGACCTTTACTTCAAGCGAGACGGTTTTGCACCGAACGACTCCCCCGCCCCGGACGACGCGGCGCCACCGCAAGGCCCGGCCGCGGGCGGCGGCGAGGGCATGGGCAGCGGCGGCGACGGTTCGCTCGGGCAGATGCTGCTGAGCGACGACCGCGTCGCCCTGGCCACCGCGGTGGAGCAGGCGGCGCGCGAGGCCGGCCTCGAGAACATCCGCTTCTTCACCCAGACGCAACCTCTATGCCCGCCGCGTGCTGGACCGCATGGGCCTGCGCGGCGTCGAACGCGACCTGGCCAGCCTGCGCCGTGCCGCCACGGCGGCGGCCAACGCCCAGGCCGATCTGCTGGAGGAACGGATCGAACGGCTGCGCGAGCAGGTGCGCGACCTGGTGGACCGCAACCTGCTGCTGTTCGCCCGCGGAGAGACTGAAAAGTTCCGCGAGGAGCTGCTGCGCTCCGCGCGCCTGACCAACCTGGAACGGCGCGACCTGGACCGCATGCGCGTGCTGGTCCGCGCCATCGCGCGTAAGCTGGCGACGCGCTACGCCAAGCCACGGCGGCGCAAGCTGCGCGGCCAGCTCGACGTGCGCCGCACGCTCCGGCGCAACATGGCCTGGGACAGTATTCCGTTCGTCACCGTATGGAAGCAGAAGCGCATCGAGAAACCGCGGGTGATGGTGCTGTGCGACGTCTCCGGCTCGGTCGCGGCGATGGCGCAGTTCCTGCTGATGTTCCTCTATGCGCTGCACGAGGCGCTGGCCGACATCCGCGGCTTCGCCTTCACCAGCAGCACGATCGAGGTCAGCGACATCCTGGAAGCCGAGCCGATCGAGGCGGCGATTGCCAAGATCATGCAGACGATCGGCTACGGGTCATCGAACTACGGCAACTCGCTGGCGGATTTCGAGGCCGGCTGGGGTCGCACCATCACCAACAAGACGACGCTGATCATCCTGGGCGACGCGCGCGGCAACCGCACGGATCCGCGGATCGACGTGTTCCAGGCGATCGCTGCACGGGCGAAGCGGGTGATCTGGCTGAACCCGGAATACCGCACGGCGTGGGGGACGGGGGATTCGGATATGTTGCGCTACCGGCCGTTCTGCCACGTCGCAACGGTGTGCAACACGCTGCGGCATCTGGAGCGGGTGGTGACGGATATTCTTAAGGATGCGGCTTGAAGTCGTTACACCTCTCCCGCTCTTCGCGGGGTTGGGCCGCGAAGCGGACCGACGCGTGGAGCTCTTGCGACGCGGGTGACGGTCGTGCCGCGTGCTCCGCCCTCACCCGGAGCGCTTCGCGCTCCGACCTCTCCCGCAAGCGGGAGAGGTCTACTTGCGCACCCCTACGCCGTCGCTCCGCCATCCACCGGCAGCGCCACGCCTGTGATATACGACGCCTCGTCCGACAGCAGGAACAGCGCCGCGTTGGCGATCTCCTCCGGCTGCGCCGGCCGGCCCATCGGCACCTGGCCGCCGCGCTTGCGCACCAGCGTCTCCGGTGTCTCGCCCGGCGGCAACTGGCTGTCCGGCCGCGCAACGAACACCCGCAGCATCGGCGTGTCGGTCGGCCCCGGGCATACCGCGTTCACCCGGATCTTCTCGCGTGCGTAGCGTTTTGCCAGCCCGTGCACCAACCCCACCACGCCGAACTTGGCGATGTTGTAGACCGGGCTGAACTGCGACCCCGTCAGCCCCGAGGTCGACGCCGTGAACAAAATCGACCCACCGCCGCGCGCCCGCAGCTCCGGCAACGCCGCCTCGGTCGTCACCAGCACGGTGCGCAGGTTCAAGTCCATCGCCAGCTCGAAGTCCTTCCACTCGATCCCTTCGATCGCCGCCGGACCCGGATGTCCCACATGGTTCCAGACGAAATCAAGTCCGCCGAACGCCTTCACCGTGCGATGCACGATCTCGCGCGCGAACGCGTCCTGGCGCAGATCGCCGGCAATCGCGATCGCCTTGCCACCCGCAGCAACAATCTCCCGCACCACCGCTTCGGCACCCGCCGCGTCGAGGTCCACCACGCCGACCGCGGCGCCCTCGCGCGCAAACCGGATCGCCCCCGCGCGCCCCATCCCGGACGCCGCCGCCGTCACCAGGCCGACTTTTCCTGCCATGCGCATCCTGCCGTCCTCCCTCAGCTCAGCCCGCGCTGCGTCCAGAACCAGCTCATCATCAGCCGGTTGAACGAATTGGGGTGCTCGACATTGGGGAAATGCCGCGCGTTCTTGATCTCCGCGTAGCGCGCGCATGGCACCAGGTCGGCGATCAGTTTGTTGCCGGCCGGGGGCGTGCCGGCATCGCCGTCGCCGACCACCACCAGCACCGGCAGCTTCAGCACCGGAAGTTTCGCGGTGAAATCGAAATTCTGAATCGCCATCGAGCAGCCGAGATACCCCGCCGGCGTCGTCCCCACGATGGTGTCGTGGATCTCCTTCCACCGTCCGGGATTGCGCGGCTTGAACGCATCGGTGAACCAGCGCTCCATCGTCGGCACCGCCAGCGGCGCCAGTGAGTCCGCCTCGCGCACGGTGCGCATTCGATCCGCCCAGGCCTGCGCGGCGCCGCTTGGGCTGGACGGCAACGTGTCACACCACATCGCCGAGATCACCCGGTGCGGATGTTCGATCGCCAGCGCCTGGCCAAGCATGCCGCCGATCGACAGGCCGATGTAGTGCACCCGCGCCAGGCCGAGCGCATCCAGCACACCGGCGACGTCGCCGGCCAACTGGCTCATCGTGTAGTCGCCGGCGACCGGATCGCTGCCGCCGTGCCCGCGCATGTCGATGCGCAGCACGCGGAACCCGGCGGCCAGCAGCGGGGGTACCTGCTCGGCCCACATGCCGCCGTCGGACGCCAGCGAGTGCGTCATGCACACCACCGGCGCGCTCGCGGGGCCAACGAAATCGTAGGCAATGTTCCGGCCAGCAACCTGCAACCGCATGGCGGCGTCCTCCCGTTGTGTCGGCGTTGCCCCACACTAGAACGTTGTCGTCCGGACGGGAACTCCGACCGGTCCGGCACGGCGCCGCGCACTGGGCTGGCACGCGGCGGTGCGTCTGCGGTAAGCTGCGGCGGACGCAAGCGGAAGGAGCGCCGAGATGGACGGCATGACAAGCAGCCACCGGATCACCGACGAGGCGACGCTCGTCGCGCTGTACGGCGAGTCGAGCCCCGCTGCGCTGACCAAGGAGGTGAACACCCTGCACCCGCACTATCGCGCGATGATCGCGGCCTCGCCGTTCGTGGTGCTGGCGACCAGCGGGCCGGACGGGCTGGACGTGTCGCCGCGCGGCGATCCCGCCGGCTTCGTTGCGATCGAGGACGACCGCACGCTGCTGATCCCCGACCGCCGCGGCAACAATCGCGTCGACAGCCTGCGCAACCTGATCGCCGATCCGCGCATCGCGCTGCTGTTCCTGATCCCCGGCGTGGGCGAGACGCTGCGCGTGAACGGGCGGGCGGAAATCTCGATCGATCCGGCGCTGCTCGCCCGGTTTCCGATGCAGGGCAAGCTGCCGCGCTCGGTGATCGTGGTGCACGTCGAGACGGTGTATTTCCAATGCCAGAAGGCGCTGGTGCGGTCCGAGTTGTGGAACCCGGCGCGACACATCGCGCGCACGACGCTGCCCAGCACCGGAACGATCCTGGCCGATATCAGCCGCGGCGCGGCGGGCGGGGAGCAGTTCGACCGGGAGTATCCGGACCGGATGAAGGCGACGATCTATTAGAGCGGGCTCCGCGTGACCGGAACCACGTACACCTCTCCCGCGCTTGCGGGCTTGGGCCGCGAAGAGCGGACCAAGGTCGGAGCGCGGAGCGCTCCGGGTGAGGGTGGTGCGTGCGGCACGCCCCTCACCCTCGACGCTCCGCGCCTCGACCTCTCCCGCAAGCGGGAGAGGTGTACGTGGTTCCGGTCACTCTGAACCGGCCCTACGGCAGGACGGCTTGTGCCTCGATCTCCACCTTCAGCTCCGGTGCCACGAGGGCAGAAACTTCGACCAGCGTCGACGCCGGGCGGTGCGCGCCGAAATAGCGCTGCCGGATCGGATTGATCTTCGCGCGGTCGTCCACGTCCGTCAGGTAGACCACCACCTTCACCACGTGCTCCGCCCCGGCACCGACCGCCTTCAGGCAGGCATCCATGTTGGCCACCGCCAACTCGAACTGCTCGACCACCCCCTCGGGAACGCTGCCGTCGGCGGCGATGCCGACGGTGCCCGAGACCCAGATCAGGTTGCCCGACCTGACCACATGGCAATAGTGGCTGAACGGCGTCGCCTGGCCGTCCACCATCAGGCGTTCGATCGCGGGCATCGCTTGCTCTCCTTCACATCAGCCAGCGCGCCGCGGCGGCGTAGCCGGCACGTTGGGTTGGCGGAACGCTGTGCGTCGTCGTTTCCTGCGCGATCATCGCGGCGACGATATCGCGGCGATCCGCCTTCATTGCCGAGTCGATCAGGATCTGCCGGAACAGATCGCGCTGTGCGGCACTGCCGCCGAGCAGGCGGATCTGCTCCCCGGCCGGCAGCAGCAGATCGACCACGCGCGCGTGCTGGCCGCGCCGATGCGCCAATCCCGCCTCGCACGCCGGCACGACGACCTTGCCGATCGCGTCGGCGGCCCACACCGATGGATCGGCCGCCTGTTCGCGCAACGCCGCCAGGAAGCGCGCCGCCGCGGCGTCGCGCCCGGTGGCCGCCAGGGCCAGCATCAGGTGCGGCGGCAGCAGCAGATACGCCGTGTCGCCGATCCGCGCTTCGGCCTTGTCGGCCAGCTCGTCCCACCGCCCGCCGACCTCCAGCCCCAACAGCTCGAGCCGCCACAGTAGCGCCGTCGCATTCTGCAGGTCGTTGAACTGGTCCGGCGCCGCCTTGGTCAACGGCGCCTCAAGATTGCGGATGTTGCTGTCGTAGCTGGCGAGCACCGCGTCGCGCTCGCCAAGATCGAGTTGCATCAGCGCGCGGTGCCACCACAGGTGATGCACCAGGTTGTTGCCGATCGGCCAGTAGCCGGTCTGCGCGGCGAGCCACTCGTTGCCCTCGCGCGGGCGGTTCTCCATCTCCAGGATGTGCGCCTTGACGTGGTGGGTGAAGAAATTGGTCGGGTCGCACGCATAGGCGCTGTCAATCGCCCGCTCCGCGCCCGCGGTATCGCCGGCTTCCTCATGCGCGAAGGCCCAGACGGACTGGAAGCAGTCGTAGCCTGGCAACTCGGCCGACCAGGCGGGGGCGAGGCGGTCCGCCTGCTCCATGATCGCCTGGGTGTGGCCGAAACGGAAATGTGTCGTATCGCAGATCCGTACCGCCAGCAGATCGGTCGGATCCGCGTCGAGCAGCGCGCGCCAGATGATGAACGCGTCGCCCAGCCCGCCCCGCTGCCACGCGGCGAGCGCTGCGACGTGGCGCTGTTCGCGCGCTGTGGCGACGGCGGCGCCGGCTTTCGCCGCAGCCAGGCTGGCGGCGATCGCCGGGCGATGCGCCGGATTGGCGCCGGCCAGCATCAGGTAGCCCTTCAGGCAATGGCCCATGACGAAGCCCGGGTCCGCGGCCAGCGCGTCGTTCACCAGGCGCATCGTGTCGAGGTGGTATTTCAGGTAATGTTCCACTGCGCGATCGAACAGCGCCGCCGCTTCGGCGCTCTCGGTCGAGAGTTCCAGGCCACGCGCGTCGTGCTTCATGGGACAAGGCCTCCGGCACCGATGCGCAACGAGACGCCGCGTTCGCCACCGAGCGCACTGCGCAGCGCGCTCAGCAGTGCGCCGATCGAGGACGCCACGCGCGGCGGGCGATTCGCCGCGCGACGCGATGGGGTGTGCAGCATCCAGCGTATCGGATGCAGGTCCGGATCGGCGCGTTGCACAACGAAGGCTCCGTCGATGGTAGTCACCTCCACACCTGCGTCACAAGCTGCCACGCGCCCGTCGAGTTGCCACAGGGTCAGGCAGTCGATCAGCAGCCCGCGCAGTTCCGCGTCGGTCACAGCATCGGCCCCGCCAATATCTCCGCCGCCACCTTGCGGTGCTGCCACTTGCCGTCGCTCAGGCTACCCTTCCACACGCCGTCCTCCACCACCACCTTGCCGCGCAGCATCGTCAGGCACGGCCACGCCGTCATCTTGCGGCCCTCCCACGGGGTGTAGTCGGCCTCGTGCAGGTCCGCGGCGCGGATCACCCGCTGGTCGGCGGGATCGAGCACGCACAGATCCGCCTGCGACCCCTCCTGGATCGCCCCCTTGCGCGGATACAGCCCCATGATCTTCGCCGCGTTGCTCGACACCAGATCGACGAAGCGGCTCAGCGTGTAGCCACGCTTGCCGACCATTTCGGTATACATCAGCGCCACGCGCGGCTCCACGCCGGCATTGCCGCCGGTGGTGTCGTCGATCCGCGCGCCCTGCAGCTTCTTCGCCAGCGTGCAGCAGATCTCATCGGTCGCCACGCAATGGATCGCGCCATCCAGCGTGCCGGACCACAAAGCCGCCTGATCCTCGGCCGACTTCAGCGACGGGTAAGTGTGATAGATCTGCCCGCGCGGCGTCTTGTAGTCCTCCTTGGTATACAGCATGTACTGGTGCAGCGACTCGCCGTAGATCGGCACGCCACGGGCCCGCGCCTCGCGGATGGCGGACACCCCGCTCGCCGCCGAGGTGTGCATCATGTACAGCGCGGTCCCCGGTACCTTCTCCGCCAACCGGATCACGCGGCGGAACGAAATGTCCTCGCTCAGCGTGTTGTGCACCTCGGCCATGTTTTCGAAGCCGGTGCGGCCCTCGCGGATCAGCTTGCCGTACATGTGCATCACGATGTCGTTGTCCTCGGAATGGATCACCCCCAGGCCGCCGTTCGCGGCGAGCACCTGGAACACTTCCCAGATGTCGCCGAAATCCACCATCCGCCCCTTGCGCGACGGCGTGATGTCGGTGGTGAAGATCTTCACCGTGGGAAAGCCGGCCTGGATCGCCTCGCCGACCTGGCCCGGCAGATCGACCGGCAGCGCGCCCTCCACCATGATGTGCTGCGCATAGTCGCAGGCGCAGTGGCCCTTCCAGTCGGCCTCGCGCTTTTCGATCGCCTCGCGCACCGTTGCCCCCTGGCTGGCGCGGGTGAAGTCGATCATCGTCGTGGTGCCGCCATGCACTGCGGCGCGGCCGACCACGTCCGGCGGATCGGTCAGCCCGGCGCTGCCGTCGGGATTCGGCAGATGCCACTTGCAATGTACGTGCGGATCGATCCCGCCGGGCATGACGATTTTTCCGGTGGCATCGATCAGCCGCGCGCCCTCCGGCACCGGCTGGCTTCCCGAGGCCGCAACCGCGACGATGCGCTCGCCGGCAATCGCCACGTCGAATGCGCCGACCCCCTGGGGCGTCACCACCGTGTCGCCGCGCACCACCAGGTCCACCATTGTCGTTCCTCCCCATCGTCGCCGCATGGTTCCGCGTCCAGCCACAATCGGCAAGACCCCGCGCCGGCGGCGCGCGGCGGATGGCCCGGCTCAGTCCAGCGTGGTGCGGTAGCGCAAGATCGCCAGCGCGCAGACGGCGATGGTGAACAGCGTCAGCGCGGCCAGGCTGGACCAGTCGTCCGCCAGCCCCTGCCCTTTCAGCAACGAGCCGCGTACGATGCGCAGAAAGTGCGTCACCGGCACCAGACTGCCCACCACCTGCGCCCATTGCGGCATCCCGGCGAACGGGAACAGGAAACCCGACAGCAGGAACGACGGCATGAAGTAGAGCTGCGCGATCAACTGCGCCTGCTGCTGGGTGCGCGCGAGCGTCGAGATCAGGAAGCCCAGCGCCAGGCTGCCGGTGACGAACAGCATGATGCCGACCGCCAGCGCATCCCAGCCGCCGGCCTCCGGCACGTTGAACAGCACCCGCGCCATGATCAGGATGAGCACGGTCTGGATCAGGCCGATGCCGATATAGGGAACCAGCTTGCCGATCAGCACCTCGATCGGGCGGACCGGCATGGCGAGCAACCCTTCCAGCGTGCCGAGTTCACGTTCCCGCGTCATGCTCATCGCGGTCATCACCACCAGCGTCATCGACAGCACCGTGCCCAACAGCCCCGGAACGATATTGTACGACGTAATGGCCTCGGGATTGTAGCGGCTGTGCACCACGGCGGTGAACGGTGGCTGATCGGCTTCCGGCGCCAGCGCGCCGACCAGATCATGGGTCAGCGCGGTCGCCGGCAGCGTGGCCAGTGCGGCCACGGCGTTGCCGGTGGCCGACGGATCGGAGGCATCCGCCTCGATCAGGATTTGCGCGTTGTCATGGCGCACCACGCGGCGGGTGAAGTCGCCGGGGATCGTCACGCTGAATTCGATTCTGCCCAGTGCCATCAGCCGATTCAGCTCGGCCTCGCTGCGCGCGGTCGCGACGATGTCGAAATAGCCGCTGTTGCGCATCGCCGCCAGGATCGAGCGGGAGAATTCCCCCTGGTCCTGCACGAACACGCCGGTCGGCAGATGGTGCGGGTTGTCGTTGATCGCATAGCCGAACAGCAGCAACTGGATGATCGGGATCGACAGGATCACGCTGGGCTGGCCGCGCATCATCTGGCGGAATTCCTTGACCAGCATGGCCATCAGGCGGGTGAGCGAGAAGCTGCTCATTGCAGGTGCTCCGGATGGTCGCCCATCAGGTGAATGAAAACATCCTCCAGCGTCGGGCGCGCCTCGGTCCAGCGGTAGGGCGGGTGGCGATGCGGCGCGATGGCAGCCTCCAGCGCCGCGCGGTCGGTGCCGCTGACGTGCAGGCCCTCGCCGAACGGTGTCGCCATCAGCACGCCCGGCGCCCGGGCGAGCTGCGCGGCCAGGCGATCGGCGCGCGGACCTTCGGCCTGGAAGGTGATCAGCTTGGAGTCGGCCACCACCTGTTCGGCGGTGCCGCGCACGATCAGCCGTCCGGCAACGATGTAGGCCACGTCGTGGCAGCGCTCCGCTTCGTCCATGTAGTGGGTGGAGACCAGCACAGTGATGCCCTCGTTCGCCAGCCGATGAATCTCGTCCCAGAATTCGCGCCGCGCCTTGGGATCGACGCCGGCGGTGGGTTCGTCCAGCAGCAGCAACCGTGGCGCGTGCAGCACGCAGGCGGCCAGCGACAACCGTTGTTTCCAGCCGCCCGAGAGCTGCCCCGCAAGCTGGCGCCTGCGGTCGGCCAGGCCCAGGCGTTCGAGCGATTGTTCCACCTGTGTGCGGCGTTGATCCAGCCCGTACATGCGGGCGATGAAGTCGAGGTTTTCTTCGATCGTCAGGTCCTCGTACAGCGAGAAGCGCTGTGTCATGTATCCGGTCTGCCGCTTGATCGCGGCGGTCTCGCGCTGGATGTCCAGGCCGAGGCAGGTGCCGTGCCCGGAATCCGGCGTGAGCAACCCGCACAGCATGCGCAATGTGGTGGTTTTCCCGGAGCCGTTCGGGCCGAGGAACCCGCAGATGTGGCCTGCCTCGACCTGGATCTCGACGTCCTGCACGACGTGCTGCGCGCCAAAGTGCTTGTTCAGGCCGTGCACGTCGATGGCCAGGGTCATCGGCGCAGGTCCCGGTGCGGCATCGATTGTGCCGCCGTGCCGGCCCCCGCGTCATGCCGGCGCATGCCAGCATCCACGACTTGACTTTGTTGCAGCAAAGAAAGTCGTGGATGCCGGCCTTCACCGGCATGAGGGATGGGAACGCCTGGTGCCATCAGCGGTGCGCGCATGTACCTCACCGCGCCACTCCCAACGGCACGATATCGACCGGCAGGCCCGGGGTCAGGCCCTGCGGGTCGCCGGGCAGCGCCTCCATCAAAAACACCAGCCGGTCGCGCGAGCTGCGGCTGTAGATGATCGGCGGCGTGAATTCCGGCTTCGCACTGATGTAGATCAGCCGCGCGGTCAGCCCTGGAGCGCAGCCGTCGCAGGAGAAATGGATGGTGTCGCCAAGCCGATAGCGCGCCACATCCTGTTCCGGAACGAAAAAGCGAACCTTCACCTTGTCATCGGGCAGCAGGCTGACCACCGCCTGGTTTGCCGCTGCCCACTCGCCCTGCTGGAAAAACACGTCCTGCACCCGCGCCGCCTTCGGGGTCCGCGGCGCCAGTTGATCGAGCTTGCTCTGTGCATCCGCCAACGCCGCCTGTTGCGCGTGAAGCTGCGCTTGTGCGGCGGCGATCTGCGCCGCCTGCGCCGCGACGTCGCTCTCGGCCGCGTCGCGTTGGCCCAGTGTGTTGCCGGCGGTGGCGACGGCGGTATCGACCTGCTGCTGCGCCACGCTGGCGGTGTTGACGCGCTGCGCGGACCGATAGCGCGCCAGGTCGCGCGCCGCGTTCTCCGCCTGGGCCGTCGCCGCGCCGAGCGAGGCGCGCGACTGCGCCAGCCGTGCCTCGGCGGTCGCCACCTGCGCCCGGGCGGCGGCGACCGAGGCCGCCGCCTGGTCGCGCTCGGCGCGCAACTGGGCCGCGTCCATGGTGAACACCGTTTCGCTCGCGATCACGCGATCGCCGCGCGCGACCGACAGCGACGCGATCGTGCCGGCGATCGGTGCGGCGAGATACAGGTTCTCGCCCTCGATGTAGCCGGACAGCACGTTTTCATCCTCCGGCCGAGGCGCCCAGGCACGCCAGCCCAGGTAGCCGGCGGCCGCGACCAGCAGCAGAACGACAACGATCCGGCGCGCCAAGTTCATTTCGCTCGCGCCTGGGCCAGCACCGGATCGGTCGCGCTCCAGCCGCCGCCCAGCGCCTTGTAGAGTGCCACCTCGTCCTGCGCCGTGGTGGCGTCGTTCTGCGCCGCGGTGTCCTCGGCGCTCAGCAGCGCGGCCTCGGTGGTCAGCACGGTGGAGAGCGGCACCAGCCCGGCACTGTACTGCGCGCGCGACAATCCGGCCGCTTCGCGCGCGCTGTCGGTCTGGCGCGCCCGGTCCTGCTGCCGTGTCCGATCGGCCGCGCAACGGGTCAGCGCGTCCTCCACGTCCTGCAGCGCCGTCAGCACGGTCTTGCGGTAGGCCAGCAGTGCCTGGCGCTGCTGCTCGGTGGCGATCGCAACGTTCGCCTTCGTCTTGCCGCCGTCGAACAGGGTCCAGCTCAGCCCGGGGCCGACGGACAGGTTGCGGCTGCCCCAGCTCAGCAGGTTCGATAGCGCGGTGCTGACCAGTGCGGGCGAGGCGGTCAGCGTGATGTCCGGGTAATAGTCGGCGACCGCGACGCCAATGTTCGCCGTGGCGGCGGCAAGCTGGCGTTCGGCGGCGCGGATATCGGGCCGGCGGCGCAACAGATCGGCCGGCAGCCCGGCGGGGATGACGGGCGCCGAGGGCGGCGGCGCGGTGCCGAGCGCAGTCAGCAACGATTCCGGCGGTTCGCCCAGCAGCACGCCGAGCGCATGCAGCCGCACATCGACCTCCGCCGACAGTGGCGGCAGGGCGGACGCCGTGGCGGCGACCGAGGTTTCCTGCTGGCGCACATCCAGCCCGGTGGCGAGACCGGACGCGGCCCGCGTCCTGATCTGCGCAAGCAACGCCTGCTGGCGCGCCAGGTCCTGCTGGTTGATCTCAAGGCGACGCTGCGCGGCGCGCAACGCGAGGTAGGTATCGGCGACCTCGGCGACCAGGGAAACCTGCGTGTCGCGCGCGGTCCAGACGCTGGCGGTCGTGGTGTCGCGCGCCGCCTCGACCGCCCGGCGCGTGCGGCCGAACAGGTCGAGCTCCCACGACGCATCGAAACCAAGCTGATAGGTGTTGAAATCGAAACCCGGCAAGCCGAACGCGAACGGGCTGCCGGCGCCGGCCACGCCGGTTTTGCCGGCCTCTGCTCCGCCCAGCAGCCCGCCGAGACTGCCCAGCGAATTCTGGCTGAGATGCGTGTGGGTGAGTTGTGCGTTGGCCGACAGGCTCGGCCACGCCGCGGCGCCGGCAACGATCTCCTGCTGGCGGGCCGCGCGGATGCGCGAGGCGGCAGTCTGCAGGTCGAGGTTGTCGCGCAGCGCGCGCGCGACAAGGTCATCCAGCGTCGCGTCGTCGAAGCCGACCCACCAGCGCGCGATCGTGACCTCGGTCTGCGCCGGACCTTCGGTGCCGGCAAAGTGCGCCGGCACCGCCGCATCCGGCGGCTTGGTGTCCGGGCCGACCGTGCACGCCGCCAGCAGCCCGGCCAACGGGGCCGCGGCCATCGCGCTGCGAACGGATCGGGCGTTGCGCACTGGCGCCTCCGCGCATGAGCCGGCGGGATATCAGTCGATTGACTGAATTCAGTCAAGCGATTAAAGTTCGCCGCTGGGATGCACAGTCCAGTGACGCGCCAGACGACGAACCGGAAGCCCGCGAAGCGGCCCAGGCGCAAGCCGTCCGGCGGCTACGCCCGCGGCGAGGAAACCCGGCTGCGCATCATCAAGACCGCGCTCGACGTGTTCGGCACGCTCGGGTTCGAGGAAGCCTCCACGCGCCGCATCGCCGATCGTGCCGGTGTGAACCTTGCCGCCCTGCACTACTATTTTGCCGGCAAGGACGGCGTCTACCGCGCCTGCGCGGAGCACATCGCCGCCTACGGCGAGCAGATGATCGGCTCGTTCATCGCGCGGCTGGAAACGACGCTGGCGAATCCGCGCCTGACGCGGCGGCAGTTGCGCGCCGTGCTGCGCGATCTGCTCGACGGCTTCGCCGACCTGCTGGTCAGCCCGCGCGATCCGCCCACCTGGCTTGCGTTCGTGCTGCGCGAGCAGATGAACCCGACCGCGGCGTTCGACGTGCTGCACAAGCGGGTGAGCGGGCGGCTGATCAGTGCCGTTGCCGCGCTGGTCGGGCGGCTGATCGATCGCGCGGCCGACGATGAGGAAACGATTCTGCGCACGCTGGCGATGTTCGGCCCGCTGATGGTGTTCCGCCGCGCCCGCGGGGCGACGCTGCGCGCCCTTGGCTGGCCGGATCTTGCCGGCGACCGGCTGGCGCGGATCAAGGCGGTGCTGTGGGACCAGGCGCTCGGGGCGATCGGCTTGCGGCCGGACCCGCCGGACGTTGCGCCGCGCCTGTCGCGCCGCTAAGGCCGCGTCATGTCGATCCACTAAGGGCCTGAGGCGAAACGAGTGCTTCAATCGCATGCACGTCACACTTCCGTGTCATGGCCGTCCCCGGGCTTGACCCGGGGATCGGCCCGGATCGCGGTAGGGACGCCCATTACTGGGCGCCCCCCGCACAGAGCCGTACGTGCGGCTTTCCCGCATACGGCCCCCACCTCGGGTGTCTGACGGCAAAGCGCACGCTCGGCCAAGGGTGAAGGATACGCGCTTTGGGGAGCCAGTCGTCCACCAGCCCGGCCATCCTGTCCCACGAGGTACGATCCTTCTGGCTGCGCCGCCGCAGCGTGCGTTGCCAAAGGACGGTGACGTAGTGCCGGAAGACCGAGAGCGCACGACTGTTGGTCGGCACGGCGTGGTAGTTGAAGAAGCCGCTGACGACCTGCCTCAGCCACTGCCCCTGTTCGGGGATCGGCCGATGCATGCGCCGGCGCAGTTCCTCCTTCACCTCCAGGAGCTTCGCCTTCATGCGGTCGCGCCGGGTCTTCCGCTTGAGCTGGAAGGCGCCCCGGCGATCCTTGCCGCTGATGAAGGTGAACCCCAGGAAGTTGAAGGTCTCCGGCTTGCCCAACCCGCGCTGCGCGCGCCGGTCCGCCGCGTGGCGGCCGAACTCGATCAGGCGGGTCTTCTCCGGCTCGAGCCGCGAAGCGGATCGAGGCGCCAGCGCGAACTCCTCAAGCCTGCTACGCATCGCATCGAGGAACCGATGGGCATCGGCCTCGTGCTCGAACCCGACCACGATGTCATCGGCGTAGCGCACGATGATCATGTCGCCGGTTGCCTCACCCCACGGGTCAAGCCCGTGGGCTGAAGGCTCACGTCGCCAGCGGTTGGCCCAGAGATCGAAGGCGTAGTGCAGGTAAACATTGGCAAGCAGCGGTGAGGCCACCGATCCCTGCCCTGTCCCCGTTTCACTGCTCGTCACGGCCCCGTCTTCGAGCACACCCGCCCGCAGCCATTTCTGGATCAGGCGGATGACGCGCCGGTCGCCGATCCGGTGCTCCACGAATTGTGCCAGCCATTCCTGGCTGACCGTGTCGAAGAAGCTCCGAATGTCGGCGTCCAGTATCCAGTTCACCCTGGTGCTGGTGATCCCGACCACCAGCGCATCCAGCGCGTCGTGCGCCCCGCGCCCCGGTCGGAACCCATACGAGAACCCGAGGAAGTCTTCCTCGTAGATCGCGTTCAGCACCATGACGACCGCGCCCTGGACGATCTTGTCTTCCAGTGCGGCGATCGCCAGCGGCCGCTGTCGGCCGTCCGCCTTCGGGATGTACGTCCGGCGGGACGGTTGCGGCCGATACGCTCCCCGATGAACCCGGCCGTGCAGGTCTGCGAGCCTGGGCTCGAGCCTCTGCCTCGTAGTCCGTCCACGTCAGGCCATCCACGCCAGGGGCGGCGTTGCGCTTGAGCGCGTAGTACGCCATCCGCAGCGTCTCGACGTTGACGTGGTGGAGCAGCGCGGTGAACCGTTCCTTCTTCCTCTGCCTTGCGGCGTTCCGTACACGGTCCAGCGCCTGGGTCACGCGCTCCCGGTTCTGTGCCCGGAGCGTGCTGTGCTGATCCGTGTTCCCCTCGGTCCCTGCCCTTCGCTCCACCCGCTCCATCCCCGGTTTCCCGGTTCCGTTCGCCGGCTTCAACGCTACTACGACAGGGCCTGACTTCTCGTGCCCGTGCATCGTCGGCTTCGGCTCCTCGCCTTCCCGACGCGGGCCGGACGGACCTACGTCCGCCCGGTCAGACACGAGATCTCCCAGGTTCAGGCGTGTTCCCTTTGTGCGTGATGAGGTCTTCGACCACGACCGAGCGACGGCGCCTCCCGTAGCGGTGCCGCACATGTTGCCTTCGGCTGGGTGGACGGCCTCGGCCTCGGTGGCATTGTCTCTTTCGCGGCTCAATCGCTCACCCCGCACAATCGCTGTGTACGCTTCGTGGCCGCCGTCGCCAGCGGAACCTCACGCAACACTCACTACCAGGCGGGCGCTACCCCTTACCTGGGCCGGACTTCCACCGGCTGGAACCCGCCAGCTTCCTGGCGCACCCACCCACGACTTCCCTTGCCAGGCCGCAACAAGCAAGCAAGTTCAACCGCAAAAACACGCAAATGGTCCATGCGGTTTCGACGGCCGTCGCCAAGCTCCCGGATCAGGGCGCCGCGCACCGCACCACCGGGACAAGTGCCCGGTGGCAGGCTCAGCGTGGGGTGTTCCCCTCCCGCTGCGCCTGCTCGCCCGACCATTCGGTGCCGCCCACGACGCGCAGACGCGGCGGTGCGGCTGGGTCGGGGCGGGGAGCGCCGGCCGCGAGCCGTGCCAGCAGCGCGCGCGTCTCGGCGATGAAGGCGTCGGTGCGGCGCAGCCAGGCCTCGTGCTCGGCACGTTCGGCGCGCTGCCTGACCTGTGCGGCGCGCGCCTTGGCGCGGCCTGGCTCGGGGCGCGGGGTGGTGCCGGCCTCGCCGTGCGCTGCCGGGTGCGGATCCGGGAGCCGGAACCAGACCCACGGCCGGCCGGTGGGTGGCGAGGCGGGAGCGTCGTCCGCGTTCTCACGTTACATAGGGTATCTCCTTCCCGGTTATGCCGCGAGCTTGGTGGCGGCCGCCTTGCGGGCGTCGACCTCGGCCTGGAGCCGCGCGCCCATGTCCTCGGGCGCGGGGGGGAGGTCCGCCAGCGGGGCATGGGCGTTGGCGACGACCTGCGCGAACCCGGCATCGGTCGGCGGCGCGGCGTCATCGTCCGCGGGATGGGACGCGGCCGCGGCGGCCTGGCGGTGTCCGGTGACGCCGGCTTGGGCGTCCAGGTTGGCGTCGACCTCGGCCAGGAGCCGGGCGATGTCGGCCTGGGTCGGCGCGACGACGCTACCGGGCGCGCGACGGGGTGTCGCGGGCGCGGGCCGCGGGCGGGGCGCGGGGATCGCGGCGGGCAGCGCCACCGGTTGCAGCGCGGGATGCGCCTGGCGCCGGATGAGTTCGCGCTGCGCGTCCCGCTGCATCCGGCTCAGGGCGGCGGCGTTGGCGCGGAAGCGGATTTTCAGCGTGGGCGGCAGGTCGGGCTGCGCGGCGCAGCGCAGGTCGTCCATCATCTGGAAATGCGCCGCGGCGATGCGGGCGGCGAGCATCGCCTCCAGCGGGTCGCGCGGACGCAGCGAGGCGATGATGGTGTAGGTGGCTTCGCGGTTGGCGTCCTGCTCCTCGGCCGGGGCGTCCGGGTGGTGGGGGATGGTGTCCAGGGTGGTGCGGATGATGACGGCGAGCAAGGTGGGGTCGAGGGAGGGGGAGGGGGCTTCGGTGGGAGACGGGTTCATGTCTGGCGCTCCGTGAGATGGATTTTTGGAACGTAACATGAACATCGATGGCGTATAAAGGAAAGATTACCTAGT
>CAVZBG010000001.1:0-484230 GCA_963773345.1 uncultured Alphaproteobacteria bacterium | reverse complement strand
GTCAGGCATAATCGCCCCCTCAAGGGGAGGGGGAGCTTGTTTCTTGTTAGGAGCGAAGCGACGAAGCAAGCCCCATCCAGTTTCGCACCGTGCGCGGAACTACTCCCCACCCCATATCGATCCCGGTCGCGATGGCCCGGAGCAGCAGCCGGCCGCAGACCCCCGACGCAATCGCCCCGACCACGAAATCCGTTTCACCCGGCGCGCCAACCTGCCAACATCGCCCCCGGATCGATCGCGGATGCCGAACCGATGCCCGAGCAGCGCGTCTTCCTCTCAGCGGTCAGCAGCGAGTTCCGCTCGGCGCGGAAGGCACTGACCGACGACTTCGCCAGCCGCGAGGTCGCCGTGCGCTGGCGATCCTTCTGAAGCTGGAGCACGCGAGCATCCGTCGAGCGGCACGGTGCAGAGGAACGACGAGGGCCTGCTCGCGGCGATGGGCAAGAACGCGGCGGTGATCGCCATCGCCATCGCCGCACTACGGTAGGAGGCCGGGCTGGATAACGTGGAAGTCCTTTGCGCCGGGTCCAACCGCACCCTGCACTCAACACGCGGGGCAGATACTTGGGGAAACGCCTTGACCGCCAGCGAGGTGGTATTACCTTATGGCAAACGTAATGCGCGGGCAAAACATGGACTCGGCGATCACCACCAAGGGCCAGATGACCATCCCCAAAGCCATCCGGCAGCACCTCGGCCTCAAACCCGGCGACCGGGTCAAATTCTTCCTGCGCGACGACGGCAGCGTCGTTCTGCTGCCCAAGCTGCCCGTCTCGGCGTTGCGCGGGATGGTAAAAGCCCGGCAGCCTCCGGTGACGATCGAGGCCATGACGGAAGCCGCCGCCTCGGGCGCGGCCGCCGCGGCTTCCTCCGGCGGCCGGCGGTGATCGGGCTGGATACCAACGTCCTCGTCCGCTATCTCGCGCAGGATGACCCGACGCAGTCCGCGCAGGCGACCGCGCTGATCGAGCAGCGCCTGTCGCCCCAGGACCCCGGCTTCGTCAGCGTCATCGCGATGGTGGAAACCGCCTGGGTGCTGGAGCGCGCCTACGGTCTTGCTTCCGCCGAGCTCGCCGCCACGATCGAGCGCTTGCTGCAGGCCGACGCTCTCGTCATCGAGGCCGAACAGCAGGTCTTCACCGCCATGATGGCCTTGCGGCAGGGACGCGGCGCGTTTGCCGACGCGCTGATCGCGGCGCTAGGCCGCCGGGCTGGATGCTCGCACACGGTCACGTTCGACCGTAAGGCGCTGCGGCTGCCGGGTTTCGCATCACTGTAGCCGCCATGGGCACCGCACCGGATGGGCGCGGATCGGTCGCCACGGCCGGTCTGCCCACTGCCTGGCCCCGGTGCTACGGTCGCCGGCAACACCGTAGGGGGGGAACCAATGGCCCGCATTCTGTTCAAGAACTGCCGCGTGTGGGACGGCTCCGGCGCCGCGTCCTATCCGGCCGACGTGCTGGTCGACGGCGACCGCATCCGTGCCATCGCCACCCAGCGCGGCCAGCTCGAAGCCGCCGGTGCGGAGGTGATCGAGGCCAACGGCATGACGCTGATGCCCGGCCTCGTCGAGGGCCATGCGCACATCACCTTCATCAACGCCGCGCGCCCCACCGATCTCGGCGACACCCCGCCCGAGGAACACACGCTGATCGCCGCCCGCAACGCGCGCATGCTGCTCGATCACGGCTTCACCGGCGCCTACAGCGCGGCCAGCGCCAAGCTGCGCATCGACGTCGTCATCCGCAACGCGATCGAGGCCGGCGAGCTGCCCGGCCCGCGCTTGCGCGCCTGCGGTCCGGAGATCACCGTGACCGGCGGCCTCGGCGACGAGCGCCGCGCCCACCAGTTCCGCGACAGTTTCGCCATGTTCGCCGACGGCCCGGTCGAGGTGATGAAGCTCGCTCGGATGTGCGTGCGCGAGGGCGTGGACAGCATCAAGCTGAACATCTCCGGCGACGATCACACGCGCACCGGCGCGCTGCCGCGCACGGTGATGAGCGAGGAGGAGATCCGCGCCGGCGTGATGGTGGCGCGCGATTTCCATCGCCTGGTCAATGCGCATTGCCGCGCGGCGGAAAGCGTCAAGCGCGCGGTCCGTTGCGGTGTCGACGTGATCTACCATTGCGAGCACGCCGATACGGAAGCGCTGGACATGCTGGAGTCGGTAAAGGACCGGGTGTTCGTCGGCCCGGCGATCGGGCTTCTGCACGCGGCGGTGCATGAGGCGCCCGAAGGCGCGCTGCATGCCGGCGTGCGGCGTGGCTACGACCTTGGCCTGGCAGCGGCGTCCCGCGCGTATCCCGAAATGAAGAAGCGCGGCATTCGCGTGGTGATCGGCGGCGACTACGGCTTCGCCCGCACGCCGCAGGGCGAGAACGCCCGCGACATCGAGCATTTCGTGCGCTACCTCGGTTACACCCCAAGCGAGGCGCTGGTCTGCGCCACTCGCTATGGCGCCGAACTGATGGGACTGGGCAACGAGGCCGGCCAGGTGCGCGAGGGTTTTTTGGCCGATCTGCTGCTGGTCGATGGCGATCCGGTCTCGGATGTGAGCGTGCTGCAGCACAAGGATCGGCTGGTGGGGATTGTAAAGGGCGGCGAGGTTTACAAGATGGATCGCGCCGCCCTGGCACGGCGAGACGTGCGCGCGGCCGAGTAAAGATGGCGGAATGCGCTGCCCCCCGGGTCAAGCCCGGGGGCATGGCTTTTCCGCCCTACGCCAGCCCGACGACCTCGGCCAGCGCCTGGGTCTGCTCCACATGCCGCGACACCGCGTTCAGCAGCAAATGATTCGCCCCCATGGCAACAACCTCCTCCAGCCGCGCGCGCACCTGCTCCGGCGCGCCGTGGATACCGGAGGCGTCGGTGCCCGCCGGGTTGTGATACACCTCGGTGAACCAGCGATGCAGCTCGGCGCGTGCCACCGCTGGACGCTCGTCCACCGCCACGAAAATACGTTTCGAGATCGGAAACGCATCGGGATCGCGCCCGGCCTTCTCCAGCGCCTCGCGCAGCACCGGAACCGAGCGGCCGAATTCGGCAATGCTCGACCCGCCCGAGCCCATCCAGCCGTCGGCGATCGTCGCCGCGCGGCGCACCGCGTCGGGATGGCCGACGCCCATCCAGATCGGCGGATGCGGCGTCTGCACCGGCTTGGGCGCCATCGTGGCATCCTCAAGCTGGTAGAAGCGGCCGTGAAACGTAACCGACTGCTGCGTCCACAACGCCTTGATTAGCGCGACCTCTTCGCGGAACCGGCCGACGCGGGCCGCCTCGGGCACGGCGAATTGCCGGTAGTGATGCTCGCGCCCCAGCCCGACCCCGAGGATCGCCCGCCCGTTGCTCAGGTGATCCAGCGTTGCCCACTGGTGCGCCACCATCTGCGGGCTGTGGATCGCAAGCACCACCACCGACGCGCCGAGCCTGATCCGCGTGGTCACCGCCGCCGCATAGGTCAGCACGACAACCGGATCGAAGCAGGTGACGTGGTCGAGCGTGTTCTCGGTCACCCACAGGTCGCGAAACCCCAGCGCCTCGGCGCGTTGCGCGACGGCGCACACCGTTGCCGTGTCGATCGGGTCGGGCGAACGATGCGGCAGCGATACGCCGAACGGAATCCGGTCTTTCAGAGCCATGACGGGCGCCTATATTCCGTGTTGGCCATGCCGCGCGTGCGACCCGGTGGCAGGCACGCCGAATCGGGCGATGGGTCGGATCGGGCACGAGGCATGGTGCGGGGTTGCCACACCGATCGTCCTCGACCTTGCCTGGTTCCGCAAGACGTGGAGCGCCTGATGATCGGCGCCCGTCGACAGATGGACCGGCAGGCCGCCGCGGACCCGGTGCGCCGGCGCGCACCGATCGGCTAGTTGAACAGCGCGTCGACGTCGCCCTGGGCCAAATCCGGGTTGAGCGCTGGTACTGCGATATCACTTGGCGCCGGCGGCACGGCCGGCATCAGGTCGGACAGCATGGTCTCGACGCGCTGCAGATGCTCGATGGCGCGGCGGATGCGCTGGCCGGTGACGTCCTGGAAGGTGCAGGCCTCGAAGATCGCGTTGACCTTCTCGGCGACGATCGCGAGATCGGCGGGTTCGCGGCGGTCGCTGTGCACCCAGTCGCCGATGACCTCGGCCGCCGCCATGATCTGGTTGGCGGCCGTCTCGGTGGCCTGCACCACCGCCTCCAGCTCCAGCCCGCTGTTGCGGCTGGCCTGGGCGGGCATCGCCACGACGCGGGCGATCTGCTCGTGGATGTGGCTAAGCTGCCCGGACAGGTTGGTCTCACTGAAATCCAGCAGTTGCGCGGTGCCGTGCACCTCGGCGCTGAGCTCGGCGATGCGGCGGTCGACAAAGCGGCGCAGGTCCTCGAACAGCGGTGCGAACTCCGCGCGCAGCCGGTCGCAGACCAGCGCGGCGAGGCGGGTGTCGAGGTCGTCCACGAGCGCTCCTGGTCCCGGCGGAGGGACGATCAGACGCCACCCGGCCTAAGAACCGGTTAAGCGCCCGCGCCGAATCGCGCGGCACCGGGGCATCGCCGCGGCCCGGCTTCGGCTTGACTTGGCGGAACGCCCCGGGCTTGTGTGCCGCCCTTCGATTGCCCGGGACAACGCCGATGCACCCCTACCGCACCCACACCTGCGGCGCCCTGCGCGCCGCCGACGCCGGCACGCCGGCGCGCCTGTCGGGCTGGGTGCATGCCAAGCGCGACCATGGTGGCCTGCTGTTCATCGACCTGCGCGACCACTACGGCATCACCCAGTGCGTGTTCGCCGCCGGCAGTCCCGCCTTCGCCGCCGCCGACGCGGTGCGGGTGGAGAGCGTGATCACCGTCACCGGCCAGGTGGTGCCGCGCGAGCCCGGCACGGTGAACCCGCGGCTGCCGACCGGGGAGATCGAGCTGCGCGTGACCGACCTGGTCGTGCAGTCCGCCGCCGAGGTGCTGCCGCTCCAGGTCGCCGGCGACGAAAAATTCCCCGAGGAGCTGCGGCTGAAATACCGCTTCCTCGACCTGCGGCGGGACAAGCTGCATCGCAACATCATGCTGCGCGCCGGGGTGATCGCCTCGATCCGCCGCCGCATGATCGCGGCCGGCTTCACCGAGTTCCAGACGCCGATCCTGACCGCCGACAGCCCCGAGGGCGCCCGCGCGTTCCTGGTGCCCGCCCGCCTGCACCCGGGGAAATTCTACGCGCTGCCGCAGGCCCCGCAGCAGTTCAAACAACTTGCGATGGTGGCCGGTTTCGACCGCTACTTCCAGATCGCCCCCTGCTTCCGCGACGAGGCCAGCCGCGCCGATCGTTCGCCGGGCGAATTCTACCAACTCGACTTCGAGATGAGCTACGTCACGCAGGAGGACGTGTTCGCCACCATCGAGCCGGTGATCGCCGGTGTGTTCGAGGAATTCGCCGAGGGCCGTGCGGTGACGCCGGCGCCATGGCCGCGCATCCCCTACGACGCGGCAATGCTGGAGTACGGCAGCGACAAACCGGACCTGCGCAACCCGCTGCGGGTGACCGACGTGACGCAGCATTTTGCCGGCTCCACGTTCGGGCTGTTCGCGCGTATCGCGGCGTCCGGCGGGGTGGTGCGGGCGATCCCGGCGCCGGGTGCCGCCGGCCATCCGCGCAGCTTCTTCGACAAGCTGAACGAGTGGGCGAAGGCCGAGGGCGCCGGTGGCCTCGGCTACATCGCCTTCGACGCCGACGGCCCGAAAGGCCCGATCGCCCGCAACCTGGAGCCCGAGCGCGCCGAAGCGGTGCGTGCCGCCTGCGGCCTGGGCCCGGGCGACGCGGTGTTCTTCGCCGCCGGCAAGCGCGAAGCGACGCCGAAATTCGCCGGCGCGGTCCGCTCGCGGCTCGGCGAGGAGCTCGGCCTGGTCGAGCAGGGCGCGTTCCGCTTCTGCTGGATCACCGACTTCCCGATGTTCGAGCTGAACGAGGAAACCGGCCAGGTCGATTTCAGCCACAACCCGTTCAGCATGCCGCAGGGTGGGCTGGACGCACTGAACGCGCAAGACCCGCTGACGATCAAGGCGTTCCAGTACGACATCGTCTGCAACGGGGCAGAATTGTGTTCCGGGGCGATCCGTAACCATCGGCCGGACATCATGGTCCGCGCCTTCGCGATCGCCGGCCATCCGCCGGAGGAAGTGGAAAAACGTTTCGGTGGCATGCTAAACGCGTTCCGCTACGGTGCGCCGCCGCACGGTGGCGCGGCGCCGGGCATCGACCGCATCGTCATGCTGCTGGCCGACGAGCCGAACATCCGCGAGGTGATCCTGTTCCCGCTCAACCAGCAGGGCGAGGACCTGATGATGGGCGCCCCCGCCGAGGTGCCGCCTGCACGGCTGAAGGAACTGTCGCTGCGGCTCGATCTGCCGCCGACGGCGAAGGCGGGATGACGTGGACACCCGCCATCAGTAGTGGTGGCGACACTGTGCGATCGTGATGCGCTGAGCGTCGCCCTGCCCCTCCACGCGATAGACCAGCCGGTGTTCCGCGGTGATGCGGCGGGACCACCATCCGGCCAATTCGCGTTTCAGCGGCTCTGGCTTGCCCAATCCGGCGAATGGTGAACGCCGAACGTCTTCAATCAGGCGCGTCACGGCTGCCAGGATTTTCGCGTCGTTTTCGATCCAGTGACGATAGTCCCGCCAGCCGTCCGGCGTGAAGGCGACCCTCACGTCTCCGGACCGGTACCCGGCGGCCAGATCAGCTCGTGCTCTTCCACCCGTCCGGCGTCAGCGTCCCGGATCGAGCGCAGCAGCACCTCCGCGTTCCGAGGATTGCTGAGCAGGTGCACCGTCTCCTGCCAACCCTCGAACTCTTCCAGCGACATCATCACCACAGCGGGCTTGCCCTGCCTGGTAACGACGATTGGCGCGCGGCTGGCCACCGCCTCGTCCATGTAGCGGGCGAGATTCTCACGCAGATCGGTGTAAGTGACGTAACCCATGACACCCCCTATCTGGACAGGAATCTGTACAGGTCAAGGGTGGATGGCAAGGGTCAGGCCGCCTTCGCCAGCGCCAGCGCCTTCCACACCACCTCGGGCGTCGCCGGCATGTCGATATGCGTCACCCCGTCGCCCGCCAGCGCGTCGATGATCGCGTTGATCATCGCCGGCGGGCTGCCGACCGCGCCGGCCTCGCCCGCGCCCTTCACCCCGAGCGGATTGGACGCGCACGGCACCTCGATCAGCTCCACCTCGATGTCCGGCAGGTCGTCGGCGCGCGGCAGCGCGTAGTCCATGAAACTGCCGGACAGCAACTGCCCGGACTCCGGATCGTAGGCGGTTCGTTCCAGCACCGCCTGGCCGAACCCCTGCGCGACGCCGCCGTACACCTGGCCGCGCACGATCAGCGGATTCACCGTCTTGCCGAAATCGTCGCACACGCTGTAGCGCACGACCTTGACGACGCCGGTGTCCGGATCGATCTCCACCTCCGCCATGTGGCAGCCATTGGGGAAGGTGTGGTTGTCGATCGGCGCGATCTCGGCGGCATCCAGCGTGACGGCTTCCTGCCTGCCCGCGGCCTTCCGCCGCTGCGTCGCCGCCAGCGTCAGGATGTCGATGCCGCGATCGGTGCCGACGATCGAAAATCGCCCGTCGGCAAAACCGATGTCGGCGACTGCGGCCTCCAGCACCTCGGCCGCCGCCTGTTTTCCCCTGCGCGATCACCGTCCCCGCCGTCAACAGGATCGCCTGGCCCTCGGAATACAGGCTGCGCGCGCCGCCGGTGCCGCCGCCCACCGGGATGGTGTCGGTGTCGCCCTGGCGGATGCGGATCTTTTCCCCGTCGATGCCCAACTGCGCCGCGGTGAGCTGCACATAGGCGGTCTCGTGTCCCTGCCCGGTCGACTGCGTGCCGACATACACGTCGACGAACCCGTCATCGGCGAAACGGATTTCCGCCCGTTCGGTCGGGTCGCCGCCGGTGGCTTCCAGATAATACGCCAACCCGAAGCCACGCCGCTTGCCGCGTCGCACCGCCTCGGCACGGCGGGCAGCGAACCCGGCGTAGTCCATCTTCGCAGCCCCCGCAGCCAGCACGCGGTGGAAATCGCCGCTGTCGTAGGTCTTGCCCACCGGCGTGCTGTGCGGCATCGCCGAGGCCGGCACCATGTTGCGTCGGCGAAATTCGACCCGGTCGACTCCCAGCTCGCGCGCCGCCGCGTCGATCAGCCGCTCCACCAGGTAGTTGCTCTCCGGCCGGCCGGCGCCGCGATAGGCATCCACCGGCACGGTGTTGGTGAACACGCCCAGTACGTTGGCGTAGACCGCCTTGAACCCATAGACGCTGGCCAGCACGCCCGTTCCGGCCACGGTCGGGATGCACGGCGCGAACGTGTTGAAGATACGCTCCCATGTTGGCGAGGTTGCAGCGTCCGCAGCGCCAGCACCTTGCCATCCGCATCGATCGCCAGTTCGCCCAGGGTGATGTTGTCGCGGCCCTGCGTGTCGCACAGGAACGCCTCGGACCGCGTCCGACGCCCACTTCACCGGCCGTCCCAGCTTCTGCGCCGCGTAGCAGGTCAGCACGTGCTCGGCGTACAGGAACAGTTTCATGCCGAAGCCGCCGCCGACGTCCGGCGTGACCACGCGGAACCGTTCCTTGTCCGTGTTGAACACCAGGGCGATCAGGTCCTTCACCAGCCAGCCGCCCTGGGTGTTGGCATACAGCACCCAGCGCCCCGTCGCCGTATCGAAATCGGCCATCGCAGGCGCGCGCTTCCATCGAGGACACCACGATGCGGTTGTTCACCACCGTCAGCCGCGTGACGTGCGTCGGCCTTGGCGAACTGCGCATCGGTTGCCGCCTTGTCGCCGATCGCCCAGTCGAACGCGATGTTGCTCGCCACGTCAGGCCACACCAGCGCCGCGCCCGCCTCGGTCGCCACCGACAGGTCGGTGATCGAGGGCAGCACCGCGTAGTCCACGG
This sequence comes from uncultured Alphaproteobacteria bacterium, assembly GCA_963773345.1. Taxonomy (GTDB): domain Bacteria; phylum Pseudomonadota; class Alphaproteobacteria; order Acetobacterales; family Acetobacteraceae; genus Palsa-883. The sequence goes on along the minus strand of CAVZBG010000001.1, from coordinate 475,284 downwards.
CCACCCGCTCCGCCGCGTCGCGCGCCGCCTCGATCGTATCGGCGACGACGAACGCCACGGGGTCGCCGACATGATGCACCGCCGCCGTCGCGCCAGCACCGGGTGCGGCGGGTCGTGCATCTTCGAGCCGTCGCGGTTGTCGACGGGCGCGACGCAGGGCAGCGGACCCATGCCGTCGGCCTGCAAGTCCGCCGCCGGTGATAGACCGCCCGCACCCCTGGCAGGGCCTGCGCGGCGGTGGTATCGATCCGTCACGATCCGTGCCGCGGCGTGCGGGCTGCGCACCACCACGCCGTGCAGCATGCCCGGCAGCACGATGTCGTCGGTGTAGCGGCCGCTGCCCTTCAACAGCCGCGGGTCCTCCACGCGGCGGACCGGCTGGGCGACGCCGAACTTGGCCATGGCTGCTTCTCTCCGAAACAGCGGTATGATGGGGGCGGAGCATGCACGTTCGGACCAGGAAAGGCCAAGAGGGATGACATCGCGTTCCATCTGCGTCCTGAACGCCGGCTCATCGAGCCTGAAATTCGCGCTTTACCGCGTTGCCGCGGACGGGGCGCCGCAGCGCGTGCTGTCCGGCGAGATCGAGCGCATCGGCGGGCCGGGACGCCTGCTGATCGCGCCCGCCGACGGCGCCGCGCCGCATGAAACGCCCCTGACCGCGCGAGACCACGCCGAGGCCCTGGCGGCATTGGCGGCATTGCCCGATGGACCGCTGACCGCATCGGGCCTCGCCGGCTTCGGCCATCGCGTCGTGCATGGCGGCCCGGCGCTGACCGCGCCCGTGCTGGTCGACACCGCCACCCTGGCGCAGATCGAAGCGGTGTCGCCGCTCGCGCCGCTGCACAACCCGCCGGCGATTGCCGTGCTGAGGACGCTCGCGGCGCGGTTCCCGGACCTGCCGCAGATCGCCTGCTTTGACACGGCGTTCCATCGCGGGCATCCCGCTGTGGCCGATCGCTTCGCCATTCCGGATGCGTTCTATCAGGAGGGCGTGCGACGCTACGGTTTCCACGGCCTGTCCTACGAATACATCGCCGGCGCGCTGGCCGCGCAGTATCCCGCCGTCGCCGCCGGGCCGCGTCGTGGTGGCGCATCTCGGCGCCGGCGCCTCGATGTGCGCGCTGGCCGAATGGGCACAGCGTCGATTCCTCGATGGGCTTCACCGCGCTGGACGGACTGCCGATGGGCACCCGCCCGGGCTCGCTCGACGCCGGTGTGATCCTGTGGCTGCAACAGCAGAAAGGCTGGACCGTCGATCGGGTGGAGCACTTCCTGTATGAGGAATGCGGGCTGAAGGGCCTGTCCGGCGTGTCGAACGACATGCGCACCCTGCTGGCGTCCGACGCACCGCTGGCCCGCTTGGCGGTGGACTACTTCGTCTACCACGTCGCGTGCACGGCGGGCGCTTTGGCAGCCAGCATGGGCGGCATCGACGCGTTCGTGTTCACCGCGGGTATCGGCGAACGCAGCCCGGAGGTCCGCGCCCGCGTGTTGCGCCGGCTGGAATGGCTGGGATTCGCGCTGGATGAGGCCGCCAACCAGCAGGGTGGCCCGTGCCTGACCACGGCGGCGTCCGCACGCCCCGCCTACGTCATCCCGACCGACGAGGAGATCGTCATCGCCCGCCATACACTGGCGCTGATCGGCGGCACGTAAACGAATTGGCAAACCGGTTGTCGTCCAATTGGTCCGGTTGTACAATTCCAAGCGTCAGGAGCGCGTTGGCATGAGTGGCGGCAACGGCATCGACATCGCGGCGGTCTACCAACTGCTGACCCGGGTCGCCGAGACGCAGGGCGAGCACACGCGGACCCTCGACGGGCACACGCGGACCCTCGACGGGCACACGCGGACCCTCGACGAACATGGCCGGATCCTTGACGCGCATACACGCATTCTCGAAGGACACTCCAAGATCCTCGACACCCAGGCGCGGGTCATGAACGAGCTGTCCAGCGTCGTGAACCAGCACACGCGGGTCCTCGAAGACAATACCCGCGTCCTGAACGATCATACGACGTTGCTGCACTACCACTCGCGCCGCCTGGACGATCTGGCGCACGGTCAGGTCACGCTGCGGCAGACCCTCACCGAGTACCATTCCTCGGTGATCGGCCACGGCATTCTGTTCAGCCAGCTCGAAGACCGTGTGCGCCGCATCGAGCACCACCTGAACCTGCCACCGGCCGCCTGACCGGCCGCGACGACCACGCAACGCAACGCGCCTCCAACTGCCTCGTGCGCAACGCGCCGGTGCCGGGCAGCGCCACGTAAACGAATTGGCAAGCCAGTTGCCCAAAAAATGCGCCCGGGCATACAATCCCCAACGATCAGGAGCGCCCTGGCATGAGTGGCGGCAACGGCATCGACATCGCCGCGGTCTATCAATTGCTGACGCAGGTCGCGCGGACGGTGAACGATCATACGCGCCAACTGGCCGACCTCACGCGCGACGTAAAGGACCTCACGCGCGGCGTGAATGATCTTCACGATGGCCAGGCGAAGCTGCGCCAGACCCTTACCGAGTAGCATTCCTCGGTGATCGGCCACGGCATCCTGATCAGCCAGTTCGAAGACCGCATGCGCCGCATCGAACAGCACCTGAACGTGTCACCCGCGGCTTAACCGCGCCGCCCCGCGAAGCGCGCCTTCACACGCTCGCGCAACGACTGGAACGTCACATACAGCATCGGGATCAGGAAAATCCCGATCGAACTCGCCACGATCATTCCGGCAAACACCGCCGTGCCGACCCCGCGCCGGCTAAGCTGCGCCGCGCCCTGCGCCGTCACCAGCGGCAGCAGCCCCAGGATGAACGCCACCGAGGTCATCATCACCGCGCGGAACCGCGTGCGCGCGCCCAGCACCGCCGCCTCGCGGATCGGCATCCCGGCCTCGCGCTGCTCCTTGGCGAATTCGACGATCAGGATGCCGTTCTTCGCCGCCAGCGCGATCAGCACCACCAGGCCGATCTGCGCGTACAGGTCGACCGACAGCCCGGCGATGATGGATGCCGACGAAGGCGCCCAGCACGCCGACGACCACCGACAGCAGCACCGGCACCGGGATGGTCCAGCTCTCGTACAACCCGACCAGGAACAGATAGGCGAACAGCACCGCCAGCCCCAGGATCAGGCCGGTCTGTCCCGCCGCCAGCTCCTCCTGGTACGCCGTGCCGGTCCATTCGTAACCGTAGCCCGGCGGCAGCGTGCGCGCCGAGACCTCCGCCATCGCCGCGAGCGCCGTGCCCGACGACACGCCCGGCGCCGGACCGCCGTCGATGGTGATCGAGCGGTAGTTGTTGTAGCGCGTGATCACCTGCGGCCCGGTCACGATGCGCAGCGATGGCGATCGAGCGCAGCGGCACCATCTGTCCGGTCTTGTTGCGCACGAAGATGCGCCAGATCGCCGGGATGTCGGTGCGGTCGGCCGGCTCGCCCTCGATGTTCACCTGCCAGGTGCGGCCGTACAGGTTGAAGTCGTTGACGTAGATGCCGCCCAGCGTCGCCTGCAGCGCGGTGAACACGTCGCTGATCGACAGCCCGAGCGCCTGCGCCTTGTCGCGATCGATGATCGAGATACAGCGACGGGTTGGTGGCGGTGAACGTGGAGAACACCCGCGTCAGCCGCGGGTCCTGCGTTGGCCGCGCCGAGCAGCCCGCGCATCACCGCGCCGTTGTCCGTCGGGTCCTGGCCCTGCAACGCCTCAAGCTGGTATTCGAACCCGCCGCCGGTGCCCAGGCCGATGATCGGCGGCAGGTTGAACGGGAAGATCACCGCCGAGCGGATCTGCTGCACCGCCCCGAAGGTGCGCGCCACCAGCGCCTGCACGCCGTCGGCCGCGCCGGTGCGATCGGCGAACGGCTTCAGCCGCGCCACCATGAACGCCGCGTTCGGCTCGATACGCCGCCGTCCAGCAGCGAGAAGCCGATGATCGACAGCGTGTCCTGCACCTGCGGCATCGCGTGCAGCAGATTTCTCCACCCGCGCGCGCCACCGCGGCCGGAGCGCGCGACCGAGGCGCCGTCCGGCAGTTGCATGGCGACGAAGAAGGCGCCCTGGTCCTCCTCCGGCAGGAAGCCGGTCGGCGTGTGCGCCGACAGAAGTAGATGCCGGCGCCGCACGCGGCGATCGCCAGCAACGCCAGCGCCGGCGACCCGCACCAGGCGCTGCACCACGCGCGCGTAGCCGTCGCGCGCGTGGTCGATGCCGCGCAGCACCCAGCCCATCGGTCCGCGCCGCTGCGCCGTGCATGGCGCAGGAACACCGCGCACAGCGCCGGCGACAGGGTCAGCGCGTTGAGCGCCGAGATCACCATCGCCGCGCTGATCGTCACCGCGAACTGGCGGAACAGCGTGCCCGACAGGCCCGGAATGAACCCGACCGGCACGAACACCGACAGCAGCACCAGGGAGATGGCGATGATCGGCCCGGTGATCTGGCGCATCGCCTTCCAGCGTCGCCTCGGCCGGCGACAGGTCGGGTTCCTCCTCCATCACGCGCTCGACGTTCTCCACCACGACGATCGCGTCATCGACGACGATGCCGATCGCCAGCACCATCGCCAGCAGCGAGATGGTGTTCGCCGAATAGCCAAGCGCCAGCAGCACGGCGAAGGTGCCGATCAGGCTGACCGGCACCGCGACGGTCGGGATGATGGTGGCGCGCACATTGCCGAGGAACAGGAAGACGACGATCACCACCAGGACGAAGGCGATCGCCCAGCGTCCTGCATCACCTCGTGGATCGTGTCGCTGACGAAGGTGGTGGAGTTGTACATGACCGTGGCGTGCAGGCCGGGCGGAAAGCGCTGCACGCAGCCGGTCCAGCGTCTGCGTCACCGCGGCCGCGGTCTCCACCGCGTTGGCGCCGGGCGACAGGTAGATGCCGATCGGCACCGCCGGGCCGGCCGTTCAGCCGCGCCTCGCTGTCCATGTTCTGCGCGCCCAGCTCGATCCGCGCGACGTCGCGCAGCCGCAGCACCGAGCCGTCCGGATTGGCGCGGATGACGATGGCGCCGAACTGCGCGGGCGTGACCAGCCGGCCCTGTGGTCTGCAGGTTGAACTGGAACTGCTGGTCGTTGCCGATCGGCCGCGCGCCGATCCGCCCGACCGGCGCCACCACGTTCTGCGCCTGGATCGCCGCGATGATGTCGCCGGGCGTCAGGCTCAGGCTGACCAGCCGGTCGGTGTCGAACCAGATGCGCATCGAGTAGTTCAGCTTGCTGAACAGATTCGCCTGGCCGACGCCCGGCGTGCGCGACAGCTCGTCCAGCACGTTGATCAGCACGTAGTTGGTGATGAACAGCGGATCCATCTTCGGATCGTCGCTGTAGAACGCGAGGAACTCCAGGATGGAGGAGGACTTCTTCTGGACCGTCAGGCCTTCGTGCTGCACCTCCGGCGGCAGTTGCGACAGCGCGGTCTGCACCCGGTTGTTGACGTTGACCGTGTCGATGTCGGGATTGGAGCCGAGCGCGAAGCTGACGCGTCAGCGTATAGCTGCCGTCGTTGCCGCTGGTCGACTTCATGTAGATCATCTTGTCGACGCCGACGACCTGCGCCTCGATCGGCTGCGCGACGGCGCTTTCCACCACTTGCGCCGAGGCGCCGGGATAGCTGGCGCTGACGATCGACCTGCGGCGGCACGATGTCGGGAAGCTGCGCGACCGGGATGCGCAGCATCGACAGCGCGCCGGCGATCGTGATGACGATCGCGATGACGATCGCCAGCCGCGGCCGGTCGATGAAGACCGCGGAGATCATGGCTGGCGCCTTACAGCGGGCGTGGCTCGCGCCGAGCGGCGGGCTGGCCGGCCCGGGCGTCACCACCTGCCCGGCCGCACGCGCTGGATGCCGTCGAGCACGACCATCTGCGCCCTCGGTCAGCCCGCTGAGCACCGAGCTCGGTCACCGGCGTGGACTGGCCAAGCTGCATGCGCGTCTGCTCCACCTTGTTGTGCGGCATCCGACCGTGTAGACGTAGTCGCCCTGCTGGTCGGACAGCACCGCGGCGCGCGGCACTGCCAGCAACTCGACCGGCTGCACGCCCTCCAGCAGCACGCGTGACGAACTCGCCATCCACCAGCTCGCGGTCCGTGCAGCTCGCCGATCTGTGCCGTCGGCCAAGCGGCGGGTTGGCAATCGTGCCGCGCAGGATGAGCGTGTCGGTGGTGGCCGCCACCGTATTGTCGACGAAATCGAGCTTGCCGGTCTGGTCGTACATGCGCCCGTCCGGCAGGCGGATCCGGATCGACCACCGCGCGTGAAGCCGCCCTTGTCGGCGTAGTGGTCGCGCAGCTCCAGCACCGTGCGCACCGAGACCGGGAACACCACGTACATCGGATCCTGGCTGACGATCGTCGCCAGCGTGCCGGAACCCGGCGAGACGACGTTGCCCACGGTGACCGCGGTGCGGCCGATCTTGCCGCCGATCGGCGCGCGGATCTCGGTATAGTCCAGGTTGATCTGCGACTGCTGCTGCCTGCGCCTGCGCCGCCTGCACCTGCGCGGCATCGGACAGCATGGTGGCGCGCGCATCGTCCACGGTGGATTGCTGGCCGGCGGGCGTGTGCAGCAGCGACGACGGCGCGGCCAGAGGCGATCGTGGCGTTCGTGCAACTGCGCCTGCATCTGCTGCACCGCCGCCTGCTTGGCCGCCAGGTCGGCCTGGAACGGCGGCTGCTCCAGCACATAGAGCAGATCGCCCTTCTTCACCTCGGCGCCCTCGGTGAACAGCCGCTCCTCCAGGAAAGCGGTGACGCGAGCGACAAGATTGACCCGGTCGGTCGCCTGGATGCGGCCGACGAATTCCGAGGTCTCGGTGATCGGCTGCTTCTGCACCCGTACCACGCCGACGGACGGCGGTCCCCCCGTCGCCTGCGCATGGGCCGCCGGCGACCCCAGGCCCAGCAACATGGCCAGCAGCACTGCCAGCAGACACAGGCGCATCGCGTCGATCCTTCCAGGACGCGCCCGCCGCGGCGCATCGATCCGCACAGGTAGCGCTTCCGGTGCCCCAAGCAATAGCGCCGTCGGGGGGCAGGCCAGTCGATTCCCCCTTGAATCCGAGCCGCTGCGACTGAGTAAGCTGTCGTTTGGACTGCGATGAAAAATCAGGCCGGGGAGGTTGAGATGTTCAAGAGGGGGTTTGCCCGCACTCTGTGCGGTTTATTCGGCGTCGTGGCGGCCATGGCAGTGGCCATGTCCGCGCAGGCGCAGGACAAGGTCATCAAGATCGGCGTGGTCTACGACCTGACCGGCCCGTTCGCCGGCGGTGGTTCCGAGCTGCAATATCTCGGCGCCAAGATCATGATCGACTGGTTCAACGCGCATGGCGGCATCGACGGCTACAAGGTGCAGCCGATCTATGCCGACGCGCAGAGCAAGCCCGACGTCGCGATCAATGAGGCGGTCCGCCTGATCGAGCAGGAAAAGGTGGACATGCTGCTCGGTTTCTACTCCTCGGCCGAGTGCGTTCCGGTCGCGGCACGGGTCGAGGAATTCAAGAAATTCATGTGGATCACCACCTGCATCGCCTCGCCGGTGCTGGAGGGACGCAACCTGAAATACGTGTTCCGGCCGCAGCCCTTCGGCACGCAGTGGGGTCTCGCCTCCACCGCGATGGTGGCCGCCTACTCGAAGGAGCAGCTTGGCAAGGATCCGAAGGACCTGCGCGTGGCGATCATCCACGAGGACGGCCCCTACGGCACCGACGTCGCCAAGGGCAACACCATCGGCTCGCAGAAGGCCGGGTTCCAGGTGATGGTGAACGAGGGCTACTCCAGTTCGGCACCGGATCTTTCGTCGCTGGTCACCAAGCTGAAGCGTGGCCGGCCCGACGTGATCTTCCACACCGGCTACAACCCGGACATCACTCTGTTCTTGCGCCAGGCGCGCGAGCTCGGGCTGCGCTTCGATGCCCTGATCGGCCAGGGTGCCGGCTACACGGTCTATTCCAAGCTGAAGGAGACGGTCGGCAACGACGCCAACTACTTCTTCGACGTCGATCCGATCTCGATCTGGCAGACCAACGAGAAGGCGCTGCAGCCCGATCTGCCACCGATCATCAAGATACGTCGGCGACGCCTACATGAAGGCCAAGCCCGATACGGTCATCAAGTCGGCGCATGTCGGCATGGCGGCGTCCAACACCTATCTGTTCCTGACCGACGTGCTGCCGCGCGCGATCAAGAAGTACGGCGGCGTCACCTCGGATGATCTGCGCCAGGCGGCGATGGACACCGACGTGCCCGACGGCGGCACCATGCTGGGCTTCGGGGTAAAATTCGAAGGCCCGGGTGAAGGGATGGAAGGCCAGAACGACCGCGCCTATCCGGTGATCGTGCAGTATGTCGACGACAAGGCCTACGTGGTGTGGCCGAAGGCGCAGGCGGAACGTCCGCCGGTGCTGAAGCTGCCGGCCAGCTCGCCCTACGCGGCACAGTGATCGCCGCTCCGTGCTGGAAGTCACCGGTCTGTCCAAGCGTTTCGGTGGCTTCACCGCCGTCGCCAACGTGTCGTTCAAGGTCGATCAGGGCGAGATTCTCGGCCTGATCGGCCCGAACGGCTCGGGCAAGAGCACCATCTTCAACATGCTGTCCGGCACCCTCTCGCCGACCGCCGGATCGATCCGTTTCGAAGGGCGCGAGATCGCCGGCGCCGCGCCACATTGGATCATCAATCACGGTGTCGGACGGACCTTCCAGATCCCCCGCCCGTTCCGCCGGCTTACCATCTTCGAGAACGTCGCCCTTGCCGGGTTCTACGGCCAGGGCAGGCACTCGCGCGCCCGAGCGTTCGAGGCGGCCGAGCGCGCCTTGATAACGGTCGGCCTGCCGACCGACCGCACGGCGCCGGTGAGCGGCCTCGGCGCCGCCGGATTGAAGAAGCTGGAACTCGCCAAGGCGCTGGCCACCGGGCCAAAGCTGCTGCTGGCCGACGAGAGCCTTGGCGGTCTTGACGACAGCGAAATGGTCCAGGCGGCCGACATGCTGCGCCGCATTCGCAGCGAACTGGGCATTACCATCATCTGGGTCGAGCACATCATGGGCGTGCTGATGCGCGTGGTCGATCGCGTGATGGTGTTGGACCACGGTGAGAAGATCGCCGAGGGCTTGCCCGAACAGGTCGCCGCCGACCCGCGCGTGATCGAGGTCTATCTCGGCACCGACGCCGGCGAGGTGCAGGCGGTGACCGCCGCGCGCGCCAGCGCATGAACGGCCGCTCCTTCTCCCACTCCCCTTGCGGGCTTGGGCCGCGAAGCGGACCAAGGGTGGGGAGAGGGGTTGGTGCCAGTATCGCACCAAAACTGGTCGCGCGGGACCCCTCCCCCCAGCCCCCTCCCTCAAGGGGAGGGGGAGAACATTTCGTTTCCAACCCATGACCTCCATGCTCACCCTCACCGGCGTCGACGCCGGCTACAGCGGGTTCCAGGCGCTGTTCGGCGTCTCGCTGGAAATCGCCGCCGGCGAAGCCGTCGCGGTGATCGGTCCGAACGGCGCCGGAAAGACCACGCTGATGCGCGTGATCTCAGGCCTGATCCGCCCCACCGCCGGCGCCATCGACATGGAGGGCGCCGACGTCCTCGCCACCCCCGCACACCGCATCCTGGCCCTCGGCATCGCGCACGTCCCCGAGAACCGCCGCCTGTTCGCCCGCATGACGGTCGAGGACAACCTGCGCATGGGCGCCTACGTCGCCTCCGCGCGGCCGAAATTCCACCAGCGGCTCGATTTCGTCTACAGCCTGTTTCCCCGCATGTCCGAACGCCGCCACCAGTTCGCCGGCACCCTGTCGGGCGGCGAGCAGCAGATGTGCGCCATCGGCCGCGCCTTGATGTCCGACCCGCGGCTGCTGCTGCTCGACGAACCCTCCGCCGGCCTCGCCCCGGTGATCGTGCAGCAGGTGTTCGAACTAGTGCGCCGGATCCGCGCCGGCGGCCTGACCGTGCTGATCGTGGAACAGAACGTCCGCCAGGTGCTGCGCGTGGTCGACCGCGCCTATCTGCTGGAAGCCGGCAGCATCCGCGCCAGCGGCACCTCCGCCGAGCTGCTGGCCAGCGAATCCATCCGCGAAGCCTATCTCGGCGTCTGACAGCGCAACGGAGCACCCAGGATGTTCGGCATCGACATCTACCTGCTGGAGGCACTGATCGACGGCCTGCTGCTGGGCGGGGTGCTGGCCCTGTTGGCGCTCGGGCTGAACCTGATCTTCGGCGTGATCGACGTGGTGTGGATCTGCTACATCGAACTCATCATGCTCGGCATGTACGGCTTGTATTACATGTATGTGGTGTTTCACATGCCGTTCCTGCTGGACGCGGTGATCTGCATCGCCGGCGTCGGGGGCTTGGGCGTGCTGCTGCATCTCGTGGTCATCGCGCCGCTGCTGGGGGCGGCGCCGATCAACCAGTTGCTGGCTACCGGCGGCGTGCTGTTCTTCCTGCAAAGTTTCGCCACCGTCGCGTTCGGCATCGACTTCCGCAATCTCGGCATCCGCCTGCCGGTGCTGGAGGTATCCGGCATGTATCTCAGCTATGCAAGGCTGCTGGCCTGCGGCACGGCGCTGGCCGGCATGGTGCTGGTGTATCTGTTCCTCTCGCGCACCTATACCGGCGCGGCGATCCGCGCCATCGCCCAGGACCGGCAGATCATGCCGCTGATGGGCGTCGATACCAGGCGCATCTACATCATCACCTCCTTTATCGGCGGCGCGCTGGCCGGCCTCGCCGCCTGCCTGCTGGTGCTGCAATACGACATCCAGCCGTTCGTCGGCCTGACTTTCGGGCCGATCACCTTCCTGATCTGCGTGCTGGGCGGGCTGGGCAACATGGTCGGCGGCTTCGTCGCGGCGTTCATCTTCGCCGAGATCATTTCGGTCAGCGGCCTCTATCTCGACCTTGAGTGGGGCTATGTCTTCGCCTTCGTCTTCTTCGTCGTGATGATGTTCATCCGCCCGCGCGGCCTGATGGCGAGGCGGTCATGAAGCGCGGTCAAATGTCGGGACGGCCATGAATCGCGCGCTGCCCTGGGTGATTGGCGCGGCACTGGTGGCGCTGCCGTTCGTGTATCACGAGCCCTATCCGCTGCACATCATGGTGATCATCCTGATCTGGTCGCTGATGTACACCTCGTGGTCGGTGATGGGCCGCTTCGGCCTGGTCTCGCTCGGCCATGGCGGCTTCATGGGGATCGGCGCCTATGTCATGGCGCTGCTGTGGAACTACCTGCACCTGACGCCATGGATCGGCATTCCGCTGGCCATGCTGGCCACCGTCGCCGTGGCGCTGCTGGTGGCCTATCCGTGCTTCCGCTTCCGGATCATCGGCCATTATTTCGCGCTGGTGACGCTGGCGCTGAGCGCGATCGTGCAGCAGGTCATCATCGCCACGCGCGACTACACCGGCGGATCGCTCGGCTACACGCCGAACCGCTACCACGACGGCAACTCGATCTACGCGCTGCAATTCACCGGCAAGGAGACCTGGTACCTGATCGCGCTGGGCGCCTGGGCAGTTGGCCTGTTGATCCGCTACCGGGTGGACCGCAGCATGCTGCGCTACGCGTTGGAAGCGATCGCCGAGGACGAGGATGCCGCCGCCGCGGCCGGCGTGCACGTTACCGCGGAGAAACTGAAGATCACGGTGCTGAGCGCGGCGATGACGGCGTTCGCCGGGGCGCTGTATTGCCAGTATCAGATGTTCATCTCGCCCGACACGGTCAGCGGATTTGCGGTGTCGTTGCAGATGGTGTTCGCCGCGGTGGTGGGCGGAATCTATGTGCTGATGGGCCCGACGGTGGGCGCCGTCATCACCATCGTGCTCGGCGAGACGCTGCGGATATCGTTCGGCACCGCCGCGGTGGGCTGGGACAACCTGATCTACGGCGCGCTGCTGGTGGTATTCATCATCTTCCTGCCGCAGGGTTTGGTGGGATCGCTGTTCCCAAGTCGCGCGCGCGCCTGATCCGGGGGAGTCCCCGCACACCTCTCCCGCTCTTCGCGGGAGAGGTCGGAGCGCGGAGCGCTCCGGGTGAGGGCCGTGCTGCGTGCACCGCCCTCACCCGCGTCGCAAGTGCTTCGCGACCTCTCCCGCGAAGAGCGGGAGAGGTGTACGGCTAGCGCGACCAACCCAATTCGGCCCCCAACCGTTGCAGCACCGGCCGTACCGCCGCCGCATCGTACGGCCCTGGCCCCGCCTCGTGCAGGGCCCGATACACCCGTCCCTGGGCGTACCGTCGCACCCCGGCCGGCAGGCTCGGCAGCCAATCGGCAATCAGTTCCGCGGCGATGCCATGAACGCGCTCCCACTCGGTGCGCGCGGGGCCGAAATCATACGCCGCCGGCACCGCGCGTGTCGCCATCAGCTCCTTGCGCCGTCGCGCCGTCGCCACCGCATCCACCGCTCCATCGTGCAGCACCACGCCGTAGACGTCACGGGCACGATCCATTGACACCAATTCATCAGCCACGTCCCGCGCCACCAACCCCGGATCGCGCACCAGCGGATCGCCATATCCGCCGCCGCCGCCGCTCCACAGCCGGATCACCTCACCCAACTCCGGGCGGTAGACCGTGCGCTTACCGATGTCGTGCACCACGTCTCCGCGCTGCCCGACATTGCCATTGACGCTGCCACTGCCGCCGCCGAACGCGCCCCAACTGCTGAAACGGAACCGGTCCTTGCCGCGCATCACCACGACCGCGCTGGGGTGCTGGATCGCCACCTCGTAAGCGACACCAAACCCGCCGCGGAACTTCCCGGCACCTTCCGAATCCGCCACCAGCCCATAGCGATGCACCAGCACCGGGACTTCGGACTCCAGCACCTCCACCGGCACGTTGCGCAGGAACGCCACCGAGAAATCGGTGCCGGAAACCCCGTCGCGATCCGGTCCGCCGGCCGAGCCGCACACCACCGGGTTGGCCACCACCACGCGCCCGGTCTCCCCCAGTTCCGAGGTCGAGATATACGTCACCACCAGCGTGTTGCCGCCGCCCGCCGGCACCTCGCCGGGCAGCGCCTTGGTCAGCGCGCCCACCACCAGGTCGTGCACGCGCATCGCCGTCGTGAACCGCATGCCGCAGGCGGCAGGAAACTTCGCGTTGACGATCGAGGCCTCCGGCAGCACCAGATCAATGCAGCGCTGGATCCCCGCGTTGATATGGATCGACTCCGACTTCGTCACCACGAAGTTGGTCAGGCCCAGCGACAGGAACGGATGATGCTTCATTCCGCCGGCCGGCAGGTTCAGCGCCGCCCGCACCTGCGGGTCGGACCCCGTATAATCCAGCGTCACCCGCCCGTCGCCGTGCGAGACCAGGCGCAGCGCTATGCGCACCGGCAGATCGCTGATGTAGTCGTCCTCGAAGAACTCGGTGAAGCGGTACTCGCCGGCAGGGATTCGTGCCAGCACCTCGCGGGTGATCTGCTCGGTGCGATCCATCGTGCCGTCGATCGCCACCGCCACCGCATCGAAGCCATAGCGCTGCGTCAGCCGTTGCATGCGCTCCGTCGCCTTGTGCAGCGAGGAGACGCAGGCGGTGATGTCGCCCCAGTTCAGCGACGGGATGCGGCAGTTGTCGGCGAAAATATTCCACAGCTCGGTGTTCAGCTCGCCGGCCCGATACAGCAGCATCGGGCGCAGCCGCAGGCCCTCCTGGAACACCTCGTTGTTCTGCATGTCGATGCTGCCCGGCGCATAACCGCCGACATCGGTGCAGTGGATGAAGCACCACGCGAAGCACAACAGCTTGCCGTCGGCAAAGATCGGCTCGAACAGGTAGATGTCGTTCAGGTGCATGACCATGCCGCCCGTGGTGTACGGGTCGTTGGTCATCAGCACGTCGCCCGGCGCCCAGTCGCTGATCGCCTTGGTGCCGGCATGCATCGGCACGCCCATGATCGGCGTAGCGCCGGCGCCGTACGGATAGGCGAAGGTTTCTCCGCCCGGCGTGACCAGGGCCACGGCAAAGTCCTGCGTCTCCTTCACGAACGTGGTGTGCGAGGAGCGCAGCAGGATCCACGCCATCTCGTCGACGACGGCCTTGAACAGGTTGGCGAAGATCTCGGTGCTGGCGGCATCGTGGGTCATGGTCGTCCCGGTCATGGCCGGGCCTCCGATTCGGTACGCGACAGGATCAATGCGCCGGATGGCGCCAGGCGCGCCTGCCAACCGGGCGGGATCAGCGTGGTGGTGTCCATCTGGTTGAGGATGGCCGGCCCGTGCATGACGGCGTCCGCGGCGACGGCGCCGCGGCCGAGCACCCTGGCCTGCACCACGCGTGCGCCAAGCCGGATCGGTCGTTGCGTCTCCGGCGCGTCGTCGTCCTCGCGCACCGCGCGCAGGCGCACCCGCGGGATCGCGCCGGTGATGTGCGCGCGCAGCTCCTTCAGCCAGACCTCGTTGGCCTCGGTGGCGTGGCCGTAGACCGCGCGGTGCGCGGCATGGAACGCCGCGGCGATCCGCTCGCGATCCCCTCCCGCAAGCCAATCGTCATCGAGCGCGACCGCGACATCATAGCCCTGGCCTTCGTAGCGCATCTCCGCGGCATAGCTGACGTGGCTCGTCTCAACCCCGGCACCGGTGGATTGCGTGGCGATCCAGCTCGCCGCCTCGTCGCGCAATGCACGATAGGCGTTCGTCAGCTCGGCGCCCGACACCACGTGCAGCCGCGCGTAGAGCGGGCTGTACCAGATCGCCCTCGATGTTCGCCCGCGCGGCACCCAGCGCGCTCAACGCGCCAGGGAACGGCGGAATCAGGATCGTATCGATCGCAATCTCGTCGGCGATCAGCGCGGCCAGCAGCGGACCGGCACCACCGAACGCCACCATGCGGAAGCGCGGCGCATCGACGCCGCGGCGGGCCAGCACGCGCGTCGCCTCGGCCGCCATCATTGCCGTGGCGACGCGGATCGCGCCGTCGGCCACCTGCTCGGCCGTCCAGCCCAGCCGCTCGCCGATCGTCGCCAGCGCCGCGCGCGCCGGCGCCAGTTGCAGCGCCAGTTTTCCCCGAGCCGCTGGCCCGGCGTCAGCAGTCCCGCCACCAGGAACGCATCGGTCAGCGCCGGGATTATCGATCCGCTGCCGTAACACGCCGGCCCGGGATCGGCGCCGACGCTGCGCGGGCCGACCTTCAGCGACCCGGTGCTGTCCAGCCAGATGATCGAGCCGCCGCCGGCACCGATGCTGGACACCGCGACGGTCGGGATCAGCACCGGGAAGTCGCCGACCTGCTCCTCGCTGCTCAGCACCGGCGCGCCGGCGCGAATCACGCCGATATCGGCGCTGGTGCCGCCGACATCCAGCGTCATCAGGTCGGCGTCCACCCAGCCGGCGTCTTCCGCCGCATCGGCTGCGCCGGCGACGCCGGCCGCGGGTCCCGACAGCAGCGCCACCACCGGCCGTTCGCGGATGGTGCGCGCCTGCTCCGCGCCGCCGTTCGACCGCGCGATGCGCGCCGGCACATCGAGCCCGCGTTCGGCCAACCCCTCGCTCAGCCGCCCGGTATAGGACTCGACGATCGGGCGCACGCTGGCATTGATCGTGGTCAGCACCGCGCGCTCGTACTCGCGCGCCTGCGGCCAGATGTCGCTGGATAGTTCCACGCGCAGATCGATGCCGGCCCGCCGGATCAGCGTCCGCGCCATCTGCTCGTGCGCCGGGTTGCGATAGCTGTGGATGAAGCTCACCACGGCGATCTCCACGCCGGCCGCCGCCAGCGCGCGCGCCGCGTCCAGCACGTCCTGCTCGTGCAACGGTTCGACCTCGGCGCCGTCCGCGCCGAGGCGGCCACGCACCTCGCGCACGAATTCGCGCGCCACCAGCGGCAGCGGGCGGCGCGAATCGAAGCGCATCGGATGCGGAATGGCCAGCCGCTGCAGCTCGAACAGGTCGCGGAAGCCGGCGGTGGTGATCAGCCCGACGCGCGCCCCGCGCCGCTCGATCAGCGCGTTGGTGGCGACGGTGCTGCTGTGGGTGTGATGCGCCGCGCGCCAGGCGGTGGCATCCGGGTGCAGCACCGCACTGATCTCATCGACGCCCGTCAGGATGCTTTCGCCCGGGAGGGCGGGCGTGCTGGGCACCTTGAAGCAGTGCACCTCGCCCGCGGCGGTGCAGAACACCAGATCGGTAAACGTGCCGCCGACATCGGTGCCGATCGCACAACGAGTCATTCACTCAGCCCCCTGCTTGGGTTGTGCGACGCAGCATGCGTGATGTGCCGGCGCGCGCCAAGAGGGTGGGGCGTGGAGGTGATACTCCCCCTCCCCTTGAGGGCTTGGGCCGCGAAGCGGACCAAGGTTGGGGGGGAGGGGTCGACGCTGGAGGCGGACGGAAGCCTGGTGCCGCTGAACCCCGCCCCCCAACCTTGGTCCGCTTCGCGGCCCAAGCCCTCAAGGGGAGGGGGAGAAGACACTGCCTACTCTCCCAGGATGGCACCCACCACGAGTCGGACTTCCGTCGCGGCGACCTTCTTGCCGCCCTCGGGGCGGATCCGGCCGATCTCGATGAAGCCGCCCTGGCCGTGCACCACGATCCCGCCCTCGGTCTGCGCGACCACCTGGCCGATCTTCTTGCCCTTCACTTCGGCAAACGTGCGCGCCACCCGCTTCTTCGCATCGAACAGGAACAGTTTTTTGCCCTCGTGCATCGTCCAGGCGCCCGGCGCCGGATCGCAGCCGCGGATCAGGTTGTAGGTGATGTCAACAAGGTTCGCCCAGTACACCTGCGATTCCGCGGCGCGGATGATGCCCTCGTAGGTCGCAGCCGGCTCGTACTGCGCCAGCGCCGGCGCCTTGCCGGCGACGACCATGTCCGCCGCTTCCACCAGCGCCGCCACGCCCATCGGGAAAATCTTGCCGAAATACAACGACCCGAGCGTGTCCTCGGCCTCGATCCGCACCGTGCGGGTCAGGATCACGGGCCCTTCGTCCAACCCGTCGGTCGGGCGGAAGATGCTGAACCCCGTCTCGGTCCGCCCGGCGATGATCGCCCAGCTCATCGACGAGGCGCCACGGTGCAGCGGCAGCAGGCTGGGGTGGAACTGGATGGTGCCGAACTTCGGGATGTTGCAGAAATCCTGAGGCACGAACTGCGTGACATAGGCCATCACGCCGATCTCCACGTTGGCCGCGCGCATCGCCTCCTGCGCCGCCGGATCGGTCAGCTTGGGGAGCTGGTGCACGGTCACGCCGCGCGCCTCGGCCGCCAGGCGCAGCGGATCGGGCCGGCCGGTTTCGGGGGCGCAGAACACCGCCGCGACCTCGTCGCCGCGCGCCAGGAATGCCTCCAGCGCGGCCTTGCCGAAATCCTGCTGCCCGATGATCGCGATGCGCATGCGACGGCCTCCCCTACGTTTCTGCGTGTCCTCAATCAGCTTGCACGCGCGCGCCGCACGGGCAAGGGGCCGCTACCTGCGCGTGGCCAGCAGGGAGAACGCCAGCGGCAGCCATGGCCTGTCGGGCCAGCGGAACAAGCCATCGGTGTCCGAAACCAGACATTCGAACATCCGCCACGTCACCGCATCATGCTCGTGCAGCCAGTCCAACGTCATTCCGGTGCCGATCAGGCCAGTGACCAGTTCACCGATCGGATGGATCCAGTTATAACTGCGCGCGTTGCTCAGCCGTGCCTCGGGGTCGACATAGTCGCGCGGGTCATCGTTCGGGATCGGCTCGCGCAGGAAGTACGGCGCGAAAAACCCCGGGCGGCCATCGTCCGTGCGGGCTTCGTCATCGAACACGTACGCCGCCGGGTGCCCTTCCGCGAGATACAACTGCCCGCCCGGCCGGAGCATTGCGGCGACAACCTGCACCCAGCGCACGATGTCCGGGAGCCAGCACAATGCACCCCAGGTAACGAACACCATGTCGAATCCGTGCGGCGACGGGATCGCCCGCGGCGCGTCGTAAACATCCGCCCGAACGAACCGCGCGCGATCCGCCAAATCAAGCTCGTCCGCCAAAGCGCGGGCCGCCGTGATCGCCGGCGCGGAAAAATCCAGCCCGACCACGGTCGCGCCGCGCTGCGCGAGACACAGGCTGTCCCGACCGAAATGACATTGCAGATGCAATATCCGCCGACCGTCGACCGGCGGCAGCTCCGCCTCCTCGATTGCATTCAGCCGCCCCTGCCCGGCCCGCAGATCTGTCAGGTCATAGCCGCGCGGCCCCAGATGCATGCCGACCCGCTCGTCCCAGTTCGCGCGATTGGCGCGGGACCACTCCGCCTCCGTCACGATTATTTCTCCCGTCAGCCCGGCGCTCCGTATCCTCCGCCGCCCGGCGTTTCGATCACGAACGCATCGCCCGGCGCCAGCTCCGCGCTGTCGGTGCCGGTCAGCACCTCGTGCACCGCCGTCGGCGCGTTCCACCCATTGCCGGCCGGCCGCCCCGTCCTCGCCGCCCTCCAGCCCGAACGGCGCCACGTTGCGGCGAGACGCGACGATCACCGCGGTCATCGGCTCCAGAAACCGGATGCGCCGCACCGCGCCGTCGCCGCCGCGCCACTTGCCGTCGCCGCCGGAGCCGCGGCGGATGGCGAAATGTTCCAGCCGCACCGGGTAGCGCAGTTCCAGCACCTCGGGATCGGTCATGCGCGTGTTGGTCATGTGCGAGTGGATCGCCGAGGTGCCGTTGAAGCCCGGCCCGGCGCCGGTGCCGCCGCAGATCGTTTCGTAATACTGCCGATGCGCGTCGCCGAAGAGGAAATTGTTCATCGTCGCCTGCGCTGCAGGCGATCGCCCCCAGCGCGCCGAACAGCGCGTTGCAGGTGGCCTGCGACACCTCGGTGTTGCCCGCCACCACCGCCGCCCCCGGCTCGCGGCGACAGGAACGTGCCCGGCGGGATGATCAGCTTGATCGGCTTCAGGCAGCCGTCGTTGAGCGGAATGTCGTCGCCGACCAGGCAGCGGAACACGTACAGCACGGCGGCGCGCGTCACCGCCGGCGGCGAGTTGAAATTGGCCTCGTCTTGCCGGCCGGTGCCGGTGAAGTCGACCACCGCGCTGCGGCGGACGCGATCGACGCTGATCGCCACGCGAAGCGGCTTGCCGTTGTCCATCGTGTAATCGAAACTGCCGTCGCCGATGCGGTCGATCACCCGGCGCACCGCTCTCCTCGGCATTGTCCATCACGTGGCGCATATAGGCGCGCACCGTCGTCCAGCCGAACTGCGCGACGACGCGTTGCAGCTCCTGCACGCCCTTCTCGTTGGCCGCGACCTGCGCCTTGATGTCGGCGACGTTCACGTCCGGGCTGCGCGCCGGATACTTTGCGCCCGCCAGCAGCGCGCGGAATTCCGCCTCGCGGAAATGCCCGCCATCGACCAGCAGAAAATCGTCGATCACCACGCCTTCCTCCTCCAGCGTGCGCGAGCCGGGCGGCGTCGAGCCCGGCGTGATCCCGCCGATATCGGCGTGGTGCCCGCGGCTAGCCGACGAAGAAACGGATCGCCGTGCCGTCGGCGTCGAACACCGGCGTGATGACGGTGACGTCCGGCAGATGCGTGCCGCCGTTGTACGGATTGTTCAGCGCCACCACGTCGCCCGGCTTCAGCGTCTTGCCGCGCAGGCGCAGCACGGTGCGCACGCTCTCGCCCATCGCGCCGAGATGCACCGGCACGTGCGGCGCGTTGGCGACCAGCCCGCCCTCGGCGTCGAAGATCGCGCAGGAAAAATCCAGCCGCTCCTTGATGTTCACGCTCATCGAGGTGTTCTGCAGCACCGCGCCGGTCTGTTCGGCAACGTTCATGAACAGGTTGTTGAACAGCTCCAGCAGCACCGGGTCGGGCCGTCGCTGCCCGGCGGCCACGCGCGAGGGCAGCGGCTGCGGTGCGGCGCAGCATCATGTGGTCCAGTCGGCGTGATCTCCGCGGTCCAGCCGGGCTCGACCACGGTGGTCGCGTTGGCCTCGCGGATCAGCGCCGGCCCGGCGATGCGGTCGCCCGCCAGCAGCGCGGTGCGGTCGAACACCGGCGCGTCGTGCGCCTGCCCCGCCGGTGAACATGCTGACCCGTGTCGATCGGCGCCGGCGCGCCGGTTTCGCGCGCGGCCAGCGTCGCCTCCCGCACCGCCTCGCCCGGCGACGTCGCTTCCACCGCGACCGCCTCCACCACCAGCGGGCGGTCGGGCGTGGCAAAGCCGAAGCGCGCGCGGTGCGCCGCGGTGAAATCGGCGACGATCTGATCGAACCGCCGTCAGCGCAACGACCAGCGCCGCCTCGGTGCCGGCATAGCGCAGGTGCAGCGTGCGCGCGATGGCGATGCGCGCGGGATCGGCGCCCTGGCTCGCCAGCGCCGCGCCGGCATCCACGGCCAGCCGATCGGCCAGCGCCTCCAGCTCCGGCATGGCATCCGGCGACCAGCGGCACTTCGACCGCCTGCTCGCGCATCACCGCCTGGTCCGCCAGGCCCATGCCGTAGGCCGACAGCACGCCGGCGAAGGGATGGATGAACACCGTCTCCATGCCCAGCGCGTCGGCGACCAGGCAGGCGTGCTGGCCGCCGGCGCCGCCGAAGCATTGCAGCGCGAAGCGCGTGGCGTCGTGGCCCTTCTGCACCGAGACCTGCTTGATCGCGTTCGCCATGTTGGCGACGGCGATGCTGCAGGAACCCTTCGGCGACCTCGTGCGGCGTGCGCGCGTGTGCCGGTGGCGCGCGCGATCTCCTCGGCCAGCGCGGCGAATTTCGTCGCGCACGACGTCGGCATCCAGCGGCTGATCGCCGCTCGGCCCGAAGATCGCCGGGAAATGCGCCGGCTGGATTTTGCCGACGCAGACATTGGCGTCGGTCACCGTCAGCGGCCCGCCGCGGCGGTAGCAGGCCGGCCCCGGATCGGCGCCCGCACTGTCCGGCCCGACGCGCAGCCGCGCGCCGTCGAAATGCAGGATCGAGCCGCCGCCCGCCGCCACCGTGTTGATCGCCATCATCGGCGCGCGCATGCGCACGCCGGCCACCTGCGGTCTCGAAAGCGCGCTCGAACCCGCCGGCGTACAGCGCGACGTCGGTCGAGGTGCCGCCCATGTCGAAGCCGATGATGCGGTCGAGACCCGCCATCGCCGCGGTGCGCGCCGCGCCGACGATGCCGCCGGCCGGCCCGGACAGGATCGCGTCCTTGCCCTGGAAGGCGTGCGCCTCGGCCAGTCCGCCGTTCGACTGCATGAAATACAGCCGCGTGCCGGCAAGCTCGGCGGCCACCTGATCGACGTAGCGGCGCAGGATCGGCGACAGGTAGGCGTCCACCACCGTGGTGTCGCCGCGCGGCACCAGCCGCAGCAGCGGGCTGACCGCGTGGCTGGCGGAGACCTGGGTGAAGCCGGCCTCGCGCGCCAACTCGGCCAGGCGCTGCTCGTGCGCCGGGTATTTCCAGGCGTGCATCAGCACGATGGCGCAGGCGTTGATGCCTCCGGCGCGGGCATGCGGCCAGGTGCCGGCGCGCCGCGTCCTCATCGAGCGTCTCGATCTCCTCGCCGTCGACGCCGACGCGGCCGTCGATCTCCACCACCTGCTCGTACAGCATCGAGGGCAGCGTGATCGCCAGGTCGAACAGCCGCGGCCGCGCCTGGTTGCCGATGCGCAGCGCGTCGGCAAAGCCGCGGTTGACCACCAGCAGCATGCGCTCGCCCTTGCGTTCCAGCAGCGCGTTGGTGGCGACGGTGGTGCCCATCTTCACCGCGTCGATCAGCCCGGACGGGATCGGCCGCGTCGAGCGGCACGCCGAGCACCGACTTGATGCCGGCGATGGCGGCGTCGCGGTAGCGGCCGGGGTTCTCGCTCAGCAGCTTGTGCGTGGAAAGCCGCCCGTCCGGGTCGCGCGCGACGATGTCGGTGAACGTGCCGCCGCGGTCGATCCAGAACTGCCACTGCGTCGAAGCCATGCCCGTCTCCTTGCGATGGGCCGGCAATAGCAGCCAAGGGGGCCAATCGGCTAGGTCGGCACCGGCGTCGGGCGCGTAGGGCGGATAAGCGCAGCGCAATCCGCCGCACCGCGATGGCGGATTGCGCTGCAGCGGCGGATTACGCTGCGCTTATCCGCCCTACGGTCGACGTCCTAATCCAGCAGCCAGGGCGCCGCGGCCGCCTGCGCGATCTGTCGCACCTGGTTCAGCAGCCCCGGCCCCACCGGGATCCCCTCCCGCAGCCGCTTCTCGGCATTGTTCCACTGCGGATCGCCGGCCACCATCACCGGCTGCGCCGGATCGACCGGTGTGGTCGCCCGCAAATCGTTGCAGAACCGCGTTACGTCCGTGGTGAACTCGTCCTGCCCCCGGAACAGCCCCGTATCGATTGCCATGAAGAAATGCCCGATATCCATCCCCTGCGGCTTCTTCGTGTGCAGCGGATCGGTGATCAGCGTCGCCCCTGACAAACACGACGCAAGGATGTTCACCATCGCCGACAGCCCATACCCCTTGTAGCTGGAATTCTCCGGCGACCCGCCCAGCGAGGTCAAAAACCCGCCCTTCTCGCGCGCCGCCAGCGGATCGGTGCTCGGCAGGCCGTCCTTGTCCAGCACCCAGCCGGGCGGGCACGGCAGCCCCTCGTTCGCCTTGTTGCGGATCCGTCCCGCCGCCACCGTCGTCGTCGCCATGTCGAGCAAAAACGGCCGCCCGTCCGCCGTCGGCGCGGCGAACGACCACGGATCGGTGCCCAGCTTCGCCTGCTTGCCGAACGTCGGCGCCACCTGGATGGAGGAGGCCGACGTGCCCCCCACGCCGATCAGCCCGGCCTTCGCCGCCATCAGCGTATAATAGCCCGTCGCCCCGAAATGCGCGGAGTTCCGCACCGCCGCGATCGCCATCCCTGCCCGCTTCGCCTTGTCGATCGCCACCGACATGGCGAAATACGCCGGCACATGCCCCAGCCCGCCGCCGCCGTCCACCAGCACCGATACCGGCGTCTCTTTCAGGATCACCGGCCCCGCGTCCATCTTCGCCCGCCCATTGCGGCGCAGCCGGTCATAGCTCGGGATCATCGAAATGCCGTGGCTGTCCACCCCGTGCAGGTCGGCCCAGGACAGGATGTCGGCGGTGGTCTCGGCGTTGTCCTCCGGCATGCCCCAGCCGAGCAGGATGGCCTTAAGCTGCGCGCGGTGCGTTTCGTACGGTGCCGGCATGATCCCCCCCAGGCGGTCCGGCGGCAGCCTTGCGCGAAGGGGGCAAGACGGCAAGGGCAACATGTCGACTCTATTACGGAACGAGAGGGCGACGCCGTCCGGACGGCATGGCGGGGGCGGACAGCGTTTCCGGCGTGACGCCGAGGCTGACGCGATGGGGCGATGTGACACGTCCGGGGGCGATCGCCGCCGCGCGATCCTTGCGCATTGTGATTGTCTGCTTTTCCGTCGCCGTGCGACGATCGCCCGGTTGGTAGCGTCGGCGCAGCCCAGGCACGGCCCCATGGCGTTCGGCCACGCGTTCAGCGAGAAGCTTGCCCGCCATGGCACAGGCCGATGCAAGACGCGCACCATCGACACAGGCCTGCTTGATATCGTTCGCCACGGGCTGGCGGTCTTCCAGGCGGGTCATGCGTCCTCACTCATGTGGAAGGCCGCTGAGAGTTTATGACGCCCATCAGCTTGCGGAAGCCCGCATCCACCAATGCGGCCCGGACGCGCATGCACATGTAATGGGCGGTCTTGTAGGAGCCGAAGCCCATCATCCGGTGAACCTGCAAGGCGCTGATACCCTTTTTGCTGGTCAGGATCAGGTAGATGACCCTGAACCATGTGCGCAAACCGACGTTGGTGTTCTCAAACACCGTGCCGGCGATGACCGAGAAGCGGTAGCCGCCAGCCTTGGCGCACTGAGTGCATTGCCAAGCGAACGGACGGTTGGCGACCGCAGAGACCTTAGGGTTGCCGCAGCGCGGGCACTGGAGGCCATTGGGCCAGCGGCGGTCCCGGAGATACGCCTTGCAAGCGTCGTCATCGGGGAACAGCGCGTCGAACTCAGGGACGGTCATGTGCTTGGTGACCTTGACCTGGCCCATCGGGGTGACTCCATGCCCAACGAAATGGCACGTCCTGCGCCCTTAGTCAAGTAAGGCATAATCACCCCCTCAAAGGGAGAGCGAGACGCCTACTTCCCAGCCTTGCGTCCTTCGGTTGGCGCATGTGCGTGCTTTGCGGCGGATTTTCCTGTTGCTATGGTCGGTGCTCGATTCGCCCCGGGTGCCGCACGAGGCCGGTGCCTAATGGCCCGTCGGCCGGTGCCTCAGAGGATTGCCACGATGAAATTCAAGGCCGACCGCGCAACGCTGTTGAAGGCGCTGGCTCACGTCCAGAGCGTGGTCGAAAAGCGCAACACCATCCCGATCCTGGCCAACGTGCTGATTGCGGTGCGCGACGGCAAGCTGTCGCTGACCGCGACCGACATGGAGATCGCCGTCATCGAGGACGTGCCGGCCAGCACGACGCGCAACGGCGCCTGCACCGCCCCTGCCGCGACGCTGTATGAGATCGTCCGCAAGCTGCCGGAGGGCGCCGAGGTGGAGCTCGACCATCCGGGCGGCGACGCGCAGTTGGCGCTGCGGGCCGGGCGCTACAGCACGCATCTCGTGGTGCTGCCGACCGAGGATTTTCCCTCGATGACCGCCGGGGCGCTGCCGCACCGCTTCACTGTGTCGGCGCAGCAGTTGCGCGGCCTGATCGACCGCACCCGGTTCGCGATCAGCACCGAGGAGACGCGTTACTACCTGAACGGGATCTACCTGCACGTCGCCGACAGCGAAGGCACGCGCGTGCTGCGCGCCGTGGCCACCGACGGGCATCGCCTGGCACGGGTGGAGGAGCCGCTGCCCGACGGCGCCGGGGGCATGCCGGGCGTGATCATCCCGCGCAAGACGATCAACGAACTGCGCAAGCTGCTCGACGAGGTCAGCGGCGGCGTGGAGCTGGCGCTGTCCGACACGCGCATCCAGTTCCATGTCGATTCCATCCTGCTGACCAGCAAGCTGATCGACGGCACCTTCCCGGAATACGAGCGCGTCATCCCGCGCGGCAACGACAAGGTTCTGCGGGTTGGCAAGAAGGATTTCGCCGATGCGGTTGGGCGCGTGGCCGCCATCTCGGCCGAGCGGTCGCGGCCGGTGAAGCTGACGCTGCAGCGCGACCTGCTGGTGCTGTCGGCGTCCAGCCCCGAACAGGGCACCGCCAGCGAGGAGCTGGATGCCGAGCGGGTGAAGTACGAGTCGTCGCCGCTCGAGATCGGCTTCCAGGCGCGCTACCTGAACGACATCACCGATCAGATCGACGGCGACGTGGAGTTCTGTTTCGCCGATGGCTCGGCGCCGACCGTGGTGCGCGACGCGACCGACAGCAGCGCGTTGTATGTGCTGATGCCGATGCGGGTCTAGTCGTCAGAGGTCAGTCGTCAGTTGCCAGAGAGTGGTCTGACGGCTTCGCCATGCGCCTTGTTCGGCTGATCCTGAGTGATTTCCGTTCGTACGAGTCACTGACCTGGCACCCGCAGGAGCGGATCAGTGTGCTGGTCGGGCGGAACGGCAGCGGCAAGACCAACCTGCTGGAGGCAGTGTCGCTGCTGATGCCGGGACGGGGGCTGCGCGGTGCGCGGATCGCCGACCTCGCGCGGCACGGCGCCCTCGGGGGCTGGGCGGTCGCGGGCCGGTTCGCGACGGCCGATGGGGTGACCGACATCGGCACTGGCACCGCGCCGGAGGGCGCCGCAGACCGGCTGTGGGATCAAGGCGGGGAGTCCCGGGGGGATCGATCTGAGGATCGACCTGGCGGCCGTTTTGGCGACCGCGCCGGCGATCGCCCCGGGGACCGCCCAGGGGACCGCCCAGGGGACCGCCCAGGGGACCGCCCAGGGGACCGATCGGGGGACCGCTCAGCGGACCGCCCGGGGGATCGCCCGGGGGATCGCAGGGTGTTCCGCCTCGACGGCGAGGCGCCGCGTAGCCAGGCGGAGATCGCCGCCCGCGTGGCCGCGGTCTGGCTGACCCCGCAGATGGACCGGCTGTTCCAGGACGGCCTGTCCGGCCGGCGCCGCTTCCTGGATCGCCTGGCCTGGGCGCTGGAGCCGGGCCACGCCCGCGAGATCGCCGCGCACGACACCGCCATGGCACAGCGCAACCGCCTGCTGGCGGAGGATCGGCCGGGCGCGCGGCAGGATCCCGCCTGGCTGGCCGCGCTGGAGGATGCCATGGCCCGCCACGCCGTCGCCGCCACCGCGGCGCGCGCCGACCTTGGTGGCGCGCCTGAACGCCGCCCTGGCCGCCGGCGCCGCGGCGCCGTTCCCCGCCGTCCACCTTGCCCTGGTCTGCCCGATCGCCGACCGCCTGGCGGCCGCCCCGGCGCTCGAGGTGGAGGACTGGCTGCGCGCCGGCCTAGCCGCCGCCCGCACTCGCGACGCGGCCGCGGGCAGTGCCGCGCTCGGCGCGCACCGCACCGACCTGGCGATGAGCGATGCCGCGACCGGCCATCCCGCGGCGCTGGCCAGCACCGGCGAGCAGAAGACCCTGCTGGTCGGGTTGATCCTGGGCCATGCCGCGCTGATCGCCGAGGCGCGCGGGTCCGCCCCGCTGCTGCTGCTCGATGAACCGGCCGTGCACCTGGACCCCGATCGACGCGCCGCGCTGTTCGCCGCGCTGGCGCGCCTGCCGGCGCAGACCCTGATCACCGGCACGGATGCCGAGATTTTCGCGCCGCTGCGCGGCAGCGCCGAACTGCTGCGCATCGGCGATGGAATGTTGCTGCCGGAGAGCGGATTTTAGCCCCGATTCCGGCCCCGTCCCCTCTGGGCGGACGACGCTGTAGCGGCTATATAACTAGAGTATCCAGACAGCCCCCGGAGTCCCCTGCCGGCATGACCGAAGACGCCGCGCCGCCGCCCGATTCTACCCCTCCAATGGCCCCTCCAATGGCGCCTCCAATGGCGCCTCCAACGGGGACGCATACGACGCCGCGTCGATCTCCGTGCTGCGCGGGCTGGACGCCGTGCGCAAGCGGCCGGGCATGTATATCGGCGACACCGATGACGGCTCCGGCCTGCACCATATGGCGTTCGAGATCATCGACAACGCGGTGGATGAGGCGCAGGCCGGATTCGCCACCCGGGTCGAGCTGACGCTGAACGGCGACGGCAGCGTGACCGTGCGCGACGACGGCCGCGGCATCCCGGTCGACATCCACGAGGAAGAAGGCATCTCGGCCGCCGAGGTCGTGCTGACCCGGCTGCACGCGGGCGGAAAATTCAACCAGAACTCCTACAAGGTGTCCGGCGGGCTGCATGGCGTCGGCGCGGCGGTGGTGAACGCGCTGTCGGAGTGGATGGAGGTGCGCGTCTGGCGCCACGGCCAGGAGCATTTCATCCGCTTCCGCAACGGCGACGCCGAGGCGCCGCTGGCCGTGGTCGGCCCGTCCGACGCGCCGGGCGGCACCGAGGTGACGTTCAAGCCGAGCCCGGCCACCTTCACCCACACCGAATTCGATTTCGCGCTGCTGGAACGCCGGCTGCGCGAGCTGGCCTTCCTGAACTCCGGCCTGACCATCGTGCTGCGCGACGAGCGCCATGCCGAGAAGCGCGAGGTCGATGATGCGCTACGACGGCGGCCTGGTCGCTTTCGTCGAATGGCTCGACCGCGGCAAGACCGCCGGTGTTCACCCCGCCGATCAGCCTGCGCGTGCCGGAAAGCGATGGCGGCATCCGCGTCGAGTTCGCGCTGTCGTGGAACGACTGCTACCACGAGACGATGCTGTGCTTCACCAACAACATCGCGCAGCGCGACGGCGGCACGCACCTGGCCGGGTTCCGCCAGGCGCTGACCCGCGTGGTGACGAAATACGCCGAGGGGATGGGCAAGAAGGAGCAGCTTCAGCTTGTCGGCGACGACATGCGGGAAGGCATGACCGCGGTGCTGTCGGTGAAGGTGCCGGATCCGAAATTTTCCTCGCAGACCAAGGACAAGCTGGTCAGCTCCGAGGTGCAGCCGGCGGTGCAGGCGGCGGTGGCCGATGCGGTGGCGCACTGGTTCGAGACGCATCCGAAAGAAGCAAAGTCGATCATCCAGAAGGTGATGGACGCGGCGGCGGCGCGCGAGGCGGCGCGCAAGGCGCGCGAGCTGACGCGGCGCAAGGGGGTGCTGGACATCTCGACGCTGCCCGGCAAGCTGGCCGATTGCCAGGAACGCGACCCGGCGAAGTGCGAGATCTTCATCGTCGAGGGCGACAGCGCCGGCGGCTCGGCCAAGCAGGGGCGGGATCGCAAGTTCCAGGCGATCCTGCCGCTGAAGGGCAAGATCCTGAACGTCGAGCGCGCCCGCTTCGACCGCATGCTGGGCAGCCAGGAGATCGGCACGCTGATCACCGCGCTGGGCACCGGCATCGGCCGCGGCGAGCCGGAGCAGGGTGGGTTCGACGTCGCCAAGCTGCGCTACCACCGCATCGTCATCATGACCGACGCCGACGTGGACGGCAGCCATATCCGCACGCTGCTGCTGACGTTCTTCTTCCGCCAGATGCCGGACCTGATCGATCGGGGGCACCTGTATATCGCGCAGCCGCCGCTGTACCGCGCCAAGCGCGGCAATGACGAGCGCTATCTGAAGGACGACCGCGCGCTGGAGGATTTCCTGCTCGACAAGGCGCTGGCCGACGCGCGGCTGACGCTTTGCCGACGGGGACCTGGTCGAGCAGGCCGAGCTGCGGCGCGAGATCATGCTGCTGCGCGAGGCGACGCAGCGGCTGCACGGGCTGTCGGCGACGATCCCGGTGGCGTTGCTGGAGCAGGCGGCGATCGCCGGCGCGCTGACACCGGACGCCGCCCGCGCCACTGCGGCGGCGCCGGGGTTGGTCGGGCGGCTGAACGCCGTGTCGCTGCCGACCGAGCAGGGCTGGGTGGTCAGCGCCGACGGCGGCCTGACCCTGTCGCGCACGGTCCGCGGGGTGATGGAGAAGCGCACGCTGGACGCCGCCGCCCTGCGCAGCGCCGAGGCGCGCTGGCTGAACGACCGGACGAAGATATTCGAGGAACGCTTTGCCACCCCGGCTCGGCTGAAGCTGGACGCGCTGGAGGTCGACGGTCGCCGGCCCGGCCAGCGCGTTCGAGCGGGTGATCGCGCACGGGCGGCGCGGGTTGACGGTGCAGCGCTTCAAGGGGCTGGGCGAGATGAACCCGGACCAGCTCTGGCAGACCACGCTGGACCCCAGCGTGCGCACGCTGCTGCAGGTGAAGGTCGGCGATGTCGAGGACGCGGCGCAGGTGTTTTCCACGCTGATGGGCGACGTGGTCGAGCCGCGGCGCGAGTTCATCGTCAGCAACGCGCTGAAGGTGGCAAACCTCGACGTGTAGTGCTGCTTCTTCTCCCTCCCCCCTTGAGGGGGAGGGCCGGGGTGAGGGGTTCGCGCCAGTTTGGCACGATCGAGTATGCTTCGACGCCATCCCCTCAGCGCCACCATTGGCATTCATCCGCAACCCGTTCTTTACCGAGGCAGACGCGGTCCGATGCTCGACCGCTTGCTTGGCCGCGATACTCGTCGGCACCATCGATTGACCACTATACATGACCAGTCATATCGTCCGACCAGCCACCAGGCACGACCAATGCCCACAATCCAGACCATCAGCGCCTCGGAGTTCAAGGCCAAATGCCTGGACATCCTCGACCGCCTCGCCGACCGCACGCTGGAGCGCGTGGTCATCACCAAGCACGGCCGCGTCGTCGCCACACTGCTCCCGCCGGAGGACGCCGCCGCCGCGGTGCGCCAGGTGCACGGCTTCCTGCGCGGGTCGGTGGCGATTCCGCCGGGCTTTGACCTGACGGCCCCGGTCGCCGACGAACCGTTCGCCGCGGAGCAAGGCGCGCTGCATGGATGAGCGGGCTGGACGCCGCCAGGGCGGTGCTGCTCGACACCTGCGCGGTGATCTGGCTGGCGAACGGCGATCCGCTGGCGCCTGAGGCGTTGGCCGCGATCGTCGCCGCGGGGCTGGCCGACGGCGTGTATGTCTCGCCGGTGTCGGCCTCGGAGATCGGAATGCTGAGCCGGCCGCGGCGCGGTCGCGAGCCCGGGCCGCGGTTCACGCCTGACCCGAAGACCTGGTTTGCCCGAGTGATGGCCGGGCCAGGGATCCGGCCAGCCGCACTCACGCCGGAGATTGCCATCGATGCGTCGTTCCTGCCGGGTGACGTGCACGGCGACCGGGGCGACCGGCTGTTGATCGCGACCGCACGGCATCTCGGCATGCCGATCGTGACGCGCGACCGGCGGATCGTTGAGTATGCCGGGGCCGGGTGGGTGCGGGTGATCGCCTGCTGACGCGGCGGGCTATGCTGCCCATCGCTGTAACGCTCGACAGCGCCACCGTTCTATGACAATGTATGTCATATGCCAGCGGCCACGCTCATCCTGCACCGCAAAAGGCACTACGACGACGGCACCATATCGGAGATGAAGCTGTGGCTTGTGCCGAATCCGGTGCGAGGCTCGCGGCACACGTTCAAATACAGCCTGTTCTTCGGCCGGGAGGGCGAGCGGCTGATCGGCTACGACAACGAGGCCGGCAAGGGAGACCACCGGCATCTTGGGGAACGCGAGGAGCCCTACCGGTTCACCACACCGGAACGGCTGCTCGCGGATTTCCTGGCGGAGGTGCGCGCCGCGCGCCGCGGGTGACGACACGGAGGAACGGTGTATGGACGACGGGAAGCTGTCCGAGCTGAAGGTGAGCGTGGGCGGGGGCATCGAGGACGATGCCGCCGCTTTCCTGCACGCCTGGCGTCGCGCGGAACGCGGTGAGCAGGTCAATGAGCGCGTCCTGGCATTCGAGAGCTGGGAAGGCCTGGCTCGCGTCATGACGGGCGAGCGGTATCGACTGCTGCGCCATCTACATGCGCATCCCGAACCGTCCGTCTCGGCGCTGGCACGCGCGCTCGGGCGGCAGTATCGCCGCGTTCATGCCGACGTTGCCGCCTTGGAGCACGCCGGGTTGCTCGATCGGTCGGAGAGGGTGGTGCGCGCGACCGCGGACCGAATTACGGCCGACATCCGGCTTTGATCCCGGTCGTGGCTGCCATCTCGGCAGGCAGATCGTAACGCTCAACCGCCGAACCCTCGCCTACGTCGTCGCCGGATGGGTATGGATGATCCATCCCCTGCTGACCCGGCGACGCGCTGAACTGCCGCGTCGCCCTGACCACGAACAGCCGACGCCGCCAGGTGATAACCTGCACGAGCTGGGACGGGGTCCGCTGAAGAACCGGCGATCTCGCGGGCGCCGCTCCACCGCTCGGTCTTCCGTTGGAGCCCAGTGGCCTTGCTGTGTGCTCGGGCCCCAGGGGTCGTTGCGTGTGTGTCAGGAAAACCATTGCGGTGGCGACTTGTAGGGATTGAGGATCGAGACCTTGCGCATCCCCACATCGCCGGTGTTGCGCGTCACCAGAATCAGGTTGTGGATGCGGGCGGTCGCTGCGAGCCCGGTGTCGTCGATATGCTTCTCGGTCTCGGCCAGCGCTTCGCCCCATACGCGCGCCACCGCCCGATCGACAGGCAGTATCCGGCCCGCAAAGGCATCGAATGCCGCGTCGGTCCGTGCCCTGATCATCTGCGCCACCGCCGGCTTGGACACCGCCAGCCTTGCAACACCCTTCGCTACTTCACGAACGGTTAGCGCACTGATCGCGAGGTCGGCGTCGTTCACGCTCGCCAGCCAGGCACGCACGTGTTCGTGCGGCGCCGACTTTCCGATCTCGCGAAACACGTTGGTGTCGAGCAGATATTTCATTCAGATGCATGATCGTCGCCGAACACCTCGTCCAACGCCTCCAGCCCGGCACCCTGCAACGCGCGCTTGGCCGTGGTCCGGGGATACGGCCGCCCGGGCTTCGGATGGGCCGCGGCATAGGCCTTGGCGGTCAGCACTGCGTCTCGCGTCAGCGACGGGTAGTCGGTCAACACCTCATCTTCCGACATCCCGCCATCCAGCAGCGCCGCGATGCGATACACCTCGACATCCGAGCCTCGCAGCAGCGCCTCGCCGTCCGCACGAAAGTCGATCTTCGCGGCGAGCTCAGCCAGTTCGGCCGTGCGACTCTCGACCTCCCGGACCAGGTCGGCGACCACGACGCGGAAACGTCCGAAACGCACCTCGCCCTCGCGCTCGACCGCGCCGTGCTGCAAGGCCTCGTAGAACTCGATCCGTGCCTTGGGCGTCAGCTCTTCACGCAACGCCTTCACCGCGTACAGGTAGAACAGATCGGGCCAGCCGACGGTGCGCACCGCCGCGCCGGTCTTGCGCCGCAGAACCGGTCGCACCGGGCCGGCATCAAGGGCCTTCTTTACCGCGCGCACCGGCTCGCGCAGGACAAAGGCCACCTCCGCGGATGTGAACTGGGCCATTCGATCCATCACAATCTCCTAATGCGACCTGGAAACTGGGGTCGAATTGATGAAGTGTCAACATGCCCTTCAGCAGAAGTCTGCAAATGCTGCGTCCTGGGTCGTGGTATACGGCTGTGCAACAGCGCACAGACCCTCATCTGGAAGGCCCCCCATGGACTACCGCCAGCTCGGCCGCTCCGGCCTAAGAGTCTCCCCGCTCTGCCTGGGCACCATGATGTTCGGCGGTGCCACCGACGCTGCCACCGCCGGACGCATCGTCGCCCGCGCCAAGGAGCAGGGGGTGAACTTCATTGACACCGCCGACGGCTATGCCGCCGGCCGCTCGGAGGAGGTCGTTGGCCGCGCCATCGGCAACCACCGCGCCTGGTGGGTGCTGGCCACCAAATGCGCCAACCCGACCGGCGAGGGCCCGAACGCGCGCGGCCTCTCCCGCCGCCACATGTTCCACGCCGTCGAGGCCAGCCTGCGCCGCCTGGCCACGGACGTGATCGACCTGCTCTACCTGCACAAGGAAGACCACGCCACGCCGCTGGCCGAGACCGTCCACGCGCTGGCCGACCTGATCCGGGCCGGCAAAATCCGCCACTTCGGCGTGTCCAACTACCGGTCCTGGCGCGTGGCGGAAATCTGCCACCTTTGCGACCAGGCGGGCATCGACCGCCCGATCGCCAGCCAGCCGCTCTACAACGCGCTGAACCGCGAGGCCGAGGTCGAACACCTGCCGGCATGCGGTTCTTTCGGCCTTGGCGTGGTGCCCTACTCGCCGCTCGCCCGTGGCGTGCTCACCGGCAAATACCGCCCCGACGCCGCGCCCCCGCCGGACACTCGCGCCGGCCGCCAGGACCGGCGGATGATGGAATCCGAATGGCGCCCGGAAAGCCTTGCCATCGCCCAGGAGTTCGCCGCCCACGCCAGAGCGCGCGGCATCACCCCCGGCCAGTTCGCCTTCGCCTGGGTGCTCAACAACCGCCTGGTCACCGCCGCGATCGGCGGCCCGCGCACCGAGGCGCAGTGGGACGATTACGCCGGCGCCCTGGAATACCGCTTCACGCCGGAGGACGAGGCCCTGGTCGATCGCCTGGTCACCGCCGGCCACGCCTCCACGCCACGCTACAACGACCCGGCCTACCCGATCGAGGGCCGCATCCCCCGTACGGCGTGAACCAACCCAGGTGAGGGCGGCGGCCTGGACTGCTGATAGGAACCAAGTCGTTGACTTGCATAATCAGACAGCATGGAAATCGTATGAAGGAGTCCGCCCGGTCTGCCGACCGCCGCGCGAGGCGACGGATTCCCCTGGACGCCCGTGAGCGGCGGGTCTTATCGTCGCGAGTGGAGAGCCAACCAGGGTGGCATGCTGTGAAAACCGCCGTCGTGACATTTGTGTATAACGAGTTGATCAACCTACCGATATGGGTGCGCTATTACAGCGCCAACTTTGGCACGAACAACCTGTACATCGTGGATCGATGCAGTGATGACGGGAGCACCGCGGACCTGGGCGACGTCAATGTTATCCGTATTCCGCGCGAAGAGTTCGACGAGTATCGGAAGACAGGCTTCATCAACTCTTTCTGCAGGGCTCTCCTTTGCATCTACGACACGGTGATCTATAACGATTGCGATGAGATCGTCGTACCAGATCTTTCCATGTATGCGAATTTACGAGACTACGTAGAACGCCGGGAATTCGAATATGTGACATGCATCGGGCTCAACGTCCTGCACATTTTATCGCAAGACGATCCGCTGGACCTTGACAAACCGATACTGCCACAACGCAGGTATGCGAAGTTCTTCTCCAACCAGTGCAAGGCTTCGGTAACGCGTGTTGCATTGACCTGGGCGCCCGGATTCCACTCGTGCGACAGACCTCCGAACTTCGATCCACATTTGTACTTGTTCCACAACAAATGGATGGACTACAACTGCGCGTTGCTGCGGCAAAAAGTCAACCGCGACACGATATTCTCACGGCGCACAGCGGAACAGGGCATGGGTGCCCATTGGCGTTATGATACCGAGCGCTTCGTACGGGAGGGCTTCCTTAAGCCGTCGAACCAGGTCAACACAGGCGATGTGAGTACGTTCGAATTCTCCGCGGAGATCGCCGCGATCACTGCCCGCGTATCGGAGATTTCGGGAGTGTATCATGTTCCGATGGACATCCAGAAGGTGGTAGAGATACCGCAGCACCTCAAGGCGGGATATTGATTCCCGTTCAACTTCGCTGAACAGCACAAGGGGCAGCGGAATTCCACCAGCCAGGTTTGGACGTTTGCTGATAGCGTTCGTCGTCCATGTGCGGCCAAGGCGCTCTCCGGTGAACCAATTTGGCATCGGCGGCAGCGGATATTCGCCACCGAAGCTGGCTATTCGCTCGCGCAATGTATTTCGCAGGTTCCCGGATGCACTGACCGTCGCGACATCCGCGCAGCTCGTGGCTTCGCGAATCGAATGGAACCTGCGCCGCGCCAGCGCAGCTCGGCATGCGGCGGCCGCTCGCATGCAGGATCGTGTGCCGCCAGGCCGCGCTGCGTCGCGTGCTCCCACTCCGTGCGCGAAGACCGTCGGGCGATTTTATACTTGACTTACCCACGCTGGCGGTTGTAAGGTGTTTCCTGTCGATAGGAACACGGTCATGGCTAAGCATTCTGTCCTCTCCGCCGACCATTTCCACGATGAAGCCGCCGCGCTAACGTTCATCGAAGCACGTCTTTGGCCTCACGGTCCAATGTGCCCGCGCTGCGGTGAAACCGTTCGCGTCGGCCGGATGGGCGGCAATTCGACCAAACTCGGGCAGTGCAAGTGCTACGTGTGCCGCAAACCATTCGCGGTGACCGTTGGCACTGTCATGGAAAGCAGTCACATCCCTCTGCACACTTGGTTGCAGGCGATGCACCTGCTTTGCGCCAGCAAGAAGGGGATCAGCAGCCACCAGTTGCATCGGACCTTGGGGATCACCCTTAAATCGGCGTGGTTTTTGTCCCATCGCGTGCGCGAGGCCATGAAGGAAATCCGCGGCTTTGCAGCCGATCCGCTGGGCGGCATGGGCAAGACCCTGGAAGCGGACGAAACCTTCATCGGCCCGAAGGCCGAGAACCGCGCCTATCGGCCGGTCGCCGAAAAGCAGATCGTCATGGCCCTGGTCGAGCGCGGCGGACAGGTTCGGAGCTTCCACGTGCCGAACGTGACCGCCTCGACTCTGCGGCCGATCATTGGCGTTCACGCTGTCGGCGCAAGATAGAAATGTCACCCTACGCGCAAAGTAGAAATGACACCGCTGTCGGCGGCGGTGTCATTTCTACTTTGCGCGTAGGGTGACATTTCTATCTTGCGCCGACACGGCCTCTTTGGGAGGTTACGAGAGGATAGACCGTACCCTCGATAGCTATTGGCGACCTCTGTACGAAAATCCCTACGAATTTGTTCTAATAGAGTCCAAGTGGGGGTCGGTGAGGATTATCAGGACAAAGAATATAGGGGACGAAATACCAGAACTGCTTTGGTGGTTTGTTATAGATGAGGCAGGCGATGTAACTTTAACGAACGTCGAACCTTATGACGGATATTTAGAAGCGGGGGGCACAGGCCCAGGGTAGCCCCCAAGAGGCGCTATGACGGGACTGCCGCCGGCCCCGCCAGTGGCCCCGTTGCCACCCCCGACGCGCGAGCGGCCTCGGTTCACCGTAATCCAGGGAGGGCGCGCTTGCGACGGATCAGACCGAGGCCGGCGAGACCCACGCCGAGCAACGCCATGGAGGCCGGCTCGGGGACCGCCTCGGGGACCGCCTCGGCAAACGCATAGTCTATGTTGCCGCTGCCGGCATTGTCGTTGACGTAGGCCGACGCGGCCTCGTTCACGTCCCCCTCGGTCCATGGGCCGCCTGAGTAGTATAGGCCTCCCGGCTGGTCCGAACAGCAGGAAACATGGCCCTGGGAGAAAGATATGCCGCCGTTGTTCGGACCATAGTAGCCAAGAACGCTGTACCAAGCATCATAGTTGACCAGCAGCGGATTTGAGCCAGCCGTTGAGATCGTGTACTCGCCAGCGGTGCCACCGAATAGCAACGCAGCCGCTTCCTGGCCGGTATACGCCGGCGGCTCGCTACTCCAGTCGGGACCCGAATCAACCTCCCAGCTACCGACGTAGACGAGACCGGCATAGGAAGCAGTCGGAAGGGATGTCAGTGCGCCGATCAGGGCCGCAGTACCAACAAGCAGGTTGCGCATCGCGTAGCTCCTAAGAAATCTTCGTCGTTATGAGCAAGACAGGGCGACCGGGCGCCCCCGCACCCCGGCTTTGTCTGGCGGCTCGTCGCATGGCCTAGAGTTGGTTGGAGACGTTGGTGAATGCGTTGTTCAGGCCGGTGCCCAGCGTGGTGAACGCCGTCACCACGACCACAGCCAGCACGCCCGCGATCACCCCGTATTCCAACGCGGTCACCGCACGGTGGTCGGACTTCAGTTCCAGCCAGGTTTTCAGGTACTCGATCATGGTCTGTCGTACTCCGGTTTCGACATTGGTTTCGCGCTAACGCCGACACGCGCTAGCCCTAAAGCACTACGCCGCTTACAAAGTCGTTCCGGCGCGGCGCGACTGAAACCATCTGCGCTAGGACTGAAATCAGCCAAACTGAGATACTCCCCGAATTGCGGCGGTGAGCGCTGGGAGGCGACATTCCTCGGTCCCCGAACGCCTTCCCATGACGCGCAGCTCGGCGCTAGACTGCCGCCATGCCAGCCCGCAAGCCCCCACCACCCGACGAAAAGCCTCAGCGCGAGCGGTTCATCGAGACCGCGCGGGAGATCGGCGCGTCGGAGGACCCGGAGGAGTTTGAGCGGGTGTTCCGGGAAGTGGTGAAGCCGCCAAAGCCAGTGAAAAGCCGATCTGTCACATCCGGCCCCATCGAATAGCCTTGATCGATCGCTCATCGATCTTCGCTGCCAAGCGTGCCATAAACTCGCGCACATGCACTAGGACGCTTGCCGCTTGGTGTTCGTCATAGGTGCGGCGGGTGTGCATGACGTTGTTGCGATAGGTATCCTTGAACGCCTCAAACTCCCCTAACGTACCCCGATAAAATTCGAGGGCCGCATCCTTTGCCGGGCCAGCGCGACGGCCAGCGATCGAATCAACGCTTTTTTTGATCTGGTTAAGAATGTCCTGCCAAGTCGCCCATTCCAGAGGACGCTTAGGTACTCTTACTCGCCGCTCCCGCGGCAGCGCGCGTAGCCCGCACTCGGCCGTCCTCATTAGATGGAAGACACAAGCCGTATTTTCATCGATAGCATAGCAGTTCAAAGCAGAGGTGGAGTCTTTCGCTTGGGACGGGAACTTCCTATCTATGGGTTCCCACAACTTTTCTTCCTTCAAGTATATGTCCGATTTGTGCTTGCGAACGTTAAAGACGTACCTGTTCTCCACTTCGTTTTCGATTATGTCGAGGACAGCCCTAAGATCATGCGCGACGCCGGCTTGGTGTAGCGGGTTGCCAATGCGGTCAAGAACGATCTCTATAAACTTGCATGACTCCTCTAAATCCATGGCTTTGCAGTATTTTTTCAAGCTGCGAAGCGTCTCCTGCGTCCTTTCCCATATCCCCTCTGAAAGCAGTCCACGCCGCAATGAGTTCCTGCGTGATCCGCACTGCATTAAGGCAGTGGTACAAAGCCCCCAGAGCAACGTCTTGCATCTCCCACAAACTCACAATCCCAGAGCGAAGCGGCCAGCGCCCGCACATTGTTCCGCCGGGACGATGGGCGGCGGCGCCCAATTCGCCGCCGAGACTACTGCCGCCGTCGCGGGTAAGGAAAGTATCGCCCTCCATCGAGTTCATAGGACGCAACTCCTGCCGATGACCAACCTCTCGTCGGCGGGAAGACGTGCGGGAACGCGCGCCGCGCCGAGGTTGTGTCGTGAGAAATTTTTCAACCTTGGGTCTTTGGACCTATTGCGGCCTCGCGTGGCGCGTGATATTAGGAAGGCAGTCGGATGGGTAACCGAAGTATAAAATCGCCGACCGTCGCGACCTCCCGGCGGATACCGTCCAACTAGGCCTATGGACCAACGTACGGGTTCCCAGGGCTGTGCCCTTGGCGGGTGTCCAGAGGGCAGCGCCCTGTGGTGGGGTCCGGGGCGAAGCCCTGACCTGCTTTGATTTACGCGGACGCGGACCGCGTCGCCGCCCGCAGCCGGCGCATCTCCAGGAACTGCCAGACCAGCAGGATCGGCACCCCCAGCGCCAAGTCGCGCGCCCGGCGCACCAGCGACACCGCCAGCGACAGCTCCGGCGCGATGCCGAAGATCGCGCCGAGTCCGGCATAGCCGGCTTCCTGCACGCCCGCGTTGACCGGCACCAGGAAGGCGATGGCCGATGGCGGCGGCAAGCAGTGCCTCGATCGCCAGCGCGTCGCTCGAAGTCGATCGGCACGCCCAGCAGGCGGTAGGTGATCCAGCCCGCCACGCCGGTGCACATCCAGCCGATCAGGTGGACGGCGAAGCCCACCGCCAGCCGCAGCGTGTGGCCGTAGATCAGCGCCAGCTCGGCCTGCAGCACCTCGACCCGCTCCTGCGCGTCGGTAAGCCGGCGCCGGGCGATGATAGCGTCCCGATCGGGCGAACAGCGGGGCGGCGCCCTGTTGCAGCCAGATCAAGCGCCACGTGCGGCCAGCACCGCCAGGCCGAGCCCGACCTCGAGCGGGACCGCCAGCGCGCGAGTCTGGCGCGCGGGCGAGCAGGATGCCAAGGCCGATGCCGGTGAAGGCGAGCTCGGCGAGGAACTCCGCGGTCACGTCCACCACGGTCGAGGCGGTGGCCAGCGACCAGCCGATCCCGTGCAGCGTCACCGCGCGGGCGCCGAACACGAAGCCGCCGACCTGGGAGAACGGCAGGCAGTTGGCCGCGGCGTCGCGCACCATGCGGCCCCAGATGAACACCCAGAGCAGCCGCGCCGGCCGGCGTGGCATGATGGCGTCCCAGGCCAGGCCGAGAATGGCGAACAGCAGGAGCTGCCAGCCCAGCACCAGGGCGAAGCCGCCCCAGCCGACCGACAGCGCGCCGGCCAGGATCCGGCCGGCGCCGAACCAGCCGATCAGCAGCGTCCCCAGCAGCAGGCCGAGGACGGCGAGGGCAATCGATAGCGTCTTCACCGCGCGGGCTTTTCCGATCCTTGCCGCCCGCGAGGCGGGCTGGGCAGCCCGCCTGGTGGGGGCGGCCGGCTCTACACCATCCCGATGCGATCGGGCTATACGACGGCAAATCGATCGGGTGACGGAGGACATGGCACAGGCGGGACTGACGCTGGTGACCGGCGCGACCGGCTTTGTGGGCTCGGCGGTCGCCCGGGCGCTGGGCGCGCGCGGCTACCCGCTTCGCGTTCTGGTCCGCTCCACCTCGAACCGGCGGAACCTCGACGGGTTCCAGGCGGAGATCGTGTTCGGCGACCTCAACGACGCCGCCTCGGTGGCGCGCGCGCTCGTCGGGCTGCCGCTACGTCATCCACCTCGCCGCGGACTACCGGATCTGGGTGCCGAACCCCGCCCAGATGCTGCGCACCAACGTCGAGGGCACCGCCGGGCTGATGCGCGCCGCGCAGGCGGCCGGGGTCGAACGGATCGTGCATTGCAGCTCGGTCGCGGCGCTTGGCCTGACCCCGGACGGCTCGCCCGCCGACGAGGACACGCCGGTCGACCCGCAAGAAGATCGCCGGCGTCTACAAGCGCTCGAAATACCTGGGCGAGCAGGCGGTGCTGCGAACTGGTCCGCAACGAGGGGCTGCCGGCGGTGATCGTCAACCCCGCGGCGCCGGTCGGCATGCGCGACATCAAGCCGACGCCCACCGGGCGGATGATCGTGGACGCCGCCAACGGCAAAATCCCGGCCTATATCGATACCGGCCTGAACCTGGTGCACGTGGAGGACGTCGCGATCGGCCATGTGCTGGCGCTGGAGCGCGGGCGGATCGGCGAAGGCTACATCCTGGGCGGCGAGAACCTGCCGCTGCGCGAGATCCTGCACCATGATCAGCAGGAGACCGGGCTCAAGCCGCCGCGCATCAAGGTCACGCCGACCATGATGTGGCCGGTGGCCTGGTTCGACGAGCTGTTCGCACGCATGTTCAAGTTCCAGCCGCGGGTCACGCGCGACCACCTGCGGATGGCGCGCAACAAGATGTATTTCTCCTCCGACAAGGCGATCCGCGAGCTGGGCTATGCGCCGCGCCCGGTGCGCCCGGCGATCGAGGAGGCGGTCGCCTGGTTCCGCGCCAACAACATGGTGGTGGTGCGAACGTGACGGTCATGGCCAGTCTGGCACTGCTGGCCTGGGTCACCCTGATCCTGCTGGCATGGGCAGTTCTGGCAGTCCGGGCCGACCCTGCCTGCCGCGCGGCCGGCGACGGCCCCGCCGGTCGCCATCGTCGTGCCGGCGCGCGACGAGGCAGGCGTGATCGTCGCGACGCTGCGCTCGCTGCTGACGCAGGACTATCCCGGCCGTTACCGGGTGATCCTGGTCGATGACGGCAGCACCGACGGCACCGGCGCCCTGGCGCGGGGCATTGCACGACAAGCGGCTGCGCGTGCTGGACGGCACGCCGCCGCCCGCCGGGCTGGAGCGGCAAGCTGTGGGCCGTCGCACAGGGAATCGACCGGATGGGCGACCCGGGGATTGACCCAAGGACAGACCGCGGGACCGACCAGGCGATCCACCAGGAAATCGACCCGGGGCGCGACCAGCGTACCGCCCAAGGGACCGACGCGGGGAGCGACCAGCAGACTGCCCAAGGGACCGACCCGGCGAACGGCCGGGAGATCGACCGGCGAATTTTCCCCCGGCACGACGCAGGGGTGGACGCCGCCGGCGGTCCGAGCTGCTGCTGCTGACCGATGCCGACATCGTGCACGACCCGCGGCATCTGTCGGCGCTGGTGGCGCGGGCCGAGCAGGACGGCCTCGACCTGGTCTCCGAGATGGTGGCGCTGGCCTGCGACAGCCGGGCCGAGCGCGCGCTGGTGCCGGCCTTCGTCTATTTCTTCCAGTTGCTCTACCCGTTCGCCTGGGTGAACGACCCGTTGCGCGCGACCGCCGCCGCGGCGGGCGGGACCATCCTGATCCGCCGCCGCGCCCTGGACCGGATCGGCGGCATCGCCGCGGTGCGCGGCGCGCTGATCGACGACGTGGCGCTGGCCCGCGCGGTCAAGCGCGGCGGACGCATCTGGCTCGGCCACGCGGAGCTGGCGCGCTCGGTGCGGCCGTATCCGGATTTCGCCGCGATCTGGCGGATGGTGGCGCGCACCGCCTATGTGCAGCTTGGCTTCTCGCCGCTGCTGCTGGTGCGCGACCACGCTCGGCATGGCGCTGACTGTTCGTGGTGCCGCCGGCGGCGGCGCTGTTCGGCCACGGGCCGGCGCGGTGGCTCGGGGCGCTGGCCTGGGCCGGGATGGCGTGGTCGTATCTGCCGACGCTGCGCCGGTTCGGGCGGTCGCCGGCCTGGGCGGTCGCGCTGCCGGCGGTCGCGGGGTTCTACATGGCGGCGACGATCGGCTCGGCGCTGGACCACCATCGCGGGCGAGGGGTCCGGTGGAAGCAGCGCGACTACCAGGGGGTGAGCGGGTGATGCGAGACGCGGCATCGTCCGGTCTGTTGCGGGATGGAACCGGGGCGCTCGCGGGATGGAAGCAAGGTTCACCGCGGAGCACGCGGAGCGCGCGGAGGAAGAATTCGACGTGCGCTTCGCGCGAAGCGGCCGAATTGCCTTCTCCGCGCGCTCCGCGTGCTCCGCGGTGAACCTTGCTGTCTTGCGGACGATGCCCCACCCCGCGCGGTTGGCGTTGTGACACCAGGCCCAGGTCCAGCCGATCGATCGGTGCTGCAACGCGGAGGCGGGTGAACGCCGTGATGTCCGGCCCGAGGACCTCGGGGCACGTCCGGCGGGCGGGCAGCCTGACGCTGCGGCGGCCGACAACTCGAGACCTGGTCGGGCAAGGATCGCGGCGACGAGAACTTTCCGGTCGGCTCGCTGCTGATCAGCCGCGCCCTGCGCCCGCATGTGCACGCGTTCTACGCCTTCGCCCGCAATGCCGACGACATCGCCGACTCCGCCACGCTGCCGGCGGACGAGAAAGTCGCGCGGCTGGACATCATGGAGGCGGTGCTGCTGGGGCACGCGCGAGTCCGGCTCGCCGAGTGCGCTGCGGCTGCGCGCGAGCCTGGCCGC
Source organism: uncultured Alphaproteobacteria bacterium (assembly GCA_963773345.1). Lineage (GTDB taxonomy): Bacteria > Pseudomonadota > Alphaproteobacteria > Acetobacterales > Acetobacteraceae > Palsa-883. The sequence goes on along the minus strand of CAVZBG010000001.1, from coordinate 432,710 downwards.
GACCGGCGTAACCGCCGCGCCACGCCACCGACCTGCTGATCGCGTTCCGCCGCGACGCCACCCAGCCGCGCACCGCAAGTTGGGACGAGCTGGTCGACTATTGCCGCTATTCGGCGATGCCGGTCGGGCGGCACGTGCTCGACCTGCATGGCGAGGACCGCGCGACCTATGCGCCGTCGGACGCGCTGTGCACCTCGTTGCAGGTGTTGAACCACCTGCAGGATTGCGCCAAGGATCTGGCCATGCTGGACCGCTGCTACCTGCCGCTCGATCTGCTGCGTCGACATGGCGCGACGATCGAGGATCTGCGCGGCGCGCAGCAGACCGCCGGGCTGCGGCGCGTGTTCGACGCCCTGCTCGACCGGGTCGACGCGCTGAACGCAGCGGCCGCGGAGCTGCCGCGGCGCACGCGGAACCGAAGGCTGCGGCTGGAGACGGCGGTGATCGTCGGCCTGGCGCGCCGGCTGACCCGACGGCTGCGCGACGGCGATCCGCTGGCGACGCGCGTGGCAGTTGACCAAGGGCGACGCGGTTGCCAGCGTGCTCGCGCGCGCTGCGCCATCTGCCGAGATGCCCCGCCGTGAGCCAGTCCATGACCCAGTCCGATGACCCCGGCCGCGACCCCGTCCGTCACCCCGCCCACGACGCCATTAGGCGCGGCAGCAGGACGATCTCGACGCGGTGGAGGCGATCGTGCGCGCCGCCGGCACCTCGTTCTATCGCGGCATGCGCGTGCTGCCGCCCGACCGGCGGCACGCGATGTACGCGATCTACGCCTTCTGCCGCGTGGTGGACGACATCGCCGACGACGAGGCGGTGCCGCTGGCGGAACGTCTGCCGCGTCTCGCCGCCTGGCGGGCTGCGGATCGCCGAGCTCTACCGCGGCGTCACCGACGGCCCGGTCACCCGCGTGCTGGCCGAGGCGGTGCGGCGCTACGCCCTGCGGCAGGAGGATTTCCTGGCGGTGATCGACGGCATGCAGATGGACGCCGAGACGCCGATCGTGGCGCCCGACCTGGCGACGCTCGATCTCTATTGCGACCGCGTCGCCGCTGCGGTCGGGCGGCTGTCGGTGCGCGCCTTCGGCGACGCCTCGCCGGCGGCGGACCGCGTGGCGCATGCGCTCGGCCGGGCGTTGCAGCTTACCAACATCCTGCGCGATGTGCGCGAGGATGCCGATCGCGGGCGGCTGTATTTGCCGCGCGAGTATCTCGACGCGGCGGAGGTGCCGCACGAGCCGCTGGCTGCGCTGGACGCGCCGGGACTGCCCAAGGTGTGCGCCCGCGTCGCCGCGCTGGCCCATGCGCAGTTTCGCGCCGCGCGCGAGGCAATGGCGGCGTGCGACCGCCAGGCGATGCGGCCGGCGCGGCTGATGGGCGCCACCTACGCCGCGATCCTGGCGCGGCTGGAGCGGCGCGGCTGGGCGCGGCTGGATGAGCGCGTCAGTCTTCCGGCGTGGCAGAAGCTGTGGGTAGCCGTACGGTATGGGCTGGCAGCGTAAAGCTGCCGTGCCAGCGTAGGGCGGAAAAGCGCAGCGCATTCCGCCGATTGCGCTGGGTTGGTGGTTTGTTTCTGATGTGTTTCAAGGCGGCGGAATGCGCTGCCCCCCGGGTCAAGCGCCCGGGGGCATGGCTGTTCCGCCCGACGGACCTACGGCGTCCAGCCGAAACGTGGATACATCCAGCCGAGATTGTCCAGGATCAGCGCGCTCATTTCGGGGGTGAACGTTGAACGCCAGTCGCCGACAACGCCCTTGCGGAAGAATGAGCCGCGTTCCACCTGGCCGGGGGCGCGGCCGCCGGACAGCGCGGCGAACGAGGTCTGTGCGACGCAATCCGCCACCAGATCATCGCCGGCGGCCACGCCGAGGAAGCGGAACAGCTCCGCCGCAACCGGTGCCGCCGCCGCGCGCATGCGCTCATAGGTCACGTTCATGCAGTCGGACGGGAATTGCTCCGCCAGCGCAAGCATCGTGCGCGCGCCGTTGTCCAGTGCGGGGAACGCCGTGGTGATGAACGCGGTCTTGGCGGCGATCTCGTCCGCCGGTGGCGGGCGGGGAAAGAAGTGCCAGGCGGAGCTCAGCACGTCACGCGGATCGCGCGCGATGCCGATGAACTTCGCGCGTGGGAACAGACGTTTCAGCCGCGCAAAGAGGAACACGTTCTCAGGCGTCTTCTCGCCGACCGCCCGGCAAGATTTTTCCGCCGCACTGGCGCTCCAGCGCCGCCAGCACGGCGGTCCCGAGCAGCAGCTCGACATCCTCCGGCGGCGACAGCGCAAAGCCGCTGCCGTGGCGAAACACCGTGGTGTTCTTGGCCGCCAGCACCTGGCGCCGCGCGGCCATCATGGTCTCCAGCGGCTCCGCGAGGTGCTTCATGAACAGCCCCTCGCCGCGGCAGCAGACCTCGGGATGGCTGTCGAGGAGATATTGCAGCCAGGTCGTGCCGGAGCGCGGCGCGCCGCCGACGAAGAACAACTGGCACCGGGCAAGGCGAACCAGTCGGTCCTGGTGCTCGGCCCAGCCTGGCAACGGTTCGGCCTTCGGCGTCATGGGTCGTTGGTGCCTCCGATCGCATCCTAGCAAGCGATCCACTGCGGATGGAGGACTGTTCTCGGGCGGCATTGGCGGCGCGCGCACTTCGATCGCCGCCTGCGTTGCCGCAGTGACGTCGTTCGCGTTGCGGAGCTCCCGGATGAGCGCCTGCCCGGTGCACACCGCGTGGCAACGCCATCGGACAGGTGCTGGTCGCCGCGTACACTCGCCGCGATGAAGCGGGCCGCGCCGCCGGTAAATGCGAACTCGCTGGCGTCGCCCTAGGTGCTACTGGCAGTCAGCGCGGCGCTGATGGCCGTGCCGCCAGAATACACATGCTCCAAGCCGCTACTCAAAGCTGCCGGTCAGCGTGGCGTAGCTGGTCGCGCCGCAGACGGACACCGTGTCGCCGCTGCTCAGCGTGAGGCGCGAGGACGCGACGCCGGAGGCTACGAACGTGTCGCTGATGACCTGGCTCTCCTTGTCGCTTTGCCCGGGGGCGTGGGCGGCGGTGGGGGCGGGCTGGTCGCCGCCGACTCGATCAGGCCGGGGATCCGTTTCAGGGCGCCGATCACCTGCGCGGCGGTGATCAGCCGTGTGCACTCGAACTGCCGCGGCGTGCCCGGCATGGCGCGGGCACCACAGGTAGTCCTTGTGATCGAACCGGTGCCGCACGTCGTTCCAGCAGCCGTTGCAGGCGTGCCAGTTGATCACCCGGTACGGCGTGGCGAACTCGTTGGTCGGGTGGGTGAAGCCGCTGATCAGCACGACCGGCGCCCCGGCCGCCCAGGCCAGCCACGACAGCCCGCTGCTCAGCCCGACGAACGCCTTGGCATGGCGCAGCCAGCGCACCCGCTCGGCCAGCGGACGGTCGCCGGTCTGGTCCTCCGCGCCGTTCGGGATGTGGTTCCACACCAGGCCGCGTGCCGTGCACCGGGTTCTTGTCGATGCAGATCACCCGGTAGCCGCTGGCCTTGAGGAACGCGATCACCTCGCGCCAGCCATACGGGTTCGTCCAGTTCTTGCTCTGCGTCGAGCTCTGCACGCCGATGCAGACATAGGGCTCGGCGATCGGCGGCCCGTCGTCCGGCACGCCCAGGCGCGGCGCCTCCTCGGCCGGGTCGACGCCCAGGATGTAGCCTGCGGTGCGGTGCAGCCCGACATGGCGGAAATCGGTCGGCTGGTGGATGAAGTCCTTGTCGTCGAAAAACAGGCCGAGGCAGTAGGTGGCGTAGACCGTCTCGGCCAGCTTCTGCTCCGCCAATTCCTCGTGCGTGACGAAGCGGATCGAGGGATAGGCGTCGCGCAGCAGCGGAATGATCAGCTCGGACATCGCGCAGGTCAGGCGGCAGCCGTGCACCTCGGCGAACCGGGGCGCGTAGGGAAACCAGGCCAGGATGTCGCCCAGCGTGCCGATCGGGAACTGGATCAGCACCTCGCGGCCGCGCGCGTCGTATTCGTGCGACAGCACCGAGGTGGGGGCGCCGGCTGCGTCCAGGTCCCACACCTCGACGCCGAAGCGGACGTAGAAGCGCTTGGCGGAGCTGACGAAGGCGCCCTGGTTCTCGCTCTGGAACAGGATGTTGCCGGTGTCGAGGTCGCGCAGCCGGACACGCCACTTGCCCGTGGTCCGGTTCGGCAGGATCACCCGCGCGCCATGGTTGAAATCGAACCGGATGCCCTCGGGGCCCAGTTGTGTCGGCAGGTTGGCCGGCGGCGGGTAGGGCTGCTTCCTGTCGGCCTCGGGCGGCGCCGCAGAGGTGGCCGTGGCCGACGTGTCGGATGACGGCGCAGAGCTGACCGGAGTCGAACTGTCCGGCGGCGGCGGATCGGTCTCCGCCGTCGTGGTCATAGGAGGCTGATCCTGCAATACGGTGGTCCCGTCCATTCACGTTTGGTTCTGTTGAGAACGCACTTGGCGCGGGTCCGCATCGGTCCCCCCGTAAAACGTAGCGCAGAAATCTCCGTGAAGGGAACGGGTAACCGGCACCCCTTGCGCACAATCCCGGACACTGTCCTGACGACCGGTTGATCCGCGCCAAGATCGATGCCGTGGTCCAGGTGCCATGGCAGCGCCTTGCCGCGGCCGGGCGGCGGAATGTTGCGCTTTTGCCCCGGCCTGGCGCCCCGGCGGGACTATCGGCCGGCCCTCGGCGGCCGCCGTCGACGTTATCGTGCCGTGATCGAGTCGAATTTTGTAACCGACAGATACTTTCTATAACTGAACGCACCAGGATGCCGGGCGGTCCCGCCAATCGTGCAACGGGCCGCCGCGAAACCCGCACGAGCGGAGGTCGCGGCATCGTCACCGCGGCAGGCACCGCAGCGCCAGGCGCTATCCCATGGCGCTGCGGAAGGTCACTGCGTCCAGGCGGCCAGCCAGGCGGGAATCGCCGCGACAGGCATCGGCCGGGCGATCAGATAGCCCTGCAGGTCGCGGACACCAAGTTGTTCCAGCAGCGCAGCGGTTTCCTCGGTCTCGACGCCCTCGGCGACGCACGCCATGTCCATGTTGGCGGCAAGGTCGATGATCGATTTCACGATCGCCCGCGAATCCCGTGACGTCGTCACGTCGGCGACGAACGACTGGTCGATCTTGATCTCCGAGAACGGCATCTGCCGCAGCATCTTCAGCGACGAATAGCCGGTGCCGAAATCATCGAGCGAGAGCTGCATGCCCTTGAGCCGCATCCGGCTCAGGATGTCCATGCTGCATGCGGCGTTCTTGAATGCCGCGCTCTCGGTGATCTCGAGGCACAGATGCTGCGCCGGCATGCCGCCGGCCCGCAGGCGCTGCTCGAGCCGATCCGGCAACGTCAGGTCGTGCAGATTCCGCGCCGATATGTTCACCGCCAGCGGCACGCTGACGCCCAGCGCCGCGAGCACCTGGTAGGCATCCACCGCGGCGCCGACCACCCACGTCGGTCAGGGCATCGATGATGGCCGTATCGCTCTCGGCCATCGGCAGGAACGCGCCGGGCGGAATCCGTCCCGCAACCGGATGGTTCCAGCGGACCAGCGCCTCCAGCTTCTTCAGCGTATTCGGCCTGCGGGACACGACGGGTTGGAATTCCAGCACCAGCTCATTGTCGGCGATGGCCCGCAGCAGCCGCTCGGCCGACAGCGACTGGCTGGCGGACTGCACCCGCTCAAGCAACTGCTCGAGCTCCGCGACGCGCAGCGGCTTTTCCAGCACACCCTCGACCGTCAGGCCCAGGCTCTGGCCCAACGCGCGGGCGGTGCCGAGCACCCTGGCGTCGAAGCCGCTCATCAGCACCAGTGCGCCGCTGTAGTGCCGGTCCGCCAGCAGCCGCAACTGCTCCACGCCGTCCGTGTCGCCAAGTTGCAGGTCCAGCAGAACGAGGTGCGGCGGGTCGGTCCGCAGGCCTGGTCCGAAGGCCTCGGCGTCGGTCACCGCCGTCGCCTCCATGCCCGACATGGTGGCGACCCGGACCACCAGGCGGCCGACCGCGGGGTCATCGTCGAATACCAGCACGCGCATGTCACACCGGCTCCGCCATGGCGGCACCGGGGCCGACATGCATGCCCGGCTGTGTCCACACGGCCGGCCCCGCGCCGCCGGTCGTTGCGTGGTCGGTGTCCCGGTCCAGCACCTCGCGCACGGCCTGCGCCAGTTCGTCGCGGCGATACGGCTTGTTGAGCAACGGGAACGGACAGTCCGCCACGCGCTGGTCGGCGCCCCGCACGCCGGGAAAGCCCGAGGTGAGCAAGATCTTCAGGCCCGGTCGCAGCCGCGTGGCCTGGTGTGCCAGGTCGATCCCATCCGTCGTCCCGGGCATCACCACGTCGGTGAACAGCAGGCTGACGCGGTCGCCGCGCGCCAGGATCGCCAGCGCCGCCGCCGCATGCTCCGCCTCGCGCACCTGGTAGCCCAGCGCCGCCAGTTGCCGGCAAGCGGCCAGGCGCAGCCTGGCATCGTCCTCGACCACCAGCACCGTCTCGTCACCGCCGACCGCGGTGGCCGTGTCGGGCCGGCCGGCCGGTGCCGCGGCGCCAACCCCGTTGCGCGGCAGATAGAGTCGGAACGTGGTGCCCAGGCCCGGCTCGCTATAGACCGACAGGTGACCGCTCGGACTGCTTGACGAAGCCGAAGGCCATCGCCAGGCCGAGGCCGGTTCCCTTGCCGGACTCCTTGGTGGTGAAGAACGGCTCGAAGATGCGGCCGATGATCTCCGGCGCGATGCCGATGCCGGTGTCGGTGACCTCGATCAGCGGACATAGCAGCCGGGATGGACGTCGGGATGCAGCGCCGCGTAGCCCGCATCGAGCTCGACATTGCGGGTGGTGATGTCGAGCTGGCCGCCCTTCGGCATGGCATCGCGGGCGTTGGTCGCGAGGTTGACCAGGGCAGCCTCGAGCTGGGCCGGGTCCGCCATCACCGGCCACAGCGGCGCCTCGAGGTTCAGCTTCAGCGCGATGTCCTCGCCGAGGGTGCGGCCAAGCAGCCGGCCGATGTTGCTGACCAGCGCGTTCACGTCGATCCGTTGCGGCCGCAACGACTGGCGGCGGGCGAAGGCGAGCAGCCGGCGGATCAGTTCGGTGCAGCGGGTCGCACCCTCCAGGGCTTCGCCGCACAGCTCGGCCGCCGCCGCGTCGGACACGACCAGCCGCTTCAGCAGATCGAGGTTGCCCATGATGACGCCCAGCACGTTGTTGAAATCGTGCGCCATGCCGCCGGTGAGGTTGCCGATCGCCTCCATCTTCTGCGCCTGCGCGAGCTGGCGCTCGATCAGCCGCCGCTCGGTGATGTCCTGCGTGGTTCCGGCGAGACGGCGGATGACGCCGTCGGGATCGACCACCGGGCGCCCTTCGACGCGCAGCATGCGCACATCACCGTTCGGACGCGTGGACCGGATCTCGATCGGGTTGGGCGCGCGGCCGGCCTGCAGATTCCGCGAACCACGCGGATAGCAGCGGGGTATCCTCGGCGTGGATGCTGGCTTCGGCGCTGGCGCGGGTCGGCTCGAACTCGGGCGGCATGCCGCGGATGCGGTAGAGGTGCCGGGACCAGACGTATCTGCCGGTGGCAATGTCCAGTTCCCAACTGCCGATGTCGGCGATCTCCTGCGCCCGCTCGAGGCGCGCCTCGCTGTCGCGCAGCGCTGCCTGGGCCTGCTTGAGCGCCGTGATGTCGATTCGCAGCCCGGCGATGCCGCCGTTGCGCATGCGCCGGTTGGTCACCAGCACCCACCTGCCGTCGTCCAGCGGCAGCTCCGATTCGCCGCGTCGCTTCGCGGCAGCCGCCGCAGCCACATTCTCGAGCCATGCCTCCTCACGGCCGATCGCGTCGGGATACATGCCCTCCGCCAAGCCATGGCGCAAGACGTCCGCGAAACGGGTGCCGGGAACCAGACATCCGCCCGCGTCCATGGATACAGCCGGCGGTAGGCCTCGTTGCACGTCACCAGGCAGTCCTCCGGCGTCGTAGATCACGAAGCCTTCGGCGATGCTGTCGATGGCATCCTGCAACAACGTCTCCGCACGCTCGGCGCGCTCCTTGGCCTGATGCAGCTCCTGCTCGGCTTCGATCTGTGCGGTGATGTCGCGCCCGATGCCGCGATAGCCGACAAACCGACCAGACCCGTCATGCACTGGCGTGCCACTGATGCGATATGGTGGATCACCCCGCCCACGTCGACGCTGCTCGAACCGGAAGTCGCGGAACGGCCGGCGCGCCAGCAGATCCTGCCGGTGCTTGTCCCACCGTTCCGTGTCGCGGCTGGTGTCGATGATCTCCCATCGCCGCTTGCCGAGATGCGACCGGTCGTGCAGGTTCGGCAGAGGCGTGCCGAGACCGACGCTGACGAAGCGCAGCTCTGCGTCCTGTTCCCAGAACCAGTCGGAGGCCAGCTCGGCGAAATCGCGCAGCCGGCTTTCGGTTTGCCGCAGCGTCTCGGCGGTGCGCGACAGCGCGGCATTTTGCCCTGCCTGCTGACGCAACTGCCGCGCGGTCAGCCAGAACAGGGCGACGACGGCACCAGCCAGCATGACCGCGCCGCCGGCAGTGTACGCCGCCTGATACCACCATGTCGCCAGCACGTCTGAGTCATGGATCGAGACGGCAAGCACCAAGGGATAATCGCGCGCCAGACTGACCGAGACGATCGAGCGGGCCCCGGTGAGCCAGCCCGTCGAGCGATAGGTGCCGCCGCCCGCCGCGACCTGCGCATACCACGCCGACCCTGCCGGAACCGATTGACCGACGGCCTCGTCGATCGGATAGCGCGCGAGCACGACGCCGTCTTGGCGCAGCAGTGTCACCGCAAAGTGCCGTTCCTGGCCGACCGACCGGTAGAAATCGATCAGGTAGTCGACGTCGACCGCCGCGACGACGACACCGAGGAAGACACCGTCCGGTCCGCCGATCCGGCGGGAGAGAAAGACCGTCATGACGCCTGAGGCGCGGCTGATGCCCGGCCTGCTGACAAACAGCCCGCTGTCGGCGTGATCGCTGGCGTACCGGAAGTAGTCGCGATCGGTGATGTTGATCTGCGGCAGGGGGGTAAGGTTGCGGGAGGTGTTCACCAGCATGCCGTCGGCATCGTACAAAGACAGCGCGTGGGCCTGGGGCAGGTTCTTCATCTGCGCGGCCAGGTACTGGTGAGTGGCTTCGCCTGTCAGGCCGTGCCGAAATGCCTCGGGCGTGCGGATGTCCAAGCCCCGACTGTGCGCCTGCACTTCGCGCAGCAGCAGGTCGATTACCTCGACGTAGCGCGTGGTCTGCTCGGCAAGCACGATGCCCAGCGACCGCGCGCTGTCGTTGGCGTCCGCCAGCGTCCGGCGATGCATGTCCCAGACGGTAAGCCCGGCGCCAATGAGGATGAGCAGGGCAAGGGCGGCACCGACAACCCATATCTGCCGCACGACGCGCGACCAGCCGGCGCGGGTGGCCGCGGACGCCGCGCGTGCCAGGGACGCCATGCCGCCATGGCGCGGCGGCGGCGTCAGCATCGCGCTGGCCGCCTGGTGTCGCTGGCGATCGAGCTGTCGACAGACCACATCGGAGAGCTTTGAGGTCAGGGTTCGCCACGACGTGCGGCTCTGGGGCCAAGGTGGCGGTAGGTGATTTAGATACCGTTAACGGCCTTCAGACCTCGACGAACGCAGCGACAGCAGGGTGGATCACGCCGCGCGCCGGGAGTGGACGGGCTGGTTCCGCCGCCGCCGAGGGGCCGCTCGGGAATAGCGCCTCTGCGTGTCGTCGGCCCAGGCCCGCACGTTATGTCGGCGCATGCGGCCACACCTTGCCCCGCGGCGCGAAGGCAAGTCATGGATACCGGCAGGAGCCTGCCCCGGCGAAGGCCGGGGCCGGCATGACGGGGGTGGAAACGCAGGCCGCCGACCGATTCGGTCCTGGCCGTCAGCCGCTTATTTGCCCAGCGCCTGCGCTGCCTCCATGACCTCGGCCGCATGGCCGGTCACACTGACCTTGCGCCAGGCCTTGGCGATCTTGCCGGTCTTGTCGACCAGGAAGGTGCTGCGCTCCATCCCCATGTATTTCCGCCCGTACATCGATTTCTCGACCCAGGTGTCGTAGGCCGCCGCCGCGGTCTTCTCCACATCGGACGCGAGCGGAAAGGTCAGCTTGTATTTGGCCGCGAACTTCTCGATCGGCGGCAGCTTGTCGGGCGAGACGCCGATCACGTCGATGCCGATCCGGCCAAGCTGCGGCAGCGCCTCCTGGAACGCGCAGGCCTCCTTGGTGCAGCCCGGCGTGTCGGCCTTCGGGTAGAAATACAGCACGAACGGTTTTCCCCGCATCGCCGCCAGGCTGACCGTCCGCCCGCCGGTGGCCGGCAGCTCGAAGGCCGGCGCCACATCGCCTTCCTGCACGCTCATGCTTTGCTCTCCCCCACCTTGATCTCGCCCACTTTGATCTCGCCCAGCTTGATCTCGCCGACATGATGGACGAAGGCCGCGCGCACCTCCGCGGCCAGGGCATCAAGGCTGGCACGCAGCGCGGGCAAGTCAACCGCCGGCGCGCCCGCCGCGGCGGCGGCGCGCAGCAGCGGACGGGCGGTCGCCTCCGGCAGCTCGGCGGGCACCGTGCGGCCGATGGTGATGCGCAGCATGCCCTGCACGGTGCGCCACACGCGATCTGCGCGGATCAGCAGGTCGGCATCGGCGCGCGGCAGGTGCCCGGCGTCTCGCAGCCGGGCGAGTGCGATCCGCGTGGTCGGGCTGCAGACGCCGGGATCGTGCCGGGCGTGGATCAGTTGCAGCACCTGGGCGATGAATTCGACCTCCACCTGGCCGCCGGCACGCAGCTTGACGTCCCACGGGCCGTCCGGCGGCAGGTCGCGCAGCATGCGGGTGCGCATTGCGGCGGCATCGGCGCGGATGCGCCCCGGTTCGCCGGCGGCGACGATCGCCTCGCCGATCGCCGCATCGATCTGCCGCCGCAGTGCCGCGGGCCCGGCGACGACGCGCGCCCGGGTCAGTGCCATGCGCTCCCAGGTCCAGGCGTCCGCCGCATGATAGCCGCGGAACGCGCCGAGCGAGACGGCAACAGGCCCCTTGTTGCCCGACGGGCGCAGCCGCATGTCCACCGCGTAGAGCTGGCCGTCCACGCCCGGCGCGGTCACCGCGGCGACATAGGCATGCGCGGCACGCACGAACCACTGGCTGACCGGCAGCGTGCGCGCGCCGCGTCCCATGGGGCGGCTTTCCGTCACCTCCTCCGGATGGTCGTAAACCAGCATCAGGTCCAGATCGGAACCGGCCATCATCTCCCGGCCGCCCGCCTTGCCGAGCGCCACCACCGCCATCGCGCCGCCGCGCACCCGACCGAAGCGCGCGGCGAAGTCGGAAAACACCGGTCGGAGCAACGCGTCCAGTGCCGCATCGGCCAGCGCCGCCCGGCGCACCCCCGCCGCGTCGGCATCGAGCGTGCCCTCGAGCGTTGCCACCGCGATGCCGAACTCGGCCTCGCGCACCGCGCGGCGGATGATCGAGATTGCCTCCTCCAGCAGGCGCGCATCGGCGAGCCGGGCGCGCAGCATCCGTGCCGGCGTGGTCGCCTCCTCCGGCGCCAGCAGCCCGTCCAGTGCGCCGGGGTGGCTGGCGAGGTACTCGGCCAGCAACGGCGCGGCGCCCAGCACCGCGGCGACGCCATCGAGCAGCCCGGGATTGCGCTGGAACAGCGACAGGATCTGCACGCCGGCCGGCAGGCGCGAGAGGAATGCATCGAACCGGCCGAATGCGACATCGGGCTGCGGCTGGCGACCGAGTGCGGCGAGCACCGATGGCAGCATCCGCGCCATCAGCTCGCGCGCCCGTTCGGAGCGCAGCGCGCGCACGTGCCCAGTCTGCCAGCCGCGCACCGCCTGGGTGATCCGGCCGATATTGCTGAAACCGAGGCTGCGCAACACGGCTTCGGTGGCGGCCGGCACGGCATCGACGCCGCGGAAATCGAGGTCGGTTGCCAGGTCGGCGGTCTCCGCCAGCAGGTCCGGCACGCGCTCGAACACATCGGCATAATGCGCCCGGACGCGCCCCAGATGGAACAGCAGGTCGGCGGCGAAGCGCCCGGCGTCCGCGTAGCCCATGAAGACGGCGAAACGTTCCAGCTCCGCCGGGCGCTGCGGCAGCTCGTGCGTCTGCCGGTCCGCCACCATCTGCAGGCGATGCTCGACGCTGCGCAGGAACCGGTAGGCTTCCGCCAGTTCGGCGGCGGCGGGCCGCGGGATATGGCCGGCACGCGCCAACAGGGCCAGCGCGCCGAGCGTCGTGGGGGTGCGCAACGCCGGATCGCGGCCGCCCCACACCAGTTGCAGCGTCTGGGCGAGGAACTCGATCTCGCGAATCCCGCCTTCGCCCAGCTTGACGTTGTGCCCGGCGATGCGTGCCACCGGATCGCGCGTGTCGGCCAACGCGCCGCCCTTGTGCTCGTCGATCCGTCGCTTCATGGCGTGGATGTCGGCGACCGCGGCGAAGTCCAGGCCGCGCCGCCAGACGAACGGCCGGATCGCCTCCAGGAACGCTGCGCCCAACGCCAGGTCGCCGGCCACCGGGCGCGCCTTGATCATCGCCGCGCGCTCCCAGTTCTGCCCCATGCTCTCGTAGTAGGTGATCGCGGCGGTCAGCGCGACGACCGGCGGCGTCACCGACGGATCCGGCCGCAACCGCAGATCGGTGCGGAAGACGTAGCCGTCAGCGTCGCGCGCCTCCATAAGGGCGACCAGACCGCGCGCGAGCCGCGTGGTGAAGGCGCCAAGGGCGTCGCCCGCGCTGCGTGTTGTGTATATGTCGGCGGACGGGTCGCACAGCAGGACGAGGTCAATATCACTGGAATAGTTCAGTTCGCGGGCACCGAGCTTGCCCATGCCGATCACCGTGAGTCCGCCGCCGCGCTCGGGCGCCTCCGGATCCGGCAGACGCAGTTCTCCCGCGTCATGCGCGGCGCGCAACAGGTGGGCGACCGCGCGGCGCAGCGCCGCTTCGGCGAGGTCGGACAGTGTGGCGGTGACGCGCTCGAGCGGCCAGATGCCGCCGATATCGGCGATCGCGGTCACCAGCGCGATGACCCGTTTGGCCTGGCGCAGCGTTGCCGCCACGCGCGGACGGGGCGCGGCCGCCGGAAGCGCGGCGATGGAGGCCAGGGCGCGCGCCGCGACAGCGTCGGGGCCGTCGGCGACCAGCGCCCGCAAGGCGTCCGCTTCCCGCACCGCCAGGTCGGCGAGGAACGGGCTGTTGCCGCCGAGTGCCGCCAGCAGCGCCGCCACGGCGGGCCGCGCGACAAGGCGCGCTTCCGGCCGGCCGAGCTCGGCGAAACGCTCGATCAGGCGCTGCGCCGCGCCGGCGTCATGTGGGCGCGGCCAGGCGGTCGGCAGGCGGAACGGGGGCGTACGGGGACGGACGGAACTCATCGCATGTTCGCTTCCGGCGCAGGCTTGCGGTGAGGCGGCTGCCCGGTCAAGCTGCACGCCACGCCGGCGTGCTGCTGCACCGGCTGGCGACACTCGCGGTGGCGCTGGCCGTGCTCGGCGGCGCGGCGGCCGGCATCCTGGCATGGCGGTTGTCGCAGGGACCGCTCGAGCTGCCCTGGCTGACCAAGCGAGTCGAAGCCGCGCTGAACCAGGATTCGACGATCGGGCACATCAGCGTCGGATCGGCGGCGCTCGCCTGGGAGGGGTTTCGCCTTGGCGTGGATCGCCCGCTGGATATCAGGCTGACGGCGTTCACTTTCACCGACGCCGCAGGCGGGCAGATTCTGACCGTCCCGCGCGCCGAGATCTCGCTGTCGCTCTACGATCTGCTGTTCGGGCGCATCACCCTGCGCGCGCTGGAAATCGATGAGGCCCGCATCAGCCTGGTGCGGGCGGCAGATGGGTCGCTGCTGTCAGCGACGGGTGCGTCCGAACCAGGCGGCGGGGAACCAGGCGCCGGGGAGGCCGGCGCCGGCCCAGCGACCGCGGCTGATACCGGGAAGCTGCTGGCGCTGCTGACGGAACTCGCCAAGCCGCCGACGAATGATCAAAGCACAGCGGGGATCGCGGAGTTCAGCCAGGTGCGCCGGTTGCGCATCCACGACGCATCGCTGGTAGTGGTGGACCGGCAGCTCGGCGCGACATGGCGGGCACAGGACGCGGACATCGACCTTGCGCGTGGCGCCAATGGCGGCGTGGACGGCACCGCCAACCTGTCACTGTTGCTCGGTGACCAGCGGGCGCGACTGACCGCCACCGCGACACTGCCGCGGGGCAGGGGGCCGATCCGGCTACGCGTGCGGTTGACCCCGGTCTCGCCGGCGGCGATCTCGCGGCTGGTGCCGCCTACCGCCCCGTTCGGCGTGTTCGACACCGAGCTGGCCGCGGTCGACGCGCCGGTGGGCGGCGAGGCGGATCTGCAGCTTGATGATGCGATGCGCCTGGTCGCGCTGCATCTGGCGCTGCGCGCCGGGACCGGCAGTCTGCATGTGGCGGACGGCGTGCTGCCGATCACCGGCGCGACTGCCGTCGCCGACGCGACCGCGGAGCACGCCGAGCTGCGCAGTTTGCGGCTGACGGTGCCGAGCCATCCGGGCGCGGCGGATAGCGTCGTCCTCGTGACCGGCTCGCTGGACCGTGATGCGGACCATCTGGCCGCGGCGCTGGGGATCGATCTCAACCAGGTGGATTTCGCCGACCTGGCACGCGTGTGGCCGGCGGGGGTTGCGTCGGACGCGAGGGCCTGGGTCACCCAGAACATCACCGCCGGCACGGCGCGCGGCGGGCATGCCGAGGTCGGGCTGGAGGCGGCACCGGATCTTTCCGACGTGACGCTGACCAGCGCGACCGGCACGATCGCGGGCGACGGGCTGGTGGTGCACTGGCTGCGCCCGGTGCCGCCAATCGCGAACGGCTCGGCCGTGCTGCACCTGCTGGATCCGGACACGCTGGAGATCGTCGTGCAATCGGGCCATCAGCTTCCGGACACCGGCACTGCTGCCGCCCGGACCGCAATCGCCGGCGCAACCGGATTGTGGCTGCGCGGCGGCAAGGTGCGCATCACCGGGCTGATGCACCACGACCAGTTCGCCGCCATCGAGGCGCAGGTTGCCGGGACGCTGCCCGACGCCATCGCGCTGCTGCGCGAGCCAAGGCTGCACCTGCTCGCCGAGCATCCGCTGCCGCTGAACAATCCGGCCGGCGACGCGGCCGGCACGCTGACGCTGTCGTTTCCGCTCGAACGGGATCTGAGCATGGACCAGATCGCGATCCACGCGCATGCCAATCTGGACGGGGTGCACCTTGGCGGGGCCATCGCCGGGCACGATCTGGACCAGGGCGTGCTCGACCTTGGACGCCAGCGACAATGGGCTGACGCTGAGCGGCACGGCGGTGGTGGCCGGCATCCCGGCGAACCTGAACGCCAGCATGGACTTTCGTGCCGGCGGGCCCAGCCAGGTCTTGCAGCGCGTCGGCATCAGCGGCCGCGCGAGCACCAGCCAGCTTGCCGCGGCCGGGCTGGATCCGGGTGGGGTGGTGGACGGGACGCTCGGTCTGGGCGCGACGCTGATCGAGCGGCGCGACGGCACGGGCGACGTCGCGGTCACCGCCGATCTGACCCCGGCGACGGTGACCCTGGCGGCCGTGGCGTGGCGCAAGCCGGCCGGGTCGGCGATGACGGCGTCGGGCGACCTGATGCTGTCGCATGACCGGCTGACCGGCATCGAGAACCTCCAGGTGAGCGGCGACGGCGCGACCGCCGCGGGCAGCATCACCTGCGTGGACGGCAAGCCGTCGGTGGTACGGCTGGACCGGCTGGTGCTCGGCCGCACCGAGGCCAGCGTGAGCGTCCGGCTGCCCGCGGCGGCGACGGGACAGGGCGGCGCGCTGGGGCCGATCGTCGTCAGCCTGACCGGACCGACGCTCGACCTGTCGGCGTGGCTCACGCACCAGCCGACGCCGCACACCACTAAGGCCAAGCGCGCGCCGCCGTCCGGGCCGCATTGGACACTGGATGCGCGCTTCGATCGGGTGATCATGGCGGGGGGTCACGAAGTCACCGCGCTGGTGGCGCAGGCCGACAGCGATGGCGGCCTGACGCGCAGCCTGGATGTGGACGGGCTGACCGGCCCGAAAGAGCCGTTCAACTTGCGCATCGCGTCGGTGCCGGAGGCGGAAAAAGGGCCGGCGCAAGGGCCGTCACGCGGGCCGGCACCAGCCAGGCGCACGCTCACGGCGACGGTGGCGAATGCCGGCGAGTTGTTGGCGGGGCTCGACATCCTCAAGCGCATGCAGGGCGGCCGGCTTACCGTGAGCGGCAGCTATGACGATACTGTATCGGATCATTCGCTCGACGGCTCGGTCGAGATCACCGATTTCAGGATTCGTGACGCTCCCATTCTGGCGCGGCTGCTGCAGGCGATGACGCTTTACGGGCTGGTCGACGCGGTGAAGGGGCCGGGCCTGGCGTTCAGCCGGCTGGTGGCACCGTTCCGGCTGACCGAGGACACGCTGAGCCTGACGGACGCGCGCGCGTTCAGTTCCTCGCTCGGGCTGACCGTCCGGGGCACGGTCGATCTTGACACGCAACAGGTCGCGCTGGACGGCACCATCGTGCCGGCATATTTCTTCAACACGCTGCTGGGCCACATCCCGCTGGTGGGACGGCTGTTCAGCCCGGAGCAGGGCGGCGGGCTGTTCGCCGCGAGCTATGCGGTGCGCGGGCCGTTGGACAACCCGGACGTGACGGTCAATCCGCTGTCGGCGCTGACGCCGGGGTTCCTGCGCGGCGTATTCGGGCTGTTCTGAGCGCTGGCGCGTACACCTCTCCCGCTCTTCGCGGGCTTGAGCCGCGAAGCGGATCAAGGTCGAGGCGCGTAGCGCCGAGGGTGAGGGTCGTGCCGCCTGCACCACCCTCACCCGCGTCGCAAGGGCTCCGCGCGTCCGTCCGCTTCGCGGCCCAACCCCGCGAAGGGCGGGAGAGGTGCACAGCTAGCGCAGCGTCGCCGGGCGCGTGGAACGCGCTCTACGCGCGCGAGAGATGCCGCTGCACGAACTCCAGCCTGTCCTGGCCCCAGAATATTTCGTCGCCGATCACATAGCTGGGCGCGCCGAACACGCCGCGATCGAGCGCCGCCTGGGTGTCCGCCGTCCGCCGCTCGGTCCACCGCGGTTCGGCACCGAGCCGCATCACCGCATCCGCGTCCAGCCCGCAGCCGGTGATCAGGGTGGCGAGGGTCGTCGGATCAGCCGGGTTCTTCTCTTCCTGCCACAGCGCACGCAGCACGCGGTGCGCCAGCTTGATCGCCGGCGCGTCGCCCTGGGTCTCGCGCAGCGCGATCACGCAGCCGGCGGTGAGGGCCTCGCTGGCCGGAAAGAATTTCGGCTGGAGGTTGATCGGGATGCCGAGATGATCGCGCCAGCGGCGCAGTTCGGCCAGCCGGTAGGCCTGGCGCTGCGGCGCGCGCTTGGGCAGCGGCAACCCGCCGGAGCCGGCGAAGACGGTGCCGAAATCCACCGGGTAGATCCGCATGCTGGCGCCGTATTTCGCCGCCAGCGCCTCGATCCGCGCCGCGCCCAGATGCGTCCACGGCGAGTTGAGCGAGACGTAGTAGTCGATGTGCTGAGCCATGCCGATCTCTCCGTGGATTAGTTTGCTTCCGGGTTTTCCAGCAGCAGCGCGATGCCCTGCCCGCCGCCGATGCAGGCCGAGGCGATGCCATAGCGCAAGCCGGCCGCGCCGCAGCTCGCGCGCCACGGTGACGGACAGGCGGACGCCGGTCGCCGCCAGCGGATGGCCGATCGCGATCGCGCCGCCGTTCACGTTCAGCCTGTCCTCGTCCAGTCCAAGCTCGCGCGCACAGGCCATCACCTGGGCACCGAATGCCTCATTGATCTCGATCCGGTCGATCGCGTCGAGCCGCAGGCCGACCCGTTCCAGCAGCGCACGGATGGCCGGGACCGGGCCGATGCCCATCACCTCCGGCGGGCAGCCGACCGCGACCCCGGCGACCAGGCGGGCGAGCGGCGCGATGCCGCGGTGGCGCGCGTAGGCACCGGAGCAGACCAGGCCGGCCGCGGCGCCATCCACCATGCCGGAGCTGTTGCCTGCGGTCTGCACGCCACCGAAGGCCGGGCGCAATTCGGCCAACGCCTCGACCGGTGAGGGGCGGACATGCGTGTCGCCGCTCACCGTGCCCGCCTTGCGCGGCAGCGCGATGGCGCGATCGGCGTAGCCGTCCCGGGAAAATGTTTCGCTGCCGACCGGGGCGATCTCGCCGGCCAGGAAGTCGCGCGCGGCCAGGGCGCGGTCGAAACTGCGCGCGGCGAAGGCGTCCACCTCGCGGCGGGTGATCTGATAGCGACGGGCAAGCTCCTCCGCGGTGCCGCCCATGGTGCGGCCGGGCGCCGGGTCGAGCAGCGATTCCCACAGGAAATCCTTGAACTCCACCTGGCCGAGGCGGAAGCCGCCGCGATGGGTGTAGGCGGATACCGGGTTGCGACTCATGCTCTCGGTGCCGACGCACAGCGCCACGCCGGCATCGCGATGGGTGACGGCGTCGGCGCCCTGCATCAGCACCTCGATCCCGGTGCCGCAGACGCGCTGCACCATGTGCGCCGGCACCTCGATCGGCACGCCGGCATAGAGACCGACATGGCGCGGCAGCATGTAGGCGTCGAAGCTGGATTGCGTCATGTTGCCGGTGATCACGGTGCCGACGTCGTCGGCCGGGACGCCGGCGCGGTCGAGCACGGCGCGCGCCGCCTTGATGCCGAGGTCGGTCGGCGAGACCGCGGCCAACGGGCCGTTGTAGTCGGCGAACGGCGTGCGCACGCCGTCCAGCAGCCAGGCATCGTCCCAGGCGGCGCCGACCGCGCGGGATTTTGGCGATGCGCTCATGCGGGCGCTCCTTTCCCAGCCAGGTGGCCCGGGCAGCATACCGGATCCGGCCGCCATGCGACATGCCTGGCCAAGCCGTGCGGCCTGGAGTCACCGGAATCGCCTTGACCTCTCGGTCACGCGGTCCGACTTTGGTTCGGCTGGGCGGGGTTTCAGCGTCGGTTGTGGTGGTATGTCAAGAAGTATTTCCTAAATCGGGTATCTTGTACGGGACGGCGCGTTGAACGCGACTTCATGCGGCATACATGGTAGGCTGAAGTAGCAACGCTCGACCTGCGCGGAAAGGATCATGCTGATGGTGCTCGTCGGATCGTATCTCATGACTGGCCAGACGAAGACGTCGACACCGCCTACTCCGTCGGATGGAGCCGGGCCGGTGCTCGACTCAATCGATGCCGCGGGACCTGATGGCGCGGACATCGCGTTCATTTCTCAACAGACCGGGTATGATGTGGATTTCGCGGAATCCGTCCTGCGGGATCTGGAGAAAAACGGCATGACCGCAACAGGGTCGGATAACCGGTACCGGCTGACGGATCTTGGTAGCAAAGCCCGGTATATCGTGGCCCGTTGAGGCTTCCCCGGGGGCGGCTATGCCCGCACTGTCGATCTCCTTGTGCCTGACGACGGCATTGATCGGTGGCTTCGTCGGCATCTGCGAACTGATCGGACGATATCGGGATGATCCGTTTGCCGCGATTCGTTGTCCTTACGCTATCGCCTACCTGGTGGTTAACGCCGCGGCGGCGGCGGCGGCCTACACCATCATCGTTACAATGGACTGGGGGTTTGACGCGGGGCAAGCGGCAAAACCGCTGGTCCAGGCTGCTGTGGCAAGCTTTGGCGCAATGGCGTTCTTCCGCAGTTCCCTATTCAACGTGAAGGTCGGCGATACCGAGGTCGCGGTCGGGCCGGCGATTTTGTTTCAGGTTCTGATGTTCGCGACGGATCGGGGCGTCGATCGAAGCAGGGGCGAGAACCGGTCGATACTTGTCGCCGAGATCATGAAAGGGGTCTCGTTTCAACTGGCAAAGGAGGCTTTGCCGAACTACTGCTTTGAATTGATGCAGAACGTTCCCCTGGGCGAGCAGCAGAACTTCCGCCAGGTGGTCGATGCACTGGCCTCGAAGCCGCCCAGTGCAATGCGCGACAGTGTCAAGGCGCTCAATCTCGGGCTGATGTTGATGAACGTGGTCGGCAGGCAGGTTCTGTCCACGGCCGTCTCGGCGCTTGGCGAGCGTATCCAGGGGCCAAGCAGTCTGGAGCCGCCGGTGATCGGATTGTTGCGTGGGGTCAAGTTCAACGATGCCTACCCCGCTTTGGCCAATCTTTGCTTCGCCATGTCGAACTACGGCAGTGCGGCAGACCAGAAAGCCCGTCAGGAGTTTGTTTGGGGAACGGGTGGCTGGCTGAACGGTGCCGACACCAAGCTGGATGATGCAACGAAAGTGACGATGCTGGCCTTGGCACTGCAGCAGGCCGTTGGTGATTCTGTGCTAGTAGCCGCGCTCGTGCAGCTCAGTCCCTCGCCTACGGAGGAATCGGCGCATCCGCGGCAAACGCCGGCCAGCGCAGCCGCGGTTGACGACTCGAATGTGGTGGTGGTGCCTCAGGTTGCAGAGCCGCACGGGAAGTAGGGGCAGTCGTGGGCTGGGAAATGCAAGCACAATGTGTCGGCGCAAATCATCGCGCCAAGCAACGACCAGCGCATCGCGTCAGGACGCTCGATGAAAAAGGCATCAGCCACACCCTATAAGGTCGGCTCGTTGCGCGACTTTGCGACCTGGACGAAGCGGGTCGTGCGTGATCCCGGCAGCGCCGACGGCGTTCCCAAGACGTGGTTCGACAGTGCAGCGACGGCGCATCGCGCCGCGACCGAACAGGTGTCGGCCGAGGCGATGGTCAAGCTCCTGTCGCCGGGCAACCTGTCCGTCCTGGCGATGATCCGCCACCACCGGCCAGCCTCCCTGCGCGAACTCGCCGCCCTGACCGGACGCAAGGAGGCCAGCCTGTCGCGCACGCTCAAGCGCTTCGCGGAACTTGGGATCGTGGCCTTTCGCGATGGCCCCCATCGCACGCGCATCCCGGCGCTGATCGCCCGGCGGGTGCATCTCGACATCGATCTGACCGGCCGGCGCAGCGCCGTCGCGGTCGATGGATCACGCTGACGCGCGGGAGGCGCACCGACGCGCTGGGCGACTGGCGCCCTGCACATAGCGCAAGGCTCGGACCCGCCGCGGCGCCAGAAGTCTTGTTGCAGAGCAGCGTACCGGCGGATAGTTTCACGCTGGTGGCCTGGCCGGACCGGGTAGCGGGTCCGGTCGGGTTTCGTGTGCTCAACAAGGATGAATGGAGACCCGCCGGGCAATTCCGCCTTCGGCGACAGGTGAAAAGCGACCGACGATGGGACTGCCGCCGCCCCAGGGACTCTACGACCCGCGCAACGAGCATGATGCGTGCGGCGTCGGCTTTGTGGCCAACATCAAGGGCCGGAAGTCGCACGACATCATCGCGCGCGGGCCTGGAGATCCTGGTCAACCTCGACCATCGCGGCGCGGTCGGCGCCGACCCGCTGGTCGGCGACGGCGCCGGCTGCCTGATCCAGATGCCCGATCGCGCTGCTGCGCGACTGGGCCGACAGACGCGGGCGCTGAAGCTGCCGCCGCCCGGCCGCTACGCCGTCGCGATGTGCTTCCTGCCGCAGCGAAGCCGCGGCGCGCGAGTTCGCCATCAGCCAGTTCGAGACAGTTCGTCGCCGTCGAGGGCCAGACGCTGATCGGCTGGCGCGACGTGCCGACCGACCTGACCGGGCTCGGCGAGCGCGTGCATCGAGACGATGCCGGTGATCCGCCAGGCGATCGTCGCCGCCAGTCCGCGGCATCAAGGACCAGGACGCGTTCGAGCGCAAGATCCTGGCGATCCGCAAGCAGATCCTCAACAACCTGCGCGGAGCGCTCGCGAAGAAGCGGCACCTGCCGGGCCTCGGCGATCTCTACATGCCGTCGTTCTCGACCCGCACGGTGGTCTACAAGGGCCTGCTGCTGGCGCCCGCAGGTCGGCAGCTTCTATCGCGACCTGCGCAATCCGCTGACCGAATCGGCGCTGGCGCTGGTGCATCAGCGCTTCTCCACCAACACCTTCCCGTCCTGGAAGCTGGCGCATCCGTATCGGTTCATCGCGCACAACGGCGAGATCAACACGCGTGCGCGGCAACGTCAACTGGATGTATGCGCGCCGCCGCTCGATGGAGTCGGACGCTGCTCGGGCCCGGACCTCGACAAGATGTGGCCGCTGATTCCGCACGGCCAGTCCGACACCGCCTGCATCGACAACGCGCTGGAGCTCCTGGTGGCCGGCGGCTACTCGCTGGCGCACGCGATGATGATGCTGATCCCGGAGGCCTGGGCCGGCAACAAGCTGATGGATGCCGAAGCGCGCGCGCGTTCTACGAATATCACGCCGCCGCTGATGGAGCCGTGGGACGGCCCGGCGGCGATCGCCTTCACCGACGGCCGCCAGATCGGCGCCACGCTGGACCGCAACGGGCTGCGCCCGGCGCGCTACATCGTCACCGACGACGACCACGTGATCATGGCCTCCGAAGCCGGCGTGCTGCCGGTGCCGGAGGAGCAAGATCGTCCGCAAGTGGCGGCTGCAGCCGGGCAAGATGCTGCTGATCGACCTGGAAGAAGGCCGCATCATCGACGACGAGGAGATCAAGCGCACGCTGGCCGACGCCGCAGCCCTATGAGGACTGGCTGAAGGCCGACGCAGTTCAAGCTGGAGGAGCTGCCGGACAGCGGCGAGCGCCGCGTGCCGCCGCGGCCGAACGACCCGGAGACGCTGCTGCGCCATCAGCAGGCGTTCGGCTACACCCAGGAAGACCTGCAGTTCTTCCTGGAGCCGATGGCGCGCGACGGCGACGATCCGGTCGGCTCGATGGGCACCGACACGCCGATCGCGGTGCTCTCGCGACAAGCCCAAGCTGCTCTACAACTACTTCAAGCAGAACTTCGCCCAGGTCACCAACCCGCCGATCGATCCGATCCGCGAGGAACTGGTGATGTCGCTGGTCTCGATGATCGGGCCGCGGCCGAACCTGCTGGGCCACCACGCCGGCGACGCACTACCGGCTGGAAGTGTCGCAGCCGATCCTGACCAATGCCGATCTGGAGAAGATCCGCACGATCGACGACGCTGGCGGACGGCGCCTTCCGCACCGCGACGATCGACACGCACCTGGCCGGCCGCCGAAGGCGCGGCGGGCATGCGAGCGCGCCGTCGAGCGCATCTGCCGCGAGGCCACCGACGCGGTGCTGGCCGACCACAACATCCTGATCCTGTCCGATCGCGCGATGTCGGCCGATCGCATCCCGATCCCGGCGCTGCTCGCCACCGCCGCGGTGCATCACCACCTGATCCGCCAGGGCCTGCGCACGCAGACCGGCCTGGTGGTGGAAACCGGCGAGGCGCGCGAGGTGCACCATTTCTGCGTGCTCGCCGGCTACGGCGCCGAGGCGATCAATCCCTACCTGGCGTTCGAGACGCTGGAGCAGATCCGCGTGCAGAACGGCCTGCCGCTGAAGGCCTAGGAGGTGCAGAAGAACTACCTCAAGGCGGTCGGCAAGGGCATCCTGAAGGTGATGTCCAAGATGGGCATCTCCACCTACCAGTCCTATTGCGGCGCGCAGATCTTCGATGCGGTCGGCCTGTCCAGCGGCGTTCGTCGAGAAGTACTTCACCGGCACCGCGACGACGATCGAGGGCGTCGGCTTCACCGAGATCGCCGAGGAGGCGGTGCGCCGCCATCGCAACGCCTACGGCGACAACCCGATCTATCGCGACATGCTGGATGTCGGCGGCGACTACGCCTTCCGCCTGCGCGGCGAGGACGCATGCCTGGACGCCGGAGTCGGTGGCGCAGCTGCAGCACGCCGTGCGCGGCAACTCGGCCGACGACTACGCCAGCCTTCGCCGCAGACCATCAACGACCAGAGCGAGCGGCTGCTGACGCTGCGCGGCCTGATGGAGCTGCGCTTCGGCCGAGCAGCCGGTGCCGCTCGAGGAGGTCGAGCCGGCCGCCGACGATCGTCAAGCGCTTCGCCACCGGCGCGATGAGCTTCGGCTCGATCTCGCGCGAGGCGCACACCACGCTGGCGATCGCCATGAACCGCATCGGCGGGAAGCTCGAACACCGGCGAGGGCGGCGAGGAGTCCGACCGCTACAAGCCGCTGCCGAACGGCGATTCGATGCGCTCGGCGATCAAGCAGGTGGCGTCGGGCCGGTTCGGCGTCACCGCGGAATATCTGGTCAATGCCGACGACCTGCAGATCAAGATGGCGCAGGGCGCCAAGCCCGGCGAGGGCGGCCAGTTGCCCGGCCACAAGGTGGACAAGAACATCGCCCGGGTGCGCCACTCGACGCCGGGCGTCGGGCTGATTTCGCCGCCGCCGCACCACGACATCTATTCGATCGAGGACCTGGCGCAGCTTATCCACGACCTGAAGAACGCCAATCCGAAGGCGCGCATCTCGGTCAAGCTGGTCGTCGGAAGTCGGCGTCGGCACGGTCGCGGCCGGCGTGTCGAAGGCGCGCGCCGACCACGTGACGATCTCCGGGTTCGAGGGCGGCACCGGCGCCTCGCCGCTGACCTCGCTGACCCATGCCGGCTCGCCGTGGGAGATCGGCCTGGCCGAGACGCAGCAGACGCTGGTGCTGAACGGGCTGCGCGGCCGCATCGCGGTGCAGGTGGATGGCGGGCTGCGCACCGGCCGCGACGTGGTGGTCGGCGCGCTGCTCGGCGCCGACGAGTTCGGCTTCGCCACCGCGCCGCTGATCGCCGCCGGCTGCATCATGATGCGCAAGTGCCATCTGAACACCTGCCCGGTCGGCGTCGCCACGCAGGACCCGGTGCTGCGCAAGCGCTTCACCGGCACAGCCGGAGCACGTGATCAACTACTTCTTCTTCGTCGCCGAGGAAGTGCGCGAGATCATGGCGCAAGCTGGGCTTCCGCACGCTTCAGCCGAGATGATCGGCCGGGTCGACAAGCTCGACACGCGGCCGCGCGATCGACCACTGGAAGGCGAAGGGCGTCGATCTGTCGCGCATCCTGCACCAGGTGAAGCCGGCGAAGCCGGCGTGGCGATCCACAATTGCGAGACGCAGGACCACCACCTCGATCGGGCGCTGGACCACGCGCTGATCGAGGCGGCCAAGCCGGCGCTCGAACGCGGGCAAGCCGGTGCGCATCGACGCGCGAGATCCGCAACGTCCACCGCACCGTCGGCGCCATGCTGTCGGGCGAGGTGGCGCGGCGCTACGGCCATGCCGGCCTGCCGGAGGACACGATCTCGATCACGCTGCACCGGCACCGCCGGCGGCAGTTTCGGCGCCTTCCTGGCGCGCGGCGTGTCGCTGGAACTGATCGGCGACGCCAACGACTATGTCGGCAAGGGCCTGTCCGGCGGGCGCGTCGTGGTGCGCCAGCCGCCGGAGGCGACGCGCGACCCGGCGCGAGAACATCATCGTCGGCAACACCGTGCTGTACGGCGCGATCGCCGGCGAGGCGTATTTCCAGGGCGTCGCCGGCGAGCGCTTCGCGGTGCGCAACTCCGGCGCCGTCGCGGTGGTCGGAGGGCTGCGGCGACCACGGCTGCGAATACATGACCGGCGGCGTGGTGGTGGTGCTGGGCGAGACCGGGCGCAACTTCGCCGCCGGCATGTCGGGCGGCATCGCCTATGTCTACGACCCGAAGAACCGTTTCGCCACCCTGTGCAACCCCGCCGGGGTGGAGCTGGAGCCGGTGGGCGCCGCCGATCCGACGCTGGCAGACCATCCCGACCGGCCGCGCCAGCGCGCGGTCAGCGTCGAGGACAGCGGCATGGGCGACCTGCTGCGCTTCGACGCCGAGCGGCTGCGCATCCTGGTCGAGCGCCACCTGCTGTTCACCGGCAGCGCGCGCGCGCGCGAGCTGCTGGACAACTGGGACGCCGTGCTGCCGCAGCTTCGTCAAGGTGATGCCGAACGACTTCCGCCGCGCGCTGATCGAGCTGGCCGCCGAGCGCGACGCCAAGGCCGCCGCGGCGGACTGACGATGTCGCAGTTACGGGTACACCTCTCCCGCTTTCGCGGGAGAGGTCGGAGCGCGGAGCGATCCGGGTGAGGGTCGTGCCGCGTGCATCACCCTCACCCGTCGAGCTTCGCTCGCCGACCTCTCCCGCAATCGCGGGAGAGGTATATTTTAGGAACTGACCGCATGGGCAAGCCGACCGGCTTTCTGGAGATCGAGCGCCACGACCGCGGCTACGACAAGCCGGAGGTGCGTCGCAAGCACTGGCACGAATTCGTCAAGCCGCTGCCGCAGCCGGAGCTGCGCGCGCAGGCCGCGCGCTGCATGGATTGCGGCATTCCGTTCTGCCACCAGGGCTGTCCGGTCAACAACATGATCCCGGACTGGAACAACCTGGTCTATCGCGACCAGTGGCGCGCGGCGCTGACCACGCTGCACTCCACCAACAATTTCCCGGAGTTCACCGGCCGCATCTGCCCGGCGCCGTGCGAGGCGTCCTGCACGCTGAACATCGACGACAACCCGGTGACCATCAAGACGATCGAGTGCGCCATCGTCGATCGCGGCTGGCAGGAAGGCTGGATCGCGCCGGAGCCGCCGTCGCACCGGACCGGCAAGCGCGTCGCCGTGGTGGGATCGGGACCGGCGGGCCTGGCCTGCGCCCAGCAGCTTGCGCGCGCCGGCCATGCGGTGACGGTGTTCGAGAAGCAGCGACCGCATCGGCGGGCTGCTGCGCTACGGCATCCCCGACTTCAAGATGGAAAAGCACCCGATCGACCGCCGCATGACCCAGATGGCGGCGGAAGGGGTTGTCTTTCCGCGTCGGGATCGAAGTCGGCGCCGCGCTGCCGATGCAGACGCTGCTCGCCGAGTACGACGCGGTGGTGCTGGCCGGCGGGGCGGAATGGCCGCGCGACCTGGACGCTGCCGGGCCGCGAGCTGGACGGCATCCACTTCGCGATGGACTTCCTCACCCAGCAGAACAAGCGCGGCGCCGGCGATGACGAAGCCGCGCGCCGCGCCGGACGGGACGATCACCGCCAAGGGCAAGCATGTCGTGGTGATCGGCGGCGGCGACACCGGCTCGGACTGCATCGGCACCTCGATCCGGCAGGGCGCGGCCTCGATGACGCAGCTCGAGATCCTGCCGAAGCCGCCGGATGCATGAGAACAAGGCGCTGGTCTGGCCGGACTGGCCGCTCAAGCTGCGCACCTCGCACGCGCACGAGGAAGGCTGCGAGCGCGACTGGGCGGTGACGACCAAGCGCGCGATGGGCGCGAACGGCCAGGTCGAGGCGCTGGAATGCGCGCGCGTGGAGTGGGTGAAGGGCGCCGACGGACGCATGACGATGCGCGAGGTGCCGGGCAGCGAGTTCCAGCTCAAGGCCGATCTGGTGCTGCTGGCGATGGGGTTCCTCGGGCCGCGGCGGCCGGGGCTGCTGGAACAGGCCGGGGTCGCGCTGGATGCGCGCGGCAATGTGCGGGCGGACACCAGTGCGACTACGCGACCTCGGTGCCGCGAGGTCTTCGCCGCGGGCGACATGCGGCGCGGCCAGTCGCTGGTGGTGTGGGCGATCCGCGAGGGCCGGCAGTGCGCGCGCGCGGTGGATCGCGCACTGATGGGGGCGACGGTGCTGCCGGCTTGATGGGGGGTGATCGCAGCAGGACAAGATCCACTGCGGAGCGCACGGAGAAGGATGAACGGTTCGGCGCCAATGCCAGGCGCATGTGATGTTCTGGCCGGGATCGGTGCGTTCGCTGTCGCGGAACTTGACTCCAGACTAGGCCCCAACATGCAAACAGCCGTCCGCCTCGCCACCAGCGGGGTCGATCCATGAGGAGATCGGGGAGAAATGAGATTTCGCGGAACTGGTTACATGGATCAGGACTCCGGTGATAAACACGAGTTGGCGAAAATCGATACCCTCGATTGGGTGTATGTCGGCGTTGCTGGCGTGTTGGCTTGTTCAGCTTTCCGCAGGATGGGCAGCGACATCTCAAAGTTCGGCGCCGCACTATGTGCTCGCTCTGAGCGAGGACGCTCAGCTTTGCCCGAAGCTGGCAGGATTATACGATAAACTCCTATTGGACTTAGACAGGAGGGACAGAAGGTCGCCGCTAGTAGGTGATACGCTGTTGACCGATTTCTCGGTCACGCAGCCGTCAAGATTCCTGCAAGTTGGGTCGGCGGTTCCATCGTTTGTTTCAGAAACGGTTGATGTCAAATTCTACTCGGTCACTTACCGCACAGAACGACAACCTCGTATGCTGGCTCTGAAAGATTCCTTTGTAGGAAATGCCCGGTTGAGTGATATCGCAATCCTAAAACGTGGGATCGGCGCTAGATTAGGCGCGTTATCCGACACGCTCGGGCCAGATTTGCCGGTAAGACCTGACGACGTGGATTGGGAGGTCTCGTTTCCCAACCTGGTGCGTTCCCAAGTGGGAAGTTCGCAGGTGGCCGATGTGTATCTGCTGAAGAAATGGCCACAGTTTTCTCGGCTGTTGTCTGCGTGGGAAGCAGGGAATTTCAACAATCCTCTTCCAGCAATCGGTGGGGGTGGGTTGCCGATTAGACCATTCCTAGGCGCCAATGGATCGCTGTACTTTATCTACGACCAATACGGTTCCATTCGCGAGATTCGGCGGCCACGAGCTGGATCGAACGAGACCGTTATCGTGCTCGTCCAGCGCCTGGACCGAGAGACACTAGACGATGTGTGCTATCTTGTCCTCGCTCCCAGCAAGCTAGCTGCAACCGCGGGATCGCGCAATGCCGGGAACTAGTTCGAGCCATGCTGGGGCACATCCTTTTTTGAGTGCCCTCCGGTGGACGTACCGTCTTGCAATTGATATTGCGGTTGATCATGCGCGATCCGCCTCCCTTTCGAGCAGCGTGTTCAGCACATATTCGGTGTGCGCGCCGACGGCGGGACCGGTCCAGGCCACCACGTTCTCCGGCTTGTCACCGTCCAGGCGGATCGCCGGGCCGGAGTGCAGCGTGCGCCCGATCAGCGGATCGTCAATCGTCTGCACGCTGCCGCGCGCCAAGAAATGCGGGTCGGCGGCACAGTCGGCGATGTCGTACAGCCGCGAGCAGGGCACGTCAGCGGCTTCCAGCCGTTCCTCGGCATCCTTGGCCGGCAGCGTGGCGGCCCAGGCGCCGATCACCGCGTCCAACGCGTCGCGTCGGGCGCAGCGGTCGGCGTTGGTCGCGTAGGCCGGGTCCTTTGCCAGCGCCGCCTGACCTATCGTCGTCATCAGCCGGGCGAAGATCAGGTCGGAGTTGCCGGCGACACACAGCCACTTCCCGTCGGCGCAACGATACGTGTTGGTCGGCGCCGCAGTGGGGAGCGCCGCGCCGACCGGCTGGCGGATGCGGCCGTCCAGCGCGTATTCCGGCAGCATGCCTTCCAGCAGGCTGAACACGGAATCGACCAGGTTGACGTCGATCACCCGGCCGCGTCCGGTGCCGCGCGCCGCACCGGGGGCGTCGGGCGAGCGCGTGCCGGGTGAAGCATCCCGCTGCCACAGCGCCGCCAGCAGGCCGATCGCCGCATACAGCCCGGCCAGGTCGTCGCTGATTGAGATGCCGCAGCGCGGCGGCGGCAGGTCGGTGCTGCCGGCGGGATACCCGGTCAGGTGGCGCAGCCCGCCCATCGCCTCGCCGATCGCGCCGAACGCCGGGCGGTCGCGATACGGCCCGTCCTGGCCGTAGCCGGAGATGCGGGCGATCACCAGGCGCGGATTCTCCCCGTGCAGCACCTCCGGCCCCAGTCCCAGGCGCTCAAGCTGACCGGCGCGCAAATTTTCCACCAGCACGTCGGCCCGCGCCGCCAGCTTCAGCGCGGTGGCGCGCTCGCGCTTCAGGTCCAGCACCACCGACAGCTTGTTGCGCCCGTGGATGCTGAACCAGACCGAGTTGCCGTCCACCGCCGCGCCCCAGCCGCGGAACGGATCGCCGCCGGGCGGCTCGATCTTGATCACCTCGGCGCCCAGATCGGCGAGGATCCGGGTGCAGAACGGCGCCGCGATGTAGTGGCCGATCTCCAGCACTTTCAGCCCGACGAGGGGACCGGTGCGCGCGGGCAGGGTGGGCATCGGCGGCTCCTTTGCAGTGACGGCGGGGCGGCAAAAACGCCCGGATCAGAAATCGTATTTCGGGTCGACGCAACCGGCGGTGTTAACGTTTTATTAGGCAAATGGGTTCATACCATCGCGTCGGAGCCGGCTTCGGCCGGTGTCCTGTTTCCTCCCCGATGTCGCGCCTTTCCCCCATTGGCGCGACCCACTTGGCGGTGCGCCTGAAACATTGGCGCACCGCCCTCTTTTTGTCCGCGCGGCGGCGCGTCCGGGCGTGCAGCGGGCGCCGGCGGGACGCCGTCAGACCCAGGCGCCGGCACGCATCAGCGGCTCCGCGGTGCCGTCCTTGGCAATGCCGTCCACGTCGACCCGGGGCGAGCCGATCATCCAATCGACGTGGATCAGGCTGCTGTTGGCGCCGCGGTCCCGCAGCACATCCACCCCGGCCGCGCCGTCGTCGGTGAAGCACTTGCTGTACGACTGACCCAGCGCGATGTGGCTGGCGGCGTTCTCGTCGAACAGGGTGTTGAGGAACAGCAGCCCGGTCTGCGCGATCGGCGAGGCGGCGGGCACCAGGGCGACCTCGCCCAGCCGGCGCGCGCCCTCATCGGTGGCGATCATGCGCTCCAGCACCGCCTGACCGCGGCGCGCGCGGGCCTGGACGATGGCGCCGGCCGCGAAACGGACCTCGATGCCCTCGATCAGCGTGCCCTGGTGGGACAGCGGCAACGTGGCCGCGACGGTGCCGTCCGTGCGCCGGCAATGCGGCGTGGTGAACACCTCCTCGGTCGGGATGTTCGGGTTGCCGGTGATGCCGTTCGCCGCGGTGGTGAGGCCGCCCATCCAGCGGTGCTCGTCGGCCAGGCCGACGCGCAGGTCGGTGCCGGGGCCGCGATAGTGCAGCGCGGCGTAGCGCTTGGCGTTCAGCAGGTTGCGCCGCGCCATCAGCGTGGCGTTGTGTGCCGCCCAGCCGGCGATCGGATCGTCCGTGGTGACGCGGGAGGCGGCGAAGATCGCGTCCCACAGCCGGGCCATCGCGGCGTCCTCGGGCAGGTCCGGGAACACCGCGTGCGCCCAGGCCGGCGTGGCGCAGGCGACGATGGTCCAGTTGATGGCGGAGTTGGTGATCAGCTCCAGCGCCGGACGGTAGGCGATCGAGCGGGCGCGGTTGGCGCGGGCGACTTTGTCGGGGTCCTGGCCCGACAGCAGGTTCGGATCGTCGCCCAAAATCGCCAGCCGTGCCGCGCCGGCGCGATAGGCTGCCGCCATGCCCTCGTAGAGCCAGCCGGCGGCGGTGTCGAAGCCGGCGTCCGCGGCGTGCTGGTAGCGCAGCAGGGTGGCGTCGTCGTCGGCGAAGAGCGTGGTGACCAGCGAGGCGCCGGCGCGATAGGCGTGCTCGGTGACGCGGCGGGCGAGGGCGGCCGCTTCCAGCGGAGCGGTCATCACCAGTTGCTGGCCCGCGTGCAGGCCGCCGAGACCGACGCGCACGGCGACCTCGGCGAGGCGGTCGAGCAGGCTGGCGTGGGACAGGCCGGTCATGTCGTCCATGCGGGTGCTCCGAAGCGAGGGGGGCGGATGGTAGCCGAAAGACGGCGGCCCCTGCACGCACCCCTGCACGCCCTGGCGCGAGCAGCGCCATTTCGCCGTGGCACCTGGGCAGGTTCATCCACCGTTCCCCCCACGTGACGGGAGCGGCAGCCAAGGGCGGGGCGATCGCATTTGCCCGCGGGCGGATCGGGCGAGCGCGTCGGCGCATCCGGAGCGTTTTCGCTTGCGTCGGCTGGATAGGTCAGGGGGTGCGGAGCGCCGACGATCGCGCGCGGGTTTGCGCCGTGTGGCGCGGCGCGTCAGCCGGGTACCTCTCCACAGTGGTTTTTGGCAGGTGAACTGACCGGCTGCCCCGGACTTCCTGTCCCTTGTCTGGGACTCTGCGCGAGTCTGCTCTCGACCCTACCAAGCCATCGGGGCGCGGAGTGGCCGATCCCGAAAGCAGTCAGTCGCCTGCGCAGGTCGGTAGCGGCTCTCAGCCGTTCTGGGGCGTCCGGAGACCGACCGTTTGTCGGACAGGCAGCCGACCCGGCTGCGGACGAACTGCTCGACACGACTTCCCATTGCACACTACCCTGGGCGCTGTGCACCGCGAGCAAACTGATGATCAGTCCACCGACCTTCGCCACGACAGAGCTTAGTCTGCAACTCGAAGTGGATAATTGCCCTCACTGCGGCACAGCTAAGCCAACTCTGGCATTGCCGACAGTGTATGGGCAGCCAGGATCACGGGGTATCGTCCATTCCAGGGATTACGCGGGCAAGAACCACTTTATGTGGCTCACTTACATCTGTTCGACCTGCGGCAAAGCAGTCCTGGCAGGTGCCAAGGTCGATCCCGACACAAAGCAGCAGATGGAACGAGTTGGCCTATTCCCCGCGCCGAGGACTATCTCAGAGGATGTACCTGATCCGGCGCGCAACTTTCTCTTGCAGGCAAACCGAAGTCTTAGTGCGCCCGACGGCGCGGTAATGCTGGCAGCGTCATCGGTGGACGCGATGCTCAAGACGAAGAAGTTGGTAAGTGGATCACTGTACCGAGAGGATCAACCAAGCCAAAGACACGCATCTAATCACGCCCGGCATGGCTGAATGGGCGCATGAGGTGCGTCTCGACGCGAACGACTCCCGCCACGCTGACCTAAATCGGCCCCATCATACGCTGGACTCAGCCGGGCGAGCCGTTGAGTTTGCCGTCGCGCTTGCAGAAGCCCTGTTTGTCTTACCGGCGCGCGTTCAGCGCGGCCGCCATGCGGCCAAAGGCAGGGGCACGTAACACCTCGCACAAATGGAAAACCTTGGGACGAAACCTACAATGCTGAAAAGAAACCGCTTTTCCAGCCCCAATTATAGATGCAAAATGGAAGCATGGCGGCGACTGAACGCAGCGATTCCGGCGAGCCGGTGATGGACATCGTGCGCAGCTACAACCTGCATCACCGCACGATTTCGAGGTTGCAGCCGTGACCATCCCGTCAAGACCTGTCACGCGCCGGGATGTAGAGAAATTCACCGACTATTGCGTCATTCTGCGCGTGTTCTGGACACATTATCAGACAATATTTGAAGGGTCCGACTTACAGCACGAACTTTTTCAAGACACCGCTCACAAATTCTTTTCCGATTTGAACCAGTTGCTTATCGAGCATCTGATCCTGCAAATATGCAAGCTGACCGATCCAGAAATGACTACGGGAAGGCGCAACCTCACCATCCCGTTTCTGGTCAACAATGCTGACTTCGCGGAGACGCCTCGCGACATGGCCAATCTGAAAAAAATTTCAGCGCGGATCGGTAACTTTCGCAAACGGATTGTGCCGGCGCGGAACAAACTTATAAGCCATCTCGATCTTGATGCGGCGCTCGGGCGCAAATCTCTCGGGAGCGCATCTGCCGCAGCATGGCGAAAATTCTGGCTGGACCTACAGGACTTAGTGGCGATCCTACATAAGCGATATATCGACGCACAGGTGTCGTTTCATTTAAACGACGTGGCCATGATGTCCGATGCTGACCAGCTTGTTCGAGCGATCAAGGAAAGCACCTACTTCCACGCCCTGCTCGACGATCGAGACCTCGCGGGCCGCGTTTCAGATGTCGCCTTTAGTTCGAAATATCACGGGGCTTAGCGACGTCACTGCCGCCAGGCGATCCTCTTCCGTCTTGTGTTACTCCGGTCAGGGAGCGGGCTCGGCTTTCCTAGCCGACCCGCTCGCCCCAGGCGAGCAACCGGTTCAGAGACAGCGCTCTTGCGACTCTCGCAGAACGGAGCATGAACCAAAAGTCCGGTCTCAGTGAATCGCATCTAGCAGCCTGTCGGACTTAAGTACAAAGAAAGAACAAAATGGGTTTTCATTTCGTCAACCGCCCTCAATGGGAAACATCATGACCATTTTCCGCCCCAACGCAACTCATTCTTCCGCAAACTTGCTCAGTCCGACAGGCTGCTAGGAGCGGACTGGCAGAATTCCACCCAAAGCCGCTGCTCCAAGGCGCCTACCCGGCAGCCAGACCGGGATGGGCCGAAGCCGTGCGACCAGAAAATCGCCGCCGCAACCGGTCTAGACCTCCGTGCAGAGCTACGCGCTGTCGTGGTGCTGGGCGTCGGCCTCCGTGGCGGCGCAGGGCGCCGTTTCGCAATAGCCCCGCCACTGCGACGACATCGTGCACGCTGGCGCCCGCCCAATCTGGGCCTGATGGCAGGGACGCGACCACGCTATACTGCCGGCATGCCCCGATTCGCCCCCGGCCAGCCAGACCTGTTCGCCCCCACCGCCGCACCTGCTCCCGAGCCGCCGGCCCCCGCGCGCGCGCCGCTTGACGAACTCGCCGACCTGCTGGCCGAGTTGCGCGCTGCGGAGCGCTTGCCCTGGCCGGACCTCACCGTGGCCGCGGCCGTGGAGCAGCGCTACCTGGGCCTCGCCCGTACCGCCGGCGCCGAAGGCCAGAAGCTCGCCGCGGCGATCATGGATGAGGCCGAACGCTTGTTCGCGGCAGCCGAGCAGGAGGCCGTGAAGCGGTACGCTCCGGCTGCGTCGCTGCTCGATTAACCCGCTCCGCTGCTTGTCCCACAGGCCCTGCGGTTAGCGGGCGGCGCCGGCATGGCGGCTGGCGAGTCGGTCACAGGCAGCCTCGCTGAGGGGCGTGCCGAACCGCCGCTCCCCCGCCCAAAGCCGCTTCGCCAAGTCGCCTAGCCGGCAGCCAGACCGGGATGGGTCGGAGCCGTGCGACCAAAGAATCGCCGCCGCAACCGGCCTCGACCTCTGTGCAGAGCTACGCGCTGTCATGGTGCCGGGCGCAGGGTCAGCGCGGCAGCGTGACGCCGGCACCTCGGAGGATTGTGTTTGTCTGACTAACTAATCAGTGCTACCTATGCCGCTTCTGTTCTTGCTCAGGAGCGACGCATCATGTCTCCCGTCTCCACCGCCACCGCCACCGCCACCGCCACCGCCGCCGTCGCCGTCGCCCGGCCCGGGCCACCGACCGATCCCATTCCCCCACCGCCCGCCCGCAAACCCCGCGGCAACCCCACCCTCCATCTCGCCCTCCGCTGCGGCGCCCGCACCCGCGCCGGCTGCCCCTGCCAGGCCCCCGCCATCCACGGCAGGCTGCGCTGCCGCTTGCACGGCGGCCGCTCCACCGGCCGCGACAAAATCCGCGCCGCCCGCACCATCCACAGCAACTACGGCGCCACGGAGCGCGCCCTGAACCGCTACCGCATCACCCTGCTGTGCCGAAACCGGGTCAATGTCGCCGTCAAGCGCTACGAGAAATTCCTGCCCGCCGCCTTCCTCGCCCGCGCGCACGGCTACGCACCCGAGTTGACGGCGCCGCCCCACCCCACCGGGGGCATCACCGCCGCCCAGGACCAGATGCGCCGCCGCGCCGTCGCCGCCGCTCTCGCCCCCTGGCGGCAGGCGATCGCCGCCGCCCGCCAAGCCGCCCGCGCCTCCCGCAAGCAGGCCGCCGCCGCCCGCGCCGCCGATCCGAACTCCCGCCTCCGTCCGCGGCGCCCCCGGCCATGCCGCCCCAGCCCGGGCCGCTCGACGCCGGAGGCCCTGCTCGCCGCGCTTCTGGCAGAACTCCTTGCACCAGAGCGCGCGCCGGCCGCGCGCGACACCGGCGCGCCAGAACCCTTTGTACCATTTCCGTCCGCCGGCCCTGCCGCCCTGGCGCGTATGCCCGCCCCGGACTCGCACCCCGCCGCACCGGCCGAAGGCGCGCACGAAACCGCCCCGCCAGAACCCCGTGTACCAGAGCGCGCCCCCGCCGCGCCCGACACCTGCCTGACAGAACCCTGTGTACCAATTCCGCCCGCCGGCCCCGCCGCCCCGACGCCCATGCCCACCCCGGACCCGCACCGCGGCGCCCACGCCGCACCGGCCAGAGGCGCGCACGAAACCGCACCGCCAGAACCCCTTGTACCAGAGCGCGCCCCCGCCGCGCCCGATACCTGCCTGACAGAACCCTTTGTACCAATTCCGCCCGCCGGCCCCGCTGCCCCGGCGACCACGCCAAGCCGGGACCCGCACCCCACCGCGCACGCCGCCCCGGCCCAACGTGCACACACAAACTCCCAGCCAGAACCCTTTGTACCAGAGGGTGCATCCGTCGCGCGCCAAACCCCCACGCCAAAACCCTTTGCACCAATTCCCACCGCCGCCGCGCCCGCCATCCCGCCCGGACTTCCCAACCGCGCCGCGCGGCGGCGATGGATGCGCCAGCAGCGGCACCAGCACCACGCCCCGCCCGCCAGCACCCGCCCGTGACCGGGCGCCCGGCCATGACGCCGTCAACGGCCATCGCCCTGCAGCCAACGGGCGTCTGGTCCAATCGGGTCGACTGGGCCATATATCCGCCCGCGCCGGCCCGGACCCCTGATGCCCCGTCTGCTGATCCTTATTCTGACCGTGCTGACCAGTCTCGGCACCCAGGCCCGGGCGCTGGAGAGCACGCCGGCAACCAGCACCCACGCCACCGTCTCCCTGGTCTCCGACACCGACGCCGTGTCGCCCGGCACGCCGTTCCGCATCGGCCTGCGCATCCGCCTGGCGCCCGGCTGGCACACCTACTGGCGCAACCCGGGCGACGCCGGTGTCGCGCCGGAGCTCGACCTTGCCCTGCCGAAGGGAGCCACGGCCGGACCGATCGGCTGGCCGGCGCCGCAGCGCATCGCCGAGGGGCCGGTGATGACCTACGCCTATACCGGCGAGGTGCTGCTGCCGCTGACCATCACCCCCGCGCCCGCCGTTCCGACCACTGCCACGCCGTCCGGCGCCGCTCCGGCCGCCGGCACCCCAGCCGCCACGGTGGCGGCGCCCGGCGGCGGGGCCATGACCATCGCCGCCGACGCGCGCTGGCTGGTGTGCAAGCAGATCTGCGTGCCGGAGCAGGCGCACTTCACGCTCGACCTGCCGGTGGGCCACGCGGCACCCTCGGCGCAGGCTGCGCTGTTCGCCGCCGCCGACCGACGCATCCCGCGCGCCTCCCCCTGGACCGCGCATATCGCGGCGGACGGCACGCTCTGGCTGCGCGGGGCGGAGCTGAACGCCGCCAACGTGACCAGTGCCTGGTTCATCCCCTCAGTCGCCGGCGCGATCGTGGACGCCGCGCCGCAGCCGCTGTCGACCGGTCCGGGCGCCCTGACCCTGGCGCTCAAGCCGGGGCCGGACTTCAAGCCGGGGGAGAATCTCGACGGCGTGCTGGCGGTGCTGGACCGCAGCGCGCAGGAGACCGACGTGACCTTGCACGCCACGCCGGGCGCGCCGCCGCCCGAGTTGGCGATGCCGCTCGCCCGGGTGCTGGGCTTCGCCTTCCTCGGCGGGCTGATCCTCAACCTGATGCCGTGCGTGTTCCCGGTGCTGGCGATGAAGGCGCTGGGGCTGGCGGCCGGAGCGGCCCAGGGACGGATGCGCGGGCACGCGGTGTCGTATACCGCCGGCGTGCTGCTGGCCTTCGCGGCCCTTGGCGGCGCGCTGCTGGCGGCGCGGGCGGCCGGCGCGGCGGCCGGCTGGGGGTTCCAGTTCGCCTCCCCGGTGTTCGTCGCGGCGATGGCCTGGCTGCTGTTCGCGGTCGGGCTGAACCTGTCCGGCGTGTTCGAGATCGGCAGCCGGCTGGCCGGCGCCGGGCAGCACCTCGCGGCGCGCGGCGGGCACAGCGGCAGCTTCTTCACCGGGCTGCTGGCGGTGCTGGTCGCCACCCCCTGCACCGCGCCGTTCATGGGCGTGGCGATCGCCGCCGCGCTGGCCGCCCCGCCGGCCGAGACGATCCTGGTGTTCCTTGCCATGGGCCTCGGGCTCGCCGCGCCGTATGCGCTGTTTGCCGCGGTGCCGGTGCTGGGCCGGCTGGCGCCGCCGCCTGGGCGCTGGATGGATCGGCTGCGCCAGGGGCTGGCGTTCCCGATGTATGGGGCGAGCGCCTGGCTGGTCTGGGTGATCAGCCAGGAGGCCGGCCCCGGCGGCGTGCTGGGCACCGTGGCCGGGCTGGTGCTGCTCGGCTTCGCCGCCTGGGTGATCGGCGTGGCGCAGCAGGAGACCGGGCGGACGCGCCGCTTCGCCCAGGCGGTCGCCGCGGCGACGCTGCTGGTGGCGCTGGCGGTGCTGAGCGGGATCGGCAGTGCGCCGCCCCCCGCCTCGGCCGCCGAGGCCGGCGCCGAGGCCTACTCCGCCACGCGGCTGGCTGCGCTGCGCGCCGAGGGGCGGCCGGTGTTCGTCAATATGACCGCGGCCTGGTGCGTCACCTGCCTGGTGAACGAGCGGCTGGCGATCGCGACCGCGCCGGTGCGGCAGGCGTTCGCCGCGCGCCATGTCGCCTATCTCAAGGGCGACTGGACCCGCCAGGACGGCGCGATCACCGCCTTCCTGCGCGAGCACGGGCGCGAAGGCGTGCCGCTATATGTCTATTTCCCACCGGGCAAGCAGCCGCCCGAGGTGCTACCGCAGATCCTCACCGAGCAGACCGTGCTGCGGGCGATCGGGGCCGGGTGATCAGCTCCCAGGGGAGCTCCCATGGGGCGGCTCGCTCACGGCAGGGCGGCGATCGCGGTGATCTCCACCCGCCAGCGCGGGTCGACCAGTTTGGCTTCGACCGTGGCGCGAGCGGGCGGGTTGGCGCGGTCGTACCAGGCGTCCCAGGCACGGTTCATCGCCGCGACGTCGGCCATGTCGGCCAGGAAGACCAGGCAGGACAGCAGGCGGGATTTGTCGGTGCCGGCCTCCGCCAGCAGCGCGTCGATCTGGCGCAGCACGTCGGCGGTCTGGCCCTCGGCGTCCAGGCTGGGGTCGTCGGCGACCTGCCCGGCGAGGTAGACGGTGTCGCCATGGATCACGGCGCCGCTCAGGCGGCCATGCGGCTGCAATCGGCGGATCGTCATGCTCTGTCTCCTTGAGGGCCCGGTTGGTTCGCGATCAGTCTATCCCGTTCCGCCGGCTTGTCGCACTGTTGGCCGTAGGGCGGATCAGCGCAGCGCAATCCGCCAGGCGCGGTACGGGGCGGCGGATTACACTGCGCTTATCCGCCCTACGCGCCCGGCGTGCATGGGACGTCCCGCGTGAGCGATTCCCCTCAGGACCGCGCCGCCCGTCGCGCGCTGTCGCAGCATCGCGCCTTCGCCACCGGCCTGCTGGTGCTGATGGCGGCGCTGACCCTGGGCAGCTACGCGCTGCCGCCCAGTTACGCGACCGCGCTGCTGGCCTCCGCTGCGAAAGCCGGCTTCATCGGCGGCATCGCCGACTGGTTCGCCGTCACCGCGCTGTTCCGCCATCCGCTCGGCATTCCGATCCCGCACACCGCGATCATCCCGGCGCAAAAGGTGCGGCTGGGGCGGGCGCTCGGGCGCTTCGTCGCCACCCACGTGGTGACCGGGCCAGAGGTCGCCGGCGTGCTGCGCCGGCTCGACCTGCCGGCCATCCTGCACCGCTTCCTGGCCGATCCGGTCGCCACCCGTCCGGCGGCCGAGGCGCTGGCCGCCATGCTGCCGCGGCTGCTGTCGACCGTCGAGGACGGCCGGGCGCGGCGCGTGGTGGCGCGGATCGTGCCGCGCATCCTGGGCGGGCCGGGGGCCGGGGTCGGTGGTGGCGCGGGCGCTGCACAGCCTGGTCGCGGGCGGGCGGCACCAGGAGGTGCTGGGCTTCGTGCTCGGGCAGATCAAGACGCTGCTGGCGGGGCGGGAGGCGGCGTTGCAGGCGGCGATCGAGGAGCGGGTGCGCGAGCAGGGCGGCCGGCTGGTCGGCTGGGCGCTCGGCGCGCACCATCGCGCGGCGCGTGCTGGCGACGCTGAACGCCGAGCTGGACAAGATCGGCCCCGACGGGTCCGAACTGCGCGCCGCGTTCGACGAATGGGTGCGGCGCGAGATCACCCGCATGGAGGAGGACCCGGCAGCGCGCCGCCGAGATCGGCCGGGCGATCCGGCACGTGGTCGCGCACGAGACCGTCCAGGCGTGGCTGTGGGACGTCTGGTCGCGCCTGCGCATGGCGCTGGAGGCCGACGCGGCGCGCCCCACCGGGCGCTCGGTCGCCTTCTTCTCCGGCGCGCTGGCCAATCTTGGCGCGCTGCTGGAGAACGATCCGGCGGCGCGGGCCGGCGTGGAGCGCGCCATCGAGGGGCTGGTCGCCACGCTGCTGCCGTCGGCGCAGGCTCCAGCTTGCCGACTTCATCGCCGGCGTGGTGGGCGGCTGGGACGCCGCGACGGTCACCGATCGGCTGGAGCTGCATGTCGGCAAGGACCTGCAATTTGTTCGGGTCAATGGCACGCTGGTCGGGTTCCTCGTGGGCGGCCTGGTCTATGCCGCGCTGCGCGCCGCGTTCGGCGATGTCGGGTTCTGAGGCGTGACGGCCCGCGAGCGGCGGCTGATGCGGGAAAAATTGCGACATCGGACGAGGGAACGGCGCAACCCTGCTATGGTCGGTGCGATGGAAGCAGCAGGGACCGAGGCACCGTCGCTGGCCGATGTGGTGGATGCGCGAACCGTCGAGCAGTTGCGCGCCTTCTTCGACGCCGAATGGTACCTGACAAAATATCCCGAGCTGCGCTCGATCGATCTCGAGCCGCTGATGCACTTCGTGCTGTTCGGCGCGGTCGAGGGGCGCGATCCGAACCGTTTCTTCGACAGCGCATGGTATGGCGCGCGCTATCCCGATGTCGAAATCTCCGGCTATCCCCCGCTGGTGCATTACCTGACCTGGGGCGGCCCCGAGCTGCGCAATCCGCACCCGCGCTTCGATGCCACCTACTACGCGGAAATGCATCC
The DNA here is from genome assembly GCA_963773345.1 of uncultured Alphaproteobacteria bacterium. GTDB lineage: Bacteria > Pseudomonadota > Alphaproteobacteria > Acetobacterales > Acetobacteraceae > Palsa-883. The sequence continues at coordinate 391,874 of CAVZBG010000001.1, read as the reverse complement.
GGAAGCGGCGGCCAATCCGCTGCTGTACCATATCCGGATCGGTGCCAGCCGCGGCTGGCAGACCGAGAAGCCGATCGACATCAACGACTACCTGCCCTCGACGGCCCTGGCGGCGTCCTGTCCGGAGGGTGTCGTGGTCGACGTGGTCATCGCCGCCTACCGCGGACTGCGGGAAACCCAGCAGTGCGTGACTTCGGTGCTGGAGGATCCCGACCGCGCCGGCGGGCGACGTGATCGTGGTGGAAGATTGCTCACCCGAACCGAAACTGGTCGCCTGGCTGCGGACGCTGGCGAAGGCCGGGCGCATCACGCTGCTGCACAATGTCCGCAATCTCGGGTTTGCCGCGTCGTCAATCGCGGCATGGCGGCGGCCGGCGCGCATGATGTCGCGCTGCTGAACAGTGACACCGTGGTGCCGCGCGGCTGGCTGCGCCGGCTGGCGGCGCAGGCCTATGCGGTGCCGCGCGTGGCCTCGGTCTCGCCGTTTTCCAACAACGCAACGATCTGCGGCTATCCCAGTGTCGACGGGGTATCGGCGGCCTTCGGCCTCGACGTGCACGCGATCGATGCCGCGTGCCGGGCGGTGAATGTCGGGCGCAGCGTCGAGGTGCCGACCACGGTCGGGTTCTGCATGTACATCCGCCGCGCGGCGCTGAACGATGTCGGGCCGTTCGACGCCGAGACGTTCGGGCGACGGCTACGGCGAGGAAAACGATTTCTGCCTGCGCGCCGGCGTGCGCGGCTGGCGTCATATGCTGGCCTGCGACACTTATGTGTTCCACGATGGCAACGTCAGTTTCGGCGCGGCCGCGGTGCAGCGCAAAGGACGCAGCCGCAAGGCGCTGCTGGCGCGCTACCCCGACTACGAGAAGGTGGTCGCACGGCACGTCCGGCTGGATGCCGCCGGCGGCGCGCGCTTTGCCGTGACGGCGGCGCTGCTGCGCGCCTCCGGCAAGCCGACCGTGCTGATGGTCTCGCACGACTTGGGCGGCGGGGTGGAGCGGCATATCGGCGAGCTGACGGCGCGGCTCGGCGAGACGCCCATGTGCTGCTGCTCGGCTCGTCGGCGCGTGGGATCGGCCTGTCGGTGCCGGCGTTGCCGGGGCACTCGGTCCTGTCCCTGGCGGGCGATCGGCTCGACGATCTTGTCGGCTACCTGCGCACCACGAATTTGCAGCGCGTGCATGTGCACCATGTGGCCGGGCTCGACCTGGATTTGCGCGCGCTGCTGCGGCGTCTGGACGTTGGCTACGACCTGACGGTGCACGACTATTTCGCGATCTGCCCGCAGATGAACCTGCTGCCGAGTCCGGGGCACCGCTATTGCGGGGAGCCGGGCCCGGCGACCTGCAATGCCTGCATCGCGCGGCGGCCCAGCCATGGAGCGCGGGAGATCCTGTCCTGGCGGCGCGCGCAGGCCAGGCTGCTGCTGGAAGCCGAGCGCGTGTTGTGCCCGAGCGCGGACGTGCGTGCCCGGCTCGCCCGGCACGGCCTGGCGCGCAACGCTGCGCTGGCGCCGCACGAGGCGGTGACCGAAACGATCTGGCACGTTCGTCCGCCGCCGCTGGCCGCCGGGCGGCCGTTGCGCGTTGCGGTGCTCGGCGTCCTGGCGGGGCACAAGGGCGAGATCGATGTTGTCACGCTGGCCGAGGTGGTCCCCGCCAGCGAAATCTCGCTGCACCTGATCGGCCATCCGGAGCGCAAGCTACCCGCCGGGGTCGCGGCGCGGCTGCGCGTGAGCGGGAAATATCGGGAAGAAGAACTGCCCGGCCTGCTGGCTGGGTTCAAGCCACATGTCGTGTGGTTTCCCTCGCAGGCGCCGGAGACCTACAGCTATACGCTGAGCGCGGCAATCGACGCGGGCCTGCCGATCGTGGCGACGCGCATTGGTGCGTTTCCGGAGCGGTTGGAGGGTCGGCCGTTGACCTGGCTGGTCGACCCGATCGCCTCCACCGACGAGTGGCGGGCGATTTTTCGCACGGTGCGGGTTGCGCTCGGGCAGAACGCATCCCCCGGGGCAACGAAATCCGCGCCGCGGCGGCCGGTCACAGACTTCTATGCGGGCGACTACGCCGCGCCGCTGCGTGCGCCGGCGGTTCGACGCCGTGAGACTCGACCTGCGCCAGTCCGGGCGGATCAGCGTGATCGTGGTGCCGGAGCGGCTGGCGAACGGCGCGCTCAGCCCCTGTGCCTATATCCGACTGCTGCAGCCGCTCGACCACCCGGGCATCGCCGAGGGGTTCGACGTGGTGATGGCCGAGGCCCATGAGGTCTCGCGCCTGCGCGGCGACATCGTGGCGACCCAGCGGTATGCGATCCCCGACAGCAAGACCGCCGATGTGCTGGCCGCGCGGTGTCGCACGACCGGCGCGCGGCTGCTGTACGACCTTGACGACGACCTGCTGCACATCCCGCGCGACCACCCGGAGGCTGGCATGTTGCGCCCGCGCGCGCCCACGGTCGCGCGCATGCTGCGCCATGCCGATGCGGTGTGGGTCTCGACGCCGGGCTTGGCCGAGGCGCTGCGGGCCACGCGATCCGAGGTGCGGGTGGTGCCGAATGGCCTGGATGAGCGCCTGTGGGGTGTGCCGCGGGCGGAGGCCCGGCCGCTGCCGTACCCGGTGCGCCTGCTGTTCATGGGCAGCGCCACGCACCTCGGGGATTGGCAGGTCGCCGCGGGGGCGATGGCGCGGGTGGTTGCGTTATTCGGGCCTGGGGTCGCGTTCGAGATGATCGGCGTCGCCGGGCCGGTGGCGTTGCCATCCTGGGTCAACCGCGTATCGCCATCGAAATCCGGCATGGCCTCCTATCCCGGATTCGTGAACTGGATCACGCAGCACCGGTCCTGGGATATCGGCATCGCACCGCTGGCTGATACCGCGTTCAATCGCTGCAAATCCGCAATCAAGACCATGGACTATGCCGCGCTCGGGCTGCCGGTGCTGGCGTCGGACGTTCCGGCGTATCGGGGATCATTGACCGACGGCGCTGGGGCCGACGGCCGTGGGACCGACAGTGCTGGGGCCGACGGCGCTGGCGCGGCCCGAGTTGGGACCGGCGGCGTCGGCGGCTACCTGGTGGCGAACACCGAGGCCGCATGGTTTCGCGCGCTGTGCGACCTTATCAACGACGCGGCGTTGCGCCAGCGTCTGGCCGAGGGTGCGCGGACGGCGCTTGCCGCGCACCACACGCTTGCGGCGCAGGCCGCATGGCGCCGCGCGGCCTGGCTGGAGCTCGCCGGCGCTGCGCCGGCCGCGCCGGCCCGGGCCGGGACGCCGCGACGACGACAGGCACGGCTGGCGGCGGACTGATCCCAGCCGGCTTGGGTAGGTCGGCCTGAATGCCCGCGTAGGGTGGGAGCGGACCTTCTGCGATATGGGTCACTGACCAGATTTCAAGCTTCGGAAATACGGGTGTCTTATGATTGTTCCGGAATTGTCGATCTTCCCGGTGTTGGTCAGACCACCAGCGGCGGGGCGTAATGTCACGCAAAACCATGATGTTTTAAGCGAGGGAGCAGAAACGCGACACTGGAATGGGAACTGCTGCTGGCGTAACGGAAATCAAATGAATCCCGACACCCTCGCCACGGGTATTGGTTGCCGCCAGGCCTGCCGGGGGGCCCATCAGGGCCACGAACCGCGCGGCCTATGGAGCGATCGGCCCGCGGTGTGGTAGTGTCGCGGATCGCCTGATGCTCGAACAGCAGCAGCGGCGGCTAACGTTTCGCATCGACAAGGGGGAGCGACCATGGCGTACGAAGGCATGATTGCGGAGACCATTTCGATCAACGGCGACAAGAACACGCCGATCTCGGCCTACCTGGCGCGACCGTTGGGTCCAGGCCCGTTCCCCGGCATCGTGCTGATGCATCATGCGCCCGGCTGGGACGAGTGGTACCGCGAGACGACTCGAAAATTCGCGCATCACGGTTATGCGGCGATCAGCCACAACCTCTATCACCGCGCCGGCGAAGGCAAAGCCGACGATGTCGCCGCCAAGGTGCGCGCCGAGGGCGGCGTTGCCGATGCGCAGGTGATCGGCGACACCGAAGGCGCGGTGGCGTGGCTGCGCGCGCAGCCCTGGCTCAACGGCAAGGTCGCGGTGTGGGGCACCTGCTCGGGCGGCCGGCACACCTTCCTGTTCGCGTGCCACACCAAGAGCATCGATGCCGCCGTCGAGCTGTGGGGCGGCCGCGTGGTGATGAGCAAGGAGGAGCTGACGCCGAAGCAGCCGGTTGCGCCGATCGAGTTCACCAAGGACCTGTCCTGCCCGCTGCTCGGCCTGTTCGGCAATGAGGATCGCTCGCCGACCCCGGAGCAGGTGAACCAGCACGAGGCCGAGCTGAAGAAGCACGGCAAGCAGCTACGAGTTCCACCGCTACGACGGCGCCGGGCACGGCTTTTTCTACTACGACCGGCCGATGTACCGCATCGAGCAGGCGCTGGACGGCTGGCAAAAGGTATGGGCGTTCCTGCAGAAGCACCTGGCCGCGTAATCGCCGGCATGTGCACCTCGATCGTTGAGGTCGTCGGCGCGGACGGCGCCGGCAAGGGCGTGGACGGGTGGTTCAACCTGACTCACTCGGTGGTGTCGTACGACCACCCGCACCACGCTCTGCTGGAGGAGGCCATCACCATCGATTTCGTCAACTCGGCACTCGGGCCGGGAGCGCGGGTCGCCGTCGAGCTCACGCTGCAGTCGGCCAAGCAGCTCAGCGGTGCGCTGGCCAGGGCGATCGAAGCGGCGGAGATCGAGGAAGGCGCACGTTCGCGCCGGGTGTAGGGCTGGCTGCGCGAAGGCGGGGGCGACACGCCCTGCCGCGGAAAGGAGGCTACCATGGACGTAACGCCCGCATCCCCCGGCTGCCTGGCCGGGATTCGCGTGCTCGACCTGACGCAATTCGAGGCCGGCACGATCGTGCACCGAGGCGCTTGCCTGGATGGGCGCCGACATTGCCAAGGTGGAAAACCCGAAGGGCGGCGAAGCCGGCCGCACCGGATTCGGCGACGCGTACTATTTCATGATGTACAACGCCAACAAGCGGTCGGTCACGATCAACCTGAAATCGGATCGCGGCCTGGCGCTGGTCAAGCAGATGGCGACGAAGGCCGATGTGTTCGCCGAGAATTTCGCACCCGGCGCGATCGAGCGGCTCGGCCTCGGCTACGACGTGGTCAGCGCGATCAATCCGGGCATCATCTATGCCCAGATCAAAGGTTTTGGCGACGGCAGCCCGTACGAGAAGGGCCTGGCGTTCGACCCGATCGCCCAGGCTGCGGGCGGGGCGATGAGCGTCACCGGCGAGCGCGACGGCAGGCCGGTCAAGCCCGGCCCGACGATCGGCGACACCGGCACCGGCATGGTGATGGCATTCAGCATCGTCAGCGCGCTGTTCGATCGGGCGCGCACCGGCAAGGGACGGCGGCTGCAGGTGGCGATGCAGGATTTGGTCATGCATTACAGCCGCGGCATGTTCATCACCCAGGCGCGCACCGGCGCCGCGGCGCCGCGACGGCCGCCCGGCAACAACCCGCCCAGCGGCATCTATCCGTGCAAGCCCGGCGGCCCCAACGATTACGTCTATCTGCTGACCAGCCGCGCCAACCCCGAGCATTGGCCACGCCTGTTGAAGCTGATCGGGCGCGAGGAGCTGATCGGCGACGCGCGCTACGACACGCCCGACGCCCGCTTGCAGCACGAGGCCGAGGTCGACGCGATCGTCACCGATTGGACGCGGCAGCGCACGAAACACGAGGCGATGGCGCAGCTCAGCGCGGTCGGCGTGCCTGCCGGCGCGGTGCTCGACTCGATGGAGCTGACCAGCGAGCCGAGCTTCCGCCAGCGCGGGATCCTGCAAACGATGACGCATGGCGAGCGCACGATGACGATGCCGACCTGGCCGGTGCGCTTCGACGGCGTCCCGGCCGAGTCAAGTCGGCGCCATTGCTTGGCGAGCACACCGCCGAAGTGCTGGCCGACTGGCTCGGGCTCGATGCCGCCGCGGTCGCGACGTTGCGTCGGGACGGCATCGTCTGAGGCGCCGGCGGCGGGTCTGCGCGGATCCGAGCAAGCGCATCGCAAGCATGGACTCGCTTCAGCCGATTTCAACCGCCGTGCCGATCGTTGTTTCTGTCGGTTACCAAGGCCACGAACTTCCGCGGGTAAAACCGGGTACCGAACGGATTGACGTGCCCATGCCGCCGACCGTTCCCCCGTCATGGCCGGACCCGGGGGCCGGCCATGACGGGAACGGTCAATCCTTTCGCCGCCAATACAGGTCGTGTATGGCCCTCAGCCCAAATGCTTGGCGAAGAAATCCAGCGTGCGCTGCTGCGCCAGCTCGTAGTCCGGCTTGCTGAAGCTGCCGCGCTCGTCGCAGCCGAAGCCGTGGCCGGCGCCCATGTAGACGTAGCTCTCGGCCTTCGGCTGCGCCATGCGCACCGCCTCGACATCGCTCATCGGGATCGAGGCGTCCTTCTCGCCGAAATGCATTTGCACCGGGCAGTGCGGCCGCTCGTCCTTGGTGCCGGCGATGCCGCCGCCGTACCAGCAGGAGGACGCGGCGAACTTGGTGGTGCGCGTTGCGCCCCACCAGGCAACGGTGCCGCCGAAGCAGTAACCGAGGATGCCGAGTTTCTTCGCGCCCAGATGCGCCGCGGCGGCCTCGATGTCGGCCATCACCTTGGGATCGTCAAGTTTCATCCGGTAGTCGCGGCCCTTGGCGATGTCGTCCGGCGTGTAGCCGAGCTCGACGCCGCGCTCGACGCGGTCGAAGATCGCCGGCGAGATGGCCAGGTAGCCGGCGGCGGCGAACCGGTCCGTCATGTCGCGCATGTGATGGTTGACGCCGAAAATCTCCTGCACCACGACCAGGCCGGCCTTCGCGTCCGCGGATCCCGCGGTGTAGGCCGAAAGCGAGAACCCGTCGGCGGCGGTCAGCGTGACAATGCTACCCATGATACCCCTCCCGTTGTGTAAGCTGTTCGCGGTGTGCAGGATGCCGAGATGGGCGAGATCGTCAACCTCCGATCGGTGAAGAAGCGTCTGGGGCGCGCGGCGGAGGAGGCGAAGGCGAAGGAGAATCGCATTCGCCATGGCCGCACCAAGGCCGAGACGGCAAACGACCGGCGTGCGGAGGTCCGCCGCGCGGCGCTGCTCGACGCCTCACGGCGCGGTGAAGCGGGCGAATGAGGCGGCGAGTATCGCGTAGATCGGTCGCTTGAAGTCGACCGCCAGCGCCGGCAGCTCGGCTAACTCCGCCCAGCGCCAGGCGTCGAACTCCGGGTGCGGATCGAGATCGAGGCGGATGTCATCGTCCGTCCCGGTGAAGCGCAGCGCGAACCACCGCTGCCGCTGACCGCGATAACGGCCCTTCAGGGCGACGCCGACCAGGTGCGACGGCAGGTCGTAGGTCAGCCACTCCGGGTGCTCGCCGATGATCTCGGCCCGGTCGGTGCCGATCTCCTCGGCCAGCTCGCGCAGCACGGCGCCACGCGGGTCCTCGCCGTCATCGATGCCGCCTTGGGGCAGTTGCCAGCCGCCGGCCGGCCCTTCGGCGTTCGGCAGATCGGCGCGGCGGGCGACGAACACGAGGCCGGCCGGATTGAACAGCACTGCGCCGACATTCGCCCGATAGGGGAGAGTGCTCATTGGGTCGCCTTGCCGCCGGGCGTGATGCTTGGGGCCGTACTACCCGCCTGCACCGAGCCCTGCGGCGCGGTGACGATCGCGCTGACCGGCGCCAGCGCGTAGCCACGTCCCGCGAGATTGCCCACCCAGGCGGTCAGGTGCTCCATTGTGACCGGCCGAATCGCGCCGATCAGGCCGAGCGCCGCCCCGGTGTCGTGCGCGCGCTTCTCCAGCTCTGCGAGGTGCCCGTCGATCGACGCGGCGGTCGTCGGCGGGTCGTCGATGACCACGTCGACGGTGCGCGACCACACATAGGGCAGCGGCGCCGCACCGGGGCGCGGATCGACATACAGCAGGCCGCGCGACGCCAGCGCGGCGAGCATCGGGTCCATCTGGTCGGCCACCGCGGCAAAGCGCTCGCCGCGCATCTCGCCCAGCGCGCCGGTGGCACCGACGTAGCCCCCGAAGCGCGACAGCACCCAGTCCAGTCGCGCGGCGTTCTCTCCCGGGGAGGCGCTGGTCAGCAGTGCGCGCGGCCCGGGGTCGTTGAGCGCGTAGCCTTGCGGCTCCAGCGGGATGGAGACCAGGGTCTCGTCCCCCGCCTGTCGGGCGACGGCGGCGACCGTATCCGGGGTCGCGGCATAGGGCGAAATCGCCAAGGTGACGGCGGCGGGGAGCGCGTGGATCGCCGCCTCGCTCGCTGCCTCGTCGAGCCCGACGCCGGCGATCAGGATGGCGATCCGCGGCGCCTTGGTCGCCGTGTTGAAATGGGCGGCGTAGACCTGCATCGGGGTCCGCCCGTCCGCCGCGATCCGCGGCAGCGTCGCGGCTGGCGCATCGGCGGAAGCGCCGGCACTTGGCGCAACGGCCGCCCCGCTGGTCGGCGACGCGTCACCGGGCACGCGCGCCAGCAACGCCGGATCGGGCGCGGGGATCGGCCCGGTCCCCGTTCGGCCCGCTGATGCGACAGCTTCCGGACGCGGCGACGCAACAGCTTCCGGACGCGGCGACGTGATGGCCGCCGGGGCAGCCGGAGGGGCGCGGGGCGGGCCCACCACTTGCAGCGTCACACCGCCGACCGCGAGCACGCCCAGCGCGATCGCCCAGAACAGGGCCAGCCCGCGCCACTGACCCAGTCGCCGCCCAGGGCGGCCGGCAATCAGCCCGGGATCCGGGCCCGGCGCTTCGGGCGATGCGGTCGCCGGCGCCAAGGCGGCGGATCAGTTGGCGGCGCGCGTCTGCGCCGCCATCGCCTTGGCCAGCACCAGGGCCTGCTGCAACTGGAAGTCGGTCTGGTCGGGCTTCGCCGGGTCGAACTTCGGGAAGTTCGCGGGCGGCTTGTCCGGAATCTCCTTGGCGATCGGCCGGCAGGTCGGTGCGCGGCGGCTCGGCCTGCTGCGGCGTGCCGCCGGTGTTGGACAGCACGTGGTTCAGGTCCGCCTCGTGCTCCGGCCCGAAGCTGCGCCTGCTCCTCGCGCGACTCGTGCACCATCACGTCGGGCGTGATCCCCAGGCCCTGGATCGAGCGGCCGGACGGCGTGTAGTAGCGCGCCGTGGTCAGCCGCATCGCGCCGTTGCCGGGCAGCGGGATGACGGTCTGCACCGATCCCTTGCCGAAGCTCCTGGTGCCCAGCAGCACGGCGCGGCGATGGTCCTGCAAGGCGCCCGCGACGATCTCGCGACGACGAGGCGGAACCGTTGTTGATCAGCACGACCAGCGGAACGCCAGGGATGATGTCGCCGCCCTTGGCATTCCAGCGCTGGCTGTCTTCGGCGTGGCGGGCGCGGGTGGAGACGATCTCGCCCTCGTCGATGAAGTCGCTGGAGACCGCGATCGCCTGGTCCAGCAGGCCGCCCGGATTGTTGCGCAGGTCGAGAATGAGCGCCTTCAGCTTGCCGCCGCTGGTCGGGTCCTTGGCCGCCTCCGCCTTGAGCTGCTCCACCGCCTTCTTGATGCCTTCATTGGCCTGCTCCGTGAACTGCGTCAGGCGGACATAGCCGACATCGTCCGGCTCCATGCGGTCCTTGACCACCTGGATCTTGATGATCTCGCGCAGCATGGAGACCTCGATCGGCTTCTCCACGCCGTCGCGATGGAGCGTCAGGGTGATCTTGGAGTTGGGCGGGCCGCGCATCCGATCGACCGCGTCGCTCAGCGCAAGGCCCTGCACGGTCTTGCCGTCGATGCGCGGTGATCAGGTCGCCGGGCTTGATGCCGGCGCGGGAGGCCGGCGTGTCGTCGATCGGGCTGATCACCTTGATCCAGCCGCCGTCCTGGGTCACCTCGATGCCCAGGCCGCCGAACTCGCCCTTGGTCTGCACCTGCATGTCACGGAACGCCTTGGCGTCCATGTAGTTGGAGTGCGGATCGAGGCCGGTGAGCATGCCGTTGATCGAGTTCTCGACCAGTTCCTTGTCGGGCACCGGATCGACGTAGTCGGCGCGTACCCGCTCGAACACGTCGCCGAACAGCGTCAACAGCCGGTAGGTGTCACTGTTGCCGGTGACGTCGGCGAACGCCGCCGGGGCGAGGCCGAAGGTGAAACCGAGGCGCGCGCCGAGCTGGCCGGCAACCGGTGCGAGCGCGACGCCTGCCAGGAAGGCGGCGCCGAGCAGCAGGCCGGCGCGGAAGCGCTGAGGGCGCGGGGTCGAAGGCGTGAAGTTCATGTGTGTTCCTCTGCCACCGGTCGCGCCGGTACTGATCGTCCGAAATTCATCATCCAAGGTCCCTCATTCAAGTCCGGGCATCCAAGGCCGGGCATCCAACATCTGGCATCCAAAGCCTGGCGTCCGAGGTCCGACAGCCAAAGCCCGCCGGCATCGTGTGGGCGCACGGCGCGCCGACCAGCACCGAATTCCTACCTAGTGGCGTGTCAGCCATTCGCTTTCAACCACGGTGCGGGATCAATCGGCTGTCCGTCGCGTCGCAGCTCCACATAAAGTGCCGGGCGCGTGCCGCCCTCGCCAGGCGCCCAGGTCGGCATCGAGCCCACCGGTTCGCCGGCCCGCACGAGCTGGCCCACCGCCGCGTCCAGCTTCTGAAACCCCGCCATCACCACATGGTAGCCGCCACCGCAATCGAGGATCAACAACAGTCCGTAGCTGCGGAAGGGCGCGGCGAAAACCACGCGCCCGCCGCACATCGCGACCACCCGGGCGGCGGGCGGCGCCTGGTAGGTGATGCCGGTCGCAGGTCCGGCGTCGGATGGCGCCCCCCAGCCGCGCAGCACGCTGCCGGCCACCGGCGCGGTAAGCTGGCCGCGCGGCGCGGCGCCGGCGGGCAGGCTGGCGGTGGCGGCGGGTGCGGCCAGCGCCTGCTGCTGCCGCCGCGCGGCGTCGGCTTCGGCGGTCTGATGGCGTCGCTCGGCGCGCAGTTCGGCTTCCCGGGCGCGCCGTTCCTCGGCGCGGCGCTCGGCGTCCAGCGCGGCGAGCACGGCACGCAGGTTCGCCGCCTGCGCCGCCTCGTCGGCCGCCCGGCGCGCGGCGGCGGCGGCGGCGTCCACGGCTTCGCGGCGATCGGCCTCGGTGGCGGCGAGCTGCTGGTCCAGCGCCTGAGCCTGCGCCGTCTGTGCGGCCTCGGCGGCGGCAAGCCGCGGCATCTCGGCCTGCAGATCGTGTGCCGCGTGCTCGGCGCCGGCCTGCGCACGTCGCAGCGCCTCGGCGTCCGCGGCGATCCGGCGCGACAGGAAATTCAGCACCAGCAGCCCGCGCACCGCGTCCTCGGTCGAGTCCGGCGCGGCCAGCAGGGTCTCGGTCGGATAGAGCGACAGCCGCTCGACCACCGGCAGCAGCGGCGCCAGGTCGGCGGCGCGGGCCTTCAACTGGTCCGCGGCGTCCTGGCGTGCCCGCGCCAGCGCGTCAATCCGATGCGCCACCGACAAGGTGGCGGCCTCGGCGTCGTGCAGTTTGGCGTCCGCCTTGGCGCGGGCGGCGGCGAGCTGCTGCTCGATTTCGGCGGCAGCGGCGGCGCGGGCCGCGGCGTCCCGTTGGGTCGCCAGATTTTCGGTGCGGGCGCGCTCGGTGTCCTGCAACTGCTGGCGCGCGGTGTTGCTGTCCGCCGACGGCGTGGGCGGCGGCGCGGCAGCCAAGGTCGTGATCCCCATGGTAACCAGCCCCAGGGTCAGCTTTCCCAGGGTCACCTTCCGTGCGGCCATCTTCCCTTGCGCCACGATCCCATGGGTCAACTCAGGGAGGGTTGCTGCGGCTGACTTACAACGTGACAAAGCGCGTGGCCATCAGCGCTGCATCTGCATGACTTGATCCATCGGCATCATGTTTTGGTTCAGGTGCATCATGATCCAGAGCGAACCGACGATGAGCAACAGCACAATCAGCACGCCGAATGCAAGTGCCATGACATTATTGACATTGTCGGGGCCGGTCGTGATGTGCAGGAAGAAGACAAGGTGAACGCCCATCTGCGCGATCGCGAGAACGGCCAGGGCCACAGGAATGCTCGGCGTCCAGACCAATGTGGTGCCCGAGATGAAGAACGACACGATGGTGAGCAGCGTCGCGAGCCCGAGCCCGACCAGGTAGCTTCCGACACCCTCGGCAGCCGCGCGTCCGTCAAGACGCCCCTCACCCGGCACGGTATCGGTGCGTTGCATGCTGTGCATGCTGCCTGTTTGTTCCGAGTGGCTCATCGCGCGACCCCCATCAAGTAGACCACCGAGAACAGCGCAACCCAGATGATGTCGAGGGTGTGCCAGAACAGGCTGAAGCAGAGGACACGTCGGAGAATGTCGGCCCGGTACCCCTTGGCAAACACCTGCGCCATCATCGTCAGCAGCCACAGCAAGCCAGCGGTCACATGCAGGCCATGGCAGCCGACCAATGTAAAGAACGCGGAGAGAAACGCGCTTCGCGTCGGACCTGCGCCGCGCGCGACCAGGTCCGCGAATTCGTGTACCTCGATGCCGATGAATGCGGCGCCCAGTAGGAATGTCACGGCCATCGCACCATGGAACCAGAGCCCGCTGTGCATCCGGGCGCCGATGCTTGCGAGGCCACACGTGAAGCTGGAGAGCAGCAGGCAGGCCGTTTCGATACCGGTGTCGCGCAGGTCGAACAACTGCCGTCCGTCTGGCCCACCCGCCGTGTTCCCGACCAGCACCGCGTAGGTCGCGAAGAATGCCGAGAACATGACGATGTCGCTCAGCAGGAAAATCCAAAAGCCATAGCCGACGATGATGCGCTTCGACTCTAGCTCACCCGCCGCGTGCTCGGCCATGTGGCCGCGGTCCTGCGCCCCGTTCTCGCGCCCGACGCGATCGGGGTTGTCGCCGGCCGTCCCTTGGAACGCGCTCATGACGCTGTCCCCGGTTGGGCGAGCGCCGCAGCGCGTGCGCTGCGGTTGGCCCGGTCGATGCGCGCGACCGCGTCAGCCGGAATGATGTACTCGACTCTGTCGCGCCATGCGAAGACGACGAAGGTGGCGTATGCGCCCAATGCGGCCAAGGCCACCATCCACCAGATGTGCCAGATCAGCGCGAATCCCATGAAGCTGGCGAAGAAGGCACAGATGAAGCCGGTTGCGCTGTTCCGCGGCATCTCGATATCGGTGTAGGCGGGCTCGTCGCCCAACCGCGCCTGCCGGCGCGCGCGCTGCTTCATGGTCCAGTAGGCGTCGAGGCCTTCGATGCGCGGCAGCACCGCGAAGTTGAAGGCCGGCGGGGGCGACGGCGTCGCCCATTCCAGCGAGCGACCATCCCAGGGATCGCCGGTCGTGTCGCGAAGAGCGTCCCGCCGGCGCATGCTGACGGCGAGTTGCGCGACCTGCAGGATGATCCCGGCCAGGATGATGGCCGCGCCGCCAGCCGCGATCAGCAGCCAGGGATGCCATTCCGGCACGTCGTAGTGCTGCATGCGACGGGTCATCCCCATCAGGCCCACGACGTAAAGCGGCATGAATGCCACGTAGAAGCCGATGAGCCAGCACCAGAACGATGCCTTGCCGAGCCCTTCGTGCAGCCGGAAGCCGAATGCCTTCGGGAACCAATAATTGTAGCCGGCGAACGCGCCGAACAGCACCCCGCCGATGATGACGTTGTGGAAGTGGGCGACGAGGAAGAGGCTGTTGTGCAGCAGGAAGTCCGCCGGCGGCACCGCCAGCAGGACGCCGGTCATGCCGCCGATGACGAATGTCACCATGAAGCCGATCGAAAACAACATCGACGTGGAATAGACGACCCGGCCGCCGTACATCGTGAACAGCCAGTTGAACACTTTCACGCCCGTCGGCACCGCGATGATCATCGAGGCGATGCCGAAGATCGCGTTGACGTCGGGGCCGGCGCCCATGGTGAAGAAGTGGTGCAACCACACGGTGAAGGAGAGGATGCAGATCGCCATCGTCGCCATGACCATCGACCGGTAGCCGAACAGCGGCTTGCCGGAGAAAGTCGAGATCACTTCCGAAAACACGCCGAACGCGGGCAGGATCAGGATATAAACCTCGGGATGTCCCCAGGCCCAGATCAGGTTCATGAACATCATCACGTTGCCGCCGGCTTCGTTGGTGAAGAAGTGAAAGCCGAGATAGCGGTCCAGCAGCAGCATGGCCAAGGTCGCCGTCAGGATCGGGAAGGCGGCGACGATCAGCAGGTTGGAGGCGAGTGTCGTCCAGCAGAACATCGGCATGCGCATATAGGTCATGCCGGGGGCGTGAATCTTCAGCACCGTCGTGACGAAATTGACGCCGGTCAGCAGGGTCCCGACGCCGGAGATCTGCAGCGACCAGAGATAATAGTCGACGCCGACGCCGGGCGAATAGGTGAGCTCGGACAGCGGGGGATATGGCAGCCAGCCGGTGCGCGCGAACTCGCCCACGACGAGCGAAATGTTGACCAGCAGCGCGCCGGTGGCGGTGAGCCAAAGACTGACCGAGTTCAGCGTCGGGAACGCCACGTCGCGGATGCCGAGTTGCAGCGGCATGACGAAGTTCATCAGGCCGATCACGAATGGCATTGCGACGAAGAAGATCATCAGCGTGCCATGGGCCGAGAAGATCTGATCGTAGTGCTCGGGCGGCAGGTATCCTTCGGACCGGAACGCCAGCGCCTGTTGCGCCCGCATCATGATCGCGTCGACGAAGCCGCGCAGCAGCATCACCATCGCCAGCACGATGTACATGATGCCGATCCGCTTGTGATCGACGCTGGTGATCCACTCGTCCCAAAGGTAAGGGAGCCAACCTTTCAGCGTGATCCAGGCGAGGACGCCGATGATCACCACGCCGACCAAGGCGGCCGCGAACAACGGAATCGGCTGGTCGAACGGAATGGCGGCCCAGGTCAGCTTGCCCAACATGCTACGGCCCCCACATGCTTATGGTTGCGTCCGCGGAGACACGGTCAGACCGGATTGCCCAGCCCGCGGGCCAGGCCCTGGCGGCAGCTTCTGTGTGACGATCTGCTGAAACAGCCCGGGCTCGATCGAGCGGTAGGTGAATGGCGCCGCGTCGATGCTCTGCTTGGCCAGGGTGGCGTAGGCGGCCTGATCGAGCGTTGGACCGGTGCGCTTCGTGGTCTCGATCCAGGCGGCGAACTGCGCCGGGGGCAGCGCTTGGACGTCGAAATGCATGTCCGAGAAACCGTCACCGCTGTAGTGGCTCGACAGGCCGTGGAAGGTTCCCGGCGCATCCGCGCGCAGGTTCAACTGCGTCCGCATGCCGTTCATCGTGTAGATCATGCTGCCAAGTTGCGGGATGAAGAATGCGTTCATCACGCTTGCCGAGGTCAAGGAGAAGTGGATTGGCACGCCGGCGGGAACCACAAGCCGGTTGACGCTCGCGACACCCTGGTTCGGGTAGATGAAGAGCCACTTCCAGTCGAGCGACACGCCCTGGACCTCGAGCGCAGGTGTGTCGGATGCCACCGGCTTGTAGGGATCAAGGTCGTGCGACCCGATCCAGGTCACGCCACCCAGAAGCATGATCACCAGCAGCGGAATGCCCCAGACGATGAGCTCGATACGGCCGGAATAAACAAAATCCGGCCGGTGGGCGGCCCGCGTGTTGGAGGCACGAAACCACCAGGCGAAGCCAAGGGTCGCGGCAATCATCGGGACCACGATGGCGAGCATGATGGCGAGGCTGTCGATCAGGATGGTTTTGTCGGCAATCCCGATGACGCCCTGCGGATCGAGGACGTCCAGATGACATGCCGTCAGGGCGATCGGGGCGATGAAGATCGCACAGCGTGCCGCCCGGGCGCCCGTCGATCGACCGCGCTGGGCGGGGCGTTTGCGATCTGTCGGCTCGCCGAGCCTGGCGCGCATCGCGGCTTCCCCTTCGTCATCGCTGGGCGTCGTGCGATGCGCACTGCGGGCACGTAGCCTAGCGACAAGTGGCCGTCGTTGTCTTGTCGATTCGTGCGATTTTTTGCAACCAGCGATCTTGGTGACCGAGCGTTTCACCCGCTACGGACAGCGGATGAACCACAAACTAGCCACAGCGACCAATGGATCGGCAAGTCCTGGTGCTGCACAAGTCCTGGTGCTGCAATTGATGCTGCTGCGCACGCACTTGTGAGCAGTCGGTTGGGCGCCAGCCCGTCTCCGGCGGGCGAAAGTAGCGGCAACCGGGCGACGAAGCGGCGGCTACCGCGCGGCGGTCGCCCGGTGGTCGGAGATCGCGGGGTCGGAGGTCGAGGGGTCAGCGATCAGCGAGGCGCCAGTCATTTCGGCGGGCTTCGGCAGGCCCATCAGCTCGAGCAGGGTGGGTGCCACGTCGGCCAGACGGCCGTCATGCAACGCCTCGACGTCGCCGCCCAGCAGCACGACCGGCACCGGATTGGTGGTGTGCGCGGTGTGCGGACCGCCGGTGACGGGGTCCTTCATCAGCTCGCAGTTGCCGTGATCGGCGGTGACCAGCAGCGCGCCGCCCTGTTTCCGCACCGCTTCGGCGATGCGGCCGAGGCCGGCGTCCACCGCCTCGACCGCCTTGATCGCTGCCTGAAGGACGCCGGTGTGGCCGACCATGTCCGGATTGGCGAAATTCAGCACGATCAGGTCGTATTTCGCCGAGCCGATCGCCGCCACTGCCTTATCAGCCAGCGCCGGTTCCGACATCTCCGGCTGCAGGTCGTAGGTGGCGACCTTCGGCGAGGACACCATGATGCGGTCCTCGCCGGGGAAGGTCGTCTCCTGCCCGCCGTTCAGGAAGTAGGTGACGTGCGGGAATTTCTCGGTTTCCGCCATGCGGAGCTGGGTCCGTCCGGCTGTGGCGGTGATGTCGCCCAGCACATGGACGAGCGGGTCCGGCGGAAACATCACGTCGAGAAACGGCGCCAGCTCGTCGGAATAGCGGGTCATGCCGACCGCGGCGGCGAAGCGCGGCACGCGGGGACGTGGGAAGCCGTCGAACTCGGGTTCCAGCAGGGCGCCCAGGATCTCCCGCACCCGATCGGAGCGGAAGTTGAAGCAGAGGATACCGTCGCCGTCGTGCATTCCCTTGTAATCGCCGATCGCGGCGGGAATGACGAACTCGTCGAACACGTCGTGTGCGTAGGCGTGGCGCACCGCGGCCACCGGATCGTCGAAATGCGCGCCGGCGGCGTCGACCAACATGTCGTACGCCTTGGTCACGCGGTCCCAGCGCTTGTCGCGATCCATCGCGTAGTAGCGGCCGCAGACGGTGCCGATCGGCACGCCCGCGGGCAGCGCGGCGGCTACCCGCGCAACATCGTCCGCCGCCGACTGCGGTGGTGTGTCCCGCCCGTCGGTGAAGGCGTGCAGCACCGTCTGCACGCCGGCGGCGTGCAGCAGTTTCGCCAGCGCGACGGCGTGATCCTCGTGCGAGTGCACCCCACCCGGCGAGAGCAGGCCCATCAGGTGGCAGGTCCCGCCCGATGCCTTCAGCTTGCCGATCAGGCCGCTGAACGCCGACGCCTGGCCGATCGAGCCGTCGGCGATCGCGTCGCCGATCCGCACCAGCTCCTGCGGCACCACCCGACCCGCGCCGATATTGAGATGGCCGACCTCGGAGTTGCCCATCTGCCCATCCGGCAGTCCGACATCGCGGCCGGAGGTGCGCAGCAACGCGTGCGGGCAGGTCTGCCAGAGGTTCGTGAAGGTCGGCGTGCGCGCCAGACGCACGGCGTTGTCGGCGGTCTCCTCCCGCCAGCCGAAGCCGTCGAGGATGACCAGCATCACCGGCCGAATTGCCTGCGCCATGATCGCCGCTCCTGCCCAAACCAAAGCCTGCGTAGCGCCCGGCGATGGCCGGAACAAGGCGTGTCAGTGGAAGCAAGGTCCGCGGCAACGCCTCGAACCTTGCTTCGTTCAGCGATGCCGGGCCAGAGCCAGGCCGAGGCCGGCGCACATCAGCATGCCGCCGGACAGGCGGTTGCGCAGCCGCCCGCGGGAGCCGAGCAGGAAGCGGGCGCGTCCGGCGAGGATCGCCCAGCCGCCGTCCAGCAGCAGTGCGAGGGACAGGAAGATGGCAGACAGCAGGGCGATCTGCGGCAGGAGGGGGCGGCCGAGGCTGACGAACTGCGGGAAGAACGCGCCGTAGAACAGCAGCGTTTTGGGGTTGGTCAGTGACACAAGGAAGCCGCGCAGCGCGATGGCGCGGGTCGAGCGCGGCTGCGCCGGGATGCGGGTCAGGTCGACCGGCGGCGCGCGCCACTGCCGGACGCCGAGCCACAGCAGGTAGGCAACACCGATCCACCGCAGCCACTCGAACCAGGTGGCAAGGGCGCCGAGGGCGGCGCTCATGCCGAACGCGGTCAAGCTGAGCTGCACGACCATGGCCGCCGCCGTGCCGGCGACGGTGAGCAGCCCGTAGCTTGTGCCCCAGGCGACCGAGTTGGCGACGATCAGCGCCACGTTGGGGCCGGGGATCAGCATCAGGATGGTGGTGGCGAGGATGAAGGCGAGGAGCAGGCTTGGGTCGGGCATGGCGGGTGCTTTCGGTTCGGGATGGGAACCGTGCGGTGGAAACGCAACGCCCCGCCGCACGGTTGCGTGGGCGGGGCGTTGCGGTTCGGTCGTGGGCGCGTCTAGCGGGGAGACGCTGGCCCGTCGGGTGAACGCGCAGCGTCGCCGCCGCCGGATTGGCGGGGTTGTTGGCGGCGCGATGCGATGCGTGGGCGCGTCATGCGGAGCATTTAGGGTAGAGGCGCTGTTATCGTCAATCAGGTCGTCAGTGGGCGGGCCGGTGACTGGCGGATTAGCGGCGCTATTCGGCCGCCTGAGACAAGAGGCTTTGCTGGTACGCGCGCAGTCGGTCCCGCACCTGCGCCGCACGGTCGGGCGCGGTCTGCGTGTCGCCGTCCAGAACGATCGCGGTGACCGCGTCACCGATCGCGCGCACCAGCGCGTCATCGTCGGCCGCGGGCGGAACGGTCAGCACCGTGTCGTGGCAGTAGGTCGGCACCAGCCCGGCCGAGCGTAGCGGCGGCTTGGGCGCCCAGTCGCCCGCGGCGATCTTGCGGATGTTCCGCCGCAACAGCCGGCGCAGCATTGCCACGCCCTTGTCACAGTAGGTCAGGTGTTCCAGCGCGTGGACCGCGATAGGCCGCTGCGAAACGATCGCATCGTAGTCGCCGGGCGCGCGCTGGCGTTCGTCGTAGCTGAGGCCGAAGCCGGTCTGGCCGTAGAAATCGACCTTCTCGACGCCGCAGTCCTCGGGCTTGCCGAGGCCGCGGGAATTCACCTCGTCGTTGAAGTGCCGCCAGCCGATGACCTTGCAGGCGCGGTTGTCGATCGGCGTGGTCCATCGGGTGATGCCGACGCGGGTGAACTGGCGCTCCTGCTGCCCGTCCTCCCAGACATGGCCGACCTGGGCGAGGTTCGGCAGCAGGATGTCGTTGGAGCGGACCCAGACCTTGTCGCCCCAGCGGCGGGAGGTGACGTAGATCATCCCGGTCGGCGTCTCGACGAAATCCATCTGCGGCAGTTGGCCCCAGACGTCCGCGGCGAACTGGGCGAAGGTGACGCGGGTGTGCAGGAACACGGTGTGCGCCGGGTCCATCACATTCTCCTGCACCTGCAGCCAGTTGCAGGGATAGGTGATGCTGTACGGCACCATGACCGTGTCGGGGTATTGGTAACTGTCGTAGATCGGAAACTCGGGAATGTCCTGCGGCGGGCCGAAATAGCCGAACACCAGGCCCTGGTACTCGCGCACCGGATAGGCGCCGTGGCGCAGCCGGTGCTTCAGGGTGCTGCCGGGCGGATCGCCGGGGGTTTCCAGGATCGTGCCGTCGGGGGCGAACAGCCAGCCGTGATAGCAGCAGCGCAGCCCAAAGTCCGTCGGCAGCCCGAATTCCAGCGAGGTGCCGCGATGCGGGCAATGCTTGTCCAGCAAGCCGTAGTCGCCGTTGGTGGCGCGGAACAGGACCAGGTCCTCGCCGAACATGCGCACTTTCAGCGGCAGGTCGGCGACCTCCGAGGTCAGCGCGATCGGCTGCCAGTAACGGCGCAGGTACTCGCCGCCGGGGGAGCCCTTCTCCACATGCGTCAGCTCGGCGTCTTCCGGTGGCGTGGCCGCGGCGTGGTAGCCGTTGTAGGGTGTGTTGCGGTGTTCGTCGGTCGCGGCCATCGATCGTTTCCCTCGGCGTCGCGGCAAGTCTAGGTCCGTCGCATTGGCAATTCCACTCGGGGGCAAATCGCCGTAGTCTTGACGCAACCAGAATGCGGGAACGGATCGAGGATGGCGGCGCGGACGGGACAGCAGTACCTCGACGGACTTCGCGCCCAGCCGCGCGAGGTGTGGCTGGACGGCGAGCGCGTGCGCGACGTCACCACGCAACCCGGCCTCGCCGGCGGCGCGCGCACCATCGCCGGGCTGTACGACATGCAGCGCGACCCGAAGCTGCGCGACGCGATGACGTTCGAGTCACCGTCGTCGGGCGAGCGTGTCGGCCTGTCGTTCATCATCCCGCGCACGCAGGACGATCTGGTGCGGCGACGCGACATGATGCTGCACTGGGCGCGCGCGACCTGCGGGATGATGGGGCGGTCGCCGGATTTCATGAACGTGACGTATGCGGCGTGGGCGGGGGCGGCGGATTATTTCGCGCGCGGACGGGCGGTGTTCGGCAATAACATGCGGCGATATCATGAGTACATTCGCGAGAATGACCTGACGCTGACGCATTCGCTGATCAACCTGCAGCGCAGCCGTACCGTCTCCGGCACGTTCAACTTGACCGAGGGCACCGCGTTGCAGGTGATCCGCGAGACCGATGCGGGCATCGTCGTGCGCGGCGCGCGCATTCTGGCGACGCTGGGGCCGATCTCGGACGAGATCGGCGTGTACTCGCCGCGGCTGGGCCAGCACACCGAGGGGCACAGCCCCTTCGCGCTGAGTTTCGCGATTCCCTGCGGCACGCCGGGCCTGAAATTCCAGTGCCGCGAGAGCTTTGACCTTGGGCGGTCGCATTTCGACCATCCGTTGGGGTCCCGGTTCGAGGAGATGGACTGCGTCGTCTTCTTCGACGACGTGCTGGTGCCGTGGGAGCGGGTGTTCCTGCTGGGCGATATCGAGCTGCTGAACAATACGGCGCAGGAGACGCATTCCTCGGCGCACAGCGCGCACCAGGGCGCGGCGAAGAACCTCGCCAAGTGCGAGGTCGTGCTGGGCACGGCGCTGCTGATGACCGAGACGCTGGGCAACGCGCACCTGCCGCATGTCGAGGAGCGGCTTGCCGAGCTGATGACGCACACCGTGGCGATGCGCGCCTGCATGCGGGCCGGCGAGGCCGATGCGACGCTGGATCAATGGGGCGTGATGTGCCCCGACATCGTGCCGATCGAGACCACGCGCAACCTGTTCATGACCGCATATCCGCGCATGGTGGAGATTTTGCAGTTGCTCGGGTCGTCGAGTTTCATGCTGACGCCGACGGCGAAGGACCTGCGCGGGCCGCTGGCGCCGTGGATCGAGCAGTATCTTGCGACCGAAACTACCGAGGCGCCCGAGCGCATCCGGCTGTTCCACCTGGCGTGGGACATCGCGTGTTCCTCGTTCGGCAGCCGGCAGGTGCTGTATGAGCGGTTCTTTGCGTCCGACCCGCTGACGCGCGCGCGGGTGCTGCACGCGATCTTCCCGAAGCGGGAGGTGGCGGATCGCGTGCGGGCATTCCTGCATGACGACAACGATTTGTGACCACGACGAGGGGAGACGACACCATGAGCTACCGACCGACGCATCTCGGCCACGTCAACATCTACGTGCGGAACGCGGAACTTTCGCACAAGTGGTACGAAGACGTGCTGGGGCTGCACACGTATCACTACCGTCCGGGGTTTGCCGCGTTCATGTCGGCGGACCTCGAGCACTCGCACGAGGTGGCGCTGATGCAGGTGGGCGACGATGCGCCGCTGCAACAGAAAGGCCAGGTGGGGCTGAACCACATGGCGTGGATGATGGCGAGCCTGGACGACCTGAAGGCGGCCTATTGGCGGCTGAAGGAGAAGGGCGTGAAGATCGAGCGCATCCAGGATCACGGCTTGTCGCTGGGGATCTATTTCCGCGATCCGGACGGCAACGGGATCGAGGTGTCGTACGAGCTGCCGCGCGAGCAGTGGCCGCGGCAGGAGGAAGTGTTTGCGTCCGACGTGGTGGGGCTGGGGCGGTTCTCCGGGCCGTGGGACGAGGAGATGAAGGCGCAGAATTCGGTGACGCGGCAGCCGGCGCCGGCCTAAGCGGCGTCCACCTCTCCCGCTCTTCGCGGGAGAGGTCGGCGCGCGAAGCGCGACGGGTGAGGGCAGTACCCGCGCGGCACTACCCTCACCCGCGTCGCAAGCGCTCCGCGACCTTGATCCGCTTCGCGGCCCAACCCCGCGAAGGGCGGGAGAGGTGTACGCTGTGTCCCTACGCCGGAACCGGGCGGGCGCGCTGGTTGTACATGATCTTGGCGCGGCGCTCCTGCTCCTCCGGGGTCAGCTTCGACGGATCCTCGGACAGGTTCGCGCCGACCGCCATGCCACGCTGCACCGCCGGGCGGGCGCCAAGTTCCTCGAACCAGCGCTTGAAGTATTTGAACTCCTCGATGTCCTGGCCTTGAGTTCTTCCAGTTCACCGTCCAGGGATAGCAGATCATGTCGGCGATGGTGTATTCGTTGCCGGCCAGGTACGGCCGGTCGTACAGCCGGTTGTTCAGCACGCCGTACAGCCGGTTCGCCTCGTCGGTGAACCGGCGCACGGCGTAGGTCTGGTCGCCCTGCTTGTCGCCGAGCCGGCGGAAATGCCCGCACTCGCCGAGCTTGGGCCCCTGGTTGGCCATCTGCCAGATCAGCCACTCGGTGACCTCGTATTTGGTGCGGAGGTCCTGCGGGTAGAATTTTCCGAGCGTCTCGGCGAGGTACAGCATGATCGCGCCGGACTCGAACACGACGATCGGCTCGCCGCCATCCTTCGGCGCGCGATCCACCAGCACCGGCATGCGGTGGTTCGGGTTCATCTTCAGGAATTCCGGGGTGAACTGGTCGCCGCGCCCGATGTTGACCGGGACGATGTTGTAGGGCACGCCGCACTCCTCCAGCAGGATGGTCACCTTCTTGCCATTGGGCGTCGGCCAGTAGTGCAGATCGAACATTGCATTCCCCTTCCGAGATGAATTGCGTCCTCGCCGCCAGCTTAGCGTGTTTCGGCGTATTCGACCATGAAGGTTGGTCGTTGCGCGGGCCGGCTCCGGGGTCAGCCGACTCTGCCATCCGTTGGCGGCTTCGTGGCGCCGGCAAGCAAGCCGAGGTCCACCGCGGAGCGCGCGGAGATGCCCAAGGGTGATGGCGTGCTGCCGGAACACCATGATCGATCTCCGCATGCTCCGCGCGCTCCGCGGTGGACCTTGGCTTGCTTGCCGCGTTGATGTCAGCCAGGTCGGTGCCCTTCTAACCACCAGGTCGCCCGGCCCGGTGATACGGGTGCCCGGAAGCGATCGCACGCGCGCGATAGAGCTGTTCCGCCAGCATCGCGCGCGCCAGGAAGTGCGGCCAAGTCAGCGCGCCGAGCGACAGCGTGACGTCCGCGCGCGCCAGCACCGGTGCGTCCAGCCCCTCGGCGCCGCCGATCAGGAAGCACACCGGCCGCCCGAGCGCGATCCAGCGGTCCAGCAGCCCCGCAAGGTGCGCGCTGTCGGGCGCGTCGCCGCCCTGGTCCAGGGCGACCGTGAAAGCCGCGCTTGGCAAGGCCGCCAGCAGGGCCACGCCCTCCCGGCGCTTGATCTCGGCGACTGCACCGCGTGCCTCGGGAATTTCCGTCAGGCTCAGCTTCGGTCGCATTCGTTCGGCGTAGCGGGCGAACAGCGCGGCCTCCGGCGCGTTCTTCAGGCGTCCGACGGCGATCACGCGCAGCATGCGAGCTCCTGGTTCGGTCCATCACGACTCGGCCGGAAGGCTGCCGGCGGGCCGGGCGGCGGCGCGCAGCGCAGGCAAGCCATGCGCAGGCAACTCCATCATTGAACAACGCGGGCCGATCCGTCATCCTGCGCGAGTCCCAGCCACCCGGCGCGGGAGAGTGCGAGGGGTCTTGTTCCTCGCCGCCGAAGGCGCAACCGACCCCCGGAAACGCTCAGGTACCAGGGACCGCGTCGGGCAGGGATCTCTGGAAAGCCGGCGGGCGCAATCCCGCCGCACCGACGGAGTAAGGGGCCGTTGCCCCGAATCTCTCAGGTCACCGTGACAGAGGGGGGTCGCTCTCGCCGGCATGTCGCCGGCGGGCGGCCCGTGTCACGGAGCCAGGCCTTGGTCCAGAACGCGCTGCCGGACGATCCGACGCCACCGAAGCTGCTGACCACGCCGCTCGATGCCTGGCATCGCGCGCACGGCGCCCGCATGGTGGGGTTCGCCGGCTATGCCATGCCGGTGCAGTACGATCTGACGGGTGCGCTGGCCGTGCGCTGCCGCGGCGGCGTGCTGGCCGAGCACCTGCACTGTCGCGCCCAGGCCGCGCTGTTCGACGTCTCGCACATGGGGCAGGCGACGCTGACCGGTGCCACCGCCGCCGCCGCGCTCGAGGCGCTGGTGCCGGGCGACATCGCGGGCCTGAAGCCGGGCCGGCAGCGCTACACACTGCTGACCAACGAGGCAGGCGGCATCCTGGACGACCTGATGGTCGCGACGCTGGAACCCGAGAAATTCTTCCTGGTGGTGAATGCCAGCCGGAAGGCCGACGATTTCGCCCATATCGCGGCGGCGCTGCACGCTGGGGTCAGTCTGACGCCGCATCCGGAGCGTGCGCTGCTGGCGCTGCAAGGACCGCTGGCCACCGCAGTGCTGAGCCGGTTGTGCCCGGCCGCCGCCGGACTGCCGTTCATGGGCGTGGCGTCTGCCCTGGTGCGCGGCATTCCCTGCCTGCTGTCCCGCTCCGGCTACACCGGGGAGGACGGGTTCGAGATCTCCGTGCCCGCCGAGCGCGCCGTGGACCTGGCGACGCTGCTGGTGGAGCAGCCGGAGGTGGTGCCCGCCGGGCTCGGCGCGCGCGATTCGCTGCGGCTGGAGGCCGGGCTTTGCCTGTACGGCAATGATATCGACGAGCTGACCACGCCGGTCGAGGCGGGGCTGACCTGGGTGATCGGCAAGCGGCGCAAGCTGGCCTGGGATTTCCCTGGCGGGGCGGTGCTCCGCGACCAGCTCGATCACGGGGCGGCGCGGCTGCGCGTCGGCATCCGTCCGGACGGGCGCGCGCCGGCCCGCGCCGGCGCCACGATCGCCGCAGGCGATGGGACCGAGGCCGGCACCGTCACCTCGGGCGGTTTCGGCCCCAGCCTGAATGCGCCGATCGCCATGGGCTATGTCCGCCGCGACCTGGCCGCTGACGGTACAAATCTGACGCTGCTGGTGCGCGGCAAGCCTTTGCCCGCCACCGTCGTTCCGCTGCCGTTTGTCCCCCACCGCTACGCACGCTGAAGGAGTCTCGGCGATGGCCGACACCGACACCCGCTACACCCGCGACCATGAATGGGTCCGCCTCGATGGCGATATCGCCACGGTCGGCATCACCGACCACGCACAGGAGGCGCTCGGCGACGTGGTGTTCGTTGAGCTGCCCGAGGTGGACCGCGAGGTGGAGGCTGGCGAGGCCTGCGCCGTGGTGGAAAGCGTGAAGGCGGCGTCCGACGTCTACGCCCCGCTCGCCGGAAAAGTGGTGGAAACCAACCAGGCGGTGGCCGACGAGCCGGCCCTGGTGAACAGCGATGCCCAGGGCGAGGGCTGGTTCTTCCGGCTGGAGATCGACGACACCGAGGCGTTCAACGCGCTGCTGGACGAGGCCGCCTACAACGAGTTCCTGGAGACGCTGTGACCATGGATGCCTTGGCTGAACTTGCGGCGCTGGAAGCCGCGGACGGGTTCGTCGCACGCCACATCGCGCCGTCGGACGATGATATCGCCGCCATGCTGCGCGAGGTCGGCGCGACGAGCCTGGCGGACCTGGCGGCGAAGACCGTGCCGGAGACGATCCGGTCCAATCACGGCGCTCGATCTGCCGCCGCCGATCGACGAGGCCGGCGTGCTGGCCGAGCTGCGCGCGCTGGCGGGCCAAAACGTGCTGAAGAAATCGCTGATCGGCATGGGCTACCACGGCACCGTCACGCCGCCGGTGATCCTGCGGAACGTGCTGGAGAACCCGGGCTGGTACACCGCGTACACGCCGTACCAGGCGGAGATCGCGCAGGGCCGGCTGGAGGCGCTGCTGAACTTCCAGACGATGATCTGCGAGCTGAGCGGCATGGAGATCGCCAACGCCTCGCTGCTGGACGAGGCGACGGCCGCGGCCGAGGCGATGGCCATGGCGCACGCGATCAGCAAGGCGAAGTCCGACGTGATCGCGGTGGCGGCGGACGTGCATCCGCAGACCAGGGCGGTGCTGGCGACGCGGGCGAAGCCGATCGGCATTCATCTGCTGGACGTGGCGCCAGGGGATGTCGACGCGCTCCGCGTGGCGCGGCCGTTCGCGGTGCTGCTGCAATATCCCGGCAGCACCGGGGCGATCCGCGACCTGTCGGCGGAGATCGCCGCGGCGCAGGCGGCGGGTGCGCTGGCGATCGTCGCCGCCGATCCGCTGGCGCTTGCGGTGCTGACGCCGCCGGGCGAGATGGGCGCGGACGTGGTGGTCGGCTCGGCGCAGCGGTTTGGCGTGCCGATGGGCTTCGGCGGCCCGCATGCCGGGTTCTTTGCCACGCGCGACGCGTTCAAGCGGCACATGCCGGGGCGGCTGGTCGGCGTGTCGGTGGATGCCGCGGGCGCGCCGGCGATGCGGCTGGCGTTGCAGACGCGCGAACAGCACATCCGGCGGGAGAAAGCGACCTCCAACATCTGCACCGCACAGGTGCTGCTGGCGGTGATCGCCGGGTTCTACGCGGTGTGGCACGGGCCGGAGGGGCTGCGGCGCATTGCGCGGCGGGTGAATCTGCAGGCGCGGCTGCTGGCGGAGGCGGCTCGGCAGGGCGGGCATCGGCTGCGGCACGCGGCGTTCTTCGACACGCTGGCGCTCGAAGTGGCGGACGCCGACGGGGTAGTGGCGGCGGCTTCGGCGGCTGGGTTCAACCTGCGGCGGATCGACGCGACCGGCGTGGGCATCGCGCTGGACGAGACCGTGACGCGCGAGGATCTGGTGCGTCTGGCCGCGCTGCTGGGCGGCGGGCTTGGTGCGGCGGCGGCGAGCATTCCGCCGGCGCTGCTGCGCGCTACGCCATACCTGGGACACCCGGTCTTCCACCTCCATCGCGCCGAGCACGAGATGCTGCGCTACCTGAAGCGGCTGGAGGACAAGGACGTCGCGCTGAACCGCAGCATGATCCCGCTGGGGTCGTGCACCATGAAGCTGAACGCCGCGGCGGAGATGATCCCGATCACCCTGCCCGGCTTCGCCGACATGCACCCCTTCGCGCCGGTCGAGCAGACCGTGGGCTACACCACGCTGATCACCCGGCTGGCCGGCTGGCTGAAGGCGATGACCGGGTTCGCCGCAGTGTCGTTGCAGCCGAACGCCGGCTCGCAGGGCGAGTATTCCGGGCTGCTGGCGATTCGCGCCTGGCACGAAGCGCGCGGCGAGGGGCATCGCGACGTCTGCCTGATCCCGTCGAGCGCGCACGGCACCAATCCGGCCAGCGCGGCGATGGCGGGGCTGACGGTTGTGGTTGTCGGATGCGACCACGACGGCAACGTCGATCTGGCGGACCTGGAAGCGAAGGCGGCGAAGCACGCCGACCGGCTGGCGGCGCTGATGATCACCTATCCTTCGACGCACGGCGTGTTCGAGGCGGCGATCCGTGACATCTGCGCCCTGGTGCATGCGCATGGCGGGCAGGTCTACATGGACGGCGCCAACATGAACGCGCAGGTCGGGCTGACGTCGCCGGCGGCGATCGGGGCGGACGTGTGCCACCTCAATCTGCACAAGACGTTCTGCATTCCGCATGGCGGCGGCGGGCCGGGAGTGGGGCCGATCGGCGTCGCGGCGCACCTGGTGCCGCACCTGCCGAACCATCCGCTGCGCGCGGACGCGGGACCGGCGAGCGGCATCGGGCCGGTCGCGGCGGCGCCGTTTGGCAGCGCGCTGATCCTGCCGATCTCGTATGCATATATCCGCATGATGGGGGCGGCCGGACTGACGCGGGCGACCGAGGTGGCGATCCTGAATGCCAACTACATCGCGGCGCGGCTGCGCGGGCACTATCCGGTGCTGTACAGCGGCCCGGGCGGCATGGTGGCGCACGAGTGCATCATCGACTGCCGCGGCTTCCAGGCCGAGGCCGGCGTGATGGTGGAGGACATCGCCAAGCGGCTGCAGGATTTCGGCTACCACGCCCCGACCATGTCCTGGCCGGTCGCCGGCACGCTGATGATCGAGCCGACCGAGAGCGAGTCGAAGGCGGAGCTGGACCGGTTCTGCGAGGCGATGATCGCGATCCGCGCCGAGATCGCGGCGATCGCCGCGGGAAAACTGGACCGCGCCGACAACCCGCTGAAGCACGCGCCGCACACCGCGCGCGAGGTCATGGCCGATGCCTGGACGCACGCCTACACGCGCACGCAGGCGGCGTTCCCGCTGCCCTGGGTGGCGGGTGGCAAGTACTGGCCGCCGGTGAAGCGGGTGGACAACGTCTACGGCGACCGCAACCTGGCGTGCACCTGCGCGCCGCTGGAAGCGTACGCCGAGGCGGCCGAATAGGCGGGTGCAGCAACATTCCCTTCCCCCTTGAGGGGGAGGGCCGGGGTGGGGGGTCGAAGCGGCATGCTGACTCGGCCGACCCCACTGAGCGCGCTTGGCGCTCGATCGTCGCCCAGCAACGCCCACGGCTCAGCTCGCGGGCCTGCGCGCGGTAAAAGCCCGGTGCGGCGCTTGGTTTGTCGACACGACCGATCCCGCCTCGTGTCGCCCGGCATGCTGACGGCCAGCCATCCCGCCAAGGCACCCGGCCAGGATTTGCCGCCCGGTTTTGACGGCCGCCCGGCGTTCCGCCCACGGGCCATCCAGCGGGCCGTCCGGTGGGCGGCCTGGCACGCCGCGCGGTCGATGTCGGCTGCGCAACCATCTGTGATTATCGCTTCAAGGACGTGCCATATATGGTGGCGTGACGCGTGGGGGAATTTGGGCGGGGTGCGTTGGCGAAGCAGCGCGAGTCGGGGCGGCAGCGCGGTCACCTGCCGTCGGTCAGCCGTTCGCTACAGGTCGCGGCAATCACCGTTACCCTGCTGATCATTGCCGCCACGGCGCAGCAGCTCGAGCACAACCGGGACACGACGCTGGCGAACACCGAGCGGCAGATGGCCCGCCTGGACATGGTGTTCGCCGAGCAAACCGGCCGCGCGGCCGAAACGGTCGACGTCATCCTGCGCAACACGATCGACGCCGTGCGGCAGTTGCCGTCCGGCACCAAGCCGCATGCCGCCGTCATGGACGACCTGCTGCTCCATTGGATCGAGGGGGTGCGGCAGGTGCGCGGGATCTGCGTCACCGACAAGGACGGCGCCATCATCTTCGCCTCAGGTCCGCCGATGCAGGGCGTCGTGCCGGGCGCGTTGCAGGCCGCGCAGGCGTTTCACGCAGCGCACCCCGGTGCCGGCCTGCAGATCAGCGACCCGCTGCGCGAGACCGACAGCGTGTGGACGGCGCTGATGACCCGGCGGATCGACGCGCCGGACGGCAGTTTCGCGGGCATCGCCTCGGCCCGGCTCGACCTGCGCTACTTCGAGGACTTCTACCGTGCGGTCGAGCTGCACGAGGGCGGCGTGATCCTGTTGCACCTGCGCGATGGCACGGTACTGGCACGCTACCCGCACAACGACGCGGTGATTGGTACCAGCTACGCCGACCTGCCGCCATTCAAGGACATCCTGGCGCATGGCATGGCCGGGACCGTGATCATGGACAGCCCGCTGGACGGACGGGAACGCGTGCTGGCGATCCGTGCCCTGAAGGCCTTCCCGCTGGCCGTCAACGTCTCGGTGGACGAACGGCAGGTGCTGGCGGGCTGGCGGCGGGAGGTCTGGTTCTTCGGTGCCGGGTCGCTGGTCGTCTGCGGACTGATCGCCGCGTTGATGTTCCAGCTCGCCCACCGCTCGCGCGAGGTCGAGCGGCTGGTGGTTGAATTCCGCAACGCCAAGGAGGCCGCGGAGCTGGCCAACCTCCGGCTGGTCGAACAGATGGAGGAGCGGGAGCGGGCCGAGGCGGCGCTGCGCCAGGCACAGCGGATCGAGGCGGTCGGACGGCTGACCGGCGGCGTGGCGCACGACTTCAACAACCTGCTGACCGTTGTGCTTGGCAACATCGAGCTGCTGTCGCGGTCCGCGCGGCTAGCGGATCAGACCGAGCGCGACCTGCTTGCCGCCATGCGCGCGGCGGCGGAGCGCGGTGCCACGCTGACCGGCCAGTTGCTCGCCTTTGCCCGGCGCCAGCCGCTGGTGCCGCGGCCGGTCGATCTGAATGCGGTGATCGCCGGAATGCAGGATCTGCTGAAGAGCGCGCTTGGCAGAGCGGTCCGGGTGGAAACCCGACCGGCGGCCGACCTATGGCCGGCCATGGCCGATGCGACGCAGATCGAACTGGTGGTGCTGAACCTGACGATCAACGCGCGCGACGCCATGCCGCGGGGCGGCATGCTGAGCATCGAGACCGCCAACGCGCATGTCGGGCCGCCGCGAAGCCGGGGCGAGCCGGCCGAGGGCGACTACGTCGCGATCACGGTGCGCGACGACGGCGTTGGCATGACCGCGGACGTCCTGGCGCGCGCGTTCGAGCCGTTCTTCACCACCAAGGCACCCGGCTTGGGGTCCGGACTGGGCCTGTCGCAGGTCTACGGGACGGCGCGGCAATCGGGTGGCGGCGTGCGGATCGACAGCACCCCCGGCGTCGGCACATTGGTCACCATCTACCTGCCCCGGGCCAGCACATTGGCGGAACCGCCGTCACCAACCGCTGCCCTTGTGCCGTCCGCGGCCAGCCAGGGCGCCGTACTCGTGGTGGACGACGATCCAGCCGTGCGCACGGTCACCGCTTCGGTGCTGCGCGAGCTCGGCTATGAGGTGCGTGAAGCCGGCGGCGGGGTAGAGGCGCTCGAGCTGCTGCGCGGCGATTACGGGATTGAAGTGCTGCTGACCGATGTCGTGATGCCCGGGATGAATGGGGCCGAGTTGGCGCGGCTCGCGTCGGACGTACGGCCGGTGCTGACCATCCTGTTCATGTCGGGCTACGCCGACCCCGAGGAGATCACCGGCGTGCTGCGGCGGCATCGGCTGGTGCGCAAACCGTTCCTGCCAACCGACCTGGCAGCACAGATTGAGGCGGCACTGGCGGAAGGCCGCGTTGTCGTCGAGTGACCGGCAGGGGGCCACGCGGCTCGCGCGAGACCGCAGATGGCATCGCGGAGCCTGCGGAGCCGGCCGACAACAGCGCGTCAACCATGGTCCGACATAGGGCAGAGCGGCGCAGTGTCTGTCGCCGTTTGCCCCGTGAGGTCGGCGCAGCACGCCGACGAGCGCGGCCGACACGCCGTAGCAACCACTGGCGTGGTCCACTGGTTCGCCCGCGTTCCGCCCATCGGGTCCTTGCCGGGCCGGCGGCGCCCGCAGCCAATCGAAGGCAGGACCATGCGAGCTGAGACCACCCCGCGCAGCGGCGCCCGGACACAGGCAAGGCGGCGACGACCGACAATGGCCTGCGGTGCCACTGGTAATGCGGGAGAAATCGCCACCCCGTCCGCCTCTAACGGTCGCATCGACCCAAAGGTTCTTTCACCTTCGCAGCCACGCCGCTACCCTCGCAGGCGAATGCGATTCCTTAAGCTCTCCCTCACCACCACCGGAACCGTGTTGTTTGCGCTGGACGCGGCGCTGGTGGCCCTGACTTGGCCGCTGCTGCTGTGGGCGGCGCGGCCGACCGTGAGCACGCCGCTGGCGATCCCGATGGATCTGCGCGGCGTGGCTTATCCGCTGATGGACCTGCTGGTGCTCTACGCGATGGGGCTGTACCGGCGCGAGGCGATCGTGGCTCTCTGGCAGGCGCTGGTGCGGGTGCCGCTGATCGTGGGCATGGGTGCTGTGGTGGTGGCGGCGCTGGCCGAGTCGCTGGGGGCGCTGGACAGCGCGCTGTTCCTGCGCGTCGGCGGTCGGGACCAGGCGGTTGGCTTCGCCCTGGCGATGCTGTGTTTCACGTTTTGCGCCTTCCTGGCCCGCGGCGTGCTGCAGATCTTGCTGGCGCGCCGTGTGCTGCACCGGCGTGTGATGGTGGTAGGGGCCGGGCAGCGCGCCTGGGATTTGCTGCACATGCTGGCCAAGGAAGGCGGCAACCTGCAGTACGACGTAACCTTCCTGCACCACCCCTCGTTGGGCGAGATCGACCCGCGGCTTGAGAACGACGACGGGATGACCGTCGTGCGTCTGGATGACTTCGCGGTGCTCGAGGCGGCGAACCGGCTGGATACCGACGAAATCGTCGTGGCGCCCGACGAGCGGCGCGGGATGGACCTGCGGCGCCTGCTGGAGTGCAAGAAGGCCGGGTTTCCGGTGCTGCAGTACCTGACCTTCGTGGAACGGGAAATCCGCCGGGTGGACCTGAAGCGGATGGAACTGAGCTGGCTGCTGTATTCCGACGGGTTCCAGTTCGGGGCACTGGACCGCTTCCTCAAGCGCACGTTCGACCTGGTGATGAGCCTGCTGGTGCTGTTCCTGACTGCGCCCTGCATGCTGGCCGCGATGCTGGCGGTAAGCTGGGACAGCCCGGGACCGATCTTCTACCGGCAGGAACGCGTCACCAAGGGCGGGCAGGTGTTCTGGATCACCAAGCTGCGTACGATGCGGGTCGACGCCGAGGCGCAAGGCGCGGTGTGGGCGGCGGCCCGGGACAACCGGGTCACTCGGGTCGGCGCGTTCCTGCGGCGCAGCCGGATCGATGAACTGCCGCAACTGCTGAACATCCTGCGCGGCGAGATGTCGTTCGTTGGCCCGCGGCCGGAGCGGCCGGTATTCGTGGCCGAGCTGGCGAGCCAGATCCCGCTGTACCACGAGCGGCATCTGGTGAAGGCCGGGCTGACCGGGTGGGCGCAGATCAACTACCCCTACGGCGCATCGATCGACGACGCACGGTCCAAGTTGAGCTATGACTTGTACTACGTGAAGAACTTCTCAATCCTGTTCGATCTGGTGATCCTGCTGCAGACCTTGCGCGTTGTGCTATGGCCGAGCGGGGTACGCTGATGCCGCTGGTTCAACGGGCTGACCGGTCGGTGCACTTGGTCGCCCAAGCGAAACCGGGGGGGGCGGCCACGCAGACACTCACGAGGAATAGCTCGCGCAATAGGACCAGGTCGGGCGACTGAGCGATGCGGGCCGGTGGAACCATGCTGACGGTGCTGGCAATCGCCGGCGCCCCGACGCTGGCGCTGATCGTCCTGGCGGCGGCCGGTGCGGCGACGCCGCTCGGTGCCGCGATCTGTATTGGACTGACCCTGTTGGTGGCCGGCGCACTTGCGCTGCTGTGGACCCGCGACCTGACCGTGCTCTCGGAGACAGTGCGGCGGTTGGACGAGGATCGGCCGATCACGGAAACCCCGGCCCTCCCTGGCCTCGAGCGCGTCGGGCGCGAGGTCGAGCGGCTGTCGCGCCGCCTTGCCGAGCGCTCGGCCGAGATGGAGCGGCTGCGCCGGGCGGATGCGGCGATCGTCGAGCGGCTGCCCGATCCGCTGATCGTGCTGGCCGCGGATCGCTCGGTTCGCCGTACCAACAGCGCGGCGCAGGCCGCGTTCGGGAACGACATGTCGGCGGTGCTGCGTCACCCCGGGCTGCACGGGGCGATCGACCGGGTGTTCACGCAAGTGGCGGCGCAAGGAACGATTCAGGGGGCCGTGCAGACCGCGGAGATCAGCCTGCCAGCGCCGGTGGCGCGCGAGTTGCACGCCACCGTGCTGCCGATGGACCCGCCGCTCGCCGACGGCGGGCGCGCCGTGGTGGTGCTGTCGGATCGTTCGCGCGAGCGCGCGGTGGAACGCATGCGCGCGGACTTCGCCGCCAACGCCAGCCATGAACTGCGCACGCCACTGGCCTCGCTGATGGGATTCATTGACACGTTGCGCGGCCCGGCGGCGGACGACCCCGCGGCGCAGCAACGCTTCCTCGGCATCATGGCCGAGCAGGCGGCGCGGATGAATCGGTTGATCGACGATTTGCTCAGCCTGTCGCGCATCGAGCTGACCGAGCACCAGGCGCCGGCGGGGCGGATCGATCTGGCGGAGCTGCTGGCGGGTCTCGCCGCCGGGTTCGAGCCGCGGCTGACCGAGCACCACGTGACGCTGGATCTGACGGTGACGAAAGGGTTGCCGCCGGTGCTGGGCGACGCCGACCAGCTCGCGCAGGTGACGCAGAACCTGCTGGACAACGCGGTGAAGTATGGTCGGGAGGGCGGCACGGTTCGGCTGGCGGCCGAGCCGGCGAACGGGCCGCGCTGGCCGGCGCGGCCTGGCGTGGTGGTGACCATCGCCGACCAGGGTCTCGGCATTCCGCGTGAGCACCTGCCGCGGCTGACCGAGCGATTCTACCGGGTCGACACCGGTAGGTCACGCGCGGTGGGTGGCACCGGGCTCGGGCTGGCCATCGTCAAGCATATCGTCAATCGCCACCGCGGGCAGTTGGCGATCGAGAGCGAGGTGGGTGTCGGAACGACTGTAAGCGTCTGGCTGCCCGTCGCGTGACCTGCGCGGCAGGTTCTGGAACAGTCGGCCCGGCGAAATGGATGTCACGTCGATGGCAGCAAACGGGCAGGTCGCGATTGTGACCGGGGCGGCGAGCGGGCTTGGCCGGGCGATGACGCTCGGGTTGCTGGACGCCGGCATCGGGGTCGCCGGAGTGGACCGCAATACCGAAGGACTTGCGGGCGTGACGGCGGCGGCGCACGAGCGCCAGGCGCACGGGGCGCTACATCCCGTTGGCGCCGACTTGTCCGATCCGGCGGCGTTCGACCGGATCGTGGAGAGTGTGCTCAGGCGGTTTGGCCGGATCGACGTGCTGGTGAACAATGCCGGCATCGGGCAGTCGGGCGTGCGCGCCGATCAGCGGCGCAACCCGATCCGCTTCTGGGAGGCAACGCCCGAGCAATGGAGCCGGTTCCTGGCGGTGAACGCAACCGCGCCGGTCATGCTGGCCCGCGCGGTGTTGCCGCATATGCTGGCGAGCAAGGCCGGCCGCATCATCACCGTGACCACCAGCCTCGGCACCATGGTGCGCGCGGGCTACCTGCTCTACGGCGCCAGCAAGGCCGCGGCCGAGGGGGCGATGGCGGTGCTGTCGAACGACCTTGCCGGGACCGGGGTGACCGCCAACGTGCTGGTGCCTGGCGGCGTGACGGACACGCCGCTGGTCGGCGACGACGCCGGCGACCGCAGTCGGATGCTGCGGCCCGAGGTGATGGTGCCGCCTCTGCTGTATCTTGTCTCAGACGAAGCCGCTGGGGTGAACGGTCGGCGGTTCATCGGCGCCGACTGGGACGTCACACTTCCACCGTCGCAGGCCGCGGAAAAGGCCGGCGCGCCGATCGCCTGGATGGGCATCGCTCGCATGCCGATCGAGCCGACGTAGTACGGCGCTTCCAGAGAACGACACCTATCACAAGGCTGCCGAGTTCGGCCCGCCGACTTATGAAACGGGAGAGAGCAGCGGGTTTCGCCATTTGCAGTTGATGGGCACTTCGTGGCGATGCAGGGTGCAAAGATCGTGGAATGGGCTACACTTTTCAACCCCGCGTTGCTCCCCGGATGCACCGGCAGACTTGGCGGTCCGCATCAAATGGAGGCGGTTTCGATCGGCGGATACCGGCGCAGCAGCCGCAGCATCAACAGCATCGCCGGCAGCGCCGCGAACATCGCCAGCGCGTAGAAGCCGGTCCAGCCCAGGCCGTCGGCCAGGAAGCCGGACAACCCGCCGACCGTGCGCAGCGCGATCGCGGCGAGCGAGGACAGCAGCGCGTACTGGGTCGCGGTGAACGCCACCGAGCATAGGCCGGACAGATAGGTGATGAAGGCCGCGTCGGCCATGCCCTCGGCGAAGGCCTCGGTCATCACCGTCGCATACAGCACGTGGTGCTCGCCGGCCGAACTCGCGAGCAGCAGGTACATCGCCATGGCCGCAGTCTGCACCCAGCCGGTCCACAGCAACGCGCGGCCGACGCCGAGGCGCGCCACTAGCCAGCCGCCAAGCGCGGTGCCGACGAAGGTTGCGGTCAACGCGAATGGCCCGGTCGCCACGGCGATCGCAGCGCGGTCGAAGCCGAGCGAGCGGTAGAATGGCGCGGTCATGACCCCGGCCATCGCCTCGCCCAGCTTGAACAGCGCGACGAAACCGAGGATCAGCGCCGCGCCGGGACGCGTCATGAATTCGACCAGCGGCTCGATGACGGCGGTGGTCAGACGGGTGGCGAAGCGCGCCACCGTGCGCTGGGCGGCGGTGCGCGGCTCCGGCGCCAGCAGCGTGACCACGGGTCCCAGCGCCATCAGCGCGGCGACCGCCAGCAGCGCGCCGTGCCAGCCGACGATGTCGGCTGACTTGATGGCACCTGCACCGGAGATCAGCAGCGCCGCGCGATAACCCCAGACATAGGCCGCCATCGCCGCGCCCTGGCGGCGTGGCGGAAACACCTCGATCCGCCAGGCGTCAACCACGATGTCCTGACTGGATGACAGGAACGCCACCAGGGCTGCCGCGGCAACGGCGGGGCCCGGTGCCACGGCCGGGTTGGACAGCGCCAGCAGCACGGCGGCGCCGACCAGTAGCGGCTGGATCGCCAGCAGCCAGCCACGCCGCCGCCCGAGATGGCGCAACGGCCCCGGTGGCGGCGCGTTATCCAGTAGCGGCGCCCAAAGGAACTTCAGCGAATACGCCAAGCCGATATTTGCGGTCAGCCCTATCACCGCCAATGACACGCCGCCCTCCGACAGCCACAGGCGGAAGGTGAATCCCGACAAGGGCAGCGGCAGCCCGGCGACGAACCCGTAGGCCGCCATCAGCCACAGGCGGCGGTCGGCGAGAAGGCGTTCGGGCGCTAGGTCGGACATACCGGTGGTGGTGCGCGGAGCGCCGGCGATTCGGCAAGTCCGACGGCACGGGTGCAGGCCTTGGTGCGGGGATGTCCTCACCGAGCCGAGTGATGCCCTCCACTGGGACCGCTGGCTTTAGTTCAAGAATAGACAGCACGTTAGACGTTTGCGACCGGAGACGTTTGCGACCGGGATTGAATCTGTATCGCGCAGACCACCGACTCGCGTCAGCGAGCGGCATTCCGTAATGGCGGGTACTCCGCCACATGCCCGCCCGCATCCACCGGGCGCTTACTCCGCCAGAACCAAGCGGACGACACCCACTACTTCATCCCGGCCGGGATCCCAAGCGCGATGGCAAGTTGAGGAGTTTCGAGGGTGACCGGTCATGCCGCCCAGGACGGCATGGCGGGACCGAGGGAGTGAAACAGCCCACGGCTGCTCCCGCCTGCGCCCATGGCGGACGCGTTGATCGCGGCGCACGGTCTCAGGGCCGGGTCGACAATGCAGCAGGTGCTGGCGATGCAAGGTTCGGCACGTGCGTCGCCGCCGCAGGAGTCTCGGCCGCGCCGCCGGCCTTCGCCGCCGCCGCGTCGTCCGCCCTCTGCTTCGCCACCGCCGCCGCCACGGCAGCGGCTTGGCGCTGCGGCTCCTGTGCGGCCTCATTCAGTAGCGCCAGCATAGCGGAGTCTTGCTGGAGCGCGGCGGCGAGGGTCTGGGCGAGCGTGGGCGAGATGCAGAACTGCTGCGGCGCAGGTTCCTGGGCATAAGCCGCAAGTGGCGCAAGTAGAAGAATAGCGGCGAACATAAGGCGACGCATCACGGATACTCCTGACGATTGCAGATCCTGGCGGCGGCGGGATGTTTGGTTATTGCCCGACACGCACAGGACTCAATTTTCGATAGCGGACGGGAATGAGAAGCAGCCCGTCAATTGAAAGCGGGTCAAGTGGCCGCCCAGACCCCATCCTTCAACCCTCTCCAATTCACTGACCAGATGCCCTCCATATTCGGGACGGCAGTAACGCGATCCGGATCGTCCGAACAGGCGTTGGCCAGATAAGCCCGGACCGCCTCGATGCTGCCGCTCTTGGTCGTGTCCGCTGGACTAAGGGCTTTGACCCCTATTGTTGGTAATGGTGTCTGTGCCTGTGCAGCGATCAATGGGGCGGACACAAGCAGCGGGAGGCCATGAGCTCCTGCGACGACAGGAGTCGGTGAACGACTTGGAACGAACTGCGCCCACGAGGCATCGGGGCGAGAGGGGTAGCGGCGAATTGGCAAGCGTCTCATACTGACGTTCTCCTAGAATGTCGAAAGCGCCACCCGCTTCCAGGTATTGCTGGCCGTGCACGCGTAGAGATAGGACGCATCCTCCACGAATTGGCCTGCAGCGCAGGCCGCCGACGAACTCGTGGGCGTCGATTGGGTGAGACCAAAAGTTCCAAGTATCGTCGTAGTGGATCCGGCGTTCCCGATGTTGATCGCTGTCGCCGCCGCCGTGCCAATGCCGAGCGTGGTTCGAGCGATGTAGATCTCCGACGCCGTGAAGCAGCCTGGAATGGTGGGCGGCGTGACATAACCGCTCGGCCCCTCTGGGCACCAAGTCACCGCGCCACTGGGTACCGATGATGACGGAATGAAGGTCGTGACTGCGATGGCGACGGATGTGGGAACGCCGCTGGAGGCCGTGACGTAGCCCTGATTGCCGAAGGTATCGTACGCGAGCGAGCCACCTCCGGTCTGCCAATTCGTGCCCCCGCTCAGCGTTCCGATCGCCGTAAGCTGCTCCTGGCTGGTGTCTATCGTCAGCCCGGTGCCGCTGATATGAAACAGCGCGGAGCCGAGTTGGAGGTCCCCCGACCCCAGCAGCTGCGCGTTAGGGCCACGAACGATGTAGCCGCCGCCGCCGGTCCCTACTGCGCCATTGGTAAAATTGTTTGCCCCGGTCGTGCTGCACAGGATGCAGTCGAACGCGCCAGCCATCGTTTGCAATCCCAATGAGCCACCGAACTGGTTGCCGAACTCGATGGCAACTCCGTTCGGGTCCATGGCGTTCTGGAACAGAATCGCGTCGCGATACCCTGCAGCGCCGCCTATTCCGCCGCCAGCCGCGATCGAAATGCCAACATCCGTTTTTGACCCCTGCGCACCACCGGTCCGGACGTACTGGAAGCAGACAAATCGGTTGGAGCTGGCGCCCGTAGCTAAGGAGCAGTCGTCCTCGCCGCCGACAACCTGGGTGAGGTAAGTCGCGCCAGAACCGGCGATCGCGCCAAAGACCGCACCGAACAGACCACCCATCGAAACACTTGCGGTACCCCCGTCGTTGTAGCCGGTGTTCGTCGCGTCAAAGCCGCCGCCGACGATCTGCATATAGTTCCCGACGCCGCCCTGAAACTGCCAAGTGATCGATCCGTCGCTGCATGTACCACTACCGCAGGTCGGCGCCGTCGCGCCAGAAGTGCCGGCGTTCGTCGCGCCATACATATAATAGGCGTTCTGTACCACGGCGCCCAGCGCGTAGCTCGTGCCGGTCGTCCACGCGGGCAACGCTCCCGGTGCCCCGGTCTGATTGACATTGCCATAGAGGCCGCTGAAGCCGGCAGAAACCACGCCCGCCTGGACCACCGTCCGCAGGTAGAGAGTGGTAGGGGCGGCCGAATTGACATACCCGGACTGATAGATGGGGTAGATCGTGAATATGCCGGACGGACTGCTGGTGTTGCCGTCCACACCGCCATAGATGGCGCTGAACAGGCCGACGCTGTTGGAGGATGTGGCGACCGCCCCCAGCGTGCCGCGGTTGTTGGCGAATTGCGACGTGATGGTGATGCCGCCCGTCCCAGCCGTCGTTACTTTCACTGGGTTCGTGCTGGTCGAACTGGTTTGGATCGTGATGCCGTTCGAGACGGTCTGACCGCTATCGTTCAGGGCGAGGACAACGCCATTGTTGGTCGTAAGGTTTATCCCGTCAGCGTTCGACGTAACTTTCGAGCCACCCTGCAGGTTGATCGTTCCACCGGTAATCGACGGCGCGCTGCTGAAAGTGGCGACCCCGGTCACGCCAAGCGTCCCACCGACCATCGCATTGTTGGTCACATTTAGCGCGGTACCGGAAGCGGAGAGGGTCAGCGCGCCTGTTGCGTTCAATGCCCCCGCAACCGTCGTGGTGCTCGCGCTGTTGCCGATGTTGATCGCGGCCGCCGAAACGCCGCCGACGCCGATGGTCGGACTACTCGCCTGCGCATAGGTTTCCAGAGTCGTGAACGGCGTTCCCTCAGTGGTGCCCCCAGTGGGGCCGGGGCTTGAGATCGACACCGCATGCCATGTCACCGGTGTGGCCCCAGGGACGGCACCGCCCGGGATATAGGTGTCTGTATAGACGGCTACGCCGCTGGGCACGCCACCGGACTGTGTGACGGTGCCGCAATTGCCCAGTGAGTCGCAGGCTTCTTCGCCGTTGCTCCAGCCTGTCCCACCACTGAAGCCGCTGTTGCCACTGATCGCATAGTTGGGCACGTCAAGAGTGAAGCCGTTCGATGTGACATGGATCAGACCGTAGCCCACGCGCATATCGCCGGTAACGAGAAGGTCGAAATAAGGGCTTTTCAGAATGAATGGGGTGTCGTTGCCGGACTGCGACTGCGTGCCAGAAAAATTCCCGCATTGTGAGCAATCGATCAGACCTGCACCGTATTGCGTGCTACCTCGATTGTCAAATACCGACAGAGCGACTCCAGCATTCGGATCGAGCGTGGAGCCGAATTGAATCGCGTTCTTTCGATAATCTCCGGGGTTCCCCTTGATCGAAACGGCCGTGTCCGCGAACCGACCCTGACCGGCGGCTTGAGAATATATGCCCAGACCCACCAAAGATCCCGGCGCAGCGGTTCCGGTGGGACTGACATTGATATCAAGTTCTTGTGCAATCGCCGCTTGGGTGTAGGTTCCGCTTGACCCGACGATGATGCCGCCCAGAAGACCCCAACCCGTTCCCATCGTTGCGGCCGCGGTTCCCCCTTGGTTCGCATTGATCTCGCCGTAGAACTGCGTTGCCACGGTGCCCGCAATCCCGTAAAGATATGAGCCGGTGTAGGTCCATGTTACCGTGCCGTCCGTGCAGAACGGGTTGCAGCCTGCCAGGGTGGGTTCGATCGAACCCGTTACGCCGCCGGTGAAGGTCTGGAACAGGTCGGCGCTGGCGTCATACATCATGCTGCCGTTTGCGTAGGCCGTCGTCGCAGTCCAGGTGCCTGGAACACTCGTCGGCGTGCTCGCCAGGTTCGCGAAGACCTGTAGCCCGGCGATGTTCCGCGCATACCCGATCCCGAGTTGCTGAGTGTTGATGGACATCACCGGCGGAGCAGAGGCGAAGCTCGTGGTGTTCTCGAAACTCGCATTGATATTGAAAATGCCTGCCGCTTGCTGTCCGATGTCGCTGTCAATCCCTGTGACATTGAACACTGACCGGAATTTCTGCTGTGCTGCGGCGCCTACACCGTTATTGTTGAACGAGACTGTTCCGGTCAATGCAAGGCTGGGGTTCAGCGTTATCGGCGCGCTGTTGGAAGTTTGTAGCGTGACCGTGTTGCCAAGAGCAGTGACGGTGGTGCTCGGTGCGTACTGCGCTTGACTGATCGTATAGGGTCCGACTCCACCTGTGCCACCACCACCGATAAGCGCAGTGAGCGTCGTGCCGTTGGCGATGCCGATTCCAGAGTCGCTTTGCCCCACCGCGATCGTGCCCAATGCCATTCCCGTTACATCCATCGTGGTGCTGGTCGCCGTGATGCTTGCGTCCGACGATGTGGTGGGGTTGTTCGTCACATAAACACCAGCGGAGCCTACAGTGCCGCTGGTCTGCGACACAATGTAGACGCCAGTCGGCACTCCAGTTCCAGTGATGGATGCGGTTGATGCGCTGCCCGGATGGATGACGCCAGACACGGACGTAACTGCAAGGGTCGTGCCGCTACCGGTGCCGGTGAACGTTGCGCCGATGCTGGCGGTGAATGTCGCTGGGCCCGCACTATTCGGAATATATTGGAATGTGTCGCCGGGCGGTACGCTGGTGCCGAGAATCTGGACCGCGTTGCCGCCATTCCCATTCTGGAAATAGAGACCGCCCGTGCCCTTCGGTGTAAGCAGGATCGAGCAATTGGTCCCGGCATTCAAGGCGCAGGCGATCTGCGGGTTGGCCGCCGCGCCGAAAAATTCCAGATAGGCGGGCGAACCGGCGCCCGCAGTCCACGCGCCGCCGGAGCCCTGTTGCGCGTGACGCTCCACCGGTCAGCGCAACGATGCAAAATATTGCCAGGATTGGCCGCATGGCCGACCTTGACTTTGCGGGACGCACGACAGAGGTCCTTTGGACTCGTTTAATGCAACGTTCCTGTGTTTGCCTGGTCGTCGACATAATAGGCCTTTGCTGTAATACCCGGGTCACCTGGCGAGCGGTACGCCACGTCAGTGTTTCTGTACTCGCCGCCTTGTCATTCCGTGTGTAGCATCGGCGCTCCTGGCGTCCTCCGCGCCAATGCCACTGCTATCTTCCGCGCTCCGCAGTCGCCGCGGACTTGTGGTGGACCGCTGTCGCCTCACCCGATGCCACTCCGACCGTCTCGGCAGATAATTGGTCTGCCTCGCATAGGATTCCCGACTCACCTTTCCGGATGACCATGCGTGTGCCAGCATGCCCACTTGGGCTTCGGGTAGTGGGGTCGTAAAGCGGGTTGCTCACCGTCGCCCGACGTTCTTCCTGGCTCTCAGGGACCGCTCGATGGCTCGGTCCTCTGCCGTGGCCCGCTGTGCCCGGTAGGCGAACCCCGGTGCCCTGCCGACAGGCGAACGCGGTGACGCCGCCGCCCGATACATCATCCGAGCGTGCTGTCCCGGGAGTGGACATACGAACCTCCGCGTACGGCCAAGACTCGCTCGGGTAGCTTCCAACGCGCCCGAGCATCGCGGGCAGTCCTGGCGCCCGTGCTGCGCTTGTGCAGTGCACTCGAACCTAGGCCCGCAGCAAGATCGATCAGCTTCGCCTCAAACCCGAGGGTAGCCCTCACTTCCGAGTCGAGGTCCATTGCATCGACCTGTCACTGGCTGGCTAGGCACAACCCCGCTTTTCCCGGTGCAATAGGCCTACGCAGCCCTCTTGCTCGGTATGCCGCAAGGCATACTTCCCCCGCTGGCTGGAATAAGTTACCCTGGATGACAGGAAGAAGTCAAGATAAATAACAATCCTAATCTCACAAACGCCCCTATAGCCATGGCTTGATCATCCATCCACGGGCAAGGGCGGGAGGAGCCGCGCCAGGAAGGCCACCTGCCTCAGCAAACCTACCAACCTCCGAATACACAGGCGACACCCGGCCGCACGAAGCCGATATGGGCCGGACCACCCCCACCGTCCTGCTGAGTTCCGTCATTCCAGCGCTGCTCAAG
Organism: uncultured Alphaproteobacteria bacterium; assembly: GCA_963773345.1. Taxonomy (GTDB): domain Bacteria; phylum Pseudomonadota; class Alphaproteobacteria; order Acetobacterales; family Acetobacteraceae; genus Palsa-883. The sequence goes on along the minus strand of CAVZBG010000001.1, from coordinate 348,321 downwards.
CGGCGGCGGTCTCCGCCCGGCGCTCGGCCCGCTTGCGCGCCTGTGGGTCGAGCAGGCGCTTGCGCAGCCGGATCGCCCCCGGCGTTACCTCCACCAACTCGTCGTCCTCAATATAGGCGATCGCCTGCTCCAGGCTCATCCGGCGCGGCGGCGTCAGCAGCATCGCGTCGTCCTTGCCGGCAGCGCGGATGTTGGTCAGCTTCTTCTCCTTGATCGGATTGACCTCAAGGTCGCTGCCGCGGCTGTTCTCGCCGAGGATCATGCCCTCGTAGACCTTCTCACCCGGGCTGACGAATAGCGTGCCGCGCTCCTGGATGTAGAAGAGCGCGTAGTGGACCGCCTCACCCGCCTCGGTAGAGATCAGCGTGCCGTTGCGCCGCCCCTCAATCGGCCCCTTCCACGGCGCATAACCCGCGAACAGCCGGTTCATGATGCCGGTGCCGCGCGTGTCGGTAAGAAACTCGCCATGATAGCCGATCAGCCCGCGGCTTGGGATCAGGAAGGTGATGCGCTGCTTGCCGGCGCCGGACGGGCGTAGATCGGTCATATCGCCTTTGCGGCGGGCCATCTTGTCTACCACCACCCCGGCATAGGGCTCGTCGACGTCGATCAGCACCTCCTCCATCGGCTCCTCGCGCCCCCCGGCCTCCGGGTTCTCGCGGGTCAGCACGCGCGGGCGGCCGATGGTCAGCTCAAAGCCCTCGCGCCGCATCTGCTCGATCAGCACGCCAAGTTGCAGTTCGCCGCGGCCGGCAACCTCGAAGGCCTCGAACTCGTTGCTGTCAGAGACCTTGATGGCGACGTTGCCCTCGGCCTCGCGATACAGCCGATCGCGAATCTGTCGCGAGGTAACCTTTCGGCCCTCGCGTCCCGCCAGTGGACCGTCGTTGATGCGGAACGTCATTGCCAGTGTCGGCGGATCGACCGGAATCGCCGGCAGAGGCGCGGCCAACTCCGGCGCACCGATCGTGTCGGGCACAGTCGCCTCGGTCAGCCCGGCGATTGCGATGATGTCACCGGCCACCGCCTCCTCCACCGGCACGCGATCCAGGCCGCGGAACGACATCAGCTTGGTCAGTCGCCCAGTCTCCAGCACTGAGCCGTCGGCCCGAAGTACCTTGAGCGGCATGTTCAGCCGTGCGCGGCCCTGCTCGATCCTCCCGGTCAGCACGCGGCCGAGGAACGGGTCGGCATCCAGTATGGAGGCGACCATCGCGAAGGGCGCGTCCAGGTGGACCGTCGGCGCCGGCACATGGCGCACAACCAGATCGAACAGCGCGGCCAGGCCCTGTCGAGGCCCATCCAGCGACGCGTCCGCCCAACCCTGCCGGCCGGAGGCATACAGCATCGGGAAATCGAGCTGCGCGTCGTCGGCGCCGAGGGCTGCAAACAGGTCGAACACCTCGGTGTGGACTTCATCGGGGCGCGCGTCACCGCGATCGACCTTGTTGACGACAACGATGGGCCGCAAACCGCGGGTCAGGGCCTTGCCGACCACGAACTTGGTCTGCGGCAGAACGCCCTCTGCGGCGTCCACCAGCACGATGGCGCCGTCCACCATGTTCAGGATGCGCTCCACCTCGCCGCCGAAATCGGCATGGCCCGGCGTGTCAACGATATTGATACGGGTCACCTGAACGCCGCTCGACCACTCAACCGAGGTACACTTGGCCAGGATGGTGATACCCCGCTCGCGCTCCAAGTCGCCGCGGTCGAGCGCGCGCTCTGCCACCTGCTGGTGCGCGCGGAAGGCACCCGACTGGCGGAGCAACTGGTCGACCAGCGTGGTCTTGCCGTGGTCGACATGGGCAATGATAGCGACGTTACGGATGTTCATGTGGGTCGCGAGGATTTGTGCGGCGCACACATAGTCGACCGGAGCCGGTAATGCGAGGGGGTATCGGCGCAATGCAGGGAAGCTGCGCTCGGGACGCGTCCGGCCGACGTTGCATGGGGACGGCACTGTCACTCGCCCTCCCCCAGCGGGCTCTGGCCGCAGAGCGGGTCAACGCAAAGGGACGTGCGGCTGGCGGTAGCGCTCAGTACCAGCGAAGTGTCAAACCCTCCACTCCGGCGCGTCTATATTCGTGTGGCATGAGCTGTTGCACCGTTTGCGTGAATGCCCGCCTGCTGCGGCGGCACGGCTCCCACGCGGCCGGCCAGGCGGCAAGATTCACCGCGAAGCAGCGCGGAGAGGGACGACCGAGTCCCCTTGCGCCACCGGTCGCCAGGTTGCGAGGGGTCTGTGCGCAATAATGCAGCGATCGGGTCCGGTTGCTGGATGAGGATGGCGGCGACGGCGTTGCGTATGGATGGCACTCTGGGGAGATAAACCGTCATCGAAGCTAACCCCCGCTCGTCCCTCCAGCGTCGGCGGACACCGCGCCCAGATTGGCAGGCCGCCCAACCCTCACCGTACGGCCAGGGTTGGTACTGCACCTTCTGGTTGGCGACGTGCCGATCGAGGCCTCAGCCAAGCCGGTGCTTGCCTATCTCGACTCACTGCTACCCAGCCGCTGGTGGTCGTTATGGTCCCCGGCATCACGCTGCAGCCGTGTCACGGGCTGGGGTACCGACACCATCTCCACCACTGTCACGCGCGGACTCCAGCAAGCACTCCACCATCCGCCCATGCCGCGTGACGGCCGCCGGCGCCTTGTCCGCGCAGCGCGGCTCGGCCAGCGGGCAGCGCGGATGAAACCGGCACCCCGGCGGAATGTTTGCCGGGTCCGGGTAGCTTCCCCCCAACCCGACCTCCGGCATCCCCAACCCCGGTTCCGGCGTCAGCACGGAGGCCAGCAGCGCTCGCGCGTACGGATGCCGCGCATCGCGAAACAAGTCATCGACCGGTGCGTATTCCACGAAGCGGCCAAGATACATCACCGCCACCGCAGTCGCGATGTGCTCGACCACCGCCAGGTTGTGGCTGATGAAGACGTAGGTCAGCCCAAGATCGCGCCGCAGCTCGGACAGTAGATTGAGAATCTGGGCCTGCACCGAGACATCCAGCGCGCTGGTCGGCTCGTCGCACACCACGATGCGCGGGAGCAGTACCAGCGCGCGGGCGATTGCCACGCGTTGCCGCTGTCCGCCTGACAGTTCTGCGGGGAGCCGCTCGCCCGTCGCCGCCGATAGGCCGACGCGCTCGAGCATCGCATCCACGCGTCGCCGCCGCTCGGCCCCTGAAACGTCGCCTTGTGCCGCCAGCGGCAGCCCGACGATCTGATGCACCAACTGGCGCGGATTGAGCGATGAAAACGGGTCCTGGAACACCGGCTGGATCAGGCGTGCCCGCGCGCGCCGGTCCAGCGTGTCCAGCCGTTTGCCGTCTACGAGGATCTCGCCTGCGTTCGGCGTCAGCAGTCCCAGAATCAACCGCGCCAGCGTCGATTTGCCGCAGCCGGACTCGCCAACGATGCCCAACACCTCGCCGGACCGCAATGAAACGGATACTCCGTCCACTGCGCGCACGACGCGATCCGGCGTGAACGCCCCACCACGGCTGGCGAACACCCTGTGCACCTCGCGCAGTTCGATCGCCGCTGTCACGCCGCCTTGCCCCAGCCGTCCGCCAGCCGACACCGATAGGCGTGCCCGTCCACCAGGAGTCGCACCGGTACCGCCTCGGCGCACTCCGCCATCGCCTGGCTGCAGCGATCGCGAAACGCACAGCCGACGAAGTTTGGCGCGATGCGCGGCACCACGCCTGGGATGCTGCCCAACGGTGCGTCCCGCCGCACCGCGCCCGGCACCGGGATGCAGTCCAGCAGGCCGCGCGTATAAGGATGCGTCGGCGCGGCAAACAACACGGAGACCGGCGCGCTCTCCACCACCTCCCCGGCGTACATCACCGACACGCGGTGCGCCATGCGTGCAACGATCCCAAGGTCGTGCGTGATGAGCAGCAACGCGAGGCCCAGCTCGCGCTGCAGCCGTTGCAGCAGACGTAGGATCTGCGCCTGCACGGTGACATCCAGTGCCGTGGTCGGCTCGTCGGCGATCAGCAGATCCGGATCACACAGCAGCGCCATTGCGATGATCACCCTTTGGCGCAGCCCGCCGGAGAGCTGGTGCGGATACTGCCCAAGCCGCAGCTCCGGTGCGGTGATGCCGACGCGCGCCAGCAGCTCCATCGCCCGGGCCCGCGCCGCGCGCCGCCGAGTGCCGCGATGCCGCGCGAGCACCTCGACCATCTGCGAACCGATCGTGTAGGCCGGGTTCAGGCTGGTCATCGGCTCCTGGAAGATCATCGCCATCCGGTCGCCGCGCAGCCGCGCCATGCCGCGCTCGGTCATGCGCGACAGATCGTAATCGTGAAACCGCAGCACGTCGGCCTGACGTTCGCCGCCGCGCGCCAGCAGCCCCATCACCGCGAGCGCGGTCACCGACTTGCCGCAGCCCGACTCGCCCACCAGGCAGTGCGTCTCGCCGCTCGCGACCCGCAGCGACGCGCCACGTACCGCCGCGGTCTGCCCGAAGCATACGCGCAGATTGGCCACTTCGAGCACCGTGGGTCCCGGCAGCACCTGGCTCATTGTCCGCGCCCCGCGTCTAGCAACTCACGCAGCCCGTCACCGAGCAGATTGATCCCCAGCACCAGCACGAATAGCGCGATACCCGGCACCATGATCACCCATGGACTGAAGAACATGTAGTCCTTGCCTTCGGCGATCATTAGCCCCCAGGACGGCAGCGGCGGCGGCACGCCGAGGCCCAGGAACGACAGCGCCGCCTCCAGCAAGATCGCCAGCGCCATCTCGAGCGTCGCCACCACCAGCAGATGGGAAGCGATGTTCGGCAGTACCTCGCGCAGCAGGATGTGTGTCCGCGAGGCCCCGGCCGCCTGCGCCGCGGCGATATAATCCAGGTTGCGCACCTGCATCGTCGTGGTACGCGCCACCACGGCAAAGCGGTCCCAGAGCAGCAGTCCCAGCGTCAGCACAACCACCGTCAGACTGCTGCCGACCAAAGCCACCACCGTCAGCGCCACCAGGATCAGCGGGATCGACAGGCGCGCGGTGATGATGAACATCACCAGGTCATCCATCCGCCCGCCGAAATACCCGCCCAGCACCCCCAGCGTGATGCCGATTGTCCCGGAGGTCAGCACCGTCAAGATGCCGATCAGCATGGAGATGCGCGCGCCATAGATCAGCCGTGACAGATAGTCCCGCCCAAGCTGGTCGGTGCCGAACGGATTGAGCGCGCGGCCGCCTAGCCACTCGGGCGGCACCAGCCGATGCATCAAATCCTGGGCAAATGGATCGTGCGGGGCAAGCAGCGGCGCCAGGATCGCCACGATCAGCGTGCCCCCCACGATCGCCGCGCCCAGCAGCGTGGCGAGGTGCCGGCCCGAAAGCCTCATGCCGTGCGCAGCCGCGGGTCGAGCACCGCGTTCATCGCGTCCGCCAGCAGTGTCAGACAGATGTAGATGATCGCCAGCAGCAGCACGACTGCCTGCACGACCGGGAAGTCGTTCTTGCTGATCGATTCCCAGGCGAGATACCCCACCCCGTGCAGCGCGAAGATCTGTTCAATCACGATCGAACCGCCCAGCATGAAGCCAAGCTGCACCGCGGCGATCGAGACCACCGGCATTGCCGCGTTGCGCAACGCGTGCTTCAGTACGATGGTCGCCAGACCGAGCCCCTTCGCCCGCGCGGTACGGACGTAGTCCGACGCCAACGCATCGATCATGCCGGTGCGCGTCAGCCGCATCAACGCAGGAATGGCGGAAAATGCCAGCACGATTCCCGGCAGAATGTAGCCCTGCCAGGTATCCACACCCGAGATGGGTAACAGTTGCAGCTTCAGCCCAAACCAGATGATCAGCACAAGGGCAAGCCAGAAGCTCGGCATTGCCTGCCCGAGTAGCGCCAGCAACCCAATCGCGCGGTCCAGCGCGGATCCCTCCCGCATTGCCGCAAGTACGCCCAGCGGGATCGCCGTCGCCAAGGCAATGACCAGACCGGTGAGCCCGAGCGTCAGCGTGATCGGCAAGCGTTCCCGGACCAGCTCGGTCACCGACGCCTTGTAGACATAGGAGCGACCAAGATCGCCCTCGATCGCATGCGTGGCCCAGTCGAGAAACTGCACGACCAGCGGCCGGTCGAACCCGTAATTCTTGCGGATGATCGCCACATCCTCCGGCGTCGCATTCGGCCCGGCAATGGAGATGGCAAGGTCACCCGACAGGCGCGTCAGCGTGAAACTGACCACCAGCACCGTCAGGCACACCAGGATGGCAAGCGCCAGGCGTCGCGCCAGAAATCGTAGCATTGCGCGAGCCTACGAGGCGCCACCTACGAAGAGCAAGCCGTTTGGCGTGACGACGGAGACGCGGTCCATCATCGTGGCGTCCGGCGTGGATCGAACGCGTCGCGTACTGCCTCGCCAATGAAGATCAGCAGGATCAGCGTCCCGCCCAGAACCGCGAACGCGGTGATCCCCAGCCACGGTGCCTGCAGGTTGTTCTTGCCCTGCGCCACCAGTTCGCCGAGCGATGGCGAGCCCGGCGGCAGTCCGAAGCCCAGGAAATCCAGGGTCGCCAGGATCGTCACGGAGCCGGACAGGATGAACGGCACATAGGTCAGCGTGGCCACCATCGCGTTCGGCAGGATATGCCGCCACATCACGAGTGTGTCCGACACGCCCAGCGCCTTCGCCGCGCGCACATATTCCAGGTTGCGCCCGCGCAGGAACTCGGCGCGCACCACGCCCGTCAGGTTCATCCAGGAGAACAGCAGCAGGAACGCCAGCACCACCCAGAATCCCGGCGTGATGATGCTGGCCAGGATGATCAGCAGATAGAGCTGCGGCATGCCGTTCCAGATCTCGATGAAGCGCTGGAACAGCAGATCGACCAGGCCGCCGTAGTAGCCTTGCACCGCGCCGGCGGCGACCCCAACCGCGGAGCTGACCGCGGTCAGCACGAAGCCGAACAGCACGGACAGCCGAAACCCGTAGATCACTCGCGCCAGCACGTCGCGTGCCTGGTCGTCGGTGCCGAGAGGGTTGCGCCAGGTCGGCGGCGACGGGGCCGGAGAGGTCAGGCTCTTGACGATAGTGTCGTAGCTGAATGGCACCGGCGGCCAGATCATCCAGCCGTGTGTGTTGATCGCCTTCTCCACGTCGGGATCGGTATAGTCGGCCTCGGTGGGCAGGAAGTCGGCGCCGAACGCGTCCTCGCTGTAGTCGAACAGCACCGGGACATACCAGTGGTGGTCGAAATGGATCAGCAGTGGGCGGTCGTTGGCGACGAACTCGGCCGGCAGCGTGAAGGCGAACAGGACCATGAAGATCCAGAACGACATGAAGCCACGCCGGTTCTGCCGGAAGATCGCGATGCGGCGGCGGGTGATCGGGGACAGCCGCATGGGCATCAGGTCAATATTCTCCCCCTCCCCTTGAGGGAGGGGGAGAATTGTCCGGATCACCGCCGCGCCTCGAAATCGATGCGCGGATCGACCAGCGTGTAGAGCGTGTCGCCGACGATCTGCAGCAGCAGACCGAGCAGCGTGAAGATGTAGAGCGTCCCGAACATCACCGGATAGTCGCGCTGGATCGCCGCCTGGAACCCCAGCAGCCCCAGGCCGTCCAGCGAGAACACGATCTCCACCAGCAACTGCGAGGTGAACAGGATGCTGATGAATGCCTGCGGAAACCCGGCCACGATCAGCAGCATGGCGTTGCGGAACACATGGCCGTACAGCACGCGCGGTTCCGAGGCACCCTTTGCCCGCGCTGTCACCGTGTATTGCTTGCGGATCTCCTCCAGGAAGCAGTTCTTGGTCAGCATGGTCAGGCTGGCGAAGCCGCCGGCGACGATGGCGATCGTCGGCAGCACCATGTGCCAGGCGTAATCGGCAGCGCGCGCGCTCCAACTCCAGCCCGACGCCCCGTCGCTGGTCAGCCCACGCAGCGGAAACCAGTGCAGGAAGCTGCCGCCGGCGAACAGCACCACCAGCAGGATGGCGAACAGGAAGCTCGGGATCGCATAGCCCACCAGCACCACGGCGCGAGCTCGCCAGGTCGAACCGGCTGCCGTCGCGCACCGCCTTGGCGATGCCGAGCGGGATCGAGATCAGGTAGATCAGCATGGTCGACCACAGCCCCAGCGACACCGACACCGGCAGCCGCTGGGCGATCAGGTGCAGAACGGATTGATCGCGGAAGAAGCTGCGGCCGAAGTCGAACCGCAGATAGCCGCCGACCATGTCGACGAACCGCGTCAGCGGCGGCTTGTCGAAACCGAACATCTTCTTGAGATCGGCAATCATGTGCGGGTCCAGCCCGCGTGCCCCGCGATAGGTTCCCGCCCCGCCCATATCAGACGTGGCGCCGGTCATCCGCGAGGACAGGTCCCCGTGCCCGCGCAGCTCCGCGATCATCATGTCGACCGGGCCGCCGGGCGCCAACTGGATCACCGCGAAGTTGATGGCGATGATGCCGAACAGGGTGGGAATCACCAGCAGCAGACGGCGAAACAGATAGGCGGCCATCGCGCCGCGTCAGCCGTGGCTCATTGCCGGCGCGCCGCGTCGGTCGCCGCGGCCTTGGCGGCATCCACCCACCAGGTGTCGAAGTTGAAGCCCTCGCGGATCGGCTTGTCGGGATAGCCGAACCGGTTCCACCAGGCGACGTGGAACTTCTGGTTGGAATAGTTGGGCACCATGTACCAGCGCCACAGCAGCACCCGGTCCAGCGCGTGCGCCGCGGTCAGCAGGGTCGGGCGGTCCTGCGCGGTGATCACCTTCTCGATCAGCGCATCCACCGCCGGATCGCACACGCCGGGGACGTTGGCGCTGCCCTGCGCCTTGGCGGCGGCGCAGGAGAAATAGTCGCGCAGCTCGTTCCCCGGCACGTCGCCTTCGGGGTAGATGAACAGTATCATGTCGAAGTCGAAGTCATCGGTCAGGTGTTGGTATTGCGCCGGATCGACCGTCCGCACCCGAACATCAATCCCCAGTCGTTTGATGTCGTCGACATACGGTAGTGCTACCCGTTCGTACGACGGATCGTCCAGCAGGATGGTGAAGCTCATTTGCTGGCCGCTGGCGTCGACCAGCTTGCGGTCCTTCACCACCCAGCCCGCCTGCGCCATCAGTTTCAGTGCCTGCAGCGACTGTTCCCGATTGTTGCCCGACCCGTCCGTGGCCGGCAGGGTGAATGGCTGGGTGAACAAGTCCGGCGGCAGCTCCTGGCGAAACGGCTCCAGCAGCTTCAGTTCGTCGCCCTGCGGGATACCGGACGAGGCCAGGTCGCTGTTCTCGAAATAGCTGTCGGATCGCGTGTAGTCGCCATAGAACAGGTTCTTGTTGGCCCATTGGAAGTCGTAGACCAGACCCAGTGCGTGCCGCACGCGCCAGTCCGAGAACATCTTGCGCCGCGTGTTCATTGCCCAGCCCTGCAACCCGGTCGGCAGGTGGTGGCGGAAATCGTGCTTGATCACCAGGCCGCTTTTTACCGCCGGGAAATCATAGGCGGTGGCCCAGCGCACCGCGGTGTTCTCTGAACGCAGATCGACCTGTCCGGCCTTGAACGCCTCCATTGCCACCGTCATGTCGCGATAATAGTCGATCCGCACGCGGTCGAAGTTGTTGGTCCCCTTTCCGGTGGGCAGATCGCGCGCCCACCAGTCCGGATTGCGCTGGAACGTCATGTCGCGGCCCATGTCGAACGAGGCGATCCGATACGGACCCGATCCGATCGGCGGATCGGTCAGCGGGCGGGAGAAATCCCGCCCGGCGAAAAAATGCTTCGGCAGCACCGGTAGACCGCCGACCAGCAGCGGCAGCTCGCGATTTTCGTTGGAGCGGAAGTGGATATACCACCCGGTGATCGCCGGTCACCTCCACATCCTTCACGTCGGCAAACTGGATGCGGACCGAAGGCCGGCCCTGCGCCAGCAGGGTGCGAAAGGTCCAGGCGACATCCTCCGCGGTGACCGGAGTCCCGTCGGAAAATTTCGCGGCCGGATTCAAATCGAATCCCACCCACAGCTTGCTGCGCGGCAGCTCGATGGTCTGCGCCAGATGACCATAGGCGGAGTCCGCCTCATCGGCCGACGACGTGAGCAGGCTCTCCCACACATGCCCGACCGACGAACCGGAGCCAGATCCGCCCGCCAGGATCACCCAGGAGCCGACCATCCCGAGCGGCGCCGTGCCGCGCAGGATGAACGGATTGAAATTGTCGAACGTGCCGCCCGAGGCCAACCGCACCTCGCCGCCCTTCGGCGCGTCGGGGTTGACATAGGGGAAATACGGAAAGTCCGGCGGCAACGCCGGTGTGCCGAGCACGGCGATGGCGTTGCTCCGCGTCACCGGGTCGTCCTCGGCGCGTGCGCCGGCGCCGACCAGGCCGAGCAGTAGCGCGGTGACGCCGCGCCGGGTGATGTGGTGCAATGCGCCGCCCTCCCTCACCACGTCTCAGTCACGCGACGACACCCAGATCCGCCATCCGCGCCAGGCGCGCCTGCTCCAGCTCCGCGCGCCGCTCCCACAGAGAGCGGTACCAGGCAATGCGCGGCGCGACCTGGTAGGCGAGCATCCGCTCGGCCGCGACGTAGCTGCGCGCCGCATCGCCCAGGTCGCGGGCCATGGCCGGCATGGCGATCAACCGCAGCAGGCGGGCGCGCAGCTCCTCGGCATCGCGGAACAGCAAGCCGGTGTGGCCATCCTCGATGCTGTCGCCGTACACCACGTGGCTGGCCAGCGCCACGACCCGGCAAGCGCCGGCCTCGATGAACTTCAGGTCCGACTTGGCGCGGTTGAACCAAGTGTCGCCGAGCGGCATGAACGAGATCTCGCTCTGACCCAGGAGCGACATGTAGGTGTCGTGATCGCAGGTCGGGGTAAAACTCTTGTTGGGCGTCTCCAGGGCGTCGAAGAAACCGCGGTCGTGCACCACGGAGAACCGCAGCCGCTCGCCGACCGTGGCGGCCACCGCATTCAGTATCGGCATCAGCCCCTGCCAGTCGCGCTCGCGGTTCAGCGCCCCGAAAAACAACGTCATCGCGTTCGGATCGGCGAAGTTGCGCACTTCGGGCAGGATGCGGATCGCGTTGGGGAACACCCGCACCTCCGGATTGCGGGCCCGCAGGACCTCGGCCAGCGCCGGCGTGCTGGTCTGCACCGCGTGCACCGCGCGGAAACTTTGCTGCTCCTCGGTCTGCATGCTCTGGAAGAAATCCGGATGGTCGTCGAATTCCGTCACCACCAGCCAGCCGCCGGCGCGCAGCCGACGCATCAACTCCGTGCCGCGCTGGCCGTTGAGCACCGGGCGATGCAGCACGAAGATGCGCGGCATCGCGGCTTCCGGCGGGCCGGGATCGAAGTTGGGTCCCATCTTGATGATGACGCTGGGATCCGTGGACATGGCACGCATCGGATAGACGACACGCATGTGGGAGACGCCGCCGACCGGCGCCAGCATGTTGGCGCCGATCGTCATCAGGGTGCGCGGCCGCTTGCGTACCCGCCACACATACTGCAGCGGCGCGGCGCGGTCGGCATAGGCCTGCGGATCGACGCCGAGCGAGCGCAGGGCCGGCGCCAGGGCATTGGCGAAGGCGGCGGCTTTCTCGCCATCGAACACCCTCGAGTGCACGTCGCAGGGCACCAAGCCGAGCTCCTCCAGCCCCTTGCGCATCGTTTTCAGGCTGAACCAGCGCAGGTGGCCCTTATCCAGCAACCCATCCGGCGCATAGTCCCACGTGCCGCGAAGCAGGCGTTCGGCGAATCTCCAATGCTCGACATTGGGAACGCAGATCAGGATGGTGCCCTCGTTGCTCAATGCCGCGGCGTGCTGCTTCAGCACAGCCCACGGATCCCGCAAATGCGCGAGAACGTCGCCGTAGATGATGCAGTCGATGCCGCCCTGCGGCGCGAACGGCAACGGGTTTGCCTCGACATCGCCGACCGCGACCTCGTGCAGCCGCTGCGCGGCGATCGCCGCGGCGCCCGGGTCCATTTCGATGCCGCGCACACGCGCGCGTGGGTTCAATCGACGGTACACCGCACCAAGCGCCCCAGTGCCGCAGCCTACGTCCAGCACCACTCTTGCATCCAACGGAATGCGGTCCAGCAAGTCCTGATTGACCGCATTGACATAGGCTGACATCGGCGGCGAGTACTCCTTCGCAATCACGCCATTCGGCGTCGTACTTGGATTTACCGCCATGACGCAAGGGCCTCGCCCCCGGCGGCGTGGCCTGCACGCAGCGTGTGCAGGCGGTTGAGCATGCGGTCCTGTGCGCGGGCGAGCGCCCGCCAGTCGGAGAGCTGTGGCGGGGCCGCGGCGGCCTGGCGCAGGGAAGCAGCGGCGCGGGTGAGGCAGGCAGAGTGCCGGTCGATGCGGTTGGCCAGCGCGGCGGCGCGGAGGAGGCCCGTCCGGATGATGCGGCGGTGGGCGGTAAAGGTGGTCTCGATATACTCGCCCAGGGAGGTGGGCGGCAGCGTGTGGAACCGGATCGTCAGGTCCAGCGAGTCCGCCCAGTCGAGCCATTTGGCGCGATGGATCGGCGCGACCGGGGTCAGCGCCACCCAGGGGACGCGCAAGGCGTCGGCGACGATCACGCCGTGCAGCGCCTCGCTGAGCAGTGCACGGCAGCCGGCGATCTGGCTGATGATGGCCTGTGGCGCGCCGCGCGGGTCGATCAGTGTGAGGCCCGCGGCGGCGGCGGCTGCCGGCCAGGCGCCGCGTGCCAGGCTTTCGAAATGCGGCATGAAGCCGATGGCGCCGGTATCGTGGCGGGCGACGGGATGGGCCAGAGGCAGCAGGCTGGCTGGGTCGCCCAGGCCAAAGGCGGCGGGCAGGCCGAGCTGGCGGGCGGTGCGCGGCCCGCGCACCCAGTAGATCTCCCACGATCCGTCGAGCGATGCCGGGCGCTCGTAGCCGCCGAATCCGGCGCCGGCCACGACCTTGCGCGGCTCCGGCGGATGGCGCGCGTCCAGCACCGAGCCGATGCCGAGGAACAGCGCCGACCCCGCGTCGTCCGACCCCGCATCGTCCGACCCTGTGTCAGCGACCGGGCCGGAGTTGAGCAGGTTCTGGTCGACCAGGCCGGCGTCGAACAACCCGGGCAGCAGGCGCGGCCAGAGCAGGCCGTTCAGCTCATCGCCGAAATTGCGCGTTGTGCCCCGCCAGACATACAGGCGCAGCACGCTCAGATTTCCAGGTTGAGGCGCCAGCGGAATGCGGCGCGGATAAAGCCGCGCGCGTAGGCGAGGCGCCAGCGCCAGCCGATCCAGCTTGGACTGTCGCGCCGGCACAGGCCGGCGGGAGCACAGGCCACCGCCACCAGCAGCCGGCGCGGCAGTTCCCGCCACACCGCCCCCGGACGTCCGAGCAGGCGGCGGCTGATCACCGTCGAGACGCCCTGCCAGTACAGCCGTGACAGCAGCCATGCGGGGGTGAGGCGCAGCGGCTGAATGCGATGGTAGACGACGATGCGCGAGTCGTAGCGCGCCGATTGCCCGGCGTTCTGCAGACGCCAGGCAAGCTGCACCTCCTCGTCCGACAGCAGGACGTCGCCCTGCCGCCCGATACTGGTGCCGAAGCCGCCGACCGCGAGCAGCGCCGAGACCTGCACGACGATGTTCGCGCCGTAGGGTTCCAGGTTGGCCGGCAGGTCGGGGCTGCGGTACTCGCCGCGCCCCTCGGTCTCGATGATCGACAGCACGCCGCGCAGCGAGGCCGGCCACCAGCCGGGCAGCGGGGCTTCCCACAGCGGCAGGATCCGCCCGCCGATCACCGCCGGCGGGCACGGTCCCTCCTGGATGGCGACGATGATGCAGGCGACCCAGTCGGGCGCGGGGATCGCATCGTCGTCGATATAGGCGATGTAGCCGTCGCCCGCCTCGCGCGCCCCGGCATTGCGCGCCAGGCTGACCCCGGACTGGTCCAGCACGATCAGCCGCGCGTTGGGGTGGCCGGCGACGATCTCGGCCAGTTGCGTCCGCGCCGGTTCCGGCGAGCCGCTGTCGACCACCACGACCGCGAACCGCTGCTGCTCCACCGTCTGCTTGCGCAGCCCGGCGAGGCAGTCGCGGACATAGGCGGGACGGTTGTGCGTGCACAGGCACACCGTCACGCGGGGCTCGGCCCGGCTCGGGCACGCTTCGGACATGGGCCGAAGATAGGCAGCCAAGAATTGACGAAAGCTTACCCAATGTCGGGCCCGATGTCGGGTCGGCCGATGCCGACGTAGTCGAACCCGCTCTGGCGCATCGCCACCGGGTCGTAGACGTTGCGCAGATCGACCATCACCTGCCCGCGCATCGTCTCGCGCAGCCGGGCCGGGCTGAGCGCGCGGAACTCGTTCCATTCGGTGATCAGCACCAGCGCGTCGGCGCCCGCCGCGGCGTCCAGCGCGTCGCGGCAGTAAACGACGGTGGCAGGCAGCAGCGGACGGGCCTGCTCCATGCCCTCGGGGTCGAAGGCGCGCACCGTGGCGCCGTCCTCGACCAGGCGGGAGACGATGGGGATCGCCGGCGAGTCGCGCATGTCGTCGGTCTCCGGCTTGAAGGTCAGGCCGAGCACGCCGATCGTCTTGCCGCGCACCGAGCCGCCGCAGGCGGCGATCACCCGCATCGCCATGCCGGCCTTGCGGGCGTCGTTCACCGCGACGACGGTTTCCACCAGGCGGGTCGGCGCGCCGGCGTCCTGCGCGATGCGCATCAGCGCCAGGGTGTCCTTGGGGAAGCAGGAGCCGCCGAAGCCGGGGCCGGGATGCAGGAACTTGCGCCCGATCCGCCCGTCCAGGCCGATGCCGCGCGCCACGTCGTGCACGTCGGCGCCGACCTTCTCGCACAGGTCGGCCATCTCGTTGATGAAGGTGACCTTCATCGCCAGGAAGGCGTTGGCGGCATACTTGGTCAGCTCGGCGGTCTCGATGCCGGTGAACACGATGGGCGCCTCGATCAGGTAGAGCGGGCGGTAGAGCAGGCGCAGCACGTTGCGCGCGCGGTCGGATTCGGCGCCGATCACCACGCGGTCGGGGCGCATGAAGTCGCCGATGGCGTTGCCTTCGCGCAGGAACTCGGGGTTGGAGGCGACGTCGAAGTCGAGGTCCGGGCGGGCGGCGCGGACGATCTCGGCGATGCGCCGGCCGGTGCCGACCGGGACGGTCGATTTGGTGACGATCACCGCGTAGCCGGTCAGCGCGCGGGCCACCTGCTCGGCGGCGGCGTAGACGTAGGTGAGGTCGGCGTGGCCGTCGCCGCGGCGGGTCGGGGTGCCGACGGCGATGAACACCGCCTCGGCGCCGTGCACCGCGGCGGCAAGGTCGGCGGTGAACGCCAGGCGGCCGGCCTTGACGTTGGTCGGCCACGAGCTGGTCCAGGCCGGGCTCGTAGATCGGCATGCGGCCCTCGGCGAGGGCGGCGAGCTTGGCGGGGTCGGTTTCGACCACGGTGACCTCGGTGCCGAACTCGGCGAAGCAGGCGCCGGAGACGAGGCCGACATAGCCGCCACCGATCATCGCGATGCGCACGTGCTGGGTTCCTTGGTGCGGGTGCGCGGTGGGTAAAGCACAGGCAGGGGCGGGTTCGCCACCTTCGGGCTGCGGGTGGGGGCGGGTTGCCGGGCTGGCCGGGCGCCAGGGGTTGGCGCGGCCGGCCGCCTCTAGGGTGTATAGGGTTGCTGCGCGGATCGCGCCGTCGAGGGTCAGCCCCGGAAATGCGGGATGGCGGTCTCAGTCGTCGGGGCGTGCCGGGTGTCAGCCGTCGGGGCGTGCCGGTGGTTGCCGAAGGTCGCCGAACCGTTGCGGCCGGCCGTTCTCACCACCGGGACAAGCGCCCGGTGGCAGGCGTTGCATAGCGTTGCGTCCTGGCCGGCGCTGCTTCCCTTCCGGTCGGGCCGGGCATGGCTGCCTGGTTGCCGGGCCGGCCGGGGTTTGGCGGGGATGCGGCATCGGTGCCGTGCGGCACGGCAGGGGCCGGGTACTGGCGGAAGGTGTACAGGGTTGCTGCGCGGATTTTCGAATCGCGCGTCCTGCAAGGTGTGCCGCCGCGGCGAAGGCCGGAGGGCGGCGCGGATCCGGCAGATCGTCGCAATTTGGGTGGCCCAGGCCTGGATGTCGCCGACGGACCGGTTTTGGATGTCGGTCGACAGGCGTCGTCCGGCGCGGGCGGACGTTGTACGGGTTGATTCGCGTTTTGTTGCATTGCGCGTCCGGGCGCGGGTCCCGTTGCGCCGCGGGCAGGGGTTCGGCGCGCACCCGGGCTCGGCGTCGTTCGGCTCGGGGGAGCCCGGCGTGGGTGGACGCTGTACAGGGTTGCTGCGCGATTTTTCGAATCGTGCCCCCGGCGCCGGGCGCGGCTCGAGACCCTGGCGGGATTTTTCGCTTTCTGCTGGTGGGTGCCGGACCGTTCTCACCACCGGGTCGTGGCCCGGTGGCAGGCGCTGCATAGGGTTGCGTCCTGGCCGGCGCGATTCGACGTCCCCATGCCGGTGCGGGTTGCCAGCATCCACGCCCGGGCCGAACAACGCAGTATCGTCCGCCCCGGGGGAGGCCCATCCGGGGTTTCCGCGACCGGCGCATCGAGGCCGCTTCGGCTGCGTGCCAACGGGTCACCGACAGATACGGTTGTGGTGGCCGGACAACAGTGAACCGCCAAGGCGCCAAGGCGCCAAGGTTCGGATGGCGCAAGCGCGCGCGCCGGTGCGTCCCGGTCCCCGCTTTTCCTGGCGCCTTGACGTCTTGGCGGTTCACTGTCCGGCCGCGCGCCATGCAACGTACGATGCAAATGCCGAACGCGGTCGCGCTGAACGAAATCCCGCCCCACACCGCGGCGGGCCACCGCTACATGCCGTATTCCTGCTTCAGCTTCTCCTCCGCCGCCTGCTGCGCCAGCATGGCGTCGCGCGAGGCGGGGGTCAGCGCCTCGGCCGGCCCCAGCGGGCCGTCGTAGCTGTAGCCGAAGAAGTCCCGCCGCTCGGCCATCGTCATGTTCTCCCAGCCCGGGTACTTGCGGAAGTTCTTCGGGTCGGGGCGGAACTGGTGGACGTAGTCCTCGGGCTTGTAGCGGTAGAGCACCATCGGGGCGCCGGGTTTGCGCGGCAGTGGGGGTTCGCCGGCTTTCTGGCGGCGCTCGTCCTCGACGGCGATGGCGAGCTCCGCGTCGTCGATCTCGTCGATCCAGCGGACGACGACCTCGGACTCGGCCTCGGCCTTGCCGCCGTGGGCGGCCTCGGCCGGGCGCGACGGGGCGGCGCGCCATTCGGTGGTCAGCGTCGCCGCGGCGTCGGCCCAGTCGCGCGCGGGGGCGGCGGGGCGGCGGCGCTGGCGGTCGAGCAGGTGCGCGGTGCCGTTGATCGCACGGTGCAGCCCGACCGCGTTGGCGCGCTGGCGCAGCGCCTGCTCGGGGGTGGCGGCTTGTTCGAAGGCGAGGCGGAGCGCGTCGAGCATGCCGGCGCTGAGCGCGATCATGCCGGTCGCCAGCATGGTCTCGATCGCGTCGCGCGGGTCGAATGCCGCGAGTTTTTCGAGGTTGTCCTGCACCACCTCCTGCCAGGCGGCGTCGGGGGCGTCGGCCGATGGGCGGGGGAGGGTCAGGACCAGGGAGCGCAGCGCCTGCGGCGGGATGTCGTAGGGCGGCTTCTCTGGCGGTGGGGTGGGAAAGGCGGGCGGGATGGTGGGAAAGGGAGGCGGGGTGGGGAGGGGAGGCGGGGCAGGCACAGGCGTGGTCTCCGATGTTGTGAGTCAGACTAACTAAACTAACACCATCAGGAAAAGCAGTCTACATAAATGTGCCGGTCTACGGCCGTGGTGCGTATTCCAGGCTGACGCGGCGCACCGGCAGGGGAACGGACCCGCCGACGCTGGCCTCGGCGTCGGGCTTGTGACTTGATGGCGGCATGGCAGCGGTCGATTTCTTCTTCGGCACTGGAAGCCGGTATTCCTACCTCGCCGCCGTGCGGATCGCGTCGATCGAGCGGGAAACCGGCGCGGTCGTCAGGTGGCGTGCCGTCTACAGTCCCGACCTGATCCGGCGCGCCGGACATGACCCGTTCGCGAAGGACGTGGTGCGCGGGCAATACGCCGCCGCATATCGCACGCGCGACGCCTCGCGTTGGGCACGGTTGCTGGGCGTCCCCTATGTCGAACCGGATTTCGCCGACGTCGACTGGCGGCGGATTGCGCTGTGGGCGGCTGCCGCCGAGTTGCTCGGGGCCGGCGCAGCGTTCGGGGCCGCCGTCCTGCACGCCGCATTCGGGCTGGGGGCGCCGCCTGGTTCGGATATGGCGTTGGCGGGCGTGGCGCGGCAGCTCGATCTGTCGCCGTCCGATCTGGCCGATTTGATCCGAGATGGTGCAGCGGATGCGCGGCATGAGCAGAATATGCAGGATGTGCTGTCGGCCGGCGGCTTCGGCGTGCCGACCTTCGTCGTTGACGGGGGAGAAGTCTTCTGGGGTCAGGATCGGGTGCCGTTGCTGATCCATCACCTGCTGAACCGGTAGCCTTGCTTAGGCCATTTGGGCGAGGCGGCCAGCAACCCTTCGGCAACCCCCCACCTGATAGTTCACCCCCTGGTAGAGCGCCGGAGGCGCAGTCATGACTGTCGGCACAATCCTGGCCTATGGCGGATGCATGCTTAGTTCGGTTGGCATTTGCATAGCCCTGTTTCATGCGGTGACCGCACATCCTCGGAACGCCAGACCCGTCAGGATGGATGCAGAGTGCCCTCCGAGGGCGACGCGCCGGGGACCGGAGGCCGGCATCATGCTGGCATGCGTTGGCGCGGCTTTCTTACTCGCGGCCGCGTATCAGGGCGCCTAGTCGAATTCTGGATTCGTCGTCCTCGCCGGTCTGCCGTACCAGTCGCCATGTCTGGCCGACCGGAGCGAGGGGGAGGCTCTCGCCGCGCATGATCTGAATAGTCACCCGCGTCGTGGCGCCAACCATGCTCAAGAGGCAGTAGACGCCGCTTGCGGTGCCAGTTCACCGGGGAGATGGTTCGTCTCGCTGAGCATACCACAGCACGACAGCACGCGCCGGCGCGTTAATTGATCCAGATCAATAGTCACCCCTGTGCGGCTTGGCACAGTGCATGCGTCTGGCTGCCAAGCCGGACGGCGGGTGGGCGCCTCTGCTCTCCTCCCCGTGACGCCCACCCGCCACCATTTGGACGCCGAAACGCGCCTTGCCGTTTTCGGGTCGATCGGCGGCGTGCGAATCGCAGGTTGCGGATCAGCGCCCCGACCTACACGCCGGTGTACGACCGCGGACCCCGCCGCGAACGTCAGTGCTGCCGGGTCATTGGTTCGCGCGCGGCGACATGACTGCCTGCTCGGTGGCGTTCCGAACCTGCCTGCTGGTCCGCGTTAACCCTTTGCTTGCCTTGTCCGCATCCCCGCGCGGCCAGGTGCATCGGACGTCCACCGGCTGAGTGGCGAAGCCAGGCGCCCAGGCCGTATAGACAGGTGTTGGCGGTCACCGCCAACACGAAGGAACCGGACCATGACCATGGCTGCCGTGCTTGCGGAGAAGCGGGACGACGTGCTGCGGATCGCCGCCAAATATGGCGCGCACCACGTGCGCGTTTTTGGCTCGGTCGCCGGTGGCGAGGCGGATGCGCAGAGCGACGTGGACTTCCTGGTCGACCTTGAAGCCGGGCGGTCGCTGCTCGACCTGGGCGGACTGCAATACGAGCTGGAATCCCTGCTGCATTGCCCGGTGGACGTGGTCACGGAGCGCGGGCTGAAGGCGCGGATTCGCGAGCGCGCGCTGCGGGAGGCGGTTCCGGTGTGAGAGACCCCGTGGAACGACTGCGGGATATCCTTGATGCGATCGCTGCCATCGAGCGGCACGCCCCGCGCGCAACTGAGGCGGCGTCACCCGAAAGATCCATTCCACCCAATAAGACGGCGCTTCCGCGTCCGTAGCCCCACCTGAGCGTCGCGTTTCACCCGCTCGGCCTCGTCAATGACCACCAAAGGGTCGCCACCCCCGGGGCTGGGCATTGTAACTTTGCCCGCATGCTGCCCGGTGCAGATGATCACGACGCGCCAATTTCGTGGATAGACGTGGACGACGATACGCCCGCTTTTGACAAGGCGTCCCACTGTCTTGGGAACGCTGCCTGTTGTTATCCCGCGACCGCGCGCGCCAAGGAATGCCGAGATCTCCGGATTCGTTGGGCATCTGCGGCCCTCGGCCGCAGCCATCTCCATCATGGAAAACACCCAATCCTCTCTAGTCGTTGTCATCCCTAGGCTCCCGCATCGATTCGCCACTCAGCCAGTCCGGATCGTTATGGCACGCCCTGCACAATCACTGGTGGTCCGGCAGGCGCTTCGAGCAAACGATAGGGCAATCCTCCGTGCGGTGGTCCAAGGGTGACTTGTCCTGCCTGCGGACCGCTGCAAATCGTGACTGTGCGCCAGTTGTGGCCGTATACGCGGACGACGATGCGACCCTGAGAGATAAGGCGTCGAGTGACGTCAGGGACGCTGCCCGTGCCGGTCGTTCGATAACCGCGGCCACGCAGGTGAGCTGCAATCTCGGTGTTGGTCGGGCACCGCAAACCCTCCGCGGCGGCCCGCTCAAACATCGCGAGCACCAAGTGATCTCTCAACTCTGGAGTGCTCATCAGCACCTCACCGTGGCAATTCCGAGCGCCCTGCGCGGGCGCCCGCCTGGTCGGAGCTGTCTGGCCCAGAACAGGCGACAGTGCAACTGAGTTAGCTTGACGACTCGGCGACGCAAAAGCTACTCGTAGTCTGTAGACTTGAAGGCGTCATTTCAAAACGATCGGCCATACACGCCTGTAAGGACTCGCTCCCGAACGATGCCCCAAAAGCAGCTTCGAAAACCCACTAGGGGTTTGCGGCGCATTCTTGCCGCCAATCTCCGGGCTTTTCGACGGGAGCGGCAAATTTCTCAGGAAGAGTTGGCCGATCTCTGTGGGCTGCACAGAACCTACATTGGTTCTGTTGAGCGAGCTGAGCGCAACGTTACGCTTAGCACCTTAGAGGTGCTTGCCAAAGTCCTCGGCGTGTCAGTTCCCGAACTGCTCACGCCAGGCAGCCATGACAACAGCACCTCCGACTGATCCCCACCGCTTCGTTGAGGCGATACGCCAGAGCGGGATATCAATCTATCACGAGATCAAAGTCGGAGATCCAAACCTATGGATTCCGACACCGGAACTGCAAGCTCTACTGGACAACGCGTTACGCGGACTCTCATTGGCCGGACTCCCTCTCCGCACTCGATCGAAGGTCGTCAAGGAGCATGTGTGCAAGGCGCTGGGCTATCCGGTACCCTCGTCATTTAGTAGGACACACCCCCGATTTCATGGGCAGATGTTTGACACCTACATTCAGAAATCAAACAATCTCCAAATCTTTAATGAGGAGCTGTCACCTACACGTCGCTACGTCTTAATTCGAGTTTCCAGCGGTGATGTGGTTATCCGCGTCAAAGTTGTGACAGGCGCGGCTCTGGCACCCCTCGACACCACTGGAACTCTAACCCGGAAGTATCAAGCCCGGTGCATCGCCGGCTCGCGCAGCACGGAACTGATAGCAGCCGCTGATACGTCGAACTTGCAACCCTTCGTGTCTGCCGCCATTGACCTACGACATGCGGCAACACCAATCGGGTATCCACAAGCTGGGATGCTGTTGCCGATCACCACAATTTATCAGCGGCTGTCGGCACTCGTGGGACAGAGCTTCGCGAACACGGGCTTCGACCAGGAACGCAATCGTGGCGCGGCACTACATCGCTTGGTGTGCCACGCCCTTGGTTATACAAGCTATCAGGATGATGGTCGGTTTCCCGATGTGCGTCACCAGCTCCTTGAGGTGAAGCTGCAAACCTCGCCTACGATCGACCTTGGCCTGGTTCGGCCGAACAGCACAGAGCCGCTTGATGTGCCAATGGTTGGCGGTCGGCAAATTCGGCACTGCGATGTGCGCTACGCCATATTCGTCGGGATTATCCCGACCACGCGCGTTGAGCTTACGCATTTCTTCCTGACGACAGGTGAGGCGTTCTTTGGGCGTTTCCCACAGTTTCAGGGAAAGGTGCTCAACGCCAAATTACAAATTCCTCTACCCGCCGATTTCTTCGATACCTAGCCCGAAAGCCTGCCAGACCGTGCGATCGAGGTCGGCCTTCATGCTCGCGGTGGAGACAGAAACCGGCGCGGAATAGATGGCTTTGGTGGCGGCGACAATCTCGCGTGCGAGCGTGGTTGTCGGATCGGGCAGGGGAAATTGCTCGACGTATTGGGTGATGAAGCGCCGACGGCCCGCATACAGCTTATTGTTAAATCGGTGATCGTAGAACGCTTCGACGAATGTCGAGTTAGCTACAGCGGCGGCTAACCAGAGCCACTCCGTTGCCTCCGCCCCCTCGACCGCAAGCCAGTAGCAGTCGCCGTTGACGATGGTTCCCTCTAGGTCGATCCAGAAAGTCGGCTGCTCAGAGATGTCGCGGAAAACCAGCTTCGGCAAGTCCCATGCCGCCGGGTCTTGCGCAACCCAAATCTCATACCACTTGCGCCCCGCTTCGAGGACGTAGCTGCGACTCTCAAGAGATGTGCGATGTGCTTCAAGATAGGCTCGCGTTCGGGGAAGCTTCTGTAGATCGACCGCTCGTCGCTCGCCCCCGACACTTTCGTGAGGATAAAGGATCAAGCGCCGCTTGCGGTCCGGCGTCGCACGAAATTGGCTTCCGGTGTGGTGTGTCGTTACCGGGCGAAGCACCTCGGGCTGCTGATCGGACGGGAGGCTATTCCAATCACTGCGGATGAACACTTTGTCCGCGCAGGTCTTCACGCCGACCCTGATCTTCCCGATTTGGCCGAACGTGCGCCAAGTGTGGCGTGTCACAGTAGCGAGCCAGGTGTCACCTTCGGGCGTCGCGACGCGCCAGACATCCTCGGCACTGCCGCTGGCGTCGAGCGTGCCATGCTGGACGCGAAAGCGTCGCCCATCCGGCAATGTGACGTTACCCGTCATAGCGAGGGCTTCGATGGCGTCGGTAGCCTCCTGTGGTGCGGGATCGTCAGTTTCATAAATCGAGGTGAACGCGGGAGGCGCACCGCCATGGCCGTTGCGCCCTTCGGCGAGCAAGACCGCCGGCAACACCGCGGCACTAAAGAGCTTGGTATCGCCAAGGTCCCAGATATGGCGAAGGGTGAAGCGGGCACGCAGTTCAGCCCGCACGGCGCTGCCTCCCTTCGTCGTCATAAAGCGGTTGGACACGATGATCCCAGCGGTGCCGCCCGGTCGCAGCACTTGTGCCATCCCGATTAGGAACGCATGATATAGGTCCACTCGTCCGCTAAGCCCGAATGCTGTCGCAAGGATCTGTGCCTGCTCGGCCCCCATGATCTGGGTGCGCACGTAAGGCGGATTGGCAATAATCAGGTCAAATTGACTCGCGGTAACGATCGGTCGGAATAGGTCGGTCCTCTCGACAAACTCCCTGAGCACAAACTCCAGGAAGTTGCCCAGCTCAAGGTGCAGTGCGACGGACGGGAATGCTGCGTACAGACGGCGGCGCGCATGTTCGAGAGCTACGCGGTCGGTGTCGAAGCCGTGCACGATGATCGGCGTGGTCGCAGTTGGCCTCAAATGCGTGAGAAGGCTCAGAAGCAACTCGCCGTCCCCGATTGCGGGATCAAGTATGCGGATCGTTGGCAGGGACAGGTCGGCAGCGGCGACAATTTGCGAAGCGACGAAATCTGCGAGGCCGGATGGTGTGTAGGTCGCCCCCCCGGCTTTTTCCTCCGTCACTATACGGTATCGCTTGGTGAAGTGTGGGTGCGGAGCGGGATGCATCAAGAACCTCGGCAAGAACGGGGATCGCTACTTATGGTCGTCATTCGGATTCGCCGTCAAGCCCGACGCGGAACCCTGCACGAGGGCATGTGGTCAGTCACACCCTGATCCTCTCCACCTCCGTCAGCTTGCGCTCGACCTCGTCCAGGGTCGCGTTGATGCTGCGGGGCGTCGCATCCGCCTCGATGAAGAAGCGCCGGCGACGGGCGGCATACGACTCCTTCGGGGCCGTCGCCCGGCGCGACTTACCACGGACCGAGCCGCGCTTGCTTGCCGCCGGCTTCTGCATACGCTTGTAGTTCGGCGCATCAACCATGACGTTCATATAGCATCTCGCAGGCCGGGGGGTAACACCGGATGCGACGTTACGAGCAAAATCGTTAGCAGGTGATTACCCCGCCTCGATGCGGATCAGCGTCGGCGCCTCCAGCACCGCGTCCAGCGCGCCGATCCTGTCCAGCGCGGCGCGCATCGCGCTCTCGCGCGTTTCGTGCGTGACCAGAACGACCGGCACCGCCTCGCCCGGCGCGCGCCCTCGTTGCAGCATCGATTCCAGCGACACGCCGATGATCGCGCAGCGCCGCGGTGACGTCGGCGATCACGCCGGGCCGGTCCACCACCATCAGCCGCAGGTAATACGGCCCGACATGCGCCGACATCGGCACCGAGGGTGCGTCGCTCAGCGCGCCGCCCCACATCGGCGTGGTCCGCCCGCGCGCCAGGTCCACCAGGTCCGCCACCACCGCCGACGCCGTCGGACCGGCGCCGGCGCCGCGGCCCTCCAGCATCACTCGGCCGACGAAATCGCCCTCGGTCACCACCGCGTTGAACACCCCGTCCACCCGCGCGATCGGTGCCGTCTCCGGCACCATGCAGGGGTGCACGCGCGCCTCGATCCCCGCCTCGGTCTGCCGCGCCAGCCCGAGCAGCTTGATGCGATAGCCAAGGTCGCGCGCGAAGCCGATGTCCAGCGCGGAGATCCCACGAATCCCCTCGACATGCACCGCGTCGAACGCCACCGGCCGGCCGAACGCCAGCGCCGCCAGAATCGCCAGCTTGTGCGCCGCGTCGATGCCGTCGATGTCGAAACTCGGATCGGCCTCGGCATAGCCGAGCTTCTGCGCATCGGCCAGCACCTCGGCGAACTCTCGCCCGCGCTCGCGCATCTGCGTCAGGATGTAATTGCAGGTTCCGTTCAATATGCCGGCGATCCGAACGATCCGGTTGCCGGCCAGGCCCTCGCGCAGCGCCTTGATCACCGGGATCCCGCCGGCGACCGCGGCCTCGAACGCCAGCGGCACGCCCTTGGCCTCGGCGGCCGCCGCCAGGGCCGCGCCGTGCACCGCCAGCATCGCCTTGTTCGCCGTCACCACCGGCTTGCCGGCGGCGATCGCCGCCTCCACCAGGGCGCGGGCGGGGCCGTCGGCGCCGCCGATCAGCTCCACCACCACATCGACGCCTGGGTCGGACGCCAGCGCCACCGGATCGTCATACCACCGCAGCCCGCCCAGCGGCACGCCGCGGTCCTTCGTGCGATCCCGCGCCGAGACGGCGGTGACGGCGATCGGCACGCCGGCGCGGGCGGTGACGATGTCGGCGTTGTCGCGCAGCAATCTCAGGACGCCGGTGCCGACGGTGCCGAGGCCGGCAACAGCGACGGACAAAGGAGAGGTCATCGGCGCGGTCCCCAGTTGCGGGATGCGGCGGGAATGCACATTGCGGCGGTGTCCTGTCCGGCGTGTGACGGAGGCTGCATAGCAGACGCTGCACAGCAGACACTGCATAGCAGATTGGGAGCAACCTGGCAGGGGGAGGGTTGGCACCGGTGCAAACGCACATGGCGTGGCGCCGCCACATCGACTATCCTGGCGCCATGCCGGACGACCTCTATGACCGCGATATCCTCACCTGGTCGCGCCGTCAGGCCGATCTGCTGCGCCGGGTCGCGCGCGGCGAGCGGGTGAATGAGGTTGACTGGGACCACGTCGTCGAGGAGATCGAGGACGTGGGCCTGGGGCAGTTGAATTCCGTGCAGAGCTGCTTGCGCCTGCTGCTTGTCCACCTGCTGAAGCTGCACGCCTGGCCGGACAGCGACGCGGTCGGCCATTGGCGCGGCGAGATCCTGTCGTTCCAGGCTGACGCCGCGCAGCGCTTCACCCCGTCGATGCGGCAGAAGATCGACCTGGATCGCTTGTACCGGCTTGCGCGGGAGCAGGTATCGGTCGCGAGCTATGACGGGCGCGCGCCCGGCACCTTGCCTGAGACCTGCCCGCTGACGCTGGATCAGCTCCTGACGGCGCATGAGCCGGAGTTGCGGGCAGCGTTCACCGCGACGGGTTAGCAGGGAGAAGGGCAATGCCCGACGATCTTTACGGCCGCGACATCCTCGCCTGGTCAGAGCGCCAGGCCGACCTGTTGCGCCGCCTGGCGCGCGGGGAGCGGGTGAACGAGCTGGACTGGGAGCACGTGGTCGAGGAGATCGAGGACGTGGGCCTGTCCGAACTCAACGCCGTGCAGAGCTATCTCCGCCATATGCTGGCCCACCTGCTGAAAGCGCACGGCTGGCCGGACAGCCCGCCCATTAATCACTGGCGAGGTGAGATCGTGGTGTTCCAGAAGGACGCCCTGCAACGCTTTGCGCCATCCATGCGGCAGAGGATCGACCTGGGCCGGCTCTATGCCGACGCATTGGAGCAACTCGAACCCCTGCAACACGAGGGCGCTGCCCCGCTGCCTTGGCCAGCCGAGTGCCCGTTCACACTCGACCAACTGCTGCACGGCAAGCGGACTGTGCTGGAGGAACAGCTTCGCGCGGCGTCCCCCACCCCCACGGCCTGACCGGCCTACCGACTAGCGGCGATTGCTCAGGAGGCCGCCGCCTCGGCCGGTTCGGCCTGGTTGGTTCCCGCTTGCAGGAAAGCCCGGATGTTGCGCACGGCCTGGCGCAGGCGCTGGGTGTTCTCGACCAGGGCGATGCGCACGTAGCCTTCGCCGTGCTCGCCGAAGCCCAGGCCGGGGGCGACGGCGACCTTGGCGCGGGCCAGCAGCAGCTTGCTGAACTCGACGCTGCCAAGCTGGGCGAAGCGCGGCGGCAGCGGTGCCCAGGCGAACATCGAGCCGTCGGGGGAAGGGACCTCCCAGCCGGCGGCGGCCAAGCCGCGGATCAGCACGTCGCGGCGGTCGCGGTACAGCTCGCGGATCTCGGCGACGCAATCCTGCGGGCCGTTCAGCGCGGCGGCGGCGGCGACCTGGATGGGGGTGAAGGCGCCGTAGTCGAGGTAGGACTTCATCCGCGTCAGCGCGGTGATCAGGCGCGGGTTGCCGGCCGCGAAGCCCATGCGCCAGCCGGGCATCGAGTAGGTCTTCGACAGGCTGGTGAACTCGACGGCGATGTCCTTGGCGCCGGGCACCTGCAGCAGGGACGGCGGCGGGGCGTCGTTGAAGTAGATCTCGGCGTAGGCGAGGTCCGACAGGATCCAGATGTCGTGCCGGCGGGCGAAGCCGACGATCTCCCGGTAGAAGTCGAGGTCCGCCAGGTAGGCCGTCGGGTTGGAGGGAAAATTGACGATCAGCGCGGTCGGCTTGGGCACCGAGTGGCGCACCGCGCGGTCGAGCGCGCGCAGCATCTCCTCGTCCGGGCGCGCCGGGATCGAGCGCACCGCGGCGCCGGCGATGATGAAGCCGAACTGGTGGATCGGATAGGACGGGTTGGGCACCAGGATGGTGTCGCCCGGCGAGGTGATCGCCGAGGCCAGGTTGGCCAGCCCCTCCTTGGAGCCGAGCGTGACGACCACCTCGGTTTCCGGGTCCAGCGCGACGCCGAAGCGGCGGTCGTAGTAGCCGGCCAGGGCGCGGCGCAGCCCGGGGATGCCCTTGCTGACCGAGTAGCGATGGGTGCGCGGGTCCTGCACCGCCTCGATCAGCTTGGCGACGATGTGCGGCGGGGTCGGGCTGTCGGGGTTGCCCATGCCAAGGTCGATGATGTCCTCGCCGGCGGCGCGGGCGCGCGCCTTGGCGGTGTTCACCTCGGCGAACACGTAGGGCGGCAGGCGGCGGATGCGGTGGAATTCTTCGGGCGGCATGGCGTGCACCGGGCGGAGGAGAGGGCGGAGCCCTAGGGTACCAGGCGGGCCGTGCCGCCGCGCCCCATCGCCTGGGCGTCGATCTGCACGGCGGAGGAGGGTACGCCGTCGATGATCAGCGTGTTGGCGATGGTCGCCGCGCGGGCAAGGCCGAGCTTGAGCGCGGCGGCCTGGGTGTCGGGGTTGGCATCGGCGGCATCGCCGTAGCCGGTCACGGCGATCAGGTCGTTGCCGCGCCGCCCGGCCAACGCCTTCAGCGGCGCGGCGGCGGACGGTGGCAGGTCGGCGATGCCGTCGGCGAACACGACGGCGATGGCGTTGCGCGAGCTGACCGGCTCGCCGGCCGGGGTGGCGCTGGCCACCGCCATCGGCGGCGCGGCGGCCGGGGCCGCCGGTGCGGGTGCGGCCGGTGCCGCGGCGGCGGTGGCGGCGGGCGGCGCGGGGACAGGCGGTGTGCTTGGGGCGGGTGGCGGCGGCGCGGCCGGCGCAGCAACGGCCGGGGCAGCCGGCGCGGCGGCGACCGGCGGGCTGGCGGCGGCCACCGGTGGGACGGCGGGCGCGGCCGTCTGCGCCGGGGCCGGCCTTGGTGTCGGGGGCGGTGACGCCTGAGCGGCGGCGGCCGCGGGCGGGCTGGGTGCGGCGGGCACGCCCGGCACGTTGGCCGCCGCCGGCGGCGCCGTCGGCAGCGGCGGCAGCGCGGTCCCCTCGGGCGCCACCGGCTGGGTGCCGGCGGCGGCGATGGCGGCATCGGACGGCGGTATCGCGGCTGGGGCGAGCGGTGTCGCGGCGGCGGTCCGCGCGGCGGGCGTGGCACCGGCGGGCGTGGCACCGGCGGGCGCGGCGAGCGGCGCGGACTGCACCGCGGCCACGGGCGCCTTGGCGGGCGGCGTCGGCGGACCGGCAGGCGGCGCGGGCGGCGCATTGGCGGCCGGCAGTGTCGCCGATGCGGCTGGTGTCTGGTTGGCTTGTGTCTGGTTGGCGGGCGTCTGGCCAGAGGGTGGCGGGTTGGGCGGCGGCGGGCCGGGCGGCGGGAGAGAACCGACGCCGAACAGGCCGGGCGAGGCGCTGGGCAGGGAGGGATCCGCCAGCGGCGCCGCCGCGGCCATGTGCTGCGCGTTGGCTCGGTCGGCGACCAGGGCGTCGGTGACGTTCTGCAGCGCCGCGCGATCCGGCTCCTCCGGCTTGGGCGGCACGCTGGCGAGGTTGGGCGGCGGCTGGTCGGCGCCCGGCGGCGGCGGCCGCTGCTCGGCGATCGCGCCGCCCTCCAGGCTGTGCCACCAGTTGACCGGGTTCATCGACGACCACGACGGCTGCGAGCAGCCGCCCAGGGACAGCAGGGCGGTCAGCAGGACGGCCAGCAGGGCCATGGGCAGGCATGCGGGCGTTGCGATGGTGCGGCCGGCCCCGGAGGTGGTAAGCGTTGGGGCGCCGGCCCCGGGGTCGCCACCGCCCGAGCCGCCGCCGCCCGGGCCGCGGGCACCCGAAACGCCGGCTTGAACCCCATGGCGCAGCTCACTAGGTTGCGCGCCGCTTCCGCTGATCAGCATAGGTCGGACCTGCTCCACGCTCGTGCGGCCTGTGTAGCTCGCGGAGTGGCCGACGGAAAGGACGCCGCGATGCCCAAAGGGGACACGCCCCCGCCCGCGCCCGAGGACGCCGGCTTCCGGCTGCCGGACGCCGCCGCGGTCGGCCGCTCCATGGCCGACATCGCCGAGCGTTCGCAGCGCATCGTCACCGAATGGCTGAAGCGCCAGGCGGACGCTAGCACGAGCCCGATCCGCTGAACATCGGCAGCGCGTTCCTGGAGATGACGGCGCGGCTGATGGCCAATCCGGCGCAGCTGGTGCAGGCGCAGATCGGCTTCTGGCAGGACTACATGACGCTGTGGCAGAACACCGCGCGGCGCATGATGGGCATCGAGTCCGAGCCGGTGATCGACTCGCCCGCCTCCGACCGCCGCTTCAAGGACGACGCCTGGCGGACAACGAGGTGTTCGACTTCATCAAGCAGTCCTACCTGCTGTCGGCGCGCTACGTGCAGGACGTGGTCAAGCACGTCGACGGGCTGGACGCGAAGACCGCGCAGAAGGTGGATTTCTATTCGCGCCAGTTCGTCGACGCGATGAGCCCGTCGAACTTCCTGCTGACCAATCCCGAGGTGCTGCGCAAGACGGCCGAGACCGGCGGCGAGAACCTGCTGAAGGGGCTGAGCAACCTGCTGGGCGATCTGGAGCAGGGCAAGGGCAAGCTGCACATCAAGATGACCGACACGGACGCCTTCCGCGTCGGCGAGAACATCGGCGTCTCGCCCGGCAAGGTGGTCTACCAGAACGAGCTGATGCAGCTGATCCAGTATGCGCCGGCGACCGAAACGGTGCTGAAGCGCCCGCTGCTGATCGGCCCGCCGTGGATCAACAAGTTCTACATCCTCGATCTGCGGCCGAAGAACAGCTTTGTCCGCTGGGCGGTGTCGCAGGGCCACACGGTGTTCGTGATCTCCTGGGTCAATCCGGATGAGAAACTTTCCGAGAAGGGGTTCGAGGACTACATGACCGAGGGCTACCTCGCCGCGCTGGACGCCATCGAGGCGGCGACCGGCGAGCGCGAGGTGAACGCCATCGGCTACTGCCTGGGCGGCACGCTGCTGGCGCGCGACGCTGGCCTGCATGGCGGCGAAGCGGCGACGACCGGATCAAGTCGGCGACCTTCTTCGTCACGATGCTGGATTTCGCCGAGGCGGGCGAGCTGGGCGTGTTCATCGACGAGGAGCAGTTGAAGGCGCTCGAGGAGAAGATGAACAAGCGCGGCTATCTCGAAGGCAGCGAGATGGCGACGACGTTCAACATGCTGCGCGCCAACGACCTGATCTGGTCGTTCGTGGTGAACAACTACCTGCTGGGCAACGAGCCGTTCCCGTTCGACCTGCTGTACTGGAACAGCGATTCGACGCGCATGCCGGCGAAGATGCACAGCTTCTACCTGCGCAAGATGTACCAGGAGAACCTGCTGGCGCAGCCGGGCGGCATCAGCCTGGACGGCGTGCCGATCGATCTGGGCAAGATCAAGACGCCGGCGTATTTCCTGTCGACGCGCGAGGACCATATCGCGCCGTGGAAATCGACCTATCGCGGCACCCAGTTGCTGGGCGGGCAAGAAGCGCTTCGTGCTGGCGGCGTCCGGGCATATCGCCGGGCGTGGTGAACCCGCCGGAGAGCGGCAAATACAGCCACTGGATCAACCCCGCGCTGCCGCGCCGATCCCGAGGCGTGGTTCCATGGCGCGACGGAGATCGCCGGATCGTGGTGGCCGGACTGGCAGCGCTGGGTGAGTGCGCAGGACAAGGCGCATGTGCCGGCGCGCGTGCCGGGCGACGGCAAGCTGGTGCCGATCGAGGACGCGCCGGGGAGCTACGTGAAGGTGCGGGTGGGGTGAGGAAGTGGTAGCTGGCTGAAGCTGTCCGTCGAGGTCGAGTGTCCGCGGCGTCAGCGCCGCAATTGCGCGAGGACGCGCGGCAAGTCACGCCGCATATGCACCACACGCAGAATTCTGACCGGTTCTGTCATCGTGTCATAGACGAGCAGGTAGGAGTACCGCCTCAGCGGCCAGAAGCGATAGCGTGAAGGGACGTAGGGCCGCACGCTTCCGAGCTGCGGCCGTTCGACAAGACGGGCCGCCGCCCGCAGTGCCGCCAACAGGAAGGCCTCTGCCGAATTGGGTCTGTCTTCGGCGATCCTCTCCGCCGCCGCTTCCAATTCGCGCGCGGCCCGCGGCGTGAAGATATCGATGCTCACCCGCGACGAGCTGTGACTTTCGCAATCGCCGCACGGACCCGGCTTTCCACCTGCGTCGCGGTGAGAAAACCGTCCCGTTCGCCTTCGGCCCTTGCCTCGTCGAGTGAGGCCACGAAGTTCGCCACCTCTGCCTCGGTCTGCTTCAGCAGCGAGAGGCCGGCCTGGACGACCTCCGACATGTCGCGGTAGCGGCCGGCGGCCACCGCCTCGGCGGCAAACCGCTCCAGGTCCGGGGTGAGGGTGATGTCGTCCATGTGGGCAATTATAGGAAGCCCTGCGGCCGCCGGAAAGGCTGCGGTACGACGGCGCGTTCAGTGCACCGGCGGGCCGAGCAGCCAGGCGACCAGCGCCCCGGGCAGGTCGGGCGCCGCGACGGCGCGGGCGAGACCGAGCAGGTCCAAGCCGAACACCGGCAGCAGCAGGCCGATCACGACATAGACCACGAACGCCTGCGCGGCGATGCCAAGCAATCCGCCGAGGAACACCTGTGCGGTCAGCACCGCCGCGATCCAGTCGCGGTCGAAGCTGCGCGGCGCGCGCTGCGGCGGCATGGCGCGCAGCAGCCGGTATCGAGCCACGGTACGCCGCGCAGCAGCGAGGCGCCGCCGATCACCAGGTTGAGCAGGCTCGGGATCATCGTGGAGAGCAGCATCACGTAGGCCCACCAGTATTGCGGCGCGGCAGGATGCCGTGGCGATTGATCACCCGATGACCTCGCAGAACAGCGCGCCGGTGAGGATTCGCGCCGCCGCAACCCGGCGTCGCGCCAGCAGTCCGGATCGCTTGTCACCCGTCACCAGATAGTCAGCACCAGACGTATCCGCCAACGCCAGCAGCCAGGCGTCGAACGGGTCCGCAGCCTCATACAAGTCGGGCAGCTGATCGAGTACCGACGGCGCCCTGCAGCTCATTCACCATGCGGCCGACGCGGTGCGGCTGGAGAATGCCGCGGAATTTCGGATAGCGGCTGGCTCGGCGCAATTCGTCCAGTTGGACAGTGGCGGTGACGAGCTCGAAGCGCCGCCGCCGCCACGCCTGATAGATCGTGTGCGGCGCCCCATGCGGGGAGATAAGCGCGCTGAGGAGTATATTGCTATGGAGCACCACCCGCATCAGGCGTGCCGTAGCCACTCCAGAGCTTCATTGACGGCAGCTTCGATCGCCTCCGGCGACACGTGTGCATTGTGGGCTTTTGCCTGCTCGGCTTCGAGTTCCAGGATGCGGGCCTGCACCGCCTCCTCCACGAAGCGAGACAGCGCGCCCCTGCGTGCCCGGCCTCGGCGGCCAAGCAACCGGCGCAGAGCATTATCCGTGCGTCGCGAGACGATCAGGTTCCAGCGGGCGGAGGCTGACATGAGTTGCAAAATAGGTGCTTTGACACCGCAACGCCAGCGCTGTCGTGTCGCGTCCCCCTGTCCTGCGCCGCGCTCCGGCTTGGGCTTTCAATGGTAAGGCGCGTGCCGGCGATAGGCGGTTCAACGCAGCGGCGAGCCGAGCAGCCAGGCGACCAGCGTCCCGGGCAGGTCGGGCGCCGCGACGGTTCAACCGGGCAGCAGGATGCACGCCTCCCTCTGCCACCCCACGGTGACCGCCGTGCCGATCGGTTTTTCCCCCGCGCGCAGGCCGTCGCGCAGCGCCGCGCTGACCCGGAGCAGCGTCCCGTCATCCAGCCGCACCGTGTGGACCAGCGTCTCTCCGGCATAGGTGCGTTCGACCACAATGCCGCTGATCCGGTTTTCCGCCGCATCGTCGAAGCGCAGCCGCTCCGGCCGCAGCGCCAGCAGCACCGTGCCGTCCTGCGCCGCGCTTGCCGCCCGCACCGTGGTCCCCGGCCCGGGCAACTCCAGCACCGCGCCGTCCGGTCCGTTCGCCCGCAGCGTTGCCGGCAGGACGTTCGCGGCGCCGAGGAATTCGGCGACGAAACGGCTGACCGGCCGCTCATACACCTCAGCCGGCGTGCCGACCTGGGCCAGACGCCCGCCCTGCATCACGCCGATGCGGCTGGCGAGCGTCAGCGCCTCCTCCTGGTCGTGCGTGACCACGATGAACGTGGTGCCGAGCTGGCGTTGCAGCCGCGCCAGCTCGGCCCGGGTCTCGATGCGCAGGTTGCGGTCGAGCGCCGACAGCGGCTCGTCCAGCAGCAGCAGGCGCGGGTTGGGCGCCAGGCTGCGCGCCAGCGCCACGCGCTGCTGCTGGCCGCCGGAGAGTTCGTGGGGCTTGCGGGCCTCGAAGCCGTGCAGGCTGACCAGCGCGAGCATCTCCGCCACCCGCGCCGCGATGGCCGCGCGCGGCAGACCCTGGCGGCGCAGGCCGAAGCCGACATTGGCCGCGACGTCCAGGTGCGGGAACAACGCGTAGGACTGGAACATCGTGTTGACCGGCCGCTTGTGCGGCGGCTGCGTGCCAAGGTCGGCGCCGTCCAGCGCGATGCGGCCGGCATCCGGGCGCACGAAGCCGGCGATCGCGCGCAGCAGCGTGGTCTTGCCGGAGCCGGAGCCGCCCAACAGCACGAACATTTCGCCCGCGTAGACGTCCAGATCGAGGCCGTCCAGCGCGGTGGTCGTGCCGAACCGCACGGTCAGGCCGCGCACGCGCAACAGCGGGTCGGCCGGCGGCAACGCCGCTACTGGCCCGCCTTGAAGCGTGCCCACATCCGCGTGCGCGCCCGCTCCGCAGTCTGCGGCACCGCACCGATGGTGAAGAACTGTTGTTGCACCACGGCCGGCGGGTAGATCGCCGGGTCGTCCAGGATGTCCTTGCTGATCATCGCGTCGCTCGCCGGCACCGCGTTGGGATAGCTGACCGCGTTGGTGATGCCGGCCATCACCTCCGGCTGCAGCAGGAAGTTGATGAAGCGCTCGGCATTCTCCGGATGCGGCGCGTCGGCCGGGATCGCCAGCATGTCGAAGGCAAGCTGCGCCCCCTCCTTCGGCGCGACGTACCGCACCACCACGCCACGCTTCGCCTCGGTCGCGCGCGAGGCCGCCTGCGCCACGTCGCCGGAATAATCCAGCACCAGACAGGTCTCGCCGGCCGCCAGCGCCTCCAGCGCGCCGCCGGACGCGAAGGTGCGAATGAACGGCCGGATCGCCATCAGCGTCTGTTCCACCGCGGCAAGATCGGCCGGATCGGTGCTGTTCGGGTCCTTGCCGAGGTACTTCAGCACCGACGGGATCACGTCGATCGCCGAGTCCATCATGGTGATGCCGCACGGCGCGATGCGCTTCGCCCACTCCGGCTTGAACAGCACATCCCAGCTATCCAGCGGCGCGTCCGGTGCCAGCGGCTTGATCTTGTCCGGGATCATGCCCAACCCGGTCGAGCCCCACAGATAGATCGCGCCGTGCGCGTTGGAGGGATCGGAGGTCGCAACCAGCCGCATCATCGTGGGATCGAGGTTCTTCAGGTTCGGCACCATGGCCGGATCGAGTTTTCGTAGCGCACCCAGCTTCACCAGGCGGGAAAACGTCGGCTCGCTGGTTGGCACCACGACATCGTAGCCGGAATGACCCGCCAGCAGCTTGGCCTCCAGCGTCTCCAGGCTGTCGTACATGTCGTAGCGGACGGCGATCCCGGTTTCCCTGGTGAACCGTTCCAGCGCCTTCGGATCGATGTAGTCCGTCCAGTTGTAGACGTTCAGCACTTGCTCCCCCGCCCGCGCCGGCAGGCCGAGGGACAACAGCGCAACCAGGGCCAGCAGCAGCCGCACGCGCAACCTCCGATCAATCCCGCCGATCAATTTCCTGGGGGCGGCACGAACGCCGCCTGGGTGCCGCCATCCACCGGGATGGTGGTGCCGGTGACATAGCGTGCGGCGTCGCTCAGCAGGAAGCCGATCACGTCGACCACGTCGTCGGGCGAGGCGATGCGCCCGACCGGCGAAGCCCCCGAGGGCCGGTAGCGTCCCGCCTTCGCCGGATCGCTGACCGCTTGGATCATCGGCGTGTCCACCGTTCCGGGGGCGAGCGCGTTCACCAGGATGCCGTGCTCCGCCCACTCCACGCCGATCACGCGCGTCAGTTGCGACACCGCCGCCTTCGACGCGGCATAGGCGCCGGAGGAGATCTTTGGGCGCAGCGCCGCGACCGAGGACAGGAACACCACGCGCGCCGGCGATCCCGGCTCGGCGGCGGCCTTCAGCAGCGGAAACGCCGCCCGGGCGCACAGCCAGGTGCCGCGCGTGTTGACGGCGAAGACGCGGTCGAACTCCTCCACCGGCATCTCCGCCAGAGGGGCGATGCGCAGGATGCCGGCGCAGCAGATCAGCGCGTCGAGTTTTGGCGCGCGGGCGGCGACGCGGTCGAACGCGGTCGCCACGCTGGCCGCGTCGGCCACATCGCAGACCAGCGGCGTGATGTTGGGGGCGGCGGCGATGTGCGCCACGTCGAGCGCGAACACCTCCCAGTCCTGGGAGGCGAGACGCCGCGCCGCGGCCTTGCCGATGCCGGAGGCGGCGCCGGTGATCGCAACGGTCCTGGTCATGGTTGGTCCTCCCAACGTCAGCGACGGAGTGCGCGGATCACGGGCAAAGAAGATCCACCGCAGAGCACGCAGAGCGCACAGAGTAGATCATAATGTGTCCCCATGTCGCCCGGACATCATCAGCAATCTCTGCGTGCTCTGCGTGCTCTGTGGTGAGCCTTGCCTTCCTGCGGACGCTGCAATGTCGCGCCAAGCTGGTATCGTCGCACCAACGGTTGCAATCGCAGCATCATTGCGCCGCAGCCATCGCGGCGGCTTCGGACCTGTGTCCTTGCTGGTGGAAGTAGTTCGCCCGGAAGAACGCCAGGATCAGGTCGCGATACAGTGCCGGTTCATACTGCGCGGGGTTGTCCGCGCTGACGCAGCTTGGCAGGCAGTCGATCACCGCGTCCGGGTTCGGGCTATGGAAATAGGCGATCGAATACCGGTCGGTGCCCGACTCGTTGATCACCCCGTGCGGGGTCGACAGGAACCGGTTGTTCGACCAGCGGCGCATGATGTTGCCGAGGTTGATCAGGAGCGTGCCCGGGATCACCGGCGGGGCGAACCACTCGCCCGAGGACAGCCGGATCGCCAGCCCCGGCACGTCGGTCCGCGCCAGCGCGGTCATGAAACTGTTGTCGGTGTGCGGTGCGGTGCCAAAAGTGTTCTCGCTGCTGTCGGCCTGCGGCGGATAGTGCAGGAAGCGGCAATTGGCGTGCGCCTCGTTGGCGAAATACGGGCCAAAATGCTCCGCCGGCATGCCCAGCGCCACCGCGAAGGGCGGCAGCATGCGCTGGCCGAGCGCATACAGCGCGTCGAAGTACACCATCATGTCAGCGCGCAGCGTGGTCGGTTCGCCTGGCGTGTCCTCCGGCCACTTGTTACGCCCGCGCAGCTTGATGCCGGCCAGCACATCGGGATGATCGGCGTCGCGGTCGTGGCTGATGAAGAAGCTCTCGTTCTGGTTCGGCTTGGTCGCCTTGTGCACGGTGGAGGCCGCCTGGACCGAGGCATTCATCGGCAGATAGCCGATATTGTTCTCGTTCAGCCGCAGCTTGAGTTTTTCGCCGAGCGGCAGTGCGTGGAACCGGCGGGACGCGGCGAAGCCGCGGTCGATGGTCGCCTGCGGCACGCCATGGTTCAGCGCATAGAAGAACCCGACCGTCTCGCAGGCCTGCCGCAGCGCGGCGGCAAGAGGTTCGAGTGCGTTCGGGTCACCGGCGAAATACGGGCCGTAGTCTATCACCGGCACCAATGCCGCCGCCGCCGCTTGGTCCTTGACCGCGTGTTCTCGGAACAGATGCATCGGGCGCTTCCGTACCTGGTGGTGGGGTCACGATAGTCGGTCCGCGCGGCTACTGCCAGGACGGCGCGATCACCCGGCTGCCGCAGCGTCGTACGCGCCATCCGTAGATCGCGCTGGTGCCTCGGCGCCGGCTTCGCACTTGCTCAGGCAGAAGAAAGGGAAAACGCAGAGTCACGCAGGTCAGGGGGATGCACGCAGATGGCGCGGTGCGCTCACACGGCCGCCGGGTCGGAGGCGAGTTCGACGCCGGCTCAGCCGCGATCCGGGTGCATCCGACTGACCGGTGTGAATTTGCGTTCACGCTTGCTTCATTGCACGCGGCATACGCGCGGGGTTGGCGCAACGTTGCCAACCCGTTGTGCAGCGCCGCCGTGCCGCCGTGCGGCGCGGGTATCGCTCGCCGACAACCCGGCGTCGCGTTCAACCAAGCCTCGACCCAGACCGTCTATGCGCAGCAGGTCGCTCCCGGTGCCGCGGCCTCGGCATGCTCCGGTGCCGTGCCGCGAGCGCAGAAGCAGGACACCGACACCGGCAGGTCGGCGCGGGCGGCGGCGAACTGCACGCGCTGGCGGATCATTGCGGCCTCCACGATCTCGCCGCGCCGTTCGAGGCAGTCGAGCAGCCCGCGCAAGGCCCACAGATTGTCCGGGTGGATCTGCGCGCGCGGCAGCGCACCGCCCAGGCCGAGATCCTCGCGATACACCGCCTCGGCCTCCGCCGCGCGGCCCTGCTCCAGCAGCAGCGCACCCAGCGCGTGGCGGACCGGCTGCATCCAGCCCCAAGGCTCGTCGTAGGGCAGGTCGTCCTCCAGCGCGATGGCGGCGCGCAGACGGGCGAAGGCCGCGTCGTGCTCGCCGCGGCGATAGGCGATCTCGCCCTCCAGCATCTCCTCGGCGATGGCCAGCAACTGCACGCAGGGCACGTTGTGGATGTAGCGGGACTTGGGCACGCGTTGCGCGGCCGCGCGGAACAGCGCCTGTTCCGCCTCCGCCGCCGGCACGTCGCCCAGCGCGGCGTGGGCGACGCCCTTGGCGTAGTGCATCATCGCCACGGTGTTGCAATAAAGCTCGCGGTCCGCCGGCAGCTCCTGCGCGATGATCTCGCGCCATTTGCCGAAGCGGACCAGCACGTGCTGGCGGATGGCAACGTAGCTCTCGAAGAAATCGGCCATGGGCGGCGAGGGAATGCGCAGCAACGCCTCGGGCATGGTCTCGATCAGCTCGTCGGCGGCGGCGATGGCGGGCGCGTACTGGCCGAGGAACATCGCCCCATAGGCGGCGAAATGGTAATTGTGGATGCGATAGCCGGAGTAGAAATTCATCGGCCCGGCGCGGTCGTAGAACTTGCGGTCCGCGACGATCGCTTTCTGGTTCCAGTGCATCGCGTCGCGGTAGTGGCCGCATTGGATGTCGATATGGGTGGGCATGTGCACCAGGTGGCCCATGTCGGGGGACACCTCGCGCAGCCGGTCGCCGGTGACCAGCGCCACCTCCGGATGCGGCGACATCTCCATCAGGTGGACGTGCAGGTGCAGCAGGCCGGGATGGCTCATCGCCCCGGGCAGATCGCGGAAGGCGGACTCCAGCACCTCGCGCGCCTCGAGCGTGCCGGCGCCGGGCGCGGGCTCGCCGGTGCGCAGGTCCCACATGCGCCAGGGCGTGCGGTTGAGGATCGCTTCCACGAAGATGCAGCGCAGGTCGAGGTCGTCGGGATGCGCCTGGTGCGCGCAGCGCATGGCGTCGGCGAAGGCGTCGTTCCAGGGGCGCTGGTCGTCGATCGGGTCGCGCTGCGGATAGCGGGCGGGCAGCGCCTCGATCAGCGCGCGTTCCGGCGCGGTGACGCCGCCGGCCAGCGCGAGCGGCGGCGTGGGCGGCGTCATAGGCACGGGCGAGCGCCGCGGCCTTGCCGGCGGGATCCATCAGTTCCCAGGGGAAGTTGTAGTTCGGCCCGGCCGCGTAGCCGACGCCCCAATGCGCCATGGCACAGTCCGGGTCGGCCGCCAGCGCCTTCTCGAAGCAGGCGATCGCCTCCTCGTGGTGGTAGCCGAAGCACCAGTTGAGGCCACGGTCGAACCAGCGCTGGGCGTCCGCCGAGCTGGTGGTCACCGTGCGGGAGTAGGGGCCGAGATCATAGGGATAGTCCACGTGGCTTCCTCCGCCATTTCCTGGTGCAGCCGGCCCGCCGGCCCGCACTGTTCGCGTCCGTCGCGCGCCCGAGGCTGATCGCGCCCGCCGCCCCTGTTCGCCAGCCGTCCCGAGCGGCGAGTCGCCGGATGTGCGACCGGTTCGGCGACGCCAACCGGATTGTATCGATCGTCCGTGCCTTTCGGCAACGATTAATCGTGCCGGGCGCCGCGGCGGACGTTGCCGCTGTGCGATGAACGCGGTGACCCCCGGGCTTTCGGCCCAAATCCCGTCGTTGACTGGCGTGACCGCGCCGCCCCGCATTTGGGGGCCTGCTCGGCGACGGCGGGGCAAAGAAACGCCTACCCGAACCGCACGCAGGCGATCGGCGGTAGGTTGCCGGCGACCAGGGTCCACCGGTCGCCGGCATCGTCCGACACGAACAAATGCCCGGTCGTCGTGCCCATCGCCAGGCAGCGCCCGGCCGCGTCCACGGCCAGCCCATGGCGATAGACCAGGTCGTAGGCGTGCTGCTGCGGCAGGCCCTCGGTCAGCACCTCAAAGGAGCGGGCGCCGTCGCGCGTGCGCGCCACCACCAGCCGCGCATCGACCGGGATGCGGCATTCGTCCTTTACCCCCGGAACGAACCAGGCCGTGTCCGGATCGTCCGGGTGCACCGCCACCGCGAAGC
The DNA here is from genome assembly GCA_963773345.1 of uncultured Alphaproteobacteria bacterium. Lineage (GTDB taxonomy): Bacteria > Pseudomonadota > Alphaproteobacteria > Acetobacterales > Acetobacteraceae > Palsa-883. The sequence continues at coordinate 308,063 of CAVZBG010000001.1, read as the reverse complement.
CGAATTTCGACGGGCGGATCGTGGTGACGTCCTGCCAGGTGCGGGCGCCGTCGGTGGAGCGGAACACGCCGTTGTGGTGCTGTGCCCAGAACGCATCCGGCGCCGCCGGGCATTGCACCAGCCGATGCACGTCCTGGGCGACCGGGTTCTCGCGCTGCTGTGGCGGCATATATTCGGCGTACATGCCGGACGACGACACGTGCCAGGTCGCGCCGCCGTCCTCGGTCACCCAGACCCCGCCGGTGGACACGCCGAGGGCGATACGATCGGCGCGGCGCGGGTCGACGCAGATCGAGTCGATGCCAGCATCGTCGAACCCGCCGCCGGCCCATGCCTTGCGCTCGGGGGCGTTCCACAGCGGCTCGTTCAGCGACCAGGACTCGCCGTGGTCCTTTGACAGGAACAGCCCGCCCGGGATCGTGCCGCACCAGATCCATCCGGGCCGGTCGGCGCCGCCGGTCTCCAGGCACAGGATGTAGGAGACGCTCGGGCCATCCGGCATGCCTTCGGCGAACGCCGGTGCGGCGCACTCCTGCCAGCTTCGGCCGCCGTCGGTCGAGCGTTGCAGCTTGACACCGAAATGCCCGAGCGCCTGCGCGGCGAACAGGGTGCCGTCGCGCGGATCGGCCAGCAACATGGAGATCGGATCGCCCAGGAAACCGGTGTTGGCGATCGACCAGGTGCCGCGTGATGGTCGCAGCTCGAACAGGCCTTTGCGGGTGCCGATCAGCAGACGGTCGCGCATGGCAGTCATCCCCTTGTTTGTCCGCCGGCGTTTATCCGCCGGCCGTTTATCCGCCAGACAGGGCCTGGAAGACGAAGACCTCGTCGTCGTCACCGACCGGATCGCCGAGGCGATCGCGGTCGGCGATGCGCGCCGCGTTCACGTAGATGGCGACGTGCCGGCGCACGCGCCCCTGGTCGTCGAGGACGTAGGAGCGCAGGCGCGGATGCGACGCGAACACCTGATCGAGCACGGCGCGCACGGTGTTTCCTCCCGCCGCCTGGACCGGGCAGGCCAGGTGCCGCTGCAGGTTGGCGGTGAATGCGACGCGGGCCATGCGGCCATGTTGGCGCGAGAGTGGGCCTGGCGCCAAGTGCCAATGCACGACTTGCGACAACAAATTGTTGCCAGCCGCGGCGGCGCGTGATAGTTAATGGAATGCTTAACCAAAGCGCCGCGCTCGATCGCGTCTTCCAGGCGCTCGCCGACCCGACCCGACGGGTCATGGTGGAGCGGCTGGCGCGCGGACCGGCTTCGGTCAGCGAGCTGGCCGCAGCCGCTGGCGATGTCGCTGCCGGCGGTGCTGCAGCACCTGCAGGTGCTGGAGGCGAGCGGCCTCGTCCGCTCGGCGAAGGCCGGGCGCGTGCGCACCTGCCGCATCCAGCCGGCGGCGCTGCGCACGGCCGAGAGCTGGATCGCCCGGCGGCGGGCGGGCTGGGAACGCCGGCTCGACCGGCTCGGCGCGTATCTCGCAGCGCAGGATGACCCACAGGATCAAGGAGGCAACCCATGACCGAATGCTTCACCGAGCACGCCACGTTCGTTATCGAACGCGTCTATCCCGTCGCCGCCGGCGCGCGTGTTCGCCGCCTGGGCGGACCCGGTGCAGAAGGCGCGCTGGTTCGTCGGCCCGGACGAATGGATAAAATTCACCCACGAGACCGACTTCCGGGTCGGCGGGCGCGAGCGCCTGTCGACCGGCCCGGCGGGCGGCACGGTGCACAAATTCGACTGCTGCTATCAGGACATCGTGCCGGATCGGCGCATCATCTACACCTACGACATGCACCTGGACGACACGCGGATCTCGGTCTCGCTGACGACGGTGGAGTTCAAGCCGGAGGGTGCCGGCACGCGGCTGATCTTCACCGAGCAGGGCGTGTTCCTCGACGGCACCGACAGCGCGGCGACGCGCGAGCAGGGCACGCACGGGCTGCTGGACAAGCTGGGTGCGGCGCTGGGCGGGTGATCGTCGCACACCCCCCGTCGTGGCCGGCTCCCGGGTCGGCCCAACGGGCCGCCCGAGGACAGACTCCGGCCGGCCATGACGGGGGGGACGGTGCACGGCCCACGGGCCAGGGCGGTCAAGCCTTTCGACCGCCGGTCTCAATGCTGCACCAGCACCATCCACGCGACGCCAAAGCGATCGTTGAGCATGCCGAAGCGCGGCGAGAAGAACGTCTTGGCCAGCGGCATCGTCACCTGCCCACCGTCGGCCAGCGCGGCGAAGCGTCGTTCAGCCTCGGCCTCGTCGGCGACGGTCAGCGCGAGCGCGCTGCCCTGGAACTGCGGTTGGCCGGTGCAACGGCCGTCGGAGGCCAGGATGACGGTGTCGCCGATGCGCATCTGCGCGTGCATCACCTTGTCCTCGGTGCCCGGCCGGAGTCCCGCCGGTGTTCTGCGGCTCCGGGTTGTCCTTGAACCGCATCAGCATGGTGACCTCGGCGTCGAGCGCGCCGCGGTAGAACGCGATCGCCTCGTCGCAGCGTCCGTCGAAGAACAGATAGGATTGCACCAGCATCGTATTCCCTCCTCAGTCAGTTGCAGTTTATCCGACAAACACGCGCGAGCGCGGCTCAAAGCTTCGTCAACAGCTCGCCCAGCCGATCGAGGCTCTGGCTCCAGCCGGCGCGCATCCCGGCGAGATTGGGCGCGGCCGCCGCGGTCGCGCGGAGCACGCGCACCTGCAGGGTCAGCTCGGTGCCGCCGGCGTGTTCGGCGAACGTCACCGTGGTCAGGTTCTCGAAGCGGATGCTGCCATCAGCTTCCTCCAGCCGGATCGAGAAGACGAGCCGCTCCGGCGCGACGATTTCGCGAACCTCGCCCAGCGCGACATGGACGCTGCCGTCCGGTCCGCGCATGTGGATGCGCAGCGCGCCGCCGGGGCGTGCATCGAATTCGCAGACCGGGGTGGTGAACCCGTGCGGGCCCCACCAGCGCGCCAGATGCACCGGATCGGTGAACGCCTTGAACACCAGCGCGCGCGGGGCGTTGTACAGGCGCACCAAGGTCAGCTCGCGCTGTTCCGGCAGGACCGCGGCGTCAATGTCCGGCATCGGGGTCTCCCTGCTGCAACTGGTCGAGGTAGTCGCCGAGCCGATCCAGGCTGGCCTCCCAGAAGTGCCGATAGTGCTCGAGCCAATCGGCGACATCGCGCAGCGGGGCGGCGTCGAGCCGGCACGGCCGCCATTGCGCCTGCCGGCCGCGCGCGATCAGGCCCGCCCGCTCCAGGACTTTCAGGTGCTTCGACACCGCCGCCAGGCTCATCGTCGTACGGCTCGGCGAGTTCCGTCACCGAGGCCTCCCCCAGCGCCAGGCGCGCCAGGATGCCGCGCCGCGTCGGGTCGGCGAGGGCGGACAGTGTGACGCTCAGGCGATCGGGCGGCATGCCTTGTTTTACCAATCAGATTGATAACCGATCAGTTGAATAACGGGCCGATCGCTCCCTGTCAAGCGTGGCTCGGCCGCGCAACCGGCCAGCCTCGCGCGCCGGGGCATCGACCGCCGCCGGGCGTCGACGTAACATGCGAGCGGCAGGGGGGCACCGGACTTGCCCATCGATCGGCCGAGGCGCGAGGACGGCATATGCAAAGTCGCCGCCGGACTGAACGACCACCTGACCCGGTTTGGCGCGGCGGTGATCGGCATGACCCGCCTCTGCCGTGCGAGGTCCGCCCCGGCCGGTCGTCTCCCGGGCTATGGCCAGGTGCCGGCGCGTGGTGGATCGCCACCCTGATCGCCACCGTGATCGTTGTGCTGCTGCCAGCCCAACCGGCTGCCGCCGAACCGCCCGGGCACCACCCGGTCAAGGTGGTCGCGGATGCGCGTCTGACCGTGACTGCGACGGCGGGCAGCGGCGACATCCCGATCTACGTTTCGGCCGACTGGTCGCATCCGCTGCCGAACATCACCCGCGCGGTGATCGTGGTGCACGGCATCGGCCGCGACGCGGAGGTCTATTTGCGCGGCGCCGAGGCGGCCCGCGCCGCCGCAGGTCCCGATGGGCGCGACACGCTGCTGATCGTGCCGCAGTTCCTCGCCGGCATCGACGTGGCGACATTCCATCTGCCCGCCACGACGCTGCATTGGGGCATCGACACCTGGCTGGAGGGCGAGCCCGCCGAGGGCCCGGCGCCGCTGTCGTCGTTCGACGTGTTCGACTCGATCTTGCAACGCCTGGCCGACCGCGCGCTGCTGCCCAAGCTGGCCCATGTGGTGCTGGCCGGCCATTCCGCCGGCGCACAGTTGGTGCAGCGCTACAGCATCGTCGGCCGGGGCGAGGCCGCGCTTGCCGCGCGCGGCGTGGCGCTGCGCTACGTCGTCGCCAACCCCTCCACCTATCTCTACTTCTCCGACGACCGGCCGATCCCGGTCGATCGCGCCGCGTGTCCGGCTTTCGACCGCTGGCGCTACGGCCTGCCGGGTGCGCCGCCCTATGTCGGCGACACCACGGGCATGGAGACGCGCTTTGCCGCCCGGCACGTGATCTACCTGCTCGGCACGGCGGACACCGACCCGCACCATCCGGCGCTCAACACCTCATGTGGCGCCGAGGCCGAGGGGCCGTACCGGCTGGCGCGCGGCATGACCTATTTCAGCCATCTGCAGGCACGGCATCCGGGAACGCTGGCGCAACGCCTCGTTCTGGTGCCGGGCGTCGGCCATGACGGGGGAAAAATGTTCGGCTCGGCCTGCGGCCTGGCGGCGCTGTTCGATCGGACGGGGTGCCCGAGCCGGTGATGCCGCGCTGGGGGTGCCGCAGCGGCAATGCCCCGGGTCAGCGGCGGAGCAGCACCGCCGGTTGCTCCGTGCCAACCCCGGATGGGTGCGGCAGCTCGGCTGGCAGCGCCGTGGGCCAGTCCCAGTGCGTCGTGTCGAACAGCGCGCGCATGGCGGTCACGCCGCAGTGGAACGGCGGTCCGTCCGGCTTGCCGGTCTGCATGAACAGGATGAACAGGCGTCCGCCCGGGCGCAGCCATGCGCGCAACCGATCCGCATAGTCCGGCCACAGCGCGGGCGGCAGCGCACACAGGCAGGCCTGGTCGTAGACGGCGTCGAACGGCGCCGGCGGCTGCCAGGCGAACAGATCGGCCAGCTCGACCCGCGCCTTCAGGTGCACCCGCTCCAGCCGTGCCCGCTGCGTCGCCACGGCGGTCGGCGCGGCGTCCAGCGCCGTGACTGCGAACCCGGCGTCCGCCAGCGCCAGCGGCTCGGTGCTGCGCCCGGCGCCCGGCACCAGGATGCGGCATGGCGCCAGAACGCCGCTCTCCTGCCAATCGACAAAGGCGGGGTGCAGCGCCGGGCGCTCCCAGCGCGTGGTGCCCTCCCGGTAGCGGCCCTCCCAGTCAATCGCCTGGGTTGCCGATGGCGGCAGCGGCGGGGGCTGCGTCGAGGGTGGCTCGCTCATGGCACCGCCCCCGGCAGACGCATCCAGACGGAGATACGCGGGGTCAGGCGCGCCTCGCCACAGGCAAGGTCGCCGGTCAGCGCCTCCGGCCGCAGTACCGCCAACCCCAGGGCGTCGCGTCCCAAGCGCATCGGTCCGACGTTCGCGCCGTCACGCAGCACCGGCGTGTCGGGGGCGGGTAGAGGGCCGCCCGCCGTCACGGGCAGCAGCCGGTGTTTCACCAAGACGCCGTACCTGGTGCGCGCGGTGAGCTCGTCGCCCATGCAGCATCCCCCCGTCCCATGCCATCCCGGACAGCTCGTCGAAGCCGGGTTCCAGCAGCGCGGCCTGCTCCACCCAGCTTGACGCCGTCGCAGATGAGACTATTTCGTGTCTCATCTGAGATCAACACTGGAAACCAACCATGGGCGCAGACACACTGTCCGACGTGCTCGGGCTCCGCACCAAAGGCCCGCTTCTGCCGATGTCGCTGATGACCGAGGTCGAGAAAGGCCTTCCGCTCACCGCACTGGACCGGCTCGCCAAGGCGGTCGCCCCCCACGATGCGGCATTCGCTTTCCGCATGGTCTCGCGCGCGACCCTGGCGCGGCGCCGGAAGGCGCTGGCCACGTCCCGCGACGCCGCCGCGGCCCGGCTCTCAGCCGAAGAAAGCGCGCGCGTGGCCAGGCTCGCCGAAGTCTGGGCGTTCGCGCGCAAGGTCTGGGGCGACGACGCGGCGGCGCGCGCCTTCCTGTTCCGCCCGCACCCTATGCTCGAGGGGCGCCGCCCGATCGACGTGGTTCTGGCCAACGAGTTCGGCCGCCCGCTCGTCGAGGACATCCTCGGAGGGCTGCTGTACGGCTCCGCCGCGTGACGGCCCAGCGTCTCGACCGCGTCCTCACCGCTTATCGCATCGGCGACCCGAACGGCGCCCACCCGATCTTCGACGCGACCGGCTCCAAGCTCTACCCCGGCCGCTGGAACACGACGACCAGCCCGATGATCTATGCCTCGGAGCACTACTCGACCGCGATGCTCGAGAAACTGGTCCGTGGCAGCGGGAGCCTGCCGCCAAACCAGCATTTCATCGAGCTCATCGTCCCAAACGGCATCGCTTATGAGATGGTTGGACCTGCGCACCTGCCGGGGTGGGACGACCCCGCCTGCGCCGCGTCGAAGGCGTTCGGCGCGGCGTGGCAGAGCAGCAAGCGGTCGCTGCTGCTGATTGTCCCCAGCATCGTTGCCCGCGTGGAGCACAACTTCCTGCTGAACCCCGAGCATCCGGAGTTCGCGCTGGTTACGCACGGCCTGCATCGGCCGGTCTGGTGGGACAGCCGCCTGTTCGCATCCCGCGAGGTTTCGGCCGCATCCGCCCAGGCATGCTGACAACCGCTGCGCCGTAGCAGCCTCCGGTGCATTATGCCGGCGCGTGGATCGTGTCTTCATCGCGCACCTCGGCCGATCCTACGATGCGGCGCAACGCCTGGTCGAGGCGGGCGGCAACCCGAGGCAGGTCGTAGGTGTCCCGCACCAGGCGATAGGCGTTGGCTGCCAGGTCGGCGGCGCGATCGGGATCGGCGAGCAGCCGCCCCAGCGCGCCGGCCAGCGCATCCGGGTCTGCCGTGGGCACCACGAGCGCATCCACGCCGTCGTGGACGATCTCCGCGGGACCTTCGCTGGCGGTCGTGACGACCGGCAGCGCCTGCGCCATGGCCTCGAGCAGGACGATGCCGAACGGCTCGTGGTGTGAGGGCAGGCAGAATACGTCGATGCCGTCGAAGAACGCCGCCTTGTCCTCGATCCAGCCGGAGAACGATATCACCTGCGCGAGGCCATTCTCGGCGGCGCGGCGGCGCAGTGCCGCGGCGTCCTCGCCGTCGCCGGCGAGCACGGCCCGGAACGTCGTGCCCTGCGCGGCCAGTCGAGCCAGCGCCGCAATGAACACGTCGAACCCCTTCTTGGCCACCATGCGTCCCATCGCGCCGATGACGGGCGGCGCATGCACCCGGCGCGACGGCGGCACGGCGGGCACGCGCACCATGTTGGGGATGTGGTACAGGCACGCCTCGGCGACGCCCTGGCCAAGCGCGTAGCGCCTCAGGTCCTGCGTCGAATGGCAGACCGCCGTCAGGCCGCGGCAGTGCATCTTGTAGTTCGGCAGCACGCCGATCAGGGGCGGCGCACCGGCGCGCCCCAGGCCGGCTCGCCCCTGGCCGGCGCGCCCCTGGCCGGCGCGCCCCAGGCCGGCGCGCAACAGCAACGTCACGGCGCGGTTGCCGTGGGCGAAGCAGGCGTCCGGCCGCAGCGTCCGCAGCAGCGCGCGCAGCCGGGCCGCGGCCAACAGGTCCCACGCGCCGAGATGGGGCAACGGATGCCACGCCGCACCGCGCGCCTCCAGCGCGCCGCGGATCGCGGCATCGGGGTGGATCACCGCGTGCACCTCATGGCCGGCGAGGGTGAGCGCGTCGCCGTAATCGAGCAGCACCTGCTCCAGGCCGCCCAACCGGCGGCCGAGCATCGCGTTCACCACCCGCAAGGACGCCGGCATGCGCGCCTCAGTCCTGCCGCAGCCAGTCGGGCAGGCGTGGCGTCAGCGTCGCGCCGTCACAGACCAGCGCCGCATCGAGCGCGTCCAGCCGCAGCACCGCCAGGCCGAGCTGATCCCGTCCGGAGCGCATCGTGCCGATCTCGACCGCGTCGCGCCGCACGGGCGTCCCCGGCGCCGGGAGCGGGCCCGCCACCGCGACCGGCAGCAGGCGGCGCTTGATCAGGCCACGGTATTTGGTGCGCGCGGTGAGCTCCTGGCCCATGTAGCAGCCCTTCGACCAGGACACGCCGTGCAGCTCATCGAAGCCCGCCTCCAACAGCACGGTCTTCTCCGCCTCCAGGTCGCGCGAGCCGTCGGGCAGGCCAAGCGCGAGGCGGTGCCGATCCCAGTCGTCCGCCGACGCGGCGGTCGGGAGCGGCGCGGCCGCCAGCAGGCGCCAGCCCGCCTCGGGCAGGCGCGGATCCGGGACGGCCAGGGCATGGACCTCCGGCACGCCGTCCCACGCGGCATAGACCTGCAACGCGTCCTCGGCGTGCAGCGTCACCCTGGAGCGCAGGCGAAACCGCGCCAGGCGTTGCAGCAGCATCGGCATCTGGCCGCGCTCGCAGTCCAGCAGCAGCCGATCCCCGTCGGCGACGATGAAGAAGTCGGCCAGCCACTTGCCCTGCGGCGTCAGCAGGGCAGCCCAGACGGCGTTCCCGGGCGTGGCGGCGGCGACGTCGTTGGAGACCAGGCCCTGGAGGAACGCCTCGCGATCCTCCCCCTCGATCGCCAGCACGGCACGGTTTGGCAAGGCAGCCAGTTTTGTCATGCTGCAACAATTGGCGCCCGCGCTGGCGAGGGCAAGCCCGCGTCCAGGGCAATTGCCTTTGACGGCGTCATGGCCGGGCGCGCGGTCATGGGTGGGTGCGGGCGGGCGGGGCGCGGTGCAGGTGGCGCTGCTGGCGCATCCACCGCCTTCGCGCGGCGCGGTTGGGCAGCCCGGGTGGGGGGACGGGCGCGCCGGCGGCGGGGACTGTTACAAGGGGTTCTGGCGTGGCGGTTTGGCGCGCGCCGGGTGCGCCCTCTGGTGCAGGGGGTTTTGGCTGGGGGTTGGTGTGCGCGCGTTGGACCGGGTTCGTGTGGGCGGCCGGGTGCGGGTCCCCGGCTGGTGTGGTCGCCGGGGCGGCGGGACCGGTCGGCGGAAATGGTACATAGGGTTCTGTCAGGCCGGCGTCGCGCGCGGTCGGGGCGGACTCTGGTGCAAGGAGTTCTGGCGCGGCGGTTTGGCGGGCCGGGTGTGCCCCCTGGTGCAAGGAGTTCTGGCTGGCCGTTTGCATGCGCGCAACGGGCCGGCGCGGGGTCTGCGCCGCGGTTCGGGTCCGGGGCAGGCACGGGCCGCCGGGGCGGCGGCGCCGGCGGGCGGAAATGGTACATAGGGTTTTGTCGGGCAGGTGTCGGGCGCGCGCTGGTACACGGAGTTCTGCCAGAAGCGCGGCGAGCAGGGCCTGCGGCGTCGGGCGGCGTGGCCTGGGGCGGTGCTGTCGGAGGTGGGCGTTCGGGTCGGCGGCGCGGCCGCCGTGCAGGCGGCAGCGCAGCCTGCCGTGGATGGCAGGGGCTTGGCAGGGGCAGCCGGCGCGGGCGCTCCGCGGGTCAACCCCCGGGACAAGCGCCCGGGGGCAAGGCCTACCCGGGCAAGGCTGCGCGGGGGCGAGGTGGTGGGTGGGGTTGCCGCGGGGTTTTGCGGCGGGCGGGCGGGGGATGGGAGCGGCGGGCGGGGCGGGCGGGGTGGTGGCCGTGGCGGCGGCGACGGTGGCGACGGTGGCGACGGTGTCGGTGGCGGTTGCGGCGGGGGAAAGGGGAGACATGATGCGCGCTCCTGATCACGGACAGAAGCGGCACAGGTAGCATCTGTTAGTCAATGAGACAAACACAATCGCGCGAGGTGCCGGCGTCGCGCCGCCGCGGAGACCGGCGCTTGGCACCATGATAGCGCGTAGCTCCGCACAGAGGTCTAGACCGGTTACGGCGGCGATTCTGTGGTTGCACGGCTCCGGCCCATCCCGGTCTGGCTGCCGGGTAGGCGCCTTGGAGCAGCGGCTTTGGGTGGAAAGCGGCGATAGCTGCTACCGACCCCCAGCGCCGGTTTTGGTGGATTTGGGACCCTGTGATGTACGGCAAGACCGGCACCCCCCACCGGTTGTCGCGAGGCGCGTGCTCACCAGAGGAATTGGATTGCAGCGTTGCCACGACGCCTCCAGTGTCATGATGCAACCGCAACGCGGAAGCAGAGCATTGTCGCTCAGAAACGTTGCCCGAATTCAAAGCATGTACGCCAGGTCGATATGGAGTTTGCGGGTTGCCGGCGACGTTTAACAGGGTCAATCATGGGATGCCTCAGCCTGTCGCTCGGTGTGCCAGGTCCAGATCAGAAGCAGCGCTACACTGGCATGCAGCACAATGCCCGGCCACAACAGCGGGCCCACCAGATGTCCGACTGTGCCTACGTACGCAAGGAACAGAGCCACCAACAGGTTGTAGATCAACATCCCCCGGAAGGGTCTCGAATTGGTACTCCGCGCGCTGTCTGCTCGGCCAGCATGCCAATCCTAGCGCGAGTAGCGCGATGCCAAGAAACCGAGCAAGCGGTATTCCCAGTCCCGCCTTGTTCGTGCCCAAGAGTAAGGCGATGACCATCGCCGGATCGATAATCAGGGCAACGCCGGTGCCAAGTTCGACGACTGCTGCGAGGGCGAGGATTCTTCCCAGACCGTTGCGCCTCGCCACGTTCGTGGTCCCAAAATCAATCGATGACGAAGGCGACCCTCACGGAAACATGCCGCATTCGAACATCTTGTTGGCAACGGGGGCGGCAATCCGGTTGATGAAAGCCACGCGCGCCTGCGCGTCGTTGCGGAGATAGTCCAAGGCCATCTTTTCCTTCTCCGATTGCGGGTCGGCTCTCTGTGCCTTCAACTGCTCGCAGGTTGAGGTCTGATACTTCTGGATCACCCGGTCAGCCGCATAATCCAGCAGCATGCCCTGGGCGTGGGCGGCGGCCGCGCCAGCCACGACCAAGGCCGAAACCAAGGTTGCCGTTCTGAGAGACTTGCTCACGTTTGGCTCCTCACGACGTTGAGTGGTGCCGGCACGCCCAGGAGTGCGCCGATTCGGGTTCCGTGGCATCGCAGTCGACCGCAGAGAGTCCAGCCGCACCGGCGTTCGCGCCGCCCCGACCGACCACTGGAGCCGTAACATTCCACCCTCCCGCGCGTCCTAGTCATTCGCAACGGCCATCGCGTACTGCATCTTCATATGGTCGTCCTCGGCCAATTGCGTCGGCCCGAGCTTGAAGGTCAGCTTGTCGATCGTGCCGTTGAACCGGAAGGGCACCTTGTAATCCAGGTCGTTCACCCCGGTGCGGGTGTCGACCCCGATGTCGAAGCTCTCGTCGGCCGGCATCAGGAACGGGATCGTCTTTGGTGTTGTCAGCTTGGCGACCTCCTGTCCGTCGACCTTCAACACGCCAGTGCCACTCTTCGCGATTCCCGGGCCGTCATAGGTGAAGTCGAACACGATCGTGTGCTTGCCCTGGACGAGCGCCTGTTCACCCGCCCAGCGGGGCTGCAAGAGCTGAAGCAGGTTGTAGGTGAACACCGGCTTGCCCTTGAGCAGGTACAGCCCGAATCCGCCCGACCAGCCGCCCGCGGTGACGATCATGCCGTCGCCGCCACCCTCCGGGACCTCGACCTCGGCGGTGATCGTGAACGAGCGGTTCAGAATGCTCGGTGCGCTGCCGAGCGGAATGCCCGCCATCTCGCCCGAGTAGGTGAAGACAGTCTTTCCGGCCGTGGCACTCGGCCGCGGCGTGATGGCGCGCTGGAACTGCGAATTGTCCAGCGGATACACATGGTACTTCTTCGCCTCCTGGGCGAACAGCGCCTGCATTTCCTTGAGCTTGGCCGGCATTTTCGCCGCGAGATCGTTGGCCTGGGAGTAGTCCTTCGTCAGGTCGTACAGCTCCCACTTGTAGGCATCGATGTCCGGCATCGCCGCGTTCAGGATCCATGGCGCAACCGGCGGGGTCGTGTTGGCGTACCAGCCCTCGTGATAGATCCCGCGGTGGCCGCCCATCTCGAAGTACTGGGTCTTGTGGGTCGATGACGCGGCGGTGCGCGCCTTGTCGAACGTGTACATCATGCTGACGCCTTCGATCGGCCTTTGCTCAATGCCATCGACGGTTTGTGGCGCCTTGATACCGGTGGCCTCGAGGATCGTCGGCACGATATCGATGATGTGGTGGAACTGGGTGCGGATACCGCCGGCGTCCTTGATGCGGGCGGGCCACGAGATCGCCAGGCCCTGGCGCGTGCCGCCGAAGTGCGACGCCACCTGCTTGGTCCACTTGAACGGCGTGTCGAACGCCCACGACCAGCGCCACCGCCATGTGCGGGTAGGTCGGCGCCAATCCCCAGATGTCGTAGAATTTGAGCTGCTCTTCGACCGGGACCTCCAGGATGCCGTTGTAGGAGGTATACTGGTTGGGCGTGCCGAGCAGCGTGCCTTCGGGGCTGGTGCCGTTGTCCCCGCAGATGTAGATGATCAGCGTGTTGTCGAGCTTGCCCATATCCTCGACGGCCTGGATAACGCGGCCGATCTCGTGGTCGGTATAGGCCGTGTAGGCCGCGAACACCTCCGCCTGCCGGGCAAACAGCTTCTTCTCGTCGGCCGACAGCGTTTCCCACTTCGCCAGGCTGTCCGGCCATTCGGTAAGCTCCGTCGTCGGCGGAACGACCCCCAGGCGTTTCTGGTTGGCGAAAATCTCGTCGCGCATGGCGTTCCAGCCCATGTCGAACTTGCCCTTGAACTTGTCGATCCATTCCTGCGTCGGCTGGTGCGGCGAGTGGCTGCCGCCGGGAACGTAATAGACAAAGAACGGCTGGTCGGGCGCCGTGGCGTCCAGGCCTCGCATGTGCTTGATCGCCTCGTCCGCCATGTCGGTGGTGAGGTTGTAGCCGGGCTTGTCCACCCACGGATAAATCTGCGTGTGGTCGCGGAACAGATAGGGCGTCCACTGGTCGGTCTCGCCACCCATGAAGCCGTAGAAGTAGTCGAACCCCATGCCCGACGGCCACTGATCGTAGGGGCCGGCGTATTGGAAGCCTGGCGTGTTGTGATTCTTGCCGAACCACGAGGTGGCGAAGCCGTGCTCGCGCAGGATGCGGCCGACGGTGGCGTGCTCCACACCAATATAGGAGTCGTAGCCCGGGTAGCCGGTCGACAGTTCCGCGATCACGCCGAACCCGACCTCGTGGTGGTTGCGGCCGGTGATCAGCGCGGCGCGCGTGGGCGAGCAGAGCGCGGTCGAGTGGAACTGGGTATAGCGCAGCCCCGCATTCGCGACGCGGTCCAGCGCCGGCGTCGGGATAACGCCGCCGAACGTGCCGCTGACGCCGTAGCCCTGATCGTCGGTCATGATCAGCAGCACGTTGGGTGCGCCGTTGGGTGGCACGACGCGCGGCGGCCACCAGGGTTTCGAATCCTTGGCGCTTTCCTTGATCACGCCGCCGAATGCCGGCGGGGTGGGCGGCAGGTGGCGGCCGTCGATGGAGATGGTGGCACTCGGGCTGCCCGGGACGCCGTGGATCACGCCCTCCGCGGATGCGGGCGGGGCTGCGCCATGGGGCTGCGCATTGGCCTTGCCCGCCAGGAACGAGCCGCCGAACGCGCTGGCCAGTGCCGCCTTGGCCGTCGAGAGGAACAATTGCCGACGGTTCATTGTGATGTCCCCCGTTTGGCCTGGTCAGGTTATGTCAATGCACCCGATCGCTGTGCTCCTCATGCGCACCCGACGGGACCACTGTCTATGCAAATTTGGCAAGGCGCTCTAGCCGGACGTTCATCAGCGTGTCCGTGAACACTTCGTGTCAGGGGTGCCGGTTCGGTCCCCCACACACTGTCGGATCGCTGCCTGCTCTGCCGGATGACGGCTATGCATCGAAGGGCCGTACTCTCGATGCGGGCAAGGGACCGCTCCGGGTCACAAGCAGACTTGCGCAGAGTCCCAGACAGGGGGCAGGAAGTCCGGGCCGGCCGGTCAGCCAACCTGCCAAAAACCACTGGGCAGACGTACCAGGCTGACGCGCCTTGCCACACGGCGCGAACCCGGCCTCGAACGCTAGCCCTGACATATCCAGCCGACGCACGCGAACCCGCTCCAGATGGTCCGGCTCGCCCGCCCGATACGTCCTCGGCCAAATGCGATAGCCCTGGCCCGCGTCTGGCGTCCCGTTGCGCCATGCGGCATATCTGCGGCGAGCAGGGATTCAGCCGCGCGCCGGGACGCGCGCGGCCGACCGGGGTTGCGCCTGCGTCGGACGGTCCATTCGCATGGGGTAACCTGAATGTGCGGCATCGCCGGCCTCGTTCTCTCGCCCAGCGCGGCGCCGCCGGCGCCGGACGTGGTGGCGCGGCTGATCGACACGCTGCACCACCGCGGCCCCGACGGCACCGGCCACGCCGTGCGTCGGCCGCGTCGCGCTGCTGCACAACCGGCTGGCGATCATCGACCTGGTGACCGGCGACCAGCCGTTCTTCGCCGGCGCCGCGACGCTGGTGGCGAACGGCGAGATCTACAATTATCGCGAGCTGCGCGTCGCGATGCACGGCGTCAACTTCGCCACCAACAGCGACTGCGAGCTGCCGCTGCATCTGTGGCTGCGCGACGGGCGCGGACTACGCACGCGACCTGCGCGGCATGTATGCGATCGCCATCCACGAGCGCGCCGCAGCGCAGCGTCACGCTGACGCCGCGATCCGTTCGGCATCAAGCCGCTGTATATCGCGCAGGTGGCGGACGGCCTGGCGTTCGCCTCGGAGCCGCAGGCGCTGCTGGAAGCCGGCCTGGTCGAGCGGCGGGTGCGTCCCGCGGCGCGCGAGGAACTGCTGCAACTGCAATTCACCACCGGCGCCGACACGATCTTCGACGGCATCCAGCGGCTGCTGCCGGGCGAGACGCTGACCTGCGCCGACGGCCGCGTGACTCGACCGCCACCGGATCTCCCACCTGCCCGAGGGCGGCCCGGAGGACGATCGACGAGGACGGCCGCGCTGGTGCGCCTCGACCGCGCGCTGGAGGAAAGCGTCGATCTGCACCAGCGCAGCGACGTGCCGTACGGCATGTTCCTGTCGGGCGGCATCGACAGCGCGACGGTGCTGGCGCTGATGGCGCGGCTGAACAGCCAGCCGGTGCTGGCGTTCACTGCCGGCTTCGACGTCGCCGGACGCCGCCGATGAGCGCGAGCAGGCCGCCGCGGTGGCCAAGGCGCTCGGCGCGCGGCACGAAACGATCGAGATCAGCGAGGCGATGGTCTGGCGGCACCTGCCCGAGATCGTCGCCTGCATGGACGATCCGGCGGCCGACTACGCGATCATCCCCACCTGGTTCCTCGCGCGCCGCGCGCGCCAGGACGTCAAGGTGGTGCTGAGCGGCGAGGGCGGCGACGAGATCTTCGCCGGCTACGCCCGCTATCGCACGGCGATGCGGCCCTGGTGGCTGGGCGGGCGCGCGATGTATGCCGCGCGGCATCTTCGACAAGGTGGATGTGCTGCGCGCGCGTCCCGCCGGCTGGCGCGACGGCATCGCCGCGGCCGAGGCCGCCGCGGCCGACGGCGGGCGCTCGCGTCTGGCGCAGGCGCAGGCCACCGACATGGCCGACTGGCTGCCGCACGACCTGCTGCTGAAGCTGGACCGCTGCCTGATGGCGCACGCGGTGGAGGGGCGCACGCCGTTCCTCGATCGCGGCGTGGCGGCGGCGGCGTTCCGCCTGCCGGACGCGATGAAGCTGCGCAACGGGCCTCGGCAAATGGCTGCTGCGCCGCTGGCTGGAGAAGCACGTGCCGGTGGCGCGGCCGTTCGCGCCGAAGCAGGGGTTCACCGTGCCGGTCGGCGCCTGGATCAAGGGGCAGGGCGCGCGGCTGGGGCCGCTGGTGGCGGCGCAGCCGGGGGTGGCGGAGATCGCCGATCCCGCAAAGGTGCGGGCGCTGTTCGGCGACATCCGGCGGTGGCGGCACGGCTTCGCGGCGTGGAAGTTGCTGTTCTATGCGCTGTGGCACCGCCGACACATCCTGGCGCTGCCGCCGGCGGGGGACGTGTTCGAGACGCTGGCGGCGGGGTAGGACCGGGCGATGGCGTCCCGTGGCGCGGCGCACGCGATAGCCTTCAGGCAGCCCGCTCCCCGACACCGCGGCCTATAAGACTGTCCAGCGGGATCGCCCAGGCCCTGTGGACGGCTCGGATCATCTCGACCGTCAACGCCCGCCGCCGATGCAGGATTTCCGATGCGCGGCTGGCGCTGCCCAGCACCCCGGCGAGATCCTTCTGCCGCAGGCCGTTCTGCTCCATGTGGAATTTGATCGCGTCCACGGGATCGGGCGGCAGGATTGGCCAGTGCGCGTCCTCATACGCCGAGACGAGAATGCCGAGCACTTCGAGCTCGTCATGCGCCGGCGTGCCGGGCGGGGCATCCCACAGCGCCTCGATCCGGGCGAGCGCCGCGGCATGGTCGGACCTGGTGTGGATGGGCTGGATCGTCATCTTGCCTCCTAAAAGTCCGAAACCGTCGCGGCCGTGACGCGGTCGTACTGCGCGTGCGTCCCGATGAACTTGATGAACGCGACCCGCGCCGAGAACCTGAACGCGACGATCAGGCGATATTTGCCGCCGCAGATGTCAAAGACGCACCGCTCCGATGTGACCGGGCTGGCTTTCGAGTAGGTGCGCAGCAGGTCGTTCATGCTGGTCCAGTCATGCGTCCTTGCCGCGCTGAGCCACGCTCGCAGGGGCGGCTCGGTTTCCGGATGACGGCGCCAGTAGGCTTCCAGGTTCTTGCGGGCGATCACGTTCACCGCGGCGAGGATAATCTTTCCCACATTGGGAAGCAAGCCAATATGTCCCAGTTTGGGAAATCCTCCCCGAACACCGGATCGGCGTGCCCGCGTTCGGGACCGTAACTGGACGTGCGCCCGGGGCCGCCCGGCACGACCAAAGGGCACCCGCACGACGCAGCGAACATCGTCCGGCGCCCACCCGGACCGGCGTCCCACAGTCGCACGGTGCCGTGGCGGGTGGTGTCGCCGGGCACGCACGCTCCCACCGCCAGGGGCAGGGGATCGTATCCTCGGTTAGAGCGGTGGCATCACAGGGTCGGCGGGGTCCTGGAGGGAGTGCCCTGGCCCGCGGGATGGCGATGGCTGCACTGCCCGCATTCCTGCGGACATCGAGAACCGGCGTCGGGCTGCCGCAGCAGCATGCCGGCTTGACGACACCGGCCCGTGCGCCCGCATCTACCCGACATGGACCTGTTCCGGACCCTGCTGACCGCGCGTCTGATCCTCACCCCGGTGGGCGGGGCCGATCTGGCCGACCTGCGCGCCCTGAAGGCCGACCCGCGGGTCTTCGCGGTGATGCTGGGCGGCGTCCGGTCCTGGGCGGAGACGGCCGCCGAGCTGGCCGAGGACGTGATCTTCTGGGGTGCCCACGGCTACGGCATCTGGGCGGTGCGGGAGCGGGCGGGCAATGCCTTCGTCGGGATCACCGGGCTGCGGGACCGGCCGGACGGGCGCGGCGTCGGCCTGCGCTTCGCGCTGTGGCCGGAGGCGCAGGGCCGCGGCCTGGCACGCGAGGCAGCCTTCGCCGCCCTGCGCTATGGCCACGAGCAGGCGCGGCTGGTTCGCATCATCGGCGTGGCGCGGGAGAGCAACTTCGCCTCCCGCACCGTGCTCGGCGGCATCGGCATGACCGAGTGCGACGGCTTCATCCAGCGCGGCTTCGCGATGGTGGTGTATGAGAGCTGCCGGGACGTCCTCTCAGGAGACCCGACCGCGCGGCCGGCAGCGGATCCAAGCCGGCAGCCGGCACAGGGACCGGCAGGAAAGCCGCCGGGCGCCCCGGCAAGCAGCCGCGCTCCGGACCGGCCGTTCAGCCGTTCTGGCTAAGCTGCTTGCGAATTCCGGCGAGCAGGGCGTCGACGTTTTCCCCATGCTGGCTGAGGAACGAGGCGTAATCGTCGCGCTGGGTGATACGCAGCGAGGTGCCCTCGGCGATCACGTCGATGATCTTCGGATCGGCGGCCGCGTTGGCCACCAGCCATTGGACGTTGGCGGGCGGGTTGTTCGGCCGCTTGACCACGGTGGAGACCAGCGCTCCGGCGTCTCGGTCCTGTGTGATGCCGAGCGTGAAGGTCACACCCTTGTACTCGCCAAGCTTGGAGGCGATGTTCACCACCATCATCTCGTGGAACAACTTGAGGTACTGCTGCTGCTGCGCCGGCGTCGCGACCCGCCAGAAGCGTCCGAGGCAGAAGCGCGCCACCCCGTTCACATCCACGTCGGCATCGATGATGCCGGCAAGCATTTGGCGCCGCTGCTCGAACGAGGCGGAGGTGTCGATTGCCGCGACCAGCTTTTCCCCCATCGTCTTGATGAAGGCGGACGCGCTGTCGCCGGTGGGCGAGGCCCAGGCGGGGCGCGCAAGGGCCGCCGGCAGCGCGAAGACCGCGGGCAGCGTCGCGATCAGGGAGATGGATTTGCGTCGGTTCAGCATGTGGCCTCTCGTGCTCCCTCAGTTTTTCGTTGCCGCCGGCTGGGGAAACCAGACCGGGACGGTGGCGCGGTTGTCGTTGCGCGCCGCGTCGATCTGGGCCGCGCGGTGCTGGCGGTACAGGCTGCGGAACGTTGCATAGGGGTCGAGCGCGGTCTTCTTGATCGACTGGATCGCATCCTCCGCGCGCTCCCGCTGGTCGACCACGTTCAGCCCAACGCGCGTCCAGTCGAGCGCCTTGACCACTGCGCCCTGGCCGAGCCAGGTGAACGGATCGCCCACGATGTCCACCCCGAGGCCGATGGCGTCGCGCGGATTGGTTGGGCCGAGCACGGGCAGGAACAGGAACGGCCCCTGCGGCACGCCCCACAGTGCCAGCGTCATGCCGAAATCGGTGTCGTGGTCGGGATAGCCGAGCTTCTTGGCCACGTCGAAGATGCCGGCCACGCCCAGCGTCGTGTTGATCAGGAACCGCATCGTGGTGTCGCCGGCGCGGCGCGGCTTCGCCTCCAGGATATCGTTGCCGAGTTCGACCGGCGTGCCCAGGTTGGTCAGCACGTTGTGGATGCCGTCGCGCGCCGGCTCGGGGACCAGGGCCCGGTACACCAGCGCCGCCGGGCGCAGGATGATGGTGTCGACCCCTTCGTTGATCGCGTAGAGCACGCGGTTGGTCGGCTCCAGCGGGTCGTCGGCTTGCTTGAATTCGGCCACGGCGTCCGGATCGCTGGCCGGCGGCGGGGTGGCGCAACCGAGCAGCGGACCGAGCAACAGCAGGGCGGCTGCCAGCACCAGGCGGGGGTGGAGGGCGGGCGGCATCGGGCTCCTCGTATGGCGGCGCGGTTGGCGGTCCTGCCGGCATGGGGCGGAGGGCTGGAAGATGCCCGCCTTCATGCCGAATGGAAACCTGGGGACGGTAAGGCTTTCGTGAACGTTTCTAGCATGCGCTGACCGGCGCGCAATGTGCCGGTGCTCACCGCGAGAATTGCAAGTGCTTGCGCCGGGCCAAAATTCCGGCGAAGGAAGGCACATGCAGCAAGCCGTCGCCGCCTCCGGACCACCGCCGGCGCTGGAACGCTGGCTCGCCGGGCCGCGCTTCGGGCCGCTGCCGGCCCGCGGGGCCAGCCACAAGCCGCCGTCCCTGTCGTTCGAATTTTTTCCGCCGAAGACCGAGGCGCTGGAACAGCAGCTCTGGACCTGCATCCGCCGGCTGGAGCCGCTGCGGCCACGCTTCGTCTCGGTCACCTACGGCGCCGGCGGCAGCACCCAGGCGCGCACCCATGCCACCGTCACCCGCCTGGTGCGGGAGACCTGCCTGGTGCCGGCGGCGCACCTGACCTGCGTGGGCGCCAGCCGGGCGGAGGTGGACGCCGTCGCCCGCGGCTACTGGGACGCCGGCGTGCGCCACATCGTCGCGCTGCGCGGCGACCCGCCGCCGGGCGAAAGCTATGCGCCGCATCCGCACGGCTACCCGTTCGCGGTGGACCTGGTGGCGGGGCTGAAGCGCGTCGCGCCATTCGAGATCTCGGTGGCGGCCTATCCCGAAATGCACCCGCAGGCGGCCTCGCGGGTGGGCGATCTCGACAACCTGAAGCGCAAGCTGGATGCCGGGGCGAGCCGGGCGATCACCAATTTCTTTTTCGACACCGCGGTGTACCTGCGCTTCCTCGACCTGTGCCTGGCCGCCGGGATCACCGCGCCGATCGTGCCGGGGATCATGCCGGTGACCAACCTGGCAGGGCTGCGGCGGATGGCGGCGCTGTCCGGCGTCAGCATCCCCGATTGGCTGGTGCACATGTTCGACGGGCTGGACGACGATGTGGAGACGCGGCGCATGGTGGCCGCGGTGGTGGCGGCCGAGCAGGTGCGGCTGCTGCAGGCGAACGGCGTGGATGAATTCCACTTCTACACGCTGAATCGCGCGGACCTGACCTACTCGATCGCCCATATCCTCGGCGTGCGTCCGACGCCGACGGCCGGTTGACGGCGGGACACGGCCGTTGGCAGGTGAGGCCACCCAGCGTCGACATTGTCAGAAGTTTCACAAAAACATTTGACATTAAGAGTGCCAAGGTGTAATCCCCGGCTGACATGGAGGTGCCCCATGAGTGACGGGCCGGAGAAGACTCTGAAAATGCCGAAGGGTTGGCGCGAAGTGGCGAAGTGCGCTCGCTTGGATGCCTACGAGGGAGCTGAGGTCAGTCGGAAGATGGTCGAAGCGGTCAAGGAGGATTGGGATGCCGAGAAGCTTTCCGAGCTGATGGCCTCCCTGCGTCGAATTTTCGGCGACGGGCGCCAGGTCGCGCTCTTTGCCGACCAGCGGCTTGATCAATTGGAGCAGCTGCTGTCGACTGTGATCGGCACGACCCTCGGGGCGGTGCTGATCCAATGTGCGATGCAGGCCCTAAGTGAAGGATGCGACGGACCCGAAGCCCTGGAGGAAGCAGTGAAGCGGTCGCTTGTAGATCGAGCGATGAGCGGAAGCCGGCAAGTCGAGGGCCATCTTCTAGTCGAATCCGGCGAGGCGAGTTCGACAAGCGTGCGCCAACGGCTTGATGCTGCCAGGGCTGCCTGCAAGTTCGAAAACCTCGCGAAGCGTCTTCTCGGTGAGGATCGAACTTCGCTTGAGTCTCGTCCACCGAAGCGAGCCGGCCTTGACGAAGGCCCAAGACTGCGCCCAGCGCCGCCATGAGCTGGCAGATGCCGTCCCATCGAATCGACGTGCTTGAAGAGCATGCGCATGCGCGGCGTGGTGCCTTGAGATGTGGGGTTGGGGAAAGCAAGACCATTAGATTCGATACCGCAGGCCTCGAGTTCCTATCTCTTTGCGCCTTGGAAGCCTGAAGTGTTTGACGCACTGTTACTAGCCGCCGCGGTTGAGTTCTGCGACCGTGCTTTTCTGCGACATTCGCTTGTATGGGCTCGCCGCTTTTCGCTGTCGGTGCCAGTCCATGATGTGTCTCGCTGGGAGAGGTCCGAAGTCCTGAATGCCTTGACTGATGGGTTGAATCTCCTGACTGGTGACGATTGGCGCATTCAGTTCCGTAAGCGAATGAACGACGGGCCGATCCGACGGCAGAGACCGCTACCGCTTCCGACCGGAACAAGCGCCGTGATCCCGTACAGCGATGGTCTGGACTCATGGGCGGCCGCAACCATTGCGGAGCGCAGTATGGGACCAGGCGTCCTCCGAGTCCGACTCGGATCGAAGGGGGGAAGCTCGTCCAAAGACGGGCTAAAGCAACCATTCTCGCGTGTGCCATTCAGCGTGCGGTCCGTGGAGCACCCATTGCGGCAACCCGTGGTGCGTTCACGCGGATTCAAATTCGCGCTCGTTAGCGGAATCGCCGCTTACCTGGCCGAAGTACCCGATGTAATCATTCCAGAGAGTGGGCAGGGAAGCCTGGGGCCTGTGCTTGTTCCTGTCGGGCATGCCCATCCCGACTATCGAAGCCATCCGCTATTTCTGACGCATATGGAGAGGTTTATTGCCTCGTTGCTTGGGCATGATCTCCATTTCAAATTTCCACATATTTGGAACACTAAGGGAGAAACCCTTCGGGAAGCGCTCGTGGGCAGGGGACCCGAGACGTCGTGGAGAGAGACTCGGTCATGCTGGTGGAACCAGCGATGGGTATCGGTCGACGCAAGACTTCGGCAGTGTGGCGTCTGTGCAGCGTGCATGCTTCGAAGACTAAGTGTCCACTCAGCGGCAGAGACCGAGCCGGAGGAATCTTACGTCTGGAGAAACCTGAAGGTAGGCGAATTTGAGGCAGGTGCGGCACCATCGTTTCGACGACCCAAGAAGGCGTTTCTGCCGTACGCGATTGCTGGCACGCTCCACATGGACCACCTTGCAAATATTACGAAATCTCCCGAGGCGCGAGAGGTTGTGAAGCGGAACGCTCTCCTTGTCAGCCGGGTGTTGAAAGAACCGGCTGCTGTGGTTGAGCCTCGTCTAACCCGCATGCTGGACAGGCATTCGGAGGAGTGGGGTCGCTACGTGGGATCCCTCGGTTCCCGGACATTTATTCGTCAGTGGGCGCAGACATCAGCATGAGTGACACGGTTGACCAGATCGACCCGGGGGAATTGGGGGAGCGGCTGCGTGTTGCCCGCGACAGCGTCAATCTGACGCAAGCCGCGGCGGCGGAAGCGGCCGGATTGGCGCGCACGACCCTGGTGGCGATCGAACAGGGCCGGCGTAAGGTCCGCATCGGTGAACTGCAAGCCCTGGCAAAGCTCTACCGGACCTCGGCCAACGCATTGTTGCGTGCTGAATCCGTGCATGTCGACCTGATCCCGAAATACCGCAAACTCGCCGATCAGACCGATCCCTCCGTGGCGGACGCCGCCGAGCTGTTGACCCGTCTGGTGCAGGCCGAGGTCGAACTGGAAAACCTGCTCGGCGTCAGCCATGCGCGCAATTACCCGCCGCAGTGGCCGATTCTGCCTGGCGACGTGCGATTGCAGGCGGAGCAGGTCGCGCAGGAGGTCCGACAATGGCTCGGTCTTGGCAGCGGCCCCGTTCCGGACATGATCGCTCTGCTTGAACGTCAGATTGGTGTCAGGGTTTTCGTTCGGCCGCTGCCAGGGCGCGTATCCGGCCTGTATGCGTTCGACCAGGCGGTGGGCGCCTGCATGCTGATCAACGTCAGCGTGCGACGCACGCGCCGACGTTACACGGCGGCCCACGAACTCGGTCACCTGGTTTCCAGCCGCGGCGAGCCGGATATTCTGTTGGAGAATAGCTCCATGCAGGCACGCGAGGAACGCTACGCCAATGCCTTCGCCAACGCATTCCTCATGCCGGCGCGCGCGGTCATGCAGCAGTTCGACGAGATCACCGCCGGGGCGTCGCATCTCACGCGACGCCATGTGATCCTGCTCGCGCACGTCTTTGGCGTGTCGCGCGAGGCCATGGTCCGACGGCTGGAGACGCTGGCGCTGGCACGGACGGGCACCTGGGACTGGTTCGAATTCGCATGGTGGCATCAGCGACGTGCAGGAACGCGAGGTGCTTGGTGATACTGCGATGCCGGACACGGACCGGGGTGACGCGCGTAGCCCTGCCTCGTTGCGGCTTAACATGCTCGCGGCCGAAGCCTGGCAGAAGGATCTGCTCAGCGAAGGCCAGCTCGCGCGTTTGCTGCATGTCGATCGCGTTGCACTAAGGGAATTGCTCGACGCACTGGCTGAGGACCCCGCGGATGCCGACGAGGTACTCGCGCTCCGTGCCTGATCACCTTTTGCTGGTCATCGCTGACGCAAGCGTCGTGATCAACCTGAATGCCACAGGTTGCGCCGCAGCCATATTGGATGCGCTGCTGTACCGCGTTGCCGTGACCGATGTCGTTGCGACCGAACTGGGTGAAGACCGTCGCAGCGGCCGCAATGACGCTGCGCTGCTGAATGAGCTGACCGCGGCGGGGCGCATTGCGATTTTGCCGCTGGACGAGGCCGCGGCGCCGCTCTTTGGCAGCCTCGTCGCCGGCGCGGCCGCCGAGACGTTGGACGATGGGGAGGCCGCGAGCATCGCCGTCGCGGTGAGGTGTGGCGCCATCGTGGCGATCGACGAACGCAAGGCGCGCCGCATTTGTGCGCGGCGTTTCCCGGGCCTGAGGCTGCTGTCGACCGCTGAGTTGCTGTTGGACGCCGAGGTTGCGAGCAAACTCGGGCGCGTTATGCAGAGCGACGCGGTGTTTCGCGCCTTGCAGACCGCACGGATGCGCGTTCTGCCAGAACATGCGGACAGGGTCGTGCAGCTCATCGGTGCGGATCGCGCGTGGCAATGCCCGAGCCTGCCGAAGGCGGCCCGTCGCCGCTGACAGCGCCTTGACCCTAGCCACTCCCGCGCCCGGTCCGGTATGCTTGCGCCGTGCCCAGCCGATTCACCGCAACATGACCGACTACCTCGCCCGGCTGAACGCCGAGCAGCGCGAGGCCGTCGAGACCGTCGACGGGCCGCTGCTGGTGCTGGCCGGCGCCGGCACCGGCAAGACCCGCGTGCTGACCACCCGCTTCGCCCATATCCTGCTGACCAGGCGCGCCTGGCCCGAGCCAGGTGCTGGCCGTCACCTTCACCAACAAGGCGGCGCGCGAGATGCGCGAGCGGGTCGGCGCCATCCTCGGCCGGCCGGCCGAGGGGCTGTGGCTCGGCACGTTCCACGCGCTGTGCGCGCGCATGCTGCGCCGGCACGCCGAGCTGGTCGGGCTGTACGCCGAACTTCACCATCCTCGACACCGACGACCAGCTTCGCCTGCTGAAGCAGGTGATGGAGGCGGAACGGATCGACACCAAGCGCTGGGCGCCGCCGGCGCTGATGGCGATGATCCAGCGCTGGAAGGATCGCGGCCTGACCGCCGGCGCGCGTCACCGCCGGCCGAGGACACGCGACTTCGCCAACGGCCGCGCGCGGGCGCTGTATGCCGCCTACCAGGACCGGCTGCGCACGCTGAACGCCGCGGATTTCGGCGACCTGCTGCTGCACATGACGGAGATCCTGCGCGACGCAGCCCGACGTGCTGGCGCAGTACCACCGGCAGTTCCGCTACATCCTGGTGGACGAATACCAGGACACCAACCTGGTGCAGTATCTCTGGCTGCGGCTGCTGGCGCAGGGCCACCACAACATCTGCTGCGTCGGCGACGACGACCAGTCGATCTATTCCTGGCGCGGCGCGGAGGTGGAAAACATCCTGCGCTTCGAGAAGGATTTTCCCGGCGCGCGCATCGTCCGGCTGGAGGCCAACTACCGCTCGACCGCGCCGATCCTCGCCGCCGCCTCCGGCCTGATCGCGCACAACGAGGGCCGGCTCGGCAAGACGCTGCGCCCGGGGCGCGCGGACGCCGACGGCGAGAAGGTCGACGGTGGTCAGCCTGTGGGATTCCGACGAGGAAGCCCGCATGGTCGGCGACCGCATCGAGGCGCTGCGCCGCGAGGGCGACTCGCTGGCCGAGATGGCGGTGCTGGTGCGCGCCGGCTTCCAGACCCGCGCCTTCGAGGAGCGGCTGATCACGATCGGCGTGCCCTACCGCGTGGTCGGCGGGCTGCGCTTCTACGAGCGCGCCGAGATCCGCGACGCCATCGCCTATATGCGCGCTGCTGGTGCAGCCGGCCGACGACCTGGCGTTCGAGCGCATCGTCAACGTGCCGCGCCGCGGCGTGGGCGAGGTGGCGCTGCGCGCGCTGCACGAGACCGCGCGGGCGAGCGCCATCCCGCTGACGGCGGCGGCGGCGCAGCTGGTCGCCGAGGGCGGCCTGAAGGGCAAGGTGAAGGAGGCGCTCGGCGAGCTGCTGCGCGGTGTTCGCGCGCTGGCGCGACGATGCTGGAGCGCGACGGCCACGTGGTGACCGTCGCCACGCATGCTGGACGAGAGCGGCTACACGGAGATGTGGAAGCAGGACAAGTCGCCCGAGGCGCCGGGCCGGCTGGAGAACCTGAAGGAACTGGTGCGCGCGCTGGCGGATTTCGAGACGCTGGCCGGGTTCCTCGACCACGTCTCGCTGGTGATGGAGAACGACGAGCAGGCCGGCGCGCGACCGGGTCAGCCTGATGACGCTGCACGGCGCCAAGGGGCTGGAGTTCGACACCGTGTTCCTGCCGGGCTGGGAGGAAGGGCTGTTCCCGAACCAGCGCGCGCATGGACGAGGGCGGGCGTGAAGGCGCTGGAGGAGGAGCGCCGGCTGGCCTATGTCGGCCTGACCCGGGCGCGCCGGCGCGCCATCGTCAGCCACGCCGCGAACCGGCGGATCTACGCCAACTGGCAGAGCAGCATCCCCAGCCGCTTCCTCGACGAACTGCCGGAGGCCGAGGTGACGCGCAGCGGCTCGGCCGCGCTGGCGCGCGACGCGCGGGCGACGGCGCCGCCGGTGTTCAGCTCGCAGTTCCCGCTGCTGGCGCGGCGCGCCCGAAGGTGATCGAGGCCTGGGAGCAGCCGAGCCGCCGGCGCGCGACGACGCGATCCCGGTGGGCGCGCGGGTGTTCCATCAGAAATTCGGCTACGGCGCGGTGACGGCCGCCGAGGACGACCGGCTGGATATCGCGTTCGACAAGGCGGGGGCCAAGCGGGTGCTCGACCGGTTCGTCGAGAAGGCCTGACCGTGCATCGGTCATCGGCCGCCATCGTTGGTTTTTATGATGTATTCGGCGGTGCAACAGTCTTATATATGGCAGCCGGGCGGCACGCCGCCGGCCATTCGCGTCCCGATCCGGAGCCGTCCCGATGCTGATCTGCCAGATGACCGACCTGCATATCCGCCCGCCGGACATGCCAGCCAACCGCGTCGTTGAAACCAACATGCTGGCGGAGCGCGCCTTCCGCGCCGTTGCCGCCTTCACGCCGCGCCCCGACGTGGTGGTGATCACCGGCGATCTGACCGAGTGCGGCCTGGACACCGAATACGCCAACCTGGCGCGGCTGCTGCGAAAGTTCCTGCCGATGCCGGTGTTCGTGATCCCCGGCAACCACGACCGGCGGGGGGCTTTTCGCGAGGGACTGGCGCACCTGCCGGGCGTGACCTCCGATCCGCACTACGTGCAATACGCGGTGGAGGATTATCCGGTTCGCCTGGTGATGCTGGACAGCCTGGTGCCCGGCGCCGGACACGGCGAGCTGAATGCCGAGCAGCTTGGCTTCCTCGACCGCACCCTGGCCGCGGTGCCGCACAAGCCGACCATCGTCGCGCTGCACCACCCGCCCTTCGTCTGCGGCATCGCCCACATGGACCGGATCAACCTGCGCGATCGGGTCGCGTTCGCCGCAGTCATCGCCAGGCACAAGCAGGTGGAGCGCATCATCTGCGGCCATCACCACCGCCCGATCGTCACGCGCGTGGCGCACGCCATCGCCTCGATCGCGCCGTCGGTGGCGCACCAGGTGGAGCTGGAGCTTGATCCGCACGCGCAGGGCGCCTTCCTGTTCGAGCCGCCGGCGTTCCAGTTGCACCGCTGGACGGCGGCCGACGGGATCGTGTCGCACACCGCCTATGTCGAGCATTATCCCGGACCGTATCCGTTCGTGAACGATCCGGAATACCCGGGCGCGGCCTGAACGGAGTCATGATGATCCGAACGTCCGTGTCATTGCGAGGAGCGCAGCGACGAAGCAATCCCCATCCGGGCGCGCACCTGGATGGGGATTGCTTCGTCGCTGCGCTCCTAACAAGAAACAAGACTCCCCCTCCCCTTGAGGGAGGGGGTTGGGGGGAGGGGTCGGTCGGAGATTCGCACCGATCGACCCCTCCCCCCAACCCCCTCCCTCAAGGGGAGGGGGAGTGTCCTTCTCTTTGGCGCCCCGCCAGTTTCATTCAGGGCGGGTCGGCCGCCGGCCGGTGGGAACTCGCAATGACAATGGGGCCGACACCGTGAACGTGCCCGGACCATGACCATGCGGGCCATGCGGCTGCACGCCGCCCGCACGCCGTTGCGGCTGGAAGCGGTGGCGATTCCCACCCCCGGGCCCGGCCAGGTGCTGCTGCGCGTGCATGCCTGCGCGGTGTGCCGCACGGATCTGCATGTGGTCGATGCGGACCTGACCGAGCCAAAACTGCCGCTGGTCCCCGGCCACGAGATCATCGGCACGATCGCGGCGCTTGGACCTGGCGTGGATCGGTTCGCCGTCGGCGACCGGGTGGGCGTGCCGTGGCTCGGCTGGACCTGCGGGGACTGCGCGTTCTGTCGTTCCGGCCGCGAGAACCTGTGCGACCGGGCACGTTTCACCGGCTATCAGATCGACGGCGGCTATGCCGACTATACCGTGGCGGACGCGCGCTTCTGCTTCGCCATTCCCGAGCGGTACAGCGACCCGGAAGCCGCACCGCTCATGTGCGCCGGCTTGATCGGCTATCGGTCCCTGGTGATGGCGGGCGAGGCGAAGCGGCTTGGGATCTACGGATTTGGCGCCGCGGCACACATCATCGCCCAGGTCGCAATCTGGCAGGGCCGCACGATCTTTGCCTTCACCAGCCCCGGCGATGCCGAAGCGCAGCGTTTCGCGCGCGAGCTCGGCGCAAGCTGGGCGGGTGGCTCCGATCAGGCACCGCCCGAGATGTTGGACGCGGCGATCATCTTCGCCCCGGTGGGCGCGCTGGTGCCCGCCGCGCTGCGTGCTGTCGAGCGCGGCGGCACCGTCGTCTGTGCCGGCATCCACATGAGCCCCATTCCGGGCTTTCCCTACGACATTCTGTGGGGCGAGCGCGTCCTGCGCTCGGTCGCCAACCTGACGCGGCGCGACGGGGAAGAATTCCTTGCCCTGGCGCCAAAAGTCCCGGTCAAGACCCGACCGGTCGCGTATCGGCTCGAGGACGCCAACCAGGCGCTGGATGACCTGCGCGCCGGACATGTGACCGGGGCCGCGGTGCTGGAGGTTGTGTCACCGTCCTGACACGCCCGCCCGCGTTGTGCCGTCGCGTTGACGCTCCCGGCCACGAAGACTAGCGTGCGCCGCCTCTTTTCAGTGGAGAAACACCGATGGCAAACAAACTCAAGGCACGGCTGGCGGCGGGCAAGGCGTGTGTGAATGCCTGGCTGGCGATTCCGTCGGGCTTCTCGGCCGAGGTGATGGCCGGCTGTGGCTGGGACAGCGTCACCGTCGACATGCAGCACGGCGTGCAGGAATACCAGTCCATGGTGCAATGCTTCCAGGCGATGGACCGCTTCCCGATCACGCCGCTGGCGCGCGTGCCGTGGAACGAACCCGGCATCATCGGCAAGACGCTGGATGGCGGGTCCTGGGGCATCATCTGCCCGATGGTGAACAACAAGGCCGAAGCGCAGGCGTTGGTGTCCTACAGCCTGTATCCGCCGAAGGGCAAGCGCAGCAACGGCCCGATCCGTGCGGCGGCGTACGGCGAGGCATCGAACTATCAGACCATCGCCAATGACGAGGTGCTGGTCATCCCGATGATCGAGACGCAGGACGGCATCGACAACATCGACGAGATCCTCAGCGTGCCCGGCATCAGCGGCATCTATATCGGCCCGTCCGACATGGGCTTCTCGCTCGGCCTGGTGCCGAAGCTGGACCGCGAGGAACCGCTGATCCTGGGCATCTATGAGAAGCTGCTGGCGTCGTGCAAGAAGCACGGGAAGTTCGCCGGCATCCACAACGCCACCGCCGCCTATGCCGCGCGCATGATCGGCATGGGCTTCCGCTTGGTCACCATCGCCAATGACAGTGGGCTGATGGCAAAGGCCGCGAAGGAAGCGGTGGTCGAGACCCGCAAGATAGCGGGCGACGTGGCGAGCTAGATCTTAAGGGTACACCTCTCCCGCTTGCGGGAGAGGTCGGAGCGCGGAGCGCTCCGGGTGAGGGTTACGCGGGCGGCACGATCCTCACCCGCGCCGCTTCGCGCCGCGACCTCTCCCGCCAAGCGGGAGAGGTGCATGAGACACGGAGACGCCACATGGCCCCACCGCCGGTGATCCGCCTGCACCTCGAAGACGGCGTGGTGATCGCACGCGCCACGCTGCTGCCGGGCGCTCCCGTCGCGGACGGTGTGGTGGCGGCGGAACGAATCCCCGCCGGGCACAAGGTTGCGGTGCGCGCGATCGCCCAAGGCGAGGCGATCAGGCGCTACGGGCAAATCATCGGCTTCGCGTCGATGCCGATCTCACCCGGCCAGCACGTGCACGTGCAGAACTGCGAGATGGGCGACTTCGCCAAGGACTATGCCTACGGCGTGGATGCGAAGCCGACGGCGTTCATCGATTCGCCGGCGACCTTCCAGGGCATCCGCCGCGCCGACGGCCGCGTGGCGACGCGCAACTACATCGGCATCCTGACCAGCGTGAATTGTTCCGCCCACGTGGCGGAGCTGGTGTCCGGCGTGTTCCGCCGCAACCCGTTCAGCGGCGAAGACCCGCTGGCCGGGTACGCCAATATCGACGGCGTGGTGGCGCTGACGCACAAATCCGGCTGCGGCATGACCGAGAAGGAGCCGTTGCGCCTGCTGCGTCGCACCCTGGCGGGCTACGCGCGGCACGTGAATTTTTCCCATGTCGTGGTGCTGGGCCTGGGCTGCGAGGTCAACCAGATCCGCGGCCTGAAGGAGGAACAGCACCTGACCGACCGCATCCGCAACATGGACATCCAGTCGATGGGCGGGACGCGCAAGACCGTCGAGGCCTCGGTCGCCTTCGTGAAGGACGTGCTGGCGGAGGCCAACGACGTGACGCGCGTGGCGGTGCCGGCCGGCGAGCTCGATTGTGGCGCTGCAATGCGGCGGGTCGGATGGATATTCCGGCGTCACGGCCAACCCGGCGCTGGGCGCCGCGAGCGATCTGCTGGTGCGGCATGGCGGCACCGTGGTGCTGGCGGAGACGCCGGAGACCTATGGCGCCGAGCACCTGCTGACCCGCCGCGCGGTCAGCCGCGAGGTGGGTGAAAAACTGGTCGGCCTGATGCGCTGGTGGGAAGAGTACACCGCGCGCGAGGGCGCCGAAATGAACGCCAATCCCTCGCCCGGCAACAAGGCCGGCGGGCTGACGACGATTTTGGAGAAGTCGCTCGGCGCGATGGCCAAGGCCGGCAGCACCAACCTGGTCGATGTGCTGAACTACGCCGAACCGGTCACGAAACGTGGCTTCGTGTTCATGGACACGCCAGGCTATGACCCGGTATCGGCGACTGGGGAGGTGGCGGGCGGGGCGAACCTGGTGTGCTTCACCACCGGGCGCGGCAGCGTGTTCGGCTGCAAGCCGGCGCCGTCGATCAAGCTGGCGACCAACACTCCCATGTATCTACGGATGGCCGACGACATGGACGTCAACTGCGGCGCGATCCTGGATGGGGATCTGTCGGTGCAGGAGTGCGGCGAGCAGATTTTTGCGCTGATGCTGCGCGTGGCGAGCGGCGAGCGGACCAAGAGTGAACAGTTCGACTTTGGCGCGGCGGAGTTCGCGCCGTGGGTGATCGGGGCGACGATGTAGGCCGCAACAGGGTGCTGGACAAAATGGCCAGACAAGAGCCATATTCGCCGTATGAGCGTGCACAGCATCGTTGAAGCCAAGAATCAGCTCTCGGACCTGATCGACCGCGCCCAGAAGGGGGAGGCGGTGGTGATCACGCGCCATGGCACTCCGGTTGCTGAGATTCGGCCCATCCCCGCACCGCCACGCCGTATCACGCACGCCGACCTGGAATGGCTTGCCGCCCGTCGCGTCGCGCGCCGGAACGCGACCGAGGACGCCGGCACACTGGTCAGCAGGATGCGCGATGAAGAGGAACGGTGAGCGTCTATCTTGACGCCAGTATCCTGGTCGCACTGTTCACCCGTGATTCGTTCACGCAGCGTGCCAATACCTTTCTCGGCGCCGAACTGCCCGCCCTCGTTGTCAGCGATTTCGCCGCCACTGAATTCGCTTCCGCCGTGGCGCGCCTGATGCGCATCAATCAGATCACCGGTCCGGAGACGCGTGCCATCCTGACCAACTTCGATTCCTGGAGGTTGCGTGTAGCTGAGACGATGGGCGTACTCTCATCGGATGTGACCGCCGCGGCATCCTTTATCCGCCGTCTTGACCTGACGCTGCGAATGGCGGACGCCATCAACATCGCGATGGCCCAACGTATCGGGGCGACTCTGGCAACATTCGATGTCAAAATGCGCGATAGTGCGCGCGCTATCGGCGTGCCCGTCGCGGCGGCCTGATCCGGATTGGCCCCCATCGTCCCCTGAAACCCGAGAGGTCGTGACATGCCCCTTGACCTGGACCTGCCCGCCCGTCGTGGATCGGATTGGATCGCGCCGGACTGCTCCGGCATGGATTTTTACGCCGTCGACCATGGTTTGCGCGATCTGCTGGCGCTCTATGTTCCCGCCGAGGTCCGCGCCACGCTCGAACCGCACTGGGCGCGATTGGGAAAACTCGCCGGCGGGCCGCTGGACGAACTGGCCCGAGTCGCCGATCGCCACGGCCCGGTGCTGCACGCCCGCGACCGATTCGGCCGCGACGAGGACTGGATCGAATACCATCCCGCCTATCGCGAAATGGAATCGATCGCGTTCGGCGACTTCCAGTTCCACGCCATGAGCCACCGCGCCGGCGTGCTCGACATGGACCGCCCTTTGCCGCCGGTGGCGAAATACGCCTTCCAGTACCTGTTCGTGCAGGCCGAGTTCGGCCTGATGTGCCCGATCAGCGTGACCGACACCTCGATCCACCTGATTCGCAGCTTCGCCAGTCCCGAGCTGAAGGACTACCTGCTGCCCCGCATGCTGTCGGCCGACCTGGCGACGCTGTGGAAGGGCACGCAGTTCATGACCGAGAAGGCGGGCGGGTCCGATGTCGGAGCAGTCGAAACAGTGGCGCGCAACCGGGACGGCGTCTGGCGCCTGCACGGCGACAAGTGGTTCTGCTCGCACACCGACGCCGATGTCGCGCTGATGCTGGCCCGGCCGGACGGCGCGGCGCCCGGCACGCGCGGCCTGGCGCTGTTCGCGCTGCCGCGCCGGCTGCGCGACGGACGCCGCAACGCCTATCGCATCGTGCGGCTGAAAGACAAGCTCGGCACGCGCTCGATGGCCTCCGGCGAGATCCAGTTTGATGGTGCCGAGGCGTATCTGGTCGGCCGTGTCGATGCCGGCCTGAAACAGATGATGGAACAGGTGAACCTGTCACGCCTGTCGCACGGCGTGCGCGCCGCGGCGATGATGCGCCGTTGTGTCAACGAAGCCCTGGCGGTCGCCCGCGGCCGCATCGCCTTCGGCCGCTCCATCATCGATTACCCGTTGATGCGCCGGCAGCTTTTGAAACTGATCGTGCCAACCGAGCAGGCGCTGTCGATGGCGTTGCGCACCGCCGACGCGATGGGCCGCGGCGCCGCCGCCGAACTGCGCATCCTGACCGGCCTGCTGAAGCTGCGTGCCTGCCGCGACAATATCGCCGTCGCCACAGGGGCGATGGAGGCGCGCGGCGGCAACGGCTACATCGAGGACTGGGTCAATCCCCGCCTGATCCGTGACGCGCAGGTCGGGCTGTTGTGGGAAGGCACCAGCAACATCAACGCGCTCGACGTTATCACCCGCGCCGTCGGCAAGACCCAGGCGCATCGCGCGCTGCAAAGCGCGATGCGCGGGTTGCTGGAACAGGCGGCACTGCCCGCGCCATTCGGCAATCGTCTCGGCACGGCGATGGATCGCGCGGCCGACATGGCGGCACGCATCGCCGCCTCGCCCGAGACCGAGGCGCTGGCGCGACAGGCCGCTACCGCAACGTATAACGCCGCCAGTGCGGTGCTGCTGGCCTGGGAAGGCAGCCGCCCGGGCGCCGATGCGCGCCGTGCCCTGTATGCCCGCTGCGTGCTGGAGCATCGCCTGTCGCCGCGTGACCCGCTGGTGCCGGAGGAGGCCGACTGGGAAAAAGCGGCAACCGCCCTGGTGCTGCGCGATCGTGCCGCTTCATGGGACGAGGTGGCGCCGCTGTTGGCGATCTGAGGTGTCGGGATCGCGGTGCACCCAGCCGATCGTTGTTCTCCCGATCGTCGCGTCCAACCTGTATCACTCGCCGTATCCGTTCCGGTTCCATCTCGGCGCGGCGACCTCGGCGCACTCGCCTGTCGGTCGAGGGGCTGATCGCGCCCGGATCATTGTGGCGATCGGGGGGCCTTCGCGCTGTCGACCGACCGCGCGCGGCGGCCCTCTTGAACCACATGAGCGATCGTGCCGATACTGATTCCCAGTTGGTCAGCAGAACCGCACATAAGACCACCGAGGGAACCATGGCAAAGACCGCCACCAAGTCGAAAGCCGCGCCGAAGCGCAAGGCCGCAGGCAAAACCACCACCACCAAGAGGGCAAAGCGCGCGGTGCCCAAGCGCGCAGCGGCGCGGCCGGCGCGCAAGGCCCGTGCCCTGAAGACGAAGGCCACGGTACAGCGTTTCACCGCCAGCCACCTGAACGAGAAGGACTTCAAGCGCGACGGGCTGCGTCCCTACGCGCTCTATCGCGATCTTGGCATCGCCAAGGCCACCGGCGGGTTGGCGCAGGCGCATGTGATCCGGCTGGTCCCGCCCTGCACCGACGAGGTCCGCAAGCGCCACACCCATGCGGTGGAGCTGCAACTGGTCTACGTGCTGAAAGGCTGGATCAGGAACGAATTCGAGGGCCACGGCGAGCAGTTGATGCGCGAAGGCACCTGCTGGCTGCAGCCGCCGAACATCAAGCACACCGTGCTCGACTACTCCGACGACTGCGAGATGCTGGAGATCATCGTTCCGGCCAAGTTCGACACGGTCGAGGTGTGAACCGCACCAGCGCCGATAACAGGTCGCGCCGGGCATGACCGGCGTGGCACGTCCAGGGAGAACAATCACCATGTCCATGTCATCTCGCACCACGCGCCGCGGTGTGTTGCGCACCGCGCTGGGCGGCGCCTCGTTCGCCGTCGCGGCACCGACCATCCTGCGCCATGCGCTCAGCGACGCACCGATCAAGATCGGCATGCCGCTGGCGCTCACCGGTCCGGCCGGCGAGATCGGCCAGCAGATGCGCCATGGCGCGGAGTTCTGGGCCAAGGAGCTGAACGCCAAGGGCGGGCTGATCGGCCGGCCGATCCAGCTCTTTGCGGAAGATACCGGCGGCGATCCCGCGACCTGCGTGCGCAAGGCGCAGGAGGTGGTGGAGCGCGACGGCTGCCATCTGCTGTTCGGCATGGTGCTGTCGTCCGAGGCGCTCGCCGTGGTGCCGAAACTCGCCGAGTGGAACGCGATCTTCATGTCGTCGGACAACGGCGACGGCAGGCTGACGGGTTCGTCCTTCGTGCCGAACTTCTTCCGCGCCAACATCTCCGGGCCGATGGAGACGCGGGTCATCTCGCTGTGGCTGCGGCAGTCGAAGTTCACCAAGTTCTACGCGCTCGGCATGGACTACGCCTGGGGCCACAACAGCGTCGGCGTTTTCAAGGACGAGATCCTCAAGGCGAAGAAAGACTATGTCGGCGATGTCTTCTCGCCGATCGGCACCAAGGATTTTTCCACCTACATCACCAAGATCCGCCAGTCCGGCGCCGAGGTGTGCTTCCTGGTGCTGCAGGGCGACGACAACAACGCGTTCCTGTCGCAAGCGCACGAATACCGTCTGCCGGACAAGGTGCTGCTTGTCACCTCGATCGTCGATCTGAATTCGATCCAGGCGGTGGGCGACGCGGCAATCGGGCTCGCCGGATCGACGCGCTACGTGTTCTCGATCGACAACCCGGCGAACAAGGCGTTCGTTGCCGCCTGGCAGAAGGAGTACAACGCCCTGCCCGACGTGTTCGAGGGCGAGCAGTACCAGGCCTGCCAGATGTTGCAGGCCGGCATCGAAGCGGCGAAGAGCATCGACGCCGACAAGCTGCGCCCGGCGCTGGAGACGACGGCGATCGACAGCATCAAGGGCCACGTCGCGATGCGCGCCTGCGACCACCAGGCGGTGCAGGGCGGCTATATCGTGAAGGTCGACAAGGACCCGGCGTTCAAGTTCCCGGTGCCCAAGATCATCGCCACCTTCCCCGGCGACGAGATCACGCCGGCCTGCCGACAGATGACCTTCAATAGCTGAGGCATGCGTGTTCCCGCTGCGTCATGCCGTGGCTTGGCCACGGCACCCACGACTTGTCTTCGTGACGCAGGCAAAGGCGTGGATGCCGGTGACAAGCACCGGCATGACGGATAGAGGCTGATGGACTTCCTCGGCTTTCTGATCACCCAGTGCCTGAACGCGCTGTCCGAGGCGGCACTGCTGTTCTTCCTCGGGGTCGGCCTGACGCTGATCTTCGGCATCATGCGGATCATCAACTTCGCACATGGCGCCTTCTTCATGCTCGGCGCCTATGTCGGATATTCCGCGGTGCAACTGACCGGCAGTTTTTGGGGCGCGCTGGTGCTGGCACCGCTGGTGGTCGGCGGCGTCGGCGCGGCGTTCGAGCTTGGCATCCTGCGGCGGCTGTACCGCCGCGAGGGCAGCGCGTTCCTGATGGTGACGTTCGGGCTCACCCTGGTGATGGGCGAGGCGATCCGCCTGATCTGGGGCGTGGCCGCGCTGAACGTGCCGCTGCCGAAATCGCTGTCCGGCATCGTGTTCATCCTCGACGAGCCGTTTCCGATCTACCGCCTGTTCCTGGCCGGCGCCGGCATCGTCGTGGCGTTGGCGATCTGGCAGTTCCTGGAACGCACACGGCTCGGCCTGCTGATCCGCGCGACCTCGCAGAACGCCGAGATGGTGCACGCGCTGGGCACCGATGTGCGGCTGGTGCGCTCCGCGGTGTTCGGCATCGGCTGCGGCCTGGCGGGCATCGGCGGGGTGCTTGCCGCTCCCCTGGTCACCGCGTCGCTGGGGATGGCGCCGAACGCGGTGATCGATACGTTCGTGATCGTCATCATCGGCGGCATGGGCAGCTTTCTCGGCTCGGCGATCGCCGCCGTGCTGGTGGGCTTCGTGCAGGTGTTCGGCACCTACTACTTCCCCGACTTCGCTCTGGCGCTGATGTATCTGCTCATGTTGCTGGTGCTGGTCGTGCGCCCGGGCGGCCTGCTCGGCAAGGAGGCGTGAGCACGTGATCTCCTGGCGCGTTCTGCTCGTCGCGGCGCTGGTGCTGGCGCTGCTGCCCTTCGGCTTGCCGCTCTATGCGCTGACGCTGGCGATCGAGGCGCTGATCCTCGGGCTGTTTGCGATGAGCCTCGATCTGATGGTGGGCTACACGCGGCTGTTCTCGTTCGGGCACGCCGCGGCGTACGGGTTGGGCGCCTACACGGCGGGCGATCTGCTGCTGCACACCGACATCCCCGTGGTGTTCGCGGTGCTGCTGGCCGGCGCTTTCAGTGGCATCGTCGCGATCGGCGTCGGCTGGGTGTGCACGCTGGCGACCGGCGTGTCGTTCTCGATGCTGACGCTGGCGTTCGCGCAACTGCTCTACGCGGTGGCGTTCAAGTGGACCGCGGTGACCGGCGCCTCCGATGGCCTGGCGGGCATTCCGCGCACGCCCGGACCGTTCGGCCTGACGGTGTTCCAGAGCAAGGTCGGTTTCTATTACCTCGTGCTGGGCTGCCTGATCGCCGCCTTTGTGTTCTGCCGCGCGCTGGTGTCGTCACCGTTCGGCGCCGTGCTGCGCGGCATTCGCGAGAACGAGGCGAAGACGCGCTCGCTCGGCTACAACACGCGGCGCTACAAGATCGCCGTGGTGGCGATCGCCTACGGGTTGGGCGGCCTGGCCGGCGGGCTGTACGCGGCCTTCGCCGGTTTCACCAACACCGAGCTGCTGTTCTGGCTGCTGTCCGGCCAGGTGCTGATCATGGTGATCGTCGGCGGCGCCGGCACGCTGGTCGGGCCGATCATCGGCGCGGTGTTCTTCCTGCTGGTGCAACAGTACCTCAGCTCCTACACCGAGTCCTGGGCGCTGTTCTTCGGCCTGATGTTCATCTGCTTCGTGCTGTTCATGCCACGCGGCCTGCTGGGCCTGGTCACCGGCCGGCGCGCCGGCGGGGCGGCCTGAGCGCGATGGCGCTGCTGGAGATCGACCATCTGACCCGTCGTTTCGGCGGCATCGTTGCGGTGGACGACGTGTCGATGCGCGTCGCCGAGGGCGAGGTACGCGCGGTGATCGGGCCGAACGGCGCCGGCAAATCCACGTTGTTCCATCTGATCACCGGCGTGCTGAAACCGACCTCGGGCGACGTTCGTTTTGCCGGCGATCAGGTGACCGGGTTGTCGGCGCACGCGATCTGCCAGCGTGGGGTGTCGCGCACCTTTCAGCTTACCGCGCTGTTCCCGGAGATGACGGCACGGGAAAATGCGCGCCTCGCCGCGCAGGCGCGCGGCGCGCGGCGATGGCAACCCTATGGCGGCGAGGCGATTTTTGCGGCGGCCGATCGGCGCGGCGATGCGGCGCTGGAACGGCTCGGCCTGACCGACGTGGCGCACCGGCCGGCCGGGCTGCTGTCGCACGGCGACCAGCGCCTGCTGGAGGTGGCGATGGGCCTGGCGCAGCAGCCGCGCCTGCTGCTGCTGGACGAGCCGACGCAGGGCCTGTCGGTGGAGGAAACCGCGCAGGCGGTCGATACGCTCGCGGCCCTGCTGGCCGATGGCGGGTTGACCGTACTGCTGGTGGAACATGACATGGAGGTGGTGTTCCGTCTCGCGCACCGGATCACCGTGCTGCATCGCGGCGCGGTGATCGCCGACGACGTTCCGGCGGCGGTGCGCGCCGATCCGGCGGTGCAGGGTGCCTATCTGGGAGGAATTGATTGATGCTGCGCATCGGGGACATCGACTGATGCTGCGCATCGAGGGCCTCAACACGCACTACGGCGCCAGTCATGTGTTGCAGGGCGTCGATCTGGACGTGCCGACGGGTCGCATCAGTGCGGTGCTGGGGCGCAACGGCGTCGGCAAGTCCACGACCTTGCGCACGGTGATGGGGCTGGTGCCGCCGTCCGGCGGGCGCGTGCTGCTGGATGGCACCGACATCGCCGGCTGGGCACCGCACCGCGTGGCGCGCGCCGGCGTCGCCTATGTGCCGGAGGGACGGCTGATCTTTCCCGACCTTACGGTGATCGAGAACATTCGCGTCGCCGAACGGAAGCCGGCGCGGGCATGGCCGATCCCGCGGCTGCTGGAGTTGTTTCCCGCGCTGGCTGAGCGGGCGGCCAATCGCGGCGGCACGCTCTCCGGCGGCGAGCAGCAGATGCTGGCGATCGCCCGCGCGCTGGTGAGCGACCCGAAGGTGCTGCTGCTGGACGAGCCGAGCCAGGGCCTCGCACCGATGGTGGTGCGCGAGCTGGCGCGAGTGATCCGCCTGCTGTGCGAGGCCGGAGTGACGATCCTGCTGATCGAGCAGAACATGAAGCTGGCCGAGTCGGTGGCCGACGAGATGCACATCATGGTCAAGGGCCGCATCGTCTATGCCGCGAGTCCGGAACGATTCCGTGCCGAGGAGGAGCAGATCCGCACGCGCTACCTGACGGTGTGACTTCGGCGCGGCATGGCCGAGATGGCTCGTCGCGGTGATCGCAGTGAGCCGCCAACCAAGGGGGACCAACATGGAACTGAATTTGCGTGGCAAGACGGCGCTGGTCACCGGCGCGTCCAAGGGGATCGGTTTCGCCGCCGCCGAGTGTCTGGCCGCCGAGGGGGTGAATGTCATTCTGGTGTCGCGCACGCAGGCCGACCTGGACGCGGCACGGCAAAAGATCACGGCGCGTTGCAATGTGAGCGTTCAGGTGCACGCCTACGATATCTCCGACAGTGCGAATGTGGATCGGCTGGCGGTGCAACATGCCGATATCGACATCCTGGTGAACAACGCCGGCGCCATTCCCGGCGGCAACCTGCAGGAGATCGATGAGGCGCGCTGGCGGGCGGCCTGGGACCTGAAGGTCTATGGCTACATCAACATGTGCCGCCGATTCTATGCCGAGATGAAATCGCGCGGGCGCGGGGTGATCGTCAACGTGCTGGGCATGGCTGGGGAGCGGATGGATGCGACGTATATCGCCGGATCGACCGGCAACGCCGGGCTGATGGCGTTCACCAAGGCGCTGGGCGGCGCGGCCGCGGCAGACAAGCTGCGCGTGGTCGGCATCAATCCCGGCGCGATCGCGACGGATCGGCTCATCACCATGATGAAGAAGCGGGCGCAGGATCGATTTGGCGATCCGGCACGGTGGGAGGAGCTGATGCAGCCACTGCCGTATGGTCGCGCCGGGACGCCGGAGGAGATCGGGCACATGGTGGCGTTTCTGGCCTCCGATCTGTCCGCCTACACAACGGGGACGATCATCACGATCGACGGCGGCGCGGCGAATCGGGGGCCGATGTTCTGATTGTTGGTGATGGGCTTACATTCTCCCCCTCCCCTTGAGGGAGGGGGTTGGGGGGAGGGGTGTGCGCGGCACGTTATTGGGAATTCTGCGTACCGCACCCACCCCTCCCCCCACCCCCCTCCCTCAAGGGGAGGGGGAGAACATTGCGCCCCGGCCCGCCTACCATACCTCCGTCCGAAACCCCGTGAACCCGTGCGGTATCTTCTGCACGGCCTCGATCACCTTCCGCCGCGTCGCCGCACTGTCGGTGGGCAGGAACTCCAGCGTCACCGTATCAACCACACCGCCAAAACGCCGCTCGATCGCTTCCGCGATCCCCTCGTACGGCGCGCGCGCAACGAACAGGTCCAGCACTTCATCCGACACCAGCTTCGATATCTCGTTCCACTTCCCTTCACGCACCTTCTCGTGCAGCAGCGCGCCGAGATCGCCGATGCCGTGCGCGTCGAACACCGGCCGATACGCCGGCGTGGAGCCATAGAACGCCACGCGGTAGCGCGCCTTCTCGGCCGCCGCCTGCACGGCCGCATCATCCGGGCCGGTGGCGATGAAGCCGCCGCCGGTCACCTCGAACCCGGAAAAACTCTTGCCGGACGCGGCCAGTTCGGTCGCCAGCATCGGCCGCACCACGTCCTGCAGGTACTTCCGCGTGGCAAAGCCGTGCAGGCGCACGCTGTCGGCAACCCGCGCGGCGGTCTTCAGCATCACCGGTCCGACCGCCGCCATCGCCACGGGAATCATCGGCAGCCCCTGCGGCCCGGGCGAAAACTCCGGCGTCATCAGCGTGAAAGTGTAGTGCTGGCCTTTGAAGTCCAGCTTCGTCCCGGTTTCCCAGGTGCGCCAGATGGCGCGCAGCGCCCGCACATACTCGCCCAGCCGCGCCGCCGGGGCGACCCATGGCACGCTGAAGCGCCGCTCATTGTGCGCCTTCACCTGGCTGCCCAGACCCAGCACAAAGCGCCCGTTGGAATGCCGCGCCAGGTCCCAGGCGTGATTGGCGACGATCATCGGGCTGCGTGGAAACGCGATCGCAACAGAGGTGGCCAGCGCCACCCGCTCGGTCGCCAGCGCCGCAAACGCGAGCGGGGCGAACGGGTCATGCCGCAGTTCGTTGCTTTGCACGCAGTGAAACCCATCGGCTTCGGCCGCCCGGGCCGCCGGGCCGCAGGCGCGCCAGTCCCGTACCGGCAATACCGTCGATACGCGCATCCTGCTCGCCTCCCGCCATTGGTCCGGCAATTTGCGATCGGACGGCTTGTCCCGTAAAGCGTCGGCGACGGTGCAGGGAGCGGGGCCATGGCAGAACTTGCGGGGAAAGTCGTGATCGTGACCGGGGCCAGCCGCGGCATCGGCGCGGCGGCAGCCGAGGCGTTGGCCGCGGCGGGTGCGGCGGTGATGCTGGCGGCGCGCGAGGGCAAGCTGGCCGCCGCGGTGGCCGGCAAGATCGAAGCGGCGGGCGGCAAGGCCGCAGCGCTGGCCTGCGATGTCGCCGACTATGCCGCTGTCGAGGCTCTGGTCGCCGCGACCACGCAACGCTTCGGCCGCCCCGACATCCTGATCAACAACGCCGGCGTCATCGAACCGATCGCCACCATCGCAACGTCCGATCCCGCCGCCTGGGCGAGCAACGTGCAGATCAACCTGGTCGGGGCGTTCAACGCCGTGCGCGCGGTGCTGCCGGGCATGCTGGCCGCGGGCGGCGGGACGATCGTCAACCTTTCCTCCGGCGCCGCGCTGCGCCCGCTGGAGGGCTGGAGCGCCTACTGCGCCGGCAAGGCCGGCATGGCAATGCTGACCCGGTCGATCAAGCTGGAGGAAGGCGGCAACGGCATCCGCGTGTTCGGCTTCCAGCCCGGCACCACCGACACCGACATGCAGGTGCTGATTCGCGCCTCCGGCATCAACATCATCAGCCAGATCCCGCGCGCCGCCCTGACGCCGGTCGCGCACCCGGCGAAGGCGATCGTCTATCTGTGCACGCCCGAAGCGGATGACCTGGCCGGGGCGGAATTCTCGCTGAACGATTCAGCATTCCGTCAGCGGATCGGTCTGGCATGAGCCCCGCCTATCTCGATCCGCGCAGTGGCGCGACGTTTCCGCTCGATACGCCGCGCTGGTGCGGCCCCGGTCATGCGCCGCTGCTGTTGACCACGCTGCCCGGCATCACGCGCGGACAGATCGATCGGTCCACGCGCAGCCTGTGGCGCTATCGCGCCGCGTTGCCGATGCAGGTGGCCGAGCCGATCACCATGGGCGAGGGCTGCACGCCGCTGCTGCCGCGCACGCTGCACGGTGCGCCGGCGCTGCTGAAATGCGAATGGTTCATGCCGACCGGCAGCTTCAAGGATCGCGGCGCCTCGGTGATGCTGTCGCTGCTGCGCGCGCAGGGCGTGCGCGCGGTGCTGGAGGACAGTTCTGGTAACGGCGGCGCGGCGGTCGCCGCCTATGCCGCGGCGGGCGGCATGCAGGCGACGATCATGGCGCCCGCCTCGACCAGTCCGGCGAAGACCGTGCAGATGCGCGCGCACGGTGCCGCGGTGGAGCTGATTCCCGGCTCGCGGCAGGATACCGCGGACGCGGCGGTGCGCCGGTCGGAGAGCGTGTTCTACGCCAGCCACAACTGGCAGCCGTTCTTCCTGCACGGCACCAAGACGCTGGCGTACGAGCTGTGGGAGGACCTGGGCTTTCACGCGCCGGACAACGTGATCGTGCCGTGCGGCGCCGGCTCCAACGTGCTGGGCTGCGAAATCGGTTTCTCCGAGCTGCTGCGCGCCGGCGAGATCGAAACGATGCCGCGCATCTTCGCCACCCAGCCGGCGAACTGCGCACCGATTGCCGCGACGTTTCTTGCCGGATCCGAAACGCAGGTGCCGACCGAGATCAGCCCGACGATCGCCGAGGGCACCGCGATCGCCCAGCCGATCCGCCTGCCGGAGGTGCTGGGAACGTTGCGCGAAACGCGCGGCGGCGCGGTGATGCTGAGCGAGGCGGAGATCGCCAGCTTCAGTGTTCGATCTCGCGCGCATCGGCATCTATGTGGAACCGACCAGCGCGCAGGTGGCGGCCGCGTTCGCCAAGCTGCTGGCCGCGGGCACGGTGCGGCCGGAGCAGACCACCGTGCTGGTGCTGACCGGCAGCGGTCTGAAGGCAACGCCGCGCATCGCCGAGCTGCTGGGGATCGCGCTGTGAGCGGACCGCGCATCGCGCTGCTGGGTTTCTCCATCGAGTGCAACCGCTTCGCCCCAGTGGCGACCGAAGCGGATTTCGCCAGTCGGACACTGCTCTCCGGCGAGGCGATGGTCACGGAGGCACGCAGCGCGGCGCCGCGCATGCTGGGCGAGCTGCCGGGGTTCGTTGCGGACATGGACGCGGCCGGCCCATGGCAGCCGGTGCCGATCCTGCTGGCGATGGCCGAGCCGAACGGACCGGTGGAGCACGAATTCTTTCGGCGCATGATGACGCAATGGGACGCCGGGCTGCGGCAGGCGGGCAAGCTGGATGGCGTCTATTGCGTGATGCACGGCGCCGGCCTGACCACCGAGGACCACGACCCCGAGGGCACCATCCTGACCATGGTGCGCGGCATCGTCGGGCCGAACGTGCCGGTTGTCGCTACCTATGACCTGCACGCCAACGTGACGCCGGCGGATGTCGAAACGA
This sequence comes from uncultured Alphaproteobacteria bacterium, assembly GCA_963773345.1. Taxonomy (GTDB): domain Bacteria; phylum Pseudomonadota; class Alphaproteobacteria; order Acetobacterales; family Acetobacteraceae; genus Palsa-883. The sequence goes on along the minus strand of CAVZBG010000001.1, from coordinate 264,087 downwards.
TCGACGCGTACATCGGCTACCGCACCAACCCGCATCTCGACATGCGCGAGCGCGGCATCGAGGCGGCGCAGGTGCTGCGCCGGTTGCTCGGCGGGATGCAGACGCACCTCGCGTTCGTGCGCCTGCCGATCGTGCCGCCGACGGTGACGCAGTTGACCGGCAAGGACGCGACGCAGCGGCCCTATGGCGAGTTGATCGATCTTGGCCAGCAGCGGATGCACGAAGCACCGTATGCCGGGCGGATCGTGAATGTTTCGGTGATGGGCGGCTTCGCCTTCGCCGATACGCCGTTCAATGGCCTGACCGTGGTGGTCACGGCGACGGACGCCGACGCGGCGAAGGGTCTGGCGCGGGAGATCGCCGAAGCCGGATGGGCGCGGCGCGAGCGGTTCCGGCCGCACCTGACCTTGCTGGAGGATGCCGTGGGGTTGGCGCTGGACACCGTGGACCGGGCGAAGCCGCCGCTGATCTTCGCCGATGTCGCCGACAATCCCGGCGGCGGCGGGCGCGGCAACACGATGTGGATCCTGCAGGCGTTCCTCGGCGCGCACGTGCAGAACGCCCTGGTCGGCGTGATCCACGATCCCGCGCTGGCGGCCGACGCGCATCAGGTTGGCGAGGGGACTACGTTCACCGCACGGTTCAATCGCGGCGGTGGCGACGCATTCTCCAGGCCGTTTAGCACGCCGGCGACGGTGCGGCGGCTGCTCGACGGGTCGGTGCGCGGCCGGCGCGGCATCTACGCTGACAACACGCTGGACCTGGGGCCATCGGCGGCGCTGGACCTTGGCGGCGTCACCGTGGTCGTGCTGTCGAATCGTTACCAATGCGCTGACCCGGTGTTCTTCGAGGCATTCGGTCTCGACATCGCCGCGGCGCGCGTCGTGGTGGTGAAGTCGCGCGGGCATTTCCGCGGCGGCTTCGACGAATTCTTCCGCCACGAGCAGGTGATCGAGGTGGATGCGCCCGGCCTGACCAGCCCGATCCTGTCGCGCTTTCCGTGGCAGCACATGCCGCGCCCGGTGCTGCCGATCGACGACCACGCGGACTGGAGCCCGACATGACGCTGGACGACCTGCCGACGCCGTGCCTGGTGCTGGATCGGACGATCCTCAAGCGCAACATCGCCACGATGGCGGCGACGCTGGCGCGGCACGGCGTGAAGCTGCGGCCGCACATGAAGACGGCGAAGTCGATCGACGTGGCGCGCCTGGCGCTGGAAGGGCAGCCGGGCGGCATCACGGTATCCACTCTGGCGGAGGCGGAATATTTTTCTGCCCACGATGTGACCGATATCCTGTACGCGGTCGGGATTGTGCCGCAAAAACTCGACCAGGTGGCCAAGCTGAACGATGCCGGCGCCGACGTGATCGTGCTGACCGACGACCTGGACGCCGCGGGCGCGATCACCGCGCACTCACGGCCACCGCGGGCGTTGATCGAAATCGACACCGGCGAATCGCGTGGTGGCGTCAGCCCGGACGACGATGCGCTGCTGGCGATTGCCGAGCGGCTTGGGTCCGTCCTCGCCGGGGTGATGACGCATGCCGGGCATAGCTATGCCGGGCGCAGCGTCGCGGACATGGCGCGCATCGCGGAGGCGGAACGGTCCGGCGTGGTGCGCGCGGCCGAGCGGCTGCGCGCCGCAGGGTATGCGGCGCCGATCGTTTCGATGGGCAGCTCGCCGACCGCGCTGCATGCGGCGTCGTTCGACGGCGTCACGGAAGTGCGGGCGGGCGTCTACATGTTCGGCGACCTGTTCCAGGCGGAGATTTTTACCCACGCCATCGAGGATATCGCGGTGACGGTGCTCACCAGCGTGATCGGACGGCGGCCGGGGAAGCTGCTGGTCGATGCCGGCGGGCTGGCACTGTCAAAGGACCGCAGCACCGAGGCGGCACCGAAGGATTATGGATTTGGGCTGGCGCTGGATCGGCTGGGGCAACGGACGATGGGTGAGGCGATCGTGCGGCGGGCGTATCAGGAGCACGGGGTGGTTGAGCTGGATCCGGCGCATCCGGTGGCGCTGCCGATCGGCGGGCGGTTACGGATTGCGCCCAATCATACGTGCATGACGGCGGCGGCGCACGATCGGTACTACGTGGTGGATGGCGGGGAGGAGATTGTGGCGGTCTGGCCGCGGGTCAATGGGTGGTAGGTTGATGCGTATCTGCTCCCCCTCCCCTTGCGGGCTTGGGCCGCAAAGCGGAGCAAGGGCGGGGGAGGTCGTTCCGGTACGAAAATGCCCAACAGCGTGCCGTGACGACCCCTCCCCCCATCCCCCTCCCTCAAGGGGAGGGGGAGTAAGGTCTCTTACCCCGTCACCTTGCGGAAGGTTGCCAGAAAGCGATCTACATCCACCTCATCGTTGTAGACATGCGGGCTGATGCGCAGCCGGCCCAGGCGCGGGCTGACGAAGACGTTCTCGGCCGCCAGCCGTTCCGGCAGCTCGTGTGGTATGCCGTCCGGAAAACTCAGGCTCAGCACATGCGGCGCGCGCAGATGCGAAGGTGAAACGGTGACGCCGGCATTCGGCAGCCCCTCGGCCAGGCGTCCGGTCAGCATCGACAGCCGCTCGGTGATCGCCTCGGTGCCCCAGTCGGCCACCAGCTCCATGCCGATCGCCGCCATCTCCAGCGTGATGAAGAAGTCGCGCTCGCCCATGTCGAAGCGCCGCGCATTCGTTACGTAGTCGATGTCACGCATGTAGGGCGAAGCCGTTGAATCCATCGCCTTCCGCCCCCATCCGGTCTGCTCCAGCGGCACGCCGTCCTGCCAGCGCTTCGCCACGTAGAGGAACGCCCGCCCATACGGCCCCAGCACCCACTTGTAAGTCGGGAACACCAGGAAATCCGGATCGAGCCGCCGCACGTCGATCGGCAGGATGCCGGCGTGGTGCGTGGCATCCACCACCAGCGCCGCACCGGCCGCGCGCAAGGCCGTCGCCACGCGCTCCAGGTCCACCAGGCCGCCATCCGACCAGTGCACCGACGAAATGGACGCCAGCGCCAGTTTGGCCGCGCCCGGCCGCGCGATCGCCGCGAGCACCGCGCGGGTCCAGTCGCCGTCCTCGGGCCGCGCGACCGTTTCGACCTCGAAGCCTTGCAGCTTCGCCCGCCCCAGCCATTCCAGAACGGGCGAAGAATGATCGTCCTGCAGCACCAGCACGCGTTCCCCGCGCCCGACCGGCAGCACCCGCCCGGCGGTGGCGATGCCGTAGCTGACCGATGAGATCACCGCGACATCGTCCGGTTCGGCACCGATCAGCTTCGCCGCAGCGGCGCGGGCGCGCTCGGATTGCGCCTGGGGGTTGCCCTGCCGGTTCCCGACCTCCCACGGGCGGCTTTTGCGCGCGGCGCCGCGCTCGCCTGCCTCCTGCACCGTGCGCGGCAGCGGGCCGAAGGCGGCGGCGTTGAGGTAGCAGACCTCGCGCGGGATATCGAACAGCGCGCGTTGCGATGGCAGCATCTCGAGAAACTCCTATGCGAGGGAGGCGGCGAAAACGCGGACGTAGTTGCCGCCGAGAATCTTGCCGACATCCTGCTGGTTGAACCCGACATTCAGCAAGGCGGCGGCCAGCGCGGGCAGGTCGGTGTAGTCGTCGAACACGCTGGGGACGGTCAGTCCCATCATGTCGCTGCCGAGGCCGACATGATCGACTCCTGCAACATCCACCATGCGCGCGATGCCGCGCGCCATGGCGTCAAGGTCGGGAAACTGCGAACTCGGCGGCCAGATGCCGATCACGCCACCCGTTCCGGCGACCGCCCGCGCATGGTCGGGCGAGATCAGCCGGCTACGCGGTCGCGGCGCCGGCGACAGCGAGGTGTGCGACAGCACCAGCGGCTTCGTCGTCACCGCGGCCGCGCGCTTGACCAGGTCGTAGGTGCCGTGCGCCACGTCGACGACCAGGCCGCGCGCATTGCAGCGGCGGATCACTTCGGCGCCGATATCGGTCAGGCCGCCGTGCTCGGGCGCCTCGGTCTGGATGTCGCCCAGCTCGTTCACCCGGTAGTGCGTCAACTGCAGATGGCGGAGCTGCCATTTGTGATACGCCTGGTCGACGCGATCGGGGCGGCCTTCCAGGAAGTCGGCGCCCTCGGCGGCGATGATGGCCGACGCCGTGCCGGCACGGGCGGCGCGCAACGCGGCGGCGTCGGTGACGACCGCCAGGCCCTGGGCGCGGACCAGCGCGTGCAGGCGGGCAAAGCTGAGCTGGCCGTAGGCGTAGAGTTCGCCCGGGTCGGGCGAACGGTACGGGTGGATGGTGTGGTTGGGGTAGACGCGGTGGCAGGGCGAGTCGGACACGATGGCGAAGCACACCGCCGCCATGCCGCCCGCCCGCATCGGCTGGGCCACCTCGCGGAACGGGGCGGAGGTCTTCACCCGCTGGACGCCGATGAGCGCGCCGGCATGGCTGTGGATGTCGACCGCGGTGGTGGCGGCGATGGCCTGGCGCGCGGTCGCCTCGTCGGCGTGCGCGGTGCCGGCGATGCAGAACAGCGGGCCGGCGGCCAGCACGCCGCGACGAGTGATGGCGCACCAGCCCGGCGGGTCGAGCACGCGCGCATCGTGCAGTTGGTAGCGCCAGACGGCGCGGTCGTCGGCGCACACCCGCCAGGTGCCGGTCAGGCGTAGCGCCTGCGGCTGCGGGGCGATGGGCGCCTTGGCGAAGACCTCTACGGCGAACCGGGGATCGCGCGGCGCGCAGCCGGCGCAGCAGGATGGCTCGGGGGACAGTACGAAGTGGCTGGCGCGCCCGGCGGTGGCCATCCAGCCGGCGATCTCGACTGCGGCGCCGTCCGCGTGGTCGGCGCGTGAGGTGCCAAGGTCAGGCCAGCGGAGGTGCATCACCGGCTCCTTTCGCCCTTGTTCGCGGTGACGGTCCGCAAGATGCTGCGCGGCGATCCCGGTTTGCACAAGGCCGCAACCGGGAAGGGAGGCGCTGCACGATGTCCGACGTCACGATCTATCACAACCCGTCCTGCGCGACCTCGCGCAAGGTGCTGGCGGCGATCCGCGCAAGCGGGACGGAGCCGCGGGTGATCGAATACCTCAAGACGCCGCCGAGCCGGGCAGAGCTGACATCGCTGCTCAGCCGGATGGGGATGACGCCGCGCGCGCTGCTGCGCCGGCGCGGCACGCCGTATGAGGAGCTGGGGCTGGACGACCCGAAGAAGAGCGATGAGGCGCTGATCGGGGCGATGCTGGCGCACCCGATCCTGATCGAGCGGCCGATCGTCGTGACCGAGCGTGGGGTGCGGCTGTGCCGGCCGGTGGAGAGGCTGGCGGAGATTCTGAAGTGATAGACGGCAGTTGCTTTGGCGAATAACAAGGCAGTGCAGGCGGCAGCCGCACCGCCGCTGTTCGACGACGAACCGGTAAAGGCGGTCGACATGATTGCGACGCAGGGCAATCGCATTTGACGGCGTTGTGGCCGGGCGCACGGTCACGGGCGGGCGGCGGGCGGGGCGCGGTGCAAGCGGCGCTGCTGGTGCATCCATCGCCGTCGCGCGGCGCGGTTGGGCGGGCCGGGCGGGAAGGTGGGCGCGACCGCGGCGGCGACTGGTACATAGGGTGCTGGCGCGGCGGTTTGGCGCGTGGCGGGCGCGTCATCTGGTACAAGGGGTTCTGTCTGGGCGTTTGCGTGTGCCCATCGGGCCGCGACGGTGTGCGCGGTGGGGTGCGCGTACCCGGGCTTTCGTGAGCGCCGAGCCCGCGTGGCCGGCGGGCGAAAACGGTACATAGGGTTTTGGCGCGCCGACACCGGGTGCAGCGGGGCGCGCTCTGGTACACGGGGTTCTGGTCGGGCGATCTCGTGGGCGCATTGGTCCCGGCCGGGCGTGCGCTGCGGTGTCGGTCCGGGGCGGGCAAGGGCGTCGGGGCGGTGGGGCCGGCGGGCGGAAATGGTGCATAGGGTTTTGTCGGGTGGGTGTCGGGCGCGGCCGGGGCGCGCTCTGGTGCATGGTGCTGCCAGCAGCGCGGCGAGGAGGGCCTGCGGCGTCGGGCGACCCGGGCTCGGGCGCCGAGGCCTGGGGCGTGGGGCGTGGGCGTGGCGGACGGACGCTGGTGTTCGGGTCGGCGGCGCCGCCGCCGTGGGTCTCGGGTTGGCGCGCACGGCTTCGGTCCCGGGGAGTGGCGGCGCCGCGACCTTCGGTCCGATCGCTTTATAGCGAGTGGAATCGAGCGTCCGGTCCCGGCAGCGTGCGTTCGTCATACGTTCGCACATGGGCATCGGACGCCTCGGGACAACCGTCAGGCCGGCGACCCCTACCGCAGTCCCCCCACCGTCCCACACACCGGACACACCGGCTGCCACCCCGCCTGCGTCGCGTGGCACGAGGTGCAACGCCAGGTCGGGTCCGGCTCCGCCACCAGCGCGTGCTGCAACGCCTGGCGCCCGCCGTCACCGTCGCCCTCGATCTCGGCCAGCAGCAGCCACAGGCGCCGCTGGTCCAGCCCGGCAGCGCGGGCGGCCTCGGCCTGGCGGCGCGCCTCGCCGGTCAGCCCGGCGGTCAGCGCGGCACGGGCCAGCAGCAGGCGGCTCTCGACATGGTCGGGATTCTCCGCCGTCAATCGCTGCGCCGCCTGGTATTGCTGCAACGGATCGCCGGGCTTGGCGCCACTCTGGGCGAGGGCAAACGCGGCCAGATCGGGATGCGGCGCGCGCGCCCAGCTTTGCCCGATCACCGCCAGCGCCCGCCGCTCCTTGCCGGCCTCGCGCAGCCGCGTCGCGTAGGCCAGCGCGGCCGGCGCCAGCCCGGGGTCCGCCTTCCACGCCTGCTGCGCCAGGCGCAACGCGGTGGCCGGGTCGCGCGACGCGTTCGCCGCCGCGGTGGCCAGCGCGGCCCTCGGCACGCTGGCGTCTGCCAGTGCCAGCGCACCCGACCAGTCGCCGGTACGCACCGCCAGCCGCGCCCGCTCGGCGCGCAGCCACGACCCGCCGGGCCGCGCCGCCTCGGCCTCGCCCGCCAGCCGTGCCGCGGTGGCGAAATCCTGCCGCGCCATCGCCAGGCGGAACTGCCCACGCAGGCCCAGGAACGCCGAGTCCCCGCGCGCGGCGAGGGCGCGATACGCCGCCTCGGCTTCCGGCTCGCGCTCGGCCAGGCGGGCGGCTTCGGCGGCCAGCAGCAGCGTCTGCCCGGTGTCCCCCAGCAGACGGCGCGCGCGGGCGGCCTCGGGCCGGGCGACGCCGCCGTCGCCGGCGGCCAGCGCCACCAGCGCGCGGGTCACCGCGGCATCGCCCTGGGTGCGGTGGTGACGCTGCCGCCAGGCGCGCCAGCCGCGCGGCAGCCGCCAAAACACCCCCAGCAGCCGCACCACCGTGTAGAGCGCGGCGAACAGCACCGCCCCCGCCAAGAGCGCGATCGGTGTCGAGGTCTCGACGCTCAGGCTGCCAACCTGGAAGCTGAACTGCCCGTGCAGCGCCGCGATCTCCCAGGCCACCGCGGCGACCACCGCCGCGCACACCAGCCAGACGATCGCGCGGCGCATCAGGTCTGCGCGGCCAGGGCGGCGAGCGCGGCGCGGGCGGCGAGCAGGCCGCGCGCCTGGTCGAGCCACGGCGCCAGCGCCTGGGCGGCCGGGCCGGTCAACGTGGCGACCGCAGCCACCGCGCCAGCCAGATCGCCGGCGTCCAGCGCGGTCTGCGCGTGTGCCAGCACGCCGGCCGCCGGGTCGCCGAGCAGCACGTGCTCGCCCTGGCGGATGGTGACCAGGTCCTGCGCCTCGGCCCAGACCCGCCGCAGGAACGGTTCGTCCGCCGGCGCCGGCCGGTCGGCGGCCAGCGCTGCGTGTGCCGCGGCCGGAAAGGCCAGGCGTAGCGCCGCCTCGGTCGGCGGCGCGGTGGTGGCGTAGCGGGCCAGCGCCGGCGGGGCACCCGGAAGATCGCCCAGCGGCTGGCCGACCGACAGCGCGATGAAGGCCGCCTGGACGCGGGCGATCCGCGCGGCGCGATCGGCAAGCTGCGCGTCCGCCCCCGCGGTCTTCTCGAGCGTGGCGAGCCGGGCCTCGTCGGCCGTCAGGCGCGGGGCGAGACTTTCGTTGGGGTTCGGCGGCGCGACCGACGGCCGTTGTTCAAGCGCCGCGATCCGCGCTTCCAGCGGTCCGAGATCGGGTGTGGAGCTGGGTGTGGCCGGGGCGGCCGAGGGCCCGGGCTGGCCGGACGCGACCGGCACGGCGCGACGTTCAAGCGCCGCCACGCGCGCCTCGATCGCCTGCACGCGCTGGTCGAGGGCCTCGGATCCGGTCGGTGCAGCCAGGACGCGATACCACAGCGCGGCTTGCGCCACGGCCAGCACGACGATCGCGGCCGCGGCAAGCCACGCCATCCCGTGGCTGGACGCGCGCGGCGGCAAGTCAGACGGGGTCACGGGCGGCGAAGCGGGCGCCGGCGGCGGCGCATAGGGCTTCGGCGGCTCGGATGGCGGCGGCTCGGGCGCGGAGGCAGCCGCCGATGGGGCCTCAGCCGGCGACACATCTCCCGCCCCGATGCCGGGGGCCAGCGCCCCCGGGGGCGAGGCTTCGGGCGCCGACGTATCTCCTGCCCACACCTCGGGCGCCAGCGCACCCGGCGGCGCCGGCTCAGAGGCCGGCCGGCCCGCAGCCGGCACCTCGGGCACCGATGAAGCCGATGGCGGGGTCGCGTCGGCTTCGGTCATTGCAGCAATGCCAGCATGGCGTCCTGGGTCGGTTTCGCGGCGCAGAGCACGCGCCGCCATGGCAGGGCCTCTATAGCCGTGGCAGCCGGTTGGCCGATAGCACAAGCATCGATCTGGCGGACCGCTTCGCGCAGGCCCGCGCGGGTCAGCAGGTGGGCGAACTGTCGGGCGGTCTCCGCCGAGAAGAACAGCGCCGAGCGCAGGCTGCCGTCCCGCAACGCCGCGGCAGCCGATTCAGGCAAGGCGCGGACCGGGAGGGCGGCGTAGGTGGCGCGGCGGAACACCCGGAACCCACGCCGGCGCAGGGCGGCGGCCAGTGCCAGGCTCTGGCCCCGCCCCGCGGCAAGCAGCAGCGGCAGGCCGGCGGCGTCGCACCGCGCGCCGGCCAGCACAGCAAGCGCGTCGGCGTCGCCATCGGCACTGAGCACCCGGGTGAACCCCGCCGCCCGGGCACGCGCCGCGCTGGCGTCGCCGACCGCCAGCAACGGCAGCGCGCGATACCCCGCCGGCAGGCCGGCCAGCGCGTTGCCGCTGGCGATCAGCACCGCTTGCAGCCGGGTCGGCGCGGGCAGTGCCGCCGGCAGGACGCGAACCTCCAGCAGCGGGGCGACGACGGGCCGCAGGCCCAGCGCGGCGACCCGGGCGGCGGTCGCGGCGGCGCCCGGCTCCGGCCGGGTGATCAGGACGCCGCCCCGGGCCGGTACCAGCCGCCCAACCCCTTCAGGCCCAACCCCTTCAGGCCCAACCCCTTCAGGCCCAACCCCTTCAGGCCCAGCCCCTTCAGGCCCAGCCCCTTCAGGCCCAGCCCGGTTAGGCCCAGCCCGGTTAGGCCCCGCCCGGTCAGGCCCCACCCGTTCAGGCCCCACCCATTCAGGCCCCACCCGTTCAGGCAACGTCCGGTCAGGCCAACCCGGGTCAGGCAAAGATGTCGCGTGGGCTGTCGGTGCGCAGGCTGGTGCCCAGCTCGGCGCCGATCCGTGCGGCCTCGGCGGCCGGGCCGTGCAGCGAGCGCTTGAGCAGGAAGCAGCCGTCGGGGCGCGCGACCAGCCCGCTGAGGTGCAGTGCGCCGTCCGGCAGCAGCCGCGCGTAGCCGCCGATCGGCGTGCGGCACGACCCGTCGAGCGCGGCCAGCAGTGCACGCTCGGCGGTGGCGGCGGCGCGGGCTGCGGGATCCTCGATCGCCGCCAGCAGCTCGAGCAGGTCGGTGTCGGCGGCGCGCACCGTCACGCCGACGATGCCCTGGCAAACCGCGGGCAGCATGACGTCGGGGTCCAGCACCACGCCGGCGCGGTCAGCGAGGCCCATCCGGCGCAGCCCGGCATAGGCCAGCAAGGACGCGGCACAGACGCCGCTCGCCACCTTGTCCAGCCGCGTCTGCACGTTGCCGCGCAGCACGGCGGTGATCAGGTCCGGCCGCGCGTGCAGGAGCTGCGCCTGGCGGCGGACGGAGGCGGTGCCGACCACCGCGCCGGTGGGCAGGCAGGCATAGGGATCGGCCGGGCGAGCCGCCGTGCCATTGGTGGCGATGCCGTTGGGGGCGTGGCAGGCGGGACCGAGGATCAGCACGTCGCGCGGGTCCTCGCGCGGCAGGGTGCAGCCGAGGACGATGCCGGGGGGAAGCTCGGACTCCAGGTCCTTCAGGCTGTGCACCGCAAGGTCGATGCGCCCGTCGGCCAGCGCCTCGTGGATCTCCTTGGCGAACAGGCCCTTGCCGCCGATATCGGCCAGTCGGGTGCCGGCCGCCTGGGTGGCGTCGCCGGTGGTGCGGATGAGGTGTTCCTCGAACACCGGCGGGGCGCCGTGCGGCGGGCGGTGGCGCGTGGTGCCGGCGTGGCGCACACGGTCGAGGAAGTCGCGCGTCTGGATCAGCGCGAGCGGCGAGCCGCGGGTGCCCGCCAGCAGGGGTGTTTCGGGGTCGCGTGGCGGGACGCGCGCGGCGGGGCCAGTGGCAAGGGTCATGCGGCTGTCCTATTACCGCGTCGCCCCGGCGGCAATGAGAGGGTCACGACGGATGCAGCCCATTCTGGGCATCGAAACCTCCTGCGACGAGACCGCCGCCGCCGTGCTGGACGACTCGGGCACGATATTGGCCGAGGCGGTGCTGAGCCAGGAGCGCGAGCACGCGCCCTATGGCGGGGTGGTGCCGGAGATTGCCGCGCGGGCGCATCTCGCGCATCTGCCGGGGCTGGTGCGCGAGGTGCTGCGCCGCGCCGGGGTTGGGTTCGGCGGGTTGGGCGGGGTGGCGGCCACCGGCGGACCCGGGCTGATCGGCGGGCTGATCGTCGGCTCGCTGGTTGGCAAGGGCATCGCGCTGGCGCGGGGGCTGCCCTATGTCGCGGTCAACCACCTGGAGGCGCACACGCTGACCGCGCGGCTGCCCGGGCTGGTCGAGGGCGGCGCAGCGTTTCCCTATCTGCTGCTGCTGGTCTCCGGCGGGCACTGCCAGTGCGTGGCGGTGGCGGGGGTGGGGGACTACACGCGGCTCGGCGGCACGCTGGACGACGCGGTGGGCGAGGCGTTCGATAAGGTCGCCAAGCTGCTCGGGCTGGGGTGGCCGGGTGGGCCGGCGCTGGAACGGCTGGCGGCGCAGGGCGATCCGGCGCGGTTCGCGTTTCCGCGGCCGATGCTCGGACGGCCGGGGTGCGACTTCAGTTTCTCCGGGTTGAAGACGGCGGTGGCGCAGGAGGTCGCGCGGCACGGGGCCGGGACGCTGCCGGCGGCGATGGCGGCGGACCTCGCCGCCGGGTTCCAACGCGCGGTGGTCGAGGTCATGGCGGATCGGGCCGCGCATGCGATGGCGATGGCGCCGGATGCGAGTTTGCTGGTGCTGGCGGGGGGCGTGGCGGCGAACGGCGCGATCCGCGCGGCACTGGCCGAGGTGGCGGCGGCACGCGGGGTGCGGCTGGTGGCGCCGCCGGTGCGGCTGTGCACCGACAACGCGGTGATGGTGGCGTGGGCGGGGATCGAGCGGCTGCGGCTGGGGTTGTCGGATGGGCTGGACTTTGCCCCGCGCCCGCGCTGGCCGCTGGAGGAACTTGCGGGAGGTGCGGGGTGATGGGCATGGTACCGGTATGAACAAGCCACTCTCGCAGCCCAGGATCGAACATCTTGGCATCAGGAACTACCGCGCATTGCGGCACGTAGAGCTGCGCAATCTGATGCCACTGACCGTCTTGGTCGGACCGAACGGCAGTGGCAAGTCGACCGTGCTGGACGCATTGAGCTTCGTGTCGGACTGCTTTCGTGTTGGGTTACAACAGGCGTGGAGCGACCGCGGATATGGTCAAGAACTGAAAACGCGGGGAGAAAACGGTTCGGTCGAGATCAGCATCGGCTATCGTGAGCAGCCGGCCGGCAAGTTGATCACCTACCTGCTCGAGATTGACGAAGAAGACGGCAAGCCGGTCGTCCACAAAGAGAGCGTCACCGTCAAGGGGCGCACGGCGGACGGCATCGAAACGATTCTTGAACACACCAAAATCCCGGGTGAGGACGAGGGCAAGGCCATCACGAAGGGTTCGACATTGCCCAACGTCCACGCCATCCTGGTCGGTGCCGATCTCCTGGCGGTGAACGTGTTTGGCCAGATTCAGGGCACTCCTGTCCTGACAGGTCTTCGCCGATTTATCCTCGATTGGCAGAGGTTCGAGCCTTCGATCGAGAATGTCCGGGGACAGCTCTCGGGAGGCCCGCAACAGCGTCTGAACGGGGCCGGTGACAACTTAGCGAATGTAATCCTATATCTGAGCAGACACGACCCAGAGCGGCTCGACCGCGTGTTCCGGGTCCTCGCGCAGCGCGTCCCCCAGGTTGAAAAGGCTGTGGCCGAGGAGATGACTGATGGCCGGCTCATACTGCGCATCAAGGACGCGCCGTTCCACGATCCAATCTTCGCCCGCTTTGCGTCGGACGGAACACTCAAGATGCTGGCGTTCCTGCTCTTATTGGACCAGCCGACACCACCAACGCTGATCGGGATCGAAGAGCCGAAGAATTATCTCCATCCGCGACTGATGTACTCCCTTGCTGAGGAGTTCCGTTCCGCTACCGAGCGGTCCCAGCTTCTGGTGACGACCCATTCACCGTATTTCCTGGATGCGTTGCGGCCGGAGGAGGTGCGCGTGCTGTATCGCAACGAGCACGGCCATACCCAGGCCCAACGCGCAGCCGATCTGCACGGCGTGAAGGAATTCATGGAGCATGGGGGGCTGCTTGGCGACCTTTGGATGGAGGGGCACTTTAACGTTGGCGATCCGCTGACCAATTCCGGCATGCCGAGACGCGCCGCCGGACTCTGATGCCATTGACGCACCTCGAGGTGTTGGCGGAGGAGCCGTCCATGGAGACGGCACTCGGATTCCTGGTGCCAAGGCTGATCGGTAACGCAACGTTTCGAATCCACGCCTATCGGGGCAAGGAAGCCCTGTTGGGGCGTCTTCCGGGCCGGCTCAAGACCTATCGCCGGATGCTGCAACCCGGTTGGCTGGTTCTCGTGCTCGTCGATCTGGACAACGACGACTGCCACGTCTTGAAGCAGGCCCTGGAACGGGACGCCGCTGCCGCTGGTCTCACGACAAGAACCCGCGCGGCAGGGGGGTCATTCGATGTTCTGAACCGCATCGTGATCGAAGAGTTGGAAGATTGGTATTTCGGCGACTGGCAGGCGGTTCGCCAAGCCTATCCGCGCGTGGCGGCGACAATTCCATCGCGCACGCCGTACCGCGATCCCGATGCGATCAAGGGAGGCACATGGGAGGCACTGCTACGGATCATGCAACGAGCAGGATATTTCGCAGACGGCCTCAACAAGCGGCAGGCGGCACAGTGCATCGCCCCACACATGGACCCCGCCCGGAATACCTCTCGGAGTTTTCAGGTCCTGCGCAACGCCCTGCTGCACGCCGCGGCGGCATGAACTACCGCCATGCGTTTCATGCCGGCAATTTCGCCGACTGCATGAAGCACGCGCTGCTGGTCTGGCTGGTGCGGGCACTGCAACGCAAGCCCGCGTCGATCAGCGTGCTGGATACGCATGCCGGGGCCGGCGCCTACGACCTGTCCGCCGGTCCGGCCGAGCGAACCGGCGAATGGCGCGGCGGGATCGGCCGCTTGCTGGACGATCCGCCGCCGCCGCTGGCCGAGTATGTCGGGCTGGTCCGCCAGCCTGGGCTGTATCCCGGATCGCCGGCACTACTCCGCGCTCTGCTGCGCCCGGACGATCGCCTTGTGTGCTGCGAACTGCATCAGGAGGAGCATGCGGCCCTGCGTCGGCGGTTCGCCGGCGACCTTGCCGTTGCGGTACACCGACGCGACGCCTGGGAGGCGCTCGGGGCGCTGCTGCCGCCGCAGCCGCGGCGCGGCTTGGTGCTGATCGATCCGCCGTATGAAGCGGCGGACGAATACGACCGGCTCGCCCAGGGGCTGGCGACCGGGTGGGCGCGGTTTCGCACCGGGGTTTTTGCGGCCTGGTATCCGATCAAGCATCGCGCGCCGGTCCGCACGTTCTTCACCGCGATGCGGCGGGCTGGCATTCGCGACATCGTCGCCGCGGAATTGTTACTGCGGGCGCCGGTCGACCCCGCGCGGCTGAACGGATGCGGCATGCTGGTGATCAACCCTCCCTATCGGTTCGAGATGGACGCGCTGCCGATCCTCGTGGTGCTGCTCGACCGGCTGGGCGCGCGCGAGGCGGGGGAGGGCGCCGAGATGGTGCGGCTGGTCGATGAGTAGGGTTGCGGTGATCGGTGCCGGCGCCTGGGGCACCGCTCTGGCCATCCAGGCGGCGCGGGCGGGGAACCGGGTGATGCTGTGGGCCCGTGATCCGGCGCGCGCGACGGTGTTGGGAGAGAGGCGGGAGAATCCGCGGCTGCCGGGGGTGAGGCTGCCCGATGCGATTGAGGTGACGGCAAGCCTTTCTGCCTCCCCCCTTGCGGGGGCTTGGGCCGCGAAACGGACCAAGCGGGGTGGGGGATCGGTCCCGAATGATTCGGCGTCCAACCCCCCACCCCAACCCTCCCCCTCAAGGGGGGAGGGAGAAGAGGATGCGATACTGCTGGCGGTGCCGATGCAGTACCTGCGAAGTGTGTTGGGCCGATTGCCGCCGGGCGCCGCGCCGCTGGTTGTGTGCGCGAAGGGCGTCGAGGCCAGGACCCATCGCCTGCCGCTGGAACTGGTCGCCGAGCTGCACCCTGGCACCCCGGCCGTCGTGCTGACCGGACCCAACTTCGCCCACGAGATCGCGGCCGGGCTGCCGGCTGCCTCGGTGGTGGCCGGCACCGATGCCGTCCTCCGCGCCAAAATCGTCGAGATGCTGGCCACACCGGCCTTCCGCCTCTACGGCAACGACGACCCGGTCGGCGCCCAGGTCGGCGGCGCGGCAAAGAACGTCATTGCAATCGCCGCCGGCGCGGTGATCGGCGCCGGCCTCGGCGAGAACGCCCGCGCCGCGCTGGTCACCCGCGGCCTGGCGGAGCTCTCGCGGCTTGCGGTGGCGCTCGGCGGGCGGGCCGAAACCGTGTCGGGGCTGTCCGGGCTGGGGGACCTGCTGCTGACCTGCACCGGACCGTCGAGCCGCAACTACAGCCTCGGCCTGGCGCTCGGCCGGGGCGAGGCGTTGGCCGACATCCTGGCGGCGCGCGACGCCGTCACCGAGGGGGTCGCCACCGCGCCCGCCCTGCTGGCGCGCGCCGCCGGCGTGGACCTGCCGATCTGCGCCGCGGTCGCCGCCTTGGTGGAAGGCCGCACCACGCTGCATGAGGCGATCGCGGCGGTGCTCGCCCGGCCGCGACGGGACGAATAGGGACGGGGCACGCACGTCCCGGGGCGCCGCGCAACATGGCAGCGCAGGGCGGAAACGCCCTACGGACCGGCCGACGTTGCCGCTGTGGAGACGCCTGGCCGCGGCAAGTTTGCCGTAATCAGAGCAGGTCGAGTGCCACCGACAAAGCCAAGAGGGCTGCGCCGCCGCCGATCAGGCCGGCAGCCAGGGTCAGGGCCCGGGCGCGGGTGACCACCGACACCGACGCCAGCACGATGGCGATCTGCAGGGCACCCACCGCCAGCTCATAGCGATGATAGTGGTGAAAAGCGTGGTCGCGCTCGGCCTGGATCTCGGCCGCGCGGGCGTCGAGCTGCTTCATCCCCTTGCCGTCCGTCGGGGAGTCGCGCAGCAGCGCCGCCGCGGCACGCGCCTGGCCGATTCGCGCCTGCACGGCGGGATCCGCGGCGCCCGGCAGGCTCCGCAGCACGCTGGCTTCGGCCTCGTACGTCGTGGCACGCGCACTCTTCGCCTGGTAATACGCCCAGTTGTCGGACAGCGTGACGTGGTCGGTCAGATAGGTGTTCTGCGCCGCCTTCTCGCCCAGCTCGGCCAGCGCCAGGGAGGCCGCGAGCGCGGCGATCAGCACCGCGATCCAGCGCGCCGCGTGGTCGCCGTCGCGCTCTGCCACGTCGTGGGCTGACTCCAACCCGTCTCGCGCCTGTTCGATCGACTCGCTCATCCGTGCCTCCGTTCGGTCCGCGTGGTTCGATGCCATAGCGGGTATCGCGTGTCATCGGCCGGCCCATCGAAGCGCGGCCGGACGTGCGGCACGGCGGGGTGGTTCGGCTCGGTGATTTGCGGTACGGCGGTACAAGTGGACGCGGAAGGCCCATGCTTCGAGGTGTGCTGACGGTCGGCGGCTGGACCATGGCGAGTCGCGTCCTGGGCCTGTTGCGCGACATGCTGATGGCGGCGCTGATCGGCACCGGCCCGGTGGCCGACGCGTTCTTCGTCGCCAACAAGCTGCCCAACCTGTTCCGCCGGCTGTTCGGCGAGGGCGCGTTCAACGCCGCCTTCGTCCCGGAATTCGCCGGCCTGCTGACGGCCGAGGGGCCGGCGGCGGCGCAGCTCTTCGCCCAGGAGGCGTTCGCCGTGATGGCCTTCTGGCTCGGCTCGCTGACCCTGCTGGGCGAGATTTTTATGCCCCAGGTGATGACGGTGTTCGCCCCCGGGTTCGCCAACATGCCGGAAAAATTCGCCCTGACGGTCGAGCTGGCGCGGATCACCTTCCCCTACCTCATGCTGATCTGCCTGGCGGCGCTGCTGTCGGGCGTGCTCAACGGGATGGACCGGTTCGCTGCCGCGGCGGGTGCGCCGGTGCTGTACAACCTGTTCTCGATCGCCGCGATGCTGGGGCTGACGCCGTATGTTGCGACCGTCGGCCATGCGACGGCCTGGGGCGTGTCGGCCTCCGGCGTGGTGCAGCTCGCGCTGCTGGCCTGGGCGGTGCGCCGGGCCGGCATGAAACTGCACATCCCGCGCCCGCGGCTGACCCCGCACGTGCGCCTGCTGCTGCGGCGCATGGCCCCCGGGCTGATCGGCGCCAGCGCCACGCAGCTCAACCAGGTGGTCGACGTCATCATCGCCAGCCTGCTGCCGGCGGGCACCGTGTCGCTGCTGTATTACGCCGACCGGATGCAGCAACTGCCGCTGGGAGTGATCGGCACCGCGGTGGGGACCGCGCTGCTGCCGCTGCTGTCGCGCCAGGTGCGCGGCGCGGAGGCGCACGCGGCGATCGGTTCGCTGAACCGGGCGATCGAATACGCGCTGTTCCTGACCCTGCCGGCGGCGCTGGCACTGGCCGTCGCGGGCTTTCCGATGATGTGGGTGCTGTTCGGTCGTGGCGCCTTCAATGCCGAGAGCGCCCGGCTCTCGGCCCAGGCGCTGACCGCCTATGCGGTTGGGCTGCCGGCGGTGGTGCTGCTGAAGGTGCTGACTCCGGCATTCTTCGCGCGCGGCGACATGGCGACGCCGGTGAAGGTCGGCCTGATCACCCTGGCGCTGAATTTTGGCCTCAACCTGCTGTTCAACGCCGGCATCGTCGCGCCGGAGGGTGCCGCGCCGTGGCTGCCGCGGCTGGAGCTTATCGGGCCGCCGCTCGCGACCAGCATGGCGGCGATGTTCAACCTAGGCTGCCTTGGTGTGCTGCTGGCCCGCCGTGGACATCTCGTGGCCGACGCGCCGATGCGCAAGCGCCTGCCACGCATGGCCCTCGCCGCGGCTGCCATGGCGGCAACGCTCTGGATCACCGAGCTTCTGCTGTTCGCTCCGGGGCCACACGGCACGGTCGGGCCGGGCTGGATGGGACATGGCGGGCGCTGGGCGGCGCTCGCGGCGCTGGTCGCACTGGGCGGCGGCGTCTACCTGCTGGCCTGCCAGGTATTCGGCGCCTTCGACGCCCGCGACACGCTTCGCCTGCTGTCCCGTCGCGCCTTGCGCCGCCGCGACGGATCGGCCATCAGTCCAACCGCTGACCGCTGACCACATCGCTCTGACAACTGACGACTGAAAACTGATGACTGATAAGCAACGTATCTTCTCCGGCATCCAGCCGTCCGGCCTGGCCACGCTCGGCAACTATCTCGGCGCGATCCGCAACTGGGTGGCGCTGCAGGACGGGCATGACTGCATCTATTGCGTGGTCGACCTGCACGCGATCACCGAGTGGCAGGACCCGGCGACGCTGCAACGCCAGACGCGGGAGATGACGGCGACGCTGCTGGCCTGCGGCATCGATCCGGAACAGCACATCCTGTTCCTGCAATCCTCGGTGCGTGCGCACGCGCAGCTTGCCTGGATCTTCAACTGCGTCGCACGGCTGGGCTGGCTGAACCGGATGACGCAGTTCAAGGACAAGGCCGGCAGCAACCGGGAGAACGCCTCGGCCGGGCTGTACGTCTATCCCAACCTGATGGCGGCCGACATCCTGGCCTATCACGCCACGCGCGTGCCGGTGGGCGACGACCAGCGCCAGCACCTGGAGCTGGCGAACGACATCGCGCAGAAGTTCAACCATGACTACGGCGTGGCGTTCTTTCCTGTGATCGAGCCGCTGATCACCGGGCCGGTGCCGCGGGTGATGAGCCTGCGCGACGGCACGAAGAAGATGTCGAAGTCCGACCCGTCGGATCAGAGCCGGATCAATCTGAACGACGACGCCGATACGATCGCGCTGAAGATTCGTCGCGCCAAGACCGATCCCGAGCCGCTGCCGAGCGAGCCCGTGGGCCTCGCGCACCGGCCGGAGGCGCGCAACCTGGTGGGCATCTACGCTGCGATGGATGAGACCGACGCAGCCGCCGTGCTGCGCCAGCATGGCGGCAAGGGGTTCGGCCCGTTCAAGGAGGCGCTGGCGGCGCTGCTGATCGCCAAGCTGACGCCGATCGCGCGTGAGACCGACCGGTTGCTGGCGGATCCGGCCGGCATCGATGCGGTGCTGCGCGAGGGGGCCGAGCGGGCGGCGGCGATCGCCGATCCGATCGTGGCGGAGGCCGAGCGGTTGGTGGGGTTCCTGCGGGTGTAGGGCGCGGTCGTCCTGACCGAAATCGCTGCACGGCGGGTATACCTCTCCCGCTCTTCGCGGGAGAGGTCGGCGCGCGGAGCGCGACGGGTGAGGGTGGTGCACGCGGCGCGACCCTCACCCTCGGCGCTTCGCGCCTCGCGTCGGTCCGCTTCGCGGCCCAACCCCGCGAAGAGCGGGAGAGGTGATTTTCTACGCGGTCTCCAGCGCTGCGGCTTTCCGCTTTTCCACCGCGCGACGTGCCAGCTCGCGCCGCTCGTCGAACTTCGCGAGGTTCTTCCGCGTGTCGTGCGGCGCCGGGTTGTCGGCCTCGCCGGGGTTCTTCTGCGCCCCGCCCCAGCCGCCCTGGCTGATGTCGAAGATGATGCCGTTGGGGTCGATGTACTTCACCTCGTAGCCGCTGGTGTCGGTGGGATCGCCCATCAGCCATTTGGCGCCCGCCGCGGTGACGTCCTTGCCGGCCGAGGGTACATCGTCCACCCAGAAGCCGACATGGTGCAGCCCGACATAGTCGGTGCCCTTGCCCTGCGCCGCCTCCTCGTCCTTGAACTTGAGCAAAGCCAGGTTGATCACGCCATCGGTGAGGAACACGCCCTCGGCCAGGCGGCTGTCGGTCTCGCCCACCTGGGTCATCCCGAACGCCGCCTTGTAGAACGCGGCGGTGGCCCACGGGTCGGGCACGCTGAGCGCCAGATGCCGGATGCGTCCCTTGGTCATTGCTCTACCCTCCTTGGTTGTTCGGTTTGTTTGGTGTCAGGCGGCCAGCCGCTCCTGCGCGGCCGCGGCGGCGAACGCCGTCAGTGTCTGCTCGATGTCCGCCGCATCGTGCGCCAGCGAGACATAGAACTTGGTGTCGCCCTTCAGCACGCCGCCGGCGCGCAGGCCCTGGTTGATGCGCCGTTGCAGATCGGCATTGGTCCGCAGGAAGGCGCGGTAGTCGCGCGGCGTGCTCGATGCGTATGCGACGTCGAACAGCGGCGGCTCGCCCACCACCATCGCCGGCAGCCCGGCATCGGCGATGATCCTGGCGAGACCGGCCATCAGCATGCGGCCGGTGGCGAACACTTTTTCATACGTGCCGGGCTGTTTCAGCACCTCCAGCGTGGCGAGGCCGGCGACCGCGGCGACGGGGTTGCCCGACAGCGTGCCGACCTGCGGCATGAAGCCGTCGTCGCCGACCTTGGCGCGGTCGAAATGCGCCATGATGTCGGCGCGGCCGGCCACCGCGGCGAGCGGGAAGCCGCCGCCGATGATTTTTCCCAGCGTGCAGATATCCGGTATCACGCCGTAATATTCCTGCGCGCCGCCCCAGGCGAAGCGGAAGCCGGTGACGACCTCGTCGAAGATCAGCGGGATGCCGCACTCGGCGGTGACCTCGCGGATCGCCTGCAGGAAGCCGGGGACCGGGGCGATCACGCGCTGGAACGGCTCCAGGATGACGCCGGCGAGTTCGTCGCGATGCTCGCGGATCAGCTCGCAGGCCGTCGCCGCGTCGTTGAAGGGCGCGATCATCACCTCGGCCTGCACGCTGCGCGGGATGCCGGCGGAATCGGGCGAGGCCTGCGGGAAGTTGCCGGGGCGCTTCGGCGCGTAGCTCATCAGCGCGTAGTCGCTCATGCCGTGGAAGCCGCCCTCGAACTTCATGATCTTGTCGCGCTTGCGATACGCGCGGGCGAGGCGCAGCGCGTAGGCGTCGGCCTCGGTGCCGGAGGAGGTGAAGCGCACCTGCTCGGCGCAGGGGACTGCCTCGACCAGCGCGGCGGCCAGGCGGATGCCGTATTCGTTGTTGGCGAAGAAGGTGAAGCCGCGCTGCACCTGCTCGGTGACGGCGGCGAGCACGTCGGGGTGGCCGTGGCCGATGAACATCGGCCCGGAGCCGAGCAGGAAGTCGACGTATTCGTTGCCGCTGACGTCCCAGACGCGGCCGCCGCGGCCTTCGCGGATGACGATGTCGACGGCGAGGTTGCCGAAATTGCCGCCGGGCAGAACGCGGCGGGCGAGGTCGATCAGCGCGCGCTCGGCTTCGCTTTTGGTGGGGTCGGTCATGCTGGTCCTCCGGTCGGGGCGTTGGCGGGGAAGCTGAACACCCGCGGAGCGGGAAGGGCAAGGGTGGTGTGGTGGCGCCTTGGCCGTCGAGCAGGCCGGCGACCAGCGCGCCGAACCGCGCGGCAATGCGACTTTCGGCCGGGGCGCTGCGGCGACGCCGTTCATTATTTGCGGGCCGCCCGGATCGGAGCGTAACATTGTGACAACGACGCCGCCCCGGTGATCCACTCGGTGGATCGCCGGCACCAGCACCGGGGGCTGTCATGACACCGGACATCGGGCTCGGAAACTGGCTTTACCAGCGCGCGTTGCGGACCCCGCACCGCAAGGCGCTCACGTTCGAGGGCACGACCCGGACGTACACCGAATTGCAGGAACGCATCGATCGCCTCGCCGGCGGGCTGCGCGCGAACGGCGTGTGCCATGGCGATCGGGTCGGCTTCCTCGGCTTCAATCAGCCGGCTTTCCTCGAGACCCTGTTCGCCGCCGCCTGTCTGGGCGCCATTTTCGTGCCGCTGAACTTCCGGCTCAGCGCCCCGGAACTCCGCTACATCATCAATAACGCCGGGGTGCACACTCTGGTGGTCGACGCGCCGCACCAGGCGGTGATCGACCCGATCCGTGCGGAGCTGCCGTGCCGCCGATTTTTCTCGGCCGACCTGCCGGCGGAGCGATGGTCGGCGGCCTCCGACCTGGCCGCCGGGCACGAGCCGCTGCGGCAGGGCGAGCCGGTCGCCGAGGACGACGTCGCCTTGATCATGTACACCAGCGGCACGACCGGGCGCCCGAAAGGCGCCATGCTCACGCACGGCAACATCTGGTGGAACAATATCAACGCGCTTCTCGCGTACGACGTTCGCGAAGACGACGTCTCGCTGCTCGTGGCGCCGCTGTTTCACATCGGCGGTCTCAATACGTGCTCGCTGGTGATCTGGGAGAAGGGCGGGCACATCGTGCTGCACCGTAGCTTCGATCCACAGCGGTGCCTGGATGCCCTCGTGGCGTACCGGGTGACCACGATGTTCGCCGTACCAGCGATGCTCCTGTTCGTCAGCCAGCAACCGGACTTTGCCACTGCCGACCTCTCGAGCCTGAATACGATCGTTTGCGCCGGTGCTCCGGTGCCGGAGCCGTTGCTGCGGCTTTATGCCGGCCGCGGCGTTCCGATCAATCAGGCCTACGGGCTGACGGAAACCTCGCCGTTCGTGACGTCCCTCGCGCCGGAGTGGGGGATGAAAAAACTTGGGTCCGCGGGTCGCTCCGTCATGTTCTCCGAGGTGCGGCTGGTTGACGCCAACGGACGCGATATCGCGACGCCGCGGATGAATGGCGAGGTCATCACCCGCGGGCCGAACGTCATGAAGGGCTACTGGAACGACCCCGAAGCGACCGCGACAGCGATCGACAAAGAGGGATGGTTCCATACCGGCGATATCGGATACCTCGACGAGGACGGGTTCCTGTTCATCGCCGACCGCCTGAAGGACATGGTGATCACCGGCGGCGAGAACGTCTATCCCGCCGAGGTCGAGAGCGTGCTGTACGACCATCCCGCGATCGCCGAGATCGCGGTGATCGGCCTGCCGGATGCGACATGGGGCGAAGCGGTCGTTGCGATCGTGGCGCTCAAGCAAGACGCGAGCCTTGATCTCGAGGAACTGCGGGCGTTCGCCACGCACCGGCTGGCCCGCTACAAACTGCCGCGCCGTCTGGAGCTTGTCGATGCGTTGCCGCGCAACCCGGCGGGAAAGGTGCTCAAGTTCGAGCTGCGCGCCCGCTTTGGTGCGGGGCATCGCCCGGTCGGGTGATATCGCGGCCGCTCGTTGTGCGAGGATGGGTGATTCCTCGTTGAAGGCTCAGGGCAAGGGCGAGGCGATGGGCGCCCGCGTTGCTGCGTGTGCCTGGCACGCCGCAGGCGTGCGGCCGCAGCGCCACCAAACCGGCCTCGCCATCACAATTTCACAAGAATTTGATCCAAGAGATTGTTTTTGCGAGATATTAACACCCTCTTGGCGTTCCACTCAGGGCGATGCCGCTCTATGGTGCCGCTGCGTCCTGAAACCGCAATTCAATCATTGGCGTGGCAACACGATGTACCGTACGGAAGCGGAGATCACCGATGGAGATCGCGAGACAGGCATCCGGAACCGTCGCCCGCTGCCTCCTCGCCGGCCTGATCGCGCTGGCGGCCAGCGGCTGCACCGCACTGAACGCCGATTCGGCGGGCGGGCAGCAGGCCACGAATGGCGCCGGCCAAGCGCGGGCTGACGCCGATCCCACCCAGGCGACGGCGCAGGATCCGGTCAAGCAGATCGGCGATATCCTCGAGGAGCGGGTCCGCATCATGGTCGCCGCGGCGCATTCCGAGCCGACGCATTGAGGGCCCGCCGACAGCCGGCGCACGTCTGACCGCCGGTTGAGGGCGGATCGCGCGGCGCTACGCCGTCCGCACCGCCGGAAACACTTCCTCGGCCAGCAACTGCATCTGCTCCAGCGCCAGGCTCGCCGGGCATGCCGGTCCAGTGCACGCCGACCACCATGTGATTGACGCCGAACCGCCGTTGCAGATCCAGGATCTGCTCGGTCACCTCGGCCGGCGAACCGAACAGGAAGCGATCCCGCACCAGTTCGTCGAACGCCAGATCGAAATGATCTTCCGCCGGCATCACCTTGTCCTGGCCCCAGGCGCGATAGGCCTGGTACTTCGCCTCCAGTGACGGCCGCGCCAGGCGCATCGCCTCGGCACGCGTGCGCGCCACGAACACCTCGCGCAGCATCGGGAACTCGGCGGGGAACGGTTTGCCGCAGGCATCCAGCTCGCGCTTGTAGATGTCCATCTGCCGTGCCAGCGTCTCGATCTTGTTGTGCGGGTTGACGTACCAGGCGTCGGCCATGCGCGCGGCACGGCGGATGCCGATATCGGCGTTGGCGCCGATCCAGACCGGCGGCATTGGTTTCTGCAGCGGCTTGACCGTGCAGTTCGCGCCGTCGAGCGTGAAATGCGAGCCCTGCATGGTCACGAAGTCCTCGGTCCACAGGCGCTTCACCGCTTCCAGGCATTCCTCGAAGCGCGGGCCGGCCTGCTTCAGCGTGGTGCCGAACGCCTGGAATTCCACCTCGCGGTAGCCGATGCCGCAGCCGAACACGACTTTTCCGTCACTCATCACGTCGAGGGTGGCAAGCTGCTCAGCGACGTCCAGCGGCTTGTGCAGCGGCAGCAGCACGACGCCCGCGATCAGCCGCAGTTTGGGAGCGACCACGGCGACCTGGGCGAGGAACGGAATCTGTTGCAGCCCCAGCAGCGGGTGCGAGCTGTAGTGGCTGCCGCGCGTCAGGCTGACGAAGCCGAGCTGTTCGGCGCGGCGCGCCATCTCCAGATCCTCGCGCGCCCGTGCCCGGATGTCGTCGCCGGCCGGATGCTGGCCGCGGATCAGCAGGCCGAATTGCATGTCGTGCTCCCCAGTATTCACATCGTCAGTGCTTCGCGTCGGTGTAGGGTGCCCGCAGCTCACCGGATTTCAGCGCCGGCGGCCACAGGATCATCTCGGTCTTCCTGGGATCCTTGAACTGGTCCTGGTCGTGGTCGTGCACGCCCTGGAACTGCACCGCCAGCACGCGCGATTGGGTCCATTCGCCGTTCGGACCGAACGTGATGTCGCCGACGAGGGTGTGGAACGTGTGGGTGCGCAGGTAGTCGGCGAGCTTCGCCTGGTCCAGGCTGCCGACGGCTTCCACCGCGGCGCCCAGCACCTGCAGATCGGCATAGGCGAAGGGCGGCAGGTAGTAGCCCAGCGCGTCCACCCCGGCGTTCGCCGCGCGGGCCTGGTATTTCTTCAGGAAATCCAGCGCCTCGGGCGTCGCATAGGGGCCGACCGGCAGCCAGAAATCATAGTCGACGATGCCGTTGAGCAGCGGGCCGAGCTGCGTCTTGATCGCGGTCGCCTGCAGCCCGACCATGCCGCCGCCGAACAGCATCGTTTTCAGGCCGACTTCGTTGGCTGCACGGATCATTCCCACTGTGTCGGGCGGGTAGGACGCGACATAGACGATGTCCGGGTTGGCCGCCTGGATGGCGCGCACGATCGGCGTGTAGTCGGCGGTGGAGGGCGGATAGGTGTGGTCGTAGACGATTTTCAGCCCGGCCCGCTTGGCCTGCGCCCTGGCACCGTCCAGCGCGTTCTTCGGGAATTCCGCGTCGGCGCCGACCAGGGCGATGCTCTGCGGCTTCGGGATCATCGCCGCGGCGACCGCGAAGAAGCCTTGCGAGAACGCCTCCTTCGGGTGCGGTCCGCCGGCGGGGATAATGGAGAAGTAGCGGTCGTAGTGGAACTCGCTGTTCACATCGAGGCCGAACAGACCGAGGAAGGTCAGGTTGCGCTGCATCACCACCGGCAGCGCGGGCGCCACCACGTTGGTGCCGTTGCCGCCGATCAGGATGTCGACCTTGTCCACGTCGAGCAGCTTGGTGACGATGCCAGGGACCAGCGCCGGGTTGCTCTGGTCGTCGTAGGTGATCAGCTTGACCGGCCGGCCGAGCAGCCCGCCCTTGGCGTTGGTGTCGTCGGCCCAGATCTGCATCGCCAGCAGTGCCGCCTTGCCGTTTGGTGCGAGGCCGCCGGTTGCCTCGGTGTCGAAGCCGATGGTCAGCGGCTCGGCGGCGCGGGCGCCAGTGGTGACAGCGGCGGTGGCCAGCAGGCCAAGCAGCAGGTGGCGGGCGATGGTTGTCGGCAACGGCATGGCGGTTTTCCCGGGGCGGTGCTTGATTTTCCGCCATCCTACGTTCGGGGTCCGCCAGGGCGCCAGGGTGCCGGTGAGCGCGCTATTTCCTGGCATTGCGTTTAGACATATGTTATAACCTCGTCGGACACCAGGAGAGTGCCATGAACACGCTGAAACTGACCCAGATCGGCAATTCGGTGGGCGTGATCCTGCCTAAGGAGCTGCTGGCGAAGCTCGGCGTGGGCAAGGGCGACACGGTTTATGCCATCGACCAGCCCGACGGCGTGCGGCTGACCACGGCGGACCCGGACTTCGCTGCGCAGTTCGCGGTCGCGCGACAGATCATGAAGAAGCGTCGCGCCGTGCTGCGCGAGCTGGCCAAGTGACGGTCTGGCTGTCGCGCCAGCTCATTCTCGCGATCCACGACGAGCAACTGGCCGAACATGGCGGCGCCCTTGGCGTGCGCGACGACGGATTGCTGGACAGCGCACTGGCCCGGCCGTTGAACCGTGCCGGCTATCGCGATCCGGATATCGCCGAACTGGCCGCGGTCTATGCCATCGCCATCGCGCACAACAACCCGTTTCTCGACGGCAACAAACGCACTGCCTATGTGGCGCTGGAGACCTTTCTGGCGCTGAACGGCAGCGCGTTCCCGGTGAGCGATGCGGACGCGGTCCTGATGACCATGGCGATGGCCGCCGGCGAGATGGACGACGACGAATTCATCGCCTGGGTGCGCGACAACGCGCAGCCCGGCGACTGACGCTGCAGCCTCACAGAGTGAACCGCTTCCCGACCGCCGACGGCACGACGAGCCGCTCGCCATAGGCCCGCTCCAGCGCGTTCACCGCGCGCCAGCCGGTGCAGTGCGCCGGAATGATCAGGTCGAGGCCGAAGCCGCCCAGATCGCGCACGGTTTCCGGAATGACCGCCTCGGTCGGTCCGGCCAGGTGAAAGCCGCCCATCACCGCGTGCAGTTTTATCGCGGGGAAGCAGGCGCGGGCATGGTGCAGCACGTTGACGATGCCGGCGTGCGAGCAGGCACTGAACACCACAAGGCCCTTGCCGCGGACATGCACCGCGAGGAAGCGCTCGTCCATCAGCAGGGTGTCCGGCTCCCAGTCCGCGCCGTCGGTGGGGCGGCAGACCTGGCTCGCCACGCCGGTCTCGTAGGCGGTCAGACGCGGGATCTCGCCGCTGATGTAGAATGTGCCGTCGAGGCAGGTGCGCGGCTCGGCGGTGACCACCGGCTCCGCGCCGAAGCCGGCCCAGGCGTCCGGCAGCGGGATCGGGTCCATCGGCAGCACGCCGCCGTCCGACTGGCGCTGGGCGCGCGGGCGGAACATGCCGGGATGCAGGAACAGCGGCACCGGCCGGCCGCCATTGCCCTGCACGATCAGCCCGAGCGCGCGCGGGATGCCGCCGGCGTGGTCCCAGTGGCCGTGCGACAGCATGACCGCGCCGATCGCGCCGAAGTCGATGCCGAGCCGCACGCCATTGCGCTCCACCGCGTAATCGACCGGCCCGCCGTCGAACAGCAGGGTGCGCGCACCGGCCGGGCCGTGCGCGGTGATCACCAGGGACAGGCCGTGATTGGCGCAGCACAGCGACCCGCCGGCCTGGATGCGCATCCCCTGGCGCTGCAACTGCACCCATTCCCGCGTCGACGAAGGCCGGCGTGGAGGACAGGCTGTCGGTCACGTTGTCCACCAGCACCTGGATCTCGAGCCGGTCGACCGGCTGCAATGTCGTCATGGTCGCCTCCTCGGGTCGGCCTGCCAGCCGCGCGGCCGGATGATTGCCTGTGTCGCACAATGCCGCGGCACTGGCGACCGTCAGGCCGGCCATGCCACAGTCCGGCAGGACAGCAGGCAGGGGAGGAACCGATGCCCGCCAAACCGCAGGTCATCGCGCTGGAAGAACATTACCAGGACCCGGACGTGGCCCGCGCCTACGCGCCGGAGGACTCCCGCCAGGCCCCCGCCATCGCCGAGCGCCTGAACGACGTCGGCACGCTGCGCATCCAGGAGATGGACGCCGCCGGCATCGATGTGCAGGTGCTGTCGCACGGCAACCCCGGGCTGCAGACGATGGACGCGGAGAGCGCGGTGCGCCTGGCGCGCATCGCCAACGACCGGCTGGCGGGCACGGTGGCCGCGCACCCCGACCGGTTCGCCGCCTTCGCCGCTCTGCCGACGCCGGATCCCGCTGCTGCGGCCGACGAGTTGGAGCGGGCAGTGACGAAACTCGGGTTCAAAGGGGCGCTGATCAACGGGCCGACGCATGGCGTGTTCTTCGACGACAGGCGCTTCTGGCCGATTTTTGAGCGCGCGGCCGCACTCGACGTGCCGATCTACCTGCACCCGGCGGTGCCGCAGCGCGCGGTGATCGACGCCTACTACAAGGACTACGTGCAGGACTGGCCGTCGATCCTGCGTGCCGCCTGGGGGTTTACGGTGGAGACGGCGACGCAGGGCGTGCGCATGGTGCTCAGCGGCGTGTTCGATGCGCATCCGGGACTGAAGATCATCCTCGGGCACCTGGGCGAGGGGCTGCCGTTCCTGCTGTGGCGGGTCAACATGGGGTTCGCCCGCGAGGTCAAGGCGGGGCGCGGCTTCCGCGAGGTGTTCTGCGAACATTTCTGGATCACCACCAGCGGCTTCTGGTCCGACCCCGCGCTGCTGTGCTGCGTACAGGAGATGGGGGTGGACCGCATCATGTTCTCGGTCGACTACCCGTTCGCGCCGAACCAGCCGGCCACCGAGTGGCTGCACAAGATCCCGCTCTGCGCCGAGGACAAGGCGAAGATCGCCAGCGGCAATGCGAAGCGGCTGCTGAAGCTGTGATGTGCGCGCGGCGGGGTTGACGCGCCTGGACGTGGGCCGCACATCCCGCGCATGCCGGATGCGTTCGTCACGCCCGAGGAACCCTCTGCCGCCGAAGCGATCGCCGCGATCGGCGACGAGCTGGGCGTGTTCGACGACTGGATGGACCGCTACCAGTTCATCATCGAGCTGGGCCGCAAGCTGCCGCCTTTCCCCGAGGCCTGGCGGAACGATGCGCATCGCGTGCCGGGCTGCCAGAGCAAGGTGTGGATGGAGGCGGTGCTGCGCGGGGGAAAACTGTATCTGGGCGGCGTGTCGGACGCGGCGATCGTCTCCGGGCTGATTGCGCTGCTGCTGCGGGTCTATTCGGGGCGCGCGCCGGCGGAGATCGTCGCCACCGATCCGGTGTTCCTGAAGGACCTGGGGCTGCTGGAGGCGCTGTCCACCAACCGCGGCAACGGCATCGCCGCGATGGCACGCAAGATCCGCGAGCTGGCGGCGCTGCAGCGCGCGGCGTGATCAGCGGATCAGCTCCACCCGTACCCAGGGCTACGCCGTCCCGCGCCTTCGGCTGTCGAGAAACGCCTGCACGCTGCCCTCCGGCCCATCGCCGAGGATGCGGTGAGAGAGCGCCTGCGCGCGTGCGACCACGGCGGGGATGCTGCGGATACGGATTTCGTCCCCCACCAGTTCCATCACGACGGCACCACCGGCATGCAGGCCGACCGCCTTGCGGAATTCCTCCGGCAGGCTGATGCGCCCGGATGTCGACACCCGCCTATGGATCGCCTTCATGGCGCGAACTCCGCTCAAGACACGCGTCGGATAGCATGGTTGGCATGCCCTTCAACACAACCAGCCCGTCCCCGGAACGCGCGTCGCGGCTTTCTTCGCCGCGCTGTTCGTCGCGGCCGCGATCAACACCGCCTTCCTGCCGCTGTGGTTCGCCGATCATGGGATCGGCCCGGGCGCGATCGGCCAGATCCTGGGGGCGGCGGCGTTGCTGCGGGTTCTCACCGGGCCGGCCTGGGGCACGCTGGCGGACCGGCTCGGACGGCGGCGGCCGGTGCTGATAGGGGCGGCGATCATCGCCGCGGTCGCCAGCCTGCTCTATCTGGTGCTGCGCGACTTCCTGCCGCTGTTGCTGCTGTCGGTCTGCCAGGGCTCGGCCGCCTCGGCGCTGAACCCGCTGATCGACTCGCTGGCGCTGGCATTGGCGCGGGAGCGGCGGCTGGAGTACGGGCCGGTGCGCGCCGTCGGGTCCGCCGCGTTCATGGTTGCGACCGCCGCGACGGGATGGCTGCTGACGCGCACGGGGACCTGGATCGTGCCCATGCTGCTGGCGCTGGCCTATGGCAGCAGCGGCGCGGCGGCGACCGCGTTGCCGGAGGCCGCGACGCCGCCGATGGCGACGCATCCGCTCGCCGGCCTGCGCCTGCTGACGCATCGCCCGTTCCGCCTGGTCGTGCTGGCCAGCGCGCTGATTCAGGGGGCGCACGCCGCCTATTACGGGTTTGCCCCGCTGTTCTGGCGCAGCCAGGGGTTCTCCGACAGTACGATCGGCCTGCTGATCGCCGAGGGCATCATCGCCGAGGTCGCGCTGTTCGCCTGGGGCCGACGCCTGGTGGAACGGCTGGGGGCGCCCGGGCTGACCGCCTGCGCCGCCGCGGCCTCGGTGCTGCGCTGGAGTGTGACGGCCGCCGCACCGCCGCTGCCGGTGCTGGCCGGGGTGCAGTTGCTGCACGCGGCGACGTTCGCGATGCAGCATCTGTCGGCGATGCTGGTGCTCAGCCGCGTGGTGCCGCCGGAACGGGCCGCCACCGCGCAGGCGCTGCATGCGGCGCTGGGGATGGGCGCACCGACCGGGCTGATGATGCTGGTGTCGGGGTGGGTCTACGCGCGCTGGGGTGGCGCGGTGTTCCTGGTGATGGCGGCGATGGGCGGCGCGGGGTTGCCGGTGGCCTGGCGCCTGTGGCGCGGCCTGGCATAACTATCTCCGACGCGCGCCAACGGACGAAATCAGGCAGATGATGCCTCGCCGGAAGGTCGGGTGTGGGTGGAAAGCGGACATATGGTGTTGTGCGCAAATCAAGAAAAACGCAGCAAGCGCGGTGGGACAAGCATCGCTTAGCGCGGCCGACCAGACGCCAAATTCTGCCATTTGCGCCCGTATTTGGCGACTCTCGCGACCAAAAAAATCGAGAATAGCATGTTTTGCCGTCTAGAAGGTTCATATCCCCTGCTGTATTCCCCTCGCTGTGCAGAGGAGACCAGCTATGAAGCAACGGGTTGATCCAGAACGACTGAGGGACGCCATGGCCCGCAAAGGCCTGAGTGTGAAGGCGTTGGCGAGGAAAGCGTCCTCTGGAGAACACAAGATCTCGGAGCGCACCATCGCCCGGCTGCGGTCCGGGAAAGAGGCTGGGGGCGTCCGCCTCCAGACCATCGTGGCGCTCGCCGCCGCGCTGGACATGCAACCGGGCATCCTGACAGGTGAACTTCCAGCGCCGAACGCGGATCCGCCGGAATCGGCCTTCTTTCCAGAAACGCGGTGGAACATTCGTCTGCCGAAAGCGATCCGCGCCGCCTATAACCTGGTGGCAATTCGTTACCGCGTCCCCCCTGCGCGCATCGTCGAGCTGGCGCCGCTGGTGTTCTTGCTTATGGCCGAGCAGAGCCTGGCTTCGCGTAAACAACGCTTGGACGAAATGCGGAAAGCGTATGCCGCACGCCAAAAGTTGGCTGAGCAAGTTCGTCACCTTCCCCTGAATGCCGCGTTTGATTCCGAGCTCGAGGGCATCTACGAGGCAGAGAAGTCATCGATCGACCAGCGGGATCTGTTCGCGGAGGCGCTGCTCGACGATAAGAGACTCAGGATGGCTCAATTCTACGAGGATTACGACGAAGACAGGCACAATCCGTTCGCTGCGTTTCTCCGTGCCCTCGCTGGCGAGCTAGATGCACCAGAGGCGTCCACCGATATCTACACAGTCTCGCGTTATCGGGCCGAGTATACGCTCTGCAGCGAGCACGCCCTGGTCTTGGCCGATGGCAACGAAACGCTGGCCGCCGATATCCTCGACGGGTCTATCCCGCTCCACGACCTGCCGTCCGAATTTCGACGCGGTGACGCGAAGGCCGCCCGACTCGAATGGTTTCGGCAGAAAGCAGCCGAGCATCACGAGGCGCTGGGCCATGGCCTCGTGGCGTCGGAGGACCTACTATGACGGGCATCGTAACGAGCATGCATGCGGCCGCGCGCCTTGCTCAGCGCGCGGTGTCGGCCTCGGACCTCGACTGTGCGCTCCAGCTTGGGCGCGAGGTCGATGACGGCCTGCTGGTGCTGGACAAAGATACGGAAGTCGTCGCGTGCGAACTCGAACGCCAGGCAAAGCGCATCCGGCGCCTCGGCGGCCTGCGCGTCGTTCGCGACGGCGACATGTTAATCACGGTTTACCGCGCACACCCCGCCAAACAAAAGCGACTGCTCCGCCGCGCCGAACGCCGTGCTCTGGAGGACTGATCAATGCCCGCCTATCAGAATCATCGGCCCCAGCAATGGTTTCGAGAGCATTTGCTGGACGCATTTGAAGCGCTAGGGCCACGCGTACAGAGGGTAGATGTTCACAAGTGGCTTACTCAACGTCTTGGACCCATGCTCCTCCCCGGCGACTTCGAGATGGTTAACAAGGGGCAATCCGAAAGGTGGTGGCATTTTGTCGATTGGAACCGGGAAAACTTCAGAAAGGAAGGCCTGGTGCACCCAGGCCCCAAAGCAAGCACCGCAACCGGCACATATGTTTCGCCTCGGGGGCGATGGGAGCTAACCGAGAAAGGAAAGCAGATTCTCGAAGCCCGCATATCCAGACGAGCAGCGGGGCATTAGGGCGAATGCCGCTGCAGCACAATCCAACATTTTCGCGCCGGTTGATGACACCCAATAAATCAACGGGTTAGGCGGTACACAAATCCGGTGCGAATGTCCGCTTTGGGTCGAATCCGGCTGTTCAGACCGACCGACCCGGCTACCGCTGCCTTGGGCCGGCGGTGGGCCATCCCGATTGAGGTCAGACCCTATCGCGGTCGCCACCGCCCGACCGCGAAGGCAATCGCCACCGGCACATTCACCACCGCCAGCAGCCGCAGCATTCCCGGCGCACCCAACCCCCATGCCGCCAGCCCCGCCGCCACCGCGCTGCCCGCCACCATGAACCCGGCGTTCAGCACGTTGTTGGCGGCGATCATGCGCGCCCGCTCGTCCGGCGCCGCGCGCGCCTGCACGATCGCGTAGAGCGGGACCGAGAACACGCCGCCGCAGAACGCCAAGGCGAACAGGTCGCCCAGCATGCGCCATCCGGCCAGGCTCGCCAGCACCGCCGGGATTGTCGTCACGCCCGCCACCCCCGCCGCCTGACAGGCTGCGGCAAAATCCCAGGTGAACAGCGAAATGCCGAGCGCCGCCCAGGGCACGTGCCGCGCAGACACCTCGCCGCGCAGCAGGACCGGGCACAGGATGGAGCCGGCCCCGACCCCGGCGGTGAACCCGGTCAGCAGCAGCGTCACCAGCGCCGCGTCGCCGCCCAGCACATCCTTCGCCACCACCGGGAACTGCGTCAGCAGCACCAGGCCGACCATCCAGAACCAGGATATCCCCAGCACCGCGCGCCAGATCACCCGGTCGCGCCGCGCGTGCGCCAGGATGCGTCCGGTCTCGCGCGCCAGGTTCCAGCCGATGGCGACGCGCGCGCCGGACGGCGGGGCCGGCGGGATCGCCGAGGCGGCGAGCAGCCCCGCCAGCGCGACCGCCAGCCCGGCGACGGAAACGATCAGTGGCCCCTCGGCGCTCGCCGATCAGCGCCGCGCCGGCGATGGTGCCGACCAGGATGCCGACATAGGTCCCGGCCTCGATGTAGCCGTTGCCGGCGACGATCTCGTCGATGCGCAGGTGGTCCGGCAGGATGCCGTATTTCAGCGGACTGAAGAACGTCGCCTGCACGCCCAGGCCGAACAGCACGACCATCAGGAAGCCGATCTGCCCGGTCAGGAACCCCACCGCGGCGGTGACCATCAGGCCGCATTCCCAGCACTTCATCAGCCGGATCAGCCACGCCTTGTCGTAGCGGTCGGCCAGCTCGCCGGCGATCGAGGCGAACAGCACGTACGGCAGGATGAACACGCCGCCCGCCACGGCGACCAGCACCGGTCCGCGCGCGCCGGCGTGGAACAGGGCCAGCACCACCAGGGCGTTCTTGAACAGGTTGTCGTTCAGCGCGCCCAGGAACTGGGTGACGAACAGCGGCAGGAACCGGCGCGAGCGCAGCAGCGGCGCGATCGTCCCCGGCGCCGTCGGCGGGATCGTCCCACCCGCCGTCGGCGCGATCATCCCGCGTGCCGTCGGCGGGATAGTCCCACGCGCTGTCGGCGCGACCATCCCGCGCGCCGCGGGCGAATTTCTACTTCGAGTTCCACCGACTCCCGCCGCGCCGCGGTGCGCACCATGCGGCGCTCGGTGTCGGTGATGTAGTCGCGGGTCAGCGGCACCGCGGTCTGCCGGTGCACGAGCTGGATCTGGAACACCATGTTGTCCTCGCGCCGGAAGGAGATCTCGGAGCCGGCCAGGTAGAACTCGAACATCCGGCAGAACCGCTCGTCGTACAGCGCGGCGATTGTGTCGCGGTTGGCGGCGAAGCGGCGGCGCCAGTGGCGCAGCGTCTCGGCATAGTGCAGCCGCAGGATCTCGATGTCGGTTGCCACGAGGCGGCTGGCCTCGATCGGCGGCAACACCTCGGACAAGGCCGGGCAGTAGCCGCCCGGGAAAATGTATTTGGCGATCCACGGATTGGTGCTGCCCGGCCCGCCGCTGCGCCCGATCGCGTGCAGCAGCGCCACGCCGTCGGGCTCCAGGCAGCGCGCCACCATGTTGAAGAATGCGCGGTAGTGCACCACGCCGACATGCTCGAACATGCCGACCGAAACGATGCGATCGAACCGCTGGGTCACCGCGCGGTAGTCCAGCAGCTCGAACGACACGCGGTCCGTCAGCCCCTCGGCTGCCGCGCGGGCCCGCGCCTCGGCCAACTGCTCGGCCGAGAGGGTGATGCCGGTGACGCGCGCACCGTGGTCACGCGCCAGGGTCAGCGCCAGCCCACCCCAGCCGCAGCCGATGTCGAGCACGTGCAGGTCGGGCCGATCGAGGCACAGTTTGGCGGCGAGGTGGCGCTTCTTGGCGGCCTGCGCCTGCTCCAGCGTCTCGTCGCCGCGTGGGAAGTAGGCGCAGGAGTACTGCCGGTCGCGGTCGAGGAACAGGCTGTAGAGGCGACCGTT
Organism: uncultured Alphaproteobacteria bacterium; assembly: GCA_963773345.1. Classification (GTDB taxonomy): domain Bacteria; phylum Pseudomonadota; class Alphaproteobacteria; order Acetobacterales; family Acetobacteraceae; genus Palsa-883. The sequence continues at coordinate 229,170 of CAVZBG010000001.1, read as the reverse complement.
CAAATCATAGTGATGCGCAACATTGCGGCGTGCGCGCGGGGCGGGATTGTACTGGTCGATGCGCCGCTTGACCGTGTTGATCAGGGTCCGGATATGGGCGCCCGGGTGGCCCTTGGCGTTGGCCGTCAGGTTGACCGCGCAAACGTCCAGCACTTCGTAGATGCTGCAGTCGAGCGGGACCAGCGCGCCATCCATATACGCCTCGCCGAACCCCAGCAGCGGATTCAGCACCAGCCGGCGGATGGTGCGCCGGTCGCGGATGCCGAGCCCGGCCTCCGGGCCGGAATCCGGCGGGCCGGCGTAGGTGGTGAACCGCCCGTCGGGCCAGCACACCGTCAGCCGCCCCAAGATGATCAACCGCCGGAGAATCGCATCCAGCACGGGTTGCATGGCCAAGCCCCCATACCATTGAACCCAATCGCCAACTCCAATGATTTAAGGCGCGGCTTGCCGTGAAAGCAAGCCTTCTCCGTTACTTAACCCACGGTTGTAGCGGCGGTCAGTGGCCGGCGAGGATCGCGTCGGCGCATTTCTCCGCGGTCATCAGCACCGGGAAGTTGGTGTTCGCGCAGGGCACCACCGGGAAGATCGAGGCGTCGACCACCCGCAGCCCGTCCACCGCGCGCACGCGGCCCGCCGGGTCGGTCACCGCCATCGGGTCGTCCGGATTGCCCATCCGGCAGGTACAGGAGGCGTGCCAGACGCCGACCGCGGCCTTGCGGCAGAACGCTTCGAGTTGCTCGTCGTCGTTCAGCAGCCCTTCGAGCGTGAAGCCCTCCATGATCAGCTTGCGGATCAGGGTTTGGCGCAGCGCGGCCGGGCCGTCCAGGAGTTTCGCCAGCGCATCGGTGATCAGCTTGTTCTTCCGGTTGATCAGGCCGACCTGGCGCACCTTGTCGCTGTAGCTGGCGGGGAACGGGTCGGCGGTGACCGCCTGCATGGTCGGCGTCAGGTGCATCGCGCCGAACCGGCGTACCCCGTCCATCATGCGCTCCAGGTCGCGCCGATCGGACAGCAGGTTGAATTCCACCACCGGCTCGGCGCGCCAGTCGCGGGCGGCCAGCTTGACCTCGCCGGTTTCCGAGTAGGTCTTGTAGACCGTAACGATGAACGAACCGATCTGCTCGCCCACCGCGTGCCACGAGGTCTTGTTGGTGACCACCGTGAACATGTCGCCGGGCGGGATGCGGTCCAGGTTGGAGGAGTAGCGCAACCCCACGTAGATATGCCGGCGCGTGTAGTCGTGGATGATCCGCGCGTGCGGCTTGATGAAGGCGGCGACAGCAACCGCCGGGTGGTCCTGCAGGCGCTGGCCGACACCGGGGACGTGGGCGCGGACCTCGATGCCGAGATCACGCAGATGGCCGGCGGGACCGATGCCGGCGCGCAACAGGTGCGCCGGCGAGTGGATGGCGCCGGAGCAGAGGATGACCTCGTTGCCGCGGAACTCCTGCCGCCCGCCGGCCACCAGCGCCTTCACGCCGACGCAACGATGGCCCTCGAACAGCAGTTCGGTGACCTGGGTGTCGGTCGAGATCGTCAGGTTCTCGCGCATGCGCGTGCCGGGATCGAGGTAGCCGATCGCGGCGGAGACCCGGCGCTCGTAGGCGTTGGAGATGGTGATCGGGAAGTAGCCGTCCTCGAACGCGGCGTTCTGGTCGAGGCGGAACTGGTAGCCCGCCTGCTTGAACGCTTCGGCGGCGGCCTTGGCATGCTCGGGCCACAGATCGGGGAAGATGCGGCGGACCGGGATGCGGCCTTCGTTGCCGTGCCACGGGCCGTCGAAGTCCATGTCGCGCTCCACCTTCTTGAAGTAGGGAAGCACGTTGTCCCAGTTCCAGCCGGTGGCGCCGCGCGCCGCCCACTCGTCGTAGTCGGTCGGCGCGCCGCGGTTGGCGAGCTGGCCGTTGATCGAGGAGCCGCCGCCGAGCACGCGCGCCTGCTCGTATTTGCGAAGTGGCGGGCGGTTTTGCTGCGGGTTGTTGTGGGAGATGACTTCCGTGGTGACTTTCAGCTCGGTCCAGTGGAAGCGCGGGTTGAGGTAGGCGGTGCCGGGGTAGCTGTCGAGAATCTCCGGCGGCACCTTGCCGTGCGGGGTGTCCTGGCCGGCCTCGCAGACCAGGACTTTGTTGCTGCTGCGGGCTGAGAGGCGGTTGGCGAGGACGGAGCCGGCGGAGCCGCCGCCGACGATGATGGTGTCGTAGGTCATGGATCGGTTGATCTTCCGGCGGTGTGATCAGACGCCCAGTTGCGCGGCCAGGTCCTCGATGTCCTTCGCCACCACGTCCCAGTCCTGCTCGGCGGCGTAATCGCGCTTCTGGTGCGGGCCGTACTCGGTGGGGCGGGGAAAGAACGCCGTCATCAGGCCGCACTTGCGGGCTGCTGCCAGATCGCCGTTGTGCGCCGCTGCCATCATCACCTCGCCGGGCGCGACATCGAGCAGTTTGGCCACGCCCAGATAGGTTTCGGGGTCCGGCTTGTAGTGGCCGAACAGGTCCGAGCCGAACACCATGTCCCACGGCAGGCCGGCATGCTTGGCCATCTTGGTGAGCAGCGCGACGTTACCGTTCGACAACGGTCCGATGATGAAGCGGCGTTTCAGCCGCGTCAGTCCGGGGACCGAGTCCGGCCAGGGATTCAGCCGGTGCCAGCCGAGATTGATGTGGCACAGGTCATCCTCGGTCAGCCCCTTGATGCCGAACTGTGCCACCAGTGTGTCGAGCGAACCGCGATGCAGGTCATCGAGTTTGGCCCAGGGGACTTCTTTCTTCCGCACGCGATCCATCGACGGGTGATAGGCGGCACGCCAGGCATCGACCAGCGCGGTCCAGTCGGCGGCGATCCCGCGCTTGGCGCCATAGGCGGACAGATCGGCGATCAGGCTGCCACGCCAGTCCACCACCGTGCCAAATGTGTCGAACACAATCGCTACAGGTTGTTGTGGCGGCATTGACTGTCCTCCCCTGCGAGTGTTCCCGCAACTATGTCCTGAAGAATGGCACCCGCTTAGACCTACTCGTCATGCCCGGATTGGCGTAGAACCTCGACGAGCCCGGCGTCTACACATTCATCGAGCAGCCATTGCATGCCACATCAGCCATACACGAGCGCTTCATCAGCCAGGTAGTCGGCTGCGAAGGCCTGTGCGGCGCAGATGTCATCCGGTGTCGGGCGGGGGTGATCGGCAATAATCGCGTCATGGGTCATGCCGGCCCCGAGTTTGCGCAATACCGTCTCTACCGGGACGCGGGTCCCTTTGATCACGGGCTTGCCCCCCATGATGTCGGGATTGATCTCGACCCGGTCGTGCGTCACGCGTGCCTCCATTGCCCGTCCATGTGGCGGGAGATTGCTTCGTCGCTCCGCTCCTCGCAATGACAGGTGGGGTCGGCCATCCTTGCACTGTCTTACAGCATTCCTACAACATTCCCAGCGACTGTTTCCGCCGTGGCGGCGGATGCTCGGCGTCGATCGCCGCGAGATCCGCCTCGGACAGCACGATCTCGCCGGCCTTGGCGTTCTGCCGGACGTGCTCCGGATCCACTGCTTTCGGGATCGAGATGACATGCGGGTGCCGCAGGCCCCAGGCGATGGCGATCTGCGCCGGTGTTGCATCGTGCCGCTTGGCCACCTCGCGCAGTGCGGCAGATCGCAGCAGCCGCCCACCCTGGCCGACCGGGGAATAGGCCATGACCGGGATGTGGTGCTGCACGCACCAGGGCAGCAGGTCGTATTCGATGCCGCGGGTGTCGGGGTTGTACAGTACCTGGTTGGTGGCGCAGGCGCCGCCGGCCTTGAGCCGCATCAGCTCCTGCATGTCGTTGGCGTCGAAGTTCGACACACCCCAATAACGGATTTTTCCGGCTTCCTTCAGCTTCTCGAACGCGGCCACCGTCTCGGCCAGCGGATGGCTGCCGCGCCAATGCAGCAGATAAAGGTCGATGCAATCGACCTTCAGCCGCTGCAGGCTGCGCTCGCAGGCCGCCGGCACACCGTCGCGCGAGGCATTGTGCGGATAGACCTTGCTGACCAAGAAAATCCTGTCGCGCTGCCCGGCGATCGCCTGGGCGACCACCTCCTCGGCGCCGCCGTTGCCATACATCTCCGCGGTGTCGATCAAGGTCACGCCGAGGTCGATGCCAAGCCGTAACGCCGCCACCTCGGCCTTCGCCGCGCTGCCCCGCTCGCCCATGTGCCAGGTGCCCTGGCCGAGCGCCGGAATCGTGGTGCCATCCGGTAGCGCAACAGTTCGAGTCATGCCGCCCTCGCTTCCACCGCCCGCAGGCAGCGCAGGAAATTGCCGCCCCACAGCAGCGACAGCGCCGCGCGGTCGTAGCCGCGCCGCAGCAGCTCCGCGGTGATGTTGGGGCTCTCCGAGGCATCCTTCCAGCCGGTGAACCAGCCGCCGCCGTCAAAGTCCGACGAAATCCCGACATGCGCGATGCCGATGCGCCGCACCGCATAGTCGATGTGATCGGCGAAATCCGCCACCGTCACCGCCTCGGGCTTGGCGTTCGGCCGCAGGAACGCCGACACCGCGGTGATCTGCACGACACCGCCCACATCGCGCAACACGTCAAGCTGCGCGTCGTCCAGGTTGCGCGGATTGTCGCATAGCGCGCGGATGCAGGAATGCGTCGCCACGACAGGCGTGCGCGAGCACTCGGCAAGTTGCAGCATCGCCGCGCGCGAAACGTGCGCCACGTCGACCAGCATGCCCAGCCGGTTCATCTCCGCCACCGCCGCGCGACCGAGAGCGCTGATGCCGTCGTGCTCCACCTCGCGATCGCCCAGGTCGCCGCGCGGGTTGGCGGAATCGGCCAGCGCGTTGTGGCCGTTGTGGGTGATCGTCATGTAGACCGCGCCGAGCTCGGCGAAACGGGCGAGCCGGCCCAGATCGGTGCCGATCGCGAAACCGTTCTCCACCGCCGGCACCACCGCGAGCACGCCGTCGCGTTTTGCCGCCTCGATCGCGTCGGCCGAGGTGGCGAGCCGCGCGACGATGCCCGCTTGGCGGCGCTCCCCGGCCTCGCCCTGCCCGGTTTCGCCAAGTCCCATCGCACGGATCGCCAGCAGCATCGCCTCGGCGCGGGCGAATGCCGCCGTCTCGGCCGCGGGCGTGCGCGCGGCCTGCGGCACGTAGGCGGCGAAGCAGGCCGCGGTGATGCCGCCGCGCCGCATCTTCGGCAGATCGACATGCCGCGGACCATCCTCGAACGGGTCGGGCCCGGTCGGCCACGGGATGTCGATGTGCGTGTCCAGCGTGAGCAGGCTATGATGCAGGGCCAGCGCGTCGGTGGGGAAAACTGCGTCCATGCGCAACGCTTCCCCTCGCGGCGCGCGGCGTCAAGGGGCCGAGCGAGGGAAAGGGTTCGCGATGCCGGTCAAGACGGCGATCTTCATCGATTTCGACAATTTTCACGGCAATCTGGAGAAGGTGAACCCGCGCGCCGCGGAGCGCTTCGCCGACGATCCCTCGGGTTGGCTGGAGTGGTTCCGCCTGGGTCGGCACCTGGCGAACCCTGGAGCAGATCAAGGGGCGGCAGGTCAGCAGGCCGTGCCGCACCGCATCCTGTTGCGCCGCTGCTACCTCAATCCGGACAAGTTCCGCCGCCATCGCACCGGCTTCGTGCGCGCGGGCTTCACCGTGCACGACTGCCCGCCGCTGACCACCCGCGGCAAGAACGCCGCCGATCTGTGGATGGCGGTGGACATCCTTGACGCCATCGCCCACCCGACCGGGTTCGAGGAGTTCATCATCCTGGCCTCCGACGCCGATTTCACCCCGGTGCTGCTGCGGCTGCGCGAGCACGACCGGCGCACCACCCTGGTCAACGATCCGCTGATGGCGGCGGCTTTGCGCGCCGCCTGCGACGTGGTGGTGCCACACGACCGCTTCATGGCCGAGGCGCTGGGCCTGCCGGCGGAGGTGCCGGCGGAAGCCGCGACGGAACCGCCCGTGCCCGGGCCGGTGTTGGGCACCGTGGTCCGGGCCGAGCCGCCGCCGGCACGCCTGCGCTCGCATTTGGGCGGCATGCGCGCCGACCGGTTGGCGCGCGCCCTGGCCGGGCAGTCGCCCGAGCTGATCGAGCTGGCAACGCGGCTGCACGCGGCGATCGGCCTGCCGGCGCTGTCGCCAACGCAATACCGGGCGGCGTTCGCGGCCATGGCAGCGGCGATCAGCGAGACCGGCGAATTCGACCTGATCGGCCGCACCGTCGATCGCTGCCGCGCCGCCGGCGTGGAGATCGTCAATCGCCCGGTGAGCGATATGCGCGAGATGCTGCGCGGTGCGGGGTTCGACTTCGCGTCCGGAAAGGTCAGCGGTGCGGACGTGACCGCCGCCTTCCACGCCGGCGTGCTGGCATTGTGCCGGCAGGAGGAGGTCGCGCTGAGCGCGACCGAACAAGCGCTGCTCGATGAATGGCTGGGCTCAGCGGGCCAGGGCCAGACGGCGACGAACCTGGCATAGGCACTGCCGGGCGCGCGGCCCAATAGCCGGCGCGAGCACACGATCTGGAACCGAACGGCGATGTTGCCGCGGCAGAACCGTTGCTTTGCCGTGCCCTGACCGGTGACCGAGCGCGTGGCTGGTCCCGACCACCGCGCACCGTCACCATCCGCACGACCTCGTCGCGCTTATACGCACGCGAGACTTATACCAACCGGCCGTAACATTCAACTCATCGGCACTTGCAGCGTGCCCCCCGTGTCATGGCCGGCGCAGGCCGGCCACCCACGTCTTTGCTGCGTGGAACGAAGAAAAGACGTGCGTGGCCGGCCTGCGCCGGCCATGACACCGGGGGGCGAGCCGTTCCGCGATGCGTCAATCTTTTCGCCGCCTGGTATTATGATGGCGTCCACCTGTCTGTGGACCTAGCCGTCGTCCTGACTTGCAGGGTCTGCTACAGATGGTCAGCTAGCCAGTTGAGAGCCGCCACCGCATGCCGCGTCACGTCATTCCTGGTCGCACGCCTCCCTCGCGCCGGCCTCCCCTGCACGTGCAGCCGCTTACGCGGAAACTCGAGGATGCCAAAGCGCGGTTCAGCGAAGTCGTCCGCCGCGCCCGCACCGAGGGCCCGCAACGCGTGACCGTGCGCGGCAAGGACGCCGTCGTGGTGATCGCAGTCGAGACCTTGGAGAAGCTGCTGCCGCCCGCGAAGCCGCGGCAGAGCCTGGTCGCCTTTCTGCTGGGACTCGGCATCGGCGATCTCGATGTGGCGCGTGAGCACGATACCGGACGCGACACCAACTTGTGAACCATTGGCTGCTCGACACCAACGTGGTCGCGGAGCCGGCGAAAACCGCACGGCGCCGCGCGGGCGCTGGCGTGGGCCGCATGCCTGATATGCAGATCAAGCTGGCCAGGACGCAACAGCGTTGGCGTGGCCGCTCGCCAGCCCCATGTCGGGGCCAAGACTCAATCGGCAAGGGAGGAACCTGCCATGCACACCCCGACTTCCCTGGACGTCGCTCGGATGATGATCCGCCGGCACGGACTGCGTGCGCAGGCCGTGGCCGAGGAGCGGGCGGGCGAATTGCGCCAGCAGGGCGACGTCGCGGGCTTCGATCACTGGCAATCCGTCCACGCGGTCATTCGTGAGCTGCGACGGACTGCCGGGCTGCACGCGGCGGCCGCGGACTCCGGGCGGGCGCCGAATCAGACGGTCGGCTGACCGCGGGCGCCCTGCGCGCGGCTCAAGCCCGCAGCCGGTCGGGGATCGACATCCCCAGGTACAGCGGCACGTTCCACAGCTCGCGCACCTGACGCATCGTGCGGAAGCCCGCCCGCAGGTAGGTCGGCAGCGCGCGCGGATGATCGGCGGTGCAGGTGTTCACCGTCATTCCCCGCGCGCCCGACCGCCAGACCATATCCACCGACTGGCGCAGGAAGGCGTAGCCGACCCCGGTGCCGACCGCATGCGGCATCAGGCCGAAATAGCTCAAGTTGACGTCGGACCAGCCGCGCGCATCCAGCTCGAAGAAGCCGGCCGGTTCGCCCTCGGCATACAGAACGTGGATCGACACCAGCGGATCGCGCAGCAGGGCGGCCAGATCCTCGTCCGGCATCGTGCGGCGCAGCCACCAGACGTAGTCGGCGCCGACGGTGTTGTAGAGGTAGCGGTAGAACCCGACGCTCGGCGTGCCGACGCGCACGACCTGCTGCCCGGGCGGCAGGCCCGGCGCCGCATCGGCCGGGGGCCGGTCCATCCGCAGGAAGGTGACTGTGACGCCGACCCGCGCCACCGGCTCCATGGCAGCGCGCCCCCCGTCGCGGTCAGTTGTCGTCGAGGAAGCTGCGCAGCTTGCGGCTGCGCGACGGGTGCTTCAGCTTGCGCAGCGCCTTCGCCTCGATCTGGCGGATGCGCTCGCGCGTCACGTTGAACTGCTGGCCGACTTCCTCCAGCGTGTGGTCGGTGTTCATGCCGATGCCGAACCGCATGCGCAGCACCCGCTCCTCGCGCGGCGTCAGCGATGACAGCACCCGCGTGGTCGCCTCGCGCAGATTGGCCTGGATCGCTGCATCCAGCGGGATCACCGCCGCCTTGTCCTCGATGAAGTCGCCGAGGTGGCTGTCCTCCTCGTCGCCGATCGGCGTCTCCAGGCTGATGGGTTCCTTGGCGATCTTCAGGACTTTCCGCACCTTCTCCAGCGGCATCCCGAGCTTTTCGGCGAGTTCCTCGGGCGCCGGCTCACGGCCGATCTCGTGCAGCATTTGCCGCGAGGTGCGCACCAGCTTGTTGATCGTCTCGATCATGTGCACCGGGATGCGGATGGTGCGCGCCTGGTCGGCGATCGAGCGGGTGATCGCCTGGCGGATCCACCAGGTGGCGTAGGTGGAGAACTTGTAGCCGCGGCGGTACTCGAACTTATCGACCGCCTTCATCAGGCCGATGTTGCCTTCCTGGATCAGATCGAGGAACTGCAGGCCGCGATTGGTGTATTTCTTGGCGATGGAGATCACCAGGCGCAAATTCGCCTCGATCATCTCCTTCTTGGCGCGCGCCGAATCGCGCTCGCCGCGGCTGACCGTCATGTAGACGCGGCGAAACTCGCCGATCGGCAGGCCGGCGTCGTTGGCGACGTGCGCCACCTGGCTGCGCAGCGCGGCGATGTCGCCGGCGTGCTTGACGGCGAAGGGCTTCCAGCCTTTCGCCGGCAACTGCGACACCCGCTCCAGCCAGTTCGGATCGAGTTCGTGGCCGCGGTACTGCTTCAGGAAGTCCTCGCGCTGGACCTTGCTGGCCTCCGCCATGCGCAGAAGCTGGCCTTCCATCGCATTCAGCCGCTGGTTAAGCTGCTTGAGCTGGGTGACCAGCTCCTCGATGCGGTTGTTGTGCAGCCGCACCTGCTCGACCTTGCCGACCAGTTCCTCGCGGGCGCGTTCGTAGGATTTTTCCGAGCGGTTGTTGACGGCCTCGCCTGAGGTCATGGTCTCCAGCCGGCGGTGCTGCATCTTGTGCAGCTTCTTGTAGAGGCCCTCGATCTCCTCGAAGGTCGCCAGGACCTCGGGCTTCAGCTTCTCCTCGAGTGCGGACAGCGACATGCCGGGGCCTTCGCCCTCGTCGTCGTCGTCGTCAGCGGCCTCGAACGTGACGACGCCGGCCGGCGGCGGGGCGGGGGCCGGCGCCGCACCCTCGGCCGGCGGCGCGCCGGCGCCCTGGGTCGCTTCCAGGTCGACGATGTCGCGCAGCAGCATCCGCCCGGCCTTGAGCTGGTCGTGCCAGGAGATGATCGCCTTGAAGGTCAGCGGGCTCTCGCACAGGCCGCCGATCATCATGTCGCGGCCGGCCTCGATGCGCTTGGCGATGGCGATTTCGCCCTCGCGCGACAGCAGCTCGACGCTGCCCATCTCGCGCAGGTACATCCGCACCGGGTCGTCGGTGCGCCCCAGGGTCTCCTCGTCGACGTTGCCGGTCTGCTCCTCCTCGGCGGCGTCTTCGGCCTTCTCGACCTTGGCGACGGGGGCCTCGGTGTCCTCGCTTTCCTCGCTCTCGACGACCTGGATGCCCAGTTCGGAGAAATTGGCCATCACGTCCTCGATCTGCTCCGAGGAGTTCTGGTCGGGCGGCAGGATGGCGTTCAGTTCGTCGAAGGTGATGTAGCCGCGCTCCTTGCCCTTGGCGACCAGCCGCTTGACCGCGGCGGTCTGCACATCGAGCAGCGTGGTTTCCACATCCTGTTCGGCGGTGGCGGTATCGGTCGCCACAGCGGGTTTCGTCGCCATTCGCTGGCCACTCCTTAAAAGTCCGGGCGCGTATCCCGCCCAAAGGTCATCGGTCGGTCATGCGCCGGTCATGCGGCCAGGTCGATTCCGTCCGGCTCGCCGGTCAATACCTTCCGCAGCGCTTCGGCCATCGCGACCAGGCGCCGCTCGGTTGCCTGGTTCAGGTCCCGGGAGCACTCGGCGCGGGCGAGTTCGAGCTCTTCGCGCAGCCGGTCCACGTTGAGAAACCCGAATATATGCCACCAACCCGCCTCGGCCTCGGCCGGCATCACGTCGGGGCTGGCACAGGAGGGAAGCGGCACGGGAACCGCCGCCAGCGCCTGTTCAGCCTCTGCTGCCATACCGGATGCCTTGAGGTGGGACATCAATGCTTCCGAGTCAAGCACATCGGCCGCATGCGCCCCATCATGTGCCCAATCCAGCAACGCCTGGCGCAGCCCATCGAGCGGCGGCGGCAAGCCGAGCGCCGCATAGGCGTGTTCCACGTCGTGCAGCAGGTTGGGGTGGCGCAACAGAATGGCGGTGAGTACCCGCGTGCGTTCAAGGTCCGTGCGGCCGGCGCTGGGAACCGGGCGCGGCGCGGTCCGCGTAGCAACTGGTCGTTGCGTACCATGGTATGCATGGCCGGGGGGCTGCTGCCCCGGGCGCCATTGGCCGGGCCGACCCTTGCGTTGCTCGTCGAAGAAGCGGTTGTGCAGCTCCCGACGATATTCGCCAGCTAGTATCTTGTCCGGAATGCGCCGCGCCGCGGCTTCCAGGCGGGTGCGGAACGCGGCCCGCTGCTCGGGCGTTTTTTCGCCACCGGCCTCGCGCAGCAGGTCGTACAGCGCCTCGGCCAGCGGGCTGGCGGCATCCAGGACCGCCTGGAACCCCGCATTCCCCTGCCGGCGCACCAGTGTGTCGGGATCCTCGCCCTGCGGCAGCGCAGCGATGCGCAGCGTGCGGTCCGGCGCCAGCAGGGGCAGTGCAAGGTCGGCGCTGCGGGCGGCGGCGCGGGCGCCGGCGGCATCGCCGTCGAAACAGAGCACCGGCGCCGGGGTCAGGCGCCACAGCTCCTCAAGCTGCTCCTCGGTCAGCGCGGTGCCGAGCGGGGCCACGGCACCGCTAAAGCCCGCCTGGTGCAGCGCGATGACGTCCATGTAGCCCTCGACCACCACGATCGTGCTGCCCCTCGCGGTCGCGGGCCAGGTCGAGCCCGTAGAGCGTGCGGCGCTTGGAGAACAGCATCGGTTTCCGGCCCGTTCAGGTATTTCGGCTGCCCGTCGCCCAGGATGCGGCCGCCGAAGCTGATCACCCGGCCGCGGCGGTCGCGGATCGGGAACATCACCCGATTGAAAAAGAACTCGCCGCTCCGCCCCCCTTCTCCCACACGGGCATCGTCGCCGCCGCGCATCAGTCCGGCCTCGGCCAGCAGGTCCGGCTCGATCCCCTCGCGTTTCAGCTCGGCGACCAGCGCGCCGCGCCCCTCGCCCGACCAGCCGAGGCCGAACTGGCGGATCGTCTGCCTCGGTCAGGCCGCGGCCGCGCAGGTAGTCCAGCGCGGCGCGGCCCTCCGGCAGGTGCAGGCGCCGCTGATAGGCGGTGTTCGCCGCTTCGAGCACCGAGGTCAGGTCGTGGCGCTTGCGTTCCGCCTCGGCCGCCTCGGGCGAGGGTTTGGGGACCTCCAGCCCGGCCTCGGCGGCAAGCTGCTCGACCGCCTCCATGAAGCCGGCGCCCTGGCTCTGCATGACGAAGCCGATGGCGTCGCCGTGCGCGCCGCAGCCGAAGCAGTGGTAGTGGTCGTCGTAGACGTAGAAGCTTGGGGTTTTTTCCCCGTGGAACGGGCAGCAGCCCTTCCACTGCCGGCCGGACCGGGCGAGGCGCACACGCCGGCCGATCACCGCCGGCAGCGGGGTGCGGGCGCGCAGCTCGTCCAGGAATTGCGGGGGGAGCGCCATCGGAACCGCGGGTCAGGCGCCAGCCCCCGGGTCAAGCCCGGGGGCTGGCGCCAGGCGCGCCTTCACCAGCGGGCCGGCCTTGGCCATGTCGAGCGTGGCGGCGTGCTGCGCGCGCAGCGCGGCCATCACCTTGCCCATGTCCTTGATGCTGGTGGCACCGGTTGCCGCGATGGCTTCGGCGATGGCGCCGTCCATGCGGGCCTGGTCCATCTGCTGGGGGAGAAAGCTCTCGATCACGGCGATCTCGGCTTCCTCCTTGTCCACCAGGTCCTGACGGTGGCCCTGGCGATACAGGTCCACCGACTCGCGGCGGGATTTCACCATGCCGCGCAGCATGGCCAGCACCTCGTCGTCCGGCACCTTGTCGATGCCCTTGGGGCGGGCGGCGATGTCGGTATCCTTCAGCTTCGCCATGATCATGCGCAGCGTCGAGGTGCGGGCGGCGGTGCCGGCCTTCATCGAGGTCTTGAGCTGGTCGGTGAACTGATCGCGCAGGGCCATGGCGGGCTCCTTGAAAATGTACCCCTACTCTATGCGTGGACGCCCAGGGGGACGATCCGGGGGGGCGATGCGGGATGATCGGCCCTGATTTAGCCGATGGCTACGGCCCGCGCATCTGGATCAGGTCCCGGCGCCGACGGACGAGGTTTTCCGCCATCGCACGCAACTCCCTTTGCAGTGGCATCGGTGCAACGGCGATGATCGCAGCCTCGCCCGCGTCGAAATCCGGGAACCACGACGATGTCAGCGGCAGCCTTGCGATGACGTCCAGCCGCAGCACAAAGCCGCGAGACTGGTTCAGTCGCGCAGCCTCATCGGACGTGAACACGCGCACGCCAGCGGGCAGCGGGGTGTGCGAGGGCCAAGGCTGCGAGGTGGTATACGCAACAATCACCTCGACTGGGGAGCCGGTGAGAACGTAGCCAATGTGCGGCAGACCGGGCCGACGAGGCGCCTCGCTGGTCGGGAAGAGCACCCTGAGAAAGACCCCCGGGACCACGCGGTGGCGGGTTACGCGTTGTCCGGAATCGACCAAAGCTCCACCGTCAGCGCCTGCCGCGCAGCGTAGTCCTCATCGGTCTCGCCCTCGCCGCGGATCACGTCCTCGGGGCGAATGCTCGTCGAGGTGCCAGGCGCGACATACATGGTGATCACCCGCTCCGCCTCTTCGCGACGGGCGAGTTCGCGCAGCAGCGCGGTCTCCACGTAATTGGTCAGGGAACGGTTCTCGGCCTGCGCGATCGCTTGCAGCCGGCGCACCCGATCGGCGTCGAGCCGGAGCGTGACGGCGACCTTCGCGGGTTGCCGGCGCGCGGTGATCGGCTCGCTGGTCGTTCCGCGGTGACCGGCAGCTTGTTTGGTGCGTGTCTCGCTCATGCCATCTGGATGCCACATAGTGCAAGCAAATGCAAGCACGAGTGGCGATCGTCATTTTGGCCGGGCCTTGCACCCCTCACCGTCATCGCCGTCCCCGGGTTCAGCCCCGCGGCATTCGTACCGTTGCGCCGTTGCGCCGGGTGTCGATGCGGTCGGGGCACTGTCGGGAGTGGACCCGTGTGCTCGATCTTCGGCAAGCAAGACGGATTCGAACACGGAGTAGAAGGGAGGAGGCAGGGAGAACACGGAAAAGGGAAGAATGGCGCGGCGCAGCACGAAGGCGCTGCTGACGGCATCCGATCTGCTCCGGTCAATCATCCGGGCAATGTCGGCTAGGTAATTTCCGAGGCTACCCAGCGAGCCCCCGGGGCTGCGATGGTGGCTTGTCGCGGCAGCAGCGCGGTCGGGATGCTTCACTCGGGAGCAGTCGATCAAAGCGCGCAATGGCCCGATGAGCGGCGATCGGGCGTTTGGCATTGCATGCCAAGCGCACGGCCGGGAATTCGCCAGGTTGAGGGAAAAGCGGGATGAAAATGCAGGACCACATCTACAAGATCATCGAGCTCGCCGGCTCCTCGGAGACGAGTATCGAGGATGCGATACAGCAGGCCATCGCACGTGCATCGCGGACGCTCAACCATCTCGACTGGTTCGAGGTTATCCAGACACGCGGACATATCGAACACGGGAAAGTGCGCCACTACCAGGTGACGCTGAAAGTCGGATTCACACTTGAAGATTCGGGACCAGTTTGACCAACAATCGTCGCAGGACTGACCAACCTCACGCAGCAGAGGAAGATCGATCGTGAAATCCTACCGCCGCCTCGCCGTCTCCGCATTCATGTTGCTCGCCATACCCACGGCCTATGCGCAAAATGCCACAAATGCCACCCCGGAACAGATGCAGGGTCGGTTCCAGCAGATGCAAACGATGATGGACCAGGCGCAGCAGGCGAAGACCCAAGCTGAACGGCAGAAGCTGATGGACGAGCATATGAAACTGATGCAGGAACAAATGGGCGGCATGCACGCCATGATGAGCCAGGACGGCATGATGGCGCAGGGCGGCATGATGGGGCAGGCGCAAGGAAGCAGCTCCGTGGCCCCGAACGCCGCCCCGCCGATCCAGATGATGCAGCAGCGCATGGACATGATGCAGCGGATGATGGAGCAGATCCTGCTGCAGCAGCAGCTCATGATGAAGCCCGCCCAATAACGGCGGCGGCGGCGCCAACGCGGGATCTGCAATTTCTATCGGGCGCGCTGGCGCGGATGCGATGCACGTGAACTGCCGCGGCACCGTGGGATATCCTCCACGGAGGACACATTCCAATCGCTCCGAAACGATTGATCACGAAGCAGCGACATACTGAACCGGCAGGCACCTACCCCTTCAGACATTTCAGGGAATTGATGATGAACGGCGTGATGGACGGCAGTGGCTCGCTGATGTGGGGCATGGGGTGGGGAGGCTTGCTAACCGTCGTCGTCGCCGTTCTCGGCATCGCCGCGCTCACAAAGTATCTTTTCTTCAACAGCAGACGTTAGGCGACGCCCGGAGCAGATAATGACTAGCAGAGGGGGCACTCCGCCGCAGGGGACCGGCAGATAAGATATCGCGGAGGACCCAACGCCCCAGACCGCCGGTGTCGCGAACCCCGCCCTGGAGGTCGACCAATCGATCGACGATCACACCGCGGGCGGCTGCCAGTCGGCCGGGGTGTCGTGATCGGGGTGTTGGCGGCTGCGCACGTCACGGGTCGCCGCGCCGGTCTGCGAGGTCTGCTTGTCCGGCAGCCGCCCGGGCACCAGATCGGCGATAAACGGCAGCCGGCTCTCCGCGCCGAAATTCAGCTTGGGTGGCGCCAGTTCCGGATGGTCCAGGCTGCCGATCGTCACCTCCATGTGCACGGCGTCCAGGAAGCGGAAGGTCAGCGGCGTGCCGCAGGCGGCGCAGAAGTCCCGGTAGGCGGCGGGCGAGCTGCGGAACGACGCCGGCTCGCCGCGTGTCCACACCAGGTCGGCTTTTTCGACTTTGGCCAATGCGGCGAACAGCCCGCCGGTGGCCTTCTGGCACATCCTGCAATGGCAGACACTGCCCTCCGGCGCCGCATACGTCGCGTAACGCACCGCGCCGCACTGACACCCTCCGGTCGCGACCACCTGGCGTTCAATCTCATCCATCGTCTGTCTCCTTCGTCTGTCACCTTGGCTGGTAAGAAACTTCCCATTCCGAGGACGGGGGTTGATGCGGGAAATTTCTTCCCATAAATACGCATTCATGCCGACGACCGTGGACAGCATCATCGACCGGCTGGGCGGCGCCGACGCGGCGGCCCAGCTTACCGGCGTGGGAACCGAGGCGGTGCGCAAATGGCGCCAGGCCGGGGCCATACCCTCCCGCCATTGGCCCGCCGTGATCGCCGCCACCGGCCTGACCCTGGCCGACCTGTCCGATGCCCCCATGTTGCGCGCCGGGCCGACAATGCCGGAAACCGCAGAGGCGCCTCAAGCGGTTCCGCTCGGCGTGGTCGCCGGGGACGACATCCCCCCGGGGGCGAACGCGGCACTGGTGCTCGGCGACGGCGCGGTGTTCTGGGGCCGCGGCTTCGGCGCGCACACACCGTCGCCGGCGCCGGTCGGTGAGGTCTGCTTCAACACCGGCATGACCGGCTATCAGGAGACGCTGACCGACCCGTCCTATGCCGGGCAGATCATCACCTTCACCTTCCCGCATATCGGCAATGTCGGCACCAACGCCGAGGACATCGAGGCCACCTCGATTGCCGCGCGCGGCCTGGTGGTGAAGCAGGAGGTCACCGAGCCGGCCAACTGGCGCGCCACCCAGCACCTGGACGCCTGGCTGCGCGCACGGGGGGTGGCGGGCATCGGCGGGGTGGACACGCGGGCGCTGACCGTGCGGATCCGCGACGGCGGCGCGCCGAACGGCGTGCTGGCGTTTCCGGCGGATGGGCGGTTCGACCTGGCGGCGCTGCGGGGGCAGGCGGCGGCTTGGCCGGGGCTGGAGGGAATGGACCTCGCGAAGGAGGTCACCTGCCGGCAGATGTATGAGTGGAACGAGACGCGCTGGGCCTGGCCGGACGGGTATGGCCGGCAGACGGCGCCGAAGCACCACGTGGTCGCGGTGGACTACGGGGCCAAGCGCAACATCCTGCGCTGCCTGGCCGCCGCCGGGTGCCGGGTGACGGTGGTGCCGGCGACTGCCTCGGCCGAGGACATCCTGCGGCATCGGCCCGACGGCGTGTTCCTGTCGAACGGGCCCGGCGATCCGGCGGCGACCGGAGAGTACGCGGTGCCGGCCATCCGCGGCGTGCTAGAGGCCGGGGTGCCGCTGTTCGGCATCTGCCTGGGGCACCAGTTGCTCGGCGCTCGCGCTGGGGGCGAAGACTTTTAAGATGGCGCGCGGGCATCGCGGCGCGAACCAGCCGGTCAAAGACCTGACCACCGGCAAGGTCGAAATCACCAGCCAGAATCACGGGTTTGCCGTCGATCCGGCGACGTTGCCAGACACGGCGCAGGTGACGCATGTCAGCCTGTTCGACGGCTCCAACGAGGGGCTGGCCTGCACCGATCGCCCGGCCTTCAGCGTGCAGTACCACCCGGAGGCGAGCCCCGGGCCCGAGCGACAGTCATTACCTGTTCGGGCGGTTCGTCGAGATGATCGAGCGGCGGACGTAAGATGGACGCTGTCGCGCTCCTGCTGGCCACGGCATTCCGGCACGTGATCAACGAGCCGAACATCGAAGCCGGCTACGAGCGATTTGCAGCGTTGACCGATGGTGCGGTCGATGAGGCCACCTTCCGCGATGCAGTCGCCGCCTGCCTGCAAGATCGACTGATTCGCGAACCGGTGCGGCTGCCGGAAGGGGCGTTGCAGTGTCACTGGCACCTGGAACTGACACCTGGCGGTCTACTGAATGCGAGAAAACTACTATCCGAGCTAAATCGGAGCTCGGCACCGCAGCCCACCGTTAATGGACAGGTGTGAGACGATGACGCAAGGGAATATCTTAAGTCGCACCAAAGAAGAGAGCGGTACTTTGTCTTATTTACCTGCATTCAGGTTGGACGGCCGCTAGATGGGATCGCGAGAACATGGGTACAAAATTCCTACCAAACCTTGGGTACGATATCTGGTTCCCCAGCGAACTACGAAACATTATGGCAGGGGACCTCTTTGAAGAGCTGGCTCGTCAGCTCATAAGTGAACGCTTTTGTCGCTTTTCCAAGATGCGGAATATGGGCGGCGGAACGCTCTATAACCCTGATCCGCTGATTGGTAGAGATCTATTACTGACCGCAAAAGGGCGCAAGTCGGCACAAACGATTCTCCACCAAAACAAAGAATTTATACGGAGATTTGGCGAGAGCCCGCAATACGAGCCCGGCTCATTCCTCGGTAAGGCGATCGATCAGGCGGCCATGGTTGCGATTTTCAGGAGCATATCCGGAGTCTGACAGCCCATGCCCAAGCGCACCGACATCCACTCCATCCTGATCATCGGCGCCGGCCCGATCGTCATCGGCCAGGCCTGCGAGTTCGACTACTCCGGCGCGCAGGCCTGCAAGGCCCTGAAGGCCGAGGGCTACCGCGTCATCCTGGTGAACTCCAACCCCGCCACCATCATGACCGATCCCGGCCTGGCCGACGCCACCTATATCGAGCCGATCACCCCCGAGATCGTCGAAAGATCATCGCCCGCGAAAAGCCCGGACGCGCTGCTGCCCACCATGGGCGGGCAGACCGCGCTCAACACCGCGATGCAGCTCGCCAGGACCGGCGCGCTGGAACGTCACAGCGTCGAACTGATCGGCGCCCGCGCCGACGTCATCGAACGCGCCGAAGACCGGCTGAAATTCCGCGACGCCATGGCCGCGATCGGCATCGAATCGCCGAAAAGCGCCATCGCCCACTCGCTGGAGGAAGCCCGCGCGGCGCTCGGCAGCATCGGCCTGCCCGCCGTGATCCGCCCCAGCTTCACCCTCGGCGGCACCGGCGGCGGCATCGCCTATAACCGCGAGGAATTCGAACAGATCGTCGCCGGCGGCCTGGAAGCCTCGCCCACCGACCGAGGTGCTGATCGAGGAATCGGTGCTCGGCTGGAAGGAATTCGAGATGGAGGTGGTCCGCGACCGCGCGGACAACTGCATCATCGTCTGCTCGATCGAGAACGTCGATCCGATGGGCATCCACACCGGCGACAGCGTCACCGTCGCCCCGGCGCTGACGCTGACCGACAAGGAATATCCAGCGCATGCGCGACGCCTCGATCGCCTGCCTGCGCGCGATCGGCGTCGATACCGGCGGCTCCAACGTGCAGTTCGCGGTCGAACCCGGCCGACGGCCGCATGGTCATCATCGAGATGAACCCGCGCGTGTCGCGCTCCTCCGCGCTGGCGTCGAAGGCCACCGGCTTTCCGATCGCCAAGATCGCGGCCAAGCTCGCGGTCGGCTACACGCTGGACGAACTGGCCAACGACATCACCCGCGTCACGCCGGCCAGCTTCGAGCCCACCATCGACTACGTCGTGGTGAAAATCCCCCGCTTCACCTTCGAAAAATTCCCCGGCACCCCGGCGCTGCTCACCACCAGCATGAAATCCGTCGGCGAGGCGATGGCGATCGGCCGCAGCTTCGCCGAGGCGCTGCAAAAAGGCCTGCGCAGCATGGAAACCGGCCTCTCCGGCCTCGACGAGATCGAACCGCCCGGCGACGGCGGCCCGGACGCCTTCCGCGCCGCGCTGTCCGAACCGCGCCCGGACCGGCTGCTGATGGCCGCACAGGCGTTGCGTGCCGGCCTGTCGGTCGAGGACATCCACGACACCACGCAAATTCGACCCGTGGTTCCTGCGCGAACTGGAACGCATCGTCGACGCCGAGCGCGCGGTCGCCGCCGCCGGCCTGCCGCACGACGCCGGGCGCGCTGCGCCGGCTGAAGGCGCTCGGCTTCTCCGACCATCGCCTGGCGCAGCTTACCGGCCGCACGCGAACCCGACATCGCCGCCCAGCGCGCGCAAGCTCGGCGTCTACCCGGTCTATCAAGCGCATCGACACCTGCGCCGCCGAGTTCGCCTCCGCCACGCCCTACATGTACTCCACCTACGAAGGCGGCTTCGGCACCGCCGATCTGCGAAGCCGACCCGACCGACCGGACCAAAGATCATCATCCTCGGCGGCGGCCCGAACCGCATCGGCCAGGGCATCGAGTTCGACTATTGCTGCGTCCACGCCGCCTACGCGCTGAAGGATGCCGGGTTCGAGACCATCATGGTCAACTGCAACCCGGAAACCGTCAGCACCGACTACGACACCTCCGACCGGCTGTATTTCGAGCCGCTCACCGACGAAGACGTGATCGCCCTGGTCCGCCGCGAGCAGCAGAACGGCACCGTGCTGGGCTGCATCGTGCAATACGGCGGCCAGACGCCGCTGAAACTGTCGCAGGCGCTGGCGCGGGAGGAAATCCCGATCCTGGGCACCAGCGCCGACGCGATCGACGTCGCCGAGGATCGCGAACGCTTCCAGCATCTGCTGCAACGCCTCGGCCTGCGCCAGCCGGAGAACGGCATCGCCCGCTCGGCCGAGGAAGCCGAGGCGATCGCCGACCGCATCGGCTATCCGGTGGTGATCCGCCCCAGCTACGTGCTCGGCGGCCGCGCCATGGAGATCGTGCTACGACCGCGCCGGCCTGCACCGCTACATGCGCGAGGCGGTGCGCGTCTCCGGGGCGACAATCGGCGGCCGTCCTGATCGACCGCTACCTGAACGACGCGATCGAGGTGGATGTCGACTGCATCGCCGACGGCGACACGCGTCTATGTCGCCGGCGTGATGGAGCATATCGAGGAAGCCGGCATCCACTCCGGCGATTCCGCCTGCGCGCTGCCGCCCTACACGCTGTCGCCCGCGATGGTGACCGAGCTGAAGGCGGAAACCGAGGCGATGGCCAAGGCGCTCGGCGTCGTCGGCCTGATGAACGTGCAGTACGCCATCCAGGACGACGTGATCTTCGTGCTGGAGGTGAACCCGCGCGCCTCGCGCACCGTGCCGTTCGTCGCCAAGGCCACCGGCGTGCCGGTGGCCAAGATCGGCGCCCGCGTGATGGCCGGCGCGCGCCTGGCCGACTTCCGGCTGGACGACCAGGCGGTCGCGCGCGCATGTCGCGGTGAAGGAGGCGGTGTTCCCGTTCGCCCGCTTCCCCAACGTGGACACCATCCTCGGCCCGGAAATGAAATCCACCGGCGAGGTGATGGGCCTCGACTCCAGCTTCGAGCGCGCCTTCGCCAAATCGCAGCTCGGCGCCGGCGTCATCCTGCCGGAGGCCGGCACGGTGTTCCTGTCGATCCGCGACGCCGACAAGAAGGGCCTCGCCGCGCTGGCCCGCCGGCTGACCGAAATGGGCTTCGGCATCCTGGCCACCCGCGGCACCGCCGCGCGCATCCGCGACGCCGGACTGCCGGTCAAGGTGGTGAACAAGGTGCTGGAGGGCCGGCCGCACTGCGTCGATGCGATCCGCTCCGGCGAGATCCAGCTTGGTGATCAACACCGCCTCCGGCGCCGCAGTCGATCGCCGACAGTTTCGCCATCCGCCGCAGCGCGCTGACCCACGGCGTGCCGCACTACACGACCATGGCCGGCGCCCGGGCCGCGGTCCACGCCATCGCGGCGCTGCGGTCGGGGACGCTTGAAGTCGCGCCGCTACAGTCCTACTTTCGCGGATCGTTCTGAGCGTTCCGTCGCGGCCGGGCGCGGCCCCGTCGTGACGGGGGCGTTTGCGTGCTCGCCCGACCCCGACGCCGCTGCGCCTGTCAGAATCGAAGGACCCAGCACGTGCAGAAGTTTCCGATGACCGCCCCCGGCCTGCAGCGGCTGGAAGACGAGCTGCGGCAGCTCAAGTCGGAAGAGCGCCCGTCGATCATCCGCCAGATCGCCGAGGCGCGCAGCCATGGCGACCTGTCGGAAAACGCCGAATACCACGCCGCGCGCGAACGCCAGTCCTTCATCGAGGGCCGCATCGCCGAGCTGGAGGAAATCGTCTCCGCGGTCGAGGTGATCGATCCGTCCAGCCTGTCCGGCGAGCACGTCAAGTTCGGCGCGCATGTCTGGCTGGTCGACGAGGAGACCGAGAAGGAAGTCCACCTACCAGATCGTCGGCGTGCATGAGGCCGACATCAAGCTCGGCCGCCTGTCGGTGTCCTCGCCGCTGGCCAAGGCGCTGATCGGCAAGAAGATTGGCGACACGGTGTCGGTGCCGGCGCCGGGCGGCGACCGGTCGTACGAGATCCTCGGGGTCAAGTTCATCTGACCCCAGTCATCCGACACAAGGCTCGGGGTATCGCCCGATGATCGGCCTGGCGGATGTCGAAGCGGCGGCCGCGCGGATCGCCGGGCGCGTGCTGCGCACGCCGGCACTGCCGTCGCGACGCGTGTCAGCCGCGCCACCGGCGTCGACACCGTGCTGAAGCTCGACAACCTGCAGGTCGTCGGCGCCTTCAAGGAGCGCGGCGCGGCCAACCGCCTGGCGCTGCTGAGCGAGGGCGAACGGGCCCGCGGCGTGATCGCCATGTCGGCCGGCAACCACGCGCAGGCGGTCGCGCGGCACGCCAATCTGCTCGGCATCGCCGCCACCATCGTGATGCCGAACATCACCCCGGCCACCAAGATCACCCGCACCGCCGCCTGGGGCGCCGAGGTGGTGCTGCATGGCGAAACCCTGGCGGAGGCCGCCGCGCACGCCGCGCACCTCGCCGAGACCAGGCAACTGGTGTTCATCCACCCCTACAACGATCCGGCGGTGATCGCCGGCCAGGGCACGCTGGCGCTGGAACTGCTGGACGACGCGCCCGAGCTCGATGCGCTGGTGATCCCGGTCGGCGGCGGCGGGCTGCTCGCCGGCTGCCTGGTCGCGGCGACCGCGCTGAAACCGGGCATCGCGGTGTTCGGCGTCGAGGTCGAGGCCTATGCCGCGATGGCGCAGCGCATTGCCGGGCGCACCGTGTCGGTCGGCGGCCCCACCATCGCCGAGGGCATCGCCGTGCGCGACATCGGCGAGATCCCGCTGGAGATCGTGCGGCGTCGGGTGACCGATGTGCTGGTGGTGCCGGAGCGCGCGGTGGAGGAGGCGATCGGGCTGCTCGCCGAGGGCGCCAAGACGGTGGCCGAGGGCGCCGGCGCGGTCGGCGTCGCGGCGCTGCTGACGTTTCCCGAGCCGGTTCAGCGGCAAGCGCGTCGGCGTGGCGATCACCGGCGGCAATATCGACGCGCGCATCCTGTCCAACGTGCTGCTGCGCAACCTGCTGCGCGACGGGCGGCTGCTGCGGCTGCATCTGCAGATTCCCGACCGGCCCGGCGTGCTGGCCGACATCGCCGGAAAAATCGGCGACACCGGCGGCAATATCATCGAGGTCTCGCACCAGCGGCTGTTCGCCGCCGCGTCGGTGCAGGCGGCGGAGCTGGAGGTGATGGTGGAAGCGCGCGATTCCGCGCATGCCGACACGATCGTCGCGGCGCTGGAACGCAGCTACGTGGTGCGGCGGATCTGAGCCGCATTATTGTTGGAGCGGCATGGAGATGTGACATGGCGGAGTTCGCCGGCAAACGCTTCGTCATCACCGGTGGCGCCGGCGGCATCGGCGTGGCGACGGCGCGCAGGTTGCTCGAACATGGCGCGCACGTGCTGCTGGTTGATCTCGATGCGGACCGCCTGACCGCGGCGCGCGAGGCGCTGGGCGGCACACGGGTGTTCACCCTGGTTTCCGACCTGGCAACGCCGGCTGCTTGCGTGGCGGTGATGGAGGGCGCCAAGCCGGTCTACGCATTGGTGCATCTGGCGGGCCTGTTCGAACGCGATCCGCTGCTGTCCGAGGAGCACGGCGTGTGGGATCGCGCGATCGCGGCCAACCTGACCAATGCGTATGACATGGCGGTTGCCTTCCGCACCCGTGCCGACCCGCGCGAGGCGTCGCGCCTGGTGTTCGCGAGCTCGGTCGCCTATCGCCGCGGCAGCCCCGATCGCGCCGCCTACGCCGCGGCCAAAGGCGGCATCGTCGGGCTGACCCGTGCACTGTCGCGCAAGTATGCGCCCGACATCCTGGTGAACGCCGTCGCCCCCGGCGTGATCGTCACCCGCATGACCGAACCGATCATCGCCGAGCGTGGCGAGGCGTATCGGCAGGAAATCCCGCTTGGCCGCTTCGGCCAACCGGAGGAGGTGGCCTCGGTGATCCGCTTCCTGTGCTCGAAGGATGCTTCCTACATCACGGGCCAGACGATCACGATCGACGGTGGCATCACCAACGCCTGACGACCTGGGCGGAGTCCATGCCGCGGCGGCAGCAGTCCCCGTGGTCGTATCGCATCATGACGCGTGACATTCCTGATCGGCGGAATGCTGCGCCGGCCACGGTCCATACGCCGGCTCCAGGATGGTGAAATGCGATGTCCGCAAGACGGGGCTGTAGCGTTCCAGAAGTGCTTGCATGAAAGTCCGCGTGAAGCGCAGCCGAGCCGCCGGTTCGGGCGGTCGGTCGTCGGGCGGGGCGCCGATCTCGACCGCGCTGAGGCGTTGCGCCAGAAGCAGGGCGATGAGATCGCATTCGGGGAGTGCACCGGTCTTTATCTGGTCGAGGGCGAAATAGGCATCGAAGTCGAACGCCCTTCCGGCATCGTTACAGAGCAGCAAATTCTCGCAAAGAACCGGGTCCGGTCTAGATTTCATGAGATCGACGCCACGCATGAAGTCCGCCTGTTCGTGCGACAGCGCGCGCCAGTCCGAAATGGTGTGGAAGACTCCGGTCGGGACATATATGCGTGTCCAGAGGAAGGGCCAGGCGATGAACAGCCCGAGCAGCAGCCACCTTATCAGACGGTTGTGCACGATCCCTTTGGCGATGACCTCGTGCAAGCCGATGGCGACGACGATCGCATCCAGTGTTATGGATTCAAACTGAATGTTCAGCCCGACGCCATTGCCCAGCGCCAGCACGAAACCAAGCAGATGCGTGTAGAGCCATCCGAGCGCCAGTAAATGCCGCCGTGGCGATCGCGTCAGCCCGATCGACCAGGCAGCCGCGAAGCCGAACGACAGAAGGAACATCAGCAGATAGAGCACGTCGTCGCCCAGCCCGGGCAGGTATGCCCAGGCGCGCGGCCGCAACAGATCGTCGAGGAAGAAGCGGCCATCGACCTGCACGGTGACCGCGCCCAGGATACCAGATGTTACGACTCCGGCCCAGATCCACAGGGCAAGCCGTCTCCAGTCCCGGCGCACGATCAGCCAAGTGGCCACCGCCGCCGGCAAGGCAATCAAGGTGTCCTTGGTAAACACCGCCAGGGCAAAGATCAAGGCAGACACAAGGACGTGCCGCGGTCGCCCCGGTCCCCGGACCCAGATGCAGAAGCCGATCAGTTCGAAGAGCATCCCCAGGAGCTGGGGATCGTCCATGCCGATCCGTTCCGGTGCGAACACATAAAGCCAGACCGGCAAGCACAGCGCCGCATACCATCCGGCGTAGCGCGACGCGGTGACACTGATGACGATGGCGGCCGCAACGGCACAGATCAGGGCCAGCGAAATCAAAGCGACCACGCGCCCGGTCAGGAGCGTGTTGCCGAACAGCCGGCCGAGCAGGCCGATCAGGTGAAACGACAGCGGTGGGTAGTTCGCGATCGTGTAGACGGGTGATGCCCCGTACAGCGGCACACCGGTAGCGGCTTGTTGCTGCCAATAGATGTTCCAGCCCTCGCTGTAATCGATCTCGAAACCGACCGTCGCGCGCAGGACGGGAAACCAGAGCAGCAGCGCGGCGAGCACTCCGAGAAGCAGAAGTGCGGGCAGCCAGGTGCCGGTGGCATCGCCGCGTGCACGCGCTGCCCCGGATGCAAGCGAGTCAGCTTCCATCAGCCGGCCCCTGGCGCTTCGACGATCGTTGCGGTGGCGGGGCGTCAAGCCGTGAGTGGAACCCTTGAGCGGACCGGCAACGATCCGATCGACGTGCAATGGCCTTGTATCGCAAGACGCGACTACGATGCAAGGATCGTCTGCAGCGCCTGCACGTAGTGTTCGCGGCCATTTTCGGCCGCCAGCCGGGCCAGAGCGCCGTCGCGCAGCGTCTGCCAAAGCGTGGCATCGCGATACAGCGTCACGACATGGTGGGCGAACAGCGCCGGATCGGCGTGGTCCGCCGCCAGCAGTTCCTTGCCGTCCTCCCAGCCAACCTGCTGGCGCAACAACTCCGTGGCGACGACCGGCAGGCCGAAGGACGCCGCCTCATGGATCTTGTACGGCGTGCCGGCGGCGTAGCGCGTCGGGGCAACGAACACGCGATGGGCATTGTACAGCGGCTCGGTCTCCGGCACGGTGCCACGCAGCGTGATGCGCGGATGCGCGCGAAACCGGTCGAGCGAGACCTCGGCGCCAGTGTAGCCGACCACGCTGAGGCGGGTCTCCCAGCCAAGCTGCTGCTCGATCAGCGGCAACACCTCGTCGACGAACCAGCCCAGGCCGTCGTAGTTGGGGCTGGCGGTCTCGTGGATCGCGCCGATGAACAGCAGACCGGAACGTTCCGCGAACGCCCGCGGCGTCGGGGCCAGGTCGCGGATATGGCCGACCACCTTGACGTCGGCGAAACCAAGGCCGCGCACGATTTCCGCCTCCTGCTCGTTGACCACGGTGATGGTCTGGCAGAGGTGCGCATTAGCGAATTCCTGGCGGATCGCCGCGTCAAGATCGAATTCCGCCTGCTGTCCGGACAGGCGATGCCGCGCCGCCTGCCGCAGTGTGGCGATCGCCTCGGTGTCCAGTACCACGCGTGGCGGCCGTCCTGTAGCCGTCATCAGCGGCTCGAGCCACGGCAGGATGCGATCGAGATTGTGCGTGCGGGCAACCCAGATCAGGTCGTAATAGCCCTGCCGCTGCTGGAACAGGGCCTCAATGTCGCCCAGCGAACGATCGTGCATCACCTCGACCGTATCCGGCATGTCGGCATAGACCGCGGCGATGTCGAAGTTGCCCTGGTTGATCGGGAAGACGGTGACGAACACGCCCATCGACGCCAGCACCCGGATCAGATCGTTGGAGCGCACGAAACCCGAACCGATCATGCGCAAGGGCAGCAGGTCCTCGATGAACAGCACACGCTGTTGGCCAGAATCCAGCGCGCGCGCGAAGGTCTCGACCTTCGGATCGGCCGGGTAACGGGAGTGCAATTGGTCGAGATGTTTGCGAAAGAAGCTCTCCTTCGCGTCCGCGGCGCGTACCGCTGAGGCGGCCACGCCAGGCTGGTAGACCAGCACGTTGGGGTCGTACACCACGCGATGGCCGGCGGCCGCGATGCGGGCACACAGGTCCGCGTCGGCATAGTCCGCGTCGGCGAACTGGACATCGAAGCCGTCCAGTTCCTGCAACACCGCGGTCCGCGCAAGCAGGAACGCGCTGGAGCAGAAATCCACGACGCGCACGAAATTCGCCTCGGGTGCCAGTGCCGGCTGGTCGCGCATGTAATCGAGCAACCCGCCGTCGTGCCAGACAATGCCGCCGGCCGAGCGCAGCCGCCCGTCCGCCCCGACCAGCCTGCCGCCGACCGCGCCGATGCGTGAATCGCCGTCCAGCCGCTCCAGCGCGGCCGCGACGGCGCCGTGCGCGGGCTCGGCGTCGCTGCCGAGCAGCAGGATCGCCGGCGCGGTGACCGCGCCGAGCGCGGCGTTGCGCGCCGCCGCCGGGTCGGTCGGCACATCGAAGCGGACCATCCGTGCACCGTGCACGTAACGATGCACATGCCGCGCCTCGTCGCGCGAGCCGCAGTCGATCAGGATCAGCTCGATGTCGCCCGGGGTGCGGTCGCGCAGCGCCGCGAGGGACTGCAGCGCCAGCGCGAGTTCGTCATGCAGCAACATGATGACCGACAGCGTCGGCGATCTGGCGCAGGTGAAGTCCAGGCCGCGCCGCGCGACCACCGGCAGCACGGCGCTGGCGCGGGCGCGGTAGAGGATCGCGGCCGGGTCCGGCCCAGCGGCGGGCGGCGGCGGCGGAGGGGCGCCGACAAGGCCGGCCGGAAGGCCGATGCAGAGATAGTGGGTGAAGGCGTCACGCGCGCGCCTGGCGGTGAGATCCGCACCGACCGTTGCATTGTTCGCGATGTACCATTGCAGGTCGAGCGAAGGCCCGGCCAGCCGCAGCTCGGCAATGCCGTTGTTGAGGAAGTGATGATAGCCGCAGCGAAAATCGCCGGCCGCCACCGCCTCGGCAACATCCGGATAGGCGTCGAGGTAGGCGCGCTCGGAGAACGCCGGCAAGGGGTCGAACGCGGTTGGGGTCGGGTTGGTGAGGTAGTGGTGCAGCGCGCAGCCGTAGTGTCCTGCGGCGATCGCCGCGGCGACCGCCGGGTAGCTGGCCCGGTACCAGTCAGGATCGAAATAGAGGGTCGTGCGGCGCTCCGGGACCTCGCTCTGCCGTCGCAGGAAGGTAATGAACGGTGCCTCCGTCGGATCGCTCGTCGTCGCCGCTTCCAGGAGCTGCGTCCGATAGATCACCGGGTCGAAGAACGGGCTGCCGGTGCGGCCTTCGCGATCGCCATTGCGCAGGTAATGGCCGTAGCCGTTGGTCAGTGCCTGTGCCGCGAGCGCCTCGTTGGACAGGTCCGGATAGCGGGCGCGATACGCTGCCTCATCGAACAGCCAGTGCGGCGAGCGCTGGGTGAACCCATGGCGGCAATAATGGTCGAAGCCGGACTCGACGCCCTCCTCGGCGATCGCCGTGACGACGTCGGCGTAGGTCGCACGATACCAGGCCTCGTCGAAAAACGGATTTGGCGAATGTCCGGCGGCCTGACCGACGTTCAGATAGTGGGCCAGGGCGCTCGCGAAGCTGGCATCGGCGACCGCGCCGCATGCCGCGGGATAGGTCGCCAGGTACCAGTCCGGATAGAACACCGCCCAGGGCGCCCCGGCGCGGTTACGATGTCGTAACAGTTCGCGCGCCGGGACACCCTTGCGGGTCGCCGGCCGACCGGCGGGATCGGCATTCGCCGCGCCGGGCAGCTCGTCAAGGTCCAGATCACCGGCCATGGCGCGCTACGTTCGGCGGCGCTCGCGCAGCACGACGCCGCTGGCGGCAAGCTCGGCAATCTGCTCCGGGGAATAGCCGTGCTGTGCCAGAACCTCCGTGCCATGCTCGCCGAACGCGGGCGGCGCGGCACGCGTGCCGCCGGGCGTGCGGGACAGTTTTATGGGTGTGCCGACGCCGCGGTACCAGCCGAGCTCGGTGACCATCTCGCGATGCGCGGTGTGCGGCGCGGCGGTGGCCTGGTCGACCGGCAGCACCGGTCCGGCCGGCACGCCGCCGCGGATCAGCCGCAGCGCCAGCTCGTTGCCGTCCTGGTCGGCAAACGCCGCGCCCAGAAGCGCGCTGAGCGCGTCGCGGTTGACGTTGCGCTCGGCGTTGCTGGCGAAGCGCGGATCATCCGCCATTTCGGGGCGGCCGATGATCTCGCAGAGTTTGCGGAATTGCCCGTTGTTGCCGGAGGCGATGAAGATCTCGCAGGTCCGCGTCGGGAATTTGTCGTAGGGCACGAGGTTGGGGTGCGGGTTGCCGGTGCCTGTCGGACGCTTGCCATTGAGAAAATAGTTCGCGGCCTGCGGATGCAGCAGGGCCATGCCGCAATCGTACAGCGTCATGTCGAGGTACTGGCCGCGGCCGGAGCGCGTCCGTTCCTGCAACGCCATCAGGATGCCGATCGCCGAATAAAGACCGGTGCCCATGTCCACCACCGCGGTGCCCAGGCGCATCGGCCCGGTGCTCGCGTCGCCGTTGACGCTCATCAGCCCGGTCATCGCCTGCAGGATCGCGTCGTAGCCCGGCAGGCCGCCCAGCGGGCCATCGGCGCCGAAGCCGGAGATGCGGCAGTGGATCAGCCCGGGGAATTTCGGCGCCAGGTCGGCGTCATATCCCAGCCCCCATTTCTCCATCGTCCCCGGCTTGAAGTTCTCGATCAGCACGTCCGCCCCGTCGAGCAGGCGCAGCAGCACCGCCTTGCCCTGGCTGGTGCCGATGTCGAGCGCCAGCGAGCGCTTGTTGCGGTTGATGCCGATGAAGTAGCTGGCGTCGCCGTCGTGGAACGGCGGGCCCCAGTCGCGCACCTCGTCGCCCTGCGGCGGCTCGATCTTGATCACCTCGGCGCCGTGATCGGACAGGATCATCGTGCAGTAGGGGCCGCCGAGAACGCGGGTCAGGTCGATGACCTTCAGCCCGGCCAGCGCGCCCGCGGAGCGCGCCAGGCCTTTTCCTCCGGTCACCGGCTTGATCGTTGCGTCCATCGGTTGGCTCCGCTCCTTGCGTCCAACGGTTTGCTATCATGCTCGCGTGAGACGCAGTAGCCGTGTGCCCCGCATGGCCGTCGTTCTAGTCCAGCGCCGCCGCCAGCGCCTCGGTGCTGCGGCCGTTGGCGATGGTGGCGCAGCGCCCGTCCCAATGGATGCCGCCAACCCGGGCGAAGGCGTGATCCGCGTCGTAGTTGTAGCAGGCGATCAGCTTGTGCGCCTTGGTCGCCGCGACCACCTTGGCACGTCCGTCGGCGGGGAAATACTCATCGCGATCGGCGATGTGCACGACCAGCGGCTTGGAGATCTTGTCCAGGTCGCCGAGCAGTCCGTCCAGACCGACGCCGTAGTAGGAGACGTTGATGTCGGCGTCCGACTGCTCGGCCATCATGAAGGCCAGCCGCCCGCCCAGGCAGTAGCCCATCGTGCCCACCTTGCCGTTGGCGCCCGGCAATCCGCGCGCGGCGGCGACGGTCGCCTTCAGGTCCTCGATCCCCTTCGCCTGGTCGAATTTCTGGAACAGCTCGAACGCCTGCTTCCACTCGGCGTCGGTCTTGTCGGTGATGTCGATGCCGGGCTGGATGCGCCAGAACAGGTCCGGGCAGACGGCGATGAAGCCGATATCGGCGGCCCAGGCGGCGATGTCGCGCATCGCCTGGTTCACGCCGAAGATCTCCTGGATCAGCACGATTGCGCCGGCCGGCTTTGCTTTCGGCTCGACCAGATAGGCCGCGAAGCTGCCCGAGCCGTCGCTGGCTGGGATGGTGATGCTAGGCATGGCGTGTTCTCCCTGCGTGGTGGCCGACGGAAGGATACACGCGGCGGCGCGGCGCGGGCCAGAAGCAGCCCAGGGCGAGCGGGGGACGCGAAGGAAGGTTGGGGCGTTTCCGGGAAGCCCGCCAGGGCGGAGGCACGGACTTTTGACAAATAATTGCGTCGGCTCTGGCAAACTCCCCCCGTGTCATGGCCGGGCTTGGCCCGGCCCACCCACGTCTTTTCCTGTTGCCTGCGGCAAAGTCATGGGTGGCCGGGCCAAGCCCGGCCATGACACGGAGCGCGGCGTCACGACCGACCGCGGCCACCCGGGCCGTGCAGCGGTCGTTTCGTGATGATCACGACGCGGGCCGGATGGCTGCCTTCCTGCGTTGTCGCACCCGGCTTCCATCGCTAGCATTCGTCATCGAATCGCACGAATGCCCATGGCGTATCTCGGATATTACATCAACCTGGACCGCAGCCCGGAACGTCGCGCGGCGATGGACGCGCAGCTTGCGCGGCTCGGCCTGACGGAACTGTATCGCCGGTTCGCCGCGATGGACGGCAACCCGCCTGGCATCACCAGCCCCACGCTGACCGTCAGCGAACTCGGCTGCTTCGCCTCGCACTGTCGGTTGTTGCAGCAGCATCTCGACGGCGCCGCACACCTGCACGTCATCGAAGACGATACGGTTCTGGCGACGCGCACCGCGCAGTTCATCGACGGGATCGTCGCGAAGGGCATGCTCGACGAGCACGACCTGCTGTTCACCGACATGGTCGTCCAGTCCGACCTGAACTTCATTCGCCGCGCCAAGGGGTGGTATGCCAGCGACATCAGCCGTGACGACAGCGGAACGGCGACAGAGGTCCGCTTCAGGCCCCTGGCGTATACCGCCTCGATGACGTCCTACCTTGTCAACCGACGGTCCGTTCGCCTGGTCAGCGACATGTTTGGCCGCGAATTGGCCAGCGGCGCCCGGTGTCCGATCGATCTTTTCATCCGCGACCGGGTGGCGGCAGGCCAGTTGCGGGCACGCTGCCTGTTTCCGTTCATCACCTCGATCCGACCTGGCGCACCGACGAGCATGGCGGCTCGCGATAGTCACGAGCAGCTCTCGACACTCGCGCTGGACCTGCTGCGGCACTCGTTCTTTGTCGAATGCGATCTGGCGGCGACGCTGGAGCTGGCCGATCGGTGGTTGCCGAGCCCGGGCGCGGGGCTGCACGAGCGGCTGCTGGCCCGCACGGTCGGCTTCATTACCTCGGATGCGTTCCGCCAGCCGTGAGGCGGGCGGTCGCGCGCTGGTCGCCTGTGGCAGGCGGGCGCGCGATACGGGCCGCAGGGCAATCGGGTGAAGCTGTGGGCTCGCCGGGATCTGGCTGTCATTGCGAGCGCAGCGAAGCAATCTCCCGCCAGAGGGGCACCTGGATGGGGTTGCTTCGTCGCTTCGCTCCTAACAAGAAACAAGCTCCCCCTCCCCTTGAGGGAGGGGGTTGGGGGAGGGGGCGGTCTGGGATTCGCACCGATCGACCCCTCCCCCCAACCCCCTCCCTCAAGGGGAGGGGGAGTGTCCTTCTCTTCGGCGATCCGACTGTTTCATTCAGGGCGGGTCGGCCGCCGGCCGGTGGGAACACGGAATGACAGCAAACCGGCTGAAGGGCAACACGTCCGCCCTACAGATAATGTTCCGCCAGCGGGGCGAATCCATTAAAACCCTGGCTGGCATAGGTGGTGATGTAGGCGCCGGCGGACAGCAGCTCGACCCTGTCGCCGGTGCGCAGCGCCAGCGGCAGGCGATAGTTGGACTTCTCATACATGATGTCGGCGCCGTCGCAGGTTGGGCCGGCGATCGAGACCGGACCGAGCCTGGTGCCATCATGCGGCGTGGTGATGCGGTACTTGATCGCCTCGCCCTCGGTCTCGGCCAGCCCGCCGAAGCGGCCGATGTCGAGATAGACCCAGCGGATCGGGCTATCCTCGTCGCGCCGGCTGACCAGCACGACCTCGGCCTCGACCACCCCGGCATCGCCGACCACGGAACGGCCGGGCTCGATCAGCATCTCGGGCAGGTCGTTGCCGAAATGCGCCGTCATCGCCGCCATGATGGCGTCGCCGAAGCGGTCGATTTCCGGCACCTCGTCGCGGTAGCGGGTGGGGAAGCCGCCGCCCAGGTTCATCATGCGCAGGTTGACGCCGGCCTCGGTCAGGTCGGTGAACAGCATGGCCACCTTGCCGATGGCCAGCTCATAGGCGCGCGTCGTGGTCTGTTGGCTGCCGACATGAAACGACAGGCCGTAGGGATCGAGGCCCATCGCGCCAGCACGCAGCATGAGCGCCTTCGCCATCTCCACGCTGGTGCCGAACTTGCGCGACAGCGGCCAGTCGGCGCCTTCGTTGCCGACCAGGATGCGGCAATAGACCCGGGCGCCGGGGGCGTTCGCCGCCAGCTTATCCAGTTCCTCAGCCGAATCGAAGGCGTACAGCGTCACGCCCGCATCGTGGGCACGGCGGATCGGCGGACGCCTTCTTGATCGTGTTGCCGAAGCTGATCGTCTCGGGCCGCGCGCCGGCGGCCAGGCAGGCGGCGACCTCCTCGTAGCTGGCCGCGTCGAAACGGCTGGCCAGCCGCACCAGACGTTGCAGCACCGGGCGTGCTGGGTTGGCCTTCACCGCATAATATATATGGGCGAGCGGCAGCGCGCGCTGGATGGCGCGGAAGTTTGCCTCCACGCGGTCAAGGTCGAGCACCAGACACGGCGTCGCCGGCTGCTGCTCAACAAGGAAGCGGGCGATTTTGGGTGTCATCGCACCATGCCCCTCTGCTGAACGCCCGCCTGAACCAGGCGACGGGCGGAGTTGACGAAACGGTCGAACGAACCAGCGACCAGAACGATTGCCAGAACGCTTGACGTCGTTGCGTAACCACTAGGGCCAGAGGCACGTGCGTTGCTGCGTGGGGGGTGCAAATAGTCCCCCCACCCCCCGGGTGCAAGGGAAAATGCGGCCTGGGGCGAAAATAGCCCGGGAGGCGCGCTTCCCCGGCACCTATCCGCCGACGGTGTTTGCAGCGGATTTTGCCGCCCGATCGTGCTGCAATGGGCGCGGCGCCGCCGGGATCAGACCAGGGTGCTACGACGGGGGCCACGACACCGGCTCACGCCGTGGGGATCGCGCCAGAGAAAGATGCTGGGGGCACGATTGGACTCGGCACCGGAGCCGACCGAGGTCGCCGCGCCACCGCCGGCCGCACCGCCGGCTACACCGCCGGATAGCGACGACCCGGCGCGCCGGTGGGGCGAGGTGCTGCGCGACACGCTTGCCGCCAGCCTGTCGGACCGCGTCACGTTGACCGCCGCCGGCTGCGCCTTCTACGCCACCCTGGCGCTGTTCCCGGCCATCAGCATCCTGATCTCGATCTACGGCCTGGCGTTCAATCCCTGGAACGTCGAACCGCAGTTGCACGCGCTGCAGGATCTGCTGCCGCCGCCGGCCTTCGAGCTGATCGCCGAACGGGTGCATCACCTGGTGGCGCAGCCGCGCGCCCGGCTGAGCTTCGGACTCGGGATCGGCACCCTGGTCACATTCTGGAGCGCGGCGATCGGCACCAAATCGATGATCGCGGCGCTGAATCTGGCCTATGGCACGACGGAGCGGCGCGGCATCATCCGGTTTCAGCTTGTGGGTTTCGGCCTGACCCTGTCGGCGATCCTGGTGGCGGTGCTGGGCATCGCCGTGCTGGTTTTCCTGCCGGCGTGGCTGCGCGTGCTGGGGGTGCTGCAATACCGCACGCGGATCGAGCTGCTGCACTGGACGGGCGTGGCGATGTTGATCGGTTTCGTCGCCCTGGCGATCGCGCTGCTGTACCGCTTCGGTCCGTCCCGCCCGCGGCGGCAGGCGCGGCGGATCACGCCGGGCACGCTGCTCGCCACGGCGCTATGGCTGGTGGCGTCCGGCCTGCTGGACTTCTACATCGATCACATCGGCACCTTTGGCGCCACCTACGGACCGATCGGTGCCGTGGTCGGCGTCATGCTGTGGTTCTTCGTGTCGGTCTACGCCGTGCTGCTGGGGGCCGAGCTGAACGCCCAGCTCGAGGGCCGGGCTGGCGGCCCCGGGGCTGGTGGGTAACCGCCTTGTCTGCTAGCGGCTGGCACCGGCAAGGCGAGGGCGAAATGGCGGGATCGGGCGGGGCGCGATGGGACGAGGGCTACGTCACCGACGTGGCCTATACGAGCAACGTCTTCCGCGAGATGACGCCGTGCTGGCTGGCGCTGACCGCGCTGCTGCTTGGCCAGCGGCCGCCCGACCTGGCGCGGCCGTTCCGCTACGCCGATCTCGGCTGCGGCAACGGCATGACCGCGGTGTTCGTTGCGGCGACCTGTCCGCAGGCGGAGGTGTGGGGCTTCGATTTCAACCCGGCGCACATCGAGACCGCCCGACACTGGGCGGCCGAAGCGGGGCTGACCAACATCACCTTCGTCGAGACCTCGTTCGCCGAAATGGCCGCGCTTGGGGCAAATGACCTGCCGGCGTTCGACTTCATCGTTTCGCATGGCGTGCTGAGCTGGATCTCGCCGGCGAACCAGCGGCTGGTGATCGAGGTGATCGGTCAGCGGCTGTGCCCGGGCGGGTTGGCCTATCTCGCCTACAACGTGCCGACCGGTTGGAGCGTGATGCAGCCGCTGCACACGCTGATGCGCCTGATCGCCGAGGGGCGGCCGGAGCGGACCGACCTGGTAGTGCCGGCCATCTTTGATCAGCTCGCCAAGATGAAGGACGGTGGGGCGAAGTATTTCGCCGCCCATCCCTCGATCGAGGCGCGGCTCGATTCACTGCGCAAGCAGGACGGCCGCTATTTAGCGCACGAACTGCTGAACGCCCATTGGCATCCGCTGATGGTCGCCTCGGTCATCGACGCGATGGCCGAGGTGAAATGCCAGTTTCTCGGCAGTGCCACGCTGGCCGAGAATCTCGACGTGGTGTCGCAGCCGCCGGGGATGCTGCCGCTGATCGCCGAGGCCAGCGACCCACGCCTGCGCGAGACGTTGCGCGATGTTGGCATGGCGCAGCCATTCCGGCGCGACGTGTATCGTCGCGGCCTGGTCGCGCTGCCGCCCACGGAGCACGCCGCCCTGCTGGACGCGTTGCGCTTCACGCAAATCGCGACGCTGCCGGCGGCAGAGGTTTCGTTCACGACGGCTGCCGGCACGTTCACCGGGCGGCCCGAGACGTACGAGCCGCTGCTGGCCGGGCTCGCCGGCGGACCGGTGGCGCTGGGCGCGATACGGCAGGACGAGGCGTACGCGACGCGGCCGGTCGGCGATCTGCTGCAGGCACTCATGCTTCTGACAAACGCTGGCTTGATCCACCCGATGCTGCCGGACCCCGCGGCCGGCCAGGCCACCGCGCGTGCCCTCAATCGCGCGATCGCGCGCGCCAACGCCAACGGAGCGGCCGTCCCGCGGTTGGCGGCGCCGGCGGTCGGATCGGTGATTGGGGCCGAGATGACGGAGACCCAGGTGGTCGGGCAACTGCTGGAGGGCGGGGCGATGGACGAGGCGACGCTGGCCACGCACGTGCTCGACGTGCTGCACCGCAGCGGGCGCAAGCTCCAGCGGGACGGCAAGGTGGTCGAGGATCCCGGCGAGTCGATGCGGCTGGCGCGCGAGTTGGTCGGCACGACGCTGGGCACCCGGCTGGAGCTGTTGCGGCTGCTTGGCGTCGTGGGCGACGCGGGGGCGAGCCGGGTCGCCAGGTAGTCGCATGGTGCGAAGGCCGGCGCATTGCGCCGGCCAGTGCGGTCGCGCGCCGCCGGCGCGGCGAGGGTTGCCTGGCGCCCCGCCGCCCTGGCTGGCCCTGACGCCATTTTCACCGAAATCAAATCTGCGGTACCGCCAGGATGACGGTGGACCCTCAAAGGGTATAGTCTGCCGCGCCGTGTTTTGGGATGAAGGGATGCCCAGGTCCCTGATTCATGTCGGCCCGCATAAGACAGGCACCACGTATCTGCAGCTCAGCTTTGCAGCGGCACGCCAACGCCTGCGCGAGCGAGGGGTGATTTATCCGGCCGAGTGGAGCGCTTCCAAGACGAAGTCGAGCCACCGGAAGCTGTTCCTCGCCATTCGCGCGTCGAACATCAACTATTTGTGTTTCATGTTTGAACAAATCGCCCGCAAAGGCGCCGAACTCGTCCTCATTTCCTCGGAGGATCTCAACCATCTTGAATGGCAGGAACTTGTATCTCTCCGCGAAGCAATCGATGGGGGCCAGGCTACCGTCATATTCTATTGTCGAAGATGGTCAGAGGTATTGCCTTCGCTTTGGCAGGAACGAGTGAAGCACGGCTACGACAAGACGTTTCCCGAGTTCTTCGCCGCCAGCATCAGCGATCCCCTCGCCTCTCCGGTGATGAACTTCGCATACTCGCTCGACAAGTACGCGAACGCATTTGGCAAGGAAAACATCCGGATCGTGTCATACAGCAATGTTTGTGATGACAAGCTCGATCTTGCCGAGCATTTCTTCGACAGCTTCCTGCCACAGCACCGATCCGTGCTCGACGGCCTGCCGCCGATCGCGAACACGCGGCCGAACGCGTCATACCCGGCGCTGGACATCGAGGTGATCCGGGTTCTGAACTCTTTTCATGCCATGAATGGCGGCCAGCGCGGTCCTGAATTGCGCGACTGGTACATGGCACACGCCAGGACATTCGATCTCTCGGAACTGTTCGCGGCAATCGGATCGAATATGGCAGCGCTGCGGTTCTCGGACGCATCGTCCGCCGTGGCGCGGGTGCACGCCGAAGTGCTGGCGGCCTACGCCGGCGTCCTGGTCGAGCCCGTGCGCAAGGGGCGATTGTTCGACGCCCGGGCATCCGAGATTGGCTTCGTTCAGCCACGCTATCTCACGAACCGCGCGGCCCGCGCGGCGCTGGACAAGGTCTATGCCGCTTTCCTTGACGCGTCCCGCCCGGCGGCGGGCTGACGCCCACGTACCCTCGCGGCCTAAATCAGTTGCGGCAGAGCGCACGGCCGGCGCGCCATGCCGACCAGCGCAAAGCCCGCGGAAGCAGGATTGACCCGGATCACGGGACAGATCGATGGCCGGTTGCAGGCGGCAGCGCCAACGCCGCGGTCCCGTGGCCAACCATGTCGGCTTGGCAGGCGAGCAACGCGCGTCCGAGTTCATCGAAGATCGCCGGCATGCACGGTGACTGCGGCCGCGCGGTCTGCCGCAGGAAGTTGACCGGCTCGGCCGACGCCGCCAGTTCGCAGCCGCCCTCGATCCGACACACGACCTGATCCGGCGCCTCCAGCAATTCGGAGTAGCGCAGGGCCACGGTCCGGTCCGGCCTCGCCCCGAGAAAGCATCGGGCCGTCGCGGTGCTGAGGACCCACTCCAGCAGGCCCTTATGGAACGGGGTCACGCAATGCCGTGCGATGCCCCGGGTTCTTGCCGTGCGATCGGCCAGGTCGGCGAGCAGGTCCCATTTGTGACCGCCGGCGCCGTGCCATGCGACGCCGGCCTCGATCAGAGCGGCGATTGACCGGGCCACGTCAACGCCGTCGCGCTCGATATAGACGAAGCGCGCGTCCGGAAACACGCGGGCGATCAGGGGCAGACGGAAGGCATTGATCGGCAGTTTTTCGCATAGCCGCGCCGCGCCGCGGCCGGCGGTCGCCGCCTCGAACAGGGTATGCAGAACCTTGGCGGCTCCAGGCGTGTATTCATCGTCGCCCAGCACGATCTGCCCGCCCTGAGCAGCAGCATCGGCTGACCAGATATCGCTGTGTGGAAAGGTCTGGAACCAGAGATCGCGCGGCTCGTTGAGGTAGGCGATTGACGGATGCCTGCCGAGCGCGAATCCGAGCCAGGTCGTGCCCGAGCGCCCGCAACCGACGACGAAGATCGGCCTGTCGAGCATGATCAGGGGGGCTGTTTGATGTGCGCAGCCCGCACATCACCTGCGATACTGCAAGTCGCACGGCGATGTTGGGTTGCTGCAGCTCGGATCCGGCAGCAACTGCCAGACCGGAGACGGTCTGGCAGCGGCAGTCAGTCGCCGGAACCGGTGGTGTCGCGCAGAGCGTCAGGACGGCTTCCGCGGCGGCGGCGCACCATGCCCAACCCGGCCAAGCCGGCGCCCAGGATCGCAAGAGTTGCGGGTTCCGGGATACCGGTGGTGTAGAGCGCTGCCTCGTAGACGTTCCTGCCAGATGACCCGGCACCCACCGCGTAGGTCATCGGCATCCCTGGCGTGCCGCAGATCACGTTGTTTACGTTGCAATTGGGAGTCGCAACTGCGGCCTGAAAGAAGTCGTTCTGGTTGAGCGTGCCGGTCCCACCGGTGTACGATGTAAGGTCGAACACAAAGTCGGCGGTCGCGTTGGTGCCGCTGCCGACCGAATTTGTCACGCCGAGCCAGTACCTTGTGCCCGGGGTCAGTGGGATGAGCGAGGCCAGGTTCAAGGTGAGGACCGCGCCCTGGTTCTTCGAGGTCGGGGCCAATGGCAATGCGGAATCGGCGATCGAGCCGAGGAGCGTTGCACCTGCGAAGGAGTACCCGGCACCGCTCCCCCCGTTGTTTTCCGGTGTGCCCGCGTTGTTCGGCACGAGGTAGACGTTCACGGTGCCGCCGTCCGAGGGCTTGAGGGCATTCAGATCAAGTTGCACCGCCCCGAGGGTCGTCGCGGCGCCCGAACTGAACTCGAACGCGATCGGGCCACCCCGCCCGAGGTTGGATGGCGGGGTCAAGGGATTGATGATCTGCGTGGACTGCGGGTTGCCGTCGGCGGCACCGAGCGTGTCGTAGAGCGTGAAGGCACCGGCTGGCGCTGCGACCAGCATGGTCAGCACACCAATGGCGACGGTACCAAGCAGCAGCGAATGGGTTTTCATCGGTCAATCCCTCGGATCGGGCGCGTCAACTCATCAGCAATGTAGCAAGCGACATGCCATTCAAGAATTATCCTTGATATCAATGACTTAGAGAGCGACAAGAATCTGCGGACACCGAGAGTGTAAAGTTTGCCGACAAATCCCGCGCCAGCCGCAGGATATCCCAATATTCTAGGGCCAGTTTCCTATTCACCCGGCGGCAAACCAAATTGCCTCGCCATGAGCAGTCTTGAAAATGTGTCGTCATATCAGCTAGTTACCTGACGATCGAAAAGAGCGCCTGAGGCAAATTCGCAAGGTTTGCGGGCGGAACCCACGGCGCTATCCGCCACGGCTCGGGCACCAATGTGGCGGACCTGTAAAGTTTACCGACAGTGCCGGTCCGAACGTGCGCCGTGCGAGCCTGACAGGATCACATTGTTGGCATGCGCGGCAGGACATGCGGCGCCGGAGCAGCCAGGCCGGTGATCGGCCACGCCTCGCGGTCCTCCGACCCGGGTGTGCGGACCAGCCAGTATCGGCATCACAAGGCCGCGCTCCCTGGCGCTGCGCCGCGATCACAGGTCGCCCCGGAGAACCCTGGCCCGCCGGGCTCCGCCGCGGGCGACGGCACGCGATGCGCGGCCGTTGCGCCCCGGTTGCGCGGCGTCTGTATCGGCGGTTAACGTGCATACCCGACAATCAACCGGACCGCTCTTCCCGGGGGAAGCGCCACGTTGAAACCCAGCCACGCGTTGGTGCAGGAGGTTCCCGCGTGTCCCCTGGCACCTGGCGAGCCTGCCCCGGCGCCCGAACGGTGAATCCGCATGCATTGGTGTCTGGGCATTCGGGGCAGCGGTTCCACCTGGGTCTTCAACGTGGTGCGGAAGGTCGCCCTGGCGCTGGCTCCGGACCGGCCGGTGCTGGGAGCCTATGTCGTCAGGTACGCGGAACTGCCCGCACCTGACGACCAGGAGCACCTGGTTCTCGTCAAGTCGCACGAAACCGACGAAGCCGCCGCCGCGGAACTGAGCGAGCGCGCCCAGGCGATATGGATCTCGATCCGCGACCCGCGCGATTGCGTCGCTTCATTGGTGCAATATCACGGTCTGGCATTCGCTTCCGCACTTCGGGACGTAGAAAAGGATGCCCGCTACTGCGCCCGCTTTGCCACGCACCCCCGTGCCCACATGCTGCGTTACGAAGCCGGTTTCATTGACGATCCGGCGACGCTTGACCGAATTGCCGCCGGCCTCGGCGGCGTGCTCGCGGCCTCGGACCGTGCGCGCCTCTTCGCCGTGTCCCGGCGCTCCGAAATCGAGGCCTTTATCGCGCAGCTTGACCAGTTGCCGACGGCCGTGCGCCCCAGTCCCGGCAATCTCGTCGATACCGTGACCCAATGGCACAACCATCACGCGAATCGGACGGGCGAGATCGGCCGCTGGCGCCGCACGCTGACGCAGCCGCAGGCGGCCGCGGTGGAGCTGCGCCTCGGGGATTGGATGAGCGCTTTCGGCTATCCGACCGAGTTGGTCCTCAGCTAGAGCATTTTCACCCTGATTGGAAACGATCCGTCATTGCGAGGAGCGGAGCGGTGGCCGGGCTTGACCCGGCCAAGCAATCCCCTGCCTCGGGCCCGGGAGATTGTTTCGTCGCTGCGCTCCTCGCAATGACAAGGGGATCGGCGATTCTGGTCAAGATGAAACAGCTCTAGGATTTTCGCATGATGACCGCGTCTTGCCGAAAGCCGAAGGGCAGATAGGCCACAATGTCAAAATACCGGCTCCAGTTTCGTTCGATCTGTTCACGAAGCTGGATGGTGCCCCGATAATAGCTTTTGTTCTCCAGCTTCGGCCCGAGGTTGGAATCATGGCTGAAATCCGACAGCCCGTAAGCCGCCAGTTGCTGCAGTAATGCCGGCGTACACACCTGCTGCTCACGGAGCAGGTGGTCGCTGCGTGTGGTCAGCAGACACGCGCCGCCCGGCTTGAGGATTCTCCTGATCTCCCTGAGCCACATTTCCTGGGCGGTTTCGGTCAGATGCGTCACGACGGAGAATCCGTAGACGAAGTCGACAGCGCCTGAAGACACTGACAACGGCGGATAGAAGTCGCAGTGGTCGGCTACGATGTCCGGTAGTTTCACCTGCGCCCAATCGACATTGAACTGATCGACGTCGTATCCAACAATATGTGCCTCAGGATTGAAGACGCGCTTGATGGCCATGGCGATCCGCCCGAAGCCCATTCCCCAGTCCAGGATCTTGAGATCCCGCCGGCCGCCGAACAAATTGCGCGTTATTGCGTCAATCTTGTATCCGTGCGTTGCCGAGGCCATCACGAGCAGGTCAGGGTCGTAGCTGCCAAACGTCCGCACGGCGCTTTCCTCACCGGGCAGGGTGAACCACCCGGTTCGCAGCGGGACGCAGGCCGTGCAGACAGCCTGCGCGCAGTCGGGTGGACCCGCCTCTGCGGTCTGGTCGGCGTCAGAGGTCTTGTCGGCGTCGAACATCCGGAACAGGACATAATCGCTGTCGCCACAGGACCGGGCATCGAATTCCCAGGTGAGTGTACGAAAAATCGGCGACCCTGCCGGCAGGTCGGAAACCGGTTCAGGTCTGACGTCGACCTCCTGGAGATCTGCGTCCGACATGCGTCCATCGGGCCGCAGGCGACGGAGTGCGATCCGAGCCTCCGGCGGGGCAATGGCTCTGGCGGTGACGGTAATACCGTGCTCGCTCCGAAGCATTCGCGTCGGCACGAGAGCCGCGCATGGCCGATCCAGCGAGTGCCGGTAGGCTTCGCCGCCATAGAGCAGTGGTTGCAGCGTTCGCTTGCCGTCCGGGAGCAGCTCGCCGGTGGTGGCCGAGAATACCTCGATCTCAACTGGTTGAAAGACGCCTGGGGGTTCCGGGAACAGAAACTTGAAACCGCAGCGGCCATCGCGGACACGAGCCTCATCGACATCATTCCGGATGCGGTTGGCGGGCACCATGGCCACTTCGACGCTGTCAGCGAGGATCACCACGTGATCATGGGCATGCTGCCCCGGTTTGGCCCAGCCGCTTACCTCGAAATGGTCCAGGATGTCGACGTGGCCGGGCATGTTGCGGTCCGTCACTTCATCCCGGTGATCGACGCCGTCACCGCGCGGGGATCGCGCGTCGGCCAGCGCCCGGCATCCACCTGGGCCAGGAAATCGCCGACGATCCGGTTGAACCCGTCCGGGTCCTCCAGGTTGATCGCGTGGCCGCAGTTCGGCATCACCGACAGTGCGGCCGTCGGAATGGTCTGCTTCAGCAGGATCCCCGGCGCCAGGCACGGCCAGTCCTCGTCGCCGGTCAGCACCAGCGTCGGCACGGTCAGCGCGCGCATCGGCTCGACCAGATCGTACAGCGACGGCCGCTCGCGCTGCACGCCAAGCTGCGTGTTGCGCGCGCCGTGGGCGGAATGTTCCGCCAGCATGCGGCGGAATTCGTCGAAACCTCGAGGATCCTTGTTCTCGAACTGCACCCGGGTCGGGCCGAGCGCGTATTTCGCGGCGAACACCTGCATGCCGTTCGACTGGATGAAGTCGGCGATGGTTTCGGCCTCGGCACGGAAGCGCTCGCGCTGGCCGGGTTCGGCGCCGTAGCCGCAGCCGGCGACCACCAGCGACAGCGCCTTGGCCGGATGGCGGAAGCCGAAATGCAGCGTGGCAAAGCCGCCCATCGACAGCCCGACGATGTGCGCCCTGGCGATGCCCAGATGGTCCAGCACCGCGCCGATGTCGTCGGCCGCGCGATGCTGCGAGTAGGCGCTGACCTCCGCCGGCACGTCGGACGGCGGATAGCCGCGCGCGTTATAGGTGATGGCGCGGTAGCGCTGGCCGAAATGGCGCATCTGCGCCTCCCAGCTTCGGTAGTCGCCGGCGTATTCGTGCACGAAGATGACCGGGGTGCCGGAGCCGGTCTCCTCGTAATACAGGCGAACCCCGTCGTCGGCGGTGGCGTGCGGCATGAGGATGGTTCCCGGGCTGCTGTCGTTGCCGCATTGTGGTCCCGGCGGCCGGGTTGTCTCAAGAGCCGCCGCTTGGTTCAGCAGGTCAAATGGGTGAAGCTGTGGGCCGGGCCGGATCTGGCTGTCATTGCGAGCGCCGCGAAGCAATCCCCCGCCAGGGGTGGCACCCGGATGGGGATTGCTTCGTCGCTTCGCTCCTCGCAATGACAGTGAGCCGGCTGATTGGCCGCCCGTTCTGCGTTCACCCGATTTCCCTGCTTGGTTCAGTCACGCGCATGTGCAGCGAACGC
Source organism: uncultured Alphaproteobacteria bacterium (assembly GCA_963773345.1). Classification (GTDB taxonomy): domain Bacteria; phylum Pseudomonadota; class Alphaproteobacteria; order Acetobacterales; family Acetobacteraceae; genus Palsa-883. The sequence goes on along the minus strand of CAVZBG010000001.1, from coordinate 185,362 downwards.
GCCACCCCGCCGCCCGACATTCTCGACGCGCTGCGGCGCATGGGGCTGCTGGCGGCCGGCGCCACGTCCCCGCAGGCACCAACCGGCGCGGCGCTGACCGGCGGCGTGTCGTCCGACATCTGGCGGATCGACCTGCCGACGGGGCCGGTCTGCGTGAAGCGGGCGCTGGCCAAGCTGCGCGTGGCGGCGGACTGGCAGGCGCCGGTGGAGCGCAACCTGTACGAGGCGCGCTGGATGCGCCGCGCCAACGCCGCGGTGCCGGGCGCGGCCCCGGCGCTGCTGGGGCAGGATGCTGCCAGCGGCGCGCTGGCGATGCAGTTCCTGCCGCCGGCGGATCACCCGTTGTGGAAGGACCAACTGCGCGACGGCCACGCCGATCCTGCGTTCGCCGCCGCGGTGGCGGACCGGCTGGTGCGCATCCATGCCGCCACCGCGGCCGATCCCGCCGTCGCCGCCGAGTTTCCCACCGACGCGATTTTCTACGCGATCCGGCTGGAGCCCTACCTGCTCGCCACCGCGCGGGCGCATCCCGACCTGGCGCCGCGCCTTGAAGCCCTGGTGGCCACGACGCAGGCGCAACAAGCGCGCGCTGGTGCATGGCGATGTCAGCCCGAAGAACATCCTGGCCGGACCGGCGGGACCGGTGTTCCTCGACGCGGAATGCGCCTGGTGGGGCGATCCGGCGTTCGATCTGGCCTTCTGCCTCAATCACCTGCTGCTGAAATGCCTGTGGACGCCGCCCGCGCGCGGCCGGGTTCCTGGCGTGCTTCGCGGCGCTGGCGGACGACCTACCGCGCCGGCGTCGTCTGGGAACCGCCGGACGCGCTGGAAGCCCGCGCCGCGCATCTGCTGCCCGGGTTGTTCCTGGCGCGGGTGGATGGCAAGTCGCCGGTCGAGTACATCACCGCGGAGGCGGACAAGGACCGGGTGCGCCGCGTCGCCCGCGCGCTGCTGCTCGCGCCGCCGGCCCGACTCGACGCGATCCGCCAGGCCTGGAGCAGGGAGCTCGCGACATGACCGACCAGGACATCGAGGCCGACACCGACATCGCCTTCGTGCAGGGCCGCCGCGTCTGGGACAGCCGCGGCCGGCCGACGGTGGAGGCGGACGTGCTGCTGGAATGCGGCGCGGTCGGCCGCGCCATCGCGCCCGCCGGCGCCTCCACCGGCAGTTTCGAGGCGCTGGAGCTGCGCGACGGCGGCGCGGCGTTCGGCGGCTACGACGTGACCCGGGCGGTGGCGAACGTGAACGACGAGATCGCCCGCGCGGTCACCGGCATGGACGCCACGCGACCAGGCGGCGCTCGACACGCGCGATGATCGAACTGGACGGCACGCCGAACAAATCGCGGCTGGGCGCCAACGCCATCGTCGCCGTCTCGATGGCTGCCGCGCACGCCGCGGCCGCCGCCGCCGGAGAGCCGCTGTATCGCTATCTGGGCGATGCCGGCTCGGTGACGCTGCCGCTGCCGCAGATCCAGATTTTTGGCGGCGGCGCGCATGCCGGCACGGCGGGTGGACATCCAGGATTTCATGGTCATGTGCCCCGCGGCCGGCAGCTTCGCCGAGGCGCTGGACTGGACCGCCGAGGTCTATCGCGCCGCCGGTGCGCTGATGAAGGAAGCGGGCACGCTGGCAGGCGTCGCCGACGAGGGCGGCTGGTGGCCGGCATTCGCCACCAACGAGCAGGCGCTGGACACCCTGGTGCGCGCGATCGAACGCGCCGGGTTCACCCCGGGCGAGGAGGTGGCGATCGCGCTCGATGTCGCGGCCTCGGAGTTCGGTCGCGGGGGAAAATACCGGCTGGCGCTGGAGGACAAGGAGCTGGACAGCGAGGGCATGATCCGCCTGCTGACCGGCTGGATCGACCGCTTCCCGATCGCCTCGATCGAGGACCCGCTGGCCGAGGACGACGCTGCCGGCTTCGCCGCCTTCACCCGAGCGGTGGGCGCGCGGGTGCAGATCGTCGGCGACGATTTCCTGGTGACCGATGCGGCGCGGGTCCGCGCGGCGGCCGAGCAGGGCGCGGCCAACACGGTGCTGCTCAAGCCCAACCAGCGCGGCACGCTGACCGAGACGTTTGCGGCCTGGCAGGCGGCGAAGGCGGTGGGGTATGCCGGCATCGTCTCGGCCCGCTCGGGCGAGACCGAGGACACCACGATCGTGCACCTGGCGGTCGGCTGGGGCGTCGGGCAGCTCAAGGTCGGCAGCTTCGCCCGCGGCGAGCGCATGGCGAAATGGAACGAGGCGCTGCGCATCGAGGAGGCGCTGTCGGCGCGGGCGCGCTTCGCCGGCGGCACGGTGCTGGGTCGGTCGCGCGCGTGAACGTGCTGTTCCATTACACGGCCGGGCCGGACCTCGCGGCGCGGCTGGCCGCGGTGCCGGGGCTGCGGATCACGGTCTGCCCGGAAGATGACGATGCCGCGCTGGCCAGCGCGCTGCCCGAGACCGAGGTGCTGTGGCACGTGCTGAAGCGCTGCACCGAGGCGATGATCGCCGCGGCACCGAAGCTGCGGCTGATCCAGAAGATCGGCGTCGGCGTGAACACCATCAACCTGGAGGCGGCGATCGCGCGCGGCATCCCGGTGTGCAACCTGCCCGGGACCAACGCGCGCGCGGTGGCCGAGCTGACCCTGGCGCTGATGCTGGCGGTGCTGCGGCGGATGCCCGCGGTTCGATGCCGGGCTGCGGGCGGGGGTGTGGCTCGATCCGCTGCTGCAGGACGGCATCGGCGAGCTGGGCGGGCGCGTGGTCGGGCTGGTCGGCTACGGCGCGATTCCGCGGCTGCTGGCGCCGGTGCTGGTCGCGTTGGGCTGTCGCGTGATCTACACGGCGCGGCGACCCGTCGCCGATGCGCTGGGGACATTGCGGCCATTGGATGCGCTGCTGGCGGAGGCGGACGTGGTCAGCCTGCACCTGCCGCTGACCGGGGAGACGGCAAACCTGATCGACGCGGCCGCCTTGGCGCGCATGAAGCCAGGCGCGATCCTGGTGAACACCGCGCGTGGTGGCTTGGTCGATGCGCCGGCGCTGGAGGCGGCACTGCGGACCGGGCGTCTGGCCGGGGCGGGGCTCGATGTGTTCGTCCACGAGCCGACCGATGCGGCGGAGCCTCTGTTGCGCCTGCCGAATGTCGTGCTGACCCCGCACGTCGCCTGGCTCACCACCGGCACGTTCGACCGCAGCTTCAGCCTGGCGGCGGAGAATTGCCGTCGGCTGGCGGCGGGCGAGGCGTTGCTGCACCGGGTGGCGTGACGCCGACCGCCCGGCGGCCTGGCAAAGCGTCGCGTCTTGGCGCTGCGCGAATGACCACGCTGCGCCTGCTGGCGCGCGACCGGACAGGGGCGCCGAACGCAGGGCAATCGGGTGACGCGGCGAGCCCGCCCGGATCCCACTGTCATTGCGAGCGTAGCGAAGCAATCCCCCGCGAGGGGGGCACCTGGATGGGGATTGCGTCGTCGCTTCGCTCCTCGCAATGACAGTGAAGCGGCTGACCGGCCACCTTGCCTGCGTTCACCCGATTGCCCTGGCGCCCGAGGGCGCCGCGGCAGGGCAATGGCATAGCTGGCGTGGAAGTTGCTAGGATATATGAGGAAGCGGCCACGGGCCATGGGCGCAGGGCCGGATCCAGCAGCGCGAACGGCCGGGGACAGCATGTTTCATTTCGGATGGTTCGTCGGCAAGGGCTATTCGGTGCACGGCTGGAACCAACCGTGGACCGGCGCCATCGCCGCGGACTGGATGGAGCCGGACATCTACATGGATCTGGCCCGTGCCCTCGAACGCGCCTGCTTCGACTGCCTGATCATCGAGGATGGGTCGTTCATCGCCGACGCGTATCAGGACTCGCCCGAATGGTACCTGCGCAATGCCTTCGCGGTACCGAAGAGCGATCCGATGCCGCTGGTGCCGCTGCTGGGCTACGTCACCAGGCACCTGGGCATCGTCGCCACCGTCACCACCAGTTTTTACCCGCCCTATCTCGCGGCGCGGCTGGGTGCCACGCTCGATCATCTGACGCATGGCCGGGTCGGGCTGAACGTGGTGACCGCGCACAACGACCGGTCGGCGCAGAATTTTGGCCTCGACCGGCACTACGAGCACGACCTGCGCTACGAGATGGCCGACGAATGGATGGAGGTGGTCAATCGCCTGTGGGCATCGTGGGAGCCCGACGCGATCGTGGCGAACCCGGAGACCGGGGTGTTCGCCGACTATACCAAGGTGCACCCGATCCATTTCGAAGGCCACTTCTACAAGTCGCGTGGGCCGCTGAACACCGCGCCGGGGCCGCAACGACGGCCGGTGATCTGCCAGGCGGGCGGCTCGCCGGCCGGCCGGGCGTTTGCCGCCAAGCATGCCGACCTGATCATCGCCAAGGCGCGCACCGCCGCGGCGGCCAAGAGTTATCGGCAGGACATCTCGCGGCTGATGGCACCGCACGGGCGCGCGCCGGGCGACTGCAAGGTGATGTTCAGCACCTCCGTCGTCATCGGCGACACGCTGCAGGAGGCGCGCGAGAAGCGGGCGCGGGCGGCCGCGGCGCTGGCCAACACGCTGGACGTGAAGCTGGCGGGCATGTCGTATCTCAGCGGCATCGACTGCTCGAAGTTCGACCTCGACGCGCCGCTGCCGGAGCTGAAGATCAATGCCTCGCGCGCGTCGTTCGAGTCCTATTTGTCCGGCGACGGCAGCCGCACGCTGCGCGAGATGCTGCTGGATCCCGGCAGCGGCGGCCTGGATTTCATCGGCACCGCCGACAGCATCGCCGCGGAGATGCAGGCGGTGATGGAGGAGGTCGGCGGCGACGGTTTCCTGGTGCAGGATCCGCTGACCCGCAAGGCGATCAGCGAAGTCACCGACGGGTTGGCACCCGCGTTGAAGCGCCGCGGGGTGACCCGTTCGGCCTACACGCACACGCTGTTCCGCGACAATCTGCTGGCGTTCTGAGCGCGAGGACGACTGCCATGACCGCGACCGAGCACGACGACGATCCCGCCGAACTGCCGTACCGGCGTTTCGGCATTCCAAAACTCGGCTTCGAGGACTACTGGTATCCGATCGTCACCTCGCGCGAGGTCAGGCGCAAGCCGCGGGCGGTCCGCCTGCTGGGCCGCGACATCGTGCTGTTCCGTGATACGGGAAAATTGTTCGCGCTGGAGGATCGCTGCCCGCATCGCGGGGTAAAGTTGTCGGCGGGGGACTGCGCCTATGCCGGCAGCGGCACGATCAGTTGCCCCTACCACGGCTGGACCTTCGACGGCGCCACCGGGCAGCTTGTCGCCGCGCTGATGGAGGGCCCCGACTCGCCGATAACCCGCAAGGTCAGCGTCCGCCATTATCCGGCGCGGGAGCACGCCGGGCTGGTGTGGCTGTGGCCGGGCACGATGGAACCATCGGTGCTGGAGGACGACATCCCGGAATATATCGGGCGGCAGGATCGTTTCTTCTCGATTTCGATGTACACCGACTACAAGTGCAACTGGCGCGCGCTGGTGGACAACTGGCCACAGGATCATCACGGGCAATACGTGCACCGCAGCTCGCCCGAGCTGCTGTTGCAGCCGGTACTGCCGTTCGCGCTGACGCTCGATCCCGCGCCGCTTGACGGCAACAAGGGCATCGCGATCAAGCGCTCCGGCGGCATGACCGAGGCCGCGTATCTCGGTCTCGGCCGGTTTCCCAACAACGAATGGTGGCGGGTGCTGAAACCGGCCGGACGCGGCAACGTGCGGGGGTTCGAGACTTCCAAGGCGCGCACGGTGTATGGCATCCGCAACCAGTCGGAGGTCTGGCTGCCCGGGCTGGTCGTCGTCGGTCGGCTGAGCGGCGAGTACTGCTTGATCCAGTGGGCGGTGCCGATCGATGCCGAAACGACACGCTGCTTCAACATCAACAACTGGCGCCAGCTGGGGCGTTGGCGGGCGATCTACGACCGGGTGCACTACTATCTGTGGCGCGGCTGGGCGCACGACCGGATCTTTTCCGACCAGGACAAGATAATGGTGGAGGCGCTGGTGCCGGGACCGGAACGCCTGTCGAAGACGGATGTCGGGGTGATTTATTGGCGCAAGTTTGCCGGTGCGCATGCGCGGCGGCCGGCGGAGGTGGCTGAGGCGGCGGAATAGGCTCCGGCACGGCGGCACGCGTCGGCGCATTGTCGCATTTGTGCGGCTGGCGAACGGGAGTGCGTCCCGGCCGCGATCGAGGTGCAGGGCCCCCGGGCGGCGTCGAGCGCGCCGCTCGGCTATTTGGTAGTCGATCTCCCGGCGCCCTGGCGCCACCCTGGATTGGTTGGTTGACCGATCATACGGCGTTGCCGTATGCTCCGGGCATCGTCGGTCAGCGCGCGCGGCGCGGTTAAACATTCCTTCAGGGCAGATGTAGCAGAACGCTGGTGCAGCACGACCAACAAAGAGCCTCCGATGCACTCGGTGATCGAGACGCCCGATTTTGTGGCCGACGCCAGACGCGCCGGCATCTCGGATGAGGAGCGAAGCGCGATCGTCTCGGCCTTGGCACACGGCCCGCGGATCGGAGACGCGATTCCCGGCACCGGCGGCGCGCGCAAGGTGCGGTTCGGCGGACGCGGGAAGGGCAAGAGTGGGGGATATCGCGTGATCACGTTCTACGCCGGGCCCGACGTGCCGGTGTTCCTGCTGAACGTCTTCGCCAAGGGCGATCGTGTTGACTTGTCGCAAGCCGAGCGCAACGCGCTGCGTCGGGAACTGGCCGGGCTGGCCGAGGATTACCGTCAGGGAGTGATGCGCCATGTCGCGGGCCGGTAGCCGCATTCTGGCCAGTGTCCGTCGCACCCGCGCCTATGCGCGCGGCGAGACGGCAACCGGCTTCCTGGCACATGTGCCGGAGAGCGTGGACGTGAAGGCAATCCGCACCCGGTTGGGGTTGAGCCAGAGCGTCTTTGCCCACCGTTTCGGTTTTACGCCGGCCGCGGTCCGTGACTGGGAGCAGCACCGTCGTCAGCCTGAACAGGCCGCAAGGGTGCTGCTGCTGGTCATTGCACACGACCCGGAGGCGGTGGAACGCGCGCTGGCGGCAGGGCAACCGACCGAGCGGCGCAGGGCGGCTGGCGGCAGCCTCGGCTGAACCCTCAGCCGGCGGCGGCGTCCGCCTCGGGCGTGGACGCCTTGACGGCAATCAGGGCGCGTTTCACGTGCCGTCGCGTCCTCGCCAAGCCGATATCATCGCGCCGCCCCAAACCTGGCCGACGGCCGCAATCGCTCCAACGATCCCGCGGCACCCCCGAGCCTCAGATCGGCAGCGGCGCCTCCTTCAGCCGTTCCATCGAAAACCGGCTGGTGACGTTGCGCAACGGCACCGCCGCGATCAGCTTGCGATAGAACGCGTCGTACGCCGCGATATCAGGCACCACGACGTGCAGCAGGTAGTCAACATCGCCGCTCATCCGCCACGCATCGACGATCTCCGGCGTCTCGCGCACCACGTCCGCAAAACGCTGCAGCCAACCGGCGGAATGGTCCGCCGTCTCGATGGCGACGAAGGCGGCGACCGGCAGGCCGACCTTGGCGGGGTCGATCCTGGCAATGCGGCCGCTGATGATGCCGGCTTCCTCCATCCGCCGGATGCGCTTCCAGCACGGGGTCGAGGTCAGGCCGACCTTTTCGGCGATCTCCGCCAGCGACAGCGAGGCGTCCCCGGCAATCAGGCGCAGGATCTCGCGATCCAGTCGATCCAACTCCCTGGCGGCCATGCGATGGTCTCCGGCGCCGGCATTGGCGCATTCATCGTAGCAGGAATTTGCACAGGAGACCGCCAAGACGCAAGATTGAAGAAAAAATTGCTCGTCAGACGACATCCAGGTGCCGTCCCGCGACCGGTTTCACGCCGTCGGCCTGGCCGCGATGGCGTGGCCGGCCGACCACTCACCCGGCCTTCGCCTGCTCCTCGGGCGTGCGCAGCGTCAACGCCAACGCATGCATCCCGCCGGTGAACTCCTCGGCCAGTGCGGTGTGCACGGCGCGCGACCGCGCCAGCCGGTTCATGGCGCTAAACGCCTCGGTCACCAGCAGTACGCTGTAGTGCGTCTCGCCGCCCGGCTGGGCACCGGCGTGCCCGGCATGGTGTGCGCTGTCGTCCACCACGCGCAGCAGCACCGGCGCGAATGTCCGGGTCAATTCGGCTTCCAATCTTGCGGCGCGCGAGGTCACCGCCCAGATATCCACCCACTCGGCGCGCCTGCCAAGCAGACATTGCCAAGCCCCACCTTCTGCCATAACGCTGTACCCATGATCCGACGCAATGCGCGCCCTCGCGCCTATGCCCCCGACCCCGAACTCGCCGGGCCGGACCTGCGACGCGCCGGACTGCACCGCGATGGGCGAGTACCGCGCCCCGAAATCCCGCAACAACCTGCGCGACTACTGGTGGTTCTGCCTGGACCACGTGCGCGGCTACAACGCCGCCTGGGACTACTACAAGGGCATGACCCCGGGAGAGATCGAGGCGGGGCTGCGCTTCGACACCGGATGGCAACGCCCCACCTGGCCGCTCGGCCGGCTCGGCACCGCGGCGTGGGAGGGCGAGGTGCTACGCGACCCGCTGCACGTCCTCGCCGCCGCCGGCCTGCACGGGTCGGCACGGCGCATGCCGGAACACACCCCGGCGGAGCTGCGCGAGCCGCTCGCGACGCTTGGCCTGTCCTGGCCGACCACGCTGGCCGCGGTGAAGACCCGTTACAAGGAGCTCGCCAAGCGCCACCACCCGGACGCCAACGGCGGCGACCGCGCGGCGGAGGAGCGGCTGAAGGTCATCAACCTCGCCTACGCGACGCTGCGCAGCCGCCTCAACACCCCGGCCCACGCCGCCGCGGGCTGACCGCAGTCCTCGGCACCGCTGACCAGCGTGGGGAGGCCGGCGGCTGCCGTCAGTTTCCGGCCGGGCGGCTCGGCGGATCCAGATACAGCGGGCTGCGCAGGTAGCGCCGCAGCCAGAACCGGCACAGCACGCCGATCGTCGCCGCGACCGGCACGGCAAGCATCACCCCCAGGAAGCCGAACGCCGCGCCGCCCGCAAACAGCGCGAAGATCACCCACACCGCCGGCAGCTCGACCCGGTCGCCGAGGAAGCGCGGATAGATGACGTAGCCTTCCAGGATTTGCCCGACGACCAGGATGCCGGCGATCACGATGACGCGGTGCCAGGTCGGAAACTGCGCCAGCGCCAGGCCGATCGCGGTCACCCCACCGGTGATGGAGCCGACATAGGGAATGAACGACAGCAGCCCGGCCGCCAAGCCGACGATCAGCCCCAGGTCCAGCCCCGCCAGGGTCAGCGCCATAACGTAGTAGGCAGCCAGCAGCATACAGCACAGTGCCTGGCCACGCACCCAGGCGGAGAGGATGCGGTCCACCTCGCGTGCCTGCGCCCGGATTACGCCGGCATAGCGCCGCGGCAGCCAGGCGTCGATCATCGCAATCAACCGCGGCCAGTCGCGCAGCAGGTAGAACGCCACCACCGGCGTGACCACCATCAGGGTCAGCACGTTGAACAGCGCGAAGCCGCCGCCGATCAGCCGCGACAGGGCGGAGGCGAGGAATGACAGCATCGACCCGGCCTGGCTGCTGACCAGTTCGCGCAACTTGTCGTTCACGACCTCCGAGCCGAAGCTCTGCTGCAGGTGGGTGATCGCCTGGTTCGCCCAGCCCTGCAGCGCCGCCACGTATTGCGGCACGCGGCTGAACAGGATGCCCACCTGGGCGAGGATCAACGGATACAGCAGCAGGGCGAACAGCAGGGCGGCGGCGATCAGCGCCAGCAGCATCAGCAGGGCGGCGATGCCGCGCGGCAGGCCGAGCCGTGCCAGCCGCGTGGTCGGCGGGTCGAGCACATAGGCAATGCCGGCGGCCGCGACGAACGGCAGCAGCACCGAGGCGAACAGTTGCAGCACCAGCCAGGTCGCCACCACCAGGGCGACCACGGCGCCGATACGCTGCGCGCGCGTCGCCTGGGTGCGCACGGCCGGGGCGGGGATGACCGGGTCCTCGCCCTGCCGCGGCGTTTCCTGGTCCGCAGGGGTCATCGACCGCGCGCGGCCTTCCACACATAGGCCGCGCCGGACGCCAGCGTGGTGGCCCCCACCACCCATATCAGCACCTGCTTGACCAATGGCGCGTACAACCCATAGCCCGCGAGCAGCAGCGTCACCGCGACCAGCACGATCTGCAGCGCGGTGTTCAGCTTGGAGACGTAGAGCGGCCGAATCGCCACCGGCATCCCCAGCAGGCTGAGCACGATCACCCCGCCGACGATCACCAGATCGCGAAACACCACCAGGATCGCCAGCCAGTCCGGCAGTTCGCTCACGGCGGCCAGGGTGACGTACATCGACACCAGCAGCGCCTTGTCCGCCACGGGATCGAGCAGCGCGCCCACCGAGTTGCCCCCGCCATTGCGCCGTGCCAGCCAGCCGTCCACCGCGTCGGACAGGCCGGCGGCCAGGAACAGGAAGAACGCCTCGATCAGTCCGTGCTCCAGCACGAACCACACCGCCAGCGGCACCATGCAGAGCCGGGCGAAGGTGATGACGTTCGGCAGGGTGAGCAGCGTGGTGGTTGCCCGGGCGCTGCCCACATCGGATCCGTCGGGCATCGTAGCAGGCCTTCCGTGCGTCTGCGTTCCTCGTGGATATTGCGGGCGACGCGACGTTGCGCCCGTAGTGCGGCTTAGCGTATCGAGGGTCGCCATGACCAGTGCAGAACACGTCAGCCGAAATCCCAGCGGCGATTCCAGCCAGACTCCTCCCACGGCCCCGTGCATGGCGGCGCGCATGGTCCCGCTCCTGGCCCCCCTCATGGCCCTGCGGGCGGCCTCAGCTACGCCGATGCCGGGGTCGACATCGATGCCGCCGACACGCTGGTCGAATCCATCAAGCCGCTGGCGCGAGCGACCGCGCGGGCCGGCGTGCTCGGTGGCCTGGGCGGCTTCGGCGCGCTGTTCGACCTGCGGGCGGCGGGATTCTCCGATCCGATCCTGGTTGCCTCCACCGACGGGGTCGGCACCAAGCTGATGCTGGCCGTTGCCACCGGGCTGCACGACACCATCGGCATCGATCTGGTGGCGATGTGCGTCAACGACCTGGTGGTGCAGGGCGCCGAGCCGCTGCTGTTCCTCGACTATTTCGCCACCGGCAAGCTGGACCCGGCGCAGGCGCGGCAGGTGATCGCCGGCATTGCCTCCGGCTGCAATGAGGCCGGCTGCGCGCTGGTCGGCGGGGAGACCGCCGAGATGCCCGGGCTGTACGCGAGCCAGGACTACGATCTGGCCGGCTTCGCGGTCGGCGCCGCCGAGCGCGATTCGCTGCTGCCGCGCGGCGTGGGGCCGGGCGACGCCGTGCTGGGGCTGGCGAGCAGCGGGCTGCACTCCAACGCGTTCTCGCTGGTCCGCCGCGTGGTGCAGCTTAGCGGGCTGCCCTGGGATGCGCCGTCCCCGTTTGCGCCGGACCTGTTGCTCGGCGCGTCGCTGCTGGAGCCGACGCGGATCTATGTGCGGCCGCTGCTGGCGCTGCACCGCGCGGGACTGATGAAGGCGGCGGCGCACATCACCGGCGGCGGCCTGCCCGGCAACCTGCCGCGCGTGCTGCCGGACGGCACGGTCGCCGTGCTGACTCCGGAGTGGCCGGTACCGCCGGTGTTCTCCTGGTTGGCGCAGGTCGGCGGCATCGCGCCGGCGGAGATGCTGCGGGTGTTCAACTGCGGCATCGGCATGGCCGTCGTGGTCGCCGAGGCCGATGTGGCGGCGGCGACGGCGCTGCTGCGCGAGCAGGGCGAAACCGTCATGCGCATCGGCCACATCGAGGCCGCCGCCGGCCCGGCCGACGTGCGCATCTCACTGCCGGACGGCTGGCCGGAATGAGGCAGCGGGCGGCGGTGCTGATCAGCGGCCGCGGCTCCAACATGGCGGCGCTGGTGGCGGCCTCGCGCGATCCGGCCTACCCGGTCGAGGTCGTTCTGGTGCTGTCCAATCAGGCGCAGGCGCCCGGCCTTGTGCTGGCGGCCTCGCTGGGGGTGCCCAGCACGGTGGTGGAGCACCGTTTGTTCAAGGGCGATCGCGCTGCCCACGAGGCCGCAATAGATGCCGCGCTGCGCGACGCCGACGTTCAGATCGTCTGCTTCGCCGGCTATATGCGGCTGCTGACGCCGTTTCTGGTCGAACGCTGGGCCGGTCGGATGCTGAACATCCACCCGAGCCTGCTGCCTGCCTTTCCGGGCCTCGACACGCACGCCAGGGCGCTCGCCGCCGGGGTCAGGCTGCATGGCTGCACCGTCCACCTGGTCACCCAGACGATGGATGAGGGCCCGATCCTGGCGCAGGCGGCCGTGCCCGTGCTGCCGGGCGACACGGAAGATACGTTGGCCGCGCGCGTGCTGGTGCAGGAGCACCTCCTTTACCCGCTGGCGCTCCGGCTGTTCGCGTCAGGCCAGCCGGGCAGCGCCCCGCCGCTGGACGCGGCGCTGCGCAACCCGTTGCCGCCAGAGGCGGGGCTGCGCAACCCCTTGCCGCCGGGCGCGGCGCTGCCATAAAACCCAGCGAGACCATCTCTTCCAGCCGAGGCGCCGCATGGCCGAACATAGCTCCGTCTTTACCGGACCCGACACGCAGGAGGCCTTCCTCGCCGACCGCGAGCAATTCCTGCACGGGTTCACCCGCTTCACCCTCGGGGTGGTTATCTTTCTGGTGCTGCTGCTGGTCGGGATGGCGGTGTTCCTGCTGTAGTTGGCGACAACCCGTCCGCGATCGGACCCGCGCGTCGATCGCGCGGCCGCCCCTTTCTCAGCACGTGATCTCGGTCCCCGGCCTGCTCAGTCGCGCGCTTGCACGGTGCAACAAGCAGCGTGATCGCCGGGTCAGGACGGCGCGTACCACACCCCCCGGCCGGCACCATGGCGCGTCAGATGCTTTTGGTCGGTGAGCGCCCTGACGTGGTCCTTGATCGTGTTGCGGCTCGCTCCGGTCGCCTTGGCCGCCTCGGCGATCGTTAGGCGACCGCGCTCGCGCGCCAGTTCCAGAATCCTGCCGGATAGCTCCGGCAGATTGCCTAGAAGGACGGTCTCGCGGTCGATTTTGCGTTCGAGCGTCCGTTTCTGCTGTTGCAGCGCCCAAAGGAAGAACGCCAGCCATGGCGTCCAGTCGGGCTGGACGGTGCGGATTGTGCCCTGGGTGCGGCGCAGGGCCAGGTAGTAGCCTTCCTTGTTACGTTCGATAACGCTCTCAAGCGAGCTGTAGGGTACATAGGCATAGCCGGCCCGGAGCAGAAGCAGGGTCGTCAGGATGCGCGCGAGCCGGCCATTGCCGTCCTGGAATGGATGGATCTCCAGGAACACCACCACGAAGACGGCGATGACCAGCAGGGGGTGGAGCGCCTTGTCATGATCTCGCGCCCGCACCCAGGCGACTAACTCAGCCATGCGCCGCGGCGTATCGAACGGTGTCGCCGTGGCGAACACGACGCCAAGGCTGTTACCGTTCTCGTCGAAAGCCTCCACGTGGTTGGGCAGCGTCTTGTACTCGCCGCGATGCCTGGCATCCTTTTCGGAGTGGGCCAGGAGATCGCGATGAAGCTGCTTGATATGGTTCTCGGTGAGGGTGATGGCCTCCCAATGGGCAAACACCGTCTCCATCACCGCGGCGTAGCCGGCCACCTCCTGTTCGTCGCGGTTGGCGAAAGAGCGAAGGCTGACGTTCGACAGCAGACGTTCCACCTCGCGATCGCTGAGCGTGGCGCCTTCGATCCGGGTTGACGATCCGATGCTCTCGATGGTGGCGACGTGGCGCAGCCGCGACAATCGATCGGGCGCGATGCGGCCGATGGCGCGCCAGGCTCCCTTGAATTCGTCGATCTCGGCAATCAGCGAGAGCAGCTCGGGCGTGATGTGGATCGTGCCGACGCCGAGCGGGGACGCCAATTCGCCATCCGTTTCCATCCGATTAGTGTCTGCCTGCTGCCTTCATTTGTCCATCCAATTCCATCCGAATTGGGCGGGACGCAGCAACCTGCCCCACGGCGCTTGCCAGCCGCTGTATGGGCGCCCATATTCGTGTCCCCATCAGGATGGGTGCCATGAAAACGACGATCGAAATTGCCGACCCATTGCTTTGCGAGGCCCGCAAGCTGGCGGCGCACGAGGGCCTCACCCTGCGTGCCCTGGTGGAGCGTGGGCTGCATAAAGTGGTTGCCGAGGCCGCGAATGACGTCCCCTTCAAGCTGCGTCGCGCCAGCTTCAAGGGCGAAGGCCTGCGGCCGGAACTCCGCGATGCGTCCTGGGACCGGCTGCGCGACCTGATCTACCAGGATCGCGGTGCGTGATTGCCGTCGATACCAACATCCTCGTGTATGCGCATCGCGAGGACTCGCCGTTTCACGCAGCCGCCTTCCGCCGCGTCGCGCAACTCGCCGAAGCGCCGGCGACATGGGCCATTCCCTGGCCCTGTCTGCACGAGTTCATCGCCATCGTGACCCATCCGCGGATCTACGCCCCGCCCACGCCCCTGCCCCGGGCCCTGGACCAGGTGGACGCCTGGCTCGAATCGCCGAGGCTCGCGCTGCTGGCCGAGTCGGCCGCGCATTGGCCAACCTTGCGTCCCTTGCTGCTCGCCGGCCGCGTCGCCGGTCCGCTGGTCCATGACGCACGGGTCGCCGCGCTATGCCGTCAGCACGGCGTCCGCGAGCTGTGGTCGGCGGATCGGGATTTCAGCCGCTTTGCCGGTTTTGCAGTAGTAAATCCGCTGGTCGGCGAATGACCGGGCGCGCGGGTGCTACGGCGTCACCCCCGGAAGCCAACCGCTGAAGGATGCTTTCGGCGTAGGCATTGGACGTGTTCTCAAAGCATCACGGCATGGTGACGGAGTTGTCGAGAACAAAGGCCATCACCCACGCCCTTCGTCAATCATCGTCCGAATTGACATGCCTTCGGGCAGAATGTTACCCTTCCGCAACTCGCGAATGCGCGCCGCGGCCTCAACCGATGTCAGGCGTGCAGCCGCAGCAGCGGCGTCCGCAGGTGTGGCCAGCGAGCGCAATGTTTCGTCGAGCGCCTCGTCTACCGACTGGAAGCGCCGATGCCGCAGGACGTCGTAGGGAATGCTCTCTTGCTTCGGGGTCAGCGCAACGGTCATCACAGGACCTTTCCCACAAGTGGTATTATCTCTAACGGCCTATGGTGTCAACGCAGCGCCACACGCCGCGCGATCGTCTATGAACGATAACTCCCGTTGATATCGATGTACCCGTGCGTCAGATCGCACGTCCACGCAGTCGCCTTCCCCCGCCCCAGCCCCAAATCGATCGCGATCGACACCTCGCGCCCCTTCATGTGCGCCACCACCGGGGATTCGTCGTAGCCCGCCACCACGCCACCATGGCGCGCCATCCACACGCCGCCGACCGCAATCGACAGCTTGTCGCGATCCGCCGGTTCGCCGGCCTTGCCCACCGCCATCACGATGCGGCCCCAGTTGGCGTCCTCGCCGGCGATCGCCGTCTTCACCAGCGGTGAGTTGGCCACCGTCATCGCGATCCGCTTGGCCGAGCGCGCCGTCGTCGCCCCAGTGACCTCGATCCGCACCAGCTTCTGCGCGCCCTCGCCGTCGCGCACCACCTGCAGCGCGAGGTCCAGCAGCAGCGCGTCGAGCTTGCCGGCGAAATCCGCCAGCAGGCGGTTGCGTGCGGCGGACCCGTCCGCCGGCGGGATGCGCAGATGCTTCGCCTGGCCGGTGGCGAACAGCAGCACCGTGTCGGAGGTCGAGGTATCCGAATCCACCGTCGTGCAGTTGAAGCTGGCATCCACCCCGCGCCGCAGTATGGTCTGCAACGCGTCGGCCGGCAGCTTCGCGTCGGTGAACACGAAGCACAGCATCGTCGCCATGTCGGGCGCGATCATGCCGCTGCCCTTGCAGATGCCGCTGATGCGCACCTGGGCGTCGCCGATCTGCGCCACGCGCGTCGCCGCCTTTGGAAACGTATCGGTGGTCATGATGCCGCGCGCCGCTGCGGCCCACGCATCCTCGCGCAGGTTCGCGTACAGGTCCGGCAGCGCCGCGGTCAGCCGCTCGTGCGGCAGCACCTCGCCGATCACCCCGGTGGAGGCGATGAACACCTGCCGCGCCGGGCTGCCGACCAGCTTCGCCGCGGCCTCGGCGGTCGCGGTGCACGCCTCGCGCCCGGCCCGCCCGGTGAACACGTTGGCATTGCCGGCATTCACCACGACGGCGCGCGCCCGCCCACCCTTGAGCGACGCGCGGCACCAGTCGACCGGCGCACCGGGGCATTTGCTGGAGGTGAACACGCCGGCGACCGTCGTGCCGGGGGCCAGCTCCATCATCACCAGGTCGTCACGCCCCTGGTATCGAATGCCCGCGGCGGCGGCGCCCAGTCGCACCCCCGCCAGCGGCGGCAGTTCAGGCATGTCCACGGCAAGCGGGGAGGTCGCTGCGGCCATTGTGTGTCCTCTTGGCGTTTCCTCCGGGGCATTCCCCCCGGTGTTTCCCTTGGGCGTTTCCCTTGGGTGTTTCCCTTGGGTGTTTCCCGGGCCTGTGCTGCCCGGGGCGATGCTAGCGAATGTCGGCCGCCCGCGCCGGCGCGCCCGGCCTCAGGGCTTGGGGGCGGGCGGCGGCTGGGCCGTGTCGGTGGCGCGCGGGATCGAGCCGTCGAGGTTGAATTTCTCCACCGTCACCTTGGCCCGGGCGTCAGCCAATGCCTGCTGGATGCCCTCCTGGATCATCTTCTGGCGCAGTTGATCGTGCGCCTCCTCGTACGTCGGCACGGGGGCTTTCCGCCGTTCCAGCACCTGGATCACGTGCCAGCCGAACTGGGTATGCACCGGCGTGTCGGAGATCTGGCCGGGCTGCATGGTGAAAGCCGCCGCGGCGAATTCCGGCACCATCTCGTCCTTCTTGAAGAAGCCAAGGTCGCCGTCATGATCGCCTCCGGGGTCCTTGCTGTATTGCTTGGCCAGCGCCGCGAAGTCGGCACCCTTCTTGAGCTGCTCGATGATCTGCTTGGCCAGGTCCTCGCTGTCCACCAGGATGTGGCGGGCATGTACCTCGTCCGCGCCCGGCTTGCTCGCGATGTCGCGCTGATAGCGCGCGCGCACCGCGTCGTCGGTGACCGTCGGGCCGACCACCTTGCCCAGCATGGCCGTCTGCAGCACCCGATCGGCGGCCGCCGTCATCTGGCGCTGGATCGCCGGGTCGTTTTGCAGCCCTGCCTTGCGCGCCTCGACCACCAGCGCCTGGCCGTCGATCAACTGCTCGAGCAGCATCGGGTAGAGGGTCGCCGTGGGCATGCTGTGGGCACCCGCCGGCAGACTTTGTACCGCGGCCTGCAGATCGCTCAGATGGATCGGCTGGCCGTCCACCTTGGCCACCACCGGGTCGGCGGGGGTCGCGCCCCCCGCCGCTTGCGGGTTCGCCGGCGCCTGGGCCGGCGTCTGGGCCGGCGTCTGGGCCGGCGTCGGCGCTGGTGCCGGTGTCTGGGCCGGTGTCTGGGCCGGTGTCTGGGCCGGTGTCTGGGCGCTCACACCGGCGATCAGCGGGAGTCCCAGCAGGCCGGCGATCAAAACCCGGCGCAGCGGGTTGGCGGCGACGCAGAGCCCGAAACGAGGCATGAAAATTCCTGTCGGAAGGGGTGGCGGATCATGGCGGAAGCGGCCGATTGCCACAAGGCAACCACTCCCTCGCCAGGTGGTGATCAGTTCCCGGGTTTTTGCCCTGGCGCGGGCGCAGCGGGCGCCGGGGTTGCGGTGGGCACCGGGGTCGCAACGGATGCCGGCCCCGCGGCAGCCGGCTGATCGCTCGGGCGGGTCGTCTGGGGGTCGCCCGGCAGCGGCGCACCGAGTTCCTCGCTGCCCGTTGCGGTACCGATGGAAGCGCCGTTCATGTTGAACTTGTGCACCACCAGCCCTTTGCGCGCCTGTGCGATCACCCGCTCCACCGCCTCCTGCAGCAACTGCTTGCGGATCGCCTCATGCGCCTCCGCCAGGGTCGGCGGCGGCACGGTCCGCCGTTCCAGCACCTGGATCACGTGCCAGCCGAACTCGTTAAAGATCGGCGTCTGGCCGATCTCGCCGGGCTTCAGCGAGAAGGCGAGGTCGGCAAATCCCTGCCATACCTGGTCACGGCGGAAGAAACCGACATCGCCGCCGCGCGTGGCGTCGGGATCCTTGCTGAACCGCTTGGCAAGCGAGGCAAAGTCCGCCCCTTTGCCCAGTTCCTCGATCACCCACTTCGCCTCGGCCTCGGTGCCCACCAGGATGTGCCGTGCGTGCACCTCCTCGACCGCCGGCTGGTTGGCGAAATCGCGCTCGTAGCGCTCCCGGATCGCCGGCTCCGTCACCTCCGGCACCGCGGTGCGTTCCAGCAGCGCGCCCTCCAGCACCCGCCCGGTCACCGTGTCGATCTGGCGTTCCACCTTCGGATCGTCGTCCAGCTTCTCACGGCGGGCCATCAGCACCAGCGCTTCATGGTCGATCATGCGGTCGAGCAGCACCGGGTAGATGACCTCGAACGGCATCTTGCGCAGGTTTTCGGGCAGTGACTGCACCGCCTCGCCGAGCTGGGACAGGTAGATCGGATGGCCCTCGACATTGGCCACCAGGGGGTCCGCGGGGGGGCTGAGGATGTTGGCGGCGTTCGTGCTCGGCGGCCGGAGCCCGGTGAACGGGGCGACCGGCGGCGTGCCCGACGGATCGAGCGGATCGCCGAACTCTGGCCCGGTCTGGTCGGACAAGACGCCGGTCGACAGCATCTCGGCCCGCCCAGGGTCGGCCGCCCAGGTCAGCATCGGCAGGATCATGCCGGGCAGGCAGAGCAACCCCAGGACAGGACTGGCGATCCAGCGCGGCATGGAACCCTCGGCCGTGGTGCCGAGCGATCTATCAGCCCGGTCGGCGGCGGTCGAGGCGTTTCCCGCCGTCGAACTGTTCGCGGGCCTGTCGTTGACCAGGGCCGCCGCGGGTCCTATCTGAACCAGGCTCCGTCCGGCGTGCCCGTGCCGGGCTTTGCTCGTGTGCCCGGATGCGGTCAACCAGGCGGCCAGCCAGGCGGCCCGACGCCGGCGCACAAGCTGTCGCAGAAGGTCCTCATGTTCGCTGCCATCGCCCGCGCCGTGTTCGGCACCGCCAACGATCGTTCCCTGAAGGCCTATCAGCGCCGGGTGCCGCAGATCAACGCGCTGGAGCCGGCGATGGCGGCGCTGTCCGACGAGGCGCTGCGTGCCAAGACCGTCGAGTTCCGCGAACGCCTGGCCTCCGGCGCGACGCTCGACGAACTGCTGCCCGAGGCGTTCGCCGTGGTGCGCGAGGCCGGCAAGCGCACGCTGGGCCAGCGGCATTTCGACGTTCAGTTGGTCGGCGGCATGGTGCTGCACGACGGCAAGATCGCCGAGATGAAGACCGGCGAGGGCAAGACCCTGGTCGCCACCCTGCCGGTCTACCTGAACGCGCTGGCCGGGAACGGCGTGCACATCGTCACGGTGAACGACTACCTCGCCCGTCGCGACGCCGAGTGGATGGGGCAGATCTACCAGTTCCTCGGCATGAGCGTCGGCGTCATCGTGCACGGGCTGGACGACGCGCAGCGCCGCGCCCAGTACGCCGCCGACATCACCTACGGCACCAACAACGAGTTCGGCTTCGACTACCTGCGCGACAACATGAAGTACCGGCTGGAGGACATGGTCCAGCGCGACTTCTTCTTCGGCATCGTCGACGAGGTGGACAGCATCCTGATCGACGAGGCGCGCACGCCGCTGATCATTTCCGGGCCGGCCGAGGACAGTTCCGACCTGTATCGCCAGGTCAACGCGGTGGTGCGCGACCTGGTGGAGGACGAGTCGGTTTATGACAAGGACGAGAAATTCAAGACCGTCTCGCTGACCGAGGCGGGCTCGGAGCGGGTCGAGGACATGCTGCGCCAGGCCGGCGTGCTGACCGAGGGCAACCTGTACGACATTTTCAACGTCAGCGTGGTGCACCACGTGCACCAGAGCCTGCGCGCCCATGCGCTGTTCACCCGCGACGTCGACTACATCGTCCGCCAGGACAAGGTGGTGCTGATCGACGAGTTCACCGGCCGCATGATGGAGGGACGGCGCTACTCCGACGGGCTGCACCAGGCGCTGGAGGCGAAGGAAGGCGTCACCGTGCAGGCGGAGAACCAGACGCTCGCCTCGATCACCTTCCAGAACTATTTCCGGCTGTATCCCAAGCTCGGCGGCATGACCGGCACGGCGATGACCGAGGCGGACGAGTTCGCCGAGATCTACAAGCTGGACGTGGTGGAGATTCCCACCAACGTGCCGTGCATCCGCAACGACGAGGACGACGAGGTCTACCGCTCGGCGGAGGAGAAATACGAGGCGCTGTGCAAGCTGATCGAGGACACCCGCAAGCGCGGCCAGCCGGTGCTGGTCGGCACCACCAGCATCGAAAAGAGCGAGACGATCAGCGCGCTGCTGAAGAAGAAGAAGGTGCCGCACGAGGTGCTGAACGCCCGCTTCCACGAGCAGGAGGCCGAGATCGTCGCCCAGGCCGGCGCGACCGGGGCGGTGACCATCGCCACCAACATGGCCGGCCGCGGCACCGACATCAAGCTTGGCGGCAATCTCGAGATGCGGCTGAAGAACGAGCTGGCCGAGCATCGAGGACCCCGGCCTGCGTGCGACGCGCGAGGCGGAAATCCGCGACGAGGTGGCGGCGGCGCATGAGGTGGTGAAGCAGGCCGGCGGCCTGTTCGTCGTCGGCACCGAGCGGCACGAGAGCCGGCGCATCGACAACCAGTTGCGCGGCCGGTCCGGCCGGCAGGGCGATCCCGGCGGCTCGCGCTTCTTCCTGTCGCTGGAAGACGACCTGATGCGCATCTTCGGCTCCGACCGCATGGGCGGGATGTTGCAGAAGCTGGGGCTGAAGGAGGGCGAGGCGATCGTCCATCCGTGGATCAACAAGGCGCTGGAGAAGGCGCAGAAGAAGGTCGAGGCACGCAACTTCGACACCCGCAAGAACGTGCTGAAATACGACGACGTGATGAACGCCCAGCGCAAGGAGGTCTACGCCCAGCGCAAGGAGTTCATGAAGGCGACCGACGTGTCGGAAACCGTCGCCGAGATGCGCACCGAGATCATCGAGCTGATGATCGCCCGCCGGGTGCCGGAGAAGGCCTTTGCCGAGAATTGGGAGTTGACGGAGCTGGCCGAGGATCTGCAGCGCCTGCTCAACATCGAACCTGCCGGTGGTGGAGTGGGGCCGCGAGGAAGGCATCGACGAGACTCACCTGCGGGAGCGCATCGTGGCGGCGGCGGATGCCATGATGGCCGCGAAGGCCGCCAACATGACGCCCGAGCTGATGCGCTTCATCGAGAAGTCGCTGCTGATCCAGGTGCTTGATGCGGTGTGGAAGGAGCATCTCTACGCGCTGGACCATCTGCGCCAGGGCATCGGCCTGCGCGCCTACGGCCAGCGCGACCCGCTGAACGAGTACAAGAGCGAAGCGTTCGCGCTGTTCAACGCGATGCTGGACGAACTGAAGGAACGGGTAACGGCGATGCTGGCGCGCGTCGAGCTGGCACCGGAAGGGCCGGCGGAGCCGATCCCGCCGCCCCGCCCGCTGCAGATGATCGAGCTGCATCCGGAACCCGAGATGGCGTTCGCCGGCGGGGCCGAGGATGCCCCGCGCGCCGGGGCGCCGATGCGCGCGGGTCCGGCGCCCATGCCGGTGTCCGTGCGCTCGGTGCGGGCCGATGCGGTGGATCCGAACGACCCCGCCACCTGGCACAACGCCACACGCAACGGCCCGTGCCCGTGCGGGTCCGGCAAGAAATACAAGCACTGCCACGGGAAACTGAGTTAGCCGGCTCGCATACACCTTTCTCGCTCCCCGCGGGCTTGGGCCGCGAAGCGGACCAAGGCGAGGCGCGAAACGACGAGGGTGAGGGTGGTGCACGCGGCACGCCCCTCACCCGCGTCGCAAGTGCTCCGCGCGTCGGTCCGCTTCGCGGCCCGACCCCGCGAAGAGCGGGAGAGGTATAGCAGTGGCACGGCGATTCCACCCACGACTCGCCAAGAGACACGCAGATGGCAGATGGCACCATATCGACCGGCCAGGCAGACTCTGCCGCAACGCCTGCGCTCGAATTCCGCCCCATCCATATCTCCGGCTATGACCGGCAGGCGCATGACTTCTATCCGACGCCCGACTGGGTGACGGAGGCACTGTTGAAGCATGTGACCCTGCGTGACCCGGTCTGGGAACCCTGCTGCGGCGACGGCGCGATGGCGCGCGTGCTGCAGCGCGCGGGAAACAAGGTGGTCGCCACCGATCTGGTCGATCGCGGATTCGGCCGCGGCGGCGTGGATTTCTTCGCATGCACGGCGTTTCCCGCTGGCTGCCGCGCGCTGGTGACGAATCCGCCGTATGGCGACGGCGGGGAGATGGTGCGGGCGAACAACGCATCGCTCAACTTCCAGAGATTTGTCCGCCACGCGCTGGACCTGACGGAACGCGCCGGCGGGCAACTGGCATTGCTGGTGCGGTTCCAGTGGATGGCGGGGAAGCGGGCCTCGACGCTGATCTCGTCGGGGCCACTCAGCCGCGTGGTGGTGCTGACGAAACGGATCAAGTGGTTTGACATGGGCGAACAAACGAATGCGGGGCAGCACCATCATGCCTGGTTGTTCTGGGATTGCAGTCATGGACGGTTGCTGCCGCCCAGCCTGGTGTTTTCGGACTGAGTGCCGGCCCGACACATGAGCAACCGGATCGACTTTTCCGGCCGGGTCGCGCTGGTCACCGGCAGCTCGCGCGGGATCGGCCGCGCGATTGCGCTGGCCCTGGCCGAGGCTGGCGCCGACATCGCGGTGAATTTTTCCACGCGCGCGGCGGAGGCCGAGGACCTGGCGCGGCTGGTTCGCACGCTCGGCCGGCGTGCCGTGGCGATCGGCGCCGATGTGTCCGACGGCGCCGCCGTCGCGGCAATGATCGGCACCGTCACCGACACCCTCGGCCCGATCGATCTGCTGGTGAACAATGCCGGCATCGGTCCGGCACACGGGCTCGATGACCTGACCGAGGAGGTGTTCGACCGCACCATCGCGGTTAACCTGAAATCTGCTTTCCTGTGCATCCAGGCGGCATTGCCGGCGATGCGCGCCCACCGCTTCGGCCGCATCGTCAACATCAGCTCGGGCGCCGCGCGCGGGGCGGGCGGGATCGGGGTGCACTACAATGCCTCGAAGGCCGGGCTGGAGGGGTTGACGCGGGGCTACGCCGCCAGGCTGGCCGCGGAGGGTATCACGGTGAACGCTATCGCGCCCTCATTGATCGACACCGAAATGGTGGCGCCGATCCGTGCCGCGGCGGCGCGCATCCCGGTGGGCCGGATGGGCACCGCCGAGGAAGTGGCGCAGGCGGTGCTGCTGGTGCTGGGCAACGCCTATATCACCGGTCAGACCATCCAGCTCAACGGCGGGCTGAATTTCATCTGAACCGGGGGATCGGGGCTGCCGTGGGACTTGACACCTCTCCCGCTCTTCGCGGGAGAGGTCGAGGCGCGCAGCGCCGAAGGTGAGGGTCGGGCTGCGGGAAGACCCTCACCCGCGTCGCAAGCGCTCCGCGACCTCTCCCGCGAAGGGCGGGAGAGGTGTACGCGGTGCGTGACAGCGTGATCTTGTTCCAACCCTTCGGAGGCCCTGCCCGTGCTCGACCGCGTTCTGCTGACCAACGACGACGGCATCGACGCGCCGGGCCTCGCGGTGCTGGCGGAGACCGCCGCCGAACTGGCGCACGAGGTCTGGGTGGTGGCGCCCGAGCACGACCAGAGTGGCGTCTCGCACGCGGTCAGCCTGCACCATCCGCTGCGCGTCGTGCAGTACGCGCCGCGGCGCTTCGGCATCAACGGCACGCCGGGCGACTGCGCGGTGATGGGGATCTGCCACCTGATGCCGGCGCCGCCGGATCTGCTGCTGTCAGGGGTCAATCGTGGCGGCAACCTGGGGATGGAGACGGTGTTCTCCGGCACCGTGGGCGGCGCGATGACGGCGATGCTGGTCGGCGTGAAGGCGATCGCGCTGAGTCAGGTCTGGACCGACCGCGACAACGTGCGCTGGGACACCGCGCGGCGGCTGGCGCCCGGCGTGATCCAGCGGCTGCTGGCGATCGGCTGGGGCGCCGATACCTGCCTGAACGTGAATTTCCCGGATTGCGCGGCCGACGAGGTAGGGCCGCTGACGGTGGCGCGCCAGGGCGCTGGGCTGCTGCAGGGGATGGTGGTGGAGACAAGCACCGATCCGCGCGGCATCCCGTATCATTGGCTGAATTTCCGCCGCGGTCCGCGCGCACAGGGGCCGGATGCCGACACCGACGTGATCGCGGCCGGCCGCATCGCGGTGACGCCGATCTGCTATGACCGGACCGACGAAGCGGGGTTCGCTGCGTTGGCCGGCGCGCTGCCGCGGCTGTAGCGCGCTTTCACACCGGCCGACGCCGTCGCCTGGCGTCACGCGCTCCGCCGCACCTCAAGCTCGCGCTGCACTTCGTCGAGGGCCTGCGTCTCGGCCAGGACCCCCTGTCGTTCGTAGCGGCGACGGGCACGGCTGAAGCGCACCACCACAGCGTATCGCTTGCTCTTCGCCTTGACCCGTCGCGTGAGCAGCGCGTCGCCAGCCGACAGGAACTCGAGATCGTCAAGACCGGCGCAACGCAGGCAGGCTGGGCCGGGTCCCTCCATTATCAGAAGATCGCCGGTGCCGCCGCACCGGTGGCAAATCCATTCGCGGTTCAACGGCTGGATCACGACCAGATCCGGGGCACGGCTGGTTTTCTCCGCCAGGCGTTCGCGTTTCTTCTCGGAGAGCTGGGGTGAAACCCAGTGGGTGCGGTACAGAAGTTCGATCGTGGGATGCCCGCTTCGGCTGAAGCGCAGCGCCTGTCGTTGCGGTGTGCGCGCGACATATTTCGTTTCACTGGCAGACAACCCCTTGGCGGCCGCCCAGGAGCGGAAGATCTTCATCGCTTCGGTGATGCGCGGCAGGTTGGTCTGGACGACGCGCTCGAGGTGCTCGATCTGCCCCCGCCGCCAGCGTTCCACCGCGCCGGGGTCGAGCCAGCCGATCCCGATGAGCACGTCAATGGGGCTCACGTAGTCCTGCGCGGCGAGTGATGCCTCAGCAGCCTTACTGACCCGACTGACAAGTTTGCTCCGATTCTTCGGGTTCATCACTCTACGACCGAGCCGGGGGTTGCCGGCGGCGCGAGGTAACGTCAGCGGTCCTACTTAAGGGCCCGAGGCGGAATGACCGAATCAGCCGACCTGGGTCGCAGCACCCCGTGTCATGACCGTCCCCGGGCTTGACCCGGGGATCGGCCCGGTCACCCACGACTTTGCAGCTCGCACCAAAGACAGTCGTGGGTGGCCGGGCCACGCCCGGCCATGACACATAAGTGCGGGCGCACGTGCAATTGCGGCACTTGTTTCGCCTCAGGTCCCAATGATCCCTGCATGATGTTGCCAGCTTGACGCGCCTGCCGGATCCGAAAAACGCGCGGAAGATTGCTTCGTCTCTGCGCTGCTTGCAATGACCGATAGCGCTCCAGGTCGGCCGGAAAATGCGCCGGCCTGGCTTCTGAGTGAGCACACCCGGCCGACCTGACAAACCGCTCAACCCGCAATGCGCCCGCAGCGCGTCTATCCGGGTCGCGCCATGTAGTCGTAGGCCGACAGCACATGGCAGCGGACCACGTGCAGGAAGTCGTCCACGGTGACGCGCTCGTCGGTGCTGCCCATGCCGGTGGGCGCCGGGCCGTAGACGATCGCCGGGATCTCGGCATAGCGCCAAAGCCGTGCGTCGGTGCCGCCGAGGCTGATGACGGGCACCGGGTCGATCCCGGCAACCGCCATCGCGTTGGCGCGGACGTAGCCCGCCATCTCGGTATCGGGGGGGCACCAGCTTGGCGGGTTGTACAGGATCTTTTCGTAGCTGACCTCCGGCCGGGCCGCGACGATGCGATCGACCTCGCGCAGGATCGGGGCTTCATCGAGCCCGTTCGGCAGCCGGATGTCGACCTCGAACGTGCACTCCGACGCGACCATGTTCACCTTCAGGCCGCCCAGGATCAGCCCCGGATTGACCGTCACCCGCTGGATGATGCGCGCGGCACCCGGGCCATAGGCGGTGTCCAGCACCTCGGCGGCCTGCTCCAGGGCGGCGGACAGATTGCTGATGCGCGGCGGCTCGATGTCCTCCAGCCGACGCAGTTCGCCGATGACCTGCGCCGTGATGCCGACCGCGCTGGCGCTGGCGTGGGTATAGGCGCCGTGTGCCCCCGGCGTGCGCACATGGAAGCGCAGCCACAGCGGTCCCTTCTCGCCGAATCGCACGGTGTGGCGGCTGCTCGGTTCGCCGTTCAGGCAGCAATCCCCGAGAATCTCCTTGTGGTGCTCTACCAGGTAGCGCGCGCCCCACGGGCCGAAGGTTTCCTCGTCCGAGACGACGCTGAGGGTCAGGCGGCCGTGCAGCGTCTGCCGCAGTTCGTGCAGATAGAGGAACGTGAACAACGATGCCGTGGTGCCGCATTTCATGTCGCAGGCGCCACGGCCGAAGATCTTGCCGTCGATCAGCTCGCCGCCCCAGGGGTCGACGCTCCAGCCGGCCGGGTCCACCGGAAACACGTCCATGTGGCCGTTCAGCGCGAGGTGCCGGCCGGGTGCGGCGGCATCGAAGCTCGCGACGATGTTCGGCATGACCGCGTTCGGGGCGATGACGCGATGGTCGAGCGCATGGGTGTCGAGGAATTGTCGCACGTAGGCCGCCACCTCGCGCGTATCGCCTGGCGGATTGGGCGATTTGCAGCGGATGAAGCCGCGCAGGAAATCGATCAGGGTCTCGCGGTCGGCGTCGATCCGAGCCAGCAGGCGTTGCTTCGTTGCGTCCATCATTCGGTTCCCGGCGCCGGGAAAACCGACACCCTGATCGGGGTTGGGTTGTAGCCGTTGCAGGGATTGTGCATCTGCGGGCAGTTGGACAGCACGGCGATCACGTCGCGCTCGGCGCGCAGGTCGACGTAGCTGCCCGGTTTCAGCTCGGAGGTCGCAACGCCGGCGCGACCGTCCGGCTCGACCGGGACGCACATGAAGAAATTGATGTTGCTGACGATCGCCGAGCGGCCGAGGCCGAACGTCGCCAGAATCGTCGCGAAGTTCGAATAGCAGCTTTCGGTGGTGTGCACCCGGTAGCGCAGCAGGTTGTTCGGGTTGCTGCAGCAGCCGTAGATCGTGTCGTGGCGGCCGACGGTGTCGGCAACCACGGTCATCAGCGCGCGGCCGGTATCGGAGTACAACACCGTGCCCTGCTCGATGTAGATGCGGCCCTGCACCTTGACGGTGTTGGTCGCGCTGTAGCGCTCGGTGGGATCGGCGGCGTCGTAGCACAGGAAGTCGACGGCCTGCTGGCCCTCAAGGTCGGTGATCCGCAGGATCTGGCCTCGCAGGATCGTGCCGCCCCATGGCTTGCGTGCAGGGACAATCGTGTTGAGGACCGGTGCGGCGGTCGGCTCGGGCGGGGGCGTGCTCACGTCCTGGCTTCCATCTGCCGCGTGCCGCGCGGTGCCGCGGCGACGTGGGCGCCTACCTGCGGGCGGTGCCTGGTTCGGCACAAGCGGCTGCATGGTGCCCAGGGGCGGAATCGAACCACCGACACTGCGATTTTCAGTCCCTGGCGAAGCTTGGTTGCCCAATGCCCGGAAGATTAAAAAACGGCTGCATTCCGCCATATTTTGTGTCTTGGCACCCACCCAGAGTTTCCGAGAATTCCTGAACATTCCGGGAACATCCGCGCACGTTTACACAGGATTTGCACGCCCGGCCTAATCGTCGTTCCTGCACCGTCTCCCGCAATGTGTACTCCCACTGCCACCCCGCCCGGCCTTTTTGACCGCAAACCACGGTCCGGGAATCAGTCCGTCGTGCCCCACTACCAGAGGCGGCCGGGCCGCGCCGCAGGCACGTGGGCAACTCCCCACGCGATTTTGCCGACAGGTGTCGGCGCGGCGTGCCCGCCTTCCCGGGCGCGTCGTGCAACCGCTGCGACCGTCACGTCAGCCTTCGGGGCCTGGCGGAACACTACCCAAGGTTGCACCCACACGCGGGTTGCACCACATCCTAACACGACACGCGGAGCGGCACCATGCCGCTTTCTGCGTACTCCCGGCTTGCCGGATCGTCTCTGGGATAACGGCATCATCGGCTACGGTGTTCAGATGGCCTCCGCATTTCTCCCGATCCGCGTGAACCGCGCCCCGGTCCTGACCCTCTGGGTACCCGTGGTGGCCGAACGGATCGGCCACCCACCCGATACAGCGTTGACCCTTGGCAGATTCGTCGCGGGGTCCAGCGCCCGCGCCAAGGCGTGGTAGCTGGGAATCATCGACGAGGCGAAGCGGCGGAGCCAGGTCGAGTCGGCGGCGCTGCCCGGGCGCAGAGCCTGACGGCCGAACAGAAGCGGGAGATCGGCAGGAAAGGCGCAGCGCGACGGTGGGTGGCGACAGGCAACCATCACACTTGACTTTTTGGGCTCATTCCGACAGTACGCTTCATAGGCTAAGCCGGTGAAGGGTCCAAGGGGTGTTTTCCAGCGTCAATACGTTGCGCCAGGTCATATGCCATGACCTCGATCCGACGTTCGTCGAGTCACTCTCGATCGGGGTGGCATGGGGGTACGACAGCCTGTACAGAGTCGATTGCTGCGGAACAGGGACTGCCCGATGCCTACCGTCTAGAGCAATTCGGCAGACGACGGGGCGACACAGTCGCTGCCGCGATGCGAAGGGCCGCAGTACAGCACGGCGTCCCGTTTGAATTCGTTCGCCTGGAATGCAATGGGCAGGTCAAACTCCTGGTAAAGGCTGGGCGCGTCATCCTTCTTCCGGAGTCGATCACGGCGCTAAACGAGCCGCCCCAAGCCTCCGACTACAAGGTAGCCTTGGCAAGTGTGCATGGCCTCATCAGTCAGCTTGAACTGGCGCTAAACGATGAGCACCAACGTCGCATCCGCGACTGGTCCGGGTGTGTGCTCGGGGCGATACTGCACGGCGCATCTGGCCCCGAGTTCACCCGTCAGCACCGGGCACTTGGTAGTCTGATGCTTGGGGTAACCGACGACGTTTATAGTCAATGGATGCTCCGGCTTGATTTACATCGCGTTGCGATGTGGGGCCGCGATGCAATTCCGGAGCCGGTCACGCCAGCGCAACGGCCCGAACCGGATGAGAGTCAGCCTGACAATGTTATTGTGACTCCAAAAAAGAAGAAGACGAAGAAGGAGGAAGCGTAATGACGGTCGGGGTTCAGACGTTTGTCGGCGAAAGGCTAAGGGAAGCTCGTCTTTCGCTCGGCCTGTTCAAGAAGTCTCTTGGTGACATAATCGGCACCACTGGGACGGCGATCACTAGATATGAAGACGGAGAGGACAAGCCACAACGAGACAGGCTGGCGGCCCTCTCGGCTCGTCTTGGCTTCCCAGAAGAATTCTTTCTCCGCCCTGCTTGGCAGGAGAGTCTGGAACCGGTGTTCTGGCGCTCTCGTGCGGCAGAGAGCAAAGGCGCGCGAGAGATGACTGAACAGCGCATGAAATGGATATGTGAGACGTTCCATTTTCTGGATCAGGAGGTAAACTTCCCATGCGTGAACCTGCCGGACCTCTCGCTACCGAACGACTTTAGGTTGATAACCGCCGAGGCTATCGAGAAGGCCGCAGATCAGGTCCGGGAGTTCTGGAATCTCCGGCATCGCCCAATTCCGGATGTGACCTTGGCACTCGAAAATGCCGGCGTTCCTGTCGTTAACCTAGATATCGTCTCTGATAAGCAAGATGGTTTTTGCTTTTGTTCGCCGACGCTTGGGCGCCCCTTTGTTGGCATCAACGTTTACCATATTAGTTGCGCGCGCGCACGGTACGATGCAGCCCACGAGCTGGGGCACCTGATTCTACATCGCCACGTCACTCCCCAACAGGAGAGAGACCCGGTTCAACGAAAGCTGATCGAGCAGCAGGCATATTGATTTGCGGGTGCATTCTTGTTCCCTAAGGACGCCTTTCTGTCGGAGGTGGGGTTCCCGTCGCTCGACTATTTTTGCGATTTGAAGCGGAAGTGGGGAATGTCGATAGCGGCAATGATTTTCCGCGCTTACGATCTTGGGTTGATCGACGACGCTGATAGGGCCTCCCTTTACCAAGGGATGGCTCGCAGGCATTGGCGCGGACCACTGAGAGAGCCTTATGACGATCCCAAAGACATGCCATTGGAGAAGCCGCGCATGCTACGCCGCGGAGTGGAGACCGTCCTCAAAGAGGACATCTTTGGCCGCTCGGCCATTCAAAGCGCGTTAAGCCTGCCACAACGAGAAATTGAGCAAATCGTGGGAGTAGACGCCGGCTTCTTCAACTCGGCAGGGGTTGTGGAATTGCCCGTGCGAAGCCGTAAGGATGGCTTGAAGGCAGTCGATCTGGAGAGCGGCAATGTGCTGGAGTTCCCGCGCCGCCAGCAGGGGTAGGGCATGGGCCTTTATCGGCGCCAACGAACAACGCATTCATGCGCCCGAGAGCAACCGGGCGCATGGCGCGCTCGACGGTGTTGGTGTCCAGCTCCTGGCGGCCGTCATCGAGATAGAGGATCAGCCCGTTCCAGTGGTTCAGGGCGTAGCGCATCGCCTGAGCCAGCGTGGAACGGCCGGAGACACGCTCCAATTGCTCCGGATATCTGCTTCGGGGGGTGTTGTTTGATTACCGAATCTCCATAGCCATTGCGGCATCCCTCTCTATCCAACACCATGCAACGGCATTCCAGCAGGGGGTACGATTCGTCATGGTGCGCGGGGAACTCCTCACTCGCTACTTCCTGGAAGACGGCATCCGCGAGGTGGACGCGTATCGCGCCCTCAATCCCGCCGAGGTGCTGGCATTTGCCGAGACGGTGCGCGACCACTGGCGAAACCTGGAGGACATGCGCCGTCCGAACGAGGCGGAGACGGAGGCCGAGTTCATCTTCCCGCTACTGGACGAATTGGGTTGGCATCACCTCCCCCAACAGGACCCCGGGAAGGGGCGGCGCGACGTTGCCGACGCGCTGTTGTTTCGAAGTGAGGCGGAAAAGAACGCCGCCCGTCGGCTGGAAGGCGCCGAACGCTTTAAGCGCGGCGTTGTGGTTGTGGAGAACGAAGCACGCGACACCCTGCTTGATCGCAACAGCGGCAGCGGCGAAACGCCGTCATTGCAAATCATCCGCTATCTCGGCCGGGCAGAGGCGCAATCTGGCGGCATCGTCCGCTGGGGCCTGCTGACGAACGGCCGGTTCTGGCGGTTGTATTGGGCACAGGCGCGCGCCCGTGCCGAGGGGTTTATTGAAATCGAACTGCCCGCGTTGGTGGGCAGCCTGCCGCCTCCGGTGCCGGTCGGCGCACCCGATGACCATTGGTTGCGCGTCTTCCTGCTGCTGTTCCGCCGCCAAGCCTTGGACCCGCAAGGGCCACAGGCGGGGACTTTCCTCGATGAAGCCCTGGCGGAGGGCCGGCGCTACGAAGCCCGCGTCACGAAAGAACTCTCCGAAGCCGTGTTCAACCTCGTGTATCCCGGCCTGGTGGCCGCGATCGGCAAGCATGATCCTGCCGCGCGCATCGCCGATCCCGCGTGGCGCGCAGAGGCGCGCGAGGCGGCGTTGCGGCTACTCTATCGATTGCTGTTCCTGCTCTATGCCGAGGACCGTGACCTGCTGCCGGTGCGCCTACGGGGGTACGCCGATTACAGCCTGCGCCACCTGCGCGAAGAAGCCGCCAAGATCGCGGATGAACACAACGTGCCTTCTGCCCGCGCCGTGACTTGGTGGCCGCGGTTGCGGGCGCTGTTCGACGCCATTGGCACAGGCGACATCTCGATGGGCCTGCCACCCTACAACGGCGGCTTGTTTTGGGACGCGCCTGGGGATTTGCTGCTGCGGCTGACGATGCCTGACGCTGTGCTGGCGCCCATGGTGGACGCTATGTCACGCGAAGGGGGTGAACTCGCGCGACGCTGGATCAACTACCGCGACCTCTCAGTGCAGCACCTTGGGTCGATCTACGAACGCCTGCTTGAGCGCGACGTCGTGCCGGACGATACCGGCGGCCTGACGCTCCGGCCTAACGCCTTCGCGCGCAAGACGACCGGCAGCTACTACACTCCGGAAGATCTGGTACGGTTGATCCTGCGCCGCGCGGTGGGTCCACTGTTGCAGGAGCGACACGCCGCCTTCGCGGCGAAGGCGGCGGAACTTACCAGCGACAATCGCCGAAAGGCGGACCGCATCGCCTTGCTTGAACCACTGGACCCCGCTGAGAATTTTCTCACACTACGAATATGCGACCCTGCCATGGGGTCCGGGCACTTCCTGGTTTCGCTGGTGGATTACCTCGCCGCGGCAACCCTCGAAGCCATTGCGGACGCGCCGAGGGTCGTCACCTGGGCGGACTATCGGTCCCCACTGCTGCGCCGCATCGAAGACATCCGCAGTCATATCAAGGCGCAGGCCGAACTGCATGGCTGGCCAGTGCGCGATGACCAGTTGGACGACCGGCACATTGTTCGTCGCATCATCCTGAAGCGGTGCATCTATGGTGTGGACCTCAACCCAATGGCTGTGGAACTAGCCAAGCTGTCGCTGTGGCTGCACAGCTTTACAGTTGGTGCTCCCCTTTCATTCCTGGATCATCACCTGCGCTGCGGTGATTCGCTCTTTGGCGAATTCGTGCACCCCGTCGAGGATGACCTGCGCCGCCGTTACGGGCTTGCCATGAGCCAAGCCGTGGTGCGTGCCCGCCAGTCTGCTGCCGGCATGGCCATGGTTGAGAACCTGACCGACGCCGATATCGGCGAGGTTCAGACCAGCGCGGACACATTCAAAGGCGTCGAGGTGGCCACCGCCGAATTGCGCGCGTTTTTGGACATCTACCATGCGAACTCGTTGGCACATGTCGCGCGACAAGGCCGTGAAACTCGGCATCGAAAATTATCTTGGCGGATCGTATGGTGATCCGGCTCAGATCGCTGCGGGAGCAACTAGGCCGCGAGCCCCGAAAGCGGATCGAGACCGCGACAACAAGCTGCGTAGCCAAAACAAGATACCACCGATAGACGCCTACGAAAGCTTCGTTCCCTGGATCACGTCTGCGCGCGATCTATCAATGCAGCGCCGCTTTCTCCATTGGGAAGTCGCCTTCCCTGGCGTCTGGGATTCGTGGGAGCAACCCAACCCACCAGGCGGTTTTGATGCGGTGATCGGCAACCCGCCGTGGGACCGGATGAAGATGCAGGAGACTGAATGGTTCGCCGCCCGCGTGCCTGATGTTGCAAGGACAGAACGCGCAGCCGACCGTGCAAAGCTCATTGCCGGTATAAAGAGGGCTGGCGGCCCTCTCGCCGCCGACTATGAACGCGTTGCGTGGTCTGCCGAAACGGCGATGGAAGTTGCCCGCAAGTCTGGGGCCTATCCTTTGCTCGCCGAAGGCGACATCAATCTTTACTCACTATTTGTCGAGCGTGCCCTGCGTCTCCTGCGGCCAACTGGCATCGCCGGCCTGCTGGTGCCATCGGGGATAAGCGCCGACCACTCTGCTTCCCGCTTCTTCTCTGCAATCACGTCGCGAAGCCGGCTTGCGGTATTGTTCGATTTCGAGAATCGGCCAACGGGACCGGAACGCACACAATTCTTCCCGGATGTCTACTACCGGTTCAAGTTTTGTGCCCTCGTGTGCGGCGGCAGCACGCGCACTTTCCCGCAAGCGGACTGCGCCTTCTATCAGACAAGCGTTGACGCTGCCGAGGCTAATGCCTTTCCTCTCGGCTCGGCTCGGAACAGTTCAGCTTGGTTAATCCCAACACCGGCACAGCGCCGATCTTCCGCACCAGTAAGGATGCCGATGTCACCATCGGCATCTATCAAACAACGCCAGTTTTCATGGATTATCGCCCTGGTGGTGGTCCGCCCGCCTATGGTGTCCGCTACCACCGAGCATTCGATATGGCTAACGATTCTGGTCTATTCGTCAGCAGCGCCAGACTTGCCGAGTCCGGTGCGTATCGCGTCAAGGGACATCGCTGGGAGCGCGGCGCCGAATGCTGGTTACCACTCTATGAAGGCAAGATGGTCCAAGCCTATGACCATCGCGCCGCAAGTGTTGTCCTTAAGGACGGCAACCGATTCCGCGCCGCCATGACCCGCGACGCAACCTGGATCGAGCACACCGACCCGTCATGGTCTCCCGACCCGCAGTTCTGGATTTCAGCAGAACACGTCCGCACGCCTCTCGGATTGAGCGCCATATTGGCCTTTAAGGACATCACCTCACCAACAAACACGCGCAGCATGATCGCGGCCATGATTCCGCACGCGGCGGCTGGCCACACGCTACCTCTGCTGCTGCCCATGCAACCTCCGTCTCTGCCAGCCAATTCGACGCCAGATGAAATCGAGGAACATCGCCGCAAGACGTTGGTTTCAATCCAACACTACAAGGAATTCTCCCCATTGCTGTTGGCGATGTTCAATTCCTTCCCATTCGACTACGTGGCGCGCCAGAAAATCCAGGGCAATCACCTCACTTGGTATCTCGTGGAACAACTGCCCTTCATACCTCGGGACCGCTTCGCCCGCCATTTCGGCACTCAAACTGCTGCCGACATCATCCGAGGCGACGTGCTGCGGCTCACCTACTCCGCCAATGACATGAAACCTTTCGCGATCGACCAAGGCTACGAGGGTCCGCCCTACCGCTGGGATGCCGAAGACCGTCTGCGCCGCCGTGCCCGGCTGGATGCGCTGTTCTTCCTGCTCTACGGCCTGACCCGCGAGGAAGCCGACTACGTGCTTGGTACCTTCCCCATCGTGCGTGAACAGGAAGCGGCGGTCTACGGCGGGCGGTTCCGCACGCGCGATCTAGTGCTAAACTTCATGGCTGCGTTGGAAGCCGGGCGCCCGGATGCAGACGTGCAAGGCTAAGGCGCCAATACCGAGGTCATTTACAATCGGGCACTCCTGCCACCCCGCCCTAGCCCGCCGCAGCAGCCCCGCCACCGCCCGCCGCCCGCGCCGGCGCACGTCCCACTCCGTGCGCTTTCGGCGCCAGTAGCCGCCGCCTCGGCGCCGCCACCGCTCTGAGTCAACGTCGTCGTGCTGTTCCGCCGACCAACGAGTTCATCAAAGCCCCGTTGATATGGGCCGTTTCCTAGTTTGTCCGGCAAAGCTACGCTTTCGTGCATGCGCTATGCAAATGCCCTGCGCTGGGCACAAAAAAAGCGCCGGGGAGTAACCCCCGGCGCCCGTCCATGGTCCAGTGATGTTGCCCGAGCAAGCGGGCCTTCGATTTAACCGTTACGCGGCGGTCCAGGTGTTGGCCGTGCCAAATCCGGTCGAGGGAGCAGCCTGCGCCTGATCCGTTATGAGGACCGGATCAACCCGGACCTTGAAAACATAGTCGCTGACCTGGCCGTCCGACCGCGTCGCGGTCAGTAGCAGCGTGTAGCAACGGGTCGGCTGCCCAGCCGCCGCCGTGAAGGTGACAATCCCGGCAGCGAACGCCAGAGCGGAGATCGTCAGCTCGCCGGTGCCCGAAGGCGCAGCGGCGAGCGACAGCGAACTCAGCACCTGCGCATCGAGCGGGTCGATCTCGTAGCGATAGCCCTTGATGGCAGTTGGCAGTTTCGACGGGAGCCAGATCGGCTCGCGACTCACCGGAACGCCGCGAAGCGCGCCATACATGCTACCACCTCACGATGCACAGGCCGGCCGCACCGGCCGCGCCGTTCTGTGCCGTCGTGCCCGCTGCTCCGGTGCCCGCGCCACATGCGCCGCCGCCTGGAAAATAGCCCGCTATTCCGATGCCATTCGCCGTGTCGTTGCACCCGCCAGACAGAGGCCCATTGCCGCCGAAGCCGCCCCAGACGCCGCCGACAACCCCGGAGTTGCCCTGTCCCGTGCCGCCATTGCCGCCGTCGCCGCCATACAGGTTGACGTCTCCGCCGGAACCGACGCCGGCCTTATTTCCAAACACCGGAATGCTGGTCGTGCTTGAGACGCTGACGACGCCGCCGGTCGCACTGACGGTGGTAAACCCGGCTCCCGCGAAGCTGGTGGCGCCGCCGGCGCCCGGCGCGGCCGGAGCGGTAGTCCCGGCAGTCCCGCCGGCCCCGATCGTCACCGTGATCGACGCACCAGGCGTTAGGCCAGACAGGCGCTTTCGCGCGTAACCACCGCCCGATCCGCCGCCGCCAGGAATACCCGAGACGGATGCCCAGGAGCCGGAACCACCGCCCCACACCTCGACATCGAGGGCGGTGACGCCGGTTGGCACGGTGAACGTTCCCGACGTGGTGATCGTCTGCACCCCGTGCGGAACGGCCGCGATCAATGCCTTGATCGAAAGCAGAACCTGATTGAACACGGTGCCCGTGGTGTCGGCGGTGATGCTCGCCGCTGCCAGGATCGACATCAGCTCTTCCTGGAGCATGGTGACGAACCAGTAGCGGACGCGCGTTGCCGGCGAGATGCCCGGCACCGCAGGCCCGAAATACCCGGTCGTTCCGGTCAACGCCGGAGGCGACGGCAGCGTGGCAACCGCCGTCGGGTCAGTGATTCTTTGCATGAAGTGTCCCGATCAGGAGAAGACGAAAAGGACCAACGTCCCGGCCGGCGCGTCTTGCGTGATGCGGCATACCAGCTCGCCGGCGTCATAGGTTTCCAGCGGATCGTCCACGCTGGACTCTTCGACTGAGAAATAGAAAGTCGTGATCTGCGGCGCGTTCACCTGCCAGATGAACGCCCACTCCGGTTCAAGCAGCGGTTCGTCGCAAGGCATGTCCACGGTGAACGGCGAGAACTCGGTAATGGTAATCGTGAACCCGAGCGCCGCCGCCAGCGCGATGAAGTACGCCGTGGTCAACGCACCCCGCGCGCCGAACTTTGCCCGGACCGCGGCCTGGCGCTGCTCGATCGACGGGTTCGGCGCAGTGCACGGGTCGGGCAGGCCGAGCGAGTTCTCCCACTCCACCAGCAGGTTTTGCGTCGTCGCCGGGCTGGCGTCGATCAGGACCTGCGCCGCCGCCGCCGTGCTGCGGGTATAGGTCGGCGCCAGCGCCAGCATGACCGCCGACAGCGTGGACGCCGGATCGCGGCGCCAGACGCGGCCGGTCGGCAACAGCCGCAGCATCGCCTGCTGATAGTCGGCATCGCCAAATGCAGGAGGGGTCGGCATCAGGAATAGGTGACCGTTCCGAGGGTGAACAGGTAGCCGGCCGCCGACGTGATCGGCCACGACGATGGCGTGGTGATCGCGAACGATGGCAGACCGCCGATGGCGGTGATCGCCGCGGCGCAATCGCTCTGCTCGATCGACGTGGTTGCGAGCGGGCTGTCCTTTTGCAGGAACAGGGTGGTCAGCGCGGCCGACACCTGCGTCTGCTGCGCGCGTCGAAATCCCGGACAGGCCGGCGAGCGTGAACGCTTGCGTCGAGGCCTGCGGCGCGACCGCATAGACCAGCATCGTCACCGCGCGCAGCGCATAGAGGTAATTCGCCACCGCGAGCTGATCGCCGGTCGCAGCGGTGTCGCGAGTTTCAAGCGCGGCGACGCCATTCGTCCCCTGCGGGAAGCCGCCATAGGCCGACTCCGCCACGTCCATCATAAAGAACACCGTGACGGTGCCGGCCCCGGCGATCCACGGCGCGCACCATGCGCGGGTGACGCCGGTCACCTGCAACGCCCAGGTCACGAAATCCGCCTGGTTCCCGCCGTGCGGCGGCGCCGCGTAGCTCTCCTGCATGCGGGTCCGCATCGGGCCGTCCGTCTCCAGGTCGGCGCCGCCCGGTAATCGCGGCCGTCGCAGCGCCGGTCGCGTTGATGCCGCCGATCGACACGCCCAGCTCCAGCGGCGTGCCGCTGTCGGTGTTGCCGTTCGAGCCCGCCACCAGCGCGACGACAGTCACCGCGACCGATCCGCCGCCGCCAACCGTCGCGTCCGCCGCCGTGGCGTACTGGACGCCATCGCCCCGGCTGCAAACCGTCCCGCCCGGCAGCGGCGTGTTGACCACGCCCGGCCAGGCCGCAGGGCCGGAGGCGAAGGTCGGCGCCTCGCGCAACACCGGCGTCGGCGCCATCGCCGCCCATCCCTCCAGGTATTCGCCGGTCGAGGTGAACGGCGTCGATTGCAGGGAGATCCAGTCGAGGTAGCCGTAATGCAGATAGGCGAGGCCGGCCTGGACCCAGGCCAGCACGCGCAGCACGGCCCTGCGCAGGAACCCGTCGGCGTTCGGCAGATCGGACGCGGTGATGTCCTGCATCGCCTGCGCGCGAAGTGCAGTGAGGGTCGGCCTTGGAAATGGCACGGATCAGGATTCCTGCGACCAGGCGTAGCTGTAGAGGTTCGGCACGCCGTTCGCCGTGATGGTGACGATCGCGCCGATGCCGCCCGGGCCGGTGAAAAACGGTTGCGCGTCCACCGCCGACGCGACGCCATCGGTAATCATCCAGGCGTGGCATTGGATGATCTGGTCGCGCAGCCAGTTCAGAGTGTCTTGCGTGCGCGGCCGGGCGAAAGCCTGGTAGATTTTCGAGCCGATATGATCGTCCGGGATCACGGCGAGGGTCGGGTCCTCCAGCGCCGCATAGGTGTCGATCCAGCATCCGTGCGGATCGGTGTCGAACACGATGTCGCCGGGATCGACCTGGGCATCGGTGAACATGCTGATGAGGGAAGCCGTCTCCAGGTCGTGCCCCAGCTCCAGCCCGGCGCCGAGCATGTTGAGGTCGCCGGTCCCCGTGGTCGGGTCCCAGACGATGCGAATGTCGCCCACCGTGCTAACCGCCTCTCGACGGATGACGCATCGCGTTCGCGTCGCGACCGCTGGCAAGATGCTCATCAGGTGCTGGCCGTTGGCGCGGTGGTGCCCGCGGCAGCGGTGCCCTCGCCGTGCTTGTGGGTCTGCAAACCGACCTGGTCGGCGCCGCCATAGCCCGCGATGACAGCGCCGGTGACGTGCAGATCGCCGGCGATCGTCATGGGGTTGCCCGCGCAGGCAACCGAGGGACCGCCGGCGGTCAGCCAGACATAGGCGCCCCGGAGATCGTAGAGCGCGGAATTGCCCACGCCGAGGTTCCGCAGCCGATAGGTCTGGTGACCGCCGGCGATCGCCAGGGACTTCGCCCGGTCGCCGTCGAGGAAAGCCAGATGCAGGTCGGTGCCGATCGGCGGCGAGCCGGTGACACCGAACCCATAGAGCAGCGGTATGTTGTCGCGCATGGACAGCGCATCGAGCTGCGCCTGCACCGTCTGCACCGGCCCGGTGTCGTTCACCGCCAGCGTCGTGCGGGCCAGCGCGAACGGTGCGCCACGGCGCAGCATCAGCGCACTCACCTGCCGCTCCAGCATGACGACCTGGCGCGCCAGCATGGCGACGGTTGCTTCGAGAGATGTGGACATTCAGCCTCCGGCCGCTACGGCGGCGTGCTGGTGGACGGCGGCGCGGGGGCCTGCGAGGTCTGCGGCGCGTTCGTCAGCTCCGCGTCGAACAGGTTCAGCGGGTTCGGCTCGGGGCTGAACGCATCGGGCGGCATCAGGATCAGGTCGGTGTGCGTGCCGCTCATGTCCTTGCGAAAGGTGAGCGAGCCGATGATCCACGTCGCGTTGGAAATGTCGGCCGCCGGCGCGTCGATCGTCGCCAGCCAGTTCGGCGTCCAGAGCGTTGCCCGTTGCTGTCGCGCCAGCTATCGCAGGTGATGGATGCGCCCTGGCTCCGGCCGATGCGCCGGGCCTTTTCCCAATTCGCGCGCTGCTTGGCGATGGCATCGTTGTCGATCGTCTGCTGCCCGGCCGGGGTCGGCGCGATCTGCTCCGAGACGATGATGCGCAGCCGGTATTCGCCCAGCGTGTCATCCAGGATGGTCGCCCGGCGATTGGCCAGGCCGCCCAGGTCGGCGGTTTGGTCGACGCCCGAGTAGACCACCACGTAGGTCGAGAACCGGCCATCGACGGACCGCTCCCCGTTGATCGCCTCGACGTTGCCCGGGAGGGTAAAGCCGGAGGCGTGCTGCGAGGTGCCGATGCGGTCCAGCACGAGGCTGCCGAACACGTCCTCGTAGACCAGGTAACCGGCGTAGCGCGCCACGCTCTCGATGATCTGGTAAGGCGTCTCGCCCAGCGGCACCTGAAACGACGGGATCGCGATGCCAAGGTCGGCGACGGCCGACCGGGCTGTGATGCCGTACGCCTTGCAGAGCTTGGCCGCCACGTCGAGGGCGTTCGCGCCGTTGATCTGGCCGCCGCGGATGCCCGGATCGTTCAGCAGATCGGCCGAGCAATCGACCAGGTTGCGGGTGATGCCGCGGCCCGAGAGGGTGACCTGGTGGTTGCGCGCGTCGATCGGGATGGAGCGGCGGTCGATTTTCCCGGTGATGACGAGGTCGGACCCGATATAGATCAGGCACGACTGCCCCGGCCGCGTTCCCGCCAGCGCCGCGCCTTGCAGGAACTCGGCGCTCGCGGTCAGCGACCAGTTGTTCGGCATCGACTTGCACGACCGGCTGATGCTCACGTTCTGCCAGCCGACGAAGCGGTTCGAGCCGACCTGGATGGTCACGTCATCCGGGCCGGACCCGAGAGAAGCCGCCATAGTTTATCGCTCCGCCGCATCAGAGGGTTGTGCCGGCGCCGCGGCCTTCCCGGCCGCCAGGATGGCAAGGGCACAGCTCGGTTCCGCGGCCGTCGCCAGGACGATCGCGGTCCCGGCCATCACGGTCTGAGGCGCGATGCCGGTGCCGCTGGTTGCAGCGCCAGCTACGACCGAGTTGGGTGGGAAGCGAACATACGCCGGGAGCCGATGACTGCCGCAATCGACCCCGGCTGGCGAAAGTTGGGGGCGTCGGCTAGGATTCGGTATGACCCAATTCGGCACTTGATGTTCTCCCCCTGTTCGAGCGAGTTTCCGCCGTCCCGCAGCCCGTAGCCGATGGCGCCGGCCGGCCTTTCGATGATCTGGTCCAAGACTTCTGTCAGTTCGGTCAGGCTTCGGTCCAGGTGTGGGAAGGTCCTATCCGTTACCTGATCAACGAATTCTGGACGGCGGGTCAGCGTCAGGCCCATTCAATCCACGAAGTCAGCTACCGGGCTTGCTTCAAGCCGCAGCTCCCCGAGTTCTTCATCCGGCGTCTCACCGAGCCTGGGGATGCCGTCTACGATCCGTTTATGGGGCGGGGGACAACCCCCGTTCAGGCGGCTCTCATGGGCCGCCGGCCGATCGGAAACGACATCAACCCTTTGAGCGTCTTGTTGACCCGACCCCGATTGGCACCACCGGCGCTCCGCGAGGTCGCGCGCAGGCTGGACGAGATCAGGTGGAACGAGGGGGAGATCGACGATCCCGACCTACTCGCCTTCTACAGCCCGCGGACATTGCGTCACATCTGTGCACTTCGCAGTTGGCTCATCGGACGAGCGCCATTGGACTGCACCCGGACCCTGTCGATGACTGGATCAGGATGGTGGCGATCAACCGATTGACTGGTCATTCGCCGGGCTTTTTCTCCGTCTACACACTACCTCCCAATCAAGCGGTTTCTGCTCAGTCGCAGCGGAAGATCAATGAACGGAGGGGACAGACACCCCCGGACCGCGACATAAAGAAGCTGATTTTGAAGAAAAGCGCGTCGCTGCTGAGCGACGGACCCATGGCGCCCCACCCGCCGGCGCTGTTGACTACCGGCACTGCGCAGTCGACACCTGCCATTGGCAGCGGTTCGGTTCAGTTGGTTGTCACTTCTCCGCCGTTCCTCGACATTGTGCAATACGCGGAAGACAACTGGCTCAGAAGCTGGTTCGCCGGCATCGACGTGACAAGTGTCGCAATTGCGCACCACCGAACCGAGGCAGGCTGGCAGAAGATGGTTCGGGACACGCTGAGCGAGCTGGCGCGGGTCGTACAACACGGGGGACACGTTGGGTTCGAGGTAGGCGAGGTCCGTAACGGCAAGGTCCTTCTTGAGCGTCTGGTATGGGACGCTGCGGAGGGGCTTCCTTTTAACCGCCTATTCGTAATGGTGAACCAGCAAGAATTCACTAAGACGGCAAACTGCTGGGGTGTCCAGAACAACGCAAAGGGGACCAACACCAATAGAATCGTTGTCCTTCGCCGACATTGAGGTTGATCATTGGCCCTACCTGTTCCTTTGTCGGCTCGATTGATAACAATCGCGGAGGTTTTCGGTGGACGATAAGGAAAGGCTGGAGGTCCTTGAGCAAGCGCTGGCTCAAATGCTCAAGCCAGTGAAAGGCATACCGTTTTCAGTGATTGTAAAATCTCTTGCTGAGCGGCAGGTAATCCAAATAGACAAAACAGACCCCGCCGACGCGGAGCTTCTAAGAAGATTGGAGAGGACGATTCAATTATGTGCCACTGACCTCAAGTCCAACCCCATAAGAAGACCACGCCCGAATGAAGTGGGGAACGATGTCGAGGCGTATGTCATGCGAGCCTTGCCTATAGCTGAACTCACGGCTGCAAGGCCCACGTCGAAAGCGGGTTTGGGAAAGTCCACAGGATACCCTGACATCCTTGTTCGGGACGGAGAGAACCGCGCCACTTACTTGGAGTGCAAGATATTTGCCTATGGGTCAGCGGAGACGACCATGCGGTCCTTCTATCTATCACCCTCGGAATCATTTAAGGTATCCGTTGATGCGCGTCATTTGCTTCTGGCGTTTGGCATGGAGGCCAGCGCGATAGCTGGATCAAGAGATTCCTTCTATACCCCAAAATCCTACAAGCTCATCGACCTTCACGACCTTCTCTGCGATGTGAAATACGAGTTCAACTCCGACAACCGTCGTCTGTATGCTCCGTCAATGATTCTATTGCAGGGAGACGTTTAACCACCACCGCCGTTTCGTGTGCCTCTTAGATCATATCCAATGTCCGCTTTGGGTCGGATGCGGTCCTACAAGCCGTCCTGGTTCCTCCTGGTCTTCGAGCTGAGTCGAACTGTCGGTTCCGCTGCTACTGGCCCCAGTTGGTAGAACGCGGCACCGCAAATCCCGGCGTCGGTGGTTCGATCGTGCCCCCTAGCCGCGCGGCTTGGTGCGAGATCCTCGCGCGGTCACCGGCTTCTTGGCTGGGGCCGGCTTTCGCTCGGCCACCTCCAGGCCCATCACCACCAGCTCGCGG
The DNA here is from genome assembly GCA_963773345.1 of uncultured Alphaproteobacteria bacterium. Taxonomy (GTDB): domain Bacteria; phylum Pseudomonadota; class Alphaproteobacteria; order Acetobacterales; family Acetobacteraceae; genus Palsa-883. The sequence continues at coordinate 142,104 of CAVZBG010000001.1, read as the reverse complement.
AGAGCGGCGGACTCGCTCTCCAGGAAATTCGCGAAGCGATAGGCGGTGACACGCTCCCACAGCTCGTCGTCGAGGCCGACTTGTCTGCGGTTCGGTGCGGTTGCTGGTCTGCCCATGTGTCTCGCCTAGCACGGGCAATCCGTGTTTGCAAGTAATTTACTTGTGGCATTGTCGTTGCTTTTATGCAATAGTAAGTCATTGAAAAACGGGACACGCCTCAATGACCAGGTCCGCGGAAATCGCCTTCTCCGCCAGCGAAAACAGGTTCACCAGCGAGGCCGTCGAATACCGGGTCGAGGCCTGGGGCGACACTCCGATCGGGCAACTCTTCGCCTCGATCCGCACCAAGCTGCGCCGCAGGAAGGCCGGCCGCGTCCGCCTCTCCGACCCGGAGATCGGCGAGCTGGTCTGGCTGCTCGACAACGTGATCCACCACGACTATCCGGCCGGCACCCTCCGCGCCTTCAAGCGGACGCTCGGCAAGCTGCGCAGCGCCGCTGCTGCACCGAGGACGCCCCGGTCAGGTGACGGTGTAGGGTCCGGTGACAAGCAACCCGATCACTGCGCCGCCCGAGTTCAACGCCTCGATCCACAGATAGGAATTGCCGGCCGTCGCGATCTCGTCCGGATACGCGCCCCACAGATTGCCGCTGTAGTTCGACGCGTTGATCCAGCCCGAGGTCGGCGGCACGGTGGCCGAACTGCCAAATGCCTCCCGCAGGCTGGTCGGCGTCGGCGTCGCGGTGACGTTGACACCCGGGCCGGAGCCAGGGGCATACGGTCCGCTCGGCGAGATGTAATTCAACGTCAGCGTCGTGGTGTAGGTTGTCCCGTTCGCCGTCGCGGTGAAGCTGCTCGCACCCGCGGCGTTCACCGCTGCCACCTGGAAATCATATTCCGTGGCCGAGCTAAGTCCGGTGATCGTCGTCGTGGTGCCGGTAATCCCGGTCACCTGAGTCCAGGAACCGCCGACGCTCGTCACGCGATACTGCGCGGTGTAGCTGGTCGCCGCGTCATGCGTGCCGTCGATCGCCGCCGCCGACCAGGTGATGGCGACGCTCGACGTGGTGATCGCCAGCAGCGTCCCCGCCGCAAGGCCCGTGGGCACATTCGGCGCGGCGGCCGAGGTGGTCGCGCTCGCGGAGGATGACGTTGCGGTGCCCGCGCTGTTGGTGGCGATCACCTGGAAATTGTAGGCCGTCGCGTGCGCCAGCCCGGTGACGCTGACCGAGGTTCCGGCGATCGGCGAACCGAACGTCGTCCAGCCTCCGCCCGACGCCAACTGGTATTGCGGCGTGTAGGTCGCTGCGGCGTTGTGCGTGCCGTCCGTGGCCGAAGCCGTCCACGACAGCGCGACCACGCTATAGGCCGGCGAGCCGGCAGAAGCCGCGAGGCTGGTCGGCGCGTTCGGCGGGTTGAGCGTCGTGGTGGCCGTCGCCAGGATCGACGGAGATCCAACGCCCGAGGCGTTGCTCGCAAGCACCTGGAAGTCGTACGCCGTGTTGCTCGACAGGCCGGTGACCGTGAAGCCGGTCGGCGAAGGCCCGATCGTGCCCGCGGTTGACCAGATGCCGGCGCCATGCGCGCTGACCTGGACGATGTAGCCTGACGCCAGACCGCCGGTCGTCGCCGGCGACCACGACAGCACTGCGGTGGTCGCTGTCGTGCTGACCACCGTCAGGCCCAGCGGCGCGTTCGGGGAGGGAAGCTGGTAGACGCCAACGCTCGGCGCCGGCGCGATCAGCGGGACGCTCGCGCCCGCCGCCAGGTCATAGCTCGGGTTCACCGTCGGACCGGTGCCCGAGGCCAGCGCCTGAAACGTGGTCGGGCAAAACGCCGGATGGATCGCGCCGGATTCGGCCGCGATCTGATCCGACCGGCTGGCGTCGAGGTAGAGCCGGTGCGCGATCACCAGCGACGGGAGCGGAAGCTGCAGGTTGACCGTCACGACGCTCGGCAGGCTCGCGCCGCGCACCGTCAGGTCCTGCACCACGGCGGAGCGCAGCGCCTTCAGGGCGGTATAGCTGGCATCCTCCCCGGCATCGCCGGCAGCGGTGATCTCATTGTCCAGCGCGGCGGCGAGCACCACGCGCAGCGCGGCGGCGTCGTTGTAGCTGCTCGGCTGATAGGACGCCGATGCGCGCGCCAGGCTGACCAGCGCCGCACGCCGGCACGCCGCCGCCATCGCATCCCGCATCGCCGCCATCGCCGCGCCGATGCCCACGGTCCCGCCGGCACTGTCCGCGAAGGTGAAGCCCGGCCAGCGCGAGCAGGACCTGCACCTGGTCGGCCGGATCGGTGATACCGGCCCGCATCGCCTCCACCAGCGCCGCCAGGGCGTCGGGCATGTCGGTGCTGGCAGAATACGAGCCAGCGGCTGCGGCGGCTCCAGACGCAGCCAGGGCCAGCGCGGCACGCTGATTCGCGAGTTGGGCCTGGAGCGTCGCAACCGTGGTGCCGATCGGCAGCATGGTCGAGGCCGAGCCCGCGCCATAGCGGCCGTAGGAGGTATTGGCATCGGGCGGCGGGAGCGCCGCTGCCATGCCGACGATCGCCGTTGGGTTGGCGCCCCCGGCGATCGTCGCCGCGGCGAAGCTGGTCACCACCGTCTGGCCCTCGCCGGTGACCGCCGGGCCGGCCGCGGCGGCGGGAATAGCCGTGCCGCCCAGGTCGCTGCCGCGAGGCCGTCAACGCGCTGTCGGCCGCGGCAAGCACCGCAATGACCGTGGCGATGATGGTGGACGGGAAAACCGGGCTGCCGGCTTCGATGAATTGGAACGCGACCTCGATCACCCGCATCTTGTCGCGGTGGATGGCGGTCGAGGCCGACCCGACCGCCACCTTCACGGCGCCGATCGTCGGGTGGATCAGCAGCCCCGGACCCTTCGTCTCCACCGCGTTGTCGAGCAGGAGCTGCATGACCGGCGCCAGGTCGCCGATCAGGTAGCCGGAAAACGAGTACATCCGCAGCGCGCGGCCCATATCCTCGGGCCAGCCGCCATCGACGTAGGGGTATTCGTGGATCGCCTGCCGCCGGCCCTTCTTGGCCTGCGCGGCGATCACCTTGAACGGCACCCCGCGGAAGCTCGCCGTTTGCAGCAGGCCCATGAAGCCCGCGATGCTGGTCGGGGGCGCAAAGCCGGTGACGCCCGTAAAGCCGCTCACAGCTTTAGCTCCACGGACCGCCGACCATCGGCATGCTGTGCTCGATCCTCGGCGGCGACGTGCTGACCGCGCCCGTCCCCACCGCGCTTGCCGTGGTGCCCGGCGGTGCGCCGTGCAGATGCACGTCCACCTGGACATGACCGTTCGCGGCAGCGGCAGCAGTGTTCGCAGCAAGCGACGCGCCGAACGTGGCCAGCGACTGATTCGACTGAGACCCGCCGGGAAGCGACGGCCAGATCGAACCGAGCGCGGACGCGATCTGCATCTGGTGATTGCCGGCCTTCAAATCGTCTTCAAGGTCGCGGCCAGTCCTCGCGCGATACGCGGTCGTTGCGAGATACCACGCCCCCTTGTCCTGGCTGTCTGGGCTGAAATCGGTCAGCCCCGCAGCATTGGCGACGGATCGCCACGTGCCGGAAATGAACTGATACTTGCCCGCCGCCGTGCTGGTGCCGCCGGGCGCGACGCCCTCCGGAAACTGCGAAAAGTCACTGAACCGCGTTCTGTTGTTATCGTTGGTCGGCGACCATCCGTTCTTGATGTCATAGCGGCCGTGGGACTCCGGGCCGGCGAGAGTTTCCAGGAACCCGCGCTTCGTGGGGTCCATCGTCAGATCGACGTTCGACTTCCTCGATCCGCCGCCAAGCCAGTGCCACGCGCGTTCATACCAAGGCGGCCGGTAATCGTCCGACGACGGCGCCGGGTTGAACGGGGAACCGATCGGCGCAAAGGGAATGGTGACACCGCCCGGAGTGAAGATCGTCCTGGTATCGTCGAACGTCTTCGCCGGCGGGAGCTGGTTTGCCAGGTAGCCGATACCGCCCGCCACCGCCAACAGCTCAGTCGGGCCGAGCAGGCCGAGCGCGCGCAATATCCACACCGCCGGCTTGATCGCCGACAGCGCAGCAACGCCCCCGAGGACGGCTGTCGGCATTCTTGCCGTAGGAATCTGCGAGGGCCTGGTTGCGCTCGATCCAGTGCGACGTGGTGTCGAGAACCTTGGTCGCGGTGCCCGACCAGCTATCAACGATGCGGTTGCCGACGCCCTCGATCGCGAGGCCGAGTTCGGCCCAGGACGAATTCATTTTCTTCGCGTTGGCTGCCATCTCGGCAGTCATCACGCCGCCGGTCTCCCGCGCCCGGGCCACGAACGCATCGAGGCCCGCCTGCCCTTTCTCCAGCAGCGGCAGCAAATCCTTGTCCACGCCGACTGCCGCGAGCGCCCGGCCCGCCGTCGCCTTGTCGGTATAGGTGGACGCCTTGTTCGCCAGCTTGCCGAGCGCGTCCTCAGTCTTCGTGATGTTGCCTTGCTCGTCGCGCCAGTCGATGCCGAGCGCCTTCAGGTTCATCTGCGCCGTGGCGTCGCGATTATAGAACGCGGCATGCAACGTTTCGGACAGCCCTTTCAGGCTGCTGTCCATCGCGTCGGCCGAACTGCCGGCCAGCCGCGCGGCACCGCGCAACGCGCTCAGCCGATCGACCGGCGTGTTCAACAGGTTCGCGGTCTTGCTGATCGAATTGCCCGCGTCGGCCCACCGCCGGCTCAGCTCGACCATCCCGCCGAGGCTCGCGGCCGAGGTAATCCCGACCATCGGGCCGGCCAGGCGCTCGACCGCCCGCGCCGCGCCGAGCGCACGATCGCCGAGCGTCTGCATGCCCTCGGCGGCCCGGTTGATGCCGGTGACATCGCCGAATTTCGCCAGGCTCTTGTTGAACCGATCCGCCGGCGCGGTCAGCGCGGCGATGCGCTTGTTGATCGCATCGAGGCCCGCACTCGCGGCGTCGTTGATGCCGACGCCGATTGCGAACCCGGCCGACTTACCCGCCACGTTCGCGCTCCGTGATTCGAGGCATCAGGCTCGCCCAGCGCAGCAGCGCCGAAAGCGGCAGGGCCAACGCCCACCGCAGGCCGTCGCCATAGAACCGACCGACCTTCGCCGCGTGGATCTCCAGCTCGCCCGACCGGGCGAGCAGGATCAGGAGGCCGGCGCCGCTGCTGCCGCCAGCGCGGCGGCGGCCTTCGCCGCTTGCTCGGCCGCCAAAGCCTCGGCCGCGGCCTCGGCCAGCACGGCCTTGCGCCGCGCGGCCCGCCAGCTCTCCAAAGGGTCGGGGGCTGGCGCGCCCACGAACTCCTCCAGGTAATCCGCGATCTGCTGGTTGAACCAGTGCGGCTGCACTTTCAGCACGTCGTACGGCACATGCTCGGCCGAAGCCAACTCCAGCATGCGCAGGGTCACGTCGAGGCCGGTCGCGCCGTGAACGGCGGTCGCCTTCAACACGTCCTCCGAGGTCGGCGCGCCCACGGTCAGCGTCGTGTACTGCATCCCGCCGTGCATCTGCGGCTTCGGCAGCGTCCAGACGATCGGCTCCGGCACCGGCACCCATTCGGTCATGAGTTTGCTCCAATTTCCATGATGGTTCCGGCCACCCCTTCAAACCGGAAATCGAATCCCGCGTCGGCACCGTTCACACCGGGGCGGCCGACATACCAAAGGTTGTGCCCGACGATCTGCTTGCCGTTCGCAAGCAGGAAGACGACGGTCGCATTGCTCAGCCCGGTGAACGACGTGACGCTGTTCGTTCCGGTGTCGCGGAACTTGCCCGAGATGTAGGGCGCGACCGGCTTCTGATCGTAACCGTCAACGCCCGACAGGCTGCTCATCGTCGAGTTCTCGACGTTCGCCGGGTCCCAGATGAATTCAATGACCGAGATCGCGCTGCCGTTGACGCTCGCTGCGGTGATGCCGGCGAGCCGACGATTGGTCGGCGTGCTCGGCGCCAGAGTTGTGCCTGACATGGATCAGCCCCTTTAAGTGCTCTGCCGGAATTGAATGAGGAGGCCGACGTTGATGACCTGATCGCTGAAATCGAGCGGCAGATACATCAGAACCTGACCCTTCGTTCCCGGGCCGGCCGTGGCATTTTGTGCGAAGGTCTGCACGTTCTGGACGATGAAGATGCTCGCCAGGTAGGCATAGACCGCGATCACCGCGCCCAGCATCGCGTTCGGCGTGGTGGCGGGCGAACCAGGCGGGATCAGGGTTCCGTTGCTCACCAGGATTTTGCCCGGAACGATGAACTGGCTCGTGATCTGGGTCGCGATGTAGCGGGCCGCGTACATCGCCTGGAACATGATGTTCGTGTTCAGATACGAATTGTCCGGCTGGCCGCTCGCATTGCTCTGGTAGGTGGTGATCGAGCGGTCGATCCGGCAGACCCCGGCCGCATCCACCGTGAAGGTGCTCATGCCGTCGAACAGCAGGGTGTTGCGCTCCCCCGGCGTGTCCTGCGAGGCGATCGGCGGCGGCAGCAGGTTGAGCGCCTGCGTCGCGAGGCCCTGCGCCGGATTGACCCGCAGCCGGATGACATGCGCGGCGCACCAGTCCGACGCCTCCAGCCACGCCGGCGTCGGGCTGTCATAGAAGCCGAGGATGGTGGCGTGCTGGTCGTTGCGCGCCGGTGCCGAAGGTCGTCCGGGCGCTGAAGGTGCCGCGATAGGCCGAGAAGACGTGCCCATACAGCATCGTCTCCGCCGCCCAGCGGCCGGATGAATCGGAGAGGAACGTCTGCCAACGCATTCAGGCTGGTCGTGTCGGTGTAGGGCAGGTCGATATAGTCGAAGAGCTGGACGCCAAGGTTCGACAGCAGCGTGGTCAAGGTCGGGTTGGTCGCGCCGCTCGCAAATGGCGGTGATCGTGTAGCCCGACGCCCGGCGGGATGACCTCGCCATTCTGTGCGCCGCGATAGGCGAACCGGATGTCGATGTCGTTGAGCGCGAGGCCCTTGTGCAGCGCGGTCAGATCGACCTGGTAGGCGTGCGTGCCGTCAACCGCCGCCGAGCATGCAACGCCGACCGAGGCCGAGATCGCGGCAACCGTGTTGGTCGCGATGGTTGACGCGGTGTCGCCGCTGTTCACCGCGACCGGGATCGACACGCCCATCAAATACAGCGGCAGCGTGCCGGCGGCAGTCGCCGGGCCGGTGAAGCTGATGCTGCCGGTCGCCGCGGTGCCGCCGCTCGCGTCTGCCAGCGGCCCAAGCCAGACCTCCCCGAACGGGTCCATCAAGCGGTAGGCGGCATATTTCAGCGCCAGCATCGAGTTCAGACCGCACAGCCCGTTGACCTGGGTCTGGCTGTAAGCCTGCACCGCGATGTTCGGGGTTGCGGTGCCCGAGCTGGTGATCTGGCCGATCAGCAGCGCGCGCGCATTCTGCGTCGCGGTGTTCGCCTGGCTGGGGTCAAACTCGGCGTTGACGCCGGACGGGCGCCGGTCCTGCCACGGGAAATACTTGAATGCGAGGCTCTCGCTCACGGCTTGGTCTCCGCCAAAGGTTCGTCATGGGTAGGAAGCGGCGCCGCAGCGTCATGCTCGGCCGCAGCCGGCGGGAGCGGTTCGCCGGCGGCTGGCGGCGGGTGCCACGCGAAAGCGTCGGCCGCCGCACGCGCCGCAGCCTGGTCGACCACCGGCGGAATCACGGCGACGGCCGCAGGCGGTCGAGGCGGAGGCGGCGGCGGGGCCGGCGGCTCGGCCAGCACCACGTCGCCATCGCGGACGCGGCGGTGCCAGAAAGTGATCTCGGGCACGTTCTCGCCCTGCGGCGACAACAGCCGCTTGTTTGGCCCGCGCACGATCAAGGGGAGGGCAGGATCATCCTGCCGGTGTCCCGGTTTGACGAACATTGTTACCCTCGGAATGTAGGAACCGGCCGCTGGCGCTCAGGCCCCGCGGACTGATTCAGGGTTGCGCCCGATCAGGGCGCGTGATGCAGCAGCAGGTTGATCAACATCGTAATGAGCGCGCCGGCCAGGCCCGCGCCGGCTGCGATCACGGCAGAGTCCAGTCTCGACGTGACCTGGCTTTGACCCCGCTCCTGGTTCACCCGCTCGGACAGCGTTTCAACCGTGATGACCAGTTTTTCGACCGACCGAATGACAGTCTGCAGCAACGTTTCCGCCACCGCCACGCGCTCGCGCATCGCGGCCTCGACGGGGCAATGCTCGGTCATGCGGCCCTCCTGTTATGTCGGGCTATCGCTGAGCTGGATCGGCGTGTCGGTCGCCTGCACGGGCAGGTTCCAATCCCAGCCGCTGCCGAGGTCCGCGCCGATGTCCCACCCGGCGGGCCGCTCCACCGATGCGGAATTGTCCGTCACCGCGTTGCCGCGATAAATCCAGGTGTTGCCGTAGGGGTAGAACAGCAGGCACCCCGAGCTGGCCGAGGTCAGCGCGGAGCCAAGTGTCACCTGGAGATGCGTCGCATCGACGCGCGCGCACGCCGTCGCGGTTCGGACGGTTCCCGGGCTCGCCTCATTGCCGCCATCCATCACCGCCCAGCCGACCCCGTTCACCGCTTGCAGCGGCACGATCAGGTCGGTTGCCGGCGTCGTGCGCCACGGTGACGATGATCACCGTGTTGCTCTGCCGGTAGGCGTGCGTGATCGTCGGTCCCACGCTCGGCACGCCGGACGGTATCGCGGTGATGCTGTCGCCGCCGCTCGACGCCAGCACCGCCCGCGCGATAGGGCCGGCCGAGACCTGGCCCAGCCGCAGGTTGTCAGTCGCGTCCAGGTGATTGTTGTCGCCCGCCGCCGTAATCAGGCCGGTGTTCGCGTCCCAGGTCGCGCCGCGCGGATTGCTGTCGGCCGTGAGAGGCATCGCGCGGACCGCGTTCTGTGCCGAAAGCAATGACGTCGCCGGCATCTCGTTGCGGATCATCAGGATGCCGGGGTTCGTCCAGAACGCGATCGGGTCCCACCAGGCCAGCGGCAGCGACGCGGCCGTGCGGCCGAGCATCGCGCGGACCATGGCGAGAAAATTCTGTGCGCCGGCCTGCCAGAATGCGCCCTCGCTATAGGCGCGCGTGCTGTCGCTCTCGAACCACGGCCACACGATCGCCGCGATGTCCGCCAGGTCAGCAGCGGACCATCCGGCGAGATACGCCTCGACCGCGAGGCCGTCCGTGCCGAGGCTCCAACCGCCCGGGTTGGAGCCGTCGCCAGGGTCCGCCAGGAAGTCGCCGGCGATGTAAATCCCGCCGGTGCCGGGCGGCTGGCGCACGTTGTAGATGCCATGGCCGCCGATCGCCGTGTAGGCCGAGCCGCCCTGATTGCCGATCACGCCATAGCTCGCCGCGCCCAGGTGCCAGGCGAGGCCCTGCGCACACAGGTTCCACGCGCCGTCCGATCAAAGCGAGTTGACCGCGTTGCTCTGCCCGATCACCAGGACATTCACGCCGCGCCGCGCACCGCACAGCCAGCGCGCCGAGGCGGTAATCAGCGTGGTCACCTCCGCCGATGACAATGCCCGCTCCCAGGTCGCCGCCTCGTTGAACCAGCATTGCGCCGATCCGGTCGAGGTCGTGTCGGACAGGAAGGTGAGCGTTCCGGCGTCGCTGCTGGGCAGAGGATTCGCGACGGCGCTCGCCACCTTCACGCCGTCGAGCCAGGCGTCGACTCCGGTCCCGGCGGTGTAGCGCAGGATGACGTTGTGCGTGTGCCGCCGTTCCATCGTCACCGACAGCACGGTCTGCGACGCGCCAGGGAACAGCACCAGGCGCCCGGCGACGACGCTGTCCAGCGCCAGCACCACGGTCGAGGCGATGGTCAGCAGCGCGACCGGATCGGCGTTGTAGCTGGTGCCGGTGCGCAGGTTCGGGCGGGTCCAGACCAGATACCGGGTCCAGGAGCTGCCCGACCCCATCGAAAGCCCGTTCACAGCGAACCCGACGCGCGGATCGAGCAGCGGCGCCAGCCCGGCGCCGGCCGGCATCGCGGTCGGGAGGCCCGCCCCGCCCAACAGGACGTTGATGCGCGGCGCCGCCTGCACGGCGAGGCTGGGCACCATCGCACGGCTCGACCCCGACAGGTCCGTCAGCGCGGCCACAGAGCCGCCTGACAAGCTCGCCAGCGGCACGCCGCCAGCGTTCACCATGTTGGCGGCGGCGCCCGCGTCCCACCAGCCGGAAAGGCCCGTGATGCTCCCCGGCGTCGCCGAGGTGACCGGAGGCGGCGGCGGTGGCGAGACGGTGCCGGTCAGCGGCGCGGCCAGCAATATCTGGCCCGCGCCGAGGCCCTGCGCCGCGCCCGGCCTGACCTGGAAAACGCTCATGTCGCGGTGACGGCCGCGGTGATCGCCGTGCCGTTCTGCATGGTCTGGCCGGTCGTCGCGATCACGGCGAACACCGCGTCACCGCCGCTGTCGTAGAAGATCATCCAGCCGTACCAGGTGCCGGCCGACGCGGGCATGTTTGCCGAGTAGGACCCGTAGACCAGCGGATTGCCGTTGTAGAGCGTCATCGCCTGCAACGTCGCCGGCGGATCGACCTGGGTTGCCGACCAGCCGAAGCTCGCCGAGGCGACCGACGAACTGACGGTGAAGTTGGCGATCGCCCCCGTCGTGCCGTGCGTCACCGGAGCGTTCGGGTAGCCGCCGGTGCCCCAATAGGTGAGGGTGCCGAGCGCCGGCCCTGGCGTGCCCGTGGTGGTCGTGCCGGAACCGCTGCCAGCCGCATTCACCCCGAACACGTTGAACTGGTACTCCAGCCCAGCGATCAGCCCCGTCACGGTGTAGTAGGCAGTCGCAATCCCGCTCGCCGCGGTCGCCCAATTCGTAGAGCCGTTGATACGATACTGGATCGTATAGGTTGCGGCAGCGCCGTGCGAACCGTCGATCGCCGGCGCCGTCCACGACAGCGGCACGGTGAAGTTGGTCACCGTGCCGGCGGCGAGCGCGGTCACCGCGTTCGGGCCGGCGATCGTCGTGGTGGATGCGGTCACCGTGCTCGATGACGTGCTGCCGCTGCCGGCCGAGTTCGCTGCGACATAAAAATCGTAGGACGTGCCCGACGCGAGGCCCGTCACCGTGTAGCTGGTCGCGCTCGCGGCCAGGCCCGCCGTCGCCAGCGACCAGGTGCTCCCCGAGTGCAGCTTGAAATAGGCCGAATAGCCCGAGACGGTGCCGCCGCTCCCCGGCGCACCCCAGGTCAGCTCCATCGTGCTGCTGGTCGCCTCGCTCGCCGCAAGGTTCGTCGGGGCGCCAGGCGCCGCCGTGGCCGCGCCCGTCGAGGCCGTGACCGTCGATGACGCCGTGCCGCTGCCGCCGCTGTTGGTCGCAATGACCTCAAACTCATACGAGGTCGAGGCCGAAAGGCCGGTCACCGTGAAGGGAGATCCGCTGGCGCTGGTCGTCGCCGAAGTCCACGAACCGGCGCCGGTGACCTGGTAGTTCACCGTGTAGGCCGTGGGCGTTCCGCCGCTGCCCGGCGCCGTCCAGGACAGCGTCATGGTCGAGGACGTGGCGCCGGAAGCGGTAAGCCCGGTGACCTGGCCCGGCGTGGCTGGCGCCGCGCCGCCGCTGCCGGCCGAGAGCGTCGCGAAATTCACCGTGCCGCCGCTATAGGTGGCCGAGACGATCCGCGCGGATTCGCCGGTCGGCAGGACGTTGCCGGCGTTGCTGGTGGTGATCCCCGCCCCAAGGGTCACATTCGACCCGCTCACGTTCACCACGTCGCAGACGAAGCCGCTGCCCATCGTCCCGGTCGGGGTGATGGTAATTCCTTGGCTACAGATCAGCAGCCGATTGTTGTGCGTCGATCCGTCGAGGTTGGTGTTTGCGGTCAGCTCCACCACGGGCTGGTGATAGTCGGGCAGGTGCGACGCCATCAGCGCCCAGACGGCCGCCAGGGTCTGCCGCAGCAGCACGTTGCTGCCCTGGCCGCTCGGGAAGGTGTCGGTGTCGGCGGCCGGGTTCGCCGTCGCCAACAGGTCGATCGTCTCCGGGTCGAGCAAGGTCTGGAGGGTCACCGCGACAGTGCTGCCGCTCTGCCCGATCGGCACGGTATCGGTCGACGTCACCGACGAAACCACGTCCAGCGCCGGCACCGACAACGCGACGGCCGCGAGCGCAGCCGCAGCAGTAGCCGAGGCCTGCGCCGCGACGGAGTTCGAAAGCGCGGTGGCCGAGTTCGCCAGCGCCGTTCCTGCCGCCGTGAGAGCGGAGGCCGCGTTCGCCTGCACCGCCGCGACATCAGCCGCGAGCGCCTCGTCGCCGGTCGCGATCGTCATCCCCACACGTCTCCATCATCCCAAACGAACCCGCCCCAGACAGCGACCGTCCCGCCGACCGCTTCCTCGGCCACGATCGGCGTTGCGAGTTTGATCGGATCGTCAGGCTGAATTGTCTCTGTGACGTTCGTCAGCGGATCGCCGCGCGGCACGAAGCCATCGGCATCGCTGATCGTCGCCTCGAAGCTCATCCGGAACATCCAGAACAGGCGGGCGCGATCGAAGGTCAGCAACTCGCCGCCGGCATAGAACAGCCCGCGCGCGCCTCGCTCCGGGTCGATCACCCAGCTCAGCAGCGCGCGGAACAGCGCGTACTTCATCGCCTCGACCGGACTGACGCCGGCCTGGCCGCGCCGATCGGCCGAGGCGTCGAACTCGACAATGACGCCGATGGTCTCGGTGACGATCTGGAGGTTGCCGTCCAACAGGTCGTTGCTGCCGGCCTCATCCTCCAGCGGGATCACCACGGCCGCCGGATAGACGAATTTGCCGGTCGCCGGATCGGTGATCGCGATGACGGACTCGACCCCGGTTTCAAAATCGGCCGCGCCGCCGACGCGCCCGCCCAGCTCCGGGCAGTAGCGCCGGAGCTGCTCGATCACCAGCGAGATATCCATCAGCCGGACTTCCTGCCCCGCTGAAATTTGAGGCCGCTCATCACGGCGACGCGCACCCGGTCGGCCAGGCCGTTTGCGATAGCCTGGTCGAGCGCCGGCTCCAGGAACGGGCGCGGCAGCAGGATGCGTTTCTTCGAGATCGCGCTCCGCTTCATGCGGCGAGGTCCGGCCAAGTTCGGACGGGACGAAGTTCGCCGGGTTGTGCGTGTCACCGCCGCCGCCCTTCGCGCCACGGGAAAGGAACAGGGCGTAGAACTCGGAGGCGCGGATCGTGACGCCCTCGCCATCCTTCCAGACCCGGGCGCGGATCGACCGCGCCAGCTTCCCCGAGACGCTCCGCGGCGGCTCGCCAGGGGCTGACGGGTGCTTTCTGCTGCCCGCCCGGATCAGGGCACGTGCGCGCGCCACCACCTCGGCACCGACGCCCCGCATGACGGCGCGCACCTGCTGCTTGCCGGCGACGATCGTCCAGCCGCCCGGCACCGTGATGTGCAGAAGGGCCATCAGACGCGCTTCTCCAGTTCGCAATCGAGCCGCAGGAACCGCTGGCGGCCGTCGATCGGCATCACGCGCCGCACCCGGAACCGTTCGACCATTTCGCTCTCATCCGGCCGCTTCGTGATGCGGAAAATGACGTGCGTCGTGTCAACCCAATCGAGCCACCGGATGATGATGCGATGCGTGACCGGGGTGTTGACCTGTTCGGCCGCGTAGAACGTCATCGTCCCGATCGGCTGCACATCGGCCCGCACGGTCTGCATCTTCGCGATGGTTTCCAGGAATCCCGGGCTGTCCGGGTCCGCCGCCTGCTCGCGGGTCGCAATCACCACCCGCCAGCGCAGCGAGCCGATCCGGACCGCGTTCGGGTCCGGCCCCAGCTCGGGTCCTGGCAAAGCCATCACGTCACCCGCCCAGGAACTGCAACCGCTGCCGGTCGAGCAACCAGGTCGCCGCGTCCGGCATCGCAGCAGCGGAGTCACCGCGATGCTCGTAGAGAAATGCCGTGGTCATCATAATCGCCTGGATCACCGTCGAGGGCACATCGTCTGCCGTCGCCATAGCCGGCGACCATCGAGACTTGCAGGTGTTGCAGCTTGGTCCGGTAGGCCGCGAACCCGCCGCTCAGCACGGTTTCGGGGCCGATGAACAGCGTGGCCGGCTCCAGCGTCAGGTCGGCGACGTAGCCAAGGATCACCGCCGGCGGCGTCACCGGCAGCGAAGCGGGCGAGATCGTCGTGACGTTGCCCCATTCATCGAGCGTCGTCACCGACAAGATCGACTGCACCGGCGCGCGCGGCAGCTCCAGGGTCCCGCGCAGCCGGAGACGATCACGGGGCAGCTCGGATGACGGCCGCATGGTCCACAGCAGCGTCTGCGTCAGCAGCGCGCGGCTAAGGTAGCCCTCCGCCATGACCCGAGCCGCGGTCAGGTAGCCCGTCAGCAGTTCGTCGTCCGCGTTGCTGTCGATCCGGCAATGCCTCTTCACTTGCTCGATCGACACCGGCTCCGCGGTCGGTTCCTCTGTCACCGTCAGCGTGGTTCGCACCGCTCGGCCCCCTGTCCTTGCGCACTGGCGCCACCAGGGCGCGGTTGCGATAGCCGCTGCGTTCCATCATCGCGTTGCATCCTTCACAACATTTCCGATCGGGTGACGATGTTCACCACGGCGGCGGCGACCTGGTTCACCGGAGATGCCAGCCGTTCCGCTGCGCACCTGGACCATGTTGACGCCGCGCCAGAGATACGAAGGATCGGCCAGCGGAATGATGAACTGACCCGCTGCGGCGGTGATCGTCACCTCGTTGCCCGCGCCGTCGTACAGCTCCTGCCAGGTGGCTTCCGTCCGGGCTGACCTGAAACGTCAGGGGGGCCGTGGTCCAGACCGCCGGCATCGAGATTCCGACCAGCGTCAGCGCGCCGAGCGACACCGGGCCGGACAGCGAAGCTCCCGCCGCGATCGTCGCCGGGTTGAGGGTAATGCCTACTGACAACATGCCGCGCGCACTCCCTGGCTTACTGCCGGTTCATCCAGGCGCGCACATAGTCGATCGTCAGGGTGGCAACGCCGGTGCCTGACGCCTTGTATGCAGCGAGGTATGGTTGCAGGACCGCCAGCGTGCCGGTCGCCGCGAAGTTGATCGAGTTGTCCGCGTTCACCCGGTTGCCATCGATGTAGAAAGCAACATCGGTCAGGTTGGTCGCGTCGATCCGGTAGATATGCCAGTCGGTCGTGCCGACCGTCACACCGCTCGCAACCGAGGTCGTCGTCACGCCGTCGAACGCAGTGACCAGCACCGCGCCGTTCGCCTGCGCGCTGAATTCCAGGTAGCAGGTGTTGTTCTGCGGCCCGTCGATCCAGGCCGAAGCCACACCCCAAACCGCCTGCACGCCGGCCGCGCTCGGCAGCACCGACAGCAGCGAACGGCACTCGAAGATCAGCCCCTTGGTGCAATCCAGCGCGAGGTTGTCACCCCAATACAGGACGCAATCCTCTTTCTCGCTGGTCGCCGCCAACGTGCATGCGACCTGGCCGCCGATCGCGTTCGCCACGCCGGCAAGGGTCGGTGGCCCGGCGCCGACGATCTTCTTGACGAACGGACAGCCATCGACCGCCGAGCCGGCGGCCGGAACCGCGACATAGGACTGCCCGAGGAAGTCCTCGTAGAAGTGGATCGGCGCGACCGGCAGCATGTATTCAAACGTCGCGGTATCGAAGAACTCCAGCCGCCCGGCATGGAATTTCGAAGTCGTGGTCATGTCATTCTCCCGAACGGCCGCAAGGGAAGGCGCCGCCCGGGCGCATGGCCCGGGCGGGATGAAAGCGGATCAGAGGAACGTCGAAGGCTCCGACGCGCCCTGGTAGGACCCGTAGATGAACAGCTCCGCCTCGGTGATGTTTGCGGCGTTCGACGCGCTGGTTTGCACCGCGATGGTGTGGAACCCGTTGACCAGGTCCATGCACATCTCCGGCGTGATCTCGAAAATCACCAGCTTGTCCGCCACGTGCTGGCCGATGTCTGGAAGGTCGCCGCGGCGGTCTGCACCGCAAGTGCGTCGCTGGTCGCGGTGGCGGCAGTCAGCCAGATCGGCATGACGCCAACCGCCTTCGATCCGGTGCCGCTGACACGTCCTGACCTTGCAGGATCGAGAGCGTCACCTGCGCCGCGTTGCCCTGGTTCACATGCACCACGACCCACGCTTTCAGCGCGTTGGCCAGGTCGCGGTAGGCGCTGGTGCGCCCGGCTGCGTCGGCCGCAGGCGGCAGCAAGGCAACCGGCGGGAACTGATACGGCATCGAAATTTGGCGTGCCATCGTTCGAAAGCTCCTGACCGCCCCCCAAAGCGGCGTAAATCGGCTGCGCGCGCGCCGGAGGCCCGAGCGGCAGAGCGGTGGGGAGCCGCGATTTGTCGAGGGTCGGCGGACGGTCGCCGGTTAGCGAGACGCCAGCGCGATGAACGGGCTCTTGGTGTTGGTGCCCTTGAACGGGGTCAGCGGCACCGACCACATCGGCTTGCCGTCCACGCGATAGGTGATGCGGAACACCATCTCGTCGGTGAGGAACGCGACGTGCATGCTGGTCGCTGCCTGCACGCCGTTCTTGTCCACCAGCATGTACTGGCTGAGGTCCGCCAGCGTGATGTCGCCAGTGGTGCCGAGGGTGGAGTTGTATTCCGTCCACACCACCTCGCGGCCATAGAGGGTCGAGAACGGCGTGGCCGACAGACCGCCGGGCGGCAAATAGACGAGCTGGCCGCCGGTGCCGACCGCCTGGTTCATCGCCATGAGCTGCGGCAGGCAGTCCTGGTTGATGAACCACACGGCGTTTTTCGCCGACCGCGCCCACAGGCGCGCCCACATCTGGTCGATGTTTTCCTTGACGATCGTCGCCGCGGCCTGCCCGGTCACCTTCGGAATCGTAATCAGGCAGGGGCTTTTCATGTAGCCGAACGGCATGCCCGCGCCGGTGCCCTCCACGATGGCGTCCTCGGTCATGAACATGACTTCTTCCGAGAACGCCTGCGCAGCGATCGAGGTCAACGCCGTCGAGTCCTGCAACAGTTCGTCGGTGGTGTACATCACCGACATCAGCTTTTTCAGGTCGAACTCGATGGTGCGGAACTTCGGCTTCGACGGGGTGACCGCCGTCCCTTCCCCTACCCAGTTCGACGCCACGCCACCCCAGCGGCTGCCGGTCGCTCGGCTGGTTTCGTCCACGCCCGGAATTTTGATGCCGTTCGCGTTGGCGCTGATCGGCAGCTTGTTCACGCGACTGAGGATCTCGCCCATGTCGTGCGCGAGCATGAAGATCGAGGCCGCGAAATCGACCTGGACCAGGAAGCCGCCGCCGGTCGGATCGACCTCGCCCGCGCCGGTCGGCGCGCGCACCAGGCGGCGGTCGGTGTCGCTGCCCTTCGAGCTGTAGTGCTTGAAAACCGCCTGGAGCTGCTCGCCCAACGTCCGGTATTGCTCGCCGGCGCGCGGCGTGAAATCCAGCCCCTTCCGGGCCAGGCTGAGATAGTCGTCAAAGCCGCGCAGCTTGCCCTGGCGCGGGTCCATGCCGCGGATTTGCGACAGGGTGCGCTGCGACGGGTTGATCTCCATCACATCGTCGCCCGGACCGGCGCCGATCGGCCGGGCCAGCTTGGCGGCGAGTTTCTCCGCCTTGTCCAGCTCGCCGATCGTGCGTTCGAGCTGCGCAACCTCCGCCTCCTTCGCGGCGAAAGCCGCAGTCCCGGCCAGCGGCGCGAGTTCATCCACCGCCGTGCCCAGGGCGCGACGGAGCGACAGCAGTGTGCTCATTGTGTTGTAGGCTCCAATTTTCCGAAGGAGCGGCGTTTCAGGTCGCCGCGATACCGTTGCCCGACAGCGTCGCGGGCAGGCACGTCAGGTCGCCGCGAGTCTGGCGTTTCGCCGCAGCCGCGCCGGAGCAGCTGCGCCGCCTTGTCGCCGTCCGGCGCGTCCGGGTCGGTGTCCGGCGCCGTCGTGCTGATCGGGTCCGCCGTGTCCAGCGCGTCAACCACGCCGCCCAGCAGGTCGATCGCCTTGGAGTGCTGCGAGACCGCCTCGGTGATGAAACGCCTTCGAGGTCCGCAGGCACTTGTGCGCCACGCGGATCGCGTCCTCGTGCGCCACCGGCAAGTCGTCGGCCGGCTCGCCGCCCTCCTTCCGGCGCGGCAGCAGCCGGCGCAGCAGGCCAGCCAGGCGCTTTGCTTCCTCGGAGTCCAGGTCCAGCTCGGCGCCGGCGTGGACCGAACACTCGGACGGATCGGTCATCC
The DNA here is from genome assembly GCA_963773345.1 of uncultured Alphaproteobacteria bacterium. GTDB lineage: Bacteria > Pseudomonadota > Alphaproteobacteria > Acetobacterales > Acetobacteraceae > Palsa-883. The sequence continues at coordinate 123,982 of CAVZBG010000001.1, read as the reverse complement.
CGCACTCTTCGTCGGCGCTTGCGGCCGCAGTTGCCGACAATCGCGCCGCCGGCCGTGGGGTCGGTTTCCTCCGCTCCGCCGGAGCGATGCGCGTTCGTGGGCTTCCCCGCGGTTCGGCGAGGTGTCGGTCGCGTCATAGTCGGTTCCTTTGCTGCCCTGCGCAGGCGTTCCAATTCGGCGCGCGGCAGGCTCGCCTCTGCCGTCGCCGTCGAGCGTTCGCTCCGCCCATTCCACCAACGGCCGCGTGTCGATGCCCTTGCGACGCGCCTCTTGCAGCGCGTTCGGGTTCGCCGGCACCGGGCAGACGCTGATTTCGAGGAGAGCTTGTTCGAGGAAGTCGATGCCGAACCCGCGCTCCGGGTCGTTCTCGACAAAAGCGTAACGGGTCGGCATGAAGCCGACGCTGACCGCGCGCAGGAACTTGCCGAGCACCAGGCGGTAGATCGTGTCGGCGAACGCATAGGTCTCCGGCGGCGCGAACTCGATGTCGCCCAGCAGACGGTCGCCCTCGACGCCGACGTTCCGTGCGCCGCCGATCGGCGGGGCGGAACTGTCGTGTGCCCACAGCGCCACCGGGTTCGCCTGGAAATCGGCGAGGTCCCAGCCGGCCGCGGCGATCGTGTCGTTCATGCGATCGACGCTGCCGTCCGAAAAGCAGAAGCGCAGCGTGCGCTCCGCACCGTCCACCGGCAGCGGCTGCGCCACGCTGACCCGGTAGACGCCCCCGACAGGCTTGCGCTTCGCCCTCAGTTCCCCGCGGAACTGGTCGGCGCTCATCAACACGCTCATGGAATCATCAGCCTCCGACAATCAACAGGCCGCGGCCGTCGGCGTAGATGCCCGACTCCTCCGCCATCGAGCGGCCAACCGCCATGATCACCGCGACGATCGGATCGATGCGCTCGATCGAGCGTTCCTTGTCCGGCTTCACGTTGCCGGCCGGGTCGGTGCGGATCGAGACATTCGAGGCGCACCAGTCGGCCACCGGATCGGCGCCGTGCTGCAGTTCGCGCGCCAGCACCTTGCGCATGAATTCGGCCGCCGCCGGCCCCATGCTGAGGAAGCCCTGGCCGAACTCGACCAGGTTCATGCCCTCGTCCGCCAGGTTGCGGATGATCTCGCCGGCGAACGTGCGATCGAACGCCAGCTCTTCGATGTTGTAGACCGATGACAATTCGAGGATCGCCGCCTCGACAAACTTGAAATCGGTCGTGTTGCCTTCGGTCGCGATCAAATGGCCCTGGTCGCGCCAGACCAGATAGGGCGCGCGGTCCCGTCTCGATCGCTCTTCGATGTTGTCGGCCGGGCACCAGTGGCGCCACAGCACTTTCCAACGCTCGCCGTCACTCACCGGCGGGAACAGCAGCGCCAGCGACGACAGGTCGTTGATCCGCGCCAGGTCAAGCCCGGCGAAACACCTGCGGCCCCGCAGCGCCTCCGCGTCGATCGCCTCGGCCCCGTCCGCCCAGACCTCCATCGGAATCCAGCGCACGAGCTGCTGGGTCCACTGGTTGAGCCGCAAGCGCCGAATAGAGTTCTGCCGCGACGGCATCTCCCGGGCGAGCGCCACCTCGGCGCGCAGGTCCTCCATCTGGAGGACCGTGCCAAGCGACGGATTCGCCTTGCGCCAGGCCAGCTCATCCTGCCAGTCGTCGCCTTCGTCGACGGTCGCGATGAAGGCGAACCATCGGTCGGCGGTCACCTGGGGGATCACCCCGTCCAGGATTTTCACCGAGAAGTCCCAGTGCAGGTAGCAGACCGACGTCCGGCTCACCCCCGCCGTGGTCGTCTCGTACATCAGCGGCTGGAGCCGCGCGCCCATGCCGGTGTCGAGTTTCTCGATCACGCCGGCGTCGGGATGTTCGTGCAGTTCGTCCACCAGCGCGACGAAGACGTTCAACCCGTCCATCTTCGACGTGTCGGCCGAGAGCGGCCGGAACCACGATGCCGTCGCCAGCACCGCGAGGTTGTTCGTCGTCTTCACGATCCGCCGGCGCAGCGCGGGCGAACCGGCCCGCATGCGCTCGGCCTCGGAGAACACGATCCGGGCCTGCTCGCGCGTCGTCGCGGCGGAGTAGATTTCCGCGCCAGGCTCGTTTTCGTCGATCAGTGCCTTCAGGCCGATGCCGGCCTCGATGGTCGATTTGCCGTTCTTCCGGGCGGTGGACACGAACGCCGTGCGGAACCGCCTGACCTCGATCTTCTTGTCCGGCAGCCAGAGCTTCCAGCCGAAGATCGAGCCGACGACGAACTGTTCCCAATCGAGCAGGTTGAACGGCTGCCCGGCATACTGCCCCTTGCTGTGGCGCAGGACGGCCGGGAAGAAGTCGATCGCGCGCTGGGCGGTGCCGCGGTCCCAGCGCAAGCCGCGCGCCGGGCCGTCAACCAGGTCGCGCAGGTGGCGCTCGCAGGCGAGGCGAACCAGGCGCCCCGTGACGAGCTGGTTCCCGACAACCGCCCTGGCATACGCCTCGACCGGGTCCTGCGGCTCCGCCGGCCGCTTACGCCCTGCCACGCAAGAAGTCTTCGGCCGGGTCGGTGTCGCCCGGCGCGTCACCCGCCTTGATACGCGAGCGCGCTGAACCCGACAGGCCGATTTGCTCCGACATCTGGCGCACCTGGTCGAGCGCCTTGTTGGCGATCGAGAGATAGGGCGACTGCATCGGGAATCCGTTCGCTGCCTTGATGATAAGGCCGGTGGTCACGAGTTGCCGCTCCGCCTCGACATACCGCGCCCAGGCTTGGCAGTAGCCGGCGATGACAGCGCGATCGAGCTTGGCGATCAGGCCCACCTCGGCCAGCAGCAGCGTGATGCGGCGCCACTCCGCCAGCGCCTCGTCTTTCAGAATCTCAGGCGGGTCCGGGATCACCGTCCGCGGCTTGGCCTCGTGCTCGTTGAGCGGTCGGTGTCCGGGGTTGCCGGTGACCAGCTTCAAGACCGTGGCCTTCGGCTTAGCCCCGCGCATCGGCTTCCTCCGTGTCGGTAGCCCCGCGCGCTGCCTCTTCCTCGGCGAGCGCCTTCCCAGCCAGCTCGGCCATCATCCGCAGCGCGACGGCGGTGTTGTGGACGCCGGTCGAGTGCTTCACCGCGAGCAATCCCTGAAAAAACCGATCGAAGTCCGCATAGGCCCCGACCAGGCGGGTGACCGCGGCCTTCGACTTGGCGATCTTGTCCAGCCAGCGCGGTGAAGATCGCCGCGTCGGCCGGCAGGAAGGAGATTTGCAGCTCCTCATAGAAGGGATTGCCGACGCGCAGCACGGAGGTATCGAGGTCCTCGACCTTGAACGCATCGTCGGTCAGGCCGGAATACTCCTTCCAGCCGAAGCTCAGCTCCGCATAGAGCGACTGCAAGATGTTCGGATCGTCCTCGCCGACGACCGCGTTGTGCGCCAGTTGCAGCGCGACGAATTGCTCCCGGGTCAGCGGCGTCAGGATTTCCATGACGTCCGCTTCCTCGATGCCCGCCTTCATCGCCGCCGGGACGCGATGATTGCCCGATGCCACCAGCAGCTTGCCGTCCACATGGCCGACCAGCGGAACGCTGGTGAGACAGCCATCCGCTTTGATGTTCGCAACCAGGCGGGCGAACGTTGCCCCTCTCATAAAGCGGGCGTTCTTTTCAAGCAGCGTCAGGTCGGCGAGCCGCATCCGTGTGACGCGCGTTTGCAACGAACCGCTGGAACCACTCGGTGTAGATTTCGGCTGGGGTTTGGCGTCTGATCTTGCTGCCATAGTTCAATATCCCAGGGCCACGGCCCAACAGTTCGAAGATGCCGCGGTATTTCATGGACACCGGCTTCGAGGTGAAGGCGGTGGTCATCACCGAGTCGATCCGCTGCACAAGCCTGACCTGCATCCGGTCAATGATCGTCGCCGAGGTCGCCAGCATCGCGATCAGCTTCGACACCCGGCTGCGCGGCGACAGCGCGAAATCGGACAGCAGGTAGAGCAAGTCCCCGCCCCACTTGTCGCGCGAGTAGATGAAGCCGCCGGCCAGGTGGCCGTCGATCATCACCAGGAAGTTCGCGAGGCCGGCGGTGTGCGTGATCCCCTTCGCCAGATAGATGTCCTTCAGGAAATTCATCTGCGCCGACGTTGCGCCGATGATCTCGACGCGCGACGCCGGGGTCAGCGCCGCCGGATCGAGCTTGGTGTAGCGGAACGGCTCCGACCGGTGCAGCGCGCGCCGCACCGAGCTGGCCGACCTGGTCCGCGAAGGTGAAAACCGGCTTGTTCGACTCCCCGCGATAGACGGTCACCGGCTGGTGGTGTTCGAGCGTGTGGTCGGTCAGCACGCAATACCGCACCCGCATCGCGTCCAGCTCATCCAGCCACGCCTCCAGCGCGGCGGGGTCCCAGACACCGTAGGACGGCCGCGGCCAGTCGGTGTTTTGATCCACGAAGCGGTACAGCCGCTCATACCCGTTCTTGTAGGTAGGCGGGAAAGCCGCGACCCCGCCTCCGGCCTCGGCAGCTCGCTTCGCCTGCTCCCGGAAGTCGCCCGGGTGGAAGCTCGCGATGTGCAGCCCTTCGAGGAAGGCATCGAGCCGCTTCCAGACCGGCGCGAGGAACTCGACAAACCGTTCCTCGTAGTGCGCAAAGTGCGCCTGGGCATAAGGGTTGGTGCCCTTGTACTTCGCCATCTCCAGCGCGACCTCGACCGCCGCGGCGCGCGCCACGAAGGGCTGGCCGGCGACCAGGCCCTCGATGAAGGCGAGCCGGCCCTTGAACGCGATCGGGAACTCGCGCGCCGGTGGCGAGCGCACCCAGCGAGCAGGACAGCAGCGAGACATCGTTCGAATGCACGGCGACGGTCGGGTGAACGTCGCGCACCGCGCGATCGAAGCGGAACGACCCGGAGCATCCGACGAAGACCTGGCGCCAGTCGGTGAAAGGCACAGAGCGCGTGATCTGCTCTACAGCAGGGCGCGGGACAGCTCCGACGAACATGGGCTAGACGCCTACTGCAACGTCAATGGAATCATGCGGGACTATACTTGAAAATTCGTCAAAGACGTAGATGATAACTGCAATTTTCAGTGTCATTCGTGACCGGCCTGTGCTAGGATAGCACCGTCTGAAACGGCTTTCGCAAAGGGACGATTTCCATGCCGGCGCTGCCTCTCATCAAAACTGCGTCGTGGGCAACCAAGCTCCCTGACGATCATCTGCGCGTCGGCATTTCGCGTGGCACGCCGCGCCGGCTGCCGGCCGGCTACCGCGTCTTCCGCTCGCTCGCACCAGGGCCTTGGTTCAACAGCGTCGGGATCGAGGAGTACTACCGCCTTTATCGAACCGAGATCCTCGGGCCGTCTCGACCCCAGGCTCGTCGCCGACGCGCTGCTCGGCCTCGCCGGCGGCCGGGTTCCGGTCCTGCTTTGCTACGAACAGCCCGATCAGCCGGCCAGTGGTGTCATCGCGCGATGGCCGCGGAATGGCTCGCCGAGGCCCTCGGCGCCACGGTGCCGGAGTTCGGCTTTGAGTCGCTGCCGCAGCACGAGCATCCCCTGATGCCCCCGCAGCTTCGGCGCGTCATCGCCTCGACCGCCACGCCTGACGTCGGACCCTTCACCGGCCGCACAGCCACGATCGCCGGCGAGTTGCACCGCGTCGTCGGACCCGACCCCGAGAAGCCCGGCATGGCGATCATCGCCGCCGGCGACCGACAATTCTCCACCGGCATCGAGACGCTGCGCCGCCAGTTCGGCAAGCCGTGATTCCGACCCTCGCACGGCGCCATCTTCCGGCGCCGTGCGACTGCGCGCTTGGAGCGGCTACGGGAACTGCACCCGCCCAGGAGTTGGTGCCCCCGGTCAACTAATTGTCGCCGCAAATCGAAGTAACGAGCGCAACTATTCTAGTATAGTCGCGCTTTATAGTTGTTCCGTATGTGTAATAGTGGTATAAGATACTCACTAAAACACTACCACGGAGCGGCCCACATGGCCTTGCAAATCACCAACGGCAACCAGGGCGCGATCACCAGCCCGAACGGCAGCGGCTTCTACACAACCGTGTGGGTCAACTGCCGCAACGGCTTCACCGACGCCGACCTCGTTACCGGCAAATCCCACCGAACCGAAGCCGGCGCATGGCGCTGGGCCAGGAAGCAAATCGGTCTCCCGGCCGCACCCCTCCCGCCGAAAGCGACAGCAGCAGAGGCCGCGATGGACCGCGACCTAGCCGAGGCCGCAACGCTTCTCCCGCCGGGCCTGACGATTGACCGCTGCCGGCATGAGAGCGTGACGGCAACCTCCCTCTGGATATTCGACGCTGACGGCAAGCAGATCGCCAGCGTCTCCCGCCACCTGACGGACTGGAAGGCGAACCGGATGGAGCGCGGCATGCCCACATCGCAACGCTTCACCCCGACGCTGGCCGCGGCGATCGCGCACGTCACCGAGGAGCGCAGACCATGACAACCGAGACGATCACCGCGATCCGGTGCAGCGACGGCTACACGCTGCACCTGCCGCCACACGCGGTAGCCGGCCGCATCTACTGCGCCAACGCCAGCCCCCGGCTGCGCGCGCACCGGCTGCACCGGATGGCGCAGGACATGGCGCTGCTGGAACTGCAAGGCGTCGCGACGACGCACGCGGCCTGCACCGACTGGATTCTCACCACCGAAGCCTGACCCCTCACCCTACCACGGAGGTTGCCCCCCATGTCTGACACCACCAGGACCGCCGGCCGCACACAGGCGGAACGGCGCGCCGATCGCCAGGACCGGATCGACGGCAGAGCCGATCGCCTCCGGGGCGAGGCCTCCGCGCAACTCCGGCGCGCGGACCAAATCTCCGAGCGGTTCGCCGGAGGCCAACCCATCCTTATCGGCCACCATTCCGAGCGCGGCGCACGGCGCGACCATGCGAGGATGGACACCGCGATGCGCAAAGGCGTCGCACTCAGCCGCGAGGCCGCAGCGGTCGCATCCGTCACACCGTCAACCGCCGTGCTGGCGACCGACTCAGACGGCCCCGAGATCATGCAGGCCCGCATCGAGAAGGCACTGACGCTCCAGGCACGCATGAAGGCCGCGAACGTCGCCGCCCGCAAAGGCGACCGCATTGCGCTCGCCGCACAGGGCTTCGACCCTCCCCAGATCGAGGAACTGCTCACCCCGCAGTGGGGCAACGGCCGCGGCCCGATCGGCTTCCCCAGCTACGCGCTGTCGAACAACAGCGCCAACATCCGACGCATGCGCGAGCGGCTGGCGGAACTGCGGCGCGCCCAGACGATGACGCCCACGGAGCGCACCGTCGGCGACGTGCGGGTGGTCGAAGACCCCGAGGCCATGCGGATCAGGCTGCACTTTCCCGGCAAGCCGACGCCGGCGGTGATCGCCACGCTCAAGTCCAACGGATTCCGCTGGGCACCGTCCGAGCGCGCTTGGCAGCGGCAACTGACTCCGGCCGGCCGCATGGGCGCCGATTTGGTCCTCGGCTTCATCAAGCTGTCGGGAGGCTGACATGGCGAAGAAAGCGCAAATCCCTCTCACCGAGCGGCAGGCGACCGCACTGTCTCGCCTGCTCTACGACAGGCTCTACGGAAAGCCCCCCAAGGGGAAGCCACGAAACCAGCGCGGGAAGCCGCGAATCTATCGCGACATCCTCGACATGCTCGACCAAGCGGTTTTCCTGGAGGAATGAACCGTGGCACAGCCCGCCATCCCGGCCCGCGTCCTCGCCAACGTCGAGGCCGCTCTCACCACCCTCCGGGGCATCGCCGCCCAGGTCACCAGCGCCAGGACGGCGCTCGATGGCCGGCTCGGCGGCTGCGGCCGATATGAGGCCGACGTGCTGACCAACCGCGCCGCCGACATTGCGTGGTGCAACCAACGGCTCGCGCACTTTCGCGAGTTTGCCCCGCGCAACGGCGTGGACGCCGAGGCAGTGCTGGCCGGGCTCGGCGGCGTCCCCGACCTCACCCCAAGCTCGGCCGCGGCCGACTGGCTCCGGGACAGCGCGCCTCCCGCGTAGCCAGGCGGCGCCAGCGCGCGCATCCGACAGTCGCAGTATAGAGCGAAGTAATAGAGATAATATACTGTTGTCGTTGCTCTTTTTACTTGGTGCAAGAGTGTAACTATGCTATAAGATACTCACTAACACCTTGCTCCGACCGAAAGTCACTCCGATGGCCGCACGGATCACCAAGAAAGCCAAGAAAACCGCAGCAGTGCACGCGGCCTACGCGGCCCGCACCGGCATGGACAAGCGGTCAGCGAAGATCCTCGTGGCCGCCCACATCGTTAAGCCCGAAACGTTCGAAGACGAACAGGGCAACGTGATCCGGGTGTGGAAGTCGGCGGAAATGTCCTCCTACTCCAACGCCGACATCGCCTCGACCCTGCGCAACCGGGTTGCGGTCGAACCCAACGAAATGCTCGGCACCGTCCCTCCCTCCGCGATCAAGTACTGCGTCACGAAGGGCTGGCTGGTGCCGAACGCGAGCAAGACCCTCTACAGCGTCACGCTGCGCGGCGCTGTCGATCTCGACCTGCCGCTCCGCTTCAAGGGCGGCGCGTTTCACGGCCGCAAAATCCCGTTCGCGGCAACCCCATCCGCTCCTACCAAGGGGTAATTCCCGATGTTCACCGCGGAACTCGCTCGGTTGAAAACCGAGTATGTCCGGCTGCCCGAAAAGGATCAGACGTTCGCCCTGTCGCTGCTCCAGCAGCAAGCCCGCACCGGGACCCTGTCAGCCAAGCAATGGCCGTGGGTCAAGAAGCTGGTCGATCGCATCGACCAGCCGCCCGAGGCCACCGGCCCGCGCAACCTGGGCGATCAGACCGAACTCCGGGCGATGTTCGCCACGGCCGGCGAGAAGATCAAATTCCCTCACCTGCTGCTCCGCCACGACGGCGACGGCTACTCCGAGACTCTCAAGGTCTGGATCGCCGGCGCGCGGTCGATACAGCCCGGCTCGTTTTCCGTCACGACCACGGCCGTCGCCCGCGAGTGGCTCGGCCGCATCATGCAGGACGGCACCTGGACACCGGGGCACACACGCAGCGCGATCGAGTACGACAACGTTGCCGACCTTCTCTCCGAGCTGATCGCCGCACCGCACGCCTTCCTCGCGGCCAACGGCAAGTCGGCCGGCGCGTGCTGCTACTGCGGGACCGAACTCACCGACGCGCGCAGCGTCGAGGCCGGCTACGGCCCGACCTGCGCGAAGAAATGGGGCCTCCCCTGGGGCGGTGCGAAATGACCAGCAACCGCTACGTGACCCTCGGCACCGGCCGACAGGTGACCCTCGGCGCCTACGTGGCCGCTTGGCGCCGCGTCAAGGCGATGAAGCCCGACACGGTGATCCGCAACGGCATTCAGTGGTTCGACCAATCCGCGGCCGAAGTGCTGCGGCAGTTCCGGGATGGCATGCATGACCGCATCAACCGGCACCTGCCGGGCTACGGCAAAGGCCGGCGGTGGGCGCGCGAATACCAAGTCTCGCTGCTGCGCGACTGCACCGCCATCCGGGACTTTCGCCAGCGGCGCATCGTCCGGTCCGGCTCCGGCCTGGAATTGCCCGAGATGCAGCGCCGCTACCCCGACGTGCACGAGCGATTCCGCAGTCGGGAGTGGTGACCGATGCGCCCGACCAAGACCCAGCGGCTGATCGAATTCATGCAAGCCGGCGACTGGCCGCGCGCGCTCAGCCTCGCCAACAGCTTCCGCCGGCTCGGCCCTCACCGCGACACGATCCGCCTCGCGCACGAATGCCGGGTGCATCCCCGGTTCTATCGCGGCCTTGGCCGCGATCCGGAAGCCGCGACCGCAGCCGGCATCGCCGCGCTGCAAGAACTCTATCCCCCGAACAGGAGTTGACCATGACAATGAATGTGCAACGACGCCAAGAGATCGAACGCCAGATCATTCTGCGCATCGTGAAGGATGCGCTGGAAGCAGGCTTTCAGATCACTGTCGATGACGGCGGCAATGAACCGAGCGTCAAGCGTTCCACCGACCAAGCCGCCATCATGGCGGCGGTGATGCTGACCGACGAGGACTTCCTCTACTACAGCAAGCCCGGTGAACCGCTCCAGGGTTGGGTCAGACTGATCTACGGCAACGACGGCTGGGACGTCGTCAACGATTACACCACGAATTTAGAGCCGTTGCTGGCCGGCGCCACAGCCGAAGCTGACAACTTGGAGGCCAAGCACGGCTGAACGTGTGGCCTGTTTATGAGTAATTTACTTGCGACTGACGGCCCCCCCGCCGGCGCGATGGAGCAATCGAAAATGGCCCACCCGACCACGACAGCGGTCCGCTCACTGAAACCACGGACCTTCACCATGCAGCAGGTTGAAGAGGCGAGCGGCATGCAAGCCGGCTTCTGCCTCGCCTGCGGCGCCATGCAGGAATGTTGCGAGCCGGACGCTCGAAAATACCGCTGCGACAACTGCGGGAAATCCGAGGTCTACGGCGCCGAAGAACTCTTGCTGATGGGCCGCGTCAACTGACGCCGCCCGCCCTCCTGCCACAAGGAAATCCCCCCATGTCCGCCACCAGAACGCGCGTGCCAGACGACGTGATCCCGATCCTCCGCCGCAGCACCTTCGCCGGGAACGTCCTCACCCTTCCCGAACAACTCGACCGCGAAACCTACCTGCGCGTCGCCAAGGTGCTGACCGCGGCGCGCGGCAAATGGAACCGCAAGGCCAACGGCCACGTCTTCCCCTTCGACCCGCGCGAGCTGATCGGCGCGGTTGTCGAGGACGGCGTTGTCGTTGACGCCAAGCGGACCCTCCAGTTCTTCGAGACGCCCGACGATCTCGCGCAGCGCATGGTCGGCCTCTCCGGCATCGGCGCAGGGCGAGATCGCCCTGGAGCCGAGCGCCGGCCAGGGCCGGATCGTCCGGCACCTGATGGCCAGGGGCGCGATGGTCGATGCCGTCGAGATCGACCCGGAAAACTGCAAGGCACTCCGCGCCATCCCTGACATCCGCTGCGTCTCCGAGCAGGATTTCCTCGAATACGCCAAGGTGGACGCCGCCCAGTACGACGCGGTCGTGATGAACCCGCCGTTCGCGAACAACCAGGACATCAAGCACATTCACGCGGCATGGCAGTTCGTCAGGCCCGGCCGTCGCCTGATCGCCATCTGCTCGGAGGGTCCGTTCTTCCGACAGGACGGCACAGCAAAGGAGTTCCGCGCGTGGCTCGAAGAGATCGGCGCCGACGCGGTGAAGCTCCCCGACGACACGTTCCGCGAGAGCGGGACCGGGGTCGCCACCCGGATCATCTTCGCCACCAAGGCAGCCGCTCCGGCACCCGCGGTCGCGGAGGAACCCGAGGCCACCGCCTTCGACATTCCGATGAACCAAATCGAACGCGACCCCGACCAGCCCCGCAAGGTGTTCGAGCCTACCGCGCTCCGCGAACTCGCCGCCTCCATCCGGGCGGATGGCCTGCTACAGCCCATCGTCGTGCGGCCCTCGACCACGGGCCGCACCCGCTACATGATCTCGGTCGGCGAGCGACGCTGGCGTGCCCACCAGATCAACGGGGCCGCGACGATCCGGGCATTCGTGACGACACCGAAAGATACGACCACGGTCCGCGTCATGCAGATCATCGAGAACGATCAGCGGCAGGACGTCACCCCGCTTGAGCAGGCGAGGTCCTATCAGGCGCTGATGGACTCGACCGGCTGGACCGTCGAGGAACTCGGCGCCCGGATCGGCAAGGCGCCGCACCGGATCACCGAGCGCACGGCGCTGCTCAATCTCCGGCCGGAGTACCAGGCCCTGCTGGCGAGCGGCAACCTGAAACCCTCCGAGGCAACCGAACTGGTGCGCCTGTCACCGCGCGGGCAGGACACCCTGTTCAACGCCATCCGCACCGGAGGCTGCCGGAACTACAACGACCTCCGGGCCTCTTCCACCGCGCTGGTCCATGCAGAGGCAGCAGCTTCTGCTGATGCCCGACGCGCCGCCGCCGCCGACCAAAGAGGACCGGGAGCTGGCCAACGCCTTCGAGGCTCACGTCGAACGGGTCGCGGCGCTGCTGCGCTCCGGCATCCACGAGAACCAGATCGTCGCGGTGCGCAAGACCAGCCCGCACCGGGCCGGCACCCTGGCCGACCTGCTGGCCGTCATGCAGACCGACCTGCGCCGCATCGAGGTCGCGCTGCGCGAGGTCGCCATCCAGGCGAGTTTCCTCGACCAAGCAGCCTGACCCCGCGAAAGGACAACCCCAATGAGCATCCCCGCCACGCGCGAAGCGATCTATTGGTTGCTCTGCGACATCAACGCCTTCGTCAGCACCGCGATCGAGGCTTTCGAGGCCGGCGACATGCAGGCCCTGCGAACCGAGTTGAAGGGCTGTGCCGACTATGTCCGCGAGGAAATCGATCTCATGGAGGAAGAGACGCCAGAGATCGAGAACTCCGAGGACCCTCGGGACCAGGCTGCATCGCCGCCCTCAAGCGACTGATCCAGCCGGCCGGCGCGCGCGGGTCATACCCCGCCGCGCCATACCCCCCCCTAATTCCGCGAGCGAGCAAACAAAACCCACGCACGGTCCCGGAGGGGGCGAGCGGAGGGGCTGAAACCCCCTACCCCTGGGGGCGGGCCGATCGTCTCACACGCCGGGCGCCGGATCATCCGCCGGGTTACGGTTCGGGTCCCCGTTGCCTCCCTCACCCGGGACGCCGGTCTGGTTGCTTCCCTGATCGCCGGCGCCACCCCTGGCAGACGGCACCCAGCCCAGCGGCGCCATGTTGACCGCCTGCTGCACCGTGTCGCCATCCGGCACGCTCGACAGACCCTCAGCCCGCCGCGCCTCGTTGACCTTCATCCACGGCCCGCCGACAGCCTGACGATAGGCGGTGAACCGGGAGAGAAGGTCCGCCTTGAGGAAATGCCCATAGTCCCAATCAAGGAACGTGTCGTCGCCGTCGAGTTCGTAGAATTGCTCGGCCTTCGCTTTCCACCGCTCGCAATACCCCGAGATCGGGCCATTGAGGTACTGCTGGCCCATCTGCACCATCGCCGGGCCTTCGGTCTCACCCTCGATCGCCAGCTTGTAGGGCGGCACGTCGAAGGCGCGGGCGATGTCGCGAAGCTGGAAGTTGCGGGACTCGATGAACTGGCTATCGACCATCGAGAGGCCGAGCGCCTGCCATTTCAGCCCCTGCTCCAGGATCGCCGTCGCGCCTGAGTTGCGTGGCCCGGCTTGCAGGCGCTGCCACTCCTCGCGGAGCTGCTCGCGGATTTCCTTGCTGGCGAACTTCTGGTCGGTGGACAGCACGCCACCGGTGCGGGCGCCTTGCCCGACAAACCGGGCCTGGTGCTCTTCGAGCCCGATCCCCAGGCCCAGCGATTCTCTCACCAGCGACAGGCGCGACGATCCCAGCAGCGAGTTGTACATCGGCAGCCAGCGCAGGTGGAACATATCCGCCGATGGAATCAGCAGCGGATGCTCCCGCAGCATCGCCATCTCGTGCAGGCCGTTCCGCGTGACCGCATAGAAGTACTCGCCGCTCGGCGCTTCAAACAGCCCAACCCGGTCAGGGTGGACCGGCACCAGGTAGAGCGGATCGCCGCGGCCGTTCCGCACCACCGGCGCATAGCCGTTGCCGCGCAGCACCAGCGAGGCTTGCAGCATCTCCTTGAACTCGAAGGCGGTCTGCCAGTTGTTCGGATGGCGCATCAGGCGGTGCAGCGGGTGATCCTTGAAGACCTCCTTCCCGCCATCCGGCAGCCGCCGGTAGATGTCGAACGGGATCTTCGCCACGTCGCAGGCGAGGATCGAGACGCACGCCATGCAGGCGACATGCCGCATCGCTGTGATGGAGTTGACCGGCACGCCGGCATTCGACTGCCCGCCGCCGGCCCACTCGCCCCACAGCCGATCGTCGCTCTCGCCGGAGCGGCGCCGCGCGAAGTCGGCGACCCGCGACCAGAAGCCCATCGTGTTTCTGACTCCGGGCATGGCGGGATCATCGGCGCGCGCCGCGCATCCCGCGATGGCCCTCGGCGACCTGGCGCGCCGTGTGCGCGTCGTGGCACGGCTTGCACCCTGACCGAAGATTGCTCCAAACCAGCCGCAGGTCGGGCCGCTCAGAAATCGGCTCGATGTGGTCGACCGTGTTCGCTGCGGTCAGCCTCCCCAGGCTCTGGCACCACCAGCACAATGGATCGGCCTTGAGCTTGGCCTCGCGCAGCCTTCGCCACGCACTGTCGTATCCGCGCGACGCCGCAGACCCACGCCAGCGATCATGCGCCTGGCGCTGGGCGGCGGCGCCACCGTGCGCGGGCTGGTGGACCGGCGGTCGGAACGGCATTGGTGGTGCTGCCCGGCTGTCACCCTGTGCACGAGTCCCACCTGCTTGCCGAGGCCAGCCGGCGCCCGAGTGGCGCGTGGTAGGCTTGCCGGGAATGCAGAAAATGGCCAGGGCTCGGCAGGACCACGCGTTCCAGCCCGTTTGTGATCTGGGGAACGAGTTCGACGAAGCTCAGACAAGAACGGCGCCGGTTCCTGGTGGGGCGGCGCCGCGTTCCGGTCGCAGTGATACAACCTAGCCCTCTCTCTACTTGACAGCCGCCCCGATTGTCAACCGGCCGAATTCCCGAGGGCTGGGGGGGCAGTTTCAATGGGTGCAAAGGGTCGGATGCGACGGTTCATGCCAGTGTACATGGCTATCGCCGCTACGGTCGGATTCCGGACCTTCCGGCCTGACGCACCAAAGGCTGGTCAGCGCTATTAGCGGGGATTGGGCATACGGATCACTATGGCCCGCTCTGCATACTCCCGGTCATCGGCGAGCTGTCCCGCTACGCTCCGAAGCTGCCGTACGCAATTCGGGCGCGGTAGTGGACGATTGGGCGATCACGTCACGCCGGTTCGATCTTAACCGTCACTCGGCTGACGGCGTAAATGCTCACGTCGTGGCCCTCGGCCTTGGCGGGATCGAACAGTGCGAGGTTCATGCCGTCGCTGACCGAACTACGATAGATAACCCCATCGTAGCGCCACTTCTTGATGAACTCGCAAAGATATTGGCTCGGGATATAGTCGATCGCAGCGCCCTGGGGTAGCACGGGGCGGGTCAGTTCCTCACCCAAGCGTTCGAGGAAGGGAATGTCGGCCCGTAATTGGCCGATCGCACCAGCGTCTGACAGGACGAAGGGCGACACCAATTTGCGAGGATTCTGGAGGTCAACGACATTCAGCGGTCTCGCAATCGTAAACTCGGCAACGCACGCCACTTCCCCTGTATGCGGACGTACTTCCGCGACCGCGGTCTCGGGGAGCGAGCCGAGATAAAGATAGGGAATACCGGGCGGGTTGGCGCGACCATGCGTCGCCAAGCGTTTTGGCGGCGCGCCCATTTCCGCGATGGGATAGTTTACACCGCCAGTGCGGATACGCGCGCGATACCAATTTGATGGCAGATCATCGGCGAGCAGATGAGACAACAGCTCATAGAGTTGATCCTCGTCGAGCGTCTCGTTCAGGAAATATCGGTTTCGGTACATCAGTTCGTCGCGAAGGGTCTCCCAGCGGATAAGGCCCTCGCTCTTGTATGTCGCGGACGGCGCGTAGTTCTTACGAACGATATCACCATCGTCGAAGATCTCACTCAGAAGCTCCTTCGCGTGGGCTGTGTCCATGCGCGGATGCGTGAAAAGCTGCCAGTCTTCTTTCATCCATTCGACCAATAGCTTGCCATTCGGCTCGGGTTCATAGACATCGATCAATGGCTGGAAAACGGTGACGAGTTGTTGCGGCTCGACGAGATCGACATCCACCGAACCGCAGAATCCGCACGTGCCACGTGTCGCGCCGAGCGATGGGAAGATGTTCTTCCGCAGACCGCGGTCAGCGAAGCAATCGGGGCAGCATCGTGCAGGCACGACGCCTCAACCAAGGAAAGCAGCGAGCGTCTCGATATGATGTTTCATCGAGAGCTTCTTCACATAGCCCAGTCCTGGGAAATGTTGTTTCGTGTGAAGCTCACGAAACTCCTTTACGGCGGTCGTTTCAAGAACTTTCGAAGTGCCCGAGTTCAAGCTTACGAATCATTTTGACCAGCGCCTCCGCGAATTTGCCGGCCGGGTCGGTCGGCGTGTCCTGCCGCGTCGACACGAAATGGTAGATGAACATCGCATCGTCCTGATCGCGATCGATAAACGTGAGATGGATTGCGACCGCGTAGGCCGGCCCCCCGGTTTCAGAATAATCGTCGCCGACGATCAGGAAATCGCCGAACCCGTCCATCCCCTCTTCCTCATAGGTAACGTTTAGATCTGAGAACAGTTCGACGGGTGGGTGATCGCGGTTGCGGCGGCGCTGAAACCCGTCCCGCAGAAGGATTCGGTGGCTGCCCTGAAAATGCTTGCGATAGAGCTTGCCACAATGGGCTTCAAAAAAGACGTTGCGCGTGGCGGCAAGTCCTTCGCCGAGTGTCTCGACCAGCGCCTTGGGCTGAGTGAAGCCTGCATGGATGAGGGTGAGCTCGTGGCCCTGGTGGCGCTCCCGATAGGCCATCGTCTCGCCGAGGCTCATGTCATCCTTGAGCAGGATGCCAGCCCTGATGGATTGGTCGCCAAGGTAACCCTTCTGAAGGAGCGCCGAGATTCCGACCCCATCCTCCCGATGATCACCATGGTACGGATTGACGATGACCACCGCCTTGCCATGGGCATCGCACACAGTCTTCAACGTGCGCTCCAGCCCACCGAGCGATTCTTTGACCGGCTCGATGATCGGCACGAAGTTCAAACCGGCCATGAGAGCCGCAGTTTCGCGGATCGCGATTAGCTCGTACTGTTTGCCGCGAAAATACGGATGGTACATCCGGCGCTCACGCCCAGTTCATCGCGGCGCCAAGCGGCGTACGCACGGCCTCGACTAGCCGGTCATGGTCCGCACGGCGGACTTGGATCGACAGTGCAGCCGGTTGTAGTGACGAGGGCAGTTGGTCGACGAGCTCGCCCAGTGGCGCGAGATTGCGCGTGAGCCTGAGGGTCTTCACCATAGCGCGATGCACATCCTCTGGCCTGAGCCGCTCGAAACAGGCCCGCAACGTCGAATGCAGCATGGTGTTCGGAACGTCAGGTACCGGGACCTTGAGGTCACGTAGAATGGCGCGCGCTTCCGTTGAGCGGAGCGACTCGAAGATCGTCCTTGGGCACACTTGATCGGGTTGGTCTATCGCCTCGCGGACTGTCGAGATGCTGTGGCGCCGCGAGAGGCACATCACGCCGACATCTGCCGGTGTCTCCTCCAGGACATCGCCGACATGGCTTTCCCCCGCGATCACGTAGACCTTGGCGAAAACCTTCTTGTAATTCGTGATCTGATTGGCAAGTCGTGCGAGCGAATCCCGCTCGGACTTGATCTCATAGACCGTCGCCGTACCATTGAGGATCGCGAGGTCCGCCTTGCACGCGCCGGCGCGAAACTCAGTCAGCATTGAGGCGGTATTGAGCGAATGCGTACCCAGCAAAACGTTGTGGGTTAACGCAGCACGATAGACATACTCGTCGCGCAGTCCCGACCGGCGCAGAACGGAAAACGCCCGATCAAAGGCATCGCCGACCGTCGCACCATCCCAGCAGGGCACCTCGATGCCGGTTTGGCCGATCAGGCGCGCGAACAGCGCGGATCTCCCCTTCGTCGCCATCTCGCGGAAAACGCCCGAGGAGAAGAGGCGTGACAGTGCGGACAGTTGTGAAGCGTTTGGCGCCATGGTCTCCCTACACTGCCGGCGTATACACGAGCCCGGATTCGCTGGATAGCTTAGGGCAGAACCGCCGTCGAGGGAATCCGGCACATTGTGCAAGTCGGTCACACTAGCGGTCTCTGGGCGTCCGGCCAACTCCGGTCATGTGGGCGGCTTTCAGCTCAATGTCCGCAACGGGTCAGAACCGGCCCGACATCCCGGCCAGGGCGAACGCCCGCAAAGGGTCGGCAGGCGACGTTCAAACGGACCCACCACCTTCCTGCCGGGTCAGTCCATAATGGATCGCCAGGCGCTCCAGCCCAATCAGCAGCATTGCCCGGCCGGTGTGGCGACGGACGCGCCGGGCTGCGTCGATCCTCTCTAGCGTGGCCCAGCCGAGCACGACCAGTCGCACCACGTCGGCGACCTCGGCCTCGTTCTGCGGCCCACGGATGGCTAACCACGCCCGTTGCACACGGCCCTGGGCGTCGATCATCGTCTCTGTCGGGCCGCAACCCAGAGTGCCGCCGGAGACGCCGAGACGCTCATTCTCGCCCCGCACGCCATCGGCCAGCGCGCTATCACAGCGGAATTGTTCGGCCGCCTGGAATTGCATCCTGCCTGGCCCATCTCGCCGCGGTTCCAGGATTGCGATCAGTGGGTCCGTGCGCCGCGCCAGTCGCACCGTGACGCGCTTATCCGGCCGATCGATGTCCGGCACGTCTGCCAGTTCGATCCCGGCGGCGGCGCCGTCCCAAGCTGCCCGCAGGCGGCCGTCGCGATCCCTGATCATGGCCGGCCCATAGTCTGCCGCAGGTGCGACCTCGATCATGCGGCGCTTCTTATGCTTTGCCATTTACCGCTTCCCTCGTGACAGGCGCGATCGGTGGCCTCGCGGACACCGCGATTTCGAAGCTGTTTGCGATGCGAGACGTGGGGTATCGAGCAGCACGCTGCAACACACGGGGCGTCTCGACTCACGCTGCTACATGGTTTGCATGGTTTACATGGTTTGGTTGAGCGCTTGACGCGCGCGCGACTCATAGTTCCGGGGGCACTGACCCCCCCGCGAAATCTCATGCCCGGCGACTGACACCACGTATGAAACCATGCAAACCATGGAAACCATGTGGCGGCTACTCGACCCCGGAATCACTGGTTTGGACATAGTAAGACAGCGCAGCATTCGGGCCACCCTTAGGATCACGCCACTCCTTCAGGATTAGCGTGCGGTCGCCTTGCCTGACCGGTTCGCCGATGTGGGGCTTCAACCGCTTGCCGACTGCTTTAGCGGTGACAGTCTGGCCTGGTGGCTCTTTCGGAAACAAGAACTCCCGTACCGTCGCAGCCCGCTCCTTGTCCTCGTCAAGGCGGTATTCGGATTGATCGTTCACAGTCTTCGCCACGTCGGCCGCCTGAAATACTCCGCGCTTGTTGGGCTGCTTGTCCGGCTGCGACCACTTGGTAGCATCCAGCGCCGCCAGCGCATCGGCCAGAGATGCGCTTTCCTCGTCGTCCTCTTCCTGAGACAGAAACAACTTCTGGAAGTCGAAAGAGCCGCCCGAGACACTGACCGCATGCTCTATGGCGGAACCGACGAGTCGCCACCACAGCTTGAACCGAGTTCTTGCCGCGACATTCGAGCCGGTCCGCAAGGCAGGGTTGCCAAGCAGGATCGTATAAAGCGCATGCAAAATCTCGCCCCGGTGCGCCTCGGTCCAGCCGATCGGATCGGGGTGCGCAAACTCACGGTTCTCCGGATCGGATCGGTCTATCTCCAACCGCGCTTTCAACGCGCGGGAGGCGAGGTCGCCGCGTGGGGCGATGTTGTTGCCGGTGAAAAGGTGAACGACGGCAGCGGCGACGGCGACAAGTTCACTGACGCCGAGGCGACGGTCGGAGTAGAACGCGGTGGTGCATGATCGTTCGATGTGCGGGCAACTGATCTGCGCGCCGCGCGGGATGTTGTCCCAGATGATCGAGGGCAACGCCTCCATCAGATAAGCCAGCAACGCCTTGCGCCGCTCCTCCTCATTCGGCGACCACGCAGCGGCAGCGGGCCGCACGCCGGTTATCGCCATCAGGAGCATAATCAGAGTGGTGGTCTTGCCGCCACCGCGCCGCCCGGCTGTGACGAAGAACACCGGCCGATCAGGCAGCAAGGACCGCTCAATCAGGGTCAACGCTGCGGCGATCAGAATGCACTTGCCGGTATAGTCGGTGGCAACGTCGCACAGCCAGGTGTTGATGAGGAACGCGAGCGCCCGCGCAATGGCTTCATCGTCACAGTCCTCGCGCGCGGGCAGTCGCGCCATCAGTTCGTCCGGGATGCGGAAAACGATGCCACGCTCCCGTACCAATCCGCGGCCTGCTAGGATCGTCCCGTCCGGCAGAACCATCGGCAGGGTTGCTATGGCGGCCACCACCGGCAGCGCATCGTCATTCCGTTCGAGGTAGTGCCTGACGAATGGTGCGGCGAGGTGGACTGACTGGCCGGCGTTGCCCGTATAGTCGATATGCCTCTCGATCACCTCGGCCAGTTGGTCGAGGCTGAGGCGGGTCAAGAGGGGCTGATCCGGTGCGGGCAGCCGGCTTTCCGCGGTGTCGCCTTCGTTCACCCCCTGTGCGGAGAGCGCGTGCATGTTCGGGATGCGTCGCACACGGACCTGGGCGAATACACCGTCGATATCCCGCATCGGCGGCTCTGCCGCACGCGACGCTCCCAGTACGTCATTTAGCACCTGCATCTGCGGCAGCCAGGGCGCATTCGGTTCGGGTGCCTCGATCTGTGGCCGTGGGTCCCGCCGTTCGGCCGCTCGCCGGTTGCGTTCCTCTTGCGCCCTCTGACTGGCCAGTTCTTGCCGAGCGGCCTTGAGTTTGCGTTCAATAGCCCGCTTTCCCACGCCAGCGCGCTGACTGGCGAGGTCTCGCAGATGCTCTAGCTCATCAGCATCCAGTTCAGCAGCGAGGGCGAGGCGGACGAATGCGGCAGCTACCTCGCTGGTCGGCGCCTTGTTCAACGCGGCTTCGACGCTGGCGACATCCAGCTTCAACTCATATGTCGGTACGACCGTGTGCGAAGCTGTGTATCCAGGGCGTGCCGTCCGCCCGGCGCATGACCTTGGCCTTGCACGGTCCGTACTCAGTCCCCTCAAGCGGATCGGCCATTGTCGCGCCCTCGAAGCGCGTCGGGTCCGCCAGCACGTCGGCAACCGTGATGCCGGCCAGCTCATGGTCATCGAATGGCAACGCTACGTCCGGCAGCAGGATGCCGGCGCACTGGCGGGCGATTACTTGCGCGGCACTGTTGGCCGACATGCCGGTGCGCTGGGCGAGAAGTTGCGACTGCTGCGAAATGAACGCATCACGCGCCTTGGTCGCGTCGGGCGCGAGTCGATGCGCTTCCTTGGCGCGCATCTCTTTGAATCGGGCTTGTTCAACCAGCGTCAGCGGCGGGCAGACCGCGATCGTGTCCAGCGCCGCACCTTCGGTCGCCACAGGCCGGCGACTGGCCTGATCCTGCGCCAGCGGCGGATCGAGAACGGGTGCGCCCTCGAATACCAGCCGTTCTGGTGCGCCGACCATGCGATCGACAATCGAACGCTCCAGCAGTTGGCCACCAGCCCCGACCATCAGCCAGCCCAGCCCGGCGAGCCAGCAACGGGCATGCAGCGTCTTAAGGAATCGCTCTATGTCCTGGCCGTCCTGCACCGCGACAAACAGGTGTGAGCACGGGCAAACTATCTGAGGGTAGTTCAGTCCATTTCTGACCACGCTATACGATGGACGATGTGTCTGCCCCCTCGCTTATCGTGGTGGCTTTTCTGTCGCGTCTGGGTTTTCCCGGCCGGGTTTGCGGGGTGCGAGCGTGACGACCCGGCACCTTGTGGATACCGGGCCGCATCACCGGGCGCGGTCATCGGCGTCCCCGCCTGCACCGCGCAGGTAGCCTACCGCCTCATCATTGGGCGTTAAATATCCCGGGGGTTTGGGGGCAGAGCCCCATGCTTTCGGCCGGTGAGCCTGATCCCTGGGAGCGCAGGCGGGGTCAAGGAGGCTCCGCGCCGCAGGCGTGGATGCCTTGACGCCGCCGAGCACCCGGCGAGGCTGGAGCCAGCGGGCGGGCCGGCAGGCTCAGCCGGCGGCGTCGTCCGGCTGGGTTTCGAGCCGGTCGACGAGCTTTTGGAAGACGGCCTCGAACCCGGGATCGTAGTTGTCGGGGTGGTCGCGGATGACGGTGATGGCGCGGCGGTAGTAGTCGGCGGCCTGGCGATGATCGCCGCGGGCTTCGCAGACCATGCCGAGGCGGTCGTAGCCGTCATGGACATCGGGGAAGCGCGCGAGCAGGTCGTGAGCGGCCTGTTCGGCGGCATCGAGATTGCCGGCCTGGACCATGTCGACCACGGCGTTGGACGCCTCGGTCAGTTCGTCGAGTTCGTCGTGTTCCTGGACATAGCTGGCCAAGGACGGCTGGCGCGCCGGCACCGCGGCCGGCCGTGCGGCACGGGCGGCGGCCTCGTCACTGGCCATGCAGCACTTCTTGTATTTCTTGCCGCTGCCGCAGGCGCAGGGATCATTCCGTCCGATTTTGGCCATCTCGCCAACTTCTGTTCAAAGGACGGACCCAGTGTACCAAGCGGTGCTGGCCGACGCCAAGTTCCATGAGCAACTGCTCGCCTTCGACCGCGACCTTGCGGCCTCCGCCCGGGCGGCACGGTGCCGGCTCTGCGGTGGCGCGCTGCATTCCGGTTCGTATGACCGCAAGCCGCGCGGCGGTCCGGCCGGGCTCGGCCAGGAGTACGCCGAGCGTTTCAGCTTCTGCTGCGCGGTGGATGGCTGCCGCACGCGCGCCACCCCGCCGTCGCTGCGCTTTCTGGGTCGGCACGTCTATCTCGCCACCGTGGTGACGTTGATCTCGGCGATGCAGCTCGGCATCACGCCGTCCCGCCTGGCGCGTCTGTCGGTCGTGCCGGGACTTGATCGGCGGACACTGGCGCGCTGGCGCGCCTGGTGGCTGTCCACCTTCACCGACAGCCCCTTCGCGCCGGTCGCGATGGCCGCCGTGGTGCCGCCGATCGACATCGCGGCACTGCCGGTCTCGCTGCTCGAGCGGTTCGCCGGCGACGTGCGCGAGCAGCTCATCGCCTTGCTGCGCTTCCTTGGTCCGCTGACCGGCGGCGCATCGGCGATGCGCGCTTTCTGACGGGCGCCACCGACCCGCAGAGGATGCGCGTCGCTGGCCCTCGGTGAGGGCGCCTACCGTCGCTTCGCTCATTTTTCGGGGGGCTGATGTGGCGGAGCGAGACGGATCGCGGGTGCATGAGCGTTGGGCGCGGCTGCGCTTCTCGATTATCGGTGCGCTGCTGGCGGCACCGCCGGCGAAGGGCGCGCTGCGCGCGGCTTTGCAACAACTGGCGGCGCGCGAATGGCGCCACCCGAGCACCGGCGCGCCGGTCCGCTTCGGCGTCTCCACGCTGGAGCGATGGTTCTACCGCGCCCGCAACGAGCGGCATGATCCGGTCGGCGTGCTGCGCCGCAAGCGGCGGGGCGATGCCGGCGCGCAGGCATCGATGACGCCGGCGCTGCGCCAGGCGCTGCTGGCGCAGTACGGCGCCCACAAAAGCTGGAGCGCGCAGCTGCATCGCGACAATCTGGTCGCCCTGGCCGAGACACGACCGGAATTGCGGCCGGTGCCATCCTACACGACGGTCCGGCGGTTCCTCGCCGCCAACGGCCTGACCAGGCGCCGTGCCACGACGACGCGCCAGACCGATGGCGCGCTGGCGGCCGCGGCGCGGCTGGAGGCGCGCGAGGTGCGTGGCTTCGAGGCCGAGTACGTGAACGGACTGTGGCATTGGGATTGCCACCACGGTTCGCGCAAGGTGCTGACGCCGCGCGGCGAATGGCGCACGCCGATCCTGTTCGGCGTGCTCGACGATCGCTCGCGGCTGGCCTGCCATCTGCAATGGTATCTGGCGGAATCCGCGGAGAACATCGCGCACGGTCTGTCGCAGGCGATGCAGAAGCGCGGCCTGCCGCGCGCCGCGATGAGCGACAACGGCAGCGCGATGACGGCCGCCGAGATCAGCGAAGGTCTCGCCCGGCTCGGCATCGTTCACCAAACGACACTCCCTTACTCTCCCTACCAAAACGGCAAGCAGGAGGTTCTCTGGGCATCGGTCGAAGGCCGGCTGATGGCCATGCTCGAGGGTGTCGATGACCTCACCCTGGCCCGGCTCAACGAGGCGACGCAGGCCTGGGTCGAGCAGGACTACAACCGCAAGCACCACAGCGAGATCAACGACACGCCGCTCGCCCGCTTCCTCGCCGGTCCTTCCGTGACTCGCCCCTGCCCGGATGCCGCCGCGTTGCGGCTGGCCTTCACCCGCACCGAACGACGGACCTTGCGCAAGAGCGACGGCACCGCCGTCATCGAAGGCCGCCGCTTCGAAGTGCCCAACCAGTATCGGCATCTCTCGCTGCTGGAAGTTCGCTTCGCCGCCTGGGATCTCACCCAGGTCCATCTCGTCGATCCGCATACCGGCACGGTTCTTTGTCGCCTGTTCCCCCAGGACAAGGCGGCCAACGCCTCGGGCCTGCGCCGCGTGCTGCAGCCAATCGCCACCGAAACGTCCAAACCATCGTCGCTGCCATCGCCGTCGCGATCCCCGCCGCCGCCGGCGCGCGGCATCGGACCGCTCCTGGAGCGAATGCTCGACCGGCAGGTCGCCACCGGATTGCCGCCCGCCTATCTCCCCAAGGACGAAGGAGACGACGCGTGAACAACAAGATGCTCGCGCTCTACGGCCTCAAATGGAACCCGTTCACCCCCAACGTGCCGACCGAGGCACTGCACGTCACCCCGCGCCTGGAATCGTTTTGCTGGCGCGTGCAACAACTTGCCGGAGACGGCGGCTTCGCCCTCGTCACCGGCGCGCCCGGGTGCGGCAAATCCGCCACCTTGCGCATCCTGGCGGCGTCATTGGCGACACAGCGCGACGTAACCGTCGGCGTGATCAGCCGCCCACAGGCCAACATCGCCGACTTCTATCGCGAGATGGGCGAACTCTTCGGTGTCGAATTGCGCCCGCATAATCGCTTCGCCGGCGCGAAAATCCTGCGCCAGCGCTGGCAGGCCCACATCCAGGGCACGTTGTCCCGGCCCGTGCTGGTCGTCGACGAGGCGCAGGAGATGCAGACCGCGGTGATGGCCGAACTCCGTCTGTTGGCCTCCACCGATCTGGACTCGAACATCCTGCTGACCGTGGTGCTCGCCGGAGACGGACGGCTCGCCGAACGCCTGCGCTCCGATGAATTCCTCCCACTCGCCAGCCGCGTGCGGGTGCGCCTGCCGATCGAACGCGCATCGCCGCAGGACCTGCAGGGCTGCCTCAGCCACGCCCTCCGGCAGGCCGGCGCGCCCACCCTGATGACCGCGGAAGTCATCGCGGCCATCTGCGATCATGCGCAGGGCAATCCGCGCGCCCTGATGATCATGGCGGCCGAACTGCTCGAGGCCGCGGCGCAGCGCGAGGCCCGACAGATCGACGAGGCATTGTTCTTCGAGGTCTGCGCCGTGCCCGCCACCAGCGAGGCCAAGGCGGCGACCCGCCGCCGCCGATGACCCAGCTTCCGGTCCAGCCGGCCTGGCGTCTCGCCGAGGCTCCCGAGCAGCGGCGCTGGCTGGTCGATCAGCTGTGGTCCGAGGAAGCCGTCGGCATCATCGGCGGCGAGCCCAAATGCTGCAAATCCTTCCTCGCCCTCGATCTGGCTGTCGCCGTCGCCGCCGGAACACCCTGCCTGCGCCGCTTCGCGGTCGCGCGGCCCGGTCGGGTCCTGCTCTATCCCGCCGAGGACGCGCTGCACGTCGTCCGCCGCCGCCTTGAGGGCATCTGTGCCGCTGCCGGAACCGCTCTCGCCGAACTCGACGTCCAGGTGATCACCGCGCCCAGCCTGCGCCTCGATCTCGACGCCGACCGCGCGCGTCTCGAGCAGACCGTCGCCACCCTCACGCCGAGGTTCCTGATCCTCGATCCGTTCGTGCGCCTGCATCGCATCGACGAGAACGTCAGCGGCGACGTGGCCCCGCTGCTCGCCTTCCTGCGCGAACTGCAGCGGCGCCACGCCGTCGCCATCGCCGTCGTCCATCACGCCAGAAAGGGCGCCGGAACCGTCCGTGCCGGTCAGGCCCTGCGCGGCTCGTCCGAATTCCATGCCTGGGGCGATTCCAACCTCTACCTCCGCCGCGACACCGACGATCGCATCGCACTCACCGTCGAGCATCGCGCCGCCGCGGCCATCGCCGGCATCACGCTCGAACTTGCCCAGCGCGATGACGCCCTCGCCCTGCGGCCCGTCCAGGCCGATCCCCAACCCAACCGCTCCGTCCATCAGGAGTCCGTCGATCAGCGCATCACCGCGGTTCTCGCCGACGCCAGCCAGCCACGGCCATTCCCCGACCTGCGCGCGTCCTGCCGCGTTCGTGCCACTACCCTCTACCAACGCCTCGCCGCCATGATCGCCGCCGGCATCGTCACGAAATCCGCCAACGGCTACAGCCTCATCGTTCGCTGAACCACAGCGCTCCCAGTCCCGCGGAACGCAATGCCGGGATAATTCTCGACATCACCGCATCCCCGAACAAGGCCCCGCCACGGCACCACGCCGACGTCACTTCCCGCTTCCGCTTCCCACACTCCCTACAGCCAACGGGAAGCGGAAGCGGGAAGCCCATCAAAATCCGCGACCGCAAGGCCATCAAACAGCGTGATCGTGCTCAGGTGCACACCACCTGATCCTGGTAACGGCTCACCCGTGTCTGTCCGGTACAGCCCCGCGCTGGTGGAGCGCCGATACAGGCGGCCAGTAGAGGCAAGTTCCGGCAGGACGGTCCGGAGCGCAGGCCAGAAACCGCCGAGCTCCTGGAGCCGCTCCGCAACCGCGGCAGGCTTGCCCTTCACGTCAAAGTCCAGAAGCGCGAAAGCGGGTTGACCTGGCCGGTAGACGATGTGCCCACCCGTGCGAGCAATGGTGCCGGGGTGCGCAGCACCATTTATTTCATCCAGGCGCCGTTTCGTGATGATCTTCACGGTGTCGGGAAGGTCGGGACGCAGGGTTCCGGTCGCTATGGCCTCATTCGGCTGGAGCTGCCCGATCAGGTCGGCGAGATGCTGCACATCGGCGAGATGCACGCGATGCGCCGAACCGCGCGACATAACGCACGCGCTACCATCGCTCTTCACGCTGCCGTCTGGCGTGAGGGCGACTCGCTTCGTAAGCGGGCCATCGGTCTTGACGAAGCGGGTGAACTGGAAGGCGGTCACCGTGGCGCCTCGCACAGCAATGCGCGCCGTAGTCCGATCGATCCGATGTCAGGCGATCGAATCCACTGATCCTCAGCGTAGACAGCGACGGGCCGATCGCGGCCCACTGCTCAACCAAGACCGCTTGCCAACCACAGCCACGCGGCAAGCGCGAGCAGCAGCAGCAGTTCGACCACTGCGGGGTGAATGCGCCTCATGCAGCCACCTTCGCAGGCGCGCGGCACGCCTCCAGTGCGGATCGGAGTTCCGACCGGCGCCATGGCGGGCAGCGAGTGTTGACGCAGTAGGCTGACGGCATGCAGCACGCAAACGCGTTCGACCGACACGTCGATCGTCCCCGACTTCGATCAGCGGCGGTCTCGATGGCGGCCATGGGCCTCTCGCCCTTAGCCAACGAGTTGCGCTTGTGCCGCGCTACGGACTTTCGGCCTCTCGGCAATCCAGGCCTGGAGATCGTCCAAAAAATAGAACACCCGCCCGCGTTTTACGAACTGCGGGCCGTTTCCGACTGAACGCATGATGGCCAAGGTTTTTGGACTCAGTCCAAGGAAGCGTGCGGCATTGTCGGTATCTAGCCGACCATCCGGGTAAATCACCACCTTTACCCTCTCCATCTCGATCTGCATCGCGCGACTCCAGCAGGAACAGGACGAAAACAGTAGGATACAAACCTTCGCGTATTGCAATCGCCTACACGTATGCTATATGGCTCCGCGTAGTTCCTGGAACTTATGACACGGGGATTTTCACGGGATGAAGCGCAGTCGGGATGAAGGCGCCGGAAAGAAGTCGGAGGTGGTCACCGTCCGCCTCGATCCGAAACTGAAGTATCTGGCTGAGCTGGCAGCGCGGAAGCACCGCCGCCCGCTGAGCAGCTACATCGAATGGGCGGTCGAACAGAGCCTATCCCGGGTTTGGCTCGAAGAGCCGATCAACGGCGAGGGCGTATCCGTCGCGGATGCTGAGCGGGCTCAACACCTGTGGGACCTCGATGAACCTGATCGCATGGTCCGGCTCGCGTTAAGCTACCCTGATCTGCTGACCCACGAAGAGCAATTGGTGTGGAAGTTGGTGCGCGAAAATGGCGTCGTATGGAGGGGCCGCTTTTCCGGCACGCCGCCGGAATGGACCTGGCAAGTCAAGGAAGAGTCCATGATTTGGGACCGGCTTCGCGAACACTGGCCCGTTTTCAGGGCCGTCGCCAGCGGAAGCCAAGCCGCGACGGCCCTCCCTAGGTGGCAAAGGGTGAATCGGCCTCCGGCGAAGACGGAGGCTGCGGTACCTGGGGCCGATCTCGACGATGAAATTCCGTTTTGACCAGTCGAGGGGCAAATGACCCGAACCTTTAGCAAGATCACTCGTACGAGGACACGCGCCCTACAGCCGGGCGAACGTCTGAGTGAACAGGGTATTACGTTCGAACGACTGGGCAATGGTGACGGCCTGTTCTCGGTCAACGTCATGGTGGACGGAAAGCGTATCCATCGAAATCTCGGCCGTGAATCAGATGGCGTCACCAGAACCACGGCGGAAGACTTCATCTCGAAAGTCCGTCACGATGCGCGGGAAGGTCGATTGCACCTGCCGAAGCGCAGAAAGGTGCCATTAACACTCGCTGCGGCAGCACCGCTTTATCTCGACCGCCTTCGTGAGGAAGGGGGAAGGGAAATTGACCGCAAGCGCCAACGGCTCCAGCAGTGCCTTGTCCCATTCCTGGGAGAACTTCAGATCGGCCAGATCACCAGCTCCGATATCGAACGTTACAAGAAGCATCGCCTCAGCCAGCCTGTCCAGACCCGCAAGAAACCGGTGACGGGGCAACCACTGCAAATGAACAAACCGGCCACCGTCAACCGCGAGTTGGCGACTCTGTCGCACCTGCTCAACAAGGCGGTCGAATGGGGCTGGACCGAGCGGCAGCCGGCGAAAATACGGAAGCTGAAAGAGGACAACGGTCGTATCGTCTACCTGTCCCCGGTCCAGGCGACGGCCCTGTTGGAGGGCGCCAAGTCAGACCAAAATCGTCAGATTTATCCGTTCATACTGATTGGACTGCGGACGGGGATGCGCAAGTCGGAAATCCTTGCCATTCGCCGTGAGCACGTGAACCTTGACGCGAGGTCAATTTATGTCCCCGCGGCGAAAGCGGGTGCCCGCACGCAGCCGATTTCGGCTGACCTGGCTTCGTTCCTGACCGAATACATCGACACCTTGCCGAAGGGCACGCCCTGGCTGTTTCCTTCGGTGGGAGCCTTGCAGGGGCATACGGTCGATGTCCGCAAGGCGTTTGTGCGCGCGGTGACCGCCGCGGGCCTCGACCCCAAGCAGGTCGTCCGCCACACCCTCCGTCATACCGCCATCACGCACTTGGTTCAGGCGGGAGTCGATCTGCCAACCGTCAAGCGCATCAGCGGCCATAAGACCATGGCGATGGTCGAGCGGTACGCCCACCAGTCCGGCTCCCATATCGCGGAAGCGATGGATAAGCTCGATGATCGCTATCGACCGAAAAAGAGATCGGCACGCGCTTCCTGATGCCCCATTTACACAGGAATTACACAGACGCTGGTCTGACGAAAACGGCGATGAGATTCAGAAAACCCAGAATATGCTGATATATTCGGGAGTTAGAGTGGTGCCCAGGGGCGGAATCGAACCACCGACACTGCGATTTTCAGTCGCATGCTCTACCAACTGAGCTACCTGGGCATTCGCGCGCAGCATGCACGACGCGTTGGGGGATACCGCAAGGGGGTCAGGCGATCAAGCGCTGCGGTCCGGCGCCGGCGGCGGGTCGTCGTCCAGGTCAGCCGGGGGGCCGGGCACGACATAGTGGCCCGTGAGCCAGCGCCCGAGATCGACCTCGGCGCAGCGCGGGCTGCAGAACGGGCGACTCGCGGGGACGGCGGGACGGTTGCAGATCGGGCAGCGCCCGAGGGGAGGCGTGGCGGGCTGGGCGATCGGAGGGGTCGTCAAGGCGGGAATTTCCTGGCTTGTTGCTGCGCGGCGTGTGCGGCCGCGGCTGGTCATCACCATTTGGATCGGATGGCGACGGGTTCCAGATCCGCGCGACGCGGGCGAGATTTACCGCTTGCGATGCGTCATGACCGGAACGGATGGGGGCTCGGGCCGATGGGTGGGGGAGCATGACGAATCGTCGCCGCGACCTTCGCTGGAGGCCAGCAGGTTGCAAACCCGCCCTACGAGGATATCGGCTCCAGCAGCCACGCGTTGGCCGGCAGCGACGGGTCGGCGCGCAGCTTCAGCTTGCGCCCGGCGCGGCGGGCCAGGTCGTCGAGCGCAACCGGATCGGCCTGCAGCGCGGCCACGACGGGCGGGGCGGCGCGCAGCGCCAGGGGGCGCGCCGGGTCGGCAGCGATGTCCGTCGCGGCCTGACGCAGCGCGGCGAGGCCCGCGGCGTGCGGCCCGGCCAGCAGTTCATGCAGGGGCGGGTGGATGCGCGGGCGGACGATCTCGGCCAGGCCCAGCCGGGTGAACCCCAGCAGGCGCGGGTGCAATGGGTCGGCGGCCAGGGCGTTGGCCAGGTCGGGGCCGAGTACCGCGCGCCGTCGCGCCGGCAGGCCGGCGAGATCGACCAGGATGGCGCCGGACAGGTTGCGCAGGCGGATCTCGGTCGCGAGGGCCGGCAGGATGGCGCGGTTCAGCGCAAGCTGCGCCGCTTCCTTGGCGACGCGCACGGCGGTCGCCGCACCGGCGTCGACGTCGATCGCGGTCAGCGCCGGCGTCGGATGGATCGACAGGCGTGCGCCACCGGGAAGATCCACGACCGGATCAGCCAGCGCGGCGACTCGGGCGGCGAGATCGGCGTCGAACGCGGTGCCCACCACGGACAGTCGCGCGCCCAGCGCCGGGCGCAGTGTGGTGGCCAGGTGGGCGTCGTCCACCAGCACCGGCGCGTCGGGGTGGAGCGCGGCGAGACGCACCAATTCCCCGGGGCCACGGCGGATCAGTGCCGGCGGACCGTTGCCGATCAGTGCCTGCTCGGCGGTGTCGAGCGCGGCGGTCAGCCGGGCCCCCTTGCCGCCCTGGGCGGCGCGGGTGATCCGTACGCCGAGGATGGCCCCAGCCGTGGCGCCCGCGGCGCCGTCGGTATCGGGCAGGAAGCCGTCGGCACCGTCCAGTGCCACGAAGGCCCCCGCCATGGCCGGAACGCGAGCGATGATCCGGCCGCGGTGCAGATCGCCGACCCCATCGGGCTGGCCGGGACGCCAGAGTGCGAAATCGAGCAGCGTGCCGTCGCGGGTGACCGCGATGCGGACCTCGCCCGGCGAGCAGGCGGCACGGATCGCCAGCGTCATGGCGGACGAACTCATTAGGCTGTCGAAAGATATCGAGCATGTCCGGGTCGGCGGCGCGGGGTACACCTCTCCCGCTCTTCGCCGGGTTGGGCCGCGAAGCGGACCGACGCGGAGCGCGGAGCGCTCAGGATGAGGGTGGTCCGCGCGGCACGACCCTCACCCTCGGCGCTGTGCGCCTCGCGTCGGTCCGCTTCGCGGCCCAACCCCGCGAAGAGCGGGAGAGGTGTACGGCGGCCACGGCGAATCTGCTCCCCGCTCACGGCATCGGCCAGCCGAGGCCGCGCAGCAGTTGCGCCGTCTCGAACAGCGGCAGCCCAACCACGTTGGAGTAGCTGCCCGACAAAAAGCGGATGAACGACGCGGCGTGGCCCTGGATGGCATAGCCCCCGGCGTTGCCCTGCCATTCGCCGGACGCAAGGTAGGCGCGCACCTGGCCCGGGGTCAGGCGCGCGAAGCCGACGACGCTCTCGACCAGCCGCTGTGCGCGGCGCCCATCCGGCGCGCGCAGCACGACGGCGGTCATCACCCGGTGGCGGCGGCCGGACAGCAGGGTCAGGCAGGCACGTGCCTCGGCCTCGGTCGCCGCCTTCGGCAGGATGCGCCGGCCGGCGGCGACGACGGTATCGGCCGCCAGCACGAAGCAACCGGGCGCGTCCACCGCGTCCGCCTTGGCGCGCGCCAGGCGTTCCGCATGCGCCCGCGGCAGTTCGCGCGGCAGGGGGGTTTCGTCGATCTCGGGGTGAAGGACGCGGTCGGGAGTGAGGCCGATCTGCGCCAGAAGTGCCAGCCGCCGCGGGCTGGCGGAGGCCAGGACCAGCCTCGGTTCGTTCACTTGAACCGGAAGGTGATCCGCCCCTTGGACAGGTCGTAGGGGGTCATCTCGACATTGACCCGATCGCCGGCCAGCACGCGGATGCGGTTCTTGCGCATCTTGCCGCTGGTGTGCGCCAGGATCTGGTGTTCGTTGTCGAGTTTTACCCGGAACATGGCGTTGGGCAGCAGTTCGGTGACCGTGCCACTGAACTCGATCATGTCTTCTTTCGACATCAGGCCTCGATGGGTGGTTGGCTGGCGGCGCGGAACATGGGCGCCGGGGTGCGGCAGGTCAAGTTTGGCCGTGGGGTGGCAGCAGTTCTCAATGCGATTGAGTCTCGGTTGCAGCGTCGTGGCGAGTCCAAAAAGCCACAGTTGGCATGAAACGTGTGTCGGCGTCGAAATAGGGGATTCGCAACGCCCGAGGAATGCGATTCCTGGTGGGCATGCGCCTGCTCGATTCGCTGCTCGGCTCATTGCGATCATGCCTGGACGCGTTTCCGGACAAGCGTCGGGGGATCAACACGTCCTACGGCATGGGCGAGATTGGCATGGCGGCTTTCTCGGTGTTTTTCATGCAGAGCCCGTCGTTTCTGGCCCATCAGCGGCAGTTCGAAGCGGGTCATGGGCGTTCCAACTGCACCAGCCTGTTCGGCCTCTCGAAGGTCCCGAGCGACAATCACATTCGTGACATGCTCGACCCCGCCTCACCGACCCTGCTGCATCCGATGTTCGCCGAAGCCGTCGGCCAGCTTGAGCGGATCGACGGCGGGCTTGATATGTTCCGCCGGCTCGGCGGGCGCGTGCTGATCGCGCTCGACGGCACGGAGTATCATTGTTCGCGCAACATCCATTGCCCACACTGCTCGACCCGGCTCAGAGGCAAGGATGAGACTGAATATTTCCATGCCATGCTGGCGGCGACACTGGTGGCACCCGGGCACGGCAAGGTCATCCCGCTGGAGCCGGAATTCATTGTCCCGCAGGATGGGGCGGAGAAGCAGGATTGCGAGAATATGGCCGCCAAGCGCTGGCTTGCCGCCCATGGAAGACGCTACGCGGCGCTTGATCCGGTGTTTTTGGGTGACGATCTGTTCTCCCGCCAACCGCTCTGCCAGGCGGTGCTGGACGCCGGCAGGCATTTCATCTTCGTCTGCAAGCCGTCATCGCATCCACTGATCCAGGAGTACCTGACCGGGATCGACCTGCCGGCGGTCGAGACGACGGTCAAGCGCGGCAAGCAGCGCTTCGTCCATCGCTACCGCTGGCTCCATGACGTCCCGCTGCGCGACGGCAAGGACGCGCTCATGGTCAACTGGTTCGAGATCGAGATCATCAACGCCAACGGTGAGACGACGTATCGCAACAGCTTCGTCACTGATCTGCCGGTTGGCCCCGACCATGTCGTTGAACTCGCCGCCTGCGGCCGGGCGAGGTGGAAGATCGAGAACGAGACGTTCAACGTTCTGAAGAACAAGGGCTACAACCTTGAACACAGCTTCGGACACGGGAAGAAGAATCTCGCAGCCATCCTGGTGAGCTTGAACCTGCTGGCCTTCGCGATCCATACGATCTGCGACATCGGTGATGAACTCTGGCGCGCGGCAAGGGCAAAGCTCGGCCCGCGCTACAACTTCTTCGGCAAGCTCGCGGCGATCACGACGTTTCTCATCTTCCCGTCCTGGGACGATTTGCTCCTCACTCTTGCCTTCGCAAAGCCGCCGCCGATCCCGCCGTGACCGTTGTCACCCTTCTGACGTCGCTTGCCCACCTGCCAAACCATGAAAGCCCAAATCGAGACTTGCCGCCTGCTCGTCGGCAACTCTCATCTTGGCTGGGTCGTGCACGCCCTCACCGTCATCGACGGGTCCTTGTCCCAGCCTTCGCCGTAGTCGGCTCCGGCCATCCGCCAGGCCAAATGACCCCAGATGGCCGCAGCATGCCTCAGCCATGCACGCGATCAGGCGCCGCCATGACGTTGGGACAACGTCAGTGCGACAAAATTAGAATTGCTGGTGGGGTGGGGTGGTGGCTTGAGTGGTGGTTGCCGACATGCAGACGCGGTCGCCGCGTCGCTTGGCCAGAGCGGCCGGATTCGACCCAAAGTGGCGGCAGGGCGGCTACCGCGAGGATCGGCCCTGAGGATCGGCCCGTACCGGACCCTCGGGTCAACCGGGGCGCCGGGCCGTTTGTGACCGAAGCGGTGCTTGCTCGTGTTCGGCCCGAGCAATGTGGACGCCTGGAAAGCGGACGTGCGGGGGAGCCATCCTAGAGGACCGATGACCGCTTGATGAAGTGCTCTGAGTAGATTCCGAGGCTGCCGGCTATCCCGGTCACTGGTTACCGTGCAGAACATGGGGCGTGCCTGGACTCAATGTGTCGTTTGGAAAAAAGTCCTGAGTGCATCATGGACATGAAAGTTGATGCGCCTTCCGTGGACCAGAAGGCAACGGAAGGCACCAAAGAGAATTCGAGCCTCGCACCCGTCCAACTCGTTCCTCCCGCCCAGCCGGCTCCGCCGGCAGAAACGGCTCCGCCCAAGCCGCCGGCTCAGCCGGCTCCGACTGGCTGGTCCGGCAGGAAAAAAGGCCTGGTCGCAGGCCTCGTCGTTTTGGCGGTACTGGCGACTGGCTATGGACTGGTGCGGTATTTGGAACAGCCGAAAACCGATCCGAACCGATTGCTGCTCTATGGCAACGTCGATCTGCGCCAGGTCGAGCTCGCCTTCAACGACAGCGGGCGTATCGCCGAGGTGCTCGTTCAGGAAGGCGACCGGGTCAGCCGTGGACAGGTTCTGGCACGCCTGGACGCCAGCCGGCTGAAAGCGCAGGAGGCAACTGCCGAAGCCACGGTGCAAGGCCAGCAGGCGGTGGTGCGAAAGCTGCATGCCGGCAGCCGGCCGGAGGAAATCGCTCAGGCCCGGGCCAATGTGGTGTCGGCGAAGGCGGACCTGGTCAACGCCGATCAGACCTGGCAGCGGATGTCGGCCTTGCAGGGGTTGTTATCCGGGCGGGCGATCAGCCAGCAAGACCTTGACGGCGCCAAAGCCGCCCTGGGCGTGGCGTGGGCGCGGGTCACGGTGGCGGAAAAAGCCCTCGACCTGGCCGTCATCGGCCCAAGGCTGGAGGATATTGCCGAAGGCGAGGCACAATTGCGCGCCGACCAGAGCCAGCTTGACCTGCTGCGGCTGCAAATGACCGATGCGGACCTCATTTCCCCGACCGATGCCGAGGTGCGTTCCAGGCTTTTGGAGCCTGGCGAGATGGTGTCCCCGCAACGACCGATCTTCAATCTGGCCATCACGGACCCAAAATGGATCAGGGCCTATGTGTCCGAGACCGATCTGGGACGGGTTCATCCCGGGACGAAAGCCGCCATCAGCGCGGACGGTTTTCCCGGCCGAACCTTCCCGGGATGGGTCGGTTTCATTTCGCCCGTCGCCGAATTCACGCCCAAACCGGTCCAGACCGTGGAGCTGCGGTCCAGCCTGGTTTATGAACTTCGCGTTTTCGTGCGGGATCCCCAGGACGACCTGCGTCTGGGCATGCCGGCGACCGTGGCCCTGGAATTAGCGCCGGCGGACGCCCAGGGGCAGCCCCAGGGGCCACCGCAAAGCAAGCCATAGCAATGTGGACGAAACTCATCACGGCCATGGCGGCGATGGCTGTGGCAAGCTGCACCGTCGGCCCGGACTATCACCAACCCGCCGGCCATGCTCCCCCCGCCTGGAGCTCGCCGGTGGCCGGTGGGCTGACCGACAACGCGGCCGAGGCTTCGTCGTGGTGGACATCGTTCAACGATGCCGAACTGAACTCTCTGATGGAACGGGCGGTAAAGACGAATTTGGATTTGCGCGTGGCCGAAGCCCGGCTGCGCCAGGCACGCGCGGTGCGTGGCATGAGCGTGGCGGATTTTGGGCCCACGGTCGACACCACGGCGTCATTTGCCAGACAGTTGCAGAGCAGGAACCAGCCGCTCATTGGAGCGCTGCCGTTGCCGGCGAATTTTCCCTTCGAGTACGACGTTTATAACGCCGGTTTCGACGCCGCATGGGAAATCGACGTGTTCGGCGGCAAGCGCCGCGCGCTGGAGGCGACCACCGCGGAATGGCAAGGTGCCAGGGAGGCGCGCAACGATGTGATGCTGACCCTGCTGGCCGAAGTGGCACGGAATTACGTCGAATTACGCGGCGGCCAGCGCCGATTGGAGATCGCGGTGCACAACCGCGAGCTCCAGGAGGAAGCGGTGGAGCTGACGCGCGCGCGCTTTCAAAGCGGGGTCACCAACGAACTCGACGTCACGCGGGCCGTTGCCTTGCTGGCGACCACGCAGGCGGCAATTCCCCCGCTCGACACCGCCGTGCAGAAGTCCATGTACGCGATAGCAGTCCTGCTCGGGCAGCAACCCGGCGAACTGGTGGCCGAACTTTCGCCCGCTGCGCCGGTGCCGCCGGTGCCGCCGGAAATTCCGATCGGGCTGCCCTCCGATCTGCTCCGCCGCCGCCCGGACGTGCGTCAGGCCGAACGGCAACTGGCGGCCGAGACTGCCCGCATCGGCGTGGCGACAGCGGAATGGTTCCCCAAATTTTCGCTGACCGGGGACGTCGGAGTGGAAAGCGTCAGCGCCGCCACATGGTTCGTGCCCGGCAGCCGGTTCTGGTCGATCGGTCCGAGCGTGCAATGGCGGATTTTCGATTTCGGCCGGGTGCGCGCCGAAGTGCAGGCGCAAACCGCCGTGCAGGAGGCGGCTTTGGCGACATACGAGAAGGTCGCGTTGACCGCGCTGCAGGAAGCCGAGAACGCCGTCGTGGCCTATGCGCGGGAACAGAACCGGCACGCCGCGCTCGCCGTCGAGGTGGCGCAAAACCAGCGCTCGCTGGCGATGGCCGACGCGCTGTATAGCAAAGGGCGCGTCAATTATCTCGACGTCCTCGATGCGCGGCGGTCGCTCTATCAATCGGACGACGAACTGGCGGCGAGCGATCAGGCGATCTCGGTCGATCTCGTCACGCTCTACAAGGCGTTGGGCGGCGGCTGGGAGACGATGACACCGGACCGGGGGACATTGGACCGGGGGACGAAGCAGGCGGCATCGCCATGACGGCAAACGCCGCCTCTCGCGCCTTGCAATTGGACGGGGTTGGCAAATCGTTCCGCCGCGAGACCGGTGAAATGGTGCTCGCCCTCGACAATATTTCGTTCTCTATCGGCAAGGGTGGCCTCGCCGCCTTGGCCGGGCCGGACGGCGCCGGCAAGACAACGCTGCTGCGCCTGCTTGCCGGGCTGATGAAGGCCGATCGCGGCACCGTCAGTGTGCTTGGGATCGACGCCGCCAAGGACCCGCAGGCGATCCAGTCGCGCATTTCCTACATGCCGCAGCAGTTTGGGCTTTATGACGACCTGACCGTCCAGGAAAATCTGGATCTCTATGCCGACTTGCACGGGGTCACCGCCGACGAAAAGCGGACGTCAGTACCCCCGCCTGATGGAAATGACCGGCCTGGACCCATTCAAGGCGCGGCTCGCCGGACAACTTTCCGGCGGAATGAAACAAAAGCTCGGCCTGGCCTGCACGCTCGTCCGTTCCCCCGAATTGCTGCTGTTGGACGAGCCGACCGTTGGGGTCGATCCGCTCTCCCGCCGCGAACTGTGGGAGATCATCCATAAGCTGATCAAAGAGGGTATGACGGTCCTGCTCAGCACCAGTTATCTTGACGAGGCGGCGGCTTGCGAACGCGTGCTGGTACTGAATGAGGGAAAAAAGCTGGCGGAAGGGCCTCCGGAGGAAGTCTCCCGGCTGGCACACGGCCGCACGTTTCTCGCCCAACCTCCAGATGGAACGAAACCGCGGGATTTCCAGGCCCAGTTGCTGGACGAGCCCACGATCATCGATGCGGTGCCGGAGAGCGGGCAGGTGCGGCTGGTCAGCCAGGCTGCCGGGTCCGAACCAGGGACGTTCGCCGGCGTGGCGGCTAAACCCACGCCGGAACGGTTCGAAGACGGGTTCATGATACTCCTGGAGCAGACCGGCGGTGCAGCGCGAACCCACGCGCAGACGCGCCAGCAGGAAGAACCCGCGATCGAGGGCGCCAGAGGCGACGTCGTGGTCGAGGTCAAGGACCTGTGCCGGCGCTTCGGTAAATTCCTCGCGGTCGACCATGTGAGTTTCAGCGTCAAACGCGGCGAAATCTTCGGCCTGCTCGGACCGAACGGAGCCGGCAAAACCACCACGTTTCGCATGCTCTGCGGGCTGTTGCCGGCGTCGGAGGGCACCTTGAAGATCGCGGCGACCGACGTGCGTCAGCACAGTGCCGCGGCGCGGCAGCATCTAGGCTACGTGGCGCAAAAATTCTCGCTCTATGGGCAACTGACGGTCGCTGAGAACCTGGATTTCTTCGCGCGCGCCTACGGGCTTGGCGGCGGCAAAAAGCGCGAGCGGATCGCCTGGGCGCTGGATCAATTCAAACTTGAACCCTTCGTTCGGCTGCCGAGCGCGCAACTGCCGGGTGGGTTCAAGCAACGTCTGGCGATGGCCGCCGCCCTGCTGCACCGGCCCGAGATTCTCTTCCTGGATGAACCGACCAGCGGCGCCGACCCCTTCGCCCGCCGCGAATTCTGGCAGCGCATCACGGCGCTTGCCGCCACCGGCGTGACGGTGATCGTGACCACCCATTTCATGCCCGAGGCCGAGTATTGCGATCGGGCCGCGATCCTCGACAGCGGCAAGGTGCTGGCGCAAGGCACCCCGGCGGAGCTTCGCGCCCACGCCCACGTCTCCGCCCCGGCGCATCGGCGACGATCGAGGATGCCTTCGTCGCCATTGTCCAGGAGGCACGCGGCAAGCAGCACGATGAGCCCCAGGGGAGCCCAGGGGGACCCAGGGGCAGCAGGCTCATGACGGGATGGCTGGCGAAATTGCGGCGAATTCGCGCGCTGACCCTCAAGGAAACGCGGCAGATCTTGCGCGATCCGAGCAGCGTCGCGATCGGCATCGTGTTTCCGATGATCATGATTCTGCTGTTCGGATATGGGCTCTCGCTCGATGTCACCCGGGTGAACGTCGCCGTGGTCGATCAGGACGCCTCCGCCGACAGCGCGGGCCTGATCGGCGCGTTCCGGCTTTCGACCTATTTCGGCGTGACGGTGGTTCCCTCGATCGCCCAGGCGACCACGCTGGTGATGAACCGGCAAGTGGACGGAGCCTTGCTGATCCCGTCCGATTTCACCCGGCGCATGCACGCCGACGGGGCGGAACTCCAGATTCTGGTCAACGGCACGGACTCGAACCAGGCGCGGATCATGCAAGCGTATGCCCAAGGACCGGTCGCTTTATGGAGCGCGACACAGGTCGGCGGTGCCTCAGCCGGCCCGGTGATTGTCGTCGACCGGATGTGGTTCAACGAAACCAACAATAGTCGTTACTTCATCGTCCCGGGCCTGATTGTCATGGTGATGACCATCATCGGCGCCTTCCTCACCGCCATGGTGATCGCCCGGGAATGGGAACGGGGAACGCTCGAAGCGCTGTTCGTCACGCCGATGCTGCCGGGAGAGTTTCTCATCAGCAAAATTATTCCGTACTTTGGATTGGGCACGATCGGTTTCGTGCTCTGCGTCCTGGCGGCCCAGTTCCTGTTCCATGTGCCGCTCCGCGGGTCGCTGCTGATGCTTTGCCTCGCCGCGGCGGTATACCTTCTGGTCGCCCTGGGCATTGGACTGCTGGTGTCGACAACTGGTCAAGAGCCAGTTCCTCGCCAGCCAATTGGTCATGACGCTGACCTTCCTGCCGGCGATGATGCTGTCTGGTTTCATCTATGATCTGCGCAGCATGCCGGCGGTCGTCCAGTGGATCACCTATGTCCTGCCGGCGCGATACGCGGTCTCGCTGATGCAAACACTGTATCTCGCGGGCGATATCGGCGACGTGGTCTGGCTCGACCTGGCGATTCTAGGGGTAATGGCCACGGTGCTGTTGGCGGCCACGCGGTTGGCGACCCGCAAGCAGCTTTCCTGAGACATTGGCATGCTTGCCTCGCTGCTTCGCATCGTCGCTCTGATCCGGAAGGAGTTTCTCGCCGTCCTGAAGGATCCGCGCAGCCGCTTCATCATTTTTGTGCCGCCGATCTTGCAGTGCCTGCTGTTCGGTTACGCCGCCAGCTTCGACCTCAATTCCGTTTTCTACGCGGTGCTTGACCAGGACCGCAGTCCGGCCTCCACCGCCCTGCTCGCCCGCCTGGATGGATCCAGCATCTTTCAGCGCCAGGCCGATCTGCGCCGGATCGAGGACATTACCACCTGGATCGACAGCGGCCGCGCGCTTCTGGTCATTCAGATCCCGCAGGATTTCGAACGCCACCTGCTGGCCGGCGAACCGGCACCGGTCCAGGTCATCGCCGATGGCCGCAACTCCAACACCGCCGGGACCGCACTGGGCTACGTCGAGACCGTGGTCGACGATTTCAACGCCGACTGGCGCGCCAATCATAGTCAGCCAGACCCATTGCTTCGGGTCGTCACCCGCGCATGGTACAATCCCAACCTGGATTCACGCTGGAGCATGATCCCAAGCCTGATCGGCACGCTGACCTTGATGGGCACATTGATGCTGACGGCGATGTCCGTCGCCCGCGAGCGCGAGCAGGGGACGTTCGATCAGCTTCTGGTCACGCCGTTCCGGCCGTTCGAGATCATGGCGGGAAAGGCGGTTCCCAACATGGTCATCGGCCTGGGTCAGGCGACCACCATTCTGCTGATCGCGCAGTTCTGGTTTCGCATTCCGTTTGTCGGATCCTTTATCGTGCTTTATTCCGGGCTCGGCCTGTTCCTGATGGCCGCGGTCGGCGTCGGCCTTTTCGTGTCCTCCATCGCGAAGACCATGCAACAGGCTATGTTGTACGCATTCCTTCTGGTGATGCCGTTTGCCTTGCTCTCCGGTTTGGCGACACCGGTCAGCAGCATGCCGGATTTCCTCCAGACCGCGATGGTCATTAATCCACTTCTCTACGCCCTGGACCTTACCAAACGGGTTTTCCTGGAGGATGCCGGATTCGCTCAGTTGGGCTCGGATTTTCTGCCACTTGGCATGATCGGACTATGCACGCTTGCCGGTGCGGCGTGGATGTTCACCCGGCGGTTGAGTTGATACCAGCTA
The DNA here is from genome assembly GCA_963773345.1 of uncultured Alphaproteobacteria bacterium. Lineage (GTDB taxonomy): Bacteria > Pseudomonadota > Alphaproteobacteria > Acetobacterales > Acetobacteraceae > Palsa-883. Next base: position 82,697 of record CAVZBG010000001.1, on the reverse strand, counting down.
GCGAAATCGTGTGACCCATGCTGTCGGTTGGGCTGTCCTTGTTGCGAAGTTCCTGAATGATGCAACGGAAGCAGGCCTGCCGCCTTTGCAGGTTCCGATGGTGTCACCGGGTCGCCGAACAGGCGCTTTCCACCCGGTGCAGAGATTCAAAACGCCCCACTACCTGAACCGCAGCGCGATGCTGCGCGCGTGCGCCTGCAACCCCTCGGCCTCGGCCAGTGTCACGGCGGCAGGACCGACCTTCGCCAGCGCATCGGCGTCCGCCTGCACCCAGGTGGTACGCTTGAGGAAATCGAACACCGACAACCCCGACGCAAACCGCGCGGTGCGTCCGGTCGGCAGCACGTGGTTCGGGCCGGCGACGTAGTCGCCCACCGCCTCCGGGCAGGTGCGACCGAGGAACACCGCGCCGGCGTGGCGGATGCGGGCGAACAGCGCCTCGGGCTCGGCCAGCATGAGCTGCAGGTGTTCCGGCGCCAGGCGGTTGACCAGCTCCGCCGCCTCCACCCAGTCGCGCACGACGATGATCGCACCGTGCGCCTCCCAGCTTGCCCCGGCGATGGCGGCGCGCGGCAGAGTGGGCAGCTCGGCGGCGAGTGTATGGGCGACGGCATCGCCGAACGCCGCGTCGTCGGTGATCAGGATGGCCTGCGCCACCTCGTCGTGCTCGGCCTGGGCGAGCAGATCGATGGCGACCAGGCGGGGATCGTTGGCGGCGTCGGCCAGCACCACGACCTCGGACGGGCCGGCGATGGAATCGATGCCGACATGGCCGAACACTTGGCGCTTGGCCTCGGCGACATAGGCGTTGCCGGGGCCGACGATGCGGTCGACCGGGGCGATGCTGGCGGTGCCGTAGGCCAGCGCGGCGATCGCCTGGGCGCCGCCGACGCGGTAGATCTCCGCCACTCCGGCGCGACGCGCGGCGGCGAGCACCAGCGGATTGAGCACGCCGTCGGGCGTCGGCACGCACATGGCGATCCGCCCGACGCCGGCGACGCGCGCGGGCAGTGCGTTCATCAGCACCGAGGACGGGTAGGCCGCCTTGCCGCCCGGGACGTACAGCCCGACCGCGTCGAGCGGCGACCAGCGCATGCCGAGCGTCAGGCCGGCGGCATCGGTCAGCCGCAGGTCGGAGGGAAGCTGGGCGCGGTGGAAGGCTTCTATCCGTGTGGCCGCCAGATCGAGCGCGGCGGCCTGTTCGGGCGGGATAGCGGCGACGGCCGCGTCGATTTCGGCGGCGATGATGCGCAACGTCGCGGGCGATAGGGTGAGGCGGTCGAACCGGGTGGTGTAGTCGATCAGCGCTGCATCACCGCGGGCGCGGACTTCGGCGATGATCGCGGCAACCGGGCGATCGACCTGCTCGACGGTTTCGCGGGTCTGGTGCAGCAGCGCGTCGAAGGCGGCGGGGAAGCCCGCGTCCGTGGTGGCGAGGCGGATCATGCAGGAAGCACAAAACTACTCCCCCTCCCCTTGCGGGAGGGGGTTGGGGAGAGGGGTGCCAACGGTCGCCAGCTTTGCCGGTTGGCACCCCTCCCCCCAACCCCCTCCCTCAAGGGGAGGGGGAGTCTCTGTTGCTTCATGCCACCGCCGACCCTCATCCTGTCCCAGCGCGGCGCGGAACCGGGCGATCCAGGCGCCGATCACCTCGGGCTGCGTCTTCAGCGCCGTGCGATTGACGATCAGCCGGCTGGTCACCTGGGCGATCACCGCGGTCTCCACCAGCCCGTTGGCCTTCAGTGTCGAGCCGGTCTGCACCAGGTCGACGATCAGCCGCGACAGGCCCAGTCCCGGCGCCAGCTCCATCGCACCGCTGAGGTGCACCACGTCGGCGTGGATGCCGCGCGCGGCATAGTGCCGGCGGGCGATGTTGGGATACTTGGTCGCCACCCGCACGCGCGACCAGCGCGAGGGGTCGTCGCTGCCGGCGGTCTCCGCCGGTTCGGCGACCGAGACCCGGCACCGGCCGATGCCGAGATCGAGCGGGGCGTAGATCTCCGGGTAGTCGAACTCCATCAGCACGTCGGCGCCGCAGATGCCAAGCTGCGCGGCACCGAAGGCGACGAAGGTGGCGACGTCGAACGGGCGCACCCGCACCACGTCGAGCCGCGGATCGTCGGTGGGAAAGCGCAGCCGGCGGCTGTCCTCGTCGGCGTAGTCGGGTGCCGGGTTGACGCCGGCGCGCGCCAGCAGGGCGCCGCATTCGGCGAGGATGCGGCCCTTGGGCAGCGCCAGGATCAGCGGCGCGGCGGCGTCCGTCCCCGGGTCAGGCCCGGGGGCCAGGGCGGCGGCGGGATAGGGCGCGGTCATGCGGGCGCCTTACACCAAGCCGCCTCGCATGGGGAAGGCCGGCGCCGTGAATGCTGGGTTGCAGCGCGGTGGACCGGCGGGCATCGAACTCCCGGACATCCGTCCTCACTCAGTTGTTGTCGGCCGTTCAGTACGCGGTGACCGATGAGGTCAACAGCCCCGTGGGGTGCAACCGCTACACAACTCGCGGCGACCTATCCGCCCGTGGCGAGGTCGACAGACTGGCCAACTGCTTTCAGGGCGTCGTTCAACTCAGCCTTCGCCAACGCAAGTTCGTCTCGCAGCGTCGGGCCAACCGGGTTGACGGCTATCCGCTCCAATATCGTTACAGCTTTGCGGGCGTGTTCTAGGGCCTCCATTCTACTCACTTGGCCCCTGAGCAGGCTTCTGCGTCGGCGGTGACTGCGTTGGCGTCGAAGGCGTCGTCGTTCCCGATTTTGCAACCTCTGCCGACGCTTTCGGCAACGCCATACCGCGAGGCATGGGTGCGGTCACCTTGAAGGTCGGAAAAGATGTATGAATTGACGTCTCGACACCGTCGGCGTCGGGTGGCGAAGACGACGTATTCATGACTTCTCGCCAGGTCCCGTCCGGGATGATCCCGCCGTGCCAGAGTTTGCTGGGATAGTTGCGGCCGAGGGACTGGGAGAGACAACTGTCACCTGAGGCGGGGCCGCGGTGCCAGATGGCATAGGAGCATTGACATTGAACAACGGAAAGATGCTCTTGCCCAAGCCCTCGTTAAGCCGGACCTTGTGAAGGGGCTGGTGGCGTTCAGTCAAGGTTTTGGTCCTCGCCATAAGTCACCAGAAAATAGGTGTCCGCTTCCTCGGTTGCCAGGTCAATCAGCTTCTGACTCGGCTCGAAGCCCTCCGGAAAGTGTTTGTGCTCGGCTTCCAGTTGCAGTTTGGCCAGCCGCGCCTTGCGCTCCGTGATACCATCATCGGGAACCCTGCCTGCGTAGATGCTTTCCCATTCGACCTCTGCGTCAATGCAAAGAAGTTCGAGGGCCACGGTCAGATCGCTTGCGGCCTTGTGGTGCCGGGCGAACGGAAACACGTGCTTCGTGGCATCTAGGAATTGAGACGCGGCTATTATGCCCGACCACAGAAAGGGCCAATCCTTCCAGATTACCCAGGCGGCAATGCCCCCCGATGACCCGACCGCCTTGATCAACTCGACTCCCCGCACCCAGCGGGCAAGCCGGTTCCGATACAGCCGTATACAGATCGAGGCGGCCTTCAACTGGACGAACTGTTTCCAATAGAGGTCAGGTTGGCGATAGGAGGTCGGCGCTTCGGACATGCCGTCTGGGACTCTGGTAGGCTCGCTGTATCGCGAGTGCCCAATCTTAGCATGCCCGGAGCGGCGCGGCTCAGCCCGGCTCGACCTCGCCGCCCGCCGCCACCCAGTCCTTGAAGCCGCCGAGATTGCGCACGTCGGTGAACCCCAGGTCGCGCAGCGTCTTGCCGGCAAGCGCGGCGCGGCCGCCGGAACCGCAGTACAGCAGGATCGGGCGGTCGGTGCGGAACGCCGGATCATGCGTCGGCGCCGCGGGGTCGGCACGGAACTCCAGCAGCCCGCGGGACACGGCGACGGCGCCCTTTGCCTTGCCGCTGGCTTTCACCTCGGTGCCGTCGCGCACATCGACGATCAGCGCGTCCTTGCTGCGGACCAGTTCGACGGCCTCGGCTGGGGTGATCGCGGGCACCGCCGCGCGGGCGGCGGCGAGCATGTCGTTGACGGTCATGGCCATGGGCGTCTGCCTTCCGGGTTCGGGTTGTTGGGCGGGCAGTCTACCGCGCCGGGCCGTGGATCAGAAGCGCGCGTCAGGTGCGCCCGTCGCGTGCGGCCGGCGGCCCCGGGATGGGCCGGGTCACGTCCGCCCCGGGACGGGCACCACCGCGCCGGTGGTGACGTGGTTCGCGGGCGAAGCGAGGAAGGCGATGGCGACGGCGATCTCTTCCGGCTTGGGCCAGGCGGCGTGGTCGGCCTGGGGCATCGCCGCGCGGTTGGCCGGCGTGTCGATGATCGAGGGGGCGACGGCGTTGACCAGGACGCCGCGTCCGGCGACCTCGGCGGCGAGCGCCTCGGTGAAGGCGGCGACGGCGGCCTTGCTGACGGCATAGGCCGCCATGCCGGCACCGAGGCGCGGCTCGATCCCCGCCCGGGCGGCGACGTTGACGATGCGCCCCCCGGCTGCGCCGAAGCCGCCCAGTGCGGCGCGACAGCACAGGTAGCAACTGACGAAGTTCATGTTCAGCATGTGCAGCAGGGCGGATTTGTCGGTGTCGGCGACAGCACTCATGGCGAAGCCGCCGGCAATGTGGATCGAGGCCCAGAGGTCGCTCACCCCATCATACAGCCGGGCAACGCCGGTCTCCTCGGAGAGATCGCAGCCCTGCACCAGCGTGACATTATCGTTGTGTGGGAACGTCTCCGCTTCGGCGTCCACGATGTATGGGACGCGGCAGTGCGCGCCGCCGGCGAGCAGGGCGCCCACCACCGCGCGCCCGAGCGCGCCAGTGCCGCCGGTCACGATGACGGTACGGTTGGTAAAATCCATGGCTGGCCCCCCAGTTCCCGGTGCAGGTTCCACGCCGCGTCGGCGGCCCGATCTGCCGGGTCGGTAGAATACCGCCTGACGATAGTCCGCACGCAACGGGATGCCGAGCGCACTCGGTGCCGCGCGAGCAAATCGAACCTCGCGATGCGTCGCCCGCGGATCAGGGGGGTTCCGCCAGTGGGGGAATTCTTCGCCGGTTAACCCCTCGGTAACCTTTCCGGCCCTACGGTCCGTCTCAAACAGATGCCGTTGTACCAAAAAGACAGCGGCGCGGACTGTTTCGTAGACCGCTCGGCGGCTCACCGTCCCCCGGCGGCCCCGCGTCCAGCCGGCAGCAAGGTTACTGCACGTGGGCCAATTGTTCGCACTGCGTTTTGGGCTGATTGAGCCGCTGGCTGCGCGGCTGTCCCTGCAGGGCCGGATGCTCGGCCTGATCGCCTGCGTCTTCGTCGCGCTGGTCGGGACGGAGGTCTGCCAACTGCAGCGGCTGCACGAGGCCAACATCCAACAGGCCGAGGTGGTAACCGCCAACACCGCGCGGTCCATGGCCGAACAGGCGGAAACCACCCTCAAGACGGCCGATACGATCGTCGCCAGCCTGGTGGAGAGGGTCGAAGCCGAAGGCACCGGCCCGGAAGCCCGGACGCGACTGTACGGCCTGATGACCTCACTCGCGTCGGCACTGCCGGCAATCCATGAAATGGGCATCATGGACAGCCATGGCGATGCGATCGTGAAGTCGCTTGTCGCGAACCCGGTGGGATTGAACTACGCGGAGCGGGGATATTTCCGCTACCACGCGACGCATCCCGATCGCGGGCCATTCATCGGGGCGCGAATCAAGAGCAAGATCGACAGCAGCTACAACATCACCGTAACGCGTCGGATCAACCGCGCCGACGGGAGCTTTGCCGGTGTGGTGGTCACCAGTGTCTCGCTGGATTTCTTCCAGCACCTGTTCGACCAGATGCAGGCGAAATCGGGCGGCATCATCGCGTTGCTCGCCGATGACGACGGCATGACAATTCTCACGCGCAGCCCGCCTGATCCGCGAGCCACCGGTGGATTCTCGCCCAGCAGCGAGCCGCGGCGCCAGATGCACCTCCAGCGCGCCGGCAGCCTGGCCTATATATCCCCGGTCGACGGCGCGCGGAAATTCGGCTCGTTCCAGCACTTGAACGAATTTCCGCTGACGGCGCTGGTCTCCCTGTCCGAGTGGGATCTGCAACGCAGTTGGCGCGCCGAGTTGCGTTGGCACGCGATCATCCTGGCTTGCGTGGTGCTTGTCGTGGTCGTTCTGGGTGGCCGCGCGGTGAAGGCGAACCAGGTGCTCAACACACTCGCGACGCATGACGGTCTGACGGGCCTGGCGAACCGGCGCTGCCTTGACGCGACGATCGAGCGGGAATTCCGCCGCGCGGCGCGGTCGCGCCAGCCGCTGTCGATCGTCATGATCGATGTCGACCAGTTCAAGGGCTACAACGATTGCTACGGCCATCCGGCCGGAGACGACTGCCTGTGCGCGATCGCCCGGGCGATCCAGGGCTGCCTGCGTCGGGCAGGCGACCTTGCGGGCCGCTTTGGCGGCGAGGAGTTTGCCGTTGTCCTGCCCGGATCCGACGCGTCGCGCGCGGTTGCGTTCGCCGAGACGATGCGGCTGACTGTGCGCGGTTTGGCATTGCAGCACGGGGGCAGCAGACACGGGATCGTCACATTGAGCGCCGGGGTGGCGACGTTCGTGCCGGGACAGGGTAGCAGTATCGGTGGCTGGCAGGCCCTGGTCGGGGACGCCGACACGGCGCTGTATGCAGCCAAGGCAAGCGGGCGGGATACGGTGAAAATGTACACCCCGCCCCAGGCGGTGATCGGCGCAACGAGCCAGGCCCGTGTCCCAGGGTTGCGCGCCGCTTGATGGCGTTCTGGGGATACTGTCCGTCGGACATCGGGGCCCATCGCCGGAACGTTTAGCCCTTCGTTCCGGGGTTCGAGCCGTGTGTTTTCAAAGCGAGTCCGCGAATGCGATCTCTGCCGTCCGCGAGGATGGATGCACCAGGACACGGGTGGGTCAGGCATTTCATGACCTGGCATCACAGCGAAGTACTTGCTGCGGGACCCCTCACCCCAGCCCTCTCCCTCAAGGGGAGAGGGAGTAGTAGGTTGGCACCGGCCTACCCCTCAATCCGCTCGATGTCCGCCCCGCACGCTGCCAGCTTCTGCTCCACCGCCTCGTAGCCGCGGTCCAGGTGGTAGACCCGGTTCACCACCGTCTCGCCCTTCGCCGCCAGCCCCGCCAGCACCAGCGACACCGAGGCGCGCAGGTCGGTCGCCATCACCGGTGCGCCCGACAGTGCCGGCACCCCGCGCACGATCGCCGAGGCGCCGTGCACGTTGATCCGCGCCCCCATGCGGTTCAGCTCCGGCACGTGCATGAAGCGGTTCTCGAAGATGGTCTCGGTGACCATCGCCGCGCCCTCGGCGACCGCCATCAGCGCCATGAACTGCGCCTGCATGTCGGTGGCGAAGCCGGGGTAGGGCTCGGTCATCACGTCGGCGCCGTGCAGCCCGTTCAGCCGGCGCACCTGCACGCCATCCGCCGCCTCGGTGATGTCCACGCCGGCGTCGCGCAGCGCACGCGCCACCGCGCCCAGGTGCTCCAGCCGCGCGCCGCGCAACCACACCTCGCCGCCGGTGATCGCGGCGGCGCAGGCGTAGGTGCCGGCCTCGATGCGGTCGCCGATGATGCGGTGCGCCGCGCCGTGCAGCCGGTCCACGCCCTCGATCACCAGCTTGTCGCTGCCGATGCCCTCGATCCGCGCGCCCATCGCGTTCAGGCAGGCCGCCAGGTCGCCGATCTCCGGCTCGCGCGCGGCGTTGGCCAGCACGGTGCGGCCATCGGCGAGCGTGGCCGCCATCAGCAGGTTCTCGGTCGCGCCGACCGAGACGAACGGGAACACGATCGTCGCGCCGCGCAGCCGCCCCTCGACGCGCGCGTCGATGTAGCCGCCGTCGAGGCAGATGCGCGCGCCCAACTGCTCCAGCCCCTTCAGGTGCAGATCGATCGGCCGGGCGCCGATGGCGCAGCCGCCGGGCAGGGACACCCGCGCCTCGCCGACGCGGGCCAGCAGCGGCCCCAGCACCAGGAAGGAAGCGCGCATCTTGCGCACGATGTCGTACGGCGCCTCGGTGTTGCTGATCGGCCCGCCGAGCGAGAGCGTGCGCCCGTCATTGCCGGCCGGCTCGATCGCCAGGCCGTGCTGGGCGAGCAGCGCCGTCATGGTCTGGATGTCGGCCAGGCGCGGCACGTTCGAGAGCACCAGCCGGTCCTCGGTCAGCATGGCGGCGGCCATCAGCGGCAGGGCGGCGTTCTTGGCGCCGCCGATGACGATCTCGCCGGCCAGCGGGCGGCCGCCACGAATACGAATGCGGTCCAATTGTGCGGTCCTTCCCTACAGCTTCGGCAGCGCGACGCCGCGCTGGCGCATGTATTTGCCGGCCTTGTCGGCGTAGCTCGTTTCGCACGGCTCGTTGCCTTGCAGGAACAGGAACTGGCAGATGCCCTCGTGCGCGTGGATCTTCGCCGGCAGCGGCGTGGTGTTGCTGATCTCGATCGTCACCTGGCCCTCCCACTCCGGCTCCAGCGGCGTGACGTTCACGATGATGCCGCAGCGGGCATAGGTGGACTTGCCCAGGCAGATCACCAGGATGTCGCGCGGGATGCGGAAATACTCGACCGTGTGGCCAAGGGCGAAACTGTTCGGCGGGATGATGCAGACGTCGGACTTGCGGTCGACGAAGCTGGAGGGCGCGAACTCCTTCGGGTCGATCACCGCGGAATTGATGTTGGTGAACAGCTTGAATTCGTCGGCGATGCGCGCGTCGTAGCCGTAGCTGGACAGGCCGTAGCTGATCACCCCGTCGCGCTTCTGCGCCTCGACGAAGGGTTCGATCATGCCGTGGTCCTCGGCCATGCGGCGGATCCAGCGGTCGGACATGACAGGCATCGGCAGGGCGACTCCGGTCGGGCAGGGGGTGTGGAGCAAGCGTCTAGAGCAGTTCCGGGCCAGGGGGAAAGGCGATGTTCGCTGGCCCGATTTGACACTCGCGCACACCCAGCCTCTGCTTTCCCGGCCAACGCGCCAAGGAGGCACCCCGACGATGCACCAAGCCCCGACGCGCGGAATCGTGATGGTCGGCCCCCCGCGGACGCGGCGCTGCACCGGCACGCTCGGCGTGATGGTCGTCGCTTGAGACCATGCCCCACCGGTCCCCCGCCCCCACCGTCGCCGTCTTCTGCGGCTCCAGCTTCGGCGGCGACCCGATCTATCGGCAGGCCGCCGAGGCGCTCGGCACCGGCCTGGCGCGCGCCGGCATCCGCCTGGTCTATGGCGGCGGCCGCATCGGCCTGATGGGCACGCTGGCCGACGCGGCGCTGGCCGCCGGCGGCGAGGTGATCGGCGTGCTGCCCGATTTCCTGCGCACCGCCGAGGTCGCGCATGGCGCGCTGACGCGGCTGGAGATCACGGATTCCATGCACGCCCGCAAGCGGCGCATGTTCGAGCTGGCCGACGCTTTCGTTTCGTTCCCAGGCGGGATCGGCACGCTCGAGGAGACGATCGAGATTCTCACCTGGCGCCAGCTCGGCCTGCACGTGAAGCCGATCCTGATCTGCGACATCGCCGGTTCGGCGAAGGGCATGGTCGGGGCGATCGAGGGCGCCATCGCACACGGCTTCGCCGCCCTGGCGCTGCGCGACGCCTACGCCGTGGTCGACGGCGTGCCCGCGTTGCTCGCCCGTGTGGCGAGCCTGCACGCCACGCCCGCCGGCGACGGCAAGCTGCTCTGAGCCGCGCTGTTGGCCGTTGTCGGCACGATGAATGTAGGGCGGATAAGCGCAGCGTAATCCGCCACTTGCGCCCTGTCGCGGCGGGCTGTTGCATTTGTGAGCGGCAAAAGTGGCGGAATGCGCTGCGCTTTTCCACCCTATGCGGTTTGGGGCATTGCCGGCGTGGGCCGGCGGGCCACAAACGGCGCGCGCTACCCGCCAATGCGTTGCAGCCGTGCGCCCTCGTCGCGCAACCAGGCCATCGCCGCCCGTGTGTGCGGCGTCAGCCGCGCCACCAGATCCCAGAACCGCGGCCCGTGGTTCATGTGGCGCAGATGCGCGACCTCGTGCGCCACCACGTAGTCCTGCACGAAGTCCGGCGCCATGATCAGCCGCCAGCACAGCGCGATCGTGCCGTCCGGCGCACAGCTTCCCCAGCGCGAGCTGGTATCCTTCACGGTCACGCGACGCGCGTGCAACGAAGCCGCCTCGGCCTTGATTGCCACCAGGGGGGTGAAGCGGCGCCGCGCCTCGGCGCGCAGGAAATCGGTGACGCGCCGGGACAGGAATTCCGGCGCACCGGTCACGTGCAGTTCCCCGTCGGCGAGCCATGCGCCGCCGCGCGCCTGCGGCACATGGCGAATGCGACAGGGTTTGCCGTCGAGCGGGATCGCCTCGCCGTCGCCGAAACGAATCATCTGCGGCAGCCTGGCCAGCCGGTCGCTGACCCAGTCGGCATGCGTCATCAGCAGCGACATGCCGGCGCGCCGCCCCGCGCGCAGCGGCAGCGTCACCACGACCATGCCCTCGCTCGGGTCGATGCGCAGGCTGATGCGGCGCGCGCGCGCGTTGCGCCGCCACTGCACGCGCGTCGGCCCACCGGGCAGCGTCAAGGTTTCGTTCAGGGGCGGTTCCACGCCGACAATGAAGGTGGTCGCGACTCGATTCGTCAACTGCGATCATCCGTGCCGGCGTTGTGCCGATGGCACGCCCGATACCATGTCGCGCGATCGCGCGCATCACATCGCCCATGTCGTATCGGGCACGGAAAGGATCGACCCTTTGGCGATGCCCTCCGTCACGGCAGGTGAGGCATGCCACGGCGGAGGCGCGGGCTCGGCATCCGCGGCTGTGCCGGTCGCACGAAGGCAAGTCGATTCCGCGGTGTGCTCGCTCGATTCGCTAACGAACCAGCCAAACTGGAGCAGCAGCTCGAAACGCACACGGTCGCGGGCGAATATTTTTGGGCCCTCGGCGGCGCGGCGCAGCGCGGGATAGGCGTCCTGGCCATCGACTTCCAGGCGCAGGAACCAGTTCATGTGGTTGATGCCGGCGCAGTCGTACGCCAGGCGCTCGGGCGCCACACCGAGATACTCCGCCAGCGCCAGTGCGGTGTACTGCACGTTGTGGCACAGCCCGACCACGCGCTGGGCCGGGAACGCGTTGTAGACCGACCAGGTCAGGCTGATCATCGGGATGGTGTAGTTCAGCACCAGCGCGTCGGGGCACACCGCGCGCATCTCGCGCACCATCGGTGGAGAGAACATTCGGACTGAAGTGCTGAGGCGACCCTTCGTTATGCCGTTCCGCTCATTCGTATGGTTTGGCCGGCCCAATCTGCGGCGCGCGTACCGGCTTGGCCATGCCGTAGAAAATCGTCACGCCCTGGCCGCCGCACCGGGTCGAGAGCGCCTCTTGGGGCTTGCCAATACAACTGCCGATGTCCTGCCAGTTATTCATCGCCCAGACATCGCCGGCCGGATCGACGGCGATGTCGGTCTGCATCTGCAAGCCGCCTCCAACATAGCCACCGGGCGGAGAAATCTGGTCGCCGGTGTTCATGCCGGGCGGACAAGTCTCGGTGCGGACCCCGCACAGCTCCACGATCGGGCTGTTTGGCATGGCAAAGTTGGAAATCCAGGCGTTGTCGTTGCCGTCCAGGACCACCGCCCACGGCCCGGGAAGGCCGCCGCCGGTGAAGGGCGAACCCGGATATTGCGTGCCGTCCGGCCGCAGCAGCGTCACGCTGCCGCTGTGGTCGGTCCCGCCTTGTTGCGTGGACATGGTTGACGTCATGTAGTCCATGCCAGGCACGACACCCCCGAATTTCGCTCGGACATCCATGTCCGCCAGATGGAACTTGCCATCCAGCCCATTGCCGAACCGGGTAGGGATCCAGACATTCCCCTGGCTGTCGACGTTGAGGCCGGCGGGGCTTGCTCCGGAATAGAAGGTCTCGGCCTTGCTCGGATCGGCGGCCGGAAATCGCGTCACGTGCTCGGCGAAGGCGTTGGCCACCCATATCCGGTCCTGCTGATCGATCGCGAGTTGGAACGGTCCCAGGAACGACTTGCAGGGTTCCTCGCTCGCGCCCTCGCAAACGATCCGCCCCTTCGTCAGATCGCCTTTCGGGAAGTAGACCAACTGGCTCTTCGACGCCCCAAGCGCCCACACATCGCCGCTGGGCGCGACGATTATGCCCTGCATCAAACCGAGCCGGCCGCCGAAGGTGATGCCCTCGGGGGGTGTCAGCGGTTTGCCATCCTTGTCGAATACCGCGATCGAATGGCCGCCGTAAGTGGTGAACCAGGCATTGTCATGCGCGTCGACGGCTGCGCCGAAGGTGCCCCCCTCCATCCCACCGCCGGTAAAACCGGTCGTGATCGGCGACAGCGGCTTGCCGTTCGGGGCGAACTTGGTGGCGTTGCCCTGCCATAGCGCATCCTGCCCCTGCCAGCCGATTGTGAAGTTGTCGCCAACCCACAGGTTGCCCTCGCTGTCGAACATGGCCTTGCCACCCGCCCGATAGCCGCCGCCGTCGAATTTCAACGGTAGCACCCAGGCGCTGGGCGACCAGATAAGGTACGGCATGAACGGCACCGGCCGCATGTTCGGCGGCATCGGTTGTCCCGCCATCTTGACCGGCGGGACCGGATAGAACGCGTCGAGCAAGGCGAACAGCCGCCCGGGTTGATACCAGGGATAACGGGCGATCGCCTCAGCCGCCGTCAACGTGTCGGTCGGCGCGCCGCCTTTGGGCGCCGCCGCCGCCGCGAACAGCTTGGCGCAGGCATCGTCCACGACGCGCGTCGCGCAGCCGGCCAACACGTCCGCCAGCGTGGCGAAGTTGGCCATCGTCGGCGTCTGCCCGCCATTGAGCGGGTCTTGGATGGCTTCGCCCCATCCGCCGGTTGAGAGATCGACGAAGTTGGGCACGTTGCCCGCCGCGATATGCAGGCCAAGGGCGTGACCCTTGATCATCGCGCCGTCGAGGAATTGGGCGGCCGTCCAGACCGAGGCCACCGTCGTGAACTCGTTGACGACGACATGCGCTGGAGCATTGCCGCCCAACACCGCCAGGAAGGTGAGGGCCGGATTGTTGCCGGCCCGCTTGCTGGCAGCAGGCGCCCCGCCGGTCGCGACAAGATAGAGAACCGCGCTGTCGGGCGATTGGTCGGCAGAGACGACGAAACTTCCCTCGGCGCCGGTCTGGACCTGTGCCAGTTGCGCGGGTGAAGCGGCGCTTGCCGCCCAAAGGGTTACTGTCGATCCGACGACGGGGCCGCCGCCTGCCTGGACCTGTCCTTCGACGTGGACAGCAGCTTCAGCCGCGCTGGCGACGCAGCCGAGCAATGCTGCCACGATCAGCAGCGTGACCATTCCGCCTTTGCGTCCCGGTGCAAGCATCTGTGTCCCTCCTGCGCATCACTCCACCAAACTTGACCACATGGTTCGTCGGCGAGCTAGTTGGTTTCGGCAAAGGACAGCTTTGGGTCGAGACCCGACATTCAACCTGACCGGCTACCTCGACCGATCAGCGCGTCGCCGCCACCTCGTGGGTGCGCTCGGTCAGGTCGTCGAGGTCGCGTTGCAATTGCTCCGCCCGGAAGGCGCTGCCGAGAATGCGACCGACCAGATCGGTGGACAGCGCACGGGTGGCGCCTTCGCGCCGCATGGTTTCGATCGCGGCGATGAAGCCGGCAAGCTGGGTCCGCGGAAGCGCGGTGTCGGGTGGCGGCTGGCGCGCTGTCAGGGCGTCGGCGAGGCTGCGCAGCGTCGCTGCGACGGCCTCGGCATAGGTTGCCCACGGGGCGGCGAGCGCTGCCCGCACGGCGTCGGGCCACTGCGTGCCGAACATGCGGTGCAGCGCCAGGATGTCCTGCTGCAGCCGGCGCAGGGTACGGAACAGCGGCTCGGGGTCCGGGTGGTCGGACAGGCGGGAGCGGCGCTCGCGCGCGGCGTCGTCGGCGGCGGTGGCGAGGCGGTTCAGGGCCGCCTGGATTTGGGTCGGCAGCGTGCCGAGCGCGGTGGCCTCGGCGCCGACCGCCTGCGCCAGGGCCGTCATGACCTGGGCGAGCAGCCGCGCGGTCTCCGCCGCCGCCGTGCGCAGTTGCGCGTAGGCGCGCGCCGGGGCGATCAGCGTGCTGACGACCACGCCGACCACCGCGCCGAGGGTGATCTCGAGCACGCGGTTAAAGGCATAGGCGAGCGGGCCGAGCGAGGCCGTGCCGGTGCTCATGAGCACGATGATCGCGGTGATCGGGGCGATGCGGTAGGTCGGATAGAAGGCAGTGAGCACGGCGAGCGGCGTCAGCGCGGCGATCAGGGCAACGCCGAGGATCAGCGGCGTGTGCGACGGCAGCAGCAGGGCGGCGGCGGCGCCGACCAGCGCGCCGCAGATCGAGCCGATCAGGCGATCGATTGCCGCCTTCAACGAACCGCCGACGCTGTTTTGCGTGACGATGATGGTGGTGAGGACGGCCCAGTAGCCTTGCGCAAGGCCGAATGCCTGGGCGAGCGCATAGGCCGCCGTCGCGGAGATGAGCATGCGCAACGCCAACCACAAGTGGTCGCGGTGGCGGGCGAGCCAGGGTCGGAGGGCGGGCATCATGGGCGGGCGCGCCCGGTGGGCGTCAGGATTGGGCCGGGTTGGGCGGCGATGTTCTTCCGGTCCGCTTGGGGGCTGGGGCCGCGGCGTTCAAAGCGAAGCACCTTGCTGCGGGACCCCTCCCCCCAACCCCCTCCCTCAAGGGGAGGGGGAGAATGAGCATGCTATGCGGCCTTGGCGAGGGTGATGCCGCTGGCGTCCCAGGCGGCGAACAGCTTTGCCCGCTGCTCGGCGTCGAGTTTCAGATGCGGCGGGCGGATGTTGAGCCAGCCGGCATCGCCGGTCTGCCGCGCCTTCAGCGCCTTCAGCCCGGGGATCAGCGGCACCGAGACCGCGGCCTTGCGGGTGGCGCCGAGGGTGACGGCTGCCGCCTCGCCCACGGGGTTGTCCCAGTTGGCGTACACCTTGGCGGCGACGGCGGCGTTCATGTTGCCGGCGGCGGTGATGCAGCCGGCGCCGCCGAGTTTCAGCAGCGGCAGCAGCAGCGTGTCGTCACCCGCATAGACCTCGAACCCGTCCCTGGCGAAAGCCTCGACGTAGGACTTGCCGTTCTCGAAGTTGCCCGAGGAGTCCTTCACGCCCTTGAACGCCGTCGGGTACTTCTTCAGCAGCCGGGCGAAGAAGTCGACGCTGAACGGGATCGCCGACTGCTGCGGGAAGTTATATAGGTAGAAGTTGATGCCGCCGCCGACGCGGTCGAACACCTCGCTGAAATAGGCCAGCAGACCGTCATCCGACGGGCCCTTGTAGTAGAACGGCGGCAGCATCAGCGCGCCGCGGCAGCCGACCTCGCGCGCCTTCTGGGTCAGCAGCACGGTGTCGGTGATGGCGGTGGTGCCGGTGCCGGGCAGCATCTTCGCCCCCGGCACGCCGCGGGCGACGAGGCCTTCGAGCAGGGCGATGCGCTCGCTGATGCCGAGGCTGTTGGCCTCGCCGGTGGTGCCCATCACGGCCAGGCCGTTGCAGCCGTTGGCCAGCAGCCAGTGGCAATGCGCCGCCGTGCGGTCGAGATCGACCGACAGATCCTCGCGCATGGCGGTCAGTACCGCGGCGTTCACCCCGCCATAGACGGCGTTCTTCAGCATTGCTTCTTCTCCTTTGTCGGATGCCTTGTCGGACGGGGCGGCCGCGGCGCGCGCGCCGGCCAGTCGACGATGTGCGATTCCAGGGTTCCGGCGCAGCGCTCGCTGATCGCGCGGCCGCGCACCGAGATGCCGGCGGTGTGCACCGTATCGGGATCGCCCGAGACCAGCGGATGCCACCAGGCAAGGTCCTTGCCCTCGGCCAGGCGGCGATAGGCGCATGAGGGCGGCAGCCAGTCGATCCTGCGCAGCTCTTCGGCCGTCAGACTGACGCAGTCGGGCACGCGGATCTGGCGATGGGCGTAGTCCCCGCAGCGGCAGGTGTGCAGGTCCAGCAGGTGGCAGGCGACCTCGGTGAACGAGAGCTCGTCGGTTGCCTCGTCGCGCAGCTTGTGCAGGCAGCAGCGGCCGCAGCCGTCGCACAGCGACTCCCACTCGGCCCGGCTCATGTCCTCGAGCCGCTTGGTCTTCCAGAACGGCAAGGGCTTGGACATGGGGTGTCGCAGATTACAGTGCCCGGGCCGGCGACGCCATCCCGTTGACGCAACGCCGCAGGGCAATCGGGGGGCCGGTGGAAGGTATCGCGCCACCTGCGGCTTGTTGAGACATAAACGCATCATCTCGGGTGGACCGCGCGCCCCGCGTCATGGCCGTCCCCGGGCTTGACCCGGGGATTGGCCCGGCGACCCATGACTTTGCCACGGGCAACAGGAAAAGACGTGGGTGGCCGGGCCAAGCCCGCCCATGACACGGGGGGCGGCCTCGCGACCGCCCGCAGCGCTTGTTTCGCAACGAACTCTAACCGGCAAACACCGGGCGTCTACGACGCCTTCTGCGTCAGCGCCTTCACCTCATCCATCGCCTCGGCGAAACGCTTGTTGATCAGCGCCAGCGCCTCGCTGTTGGCATTCTGGATCAGGTCCGAAAGCTCCTTCATGTTGGCCACCGCGTGCTCATAGGCGGTCTTCATCATCTCGGCCTGCTTGGCGGCCTTGGCGTGCGGCGCCTCCATCGAGGACAGCGCCTTCATCGCCTCGGTGATCTCCGTCATGCTTTGCTGCATGATCTCCATGTGGCGCCGGGCGACCGCCTGCGCCCCTTCCAGGGCGATGCGGTTGGCCGCCGAGAACGTCTCCATGTTCTTGCGGTTCGCCGCGACGAACGCATCCATGTTCGGCAGCGCGGGCAGCTTCATCTCGGCGAAAATCTTGGTGAAGTCGAAGTCGGGCAGGCCGGTGCCGCTCGGCATGTGCGGGCTGGTGGCCATTGTCGCCTCCCTGGTTCTGTCGTGTTGGCGTCCCTCTGTCGGGTCGGAACGCGGGCATCCTACGCCGGCGCCCCCGGTCACGACATGGTATTTTCTGATGACGGACCCGCTTGCGGCGGCGGCGGCGGTATTGGCTCGGGTGTTGGCTCGGGTGGGGCCTCGGATGGAGCGCCTGCCTGGCCCCCTGGGGCGGGCAGGCCGTGCAGCCAGCGCACCGCCTGCGCGGCCCGGGTCAACGCCTGGTCGAGCGCCGCCATCGTCGCGCTGAGATCGGCGGTCTCGTCGCGCTCCCAGGCACGGAGCGTCCACAGCCACACCGCGACCAGGCCGCGCAGCTTCAGCGCCCCGCGCAGGCCGCGCAGCTCCACGCCGGCCGCCTGCCCGAGCCAGCGCAGGCTGCGGCGCGTGGCACAGGCCAGCAGTACCGCGGTCGGCGGCTCGCACGGCAGCGTGCGCAGCAGGGCCAGCACGCCGGCGCGGTGCGCCTGCAACACGTCGATCCGGCGCATGATGAGGTCGAACAGCCGGTCGCGGACCGAGCCTTCAACCGTCAGCTCGGCCAGCGCTGCCTGGTCGGCAATGCGGCCGAACCGCAGCAGCAGGGCAGCGCGGCCGGGGAAACGTGCCCGCGCGCGCGCCAACGGCAATCCGGCGGCGCGGGCGGCGCCCGGTACCGTGACATGGCGCCAGCCCAGTTCCGCCGCCTGCGCGAAGCCCGCCGCGATCAGCGCGCGGTCGAATGTGTCGTCGTCCATCCCAGGAACATGGGCGAGGCGGAGCGAATTGTCAGCCCCGCGCAGCGCCGCTGGTCCGCCTAGCCGCGTGGTTGCGTCGGTGGCGGCAGTGGCTGCTGCTGCACCGCGCCGGTCGGGGCCGTGCCCATCGAGGCACCAGGGGGCGGGGCACCAGGGGGCGGGGCCATCGGGGGCGACGCGCCGGGGGGCAGAGGCGGGGGGGCCGCGCCGGTCTGCGCCGGCGGCAGCGGTGGCGGCCCCGCCGTGCCGTAGCGCGTCAGCACCTCGCGCAGCGGGTCGGCGCCGGGGTTGGACCCTTGCATGCCCAGCACGATTTCGCGCGGGCCAAGGGCGCGGCCGTAGTACGCTTGGTCTGCCTCGGGACGCGCGGCCATCACGCTGCCGTTCAGCGAGATGCCCCCGTACAGCCCGCGCGTGGACGAGAACGCGAGGATGTCGGCGCCAAGGTCGGTGGTGGTCGATCCCTGCAGGCCGGCGCCGACGGTCGCGACCGCAATGGAGGCGTCGGCACCCAGCTTGACCTGGCTGTTCAGCACCGAGCGCAGTCCCCGCTCGGTCATGATAAACATGACGAACTCGGCGTCCTGGATGCCGATCTGCAACCCGAAGCTGGCGCTGCCCATGGCGTAGAAGGCCGGGTAGGACCAGGTGTTGCTGGCGCCGCGCGCCACCAGCACGCAGCCGCCGCCCTCGCCGCCGATGAAGAAGCCGGCCCGGAAGACCTGCGGGCAGATCAACACGCCGCGCGCGCTTTGCAGCGACCGCTGCGGATCCTGCGAGACGGTCTGCGACATCATCTGCTGCAGTGCCAGGGTGGAGCGGTCGACCAGCGCCTGCTCGTCCGCTTGCGCGCGCGCGCTGGCGAGCGGCAGCAGCAGGAAGGCGGCGGCCAGCAGGATCCGTTGCATCGGTTTCTCCCTTGCCGTGGGGCGTCCGCACCCCGATTCGCGGAATCGCTTAGCATCTTGTCGCGATTCGCGGCGTGAATGTGGCGTGGGGGGTGGCGGGATGTTGACCTTGCGAGGGCCGCCAGCCCGGCTGGGCCGCGCGGGGGCCGAAGCGCGCGGCGAGCGCGGGCCGCATGCCCGAGTCCCATGCCGTGGACAGGGAGGTGCCGCGCAGGGCGGCGGCCTTGGCCGGGGTCAGGCGGGCGAGCGGCGGCGCGGGCGGCTGCTCACTGTGCACGGCATTGGGTCCTGGCGATGCGGATTCTTGGCCCGGCGCCGGCGCCGCATCGGCGGCAGGCGGTGCGCACCCGTGCGACCGCAATCCGGCCGCCCGGGCGGCGAGTTCGCGTTCCAGGAGGCTGACCTCGGCCCGGTTGGAGGTCGACGCGAGTGCGGGGCCGGCCTCGGCACCGGGCAATCCGGGCGCGCGCGCGGCGTTCCGGCCGCCGGGAACAAGGCCCGGCTCACTGCGTACGGCATGGCGTCGGACGGCTTGCGTTTTGCGGGCAGCGGCGCGGGCCTGGCGGGCGGCGCGGCGGGCGGCTCGGGCGAAGGCGATGGCCTGGCGCCAGGGGGCCAGGGCGGCAAGTTCGGCGCGGGCCGCCAGGCGTTCCGCGGCACGGCCGGTCGGGGCCGGCGGCTTGGGCTGGCGGGAGCGAGGGGTGCGGGGGGCGCCGGCTGTCGGGCGGGGCCTCACTGTGCAAGGCATGGCGTCCTGGGAGGCGAGAAAGGGCAGGTTCGAGGGGTGGATCGGAGCGGCGAGCTCCCGCGGGCCCGCGGCCAGGCGCGCGGCCATCTCGGGCGGCAGGTAGGGCCGCAACCGCCGCGCGGCGGCGAGCACATAGGTGCGCACGATGAGGGTGCGGATGTAACGCTGCCCGGCCCGCTTCGGTGCGGCGACCCTGCCGTGCTTCGTGTTGGCCTTGACGATGCGCACGCGGCCCTCGGGCGAACTGGGGCCGCGGCAGTTGCCGCCGTGCATGCGGCAGCGGCCGTTGGCCATCGCCGGGGCGCGGCAGGGACAGCCGGTGGTCCTCGCCTTGGCGCCGCAGCGGGGGGCGAGGTGCGGGTTGCCGCGCGGGTTGCCGTTGCGCAGGGGGCCGGGCGCGCGCTGCGTCCCGGGCATGTCCGCGGGATTTGCCGAGTGACAGCCGGGTGGGGGGATCGGCACGGGGACGATGCAGGCCGAGGGGCTGTCCGGGCGGAGGCCGGGGAGCCTGTCCCGACGGAGGCCGGGGAGCCTGTCCCGGCGGAGGCCAGGGGACCTGCCCCGGCGGATGCCGGGATCATGGTCGCCGGGATCATGGCGTGGCCCCGGGCGCCGGGTCGGCGGCGGTGCGGGGGCGGAGCACCTCGCGCGACCAGCCGGGGCCTTGGTCGAGCTGCTCGATCACCCAGTCCGGGGATGAGCCGGCGGGCCGCACACTGCGCGCCGCCGGGTCGGGAGCGCGCTGCGCCGGTGCTTCGGTCGCCGCGGCGGGCGGCGGGGGCGGCGCCGGCGGGAGGGACGGCGCGGTGGCGGCGGGCGGCGGGGGCGGCGCGGTATCGGCGGGGGGCGGGATGATGTCGGGCTGGTTGGGCGGCGGCGCGGCGGAGCGCCGCACCGGCTCGGACGCGGCGTCGGGCGTCGGCTCGGCATCAGGGCGTGGTTTGCCGGCAGGTGCCGGCTTGGGCTCCGCCGCGGCGGAGGCAAGGGAGCCTGCCTCGGCAGGGGCCGGGGAGCCTGCCCCGGCGGAGGCCAGGGTCCTGCCGACCCACAGCGCGTCGAGCGCGGGGATATCGACCTCGTCCTGCACCACGGTGCCGTAGAACGGGACGGGCGTCTGCTGGTGGCGGGCCAGGGTGCGTTCCAACGCGGTCGCCGCGCGGACCAGCTCGGCCGTGGTGCGGGCGATGCGGCAGATCTGGTCGATGGGGAGGTCGGGGGCCTGCGCGCGGGCGGCAATGGTGTCGGTCAGCCCGCGGACGATGAGGACGTGGCTGGCGATGCGGGCCTGCGCCGCGTCGGCAGGTTTGAGCGTGGCGATTTCCGTGAGCAGGCGGGTGATGCGGGCGTGGCGCCAGGCCTGGGTGGCGTCCGGCGGTGGCGCGGGGAGGGCGGCGAAGGTGGCGGCCATCACGTCTTCGCTGAGGCGGTAGGGGGCATGACGTCGCGAATGACCTCGGCGGTGATTCCGTTGGAGGGGAGAGGCATGCGGGAAAACTCCAGGTGAAAGCCGATTGAAGGAGAATGATAGATATACTGACAGACGAGGGTTGCCAAGGGCCAGCCCTCTTGCGGTGTGGGCGGCGGTGGAAGGAAGCAGGAAAGCAAGCCAGCGGACACCGAGTTACACCGAGTGCGCACAGAGTTTCACCGAGTAGTTTAGGATGGCGTTTCGCGCTGATGGCGGGTGCACCGGGCGAGGTGCGTTGCGCGGACCCGGCGTTCTGGTCAGGGCGATCGCATGGCCGGGGGCATCCGGTGCGCTGCGTGGTTGGGTGGGTGGGGGTTGCAAGCAAAGCAAGCAAGCCAGAATAACACGGAGCACGCGGAGAAAGGTAAAGCCACGGAGTTCACGGAGAAGTAAAGTCATGGCGCTTCGCGCGAAGGCAAAAAGTGATCTTGCGCGAAGCGCCATTCTATTCCTCTCCGTGTAATCTGTGGCTTTATCTTCTTCTCTGTGTAATCTGTGTTAATCTGGATTTCTTGCTTGTATCTGCTCAACCCGGCTGAATGATAGATTCGGCGTCCAGAACTGCGAGAATAGCCTGATACGCATCCTTTCCCCGTCGCGCTGCTGTTCCAACGACGGATCGAACGCCGGCGAACAGGTCGGCACCCCAGGTAGAACGGAAGCCACCTGTGACCTTGCGGTATGTGGCTGTGGGCCGCAATTCCCTCTCGCTGCCATTGTTATCCGGCGGAACCTCCGGATGCTCCAGGAAGGTGAACAGGTGGCTGCGCACCTTCCCGTAACGCTTTCGCAGTCGCCTGCCATGGTGGTTGGTGGGCGCCAGCACCATAATCGCGTTCAACTCGTGATCCAGCCTGTGCTGATAGCTGCGCCGCGTGCTCTCGGCCAGGCTCCTGCGCCGCCGCGCCAGCACGACAGCCCGCAGCAGCAGCGCCTTCATGCGTGGGGCGAAGATGGTATCGCCCGCCTCGATGGCGTATTTGCAGTCACGCAGTTGGTGCGCCAGACAGACCTGCCATAGATCGGCATGCCCCTGCTGTGCGCCATACAGGTCGGAGACCCAGATGCTCGGCCGATGGCCTGCCATCGTCTCGGTGACCACGTTGGCCGCGCGGCTGTTGCGCACCACGTGGATCACCACCTGATCGTTCTGAAACACCCAATTCCAATGGGTGCGACCGTCGATGCGCACCGAGGTCTCATCCGAACAGACGATCCGCGAACGGCGCAGCCGGGCAAGAATGGCGGCGACCTCGTTGTCGAAACTTGGCTTGGCGCGCTGCAACATCGCATCCAACGCGCCCTCGCTGATCTGCAGCGCATAGAGGTGCAGAAACAGCTGGGTCAGGCGGCGATAGCTGATGGCATGGGTGAAGCGCAGATAGATCGCCAGCGCCACGATGTTCACGCTGAACGGCGAGCCGTCTTCCAGGCCCGCGGGTATCGCTGCCAGGGTTACGCCGCCGCAGCATGGGCAATGCCCAGCATAACGTTCCACACGGGTCACCACGGGGCGCACCACCGGGAGGTCGATCTTGTCGTAACGACCGTGCAGCACTTGATCGGCATCTGTCAGCACGGATTGGCAATGCGCGCAGGCGGCCGCTTTCGCGGTCACCGTTTCGTCGGGATCGCGGGCCAGTGGGCGACCGCCGCCCTTACGACCCAGGCTGCCGGTACGTGGTCCGACACGCTTGGCCTGCTCCGGCTGGTTCGGCTTCTGACCCCTCGACGGCGGCAGGCTGGAATTATCCGGTGTCTTCGACGGTTCGCCGAGCCTGGCTTCGAGCGCCGCCACCCGAACCGTCAGGCTCTGCACCTGCGCCCACAGCGCCCGGATCAGGGCGTCCTTCTCGGCGTGGCTCAGCTGGCTGAGGTCGGGGAGCTCGGGCACGCCCTGGTTTAGAATTGACTCGGCCGTGACCGTGTCAAAGGTTTTTTAGGCCAGTCGGAAGCGTCGGCGAATTATCCCTCAAAACGCCGATCAAACCGGGGTCGAGCAGATACTCTTGCTTGCTTGCTCACTTGCTTGCGATCGCTGCACGGCGTGCGCCTGTGGCATCTTCAGCACGAGCGCATCGCGGGCCGAGCCGGGACCGGCCGCACTGCCGTCCGCCGTGGTGACCGGATCCAGCCGTCCGGGGCGGAACCGGCCGGACAGCAGCGCGCCCAGCAGATGCCGCTTCGCGTCCTTCCAGGCGCCGCGGCGAGACGATTCTCCGGTCAGTGCCCCGCGCCAGCGTGAGGCCCCGGCGATCCTAGGCAAATATCCTGGCAACCGGAATGAGCACGCCCGGGATCGCGTTGATCGTCAGGCTGTCCGAACGACCGGCGCGCGTGACGGAGGTATAGAGGTCGGCGACCGGGGATTGGTAGACCTCGACCTCCGCCGCCGCCAGGTTGACGATCCAGACTTCAGGAATGCCACTGCGGGCGTAGAGCGCCAACTTGACCTTGCGATCGTAGTCCAGGCTGGTGTTGGCCACTTCGACCGCGAGCACGGTGTCTTCCGGCCGTGGCAGCGTCCGGCGGTAGTCGTCGCGCGGTTTGAGTATTGAGAAATCCGGCTGCGGCTCGCTGTAGCGGGTCAGCCTGACGGGGTTGCCGACGGAAACAATGCCGCGGTCGCCGACGGCCAGCACCAGCAGGCGGTTGAGCGCATTGGTGGTGGCGATGTGCTCGCTGCCGATGGGCGCCATCGCGACAAGTTCTCCTTCGATAAGCTCGACGCGATCGTCGTCGGTCAGTATCCCCGCCTCGCCCATCCGGTGGTAGTCATCGACCGTCAACAGACGGCGAGGCGCTGCCGGATAACGCGACAGCAGGCCCAGCTCCTCTCGATCCACGCCTCGCCTCCTTTTGCTCGTCGCGGCCAGGGTAGAGCCGCACGGCCGACTTTCCAAGCAGCGCCGGCCCGCGCGCGGAGCAATCGGGTGAACCAGCGGGCCCACCCGGCCGCGCAGTGCGCCGAGAGACCGCTGCCGCGCACGGCGAGCAGCGTCGCCAGATGCGGCTCCGGCCGGCCGTTGCCCCGGTCCACCCCCACGCCGCGCGAGGCCGCGGCCAAAGCCGGGCCACGCGCGGCGATCGGGCGTTTGGCGACCGCCTCCGCGGCGACGCCGCGGCCGGTGTTGCCGATACAGACGAACAGGATGCGGCCTGTCATCAGCAGTATTCCCGATCCGGATCCCGGCGAGTTGTTCACCGACATCAGCACGCAAATCCATGGCTGGACGAAGGACGGCACGATCGATCCCGCCGCCTCGCCGATGAGCGGCTTCGTCGACGACTACATGCGCCAGAAGCCGACGACGCCGGCGCTCGATCCCTACGCGATCATGCATTATTTCACCCCCGGATCACGTGCCGGTGATCAGCCAGTTGGCGCGCGGCCAGCGTCGTGAGCGATGTGCTGGCCGGCCATCGGCCGAGCATCTGGGTCTCCGACCTTTACGGCGCTCAGCAACGCCATGCCGATCTTTGGCAGGTCTGCCTGGCGCAACAGTTGCGCGACTGCCAGTATGCCATCGAGGCGGCCGACACGATCTTCGCGCCACGCATGAGGATGCTGCTGCTGCGGGCGGTCGTGCTGGCGCGGCGGCGAAAGGAACTCGCCGAGAGTACCCGGCGCTCCTATCGATGCAGGCTGGATCGCGACCTGAACGCGATGATCGTGCTCGCCCCGGTCAATCAACATGGCAGACGGCTGCGCAAACGCTACGGCAAGGTGCGCAGCTACCTGTTCACCTTCCTCGAACATCCCGAGGTCCCGCCCGACAACAATAGCAGCGAGCGCGAGTTGCGGCCCACAGCCACCTACCGCAAGGTCACCGGCGGGTTCCGATCACGCTGGGGCGCCGACCTGTTCGCCGACATCCGATCCGTCCTAGGAACCGCAGCGCGACGCGGCATCGACGCTTATCAGGCGATTCTCGCAATTCCGCGCGGCGGATCAGTGCTCCAGCCGGGTTGAGCAGATACCCTTTCCGAGCGACTTTGCGGTTGCAAAACGCCCAGAGCGCGGGGTAGTCTGCTTTGCGTCGGCCGGATTGATCGTTCATCCGGGGAATGTCGGTGAACAGGAGAACGAGGTTCTAAAGGGTCTTCTTGTGCTTCGCGCCAAGGTCGGAATGTCCCTTCTTCTGCCGCATGCGAACCAGGAGGGTCCGAGCATGAGCGCGACAACTTCCAGGTCAAACGCGGCGGCTGCAGCCACTTCCGGGTTTGAGCTGGGCCGGCTTGCGGTCGCCTCACTTGTGGTCGCCCTATGTGCGGCGGCCCAGAACGCTTTTGCCCAGTTGCCTGTCGGCGCGGGCGGTCAAATTCAGCAGATTCCGCCGGCCCCGGTTCTGGAAAAATCAATTCCCGACTCCCGATTCCGCAACCCCAGGCGCCGATCACTCCAGTGCCCAGCGGCGAGAAGTTCGTCGTCAAGTTACTGCACGTGACCGGGCAGACGCGCTTTTCCGAAGCGGAACTGATCGCGGCCACGGGCTTCAGGCCGGACAGCGAATTGACCTTGCCCGAGCTGCGGGCGATGGCTTCGAGAATTACGAGCTACTACAACCAGCGCGGGTATTTTGTAGCGCGAGCCTATCTGCCAGCCCAGGACATCACGGACGGAGCCGTGACGATCGCCGTGATCGAGGGGCGCTATGGCGAGATCAGTCTACATAATCAGACGAATGTCGCGGATGTCGTGTTAATTCGTATTCTTGATGGCCTGAAAAGCGGGGACCCGGTCGAGACTGCACCGCTTGAGCGGCGCCTTCTGATAATCTCGGACCTTCCCGGCGTCGGAGTGAATGCGACATTGGCCCCCGGGACCGCGGTCGGGACGTCCGATCTGGTCGTCGGCGTGATTCAAGGGCCGCGCGTGGACGGCAGCGTTGAAGCCGAGAATTGGGGCAATCCCTATACAGGCGCTTACCTCCTGGGGGGTACCGTCAATTACAACGAACCTTTCGGGTTCGGTGATGTGCTCAGTTTGCGTGTCCTGGCATCGACCACCGGCGGCATGCTCTATGGCCGCACCTTCTACCAACGCCAGGTCGGGGACGGGACGGTGGGCGTCGCCCTCACCGCATTCGACTACCATCTCGGCAAGCAGTTCAAGGACCTGGACTCCCATGGCTCGGAGGAGATCGCCAGCCTCTACGGCAGCTATCCACTGATCCGATCGTACAACAACAATCTCCACGTTCTGGTCGATTTCGACGAGAGGTGGTTTCACGACGCCATAGGCGCCACGTCCAGTTCGGTCGACAGGGAGGACTCGGTGCTGACTGTCGGCGTCAGCGGCGACCATCACGACACGTTCGGCGGCGGCGGATGGGACACCTATTACCTCTTCGGGACTTTTGGCGACCTCGACATTGAAACCCCCGCTGCGCGGGCGTTGGACGAGCAGACCGCGCGAACCGAAGGCGTGTACGCCAAACTGTCGTTCAGTGCCTCCCGGTTACAGAATATAATCGGTCCGTTATCGCTTTACGGAGCGATCAGAGGACAGGTCGCCTCCAAAAACCTGGACATTTCCGAGCAGATGGAACTGGGCGGCGCGAACGCCGTGCGCGCCTATCCGGAAGGCGAAGCCTACGGCGACGAAGGATATGTGGCGACCCTCGAAGCCAGGCTGCTGCTGCCGAAGTGGCCGGAGCAGCTACCAGGCCGGGTGCAGTTGATCACCTTTGTCGATAATGGCTACGTCACCGTGGAGAAGTATCCCTTTGCCGCCGGGCAAAACGACCTGACCCGGACCGGCGTCGGGGTCGGGGTCGTTTGGTCCGATCCCAACAACTTCTTGGTGTCTGCTACCTACGCCCACCTGGTTGGCGGTGTGAAGGCGACCTCCTATCCCGATAACTCAGGCATGTTCTGGTTCCAGATCGTGAAATTTTTCTGATGGCAGCGTCAGCGACAGATATCGCGCGGCATCGCCTTCTTATACCAGGCGGCGGAAGGGCTGACGTACGTCGGCATGTGACCCCGCCCGTCATGGCCAGTAGGCCTTGCCCCCGGGCGCTTGACCCGGGGGTTGACCCGCCCATGACGGGGGGGAGCGATCGGCACCGAGTACGTCAATCTTTTCGGCGGCCGGTATTACACAAGGACCCGTTGCAATGGACTGCAATCTCCGACCGATCATGAACGACAGAATCGGTCATCTCGTGCCCGCGACCCGCCACGCGATGTCCATCAAACGCGCCGGTTGGCTCGGCTCTACCGCCCTCTCCGGAGGCTGTTACCTGGGCGTGCTGAGGCTGGCGGTCACCCTGGTGCTGGCGGTTCGACCGAATGCCTATGCGTTACCGACCGACGGGACGGTCGCGGCAGGCTCGGCCAGCATTGCGAGCACCAAGAGCACGGTCACTGTCGACCAGGCCAGCCAGAAAGCGGTGATCAACTGGCAGAACTTCAGCATCGGTCAGGGTGAAGCCGTAAAGTTCGACCAGCCGAACAGCACTTCGGTCACGCTGAACCGCGTTCTGGGGGGAATCCGTCGAGCATACTGGGCAGCCTGTCGGCCAATGGCGAGGTCTTCCTGGTGAACCCGAACGGCGTTCTGTTCGCCAAGGGCGCGCAGGTGAACGTCGGCGGGCTGGTGACCTCAACCCTGGGCATCACCGACGCCAACTTCATGGCGGGCAATTATAAATTCGCCGGGTCCAGCAATAGCGCGATTGTCAATCGGGGCTCTATCAACGCCGACGGCGGCGGCTACATCGCCCTGCTGGGCGCCAAGGTCGACAACGAAGGCCTGATCACCGCCCGGCTGGGCACCGTGACGCTGGCCGCCGGAAGGGCCATCACGCTTGACGTCGCTGGCGACGGCTTGCTCAATGTCGCCGTCGACAAAGGTGCAGTGAAGGCGCTCGTAAAGAACGGTGGCGTGATCCGGGCGAATGGCGGACAGGTGGTGATGACCGCGCAGGCGGCCGGCCAATTGCTCAAGACCGTGGTCAACAATACGGGCGTCATCGAGGCCCAGACGGTCGGCATCCACAACGGCAGAATCAGCCTTCTCGGCGACATGCAGAGCGGCACGGTGAACGTAGCCGGGACACTGGACGCCAGCGCCCCCAATGGTGGGAATGGGGGCGCCATCGAAACGTCTGCCGCGCACGTGAATATCGCGAAAACCGCAAAAATCACCACCGCCGCCCCCAAGGGGCTGACCGGCACCTTGTCAATCGATCCCGTGGATTTCACCGTTGCCCCTACGGGAGGCAACGTCTCTGGCGCAACACTCGACGCTCTGCTGGTAACGAACAGCGTGGTCATCAGTACCATCACTCCATTGACGTCCGGCGCCCCCAATCCGGTTACGGCCCCCGGAACCCCTCCCACGACCACTTATTTGTCTTCGACACCTGGTAGCGGCGACATAACCATCAACGATGCGATCAGTTGGACGGCGTCATCGAGCCCAACCACTCTGACGTTGGACGCCTTTCGCGACGTGAACCTGAATTTGGCAATTTCCGCAACCAACGGAAACTTTGTGGTGTGTTGTGGCCGCGATGTCACCGTGAATGCAGCGATTACAACCGTCAATGGCAGCGTTTTATTGAGCGCTGGGCGCAACATGAATTTGAACGCGGCCATGACGACGACCGACGGAAACATCGAGATTTGCGCCGCGGATAATATCCACCTGACCACAAGCGCGGCTCTTACGCTGACCAACGGCAGCACTATTCCCTCTGAGGACCTCAACCTGCCATCGGGGATGACGCTGATCGCTGGTAATGGTGGTACCGGACCGGGTGCTGCCGGCGGCACCCTGATTATCGATCCCGGTACTCCACCCATTACGGTCACGAAGTCAAACGCGACACCCCTCGCAATCGTCATTGATTACAATCCGACCTCATACGCGACGCCGACCGACTATTCACCTGACTTCACCCTGACCGGGGGTCCCACGCTGACTGAATACATGTTGGTCTTCCCGACTGCTGTGGGTTCCGCCGGCTCGACGATGGCGACCCTCACGGGCGGGTTCAATAGCACCTCTGTCTCTGGTGTCCCTGTCGGGGTCACTTTGGTGGCCGGTCAGGGAGCGACCGCCGTTTTTGATAGTTCGAGCGCGGGATCAGACATCGGCGTCACCTTTAATGGCTATACACTCGGTGGTCCAGACGCCGCTAACTATGCGCTCGCGGCTAACTGCTGCGTTACCGGGTTTAGAACGAGCGGGACTATCACCCCAGCGACACCAACGCCAACGCCGACACCGACACCAACTCCGACACCAACTCCGACACCGACACCAACTCCGACACCGACACCAACTCCGACACCGACACCAACTCCGACACCAACTCCGACACCAACTCCGACACCGACCCCAACTCCGACACCAACGCCATCACCGACACTAATTCTGGCGCCGACTGTGATTCCTGAGTTGTTCGCGCCGGTGCTTTTCGGTCCAGGAGTCAACTTCACCGTGCTCGGTGGCGGCGTAAGCCTGCCGACCCCGGCGGTGCCGGCTGCCGTGCCCGCGGTGCCAGAGTTTCCACCCAAGCCAGCTCGTTTCTAGAAACCACAACCGGTCATGCGTAGAATGGCGAAGACCATAAAGAACACCGTGAGGGGAATTCGACTGGTCCTGGTGGCGGTCGTGCTGGCATGGCCGACCCTCGCTCCAGCGCGCAATGCTTCGCTCCTCGCCGTTGCCAATCAGGCGGTTCCCGCCGATCCAGACGCATCCGCTCGTCCGGCGCCGCCTGTCCCATCGTCACGGGCGAGCCAGCCGCAAGGAGCGGATTTCCTTGGAGAGATTGCCTCGAAAGATACGCGGCGCGTGGCGGATTGGGTTGTGGCGACAGGCGACAATGGCGGCTTGCCCTTCGTAATCATCGACAAAATCGAAGCGAAAGTATTCGTCTTTGACAACGTTGGGCGATTGCGCGGCGCCACATTCGCGCTTCTGGGCAAGGCCCGCGGCGACGATACCGTCCCCGGTATAGGCAGCCAAAAATTATCTACCATACGGCCGGACGAGCGAACGACCCCGGCGGGCCGGTTCGTGGCCGTCCTGGGCCGTGACATGGACCAGGATATTCTTTGGATAGATTACCGCGCCGCCGTCGGTCTTCATCGTGTGGTCACCGGCAACCCCGGCGACCATCGACTGCAGCGATTGGCGACGTCGTCCCCACTCGACAAGAGAATTACCTACGGCTGCATCAACGTCCCCGTGAGATTCTACAATGAAGTAGTGCTCAAAGCTTTCACCGGCACACGCGGTATTGTTTATATCTTGCCGGAAATCAAATCGATCCAAGACGTTTTTGCCATGCCCGATGGCGGTGCTGGCCCCATCGGCAGCGGTGCGGGCCGAAGTCCGCCGCGCTTGATGGTGACGCAGTAGAACGTGAGTCAGGTGATTGAGGCGATGTGCAGCCACTGCGTCTTGCCGGTGGCGCGGAACGCGGCCTGGTCCACCCGCTGGATGGGCACTGTCGCCACGCGATCGCGCATGGCATCGACAAGACCAATGAACCGCTGGGCACAGTCCTGGCTGATCCGGGCAATCGTTGCGGCAGCCGGGCTTACCCCGAAAACATCGGCCACCGGTGTCGCGAGACGCTTTTCCGGCAACCACCGGGAAGCTTGGCAGCAAGGATGCATATGGACCTGATCTGCTACCTTCACCCCGGCTGGGCGCCGCTTGTCCGGCCGGCGCCCGCGACGCGCGCCTGGATGGACGACACGCCGGAATCGTTCGCCTATCGCTGCCTACCCCTCAACATTGCCAATGCTCACGGCTGGGAGGTGCTAAGTCCTTGCGCCTTCGACGCCATCTGGAACGGCGAAGCGGGCGTTGACGCGATCACCATCCGGCCGGAGCCGGGCGCAAAGCCGGAGCGCGTTCCGGTGTCGCTGTTCGGCCAGGGGGTGATCACATTCCACATCGAGGGGATTTTTCGCACCCCGACGGGCTGGAACCTTTGGGTGGGTGGATCGCCGAACCGCGGCAAGGACGGCATCTCACCCTTGACCGGCATCGTCGAGACCGACTGGTCGCCGTTCACCTTCACGATGAACTGGCGCTTCACCCGCCCGGGCCAATGGATCCATTTCGACGCCCTGGAGCCGTTCTGCTTCCTATTCCCCGTCCAGCGGGCGGCGATTGAAGACTTCGCGCCGAAATTTGAGCCTTTGGAAGCCGACCCGGCGACGATGGAGAGATTTCGGAGCTGGAGCCGGGCGCGCGACGAATTCCACCAGCGCATGACGACAAACGCGCCGCACCTGCCGGCGGATCGTTGGCAAAAGCACTACTACCGCGGGGTCGACGCCAGCGGACAGAGCCTCGTCAGGGATCATCGCGCCCGGCTGCGGCTGCAGCGGTTCGACAGCAGCGCCACACCCGATATTCCCGCTGCGCCGGAAGATGACGCCCCGCCGCAGATGGCGCTACGAATGCCGACCCATCAGGACATCCCGGCCGACCGGGCCTCATCCGAAGAGACCGCCGCCTTGCGTCTGGCCCTCTCGAAACGCGAGTGGCTGCTGGAATCGCTCGAGCGTCAACGTGACCTGGTCCCGCGCCTGACCATCATCGAACGACGTTCCGGACTTGGCGCCGAAGAGTTCCTTGAGCGATACTATGCAGTGAATCGACCGGTGATCCTGAAGGACGAAATGGCGGACTGGCCGGCCCTGACACGCTGGACGCCGGGGTACCTCAAGGCCGCTGTCGGCACCCGGCCGGTTGAATTCCAGGGCGAGCGCACCGCCAACCAACGATTCGAGAGATACAAGGACGCCCACCGACGCGAGGCGCCATTCGATGCTTTCATCGACCAAATCCTGCGGCCTGGTGCCGGAAACGATGCTTACCTCACGGCCTACAATTCGGCGCGCAACGCCGAGGCCCTGTCGGTGTTGCATGATGACCTCGGGTTCCTGGACAAGTTCCTTGACCGCAATGTCGCCGTTCCTCACGGAATGATATGGATCGGGCCCGCCGGTACCGTGACGTCTCTCCACCACGACCTTACCAATAACCTGATCGCCCAGATCGTCGGCCGCAAGCGCGTCAAGCTCGCGCCCGCAGCCGAGGTCGGCAAATTGTATAACGACCAGCACGTGTTCAGCGAGATTTCAGATCTGGAAGCGACTGACATCGATCTGGTGCGGCACCCGCGCCTGGCGGGGCTACGTCTCTACGATGTGCTGCTTGAGCCGGGGGAAATTCTCTTCATGCCAGTTGGCTGGTGGCATCAGGTCAAGTCGCTCGATTTCAGCGTGACCATAACTTCCACCAACTTCCTGTGGCGGAACGACTTTCACGCCAACTATCCTCAGGGATAGTTGGCCGGAACCGACACGCTAACGTAACACGACGTCGCGCGCCGGACAGGGACGCGTCGTTCTGATCACGGAAGGCCGCGCCGAATTGGCGGAACTGGCTGTGGCTCGGCCGGTGGGTGGACAACTTCACGTTCACCGGGCAACCAGGCGATGTGGGTCAAAAAATGCGTGGGCGGCGGATCGCCGCTGGTGGAGCTGCAGCACCAGGTCCGGCGCGCGCCGGCATTGCAAGGTGCGATACCGGCGCGTTTGATCCGGAGGCTCGGGACTTGTCCGCCGCATAATCCGGCTTGAGCCGCCAGCGGAGTTGCGTCGGCAGCGACGATCACAAAAATTCGAGCGCGCCATCTACGACTACATCGAGCAAAACAATGCTGATCCAAAGCCCTTCGTCTGGACGAAATCTGCGAACGACATCATCCTCAAGGTGAACCGTGGCAGGGCAACGCTGAACATGCCGCCCCGGCCGCGGAGTGACTGATTGTATAGCTTTGCGTGAGATACTACACTAGTACCCGGGTAGCTCGTTCACGCAGACCACGCGCCAGCCGTCGGGATGCCGCTCCAGCCGGGTCAGCGACAGGTTGTTGATCGACAGGTGCAGTGCGTTGTCGGCGCCGATGCGCAAGCAATGCGCCACCGCGGCGCGGATCGCCCCGCCATGGCTGACCGCGACCACGTCCTCGCCCCGGTGCCGCGCGGCCAGGGCCTCGATCGCCGGGCCCACCCGGAGAATCATCTCGACGAAGGTTTCGCCCCCGGGCGGCCGCTCGGTGCCGGCCAGCGGCCAGAACGGATGCTTCGGCTGCACCAGGCGGCCGGGGAGTTCGGCATGCGCCAGGCCCTGCCATTCGCCCAGGTGCTGCTCGATCAGGCCAGGGTCCACGCGCAGGTCTTGGGTGGGATAACCGGCGCCAAAAATCGCCTCGGCGGTGCGGCGCGTGCGGCTCAGCGGCGTCACCACCCAGGCCGCCGGGCGCGGCAGGCGGTCGGCCAGTGCGCGGTACATCGGCGCCTGCTCGAGCAGCGTGGTGGGGCAGAGCTCGACATCCATCGTGCCGTAGAGGATGGCGCGCGCGTTCTCGTCCACCAGGGCGTGACGGATTAGCCAGAGGCGTGCCGGCTCGGTCATTCGCCGATGCTCAGCAGGGCGCCGCGCACCCGGGCGGCGCGGAACTGACGGGCGAAGACCAGCGCGGCGGCGAGGGTCCAGGCGATGTTCAGCCCGACCGCCCAGGCCATGTGGTCCCAGGCGATCTCGCCGTGCAGCAGCACCGCGCGCATCCCCTCGAACACGTGTGCCGAGGGCAGCGCCAACGCGATGGGCCGCAGCGCCGCCGGCAGCACGGCGACGGGATAGAATACCGCCGAAAACGGGGTCAGGCCGAACAGCACCGACCAGGCCAGCGCCTCGGCTCCGGCGCCGTGGCGCAGGATCAGCGACACCACGCCCAGCGCGACCCACCAGCCCATCATCATCAGGTTGGCGAAGAACAGCACCAGGATCGGGCCGAACGCGAACAGGTTGAAGGCATAGAGGCCCCAGGCCAGCAGGATCGCCGGCGTGACGCCGACGGCCATGCGGATCATCGACATGCCGATCAAGGCGGCGACAAGTTCCCAGGGGCGAAGCGGGCTGACGAAGACGTGGCCGAGGTTGCGCGACCACAGTTCTTCCAGGAAGGAGATGGCGACGCCCATCTGGCTGCGCAGCGCCACCTCCCACAGCAGCACGCCGCCGAGCAGCAGACCGCCGGTGATCGCCATCGGGTTGCCCATGCGGGCGGCGAGGTAACGGGCGGTAAAGCCCCAGATGCACATCTGCAGCACCGGCCAGTAGGCGAGCTCCAGCAGCCGCGGCCAGGAGCGGCGGTACAGCGCCAGGTGGCGGTACATCATCCCCCAGATGCGGCGCGCGCTGCTACGCATACGATGTTCTGCCAGTCCGAACCGCGACCGTGGCGCGATCAGCGCGAGTGACTGCGCCGGTAGGAAGCCGGCCGGCACTTCTCCAGGTCCGCCTTGCTCTGCGCCGGCACCGCCTCGTCGGGGACGAGTTCCGACCGCGGCTTGCCGCGTTCCAGCCATGCCAGCGCACGCTGCGCATCCGCATCTTCGGGCACCGGCACGGCCGGCGTGCGACCCTGGCGGGCTGCGGACGGCCGATTGCGCCGCGCGCGGGCGCTAGGGGTAGTGGCGGAAGAACGTGTGCGCTTCATCATCGTTCGCATACCTGATGCTGATGACATATAGGAAGCCGCGCCGCTTCACATAGGCCAGAAAATAGACCACGCGTTGGAACCCGAGATCGCGCGCCACGACCCCAAGCTGTCTGCCGTCGGTATACCTTGTGTCCGGACGCTTCACCACCCGCGTCCAGTCAAGCTTGCAGGCGGCGGAAAACCGCGGGTCCGCCCGCTGCGCGCTTCGTGCCAGAGCCGATTGCCGCGGTTCCAGCGGATGCCGCGGAAGGTTTCGCGAACGGGACGAAACCCGGACAGACGGCGGACCCGGCGGGATATCAGTGCGGCCTCCCGCGACTGCCTTCTTCATGGTCTGCGACGGCGCGGTGAATCGCGGCGTTGGCCGTAGGGCAACTCTGATCGCCGGCGAAGCGTTTGGTTGGCCGCATGAAGCTACGTGGCAGGCGCCGGGGCAGCGTGAGAGATCTCCACCGCCTGGCGACGGTCGCGCGCGATGTCGAGGAACACCTCCACCAGGTCCTCGCGCCCGTAGCGCACCAGCAGCTCGGCGGGGCTGCCACGGTCGACGATGCGGCCGCGCTTGAGCATCAGCACCTGATCGCACAGCCGCTCCACCTCGGCCATGTTGTGCGAGGCGAGCAGGATGGTGCAGCCGCTTTCCGTCCGGTAGCGCTCCAGCCAGCCGCGCACCCAGTCGCCGGTGTCGGGATCGAGGCTGGCGGTCGGCTCGTCCAGCAGCAGCACGGCGGGTCGGTTGATCAACGCCTTGGCCAATGCGACCCGGGTCTTTTGGCCGGCGGACAGTTGCCCGGACGGGCGGTGCAGGAATTCGCCCAGGTCAAGCTCGCGGGCGAGTTCGGCGATGCGCTGCTCGATGCGGCGGACGTCATACAGGTGGCCGTAGACGCGCAGGTTCTCCGCCACCGACAGCCGTTGCGGCAGCGCGATGTAGGGGGAGGAAAAATTCATCCGCGCCAGCGCGGCGAAGCGGTCGCGCGCCATGTCGTGGCCGAGCACGCGGATGGCACCGGCGGTGGGGATCAGAAGGCCCAGCAGCAGCGCGATGGTGGTGGTCTTGCCGGCGCCGTTGCCGCCCAGCAGGCCGACCGTCGCACCGGCGGGCACGACGAAGCCGATGTCGTCCACCGCCAGCGTGGTGCCGTAGCGCTTGGTCAGGTGCTCGACGACGATGGCATCCGTTGGGGCATCCGTTGGGGCATCCGTTGGGGCATCCGTTGGGGCATCCGTTGGGGCATCCGTTTGGGCGTCCATTGTGGCATCCGGGGTGGCGTCCATGGCGGCGGGAGATAGGGGATCGGGCGACGCCGCGCCACCCCGGTGGTGACCGATGATCTCCGCGTGCGATGGGCCGAAGGTATTCCACGGACGGGGTCGCATGCTCGGGGTCGGCGGCGCGCAATTGCAGGAAGCGAGGTGGTTCATCGGTTACGCAGCCCGCCGGGCTCCGGTGGAGTCGCCTGCCGTGGCCGACCCGAGGATCACTGCGGGATGCCGCTGCTGCGGCACATGCGATGAATCGGTTACTATGTCGCAACGTTGGCTGGTCGGTCGGCCCACGTGTCGGGTCTTGTCGTGGCTGCGCACCCAATCAACCCAATGCTCACCCGGCCCACCCGATGCTGGTGTGTGAATACCGCAAACCGGACCTTGCCGTCGGACAGCAGGCTCCAATCGCCGGTGTCGGGAATCCCGTTGCGCTGAGGCTCTTCTGCGGTCTGAGTACATTCCGAACCTGTCGTCTTCGCAGCCTCTCCCCCAGATCTGCTCTCAGCCAAAATCCGGAGAGAAGTCATCCGGAGTTCGTCCGGCGTTGAGCTTTGACAAAGCCGGCGCCCGAGCCGTCGAAGCACGAGCAGTTCAACTCCAGATGAAGGCCATCCCATGAAACGCACCATTCTCCTTGCGGCGGTCGCTGTGTCTGCCGCGGCTTGCAGCGCCACGCCAACCACCACCGAGACAACTACCGCGACGACATACGTTGCGCCCGTGCAACCGAGTTCTGGTTGGGCCTGCCGGCTTCACCGGACCGACCGGTCCGCCCGGCCCGCAAGGCCCGATCGGCCAGACGGGCGCCGCCGGCTACGGCGAGACTGGTCCCGCCGGCATGCCGGGCCCGTCCGGCCCCTCGGGTCCGCAAGGTTCACCCGGCGTGGCGGGACCCGCGGGCGCGGTGGTGGTCGGCGCGCGTGGTCCGACCGGCGCGGTCGGTCCGGCTGGCGCGGAGGGCATGTCTGGGCAGACGGGCGCGCAAGGATATAGCACCGCTGGCCCGGCGGGCCCGACTGGTCCCGCCGGACCCGTTGGCGCACAGGGCGCGCCCGGAGAAATGGGCGTCCAAGGCGCGACCCTGGTCGGCCCGACCGGACCCGCCGGCGGTGCCGGCGGTACCGGAAGCCAGGGGATGAGTGGTCAGACCGGCGCACGCGGCTCCATGATGGCCGGTGGTGTCGGCGGTGCCGGTCTCTCCGGCGCGCAAGGCATGCCGGGACCGACCGGGCCGATGGGTGCCCAGGGACCGGTTGGTGAAATCGCTCACTGGACCGAATACCGTGATTTCACGTTTGATCGCGGCACGGCGAACATTCGGGCGTCCGACCAGAACATGGCCGGCCTGATCGCGATGTATCTCGCCAGGAACCCGTCGCTGCAGATTGGCATCGACGGCACCATGAACCCGCTCAATCCGAACCTGAGCGCCCAGCGTGTCAATACGGTGCGTGCCGCGTTGGCCCAGGCCGGCGTGCCGGACTCCGCGATACAAGTCAACGATCCGCAGTACCCGCACGATGGGCGGGTCGAGATCCTGCTCAGCACGCGGTAACCGGTCGCAGCAACCAAGGCGACATCTTGCGGTTGCTGCACGGTGTCCGGAGCTCTCCTTCGCATTCGACGCGCGAAGGAGAGCTGCCATCTGCGGTGCAATGGTTTGGCCGCACCGGTTGCACGCCGCGGGTTATTGCGGACAAGCATCGTAAAGCCTCCGGCCCGACGCGAAGTTCCTGACGTTTGCACAACAGGCATCCGCCATGGTCTGGCCGACGCATGGGTGGCTGCGCCGATCCGCAGCTTCCGTGATGGCGACCACGAATCGATGCGTCGGGTCATCGGTGCTGCGATGTCGCCGGAATGAACACGGCCCGAGTGCGCGCGCGCGGACCGGTATCCGCGACAGGCCGCTGTCTGGCGGGCGCCTAAGGCGACGCCCAACGATTACCGCTTCGAAATAGTGCCCTGGACAGGCCGCGGGACCATTCCATTTCGGGCGAGGCGATCCCAATGCCGGCCAGGCGGCAAGGTGCGGGGCTTGTGCCGGCGACTGCAAAGCAATCAAGCAAGTAGCCATCGGACACGGAGTTACTCAGCGCAGCCGTTGGCCGCAACCAACCCAGGCACGACTTGCAGTGCCGCCGATGGGTGGAGCGGCAGATCCAGCCGTCAACTCTTCGGCAAGGTGCGGGTGCGAAGGTAGCAAGGAATATTTAGCCGCGGATGAACGCGGATGAACGCCGATGAAGCCGTGCCGAACGATCTGTCGGAGCGCGTTATCGGGTGCGCGATGGTCGTCTCCCATGCCCTTGGATCCGGGTTCCTTGAAAAGGTTTACGAAAATGCGCTCGCGCACGAGCTTCGCCAGAGCCTGCCCCTGCGAAAGCCTGCCCCTGCGAAGGCGGGGGCGGGGGCCGGCCTCGCGGTCGCGCAGCAGCGCGGCATCGTCGTCCGCTACGATGGGATCATCGTTGGCGACTACGCGGTCGACCTCCTGGTCGAAGAGTCGGTGATCGTAGAACTGAAGGCCACCAAGGCAGTGGCCGACATCCATCGCGCCCAATGCATCAACTACCTTCGCGGCACGGGCTTGCACCTCTGCCTGCTGCTGAACTTCGGCAACCCCCGCCTGGCGATCCAACGCATCGTCCTGGGCCGGTGAGGCACCGGCCTTATCTGCGTTCATCTGCGTTCATCCGCGGCTGATTAATCTTCTGCCGCGTCGCTCCGGCCTCACCAGTAACGGGAAGCACCAACCAAATTAGTGTGCCATCATCCTCCCAACCGATGTTCCGCGGGGTGCGATGATTTGCCGGGTTAGTCTATCCGGAGAGGAATGCAAATGGCGCTGCGCGCAAGGCGCTCTGCACCGGTGCATCTGTCATCAGCGCCAAGCGCCAAGTAAATGCCTTCTCTCTGTTCTGGCCGCGCGAGTGGCGAGTGGCCGCCGCTCTGAGGAGACGCGTTCGCGCGCGGCTTGATAAGGCGCGACATGACGAACTGGTTCCCCCCAAAAGCCGGCAGCCCATCGGATAATAGGAAGTTACACCAGGACATAGGACCGGCGCCCCGAGAAAGGCGTTTGCAGCCTCCAGGAAGCCAAGGCACAGTCCGCCACCACCATATCCGACGCGCGACGGGCGGCCTGGAGGTCGCCGAAGGTGGGGAGGGGAAAACATGGCAAGACCAGCTCAGACGACGGCACCGCCGGACGCGGCGGCGCGGCGCGGCGCGACGCCGGTGGTGACCTATGCGGTGGAGAAATTGCCGCCGTTCGATGCGGCGTTCTACGACGCGGCGCGCGCCGGGCTGACGAAGGTCTCCGAGCTGATGGTGCCGCCGCGCGAGGCGCGGACATTCAGCGTGCCCGCGGGACAGTTCTTCCGCATCATCAGCGTCGAAGGCCCGCAGGTCGGCGACCTTAACCTGTGGAACGCGCACGACCTGTCGGAGCGCTTCTTCAGCGGCAAGACGCGGGCGCTGCACGCGACGCACCTGACCACCGGCGACCGGATGTGGAGCACGCTGCCGAGCCTGCGCCCGATGGCGACCATCACGCACGACACGCTCGACTGGTACGGCTGGGACGAGGACGGCGCCGGTGTGCACGACGTGATCGGCACGCGCTGCGATCCGTACACCAACCTGTTGCTGAAGGGGGCCGAGTATCACCATTGCTGCCACTCGAATCTGGCGCGGGCGCTGGCGGCGGAGCGGGGCATGCAGGTGACCGATGCCGAGCTGCACGTGCACGACGTGATGAACGTCTTCATGTGCACCGGGTACACCCACGACACGCACCAGTACTTCATGAAGGCAAGTCCGGTGCGGCCTGGCGATTTCATCGAGTTCTTTGCCGAGATCGACCTGCTGGGCGGGCTGTCGGCCTGTCCGGGCGGCGATTGCGGTGCCAGCCACTCCGACGATGCCGCGAAGTGCTATCCGTTGAAGGTCGAGATTTTTCGCGCGGCCGATGGCGCGCTCGCGGAGTGGCGGCCACCGGCGCCGAGCTTGTATTCGCGGACGCACGGGGTGGCGTGAGGCGGCGACCGACGCATTGTACAGGGCGACGCGCCTTCTGCTGTGATGTTGCGCAACCGCCCCATTCGACATACGCTGGCAGAAGATTTGCATGCCGTTCCCAAGTAGTGGCCGACCCGCACCTCAACAGGAGATGCCCATGCAAGCTTCCCGTCGTCGCTTCATCGGCGGCCTCGCCACCGCCGCGCTGCTCGGCCTGCCCCGGCCATCGCTTGGGCAGAAGCCGGTTTTCAAGACGGTCACGCCCGGCACGCTCATCGTTGCCATGAACGGCGACATGCCCATGATCAGCGATCGAGGACGGCAAGCTGATCGGCTCGGACGCCGAGATCATCGCGACCATCGCCGCCGAAGCTGGGCCTTAGCGTCAGTCTCGACGCAGATGGAGTGGTCGGCGACTGCAGTCCTCCTGAGCGGGCGCGCCGACATCATGGCCGGCAACATGGGCTGGACCCCGGCCCGCGCCGCGGTGCTGGCTGCTCACCGATGCGATCTACTACGCCGGCCCCTTCGTCTGCATGAAGACAGGACCAGCCGTTCACGCACGCG
The DNA here is from genome assembly GCA_963773345.1 of uncultured Alphaproteobacteria bacterium. GTDB lineage: Bacteria > Pseudomonadota > Alphaproteobacteria > Acetobacterales > Acetobacteraceae > Palsa-883. The sequence goes on along the minus strand of CAVZBG010000001.1, from coordinate 42,468 downwards.
GTCACGGTCGCCGACATGAAAGGCACATTCGATCGGCACGGTGAACGGGCTTCACCATCGTGCCGGAGATCAAGAAGGTGCCGGGCACCTCCGACGTGAAGCTCTACGACAACAGCGACGGCTGCGTGCGCGACGTGGTGGCGGGCCGGCTCGACTTCGCCTTGCTCGACGGGCCGCTCGTCGACTACCTGATCCTCAAGAATGCGAACTGGGGCCTGAAGCAGGTCCCGCTGAACGGCTGGATCCGACCTTCCCGCAGCTCACCAGCAAGCAGCACACCGTGATGGGCATGAACCAGCAGAACCTCGACCTGTTCGACGCCGTCAATGCCGGCGTGAAGTGGCTGTGGAAGTCCAAGCTCAACGCCGAGATCGATGAAGAAATACGGCATCAGCAGCCCGGTCTATCTGGTGCCGCCCGAGCGACCAACCCCCGCATCGGCGTCGACCGCGATGCCGACGGCAACGTCATCGGCCCGGGCGCGCATCCGACAAAGGACTTCTCGTCGCTGTTCTAGCTGATTGATGGCGGCCGCAACCGGACAAGCAACGGAGCGGGAAGCAACGGGGCCGGCGGCAACGGGGCGGCGCTACCTCGTCCAAGTGGTCGGCCTGACCAAGCGCTTCGGAGAGATCGACGTGCTCAAGGACGTCGATCTCTCGACGTGCGCGCCGGCGAAAAAGTGGCGATCATCGGACCGAGCGGCTCCGGCAAGACGACGATGTTGCGCTGCATCACACTATCATCGAGCGGCCCAGTTCGGGACACGTGCTGCTCGAACGGCAGCGATGATCGGGCGAACGGCTGATCAACGGACCAGTTCGTGCGAGATGTCGCGACCGGGAGATCGCCCGGATCCGCTCCCGCATCGGCATGGTGTTCCAGCGGTTCAACCTGTTCCCGCATCTGACCGCGCTGGAGAACGTGGCGCTCGGCCCGATCACAGGTGCTGAAACGCCGTCCGCCGCCGAGGCGCGGGCCGCAGGCGCGACGCGCTGCTCGCGCAAGGTGGGCCTGGCGCACAAGGCAGCCGACTATCCCGAGCGGCTCTCCGGCGGCCAGCAGCAGCGCGTCGCCATCGCCCGCTCGCTCGCCATGCAGCCGCAAGCTGATGCTGTTCGACGAGGCGACCTCCGCGCTCGATCCCGAGCTGGTCGGCGAGGTGCTGGACGGTGATGCGCGCACCTGGCGCGCGACGGCATGACCATGCTGATCGTGACGCACGAGATGCAATTTCGCCGAGGACGTCGCCGACCGCGTCATCGTTCATGGATCACGGCCTGCATCGTCGACCAAGGGCCGCCGCACGCGCTGTTCCGCGCGCCATCGCATCCCGCGCACCCAGGCGTTCCTGCGCGCCGTCGTCGAGCGCCAGGAATACCAGTGAACGAGCGGCACCTGAGGCACGGGCCTATGCCGCTGCTGCCGGACCTGCTCCCGGTTCTGCTGATCGGCGCCGTCTCCACCATCGATCGATCACCGCGCGGCGGGTTCGTCGTCGCCGATGCTGCTCGGCCTGGTCTTCGCCGTCCTGCCAATGCTTCCGTTCGCGCCTGCTCGCGCGCGATCACCACCGTCTATGTCGAAGTGTTCCGTGCCGTTCCGGTACTGACCCAGCTCTTCATCATCTATTTCGGCCTGGGCCGAGCTTGGCGTCCGCTTCAATCCGCTGACCGCGCGGCCATCCTCGGCTTCGGCATCAACGGCGGCGCCTACCTGACCGAGGTGTTCCGCGCCGGCATCGAAGCGATCCACCAGCGGCCAGACGGAAGCCGCGCTTTGCCGTCGGCATGACGCGGCTCGACGCGATGCGCATCCTCGTGCTGCCGCAGGCGATGCGCGTGGTGCTGCCGCCGATCGGCAACTTCGCGATCGGGCTGCTGAAGGATACCTCGCTTGCCTCCGCCGTGGCCGCGCCGGAACTCAGTTTCCGGGCCAAGAACGCTGGTCGACCAGACGTTTCTCAGCACGCAGATCTACCTGATGGTGGCGGTGCTCTATCTCGTGCATGAGCCTGCCGCTGTCGCACCTGACCCGCCGGCTGGAGCGGCGCATGGGCCGGCAGGCGCGCGCGGGGCGCGGCCGGCGCATGACCTGGGCACGCCGCAGCTTCCGGCGGCCTGGCTGCCGGAACTACTGGTGGCGGCGCGGCGGGACGCTCCAGATCACCGCCGCTCGCTTTCGCTCCTCGCGGCGACCGCGTCGGCCTGCTGCGTCGCCTTCGCCCGGATGTCGCGCCGGCGCTGGCTGTCGGCGCGGCTGGCCGCCTCTACATCGAGGTCATCCGCGGCGTGCCTGCGCTGACCTTGCTGTTCCTGATCTATTTCGGCGCTCGCCTCGGGCGGCATCGTGTTGCACGCATTCCACGCGGCGGTCGATCGCGCTCGGCCTGAACGGCGCCGCCTATCTCGCCGAGGTCTATCGCGCCGGGCTGCAGGCGATCCATGCCGGCCAGCGCGAGGCGGCGCAGATCGGTCGGCATGAGCCGCGCCGCAAACCATGCGCTACATCCTCCTGCCGCAGTCGATGCGCGTCGGTGCTGCCGCCGATGGTGCAACTACCTGGTATCGCGCTGCTGAAGGACACCTCGATCGCATCGCTGATCGCGGCGCCCGAGCTGACCACTGCGCGCGCGCGATCTTGCGCAGCGAGTACTACCTGCCGATGGAATTCTATCTCCTGGCCGGCGCTGATATATTTCCTGATGGCCTTTCCGCTGTCGCGTGCCGCCAAGCGCCTGGAGGCGCGGCTGGCACGCGGACATTGATGCGCGAACGCGAAGGTGGCCAAGGCGACGGGGACAGCAAAGGGGACGCAGATGATCGATGCAACCGATATCGTGGTGATCGGGTCCGGCTCGCTCGGCAGCAGCACCGCCTTCCACCTCGCCAAGGCCGGCCGCCAGGTGGCGTTGCTGGACAAGAACGACATCGCGTCGCAGACCTCGCCGCGCGCGGCGGGGCTCAGCAGCCATGTGCGCGCCACGCCCGGACTGACCAGGCTGGTGAAGCGGGCGGTGGAAAAAATCATCCGCTTCACCGAAGAGACCGGCCAGCCGATGGAGGTGTATCAGCCGGGCAGCCTGAAGATTGCCCGGCTGCCCGAGCACGAGCAGCAGTTGCAGGAAGACGTGGCGCGCGGGCAGGCGCAAGGCGTGGAGATCGACTTCATCAGCTTCGACGAAGCGCAGCGGCTGATGCCGTTCTTCCAGCCCACCGGCGTGCGCGCGGTCACCTGGTCGCGGCGGGACATCTATCTCGAGCCGGTGCAGGTGCCGCGCGGTTATGCGCGTGCGGCCGAGGCACTGGGCGCGAGCGTGCTGGCGCACACCGAGGTGACCGGCATCGTCCTCGAGGGCGGCAAGGTGGACCGCGTGCTGACCACCGCGGGCGAAATCCGTTGCAATGCCGTGGTGGATGCCGCCGGCGCCTGGAGCCGCCTGGTGGCCGGCGATGCCGGTCAGGCCCTCGGTCTGGTGCCGACGCGCCACCAGTTGATGATCACCGAACCGATCGAGGGCGTGCGGCCGGAGCAGCCGATCGCAAGGGTGATCGACTGCAACGTCTACATCCGCCCCGACAAGGGCGGCCTGATGCTGGGCGGCTACGAGCCGGACCCGATGCAGATGGACATGGCGGCCGCGGGCCGCAGGTTCACCATCGCCGATCTGGCGCTGGACATCGGCGTGCTGCAACGGCTCGCGGCGCGGGTGCGCGAGCAGTTTCCGATCTTCCAGGATCCGACGATCCGCATCCGCGAGCATCGCGGCGGCCTGCCGACGATGACGCCGGACGGGACGTATGTCGTCGGCCCGATCCCGGGGGTTGCGGGGATGTATGTCGCCAGCGGCTGCTGCGTCGGCGGCCTGACGATCTCGCCGGCGCTGGGCGAGGCGCTGGCGTCGTGGATCATCACCGGGGCGCCGTCGGAAGACGTGGCACCGCTGACGCCGGCGCGGGCCGCGCTGCGCCCTGGGTCGGAGCAGCGGCTGGAGCAGCTTTGCCGGGAGCGTTACGCGCACCATTACTGGTCGGAGGAGTCGCTGCGCGCACACCCGGCGGCCGCGCAATGATACCGGGTGGCGAAAAGCACGACCGTCCCCGATAGGGGTCGGCCCCCGGGTCCGGTCGAAGGCCGGCCCGAGGACAGGCGGAGCCTGCCCCAGGCGAAGGCCGGGGGCCGGTCATCCACGACTTTGCTGCTCGCGCGAAGGAAAGCCGTGGATGGCCGTGACAAGCACGGCCATGACGGGGAGAGTTGAACGTCATGGCATTCCCCCGCAGATGGTGCGCCAACTTCGCTCGCGGCTATCTGGCGGTGAACACGGCCTCGATCGTCCGCGCCAGGCTGGGCCGCCAGTCCGGCAGCCGCACGCCGAACACCGTCGCCAGCTTGCCGCAGTCCAGCCGCGAGTCCGCCGGGCGCTTTGCCTTGGTCGGATAGTCCGCGGTGGTGATCGCTTCGACCACAGGGGCGCGGGCGCCGAACCGTGCGGCTTCCTCGAACGTGGCGACCGCCAGGCCGTGCCAGGTGGTCTCGCCGCTGCCGGCGGCGTGGAACACGCCGGCATAGCTGTCCCGCCAGCCCTGCGCGCAGCCGCGCCGCGATCGCCAGGATCGCGTCGGCCAGGTCCGCCGCCGTGGTCGGGCAGCCGCGCTGGTCCGCCACCACGCGCAGCCGGTCGCGCTCGGCGCCGACGCGCAGCATGGTGCGCACGAAGTTCTTCCCCGTCGGCGCGTAGACCCAGGAGGTCCGCAGCACGATCGCGCGTGGGCAGATCGCCAGCACCTCGTGCTCGCCGGCCAGCTTGGACGCGCCGTAGACGCCGGTGCGGCGCGGTGGGGTCGGTCTCGACGTAGGGCGCGCCCTTGGTGCCGTCGAACACGTAGTCGGTCGAGATGTGGATCAGCGGGATGCCGGCCGCCGCGCAGAGCCGGGCGAGCGCCGCCGGGCCGTCGCGGTTGGCGCGGTAGGCGGCTTCGGGGTCGTCCTCGGCGGCGTCCACCGCGGTGTAGGCGGCGGCGTTCACCACCAGCCACGGGGCGGCTGCGCGGAAGGCGGCGACGATGGTCTCGGGCCGGTCGAAGTCGAACGCGGGCCGGCCGACGACGCGGACCGCGTCGCCGCCGGCAGTCGCCAGGGCGGAGGCGACCTGGCCGGTGCCGCCGGTCACCAGGATTGGAGCGGTCATGGCAGGCACATCGGCCTGTCAGCGGCAACGCACGCTTGGGCCGGACTGCGGCACGATTCTCCCCCTCCCCTTGAGGGCTTGGGCCGCGAAGCGGACCAAGGTTGGGGGGAGGGGTTCTCGCGGTCATGGGCTGCGGTGCGACCCCGGCACCGACCCCTCCCCCAAACCTTGGTCCGCTTCGCGGCCCAAGCCCTCAAGGGGAGGGGGAGAACCGTGCGAATTCCGATCATCTCAGACCGTGAACCAGGCCGGGCATTCGGCAAGCCGCGGCAGCACCGTGTCCTTGTCGGACAGCAGCGGGCCGCCTGGCGGCACCGGCCAGGGCAGCGCCAGGTCCGGGTCGTTCCAGATCACGCCGCGCTCGGCCGCGCGATCGTATGGACCGGTGACCTTGTAGATCACCTCGGTCTCCTCGGTCAGCGTGCAGTAGCCGTGCAGGAAGCCGACCGGCACCCAGAATTGCTGCCAGTTCTCCGCGCTGAGTTCGGCCGCGACCCATTGGCCGAAGCTGGGCGAGCCGTGCCGCACGTCCACCGCCACGTCCCAGATCGCGCCGCGCACCACACGCACCAGCTTGCCCTGCGCGCTGGGGCGGGATCTGCAGATGCAGCCCGCGCAGCACGCCGCGCTGGGTGGAGAGCGCGTGGTTGTCCTGGATGAACGGGCCGGGAATGCCCGCCGCGGCGAAGCGCTCCTGCTGCCAGGTCTCGGAGAAGAACCCGCGGGCGTCGCCGAACCGTCGCGGCGTGACCAGCTTCACGTCGGGGATGGCCAGCGCCTCGACCTTCACGCGTGCTCGCCTTCCGCCAGTTCCAGCAGCACCCGCCCCAGCTCGGTCTTGCCCATGCCGCTGGCGTGCTCGCGCAGGGTGGCGGCGTCGATGAAGCCCTTGCGGAACGCCACCTCCTCCGGGCAGCCGACCAGCATCCCGGTGCGCGACTGGATGGTCTGCACGAAGGTGGCGGCCTGCAGCAGGCTGTCCGGGCGTGCCCGGCGTCGAGCCAGGCGCAGCCGCGCGACAGCCGCTCCACGTGCAGCGCGCCGGCCTCCAGGTAGACCTGGTTCAGCTCGGTGATCTCCAGCTCGCCGCGCGGCGAGGGCCGGATCGCGCGGGCGATCTCGCTGACCTGGCGGTCGTAGAAATAGAGGCCGGTGACCGCCCAGTTCGACTGCGGCGCCGCCGGCTTTTCGACGATCTCGGTGGGCCGGCCGGCCGGCGTCGAAGGAGACCACGCCGTAGCGCTCCGGATCGCGCACCTGGTAGGCGAACACCGTGGCGCCCTCGGCTCGCGCCGCGGCGGCGCGCAGCAGCGCCGACAGATGGTCGCCGTGGATCAGGTTGTCGCCGAGCACCAGCGCGCAGGCTTCGCCGGCGATCCAGTCGCGGCCGATCAGGAAGGCCTGGGCGATGCCTTCGGGCCGCGGCTGCTCGGCGTAGGTGAACCGCACGCCGAAGCGCTCGCCGTTGCCCAGCAGGCGGCGGAACTGCGGCAGGTCCTCGGGCGTCGAGATCACCAGGATGTCGCGGATGCCGGCCAGCATCAGCGTCGACAGCGGGTAGTAGACCATCGGCTTGTCGTAGACCGGCAGAAGCTGCTTGGACGCCGCCAGGGTCATCGGATGCAGCCGCGTGCCGGAGCCGCCGGCCAGCACGATGCCCTTCATGCCGCCCTCCCGTGGCCGGTGCCCCGGCGCCGAGCCGTTCGCCGGCGTAGCGGCGCGCCCGCACCTGCCTGCCACCAGGGGCGGTTGGCCAGGTACCAGTCGATGGTCTGCGCCAGCCCGGCCTCGAAATCATGCGGCGCCGCCCAGCCCAGCGCGGCCTCGGTGCGGGTCGGGTCGATCTCGTAGCGGAAATCGTGGCCCGGGCCGGTCGGTGACGAAGCGGATCAGCCGCTCGCGCGGGCCGGCCGGGTCGGGCCGCAGCCGGTCGAGCGCGGCGCAGATCGCGCGCACCACCTCGAGGTTGCTGCGCGGCTGGCGGGCGCCGATCGCGTAGGTGGCGCCGGGCTTGCCGCGCTCCAGCACGCGCACCAGGGCGGCGGCATGGTCCTCGACGAACAGCCAGTCGCGCCGGTTGGAGCCGTCGCCGTAGACCGGCAGCGGCTTGCCCTCCAGCGCGTTGATGCGTGACCAGCGGGATCAGCTTTTCGGGAAACTGCCAGGGGCCGTAGTTGTTGCAGGTGTTGGAGACGATGGCCGGCAGGCCGTAGGTGTGGAACCAGGCCCGCACCAGGTGGTCCGAGGCCGCCTTGCTGGCGGCATAGGGGCTGCGCGGATCGTAGGCGGTGTCCTCGGTGAACGGCGCGGCGTCGTGCGCCGAGCGCGCCGAACACCTCGTCGGTGGAGACGTGGTGGAAGCGGAACGCCGCGCGCCGGTCCGCCGGCAGGGCCGGACCAATGCGCGCGCGCCGCGTCCAGCAGGATGAAGGTGCCGACCACGTTGGTCTGCACGAACGCCGCCGGGCCGTCGATCGAGCGGTCGACATGGCTCTCGGCCGCCAGGTGCATCACCGCGTCCGGGCCGTGGGTGGCGAAAACCTGGCGCATCGCGGCGGCGTCGGCCATGTCGGCGCGGACCAGCACGTGGCGGTTGTGGCCGCAGCGCCTCCTCCAGCGCCTCCTCCGAGGCGGCGTAGGTCATCTTGTCGACGTTGACGACCACGTGGTCGGTGTGGCGCAGCAGGTGGCGCACCACGGCGGAGCCGATGAAGCCGCAGCCGCCCGTCAGCAATATCTTCATCCGACCTCGATCCCGGTGGTGCGCCCGGCGGCGCGCCGCAACTTTCGCATCTGGCCACATTCCTCGCAACGCCGCCCGCCGGCGAAACTACAGGCCGCGGACGGGACGATGTGACACAGAACACCATCGAATGATCAACACTCCGTTGACGCGCCGGAGGTTGATGCGCCCGTTGGGGGTGCGCCGGTCGCGGGTGCCTCACGTGGCCGGCAGCCGTGCAGGAACAGGGCGACCGCCTGGCGCGCCCAGGCCGCCACGGCCACGGCGTCGAGTGGCGGGGCCAGGCCGAGCGCGCGGCGCTGCGGGCCGGTCAGCACCAGGTAGAGAAACTGCTCGGCGGCAACCTCGGGGTCGAGCGAGGCCAGCCGGCCGGCCAGCATCTCCGCGGCCAACAGGCCGGCGATCCGCGCCATGCCGGCGGCGGCGCCGGATTGCCGCACCATCTCGGCGAGCTCGGGGAAGCGGCCGCTCTCGGCGATCATCAGCCGGTGCAGCGCCAGCGCGTCCGGTTGCAGCGCCACCGCCAGCACGCGGGTTGCGGTCTGCAGCAGGGCGGCTTCAAGCTGGTTGGCCTGGGCCGCCGGGGGTTCGGGTACGCCTTGTTCGGGCGGCCGTTGTTCATGCGCCCGGCGTTGCGGCGCCGAGGCTGCGGGCGGGGGTGGCTCCGGCAATGCCAGCCAACGCGCCATGAGGCGTTCCAGCACGGCGCGGAACAGCGCAGGCTTGTCGCGCCATCTGGCATACAGCGTGCGCTTGGCCACGCCGGCGGTGACGGCGATCGTCTCGATACTGGTGGCGGCGTAGCCGTGGGTCAGGAACGCGCGGGTCGCAACCTTGAGGATGCGCTCCGCCCGTTCCGCCGCGCCCGCCGCGGTTGGCCGGCCGCTGGGCCGGCGCGCCGCGTCAGCCGAGGTCACCGCCAGTAGTAGCAGCAGGGATGCGGGTGCCAGTAGCCCGGGCCGGCCGGGTAGACCACGCAGCCTGCCAACGCCCCCAGCAGCCCGATCGCCAGGATCAACCGAGCGGCCTGCCGTCCGATTCTGTCGCGCATGAGACCCTCCTTGGGTTGGCGCCCTCCCGCGCGCACTATGGCGACGAAATGCAACGGAACCGGGGTATTTTTATGACCAATTGTAACGCTGTTGACGAGGCTGGTGCGCGCCCCGGACGATGACGCCGACTTGTGGCGCCAAGCCGGGACGCCAGCCTGGGCGTCAGCGGTCGTGCCCGTAATAGCCGGCGTGGTATGGATGGTAATACGGTCCCGGGCCGTACGCCGGCGCGACCACGCAGCCGGCCAACGCCAGAAGCAGGCCGATCACCAGGGCGGCGCGGCCGGTACCGCCAATCATTCGATTGCGCATTTGGTCCTCCTTGGGGATGCGCCCCAGGAAGAACGATGACTGCGAAATCCAGCGTCAGTGCGGCGAGATTGTGCCACTCATGGGACCGCCCACACGGCTTTGCAGCCGCCGGGGTGGCGCTGGGGGTCAATGCCGCGCCTGTGCCGGCGGAGGCAAAGCAAGGAAAACGAAGCAAGGGAAAACGCAGATGCACGCGGATCAGTGGGATGCACGCGGATCGCAACTGATCCGACAGTGGCTCACCTTCGACCCCGTGGCCGTGCGAGCGCGCCATCTGCGTGCATCCGTCTGATCCGCGTGCATCTGCGTTTCCACTTCTTGCTTTGCCGGAGCAAATGCGAAACCGACGCCAGGGCACCGGCGGGATCCCCGGATGTTGTGATACCAGGCGCCCGAATGATTGACTCGTCGGCGGCACCAACCTCGTCATACCGGCGCCTGCCGGCATGACGGGGTCGCAGCGCCAATGGGTCAATTGTTACGCCGGCTGGTATGAGCCGGACCTCATGCCGAATATCGGAGTGAGGAATTCAACAAACTTGGTCTCGGCGCAACGGTGGTCGGGGCAGGACCGCGGCCCTCACCCGGCCGAGGCCGGGTGAGGGATTGTCGTCAAGGCGCCGACGTCAAGTCGTCGGCGTCACGGCACTTCGACCGCCTCGAATATTTCGATGTCGGCCACCAGTTCCTTGCCCCTGGTCTCGGGGCCGACCGACAGCGCCAGGATGAAGCTGACCAGCCCACCCACCGTGCCGATCAGCATCGGGATGCCGAAGCCGACGCCGGAGTTGATGGCGAAGTAGGTCAGGATCGGGGCCACGAAGCCGCCCCAGATCGCCCCCTGGTGGTAGCAGAAGCCGCTGGCGGTGGACCGCACCTCGGTCGGGAAGCGTTCGGCCAGGTAGCTCGGGTTCTGGCCGTAGATCGCCCCGGCGAAGAAGCCCTGGGTGATGAAGCCCAGCATGATCCATATCGGATCGCTGGTCAGCAGATAGACCGGTGTTACGAAGATGCCGAGGAAGGCCGGAATCATCATCGACCAGCGGCGGCCGAGGATGTCGGCCACCCAGCCCCAGAAGCCGCTGGCGAGGAAGGCCACCAGGTTGGCAACGATCAGCGGCGCGCCGACCATCAGCGCCCCGAGGTGCAGGTCGCGTTGCAGATGCACCGCGAACAGCGACCAGATCGAGTAGTAGACCACGAAGCCGCTCGCCATCCACCAGCACGAGGTCAGCGTGTTGATCAGCACCTTCGGCTTGAAGATGGCGAACAGCGGCGCGCGCACCTCTTGCGAGGTTTCCCGCTGCCGCCGGCGGTTCTCCACCCAGACCTCGGGCTCCTTGACGTATTTGCGCACCCAGACGACCGCGAGCGCCGGCAGGATGCCCATCCACAGCAGGCCGCGCCAGCCGATCGTGTTGAACAGCAGCGCGTAGGCGGTGCTGGACAGCACGAAGCCGATGCTCCAGGAGCCCTGCAGCACGCCGCTCATCAATCCGCGCGAGCGGGCGGGCCAGGATTCCATCGCCAGTGCCGCGCCGGCCGGCCATTCGGCGCCCATGCCGACGCCGAGCAGCGCGCGGAAGATGAACAGGAACATGAAGGTCGGCGAGAACCCGGCGATGAAGTTGCAGACCGAGTACCACAGGATCGAGATCATCAGCGGCTTCTTCCGCCCGATCCGGTCCGACAGCCAGCCTGACGCGGTGGCGCCGAGCAGGCGCACCCACAGCGTGATGGTGAAGACCGCGGTGACCTCGGTCAGCGAGACGTTAAACTCCTTCGCGATCGGCACCATGATCAGCAGGAAGATGGTGAAGTCGAACGCATCGAGCGTCCAACCCAGCCAGGCGGCCCACCAGGCCAGCCATTGATCCTTGGTGGGTTCCTTCCACCACGGTACGGGCGCGCTACCCACGGATGTGGACATGTCTTTTGAGCCTCCCAGGGCTTATTTTACGATGACGGAACGTCAGCCACGGCACGAACGGCACGACAAGTACAGCGGCACGAAAAGTAGGCGGCACGGCGTGTACACTTGCCACACGTCAGCACCCGCGGCGGTGCCGCATGGAGCTGGTCGAGCTGGTCAACTAGCGCGACGCTACCCTTGCCGGCGCTTCGGCGTCAAAGCGAAAATCATTGGGTTATCCGCCAATCCGCCGGTCAGTGCGCCAGCAGCAGCGGCAAGGTCGCGTGGTGCAGCACGTGCGCGGTGACCCCGCCCGGGATCCATTCCAGCATGCGCCCGCGGCGGTAGGCCCCCATCGCCAGCCCATCGGCCCCCGCCGTCTGTGCCGCCGCGAGCAGCGTCGCGCCGTCGTCGCCGGCGGGTGGCAGCACATGCCGCGTGATGCGGCCCTCCAGTCCGGCGAGCGGACCATCCGGCGGCCGGGGCGCGCCGGTCGCCGGGGCTGACCCGGCGGCTGCGTCCGTGACCGTCAGGGCGGTGACCGTCTCGGCCGCTTCCAGCCATGGGCGCAGCCCGGAAGGAATCCCCTTGAGGGAGGGGGTAGGGGGAGGGGTTCCCCGGCACAAGGCTTCAAGAGCGGCCCTGGGGCCAACCCCTCCCTCAACCCCTCCCTCGAGGGGAGGGGAGGATGTGGGGCCCCCGCGCGCCCGATCCGGCAGTCGTGTCGGATCGGCGTTGCGGTTGGCACATGGCTTGCCCCCTTGGGGAACGGCCCACGCAGGTTATCATAACGCTGCTTATCATCACGCAGGATGCACGTGCGCTCCGCGCGCGCGCCGGGGGAGGCGAACGGTTGACCGACTTTCAGCACGACCTGTTGTTTTTGCTGCACGATCTGGGGCGATTGCTGCGCGTCAACGCGGACAAGCGAGCCCGCGCCGAGGGCATGACCCGGGCGCAATGGGGCATCCTGCTCTGGCTGGAACGCCAACCCGGCATCTCGCAGAAGGAGCTGGCCGAACTGCTTGAGGTCGAGCCGATCTCGGTCGCGCGCCTGGTCGACCGCCTGGAAGCCCGCGCGATGGTCGAGCGCCGCCCGGACCCGAAGGACCGCCGCATCTGGCGGCTGCATCTCTGCCCGGCCGCCCACCCGGCGCTGGGCGAGATCCACCGCCACCGCGCGGCGATGGCCCGCCGCCTGACCAGCGGGATCGATCCCGCCACGCTGGAAGCGATGACCGAAGCGCTGACCCTGATGAAGGCCACGCTGTCGCACGAACCCCGACCGGCGCACGAACCCCGACCGGCGCACGAACCCCGGCCGGCGCACGAACCCCGGCCGGCGCACGAGCCACGACCGGGCGCGACCGCCGTTGCCGCTCCCCCCCGCATTGACGCGCTGGAGGTCGCCTGATGTCGCAAGCCACTGCCACTGCCGGCGCCACCGCGCGGGTCGGCGAGACCATCGCCGCGCCGAAAGTGCGCAATCGCATCAGCCGCCGCGCCCTCGGCCCGTTTCTCATGCTGCTCGGGATCGTCGCGGTCGCCGCCGGTGCCGGCACGTTCTGGGTGATGGGCGGCCGCTACGTCTCGATCGATGACGCCTATGTCCGCGCCGCGAAGGAGACGCTGTCGACCGACGTCTCCGGCATCGTCATGCAGGTGCCGGTCAAGGAGGGCGAGCTGGTCAAGAAGGGCCAGGTGCTGCTGCGGCTCGATCCGCGGCAGTTCCAGATCGCGCTCGATGGCGCCACCGCGGCGATGAACGGCATGGTCTCGACGCTGAACGCCGAAAAGCTCGACTATCACCGGATGGTGCGCGACGCCGACGCCAAGCAGCAGCAGGTGGCGGCCGACCAGGCGAACTTCGACCGGATGGCCAACCTGGTGAAGATGGGCGGGGTGACCCGCGCCGATTACGACAATGCGCGCTTCCTGCTCGCCGCCGACCAGCAGGCGCTGGCGGCGCTGCGGGTGCAGGCGCAGCGTGCAGCTCGCCAAGCTGGGCGGCGATCCCGATGTCGACGTCCACACCATGTCCGACTACCTGCAGCACAAGGCCAAGGTGGAGGAGGCGCAGCGCGAGCTGGATCACACCGTGATCTACGCGCCGTTCAACGGCGTCGTCACGCAGGTGGATACCGTGCAGCCGGGCATGTACCTGGCCGCCGCCACCGCCGCGTTCGGCATCGTCTCGACTGAGGACGTCTGGGTCGAGGCCAACCCGAAGGAGACCGAGCTGACCTGGGTGAAGCCGGGCGACCAGGTCGCGGTCACGGTGGACACCTATCCCGGCCGCACCTGGGAGGGGACGGTGCAGAGCATCGCGCCGAACAGCGGCTCGGAGTTTTCGATTTTGCCGGCGCAGAACACCTCGGGCAACTGGGTGAAGGTGGTGCAGCGCATCCCGGTGCGCATCACGGTCGAGCACAAGGACGGCGATCCGGAGCTGCGCGCCGGCATGAGCGTCGAGGCGGACATCGATACCGGCCACCGCCGGACTCTGGCCGACCTGTTCTAGGGCACGGCCGGAATGACGGACATCCCGGCGCGCGTACACCTCTCCCGCCCTTCGCGGGGTTGGGCCGCGAAGCGGACCGGCGCGCGGAGCGGAGCGACGCGGGTGAGGGTGGTGCACGCGGCTCGACCCTCACCCGTCGCGCTTCGCGCTCCGACCTCTCCCGCGAAGAGCGGGAGAGGTGTGCCGGGTGTACCGGCGGTGGCTGACCGTCGACTTCGGTAAAAGGGCGCGCATGGCCGCTTCAGACGCCTTCGAACCGGTGCCGCACCGGGCGATCATCACCATCTGCACCATGGGTGCGACGCTGATGCAGGCGCTCGACCAGACGATCGCCAACGTGGCACTGCCCTACATGCAGGGCAGCCTGTCGGCCTCGGCCGACGAGATCACCTGGGTGCTGACCTCGTACATCACCGCCGCGGCGATCATGACCGCGCCGGTCGGCTGGTTCGCCGCGCGGTTCGGCCGCAAGCGGTTTTTCATTGCCTGCCTGGTCGGCTTCACCATCACCTCGATGATGTGCGGCGCGGCGCAGTCGCTGCCGCAGATGGTGCTGTTCCGCATCCTGCAGGGCGTTTCGGCGCCGCGCTGGTGCCGCTGTCGCAGGCCACCATGCTGGACATCTACCCGCCGGAGAAGCGCGGCTCGGCGATGGCGATCTGGGGCGTCGGCGTGATGGTCGGCCCGATCCTGGGGCCGACGCTCGGCGGCTACCTGACCGAGATGTACAACTGGCGCTACGTCTTCTACATCAACCTGCCGTTCGGCATCCTGGCCGTCGCTCGGGCTGATGTTCTTCATGCCGCGCGCCCGCGGGCACAGCACGCTGCGGTTCGACTGGATCGGCTTCGCGGTGCTGTCGATGGGCATCGGCGGCCTGCAGCTCATGCTGGACCGCGGCCAGGACCAGGACTGGTTCACCTCCACGCGAGATCATCGCCGAGGCGTGCTGGGCGGGCTGGGCGTCTACCTGTTCATCGTGCACATGCTGACCGCGGCGCATCCGTTCATCCCGCCGGCGCATCTTCCGCGACCGCAACTTTTCCGCCGGACTGGCGATGATGTTCGCGATCGGCACCATCCTGGTGTCCAGCTCGGCGCTGATGGCGCCGTGGCTGGAGAACCTGGCCAACTATCCCGGTCGAGACCGCCGGCCTGATGATGGCGCCGCGCGGCATCGGCACCATGGCGGCGATGATGTTCGCCGGGCGCTACTCCATCCGCATCGATCCGCGTCTGCTGATGGGCCTGGGCATCGTGATGCTGTGCTGGTCGATGTGGGTGATGACCGGCTGGACGCCGGACGTGACCGAGCGCGAGGTGGCGATGGTGATCGTGGTGCAGGGCGCCGGGCTGGGGCTGGTGTTCATTCCGCTGCAGGTGCTGGCGTTCGCCACGCTGCCGGCGGCGCTGCGCACCGACGGGGCGTCGCTGTTCAGCCTGTTCCGCAACATCGGCGCGGCAATCGGCGTTTCGGTGACCTCCGACATGCTGGCGCACAACGCGCAGGCGCTGCATGCCGAGATCGGCGCCTACGTCAATCCGTTCAACCGCGCGCTGCAGCACGGCGCCGCGCAGCACCTGCTGGACCCGGCGCAGGCGCACGGGGCGGCGCTGCTGGATCAGCTGGTCAACCAGCAGGCGCAGATCATTGCCTATATGGACGACTACCGGCTGATGATTTTTACCACCGCTGCCGGCGCTGCTGCTGCTGTTCCTGATGCGCCGGCCGCGCGCGGTGGCGCCGGCGGCACCGGGGGAGTCGCACGCGGCGATGGACTGAGCGGCGATGGACTGAGGGGCGGTCACAGCGCGGTTATCGCCGGTAAAAATGTCAACCACGACATCCTGCGATAACACCGCTGGTTGGGAGCCCGTTACAAAGGCAGCCAGGGAGCCCGAATTGTTCGACGCCCTGCTTCGACGAGTGCAGGACCGGTGCGAGCTTTCGAGACAACTCGTGCTGTCGCTTGCATATCTGACCTGATTGGCCGAAATACATCTGGCCAACATTCGGGGGCGCAAAGTTGAGGGTGTGAATGTTTTCTGTCGCTTACGTAATCCTGCCCTTCTCCGACACACCGCCTGCTGACGCGATTCAGGCGTCGCTTGCCCGTTTTCAGCGAGGGCGACGCGGCGACCTGCCAGAAAGTTGGCTGACCTTCCACGACGAAACGGAAGAATTTCGTCAGGTCTATGAGGCGCACCACATCTTCACGGAGCAGGACAAGGGGGGACTGCGGATCGAGGGGAACATCGACTCTTCCTGGTTCATCGATACCGGGAACGTCCGTTCTGAGATGCGACTGAGTGGCCTGCGGCAATGGCGTGTTCGTTTCGCCGACACGATGGACCTGGACGGGTTTTACGAACGGTTTGGTCGGAAGCTGGAGCGCCTTCCCGAAACGGGAGCCTTCGGGCGATGGTTGAACCCACTTGGGCGCTGGGACTGGTGGGACCTCGGCGGTCGCTTCGACGGCCACATCGTCGGCGACCGCCGATCAGGGGAAGGACGCAGTCTCGCGCAGGTATCCTCGGGCCCAAGTCCGGGCCGCTCCATTCTGGCCAATGTCGAGAACACCCTTGCCGAGGCGCTTCGGCAGGCACCGATCCCATCGCTGGATGTACGGACCGACCAGAATGTCGAGCTTGTGGCGACCCTTTTGGAGGACGCTCGCGCAGGCCGCGAAAACGCCTGCCCAGGGTCGCTCGTGTTGCCGCCCGGCGCGGTCGAAGACAGCCTGCGCTGGCTGCATGAGTGGCCGGAGCCTGGTCCTGAAGCAGCGCTCGCCTGGCTGGGCTTGCCGTCGGAGGCGGGCTGGGCGGCCATTGTCACCGCCGCCTACGCGCGGTTCGAGGGCCACTGGGCGGCGGGCGTTGCGTACCATCACTAGGTACAGCGTTTCCAGGAAACCGCTCATATCCGCGAATCCAGGCGATGCGCCACGCACTCGGAGGCAGATGCGCAGGCAAGGTAAATTTTGCCGCGGATGAACGCGGATGAACGCTGATAAACTGATCTCGTGGGTGCGTGATTGGCTCAACTCGAGGGTCAGTCATCGCCACATCTGCACTGCCAACGCTCAGAATCATCGCGATCCGCGACGAATTTCGGATATGGCGCCGATGCATTACCGATTTGCTTGATGGGTTCGGCGGAGATTGACGCGTCGGGCCGGCGTGGCGAGGGCAATGCTGCATCGGCATTGGTGCGCCGCCACCGCGCGTCTACCGCCTGCGGCAAAGCAAGCGGAAACGCAGATGGACGCAGATCAGACGGATGCACGCAGATCGGGGCTGAACCGACGTCGGCTCAGGTCCGACCCGGGGGCGGTGCGAGCGCGCCATCTGCGTGCATCCGTCTGATCTGCGTCCATCTGCGTTTCCGCTTTCTGGCTTTGTCGCAGCAAGCAGGGAACCGACGCCGCAGCACCGGCGTGATCCTCCGACGCAATGCGCCGGATCGCGGGCGGATGACCGACCCAAGACGTCGCCGTTCGCCGTCTCGGCGTGGTGGTGGTCGCGATCGGTGATCGCGGTCGCGCGTTCGTTTGGTTGCGGCCAACGGCTGCGCTGCGTTCATCTGCGTTCATCCGCAGCTAAGATTTTTTACTTTCCCGATCAGACCGCCACAGCCAGATGGAACCCGACACGGGCCGGCAGCAATCCCGACGCGGTTGTGGGGCCGATCGGGGCGGTTTCTTGGAAACGCTGTACTAGCCAGGATGAGAGACTGACCCGGAATATCCGCTAACCGACCTACCAACAACCTGGAGCGAGCCAAGCTTCGCAGGTTCGGGGTTGCGTGACCTCGGCGCCCGCAATTCTGTCGGGATTGCGAGCGCACACGACACGGAACACGAATGCCTGGACCGGGATCACTCGTCCCCGACATCGGCACGGTGGGACAGTGTGCGACCGACGCCGACCAGGAATGGTCAGTGATTTCCCCGTACATGTTCGACGCGATCATCTACCCGGGCGATGTACAAGACCGTAATGGCGCGTCCGTGCGGTGCGTGGCTCGCAATGTCCGCTTTCCACCTTTGCGGACGTTCAACCCAAGACGATACACAAGCCCGGACCGCTACCGGCGATGGCGGTGGCGGTGGCGGCGCAGCGGCGTCAGGCCGATCCGGCCTCGTCAATCCGCGCGAAAGGTCAGGTCTGCCACGACCGCTGCCATGATGATCGCCCCGCCGGCGACGCTCGCGGCCGATGGCACCTCGCCGAACGCCAGCCAGACCCAGACGCAGCCCAGCGGCACCTCCACCGCGTAGATCAGCGCGGACCGCGTGGCCGAGATCAGCCGCGTCCCGACTGTCAGCAGCAGCAGGCCGAGGCCGAACTGCGTGGTGCCGAACAGCACGAACCAAATGAAGTGCGGGCCGAACGCGGTGGCGGGGTGGGCCGCGGGCAGCACGGCAACCGCGCCGAGCAACGCCGACAGGCAGGACGCCGGCAGCATCGACACGCCGCGATGGTGGCGGATGACCACCATCATGGCCGACATCAGCAGCGTCATTGCGACAGCGAGCAGATCGCCCAGCAGGTGCCCGTCGAGCCGCGCGGCGTCGAAGGTGACGGCGACGCCCAGCAGCGCGACCAGGCTGGCGAGCAGCGTCGAGCGGCGCTCCCGTGCGCCGGTGCACAGCCAGGCGAGGGCCGCGGTGACGAAGGGCGCGGTGGCGTAGATGATGTTGACGTCGGCCACCGTGGCAGGCGCAGCGCGTTGACGTAGCAGATCGTCGCGGCGGCCGAGCAGGCGGCGGCGAACAGGCCGATGCGGCCGACCGAGCGAATGGCATCGAGCGTCGCGCCGCGATGGCTCCAGACGATGCCGCCGGCGATGAACAGGCCGCCGAAAATCCCGCGCCAGAACAGGACGGTCCAGACGTCCTGCGGGATCAGCCGCGCGAAATACCCGGCCGTGCTGAACGCGACGGCCGAGGCGAGGATCAGCAGGTCGCCGCGCGCGCCGCGATCGGGTGCTGCCGCTACGATGATCCGGGTTGCCAACATGCCTCGGAGGCTAGCCAATGCCTGCTGACAGCGTATTGTCAGCAGCGTTCCGCTGTCCCCGGAGGGAGCGAGGGAGCTGCCGGATGCGCCGGGCCGACCGCCTGTTCGACATCATCCAGCGCCTGCGCGCCGCGCGCCGGCCGCTGACCGCCGCCGCGATCGCCGAGCAGCTTGAGGTGACCGTGCGCACCGTCTACCGCGACATCGCCGCCCTGCAGGCGCGGCGCGTGCCGATCGAGGGCGCGGCCGGCATCGGCTACGTGCTGCGCCGCGGCTTCGACCTGCCGCCGCTGATGTTCACCACCGAGGAGGTCGACGCGATCGTCACCGGCGCGCGGCTGGTGCGCCGGCTGCGCGACCCCAGGCTGCAGGCGGCGGCCGACAGCGTGCTGGCCAAGGTCGCCACGGTGCTGCCCGAAGCGCTGCGCGGACCGCTGCTCGACGCGCCGGTCTATGTGTCCGGCGGCAGCATGCCGGCGGCCAAGGGAGTCGACCTGGCCGAGGTGCGCAGCGCCATCCACGCCGCGCGCAAGCTGCGCATCGCCTATCTGGACGGGCAGGGGCGCCGCACGCGGCGGACGATCTGGCCGATCGCGATGGCCTACTACGTGGACGTGACGCTGATCGCGGCGTGGTGCGAGCTGCGCAACGATTTCCACCATTTCCGGGTCGATCGGATCACACGATCAACGACCCTCGACGAACGGTTCGCGGCCGACCACGCGAAACTGCTGGCGGAATGGCTGGCGCTGCCGAAGGACCGCGAGGCGCTGGCGCACTGAGGAGTTGTTCGGCCCTTGCGTGACTCGTGGGGGGCCTTGGGGGGCATGGCGGCGAAAGCATGCATGGGTGCTGGGCGTTCGCGGCTCGCCCGCCGGCCTGGATCAGAGGCGGTGCGTCAACGGTTTGGCAATCATTTGTGGTGACCATTGGAAAAGAAAGAAAGGTTTTACGCAGATATAGGCAGATGCACGCAGATGGACGCAGATGATAATAAGCTGAATGACCTGTCGGGGCGCGTCATTGGCTGCGCGTTTACCGTGCTCAATACGCTCGGCCCCGGATTTCGCAAGCGTCCGGTGAGTCCACCTTGCTGACGTAAGCTGCGTTGTGACCTTAAGGCGATGCTTAAGGTCGAGGCTACGTTCGATGTCATCCGGCGCGATAGAGATCATCATGGGCAGGGAGCGGCGTCGCCGCTGGTCCACCGAGGAGAAGCTACGGATTGTCGCTGAGACGGAGGCAGGCGGCGTTCGCATTGGCGAAGTCGCAGTCCGGCATGACGTCTATCCGAGTCTGCTGTCCACGTGGCGCCGCCAGGTTCGCGAGGGCCGGCTCGGCACGGACCGTCCGGGCGGTTTTATGCCGGTCCGGCTGGTGGCGGCATCACAACAGGCGACGGCCTCGCCAGGTTGCGACACGGCATCGGGCGCAAGCGGCGCACCCGGCATTGAAATCATCCTGGCGGATGGCACGCGCCTTTACATAAGACACACAGCGCAAGTGCCGCTGTTGCGCCCGGTCATTGCGGCGTTGCGCGGATGATCGGGCCGCAAAGCGGACCGATGCTGCAACAAGCGGTCAGCGCGCTCGCCCCGCCGCCCAACGTGCGTGTCTGGCTGGCGTGCGGTCACACCGATATGCGCAAGGGCTTTGACGGCCTGGCCTCGCTGACCCAGCAGCGGCTCGGCCAGGACCCGTTCAACGGACAGTTGTTCGTGTTCCGCGGCAAGCGCGGCGATTTGATCAAGGTGCTGTGCTGGGACGGGCAAGGTTTGTGCCTGTTTGCCAAGCGTCTTGAGAAGGGCCGCTTCGTGTGGCCACAGGCGAGGGATGGCGCTGTGTCGCTGACCTCGGCACAACTGTCGATGTTGCTGGAAGGGATTGACTGGCGCATGCCTGCGCGCAGTTGGCGTCCGCAGATGGTCGGCTGAAAAATTGTGCTGGCAGCGGGAAATTACTTGCAGCGACGCGGACCGGTGTTGGACGATTCGCGCATGCTGATGCCGCTCGACCCTGCAACACTGCCGCGCAACGTGACCGCGTTGCGGGGTCTGCTGTTGCAACGCGAGGCCGAGCATGCGGCCGTGCTGGAACAGCAGGCAGCCGAATTGGAGCGGCAGGCTGGCGAACTGCAAGCGGCGCGCAACGGCGTGCAAGATCTGACGCTGCGCCACGAGCAGCTGAAGCTGCGCCTGGCGAGGCTGTTGCGCGAGCGGTTCGGCGCCTCATCGGAGAAGCTGCGCAGCGCGATGGAGCAACTGGAGTTGCTGCTCGGCGACCTCGAAGAGCAGATCGCCGAGACGCAACCGGCCGAGCCGGAGCCACCAGCGGCGGCAGCATCGGCCGAGACGACACGGCGCAAGCCGGCGCGCCGGCCATTGCCGCAGAGCCTGCCGCGCGAGGTGGTGGAGCACGCAGCACCATGTGCCTGCCCGAAGTGTGGTGGAGCCCTGCGCGCCCTCGGCGAGGATATGACCGAAGTACTGGACTATGTGCCGGGGTCATTCCGCGTCATCAGGCATGTGCGGCCGAAGCTGTCGTGCCGGAGCTGCGAGAGCATCGCCCAGGCACCGGTGCCCAGCCTGCCCATCGAGCGCGGCCTGGCCGCGCCCAGTCTGCTGTCGCATGTGCTGGTGGCGAAGTACTGCGACCATCTGCCGCTGTATCGCCAGGCGGAAATCTATGCCCGCGCCGGGGTCGAGCTGGATCGTTCCACACTCGCCGATTGGGTCGGCCAGACGGCGCGGCTGGTGCGTCCGCTGGTCGAGGCGGTTGGTACGCACGTGATGGCAGCAGAGCGGGTACATGCGGACGACACCACGGTGCCGGTGCTCGACCCCGGTCGCGGCAAGACCAAAACCGGGCGGCTGTGGTGCTACGTGCGCGACGACCGCCCGTTCGCCGGCGAGGCGGCACCGGCGGTACTGTATTGTTACAGCTCCGATCGCAAGGGCGAACACCCGCGGACCCACCTCGCGCCGTTCCGCGGCATCCTGCAGGCGGACGGTTATGCCGGCTATGCCGGCCTCTATGACCGCGGCGTGACCGAGGCCGCCTGCTGGGCACATGCGCGACGCAAGTTCTTCGACGTGCACGCGGCCACCAAGTCGCCGTTGGCGCTCGAAGCCCTGCAACGCATCGCCGCGCTGTATGCGATCGAGGCGACGATCCGCGGCCAGTCGCCCGATGCCCGCCTGGCCGTCCGACAGGGGCAAAGCGCTCCGTTGTTCGCCGAGCTGCGGATCTGGCTGGAGAAGACCCAGGCGCGCATTCCGGGCAAGAGCGAACTTGCCGGAGCGATCCGCTACACGCTGACGCGCTGGCAGGCACTGACGCTGGTGTTGCGCGACGGCCACGCCTGCCTCGACAACAACGCCGCCGAACGCGCAATGCGGCCGATGACGTTGGGGCGCAAGAACTGGCTGTTCGCTGGCGCCGATGCTGGTGGCGAACGCGCCGCGGCGATCTACTCGCTCACCGAGACGGCGAAGCTGAACGGCCTCGATCCCGAGGATTATCTGCGCCAGGTCCTGGAGCGTATCGCCGAACATCCGGTCAAGCGGGTCCATGAATTGCTGCCGTGGAACCTCACCGGCGTCCGCGTGAGGCTGGATCAGCGCGACGCTGCCTGAGCAGAACCATAGCAACCCGTTAGCCCGCCGCGGTAGGCGGGGCTGACCGGACGGTTACGCTCAATACGCTCGGCCCCGGATTTCTGGAGAAGGTCTATGAGAATGCGTTGGCGCACGAGTTGCGCAAGACCGGACTCGCCGTCGCGCAGCAGCGCGGTGTCACGGTCATCTATGACGGCACGGTTGTCGGCGAGTACTTCGTGGACCTGATAATCGAGGACGCGCTTCTGGTCGAGTTGAAGACCGTCAAGGCATTGGATGACGCGCACCGAGCCCAATGTGTCAATTATCTCAAGACGTCCGGCCTACATCTGTGCCTGCTGCTCAACTTCGGCAAGCCGCGCCTGGAGATCAAGCGCGTGGCCAACCGCCCGTGACCCGCTCCGCTTTAGCCGGGTAGGCGAGGATGTTGCCACCCTCGCCCCCCACAGACCCGGACCTGCCGATTTCCAGCATCCGGTTCCTCACGCGAGAGGTTCGCTCATGGTGGCGTACCACGCCAACCATGACCCACTGGTCGGGAGATGTCGGTCCGGCCAGTTCGGCTATCCACTGCCGTTTCGTTCCAAGGCTTCCGGGGTACAAAGTCCCCTCCCGTTTCCCGCCAATGGTTCTCTCAACGCGGCGTCCCCCTTCCCTCCACCGGGTCCCGGCGAGCCCGGTTCCCCGACTTCCGCGGTACTATGAGGGCGCTACGACTTCCCGCAGCCGCATTCCCGGTCGCTTATGTTGTTCGCTTCCAGGCTCCATGCCGCCCCTCGTCGCTTCGTGTCCCGCCGCAGCGCTCCTGACGGACCCGAGGGCGTCCGCCAGGCCGGGGAGATTGTTCAACCGGCCTCCCGATCTCCGGTGCCTTCGCCAGCATGGGCGAATACGGGATCTCATAGGTTCCCAGGCGATCCGTTCCGTACCCTTGCCACGGCTCCTAACCCCGGCCGGACCAGTGCGACCTCGCCATGGCGGTCGCCCCGGTGCTGCCCCCGCTCACAGAGCGACGAAGGCTCCAGCGTTTGATGATATCGTGGCCAACTTACCGCGGCTCCAGTACCCGCTGCCTACGCTTCACGAGTGTCGTTGTCTAACCCATGCAAGGCTCGCTTCCGGCTGGCTGGCTCGCCGTTGCCGGGATGGAGTTCAACCCTCTGGATCGCTGCCAAAGGTTTCCGTCTTGCTACATCGACTTCCCCTTTCCTGAGCTTCCTATCGCGGTCTGCGTGCATCAGCGTGCATCTACTGAAAATCTGCGTAAAACCTTGGTTTCCTGCTTTCTTGCACGTCGACCGGTCATGCGTGGTTGAGTATTTGAGGTCCGAAAGGGTCAATCCGAAGCACGACGACGACGGCCCAAGCGAATAGCTCGATCGGTTTGATGGCACCACGCTGGGACGACCGGCAGACCAGACCTGTCCCAAACCACACGCAATGATCCTGGCGGTCCGCGTCCAGGCGTCAGGCTTAGTGCGACGGTGACTTCCCAGGGCGCCTTGCGCTTGAACAGGTCCACCATCTGCGGCACCGGCGTGCCACGTCCCGAGACGGCAGCGCGAACGCTTCGAACGCGTCGGGAGTCATGCGGATGACCGCGCGTTCGATCAATTCCTCGTCCTCTGCATGCATCGCGACCTCCTGAATGGTTACCAGTCAGACTGGAGGCGCATCGTATCCCACTTCAACAACAAGCTGCGCAACTTTCTCGCGGGATCACCGCGCCGCGTGCAGCACCCGTCCGGCCACCGCGTCGAGCTTCGCCACCAGCGCCGGGTCGCGCATGTGCTCGGCGGTGATGATCGCGTTGTCCAGCGCGTGATCGCAGCCCGACGGGCAGGCCCCGCGCGCGCGCGCCGAGCCCCGGCACCACCGCCTTCACCAGCCCCCGCGCGTGGTCGGCGTTGCTCAGCAGCACGCGCACCACGATCTCGACCGTCACGTGGTCGTGGTCGGGATGCCAGCAGTCGAAGTCGGTCACCATCGCCACGGTCGCGTAGCAAAGCTCCGCCTCGCGGGCGAGTTTTGCCTCCGGCATGTTGGTCATGCCGATGACGGAACAACCCCAGCTTCGGTACAGCTCGCTCTCGGCCTTGGTGGAGAATTGCGGGCCTTCCATCACCAGGTAGGTGCCGCCGCGCGTCACCGGCAGGCCGAGCCGCCGCGCGCCCGCCTCCAGCGCGTCGCCCAGCCGCGCGCACACCGGATGCGCCATCGACACGTGCGCCACCACGCCCTCGCCGAAGAAGCTTTTCTCGCGCGCGAAGCTGCGGTCGATGAACTGGTCGACGATGACGAAATGCCCGGGCGGCAGCTCGGGCTTCAGGCTGCCGACCGCGGACAGCGAGATCACGTCGGTCACGCCCGAGCGCTTCAGCGCGTCGATATTGGCGCGGTAGTTCAGGTGGGTGGGCGAGATCGGGTGGCCGCGGCCGTGGCGCGGCAGGAACACGCAGCGCACGCTCACCCAGCCGGCCGAACAGCAGCGCGTCGGAGGGCATGCCCCAGGGGGTTGCGACCTGCCGCCAGGTCTTGTCCTCCAGCCCCTCGATGTCGTAGAGGCCGGAGCCGCCGATGATGCCGATGACCGGTGTTCGCGTCATTGCACGGCCCTCGTGTGGCGGAACGGTGTATTGCGTTCCGCCTCACCTAAGGTGGCGGAATGCGCTGCGCTTTTCCGCCCTACCTTCTTAGTGCACGTCGGCCCAGACCTTGCGCTTCACCGCATAGGTCATGCCGGTCATGAAGATCAGGAACAGCACGACGCGCACGCCGATCTGCTTGCGCTGGACCACCTCCGGGTTGGCGGCCCAGTACAGGAAGGTCACCACGTCGTGCGCTTCGGACTCGATCCGGTTCGGCGAGCCGTCGGCGAACGTCACCTGCCCGTCATGCAGCGGCTGCGGCATGGCGATCTGATGGCCGGGGAAGTAGTTGTTGTAGTTCATCCCGCCCATCATCTTGAAGCCGGCCGGCGCGTCGGCGTAGCCGGTCAGCATGCGCATAGACGTAGTCGGCATGGCCCTCGCGGGCGTTGACGATCAGCGACAGGTCGGGCGGCAGCGCGCCGTTCATCGCGGCGCGCGCGGCCTGCTCGTTGGCGAAGGGGGCGCGGAACTGGCTGGCCGGCGTGCCCGGGCCGGTCTTCGGGTTGCCCTGGTCATCCACGCCTTGCGGCACCGTCACCGCCGCCGCGACCGCCGTGATCTGCTCGTCGGTCAGGCCGATGCCGGCAAGGTCGCGATAGTGCAGCAGGTTCATCGAATGGCAGGTGGAGCAGACCTCGGAATAGACCTGGAAGCCGCGCTGCACGGCGGCAAGGTCGAGGCCGCCGAAGATGCCGTTGAAGCTCCAGTTCTGCGGCGGCGGTGTCGGCGCCTCCTCCTGCGCCAGCGCGGGAACCGCGACAACGCCCGGCCCGGCGGAAACGGCGATGATGCCCAGGCGCGCGGGCCAGCGACGCGCAGCAGCGCCGCTGCGGCCAGACTGCGGAACGCGCGCATCACGCCTTCTCCATCGGCTTGGCCGCGGCGCCCGAGGGCAGCGGACCGCCCCCGCCACCCAGCACCGGGCGGCTGATGCTCGTCCGGCAGCGGCAGCGGCCGCTCCAGCTTGCCGAGGATCGGCAGCAGCACCAGGAAGTGGAAGAAGTAGTACAGCGTGCCGACCCGGCTCAGGATCACCCAGATCCCCTCGGGCTTGTGCGCGCCGCAGATGCCGAGGAGGATCACCGCCGACGCACCCACAGCCAGATCAGCTGCCGATAGATCGGCCGGAAGCGCGCGCTGCGCACCGGCGAGGTGTCCAGCCAGGGCAGCACGAACAGCACCAGGAGCGAGCCGAACATCATGCACACGCCGCCCAGCTTGTTCGGCACCGAGCGCAGGATGGCGTAGTACGGCAGGAAGTACCATTCCGGCACGATGTCGGACGGCGTCTGCAGCGGATTGGCCGGGATGAAGTTGTTCGGATCGCCCAGCAGGTTCGGCGAGAAGAACACCAGCAGCGCGAAGATCAGCAGGTAGACGCACAGGCCGACGCTGTCCTTCGTCGTGTAGTACGGGTGGAACGGCACCGTGTCCTGCGGCCCCTTCACGTCGATGCCCAGCGGGTTGTTCGACCCGGTGATGTGCAGCGCCGCGACGTGCAGGAACACCACGCCGACCAGCACGAACGGCAGCAGGTAGTGCAGCGAGAAGAACCGGTTGAGCGTCGGGTTGTCGACGCTGAACCCGCCCCACAGCCAGGTGACGATCGGATGGCCGACGATCGGGAAGGCGGAGAACAGGTTGGTGATGACGGTGGCGCCCCAGTACGACATCTGCCCCCAGGGCAGCACGTAGCCCATGAAGGCGGTGGCCATCATCAGCAGCAGGATCACCACGCCGATCATCCACAGCAGCTCGCGCGGCTACTTGTAGGAGCCGTAGTAGATGCCGCGGAAGATGTGGATGTAGGTGACGATGAAGAACATCGACGCGCCGTTCTGGTGCACGTAGCGGATCAGCCAGCCGTAGTTCACGTCGCGCATGATGCGCTGCACGCTGTCGAACGCCAGCGCCGGTGTTCGGCTGGTAGTTCATCGCCAGGAAGATGCCGGTGATGATCATGATCATCAGGTTGACCATCGCCGAGCGCGCCGAAGTTCCACAAGTAGTTGAAGTTCTTCGGCGTCGGGAACGTCCCGTATTCCTTCTGCATCATCGTGAAGATGGGCAGGCGGGTGTCGATCCAGTTGATCACCGGATTCTTGAAGTCGCTCTTGTTCAGGCCGGCCATCGGTGCGCGTCCTCCTCAGCCGATCTTGATCTTGGTGTCGGATCTCGAACGCGTAGGGCGGCAGGAACAGGTTGAGCGGCGCCGGCCCGTGCCGCACCCGGCCCGAGGTGTCGTACTGGCTGCCGTGGCAGGGGCAGAACCAGCCGCCCCAGTCGCCGCGCGGATCGGTCGGCTTGTTGCCCAGCGGGATGCAGCCCAGATGCGTGCAGATGCCGATCAGCACGATCCACTGCGTGTGGCCCGGCTTGATGCGCGCGAGTCGTCGGTGGCCGGATCGATCAGCTCGGACAGCTTGACGTCCTCGGCCGACTTGATCTCGGCGGCCGTGCGGTGGCGGACGAAGATCGGCTTGCCCTGCCACATCACGGTGATGCCCATGCCCTCGGTGATCGGGGTCAGGTCGACCTCGACGGCGGACACCGCCAGCACGTCCCGCGACGGGTTCATGCTGTCGACGAGCGCCCAGCCGATCGCGACGGCGCCGATCGCGGCCCCCGCGCCGGCGATCAGTTGCAGGAAGTCGCGCTTGGTGACGCCCTCGGCCGGCGCGTGGTGGCCGGCGGTGGCGACGGACGGATCAGCCATCTTCTTCCCTCGAGTCCCCTGTCCGGCCCGCGCCGCGGCAGAAAACCGCGGCGGCGAGCCGTGCGAACCTGAAACATCCGGGCGCCGGACGCGCCCAATCGCGGCGCGGACCCCGCGATCCGTACCGATCAGTCCTTGGCGCGGCGGATACTAGAGGCGCCCCTTCGCTCCGGCAACACGCCGCCTGAACGGGCTACCCCGTCCGACGCCATGGAACAAGCCCCCGAGAGGGGATAAAGCAGCGCCGGATGACAGAACCCTCGCCCCCGCCGCACGCCAGGCTGCAGGACGCCGCCCGCGCCTGGTTCGAGGATCTGCGTGACCGGCTGTGCGCCGCCTTCGAGGCGATCGAGGACGCGGCTGGTGCTGCCGTGTCCGGAGAGGAGGTTGGCGGCGGCAGGCAGCCGGGCCGTTTCGCCCGCACCGCTTGGTCGCGCCCGACTTTGGATGGCTCAGACGGCGGCGGCGGGGTGATGAGCGTGCTGCGCGGAGCGGTGTTCGAGAAGGTGGGCGTGAACGTCTCCACCGTCTGGGGCGAGTTTTCCCCCGAGTTCCGTGGCCAGATTCCCGGCGCGGAAAAGGATCCGCGCTTCTGGGCCAGTGGCATCAGCCTGGTGGCGCACATGCGCAGCCCGCGCGTGCCGGCGGCGCATTTCAACACGCGGATGCTGGTGACGACGAAGGGCTGGTTCGGCGGCGGTGGCGACCTGACGCCGATGCGGCTGGACGCGCCCGAGGCGATCGCGGACGCGGCGGATTTTCATGCCGCGTTCAAAGCCGCCTGCGACCGGCACGATCCGGGCTACTACCCCACGTTCAAGGCGTGGTGCGACCGCTACTTCTTCCTGCCGCACCGCAACGAACCGCGCGGCGCCGGCGGCATCTTCTTCGACCACCATTTCTCCGGCGACGCCGACGCGGATTTCGCTTTCACCCGCGATGTCGGGGTGGCGTTCCTGGAGGTGTTCCCCCGCATCGTGCGCCGCCGCATGGCCGAACCCTGGACGCCGGAGGAGCGCGCGCACCAGCTTGTCCGCCGCGGCCGCTACGTGGAGTTCAACCTGATCCACGACCGCGGCACGCTGTTCGGGCTGAAGACCGGCGGCAACGTCGAGGCGATCCTGATGAGCCTGCCCCCCGAGGTCCGTTGGCCGTGACCGAGGCACGTCCGCTGATCCGCCTGAACCCCAGGGCGGGGCAACGGCTGCGCGCCGGCGCGCCGTGGGTGTTCAGCAACGAGATCGCGATGCGGCCGGAGTACCGGTCGCTGCCGCTGGGCGGGCTGGTGCGGCTGGAAGGCGACGACGGCGCGCGCCTCGGCTGCTTCATGTTCAACCCGCACAGCCTGATCGCCGCACGGCTGCTCGACCGCGATCCGGACGCGGCGATCGACGACGCCTGGGTGCAGGCGCGGCTGGCGGCGGCGATCACGCTGCGGGAGCGGATCTGCGACACGCCGTACCATCGCCTGGTGCACGCCGAGGCGGATTTTCTGCCCGGGCTGATCATCGACCGCTACGATGACGTTTTGGTGTTGCAGGCGAATTCGGCGGGGATGGACCGGCTGACACCTGACATCGTTGCGGCACTGGTTGCGTTGCTGAACCCCCGCGCCATCGTCGCCCGCAACGATTCCGCGGCGCGCCGCCAGGAGGGGCTGGCGGAGAAGATTTCGCTGCTGCACGGCACCGACCCGACCGCCGAGGTGCGCGAGGGCGGCGTGCGCTTTCCGATCGATCCGCTGTCGGGGCAGAAGACCGGCTGGTTCTTCGACCAGCGCGGCAACCGCGACCGCGTGGCCGCGCTGGCCGCCGGCGCGCGGGTGCTGGACGTGTTCTGCCACCTCGGCGCGTTCGGCCTGCGCTGCGCCGCCGCCGGTGCCAGCGCGGTGACGCTGGTCGATTCCTCGGCCCCGGCGCTGGAACACGCCTTGGCGGCGGCGGCGCACAACGGGTTGAGCGAGCGCGTCGTGGCCACGCGCGGCGATGCGTTCGAAACGATGGAGGCGCTGGGCAGGGCAGGTGAGCAGTTCGACATCGTGGTGTGCGATCCGCCCGCCTTCGCCCGCTCCCGCAAGGACGCCGAGGCCGGGCTGCGCGCGTATGGCCGCATGGCGCGGCTGGCGGCGCCGCTGGTGGCGCCGGGCGGGTTCCTGTTCGTTGCGTCGTGCAGCCACCACGCGCCGCTGGAGGCGTGGGCCGGGCAGATCGCCTGGGGGCTGCACCGGGCGCGGCGGGCGGCGCGCATATTGGCAACGACCGGGGCCGGGCCGGATCATCCGGTGCACCCGCACCTGCCGGAGAGTGCGTATTTGAAGGCGCAGTTGCTGCAGGTTGTGTGAGGGGCTGGGGAGGGATTTGCGATTACCCTGTTCGGCTTGACGTAACGCGCCTTCTGCCACTTTGTGGCGTTCGCGGAACTCAGCGGCGGCATCAGATGTAGGTTCCCGCTTCCTTCTGATAGAGGATGCAACATGGCCACCAACGGATCCATGGCAGCGACACCCTATCAAGCGCCTACCCTATTTGGTGTGGCATATGCTTCGCGGCTGCACCGACAGATCGACAAGTCTTCGGGTTTCAACGAGCAGGTTCGCCGGAAGATATCGCCTGCCTTGGACCTGGACCTACAAAATCGCGACCATGCTAAAATCCTTCTGAAATGGCTAAATAAATGGGGCTGCAGGATCACGGAGAATTCGTTTCCGAAAATATCCCAGCAGTTGGCCGATTGGTTTCGAGAACGGCAACGGCGACTACCCTGCACCGGCTTGGAGCTGGTCAGTTTGCAAGACGCGCATTTGGATGTCTTTGCCGACGCCTACCATGCGTTGCTTGAGGTTGATGACTTCGGGCCGACTTCTGCTTCCAAAGCCCTATTTGCGGTATGCCCGCGTGCAGCGATACCGTGGGACGCAGCCATCCAAGACCAATTCAAACGCAAATTGAAACTTCACGGTCGCGCTCCTGAAGATTACCGGGCGATGCTCATGATTTCGAAAGATGAGGCTAAAGGGCTAATGTCTGCCGCGGCTCGCTGCGGCGTGGCCGACCCACGAAACATCCCGCGCGAAATCGGGAGGCCAGAGCACACGCTGGCACAACTGCTCGACGAATATCATTGGATCACAATCACACGAGGTCACGAGATTCCCTCTGGTGACGAGTTGAAGCTGTGGGTTGAGTGGGAACCCCGTTCTGCGATAAATGAAAGAAGCGGATGAAGCTGCCCGCATCGGCTCCCCATCTCCTTGACGATCAGTGCACCGCGCCCTTCACGAATGTAGCCGGCGAGACAATCGGGATTCCTCGAAAAGGATTGAGCACAAGCAAATCCCGGTCGCCGGTCACGATGCAATCGGCGTGACCATTGATGGCGAGTTCCAGAAACTTGTCGTCGGTCGGGTCGCGGCACGCGACGACACGCTCGGTGATTGTCACCAGTTCCGCCGCCGCCAGAAAAATCTTCATCCAGTCGCGTGTCGCCGGTGCGATCAGTTGTGCAAAGTACGGACGCGCCAGCACGTCGAAGAGCTGCTGCTGCGTCGCGACGGATTTGAGCAAGATATAGTGTTGTGCGACGAGATGCACCGCGAGTGCCGGAAACGACTTGTCCTTTAGCGCCGCACTCACAAAGACGTTGGTGTCAACGACAACCCTCATCCTTCAACGACAACCGTCATCCAATGTGCGGCTCAACTTCGCGTTGGGCTTGTTTGATCAGTCTGTCGATATCATCATCCGTCAGACCGGCGGCGACGACCCGCATGCGCGATTCCCGCCGCCCGGGGATCACTTCCCGCTCCGGCTCGATCGTCAGGATCACGCGTTCGTCGGAGCCGATGCCCCGGCGCTTCAACTCCTCCGCGACTTCTCCGGCTGTGACCTCGATCACGTTGGGTGCTGCCGCCACTGCAATCCATCCTCGCTGCAAGCCGGTTCGGCCGCCGCCTTGCCGGGCATTTCCCTGACGGTCCGCGCCGTGTCCGACCGCACCGCCCAATGACCATAGCACATTGAAACTTCGGCGTGGAAATTTCCCAGCGAGCGCGAGGGGCCGGCCCAGCGGGGTTGCAAGTGTGCGCTTTTGTGCGAGGGTGTGTTTATGCGGGAAATCAAGATGTTAACATGCCCAAGACAGCGACCATGACGGTCCGGGTATCGCCGCAAGTCAGCGAGAAGCTTGCCGCCTTGGCCCGCGATACCAACCGCAGCAAGGCATACCCTGCCGGCGCGGCGATCGCTGACTGCGTGGAGCGCAACGCGTGGCAGGTCGCCAGGATCACGGCGGCGCTGGAAGATGCGCGGTCTGCTCGCCCCGCCATTCCACACGAGCAGGTGGAGGCGTGGATGGCCTCCTGGGACACCGATAATGAGTTGCCGCGGCCAAAGGCCAAACGCTAGCACTGTAAGAAGATCATCTGGCGCCCGTCAGCCGTCGAAGATATTGAGCACGCCCGCCACTACATCGCGCAGTTCAACCCGAAAGCGGTTCTCGGGTTTTTGCGGCTATCCGCACATCCGTTCGGACCCTGGCGCGTCTGCCACAGCGCGGCCGCCCCGGCAGGGTGGAAGGTACTCGCGAGATGGTGGTGCCACGGACGCCGTACCTCGTCGCCTACACCGTAATCGACCGGCAGGTGGTTATTCTGGCCGTCCTGCACCACGCCCGCGAATGGCCGGAGACCTTCTGATACGCCGGCAATGTGTCGTCCAGGCGTGCCGGACAAAAGGACGGCCATCACCTCACAGCCTTTTTGCGGGCGATTTCCGCCGCCAGTTCTTCGCGGCAGACCTTCTCCAGCGGCGGCAGGTTGTCGCGCACCACGTGCCACAGCACGTCGTGCGCCACATCCTGATAATCGTGCCGCAGCACGTTGCCGATGCCTGCCACCTTCGGCCACGGAATTTCCGAGTGCCTGGCTTTCATCCCATCGGGCAGGTGGCGGCTGGCCTCCGAGATGATTTCAATGTGCCTGGCTTTCATCCCATCGGGCAGGTGGCGGCTGGCCTCCGAGATGATTTCAATACCGCGCTCCACCAGCCAGCGCTTGCGCCGGTCAGTTTCGAAAGCATCAATCGTCACCCCCGCCATCTCGCGTCGGATAAGCTCCGCAGCTTCGATGATGTCGGTAAGGCGGGCGACCGATGAGGATTCCGCCATTCAGAAGACTTGCAGAGCTGATGACTCGATGCGCTCCCGCAAAACGCGATGGAGGCTGCGCCGCGTCATGATGTCGGCCTTGCATCCAAGGATGCGGGAAGCCGCGTCCTTCAGATCCATCAGCTCGTAAAGCCCGAGGGAGCCTATGGGGTGGTCGAAGAACAGATCAACATCGGAATCCGGGCGCGCATCGCCGCGCGCGGTCGAGCCGAACAGATAAAGGTGCTCGACGCCAAGGTGCTTCAACTCGGCTTCGTGCTCCCTGAGCCTGGCTATGGCGACGCTGCGCTCCATGTCCGTCATCTTATCACGGGAGGCGGCAACGGCCAGACGTCACTTGCTCTAAGGTCAAGACCGGCCGATCGCTCGGCCTCGCCGTCCCGGGCAGCACCGTGCGACCAGCTTGGCACGGAAGGACTCTCTTGTGGCAATGCCGCGCACGCACGAAAGAATGGCCCGATTGGGCGCCCGCGCGATTCCCCACTACCCCACGCGAGCGCCGTTGCGGCATCCTTCTCCGAATTAGAAAACCCGATCGCGCGGCGCCGCCTGCTACCCGCCGCCCGTGCAGTACGTGCAGCCGCCTTCCTGTGCGCGATTCAGGCCCCATGTGCCCGACGGAATGATCGT
The DNA here is from genome assembly GCA_963773345.1 of uncultured Alphaproteobacteria bacterium. Classification (GTDB taxonomy): domain Bacteria; phylum Pseudomonadota; class Alphaproteobacteria; order Acetobacterales; family Acetobacteraceae; genus Palsa-883. The sequence goes on along the minus strand of CAVZBG010000001.1, from coordinate 8,938 downwards.
GATTCCCGGTATCACGTTCGCGGCCCATTCCTTGGCCGCGTCCTCCGCGCTCACGCCGGCGTTGTGGGCAAGCATTTTGCTTATCCCGTGCAGCGCCTGGTTGCACACGCCGAAGACCGCGCCGGCGGCGAGCAGGCGATCGACCGCCGCGGCGTCGGCGCGCAAGACGCCGGGCTTGGGGTGCAGGAACGGATTTTTCGCGGCTGGCGCCTTGGTTTCGGGATCGATGATCCCGAGCGACTCGCCGATCCGGTATTTTTCCCACATCGCGCTGCCAAGAGCGACCGGCATCGCCCCGGCGCGCAGCACGACGACTGCCGTCGCTGTGCCCGGCGCGTTGGTGAGCAGGAACGTGTTGGTGAATACCAGCGGCCATCCGGCGTTGACCTCATAGCCGTCGAACACCTGGCGGTGCCGGCCCGGCAACTTTCCCGGCCAGTCCGGGCCGTCGCTGTTTGCCGCTTCCGCCGGCGTGCCCGACAGCGCGGGCACCAGCCCCGCCAACCCGAGGGCCGCCGCGCCGGCAAGGCGGACAAACAGGCCTCGGCGTGGCGCTGCGTCGGGCGTTCCGTTGGTGCCGTTCGGGCTATGATCGATCATCCCCTGCTCCATGGTGTGGGTGTTGTGGCTGCTTGCGGCTGCGTATTTTGCCGGGTTGCCGAGGCGTGCCGTCGGCCTCCGGCGGCGGTTCCCGGATGGTGCCGGTGACGGCAACCGCCGGTACGCGGGCCGGGCCCTACTGCGCCGCGCGCGCCGTGGCGACATCCTTCTCCAGCTCGGAAAGTTCGATCGCGCCGGGCACCAGCACGTCGCCGACCACCAGCGCCGGCGTGCCGTCGATGCCCAGCGCCGTGGCCAGCGCCAGATTGGCGTCGAGCCGCGTGGAGATCGCCTTGTCGTCCATGTCGTGCGCCAGCCGGTCGGTGTCGAGGCCGACCCTGCGGGCGGCCGCCATGATCTGCTCCTTCGTGTAGTCGGGCGGCGCCTGCATCAGCGCGGTGCGCAGCTTCTCGTAGCCGTGCTGAAGCTGCGCGGCGAGCAGCGCGTGCGCCGCCAGCACGCTCGCCGGGCCGAGCACCGGCAGGTCCTTGTAGACCAGCCGCACCGAGTGGTCCTGCGCCAGCAGTTGCGCCATAGTCGGTTCGATCTGGCGGCAATACGGACAGCGCGTGTCGTAGAACTCGATCACGGTGACCGTGCCGTTGACGTTGCCGGTCACCGGGTCCGCCGGCGTGACCAGCGCGGCGCGGTGCGCCTCGATCAAGTTGCGCATGTCGGCGTCCTTCATGGCCTGGAACGCGTCGTGCAGGATCGACGGGTCCCGCATCAGCGCGTCGCGCATGATGCGGACGATCTCCGCGCGCTGGGCGGGGGAGAACTCCTCGGCGTGCGCCGGGGGCGCCAGCAGCGAACACACGGCCAACGCCGCCAGCGCGAGGGCACCGGCGCGGTGCATCAATGTCGGGAGGATTTCGCATGACGGCTCTTTCGGTTGCGACGCGTTGCTGCTGTTGCCGGTGTCGGCGAAGGCGTCTATGGCACGCGCCGGTGCAGGAATGCTGCGGACCGGCCTGAGAACCAGGCTGACCGCCCAGGACGGGGGATCGGCGAAGGTGCGGAGGCGGCGGTCGGCGGAGGCGCATATCGGCATGCGCGGCAATCTAGCGCGTCTTGCGCCTCCCCGTCTGCTGCCTGCCCGTCTGCTGCCTGCCCGTCTGCTGCCTGCCCGTCTGCTGCCTGCCCGTCTGCTGCCTGCCCGTCTGCTACCTGCCCGTCTGCTACCTGCCTGTCTGCTATCCACCCCCCTGCTGCGCCCCCGTCTGCTGTCTCGGACCCTGCTCGCCGCGTCGCTGCTGCTGTCCGGCTGCAGCACCATATCCAACGTCAAGAACAAGGTGTTCGGGCCGTCCGGCCCCACCGAGGGCCAGCTCGGCTACGTGAAGGGCTTCCTCGGCGGCGTGGCGGCGGACGAGCCGCGCGCCGCGCTGATCGCCCGCGACGTGCTGTCGCAGGGCGGCAACGCGGCCGACGCCGCGGTGGCGCTCGGCTTCGCGCTGTCCGTCACGCTGCCCTCGCGCGCCGGGCTGGGCGGCGGCGGCGCGTGCGTGGCCTTCGCCCCGGGCGCCAAATCGGTGAACGGCGGCGTCCCCGAGGCCGTGATGTTTACCCCGCAAGCGGCGTCCGGCGGCGCGAATGCCGACCGGCCCGCCGCGGTCCCGCTGCTGGCCCGCGGCCTCTACCTGCTGCATGCACGCTACGGACACTTGCCGTTCGAGATGCTGACCGCGCCGGCCGAGCAGTTGGCGCGCTTCGGCACGCCGGTCTCGCAGGCGCTCGCGCGGGACCTCGCCGTGGTCGGCGCCCCGCTGCTGGCGGACCCCGCCGCCGCGACCATCTTCGGCCGCAACGGCGTGCCGCTGACCGAGGGGCAGTCGCTCGTGCAGCCGGCCCTCGCCACGACGCTGGCGCAGATGCGCACCATCGGCGTCGGCGATTTCTACCAGGGGCTGCTGGCGCACCGCATCGCCGACGGCTCGGTCGCCGCCGGCGGGCCGGTGGCCTTCACCGAGCTGCGCGACGCGCTGCCGCGCCTGGCGCCGCCGATCGAGCTCCCCTATCGCAACGACAAGCTGGCCTTCCTGCCGCCGCCGGCCGATGGCGGCCTGGCCGCGGCCGCGGCGTTCCAGGCGCTGGAGCACGAGCCGACCGCCGTGGCGGCCGCCCAGGCGCGGGCCGACGCGGTGCTCGCGCGCTGGCGTGCCGCCGGCGGCGATCCGATGACGGTGCTCGCCGCCGACCTGCCGGCCGCCAACCTGCCGCCGCTGCCGGCCTCCACCTCGTTCATCACGATCGACCATACCGGCAACGCGGTCGCCTGCGCGCTGACGATGGACAATCTGTTCGGCACCGGGCGCGTGCTGCCCGACACGGGGTTGCTGCTGGCCGCCTCGCCCGTGGCCGTGCCGCCGCCGGAACTCGCGGCGGCAATCGCATGGAACGAGCCGACCCATGCGTTCCGCGCCGCGGTCGCCGGCTCCGGCCAGGCCGCGGCCGGGCCCGGGGTCGCGATGGCGCTGTTCAACACCTTGCGCACCAGGGAGGCGATGGCCGCGCCGGTGCCCGATCCGGGCCGGGTCAATGTCGGCGGCTGCAGCGGGTACCTGCCCGGCGGCGACGCGACCTGCCGCTTTGCCACCGATCCGCGCGGCGCGGGACTGGCGGTCGGCAGCACCAGCCAATGACGCTGAAGGTCGGCAAGGGCGCCGCCGCGCCGCCCTTCCTGGTGATGGACGTCATCGCCGCGGCCAATGCCCGCGCCGCCGCCCTGCCGCCGGGCGCCCCGCGGGTGATCCGCATGGAGGTCGGTCAGCCCGGCACCGGAGCGCCGGCCGGCGCCGTCGCCGCGGTCGAGGCCGCGCTGCGCTCGGGCGCGCCGCTGGGCTACACCGAGGCGCTCGGCCGCCGTTCGCTGCGCGTGCGCATCGCGGCGCATTATCGGGACTGGTACGGCCTGGATGTGCCGGTCGAGCGCGTGGCGGTGACGGTGGGGGCGTCGGGCGGGTTCCCGCTGGCCTTCCTGGCCGCCTTCGACCCCGGCGACCGCGTCGTGCTGACCGCGCCGTTCTACCCGCCCTATGTGAACATCCTGACCGCGCTCGGCATCCAGCCGGTCATCATCGAGGCCGGGCCGGACACCCGCTTCCAGCCCACCGTCGCGCTGCTGGAGCGGCTGGACCCGCCGCCCGACGGGCTGATCGTCGCCAGCCCGTGCAATCCCGCCGGAACGATGCTGCATCCGGACGAGTTGTCCGCGATTGCCGCCTGGTGCGACGCGGCCGGCGTGCGGCTGATCAGCGACGAGATCTATCACGGGCTGAACTACGCCAGCCCGATCGCCAGCGCCGCGGCGTTCAGCCCGCACGCGGTGGTGGTGAACAGCTTTTCGAAGTATTTTTCGATGACCGGCTGGCGGGTTGGCTGGCTGGTGCTGCCGGAGGACCTCGTGCGGCCGGTCGAGTGCCTGGCGCAGAACTTTTTCATCAGCGCCCCGCACATTTCGCAGATCGCCGCCGAGGCGGCGTTCGACTGCCACGACGAGCTGCGGGCGAACGTCGCGCGCTATCGCCGCTCGCGCGATCACCTGCTGGGCGCGCTGCCGGAGGCAGGGTTCGACCGGCTGTCGCCCGCCGAGGGCGCGTTCTACCTGTTCGCCGATATCGCCGAGCGATCGAACGACAGCGTCGCCTTCTGCGCCCGCATGTTGGCCGAGGTCGGCGTCGCGGCGACGCCGGGCGTGGACTTCGACCGCACGCGCGGCGCGCGGTTCCTGCGCTTCAGCTATTGCGGGCCGGAGGCGGACATGCGCGAGGCAACCGCGCGCCTCAAGGACTGGCGCTAGCCCGGTTTCACCCTGACCGCACGCTGGCAGTACACCTCGCCGGCCCTTGCGGGGTTGGGCCGCGAAGCGGACCGACGCGAGACGCGCAGCGTCGAGGGTGCGGGTTCGTGCCGCGCGCACCTCCCTCACCCGCGGCTCCTGACGGCGCATCACATGGCCCTGGCGGGCCACGGCAGGGGACATTGCGATTGACACCGTCGTGGCCCGTCACACGCTCACGGGCGGGTGCCGGCGGGCGAGGCCCGTTGCCGGTGTCGCTGCTGGCGCATCCATCGCCGCCGCGCGGCGCGGTTGGGCAGGTCGGGCGGGAGGACGGGCCCAGCGGCGGAGACTGGTACATAGGGTTCTGGCGCGGAGGTTTGCCGCGGCCCAGGAGCGCCCACTGGTACAAGGGGTTCTGGCTGGGCGTTTGCGTGTACGCACCGGGCCAGGCCGGCGTGCGTGGTGAGGCGCGGGGCCCGGGCAGGCGCGGTCGCCGGGGCCGCAGCGTCGGCAGGCGGAAATGGTTCACAGGGTTCTGCCGCGCAAACGTTGTGCGCGGCGGAGGCGCGGTCTGGTACATAGGGTTCTGGCGGCGAGGTTTCGTGCGCGCACCGGGCCGGGACGGCGGCAGCACTGTTGCGCAGGTCCGGGACGGCCATTGGCGCCAGGGCGACTCGGCCCGCCGACGGAATTGGTACATAGGGTTCTGCCATGCCAGCATCGCGTACCGCAGCGGCGCCATCTGGTACACAGGGTTCTGCCACGCCGGCCTCGCGCGCCGCGGCCGCGCGCTCTGTTGCCTGGAGTTCCGCCAGAAGCGCGGCGAGCACGGCCTGCGGCGTCGGGCGGCTCGCGCCGGGGCGCTGCCGCCTGGGGCGGGGCGGACGGACACGAGCATTCGGGTCGGCGGCGCGTGCGGCTTCGCGTGCGGCGGCCGCCTGCTTCCAGGCGGCCCGAGCGGCCTCGCGCGCGTCGGCGATCGCCCGCCGCCAGGGAGCGAGGCCGGCGGCGACCGCGCGACGACGCATGCGATCCATGGCGGCGGTGATGCCGCCGGTGGGGTGGGGTGGCGCCGTCAGCTCGGGCGCATAATCGGCGAACAGGCGGGCGACAAAGGCGGGGTGCAGGAAGTCCAGATACCGCTTGGCCGCGACTTTGATCCGGTTACGGCGCAGCAGGGTGATGAGGTAGCGGCGCTCGGCGCGCTCGTTGGCGCTGTAGCGGCCGTGCTTGGTGCGGGCTTTGCGGATGTTTTCGCGGCCCTGCGGGGTGCGCGGGCCGGTGGAGCGGCCGCCGTGCAGGCGGCAGCGCAGCTTGCCGCGGATGGCGGGCGCCTGGCAGGGGCAACCGGCGCGCGTGCGGGCGCCGCAGCGGTGGGCGAGATGGAGGGTGGGGTTGCCGCGGGGTTTTTTGGCGGGCGGCGGGGGAATGGGATCGGGCGGTGGCCCGGGCCGGGCGACGGTGACGGTGCTGGCGGCGGCGGTGGTGAGGGGAGACATGATGCGTCGCTCCTGAGCATGAACAGAAGCGGCATAGATAGGCGGGGTTAGTCAGTATGACAAACACAATCCTCCGGGGTGCCGGCGTCACGCCGCCGCATAAACCGGCGCCCGGCACCATGACGGATAGTAGCTCTGCACAGAGGTTTAGACCGGTTGCAGCGGCGATTCTCGGATCGCACGGCTCCGGCCCATCCCGGGCTGGCTGGCGGATGGGCACCTTGGAGCAGCGGCTTTGGGGAGCTTTCCGACCGTCGGCTTCGCGCTCAACGGGGCAGAATGCGGACGTTCGTCTCACCGCTCGTTCTGGCCGACAGCTGCCTGTCCGGTATAGGCGATCTAGGTTAAGGAAGCGGACATCCGCACCGAATATCTGCGCCGGCTAATCTGTTGAGATGGCGGCCTTCGCTGAGCGGAACGAAATTTTTGAGTTAAGCGAGCGGCATACCCAGGTCGGCAAGTCCCTCCGCAACTCCGTCAAGGAAACCGGGCGTGTGCGGCAACCCGGTCATGACCTCGGAGATCGTCAGGCCGGGGAAGCTGCAAGACAGGTCATGCAAACTTTGTCGTCCAGCGTCTCTGTTCCCGCCGAGGACCGATGCTGGGGCGAGAAACCTGTTGAGCCATGTCGCCTTCGGCTGTTCGGCGAGTGCCCGGCGATACCAGCGAACCGCGCCGTCATATCGGTCTTGCTCGAAATTTGCGGCAGCGATACCGATCGCCCATACGAAGCCAAGCGGGTCGGTCGGCCCGAGCGCCCGCGCGATCCGGCAGCATTCGATAGCCTTGGCCGTTTCGCCCCGGTAGCAATGAACCCAGGCGAGCCGGCCCCACGCCCAGCTCGACCCGCCGTCGATCGCAAGTGCGCGTCGAGCGTGAATCTCAGCGGCGGCGAGATCGTGGGCCAGCATGTAAGCGGCCGACAACATTGTGTCGGATAGCGGGTCGCCGGCGCCAAGCCTCGACGCCTGCGATGCCAGCTGAAGCGCCGCGTCGCGCTCAAGCTCGGGGTGACTGGTGAAGTGGTGACCGGCGCGCAGCCCATAACACCACGCCGCGAGCGACATTGGAACCGGATCGCGAGGCGCGCGCTCGATTGCCCGGTTGAGCAATTCGATTGCGGTTGCGTGGCCCGCGGGGTCAGCGGCAAGCACCTTCGGCAGTGCGCGCATGCTAAGTTCCCACGCCGTCAGCTGCAGCTTGTCCCCGCCGGCTGTCCGGTCGATTTCAGCGTCGCACAGGACCGACCGAAGTGACCCGACACGAGGTTCGAAAACCAGTCCCGCGGGCCGAAGAGATCGCCGGACACGCCCTCGAAGCAATCCGCCCAGACGTATCGGGAGATGGTGCGATTGATGAGCATAAGCCTGATCCGCAGCGTGCCCGTGCCATCGTCAGTGACCTTGCCTCGCAGGTGGTAGCGCCCGGCCGGTGCGGGCACGAGCCTGATCCACCCGGTGCGATGCAATGCGTCGCCGATGGCCTCCGATAGGTCCTCTACCCCGCCGGGCAGTGGGCCGGTCAGATCGAACGGAAGCAGCGCAAGCGCCGGGCGTTCCGACGATACCGCCAGGCGGAACGGTGCAGACCGAACAGACGCTGTGACGTGCCGCCATCTGAGGGTCTCCGAAGGACTCTCGCCATAGCGGTCGCGGTAGAGGACGGCAAAGCGCCCGAAATGGTTCAACCCGCAATCCGCGGCCATTTCCATCACGCTCGCGCCGGGCGGCGCCTTTAGCAGCTTGCGCCGGGCCTGATCGAGACGCTCCGCGCGCAGAAACTCGAGCGGCGCACACCCGACGAAGCGCCGGAAATGCTTCTCCAGCGTTCGCCGCGGCACGTCGCAGCGGCGTGCCAGATCACCGATTCTCCAGGGGCGTGCGAGATCACCCCGGAGGAGATCAATCGCCTTCTTCACGTCGTGCGGCAACGGCTGTGCAAGCATGGTGAGCATCTCCGTCGATGGCGTCATAGCACCGCCGGATCATCTGACCGAGGCGGAATCAGGGCGGCGGCCAGGTTATGGGCGCAGAACGGATAGTCGCGGCGCAACTCGGATTGTTCGGGCGAGGCGTGGCTGGCAAGTCTGCCGCATTACCTTATCGGCAAACTCCGGTTCGATCCGAACCGGAGAGACTGACGGAGGAAGCGATCCATGAGCGCCCAACAGATCGACGACCTCGAGGCTATCAAAGCACGCGCCAGGGCGACATGGATGGCGGGAGACTATCCGCGGGTCGCACGGCTGACTGAGCCGGCCGCGAATGAGTTTGTCGCCCGCTTGCAGCTGAAGCCAGGCATGAAGGTGCTGGATGTTGCGTGCGGCAGCGGCAATCTCGCAATCCCGGCGGCGAAGGCGGGTGCAATCGTCACCGGGGTCGATATCGCCCCCAACCTCCTTGACCATGCGCGCGGACGCGCGGCCGGCGAGACGCTCGACATCCGGTTCGAGGAAGGCGATGCGGAAGATCTCCCGTTTGAGGAAGGCGCGTTCGACGTCGTCCTCAGCATGTTCGGCACAATGTTCGCGCCCCGGCCCGAGGCCGTCGCCGGCGAACTTACCCGGGTGTGCCGGCAGGGGGGGCGGATCGCACTGGCGAGCTGGACACCTGCCGGTTTCATCGGCGAGCTGTTCAGTGTCACCGGCCGACATGTTCCGCCGCAAGCAGGAGTGCCAAGTCCGCTGCTTTGGGGCGACGAGACTGCGGTGCGCGAGCGACTTGGCGCGCGTGTTGCCGATATTAGGATGACACGCATTCTGGCTTCGTTGGAATTTCCGTTTTCAGTGCCGGACACGATCGAATTTTACCGCATTCATTACGGCCCGACGCTGAGGGCCTTCGCCGGCCTCTCCGAGGCCGGCCAGGCTGCACTACGACGTGATTTGGCGAATCTCTACGTCCGTCACAACAAAAATGCCAATGGCACAACAAGCATTGCAGCCGAGGACCTCGAAGCGATCGCAACGCGCGCGTAGCCAGCACGGCGAGTGTCCTCGACATCGGCACCGAGCGAAGGTCCGCTTCCAGGAAGGTTGCGGCCACCCTTTTATGGCCGC